>NZ_CP091527.1:0-5176451 GCF_021869705.1 Klebsiella sp. PCX
GGTGGTCTGCCTCGCATAACGCGGTTTGAAAATGGATTGAAGCCCGGGCCGTGGATTCTACTCGGCTTTGGTCTTTTGAGAAAGACTCCGGGATCCTGAGTATTAAAAAGAAGATCTTTATATAGAGATCTGTTCTATTGTGATCTCTTATTAGGATCGACTCTCTTTGTGGATAAGTCGGATCCACGAAGTAAGATCAAAAGCTTAGGAAGGATCACTATCTGTGAATGATCGGTGATCCTGGTCCGTATAAGCTGGGATCAGAATGAAGGGTTATGCACAGCTCAAAAACCATACTCCGGTTATTCTTTGGATAACTACCGGTTGATCCAAGCTTTTAAGCATGGTTATCCACAGAAGAACGGACGATCTTTACAATTCTCAGAGCAAATTTTTCCAGGATCCCAGCCAGATTTCCGCCGGATCCTCCGGAATTTCATGTTCCAGCACGTTGATCTTCAGGGTCTCGCCGATCTGTTTTGCCCCGCAGGCCTTCAGCGCCGCTTCTAATTTATCGATCGCGCCGCAAAAAGTGTCGTATTCACGGCTGCCGATCCCGATGGCGCCAAAGCGCACGGCGGAAAGATCGGCCTGCTGCGCCAGCAGTGCGTCATAGAAGGGAACCAGGTTGTCGGGAATGTCGCCGGCGCCATGGGTGGAAGAGATAACTAACCAGATCCCTTGCGCCTGCAGATCGTCCACCAGCGGGCCGTGCTGGATTTCAGTGCTGTAGCCTGCTTCTTCCAGCTTTTCTGCCAGATGCTCCGCTACGTATTCCGCACTGCCCAGGGTGCTGCCGCTGATAAGTGTAATGTCTGCCATAGATCGCCGATCGCCCGCTCAACTGTTCAGAGTGGCGTATTGTACGCTGTGAGCGAGCTGGGATCTACCTGTGGAAAAATGTGGGATTAAAAAAAACGATCAGGGCTTAATGGTGCGCATGATCGGGTTCTGCAGCACGATCAGGGTTTCAGTGGACTGAATTTCATCAATTGTTTGGATCTTGTTGATAAGTACCTGCTGCAGGGCATCGATGGATTTACACATCACCTTAATAAAGATGCTGTAGTGACCGGTGGTGTAGTAAGCCTCGGTCACCTCCTCCAGGCTTTCCAGGCGGGCGAGGGCGGAGGGATAGTCTTTGGCGCTCTTGAGAATAATGCCGATGAAGCAGCCGACGTCATAGCCCAGCTGTTTGGGGCTGACGTCAATGCGCGCGCCAGTAATGATGCCCGCCTGTTTCATCTTTTCGACGCGCACATGAATAGTACCCGGGCTGACGCTGAATTGTTTGGCCAGTTCGGCATAGGCGGTACGGGCGTTGGCCATGAGCGCATCGAGAATGCCGCGGTCCAGATTGTCGATCTGATAATTTTCCATATCTTTTTCTTATGAAGTTTGACGGTTCTTACTATTTTAGCTCTATATTTTGTTGAATTAAAAGTTGACGAGCCTTTTTATTGATTGATTATTGTATTGGCGGCCTGTTTTGTTGCTTAATCAATGGCAACAGGACGCAGGAGTCATAAAAATGAAAACCGCTTATATCGCAAAACAACGCCAGATCAGTTTCGTTAAATCCCATTTTTCCCGTCAGCTGGAAGAGAAGCTTGGCCTGATTGAAGTCCAGGCGCCAATCTTAAGCCGCGTGGGCGATGGGACGCAGGATAACTTGTCCGGCTGCGAGAAAGCGGTTCAGGTGAAAGTGAAAACACTGCCCGACGCCCAGTTCGAAGTGGTTCATTCGCTGGCGAAATGGAAGCGTCAAACCCTGGGACAACACGACTTCAGCGCGGGCGAAGGGCTGTACACGCACATGAAGGCCCTTCGCCCCGATGAAGACCGTCTTACGCCGATCCACTCCGTCTATGTCGACCAGTGGGACTGGGAGCGGGTGATGGGGGATGAAGAGCGCCACGTCGGCACGCTGAAGGCGACCGTCGAAGCGATCTACGCCGGGATCAAAGCCACCGAGCTGGCGGTCAGCCAGGAATTTGGCCTGACACCGTTCCTGCCGGAACAGATCCACTTTGTTCACAGCCAGGCGCTGCTGAGTCGCTATCCGGATCTTGATGCCAAAGGCCGCGAGCGAGCGATTGCCAAAGAGCTGGGCGCCGTCTTCTTAATCGGCATCGGCGGCAAACTCTCTGATGGCAAGCGCCATGATGTACGTGCCCCGGATTATGATGACTGGAGCACTGAGCTTTCTGAAGGCTTTGCCGGACTGAACGGCGATATCCTGGTGTGGAACCCGGTGCTGGAAGATGCGTTCGAGATCTCATCAATGGGGATCCGCGTTGACGCCGCGGCGCTAAAACGCCAGCTGGCGCTGACTGGCGACGAAGATCGCCTGCAACTGGAGTGGCACCAGGCGCTGCTGCGCGGCGAGATGCCGCAGACTATCGGCGGCGGCATTGGCCAGTCTCGCCTGACGATGCTGCTGCTGCAGCTCGACCATATCGGCCAGGTGCAGTGCGGCGTATGGCCGGCACAGGTTCGCGAAAGCGTTCCCGCGCTGCTGTAACGATTAGCGCCGCCAGCGTCGCAGCAGGCGGCTACGCAACCCGGTATCAAAGCGCCAGATATGATCGAAGATGCGCATGATGCCGGGTTTGCCGTGTACCGACATCGCCACCGCGTGAAAACGGTGCTGATGCTTTCGCTGTAGCTCCCCCACCTGCGCAATCACCTCATCCGGCAACCGCTGGGCAATAAAGTCTGAGATCACCACGGCATCCGCATCCACCCACTGCGGGTTTTGCAGACGTTCAATAATGGCGCGAAAACAGCTGGCCAGATCGGTGCCGCCGCGAAAGCGCTGGCTCAGAAAGCGGATCGCCTGCTCCAGGCCGCCCTCGCAGGTCAGTTCGTAGTGCACCACTTCGCTGGAGAACAGCATAATAAAGCAGCGGCGGTTATCCGCCAGCGCGACGCGCATCAGGGCCAGACAAAAGGCTTTGGCGCACTGCTCGTTAAAACCGCCCATCGATCCTGACGTATCGACGCAGACAATAAAGGGCCCGCGAGGCTGTTCATCAAAATCCTGCCGCGTCACCGGGCGTTCGGTGATTTTTTCGCGCCAGGCGTCACCGTGCAGCCGGTAAGTCAGGAGCTGTTTCTCCACCAGCTTGCGATAAAATTCAAACTCCAGCTCCGTGATGCCGAGCGTCGCCAGCTCCGGCGGCAGCAGGCGCAGAATGTCATCGCTCTGCTGGAGGCCGTCGACCTGTTCCGGCACCGTCGCTGGCTCGCGCACCAGGCTACGGAAGGTCTCCATCGGCGCGTCTTTCTTCGGCACGGATTTCGCTTCCCGTGAACGCCCCAACTGTTCCGCCAGCTGCAGCAGCTCCGGCTGCTGGTTAAGAAAATCGCCATAGCGCACGATCAGCTGATAGTCGCCACGTTTCAGTTCGCCGGCACTCATATCCCACAGGCGTCCGGCGGCGGTGTCATTCTCCGCCAGCACCGGATCGAGCTGACCGCTGAGTGTCATTCGTTCCTGGACCTCACTAAGCAACTGATCGCGCTCCTCATCCAGCAACTGCTGGTTAAGGCTGGTGGCTTGCACCACCAGGCTCAGGCGCCAGCGCTGTAAAAACAGCGTATGCAGCGCCGGGGTAAAGGTAGCATTGTCGTCCACCAGCTTCTGCGCCTGGGCGGCAAAAGGGGACTGGAGCTGGTGCAGCTTGCCGAGGATCTGCGGTAGCTGGACGATAAACTGTGAGGTAGAGAGCAGTTGAGCCTGCTGATAGGTTTGTACTTCGGCGTCCAGATCCGGCGGGATGTTAACCTCTTTTAAGCGGGCGCGAACGGCTTCCCGCCAGCGCGGAATATCCGCCGCGATGATGTTTTTCAGGCGGGGAAATTTCTCAAAGAAAACCGCCAGCTGCGGAGAGGCCAGCAGCGCCAGCAGCATCTCCTCGATCATTCCCTCTTCGCTGACTGCCAGCATGACATTCAGCATATCGAGCGTCATGGCTGTTTCGCCTGTTTAATCTGCGCGCCGACGTCCTGCAGGCTGGCTTCGATTCTTCCCAGCCACTCGACCGGGATAAACAGGCACTTCTGCTGCTCGCTGAAGCGGTTATGTTGCTGGTGCCACTCATCGTCCAGCGCCTCCAGCTGCTGGCGAATTTCCGCCGGCATGTTCTCCTGCGACGCGCTGCCGGGCAGCGCGAGGCGTGAGCCCTGCAGGCTGACGTCGCGAACGACCAGATGCTGGCTGGTGTCGACATCCATATTGAGCAGTTGGGCAAAGCCGATCCCGTTGAGCTTGCCGCGGATCTCGCCGCCTTTTTCCAGCCAGCTGGCTAACGCCTCGCGCTCAAAAGTAATGTGGATCACTTCCATATCGTGAAGTTTGAGCGGCTGCTGCAGCAGCAGGGTCAGGGTGGATCCCTGGATCTCCGCCGGCAGCTCATAGTGCGGCTTGCGGCTAAACATGCCGCCAAGGCGGGTGACCTTTAGCGCCGTTTTGTCACTTTGCTGCTGTTGGATCTGAATGCGTCGCTGCACAATCGCCCCGAGCCGCGTCAGCATTGCCTGCTGCTGCCAGGCGTGGCAGGTCATCAGCGTTTCCAGCTGCTGCGACATCAGGTGCATGCTCTCGACGTTGTGCCACAGACAATCTTTCAGCAGGATAAGATCTATCGGCGCGATGCTGTCGCGGCCGCTGAAGAAGGCGCTGGCCTGCAGCAGGCGAATGGCCTTTTTCCAGCGACGATCTGAAACGTACGGCGCGTTTGGCAGGGCATCCAGCTGCTGGCGCAGCTGGAATATCAGCTCAAACACCGCGTCCGGTAGTTTGATATTGCCGATCTGCTGCTGCCATTGCGTAAACTCCTCGTCGCTTACCTGCAGCGCGCTGGGCACCGGATTGCTGTTTTCATCCTGCTGGCTGACCAGCATGGAACGGAAATTTCCTTTATCCTGCACTTTATCAAGCCACAGACGGATCAGCATTCGGTCATACAGCGCTTCCAGGCTGCTGTCGGCTTCGGGGAGTTCGTTCGAGGCGGCCACCAGCAGGCGCATCGGGATTTTCTCTTCGTGAGCGCCATTGCGGAAGTGACGTTCATTAATCGCCGTCAGCAGGGTGTTGAGGATAGCCGGACCCGCTTTCCATATTTCATCGAGGAACACGATTTCTGCTTCCGGCAGGTAGCCGGCGGTTAAACGCTCGTAGCGCCCTTCATCTTTCAGCGCCTGAATGGACAGTGGGCCAAAAACCTCTTCCGGGGTGGAAAAGCGGGTCATCAGGTATTCAAAAGCGCGCGCCTGCTGGAAGGCGAACTTGAGGCGGCGGGCAATCAGGCTTTTGGCGATCCCCGGCGGACCGAGCAAAAATACGCTCTCGCCGCTGAGCGCCGCCAGCAGGCACAGGCGTATCGCGTGGCTGCGTTCAAAGAGTCCTTTTTCGAGTGCCGCGCTGAGTCGGGAAATTCTTTCAGCCAGTAAATGTGTTTGAGCCATAATTGAGTTGCGTGCTTTGTCATGTATCGTTATTGGGACGAGTATAGATGTTAGAGCAGGGGCGGTAATAGCCTGAAGAATCGATTTATTTTTTTTGAGCCAGGTTAATATGGTGTCTGTTAGGGGTACGATTTCACAAATAATCGTGCATACTGTGCGCTTTTTGTGGGCCAAGGGACTAGGCACACATTTGTTTTATAAACGAAAAGACTAGTCTATGAGCACTGATAATAAACAATCGTTGCCGGCGTTAACGCTGGCGGCCATCGGCGTGGTGTACGGTGATATCGGTACCAGTCCACTGTATACCCTGCGTGAATGCCTGTCAGGTCAGTTTGGCTTTGGCGTTGAGCGCGATGCCGTTTTTGGCTTTTTGTCGCTGATTTTCTGGCTGTTAATCTTTACCGTATCGATTAAATACATCACCTTCGTGATGCGGGCGGATAACGCCGGGGAAGGCGGGATCTTAACGCTGATGTCACTGGCCGGACGCAATACCTCGGCGCGGATGACCTCTGTGCTGGTGATCCTCGGCCTGATCGGCGGCAGTTTCTTCTATGGCGAAGTGGTGATAACCCCGGCGATTTCGGTCATGTCGGCGATAGAGGGGTTAGAAATTATCGCCCCGCAGCTCGATAGCTGGATTGTGCCGATCTCCATTATCGTGCTTACCCTGCTGTTTATGATCCAGAAGCACGGGACCGGGATGGTCGGCAAGCTGTTTGCGCCGATTATGCTGATCTGGTTCCTGTTGCTGGCGGTGCTTGGCGCGCGAAGCATTTACGCTAACCCGGAAGTTCTGCAGGCGCTGAACCCCTACTGGGCGGTGCACTTCTTCCTGCAGTACAAGACCGTTTCCTTTATTGCGCTTGGCGCGGTGGTGCTGTCGATTACCGGGGTGGAAGCGCTGTACGCCGATATGGGGCACTTCGGCAAACTGCCGATCCGCGTCGCCTGGTTCTCCGTCGTACTGCCTTCGCTGGTGCTGAACTATTTTGGCCAGGGGGCATTGCTGCTTAAGCATCCGGAAGCGATTAAAAACCCGTTCTTCCTGCTGGCGCCGGAGTGGGCGCTGATCCCGATGCTGATTATCGCCACGCTGGCGACGGTTATCGCCTCGCAGGCGGTGATCTCCGGGGTCTTCTCCTTAACCCGTCAGGCGGTGCGTCTGGGCTATCTGTCGCCGATGCGCATCATCCACACCTCGGAAATGGAGTCCGGGCAGATCTATATCCCGTTTATTAACTGGCTGCTGTATGTCTCGGTAGTGATCGTCATCGTCAGCTTCGAGCACTCCTCTAACCTGGCGGCGGCGTACGGTATCGCGGTAACGGGCACCATGGTGCTGACCTCCATCCTTTCGGCAACGGTGGCGCGCAAAAACTGGCACTGGAATAAGCTGTTCGTTGGGCTGATGCTGGTGGCCTTCCTGTGCATTGATGTTCCGCTGTTCTCGGCGAACCTCGATAAGATTGTCTCCGGCGGCTGGCTGCCGTTATCCCTGGGTCTGGTGATGTTTACGGTGATGACCACCTGGAAGAGCGAGCGCTTCCGCCTGCTGCGTCGGATGCACGAGCACGGCAACTCGCTGGAAGCGATGATCTCTTCACTGGAGAAATCGCCGCCGGTACGCGTCCCGGGTACCGCGGTGTATATGTCCCGCGCCCTGAACGTGATCCCGTTTGCCCTGCTGCATAACCTGAAGCACAACAAGGTGCTGCATGAGCGAGTGATCCTCCTGACCCTGCGCACCGAGGACGCGCCTTACGTGCATAACGTTCGCCGGGTGCAGATTGAGCAGCTGTCGCCCTCGTTCTGGCGGGTGGTGGCCAGCTACGGCTGGCGGGAAACGCCAAATGTCGAAGAGGTGTTCCATCGCTGTGGCCTGGAAGGACTCAGCTGCCGGATGATGGAGACCTCGTTCTTTATGTCCCATGAGTCGTTGATTATCGGCAAACGGCCGTGGTATCTGCGTCTGCGCGGCAAGCTTTATCTGCTGTTGCAGCGTAACGCCCTGCGCGCGCCGGATCAGTTTGAAATCCCGCCAAACCGGGTTATCGAGCTCGGTACTCAGGTCGAAATCTGATGTCAAAAAAGCCCTTCCGTTGCGAAGGGCTTTTTGTTTCTCACTCCGTTTGTCATGTCCTGTCGCTGTCTCGCGAAACGTTTCGATGGCGATCACATTTCTCTCTTCTGGTGATGGTTTTCTGCTCACACATTGATAATAATTATTGTAGCGAAACGTTTCGCTAGTGGAGCAAAAGAGAAAAAATGAAAAAAGGCACCGTACTTAACGCTGATATTTCCGCGGTCATCTCCCGCCTGGGTCACACCGATACGCTGGTGGTCTGCGATGCCGGATTGCCGGTTCCCCGCAGCAGCGCGCGCATCGATATGGCGTTAACCCAGGGCGTACCTTCATTTATGCAGGTTCTGGAAGTGGTGACGACGGAAATGCAGGTTGAAGCGGCTGTCATCGCGGAGGAAATTAAGACGCATAATCCGCAGCTCCACGCGACGTTGCTCAACCATCTTGAGCAGCTGCAGCAGCACCAGGGAAATACCATTGAAATTCGTTACACCAGTCATGAGCAGTTCAAAAAACAAACCGCAGACAGTCAGGCGGTAATTCGCAGCGGGGAGTGTTCCCCGTTCGCGAATATCATTCTCTGTGCCGGCGTTACGTTCTGAGGTCGCCGTCATGGAAGCCTTATTGCAACTGAAAGGGATCGATAAAGCGTTCCCTGGCGTCAAGGCGCTCTCCGGCGCCTCGCTGAATGTCTATCCTGGCCGGGTGATGGCGCTGGTGGGTGAGAACGGCGCCGGTAAATCCACCATGATGAAAGTGCTGACCGGGATCTACACCCGTGACGCCGGCGCTTTATTATGGCTCGGTAAAGAGACCACCTTTAACGGCCCAAAATCTTCCCAGGAAGCCGGGATCGGCATTATCCATCAGGAACTGAACCTGATCCCGCAGTTGACGATCGCCGAGAACATCTTCCTTGGCCGCGAGTTCGTTAACCGCTTTGGCAAAATCGACTGGAAGCGGATGTATGCCGAAGCCGACAAGCTGCTGGCGAAGCTGAATCTCCGTTTTACCAGCCAGAAGCTGGTGGGCGATCTGTCGATTGGCGATCAGCAAATGGTGGAGATCGCCAAAGTGCTGAGCTTCGAGTCGAAGGTCATCATTATGGATGAACCGACCGACGCGCTGACCGATACCGAAACCGAATCGCTGTTCCGCGTGATCCGCGAACTAAAATCGCAGGGGCGCGGCATCGTCTACATCTCCCACCGCATGAAAGAGATCTTCGAGATTTGCGACGACGTGACCGTGTTCCGCGACGGGCAGTTTATCGCCGAACGTGAGGTCTCTTCGCTGGATGAAGACCGTCTGATCGAAATGATGGTTGGCCGGAAGCTGGAAGATCAGTATCCGCATCTGGCTAAGGCGCCGGGCGCGGTGCGTCTGAAAGTCGATAATCTCTGCGGCCCGGGCGTGGAAAACGTGACCTTTACCCTGCGCCAGGGGGAAATCCTCGGCGTCGCCGGGCTGATGGGCGCCGGGCGGACCGAGCTGATGAAAGTGTTGTATGGCGCACTGCCGCGCAGCAGCGGCTCTGTGACGCTCGACGGTCACGAAGTGGTGACCCGTTCGCCGCAGGATGGTCTGGCGAACGGCATTGTCTATATCTCCGAAGACCGTAAGCGCGACGGCTTAGTGCTCGGGATGTCGGTAAAAGAAAATATGTCCCTGACCGCCTTGCGCTACTTTAGCCGGACGGGAGGGAGCCTCAAGCATAAAGATGAACAGCAGGCGGTCAGTGATTTCATCCGGCTGTTTAACGTGAAAACGCCGTCCATGGAGCAGGCGATCGGCCTGCTCTCCGGCGGCAACCAGCAAAAGGTCGCCATCGCCCGCGGGCTGATGACCCGGCCGAAGGTCCTGATCCTCGATGAGCCGACCCGTGGCGTCGACGTCGGGGCGAAGAAAGAGATCTACCAGCTCATCAATCAGTTCAAAGCCGATGGCCTGAGCATCATTCTGGTCTCCTCCGAGATGCCGGAAGTGTTGGGCATGAGCGATCGCATCATAGTGATGCATGAAGGGCATCTCGGCGGTGAATTCACACGCGAGCAGGCCACCCAGGAAGTATTGATGGCTGCCGCTGTGGGCAAGCTTAACCGTGTGAATCAGGAGTAAGAAAGATGACAACCCAGGCTGTTTCTGGTCGCCGTTATTTCACGAAAGCGTGGCTGATGGAGCAAAAATCGCTGATTGCCCTGCTGGTGCTGATCGCGGTGGTATCGACCATGAGCCCCAACTTTTTTACCGTCAATAACCTGTTCAATATTCTGCAGCAGACCTCCGTTAACGCCATTATGGCGGTAGGGATGACGTTGGTCATACTGACCTCGGGGATCGACCTGTCCGTCGGTTCCCTGCTGGCGCTCACCGGCGCGGTGGCGGCGTCGATCGTTGGCATTGAGGTGAATGCGCTGGTGGCGGTCGCTGCTGCCCTCGCATTAGGTGCGGCGATCGGCGCAGTCACCGGGGTGATTGTGGCGAAAGGCCGCGTGCAGGCTTTCATCGCCACCCTGGTGATGATGCTGCTGCTGCGCGGCGTGACCATGGTGTACACCAACGGCAGCCCGATCAATACCGGCTTTAGCGATAATGCCGATCTGTTCGGCTGGTTTGGTATCGGGCGTCCGCTGGGGATCCCGACGCCGGTATGGATCATGGCGATTGTCTTCCTGGCGGCCTGGTACATGCTGCACCATACTCGCCTGGGCCGTTATATCTATGCCCTTGGCGGTAATGAGGCAGCGACGCGTCTGTCCGGGATTAGCGTCAATAAAGTCAAAATTATCGTTTACGCGTTGTGCGGGATGCTGGCGTCGCTGGCCGGGATTATCGAAGTGGCGCGCCTCTCCTCCGCACAGCCAACGGCCGGGACAGGCTATGAGCTGGACGCCATTGCGGCAGTCGTGCTCGGTGGCACCAGCCTGGCGGGCGGCAAAGGACGCATTGTCGGCACGCTGATTGGCGCGCTGATCCTTGGCTTCCTGAATAATGGTTTGAACCTTTTAGGCGTTTCTTCCTATTACCAGATGATCGTTAAAGCGGTGGTGATTTTGCTGGCGGTACTGGTAGATAACAAAAAGCAGTAACTGAGAACTCTACAGGACATCTTAACTATGAATATGAAAAAACTGGCGACCCTGGTCTCTGCTGTTGCGCTAAGTGCGACCGTTAGCGCGAACGCGATGGCCAAAGACACCATCGCTCTGGTTATCTCTACTCTCAACAACCCGTTTTTCGTGTCTCTGAAAGACGGCGCGCAAAAAGAAGCTGACAAACTGGGCTACAACCTGGTGGTGCTCGATTCCCAGAACAACCCGGCGAAAGAGTTGGCTAACGTTCAGGATTTAACGGTGCGCGGCGCGAAGCTGTTGCTGATCAACCCCACCGACTCTGATGCCGTCGGCAATGCTGTGAAGATGGCGAACCAGGCAAAAATCCCGGTCATCACCCTTGACCGTCAGGCGACAAAAGGCGATGTCGTGAGCCACATCGCCTCTGACAACGTGCAGGGCGGAAAAATGGCGGGCGATTACATCGCGAAAAAGCTGGGTGAAAGTGCGAAAGTTATTGAGCTGCAGGGCATTGCCGGGACTTCCGCGGCGCGCGAGCGTGGCGAAGGCTTCAAACAGGCTGTGGCGGCGCACAAGTTCAATGTTCTGGCCAGCCAGCCGGCCGATTTCGACCGTACCAAAGGGCTGAACGTGATGCAGAACCTGCTGACCGCCCATCCTGACGTCCAGGCGGTGTTCGCGCAGAATGATGAAATGGCGCTCGGCGCCCTGCGCGCGCTGCAGACCGCAGGCAAGTCCGATGTGATGGTGGTTGGATTTGACGGCACTCCGGATGGCGAAAAAGCAGTAAACAGTGGCAAACTGGCGGCGACCGTCGCACAGTTGCCGGAGCAGATCGGCGCGAAAGGCGTTGAGACTGCTGATAAGGTACTGAAGGGCGAAAAAGTGGAGGCTAACTACCCGGTTGAGCTGAAGCTGGTCGTTAAGCAGTAATATGCGATTCGGACTGGCAACGGTCCGAGGGACAATATAAAAAAGAAAAGCAGGGCATGCGCCACCGGATCCCGGTGGCGCGCTTTCCCGGGAACAGAAACGATGAAAACTGCAGGCAAACTTGTCGTCCTTGGCAGCATCAATGCCGATCACATTCTCAACCTTGACGCTTTCCCGTCACCGGGTGAAACCGTCACCGGCAACCACTACCAGCTGGCGTTCGGGGGGAAAGGGGCCAACCAGGCGGTGGCCGCCGGGCGCAGCGGGGCGGATATCGCGTTTATCGCCTGCACCGGCGATGACGACATCGGTGAACGCATCCGCCGCCAGCTGGCAAGCGATAAAATCGATGTGGCGCCTGTGCGCGCGGTCGCCGGGGAAGCAACCGGCGTGGCGTTAATCTTCGTTAACGCCGAAGGTGAGAATGTCATCGGTATTCATGCCGGCGCCAATGCGGCATTATCCGTCGCTCAGGTAGAGGCGGAAAAAGCGCGGATCGCCAGCGCGCAGGCGTTGTTGATGCAGCTCGAGTCACCGCTGGAGAGCGTGCTGGCGGCGGCGAAAATCGCCCATCACCATCAGACCACCGTGGTGCTTAATCCCGCGCCAGCGCGTGAACTGTCCGATGAACTGCTGGCGCTGGTGGATATCATTACCCCCAACGAAACCGAAGCGGAAAAGCTGACGGGTATTCGCGTTGAGAGTGACGAGGATGCGGCAAAAGCCGCCGACGTGCTGCATGCCAAAGGCATTGGTACCGTGATGATCACCCTCGGCAGCCGCGGCGTCTGGCTCAGTGCCGAAGGCGAAAGCCGCCGGATCCCAGGGTTTCGTGTGCAGGCTATTGATACTATCGCCGCCGGCGACACCTTCAACGGCGCGCTGGTAACCGCGCTGCTGGAAGGGACCGACCTGCCGGAGGCGATCCGCTTTGCGCATGCCGCGGCGGCGATTGCCGTAACCCGCAAAGGCGCGCAGCCTTCCGTGCCGTGGCGCACAGAGATCGATGAATTTTTAGCGCAACAGGGGTAATGCTTGGCTACGATGAAAGATGTGGCCCGCGTAGCGGGCGTTTCCACATCGACGGTGTCACACGTCATCAATAAGGACCGCTTTGTCAGCGAGGCGATCACCGCCAAAGTCGACGCCGCGATCAAAAGCCTTAACTACGCCCCCTCTGCGCTGGCGCGTAGCCTCAAGCTTAATCAAACCCGCACCATCGGCATGCTGATCACCGCCAGTACCAATCCGTTTTATTCGGAGCTGGTGCGGGGCGTGGAGCGCAGCTGCTTTGAGCGGGGTTATAGTCTCGTACTCTGTAATACGGAAGGTGATGAGCAGCGAATGAATCGTAATCTGGAGACGTTAATGCAAAAACGCGTCGATGGATTACTGCTGCTGTGCACTGAGACCCACCAACCCTCTCCGGAAATTATGCAGCGCTATCCGTCGGTTCCGACGGTCATGATGGACTGGGCGCCGTTTGATGGCGATAGCGATCTGATTCAGGATAACTCGCTGCTCGGTGGTGATATGGCGACCCAGTACCTGATCGATCAAGGGTATTCACACATCGCCTGCATTGCCGGCCCGCTGGATAAAACCCCGGCGCGTCTGCGCCTTGAAGGTTACCATGCCGCGATGGCGCGCTGCGGTCTGCCCGTAGCCGAGGGATACGTGGTGACCAGCGATTTTGAGTTTGGCGGCGGGTTTAGCGCGATGCAGCGGCTGCTGGCGTTGCCGCAGCGGCCGCAGGCGGTGTTTGTCGGTAACGATGCCATGGCGGTTGGCGCTTATCAGGCGTTATACCAGGCCGGGCTGCAGATCCCGCAGGATATGGCGCTGGTGGGTTACGATGATATTGAACTGGCTCGCTATATGACGCCGCCGTTGACCACCATTCATCAACCGAAAGATGAGCTGGGGGAACTGGCCATCGACGTGCTGATCCATCGCATGG
This sequence comes from Klebsiella sp. PCX, assembly GCF_021869705.1. Classification (NCBI taxonomy): domain Bacteria; kingdom Pseudomonadati; phylum Pseudomonadota; class Gammaproteobacteria; order Enterobacterales; family Enterobacteriaceae; genus Klebsiella; species Klebsiella sp. PCX. The sequence goes on from NZ_CP091527.1 coordinate 13,529, forward strand.
CCGACCCGCAGCAAAAACAGCAGCGCGTACAGTTAACCCCGGAGCTGGTGGTCCGCGGTTCCGCTTAGCGTTTGTGCCGCTCGCTAATCAGGTTGCGGCCATCCTTCGCTCTTAACAGCATAAACATCAGCGCCGACACGATGGTTATCACGCCCATGGTAATAAAGGTGTAGTGAAACTGCTCTACGGTGCTGGCGCTGTCAAAACCTTCATAGAAGCGCAGCACCGCAGCGCTGATGGCCACCCCGAGACTGATGGAAAGCTGCTGGGTGACGGCCAGCAGGCTGTTGCCGCTGCTGGCATTGTCATCCGTCAGATCGGCCAGGGTAATGGTATTCATGGCGGTAAACTGCGTGGACATCGCCATCCCCAGCACGAACAGCGGCAGAAGAAGCATCCACAGCGGCATTTCTGGCGACTGCAGCGAGAACTGGGCAATCATAAGGCCAATAAACACGGTGATCCCCACCAGGGTCTTACGATAGCCAAACCAGCGCAGCACCTGGGTAACGGTAGATTTCGCAATAATCGAGCCGATAGCGGTGGGGGCGATCATACAGCCGGCGATAATAGCCGGATAGCCGAAGCCAACCTGTAGCATGAGCGGCATCAGAAACGGCACGCAACCGGTACCCAACCGCGTGGCAAGGTTGCCGGCAATGCCAACCGAGAACGTATGGGTCTTAAATAAAGAGAGCGAGATAAGCGGCGCAGGATGGCGGCGCGCGTGACGGACATAGGCCAGGAGCAATATCAGACTGACGGCGATCACCGCCAGCGCCAGCCATGTCGCCACAATTTTTTCGCCAAACAGTTCAATACCGCTGGAAAATAACACCAGGCTTAAGCCAAATAACAGAAAACCGGTTATATCGAAGCGTCGGCGCGGCGTTGTGAAATTTGGCATGTATTTACGGGCGTACAGAATGCCGATCACGCCGATGGGTATGTTTATCAGGAAAATCCAATGCCAGCTGGCCCAGGTAACAAATACCCCGCCGAGCACCGGACCCAGAATCGGTCCCACCAGTCCTGGCATGGTGACAAAGTTCAGAACCGGCAGCAGTTCGCTGCGCGGATAGGCGCGCAGGAGGGCCAGCCTCGCCACCGGCATCATCATCGCCCCGCCGATCCCCTGAATGACGCGAAAAATGACCAGTTCCGTTAATGAACTGGAGAGCGCGCAGGCGAGGGAGCCGAGAGTAAACAGGCTAACGGCGATGATAAAGACCCGACGCGTGCCGAAGCGATCGGCCAGCCAGCCGCTGACCGGGATCAGCATCGCCACCGTCAGCGTATAGCTGATGATGGCCGACTGCATTGCTAACGGGGAACGATTCAGGCTGTGGGCGATAGCCGGGAGGGCAGTGTTAAGAATGGTGGCATCCAGCGCCTGCATAAAGAAGGCCATCGCCGCAATCCACGGCAGGCCGGCCATGCTGCGCCCTTTTTTTCCGCTCATGCCAAATCCTTGTTATTGATTTACGTGGTGTGGGGCGTTTAGCAGCGCCTGGCAGGCAAGTAAGGCACCCGGCGCATCACTGTTGAGAATGGCATCGACAATCGCCTGGTGGAGATCGAGCTTCACCACTTCATTTTGCGTAATTGATGTGAAGTAAGTGTGGTAGACCGAATGAAATAAAGAAGCGAATGAGCTGAGGAAAGGATTACCGCTCATTTCATAGATATGTTCATGCCAGGCCATATCGACTGCTATCCAGCGATCGCGCTGAAAATGGCGTTTCAGGGCAATCATCTCTTCCATTAGGGTATTGAGCTGCGCTTTCTGCTCTGCGGTGCCGTGGGCGGCGGCGAGAAAACAGGCCTGTGGCTCCAGGCTGCTGCGCATGACGAGAAAGTGGCTCACCACCTCTTCGAAGTTATCTTCTGTTAGCCACCAGGAGAGGAGCTCTTTATCAAGGAAGTTCCAGCTGCTGCGCGGCATGACCCGGGTGCCAATGCGAGGGCGGGGCAGCAGCATGCCTTTTGCAGTGAGTGTCTTCACCGCTTCGCGGACGGCGGTACGACTCACGCCGAACTGCTCCCCTAACTCCATTTCGCCGGGAAGAATGCTTTCCGGCTGATATTCGCCAGTCAGTATTTTTTGGGCGAGCTTCTCGGCCAGTACCCAGGAGATGTTCTTTTGTGCCGCCAGTTGCTGTGCGCTTAAAGACATAAATGCCGTTCCTTTCTTTTCTCTACTCTAACAGTATGCCACCAGGCGCCCCGTTTCGTCGGTTAAAACAGCAAAACGGCGGTTTTTTGCGACATTCCTCGCCGCATTGTTGAAAAAAGAGACGGTTGAAAAGTTTTTTTGCATTTCCCCTTGTCACCTCGGAATTACTCCCTATAATGCGCCTCCACTGACACGGAACAACGGCAAGCAAGCCGCCGGGTCAGCGGGGTTCCGGTGAGAACCTCGCAGAGAAAAGCAAAAATAAATGCTTGACTCTGCAGCGGGAAAGCGTAATATGCACACCCCGCGCCGCAGCGAAAAACGAAGCGGCACTGCTCTTTAACAATTTATCAGACAATCTGTGTGGGCACTCAAAGTGACATGGATTCTTAATGTCTTCGGACAATAAATGAATACCAAGTCTCAAGAGTGAACACGTAATTCATTACGAAGTTTAATTCTTTGAGCATCAAACTTAAATTGAAGAGTTTGATCATGGCTCAGATTGAACGCTGGCGGCAGGCCTAACACATGCAAGTCGAGCGGTAGCACAGAGAGCTTGCTCTCGGGTGACGAGCGGCGGACGGGTGAGTAATGTCTGGGAAACTGCCTGATGGAGGGGGATAACTACTGGAAACGGTAGCTAATACCGCATAACGTCGCAAGACCAAAGTGGGGGACCTTCGGGCCTCATGCCATCAGATGTGCCCAGATGGGATTAGCTAGTAGGTGGGGTAACGGCTCACCTAGGCGACGATCCCTAGCTGGTCTGAGAGGATGACCAGCCACACTGGAACTGAGACACGGTCCAGACTCCTACGGGAGGCAGCAGTGGGGAATATTGCACAATGGGCGCAAGCCTGATGCAGCCATGCCGCGTGTATGAAGAAGGCCTTCGGGTTGTAAAGTACTTTCAGCGGGGAGGAAGGCGATAAGGTTAATAACCTTGTCGATTGACGTTACCCGCAGAAGAAGCACCGGCTAACTCCGTGCCAGCAGCCGCGGTAATACGGAGGGTGCAAGCGTTAATCGGAATTACTGGGCGTAAAGCGCACGCAGGCGGTCTGTCAAGTCGGATGTGAAATCCCCGGGCTCAACCTGGGAACTGCATTCGAAACTGGCAGGCTAGAGTCTTGTAGAGGGGGGTAGAATTCCAGGTGTAGCGGTGAAATGCGTAGAGATCTGGAGGAATACCGGTGGCGAAGGCGGCCCCCTGGACAAAGACTGACGCTCAGGTGCGAAAGCGTGGGGAGCAAACAGGATTAGATACCCTGGTAGTCCACGCCGTAAACGATGTCGATTTGGAGGTTGTGCCCTTGAGGCGTGGCTTCCGGAGCTAACGCGTTAAATCGACCGCCTGGGGAGTACGGCCGCAAGGTTAAAACTCAAATGAATTGACGGGGGCCCGCACAAGCGGTGGAGCATGTGGTTTAATTCGATGCAACGCGAAGAACCTTACCTGGTCTTGACATCCACAGAACTTGCCAGAGATGGCTTGGTGCCTTCGGGAACTGTGAGACAGGTGCTGCATGGCTGTCGTCAGCTCGTGTTGTGAAATGTTGGGTTAAGTCCCGCAACGAGCGCAACCCTTATCCTTTGTTGCCAGCGGTCCGGCCGGGAACTCAAAGGAGACTGCCAGTGATAAACTGGAGGAAGGTGGGGATGACGTCAAGTCATCATGGCCCTTACGACCAGGGCTACACACGTGCTACAATGGCATATACAAAGAGAAGCGACCTCGCGAGAGCAAGCGGACCTCATAAAGTATGTCGTAGTCCGGATTGGAGTCTGCAACTCGACTCCATGAAGTCGGAATCGCTAGTAATCGTAGATCAGAATGCTACGGTGAATACGTTCCCGGGCCTTGTACACACCGCCCGTCACACCATGGGAGTGGGTTGCAAAAGAAGTAGGTAGCTTAACCTTCGGGAGGGCGCTTACCACTTTGTGATTCATGACTGGGGTGAAGTCGTAACAAGGTAACCGTAGGGGAACCTGCGGTTGGATCACCTCCTTACCTTAAAGAAGCGTACTTTGAAGTGCTCACACAGATTGTCTGATAGAAAGTGAAAAGCAAGGCGTCTTGCGAAGCAGACTGATACGTCCCCTTCGTCTAGAGGCCCAGGACACCGCCCTTTCACGGCGGTAACAGGGGTTCGAATCCCCTAGGGGACGCCACTTGCTGGTTTGTGAGTGAAAGTCACCTGCCTTAATATCTCAAAACTCATCTTCGGGTGATGTTTGAGATATTTGCTCTTTAAAAATCTGGATCAAGCTGAAAATTGAAACACTGAACAACGAGAGTTGTTCGTGAGTCTCTCAAATTTTCGCAACACGATGATGGATCGCAAGAAACATCTTCGGGTTGTGAGGTTAAGCGACTAAGCGTACACGGTGGATGCCCTGGCAGTCAGAGGCGATGAAGGACGTGCTAATCTGCGATAAGCGTCGGTGAGGTGATATGAACCGTTATAACCGGCGATGTCCGAATGGGGAAACCCAGTGTGATTCGTCACACTATCATTAACTGAATCCATAGGTTAATGAGGCGAACCGGGGGAACTGAAACATCTAAGTACCCCGAGGAAAAGAAATCAACCGAGATTCCCCCAGTAGCGGCGAGCGAACGGGGAGGAGCCCAGAGCCTGAATCAGTGTGTGTGTTAGTGGAAGCGTCTGGAAAGGCGCGCGATACAGGGTGACAGCCCCGTACACAAAAATGCACATACTGTGAGCTCGATGAGTAGGGCGGGACACGTGGTATCCTGTCTGAATATGGGGGGACCATCCTCCAAGGCTAAATACTCCTGACTGACCGATAGTGAACCAGTACCGTGAGGGAAAGGCGAAAAGAACCCCGGCGAGGGGAGTGAAAAAGAACCTGAAACCGTGTACGTACAAGCAGTGGGAGCCTCTTAATGGGGTGACTGCGTACCTTTTGTATAATGGGTCAGCGACTTATATTCTGTAGCAAGGTTAACCGAATAGGGGAGCCGAAGGGAAACCGAGTCTTAACTGGGCGTTAAGTTGCAGGGTATAGACCCGAAACCCGGTTATCTAGCCATGGGCAGGTTGAAGGTTGGGTAACACTAACTGGAGGACCGAACCGACTAATGTTGAAAAATTAGCGGATGACTTGTGGCTGGGGGTGAAAGGCCAATCAAACCGGGAGATAGCTGGTTCTCCCCGAAAGCTATTTAGGTAGCGCCTCGTGAACTCATCTTCGGGGGTAGAGCACTGTTTCGGCTAGGGGGTCATCCCGACTTACCAACCCGATGCAAACTACGAATACCGAAGAATGTTATCACGGGAGACACACGGCGGGTGCTAACGTCCGTCGTGAAGAGGGAAACAACCCAGACCGCCAGCTAAGGTCCCAAAGTCATGGTTAAGTGGGAAACGATGTGGGAAGGCACAGACAGCCAGGATGTTGGCTTAGAAGCAGCCATCATTTAAAGAAAGCGTAATAGCTCACTGGTCGAGTCGGCCTGCGCGGAAGATGTAACGGGGCTAAACCATGCACCGAAGCTGCGGCAGCGACACTATGTGTTGTTGGGTAGGGGAGCGTTCTGTAAGCCTGCGAAGGTGACCTGTGAGGGTTGCTGGAGGTATCAGAAGTGCGAATGCTGACATAAGTAACGATAAAGCGGGTGAAAAGCCCGCTCGCCGGAAGACCAAGGGTTCCTGTCCAACGTTAATCGGGGCAGGGTGAGTCGACCCCTAAGGCGAGGCCGAAAGGCGTAGTCGATGGGAAACAGGTTAATATTCCTGTACTTGGTGTTACTGCGAAGGGGGGACGGAGAAGGCTATGTTAGCCGGGCGACGGTTGTCCCGGTTTAAGCATGTAGGCTGGTTATCCAGGCAAATCCGGATAATCAAGGCTGAGGTGTGATGACGAGGCACTACGGTGCTGAAGTAACAAATGCCCTGCTTCCAGGAAAAGCCTCTAAGCATCAGGTAACACGAAATCGTACCCCAAACCGACACAGGTGGTCAGGTAGAGAATACCAAGGCGCTTGAGAGAACTCGGGTGAAGGAACTAGGCAAAATGGTGCCGTAACTTCGGGAGAAGGCACGCTGGTGTGTAGGTGAAGCCCCTGCGGGTGGAGCTGAGACCAGTCGAAGATACCAGCTGGCTGCAACTGTTTATTAAAAACACAGCACTGTGCAAACACGAAAGTGGACGTATACGGTGTGACGCCTGCCCGGTGCCGGAAGGTTAATTGATGGGGTTATCCGTAAGGAGAAGCTCTTGATCGAAGCCCCGGTAAACGGCGGCCGTAACTATAACGGTCCTAAGGTAGCGAAATTCCTTGTCGGGTAAGTTCCGACCTGCACGAATGGCGTAATGATGGCCAGGCTGTCTCCACCCGAGACTCAGTGAAATTGAACTCGCTGTGAAGATGCAGTGTACCCGCGGCAAGACGGAAAGACCCCGTGAACCTTTACTATAGCTTGACACTGAACACTGGTCCTTGATGTGTAGGATAGGTGGGAGGCTTTGAAGTGTGGACGCCAGTCTGCATGGAGCCATCCTTGAAATACCACCCTTTAATGGCTGGTGTTCTAACGTGGGCCCGTAATCCGGGTTGCGGACAGTGTCTGGTGGGTAGTTTGACTGGGGCGGTCTCCTCCCAAAGAGTAACGGAGGAGCACGAAGGTTAGCTAATCCTGGTCGGACATCAGGAGGTTAGTGCAAAGGCATAAGCTAGCTTGACTGCGAGAGTGACGGCTCGAGCAGGTGCGAAAGCAGGTCTTAGTGATCCGGTGGTTCTGAATGGAAGGGCCATCGCTCAACGGATAAAAGGTACTCCGGGGATAACAGGCTGATACCGCCCAAGAGTTCATATCGACGGCGGTGTTTGGCACCTCGATGTCGGCTCATCACATCCTGGGGCTGAAGTAGGTCCCAAGGGTATGGCTGTTCGCCATTTAAAGTGGTACGCGAGCTGGGTTTAGAACGTCGTGAGACAGTTCGGTCCCTATCTGCCGTGGGCGCTGGAGAATTGAGGGGGGCTGCTCCTAGTACGAGAGGACCGGAGTGGACGCATCACTGGTGTTCGGGTTGTCATGCCAATGGCACTGCCCGGTAGCTAAATGCGGAAGAGATAAGTGCTGAAAGCATCTAAGCACGAAACTTGCCCCGAGATGAGTTCTCCCTGAGACTTTAAGTCTCCTGAAGGAACGTTGAAGACGACGACGTTGATAGGCCGGGTGTGTAAGCGCAGCGATGCGTTGAGCTAACCGGTACTAATGAACCGTGAGGCTTAACCTTACAACGCCGAAGATGTTTTGGCGGTTTGAGAAGATTTTCAGCTGATACAGATTAGTCGATGCGTCCGCAGGACGTGTTGATAAAACAGAATTTGCCTGGCGGCACTAGCGCGGTGGTCCCACCTGACCCCATGCCGAACTCAGAAGTGAAACGCCGTAGCGCCGATGGTAGTGTGGGGTCTCCCCATGTGAGAGTAGGGAACTGCCAGGCATCAAATAAAGCAGAAAGCCCAGTCGAAAGACTGGGCTTTTTTGCGTTTGTGCCATCCGGGAAGGGTGCCGGCATGCCCCCCCGGTGGCGCTGCGCTTACCGGGGCTACTGATCCGACATGGGGCTACGCCCCGGTCGCCCGGCCAGGGGGCGCAGCACCGCCTTTGGGAAAAAAATCGCCTGAATACCTGCTACTGCCTCGCTAACCAGCCGACAATAAATGACGCAATCTGCGGAATATTATTTAAATCCAGCAGCGGAAGTGAGGTCGCGATCGATACATCGCTGGCCACGGCGATCGTATGCTCATCAGTCGTTAACTCTTCCACACGATGGCCGCTGTTTTGCCGAAAAAGCAGGATCTTCGGCACGGGTTCATGTTTGAACCCCTCCACTAAAACCAGGTCCAGTTTGCTGGCATCCATTCGACTGACCAGCCACGTGAGATCTAATTCCGGCTTCTCTGGCGTCTCGGTCATCAATGCCCACCGCTGTTCGCTGGCGACAATAGTTTGCGCAGCGCCCGCCTTACGCAGTTCATAGCTATCTTTGCCCGGCTTATCCACGTCCATATCATGATGGGTGTGCTTTATCAGTCCCGGGCGTAATCCTAGAGCGCAAAGCTCAGGGATAAGACGCTTTAATAATGTTGTTTTTCCGGTACCGCTCCATGCGGCGATCGCCAGTAATGGGATCATGATGGCTCCTGCATCTGCTGCAAATCTTCGAGCGTATTTACATTAATGAAAGCAGTTTTCACATCGCTGAAATTCACCGGGCGCCCACCCATTTGTCGCATAAAAACCATCACCCTGCGCTCTCCATGTGCCAGATAAGCCTCCAGTTCCGGAATGATTTGACGATGAACTAATGCAACGGCGGGATGATCCCGTTCGCCGTCATGGGCCCAAACGACCGGTGCGTCCCCTCTCTGCTGGATAAAGCGCTCCACCAAAAAGGACGGAATGAACGGCGTGTCGCAGGGGCAAAAAACAAACCATGGGCTCGCGACCTGCTGCATCACGGCAAGCATACCGGCTAAAGGACCCGGGTACCCCGTCTGCGTATCGCGAATCACCGGATATCCACTGGCTTGCCACTGCGTAAGGTGACGGTTGGCGCTAATCACTAACTCATCGACCTGTGGAGCTAATGCCTCCGCGACGTGTCGCCAGAGAGGACGTCCATTGAGCAACTGTAATCCTTTATCAATGCCGCCCATTCGCGTGGCCCTGCCGCCCGCCAGCACGACGCCGGTTATCGCCTCGCTTTGCATATGAATATCGCCTCTTTCATTGTGGGATTGACCCTGTTAACTTGTCCCTATCAAGAGTAAGGAGCATGACCATGAAATGTAAACGTCTGAATGAAGTAATTGAACTCCTCCAGCCCGCCTGGCAGAAAGAGCCAGAACTGAACCTGATGCAATTTTTGCAGAAACTGGCGAAAGAGGCTGGCTATGATGGCGAACTGAGCGATCTTTCCGACGATATTCTGATCTATCACCTGAAGATGCGTGATTCTTCAAAAGATGCTGTCATCCCGGGTATTCAGAAGGATTATGAAGAAGACTTTAAAACCGCGCTGCTGCGCGCCCGCGGCGTAATAAAAGAGTAAAAGGTTGTAAGCGCTGCCGCGTAAAGCGCAATGAGATGATATCCTGAACTATTCGTACGATTATCGGATGTCAGGATGCACGATAAGGCTTTTACTTTTCAGACGCTTCGCCCGGATACCATTATCGATGGGTTATTCGATCTGGGTATGCGGGTGGACTCCGGTCTTACCCCGCTGAACAGCTATGAGAACCGCGTTTATCAGTTCCAGGACGAAGAGCGTCATCGTTATGTGGTGAAGTTCTATCGTCCTGAGCGCTGGTCGGCAGCACAAATCCTTGAAGAACACAAGTTTGCGCTTCAGCTTGTAGAAGATGAAGTGCCCGTTGCGGCGCCGCTGTTATTTAACGACAGTACGCTTCATCAGCACCAGGGGTTTTATTTTGCCGTTTTCCCAAGCCTTGGCGGCCGACAGTTCGAGGCGGATAACCTTGATCAGATGGAGTGGGTTGGCCGTTATCTGGGGCGCCTGCACCAGACCGGGCGCAAACAGCGCTTTTCTGCGCGTCCGGAGATTGGCGTGCAGGAATATCTGCTGGAACCACGCCAGGTATTTGAACAGTCGACGCTTATCCCCTCAGGCCTGAAGGCCGATTTCCTGAAGGCGACCGATAAACTCATCGCTGCCGTCATGACGCAATGGCACGGTGGCGGGACTACTTTGCGCCTGCATGGTGACTGCCATGCAGGCAATATCCTCTGGCGCGATGGGCCGCTGTTTGTTGATTTAGACGATGCGCGAACCGGCCCGGCGATTCAGGATCTGTGGATGCTGCTCAACGGCGATAAGGATGAACAGCGTATGCAGCTGGAGACCATCGTCGAGGCCTATGAGGAATTCAGCCCCTTTAACAGCGATGAAATCGCGCTTATTGAACCTTTACGCGCCATGCGACTGGTTTATTATCTGGCGTGGTTGCTCAGACGCTGGGACGATCCGGCATTTCCGGTTAATTTTCCCTGGTTAACCGGGGAGGATTACTGGCGAGGGCAGACGTCTACTTTTCTCGAGCAGGTGAAGGTTCTACAGGAACCCCCGCTTCAGTTAACGCCAATGTATTAATGTGATATATCCAGGAGAGAGTAAATCATGAAAAAAGTTTGGCTGGCGCTGGCTGGTATGATTCTGGCTTTTAGTGCATCCGCTGCCCAGATCACCGACGGCAAGCAGTACATCACCCTTGATAAGCCGGTTGCTGGCGAGCCGCAGGTGCTCGAATTCTTCTCATTCTACTGCCCGCACTGCTATCAGTTTGAAGAAGTGCTGCATGTCTCTGACAGCGTGCGCCAGAAACTGCCAGAAGGCACCAAAATGACCAAATACCATGTCGAGTTCCTGGGGCCGCTGGGCAAGGAGCTGACGCAGGCATGGGCTGTGGCCATCGCGCTGGGCGTTGAAGATAAAATTACGGCGCCGATGTTCGAAGCGGTGCAGAAAAACCAGACCGTACAGAGCCTGGCTGACATTCGTAAAGTGTTCGTCGACGCTGGCGTGAAAGGGGAAGACTACGATGCCGCATGGAACAGCTTCGTGGTGAAATCTCTGGTCGCTCAGCAGGAGAAAGCGGCAGCCGATCTGCAGCTGCAGGGGGTACCGGCTATGTACGTCAATGGTAAGTACCAGCTGAACCCGCAGGGGATGGACACCAGCAATATGGATGTCTTCGTCGCTCAGTATGCGGATACCGTGAAGCAGCTGGTTGAGAAGAAATAAAAAAAAAGCCGGTCACTGACCGGCTTTTTTTTATCTACTTTGCCGTGACTTCCTTGCTTTGTCCCGCATGATGTCAGTTAACTGACGGTCTTTCTCTTCCCATAGCCCATTCAGCCAGCGCTGGAAACCACGCTTAAAGTTCTTATCGTTGACGTAATCGCCGTGTAGCTCTTCGCCAATCGGTACCAGATTGATACGAACCACAATGCGCGTCAGTCGGCCACTTAGCATGTCGTAAAACGGCCTTGCATGATTTTCCGGGTAGCACAGCGTAACGTTCAGCAGTTTATCGAACTGCGAGCCGAGAACATTGAGCGCCATGGCAATACCCGCCGCTTTCGGTGGTAAAAGATTGTCGTAAGGGGAGCGCGTCTCGCGCTTTTTTACGTCGGTAAAACGCGAGCCTTCCACGAAATTGACGATTGTCGTTGGGTGCGAGCGGAATTTCTCACATGAACGGCGGGTGGTTTCGACATCTTTACCGCGGCGTTCCGGGTGACGAATAAGATAGCTGCGCGAATAGCGGCGCATAAAAGGCATATCCAGCGCCCAGCAGGCGAGGCCGATGAACGGTACCCACGCCAGCTGTTGTTTAAGGAAGTACTTATTCATCGGAATATGCTTGCGGAACAGCACGCATAGCACCACGATATCTGCCCAGCTGTGGTGGTTGCTGATCAGCAGATACCAGTTCTTTTTGTTCAGGCCTTCCAGACCCTGGACGTCCCATTTTAGCCAGGGATTGAGATGCAACAGCAGCGCCAGCCCCTCGCACCAGCAGTACATCATAAAATTGCAAAAAACGGATATAGAGCGCCATACCGCTGGAATGGGGACCAGCAGTTTAATCAGCCCGGCGACGATGATCGGTACAGAGCAGATAACGGTGACTAAGATGGTTAAGGCGATACTCAGCGGAAGTGTTATCGCAGCGAGTAATCTCGACATAGTTAGTTTATTCAGAAAGTTAGGCTGACAAAGAGCGCCTTTAAGCTGCGCAAGAGGCTGATTTTACCAGAAAACGCGGCAAATGACGGGTCTTACCAGAACAGAAAAAAACAAGGATCTTCTATCCACATGGAAGATTAGGTCATCAAATTCATGCCAGGATCGTTGATATTATTTTAAGTTATTGATAAATAATAACTAATGCTATTTATTCATTTATTTTCAGGGGCGGATAAGCTGACGTTGTAAAACTATGCACAAAGTTATCCACAAGCTAAGTTGTCGCGCGATCGCGAGGATCGTTGAATCTTTTCCGCGAAATGCGGGAAAAATTCAGGATTTCATGCCCGTCTGTGGCATCCTTTATCCATAATCTGATAAACAGGCACCGAAATTATGGTTCAGATCCCAGAAAACCCTCTCATCCTCGTTGACGGCTCCTCCTATCTTTATCGGGCGTATCATGCGTTTCCGCCGCTGACTAACAGCGCAGGGGAGCCCACCGGGGCTATGTACGGCGTACTGAATATGCTGCGCAGTTTGATTCTGCAGTATCAACCGACTCATGCCGTCGTGGTCTTTGATGCGAAAGGGAAAACATTCCGTGATGAATTGTTCGAACATTACAAATCTCACCGCCCGCCGATGCCGGACGATCTGCGCGCGCAGATTGAGCCGTTGCATAAGATGGTGAAAGCGATGGGGCTGCCGCTGATGGCGGTCCCGGGCGTCGAAGCTGACGATGTGATTGGCACCCTGGCGCGGGAAGCGGAAAGGGCTGGACGTCCGGTGCTGATCAGTACCGGCGATAAAGACATGGCCCAGCTGGTGACGCCGGGGATCACCCTGATCAATACCATGACCAACACTATCCTCGGGCCGGATGAGGTGGTTACCAAGTACGGCGTCCCGCCAGAGCTGATTATTGATTTCCTGGCGCTGATGGGCGACTCCTCAGATAACATTCCTGGCGTGCCGGGCGTGGGCGAAAAGACTGCCCAGGCGCTGCTGCAAGGCCTCGGCGGCCTCGATACGCTGTATGCGGAACCGGAGAAGATCGCTGAACTGAGCTTCCGCGGCGCGAAAACGATGGCGGCGAAGCTGGAGCAGAACAAGGAGGTGGCTTATCTCTCTTATCAGCTGGCGACCATCAAAACCGACGTCGAGCTGGAGCTCACTTGCGAAGAGCTGGAGGTGCAGCCGCCGGCGGCAGACGATCTGCTGGCGCTGTTCAGACAGTATGAGTTTAAGCGCTGGACCACCGACGTTGAAGCCGGAAAATGGCTGCAGGCTAAGGGGGGCAAACCGGCTGCGAAACCTGCAGTGCCTGCAGCAGCGGCAGAAGCGGAAGCAGAGGTTGAGGCCGCTACTGCACTTTCAGCAGAGCACTATGTCACCATCCTTGATGAGGCTACGCTGCTCACCTGGATCGATAAGCTGAAGCAAGCGCCGCTCTTTGCCTTTGATACGGAAACCGACAGCCTGGATAACATCTCCGCCAACATGGTCGGCCTTTCATTCGCTGTTGAGCCGGGCGTGGCCGCCTATGTCCCGGTAGCGCATGATTACCTTGATGCGCCGGATCAGATCCCGCGCGAGCGCGTGCTGGCGCTGCTTAAACCGCTGCTGGAGGATGAGAAGCTGCTCAAGGTTGGGCAAAATCTCAAATACGATCGCGGCATTTTGGCTAATTACGACATTGAGCTGCGCGGGATTGCGTTCGATACCATGCTGGAATCTTACATTCTCGACAGCGTGGCGGGCCGCCATGATATGGACAGTCTTTCCGACCGCTGGCTGAAACATAAAACGATTACCTTCGAAGAGATCGCTGGTAAGGGTAAGAATCAGCTCACCTTTAACCAGATTGCGCTGGAAGAGGCGGGTCGCTACGCGGCGGAAGACGCCGACGTCACGCTTCAGTTGCATCTGAAAATGTGGCCGAAGCTGCAGCAGCATGAAGGTCCGCTGAATATCTTCCAGCACATTGAAATGCCGCTGGTGCCGGTGCTGTCACGCGTTGAGCGCAACGGCGTTAAAATCGACCCCGCCGTGCTGCATGCGCACTCGCAGGAAATAGCCCAGCGCCTGGTTGAGCTGGAGCAGCGGGCGCATGAGATCGCCGGGGAAGCGTTTAATCTCTCCTCCACCAAACAGCTGCAAACGATCCTGTTTGAAAAACAGGGTATCAAGCCGCTGAAGAAGACGCCGGGCGGTGCGCCGTCCACCTCTGAAGAGGTACTGGAAGAGCTGGCGCTCGATTATCCGTTGCCGAAAGTGATTCTGGAGTACCGTGGGTTGGCGAAGCTGAAGTCGACCTATACCGATAAGCTGCCGCTGATGATTAATCCCAAAACGGGCCGCGTACATACCTCCTATCATCAGGCGGTTACCGCCACCGGCCGTTTGTCGTCTACCGATCCAAACCTGCAAAACATTCCGGTGCGTAACGAAGAAGGGCGCCGTATTCGCCAGGCGTTTATCGCGCCAGAAGATTACGTTATTGTCTCGGCGGACTACTCGCAAATCGAGCTGCGCATTATGGCGCACCTGTCGCGGGATAAAGGACTGCTGACCGCCTTCGCGGAAGGGAAGGATATTCACCGGGCGACGGCGGCTGAAGTGTTTGGCTTACCGCTGGACAGCGTCAGCAGCGAACAGCGGCGCAGTGCGAAAGCTATCAACTTCGGTCTGATCTATGGCATGAGCGCCTTTGGCCTGGCCCGCCAGCTGAACATCCCGCGTAAAGAAGCGCAGAAGTACATGGATCTTTATTTCGAGCGTTATCCGGGCGTCCTGGAGTATATGGAGCGCACCCGCGCACAGGCGAAGGAGCAAGGGTATGTTGAAACGCTGGATGGCCGTCGACTCTATTTGCCGGATATCAAGTCCAGCAATGGCGCTCGTCGTGCCGGTGCGGAACGTGCGGCGATTAACGCCCCGATGCAGGGGACGGCTGCGGATATCATCAAGCGGGCGATGATTGCCGTTGATGAATGGCTGCGGAGCGAGAAACCTCGCGTGCGAATGATCATGCAGGTTCACGATGAACTGGTCTTTGAAGTGCATAAGGACGAGCTCGATGCCGTATCGAAAAAGATCCACGAACTGATGGAGAACAGCACTACGCTGGCGGTACCGTTGCTGGTGGAAGTGGGCAGCGGAGAAAACTGGGATCAAGCGCACTAAGTATACAAAGCACAACGCGATTTTCTGTAAGTAAGCAACATAACTTATAGAGTTTTGTGAGGATCATTTGAATTTGCTATGTAAATAGTGAAAAAAAACTACAAAAAATGCTTTATCCGTGAGCGAAAGAAGAGTAAAGTTATTCGCGTAGGGTACAGAGGTAAGATGTTCTATCTTTCAGACCTTTTACTTCACGTAATCGGATTTGGCTGAATATTTTAGCCGCCCCGGTCATTTATGACCGGGGCGTTTTTTATTGCGCGAAAGAAAAGTGGCAAAAAGAAGGACGCGCTTGTGCTTGACGCTGGAGAGGAACCCGGACAAGGCGCGGCACGCTCTTATCCGGCTGTTGGTGTCGATTACTCGTCTACGGCGCTCTCTGCTTCCTGCGGCGGGATTTCGTTAAACCAGCTATCCAGCTTCTGTCGCAGCTTATCCACGCCAGATTTTTTCAGCGAAGAGAAGGGTTCAACCTGAACATCGCCATTGAAGGCCAGGACTGCTTCACGCACCATATTCACTTGCGCTTTACGCGCGCCGCTGGCGAGCTTATCGGCTTTGGTCAGCAGCACCAGCACCTGAATATCGCTTTCTACCGCCCATTGGATCATCTGCTGATCGAGATCCTTAAGCGGGTGGCGAATGTCCATCAGGACCACCAGGCCCTTCAGGCACAGGCGTTTTTCCAGGTATTCTCCCAGCGCGCGCTGCCACTTGATCTTCATCTCTTCCGGGACTTGCGCATAACCGTAGCCGGGAAGGTCGACCAGGCGTTTGCCTTCGGCGACTTCGAACAGGTTAATCAGCTGTGTACGTCCGGGAGTTTTGGAGGTCCGCGCCAGGCTTTTCTGGTTGGTCAGCGTATTCAGCGCGCTGGATTTTCCCGCATTGGAGCGGCCGGCGAATGCCACTTCAATACCGGTATCGGCAGGAAGATGGCGGATATCTGGCGCGCTAGTGACAAAGTGCGTCAGTTGATAATTCCAGTTGGTCAAGACGGTCGTCTCCGTTAAAACAGGCTATGGCAGGGATTATACCTGAACAGCAGAAAAAGGCTGTTTTTACCGCACGCCGGTTCTGTAAGTAAAAACCATGCACTTTGTGAGACATTGGCTATTCTTCGTATAGGACATGCCTGAGAAAAATAAGACTAATAAAGTATAACCTACTGAAAATAAATAGATTACAAGAATAGAGAAATCTGAAAAGTGGAATTTTAACGGCCAGACTGGTTGTCGATTTTTGTCAACAGGGTAAAGTAATACACAACGGCGGGGATGCTGAAAAGGATGAGGACTCAGGACGAGGGGTCAGGAAGCGCCAGGAGGCGAAGACCACAGGATTGTCAGGATGACGCGCGTTTTGGAAACGTTTCAAAGGGAAAAGGAAGAGACAGGGACCGTTGGACGCTAAGGGAAAGACAGGGTAAGTCGTTAGCGAACAGGGAAAGAAGAGCCCGTTAAGGGTGGTCAGTGAGGAAAAAGGCGACAGAGTAATCTGTCGCCTTTTTTCTTTGCTTGCTTTCTGCTAGATTCCGCCTCAATTCTATACTGAATAATACTGTCTGAAGATTACACACCATGAAAAAACCGACATCCGCCACCCGTGGCAAATCCGGCCGCAAGTCGCGTGAAGAGTTAAATCAGGAAGCTCGCGATCGCAAACGGCAGAAGAAACATCGTGGCCACGCGGCAGGAAGTCGCGCGAACGGCGGCGATGCGGCTTCAGCAGGTAAAAAACAGCGCCAGGCGCAAGATCCACGCGTGGGCAGCAAAAAACCCATCCCGCTGGGCGTGAGCGAAAGCAGCGCTCCAGCTCCCAAGCAGCATAAACCAAAGAGCGAGAAACCTATGCTTTCACCGCAGGCTGAGCTGGAGTTGCTGGAGAATGATGAGCGCCTGGACGCGCTGTTGGAACGTCTGGAAGAGGGCGGTACCCTGAATGCTGAAGAGCAGAGCTGGGTGGATGCCAAACTGGATCGCATTGATGAGCTGATGCAGCAGCTCGGCCTCTCTTACGATGACGAAGATGAAGAAGAGGAAGAGCGTCAGGAAGATATGATGCGTCTGCTGAAGGGTGGAAACTAACATTTGCATCCCATCGGATTCCCGGTACTGCTTATAACCCTTCTGGTTATATGTTATCTGCTGTGGTTATTCGTTAAACTACGACGGTTGTCGCGGCGTCAGAAATGGCTGCGCAACCGGCTCATGACCCGCGGTGCGGTGGGGCCGGGACGGCGTACCCGTCGGCGGCACCATCGGAAGGAGTGAGCATGTCTGAGCAGATAATCGACTGGGATCTGGCCCTGATCCAGAAATATAACTATTCCGGGCCGCGCTATACCTCGTATCCCACCGCGCTGGAGTTTTCACCACAATTCGGCGCGGCGGAATTCGATGCCGCTGTGGCCCGTTACCCACAGCGTCCCCTGTCGCTGTACGTGCATATCCCGTTTTGCCATAAGCTGTGTTATTTCTGCGGCTGCAATAAGATCGTCACCCGCCAGCAGCATAAGGCCGATCAGTATCTCGATCTCCTTGAACAGGAGATCATCCACCGTGCGCCGCTGTTTGCCAACCGTCAGGTTAAGCAACTGCATTGGGGAGGCGGCACGCCGACCTATCTCAACAAGGCGCAAATCAGTCGCCTGATGGATCTGTTGCGTACCCATTTTCATTTCAGCGCCGAAGCCGAGATCTCCATCGAGGTCGATCCGCGTGAAATCGAGCTGGATGTCCTCGATCATTTACGCGCTGAGGGATTCAACCGCCTGAGTATGGGCGTGCAGGACTTTAATAAAGAGGTTCAGCGTCTGGTTAACCGCGAACAGGACGAAGCGTTCATCTTTGATTTGCTCCGTCATGCGCGGGAGATTGGATTTACCTCGACCAATATCGACCTCATCTACGGCCTGCCGAAACAAACGCCGGAGAGCTTTGCCTTTACCCTGCAAAAGGTCGCCGAGCTCAATCCTGACCGCCTGAGCGTGTTTAACTACGCGCATCTGCCCACGCTCTTTGCCGCACAGCGCAAAATTAAAGATGCCGATCTGCCCTCCGCTGAACAGAAGCTGGAGATCCTCCAGGAGACCATCGGCTCGCTGACGGCGGCAGGCTATCAGTTCATCGGCATGGACCACTTCGCGCGTCCTGATGATGAATTAGCGGTCGCGCAACGTCACGGCGTACTGCATCGCAATTTCCAGGGCTACACCACTCAGGGCGATACCGATTTGCTGGGGATGGGCGTGTCCGCGATCAGCATGATTGGCGACAGCTACGCCCAGAACCAAAAAGAGCTAAAGCAGTACTACCAGCAGGTGGCAGAGCAAGGGAACGCCCTGTGGCGCGGGATCGCGTTAACCCGGGACGACTGTCTGCGTCGCGACGTAATTAAGGCGTTGATCTGTAACTTCCGTCTGGATATTGATGCAGTCGAAGCGCAGTGGGCCGTGGATTTTCAGTCTTATTTTGCTGAGGACCTGAAACTGCTGGCGCCGCTGGCGCATGACGGGCTGGTGGTGGTGGAGAGTAAGGCTATCCAGGTAACGGCGAAAGGCCGCCTGCTGATCCGCAACATCTGTATGTGCTTTGATGCCTATCTGCGGCAAAAGGCTCGGATGCAGCAGTTCTCAAGGGTGATTTAATGTTTTCCCCCTCTCCCGCAGGAGAGGGGGAACAATTAGCTGAACAGCCCGACCAGCGCAGCGCACAGAACGGCAGCGACTGCCGTTTGTGGTGTGTGACTCGCAGCGGCGCCGCTCGATATCATACTCACCAGTGATTCAAACATGATGCTCTCCCCTAATGCCGGGCACGATCATACTCAACTCATCGGAACAGTAAAGTACAAAATAGCAGCACTTTGCGCTGATCGGCTATTTTTCATCACGCCGTTTAACCCTACTCCATACCCAACTCTTTTAGCTTA
Organism: Klebsiella sp. PCX; assembly: GCF_021869705.1. Classification (NCBI taxonomy): domain Bacteria; kingdom Pseudomonadati; phylum Pseudomonadota; class Gammaproteobacteria; order Enterobacterales; family Enterobacteriaceae; genus Klebsiella; species Klebsiella sp. PCX. Next base: position 32,589 of record NZ_CP091527.1, read on the forward strand.
CGCGTCAGGGTATTACGACCCCATCCCAGCAGGCGCGCAGCCTCCTGTTTATGTCCCTGAGTATGACGCAGGGCGGTCGTCAGCAGCGTGCGTTCCATTTCGGGTTGCGCTTCTGAAAGCAAGTTTTGATGACCGGAACGCAGCGCCCGATCGGCCCACTGACCCAACAGCGTCGCCCAGCTGTCTGGCTGCATCTGCGTCGGGCTATCAGGAATGGTGGTCTCAAACAGTTCGCTCGGCAGATCCTGCGTCAGCACCTCCTGGCCGGCGGCCATGACGGTGAGCCAGCGACAGGTGTTTTCCAGCTGGCGAACGTTGCCCGGCCACGCCAGGCGGGTCAGCGCTGTCTCCGTTTCCGGATGCAGCTGTTTGGCTTCAACACCTAGCTCGCGGGCGGCAATCTGCAGAAAATGGCGGGCCAGACGTGGAATATCTTCCCGACGCTCGCGCAGCGGCGGCAAATGCACCCGGATCACGTTCAGGCGGTGGAATAAATCTTCACGGAATTTCCCCTCCTGCACCCGCTGCTCCAGATTCTGATGGGTGGCGGCGATGATCCGCACATCGACCTTCACCGGCGCGTAGCCGCCCACGCGATAAAACTGGCCATCCGCCAGAACGCGCAGCAGACGAGTCTGGACATCCAGCGGCATATCGCCAATTTCATCCAGGAACAGCGTGCCGCCGTCAGCCTGTTCAAAGCGACCCTGACGGACGGTATTGGCGCCGGTAAAGGCCCCTTTTTCATGGCCGAACAGCTCGGACTCAATCAGGTCCTTGGGGATCGCCGCCATATTCAGCGCGATAAACGGCGCTTTTGAGCGCGGGCTATGGCGATGCAGGGCATGAGCGACAAGCTCTTTACCGGTACCGGATTCGCCATTGATCAGCACGCTGATGGATGAGCGCGACAGACGGCCAATAATGCGAAAGACATCCTGCATGGCCGGCGCCTCGCCAATGATATCGGCGGTGGGGCTGCTTATCGGCGCATTTCGCGGCTGCTGCTGCTCCTGATAGTGGCTAATCGCCCGGTCGACGAGGGCGACAGCTTCATCGATATCAAAAGGTTTGGGCAGATAATCAAACGCGCCCTGCTGATAAGCGCTGACCGCGGCGTCCAGATCGGAATGCGCGGTCATTATGATGACCGGAAGCATCGGATGACGCTGCTTAATCTGTTTGAGCAGCGCCAGACCATCCATTCCCGGCATACGGATATCTGACAGCAGTACATCCGGGGTTTTGGTGGTGAGGGCATCTAGCACCTCATTGCCGCTTTCGAACGTTGTGCAGCTCAAGCCGGCTCCGGTGAGCGCGCGTTCAAGCACCCAGCGGATGGAGCTATCGTCATCAACGATCCAGGCTATCCCTCGTTGCATAAACACCTCTACTTCCGAATAGGCAGGTATACCGAAAATTCGGTATGACCCGGCCAGCTGGTGAATTCAATTTTGCCGGAGTGCTGATCGATAAGGCTGCGGGCGATAGATAAGCCCAGGCCAGTACCGCCTTCGCGGCCGCTGACCATCGGATAAAACAACGTATCCTGGAGCTGGGGCGGAATACCCGGGCCATTATCTTCGACGTCAATACGGGCGGCGAGGCGATAACGCACCCCGTGCAGCGTCAGCTGGAAAGCGGTCCGGGTGCGGAGAACAATTTCGCCCCCTTCCGGCCCCAGCGCCTGCAGCGCATTACGGACGATGTTCAGCAACACCTGTTCAATTTGATCCGGGTCGTGGGGGAGCTCCGGCAGGCTGGGGTCGTAATCACGGATCAACTTCACGTTGTCCGGCAACTCCATCGAGACCAGTTTCACTACCCGTTCGGCGACCTTGTGGATGCTTTCGGTAACGTGCATGCCCGGATGCTGTGGGCCGAGCAGGCGATCGACCAGATTTCTCAGCCGGTCGGCCTGCTCGATGATCACTTTGGTATATTCCGTTAGCGCCGGGTCGGGCAGGGCTTTGCTGAGCAGCTGTGCCGCGCCGCGCAGGCCGCCTAACGGGTTTTTAATCTCGTGCGCCAGGCCGCGGACCAGATCGCGGGCGGCGACCTGCTGCGCGTGCTGCAGTTGCTCCTGGCTCAGGCGGCGCTGGTTATCCATCGGCGCCATTTCCAGCAGAATAAAGCCTTCCGGCAGCCGCTGGGCGGTCAGCGACAGGATATGCGAGCGGCCATCGATAACCAGCGTCACTTCGTTATCGGTAAAACCCTGGCCCGCCTGCAGACTCTCCTGCATCAGCCCAATATTTAATGAGAAATAGCTCAACAGCTCAGGTAACGGGGTGCCAAACAGCTTGCGCGAACTCTGCGCCAGCAACTGCTGCGCCGCAGGGTTGGCAAAGTGCACCGCCAGGTCATCATCGACCAGTAAGATACTGTTGATAAGAGAGTTGAGGATCTGCCCAGCATCGGGCAGTGTGCCTGTTGCCATTCGACAGTCTCCTGAAAAAGAGTGCACCAATTTAGTGCAGTATAGCTTTTTATCGGTAAAAAGCTCGCGAGATCAGCGTGTTGGTGGAGAAAAAAGCCCATCCTGAGATGGGCTGAAAGTTTCCACGGCAACAAAATATCCCGGGCATCCCGCGCCACAACACGACATACCCTGGATTTACAGCAAAATTAGACGCTGTAGTACAGTTCGAACTCAACCGGATGCGGAGTCATGCGTACGCGGTCGTTCTCTTCCAGACGCAGGGCGATGTAAGCATCGATAGCGTCATTGGTGAATACGCCGCCAGCCGTCAGGAACTCGCGGTCAGCATCCAGGGCCTGCAGGGCTTCTTCCAGAGAACCGGCAACCTGCGGGATCTCTTTCGCTTCTTCCGGCGGCAGGTCGTACAGGTTTTTGTCCATTGCTTCGCCCGGATGGATTTTGTTCTTGATACCATCGAGGCCAGCCATCAGCAGCGCCGCAAAGCACAGGTACGGGTTAGCAGCCGGGTCCGGGAAGCGCACTTCGATACGACGCGCTTTCGGAGAGGTCACCACCGGAATACGGATGGAGGCAGAGCGGTTACGGGCAGAGTAAGCCAGCATAACCGGCGCTTCGTAACCCGGGACCAGACGCTTGTAGGAGTTGGTGGTCGGGTTCGCCAGGGCGTTGATAGCTTTAGCGTGTTTGATTACGCCGCCGATGTAGAACAGCGCCTGCTCAGACAGACCTGCGTATTTGTCGCCGGAGAACAGGTTAGTCCCGTTTTTCGCCAGAGACATATGGCAGTGCATGCCGGAGCCGTTGTCGCCGAACATTGGTTTCGGCATAAAGGTCGCGGTTTTACCAAAGCGGTGAGCGACGTTGTGAACAACGTATTTGTAAATCTGAATTTCGTCCGCTTTTTTGGTCATGGTGTTGAAGCGGGTTGCCACTTCGTTCTGACCTGCGGTAGCCACTTCGTGGTGGTGAGCTTCAACAACCAGGCCCATCTCTTCCATGATCATACACATGGTGGAGCGGATATCCTGAGAAGAGTCTACTGGCGGAACCGGGAAGTAACCCCCTTTCACGCCCGGACGGTGACCTTTGTTACCGCCTTCGTATTTGGTGGAGGAGTTCCACGCACCTTCGATATCATCGATCGCGACATGGGAGCCGGAGATAGAGGCGCCGAAACGGATGTCGTCGAACAGGAAGAATTCTGGTTCTGGCCCGAACAGGACGGTGTCAGCGATGCCGGTAGCGCGCAGGTACTCTTCAGCGCGTTTCGCGATGGAGCGCGGGTCACGGTCATAGCCCTGCAGGGTGCCTGGCTCGAGGATATCGCAGCGGATGATCAGGGTCGGTTCTTCGTAGAACGGGTCAATGACCGCGGTGGAAGCGTCCGGCATCAGGACCATGTCAGATTCGTTGATACCTTTCCAGCCACCAATCGAGGAGCCATCAAACATTTTGCCTTCTTCGAAGAATTCGGCATTTACCTGATGAGACGGAATCGTGACGTGCTGTTCTTTACCTTTGGTATCGGTGAAGCGCAGATCGACAAACTTCACTTCGTGCTCGTTCAGCATCGTCAAAACGTGTTCAGCGGACATACTTAAACTCTCCCGGATTGGTCATTGTCGTCGTGGTAACGAAAACTTCATACTGCTTAAAAGTGGCGTTGTTGCCTTAAAAAATATAAAGCGAAATCTGTGCCAACTTTTAAATGCCCCATAAAACGCTGTATCATGCGCACCATAGTGCAAAAGGACTGCACCATGATGGAGATAATGCACCAAAATAGTGCCTCAGTGTGAACATTGAGCACCATTTTGGTGCAATTTTTGTTACGGTGCCCTTTTATCGCTCCGTGAAAGCGGTCACAAAGAAACTCTGCAATACTTGTTTGCGGAGGATGTTTGTGATCCTGTTCAGTCCTTCGCTTAATACGTGTACAATAACGCGCTATTTCTAATGCCTGAGGCAAAGTTGTGATCGAAAATCTGCGTAATATCGCCATCATCGCGCACGTTGACCATGGTAAAACTACCCTGGTTGACAAGCTGCTACAGCAATCCGGTACGTTCGACGCACGTACTGAAGCACAAGAACGTGTGATGGACTCCAACGATTTGGAGAAAGAGCGTGGGATTACCATCCTCGCGAAAAACACCGCAATCAAATGGAATGATTACCGTATCAACATCGTTGATACCCCTGGGCACGCCGACTTCGGAGGTGAAGTTGAGCGTGTTATGTCCATGGTTGACTCTGTGCTGCTGGTGGTAGATGCCTTTGATGGCCCGATGCCGCAAACGCGCTTCGTGACCAAAAAAGCTTTTGCCCACGGTCTGAAGCCGATCGTGGTCATCAACAAAGTTGACCGCCCGGGCGCGCGTCCGGACTGGGTTGTCGATCAGGTGTTCGATCTGTTCGTTAACCTCGACGCGACCGACGAACAGCTGGACTTCCCGATCGTTTACGCGTCCGCGCTGAACGGTATCGCGGGTCTGGACCACGAAGACATGGCTGACGACATGACCCCGCTGTACCAGGCGATTGTCGATCGCGTGCCGGCGCCGGACGTTGACCTTGACGGTCCGCTGCAGATGCAGATCTCCCAGCTGGACTACAACAACTACGTTGGCGTCATCGGCATCGGCCGCATCAAACGCGGTAAAGTGAAGCCGAACCAGCAGGTCACTATCATCGATAGCGAAGGCAAAACCCGTAACGGTAAAGTCGGTAAAGTACTGACCCACCTGGGTCTTGAGCGTATCGAGAGCGACGTAGCTGAAGCTGGCGACATCATCGCGATCACCGGTCTGGGCGAGCTGAACATCTCCGACACCATCTGCGACCCGCAGAATGTCGAAGCGCTGCCGGCCCTGTCCGTCGATGAACCGACCGTTTCCATGTTCTTCAACGTCAACACCTCTCCGTTCTGCGGTAAAGAAGGTAAGTTCGTTACCTCTCGCCAGATTCTGGACCGCCTGAACAAAGAGCTGGTGCACAACGTGGCGCTGCGCGTTGAAGAAACCGAAGACGCTGATGCGTTCCGCGTTTCCGGCCGTGGTGAACTGCACCTGTCCGTTCTGATTGAAAACATGCGTCGTGAAGGTTTCGAGATGGCGGTTTCCCGTCCGAAAGTTATCTTCCGTGAAATCGACGGCCGTAAACAAGAGCCGTTCGAGAACGTGACGCTGGACGTCGAAGAGCAGCACCAGGGTTCTGTTATGCAGGCGCTGGGCGAGCGTAAAGGCGACCTGAAAAACATGAATCCGGACGGAAAAGGCCGCGTACGTCTCGACTACGTGATCCCAAGCCGCGGTCTGATCGGCTTCCGTTCAGAGTTCATGACCATGACCTCCGGTACCGGTCTGCTGTACTCCACCTTCAGCCACTACGACGACGTTCGTCCGGGCGAAGTGGGCCAGCGTAACAACGGCGTGCTGATCTCCAACGGTCAGGGTAAAGCGGTAGCGTTCGCGCTGTTCGGCCTGCAGGATCGCGGTAAGTTGTTCCTCGGTCACGGTGCGGAAGTTTACGAAGGCCAGATCATCGGTATTCACAGCCGTTCTAACGACCTGACGGTAAACTGCCTGACCGGTAAAAAACTGACCAACATGCGTGCGTCCGGTACTGACGAAGCCACGGTTCTGGTTCCGCCGGTTAAGATGACCCTGGAGCAGGCTCTGGAGTTCATCGATGACGACGAACTGGTAGAAGTCACTCCGACCTCTATCCGTATCCGTAAACGTCACCTGACCGAGAACGACCGTAAACGCGCAATGCGCGGTGCAAAAGAAGAGTAATTGATTCTTCTTGCTGTTCGCTAAACCCCGCCTCTCCGGCGGGGTTTTTTTATGGGTGAGATCTGACAATCGCTGCGCTAACCCGGGGCCTCCAGGAGACCCTGGTCACATTTATACCTAAAGTTTGTCCGAGGAATTGCTTTCTTTTTTTGCAGAAGAGTAAGATGAGTAATCTGGTTTAAACCAAATGGATTAAACAATGACTGAAAATCTTTCTACTGTTGAAAATGCAAAAGAGAAACTGGATCTGTGGCTTAAGCAAGGGCTGACGGCTGCGGGTGGAAAACTGCCTTCAGAGAGAGAGCTTGGCGAACTGCTGGGGATCAAACGCATGACGCTGCGTCAGGCGCTGCTTAGCCTGGAAGCGGAATCGAGGATCTTTCGTAAAGACCGGAAAGGATGGTTTGTCGCGCAGCCACGTTTTAACTACAGTCCTGAGCTCCCCGCGAGCTTTCAGCGGGCCGCCATTGAGCAGGGAAGAGAACCCTCGTGGGGCTTCATTGAAAAACAGCGAACCCGAGACTATCCCGACGCCGCTAAACCCCTGCTGGATGTCACTCCGTCTGATGATTTATATCTGGTCACCGGCTGGGGAGCGTTGGAAGGGCATAAAGTTTTCTACCACGAGACTTTTATCAACCCTAACGTCGCGCCAGATTTTATTGACCGGTTGAAGAACCAGTCTTTTTCCTCCGTCTGGGAGCGTGAATATCATAAGCCTGTGGTGATAAAAAAACTGGCTTTTAGACCCGTCAGAATGTCGGGCGATGTGAGCAAATTCATCGGTGGCTCTGCAGGTCTGCCAGCTATTCTGATAGAAAAACACCGTGCCGATAGTGCCGGTAATATTGTGCAAATAGATCTCGAATACTGGCGATTTGAGGCTGTGGATCTGTTTATTAACTTGTAGGTATTTTATGGTCACTAAAGATAACGCCGGGAAGATCCTTTCCCGTATTGATAATATACCACTCTACCTTCATGCTTATGCCTATCATTTGAATATGCGGCTTGAACGTATTTTACCTAATGATTTACTGACCATTGCAGATAGTCTGCATTTAAAGGGGGTGAAAATACACGTTCTTGATGGTGAGCGTTATTCGCTGAGCAATATGAATGATGCCCAGTTAGCCGGGTTTGCTGACAAAGCGAAAGCGTTGCAGCTGGATATTCACATCGAAACCAGCGCCTCCGATAAACAGACCATCGATCAGGCCGCGACTATCGCTTTAAAAACAGGAGCGACTTCCGTTCGTTTTTATCCGCGTTATGAAGGCCATTTACATGACGTAATGGAAAAAATTTCAGCAGATATTCAATACATTAAAAAGGCTTATAGCCATACCGGCCTGACCTTCACCCTTGAGCAACATGAAGATCTCAAAAGCGCTGAACTGGTGAATTTAATTAAACAAAGCGAGATGCCATCGCTATCGCTCCTTTTTGACTTCGCCAATATGATCAACGCTAATGAGCGACCGCTTGAGGCGTTAGCGTTGATGTCACCTTATATTACGCAGGTTCATATCAAAGATGCTTGTATTATTACTGAGAACGGTGGGCTTGGGCATCGGGCCTGTAATTCAGGCCAGGGCGATATGCCGTTTAAGGCGCTGCTGACGGAATTAATTTGTCTTGGTGATGATCATCCGCAGGTCATGGCATACGGTCTGGAAGAAGAAGTGGATTACTATGCCCCCCCGTTCCGTTTTGCCTCGGAGGGGGACAACCCGTGGATCCCCTGGCGACAAATGAGCGAAACCCCACTGCCAGACGCCGATCAGCTTGAAGAGCGACTGCTAAAAGAAAAAGAGGATGCGATAGCGCAGCTCCATTATGTCAAAGAGACGTTGCAGAGAATAAAAGACGAAGCGCTTACGGCGCTGGCACACTAAATTTACTATTAATTCGTTATGCCGGGACATCATTTTTAATAAATGATGATGGTCTGTTATTTTCCTTAAACCAAATGATGTTCAATCATTAGGGGAACTTATGCTCACAAAAAAGAAATGGGCTATATTCAGTTTATTAACCCTGTGCGGTGGCACCATTTATAAACTGCCTTCTCTGAAAGATGCTTTTTATATCCCGATGCAGGACTATTTCCATCTGACTAATGGCCAGATAGGCAATGCCATGTCGGTGAACTCCGTGGTGACCACGATTGGTTTTTTCCTGTCAATTTACTTTGCCGATAAACTGCCTCGCCGCTACACCATGTCGCTATCGCTGATTGCGACAGGCTTGTTGGGGATCTATCTGACGACTATGCCAGGCTACTGGGGAATTCTCTTTGTTTGGGCTCTCTTTGGCGTTACCTGCGACATGATGAACTGGCCGGTGCTATTAAAGTCGGTAAGCCGGTTGGGCAACAGCGAACAGCAGGGGCGTTTGTTTGGTTTCTTTGAGACCGGGCGGGGGATTGTCGACACGATTATTGCTTTCTCTGCCCTGGCTATTTTCACCTGGTTTGGCAGCGGTTTGCTGGGGTTTAAAGCCGGGATCTGGTTCTACGCTCTGATCGTGATTGTTGTCGGGATCATGCTGTTTTTTATGCTGAAAGAAAAGGATGAGGATGCGCCTGAGAAAGCTACCGTCGACAGCGCCACAGAGAAAAGTAGCATCTCTTCGGTCTTAAAAGATAAAACCATCTGGCTTATCGCGTTCAACGTCTTCTTTGTTTATGCGGTTTACTGTGGGCTCACTTTCTTTATTCCCTTCCTGAAAAATATCTACCTGTTGCCGGTGGCGCTGGTGGGCGCCTACGGCATCATTAACCAGTATTGTTTGAAAATGGTGGGTGGGCCGATTGGCGGCCTGATAGCCGATAAAATCCTCAAGTCGCCAAGCAAATATCTCTTCTATACCTTTTGTGCCAGCACCGTAGCCCTGGTGGCGTTAATATTGCTGCCCCACGAAAGCATGCCAGTCTACCTCGGCATGATCTGCACCCTGGGATTTGGCGCAATTGTGTTTACCCAGCGAGCGGTCTTCTTTGCCCCGATCGGTGAAGCCAACATCGCGGAGAACCGGACCGGCGCCGCCATGGCGCTGGGGAGTTTCATTGGCTACGCACCGGCCATGTTCTGCTACAGCCTGTATGGCTACATTCTCGATCTCAACCCTGGTCTGACAGGCTACAAGGTAGTCTTTGGCATCATGGCGTGCTTTGCGCTCTGTGGCGCGTTCGTTTCGGTCATGCTGGTTAAACGCATTCGCGGTGGCAGGAAAACGCTGCGCGCTGCGACAGAATAACCGCCAGCCTGATTCTGCTTATTCAAAGCCGCATTATGCGGCTTTGTTCGCGAGTGGCTTGTTGTTTCAGGTTTATGCATAGTCAAACCTCATCTTTCCCGCTAAAGTTAATTTTCCACGGCGCGGAAGGAGACGAAAATGCTCTATATCTTTGATTTAGGTAATGTGATTGTCGACATTGACTTCAACCGGGTATTAGGGGCCTGGAGCGATTTAACCCGCATCCCGCTGGCGACGCTGAAGCAGCATTTCACCATGGGAGAGGCTTTCCATCAGCATGAGCGCGGCGAGCTCAGCGATGAAGACTTTGCCGCCGCCATGTGTCATGAAATGAATATGTCCCTCAGCTATGAGCAGTTTGCTCACGGCTGGCAGGCGGTGTTTGTCGCGCTGCGTCCGGAAGTGATTGCGATCATGCAAAAACTGCGTGCCCAGGGCCATCGCGTGGTGGTGCTCTCCAATACCAATCGTCTTCACACCACGTTCTGGCCGGATGAATACCCGGAAGTGCGCGCTGCCGCCGATCGCATCTATCTGTCACAGGAGATGGGAATGCGTAAGCCTGAAGCGCAAATTTATCAGCGAGTACTGGACGAAGAGGGCTTTTCCGCCGCAGATACGGTCTTTTTTGATGATAACGTCGATAATATAGCAGGGGCTAACCGGTTGGGGATCACCAGCATTCTGGTGACCGGGAAGAAGACCATCCCTGACTATTTCGCGAAACAGCTATGCTAAGAACCGTTCATCAAAAATTACTCCACCATACCCGGCCGCTGCTGGCGTGGCTAAAGCTGCTGTGGCGGCGTATTGATGAAGACCATATGACGACCCTGGCGGGGAACCTCGCCTATGTGTCATTACTGTCCCTGGTGCCGCTGATTGCCGTCGTGTTCGCGCTGTTTGCGGCCTTCCCCATGTTCTCCGAAGTCAGCGTGCAGATCCGCCATTTTATCTTCGCCAATTTCATTCCGGCGACCGGGGATGTGATCCAGGGATATATCGAGCAGTTCGTCGCCAATTCCAGCCGCATGACCGCCGTAGGCGCCTTTGGCCTGATCGTCACCTCGCTGCTGCTGATGTACTCGATCGACAGCGCGCTAAACACCATCTGGCGCAGCACGCGCAGTCGCCCCAAAGTTTACTCCTTTGCCGTTTACTGGATGATCCTGACCCTTGGTCCGCTGCTGGCGGGCGCCAGCCTGGCGATCAGTTCCTATCTGCTGTCGCTGCGCTGGGCAAGCGACCTGGACGGCGTAATTGATAATCTGCTCCGCCTTTTCCCGCTGATCCTCTCCTGGGCGGCATTCTGGCTGCTCTACAGTATTGTACCCACCACCCAGGTACGTAACCGCGACGCGGTGATCGGGGCGCTGGTGGCGGCGCTGCTGTTTGAGGCAGGTAAAAAAGCGTTTGCCCTCTATATCACCACCTTTCCGTCCTATCAGCTCATTTATGGCGTGATTTCGGTGGTGCCGATTTTGTTCGTCTGGGTGTACTGGACCTGGTGTATCGTCTTGCTTGGCGCTGAAATTACTGTCACTCTCGGTGAATACCGCAAACTTAAAACAGAAGAAACAGAACAACCATGATTGCATTAATTCAACGCGTATCCCGTGCAAGCGTTACCGTGGCGGACGAGGTGACGGGCGAAATTGGCCCGGGGCTTCTGGTGCTGCTGGGGGTCGAAAAAGACGATGATGAACAAAAAGCGAATCGCCTCTGCGAGCGCGTGCTGGGCTACCGCATCTTCAGCGATGCGGAGGGGAAAATGAACCTGAACGTTCAGCAGGCGGGCGGCAGCGTGCTGGTGGTTTCGCAATTTACGCTGGCGGCGGATACCGAGCGGGGAATGCGGCCAAGCTTCTCGAAAGGCGCCGCTCCTGACCGTGCTGAGGCGCTGTATGAGTATTTCGTCGCCCGCTGTCGCCAGCAGGAAATGAACACCCAGACCGGAAGATTCGCTGCGGATATGCAGGTTTCTTTGGTCAATGATGGTCCCGTGACCTTTTGGTTGCAAGTATGACCCAGCTTCCGGGCAGGCTGCGGGTAACAAAAGAGAGTACGACTATGTATCACCTTCGTGTACCGCAAACAGCAGAAGAGTTAGAGAGCTACTATCAGTTCCGCTGGGAAATGCTGCGTAAGCCGCTGCATCAGCCTAAGGGTTCGGAACGTGACGCCTGGGATGCGATGGCGCATCATCAGATGGTGGTGGATGAAGAGGGCAACCTGGTGGCTGTCGGCCGGCTATATATCAATGCAGAGAATGAAGCCTCCATTCGCTTTATGGCCGTTCATCCCTCGGTGCAGGATAAAGGGCTGGGTACGCTGATGGCGATGACCCTGGAGTCCGTCGCGCGTCAGGAAGGGGTTAAGCGGGTCACCTGTAGCGCTCGCGAAGATGCGGTGGAGTTTTTCGCCAAGCTCGGCTTTATCAATCAGGGGGAGATCACCACCCCGACCACCACGCCGATCCGTCATTTCCTGATGATTAAGCCGGTCGCATCGCTGGACGACATTCTCCACCGTGGCGACTGGTGCGCGCAACTACAGCAGGCGTGGTATCAGCATATCCCGCTGAGTGAAAAAATGGGCGTGCGCATCCAGCAGTACACCGGGCAGAAATTTATTACCACCATGCCGGAAGCGGGAAATCAGAATCCGCACCACACGCTGTTTGCCGGCAGTTTGTTCTCGCTCGCTACCTTAACCGGATGGGGGCTTATCTGGCTGATGCTGCGCGAGCGGCACCTGGGGGGCACCATCATTCTGGCGGATGCGCATATCCGCTACAGTCAGCCCATTAGCGGCCGCCCCAGCGCCATCGCCGACCTCGGTTCGCTGAGCGGCGATCTCGACCGTCTGGCGCGTGGGCGTAAAGCCCGCGTGCAAATGCAGGTGGAGCTTTTTGGCGACGATAAACAGGGCGCCGTTTTCGAGGGGATCTACATCGTGCTGCCGGCGAAGCCCTTTGGCTCTTACGAAGAGGGCGGCAACGAGGAAGAGTAAGCCGCGGGCGGTTATCGTCCTGGCGATGCTAAGCGCCAGGCGATATCCCGCATGGCATCTCGCGCGGCGCGGCTGATCCCACCCAGCTGAAAGAAGCCGTGGATCACCCCCAGATAGCGCTGACAGGAACTCTCCACCCCTTGCGCCATCAGCCTTCGATGCAGCGCTTCGCCCTCGTCGCGTAAAGGATCGAACTCCGCCGTCAGAATATGCACCGGCGGCAGACCGTGAAAATCGTCGCGCCAGAGTGGACTGGCATCCGGATGGTTCGCTGGCGTCGAGGCGAGGTACATTTCATAGCCGCTCAACAACGTGTCCCGGGTAATCACATAGTCAGCGCCGTTGCTGACGTAGCTCGCCATGCTGGCGGTGGGGTCGAGCATGGGATAAATCAGAATCAGTTGCGCGGGTTGCCACGCCGCATTCGCTTTCAGGCGCAGGGCCGTTACCAGAGCGAGGTGCCCGCCGGCGCTGTCGCCAGCCAGTGTGATGCGTGAGGCGTCAACGCCAAGCTGCTCCGCGTGCCGGTGGATGATCATGACACCTTGTTCTGCGTCATCGTGCGCCGCCGGAAAGGTATGCTCCGGCGCCAGGCGGTACTGCACGGCGATCACCCGGCAACCGCTGAACCAGGCTAGCTGGCGGAGCTGATTGTCGTGGGTGGCAAAGCCGCCGCTGACAAAACAGCCGCCGTGATAATACACAATGGTGGGTAGTAAGCCGTTGCTTTTTGGCGGCGAGACGACGCGCAAGGTCATGCCATCGAGCGCGATGTCTTCAACCTGCACCCGCGTTTCTGTTTCCCCTGCGAGAACGGCGCTGGCGAGATAGCCGTTTCTCCGGTCATCAATACTCTGTTCTCGCGATGATGGCCGCCCCGCAGCAATAAACTCCTCAACCAGCGAAGCAATCCCTTTTTCCAACGTCATGGCAAGTCCCTTTTACTGGGTTAATATCCAGTGTTATAGCCTGGTTATTGCGAAAAAGATATACCGAATAAAGCCGCGATCGCATTGTGGAAAGCGGCTCGCAGAAGCGTATTTCTCAGCAAAGATCTGCTTTTTCTTCGTTTTTATCAGGTGTAATTTGCTCGTTATCAGGTGCGCCGTAAAACCTTGTCCTTCTGAACAGCACCCTAAAAGTTGAACAATATCTGGAGAAGCAGAAACGGGCTAAGGAGAGCATTTCCGGCGTGTTCACACCGTATGAATGATAACGAGCGACCTGAGTCGCCCGTTATAGGAGCGCAGAACTTATTCCCCTTCGCCGGGGAACATGAACGGGTTAATTGAGCTTCTGGCGAAGCCTTCCTGCTCCATGCGGGCGTCGAGCACCAGGGATGCCAAATCGTCGGCGACGGCTTCGACTTTCGGATCCTTCTCCTGATACATAATCTTCAGGTAAGTTCCGCAGTCGCCACAGCTTTCGGCTTTCACCGCAGCCTGCTCGTTGTCCAGCGACCAGTAGTGCAGATCGCGGCTCTGTTCGCAGTTGCTACATTTGACGCGTACCACGTGCCACTCGGTTTCGCACAGATTGCAGTGCAGATAGCGTAGCCCCTGGGTGGTGCCGATCTGCACGATGCTGGAGACCGGCATCGAGCCGCACACCGGGCAGAACTGGCGCTGTTCGCCGTATTCAGCGCGCGCTTTCCCCGGGATCAGGCTGGCCATCTGCGCCCAGTAGAGCGACAGCGCGGCCCAGATGAACGGCGCTTTATCGCTGCTGACCGAGGCGAAGTCGGAAGCAAACAGCGCGCTGGCCATCTGCTCCAGCTCCTGCTCAGAGGCTTTTTCCAGATTTTCAATGACCGCCAGCGCTGGGCCGCTCATCTCCGGCTTCAGCTCGGCAATCAGCGAGTGCAGCAGCTTGTGCCAGTGTTTGTCGCGCGGCAGGACGTGGATATCCAGCGGCGGCTTGCCCTGTTCGCTGGCCGCTTTAATACGGGCGGTGAGATCCATCTGCAGCGGATGGTCGTACAGCACCACTTCCTGGGCATGGGCGATCAGCGCGGCAAAGCGCAGGTAATCGCCCAGCGGGTTATTGGCGGCCAGCTCGCGCAAACGTTCAGCGCGGCGGTTATACAGATTTTTCAGCCTGGGGAACAGTAGCGGCGGAATTGCTTCCGCCGTGCGTTTCTCGCTCGAACCCAGCTCGTCTTGCGGGATTATGCGAATACTCATTCAGATGACTTTTCCTGTTTCTGGCGGACCTCTCGGTACCAGCGCGGGTGATGTTTCTTCGCCCACGTACTGGTGACCCAGCCTTCCACCATCGCGGTAATGGTGCCTTTCACCCAGAGGGCGGCGTAGATATGCACCATGATAACCACAATTAACGCCACTGCGGCAAATGAATGCAGCATCAGCGCAAATCGGATCACCGGGATTGAGAAAGCCGGCGCAAAATACGGACGCCAGATGATCACACCGCTCACCAGCAGCAGTACCAGGAAGATAATCGCCGCCCAGAATACGCATTTCTGGCCGAAGTTATAGCGTCCGGTATCGCCCACCTCCTCGTTGACGACGATCTTACGAATATTCTTCGCCCAAAAGATATCATCCCGATTGATTAGGTTGTGGTGCCAGTAACGGAAAAACATGATGATGAACGACGCGAACATCACCACCCCGACGAACGGGTGGAGAATTCGCGCCAGCTGCGGCGTGCCGAGGATATGCATCAGCCAGTTAAAGGACGGGAAGAAAAAACCTAACCCGCTTACCGCCGCCAGGATGAAGCAGAAGGCGGTGACCCAGTGGTTGATGCGTTCCGGCGCCGTGTAGCGCACGATGGTGTCACGTCTTTTCATTTGCGCACCTCGTCTTTCTCTTCATGCAGGTTGTCCTCTTCCTCTTCCGCGCGGTTCGGACCGACGCCGACGTAGTGGAAGATACTGGCTGCGAAGGTCGCGGCGAAGCCGACGGCCGCCAGCGGTTTCCAGATGCCTTTCCAGAACTTGACGGTCTGGCTGATCTCCGGGTTTTCCGGCAGGCCGTGGTACAGATTCGGCTTATCGGCATGGTGCAGCACGTACATGACGTGGGTACCGCCGACGCCGGCCGGATCGTACAGGCCCGCATTGTCGTAACCGCGGGTTTTCAGTTCAGCTACGCGCTCGCCGGCCAGCGTTTTCATATCCTCTTTGGAGCCAAAGTGGATGGCGCCGGTCGGGCAGGTTTTCACGCAGGCCGGTTCCTGGCCGACGGTGACGCGGTCTACGCACAGGGTACATTTGTAGACGCGGTTGTCTTCCGGGTTCAGACGCGGCACATCGAACGGACAGCCGGCGATACAGTAACCGCAGCCGATGCACTGCTCGGACTGGAAATCGACGATGCCGTTGGCGTACTGAATGATCGCGCCTTCTGACGGGCAGGCCTTCAGGCAGCCCGGATCGGCGCAATGCATGCAGCCATCCTTGCGGATGAGCCATTCAAGCTTGTCGTTTTGCTCCACTTCCGAGAAGCGCATCACCGTCCATGACTTGGCGGTCAGGTCCGCCGGGTTGTCATACACCCCAACGTTGTGACCGACTTCATCACGAATATCGTTCCATTCGGAGCAGGCCACCTGACAGGCTTTGCAGCCGATACAGGTGGTGACGTCGATAAGCTTCGCCACCTCCTGCTGGTGGTCCCGCGCCTGAGGCGCGGGGGTGAAACCGTTAGTCGCGGAACGACGAATAATATCTTGCGATTGATAAGCCATAAGTCGTCTCCGTTACACCTTTTCCACGTTCACGAGGAAAGCTTTGAACTCCGGCGTCTGCGTGTTCGCATCACCGACGAACGGCGTCAGGGTATTGGCTATAAAGCCTTTTTTCGCCACGCCCTCATAGCCCCAGTGAATAGGAATGCCGATGGTATCGATATCCTTACCGTCAACTTTTAGCGTGCGAATACGTTTGGTCACCACCGCCTTGGCCTTGATGTAGCCGCGGTTGGAGGAGACCTTGACGGTATCGCCATGGCTGATGCCAAGCTTATTCGCCAGTTTTTCACCGATCTCCACAAACTGCTCCGGCTGCGCGATGGCGTTAAGCAGCGCGTGCTTGGTCCAGTAGTGGAAGTGTTCGGTCAGGCGGTAAGTGGTGCCGACGTACGGGAATTTCTCCGCTTTGCCCATCTGCTCGAGATCGCCTTTGAAGACGCGAGCGGCCGGGTTAGAGACCACGTTCGGGTGCAGCGGGTTAGTCCCGAGCGGCGTTTCAAACGGCTCGTAGTGTTCCGGGAACGGTCCTTCCGCCATCTTATCGATAGCGAACAGACGGCCCATCCCTTCCGGCTGCATGATAAACGGACCGACGTCGCTGCCAGGCGCGGCGGCGCTGTAGTCCGGAATATCCACGCCGCCCCATTTCGCGCCGTCCCACTTCAGCAACTGACGTTTAGGATCCCACGGTTTACCCTGTGGGTCCGCGGAGGCGCGGTTATACAGGATGCGGCGGTTGAGCGGCCATGCCCAGGCCCAGCCCAGCGTATTGCCCAGACCGGACGGATCGGCGTTATCGCGGCGCGCCATCTGGTTGCCTTCCGGTGTCCAGCTTCCGGCGAAGATCCAGCAGCCGCTGGAGGTCGTGCCGTCGTCGCGTAGCTGTGCGAAGGAGCTCAGCTGCTGCCCTTTCTTGACGATCACCGCGCCGGTCGCCGGGTCGGTAATATCCGCCAGCGCTTTACCGTTGCTTTCCATCGCCACTTCTTCCGACGCCGGCTCGTGTGGCGTGGAGTAATTCCACGTCATGTTGAGCACTGGCTCTGGCGCCGGGCCACCCTCTTCGGCATACATCTTACGCAGGCGCGTAAAGATACCGGCGAGGATTTCGCCATCGGTGACAGCGATCCCCGGGGCGTCCGCGCCTTTCCAGTGCCACTGCAGCCAGCGGCCGGAGTTGACGATAGACCCGTTCTCTTCGGCGAAGCAGGTGGACGGCAGACGGAACACTTCGGTCTGGATTTTCGACGGGTCAACATCGTTCGACTCACCGTGGTTTTGCCAGAAGGTGGACGTTTCGGTATTGAGCGGGTCGATGGTCACGAGGAACTTCAGCTTCGACAGGGAAGCGACGACCTTGTTTTTGTTCGGGAACGAGGCGACCGGGTTAAAGCCCTGGCAAATATAGCCATTCACTTTGCCCTGATTCATCATCTCGAAGTACTGCAGAACGTCGTAGCTCTTATCCCACTTCGGCAGCCAGTCAAAGCCCCAGCTGTTTTCTGCTGTCGCTTTATCGCCGAAGAAGGCTTTCATCATGGAGACGAAGAACTTCGGATAGTTGCCCCAGTAGTTGACCTGGTCTTTCAGCAGCGGCTTCGGCGTGTTAGCCGTCAGGTAGGTCTGCAGGTCGGCCTGTTTTTCGTTAGGCAGCGACATGTAGCCCGGCAGGCTGGTGGAGAGCAGGCCGAGGTCGGTCAGACCCTGGATATTGGAGTGGCCGCGCAGGGCGTTGACGCCGCCGCCCGCCATCCCCATGTTGCCCAGCAGCAGCTGGATCATCGCCATGGTGCGGATGTTCTGCGCGCCGATGGAGTGCTGGGTCCAGCCGAGAGCGTACAGGAACGACGCGGTCTTATCCGGCGCGCTGGTTTCAGCAATGTATTCACAGACTTTGAGGAAGTCGGCCTTCGGCGTACCACAGATGTTTTCGACCACATCCGGGGTATAACGGGAAACGTGCTGCTTCAGCAGGTTCCAGACGCAGCGCGGATGCTGCAGCGTAGTATCGCGTTTGGCGAAGCCGTTTTCGTCCAGCTCATAGTTCCAGCTGGTTTTGTCGTACTGGCGTTTTTCTGCGTTATAGCCGCTGAATAGCCCGTCGTCGAAGCTGTAGTCCTCACGCACGATCAGGCTGGCGTTGGTGTAGGCTTCGGTGTATTCGCGGTTGAATTTTTCGTTATTCAGCAGATACAGGATCACGCCCGACAGGAAGGTAATGTCGGTACCGGAACGAATCGGGGTATAGAAATCAGCCACCGACGCTGTACGCGTGAAGCGCGGATCGATAACGATGAGTTTGGCACCGTTATGGATTTTGGCTTCCATCGCCCAGCGGAATCCCACCGGATGCGCTTCAGCGGCGTTACCGCCCATCACCACGATCAGGTTGGCGTTCTTAATATCCACCCAGTGGTTGGTCATCGCACCGCGACCAAATGTTGGAGCAAGACTTGCTACCGTTGGTCCGTGTCAGACACGCGCCTGGTTATCCACCGCCAGCATCCCGAGGGCGCGGGTGAATTTTTGCGTTAAATAGCCGGTTTCGTTACTGGAGGCGGAGGCGCACAGCATCCCGGTGGTCAACCAGCGGTTGACGGTGGTGCCAGCGTCGTTTTGCGCGATAAAGTTGGCGTCGCGGTCCTCTTTCATCAGCTTGGCGATGCGATCGAACGCTTCGTCCCAGCTGATTTGCTGCCATTTATCGGAGCCTGGCGCGCGATATTCCGGGAATTTCAGGCGGCTTTCAGAATGGATAAAGTCCACCAGACCAGCCCCTTTCGGACAGAGCGCACCACGGTTGACCGGATGATCCGGATCGCCTTCGATATGGAAAATGGATGCTTTGGCGTTTTTCGCGCCGTCGCCGAGGCTATACATCAACAGCCCACAGCCGACAGAACAGTATGTGCAGGTGTTACGGGTTTCGCGCGTGCGCAGCAATTTGTACTGCCGTGTCTCCGCGAGCGCAGTCGCCGGGGCAAAGCCCAGCGCTGCTGCCGTGGTTCCCGCCATACCGCCAGCGCAGATCTTAAAGAACTGCCTTCTGCTGACCTGCATGGTTCGCTCCTTGTTTCGACATTGTCACATGTAGTTATTTGCTTTGCGGTGAGAGCCGCAAAGGTTCAGAATTAGGGCATATTTCCCTCATTCCTGAAGGGATAAAAACAGAATACCACATTGTGTGTATGCCTGTTCCAATACGGTTAAAGCAAAGTGAACAAGAAGCCTCTCGAACAAATCGAAAATGTGACGAATGTCACAGGATATCGCCAGGTCTCCCTCTGGAAGCGCGAGGATCTGCAACATCCTCAGCCAGATGAGTTAGCGGAAGAGGTACCGGTCGCGCTGGTCTACAACGGTATCTCCCACGTGGTGATGATGGCCACGCCGAAAGACCTGGAGCAGTTCGCCGTCGGCTTCTCCTTATCCGAAGGGATTATTGAGCATCGGCGGGAGATTTTCGGCATGGACGTGGTGTCGGTATGCAACGGCCTTGAGGTGCAGATTGAACTCTCCAGCCGGCGTTTTATGGGGCTCAAAGCCCGGCGTCGCGCGCTGGCCGGGCGCACCGGCTGCGGGGTCTGCGGCGTCGAGCAGCTCAATGATATTGGTAAGCCGGTTCAACCGCTGCCGTTCACTCAGACGTTCGATATCGCCAATCTCGACCAGGCCCTGGCGCATCTTAACGACTTTCAACCGGTCGGCCGACTCACCGGCTGTACCCACGCGGCCGCCTGGGTCCGGTCGACGGGCGAACTGGCGGGAGGTTTTGAAGACGTCGGCCGGCATGTGGCGCTGGATAAACTGCTGGGCCGGCGGGCGGAAATCGGTGAGGGCTGGCAGCAGGGCGCCGCGCTGGTCTCCAGCCGCGCCAGCTATGAAATGGTGCAGAAAGCCGCGATGTGCGGGGTCGAGATCCTGTTCGCGGTATCAGCAGCCACCACCTTAGCGGTGGAGGTCGCCGAGCGCTGCAACCTGACGCTGGTGGGCTTTTGCAAGCCGGGCAGGGCGACGATCTACACCCACCCGCAGCGTTTGATCGCGGGTTAAAAGTTAATCAGTAAATTTGAATAATGACAGCAAATCCTTCCGCTTTTTGTTTGGTGATGTGCGGGCTACTATTTAACACATCAAGGCACAACGCCTTATCTAAACAACTAAATGAAAGGGTTTATATCATGAAAAGCATCAAAACTTTTGTCGCAGTAATCGCTATGGCCGCCTCTTTTGCTTCCTTCGCCGCTGAAACCGTCACCGCTACCGCTGCAACGATGGACGGCGCGGAAGCGAAAATCGCCGCACAGGCCCAGGCAGCAGGCGCGTCGTCTTACAAAATTACCGAAGCGTTTACCGGCAACCGCGTGCATATGACTGCGGAACTGAACAAATAAGCGTAACGCTACTGTCGAAAGAGCGCCTCAGGGCGCTTTTTTTGTTTCCGTTTCGGCAAAAAACAGCCACTATTCCCCACCGCCGCGAAAAAAATGTGGCAGTACTCACGTTTCCGTTCTTTTCTTAACTCCCCATTATTACCGCCAATGAAACATCTTCACTGTTGAATATCTCGATATTTTAACGCTATGAAATATAAAGATATTAAAAAGGAAAAGCGATGAAGAACACGCTCTGTATGTGCGATCTTTGTCACAAAAATAAGCCCGCCGTTGTGACTGTCAACTATTCATGTACGTAATTTAATAAGCATTATGTGATCTCCATTGCAAATACAAGTCTTGCAGTCAGGGAAAAATGTCGTCAGGCAAATGAGCGAGGAGGCGTCATGAAAATTGGCATCGTTATTAGCGGCGGGGATGTTTCGGGAATGAATAATTTTATATTCCAGATTGCCAGGCAGGCTGATGCCGACATCACGCTGTTTAATGGCGGTATTCCTGGCCTGCTGGAGAAAAATCATCAGGATATCGCGTGGCGCGATCTGGTTGATTTCTCCATTACCGCGGTGCCGATCATTACCTCCGGACGAACCAGTCGCAAACTACAGCGCAGCGAATATGAAATGATTGCTAAAAAACTGAAATCGCTGCGTATTGACGTGCTTATTATGGCCGGGGGGGACGGCAGCCTGCAGTTTCTCAATACCCTAAGTGAATTTGATATTAATTGCTTTGGCGTGGGAATGACTATCGATAATGACGTGTATGGCAGTGATTATACGATTGGTTTTTCCACGGCCTGCGAGCAGATTATTAAAGAAGTCTCCCGTTTAAGAAATACCGGAAGAGCGCTGCCGGGGCGGGTTTTTATGGTTGAGATATTAGGAGGTTATTGTGGAGAATTAACGTTACAGTCCGCCATTAAATGCAATGCGGATATTGCCCTGATCCCGGAGGCGCAGATGCCGCTGGCCATGCTTGCGGAGCGGATTACCCGGAAGCTGAGCACGCAGAACAGCGTCGTTATCCTCTGCTCAGAAGGCTACACCAAAGAATACTCTCCCGGCTTTCAGGGAGCGATTGATACCATGATCAAACAGCTGGAACCGCAAATCGGCGTCCGAATCCGTAAAACGATTGTCGGTTATGGCCTACGCAGCGGTGACCCGACCTGTGAAGAGATTTATCAGGGCACCATTATGGCCAGTGAAGTGGTTCGCTGTATTCAGTCAGGTATGAAAAATAAAGCCATAATAATTAATTCCAGTAACAAACCTATTCCGATTGATTTAGTCAGTATGAAAAAACGTCTGGTCGATACTGAAGGACATCATTATAAACTTGCCAAGCAACTCAATATTATTTGAGGAGACCCTCCATGCTGAAAATTTTATGCGTATGTGGCTGCGGCCTCGGTTCAAGCTTTGCCATTGAAATGACGGCGAAGGCAGTTTTAAAAAAGCTGGAAATTCCCGCTCATATTGAACACACCACCGTATCCGAAGCCGGAGCCTTTAAATCGGATATGATTTTGACGCAAAAAACCTTTGCCGACATCTTAACCGCCGATGCCACTGAAGAGGAAATTAAACGCGTCGTGGTGCTCAATAAGCTTACGGATAAAGAGGAAATTGAAACCAAGATCGTCGCATTCTTAAAAGAACGTCATCTGAAGGTGGCTGATTATGAATAGCTTCGTTGCGTTTATCGTTAAGGATTTACTTGGCCAGGCATCCATTCTTATTGCTTTTATTGCCATGCTTGGCCTGATCCTGCAAAAGAAATCGCCGGGCAAAACCGCGGAAGGGACGTTTAAAACGCTGCTTGGCTTCTTAATTATGATGGCGGGGATCAACATCATTGTCGCCACGCTAACCTTTCTGAACGATATCTTCACCCAGGGATTTGGCATGAAAGGCTATATTACCGATGTGGCCGCCATCGCCGGGTTAGCGAATCGGGAATTAGGTTCGGAAGTGGCGCTGACGCTGCTGGTGATCTTTGCCGTCAATATTATTATCGCCCGTCTGACGCCGCTTAAATATATTTTCCTGACCGGCCAGGCGCTGCTGTGGATGGCGACGATCGGCGCCGTGATTGGCTATAAGTCCGGGCTCACCGGCGTACCGCTGATTTTAACCGGGGGCATCTTCGGCGGCGTGATGGCGGTGTTAATGCCGGCCCTGGCGCAGCCGGTGGTCAGGCGCATTACCGGATCTGACGACGTGGCCCTGGGGCACTTCTGTACCATCGGTTATCTGGTGCAGGCCGCCGTCGCAAAGGTCGTCGGCAAAGGCTCCCGCTCCACGGAAGATCTCGAGCTGCCTGATAACTTTAAGTTTCTGCAGGATACCTATCTGGCCATGGCGGTGGTGATGGTGCCGATGTATCTCATCCCGGCTATCGCGGCGGGCCCCCAGTACATCGCGCAGTTCTCCGGCGGGATTAACTACCTGATGTATGCCTTTATGCAGTCCATTCAGTTTGTCGCCGGGGTCTTTGTCCTCTATAGCGGCGTGCGTTTATTGCTCAATGAGCTGGTGCCGGCCTTTCGCGGTATCGCGATGCGTATTGTCCCGGATGCGAAGCCGGCTCTTGATTGCCCGGTACTGTTTCCTTATGCGCCGAATGCGGTGATTGTCGGATTTCTGGCGACGACCGTCGGCTCGATTATCGGCATGCTGGTTTTCCCGATGTTCGGTCTGGCGATGATCCTCCCCGGGCTGTTAACCAACTTTTTCGCCGGCGGCACGGCAGGGGTTTTTGGCAACGCGCTGGGCGGACGCCGCGGGGCGATGATCGGCGGGGTTATTCACGGCCTGTTTATCACGTTTCTGCCGGCCATTCTGGTGCCCATGCTGGAGAGCTATGGCTTTACGGGCGTCACCTTCAGCGACTCTGACGTCATCAGCTCGGGTCTGGTATTAGGCCACGCCTTCCAGAATAACTGGCTCTTTGTCGCCTTATTTATTGTGTTTGTCGCCGCACTGGCATGGTTTGTCAACGGGAAATCCGCTAAGCCGAAAGGGGAAAATGTTCATGAGTCTGTATAATTTCAATGAGATTTTAAAAATTGCCCAAGCGAGAAATTTTAAAGCGATTGGCTCGTTTAACTTGCACTGTATTGAGATGCTGCCGGCGTTTTTCAAAGCCGCGCAAAACAGCAACAGCCCGTTAATGATCCAAATTTCAACCGGGACCGCGGAGTACCTCGGCTATCGTTTGCTGGTCGACGCCGTGCGTTCATTAGCGGACAGTGAAAATATTCCAGCCTGTCTGCATCTTGACCACTGCTCAGATATTAAGGCCATCGAGACGGCAATGAACGCGGGCTTTTCGTCGGTGATGTACGACGGCTCACATTTAAGCCTTGAGGAAAATATCGGTAATACGCGAATAGTGGTGGAGATGGCCCGCCCGCGCAATATTACGGTAGAAGGCGAACTGGGGGCGATCGGTGGGTCAGAGGATGGAAAAGCGGTGGCGGCGGAAGATATCTGTTTTACCACCGTCGAAGATGCGAAACGCTTTGTGGAGGAGACCCAGGTCGATATGCTGGCCGTCTCGGTGGGCACTGTGCATGGCCTCTACACCGGTAAAGCGCAGATACAGCACCAGCGGCTGAAACAGATTAGCGCGGCGACCGGCGTGCCGCTGGTGCTGCACGGCGGTACCGGCGTCAGCGATGAGGATATGCGGCTGGCCGTCACCGAAGGGATTAATAAAGTGAACGTCGGGACGGAAATGAACGTGCAGTGGGTTGACCGCTGTAAAACGACGTTTGAGAAAGGGAAAGTGAATGACAGCGTACGGAAATTCTTAATTCCCGCCAACCAGGCGGTCACTGAAGTCTTAATGGAAAAAATGGCGTTATTTAAATAACGTTTTCTCCGTCACTCTCTATTTCGTTGCCCTGTCTTCCGCCAGGGAGGGAACTTGCTATGTTTGAATCATTGAAAACGTTGTGGAAAAAAGAGCAAACCCCGCTGCAGGATTATGATCAACAGTCCCGTCAGTTGGCGGAGGAGATTGCCAGGCTGGAAGGCGAACTACAGCGCCAGCCTGGCAATAGCGAGGTGCAAAAAACATTGATGCTGACTTACAACCGGGCGCTATCCATATATGCCAAAAGCACCACCCACCGGCAGAATATTGATACGCTGTTTCTGCAGATTGATAATTTACGCAATATTATTCGCCGCAATATTTAGGAATACAGAATGACCATAAAAGAACTGCTTATTGAGGCCGATGCCATTCAGGTTGGCGTTGTGGAGTCCGACTGGCAGCGGGTAATAAAGCTGGCTGCCCGCCCGCTGGAGGCAAAAGGCTTTATTTCGACGGAATATAGCCAGGCGGTGATCGACAATACCCTGAACCATGGCGCCTATTACGTCTTCGATGAAGGTATTGCTATCCCCCATGCCCGACCCGAGTGCGGCGTCAGACGCAACTGCTTTAGCCTGGTGCTGCTGGAAAAGCCGATTCCCTTTGCGGACAGTGAAAAAGCCGACATTGTCATTATGTTTGGCGCCCGTGATAGCAATGCGCATATCGAGGAGGGGATCCGCTCCATCGTCGCGCTGCTGGATAACAATGACACGATGGCCAAACTGCGGATGGCCCGCAGCCGGGAGGAGGTTGTCGCATTACTATGAACAGACATCTGACCCCAGTCTGCAAAACGGCTATTTTAATCAACGGCATTCCGGCCTCGGGGAAGAGTACCATCACCCGTTTGCTGGCGGAGACCTTCAGCCTGCCGGTATTGACGATCGACGGCATCAAAGAGCCGTTTATGGCGCGTCTGGCCCCGGTCGACCGGCCAATGAATCGCCAGCTGGGCTGTGCGGCGTATGAGGTGATCTGGTCGATTGTCGCCGCGTCGCCTGCCAGTATGGTCTGGTTGATCGACGCCTGGTTCGGCTTTCAGCCCCGGGAGACCTTGCAAAAATTGCTGCGGCAGGCGGGCGTGGAGCAGGTGATTGAGATCTGGAACCATATCTCCCCCGAGCTGGCGGTCGCGCGCTATGCCTCGCGGCTGGCGACGCGGCCGCCGGGCCACCCCGGCGAAGAGTATCTGCCGGAGCTGGCCCAGCTGGCCGGGCGCGCGCAGCCCATGTCTTTAGGGCCCCTTTTGACGATAGACCAGCAGCGCCCGCTGGAGATAACGGCGGTTATTCACTGGCTCGAAGGCACAATTAGCGGACAACGCACCGGTTTGGCGAATTACGCCTACCCGTCCTAGGACATACCCGCCAGCCGCAGCAGCGCCGTCACCACCGCCGCGGCGATAATCACGCCGATCAGCGGCACCTTGCGCCAGGCGAGAAACACAGCGACAGCCACGCCCAGAACGCGCGCCATGCCGGCGAAATGCGGGCCTTCATAGAAAGTGGTGGCCAGGGCGACGGAAAAAAGCAGCACCGTCGCCGCATCGGAAAGCAGCGCCTGCGAGCGCTCGGAAAATGCCAGCCGATTACCAAGCTTCGCGCCGCCAAGACGCATCAGATAGGTTCCCAGCGACAGGATGGCGATACCGGCGATAAACAGCGTCATATTGCCCATTATTTTTTCCTCGACAGTAAACCAAACAACGAGAGCAGCACCGGCAGCCCGGTAGGCGCAAACGGCACGGCAGCAAGCGCCAGCGCGGCGCCGCTGACGGCGCGGATCAGCGTGGTACGGTTTTTAAAGGCCGGGATCACCAGCGCCAGCAGGATTGCCGGGAAGACCGCGTCAAGCCCGATGGTTTCCGGCGCCGGCAGCAGTTTGCCGACGGCGGCGCCGGTGAGCGTACCCAAAGGCCAGATCAGCGCTACGCCGGCGCCGCACAGCCAGTAGGCCGCTTTGCGCTGCGCGGGGGTGGGCTGCGACAAGCCAAAGACCACGCTCTCGTCGTTCATAATGTGGCACCCGATAAAGCTTAAGGCGCGCCGACCAACCAGTTCGCGCACGGTCACCCCGAAAGGGATATGGCGCGCGTTGACTAACAGGCCGGCGGCGGCGGCGGCCAGCGGGCTACCGCCGCTGGCGACAATACCGATAAACATAAATTCAGAGGCGCCCGCCAGCACGGACACCGAAAGTACGAGCGGCACCCATAAGGGAAAGCCGTAAGCCACCGCCAGCGACCCATAGGACATGCCTACCACCCCGACGGCGAGGCAAACTAAAACAATCGCTTTTATCGTGTCTCCGCTGAGACTGGAGAGAGTTTGTTTCATATCACTTAGCCATATCGAACGAATTTCCATTATAATGAACACATAATGATCGTTTTTCAAGGCGAACAAATCGTTCGATATAAAAAACAAGGGGCGGGTATGACACAGCCAATCAGCGTTATCGCCAAAAGTCTGGTGCGGGAGCGGGCGCGGACCGGGCTTTCGCTGGCGGAAGTCGCGCGTCGGGCGGGTATCGCAAAATCCACGCTATCGCAACTGGAGTCCGGCAACGGTAATCCGAGTCTGGAAACGCTGTGGTCGCTCTGCGTAGCGCTGGATATTCCATTTGCCAGGCTGCTTGAGCCGCAGGTGAACAAAACGCAGGTGATCCGTCGCGGCGAGGGGACAAAAGTGGTGGCGGAGCAGGCGAACTATCAGGCTATTTTGCTGGCCGCCTGTCCACCCGGCGCGCGTCGGGACATCTATTTGCTGCTCACCCAGCCCGGCGCCGACCGCATTTCGCATCCGCATCCGCCAGGCTCGGTGGAACATATTATCGTGACCCAGGGGCGGGCGCGGGTAGGGCTGACGTCGGCGCCGGAAGAGCTCGGCGAGGGCGACTATATCTGCTATCCGGCGGATCAGGAGCATGTGTTTCAGGCCCTGGAGCCGGATACGCAGGCCCTGCTGATCGCTGAGCAAAACTGACATCGCACCGGCGGGCGTCGCGCTCTCGCTGGACGCCATAGCCGTATTGCGGGACACTAGCCGCATTCTTCCGCGAAGACAGGCATACCTATGTCGCTGAAAGCCATTGCTAAAGAACTTGGGATCTCGGTAACGACCGTCAGCCGCGCGTTAAACGGCTATGATGATGTGTCGCAGGAGACCCGTGCTCGCGTGGAGGCTGAAGCGCAGCGTCGCGGATATCGGCCAAACACGTTCGCGCGTCGCCTGAAAATGGGCAAAATCGACGCCGTTGGCCTCGTTTTCCCCGTGCGCCCCGCGCCGCTGAATAACAACGTCTTTCTCGAAATGGTGGGAGAAATCAGCCACGAGCTGGCGCGCTATGAGATTGATTTACTGCTGATCGCCGATGATGAACAGGCCGATAAACACGGCTATATGCGCATGGTGCAGAGCCGTCGCGTCGATGCGTTGATCGTCGCGCATACCCTGGATGACGACCCGCGCCTGATTCAGCTGCTCTCTTCCGGCTTTCCTTTTCTCGCGCTGGGCCGTAGCCGCCTGCCGCAGCCCTACGCCTGGTTTGATTTCGATAACCAGGCGGGCACGTATCGCGCCACCCGTCATCTGATTAGCCAGGGGCACCGGCGCATCGCGCTGCTGAGCGAAAATAATAATCAGGCGTTTATTACCCAACGCCGCAACGGTTACCTGGAAGCGCTGCGCGAAGCGGGCCTGGCGGAAACCTGGCTGCGCAGCGTGCCGCCCACCCGCCGCGGCGGGTTTCAGACAACGATGGAGCTGCTGCGCTTGCCTGAACCGCCAACGGCGATTGTCACCGACTGCAATACCCATGGCGACGGCGCGGCGATGGCCCTGGCTCAGCTCGGACGTCTTACCGGCGCCGATCGCGTCTCACTGGTGGTCTACGACGGTTTGCCGCAGGATAGCATCATCGACACCCCGGTGGGCGCGGTGGTTCAATCCACCCGACAGGGGGTGGGCCGCCAGATAGCCACGATGGTCCGCCGCTTAATTGCCGGCGAAGATCTGACCTCGCTTCAGGTGCTCTGGCAGCCCGAATTCATTCCCGGCGAAACCGCCTGATAATTCTCTCCACAGATTAATTTCCTGAACTCGATCACGGATCCGAAACGTTTTGGTTGGCGTCCGAAACGTTTCGGATCAACAGTAAGACATTCCTTGATATGGAGATGTCTAATGTCAGATTCGATTATACGCCTGCAAAGCGCAACGGTTGACGTGGTGATCAAAGCCCGCCCTTTCGCCGAAATTATCTACTGGGGGCCGCATTTAAGCCACTTTTCGCCGCAGGATGCCGACAGCCTGACGCGACCGGTCGCCAATGGCCGCCTCGATGTCGATTCCCCGGTCACTTTAATGGCGGAACTGGGCCATGGTCTGTTTGGCGCGCCGGGCATTGAAGGCCATCGCCAGGGGCTGGATGCCTCGCCGATTTTCGCCACCAGCAAAGTGCGGCACGAGGGCCAGACGCTAACCCTGGTCAGCGAAGACCCGCATGCCGGCCTGCGTTTGTACAGCGAGATCGCATTGGATGCCAGCGGTGTGTTGAGCGTGCGCCATGGCGTGACCAATCTGCGCGTCAGCCCATGGCAGGTGGATCGCCTGGCGGTCACGCTGCCGGTCGCCGAACGCGCTCGTGAGGTAATGGCTTTCCATGGCCGCTGGATCCGCGAGTTTCAGCCTCACCGCCTGACCCTGGAGCACGACAGCTTTGTGCTGGAGAATCGCCGCGGGCGCACCTCTCACGAACATTTCCCGGCCCTGATCACCGGCAGCCACGCCTTTAGCGAGATGCAGGGTGAAGTCTGGGGCGTGCATCTGGCCTGGAGCGGTAATCATCGCCTGCGGGCGGAGGTGAAAACCGATGGCCGCCGCTATCTGCAGGCCGAGGCGCTCTATCTGCCGGGCGAAATGGCGCTGGCAGAAGGGGAAACCTTGTGGACGCCTTACCTGTATGCCAGCTACTCGGCGAACGGGCTGAACGGCATGAGCCAGCAGTTCCATCGTTATCTGCGCGAACGGATTATTCGCTTCCCGGGCAACAAGCCGCGCCCGGTGCATCTCAACACCTGGGAGGGGATCTATTTCGACCACGATCCGGACTACATCATGCGCATGGCGGATGAAGCGGCGGCCCTGGGCGTGGAGCGTTTTATCATTGACGACGGCTGGTTTAAAGGACGCAACGACGACTGGGCGGCGCTCGGCGACTGGTATCTCGATGAGAAAAAATACCCCCACGGCCTGACGCCGGTTATCAACCACGTGAAATCGCTGGGGATGGAGTTCGGTATCTGGGTGGAGCCTGAGATGATTAACCCGGATTCCGATCTGTATCGGGCACACCCTGATTGGGTGCTGGCGCTTCCGGGCTATACGCCGCTTCCCGGGCGTCATCAGTTTGTCCTGAACCTGAATATTCCGGAAGCCTTTGATTATCTGCTGGAGCGGATGAGCTGGCTGCTGGGCGAACACGCGGTGGACTACGTGAAATGGGATATGAACCGTGAGCTGGTGCAGCCGGGCCATAACGGCAAAGCCGCCGCCGATGCGCAGACTCGCCAGTTCTACCGCCTGCTGGATACGCTGGTGGCCCGCTTCCCGCATATTGAATTTGAATCCTGCTCCTCCGGCGGCGGTCGTATCGATTATGAAGTCCTCAAGCGCAGCCATCGCTTCTGGGCTTCTGACAACAATGACGCCCTTGAGCGCAACACCATCCAGCGCGGCATGAGCTACTTCTTCCCGCCGGAGGTGATGGGCGCGCATATCGGTAATCGCCACTGTCATGCCACCTTCCGCCAGCACAGTATCGCCTTCCGCGGCCTGACGGCGCTGTTCGGTCATATGGGGCTTGAGCTGGATCCAGTGAGCGCCGATGAAGAAGAGCGCGCCGGGTATAGGAAATACGCGGCTCTGCATAAGCAGTGGCGCGACGTGATCCATCACGGCGTGCAGTGGCGGATGGATATGCCGGACGCCACCACCCTTGCTCATGGCGTCGTCAGCCCGGATAAAGCGCAGGCGATTTTCCTCGTCAGCCAGCTGGCGATGCCGGACTACACCCTGATGGCGCCGCTGCGCCTGGCGGGGCTGGAGGCGAGCGCCCGCTATCAGGTGACGCTCCTCGATCATCCGAACATTCAGATCACCGGCGAGGGCGGCCACACCATGCGGAAGCTGCCGGCATGGATGACGACGCCGCAGACGGTGAGCGGTGAGTGGCTACAGCAGGCGGGGCTGGCGCTGCCCATCCTCGACCCGGAAAGCGCCATTCTGATTGGCCTGCAACGCGTGTGATGGTATCGGGCCGCGTCGCGGCCCTTCTTGAGGAAAATATAATGAACCCGACCGTCTGTACCCACAAAAACAACCCCAACTTCTGGATTTTCGGGCTGTTCTTCTTTCTCTACTTCTTCATCATGGCCACCTGCTTTCCGTTTCTGCCGATCTGGCTGTCGGATGTTATCGGCCTGAATAAAACTGAAACCGGCCTCGTTTTCTCCAGCCTGTCGCTGTTCGCCATCTGTTTCCAGCCGGTTCTCGGGGTGATCTCAGACAAGCTGGGGCTGAAAAAACATCTGATGTGGATCGTGACCGTTCTGCTGGTGCTGATTGCTCCCTTCTTCCTCTATGTTTTCGCGCCGCTGCTGAAAACCAACATCTGGCTCGGGGCGCTGAGCGGCGGCGCCTATATCGGCTTTGTATTCTCCGCAGGCGCCGGCGCGATGGAGGCCTATATCGAACGGGTAAGCCGCAACAGCGGGTTTGAATACGGCAAGGCGCGCACCTTTGGTTGTCTGGGATGGGCGCTGTGCGCCACCACCGCCGGCATGCTGTTCAGCATTAATCCCGAATGGGTGTTCTGGATGGGGTCGGCCGCCGCGCTGCTGCTGGTGGTGCTGGTGGCTATCGCCAAACCGCAGGCCAGTCAGTCCGCGCAGGTAATGGACTCGCTCGGCGCCAATCGCCCGGCGATCGATTTAAAAACGGCGGTGCGCATGTTCCGTCAGCGGAAGATGTGGATGTTTATTCTGTATGTTATCGGCGTAGCCTGCGTGTATGACGTTTTCGATCAGCAGTTCGCCACCTTCTTCAAATCGTTCTTTGCGACCCCGGAAGCAGGCACCCGTGCCTTTGGTTTCGCCACCACCGCGGGAGAAATATGTAACGCCATCATTATGTTCAGCTCGCCGTGGATTATTAACCGCATCGGAGCGAAGAATACCCTGCTGATCGCCGGGATGGTGATGGCGGCCAGAATGATTGGCTCTTCCTTCGCCACCACCGCCGCGGAAGTGGTGGCGCTGAAGATGCTCCATGCGCTGGAAGTGCCGTTCCTGCTGGTGGGCGCCTTTAAATACATCACCGGCGTGTTTGATGTCCGGCTGTCGGCGACCATTTATCTGGTGGGCTTCCAGTTCGCCAAACAGGTGGCGGCGATCTTCCTCTCCGCCTTCGCCGGCAATATGTATGATCGGATCGGCTTCCAGGAGACCTATATGATCCTCGGCGGAATAGCCCTGACGGTCACCTTAATATCCGCGTTTACGTTAGCGGGCAAGGCGAAAAGTGAGCCGCTGCGCGATAATGCGATGACCGTTTAATTATCAACATTCCGTGGCACAGGGTGGTGCCTGACAGAGAAGGAAGATGTCATGATGGATATGAAAAAACGTATGAACAGCGGTGAGCTTTACCTGGATGCAGGATATGGCTTGCCGGAGCAGCGGCTGATGGGTAAAGCGCGGGCCTATGAATATAATCATTCGCATCCGTTTAATCAGGAATTGCGCAACGATATTATTCAGCGCATGTTCGCGAAAGTCGGCGAACAATGCTGGATAGAGCCGCCGATCAATATTGCCTATGGGATCCATACGACGATTGGTGATAATTTTTATGCCAATTTTAACCTCACGCTGGTCGACGATGCGGACATTATCATCGGCAATAACGTCATGTTTGCGCCAAATGTCACTATCTCCACCGCCGGGCATCCCATCCACCCCGCGCTGCGCCATACGCATCAACAGTTTTCATTACCGGTAGTGATTGAAGATGGGGTCTGGTTAGGCACGGGGGTGATTATTAATCCCGGGGTAACGATTGGCCAGAATTCAGTCATAGGCGCGGGCAGTGTGGTAAATCGCTCTATACCGGCGAATGTGGTTGCCGCTGGCGTACCTTGCCGGGTATTAAGAGAAATTACCGATGCGGATAAAGACAAATACGCACTTTTCCCCGGATGATGGACGAGAGAAACAGGGGAGCGTAAAGGATCGTGTCCCCTGTTTTGCATTATCGCCGTTGAACCGGCCTCCAGCCCGCATGGGGGGAGGCCGGGGAAAGTACTCTCCGGCGTCGCGGGTTTCACGCCAGATAAAACACTTCTTTGAGCTCCGCGCTCAGCGGGCTGTTGTCCGGGTTGCTGGGCATCACCTCGCGCATGTATTTCCACCAGCGCTGGCACACTTCCGTGCTGGCGACCGCCTCCCAGCGGGCTTCCGACTCAATCTCCACCGTGGCGAACAGCAGGTTGCGCTCTTTATCGAGATAAATGGCGTAGTGGTGCGCGCCGTGCGTTTTCAGCACCGCCTCCAGCTCCGGCCAGATGGGGTTGTGGCGACGTGCATACTCCTCGTGCGCGTCAGGGTTCACCTGCATCACAAAGGCTTTGCGGATCATAATGCCTCCAGATAGAGCTCGCGTACCTCATCGCGGCTGGCGGGGCGCGGGTTACACGGCGCGCACGGGTCGGCCAGCGCTTTGTCCAGCCAGCCTTCGATATCGGCTTTGCTGACGCCAAGCTGGCTGAAGCCCTGGGGGATCCCTACGCGTTTGCTCAGCGCGCGAATGGCGTTGATGGCCTCCATGCTGGCGGCTTCATCGCTCATGCCGCGGGTATCGACGCCCATCGCCTGCGCCACGCGGGCAAAGCGCGCCACCGCGTTCGGGCGGTTAAAGTTTTCGATGATCGGCAGCAGGATGGCGTTGCACACCCCGTGCGGCAGGTTGTGGGTGGCGCCAGGCTGATGGGCCAGGGCGTGTACCAGCCCGAGACCGGCGCTGTTGAACGCCATGCCCGCCAGATACTGGCCAAAGGCCATCTGTTCGCGGGCCTGCAGATCGTGTCCCTCCTCTACCGCTTTTGGCAGCCACAGGTTGATCAGGCGGATGGCCTCGAGGGCGTTGGCGTCGGTCAGGGGATGGGCGCCAACGGAGACAAAGGCCTCGATGGCGTGGGTCAGGGCGTCCATGCCGGTGGCGGCGGTAACGGCTGGTGGGATGTCGAGCATCACGCTGGCGTCGTCGACGGCGATATCCGGGATCAGGTTCGGGTCGATAATCACCTCTTTTACCTGACGCTCGCTATCGATAATCACGGCGTTGCTGGTCATCTCCGCCGCCGTGCCGGCGGTGGTGTTGATGGCCACCAGCGGCACGCCAGCGTTTTTCACTTTGCCGACGCCGGAGTAGGCGGTGGAGGGGCCTGGGTTGGCGGTGAGGATTTTTATCGCTTTGGCGGTATCAATCGGGCTGCCGCCGCCGAAGGCGATCAGGTAATCGCAGCGGGCCGCCTGGTACGCCGCATAGCCTTGCTGCACCAGCGCTTCGGTGGGGTTGGGGAACACGTCGTCAAACAGCTGATAAGCCATCTGCTGTTCATCCAGCGCGGAAAACAGACTGTCCAGCAGGCCCAGCTTCACCAGTTGACCGTCGGTGACGATCAGCGCCTTGCCCCACTGTTTGCCCGCTACCAGCTTGACCATATCACCGATAGCGCCTGCGCCGTGGAGGCTGATTTTAGGTAATGCCAACATAAAACTCATGATAATTCTCCTTAATGTTGATTTTGGGAAATCCGTTTCCCCTCATCCCGCCCTTCTCCCTTGGGGAGAGGGCCAGGGCGAGGGGGAAATTAACATCGTCTTCGCTGCAGCATCCGCCGGGCCATAATCGGCAGGGAGATCACCACGATCAGCATCGCGCCGATAATCACCGACATCACGATGCCGGGGATGTTCAGCAGGCTCAGGCCGAAGGTCACCAGCCCCATCAGAAAGGCGGCGATGATCACCCCGGGCATGCTGCCGGAACCGCCAAGAATATTGACGCCGCCGAGCACCGCCATGGTGACAACCGCCAGCTCCCAGCCCATCGCCAAAGTGGGGCGGGTACTGCCGAGCCGTGAGGTCAACAGGACCGCCGCCAGCCCGGCCATCAGCCCGACCAGCGCGAACAGCGCGAGGTTATGTCGCTTCACGTTGATCCCGGAGTACCAGGCGCCGGTCGGGTTATTGCCGATGGCGTAGGTTCGGCGGCCAAAGTTGGTTTTATGCAGCAGGAAGGTGAAGGCAGCCGCGAGGAGGATAAACAGCGCAAACTCAAAAGAGAGCGCCCCCCACACGTACCCCTGGCCGAACCAGGCAAAGCTCTCCGGGTAGTGGTTGAGCGCCTGATCGCCCAGCAGGATATAGGTGATGCCGCGATACAGGCTCATGGTGCCGATGGTGATCACAATGGACGACAAGTTAAAGCGAGTCACCAGCAAGCCGTTGAACAGGCCGCACAGCAGACCTACGCCCAGGCCGATGACCACCAGCAGCGGGGTGCCCATCCCCGCTGCCGCGCAGAAGCCCATCACCGTTGAGCTGAGCGCCATCGTCGAGGCCACCGACAGATCGATTTCCCGGGCGATAATCAGCATCGCCATCGGCAGGACGACGATCGCCTTCTCGGTAAAGGTAAAGGTCGCGTCCGAGAGGTTCCAGATATTGAGGAAGTAAGGGGAAGCCAGGGCGTTGCCGATAAATACCGCGAGGGTCACCGCCAGTAAAAACCCTTCCCAGCACAGCAGGCGGCGCAGCGGCGACGGCGCGGCCGGGGCGTTTTTCATCTCTTCAGATACCATCATCTTGCTCATGATTTCACCCCTTGTTTCTGCCGGGCTAACGCCGCGTTACGCAGGATTAACCGCCCGTGACCGCGATTGCCGCGCTCGTTAAGCAACACCGCCATGACGATCACCGCCCCGGAAATCGCCATTTGCCAGAACGGCGAGATGCCGATCACCGGCAGGGCATTATTGATGACCCCGAGGAACAGCGCGCCGCACAGGCAGCCCAGTACCCGTCCGCTTCCGCCCATGGTGCTGATACCGCCGATCACGCAGGCGGCGACCACCTGCAGCTCAAAGCCGTTCGCCACATCGACATAGGCGACGGCGAAGCGCGAGATCCACAGATAGCCGCAGAAGCCAGCCAGCGCGCCGGAGAGGCAGAAGCTGACGAACTGCATTTTCCCGGCGTTAATGCCGGTGTAATACGCCGCCGTCGCGTTGCCGCCCGCGGTATACAAGGCCCGGCCGGTGCGGCTGTAGCGCAGGAAGTAACCCACCAGCAGCAGCGCGGCGATGGCGCACCAGCTCAGCAGCGGCAATCCCAGGAGGGTGCTGCGCGGCAGACTGAGAAAATCAGCGCTCATCTGATGTGAGTTAACCCAGCCGCCGTCGGTCAGCAGGAAGATAATGCCGCGATAAATGCTCATGGTGCCCAGGGTCACCACGATGGCGGGAATGCCGAGGCGCCAGACCAGCAGGCCGTTAATCATCCCCATCAGCAGGCCCAGCAGGGTTGCCAGCGCCAGCAGCGCTACCACCGGAATACCCGGATTATGGGCATTGAGCAGGGCGACGATCATCCCGGTCAGCGCCAGGTTGGCGGCCATCGACAAATCGATGCCTTTGGTGAGCAGCACCATCATCTGTCCGAGGGCGAGAATGATAAGGATGGCGGTATCGTTAAACATCTCCACCAGATTACCCGGTGAAACGAACGACGGCGCCCGGCTGCCAATGGCGCCGATCATCAAAATGATGACCAGCGCCAGCAGCGCTTCGCGATGCTTCAGCCATGCGTGTCCCATCATGCTGCCTCCTGGCCGATGCCGCTGGCGGCGCTAACGATGGTTTCCGCCGTCGCTTCCCCGGCCCGGTACTCGGCGACCATCAGCCCTTCATGCATCACGATAATCCGGTCGGCCATGCCCATCACTTCCGGCAGCTCTGACGAGACCATAATCACCGCCAGCCCCTGGCTGACCAGCTCGGACATAAACTGATGCACAGCGGCTTTTGAGCCGATATCGATGCCTTTGGTCGGCTCATCGAGGATGATCACCTCGGGCTGGGTCGCCAGCCATTTGCCGATCACCACTTTCTGCTGGTTGCCGCCAGAGAGGGTCTCCACCGGCTGCCGCCAGCTGGAGGCTTTAACCTGCAGGCGCGAGGCGTACTCGTCCGCCAGCCGCCATTCCCGGGCGTCGTTCAGGACGCCGTTAGGATTGAGCTTGCTCAGCTGCGGCAGACTGATGTTCTGGGCGATAGGCAGGGCGATGATCGCCCCCTGTTTCTGTCGCTCTTCCGGTACGCAGACGATGCCCGCGCGGATAGCGTCGGCGGGTTGGCGAAAGCGCATGGGGCTGCCGTTCAGTCGGATCTCGCCGGAGGAGGGATGCGTTACGCCGGAGAGCGCCTGCATCAGCTCGGTGCGTCCGGCGCCCACCAGGCCGTAAAAGCCGAGAATTTCCCCCTTGCGCAGGCTGAAGCTGATATCGGCAAACTCGGTAGGATGACAAAGATCGTTGACCTCCAGCACCGTTTCCCCTGGGGTACAGTCGACTTTTGGGTAGGTTTGGCTGATCGCCCGGCCCACCATCATCGACACCATCCGCTCTTCGGTAATATCGCTCATCATCCCGGAGCTGACGTACACCCCATCGCGCAGGATGGTGTAATAGTCGGCCAGCTCGAAAATTTCATCGAACTTATGCGAGATAAACAGGATCGCTTTGCCGTCCTGCTTCAGACGCTCAACGATGTGATAAAACTCCAGGATTTCATGCTGGGAAAGCGCGGCGGTCGGCTCATCGAGGATCACCGCCTGGGCGTCGAAAGCCAGCGCCCGGGCAATCGCCACCATGTGCCGCTGGGCGATGCTGAGCGTTTTTAACGTTGCCCGCGGGTCGATCTGGACTTCCAGCCGGGCGAGGATCTCACCAGCCCGGCGGTGCATCGCCGGCCAGTCGAGCGTTTTGAGCAGTCCCTTATACAGATACTGGCCGACGAAAATGTTTTCGCTGACCGAAAGTTCGTCAAACAGTATGGTTTCCTGGTGGATGGCGGTGATCCCCATCTTGTGCGCCGACTCCGGCGTCGGCAGATGAATGGGAATCGCTTTATAGAGGATCTCCCCCTCTTCGGGCTGATAAATACCGGTCATCACTTTGACCAGCGTGGATTTCCCCGCGCCGTTTTCGCCGATGAGGGCGGTCACTTTGCCGGGCCAGAGATCGAGCTGCACGTTCTCAAGGGCGCGCACACCGGGAAAAATCTTGGTGATCCCCTTCAGCGACAGCAGTGGTGTTGATGCTGACATGATAGTTCTCCGTAAAATCGCCCCTCACCCTAACCCTCTCCCCAAAGGGGAAAGGGAATGGTACGGCGCCCGCAGGCCGCATCGCGCAGAGGGCCAGCCGTTCCCCCTCTCCCTCTGGGAGAGGGCCGGGGTGAGGGAACAAGGGTTAGAAAATTTTCGAGAACTTATCGATGTTGCTCGCATCGTAGACAAACGGCTCGGCCATCGCGCCATTCCCTTCGGCGTCCAGCTTCACTTTGCCCAGCTTGCCCATACTGGCTTCGGTTTTGGTCGCCGTGCCTTTGACTAAATCGTCGGCCAGATAGGTGGCGGCGTAACCGAGGTCAATCGGGTTCCAGATGGCGAAGCTTTTGCTGGCGCCAGACTTGATCGCGCCGGCCATTTCCGACGGCAGCCCCAGCCCGGTGACATAGACTTTGCCAATTTTTCCCTGGTCCTTCACCGCCTGCGCGGCGGCAACAATTCCCACCGATGACGGCGAAACTATGACTTTCAGATCCGGATATGATTTCAGCAGGCCCACCGCTTCGCGGTAGCTTTTATCCGACAGATCGTCACCGTAGGCTACGGTCACCAGATTGACGGACGGATACTGCGGCAGCACCTTTTTCATCTCCTCAATCCAGATATTCTGGTTAGTGGAGGTCGGGGTGGCGCTTAACACCGCCACATCCCCCTTCTCCACGTTCAGCGCCTTCAGCGCATCGGCGGCGAGCTTGACGTTGGTCTCGCCAATTAAGGCGTTATTGGAAGGATTAAGATGGATCTGGCGGCCTGCCGGCGCCACGCCGGAGTCCCAGGAAACCACTTTGATGCCGCGCTGCATCGCTTTTTTCAGCACCGGCACCACCGCGTCCGGATCGTTGGCGGAAATGGCGATCGCATCCACCCCCTGGGCGATCAACCCGTTCAGCACATCGATCTGCGCTTCGGCGGTGGTGGTGGTCGGGCCGGTGTAGATCACTTTGACATCACCTAACTCTTTGGCGGCCTGTTGGGCGCCAACGTTGGCGGCTTCGAAGAAGCCATTTCCCAGCGATTTCGCCACGAGGGCGATTTTAACTTCTGCTAAGGCGGAACCGGACAACGCCAGGGCGGCAACGGTGAGGATCAAGCTTGTCTTTGTTTTCATTGCTTTTACTCCACATGAGTCAGTTTTGTAGGGTTTGCAGGTGAGGCTTCGCCCCGTCTCGGTGAGCGGGGCGCGATGTTGTTATGGATAAAGATCTAACGCGGACTGCAGCGGCTGGACGTTGAAGCGTTTGCCAAGAGCGATAAGCTCTTCGCGAGTGATGGTCTGCTTCATCCCGCCCATGGACAGGACTTTCACCAGCACTTCGGCGGACTTCTCGGCAGTGTCGATCAGGCCGAAGGTCTCATCCAGGGTTGGGCCGCTGCCGAAGACGCCGTGGAACGGCCACAGCACCAGCGAGTGTTTTTGCATGGTTTCCGCAGTCGCCTGGCCGATTTCATCTGTGCCTGGCACCATCCACGGCAGAATGCCGACGCCATCCGGGAAGACCACCAGACATTCGGTGCTACCTTCCCACAGCTTGCGGGTGAACAGATCGCTGTGGTTCTCCAGGACGTAGGTCAGGGCGATCAGATTGGTGGCATGACAGTGCATGATCACCCGGTCCTTGCCGTCGGTCAGTTTGATGCGCTCGCTGTGCGACAGGAAGTGTGCCGGCAGCTCGGAGGTCGGCACCGCATCCTCCGTCAGACCCCACAGGATATGGTATCCCGCGCCGTCGCTGTCGACTTTCACCACGCCAAGGTTAGCGGCCGGGTCGAGCTGGACATTACGGAAGAATTTGCCGGAACCGGTGACGATAAACGGCTGGTTGGCCAGGGTTGGCATCGGCTGGCTGAGGGCGATATAGCGGGGTTTAGCGTGGAAATCCGCCGCGTAAGGTTCGATATCCGCCTCATCCAGACGCAGCGTCAGGTTGCCGCCGTTGCGCTCGTCCCAGCCTTTCAGCCAGGCGTCGGAGGTGGCTTTGATCATGCCCTGGACGAACCAGGCGTCGATAATGGTCTGCATAGTCTTGTCTTTCCTGTTAATTCGGTGGGGGTAGCCCCTCACCCTAACCCTCTCCCCACAGGGGAGAGGGAACGGTTCGGTGCGCTCTGGCAACATCGCGCAGTTCGTAGCCCGGGTAAGGCGTCAGCCGCGACCCGGGGAAGCCCGTGTATTACCCGCGCTGGCTCAGAACCGCATTCTCATAAGCCCGCACGTTGTCCAGCCACTGGCTGCCCGCCGGCGTGTCGTGACGCTGGCAGTACATCTCCCAGATGGCCTGCCACGGCAGGGATTTTTGCTCTTCGAGCAGCGCCAGGCGGGCGGTGTAATCGCCGTCGTTCTCCAGCTGGCGCAGCTGGTTGGTCGGTTCCAGCAGGGCGCGCAGCAGCGCTTTTTTCATATTGCGGGTACCAATCACCCAGGCCGCGATGCGGTTGATGGAGGCATCGAAGAAGTCGAGGCCGATGTGCACGCGGTCAAACAGGTTATGGCGAATGATTTCGCTGGCGATGGCCTGAGTCTCATCATCCAGCAGTACCACGTGGTCGCTGTCCCAGCGCACCGGGCGGCTGACGTGCAGCAGCAGGCGCGGGATGTAGAGCATGGCGGCGGAGATCTTGTCGGAGATGACCTCCGTCGGGTGGAAGTGGCCGGCATCCAGGCACAGCGCCGTCTGGCGGCTGGTGGCATAGCCCATATAGAACTCGTTGGAGCCGACGGTATAGCTTTCGGCGCCGATACCGAACAGCTTGCTCTCGACGGCGTCAATGTGGTGCGCCGGGTCGAATTTTTCGCTGATGACTTCATCCAGCGCGTTCAGCAGCCGCTGGCGCGGCGCGAAGCGGTCAACGGTAATGTCCTTCATGCCGTCCGGCACCCAGATATTCATCACCGACGGGGTGCCCAGCTGTTCGCCAAAATAAGCGGATACGCGGCGGCTGGCTTTGCAGTGGTCGATCCAGAACTGGCGGATCTCATCGTTGGCATGCGACAGGGTAAAGCCGTCGGCGCTCAGCGGATGCGAGAAGCAGGAGGGGTTGAAATCCAGCCCCAGTTTGTTGGCTTTCGCCCACTCGACCCAGTTTTTAAAGTGCTCCGGCTTTATCTCATTGCGCGCCACCGGCGCGTCGGCTTCCAGATAAATAGCGTGCAGGTTGAGACGTTTTGGCCCCGGAATCAGGCTCAGCGCCTGCTCAAGGTCGGCGCGTAGCTCCTGAGCATTGCGCGCTTTGCCCGGGTAATTGCCGGTGGCCTGGATGCCGCCGGTCAGGCTTCCCGCCGGATTTTCGAACCCGGCGACGTCGTCACCCTGCCAGCAGTGCATGGAAACGGGCAGACGGTCCAGCTGGCGCAGGGCCTCCTCGACATCCACGCCGACGGCGGCGTAGCGCTGCTTAGCAATTTCCCAGGCTTGTTCAAGTTGAGTGGTCATGCGCAAAGCTCCTTGGTCTGTTGTGGCTGAAACTGCGCCACGAAACGGGCAATTTCACTATCAGGATTGGGGGTAAAGGTGGTGAGGGATGCGTTGCCGCGCACCACCTGACGAAACTCATCGACGCTGGCCAGCTCGTCGAGGGTCATTAACTGGATGCCGATATTGCCGAGGGTGGAGGCCTCTGTCGGGCCGGCCACGACGGCGATCCCGCAGGCGTCGGCGCACAGCTGGTTGAGCAGTTCGTTCTGGCAGCCGCCGCCGACGATATGCAGCTGGCTAAAGGGCTGGCCGCGCAGCGCCGCCAGCTCGTTAAGCACCCGGGCGTAGAGCAGCGCCAGGCTGTCGAAAATGCAGCGCGCCAGTTCGGCGTCGCTGTGAGGAACCGGCTGGCCGGATCCGCGGCAGGCGGCCTGGATCTCGGCGCTCATACTGGCCGGGTTGATAAAGCGGTCGTCATTGCAGTCAATGATGAAGCGACACGCCGGCAGCGCGGCAGTGCGGGCGATCAGCCCCTGCAGGTCGCTGACGTTTTGTTCTTTCAGCACCCGCTGCAGCAGCCACAGGCCCATGATATTTTTCAGCACCCGATAGCGGCCTTCGGCTCCGCCTTCGTTGGTGATATTGGCCTGCAGCGCCGCGTCGCAGGTGTAAGGGGTCAGGCTTTCAAACCCCATCAGCGACCAGGTGCCGGAGGAGAGATAGGCGGCGTGGCCGTCGGCCAGCGGGGAGGCGATCACCGCGCTGGCGGTGTCGTGACTGGCGACGGCGACCACCGGAATACGGTTGCCTTGCGGGCAGATCCAGTGGCCTGTCACATTGCCGGGATGCGTCGGGGTGCCAAACCACTCGCGCGGCGCGCCGGTCCAGTTCAGCAGCGTCTCATCCCAGTTATCGCTGTGGATGTTGACCAGCTGGGTGGTGGTGGCGTTGGTATATTCCCAGTTCAGATTGCCGGTCAGGCGGAAGCTGAAATAGTCGGGGATCAGCAGGGCATGGGCGGCCTGACTGACCAGCTCCGGCTGCTGTTCCACCAGGGCGCGCAGCTGATAAAGGGTGTTAAACGGCAGAAACTGAATGCCGCTGCGGCGATAGATCTCCGCCCGGCCCAGCTGTTCTTCAGCGTGACGTAGCAGGCCCTGGGTGCGATCGTCACGATAGGAGACCGGCAGCCCGACGCGCTGACCCTGCTTATCCAGCAGGACATAATCCACGCCCCAGGTATCGATGCCGATGCTGTCGATCAGGATGCCCTGCTCACACACTTTCTCCAGCCCGCGGCGGATCTCGCCTTCGAGGCTATCGAGATCCCAGCAGTCGAAGCCATCGACCTTCTGCAGGCTGTTGGTGAAGCGATGAATTTCACGCAGCGTCAGGGCGCGCGGCCCGGACTGATAGCTGGCGAGCATGACCCGCCCGCTGGAGGCGCCTAAATCGACGGCGACACAATGACGAATACTCATGGAACGATCCTTCTTAAAATCATTGTCCGCAGTCTAAAAAAGGGCGCTGACTCACACCTTCTCGCTACGGACAGCCGAAACTGGCCGCTGGCAAGAAAGCAAAGGTGACCGTGAGGAAAATCACAAATTGCGGTTTTGGGCGGTGGTGAGGAGGATGTGATGGGGTCCGCAGTTCCGCATCTTTCCGGCTGATTCTTGAAAAAGCGGCAGGATTTACGAATTTCGCGGTCAAAAATTGAAGGCCGGATAGCCAACCCTTCATTACTATCAGCCGGTGACTGATAATTTTTCTCATTACGAGGGTGGCATCATGACCATATTGCACAGTACGGATTTCTTTAAGGCCGGGATCTCGACGGTGGCTATTGAACCCCGCCTCCCTCAGTCGGCCTTTCCTGAACATCACCATGATTTTCATGAAATTGTCATCGTGGAGCAGGGTACGGGCATTCACGTCTTCAATGGCCAGCCCTATACCATCGGCGGCGGCTCGGTCTGCTTTATTCGCGATCACGACCGGCATCTTTACGAGCACACGGACAATCTGTGTCTGACCAACGTGCTTTATCGCGCGCCGGATGCGTTTCGGTTTCTCGCCGGGGTCAGCCAGCTGCTGCCCCAGGAGCAGGAGGGGAACTACCCATCGCACTGGCGGGTGAACCAGACGGTCCTGCAGCAGGTTCGGCATATCGTGGCGCAGATGGAGGCCATGGGGAGCGAAACGGATACCCATGCCGTCGCCAGCCGTGAGATCCTGTTTATGCAGCTGCTGGTGCTGTTGCGTAAAAGCAGCCTTGCGGAAGAGGCTACCAACAATGATGCGCGGCTGAATCAGCTGCTGGCCTGGCTGGAAGATCATTTTGCCCAGGAGATCTGCTGGGAGGAGGTGGCGGCGCAGTTTTCGCTGTCGCTGCGTACCCTGCACCGCCAGCTGAAGCAGCAGACCGGCCTGACGCCGCAGCGCTA
The DNA here is from genome assembly GCF_021869705.1 of Klebsiella sp. PCX. NCBI lineage: Bacteria > Pseudomonadati > Pseudomonadota > Gammaproteobacteria > Enterobacterales > Enterobacteriaceae > Klebsiella > Klebsiella sp. PCX. Next base: position 76,438 of record NZ_CP091527.1, read on the forward strand.
TCTTAATCGGGTGCGCCTGATGAAAGCCCGGCACCTGCTGCGCCACAGCGATGAAAGCGTGACGGATATCGCCTATCGCTGCGGATTCGGCGACAGTAACCACTTTTCGACGCTTTTTCGCCGCGAGTTTTCCTGGTCGCCGCGCGATATCCGCCAGGGGCGCGACGCTATTCTTCAGTAACGCGAGAGGAGTCAACGTATTGCGGAGCAAAAACGCGAATAATGCGCCGTTATCCGCGTTGGGAGTGTGAGCCGTGGCCGGTTTGATTCTACGTAAAGAGGAATTTTTCCCTTCCGCCACGCAGGCGGTGGCGGTGGCTGACCGCTATCCGCAAAACGTCTTCGCTGAACACACCCATGAGTTCTGCGAGCTGGTGCTGGTGTGGCGGGGCAACGGGCTGCATGTTCTCAACGACCGTCCCTGGCGCATTACCCGCGGCGATCTGTTCTATATTCGCGCCGAAGATAAACACTCCTATGCTTCCGTTAACGATCTGGTTCTGCAGAACATCATCTATTGCCCGGAGCGGCTGCAGCTCAATTTCGACTGGGCGGGGGCGATCCCTGGCCTCTTCGGCACCCCGTGGAAGCCCCACTGGCGCATGGGCAGCACCGGTATGGCGCAGGCGCGTCAGGTGATTAGTCAGCTTGAGCATGAGTGTTCCCGGCACGATGCGCAGGGGAATGCGATGGCCGAGCTGTTGTTTGCTCAGCTGGCGCTGACCCTCCAGCGGCATCGCTACGCGACGGATAATCTGGCGGCGACGCAGCGCGAAGCGCTGTTGGACAAACTGCTGGCCGCGCTGGCGGCCAGCCTGAGCCGCCCCTTTGTCCTGGAGCGTTTCTGCGAGCAGGAGGGCGGCAGCGAGCGGGCGCTACGTCAGCAGTTTCGCCAGCAAACCGGGATGACCATCAATCACTATTTACGCCAGCTGCGGATCTGCCATGCGCAGTATCTGTTGCAGCATACCGAGCGCTTAATCGGCGATATCGCCATGCAGTGCGGCTTTGAGGACAGTAACTACTTTTCGGTGGTGTTCAGCCGGGAAATCGGCATGTCGCCGGGGCAGTGGCGGCAGCGCAGTCGCGCCGCCGCCTGAAGCGCGTCTTTGTCAGGCAAATGCTCCGGTGCTTAACGGGCCATTCCCAGACCGACGATGTTGGCGGCGATGATGATCACCACGCAGCCGAGGCTCAGGACGCTCACCGGACGACGACCGGCGTTGTTCCACTCCTTCAGCACCAGACCCACCAGACCGCCGCACAGTACGTAGAAGCTCATGTGCAGCATCCAGCTCATATAGTCATACTGCGCCGGAATGCTGGCGTGGCCCCAGGCATAGAAGAAGAACTGGAGATACCACATCAGGCCGCCGAGGGCGGAAAGCAGCAGGTTGCTGATGATGAGGGGTTTGGCCAGCGAGAAATCGGCTTTGACGGACAGGCTCTTCACTTTTGCCAAACGAATAAAGCAGAAGCCAAGGTTAACCAGCGCCCCGCCGCCCATAATCACCACGTAGCTTGGCAGCGCCGCATATAACGGGTCGACGCCGAGCGCCGCGGCGGCATCATGCATCGGTTTGGCGGCGTTCATCGCGAACGACATCCCTGCCGAGAAGATACCGCACATCACTGCCAGCAGAAGCCCTCTCTTCAGATTGAACTCTTCGGCTTTGATGCCCATTTTGCGCTCTTTCAGCTGGCCCGCGCGGGTGACGATGCCAACGCCAACCACCGCCACCAGCACGCCGAGCAGCGTCATTTGACCGCCCTGGGTGTGCATCAGCACTGAAAACTGACCGTTAATAATCGGCGTCATCAGCGTACCGACAATCAGCGTGATGCCAATGGCGATGCCAATCCCCATCGACATGCCGAGATAGCGCATGGTCAGGCCATAGTTGATATTACCGATACCCCACATGGCGCCGAACAGAAAGACCGGCAGCAGCGTGGAGGCGTTAAAGGAGCGGTAGTAGGCCCAGAAATCGGGTAACAGCGTGGCGCTGATGGCCCAGGGCAGGATCAGCCAGGAGACGATCCCCCCGACCGACCACATGGTTTCCCACGACCAGTGTTTTACTTTCTTGAACGGGGCATAGAAACAGGCGGCACTGGCGGCCCCTATCAAATGCCAAAAAATACCCATCGTAATCGCGTGGTTCATTGATTTTATCCTCATCTTTTTTTATCGGAGACGGCGGCTTCCGATGCGATGAGTGTAAAAATTAGCCGCTTTGGCCGCCTTCAGGACGTTGCCACAGGATGGCGAACTCTGGCAACCATGGGCTTAATTAGTTGTTCTACATCACAAAACGGCGGGTATTTCTTCTGGTTATATCCATATGAAAAATACGGCATTGATAAGCATTTTCAATACCATTTAATTAACTATAATGGACAAACTGCTTACGCGGCGTTAACACTTGAGCCGCTCGACAATAATGGAGATGATTATGAGCTATACCCTGCCATCCCTGCCGTACGCTTACGATGCTCTGGAACCGCACTTCGACAAGCAGACGATGGAGATCCATCACACCAAACACCATCAGACCTACGTGAACAATGCCAACGCCGCGCTGGAAAGCCTGCCGGAGTTCGCTAACCTGTCCGCTGAAGAGCTGATCACCAAGCTGGATCAGCTGCCGGCTGACAAAAAAACCGTACTGCGTAACAACGCCGGCGGCCACGCGAACCACAGCCTGTTCTGGAAAGGCCTGAAAACCGGTACCACCCTGCAGGGCGACCTGAAAGCGGCTATCGAGCGCGATTTCGGCTCTGTGGACAACTTCAAAGCGGAATTTGAAAAAGCCGCTGCTACCCGTTTCGGCTCCGGCTGGGCGTGGCTGGTCCTGAAAGGTGACAAACTGGCCGTTGTCTCCACCGCTAACCAGGATTCTCCGCTGATGGGCGAAGCCATTTCCGGCGCTTCTGGCTTCCCGATCCTGGGTCTGGACGTGTGGGAACACGCTTACTACCTGAAATTCCAGAACCGTCGCCCGGACTACATCAAAGCCTTCTGGGATGTGGTGAACTGGGACGAAGCTGCAGCGCGTTTTGCCGCCAAAAAATAAGGTTGCAATGTGCTAAGAGAGAAGCGAGTCTGATGGCTCGCTTTTTTTATATCGGTAGCAAGGAGAGCAGAGATGCATTATCCGGTGAATGTCTTTGTTGGCAAAATCAGGGACTACACGGGCAGTCGTCCCAGCGCGATCGGCAAAATCCAGGTTGACGGCGAGTTGCAGCTCGGCGATCTCGGTCTCGAAGGGGATGAGCAGGCGGAGAAGAAAATCCACGGCGGGCCGGACCGCGCGTTGTGTCACTATCCGCGCGAACACTATGCCGACTGGATCCGTGAATTCCCCCAGCAGGCCGATCGGTTCTGCGCCCCGGCGTTCGGCGAAAACCTCTCCACCACCGGGCTCACCGAACAAAACGTCTACATTGGCGATATCTTTCGCTGGGGCGAGGCGCTGATCCAGGTCACCCAGCCGCGCTCTCCGTGCTTCAAGCTCAACTTTCATTTTTCGATCAATGACATGGCTCAGCTGATGCAAAACAGCGGGAAGACCGGCTGGTTGTATCGGGTGATCGCCGGGGGGAAAGCCTCCAGCGATGCGCCGCTCGAGCTGGTCTCTCGCCTGAGTGAGGTCAGCGTCCATGAGGCCGGGGCGATTGCCTGGCATATGCCGTTTGATGACGATCAGTACCACCGCTTATTGTCGGCCGCGGGCCTGTCGGTGAGCTGGAGCAGAACCATGCAGAAGCGCCGTTTAAGCGGTAAGATCGAGGATAGTTCGCGGAGATTATGGGGGAAATAATTCCCCCATATTGAGTATTTCCGGGGATGCTCCCGGCTTAGCGTAGCGCAAGCCGGGATAGCATCAGGTGCGCTTATACAGCGGCAGCCAGAGGGTTAAGCGCAGACCGCCCAGCGGGCTGTCGTCGGCCTTCACCCAGCCACGGTGCTGCTGAATAGCGGTTTCGACAATCGCCAGCCCCAGGCCGGTGCCGCCGGACTCGCGGTCGCGCGCCTCGTCGGTCCGGTAGAATGGCCGGAAAATCTGCTCGCGATCCTCCGGACTGACTCCCGGGCCGTCGTCATCGACGTTAACCGTAATCCCGTCTTTATCCACCGAGAAGCTGACGGAAATCTTCGTGTGCGAGTAGCGCAGGGCGTTGCGGACGATGTTCTCCAGCGCGCTTTCCAGCGCATTGGGGTTACCGTACAGCGGCCACGGGCCCGGAGGATACTCAACGGTGAAGGATTTACCCATCTGCTCGGCTTCAAACGCCGCGTTGTCCAGCACTTCGCTCCACAGCTGATTGGCTTTGACCGTCTCGCTCACCAGGGCGTTTTTCGCCTGATTGCGCGACATCACCAGCAGGTCGTTGATCATGCTGTCCAGCCGGTGCGCTTCAGTCTCGATGCGCTCCAGCTCCTTGCTCTCACCGCTGCGGCGGCGCAGCAGGGCGGTGCCCAACTGCAGGCGCGTAAGCGGCGTGCGCAGCTCATGCGAGATATCGGACAGTAGCCGTTGCTGGCTGGTCATCATCCGCTCCAGGGCCGTCACCATCTGGTTAAAGCTGGCGCCGGCGGCTAAAAACTCCTGCGGTCCAGCTTCCAGCTCCGGATGCTGCCGCAGGTTGCCCTGGGCGACCTCGTCGGCGGCATTTTTCAGCTTACGCGCTGGTTTCGCCAGGCTCCACGCCAGCCACAGCAGCAGCGGGGCGCTAACCAGCATTGTGACGATCAGCAGCAGCAGCGGCCGGTCAAACAGCAGGTTGATAAAGTCGGATTGTGAGGTGCTGGCGGGACGGATCAGATACAGCTGATAGTTATCCTCCCCATCCCTGACGGAGAACGGGCCCACCATTTCCAGGCGGCCATAGCGTTTTTTCTGCGGATGATCGGCGTTATCGGCCTGGCCGATAAAGTTGCGAATGATCTGCATCTCGTTGCGTTCTGCGCCGATCACGCGGCCTTCGCTGGTCACCAGCAGCAGGCGTTGCCCAGGAGGCGCCCATTTATCGATGGCGCGAAACAGACGACGCCACCACATCAGGTCGTTTGGCGGATCGTTGGCCAGCTCGGCCTCGACGTGCTGCTCGATCATGATGCCTTGACGCTGCTCGCTTTCCAGCAGCTCGGTCATCTGCCGGGAGTCCAGTTTGGGCAACATCAGCACCAGCATCAACACCAGCGCCAGCGTGAGCCAGAAGATGGCGAAGATGCGTGCAGTCAAACTTCCAATCATGAAGCGGAAACCATCAGATACCCGCGGCCACGCAGCGTTTTAAACCACGGATGGCCATCTTTGCGCTCCGGCAGCTTACGCCGCAGGTTGGAAATATGCATATCGATAGCGCGGTCGAACGGCGTCAGGCGTTTGCCTAACACTTCCTGGCTTAAATGTTCGCGTGACACCACCTGGCCGAGATGCTGCGCTAACAGATAGAGCAGGGTGAACTCGGTGCCGGTGAGCTCCAGCGTCTGGCCATCGAAATTGGCTTCCTGACGGCCCGGATTGAGGCTTAAGGCATCCACTTCCAGGGTCGGCGAACCGGCTTCGGTCGTCTGCTGCTGTTCGCTCCAGTGGGAACGGCGCAGAATCGCGCGTATACGCGCCACCAGTTCACGATCGTTGAACGGCTTAGGCAAATAGTCATCTGCGCCCAGCTCGAGGCCGAGAACGCGATCCAGCTCGCTCCCGCGCGCTGTTAGCATGATAACCGGTGTCTGGTGTGTCTGACGCAGCTCTTTCAGCGTATCGATACCGTTTTTCTTCGGCATCATTACGTCGAGCAGCAATAAATCAATGCTGTCGTCCAGAAGGGCCAGCGCCTGTTCCCCATCATGGGCCACCAGCACGTTAAAACCTTCCATATCGAGCAGCTCTTTTAACAGGGAGGTGAGCTCCCGGTCATCATCAACTAACAGGATTTTATTCATTGTTTAAATACCTCCGAGGCAGAAATTACGTCATCAAGGCCCGCTAATCCATGACTTTACGTTGTTTTACACCCCCTGACGCATGTTTGCAGCCTGAATCGTAGACTGTCTCTCGTTGAATCGCGACACAAACGTTTTGGGAGTATGTGATGCGCAATGTTATCGCTGCCGTCATGGCCTCAACGCTGGCGCTAAGTGCAATTAGCCAGGCCGCTGAAGTCGTTACCAGCGTTAACTGGCTCCCCGGAGACGAAGGGGGACAGCGCGGCAGCCAGAGCCATATGTTTGACGGCATAAGTTTAACCGAGCAGCAACGTCAGCAGTTACGGGATCTTATGCAACGGGCACGCCACGACAGGCTCCCCGTTAATGTTAGCGAAATGGAGACAATGCATCGCCTTGTCACCGCAGAAAATTTTGATGAAAACGCTGTGCGCGCTCAGGCAGAAAAGATGGCGCAGGAACAGGTTGCTCGCCAGGTCGAGATGGCTAAGGTCCGCAACCAGATGTACCACCTGCTTACGCCAGAGCAGCAAGCGGTTTTAAATGCTAAGCACCAGCAACGTATGGATCAGTTGCGTGAGGTTGCAAGGATGCAGAAAGGCTCAGCGATGATGCTTTCGAGTAGTAGCAACACCCTGCAACCCCAGTAACAAACCCTGTTTTCCTTGCCATAGACACCATCCCTGTCTTCCCCCCTCATGATGAGGGGGTTTTTTTTGCCCTTTTTTCGGCAAATCAACTTCTTCGCCTTTCCCGTGAGCGTCACAAGTTCAGGTTATACTAAGCGCAGTACAGGAGAAGGAGCCTATATGAATCAATCTTATGGCCGGTTGGTCAGCCGCGCCGCTATCGCTGCGACAGCGATGGCCTCTGCGTTACTTTTGATCAAAATTTTTGCGTGGTGGTATACCGGTTCAGTCAGTATTCTGGCTGCGCTGGTGGATTCGCTGGTGGATATTGCCGCCTCGCTGACCAACCTGCTGGTGGTTCGCTATTCGCTGCAACCAGCTGATGAAGAACACACCTTTGGCCACGGCAAAGCGGAGTCGCTGGCGGCGCTGGCGCAAAGCATGTTTATCTCCGGCTCGGCGCTGTTCCTGTTTCTCACCGGTATTCAGCACCTGGTGCGTCCGGAGCCGCTGCAGGCCGCCGGCGTCGGGGTCGTTGTGACGCTGATCGCTCTCGTCAGCACGCTGGCGCTGGTGACTTTCCAGCGCTGGGTGGTGCGAAAAACCCAGAGCCAGGCGGTGCGGGCGGATATGCTTCATTATCAGTCTGATGTTATGATGAACGGCGCCATTCTGGTGGCGCTGGGCCTATCCTGGTACGGCTGGCATCGCGCCGATGCGTTGTTTGCCTTAGGAATTGGCATCTATATTTTATATAGCGCGCTGCGGATGGGCTATGAGGCGGTTCAGTCGTTACTCGACCGCGCTTTGCCTGACGAGGAGCGTCAGGACATTATCACCATCGTGACCGCATGGCCCGGCATCCGCGGGGCACACGATCTACGAACGCGGCAGTCAGGGCCGACCCGCTTTATTCAGATTCATTTGGAAATGGAAGATAACCTCCCGCTGGTGCAAGCCCACGTGATTGCAGACCAGGTGGAGCAGGCGATTCTGCGCCGTTTCCCGGGATCCGATGTCATTATCCATCAGGATCCCAGTTCTGTGGTGCCAGCGGCGCAGCAGGGCTTTTTTGAGCGTTAGGTTATAGTCTGTAAACTCGATGTAAAAATGTGGGTCAGCTCGGCATTTTTTGTATAAATTACCGCCGTTTGGTCTGACCTGAATCAATTCAGCTTGAAGCGTTTGATATACTATTGTCATTAGCGTCGTGCACTCCTGGTGAGGGAGCGCTTCAGGCAACAGAATTATTTTTTGCTTCCTAAGTTCAGAGGTAGTCATGATTAAGAAAATCGGTGTGTTGACAAGTGGCGGTGATGCGCCGGGCATGAACGCAGCAATTCGTGGCGTTGTGCGCGCGGCATTAACGGAAGGTCTGGAAGTTTTTGGAATCTATGACGGTTACCTCGGCTTGTACGAAGACCGTATGGTTCAGCTCGACCGTTACAGCGTTTCCGACATGATCAACCGCGGCGGCACCTTCCTGGGCTCCGCTCGCTTCCCGGAATTCCGCGAAGAACACATCCGCGCTGTGGCTATCGAAAACATGAAGAAGCGCGGCCTGGACGCGCTGGTGGTTATCGGTGGTGACGGGTCCTATATGGGGGCGATGCGCCTGACCGAGATGGGCTTCCCTTGCATCGGCCTGCCGGGCACCATCGACAACGATATCAAAGGCACTGACTACACCATCGGCTTCTTCACCGCTCTGAGCACCGTGGTGGAAGCGATTGACCGTCTGCGCGACACCTCCTCTTCGCACCAGCGTATCTCCGTGGTGGAAGTGATGGGCCGTTACTGCGGCGACCTGACTCTGGCGGCGGCGATTGCTGGCGGCTGTGAGTTCATCATGGTGCCGGAAGTGGAATATACCCGCGACGATCTGGTGGCTGAAATCAAAGCCGGCATCGCGAAAGGGAAAAAACACGCTATCGTGGCGATCACCGAGCACATGTGCGACGTTGACGAGCTGGCAAGCTACATCGAGAAAGAGACCGGCCGTGAAACCCGCGCCACCGTCCTCGGCCACATTCAGCGCGGTGGTTCCCCGGTTCCTTACGACCGTATCCTGGCTTCCCGCATGGGCGCCTATGCGATTGAGCTGCTGCTGCAGGGCCATGGCGGCCGTTGCGTCGGCATCCAGAACGAGAAGCTGGTGCACCACGACATCATCGATGCCATCGAGAACATGAAGCGTCCGTTCAAGAACGACTGGCTGGATTGCGCGAAGAAACTGTACTAAGTTACGCGCCGGATAAACAAAAGGCCTTCTCATGGAGAAGGCCTTTTTTATGGCGCAAGGCTTATTCGATATCCAGCGGGTCTTCCGACAGGATCATCCCGGTGTTATCGGCATACAGATGGTCGCCGCTGAAGAAGGTCACGCCGCCGAAATTGACGCGCACGTCGCTTTCGCCGATGCCTTCGCCAGCCGCGCCGACCGGAATGGCCGCCAGCGCCTGGATGCCGATATCCAGTTCCTCAAGGTCGTCAACCTGGCGCACCGCGCCATAGACCACCAACCCTTCCCATTCATTCTGTACGGCCAGACGCGCCAGGTCAGCGTCAATTAACGCGCGTCGTACTGAGCCGCCGCCGTCGATCAGGAGAATATGACCACGGCCATTCTGCTCGAGCAGATCGTAGAGCAACCCGTTATCCTCGAAACATTTTACCGTAATGATCTGTCCACCAAACGACGACCGTCCTCCAAAGTTAGAGAACAGCGGTTCCACGACGTTGACATCTTCCTGGTAGATGTCACAAAGCTCGGAAGTATCGTATTTCATAGGCTTAACGTTCAGTTGCTGCGAGAGTTTTTAGTATATCCCGCGAATCGCATTGTTGGCAAAATCATCAATTGTTAATTGATATTTGTCAGTTAAGCCGCCAGCTTACTGGCAATAATCCCGATAACAAACAGTAGGTTGGTCAGTAAAGCCCCTTTGACCGTCTTTTCGAGCATCGGCCGCATCGCCAGCGGATCGGATTCGCGCAGGACGTAACGCGCCTGTTTGACCAGCAGCGGCGTAGCGAGAATAAACAGCCAGCCCCAGGCTGAATGCAGCGCCAGCAGGTTAAACAGCGCCAGACACAGCAGGGCGCCGAGCAGCAGGCAGGCATGATAGCGGCGGGCATTCACCGGCCCCAGGCGCACGGCTAGGGTGTTCTTCCCGTTCTGCCGGTCGCTGTCGATATCACGCAGGTTATTGATGTTCAGCACGGCGGTCGCCAGCAGACCGCAGGCCGTTGCCGGCAGAAAGATGGCCGCTTCCACATTATGCGCTTGCAGATACCAGCTGCCGAGGACGCTCAGCCAGCCGAAGAAAACGAGTACCGAAATATCACCAAGGCCGATATAACCATACGGGCGGGTGCCCACCGTGTAGGTGATGGCGGCCACGATCGACAAGCCACCCAGCGCGAGGAAGCCGATGAAATCGCCGACGCTCTGCCAGGCGACGCACAGCAGCGCCAGACCAAACAGACAGATCAGCGCGACGGTGACAATCAGGGCGCGCTTCATCTGCTGGGGGGTAATCACCCCTTTCTGCATCCCGCGCAGCGGCCCGATGCGGTCCGGTTTATCGCTCCCCTTGACCGCGTCGCCGTAGTCATTGGCGAGGTTGGAAAGAATTTGCAGCAAGCCGGCGGTGATCAGCGCCAGCAGGGCGACCCAGGGATCAAAATGCCCCTGCTCCCAGGCAAGGACGGTGCCAACAATAATCGCGGCAAATGCCAGCGGTAACGTTTTAGGACGCAGGCTTTCCAGCCACGCCTGAGAACGGCTGATATCAGTCATAGTTATTCTAGCCAATAAAAATGGGGGCGATAGCCCCCATCAACAGTGATGAAAATGCATTGCACCGGATTATAGGATAAAACGGCTCAGATCTTCATCTGCCACCAGAACATCCAGGTGCTTACTCACATATTCGGCATCGATAGTGACGGTCTGGCCGTTCATCTCGCTGGCATCATAGGAGATATCTTCCACCAGGCGCTCCAGCACGGTGTGCAGACGGCGCGCGCCGATGTTCTCGGTGGTTTCGTTTACCTGCCATGCGGCCTGAGCGATACGCTTGATACCGTCTTCGGTAAATTCGATATTCACCCCTTCGGTCGCCATCAGCGCCTTGTACTGCACGGTGATGGAGGCGTTCGGTTCGGTCAGGATGCGCTCAAAGTCATGGGTGGTGAGCGCCTTCAGCTCAACGCGGATCGGCAGACGCCCCTGCAGTTCCGGGATCAGATCGGACGGGCTGGCCACCTGGAACGCGCCGGAGGCGATGAACAGGATGTGGTCGGTCTTGACCATCCCGTGCTTGGTGGAGACGGTGCAGCCTTCCACCAGCGGCAGCAGGTCGCGCTGTACGCCTTCACGGGAGACGTCCGGGCCGGAGGTGTTGCCGCCGCGCTTACAGATTTTGTCGATTTCGTCGATAAAGACGATACCGTGCTGCTCTACAGCGTCGATGGCTTCCTGCTTCAGCTCTTCCGGATTGACCAGTTTGGCCGCTTCTTCTTCAATCAGCAGCTTCATCGCGTCTTTGATTTTCAGCTTACGCGGTTTCTGCTTCTGGCCGCCGAGGTTCTGGAACATGGACTGCAGCTGGCTGGTCATCTCTTCCATGCCCGGAGGGGACATGATTTCAACGCCCATCGGCGCCGCGGCGAGATCGATTTCAATCTCTTTATCGTCCAGCTGGCCTTCACGCAGTTTCTTACGGAACGCCTGGCGCGCCGCAGACGGTTCCTGCGACGGCTCAGTCTGGCCCCAGTTGTTCTTCGCCGGTGGGATCAGCACGTCAAGTACGCGCTCTTCAGCCAGCTCTTCCGCGCGGTAACGGTTCTTTTCGATGGACTGCATGCGAACCATTTTGATCGCCGCATCGGTCAGATCGCGGATGATAGAATCCACTTCTTTACCGACATAGCCCACTTCGGTGAACTTCGTCGCTTCAACTTTAATAAACGGCGCGTTGGCCAGTTTCGCCAGACGACGAGCGATTTCGGTTTTACCGACGCCGGTTGGGCCGATCATCAGAATGTTTTTCGGCGTGACTTCATGACGCAGCTCTTCGTTAAGCTGCATCCGGCGCCAGCGGTTACGCAGGGCGATAGCAACAGAACGCTTGGCGGCGTCCTGGCCGATAATGTGTTTGTCCAGTTCGCTGACAATTTCGCGTGGGGTCATTTCAGACATGGGAGATCCTTACGCTTTAGAAGGTAATTCTTCGATGGTGTGGAAATGGTTGGTATAGATGCAGATATCACCTGCAATATCCAACGCTTTCTCGGCGATATCGCGCGCGCCCATATCGGTGTTTTCCAGCAGCGCGCGGGCCGCGGCCTGGGCGTAAGGACCGCCGGAGCCGATAGCAATCAAATCGTTTTCCGGCTGTACCACGTCACCGTTACCGGTGATGATAAGCGACGCGTTTTCGTCCGCGACGGCCAGCAGCGCTTCCAGCTTGCGCAACATCCGATCGGTTCGCCAGTCTTTAGCCAGCTCAACGGCGGCCTTCACCAGATGGCCCTGGTGCATTTCCAGTTTACGTTCAAACAGTTCGAACAGCGTGAAGGCGTCGGCGGTGCCGCCAGCGAAACCGGCAATCACTTTGTCGTTGTACAGACGACGCACTTTTTTCACGTTGCCCTTCATTACGGTGTTGCCCAGCGTGGCCTGGCCATCACCGGCAATAACAACATGGCCGTTACGGCGAACACTTACAATTGTAGTCACGAGCAGACCCCTTGGTTGCAAAAGCGGAACAGGGGCCCCGCGCTGTCCGCGGGGCCGAATGCAATTATAGATGGGGGGGATTTTGAGGGTTTCAACCCCTGGCGGCGAGACGAATGCAGTTCGCGTGTCCAGCCATCTTCAGGCGGGTGATCATCTCGTTGGCGCTTTCTTTGCCTTTCAGCGGGCCAATGACCACGCGGTTCCAGCCGTTGTTGGTGGTGATGTGCGAAGCAAACCCTTCGAAAGCCAGCTGAGCGCGGACGGTTTCGGCCTGCTCGGCGCCTTTAAAGGAGCCGCACTGGATCATCCAGCTACGATCGTCTTTCTTCTCGGCGGTGGTTTTCGGCGCTTCTTCCACCCGAGTTACCGGCGCCGCGGCCTGGGTACGCGGCTGCGTGGTATTGGTATGCGCTGGCGTCTGCAGCAGATCCTGGTACGGCTGCTGGTTTGACGCGGTCTGCTTCGGCTGTTGCTGCTGGACCGGCTTCGGCTGCTGAACGCGCGGCGGCTGCTGCACGGTCTGCGGCTGAGTTTGCGCCCACTGTTGCTGTTGCGCCTGCTGCTGTTGCTGCGCTAAACGCTGGCGCTGTAGCGTCTGCTGGCGCTGGGCCGGCGTTTGTTCGTTCCACGGCACTTCGGTCAGCTGAGTCGGCTGTTGACGCATATCGGCCTGCATCTGGGCCAGCAGCTGGCGCTGTTCGTCAGTCAGCTGCTCCGGTTTCATCACTTCGCCGCCGGCGGTCGGTTCGGTCGGCGCGCGAACGCCCGGCTGTCGGCTTTCCAGCTCTTTAATATAGCGCCAACGCTCTTCCGGTTTTGGCGGCAAGCCGTTGCCGGCGGCCTGGCGATTTTGCATCGCTTCCGCTTCTTCTTTCTTATGGTGCGTAATGAAATAGAGTCCACCGATAAAGGCCACCAGCACAGCCGCCGCGATCGCCACCATAGCCGGTGAAATTGCCGGAAGGCTGCTTTGCTTATTCCTTGAGCTTCGGGTGGTGCTCTTTTTGCGCCGCGAAGAAGCCGGTTGGCTGCGGCGTACATAATCTCGTTGTGCCACTATCGTTTCGCTGTCTTATATTCGTTCGTCAGCCCGCCATGTTACTTAAGCGGCGGGCCTTTGACCAGAAGAGCAGGCCCGAAAGCCTGATGGTTATCGTCTGATTTTTTGCGTACTGCCGCGAACTATCAGTTCGCAATCGAGCAGGCGCGAGCCGCTGTTCACGTTATGACCCTGCATTTGCTCAAGTAATAGCAGCATTCCTTCACGGCCGATATCAAAACGCGGCTGTGACACGGTGGTCAATGGCGGATCGCAAAATTCAGACAACGCGATGTTATCGAAGCCGACAATCGACAGGTCGTCCGGCACTTTCAGACCGCGGCGTTTCGCCAGCGATAAGGCGCCCAGCGCCATCACATCGCTATGGCAAAAGACCGCCGTGGGCGGTACCGGCTGCGACAGCAGCTGCTCCAGCGCATTGGCGCCAGCTTCGAAGGTAAAGTTGCCGCGAGCGATATAGTGCGGATCAACGGTGATACCGCTGCGGCGCAGCGCCTGCACGTAACCCTGCAGGCGATAATGGCACAGCGGCATATCTTCCGGGCCGGCGATGCAGCCGATACGCTGGTGTCCCAGCTCGTGAAGGTAGTTTACCGCGTTAAAGGCCGCCGTCAGGTTATCGATGTGGACGGTGGGCAGCTCCAGTTCCGGCGCGAACTCGTTCGACATGACCATCGGTGGCAAATTGCGCTGCTCTTCCACGCTGGCGTCAAACGGCAGGCGCGAGCTGAGCAGCACCATGCCGTCAATCTGCTTGGTGATGATAAGGTCGATAAAGGTTTTTTCTTTCTGATTCTGGTGGGCGCAATCGCCGATTAACACCAGATATCCATGCTCGGCGGCAGTGACTTCAATACCGCGGATCACTTCGCTAAAAAAGGGATCGCAGATATCCGGGACGATCACGAGGATCGTCCGCGATTCGTTGCGCTTCATATTGCGTCCGAGCGACTGCGGTAAATAGCCGACTTCCAGCGCCGCCTGCTCGACCCGGTTACGGGTGGCTTGCGACACCTTATCAGGGTTCATCAACGCTCGGGACACGGTTGCCGTGGAAACGTTTGCCTTTAAGGCGACGTCTTTCATGGTGGCGGCAACCACTTGTTTTTTGGGCTTCACCTGGTTTCTCCTCGCTGAATGGCGCTGGCATTTCCCTTGCGCGCTAACTGCTGCATCTTTTTTATCAGATAGTCGCGGCAGTGAGTTACAGAATTTTCATGAAAAACGTGATGCTTGTTGAATTTTTCGATCCGGCTCGCAAGAGAAGGCTTACCCTTCAATAGGATCGACATCCAGCACCCACTTCACTTTTTTCGCCTCCGGCAGCGTATTGATCAGCGCCAGCGTACCGCTGACGATATGCTGCAGGCGCACCCGCGAAGGATGCTGCAGCAATATCTGCCACCGCCAGCGGCCGCCGCGCTTCGGCGCCAGCGCCGGAACCGGACCGAGCACCCATAGCTTGTCGTCGGCCAGCGGACTGGCCTGCAGCAGATTGCGCAGCTGTTGTAAAAACAGCGGCGCCTGCTGGTTGTTATGGTCTTCCGCACGAATCAGCACATGGCTGGTCCACGGCGGTAGCTGCATTGTCTGCCGCTCTGCCAGCGCCTGTTCGGCGAAAGCGTCGTAGCCTTTATACAGCAGGGTCTGCAGCAAAGGGTGTTCCGGATGGTGGGTTTGCAGAATCACTTCGCCCTGTTTTCCTGCCCGCCCCGCTCGCCCGGAGACCTGGGTATAGAGCTGAGCGAAACGCTCGGCGGAGCGGAAATCCGCGGAAAACAGCGCCCCGTCGACGTCCAGCAGGGAGACGAGGGTGACGTCCGGGAAGTGGTGGCCTTTGGCCAGCATCTGGGTGCCAATTAAAATACGCGCCCCACCGCGATGGACGGCGGCGAGATGCTCTTCCAGCGCCCCTTTGCGGCTGGTGGTATCGCGGTCGATACGCGAGATAGGCACGTCAGGAAACAGCGGCGCCAGGGCCTGCTCCAGCTGTTCGGTGCCGATACCCACCGGCACCAGGTGCGTGGAGCCGCAGGAGGGGCACTGGCGCGGGATAGGGCGCTGACTGTCGCAATGGTGGCAGCGCAGATGGTGCTGCGCCTGGTGCAACGTATAGTAGCTGTCGCAGCGCGGACATTCCGCTATCCAGCCGCAGTCGTGGCACAGCAGCGCTGGCGCAAAGCCGCGGCGGTTAAGAAACAGGATCACCTGGTTATCCGCCTGCAGATGCTGACGCATACGGCCAATCAGCGCGGGAGACAGACCTGCCTGCAGCGGTTGCCCTTTGAGATCGAGCACGTGCTGCTGGGCAGGGCGCGCATTGCCCGCGCGTTTGCTTAAGGTTAACTGGCGGTATTTGCCCTGGCGGACGTTATGCAGGGTCTCCAGCGCCGGCGTCGCCGAGCCGAGAATTATCGGGATCTGTTCGCTGTGGGCGCGCCATACCGCCAGGTCGCGGGCATGGTAGCGCCAGCCCTCCTGCTGCTTGTAGGAGCTGTCATGCTCTTCGTCGATGACGATGACGCCGAGGTCTTTAAACGGGGTAAACAGCGAGGAGCGGGTGCCGATCACAATGGCCGCTTCGCCGTTTTTCGCCTTCAGCCAGGCCGAGAGACGTTCGCTGTCATTGAGCCCGGAGTGCAGGACTTCCACCGGCGCGTTAAAGCGCTGGCGAAAACGGGCGATGGTTTGCGGCGTCAGGCCGATCTCTGGCACCATCACCAGCGCCTGGCGCCCCTGCGCCAGCACATTCTCCAGCACGCTCAAATACACTTCCGTTTTCCCGGAGCCGGTAATACCCGCCAGCAGCCAGGCGGAGAAGCGATCGGCGGCGCTGTGGATCGCGCCGACGGCGGTGGCCTGCTCGGTATTAAGACGCAGGCGTTCGCCAGCCACCGAATACGCGCTGCGCCAGTCGGTGAGGGCAGGCGCTTCGCAGGCCAGCTCCGCCAGCCCTTTGCCGCGCAGCGCCTGCAGCGCCGCTTCATTAAATTCCAGTTCGCCGACCTGATGACGCCAGATTTTGCCCTGGCGCAGCGCCGCCAGCGCCTGCTGCTGCTTCGGCGAGCGTTTCAGACCGTTAAGATCGACGGCCTGCCCCTGCTCGGTGGCGAACCAGTACCACAGCGGCGTAGCGCTGGCGGGTTTGCCCTGGCGCAGCAGAATGGGCAACGCATGGAACAGCACATCGCCGATCGGGTGATGGTAGTACTCAGCCGCCCACATCAGCAACCGCCAGACGGTACCGGAGAAGACCGGTTCGTCGTCCAGCGCTTCCGCGACCGGTTTTAGCTCGTCCAGCGGCAGCTCGCTGCGCTCGCTGACCGCCGCGACAATGCCGATCCGCTCCTGTTTGCCGAACGGCACCCGCACCCGACAGCCCGCTTTGACCGCCATGCCGTCAGGCAGCAGATAGTCAAAGGTGCGCGGTAGCGGAACGGGTAGGGCAACGTGGGCGACGGGCATGTCATCTTCCTGACTTGAAATCTGGCGGGATAGTATACACATTACGATAAGGCGGCGCGGATCAGTTTGCATATGCTGGTCAAATTCTGTATGATTCGCCGCCTTTGATGCGCTTTATATCGCATTGAAGATTGACCATTACCGTGTGCTTCACGCTGTCAGCAGCGTAGAGGGCGACGGGAAATTACTAATATCGCGTGGTGTCTGGCGTTAGGGCTGGAAGAGCGACGCGGCCTTAACTGAGGTTCTCCCATGAAAAAAGGTATTCACCCAAATTACGACGAAATTACTGCTACCTGTTCTTGCGGTAATGTCATGAAAATCCGCTCCACTGTAGGTCATGACCTGAACCTCGACGTGTGCGGCAAATGCCACCCGTTCTTCACCGGCAAACAGCGTGATGTTGCTACCGGTGGCCGTGTTGACCGCTTCAACAAGCGCTTCAGCATCCCGGGCAGCAAGTAAGTTGCCAGAAGAAGCCGCCTCAGGGCGGCTTTTTTGTGTCTCTCGCCTGCCTGGGCGAGAAAGAAAAAGGGCGGAAGAGTGCTTCCGCCCTTTTTATTGTCTCAGTATTCCCACGTATCCGGGTCGATACCCAGTTCACGCATAATCGCTTTCGCCGCTTCCGGGATCTCATCGCTGCGCTCTTTACGCAGGTCTTCATCGTTAGGCAACGGTTGTCCGGTAAAGGCATGCAGGAACGCTTCGCACAGCAGCTCGCTGTTGGTCGCGTGACGCAGGTTATTCACCTGACGACGCGTACGTTCATCGGTGAGGATTTTTAACACCTTCAGAGGAATGGAAACCGTAATTTTCTTTACTTGCTCACTCTTCTTACCGTGCTCAGCGTATGGGCTGATATATTCGCCGCTCCATTCAGCCATGAGATACCTTAATCCTCTGTTTATTAGTGAAGGGCCAGAATATTCCGCCCGGGCTATAATTGCGCGTAGTTTACCGTAAGCGCAGGCTTTCTGACATGAGATAAGCCGCCGCCGACGTGCGCTAATGCATATAATTTTAACGGCTATTTGCACTTTGCTCAATCTATACGCAAAGAAGTTTAGATGTCCAGATGTATTGACGTCTATTGTGACAATGATTACTCTGGAGCCTGACTTTTCACCGATTCAGCCCAGGAACTTCCCAACATGACGCGTAAACAGGCCACCATCGCAGTGCGTAGCGGTTTAAATGACGACGAGCAGTACGGTTGCGTTGTCCCGCCGATCCACCTCTCCAGTACCTATAACTTCACCGACTTTAATGAACCTCGCGCTCACGACTACTCCCGCCGCGGCAACCCGACGCGTGATGTGGTGCAGCGTGCCTTAGCGGAGCTGGAGGGCGGCGCTGGCGCGGTGCTGACCAATACCGGTATGTCGGCGATCCTGCTGGTGACGACGGTGTTCCTTAAGCCTGGCGATCTGCTGGTGGCGCCGCATGACTGCTACGGCGGCAGCTACCGTCTGTTCGATAGCCTGGCGAAGCGCGGCTGCTATCGCGTTCAGTTCGTCGATCAAAACGATGAGCAGGCGCTGCGGGCGGCGTTGGCGGAAAAACCGAAGCTGGTGCTGGTCGAAAGCCCAAGTAATCCATTGCTGCGGGTAGTGGATATTGCGAAAATCTGTGGTCTGGCGCGCGAAGCCGGGGCGATCAGCGTGGTCGATAACACCTTCCTGAGTCCGGCGCTGCAAAACCCGCTGGCGCTGGGCGCCGATCTGGTGTTGCACTCCTGTACTAAATACCTTAATGGTCACTCTGATGTGGTGGCCGGGGTGGTGATTGCCAACGATCCGGCGACTGTCACCGAACTGGCATGGTGGGCGAATAATATTGGCGTCACCGGCAGCGCCTTCGACAGCTATCTGCTGTTGCGCGGGCTGCGGACGCTTTCTCCACGCATGGAAGTGGCGCAGCGTAATGCCCTGGCGATTGTCGAGTATCTGAAAACCCAGCCACTGGTGAAAAAGCTGTATCATCCGTCGCTGCCGGAAAACCAGGGGCATGAAATTGCGGCGCGTCAGCAAAAAGGTTTTGGCGCAATGTTAAGCTTCGAGCTGGACGGTGACGAGCAGACGCTGCGCCGTTTCCTGAGCGGGCTGTCGCTGTTTACACTGGCGGAATCGCTGGGGGGCGTTGAAAGCCTGATTTCCCATGCGGCAACGATGACGCATGCCGGCATGGCGCCTGAAGCGCGTGCCGCCGCCGGAATTTCAGAAACGCTCCTGCGTATTTCGACCGGTATTGAAGATGGTGAAGATTTAATTGCCGACCTGGAAAATGGCTTCCGGGCAGCAAACGAGGAATAAAGATGAGTGTGATTGCGCAGGCAGGGGCGAAGGGTCGTCAGCTGCACAAATTTGGTGGGAGTAGTTTAGCGGATGCGAAATGTTACCTGCGCGTCGCGGGGATCATGAAGGAGTATTCGCAGGCGGGGGACATGATGGTCGTCTCCGCCGCTGGCAGCACCACCAACCAGCTGATCAGCTGGCTTAAGCTTAGCCAGAGCGATCGCCTTGCTGCGCATCAGGTTCAGCAGTCGCTTCGCCGCTATCACACCGAGCTGATTGGCGGTCTGGTGGAGCCTGCGGCGGCGGATACGCTGATAGCCGCCTTTATCCACGACCTTGAGCGTCTGGCTGGTCTGCTGGACGGCGGGGTTTCCGAAGCGGTCTATGCGGAAGTGGTCGGCCATGGGGAAGTGTGGTCCGCGCGCCTGATGGCGGCGGTTCTCAACCAGCTGGGAATGGAAGCCGCCTGGCTTGACGCGCGCGCGTTCCTGCGCGCGGAACGTGCCGCGCAGCCGCAGGTGGATGAAGGATTATCCTATCCACTGCTGCAGCAGCTGATGGCGCAGCATCCTAACAAACGTCTGGTGGTGACCGGCTTTATCTCCCGCAACCAGGCCGGTGAAACCGTCCTGCTGGGCCGTAACGGGTCTGACTACTCTGCCACCCAGATCGGCGCGCTGGCGGGCGCCTCCCGAGTCACTATCTGGAGCGACGTCGCCGGGGTGTACAGCGCGGATCCGCGCAAGGTGAAAGACGCCTGTCTGCTGCCGCTGCTGCGTCTGGACGAAGCCAGCGAGTTGGCGCGTCTGGCCGCGCCGGTGCTCCATGCCCGCACGCTACAGCCGGTTTCCGCCAGCGATATCGATCTGCAGTTACGCTGCAGCTATACGCCGGAACAGGGTTCCACGCGCATTGAGCGCGTACTGGCCTCCGGTACTGGCGCCCGGATTGTCACCAGCCATGACGACGTCTGCCTGGTGGAGTTCCAGGTGCCGGCCGGTCACGATTTCAAACTGGCGCATAAAGAGCTGGACGCCCTGCTCAAACGCGCCCAGCTGCGCCCGTTAGCCGTTGGCGTCCATGCCGACCGCAAGCTGCTGCAGTTTTGCTATACCTCCGAGGTGGCCGACAGCGCGCTGAAGCTGCTCGATGAAGCAGGTCTGCCGGGCGAGCTGCGTCTGCGTCAGAAGCTGGCGCTGGTGGCGATGGTGGGCGCTGGCGTCACCCGTAACCCCCTGCACTGCCACCGTTTCTGGCAGCAGCTGAAAGGGCAGCCAGTGGAGTTCACCTGGCAGTCGGAAGAAGGAATCAGCCTGGTGGCCGTACTGCGCGCCGGGCCGACGGAAAGCCTGATCCAGGGGCTGCACCAGTCCTTGTTTCGTGCCGAAAAGCGTATTGGCCTGATGCTGTTCGGCAAAGGAAACATCGGTTCCCGCTGGCTGGAGCTGTTCGCCCGTGAACAAACCACGCTCTCGGCGCGCACCGGCTTTGAGTTTGTTCTCGCCGGCGTGGTCGACAGTAAACGCAGTCTGCTGAACTATGACGGGCTGGACGCCAGCCGGGCGCTAGCTTTCTTCAACGATGAAGCGGTGGAGCAGGATGAAGAGTCGCTGTTCCTGTGGATGCGCGCGCACCCGTACGATGATTTAGTGGTGCTGGACGTCACCGCCAGCGAACAGCTGGCCGACCAGTATCTTGATTTCGCCAGCCATGGCTTCCACGTGATCAGCGCCAACAAGCTGGCGGGGGCCAGCAGCAGCGATAAGTATCGCCAGATCCACGACGCGTTTGAGAAGACGGGGCGCCACTGGCTGTATAACGCCACCGTGGGCGCCGGCTTGCCGGTGAACCATACGGTGCGCGACCTGATCGACAGCGGCGATACCATCCTCGGCCTGAGCGGTATCTTCTCGGGAACGCTCTCCTGGCTGTTCCTGCAGTTCGATGGCACCGTGCCGTTCACCGACCTGGTGGATCAGGCGTGGCAGCAGGGGCTGACCGAGCCGGATCCGCGCGTCGATCTGTCCGGTAAAGATGTGATGCGCAAGCTGGTGATCCTCGCGCGGGAAGCGGGCTATGACATCGAACCGGATCAGGTGCGCGTGGAATCACTGGTCCCGGCGCACTGTGAAGAGGGTTCGGTTGATCACTTCTTTGAGAATGGCGAAGAGCTGAACGAGCAGATGCTGCAGCGCCTGGAGGCGGCCCGCGAGATGGGGCTGGTGCTCCGCTACGTGGCGCGCTTTGATGCCAACGGCAAAGCTCGCGTCGGCGTGGAAGCGGTACGCGAAGAGCACCCGCTGGCGGCGCTGCTGCCGTGCGATAACGTGTTTGCTATCGAAAGCCGCTGGTATCGTGATAATCCGTTGGTGATCCGCGGGCCCGGCGCCGGGCGTGACGTGACCGCCGGGGCGATCCAGTCGGATATTAACCGTCTGGCGCAGCTACTGTAATCCCGAGAAAAAGACCAGGCCAGGCCTGGTCTTTTTTGTTAGTGCGCCGCAAAAACCGCTTTAGCGGCAAACAGGCCGTTTAGCGCCGCCGGGAATCCGGCGTAGACCGCCATCTGCATGATCACTTCCGTAATTTCCTCTTGCGTCAGACCAACATTTAATCCCGCGGCAATATGCACTTTCAGCTGCGGCTCGGCGTTACCCAGCGCGGTGAGCGCGGCGATGGTGGCGATTTCCCGGCTGCGCAAATCAAGCCCTGGCCGGGCGTAAATATCGCCGAAGGGGAACTCAATCAGATAGCGGGCGAAGTCGGGGGCGATATCCCGCAGGCTGTCGACGACGGCTTCCCCGCCGTGACCGTCCACGCGCTGAAGCATTTCCTGACCGGTGATATAACGTTCGCTGGACATCGTTTTTTCCTCTCTGTGATGAAGCGTTGAGAGGAAGGGTAGGGAAGTTTGCCGGACTTGAGTAATACCCTTTTCGTGATACCTTTTCAGTATGACAACTTCGCGATTGCATTCTCTCGATATCCGCCTGCTGCGCGCCTTTGCGGTGGTGGCGGAGGAAAATAACATCAGCCGGGCGGCGCAGCGGTTATTTATCTCGCAGCCGCCGCTGAGTCGCCATATGCGCCATCTGGAAGCGCAGCTGGGGGTGACGCTGTTTCAGCGCCATAGCAAAGGCCTGATCCTTACCGACGCGGGCAGAGAGGTGCTGGCAATGATTCGGCCCATGCTGGCGCTCCAGGAACGCACGCTGGCGGCATTGAGTGAGCTCTCCGTTCACTCACCGCCGTCTCTGCGTCTGGGCGTGACGACCGCCTTCGAACAAGGCATTTTCGCCGCTGTTGAATCTGCGCTGAGCGAACATACCCGCGCGTTGCATATCACCCGCCACGCTTCACCGGCGCTGGCTCAGCAGGTGCGCAAAGGCAAACTCGATGCAGCGCTGGTTGCGCTGCCGCTCAATACTGAAGGGCTGCACCTGCACCCATTGCCGTATCAGGAGCCGCTTATCGCGGCAGTGCCAACCTCCTGGCCGGAAGCCGCCACATCAGCGTTAACGCTAAGCGCGCTCAATCACCGGCCGCTGTTCTGGTTTAAACGTGAGCGTAACCCCGATTTCTTTGACTATACGCGACGCATTTTCGACCGGGCTGGCTATACCCCCGCTTATGTGGAAGAGCCTGCCGAACATGATGTGCTGCTGGCGCGAATTGCGCGTGGGGAAGGCATGATCCTCCTGCCGGCGTCCTTTTCCGCAATCCAGCGTCAGGGGGTGGTGTTCTGTCCTGTCGCTGAAGGCGACAGCATGCCGTTAAGCCTTGGGGTGATCTATGCGCCTCACCAGGCAGGAGCCGTGCGGCAATGGCTCTCACTGCTGGATGAGCACCTGACGACTGGCTCGTCCCATGCTGAATATCGTTCTACCCCATGTTGACCGCAGAGCGGGCTCTTTCGGCTGGCAAAGCGCCGGTAGATGAATTTTTTTCATATTGGCCGCCTTTTCCTCACTCTTTACGCAGATTTTTCTATTGACGCCCGCGCGCTTTTCCGTCATTTTTACATCTGGACGTCTAAACGTATAGAAGTTCGCAATACAACAGCCATTACATGCGATTGATGAGGTAAGGTATGAGCTTTTTTCACGCCAATCAGCGGGAAGCCCTGAATCAGAGCCTGGCGGAAGTCCAGGGCCAGATTAATGTGTCCTTTGAATTCTTTCCGCCGCGCACCAGTGAAATGGAGCAAACCCTGTGGAAATCCATCGATCGCCTGAGCAGTCTGAAACCGAAGTTTGTCTCGGTGACCTATGGCGCGAACTCCGGCGAGCGCGATCGCACCCACAGCATCATCAAGGGCATTAAAGAGCGAACCGGTCTGGAAGCGGCGCCGCACCTGACCTGTATCGATGCGACTCGCGATGAGCTGCGCACTATCGCCCAGGATTACTGGAACAACGGCATCCGCCATATCGTCGCGCTGCGCGGCGACCTGCCGCCGGGCAGCGGTAAACCGGAGATGTATGCCGCCGATCTGGTCAGCCTGCTGAAAGAGGTGGGGGATTTCGATATCTCTGTTGCCGCGTATCCGGAAGTGCATCCGGAAGCGAAAAGCGCGCAGGCGGATTTACTCAACCTGAAACGCAAAGTCGAGGCAGGCGCCAACCGCGCGATCACCCAGTTCTTCTTCGATGTGGAAAGCTACCTGCGTTTTCGCGATCGCTGCGTCTCAGCGGGCATCGACGTGGAAATTATTCCGGGTATCCTGCCGGTATCCAACTTTAAACAGGCGAAAAAGTTTGCGGATATGACCAACGTTCGTATCCCGGTGTGGATGTCGAAAATGTTCGAAGGTCTCGATAACGATGCCGAAACCCGTCAGCTGGTGGGGGCTAACATCGCTATGGACATGGTGAAGATTTTAAGTCGGGAAGGGGTAAAAGATTTCCACTTCTACACCCTGAACCGCGCCGAAATGAGCTACGCCATCTGCCATACGCTGGGCGTGCGTCCGGCCTGAGTGCTTGCCGTTTCCGCCGCCAGTGGGCGACACGTCCGGCAGATAAACATAAAAAACACCCGGCTGACGCCGGGTGTTTTGTTTTGCTCTGGATTATTCCCATTCCTGCAGGAAGCGCTGGCCATATTGGTCGGCGACCAGCAGCGCGGCGTAGACCTGGTCGGAGTTAACCCCGCCCGGCATATTGTGAATGGTTTCGCCTTCAGCGCAGGCGGCTTCCGCCACCAGGCGCATCTTGGTCGGGATGTCGCCTTTGATATCCAGCTGCGCCAGGGTGATCGGCAGCCCAACGCTGTGACATAGCGCGGCGACGGTCTCGATCTCTTCCACCGGCGCGTTTTCCAGCACCAGCTGCGTCAGGGTGCCGAACGCCACTTTTTCACCGTGATAATAGTGGTGAGCGTCAGGGATGGCCGTCATGCCGTTATGAATTGCGTGGGCTGCCGCCAGGCCACCGCTTTCAAAACCGACGCCGCTCAGATAGGTGTTGGCTTCCACCACCCGCTCCAGCGCCGGAGTGACCACGTGCTGTTCGGCGGCCAGCATCGCTTTTTCACCCTCTTCGAGTAAGGTGTTGTAGCACAGCTCGGCCAGCGCCAGCGCCGCCTGGGTGCATTTCCCGCCCGCCATGGTGGTGGCGCCGCTGCGTGAGCAGGCGCGGGCTTCGAACCAGGTGGCCAGCGCATCGCCAATTCCGGCTGCCAGCAGGCGAGCCGGCGCGCCGGCAACGATCTGCGTATCGACAATGACCATGTTAGGGTTATGCGGTAGCATCAGATAGCTGTCGAACTCCCCTTCGTCGGTGTAAATCACCGACAGCGCGCTGCACGGCGCATCGGTGGAGGCGATGGTAGGGGCGATCGCCACCGGCACCTTCATAAAATGGGCCAGCGCTTTCGCGGTATCCAGGGTTTTACCACCGCCGATCCCCAGCACGGCGGTGCATTTCGCACTGCCGGCGATATCGCGCAGGCGATTGATTTCATTATGCGAACATTCACCGCCAAACGGCGCGATTTCCGCCGCCAGGCCGGCATCGGCCAGGCTTTTGCGTAGCATCTCTTCCGCGAATCCCAGCACGAATTTATCGCCAACGACCAGCCAGCGTTCGGCCAGCGGTTTCAGGTAGTCGCCAAGGCGCTTGATGGCGCCTGCGCCCTGAATGTATTTGCCTGGTGATTGAATAATGCGATCCATTACGATTCCTCCTCGATGACCGTGATGCCGCCCGCAGGCGGCGCGCGGGTCCGGTTACAGGTTCAGCGTGCCAAAGGCGTTATTCCAGTCCTGTTCAAACTTCTCTATGGCTGACTCTACCGCAGGGGTGCCGAGCATTTGTTGCGCTACATCTAGTGGAAGGGTGATGGCTTCGCAGCCAGCCAGCAGGCAATCCAGCGCCTGACGGGGCGTTTTGAAGCTCGCCGCCAGCACTTTGCTTTCGGGCGCATGCATTTCCAGCAGGGATTGCAGCTCCTGCACCATGCGGATGCCGTCCCCGCCCTGAGCGTCGACGCGGTTAACGTAAGGCGCGACGTACTTTGCGCCGGCCAGCGCGGCCAGCAGACCCTGTGAGGCGCTGTAGACGGCGGTGCCAAGGGTTGGGATGCCTTCCTTCTTCAGCAGCTTGATAGCGGCGAGGCCTTCGGCGGTGACCGGGATTTTGACCACGATGCGCGGCACGGCGTTGCTCAGGCGTTTGGCTTCTGCCACCATGCCCTGCGCATCGCGGCTCATGGTCTGCGCAAACAGAATCCCTTCCGGGCCAACGGCTTTTTGCAAGCGCGGCAGTACATCCCAGACCGGTGTTTTTCCGGCGGCGATAATGCTCGGGTTGGTGGTCACCCCGGCCAGCGGGTAGATGCGGGCCAGGCGTTCCACTTCGGCGACGTTGGCGGTATCCAGATAGAGTTCCATAGTGTTTTCCTCAATGCTTAATTCGGTGCTGTCGTTGAGGTAAGCATACGGCTTTCGTTTGAAGGATCGCCAGATGACAAATTTGCCAAAAACTGGATAAATGTACGCATCGCGATTAAGGATGATTTAGATCACATTTATCGACGCTGCCTGGGATGAGAGGAAACTATAGCGCGCACAAAAGTCAGGTTTAACACACAAAAATCTAGTTTTTTACCGGGGATGATTTTTCCGTCAGCTGGCTATGGTACTGGCGGCGGTATTCAGACGGCGAGCGTTCCGTGGTTTTGCGGAACAGGCGGCAGAAGTAGTTACTGTCGGCGAAGCCGCAGGCGTGGGCGATGTCTTTCACTTTCATATCGTGGCCCTTCAGCAGCATACGGGCCTGTTCGAGACGAATGTGGTTCAGATATTCATTGAAGCCCATTGGCCCACATTTCTGGAACAGATGAGAAAGATAGTTAGGAGAGAGATAGAACGCCTGGGCGACCGATTCCCGGCTCAGCGGCTCCGGGTAATGGACCTCGATGTACTGACGGATTGCCTCGAACAGCGCCTGGCTGCGCGAGGAGGTTTGCGCCTGGCTGCCGAGAAGATCATGGCAGTGGCTGAGCAGGCTGATGACGATGCTGCGGGCGGTTTGCTGCTCCTGCGGCTGCATCCGGATCTCGTTGAGCGCCTGCAGCAGAAAGGAACCGACGCGCGGCCCGCGACGCAGCGCCTGTAGTTTTTCAACAACGGCGATCGTCTTGCCATTCCAGCGCTGCAGCGAGCACTCCAGCTGCTGCTTAGCGAACAGGATGCTTAACAGCAGGCAGGGCGCCTGCCACTGTGGGCAGTTCCAGCTATCGCCAGGAATATAGAGCACGTCATGGGTCTCCAGGGGCGGGGCGGTATCGCCGAGCGCCTGGTCGCGCAATTGCCCATCGAGGAGGATATTCAGACGGGGAAAATCAACCTGCACCACCGGTTCAGCAGGCGAGCGCGTCTCGCCGGCGAAATAAACCCGGCCGAGGCTGGTCTGCTTTTTTAGCAATGCATCAATAAGTTGATTGATATCGTTGTCCATCATTGTTCCGCCCCGTGCATCACCCTTTTCATCATACCGGACATTATTCCAGCGGTAAAAGCGCCAGCTTGTCGCTATTGCTTCTTATTTGAGTTATGTTATATCGTAACAATTTGTCGCCATTGATAGCAAATTCAGGAGAGAGTAATGACCAGAAAGATCCCCCTGCTGGCCTTGGGACTCGGCATGGCGCTCGCCAGCGCCCAGGCGTTCGCCCACGGCAACCATAGCCATGGGCCGGCGCTAACCGAAGTGGAGCGTCAGGCCAGCGAAGGCATTTTTGCGGATAAAGATGTGCAGGACCGCGCGCTGAGCGACTGGGAGGGCGTCTGGCAGTCGGTGAACCCATATCTGCTCAACGGCGATCTCGATCCGGTGCTGGAGCAGAAGGCGAAAAAGCCCGGCGGCAAGAGCGTGGAGGAGTATCGCGCCTATTATAAGAAGGGCTACGCCACCGATGTGGAACAGATTGGCATTGAAGATGACGTGATTGAGTTCCACGTCGGCGAGACCGTCAACAGCTGCAAATACCGCTATTCAGGCTACAAAATTCTGCATTACGCCTCCGGTAAGAAGGGCGTACGTTATCTGTTCGAGTGCCAGCAGGGCGATGCCAACGCGCCAAAATATGTCCAGTTCAGCGACCATATCATTGGTCCGCGTAAATCGCAGCATTTCCATATTTTCATGGGCAATGAATCACAGGAAGCGTTGTTGAAAGAGATGGATAACTGGCCGACCTATTATCCGTATGCGCTGCATAAAGAACAGATCGTTGATGAGATGTTGCACCACTAGAACGGGTGAGAAATCCCCCGGCCGGGTGGCCGGGGGAAGACATCGATTAGCCGGTGTTACGCATACCGGCGGCGACGCCGGCGATGGTGACCATCAGCGCTTGTTCAACGCGCGGATCCGGGTCTTTGCCCTCTTCTTCAGCCTGGCGTGAACGGTGCAGCAGTTCCGCCTGCAGGACGTTCAGCGGGTCGGTATAGATATTACGCAGCTGGATAGACTCGGCGATCCACGGCAGGTCAGCCATCAGATGGGAGTCGTTGGCGATGGCCAGCACGACGTTGATATCGGCAGCCAGCAGCTTGCGCAGCTCGGTACCCAGCGCCCACAGCTCCGGTTTCACCAGGCGCTGATCGTAATACTCCGCCAGCCACAGGTCGGCCTTCGAGTAAACCATCTCCAGCATGCCGAGGCGGGTGGAGAAGAACGGCCAGTCGCGACACATCGCTTCCAGTTCACTCTGTTTTCCGCCTTCGACTACCTTCTGCAGCGCAGCGCCAGCGCCCAGCCAGGCCGGAAGCATCAGGCGGTTCTGGGTCCAGGCGAAGATCCACGGAATGGCGCGCAGCGACTCGACGCCGCCGGTCGGGCGACGTTTTGCCGGACGCGAACCCAGCGGCAGTTTGCCCAACTCCTGCTCCGGAGTGGCGGAGCGGAAGTAAGGTACGAAATCTTTGTTTTCACGCACATAGCCGCGATACATCTTGCACGACACGTCGGACAGCTCGGCCATGATGTCGCGCCACTGCGGTTTGGGTTCCGGCGGCGGCAGCAGGTTGGCTTCGAGGATCGCGCTGGTATAGAGCGACAGGCTGCTGATGGTGACTTCCGGTAGGCCGTACTTAAAGCGGATCATCTCACCCTGCTCGGTAACGCGCAGGCCGCCTTTCAGGCTTCCCGGCGGCTGTGAGAGGAGCGCGGCGTGGGCCGGCGCGCCGCCGCGGCCAATGGAGCCACCGCGACCGTGGAACAGCGTCAGTTCGATCCCGGCTTTCTCACAGGTTTTGATCAACGCATCCTGCGCCTGGTACTGCGCCCAGGAGGCGGCCATCACCCCTGCGTCTTTCGCGGAATCAGAGTAGCCGATCATGACCATCTGTTTGCCCTGGATAAAGCCGCGGTACCAGTCGATATTCAGCAACTGGGTCATGACGTCGTTGGCGTTGTTCAGGTCGTCCAGCGTTTCGAACAGCGGAGCCACCGGCAGGGCGAATCCAATCCCGGCCTCTTTCAGCAGCAGGTGAACCGCCAGCACGTCGGACGGCGTTTTGGCCATCGAGATCACGTAGGCGGCGATCGATCCGCGCGGCGCCTCGGCGATCACTCTGCAGGTGTCGAGAACTTCGCGGGTCTCTTCGCTGGGCTCCCACTGGCGCGGCAGCAGCGGACGTTTGGAATTCAGTTCGCGGATCAGGAAAGCCTGTTTGTCGGCTTCTGACCAGCTTTCGTAATCGCCGATCCCGAGGTAACGGGTCATTTCGCCCAGCGCTTCGGTATGGCGAGTGCTTTCCTGACGAATATCAATACGCACCAGCGGTACGCCGAAAGACTTCACGCGGCGTAGGGTGTCGAGCAGCTCGCCGTTGGCGATAATACCCATGCCGCAGGCCTGCAGCGATTTATAACAGGCGTACAGCGGCTCCCACAGCTGCTCGTTCTGCGTGATCAGTCCCGCCGGTTTCGGCAGCTTCTGACCTTTCAGGCGCGCTTCCAGCCAGGCCTGGGTTTCCATCAGCTGAGTGCGCAGTTTTTTCATCAAG
The DNA here is from genome assembly GCF_021869705.1 of Klebsiella sp. PCX. Lineage (NCBI taxonomy): Bacteria > Pseudomonadati > Pseudomonadota > Gammaproteobacteria > Enterobacterales > Enterobacteriaceae > Klebsiella > Klebsiella sp. PCX. The sequence continues at coordinate 106,107 of NZ_CP091527.1, forward strand.
TAACGGTACGGTTCCTGAGCGCCCTCGGCGCCGGCCAGGGCACGCAATTCGTCGGTACACTCCACCATCGACAGCTCGGAGATCAGCACCTGCACATCTTTAAGGAATAGATCGGTCGCTTTCCAGCGGCTGAGCAGCAGCACGTGGCGGGTGATGTCGGCGGTCACGTTCGGGTTGCCGTCGCGGTCGCCGCCCATCCACGAGGTGAAACGCACCGGGACGAAGTCCACCGGCAGCTGATAGCCAAGGTTGGCTTCCAGCTGTTCGTTCAGCTCGCGCAGGTAGTTAGGCACCCCTTCCCACAGGCTGTTTTCCACCACCGCGAAGCCCCATTTGGCTTCATCGACCGGGGAAGGGCGGTGCTTACGGATTTCATCGGTATGCCAGGACTGGGCGATCAGCTGGCGCAGACGGCGCATCAGCTGGTGGTGCTCGTAGTCCGCGATATCTTTGTTATCCAGCTGCTTGAGGCAGTTGTTCACCTCCACCATTTTATGGATCAGCGTCCGGCGGGTGATCTCGGTCGGGTGGGCGGTTAACACCAGCTCCAGGGAAAGAGATTCCACCGCTTTTTTGATGGTCTCTTCGTTGAGATTGGGTTGGTCTTTGAGCTTTCTCAGGGTACGCGCAATGACTTCCGGATTGCTGGCCGCTTCGCCATTCGGCGAAATGCTGTGGTACTGCTCAGCGGTGTTAGCCAGATTCAGGAACTGGCTGAAGGCACGGGCTACCGGCAGCAGTTCGTCGTTAGACAAATTCTGCAGCGTGGTCAGCAGCTCCTGGCGGTTAGCTTCGTTGCCGGCGCGTGAAGATTTGGACAACTTACGGATAGTTTCGACACGATCAAGAATATTTTCTCCCAGTGCATCCTTGATGGTATCGCCCAGCACCTTGCCGAGCATACTGACATTACTACGCAATGCGGAATATTGTTCGTTCATGTTACCCCAGACACCCCATCTCATTTTATTTTGTTATATCCGCTGCGCTGGAACGTGAGCAACGGATAAGCAACCCGTCTTTTATAAAGCCACGTAAATACCCCCACGTCAATTACTGCGAAATCGCTTCAGCAAACGAGTAAATACCCGTAATTTGCGAAATTTAACTCAGGGGGCGCTGGATAAGCATCGCTTATGGAAATGTGACGATCGTCACCGTTCCGCCCCGGGAGAACGGGGCGGAAAAAGAGGGCGATTTTAGTGCCAGCAGAAGTGGTGGACCACCTGGCTAATTAGCTCCCGCGTCGGTTTGATAAAGCGCGTCTCCAGAAACTCGTCAGGCTGATGGGCCTGGTTGATCGAGCCCGGGCCGAGAACCAGCGTTGGGCACAGCGTCTGGATAAACGGCGCTTCGGTACAGTAGTTCACCACGTCGGTCTGGGCGCCAAGCAGTTTCTCAACCACCTGCACCAGCTTATGGTCCGGTGGGCACTCATAGCCGGGGATCGGCGGATGCAGCTCCGAGACCGTCAGGCGGCCTGGCCAGCGTTCGCTGACCGGGGCCAGCGCCTCGCCCAGCAGACCATTAAGGTCGTTGAGGGTCATCCCCGGCAGCGGGCGGATGTCCATATGCAGTTCACAGCAGGCGCAGATACGGTTTGAGGCATCGCCGCCATGGATGGCGCCGAGGTTGAGGGTCGGGTAAGGGACCGTGAACGCCTCGAAGTGGTAGCGTTCTTTTAGCAGATCGCGCAGCTGCATAATCCGGCCGATGGCGTCGTGCATCAGCTCGATCGCGTTGACCCCGCGCGCCGGATCGCTGGAGTGTCCGGACTGGCCCTGAATACGGATCGCGTTGGACATATGTCCTTTATGGGCGCGGATTGGCTGCAGGGAGGTGGGCTCGCCGATGATGGCGCAGTCCGGGCGCAGCTGGGTGGTTTCGGCAAAATAGCGCGCGCCAGCCATGCTGGTCTCTTCGTCGGCGGTGGCCAGAATATACAGCGGTTTTTTCAGCGTGGTGACGTCGACATCGCGCAGGGCGTCGAGAATAAAGGCGAAAAAGCCTTTCATATCGGCCGTGCCGAGGCCGTAGAGCTTGTTATCGTGTTCGGTGAGGGTGAACGGGTCGCGCGTCCAGCGGCCATCATCGAACGGCACGGTATCGGTATGCCCTGCGAGCAGCAGGCCGCCGGCGCCGTGTCCGGTGCTGGCCAGCAGATTGAATTTATGGCGCGTATCCGGCACTGGCTGTACCTCGACGTTGAAGCCGAGATCGCGGAACCAGCCGGCCAGCAAATTGATTAAAGACTCATTGCTTTGATCGAGAGCCTCTTCGGTCGCGCTGATGGACGGTGTGGCGATCAACGCGCGGTAGATCTCGATAAAGGGCGGTAAATTGTTTTTCATTGTTGACACACCTTGGGTCGTGATAGTATCAATATTCATGCATTTATTGTGAATAAAAATACAATATCGTTGAGCGTAAGAAAACCCATCGAATGTAAGGAGATGCGCTTCCAATGTTAAATACGCTGATTGTGGGTGCCAGTGGTTATGCCGGCGCAGAGCTGGTGACCTATATCAATCGTCATCCGCATATGAACATAACCGCTTTGACGGTCTCCGCGCAAAGCAATGATGCGGGAAAATTAATTTCCGACCTGCATCCGCAGCTCAAAGGCATTGTCGATATGCCGCTGCAGCCGATGTCCGATATCAGCGAATTCAGCGCTGGCGTGGACGTGGTGTTTCTCGCCACCGCGCACGAAGTGAGTCACGATCTGGCGCCGCAGTTCCTTGCCGCCGGCTGCGTGGTGTTCGATCTCTCCGGTGCCTTCCGCGTTAACGATGGGGCGTTCTACGAAAAATATTATGGTTTCACTCATCAGCATCCCGACCTGCTCAAACAGGCGGTGTATGGTCTGGCGGAGTGGAGCGCGGATGCGCTTAAAGAAGCGCAGTTAATCGCGGTGCCTGGCTGCTACCCAACGGCGGCGCAGCTGTCGCTGAAGCCGCTGATCGATGCCGGTCTGCTGGATCTCAACCAGTGGCCAGTGATCAACGCCACCAGCGGGGTGAGCGGCGCGGGACGCAAAGCCGCGATCGGCAACAGCTTCTGTGAAGTCAGCCTGCAGCCGTACGGCATATTTAACCATCGCCATCAGCCGGAGATTGCCAGCCACCTCGGGGCAAAGGTAATTTTTACCCCGCACCTGGGTAATTTTAAGCGCGGCATTCTGGAAACCATTACCTGCCGTCTGAAGCCGGGCGTCGGCCATGCGCAGATCGCGGCGGTTTACCAGCAGGCTTACGCCGATAAACCACTGGTACGTTTATATGATAAAGGCGTGCCCGCTTTGAAAAGCGTCGAAGGCCTGCCATTCTGTGATATCGGTTTTGCCGTGCAGGACGATCATCTCATCGTCGTCGCGGCAGAGGATAACCTGCTGAAAGGCGCCGCAGCGCAGGCGGTGCAGTGTGCGAATATTCGTTTCGGCTTCGCTGAGACGCAGTCTCTTATTTAAGGTGTGATGATGAACCCATTAATTATCAAACTTGGCGGCGTATTACTCGATAGCGAAGAAGCGCTGGAGCGCCTGTTTACCGCGCTGGTTAACTACCGTGAAGCGCACCAGCGTCCGCTGATTATCGTCCACGGCGGCGGCTGCGTGGTGGATGAGCTGATGAAGCAGCTCAACCTGCCGGTGCAGAAGAAAAATGGCCTGCGCGTTACGCCGGCTGAGCAAATCGACATCATCACCGGCGCGCTGGCGGGTACCGCCAACAAGACGCTGCTGGCGTGGGCGAAAAAGCACGGTCTGGCCTCTGTCGGCCTGTTCCTCGGCGATGGCGATAGCGTGAAGGTGACGCAGCTGGATGCTGAGCTGGGCCATGTCGGGCTGGCGCAGCCGGGCTCCCCGGCACTGATCAACACCCTGTTGGCCGGCGGTTACCTGCCGGTGGTGAGCTCTATCGGCGTGACCGATGAAGGCCAGCTGATGAACGTCAACGCTGACCAGGCGGCGACGGCGCTGGCGGCCACCCTGGGGGCGGATCTGATCCTGCTGTCTGACGTTAGCGGTATCCTCGACGGTAAAGGGCAGCGCATTGCCGAGATGACCGCCGAGAAAGCGGAACAGCTGATCGAGCAGGGGATTATCACCGACGGCATGATTGTTAAAGTGAATGCGGCCCTTGACGCCGCACGTGCTCTGGGTCGTCCGGTGGATATCGCCTCCTGGCGTCACGCCGAGCAGCTGCCGGCGTTATTTAACGGCACGCCGATCGGCACACGTATTCTGGCTTAAGATTTCATGCCCGGCGGCGCGTCGTCTGCCGGGCTTACAAGACCGTAGGCCGAGCGGCACAATGCCGCCGGCGGAACTAACGAATAAAGGAAGCATGTTATGGCACTTTGGGGCGGGCGTTTTACACAGGCAGCAGATCAACGGTTTAAACAGTTCAACGACTCGTTGCGCTTCGACTATCGTCTGGCGGAGCAGGATATCGTTGGCTCTGTCGCCTGGTCGAAAGCGCTGGTAACGGTCGGCGTTCTGAGTGCCGCTGAACAGCAGCAGCTGGAAGAAGCGCTGAACGTGCTACTGGAAGAGGTGCGCGCCAATCCGCAGCAAATCCTCGCCAGCGATGCCGAAGATATTCACAGCTGGGTGGAAGGCAAACTGATCGACAAAGTGGGCCAGTTGGGCAAGAAACTGCATACCGGCCGCAGCCGTAACGACCAGGTCGCTACCGATCTTAAACTGTGGTGCAAAGATACCGTTGTCGAATTGCTGTCGGCGAACCGCCAGCTGCAGAGCGCGCTGGTGGAGACGGCCCAGCAGAACCAGGACGCGGTGATGCCGGGGTACACCCACCTGCAGCGCGCCCAACCGGTGACGTTCGCGCACTGGTGTCTGGCCTATGTCGAAATGCTGGCGCGCGACGAAAGCCGCCTGCAGGACGCGCTGAAGCGCCTCGACGTTAGCCCGCTGGGCTGCGGCGCGCTGGCGGGAACGGCGTATGAGATCGACCGCGAGCAGCTGGCCGGGTGGCTGGGCTTTGCCTCCGCCACCCGAAACAGCCTCGACAGCGTGTCCGACCGTGACCATGTTCTGGAGTTGCTTTCCGATGCCTCTATCGGCATGGTGCATCTGTCGCGCTTTGCGGAAGATCTGATTTTCTTTAACTCCGGCGAGGCGAATTTCGTCGAGCTTTCCGACCGCGTAACCTCAGGCTCCTCGCTGATGCCGCAAAAGAAAAACCCGGACGCCCTGGAGCTTATCCGTGGCAAATGCGGTCGCGTGCAGGGCGCGCTGACCGGCATGATGATGACCCTGAAAGGGCTGCCGCTGGCCTACAACAAAGATATGCAGGAAGATAAAGAGGGGCTTTTCGACGCCCTGGATACCTGGCTCGACTGCCTGCATATGGCGACCCTGGTGCTGGATGGCATCCAGGTAAAACGTCCGCGCTGTGCGGAAGCGGCGCAGCAGGGCTATGCCAACGCCACGGAGCTGGCGGATTATCTGGTGGCGAAAGGCGTACCGTTCCGCGAGGCGCACCATATTGTCGGTGAAGCGGTGGTGGAAGCCATTGCGCAAGGGAAACCGCTGGAAGCGCTGGCCCTGGCCGATCTGCAGAAATTCAGCCCGGTGATTGCGGACGATGTTTATCCGATCCTGTCGCTGCAGTCCTGCCTGGATAAACGCGCGGCAAAAGGCGGCGTCTCGCCGCAGCAGGTGGCGCAGGCTATCGGCGAGGCGAAGGCCCGTCTGAGCTAATCCTTAGATATCTGCCCCCCCCTGACCCGGCCGAGCCCAGCGACGCCGGGTTTTTTATGCAAAAAAAAAAAGCGGACGCAAGGTCCGCAAAAGTTCACGTTGGCTTTAGTTGTTCGGGTAGAGAAACAGTGTGACGGGCCAGTGGTTTTCAGAGGTTCACCGTCTTTATGGGTGTATTATTGAACAGAAAACTTGATAGGGATAATCGTTCGTTGCTATGCTATCTATCGCCATGGACTATCGTGGCGATGGAGGATGAATAATGAATATTCGCGATCTTGAATACCTGGTAGCGCTCGCCGAACACCGCCACTTCCGGCGGGCGGCTGACTCATGCCATGTGAGCCAACCGACGCTCAGCGGACAGATCCGCAAGCTGGAGGATGAGCTTGGCGTCATGCTGCTGGAGCGCACCAGCCGTAAGGTTCTGTTTACCCAGGCGGGGCTGTTGCTGGTGGATCAGGCGCGTACCGTGTTACGCGAAGTAAAAGTGCTCAAGGAGATGGCAAGCCAACAAGGGGAAACCATGTCCGGGCCGCTGCATATCGGCCTGATCCCGACAATTGGCCCGTACCTGCTGCCGCACATCATTCCGATGCTGCATCAGACCTTCCCGAAGCTGGAAATGTATCTGCACGAAGCGCAGACCCATCAGCTGCTGGCTCAGCTCGACAGCGGTAAGCTCGACTGCGCCATCCTGGCGCTGGTCAAAGAGAGCGAGGCCTTTATCGAGGTGCCGCTGTTCGATGAGCCGATGATGCTGGCTATCTATGAGGATCATCCGTGGGCAAACCGCGATCGGGTGCCGATGTCGGATCTGGCCGGTGAAAAGCTGCTGATGCTGGAGGATGGGCACTGCCTGCGCGATCAGGCGATGGGCTTCTGCTTTGAAGCGGGGGCGGATGAGGATACCCACTTCCGCGCGACCAGCCTGGAAACGCTGCGCAATATGGTAGCGGCAGGCAGCGGTATTACCCTGCTGCCTGCGCTGGCGGTGCCTCAGGAAAGAAAACGCGATGGCGTGGTCTACCTGCCGTGCATTAAGCCAGAGCCAAGACGCACCATCGGTCTGGTTTACCGTCCGGGCTCACCGCTGCGCAGCCGCTACGAACATCTGGCGGAGGCCATCCGCGGCACGATGGATGGCCATTTCGACAAGGCGTTAAAACAGGCGGTTTAAGCCGTTCAGCGCGGCAACCCGGTACGCTTCCGCCATGGTCGGGTAGTTAAAGGTGGTGTTGACGAAGTACTCAATGGTGTTACCACCACCTTTCTGCTCCATGATCGCCTGGCCGATGTGAATGATTTCGGCTGCGCGTTCGCCAAAGCAGTGAATGCCGAGGATCTCCTTGGTCTCCCGATGGAACAGGATCTTCAGGGTTCCCACGCTCATGCCAACGATTTGCGCCCGCGCCAGGTGTTTAAACTGAGCGCGACCCACCTCATACGGCACTTTCATCGCCGTCAGCTGCTGCTCGGTTTTCCCGACGGAGCTGATTTCCGGAATGGTGTAGATCCCGGTCGGGATATCTTCAATCAGATGCGCTGAGGCTTCGCCTTTCACCAGCGCCTGGGCGGCAATGCGTCCCTGATCGTACGCCGCGGAGGCGAGGCTCGGATAGCCGATGACATCCCCAACCGCATAGATGTGCGGAAGGGCGGTCTGATACATGCTGTTGACCTTCAGCTGACCGCGGCTGTCGGTCTGCAGACCGATGTTTTCCAGCGCCAGAGTGTCGGTATTGCCGGTGCGGCCGTTGGCGTACAGCAGGCAATCGGCTTTCAGTTTTTTGCCGGACTTCAGGTGCATGATCACCCCGTCATCCACCCCCTCAATTTTCTCATACTCCTCGTTGTGGCGAATGACCACGCCGCTGTTCCAGAAGTGATAAGAGAGCGAATCTGACATCTCCTGATCGAGGAAGGCCAGCAGACGATCGCGGGTGTTGATCAGATCGACCTTCACCTCCATGCCGCGGAAGATCGACGCATATTCACAACCGATTACCCCGGCGCCGTAAATGATCACATGGCGCGGCTCATGCTGCAGGCTGAGAATCGAATCGCTGTCATAGATGCGCGGGTGGTGGAAATCGACATCCGCCGGATGGTAGGGGCGAGATCCGCAGGCGATAACGAATTTCTCCGCGGTCACCGTCTCAACCGTGCCGTCATGACACTCCAGCGCCAGAGTATGCTCATCAACGAAGTGGGCATTGCCCTGCAGAATTTCACAGTGGTTGCGCTCATAGAATCCCTGGCGCATATGAGTCTGCTGGTTGATGACGCTGTCGGCATGGTTAAGGATGTCGGCGAAAGAAGAGCGAAGAAGGCGGGAGTGGTCGCTGTAGAGGGGGTTTTGGTTAAACTCGATAATACGGCTGACGGCATGGCGGAGGGCTTTCGACGGGATGGTGCCCCAGTGGGTGCAACCGCCGCCGACATTATGGTAGCGCTCGATGACGGCAACGCGTGCTCCCTGTTTCACCAGTCCCATGGCGGCGCCTTCGCCGCCAGGACCGGAACCAATCACTATTGCATCATAATCCCAAGAGTGTGACATGGCATTACTCACCTGTTTTATACATAAAATAAACACGATGATAACATTCGCTGCGCTTTAACCCAATTATCGTTGTGCTTTTTTGCGGCATAAAAGCAGAAACGGCTCGTAAACAATCATTCACAATCCAGGGCAAACCGATTAGTTTTAATCTCTGGTATAGTGCCAGCAGGGCTATTGGAAGGATTCATACATCGTGATGGGCGTAAGAGCACAACAAAAAGAAAAAACCCGCCGTTCGCTGGTGGAAGCGGCATTCAGCCAACTTAGCGCTGAGCGGAGTTTCGCCAGTCTGAGCTTGCGTGAAGTGGCGCGGGAAGCAGGGATCGCGCCGACGTCCTTTTATCGTCATTTTCGCGATGTCGATGAGTTAGGCCTGACGATGGTCGATGAGAGCGGACTGATGCTGCGCCAGCTGATGCGCCAGGCGCGCCAGCGGATTGCCAAAGGCGGCAGCGTGATCCGCACCTCGGTCTCGACCTTTATGGAGTTTATCGGTAACAACCCGAACGCCTTCCGCCTGCTGCTGCGCGAGCGCTCGGGAACTTCTGCGGCGTTTCGCGCCGCCGTCGCACGCGAGATCCAGCACTTTATTGCGGAACTCGCCGACTATTTAGAACTCGAAAACCATATGCCGCGCGCCTTTACCGAAGCGCAGGCTGAAGCTATGGTCACCATCGTTTTTAGCGCTGGCGCGGAAGCGCTGGATGTCGGCCCTGAACAGCGCCGACAGCTGGAAGAACGGTTGGTACTGCAGCTCAGAATGATCTCTAAAGGCGCGTATTACTGGTATCGCCGTGAACAAGAAAAAATGTCACATCATTCCGAATAACGTGAAGGACGAGCAATGAAACACTCAGTTCAAGATAAAGGTACGCTGCTGCTGGCGCTGATTGCCGGGTTATCTATTAATGGCGCCTTTGCGGCGCTGTTCAGTTCGATAGTTCCGTTTTCCGTCTTCCCCATCTTATCCCTGCTGCTGACGGTCTACTGTCTGCATCAGCGCTATCAGAATCGCAGTATGCCCGTTGGGCTACCGGGCCTCGCCGCCGCCTTTTTTATTCTCGGGGTGCTGTTGTACAGCACCGTCGTGCGTGCGGAGTACCCTGATATCGGCTCTAACTTCTTCCCGGCCGTTCTGTCCGTCGCGATGGTCTTCTGGATCGGCTACAAGATGCGTAACCGCAAAAATACGGCAGCCGAATAAGCCGCCAGTGATAAAAAACCGGCAATATGACGTTGCCGGTTTTTTTTGGCCTATTTCCGGGTCAACAGCACGCCGCATTCCATGTGATGGGTATACGGGAACTGGTCGAACAGCGCCAGCCGGGTAACATTATGCGTCTGGCTTAGCGTTTCCAGATTGCGGCACAGCGTTTCCGGGTTGCACGAAATGTACAGAATACGCGGATAGGCCTGCACCATTTTTTCCGTTTCACTGTCCAGCCCGCTACGCGGCGGATCAACGAAAATCGTCTCGCACTGATAGCTTTGCAGATCGATACCCTGCAGCCGGTTAAACTCACGCACGCCGTTCATCGCCTGAGTAAACTCTTCCGCCGCCATGCGGATAATCTGCACGTTGTCGATATGGTTGGCGGCTATGTTGTACTGCGCCGCCGCCACCGACGGTTTGGCGATTTCGGTGGCCAGGACGCGATCGAAATTACGCGCCAGCGCCAGCGAGAAGTTACCGTTGCCGCAGTACAATTCCAGCAGGTCGCCGGTCGCTCCTTTGGTGACATCCAGCGCCCACTCCAGCATTTGAATGTTCATTGCCGCGTTCGGTTGGGTAAAGCTGTTTTCCACCTGACGGTAGATCATCTCCCGACCGCCAACCGGCAGACGTTCATCTATATAATCCTGATCGAGCTCGATTTTAGTTTTGGTCGCCCGACCAATCAGATGCACATTGAGCCCCTGGGCTCGCAGGGCGTCACGCAGCGCCTCCGCTTGCTCACGCCAGGCATCATCGAGTTTTTTATGATACAGCAGCGAGACGACCGCCTGATTGCTGAGGGTGGTCAGATAGTCAATCTGGAACAGCTTATGGCGCAGCACGGGATTGTTGCGTACGCCCTCCAGCATGGCGGTCATCAGCTGATTGATCAGCGCGCTGGCGGCCGGGAAGCTGTCAACGCGAATCCGCGACCGGGTCTGCTGATCGAAAATAATATGGTACAGGTCGTCGCCATCGTGCCATAGACGGAACTCGGCGCGCATACGGTAGTGGCTGACCGGCGAACGAAACACTTCCGGAACCGGCGCGGCAAAAGGCGCCATCATGGTTTGCAAACGGACGACTTTTTCTGCCAGCTGCGCTTCGTATTGTTCGGTAGGAAGGTGTTCGGGGGTCATGATGTATCCTGAATAAAATAAGTACGCGGGGATTGTAGGGAAAGCGCCGGGGATGTCCAGCCTCGAATGCCGCGGGAAATATAATTAGCAGTCTGGACATCTATATGATTCTGATTGTAGCATTCGCCTACCGGTCCTGTGAGTTAAAAGGGAACCCAGTGGAAATCTGGGGCTGACGCGCAGCGGTAAGGAAGGTGAGAAATGAGCGCACTCGGTGCAGACACTGCGGTTAGCCGTGGGAAGTCATTATTTCTTGAAACAGCCTCCAAGCCCGAAGACCTGCCGGAATACGTCGCACTGGGTTTTGTCGTCGCGAGCAACTGATAAAACCTGCGGCATCCTTTTTCTGTTTCGGATGCTTTTACAATGATTAAAAAAGCTTCGCTGATGACGGCCTTATCCGTCACGGCATTTTCCGGCTGGGCGCAGGATAGCAATTCAGATACGTTGGTGGTGACAGCAAACCGTTTTCAACAGCCGGTCAATACCGTGCTGGCGCCGACCGATATAGTGACGCGTGATGACATCGATCGCTGGCAGTCCAAAGATTTAAACGATGTCATGCGTCGTCTTCCCGGGGTCGATATTGCCCGCAACGGCGGCATGGGGCAGAGCGCTTCGCTGTATGTTCGGGGGACGGAGGCTCGCCACGTGCTGGTGCTGATCGACGGTGTGCCGATGGCGCGTCCGGGGATCTCCAACGGCGTGGATATCAGTCAGATCCCTATCTCTCTGGTCCAGCGGGTGGAATATATCCGCGGCCCGCGCTCCGCGGTGTATGGCTCCGGAGCGATCGGCGGGGTGGTGAACATTATCACCATGACCGACGCTGAGCGTTCGCAGATCAACGCCGGCGCGGGAACGAACGGCTATCAGTCCTATGATGGCGCCTTCAACAAGCGGTTTGGCGATACGCTGGTTACCGCTGCCGGCGCCTATCAGACCACCAAAGGATTTAACGTCCAGCCGAACTCCTCTTATAGCGGCGACAGCGATCGCGACGGCTACCGCAATAAAATGCTGTGGGGCGGGGTACAGCATCAGTTCGATGATAACTTCTCGGGATTCTTCCGCGGCTATGGTTATTCCGCCAATGCTGACTATGACCAGGGTAACTGGGGCTACGCAGGTGGAAACGATGAAGATCAGTCCTATACCCAATCCTGGGATACCGGTCTGCACTACCACTCCGGAATTTACTCCTCCCAGCTGATTGCGAACTATCAGCGTATTAAAGATTACAACTACAGCAGCGACGCTGGCCGCTATGCCGCGGGCACCACCCTGGATGATATGGAACAGCGCTATATCCAGTGGGGAAATAATGTTGTGGTGGGCCATGGCGCGGTGAGCGGCGGCGTAGACTGGAAACAGGAGAAGCTGAAATCCAGCGGAACGACCAATACCGACGTGTATAAGCGCGATACCACCGGTCTTTATCTGACGGGCCAGCAGCAGATTGACAGCGTGACGCTGGAAGCTTCCGGCCGTGAGGATCATGACGAGCAGTTTGGCTGGCACGGTACCTGGCAGACGGCGGCAGGCTGGGAATTTATCGACGGTTATCGGACAACGCTCTCGTACGGCACAGGATTCCTCGCCCCCTCCCTCGGGCAGCAGTACGGCGCAGAACGCTTTGGCATCGCCTCTAACCCGAACCTGAAGCCAGAGGAGTCGAAGCAATGGGAAGCGGGCCTTGAAGGGTTAACGGGGCCGGTCGACTGGCGTCTCTCCGCGTATCGCTATGAGATTCAAAACCTCATCGATTACGACAACAACGCCTATTACAACGTCAAGTCGGCGACGATCAAGGGGCTGGAGTGGACGGGAAATGTCACCACAGGGCCGGTGGAGCACCATCTGACGCTGCAGTATGTTGACCCTCGCGATGATGAAACTAACAAGATCCTCTATCGCCGGGCGAAGCAGCAGGTGAAATACGAGCTGAACGGCCAGGTCTACGATCTGGGTTGGGATGTGACGTATCACTACATCGGCAAGCGCTACGATTATGATTACGACAATTCGCGTACCGTCAATATGGGTGGGTTGAGCCTCTGGGATGTCGGTTTATCGTATCCCGTCACCTCACACCTGACAGTTCGTGGTAAAATAGCCAACCTGTTCGATAAAGATTACGAGACAGTTTATGGCTACCAATCTGCAGGACGGGAATACACCTTGTCTGGCAGCTACACCTTCTGATCCACGTCCCACCGTGCTGGTGTTTGATTCCGGCGTCGGTGGGTTGTCGGTTTATAATGAGATTCGGCAGCTGCTGCCGAATCTGCATTACATCTATGCTTTCGATAACGTTGCCTTCCCCTATGGCGAGAAGAGCGAGGAGTTTATCGTTGAGCGCGTTGTGGAAATCGTCACTGCTGTCCAGCAGCGTTATCCCCTGGCGCTGGCGGTGATCGCCTGCAATACCGCCAGTACCGTCTCCCTGCCTGCCCTGCGTGAAAAGTTCGCCTTCCCCGTTGTTGGCGTGGTGCCGGCGATCAAGCCCGCCGCCCGCTTAACGGCGAACGGCATTGTTGGTCTGCTGGCGACGCGCGGTACCGTAAAGCGTCCTTATACCCGTGAGCTGATCGACCGCTTTGCCAATGAATGTCGGATTGAGATGCTGGGGTCGGCGGAGCTGGTGGAGCTGGCGGAAGCGAAGCTGCACGGCGAGCCTGTGCCGTTAGAAGAGCTGCGCCGTATCCTGCGCCCGTGGCTGCGGATGCAGGAGCCGCCGGATACGGTGGTGCTGGGCTGCACCCATTTTCCTCTTTTACAGGAGGAGCTGCAGCGCGTTCTGCCGGAAGGCACGCGGCTGATTGATTCCGGCGCGGCGATTGCCCGTCGCACCGCCTGGCTGTTAGAGCATGAAGCGCCGGATGCGAAGTCCAGCGACGAGAATAAAGCATTCTGCATGGCGTTGACGGCAGAAACGGAACAACTTTTACCCGTTTTGCATCGCTATGGCTTCTCGACGCTGGAAAAATTACCGCTTTAACGGCGTTTTGCACAAAAAAGAGACGGTTGAATAATTTTTTGAAAACAGGGCTTGTCAACGTCTCAGAACTCCCTATAATGCGCCTCCACTGACACGGAACAACGGCAAGCGAGCCGCCGGGTCAGCAGGGTTTCGGCGATGAAGTTCAGCGCTGAAAACCGACAGAGAAAAGCAAAATAAGGGCTTGACTCTGAATGAGGAAAACGTATTATACGGGACCTCGCAACGGTGAGCTGAAAGCCGCGTTGCAACTGCTCTTTAACAATTTATCAGACAATCTGTGTGGGCACTCAAAGTGACATGGATTCTTAACGTCCTCGGACGAAAAATGAATACCAAGTCTCAAGAGTGAACACGTAATTCATTACGAAGTTTAATTCTTTGAGCATCAAACTTAAATTGAAGAGTTTGATCATGGCTCAGATTGAACGCTGGCGGCAGGCCTAACACATGCAAGTCGAGCGGTAGCACAGAGAGCTTGCTCTCGGGTGACGAGCGGCGGACGGGTGAGTAATGTCTGGGAAACTGCCTGATGGAGGGGGATAACTACTGGAAACGGTAGCTAATACCGCATAACGTCGCAAGACCAAAGTGGGGGACCTTCGGGCCTCATGCCATCAGATGTGCCCAGATGGGATTAGCTAGTAGGTGGGGTAACGGCTCACCTAGGCGACGATCCCTAGCTGGTCTGAGAGGATGACCAGCCACACTGGAACTGAGACACGGTCCAGACTCCTACGGGAGGCAGCAGTGGGGAATATTGCACAATGGGCGCAAGCCTGATGCAGCCATGCCGCGTGTATGAAGAAGGCCTTCGGGTTGTAAAGTACTTTCAGCGGGGAGGAAGGCGATAAGGTTAATAACCTTGTCGATTGACGTTACCCGCAGAAGAAGCACCGGCTAACTCCGTGCCAGCAGCCGCGGTAATACGGAGGGTGCAAGCGTTAATCGGAATTACTGGGCGTAAAGCGCACGCAGGCGGTCTGTCAAGTCGGATGTGAAATCCCCGGGCTCAACCTGGGAACTGCATTCGAAACTGGCAGGCTAGAGTCTTGTAGAGGGGGGTAGAATTCCAGGTGTAGCGGTGAAATGCGTAGAGATCTGGAGGAATACCGGTGGCGAAGGCGGCCCCCTGGACAAAGACTGACGCTCAGGTGCGAAAGCGTGGGGAGCAAACAGGATTAGATACCCTGGTAGTCCACGCCGTAAACGATGTCGATTTGGAGGTTGTGCCCTTGAGGCGTGGCTTCCGGAGCTAACGCGTTAAATCGACCGCCTGGGGAGTACGGCCGCAAGGTTAAAACTCAAATGAATTGACGGGGGCCCGCACAAGCGGTGGAGCATGTGGTTTAATTCGATGCAACGCGAAGAACCTTACCTGGTCTTGACATCCACAGAACTTGCCAGAGATGGCTTGGTGCCTTCGGGAACTGTGAGACAGGTGCTGCATGGCTGTCGTCAGCTCGTGTTGTGAAATGTTGGGTTAAGTCCCGCAACGAGCGCAACCCTTATCCTTTGTTGCCAGCGGTTAGGCCGGGAACTCAAAGGAGACTGCCAGTGATAAACTGGAGGAAGGTGGGGATGACGTCAAGTCATCATGGCCCTTACGACCAGGGCTACACACGTGCTACAATGGCATATACAAAGAGAAGCGACCTCGCGA
Organism: Klebsiella sp. PCX; assembly: GCF_021869705.1. Classification (NCBI taxonomy): domain Bacteria; kingdom Pseudomonadati; phylum Pseudomonadota; class Gammaproteobacteria; order Enterobacterales; family Enterobacteriaceae; genus Klebsiella; species Klebsiella sp. PCX. The sequence goes on from NZ_CP091527.1 coordinate 121,417, forward strand.
GAGCAAGCGGACCTCATAAAGTATGTCGTAGTCCGGATTGGAGTCTGCAACTCGACTCCATGAAGTCGGAATCGCTAGTAATCGTAGATCAGAATGCTACGGTGAATACGTTCCCGGGCCTTGTACACACCGCCCGTCACACCATGGGAGTGGGTTGCAAAAGAAGTAGGTAGCTTAACCTTCGGGAGGGCGCTTACCACTTTGTGATTCATGACTGGGGTGAAGTCGTAACAAGGTAACCGTAGGGGAACCTGCGGTTGGATCACCTCCTTACCTTAAAGAAGCGTACTTTGAAGTGCTCACACAGATTGTCTGATAGAAAGTGAAAAGCAAGGCGTCTTGCGAAGCAGACTGATACGTCCCCTTCGTCTAGAGGCCCAGGACACCGCCCTTTCACGGCGGTAACAGGGGTTCGAATCCCCTAGGGGACGCCACTTGCTGGTTTGTGAGTGAAAGTCACCTGCCTTAATATCTCAAAACTCATCTTCGGGTGATGTTTGAGATATTTGCTCTTTAAAAATCTGGATCAAGCTGAAAATTGAAACACTGAACAACGAGAGTTGTTCGTGAGTCTCTCAAATTTTCGCAACACGATGATGGATCGCAAGAAACATCTTCGGGTTGTGAGGTTAAGCGACTAAGCGTACACGGTGGATGCCCTGGCAGTCAGAGGCGATGAAGGACGTGCTAATCTGCGATAAGCGTCGGTGAGGTGATATGAACCGTTATAACCGGCGATTTCCGAATGGGGAAACCCAGTGTGTTTCGACACACTATCATTAACTGAATCCATAGGTTAATGAGGCGAACCGGGGGAACTGAAACATCTAAGTACCCCGAGGAAAAGAAATCAACCGAGATTCCCCCAGTAGCGGCGAGCGAACGGGGAGGAGCCCAGAGCCTGAATCAGTGTGTGTGTTAGTGGAAGCGTCTGGAAAGGCGCGCGATACAGGGTGACAGCCCCGTACACAAAAATGCACATGCTGTGAGCTCGATGAGTAGGGCGGGACACGTGGTATCCTGTCTGAATATGGGGGGACCATCCTCCAAGGCTAAATACTCCTGACTGACCGATAGTGAACCAGTACCGTGAGGGAAAGGCGAAAAGAACCCCGGCGAGGGGAGTGAAAAAGAACCTGAAACCGTGTACGTACAAGCAGTGGGAGCACCTTCGGGTGTGACTGCGTACCTTTTGTATAATGGGTCAGCGACTTATATTCTGTAGCAAGGTTAACCGTATAGGGGAGCCGCAGGGAAACCGAGTCTTAACTGGGCGTTAAGTTGCAGGGTATAGACCCGAAACCCGGTGATCTAGCCATGGGCAGGTTGAAGGTTGGGTAACACTAACTGGAGGACCGAACCGACTAATGTTGAAAAATTAGCGGATGACTTGTGGCTGGGGGTGAAAGGCCAATCAAACCGGGAGATAGCTGGTTCTCCCCGAAAGCTATTTAGGTAGCGCCTCGTGAACTCATCTTCGGGGGTAGAGCACTGTTTCGGCTAGGGGGTCATCCCGACTTACCAACCCGATGCAAACTACGAATACCGAAGAATGTTATCACGGGAGACACACGGCGGGTGCTAACGTCCGTCGTGAAGAGGGAAACAACCCAGACCGCCAGCTAAGGTCCCAAAGTCATGGTTAAGTGGGAAACGATGTGGGAAGGCACAGACAGCCAGGATGTTGGCTTAGAAGCAGCCATCATTTAAAGAAAGCGTAATAGCTCACTGGTCGAGTCGGCCTGCGCGGAAGATGTAACGGGGCTAAACCATGCACCGAAGCTGCGGCAGCGACACTATGTGTTGTTGGGTAGGGGAGCGTTCTGTAAGCCTGCGAAGGTGACCTGTGAGGGTTGCTGGAGGTATCAGAAGTGCGAATGCTGACATAAGTAACGATAAAGCGGGTGAAAAGCCCGCTCGCCGGAAGACCAAGGGTTCCTGTCCAACGTTAATCGGGGCAGGGTGAGTCGACCCCTAAGGCGAGGCCGAAAGGCGTAGTCGATGGGAAACAGGTTAATATTCCTGTACTTGGTGTTACTGCGAAGGGGGGACGGAGAAGGCTATGTTAGCCGGGCGACGGTTGTCCCGGTTTAAGCATGTAGGCTGGTTATCCAGGCAAATCCGGATAATCAAGGCTGAGGTGTGATGACGAGGCACTACGGTGCTGAAGTAACAAATGCCCTGCTTCCAGGAAAAGCCTCTAAGCATCAGGTAACACGAAATCGTACCCCAAACCGACACAGGTGGTCAGGTAGAGAATACCAAGGCGCTTGAGAGAACTCGGGTGAAGGAACTAGGCAAAATGGTGCCGTAACTTCGGGAGAAGGCACGCTGGTGTGTAGGTGAAGCCCCTGCGGGTGGAGCTGAGACCAGTCGAAGATACCAGCTGGCTGCAACTGTTTATTAAAAACACAGCACTGTGCAAACACGAAAGTGGACGTATACGGTGTGACGCCTGCCCGGTGCCGGAAGGTTAATTGATGGGGTTATCCGTAAGGAGAAGCTCTTGATCGAAGCCCCGGTAAACGGCGGCCGTAACTATAACGGTCCTAAGGTAGCGAAATTCCTTGTCGGGTAAGTTCCGACCTGCACGAATGGCGTAATGATGGCCAGGCTGTCTCCACCCGAGACTCAGTGAAATTGAACTCGCTGTGAAGATGCAGTGTACCCGCGGCAAGACGGAAAGACCCCGTGAACCTTTACTATAGCTTGACACTGAACACTGGTCCTTGATGTGTAGGATAGGTGGGAGGCTTTGAAGTGTGGACGCCAGTCTGCATGGAGCCATCCTTGAAATACCACCCTTTAATGGCTGGTGTTCTAACGTGGGCCCGTAATCCGGGTTGCGGACAGTGTCTGGTGGGTAGTTTGACTGGGGCGGTCTCCTCCCAAAGAGTAACGGAGGAGCACGAAGGTTAGCTAATCCTGGTCGGACATCAGGAGGTTAGTGCAAAGGCATAAGCTAGCTTGACTGCGAGAGTGACGGCTCGAGCAGGTGCGAAAGCAGGTCTTAGTGATCCGGTGGTTCTGAATGGAAGGGCCATCGCTCAACGGATAAAAGGTACTCCGGGGATAACAGGCTGATACCGCCCAAGAGTTCATATCGACGGCGGTGTTTGGCACCTCGATGTCGGCTCATCACATCCTGGGGCTGAAGTAGGTCCCAAGGGTATGGCTGTTCGCCATTTAAAGTGGTACGCGAGCTGGGTTTAGAACGTCGTGAGACAGTTCGGTCCCTATCTGCCGTGGGCGCTGGAGAATTGAGGGGGGCTGCTCCTAGTACGAGAGGACCGGAGTGGACGCATCACTGGTGTTCGGGTTGTCATGCCAATGGCACTGCCCGGTAGCTAAATGCGGAAGAGATAAGTGCTGAAAGCATCTAAGCACGAAACTTGCCCCGAGATGAGTTCTCCCTGAGACTTTAAGTCTCCTGAAGGAACGTTAAAGACGATGACGTTGATAGGCCGGGTGTGTAAGCGCAGCGATGCGTTGAGCTAACCGGTACTAATGAACCGTGAGGCTTAACCTTACAACGCCGAAGATGTTTTGGCGATTTGAGAGAAGATTTTCAGCTGATACAGATTAGTCGATGCGTCCGCAGGACGTGTTGATAAAACAGAATTTGCCTGGCGGCACTAGCGCGGTGGTCCCACCTGACCCCATGCCGAACTCAGAAGTGAAACGCCGTAGCGCCGATGGTAGTGTGGGGTCTCCCCATGTGAGAGTAGGGAACTGCCAGGCATCAAATTGCAGTAAGCCGGGGTGACAACCGGTGGTCATAAAGCGAAAAAATTCGGTGGAGCGGTAGTTCAGTCGGTTAGAATACCTGCCTGTCACGCAGGGGGTCGCGGGTTCGAGTCCCGTCCGTTCCGCCACTTATTTAACATTAAGCCTGCTCAGATAGCAGGCTTAGTGGTAAGAAAGCTTTAGGGGCGTAGTTCAATTGGTAGAGCACCGGTCTCCAAAACCGGGTGTTGGGAGTTCGAGTCTCTCCGCCCCTGCCATTTATAAGAATCCTTTGCTCAGGCAAAGGATTTTTTTTATCTCTACTATCCATCTGCAATATCCCTATTCAAAATACCTTGCTCCTCTCCGTCCATGGAGAGTACCGCTTATTCCAGGATAGGGCTTTTCAGGATCTCGTGGATCTGCGCCTGCTTATCGCTATTTTGTAACCAGATCGCATAGAGTGGGCGGGACAGCGTAGCGCTGTCCATGACCGTATGTAACCCATGCTTCTCTTTCGCCCAGCGAACAGGTAGCCAACAGCAGCCGCTCAGACGCGATAATTGCTGATAGATCAGTTCAGCTGAAGAGGTAGTGAGCAGCGGAACATCATCGCTTCCTATCAGACCCACTTCGTTTTGCTGAAAATCGGGCCCCCATTCAAGGCGCAAGTAGTTCAATTCATTTCTGTTTTTTGCAGGCGATGTGCAATACAGGGCAAGAGTAAAATTACCCAACAGCTGGCTGCTTAATTCATCCATCTTCGGCGATTCGGTGGTGATCAGCAGATCCAACTGGCGTTCGTGAAGCTGTTTAACCAGCGACTGCCGCTGCGCGATACGCGCTTCAAACTGGAGATTGTAAGGTGCGCTGTAGAGGGTGCCGAGCCAGCCGTTAAGCATGCATTCCCACAGCGAGGCGCTGGCCCCGATGGAGAATTCATTATGTCGCGAAGAGTGTGCGACCTCCTTGCGCGCAGCCTGCCAGGTATTCATTAGCGTTTCGGCGTAGGGCAGGAGCTTTTCTCCGGCGGTCGTCAGGCGAATGTTATTACGATGTCGGGTGAACAGGTTCACACCAAGTTGATTTTCCAGCTGACGAATACGAAAGCTGACCGCTGACTGCGTCAGGTAAAGCGCCTCTGCTGCTCGCCCAAAGTGACGAGTTCTGCTCACTTCCAGGAAAGTCTTGAGCAATTCCGTATCCACACCGTTCTCCACAAAATTATTTGTCGTGATGATTTAAATGTTTTGTTTGACGCTCTGTCAAGCGTAACTAATACTCCGCGCCATAAATAGCTCGGCCAAAGAATCAGGAGCGTGTAGGATGGCGGAAAGCTTTACGACGACTAATCGTTTTTTCGACAATAAAAATTATCCACGCGGGTTCTCCCGTCACGGTGATTTCACCATCAAAGAGGCGCAACTGCTGGAACGTCATGGTTATGCCTTTAACGAACTGGAACTGGGTAAACGCGAACCTGTTACCGATGATGAAAAACAGTTTGTCTCGGTGTGCCGTGGTGAGCGTGAGCCGGTAACGGAAGCAGAACGCGTATGGATTAAGTATATGGCGCGCATCAAGCGGCCGAAGCGTTTCCATACTCTTTCCGGCGGCAAACCGCAGATGGAAGGCGCTGACGATTACACCGAAAGCGATGACTAAGAAAAAAGGGCGTAAGCCCTTTTTTTACGCCATCATTTTCTGCAGATGGTTTAGCATCCGGTCTATCGCCCGATAGCTGAGCGCCTCCTGCAAATGACGGCGTTCAATCTCTTCAGCCTCTGCCAGATCGGCAATGGTTCTCGCCACCTTTAACAGACGCTGCCAGGCTCGTATAGAGAGCCCCAGCTGCGTTAGCGTCTGTTCCAGCCAGACAGCGTCCTCCCGCCGTAAGTGGCAGCAGCTCTTCATTTCACGATTCTCAAGGTGGGCATTGAGCTTATTTTGTCTGAGCATTTGCCGTTCGCGCGCCGCCAGCACCCGTTGTCGGACCGTTGCGCTAGACTCTTCGCCCTGCGTGCCCTGGCTCAGTATCCCTGGCGGCGGCAGCGGGATCTCTAAGGAGAGATCGAAGCGGTCAAGGAAGGGGCCTGACAGACGTCCCAGATAACGTAATGTCTGCTCAGGCGATGTACGATTATGTTTGCCCTGATAATGCCCTGTCGGGCTTGGGTTCATTGCCGCGATAAGCTGAAAGCGCGCCGGATAGTCAATTTTGGCGCGCGAGCGTGATATATGGATCTTGCCTGACTCAATGGGTTCGCGCAGCGCATCCAGTACACGCCGCTCAAACTCCGGCAGCTCATCAAGAAACAGCACGCCATTATGGGCCAGGGAAATCTCACCGGGGACCGGTATCGAGCCGCCGCCCACCATCGCTGCCAGCGAAGCGCTATGATGAGGTGCGCGAAACGGCCTCTGACGCCACCGGGTCTTCGCGGTATGCAGATTGACCAGGCTCTGAATGGCCGTGCTCTCCAGGGCTTCCTGATTGCTTAATGGCGGCAGGAGACCGGGTAGCCGGCTGGCAAGCATGGTTTTCCCGGTGCCGGGTGGGCCGATCAGGAGCAGGTTGTGACCCCCGGCGGCCACAATCTCCAGCGCTCGCTTGCCCTGCTGCTGGCCGATAACATCGCGCAGATCTTCGCCGCGTTCATCAACGGTGGGTGCCTCGGCGAGAGGCGGCGAAAGCGATGTCTGCCCCGCGAGAAAAGCACACACCTCCTGCAGATGGTCGGCGACCAGGCAATCGCTGCCGCCGATCAGGCCGACCTCAGCCGCATTATCAGAGGAGACGACGATGCGCCGGCCGGCTTTGATGGCTTCCATTGCGCTGGGGATCGCCCCTGGAACGCCGCGTAACCCACCTGTGAGGGCGAGTTCGCCCACAAACTCATATTGATTCAGTCGCGTCGTGTTGAGCTGCTCTGAGGCAACGAGAAGCGCGAGAGCGATAGGTAGATCGTATCGCCCGCCCTCTTTAGGCAGATCCGCTGGCGCCAGGTTAATGGTTATTTTCTTCGCAGGGAAAGCGTAGCCGCTGTTGATCAGGGCGCTGCGAACCCGGTCACGGGCCTCTTTCACGGTGGTCTCCGGCAGTCCGACCATAGTCAGACCGGGCAGACCGTTGCTGAGATGAACCTCGACAGTAATCAATGGCGCTTCGATACCGAGCGCCGCGCGGGTATAGACGATGGCGAGCGACATAAAACCTCCTGGACCAGGCAGGATTATGGCTGACCTGTGTTAAAACGGGATCGGTAATAGTCAGAAGTTAGGACCATAAATCCATACTTTTCGCGCCATATTGTTACATTTAGCCGAAACTGGAAGTTCGCTCGCAAAACAGAGCGGCGTTGGGAAGGAGGGCGCAAAAGAGCGCGGCAGGCGAGAGAAAACTGAGTTTTTTTCATCTTCGAATTTTTTCATATAAAACAATTATTTTTGCTGAAACTGTTAGGCTGCTCAGCAACAGAGATATAAAAAAATCTTGTGTTTTATGTGATGTCTGTGGTACCTCTTTAGGTATTCCTTCGAACAAGAAGCCAGAAAGTACAGAAAATGACAGCCCTTCTACGAGTGATTAGCCTGGTCGTGATTAGCGTGGTGGTGATTATTATCCCACCGTGCGGGGCTGCACTTGGACGAGGAAAGGCTTAATAATCAAGCCTTAACGAACTAAGACCCCCGCACCGAAAGGTCCGGGGGTTTTTTTATAACTGAAATAACCTAAGCGAGGAGCAGATGATGACTTTTAGCATAAAATTCTGTTTCTCCCGATTTATGGCGGGGAACTAACTATGAATGGCGCGCAGTGGGTGGTACATGCTTTGCGGACACAGGGGGTCGACACCGTTTTTGGCTATCCGGGTGGCGCAATTATGCCGGTTTACGATGCACTGTATGACGGCGGCGTGGAGCACCTGCTGTGCCGGCATGAGCAAGGGGCAGCCATGGCGGCCATTGGTTATGCGCGAGCAACCGGTAAAACCGGGGTATGTATCGCGACTTCCGGCCCGGGCGCAACCAACCTGATCACCGGCCTGGCGGACGCTTTGCTTGACTCCATCCCCATTGTCGCTATCACCGGCCAGGTGGCCGCACCCTTCATCGGCACGGATGCGTTCCAGGAGGTAGACGTTCTCGGTTTGTCACTGGCCTGTACTAAGCACAGTTTCCTCGTGCAGTCTCTGGACGAGCTGCCGCGGGTCATTGCTGAAGCTTTCCAGGTGGCAAACTCAGGCCGTCCAGGCCCGGTGCTGGTTGATATCCCTAAGGATATTCAGATGGCGCAGGGCGATCTCGATCCCCATTTCTCTATGGTCGCCGATGAGATGGCATTCCCGCAGGCGGAAGTGGCTCAGGCTCTGCAGATGCTGGCTCAATCGCAGCAACCGATGCTGTATGTTGGCGGCGGGGTCGGCATGGCGCAGGCGGTACCGGCGCTGCGCGAATTCCTCGCAGTGACCCGGATGCCGGCGACCTGCACCCTGAAAGGGCTGGGCGTGGTGGACGCCGATTACCCGTATTATCTCGGCATGCTGGGAATGCACGGCACCAAGGCGGCCAATCTGGCGGTACAGGAGTGCGATCTGCTGATTGCCGTCGGCGCGCGCTTTGACGATCGCGTGACCGGCAAGCTCAACACCTTCGCGCCGCATGCCAAAGTGATCCATATGGACATCGATCCGGCGGAGCTGAACAAGCTGCGCCAGGCGCACATTGGTCTGACCGGCGATCTGAACCGCTTGCTGCCGGCGCTGCAGCAGCCGTTAGCGATCGATGGCTGGCGCGAGCGGAGTGCCGCACTGCGTGCCGACCACGCCTGGCGTTACGATCATCCCGGTGAGGCTATCTACGCGCCGCTGCTGCTGAAACAGCTTTCCGACCGCAAGCCGGCGGACAGCGTGGTGACAACCGACGTAGGCCAGCATCAGATGTGGTCGGCTCAGCATATGACCTATAGCCGCCCGGAAAACTTCATTACCTCCAGCGGCTTAGGCACCATGGGCTTTGGCCTGCCGGCCGCCGTTGGCGCCCAGGTGGCGCGCCCTAACGATACGGTGATCTGTATCTCTGGTGACGGCTCCTTCATGATGAATGTGCAGGAGCTGGGCACCGTAAAACGCAAGCAGTTACCGCTGAAGATCGTATTACTCGACAACCAGCGGTTAGGGATGGTTCGACAATGGCAGCAGCTGTTTTTCCAGGAACGTTATAGCGAAACCACTCTGACTGATAACCCTGATTTCCTCACGCTGGCCAGCGCCTTCGGTATTCCTGGCCAACACATCACCCGTAAAGACCAGGTTGAAGCGGCACTCGACACCATGCTTTCGAGCCAGGGGCCATACCTGCTTCATGTCTCAATCGACGAACTTGAGAATGTCTGGCCGTTGGTGCCGCCCGGCGCCAGTAACTCTGAAATGCTGGAGAAATTATCATGATGCAACATCAGGTCGCTTTACAGGCACGTTTCAACCCGGAAACCTTAGAGCGCGTGCTGCGCGTTGTCCGTCACCGTGGTTTTCAAATCTGCGCAATGAACATGGAAACCGCAGCGGACGCACAGAACATAAATATCGAATTGACCGTTGCCAGCCCGCGGCCCGTCGAATTACTGTTTAGTCAATTAAGTAAACTGGTCGACGTTGCCTGCGTCGAGATCCAGCAACCCACATCACAACAAATCCGCGCCTGAGCGCAAAGGAAGAAAAATGACGACGAAAAAAGCTGATTACATCTGGTTCAATGGCGAGATGGTTCCGTGGGGCGAAGCGAAAGTTCATGTGATGTCCCATGCGCTGCACTATGGCACCTCGGTATTCGAAGGCATCCGTTGCTACGACTCGCACAAAGGCCCGGTGGTGTTCCGTCATCGCGAACATATGCAGCGTCTGCATGACTCAGCCAAAATTTATCGTTTCCCGGTCTCCCAGAGCGTCGACGAACTGATGGAAGCCTGCCGCGAAGTCATTCGCACTAATAATCTGACCAGCGCTTATATCCGCCCGCTGGTGTTTGTTGGCGATGTCGGCATGGGGGTAAACCCGCCTCCGGGTTACAACACTGACGTGATCATCGCGGCGTTCCCGTGGGGAGCCTACCTCGGCGCAGAAGCGCTGGAGCAGGGGATCGATGCCATGGTCTCTTCCTGGAACCGCGCGGCGCCGAACACCATACCGACGGCGGCGAAAGCCGGCGGCAACTATCTCTCCTCGCTGCTGGTTGGCAGCGAAGCGCGTCGCCATGGCTATCAGGAAGGTATTGCCCTCGACGTTAACGGCTATATCTCCGAAGGCGCAGGGGAAAACCTGTTTGAAGTGAAGGACGGCGTGCTGTTCACCCCGCCGTTTACCTCTTCCGCGCTGCCGGGCATTACCCGCGACGCCATCATCAAGCTGGCGAAAGATCTCGGTATTGAAGTCCGCGAGCAGGTATTGTCCCGTGAATCCCTGTACCTGGCGGATGAAGTCTTCATGTCCGGCACCGCGGCGGAAATCACCCCGGTACGCAGCGTGGATGGTATCCAGGTCGGCGCAGGTCGTCGCGGTCCGGTCACCAAACGCATTCAGGAAGCCTTCTTTGGCCTCTTCACCGGTGAAACAGAAGATAAATGGGGCTGGTTGGATCCGGTAAGTAAGTAATTAAAAATGGGACGGCACGCACCGTCCCATTTAATAAACACAGATGGGAGTAAAAAGAGCATGCCTAAGTACCGTTCCGCCACCACCACACATGGCCGCAATATGGCGGGCGCCCGCGCGTTGTGGCGCGCAACCGGGATGACCGATGCCGATTTCGGCAAACCGATTATCGCCGTCGTTAACTCCTTTACCCAGTTTGTTCCTGGGCACGTGCACCTGCGCGACCTCGGCAAACTGGTTGCCGAGCAGATTGAAGCCGCCGGTGGCGTGGCCAAAGAATTCAACACCATCGCAGTGGATGATGGGATCGCCATGGGCCACGGGGGTATGCTCTATTCACTGCCATCCCGCGAGCTGATCGCCGACTCGGTGGAGTACATGGTTAACGCCCATTGTGCGGATGCGATGGTCTGTATCTCCAACTGCGACAAAATCACCCCGGGGATGCTGATGGCTTCCCTGCGCCTGAACATTCCGGTGATCTTTGTGTCCGGCGGCCCAATGGAAGCCGGGAAAACCAAGCTGTCAGATAAAATCATCAAGCTCGACCTGGTGGATGCGATGATCCAGGGGGCGGATCCGAAAGTGTCCGACGAGCAGAGTAATCAGGTGGAACGGTCCGCCTGTCCGACCTGCGGCTCCTGTTCCGGGATGTTCACCGCCAACTCCATGAACTGCCTGACCGAAGCGCTGGGTCTGTCGCAGCCGGGTAACGGCTCTCTGCTGGCGACCCACGCCGATCGTAAGGAGCTGTTCCTTAACGCCGGGAAACGTATCGTTGAGCTGACCAAACGCTATTACGAGCAGGATGACGCTTCCGCGCTGCCGCGCAATATCGCCAGCAAGGCGGCCTTTGAGAACGCCATGACGCTGGATATCGCCATGGGCGGTTCCACCAACACCGTTCTGCACCTGCTGGCGGCGGCGCAGGAAGCTGAAATCGACTTCACCATGAGCGATATCGATAAGCTTTCCCGCAAAGTGCCGCAGCTGTGTAAGGTGGCGCCGAGCACGCAGAAATACCATATGGAAGATGTGCATCGCGCCGGCGGCGTGCTGGGCATTCTGGGCGAGCTGGACCGCGCCGGGCTGTTGAATCGCGAGGTCAAAAACGTTCTCGGCCTGACGCTGCCGCAGACCCTGGAACAGTACGATGTGATGGTGACCCAGGACGACGCGGTGAAAAAAATGTTCCGCGCCGGGCCGGCGGGCATCCGTACCACCCAGGCGTTCTCGCAAGACTGCCGCTGGGATACGCTGGATGACGATCGCGCCGAAGGCTGTATCCGTTCTCTGGAACATGCTTACAGCAAGGACGGCGGCCTGGCGGTGCTGTACGGCAATTTCGCGGAAAACGGCTGTATCGTGAAAACCGCCGGCGTGGACGACAGCATCCTGAAATTTACCGGTCCGGCGAAAGTGTATGAGAGCCAGGACGATGCGGTTGAGGCCATCCTCGGCGGTAAAGTCGTTGAAGGCGACGTCGTGGTGATCCGCTACGAAGGGCCGAAAGGCGGGCCGGGGATGCAGGAGATGCTTTACCCCACCAGCTTCCTGAAGTCGATGGGGCTGGGCAAAGCCTGCGCGCTGATCACCGATGGCCGTTTCTCGGGCGGCACCTCAGGGCTCTCTATCGGTCACGTCTCACCGGAAGCGGCGAGCGGCGGCAACATCGCGCTCATTGAAGATGGCGACATGATCGCGATTGATATTCCGAACCGCAGCATTCAGCTGCAGCTGAGCGATGCGGAAATTGCGGCGCGTCGTGAAGCCCAGGAAGCGCGTGGCGACCAGGCGTGGACGCCGAAAAATCGCCAGCGTCAGGTCTCCTTTGCCCTTCGCGCCTACGCCAGCCTGGCGACCAGCGCCGACAAAGGCGCGGTTCGCGATAAATCGAAACTGGGTGGCTAATCATGGCGGATTCACAACCCCTGTCCGGCGCCCCTGAGGGCGCCGAATACCTGAGAGCAGTGCTGCGCGCGCCGGTTTATGAAGCGGTGCAGAAAACGCCGCTGCAAAAAATGGACAAACTCTCTTCTCGCCTGGATAACGTTATTCTGGTGAAGCGCGAAGATCGCCAACCGGTACACAGCTTTAAGCTGCGCGGCGCCTACGCGATGATGTCCAGCCTGACCGCGGAACAGAAATCCCACGGGGTGATCACCGCCTCGGCGGGCAATCATGCCCAGGGAGTGGCGTTCTCCGCATCGAGGCTGGGCGTTAAGGCGCTGATCGTGATGCCGGTAGCGACCGCCGACATCAAAGTGGATGCCGTTCGCGGCTTTGGCGGCGAAGTGCTGCTGCATGGCGCCAACTTTGACGAAGCGAAGGCGAGGGCGATTGAGCTGGCGCAGCAGCAGGGCTTTACCTGGGTGCCGCCGTTCGATCACCCGATGGTCATCGCCGGTCAGGGAACCCTGGCGCTGGAGCTGCTGCAGCAGGATGCCCACATCGACCGCGTGTTCGTCCCGGTGGGCGGCGGCGGCCTGGCGGCAGGCGTGGCGGTGCTGATCAAGCAGCTGATGCCGCAGATCAAAGTGATCGCGGTGGAAGCGGAAGATTCGGCCTGCCTGAAGGCGGCGCTGGACGCCGGTCATCCGGTGGACCTGCCGCGCGTCGGCTTGTTTGCCGAAGGCGTGGCGGTCAAACGCATCGGCGATGAAACCTTCCGTCTGTGCCAGGAGTATCTGGACGACATCATCACCGTCGACAGCGACGCTATTTGCGCGGCGATGAAGGATCTGTTCGAAGATGTGCGGGCGGTGGCAGAGCCTTCCGGCGCGCTGGCGCTGGCGGGGATGAAGAAATATATCGCTCAGCACAATATTCGCGGTGAGCGACTGGCTCACATCCTGTCCGGGGCCAACGTCAACTTCCACGGTCTGCGCTACGTGTCTGAGCGCTGCGAGCTCGGGGAACAGCGCGAAGCGCTGCTGGCGGTGACGATCCCGGAAGAGAAGGGCAGCTTTCTGAAGTTTTGCCAGCTGCTGGGGGGCCGCTCGGTGACGGAGTTCAACTACCGCTTTGCCGATGCCAAAGACGCCTGTATTTTTGTGGGGGTACGTCTGAGTCGTGGGCTGGAGGAGCGGAAAGAGATCCTCCAGTTACTGAACGATGGCGGCTACAGCGTCGTTGACCTTTCCGATGATGAAATGGCCAAGCTCCATGTGCGCTATATGGTCGGCGGCCGACCGTCCAAAGCGCTGCAGGAGCGGCTGTTCAGCTTCGAGTTTCCGGAATCGCCGGGGGCGCTGCTGAAGTTCCTGCACACCCTCGGCACCCACTGGAATATTTCGCTGTTCCACTACCGTAGCCACGGCACCGACTATGGTCGGGTTTTGGCGGCCTTCGAGCTGGGCGAGCACGAGCCGGACTTTGAAACTCGTCTCAATGAGCTGGGCTATGAGTGCCACGACGAAACGCATAACCCGGCATTCCGCTTTTTCCTCGCGGGTTAGTGGTTGGGAAGAATTTTCCAGAAAGCATCAATAAGCGGCTCATGCAGCCGCTTTTTTTGTGCGCAAACGCCCAGCTCAAACGGCGTTTGCTCATCGCTGCGCTCCAGGATCATCACCCTGTTGCGTACCGGCTCCGGACTGTTCTCCAGCACCACCTCCGGCAGCAGCGCCACGCCGCATCCCAGGGCGACCATCGACACCATCGCTTCGTGCCCGCCGACGGTGGCGTAGATCGACGGATTGCTGATTTTATGCCGCCGAAACCACAGCTCGATGCGCCGACGTACCGGCCCCTGGTCGGCCATGATAAAGGGCACTGTCGACCAGTCGGGGCGCTCGACGGTCACCTGGTTGCGCACCGGGCAGGGAAGGGCCGGTGCAATTAACACCACGGCGAGGTTCTCCAGCATCGAAAACGCCACCGACCCTGGCAGAGTCTCCGGCTTACCGGCAATCGCCAGGTCGGCTTCGCCGGTGACCACCTTCTCCATAGCGTCGGCGGCGTCGCCGGTCGACAGCTTGATCTCCACCGAGGGGTGCGCGGCGCGAAAGCGGTCGAGGATCGGCGGCAGATGGCTATAGGCGGCGGTGACGGAGCAGAAGATGTGCAGCTCGCCGGAGAGCGAAGGGCCCTGCTGATCGATGACGTGACGAAGCTGCTGATACTGCAGTAAAGTCTGTTGGGCAAAGGTACGTAACTCTTCCCCGGCTTCGGTAAGGGTCACCGTGCGATTATCTCGCACGAACAGCGGCTGGCCGAGGTCCTCTTCCAGACGCTGGATCTGGCGCGAAAGCGTCGACGGGCTGACGTGCATGGCCCGCGCGCTGCGGCCAAAATGGCGGCTTTCCGCCAGATGCAGAAAGGTTTTCAGATCGCGTAAATCCACGGCGCGTTCTCCCCGGTTTTGTATTTCATAAAATGCAACGTGACGTTGTGAATATATCAATTTCCGCAATAAAATTCCTGTCATATAGTAAGTTCATTCTCGCAAAAGCGAACCGAACAATAAGCACGACACAACATCACGGAGTTACAGACATGGCTAACTACTTTAATACACTGAACCTGCGCCAGCAGCTGGCACAGCTGGGCAAATGCCGCTTTATGGCGCGCGACGAATTCGCCGATGGCGCAAGCTACCTTCAGGGTAAAAAAGTGGTCATCGTCGGCTGCGGCGCGCAGGGCCTGAACCAGGGTCTGAACATGCGTGACTCCGGCCTGGATATCTCCTATGCGCTGCGCAAAGAAGCGATCGCCGAGAAGCGCGCCTCCTGGCGTAAAGCGACCGAAAACGGCTTCAAAGTCGGCACTTATGAAGAGCTGATCCCGCAGGCGGACCTGGTGGTTAACCTGACTCCGGACAAACAGCACTCTGACGTTGTGCGCTCCGTACAGCCGCTGATGAAAGACGGCGCGGCGCTGGGCTACTCCCACGGTTTCAACATCGTGGAAGTGGGCGAGCAGATCCGTAAAGACATCACCGTGGTGATGGTGGCGCCGAAGTGCCCGGGTACCGAAGTGCGTGAAGAGTACAAACGCGGTTTCGGCGTACCGACGCTTATCGCGGTACATCCGGAAAACGACCCGAAAGGCGAAGGCATGGCCATTGCGAAAGCATGGGCGGCGGCGACCGGCGGCCATCGTGCGGGCGTGCTGGAATCTTCCTTCGTTGCCGAAGTGAAATCTGACCTGATGGGCGAGCAGACCATCCTCTGCGGCATGCTGCAGGCGGGTTCTCTGCTGTGCTTCGACAAGCTGGTGGCGGAAGGTACCGATCCGGCGTATGCAGAAAAACTGATTCAGTTCGGCTGGGAAACCATCACCGAAGCGCTGAAGCAGGGCGGCATCACCCTGATGATGGATCGCCTCTCTAACCCGGCGAAACTGCGCGCTTATGCGCTCTCCGAGCAGCTGAAAGAGATTATGGCGCCGCTGTTCCAGAAACACATGGACGACATCATTTCCGGCGAATTCTCCTCCGGTATGATGGCGGACTGGGCGAACGACGATAAGAAACTGCTGACCTGGCGTGAAGAGACCGGTAAAACCGCGTTCGAAACCGCGCCGCAGTATGAAGGTAAAATCGGCGAGCAGGAGTACTTCGATAAAGGCGTTCTGATGATCGCGATGGTGAAAGCGGGCGTTGAGCTGGCCTTCGAAACCATGGTGGCCTCCGGCATCATCGAAGAGTCCGCGTACTACGAATCACTGCACGAGCTGCCGCTGATCGCCAATACTATTGCCCGTAAGCGTCTGTACGAGATGAACGTGGTTATCTCTGATACCGCTGAATATGGTAACTACCTGTTCTCTTACGCTTGCGTACCGCTGCTGAAAGAGTTCATGACCACCCTGCAGACTGGCGACCTGGGTACGGCGATTGCCGAAGGCGCGGTAGACAACGCTCAGCTGCGTGATGTTAACGAAGCCATTCGCAGCCACGCTATTGAGCAGGTTGGTAAGAAACTGCGCGGTTATATGACCGATATGAAACGTATCGCGGTAGCCGGCTAATTCCTCGTCGTCTTTCGACTTGCCGATGCGTTGGCTACGGTACGTACACCCCAGTCACATAGTAATCTATGTTCACGGGGATGTACTTCCTTGCCGCCTTCCGGCAAGCCGAAATCCATAGAGGAATGGATTTGTTTAATAGGCCTGATAAGCGAAGCGCCATCAGGCAAAAACCCGGAGATTAAGATCCCCGGGTTTTTTATTATTTCCGGTACAGCACTTTGATGATGTGGTAGCCGAACTGGGTATGCAGCGGGCCGGTTGGCTCCAGCACCGGGCAGGAGAAAACCACTTTATCGAACGCCGGCACCATCTGGCCCTGGCGGAACTCACCTAAATCACCGCCGCGTTTGCCTGATGGGCAAATGGAGTGCTTCTTCGCCAGCTTACCGAAGTCGGCGCCGTTTTTAATCTGCTCCAGAAGATCCAGAGCCAGTTTCTCTTCTTTAACAAGAATATGCAGTGCTGCTGCTGTTTTTGCCATGATCGTGCCTTGAATAGGTTGAGATAAATCGGGGCGCAATATACCACGCGTCAGCGGCGATAAAGCACCTTAATGATATGGTAGCCAAATTTGGTTTTTACCGGACCGTAGGGCTTGAGAAGTGGGCAGCTAAAGACCGCCTGATCGAATGGGCCGACCATCGCGCCTTGCTGAAACTCCCCCAGATCGCCGCCGTTACGCCCGGACGGGCATTTCGAATAGCGCTTTGCCAGATGATCGAAGCTGATGCCGCGTTCCAGTTTGGCAAGGATCTCCTGGGCCAGTTTCTCTTCTTTGACCAGGATATGCAGGGCTGCTGCGGTCTTTTTCATGGTTCTGCTCTACGGGTTAATCGCGATTTCTTCACTTTACCATCAGTCGGTAAATCTCGGCTCCGCTTTCTGCTACAATCGCCACCCCGTTCGAAGATTGAGCAAGACTCCCATGCGTTTAAACCCTGGCCAACAACAAGCCGTCGAATTTGTAACCGGACCTTGCCTGGTGCTGGCGGGCGCCGGCTCCGGTAAGACCCGCGTGATCACCAATAAAATCGCCCACCTGATCCGCGGCTGCGGCTATCAGGCGCGCCATATCGCGGCCGTGACCTTTACCAACAAAGCCGCGCGCGAGATGAAAGAGCGCGTTGGGCAAACGCTGGGGCGCAAAGAGGCGCGTGGGCTGATGATCTCCACCTTCCACACTCTGGGGCTGGATATCATCAAGCGGGAATACGCCGCGCTGGGCATGAAGTCTAACTTCTCCTTATTCGACGATACTGACCAGGTGGCGCTGCTCAAAGAGCTGACCGAAGGGTTGATCGAAGATGACAAAGTGGTGCTCCAGCAGTTGATCTCGACGATCTCCAACTGGAAAAACGATCTGAAAACCCCGGCGCAGGCCGCCGCGGGTGCGAAAGGCGAACGGGATCGCATCTTCGCCCACTGCTATGGGCTGTACGATGCGCATATGAAGGCCTGCAATGTCCTCGATTTTGACGATCTGATCCTGCTGCCGACGCTGCTGCTGCAGCGCAACGAGGAGGTGCGCGAACGCTGGCAGAATAAGATCCGCTACCTGCTGGTGGATGAGTATCAGGATACCAACACCAGCCAGTATGAGCTGGTGAAGCTGCTGGTGGGCCAGCGGGCGCGTTTTACCGTGGTAGGCGACGATGACCAGTCGATCTACTCGTGGCGCGGCGCGCGGCCGCAGAACCTGGTGCTGCTCAGCCAGGATTTTCCGGCGCTGCAGGTGATTAAGCTTGAGCAGAACTACCGCTCATCCGGGCGTATTCTGAAAGCCGCTAACATTCTGATCGCCAATAACCCGCACGTTTTTGAAAAGCGGCTGTTCTCTGAGCTGGGATATGGCGCTGAGCTGAAAGTGCTCTCCGCCAACAATGAAGATCATGAAGCGGAGCGCGTGGCCGGGGAGCTGATCGCCCACCACTTCATCAATAAAACCAATTACAAAGACTACGCGATCCTTTATCGCGGCAATCACCAGTCGCGGGTCTTTGAAAAGATGCTGATGCAGAACCGCATCCCGTACAAAATCTCCGGCGGCACGTCGTTCTTCTCGCGCCCGGAAATTAAAGATCTGCTGGCCTATCTGCGCGTGCTTACCAACCCGGACGACGACAGCGCCTTCCTGCGTATCGTGAATACACCGAAGCGCGAGATCGGCCCGGCGACGCTGCAAAAGCTCGGTGAGTGGGCGATGGGCCGCAACAAAGGATTGTTCACCGCCAGCTTTGATATGGGTCTCAGCCAGACGCTGACCGGGCGCGGGTATGAATCACTCACCCGCTTCACCCACTGGCTGCGTGAGATCCAGCAGCTGGCCGAACGCGAGCCGGTCAACGCCGTGCGCGACTTAATCCGCGGAATTGACTACGAATCCTGGCTGTATGAAACCTCGCCCAGCCCGAAGGCCGCAGAAATGCGCATGAAAAACGTCAACCAGCTGTTCACCTGGATGACCGAGATGCTGGAAGGCAGCGAAATCGATGAGCCAATGACCCTGACGCAGGTGGTCACCCGCTTTACGCTGCGCGACATGATGGAGCGCGGTGAATCGGATGAAGAGCTGGATCAGGTGCAGCTGATGACCCTTCATGCCTCAAAAGGGCTGGAGTTCCCGTATGTTTACCTGGTGGGAATGGAAGAGGGATTGCTCCCGCACCAGAGCAGCATTGATGAAGATAATGTCGATGAAGAGCGCCGGTTAGCCTACGTGGGCATCACCCGCGCGCAGAAAGAGCTGACCTTTACGCTCTGTAAGGAGCGCCGGCAGTATGGTGAGGTGGTGCGCCCGGAACCGAGCCGTTTTCTGCTGGAGCTACCCCAGGACGATCTGATTTGGGAGCAGGCGCGCAAAGTGATTACCGCTGAAGAGCGAATGCATAAAGGACAGGCTAACGTGGCGAACATTCGCGCCATGCTGGCAAAAGCTAAAGAGAAAGGATAGCGATAAGCTGGCCGGGTAAGGCGAAGCCGCCGCCCGGCAATGTTCAGCGTATTACTTCACCTCAAGCACCCAGTGCACATAGCTCTGCCACTGGCATTCCTGTTCGATCAGCTCAGCCCCAAGCGGGTGATTATCCAGCCAGTTTTCCGGCAGCGTCAGGGACAGTTTTTCATCATCGGCCACAAGATTGATGGCGGGCAGCAAATCGTCACGCCGCCGGCTGGCAAAGAGGATCGCCAGTCGCAGCAGGCGACAAAGATGTTCGGCAACTCGCGGCGGAACGGCATTCTGCTGATGAAGCGATGAGAGGTCGATGGCGTTAGTCTGGTTAAGCAGCAGCGTCGCAATCAGCTTCTTCTGCGCCGGGGTAAAGCCGGGCAGGTCGAGATTATTGACCAGATAGGCCGCGTGCTGCGGCGCGCGCTTAAAATCCACGCTCAGGCCAATTTCATGCAATGCACAGGCGCTGAGGAGCAAGTCGCGGCTTAGCGGATCCAGCTCCCAGCTGCCGTCCAGCTGGCTGAGCAGGTGGCTGGCGAGACCAGCGACGCGCTGGGCCTGTTCGGTGTCGATCATAAAACGACGCTGAATATTACGCAGAGTGCGGCTGCGGATGTCCTGTTCAACGGAGAGATGCAGCATGCCGTACACCAGACCTTCACGTAACGCGCCGCCCGCGAGGGTCATACACTGAATATTCAGTTCGCTGAAGATAGCGATAAGGATCGCCAGCCCGCTTGGAAACACCAGCGCTCGCTCAAGGGTTAAGCCTTCGATCTCCAGCTCTTCCAGGCGTCCGCACTGAATGGCGCGCTGTTTAAGCTGCTGGAGTTTGGTCAGGGTGATCCGCTCATCCATCCCCTGCGCCATCATAATTTCTTGCAGAGCCTGAACGGTGCCGGAGGCGCCAACGCACACTTTCCATCCGTGATAGCGCAGCACATCGGCGACGGGCAGCAGCACCTCACGCGCGGCCGCCTCGGCAAGATCGAAATTTTCTTTCGTCAGGCTGCGATCGGCGAAATAGCGTTCAAGCCAGGTCACACAGCCCATCGACAGGCTAAATAGCGAGGTCGTTTGCGCGCCGGTTCCGGTCACCAGTTCGGTGCTGGCGCCGCCGATATCGACCACCAGACGCTGATCGGCGCCGCCGGTGGTGTGGGCGACCCCCTGATAAATCAGACGCGCTTCTTCTTCGCCACTAATGACCTGTACCGGACTGCCGAGGATCTCCTGCGCTTTCGCCAGAAATTCGCCGGCATTGACGGCAAGACGCAGCGTGGCGGTGGCCACGACGCGGATTTGCGCCGGCGGAATATCCTGCAGGCGTTCGGCAAACAGGCGTAAGCACTGCCAGCCGCGCTCCATCGCTTCTGCGGAGAGCGTGTTGTCGCTATTCAGGCCGGCGGCAAGACGGACTTTGCGCTTAATGCGGCTCAGCGTCTGGATACTGCCAGCCACCTCGCGCACCACCAACATATGGAAACTGTTGGAGCCCAAATCAATGGCGGCATACAGCGAGGTGGAGCTCATGCTCTTCATCGTTCAGAAGGCTCCCTGGTCGACGGGGCGCTTGTGCCCAATCCGTGTAACTGAGCGGGTTGCCGGGGAAGCGCGCCCTGGCACATTCTGAATGATTGAGCGTATAGCATAGATTTCTTAACCTGAACGACGACGATTGCGCGGTGGACCGTTGCGGCGCGGGCCGTTGCCTGGGCGAGCACGGGTCAGGCGCAGCGGCTTCGGCAGATCGGTCATCAGCGCGTCCGGGTTGTACTTGCTGACCGGAATTGAGTGGCCAATATAGGTTTCGATAGCCGGCAGGTTCAGCGCATACTCTTCGCAGGCGAGGCTGATGGAGTGACCGCTGGCGCCAGCGCGACCGGTACGGCCAATGCGGTGAACGTAATCTTCGCAATCGTCTGGTAGATCGTAGTTAAAGACGTGGGTCACGGCCGGAATGTGCAAGCCACGAGCGGCAACGTCAGTCGCGACCAGGATATCGAGGTCGCCGCGGGTAAATTCTTCGAGAATACGCAGACGTTTTTTCTGCGCCACGTCGCCGGTCAGCAGACCTACGCGATGGCCGTCGGCGGCGAGATGGCCCCAGATATCTTCACAACGATGCTTGGTATTGGCGAAGACGATGGCGCGATCGGGCCACTCTTCTTCCAGCAGCGTCTGCAGCAGGCGCATTTTTTCTTCGTTGGACGGGTAGAAGAGCTCTTCTTTAATACGGTGGCCCGTTTTCTGTTCCGGCTCGACTTCAACGTACTCGGCGTTGTTCATTTGTTCGAACGCCAGTTCGCGTACGCGATAGGAAAGGGTCGCGGAGAACAGCATGTTCAGACGCTGAGTGGCCGGCGGCATGCGGCGGAATAGCCAGCGGATATCTTTAATAAAGCCGAGATCGTACATGCGATCGGCTTCGTCCAGCACGACGACCTGAATGGCGCCGAGGTTAATGTGGTTTTGCTTCGCGTAATCGATCAGACGACCGGTGGTGCCGATCAGAATATCGACGCCGCTTTCCAGCACTTTTAGCTGCTTATCGTAGCCGTCGCCGCCGTAAGCCAGACCCAGCTTCAGACCGGTGGCCTGCGCCAGCGGTTCAGCGTCCGCGTGGATCTGTACCGCCAGTTCACGCGTCGGCGCCATAATCAGCGCGCGCGGCTGGTTTACCTGGCGATCGGCGATAGCCGGGTGAGAGAGAAGATAATGAAACGTCGACGTCAGGAACGCCATCGTTTTACCGGTACCGGTTTGCGCCTGCCCGGCGACATCGCGGCCTTCCAGCGTCAGCGGAAGGGCGAGGGCCTGAATAGGTGTGCAATTATGAAACCCTTTCTTTTCAAGGGCTTCAATGACTGCCGGGTGCAGGGCGAAGTCGGAAAACTTCTGTTCTGTTAAATGTGTTTTGCTCATAGTGTGGTAGAATATCAGCTAACTATTGCATTAAGAAAGCGTATCCGGTGAAATAACGTCAACCTTTCGTTGGCGGTGTGCGAAATTATTCAAGGTACGTCTACGGTAACTGAACGAATCCAGGATAGCTTAGACCACTAAGCGAGTCGGGAGCGATAAATCTGCAGCATGCAGTTCGCGTTCGGGCAACCCTGGCGTCAAAAGGTGGGTCCATGATGGATCGCGCCAGTTGGCAGACCAGAGAATTGAGGTATCCTGAAGAATAGCGTGCATAACGTAGCTGCAGCGCGTCGTTGATGGCTACGACACCAACACACCAGGCTTATTCCTGTGGAGTTAAATATGAGCGATAAAATTATTCACCTGACTGACGACAGTTTTGACACGGACGTACTCAAGGCTGACGGGCTGACCCTCGTCGATTTCTGGGCAGAGTGGTGTGGTCCGTGCAAAATGATCGCCCCGATTCTGGATGAGATCGCTGAAGAGTATCAGGGCAAACTGACCGTAGCTAAGCTGAACATCGACCAGAACCCGGGTACCGCGCCGAAGTACGGCATTCGCGGCATCCCAACCCTGCTGCTGTTCAAAAACGGCGAAGTGGCGGCCACCAAAGTTGGCGCCCTGTCCAAGGGTCAGCTGAAAGAGTTCCTCGACGCCAACCTGGCGTAAGCGAATTGCTGTTCCGGCGTCCGGATTCCTATTTTTTGCGGAACTCTGGACGCCCGGCTGGAGTCGTGCTAAGTTAATCCACAGACTTCGTTTTAAACATACCTTGTTTGAATCTTGTTTTACCCGAAGCATCCCGCAAAAAAATGCGCGTGAAGCTATTAATTCCGGGCTTTTCACTCATTCCGTCTAGTCGTTTCAGTTCTGCGTTCTTTCCTGTGACCAGGCAACGTACAGACACGAGATGAAGGCCGTTAACAGGCATGGAAGTTCCTGCCATACCATTCACAACATTAAGTTCGAGATTTACCCCGAGTTTAAGAACCCACACCACTATGAATCTTACCGAATTAAAGAATACGCCGGTTTCTGAGCTGATTACTCTCGGCGAAAATATGGGGCTGGAAAATCTGGCTCGTATGCGTAAGCAGGATATTATTTTTGCCATCCTCAAGCAGCATTCGAAGAGTGGCGAAGATATCTTTGGCGACGGCGTACTGGAGATACTGCAGGATGGATTTGGATTCCTCCGCTCCGCAGACAGCTCCTACCTCGCCGGCCCTGACGACATCTACGTATCCCCCAGCCAAATCCGCCGTTTCAACCTCCGCACTGGTGACACCATTTCCGGTAAGATTCGTCCTCCGAAAGAGGGTGAGCGTTACTTTGCGCTGCTGAAAGTTAACGAAGTTAACTACGACAAGCCGGAAAACGCCCGTAACAAGATCCTGTTCGAGAACTTAACGCCGCTGCACGCGAATTCTCGTCTGCGTATGGAGCGTGGTAACGGTTCTACCGAAGACTTAACCGCTCGCGTACTGGATCTGGCTTCCCCGATTGGCCGCGGCCAGCGTGGTCTGATCGTCGCGCCGCCGAAAGCCGGTAAAACCATGCTGCTGCAGAACATCGCGCAGAGCATCGCTTACAACCATCCGGACTGCGTGCTGATGGTGCTGCTGATCGACGAACGTCCGGAAGAAGTGACCGAGATGCAGCGTCTGGTCAAAGGTGAAGTCGTTGCTTCCACCTTCGACGAACCGGCATCCCGTCACGTTCAGGTTGCTGAGATGGTTATCGAGAAAGCGAAACGTCTGGTTGAACACAAGAAAGACGTTATCATCCTGCTCGACTCCATTACCCGTCTGGCGCGCGCCTACAACACCGTGGTCCCGGCTTCCGGTAAAGTGCTGACCGGTGGTGTGGACGCTAACGCCCTGCACCGTCCGAAGCGTTTCTTCGGCGCGGCGCGTAACGTTGAAGAGGGCGGTAGCCTGACCATCATCGCCACGGCGCTGATCGACACTGGCTCCAAAATGGATGAAGTTATCTACGAAGAGTTTAAAGGCACCGGTAACATGGAGCTGCACCTCTCTCGTAAGATTGCTGAAAAACGCGTCTTCCCGGCTATCGATTACAACCGTTCCGGTACGCGTAAAGAAGAGCTGCTCACCACTCAGGAAGAGCTGCAGAAAATGTGGATCCTGCGCAAAATTATCCATCCGATGGGTGAGATCGACGCGATGGAATTCCTCATTAATAAACTGGCAATGACTAAGACGAATGATGACTTCTTCGATATGATGAAGCGCTCGTAAGGTAAAAAAAGCCAAAAACGCCACGCCTTTGCGTGGCGTTTTCATTTTGGGATTTGTATGATCCAGAGACAGAGAAAGCGGGACGAAAGTTGTCGTATAATGGCGCCGGACAGCAGGCGGAGACAGCTTTAACAGACTAAAATCTATACAATAAATTTGTAATGTTCTGCTTTTCCCCTTCTGGAGTTGGGGCATCATCGCTATACTTCCCGGATTAACTATGCTGAGAGCACATGCGTTGTGAATTTACTCACTGCTATTACTGAATTAATCAGTATTTTCTTATTCACGACCCTCTTTATTTTTGTCGCGCGGAAAGTGGCAAAAAAGATTGGGCTAGTGGATAAACCAAACTATCGCAAACGGCATCAGGGGTTGATTCCGTTGGTCGGTGGTATCTCAGTTTATGCAGGCATCTGTTTTACCTTCGCTATCGCCGATTATTATATTCCTCACGCCTCGCTGTATCTGGCCTGTGCGGGGGTATTGGTGCTGGTTGGTGCGCTGGACGATCGCTTCGACATCAGCGTGAAAATTCGCGCGGTCATTCAGGCCGCGATCGCCGTGATTATGATGATGGCAGGGAATCTGCATCTGAGTAGTCTGGGCTTTATTTTTGGCTCGTGGGAGCTGGTGCTGGGGCCCTTCGGCTTCTTCCTTACTCTGTTTGCCGTCTGGGCCGCCATCAATGCGTTTAATATGGTCGATGGGATTGACGGTCTGCTCGGCGGCCTGTCATCGGTCTCCTTTGCGGCGACCGGGATCATCCTTTGGTTTGATGGCCAGTACAGCCTGGCGATGTGGTGTTTTGCGATGATCGCCGCCATTCTGCCCTATATTCTTCTTAATCTTGGCGCCCTCGGCCGCCGCTATAAAGTTTTTATGGGTGACGCCGGCAGCACCATGATTGGCTTCACCATCATCTGGATCCTGCTGGAAACCACCCAAGGTAAAACGCATCCCATCAGCCCGGTCACTGCGCTGTGGATTATCGCTATCCCGTTGATGGATATGGTGGCGATTATGTATCGCCGCCTGCGTAAAGGCATGAGTCCTTTCTCACCGGACCGGCAGCATATTCATCATTTGATCATGCGCGCCGGGTTTACTTCCCGCCAGGCGTTCGTCCTGATTACCCTGGCCGCTGCCCTGCTGGCGCTGGTTGGCGTCGCGGCGGAATATACCCGCATTGTGCCGGAATGGGTGATGTTAATTCTCTTTTTGGTGGCCTTCTTCCTTTATGGCTACTGTATTAAGCGCGCCTGGAAAGTGGCGCGTCTGGTTAAGCGCATCAGACGCAGAATTCGGCGACACAGCGGCAATAATCCGAAACTAACCAAGTAAAGCTGGGGATGTGATGACTCAACCATTACCGGGAGCACAAGCAGTGAACGTTGAGAACGAGCTGGATATTCGCGGGCTGTTTCGCGCTTTATGGGCAGGAAAAGGCTGGATAGTCGGCGGCGCTGTTCTCTTCGCCGCTATCGTGTTGGTGTACACCTTCTTTGCTCGCCAGGAGTGGAGCGCCACGGCGATCACCGATCGGCCTACTGTCAACATGTTGGGGGGGTACTATTCCCAGCAGCAGTTCTTACGCAATCTGGATATCAAAGCCGACCTGGCCTCGGTGGATCAGCCTTCCGCCATGGATGAAGCGTATAAAGAGTTCATCATGCAGCTGGCCTCCTGGGACACCCGGCGTGATTTCTGGCTGCAAACGGACTACTACAAGCAGCGCCAGTCGGGTAATGCTCGCGCCGATGCGGCGATGCTGGATGATTTGATTAACAATATCCAGTTTATGCCCGGCGATGCGGCCAAGAGCGTCAATGACAGCGTCAAACTGACTGCCGAGACTGGGCAGGATGCCAATAATTTGCTGCGCCAGTATGTGGCTTTCGCCAGCCAGCGGGCGGCCGGCCATCTTAACGACGAACTCAAAGGCGCCTGGGCGGCGCGGACGGTGCAAATGAAGGCGCAGGTGAAGCGCCAGGAGGAGGTGGCCGAGGCTATTTTCAACCGCCGGACCCACAGCGTGGAGCAAGCGCTGAAGGTCGCTCAGCAGCATAACATCTCACGCAGCGAAACGGATGTTCCTGCCGATCAGTTGCCGGATTCAGAGCTATTTTTATTGGGCAGGCCGATGCTGCAGGCCAGACTGGAAAACCTGCAGGCCGTCGGACCGGAATATGACCTCGATTACGACCAGAATCGCGCCATGCTGAGCACGTTGAACGTCGGTCCAACGTTGGACCCGCGTTTTCAGACTTACCGGTATTTGCGAACGCCGGAAGAACCTGTAAAACGCGATAGCCCGCGCCGTGTATTTCTGATGGTGATGTGGGGGATTGTGGGTGCGCTCATCGGCGCAGGCGTGGCGTTATCGCGTCGTCGTGTCCTGTGATTGCGGCCTGTGGTGAAGGGCAGATGACCTTCATCGCCTAATCGAAGAGAATCGATGTGAAAGTACTAACTGTATTTGGCACGAGGCCGGAAGCCATCAAGATGGCTCCTCTGGTCCATGCGCTGGCAAAGGATCCTCATTTTGAGGCGAAAGTATGCGTGACCGCGCAGCATCGGGAGATGCTCGATCAGGTGTTGAAACTATTCTCCATCACCCCGGACTACGATCTCAACATCATGAAGCCGGGGCAGGGGCTCACCGAGATCACCTGCCGTATTCTTGAGGGGCTGAAGCCGGTCCTGGAGTCGTTTAAACCCGACGTGGTGCTGGTGCATGGCGATACCACCACCACGATGGCGGCGAGCCTGGCGGCGTTTTACCAGCGCATACCGGTGGGCCATGTAGAGGCGGGGCTGCGGACCGGCGATTTAAGTTCGCCGTGGCCGGAAGAGGGCAACCGTACGTTGACCGGGCATCTGGCGACGTACCACTTCGCCCCTACGGAAACCTCGCGGCAGAATCTCCTGCGGGAGAACATTGCCGACAGTCGCATCACGGTGACCGGTAATACCGTCATCGATGCTCTGTTCTGGGTGCGCGATCGGGTTCTGGGCGATGAAGCGCTACGGGAGACCTTGCTGCAGCGCTACCCTTTCATTAGCCACGGTAAAAAAATGATTCTGGTTACCGGCCATCGGCGGGAAAGCTTCGGCCGCGGTTTTGAGCAGATCTGCCAGGCGCTGGCGGAGATAGCCCATACCCACCCTGAGGTGCAGATTGTCTATCCGGTTCACCTGAATCCTAATGTCAGCGAACCGGTGAACCGTATTCTCGGCCATATCGACAACGTGATGTTGATTGAACCGCAGGACTACCTGCCGTTCGTCTGGTTGATGGATCGGGCCTGGCTCATCCTGACCGATTCCGGTGGCATTCAGGAAGAGGCGCCTTCCCTGGGGAAACCGGTGCTGGTCATGCGCGATATGACCGAACGTCCGGAAGCGGTGGCCGCCGGCACCGTGTGTCTGGTGGGCACTGACAGCCAGCGCATCGTCGCGGAAGTGACGCGTCTGCTGGAGGATGATGCCGCATACCAGGCGATGAGCCGCGCACATAATCCTTATGGCGATGGCGAAGCATGTCGTCGAATTTTGTCTGCACTTAAAAATAATCAGGTAACGCTATGAGTTTTTCTACCATTTCAGTGATTGGCCTTGGCTATATCGGGCTGCCAACCGCTGCCGCGTTCGCCTCCCGGCAGAAGCGGGTGGTCGGCGTTGATGTCAATCAACATGCCGTGGAGACCATTAACCGTGGAGAGATTCATATCGTGGAGCCGGATCTGGCGAGCGTGGTGAAGACCGCGGTCGAGCAGGGGTATTTAAGCGCCACCACCACCCCGGTGGCAGCGGATGCCTACCTGATTGCCGTGCCGACGCCGTTTAAAGATCGCCACGAGCCGGATATGGTGTTTGTCGAGTCGGCGGCAAAATCCATTGCGCCAACGTTAAAGAAAGGCTCGCTGGTGATCCTCGAGTCCACCTCGCCGGTCGGGTCGACCGAACAGATGGCTGAGTGGCTGGCGGAGATGCGCCCGGATCTTAGCTTCCCCCAGCAGGTGGGTGAAGCGGCGGACGTGAATATCGCCTACTGCCCGGAGCGGGTATTGCCCGGTCAGGTGATGGTCGAGCTGATTAAAAACGACCGCGTTATCGGGGGCATGTCGCCAGTCTGCTCCGCTCGCGCCAGCGAGCTGTATAAAATCTTCCTTGAAGGCGAATGTGTGGTGACCAACTCGCGCACCGCTGAGATGTGCAAGCTGACGGAAAACAGCTTCCGCGACGTCAACATCGCTTTTGCCAACGAGCTGTCGCTGATTTGCGCTGACCAGGGCATTAACGTCTGGGAGCTGATCCGCCTGGCGAACCGTCATCCTCGGGTGAATATCCTGCAGCCGGGTCCGGGCGTCGGCGGCCACTGTATCGCCGTCGACCCGTGGTTTATCGTGGCGCAGAACCCGCAGCAGGCGCGTCTGATCCGCACGGCCCGTGAGGTTAACGACCACAAGCCGGAATGGGTTATCGAACAGGTGAAAGCGCAGGTAGCGGACTGCCTGAATGCCACCAACAAACGGGCCAGCGAACTGACCATTGCCTGTTTTGGCCTCGCCTTTAAGCCGAATATTGACGACCTGCGCGAAAGCCCGGCAATGGAAATTGCCGCGCAGATTGCCCGCTGGCACAGCGGCACGACGCAGGTGGTTGAGCCCAACATTCACGCGCTGCCGAAGAAGCTCGACGGTCTGTGTACGCTGGCGACCCTCGATGCGGCGCTGGCCAGCGCCGATGTGCTGGTGATGCTGGTCGATCACCATGAATTTA
Source organism: Klebsiella sp. PCX (assembly GCF_021869705.1). Taxonomy (NCBI): domain Bacteria; kingdom Pseudomonadati; phylum Pseudomonadota; class Gammaproteobacteria; order Enterobacterales; family Enterobacteriaceae; genus Klebsiella; species Klebsiella sp. PCX. Next base: position 150,693 of record NZ_CP091527.1, read on the forward strand.
AAGCCGTTAGCGGCGATAGCGTCACCCAGGCGTATATCATCGACACCAAAGGAGTGTGGCGGTGAGAACCATTCTGGTCACCGGCGGCGCGGGCTTCATTGGTTCGGCGGTAGTGCGGGAGATTATCCAGCACACCGCCGATCGCGTGGTGGTGGTGGATAAACTGACCTACGCCGGCAATTTAATGTCGCTGGCGCCGGTGGCGCAGGATGCGCGTTTCGCCTTTGAACAGGTGGATATTTGCGACCGCGGCGAGCTTGATCGTATTTTCGTTCAGTATCAACCGGATACAGTGATGCACCTGGCGGCGGAAAGCCATGTCGATCGTTCGATTGACGGCCCGGCGGCGTTTATTGAAACCAATATCGTGGGCACCTATACGCTGCTGGAGGCGGCCCGTAGCTGGTGGAATACGCTGGCTACGACGCAAAAATCGGCGTTTCGCTTCCATCACATCTCCACCGATGAAGTGTATGGCGATCTGCACGGCAGCGATGATTTCTTTACCGAGACCACGCCCTATGCGCCAAGCAGTCCCTATTCGGCCTCGAAAGCCAGCAGCGACCACCTGGTGCGCGCCTGGCTGCGAACCTATGGCCTGCCGACGCTTATCACCAACTGTTCGAACAACTACGGCCCGTATCACTTCCCCGAGAAGCTGATCCCGCTGACGATCCTCAACGCGCTGGCGGGCAAGCCGCTGCCGGTGTATGGCAATGGACAGCAGATCCGCGACTGGCTGTACGTGGAAGATCACGCCAGGGCGCTATATCTGGTGGCGACCCGCGGCGAACCGGGCGAGACTTACAATATCGGCGGTCATAACGAACGTAAAAACATCGAGGTGGTGGAAACCATTTGCGAATTGCTCGAAGCGCTGGCGCCGAATAAGCCGCAGGGCGTGGCGCACTATCGCGACCTGATCGCCTTTGTTGCCGACCGCCCGGGCCACGATCTGCGCTATGCCATTGATGCCTCGAAGATTGCCCGTGAGCTGGGCTGGACGCCGGCTGAGACTTTCACTTCCGGCATGCGTAAGACCGTGGCGTGGTATCTGGCGAACGAGACATGGTGGCGCCAGGTTCAGGACGGTAGCTATCAGGGCGAGCGTCTTGGGCTGCAAGGCTAATCATCTCTGGGGGGAATGATGAAAGGTATTATTCTGGCGGGGGGGTCCGGAACGCGACTGCATCCTATCACCCGCGGCGTGTCGAAGCAGCTGTTGCCGATCTACGATAAGCCGATGATCTACTACCCGCTGTCGGTATTAATGCTGGCCGGGATCCGTGAGATCCTGATCATCACCACGCCGGACGATCTGCGCGATTTCCAGCGCCTGCTCGGCGATGGTTCAGAGTTTGGCATTGCGCTGCACTATGCCGTACAGCCGTCGCCGGATGGTTTAGCCCAGGCGTTTATCATCGGCGAAGCCTTTCTTAACGGTGAACCGGCGTGCCTGGTGTTAGGCGACAACATCTTCTTCGGCCAGAGCTTCAGCCCCAAGCTGCGCAGCGTGGCTGCCCGCACGGAAGGGGCGACGATTTTTGGCTATCAGGTGATGGATCCTGAGCGTTTTGGCGTGGTGGAGTTTGATGACAACTTCCGCGCGCTGTCGCTGGAAGAGAAGCCGAAGCAGCCGAAGTCGAACTGGGCGGTCACCGGTCTCTATTTCTACGATGGCAAGGTGGCGGAGTACGCCAAACGGGTCAAGCCATCCGAGCGCGGCGAACTGGAAATCACCTCCATCAACCAGATGTACCTTGAAGATGGCGCATTAACCGTCGAACTGCTAGGGCGCGGCTTTGCGTGGCTGGATACCGGCACCCACGATAGCTTGATCGAGGCCAGCATGTTTGTGCAGACCGTCGAGAAGCGTCAGGGCTTTAAAATCGCCTGTCTGGAAGAGATCGGCTGGCGCAACGGCTGGCTGGACGACGACGGCGTCAAACGCGCGGCGAAGCGGCTGAAAAAAACCGGCTACGGCCAATATCTGCTGGATCTGCTCCGTGCCCGTCCGCGCCAGTATTGATCCCCTGGAGTGGGAGAACCGCTTCTTTGCCGTTAACAGCGCCGTCGTTCACTTTGACGAGCGTGCGCCGCTGCTGACGCCTGAGGCGCTGGCGGGGTGGTCGCGGGTGCAGGCGAAGGTAGCCGCCAGCGACACCGTCCGGCTCGACGCGCTGCAGCAGCTGGGTTTTCAGCTGGTGGAAGGCGAGGTCGATCTGGCGCTACCGGTGGGCAACCCTGCGGATGCGGGCGCCGACGTCGCCGTGGAGGCAGATATTGCGCCACTGCGCGAGCTGGCGGCGCAGGCCTTTGCCCTGAGCCGCTTTCGTGCGCCCTGGTACGCTGCCGATGCCAGCGGCCGCTTCTATGCCCAGTGGATTGAAAATGCGGTGCGCGGCACCTTCGATCATCAGTGCCTGATTTACCGCCATCCTGAGGGCGATATTCGCGCCTTTGTCTCCCTGCGCCAGCTCAATGCCACCGAGGCGCGTATCGGCCTGCTGGCCGGACGCGGCGCCGGGGCGCAGCTGATGCAGGCGGCGCGGTACTGGGCCGCTTCGCGCGGACTTTCTACACTGCGGGTGGCGACCCAGATGGGCAACACCGCCGCGCTTAAACGTTATATTCTCAGCGGTGCTAATGTGGAAAGCACCGCCTACTGGCTATACAGGTGACCTCATGATCCCATTTAACGCGCCGCCGGTGGTTGGAACCGAGCTTGATTACATGCAGTCTGCGATGAACAGCGGCAAGCTGTGCGGCGACGGCGGCTTTACGCGCCGCTGCCAGCAGTGGATGGAGCAGCGTTTTGGCACGGCAAAAGCCCTGCTAACCCCTTCCTGCACGGCTTCGCTGGAGATGGCCGCGCTGCTGCTGGATATCCAGCCGGGCGACGAAGTGATTATGCCCAGCTATACCTTTGTCTCCACCGCCAATGCTTTTGTGCTGCGCGGGGCGAAAATCGTCTTCGTCGATATCCGTCGCGATACGATGAATATCGATGAAACGTTAATCGAAGCCGCTATCACCGATAAAACCCGGGCGATCGTCCCGGTGCATTACGCCGGCGTAGCTTGCGAGATGGATATCATCATGGCCATCGCCGACAAGTACAACCTGTTCGTGGTGGAAGATGCCGCGCAGGGGGTGATGTCCACCTACAAGGGGCGTGCGCTGGGCACCATCGGCCATATCGGCTGCTTCAGCTTCCATGAAACCAAAAACTATACCGCTGGCGGTGAGGGCGGGGCGACGCTCATCAACGATCGCACGCTGGTGGAGCGCGCGGAGATCATTCGCGAAAAAGGCACCAACCGCAGCCAGTTCTTTCGTGGCCTGGTGGATAAATATACCTGGCGGGACATTGGCTCCAGCTATCTGATGTCCGACCTGCAGGCCGCCTACCTGTGGGCGCAGCTGGAAGCGGCGGAGCGCATCAACCAACAGCGCCTGGCGCTGTGGCAGAACTACTATGACGCCCTGCTGCCGCTGGCACGCGCGGGACGTATCGAACTGCCGACGATCCCGGCCGACTGCGGGCAAAACGCGCACATGTTCTACATTAAGCTGCGCGATATCGAGGATCGCAGCAGGCTGATCGCCTGGCTGAAAGAGGCGGAGATCCTCGCGGTATTCCATTACATTCCTCTGCACAGCTGTCCGGCAGGCGAACACTTCGGCGAATTCCACGGTGAAGACCGCTATACCACCCAGGAGAGCGAGCGCCTGGTACGCCTGCCGCTGTTTTACAATCTGTCTGTGGTGAACCAGCGGACGGTGATTAACTCGCTGCTGAGCTACTTCTCCTGATATGTCGTTAGCAAAAGCTTCATTGTGGACGGCGGCATCGACGCTGGTCAAAATCGGCGCCGGGCTGTTGGTCGTCAAGCTGCTGGCCGTCTCGTTTGGGCCCGCGGGCGTTGGCCAGGCCGGTAACTTCCGGCAACTGGTCACCGTACTCGGCGTGCTGGCCGGGGCCGGGATATTTAATGGCGTCACGAAGCTGGTGGCGCAGCATCACGACGATCCCCCGCGCCTGAAGCAGGTGGTGGGCACCTCGTCGGCGATGGTGCTTGGCTTTTCCACACTGCTGGCGCTGGTGTTTTTACTGGCCGCGGCGCCGATAAGCCAGGGGCTGTTCGGCCATACTCATTATCAGAATCTGGTACGGCTGGTGGCGCTGGTACAGATGGGGATCGCCTGGGCGAACTTCCTGCTGGCGCTGATGAAAGGCTTTCGCGATGCGGCGGGTAACGCCTTCTCGCTGATTGCCGGGAGCCTGATCGGCGTGGCGGCTTACTATGCTTGCTACGTGTTGGGCGGCTATCAGGGCGCGCTGCTGGGGCTGGCGTTAGTTCCGGCGCTGGTGGTGGTTCCGGCGGGTATTATGCTCTGGCGGCGGGGTAATATCCCGCTGAGCGCCCTGCGTCCGCGCTGGGATAACGGTCTGGCGGGACAGCTATCGAAATTTACCCTGATGGCGCTGATAACCTCAGTGACCCTGCCGGTGGCTTATGTGATGATGCGTAATCTGCTGGCGGCGCATTATGGCTGGGAGGCGGTCGGTATCTGGCAGGGGGTGAGCAGCATCTCTGATGCTTATCTGCAGTTTATTACCGCCTCGTTCAGCGTCTATCTCCTGCCGACGCTGTCGCGGCTGAGCGCCAAAACGGATATCACCCGCGAGATAGTCAAGTCGCTGAAATTCGTCCTGCCGGCAGTGGCGGCGGCGAGCCTGACGGTCTGGCTGCTGCGCGATTTTGCCATCTGGCTGCTGTTTTCCGATCGCTTTACCGCGATGCGTGACCTGTTCGCCTGGCAGCTGGTGGGCGACGTTTTAAAAGTAGGCGCCTACGTCTATGGCTATCTGGTGATCGCCAAAGCGTCGCTGCGTTTTTATATTCTGACGGAAATCAGCCAGTTCACACTGCTGACCGCATTCTCACACTGGCTTATACCGGCGCACGGCGCGGTTGGCGCGGCGCAGGCGTATATGGCCACTTATATTGTTTATTTCGCCCTTTGTAGTGGCGTGTTTTTACTCTGGCGTAAACGGGCATGACAGCACTGATACATGTACTGGGATCAGATATCCCGCATCATAACCAGACCGTACTGCGGTTCTTTAACGACGAACTGGCCGCCGATCCGCAGGCCAGGAGATTTATGATCGTCGGTGATGAGGCCAGCGTGCGTGATGGGTATCCGGCGCTGGACATCACCTGTTATCCGGGGAAGAAGTCGCTGGCGCAGGCGGTGATTGCGCAAGCCAAAGCCAACCGCCAGCAGCGCTTTTTCTTCCACGGCCAGTTCAATACCGGCCTGTGGCTGGCGCTGTTGGGCGGTGGTATCCGCCCGTCGCAGTTTAACTGGCATATCTGGGGGGCGGATCTGTACGAAAACGCCACCAGCCTGAAGTTCCGCCTGTTCTATCCGCTGCGCCGCCTGGCGCAGGGGCGGGTAGGGCGCGTTTTCGCCACCCGCGGCGATCTGAGCTGGTTCGCAAACCGTCATCCGCGCGTCCCGGGCGAACTGCTCTATTTCCCGACCCGTATGGATCCGGCGCTGAATACCCTGGCCGAAAACGCGCCGCGCGGCGACACGCTGACCATTCTGGTGGGTAACTCCGGGGATCGCAGCAATGAACATATTGCCGCGCTGAAGGCTATTCATCAGCAGTTTGGCGATACGGTAAACGTCATCGTGCCGATGGGCTATCCGGCGAATAACGAGGCCTATATCAATGAGGTTCGTGAGGCGGGGGCGGCGCTGTTTAGCGGTGAGCATCTGCAGATCCTCAGCGAGAAACTGGAGTTTCATGATTATCTGGCGCTGCTGCGCCGCTGCGATCTGGGCTATTTCCTGTTCGCGCGTCAGCAGGGGATCGGCACCCTGTGCCTGCTGATTCAGGCGGGCATTCCCTGCGTGCTCAACCGCGAAAACCCGTTCTGGCAGGATATGACCGAGCAGCATGTGCCGGTGCTGTTCACCAGCGATGCGCTGGACGTCAGCGTGGTGCGCGAAGCGCAGCGCCAACTGGCGAGCGTGGATAAGTCGGGTATCGCTTTCTTCCGGCCGAACTATCTGACGGGCTGGCAGCGGGCGCTACGGTTAGCGGCGGAGGGGCAGGCATGACGTTAATGCAATTTAGCGGGCTGCTGGTAGTCTGGCTGCTGTCGACGCTGTTTATCGCTACCGCCACCTGGTTTGAGTTCCGCCGGGTACGCTTCAACTTCAACGTCTTTTTCTCGTTGCTGTTTCTGCTGACTTTCTTCTTCGGTTTCCCGCTGACCAGTATTCTGGTGTTCCGCTTTGACGTCAGCGTGGCGCCGCCGGAGATTTTGCTGCAGACGCTGCTGATCGCGGTGTGCTTCTACGCGATTTACTACGTGACCTATAAAACGCGGCTGCGTCCGGCATCGCGTGAGGTTGCGCGTCGGCCGCTGTTTACCATGAACCGGGTAGAAACCCATCTGGCGTGGGGCATTTTGATGGGGCTGGCGCTGCTGTGCGTTGGCATCTTCTTCGCCCACAACGGTTTCCTGCTGTTTAAGCTCAACTCCTACAGCCAGATTTTCTCTGCTGAAGTCTCCGGCGTGGCGTTGAAGCGCTTCTTCTACTTCTTTATTCCGGCGATGCTGGTGGTCTATTTCCTGCGCCAGGATTATAAGGCGTGGATCTTCTTCCTCGTCAGCACGGTGGCCTTTGGTTTGCTGACCTACGCTATCGTCGGCGGGACGCGCGCCAATATCATCATCGCCTTCGCCATCTTCCTGTTTATCGGCATTATTCGCGGTTGGATCAGCCTGTGGATGCTGGCGGCGGCGGGCGTGCTGGGCATCGTCGGCATGTTCTGGCTGGCGCTGAAGCGCTACGGGATGAACGTCAGCGGCGACGAAGCGTTTTATACCTTCCTCTATCTCACACGCGATACCTTCTCGCCGTGGGAGAACCTGGCGCTGCTGCTGCAAAACTACGACAAGATCGATTTTCAGGGTCTGGCGCCGATGATCCGCGATTTCTACGTCTTTATCCCCAGCTGGATGTGGCACGGTCGCCCGACGATGGTGCTCAATACCGCCAACTACTTTACCTGGGAAGTATTAAACAACCATTCGGGGCTGGCGATTTCGCCGACGCTGATTGGCTCGCTGGTGGTGATGGGCGGCGTCTGGTTTGTGCCGCTGGGCGCCGTGGCGGTCGGGTTGATTATTAAATGGTTCGACTGGCTGTATGAGCTGGGCAACCGGGAGAGCAATCGCTATAAAGCGGCTATCCTGCACAGTTTCTGTTTCGGCGCTATCTTCAACATGATAGTGCTGGCGCGCGAGGGCCTGGATTCGTTCGGCTCCCGCGTGGTGTTTTTCCTCGTGATCTTTGGTATCTGCTTGCTGGCGGCGAAACTGCTGTACTGGTTCCTGGATAGCGTGGGACTGATTCATAAGCGCGTAAAACCGCTTTCGCAACCGCAAGTCTGAGAAGGATGGACATGACTGGGACCATTTCCGCGCCGTTGTACCTGTTAAGAGGGCTGCAGCTCATAGGCTGGCGCGATATGCAGCACGCTCTGGATTATTTGTATGCCGACGGCGTTCTCCGCGAGGGGACGCTAGTGGCGATTAATGCCGAGAAAATGCTGGCCGTAGAGGATAACCCGGAGGTGCGGGCACTGATTGAGGCGGCGGAGTTTAAATATGCGGATGGCATCAGCGTGGTGCGTTCGCTGCGTAAAAAATATCCGCAAGCCCAGGTGTCCCGCGTGGCAGGGGCCGATCTCTGGGAAGCGTTAATGCAGCGCGCCGGCGCTGAAGGCACACCGGTGTTTTTGGTCGGCGGTAAACCTGAAGTTCTGGCGCAGACGGCGTCCAGCCTGCGCCAGCGCTGGCAGGTGAATATCGTCGGCACCCAGGACGGCTATTTTGCTCCTGAGCAGCGCCAGGCATTATTCGAACGCATTCGCGACAGCGGGGCGAAAATCGTCACCGTCGCCATGGGGTCCCCGCGTCAGGAGATCTTTATGCGCGACTGTCGGCGTCTGTACCCGCACGCGCTGTATATGGGCGTCGGCGGCACTTACGATGTTTTCACCGGGCACGTGCATCGGGCGCCGAAGTTCTGGCAGGATCTGGGGCTGGAATGGTTCTATCGTCTGCTTTTACAGCCGAGCCGCATCAAGAGACAGTTCCGCCTACTGCGCTATTTACGTTGGCATTATTCCGGTAAGCTCTGATATTCCACTGCAACCAGGCGAGTTTGCATACATATTCTGTGTAATCTCTTCACTCGCCTGATACTTTATTTGCCATTTCCGCAAAATTAATTAACCATTCGCAGGCTTTATACGCGCGGGGGAGACCTGCGCGTCGGCAAGGCTATGAGTTCAGTTAATAACAATAACCGGGAGTACCCGGAATACGGCAAACACAAGAGGATATATGACTGAGAAAAAAGCGGAGCTCCAGCGTGGACTGGAGGCCCGGCATATTGAACTGATCGCCCTTGGTGGGACGATTGGCGTGGGGTTGTTTATGGGGGCGGCCAGTACGCTGAAGTGGGCTGGACCTTCCGTGCTGCTGGCGTACATTATCGCTGGCCTGTTCGTCTTTTTCATTATGCGCTCAATGGGCGAAATGCTGTTCCTTGAGCCCGTCACCGGCTCTTTCGCGGTGTATGCGCATCGCTATATGAGCCCCTTCTTCGGCTACCTGACCGCGTGGTCGTACTGGTTTATGTGGATGGCGGTGGGCATCTCGGAGATTACCGCCATCGGCGTCTATGTGCAGTTCTGGTTCCCGGAGATGGCGCAGTGGATCCCGGCATTAATTGCCGTGGGGCTGGTGGCGCTGGCAAACCTCGCGGCGGTCCGGCTGTACGGTGAAATCGAGTTCTGGTTCGCCATGATTAAAGTGACCACCATTATTGTGATGATCGTCGTGGGCCTGGGCGTCATTTTCTTCGGCTTTGGCAACGGCGGCCACTCCATCGGTTTTGGCAACCTGACCGAACATGGCGGTTTCTTTGCCGGCGGCTGGAAGGGCTTCCTGACGGCGCTGTGTATCGTGGTCGCGTCATATCAGGGCGTGGAGCTCATCGGCATTACCGCAGGTGAAGCGAAAAATCCGCAGGTCACGTTACGCAGCGCGGTGGGCAAAGTGCTGTGGCGGATCCTGATTTTCTACGTCGGCGCGATTTTCGTTATCGTCACTATTTTCCCATGGGATCAAATCGGCTCCAACGGCAGCCCGTTCGTACTGACGTTTGCCAAAATCGGTATTACCGCCGCGGCGGGGATTATCAACTTCGTGGTGCTGACGGCGGCGCTTTCCGGCTGCAACAGCGGGATGTACAGCTGCGGACGTATGCTGTACGCCCTGGCGAAGAACCGTCAGCTGCCGGCGGCGATCGGTAAGGTATCGCGCAACGGCGTTCCTGCCGTCGGCGTAGCGCTGTCGATTCTGATCCTGCTGGTAGGCTCCTGCCTGAATTACATCATTCCTAATCCCCAGCGGGTATTTGTCTATGTCTATAGCGCCAGCGTCCTGCCGGGGATGGTGCCGTGGTTTGTGATCCTGATTAGTCAGCTGCGTTTCCGTCGCGTACATCAGGCAGCGATAGCCAGCCATCCGTTCCGTTCGCTGCTGTTTCCGTGGGCCAACTATTTCACCATGGCTTTCCTGATCTGCGTGCTGGTCGGGATGGGGCTGAATGATGAAACCCGGATGTCGCTCTTTGTCGGTATTATTTTCCTTGCTGCCGTTACCCTGATTTATAAGGTGTTTGGCCTCGGAAGACAGGGACAAATCAATAATCCGGCTGAATAAGCGTCAAAACGAACAAAGCATGAGCAAACGATAATTTTCTTTAAAAAGGCACTAGACAGCGGGGGAGGAAGTCCGTATTATCCGACCCCGCAACGGCGCTAAGCGCCCGTAGCTCAGCTGGATAGAGCGCTGCCCTCCGGAGGCAGAGGTCTCAGGTTCGAATCCTGTCGGGCGCACCATTAACCCGGTGCTGGAGCTGCGGTGGTTTTAATACCGCGTAAAAGGTTTGCAGTGGTGGCTATAGCTCAGTTGGTAGAGCCCTGGATTGTGATTCCAGTTGTCGTGGGTTCGAATCCCATTAGCCACCCCATTATTTGATAGAGTTGTGAATTTGCGAAGGTGGCGGAATTGGTAGACGCGCTAGCTTCAGGTGTTAGTGTTCTTACGGACGTGGGGGTTCAAGTCCCCCCCCTCGCACCACGACTTTAACGAATTGAACTAAAAATTCAAAAAGCAGTATTTCGGCGAGTAGCGCAGCTTGGTAGCGCAACTGGTTTGGGACCAGTGGGTCGGAGGTTCGAATCCTCTCTCGCCGACCAATTTTGAACCCCGCTTCGGCGGGGTTTTTTGTTTTCTGTTACTTCCTGCCATGACTTATTCCCCTGATCTTGCTGATAAAAAATCTTCTCTTTGCTTAAGAATACGCGTCAGGAAAACTCTCAATTCATCACTGTGGTAGATGCAATTTCCCCGGATCCTGTGCGATAATAACCCGGTAGATGCTCATTCCATCTCTTATGTTCGCCTTCGTGCCTCATAAACTCCGGAATGATGCAGAGCCGTTCTTACGGTGCTTATCGTCCACTGACAGATGTCGCATTTATGCCTCATCAAACACCATGGACATTACGTTGAGTGAAGCACCCAATTTGTTGTCAAACAGACCTGTTTTAACGCCTGCCCTGATTTCAGCGCAGGCGTTTTTTTCTTTCAGGGGATCGTCAACGCGAAGGCGGGGGAGAAGCGCTATCGCCCCGCAGGAGGCGATAGCCAGACCAGGTTATTGCTGAGGGTTATTCTGCAGCGTCAGCAGCAGGCCATCGCGGCGCATGGTGGCCGCTTCCTCCGGCTGATGCAGGCGATCCAGGGCATCGGCCAGCCAGGCGTAATCAAAGGCATCCGGACGCTGCTTAAGCGCGGCGCGGAAGGCGATGCTGGCCTCCTGCCATTCACCGTGCCGCATCAGCGACTGGCCCAGGGTGCTCCACAGCAGCGGACGGTCGCCAACGGCTTTGATCTGTTGGCGCAGTACTTTCTCCAGCTGTTCCGGGTTATTGGTCTTCAGGCGCGGGATCGGCATCACCAGACGATCGTCATACTGTTTCTTCAGACCATCAATGATAATTTGCTGCGCGGTATCGTGATCGTCGCTCTCGATGAGGCGCTCGGCCATCGCCACCTGCAGCGGCACCAGCGCCCGCGTTTTACGGCTCTGGTTGCGCCACCATTCACGCAGCCCCTCGCTGCCGCCATCGGCCAGCGCTTTGTCCATCAGGCCAACCCACGCCAGCTGTTCCAGCGCGGCGCGGTGCTCTTCATCGCCGACGTTAGCTTTCGCCATCGACGGAATGATATCCAGCAGCGACTGCCAGGCACCGGTGCGGGTATAAGCCTGTTCGGCGAGGCGCAGCACTTCCGGATGACGCGGGGTGATCTCCAGCAGCTTATCGATGCCATGGCGCGCGGCGTGATTTTCATTGCGCGCCAGCTGCAGGCGAACGCGGGTGATTTCCACCGGGATCAGATCATCGCCCGCCAGTTCTGTGGCGCGCTCCAGATGCTGGTTAGCCCGCGCTTCATCGCCGCGCTGCTGGGCCGCTTCCGCCGCCAGCAGATAGTTCACCACCGGCTGTTCGGCGTGATCGGCGTTTTTCGCCATCAGCTTCTCAACCTGCTGGTAATCACCTTCCGCCAGCTTAAGCAGCGCCTGCTCGGTTTGCTTACGCGCGCGACGGCGTTTACGGCCGACAAACCAGCCGCGCGTATGCGCCCCGGTGCGGAAAATGCGGCGCAGCAGCCATTCAATGGCGAACAGCACCACCATGGCGAGGATCAGGATAATCACCAGCCCGGTCACGCTGGTCTCGATATTGTAGTTATCAGTCTGGATCAGGACGTAGCCCTGATGGCCGGCGATCATCGGGCCAAGCACGATCCCGGCGATCAACAGTGCGAAGAGTAAAAGAATTTTCAGCATGCGTTACTCTCCTTGCGGCGCAGCGGGGGCGGCCGGTGCAGCAGGTGCAGACGGTGCAGGTGCGGGCGCGCCGCCCGCGGAAACGGCAGGCTGCGCCATCAGATTACGCACCCGGGTCTGCATCAGTTTTTCCAGCAACGCCTGGCTCTGCAGCGTCTCCGGCACCGTCATGGTAATGCTTTGCTGACTGAGTTTATCCACCTCTTCAAGAAAGGCTTTAGTGGTGGCGTCATCGGTATCGTAATAGGCGCGTACCCAGGTCGAGACGTTATCCAGCGACTGTTTCCAGGTCTCTTCCTGATGGCGCGGCACCGCCTGCGCGGCGACCAGCAGGCGAGAGCGAATATTTTCCCGCAGATAGATATCCTGATTCGGCGCCAGCAGCGGGACCGCCGTTTCATCGCGGCGGCGCACGGTGATAAAGCTGTCCATAAAATTCTGCCAGCTTTTCTGCAGATTGATGCGCCATTCGCTGATGGAGCTGGAGAGCTCATCGCTATCAGAATCCATCGGCGAATCGTCATCGTTATTATCCGCCAGCCGCAGGTTATCGATTTGGTTCGCCAGCTGATTAACCTTGAGGATCATGCCGTCGTAGTCCACCTGGTTCACCGCGGAGAGAGTGGCGATGTCGTCGGTAATCGCCCGGCGGGCGCCGATCAGGCTCGGGTCATTCATGTCGGCGAGACTGGCGTCGGCGCTTTTCAGCAGCGCGGCGGCGGTGGTGACATCCTGATCGCTCCACAGCTTACGTCCCGCCAGCTTGACGAGGAAGTCGGCCTGGGCCAGCAGCCAGGTTTTGGCGTCGCTACCGGAAATGACCGCCACTTTTTGCTGGACTTCGTCCAGCTGTTTGGCCAGCGTCTCCTGCTGGCGTTTGGCTTCGTTTAGCTGGTCGGCCTGCTGTTTGATAATGCCTTCCAGTTCGCTTTTTTGGCTCTCCTGCGCTTTTTGCAGCGCCGCGACCTGGCTTGATAATTCAGAGGTGGTTTCGTTTTGACGCGAGGCCTGCTGTTTGTTCAGGCCATACAGACCGATACCGGCGGCTATCGCAATGGCGATAGCGATCGCGCTGAGCGCCAGGCTGGTTTTGTTGCCAGCCTTCTTCTTATCAGTGTTCTCTGGCTGTGGTGTGGTCTCCACGGCCTCCCTGGTCTCTTCAACCACGGCGGATTGATTTTGTTGTTCCGTCATTATGGCTTCCAATGTTGAGAGTTATTGTAATGCGCGTAGCAGCGCATCGTTGTCGGCGCTATCGGCAACCTGAATCTTCTGCCAGCCCAGCTCCCGGGCCTGAAGGGCCAGACGTTCGCTGACAACGACAACGCGGCAGTGCAGGAGCCACCGTTCGCGATACCATTGCGGTATTAACGACCATAGCTGCTGCAGCATCTCGCCGCTGGTGACCACCAGCGTGGTGACCCCGCGAGATTGCCAGCGCATCGCTTCTTCTGCGCCATCGTAATGCTTTGCACTACGTTGATAACATTCACAAAATGTGACCCTGGCGCCGCGCTCGGTCAGCGTCGCGCCTAAGAGTTCCCGCCCGCCATTGCCGCGTAAGATCAGCGCATTTTTCCCGGCAATGTTTTGTAATTCAGGTAATTGTAGCAAGACTTCGCTAATTTCCCGATCTAACGGGTAATGGATATGCTGCCCGCTGACCGTATGCAGGGCCAGCGCCGTCGTGCGGCCAATGGCAAAATAGCGTGGGGAAGTGGGCCAGGGCAGCCCCTGTTGCTGCAGGCGGGCATGGGCGAACTCCACCGCATGCTGGGACAGCGCAAACAGCAGATCGTCAGGCCCGAGGCGGGCAAGCGCGTCGCCCAGCGCGGGAAGCTCCCGGCCAGGCGTAAATTCTATCAGCGGAAAGCCCCAGGCCACGCGTCCCATGGCCCGCAGACGGCTGACCAGCGCTTCTCCTTGCGGTAATGGACGAGTGACCAGGATGCTCATCGTGGGGCTTCTCCATCATAAACTGCCGCGAGAATGTCGCGCGCGCCGTTATCCAGGAGCTCTTCCGCCAGCGAGATGCCGAGCGCTTCGGCCTGCTCTGCTGGCCCGCGCCGTTCGCCGCGTACCATCTGCGAACCATCCGGGGCGCCAACCAGCGCCCGCAGCCACAGTTCGCCGTTGACGAGTTCCGCATAGCTGCCAATCGGCACCTGGCAGCCGCCTTCGAGACGAGTGTTCATCGCCCGCTCGGCGCGCACGCGCACTGCCGTTTCCGTATGGTTGAGAGGCGCTAGCAGCCCCTGGGTCCATGCATCGTCGAGACGGCATTCGATGCCGACCGCACCCTGGCCGACCGCCGGCAGGGATTGCTCCGGCGACAGCGGCTGGCGAATTCTCGCCTCGAGCTGCAGGCGCTTCAGGCCGGCGGCGGCGAGGATGATGGCGTCATACTCGCCGTTATCCAGCTTACTCAGCCGGGTACCGACGTTACCGCGCAGAGAGCGGATCACCAGGTCCGGACGAGTGGCGGCCAGCTGGCACTGACGGCGTAAACTTGATGTGCCAACGACGCTGCCGGCCGGGAGTTCATCAATCGAGGCATAGTGATTGGAGACAAACGCGTCGCGCGGATCGTCGCGCTCGCAGATAGTCACCAGCCCCAGACCCTCCGGGAATTCCACCGGCACATCTTTCATCGAATGAACGGCGATATCGGCGCGCCCTTCGAGCATGGCAAGCTCTAACTCTTTCACAAATAAGCCCTTGCCACCCACCTTTGCCAGCGGAGTATCAAGGATGACATCCCCGCGAGTGACCATCGGCACCAGCTCGACCTTCAGTCCGGGATGCGCGTGTTCGAGGCGCGCTTTAACATATTGCGCCTGCCATAGCGCAAGCGGGCTTTGCCGTGTGGCAATTTTCAAAACTTTGTCTAACATGCTTGTTACCGTCATTGTCGACCACTAACCATCCTAACATTGTTGTCTTACGGATGTTAGTTTTCACGGTTTATGTGGGAGATAGCTCCGGCCCACTCTTTTTTAACCTTTCATGCGCGTGGCGGTTGCCGGAGGCGTAGTGAGGAATTTACAGGTAATAAACGGTGCTACACTTGTATGTAGCGCATCTTTCTTTACGGTCAATGAGCAAGGTGTTAAATTGATCACGTTTTAAACCATTTGTCCGTCCGCTGCTCATCACAACCACACCGACGACGAATGGTGACGGTTTTTGTTGAAATACTGAAATCCTCCGTACTATTGTACCTCGGGTTTTTGAACATCAGGCGATATGTCTTGTACCTCTATATTGAGACACTGAAACAGAGACTGGATGCCATCAACCAATTGCGCGTGGATCGCGCGCTTGCTGCCATGGGACCCGCTTTCCAGCAGGTTTACAGTCTACTGCCAACGTTATTACATTATCATCACCCGCTGATGCCGGGTTACCTTGACGGTAACGTTCCCCGTGGCATTTGCCTCTACACGCCTGATGAAACCCAACGCCACTATCTTGAAGAACTGGAACTGCATCGCGGCATGCAGACCCAGGAGCCGCCAAAAGGCGAGCTGCCGATCACCGGCGTCTACTCGATGGGTAGTACCTCCTCCGTCGGCCAGAGCTGTTCTTCCGATCTTGATATCTGGGTATGTCACCAGGCCTGGCTGGATAGCGAAGAGCGCCAGCTGCTGCAGCGAAAATGCAGCCTGCTTGAGAGCTGGGCGGCCTCGCTCGGCGTGGAAGTCAGCTTCTTCCTGATCGACGAAAACCGCTTCCGCCATAACGAAAGCGGCAGCCTCGGCGGCGAAGACTGCGGTTCGACCCAGCATATTTTACTGCTCGATGAGTTCTACCGCACCGCGGTGCGTCTCGCCGGCAAGCGTATTCTGTGGAATATGGTGCCGTGCGATGAAGAAGAGCATTACGACGATTACGTCATGGGGCTGTATGCCCAGGGCGTGCTGACGCCAAACGAGTGGCTCGATCTCGGCGGCCTCAGTTCACTGTCGGCGGAAGAGTACTTCGGCGCCAGCCTGTGGCAGCTGTATAAGAGTATCGACTCGCCCTATAAAGCGGTGCTGAAAACGCTGCTGCTGGAAGCCTACTCCTGGGAATACCCCAACAACCGCCTGCTGGCGAAAGATATCAAACAGCGCCTGCACGACGGCGAGATCGTCTCCTTCGGACTCGACCCCTACTGCATGATGCTGGAGCGCGTGACCACCTACCTGCAGGCCATTGAAGATGAAACTCGTCTCGACCTGGTGCGCCGCTGCTTCTACCTGAAAGTGTGCGAAAAACTCAGCCGCGAGCGCGCCTGCGTCGGCTGGCGTCGCGAAGTCGTCAGCCAGCTGGTCAACGCGTGGGGCTGGGATGAAAAGCGTCTGATGATGCTCGACAACCGGGCGAACTGGAAAATTGATGAAGTGCGCAAGGCGCACAACGAACTGCTCGATGCGATGATGCAGAGCTATCGTAATCTGATCCGTTTCGCACGGCGCAATAACCTCAGCGTCTCCGCCAGTCCGCAGGATATCGGCGTGCTGACGCGTAAGCTGTATGCGGCCTTTGAAGCGCTGCCGGGCAAAGTGACGCTGGTGAACCCGCAAATTTCGCCGGATCTGTCGGAACCGAATCTGACCTTTATTCACGTGCCGCCGGGTCGCGCCAACCGTACCGGTTGGTATCTGTATAACCGCGCGCCGGATATGGAATCGATCATCAGCCATCAGCCGCTGGAATATAACCGTTATCTTAATAAGCTGGTGGCCTGGGCCTGGTTTAACGGCCTGCTGACCTCACGCACCCGCCTGTTTATTAAGGGCAACGGCATCGTCGATCTGGCGAAGCTGCAGGAGATGGTGGCCGATGTGTCGCACCACTTCCCGCTGCGCCTGCCGGCGCCCACGCCAAAAGCGCTATACAGCCCGTGCGAAATTCGCCACCTGGCGATTATCGTTAACCTCGAATATGACCCGACGGCGGCCTTCCGCAATCAGGTGGTGCACTTCGATTTCCGCAAGCTCGATGTCTTCAGCTTCGGCGAAGAGCAAAAATGCCTGATCGGCAGCGTCGACCTGCTGTATCGCAACTCGTGGAATGAAGTGCGTACGCTGCATTTCAACGGCGAGCAGGCGATGATTGAAGCGCTGAAAACGATCCTTGGTAAAATGCATCAGGATGCCGCGCCGCCGGACAGCGTGGAGGTCTTCTGCTATAGCCAGCATCTGCGCGGCCTGATCCGCACCCGCGTACAGCAGATGATCTCCGAGTGCATCGAACTGCGTCTCTCCAGTACCCGTCAGGATACCGGGCGCTTTAAAGCGCTGCGCGTCTCCGGCCAGACCTGGGGACTGTTCTTCGAGCGTCTTAACGTTTCGGTGCAGAAGCTGGAAAACGCCATTGAGTTCTACGGCGCTATCTCGCACAACAAGCTCCATGGCCTGTCGGTGCAGGTTGAAACCAATCACGTTAAGCTGCCGGCGGTAGTGGACGGATTCGCCAGCGAAGGGATTATCCAGTTCTTCTTTGAAGACGCGGATAACAACGACAGCGGCTTTAACATCTATATTCTCGATGAGAGCAACCGCGCTGAGGTCTATCACCACTGCGAGGGCAGCAAAGAGGAGCTGGTGCGCGATGTCAGCCGCTTCTATTCGTCATCGCACGATCGTTTTACCTACGGCTCCAGTTTTATCAACTTCAACCTGCCGCAGTTCTATCAGATTGTCGAGGTGGACGGGCGCACCCAGGTGATCCCTTTCCGCACCCAGGCGATTGCCGCCGCGATCCCCACCAGCCAGGACGTTACCGCCTCGCCGGTGCTGCAGCAGCGCTACTCGTAGATTTGGCCCGGAAAAGGCGCAATGCGCCGTCATCCGGGGAACATGTCATTAACGGAATCTCACCGTCTCACCGGCCTGCTGGCTCGCCGCCTGCTCCAGCAGATCCCAGAAGGTTTCACCGCTGCGATCGCAGATCCACTCGTCGCCTTTGAGATCGAAATGGTAGCCGCCCTGTTTGGTGGCCAGCCACACCTGGTGCAGCGGCTCCTGACGGTTAATAATGATTTTGCTACCGTTTTCAAAGCTAATGGTCAGCACGCCGCCGTTGATTTCGCAGTCGATGTCGCTATCGCCGTCCCAGTCATCCAGGCGTTCTTCGATGGTCATCCACAGGCTATCGGCCAGGCGATGGAATTCACTGTCGTTCATAATTTTATTCTGCTTTTTTGATTTTTGAAGATGGGTCGCAGTATAGCGCGAAACAAAAGCGCGCGCAGTCGGATGCTAAAGGCTTGCTTTTACGTCTTCTCCTGCGATGATAGAAAGCAGAAAGAATGAATCACGGGCAACTATCAATGAAAAACGTTTTTCCTACGCTTGCCGTTTTGTTTGCGATCTTCAGCCTGACCGGCTGCGGTCTGAAAGGGCCTCTCTATTTCCCGCCGGCTGATAAAACTGCGCCGCCGCCGACCAAACCGGTTAACCCGGGCATTCAGAGCTCAACGCCGGATCGTAACGATCGTGGCGATACCGGTGGTCCGAGCCAGGTCAATTACTAACGATAACGTTCTGTTCCGCGCAACTGGAGTAGATGATGCAGTTCTCTAAAATGCATGGCCTTGGCAACGATTTTATGGTCGTTGACGCGGTAACGCAGAATGTTTTTTTCTCGCCGGAGCTGATTCGCCGCCTGGCGGATCGCCACCTTGGCGTCGGGTTCGATCAGCTGTTGGTGGTGGAGCCGCCCTACGATCCGGATCTGGATTTCCATTACCGGATCTTTAATGCCGACGGTAGCGAAGTGTCGCAGTGCGGCAACGGCGCGCGCTGTTTCGCGCGCTTCGTCCGGCTGAAAGGCCTGACCAATAAACGTGATATCCGCGTGAGTACGGCCAACGGCCGTATGGTATTAAGCGTAACGGAAGACGATCTGGTGCGGGTGAATATGGGCGAGCCCAACTTCGAGCCCTCCCAGGTGCCGTTCCGCGCCAACAAAGCGGAAAAGACCTATATCATGCGTGCCGCCGAGCAGACAGTATTGTGCGGCGTGGTGTCCATGGGGAACCCGCACTGCGTTATCCAGGTGGATGATGTGGATACGGCGGCGGTGGAAACCCTCGGCCCGGTGATGGAAAGCCATGAGCGTTTTCCGGAGCGCGCGAATATCGGTTTTATGCAGGTGGTCGGCCGGTCCCATATTCGTCTGCGCGTCTACGAACGCGGCGCGGGGGAAACCCAGGCCTGTGGCAGCGGCGCTTGCGCCGCGGTGGCGGTGGGGATCCAGCAGGGGTTGCTCGCTGAAACGGTACGTGTGGAATTACCCGGCGGTCGTCTTGATATCGCCTGGAAAGGCCCGGGCCAGCCGCTGTTTATGACCGGCCCGGCGGCCCATGTCTATGATGGATTTATTCATTTATGAAACCAATCGGGGAAGAACAGCAGGAGGTCGCCAGCGCATTGAACGATCGTGCAGTGGTGGACTATCTGTTGCAAAATCCTGAATTTTTTATTCGTAATGCCGCCCAAGTCGAACATCTCCGCGTCCCGCATCCGGTGCGCGGTACGATTTCGCTGGTGGAGTGGCACATGATGCGGGCGCGTAACCATATCCATGTGCTGGAAGAGAATATGTCGCTGCTGATGGAGCAGGCGGTAGCCAATGAAAGCCTGTTCCAGCGCCTGCTGCAGCTGCAAACGCGGCTGGCGGCGGCGGAGAGCCTCGACGATATGCTTAACCGCCTTCACCGCTGGGCGCGCGAGCTGGGGCTGGCGGGCGCCACGGTGCGCCTGTTCCCTGACAGCTGGCGCCTGGGCGCGCCTTCGAAGTTTACCCACCTGGCGTTAAGCCGGCAGGCGTTTGAGCCGATCCGTATTCAGCGTCTGGGCCAGGCGCGCCACTACCTTGGGCCGCTGAACGGTCCGGAGCTGCTGGTGGTATTGCCGGAGGCGAAAGCCATTGGGTCAGTGGCGATGTCGCTGCTGGGCGGCGATAATGCCCCTGGCGTGATGCTCTTTAGCAGCCGCGATGCGCAGCATTATCAGCCAGGACAGGGGACGCAACTGCTGCAGGAGATCGCCCAGATGCTGCCCGGCCTGCTGGAGCGCTGGATTGAACGCGCATGACCGATTCTCCTCTCTTCTCCGCCGTCGCCCGCTTTCTGCGCCACCTTGGCGTTGAACGCCAGCTCAGCCCGATCACGTTACTGAATTACCAGCGACAGCTGGACGCGCTGATTGCCCTGGCGGATGAGGCGGGTCTGAAAAGCTGGTCGCAGTGCGATGCCGCTCAGGTGCGAAGTTTTGCGGTGCGCAGTCGCCGCGCGGGATTAGGCCCGGCAAGCCTGGCGCTTCGCCTGTCGGCGCTGCGCAGTTTCTTTGACTGGCTGGTCGGCCAGGGCGAGCTCAGCGCCAATCCGGCGAAAGGGATTGCCGCGCCGAAAATTCCCCGTCACCTGCCAAAAAATATCGATGTCGATGACGTCAATCGGCTGCTGGATATTGATCTCAACGATCCGCTGGCGGTGCGCGACCGGGCGATGCTGGAGGTGATGTACGGCGCGGGGCTGCGTTTGTCCGAGCTGGTCAACCTTGATATCAAACATCTCGATCTCGAAAGCGGCGAGGTCTGGGTGATGGGCAAAGGCAGCAAAGAGCGCCGCTTGCCGATCGGTCGCAACGCCGTGATGTGGATTGAGCACTGGCTGGATTTACGCGGCCTGTTCGGTACTGACGACGACGCGCTGTTTTTGTCGAAACTGGGCAAGCGCATTTCGGCGCGCAACGTACAGAAGCGGTTCGCCGAGTGGGGCATTAAGCAGGGGCTGAACAGCCATGTGAATCCGCACAAGCTTCGCCACTCCTTTGCCACCCATATGCTGGAGTCCAGCGGCGATCTGCGCGGTGTGCAGGAGCTGTTGGGTCATGCTAACCTCTCCACCACCCAAATCTATACCCATCTCGACTTTCAACACCTTGCCTCGGTGTACGATGCCGCGCATCCGCGCGCAAAACGGGGGAAATAATGCGTTTTTACCGACCTCTGGGCCAGATTTCCGCGCTGACGTTTGACCTGGACGATACCCTTTATGATAACCGCCCGGTCATTGACCGGACGATGCACGAGTCGCTGGCTTTTGTACGCAGCTACCATCCGTCGCTCAGCCAGTTCGACGCCCATGAGCTTAATCAGCTGCGCCAGACGCTGTTGGCATCCGAGCCTGAGATCTATCACGACGTGACCGTCTGGCGCCACCGTGCGCTGGAGTTAGGCATGCGTAACGCCGGACTCTCCGCCGACGAGGCGAAAGCGGGGGCCGATGCGGCGATGGAACACTTCGCCCAGTGGCGCAGCCGCGTCGATGTCCCGCAGGAGACCCACGATACGCTGGCGAAGCTGGCGGAGAAGTGGCCGCTGGTGGCGATTACCAACGGCAACGCCCGACCAGAGTTGTTCGGCCTGAGCGACTATTTCCGCTTTGTGCTGCGCGCCGGGCCGGATGGCCGCTCCAAGCCGTTTGCCGACATGTACCATCTGGCGGCGGAGCGCCTGAACTTACCGCTCGGGCATATTCTGCACGTCGGCGATGACCTGACCACTGACGTCGCCGGATCGCTGCGCTGTGGCATGCAGGCCTGCTGGATCAAACCGCAAGGCGCGGACCTGATGCACACCGCGGACAGCCGCCTGCTGCCGCATATTGAAATTTCACGGTTGGCATCTCTGACCTCGCTGATATAATCACCAGTTACTCTGTATATATTAACAGGGGTTCGTGGAACCCCTTCTCTTCCGGCGGTGCCAATGGACGTTTCTTACCTGCTCGACAGCCTTAATGACAAACAGCGTGAAGCCGTAGCGGCCTCGCGCACCAACATGCTGGTTCTGGCAGGGGCGGGCAGTGGTAAGACGCGCGTTCTGGTGCACCGTATCGCCTGGCTGCTGAGCGTGGAGAACTGCTCGCCGTATTCTATTATGGCGGTGACCTTTACCAACAAAGCGGCGGCAGAGATGCGCCACCGTATCGGCCAGCTGATGGGCACCACCCAGGGCGGCATGTGGGTGGGCACCTTCCACGGCCTGGCCCACCGCCTGCTGCGCGCGCACCATCTGGACGCCAACCTGCCGCAGGATTTCCAAATCCTTGATAGCGAAGACCAGCTGCGCCTGCTGAAGCGTCTGATTAAGGCGATGAACCTCGATGAGAAGCAGTGGCCGCCGCGTCAGGCGATGTGGTACATCAACAGCCAGAAAGATGAAGGGCTGCGCCCGCATCATATTCAGAGCTACGGCAACCCGGTCGAGCAGACCTGGCAGAAGGTCTATCAGGCCTATCAGGAAGCCTGCGATCGTGCCGGGCTGGTGGACTTCGCCGAACTGCTGCTGCGCGCCCACGAGCTGTGGCTGAATAAGCCGCATATCCTCCAGCACTACCGTGAGCGGTTCACCAATATCCTCGTCGACGAATTCCAGGATACCAACAACATTCAGTACGCGTGGATCCGCCTGTTGGCGGGCGATACCGGCAAGGTGATGATCGTCGGCGATGACGATCAGTCGATTTACGGCTGGCGCGGCGCGCAGGTCGAGAACATTCAGCGTTTCCTTAACGATTTTCCCGGTGCGGAAACCATCCGCCTTGAGCAGAACTATCGCTCGACCAGCAACATCCTCAGCGCCGCCAACGCCCTGATTGAAAACAACAACGGTCGCCTGGGCAAGAAGCTATGGACCGACGGCGCCGACGGCGAGCCGATCTCGCTGTACTGCGCTTTCAACGATCTCGACGAAGCACGCTTCGTAGTGAACCGGATAAAAACCTGGCAGGAGAACGGCGGGGCGCTGGAGCAGTGCGCCATCCTCTATCGCAGCAACGCCCAGTCGCGCGTGCTGGAAGAGGCGCTTCTGCAGGCCAGTATGCCGTACCGCATCTATGGCGGCATGCGCTTCTTCGAACGCCAGGAAATCAAAGACGCGCTCTCGTACCTGCGTCTGATCGCCAACCGTAACGACGATGCGGCGTTTGAGCGCGTAGTCAATACGCCGACCCGCGGCATCGGCGACCGCACGCTGGACGTGGTGCGCCAGACGTCACGCGATCGTCAGCTGACGCTGTGGCAGGCCAGCCGTGAGCTGCTGAAAGATAAAGCGCTGGCCGGTCGCGCCGCCAGCGCCCTGCAGCGCTTTATGGAGCTGATTGACGCGCTGGCGCAGGAGACCACCGATATGCCGCTGCACGTCCAGACCGATCGGGTGATTAAAGACTCCGGGCTGCGCGCGATGTACGAGCAGGAGAAAGGCGAGAAGGGTCAGACCCGTATTGAAAACTTAGAGGAGCTGGTGACGGCGACGCGCCAGTTTAGCTACAACGAAGAAGATGAAGATCTGATGCCGCTGCAGGCGTTCCTCTCCCACGCCGCGCTGGAAGCGGGCGAGGGACAGGCGGATACCTGGCAGGACGCGGTTCAGCTAATGACCCTGCACTCGGCGAAAGGGCTGGAGTTCCCGCAGGTGTTCATCGTCGGCGTCGAGGAGGGGATGTTCCCGAGCCAGATGGCCCTTGATGAAGGCGGCCGCCTGGAAGAAGAGCGTCGTCTGGCCTACGTCGGCGTGACCCGCGCCATGCAGAAGCTGACGCTGACCTACGCGGAAACCCGACGTCTGTACGGCAAAGAGGTTTACCATCGGCCGTCGCGCTTTATTGGAGAACTGCCGCAGGAGTGCGTAGAAGAAGTGCGTCTGCGGGCTACGGTGAGCCGCCCGGTAAACCATCAGCGACTGGGCGCGCCGATTGCCGAGAGCGATACCGGCTACAAATTAGGCCAGCGCGTACGGCATCCGAAGTTTGGCGAAGGCACCATCGTCAACCTCGAAGGCAGCGGCGAGCACAGCCGGCTGCAGGTGGCTTTTCAGGGGCAGGGGATCAAATGGCTGGTCGCGGCTTACGCCCGGCTCGAGGAAGTGTAACTTTAAGAAAAATATCATTATTTTGTAATATTCTGCTACCTTTATACGTTAAGGCGCCTGATTTGCGCTTTCGCGTTCCGTTGCGTGTTGACGCCGATTTTGCGCTGGCGTAACATGCGCGCACGATTACGCTAAGAGGACATTCGCCTTGGACACACCCAGTAGATGCTGGCTCAACTTCCTGTCATTCAGGAACAACTCCTAAGGCTATCCTCTTATGCTGATAGCCTTAGCGGTTGTCAGCGACCTGCCCCATTCCCGTCGCGCTGAGTCAGGCTTAATGGTCTGAAACCCAATTTGTTTCTGTGTGCCCACCGAACTGTCCGATAATTTTTTTGCATTGGGAGTCCCGGTCATGCTGAGCGCATTTCAACTGGAAAACAATCGTTTAACGCGCCTGGAAGCCGATGAGATCAAGCACCTCGCCAGCTCGGTGTGGGTCGATCTGGTCGAGCCTGACGACGATGAGCGAAGCCGCGTGCAGACGGAACTGGGTCAGAACCTGGCGACGCGCCCGGAGCTGGAAGATATCGAAGCCTCCGCGCGTTTCTTTGAAGATGAAGACGGATTACATATCCACTCCTTCTTCTTTTTCGAAGATGCCGACGATCACGCGGGTAACTCTACCGTGGCGTTTACCATCCGCGAAGGGCGCCTGTTTACGCTGCGTGAGCGTGAACTGCCCGCTTTTCGCCTCTACCGCATGCGCGTGCGTAACCAGACCCTGGTGGACGGCAACGCCTACGAGCTGCTGTTAGATCTGTTCGAGACCAAAATCGAACAGCTGGCGGATGAGATAGAAAACATCTACAGCGACCTGGAAAAGCTGAGCCGCGTGATTATGGAAGGGCACCAGGGCGATGAGTACGACGAAGCGCTGTCGACGTTGGCGGAGCTGGAAGATATCGGCTGGAAGGTCCGCCTGTGTTTGATGGATACCCAGCGCGCGCTGAACTTTCTCGTGCGCAAAGCGCGCCTGCCGGCGGGCCAGCTGGAGCAGGCGCGGGAGATCCTGCGCGATATCGAATCCCTGCTGCCGCACAACGAATCGCTGTTCCAGAAGGTGAACTTCCTGATGCAGGCGGCGATGGGCTTTATCAACATCGAGCAGAACCGCATCATCAAGATCTTCTCGGTGGTGTCGGTGGTGTTCCTGCCGCCAACTCTGGTGGCCTCCAGCTACGGGATGAACTTTGAATTTATGCCTGAGCTGCACTGGAGCTTCGGCTACCCGGGGGCGATCGTCTTTATGATGCTGGCTGGCCTGGCGCCGTATCTCTACTTCAAGCGTAAAAACTGGCTGTAGTTGTTGTGCCGGATGCGCTGCGCCTATCCGGCCTGAGTGCTGTACTTTTGTAAGCCGGATAGGGCGGAGCCGCCATCCGGCAATGTCCTAGCTCCGACGCCCCCGCCTTTGCGTATACACCGCATCCATCACGAATATCGCCAGCGCCACCCAGATAAAGCCAAAGGTGACCATTTTATCCTTGCCCGGCACTTCGCCGTAGAACGTCACCGCCAGCAGGAACATCAGCGTCGGGCCGATGTACTGGAAAAAGCCCAGCGTGGAGAGCCGCAGACGCGTTGCCGCCCCGGTGAAGCACAGCAGAGGGATGGTGGTCACCACGCCCGCCGCCATCAGCAGCAGATTGAGCGACCAGGGGTTCTGCCCCATATGGCTGGTGGGGCTGTCGGTGATGCCGAACAGCCAAATCGCCGCCACCGGCAACAGCCACAGCGTTTCCACCAGCATGCCGGTCTGCGCATCGACAGCGATTTTCTTCCGCACCAGACCATAAAAGGCAAAGCTGAAGGCCAAACCAAGGCCGATTATCGGTAGCGAACCAAAGGTCCAGAGCTGCACCAGCACGCCGCAAAAGGCGAGGATCATCGCCAGCCACTGCAGGCGACGGAAACGTTCGCCAAGGAAAATCATCCCTAACAGAATATTCACCAGCGGGTTGATAAAGTAGCCGAGGCTGGCTTCCAGCATATGGTGGTTATTCACCGCCCAGATGAACAGCAGCCAGTTGCCACCGACCAGCACCGCAGAGAGTGCCAGCAGGAAGATCTTGCGCGGCGTCTTCAGCAGCTTTTTCACCTGCGGCCACTGACGGCTAACGCTGATGAGCGCCACCATGAAGAAGAAAGACCAGATCACGCGATGGGTCAGAATTTCATCGGCGGGAACATAGTAGATAAGTTTGAAGTACGCCGGCGCGATACCCCAGATAAAGTAGGCGGCGAGGGCCAGAATAATCCCCAACCGCGTCTGTTTCGCATCCATCGGTAAAATCCATTGCCAAAGAGAGTGATGTTACTCGATTTTGGGCAATCAACCCACCATATAGGTCGCTGTTGCGCTGGCAATATATACCTGAGCTTCGTTATGCAGTTCCACACGGGCTACCGCCACTTTATTGCCGGCGCGCAGCAGGGTGCTGGTCGCGGTAAAACGTTCGCCGCGACCCGGACGCAGGTAGTCCACGCGCAGGTCGATGGTTCCCATGCGGGAAAGCCGCTGGCGCAGCTCTTCTTCATTGATGGTGTCATGGCGGGTAAGGGTGCTGCCAACGCAGACCAGACCTGCGGCGACGTCCAGCGCGGAGGCGATTACACCGCCATGCAGAATGCTTTGCGCCCAGTTGCCGACCATCATCGGCTGATTATTAAAGCTGAGCTGGGCAAACGCTTTTTCATAGCGCTCCAGTTCGAGGCCGAGGGCGCGGTTAAACGGCATGTGATAGACGAAAATCTCCCCCACCAGTTTCAGAGCTGCTTCGGCAGTAAGTTCAGACATAACACCGGTTCCATTCGTTAATAAAATGTTGATTTTATGCTTCTAAAATATTGATTTCCACTTTCGGAGTGGATTTGGGGGCAGGGGATTAATAAACAGGTAGAATGTCTTCAGGTTAAACAAAAATAAAAACTATTTATCAGGAGACCAGCATGCGTATCTCTTTGGCCTGCCTGGCGGCGCTGTGCGCGCTACCGGCTGGTGTTATGGCGCAGGATGCGTCGGTACACGACAAACCAGCAGTGCGCGGCAGTATTATCGCCAACCTGCTACAGGATCATGATAATCCTTTTCTGCTCTACCCTTATGAAAGCAACTATTTGCTCTACACGTGGACCAGCGATCTCAATAAAGAGGCGATTCGCAGCTATGACTGGGCCGAAAATGCCCGTAAAGATGAAGTGAAGTTTCAACTGAGCCTCGCCTTCCCGCTGTGGCGCGGCATCCTGGGGGATAATTCGCTGCTCGGCGCGTCCTATACCCAGAAGTCCTGGTGGCAGCTCTCCAACAGCAAAGAGTCGGCGCCGTTTCGCGAAACCAACTATGAACCTCAGCTGTTCCTTGGCTTTGCCACCGACTATCAGTTTGCCGGCTGGACGTTGCGCGATATCGAAATGGGATATAACCACGACTCGAATGGCCGCTCCGATCCCACCTCGCGCAGCTGGAACCGGCTCTATGCCCGCCTGATGGCGCAAAATGGCAACTGGCTGGTGGAAGTGAAACCCTGGTATGTGGTGGGCAGCACCGATGATAACCCGGATATCACCAAATATATGGGCTATTACCGCCTGAAGGTGGGTTACCAGCTGGGCGAGGCGATCCTCAGCGCGCAGGGGCAATATAACTGGAACACTGGCTACGGCGGGGCGGAGTTGGGGGTGAGCTATCCCATCACCAAACATGTTCGCGCTTACACCCAGATCTACAGCGGCTACGGCGAATCGCTTATCGACTATAACTTTAATCAAACGCGCGTCGGCGTCGGGCTAATGCTCAACGATCTGTTTTAATCGTTGCACTCTGGCTCGCAGGCGCTGAAAATAGCGCCTGTTTTCTTTTCAGGCAAATGGGGTCAACGTGGCACAGGCGGAAGTATTAAATCAGGAATCGCTGGCTAAGCAGGTTTTACAAGAGACCTTCGGCTACCAGCAGTTCCGCCCTGGCCAGGAGACGATTATCGAGACGGTGCTCGAGGGCCGTGACTGCCTGGTGGTCATGCCGACCGGTGGCGGCAAGTCACTGTGTTATCAGGTACCGGCGCTGGTCATGGGCGGCCTGACGGTAGTGGTCTCGCCGCTGATCTCGCTGATGAAAGATCAGGTCGATCAGCTGCTGGCCAACGGCGTGGCGGCGGCCTGTCTGAACTCGACCCAGAGCCGCGAACAGCAGCAGGACGTGATGGCCGGCTGCCGCAGCGGGCAGGTTCGTCTGCTGTATATCGCTCCGGAACGGTTGATGCTCGACAACTTCCTTGAGCATCTGGCGAACTGGAATCTGGCGATGCTGGCGGTGGACGAAGCGCACTGCATCTCCCAGTGGGGCCATGACTTCCGCCCGGAATATGCCGCGCTGGGCCAGCTTCGTCAGCGGATGCCGCAGATCCCGTTTATGGCGTTGACCGCCACCGCCGATGACACCACCCGCCGCGATATCGTCCGTCTGCTGGGACTTAACGATCCGCTCATACAGGTCAGCAGCTTCGACCGGCCGAACATCCGCTATATGCTGATGGAGAAATTCAAGCCGCTCGACCAGCTGATGCGCTACGTCCAGGATCAGCGCGGCAAATCGGGCATTATCTACTGCAACAGCCGTTCGAAAGTGGAAGATACCGCCGCGCGTCTGCAGAGCCGCGGCATCAGCGCGGCGGCTTACCATGCCGGCCTGGAAAACGACGTGCGCGCCGACGTGCAGGAGAAATTCCAGCGCGACGATCTGCAGATTGTGGTGGCGACAGTGGCCTTTGGGATGGGCATCAACAAGCCGAACGTCCGCTTTGTGGTGCATTTTGATATCCCGCGCAATATTGAATCCTACTATCAGGAGACCGGCCGCGCCGGGCGTGACGGCCTGCCGGCGGAAGCGATGCTGTTTTACGATCCGGCGGACATGGCGTGGCTGCGCCGCTGTCTGGAAGAGAAGCCCGCCGGGCCGCTGCAGGATATCGAACGGCATAAGCTGAACGCGATGGGGGCGTTTGCTGAAGCCCAGACCTGTCGTCGTCTGGTGCTGCTGAACTACTTTGGCGAAGGACGCCAGGAGCCGTGCGGCAATTGCGATATCTGTCTTGATCCGCCGAAGCAGTACGATGGCTTAATGGACGCCCGTAAGGCGCTCTCCACTATTTATCGGGTCAACCAGCGCTTCGGGATGGGTTATGTGGTGGAAGTCCTGCGAGGCGCTAACAATCAGCGTATCCGTGAGATGGGCCACGATAAGCTCCCGGTATACGGCATCGGCCGGGAACAGAGTCACGAGCACTGGGTGAGCGTGATCCGCCAACTGATCCACCTTGGGCTGGTGACGCAGAATATCGCCCAGCACTCCGCGCTGCAGCTGACCGAAGCCGCACGCCCGGTGCTGCGCGGCGACGTCCCGCTGCAGCTTGCCGTACCGCGTATCGTGGCGCTGAAGCCGAAGGCGATGCAGAAATCCTTCGGCGGTAATTACGATCGTAAGCTGTTTGCCAAGCTGCGCAAATTACGTAAAGCGATTGCCGATGAAGAAAACATTCCCCCGTACGTGGTCTTTAACGATGCGACGCTTATTGAGATGGCGGAGCAGTCGCCGCTAACCGCCGGCGAAATGCTCAGCGTCAACGGCGTGGGGACACGTAAACTCGAGCGTTTCGGCAAGCCGTTTATGGCGCTGATCCGGTCGCATGTCGATGGCGACGACGAGTAGTCAGCTGGCTATAAAAGTGCCAGAATAGTTATCCTCTTCATTATTTTCCTGCGAGTTAACTATGCTGATGCTTTTCCTTACCGTGGCGCTGGTGCATATCATTGCGCTGATGAGTCCGGGGCCGGATTTTTTCTTTGTCTCACAAACGGCCATCAGCCGCTCGCGCAGAGAGGCGATGATGGGAGTGCTGGGGATCACCTGCGGCGTAATGATCTGGGCGGGGGTAGCGCTGCTCGGCCTGAACCTGATCCTCGCCAGAATGGCGTGGCTGCACAACATCATTATGGTCGGCGGGGGCTTGTACCTGTGCTGGATGGGCTACCAGATGCTGCGCGGCGCGTTGAAAAAAGAGGCGGTATCCCCGCCAGAGCCGCAGGTTGAGCTGGCCCGCAGCGGACGCAGCTTCCTGAAGGGATTGCTGACCAATCTGGCGAACCCGAAAGCGATTATCTATTTCGGCTCGGTGTTCTCGCTGTTCGTCGGTGACAGCGTTGGCGCCGGCGCGCGCTGGGGTATTTTTCTGCTGATTATCATGGAGACGCTGGCCTGGTTTATGGTGGTTGCCAGCCTGTTCGCCCTGCCGGGGATGCGCCGCGGCTATCAGCGGATGGCGAAGTGGATCGACGGTATCGCCGGCACGCTGTTTGCGGGCTTCGGCATCCACCTGATTATCTCGCGTTAACCTGGCGTGATGCTCCACCCGGCTATATCCGGGTGGAGAAAGTGTCAGTGGCGAAGCCGCTGCAGCTCGTCTTCAGACAGACCGGTCATTTCCATAATCGCTTCGTCATCAATACCGCGTTTGCGCATCGCTTCGGCAACCTGCAGCAGGGCCTGATGTTTGCCTTCCTTTATGCCTTCCTTTATACCTTGCTGTACGCCTTTCCTGATGCCTTTTTCCATACCTTCTGCGAGCCATGTTTCCGCCAGCGTCATCAGTAATCCTCCATGCTGCGGCACGCGCTGTGCCAGCCCGTATAAGAGTGTCCGAGTATCCTCGGCATCCCCTGCCTGAGCCATATAGTTTACCAATACGGTGATTTGTTGTCCGCTCATCTGCTCCAGCATTAAGAGTTGGGTCAACTTATCCAGCAATTGCGCCATATCGCGCTGACGGATGTGTTTTTGCACCAGCGTCAGGGCCGCTATGCTGCGGTGCTGCATAATGTCGTCGTCGGGGATCACCGTGATATCGACCAGCGGAAACGCTCCGCTATAGAGCTGGCGGGCGGTCTCGGGATCGGCGAAATTATCCAGCCAGCTCATAGACCAGGGATAGGGGCTGCGTCGTCCCTGATAGAAGAGGACCGGGATAACCAGAGGCAGCGTTTTATGGCCGTTCTCCAGATGGCGCTGCATGGCGGCGACGGCATAGCGCATTAAGCGAAAGGCCATCAGTTTATCGGGGGCGCTCTGGTGCTCGATCAGAACATGGACATACCCCTTACCGCGGGTGGTTTCCAGCGAGTAGAGAATATCGCTGTAGTAGGGCCTGAGGTCGTCTTCAAGAAAGCTGCCGGATTCCAGACGTAGGGTATCCAGTTTGCAGATCGCTGTTAACGCCGGAGGCAGGTGGATCTCGATGAAATCGCGCGCCGTCTCTATCCGTGAGAGAAAAGTTTTAAATACCGCATCATGAGGGGTCGCCGTTGCTGCCATCGCCGTTCATCCGTGAATCACCTATCTGGCGGCATCCTGGCACGGTGGGCTCAGCGTCGACAGCGGGCAAAAAAATTAATTTCCCGCTTTGCGCGCCGGCTCGCGCAGAGAGATAGCTTCGCCCGCCAGGCGAACCTCTCTTTGCGAGCGAGATTTCATCATTCAGGCGTGACGGGCGGAGGCGAGGAGCGCCCCAACCAGCATAAACAGTGAACCAAAGACTTTGTTCAGCGCCTTCATCTGCTTTGGCCCTTTAATCCAGGCTGAAATGCGCTGCGCCAGGGTCGCATAGCCAATCATCACAATGATATCGACGACGATAGTGGTCACGCCCAGAACGAGATACTGCATCACCTGGGGCTGGTGGGGCAGGATAAACTGCGGAAACAGGGCGGCCAGAAAAACGATGCTTTTGGGATTGGTGAGATTCACGAACACCGCGCGCTGGAACAGTTTGCCGCGCGTCTGCGCCTTCGCCAGCGTATTCAGGTCGATGGCCCCTGCCGCGCGCCATTGCTGGATACCCAGCCAGATAAGATAGGCTGCGCCGGCCCATTTCAGCACCTCAAAGGCCAGCACCGAGCGGGAGAACAGGGTGCCGAGACCGACGCCGACCAGCACGATATGAATGGCCAGCCCGGTCTGCAAACCGGCAATTGACGCCGCCGCGCCGCGGTAGCCGTGGTTAATGGAAGTGGTCATGGTATTAATCGCTCCGGAACCCGGGGACAGGCTGAGAATGATTGATGTCAGCAGGTAGGCGAACCACCACTCAATGGTCATGAGAAACTCCCTGATTGTCTGTTTTTATGCCACAATACGCTATTGTGTCAGCATTGTGTGATACACGGCAAAAAAACGATTTTCAGCGGTTAACAGGGGTGTAAACCCGATGTTTGGGCAGAAAAAGGACTGGGAAACACGAGAAAACGCGTTTGCGGCCTTTAGCATGGGGCCGCTGACGGATTTCTGGCGACAGCGCGAAGAGGCTGAATTTAAAGGCGTCGACGATGTACCGGTACGCTTTGTTCGCTTTTGCGCGCAAAATCACGATCGACTGGTGCTGATTTGCCCTGGGCGCATTGAAAGCTACGTGAAGTATGCTGAAGTGGCCTACGATCTCTTTCACAGCGGCTTTGACGTGATGATCATCGACCATCGCGGTCAGGGTCGCTCGGGTCGTCTGCTCTCTGATACTCACCGCGGGCACGTGGTGAACTTCAGCGATTATGTTGATGACCTGGCTGCGCTCTGGCAGCAGCAGGTGGTCCCCGGCCACTGGCGAAAACGGTTTATCCTCGCTCACTCTATGGGCGGGGCGATTGCCACGCTCTTTCTGCAACGCTACCAGGCGCATTGCGATGCGATTGCGCTCTGCGCGCCGATGTTCGGGATTATCATTCGGCTGCCGGACTGGATGGTGCGCCATATTCTCGACTGGGCTGAGGGCCATCAGCGCATTCGCGAAGAGTATGCCATCGGCACCGGACGCTGGCGGGCGCTGCCTTTTGCCGTTAACGTGCTGACGCACAGTCGACAACGCTATCGTCGTAACCTGCGTTTCTATGCCGACGAGCCGCGACTGCAGGTCGGCGGCCCGACCTGGCACTGGGTGCGCGAAGGCATGCTGGCCGGTGACGAAGTGCTGGCGAATGTGGAAAAAGATACCGCCCCGACGCTGCTGCTGCAGGCGGAGGAGGAGCGGGTGGTCGATAATCTGATGCACGACCGCTATTGTGAATTACGGGCCGCCGCCGGCCATCCCTGTGAGGGCGGAAAGCCGCTCGTCATTGAAGGGGCATACCATGAGATCCTTTTTGAAAAGGACGCTATGCGCTCAGTCGCGCTCAATGCCATCGTCGAGTTTTTCAATCGACATACTTAATCCGACGATAACGCTCGTCGCCCTGCTTAGAGGTTAACTTTTTTATGTACCAGGTTGTTGCGTCTGATTTAGACGGCACGCTGCTTTCCCCCGATCATTTCCTGACCCCCTATGCCAAAGAGACGCTGAAGCTGCTTACCGCCCGTGGGATCAATTTCGTCTTCGCCACCGGCCGACACTACATCGACGTCGGGCAGATCCGCGATAACCTCGGCATCCGGTCGTACATGATCACCTCTAACGGCGCCCGCGTTCACGATAGCGATGGTCAGCAAATCTTCGCCCATAACCTCGACCGTGATATTGCCGCCGACCTGTTTGAGATCGTGCGTAACGACCCGAAAATCGTCACTAACGTCTATCGGGAAGATGAGTGGTATATGAACCGCCATCGCCCGGAAGAGATGCGCTTTTTCAAAGAGGCGGTGTTTAACTACAAGCTGTATGAGCCGGGCGAACTGGATCCGCAGGGGATCAGCAAGGTGTTCTTTACCTGTGAGGATCACGAACATTTGCTACCGCTTGAGCAGGCGATGAACGCCCGCTGGGGCGATCGCGTGAACGTCAGCTTCTCCACCTTAACCTGCCTGGAGGTGATGGCGGGCGGGGTATCGAAGGGGCATGCGCTGGAGGCAGTGGCGAAAATGCTCAGCTACAGTCTGTCAGATTGCATCGCTTTCGGCGACGGCATGAACGACGCCGAGATGCTGTCGATGGCCGGCAAAGGCTGCATTATGGCCAACGCCCACCAGCGGCTGAAGGATCTGCATCCGGAACTGGAAGTGATCGGTAGCAACGCCGACGATGCGGTCCCGCACTACCTGCGTAAGCTGTACCTCGACTGACAAAGATTGACGACTGGCGAATAATTGCCCAGTCGTCAACCTGACTCTTCGCTACAATGCCTGTTCTTTATCCAACGAGACGACCATTGTGGCGCTGTTAATTATCACCACTATCCTGTGGGCCTTTTCTTTTAGCCTGATTGGCGAGTACCTGGCCGGTAGCGTCGACAGCTATTTTTCGGTACTGATGCGCGTGGGCCTGGCGGCGCTGGTGTTCCTGCCTTTCCTGCGCACGCGAGGCCAGTCTCCGCGCACGATCGTGCTCTATATGCTGGTGGGCGCGATGCAGCTTGGCATCATGTATCTGCTGGCCTTCCGCGCTTATCTCTATCTGACGGTCTCGGAATTCCTGCTGTTTACCGTGTTTACCCCGTTGTATATCACGCTGATCTACGATCTGCTCAGCGGACGGAAACTGCGCTGGGGCTATCTGCTGAGCGCCGCGCTGGCGGTGTTGGGGGCGGCGATTATCCGTTACGACAAAGTCAGCGATCATTTCTGGACCGGGCTGTTACTGGTGCAGTTGTCAAACCTCTGCTTCGCCATCGGGATGGTGGGTTACAAGCGCCTGATGGAGGTGCGTCCGATGCCGCAGCACAATGCCTTTGCCTGGTTCTATGTCGGGGCCTTTATCGTGGCGGTGGCGGCGTGGTTTATGCTCGGCAACGCCCAGAAGCTGCCGACCACCACGCTGCAGTGGAGCGTGCTGGTGTGGCTCGGCGTGGTGGCTTCCGGGCTGGGCTACTTTATGTGGAACTATGGCGCCACCCAGGTGGATGCCGGCACGCTGGGGATCATGAATAACGTCCATGTCCCCGCCGGGCTGCTGGTTAACCTTGCCATCTGGCAGGAGCAGCCGCACTGGCCGAGCTTTATTAGCGGAGCGTTGGTGATCCTGGCCTCGCTGTGGGTCCATCGACGCTGGGTCGCTCCGCACTCCGGACAAACGGCAGATGATCGCAGGCGTGGTTCCGCGCAGAGCGAATAAACGCTTCGGTGACCGGTTGACGCTGCTCGCCATCGCGAACGGCCGCGTACAGCCGGCTCCATAATCCCTCTCCCAGGGTTTTGGTCACCACCAGACCCTGGCGTTCAAAACTTTCCACCACCCAGTGCGGCAGCGCGGCGATGCCCATCCGGGCTGCCACCATCTGGATCAGCAACAGCGTGTTATCGACGCTTTTTAGCTGGGGGCTGATACCGGCCGGCTGCAGGAAATGGCGCCAGATGTCGAGGCGTCCGCGCTGTACGGGATAAATCAGCAGCGTTTCCGCGGCCAGATCCTCCGGCGTAATCAGCGTCTTCATGGCTAACGGGTGCTCAGGCGCCAGCACCAGGCGCACCTCATAATCAAACATTGGCGAGTAATGCAGACCGCTGCGCGGCAGGATATCGGAGGTCATCACCAGATCCAGTTCGCCCTGCTGCAGCGCAGGCTGCGGGTCGAAGGTGACGCCGGAATGGAAGTCGACTTCCACGTGTGGCCAGCGGGCGCGGAAATTCTCCAGCGCCGGCGTCAGCCACTGAATACAGCTATGGCATTCGATAGCCAGCCGCAGCCGGGTCTGCTGCGGTTCGTTACAGTCCTGCAGGGCGCGGGCGATCTGCGGCAGCACCTGGTTGGCCAGCTGTAAGAGGATCTCCCCCTGAGGGGTAAAACGCAGCGGCTGGCTCTTACGCACAAAGAGACGAAAGCCAAGACGCTGTTCCAGATCGCTGAACTGGTGAGACAAGGCGGACTGGGTCTGGTGCAGGGCAGCCGCTGCGCCCGCCAGTGAACCGCTATTCCGCAACGCTTGCAGCGTTTTCAGATGTTTAATTTCGATCATGAAAGTCCTTCACTTCGCCATGAGCAATTTGCGCTTGAGGAATATACAGTAACTGCCAATTATGGATGTGTAAACATCTGGACGTCTAAAACTCGTCATATTTCGACTTGCAGATGCGTTGGCTGCCTCGCTTACCCCAGTCACTTACTTCAGTAAGCTCCTGGGGATGCGCATCGTTGCCGCCTTCCTGCAAGCCGAACTATTTAGAGTTTTTCTTCAGATTCAATGAAATAAGAGAGGAACAAAAATGACAATTATTAACCACACCCTCGGTTTTCCTCGCGTTGGCCTGCGTCGCGAGCTGAAAAAAGCGCAAGAGAGCTACTGGGCGGGCAATGCCACTCGCGAGGAGCTGCTGGCGGTAGGCCGGGAACTGCGCGCCCGTCACTGGGAGCAGCAGAAGCAGGCCGGTATTGACCTGCTGCCGGTGGGCGATTTCGCCTGGTACGACCATGTTCTGACCACCAGCCTGCTGCTTGGCAACGTGCCGGCTCGTCATCAGAACAAAGACGGCTCTGTCGATATCGATACCCTGTTCCGCATTGGCCGCGGCCGCGCGCCCACCGGCGAGCCAGCGGCCGCCGCGGAAATGACCAAGTGGTTCAACACCAACTATCACTACATGGTGCCGGAGTTCGTGCAGGGCCAGCAGTTCAAACTGACCTGGACCCAACTGCTGGATGAAGTGGACGAAGCGCTGGCGCTGGGCCACAAGATCAAGCCCGTGCTGCTGGGGCCGGTGACTTATCTGTGGCTGGGCAAAGTGAAAGGCGAACCGTTTGACCGTCTGAGCCTGCTGAATGCCATCCTGCCGGTTTATCAGCAGGTGCTGGCCGAACTGGCGAAGCGCGGCATTGCGTGGGTGCAGATTGATGAACCGGCGCTGGTGCTGGAGCTGCCGCCAGCGTGGCTGGAGGCCTTTAAACCGGCCTATGACGCCCTGCAGGGCCAGGTCAAACTGCTGCTGACCACCTATTTTGAAGGCGTTAGCGACAATCTCGAGACCATTGCTGCGCTACCGGTCCAGGGGCTGCACGTCGATCTGGTCCACGGTAAAGATGATGTCGCCGAACTGCATAAACGTCTGCCGGCCGACTGGCTGCTGTCCGCCGGCCTGATCAACGGGCGTAACGTCTGGCGCGCCGATCTCGCCGAAAAGTATGCGCAAATTAAAGACCTCGTCGGTAAGCGCGAGCTGTGGGTCGCTTCATCCTGCTCTCTGCTGCACAGCCCGATCGACCTGAGCGTGGAGACGCGCCTTGATGCGGAAGTGAAGAGCTGGTTTGCCTTCGCTCTGCAAAAATGCGGTGAGCTGGCGCTGTTGCGCGATGCGCTGAACAGCGGCGATACGGCGGCGATTACCGAGTGGAGCGCGCCAGTCCATGCTCGTCGCCATTCGTCTCGGGTACACAACCCGGCGGTGGAAAAACGGCTGGCGGCGATCACTCCTCAGGACAGCCAGCGCGCCAGCCCCTATGAGGTTCGCGCTCAGGCACAGCGTCAACGCTTTAACCTGCCGGCCTGGCCGACCACCACCATCGGGTCATTCCCGCAGACGACCGAGATCCGCGGCCTGCGCCTGGACTTCAAAAAGGGAAATCTTGACGCCAGTCATTATCGTACCGGCATTGCGGAACATATTAAGCAGGCGATCGTCGAGCAGGAGCGGTTAGGATTAGACGTACTGGTGCACGGGGAAGCCGAGCGGAACGATATGGTGGAATACTTCGGTGAACATCTGGACGGTTTCATCTTCACGCAAAACGGCTGGGTGCAGAGCTATGGCTCCCGCTGCGTGAAGCCGCCGGTGGTGATCGGCGACGTTAGCCGTCCGCAGGCGATCACCGTTGAATGGGCGAAGTACGCGCAGTCGCTGACCGACAAGCCGGTGAAAGGAATGCTCACTGGACCGGTGACGATTCTGTGCTGGTCCTTCCCGCGGGAAGACGTCAGCCGTGAAACCATCGCGAAACAGATTGCGCTGGCCCTGCGTGATGAAGTGGCGGATCTGGAGGCGGCCGGTATCGGCATCATCCAGATTGATGAGCCGGCCTTGCGCGAAGGTTTACCGCTGAAGCGCAGCGACTGGGATGCCTATCTGCAGTGGGGTGTGGAAGCCTTCCGTCTTAACGCTGCGGTGGCCAAAGACGATACTCAGATCCATACCCACATGTGCTATTGCGAGTTCAACGACATCATGGACTCCATCGCCGCGCTGGATGCTGACGTGATCACCATTGAAACCTCGCGTTCCGACATGGAACTGCTGGAGTCGTTCGAAGTGTTCGAGTATCCCAATGAAATCGGGCCGGGGGTATATGATATTCACTCGCCAAACGTACCGAGCGTGGAGTGGATCGAAGCGCTGCTGGAAAAAGCCGCGCAGCGTATCCCGGCGGAGCGGCTGTGGGTCAACCCGGACTGCGGCCTGAAAACCCGCGGCTGGCCGGAGACGCGCGCCGCGCTGGCGAATATGGTGCAAGCGGCGCGGAATCTGCGCCAGTCCGCTTGATCGTCACCGGAAAAATCAAAAAGGAGGCATTTGCCTCCTTTTTTCATGCTTTGGGCGATTACCCTTTTTTACCGCCATACTGCGCAAACCAGGCCAGCATTCGCTGCCAGCCGTCTTTGGCTGACTCTTCGTGATAGCTGGCGCGATAGTCGGCGTTAAAGGCGTGATCGGCTTCGGGATAGACCACGATTTCCGCTGTGGCGTTAGCCGCCCGCAGCGCCTGACGCATCGTCTCGACGGTGTCCTGCGGAATGCTGGCGTCTTTCGCACCGTACAGGCCGAGCACCGGGGCGTTGAGATCGACGGCGATATCCACCGGATGTTTTGGCGAATTCAGCGATTTTTCTCCCACCAGCTTGCCGTACCAGGCCACTGCCGCTTTAAGCTGCGGGTTATGTGCGGCATACAGCCAGGTGATGCGTCCGCCCCAGCAGAAGCCGGTGATCAGCAGACGATGGGCATCGCCGCCATGACGCGCCGCCCAGCTGGCGACGTGGTCGAGATCCGCCAACACCTGCGCGTCCGGCACCTTGGTAACCAGCTCTTTAAACAGGGTTGGGATATCGTGATACTCATTCGGATCGCCCTGACGGAAGTACAACTCAGGCGCGATAGCCAGATAGCCTTCCTGCGCCAGGCGGCGACAAAGATCGCGAATATGCTCATGCACGCCGAAAATTTCCTGTACCACGATGACGATCGGCAATGGGCCATCGACGTTTTTCGGACGGGCATGGTAAGCCGGCATGTTTTCCCCCTGAGAGGGAATAGAGGTCTCTCCGGCGACAATATGCTCTTCCGGCGTATGAACGGCGGTTGCGGCGTGCGGCGAGGCTGCAGGTGCGAATCCAGGTTGCTTGGTGGTGGTCATGGTATTCTCCGTACCCTTATTTATTAGCGCATCAGTAACTATAGACCCTTTACCTTTAGTTCGGGCGGTAATAAAGCACAGTGCCTGAAAGCGGCTATCTTTTGTTCTGTGACGATGAATATAACTTGTTAATGTGATGTGTATCACTATTTACTGAAAAACAACTGCAATCATTATTGTTCTTGGTGACTATCATCACAAAATGTTGCCTGGGGCTTCTGTACAGTACCGTTTTGCTTCTGCTGATAATTCGACCCACAGAGGAGTTTTTTATGTCCAAGTCTGATGTTTTTCATCTCGGCCTCACCAAGAACGATTTACAAGGGGCTACGCTGGCTATCGTCCCTGGCGATCCGGAGCGTGTGGAAAAGATCGCCGCGCTGATGGATAAGCCGGTTAAGCTGGCATCCCACCGCGAATTTACCTCCTGGC
The DNA here is from genome assembly GCF_021869705.1 of Klebsiella sp. PCX. Taxonomy (NCBI): domain Bacteria; kingdom Pseudomonadati; phylum Pseudomonadota; class Gammaproteobacteria; order Enterobacterales; family Enterobacteriaceae; genus Klebsiella; species Klebsiella sp. PCX. The sequence goes on from NZ_CP091527.1 coordinate 190,385, forward strand.
GCGCGGAGCTGGACGGCAAACCGGTGATCGTCTGCTCCACCGGCATCGGCGGCCCGTCTACGTCTATCGCTGTGGAAGAGCTGGCGCAGCTTGGCGTACGTACCTTCCTGCGCATTGGCACCACCGGCGCCATTCAGCCGCACATCAACGTTGGCGATGTGCTGGTGACTACCGCTTCCGTTCGCCTGGACGGCGCCAGCCTGCACTTCGCGCCGATGGAATTCCCGGCCGTCGCAGATTTCGCCTGCACCACCGCGCTGGTGGAAGCGGCGAAATCCATTGGCGCCACCACCCATATCGGCGTGACCGCCTCTTCGGATACCTTCTACCCGGGCCAGGAGCGTTACGACACCTTCTCCGGTCGCGTGGTGAGCCGCTTCAAAGGCTCTATGGAAGAGTGGCAGGCGATGGGCGTGATGAACTATGAAATGGAATCCGCTACGCTGCTGACCATGTGCGCCAGCCAGGGCCTGCGTGCCGGGATGGTGGCTGGGGTTATCGTTAACCGTACCCAGCAAGAGATCCCTAACGCCGAAACCATGAAGCAAACCGAAAGCCACGCGGTGAAAATCGTCGTCGAAGCGGCGCGCCGTCTGCTGTAATTAAACCGCTTTCCCTTCAGGCCGGATCCTCCGGCCTTTTTTTTGCGTCGCCTCTCGCAGGAAATTCCTTTTAAACTGGACGTTTGTACAGCACAATTCTATTTTGTGTCATCAGGTTATCGCAGGGGGCGTCGTGGATCTCTCCATTATTATCAGCGCGGTTATCGCACTGGCTGCCGGGTTAATCGTCGGCTGGCTGGCGACCAAAGCGCGCGCCGATCAAATTCGGGCCGATCTTATCGAGGAGCGGCGAGAGCTGGATATTGAGCTGAGCGCTGCCCGTCAGCAACTGGTCCAGGAAGCCCACTGGCGTGAAGAGTGCGAGCTGCTGAACAACGAGCTGCGCAGCCTGCGGGATATCAATACCTCGCTGGAGGCCGATCTGCGTGAGGTTACCACCCGGCTCGAATCCACCCAGCTGCATGCGGAAGATAAGATCCGCCAGATGGTGAACAGCGAGCAGCGCCTGAGCGAGCAGTTTGAAAACCTCGCCAACCGCATTTTCGAACACAGCAACCGACGCGTCGATGAGCAAAATCGCCAGAGCCTGCATGGCCTGCTGACACCGCTGCGCGAACAACTGGACGGGTTCCGCCGGCAGGTGCAGGAGAGCTTCGGTCAGGAGGCGCGAGAAAGGCACACCCTGGCGCATGAGATCCGTAACCTGCAGCAGCTGAACGCGCAGATGGCGCAGGAGGCGCTGAACCTGACCAAAGCGCTGAAGGGCGATAACAAAACCCAGGGCAATTGGGGGGAAGTGGTTCTCACCCGCGTGCTGGAGGCCTCCGGCCTGCGGGAAGGCTATGAGTACCAAACCCAGGTCAGCATCGAGACCGACAACCGCTCGCGGATGCAGCCGGACGTCATCGTGCGCCTGCCGCAGGGTAAAGACGTGGTTATCGACGCCAAAATGACCCTTGTCGCCTATGAGCGTTATTTCAACGCCGAGGACGACTACACCCGCGAAGTCGCGCTGCAGGAGCACCTTGCTTCGGTGCGAAATCATATTCGTCTGCTGGGGCGCAAGGATTATCAGCAACTGCCAGGCCTGCGCTCCCTCGACTATGTGCTGATGTTTATTCCCGTCGAGCCGGCATTCCTGCTGGCCATCGACCGTCAGCCCGAGCTTATCAGCGAGGCGCTGCAAAATAATATTATGCTGGTTAGCCCGACGACGCTGCTGGTGGCCCTGCGCACCATCGCCAATCTGTGGCGTTATGAGCACCAAAGCCGCAACGCGCAGAAGATCGCCGAGCGGGCGGGGCGCCTTTACGACAAAATGCGCCTGTTTGTGGACGATATGTCCGCTATCGGCCAGAGTCTGGATAAAGCGCAAGAGAACTATCGCCAGGCGATGAAAAAGCTCGCTTCCGGGCGCGGTAATCTTCTGGCCCAGGCGGAGGCTTTTCGCGGGTTGGGCGTGGAGGTCAAGCGCGGGATTAATCCTGATTTAGTTGAACAAGCCATTGCTCAGGACGATCAATATCGTCTCGAAGAGGAGGATAACCTGCCGGAAAATGAGGCATTTTCACCCGACTCTGCCGAGCCGGTGCGTAGCCGGGAGGCGGCTCCGCCACGCTGAAACGTATGGGAAATGCGCTGAGTCTGATACACTCAGTGAACATTTTCTTGAAAAGCAAGCAGGCATAAAGATGGTTGAGGATTCACAAGAAACGACGCACTTTGGCTTTCAGACGGTCGCTAAAGAGCAGAAAGCAGACATGGTGGCGCATGTATTCCATTCTGTCGCCGCAAAGTATGATGTGATGAATGACTTGATGTCGTTTGGTATCCATCGTTTGTGGAAGCGTTTCACCATCGACTGCAGCGGCGTACGTCGCGGGCAGACCGTGCTGGATCTGGCGGGGGGGACCGGTGATTTGACGGCTAAGTTTTCCCGTCTGGTAGGGGAAACCGGCCGCGTTATGCTTGCTGATATCAATGATTCAATGCTCAAAATGGGCCGCGAAAAGCTGCGCAATATCGGCATCGTGGGTAACGTTGAGTATGTTCAGGCCAACGCGGAAGCCCTACCGTTTGCTGATAATACCTTTGACTGCATCACCATCTCTTTCGGTCTGCGTAACGTGACCGACAAAGAGAAAGCGCTGCGCTCGATGTACCGCGTGCTGAAGCCGGGTGGACGTCTGCTGGTGCTGGAGTTTTCTAAACCCATTATCGAACCGCTGAGCAAAGCCTACGACGCTTACTCCTTCCATATCCTGCCGAAAGTGGGCGAGCTGGTGGCAAAAGATGGCGACAGCTATCGCTACCTGGCGGAATCTATTCGTATGCATCCGGACCAGGAAACCCTGAAAGGGATGATGCAGGATGCAGGCTTCGAAAGCGTGGACTACTACAACCTGACGGCGGGTATCGTTGCTTTGCATCGCGGTTACAAGTTCTGACAGGAGGGACGCTATGCCTTTCACACCCCTGGTGACCGCTGGCATTGAAACGGCGCTAAATACTTTCCTCTGGCGCGACAAAGCGCTAAAACCCGCCCGCCAGCGCCTGCTGGGCAAGGTATTGCGGGTACAGCTGCAGGATTTCGCTACGCCCGTGGTGCTGGTGTTCAGTGAACGCCAGGTTGATGTTCTGAGCGCCTGGGACGGAGAGGCTGACTGCACCGTGATTACCCGGCTCAGCGTGCTGCCAAAACTACGCAACCGTCAACAACTGACGGCGCTTATCCGTAGCGGCGAGCTGGAAGTGCAGGGCGATCTGCAGGTGGTGCAGAACATGGTCACCCTGTGCGATCTGGCAGAGTTCGATCCCGCTGAGCTGCTGGCGCCTTATACCGGTGACATCGTGGCCGAAGGCGTCGGTAAAGTCCTCCGCGGCGGCGCTCAGTTTTTACTGAAGGGCGCGCAGCGCCAGCAGCGTTATGTCGCTGAAGCGATCACTGAAGAGTGGCGCCTGGCACCGGGGCCGCTGGAGCTGGCCTGGTTTGCTGAAGAGACGACGGCTATTGAACGCGCGCTGGCCGCACTGGAAAAACGGCTGGAAACGCTGGAGGGCAAATGACGCCAGGAGAATTACGGCGCCTGTATTTCATCATCCACACCTTTTTGAGCTACGGGCTCGATGAGCTTATCCCCAAAATGCGGATCACGCTGCCGCTGCGTATCTGGCGGCGGATGCTCTTCTGGATGCCAAACCGCCATCAGGATCAACCTCTTGGCGCCCGTCTGCGGCTGGCGCTCCAGGAGCTGGGGCCGGTGTGGATTAAATTCGGCCAGATGCTTTCCACGCGGCGGGATCTCTTTCCGCCGCATATTGCCGATCAACTGGCGCTGTTGCAGGACCGCGTGGCGCCCTTTGAAGGGAAGCTTGCGCAGCAGCAGATAGAAAAAGCGATGGGTGGCCTGCCGGTGGAGGCCTGGTTTGATGATTTCTCCGTTGAGCCGTTAGCCTCGGCGTCTATCGCCCAGGTGCATACCGCGCGTCTGAAAGAGAACGGCAAAGAGGTGGTGATCAAGGTTATCCGTCCGGATATCTTGCCGATCATTAAAGCGGACATGAAGCTCATCTACCGCCTGGCGCGCTGGGTGCCGCGACTGCTGCCTGACGGCCGACGTCTGCGCCCGCAGGAGGTGGTTCGTGAGTATGAAAAAACGCTGCTGGACGAGCTGAACCTGCTGCGGGAATCCGCCAACGCCATTCAGTTGCGGCGTAATTTCGAAGACAGCCCGATGCTGTATGTGCCGGAAGTGTACCCCGATTACTGCAGCGAAAGCATGATGGTGATGGAGCGCATCTACGGCATTCCGGTGTCCGACGTGGAGGCGCTCGAGGCTCAGGGAACCAATATGCAACTGCTGGCGGAGCGGGGTGTGCAGGTCTTCTTCACCCAGGTATTCCGCGACAGCTTTTTCCATGCCGATATGCACCCTGGCAACATCTTCGTCAGCTACGAGCACCCGGAAGATCCGCAGTATATTGGCATCGACTGCGGCATTGTCGGCTCGCTGAACAAAGAAGATAAGCGCTATCTGGCGGAAAACTTTATCGCCTTTTTCAACCGCGATTATCGTAAGGTTGCCGAGCTGCACGTCGACTCCGGTTGGGTTCCGCCGGACACCAATGTTGAAGAGTTTGAGTTCGCGATCCGCACGGTCTGCGAGCCCATCTTTGAGAAGCCGCTGGCGGAGATCTCCTTCGGCCACGTGCTGCTAAATCTGTTCAACACCGCGCGGCGCTTCAATATGGAAGTCCAGCCGCAGCTTGTTTTGCTACAGAAGACATTACTTTACGTAGAAGGGGTAGGCCGGCAGCTCTATCCTCAGTTAGACTTGTGGAAAACGGCGAAGCCTTTCCTTGAGTCGTGGATCAAAGATCAGGTCGGTATTCCGGCGCTGGTGCGCGCGTTTAAAGACAAAGCGCCGTTCTGGATCGAAAGAATGCCTGAAATACCTGAGCTGGTGTATCAGAGCCTGCAGCAGAGCAAACAGCTGCAGACCAGCGTCGATACTATCGTGCGGGATATGCATGTGCGCCATGTGCGCCAGGGCCAATCCCGTTATCTGTTTGGTATAGGCGCGGTTTTATTGCTCAGTGGTACGCTGCTCTTTATCCATCGCCCTGAGTGGGGAATGATGCCCGGCTGGCTGATGGCCGGCGGTATCGTGACCTGGCTGATTGGCTGGCGAAAAACCCGCTGATCGGTTCGCCTCTTCATGACGCAGGCTTATTTGCGCAAAATCATGCCGGTGGCCTGACGGCGAGGCGGCTGGCAGGATGGCGTGTATAATGCGTCCACATAATTCATCATCTGTCATAGGGGAACGTGTATGGGTGGTATCAGTATTTGGCAGTTATTAATTGTTGTCGTCATCGTAGTTCTGCTTTTCGGGACGAAGAAGCTGAGCTCACTGGGGTCAGACTTAGGGGCATCCATCAAAGGCTTTAAAAAAGCCATGAGTGATGATGATAAACCTGAAAAGTCGGCGCCAGACGCAGATTTCACGGCGAAAACTATCGCCGATAAACAGGATGATGCAAAAAAAGACGAGACAAAACGCCACGACAAAGAGCAGGTGTAACTCGTGTTCGATATTGGTTTTAGTGAACTACTGCTGGTGTTTGTGATTGGCCTCATCGTTCTGGGGCCACAGCGGCTTCCCGTCGCGGTTAAAACGGTGGTTGGCTGGATCCGTACGCTACGGTCGCTGGCGACCACGGTACAGAATGAGCTGGCTCAGGAGCTAAAACTGCAGGAGTTCCAGGAGAGCCTCAAGAAGGTGGAAAAGGCCAGCCTGAATAACCTGACGCCGGAGCTGAAAGCCTCCATGGATGAGCTGCGCGAGGCCGCGGAGTCGATGAAGCGCTCCTATAGCGCCCACGACCCGGAAAAGGCCAGTGACGAAGCGAATACCATCCATAATCCGGTGGTGAAAGGCAGCGAAGCGCAGCGGCAGGACGTCACGCCGGCGACGGCAGAACATCACGCCAGCGCTCCGGTTCATGCGCCGGATCCCGTGGCCGACGAGCAACCCGCTTCACCGGCAGAGAAAACAACCGCTACGGCGGCTGCCCCCCATTCTTCCCCCGCATCGAGTGATAAACCGTAAACATGGGCGTAGACGATACACAACCGCTAATTTCGCATCTGATTGAGCTGCGCAAGCGTCTGCTCAACAGCATCATTGCTATCCTGGTGATCTTCCTGGCGCTGGTCTATTTCGCCAATGATATCTATCAGCTGGTCTCGGCCCCGCTTATCAGCAAGATGCCGGTAGGCGCGACGATGATCGCCACCGATGTCGCTTCACCTTTCTTTACGCCGATAAAGCTGACCTTCATGGTGTCGGTGATCCTGTCGGTGCCGATTATTCTGTATCAGGTATGGGCCTTCGTCGCGCCGGCGCTGTATAAGCATGAGCGCCGGCTGGTGGTGCCCTTACTGGTCTCCAGCACGCTGCTGTTCTATATCGGCATGGCTTTCGCGTATTTTGTCGTGTTTCCGCTGGCGTTCGGCTTCCTGACCCATGCTGCCCCGGAGGGGGTGCTGGTCTCGACCGATATCCGCAGTTATCTCGACTTCGTGATGGCGCTGTTTATGGCGTTCGGGGTCTCTTTTGAGGTGCCGGTCGCTATTGTGCTGCTCTGCTGGATGGGCGTCACCACGCCGGAAGAGCTGCGCAAAAAACGGCCGTATGTGCTGGTGGGCGCCTTCGTGGTGGGGATGCTGCTGACGCCGCCGGACGTGTTCTCGCAGACGCTGCTGGCTATTCCGATGTACTGCCTGTTTGAAGTCGGGGTGTTCTTCGCCCGCTTCTACACCGGGAAGCGCCTGACGCGTGATGACGATGCCGCGGCCGAAGCTGAAGCCGCTGAGCACAGAGAAGAGTAATACCGCCAACCGCCCGTCAGGGCGGTTGTCATATGGAGCGATCATGTTTGATATCGGCGTTAATCTGACCAGTTCACAGTTTGCCCGCGACCATGATGAGGTGGTGGCGCGCGCCCGGGCGGCAGGGGTTCACGGCATGCTGCTGACCGGCACAAATTTACCGGAGAGCCAGCAGGCGCAGAGAATGGCGAGTCATTACGCCGGCTGCTGGTCCACGGCGGGGGTTCATCCCCATGACGGCAGCAGCTGGACGCCAGCGGTCGCCGAGGCGATTTATGCCCTCGCCCGCGAGCCGCAGGTGGTGGCGATAGGGGAGTGCGGTCTGGATTTTAATCGTAATTTTTCCACGCCCCAGGAGCAGGAGGAGGCGTTTAGTGCCCAGCTGGCGCTGGCCGCCGAGCTGTCGATGCCGGTTTTTTTACACTGCCGCGACGCCCACGACCGGTTTCTGGCGCTGCTTAAACCCTGGCTTGGGAAGATCCCGGGCGCGGTGCTGCACTGCTTTACCGGCAGCCGCAGCGAGGTGCAGGAATGTCTGGATCTGGGGCTGTTTATCGGCATTACCGGTTGGGTATGCGATGAGCGGCGCGGGCTCGAGCTGCGGGAGCTATTGCCGGCGATCCCGGCGGAACGTCTGCTGCTGGAGACCGATGCGCCCTATCTGCTGCCGCGCGACCTCAAGCCGAAACCCGCCTCGCGTCGTAACGAGCCCGCGTATTTGCCGCATATCCTGGCCAGCGTCGCGGCCTGGCGCGGCGAGGAGGCGCAGTGGCTTGAGATGCAAACGGACGCCAACGTCAGGGCGCTGTTTGGCGTCGACGTTAACGGCACTTAGATTTTCTGGAAATCGGTGTTTTTAACGCTCTGCAGGACTTGCTTATTCAGCAGGTTTAACAGCAACATAGAGCGTGCTTCACCGTCCGGCTCGGTAAAGATAGCCTGTAAGCCTTCGAACGCGCCGTCGGTGATCAGTACGCTATCGCCCTCATGCGGCGTTTCCGGGTCGGTAATGCCTTCCGGTTTGTAGATAGAGAGCTGGTGGATGACCGCCGAGGGGACGATAGCGGGTAGGGCGCCAAAGCGCACGAAGTTGTTAACCCCGCGGGTGGCGCTGATGGTGGTGGTATGAATCACCTCTGGATCGAACTCAATAAACAGGTAGTTCGGGAACAGCGGTTCGCTGACCATGGTGCGTTTACCGCGAATGATTTTTTCCAGCGCAATCGTCGGCATCAGGCAGTTAACTGACTGACGTTCCAGATGTTCCTGGGCTCGTTGTAGCTGCCCACGTTTGCAATACAGTAAGTACCAGGCTTGCATAATGACTCATTCCACTTCTAATAACGGCAAGCATAACAAATGGCTGGTGTAATCGCGAAAGCCATTATAATTGAAATCCAAATTTCAGCGTTCTTTCACGCTAATTTAACAAAATTACAGCATCTCGCCGTTGAACACCGTATAATTAGCCGCCTGTAGAGAGGTCAATAACACTTTCATGAAATATCACGATCTTCGCGACTTTCTGACACTCCTGGAACAACAGGGCGAACTAAAACGTATCACTCTGCCGGTCGATCCTCACCTGGAAATCACCGAAATTGCCGACCGCACCCTGCGCGCTGGCGGTCCTGCGCTGCTGTTTGAGAATCCGAAAGGCTATACCATGCCGGTGCTGTGCAACCTGTTCGGCACGCCGCGGCGCGTGGCGCTGGGGATGGGTCAGGAGGACGTCAATTCGCTGCGCGAGGTGGGTAAGCTGTTAGCCTTTCTGAAAGAGCCTGAGCCGCCCAAAGGTTTCCGCGATCTGTTTGATAAGCTGCCGCAGTTTAAGCAAGTGCTGAATATGCCCACCAAACGTCTGCGCGGCGCCCCCTGTCAGCAAAAAATCATCCAGGGCGATGACGTCGACCTGAGGAAAATCCCGATTATGACCTGCTGGCCGGAAGATGCCGCGCCGCTGATCACCTGGGGGCTGACGGTGACCCGTGGGCCGCACAAAGAGCGGCAAAACCTGGGGATTTATCGCCAGCAGCTGATTGGCAAAAACAAACTGATTATGCGCTGGCTGTCTCATCGCGGCGGCGCGCTGGATTTCCAGGAGTGGTGCGCGGCGCGTCCGGGGGAACGCTTCCCGGTTTCTGTGGCACTCGGCGCCGACCCGGCGACCATTCTTGGTGCAGTGACCCCGGTGCCGGATACGCTGTCGGAATATGCCTTTGCCGGGCTGCTGCGCGGCACCAAAACCGAAGTGGTGAAATGCGTCTCGAACGATCTTGAAGTGCCTGCCAGCGCAGAGATTGTGCTGGAAGGTTATATCGAGGCCGGGGAGATGGCGCCGGAAGGTCCGTATGGCGACCATACCGGCTACTACAATGAAGTAGACCAGTTCCCGGTGTTTACGGTCACCCATATTACCCAGCGTGAAGACGCGATTTATCATTCGACCTATACCGGCCGTCCGCCGGATGAGCCTGCGGTGCTGGGCGTGGCGCTGAATGAAGTCTTCGTCCCGATCCTGCAGAAACAGTTTCCGGAAATTGTCGATTTCTATCTGCCGCCGGAAGGGTGCTCCTACCGCCTGGCGGTGGTGACGATGAAAAAACAGTACGCAGGCCATGCCAAGCGCGTGATGATGGGCGTCTGGTCGTTCCTGCGCCAGTTTATGTACACCAAATTCGTGATTGTCTGCGATGACGATGTTAACGCCCGCGACTGGAACGATGTGATTTGGGCGATCACTACCCGTATGGACCCGGCTCGTGATACGGTACTGGTAGAGAATACGCCAATTGATTATCTGGATTTTGCCTCGCCGGTTTCCGGCCTGGGTTCAAAAATGGGGCTGGATGCCACCAATAAATGGCCTGGCGAAACCCAGCGTGAATGGGGTCGCCCAATCAAAAAAGATCCTGCCGTCACGGCGCGCATTGACGCCATCTGGGATGATCTGGCCATCTTTAAACAACAGTAAGCGGGGCTAACGCCGCTGTTTTGCTCTTTAGACCCGACAGAGGGGACGCATGACAACCTTAAGCTGTAAAGTGACCTCGGTGGAGGCGATTACCGATACCGTGTATCGTGTTCGATTAGTACCGGAAGCGGCATTCTCTTTCCGCGCTGGCCAGTATCTGATGGTGGTAATGGATGAGCGCGACAAACGCCCATTCTCCATGGCCTCCACGCCGGCGGAACAGGAGTTTATCGAACTGCATATCGGCGCCTCGGAGCTCAATCTGTACGCGATGGCGGTCATGGATCGCATCCTGAAAGAGCGTGAAATTGAGGTTGATATTCCGCATGGCGAAGCCTGGCTGCGTGAAGATGAAGACCGCCCGCTGATTTTGATTGCCGGCGGTACCGGCTTCTCTTATGTGCGTTCTATTCTGCTCACCGCGCTGTCACGCAATCCTCAGCGCGATATCGCGATTTACTGGGGCGGTCGCGAGACCAAACATCTGTACGATCTGGCCGAGCTGGAAGCCTTGAGCGTCAAGCATCCAAATCTGCGCATCGAGCCGGTGGTTGAGCAGCCGGAAGAGGGCTGGCGTGGGCGTTCCGGCACCGTGCTGACCGCGGTGCTGCAGGATTACGGTACCCTGGCCGATCACGATATCTATATTGCCGGGCGTTTCGAGATGGCTAAGATTGCTCGCGACCTGTTCTGCAACGAACGCGGCGCGCGCGAAGATCGCCTGTTTGGCGACGCGTTTGCCTTTATCTGATATCTGCAAATAAAAAACCCGCCCCTGACAGGCGGGAAGAACGGCAACTAAACTGTCTCTCTTCGCCAATGACGTCATCACTGCGTTGGCTGCGCTTGCTCACCCGAATCACTTACTTCAGTAAGCTCATCGGGATTCGCTCGCTTGCCGCCTTGTTCTGACGCCATTGGCTGTGAGATATCCTTTTGTAAATTTACACCCGCTCAAACACGGTGGCGATCCCTTGTCCCAGGCCGATGCACATGGTGGCGAGGCCGAACTGGGCATCTTTACGCTCCATCTGATTGATCAGCGTGGTGCTAATACGCGCCCCGGAACAACCCAGCGGATGACCGAGCGCGATCGCCCCGCCGTTGAGGTTGATCTTCTCATCGATCTGCTCCATCAGGCCCAGATCTTTAATGCACGGCAGGATCTGCGCGGCAAAGGCCTCATTCATTTCAAAGACGTCGATATCGCTGGTGGATAAGCCCGCTTTTTTCAGCGCCAGCTTCGAAGCGGGAACCGGGCCATAGCCCATAATAGACGGGTCGCAGCCGACCACCGCCATCGAACGGACGCGGGCGCGTGGCTTCAGACCCAGTTCGCGGGCGCGGCTTTCGCTCATCAGCAGCATCGCCGCCGCGCCATCGGAAAGGGCGGAAGAGGTGCCCGCCGTTACCGTACCGGTCACCGGGTCAAACGCCGGCCTTAGGGTAGACAGCGTCTCGACGGTGGTTTCCGGGCGGATCACTTCGTCATAGTTAAAGGACTTCAGTACGCCATCGGCATCGTGGCCGCCGGTGGGGATAATCTCGGCTTTGAATGCGCCGGACTGGGTCGCAGCCCAGGCGCGGGCGTGGGAGCGCGCGGCGAACTGATCCTGCATTTCCCGGCTAATGCCGTGCAGACGCGCCAGCATTTCAGCGGTCAGCCCCATCATCCCTGCCGCCTTTGCCACGTTACGGCTCAGGCCCGGGTGGAAATCGACGCCGTGGCTCATCGGCACATGGCCCATGTGCTCCACGCCGCCAATCAGGCAGACGCTGGCATCGCCGGTCATGATCATGCGTGCGGCATCGTGCAGCGCCTGCATGGAAGAACCGCACAGACGGTTAACCGTGTTTGCCGGTACCGAATGCGGGATCTCCGCCAGCAGCGCCGCGTTACGGGCGATGTTAAAACCCTGCTCGAGGGTTTGCTGTACGCAGCCCCAGTAGATATCGTCTATCGCGCTTGCCTCAAGCGACGGGTTGCGCGACAGCAGGCTGCGCATCAGGTGCGCGGAGAGGTCCTCCGCGCGCACGTGGCGAAATGCGCCGCCCTTTGAACGGCCCATCGGGGTGCGAATAGCATCGACAATGACAACCTGTTCCATTGTGACTCCTTAAGCCGTTTTCAGAGCGCCAACCGGACGGGCTGGCTCTACCTGGGGATAATACGCTTCGTTATGGCGCGCTTTGTCTCGCAGACCGGCAGGGACTTCATACAGCGGCCCAAGGTGCTGGTACTGCTGCGCCATATCGAGATACTTCGCGCTGCCGATGGTATCCAACCAGCGGAAGGCGCCGCCGTGGAACGGAGGGAAGCCGAGGCCGTATACCAGCGCCATATCCGCTTCCGCCGGGCTGGCGATAATGCCTTCTTCCAGGCAGCGGACGACTTCGTTAACCATCGGGATCATCATGCGGGCGATAATCTCTTCATCGCTGAAATCGCGCTTCGGCTGGCTGACGTCGGCCAGCAGGCTGTCGACGGCAGCATCTTCTTCTTTCTTCGGCTTACCTTTGCTGTCTTCTTTATAGCGCCAGAAGCCGAGGCCGTTCTTCTGCCCGAAACGGTTGGCGTCAAACAGGGCGTCGATAGCGTCGCGATAATCTTTCTGCATCCGCTGCGGGAAGCCCGCCGCCATGACCGCCTGAGCATGGTGCGCGGTATCGATGCCGACCACGTCCAGCAGATAAGCTGGGCCCATCGGCCAGCCAAACTGTTTCTCCATCACTTTGTCGACTTTGCGGAAATCCGCCCCGTCGCGCAGCAGCTGGCTAAATCCGGCGAAGTAGGGGAACAGCACGCGGTTGACGAAGAAACCGGGACAATCATTGACCACGATTGGCGTCTTGCCCATTTTGCTGGCCCAGGCCACCACTTTGGCAATGGTCTTATCCGAGGTTTTTTCGCCGCGAATCACTTCAACCAGCGGCATGCGATGCACCGGGTTAAAGAAGTGCATGCCGCAGAAGTTCTCCGGGCGCTGCAGAACGCTGGCCAGCTCGCTGATGGGGATCGTTGAGGTGTTGGATGCCAGTACGGTATCCGGGCGCACTTTCTCTTCGGTTTCCGCCAGCACCGCTTTCTTCACTTTCGGGTTTTCCACCACCGCTTCAACGACCACGTCCACGCGATCAAAACCGCTATACTCCAGCGTCGGCTGAATGGTGCTTATGACTCCGGCCAGCTTCAGACCGTCAATTTTGCCGCGTTCCAGCTGTTTATTCAGCAGCTTCGCCGCTTCGGTCATCCCAAGGGTCAGCGATTTGTCGCTAATGTCTTTCATCACCACCGGCACGCCCTTCCAGGCCGACTGGTATGCGATACCGCCGCCCATAATGCCAGCGCCCAGTACGGCAGCATGCTTCGGTGTTTCGACATCTTTGGTCAGTTTTTTCGCTTTCGCTTTGACGTACTGGTCGTTCAGGAAGATACCGACCAGTGCGCGGGCCTCGTTGGTATGAGCCAGCGGGACAAAGCTTTTATTTTCCAGCACCAGAGCTTCTTCACGACCAAGACGCGCAGCGGCTTCGATGGTTTTCACCGCGGTGATAGGCGCCGGATAATGCTTCCCGGCGGTTTGCGCGACCATGCCTTTGGCGATGGTGAAACTCATCGTCGCTTCAATTTTGCTGAGTTTCAGCGGCTCCAGCTTCGGTTGACGTTTCGCTTTCCAGTCCAGGTCGCCCTGAATCGCCTGGCGCAGGATCGCCAGCGCGCCGTCGCGCAGTTTTTCCGCAGCGACCACGCCATCCACCAGGCCGATTTTCAGCGCTTGCTCGGCGCCGACATCTTTCCCGGCAGCAATGATCTCCAGCGCGCTGTCGGCGCCGAGCAGACGCGGCAAACGAACTGAGCCGCCGAAGCCTGGCATAATGCCGAGTTTGGTTTCCGGCAGACCAATGCGCAGATCCGGCGTCGCCAGGCGGTAATCGGTCGCCAGGACACATTCACAACCGCCGCCCAGCGCGTAACCATTGACGGCAGAGATAGTGGGGACGGGAAGATCTTCCAGACGGTTGAAGACGCTGTTAGCAAAATGCAGCCATTGGCTTAACTGCTCCTCAGGGACCAGGAACAGTGAGAGGAATTCAGTGATATCCGCGCCGACGATAAACGCCGCTTTTTCAGAGCGCAGCAGCAGGCCTTTGAGATCGTTTTGTTTTTCCAGTACATCCAGCGCGTGACCGAGGCTGGCTACGGTTGCGGTATCAAGCTTGTTGACCGAACCTGGGGCATCGAACACCAGTTCGGCGATGCCATCTTCCAGCCAGTCGAGGTACAGGGTGTCGCCTTTGTAGAGCATGTCAGTCTCCTGAATCCAGCAATATGATCTGGTCATACCAGATGAAACGGAGTGTGGAATTTATGTTAAAGAATTGCAAATTACTCTTTAAATAATTGCTGGTCGGATCACATCCGGCGGAAATCACCCGCACGCAGGTCGATGTGCTAAGATGCGGAGTATCACGATCCCATAAAAGCAAAGGACAAAAGATGGAATCCCTGGCCGCGCTCTATAAAAATCATATTGTCACCCTACAAGAACGTACCCGCGACGTCCTGGCCCGTTTTCAGATGGATGCTCTGCTGATTCACTCCGGCGAGCTGGTTAACGTCTTCCTTGATGACCATCCATACCCGTTCAAGGTCAATCCGCAGTTCAAAGCCTGGGTGCCGGTGACTCAGGTGCCTAACTGCTGGTTGCTGGTGGACGGTGTGAATAAACCGAAGCTGTGGTTCTATCTGCCGGTTGATTACTGGCATAACGTTGAGCCGCTGCCGACCTCGTTCTGGACCGAAGAGGTCGATGTGGTCGCGCTGCCGAAGGCCGATGGCATCGGCAGCCAACTGCCTGCCGCTCGCGGTAATATTGGCTATATCGGGCCGGTGCCGGAGCGCGCGCTGGGCCTGGGAATCGCCGCGGATAAGATCAACCCGAAAGGGGTTATCGATTATCTGCATTACTACCGGGCTTACAAAACCGATTACGAGCTGGCCTGTATGCGTGAAGCGCAGAAGTCGGCGGTGAATGGTCATCGTGCGGCCTATGAGGCTTTTCAGTCCGGGATGAGCGAATTCGATATCAACCAGGCCTATCTTACCGCCACCGGTCACCGCGATACCGACGTGCCTTACAGCAACATCGTGGCGCTGAACGAGCATGCTTCCGTCCTGCACTACACCAAACTGGACCATCGCGCTCCGGCGGAGATGCGCAGCTTCCTGCTCGACGCCGGCGCGGAATATAACGGCTATGCCGCGGATCTGACGCGGACCTGGGCGGCACACGGCGATAACGATTTCGCCCATCTGATTAAAGACGTTAACGACGAGCAGCTGGCGCTGATTAGCACCATGAAAGCCGGGACGCGCTACGTTGATTACCATATCCAGTTCCATCAGCGTATTGCGAAGCTGCTGCGTAAACATCAGTTAGTCACTGACATGAGCGAAGAGGCGATGGTGGAGAACGATCTGACCGGGCCATTTATGCCGCACGGGATTGGTCATCCGCTGGGTCTGCAGGTGCATGATGTTGCTGGCTTTATGCAAGACGACTCCGGTACGCATCTGGCGGCGCCAGCGAAATACCCGTATCTGCGCTGCACCCGTATTATCGAGCCGCGGATGGTGTTGACCATTGAACCCGGCATCTACTTTATCGAGTCGTTACTGGCGCCGTGGCGTGAAGGCCCGTTCAGCAAGCACTTCAACTGGCAAAAAATTGACGCCATGAAGCCATTCGGCGGGATCCGTATCGAAGATAACGTGGTGGTTCACGAAAACAGTATCGAAAACATGACGCGCGATCTGAAGCTGGCCTGATGGAGAGCTGGTTAATCCCGGCGGCGCCAGTTTCCGTCGTTGAGGAGATCAAAAAGAGCCGTTTTATCACGCTGTTGGCGCATACCGACGGCGTGGCGGCGGCGAAAGCCTTTGTCGAGTCGGTCAGAGCGGATCACCCCGATGCCCGCCACCACTGCGTGGCGTGGGTCGCCGGACCGCCTGATGATTCGCAACAGCTTGGGTTCTCAGACGATGGCGAACCGGCGGGAACGGCGGGTAAACCGATGCTGGCGCAGTTGATGGGTAGCGGCGTCGGTGAGATAACCGCTGTCGTCGTACGTTATTACGGTGGTATCCTGCTGGGCACCGGCGGCCTGGTGAAAGCCTATGGCGGCGGTGTCCATCAGGCGCTGGCGCAGTTGACGACGCTGCGCAAGACGCCGTTAACGGCATATACTTTGCAATGTGAATATGGGCAACTGGCCGGCGTTGAAGCGTTGCTCGCCCAATTTTCCGGGAATGTCGTTGAAAGCGAATATCTGGCGTCGGTTCGGCTGCGCGTGGCGCTTCCCCAGGCCGAAGTGGCGGCTTTTTCAGCAAAACTGGCTGATTTTAGTCGCGGTTCATTGCAATTGCTGAAGATTAACGAATAATCCCCTCTGTTTTTTTTGCCTATCAAAGGAAGCGCCAGAGATGCATTTTCGCGCCATAACCCGAATCGTTGGACTGCTGGTCATCTTATTCTCGGGGACAATGATCGTCCCGGGATTAGTGGCCCTGATATATCGCGATGGCGCGGGACGGGCCTTCACTCAAACTTTTTTTGTCGCTCTGGCGATCGGCTCCATGCTGTGGTGGCCGAACCGTAAGCAAAAGGGCGAACTGAAATCTCGTGAAGGGTTTCTGATCGTGGTGCTGTTCTGGACCGTGCTGGGTAGCGTAGGGGCCTTGCCCTTTATATTCGCCGAACAGCCGAACCTGACGGTGACGGATGCCTTCTTCGAATCATTTTCCGGCCTGACGACGACCGGGGCGACCACCCTGGTGGGGCTGGACTCGCTTCCGCACGCTATCCTTTTTTACCGGCAGATGCTGCAGTGGTTCGGCGGCATGGGGATCATTGTGCTGGCGGTGGCCATTCTGCCTATCCTCGGCGTCGGGGGAATGCAGCTCTACCGCGCGGAAATGCCCGGCCCGCTGAAAGATAACAAGATGCGCCCGCGCATCGCCGAGACGGCAAAGACATTGTGGCTTATCTATGTGTTACTAACGGTCGCCTGCGCATTGGCGCTCTGGTTTGCCGGTATGCCGGCCTTCGATGCGATAGGGCACAGCTTCGCCACCATCGCTATCGGCGGTTTCTCGACTCACGATGCCAGCGTCGGCTATTTCAACAGCCCGATGATCAACTCCATCATTGCCATCTTCCTGCTGATCTCCGGCTGTAACTACGGTCTGCATTTTTCGTTGTTGAGCGGACGCAGCCTGAAGGTGTACTGGCGCGACCCTGAGTTTCGAATGTTCATTGGCGTCCAGTTGACGCTGGTCATCGTCTGTACGCTGGTGCTATGGCTTCATAACGTGTACGGCTCGGTGCTGACGACGCTGAATCAGGCGTTTTTCCAGGTGGTGTCGATGGCGACCACCGCAGGATTCACAACCGATAGCATTGCGCGCTGGCCGCTGTTCCTGCCGGTGCTGCTGCTGTGCTCCGCATTTATCGGCGGCTGCGCTGGCTCCACGGGCGGTGGCTTAAAGGTGATCCGTATCCTGTTGCTGTTCAAGCAGGGCAACCGTGAGCTTAAGCGTCTGGTTCACCCGAATGCGGTGTATAGCATTAAATTAGGTAACCGCGCGCTGCCGGAACGTATTCTGGAAGCGGTGTGGGGATTCTTCTCCGCCTATGCGCTGGTCTTTATCATTAGTATGCTGGCTATTATCGCCACCGGGGTGGATGACTTCTCTGCTTTCGCCTCCGTGGTGGCGACATTGAACAACCTCGGGCCTGGGCTCGGCGTCGTCGCGGACAACTTTGCCACCATGAACCCGGTCGCGAAATGGATCCTGATTGCTAATATGCTGTTTGGTCGTCTGGAAGTGTTCACCTTACTGGTGCTCTTTACTCCCACTTTCTGGCGCGAATAACAGGAGTGCTCGTGAAAACTTTAATTCTCTTTTCCACCCGCGACGGGCAGACCCGTGAAATCGCTTCGTTTCTCGCCTCTGAGCTGAAAGAGCTGGGTATCGATGCGGATACCCTGAATCTGAACCGTACCGATAACGTGGAATGGCATCATTATGATCGCGTGGTGATTGGCGCATCGATTCGCTACGGACACTTTCATCCGGCGGTGGACCGCTTTGTGAAAAAGCACCTGGCAGCATTGCAGGCGCTGCCGGGGGCATTCTTTTCGGTGAACCTGGTTGCGCGCAAACCCGAGAAGCGCACGCCGCAGACCAATAGCTATACGCGCAAGTTTCTGCTCAACTCGCCTTGGCAGCCGCAGAGCTGCGCGGTGTTTGCCGGGGCGCTACGTTACCCGCGTTACCGCTGGTACGATCGGTTTATGATCCGCCTGATTATGAAAATGACCGGGGGCGAAACGGATACCCGTAAAGAAGTGGTCTATACCGACTGGCAACAGGTCTCCCGATTTGCCCGAGAAATCGCGCAAATGATCAGCAAACCGGGCGTTTAAACAGCGTCTTGATGGAAAAGCGAGCGAACGAAAAGTTTTTTTGCATTTCCCCTTGTCACCTCGGAATTACTCCCTATAATGCGCCTCCACTGACACGGAACAACGGCAAGCAAGCCGCCGGGTCAGCGGGGTTCCGGTGAGAACCTCGCAGAGAAAAGCAAAAATAAATGCTTGACTCTGCAGCGGGAAAGCGTAATATGCACACCCCGCGCCGCAGCGAAAAACGAAGCGGCACTGCTCTTTAACAATTTATCAGACAATCTGTGTGGGCACTCAAAGTGACATGGATTCTTAATGTCTTCGGACAATAAATGAATACCAAGTCTCAAGAGTGAACACGTAATTCATTACGAAGTTTAATTCTTTGAGCATCAAACTTAAATTGAAGAGTTTGATCATGGCTCAGATTGAACGCTGGCGGCAGGCCTAACACATGCAAGTCGAGCGGTAGCACAGAGAGCTTGCTCTCGGGTGACGAGCGGCGGACGGGTGAGTAATGTCTGGGAAACTGCCTGATGGAGGGGGATAACTACTGGAAACGGTAGCTAATACCGCATAACGTCGCAAGACCAAAGTGGGGGACCTTCGGGCCTCATGCCATCAGATGTGCCCAGATGGGATTAGCTAGTAGGTGGGGTAACGGCTCACCTAGGCGACGATCCCTAGCTGGTCTGAGAGGATGACCAGCCACACTGGAACTGAGACACGGTCCAGACTCCTACGGGAGGCAGCAGTGGGGAATATTGCACAATGGGCGCAAGCCTGATGCAGCCATGCCGCGTGTATGAAGAAGGCCTTCGGGTTGTAAAGTACTTTCAGCGGGGAGGAAGGCGATAAGGTTAATAACCTTGTCGATTGACGTTACCCGCAGAAGAAGCACCGGCTAACTCCGTGCCAGCAGCCGCGGTAATACGGAGGGTGCAAGCGTTAATCGGAATTACTGGGCGTAAAGCGCACGCAGGCGGTCTGTCAAGTCGGATGTGAAATCCCCGGGCTCAACCTGGGAACTGCATTCGAAACTGGCAGGCTAGAGTCTTGTAGAGGGGGGTAGAATTCCAGGTGTAGCGGTGAAATGCGTAGAGATCTGGAGGAATACCGGTGGCGAAGGCGGCCCCCTGGACAAAGACTGACGCTCAGGTGCGAAAGCGTGGGGAGCAAACAGGATTAGATACCCTGGTAGTCCACGCCGTAAACGATGTCGATTTGGAGGTTGTGCCCTTGAGGCGTGGCTTCCGGAGCTAACGCGTTAAATCGACCGCCTGGGGAGTACGGCCGCAAGGTTAAAACTCAAATGAATTGACGGGGGCCCGCACAAGCGGTGGAGCATGTGGTTTAATTCGATGCAACGCGAAGAACCTTACCTGGTCTTGACATCCACAGAACTTGCCAGAGATGGCTTGGTGCCTTCGGGAACTGTGAGACAGGTGCTGCATGGCTGTCGTCAGCTCGTGTTGTGAAATGTTGGGTTAAGTCCCGCAACGAGCGCAACCCTTATCCTTTGTTGCCAGCGGTCCGGCCGGGAACTCAAAGGAGACTGCCAGTGATAAACTGGAGGAAGGTGGGGATGACGTCAAGTCATCATGGCCCTTACGACCAGGGCTACACACGTGCTACAATGGCATATACAAAGAGAAGCGACCTCGCGAGAGCAAGCGGACCTCATAAAGTATGTCGTAGTCCGGATTGGAGTCTGCAACTCGACTCCATGAAGTCGGAATCGCTAGTAATCGTAGATCAGAATGCTACGGTGAATACGTTCCCGGGCCTTGTACACACCGCCCGTCACACCATGGGAGTGGGTTGCAAAAGAAGTAGGTAGCTTAACCTTCGGGAGGGCGCTTACCACTTTGTGATTCATGACTGGGGTGAAGTCGTAACAAGGTAACCGTAGGGGAACCTGCGGTTGGATCACCTCCTTACCTTAAAGAACCTGCCTTTGCAGTGCTCACACAGATTGTCTGATGAAATAGAGCAGTAAATAATCTCTGCAGGCTTGTAGCTCAGGTGGTTAGAGCGCACCCCTGATAAGGGTGAGGTCGGTGGTTCAAGTCCACTCAGGCCTACCAAATTTTCCCTGAATACTGCGTTGTGGCAAAGCTCGCATACTTCAGTATGCTTCGCTTCACCACGCCTTGTCTCAGGAAAAATTACCGGTACAGAGATAACACCGATGGGGCTATAGCTCAGCTGGGAGAGCGCCTGCTTTGCACGCAGGAGGTCTGCGGTTCGATCCCGCATAGCTCCACCATCTTTACTGCGAACACAAGAAAACTTCAGAGTGAACCTGAAAAGGTGCACTGCGAAGTTTTGCTCTTTAAAAATCTGGATCAAGCTGAAAATTGAAACGACACACAGTTAATGTGTGTTTGAGTCTCTCAAATTTTCGCGACACGATGATGTTTTACGAAACATCTTCGGGTTGTGAGGTTAAGCGACTAAGCGTACACGGTGGATGCCCTGGCAGTCAGAGGCGATGAAGGACGTGCTAATCTGCGATAAGCGCCGGTAAGGTGATATGAACCGTTATAACCGGCGATTTCCGAATGGGGAAACCCAGTGTGATTCGTCACACTATCATTACGTGAATACATAGCGTAATGAAGCGAACCGGGGGAACTGAAACATCTAAGTACCCCGAGGAAAAGAAATCAACCGAGATTCCCCCAGTAGCGGCGAGCGAACGGGGAGCAGCCCAGAGTCTGAATCAGCATGTGTGTTAGTGGAACGGTCTGGAAAGTCCGACGGTACAGGGTGATAGTCCCGTACACAAAAATGCACATGTTGTGAACTCGAAGAGTAGGGCGGGACACGTGGTATCCTGTCTGAATATGGGGGGACCATCCTCCAAGGCTAAATACTCCTGACTGACCGATAGTGAACCAGTACCGTGAGGGAAAGGCGAAAAGAACCCCGGCGAGGGGAGTGAAAAAGAACCTGAAACCGTGTACGTACAAGCAGTGGGAGCACCTTTATGGTGTGACTGCGTACCTTTTGTATAATGGGTCAGCGACTTATATTCTGTAGCAAGGTTAACCGTATAGGGGAGCCGCAGGGAAACCGAGTCTTAACTGGGCGTTAAGTTGCAGGGTATAGACCCGAAACCCGGTGATCTAGCCATGGGCAGGTTGAAGGTTGGGTAACACTAACTGGAGGACCGAACCGACTAATGTTGAAAAATTAGCGGATGACTTGTGGCTGGGGGTGAAAGGCCAATCAAACCGGGAGATAGCTGGTTCTCCCCGAAAGCTATTTAGGTAGCGCCTCGTGAACTCATCTTCGGGGGTAGAGCACTGTTTCGGCTAGGGGGTCATCCCGACTTACCAACCCGATGCAAACTACGAATACCGAAGAATGTTATCACGGGAGACACACGGCGGGTGCTAACGTCCGTCGTGAAGAGGGAAACAACCCAGACCGCCAGCTAAGGTCCCAAAGTCATGGTTAAGTGGGAAACGATGTGGGAAGGCACAGACAGCCAGGATGTTGGCTTAGAAGCAGCCATCATTTAAAGAAAGCGTAATAGCTCACTGGTCGAGTCGGCCTGCGCGGAAGATGTAACGGGGCTAAACCATGCACCGAAGCTGCGGCAGCGACACTATGTGTTGTTGGGTAGGGGAGCGTTCTGTAAGCCTGCGAAGGTGACCTGTGAGGGTTGCTGGAGGTATCAGAAGTGCGAATGCTGACATAAGTAACGATAAAGCGGGTGAAAAGCCCGCTCGCCGGAAGACCAAGGGTTCCTGTCCAACGTTAATCGGGGCAGGGTGAGTCGACCCCTAAGGCGAGGCCGAAAGGCGTAGTCGATGGGAAACAGGTTAATATTCCTGTACTTGGTGTTACTGCGAAGGGGGGACGGAGAAGGCTATGTTAGCCGGGCGACGGTTGTCCCGGTTTAAGCATGTAGGCTGGTTATCCAGGCAAATCCGGATAATCAAGGCTGAGGTGTGATGACGAGGCACTACGGTGCTGAAGTAACAAATGCCCTGCTTCCAGGAAAAGCCTCTAAGCATCAGGTAACACGAAATCGTACCCCAAACCGACACAGGTGGTCAGGTAGAGAATACCAAGGCGCTTGAGAGAACTCGGGTGAAGGAACTAGGCAAAATGGTGCCGTAACTTCGGGAGAAGGCACGCTGGTGTGTAGGTGAAGCCCCTGCGGGTGGAGCTGAGACCAGTCGAAGATACCAGCTGGCTGCAACTGTTTATTAAAAACACAGCACTGTGCAAACACGAAAGTGGACGTATACGGTGTGACGCCTGCCCGGTGCCGGAAGGTTAATTGATGGGGTTATCCGTAAGGAGAAGCTCTTGATCGAAGCCCCGGTAAACGGCGGCCGTAACTATAACGGTCCTAAGGTAGCGAAATTCCTTGTCGGGTAAGTTCCGACCTGCACGAATGGCGTAATGATGGCCAGGCTGTCTCCACCCGAGACTCAGTGAAATTGAACTCGCTGTGAAGATGCAGTGTACCCGCGGCAAGACGGAAAGACCCCGTGAACCTTTACTATAGCTTGACACTGAACACTGGTCCTTGATGTGTAGGATAGGTGGGAGGCTTTGAAGTGTGGACGCCAGTCTGCATGGAGCCATCCTTGAAATACCACCCTTTAATGGCTGGTGTTCTAACGTGGGCCCGTAATCCGGGTTGCGGACAGTGTCTGGTGGGTAGTTTGACTGGGGCGGTCTCCTCCCAAAGAGTAACGGAGGAGCACGAAGGTTAGCTAATCCTGGTCGGACATCAGGAGGTTAGTGCAAAGGCATAAGCTAGCTTGACTGCGAGAGTGACGGCTCGAGCAGGTGCGAAAGCAGGTCTTAGTGATCCGGTGGTTCTGAATGGAAGGGCCATCGCTCAACGGATAAAAGGTACTCCGGGGATAACAGGCTGATACCGCCCAAGAGTTCATATCGACGGCGGTGTTTGGCACCTCGATGTCGGCTCATCACATCCTGGGGCTGAAGTAGGTCCCAAGGGTATGGCTGTTCGCCATTTAAAGTGGTACGCGAGCTGGGTTTAGAACGTCGTGAGACAGTTCGGTCCCTATCTGCCGTGGGCGCTGGAGAATTGAGGGGGGCTGCTCCTAGTACGAGAGGACCGGA
Source organism: Klebsiella sp. PCX (assembly GCF_021869705.1). NCBI lineage: Bacteria > Pseudomonadati > Pseudomonadota > Gammaproteobacteria > Enterobacterales > Enterobacteriaceae > Klebsiella > Klebsiella sp. PCX. The sequence continues at coordinate 213,900 of NZ_CP091527.1, forward strand.
GTGGACGCATCAATGGAGTTCGGGTTGTCATGCCAATGGCACTGCCCGGTAGCTAAATGCGGAAGAGATAAGTGCTGAAAGCATCTAAGCACGAAACTTGCCCCGAGATGAGTTCTCCCTGAGACTTTAAGTCTCCTGAAGGAACGTTGAAGACGACGACGTTGATAGGCCGGGTGTGTAAGCGCAGCGATGCGTTGAGCTAACCGGTACTAATGAACCGTGAGGCTTAACCTTACAACGCCGAAGATGTTTTGGCGGTTTGAGAAGATTTTCAGCTGATACAGATTAGTCGATGCGTCCGCAGGACGTGTTGATAAAACAGAATTTGCCTGGCGGCACTAGCGCGGTGGTCCCACCTGACCCCATGCCGAACTCAGAAGTGAAACGCCGTAGCGCCGATGGTAGTGTGGGGTCTCCCCATGTGAGAGTAGGGAACTGCCAGGCATCAAATAAAGCAGAAAGCTCAGTCGGAAGGCTGAGCTTTTTTGCTTTTGTGTCATCCGGCGAGAATGCCGGCATGCCTCCCCGGTGGCGCTGCGCTTACCTGGGCCAGGGGCCTTGCGGGTTCTGTAGCCCGGCGCGGTACACCTCTCACCACTGGTAACGCTCCGCAATATTATTGCCTCTGTAATCAGGCAAGCCTTCCCCCGCCAGATACGGTAAACTAACGCCGATTTTGCATCAGGAAGCCACTATGAACCACTCCCTCAAACCCTGGAATACCTTTGGCATTGAGCGATCCGCCAATACGATAGTACGCGCCGAAACTGAGCAACAGTTGCTAAGCGCCTGGCAAACCGCTGCCGCGGCTGGCGAACCCACGCTAATCCTTGGGGAAGGCAGTAACGTCCTGTTTCTGAACGACTATGCCGGTACGGTGATCCTCAACCGGATTATGGGGATCGAGGTGAGCGAAACCCCGGATGCCTGGCGCTTGCACGTCGGTGCCGGCGAAAACTGGCATCAACTAGTACAGTTCACGCTACAGCATGCGATGCCTGGTCTGGAAAATCTGGCATTAATCCCTGGCTGCGCAGGATCGTCGCCGATCCAGAATATTGGCGCCTACGGCGTCGAATTGCAGCGGGTCTGCGAATATGTTGACTGCATCGAGCTGGAAACGGGACGTAAACAACGCCTTTCCGCAGCGGAATGCCGTTTCGGCTATCGCGACAGCATCTTTAAACATGAATATCAGGACTGCTACGCCATCGTCGCGATTGGCTTATCGTTAGCGAAAGCGTGGCGACCTGTGCTGAGCTACGGTGATTTAACACGTCTCGATCCGCAGACAGTCACCCCGCAGCAGGTATTCGATGCGGTCTGCCATATGCGAATGACTAAATTGCCGGATCCAAAGATTAACGGTAATGCTGGCAGCTTTTTTAAGAACCCGATCGTCAGCGCTCAGGTTGCTGAAGCGCTGCTGGCGCAGTTCCCTCATGCACCGCACTATCCGCAGGCAAACGGCAGCGTCAAGCTGGCCGCTGGCTGGCTAATCGATCAATGTCAGCTCAAAGGAAAACGCATCGGCGGCGCGGCCGTGCATCGACAGCAGGCGCTGGTACTGATTAATGAAGATCAAGCGACCAGCGAGGATGTGATAAAGCTAGCCCATTACGTTCGCCAGCAAGTGGGGGCAAAATTCAATGTATGGCTTCAGCCCGAGGTGCGCTTCATTGGAACGCATGGTGAAGTCAACGCAGAGGAGAGCATTGCGTGAAAGACCATACTATCCCTTTAACGCTAATTTCTATCCTTGCTGATGGTGAGTTTCACTCAGGTGAACAGCTTGGCGAGCAGTTAGGCATGAGCCGGGCGGCGATTAATAAGCATATCCAGACGTTACGCGACTGGGGCGTCGATGTGTTTACCGTGCCGGGCAAGGGGTACAGCCTGCCAGAGCCCATTCATCTGTTGGATGAGAAAAAGATCTCCCAACAGATAGAGCACGGTCGAGTGACTGTCCTTCCGGTAATCGACTCCACTAACCAGTATTTGCTGGACAGACTGGATGAGCTGACGTCCGGCGATGCCTGCGTAGCTGAATATCAGCAGGCAGGGCGAGGCCGGCGAGGCAGAAAATGGTTTTCCCCCTTTGGTGCGAATCTCTATCTCTCGATGTACTGGCGTCTGGAGCAGGGCCCGGCAGCGGCGATTGGCCTAAGCCTGGTGATTGGTATTGTGATCGCTGAAGTGCTGCAGCAACTCGGGGCCGAACAGGTTCGCGTGAAATGGCCAAACGATATTTACCTGCAGGATCGTAAGCTGTCAGGGATCCTCGTGGAGCTGACGGGGAAAACGGGCGATGCCGCACAAATCGTCAGCGGCGCGGGTATCAACCTTGTGATGCGTCGTGTGGAGTCTGATGTCGTCAATCAGGGTTGGATCAGTCTTCAGGAAGCGGGGGTGGTCATCGACCGTAATCTCCTCGCCGCGCGCCTGATTAAAGAGCTGCGCCTGGGACTGGAGCTGTTCGAGCAGGAAGGGTTGGCTCCTTATCTGCCGCGCTGGGAAAAACTGGATAACTTTATTCATCGTCCGGTAAAACTGATTATCGGTGATAAAGAAATTTATGGCATTTCCCGCGGCATTGACGCCCAGGGTGCGCTATTGCTGGAGCAGGATGGTGTGATAAAAGCCTGGGTTGGTGGGGAAATATCATTGCGCAGCGCAGAATAAAAAAGGGAGCTCCGGCTCCCTTTGCTTTATTTACGTAAGCGTACCTGATTAACAGAATGATTGGCGCTCTTGGTCATAATCAGGCTGGCGCGCTCGCGAGTTGGAAGGATGTTTTCCTTGAGATTCATTAGGTTAATCTCATTCCAAAGCGAGGTGGCAATTTCGACCGCTTCTTCCTTCGACAGCTTGGCGTAATTATGGAAATAAGAATCCGGGTCGGTAAATGCCCCTTCCCGGAATTTAAGAAAGCGGTTGATATACCAGCTTTTCAATAATTCTTCCGGGGCATCGACATAAATAGAAAAGTCGACAAAATCCGATACGAATACATGATGCGGATCGTGTGGATAATCCATCCCACTTTGCAGAACATTCAGTCCTTCAAGAATGAGAATATCCGGTTGAGCGACGGTTTTATCGCCATCGGGAATAACATCATAAATTAGATGGGAATAAACCGGTGCAGTTGCCTGTGGTACCCCTGATTTGAGATCGGAGACAAACTTCACCAGCCGATGCATATCATAGGACTGCGGAAAGCCTTTTTTCTTCATTAACCCACGTTCTTTCAAAACTGAGTTAGGGTGCAAAAATCCGTCAGTGGTAATGAGTTCGACATGGCGATGCTCCGGCCAACGGCTCAGCAAGGCCTGCAGTACACGGGCGGTGGTGCTTTTTCCTACCGCCACGCTGCCAGCGATACTGATAATATAGGGAATTCGCTGACCGTTGGTGCCAAGAAATTGTTCGAGAACAGCCTGACGACGCAGGTTAGAACTGATATAGAAGTTGAGCAAACGCGACAGCGGCAAATAGATCTCAGCAACCTCTTCCAGAGAGAGATCTTCGTTGATGCCTTTTAACCGCGTGATTTCTTCCTCGGTTAACGTCATCGGGACAGAATCACGAAGTGCAGCCCATTGGTGGCGGTTAAATTGTAGGTACGGTGTCATTAACGTCTGCTCTTTTTGGCTCATAAGCATGTTCTTACCATCACCGAATACGTTGAAACGGCGATGCTTCACACGAGTTAATCAGGACAATGGGCAGGAGGGTAACACCAGATTGCCGGGAATAATAAGAAAAAAACTCATTGAATGCCGCTTTCTCGCGCCAGCGTCACAAGAGAGGAATAAGTTTCTTATGCTTTGCAAAGCATGGCCTTTGCTAACAGGATGGTACTAACGGCCTGCTGCCTTTCAGTTTACGGTCAGCATACGTTCCTGGTAAACGTGGCTGACCGAAACCGCGCCTGATGGGCCCGTTTGTTGGCGATTATTTGCACTCCTTTGTTTGAAATTACACCGTTTTTTCGCGTAAGAGCACAAAATGTGAGCAAGAGAACGTTTTATGCAAATTTTTAGTTGCATGAACTCGCTCCTCTCCCTAGAATGCGCGCTACTTGATGCCGACTTAGCTCAGTAGGTAGAGCAACTGACTTGTAATCAGTAGGTCACCAGTTCGATTCCGGTAGTCGGCACCATAACAATTTGGGTGGGGTTCCCGAGCGGCCAAAGGGAGCAGACTGTAAATCTGCCGTCATCGACTTCGAAGGTTCGAATCCTTCCCCCACCACCACTTTCTGGCGACGCTTTGCGTAGCCGGAGTTGGTTGGGTAAACTAATCAGCTCAATACTAAAGAGAGCAGTCTTTTTAGTATTACAGAAAGAACTGGGTAGCCGAGTTTCAGGATGCGGGCATCGTATAATGGCTATTACCTCAGCCTTCCAAGCTGATGATGCGGGTTCGATTCCCGCTGCCCGCTCCAGACGTGCTGATATGGCTCAGTTGGTAGAGCGCACCCTTGGTAAGGGTGAGGTCCCCAGTTCGACTCTGGGTATCAGCACCACTTCTTTTCTCTCCTTCCCTGTTTCTCTTCTGTTATGTTCATTCAACAAGTCGGGCATGTTGCCTGGTTGATGTGGTGATATCACCGATTTATCCGTGTCTTAGAGGGACAATCGATGTCTAAAGAAAAGTTTGAACGTACAAAACCGCACGTTAACGTCGGTACTATCGGCCACGTTGACCATGGTAAAACAACGCTGACCGCTGCCATCACTACCGTACTGGCTAAAACCTACGGTGGTTCCGCTCGCGCATTCGACCAGATCGATAACGCGCCGGAAGAAAAAGCTCGTGGTATCACCATCAACACCTCTCACGTTGAATATGACACCCCGACTCGTCACTACGCGCACGTAGACTGCCCGGGCCACGCCGACTATGTTAAAAACATGATCACCGGTGCTGCGCAGATGGACGGCGCGATCCTGGTTGTTGCTGCGACTGACGGCCCGATGCCGCAGACTCGTGAGCACATTCTGCTGGGTCGTCAGGTAGGCGTTCCGTACATCATCGTGTTCCTGAACAAATGCGACATGGTTGATGACGAAGAGCTGCTGGAACTGGTTGAGATGGAAGTTCGTGAACTGCTGTCTCAGTACGATTTCCCAGGCGACGACACCCCGATCGTTCGTGGTTCTGCTCTTAAAGCGCTGGAAGGCGACGCAGAGTGGGAAGCGAAAATCATCGAACTGGCTGGCCACCTGGATACCTATATCCCGGAACCAGAGCGTGCGATTGACAAGCCGTTCCTGCTGCCGATCGAAGACGTATTCTCCATCTCCGGTCGTGGTACCGTTGTTACCGGTCGTGTAGAGCGCGGTATCATCAAAGTGGGTGAAGAAGTTGAAATTGTTGGTATCAAAGAAACCGCGAAAACCACCTGTACTGGCGTTGAAATGTTCCGCAAACTGCTGGACGAAGGCCGTGCTGGTGAGAACGTAGGTGTTCTGCTGCGTGGTATCAAACGTGAAGAAATCGAACGTGGTCAGGTACTGGCTAAGCCGGGCACCATCAACCCGCACACCAAGTTCGAATCTGAAGTGTACATTCTGTCCAAAGACGAAGGTGGCCGTCATACTCCGTTCTTCAAAGGCTACCGTCCGCAGTTCTACTTCCGTACAACTGACGTGACTGGCACCATCGAACTGCCGGAAGGCGTAGAGATGGTAATGCCGGGCGACAACATCAAAATGGTTGTTACCCTGATCCACCCGATCGCGATGGACGATGGTCTGCGTTTCGCAATCCGTGAAGGCGGTCGTACCGTTGGCGCGGGCGTGGTTGCTAAAGTTCTCGGCTAATCGCTGATAACATTTGACGCAATGCGCAATAAAAGGGCATCATTTGATGCCCTTTTTGCACGCTTTCACACCAGAACCTGGCTCATCAGTGATTTTATTTGTCATAATCATTGCTGAGACAGGCTCTGAAGAGGGCGTTTATACACCAAACCATTCGAGCGATAGTGCGACGGCAATCAGCATCCTCCTTTGCGTTAGCAGGGCAGGGGCGACAGAGCCGTCAGCGTTGAAGCAATTTGAATAGTTAAGTGTATAATCCGAAACTTAATTTCGGTTTGGATCGCCTCGCCCCCGCGGGGTGAAATTGTTTGTAGAATACTTCTGACAGGTTGGTTTATGAGTGCGAATACCGAAGCTCAAGGGAGCGGGCGCGGCCTGGAAGCGATGAAGTGGATTATCGTTGCCGTGCTGCTGATCGTGGCGATCGTGGGCAACTTCCTTTATCGCGACATTATGCTGGCGGTGCGTGCGCTGGCCGTGGTTATTCTTATTGCTGCTGCCGGTGGCGTCGCGCTGTTGACGACGAAAGGTAAGGCGACCGTTGCTTTTGCTCGCGAAGCGAGAACCGAAGTTCGTAAAGTGATTTGGCCGACTCGCCAGGAAACGCTGCATACTACGCTGATTGTTGCTGCTGTGACTGCAGTAATGTCACTGATCCTGTGGGGACTGGATGGTATTCTGGTTCGCCTGGTCTCCTTTATCACTGGCCTGAGGTTCTGAGATGTCTGAAGCTCCTAAAAAGCGCTGGTACGTCGTTCAGGCGTTTTCCGGTTTTGAAGGTCGCGTAGCCACGTCGCTGCGTGAACATATCAAATTACACAACATGGAAGAGTTATTTGGCGAAGTCATGGTCCCGACCGAAGAAGTGGTTGAGATCCGTGGCGGCCAGCGTCGCAAAAGCGAACGTAAATTCTTCCCAGGCTACGTTCTGGTCCAGATGGTCATGAACGACGCAAGCTGGCACCTGGTGCGCAGCGTGCCGCGCGTGATGGGCTTCATCGGCGGTACCTCTGACCGTCCGGCGCCGATCAGCGACAAAGAAGTCGACGCCATCATGAATCGTCTGCAGCAGGTTGGCGATAAGCCGCGTCCGAAAACGCTGTTTGAACCGGGCGAAATGGTTCGCGTTAACGACGGTCCGTTCGCTGACTTTAACGGTGTGGTTGAAGAAGTGGACTATGAGAAGTCCCGCCTGAAAGTTTCCGTTTCTATCTTCGGTCGTGCGACTCCGGTAGAACTGGACTTCAGCCAGGTTGAGAAGGCGTAAGCCGGCGATCAAAAAAGCAGCGATTTAATCGTTGCATAGGGCGCGAAATTGGCATACAATTTCGCGCCTTTTGTTTTTATGGGCCCGGCCCGTAAAACGATGTTTAATCACGGGGAGCTTCTCTGAAGCGTTAATACCCAATTTGAGGATTTAAGAATGGCTAAGAAAGTCCAAGCCTACGTCAAGCTGCAGGTTGCAGCTGGTATGGCGAACCCGAGCCCGCCGGTCGGCCCAGCACTGGGTCAGCAGGGCGTGAACATCATGGAATTCTGCAAAGCGTTCAACGCCAAAACTGATTCCCTGGAGAAAGGTCTGCCGATCCCGGTTGTTATCACCGTTTACGCTGACCGTTCCTTTACCTTTGTTACCAAGACTCCGCCGGCTGCTGTTCTGCTGAAGAAAGCTGCGGGCATCAAGTCTGGTTCCGGTAAGCCGAACAAAGATAAAGTGGGTAAAATCTCCCGCGCTCAGCTGCAGGAAATCGCGCAGACCAAAGCTGCCGACATGACTGGTGCCGACATTGAAGCGATGACTCGCTCCATCGAAGGTACTGCACGTTCCATGGGCCTGGTAGTGGAGGACTAAGAAATGGCTAAACTGACCAAGCGCATGCGCGTGATCCGTGAGAAAGTTGATGCAACTAAACAGTACGACATCAACGAAGCCATCGCTCTGCTGAAAGAGCTGGCCACCGCTAAATTTACCGAAAGCGTAGACGTTGCCGTTAACCTCGGCATCGACGCTCGTAAATCTGACCAGAACGTCCGTGGCGCAACTGTACTGCCGCACGGTACTGGCCGTTCCGTTCGCGTAGCCGTATTTACCCAGGGTGCAAACGCTGAAGCTGCTAAAGCTGCAGGCGCTGAGCTGGTAGGTATGGAAGATCTGGCTGAGCAGATCAAAAAAGGCGAAATGAACTTTGACGTTGTTATTGCTTCTCCGGATGCAATGCGCGTTGTTGGCCAGCTGGGCCAGGTTCTGGGTCCGCGTGGCCTGATGCCGAACCCGAAAGTGGGTACTGTAACTCCGAACGTTGCTGAAGCGGTTAAAAACGCGAAAGCAGGTCAGGTTCGTTACCGTAACGACAAAAACGGCATCATCCACACCACCATCGGTAAAGTGGACTTTGACGCTGACAAACTGAAAGAAAACCTGGAAGCTCTGCTGGTTGCGCTGAAAAAAGCAAAACCGACTCAGGCGAAAGGCGTGTACATCAAGAAAGTTAGCATCTCCACCACCATGGGTGCAGGTGTTGCAGTAGATCAGGCTGGCCTGAACGCTTCTGCAAACTAATGCCTTTACGTGGGCGGTGATTTTGTCTACAATCTTCGCCCACGTTTGCTAACTAAGGTTAGCAGGTAACCGAATTGTTCGTTGGAGTCTGGCCTATCCAGACCTCCGTCGAAGACCGCAGGTGTTTCGCAAGAAACTTAATGCCCTGCGTAGACGGTGACAGAACGCTAAGATTATTTTTGGATATTCTGGCTTGTTTCTGCTCACCGTATTTAGACGCTCTTTTCGTTGAATTGAGTGAAGTGAGTTCCAGAGCATAGGCTCTGGCAAACATCCAGGAGCAAAGCTAATGGCTTTAAATCTTCAAGACAAACAAGCGATTGTTGCTGAAGTCAGCGAAGTAGCCAAAGGCGCGCTGTCTGCAGTAGTTGCGGATTCCCGTGGCGTAACTGTAGATAAAATGACTGAACTGCGTAAAGCAGGTCGTGAAGCTGGCGTATACATGCGTGTTGTTCGTAACACCCTGCTGCGCCGCGTCGTAGAAGGTACTCAGTTCGAGTGCCTGAAAGACACGTTTGTTGGTCCGACCCTGATTGCATACTCTATGGAACACCCGGGCGCTGCTGCTCGTCTGTTCAAAGAGTTCGCGAAAGCGAATGCAAAATTTGAGGTCAAAGCCGCTGCCTTTGAAGGTGAGCTGATCCCGGCGTCGCAGATCGACCGCCTGGCAACTCTGCCGACCTACGAAGAAGCAATTGCACGCCTGATGGCAACCATGAAAGAAGCTTCGGCTGGCAAACTGGTTCGTACTCTGGCTGCTGTACGCGATGCGAAAGAAGCTGCTTAATCGCAGTTATCTTTGTAAAGCATTCGCTTACGTATAAACTTATTCTGATATTCAGGAACAATTTAAATGTCTATCACTAAAGATCAAATCATTGAAGCAGTATCCGCTATGTCCGTAATGGACGTTGTTGAGCTGATCTCTGCAATGGAAGAAAAATTCGGTGTTTCCGCTGCTGCTGCTGTAGCTGTAGCTGCTGGCCCGGTTGAAGCTGCTGAAGAAAAAACTGAATTCGACGTAATTCTGAAAGCTGCTGGCGCTAACAAAGTTGCTGTTATCAAAGCAGTACGTGGCGCGACTGGCCTGGGTCTGAAAGAAGCTAAAGACCTGGTAGAATCTGCTCCGGCTGCACTGAAAGAAGGCATCAGCAAAGACGACGCTGAAGCTCTGAAAAAATCTCTGGAAGAAGCTGGCGCTGAAGTTGAAGTTAAATAAGCCAACCCTTCCGGTTGCAGCCTGAGAAATCAGGCTGAGGCTGGTGACTTTTTGGTCACCAGCCTTTTTGCGCTGTAAGGCGCCAGTAGCGTTTCACGCTGTTTGACTACTGGTTTGCCTCTCAATGCTTGTTTCTATCGACGACTTAATATACTGCGACAGGTTAGGGTTCCTGGGCTGTGTAAATCGCAATGAAATGGTTTAAGCGTGATAGCAACAGGCATTGCGGAAAGTGTTCCATTTTCCGGTCAACAAAATAGTGTTGCATAAAAAACTGCCCTCTGCGGGCAGATGGGTCGACTTGTCAGCGAGCTGAGGAACCCTATGGTTTACTCCTATACCGAGAAAAAACGTATTCGTAAGGATTTTGGTAAACGTCCACAAGTTCTGGATGTGCCATATCTCCTTTCTATCCAGCTTGACTCGTTCCAGAAGTTTATCGAGCAAGATCCTGAAGGGCAGTATGGTCTGGAAGCTGCTTTCCGTTCCGTATTCCCAATTCAGAGCTACAGCGGTAATTCCGAGCTGCAATACGTCAGCTACCGTCTGGGCGAACCGGTTTTTGACGTTAAAGAATGTCAGATCCGTGGCGTGACTTACTCTGCACCGCTGCGCGTAAAACTGCGTCTGGTGATCTACGAGCGCGAAGCGCCGGAAGGCACCGTCAAAGACATTAAAGAACAAGAAGTCTACATGGGCGAAATCCCGCTCATGACCGACAACGGTACCTTTGTCATCAACGGTACCGAGCGTGTTATCGTTTCTCAGCTGCACCGTAGCCCGGGCGTCTTCTTTGACAGTGACAAAGGTAAGACTCACTCATCCGGTAAGGTTCTGTATAACGCACGCATCATCCCTTACCGTGGTTCCTGGCTGGACTTCGAATTCGACCCGAAAGACAACCTGTTCGTTCGTATCGACCGTCGTCGTAAGCTGCCGGCTACCATCATCCTGCGCGCGCTGAATTACACCACTGAGCAGATCCTTGACCTGTTCTTCGAAAAAGTGGTCTTTGAAATTCGCGACAACAAGCTGCAGATGGAGCTGATTCCGGAGCGTCTGCGCGGCGAAACCGCCTCCTTCGATATCGAAGCCAACGGCAAAGTGTACGTTGAGAAAGGCCGTCGCATCACGGCTCGTCATATCCGTCAGCTGGAAAAAGACGATATCAAGCATATCGAAGTGCCGGTTGAATATATCGCGGGCAAAGTGGCGGCTAAAGACTATATCGATGAAGCGACTGGCGAACTGATCTGCCCGGCGAACATGGAGCTGAGCCTGGATCTGCTGGCTAAGCTGAGCCAGTCTGGCCACAAGCGCATCGAAACGCTGTTCACTAACGATCTGGACCACGGTCCATACATCTCTGAAACGGTACGCGTCGACCCGACTAACGATCGTCTGAGCGCGCTGGTAGAAATCTACCGCATGATGCGCCCTGGCGAGCCGCCGACTCGTGAAGCCGCTGAAAGCCTGTTTGAGAACCTGTTCTTCTCCGAAGACCGCTACGATCTGTCCGCGGTTGGTCGTATGAAGTTCAACCGTTCTCTGCTGCGCGACGAAATCGAAGGTTCCGGTATCCTGAGCAAAGACGACATCATTGAAGTGATGAAGAAGCTCATCGATATCCGTAACGGTAAAGGCGAAGTGGACGATATCGACCACCTCGGTAACCGTCGTATCCGTTCCGTTGGCGAAATGGCGGAGAACCAGTTCCGCGTTGGCCTGGTACGTGTAGAGCGTGCGGTGAAAGAGCGTCTGTCTCTGGGCGATCTGGATACCCTGATGCCTCAGGATATGATCAACGCCAAGCCGATTTCCGCAGCAGTGAAAGAGTTCTTTGGTTCCAGCCAGCTGTCTCAGTTTATGGACCAGAACAACCCGCTGTCTGAGATCACGCACAAACGTCGTATCTCCGCACTCGGCCCAGGCGGTCTGACCCGTGAGCGCGCAGGCTTCGAAGTTCGAGACGTACACCCGACTCACTATGGTCGCGTATGTCCAATCGAAACGCCTGAAGGTCCGAACATCGGTCTGATCAACTCCCTGTCCGTGTACGCGCAGACCAACGAATATGGCTTCCTTGAGACGCCGTATCGTAAAGTGACCGACGGTGTGGTTACTGACGAAATTCACTACCTGTCTGCTATCGAAGAAGGCAACTACGTTATCGCTCAGGCGAACTCCAACCTGGATGAAAACGGCCACTTCGTAGAAGACCTGGTGACCTGCCGTAGCAAAGGCGAATCCAGCTTGTTCAGCCGTGACCAGGTTGACTACATGGACGTATCCACCCAGCAGGTGGTATCCGTCGGTGCGTCCCTGATCCCGTTCCTGGAACACGATGACGCCAACCGTGCATTGATGGGTGCAAACATGCAACGTCAGGCCGTTCCGACTCTGCGCGCTGATAAGCCGCTGGTTGGTACCGGTATGGAACGTGCTGTGGCCGTCGACTCCGGTGTTACTGCGGTGGCTAAACGTGGCGGTACTGTTCAGTACGTGGATGCCTCCCGTATCGTTATCAAAGTTAACGAAGACGAGATGTACCCGGGCGAAGCAGGTATCGACATCTATAACCTGACTAAGTACACCCGTTCTAACCAGAACACCTGCATCAACCAGATGCCTTGCGTGTCCCTGGGCGAACCTATTGAGCGCGGCGACGTGCTGGCCGACGGCCCGTCCACCGACCTCGGTGAGCTGGCGCTGGGTCAGAACATGCGCGTAGCGTTCATGCCGTGGAACGGCTACAACTTCGAAGACTCCATCCTCGTTTCCGAGCGTGTTGTCCAGGAAGACCGTTTCACCACTATCCACATTCAGGAACTGGCGTGCGTGTCCCGTGACACCAAGCTGGGGCCGGAAGAGATCACCGCTGACATCCCGAACGTGGGTGAAGCTGCGCTCTCCAAACTGGATGAGTCCGGTATCGTTTATATCGGTGCGGAAGTGACCGGCGGCGACATTCTGGTTGGTAAGGTTACGCCGAAAGGTGAAACCCAGCTGACGCCGGAAGAGAAACTGCTGCGTGCGATCTTCGGTGAGAAAGCGTCTGACGTTAAAGACTCCTCTCTGCGCGTACCGAACGGTGTCTCTGGTACCGTTATCGACGTTCAGGTCTTTACCCGTGACGGCGTAGAAAAAGACAAACGTGCGCTGGAAATCGAAGAGATGCAGCTGAAGCAGGCCAAAAAAGACCTGTCTGAAGAACTGCAGATCCTCGAAGCCGGTCTGTTCAGTCGTATCTACGCGGTGCTGGTCTCCGGTGGCGTTGAAGCTGAGAAGCTCGACAAACTGCCGCGCGATCGCTGGCTGGAACTGGGCCTGACCGACGAAGAGAAACAAAATCAGCTGGAACAGCTGGCTGAGCAGTACGACGAACTGAAACACGAGTTCGAGAAAAAACTCGAAGCGAAACGCCGCAAAATCACCCAAGGCGACGATCTGGCACCGGGCGTGCTGAAGATTGTTAAGGTATACCTGGCCGTTAAACGCCGTATCCAGCCTGGTGACAAGATGGCGGGTCGTCACGGTAACAAGGGTGTTATCTCTAAGATCAACCCGATCGAAGATATGCCGCACGATGCTAACGGTACGCCGGTAGATATCGTCCTCAACCCGCTGGGCGTACCGTCTCGTATGAACATCGGTCAGATCCTGGAAACTCACCTGGGTATGGCTGCGAAAGGCATCGGCGATAAGATCAACGCCATGCTGAAACAGCAGCAGGAAGTCGCGAAACTGCGCGAGTTCATCCAGCGTGCCTACGATCTGGGCGCTGACGTTCGTCAGAAAGTTGACCTGAATACCTTCAGCGATGAAGAAGTTCTGCGTCTGGCTGAAAACCTGCGTAAAGGTATGCCGATCGCAACGCCGGTGTTCGACGGTGCGAAAGAAGCGGAAATTAAAGCGCTGCTGCAGCTGGGCGACCTGCCGACTTCCGGTCAGATCACCCTGTTCGACGGCCGCACCGGTGAGCAGTTCGAGCGTCCGGTAACCGTGGGTTACATGTACATGCTGAAACTGAACCACCTGGTCGACGACAAAATGCACGCGCGTTCCACCGGTTCTTACAGCCTGGTTACTCAGCAGCCGCTGGGTGGTAAGGCGCAGTTCGGTGGTCAGCGCTTCGGTGAGATGGAAGTGTGGGCGCTGGAAGCATACGGCGCAGCTTACACCCTGCAGGAAATGCTCACCGTTAAGTCTGATGACGTGAACGGTCGTACTAAGATGTATAAAAACATCGTGGACGGCAATCACCAGATGGAACCGGGCATGCCGGAATCCTTCAACGTACTGTTGAAAGAAATTCGCTCGCTGGGCATCAACATCGAACTGGAAGACGAGTAATTCTCGCTCAAACAGGTCACTGCTGCCGGGTTAACGCCCGGCAGCGGAATGTGCTAACTCCGACGGGAGCAAATCCGTGAAAGACTTATTAAAGTTTCTGAAAGCGCAAACTAAAACCGAAGAGTTTGATGCGATCAAAATTGCTCTGGCTTCGCCAGACATGATCCGTTCATGGTCTTTCGGTGAAGTTAAAAAGCCGGAAACCATTAACTACCGTACGTTCAAACCTGAGCGTGACGGCCTTTTCTGCGCCCGTATCTTTGGGCCGGTAAAAGACTATGAGTGCCTGTGCGGTAAGTACAAGCGCCTGAAACACCGCGGTGTGATCTGTGAGAAGTGCGGCGTTGAAGTGACCCAGACTAAAGTGCGTCGTGAGCGCATGGGCCACATCGAGCTGGCATGTCCGACTGCGCACATCTGGTTCCTGAAATCTCTGCCGTCCCGTATCGGCCTGCTGCTGGATATGCCGCTGCGCGATATCGAACGTGTACTGTACTTTGAATCCTATGTGGTTATCGAAGGTGGCATGACCAACCTCGAACGCAACCAGATTCTGACGGAAGAACAGTACCTGGACGCGCTGGAAGAGTTCGGTGACGAATTCGACGCGAAGATGGGTGCGGAAGCGATCCAGGCGCTGCTGCGCAATATGGATCTGGAGCAGGAGTGCGAGCAGCTGCGTGAAGAGCTGAACGAAACCAACTCCGAAACCAAGCGTAAAAAGCTGACCAAGCGCATTAAGCTGCTGGAAGCTTTCGTACAGTCTGGCAACAAGCCGGAGTGGATGATCCTGACCGTTCTGCCGGTACTGCCGCCAGATCTGCGTCCGCTGGTTCCGCTGGATGGCGGTCGTTTCGCGACGTCTGACCTCAACGATCTGTATCGTCGCGTGATCAACCGTAACAACCGTCTGAAACGTCTGCTGGATCTGGCTGCGCCGGACATCATCGTACGCAACGAAAAACGTATGCTGCAGGAAGCGGTAGATGCCCTGCTGGACAACGGTCGTCGCGGTCGTGCGATCACCGGTTCTAACAAACGTCCTCTGAAATCTTTGGCCGATATGATCAAAGGTAAACAGGGTCGTTTCCGTCAGAACCTGCTCGGTAAGCGCGTTGACTACTCCGGTCGTTCTGTTATCACCGTAGGTCCATACCTGCGTCTGCATCAGTGCGGTCTGCCGAAGAAAATGGCGCTGGAGCTGTTCAAACCGTTCATCTACGGCAAGCTGGAACTGCGTGGCCTGGCCACCACAATCAAAGCCGCTAAGAAGATGGTTGAGCGCGAAGAAGCTGTCGTTTGGGATATCCTGGACGAAGTGATCCGCGAACACCCGGTTCTGCTGAACCGTGCGCCGACCCTGCACCGTCTGGGTATTCAGGCATTCGAACCGGTTCTGATCGAAGGTAAAGCCATCCAGCTGCACCCGCTGGTTTGTGCGGCATACAACGCCGACTTCGATGGTGACCAGATGGCTGTTCACGTACCGCTGACGCTGGAAGCCCAGCTGGAAGCGCGTGCGCTGATGATGTCTACCAACAACATCCTGTCCCCGGCGAACGGCGAACCAATCATCGTTCCGTCTCAGGACGTTGTACTGGGACTGTACTACATGACCCGTGACAGTGTTAACGCCAAAGGCGAAGGCATGGTGCTGACTGGCCCGAAAGAAGCTGAGCGTATTTATCGCGCCGGCCTGGCCTCTCTGCATGCGCGCGTTAAAGTGCGTATCACTGAATACGAAAAAGACGACAATGGTGAGTTTGTCGCGAAAACCAGCCTGAAAGACACGACCATTGGCCGTGCCATTCTGTGGATGATCGTACCGAAAGGTCTGCCGTTCTCTATCGTGAACCAGGCGCTCGGTAAGAAAGCGATCTCCAAGATGCTGAACACCTGTTACCGTATTCTGGGCCTGAAACCGACCGTTATTTTCGCGGACCAGACGATGTACACCGGCTTTGCTTACGCAGCGCGTTCAGGTGCATCCGTTGGTATCGATGACATGGTCATCCCGGAGAAAAAATACGAAATCATCAGCGAAGCGGAAGCGGAAGTTGCTGAGATTCAGGAACAGTTCCAGTCCGGTCTGGTGACCGCGGGCGAACGCTACAACAAAGTTATCGATATCTGGGCTGCGGCGAACGATCGTGTATCCAAAGCGATGATGGATAACCTGCAAACCGAAACCGTGATTAACCGTGACGGTCAGGAAGAACAGCAGGTTTCCTTCAACAGCATCTACATGATGGCCGACTCCGGTGCGCGTGGCTCTGCTGCACAGATTCGTCAGCTGGCCGGTATGCGTGGTCTGATGGCGAAGCCGGATGGCTCCATCATCGAAACGCCGATCACCGCGAACTTCCGTGAAGGTCTGAACGTACTCCAGTACTTCATCTCCACGCACGGTGCGCGTAAAGGTCTGGCGGATACCGCACTGAAAACAGCGAACTCCGGTTACCTGACTCGTCGTCTGGTCGACGTTGCCCAGGACCTGGTCGTCACTGAAGACGACTGCGGCACCCTGGAAGGCATCACCATGACGCCGGTTATCGAAGGTGGCGACGTTAAAGAGCCGCTGCGCGATCGCGTACTGGGTCGTGTGACTGCGGAAGACGTGCTGAAGCCGGGTACCGCGGATATTCTGGTTCCACGCAACACGCTGCTGCACGAGCACTGGTGTGACCTGCTGGAAGCGAACTCCGTTGACTCCGTCAAAGTGCGTTCCGTTGTATCCTGTGACACCGACTTTGGTGTATGTGCGCACTGCTATGGTCGTGACCTGGCGCGTGGCCACATCATCAACAAAGGTGAGGCTATCGGCGTTATCGCGGCACAGTCCATCGGTGAGCCGGGTACACAGCTGACGATGCGTACGTTCCACATCGGTGGTGCGGCATCTCGTGCGGCTGCTGAATCCAGCATCCAGGTGAAAAACAAAGGTAGCATCAAGCTCAGCAACGCGAAGTCGGTTGTGAACTCCAGCGGTAAACTGGTTATCACTTCCCGTAACACCGAGCTGAAACTGATCGACGAATTCGGTCGTACCAAAGAGAGCTATAAAGTGCCTTACGGTGCGGTTATGGCGAAAGGCGACGGTGAGCAGGTTGCCGGCGGTGAAACCGTCGCAAACTGGGATCCGCACACCATGCCGGTTATCACCGAAGTGAGTGGTTTCATCCGCTTCACTGACATGATCGACGGCCAGACCATTACTCGTCAGACCGACGAACTGACCGGTCTGTCTTCGCTGGTGGTTCTGGACTCTGCAGAACGTACCGCAGGTGGTAAAGATCTGCGTCCGGCGCTGAAAATCGTTGATGCTCAGGGCAACGACGTTCTGATTCCAGGCACCGATATGCCGGCTCAGTACTTCCTGCCGGGTAAAGCGATTGTTCAGCTGGAAGATGGCGTACAGATCAGCTCTGGTGACACCCTGGCGCGTATTCCGCAGGAATCCGGCGGTACCAAGGACATCACCGGTGGTCTGCCGCGCGTTGCGGACCTGTTCGAAGCACGTCGTCCGAAAGAGCCGGCAATCCTGGCTGAAATCAGCGGTATCATTTCCTTCGGTAAAGAAACCAAAGGGAAACGTCGCCTGGTTATCACCCCGGTAGACGGTAGCGAACCGTACGAAGAGATGATTCCGAAATGGCGTCAGCTCAACGTGTTCGAAGGTGAACGTGTAGAACGTGGTGACGTGGTTTCCGACGGTCCGGAAGCGCCGCACGACATTCTGCGTCTGCGTGGCGTACATGCTGTGACCCGTTATATTGTTAACGAAGTCCAGGACGTATACCGTCTGCAGGGCGTTAAGATTAACGATAAACACATCGAAGTTATCGTTCGTCAGATGCTGCGTAAAGCCACCATCGAAAGCGCAGGCAGCTCCGACTTCCTCGAAGGCGAGCAGGTGGAATACTCCCGCGTCAAGATCGCGAACCGCGAACTGGAAGCGAACGGCAAAGTGGGCGCAACGTTCTCCCGCGATCTGCTGGGTATCACCAAAGCGTCTTTGGCCACCGAGTCCTTCATCTCCGCGGCATCGTTCCAGGAGACCACTCGCGTGCTGACCGAAGCAGCCGTTGCGGGCAAACGCGACGAACTGCGCGGTCTGAAAGAGAACGTCATCGTGGGTCGTCTGATCCCGGCCGGTACCGGTTATGCGTACCACCAGGATCGTATGCGCCGTCGCGCTGCTGGCGAACTGCCGGCGGCACCGCAGGTGAGCGTGGAAGAAGCATCTGCCAACCTGGCAGAGCTGCTGAACGCAGGTCTGGGCGGTTCTGACAACGATTAATCGTTGATGCACTGCTGAAAAGCCGGTCAGGTTTCCTGACCGGCTTTTTTATTGCCTGTTCTCCGCAGTACCCGCCTTTAATTACATTTACGCCATATCCAGGCTGCAATTTTTTAGCAATTAATTCATACAAAATATCCATTAATCTATCACCTCAAAAAACCTTTCTTTATATATGGGTAAAACTTCTACTCATATCAAAAAATAATCAATTCAAAGAGGATATATTCAAAATACCTGATGAATCATGGGATTACTGCTGCTGCTTTATCTTCGGCGCGACGGCTCTGGAGAGGGATCGCTGCATCTCATGCTTCCCCCAACAAGGCGCAGAAATAACCCCGGCAGACAGGTATGGATCATTACTTTAGGTCTGAGCGGACAGGCTCTGGGGGCTGCATGGAATTCGCGATACAACTCATTATTATCTTAATTTGTCTGTTTTATGGTGCCCGAAAAGGCGGTATTGCGCTGGGGCTGCTGGGCGGCATCGGTTTGGTGATCCTCGTTTTTGTTTTTCATCTCCAGCCGGGCAAACCGCCGGTTGATGTGATGCTGGTGATCATTGCGGTGGTGGCGGCCTCGGCGACGCTGCAGGCATCCGGCGGTCTGGATGTCATGCTGCAGATTGCTGAGAAGCTGCTGCGGCGTAACCCAAAATATGTCTCTATTGTGGCGCCTTTCGTCACCTGCACGCTGACCATCCTCTGCGGTACCGGTCACGTGGTGTATACCATCCTGCCGATTATCTACGATGTGGCGATCAAGAATAACATTCGCCCGGAGCGTCCGATGGCCGCCAGCTCCATTGGCGCCCAGATGGGGATCATCGCCAGCCCGGTCTCGGTGGCGGTGGTCTCGCTGGTGGCGATGCTGGGGAATTTTACCTTTAACGGTAAACATCTGGAGTTTCTCGATCTGCTGGCGATAACCATTCCGTCCACGCTGCTGGGCATCTTAGCGATCGGCATCTTCAGCTGGTTCCGCGGCAAAGATCTGGATAAAGACGAAGCCTTCCAGGCGTTTATTGCGGTACCGGAGAACCGCCATTACGTCTATGGCGATACGGCGACGCTGCTGGATAAAAAGCTGCCCACCAGCAACTGGATAGCGATGTGGATTTTTCTGGCCTCCATCGCTGTGGTGGCGCTGCTTGGCGCCTTCTCTGAACTGCGTCCGGCCTTTGACGGTAAACCGCTGTCGATGGTGCTGGTGATCCAGATGTTTATGCTGCTTTCCGGGGCGCTGATCATCATCATTACTAAAACCAACCCGGCATCGATTTCCAAAAATGAGGTCTTTCGTTCGGGAATGATCGCTATCGTCGCGGTGTACGGCATCGCCTGGATGGCGGAGACCATGTTTGGCGCGCACATGACCGAGATTAAAGGCGTGCTCGGGGAGATGGTCAAAGAGTGTCCATGGGCCTATGCCATCGTTCTGCTGCTGGTTTCGAAGTTTGTGAACTCGCAGGCGGCAGCGCTGGCGGCGATTGTTCCGGTGGCCCTGGCCATCGGCGTTGATCCGGCCTATATCGTGGCTTCTGCGCCGGCCTGCTATGGCTACTATATACTGCCGACCTACCCAAGCGATCTGGCGGCGATCCAGTTTGACCGCTCAGGGACCACCCATATTGGCCGCTTTGTGATTAACCACAGCTTTATCCTGCCCGGGCTCATCGGCGTTGGCGTCTCCTGCGTGTTTGGCTGGGTATTCGCGGCGATGTACGGCTTTCTGTAAGCGGGGACGGGCGCCGGCAGCGACGCCCGTTAAATTCGAGAGATTATTGTGCGAGGGGCAGGCGACGGTATAGTTCAATCATATCGGTCGCCAGATCCTGTATGACCATGGCGTTCATCAGATGGTCCTGAGAATGCACGGTGATCAGGTTGACCGGTAACTTACCGCTGCCTTCATCCAGGCCGATAAGCTGGGTCTGAATTTTATGCGCATGTTTGACGAACTCATGGGACTCGGCCATGGCCTGCTCCGCTGCGGCAAAATCGCCTTTCCGCGCCAGCTGTAGCGCCGTGAGCGCCGCGCTGCGCGCAGAACCCGCGTTAACCAGCAGCTCCATGATGATCGTTTCTAAATCTTCCATCGATTACTCCAGCATCTTAAGGGCTTTATCCAGAACGGCATCACCTTTCATCATGCCGTAGTCCATCATATCGATCACCGCGACCTTTTTGCCGAACGGGTCGGCCAGCGCCTGCAGCTTCGCCTGCTCATATTTCACCTGCGGGCCGAGCAGAATAATGTCGGCGGCGGCCAGATTATCTTTAAACTCGGCGACCGGTACGGCCTTGATGGAGACTTCAACACCTTTCTTCTGCGCGGCATCTTGCATACGCTGAACCAGCATGCTGGTAGACATACCGGCGGCACAGCACAAAACGATATTCTTCATAGTCAGTGGCCCTTGTGTTCCGTGATGTCCTATCTTTATCGCGGCCCTGGCGATGCGACAACCGCTTTACCGTGATTGTGTGTAAGTCATCACACAAAAATTGAAACCGGTTTCATTTTTGTCGGAAAAAATAAAAAAGCCCACCGAAGTGGGCGGTTGCGGCGCTGAAGCCCTAGGCGCGCAGGATGCGGTTTTTACCCTGCTGTTTGGCTTTGTACAGCGCTTCATCGACGCTCACCACCAGCTTATCCAGCGGCTCCATGTTCCATTCCCCCAGCCCGGCGCTGAAGGTGACCGTCAGGCCATCTTCGCGCCAGGTGCGCCGTTCGACGTTTACCCGCCATGTTTCCAGCAGCGTGCGGGCGTTATCAATATGTTCGGCAGGAAAGACCACCGCGAACTCTTCGCCACCATAGCGATAGAGGGATATCTCCAGCGGCTGGAGGACCTGCAGTCCTTCGCGGGCGACGTTTCGCAGAACGATATCGCCGTTGAGGTGACCCCAGGTGTCGTTGATCGATTTGAAGTTATCGATATCGACCAGCGCGAGGGCGAACGGCTGATGATCGTTCATCAGCGCGGCAATATCACTATCGAAGGCGCGGCGGTTCTTGCAGCCGGTGAGCGCGTCGATGGTCGCCTGGCGGACGTAGGTCAGCTCGCGCTGCTTATTAGTTTCAATGGCTTTACTCAGCATCGCCTCGAGGCGGGGGGCGCGTTTGACGTCGCCGGTTTTAATCGCATTGATGATATTCATCAGCACGGTGCGGGAGGCATGACGCAGATAAAGGCCGAACAGGATGATGATGATCGCCGCGAGGGCAAAACCGCCGATCACTAAATTGGTTTCATGGCGCGTCAGATTGACCAGGGTGGTGTTATCGACACGGAAAATCACAAACCAGTCGGGATTGGTAAAGGAGTAATAGTAATACCAGGTGTCGCTTCCGGGATCGTAAAGCTGCCCCTCGCCGCTGGTCATTTTATCCATCAGCTCATTACTGACGAAGGGTTTAAACAGTGCGCCAGGGTCGGAGTGAAGGACCACTTTGCCATCACGCTGCACCACAAAAAACTCGCCCTGTACGGGGGCCACCATCTGGCGCAGCGCGAACCCCATGGAGGTGAGATCGAGATGAAAGGCCAGGCTGCCCTTGAGTTTCCCTTCCGGGGTGATGATGGGTTTGAAAATGGTAATCGTCGGATGGTGGGTAAAAAAATCCATATATGGGCTGGTGTAGTGGCTGAAGGTGCTGGCTTCAGCCTGTTTGATAAACCAGGGCCGCTTTCTGGGATCGAAAGCCCGGCTGTCTTCATTTTCCAGCACCTCCGGGGCGCGCAGATAGTGGCCCTCGGTATCCGCCAGTGAGATGGATGAGACGCTCGGCATCATGTTCTGTAACTGCATCAGCGTCGTTAATCCTTTCTCCGGCTCCACATTGACTGCGCGATTCAGTTCGTCATTGCGGGCAAAGAAGGCGACCGCGCGCCCAAGGATAAAATCATTTTCCCGCAGCAGGGTTTCCGTATAGTTGATCGCCAGGTTGTGGGTAAAGTTGCGGTTAATGTCGTGATAATCTTCAAGAAAATCTTTCCGCTGCGCCAGGGTGACAAAAATAGCGATCAGCATAAAACTGAGCAAGATGCCGGCAAACCCCACGACGATCGGCGTCGTGAAAGAGAGCTTTCTGTTGTGTAGAGCCATGAATCGTTAATCGTCCCGGATGTATAAACCATGGGTCCGAACGCAGGTTGTGACTGCGGCGCCTGCCGATCGAATCAGTTAACTATTGCTCAATTATAACTCTGAGGCCTTCATGTATCGTGATTTATATTCGGCGATAATGCACAGGCCCTCGTTCAGCGCGGAGAGGCAGGGCGAAAATGAGGAAGAAAAGGTTCGCCCTGGTCAGCGTCCGCTGCTGACCCGGGCAGAATAGAAAAAGGGCGCCTGGCGGGCCAGTTCCCGTTTTTCATCTCTCGTGCAGGCGCGCAAAAATATCAGGCACTTACACTGTTCATCATGAGGTTTGCGAGGCGCGTCCCAGCCAGCTGTCCCAGTCTTTCCATACCGGCTGCAGGCCGCGGGCAGCCAGCGCGCTGGCGACTTCTTCAGGTCGACGGCCATCGTGCGGCGCGAACTGCTCAAGCTCCGGATGATCGTCGGCGTAACCCCCGGGCTGGGTTTTGGAGAAGGCGCTGACGTTATTGATCGCCAGCGGGATCACCCGGTCGCGGAACCAGGGGGATTCGCGGGTGGATAGCGACAGCTCAACCTCCGGCGCCAGCAGGCGGAAGGCGCAGATGGTCTGCACCAGCTGACGCTCATCCATTAGCGAGGCTGGTTCAATGCCGCCGGCGCAGGGACGCAGACGCGGGAAGGAGACCGAATAGCGGCTGCGCCAGTAGCGTTGCTGCAGCCACAACAGGTGCTCAGCGACCATAAAGCAGTCCACTCGCCAGCTGTCGGAAAGGCCGATCAGCGCGCCAAGGCCGATCTTATCGATCCCCGCCTCGCCCAGGCGATCCGGCGTATCCAGCCGCCAGAAGAAATCCTGTTTTTTCCCTTTCAGATGGTGCTGGGCGTACATACCTTCGTGATAGGTCTCCTGATAGACCATCACCCCGTCGAGCCCCAGGGTTTTCAGCTCGGCATACTCGTCGGTCGCCAGCGGCTGTACCTCCATCTGCAGCGAGGCAAACTGGCTGCGGATTGCCGGCAGGTGCTGGCGGAAATAATCCATTCCCACCTTGCCCTGATGCTCACCGGTTACCAGCAGCAGATGCTCAAAACCCAGGTCGCGGATCGCGGCGCACTCGCGGGCAATCTCGGCGGCATCCAGCGTCTTGCGCTTAATGCGATTGCTCATCGAGAAGCCGCAGTAGGTGCAGTCGTTGGCGCACAGGTTGGAGAGATACAGCGGCACGTAGAAGCTGACGGTATTGCCGAAGCGCTGGCGGGTAAGCCGCTGCGCGCGCTGGGCCAGAGGTTCAAGATACCCGGCCGCCGCTGGCGAAAGCAGGGCCATCATATCGTCGCGGGTCAGCTGTTTGGCCGCCAGCGCCTGTTCGACATCGGCGGCGGTTTTACTGTTGATGCGCAGGCGGATGTCGTCCCACTCCAGCTGCCGCCAGCGATCGCTAAAGGTTTTCATGCCAGCGCCTCCAGGAATCCGGTGAGCGGGCTGGTGGCCTGCGCCTGCGCGCTGCGCGCCCCCGGTCCGGCCTGACGGGCCAGCAAGCCGGCCTCGACCGCCATACGGAAGGCGTGGGCCATGGCCACGGGATCGTCGGCGACGGCAATAGCGGTATTGACCAGCACCGCGTCCGCTCCCATTTCCAGCGCCTGCGCCGCATGGCTCGGAACGCCGATGCCGGCGTCGACGACCACCGGCACCGTCGCCTGTTCGATAATAATCTCCAGCATGGCTTTGGTTTCCAGCCCCTGATTTGAGCCGATCGGCGCGCCCAGGGGCATCACCGCCGCGCAGCCAGCCTCTTCCAGTCGTTTACACAGCACCGGGTCGGCGCCGCAGTAGGGCAGCACCACGAACCCTTCGCGGACCAGCAGCTCCGCCGCTTTCAGGGTTTCAATCGGGTCGGGCAGCAGCCAGCGGGCGTCCGGGTGGATCTCCAGTTTCAGCCAGTGGGTGCCCAGAGCCTCCCGTGCCAGGCGGGCGGCAAACACCGCCTCTTCCGCCGTCTTGGCGCCCGAGGTATTCGGCAGCAGGCTGACCCCCGCCGCCAGCAGCGGGGCGAGGATGGCATCATTGTGCTGACGTAAATCGACGCGCTTCATCGCCAGGGTGACCAGCTGGCTGCCCGAGGCGCGAATCGCCTCAACCATCACCCCCGGGGCGGCGAATTTGCCGGTACCGGTGAAAAGATGGGATTCAAATGTTTTGTCTGCAATACGTAACATGTCAGCCTCCAGCGATAACCTGAAAAAGCAGGACTCGATCGCCTTCCTGCAAGAGATGATCTTCCCACCGATCGCGCGGCAGAATGTGTTGATTGAGCGCCAGCGCGACGCCCGGCTGCAGCTGTTCGAGCTGAGTCAGCAGGGCGCTCACGCTGAGATTGTCGGCGCACGCCAGCGGCTCGTCGTTAAACCAGATCTGCATGTCGCCCTCCGCACACCGGGCAGCCCCGGGAGCGCTGTAGCGCCAGGTTACGCCAGCTGCTGGTGCGGGCGTCGAACAGCCGCAGAGTGTTGCGCGGCGTCGTCATGCCGCTGAGCAGCTTAATCGCCTCCAGCGCCTGCAGCGTGCCCATCATGCCGACCACCGGACCGACGATCCCCGCGGTGCGGCAGTTGCGCTGCGGTTCGTCGCTATCCGGCCACAGGCAGCGATAGCAACCCTGCGTCCAGGGGGGGGTGAGCACCATCAGCTGACCGCCGAAGCCGACGGCGCTGGCGGTCACTAACGGGATGTCGAGGGCCACGCAGGAGGCATTGATCGCCTGGCGGGTGACCATGTTATCGGTACAGTCCAGCACCACGTCCGCTTTCGCCACCTCGGCGCGCAGCGCCTCGCCGCTTAATCGCTGCTGGAGCGCAACCAGTTTGATCTGCGGATTTAGCTGGCTGAGCCGCGTCTTTGCCGCCGCGGCTTTTGGCCGATCGATATCCGCGCTGGTGAACAGGATCTGCCGCTGCAGATTGCTGAGATGCACGGCGTCGTCATCGGCCAGGGTCAGCGTCCCGACGCCAGCCCCGGCCAGATAGAGCGCCGCCGGGGAGCCCAGCCCGCCAAGGCCGATAATCAGCACCCGGCTGGCTAACAGCTTCTGCTGCCCCTCGATGGCGATATCCTCCAGCAGCAGCTGGCGGCTATAGCGCATAAAGTCGTGATCATTCATCGCCCGCTCCCGCCAGCGCCAGCAGCTGGTCGGTGGCTGCCCGCCAGTCCGCCGCCCGGGTGATGGCGCTGACCACTGCGATGCTGCCGACGCCGGTCGCCAGCACCGCCGGGGCCTTTTCAAGGCTAATTCCGCCGATCGCCACGGTGGGGTAATCCGCCAGGCGTTGGATATGTCTGGCAAGCTGATCGAGCCCCTGCGGCGCGGAGGGCATCTGTTTGGTTTGCGTCGGGAAGACGTGACCCAGGGCGATGTAAGATGGGCGCGCCGCCAGGGCGACATCAATCTCCATATCGTCATGGGTGGAGACGCCCAGACGTAGCCCGGCTTGGCGGATGGCGCTCAGATCGGTGGTTTCCAGATCTTCTTGTCCGAGATGCACGCCGTAGGCCTGGTGCTTGATCGCCAGTCGCCAGTAATCGTTAATGAACAGCCGGGCGTGATAGCGGCGGCCAAGGGCGATGGCGGCGATGACGTCATCCTCCACCTCGCTGTCGCGTCGGTCTTTGATGCGCAGCTGAATAGTACGCACGCCGGCTTCGAGCAGGCGCTCAATCCACGCCACGCTGTCCACTACCGGGTAGAGTCCGAGACGAAACGGGACGGGTGGAAAATCAGGCTGATACATCAGACTTCCTCCTGTTTCAGGTAGATTTCGCCGCCGCGGGCGCGGAAGTGATGCGACATATCGGCCATGCCGGCGTCGATGGCCTGTCTGGCGGCGTAGTCGCGGACTTCCTGAGTGATCTTCATTGAGCAGAATTTCGGACCGCACATGGAGCAGAAGTGGGCAACTTTGCCGGATTCCTGCGGCAGGGTTTCATCGTGATAGGCCCGGGCGGTAAATGGATCCAGCGCGAGGTTAAACTGGTCTTCCCAGCGGAATTCAAAGCGCGCCTTCGACATGGCGTTATCGCGGATCTGCGCCCCGGGGTGACCTTTCGCCAGGTCGGCGGCGTGGGCGGCGATTTTGTAGGTAATCAACCCCTGCTTCACATCCTCTTTGTTGGGCAGGCCGAGATGCTCTTTTGGCGTGACATAGCACAGCATGGCGCAGCCGAACCAGCCGATCATCGCCGCGCCGATGCCGGAGGTGAAATGGTCGTAGCCCGGCGCAATGTCGGTGGTGAGCGGCCCGAGGGTGTAGAACGGCGCTTCGTGGCAGTGCTCCAGCTCCTCGGTCATATTGCGGCGGATCATCTGCATCGGCACGTGGCCGGGGCCCTCGATCATCACCTGCACGTCATACTCCCAGGCGATTTTCGTCAGCTCGCCGAGGGTGCGCAGCTCGGAGAACTGCGCTTCGTCGTTGGCATCCTGAATGGAGCCGGGGCGCAGGCCATCGCCCAGCGACAGCGACACGTCATAGGCGGCGCAGATTTCGCAGATTTCGCGGAAATGCTGGTAGAGAAAGTTTTCCTGATGGTGCGACAGGCACCATTTGGCCATGATTGAGCCGCCGCGCGAAACGATGCCGGTCAGACGCTTCGCGGTCATCGGGACGTAGCGCAGCAGTACGCCGGCGTGAATGGTGAAGTAGTCGACGCCCTGTTCGGCCTGTTCCAGCAGGGTATCGCGGAAGGCTTCCCAGGTGAGGTTCTCGGCGATGCCGTTGACTTTCTCCAGCGCCTGGTAAATCGGTACGGTGCCGATCGGTACCGGGCTGTTACGCAGGATCCACTCGCGGGTTTCGTGGATATAACGGCCGGTGGAGAGATCCATCACCGTATCGGCGCCCCAGCGGGTGGACCAGACCAGTTTCTCGACCTCTTCTTCGATGGAGGAGGTCACCGCCGAGTTGCCGATATTAGCATTCACTTTTACCAGGAAGTTGCGCCCGATAATCATCGGCTCAGACTCCGGGTGGTTGATATTGGCCGGGATGATGGCGCGCCCGGCGGCCACTTCATCGCGGACAAACTCGGGGGTAATGTTTTCCGGCAGGCGGGCGCCGAAGCCTTCTCCGGCATGCTGCTGGCGCAGAACTTCGCTGCGAATACGTTCACGGCCCATGTTTTCGCGTATGGCGATGAACTCCATCTCCGGGGTGACGATCCCCTGGCGGGCGTAGTGCAGTTGGGTAACACATTTGCCGGCAACGGCGCGTTTTGGCGTCAGCTGGCTATTGAAGCGCAGCTCATCGAGGCCGTCATCGGCCAGCCGCGCTTTGGTATAGGCCGAGCTGCGTTCGCTGAGCGGGGCGCAGTCATTACGTGCGTCGATCCACGGCTGGCGCAGCCTGGCCAGCCCCTGGCGGACATCAATGCCAATATCCGGGTCGCCATAAGGCCCGGAGGTGTCATACACCGGGATCGGTTCGTTGGCTTCGTAATGGGGGTTATCGTTATCGCCGCCGACGAGGGTCGGGCTGAGCTGGATTTCGCGCATTGGGACGCGGATATCCGCTTGTGAACCTTGAATGTAGATACGGCGCGAATTAGGAAAAGCAGCGCCTTCCAGCGTATCGATAAATCGCTGCGCGTGCTCGCGTAGCTCACGACGGGTCAGTTTGGTAGTAGACATAGCGCATTCCAGATATAAAGGACATGGCTTGTCAGACGACGGATGGAGTAACAGATGCGATCGGCCCTGACGGACTGACGCGAACAGCAGTTTACTCTTGTTCCCTTCGCAGGTATTAGCCTGATCAGGTTCCGCGGATCCCGAATTAACGGTCTCAGCCTTTTCCATGTAGCCTTCACATGGAAAATAAGCACTCCGACAAGATGACATCCCCTCCGGGGAGGGGGAATGAAGGTAAACTACTCGTTAATTGCGCACAACTCAAGCGGTCGGGGCAATATTATCGCGCACCTCATCGCTCAGGTGATGGGCGACGGCGAGGGCGATCAGTTTATCTTCCAGGGCGAAACGCGCTTCCAGCGACTCGCCGATATCCGACAGCGCCTGCTGAAATTCAAGGTAGTTATCATGATCAATGGCGTTTTCGAGGCAGGTATCGTAGTAGTCCATCATCTGCTGGGTATTGGCTTCCAGCTGCGGGTAAAGCCGGGTGGCGGCTAAAAGTGGGGTATCGCCTTCCATTTCGCCAATAATGCGTTCATAAATACTAAAATGACCGGACGAGAGGTAATCCACCAGACTTTGGCAAAAGTCATCCAGCGCCTTTTCGTTTAGCCGCATAAACGACTCTTTGCCCGGTTTCAGGCCAACCAGATTGTAGTAAGCCACGAGCAGATGCTTACGCACTTGTAGCCAGCGATCGACCAGTTCATTACTACCGCCAACGCGCTCCGTCAGATTTTCCAGCTGGTTTAGCATGATTGACTCCGCTAGTTTTGATTTAAATCTGCTCACCAAAATGTAAATATAATGTTAACAACATGCCAGTGAAGCAAAGGTAGTGCAATAGATATGGATCGTATTATTGAAAAATTAGATCGCGGCTGGTGGGTTGTCAGTCACGAACAAAAATTATGGTTGCCTGGTGGAGAATTACCACATGGCGAAGCGGTTAATTTCGATCTTGTCGGCCAGCATGCGCTGCATATTGGCGAATGGCAGGGGGAGCCCGTCTGGATGGTGCGCCAGGATCGCCGCCATGACATGGGATCGTTACGCCAGGTGCTGGATCAGGATCCGGGTCTATTCCAGCTGGCGGGGCGAGGGATCCAGCTTGCCGAATTTTACCGATCGCATAAATTTTGCGGCTACTGCGGCCACCCGATGCATGCCAGTAAAAGTGAATGGGCGATGCTGTGCAGCCACTGCCGTGAACGTTACTACCCGCAAATCGCCCCGTGCATTATCGTCGCTATCCGTCGCGACGATGCGATCCTGCTGGCGCAACATACCCGACATCGCAATGGGGTACACACCGTGCTGGCCGGGTTCGTCGAGGTTGGCGAAACCCTTGAGCAGGCGGTCGCCCGTGAGGTGATGGAGGAGAGCGGTATCAAGGTGAAAAATCTGCGCTACGTGACTTCTCAACCATGGCCGTTCCCCCAGTCGCTGATGACTGCCTTTATGGCGGATTACGCAGAGGGCGATATCGTGGT
Organism: Klebsiella sp. PCX; assembly: GCF_021869705.1. Lineage (NCBI taxonomy): Bacteria > Pseudomonadati > Pseudomonadota > Gammaproteobacteria > Enterobacterales > Enterobacteriaceae > Klebsiella > Klebsiella sp. PCX. Next base: position 243,455 of record NZ_CP091527.1, read on the forward strand.
GGATAAAAAAGAGTTACTCAGCGCGGACTGGTACCGCTACGACGATCTGCCGCTTCTGCCGCCGCCAGGTACGGTGGCGCGCCGGCTTATCGAAGATACCGTCGCGATGTGTCGGGCAGAGTTCGAGTGACATGTTACACTGGGCGTATCAACGCTAAAGGAATGTAAAAATGACCGAACTGAAGAACGATCGTTACCTGCGCGCGCTGCTGCGTCAGCCGGTTGATGTCACCCCGGTGTGGATGATGCGCCAGGCGGGCCGCTATTTACCGGAGTACAAAGCCACCCGTGCGCAAGCGGGCGACTTTATGTCGCTGTGTAAAAATGCCGAGCTGGCCTGCGAAGTGACGCTCCAGCCGCTGCGTCGTTATCCGCTGGACGCGGCGATCCTCTTTTCGGACATCCTGACCATCCCGGACGCCATGGGACTGGGGCTGTACTTTGAGGCAGGCGAAGGCCCGCGCTTCATCTCGCCGGTGAAAAGCAAAGCCGACGTCGACAAGCTGCCAGTCCCGGATCCCGAGCAGGAACTGGGCTACGTGATGAATGCCGTGCGCACCATTCGCCGTGAACTGAAAGGCGAAGTGCCGCTGATCGGTTTTTCCGGTAGCCCATGGACGCTGGCGACCTACATGGTGGAAGGTGGCAGCAGTAAGGCTTTCACCGTCATCAAAAAGATGATGTACGCCGAACCGCAGGCGCTACACGCGCTGCTGGATAAACTGGCGAAGAGCGTCACCCTGTACCTCAACGCGCAGATCAAAGCCGGCGCGCAGTCAGTAATGATTTTTGACACCTGGGGCGGGGTGCTGACCGGTCGCGACTATCAGCAGTTTTCCCTCTACTATATGCATAAAATCGTCGATGGCCTGCTGCGGGAAAACGAAGGCCGCCGCGTGCCGGTGACCCTGTTCACCAAAGGCGGCGGTCAGTGGCTGGAAGCGATGGCGGAGACCGGCTGTGACGCGCTGGGTCTCGACTGGACCACCGATATTGCCGATGCCCGTCGTCGCGTGGGCGACAAAGTCGCGCTGCAGGGCAACATGGATCCGTCCATGCTCTATGCGCCCCCCGCGCGTATTGAAGAAGAAGTCGCGACCATCCTCGCCGGCTTTGGTCAGGGAGAAGGCCACGTCTTTAACCTCGGCCACGGCATCCATCAGGACGTTGACCCTGAGCATGCGGGCGTCTTTGTTGAAGCGGTGCATCGTCTTTCCGCACCCTATCACCAGTAGGAGATCAGCCATATGGATTTAGCCGCACTCCGTATCCAGCAGCAACAGTTAGCCGCGTCGGTAGAGCGCGCGGATCGACTGGATCGTGACCCACCGACGTTGATCGGCGGCGCGGATGTCGGGTTTGAGCAGGAAGGGGAGATCACCCGGGCTGCGATGGTGCTGCTGACCTGGCCTGAACTGGAGCTGGTGGAGTATCAGGTGGCGCGCGTCGCCACTTCCATGCCCTATATTCCCGGCTTTCTCTCGTTTCGCGAAACCCCTGCGCTGCTGGCGGCGTGGGAGCAGCTTTCGCAAAAACCGGACCTGTTGTTTGTTGACGGCCACGGTATCTCCCATCCCCGGCGGCTCGGCGTCGCCAGCCATTTTGGCCTGATGATCGACGTGCCGACCATCGGGGTGGCGAAAAAACGGCTGTGCGGCAAAATCGGCGACCTGGGTGATGAGCCCGGTGCGCTGGCCCCGCTGATGGATAAAAATGAGCAACTGGCTTGGGTCTGGCGCAGCAAAGTGCGCTGCAACCCGCTGTTTATTAGCACCGGCCACCGGGTAGGCATGGACAGCGCTTTAATGTGGGTCGAACGCTGCATGCGAGGCTATCGTCTGCCCGAACCGACGCGCTGGGCCGATGCGGTGGCTTCCCGCCGTCCGTCGTTTGTGCGTTGGCAAGCAAATCACAGCTGATTCAGGTACACTGCGCCTAATTTCTGACTTCGAGAATTCATCATGTTACAAAACCCGATTCACCTGCGCCTGGAGAAGCTGGAAAGCTGGCAGCATGTCACTTTTATGGCCTGCCTGTGCGAGCGTATGTACCCCAACTACGCGATGTTCTGCAAGCAAACCGAGTTTGGCGACGGCCAGCTGTACCGTCGTATCCTGGATCTGATCTGGGAAACGCTGACGGTCAAAGATGCGAAGGTGAATTTCGATAGTCAGCTGGAGAAACTGGAAGAGGCGATCCCGGCGGCAGATGATTTCGACCTGTACGGTGTTTATCCGGCCATAGACGCCTGCGTGGCGTTGAGCGAACTGATCCATTCACGTCTGAGCGGCGAAACGCTCGAGCACGCGATCGAGGTGAGCAAAACCTCCATCACCACCGTGGCGATGCTGGAAATGACCCAGGAAGGTCGCGAAATGACCGACGAAGAGCTGAAAGCGAACCCGGCGGTAGAGCAGGAATGGGACATTCAGTGGGAAATTTTCCGCCTGCTGGCCGACTGCGAAGAGCGTGACCTTGAGCTGATAAAAGGCCTGCGCGCGGACCTGCGTGAGGCTGGTGAGAGCAATATTGGTATAAATTTTCAGCAGTGAGACCAGAAAACGTGATTTACCGCCTGAATTGTAGCGTCTGAAGGCTTCCATTCCGCCCCCCGTCTGGTCTACATTTGGAGGGCGAAAAAAAGTGGCTATCGGTGCGTGTATGCAGGAGGGTGCTTTTTTGGCATTTCCGTCGCACTCGATGCTTAGCAAGCGATAAACACATTGTAAGGATAACTTATGAACAAGACTCAACTGATTGATGTAATTGCGGACAAAGCTGACCTGTCCAAAGCACAGGCTAAAGCTGCCCTGGAATCTACCCTGGCTGCAATTACTGAGTCTCTGAAAGAAGGTGATGCTGTTCAACTGGTTGGTTTCGGTACCTTCAAAGTGAACCACCGCGCTGAGCGTACTGGCCGCAACCCGCAGACCGGTAAAGAGATCAAAATCGCTGCAGCTAACGTGCCGGCATTTGTTTCTGGCAAAGCACTGAAAGACGCAGTTAAGTAAGACCGCGTGGCAGTGAACAGTTTTATCGAAGGGGCTATTAAGCCCCTTTTGTCTGTCTGGCGCCGGCCTCTGGCGCTGGCGGGCATCCTGTTGCTGACTGCCTGCAGCCATAACGCGTCGCTACCACCATTTACCGCCAGCGGTTATGCGGACAACCAGGGGGCGATGCGTATCTGGCGTAAAGATTCTGGCGATGAAGTCCATCTTCTCGCCGCCTTCAGCCCGTGGCGTCACGGGGACACCTCGACCAGCGAATATCGCTGGCAGGGCGATCAGCTGACGCTGATTGAACTCAATGTCTACGGCAAGCCGCCGGAACATATTCGTGCCCGCTTCGACGCGCAGGGCGATCTTAGCTTTATGCAGCGGGAAGTTGACGGGCAGAAGCAGCAACTCTCCAGCGACCAGGTCGCGCTGTACCGTTATCGCGCCGAGCAGATCCGCCAGACCAGCGACGCCCTCCGCCAGGGACGGGTCGTCCTGCGTCAGGGACGCTGGAACGCCGCCGCGCATACCGTGCTGACCTGTGAAGGGCAGACGGTCACGCCCGACCTCGATAGTCGGGCTCTGGCGCACATTGAACGTCGGCAGAGCCACGCTTCCGCCGCGGTGAGCATTGCCTGGCTGGAGGCGCCGGAAGGCTCTCAACTGCTGCTGGTGGCCAATGAAAACTTCTGCACCTGGCAGCCGACGGAAAAAAGCTTCTAACCTTTACCAGTGATTCATGCCCATATGACCGCCGCCGCTACCGCGACAGCCGCCATATCCCATTCCTGCGCCGCGGGGAACGCCAGCCTCAGCCAGGGCGAGATCTAATTTCACCCGCTGCTGATCCAGCTTCTGGCGTAAGCCTTCCATCTCCTGAGCGACGGCTTCAATCTTGCCGCTGTCCGGCTTTTGCGCCGTGAGCAACGCATTGTACTCATAGCGTTTGGACTGCAACTGCTGACGCAGGGCGCTGGTTTGCTCATAGTAATCGTTATGCAGCTTTTGCGCGGTAGCCTGCTGCTCCTGGGTCAGCTGACTGTAGCCCTGGTTGCCGATCCCGTTATTGTTGCCCCAGTGGTGGTTGGCCCAGGCCGTGTTGCTGCCGAAGGTCAGCGCGGCTAAGGTAACGAGGGCGAGAGGTAAGGTACGGTTCCGTTTCATGGCATTTTCTCCTGTGTGGTTTCTCTCGGTATTGCATCTTTCATGCCAGCCTGAAAAAGCCCGTCCGTGCAGGCCTGCCGAGGCCGTTAAAGAGAAGAGCGAGTAAAAATGACCCGTTCCGCCCGGGACCGGCGAGTCATTTTTACTCGCTAAAGCGCAGGCGATATGTTTGAGAGCAGGTTTGGCCGCGCGGAAACATGGCATGATTTCTGCTGAAAGATCCTGCTGATAGCGAAAAGGAGATGACAAGGACTCGCCGATGAAGATCAAACCTTTTTCCCGGGACGCTGCCGCTGGCGCACTGAGCTGGCTGCTGACCGGTACGGTAGTGCTGCTGGTGGTGCTGTTCTCCGCGATGATCGTCCGCGACTACGGTCGTGAGACGACCGCCGCCCGACAAACTATCGAGGAGAAGGGGAGCGTACTGATCCGCGCGCTGGAGTCCGGCACGCGCGTTGGCATGGGAATGCGGATGCACCACGCGCAGCTGCAGGCCCTGCTGGAAGAGATGGCCTGGCAGCCGGGCGTCCTGTGGTTCGCGGTGACTGATGACAATGGCGCCATCATCGCCCACAGCGATCCGCAGCAGGTGGGTCAAACGCTCTACAGCCCCGCGCAGATGCGTGCGCTGGCGGTTGGCGAACAGGCTCGCTGGCGGCGGCTTAGCGAGCCGCAGCCGGCCATGGAGATCTATCGCCAGTTTCGCCCGCTCAATCCGGCCCGCGGCCACCATATGGGCATGATGAATCGCGGCAACAGCGCCCTGGCTCAAGCCAGTATCCCGCAGGTGATTTTTATCGCCTTTGATAGCCGCGAGCTGGATGCCGCGCAGGCCAGGGGGCAGCGGAATATGGCCATCATGCTGGGCGCCGCCGCGTTGGTGACAGCGGCAACGATCCTTGCCCAGTTCTGGTTCCGCCGCTATCGCCGCTCACGGAAACAACTGCTGGAGGCGATGGCCCGCAAAGAGAAACTGCTGGCGCTTGGCCATCTGGCGGCAGGCGTGGCGCACGAGATCCGCAATCCGCTCTCGTCGATTAAAGGGCTGGCAAAATATTTTGCCGAGCGCACGCCGCCGGGCGGTGAGTCGCATCAGTTAGCGCAGGTGATGGCCAAAGAGGCCGACCGCCTCAATCGGGTGGTCAGTGAGCTGCTGGAGCTGGTCCGGCCCGCGCATTTAAATTACCAGCCGGTGGATATTAACGCGCTTATCCACCACTCATTGCAGTTGGTTAGCCAGGATGCGCAGAGTCGCGGGATCGCGCTGCAATTTACGCCGCGCCCGGAGCTCTCCACGATCAACGCCGATGCCGACCGCCTGAACCAGGTGCTGTTGAACCTGTACCTGAACGCGATGCAGGCGATTGGCCGCGACGGCGTCATTCACGTATCGGCAAGTGAAACCGATCGGCGACGTATGAAAATAGTCGTTAAGGATAGCGGTAAGGGGATGAGCGATGAAGAGCTACAGGCCATCTTCACTCCTTATTTTACCACCAAGGCGGACGGCACCGGGCTGGGGCTGGCGGTGGTGCAGAATATTATCGAACAACATGGCGGGACGATCCGCGCCGAAAGTCAGCCGGGGGCTGGAGCGATATTTACGCTTTGGCTACCGCTGGATGCTCAACGGAGGGAAGATGAGCAGCGATAAGGTACAGATTCTGGTTGTCGATGATGACATCAGCCACTGCACGATCTTGCAGGCGCTGCTGCGCGGCTGGGGCTATCAGGTGGCATTAGCCCACAACGGCCGGCAGGCGCTGGAGCAGATCCATCATCAGGTTTTCGACCTGGTACTGTGCGATATTCGCATGGCGGAGCTGGACGGTATCGCAACGTTAAAAGAGATAAAAGCCTATAACCCGGCGATCCCGGTGCTGATCATGACGGCGTTCTCCAGCGTCGATACGGCGGTGGAGGCCATTAAGTCCGGGGCGCTGGATTATCTGATTAAACCGCTGGATTTTGACACGTTACAGCAGACGTTAGTCCAGGCACTGGCACACACCCGTCATAGCGAGGGCGACCCCAGCGTTGCGACGGATCTACGGTGGGGCATGATTGGCGACAGCCCGGCGATGCAGGCGCTTCTTAACGAAATTACGCTGGTAGCCCCTTCGGACGCGACGGTGCTGATCCATGGGGAGTCGGGAACCGGTAAGGAACTGGTGGCGCGCGCCATCCACGCCTGCAGCGGGCGCGGTGATAAGTCGCTGGTGACGCTCAACTGTGCGGCGCTGAATGAGTCGCTGCTGGAGTCGGAACTCTTCGGCCATGAAAAAGGGGCGTTTACCGGCGCGGAGCGGCGACGTGAGGGGCGCTTTGTCGAAGCGGATGGCGGCACGCTGTTCCTCGATGAAATTGGCGATATCTCGCCATTGATGCAGGTCCGGCTACTGCGGGCGATTCAGGAGCGGGAGGTGCAGCGTGTCGGCAGCAACCAGACGCTTGCCGTTGATGTGCGGCTGATCGCCGCCACCCACCGCAACCTCGCCGAAGAGGTCAGCGCCGGGCGTTTTCGCCAGGATCTCTATTACCGCCTGAACGTCGTGACTATTGAGATGCCGCCGCTGCGCCGGCGCCGGGAAGATATTCCGCAGCTGGCGCAGCACTTTCTCAAACGCTATGCCGAACGCAATCGTAAGGCGGTAAAGGGGTTCACGCCACAGGCGATGGACCTGCTGATCCACTACCCCTGGCCGGGCAATATTCGCGAGCTGGAAAACGCGGTGGAGCGGGCGGTGGTGCTACTGACCGGAAACTATATCTCTGAGCGAGAACTGCCGCTGGCGATCGCCGGTACGCCGCTGCCATCAGGCGGGAGCGAGGAGGGGGGAATTCAGCCGTTAGTGGAAGTGGAGAAAGAGGTGATTCTGGCGGCGCTGGAAAAAACGGGCGGCAACAAAACCGAAGCCGCCCGTCAGTTAGGCATTACGCGGAAAACGCTGCTGGCGAAACTTAGCCGTTAGCCTTTTCACGTTCGATGGCGCGCCAGCCGATATCGCTACGGCTAAAGCTACCGTCCCAGCGAATGTCGGTCAGCAGCTGATAGGCGCGCTGCTGCGCCTGCGCTACGGTATCGCCCAGGGCGGTGACGCACAGTACGCGACCGCCGTTGGTGACCACGCGCTGGTCGTCAGACAGTTTCGTGCCGGCGTGGAAGACTTTACCGTCTGCCGCTTCCTGCTGCGGCAGACCATGGATCTCATCGCCCGTGTTGTAGTTGCCCGGATAGCCGCCGGCGGCAACCACCACGCCCAGCGACGCGCGGTCATCCCACTCGGAGGTTTTCTCATCCAGCTTGCCCGCGCAGGCGGCGAGGCACAGCTCTACCAGGTCGGATTTCATGCGCAGCATGATCGGCTGGGTTTCCGGATCGCCAAAGCGGCAGTTGAACTCAATGACCTTCGGGTTGCCCTGCTTGTCGATCATCAGACCGGCATACAGGAAACCGGTATAGGTGTTGCCTTCCGCGGCCATGCCCTTCACGGTTGGCCAGATAATCCGCTCCATGGTGCGCTGATGGACTTCATCAGTCACGACCGGCGCCGGAGAATAAGCGCCCATCCCACCGGTATTCGGGCCGGTATCGCCGTTGCCGACGCGTTTGTGATCCTGGCTGGTGGCCATCGGCAGGACGTGCTCGCCGTCGACCATCACAATAAAGCTGGCCTCTTCGCCATCGAGGAACTCTTCAATGACGATGCGGTGTCCGGCGTCGCCGAAAGCGTTACCGGCCAGCATGTCTTTGACCGCCGCTTCGGCTTCCTCGAGGGTCATCGCCACGATAACGCCTTTACCCGCCGCCAGACCGTCGGCTTTGATGACGATCGGCGCGCCTTTCTCGCGCAGATAAGCCAGCGCTGGCTCAACGTCGGTGAAGTTCTGATATTCCGCCGTCGGGATATGATGACGAGCAAGGAAATCTTTGGTGAAGGCCTTCGAACCTTCCAGCTGCGCAGCGCCTTCGGTTGGCCCGAAGATGGCCAGCCCGGCGGCACGAAACGCGTCAACCACGCCAATGACCAACGGCGCTTCCGGGCCAACGATGGTCAGGTCGATATTTTCATCCTGGGCGAAGCGAAGCAGCGCCGGAATATCGGTAACGCCGATGGCGACGTTTTGCAGCGACGGCTCCAGCGCGGTACCGGCGTTGCCCGGCGCGACGTAGACGGTATCAACCAGCGGCGATTGGGCCGCTTTCCAGGCCAGGGCGTGTTCGCGCCCGCCGTTGCCGATTACTAATACTTTCATCTGCTGCTCCATGAATTAATGGCGGAAGTGGCGCATGTCGGTGAAAATCATGGCGATGCCGTGTTCGTCAGCGGCGGCAATCACTTCGTCGTCGCGGATAGAGCCGCCCGGCTGAATAACGCAGGTGATGCCGACCGCTGCCGCGGCGTCAATCCCGTCGCGGAATGGGAAGAAGGCGTCAGAGGCCATGGCGGAGCCTTTCACTTCCAGACCTTCGTCACCGGCTTTAATCCCGGCGATTTTCGCCGAGTAGACGCGGCTCATCTGGCCGGCACCTATGCCGATGGTCATATTGTCTTTGGCATACACGATGGCGTTGGATTTGACGAATTTCGCCACTTTCCAGCAGAACAGCGCATCGCGCAGCTCTTGCTCGCTCGGCTGACGTTTGCTGACCACGCGCAGTTCACCCGCGGTGACCATACCGAGATCGCGGTCCTGAACCAGCAGACCACCGTTAACGCGTTTGAAATCGAGACCGGCAACGCGCGCATCCCACTGACCGCAGGTCAGTACGCGGACGTTCTGCTTCGCGGCAGTGATTTTCAGCGCTTCTTCGCTGGCGGACGGGGCGATGATCACCTCGACAAACTGGCGAGAGATGATCGCCTGCGCGGTGTCGGCATCCAGTTCGCGGTTGAAGGCGATGATGCCGCCGAACGCGGAGGTCGGGTCGGTTTTGTATGCGCGATCGTAGGCGTCGAGGATCGAGTCGCTAACGGCAACGCCGCATGGGTTAGCGTGCTTAACGATCACGCAGGCCGGTTCGTTGAACTCTTTCACGCACTCCAGCGCCGCATCGGTATCGGCAATGTTGTTATAGGAGAGCGCTTTGCCCTGCAGCTGGGTAGCGGTTGCCACGGAAGCTTCTTTGACATTCTCTTCTATATAGAAGGCAGCCTGCTGGTGGCTGTTTTCGCCGTAGCGCATATCCTGCTTCTTAATGAAGTTCAGATTCAGGGTGCGTGGGAAGCGGCCAGCGGCTTCTTTGCTTTCGCCGTGATAGGCCGGAACCATGCTGCCGAAGTAGTTGGCAATCATGCTGTCATACGCGGCGGTGTGTTCGAAGGCTTTAATGGCGAGGTCGAAGCGGGTGTCCAGCGTCAGGGAGCCTTCGTTGGCATCCATCTCATTAATGATGGCTGTGTAGTCGCTGCTCTTCACCACGATGGCGACGTCTTTGTGGTTTTTCGCCGCGGAGCGGACCATGGTCGGGCCGCCGATATCGATGTTTTCCACCGCGTCTTCCAGCGAGCATCCTTCGCGAGCGACGGTCTGGGCAAACGGATAGAGGTTAACGACCACCATATCGATAGGCGCGATCCCGTGCTGCTGCATGATGCCGTCATCCTGACCGCGACGGCCGAGGATGCCGCCGTGTACTTTCGGATGCAGGGTTTTCACGCGTCCATCCATCATTTCCGGGAAACCGGTGTAGTCAGAGACTTCGGTTACCGGCAGGCCTTTATCTGCCAGCAGGCGAGCGGTGCCGCCAGTGGACAGCAGCTCGACACCACGGGCGGAAAGCGCCTGCGCGAATTCGACGATACCGGCCTTGTCAGAAACACTGAGCAGAGCGCGGCGGACTGGACGACGTTGTTGCATGGTATTAAATCCCCAGGATTTGAACATTACAGAGAGCGTTAGGTGAGTTTTTGCCTAAAAACTCACCTAACGCACCCAACCGGGCATCCGTGTCATAGCGCGGCATTGTAACGAAAACGTTTGCGCAACGCTCGCGAATTTTTATCTTTCTCTTTAGGCCGATGGTTCTCCTTCTATATAGCTGCCGATCCGCGGCGCTTTCGGTCCTGGTTTGACGCTCTCCTGTGGATAATTCTGTGTGTAAAGGGGTATAAAGCGGGGTTTTGCTGGGGAATGCAGCAGTCAGTCATTTTTCTGCCATTTTTCTATTGCGGGCGCTCGAGAACTCCCTATAATGCGCCTCCATCGACACGGCAGATGTGAATCACTTCACACAAACAGCCGGTTCGGTTGAAGAGAAAAATCCTGAAAAACGGGTTGACTCTGAAAGAGGAAAGCGTAATATACGCCACCTCGCGACAGAGCGCTAAAGCGCGTCGCAACTGCTCTTTAACAATTTATCAGACAATCTGTGTGGGCACTCAAAGTGACATGGATTCTTAATGTCTTCGGACAATAAATGAATACCAAGTCTCAAGAGTGAACACGTAATTCATTACGAAGTTTAATTCTTTGAGCATCAAACTTAAATTGAAGAGTTTGATCATGGCTCAGATTGAACGCTGGCGGCAGGCCTAACACATGCAAGTCGAGCGGTAGCACAGAGAGCTTGCTCTCGGGTGACGAGCGGCGGACGGGTGAGTAATGTCTGGGAAACTGCCTGATGGAGGGGGATAACTACTGGAAACGGTAGCTAATACCGCATAACGTCGCAAGACCAAAGTGGGGGACCTTCGGGCCTCATGCCATCAGATGTGCCCAGATGGGATTAGCTAGTAGGTGGGGTAACGGCTCACCTAGGCGACGATCCCTAGCTGGTCTGAGAGGATGACCAGCCACACTGGAACTGAGACACGGTCCAGACTCCTACGGGAGGCAGCAGTGGGGAATATTGCACAATGGGCGCAAGCCTGATGCAGCCATGCCGCGTGTATGAAGAAGGCCTTCGGGTTGTAAAGTACTTTCAGCGGGGAGGAAGGCGATAAGGTTAATAACCTTGTCGATTGACGTTACCCGCAGAAGAAGCACCGGCTAACTCCGTGCCAGCAGCCGCGGTAATACGGAGGGTGCAAGCGTTAATCGGAATTACTGGGCGTAAAGCGCACGCAGGCGGTCTGTCAAGTCGGATGTGAAATCCCCGGGCTCAACCTGGGAACTGCATTCGAAACTGGCAGGCTAGAGTCTTGTAGAGGGGGGTAGAATTCCAGGTGTAGCGGTGAAATGCGTAGAGATCTGGAGGAATACCGGTGGCGAAGGCGGCCCCCTGGACAAAGACTGACGCTCAGGTGCGAAAGCGTGGGGAGCAAACAGGATTAGATACCCTGGTAGTCCACGCCGTAAACGATGTCGATTTGGAGGTTGTGCCCTTGAGGCGTGGCTTCCGGAGCTAACGCGTTAAATCGACCGCCTGGGGAGTACGGCCGCAAGGTTAAAACTCAAATGAATTGACGGGGGCCCGCACAAGCGGTGGAGCATGTGGTTTAATTCGATGCAACGCGAAGAACCTTACCTGGTCTTGACATCCACAGAACTTGCCAGAGATGGCTTGGTGCCTTCGGGAACTGTGAGACAGGTGCTGCATGGCTGTCGTCAGCTCGTGTTGTGAAATGTTGGGTTAAGTCCCGCAACGAGCGCAACCCTTATCCTTTGTTGCCAGCGGTTCGGCCGGGAACTCAAAGGAGACTGCCAGTGATAAACTGGAGGAAGGTGGGGATGACGTCAAGTCATCATGGCCCTTACGACCAGGGCTACACACGTGCTACAATGGCATATACAAAGAGAAGCGACCTCGCGAGAGCAAGCGGACCTCATAAAGTATGTCGTAGTCCGGATTGGAGTCTGCAACTCGACTCCATGAAGTCGGAATCGCTAGTAATCGTAGATCAGAATGCTACGGTGAATACGTTCCCGGGCCTTGTACACACCGCCCGTCACACCATGGGAGTGGGTTGCAAAAGAAGTAGGTAGCTTAACCTTCGGGAGGGCGCTTACCACTTTGTGATTCATGACTGGGGTGAAGTCGTAACAAGGTAACCGTAGGGGAACCTGCGGTTGGATCACCTCCTTACCTTAAAGAAGCGTACTTTGAAGTGCTCACACAGATTGTCTGATAGAAAGTGAAAAGCAAGGCGTCTTGCGAAGCAGACTGATACGTCCCCTTCGTCTAGAGGCCCAGGACACCGCCCTTTCACGGCGGTAACAGGGGTTCGAATCCCCTAGGGGACGCCACTTGCTGGTTTGTGAGTGAAAGTCACCTGCCTTAATATCTCAAAACTCATCTTCGGGTGATGTTTGAGATATTTGCTCTTTAAAAATCTGGATCAAGCTGAAAATTGAAACACTGAACAACGAGAGTTGTTCGTGAGTCTCTCAAATTTTCGCAACACGATGATGGATCGCAAGAAACATCTTCGGGTTGTGAGGTTAAGCGACTAAGCGTACACGGTGGATGCCCTGGCAGTCAGAGGCGATGAAGGACGTGCTAATCTGCGATAAGCGTCGGTGAGGTGATATGAACCGTTATAACCGGCGATTTCCGAATGGGGAAACCCAGTGTGTTTCGACACACTATCATTAACTGAATCCATAGGTTAATGAGGCGAACCGGGGGAACTGAAACATCTAAGTACCCCGAGGAAAAGAAATCAACCGAGATTCCCCCAGTAGCGGCGAGCGAACGGGGAGGAGCCCAGAGCCTGAATCAGTGTGTGTGTTAGTGGAAGCGTCTGGAAAGGCGCGCGATACAGGGTGACAGCCCCGTACACAAAAATGCACATGCTGTGAGCTCGATGAGTAGGGCGGGACACGTGGTATCCTGTCTGAATATGGGGGGACCATCCTCCAAGGCTAAATACTCCTGACTGACCGATAGTGAACCAGTACCGTGAGGGAAAGGCGAAAAGAACCCCGGCGAGGGGAGTGAAAAAGAACCTGAAACCGTGTACGTACAAGCAGTGGGAGCACCTTCGGGTGTGACTGCGTACCTTTTGTATAATGGGTCAGCGACTTATATTCTGTAGCAAGGTTAACCGTATAGGGGAGCCGCAGGGAAACCGAGTCTTAACTGGGCGTTAAGTTGCAGGGTATAGACCCGAAACCCGGTGATCTAGCCATGGGCAGGTTGAAGGTTGGGTAACACTAACTGGAGGACCGAACCGACTAATGTTGAAAAATTAGCGGATGACTTGTGGCTGGGGGTGAAAGGCCAATCAAACCGGGAGATAGCTGGTTCTCCCCGAAAGCTATTTAGGTAGCGCCTCGTGAACTCATCTTCGGGGGTAGAGCACTGTTTCGGCTAGGGGGTCATCCCGACTTACCAACCCGATGCAAACTACGAATACCGAAGAATGTTATCACGGGAGACACACGGCGGGTGCTAACGTCCGTCGTGAAGAGGGAAACAACCCAGACCGCCAGCTAAGGTCCCAAAGTCATGGTTAAGTGGGAAACGATGTGGGAAGGCACAGACAGCCAGGATGTTGGCTTAGAAGCAGCCATCATTTAAAGAAAGCGTAATAGCTCACTGGTCGAGTCGGCCTGCGCGGAAGATGTAACGGGGCTAAACCATGCACCGAAGCTGCGGCAGCGACACTATGTGTTGTTGGGTAGGGGAGCGTTCTGTAAGCCTGCGAAGGTGACCTGTGAGGGTTGCTGGAGGTATCAGAAGTGCGAATGCTGACATAAGTAACGATAAAGCGGGTGAAAAGCCCGCTCGCCGGAAGACCAAGGGTTCCTGTCCAACGTTAATCGGGGCAGGGTGAGTCGACCCCTAAGGCGAGGCCGAAAGGCGTAGTCGATGGGAAACAGGTTAATATTCCTGTACTTGGTGTTACTGCGAAGGGGGGACGGAGAAGGCTATGTTAGCCGGGCGACGGTTGTCCCGGTTTAAGCATGTAGGCTGATTATCCAGGCAAATCCGGATAATCAAGGCTGAGGTGTGATGACGAGGCACTACGGTGCTGAAGTAACAAATGCCCTGCTTCCAGGAAAAGCCTCTAAGCATCAGGTAACATCAAATCGTACCCCAAACCGACACAGGTGGTCAGGTAGAGAATACCAAGGCGCTTGAGAGAACTCGGGTGAAGGAACTAGGCAAAATGGTGCCGTAACTTCGGGAGAAGGCACGCTGGTGTGTAGGTGAAGCCCCTGCGGGTGGAGCTGAGACCAGTCGAAGATACCAGCTGGCTGCAACTGTTTATTAAAAACACAGCACTGTGCAAACACGAAAGTGGACGTATACGGTGTGACGCCTGCCCGGTGCCGGAAGGTTAATTGATGGGGTTATCCGTAAGGAGAAGCTCTTGATCGAAGCCCCGGTAAACGGCGGCCGTAACTATAACGGTCCTAAGGTAGCGAAATTCCTTGTCGGGTAAGTTCCGACCTGCACGAATGGCGTAATGATGGCCAGGCTGTCTCCACCCGAGACTCAGTGAAATTGAACTCGCTGTGAAGATGCAGTGTACCCGCGGCAAGACGGAAAGACCCCGTGAACCTTTACTATAGCTTGACACTGAACACTGGTCCTTGATGTGTAGGATAGGTGGGAGGCTTTGAAGTGTGGACGCCAGTCTGCATGGAGCCATCCTTGAAATACCACCCTTTAATGGCTGGTGTTCTAACGTGGGCCCGTAATCCGGGTTGCGGACAGTGTCTGGTGGGTAGTTTGACTGGGGCGGTCTCCTCCCAAAGAGTAACGGAGGAGCACGAAGGTTAGCTAATCCTGGTCGGACATCAGGAGGTTAGTGCAAAGGCATAAGCTAGCTTGACTGCGAGAGTGACGGCTCGAGCAGGTGCGAAAGCAGGTCTTAGTGATCCGGTGGTTCTGAATGGAAGGGCCATCGCTCAACGGATAAAAGGTACTCCGGGGATAACAGGCTGATACCGCCCAAGAGTTCATATCGACGGCGGTGTTTGGCACCTCGATGTCGGCTCATCACATCCTGGGGCTGAAGTAGGTCCCAAGGGTATGGCTGTTCGCCATTTAAAGTGGTACGCGAGCTGGGTTTAGAACGTCGTGAGACAGTTCGGTCCCTATCTGCCGTGGGCGCTGGAGAATTGAGGGGGGCTGCTCCTAGTACGAGAGGACCGGAGTGGACGCATCACTGGTGTTCGGGTTGTCATGCCAATGGCACTGCCCGGTAGCTAAATGCGGAAGAGATAAGTGCTGAAAGCATCTAAGCACGAAACTTGCCCCGAGATGAGTTCTCCCTGAGACTTTAAGTCTCCTGAAGGAACGTTGAAGACGACGACGTTGATAGGCCGGGTGTGTAAGCGCAGCGATGCGTTGAGCTAACCGGTACTAATGAACCGTGAGGCTTAACCTTACAACGCCGAAGATGTTTTGGCGGTTTGAGAAGATTTTCAGCTGATACAGATTAGTCGATGCGTCCGCAGGACGTGTTGATAAAACAGAATTTGCCTGGCGGCACTAGCGCGGTGGTCCCACCTGACCCCATGCCGAACTCAGAAGTGAAACGCCGTAGCGCCGATGGTAGTGTGGGGTCTCCCCATGTGAGAGTAGGGAACTGCCAGGCATCAAATAAAGCAGAAAGCTCAGTCGGAAGGCTGAGCTTTTTTGCGTTTGTGCCATCCGGGAAGGGTGCCGGCATGCCCCCCCGGTGGCGCTGCGCTTACCTGGGCTACACGATCCGTAGCCCGGACAAGGTGCGCAGCACCGCCTCCGCGGGAGGCTCCTGTCCAAGGGTTAGCAGTTGCGACGTCAATCTTAGTCTGCTTCAGCCTGCTGCTCATGTATCAAATTCAATAACGGATACGGTTGCCCCAGATCGTCCGTTTCAGAGCGCCCTGTCACCCTAAAACCCATTCTCTGATAAAACCCGACCGCTTGTTCATTCTGCTCATTTACGTTTGTCGTCAGCTTCGGCGTTAACGACAGCGCATGCTCAATCAGCAATCTCCCCACGCCGCAGCCGCGGACATCTGGATCGACGAACAGCGCATCCATATGATCTCCGGTCAGTAGCATAAAGGCGATCGGCTGGTCCTCCGTGTTAACCGCCACCCACAGCGGAGCCTCCGGTAAAAATGCGCGTACCATCTCCTCCAGCTCCTTTCGATACGCTTTTGACAGAAAGTCGTGGGTGGCGTCGACCGACCGACACCAGATCGCAATCAGTTTATCCCCTTCATCAGGCCGGGAACGGCGGATGCTAATAACCATATTTTCTCCTTTTCTTCATTCTTATATTCTAACTCAATGCGCGCCGTGAAATTTTCTCACCGTGAACATGCAGACTCGACATTCACCCGATTCCTGGTTATCTTCAGCTATCTGGATGTCTAAACGTTTATACGTATGCTATGAGGTAATAGAGTTATGCCAATTCGGGTGCAGGACGAGCTACCAGCCGTCAATTTCTTGCGCAATGAAAACGTCTTTGTAATGACGACAACGCGTGCAACAACTCAGGAAATCCGCCCCCTGAAGGTGTTAATCCTCAACCTGATGCCGAAGAAAATCGAGACGGAGAATCAGTTCCTGCGTCTGCTGTCGAACTCTCCGCTGCAGGTGGACATCCAGTTATTACGTATCGATGCACGTGAGTCACGTAATACGCCGGCGGAGCATCTGAATAACTTTTACTGCAATTTCGATGAGATCTGCGATCAGAACTTTGACGGCCTGATCGTCACCGGCGCTCCTTTAGGCCTGGTTGAATTTAATGATGTCGCTTACTGGCCGCAGATCAAACAGGTGCTGGAGTGGGCCAAGGATCACGTCACTTCGACGCTGTTCGTCTGTTGGGCGGTGCAGGCCGCGCTGAATATTCTGTACGGCATTCCCAAGCAAACCCGCGCCGAAAAGATTTCTGGCGTCTATGAACACCATATTCTACACCCACACGCCTTACTGACCCGCGGTTTCGACGACTCTTTCCTCGCCCCACACTCACGCTATGCTGACTTTCCGGCAGGGCTTATCCGTGACTATACCGATCTCGAGATCCTCGCGGAGACAGAAGAGGGCGATGCGTATCTGTTCGCCAGTAAAGATAAGCGTATCGCCTTCGTCACCGGCCACCCCGAGTACGATGCCAATACCCTGGCAAGTGAATATTTCCGCGATGTGGAAGCCGGTTTGAACCCTGAGGTTCCCCACAACTATTTTCCGCAAAACGACCCGCAGAACAAACCGCGCGCTACCTGGCGCAGCCACGGTAATCTGCTGTTCGCTAACTGGCTGAACTATTACGTCTACCAAATTACACCATACGATCTGCGGCATATGAATCCAACGCTGGAGTAATACTCCGCACGAAACGATCCTAAAGCGTTTCAGCACTTTGCCTCTGGCACCTTCGGGTGCCTTTTTTATTTCCGAAATTCACCTCAGAGCTGATGATAACTTTAATTTCATTGTTATCAATATGTTAATGTAATTTTGAAATTAAAATGGAAATTGTTTTTGATTTTGAAAATTAATTGAGTAGTCTTAATTGTGCTGAGCGAAAACTGCACAACGATCTTTCGCTCGCTTCCAGCGGATCAACCAAGAGGAGCAGCACAATGACGCAGCAGGCGACAATCACCGATGAACTGGCCTTTAGTCAGCCCTATGGCGAGCAGGAGAAGCAGATCTTAACGCCTGAGGCGGTAGAATTTCTGACGGAACTGGTGAGCCGCTTTACGCCGGCGCGCAATAAACTGCTGGCCGCGCGTCTGCAGCAGCAGCAGGCTATTGACGATGGACAGCTGCCGGATTTTATTTCGGAAACTGCTTCCATTAGAAATAGCGACTGGACCATTCGTGGTATCCCGGCGGATTTACAGGATCGCCGCGTTGAAATTACCGGCCCCGTCGAGCGCAAGATGGTCATTAACGCGTTGAACGCTAACGTAAAAGTCTTTATGGCGGACTTTGAGGATTCGCTGGCGCCTGACTGGCGTAAAGTCATTGATGGTCAAATCAACCTACGCGATGCCGTGAACGGGACCATCAGCTACACCAATGAGGCTGGCAAAATCTATCAACTGCAGCCCAATCCCGCTGTGCTGGTATGCCGTGTGCGCGGTCTGCATCTGCCGGAAAAGCATGTGACCTGGCGTAATGAGGCCATCCCCGGCAGTCTTTTCGATTTTGCGCTCTATTTCTTTCATAACTACCAGGCGCTGCTGGCGAAAGGAAGTGGTCCCTACTTCTATCTGCCAAAAACCCAGGCCTGGCAAGAGGCGGCATGGTGGAACGATGTCTTCAGCTTTACTGAAGATCGCTTTGATTTGCCGCGCGGCACCATCAAGGCCACGCTGCTGATTGAAACACTGCCGGCGGTATTCCAGATGGATGAGATCCTGCATGCGCTTCGCGACCATATTGTCGGCCTGAACTGCGGCCGCTGGGACTATATCTTCAGCTATATCAAGACGCTGAAAAACCATCCGGACCGCGTACTGCCGGACCGCCAGGTGGTGACGATGGATAAACCCTTCCTTAGCGCCTACTCACGGTTGTTGATTAAGACCTGCCACAAACGCGGGGCGTTTGCGATGGGCGGGATGGCGGCCTTTATCCCGAGCAAAGATGTCGAGCGTAACCGTCAGGTGCTGAATAAAGTCACCGCCGACAAAGAGCTGGAGGCGAACAACGGTCACGATGGCACCTGGATCGCCCATCCTGGGCTGGCGGATACCGCCATGGCGGTGTTTAACCGCGTGCTCGGCGACAAGCCGAATCAGCTCTCGGTGACCCGTAGCGAGGACGCGCCCATTACCGCCGAACAGCTGCTGGCCCCCTGCGAGGGCGAGCGCACCGAAGCCGGGATGCGCGCCAACATTCGCGTGGCGGTGCAGTACATCGAAGCCTGGATCTCCGGCAACGGCTGCGTACCGATTTATGGCCTGATGGAAGACGCCGCGACAGCCGAGATCTCGCGCACCTCTATCTGGCAGTGGATCCATCATCAGAAAACCCTGAATGACGGCACGCCGGTCACAAAAGCGCTGTTCCGCCAGTGGCTGGCGGAAGAGCTGATGGTGATTCAGGAAGAGCTGGGAGAGCACCGCTTCAGCCATGGCCGCTTTGACGATGCGGCGCGGCTGATGGAGCAGATTACCACCTCCGACGAACTGATTGATTTTCTGACATTACCGGGCTACCGCCTGCTGGCCTAATCGCCAGATGGTGTGGTTCGCCATTTAGTCCTTCACCAATGCGCCTGGAGAGCCAGGAAATTATATGGAGCATCTGCACATGAAAACCCGTACCCAACAAATCGAAGAATTAAACAAAGAGTGGACGAACCCGCGCTGGGAAGGGATTACCCGCCCGTACAGCGCGGAAGAGGTGGTGAAATTACGCGGCTCGGTGAACCCGGAATGCACGCTGGCGCAGCTTGGCGCGGCGAAAATGTGGCGTCTGCTGCACGGTGAAGCGAAGAAAGGATACATCAACAGCCTTGGCGCGCTGACCGGCGGCCAGGCCTTGCAGCAGGCGAAGGCCGGCATCGAAGCCATTTATCTCTCCGGCTGGCAGGTGGCGGCGGATGCTAACCTGGCGTCCAGCATGTACCCGGATCAATCGCTGTACCCGGCCAACTCGGTACCGGCGGTGGTGGATCGGATCAACAATACCTTCCGCCGCGCCGATCAGATCCAGTGGTCAGCCGGCATCGAGCCGAACGATCCGCGCTTTATCGACTATTTCCTGCCGATCGTGGCGGATGCGGAAGCCGGTTTTGGCGGCGTCCTTAATGCCTTCGAGCTGATGAAATCGATGATTGAAGCCGGTGCAGCGGCTGTTCACTTCGAAGATCAGCTGGCGTCGGTGAAGAAGTGCGGTCATATGGGCGGTAAAGTGCTGGTCCCGACCCAGGAAGCGATACAGAAACTGGTGGCGGCGCGTCTGGCGGCTGACGTGATGGGGGTCCCGACGCTGGTGATCGCCCGTACCGATGCTGACGCTGCCGATTTAATTACCTCAGACTGCGATCCGTACGATCGTGAGTTTATTACCGGGGATCGCACCAGCGAAGGGTTCTTCCGCACCCACGCCGGGATCGAGCAGGCGATCAGCCGCGGGCTGGCCTATGCGCCGTATGCGGACCTGGTGTGGTGTGAAACGTCGAAACCGGATCTTGAGCAGGCGCGTCGCTTTGCTGAAGCCATTCATGCGCGTTTCCCGGGCAAACTGCTGGCCTATAACTGCTCGCCGTCGTTTAACTGGAAGAAAAATCTCGATGATAAAACCATCGCCAGCTTCCAGCAGCAGCTGTCGGACATGGGATACAAGTACCAGTTTATTACCCTCGCCGGGATCCACAGCATGTGGTTCAACATGTTCGACCTCGCCCATGCTTACGCTCAGGGTGAGGGGATGCGCCATTATGTTGAAAAAGTGCAGCAGCCGGAATTCGCCGCCGGGCCGGAAGGCTATACCTTCGTCTCGCATCAGCAGGAGGTGGGTACCGGCTACTTCGACAAGGTCACCACCATTATCCAGGGCGGTGCCTCGTCGGTGACGGCGCTGACCGGCTCGACCGAAGAAGATCAGTTTTGAGCCATGCCCGGTGGCACGACGCTAACCGGGCCTGTGAAGGGATCCAGGCCGGATAAGCGAGCGCGCCATCCGGCCTGACGTGGTGCCGGATGGGGGAGTTCGATGACGCGTGGTCTGGAATTACTGATTGCCCAAACGATATTGCAGGGATTTGACGCTCAGTATGGGCGTTTTCTCGAAGTGACTTCCGGCGCGCAGCAGCGCTTTGAACAGGCCGACTGGCATGCGGTGCAGCAGGCGATGAAACAGCGGATCCACCTCTATGACCACCATGTGGGTCTGGTGGTGGAGCAGCTGCGCTGCATCACGGAAGGAAAGAGCACGGATGCCGACTTTTTGCTGCGGGTGAAAGCCCACTACACCCGTTTGCTGCCGGATTACCCTCGTTTTGAAATTGCCGAGAGCTTTTTCAATTCGGTCTACTGCCGCCTGTTTGACCACCGCTCGCTGACCCCCGAGCGGCTCTTTATTTTCAGCTCGCAGCCCGAGCGTCCTTTTCGCACCCTTCCGCGACCGCTGGCGAAAGATTTTTTTGCCGATCGCGGCTGGCCGCACCTGCTGGGTAAAGTGCTGTCCGATCTGCCGCTGCGGCTGCCGTGGCAAAATAAAGCGCGGGATATCGGCTATATCATTGCCAGTCTGCAGGAGGCGCTGGGGGAGGAACTGCTCGCCACCTGTCATCTGCAGGTCGCCAATGAGCTGTTCTATCGTAATAAAGCCGCCTGGCTGGTGGGCAAACTGGTGATGCCGATGACCACGCTGCCCTTTTTGCTGCCGATCCATCGCAGCGACGAGGGCGAGCTGTTTGTCGATACCTGCCTGACCACCCATGCCGAAGCGAGCATCGTGTTTGGCTTCGCGCGTTCCTATTTTATGGTTTATGCGCCACTGCCCGGCGCCCTGGTGGAATGGCTGCGCGAGATCCTGCCGGGGAAAACCACGGCCGAGCTGTATATGGCGATTGGCTGCCAGAAGCACGCTAAAACCGAAAGCTATCGTGAATATCTGCACTACATCGCTCGCTGCGATGAGCAGTTTATTGAGGCGCCGGGCATTCGCGGGATGGTGATGCTGGTGTTTACCCTGCCGGGGTTTGACCGGGTGTTTAAGGTGATCAAAGACCGCTTCGCGCCGCAGAAAGAGATGACCGCCGCCCACGTGCGCGCCTGCTATCAGCTGGTAAAGGAGCATGACCGCGTCGGGCGGATGGCGGACACGCAGGAGTTTGAAAATTTCGTGCTGGAGAAACGACAAATCGCGCCGGCGCTGCTGGCGCTGCTGCAGGCGGAGGCGGGGAACAAACTGACCGACCTCGGCGACCGGATTGTCATCAGTCATCTGTATATTGAACGGCGAATGGTGCCGCTCAACCTGTGGCTGGAGCAGGTTAACGGCCAGGCGCTACGCGATGCGGTAGAAGAGTATGGGAATGCTATCCGCCAGCTGGCCGCCGCCAACATCTTTCCCGGTGATATGCTGTTTAAAAACTTCGGCGTCACCCGCCACGGCCGGGTGGTGTTCTACGACTATGACGAAATCTGCTATATGACGGAAGTGAATTTTCGCCAGATCCCACCGCCGCGCTATCCCGAGGATGAACTGGCCAGCGAGCCGTGGTACAGCGTCTCGCCGGGGGATGTGTTCCCGGAGGAGTTCCGCCACTGGCTGTGTGCCGACCCGCGCATTGGGCCGCTGTTTGAGGAGATGCATGCCGACCTGCTGCGCGCCGACTACTGGCGCGAACTGCAGACGCGGATTAAAAACGGCCATGTGGAAGATGTCTACGCCTACCGGCGCAAGCAGCGTTTTAGCGTGCGCTATGGCGCCGACAGTAGGCCGGATAAGGCGTTTACGCCGCCATCCGGCAAGGTGCGCCGATCTGCCTGATGGCGCTACGCTTATCAGGCCTACTTAAAATGCCCCGGTGGGGCATTTTTTTTTATTTAACCCCGCCGTATGCCAGCGTGACCTCTTTCGCGGCCTTAATGACCAGCGCGCCCAGCTCGGTCACCCGGTCATCGGTCATGCGTGAGATGGGGCCGGAGATGGAGATTGCCGCGAACGGTTCGCGGTGTTCATCATAAATGCAGGCGGCGACGCAGCGGAGGCCGAGCGCGTGCTCCTCGTCGTCGAACGAGTAGCCCCGCTTGCGGGTCTGCGCTAAATCTTCCTTCAGATGCAGCGGCGAGACCAGCGTGGCATGCGTATAGGCATGTAGCCCTTTACGGTGCAGGAGGCTGGTAACCTGCTCTTCGCTCAGCTGCGAGAGAAACGCCTTCCCGGCGCCGGAGGCGTGCATCGGCAGTTTTCCGCCGATCGGCGCCGACATCCGCATCAGCTGGGTGCACTGCACCTGGTCGATAATGATCGCCTGGTGGTCGCTCTGGTCAAGCACTGCCAGATTCACCGTTTCACCGGAATCTTCCATCAGCTGGCGCAGGATCGGGTGGACAATCGCCAGCAGATTGCGGCTTTGCAGAAAGCTGCTACCGACCACGAAGGCATGCGCGCCGACGGCCCAGTGGCCCAGCTCGCCGACCTGGCGGACGAAACCCAGCTGCTGCATGGTGGTCAGCAGGCGGTGAGTGGTTGAGTTAGGCAGACCCGCCTGCTGCGCCAGCTCGGTCAGCGCGACGCTGCTGTGGGATTCGGCAATCCATTCGAGCAATTTCAGGCCGCGGGTCAGCGACTGAACCTGACCGCCAGCCTGCTGGGCGGTGGCAGCCGCGGGTTTTCTGCCGCGTTTCGCGGGAACGGGGGTAGTGGCCATCGCGGACTCCTTTTTCTGTATCGTGGAAATAATTTTCGTTTTATTTGGCGATAATGCAATCACTACCGGACTCATCGGAGGAGTGAAGCTGAACATGTCTCATATTGCCCGTTGTTGTCTTTTCCGCTCCGGTGGTTTATGCCAGTATGGTTTGTTGGCTATTTGGCCTGAGTTGAGCGTTGTCGGGAGCAAGTGTGAGCAGCAAAGTTGAGCAACTGCATCAGCAGTTAAAAGAACGTATTCTGGTTCTGGATGGGGGCATGGGCACCATGATCCAGGGCTATCGTCTGAGTGAGCAGGACTTTCGCGGTGAGCGCTTTGCTGACTGGCCGTGCGACCTGAAAGGCAACAACGACCTGCTGGTGCTCAGCAAGCCCGAGGTGATCCGCGAGATCCACGACGCCTACTTCGAGGCCGGCGCGGATATCATTGAGACCAACACCTTTAACTCGACAACCATCGCGATGGCGGATTACCAGATGGAATCCCTGTCGGCAGAGATCAACTTTGCGGCGGCGAAGCTGGCCCGCGCCAGCGCCGACGCCTGGACGGCCCGCACGCCGGAAAAACCGCGCTACGTCGCCGGCGTGCTTGGCCCAACTAACCGCACCGCCTCTATTTCGCCTGATGTGAACGATCCGGCGTTCCGTAATATTACCTTTGACCAGCTGGTGGCCGCCTATCGCGAATCCACCCGGGCGCTGGTGGAAGGTGGCGTGGATCTGATCCTGATTGAAACGGTATTTGATACCCTGAATGCCAAAGCGGCCATCTATGCGGTAAAAGAGGAGCTGGAGGCGCTGGGCGTTGACCTGCCGCTGATGATCTCCGGCACCATTACCGATGCCTCCGGCCGCACGCTTTCCGGGCAGACCACCGAAGCTTTCTATAACTCGTTGCGCCACGCCGAAGCCTTATCGTTTGGTCTGAACTGCGCCCTCGGGCCGGACGAACTGCGCCAGTACGTCCAGGAGCTGTCGCGCATCGCTGAATGCTACGTCACCGCGCACCCGAACGCCGGCCTGCCCAACGCCTTCGGCGAATACGATCTGGATGCCGATACCATGGCGGCGCAGATCCGCGAATGGGCGGAAGCCGGTTTCCTTAATATCG
This sequence comes from Klebsiella sp. PCX, assembly GCF_021869705.1. Lineage (NCBI taxonomy): Bacteria > Pseudomonadati > Pseudomonadota > Gammaproteobacteria > Enterobacterales > Enterobacteriaceae > Klebsiella > Klebsiella sp. PCX. The sequence continues at coordinate 267,972 of NZ_CP091527.1, forward strand.
TCGGCGGCTGCTGCGGTACGACCCCGGAGCATATCGCCGCCATGAGCCGGGCGGTAGCGGGCCTGCCGCCGCGCCAGCTGCCGGAAATCGCGGTGGCCTGCCGCCTCGCCGGCCTTGAGCCGCTCAATATCGGCGATGACAGCCTGTTCGTTAACGTCGGCGAACGTACCAACGTTACCGGCTCGGCGAAATTTAAACGCTTAATCAAAGAAGAGAAGTACAGCGAAGCGCTGGACGTCGCGCGTCAGCAGGTGGAAAGCGGCGCGCAGATTATCGATATCAACATGGACGAGGGGATGCTCGACGCAGAAGCGGCGATGGTGCGCTTCCTCAACCTGATTGCCGGCGAGCCGGACATTGCCCGCGTGCCGATCATGATCGACTCCTCCAAGTGGGAAGTTATTGAGAAAGGCCTGAAATGCATTCAGGGCAAAGGCATCGTTAACTCGATTTCGATGAAAGAGGGCGTCGAACCCTTTATCCACCATGCGAAACTGGTTCGCCGCTACGGCGCTGCGGTAGTGGTGATGGCCTTTGACGAAGTGGGCCAGGCTGATACCCGCGAACGTAAAATTGAGATTTGCCGTCGCGCCTACAAAATCCTCACCGAAGAGGTCGGCTTCCCGCCAGAAGATATTATCTTTGACCCGAATATCTTCGCGGTGGCGACCGGTATCGAAGAACACAATAACTATGCCCAGGACTTTATCGGCGCCTGCGAAGACATCAAACGCGAGCTGCCGCATGCGCTGATCTCCGGCGGGGTCTCCAACGTCTCCTTCTCTTTCCGCGGCAATGACCCGGTTCGTGAGGCGATCCACGCCGTATTCCTCTACTATGCGATCCGCAACGGCATGGATATGGGGATCGTCAATGCCGGTCAGCTGGCCATCTATGATGACCTGCCGGGCGAGCTGCGCGACGCGGTGGAGGACGTGATCCTCAACCGCCGCGATGACAGCACCGAAAGATTGCTCGAACTGGCGGAAAAATATCGCGGCAGTAAAGTTGACGACGGCGCCAATGCCCAGCAGGCGGAGTGGCGCAGCTGGGAGGTGAAAAAACGCCTCGAATATTCGCTGGTGAAGGGAATTACCGAATTTATCGAACAGGACACCGAAGAAGCGCGTCAGCAGGCTGCCCGCCCGATTGAGGTGATCGAAGGGCCGCTGATGGACGGCATGAACGTGGTCGGCGATCTGTTCGGCGAAGGCAAAATGTTCCTGCCGCAGGTGGTGAAATCCGCTCGCGTCATGAAACAGGCGGTGGCCTACCTTGAGCCGTTTATCGAAGCCAGTAAAGAACAGGGCTCCAGTAACGGCAAAATGGTGATTGCCACCGTAAAAGGCGACGTTCATGACATCGGCAAAAACATCGTCGGCGTGGTGCTGCAGTGCAATAACTACGAAATCATCGATCTTGGCGTGATGGTCCCGGCGGATAAAATTCTCAAAACCGCCAAAGAGGTGAACGCGGATCTCATCGGCCTTTCCGGGCTGATTACCCCGTCGCTCGACGAGATGGTTAACGTGGCGAAAGAGATGGAGCGTCAGGGCTTTACCATCCCGCTGCTTATTGGCGGCGCGACCACCTCGAAAGCGCATACGGCGGTGAAAATCGAGCAGAACTACAGCGGCCCGACCGTTTACGTACAGAACGCCTCGCGCACCGTCGGGGTGGTGGCTGCGCTGCTCTCGGATACGCAGCGCGATGAGTTTGTCGCCCGCACGCGCAAAGAGTATGAAACCGTGCGTATCCAGCATGGACGTAAAAAACCGCGCACCCCGCCGGTGACCCTGGCGGCCGCACGGGAAAACGATCTGGCCTTTGACTGGGAGAGCTATACGCCGCCGGTGGCCCATCGCCTGGGGATTCAGGAGGTGGAAGCCAGTATCGAGACGCTACGCAATTACATCGACTGGACGCCGTTCTTTATGACCTGGTCGCTGGCGGGTAAATATCCGCGCATTCTGGAAGATGAAGTGGTAGGGGAAGAGGCGCAGCGCCTGTTCAAAGACGCTAACGAGCTGCTGGATAAACTGAGCGCAGAGAAAACCCTCAACCCGCGCGGCGTGGTGGGCCTGTTCCCGGCCAACCGGGTGGGCGACGATATTGAAATCTATCGCGATGAAACCCGCACCCACGTGCTGACGGTGAGCCATCACCTGCGCCAGCAGACGGAGAAGGTCGGCTTCGCCAACTACTGCCTCGCCGACTTTGTGGCGCCGAAGCTGAGCGGCAAAGCGGACTACATTGGCGCCTTCGCCGTCACCGGCGGCCTGGAAGAGGACGCGCTGGCGGAGGCCTATGAAGCGCAGCATGACGACTATAACAAGATCATGATCAAGGCCATCGCCGATCGTCTGGCGGAAGCCTTCGCCGAGTATCTGCACGAGAAAGTGCGCAAGGTCTACTGGGGGTATGCGGCCAATGAGAACCTCAGCAATGAGGAACTTATTCGCGAGAATTACCAAGGGATCCGTCCGGCGCCGGGGTATCCGGCCTGTCCGGAGCACACTGAAAAAGGCACCATCTGGCAGTTGCTGGACGTCGAAGCCCATACCGGCATGAAGCTTACCGAATCGTTCGCCATGTGGCCGGGGGCATCGGTTTCCGGCTGGTATTTCAGCCATCCGGACAGCAAGTACTTCGCCGTGGCGCAGATCCAGCGCGACCAGGTCGAAGACTACGCGCGGCGTAAAGGGATGACCCCGGCGGAAGTCGAGCGCTGGTTAGCCCCTAATCTGGGTTATGATGCGGACTAGTCGTCATCTTTCCTTACAACTAACAAGGCGCTCTGTGAGCGCCTTGTCTCTTTATTGAGGTTAACCCCTTATACTGAGATAGGTTCCAGAACGTCGGAACACCTATAACGATAAGGAGAAGCTGATTCCGTGTTAACTCTGCTACACCTGTTGTCCGCGGTCGCTCTGCTGGTGTGGGGCACGCATATCGTGCGTACCGGGGTGATGCGCGTCTATGGCGCTCGCCTACGTACCGTTCTCAGTAGCAGCGTAGAGAAAAAGCCGCTCGCCTTCTGCGCGGGTCTTGGCGTGACTGCGCTGGTACAAAGCAGCAATGCCACCACCATGCTGGTGACCTCGTTTGTCGCCCAGGATTTAGTGGGCCTCACGCCGGCGCTGGTGATGGTGCTGGGCGCCGACGTCGGGACGGCGCTGATGGCGAGGGTACTGACCTTCGACCTGTCGTGGCTGTCGCCGTTGTTGATATTTATCGGGGTGATTTTCTTCCTCGGCCGCAAGCAGACCCGCGCCGGGCAGCTGGGGCGAGTGGGGATCGGCCTTGGGCTGATCCTGTTGGCCCTGGAGCTGATTGTGCAGGCCGTCCACCCCATTACCCAGGCCAACGGCGTGCAGGTGATTTTTGCCTCGCTGACCGGGGATATCATGCTGGATGCCTTGATTGGCGCTGTATTCGCGATCATTAGCTACTCCAGCCTGGCGGCGGTGCTGCTGACCGCGACGCTGACCGCGGCGGGAGCGATCTCTTTCCCGGTGGCGCTGTGCCTGGTGATTGGCGCCAACCTGGGATCGGGGCTGTTGGCGATGCTCAACAACAGCGCGGCGAACGCGGCGGCGCGCCGGGTGGCGCTGGGCAGCCTGCTGTTTAAGCTGGTGGGGAGCCTGATCATTCTGCCGTTCGTCCATCCGCTGGCCGCGGCGATGCACAAGCTGCCGTTGGCCGAGTCCGAGCTGGTTATCTACTTCCACGTTTTTTACAACCTGCTGCGCTGCATCGCGATGGTGCCTTTTGCCGGACCGATGGCGAAGCTGTGCCAGCGCATGATCCGCGATGAACCCGAGCTGGATAACCATCTCAAACCCAAGCATCTTGACCCGTCGGCGCTGGACACCCCGGCGCTGGCGCTAGCCAACGCCGCGCGCGAGACGCTGCGCATTGGCGACGCGATGGAGCAAATGCTGGAGAGCCTGCATAAGGTGATGCATGGCGAACCGCGTCAGGAGAAAGAACTGCGCCGCATGGCGGACGATATCAACGTCCTCTACACCGCCATTAAGCTCTATCTGGCGCGAATGCCAAAGGATGAGCTGGCGGAAGAAGAGTCCCGGCGCTGGGCGGAAATTATTGAGATGTCGTTAAACCTCGAGCAGGCCTCCGATATCGTCGAGCGGATGGGCAGCGAGATCGCCGATAAATCGCTGGCGGCGCGTCGCGCCTTCTCGGTGGAAGGGTTAAAGGAGCTGGACGCCCTGTACGATCTGCTGCTCAGCAATCTGCAGTTGGCGATGTCGGTCTTCTTCTCCAGCGATGTGCCGAGCGCCCGTCGCCTGCGGCGCAGCAAACACCGGTTCCGCATTCTTAACCGCCGCTACTCGCATGCGCACGTTGACCGCCTGCATCAGCAGAACGTGCAGAGTATCGAAACCAGTACGTTGCATCTGGCGCTGCTGGGGGATATGAAGCGCCTGAACAGCCTGTTCTGTTCAGTGGCTTACAGCGTGATGGAGCAACCGGATGAAGACGACGAACGGGATGACTACTGAGCCATTCCCCGGCGGCGCTGTGCTAACCGGGGTTTTGCGTTTGGACGTCCCGTTGAAGCAGCCCGGATAAGGCGCAATGCGCCGCTATCCGGGAAACGTTAGTCACCCAGGCTCAGAAGCGGTGGCCCGCAGGCAGGGTTATCGCTTCTTCCCCCGCTTTGAACAACAGCGTCGGGTTCGGGCCACCGAGCGTCGCGTGACCATCGGTGACCTGGATCCAGTTTCCTTCCGGCAAACCAATCACCGTTAATTCCGGCGCCACGACCAGCAGTTCGCGGATACGCTGTTCGCGGGTTTCGCCCTGATGCCCGGTCGGCAACGCGTTGGTGAAGTGCGGGTTAATCTGTAGCGGGAACAGCCCCAGCGCATCAAATCCCTGCGGATCGACAATCGGCATATCGTTGGTGGTGCGAATGGTCGGGCAGGCGAGGTTTGAACCTGCGCTCCAGCCGATATACAGCGCCCCGCGTTTGACGACATCGACAATCGGCGCCAACAGACCGCGACTGCGGCACGCTTTCAACAGCTGGAAGGTGTTCCCGCCGCCGACGATCACCATCTCGGTGCTTTCAATGGCGGCGATAGGGTCGTCGACGCTGTGGATACCGGTTACGCTGACCGCCATGGGCGCCATAACCGCAGCCACTTTGGCCGTGTAATCATCCCAGGATTGCGTCACGCCAGCGAAGGGGATGAATACCGCCTTACGGCGGCCTTTGACCTGACCGGCAATCAGCGGCAGGGCGTGTTCCAGCCAGGCTTTCCCCGGCAGCGTGGAGTTACTGAGTAACAGCAGTTCCATCTTTTCTTCCTGTTTTAAAAATATTATTGAAGCAGAAATTCTAGCATCGCCCCCATACCGGCGCTCTGATATGGCGCATGATGTGGGTAAGCGGAATGCTGTTCACAAGCCCGACGAAGCTTCTGGATAATGAATCACACAATCCAGGTTTTTTCTCGCCCACAAGGTAGGGTATATTTCGCTTTTACAGGAGAATCTATGCTGCCCGACTCATCAACCCGATTAAACAAATACATCAGTGAAAGCGGCATCTGCTCGCGTCGCGAAGCGGACCGCTTTATTGAACAAGGCAACGTCTTTATCAATGGCAAGCGCGCCACGATTGGCGATCAGGTGAAGCCTGGCGACCTGGTCAAAGTTAACGGACGGTTGATTGAGCCGCGCGAAGCGGATGATCTGGTGCTGATTGCGCTGAATAAGCCGGTCGGCATTGTGAGCACCACGGAAGACGGCGAGCGCGACAACATTGTCGATTTCGTCAACCACAGCAAGCGTATCTTCCCTATCGGCCGTCTGGATAAAGACTCCCAGGGGCTGATCTTCCTCACCAATCACGGCGACCTGGTGAATAAGATCCTGCGCGCCGGCAACGACCATGAAAAAGAGTATCTGGTTACGGTCGATAAGCCGGTGACCGATGAGTTCATTCGCGGCATGGGCGCGGGGGTACCGATTCTCGGGACCGTGACCAAAAAATGTAAGGTAAAGAAAGAAGCGCCGTTCGTTTTCCGCATCACTCTGGTGCAGGGGCTGAATCGCCAGATCCGTCGCATGTGCGAGCACTTTGGCTATGAAGTGACGAAGCTTGAGCGTACGCGGATTATGAACGTCAGCCTGACGGGGATCCCGTTGGGTGAGTGGCGCGATCTGACCGATGACGAGCTGATCGACCTGTTCAAGCTGATTGAAAACTCCTCTTCCGAAGCGAAGCCGAAAGCGAAGCCGAAGGCCAAAGCGGCGACCCCCGGGATCAAGCGCCCGGTGATGAAGATGGAAAATAGCAACGATAAAGGCCGCCCGGCTGGCAACGGCAAACGTTTCACCCAGCCGGGACGTAAAAAGAAAGGGCGCTAACGCCTGCCGCGGGTCGGCGTATTCGCCGACCAGGAAAAGGTTGCTTCCTTATCCGTCTTATAAGCCTGCTGTTTTTTCACCTGGCGGGCTTTCTTCGCTTCCGCTTCACGCTGGGCCATCAGCTTATCGATATATTCTTTTTTCACGCTGTTCGTTTCCGCATTGCTCAGCGGGCGGCCGTGCGCAATGCGCGCGCGGTCAAGCAGCGTTTTCAATTCGCGCTGTTCGCGCTCGGTCATCTCTTTTTGTGTAATTCGGGGGAGTGCCATGGTGGTGCCCTCAGTCAGACCAGAGCACCCAGTGTACGGTAATCAGCGCAAAATAGAACGCATCCGGAAAGCGCCTCGCAGAATATTTCCCTCGTTCGTGACCCGTGAGGTGAACTGGCTTAGGGTAACGGCACGATCAACCTGTTATCGACGATAAATATCGGGCGAGTGGTGTATAAAATTTTATACAAGGATGTGGTATGCTCAATCAGCAACCAAGATTAAGGCGTATCGTCTGGATGGGCTCTTCCTTTGACGATCTGCGCCAGTTTCCTGAGGACGTCCGCAGAGATGCTGGATTCCAGCTTTATCGTTTACAGTCAGGTTTAGAGGCTGCGGACTGGAAAGCAATGCCTCAACTGGGGCGGGGGGTTGAAGAAATCCGCCTGCGCCACTTTTCCGGTGCATATCGGGTAATTTATCTGGCCCGTTTTGCAGAGGCGATATATGTCCTGCACTGTTTTAACAAAAAGACGCGCCGGACCGCCGAACACGAAAAAAAGATTGTCAGAAGCCGTTTGCGGGTTATACAGCAGGAACACAGGAGTCATAAATGAATCGTAAGAGTGTGGATGGTATCCGTCATGTGACCTCTGAAGAGAGCAATATATTCAGTGAACTGGGCTTTGATGATGCTGACGCAGAGCAGCTTCGCGGACAAGCGGAAAAAGAAGTTGAGCAGTTGATGGCGCTTAAACGACAGTTAATGCAGGAAATCGCTGAGTGGATAGATGAACATCAATTGAAGCAGGCCGATGCTGCCGCGAAGTTGAGCATTTCGCGCCCACGCATTTCAGATGTGGTCAATCAGAAAACCAGTAAGTTTACCCTGGATGCGTTAGTCATGATGTTAATGAAGTTAGGTAAACCAGTACGTTTGCAGATTGGATAACGCACACGCCCGGGCCTGCGCCCGGACGTGTCACGCTCAGCGCTTGCTGGCTTTTTTGGCGATGGGCTTCCCTGACCAGTATCCGGCCAGCAGCGAACCGGACAGGTTATGCCAGACGGAGAACAGGGCTCCCGGCAGCGCCGCCAGCGGGCCGAAGTAAATTTTACCCAGCGCGGCCGCCAGGCCGGAGTTCTGCATCCCTACCTCGATCGCCAGCGTACGGCAGGTGGATTCATCAAAACCAAACAGACGTCCGCCCCAGTAGCCGCCGAGCAGGCCAATGGTGTTATGCAGGATCACCGCGATAATCACCACCAGGCCAACGGACGCGATATGGGCCGCGGAACCCGCCACCACCGCGCTGATGATCGCCAGAATGCACACCATCGAGAAAGCGGGGAGGAACGGTTCCACCGCTTTCACCACCTTCGGCAGCAGATGATGGACAATCAGCCCCAGGGCGATGGGAATGACCACAATCTGCAGAATGCTCAGCAACATCCCCATGACGTCGACCTGAATGTGCGCGTCGACGTACAGACGGGTCAGCAGCGGCGTCGCGATGACGCCGACCAGGGTGGAGACCGAGGAGATAGTCACTGACAGCGCCACATCCCCTTTGGCCAGAAAGATCATCACGTTGGAGGCCGTCCCGCTGGCGACGCTGCCCACCAGCACCATCCCGGCGGAGAGCTCCGGCGGCATATGAAACAGCAGCGCCAGCAGCCAGGCGGCGAGCGGCATCACCAGATAGTGCAGAAATATCCCTGCAGCGACCGGCGCCGGACGCGACAGGACGCGTTTGAAATCCGCCAGCTTTAGATGTACCCCCATACCGAACATAATCAGCATCAGCAGGGTGGTAACCCACGGGCCGATCGGGGTGAAAGTGGTGGGGGTGTAATAGGCCAGAACGGAGAGCAGCAGTGCCCATAACGGGAACAGCCGCGTCAGAGTTGCGAGCATGTTGTGTTCCTTGCGATACGCAAACCGGCCGCGCCGAACCGGTAGGGCGGCGAGCTGGTCAGCTGGTTGTGTTGATGTTGTTATAAAAAAGCCGGGTTCGAGCCCGGCTATAGGTATTGTTTATCGTGCTAAGGAATTTTATTCAAACAAATTATGATGCAACGTCTGCACCACCTTCTCCGCATCGGCGCCAGGGACCAGGAAGCAGAGGTTGTGGCTGGATGCGCCATAGCAGATCATGCGGATGTTAAACGGATCAAGGACGCCAAACACCTCTTTGCCGACGCCGCAGGCTTTCGACAGCTCGTTGCCGATCAGGGCAACCAGCGCCAGGTCTTCTTCCACTTCCACGCGACACAGCGAGGAGAGCTCGGTCAGCAGCGCCTGGGTCAGCAGGGTATCGCCCGCAGAGGTTGAGCCAGTGGTGTCCATGGTCAGGGCCACGCTCACTTCGGAGGTGGTGATCAAATCGACGGAGATGTTATGGCGCGCCAGAATACCGAACACTTCGGCGAGGAAGCCGCGGGAGTGCAGCATATTCAGGCTGTGTAGCGTCAGCAGCGTCTGGCGGCGACGCAGCGCCAGCGCGCGGAACAGCGGCGGGTTCTCGGTGGTTTTACACACCAGCGTACCGCCCGCTTTAGGTTCTTTACTGGATCCGACAAATACCGGGATATCGCTGCGCACGGCAGGCAGCAGGGTCGCCGGGTGCAGCACTTTAGCGCCGAAGGTGGCCATTTCCGCCGCCTCTTCAAAGGCGATGACGTCGATGCGTTTCGCCGCTGGTGCGACGCGCGGGTCGGTCGTATAGATCCCGGGCACATCGGTCCAGATATCGACGCGGGTGGCATTCAGCGCTTCGCCGAGCAGAGCGGCGGTATAATCGCTGCCGCCGCGGCCGAGGGTGGTGGTGCGGCCCTTCGCTTCGCTGCCGATAAAGCCCTGCGTCACCACCAGGCCTTCCGCGAGACGCGGCGTCAGCTGCTGCTGGGTCAGTTCGGCGACAGCGGCGATATCCGGTTCGGCGCGGCCAAAGCGATCGTTAGTGCGCAGCACTTTACGGGCGTCAAACCATTGCGCCTGAATTCCGCGTTCACGCAGAATCTCCACAAACAGCAGGGTGGACATCAGTTCGCCATGGCTGACCAGTTCGTCAGTCAGCGCGCTAGAGGAGGCGAGCGCGGCGGCTTCCGCCAGCGTGGTGATATTTTCCAGCAGGCGCTCAATCTCTTCGCGGATCACGTTGGGATAGCGCAAACGCTCCAGAATATTGAACTGGATCTGGCGCAGAGCGTCCAGCTGGGAAAAACGTTCGGTGGGTTCCAGCCCTTCCGCTAAGGCCACCAGAATGTTGGTCACGCCGGCAGAGGCGGAGAGCACAACAATACGGGTATTGGCATCAAGCAGCGCCACATCAATGCTGCGGTTCATCGCGTCAAAATCAGCAACGCTGGTGCCGCCAAATTTGGCGACGACTAAATCTGTCATAACAACCTCGTGTCAGGGGGCCTGACTTATTAAAACGATTCCTGAACACCGATCCTGGCAGGGGCTGGATGCCGCCGGATCGCAACAAAATGTCTTAATAAGCCAGGCCAAATTATTCAGCCATGGCACAAGGGAAGAGCGATAAACAGGGTGGCGCAGAATGATAAACAACTACGATGTCACCCAGAAGTGCTCCACCTTGTAGACCCGACTCACCGCTCTGGGCGCTGAAGTGTTCGGGTATGAAACGCCCGACTGCGAACGTTTCTGGTGACAACCCAGGGGATTCAGCCCCTGTGGCCGGTGAGGAGCGTAACCAGACGCTCTTTCACCTCGGCGTTGCTCCCCCTCACGTATTTTCGCCGGACTGGTTCCTCCAATACGGTTACCTGGGCAACGCACCTCTTCTGGCAATTACCGACGTCTTTCACCTGGCCGGGGGAATAAGGACATTATATCCCCCGCGAATACCCTTTCGCTGTAGCGTGAAATGCGCGAGCAATAGATACTTACAATACGTAAGCACTGCGGATATATAAAGGCTTAACGCCAGCTATGTCAACGCTGCGGTTATGCGGATTTTTCATGCCCCTGCGGCTAACAGAAAAAAGCCTTATGATAGCTATACTAATGGGGCTTTTTACTCCGTTTTGACCCGATTCCTGACCGGCGTCAGGGACAAGTCACAAAAATCATCACAATTTTCCGTCACCGGCGCTACAATCGACCGAAGTCACAATCTCAAATCAGAAGAGTATTGCTAATGAAAAACATCAACCCAACGCAGACCTCTGCCTGGCAGGCATTACAGAAACACTTCGACGAAATGAAAGATGTCACTATCAGCGAGCTGTTCGCCAAAGATAGCGACCGTTTTTCTAAGTTTTCCGCGACGTTTGACGATCTGATGCTGGTGGACTTCTCCAAAAACCGCATCACCGAAGAGACGCTGGCTAAACTGCAGGATCTGGCGAAAGAGACCGACCTGGCGGGCGCCATCAAGTCGATGTTCTCCGGTGAAAAGATCAACCGCACCGAAGATCGCGCGGTACTCCACGTCGCGCTGCGCAACCGCAGCAACACGCCGATTGTGGTTGATGGCAAAGATGTGATGCCGGAAGTGAACGCTGTGCTGGAGAAGATGAAAACCTTCTCTGAAGCGATTATCTCCGGTAGCTGGAAAGGCTACACCGGCAAACCGATCACCGATGTGGTCAACATTGGTATCGGCGGCTCCGACCTCGGTCCGTTCATGGTCACCGAAGCGCTGCGTCCGTATAAAAACCACCTCAACATGCACTTTGTCTCCAACGTCGATGGCACCCACATTGCCGAAGTGCTGAAGAGCGTCAATCCGGAAACCACCCTGTTCCTGGTCGCGTCCAAAACCTTCACCACCCAGGAGACCATGACCAACGCCCACAGCGCGCGCGACTGGTTCCTGGCGACCGCGGGCGACGACAAGCACGTGGCTAAACACTTCGCGGCGCTCTCCACCAACGCGAAAGCGGTTGGCGAGTTCGGCATCGACACCGCCAACATGTTCGAATTCTGGGACTGGGTTGGCGGCCGTTACTCCCTGTGGTCGGCGATTGGCCTGTCCATCATTCTCTCCGTGGGCTTCGACAACTTCGTTGAGCTGCTGTCCGGCGCGCATGCGATGGATAAACACTTCTCCACCACCCCGGCGGAGAAAAACCTGCCGGTACTGCTGGCGCTGATCGGTATCTGGTACAACAACTTCTTCGGGGCAGAAACCGAAGCGATTCTGCCGTACGACCAGTACATGCACCGTTTTGCCGCCTACTTCCAGCAGGGCAACATGGAGTCCAATGGTAAGTATGTTGACCGTAATGGCCACGCCGTGGACTACCAGACGGGTCCGATCATCTGGGGCGAGCCGGGCACCAACGGTCAGCACGCGTTCTACCAGCTGATCCATCAGGGCACCAAAATGGTACCGTGCGATTTCATCGCCCCGGCTATCACCCACAACCCGCTCTCCGATCATCATCCGAAGCTGCTGTCCAACTTCTTCGCACAGACCGAGGCCCTGGCCTTCGGTAAATCCCGTGAGGTGGTGGAGCAGGAATATCGCGATCAGGGTAAAGATCCGGCGACCCTGGAGCACGTGGTGCCGTTCAAAGTGTTCGAAGGCAACCGCCCGACTAACTCCATCCTGCTGCGTGAGATCACCCCGTTCAGCCTCGGGGCGCTGATTGCTCTGTACGAGCACAAAATCTTCACCCAGGGTGCGATCCTCAACATCTTCACTTTCGACCAGTGGGGCGTTGAGCTGGGCAAACAGCTGGCTAACCGCATCCTGCCGGAGCTGAAAGACGGCAGCGAAGTCAGCAGCCACGACAGCTCCACTAACGGTCTGATTAACCGTTATAAAGCCTGGCGCGCATAACGCTTGCGCAGCTAAGACGGAATGCCGACCTTATGGTCGGCATTTTTTTACAGCCGTCGCAGCAGGCGGGCTGGATTCCCCGCCCACACGCCTTTCTCGGTGATGGACCTCGTCACCACGCTGCCCGCGCCAATCACCACGCCGTCGCAGATACTGACGGCCAGAATCGTGGCGCCGCTACCGATCGACACGTCATCGCCAATCTCAATCCGCCCCCAGCTGGCGCGGTCGGCGTTTGGTTTGCCGTCGCGAAACAGATCGTTGGCGAACATCACCCCGTGACCGATAAAACAGCGCCGGCCAATGGTGACGTATTCGCAGATAAAGGTATGGGACTGGATTTTACTCTCCGCGCCGATGCAGGTATTCCCCTGGATCTCAACGAATGGCCCTACGAAGACGTTATCACCCAGCGTGCAGTCGTACAGGTTGGCGGGCTGGTAAATAACGACATTTTCACCACAAACGACGTTACGTACGCCGGTGTCACGAAGCTCAGGCATAGTTCCTCTCATAGCGGTTTGGCCAGAATATGTAAGGTGCTTTGCTGGCTGGCGGAATGAAAAGTTGCGTCTCTGATGTGCTGCATCCCCTGGCGTTCGTAAAAACGGCGCGCGGCGGGATTCGCGGAGAGTACTTCCAGCCACAGCCAGCGTTCACCGGCCGTTTTTGCTCGCGTCTCGACGGCGTGAAAAATCTGCTCGCCGTAGCGGTGGCCAGTCTCCCCCGGCATCAGGTAGAGCTTATGCAGCAGCGTACCCGTCGTGCCGTCGTCAGCCATTCGCTGTTGATAGCTATATTTAGCGAAACCAACGGGGGAAGCGGCTTCGGCGATGAGCCAATGATGGTTGGCATCGGTCAGACTCCGACGTAGCGCATCTTCGGCATATTCTTGCTTAAGAAATAACGCCATTTCATCGACATTGCGCCAGAGATGGGCGAAGTGGTGCTGGTAACTGGCATAACCCATCGCGCTCAGTTGTGGCGCGTCGTCGGGTAATGCCTTTCGGATAGTCAACATGCTGCGTTCCTCGGGTCATTCAGTGACTATAGTGCCTGTAATATGAACAACGTGGAACGACAAAAATCGGTGGGGAAGGGGCTGGAGGTTCTTCCTCCAGCCGGGGGGTTAACGGGCGAAAGCGATCGCTTCGATTTCGACGCCAGCGTCTTTCGGTAACCTGGCCACTTCCACGCAGGAGCGCGCCGGAAAGGCCGCCTGATGTTCGGTAAAGAAGGCCTCGTAGGCGGCATTGATGGCGGCAAAATCCGCCAGGTCTTTCACAAACACCGTGGTTTTGACGATCTGACCAACGCTGAGGCCGGCGGCTTCGACGATGGCTTTCACGTTCTCCAGCGACTGGCGCGCCTGTTCGGCAATGTTGTCGGGCATGGTGCCGTCCTGCGGATTAATGGGCAGCTGGCCGGAGGTGATGGTCATCGCGCCGAGATTGACGCCCTGAACGTACGGACCGATCGCGGCGGGTGCGTCAGCGGTAGTAATAATCATGTGGTTACCCTTCAAACAGTTACAGAAAATAATTCAACAGCACCAGTGAGCCGACGCCGCTGACCACCACCCACACCAGACCTAAACGGAAGCTGGCGAGCGTACAGATAATGGCGGCGATCACCTTCGGATTTTTTAAGTCGAACTCCATGCTGGAATTCACGCTCAGGATCTGAATGGTGATGATGGCCGGCAGGACGGTGACCGGCACGAAGCGCAATGTTTTGGTCACCCGCTCAGACATCTGGATCTTGCCGGCCAGGCCGATAAACGAGAAACGAATAAGAAAAGTGACCGCGGCCATGCCCAGCGTCAGGGCGATAAAGTAGCTATTACTCATTTTCCAGCGCCTCCACTAACGGCATATCGGATTCGGTTGTTGCCCTCTGCTTGCGCTCTTCCGCCAGGTCGACGCACAGGCCGGCGAGGACGCCGAGCACGGAGGCGACGACGATACCCAGCGAGTAGGGCAGGACCACTAACAGCACGCCGGAAACGGCGGCCACTACCGCGGCGACGGTGCAGGCCTGGCTTTTAATTTGCGGCACCACGATGGCGATAAAGGCGGCGACCATGGCGAAATCGAGACCGTATTTTTCAATGTGGGGAAACGAGGCGCCGACCAGCGCGCCAAGAAAATCGGCCAGCACCCAAATCGCCCAGAAGGTGATCATCGCCGAGCCATAAAACAGATATTTTTCCTTTTTATTTCCTTCCATCTCTTTAACGGTGGTGGCATACACCTCGTCGGTGAGCGCATAGGACATAAAGCATTTTTTAAAGAATGAGGCTTCGCGCACGGTACCGGAAATAGAGGCGCTATACAGCACGTGGCGAAGATTAATAATTAATGTGGTGAAAATAATCACGCCGAGCGTGGCGCCGGTTTTTAACATATTCAGTGCCAGCATCTGCGCCGAGCCGGCAATCACAATCGCCGACCACGCGGTACTTTGCCAGACGCTCATTCCGGCGCTGACGCTTAACGCGCCAACAATGAACGAGAAAGGAAAGTCCCCGATGCACAGGGGCATAATGGCGCTGGCGCCGCGTAATATGACTTTTTTATTCATCGTAAAATACCTGTTGGTGCAGGCAATAAATCATTATTGCGTAGGGTACAAAAGGGCTGGTCTTATTTGCTGACCATAATGCGAATGATCTCTTTATCAGTTTGCGCCATAGGCTTAATCACGAGGCGGCACAGGTTATTAATCGACTGTTCGACGTCGGCGCAGACAATGCCGTCGTTGGCGCTGGCGCAGCGGTTTTGCATCGCCATCAATACAGATTTAAAGGCGCTGGAAACCACCGAGGACACCTTCATCGCGCAGCTGTTGGAGGCGCCATCACAAATCATGCCGGTAACATCGCTAATCATATTGATGATGGCGGTGTTGATGGTTTCGATATTGCGGGTAAACAGCCATGCCATACCGGCGGCGGCGCCCATGGCGGCGGTGGAGGCCGCGCACAGTGCGGACAGGCGGGTATAGCGCGAATGGATGGAAATGGCCGTCAGATGTGAGAGCGCTAGCGCGCGAGCGAGCGTCTCTTCATCGGCATTCAGATGCTCGGCGACGGTTACCACCGGCATGGTCGCCGCGATCCCCTGGTTGCCAGAGCCGAAGTTCGACATAGCCACCACCGGGGCGCCGCCCATACGCGCATCGGAAGCCGCGACGGTGTTGATAATGACCTCACTCATTAAGTCATTGCTTAACAAACCATTTTTAACGGCTTCAGAGAATGTTCCGTTAATATTCAACCCATACTTTTTCGATTTTCCTTCTGCAGCCAGTGCGCTATTGAGGCGGGCGGCTTCCAGAATAAACGTAATATTCTCAACCGGGGTGGAGATAATAAAGTCATACGCTTCCTGGAGAGAGAAAGTTGGCAGTTCGGCCTGCGCTGTGGCGCTATTTTCCCCGGCGTGTAATGGCTGCTGTTCGCCATTAATATATAACTCGACCACATTGGTATGCGTGCCTTTTACCACGACGCGACAGGTCTGGTCACCGGCGCTGAGGGTGAGATCGAGATGAATAAAGTCAGGCGTGTCCTGGACGTCAATATTAACGTGGCCGGCGTCCACCAGCGCTTGTGCCTGTTCCACATGCTGTGAAGTAATGCCTGCCAGGGTCTGTAATCCCTTATCGGCATCGCCGCCAAAGGCGCCGATGGCGGCGGCCAGCGCGACGCCATTCACTGTCGTGCCGGGAATCGTGACGCCCGTGGCGTTTTTATACAGGTTGGCAGAAATAAAACCGCTAATTTTTTCGCAGGGTATCGCTAAATGTTTCGCGGCGTAAGCGGTGGTAAATGAAATAGCAACGGGTTCAGTGCAACCTAATGCTGGTGCGACTTCTCGCTGTAGCCAGCGAATAAAAAGAGAGGATGTTTGGTCAGACATTATTATGATTCCTGGACGTAAGATGATGAGGAAATATGCTAAGGGAATCGGCAGAAAAAAACTTTCTCAAATAACCCTTTATTTATTAAGGTCTGGAGAAAAATTTTATTTTTAGCTATATCTAAACATGCAGTCTTGTATGTAAATTAAGCTATTGATTAACAATGGTTGTATAAGCAAATTTTTATGCAAATCATGGGAATCAGTTATGTCGATCACACGCCGTTAAGGAGAGCATTTTTCTCTTTTGCCGAAATCCTGCCCTGAGGGCGCAAAAATTTAAAGCCCACGCGGTGAGGGGTAACTGTAGATCTGGATCACACTTTTGCGCTATACCGGACGCAACAAGGACTGATTATGAGGTGTGAATATGTCGTCGGTTTATCGCCCACTGGTGAATTTTATCGCCACTGCGATGCAAACGGTTTTGAATCTTGGGCTGCTGTGCCTGGGGATTATCCTGATCGTCTTCCTCGGTAAAGAGACGCTGCATCTGGCCGATGTCCTCTTTACCCCGGAGCCGACCAGTAAGTACCGGCTGGTGGAAGGTTTGGTGGTCTACTTTCTCTACTTCGAGTTTATCGCGCTGATCGTCAAGTATTTTCAGTCGGGGTTCCATTTCCCGCTGCGCTATTTTGTCTATATCGGCATCACCGCGATTGTGCGTCTGATCATCATCGACCATGAGTCGCCGATGGCGGTACTTATTTATTCCGCCGCGATCCTGATCCTGGTGATTACGCTCTGGCTGTGTAACTCTAATCGCCTGAAACGCGAATAAAAAAAAGCGGCCTCCAGGGCCGCTGACCAACAGTCACAAATAGAATTTATGTAGGGTCCAGTTGAGGATAGCAGTGGCATTGGCCTTACTTTTTCAGCTGAGGGCGACGGCGACAATACCCGGTTGGGGTCGTGTATTGCGGCTAGACCGTCGGCCCTCCTCTGAAATTTGGGGCCGGTGTTACAAAAAACTTAACCTTTCACCCCGCCCGCCGTCAGGCCGTTCACCAGCCAGCGCTGCGCCAGCAGGAACACGACCGTAATCGGGATGGCGGAGAGTACCGCCGCGGCGGCAAAGTCGCCCCACAGATAGTTCTGCGGGTTGAGATACTGTTGCATACCTACCGCCAGGGTATAGCTGTTCACATCGCGCAGCAGCAGCGAGGCGACCGGCACTTCGGTGATAGCCGCGATGAACGACAGAATAAAGACCACCGCCAGAATCGGCACCGACAGCGGCAGCAGTACGAGGCGGAACGCCTGCCATGGGGTCGCGCCATCCAGCGCAGCCGCTTCTTCCAGCGAGCCATCGATGGTTTCGAAGTAGCCTTTGATGGTCCAGACGTGCAGGGCGATACCGCCCATGTAGGCAAAGATCACGCCGCCGTGGGTGTTGAGGCCGACGAACGGGATGTACTGGCCCAGGCGGTCAAACAACGCGTACAGCGCCACCAGCGACAGCACCGCCGGGAACATCTGGAAAATCAACATCCCTTTCAGCAGGGTCGCTTTCCCCGGGAAGCGCATACGGGCAAAAGCGTAGGCGCAGGTGGTGGAGAGGGCGACGATACCGATCGCGGTGATCCCGGCGACCTTAATCGAGTTCCACAGCCACAGCAGGACCGGGAACGGCGGCGGCGTGACGCGGCCATCCGCGTGTTCGACGCTGAAGCCTAACGCCAGACGCCAGTGCTCCCAGGAGATGGTATCCGGGATCAGGCTGCCGGTGGCGAAGTTACCCTCGCGCAGCGAGATGGCGATAACCATCAGCAGCGGAAACATAATCGCGGCGATAAAAATCAGTAGCAGGAGATGCGTGGTAAATAAACGTAGCTTCTGCGATTTGGGTTGGACCATAGCCATTGTAATTTTACTCCCCTTGACTTCGCACCAGGCTATTTTGCTTGCCATTTTGAACTCGGGCAGTGCTCAGAATCCTCACGTACTACGTGTACGCTCCGGTTCTTCCGCGCTGGCCGAGTCCAAACTGCCCGCGCCAATAACGCCTGGTTATTCCAATTAATCAAACTTCATGCGTGTGGCTTTCAGGTTCACAATCGCTAACGCGCCAACCAGCAGGAAGATAAGCGTTGCGATAGCCGCCGCCAGGCCGAAGTCCTGACCGCCGCCGCCTTCAAAGGCGATACGGTAGGTGTAGCTCACCAGCAGGTCGGTATAACCGGCCGGGGTGGTGGTGCCGAGACGGTCCGGACCACCGTTGGTCAACAGTTGAATCAGGACGAAGTTGTTAAAGTTAAAGGCGAAGCTGGCGATCATCAGCGGCGTCAGCGGCTTAATCAGCAGCGGGAAGGTAATTTTAAAGAAGTTCTGGAACGGGCCGGCGCCATCCATTGCCGACGCTTCGTACAGATCGTCCGGAATCGCCTTCAGCAGCCCCATGCACAGGATCATCATGTACGGGTAGCCCAGCCAGGTGTTGACGATGATGATCATGGTGCGCGCGGTGGTCGGGTCGCTAAACCACGCCGGCTTAATGCCGAACAGCGTGCTGAGCATCATGTTGATTTCACCAAAGCTCTGGTTGAACAGACCTTTGAAAATCAGAATCGAAATAAATGACGGTACGGCATACGGCAGAATCAGCAGGACGCGGTAAATCGCTTTGCCTTTCAGTGCTTCCCACTGCACCAGGCAGGCAAGGATCATCCCCACCGCGACGGTCAGCACCACGGTCAGCACCGAGAACACCACCGTCCAGACGAAGATCGCGAAGAACGGTTTCTGGATGCCTTCATCGTGGAAGACGCGGGTAAAGTTGTCCCAGCCGATAGTCACGGTGTAGCCCGGGCTCAGCTTTTCTGTGCCCCAGCTACCGTCGGCGTTGATGGCCTGGTAGAAACCAACGTCGTTGTTCGGGCGGTATTTGACGTGGGTTTGATTGTTGGTCAGCACGCCGTTTTCGCCAAGCGTATACAGCGGTTGGGTGCCGGAGAACTGGCGCAGCGAGCTCATGATCACTTTGCTGTCGTCAGGCAGCACGGCGGTCAGCTGGTTCAGCGCGGTGCGGTTCTGGGTAATGACGCGCAGGTTGGCGCGCTCGCCTTCCGGCAGGGCGTCGGTTTCTTTTAACGCCAGCTTCTGCTCGCCGCCGAATTTAAAGGCGTCGGAAAGGTAGTTTTTACCGCTCTCACCGTCGGTCAGGGCCAGCTTCCACTCGTCGCCTGCCGGGATCAGCGTGAAGTTATAGGCTTTGCCGGCCTGGAAGGAGCGATCCATCAGCACCTGCTGCGCGCGCTCAAAGGTCAGCTGGTTGGTGCTGCTGTAGTTGGTGAACGCGATAGCGATAGTACAGATCAGCGGAAACAGGACAAACAGGCCCATGCCGGCGAGGCCGGGATAGACATAGCGCCAGGCATAAGCCTTGCGGTTAGCGAAAATATACAGGCCAACTGAGCTTAAAATCAGCGTCATGATGGCGAACAGGTACTCCCCCTGGGCGTACATCAAAACAACAAGGTAACCCACCAGCAGGCACAGTAAGCCAATCACAGACCATGTGAGTTGCGGACTTTGCCACCAGTGTTTCTTTTTAACGGCATCCATGGGGATCATCCTCTACAGCGGTGAAAGCTTATTTGTCAGGTGGCGCTTCGCTTACCTGACCTACGGTCCGAGCCGTAGTGGTAGGGCGGGTAAGCGCAAGCGCCACCCGCCGTTTTCTTACTTGGTGATACGGCTCTGGGCATCCTTCAGCGCAGCATCGACAGTCTGACGACCGCTGGCGGCGTTGATAACCGCGGTACGAACGGCATACCAGAAGGCAGACATCTGTGGGATGTTAGGCATGATTTCGCCTTTCTGGGCGTTCGCCATGGTGGCGGCGATGCGCGGATCTTTTTCCAGTTTTTCCTGGAAGGATTTCAGCGCCACGGCACCCAGCGGTTTGTCGTTGTTAACCGATTCCAGACCCTGATCGGTCATCAGGTAGTTTTCGAGGAACTCTTTCGCCAGCTCTTTATTCGGGCTGGCGGCGTTGATCCCCGCGCTCAGCACGCCAACGAACGGTTTCGATGGTTTGCCTTTAAAGGTCGGCAGCAGGGTCACGCCGTAGTTAACCTTGCTCTTATCGATGTTAGACCACGCCCACGGACCGTTGATGGTCATCGCGGTTTCACCTTTGTTGAAGGCCGCTTCCGCGATGGAGTAATCGGTATCGGCATTCATGTGCTTGTTCTTGATCAGGTCAACCAGGAAGGTCAGGCCCGCTTTCGCGCCTGCGCTGTCCACGCCGACGTCTTTCACATCGTACTTGCCGTTTTCAAACTTGAACGCGTATCCGCCGTCGGCAGCGATCAGCGGCCAGGTGAAGTACGGTTCCTGCAGGTTGAACATCAGCGCGCTCTTACCTTTCGCTTTCAGTTCTTTATCCAGCGCCGGGATCTCTTCCCAGGTCTTCGGCGGGTTCGGCACCAGGTCTTTGTTGTAAATCAGGGACAGCGCTTCCACCGCGATCGGGTAGGCGATCAGTTTGCCGTTATAGCGAACGGCATCCCAGGTGAACGGATAGAGTTTGTCCTGGAACGCTTTGTCCGGGGTGATTTCCGCCAGCAGGCCGGACTGCGCGTAGCCGCCGAAACGGTCATGCGCCCAGAAGATGATGTCCGGGCCGTCGCCGGTCGCCGCAACCTGCGGGAATTTCTCTTCCAGCTTGTCCGGGTGTTCTACGGAAACTTTAATGCCGGTGTCTTTTTCAAACTTTTTACCCACTTCAGCGAGGCCGTTGTAGCCTTTGTCGCCGTTAATCCAGATAACCAGCTTACCTTCTTCAATTTTCGCGAGGGCAGAGGCGGAAAACATCATCGTGGTCAGTGCCGACAGCGCGAGGATGCGAGCGCCAGTTTTGATTTTCATATACCCGTCCTTTTTGGTGTTGTACTCGTGGATACACTTCGGTGGCTTAACGATGATGAGTTTCCTTTTTTAACAACCCCTTTCCATCCTCCCCAGGTCTACGCCCCACCCGCTGGTTGTGTGATCTCCATTGCAAAAACGGCCGTATTGCGTCCTGGAGCACAGAAAAAAGCGCCCAATTTTGTCGCCTCCATCACGAAATCACGCGCCGCCCGCCATCCCCCGCGGCGAGAGCCAATCTCTCATCCTCCCATCTCCTCCCCCATAAAAAAGCCGGGGGGTGGAGGATTTGCCCGGCTAATGAATGCCGCATAGTCGACCCATCTTGAATGTGACTGTTAGTGACAGGTTGTAACGAAGGGAGAAGGGCATGGCGAGCGTACAGCTGCGAAATGTAACGAAAGCCTGGGGTGACGTGGTGGTATCGAAAGATATCAATCTCGATATCCACGAAGGGGAATTCGTCGTGTTTGTCGGGCCATCGGGCTGCGGCAAATCTACCCTGCTGCGTATGATTGCCGGGTTAGAAACTATTACCAGCGGGGACCTGTTTATCGGGGACACCCGCATGAACGAGATCCCACCGGCAGAACGCGGCGTTGGGATGGTATTCCAGTCTTATGCGCTCTATCCCCACCTTTCCGTTGCGGAAAATATGTCGTTTGGCCTGAAGCTGGCCGGCGCGAAAAAAGATCTGATTAACCAGCGGGTGACCCAGGTTGCGGAAGTGCTGCAGCTGGCCCATCTGCTGGAGCGTAAACCGAAAGCCCTCTCCGGCGGTCAGCGCCAGCGCGTGGCGATTGGTCGTACCCTGGTGGCTGAGCCGAGCGTCTTCCTGCTGGATGAGCCGCTTTCCAACCTCGATGCCGCCCTGCGCGTCCAGATGCGTATTGAAATCTCCCGTCTGCATAAGCGACTGGGCCGCACCATGATCTATGTCACCCACGATCAGGTGGAAGCGATGACCCTCGCGGACAAGATCGTGGTCCTCGACGCTGGCCGGGTGGCGCAGGTCGGGAAACCGCTGGAACTCTATCACTATCCGGCTGACCGCTTCGTCGCCGGCTTTATCGGTTCACCGAAGATGAACTTCCTGCCGGTTAAAGTCACCGCGACGGCTATCGATCAGGTGCAGGTTGAACTGCCGAACCGTCAGCAAATCTGGCTGCCGGTGGACAGCGCCAACGTTCAGGCGGGCGCCAACATGTCCTTAGGTATCCGCCCGGAGCATTTACTGCCCAGCGATATCGCCGATGTGACCCTCGAAGGTGAGGTTCAGGTCGTCGAGCAGTTAGGTCACGAAACGCAAATTCATATCCAGATCCCCGCCATCCGTCAGAACCTGGTTTACCGCCAGAACGACGTGGTGTTGGTAGAAGAGGGAGCCACATTCGCCATCGGTTTGCCGCCAGAACGTTGCCATTTATTCCGTGAGGATGGCACCGCTTGTCGTCGGCTGCATAAAGAGCCGGGCGTGTAAGGCTTCCCATTAAAAAAAGGCGCGAACCCGGCTGGCGGTACACCGGCGAAGCGTGCAAAGAAAAGCAATGATCTCAGGAGATAGAATGATGATTACTCTGCGCAAACTTCCACTGGCGGTCGCCGTCGCGGCAGGCGTTATGTCTGCTCAGGCGCTGGCTGTCGATTTCCATGGCTACGCGCGTTCCGGCATTGGCTGGACCGGCAGCGGCGGCGAGCAACAGTGCTTCAAAGCGACCGGCGCTCAAAGTAAATATCGTCTTGGTAACGAATGTGAAACCTATGCGGAACTGAAGCTGGGCCAGGAGCTGTGGAAGGAAGGGGATAAGAGTTTTTATTTCGATACTAACGTTGCCTATTCCGTGAATCAGGAAGATGACTGGGAAAGCACCTCTCCGGCGTTCCGTGAAGCCAACATCCAGGGTAAAAACCTGATCGACTGGCTGCCGGGCTCCACGCTGTGGGCGGGTAAACGCTTCTATCAGCGTCATGACGTTCACATGATCGACTTCTACTACTGGGATATCTCCGGCCCGGGTGCAGGTCTGGAAAACGTTGACCTTGGCTTCGGTAAGCTCTCTCTGGCCGCTACCCGTAACTCAGAAAGCGGCGGCTCTTATACTTTCTCCAGCGATGACACCAAAAAATATGCTGCGAAAACTGCCAACGACGTCTTTGACATCCGTCTGGCGGGCCTGGAAACCAACCCGGGCGGCGTGCTGGAGTTAGGCGTCGATTACGGCCGTGCTAACCCGCAGGATGACTACCGTCTGGAAGACGGCGCGTCGAAAGACGGCTGGATGTGGACCGGTGAACATACTCAGTCCATCTGGGGCGGCTTCAACAAGTTTGTCGTTCAGTACGCCACTGACGCAATGACCTCCTGGAACAGCGGCCACTCTCAAGGGACCAGCATCGATAACAACGGCAGCATGATCCGCGTTCTGGATCACGGCGCGATGGACTTCAACGATGACTGGGGCCTGATGTACGTTGCGATGTACCAGGACGTGGATCTGGACAGCAAAAACGGCTCCACCTGGTACACCGTGGGTGTTCGTCCGATGTACAAATGGACGCCGATCATGAGCACCCAGCTGGAAATCGGTTACGACAACGTGAAATCCCAGCGTACCAGCGAAAACAACAACCAGTACAAAATTACTCTGGCTCAGCAATGGCAGGCAGGGAACAGCGTCTGGTCTCGTCCGGCTATCCGTATCTTCGCAACCTACGCGAAGTGGGATGAAAACTGGGGCTACAGCAACACCTCCGGTCTGCAGACAAAAGACAGCAGCGGAAGCGGCGCTTTCACCTCCAGCCGCGGTGACGACAGCGAAGTTACCTTCGGTGCCCAGATGGAAGTGTGGTGGTAATACCGTCCGCAGGACGGGTGTAACCTGGGAGGGGCATCGGCCCCTCCTGACTATTCAGGGTTAGCGCGCTATTGCCTGGCTACCGCTAAACCGATGCTATCCAAGGTGAGAAGAATGAAAATGAAGAAAACTCTCGTCGCTCTGTGTTTATCCGCAGGGATGTTGGCATGCGTGCCGGGGATGAGCCTTGCCGATGTTAACTTTGTACCGCAGAACACCAGCGCCGCGCCGTCTATTCCAGCCAGTGCGCTGCAGCAGCTGATCTGGACGCCTGCCGATCAATCGAAGACGCAGAGCGTAGATTTAACCACCGGCGGTCAACGCCTGGATGTACCGGGGATCGTCGGACCGGTCGCCGCCTGGAGCGTGCCGGCCAATATCGGTGAGCTGACCCTGACCCTCGACAGCGAGCTGAACAAACATAAGCAGATTTTTGCGCCGAACGTGCTGATTCTCGACCAGAACATGACGCCAGCGGCGTTCTTCCCCAGCAACTACTTCACCTATCAGCAGCCGGGCGTGATGACTGCCGATCGCCTGGGCGGCGTGATGCGCCTGACCCCGGCGCTGGGCCAGCAGAAGCTCTATGTGCTGGTATTTACCACTGAAAAAGATCTCCAGCAGACCACCACCCTGCTGGATCCGGCGAAAGCCTATGCCAAAGGCGCAGGCAATGCGGCGCCGGACATTCCGGATCCCATCGCCAAACATACCACCGATGGCGTGCTGAAGCTGAAAGTGAAAACCAACAGCACCTCCAGCGTGCTGGTGGGGCCGCTGTTCGGCTCCTCCGGCCCGGGCCCGGTCACCGTCGGTAACACCGCGGCGCCGGTAGCCGCGCCAGCCGCCGCAGCCGCTACGGCGCCGGCCGCTAAAAGCGAACCGATGCTCAGCGATACCGAAACCTACTTCAATAACGGTATTAAGCAGGCGGTGAAACAAGGTGACATCGACAAAGCCCTGAAATTGATGAACGAAGCTGAGCGCCTCGGCTCGAAATCCGCTCGTTCCACCTTTATCAGCAGTGTAAAAGGCAAGGGGTAATCGTCTCCCCACAATGCTGATGTTTAGGCACAGCCTTTAGGTGCATCCTCCGGGATGCACCTTTTTTTGCACGCGCGGCGGTCTGTTGCATGGCTGTTGCGTGAATGATCGTATATTGACGTTTGCCCGCCACCAACCGCCTATTCTGCGATACAATGCTTGCACGTTATGTACCGGAGAATCAGGCATGTCCCATCCTGCGCTTACGCGACTGCGTGCGCTGCGCTATTTTGCCGTTATGCCGCCCCTGGCGCCGCCTCTGAGTGACTGGCTGCTGCTGGAGGACTCAATGACCCAGCGTTTTGAGCAACAAGGAAAGCAGGTCACCGTCACCCTGGTTAACGAAGGGTATATCGGGCGTGAGGCGCTGGCTGACGAAGCGGCGCTGTTGCCCGACGAGCCGCGCTACTGGCTGCGGGAGATTATACTCAATGCCGACGGTGAGCCCTGGCTGGCCGGGCGCACGGTGGTGCCGGAGTCGACGTTGTGTGGGCCGGAGCTGGCGCTACAGCAGCTCGGGCAGACCCCGCTGGGGCGATACCTGTTCACGTCGTCGACGTTAACCCGCGATTTTATTGAAATTGGTCGCGATGCAGCGCTGTGGGGGCGTCGTTCCCGCCTGCGGCTGAGCGGCAAACCCCTGCTGCTGACCGAGCTGTTTTTGCCTGCGTCGCCGTTGTACTAAGAGGAAGAAAAAATGGAGTGGAGTCTGTCGCAGAATAAGCTGTTGGCGTTTCATCGCCTGATGCGCACTGACAAACCGATCGGCGCCTTGCTGCTGCTGTGGCCGACGCTGTGGGCGCTATGGGTGGCCTCGCCGGGCGTCCCGCCGCTGTGGATCCTGGCGGTGTTTGTCGCCGGCGTCTGGCTGATGCGCGCCGCCGGCTGCGTGGTGAATGACTATGCCGATCGAAAATTTGATGGTCACGTAAAGCGTACCGCCCGCCGTCCGCTGCCGAGCGGCGACGTCACCGAGAAAGAGGCGCGAACGCTGTTTATCGTTCTGGTGCTGCTCTCCTTCCTGCTGGTGCTTACCCTCAACACCATGACGATTTTGCTGTCGGTGGCGGCGCTGGCGCTGGCGTGGGTCTATCCGTTTATGAAGCGCTACACCCATCTGCCGCAGGTGGTGCTGGGGGCGGCCTTTGGCTGGTCGATCCCGATGGCCTTCTCGGCCGTCAGTGAATCGCTGCCGCTGAGCTGCTGGCTGATGTTCCTCGCCAACATTCTGTGGGCGGTGGCCTACGATACCCAGTATGCGATGGTGGATCGCGATGACGACGTCAAGATCGGCATTAAATCGACGGCGATCCTGTTCGGCGAAAACGATCGTCTGATTATCGGTATCCTGCAGGTGGCCGTGCTGGCGCTGATGGGCGCGGTGGGCTGGCTGAATGGGCTGGGCTGGGAATACTACTGGTCGCTGTTCGTGGCGGCGGGTCTGTTTGGCTGGCAGCAGAAGCTTATCTTCAATCGCGACCGCGATAACTGCTTTAAAGCGTTTATGAACAACAACTACGTCGGGCTGGTGCTGTTCCTCGGCCTGGCGATGAGCTACCTGTAAAACCCCTGTCCCCATCCCCCCGGTTTACCGGGGGGCGGTGAGGACGGCAAACGCCGCGTTACGCGTCGTCCTGCGTGACGCTTTCGATCGTCAGACGTACATCCGACGTAATCAAATCCGCCAGCATCCGGTAGACCTTCAGGGTCTCTTCCGGCTCGGCATCGCCCGTATCGCTGATATAGCCTTCATCGCGCAGGGTCAACACCAGGGTACTGAACACTGCTTTGTCGAAGAACTCCGGCGCGTTGATGCCATGCAGCACCGACAGGCGCTGCGCCACGGTACGGCTCTCTTTCTCCAGCGAGCTGCGGTTGATCGACGGGTTAGCGCTCAGCAGCCAGAAGGTGATGGCGTAGCGCTGCAGCGTCTCGCGGGCGCCTGCGGCCAACAGCTGCAGGGAGCGAGAGTGCGACGGGTTAAGGCTCATCACATCGCCATCGATGACGATCAGCTCCTGACGCAGCATCTCGGCAATCAGCGCATCCATTACTCCGGCCAGCTCCGCTTTCTCCCAGCGCAGGAACAGCTCGGCTTTGAGGAACGGGTAGAGCGTTTCCACATGGCGCAGCACTTCGGCGCGGCTGAGATGACGATGCTGAGTCACCAGGGCGGCTAACAGCGACGGCATCACCAGCATATGGGCGATGTTGTTGCGATAGTAGGTCATCAGCACCGCCTGCTCGCGCGGCAGAATGATGATGTCGCCAATGGTGTCCTTTTCAACTTCGAACTTATTCATCTGCAGTGCATGATCGATGAGCTCGCTGGCCGAAGCGGACGGCGCGGTGGCATCCGGCGAATAGGGCACATTGCGCAGCAGCGCGAGGTAACACTCCAGCTGCTGGGTGAGCTGCTCACGGGTCAGCGAACGCTGGCGGGAGGCCAGCAGCGCCGTACAGCACAGGTTCATGGCGTTGGCCGCGCCGGCGTTGTTGATGCGCACCATCAGGTCAGCGGCGATGTTATTCACCGTCGGCGTCAGCCAGGAGGGGCGGACCGCTTCGATCGGGTCAATCGCTTCCCGCCACTCCGGCACATGGTGGTTCAGGTAGGTCATCAGCGGCAGCGGTTCGCCGAAGTTAACGTAGCCCTGGCCAAGGTTGCGCAGCTTGCTTAAGCCGCGCAGCATCTGCGGCAGACTCTCTTTCTCTTTGGTGGCGCCGCGCAGCTCTTTGGCATAGGTCCCCACCTCCATCACGTGCTCGTAGCCGATATAGATCGGCACCAGAGTGATCGGCCGGGTGCCGCCGCGCAGCATCGCCTGGATGGTCATCGACAGCGTACCGGTCTTCGGATCGAGCAGACGGCCGGTACGGGAGCGGCCGCCTTCGACGAAATACTCCACGGAATAGCCGCGGCTGAACAGTTCACCAAGGTACTCGCGGAACACCGTGGAGTAGAGCTTGTTGCCCTTAAAGGTGCGGCGAATAAAGAACGCGCCGAGGCGGCGGAAGATTGGCCCGGCCGGCCAGAAGTTAAGG
The DNA here is from genome assembly GCF_021869705.1 of Klebsiella sp. PCX. NCBI lineage: Bacteria > Pseudomonadati > Pseudomonadota > Gammaproteobacteria > Enterobacterales > Enterobacteriaceae > Klebsiella > Klebsiella sp. PCX. The sequence continues at coordinate 296,141 of NZ_CP091527.1, forward strand.
TTGATACCCGCCGCGATGTGCGGTGGCACCAGCCCCTGGTGATACAGGACGTAAGAGAGCAGCAGATAGTCCATGTGGCTGCGGTGGCAGGGGACATAGACAATCTCATGGCCGTCGTGCGCCAGCTGGCGTACGCGCTCGGCGTTATGCACGTTGATGCCCTGATACAGGCGGTTCCAGGTGAAGCCGAGAATGCGGTCGGTCAGGCGGATCATCTCGTAAGAGAAGTTCGCGGCAATCTCTTCCATCAGTGCAATCGCGTTCTGCTGGGCCTTCTCGTGGGAAATTTTCTTGCTGCGTGCTTCGTCTTCCACCGCACGGGCAATGGCCTTCGACGCCAGCAGCTTGTTAAACAGATCCTGGCGGGCCGGCAGACGCGGGCCGACGGCGGCCAGGCGCTGGCGGGCAAAATGCATCCGCGCGACGCGAGCCAGTTTCTGGGCGATGATCTTATCAGTACCGTGCTCATCGGCCATGCGACGCAGCGATACGGAAGGCGAGAAGCGCACGAAGCTGTCGCGGCCGAGCCAGGAGACGGCGAAAAATTTCTGAATGCCGTTAAGCATCCGCAGCGGCGGATTGACTTCCCCTTTCTCACGACCCGGCGAGCGGCCGAACATCACCGACACCGGCACCATTTGCACATCAAGATCCGGATGGTTGCGGTGCAGATCGAGGTAGTCGTGGAACAGCTTGATGGACTCTTCTTTTGGCGTGTAATAGGTGAATACGCGCGGCCCGCCGTGGATGAATACGTAGCGCGGCAGCAGGGCGCCGTCGATTTCCAGCGGTTCTAGCGGGTCAGGTAAATCATGCGCCAGGCATTGGGCGCGCAGCGTCAGCAGGTCCGCCTTGGAGTTATAGGGCAGGACGTACATGACCGGACGCGAGGTATCGAGTCCTAATTCCTGAGCAGGCTCTGCCGGAATAGACTTGCTTTTTACCAGCACCCGTAATGGTAAATTCAGTAATTTATAGTAAATTCGTTGCCAGCCGGACATAAACGATGTGAAGCCTCTGGTTAATCATGCAAATGCGCGGCAAGAATAACAGAAAGCGGGCAAAATTTCCGTTACCGCGCGGCAAACGCGTACACTCATCGACGTCATTTACATAAAAAAGGTTTTGTGATGGCCAATAATACCACCGGGTTAACCCGAATCATTAAGGCGGCAGGTTACTCCTGGAAAGGATTTCGCGCGGCGTGGATCAACGAGGCCGCGTTTCGTCAGGAAGGCGTCGCCGCCATTGTGGCCGTCGCAATAGCCTGCTGGCTGGACGTCGACGCCATCACCCGCGTATTGCTGATTGGCTCGGTCCTGCTAGTGATGATAGTCGAAATTCTCAACAGCGCGATTGAGGCGGTCGTGGACCGTATTGGCTCGGATTATCATGAGCTTTCAGGGCGCGCCAAAGACATGGGGTCGGCGGCGGTCCTGCTGGCGATTATCATCGCGCTGATCACCTGGGGAACGCTGCTGTGGAGCCATTATCACTAACGTTCTTCGCTAACCCTCGCAAAATATAAACATTCTGCCGATTTTTGTGTGCCATGTGGTTCCAAAATCACCGTTAGCTGTATATACTCACAGCATAACTGTATATACACCCAGGGGGCGGAATGAAAGCGTTAACGACCAGGCAGCAAGAGGTGTTTGATCTCATTCGGGATCATATCAGCCAGACGGGCATGCCGCCGACGCGTGCGGAGATTGCTCAGCGCTTGGGGTTCCGTTCCCCAAACGCGGCGGAAGAACACCTGAAAGCGCTGGCGCGTAAAGGCGCGATCGAGATCGTCTCCGGCGCCTCGCGCGGTATCCGCCTGCTGACGGAAGAAGAGCACGGCCTGCCGCTGATCGGCCGCGTCGCCGCCGGTGAGCCGCTGCTGGCGCAGCAGCATATTGAAGGCCACTATCAGGTCGACCCGTCGATGTTCAAGCCCAACGCCGATTTTCTGCTGCGCGTCAGCGGGATGTCGATGAAAGACATCGGTATTCTGGATGGCGATCTGCTGGCGGTCCACAAAACCCAGGATGTGCGCAATGGCCAGGTGGTGGTAGCGCGCATTGACGATGAAGTGACGGTCAAGCGCCTGAAAAAGCAGGGCAACGTCGTCGAACTGCTGCCGGAAAACAGCGAGTTTACCCCTATCGTTGTCGATCTGCGTCAGCAGAGTTTTACCATTGAGGGTCTGGCCGTTGGCGTGATCCGTAATGGAGAATGGCTGTAACGCCTGCCCCTGCGCAGCGTCATCTGATGCATGACGCTGCGACGTTTGTCCTCTATCAGGTCTCCGAACATGCTGCTCAACGCTGCCGATAAAGCGCTGTGGCGCCTTGCACTCCCCATGATTTTCTCCAATATCACCGTCCCGCTGCTGGGGCTGGTGGATACCGCAGTGATCGGCCACCTTGACAGCCCGGTATACCTCGGCGGCGTCGCGGTCGGAGCAACGGCCACCAGTTTCCTGTTTATGCTGCTGCTGTTTCTGCGCATGAGCACCACCGGGCTGACCGCTCAGGCCTGGGGGGCCAAAGATCCGCTGCGACTGGCGCGGGCGCTGGTGCAGCCGCTGGTCCTGGCGCTGGGCGCCGGGGTGGTGATTATCCTGTTTCGCCTGCCGCTGATTAACCTCGCCCTGCATATCGTCGGCGGCAGCGAGGCGGTTCTCGAGCAGGCGAGACGGTTTCTCGAAATCCGCTGGCTCAGCGCGCCCGCCTCGCTGGCCAACCTGGTGCTGCTCGGCTGGCTGCTGGGGGTCCAGTACGCCCGGGCGCCGGTGATTTTGCTGGTGGTCGGTAATCTGTTGAATATTGTGCTCGACCTGTGGCTGGTGATGGGCCTGCGGATGAACGTCCAGGGGGCGGCGCTGGCCACGGTCACCGCGGAGTACGCGACCCTGATTATCGGCCTGATGATGGCGAAGCGGGTGCTAACGCTGCGCGGCGTGTCGCTGGCGATGCTGAAAAACGCCTGGCGCGGAGACATGCGCCGTCTGCTGGCGTTGAATCGCGACATCATGCTGCGCTCCCTGCTGCTGCAGCTGTGCTTTGGCGCGCTGACCGTCTTCGGCGCCCGGCTGGGCAGCGATATCGTGGCGGTCAACGCCGTACTGATGACCATGCTGACTTTTACCGCCTACGCGCTGGATGGCTTTGCCTATGCCGTGGAGGCCCACTCCGGCCAGGCCTACGGCGCGCGCGACGGCAGCCAGCTGCTGGAGGTGTGGCGGGCGGCCTGCCGGCAGTCCGGTATGGTGGCGCTGGCGTTTGCCCTGGTTTACAGCCTGGCGGGGGGGCACATCATCGCGCTGTTAACCTCGCTGCCTTCCCTGCAGCAACTGGCCGATCGCTATCTGATCTGGCAGACGATCCTGCCGGTGGTCGGGGTCTGGTGCTATCTGCTGGACGGCATGTTTATCGGCGCGACGCGCGGCGCGGAGATGCGGAACAGCATGGCGGTCGCCGCGGCCGGCTTCGCCGTGACGCTGCTTACGGTCCCGGTGCTCGGCAATCACGGCCTGTGGCTGGCGCTGGCCGTGTTTCTCGCCCTGCGCGGCCTGTCGCTGGCGCTGATCTGGCGCCGCCACTGGCGACGCGGGACCTGGTTTAGCTAGTTATTGCCGTTCATAACGGCTATCCATGAATTCCCGAGGTTGCGCACCGCTTACCGGGGCAACTCAGTAGCCCGGCTCAGCGTAGCGCAAGCCGGGGAAATCTCCTCAGCCTTATCCATCGGTATGGTGGTTAAAAATTCCGAATAACGAATCGGCGCCAGCATTCTCATCTATAGTTAATACCATGTCCGGCACAAAACGGGCTGTAAACCCACCGAATGATGAGGACGTTATCATGAATAAAGACGAAATCGGCGGTAACTGGAAACAGTTGAAAGGTAAAGCCAAGGAACAGTGGGGCAAACTTACCGATGATGATATGACCGTAATCGAAGGGAAGCGCGACCAGCTGGTCGGCAAAATTCAGGAGCGTTACGGCTATGCGAAAGATCAGGCTGAGAAAGAAGTCTCAGACTGGGAGCATAAGAACGACTATCGCTGGTAGCGTTCCTTGATCCGAAGAAAGAAGCATTTGTGTTAGTGCCTGTCTGAATGGCGCAGGGACGCGCCGTTAACCCTTTTTCCCGCTGCGGCTGCCGCTCAGCGGGCTTTCTTTTTGAGCTGAATAGTATGATCGTGGTGGCAGTGTCCCGGCGTGCTGCAGGCTTCTACTTCCACGCAGCTCGCGCAGAGGCCGTGGGCTTCAATCACGTTGTGGCGCAGGGCGAAGCCCATTCTGGCCGCCAGCGTATGCATGATATCTTCCACCCCTTCAGCCGCTTCTTCCTTCACCACGCCGCAGCGGTCGCAGATAAACATGGCCGAGCTGTGGGTCGGCTGGTCAAAGAGATGACACAGCACATAGCTGTTGGTCGATTCCACCTTGTGGACAAAACCCTGCTCGAGTAAGAACTCCAGCGCGCGGTAGACCGTCGGCGGCTTCGCCTGCGGCTCTTTCTCGCGCAGCAGATCCAGCAGGTCGTAGGCGCTGATTGCCCCTTGCTGCAGGCTCATCAGGCGCAACACTTCCAGACGCTGTGGGGTCAGGCGTACGCCGCGTTGCGCACACAGCTTTTCAGCATGCGCTAACATCTCTTGCGAAGGGGTCTTATCCATGAGCATCCTCAGGTTGCGTGAAATTGAATCTGTTACTTTATCACGTTCCGCGGAAAACGCCGAGACCCGACGGGTGATGCGGGTCATACTTCAGGTTGTCGGTGCCTGCGCCAGTTCCGGGGGCTGGCCGCTGACGCTCGTGGAGGCTGCGCCTTAGCCGGCTGCTAAAACCGTCATGCCCGATTTAATCGCAACACGCCTGACCCAGGTATGCTATATCTGAAGTGTCTCATTTTCGGGAGAAAACGATGAAACGACCTGATTGCATTCGCCACTGGCGCGAACTGGAAGGGCCCGACGATGCCACTTATCCCGACAGCCCGGAGCGTTTTTCCATTGGCGCGCCGCTGGGGCGCGGTTTACGCCTCAATCGGCTGGGGATCCACCACGAGAGACTGCCGCCCGGGCGGCGCACCTCTTACCCGCACGCGGAGAGCGATGAGGAAGAGTTCATCTATGTGCTGGAGGGCTATCCGGAAGTATGGATAAACGGCTATCTCTGGAAACTGGAGCCGGGGGACAGCGTGGGTTTTCCCGCTGGTACCGGCATCTGCCACACTTTTCTCAATAACACCGAGCAGGAGGTTCGTCTGTTGGTGGTGGGTGAGGCCAACAAAAAGTACAACCGAATTTACTACCCGCTCAATCCTGGCTATGCCGCGACGCGCCAGGATCGCTGGGTTGACCATCCGCCGCAGTTCTTTGGCCCACATGACGGCAAACCGCGGATAAAGTAATCGACACCGGGAAGGGGCGAAGCGCGGCGCACTACGCGCCTGTGGTTTATCTTTATGCTATAGTAGCGCCCCTTTTTACCCGGATGCTTATTTATTCGCCATGATGCCTGAATCAACGTCACCTGTTTTCCCTGCTCATCGCTTCTCCATCGCGCCGATGCTCGACTGGACTGACCGACATTGCCGCTACTTCCTGCGGCTGCTGTCGCGGCATACGCTGCTGTATACCGAAATGGTGACCACCGGGGCGATTATTCATGGCAAAGGCGACTACCTGGCGTATAGCGAAGAAGAGCACCCGGTCGCACTGCAGCTCGGCGGCAGCGACCCGCAGGCCCTGGCGCAGTGCGCGAAGCTGGCCGAGGCGCGCGGCTATGACGAGATCAATCTCAACGTCGGCTGCCCCTCCGATCGCGTGCAGAACGGGATGTTTGGCGCCTGCCTGATGGGTAACGCGCCGCTGGTGGCCGACTGTATCAAAGCGATGCGCGATGTGGTGTCGATCCCGGTCACGGTGAAGACCCGTATCGGCATCGACGACCAGGATAGCTATGAATTCCTCTGTGATTTCATTGAGACGGTCTCCGGCAAGGGCGAATGTGAGATGTTTATTATTCACGCCCGCAAAGCCTGGCTCTCCGGTCTGAGCCCGAAAGAGAACCGCGAGATCCCGCCGCTGGATTATCCCCGCGTCTGGCAGCTGAAGCGTGACTTCCCCCACCTGACGATGGCGATTAACGGCGGTATCAAATCGCTGGATGAAGCCAGAATGCAGCTTGAGCATATGGATGGGGTGATGGTCGGGCGTGAGGCCTATCAGAATCCGGGTATTCTGGCTTCGGTCGACCGGGAGATTTTCGGCGTCGCCGGCGCGGATGCCGATCCGGTGGCCGTCGTGCGGGCCATGTACCCGTATATTGAGCGCGAGCTCAGCAAGGGCACCTATCTGGGCCATATCACCCGTCATATGCTGGGACTGTTTCAGGGTATCCCAGGCGCCCGCCAGTGGCGTCGCTACCTGAGCGAAAATGCGCATAAAGCCGGCGCCGACATTGCGGTGCTGGAGCAGGCCCTGAAGCTGGTGGCCGATAAGCGTTAGTTTCTCACCAAAACCTGGTGAAATTGACCACGCCTCGCACACTATTGCGGGGCGTTTTCTTTTAAATTCAGTTTATTATTGTTGGCATGTTTTTTGTAATACCTGCAGAGCGACATATTAATGACTGTGGGGAGAGAGCCATGCTGGAACTGTTATTTGTCATCGGATTTTTTGTCATGCTGCTGGTCACCGGCGTATCGCTGTTGGGGATTATCGCTGCCATCGTGGTGGCTACGGCGCTGATGTTCGTCGGCGGTTTGTTTGCTTTAATGATCAAATTGCTGCCGTGGCTGCTGTTGGCGGTGGTGGTGGTGTGGGTTATTCGGGCGCTGAAAACCCCGGACGGAAACGCTTTTCGCGACAATAACCGTTGGCGTTACTAAGGTATTGAGGGGTGTGTCACAACCTGAACAATTTTGCACAGAACCGCGTAGGCATCGCTACGCAAATCTGTCACTATTAGCGCGTTAACGAATTCATCGCGCTGTACCCTACATACAGCCGAACTAAAAAAAAGTAAGGGCTTCCCAGGTGGAAGCCCTAAACTTTTGTCTTTTTGTCCTTTTGTCCTTTTGTCCTTTTGTCCTTTTGTCCTTTTGACCGCTTACGGCAGCAGCAGACTCGACCCCTGTGTCACCCGGCTCTCCAGAACTTCATGCGCCCGTCGCGCTTCGATCAGCGGATAGGTCTGACTCTCCGGCACGTCCACTTTGATTACTCCACTGGCGATCAGCGAAAACAGCTCACTGCAGGCTTCAGCCAGCTCTTCCCGGTTGGTGATATAGCCCTGCAGCGATGGGCGGGTGACGTACAGAGAACCTTTCTGATTCAGGATCCCCAGATTAACGCCGGTCACCGGGCCGGAGGAGTTGCCAAAGCTGACCATCAGGCCGCGGCGCTGCAGACAGTCCAGAGAGGCTTCCCAGGTATCTTTCCCTACCGAGTCATAGACTACGGCGACTTTCTTACCGTCGGTGAGCGCTTTGAGCCGCTCCGCGATAGGTTCTTCGCGATAGTTAATCACCTGCCAGGCGCCCGCCGCTTTGGCGCGCTGCGCCTTCTGCGCGCTGCCGACGGTGCCGATAAGTTTCGCCCCCAGCGCTTTCGCCCACTGACAGGCAATCAGCCCCACGCCGCCGGCGGCGGCATGAAACAGGAACATCTCATCAGGCTTAATTTCGTAAGTTTTACGCAACAGATACCAGACCGTTAATCCTTTGAGGAACGACGCGGCGGCCTGTTCGAAAGAGATGGCGTCCGGCAAGACCGCCGCTTTATCGGCCAGCACATTGTGCACCGTGCTGTAGGCGCCGAGCGCCGACTGGGCGTACACCACCCGATCGCCTGCCTTAATGTGCGTCACCCCATGGCCGACTTTACTGACGATGCCGGCCGCCTCGGTGCCCAGACCGCTCGGCAGCGACGGCGGCGGATAGAGGCCGCTGCGAACATAGGTGTCGATATAATTGATGCCGATAGCTTTGTTTTCGACCTGAATTTCATGCTCCGCAGGATCGCGAGGGGTAAACTCAACCGCCTGAAGCACCTCCGGCCCCCCGTGTTTTGAAAATTCGATGCGTGTTGCCATGTTCGCTCCTGTGTTGTTCTGAGATTATCCAGTAAGCTTAACAGCCTGCGGCGGCAGCGACGGATTTTCTTACCCGCCTCAGGCCAGCCACGCTTAATGGGTTCTTTAGCGGCAATGGCTTTCTCGCTATACTGTCACGCTCTTTTCCGTATCGGTGAAATGTTAGGCTATGGCAGGAAATAAACCCTTCAACAAACCACAGACAGAAACCCGCGAACGCGATCCGCAGCTCGCCGGGCTGAAAGTCCCGCCGCACTCGATTGAAGCGGAGCAGTCGGTGTTGGGCGGTTTAATGCTGGATAACGAGCGCTGGGACGACGTCGCCGAACGCGTCGTTGCCGACGACTTTTATACCCGTCCGCATCGTCATATTTTTACCGAGATGGCGCGCCTGCAGGAGTCGGGCAGCCCGATTGACCTGATCACCCTTGCGGAGTCGCTGGAGCGTCAGGGACAGCTGGACAGCGTGGGCGGCTTTGCCTATCTGGCGGAACTGTCCAAAAATACCCCCAGCGCGGCGAACATCAGCGCCTATGCCGACATCGTGCGCGAACGCGCGGTCGTGCGCGAGATGATCTCGGTGGCCAATGAGATCGCCGAGGCCGGCTTCGACCCGCAGGGGCGAACCAGCGAAGATCTGCTCGATCTCGCCGAGTCCCGCGTCTTTAAAATCGCTGAAAGCCGGGCCAATAAAGACGAAGGGCCGAAAAACATCGCCGATGTCCTCGACGCCACTGTCGCCCGTATCGAACAGCTGTTCCAGCAGCCGCATGACGGCGTTACCGGGGTCAACACCGGCTACGACGACCTCAACAAAAAGACCGCCGGCCTGCAGCCGTCGGATCTGATTATCGTCGCCGCCCGTCCGTCGATGGGTAAAACGACCTTCGCGATGAACCTCGTGGAAAACGCAGCGATGCTGCAGGACAAACCGGTACTCATCTTCAGTCTCGAGATGCCCTCCGAGCAGATCATGATGCGTTCTCTGGCCTCGCTGTCGCGCGTCGATCAGACCCGCATTCGTACCGGTCAGCTGGACGATGAAGACTGGGCGCGGATCTCCGGCACCATGGGCATCCTGCTGGAAAAACGTAACATCTATATCGATGACTCCTCCGGCCTGACGCCGACGGAAGTGCGTTCCCGCGCGCGGCGTATCGCTCGCGAGCATGGCGGCATCGGGCTGATTATGATCGACTACCTGCAGCTGATGCGCGTGCCGTCGCTCTCTGACAACCGTACCCTGGAGATCGCCGAAATCTCCCGCTCGCTGAAGGCGCTGGCCAAAGAGCTACAGGTGCCGGTGGTGGCGCTGTCGCAGCTGAACCGCTCACTGGAACAACGTGCCGATAAACGTCCGGTCAACTCCGACCTGCGTGAGTCCGGCTCTATCGAACAGGATGCCGACTTAATCATGTTCATTTACCGTGATGAGGTCTATCACGAGAACAGCGATCTTAAGGGCATCGCGGAAATTATCATTGGTAAACAACGTAACGGCCCGATCGGCACCGTGCGACTGACCTTCAACGGTCAGTGGTCGCGTTTCGATAATTATGCCGGTCCTCAGTATGATGATGAGTAACCCTTCCTCCTTCTTTTATTAAGGAATTCAAATGCAAGCGGCAACTGTAGTTATCAACCGCCGCGCTCTGCGACACAACCTGCAACGTCTGCGTGAACTGGCGCCTGCCAGCAAACTGGTTGCGGTGGTGAAAGCGAACGCCTACGGACACGGTCTTCTTGAGACCGCGCGAACGCTGACCGACGCCGACGCTTTTGGCGTCGCCCGCCTGGAAGAGGCGCTGCGCCTGCGAGCGGGGGGGATCGCGCAGCCGATCCTCCTGCTGGAAGGCTTTTTTGCGGCGGAAGACCTGGCGGTGATCGCCGCTCAGCGTCTGCATACCGCGGTGCATAGTCCCGAACAGCTGGCGGCGCTGGAGCAAGCCGACCTCCCCGAGCCGGTGACCGTGTGGATGAAACTGGATACCGGCATGCATCGCTTAGGGGTGCGCCCGGAGGAAGCCGAGGCGTTTTATCAGCGTCTGAGCCAGTGCAAAAACGTCCGCCAGCCGGTTAACGTGGTGAGCCACTTCGCCCGCGCCGATGAGCCGACCTGCGGCGCCACCGAACGCCAGCTGGATATCTTCACCACCTTTACCGAAGGCAAGCCGGGATTGCGCTCTATTGCCGCCTCGGGCGGTATCCTGCTGTGGCCGCAGTCGCATTATGACTGGGTGCGTCCGGGCATTATCCTGTATGGCGTGTCGCCGCTGGACGATCGCTCCACCGGGAAAGATTTTGGCTGTCAGCCGGTGATGACCCTGACGTCCAGCCTGATTGCCGTGCGCGAACATAAAGCAGGGGAGCCCGTCGGCTACGGCGGCACCTGGGTCAGCGAACGCGACACGCGTCTCGGCGTGGTCGCGATGGGCTATGGCGACGGTTATCCGCGCGCCGCGCCGTCGGGCACACCGGTGCTGGTCAATGGCCGCGAAGTGCCGATTGTCGGCCGGGTGGCGATGGATATGATCTGCGTTGACCTCGGCCCGCAGGCCCAGGATAAAGCCGGCGACGCGGTGGTGCTGTGGGGAGAGGGACTCCCGGTAGAGCGCATCGCCGAGATCACGAAAGTGAGTGCTTACGAACTTATTACGCGGCTGACCTCCCGCGTCGCCATGAAATACCTCAACTAAGCCTTGTTCGTACCGGATAGCTCAGACGCTTATCCGGTACGCTATCGGTATAGCCGCGGACAAAAAAGCGGTTTATACCGCTGCGCGGTCACTTTCCCCTCAACATCCTCTCGACCTGCCGTCATATCCGGTTTATTGTGTAAGAACCTGCCCCATGTAAACCTGGAGATACATCGCGTGTTTCAAAAAGTTGACGCCTACGCCGGCGACCCTATTCTTTCTCTGATGGAACGCTTCAAAGAAGACCCGCGAAGCGACAAAGTCAACCTGAGTATCGGGCTGTATTACAACGATGACGGCATTATCCCGCAGCTGCAGGCGGTGGCGGAAGCGGAAGCGCGCCTGAACGCCGAGCCGCACGGCGCCTCGCTGTATCTGCCGATGGAAGGGCTGAGCGGCTACCGCCAGGCAATTGCGCCGCTGCTGTTTGGCGCGGAGCATAGCGCGCTTAAGCAAAACCGCATCGCCTCCATTCAGACGGTCGGCGGTTCGGGCGCGCTGAAGGTCGGGGCCGACTTCCTCAAACGCTACTTTCCTGAGTCTCATGTCTGGGTCAGCGACCCGACCTGGGAAAACCACATTGCCATATTTGAAGGGGCTGGCTTCGAAGTAAGTACTTACCCCTGGTTTGATAAAGCCACCAACGGCGTGCGCTTTGAAGCGCTGCTGGCGACGCTGCAAACGCTGCCGGCGCGCGACATTGTGCTGCTGCACCCCTGCTGCCACAACCCGACCGGCGCCGACCTGACGCCGGAACAGTGGGATCGTGTGGTGGAGATCCTGAAAGCGCGTCAGCTGATCCCGTTCCTCGACATCGCCTACCAGGGCTTTGGCGCAGGGCTGGAAGAGGATGCCTACGCCATTCGCGCCATCGCCAGCGCCGGGATGCCGATGCTGGTCAGCAACTCGTTCTCCAAAATTTTCTCCCTGTACGGGGAGCGCGTCGGCGGCCTGTCGGTGGTCTGTGAAGACAGTGAAACCGCAGGCCGCGTGCTTGGCCAACTGAAGGCCACCGTGCGCCGCAACTACTCCAGCCCGCCGAGCTTTGGCGCGCAGGTGGTGGCGACGGTGCTGAACGATGCCGGGCTGAAAGCCACCTGGCAGGCGGAAGTGGACGCCATGCGCACGCATATCCTGACTATGCGTCAGGCGCTGGTCGACGCGCTGCAGCAGGTTGCCCCGGGCAGCAATGTGGATTACCTGCTCAAGCAGCGCGGGATGTTCAGCTACACCGGCTTCAGTGCGGCGCAGGTGGATCGCCTGCGCGACGAGTTTGGCGTCTACCTGATTGCCAGCGGACGCATGTGCGTGGCGGGGTTAAACTCACGTAATGTTCAGCAGGTCGCGAAAGCCTTTGCCGCGGTAATGTAAGCCGCTCTCCAGCAGGTTGTCTCTGCCGGTCAACGGGCAGGGGCAACCCCCTCTGATTGTGATCATCCTCTTTTTCTATGACATCTACGCGAAAAAGGCTTTTCATCCCTGTCGCCTGCGGGTAAGGTCGGGGCGTTACTAAGCATGCACATTATTGAAAACAATAATGATTGATAGATTTAGGGATAAATATGCGCAAACTTACTCTCGCCCTTGCGGCGGCTTCTCTCCTGTTCACGCTGAACAGCGCCGTAGTCGCGCGCGCCTCCACGCCACAGCCGCTGTGGGTCGGCACCAACGTGGCCCAGTTGGCCGAGCAGGCGCCGATCCACTGGGTTTCGGTGGCGCAAATTGAGAACAGCCTGCTGGGGCGTCCGCCGATGGCCGTCGGCTTTGATATCGATGACACCGTTCTCTTCTCCAGTCCTGGTTTCTGGCGCGGGCAAAAAACCTTCTCTCCCGGCAGTGAGGATTACCTGAAAAACCCGCAGTTCTGGGAAAAAATGAACAACGGCTGGGACGAATTCAGCATGCCAAAAGAGGTGGCGCGCCAGCTGATTGCCATGCATGTGAAGCGTGGCGACAGCATCTGGTTCGTCACCGGCCGCAGCCAGACCAAAACAGAAACCGTTTCTAAAACCCTGCAGGATGATTTTCTTATCCCCGCCGCCAATATGAACCCAGTGATTTTCGCTGGCGATAAGCCGGGTCAGAATACCAAGACCCAGTGGCTGCAGACGAAGCAGATAAAGGTTTTCTATGGCGACTCGGATAACGATATTACCGCCGCCCGCGAGGCGGGCGCCCGCGGGATCCGCGTGCTGCGTGCCGCCAACTCCTCCTATAAGCCGCTGCCGATGGCCGGCGCGCTGGGCGAAGAAGTGATCGTCAATTCCGAATACTGACAGGCGCCAGAACGCGATAAACGGCAGCGGTGACGCTGCCGTTTTTTTATGCAAAATCCGGGGTGGAAGGTTTTACCTTTTCACGTATTGCTGCACACTTAGAGGGATTCATTCGCAAAAAGGAGTCGATGATGTGGTATCAGCAAACCCTGACGCTTGGGCCTAAATCCCGTGGTTTTCATCTGGTCACCGACGAAATCCTCGGCCAGATCCGCGGGCTGTCCGGGGTGAAGGTCGGCCTGCTACACCTCCTGCTCCAGCATACTTCCGCTTCCCTGACGCTCAACGAAAACTGCGATCCCACCGTCCGGTATGACATGGAGCAGTATTTTCTCAACGCCGTGCCGGACAATGCGCCGTACGAACATGATTATGAAGGCCCTGACGATATGCCGTCGCACATCAAATCATCGATGCTTGGCGTGTCGCTGATGCTGCCGGTTGAGGACGGACGCGTCAGGCTGGGGACCTGGCAGGGCATCTGGCTGGGGGAGCATCGGATACACGGCGGTTCGCGGCACATCGTTGCGACGCTCATGGGGGAATAAAAGATGACAATTTCGGAGTTATTGCAGTACTGCATGGCGAAGCCGGGAGCAGAGCAGAGCGTCCACAGCGACTGGAAAGCCACGCAGATTAAGGTCTCGGACGTGCTGTTTGCCATGGTGAAGGAGGTCGAAGACCAGCGGCCGGCGGTTGCGCTGAAGGCGAGCCCGGAGCTGGCGGAGCTGCTACGGCAGCAGCATCGCGACGTCCGGCCCAGCCAGCATCTCAATAAAGCGCACTGGAGCACCGTCTTTCTGGATGGCTCGCTGCCGGATTCGCAAATCTACTACCTGGTCGATGCGTCTTATCAGCAGGCGGTGAAAATGCTGCCGGAGCCGGTCCGGCAGCAGCTTTCTCGCTAATTATTTTAGCATCGGCTTCAGGAAGCGCGCGGTGTGCGAGGCTTCGCACTCGGCGACGGTTTCCGGGGTACCGGAAACCAGAATTTCGCCGCCGCCGCTGCCGCCTTCCGGGCCGAGATCGACAATCCAGTCGGCCGTTTTTATCACGTCGAGATTGTGCTCAATCACCACGATGGTATTGCCCTGATCGCGCAGCTGGTGCAGCACTTCCAGCAGCTGCTGGATATCGGCGAAGTGCAGACCGGTGGTCGGCTCATCGAGGATATACAGCGTCTGGCCGGTACCGCGCTTGGACAGCTCGCGCGCCAGCTTGACGCGCTGCGCCTCGCCGCCGGACAGGGTCGTCGCCGACTGGCCGAGACGGATATAGGTCAGACCCACGTCCATCAGGGTTTGCAGTTTACGCGCCAGCGCCGGTACGGCATCAAAGAACTCGCGCGCTTCTTCGATAGTCATATCCAGCACTTCGTGGATGGTTTTGCCTTTGTACTTAATCTCCAGCGTTTCGCGGTTATAGCGCTTACCTTTGCACTGGTCGCACGGTACGTAGATATCCGGCAGGAAGTGCATTTCGACCTTGATCACCCCGTCGCCCTGGCAGGCTTCGCAGCGACCGCCACGGACGTTAAAACTGAAACGGCCCGGCGTATAGCCGCGGGAACGTGATTCCGGCACCCCGGCGAACAGCTCGCGCACCGGCGTAAACACCCCGGTATAGGTCGCGGGGTTGGAGCGCGGCGTGCGGCCGATCGGGCTCTGGTCGATATCGATGACTTTATCGAAGTGCTCCAGCCCCTGAATATCGCGATACGGCGCCGGTTCGGCGATGGTCGCGCCGTTAAGCTGACGCTGGGCAATGGGGAACAGGGTGTCGTTGATCAGCGTGGATTTACCCGAGCCGGAGACGCCGGTGATGCAGGTAAACAGGCCCACCGGCAGGGTCAGCGTCACGTCTTTCAGGTTGTTGCCGCGCGCGCCGGTTAGCTTGAGGACTTTCTCCGGATCGGCGGGCACGCGCTGCTTCGGCACTTCAATTTTGCGCTTACCGCTCATGAACTGGCCGGTCAGGGATTCCGGTACCGCCATAATGGCCTCCAGCGGCCCTTCCGCCACCACCTGGCCGCCGTGGACCCCGGCCCCGGGGCCGATATCGATCACATGGTCGGCGGCGCGAATGGCGTCTTCGTCATGCTCAACCACGATCACCGTGTTGCCTAAATTACGCAGGTGGATCAGGGTCCCGAGCAGGCGCTCGTTATCGCGCTGGTGCAGGCCGATGGAGGGCTCATCCAGGACGTACATCACGCCAACCAGTCCGGCGCCAATCTGGCTCGCCAGACGGATACGCTGGGCCTCGCCGCCGGAGAGCGTTTCCGCCGAGCGGGAAAGCGTCAGGTAGTTGAGGCCGACGTTGACGAGGAACTTCAGGCGATCGCCAATCTCTTTCAGCACTTTTTCGGCGATTTTTGCCCGCTGGCCGGAGAGCTTCAGATTGTTAAAGAAGTCCATCGCGTGGCCGATGCTCATATCGGAAATGGTCGGCAGCGGGGTGTTTTCCACAAACACGTGGCGCGCCTCACGGCGCAGACGCGTACCGTCGCAGCTGGCGCACGGGCGATTGCTGATGAACTTCGCCAGCTCTTCGCGCACCGCGCTGGATTCCGTCTCTTTGTAGCGGCGCTCCATGTTATGCAGCACGCCTTCGAACGGATGGCGGCGCACCGAGGTGTCGCCGCGGTCGTTCATGTATTTGAATTCAATATTCTCTTTACCGGAACCGTACAGGACCACTTTCTGCACGCTGGCGCTGAGGGTGCCCCACGGCGCTTCAACGTCAAACTTATAGTGCTCCGCCAGCGACTTCAGCATCTGGAAGTAGTAGAAGTTACGCCGATCCCAGCCGCGGATGGCGCCGCCCGCCAGCGACAGCTCCGGATTTTGCACCACGCGATCGGGGTCGAAATATTGCTGCACGCCGAGACCGTCGCAGGTCGGGCAGGCGCCCGCCGGGTTGTTGAAGGAGAACAGGCGCGGCTCCAGCTCGCGCATGCTGTAGCCGCAGATCGGGCAGGCGAAGTTGGCGGAAAACAGCAGCTCTTCCGCTTTCTCATCATCCATATTGGCCACGATGGCGGTCCCGCCGGAGAGCTCCAGCGCGGTTTCAAACGACTCGGCCAGACGTTGCGCCAGATCGTCGCGCACCTTGAAGCGGTCGATGACCACCTCGATGGTGTGTTTCTTCTGCAGCTCCAGCTTCGGCGGATCCGAGAGATCGCAGACTTCGCCGTCGATCCGTGCGCGGATATAGCCCTGGCTGGCGAGGTTTTCCAGCGTTTTGGTGTGCTCGCCTTTACGCTCTTTAATGATGGGCGCGAGCAGCATCAGGCGCTGACCTTCCGGCTGAGAGAGCACATTATCGACCATCTGGCTGACGGTCTGCGCCGCCAGCGGCACGTCGTGGTCCGGACAGCGCGGCTCGCCGACGCGGGCGTACAGCAGACGCAGGTAGTCGTGAATTTCGGTAATCGTACCCACCGTCGAGCGGGGGTTGTGAGAGGTTGATTTCTGTTCGATGGAAATCGCCGGCGACAGCCCTTCGATATGGTCGACGTCCGGCTTCTCCATCAGCGACAGGAACTGTCGCGCATAGGCGGAGAGCGATTCGACGTAGCGACGCTGGCCTTCGGCATACAGGGTGTCGAAAGCGAGTGAAGATTTGCCAGACCCGGAAAGCCCGGTGACGACAATGAGTTTGTCGCGCGGGATAACGAGGTTGATGTTTTTGAGATTATGGGTGCGGGCGCCCCGAACTTCGATCTTATCCATTCACCTTTCCCGGTAGGTAGATACACGGATTGCCTGGTTTGCTTGAAGGACAAACGGCAGAAACGGCTAATTATGACACAATTTAACCTGAATGAATATACAGTATCGGAATGCAAATTCAGGTCGAGTGTGCAACAATGTCGTAGCCGGGTACTATCTCTGGAATCAGCCTCGCAGCTATTAAAATGCTACGTGGAAATGGTACACTCGCGCGTTTACACTATTAAGAAACGTATTCAGGAGACACGAACATGGCCAGCAGAGGCGTAAACAAGGTGATTCTCGTCGGTAATCTGGGGCAGGACCCGGAAGTACGCTACATGCCAAGTGGCGGCGCAGTCGCCAACTTCACGCTGGCAACTTCCGAATCCTGGCGTGACAAGCAGACCGGCGAAATGAAAGAGCAGACTGAATGGCACCGCGTTGTGCTGTTCGGCAAACTGGCTGAAGTCGCTGGTGAGTATCTGCGTAAAGGCTCTCAGGTGTACATTGAAGGCCAACTGCGTACCCGCAAGTGGACCGATCAATCCGGTCAGGACAAATACACCACTGAAGTGGTGGTAAACGTTGGCGGCACCATGCAGATGCTGGGCGGCCGTCAGGGCGGCGGCGCACCGGCAGGCGGCGGACAGCAGCAGGGCGGTTGGGGTCAGCCTCAGCAGCCGCAGGGCGGCAACCAGTTCAGCGGCGGCGCGCAGTCCCGTCCGCAGCAGCAGGCTCCGGCAGCGCCTTCCAACGAACCGCCGATGGACTTCGACGACGATATCCCGTTCTAAGGCCTGCCTTAAACGCAATATCCACGTAGTTAACACAGAAAGCCCCGGTTTCGCCGGGGCTTTTTTTATGATTATTTCACCACCGCCTCAGAAGTGGTTTTGACCGCTGGCCGCAAGCGCTTCAGGCCGCGGGCACCTGAGCGGTCGCGGGCATCGCCACGCTGGGCTGCGGTTTGGCTGGCGGCGCCACCGGCTCCTGCCGCGGCGCCGCCGTCGCTTTCTGTTTGCGGGCCATGTCATCGACGATCAGCCGATAGGCGATGTAATACTTATAGATATTGCTGACGTAGGTCACCGTTTCCGCGCCGATTTTTTCTGCCGCCAGATTTTCGACGTTACCGAACCAGACGTTTGGATCAAACCCGCGCTGTTTGGTCATGGTGCGCAGGCGGGCGATACGCGCCGGACCGGCGTTGTAGGAGGCAAAGGCAAATAGCGCTTTATCCAGCCGGGTCATGGGCTCATCAGCATAGTAACGATCTATCATCCAGCGCATATATTTCACGCCAGCATGAATATTGGGATCCAGCTGTTTAATATCGCCCACCTTCAGCTCTTTTCCGGTGCGGGGCATCACCTGCATCACTCCGACGGCGCCAACGTGGCTTCGAACCGACTGGTTCAGCCGCGACTCCTGGTATCCCTGGGCCGCCATCAGCAGCCAGTCGACATCATAGCGATCGCCATATTTACGGAAGACGTCCACCATGGCGAGGAACTTGCGCCGTTCCTTACTCGCTGCGGCATTTTTAACATATTGGGCATTTTTCAGGTAACGCAGCAGCAGGGTATTACCCAGCGTGGTGCCCTGACGATTCTTTTTCACGAAGTTGTTCAGCAGCGCCAGCAGCTGCGGGCTGTCCTGGCGTACCGCCCACGCAATGTTGCCGCCGTCGCGCAGCACCACGTTGTCATGGACCTGGATTTTCGGAAATACCTGTTTCCAGAAAACCGCTTTATGCTGATCGACGACGATCAACGGCACCAGCCCGGCGTTGAGCATTTCCAGCAGATCTTCATCCTCCAGCGCTTCCGGCGCCGCTTCCAGGGTAACCGGCGGTCGTGACTCGCTGGCAAATCGGGCGTTCAGCGCTTGCAGACTTTCGTAATAGCTGGAGGAGCGGCGAACAAAGACCGTTTGACCGGAGAGCTGCTCCAGACTGTCGACCTTCGGCGATGCCGGGCCGGAGATCAGTAATTCTTTCACGTTGCTGTAGAGCGGTTGGGCGAAATCGACCTGGGCTTCCCGCGAGGGCGTGATAGTCAGGTTGGCGGCGGCGATATCCCCTTTACCTTCATTAAGCGCGGTAAAGAGATTATCCCGACTGACCGGCACAAAAACGATGTGCAGCTTCAGGTGGCGCTGTTTTAGCTTTTTATCTTTCGCCAGCTGTTTATTCAGATCGTTTTCCAGCGCGATAAAAATGTCGTGCGTTGCCCCGCGCTGGGTGCCTTTATCAATAAAAAAGAAGGTCTTGCTGTAGGTGGTTAATACCCGGATGGTGCGCCGATCGAGCATGCCAGGCAGATCGCCTTTCCACGGCTGCAGCATGTCGTCGATATGGATCGACAGCGTATTGTCTTCGGTTGCCACCGGCGGCGCGATTTCCGCCTCCGCCGCCGGCAGAAAAGGGGCGAATAACAGCGTCGCGAGGCAGGTAAGCCAGGCGATAAACAGGCGTGATAGCGAGTTGGCGTTCATGGAGGAGCACTCCGCAGGGGGATGTGTTTATTTTAGCAGAACGGCCGCCGTTAGCTGGGTAGGACATGGGGGAAAAGGTGTAACGATACCGACAAAGAGTCTTTCGCAAATAGTATTACTTACTATTAATGTGCTTTTGTCTTTAATTTAACTATGGAGATAATATGATAAAAATATGTTTTTTTAATGATGAATAGAAAGTGATGATTTTATTTTTACTTTATTCTCTTTCGTTTGTTTTTTGGTAACCAGCTGATTGGTAAATGTTATTTTATTTTTCTCTGATATTGATTATTATCATCTTGATAATGAATCTCATTTTTATTACCGTAACACGGCACATTACTCTAATGACACGCTGTCTGGATTACGCTATCAAAGAATAGCGCGCAGCGCTTTTTCTCTAATGATGAAACAGGGCACTTAATTTTATTATGCCTCACGCTGTCTTCTTATTCCCATTAATGCTGGGAAGGCGTTGACCTGCGCCAAAATCTGGCGAGGCGCTGAGGCAAATATTTTATCCCATTGTTTTTTCAATTGGGGAAGGCGTTATGCCCGACAGCAACAGAAAACAGGGCATATTCTATGAAATACACGTCTCTCTTCCCGCTGGGGATCGCCATTCCTCTGTTTGCCTGTAGCGTGCCGCTGCAGGCGACAGAGAGCGTTATCGAACCATCGACGTCTGACGAGAGCACCCCCACTGCTGAACATCACGAGGAAACGATGGTGGTGACTGCCGCCAGGCAGAACCTGCAGGCGCCGGGCGTGTCGACCATTACTGCGGACGAGATTCGCAAACATCCCCCCGCCCGCGATGTGTCGGAGTTAATTCGCACGCAACCCGGAGTCAATCTGACCGGTAACTCCACCAGCGGTCAGCGAGGCAACAACCGGCAAATTGATATCCGTGGGATGGGACCAGAGAACACTCTGGTGCTGGTCGATGGAAAACCGGTCACCAGCCGTAACTCGGTGCGGTATGGCTGGCGCGGCGATCGTGATTCCCGTGGCGATACCAACTGGGTGCCGGCAGAGATGATCGATCATATCGATGTGATCCGCGGCCCGGCGGCGGCGCGCTATGGTAATGGCGCGATGGGCGGGGTCGTCAACATCGTGACCAAACCGACCACGCCTGAATGGCATGGGTCGTGGAATACCTATATGAATGCTCCGCAGCATCGTAAAGAAGGGTCGACGAAACGTACCAACTTTAGCCTCAATGGTCCGCTGTCAGACAGTGTCAGCTTCAATCTCTGGGGTAATTTGAGTAAAACCCAGGCCGATGCTCAGGACATTAACGCCGGGCATGAAGCCGAGCGTACAGGCTCCTACGCGGGCTCTTATCCCGCCGGACGTGAAGGGGTGGTGAACAAAGATATTCACAGTAAGCTGCGCTGGGAGTTCGCCCCGATGCAGGCCCTGGAGTTTGAGGCCGGCTATAGCCGACAGGGCAACCTCTATGCCGGCGACACACAAAACACCAATACCAGTACGCTGGTGAAGAGTATGTACGGGAAAGAGACTAACCGTCTCTACCGGCAAACTTATGGCGTGACATGGACCGGCGGCTGGGATAATGGCGTGACCAGCAACAGCTATGCCCAGTACGAACACACCCGCAACTCGCGAATGAATGAAGGGCTGGCGGGGGGGACGGAAGGGATCTTCTCCAGTAGCGAGTTTTCAGATATCGATCTGGCCGATGTTCTGCTACATAGCGAAGTGAATATTCCGTTTACGCTGGGGGTCGATCAGAATCTGACGCTGGGGACAGAATGGAATCAGCAGCGGATGAAAGATGGCGTATCGACAACCCAGGCGCTCTCTTACGGAACTATCGATGGCGTATCGGCTACCGGTCGTAGCCCGTACTCCAGCGCCGAGATCTTCTCGCTGTTTACCGAAGATAATATGGCGCTAACGGACAGCACCATGCTGACACCCGCTCTGCGCTTCGACCACCACAGCATCGTCGGCAATAACTGGAGCCCCTCACTGAACCTGTCCCAGGAGCTGACGGACGACTGGACGCTGAAGCTGGGCATTGCCCGCGCTTACAAGGCGCCTAACCTCTACCAGTTGAACCCGAACTATATTCTCTACAGCAACGGTCAAGGCTGTTACGCCAGTAGTTCCGCCTGCTATCTGATGGGGAATAGCGACCTGAAAGCGGAGACCAGCGTTAATAAAGAGATTGGTCTTGAGTATAAGCATGAGGGCTATCAGGCGGGAATCACCTGGTTCCGTAACGACTATCACAACAAGATTGAGTCAGGGTACGCGGCGGTGGGCACTGCCAGCAACGGCACCACCAATATCTATCAGTGGGAAAACGTACCAAAGGCGTTAGTGGAAGGCCTGGAAGGAACGTTGAATCTTCCGATGGGGGAGACGGTTAACTGGAGCAATAACCTGACATGGATGCTGCAGAGCAAGAATAAGACGACAGGCGACCGACTGTCAGTGATCCCGCAGTTTACCCTGAACTCGACTTTGAGCTGGCAGGTCCGTGAAGATCTCTCTCTGCAGAGCACCTTTACCTGGTATGGCCGACAGAAACCAAAACGCTTTAATTATAAGGGCGAGGCGGTCAGCGGCAGCGAATTAAACGAAGTCAGCCCATACAGTATTGTCGGTCTCAGTGCGACCTGGGATGTGAACAAAAACCTGAGCTTCACCAGCGGGATAGATAACCTGTTTGATATCCGCCACTATCGCGCAGGGAATGCGCAAACGACCGGCAACGCGACGACGGGAGCTTATCTGTATGGCGCGGGTGCCGAGACCTATAACGAATCGGGGCGGACCTTCTTTGTGAGCGTAAATACTCACTTCTGATGGTGCTGGTGAGAATGAAACCGGGTGCAGCGCGGCCCGGTTTTTTTATTTCAGATGAGAGCGGTGGAGACAATTATAAATGGTGACAAAATCTTCACGCCCTCTACATTATTAGCTCAAAATATCTTTTTATACTGATTTCCGTCGAGCAAGGTCGTTGATCCCGATCGGGCTCGATAATAGCACCCTGCTATTTCCCTTCTGCAATACCCCCCTGTCCCCCTTCCATTCCCAACCGCAGCGATGCGGAGGAGGGGGACCTTCCTTATTTTTGCCGGGTGACCTGATGACGATATTGAGTGGGTGTGAGCGCATGATATTTTTTGAAGGTACGATTAAACGCACTGAGATCGTCATAACCAACCATAATACAAATATCGACAATACGGTAACCAGGCGTCGTCAGCAATAAACGGCGACAGAGCGACATGCGCTGCTGGCGGATATATTCCATCGGCGATCGATCAAAATAATGACGGAAGAGCCGAAACAAATGCCAGGGGGAATAACCAGAGATATCGCTCAGATCGTCGACGGTCAGTTTCTTATCCAGATTATTATCGATCCACAAGAGCAGGTCGCTTAATACCGATTGCTGGAGCGTTTTGCTATGCATGATTGAGGCCAATCCCAAAAACGAAGGGCTCCTCAATGAGGAGCCCTGGATTTATTGAACGGTGAGCTCGCCGTGGCGAACCTGATAATTTTTTTGGTTATCAGGGCCAATAAAGTCGCTGGCGGGTTTTGCCACCTGCAGATGACCAAACGCGGTTGATTGCTCTGCATGATAATTTTCGCCGTCATTCACGTTGCCGTGCCCGTTATAACGGGCAATGGCCGGGAAGGGATACACCGGACGCGTTGCGATAACGGCTGGAGCGGCGTCAGCGTAAGGCTGACTGACTTTCTGCACGCCGTGAAACTGCGTTTGGGCATCTGGTTTTTCTGTCATCGGCGGCAGCCTGGCGGCGGCTGGCGCCCGTTTGCCGGCCATAATCTCTTGCGGCGCGATGCCTTCCTCGGTCCAGCGCATCAGCGGGGTAAGGAGATCAATTTGATCGTAACCTTCGCCATTACCGCAATGTGCTACCCCAGGCAGCAGGAATAACCGCAGGAAGGAATCCGTTGCGGCATGGCCCATCTCTGCTTCTACGCCGCGGTAATAGGCGATAGAAAAGGCTGGGCTGACGGAGTCATCGGCCAGACCGTGCCAGAGGATAAGCTTGCCGCCGCGCTGCTGATAGGCATGAAGATTGGTATTTGCCGCATTATAGAGCGGTGCCAGTTGAGCGACGGCGTCAAAATTCTGCTGATTAAGTGGGAAATCCCGCATCGATTGGATCTTCTGTTTTCCTCCCGGCAGGAGCACGGATTGCAGAGCCGGTAGTACCATCATTTCCGACATTAAGTGGCCGGTCGGCGTCTCCGGCACCGGCCAGCGTAGCTCGGAGCCCAGCGGAAGACCGCCAGCGACGAACTGGGCGCCGTGGCTGTCGTAAGCGCCGCGGTAGAGCTTTTTCACTACCTCAATCTCTTCCTGTGTCAGGCAGGCGGAACGGTCCTGAGCGTTGGCAGGACAGCGGGGGAGCCAAGTCTCAGAGAACTGACAGGCATAGGGGTTTTGCAGGATGCCGTCCTGCACGCCGGAAAGCGTCGGACAGTGAGCCAGTATGGCCTGGTGAATCAAAGGTAAGCGATCTTTCAACAAGATAGCGGTACCGTCCGGACGCTGATTGGCGGCCACATTCCAGCCGTGGAAGAAGGAGTTCTGAAACTGGAAAAAGGCCGCTGGCGCGCCAGCGCTGATACCGTCAAAATCCTGCGGAAAGCGCTGCGCTTCCATCAATGCTTCGCGACCGCCGTCTGAGCAGCCCATAAAGTACGCGTACTTTGGCGGCTGGCGGTAAAGCGTCTGCATCACCGCTTTGGCCAGCACTGCGGTCAGGTGGTTGGCGCGCCAGGCAAAATCGATGCGCTTTTGCGGATCTTCTGCCCATGACGCATCCATCATACTGCCATGGTGCCCCATATCGGTTGCTGCCACCACAAACTCGCCGTTCATTGCCGGCAGGCAGCCGCTGGCATTCGACAGACTCAGGTTAATACTCCCGCACAGTCCGCCGCAGCCGACCTGCAAGAAACGTTGACTCCAGCGCTGGGTCGGCAGGGCAATCTGCACGCCAATCTGGGGGGCGATAGTGGCGCTCACCTTGCACCAGCTTCCCTGCGCAGAGGTCTGCATTTCAGTGTGGTTGATAGTGACCTTTGCGCCAACGGCGGCGCTGAAGTCGGTAGCGCTTAGCGCATCGCATGTTAGCGCGGGGAGAACAATCGGCAGACTGGAGGCCGCCTGCGTGGGTGAAGCGAACGATAACCCAACGAGGGTGCAGAGAATGATAGGTAACATCGTTTTAAGTAAGCGTGTCATACGCGATTCCCTGTGATTGATGATGGGAGGCGGCAGGATGGTGAAGCCTATGCCTCACCTTCCCTGGCGAGGCGCCACTGCTTGGCTATTGTAGATAACGATAGACTTTCCTTGATGCCTTGATAAGGCGTCCCTACTGTATTCTGCTATTTTGAGGAAAATATGGAGATGTTCGCCATCGGCGTCTGGTGGTGAATACAAGATAAAATATTATGATGTCGATTGCATAATTTATTCAATTTCTCTTCATTATATCTGCTGGCTTTAAGAATATGATTGTGCCTGTTCCTGGTGATTCCAGAGAACAACATTCCTAACGAGATCCTTCCCCCTTTCCATTAGCAAGAAAGGGGGCTTTTTCAATAAAGACCGTTCAGGAAAATCTAAATATAGCTCTGGTGTTGGCCATTAGAACCACGGCGTTCAGGAAAAGTTCCATCATTAAATATATTTTTAAAGATGATTTAACATCCTTTTTTTCTCCATTTTGTCGCCATAATTGCATGTAATTCTGCGCCTCGCTCAGGTTATTTCTGTCGCATATCTTAGATACGCATCCTGAACAAATAAGCTCAACGCCAGCAGATAACTGCTATTGCTCATTATCTCGTAGACGACACATTCATGTTAAAAAAGACTCATATCATCAGCGGATTATTGATTACCCCTTTAACGTTGTACGCCGCAACCTCATATCAAGTTGATGATATCCGTTTTGAAGGGCTGCAGCGCGTGACCGTCGGGGCGGCGCTATTAAGTATGCCGTTGCACGCGGGAGAAGCGGTGACGGCAGAGGAAGTCAGCGAGGCAGTGCGCGCGCTGTATGCGAGCGGCAATTTCGAGAATGTGCAGATCCTGCGCGATGGGAAAACGCTGGTGGTGCAGGTTAAGGAGAGGCCCACTATTGCCAGCATCAGTTTTTCCGGGAATAAGTCGGTGAAGGATGATGCGTTAAAGGAAAATCTCACCGCGACAGGTATTTCAGCAGGTAGCGCACTGGATCGAAATTCGCTTAGCGAAATAGAAAAGGGGTTGCAGGATTTCTATTACAGCGCGGGGAAATACAGCGCGCAGGTTCACGCTGTGGTGACACCGTTACCGCGTAATCGCGTTGACTTAACGTTCGTCTTTCAGGAAGGCGTATCGGCGAAAATCGCACAAATAAACATTATCGGTAATCAGGCGTTTCGGGAAGAGACGCTCCTGGACCAGCTTCAGCTACGCGATAATGTGCCGTGGTGGAATGTGGTAGCGGATAAAAAATATCAGAAACAGAAGCTGGAAGCCGATCTGGAAACGCTGCGCAGTTTTTATCTCGATCGCGGCTATGCGCGCTTTGCGATCCAGTCCACGCAGGTCAGTATGACGCCAGATAAAAAATCCCTGTATATCACCATCACCCTCAATGAAGGCGAACGTTATCAGGTCGACCGAACTCAGGTGACAGGCGACCTGGCGCAGCATGGACCGGAGATCGAGGCCCTTGCCCAGCCGCTGGCGGGGGCATGGTATAGCGGGGCGCAAGTCACCACGGTTGAAAATGAGATCAAAAAGCGTTTTGGTAAGTATGGTTATGCCTGGCCGCAGGTGACGACCACGCCGGAAATCGATGACGCGCATCATCGTGTGATGCTGCATATTCAGGTCAACGCCGGCCGCCGTTACTCGGTACGCCAGATCCGCTTTTCCGGTAACGACACCTCCCGGGACGCGGTGTTACGTCGTGAAATGCGCCAAATGGAAGGGGCGTGGCTCAACAACGAAAAAGTCGAGCAAGGGAAAGTACGTCTTGATCGAACGGGTTTTTTTGAGAACGTTGAACAGCAGATCGTTCCGGTCAATGGAACGGCGGATCAGGTCGATGTGGTCTACAAGGTGAAGGAGCGCAACACCGGCTCATTCAACGTGGGCCTGGGATTTGGTACGGATAGCGGCGTGAGCTATCAGCTTGGCGTGACGCAGGATAACTGGCTGGGTACGGGCAATAGCGTGAGCTTCAATGGGACGCGCAACAGCTATCAGTCTTATCTTGAACTGGGGGCGACGAACCCGTGGTTTACCGTTGATGGCATCAGCCTGGGCGGAAAGATTTTTTATAACAGCTATGATGCTTCCGATGCGGATGCCGGGAGCTATAACCAGCAGAGCTATGGCTTAGGCAGTACGCTAGGGTTTCCCATTAGCGAAAATAACTCCCTGAACCTGGGGCTGGATTATGTCCATAATCGCCTGACCAATATGGATCCGGAGCTGACGACCTGGCGCTACCTCAGCTCTCGGGGAATCGAGCCCAGCGTGGTGACGAAAGATGGCGACAGTGGCGCAAAATATAGCGCCAACGATTATTTTTTGAGTCTTGGATGGGGCTACAACGATCTCGATCGCGGCTTCTTCCCGCGTGCGGGAAACAAGAGCAGCCTGAGCGGTAAAGTGACGCTCCCTGGTTCGGATAATAGCTACTACAAACTCTCTTTTGACACCGCCCAGTATCTGCCGCTGAGCGAAAACAAGCGCTGGGTCTGGATGGAACGCCTGCGCGCAGGCTATGCTGGCGGGTTAGACGGCAAAAGTGTGCCGTTCTACGATAACTTTTACGCTGGCGGTTCGTCGTCGGTGCGCGGCTTCTCTTCTAACACCATTGGGCCTAAAGCGGCTTATTACCGCTGCAATGGTAGCGAAAGCAGCTATAGCGCCTGCCCGCTGGACGCCTCGTCTGATGCGGTCGGCGGGAATGCCATGGCGGTGCTGAACAGCGAATTTATCATTCCAACCCCCTTTGTGAATGACAAATACGCCGATAGTCTGCGAACCTCGCTGTTTGTTGACGCGGGGACGGTCTGGAGCACCTCCTGGCACAACACCGCGCAGACGCTGGCGGCAGGTATCCCTGACTACGGCGATCCGAGTCATATTCGTCTCTCCGCGGGGATTGCCGTGCAGTGGATGTCTCCCCTTGGTCCACTGGTCTTCTCCTGGGCAGAGCCGTTTAAAAAGTACGATGGTGATAAAGCAGAACAGTTTCAGTTTAATATCGGCAAAACCTGGTAGGGCCTCAGCGGGGCTTGTTAGACCGGCGTGGCAATATTCTGTGGACTGTCTTCCGACATAGCGATTGAGCAGAATATGCTCAATCGCTATGTCGATATTATCGCTAAGGAATGCGATCTGGCGGGACACCCGCGACATTTACCCGAGCGCGGTCTGAGGGCCTCGCGGAGCTGGTGACGTACGACGAGGTAACCGCGCAATAAATAGCTGCCTGCTACGGTCCTCTTTTCTTGCCAACCGCGGGTAATGCTCAGTGCTGCATCATCTAATACCAATGACTGAGGCCTCATCCAGAGGGACTAAGACGTATTGTCAATTAAGTTTATATTATCTTATTTTTTATTATATTTTCTTTTTTAAGGTTAATTTGGCTGTTTTTTATCGGGCCTAATCATAAATTTTGAGAGGAAAATGAAACCTTACTAATAATGGGTTGTGTTGTTAGGAATTGTCTTAAGTCACATAATTGTCAGGGACGCTTGCGGTTTATAATAATGAATGCTATCACTATATACGGTAACAATTTGTAGCATCTGTATAAGGAAGGAATATGAAATGGACTATTCTTAATACTCTGATCTGCCCGCAATCCGGCATCGCCTTCTCGGCAATATCCAGTCTGCGTTTCTTAAAATTTATCATGTGGTACGAGGCCGATGTGATCCTGCTGCCCGGCGAGTCGATGAAGCTCTATTCCTCGAGAGTTTTAATTAATGACCAGTATCATTCATTAAAAATCTACAATATTACGGTGTACGATGAGGCGCAATGGGAAAAATTACGTGAGCGGCCATCTTGCCCATACCATGCCGGCGGCGAGCGGTCTGACTCCTGTTTTTACCAGTCCTTTTGCGCAATTAAGCGCTGTCCGAATAATATTCCCCGCAGCGAACCCTGGCGGTAGTCAGTCCACGCCGCCGGCCAGCCGCCGGCGGCGTGGCGTTATTTCGCCAGCAGGGCCGCCAGCCGCGGCTGGACGCTTGCGCAGCCCGCCAGCACGAGGTTGCCTCGCCGCAGACCCTCATTGGCGAGAAACGCATTGCACTTTCCACCCGCCTCCTCAATCAACAGCATGCCTGCCAGCGCGTCCCAGCTGTTCATATGCGCTTCATAATAGGCATGGAGCTGGCCGGCGGCGACATGCGCCAGCATCAGGGCCCCCGCGCCGAAGCGGCGATATTCCAGGCCGGCGTCGAGCAGGGTCGCGATGGCCTGGGCGTAGTCGCTGGCCGGGGCGCGGCTGGAACGGCCCATACCCACCACCACCGCATCCGGATCCGGTTCGCGTAGCGTCAGACGCTGGTCGTTGAGATACGCGCCTTCGCCGCGGCCGGCGAAGAAAAACTCATCGCGATCGGGAGCGTAGATAATGCCAAGCGTCAGCTCGCCCTGGCATACTCGCGCCAGCGAGATACACCAGTAATCCATACCGAGGATAAAGTTGGTGGTGCCATCGACAGGGTCGAGCACCCAGACGGTCTGTTCATCGCCAGCAAAACCGCTCTCCTCGCCGAGGAAACCCTCCTGGGGAAAATGGGCCTGCAGCCAGCCTTTAATCTGTTGTTCTACCGCGAGATCCGCCTGCGACACAAAGTCCTGGCGCGATTTTTTATCGACCTGTAATCCCGCATCGCGCAGCGCCTGGGCGTGGGCGCCAGCCTGGCGAATCAAGTCGCATAATGATTCTCGTTGTGCTTCCGTCATAGTCCTGCTCTCAGATAACAAAGGGCGACGTGCGCCGGTGAATTAACGTCACCTCCACCCAGGTGGTGCGTGAAGGTTGTAAAGGGTCGGCGGCGCGCTCCTGCAGCCGGGTAAGCGCCTGGCGGGAAATCGCCGCCACATCCTGATGTAGGGTGGTGAGCTGGTAGCTATATTGCGCGGTCGGCGGCGTGTTATCAAAACCAATCAGCTGGTAATCCTCAGGCGCCTGTTTGCCGCGCTGGCGCATTCCATCGAGAAAGCCACAGGCAAGCTGGGCATTGGCGCAAAAGATCCCCTCAGGCACCTCGCCAGCGAGCGCCGCGGCCTGCTCACCGCCGACGTAGCCCTCTTCCGGACAGGCGAGGTGCGCCAGGTCGCGTTCGATGTTCACTCCGCGCGTCTGTAGCGC
This sequence comes from Klebsiella sp. PCX, assembly GCF_021869705.1. Lineage (NCBI taxonomy): Bacteria > Pseudomonadati > Pseudomonadota > Gammaproteobacteria > Enterobacterales > Enterobacteriaceae > Klebsiella > Klebsiella sp. PCX. Next base: position 325,857 of record NZ_CP091527.1, read on the forward strand.
CCGGCTGAACGCTTCCCCGCGCATGCGTCCGGCCCAGGTGGAAGGGTGAGTATTGAGCCAGCCGAAGCGCCGACAGCCGCTGCGCAACAGCTGGTCGGCGGCCAGCTCGGCGCCAGCGGCGTTATCAGAGCAGACATAATCCACCCCGGGGATCGTCGGTTGACGGTTAATGCCCACCACCGGAATATGCTGGTGAACGCACTCGTTCACCAGCGCTTCCGGCGGCTGGCCGGAGGTAACGATAACTCCGGAGACGCGAAACTGAGCGAAACGGCGCAGGGTGTGCGCCAGATCCTGCTCGCTATGGATCTCGCTCACCAGCGCCTGAAAGCCCTGGCGTTGGATCTCGTTGAGCAGGGCATCAAGCAGGGCGCTGCGAAAAGGATCGCTGATGCGCGAGACGATCACGCCGATTAAGTGGCTGCGCTGGCGGTTCAGCCCCTGGGCGAGGAAATTAACCTGATACCCCAGCTCTTCGGCGGCGCGCAACACCCGCGCCCGGGCATCGGGAGAGATGCTGCCGTTGCTGCTCAACGCCCGGGACACCACCGCCCGGGAGACGCCCGCTCGCCGGGCAACGTCCTGGGCAGTGACGCTGGGTTTACGGGGTGCAGGGCTCATAGGATATGCGCCTCGTCGTTAAACGTGGGACGCGGCAACGTTAAGGCGAGCCCATCCCGGGAAACGAATAAACCCGGCCACGGCTGGCAGGCCTGCTTCAGCGCCGGCAGGGAAGCGTCCTCGCAGTGATAGAGCCCCAGCGCCGGGAGCTGCAGCGTTCTGAACAGCATCAGGCAAGAGGGGAAATCGCCATGAGAGGCGTCATCGTCCAGAGCCGCCACCGAGGCACACTCCTGAAACGCCAGCCCGGCGCCGGCCATCAGGGCCATCGAGTCGGCGGTCGGCCGGCCATCGCCGCTGTAAAACAGTGTCTGCCCGGCAATGGTGATACGGATGGCGCGATTACTCAGCTCATGCTGGGTGGGGGCAGTACGGATCTGCCAGTCCTGCCACGTCCAGGCGTCGCGACACGCTTGCCAGTCGAGGGTGAAGCCAAGCTCCGCCTGCGGCCAGTTCGCCAGCGCGGCCAGCTGCTTGAGCACCGGCTGCTGCGCCGGCTGGCAGTAGATAATCAACGGCTTCTGGCGGGAGCCGCTTTTCCAGTAATTCAGCAGCGCCGTCAGACCGGTGCAGTGGTCCGGATGAACGTGGGTGAAGTAGATCGCGTCGATATCGTTGACCCCGCCGCCGCGCTGCCAGAGCGCGCGGGGAACGGTGGGGCCGCAGTCGATTAACCACTGTTTGTTGTCCGCGTCGATTACCCGCAACGCGGAAGTATTTTGCGTGCAGGAAAAGGCGCTCCCGCAGCCAAGCACATCTATTTTCATTTACCCTCGCCAAAAATTTTTGCCGCTTAATTAAATTGTCATAAATACCCGACAAAGTAGGCTCACATCATGTCGAGTCAACGTTGCATTTTTTTTACAGCTAAATGAACACGTGTTCATACCAATAAAAAATGCCCGCAACAGCGCTTTCAGGTAGCGAATATGAGTTATTTAAAGATCTCTGGCCTTAAAATTAGTTATGGCGATAAAGTGGTTTTACATAATATCGATCTGGCGGTCGAGCAGGGGGAGATGATCGCCCTGCTCGGCCCTTCGGGATGTGGAAAAACCACCCTGCTGAATGCCCTCTGCGGTTTTATTCCGGTGGAAAGCGGGGAGATCGCCATCGCCAGCCGATCGATCACCCATCAGGCGCCGGAGCAGCGCAATATCACCATGGTGTTTCAAAGCTACGCCCTGTGGCCGCACCTGACGGTGGCGCGCAATATTGGCTATGGCCTGAAGCTGCGCAAATGGCGCGGGGCGGATATCACACGGCGAGTGGCGGAGCTGCTACGGATCGTCAATCTCGACGGGCTGGCTGACGTGAAGGTGACCGAACTCTCGGGCGGCCAGCGGCAGCGGGTGGCACTGGCGAGGGCGCTGGCGATAGAGCCTCAGGTGCTGGTGCTGGATGAGCCGTTATCTAATCTGGATGCCAAAGTGCGGCTCAATGTGCGCCATGAAATTAAATCTCTGCAAAAGAAACTCGGCTTTACGTCATTAATTGTCACCCACGATCAGCAGGAGGCATTAGTGATGGCGGACCGAATTGCGGTATTAAACCAGGGGCGAATTGAGCAAACCGGCACGCCGGAACAAATATATCAGCGACCCGCGACACCCTTCGTCGCTGATTTTATGGGCGCCGATAATAAAATAACCTCTGATGAAATATCCGCTGCCGCAATATCCGGTTTATCGGCTGCTCAGCAGGGTGAAAAAGTCATTTATTTTCGCAGCGCCGATGCCACGCTCGCTGAATTAACGCAGCCCGCGCCGCAGGAGGGGCTCGCCCTGGAGGGGATGGTGGAGCAGAGCGCGTTTCTGGGCAATCTGTATCGCCACAGCGTGCGCTGCCATGACCGCCTGCTGCAGGCCGACTCCGCTCAGTGCTGGCCGACGAAAAGCCGCGTCAGGCTCCATGTGCCCATGCCGGCCCTCCATATTTTTCCTTTACCACTATCACAGTGATATCAGCGTGTTCATTCTGGGGACAATCCATGTTTACTAAGACGAAAGCAGCGATCTTAACGACCCTCTGCCTGAGCGTTAGCGCCCAGGCCGACACCTTTCTTAACGTCGCCACCGCGGGCGATCAGAATATGGTGGATTACGTGAAAACCTGGCTGGGGCCAAAATTTGAAGCCGCTCATCCCGGCGTCAAGGTGCGGGTGATCGGTACCGGCCCAGGCGACGCCGGGTCGAATAAAATTAGCGAGAAGCTGAGCGCCCAGCAGGAGAGCGGCGCGCAGCAATGGGATATCGACGTCGCCGTGGTGCATCAGAAGGCGGGCGGGGAGCAGGTGGAAAAGGGATTGCTGCAAAAATATCGTCAGGATATTCAGACCGGCGGCATGGTGAGCTCGCCGAGCGTCACCCAGGCGCTGGGCGTTAACGTCGACGGATACGTCATGCCGATGTTCTTAAGCCAGACCGCTATCGCGTGGAACAGCGATCTCGTCAATACGCCACCGGCGTCGTATGACGAGCTGGTGGCCTGGACGCAGAAACATCCTCAGGCTTTTGGCTATAACGGCATCAAGAACGGCATGTCCGGCGTTAGCTTTGTGGTGGGCTGGATCTACGCCTACGGGACCGACGCCGAGCGCCTCTCCTCCGCGCCTTATGATAAAAGCGTTGAAAAGGGCTGGCAGCAAGCCTATGAGAAACTGAAGGCGTTCAATAAAAATGTCACTTTCACTCCGGGCAACGCTGGAACGCTCGACATGCTAAGTCGGGGAGAGATTGCCATGGGCCCGGTATGGGTCGACATGTTCTATAGCTGGAAAGATCAGGGCAAGCTGCCGCCATCGATTAAGCTCGCTTTACTGGCCCCGGGCATGCCGGGTCAGCCGATGTATTACGTCATTCCGGCGAAAGCGGCGAATCCGCAGCTGGCGCGCGACTTTATCGCGCTGGCCACCAGCCCGGAAGTGCAGGCGCAGGGGATCGTTAAGCAGTTCAACTGGTATCCGGGCATCGACGCCGGGCAGGTGAAGCCGAAGCTGGATGCAGCGACCTGGCAAAAGCTGTTTGCCGAAATCTCGCCAGAAGCGTTGGCGAAGTATGGCAAAAGCTTCCCGATCGCCCCCTACTTTGACGATATCAAAGAGGGTTACGAAAGCCAGGTGGCCAATTAACCCTTTTTCCAGCCCGGGTCGCCGACCCGGGCGCTTGCTTGTGCCAACGCCAGGTTCTTTATGTCCAGTTCATTAAAATATTTGCTGCTGGTTGCCCCGGCCGCGCTGATGGTCGCGATCCTGTTTTTGTATCCGCTGGGGTTTTCGCTGGTCTCGGCGTTTACCGCGCCGGGACAGCCGTTCACCCTCGATCATTTTCGCAAGGTCTACGCGCTTTACGCCAACGATGTGCTCTTTTCGCTGCTTATCGTGCTGATCTCGGTGGCGTTGTTAGCGCTGATCGCCATTACCCTGTCGGCAGTGATTGCGCTGTCGCCTTGCCGGCCCGTTGTTCGCCTGCTGGGTTTTTTGTATCGCCTGCCGCTATTTATTCCTTTTATCGTCGTCGCTCAGATGATGCGCACTTTTCTCGCCAAAAATGGCCTGATGAACAATGCGCTGGTGGCGGCCGATCTGGTCAGGCCGCTGGAGACCCTCTCCTGGTTGGGATGGAAGGGAATTGTCATTACCTTTGTCTGGAAGCAGCTGGCCTTTGCTACGCTGTTGATCTGCGGAGCGATGGCGGCGCTGGAGCCGTCGCAGATCCTCGCCGCACGTAACCTTGGCGCCTCCCGGCCGCGGTTGCTGTTCGATATTATGCTGCCGCAGGTCCTGCCGACCATCGGCGTGGCGCTGGTGCTGTCGACGGTAACCATGATGTCGGTGCTGTCGGTACCGCTGATGATCGGCGTGGGGACGCCGACGATGCTGACCGTGGATATGGCGTTTCGCGTCAATTCCTATGGTGATTACGCGGTGGCGAATGCGCTTGGCGTGGTGTCGCTGGCGATCTGCGGCGCGCTGTCGTGGTTTTACCTGCGCCATAGCCTGCAGCAAAAAGGCGGTGAATGATGAAAGCGCTGAATCTTGCTTCCTCTCCGTCATGGTGGGTAAGAGGACGCCGTAAAGTGAACGCCAGCCCGGTGCTGCAGAGCCTGCTGCTGCTGTTTATGCTGCTGGCGATGTTTGGCCCGCTTCTGAACCTGTTGATCTGGACCGTAGCGGAAAGCTGGTATTTTCCCCATTCGCTGCCCAGCCAGTGGGGCCTGAAGTACTGGTATCAGGTTTTCAATCCGTACAGCGATGTCTCCAGCTCGCTGTTAACCAGCATACTGATCGCCCTGCTGTCGGTGGGGGTCTGTTTGCTGATTTCCGTTCCCGCCGGCTATGCGCTTTCCCGGCGGAAAATGCCGCTGCGGGTGCTGTTTATGCTGCTGTTTCTCCTCCCGCAGGCCTTTCCCAACCTGACGGTATACATGAATATTGCTCGTCTGTTTTACCAGTGGGGCTTGAACGGAACTATCGCGGGGGTGGTGCTGGTGCATAGCGTCCATGGTCTGATGTACTCGGTGTGGATCTGTGTGGCCGCGTTTTCAGCCATCGACCCGCTGCTGGCGCGGGCATCGCGTAACCTGGGCGCCGGACCGGTGTATACCTTCTGGCACATCGTGCTGCCGCAGGCGGCGCCAGGGATCGTTGCCGCCTGCATCTTTGTTTTTCTGGAGTCGTTGGATGAGTTTACCGGCACCTTCTTCGTCGGGGCGCCGGATATCACTACGCTGCCGCTGCTGCTCTATAACGCCAGCATGTCGGGTAACTATCAGGTCTCGTCGATTACCGCGCTGATTTTGCTGGTGCCATCGCTGCTCTTTATGGTGGTGATCCATAAATTTATGCGTCCGGAGATGATGGCGAAATTGGGGAAATAAGAGCTGCAGAAAACGAAAAAGCTTCCCGTCGGGAAGCTTTTTAACCTCAGGTCATCATCATTGGCCATTCTGGCGGCGTCTGACTCATGACTTCAATCATCACATCTTTGATATTGCCCCAGATTTTGGCAATATCGAGCAGGGTGATGCCGAGCAAACCGGTGGCGAACCAGCAGGCGGCGGCAAGGCCGAGGCAGCTGCAGATCACCGCCAGACCGGCGTAATCGCTTTTGCGAAGCTGAATATTCAGTGAGCTGGCGAGAAACATGAGTACTGCGCTCACCAGGGGCCAGCGCAACAACACGACACTGGTAGTAATGGAAGCCATTAACCTATCCTCAAAGAAAGTCGGGGAGCCATGGACGACCTGGCGCGACTGACGATGGCATAGCGCTCTGGTCTCAACTGGCGTACTAGAGAGTGATGAAACGCCATTTCTGTTTCATCAACTTGTGTGAACTATATCACACTTGGCGCTTTCTTCACCAGTCAAAAAATGAGCTTTCGCTGCGTTTAATAGCAATGTTATTTGTGTGGATATTAGTGAGCAACCCCCGCTGATCTTATTTTCATTGCCTTGCTAATGATTATTATTCTGCGGGTTTTATTACCTGTTCTTGTTTATTACACGGAGAAACCGAGTCAGATACGCGTCTATTCTTAATCTTGGCGGAATATCTTCCGAATACCTGATAAATAAGTATTATTCTTCACCATCAGGGGTAAAGCTGACGCCCGTGAGGGCTGGCAGAAAATCTGCTGATGTCTATCGCAGTCGCGATTGCTAACGTGTTTGGTCTACCTTAATTAAGGCATATCGCATGGATGTAAGCGTAAATGGGTGACAGTGCGCCGCATAAGGCGCTAAGGCTCATCGGAACGGGTTTGGTTATTTTATTGCCAGTGGTACTGGCATTGTGGTTTGCCCAGCTGCGGGCGAAAGCCGAAACCATTGATCAATTACACTCATTTTCGCAGCTGGCGCTGCAAAAAACGGAAATGGTCATCCGCGAAGCGGATCAGGCCCGGGCGAAAGCCAGCCAGTATCGCGGGGAGCTATGCTCAGCGGACCATCAGCGTTATTTATTGCATATCGTTCGTGGCCTGCTGTATGTGGAAGATCTGATCTACGCTAACGGCCAGCGCTTTATCTGTTCAACGTCCGTTCATCAGCAAACCGGCTGGCGGATGCCGGCGGCCAATTACACCAAAAAGCCGGATGTCGCGATTTACTATTACCGGGACACGCCGTTTTATCCGGGCTTTGCCATGAATTATATGCAGAAGGGGCCCTATGTGGTGGTGGTCAATCCCTTCTCGTACAGCTCGGTAATCGCCAGCGATCGCGATTTAGCCTATGGCGTGTTCGATACCAAAACCAACCTCTTTTTCTCGGTGAGTAACAATGTCGAGCCCGCGGAGCTCCATGCGTTAATTCGCGAAGGCGATACCTTTTTTAATCAGAATGGCCGGGTGTATACGATAGCCCGCTCCGCTATCCGGCCGATCGCCGTCATTATGTCCACCTCGCGGGCCAGCTATTATCACAACTTTTGTGACCAGGCCAGCCTGACGCTGCCGCTGGGGATCATTTGCAGTATTTTACTGGTGCTGGTGTGGTCGCGCACCCGCCGGCAGTATCACTCGCCGCGCAATATGCTGCAGCGGGCTCTGAGCTGCCGCCAGCTGCGCCTGCACTACCAGCCGATTATCGATATTAAAAATAACCGCTGCGTCGGGGCGGAAGCGCTGCTGCGCTGGCCAGGGTTTGACGGTCCGGTGATGAACCCGGCGGAGTTTATACCGCTGGCGGAAAATGAAGGCATGATTGCCCAGGTGACGGACTACGTGGTGGATGAGCTGTTTTACGAAATGGGAGAGTTTCTTGCCAGCCATCCGCAGCTGTACGTGGCGATTAATCTCTCTGCGTCGGACTTCCACTCGGCGCGGCTGATTTCACAGATCAGTGAGAAAGCGCGCAGCTATGCGGTCTGTATCGGGCAGATCAAAATCGAAGTAACCGAGCGGGGGTTTATCGACGTACCGAAGACCACGCCGGTGATTCAGGCGTTCCGCGAAGCGGGCTATGAAATTGCCATCGATGATTTCGGTACCGGCTATTCGAATCTGCATAATCTGCACGCCCTGAACGTCGATATCCTTAAAATCGATAAAACCTTCGTTGATACGCTGACCACCAACAACACCAGCCACCTGATTGCCGAACACATCATCGAGATGGCGCGCGGGTTACGTCTAAAGACTATCGCGGAAGGCGTGGAGACGCCTGAGCAGGTAAGCTGGCTCTACAAGCGCGGCGTGCAGTATTGCCAGGGCTGGCTGTTTGCGAAAGCGATGCCGGCGCGGGAGTTTATGCAGTGGTTAGCCAATGCGCCCGCGCCCGTGAACGTGCCTCAGCCGCCGCGTCACGCGGAGATCTGATGGCGGTAGTCGCTGGGGGTGCGGTCAAACTCCCGGCGGAATACCCGCGAGAAGGTTTGCTGCGAGACATAGCCCAGATCCATAGCGATATCAAAGATCGGCCGCTGGGTGGTTCGCAACGCCTCCGCCGCCAGCAGCAGGCGGCGCTGACGAATATAATCCCCCAGCGTCTGATGCATCACGGTGCGGAACATCCGCTGCAGGTACCACTTCGAGTATCCTGACTTTCTGGCGACTACATCAATGTTAAGTGGTTGATCGATATGTTCATCAATCCATTCAATCAGTGTTTGAATAATATCCTGATGGGACATAAAGCGGCCTCTCTCAATTCTCGATTCGTCGTTTTGTCTGCGGGCGAGTATAATTCCTCAAGTTAACTTGAGGTAAAGCGCTTTATGGAAAAGAAATCACCCCGCATCAAAATGCTGCTGACGCCCGGGGAAGTGGCAAAACGAACCGGCGTGGCGGTCTCGGCCCTCCATTTTTATGAGAGTAAAGGGCTGATCCATAGCCAGCGGAATGCCGGCAATCAGCGGCGCTACCGGCGCGATGTCCTGCGCGCGGTGGCGATTATCAAAATTGCGCAACGTATCGGCATCCCGCTGGCCACCATCGGCGACGCGTTTGGCGTGCTGCCGGAAGGGCACAATCTCAGCGCAAAAGAGTGGAAAATGCTGTCATCACAGTGGCGCGAGGAGCTTGACCGGCGTATCCACACCCTGACGGCGCTGCGCGACCAGCTCGACGGCTGCATTGGCTGCGGCTGTTTATCGCGGCGCGATTGCCCGCTACGCAACCCGGGCGATAAGCTGGGGGAAGAGGGGACCGGCGCCCGGCTGCTGGAAGAGGAGTGATAAAACTAAAGCGCCACAACTGGGCGCTTTAGTTGTTTTCCGGTCTTGGTCTTTCGCATTATCTCGTTGGTTCACGAGAGGGTTTCCCCCGACGTCGACGTCCCTCAGTATTGCGCAATCTGTTGATGGAGGTTCCGGTTTGCGTCGACACTTTAACTATGGCATCTGCCGCCGTTTTTTCCTCACTATTTTGCCGAAATTTTCCCGGCAATCAGCGCCTGTTCCTATAGTTAATTTGAACAAACGACGGGAGAGGCCCATGCTGACGGTACACCATCTTAATCAGTCACGATCGCAACGCGTACTGTGGGCGCTGGAGGAGCTACAGCTGCCTTATCAGATAGTCCGCTATCAGCGGGAAAAGTCGATGCTGGCGCCAGCGGCATTGAAGAAAATCCACCCGCTGGGTAAATCGCCCGTGCTGGAAGACAACGGCTATGTGCTGGCGGAGTCCGGAGCGATCCTTGAGTATTTGCAGGAGAGTTGGGACAGCGATGGGCTGCTGAAGCCGCAGGGCACAGATGACAAACTGCAGTACCGCTTCTGGCTGCACTATGCCGAAGGTTCGCTGATGCCGCTGCTGTTAATGAAGCTGGTGTTCGCCAGCCTCGGCAGACCTCCGGTGCCCTTTGGCGTCCGCTCGCTGGGCTCGCTGCTGGGCAAAGGTATCCAGAAAGCGTGGCTCGATCCCCAACTGGCCACCCATGCGCGGTTCATTGACAACCATCTGGCCACGCAGCCATGGTTTGCCGGCGAGCAGCTGAGCATGGCCGATATCCAGATGAGCTTCCCGGTGATGGCGCTGTTGTCCCGCGGCGGCATGGATGATCTTCGCCATATCGAGGCCTGGCGACAGCGGGTGGAGCAGCGCCCTGCCTGGCAGCGGGCCATCGAGCGCGGCGGCCCCTTCACCTTACCCGGCGCCTGAGGTATCAGCGGATCCGATGACGCGGCTAAATGAAAGCAACTGACTAAAAAATTGTTAGCGGATTGCGCATGGACGATAACGTTTGCGCATCAGCTGGTTATTTTCTGTTCGTCATAAGCGAAATTTAGCGAAATACGATAAACATCGGTTGAAAAGGGTTATCTAAAGGCCGGATAATCGTTTGCCTTTCTGTTTTGCTCCCTCTTTTATCTGCTATCCAGGGGGAGGAGACAAGGTTGACACACCGTAGTGTATGCGTGGAGTTAAACGTTTGCTTTTTTGCAGCCCCCCTGGCGCTGCGATTCGGTACAAGGAGATCGCGTTTAACTGGCAGTGGAGGGTCCACCACGCATACCAACGAACAATAAAAATTTTCAGGGGAAGTTTTCTATGTCTACGCCTTCAGCGCGTACCGGCGGTTCATTAGACGCCTGGTTTAAAATTTCGGCGCGCGGCAGCACCGTGCGTCAGGAGATTGTTGCAGGTCTCACTACCTTTCTGGCGATGGTGTACTCCGTCATCGTGGTGCCGGGCATGCTCGGAAAAGCGGGCTTCCCGCCGGCCGCGGTGTTTGTTTCTACCTGTCTGGTGGCGGGCGTTGGCTCGCTGGCGATGGGATTATGGGCAAACCTGCCGATGGCCATCGGCTGCGCTATCTCGTTGACCGCTTTCACCGCCTTCAGCCTGGTGCTGGGGCAGCACATCAGTATTCCGGTGGCGCTCGGCGCGGTATTCCTGATGGGCGTCCTGTTTACGGTGATCTCGGCAACCGGCATCCGCAGCTGGATCTTGCGCAACCTGCCGCAGGGCGTGGCCCACGGTACCGGGATCGGGATCGGTCTGTTCCTGCTGCTGATTGCCGCCAATGGCGTTGGCCTGGTGATCAAAAACCCGCTGGACGGTCTGCCGGTGGCGTTGGGGAACTTTGACAGCTTCCCGGTGGTGATGTCGCTGATTGGCCTTGCGGTGATCATCGGTCTGGAAAAAATGAAGGTACCGGGCGGTATTCTGCTGACCATTATCGGCGTGTCGATTGTCGGCCTGATTTTCGATCCTAACGTCCATTTCTCCGGGATTTTCGCCATGCCATCCCTGAGCGATGACCAGGGCAACTCGCTGATTGGCAGTCTGGATATCGTCGGCGCGCTGAATCCGGTTGTGCTGCCCAGCGTGCTGGCCCTGGTGATGACGGCGGTTTTTGACGCCACCGGCACCATCCGCGCGGTGGCCGGTCAGGCGAACCTGCTGGACAAAGACGGACAGATCATCAACGGCGGTAAAGCGCTGACCACCGACTCCCTGAGCAGCGTCTTCTCTGGCTTAGTCGGGGCGGCGCCGGCGGCGGTGTATATCGAATCGGCGGCGGGTACGGCAGCCGGCGGTAAAACCGGCCTGACCGCGGTGACGGTAGGGGTCCTGTTCCTGCTGATCCTGTTCCTCTCTCCGCTCTCTTATCTGGTGCCGGCCTACGCGACCGCGCCGGCGCTGATGTACGTCGGCCTGCTGATGCTGAGCAACGTGGCGAAAATCGATTTCAACGACTTCGTCGACGCCATGGCCGGCCTGATCACCGCGGTGTTTATCGTGCTGACCTGTAACATCGTGACCGGCATTATGATCGGTTTCGCGACCCTGGTGATCGGCCGCCTGGTCTCCGGCGAGTGGCGTAAGCTGAACCTCGGCACGGTGATTATCGCGGTGGCGCTGGTGGTCTTCTACGCCGGCGGGTGGGCGATTTAAACCCTTTGTGCTCCTCTCGGGCGGCTCAGGCCGCCCGTTTTATTTTTAAGCCACATCCTGTTTCCATTTGCGTTAATCTGGGTAGCGTATGATTCAAAGGCAAGACGCCTCACAGGTATAAAAGAAAACGCAGCAAACAGGGAACACATGGAAATATTCTTTACCATCCTCATCATGACCCTTGTGGTCTCACTCTCCGGGGTAGTGACGCGCGTACTGCCCTTTCAGGTTCCACTCCCACTGATGCAAATCGCCATTGGCGCGCTTCTGGCGTGGCCGACCTTTGGTTTGCATGTTGAATTTGATCCAGAGCTGTTTCTGGTCCTGTTTATCCCGCCGCTGCTGTTCGCCGACGGCTGGAAAACGCCGACTCGCGAATTCATTGAGCACGGTCGCGAGATCCTCGGCCTGGCGCTGGCGCTGGTGGTCGTGACGGTGGTCGGCATCGGCTTTCTGATCTACTGGATTGTGCCGGGCATTCCGCTGATCCCGGCGTTCGCGCTGGCGGCCGTGCTGTCGCCGACCGATGCCGTGGCGCTTTCGGGTATCGTCGGGGAAGGGCGGATACCGAAAAAAATCATGGGCATTTTGCAGGGTGAGGCGCTGATGAACGACGCCTCCGGCCTGGTCTCGCTCAAGTTTGCCGTCGCGGTGGCGATGGGCACCATGGTCTTTACCGTCGGCGGCGCCACCGTCGAGTTTCTGAAAGTGGCGATTGGCGGCGTGCTGGCCGGGTTTGTGGTGAGCTGGTCGTATGGCCGCTCGATGCGCTTCCTCAGCCGCTGGGGCGGTGACGAGCCCGCCACGCAGATCGTCCTGCTGTTCCTGCTGCCGTTTGCCTCCTATCTGATTGCCGAACATATCGGCGTCTCCGGCATTCTGGCGGCGGTGGCGGCAGGGATGACCATCACCCGTTCCGGCGTGATGCGTACCGCGCCGCTGGCGATGCGCCTGCGCGCCAACAGCACCTGGGCGATGCTGGAGTTTGTCTTTAACGGCATGGTGTTTCTGCTGTTGGGCCTGCAGCTGCCGGATATCCTCTCCAGCTCGCTGGTGGCGGCGGAAGCCGACCCCAACGTCGAGACCTGGATGCTGTTTACCGACATCATCCTGATCTATGCCGCGCTGATGCTGGTGCGTTTTGGCTGGCTGTGGTCGATGCGTAAGCTTAGCCAGCGCTTCCTGAAGAAGAAACCGATGGAGTTTGGCTCCTGGACTACTCGCGAGCTGCTGATCTCCTCCGTTGCCGGGGTGCGCGGGGCGATTACCCTCGCCGGTGTGCTCTCTATTCCGCTGTTGCTGCCGGACGGGAATGTCTTTCCGGCGCGCTATGAGCTGATTTTCCTCGCCGCCGGGGTGATCCTGTTCTCGTTGTTCGTTGGGGTGATTGCGCTGCCGATCCTGCTGCGTCACATTGAATCGAGCGATAATGTGCAGCAGCGGAAAGAGGAGCGTCTGGCGCGCGCGGCGACGGCGGACGTGGCGATTGTGGCTATCCAGAAGATGGAAGAACGGCTGGCGGCGGATACCAAAGAGAATATCGATAACCAGCTGCTGACCGAAGTCAGTTCGCGGGTGATCGGTAACCTGCGCCGCCGCGCCGATGGGCGTAACGACGTGGAGACCTCCATGCTCGAAGAGAGTCTGGAACGCCGCTTCCGCCTGGCGGCGCTGCGCTCTGAACGTGGCGAGCTGTACCATCTGCGCGCCACCCGGCAGATCAGTAACGAGACGCTGCAGAAGCTGCTGCACGACCTCGACCTGCTGGAAGCGCTGTTAATCGAAGATCAATAACCTGTCATCCGGATAGCGCGACATTCATTCGGGCTACCGGCGAGACCGCAGTAAATGTGTAGCCCCGGTAAGCGTTAGCGCGACCGGGGAAACCCGGGCAGCGGCGCAAGCGTCTGACCCGGGCTACCCATTCCTCTCCGAAACGCGTTGTCACCAGGGATTTATTCCAGCCAGAACGCTTTACTGCACGCCAGCCAGGCCTCAGCGCTGCGCGACATATACACCCCTTCCCGCCAAATCATCCCCAGCTCCCAGCGCAGCTCGCTTTGCAATGGGATCCAGCAAAAATTCTGCGGGTCGAGACGCTGGCAAATCGGCTCCGGCAGGATCGCCACGCCAATGCCGGCCTGCACCATGGCGGCGAGAAAATCCCACTGACCGCTGCGCACGGCGATCCGCGGCTTCACATCATGCTCGGCAAAGAGGCGCATCAGCTGCTGGCTGAGGGCGAAATCTTCGTTGTAAATAACCAGCGGATGCGCCGCCAGCTCCGCCGGCGAGAGCGAGGTCTTGCCTTCCCACGTCGCGGTCCTGGGCGCCAGGACGCACAGCGGGTGGTTGAACAACGGTAAGGTGGTGAGGCTGCTTCCTTCTTCGATCGGCAGGGCGGTCATCGCCATATCAAGCTCGCCGTTGCTGACCGCCTGCTGAACCGTCAGGCCGCCAAACTCGGCGATTTTCAACTCGACGCCCGGGTAGCGTTCGCGAAAACGGCTGATCGGCTCGGCCATCAGCATCCCGACCATCGGCGGAATGCCCAGCCGCAGCACCCCCTTATGCAGGTGGTTGATATCGCTCAGCTCTGACTCCAGCTGGCTGAACTCGCCGAGGATCGCCTGGCCGCGTTCAAAAACCACGCGTCCGGTATCGGTGAGCAGCAGTTTGCGGCCATCGCGGATCAACAGCGTGCAGTTCAGTTCATCTTCGAGATTTTTGAGCATCTTGCTGATGGTGGGCTGCGTGACGAACAGCTTTTCCGCCGCGCGAGTAAAACTCTGCTGACGAACCACTTCAACAAAATAGCGCAGCGTTCGGATATCCATAATTATTCCCTGAGACTATACCTGCGATGATTTTAATTCATTTCTGTCCGCGTCGGCGGCTCTCTATACTGCACCCCTGACTTCTTTTTTCCAGGAATATCGCTCATGGCCTTCGCGCCAGCTCGCGTTGTCCCCGTCGTGGCGCAACGTCTTCAGATCCCGGTGCAGGTACTTCTCTACGTCGGGTTATTTATCTTCGCGCAATATCTGGTGAACACCTGGCAGGTGCCGCTGCCGGCCAACCTGGTCGGCATGGTGATGCTCCTGCTGCTGATCGTCTGCCGGGTGATCCCCCTGAACTGGGTTCGCGCCGGCGCCCGCTGGTTGCTGGCGGAAATGCTGCTGTTTTTTGTCCCGGCGGTGGTGGCGGTGGTCAATTATGCTCAACTGTTGATGGTCGACGGCTGGCGGATTTTTCTGGTGATTGCGTTAAGCACGCTGATGGTGCTGGGCGCCACCGCCTGGGTCGTTGACAAGGTCTATCGTTACGAAGTGAGCAGGATAAATAAATGAGCGATGTCGTGCTGAGTATCCTGTGTCTGCTGGCGACCCTGGGCCTTTATTATGCCAACAAAAAACTGTATCGCCGTTTTCATAAACTGCCGCTGATGCCGCTGGTGTTCACGCCGATCCTGCTGGTGCTGATTCTGGTGGTAGGCCACATCTCCTATCAGAGCTATATGGGGGAGACCCACTGGCTGCTCTGGCTGCTGGGCCCGGCGACCATCGCTTTTGCCGTCCCGGTCTATGAAAATGTCGCGGTGATTAAACGCCACTGGATGTCACTCACCGCCGGGGTGATCACCGCGTCGGTTGTTGCGGTGACCAGTTCGGTCTGGCTGGCGAGATGGTTGACGCTGCCTGATGAGATCCAGCGGAGCCTGGCTGTGCGCTCGGTAACGACGCCCTTTGCCCTTGCCGCAGCGAAGCCGCTGGGCGGCCAGCCTGATTTAGTCGCTCTGTTTGTTGTTGTCACCGGGGTATTCGGTATGACGATAGGTGATGTACTGTTTCTGCGACTTTCTATTCGCGCAGGAATGGCGAAAGGAGCGGGGTTTGGCGCAGCATCACATGGCGCTGGTACCGCACGATCTTATGAGCTTGGCCCACAGGAGGGCGTCGTCGCCAGCCTGGTGATGATGCTTTCCGGAGTCGTGATGGTGCTGGCCGCGCCTTTGGTGCGCTGGGCACTGTTTTAAAAGTCACTCCGCGCTCATTTCAGCTATTTTTTACGGATTAACCTGGTGGCATGGTGATTAATGGAACAACTTGATTGGGGATTTATCACTATCTCTGATTGTTGCCAGGGAAAATAATCCTTAATTAGTCTTAGTTCTAATATTATTTATTGATAACCCTTGTCTGGTTTTTCTTTAATCCGCCATGATTATTCTTAATTATTTATCGATAGTTTGTAACCAAATGTTTCTATTTGAATATTGTTTTATTTACTATATTTATTTGTATGTGTTTGAATATTTTAATAATGAATATTTTGATATTATAACTCAATGATTTTATTTGCATATTTTTAATGCATATATGATGGTTATTAATGACAGACATTTATGACTTTGAATTAGCCTTTCTTCTATTGTTGAGAATACTCCTGGTTTCCGTTATCTTGTTTGCGTGAGCTTTTATTATTGAATGGATTCAAGTGGAATTAAAGCTCTTGCATTTGAACTAATGTTAAATGCAAGCCATACATTTCCCTAAGAAATATACCAGCAGTTAAGAACGTTGGTATCCAATCTCATTCGCTAATAGCTTGCCATAAACAATTGATGGATTGATTGTTATTCTGAATAAATAGGGGAATACAAATGAAAGCAAATTTCAAAACGTTAGCTAAGATTTTAGCTTTATCTTCTGGCTGCTCTTTGGTGGCAATGTCTCATGCGAATAATACTATCGACTTCACGGGGACGGTGGCCGAAACCACATGTTCCGCCAGTATTGATAATAATGCTTCATCTATTGAAATGGGGACTGTCTCGGTAGCAGATTTAACAGCGAACGTCTATAGCGCCGCGAAGAACTTCTCTTTCACACTGGCCGGTTGCCCTACGGGCGAAGGTGCTCTGACCAAAGCCCGAATTACCTTTGGTGGTGAAGCAGATAAATTTAATAGTGATTATTTTCGAAACCAGGCTACAGGAACACCAGCAACCAATGTTGCTGTTGCTATTTTTGATGGCGCTGGCGTATTGCAAAAGAACAATACTGAAGGTTCTGATGTCGATATTTCTTCTGGGGAAGCGACCATTCCGTTTATCGTAAAAATGGCTAAGTCAGGTTCCTCTGCTCCAACTAAAGGCCCAGTGAAGACGACCGTAACCTATAACGTAACCTATTATTAATTAATCACTATATCAAGGGAAAGCAGTTTGCTTTCCCTGTTTGGACAAGGCTATGAACAGATTATTATGTTTAGTGTGTTTTTTTTTCTCTATTTCAGTTTCGCAGGCTAGCGTAGTTGTTGGCGGAACGCGCGTTATCTTTGATGGAACAAAAAAGACAACCACCGTCTCTGTTCAGAATAAAGATAATGTTACAAATATCGTCCAGTCATGGTTAGCCATCGTTGATGAGACATCACCCGCGAAAGACTCCTTTATTACCACCCCGCCTCTTTTTCGCTTGAAGGCAGGAGAAAAAGGATTTGTACGCATTCTTCGTACAGGCAAACCGATGCCGGAAGATCGAGAGTCTATGTTGTGGCTCAATATTAAAGGAATTCCTGCAACGGATGACGTATCAGATAAAAATATAGTGCAATTTGCGATTAACTCAAGGATTAAACTCATTTATCGGCCTGCAGCTTTAAAAAATGCTATTCCGGAAGAATTTGCTCAAAAACTGCAATGGTCAAATGATGGCAGAGCCATTAAGGTAAAAAATGATTCTCCTCTCTATATGAATTTCTCTGAGATTTTTATTAATGGTAAAGCAGTACCCGAGGCGTGGTTTGTTGCACCCTATTCAACGATAAGAATACCGGTAGCTAATGCCTCTCCAGCTGGGAAAAAAGAAATCACATGGAGTGTGATCAATGATTATGGTATGTCGGGACCAAAATATAAGGCCATCATTCAATAGCGCTGGATGGAATGATGCATTCTCATTGAAAAGTAGCTATATCGCCATACTTTGCAGTCTTGGCGCTATCCCCTTAACGTCTTTCGCTGGGGAGTATTTTAACCCACATTTACTTGAAGTTAATGAAACTAGTGCGACAAGCGTAGATTTATCTTATATTTCTCGCGAAGCCGTACCTCCTGGTCAGTATAATCTTGATATTTATATTAACGACAAGTTTATCGCTTCTGACACTATCGTCTTTAAGCCACAAAAGGAAGGTAGTGATTCGTCTGCTGAGCCGTGTATTAGCGTTGCGCAACTAAAAGAGTGGTCAATAAAAACGCAGGATTATCCTGAGCTCACGATAGAGGGCTCCGAGTGTGCAAAACTGCCTGCAATACCAGGATGGGAAACGGCGGTTTTACTTTCACAGCAGCGAGTCGATTTTACCGTGCCGCAGGTCGCGATGCTGCGTCACCCTCAGGGCTATGTCCCCGAGAATCAATGGCAGCAGGGCATTACCGCCGGGCTGCTTAACTATAATCTTTCGGGGCAAAAAAACGATCCGCGGCACGGAGGCGCATCGACATCCAGTCAGTTTCTTAGTCTGCAGCCTGGGTTGAACGTTGGGCCATGGCGTTTACGTAATTACAGCACCTTTAATCATGATAATGATGGCAACCAGTGGGACTCCGTCTATAGCTATATTTCGCGCGATATCCATGCTCTGAAAGGCCAGCTGATACTGGGGCAGACTTACACCTATCCTGGCATCTTTGACAGCTTCAGCTTCACCGGTGTGCAGATGAATGCAGACAGGGAGATGCTACCGGACAGCATGAATGGCTTTGCTCCGGTGATCAAAGGCATTGCCCGGACGACTGCAGACGTAACGGTATATCAGAATGGATACAGCATCTATAAAACCACGGTCTCTCCCGGGGCATTCGAAATAAATGATCTTTATCCAACGGGGAGTGCGGGCGATCTCTATGTTACGGTGAAAGAGTCTGATGGCGGCGAGCAGAGCTTCGTGGTGCCTTTTGCCTCGCTGGCGATTCTCCAGCGGGAAGGGCAGATAGACTATGCTTTCAGCAGCGGTAAAACTCGCTCGGCGAGCTCAGGCGGAAAGGAATACCATTTTCTGCAATCCACCCTTGCCTGGGGTGCATTGAGTAACGTTACGCTGTACGGCGGTTTTCAGCAACTGGAAGATAAATATAGCAATGCGCTGTTGGGAGCTGGGTTTAATCTGGGATCTGTTGGCGCACTCTCATTGGATGCTTCTCAGTCCTGGGCTGATATAAAAGAAAATCCAACCGCGGATAATACCACTGCCAGCGAGGGGCAGTCTTATCGCGTGCGTTTTAGTAAAGATTTTCCATTAACGGGTACCAACTTCTCCGTTGCCGGATATCGGTATTCAACCCATGGCTATTATTCTCTGCAGAATTTCATTGACCGGGCAAATGCTCATAGCGGGTGTTGTTCATTAACGGGGCGGACTAAAGATCGTTTTGACGCTTCGGCCTCCCAGATTTTCTCCGGGTTCGGTTCTCTCGCCCTCTCGCTGGTCAGTGAATCTTATTGGGATAATTCACGTATGGAGTCGCTGGGGGTGAGCTATAGCAATACCCTGGGTCGCATTTCTTACTTCATTAACTACTCCTACAGCCGAAATGTGCAGAGCACAGGCCAGAACAGCGATAGCTCTCCGACCAGCGATAATATGATATCGCTTACGATGAGCATGCCTTTTGGCGCGGATATATCGGCTAACTACAACCTGAACAGCAGCCGGACGGGCGACACGACCCATAGCCTGGGGTTGAGCGGTTCTGCGTTTGCGGACCGTTCTCTGAACTGGAACGTGCAGGAAGGCTACAACGCCAGCGATAAAAGTATCTCTGGAAACGTCAATCTGAACTATCAGGGTTCCCGGGGCGAAGTCGCCGCCGGATACGGGTATGACAGCTATAGCTCGCACTACAATTACTCGCTTCGCGGCGGGATGGTTGCCCATTCTGGCGGGGTAACCCTTTCTCGCTATCTGGGCGAGAGCGTGGCGCTGGTCGAAGCGCCGGGCGTCAGCGATGTGGCAGTTCGGGGGCAGACGAATATTACGACCGATGCTTTTGGATACGCCGTTGTGCCTTTTGTACGCCCCTACCATGAAAACAATCTCTCTCTTGATGAGCAGCAGGTCTCTGGTGCGGAAATTGATAACATTGTCAGAAAGGTAGTCCCGACGCGAAATGCGATTGTTAAAGTCAAATATGATACCTGGATCGGCTATAAGGCCATGGTCACCATCAACTACAAAAATAAAGCGGTGCCTTTTGGCGCCGTAGTGACGCTTGAGGATGAAAATCTGAATGATAAAGAGCGTCGTAGTTCGATTGTCGGCGATGCCGGGCAAGTCTATATTACCGGGTTACCCAAAAAAGGCCGGCTATTTGTGAAGTGGGGTGATACGCAAAATAGCCAGTGTTATCTCAATTATGATTTTTCATCTGATCAGTCAGTGGATGATATCGTTTTTTATGCAGAGAATTGCCGATGATGAATACCAGGGTAAAGGCTTTAATTCATAATCTCAGGATAGCGGCGATGAAGAGGGGGAATGGCCGGCTATCCATAAAACCATGCTTATTGCTTATTATTAGCATTGGGGTTTTATTCATTTTCGCAAGACCTGCCTGGCCCTTTAACGCCAATAGTGTAGTTAATTTTAATGTCAGCGGTAAGATTGAAGAACCCGTATGTGAAGTGTCGGTAAAGCCCTCCAGTACTATCGATCTGGGAACGGTTTCCCTTCAACGTCTGACCGGTAAACCAGGCGCGAGTAGTGATGCCACGGCCGTTGCCATTGCCTTTGAACATTGCTCAACGGGGATGACCTCGGTGACGATAACATTTAACGGTAATTCATATAGTAGTACCTATCCCAGTATTTATCAGGATGAGCTTATTTATGGTGCCAAGAACGTAGGGTTACAGCTGCTAAGTGCGGTGGATCAGAAAAGCCTGGGGCCAAATGATACTTATACCTATGCCCTCCCTGAGGGCGCTGAACGCGTTTTTAATATGATTGCCAGAATGTACACCCCTGACGGGAAAGTAACAGCGGGAAAGGTGGCTTTTACCGTTACTTTCAACGTGACCTACAAATAATAGTGCGCATAAAAACATATAAATGGAGTTAGTATGAAACGTGTTTTTTTACTGCTGCTGTGGCTGTCTCCAGTTTGTGGCTGGGCCTGCAGCAACTATATAAATGGCGGGGATGTCACCATTGCCAACCTGCCGCCAAGAATATTGCTGAGTGCGAATAACTATACGGCTGGGACCATTCTCTATGACTCCGGGAAAATCACCGGGCCGCAAACTTCGATGAATAATTGTAATGGTGGTATTTACGCACAGTTTAAATGGGCTTCCTCAATGGTGGGTTCTCACACCAGCGATCATATCTATACGACTTCAGTCCCGGGGATCGGTATCAGAATAAAAGTGTGGCTTAATGTCACAGGGCAAATGGAGGGTTACAATACCCAAATCAAACCTGACTATAGCGAACATTATATAGGAGATGCGAATTTTCTATTGGGGCAGGGGAGCTTGTTTTATTTTTATAACCACTCTCACTACAACCCTGTCTATCAATTGCAATTGATAGCCACTGGCGGCGCTATCGCCAGCGGTAGTGCTCTGACCTTGGGTAACCCAACCTCAACGGTGTCCATCAAAGATGGCGATGGCACGATGGCAGCTTCCAGTTTGCGCGTCACTGGTTCCACGCAAATCCAGCTGGTGCCGATGGGGTGCGATGTTGACGTGACAAGTCTGCTATTTCAGATGGGCAACGTCAGCGCCTCTGAATTTAATAAGGCGACAAAAGTCGGTTCTGCACAACAAAATCTGACGCTGACTTGCGAACCAGGAACGAACGTCACACTGAAGGTCTCGGCCTCTTCAGCTCAAGGAGATAATCCAGACAATAGCGTGATATCCCTGGGATGGGCTCCTGATGCGGCAACAGGTGTCGGCGTGCAATTGAATCTTAATGGGAAGGCATTACCCTTGAATACGGATCTCACATTGTTTTCATCCAGCAGAACGACAGTTTTGAATTCGGGTGCAGAGGCCAGTTACCGCGTATTCAGCAATCCGGACAACCCGGGAGGGGCTTCAGGTACAGAGAGACTTTCCTTTACGACTAACTATTATAAAACCGGTTCCGAGGTGAAGGCTGGGCAGGCGAACGCCAACGGAACCCTGAACTTTACCTACAATTAACCTAAATGCCGCGGGTTGCTTCCCCGGCCAGCAGGCCGGGGAAGCGAGCTTAATGCGCCTGACCTTTCTCGATGCCAATCCCTGTCTGCGAACGGATAAACTGGGCGCGGAACTGCTCGCGCTCGCGCATCCCTTCCGGTGAGTTATCGGTCGCGGAGAAGAGCCAGATGCCGATAAAGGCGATCGCGATGGAGAACAGCGCTGGGTATTCATACGGGAACAGCGCTTTCTCATGACCGAGGATCTGCACCCAAATGGTCGGGCCGAGGATCATCAGAATCACCGCCGTCAGCAGACCCAGCCAGCCGCCGATCATCGCCCCGCGGGTGGTCAGCTTCGACCAGTACATCGACAGCAGGATAATCGGGAAGTTACAGCTGGCGGCAATAGAGAACGCCAGGCCGACCATGAAAGCGATATTCTGATTTTCGAACAGGATGCCCAGCAGAATGGCCACCACGCCGAGGATCAGCACCGTAATTTTGGAGACCTTCAGCTCCTGACGCTCGGTCGCCCCTTTACGGAAGACGTTGGCGTACAGGTCGTGCGACACCGCCGAGGCGCCCGCCAGCGTCAAGCCAGCGACCACCGCCAGAATAGTGGCGAAGGCGACCGCGGAGATAAAGCCGAGGAACAGGTTGCCGCCCACCGCATCCGCCAGATGCACCGCCGCCATATTATTGCCGCCGATAAGCTGCCCGGCCGCGTCTTTGAACACTGGGTTCGCGCCGACCAGCATGATGGCGCCGAAGCCGATGATAAAGGTCAGAATATAGAAGTAGCCCATAAAACCGGTGGCGTAGAACACGCTTTTACGCGCTTCTTTGGCGTCGCTCACGGTAAAGAAACGCATCAGGATATGCGGCAGGCCGGCGGTACCAAACATCAGACCGAGGCCAAGGGAGAGCGCGGATATCGGATCTTTCACCAGCCCGCCTGGGCTCATAATCGCCGCGCCTTTCGGGTGGACGGCCATCGCTTCGGTAAACAGATTATTGAAGCTGAAGCCGACGTGCTTCATCACCATAAAGGCCATAAAGCTGGCGCCGAACAGCAGCAGAACCGCTTTGATAATCTGCACCCAGGTGGTCGCCAGCATGCCGCCGAACAGGACATAGAGCACCATCAGGACGCCCACCAGCACCACCGCAACGTGATAGTTAAGGCCGAACAGCAGCTGGATCAGCTTGCCGGCGCCAACCATTTGGGCGATCAGATAGAGGGCCACCACCACCAGCGAGCCGCAGGCGGAGAGGGTGCGGATCGGTCCCTGTTTGAGACGATAGGACGCCACGTCGGCAAAGGTGTAGCGGCCAAGGTTGCGCAGACGTTCGGCAATCAGAAACAGGATAATCGGCCAGCCGACAAGGAAGCCCAGCGAGTAGATCAGACCGTCGTAACCGGAGGTATACACCAGCGCGGAGATACCAAGGAACGACGCTGCCGACATAAAGTCGCCGGCAATCGCCAGCCCGTTCTGGAAACCGGTGATATTGCCGCCGGCGGTGTAGTAATCGCTGCGCGAACGCACCCGTTTTGACGCCCAGTAAGTGATGTACAGGGTCAGGGCGACGAAAATCAGGAACATGACAATCGCTTGCCAGTTGGTCGGCTGGCGCTGTACCGCGCCGGTAATGGCGTCTGCGGCCTGAACGCCGAGGGGCAGCAGCGTGGCGGCGAGCGCCGTCAGGACTCTCTTGATCATGCTTTTACCTCGTTGAGAACGCTCTTGGTCAAACGGTCAAATTCACCGTTGGCCCGCCAGACATAAATACCGGTGAGAACAAACGAAATGACGATCACCCCGATGCCCAGCGGGATCCCGCGGGTGACGCTGGTCCCGGCGTGCAGCGGCGTGCCGAGCCAGCCTGGCGCGAAGGCGATAAGCAGAATAAAGCCCACATAGATCACTAACATAATCACTGACAGAATGGCGGCAAACCGTTGCCGTGATGCTACCAGCTCCCTGAAATGCGCACTATTTTCTATCCGCTGACAAAGTTGTTCATTCATCTTAGCGTCTCCAGAGGTCTCCCTTTCGTCATCCACGCAGCGGACGCTGGCGACAGCAACCCCTCCGGCGTTAAAGGCCGGGATACGGTTCGCTGACGGCGTTCCTGCGAGTGAAATCCTGTGGGAGGGACTTATTTTTATCCTCTCCCCGGTGGGGGAGAGGGTGTAGGGAATCGGTCCTTACTTAAGAAGGCATGGTAATGGCCTGCTTCTCTTCGAGCAGTTTTTCCACTACGCCAGGATCGGCGAGAGTCGAGGTATCGCCGAGGTTGCTGGTGTCGCCCGCGGCGATCTTGCGCAGAATGCGGCGCATGATTTTGCCCGAGCGGGTTTTTGGCAACGAATCGGTCCAGTGCAGAACATCCGGCGTCGCCAGCGGGCCAATCTCTTTACGCACCCAGTTACGTACTTCCGCATACAGCTCCGGCGTCGGTTCTTCACCGTGATTGAGCGTCACGTAGGCGTAGATAGCCTGGCCCTTGATGTTGTGCGGAATACCGACCACTGCCGCTTCGGCGATTTTCGGGTGCGACACCAGCGCCGATTCGATCTCGGCAGTACCCAGACGGTGGCCGGAGACGTTCAGTACGTCATCCACGCGGCCGGTGATCCAGTAATAGCCATCTTCATCTCGGCGCGCGCCGTCGCCGCTAAAGTACATATTTCTGAAGGTGGAGAAGTAGGTTTGCTCAAAGCGCTCATGATCCCCGAACAGGGTACGCGCCTGGCCGGGCCAGGAGTCGGCGATGGCAAGATTGCCCTCGGTGGCGCCATCCAGCGGCAGCCCTTCGTTATCCACCAGCACCGGCTGAACGCCGAAGAACGGGCGGGTAGCGGAGCCAGCCTTCAGCTCAATCGCCCCCGGCAGCGGGGTGATCATAAAGCCGCCGGTTTCGGTCTGCCACCAGGTGTCCATCACCGGGCACTTCTCGTTACCGATCTTCTTCCAGTACCACTCCCAGGCTTCCGGGTTAATGGGTTCGCCGACCGAGCCGAGAATGCGCAGCGAGGAGCGGTCTGTGCCTTCGATAGCCTTGTCGCCTTCCGCCATCAGGGCACGGATCGCCGTCGGAGCGGTATACAGAATGCTGACCTTATGCTTATCGACGACCTGGCACATACGCGCCGGGGTTGGCCAGTTCGGCACCCCTTCGAACATCAGAGTGGTGGCGCCGCAGGCCAGCGGGCCGTACAGCAGATAGCTGTGGCCGGTGACCCAGCCGACATCGGCGGTGCACCAGTAAATATCGCCCGGGTGGTAATCGAAAACGTATTTAAAGGTGGTGGCCGCGTAGACCAGATAGCCGCCGGTGGTGTGCAACACCCCTTTCGGTTTACCGGTGGAGCCAGAGGTATAGAGGATGAACAGCGGATCTTCGGCGTTCATCTCGACGGGGCGGTGTTCGGCGCTGGCGTTCGCCATCAGATCGCTCCACCACAGATCGCGGCCTTCCTGCCAGTCGATTTTACCGCCGGTACGTTTCAGGACCACGACGTGTTCAATGCTGTTTACGTTCGGGTTTTTCAGCGCGTCATCGACGTTTTTCTTCAGCGGGATGGCGCGACCGGCGCGCAGCCCTTCATCCGCGGTGATCACCAGGCGCGAGCTGGAGTCGATAATGCGTCCGGCCACTGCCTCCGGCGAGAAGCCACCGAAAATCACCGAGTGGATGGCGCCGATGCGGGCGCAGGCCAGCATCGCCACCGCGGCTTCCGGCACCATCGGCATATAGATGGCGACCACGTCGCCTTTTTTAATCCCGAGGCCGAGCAGCACATTGGCGAAGCGGCACACGTCCGCATGCAGTTCACGGTAGGTGATGTGCTTGCTCTGGCTGGCGTCGTCGCCTTCCCAGATGATGGCGGTTTGATCGCCGCGCTCGGCGAGGTGGCGGTCGAGGCAGTTGGCGGCGAGGTTCAGGGTGCCGTCTTCATACCATTTGATGGAAATGTTACCTGGCGCGAAGGAGGTATTCTTCACGCGGGTGTAGGGGCGCATCCAGTCAAGGATTTTCCCCTGCTCGCCCCAGAATGTATCAGGGTCGGTTATGGATTGTTGATACTGCGCCTTGTACTGATCCGGGTTAATCAGGCAACGTTCCGCAATGTTAGCGGGAATAGGGTGTTTGTGTATTTGGCTCATGGCTTTTTTTCTCCTTTGAACTTGTTAAATATATGTCAAACAAACGTTAAGAGTAGGGGTTTTGACAGCTTTGTTTGTTAATTGGGGGGCAGATCACGCAATGATTCAACTGAGTGAAATTTCGTCAAATGAAACTTTGAAGTGAAATAATTACGCAAATGAATTTATAGAAATGGATGGTGTGAAATATTTTTTATTACAAATACTTATGCAAGGTAACTGGGGGAAATTCGCTGCTTTATGCAGAAAAGCAGAGGAAAGCCCTGTTCTTAAAGGCTTGCGCAGCATGCCGTGCAAATGATACTGATATTGCGCGTTAAATAACCCCACAAAGCAACGCAACACAATTCATACCCCCTGCAGTGGGTACCATGACGAAAAGGAATGGTGCCTTTCATTGAGGAAGTCAGTAGTGAAGAAAACAAAAAAAGTCAGTCTGGCCTGGCAAATTTTGCTAGCCCTGGTGCTGGGTATCCTTCTGGGCAGTTATCTGCATTACCACGCCGAAAGTCGCGATTGGTTGATTAGCAATTTGCTGACACCGGCGGGCGATATCTTTATCCATCTGATTAAAATGATCGTGGTCCCGATTGTTATTTCGACCCTGGTGGTCGGGATTGCCGGCGTGGGCGATGCCAAACAGTTAGGCCGGATCGGCGCCAAAACGATTATCTATTTCGAAGTGATCACCACGGTGGCGATCGTGCTGGGTATCACCCTGGCCAACGTCTTTCAGCCGGGAACGGGCATTGATATGTCGCAGCTGGCGGCGGTTGATATTTCGAAATACCAGAATACCACCGCTGAGGTGCAGAGCCATGCGCATGGCCTGATGGGCACCATCCTGTCGCTGGTGCCAACCAACATCGTGGCGTCGATGGCGAAAGGCGATATGCTGCCGATTATTTTCTTCTCGGTGCTGTTTGGTCTGGGGCTCTCCTCGCTGCCGGCGACGCACCGTGAACCGCTGGTGACGGTCTTCCGCTCCATCTCCGAAACCATGTTCAAAGTCACCCATATGGTGATGCGCTATGCGCCGATCGGGGTGTTCGCCCTGATTTCAGTGACCGTCGCCACCTTCGGGTTCGCCTCGCTGTGGCCGTTGGCCAAGCTGGTGCTGCTGGTTTACTTCGCGATCCTGTTTTTCGCGCTGGTGGTGCTGGGGATTGTCGCCCGCCTGTGCGGCCTGAGCATCTGGATCCTGATCCGCATCCTAAAAGATGAGCTGATTCTGGCTTACTCCACCGCCAGCTCCGAGAGTGTGCTGCCGCGAATTATCGAGAAAATGGAAGCCTATGGCGCGCCGGCGTCGATCACCAGCTTCGTGGTGCCGACCGGCTACTCCTTTAACCTCGATGGCTCAACGCTGTATCAGAGCATTGCGGCGATCTTTATCGCCCAGCTCTACGGCATCGACCTCTCCATCTGGCAGGAGATCACCCTGGTGCTGACCCTGATGGTGACCTCGAAGGGGATCGCTGGCGTGCCGGGCGTCTCCTTTGTCGTGCTGCTGGCCACCCTGGGCAGCGTCGGGATCCCGCTGGAAGGTCTCGCCTTTATCGCCGGCGTTGACCGTATCCTCGACATGGCGCGTACCGCGCTGAACGTGGTGGGCAATGCGCTGGCGGTGCTGGTTATCGCCAAGTGGGAGCATAAGTTCGACCGTAAAAAAGCGCTGGCGTATGAACGCGAAGTGCTGGGCAAGTTTGATAAAACCGCCCAATAAAACACAAAGCCCGGCGCGAGTGCCGGGCTTTTTCTTATCCTTTACTGATCCTGTCAAACTCTTCGCAGCCGGTATCAAATCCCTCAAGACAGCTAACGTTCAGCCAGTGCAGCGCCTTCTGCTTATTCGGTTCGATAAAGCCTTTCTCCCCCTGCTGGAACATCATCCCGGCCCAGTATTCGGCATAGCCGGTCCGCGAGAGCGCTGAGCTGCCTTTGAAGTATTCGCTCGCTTTCACATCATCTTCCGGGCCGTGCACACCGCTGGCGTAGATCAGCCCGAGCAGCATCTGGGCGTCTACCGCCGCATCGCTTTCGCTGTCCTGGGCGGCATCCTGCAGGAGCGTGATGGCGTGCGCCACGTCGGTGGGACCGGCCTGACGGTTCACCAGCACCCGCGCGAGGACGATTTCCCCGGATTTACTGCCGGCCTTAACGGCTTTTTCCGCCAGCTGGCGGGCCTGCGGATAGTCCGCCTGCTGCGGATTGCGAATTTTGAGCTGCGCCAGCAGGGCCAGCGCGTCACCATCGCCTTGCGCCGCTGCTTTCTGGGCCCAGAATTCGGCTTTCTGATAATCGCCGGAGCTGACCCAGGTATCCGCAAGGTAATATTGCGCGCGACGATCGCCGGCTTCCGCCTGCTGTTGATACTGACTGCCGGGTTCGGTGGCCACCGCTGCGCCGCTGGTGAAAACCAGTAAAAATAAAAAGAGGTATTTCATTTGTATTTATTATCAGCAAGGAACATAGCGCGCAGTATAAAGGGAGGCGAAAAAGAAGAAAATGGCGGGAATTAGCGGGGTGAATACCCGGATAGCGGCGCGTAGCGCCTTATCCGGGCTACGGTTCGGTATTCGGTTGGTAGCCCCGGTAAGCGTAAGCGCCACCGGGGAGGGTTCCCGGATATCGGGGATGGCCGTCGAACCTTAACCCATCGCGCTTTCGCGCAGGCGGGATTTCAGCTTGTTGTACTCGTCGATCACGTACTGTTCCGCCGCGCGCTGATCGGCAATCCGCTCAACGTTGACCGCGCAGTACTTGTACTCCGGCGTTTTGGTTATTGGGCTCAGGTTCTCCGACACCAGCTCGTTACAGGCGCCAATCCACCACTGGTAGGTCATATACACCGCGCCTTTATTCGGCCGGTCGCTGACCTGCGCGCGGGTGATGATCCGACCCTTGCGCGAATTCACCCACACCAGCGCTTCATCCTCAATGCCTAACCGTTCGGCGTCGGCGGTGTTGATTTGCGCATAGCCAGGCTCATCCGCCAGCGCCGCCAGCGCCGCGCAGTTACCGGTCATTGAACGGCACGAGTAGTGGCCGACTTCGCGCACCGTCGACAGCACCATCGGGTACTCGTCGGTGAGCTTATCGATCGGCGCGACCCAGTCGCAGGTGAAGAACTGCGCCAGCCCGTTCGGGGTATCGAACTTCTCTTTAAACAGATACGACGTCCCCTGATCGGCGTCGGACTCATCGCGGCACGGCCACATCACATAGCCGAGCTCACCCATTTTCTCGTAGGTGGCGCCGTAGAAGTCCGGGCACAAATGCCGCAACTCGTCCCAGATCTCCTGGGTGTTGTTGTAGTGCATCGGATAACCCATCCGGGTAGCGATTTCGCTGATGATCTGCCAGTCGGTTTTCAGATCCCACTTCGGCTCCACGGCTTTAAAGAAGCGCTGGAAGCCGCGGTCCGCTGCGGTGTACACGCCTTCGTGCTCGCCCCACGACGTGGACGGCAGGATGACGTCGGCCGCGGAGGCGGTTTTGGTCATGAAAATGTCCTGGACGATCACCAGTTCCAGATCGTCGAACGCTTTGCGCACCGCTGACAGTTCAGCATCGGTCTGCAGCGGATCTTCACCCATAATGTACGCCGCCCGCACTTCACCGTGCGCCGCGCGGTGCGGCAGCTCGCTGATGCGATAGCCGGTATGCGCCGGCAGGCTGTCGACGCCCCAGGCTTTGGCGAACTTCTCGCGGTTTTCCGGGAACTTAACGTACTGGTAGCCTGGATAGGTATCCGGCAGCGCACCCATATCGCAGGCGCCCTGGACGTTGTTCTGGCCACGCACCGGGTTGACGCCGACGCTCGGTTTGCCGAGGTTGCCGGTGAGGATCGCCAGGCTGGTCAGGGAACGTACGGTCTCCACGCCCTGGTAGAACTGGGTCACGCCCATGCCCCACAGAATGGCGGCGGATTTGGCGCTGGCGTACATCCGGGCGCAGGCGCGGATCTCCTGGGAGCTGACCCCGGTGATCTCCTCCACCGACTCCGGCGTATAGCCTTCAACGATTTTGCGATACTCCTCGAAGCCTTCGGAACGGCTGGCGACGAAGGATTTATCGTACAGATCCTCTTCAATAATCACGTGGCCAATGGCGTTGAGCAGCGCGATGTTCGAGCCGTTCTTCAGCGCAATGTGCATATCGGCGATGCGCGCGGTTTCAATTTTGCGCGGGTCGCAGACGATAATTTTCGCCCCGTTGCGTTTAGCGTTAATGACGTGATTCGCCACGATAGGGTGGGAATCCGCCGGGTTGTAACCGAAGATAAACACCAGATCGGTGTTATCAATCTCCGTGATGGCATTACTCATGGCGCCGTTACCGACCGACTGGTGCAGACCTGCAACCGAAGGGCCGTGTCAGACGCGAGCGCAGCAGTCGACGTTATTGGTACCAATAACGGCGCGCGCGAATTTTTGCATCACATAGTTGGTTTCATTACCGGTGCCGCGGGAGGAGCCGGTGGTTTGGATCGCATCCGGGCCATATTTGGCTTTAATGGCGCTGAGGCGAGTGGCGACGTAATCCAGCGCCTCATCCCAGGAGACAGCTTCCAGCTTGCCGCCGCGTTGACGACGGATCATGGGGGTTTTCAGGCGCGGCGTCAGGATCTGGGTATCGTTAATAAAGTCCCAGCCATAATAGCCTTTCAGGCACAGGGTTCCCTGGTTGGTTTTCCCCTGCGCCGCTTCAGCCCGAACGATTTTGCCGTTATCGACCACCAGATTGATTTTGCAACCTGATGCGCAATACGGGCAAACCGTGACGACTTTTTTCATCGGTCTTGCTCCAGTTATTCAATGGGCGCGTTTGCGCTATCGCGCCGTCACTATGCATCTTCTATGCCATATTTTCATTGTGGGTATTCCTTGATGATACCCGGCTTTTTTGGGCGAAATGCTGACGAAAAACAGCCTGTCGACAGATTTGACGTGTCGATACCCTGGAGATGTGACGGCGCTTGAAAAAATGTCACCGGGAGAGGAATTTGTCGGCGCAGCCTTGCAGAATCGATCAGACTGACACTAACTCCCCGCGGGCAGAGGCAAAGATGAAACCGGTCATTTTAGTGGTCGATGACGACATAGCGATGGGCGAGCTGCTCAGAGATGTGCTCGGCGCGCACGCGTTTGAGGTGCTGGTCTGCCAGACCGGCGGCGACGCGCTGGCGACGGTGGCGCAGCGGGCGGACATCGCGCTGGTTTTGCTGGATATGATCCTGCCGGATACCAATGGCCTGCAGGTGCTTCAGCAGCTGCAGCGCACCCGGCCGGAGCTGCCGGTGGTGATGCTCTCCGGCCTGGGCAGTGAGTCCGATGTGGTGGTGGGCCTGGAGATGGGCGCCGATGATTACATCGCCAAACCGTTCAGTTCGCGGGTGGTGGTCGCCCGGGTGAAGGCGGTGCTGCGGCGCAGCGGGGCGCTGGCCAGCGAGGCGCCGGGCGTCGCCGCCGGCCTGACGTTCAACGGCTGGCGGCTGGATACCACCCGCTGTGAGCTGTATAACCCGCAGCAGCAGGCGATCCCGCTGACCCAGGGAGAATACGGTTTGCTGCTGGCGCTGGCGCAGAACGCCCGCCGGGTACTGAACCGCGAACAGTTGCTGGCGCTGACCCATACCGAAAGCACCGAGGTGTTCGACCGCACCATCGATGTGCTGATCATGCGCCTGCGGCGCAAAATCGAGCTGAACCCGCATCAGCCGACGCTGATTAAAACGCTGCGCGGCCTGGGCTATGTCTTTTCCGCCGACGTGACCCACAGCGAGAAGGCGGCATAGGGCGGGAAGCTGTCTAACCGGCCTGGCCATTGCTGGGGGAGTCAACCCTTCTAATTATTTTGCAACTGAATAAACGTCTGTAGCTCAGTGAGCGTTTTGGCGCCGTCGATCGCATTGGCAGCCTGCAGGCTGGCGCGGGCGCAGGCGTGGGCCAGCTGCAGACTGTCGGTTAACGGCCAGCGTTCGTGGCTGCCGTACAGCAGGCCGGCGCAGAAGGCATCCCCGGCGCCGACGCTGCCGACAATCTCCTCCGGCGGCAGCCGCCATGACGGCACCCAGCGCCCGGCTTCGGTACGTGAGACGCCCCATGCCCCCTCCGGGCAGTGGATCACCACCCGTTGGCGCACGCCGGCGTCAAGCAATGCGCTGGCGGCGCTGGCGATATTGGCGACGTGCGGCTCGCCGTTGGGTAGCCGAATCTCCAGCCCGCTAAACTCGCTGGCTTCCAGTTCATTGATGGTCAGGTAGTCAAGATGCGCCAGCGCCGGCAGGACCAGCGGGCGGTAGCGCGGGTCGCCCTTGCGCGACACCAGATCGAGGGAAACCTCATAGCCTCGCTCGCGCATCTGCGCCAGCAGTCGCGCGCTGCGGGTGCCGTACACTTCGTCGGGGCGATCGAGACTCTCAAGCAGCAGCAGATAGCCGAGATGGAAAATTTTCAGCGGCGCATCCAGCGGCTCAAAGGCCGGAAGGTCAAGCAGGCGGTTGGCGCCGGGAGAGTGAAAGAAGGTGCGCTGACCGTCAGCGTCGGTCATCACCTGAGTCATCGAGGTGGGGGCAGAGCTGGTGCGCTGCACGAGCTGGCGATTGATATGGTACTGATCGAGCATGGCGGTAATGTAGTCGCCATCGTTATCCTCGCCAATCAGGCCGACCGCTTGCAGCGGCAGGCCGGCGTGCATTTTGGCCAGGGTCAGCAGGACGTTCAGCGGCGCGCCGCCGGTGGCGCGTTCGCTATGCATAATCTCCACCAGCCAGCCGCGCTCCGGCCACTGTCTGATCTGGTGGACATGATCGACCAGCATGTTGCCTGCGGCAATAATGCCTTTACGTTCCAT
The DNA here is from genome assembly GCF_021869705.1 of Klebsiella sp. PCX. Taxonomy (NCBI): domain Bacteria; kingdom Pseudomonadati; phylum Pseudomonadota; class Gammaproteobacteria; order Enterobacterales; family Enterobacteriaceae; genus Klebsiella; species Klebsiella sp. PCX. The sequence continues at coordinate 358,557 of NZ_CP091527.1, forward strand.
GATCGCTACTCCGCGCCGTCATACTTGTTAAGCGTAGCGCACAATCGGCGGAACGATCGTGCGCCCGGTTGCGCTTATTTCACGGTCCAGCCTTTGTAAGAGCTGACGTTGTTTTTGTCGATCATGGTCACCGGGATCAGCACCGGCGCGGTTGGGGCCGGTTTGCCCTGCAGGATGTTGTAGCCAATTTCCACCGCCTTCGCCGCCATCACCTGCGGATCCTGCGCCGGCGTTGCGACAAACAAGGAGTTCTTACGCTTCAGCGCCTCTTCGCCGTCCGGGCTGCCGTCGACGCCGACGATGAAGAACTCGCTGCGCTGCGCCTGTTTCGCTGCCAGATCGGCGCCAATCGCTGTCGGATCGTTGATCGCGAACACGCCGTCAATCTTCGGATTGGCCGCCAGCAGGGAGGTCATCACCTCCAGTCCGCCTTCCCGGCTGCCTTTGGCGTTCTGGTTGGAGGACAGAATTTTTATATCCGGGTGTTTTTTGAACTCCGTTTCGCAGCCTTCGACGCGGTTTTGTACGGCGGAGACCGGCGGCCCGTTGATGATCACCACGTTGCCTTTGTTGTTCAGACGATCGCTAATGTATTTACAGGCCAGCTCGCCCGCCTGGGTGTTATCGGAGGTGATGGTGGCGTCGGCCCCTTCGGCGGCAACGTCAACCGCCACCACCACGATCCCGGCCTCTTTGGCCCGTTTCACCGCCGGGCCAATGCCTTTCGAATCGGCGGCGTTGAGGATAATCATATCGACTTTGGCGGCGATAAAGTTATCGATCTGCGCCACCTGCTGGCCCAGATCGTAGCCGCTGGAGACCAGCGTCACTTTGACGTTATCCCCCGCCAGCTTGCGGGCCTCCAGCTCCGCGCCCTTGGTGATCTGCACAAAGAACGGGTTGGCAAGGTCGCCCACCGTCACGCCAATCGCTTTCAGCTCTTTGGCCGACGCAAAAGGGGAGGCGGCCAGCAGCGCGCCAGCACACAGCGCGGTGACTATCGGTTTTAAACGCATTCGCTTTTCCTCGCAGGTAAGATGGTGTTGTTATGCACTTTGATGATGTCGGGTACGGTATTTGTCGATCAGCACCGCAATGATGATCACCGCCCCTTTGATCACCAGTTGCCAGAAGTAGGAGACCCCCATCAGGGTCATACCGTTATTGAGGGTGGCGATAATCAGCGCCCCCACCAGCGTACCGGTGATGGTGCCGATCCCGCCGACGAAGCTGGTGCCGCCAAGAATGACCGCGGCGATGGCGTCCAGCTCGTAGCCGACCCCGAGGTTACCGTTGGCGCTGTACAGCCGGGAGGCGCTCATCACTCCGCCAAGGCCGGAGAGCAGGCCGCTCATGCCATAGACAAACAACAGCACCAGCCAGACTTTAATGCCGGTCAGCCGCGCCGCCTGCATGTTGCCGCCCACCGCGTAGATATGCACCCCAAGGGTGGTTCGGCGCAGGATAAACCAGCACACCGCGATAACCGCCAGGGCGATGACCACCAGCCACGGCACCGGGCCGAGGTAGTCATTGCCGATCCACTCGAAGCTGATATCGGAGTTGATCACCGTGGTGCCGTCGGCCAGCAGATAGGCGGCGCCGCGCAGCGCCGTATAGGTGCCGAGAGTGACAATAAACGGCGGTAGCCCGGCGAAGGCCACCAGCGCGCCGTTGAACAGGCCGAGCAGCAGGCCGAGCATCAGCGCCGCCGGAATCGACAGCAACGCCAGCTCCGGGATCAGCGAGACCACCATTGCCGCCACCGCGGTGGTGCCGAGAATGGAGCCGACGGAAAGGTCAATGCCGCCGGTGAGGATGATGAAGGTCATTCCCGCCGCCAGCACAATGTTGATCGAGGCCTGGCGGGTGATATTCAGCAGATTGCTTTCCGTGAAGAAGTTGGGGGCGATAAAGCCGAAGACGGCGACGATCAGGATGAGGATCGGCAGAATGCCGACGGTCTGCATCAGGTCGCCCATCAGCATTTTTTTCGCCGAAGCGGATTTCGCGACCGGCGCGGAGGTCTCTTTCGGTATGCTCATAGTTGCCCTGCCTTAAGGTGAGAATCGTTCACGCCGGTGGCCAGCGTCATGATCTGTTCCTGGCTGATATCGCCGGACTGCAGCTCGCCGGCGATAGTCCCTTCGCGCATCACATAGACCCGGTCGCTCATGCCCACCACTTCGGGCAGTTCGCTGGAGATCATCAGAATGGCGACGCCCTGGCGCGCCATGTCGTTCATGATGCGGTAAATCTCGCTTTTCGCGCCGACGTCGACGCCGCGGGTGGGTTCATCAAGGATCAGAATGCGCGGGCCAATCGCCACCCAGCGTGAAATCAATAATTTCTGCTGGTTGCCGCCGGACAGCCCGCCGGCGCGCACCTGGGCGTGCGGTACGCGGATGTTCAGCAGCTGGATGGCATCATCGGAGATGGTTTGCGCCTTCCGGCGGTTGAGCATTCCCCAGGTCGCGTCGCGCTCCAGCGTCGCCATGGTGATGTTTTCCTGGGCCGCCAGTTCGAGAAACAGGCCCTGCTCTTTGCGGTTTTCGGTCAGAAAGCCGATGCCATGGTCGATGGCTTCGCGCGGCGAGTGGATCACCACCGGCTCGCCGTCGATCTCGATCACCCCGCCGGTGGCTTTGCGCACGCCAAAGATCAGCTGCGCCAGTTCGGAGCGTCCGGCGCCGACCAGCCCGGCGAGGCCGACGATTTCGCCGGCATGCACCACCAGGCTGCTGGGCTTAACCTTACCGCCATCGGTCAGATCCTCGACCCGCAGGCGCGGCTGGCCGCGGGGAATATCGCGCTCTTTATTGAACAGATCGCTGAGCGGACGGCCGACCATCATGCGCACCAGCTCCGGTGCGTTGAGCTTGTCGCGCACCAGGCTGCCGACATACTGCCCGTCGCGCAGGACGCTGACCCGGTCGGAGAGCTCATACACTTCCGCCATGCGGTGGCTGATATAGATAATCGCCATCCCCTCATCGCGCAGGCGCAGGATGAGGTCGAACAGGCGCTGGGTTTCCCGCGAGGAGAGGGCGGCGGTGGGTTCATCCATCACCAGAATGCGGCTTTGACGGTGCAGGGCGCGGGCGATCTCCACTTGCTGCTGCTCGGCGATGGTCAGGGTCATCACCCGGTCGCTGGCCCTGAACTGGGCGCCGAGACGGTCGATCACCGCCTGCGCCTGGCTGAGCATGGCTTTGCGCTGCACCAGGCCACCACGTGCCAGCTCGCTGCCGAGGAAAATGTTTTCCGCGACGGTCAGGTTCGGCGCCAGCTGCATCTCCTGGTAGATCAACGTGATCCCGGCGGCCAGCGCGTCCTTGGGGCCGCGGATCGTTTGCGGTTTCCCGTCGATCAGGATCTCGCCGCTGGTGGCGGTATAGGCGCCGGCGAGGATCTTCATCAGCGTGCTTTTTCCGGCGCCGTTTTCCCCCATCAGGGCATGGATCTCGCCGGGCCAGACCGTCAGGTCGACGCCCTTTAGCGCGTAGAATTTGCCAAAAGCTTTGGCGATATGGCGCATTTCCAGTACCGGGGTGGCGGTCATCACGGCGCTCCTGTCTGCGAGAACAATAGCAGCAGTCCACCACCGGAAAATAAATGCAGGATGTCAGAATCCATTCATATTTGTCATAGTGATAAATAGTTAACCGCGATCACAGTTACGCGGCGTCATTTTCTGCACCGTCACGCCTATATGCCGACCGTTCCTTCACCGGAGTTGCTATGACCGCTCGCCGACACCCGTTTTTCACCAGCGCCCGTGGCCGCCTGCTCTCCTTTAATCTGCTGATGGTGGTCGTCACCCTGCTGGTGAGCGGCGTGGCGGTGTTCGGCTTTCACCACGCCAGCCAGCTGCAGGAGCAGGTGCAGCGCCAGACCCTCAACGATATGCGCGGCAGTATGGATCTGGCGCGGGACACGGCGAATGTCGCCACGGCCGCGGTGCGCCTGTCGCAGGTGGTGGGCGCGCTGGAGTACAAAAGCGAAGCGGAACGGCTGCTGGCGACGCAGCAGGCGCTGAAGCACTCGCTGGCTCAGCTGGCAGCGGCTCCGCTGGCGCAGCAGGAGGAGGCGCTGGTGGCCAGTATTATTCGCCGCAGCAACGCGCTGCAGCGGAGCGTGGCGGAGATGCTGGAGCGCGGCCAGCGTCGTCATCTGCAGCGCAATGCGCTGCTGAGTTCGCTTTACCAGAATCAGAGCAACCTGCGCCATCTCGCCGATCTTAACGATCGCGGCGGGGACCGGGCGATCGATCCTCGTCGGCTAGCCGAGATGGACCGGCTGATCGCCGCCGCGATCCATACCGTCACGCCGCGGTCGATCGTTCTGCAGCTCGACCAGCTGCGCGGCGACCTGCCGGCTCAAAGCGCCGATCCCGCGCTGGCGTTTGTTCTCCCCGACGTCACCCGGGAGCTGGCGAAGCTGGCCCCGCTGTCGGCCCAGCTGGAGGAGAGCGACCTGACGATCAGCTGGTACATGTACCACATCAAAGCGCTGGTCGCGCTGCTTAACGACGACATCAATCAGTACGTGACCCGGGTGGCGGAAGCCTCCGAACAGCGGGCGGCGCAGAGCCATCGGGAGCTGCGCTCCATCAGCATGTTTATTCTGCTTTCCGCGCTGCTGGCGCTGGCGATCACCGGCTGCGCCGGGTGGTACATCTACCGTAACCTGGGCTCTAACCTGACCGCTATCTCGCGGGCGATGTCGCGGCTGGCTCAGGGAGAGCCGAACGTCTCGGTGCCGGCCCTGCAGCGGCGCGACGAGCTGGGCGAACTGGCGCGCGCCTTTAACGTTTTCGCGCGCAATACGGCGTCGCTGGAGCACACCACCCGGCTGCTGAAAGAGAAGACCACCCAGATGGAGATCGATAGGATTAAGCGTCAGGAGCTGGAGGAGGCGCTGTTGCACAGCCAGAAGATGAAGGCCGTCGGCCAACTGACCGGAGGCCTGGCGCATGATTTTAACAACCTGCTCGCGGTGATCATCGGCAGCCTTGAGCTGGTGGAGCCGAATGCGCAGGATGCGCCACGCCTCACCAGGGCGCTGAAGGCGGCGGAACGCGGGGCGCTTCTGACCCAGCGGCTGCTGGCCTTTTCGCGTAAGCAGGCGCTGCATCCCCAGGCGGTGGCGATGGCGCCGTTGCTGGAGAACCTCAGCGAGCTAATGCGTCACTCCCTGCCGGCGACCTTGAGCCTGGAGATTGAGGCGCAGTCGCCGGCGTGGCCGGCATGGATAGACGTCGGCCAGCTGGAAAACGCCCTGATTAACCTGGTGATGAACGCCCGCGACGCCATGGCCGGGCGCGCGGGCGTCATTAAAATTCGTACCTGGAATCAGCGGGTCACCCGCAGCAGCGGCCAGCGGCAGGATATGGTGGCTCTGGAGGTGATCGATCACGGCTGCGGCATGTCGCAGGCGGTGAAAGCCCGGGTGTTTGAACCCTTCTTTACCACTAAAGCCACCGGCAGCGGCAGCGGCCTGGGGCTGTCGATGGTGTATGGCTTTGTGCGCCAGTCGGGCGGCCGGGTGGCGCTGGAGAGCGCGCCGGGGCAGGGGACGACGGTGCGGCTGCAGCTGCCGCGGGCGATGACCGAGGTAGAGAAGGCGGCGGTGCCGGTGGAAGACGAACCAATCCCGGCGGGAGAACGGCTGGCGCTGGTGCTGGAAGATGAAGAGGATGTTCGCCAGACGCTGTGCGAACAGCTGCATCAGCTGGGCTGGCTGACGCTGGAAACCGCCAGCGGGGAAGAGGCGCTGCAGCTGCTGGAGGCCTCGCCGGATATTGCCCTGTTGATTAGCGATCTGATGCTGCCCGGCGGGCTGAGCGGCGCCGATGTGATCCATACCGCGCGCCGCCGCTTTCCGGCGCTGCCGGTGCTGCTGATCAGCGGTCAGGATTTGCGCCCGGCGCAGAACCCGGCCCTGCCGGAGGTGGAGTGGCTGCGTAAGCCCTTCACCCGCGCTCAGCTGGCGCAGGCGCTGAGTGCAGCGTACGCGAGGATTTGAGATTCCTCCGCTACCCGGGCGGCATGCCGATGATTAAGGTAGCGGCAGGACTCTGATGAGATTGGCCCCGATGAAACGTTACGCAATCGCACTGCTCTTTTGCACTCTGTCGCTGACCAGCCTGGCCGCCCGCGCCGATATTATCGATGACGCGATCGGCAATATTCAGCAAGCCATTAACGACGCCTATAACCCGGGTAGCAGTCGCTCTGATGACGACGACAGATACGATGACGATGGCCGGTATGATGACGGGCGCTATCAGGGAAGTCGCCAGCAGAGCCGTGACAGCCAGCGTCAGCATGACGATCGGCAACGCCAGCTGGACGATCGCCGCCGTCAGCTGGATGAACGCCAGCGCCAGCTCGATCGCGATCGCCGCCAGTTAGAAAGCGATCAGCGTCGTCTGGACGATGACTATTGATCGCCCCGCAGCAGACCGACGCCTAATCCAGCACGATTTCCATCCCGTCATAACCCGCTTCGAAACCTTCCGGTAGCGGGTTATCCATCATCCAGACGTCAAACTGATGGCTGATATGGGTGAGGATCACCCGCGGACAGCCTATCGCCTGGTTAAGGGCGCGAACGGTATTGAAATCGTTATGGTTACGCGGGGTCTGCGCCCGCGGCTCATGGCTGCAGTCGATGATCATCGCCTGCGGGCGGTTGCTGAGTAAAAACTTCAGCGTCTTGTCCGGCAGCCCGGCGGTATCCGAGAGCCAGGCTACCCGACTGTGGGCCGACTCCAGCAGATAACCGAAGGTGAGCTTCGAATGGTTGAGCGGCAGGGGCGTTACCCGCAGGCCCTGCAGCTCAAACACCACAAACGGCGTGACGGTATGGCTGAAGTCGAGCAGGCCGGGGTGCTTGAGCAGATCGTCGCAGCCGGCGTCGTCCGGCGGGCCGTAGACCGGGATCGGCGCGCCCACGCCCCAGCGCAGCGGAAACAGCCCCTGCACATGATCCAGGTGATAGTGGGTTAGCAGCACCTGCTGAAAGCTGCCGCCGGGATGATGTTCCATCAGATCCGGTCTGCCGGCGTCCAGCAGCGTCACTGCGCTGTTGAACGTCACCACCCCGCTACAGGGGCGTCGGCGATGGCTTTCCTCGCGGCGGGCGCGGCGGCAGGCCGCGCAATCGCAGCCAAAGGCCGGCACCAGCTGAGCGCCGCCGGTGCCGGTTAAGCGGAGGGTCAGGCTCATCGTGTCACCTTTGGTTTATACCAGCGGATCCGCTTCGCGCACCGCGTGGCTGCGCAGCAGGCGGAAAAATTCATCGACCGATTGTCGGAGACTGCCGTCGTTATTCAGCGTCAGGCAATCGTCCGGCTTATAGCGCGCGGCGCGGTCCAGACGCTGGGCGATATCCACCGCATTTTCCCGGCCGCGCTGCTCCAGCCGCTGGCGCAGCACCGGCGGCGAGACGGCGAGACAGATCGGCACCAGCACCTCGCCGTAGCGTTCCCGCGCCAGCGCCAGATGGGCGCGGGAGCCATTGGCCACCACGTCGAAGCCGGCGTGCAGCCACAGGTCGATCTCCACGCCAATGCCATAGTAAGTATGGTTGGCGTGCCAGCTGAGGGCAAAGAGATGCTGCTCGGCGCGGGTAAAAAATTCATGTTCGCTGAGGGCGATATGGTTTTCGTTACCGGCGTTAAAGGGCCGGGTAATGTAACGATGCGCCACCAGCAGCTGCGGGTGCTCGCGCTGGCGCAGCGCCGCCAGCAGGCTGTCTTTCCCGGAGCCGGAGGGGCCCACCAGCCAGATCAGTTTTCCCGGCATTAAAAGACCCTCCTTCCCTGGCGCCAGACATGGTCGATGTGGACATGCTCGCCGCGACGGTGCGCCAGCACCAGGTCGGCGCGTTTCCCCTCGGCGATGACGCCGCGATCGTCAAGGCCCAGCGCCTGCGCCGGATGTTTGCTGACCAGACGGATCGCCTGCGCCAGGGTGAAGGCGTTATCCTCGGCGTCGGCGATGCGGAATGCGGCATCCAGCAGGCTGGCGGGATAGTAGTCGGAAGAGAGAATGTCGAGCAAACCGTGGTTCGCCAGCAGGTGGGCGGCGACGTTGCCGGAGTGGGAACCGCCGCGCACGATATTCGGCGCCCCCATCAGGACGTGCATCCCGTGCTGACGTGAAGCCTGCGCCGCGGCCAGGGTGGTGGGAAACTCGGCGATGACGCTACCCAGCTGGTGGGATTCAGCCACATGCGCCTCGGTGGCGTCGTCGTGGCTGGCGAGGGCGATACGGCGGGCGCGGCACATGGCGGCGATGGTCTGGCGATTGGGCTGCGACCAGGTGGCGGCCAGAGCCATCTGCTCGGCTTCAAAACGGTCCATTTCGTCATGCGTCAGATGATATTTTCCCTGATAGTAATCGCGGTACTTGCTGCGATCGGCGTACTGACGCTGGCCGGGCGAGTGGTCCATCAGAGAGACCATGCTCACCGACTCGCGGTCGATCAGCTTTTCAAACAGCGGCAGCGTGGTGTGATGCGGCAGCTCGCAGCGCAGGTGCAGACGGTGCTCTGCGCGGTTAAGACCGCGCTTTTGCGTCTCTTCCACCGCATTGACCATCTTCTCCAGATTCTCAAGACGATCGCCGCCATCGCGCACGTCGCCAATCGCCACGGCGTCCAGCACGGTGGTGATGCCGCTGGCGACCATCATTGCGTCGTGGCTGCTCATCGCCGAGTGGGCCGGCCAGTCTACCTTCGGCCGCGGGGTAAAGAACTTGTCGAGGTTATCGGTATGCAGCTCGATAAGGCCCGGCAGCAGCCAGCCGCCTTCCCCATCCAGCGCCTGCGGCAGCCGGCTCTGGCTTTCAGCGAAGGCGAGAATGCGACCGTCCTGGACTTCCAGCGAACCGTGGACCACGTCATCGTCGAGAACCAGTTTTACGTTATTGATAATCATGCTGTTATTCCCATGGGGTGCAGCCGGTCGGCGACCTGACGGCGTACCCCTTCGTCATGGAAAATCCCGACGATGGCCGCGCCGCGCGCTTTGGCATCGTGGATCAGGTCGACCACGGCAGCACTGTTTTTGCCATCCAGTGAGGCGGTGGGTTCATCGAGGAGCAGGATCGGATAGTCGACCGCAAAACCGCGGGCGATATTGACCCGTTGCTGTTCGCCGCCGGAAAAGGTCGACGGCGCAAGGTGCCACAGACGTTGCGGAACGTTGAGGCGGGTCAGCAGCTGGGCGGCTTTGGCGGCGCTCGCTTCACGCGGCGTCCCGAGATCGAGCAGCGGCTGCATCACCACCTCCAGCGCCGAAATACGCGGGATCACCCGTAGAAACTGGCTGACCCAGCCGATGGTGGTTTTGCGCACTTCCAGCACCTTGCGCGGCGTGGCGGTGACCAGGTCCACCCATTCGTCGCCGTGGCGGATATGAATATGGCCGCTGTCCGGCAGATAGTTGGCGTACAGCGAACGCAGCAGGGTCGATTTGCCGCTGCCGGAGTGACCGTGGAGCACCACGCACTCCCCGGCGTTAACGGTCAGCGAGGCGTCGGCCAGCACCGGCAGACGCACGCCGTGCTGCTGGTGCAGAACAAAGGTTTTATGGACGTTTTCAACGCGGATCATGTTAGCTCTCACGAGGTTGGGTTGCCGGGTGGCGCTTCGCTTACCCGGCCTACGAATAACGCACCTGTGGGCCGGGTAAGGCGCAGCCGCCACCCGGCAAAACAGCATTAATTCTGCAACACCGACGACACCAGCAGCTGGGTATAAGGATGGTGCGGATCGTCGAGCACCCGGTCGGTTAAGCCACTTTCCACCACCTGGCCCTGCTTCATCACCAGCAGTCGGTTCGCCAGCAGGCGGGCGACGCCGAGATCGTGGGTAACAATCACTACCGCCAGATTCAGCTCCACCGCCAGGCCACGCAGCAGATCAAGCAGCCGCGCCTGCACGGACACATCCAGCCCGCCGGTGGGTTCATCCATAAACACCAGCTTCGGCTGGGTGACCAGATTGCGGGCAATCTGCAGACGCTGCTGCATGCCGCCGGAGAAGGTGGTGGGCAGGTCGTCGATGCGCGAGGGCGGGATCTCCACCTCCTGCAGCCACTTTTCAGCGGTGGCGCGAATGTTGCCGTAGTGGCGGGCGCCGGTGGCCATCAGCCGTTCGCCGATGTTGCCCCCGGCGGAGACCTGGCGACGCAGACCGTCCATTGGGTGCTGATGCACCACCCCCCATTCGGTGCGCAGCAGGCGGCGGCGTTCGGCTTCGCTCATGGCGTACAGCGAGCGCTGCTGGTACAGCACCTCGCCCCGCTGCGGCGTCAGGCGGGCGGAGATTGCCTTCAGCAGGGTGGTTTTACCGGAGCCGGACTCGCCGACGATGCCGAGCACTTCTCCCGGCCACAGCTCGAAGGAGACATCGCGAAAACCTTTATCCGGGGCGTAGAGATGGGTCAGGTTATTCACAGCAAGTAATGGCTGGTTCATTTTTTCTGCCCCTCGCTCTGCTGGCGGCAATAGTCGGTATCGGAGCAGACAAACATCCGCTGGCCGCTGTCATCCAGCACCACTTCGTCGAGGTAGCTGTGGCGCGAGCCGCAGATGGCGCAGGGTTCATCCCACTCCTGGACGGTAAATAGGTGGTCGTCGAAATCGAGACTCTCCACCGGGGTATAGGGCGGCACGGCGTAGATCCGCTTTTCGCGCCCGGCGCCGAACAGCTGCAGCGCCGGCATCATATGCATTTTCGGGTTATCGAATTTCGGGATCGGCGAGGGATCCATCACGTAGCGGCCATTGACCTTCACCGGGTAGGCGTAGGTGGTGGCGATATGGCCGAAGCGGGCAATATCTTCATACAGTTTCACCTGCATCACGCCGTACTCTTCCAGGGCGTGCATGGTGCGGGTTTCGGTTTCACGCGGCTCGATAAAGCGCAGCGGCTCCGGGATCGGCACCTGGTAGATCAGGATCTGATCCTCCACCAGCGGCGTCTCCGGGATGCGATGGCGGGTCTGGATCAGGGTGGCGTCTTCGGTACGCTCGGTGGTGGCGACGCCGGTAACACGCTTAAAGAACTGACGAATCGACACCGCGTTGGTGGTGTCATCGGCGCCCTGGTCAATCACCTTCAGCACGTCGTTCTCGCCGATGACGCTGGCGGTCAACTGGATGCCGCCAGTGCCCCAGCCGTAGGGCATCGGCATTTCGCGACCGCCGAACGGCACCTGGTAGCCGGGAATGGCTACCGCTTTGAGAATAGCCCGGCGGATCATGCGCTTGGTTTGCTCGTCGAGATAAGCAAAGTTATAGCCAGTCAGTGGGTTAGCCACGTTCGTTCTCCCGTTGCAGGCGTTTCAGCAGCGCCAGTTCGGCCTGGAAATCGACATAGTGCGGCAGCTTCAGATGCGAGACGAAGCCGGCGGCTTCAACGTTATCGGCGTGGGCCAGCACAAACTCTTCATCCTGGGCGGGACCGGCAATCTCTTCGTCATAGTCCGCCGCCTGCAGGGCGCGGTCGACGAGGGCCATGGCCATCGCTTTGCGCTCGCTCATGCCGAAGGTCAGACCGTAGCCGCGGGTGAAGTGCGGCGGCTCATCCTGCGGGGCGACGAAGCCGTTGACCATTTCGCATTCGGTGAGCAGCAGCTCGCCAATATTGACGCTAAAGCCCAGCTCTTCCGGGACAATCTCCACCTGCACGTAGCCGCTGCGGATCTCGCCGGCAAACGGATGGTTGCGGCCATAGCCGCGCTGAGTCGAATAGGCCAGCGCCAGCAGGTAGCCTTCATCGCCGCGCATCAGCTGCTGCAGGCGCGAGGAACGCGAGCAGGGGTAGACCGGCGGGGTGCGGGTGATATCGTCGGGCGGCGTGCCGCGATCTTCCTCGGTCTTCGCCAGCCCCTGTTGCGTGAGCAGGCTAAAGACGTGCGGCGTCGGCTCTGCTTCGCCATCGGCTTGCTGCACAGACGGCGCTTCGCCGTTGGCCAGCAGGGTAAAATCGAGCAGGCGATGAGTGTAGTCGTAAGTGGGGCCCAGCAGCTGGCCGCCGGGAATATCTTTGTACACTGCGGAGATGCGGCGTTCGAGGCGCATCTCCGCAGTGTTAATCGGTTCGCTGACCGCCAGTCGCGGCAGGGTGGTGCGGTAGGCGCGCAGCAGGAAGATCGCTTCGACGTTATCGCCGCTGGCCTGTTTGAGCGCCAGCGCCGCCAGTTCGCGGTCGGCGATGCCGCCCTCGGTCATCACCCGGTCCACCGCCAGATTGAGCTGTTCGCCTATCTGGTCAACGCTCAGTTCGGGAAGCCGTCCATCGCCCCGTCGTTTCTGTTCCTGTAAGGCGTGAGCGGCGCGGATCGCCTTCTCGCCGCCCTTGACGGCAACGTACATTTAGCAAACCTCCACGTGAGTGGTGCGCGGGATCGCCAGCAGGCGCTCGCCGCAGGTGAGGATCAGATCAATGCCCAGCGGGAACGGGTGTGGGCGCTCCGTCAGTTCGTCAATGATGCAGTCCGGCAGCTGAGGGGCGATCATTCGCTCTTCGGCAATGCCCGCCCCGGTCAGGCGCAGCATGCGTCCGCCGCTAAGGCTGGCGAGCTGAACGATCAGCGTGACGCCGGTCTCCGGGGCGGTGACGGTGCCAGCGGAGAGGACGTTGAGCTGCTCGGCGCTGATGCCGTCATTGGCGACGGCAAAGACCGCCTGCTGCGGCTGGTCCACCAGCGGCGCGCCGGTATGAAAGCGCAGATTCTGTCCCACCAGATCGTTATGCAGAGCGCTGGCGAGCCAGACCGGCGTTTCGTGATCGGCAAGGGTCAATAGCAGGCTGGTGGAAGCGACGTTCAGCGGCTGCCAGCCGTGCTGTAACTGCTGCAGGGAGACAATCACCCCCGGCTCGCTCATCGCTTTCAGCAGGCGACGAAAACTGTGTTGGGCATCCTGCACAGCCAGGGAAAAAGCGGGTTGTAAGGTCATGCGTTATCTCCGCGAACCAGGGTAAAGAAGTCGACCCGGCTGGCGTTGACTTCGGCGCGTCGGGCTTCAATGCGCGCGCTGCGTAGCGCTTCCAGCGGGGTTATCAGGGTTTCCATTAAATTGTGAAAATGGCGGGGTGACTGCAGCAGGGCGTCGATGGCCGCGCAGCGTTCGGCGTGCGGGCGGTCGCGGCCTAAGATCCAGCTGTAGCCGAGCGTTCCGTCGGCCAGACGTACCGCGGCGCGGGTGAGCGTGGCGTCGCCGGCGAAGAAACGGTCGCCGATACCGCCCATCCGGGCCTGAAGCTGCACCAGGCCAGTCTCGGGAGTGCGGATCAGTTCATACTCCGGCGCCAGCTGCAGGGAGTGCATGCGCGCCAGAAGATCTTGCGGTTCACTGTGGGCCAGCACGGACATCCAGCGCTGGCGGGTGGCGGTATCGAAGTGCATTCAGTGCTCCATGGTGAATTCAATCATGTCGGCGCGGGTGAGGCTGACGGAGTATTCGGTGGCGGCCTGCTCGCCCTGGCGGCTGTTGAGGGTGCGGACGCAGAGCAGCGGCGCCATATTGGGGATCTCCAGCAGTTTGCTCTCTTTCGCCTGTGCGCGACGGGCGCTGATTTTGGTGCGCACCCGGGTCAGTTCGACGTCAAGCCGATCGCGCAGCAGGTCGTGCAGCGAGCCGTGGCTGAAGGTCTGTAACACCGGCCAGAAGCGCAGGTCGGCGAAGTAGTGGTCAATCAGGCACAGGGCGACGCCATTGACCCGGCGCAGGGTGCGCAGATGAATGACGTTCTCGCCCTCGCTAATACCAAAGGCTTCGGCAACGTGCGCGCTGGCGGGGCGCAGTACCGACAGCAGTTTTTCGCTGGTGGGATCGCTGCCTTGTTCCAGCAGGTTTTGGCTGAAACGCGCCTGGGCGTTGAGCGGGTAATCGATCGGCCGCATCAGCACCAGCACGCCCACGCCCTGACGGCGTTGTACCCAGCCGCGCTCAACCAGCTGGTCGATCGCCCGGCGCAGGGTGTGGCGGTTAACGTCGAAGCGCGTCGCCAGCTGCTGCTCGGCGGGCAGATAGTCACCGCAGCGATAGTGGTGGCGCAACTCCTGCTCAAGCCGGGCGGCGATTTCCTGATAGCGCGTGGGATAACTGGTCGGATGTCTGGACAGGTGCATGGTCATCAAGCCTCACACAGCATAGGCGAGGAGCTTCCTCGCGTTGTGAGCCGATCCTGACCGGTTTATGTTGCAGTTCGGTTAAGTGATGATGACTAAAGGATGAAGAGTTAATGCCAGACGGATGACAGGGCGGCCAGGCCGCCCTGGCGGGGTCAGCCTTGTTTGACCACGTTGATCATCCAGGGAACGCCAAAGCGATCCACGACTTTGCCGAAGCCGTGGGCCCAGAAGGTTTCCTGCCAGGCCATCTCAATGCGTCCGCCGACCGCCAGCGCTTCGAACCAGCGCTGACCTTCAGCGACATCCCTGGGATCGAGGACGAGGGTGAAGCCGGCGTAGTGTACATCGGGCCCGAAGGCGCTGTCGCTTAGCATCAGCTCGCCGTTGCCGATGCGCAGGCTGGCGTGGGCGATGGCGTCATTCGCCATCTTCTGGCCAGACGGGCAGCCGTCAGAGGCTTCCTGCGCCGAAGGCGGCATTTCGCCAAAGGTCATTTTAAACATCAGCTCCGCGCCCAGCGTCTGCTGATAGAAAGCGATCGCCTCGGCGCAGTTGCCCGCAAAGGCAAGGTAGGGACTTAAGGACATGGTGAATACCTCAGTGACCGTAACCCGTAAAGCGTAGTCGCCCGCAGCGGGATTGAGCCAGACGGCAGCGCGAAAATGGGGTGGGAATACCGCTGCAGGGGGCTGCATAAATAGCGGCGGCTGGCCGGATAAATAACCGGATACGCAGGGAGGCGAGGGACCGTCAGGATATCGGGAGCGGCGACGGCGATAGGGGAAAATAATCGCGTCGCCTGCCCGGAAATAAATCAGTTCTTTTTGACGAATTCAGATTTCAGCTTCATCGGGCCAAAACCGTCAATTTTGCAGTCAATATTGTGATCGCCTTCGACCAGGCGGATATTCTTCACTTTGGTGCCGATTTTCAGCATCGAAGAGCTGCCTTTAACCTTCAGATCCTTCACTACCGTGACGCTGTCGCCATCGGCCAGTAAATTGCCGTTGGCATCTTTAACGATCAGAACGTCGGTTTCTTCCGTGGCTTCGGCAGGGTTCCACTCATGGGCGCATTCCGGGCAGATGTACATGCCGTTGTCTTCATAAGTGTAAGTCGAATCGCATTTTGGGCAGTGTGGCAGTTGCATGACGTTCCTCGTGATGTCGTCGAAAAACAGGACGTTGGTCCTTTAAACAGCGGCTGAGAGCCGAAAGTGGGTGTGATTATAGCGCAATCACCCACTTTTGTCGGGTGTTTTTTTGATAAAAAATAGCCGTGGTGTTATTCCGGGAAGAAGCGAATAAACGCTGAAATTAACCGCCCGAGGTGGAGCAAAATCGACGAAATAATTTCCGGGCGATCGGCAGGAAATGAACTTATTTATTTTTCGACACTCTGTAATTAGGCGGTAAATTTATGTGAAGTTGATCGCAGATATAAACACTGTTAGGGTAAAAAAGGGGAGCAGGTCAATTTCATCAATTATCACGATGAGCCGCTCTATTTATTCACCAGTAGCCAGAGCAGGCGTCAACAGGTTCGGTTGTACATTCTGTCAGCAGACAGTGCAGGCAAACCTGCTACGCTTGAAATGAGGAGCACAGCAATTCACCGCTCCTGACGCACGATGCGAATGGCTTTGCCATTCGGCGAAGAGGCGTGCACTCAAGGCGGAGTAGCAGAGGAAAAATATGCTTAAAAGGAAAAAAATAAAGCCCATCACCCTTAAGGATGTGACCATCATCGACGATGGTAAACTGAAAAAGGCGATCACCGCGGCCTCCCTGGGCAACGCGATGGAGTGGTTCGATTTCGGCGTCTACGGCTTTGTGGCCTACGCCTTAGGTAAAGTCTTCTTCCCCGATGCCAACCCAAGCGTGCAGATGATTGCCGCACTCGGCACCTTTTCCGTTCCATTTTTAATTCGTCCGTTAGGCGGCCTGTTCTTCGGGATGCTGGGCGATAAATATGGTCGGCAGAAAATTCTCGCGATAACTATCGTGATCATGTCGATAAGTACTTTCTGTATCGGCCTTATTCCTTCGTATGCCACGATAGGTATCTGGGCGCCGATCCTGCTGCTGCTGTGTAAAATGGCGCAGGGCTTCTCGGTCGGTGGTGAATATACCGGGGCATCGATCTTCGTCGCGGAATACTCCCCTGACCGTAAACGCGGGTTTATGGGCAGCTGGCTGGACTTTGGCTCCATCGCCGGGTTTGTGATGGGGGCTGGCGTGGTGGTCCTGATCTCCAGCGTAGTGGGGGAACAGAACTTCCTTGAGTGGGGTTGGCGTATCCCGTTCTTCCTGGCGCTGCCGTTAGGCATCATCGGGCTCTATCTGCGCCATGCGCTGGAAGAAACCCCGGCGTTCCAGCAGCATGTGGACACCATGGAGCAGGGCGACCGTGAAGGTCTGCAGGACGGGCCGAAGGTCTCCTTTAAAGAGATTGCCACTAAGCACTGGCGCAGCCTGCTGACCTGTATCGGTCTGGTGATTTCCACTAACGTGACCTATTACATGCTGCTGACCTACATGCCGAGCTACCTGTCGCATAACCTGCACTACTCGGAAGACCATGGGGTGCTGATCATCATCGCCATCATGGTCGGGATGCTGTTTGTGCAGCCGGTTATCGGCATGCTCAGCGACCGCTTCGGCCGCCGTCCGTTTATCCTGATTGGTAGCGTGGCGCTGTTTGCCCTGTCGATCCCGGCCTTCATTATGATCAACAGCAACGTGACGAGCCTGATCTTCGCCGGTCTGCTGCTGCTGGCGGTGGTGCTGAACTGCTTTATCGGCGTGATGGCCTCATCGCTGCCGGCGATGTTCCCGACCCACATCCGCTTCAGCGCTCTGGCCAGCGCCTTTAACATCTCGGTGCTGATTGCCGGTCTGACGCCAACCCTGGCGGCGTGGCTGGTGGAGACCACCCAGAACCTGATGATGCCGGCATACTACCTGATGGTGATCGCGGTGGTGGGTATGGCGACGGGCCTGTCGATGAAAGAGACGGCTAACCGTCCGCTGAAAGGGGCGACCCCGGCGGCGTCGGATATTCAGGAAGCGAAAGAAATCCTTGGCGAGCACTACGATAACATCGAACAAAAAATCGAAGATATCGATCAGGAGATCGCCGATCTGCAGGCAAAACGGTCGCGTCTGGTGCAGCAGCATCCGCGTATCAACGACTAACTGTTTTCACTGCTAATCATGCCGCCAGGGGAAACCCCGGCGGCATTTTTTATGCCTCCGGCAAGGCCAGACCGTGACGACGCTGTTGGCTAAGTTTACGGTACTGCTGCGGCGGCATCCCCACGTAACGGGTAAAGGTGCTGTAGAAACGGCTGCTGGAGCGGAAACCGGCGGTGAGGGCGATATCCAGGATGGTCTTGTCGGTATCGCTCAGCAGCGCCCGCACGTGATTGATACGCATGGCGGTAATGTACTGCTTCATGGTTTGCTGCATCACTCTCTGGAATACCCCCATCGCATAGTTCGGGTTGAGCTTAACGTGCTCGGCGACGGCATTGACGGTCAGCGCCTGGTCGTAGTGGGCGGCGATAAATTCCAGCATCTGGCTGACATAAAACTGCGCATGGCGCGAGACGCTGTTCTTATGGGTGCGCGAGGTTTTGTTGACCAGAATCGGCTGCCAGCCGGCGAGGCTCAGCCGCTTCAGCATCAGGGCGATTTCATCGATCGCCAGCTGGCGAATCTGTTCATTGTCGTGGTTCAGCTCCTGCTGCCAGCGGCGCACCTCGAAGGCGCTCAGCTGCTGGGCGGCGAGGGATTTAATCACCATCCCGTGAGTGACGTGGTTGATCAGCTCCCGGTCCAGCGGCCATGAGAGAAACAGATGCATCGGCAGGTTAAAGATCGCCATCTGCTGGCAATCCCCCGGGCGGGTCAACTGATGCGGCGTACAGGCCCAGAACAGAGTGATATAGCCTTTCTCTATGCGCACCACTTCGTTATTAATCAAATATTCCACGTCGCCATCGAACGGCACGTTGACCTCCACCTGGCCATGCCAGTGGCTGGTAGGCATGGCGTGCGGCGGGCGCAGCTCGATATCCATACGCTGATACTCAGAGTAGAGCGCCAGCGGGCTGCGGCTCTGCTTTTCATCGCTGCTGCACATAAAGGGATCGGGGGGCAGGGAGGTGAAGCGGTATTCCATCGTTAGCGTATTCCTGAATTGTCAGAGTGGCTGCATTTTTCGCCAGAACTGACGACAGCTTAGCGGAAGAATCGGCCCATTTTCTCTCCTTTTTGCGCAATCTGTTCCCGAAAACTCAGATTTTGTGGCGCTTAATGGCCGATCTGAGCTTTCGGGAATGCTCCGGTTGGAACAGGGCAGCGCAACGCTGAATGGCGTGCCACTCTGCAAGGGTTCAATGACCTGATGGAGAGAGCGTAATGACCGCCCCAAAAATTACCTTTATCGGCGCCGGTTCGACGGTGTTCGTTAAAAATATTCTCGGTGATGTTTTCCAGCGCCCGGCGCTGAAATCGGCGCATGTCGCGCTGATGGATATCGATGACACCCGGCTGGAAGAGTCGCATACCGTGGTGCGCAAGCTGATGGATTCCGTCGGCGCGAAGGGCGAAATCAGCTGCCATCGCGATCGCAAAACCGCCCTGCAGGGCGCTGATTTCGTTGTGGTCGCCTTCCAGATTGGCGGCTATGAGCCCTGTACCGTCACTGATTTTGAGGTCTGTAAACGCCATGGCCTGGAGCAGACCATCGCCGATACGCTGGGTCCGGGGGGCATTATGCGCGCCCTGCGCACCATACCTCATCTATGGGCTATCTGCGACGACATGACCGAGGTCTGCCCGGACGCCACCCTGCTTAACTACGTCAACCCAATGGCGATGAACACCTGGGCCATCTACGCCCGCTACCCGCATATTAAACAGGTTGGCCTGTGCCACTCGGTGCAGGGAACGGCGGAAGAACTGGCGCGCGATCTTGACCTCAACCCGGCGGATTTACGCTACCGCTGCGCCGGGATTAACCATATGGCGTTCTATCTCTCGCTGGAGAAAAAGCTCGCCGACGGCAGCTATGTCAACCTTTATCCCGACCTGCTGCAGGCCTACGCTGACGGGCGCGCGCCGAAGCCTAACCTGCACGGCAACCCGCGCTGCGAAAACATCGTCCGCTATGAGATGTTCAAAAAGCTCGGCTACTTTGTGACCGAGTCGTCGGAGCATTTTGCCGAATACACGCCATGGTTTATCAAGCCGGGCCGCGAGGACCTTATCGCCCGCTATAAAGTGCCGCTGGATGAATACCCGAAACGCTGCGTCGAGCAACTGGCCAACTGGCATCAGGAGCTGGAGAGCTATCAGCGCGGCGAGCGCATCGAGGTGAAGCCATCCCGCGAGTATGCCAGCACCATCATGAACGCCATCTGGACCGGCGAGCCAAGCGTGGTGTATGGCAACGTGCGCAATGACGGCCTTATCGACAACCTGCCGCAGGGCTGCTGCGTGGAAGTGGCTTGCCTGGTGGACGCCAACGGCATTCAGCCGACCAAAGTGGGCGCGCTGCCGGCGCATCTGGCGGCGCTGATGCAGACCAATATCAACGTGCAGACGCTGCTTACGGAGGCGATCCTCACCGAAAATCGCGATTACGTCTATTACGCCACGATGATGGATCCGCACACCGCCGCGGTGTTGGGGATCGAAGAGATCTACGCGCTGGTGGACGATCTGATCGCCAGCCACGGCGACTGGCTGCCGGCCTGGCTGCATCGTTAATCTTCTCATGCCGCCGGGGGCAACGATCCCGGCGGCGCCCTGCATGCTCTATCAAACACTGAAGGAGGCGCTGGCGACAGCGACCTGTACCCTATGAGTATTTCAATGACAACAAAGCTCAGCTACGGATTTGGTGCCTTTGGTAAAGATTTCGCTATCGGTATCGTCTACATGTACCTGATGTATTACTACACCGATATTGTTGGACTGTCGGTTGGGGTGGTCGGCACCCTGTTTCTGGTGGCGCGGATCCTCGATGCGATAGCCGATCCGATCATGGGGTGGATCGTGAATTGTACGCGATCGCGATGGGGAAAATTCAAACCGTGGATCCTGATCGGCACGATAACCAACTCGGTGGTGCTGTATATGCTGTTCAGCGCCCATCACTTCTCCGGCGGGGCGTTACTGGCATGGGTGTGGCTAACCTACCTGCTGTGGGGGTTCACCTACACCATCATGGATGTGCCGTTCTGGTCGCTGGTGCCGACTATTACCCTCGATAAGCGCGAACGTGAACAGCTGGTGCCCTATCCACGCTTTTTCGCCAGCCTGGCGGGATTCGTTACTGCCGGCGTCACGCTGCCGTTTGTCAGCGCCGTGGGCGGCGCCGACCGCGGTTTCGGTTTCCAGATGTTCACCCTGGTGTTGATCGCCTTCTTCGTGGTTTCCACCCTCGTCACGCTGCGCAACGTCCACGAGGTTTACTCCTCGGATAGCGGCGTGAGCGAGGATGCCAGCCATCTCTCACTGCGCCAGATGGTGGCGCTGATCTATAAAAACGATCAGCTGGCCTGCCTGTTGGGCATGGCGCTGGCTTATAACACGGCGGCGAATATTATCGCGGGCTTTGCGATTTACTACTTTACCTACGTGATTGGCAGCGCAGAGATGTTCCCGTATTACATGTCCTACGCCGGCGCGGCGAACCTGCTGACCTTAGTGCTGTTTCCGCGGCTGGTGAAAGGGCTGTCGCGACGTATCCTGTGGGCGGGAGCCTCGATCATGCCGGTGCTGGGCTGCGGCGTGCTGTTGCTGATGGCGCTGAGCGGGGTCTATAACATCGCGCTTATTTCGCTGGCTGGGGTGCTGTTGAATATCGGTACCGCGCTGTTCTGGGTGCTGCAGGTTATTATGGTGGCCGATACCGTCGACTACGGCGAATATACGATGAACATCCGCTGCGAAAGTATCGCCTATTCGGTGCAGACGCTGGTGGTGAAAGCGGGCTCGGCGTTCGCGGCCTGGTTTATCGCTATCGTGCTCGGTATCATCGGTTACGTGCCGAATGTGGCCCAGTCGTCCCAGACGCTGCTGGGGATGCAGGCGATTATGATTGCGCTGCCGACGCTCTTTTTTGCCCTGACGCTGTTGCTCTATTTCCGCTATTACAAGCTCAACGGCGATATGCTGCGTCGTATTCAGATTCACCTGCTGGATAAATATCGCCGGGTACCGGAAAATGTGGCTGAGCCGGAACGGCCCATTGTGGTACCCAACCAGGTGTAAAAAGCGTTCAAAAACCGCTGACGAAAGAGGGGAGGGATGCTCTCTTTTTGGGCAAAAATGAGCGTCGAAAACGGGCAAAAAGAGAAAAACGTATTTCTCTAATTTGCCTCAAAATGGTCTCTTTTTATGCGCACGGAGTTGCTATTGGCTCCATTTGTTCTCAAATAAAACTCAGAATTGTCTCTTTTTCGTGCTCTTGCGCTGCTTTTTAACTCTTGCTACGCTTGTTGGGTGTTACATTTTTCTCTTATTTGTCTCAGTGATGGAGCAATGCGATGCGCATTTTTATCGATGATGGTTCAACCAATATCAAAATGCTGTGGGAGCAAGATGGCGAAACTTTCACCCATATCAGCCCCAACAGTTTTAAACGCGGCTGGTCTGCCACCTTCGGTTCCGGGAAGCCTTTTAACTACACCGTGGATGATGAAAAGTACTCATTCGACCTGATCACCCCCGATGCGCTCCCGACCAATAATATTGACTGGCAGTACAGCCCGTTGAACTCCATCGCTGTCCATCACGCGCTGCTGACCAGCGGTCTTGAGCCACAGGACGTCGAAATCGTCGTGACGCTGCCGCTGACTGAATTTTATGACGAGGATGCGCAATATCGCCTCGACAACATTGAGCGTAAGAAAAAGAGCCTGCTGCGCGAAGTTAAACTGAATAAAGGCGTGGTGTTCAATATCACCAAAGTCACCGTGCGCCCGGAATCGATTCCGGCGGGCATTAGCCTGTGCGATGAACTCAAGCCCTCCCATTCGGTGCTGATTATCGACCTCGGCGGCACCACGCTCGATATCTCGATGGTCGCCGGGCAGATGACCTCGGTTTCGCGCATTTACGGCGACCCGAAGCTGGGCGTATCGCTGGTGACCGACGCCGTTAAGCTGGCGCTGGCGCGGGCGAATACCGATACCTCAAGCTATAACGTCGACCAGATCATTATCAATCGCCACGACGAAGAGTATCTGACCGATAACATTAACGATCCGGATGCGGTTTCTGAGGTGAAGAAGGTGATCAATAACAGCATCGAACGTCTGACCACCCGCGTCCTGACGGCTATCGATAGCTTTAAAGGCTACTCGCATGCCATCGTGATTGGCGGCGGCGCGCCGCTGGTGGCCGATGCCATTCGTGAACGTATGGGCCTGCGTGAGGACCGTTTCGTGGTGGCTGAAGAGCCGCAGTTCGCCCTGGTGCGTGGTCTGAAAATTATTGGCTAAGGAGCGTCTATGACTCTGGATCGCAGAAAAGTGCTGATTTACCTGCGCCCGGATATCAGCGCCAGCGAGCGCTTCGCGGACGCAAAAATTGAGGCCCACCACCGCGGCGACCGTGGCGATATGTCGCGCACGGCGCTGCTGGCGGGGCTGGCGTTAGGGGAAGTCGATAGCCGCTTGCCGTCGATGCTGGCGGCGCTGCTGGCGGAAGACACGAAACCGGAAACGCTGCGCAAGATGCTGGCCTCGTTCCTTGAGATCCAGCCGGCCTCTTCCGCCCCGACAGCCGCACCAGCGGCCGCCCCGGCTAAGGCGCCGGAGCCGCCCGCGCCGGTCAGCGAGAGCGTTTCGGCGCGCAACCTCGCCGGTTCGCTGCCGGATTAAGCGCTATTCGCGGTTTGCGCTATCCGGGAAACTCCCCGGCTTGCGCTGCGCTTAGCCGGGCTACTGTTTACACTGTCCGGTAGCCCGGGTAAGGCGGAACGCCGCGACTGGGAAATTCCCCGGCTTGCGCTGTGCTTAGTTTGTAGGCCGGGTCAGGCGTAGCCGCCACCCGGCAGTAAGACGGTACGCCGCCACCCGGGATGTCGCCCCTATCCGTGGGCGAGAAAGCGGGCCAGGCGCTGCTGCAGCAGGCGATTTTCGCGGGTCAGCCGCGCGTTCTCATCCAGCAGCGTCAGCGCCACCGCAATCCCCGGCCAGTCCAGCTCCAGCTCGTTACGCAGGCGCACCGCGCGATGGACAATCGTCACCGCGCTGTCGTCGAACAGCCAGGCGTCCGCCTGCGGCTGGTGCGGTTCAATCATGCCTAAGCCGACAATCTCCGTCAGCTCCTCTTCCGACACCCCGGTACGCAGGCACAATTCGGTAATGGTAAACGTCACTGTTACTGTAGCCATCAGGCTTTCCCCCATGTCTTACGCGGATCGAAGCTGGCTTCGGCGGTCGCCAGCTGTTGCCAGATCTCACGCGCTTTTTCATCTGGTTTTGGTGGCATCACAATTTTAATAACGGCGAACAAATCGCCGGTGTGGGTTTTGCTCACCAGCCCTTTGCCCTTGATGCGCAGGCGCTGCCCTGCCTGGCTACCCGGCGGCACCGTCAGCAGAATGCTCTCTTTCAGGGTGGGCACCGTGACTTTGGCGCCCAGCGCGGCCTCCCACGGCGCCAGCGGCAGGACGATCTCCAGGTTATGTCCCACGATGTCGAACAGCGGGTGCGGGGCGATGTGGATCACCAGCCACAGATCGCCGTTCGGGCCGCCGTTTTCGCCCGGCGTCCCCTGGCCTTTCAGGCGGATACGCTGACCATCGACTACCCCGGCGGGGATCTTCACATTCAGCGTCTTCGGCGTTTCGCTTTCAATCATGCCGAACACGTTATACACCGGCAGGTTATAGCTGATGGTGCGGGTTTGCTCGGCCAGCGTCTCTTCAAGGAACACTGCGACCTCGATCTCCAGGTCGTGGCCGCGCGCCGCGTGCTGGCGGCGACGCTGATGCGCCTGCTGGCCAAACATGGAGGAGAAGATGTCGTCGAAATCCTGCTGGCTGTAGCTCTGCTCGTGGGTCTGCTGCTGGCGACCGAACCCGGGATCGTTGCGATGCTGCCAGAGCTGATCGTATTCCGCGCGCCGTTGCTCATCTTTCAGGACTTCCCAGGCTTCGGCGAGGTCCTTAAATTTGGCTTCGGCATCGTTTTCTTTACTGACGTCGGGGTGGTACTTGCGCGCCAGGCGGCGGTAGGCGGTCTTGATGGTTTTCAGATCGTCGGTTGGTTGCACCCCGAGAATGGCATAATAATCCTTCAATTCCATGCTGTTATCTCATCTATGCTCAGTGCGGTGGTTACATATTCCCTGGATCAGGCGTCTGTATAAAGCGTAGGGCAAATGCGCCCTGAAGGGGAAGAAAAGTGGCGGAAACTTGACGCCGTCGGGATCAACGGCGTCTTGGGCAAGGCTAGTCTTTCGCCTGCGGCCGCTGACGACGGCGCCAGCCTGCGAACAGCACCAGCAGCGCGCCGATGGCGCCGGCCAGGCGCGCCATGCCCTCGCCGGCAGTGGGAAACAGCTGGCGGAGGGTAGGGTCGCTGACCAGCATTGAGCCGGCAATCCAGCCGATGAGCATCCCGCCCAGCAGCACCACCGCGGGAAAGCGGGTGAGCAGGGCCAGCACCAGTTTGCTGCCGGCGACGATAACCGGGATGCTGATCGCCACGCCGAGGGCGACCAGCGCAATGTGTCCTTTGCCTGCGGCAGCCACCGCCAGCACGTTATCCAGCGACATGATCACATCCGCTACGGTGATGGTGATTGCGGTGCGCCACAGGCTGCCTGAGCTGGCAACCTCGCTCTCGTCCTCCTCATCACTGACCAGCTTGATGCCAATCCACAGCAGGAGCAGCGCGCCGACTATTTTCAGCCACGGCAGCGACAGGAGATACAGGGCGATCGCCAGCAGCAGGATGCGCGCCAGGATAGCGCCTACGGTGCCGATGACGATCGCTTTGGTGCGTTTTTGCGGCGGCAGTTTGCGACAGGCCATGGCGATCACCACGGCGTTATCGCCGCCCAGCAGTAAGTCGATGGCGACAATCTGCAGCATAATCACCGCCATGTCCCATTGTTGAAGAAACGCATACATATTGAGAGAAACCACCTGAAATAAATACCACGAAAAGCCGCTGCGCAGGGCACTCCGCCCGGTGAGCGTTGACCGCTGGCGCCGGCCCGCGCCAACGCGCGTGGAACCTGAGCCTGAAAAATAAAGTTACGAATCAACGCGCCGTCGGGCAAGGCTTCGGTGAAAAAGGGTGATATTTTGTCATACAGACACACCTGCCGTTCACTTATCGCAAGGATCCCCACTATGTCTGGCCACAAGAAATACCTCTCTGTCGCCCTGCTGAGCGCTGTTTTACTGCCGGCGATGGCCTCTGCCGCTGACGCGCCGGCGACCTTCACCCCGGAACAGGAGGCGCAAATCGGCAAAATCGCCGCCGATTACCTGGTCGCCCACCCGGAAGTTCTCCTGCAGGCAAGCCAGAAACTGCAGCAAATTCAGGCTGAGCAACAGGCCAGCGCGGCCACCCAGGCGGTGCTGAAGAATGCCGCCTTGCTGACCCAGGATAAAAATACCCCGACTTACGGCCCGGCCAACGGCAAAGTCACGGTGATTGAGTTCTTTGACTACCAGTGCGTCTACTGCAGCCGGCTGGCACCGGTGATGGAACAGGTGATTAAAGCGCATCCGCAGACCCGCTTCGCTTTTAAAGAGTGGCCTATCTTTGGCGGCCGCTGGGAAAGCTCGCTGGAAGCAGCGAAAACCGGCCTGCAGATCTATCAGCAGAAAGGGGCGGATGCCTATCTGACCTACCATAACGGGATCTACGCCACCGGACATAACGAAGGCAAGCTGACGACGGCGGATATCCAGCAGCAGGCGAAGAAAGCCGGCTTTGATGCGAAGAAGGCCAGCGACGTCGAACCGGTACTGCAGAGCATTAACGACCTGGCGCAGGAGATTGGTCTTAGCGGCACGCCGGGCGTGATCGTGATGCCGACCACCGGCGCCACGGAAGCCAGCATCACCGTCTTCCCGGGACTGGCGGATAAAGCCTCGCTCGAAGCCGCGATTAAAAAAGCCGGCGGCTGATCGGCGGCGTCGTTACCCGGTCAGGGCCGCCGAGGGCGGCTCTGCTATCATTCATGATCCCTTTCCTCGTTCGGTGGCGGCAGCGCGTGGCTTTTTAAATCAATAATCTGGCCAATGTGATCGTGGTAAACGGTCAGCAAATTATAGCGACTCATCTCGGAGATGATCTGCGGGGCGACGTTAAAGCTGCTGGCCAGCTCCTCATCCCGCAGAGTAAGCACCGCGGTGTGACGCCGGGTGTGGGCGCGGCGTCGGTTATAGTGATACCAGAGGATCAACAGCCAGCCGTTCAGCGCGGCAAGCAATAAATATACCAGCGCCGTATTCAGGGAGTCCATCAGCGACGACCAGCGCGGGGAGGGCGGCGCGATGAACTGCATCACCAAATTGGCGTAAAGAAAGAACAGAAAACCGAGCCAGGCCAGCAGCGTTAAGCCGGCGTCCACCAGCCGGGGCAGCACGCGGTGTTCGGTTAAGATGAGCGTATTTTCATTCATCGCAGGCTTCCTTTTCCCCGGTCCGGGCTCACCCAGCGCGCGCGGGAACGTTGACGTTTCAACATCACTTTCGGAAAAGCGACCAGCGTGGTCAGCAGGCCGATCATCCAGTAAACCATCGGGAACCAGATCACCCAGAACAGGGATTTGGCCACCTTTTTCTCATAGCGCCGTTCGATATACAGGCTGGCGACGAACTGCAGCAGGCACATCAGGCCGAGCAGCATGCCGGTGAACTCAGGCGGAAACAGACTGTGCACGGTCAGGTTGTCCGGCAATGGCATCAGGCGGCTGAGGATAAACAGCAGGATGGTGACCGCGTAGGCAAAGGCCCACAGCGTGGAGCAGGCATACTCCAGAAACAGCGGCCACATCCGATGATGCTGCCAGTGAAACAGACGGCGTAGGTTGACCAGAAAGACTTCGGCCCCGCCCTGGGCCCAGCGCAGACGCTGCTTCCATAACCCTTTGAGGGTCTCTGGCATCAGGATCCAGCACAGCGCCCGCGGCTCGAAAAAGATGTCCCAGTGGCGGAGCTGAAGCTTCCAGCTGATATCAATATCTTCAGTGATCATATCCGGGCTCCAGTAGCCGACGTCCGCCAGCGCCTGGCGCCGGAAGGCGGCGATCACGCCAGATACGGTAAAGACCCGGCCATAGATCCGCTGCGTCCGCTTGATAAGCCCAATGATTGACGAGAACTCCCCGACCTGAATGCGGCCGATCAGCGTGGATCGGGTGCGGATCCGCGGGTTGCCGGTGACCGCCCCGACGTGCGGGTAGTGGATCAGCGGCGCGACCAGCCTGGCCGCGGTATCCCGGTCCAGCAGGGCGTCGCCATCGATGCAGACCAGCAAATCGCCGCGGGCGGCGGCGGCGCCCGCTTTGAGCGCCACCGCTTTTCCCTGATTGGCGGCCAGGTGTATCACCCGCAGCCTCGGCTCCTCCTGCGCCAGCTGCTGCAGCACCTGGGCAGTGTTGTCGGAAGAGCCGTCGTTAATCGCGATCACTTCGAGATTGGCGTAACGCTGGGCCAGCGCTGCGCTGATGGTCTCCCGGGCGTTTTTCTCCTCGTTAAAGCAGGGGATCAGTATCGAGATCAGCGGATTGCCCGGCAGCGTCGGCGGCGGGGTATCCTCGCCCCACGGCCAGTGGCGCTCCAGCTGAAACCAGAAGTACAGACCCCCGGTGATCCATAGCACCGACATAAACAGCGGCCAGAAAAAGACAAAGTCGAGGATAAGCTCGCCGGTAAATACCGCTGCGACGCCTAACGGTAGCCCGAATACGAGGCATAAAATGCACAATGCGATAATGCGATCAGTCATGGTCAGGGTACCACCAGGAAGAGAATTGCGGTCTGATACGGGAGATATCAGGCTGATTGTTAATGAAATCGTCTGGGTAGTAGCCGTAGTTTTTGACGCCGTTTAGCCGCAGCAAACGCATCCAGTCCGCCAGCTGTTGGTCAGGAATGGCGTTGTGCTGGCGTCGGCTCCAGTCTCTGGCCTGTAGCTCAAAGATGGTTTTCTTCAGCGCGCCCGGGTGGCGGGCGACGGTCTGCACCAGCCGCGTCAGCCAGGCCTGGCTGGCGTCGATCGGCACGGACTCCATCAGCGGCATCGCCATGGGCACCGTCCAGTCATAGGCGGCAAGGAAGTCATCCAGATTTTGCGCAAACCAGGCTTCGCTCTGCGGCTCCAGGATCGGCAGGGCGAAGAGATTACGCGCCGTTTTTACCTGCGGGCCGCGGATGGCCTGCACCGCCTGGCGCAGCTGCAGAGTGAAGCGGGTCAGGGTTTGGCTTTTGAAACGCATCCATGCTTCACGCTCCTGCGGACGCTGGGGCACCGGGCCGGCATCGCGCGCCAGGCCACTCTGCCGCCAGGCGGCGACCGCCTCCGGGCTCACGTCTTCAAAATCGGTCAGCACGGCGTCGTCGTGGAACAGAATCCCGCTGAAGCTGGCGTGTCGGGCCAGATCCTCATAGATGTCGATGATCTGCTGGCGAACCCGCGGATCCCAGGGCGACAGGCGAACATAGGGCTGACGGGCAAGCAACGCCTTCCCGGTTTGCGGATCCCAGCGCTGAACGCGCGGCAGATCGGACGAGAGATCGAAGGCCAGCACCGGCATCCAGGCATAAACCTTCACCCCGCCGCGGGTCTGCAGCTGCCAGGAGACGAAGTTAAACAGGTCGGCGCGCATCGGCAGCCAGCGGTTGGGGAAATAGAGCGACTTGATCGTGCCGTCGCCCTGCGGGTCGGAGAAGGCCTGCAGAAAGACGTGGCTGATTTTCATGTCATAGACGCGCTGTATCAGCTTATCGATATTCTTTGCCTGCTGGACGGGATTGGGGTCATAGACATAGTCCAGATCGACATGCATCACCCGAACAGGATCGGCTTCCTGAATCTGCGTCACTGCGTTGGCAAAGGCCTTGATCGACGGGTTACCGGCGATCAGCATGCGCGGAATATTGTCCAGATCCTTCACGTTGCCCAGGCCGTCGTTCAGCGTAAACGCCAGCTGATACCCCTGCTGTTTGGCGATGGCCAGGGTGCTGCCGCTGGCGGCGCCGTAGGGCCACACCCAGGCGCGCGGCGCTTTCCCGGCGACGTCGTGGATTTTCGCCGTTACTTTCTGCACGTCATCGGTCATTCGCCGGGTAAACTGCGCGTCGCTTTCATAGCGGCCGGTGGTTTTATCCCAGCCTCGGTTGGCGGCGGCGGGCTCGCGGCTGCCTTGCGGATTGGCCGGCAGGCCGTAATGCGAGGCCCAGGTGTGCGCGCCGATCTCCACCAGCGGCGAGCGGCTGAGCTCGCGCACCATCTCCCAGGTGGCGAAGCGATCGCGCGGCGTCATCAGGCCACCAAAATTAACGGGCTGGTTGGCGGGGATGTCCACCCAGCTGCCCACCGGCGCCCACAGCGCCGGAACGTTCCAGGCTTTAAGCAGCGGCCAGACGCGGGTATAAAAACTGCTATAGCCATCGTCGAAGCTGAGAAGAAAAGCTTTAGGCGGAAGCGACTTAAGGCCATGATGCGCGTCCAGAATGTCCTGAACGCTCACGGCATGGTAGCCGTGATGCAGCAGCCAGGCGATCTGCTCATTAAGCGCGCTGGTCCGCACCGAAAGATAACGCTGGTCGGCGGCGTCGTCTTCGACGTCATGATAGGCCAGCACCAGAAAGCGATCCGCCGGCCAGGGTTTATTGGCCTCCAGCTGGGGTCGTTGCTGCGGGGCGAGGAAGGGGGCCTCCTCAGCACGCACGCTGAAGATAAGGCACAGCCAGCCGAGAAGCATCAGGCCGTTGCGCAGGGTCGTGTTCAGCATGGTCATCCTTAAAACCGTATGTTTGCATCAACAGTGATGGCGAGGTTGTTTTCACGTTTACCGTCGTAGGGGCGTTTGTCCCAGTTCAGCATCACCCCGGCATCGACGAGGTTGTTCCAGCGCAGACGCTGGCCGTAGCCCAGCGTCGTTATCGCGCCGGCGGCGTGATTTTTTTGCCAGTAGCTGCCGCCGCCGGCGAGCAGCTGCTGACTCCAGACGGTGTCATACCGCTGGTAAAGCGTGTGATCGACGGTCAGCGCTGCGGTGGCCGCGAGGTCGCGGGCCGGACTGTAATACGCGGTGTCAGTGCGGCTATTGGCGCTGGCCGCCAGACCGGGCTGCAGATCCAGCGTTAACCACGGCGTCTGCCAGAGGCGCTCTTTACCAGAGAGGGTGTACTCCTGACGACGGTTGTGGTCGGTAAAGCGGCTGGCGGCCACGCTGACGCGGTACTCCCGGCGCTCGTTTTGATACCATCGCAGCCAGCCTTCGCCGCGGTTGGCGCTGACGCCGTTGCGTAACGCGCGCAGCGGCGTCTGCTGCGAAATCCGCTCCAGCTCGCCGCCCAGCTGCCAGCGATCGTTGACGTCGTGCGCGGCGGAAAGGCGGACGCCGGGCTTATTCTCGCCGTGAAAATTGACGCTGGAGAGTTCAAGTTCTCCCCAGGCGTCGCGCGGGCGCCATTCAATACCGGCGAACAGCTGGCGACGGCTGCCTTTCCCCTCTTCAAAATTGCCTTTGGCAAAGCGGTGGCCGCCAAACAACCGCCAGCTGTCGGCTATCGGCGGGCTGTAGATCGCCGTCTCAAAACTGAGGTCGTGGGTACCGCTCACCGGGTTGTCGGAATGCAGCCCTTTACCAACGCTCAGGCGCAGCTCGGAGAAATGATGGACTTCGCGGGCTTTGGCCAGGCGTTGGGTATTTAGATCCCGTGGCGAGCGGGCGATAACGTCGTCGGTCAGCAGATCCATCTGCCGCCACTCCTGCAGATCGAGAGCGACCCAGGCCTGCTGGCGCTCCAGCTGCAGGCTGGCGGGCTCCAGGGCTTCCGCCGCTTTCAACTGGCGTTCGGCAGCCCGCGGCAGCCCTCTGTCCTGCAGCACGGCGGCATAGTCGATCTGCAGCCCCTGGTTGCCGGGGGCCGTCGCCGCCAGGCGCTGCATGCGGGCTTCGGCCTGCGGCAGGGCGTTGGTGGCGGAAAGATAGTGCACGTTAAGCGTCTGCGCGGTGAGCCAGTCGTCGTTCGGCTGGGGCGTCGGCGAGCCGTAGAGATGACGGATATAGGGTGCATTCCGGGTGAGGCGGGCGACATACCGTTGCGCCGCCGGGTACTGAGCGGTGTCCAGCAGGGCGTAGAAAAGCTCATGTTCTTCATTCTGTTGGCTCGTCAACCACGAGGGATGCTGATGAATGAGCGTCAACGCAGGCTCAATCTGCTTGAGGGCGATATAAGAGGAGATGACCCAGCCGATGGCCCAGTCGGGAACCACCTGCTGCTGCGCGAGCAGGCTTTGGTATTCGCGGATGATCTGCGCGTAGTCTGCGTTGGCGTACAGCGCGCCCAGACGGTCAATGCGCGCCCGGGTGATGTCCGGGGCGGCCTGCGGATCGGGACGCCAGGCGGCGATCATCGCGTCGTATTGCGCCAGCGCCGTGCGGGCCAGCGCGTAACGCGCATTTTCTTCACGGGAAGGCGTATCGGCAAGGCGCACCAGCTCGGCGGCGGCGTTCAGCTGCAGGTTGCGCTTTTCCGCGGGCGTCAGTTCGACGCTATTCGCGAGGCCGAAGGCGGGTGAGTCGATCCGGTTGCGGGTCAGGGTCGCCATCAGGCTGGCCAGCGCGGCTTTGTTCTGCGGTTCGCGATCGAGGATCTGCGTGTCCACCAGCAGCTGGTCCCAGCTTTTGCCAAGCCGCAGGTAGACATAAGAGAGGGTCTGCAGGTGGGCCACGCTCGCCTGCTCCGCCACCAGGCGACGCGCTTCGCTGAGCGCCTCGCCGTCCTTGCGGGCATCGGCCAGCGTCTTGATATAGCCGATACGATAGTCGTCACTGCCAGGGGACTGGCTGAGAGCCTGCTGCCAGAGGAGGAGCGAGGCTTGCCACTGTTTCTGGTTGCGCAAAGCCTGCGCGGCGGCGGCGGTGCCCCGTGCGGGAAGCGGCATATAGACCTGATAGCGTCGCCAGATTTTCACGACCTCATCGTCCTGGCCGGCCCAGAGGGCTACCTGCAGCCAGTCGGCTACCTGAGAAGGGGTTAACGCATGCCGTAGCTGGTACTGCTGAAGATATGAGAGAAAGGGGGCGTACTGGCCCTGACGCGCTTGCAGGATCTGCTGGTCATAGAGCGAGTCCGCTCCCTGAACCAGCGTCGGGAAGAGCAAAAGTACGCCGATTGACAGCGAGAGTTTCGTGTTGCGATTAAACAATAACGTATTTGAATAAGGTGATCTTTCCATTTCTATTTGCCATATGTTCATCAAGAATCCATTGCACAACACGACCGTCCTTTGACGGTGAGTTAAAGGATGAGGATGGTCCCATTTAGCTGACTGGCACTGCGGGTGAATGACTTATTGCAAACTAATAAACCTATCTCCTGTGGATAATTGAATGGATAATTTATACCCGATACCGCGGCGGATAAATATGGTTAAATGACGAGCTGAGTTTTAAGATAAATCTGTAAAAATGGTTTAATTCGAATCGCCATGTTGAAGTCAATGTCTTTAACTTACTGAAAATAAATAAAAAATGAAGTCGGCTGAAATTTTGTTTCAAATTTTCCTGGTGGCTTATATTGCTGTGAGGGGAATGGTTTTATATGGATATTTAAGATGATTTCTGACAAAAATTCTTAATAGCAAAAAAAGCATCTTTTCTGTGGGATTTTTTTATTTATAATTAATCCGTTTATTTTCTGTCCGAACCCAGGGAGGTTTTTCACAGCCAGATTCAGATGCCGCGCTAATGATAAATCACAGATCTCGTTATTTTTACCGCCATGCGGAGCGATCCACAGGGGCAAGGATAATGTCTGGTTGACGAGAATTTGTTGATTAAATGTTAAAGGGACGACTTGTGGCAAATTCAATGATATTAGTTACCCAGGATCACTATCTTTTTCAAGGTGTTAAGAATTTCTTCCCTGATATCATTCAGTTAGATTCTAGCGGAAAAGCGATTTTAGATAATGAGGTTGATGAACTCTCTCTGCTGGTTGATAGCCGTTCGCCGCTTTGTCATTACGATTATCTGGTGATGGAGGCGGCACAATCCAGAAAGCGAATATGCTGTATTGTCCTCGATATGCGCCATCGGGAAGAGCATTTACTCAGCCTGAAATCGTTTTTAAACATGTCATTATCACCCGCCGATATGGCGACCTTATTTGGGCTTTTCCTGGAGATGAAGAGTAATCGGCTGACCAAAGAGTGGTTCGACAATCTGCGCTTAAGTATGACAGAGCAGCTGATGCTGCGTTTTCTTGGGGCGGGGATGACAATGGAGGAGGTGGCGTTGAATCTTAATACTTCGCTAAAAAGCCTTTACCGCAAGCGGACCGCACTTTATGAACGACTGGGGTTAGATAATTTTAATGAAGCCTGCTTATTTATCTTCAAAAATAAACTGCTGGACCAGTCCGGTCGATCGCCATGAGGGCTGGTTGTACAGGAAATGGGTGATATCGCAAGGTATGTAATGATGGAAATGTAATAAATTAAATAGATATTGATAGGTACAACCGTCGATACCGGTCGGTATCCAGGGTGGCGCCCGGCATATAATTCCGGAGCTCTTTGGAAGTAATTACCGCCATGGCGGTTTGCTATGCACAGCGATTATTATAATGAATATATTCCTTGCGCCGCAGAGGAATAGTTTTGTCATAAATTAACTTTACCATGGTATTCCGGCTCACGTGTCGGAATACCATGAGATATCGTGAAAGCATCAGAGGAGCGAGGTGGATGAGAATAAGGGACAGTATTGCGGAGCGGTTAGAAGCCTGCGGGCTCTACCGTCGGGCGGCATCCAGATGGATTGAGGTGATGCAGCGTTGTCTGGACGATGAGGACCGAGAGTGGATCCGTCACCATCGCAATCAGTGTCTGAAAAAGGCGCAACGTCCGCCGGCGCCGAAAGAGGAGTTTGCCGATCTCCACCAGGCGGCTAAAGAGACGCAATATCGCATGGGCATTGCTAAGCCTTATGGCGAAGCGTTCAGACTACCCGGCAAAGGGAAAACCGCCGCCGAATAATACCTTTCTTTATTGCGTTTGCCTGACGGCCTGCGTTTGCGCAGGCGTTTCATTGTCCGTAGGCCCACGCAAGCGCAGCGCCGCCTGGCGATATGCATCAGACGCCGTACCCGCGGTTGTGCCGGATGGCGGCATAAATGCCTTATCCGGCCTACGGGTCCTCCCGCAGGCTCAAACAGCGTAGGCCCACGCAAGCGCAGCGCCGCCTGGCGATATGCATCAGACGCCTTACCCGCGGTTGTGCCGGATGGCGGCATAAATGCCTTATCCGGCCTACGGGTCCTCCCGCAGGCTCAAACAGCGTAGGCCCGCGCAAGCGCAGCGCCGCCGGGCGATATGCATCAGACTCCGTACCCGCGGTTATGCCGGATGGCGGCATAAATGCCTTATCCGGCCTACGGGTCCTCCCGCAGGCTCAAACAGCGTAGGCCCGCGCAAGCGCAGCGCCGCCGGGCGATATACATCAGACGCCGTACCCGCGGTTGTGCCGGATGGCGGCATAAATGCCTTATCCGGCCTACGGGTCCTCGCGCAGGCTCAAAAAGCGTAGGCCCGCGCAAGCGCAGCGCCGCCGGGAGATATACATCAGACGCCGTACCCGCGGTTGTGCCGGATGGCGGCATCAATGCCTTATCCGGCCTACGGGTCCTCCCGCAGGCTCAAACAGCGTAGGCCCGCGCAAGCGCAGCGCCGCTTGGCAGGGATCATAGAGTGGAGTTCGATGAAGAGTCCGGCTACAGAAAAGCAAAAACCCAGCCATAGGCTGGGTTCTCTGAATAAGTGGTGCCCGGACTCGGAATCGAACCAAGGACACGGGGATTTTCAATCCCCTGCTCTACCGACTGAGCTATCCGGGCAACGGGGCGCATTAAACCGTAATCCGCCCACCCCGTCAACCAAATTTCTTAAATTACTTGTCGATTGCTTATCTTTGCGGCAATTCCGCGCTCAAAGGCGCATTTTGACTCAATATCACTGCATGCCGTTATCGCCTTGACGGCTTTTCCAGCCGCTGGTGACGGAGATAACGTGACGCAACCCGGAAATCAGGTAATCACCAATCACCTCTTCATCTTCCCGCGGCGAGCTCAGCGTGATTTCCGCATCCACGCCGTGACGATAGGCGCCATGATGGCTGAAAATGGTGCCGATATAACATTTTCCGTTCAGCCACACCGGAATATAGGCCACCGTCTCATAGATATAGTTGACGGCAACGCCGCTGTAGTAGTTGTCCGCCTCGTCGGCGGAGGTGCCGGGCGGAATGGGGCAGATCGGTGCATCGTTGTCGCTGGCGGGCTTATCTTTCAGCAGGTTGCCCTGCATAACCTCCAGCGAGCGCAGCAGATCCGCTTTATCGCCGTCGCTCAGGCTGGGGGTCAGCGGTTGGTCTTTCTCCGGGGAGCGGATGCTGTTCAGCGTATAGCGATAGCGAACCGTCACCGCGGGCGTCTGGCTGGCGGTGCTGAACGGGCGCAGCAGGTAGAGATTATCTTCGCCAAACTGGCCGTTGTACCACAGGGCATACACCTGGCCGTTGATTTTGACCCAGTGGTTCCACTGGTTAGCCCCGCGGCCATTAATGGAAAAGAGGGCGCCGGGCACCCCGGCATCGAAATCGTCGCCATTATCACTGTCGCTACCGTCGACGGCGGCAAAGTCATTATCGCCGCGCCGGAGCACCCCGGTGTAGCTGAAGAGCCCGGTGCCGCCCACGTAGCTGTCGATGATCAGATCGCGTTTGCCGTCACCGTCGAGATCGATCAGGGTAAAGCTGACTTTACCGTTTTCTGAATCTGCGCTGATCGAGGAGCGCAGAAACGCCTGCCACTCGTCATCGCTGATATCCGGGGAAGGTTTGCTGGTCGAAACCAGGGTGTCATCGGCGTAGGTGAGCGTGAAGTCGGTAATATGGCCGGTTAACGGAAACTGCTCGGCGACCTTATTCAGCGACAATTCTGGATCGCTTTTTTGCGCTTTTAGCACTGCGTTATACAGCGTGCGCAGGGCGAGGTTATCCGCCTCTTTCTGCTGCCTGGGGATCACCTGGCTGACAAAGGTCGGCAGCATCCAGGTGCCGCCGGGGGTGATTTCCCGACACATACCGGTGCTGTACTTCAGGCTGGGGGTAAAGGTTTTACCGTCCCAGACGCGGGTTTCGCCGGTTAGGCAGTCGGCAATGCCCCGTTCTTTGTGCAAAAAGACGATAGTGCCGTTGGCGTAGCTCGAGGCCTCGGTGGTCAGCAACCGTGGCCTGTTCAGCTGGGCGTTATCGACCAGCCACAGCGCATAGCCGTCGTTATAGGGCGCTCGCCAGCAGAGCGCCTGCACCAGAGAATGGGTTTTATCCAGCGCGGTCATCGTGATCTGGCGCTCTGCCGCCGGGATGGCCGGGTTCTGCCAGTCGTCACAGCGCTGGTTCAGCAGCGGCGTCAGGGAGGGCAGCAGCTTCTGGCGCTGAAGTATGCTCAGCGCCACCGGCTGCGCGTTATGGATCACCGGGGCGGCGATAATCTCCGGGGCGGCAGTGGCTGGCAAAATGGCATCGTCGCCGGCATCGCCTTTATCCAGCAGCGCGTCGGCGGTGCCAGTGCGTCGCTGAAACGCATCCATTTTACCCAGCACCTCGCGGCTGCCGGCGCTGGAAAGCGGCAGGTGCTGGCCGTTCAGGGTGAATTCGATTTTGCGCTGATTCGCCAGGGCCTGTAGCAGGGCGGCAGTCTGATCGCTGTCCAGACGGAAGTGGCTGTCGTCCTGGGCGTCCAGCGCGCCAAGATCCCGGTCGTCGATCAGCAGGCTGGCGGTGGAGTCGGCGGGGATATCGTGCTCGATTTGCGCAAAGGTGGCCGTGGCGGCGAGGCGCTGTTCGCTGCCGGCGTTGCGGGTCAACAGCACGCTGACCTCGCCCATGCGGACGCCGTAACCCGCCGCCCGGCAGGTGCCAGTGTTATCGCAGGCGAGCTCCCAGTCTTTTTGCGTAAAGGAAAAACCTTGCAGGGGAGCCGCCAGCAGAGGTGTGGAGCACAGCCCCAGCCAGGCAGCCCAGAAGAACGCGCGCATATCAATCCCTGTCAGCAATCAGTGAGGGGGAAATTATAGGCGCGACGTGGCGGTTAGGATATCAGAATCAGGTTAAGGCGCCGCCCATACGACACTGGGCGAAGCGCAGAATATCTTCTGCCAGCCGCCGGGCCGTATCCACATCCGTCTGGCTACGCTTGATCAGCAGACGGCTCAGGCAGCCCTCGACGATCAGCTCCATCTGTTTAGCGACCATTTCCGGGTCATCCACCTCCAGCTGAGTCAGCAGCTCATGAGTATAGGCCAGCGAAGCCTGCTTCTGCTGTTCCGCCAGCTGGTGAATGGGGTGCTGGGGATCGGGATAGAAGGTGCAGGCGGCGATAAACAGACAGCCGGGGTAGCGGTGGTTACTAACGCAGGTGGTGAGCGCGGCATAGCGTGCCAGCAGCTTTTGCTCTGCGCTTAAGGTGTCGTCCAGCAGCAGCTGACGGCGCCAGGCATCCACCTGCTGGCTCAGATAGCGAAGCGCGTCGTACAGCAGCGCTTCGCGATCGGGCCAGAAGCGTTTCAGGTCGCTCGTCGGACAGGACACGCGCTCAGCGACCATCTCCAGCGACGTGTTGGCGATACCTTCAATTTCAAGAATTTTAATGGCTTCTGCCAGGACGTCTTCACGTAGCACGGTGTTCTCCTCCATCTTTCCTCCTAAAGTGTCGCTCACGCTTGCCAATCGCGCAAATGGGCGCTGAATGCCGCGGCATCCATAAAGCCGGTGACTCGCCGCTCAGGCTGTTCCTGACCCTCAGCGTTGAAGAACAGGATCGTCGGCAGACCGAGCACCTGCAGGTGTTTCAGCAGCGCGACGTCTTGCGGGCTGTTCTTCGTCACATCAATCTGCAATAACACGGTGCCTTTCAGCGCCTGCTGCACGTCAGGTGAACTAAAGGTGTATTTTTCAAACTCTTTGCACGCCACGCACCAGTCGGCGTAAAGATCGAGCATCACCGGTTGGCCTTTTGCCTGCGCCAGCGCCTGGTTAAGCTCGGCCACCGAGTTGACGCGGGTGAACGTCAGATGCGCCTGCTGCTCGACTGCCGGAGCGCCAAATGCCCAGTCCTGTAGGGGCCGCGCGCTGACCAGCGCGGCAGCAAGCAGGATGATTTGTACCAGCCGCATCCACGGCCGGGTAGCGCCCAGCGAGGTGATAAACGCCCAGCTGAAGAAGGCGACGCCAAGCATTGACCACAGACGTAATCCCCACGGGTCGCCGACAATGCGCTCCAGCAGGAAAACGGGCAGAGCCAGGATCACGAACCCGAAGGCGGTCTTCACATGGCTCATCCACGGGCCGCTCTTCGGCAGCAGACGGTTGCCAAATACGGTGACGAGGATCAACGGCAGGCCCATGCCCAGCGCGTAGAGGTACAGCGTGCCGCCGCCCAGCCACAGATTACCGCTCTGGGCGATATACAACAGGATGGCGCTCAGCGGCGCGGTGGTGCATGGGGAGCAGATCAGCCCGGCAATGGCGCCCATCGCGAAAACGCCACCGGGCGAGCCGCCCTGGCGCTTATTGCTGAGCAGCGCCAGCCGCGTCTGCAGCGAGGAGGGCAACTGGAGCGTGAACAGGCCGAACATGGAGAGCGCCAGCAGAATAAATACCACCGACAGTCCCGCCAGGACATACGGGTGCTGCAGGGCCGCCTGGAACTGCAGACCGGCGGCGGCCACCACCAGCCCCAGCGCGGTGTAGGTTAAGGCCATCCCCTGGACGTAAATAAAGGCCAGCAGCAGGGCGCGCGCGGTGGAAAGCCGCTGCTTTCCGCCCAGCACAATGCCGGAAATCAGCGGGTACATCGGCAGCACGCAGGGGGTGAAGGCGATACCAATACCTATCAGCAGCGCCCACAGCGCCGTAAAGGGCAGGCGGGCAGGCGTGTCTGCAGGCGGCACTGCGGCAGGCGCAGGTGATGTGGCGAGCTCCGGGGCCGGTCGCGGCTCAACCGGCAGCGGCGGGTTGAACGCCGGACGGCTGCTCGTCGACGGCATGGGCTCGATGGCGGTTGCCTGGCCGTCGGCAGAAGCCGCCAGCACGGCGCTCAGCGGGATCACTTTGGTTTCCGGTGGATAACAGAATCCGGCATCGGCGCAGCCCTGCCAGGTGACGGTGAGGGTGGCGTCTTTGTCCGCCTGCTTCACCGTGACCGGAACGGTCAGGCGCTGGCGGAAAATCTCGCTTTTGCCGTAAAACTCATCTTGATGCCACTCTCCTGCCGGGAGCGCCGGTTCGTCGATCGTCGCCCCGGCGGCGCGAAAGGTAAACTGTTGACGATAAAGATAGTAACCATCCTTGATTTGCCAGCTCAGGTTGACATTGTGCTGTTGCTGCTGAAAGTCAAAGGCAAAAGCCTGGTCAGCAGGCACGAAGTTCGAGCGCCCCGGCGCGTCGAATAACCCGGCGGTGGCTGACGTGCTGCACAGCAGCAGGATCAGCGTAATGATGCGGTAAGCCATGAGAGGTAATCGTTGTCTCCATACGTGACGGGCAGAACCAGCAGTTCAGGGGTTTGATACGGGTGGTGAGACTTCAGGCAGTCCAGCAGCGCCTGCTGATGGGCAAGATCGGTTTTGAGCAGCATCTGAACTTCATACTCCTGCTCCAGCTTCCCTTCCCAGTAATAGAGCGAGGTGGCCCCCGGCAGGAGCGTGGCGCAGGCGGCCAGCTTTTCCGCCAGCGCTTTCGCCGCCAGATCCTGGGCGGTTGCTTCATCCGGCGCGGTACAGAGCACAACAACAGCATCAGGCGTAGTCATCATGAACCTCGTATCAGCGAAAAGAGGCACTATAGCATGCAAGATGCGGGGATATTAGCGTCACGAGCGGGGAATGGGAGGGAAACGGGCAGCGGGCCCGCGCGGGGCCCGCTGCCGACGGCATTTACAGCATAATCCCGCCGAAGATGAAACCCAGGATCACGCACAGGGTGATAGCGATAACGCCGGGGATCAGGAAGGCGTGGTTAAAGACATATTTACCAATGCGGGTTGAGCCGGTGTCGTCCATCTCCACCGCCGCCAGCAGGGTCGGGTAGGTGGGCAGGACGAACAGCGCCGAGACCGCGGCAAAGGAGGCAATCGCCGTCAGCGGGCTGACGCCCAGCAGCAGCGCGGCGGGCATCAGCGCTTTGGTGGTGGCCGCCTGCGAGTAGAGCAGCGTGGCGGCGAAGAACAGCACCACCGCCAGCAGCCACGGGTAGTTTTGCAGCAAGTCGCCGGCCACGGCCTGGATGTCGCTGATATGCGCTTTAACGAAGGTATCCCCCAGCCAGGCGACGCCGAGCACGCAGACGCAAGCGCTCATCCCGGACTTAAAGGTACTGGCATTGAGCACTTCGCCGGTGTCGATTTTGCAGGTGATGCTGATCAGGGTGGCGATGGTCAGCATAAACACCACGATCGCCTCGTTACGCGGTAGTACAGGGTTTTTGATCAGGCCGACGGTATCGCTGATGGCCGTAGCGTAGAACATCACCGCCACGATGCCGATCAGAAACAGCAGAACGGAACGTTTGGCGTGCGGCTTCAGTTCAAATACCTGGCTGCCGCGTAGACTGACTTCACCCTTGGCCAGCCGCTCCTGGTAAACAGGATCGTCTTTCAGCTCGCAGCCGAGGAAGTTGCAGACGATAGCGGTGAGCATTACCGCCAGCAGGGTGACCGGAATACAGATGGCCAACAGCATCAGGTAGCTAACGCCCAGCGGCTCCAGGATCCCGGCAAAGAACACCACCGCGGCGGAGATAGGCGAAGCGGTGATCGCTATCTGGGAGGCCACCACCGCAATCGACAGCGGACGGGACGGACGGATGCCTTGCTCTTTGGCCACTTCGGTGATCACCGGCAGCGTGGAGAAGGCGGTATGGCCAGTGCCGGCGAGCACGGTCATAAACCAGGTCACCAGCGGGGCAAGGAAGGTAATATATTTCGGGTGGCGACGCAGCATCCGTTCGGCGAGGCTGACGAGGTAATCCATCCCGCCTGCGACCTGCATGGCGGCGATAGCGGCAATCACCGCCATAATGATTTCAATAACGTCGAAGGGGATCGCACCCGGTTTAATTTGAAAAATAAGCGTCAGGACAAGGACGCCAAGGCCACCGGCAAAGCCGATACCGATGCCGCCGAGCCGGGCGCCGAGATAAATCGCCAGCAGGACAATAACCAGTTCTGCACCAAACATATATGCCTTCCTTGTTTTTTAACAAGTTGATATTGGATTGTTGTATTTTAGTAAAACTAAAAAGCAAAAAGGCATGTCATCGCTGACATGCCTTTGAATGACTATCCGGAAAGATTACTGTTCGCTTTCATCGGTATAACGCTTCGCTTTATAAGCAGGATGCATCAGGTTTTGCGCGGAGAAAATGTCATCCAGCTCCGCCGCCGTCAGCAGCCCACGCTCCAGCACCACTTCCCGCACGCTCTTCCCGGTTTCGGCGCAGATCTTGCCGACGATATCGCCATTGTGGTGGCCGATAAACGGGTTGAGGTAAGTAACGATACCGATGGAGTTATAGACGTAACCTTCGCACACCGCTTTGTTGGCGGTAATGCCGTTGACGCATTTCTCCAGCAGGTTGTAGCAGGCGTTGGTCAGAATATGGATAGATTCGAACATCGCCTGGCCGATCACTGGCTCCATTACGTTCAGCTGCAGCTGCCCGGCTTCGGAGGCCATGGTTACTGTGGTGTCGTTGCCGATCACTTTAAAGCAGACCTGGTTGACCACCTCCGGCACCACAGGGTTAACCTTCGCCGGCATAATAGAAGAACCAGCCTGCAGCTCAGGCAGGTTGATTTCGTTGAGGCCCGCGCGCGGTCCGGAAGAGAGCAGGCGCAGGTCGTTACAGATCTTGGACAGTTTCACCGCCAGGCGTTTCAGCGAGCTGTGGACCATGACGTACGCCCCGCAGTCCGAGGTGGCTTCAATCAAGTCTTCCGCCGGAACGACCGGGAGGTTGCTCACTTCCGCCAGCTTCTGTACCGCCAGCTGTTGATAACCGTCCGGGGTGTTGAGACGTGTGCCGATGGCGGTTGCGCCAAGGTTCACCTCCAGCAGCAGCTCCGCGGTGCGCAGAATGCTTTTGGTCTCTTCATTGAGCAGCACATTGAAGGCATGGAACTCCTGGCCGAGGGTCATCGGCACCGCGTCCTGCAGCTGAGTGCGGCCCATCTTGAGGATGTCCTGGAATTCTACGGCTTTCGCCTGGAAACCTTCGCCCAGTTGCTTAATCGCATCGATTAGTTTGAGGATGGAGGCATACACCGCGATGCGGAACCCGGTCGGGTAGGCATCGTTGGTGGACTGACATTTGTTAACGTGATCGTTTGGGTTCAGATACTGGTATTCACCTTTCTGGTGACCCATCAGCTCGAGGCCGATGTTCGCCAGGACTTCGTTGGTGTTCATGTTTACGGAAGTGCCGGCCCCGCCCTGGAAGACATCGACCGGGAACTGGTCCATGCATTTGCCGTTATTCAGGACTTCGTCACAGGCGGCGA
This sequence comes from Klebsiella sp. PCX, assembly GCF_021869705.1. NCBI lineage: Bacteria > Pseudomonadati > Pseudomonadota > Gammaproteobacteria > Enterobacterales > Enterobacteriaceae > Klebsiella > Klebsiella sp. PCX. Next base: position 401,557 of record NZ_CP091527.1, read on the forward strand.
TAATCGCATTTGCCGCGCTTTTGGGAATGGTTTGCAGCTCCTTGTTCGCCAGCGCCGCGGCTTTCTTCACCATTACCATGCCGCGCACGAATTCTGGTATGTCGCTGATTTTGCTGTTGCTAATGTAGAAGTTTTCAATCGCTCGCAGAGTATGAACGCCGTAGTAAGCGTCCGCGGGAACTTCCCTGGTGCCCAACAGATCTTCTTCGATACGAATGTTGTTTAACATGTGAACCTTCTTTTCAAGCTGCCAATGAATTCACCAAATACACAGAATATCCAGTATTCAGTATATTTTCTGGCCGACGATTATTTCCTTAACCGGCCCGGTGCCCAAGATCATATGCTGATGATAGCGAATATCAGTAAGCTTGATCACTTATTACATCGCGGGTGTGAGAAGATTTATTAATCTGTGAAATGGGTCACCGCTTTTCTATTCCTGGAAAAAATAAGCATTTCCGCTGATTGAAAAGCCGCTCAGCATCCCCATCTTAGTGGGATGCAATCAGCAAATTGATAACTACGGGGGCCGAACTCGGTGCCTGTCGATGAAGGAGACGCCGGTGCGTTGGATTCCGTTTATTGCCTTTTTTCTTTACGTGTACATTGAGATATCGATCTTTATCCAGGTCGCGCACGTGCTGGGCGTCTTTATGACGCTGATCCTGGTGATCTTTAGCTCGGTGGTGGGGATGTCGCTGGTGCGTAACCAGGGCTTCAAAAACTTCCTGCTGATGCAGCAGAAGATGGCCGCGGGCGAGAGCCCGGCGGCGGAGATGATCAAAAGCGTCTCGCTCATTATCGCTGGCCTGCTGCTGTTGATCCCGGGGTTCTTTACCGATTTCCTCGGCCTGCTGCTGCTTTTGCCCCCGGTGCAGAAGCACCTGACGATGAAGCTGATGCCGCATTTGCGCTTCAGCCGGATGCCGGGCGGCGGCTTCAGCGCCGGGACTGGCGGTGGAGAGACCTTCGAAGGGGAATTCCAGCGCAAGGACGAACAGCGCGACCGTCTGGACCATAAGGACGATCGCCGCGATTAACTTTTATCGGCCCGGTCAGCAGACGCGACCGGGCCGCTTTCTTATTGCGCCTATACGCTGCCTGTCGCCAGCTTGCGTCTCGGTAAAAACAACCACAGCGCCGCCAGCATCACCAGCGCGTACAAACTCTTCCAGCCGACCATCGCCAGCAGCAGCAGACAGAGAATGCTGCCCACCGCCGCCAGCAGCCGATAGCGCCCGCGCAGCAAACGACAGCCCGCCAGCATGCACAGCAGATAGATCATGATGAAAATGCCGTTGGCATAGACGATCAGCGCGTCCAGATTGATATCGAGAAAATAGATACACAGGGTGCTGACCACGCAGGAGCCCAGCACGGCGTTGAGGGCGTTGCGCGGGATCTGCCGCGGCGACAGCCTCGCGAGGTAGCTCTGCGGCTTATGCTGCGCCTGCGACCAGACCAGGCGGGCGAAGCTCTGAATATAGATGTTAAGGCTGGCGAAACAGGCGAGATAGCCGATGACGCAGGCCACCCACAGCGCTTCGACGCCGAACAGGCGGACCACGATATTCGGCAAAGACGCGGCCGCCGCCATCTCCTCGCCAAACGCGTGGAAGTGCAACACCAGCACGGTACAGGCCCAGTAGACCGAGCCGGCAAGCAGCAGGCCTATCATCAGCGCGCGGGGAAAATCGCGCTCGGGATGTTTAAACTCCGAGGCGAGATGGGCAAAGGCTTCCAGCCCGACAAAGCACCAGAACATCACCGACAGCGCGGAGAAGAGCTGGCCGCGGTCGATCGCCGCCGGGGCGGGGAAGGGGATTTGCGCCGGGCTTATTCCGCCGCGCCACCAGACGGCGACGATCAGCGCGACAATCAGCACGGCAACCAGGGTCTGCAGGTTGGCGCTGGAGCTGGCGCCGCGTGAACCGACCCACCAGACGATGGCCAGGGTACCTAGCTCCGCCAGCAACAGCTGCGCATCATGCCAGCCGAACAGCGCCTGGCCGAAGCCAGTGGCGATGTGCAGCGCGGCGGGGAGCCCGACCGGGATAACCGATAAAAATAACCAGCCGGTGACGCTAGCCAGACGTGGGCCAAAGGCCATATCGACAAAGTGGGCCACGCCGCCCGCGCTGGGGAAATGGCGGCCCAGCAGGGCGAAGACGATGGCAATCGGAAAAACAAGGAGGATGAGCAACGGCCATGCCCACAGGCTGTTATCGCCAGCGACCAGCGCCGCAAGCGCCGGGACGGCGAAAACGCCAGTGCCCAGCAGTGAGGTGGAAAGCAACCCGACTCCCTGTCCCAGCCCTAACTCCTGTTTTAAACCACTCATGATTCCATCCTGCGCCAGTAAAAAGAAAGAGAGTATCACAATCGCTTTTCCTTATGACCGGTTGCCCGGTGACGCCGCTTTTTGCGTGCCAGCGCAAAGGTAAAAATTTTTTTTTAATTTTGCCCTTGAAGCCGGAAATGGCCATCCCCATCTCTCTCTGCACTAGCCGGTAAACCGCGTTCGGCCCGGCGTCACCCATAACTGATAATGACTTTCTCGAAGGAGAGCTATCAATGAGTATTCGTCCGTTACATGATCGTGTGATCGTCAAACGTAAAGAAGTTGAAACCAAATCTGCGGGCGGCATCGTTCTGACCGGTTCTGCAGCAGCTAAGTCAACGCGTGGCGAAATCATCGCTGTCGGTAAAGGCCGCATCCTGGAAAACGGGACCGTGCAGCCGCTGGACGTTAAAGTTGGTGACATCGTGATTTTCAACGATGGCTACGGCGTGAAGACTGAAAAGATTGACAACGAAGAAGTGCTGATCATGTCCGAAAGCGACATCCTGGCAATTGTTGAAGCTTAATTCGCACGACCCTGAACGAATTTGAGGAATATAAGAAATGGCAGCAAAAGACGTAAAATTCGGTAACGACGCTCGTGTAAAAATGCTGCGCGGCGTAAACGTACTGGCAGATGCAGTTAAAGTGACCCTGGGCCCGAAAGGCCGTAACGTGGTTCTGGACAAATCCTTCGGCGCGCCGACCATCACCAAAGATGGCGTTTCCGTTGCTCGTGAAATCGAACTGGAAGACAAGTTTGAAAACATGGGCGCGCAGATGGTGAAAGAAGTTGCCTCTAAAGCGAACGACGCGGCAGGCGACGGTACCACCACCGCAACCGTGCTGGCGCAGGCCATTGTGAACGAAGGCCTGAAAGCTGTTGCTGCAGGCATGAACCCGATGGATCTGAAACGCGGTATCGATAAAGCGGTTCTGGCTGCAGTAGAAGAGCTGAAAGCGCTGTCTGTTCCGTGCTCTGACTCCAAAGCTATCGCTCAGGTAGGTACCATCTCCGCTAACTCTGACGAAACCGTCGGTAAACTGATCGCGGAAGCGATGGACAAAGTCGGTAAAGAAGGCGTGATCACCGTTGAAGACGGTACCGGTCTGGAAGACGAACTGGACGTGGTTGAAGGTATGCAGTTCGACCGTGGCTACCTGTCCCCGTACTTCATCAACAAGCCGGACACCGGCGCCGTTGAGCTGGAAAGCCCGTTCATCCTGCTGGCTGACAAAAAAATCTCCAACATCCGCGAAATGCTGCCGGTTCTGGAAGCTGTAGCGAAAGCGGGCAAACCGCTGGTTATCATCGCTGAAGACGTTGAAGGCGAAGCGCTGGCGACCCTGGTGGTTAACACCATGCGCGGCATCGTTAAAGTGGCTGCGGTGAAAGCGCCGGGCTTCGGCGACCGTCGTAAAGCCATGCTGCAGGATATCGCTACTCTGACCGGAGGTACCGTTATCTCTGAAGAGATCGGTATGGAGCTGGAAAAAGCAACTCTGGAAGACCTGGGCCAGGCGAAACGCGTGGTTATCAATAAAGACACCACCACCATCATCGATGGCGTTGGCGAAGAGTCCGCAATCCAGGGCCGTGTTGCTCAGATCCGTAAGCAGATCGAAGAAGCAACCTCCGACTATGACCGTGAAAAACTGCAGGAACGTGTCGCTAAACTGGCTGGCGGCGTGGCAGTAATCAAAGTCGGTGCAGCTACCGAAGTTGAAATGAAAGAGAAAAAAGCACGCGTCGACGACGCCCTGCACGCAACCCGTGCTGCGGTTGAAGAAGGCGTGGTGGCTGGCGGCGGCGTAGCGCTGGTTCGCGTTGCTGCGAAACTCGCTGGCCTGACCGGTCAGAACGAAGATCAGAACGTCGGTATCAAAGTTGCGCTGCGCGCAATGGAAGCGCCGCTGCGTCAGATCGTGTCCAACGCCGGTGAAGAGCCGTCTGTTGTCGCGAACAACGTGAAAGCAGGCGACGGTAACTACGGTTACAACGCGGCAACTGAAGAATACGGCAACATGATCGACTTCGGTATCCTGGACCCAACCAAAGTAACCCGTTCTGCACTGCAGTACGCGGCTTCCGTGGCTGGCCTGATGATCACCACCGAGTGCATGGTGACCGACCTGCCGAAAGGCGACGCGCCTGATTTAGGTGCTGCTGGCGGCATGGGCGGCATGGGCGGTATGGGCGGCATGATGTAATCGTGCGCTATACAGCATAAAAAAGCAGAAACCCCTGGCCAGCAATGGCTGGGGGTTTTTCTTTTGGTGCGCTTTTTAGTATAAGGCTTATACATAAAATCATTTAAGCTGTATCAGAGCGGCAAGCACCTTCGTATCGGAAGCGACTGACAAGCGCGACCGGGTAAGGAATGAAAGCGGCTCATGCCGACGCAGTTTGAAGGATGACAGGTTTACATCCGGGCCAGTGCGTCCAGCTCATCGATCATGGGGAATAACATGCAGGTAAAATATTTAGCAGGGATTGCCGGCGCAGCCTTACTGTTAGCAGGTTGCAGTTCCAGCAATGAATTAACCTCTGCCGGCCAGAATGTGCGTTTTGTACAGGAGAAGCCGGGCGCAGAGTGTCAGCTGTTAGGGACCGCGACGGGTAAACAGAGTAACTGGCTCTCCGGCCAGAATGGCGATGAGGGTGGCTCCATGCGCGGTGCGGCTAACGCCCTGCGTAACCAGGCGGCAGCCATGGGCGGCAACGTGATTTATGGCGTCAGCAGCCCGACGCAAAATCTGTTGTCGAGCTTTGTGCCCACCGACAGCGAGATGAACGGCCAGGTATATAAGTGCCCGAACTGATGCGCGATGCCTCTCTCTGCGAGCGTAGAGAGAGGCGTGACCGGTAGAAGAGGGTCAGGCGTTAAGCTCCGCTTTCTTCTCCAGATAGAAGGCATGCAGGGGACGCAGACACTCTTCCAGGCTGAGCATTCTTCCTGGCTGGGAAGGAATAATGGTACTGAAGATTTGGCATGGCGCCAGCGCCGTGTGCATCGCCTTAAGCTTGGGGCTTTTCTCAATAAGGCGTACTACCACGCTGTTTTCCATTTCAGATAAATGTGGCGCACTGGTTTTTACCACCGCTCCGGAGACAATTTTCTTGCCTTCGTCCGTCTCGCAGCAATAGAGCACGCCCAGATAATGGGAAAACAGGTTTAGCTTCCATTCTTCCTGGGGATACTGCTGGTAATCAATATTCGGCTGAGTAGTTAAGTCGACGCTGTAGCACATTAAAAAATCCATATTTGAACTTAAATACTGGATAAGTTCCTGATCGCCGACTGTTTTTAATGCCTGTTGAATACCGATTATCAGGGCTTCAACCTGTCGGTCATCAATAGTTAACGTCTTAATTTGCTCATCCTGAAATACCAGGATCAGCGTTGACTGCGTTTCGCCAGGTTTAAGCGTAATAGACATTATACGCCGCTCAGGAGAAGGCTGTTGTATTTCAGCCATTTCTACCGTGGGGATATGGGTTACGAGTGTTTCGTTATAAGCGATAATCTCATCTTTGTAAGCCTCGCCTTTATTTTCAAGTCGCTGAAAAATTAAGGCCATTCTACTTTGCAATATCAGAAGCAGGTCGGATAATACGGGTGCCTGAAGATAGAAAATCTCACAGGTATCATTCGCTTTCTTGACCTTAAGTAACAGCGCCAGGAAACGCTCTTCAAAAGTAATTCCTGCAGTATTAAAACCAATAAACGTTCCTTGCATAATCTTCTCCTTTATTAAGCGGTAGCCATCGACTTCGATTGTGAGAGGTCAATAACGCGATCGGCTGATGCAATGGTTGATGGCCGGTGCGCGACAATAATTCGGGTGATACTTAACGCTGAAATCGACTGATTGATGACCGACTCATTTCTGAGATCCAGGTGACTAGTTGCTTCATCCATAAACAGAATACTCGGTTTACGGTACAAAGCACGAGCGATCAGGATACGCTGCTTTTGACCGCCGGAAATGCCCAGCCCCAGTTCGCCGACAATGGTTTCGTATCCCATCGCCATCTTCATGATTTCATCATGGATGTTGCAATGTTTGGCACATTCCATTACGAATTCCAAATCGGGGTTATCATCAAAACCACTGATATTATCGATAAGTGAACCTGAAAAGAGACGATCCTCCTGAAGTACGCAGGCGATACCGAGACGATAGTTATTTAAACCAATTTTTTGAATCTCCAGATTATCCGCCAGTATTTCGCCGGAGTCAGGTGAAAGCAAACCGCACATGACTTTCAACAGAGTGGTTTTGCCAACGCCAGATGGGCCAATTAGCGCGACAGACTCGCCTGGGGCAACCGTTATATTCAGATTGGTAAAAATGGGTTGTGAAAAAGGATCGTATTGATAACTCAGGTTCCTGACTTCAAGTTTCACGCCGGTGTTTGCTGTAAACACACGTCGGGATGGAAGTTCTTTTTCCGGTTCGCTAAAGGCGATTTCAGATAGACGTTCATTATGAAGCGAGAGCATACGAAGCTGCATCACCAAATCAATGAGATTCGATGCACGTTGAGAAAACTGGCCTCGATAAGCATTAAATGCCATAAACATACCGAGCGTCATCTCATTATCAATTACCATAATGGCACCCAACCACAGTACCACCACCTGATCGATAGAGGTGATAAAGGTATTAATCCCACCAAACATCATATCAAAGCGAGTTTGCTTAATACCTGCGTTACTGGCATCAACGTTAAGATTCAGCCAATGCTGCGAGCGACGTTCTTTTAAATTTAATGCTTTGATCGTGGAAATGCCATAAAGTGATTCCATAAAGTGAGAGTTAGCACGCGCCCCTTTAACGACCTGCTCTTCCGTTACGCGCCGATAAAAACTATAGGTAGCGAAGCGCATAATCGCATAGCAGGCGGTAAAGCCAATGACGACCCAGACTAACCAGCCGCCATATAATGTCAGCATGACTAACAAACCGATCGTCATTATCGAATCGATGATGCCAGTGACGATACTGTTGGTAAAAATTGAACGAATGGTATCCAGAGACGAGAAACGAGACTGGATATCACCTAAGTGTCTTTTCTCGAAAAAAGATAATGGCAAACTTGCCAAATGATCGAATAGCGTTGTTTTCCATTGAATGTTTGTCAACGTATTCAACGTCAACGACGTCCATGCTCGGAGCATGCTAATAAACGTGCGGAATAGCGTAAAAAATATTAAACCAATACAAATAACAGAGAGTAAACTTTCATCGTGCGCCATAATGACATGGTCAGTTACTAACTGTGTACCAATAGGCAACAGGAGGCCAATCGCTTCTACCACAACAGAGAAAGCAAAGATCTTAATCAGCGCCGATTTTAAACCAACAATTTTATGCATTAAATCCAGGAGTCGTAAACGGGATTTCGCCTCCTCTTGTTGGAAGTTATGGTCAGGCCAGAGTTCAAGCGCAACGCCGGTAAAATTATTTGACATCTCACTGATGCCAATGATTCGTTTACCCAGCGCGGGATCGTGAATCACAAATCCGTTTTTCTTTACTTTTGTAAGAACTACATAGTGGTTCATTCCCCAGTGGATGATGCAGGGAAGCTTAAGCTGTTTTATTTCATCGAGGTCGAGCGCTAGCGCACGGTTTTTTAAACCAGCCTGCTCGGCTGTTTTGCTTAGAGACAGCAGTGAGGAGCCCTGTGAGGGGCTACCGAATCGTTGACGAAAATTAAATAAATCGATATTTAACCCATAATAACCACAGACCATCGCCAGACAGGCAACTCCACATTCCGATGATTCTGACTGTAGAATAACAGGCGTTTTGTTAACCAGAGAAAAATTTAGTTTTGCAACAATGGTTTTGAACAATTCGTTAGTCATGGATTGGCCCAGTAATGCTTTGAGTTATCTTATACACAGGGGTAAACATCCACATATAAAGTGGGCGCTCTTCGAGAAATACAACGGCTTGAGCCTTCAGTCCATTCGAAAGCGAAAGCGTTTTACCATTGTAATTAAAGGTTTTGTTTTCAATTTTGACAATGGTTTTATAGAGTGCCAGTTCCTGCTGGTTCGTTCCATTATTAACATTAGTGTATTCAGACAGTTCCTGTCGGGATGTCGGGACCGAAGATATTGAAAGTATTTTCCCCGGGAATTGCCCAAATTTATCGGATGGGAAAGCATCATAGCGGATGTTAATGACATCACCCGGTTTGACATAAGGTATGCTATTATTAGGTAACCATAAAATAAGATAATATTCTATATCACCAGTGGGTTTGATTTGCGCTAAACTGCTGCCTTTGTCGACCATTTGTCCTTTTGTTACAGCCAGCGATTCAATGCGTCCTTCTGTGGTTGCTTTAATAATGACATTACCATTGGCATTTGATTCAACCAACTGGTTTTTGTAATCATTAATCTGGTTTTCCTGAGATGATATTTGGTTGTCAAAATCTGCCGTTTTTGTGATTTTATCGCTATTTAACTGGGTTACCTGGGATTCCAGTTGCATTTTCTGACTGACCAAAGACTGATAGGTGCTCTGTTGTTGAAAGTATAATGAATGCTGATAGTTATACTGATCTTTAGTGATAAGGCCATCACGAAGATATTTATCGTAACTGGAAAGATTATCATGCATTTTCTTTAAACCAGTCTGCGCATTAACCAGCATGCGGTTAGTTTCTTTTAACGAATCATTGATGGTTTTTAGCTGTTTATCTAAAGATAATCGGGTTTCTTCTTTATTATGAGAAAGTTTGGTGATGATATCTTCAGCGTTCGCAATCTTTTCATTAATGACTTCTATTTGCGCCGTACTGACGTTGCCTGTTGTTGTATTTCGGGAGATGTCAATTTCATATAAAGACTGTCCTTTGGCGACAAGGTCACCGACTTTTGCATATTGGGAAATAACAAACCCTTGCTGTGGCGCATAAACATTGACAGAATGAGGTAAAGTAATAACTTCCCCGCGAACATCAATGCGTTGGGTAAAGGTACAAAATATTGTGGTGGTTATTAGAATGGCTAAAAAGGCAAAAGAAAGTAATGCAATAAGCCATGCCGGAAGCCCTGCTAGCAGCAACGCCTTTCCTTTCCAGTGATGCTTTTTGTATTCGATCGCTTCCTTGCGATAGATTTTTCTTAACATAATTATCACTTACATAATGAAATGAAAAGGCCCGATATTTCAGGCCCTATTTACTTAGTAAAGAATGTCAACAAAACGTTGAGCAAACAGCTGAGGCGTAAATTAATTGCTCCAGAAGTTTAATGTGCCATCATAAACGGCATCCATTACACCTGTTGCATAATGCAGCGTCATATCCCAGCCAACGATACCCGCAGCAATACCAAAGCAGACGCCACCGAGAATAACCCCGGCAATCATTCCTACACCCTGGCCAATCGAGCCGATACCAAAGATACCGCCGCTTACGCCGCCCCAACGTCCAGCGTAACCTGTACCAAAAATCGCCCCCAGAGAGGCGCCCAGAGCGATGGCGCCTACTTCTTTAGCAGCCCAGGTCATAATATCGGTAAGAGTATCAGTCAGCGCGCCGCCAGAAATCTCTTCCATTTCAAATACAGTTAATTGATGCATGATTAGTCCTTTAACTAAAATTAAAATTATATGTTCATTCCAGACCGGAAGTTGGTCCGCAGAGAAGATAGTCGTTGCTGTAGTATGAATCAACTCAACTTAATGTGAATTGTTGATGAAATTTCAGATTCATTCTGAATCTAATCTAATCTAATTATTTTATAGATTCACAAAGCAATATTAATTTTAGCAAGTTAAATTAAGCTATTATTATGGACGTGACTCAAATTGTAGTGCATTACTTTCATCCGTATATATCATAATGCTTTTGATTATGTATGGAAGAATAAAAAAGGTGGATATCATTATCCACCTTTTATGAGATTATGGTTCTCTTTATTCTTCCTGAACTACTACCTCAAGTATCGCTTTTACATGCCCGGCCGAGACTTCAGCGCTGTTGTCGCTCATTCGGTAATAATCGGCGGTAAAGTTAATTTTTTGCGATGCTTGAGCGCTGGCAATACTGTAGGTCTCTGCGTCATAAAATATAACGGGACTATTGTCTTTTTTGAAGATAATGCCAACGTTACTTGCTGCTCCGCCTCCTGTTAGCAGATTATCGATGATGCCATTCCCCGCAGGACTGGTGCCACTAACTGGGTTAAACCAATAGTAAAGTTTATTACCAATTGAACCCGCTGGGCATGAAACGTCCATTGTGATAGTTTTCTGTGATGGGGTTGTGCCACCCCGAGGGATTGACATTAATGTATTTTTTTCAATTGTATTTAAGGTGATTTGGCTCGGTCCAGACACAGAAATATCACAGGAGGTCGCCTTATAAGAAATACTCTTGAACTTCAGAGACGCAGTCATTAACAGACGATCTGACGCCCTGGGGTTGGTGCTTAAGTTACCCGCTGAGAATTTAAATACCGGATTGGTACTGACGCCGGATGTATCAATGACAGGTTTTGTTTTTATTAACCATACTGTCATAAATCTGTAGTCATCATTCGACTTTAAAATTGGCACAATCGTAGATTGTGCCACTGCGGGTTTAATTGAACCATGCTTGCTGTCCAGAATATCTGAAAACTGAAAACCAATACCATCAATCCCCGTTTCATAGACCGGTTTTCCCATTATACCCGTGACACCAGAGACCTCGGGTGCGGATGAGGTAATGATATACTGATCACCCATTATCTTGCTGCATTCAAAGGTTTTATAGTGTCCGGTACCAACTTTTTTGGTATACAAAACTGTACCAACGGGTATTGTTGGATCCGTTGCGATTTTAGGACTTAAGTTAAATACTGCTTGCCCATCGGAACCATCATAATCGCATTTGGCAGCTGCTTCACAACAACATAATAATATAGATAGAAAAATCAGTGTTTTTCTCATTCTTTATTGTCCTTGGTCAATATTAGCGACAAATTGTTTCGATTTGACTGATGCCAGCCGCTTTGCCTTCCCTGGCCGGTAAAGTAAAGGAAGCATTGCACTGCTGCGCCGCGCTTTTGCCCCATTGCACGTTAAGTATTCCGGTTTGCTGCAGGCCGGACATATAGACCATCCCGGCGTCGCTGACGATGCCTGGCTGTGCCTGGCTGCTCCCGGCGAGTAACACCATCGCACCATAAGGTACGTCCTGGCCGCTGGCCGTTTTCAGATGGATAAATGCGCGCTGGCCGATATTACCGGCATAATTGGCCCGCACGATGGCGCCGCGTGTCGGAACGACGCTCTGCGTGGTTTCCGGAAGCTCCATATCTTCGCCAAGCGAAGTACTATCGAGGGTGATATCGGTGCGACGATAAGGCGTGACATAAGGTACGATGGCGTAACCACGATAGTCGGTGGTGATGGTGTTATCGTTGGCCAGCTTGACGTTATCCAAACCTGGGGCCTTAACCAGTACGGCGGCATCGGTGATGTCCTGACCAAGCGTGACCCCATCGGCATGAGCGACAATGCTGCCGTTGGCGCCATAGTCTATACGCTCGCTACCGCGATCGTAGCTGTAACCGGCATTGACGCTGCCGCGAGCACCGTTATAGGTTGCGCGCATATCGCCGCTGTAGTATTCCCGGTTGCTGTATCCTTGCTGCAGGCTCCACTCCAGGCTGTCGTTATCCAGCGCGTTACCACCGATGGAGACCGACTGATCGGTAGACCCCGGATTACTGTTGGTTAACTGATAACTGGTATAGGTGCCCGGTAGCCAGTTGCTCAGCGGCAGCGTGACGGTCAGCGAGATACGCTGATCGTCCTGGGCGTCTTTCCCGGAGTTATTCCCGCTCCAGGTATAGCGGTTATAGCTGTACCCGAGGTAATAGTTTACATTGCGGAAGCCACCGTTGTACCCCACGCTGATCGACTTGTTGGTGCGCTTATCGTCCCAGTAATCTTCAATCAATCCACTGATAGACAGACTGCCGAGGCCTTTACCCAGGCTTTGATTCAGCGTCAGATTGGTGCGGTTGCGCAGCGAGCGAGGAGTATACTTGCCATCATTAGAATAGCTATCTAACACTTCAGAGAGGGTATTAAATCCGCGGGTGGAATAGCGGTAGCCAGCGATAGTCACGTTTGTACCGGTTTCGATAATATTTTTCCCGTAACGGACACGCCATGACTGCCCAGAGGTCTTTTCGTCGTCTTTCATTTTTGACCAGGCCTGGGTGACGTCTGCCGAGGCGGCGCCAAGCTCGCCGAGGTTATAGCCGAGGCCTGTTGACAGGGCCTGATAGCGCGATGCGGCCTGCACCCCGCCATAAAGCGTCAGGCTACTTGAGACACCGTAGGTCGCGGTAGCTTGCGTAAAGGGCGTTTCATCGACCCCGCCGTCGTAAGGACGATATTTACCAGACGTAATTTCATATTCCAGCTGATCTTCACGGACCATCACCGGCAGCGTAGCGAACGGTACGACGAACTCCTGCTTAGAACCGTCGGACTCTTCCACGGTGACGTAAAGGTCGCCGCTACCGCCGCTCGGGTACATATCGGTGATTTCAAACGCGCCAGGCGCCACGTAGGTCTGGTATACCTGGTAGCCGTTTTGTTTAATGAAGACACGGGCGTTGGTTTTGGCGATACCACGGATAATCGGCGCATAGCCGCGCATACTTTCCGGCAACATTGATGTATCGGTGGCCAGTTGAATACCGGTAAACGGTACACTGTCAAAGATGCCTGAGAGTGACGAGCTCTCACCCATCACCAGGTTACTGTTGATGGGACGAATGCTGCGCTGCATGTAGAGATAGGCTGAGTCCCAATCACCCGCATCGCCGTTGTTTTTATTCCAGGTGCTGAGGTTACGGATACGCCATGGGCCAACGTTGAGGCCAGACTGCAGGTTCAGGCTGTAGTATTCGTCATTGGCCTGCATGTCGTTTGAGCCGCTGAACTGATAGTTCACCAGCAGGGCGTTGATGCCGTCATCAAACTGATCCGGTGGAATATATCCCTGCGCGGTGGTAGATAGTGCCGCCTGCGGAATGGATATATTCAAGCGCTGGACGGTAAAGTCGAAATCCGCTTTGGTATCCGGGATGACTGAAAGATTGGCGCAGCCGTTTTTATCCTCGACCAGTTCGGGAAAGGCTTTAACCCGTACGCCATACTCTGCCAATGTTTTCAGGCTCAAACAGGGCACCAGGGCGGGCTCTCGATTATTCCCAGTGGCACGGCTATTCGCAACAAACTTCATTGTCCTGGTATCCAGATAGCGACCATTAAACATGATATCTACCCGATAATCCCCTGGCGCCTGTGCGTTCTGCGTCTGGAAAATAGATAAGTCGGGAGTGGTTGATGGATCGCTACCATTCAATGAGCTAATGAATGAGGGATCGAAAAAGTCACGTGCTTGCGCTTTATTATTCAAACCAGAAAGCAATGCCGGAAGCATTGCGAGGAAGACCGCGGATAGTTTGAATAATCCATTATTCTTATTTGGCATAGACACATCCCTATAATGATAAAATAAAATTCTTATTACAGCGATGAGGAATAGAGCGATCCTGCTCCGCCATAATCATTAACTACTTTCCAGTTGACGCTGGAGGCATTGATATTTTCTTTTAATGTCACTTCTTTGGTCGTCATTGGAGCGACCGAGTTGACTTCCGGCTTCACTTCTTTGCTACCAATCTGAACACTATGGAAATAGAAGAAAAACGGTGTCGGATTTTTAATCGTCAGTTTTGTGCCTGATTTCCGCCATTCGAGTTTTTTGGCTTCAATGTTTGGAGAAAGGTCGAAAAGTGCTTTTGGACGATAGACCAGACGCATGCGGTGGCGGACCGCCAGTTGAATAGTATTGGCGTTGGCTTTCTCATCGTCCGCCGGCGGGATGGCCATCACGTTAAAATAGTATATGGATTCCCGGTCGTTCGGGGCATTGACGTTTCCGGTAGAAAATAGACGCACGGTATTCTGCTGCTTACCCTCAAGGCGGAATAACGGAGGTGTAGCCATAAAAGAGGGCGTTTTCCCTGCCGGCGCTTCAACCCAGGATTTAATCAGATAAGGGATGTCATCTTTATTTTCGATTTGCGCGGTGATTTCACGCGCACCTTCTTTATAGAGGTAGCGGGTGGACTCAATCACAATACCAGCATGGGCAATACTACTGAGGAGTAATGCACAGGATGCGGTGATATTTAATAAGTTCCTGAACATGGTTTTTCTCTGAATGCGAAAAAGGGCCCGCCGTGAAGCGGAGCCCTTCGGGGAAAAATTAGAGGGTATAATCGATAGTAAAGGTCGCAACACCTTTAACCGGACCTTCGGTAACCGGAGTCGCGGAGTTCACTTTCACATAACCAGTGGTGTACTTCAGCTGAGTGCCGCCAGCTGCAGTGTAGCTTTCGGTCATGAGGTCAGAACCGTCGAAACCTACGCGGTGTGCATCACGTACGCGCTGGATACCGATACCAATGCCGGTAGCGCCGCCAGGTGCGGTGTTGTCCAGGATGTTAGCGTTGCTGGAGGCACCGGTCACATTGACGGTTACAGCAGTAACCGGAGTGGCGCTACCCTGTGCGCAGTCTTTCACGTCAAAACCGAAGTCCTGAGTTTTAAACAGAGCACCAGCCGCTTCAGCATTCGCTTCGGTAGTGGTCACGGTCATCAGCTGAACGATACCGTTGTTCAGGGTACCCGTCGGAGTCACGACGCAAGAGTTAGCTGCATCAGAGACTTCACCCAGTACAGTTACCTGAGCGGTGTTGGTTGCCATTACCTGAGCACTCAGAACTGCAGAAGCAGCGACCATTACAGCTACGATTGTCTTTTTCATTTAATTAATCCATATATAGATACTTAGTCCTGTGTAGAATCGATAACAGTTATCATGGGAATGGAATATGCATTCCTATTGATATTGAAAATAAGCGCCAGCATTCCTTATATAGTGCTGAAACCTACCCTCCTGTGAACGACGCTACAATATCACTTGCCATAGCGAACCATGGAGAAGCGGGGGTAATTTAAAAGTCTGGTGCAAAAAATGCTTGTGAATTCTTGATGAAGCACACGTGAATTTAATAATGACCTTTTCTAATGAGATATTGAGTTAGGTTGAGATAAATTTAATCTGAAAATGTGGCTTTTAAACAAGATAACTATCGCTTGTCATTTTTTATGCGGTATCCTCAAAGCTGAAGTTCAATGTGAACTGACCCCGCTTCTGTCTGAAGCGATAATGTTCACGCCATGGTTTGGCTGGGATTATTTATTTTTGTTATGGATAATAGGGTTGCGTGGGGCAAGGATATGGATGATATTGCATTATTTAATGGCTGTATAATTAATCAGGAAATTATATTTAATGCCAATATGAATGAGCTGCGACCGCTTGCCGGGAATGGGGAGAGCATCAGCCTCAATGCGCCTACCGCCAGATGCTTGCTGCTGCTATTGCAGAATTGCGGCAAAGTGATTTCTCGGGATGAATTTCTGGCGGCTGTATGGGAAACACGGGGTGTGGTAGTTTCGCAAAATACATTTTATCAAAATATCTCTTTGTTGAGAAAATCGCTGCTCAAAGCCGGACTATCTGAGGATATCATTATCACCGTCAGACAAAAAGGCTTTAGCGTCGCCCCGGATACTTTAGTTATCCCGCTCTCGGATGAAGAGTGCGAGAATATGAATCGGGAAAGATTAACGCATTTTCACAGTAGTAAAACTGCTGATGTCATTTTCAATGATACGGGGAAAATTGACCATAAATTAAGTCTTCCACTACCAGTGAATTTAGCAATCCAGGAGAATGATAGGCGGGAAAATAGCGTGAAGGTGGCAGAGAAACTATCGGAACGATTACATATAACCTTTAAAGTTCCCACCTGGTTAATCGCGCTGATTGTCGTGATGATAGTTATCAATGTTATCGTACTGATCGTGTTACATCGATAATACGCCGCCGCTGGGGTTTATATCGAGAAGGTAACGGTAAAGTGGATTGCCGAGTATGTTAGTCCCAACCTGGCTGTGTATTCATATTAAGATGTCTGCCAGCACGACCTGGCAGACAAGGGAGGGGAGCTAACGCTGCTTCAGTCCTAAATCCAGCGGCGTCTTGCTGGGTTCGCCGCCGATCTCTCGCGCCAGCTTCGGCACCATATAGCCGGAGATGAGGGTCAACAGTTCACGCATGATTTCACGGGCTTCATCATCGCTGACCATAAAGTGTGCCGCCCCTTGTACCCGGTCCAGCACGTGCAGGTAGTAGGGCATTACCCCGGCATTGAACAGCGCATTGCTGAGATCGGCCAGGGTTTGCGCGTTATCGTTCACCCCGCGCAGCAGTACGCTCTGGTTAAGCAGCGTGACGCCCGCCTGACGCAGCATGGCCATCGCCGCGCGAAACTCGCCGTCAATTTCATTAGCGTGGTTGACGTGGTTAACCAGGATCACCTGCAGCGACGAACGGTGGAAGCGGCTGGCCAGCATCTCGGTGATGCGCGCCGGGATCACGATCGGCAAGCGGCTGTGAATACGCAGACGCTTAACGTGCGGAATGGCTTCCAGCTGGGTCATTAGCCAGTCAAGCTCATGGTCCTTCGCCATCAACGGGTCGCCGCCGGAGAAGATGATTTCATCAAGCTGCGGATGCTCAGCGATATAGTTCATTGCCGTCTGCCAGTTGCGCCTGGTGCCCTGATTTTCGGCATAAGGGAAGTGGCGGCGGAAGCAGTAACGGCAATTGACCGCGCAACCGCCTTTCACCAACAGCAGGGCCCGGTTGCGATATTTGTGCAACAGGCCGGGCACGACGCTGTGCTGTTCTTCCAGCGGATCGGTGGAGTAGCCGGGGGCGACGATAAACTCCTCTTCGGCGGTAAGTACCTGACGAAGCAGCGGATCGTCAGGGTTGCCTTTCTCCATTCGGGCAATAAACGCGCGCGGGACTCGCAGCGGGAACAGGCGTCTGGCCTCATGTCCGGCCAGCAGTTTTTCATCAGCGTCTACATTTAAAAGACGCAGCAGTTCATCAGGACTGGTCACAACATTGGCAAGTTGCGTTATCCAATCTTCTCTGGATGGGGTATTTAGGGTTACAATATGCGCCATTTTGTGGCTTAGCTACCAGTTAAACAATTTCAGAGGGCCTTATGGCGACTTACTATAGCAACGATTTTCGTGCTGGTCTTAAAATCATGTTAGATGGCGAACCTTATGCGGTAGAAGCCAGCGAATTCGTTAAACCAGGTAAAGGTCAGGCGTTTGCGCGCGTTAAGCTGCGCCGTCTGCTGACCGGCACCCGCGTTGAGAAAACCTTCAAATCTACTGATTCTGCAGAAGGCGCGGACGTTGTCGATATGAACCTGACTTACCTGTATAACGACGGTGAGTTCTGGCACTTCATGAACAACGAAACCTTCGAACAGCTGTCTGCTGACGCGAAAGCGATCGGTGACAATGCCAAATGGCTGCTGGATCAGGCTGAGTGCATCGTGACCCTGTGGAACGGCCAGCCGATCGCGGTCACCCCGCCGAACTTCGTTGAGCTGGAAATCGTTGAAACCGACCCAGGTCTGAAAGGCGACACCGCGGGTACCGGTGGTAAACCAGCGACCCTGTCTACTGGCGCTGTGGTTAAAGTGCCGCTGTTCGTCCAGATTGGCGAAGTGATCAAAGTGGATACTCGCTCTGGCGAATACGTATCCCGCGTGAAGTAATTTCACGTCATGATGACTGGCGCAGCCTCTGTGCTGCGCCGCTCTTTCTGTACTGGCACGACGAGCACGACACATGAAGCGCAGCGTAAAACTCCTGGCGTTACTGTTTCTGAGCAGCGCACTGCTGTCTGGCTGCAATACCGCCCGCGGTTTCGGTGAAGATATTCAGGGCCTGGGCCACGCCATCTCTCGCGCTGTAAGCTGACTTCCTTCCGTTTCGCCTGCCGCGCTCGCCTTCCGGTGCGCCTGCTTCCTTCACGAATACTCCTTTTCTCTTAAAAAACGCAAAGATCCCTTCATCTGTGGACGGTTTGTCTATGCTTATAGGGCATGAAAACAAAACTGACACTAAGGATGACATTATGGTGAAAAAAACGATTGCAGCGTTCTTTACGGTTTTGGTCCTCTCTTCAGCACTGACCGCTTGTAACACCACGCGCGGTGTGGGTCAGGATATTTCAGAGGGCGGCAGCGCAATCTCTGGCGCAGCAACCAAAGCTCAGCAATAACAGCCTTCGACGGTACGGTTTTGCGCCGTACCGTTCTTCACTTCCCCCATTCTGTTGGATATACTCACTACGACTTTTCATCCACCTTACGGGACGACCCGTAAGCGTTTCTCATCCGGGGACGGCCCCAGCAAAGGAGCCTTATGTCCTGGATAGTCTTATTTATCGCTGGCCTGCTGGAAGTGGTGTGGGCCGTCGGCCTGAAATATACCCATGGCTTTAGCCGCCTGGTTCCCAGCGTCATCACCATCGTCGCGATGGTCGTCAGCATGGCGCTGCTTTCATGGGCGATGAAAACCCTGCCGGTGGGTACCGCTTACGCCGTCTGGACGGGGATCGGCGCCGTGGGCGCCGCTGTGACCGGTATCGTACTGTTAGGTGAATCCGCCAGCGCTATGCGTATCGCCAGTCTTGTCTGCATCGTGGTCGGCATCATTGGCCTGAAGATCAGCGCGCACTAGTTGTAGCGCTGATTGACCCAGACCAGTTTGCTGATATCAAAACCCTGCCGGGTGGCAATATCCAGCATCTGCTGCCTGACTTCCGGGGCGATGGTGGGGGCTCGCGCCAGTAGCCAGAGATAGTCGCGGTCGGGGCCGCAGACCAGCGCGTACCGATACTCCTTATCCAGCGCAATGACGTTATAGCTGCCATAGAAGGGGCCGAAGAAGGAGATCTTCAGCGCGGCGCGGCTGGGTTCGCCGGTAAAATACGCCACCCCGTCCGTTTTCTGCCACATGCCGCGGTCGGGGTTATAGCCTTTATTGACCACGTCCAGACCGCCGTCATCGCGCGGCTGCCAGGCGATCGTGACCTTTTCAAGCCCGCTTTCAAAAGGATGGTCGAAGCGGGCGATTTCGTACCAGGTACCCAGATAGCGCTGAACGTCGAAGGGGGTGACCACGGTGACGCCTGGCGGCGGGGCAGGGGTGCTGCAGGCGACAGACAGGAACGAGACGGCGACCGCGGTGATTATCGGCAGGATACGCATGGTATGCTCCTTGCTGGCTTTTAAGCTAAGTGTAGAGTCCGGCAGGGCAAAGGCGGCAAGATTTTTCTATGAAGCGAGCCCGGTAGCAGAATTGCTGCCGGGCTCTTGCAGGATCAGATAAACAGTACGCCAACCAGAGTAATGACGCTGAGGATCGCCGCCAGACCGTAGAAGACCCATTTGCCGTTTGGCACATGGATTTTCAGGTCGTGCATGGCGTGGTGAATACGATGCAGCCCACACCACAGCGGCAGGACAATCATCAGAAAGATGAACGCGCGGCCGATAAAGCTTTGGGCAAAGGCCAGCACGCGCTCATAGCTGAAGGCGTCGGCGGGGGCGAGCCCCAGCGGCAGCAAAATGCCCACCAGCAGCACCATCACCGGCGCGACAATCGCGCCCCACATGCCGCCAGCGCCAAACAGCCCCCAGAAAACGGGTTCATCGGAACGTTTCGGATTGGGATTAATCATCTCAGCCTCCTTACCAGAACAGGGCGACAAACAGGATCACCACGGTGACCACCGCCGTCACCACCCAGAGACCTTTAATCACCGGCTCTGGCCCCATTTTTTCGCCTTTGATGATGACGTTGGCGGCTTTCGGCGCCAGCTCGAACCAGGTTTTGGTGTGCAGCAGCGCCGCCGCCAGGGTGATCAGATTGAGGATCACCACCACTGGATTTTGCAGGAATCCGATATATCCCGCCCAGCTTTCGGCGCCGTGCTTGAGGGCAAACAGCCCGTAAATCAGCACAATGCTAAACCAGACCGTCGGTACCGCCGTGCCTTCCCGCACCATGTAGAAGCGATAAAACGGCAGCTTTTTCCACCAGGTGGAGGTCATCGGCCGCACGTAGGGTTTGCGTTTCGTCGTCATAATGCACTCCTTAGCGTGGTTTCAGGGTGGCGATAAGAAAGTCTTTCGAACTTTCCACCTTGCCCTGCTGGATCGCGGCCGCCGGGTCGACGTGCTTCGGACACACTTCCGAGCAGTAGCCCACGAAAGTACAGGTCCAGACGCCGTTCTGGCCGTTAAGCTGCGCCATGCGTTCCTTTTTGCCGTGGTCGCGGCTGTCTTCGTTATAGCGGTGGGCGAGGGTGATCGCCGCCGGGCCGATAAACTCCGGATTCAGGCCGAACTGCGGACAGGCGGCATAGCACAGTCCGCAGTTGATACAGCCGGAGAACTGATGGTATTTGGCCATCTGGGCCGGCGTCTGCTTGTTTGGTCCCTGGTCCGGGGTGCGGTTATTGCCGATGATGTACGGCTTAATGGCCTCCAGACTTTCGATAAAGTGGGTCATATCCACCACCAGATCGCGCTCGATCGGGAAGTTGGCCAGCGCTTCAACCTTGATGCCTTTGGTGTAATCCCGCAGGAAGGTTTTACAGGCCAGCTTCGGTACCTTATTGACCATCATGCCGCAGGAGCCACAGATCGCCATCCGGCAGGACCAGCGGTAGCTCAGGTCGGGCGCCAGGTTGTCTTTAATGTAGCCCAGCGCGTCCAGCAGCGAGGTCTGCTCATCGTAAGGCACGTCATAGAACGCGCTGTGCGGTGCCGTGTCGACCTCCGGGTTGTAACGCACCACTTCGACTTTCAGGTTTTTCATCTCAGCCATGGGTGGTCTCCTTCTTCTCAGCCGCTTCCGCCTCAGCGCCATAAACACGTTTCGCCGGCGGCAGCGTGGTGATCTTCACATCGCCATATTCCAGGCGGGTGGTGCCATCAGCCTCGCGGAAGGCGAGCGTATGTTTGAGGAAGTTGACGTCGTCGCGTTCGGTACAGCCTTCATCCAGACGCTGGTGCGCACCGCGCGATTCTTTACGGGCGATGGCCGAGTGCGCCATACATTCGGCAACGTTTAAACCGTGTCCCAGCTCAATGGTGTAAAGCAGATCGGTGTTGAATACGCTGGAGTTGTCGGTAATGCGCACGCGCTTAAAGCGCTCCTGCAGCTCAGCCAGCTTGTCGATAGTTTTCTGCATCAGCTCTGGCGTCCGGTAGATGCCGCAGCCTTCCTCCATCGAGAGCCCCATTTCGTCGCGGATTTTCGCCCAGTTTTCGTTACCCTCCTGGTTGACGAGATCTTTCAGACGACGCTCCACATCGGCAGCTTGCGCATCGAGGGCGGAGCCGTTCATTTCGCCCGCTTGTGCGGCGCGCCGCATGGCCTGTTCCCCGGCCAGGCGGCCGAAGACCACCAGCTCGGCCAGCGAGTTGGAGCCCAGGCGGTTGGCGCCGTGCAGACCAACGGACGAGCATTCGCCCACGGCAAACAGCCCTTTGATGCGGGTTTCGCACTGTTGATCGGTTTCGATGCCGCCCATGGTGTAGTGCGCGGTCGGGCGTACCGGAATCGGTTCTTTCACCGGGTCGACGCCGACGTAGGCTTTCGCCAGCTCACAGATAAACGGCAGGCGCTCCAGCAGCTTTTTCTCGCCGAGGTGGCGCAGATCGAGGTAGACCACGTCGCCGCGCGGCGTGGGAATGGTGTTCCCTTTCCGCCACTCGTGCCAGAAGGCCTGGGACACTTTGTCGCGCGGGCCCAGCTCCATATATTTGTTCTTCGGTTCGCCGAGCGGGGTTTCCGGGCCCATGCCGTAATCCTGCAGATAGCGATAGCCGTTTTTGTTGACCAGAATCCCGCCTTCACCGCGGCAGCCTTCGGTCATCAGGATCCCGGAACCCGGCAGACCGGTCGGGTGATACTGAACGAACTCCATATCGCGCAGCGGCACGCCGTGGCCCAGCGCCATACCCATCCCGTCACCGGTAACGATGCCGCCGTTGGTGTTGTAGCGATAGACGCGTCCGGCGCCGCCGGTGGCCAGCACCACCGCGTTGGCGCGGATCTGCACCAGCGTGCCTTCCATCATATTCATCGCCACCAGGCCGCGGGCCTGGCCGTCATCGACCAGCAGATCAAGGACGAAATGTTCATCAAAGCGTTGAATTTGGGGAAACTGAAGGGAGGTCTGGAAGAGGGTATGCAGCATGTGGAAGCCGGTTTTATCGGCGGCAAACCAGGTACGTTCGATCTTCATGCCACCGAAGCGCCGGACGTTAACGCTGCCGTCAGGGCGGCGGCTCCACGGGCATCCCCACTGTTCCAGTTGGGTCATTTCCGTCGGGCAGTGGTGAACGAAATAGTCGACGACATCCTGCTCGCACAGCCAGTCGCCTCCGGCGACGGTGTCGTGAAAATGGTACTCAAAGCTATCGTGATCCTGGGCAACGGCTGCGGACCCCCCTTCTGCAGCGACCGTATGGCTGCGCATCGGATAGACTTTTGAAATCAGGGCGATTTTGGCATTGGGGTTGGC
Source organism: Klebsiella sp. PCX (assembly GCF_021869705.1). NCBI lineage: Bacteria > Pseudomonadati > Pseudomonadota > Gammaproteobacteria > Enterobacterales > Enterobacteriaceae > Klebsiella > Klebsiella sp. PCX. Next base: position 424,488 of record NZ_CP091527.1, read on the forward strand.
CTGGGCGGCGGCGATAGCGGCGCGAAGGCCTGCCCCGCCGGCGCCAATTACGGCGAGATCGGCTTGAAAAGTGTGCACGACATTCCTCCAGTTTTAGTGTATTTCGCCGCCGGGCTGGCGAAAAAGTATCACTGCTCCTTTATAGGTACAGGAGTATAGCCGTAGGGTCAGTATGGAAAATTGACGTGTTCGATTTTTTTATCGATATGTGCGGTTATTTATCAGTGATATTTATGCATTTAGGTTAACGATAGATTAATGGCATGTAATCTGCCGGGGATTGCACAAAATTTGTTTCACTCGCCGGTTGCGAGTAGACTTCGTGCCCTTGTTTGCAATCGGAGAAAGTACCATGAGCGAGACGGCAACCTGGCAGCCGAGCGCACCCATTCCCAATCTGTTGAAACGCGCGGCGGTGATGGCGGAAATCCGCCGGTTCTTTACCGATCGCGGCGTGCTGGAGGTGGAGACGCCTTGCATGAGTCAGGCGACGGTAACGGATATCCATTTGTTCCCGTTTGAAACCCGTTTCGTCGGCCCGGGCCACTCACAGGGACTCAATCTGTACCTGATGACCAGTCCGGAATACCATATGAAGCGCCTGCTGGCGGCGGGCTGCGGCCCGGTTTTCCAGCTTTGCCGCAGCTTCCGTAATGAAGAGATGGGGCGGCATCACAATCCGGAATTCACCATGCTGGAGTGGTATCGTCCGTGCTATGACATGTATCGTCTGATCAACGAGGTGGACGATCTGCTGCAGCAGGTGCTGGAGTGCCAGCCGGCGGAAAGCCTCTCCTATCAGCAGGCGTTCCAGCGTCATCTGGATATTGACCCGCTCTCTGCCGATAAAGCGCAGCTGCGCGAAGTCGCGGCGAAGCTGGATCTGAGCAATATCGCCGATACTGAAGAAGATCGCGACACGCTGCTGCAACTGCTGTTCACCATGGGCGTGGAGCCGCACATCGGCAAAGATCGGCCGACGTTCATTTATCATTTCCCGGCGACTCAGGCCTCTTTAGCGCAGATCAGCCCGGAAGATCATCGGGTCGCTGAGCGCTTCGAGGTCTATTACAAAGGAATTGAGCTGGCGAATGGTTTCCACGAGCTGACCGACGCCCATGAGCAGCGCCTGCGCTTTGAGCAGGACAATCGCAAGCGTGCCGCGCGCGGTCTCCCGCAGCAGCCCATCGATAACAACCTGCTGGCGGCGCTGGAGGCGGGGCTGCCGGACTGCTCCGGCGTGGCACTGGGCGTTGATCGCGTGGTGATGCTGGCGCTGGGCGCTGAAAGCATCGGTGAGGTGATCGCCTTTACGGTCGACCGCGCCTGATGGCGCTGTCACCTCCTGCCGCCTGTGGGCGGGGGAGGTGACAGGTCTGCCCTGATCCCCCCTCCCTCATGCTATCCCGGCTTTCGCCCGAATATCCACAATCTCCTTCGGTGCTTTTGCTACTATCCGCGCTCGTTTTATGAGGCCAGGCGACGCTGTTGGCGACCGGCGTGGTGTTGCTGATGGTGACCTTCGCCAATATCTTCACCATCATTCAGCCGGTCATCGACAGCGGGGACTGGAGCAGCACGCTGTGGATGGTCGGCGGGCCGATCTTCTTCTCGCTGCTGGCGTTGGCCATTTACGAAAGCTACCGTCGGCGCCTGGCGTCCGGTGTGCTGGTAATGGAGAGCTAGAAAGCCTGCCCGGCGCCGCCGCCGGGCAGGGTATGGCCTACAGGCTGCCAGCCGTACGTCGGCTGGTTTTCCCGGCCGAGGTCATGGTTTTACTGCTTTGCCTGCCGTCAATACTTTCCAGACGCATCTGGAACGGAGGGAACGGCATATCAATGCCATGCTCGCGGAAGCCCGCCAGGATCAGCTGATGCATCTCATGGCGCAGCGGCATGCGGTGCCCCATCTCGGCGGCAAAAATACGCAGCTCGAAAATCTGGATCCCCTGCTGCAGGTCGACGAGAAACGCCTCCGGCGCCGGGGTATCGATGACCAGCGAGCAGCGATGCGCCGCGGCGATGAGAATTTTCGTGACCTCTTCGGTATCGGCGTCCACAGGCGCCGGCACCGTCAGCACCACGCGGGTGACCGAGTCCGACAGCGACCAGTTGATAAACTGCTCGGTGATGAACGCTTTGTTCGGCACGATAATCTCTTTCCGGTCCCAGTCGCTGATGGTGGTGGCGCGGGTATTGATGCGGGTGACGCTGCCCGTGAGATCGCGGATGGTGACCGTATCGCCGATGCGGATCGGTTTCTCAAACAGAATAATCAGGCCGGAGATAAAGTTAGCGAAGATCTCCTGCAGGCCAAACCCGAGACCCACACCCAGCGCGGCGACCAGCCACTGCAGCTTCGACCACTCAATGCCGATCATCGAGAAGCCCACCAGTCCACCGACCAGCATCAGCAGATACTTGGTGATGGTGGTGATGGCGTAGCCGGTGCCGGGCGTTAAATCGAGGTGCTGGAGGATCGCCAGCTCCAGCAGCGCCGGCAGGTTGCGCACCAGCTGAGTGGTGATGATCAGCACCAGAATGGCAATCAGCACCGCGCCAAGGGTGATGGGCTCGAGGCTTTCCACTCCTTGTACCGTTGAGGTAACGTCCCACAGCGAGATATTCTCAAGGAAGCCAAACGCCGAGTGAATTTCCGACCACAGCACGATGACCGACAGCAGCGCGATCAGCATCAGCAGGGAACGCACAAGGCGCAGCGACTGGGTACTGATGGCATCGAGATCGACCTCGCTGACCTCCGTCTCCACCGACCCTTCCGGGCTGCTGACGTGAACAGGCTCATCTTCGCCGCGGGCGCGCTGGGCGAGAATTTCCGCGCGACGATGGCGGGCCCGGTCGAAGGCCAGCCGGCGGCGCTGGATCAGCATCCAGCGGCGGATGATGTGATAGACCACCAGCAGCAGGAACCAGATGGCGACGGAAGTTTCCAGACGCGCCAGCAGCGCCTGGGCGGTGGCGAGATAACCGACGGCCGCCGCCAGCATGGCCACCAGCGGCGCGCCAAGCATCAGGTTCCACAGCAGGCGGTTCACCATATTGTCGCCATTCCCCTCTTTATCCAGATAGAGCGGGATACCGGCGTGCTTAAGACTCAGCGTGACCACCGCCAGCGCGCCGCAGATCAGCAGGAAGCACAGGCGGCCCAGCGAAGCGGAGAACTCGCGGTCGTTAAGATTATCGAACATGATCAGCGCCATAATCAGCGGCACAATCAGCCCGATGCTCATCAGGTAGTAGCGCATCGCTTTCGCCACTCGGCTACGCGGCCAGCCGAAGTGGGCGATAAACAGTCCGTTTGGCCGGGCGAAGGTGGCGCAGATCATCACCACCCACAACAGAGGCACCGTCGCGGTGACCCCATCGCCAATCGCCACCGCCAGCGGGAATGGCCAGGCGGACTGCAGACCATAGCCGAGCGTCATCCATAGCACCGGCAGCGGCGAAGCCACCAGTATCGACCAGAAGACCGTACGCAGCGTCAGCCAGAAGTGATCCTGGGTGACTTTCCCCACCCGAGCGCTGGAGCGCTCAAGGAAGCGGGTGAAATGGCGCCGCGAGCTGATGCTGAAGCCAACCAGCAGCAGGGCGGCAAACAGCGGTAGCAGGGTCTCTTTGCTGGTGAGCATCATCGCGCTGGCTTTACCCAGTTCGCTGATGGTATCCAGGGAGATCAGGCGCCGCAGATCCTGGACGATTTCCAGCGGCCAGGAGAAGCCGATGGGGCTGACGTCCGAAGTCCAGAACAGATAGCGGTGGGTGGCTTCGTTGATCTCCTTCAGCGCGTCTTCCAGCTGGCCGTTGGCGACCTTCAGCTTAGTGAGCTCCAGCATCAGGGTATCGCCGCCGCGCAGCAGCGAGTTCAACAGCTCGTTCTGCGTGCGCAGCTGCGCCTGCAGGATCTTGTTCTGCTCGCTGGTCAGCGGTTCGCCGTCGGCCTGGCGGATCTGCCGCAGCTGCGGCTGCTTACTGAGTAAATCCTCAAAGCGCAGACGCTGCACGCGCAGCTGCGCCATCTCCGTATCCAGCTGCTGCGGGCGAGGGCGCTCCGGCAGCCGCGCCACCTGGGCGCGCAGGGCTTCGCCCAGCAGATTAGAGGAGCCCAGCCACTGCGACTGCTCGCGCAGGGTGTTTAACGCCTGGCGCACCTGCAGCGTTTGATTCGTCGCCTGCCGCTGCTGGGACGCCACCAGATCCATACGCTGCGCCTGCTGGTTCAGCGCCTGGGAGAGTTCGCGGTTGACTTTAAACTGGGCGGTGATGTCCGGCGGCAGGTTTTCACTGTTCTCCGCCAGCAGTTCGGTACTCTCCAGTGCTTTTTCCGCCTCACGCTGGCGCTGGCTGTTCTGCAGATTACGCAGCGCCTGCAGATAGGCATCCAGCTGCTCGCTCTGCTTTTGCGCCAGTTCAGAACGGGCGCGCGACAGCTCCTGGCGGTTATTGGCGGAGAGCTGGGCGAGGTCGAGTTCATCCACCAGCGCCTTCAGGCGCGCCGATTCCGCCTGCAGGGCAAGATTTTGCGCCTGGGCGAGAGCATTGTTGCCGGTTTGCGTGCCGATGCGGCGCTCAACCTCATTGAGCTGACGCCGGGCGTCGGTTTGCTGCTGCGGCAGCTGGTTCAGGGAGTCGGCGATTTCACGCGCGCGATCCTGCTCCTGTTGCGCCTGACGGCTTGACTCCAGCAGCTGGCTGCTGACCTGGAGGATCTCCTGGTTCAGCGCATCGGCGGTCAGGCCGACTGGCACCTGGCGCGGCTCTTCGCTCAGATTGTTGAGCTGGGCGCGCAGGCTTTGAAACAGTTTGGGGAAATTGTCGATAACGTCCTGATACTGACGGGCGCGCTCGAGGGACGATTTTTGTTCCTCAAGCGCGTTCAGCGCGGACTGCAGAACTTCAACGGTTTCAGGCTGGGCGGGCTTTGCCGCCTTCGCCTGTTCCAGTTCCTGGGTTATCTGTTTAGCATCCGGGGCTGTCGCAGCGTACGCCCCGAAACTGAGGCTCAAGGCCAACAGGAAAGTGTATATCAGGCGCACGGCATAACCCTTTTGCTGAAGAATTAACCTTGGTCTTGTTTATCGTCAACCAGCGGGCTGGCGCGATGTTCGGCGCGGATCTCTTCTTCCGGTAACGGCGCCGGTTCAGCGGCGGCGGTTGCTTCCACCGTTGTCGCCAGCGGTTGGCCGATTTTAGTCACGGACAGGCTTTGCAGCGTGTCGACCAGCTTCACCTGGCCCGGGGCAAACAGGTTGATCACGGTAGAGCCCAGTTTGAAGCGGCCCATCTCCTGGCCTTTCAGCAGGGCGACGGAGCCTTCGCTGTCGCCAGCGGGCCAGGTCCAGCGTTTAATAATGCCTTCGCGCGGCGGGGTTACGGTGCCGGACCACACGGTCTCGATGCTGCCGACGATAGTCGCGCCCACCAGAATTTGCGCCATCGGGCCAAACTCAGTATCAAACAGGCAGATGACGCGCTCGTTACGGGCGAACAGGTTTGGCACGTTCTGCGCCGTCAGATGGTTAACGGAGAACAGGTCGCCAGGAACGTAGATCATTTCGCGCAGGATACCGTTGCACGGCATGTGCACGCGGTGATAGTCGCGCGGCGACAGATAGGTGGTGGCGAAGCTGCCGTTACGGAACAGGTCGGCCATCTGGTAGTTGCCGGCCAGTAAGGCTTCCAGGCTGTAGTCGTGGCCCTTGGCCTGCAGAATTTTATCGTTCTCAATGGCACCAAGCTGGCTGATCACGCCGTCGGCCGGCATCACCAGTACGTTAGGATCGGTATTCAGCGGGCGAACGTCGTCGCGCAGCGGGCGCACAAAGAAATCGTTGAAGGTGCGATAGGCCGCGGTATCCGGCTTCTGCGCCTCTTTCATATCGACCTTGTAGTATTTCACGAACAGATCGATGACCAGCTTCGTCAGCCAACCTGCGCGTTTGCTCGCACCCCAGCCTGCGAGGCGGGTGAGCCACAGTTTAGGCAGAATGTATTGCAGTGAAAGTTTAAGATCGTTTAACAAAGTAGCCTCCAGGCCATGTTATGTCGTTCCTGACCCCGCCCGCGGGCGGGGACCTGAAAAAAGGGGGACGATTCTATACGTAAAACTCGCTAAATGGCATCCGCGTAAGCTGCGTCATCACCGCTGCCCGGCAGCGCCTGACGTGACGCTCAGCTTAATGGTCAGTCATCGGACGAGGAAAAGTTTTTACGCGTTTTTACCTGTACCTGCGCCATGCTTTCCAGGATGCGGTGGTAGTTCTCGAAACGGCTCTCGGCGATCTTGCCGTTCTCTACCGCTTCGCGAAGCGCACAGCCAGGATCGGTATCGTGTTTACAGTCGCGATATTTGCAACGGCCTAAATAATCATGGAATTCGACAAAGCCGTTGGTGATTTGTTCCGCTTCCAGATGCCACAGGCCGAACTCACGTACTCCCGGTGAATCAATCACATCACCGCCGTGCGGGAAGTGGTAGAGGCGCGCCGCGGTGGTGGTGTGCTGGCCTAAGCCGGAAACGTCCGAGACATCATTGGTGAGGATCTGATCCTCATTCAGCCCCAGCAGGGCGTTCAGCAGGCTTGATTTACCCACCCCGGACTGCCCGGCGAAGATGCTGATGCGGTCGGTCAGGGCCGCTTCCAGCGGCTTGAGGCCGTCCTGAGTACGGCTGGAGACCAGCAGCACGCGGTAACCAATGTGGCGGTAGATGTCCATTTGTTCATTGACAAAGCGCAGGCCATCGTCATCCAGCAGATCGATTTTGTTCAGGACGATTAACGGCTCGATATCCTGCGCCTCGCAGGCCACCAGATAGCGATCGATAATATTCAGCGATAGCTCAGGCAGGATCGCGGAAACCACCACGATCTGGTCGATATTAGCGGCGATAGGCTTCACGCCGTCGTAAAAATCCGGACGCGTCAGGACGGAGGCGCGATCGTGAACCGCTTCGACGATCCCTTTGACGCTTACGCCGTCGGCAGCGTCTTTACCCGGCCGCCAGACCACGCGGTCGCCGGTGACCAGCGAACGGATCGTCCGGCGGATATTGCAGCGATGCACGCTGCCGTCAGCGGATTCGACGTCGGCATGCATGCCAAAGCGACTGATGACAATGCCTTCCGACGGGTCGCCAAACAGGTTGTCATCGTAGTCGGCCTTCTCCGCAGTGGTTTTCAGACGGCGCTGGTGGTTGGCTTTGACGCGGCGCTGCTGGCCTTTGGAGAGTTTATTTTTACTCAATCGAACTGGCTCCTGGTCGCCCTGATGGGGCAAAACCTCTATGATACACGCTATTTTAGATGAATATAGTCACGCAAGAAGGGTGGAAAATAGCATGAGTGCAAATGAAAACAACCTCATTTGGATCGATCTTGAGATGACAGGGCTGGATCCGGAGCGCGATCGCATTATCGAAATCGCCACCCTGGTGACCGATGCCAACCTGAACATTCTGGCCGAGGGGCCGACCATCGCGGTGCATCAATCGGATGCCCAGCTGGCGCTGATGGACGAGTGGAATGTGCGGACGCATACCGGCAGCGGGCTGGTGGATCGCGTGAAGGCCAGCGCCGTCAGCGAGCACGACGCCGAACTGGCGACCATTGAGTTTCTTAAGCAGTGGGTGCCGGCGGGCAAGTCGCCGATCTGTGGCAACAGCATCGGCCAGGATCGTCGCTTCCTGTTTAAGTACATGCCGCAACTGGAAGCCTATTTCCACTATCGCTATCTGGACGTTAGCACGCTGAAAGAGCTGGCGCGCCGCTGGAAGCCGGAAATTCTCGACGGCTTTAAAAAGCAGGGTACCCACCAGGCGATGGACGATATCCGCGAGTCAGTCGCCGAGCTGGCTTACTACCGCGAACACTTCATTAAGCTGTAAACCGCGACCGGGCCCTGTGCGCGGCCCGGTACACCTTTCTGCGTTATTTAAACCACTTCTGCTGCATCTGCTGGAAGTCAGGCGTCGCCATGACCGCGGTCAGGGCATCGTTGATCGCATTCAGCAGCTCCGGATCGTCTTTGCGCACCGCAATCGCATACTGCTTACCGTAATAAGCCGGGTCGGTGGCACGTTCATCCATGATGGCGTAGTCAGGGTTCTCCTGCTGCCAGGCGTCGAGGGTGGCGAAGTCGCCCATGACGCCGGTTATTTGCCCGGCCTTCAGCGCGGCCAGGGCGCTGGCGACGTCGTCGTAAGGAACAGCCTGTACGGCTTTCTGTTTATCACGCAGATAGTGTTGATGCAGTGTGCCTTTCACCACGCCGACTTTTTTGGCTTTCAGGTCGGCAAAGGTATGGGCGACATCTTTGTTGACGATCACCACCCCGGAGAGCGCCTGGCGATAGGGACGGCTGAAGGCGACCTGCTTCTCACGCATCGGGATCACTTCCATGCCGGCAATCACCGCGTCAAATTTCTTGAAGCGTAAAGCCGGGATCAGCGTATCGAAACGCTGCGCCGTGAACTGGCACTGCGCCTGCATCTGCTGGCACAGGGCCTGGGCAAGATCGATATCGAAGCCGACAGGCTGATATTTGCCGTTGGCGGTGACAAACGGCGGATTGGCCGTGCTGGTGCCAAAATGGAGCGTCTCGGCTGACGCGGTTCCGATGGCCAGCGTGCTCAGCAGCAGGACGGTGAGGACTTTTCTCATGCTAATTCCCTGTTTGGCGGCGTGGTGGCCTCGTTTTACGTCGCGCCACCGCGGTATGATGCGAGCGATTTTGCGTCATTCAGGCGGGCGGAAAAAGCGATTTTGCCCGAAATGACGCTTATTTATACAATTCAGCGGCGTAGGTGGCGAGAAAATATCCATTTAAACAAAAAACGCAAAAAAGTGATGAACAGGGGGTTGCAGGGGCATCGAATTCTCGTATAATGCGCCTCCCGTAACGACGCAGAAATGCAAATTACGACGCCATCGAAATATGGCAAAAAATGCAGTAACGCGGGAATAGCTCAGTTGGTAGAGCACGACCTTGCCAAGGTCGGGGTCGCGAGTTCGAGTCTCGTTTCCCGCTCCAAAATTTGAAAGCACCATCCTGATCAAAGGATTTCATCTCGCAGATGCGGGGCGAAAGCCGAAGATTAAGCGGGAATAGCTCAGTTGGTAGAGCACGACCTTGCCAAGGTCGGGGTCGCGAGTTCGAGTCTCGTTTCCCGCTCCAAAATTTGAATGACACACCACACCAGTCGCAGTTTTCAGGTTGCTACACGGTAGCTTGAATGACGATGATTAAGCGGGAATAGCTCAGTTGGTAGAGCACGACCTTGCCAAGGTCGGGGTCGCGAGTTCGAGTCTCGTTTCCCGCTCCAAATTTTCTTCCATCTCTTATTTATCCACAGTGCAATCCAGCGCCGGGGATGATTTTCGTTTGGTCTGCAGAAATACTGTAAACAGAGTTATCCACAGGTTGTCGTTTCGCTTCTGACGGCGTAAATGCTTCGCTTTGTAAATAATATCTTTATATCTAATTGAAATTTAACAATTAAATTTCATTTCGAAATGTTAATCCGATCACTTGACCTCGGTCTGCGCCTTGAAACTCAATGTGTTTTAGATTTTATTCACAGCCTGTGAATGAATCAGGCGTCGCGCGGCAGGCCTTTCTCTACCACCCTGACCAGACGTAATTTTTTCGGCAGCTGTACTTCGACGGCGTCGACGCTGCGCTTTTTCAGTTGCTGGGCAATCGCCCACTCAATGTGCTCGTCGAGAAGCGGGTGCTCGCCCAGGCGACTCTCCAGTGCGCGAAGATGGGCTTCATCCCAGGGCGCATTGCCCAGCGCGACGGCGATATTACGCAGCCAGCGCAGGTGACCAATGCGACGAATCGCCGACCCTTCGGTCACCTTCAGAAACCACGCTTCGCTCCAGGCGAACAGCTCCACCAGCGGCGGGGCATGCAGCGCCTGGCGCGGGCTGAAATCCTCTTCATCGGTGAGCTGTGAGAAACGGTTCCACGGGCAGATAAGCTGGCAGTCGTCGCAGCCATAGATCCGGTTGCCGATGAGCGGACGGAACTCCTTCGGAATAGCGCCTTCCAGTTCGATGGTGAGATAGGAGATGCAGCGGCGGGCGTCGACGGTATAGGGCTCAACGATGGCCCCGGTGGGGCAGATAGTCATGCAGGCGACACAGCGTCCACACTCCTCCGCGACCGGGCTGTCGACCGGCAGGGGCAGGTCAATCAGCAGTTCGCCGAGAAAAAAGAATGATCCGGCGTCGCGGCTTAAGATAAGTGAGTGCTTACCTGTCCAGCCAAGGCCCGCTTTTTCTGCAATGGGCCGTTCCAGGATAGGCGCGGAATCGACAAAAGGTCTAAAATTGAGCGAAGCACACTGTTCCTGAATCTTCTCACCCAGTTTTTTCAGGCGATTACGTAGCAGCTTATGATAATCACGCCCGAGGGCATAACGGCTGACGTAACCCAGCGCGGGATCTTTCAGGGTGCGGGCAAAGGCGGCGTTGGCGGGCAGATAATTCATCCGCACGCTGATGACGCGTAACGTACCGGGCAGCAGTTCGTGGGGGCGGGCGCGCATCATACCGTGACGGGCCATCCACTCCATTTCGCCGTGGTATTGTTTATCCAGCCATGCCTGCAGTTTGGGTTCACTGGCGCTGAGGTCGGTATCAGCGATACCGACCTGCTGGAACCCGAGCTCTGTGCCCCATTGTTTGATTTGTTGCGCTAACTGAACGAGATCGAGGGGCTGTGACATGATGGACCATACAATGACGAAAAACCCTGACAGTATACCATACAACATTTGGCCTGCGGAGGCGCTGCGCCTGGCCGAACGAGAGGCGGCGGACAGCCTGGGACTGACGCTGTTTGAACTGATGCAGCGCGCGGGCGAGGCGGCGTTCCAACTGGCCAGCCGCGCTTTTCCTGACAGCGCGCACTGGCTGATCCTCTGCGGGCATGGCAACAACGGCGGTGACGGATATGTCGTCGCGCGTCTGGCCCAGGCCGCCGGGCGGAGGGTGACGCTGCTGGCGGTAGAGAGTGACAGCCCGCTGCCGGAAGAGGCGCAGGCGGCGCGGGAGGCATGGCTTAACGCCGGCGGCGTGCTCCATGCGGCCACTGTCCCCTGGCCAGACGATATCTCACTGATTATTGATGGCCTGCTCGGCACCGGGTTGCGCAGTGCGCCGCGTGAATACGTCGCGGTGCTCATTCACCAGGCGAACCACCATCCTGCGCCGGTGCTGGCTCTGGATATCCCTTCCGGCCTGAACGCGCAGACCGGCGCGACGCCGGGGGCGGTCATTCAGGCCGACCATACGCTGACGTTTATCGCGCTCAAACCGGGGCTGCTGACCGGCAAGGCGCGGGATGTCGTCGGGCAGCTCCACCATCATGCGCTGGGGCTTGAGCGCTGGCTCGCCGGGCAAAGTACCCCCCTGACGCGGTTTTGCGCCGCCCACCTTGCCGACTGGCTGCCGCCGCGCCGGGCCACCTCCCATAAGGGCGATCACGGCAAGCTGGCGATCGTCGGCGGCGATCGCGGCACGGCAGGCGCGATTCGCATGTGCGGTGAAGCGGCTTTACGCGCCGGCGCAGGGCTGGTGCGAGTACTTACTCACCCGGAGAACGTGGCGCCTATTATCACCGCCCGGCCGGAATTAATGGTGGATGAGCTGACGCCGCAGACCCTGAAAGCCGCGCTGGAATGGGCGGAGGTGGTGGCGATTGGCCCAGGTCTGGGGCAGAACGAGTGGGGACGCAGCGCCCTGCGCATGGTGGAAAGGGTTAACAAACCGATGGTCTGGGACGCCGATGCGCTGAACCTGCTGGCATTCAATCCCGATAAACGTCACAATCGCGTGCTGACGCCGCACCCCGGCGAAGCGGCCCGTCTGCTGAATATCAGCGTGGCAGAAATTGAAAGCGATCGCTTACTTTCTGCGCAGCGTCTGGTAAAACGGTATGGCGGCGTGGTCGTGCTGAAAGGCGCGGGCACGGTGGTGGCCAGTGAAAGCGGGGCGATGGGCATTATCGACGCCGGCAATGCCGGGATGGCCAGCGGCGGCATGGGCGATGTGCTCACTGGCATCATCGCCGCATTGTTAGGACAGCACCTGACGCCGTATGATGCTGCCTGTGCCGGGTGCGTCGCTCATGGCGATGCCGCCGACCGACTGGCCGCCCGCGAGGGCACCCGCGGCATGCTGGCGACCGATCTCTTTTCCACGCTCAAGCGTGTTGTTAACCCGGATGTGATTGACGTAGACCATGATTAACCGAGTGATTCCTTTACCCGATGAGCAGGCCACGCTGGCCCTGGGCGACCGTATTGCGCAGGCCTGTACCGGCGCCACCGTGATTTACCTTTATGGTGACTTAGGCGCGGGAAAAACCACCTTTAGCCGCGGCTTTTTACAGGCGCTCGGTCACCGCGGCAATGTCAAAAGCCCAACTTATACCCTGGTGGAACCGTATACCCTCGACAAGCTGATGGTGTATCACTTCGATCTCTACCGCCTGGCGGATCCTGAGGAGCTGGAATTTATGGGGATCCGCGATTATTTTGCCGACGATGCCATCTGCCTGGTGGAATGGCCGCAGCAAGGCGCAGGTGTCCTGCCTGACCCGGACGTTGAAATTCACCTTGATTACCAGGCACAAGGGCGTGAGGCGCGCATTACCGCGATCTCCTCACGGGGTGAGTCTTTACTGGCACGTTTAGCCATTTAGCCTGAAGGATGACGGGATGAAGTATCGCATAACCACCTGGCTTGCCGCTGCGCTGATGCTGTCGAGTCTTCACGCCACTGCGGCGAGTTTATCCGATATCCAGGTCTCCAACGGAGACCAGCAGGCCCGTATTACTCTTAGCTTTGTCGGTGAACCGGAGTACTCTTTTACCCCCCAGGGCAAACGACTGGTGGCGCTGGATATCAAACAGACCGGCTTATTGCAGGGACTGCCGCTGAAATTTAGCGGCAGCAACCTGGTGAAGAGCATTCGTGCCGGTACGCCGCAGGATTCGCAGACGCTGCGTCTGTTGGTGGATCTGACGGAAGATGGCAAAACCCGGGCGGTGAAGCAACAGAACGGGGCGAATTACACGGTGGTCTTTACCATCAACGCCGACGCGCCGCCGCCGCCGCCACCTCCTGTGGTGGTGAAACGGGCCGACCCGTCGCCGGTGATGCCTTCCCGGACGGTGACGGCGGGACGCAATCCGTTCAGCTCGTCGGGTCATGAACGGCAGACGGTGATGACCTCCTCTCAGCCGGCGATGACCAACAATCAGACCGTGACCCGTCCGGCGGCCCGCACGGTGTCGGCGGATGATAAAGTCATTATCGCCATTGATGCCGGGCACGGCGGCCAGGATCCTGGCGCGATTGGCCCGAATGGCACCAAAGAGAAGAACGTGACTATCGCCATCGCGCGCAAGCTGCGGGCGCTGCTGAACGCCGATCCGCAGTTTAAACCGGTGCTGACCCGTGACGGGGATTACTTTATTTCGGTAATGGGACGCTCGGATGTGGCGCGTAAGCAAAATGCCAACTTCCTCGTCTCAATCCATGCTGACGCCGCGCCAAACCGCGACGCCACCGGCGCCTCGGTATGGGTGCTCTCTAACCGTCGCGCCAACAGTGAAATGGCCGGCTGGCTGGAACAGCATGAGAAACAGTCTGAACTGCTCGGCGGCGCGGGCGATGTGCTGGCGAACAGCCAGGCCGATCCCTACCTGAGCCAGGCGGTGTTGGATCTGCAGTTCGGTCACTCCCAACGCGTCGGCTACGATGTCGCGACCAACGTGCTCAGCCAGCTGCAGCGGATTGGCAATCTGCATAAACGCCGTCCGGAGCATGCCAGCCTCGGCGTACTGCGCTCGCCGGACATTCCGTCGATCCTCGTGGAAACAGGCTTTATCAGTAACAACGGGGAAGAACGGCTGCTGGGGAGCGATGATTACCAGGAGCAGATTGCGGAGGCGATTTACAACGGTCTGCGCAACTACTTTATGCAGCATCCGCTGCAGTCTGCGCCTCGCGGCGAGGCGGCGCAGACCGCCAGCGCCGCAGCGCCAGGCGGGATGTTGATTAACTAAGGAGCAGGGGATGCCGATTCAGGTTCTGCCGCCGCAGCTCGCCAACCAGATTGCCGCCGGCGAAGTGGTGGAACGGCCCGCGTCGGTGGTGAAAGAGCTGGTTGAAAACAGCCTTGATGCGGGCGCCACGCGAATTGATATTGATATCGAACGCGGCGGCGCGAAGCTCATTCGCATTCGCGATAACGGCTGCGGCATCAAAAAAGACGAGCTGGCGCTGGCCCTGGCTCGCCACGCGACCAGCAAAATCGCCTCGCTCGACGATCTCGAAGCCATTATCAGCCTCGGCTTTCGCGGCGAAGCGCTGGCCAGTATTAGCTCGGTGGCGCGTCTGACGCTCACCTCGCGCACGGCGGAACAGCAGGAAGCCTGGCAGGCGTATGCCGAAGGCCGCGATCAGGCGGTGACGGTGAAGCCGGCGGCGCACCCGGTCGGCACCACCCTGGAAGTCCTCGATCTGTTCTACAATACCCCGGCGCGGCGCAAATTTATGCGTACCGAAAAGACTGAGTTCGGCCACATTGACGAGGTGGTCCGCCGCATTGCGCTGGCGCGCTTCGACGTCACCATCAACCTCAGCCATAACGGCAAGGTGATGCGCCAGTATCGGGCAGTCGCTCAGGATGGCCAACGGGAGCGGCGGCTGGGAACCATCTGTGGCGCCGCCTTTCTTGAACATGCCCTGGCGATTGAGTGGCAGCATGGCGATCTGACCCTGCGCGGCTGGGTCGCCGATCCGCTGCATACCACCCCTGCGCTGGCGGAAATTCAGTATTGCTACGTTAACGGGCGGATGATGCGGGACCGGCTGATCAACCACGCTATCCGCCAGGCCTGTGAAGACAAACTGGGGGCCGATCAGCAGCCGGCGTTTGTGCTGTATCTGGAGATCGATCCCCATCAGGTGGATGTGAACGTCCACCCGGCCAAGCATGAGGTGCGTTTCCATCAGTCGCGCCTGGTGCATGACTTTATCTACCAGGGCGTCCTGAGCGTGCTGCAGCAGCAGCTTGACGCGCCGCTGGCGGAAAAAGACGACCCGCCGGCGCCCCGTGCGATGCCGGAGAACCGGATCGCGGCGGGCGGCAACCAGTTTGCGCGGCCGTCGGAAGCGCGTGAACCGGCAACCCGTTTCAGCATCACGCCATCGCGTGAGTCTGCGGCCTCCAGCGGCAGGCCGGGCGGCGCGAGCTGGCCGCACGCGCAGCCGGGTTACCAGAAGCAGCAAGGGGCGCTTTATCGTCAGTTGCTCGATACGCCAACGGCGCCAAAGCCCGCGTTACAGACTCCGGGCGCGGCGGAACTGGCCGGTCACAGCCAGAGCTTTGGCAGAGTGCTGACGATTGTGAGCCGCGACTGCGCGCTGCTGGAGCGCGAGGGCGGCCTGGCGCTGCTGTCGTTGACCGTTGCCGAGCGCTGGCTGCGCCAGGCGCAGTTGACCCCGGGAGCAGAGGCCGTCTGTGCCCAGCCGCTGCTGATCCCCCTGCGGTTAAAAGTGACGGAAGGGGAAAAACAGGCGCTGGCCGCCGCGCATCCGGCGCTGACGCAGCTGGGGATCGATATGCATACCGATGCCCTGCACGTGACGGTGCGCGCGGTCCCTTTACCCTTAAGACAACAAAATTTACAAATCTTGATTCCTGAACTGATAGGCTACCTGGCGCAGCAAAACGCATTCGACGTCGGCAATATCGCCCAATGGATGGCGCGTAATCTGACGAGCGAACAGACGTCATGGAATATGGCGCAGGCGATTGCGCTGCTGGCGGACGTTGAGCGTCTTTGCCCGCAGCTGGTGAGAACGCCGCCGGGTGGCCTGTTACAACCTGTAGATCTCCATTCGGCGATGAATGCCCTGAAAGATGAATGATGTAACCGAGGCGAGCCTGCCCAAGGCAATTTTTTTAATGGGCCCGACGGCCTCCGGCAAAACCGCGCTGGCGATAGCCTTACGTAAAGTTTTGCCAGTAGAGTTGATTAGCGTTGATTCCGCCCTCATTTATCGGGGAATGGATATTGGCACCGCCAAACCGGATGCCGCAGAGCTGAGCGCCGCGCCGCACCGGCTGCTGGATATTTTGGATCCTGCAGAGGCCTATTCCGCGGCGGATTTTCGCCGCGATGCGCTGGCGGCGATGGCGGAAATTGTCGCCGCCGGGCGAATTCCGCTGTTAGTCGGCGGGACGATGTTGTATTTCAAAGCGTTGCTGGAAGGATTGTCGCCCTTACCGTCCGCTGACCCAGAGGTCAGAGCGCGGATTGAGCAACAGGCCGCAGAGCAGGGGTGGAACGCGTTACATCAGCAGTTACAGGAGATCGATCCCGTAGCGGCTGCGCGTATTCATCCAAATGATCCGCAAAGGCTTTCCCGGGCACTGGAAGTTTTTTTCATTTCGGGTAAAACTTTAACGGAACTGACGCAAACGTCAGGAGACGCTCTGCCATATCAGGTGCATCAGTTCGCCATCGCCCCGGCGAGCCGTGAACTGCTCCATCAACGCATAGAACAGCGTTTTCATCAGATGTTAGCTTCAGGTTTTGAAGCAGAAGTACGGGCGCTTTTTGCCCGCGGAGATTTGCATACGGATATGCCTTCCATCCGTTGTGTCGGATACCGCCAGATGTGGTCATATCTCAATGGCGAGATCCCATATGATGAGATGGTTTATCGAGGTGTTTGCGCCACGAGACAGTTAGCCAAACGTCAGGTCACCTGGCTGCGCGGTTGGGAAGGTGTGCATTGGTTAGACAGTGAACAACCTGAACAAGCGCTCAACAAAGTATTACAGGTTGTTGGTGCGAGCCAGAATTGAACGTGTACAATTAAACGGTATCGTGCGTAATTTTTTTTGAGAATCGTAAGGTTCTGAGTACAAAACAAGCATACATATAAGGAAAAGAGAGAATGGCTAAGGGGCAATCTTTACAAGATCCGTTCCTGAACGCTTTGCGTCGGGAACGCGTTCCGGTTTCTATTTATTTGGTGAATGGTATCAAGCTGCAAGGGCAAATTGAGTCTTTCGATCAGTTCGTGATCCTGTTGAAGAACACGGTCAGCCAGATGGTCTATAAGCACGCAATTTCTACTGTTGTCCCGTCTCGCCCGGTGTCTCACCACAGCAACAATGCTGGCGGCGGTTCCAGTAACTATCACCACGGTGGTAGCGCGCAGAGCTCTTCTGCGCCGCAACAAGACAGCGACGACGCCGAATAAGGCTAGTGCTGTTTTTCCACGCCGGGGAGCCAGGTTTTCTGCGTTCCCCGCTGGTATTTTATAAGGGGTTTACGCTTGTTTGACCGTTATGACGCCGGTGAGCAGGCGGTACTGGTACACATCTATTTTTCGCAAGACAAAGATATGGAAGATCTCCAGGAGTTTGAAACTCTGGCCTCTTCCGCCGGTGTCGAAGCAATGCAGGTGATTACCGGTAGCCGTAAAGCACCGCACCCGAAGTATTTTGTTGGTGAAGGTAAGGCAGTCGAAATTGCGGAAGCCGTTAAAGCGACCGGCGCTTCGGTCGTGCTCTTCGATCATGCCCTGAGTCCGGCGCAAGAACGCAACCTGGAACGCCTGTGCGAATGCCGGGTTATCGATCGTACCGGTCTTATTTTAGATATTTTCGCTCAGCGCGCGCGCACCCATGAAGGGAAACTGCAGGTCGAGCTGGCGCAGCTGCGCCATATGGCGACCCGCCTTGTCCGCGGCTGGACCCACCTTGAAAGACAAAAGGGCGGGATCGGTTTGCGTGGCCCGGGTGAAACCCAGCTCGAAACTGACCGTCGTTTATTGCGTAACCGCATCATGCAGATCCTGTCGCGGCTGGAAAAAGTCGAAAAACAGCGTGAGCAGGGGCGGCGGTCGCGCGCGAAAGCCGATATTCCAACCGTGTCGCTGGTGGGCTACACCAACGCCGGAAAATCAACGCTCTTTAACCAGATCACCGCCGCCGAGGTCTATGCCGCGAACCAGCTGTTCGCGACCCTGGACCCGACGCTGCGCCGCATTGACGTCCCTGACGTCGGCGAAACGGTGCTGGCCGATACCGTCGGCTTTATTCGCCACCTGCCGCACGATCTGGTGGCCGCGTTTAAAGCGACGTTGCAGGAGACGCGTCAGGCGACGCTGCTGCTGCATGTGATTGACGCTGCGGATGTCCGCGTGCAGGAAAACATTGATGCGGTAAATACGGTTCTCGCTGAAATTGAGGCCGATGAGATCCCGGCGCTGCTGGTGATGAACAAAATCGACATGCTGGACGATTTTGAACCGCGCATCGATCGCGACGATGAAAATAAACCGATTCGGGTCTGGCTTTCCGCTCAGACCGGGGTTGGCGTACCACTGCTTTTTCAGGCGTTAACGGAGCGCCTTTCCGGTGAAGTGGCCCAGCATACGCTGCGCTTACCGCCGAAAGAAGGGCGACTGAGAAGCCGTTTCTATCAGCTTCAGGCGATAGAAAAAGAGTGGATGGAGGATGACGGCAGCGTGAGTCTGCAGGTGCGCATGCCGATCGTTGACTGGCGGCGCCTCTGTAAGCAAGAGCCAACGCTTGTTGACTATGTGGTTTGACCTTGCAGCTTGCCTGAAGATATTGACCCCTGTGGGGATATCAAAAACAAATATGGAGCATATACATGGCGTGGAATCAGCCCGGTAATAACGGACAGGACCGCGACCCGTGGGGGAGCAGCAAACCTGGCGGCAACTCTGAGGGAAATGGCAACAAAGGCGGTCGCGAGCAGGGGCCGCCGGATCTGGATGATATCTTCCGCAAGTTAAGTAAAAAACTTGGCGGGCTCGGCGGCGGCAAGGGCGGACTGGGCGGCGGCAATAGCGCGCAGGGACCTCGCGGACCGATGGGCGGGCGTATTGTCGGCATCGTTGCCGCGGCGGCAGTGATTATCTGGGCGGCCAGCGGTTTCTATACTATTAAAGAAGCCGAACGCGGCGTGGTCACCCGCTTTGGTAAGTTCAGCCATCTGGTTGAGCCGGGCCTGAACTGGAAGCCGACCTTTATCGATAACGTGCAGGCAGTAAACGTGGAGTCGGTACGTGAACTGGCGGCGTCCGGCGTCATGCTGACCTCTGACGAAAACGTGGTACGCGTTGAGATGAACGTGCAGTACCGCGTCACCGATCCGGAGCGTTACCTGTTTAGCGTCACCAGCGCGGATGACAGCCTGCGTCAGGCTACCGACAGCGCGCTGCGCGGGGTGATCGGTAAATACACCATGGATCGCATTCTGACCGAAGGCCGTACCGTGATCCGTAGCGATACCCAGCGTGAGCTGGAAGAGACGATTCGCCCGTACAACATGGGTATCACTCTGCTGGACGTCAACTTCCAGACGGCGCGTCCGCCGGAAGAGGTGAAGGCCGCGTTTGACGATGCCATTGCCGCGCGTGAGAACGAGCAGCAGTACATTCGTGAAGCGGAAGCGTATACCAACGAAGTCCAGCCGCGGGCGAATGGTCAGGCGCAGCGTATCCTCGAAGAGGCACGCGCCTATAAGACCCAGACCGTTCTGGAAGCCCAGGGTGAAGTGGCTCGCTTTGCTAAGATCCTGCCGGAATACAAAGCCGCGCCGGAAATTACCCGCGAGCGTCTGTATATCGAAACCATGGAAAAAGTGCTGAGCCACACCCGTAAAGTGCTGGTCAATGACAGCAAAAACGGCAATCTGATGGTTCTGCCGCTGGATCAGATGCTGAAAGGCGCCGCTGCGCCGGCAGCAAAGAGCGATAGCAGTGACGCCAGCGATCTGCTGCGCCTGCCGCCAGCATCCAGCTCAAGCAGCGCCAGCACCTCATCAACCTCGAGCTCAACCGGGGGTAGCATTATGGACCAACGCCGCGCTAACGCGCAGCGTAACGACTACCAGCGTCAGGGGGAATAACGATGCGTAAATCTGTTATCGCAATCATTGTCATCGTGCTGGTAGTGCTCTACATGTCTGTCTTTGTCGTCAAGGAAGGCGAGCGCGGTATCACGCTGCGTTTCGGTAAAGTTCTGCGCGACGACGAAAACAAGCCGCTGGTGTATGCGCCAGGCCTGCACTTCAAGATCCCGTTTATCGAATCGGTGAAGATGCTGGATGCGCGTATTCAGACCATGGACAACCAGGCTGACCGTTTCGTTACTAAAGAGAAGAAAGACCTGATCGTCGACTCCTATATCAAGTGGCGTATCAGCGACTTCAGCCGTTACTACCTGGCCACCGGCGGCGGCGACGTCTCCCAGGCCGAGGTGCTGCTGAAGCGTAAATTCTCGGACCGTCTGCGTTC
Source organism: Klebsiella sp. PCX (assembly GCF_021869705.1). Classification (NCBI taxonomy): domain Bacteria; kingdom Pseudomonadati; phylum Pseudomonadota; class Gammaproteobacteria; order Enterobacterales; family Enterobacteriaceae; genus Klebsiella; species Klebsiella sp. PCX. Next base: position 444,871 of record NZ_CP091527.1, read on the forward strand.
TGAAATTGGTCGTCTGGATGTGAAAGACATCGTCACCGATTCCCGTGGCCGCCTGACGCTGGAAGTGCGTGATGCGCTGAACTCAGGGTCGGCCGGTACGGAAGACGAGGTTAGCACGCCGGCGGCTGACGATGCGATTGCCAAAGCGGCAGAGCGCGTGGAAGCGGAAACCAACGGCAAAGTGCAGGTGATCAACCCGAACAGTATGGCGGCGCTGGGTATTGAAGTGGTCGACGTGCGTATCAAACAGATCAACCTGCCGGCGGAAGTGTCGGAAGCGATCTATAACCGTATGCGCGCGGAGCGTGAAGCGGTTGCCCGTCGTCACCGTTCACAGGGCCAGGAAGAGGCAGAAAAACTGCGCGCGACCGCGGACTATGAAGTCACCAAGACGCTGGCGGAAGCCGAGCGGCAGGGTCGTATCCTGCGTGGTGAAGGCGATGCGGAATCGGCAAAACTGTTTGCCGACGCGTTCAGTCAGGATCCAGGCTTCTATTCCTTTATTCGTAGCCTGCGCGCCTATGAGAAGAGCTTCCAGAGCAATCAGGATGTCATGGTCCTGAGCCCGGATAGCGATTTCTTCCGCTATATGCGTTCACCGGATTCGGTGCGTAAATAAGTCGAAGATGACAGTAACCTACAGTGGTTAATGCAAAAAGGCGCCTGAGACAGGCGCCTTTTTTATGCTACGACGGCGTGAATTAGTTGCCGAGCAGCTTGTTTAGCAGGCCACCGATCACCGGCAGGCTCGCCAGCGTACTCTCGATGGTGCCGCCGATAGATGAGCCAACGCTTTCGCCCAGGGTTTTGCCCAGGTCCGGCGCCAGATCGGCCAGATTAATGGTGCCAATCAGCGGCAGGTTGATGCTCAGGGCATCGGTGCCCATCGTCCATACGGCGGCACCAACCTTACTGCCTAAGGTTGCCAGGCCATCCTGTAACCAGCCAGCGCCGCTCACATTTTCGATTTCAAATGCGGTTAATTCTCTCATGATAATCTTCCTGATTATGTAGACGTACCGGGTTGTAGTACGCGACGGCATAGTTGCAATTTAAAAAATAGACAGCAATACAACTGGTTATGAATTTTGTTTCACCTTTCCGGTTCATAATGAAGAGGAAATACGGGACAATGTGAATTGAGTGAATGCATTCACTATGCTGGCCGATGACGCCTGCGAAGGCGGCGATGATACTTTTCAATTAGGGTTGACGATGAACTCCACCATTTGGCTGGCGCTGGCGCTGGTTTTAGTACTCGAAGGGCTTGGCCCGCTACTTTATCCGCGCGCCTGGCGCAAGATGGTCGCCAGCCTGAGCCAGCTCCCGGATAATTTATTGCGGCGCTTTGGCGGCGGACTTGTGGTTGCCGGGATTGTGATCTACTACATGTTGAGGAAATCGATTGGCTGATCAAAAAGTGGTCGGATTTGCCTTATTTTGGATGCAAAAAGTGCTGTAACTCTGAAAAAGCGATGGTAGAATCCATTTTTAAGCAAACGGTGATTTTGAAAAATGGGTAACAACGTCGTCGTACTGGGCACCCAATGGGGTGACGAAGGTAAAGGGAAGATCGTCGATCTCCTGACAGAACGGGCTAAATATGTTGTGCGCTACCAGGGTGGTCACAACGCCGGCCATACTCTCGTAATCAACGGTGAAAAAACCGTTCTCCATCTTATTCCATCAGGCATTCTGCGTGAAAACGTCACCAGCATCATCGGTAACGGCGTCGTGCTGTCTCCGGCTGCGCTGATGAAAGAGATGAAGGGCCTGGAAGACCGTGGTATCCCGGTTCGCGAGCGTCTGCTGCTCTCTGAAGCCTGCCCGCTTATCCTTGACTATCACGTGGCGCTGGACGTGGCGCGTGAAAAAGCGCGCGGCGCGAAGGCGATCGGCACCACCGGTCGCGGCATCGGCCCGGCTTACGAAGATAAAGTCGCTCGTCGCGGTTTGCGCGTTGGCGATCTGTTCGATAAAGCAACCTTCGCCGATAAACTGAAAGAAGTGATGGAATATCACAACTTCCAGCTGGTGAATTTCTACAAAGCAGAAGCGGTTGACTACCAGAAAGTGCTGGACGATGTGATGGCGATTGCCGACATCCTGACCGGCATGGTGGTAGACGTTTCCGACCTGCTGGATCAGGCGCGTAAACGTGGCGACTTCGTAATGTTCGAAGGCGCGCAGGGCACGCTGCTGGATATCGACCACGGTACCTATCCGTACGTAACCTCTTCCAATACCACCGCGGGTGGCGTGGCGACCGGCTCCGGCCTGGGCCCGCGTTATGTGGATTACGTTCTGGGTATCATCAAAGCTTACTCGACTCGCGTCGGCGCGGGTCCGTTCCCGACCGAGCTGTTTGATGAGACCGGCGAGTTCCTCTGCAAGCAGGGTAACGAATTCGGCGCCACCACCGGTCGTCGTCGTCGTACCGGCTGGCTGGACGCTGTCGCGGTTCGTCGCGCGGTGCAGATTAACTCCCTGTCCGGCTTCTGCCTGACTAAACTGGACGTCCTCGACGGCCTGAAAGAAGTGAAAATCTGCGTCGGCTACCGTATGCCGGATGGCCGCGAAGTGACCACCACTCCGCTGGCAGCCGACAACTGGGAAGGTATCGAGCCTATCTACGAAACCATGCCGGGCTGGTCTGAAACCACTTTCGGCGTGAAAGAGCGCAGCGGCCTGCCGCAGGCAGCGCTGAACTACATCCAGCGTATTGAAGAGCTGACCGGCGTACCGGTTGATATCATCTCTACTGGTCCAGACCGTTCCGAGACCATGATTCTGCGCGACCCGTTCGACGCATAATCACTCGCAAGGGGCGCCGTTCAGGCGCCCTTGTTTTTGCTGTTCGCCCGCCCCATTTTAAATAAATTAGCGGCCTGAGCGCTGGCTGGTTTATCATCAATAATAATGATGTCGCTCGACATACCCTGTTTTCTTTTCCCTGAGGTTTATGTGCAGTTAACGAGTTTCACCGATTACGGACTACGGGCGCTGATTTATATGGCGTCGCTGCCGGAAGGACGGATGACCAGTATCTCGGAAGTAACCGAGGTCTATGGCGTCTCCCGTAATCATATGGTTAAAATAATCAATCAGTTAAGTCGCATGGGCTATGTGACTGCCGTGCGGGGGAAGAACGGGGGCATTCGCCTCGGCAAACCAGCTGGACAGATCCGCGTCGGTGACGTGGTACGCGACCTGGAACCCTTATCGCTGGTCAACTGCAGCAGCGAGTTTTGCCACATTACACCAGCCTGTCGTCTGAAACAGGCACTAGCTGAAGCCGCGCAGAGTTTTCTCAAGGAACTGGATAACTATACGCTGGCTGATTTGGTTGAGAAGAATCAACCGCTTTATAAATTATTGCTGGTGGAGTGACGCCACTCTGCCGGAGATGACAACGGAGGAACCGATATGTCACAAGATCCATTCCAGGAACGCGAAGCTGAGAAGTACGCGAACCCAATCCCGAGCCGGGAATTTATCCTCGAACATTTAACCAAACGGGAAAAGCCCGCCAGCCGCGATGAGCTGGCCATCGAGTTAAATATCGAGGGCGAAGAGCAAACCGAAGCGCTGCGCCGCCGCCTGCGCGCGATGGAACGCGACGGTCAGCTGGTCTTCACCCGCCGTCAGTGCTATGCGCTGCCGGAGCGCCTTGATCTCCTCAAAGGAACCGTTATTGGTCACCGTGATGGCTATGGTTTCCTGCGTGTTGAAGGGCGCAAAGACGATCTGTACCTGTCGTCAGAGCAGATGAAAACCTGTATTCATGGCGACCAGGTGCTGGCCCAACCGCTGGGCGCGGACCGCAAGGGCCGCCGCGAAGCGCGCATCGTCCGCGTCCTGGTGCCGAAAACCAGCCAGATTGTTGGCCGCTACTTTACCGACGCTGGCGTCGGTTTCGTCGTCCCGGACGACAGTCGCCTCAGCTTCGATATCCTGATCCCGCCGGAAGAGATTATGGGCGCGCGGATGGGCTACGTGGTGGTGGTCGAGCTGACCCAGCGCCCGACCCGCCGCACCAAAGCCGTGGGGAAAATCGTCGAAGTGCTGGGCGACAACATGGGTACCGGCATGGCTGTCGATATGGCGCTGCGCACCCATGAAATTCCGTACGTCTGGCCGCCGGCGGTAGAAAATCAGGTTTCCGGCCTGAAAGAGCAGGTGCCGGAAGAGGCGAAAGCCGGGCGCGTCGATCTGCGCTCCCTGCCGCTGGTCACTATTGACGGTGAAGATGCCCGCGACTTCGATGACGCAGTGTACTGCGAGAAGAAACGCGGCGGCGGCTGGCGCCTGTGGGTAGCCATTGCCGACGTCAGCTACTACGTGCGTCCGGGGACGCCGCTGGACGCGGAAGCGCGCAGCCGTGGAACCTCGGTCTACTTCCCGTCGCAGGTGGTACCGATGCTGCCGGAAGTGTTGTCTAACGGTCTGTGCTCGCTGAACCCGCAGGTCGATCGCCTGTGCATGGTGTGCGAGATGACGATTTCGTCAAAAGGCCGTCTGACCGGTTATAAATTCTATGAAGCGGTGATGAGTTCACATGCTCGCCTGACCTATACCAAGGTGTGGCATATACTGCAGGGCGACCAGGAGCTGCGCGAGCACTACGCGCCGCTGGTGAAGCATATTGAAGAACTGCATAACCTCTACAAGGTGCTGGATGGCGCCCGCGAAGAGCGCGGCGGTATCTCATTTGAAAGTGAAGAAGCTAAATTCATCTTCAACGCCGAGCGCCGTATCGAGCGTATCGAACAGACCCAGCGGAACGATGCGCACAAGCTGATTGAAGAGTGCATGATCCTGGCGAACATCTCCGCCGCGCGCTTCGTTGAGAAGGCGCAGGAGCCGGCGCTGTTCCGTATTCACGATAAGCCGAGCACCGAGGCGATTACCGCGTTCCGCAGCGTGCTGGCGGAGCTGGGGCTGGAACTGCCTGGCGGCAACAAGCCGGAGCCGCGCGATTACGCCGAACTGCTGACCTCCATCGCCGATCGCCCGGATGCGGAGATGCTTCAGACGATGCTCCTGCGGTCGATGAAGCAGGCGGTCTACGATCCGGAAAACCGCGGCCACTTTGGCCTCGCGCTGCAGTCCTATGCTCACTTCACCTCGCCGATCCGTCGTTACCCGGATCTGTCGCTGCACCGCGCCATCAAATATCTGCTGGCCAAAGAGCAGGGGCATAAAGGCAACAGCACGGAGACCGGCGGCTGGCACTACAGCATGGAAGAGATGCTGCAGCTGGGCGAGCACTGCTCGATGACCGAACGCCGCGCTGATGAAGCGACGCGCGAAGTCTCCGACTGGCTGAAGTGCGACTTCATGCAGGATCAGGTAGGCAACATCTTCTCCGGGGTTATCGCCAGCGTGACCGGCTTTGGCTTCTTCGTCCGTCTCAACGATCTGTTTATCGACGGCCTGGTGCATGTTTCCTCTCTGGATAACGACTACTATCGTTTCGACCAGGTGGGGCAGCGTCTGATCGGCGAGTCCGGCGGGCAGACTTATCGCCTGGGCGACCGCGTGGAAGTCCGTGTGGAAGCGGTCAACATGGACGAGCGTAAAATCGACTTTACCCTAATCTCCAGCGAGCGCGCGCCGCGTAATGTCGGCAAAACCGCCCGTGAGAAAGCGAAAAAGAGCACCTCCGGCAAACCGGGCGGCCGTCGTCGTCAGGTCGGTAAGCAGGTGAACTTCGAGCCGGACAGCGCGTTCCGCAAAGAAAAAGACCAGGCGAAAGCGAAGCCGAAAGGCGAGAAGAAAGCGAAAAAACCGTCGGCGAAAACGCAGAAAATCGCCGCCGCCACCAAAGCCAAGCGCGCGGCAAAGAAGAAGAGCGCCGAGTGATTGACCACCCTTCATCCTGAAGTCTGCTGACGCAGGACGGGGTGAAGGGCGGATAACAGAACCTAAAACGAGTACATCAATGAGTGAAATGATTTACGGCATCCATGCGGTGCAGGCACTGCTGGAGCGCGCACCTGAGCGTTTTCAGGAAGTTTATATTCTGAAAGGCCGTGAGGATAAGCGCCTGCTGCCGCTGATCCACGCTCTGGAAGCGCAGGGCGTGGTGATTCAGCTGGCCAACCGCCAGTTTCTCGATGAGAAGAGCGAAGGCGCGGTACACCAGGGGATCATTGCCCGCGTGAAGCCGGGGCGTCAGTATCAAGAGAATGATCTGCCGGATCTGCTGGCGCAGCTCGATCAGCCGTTCCTGTTGATCCTTGACGGTGTGACCGATCCGCATAACCTCGGCGCCTGCCTGCGCAGCGCCGATGCTGCCGGCGTGCACGCGGTGATTGTGCCAAAAGATCGTTCCGCGCAGCTGAATGCGACGGCGAAGAAAGTGGCCTGCGGCGCGGCGGAGAACGTCCCGCTGATCCGTGTCACCAACCTGGCGCGCACCATGCGTCTGTTGCAGGAGGAGAACGTCTGGATCGTTGGAACCGCAGGTGAAGCCGACCATACGCTGTTCCAGAGCAAAATGACCGGGCCGATGGCGCTGGTGATGGGCGCGGAAGGCGAAGGCATGCGCCGCCTGACCCGCGAGCACTGCGATGAGCTGATCAGCATTCCGATGGCGGGCAGCGTCTCCTCGCTGAACGTCTCGGTGGCCACCGGCATCTGCCTGTTTGAGGCGGTACGCCAGCGCAGCTAAGCTGACCCGCTGACGAAACTGAAAAGCCATCCTTCGGGATGGCTTTTTTGTGACCGCTCTCGCGGGCGAGTATCCCCCCGGATAACCATACTTAGGCTTATCGCCATTGATGGAGGGAGACACGATGCACTGGCAAACCCACACCGTTTTTAATCAACCGACCCCGCTGAATAACAGCAATCTGTTCCTGTCCGATACCGCTCTGCGTGAAGCGGTGGTCCGCGAAGGCGCCGGCTGGGATGGCGATCTGCTCGCCAGCATTGGCCAGCAGCTGGGGACCGCAGAATCGCTGGAGCTGGGACGCCTGGCCAACAGCAACCCGCCGGAGCTGCTGCGCTATGACGCCACCGGCGCCCGACTGGACGACGTTCGCTTCCACCCCGCCTGGCACCTGCTGATGCAGGGGCTGTGCGCGAACCGGGTGCATAATCTCGCCTGGCAGGAGGATGCCCGTGAAGGCGCGTTTGTCGCGCGCGCCGCTCGCTTTCTGCTTCACGCCCAGGTAGAGGCCGGAACGCTGTGCCCGATTACCATGACTTTCGCCGCGACGCCCCTGCTGCAGCGCGCCCTGCCCGCGCCTTTTGGCGACTGGCTGTCGCCGCTGCTGAGCGACCGTTACGATCCCCACCTCGCGCCGGGCGACCAGAAGCGCGGTCTGCTGATTGGCATGGGGATGACCGAGAAGCAAGGGGGCTCCGATGTGCTGAGCAATACCACCCGCGCGGAGAAAACAGCGGAAGGGTTTTACCGGCTGGTGGGACACAAATGGTTTTTTTCGGTGCCGCAGAGCGATGCGCACCTGGTACTGGCCCAGGCGCCTGCGGGTCTGTCGTGCTTCTTTGTGCCGCGCCTGCTGCCCGACGGGCAGCGCAACGGGGTGCGTCTGGAGCGCTTAAAAGAGAAGCTCGGCAACCGCTCCAACGCCAGTAGCGAAGTGGAGTTTTATGACGCCTGCGGCTGGCTGGTGGGTGACGAGGGCGATGGCGTGCGGCAGATCCTCAGGATGGGCGGTCTCACCCGCTTTGACTGCGCGCTGGGCAGCCATGCCCTGATGCGCCGGGCCTTCTCCGTAGCGCTGTATCATGCGCTACAGCGTCAGGCGTTCGGTAAAAATCTGGTCGATCAGCCGATGATGCGCCAGCTGCTGGGGCAAATGGCGCTCCGTCTTGAAGGACAGACCGCGTTTCTGTTTCGTCTGGCGCGAGCCTGGGACCGTCGGGATGATGCCCGGGAAAGCGCCTGGGCGCGTCTGTTTACGCCTGCGGCCAAGTTTGCCATCTGCAAGGCCGGTATCCCGTTTGTCGCTGAGGCGATGGAAGTCCTGGGAGGGATCGGCTATTGCGAGGAGAGTGAGTTGCCGCGGTTGTATCGCGAGATGCCGGTCAATAGCATCTGGGAAGGCTCCGGCAATATTATGTGCCTCGATGTGATGCGGGTGCTGAGCAAGCAGCCGGCGGCGATGGAGCTGTTGGCCGCGGAGTGTGCGGAGGTGAAAGGACAGAACCGCCATCTCGACCGCGCATGGCGTCAGCTGCAGCAATTGCTGAAACGACCCGCCGAAGAGCAGGGCAGAGAGATTGCCCGGCTGGTCTATCGTCTGGGGGCGGGGGCGCAGATGCTGCGTTTCGCTTCGCCGCCGCTGGCCGAAGCCTGGTGCCGGATGATGCTCGACACGCGCGGCGGCATACGTCTTGACGCGCCGACCCTCGACGACCTGCTGCTGCGGGCCATGGGGCGGGGGCGCCAGGCGCCTCAGGCGTAGAGAATGGCCTGCACGCGCCAGCTGTCCGGCTGTTGTTCCTCGTACATCTGAATAATGCGATACCAGGAGGCGCCTTGCTCGTCCGCTTTGCGGGCAATGGCGTGCTCCACATCCTGTTGGCTGCCGGAAAGATTAGCGACGGAGATCAGACCGATTTCATTCAGGCCGGTAACGCAATCCGCGCTGGCGAATTCGGCTGACTGCGCGGACGTGTTGGCCGTCGCAGTGGTTAACAGCAGGCTGGATAGGGTAAAAGATCGTTTCATCGTCAGCTCCATTTCACGTAGTCCCAAGGGCAGTCCGTTGCTAACGTCCTGCCAGGTGGCTGGCCGAACGTTATTATGCACAGGAGAACGTGAATGGACGCAAAGCTATGTAAAGCAGATTCAAAGACACCGCCTCGTCATCGACGATAGAGGATCGCCTGCGAATACCACTGGCCGGGTACCATGGTGTCATCGATCATGATGATGACGTAGTAATCGGCTTTGGCCGCTTCTGCTTTGGCCTTCAGCGCCGCTTCGACATCCATCGGCGAACCGTACATCAGTACGCTCACCGTGGCCATTTTCTGCAGGCTAGCCGTCTGGTTGCGCTGGATCTCCTGCGGATGGTCGGTGGCGGGCGGCGGGGCTTCCGGCGTTCCCTGCAGAGCACTACACCCGCTGAGGACGATAGCCAGTAACCACGGAGACAACCTGCGCATAACCATATCTCGTTTCCTGATAGTGATAGTGTAGTGGTAGCCTTAACAGGATTTCCGGGGAATGTTCCCGAACTGTTATCTCTGACGCGATTTTCGAATGAAAATGTTGTGAAAGCGTAACCGGGTTCTCAACATTATGAATCGTAGCAAACTGGGTTGCCTGGTGAATGCATTTTCCCATGCCGCCTAACCACAATAGAGAAGGGAGACGATAAATGATTGCACTAGAAATGCGCAACCTCGGCGGTGGCGAAATTTTGCATGCCTGCCCGCAGGAGAGTCTGGACAAACCACTGCCCTGTATCGTCTTTTATCATGGCTTTACCTCGTCGAAACTGGTTTACAGCTACTTTGCGGTGGCGCTGGCCCAGGCGGGTTTCCGGGTGATTATGCCGGACGCGCCGGAGCATGGCGCGCGCTATCACGGTGATGAGACCGGGCGGATGCAGCGCTTCTGGCCGATCCTGCAGCAGAATTTCAGCGAGTTTCCCGCGCTGCGTGAGGCGATTATCGCCGAAGGCTGGCTGGAAGGAGAGCGACTGGCGGTGGCGGGGGCGTCGATGGGGGGAATGACGGCCCTGGGTATCATGACGCACCATCCCGAGCTGAACAGCGTCGCCTGCCTGATGGGATCAGGCTATTTTCGTTCGCTGTCGCAAACCCTGTTTCCCTCGCCTGGCTTTGATGGCGACAGCCTCAGCGAATGGGATGTCAGCCATCAGCTGGCGTCGCTCGCCCGGCGGCCGCTGTTGCTCTGGCATGGCGATGCCGACGACGTGGTGCCGCCGGAAGAGACCTTCCGTCTTGAGCAAGCGCTCAGGCAGAGCGACCTTGCCGCCAGGCTGACCTGCGTCTGGCAGAAAGGCGTCCGCCATCGCATCACCCCGGAGGCGCTGGCCACGACGGTCGCCTTTTTTCAGCAGCATCTTTAAACGCGGATCACGCTGACGCCCTGGTCCTCAAGCTGCTTGAGGATCGCGGCATCGGCCTGTTTGCCGGTGATCACCACGTCAATTTGCCCGGCCTGGCTGAATAACATCCCGGCGCGCTCGCCGATCTTGCTGCTGTCGACCAGCACCGCCAGCTTGCCGACCACGCTGAGCATTTTCTGCTCGGCCATGGCGGTCAACATATCTGTTTTGTATAACCCCTCGGCGGTTAACCCTTTGCCGCTGGTGAACATCCAGTGCCCGGCATAGAGGCTGTTTTCACTGCCGTGGGGGCTGAGGGTGATGGCGTGGCTGCGGTTGTACTGCCCGCCCATGATAATCACGCTGTCGTGTTCCTGGTCGATCAGGTAGTTGGCCAGCGGCAGATAGTTAGTGATGATCTGCACCGGTTTGCCGCACAGTTCACGCCCCAGCAGAAAGGCGGTGGAGCCGCAGTTGATGACGATGCTCTCACCCGGCGCGATCAGTTGCGAAGCGGCGCGCGCAATACGCACTTTTTCATCCAGATTCTGCGCCTGGTGGATATTCATCGGCGTCCAGCGGGGGCGCTGCTCGCTAATGGCTTCCGCGCCATTGCGTACCTTTTTCAGTTTGCCGCTTTCATCCAGCTTGTTGATATCACGTCGGGCCGTTGCGGGTGAGATCCCGAGCCGCGACATCACCTGCTCTACGGTAACAAACCCCGTTTGGGCGAGCAGATCCAGCAGAATTTGGTGCCTTTGCGCTTCCGTCATGAGCGAATCCGATTAAAAGTGAACGGCAAAGATGATATTTGAAATCATGTGAAAATACTAACCCTGCGGCGGGGTATTTCCGGCAGGCAGTGCCTGCCGGAGGCGGCTTACAGGAAGGATTTGAACGGCAGGTCCGGCTCAATGGTAAAGCAGTCATCGAAGCCGCGCGGGTAGTGATATTCGAAATTGTCTTTATCCAGCGGCCAGGTAAATTTGCCGCCGACCTGCCAGATAAACGGCTTGAAGCCGTACTTCAGACGATCTTTTTTCATCTCCCACAGGACGCGGATCTCCTGCGGATCGGCCTGAAAGTTCGACCAGATATCATGGTGGAACGGGATCACCACCTTCGCGTTGAGCGACTCCGCCATACGCAGGATATCGGCGCTGGTCATTTTGTCGGTGATCCCGCGCGGGTTCTCGCCATACGAGCCGAGGGCGACGTCAATCTGATGCTCGTTGCCGTGTTTCGCGTAGTAGTTGGAGTAGTGGGAATCGCCGCTGTGGTACAGGTTGCCGCCCGGTGTTTTAAACAGATAGTTGACCGCGCGCTGGTCCATCCCGTCCGGCAGCACGCCGGCGGCTATTTGATCCGCCGGGAGGGTGATCAGCGCGGTACGGTCGAACGCGTCGAGCGCGTGGATCTCAATGTCCTTAATCTTCACGACATCGCCGGGCTTCATGACGATACAGCGCGCTTTCGGCACGCCCCAGCCGATCCACATATCGACGCAGGTTTTCGGGCCGATAAACGGCACATCGGCCGGGCAGTTCTGCATGACGGCGGCGGCGACGTTGACGTCAATATGATCGTTGTGATCGTGGGTCGCGAGGACCGCGTCAATCTGGCGAATGGCGAATGGATCGAGCACGAACGGGGTGGTGCGCAGATTGGGCTGGAGCTTCTTCACCCCTGCCATCCGCTGCATCTGATGGCCGGTTTTCATCAGTGGATTGCCGTGGCTCTGCTTGCCGGTGCCGCACCAGAAATCGACGCAGACGTTGGCGCCGCCTTCGGATTTCAACCAGATGCCGGTACAGCCCAGCCACCACATGGCGAAGGTGCCGGGCGCAACCTGCTCCTGCTCAATCTCTTCATTCAGCCAGCTACCCCATTCCGGAAAGGTGTTCAGGATCCATGATTCACGGGTGATGGTCTGTACTTTACTCATCGCGGTCTTCCTCGTGCATTTTCAAAAGTAATCATTATTTGATTGGTTTTGATTTATATTGTCACTGTGCTTCCAGGATTGCAATCATGTTTTCCACCCCTTTTGCGATCTGATACGCATGATCTCCCATCTTTTTCACAGCTTACGTGCCTTGGTTTTAGTTTTATCTATATGATTTAAAATGTTTATTTATGTTTCATTATAAATGAATGGAAATAACCTGAGTGAAAGAAAGGATTATTGCGGTGTGCGTCACATTTAATCAAATTTAATCTTGTTGTGATTACTTTTGATTATTAGAGTGAGCAGCGAGAAATGCTGAGCGTAAGGCGCGTTCAGCGCCTTCACCATCGGGAGTGTGTTATGGCAATCCTCTACAACATCTTTACCGTTTTCTTTAATCAGGTGATGACTAATGCCCCGCTGCTGCTGGGTATCGTGACCTGCCTGGGCTATATCCTGCTGCGTAAAAGCGTCAGCGTGATTATCAAAGGCACCATCAAAACCATTATCGGTTTCATGCTGTTACAAGCCGGCTCCGGTATCCTCACCAGCACCTTTAAACCGGTGGTGGCGAAAATGTCAGAGGTGTACGGCATTAACGGCGCCATCTCTGACACCTATGCCTCGATGATGGCGACCATCGACCGGATGGGCGAGGCGTATAGCTGGGTGGGCTACGCGGTGCTGCTGGCGCTGGCGCTGAATATCTGTTACGTCCTGCTGCGCCGGATTACCGGCATCCGCACCATCATGCTGACGGGCCATATCATGTTTCAGCAGGCGGGGCTGATTGCGGTCTCGTTCTTTATTTTCGGCTACTCCATGTGGACCACCATCATCTGCACCGCGGTGTTGGTGTCACTCTACTGGGGCATTACCTCCAATATGATGTACAAGCCTACTCAGCTGGTCACCGACGGCTGCGGTTTTTCTATCGGGCACCAGCAGCAGTTCGCCTCGTGGATTGCCTACAAAGTGGCGCCCTGGCTGGGGAAAAAAGAGGAGAGCGTCGAAGACCTCAAGCTGCCTGGCTGGCTGAACATCTTCCACGACAACATTGTTTCCACCGCGATTGTGATGACTATCTTCTTCGGTGCGATCCTGCTCTCTTTCGGCATTGACGTGGTGCAGGCGATGGCGGGTAAAACCCACTGGACGGTCTATATCCTGCAGACCGGTTTCTCCTTCGCGGTGGCGATTTTCATCATCACTCAGGGCGTGCGGATGTTCGTCGCCGAGCTGTCCGAAGCCTTCAACGGTATCTCGCTGCGTCTGATCCCCGGGGCGGTGCTGGCGATCGACTGCGCCGCTATCTATAGCTTCGCGCCGAATGCGGTGGTCTGGGGCTTTATGTGGGGCACCATCGGTCAGCTGATTGCCGTCGGCATTCTGGTCGGCGTCGGCTCCCCGATTCTGATTATTCCAGGTTTTATCCCTATGTTCTTCTCCAACGCGACGATTGGCGTTTTTGCCAACCACTTTGGCGGCTGGCGCGCGGCGCTCAAAATCTGCCTGGTGATGGGCATGATTGAAATATTCGGTTGCGTATGGGCGGTGAAACTCACCGGCATGAGCGCCTGGATGGGGATGGCGGACTGGTCGATTCTGGCGCCGCCGATGATGCAGGGCTTCGCCTCCGTCGGGCTGGCGTTTATGGCCGTCATCATCCTGATTGCACTGGCTTATATGTTCTTCGCCGGCCGCGCGCTGCGCGCCGAGGAGGACGCGGAAAAAAAACTGGCAGAGGCCTCTGCCCAATAAGGAGTTCTGATTATGACCGTACGTATTCTGGCTGTGTGTGGTAACGGGCAAGGCAGTTCCATGATCATGAAAATGAAGGTGGACCAGTTTCTGACGCAATCCAACATCGACCACACGGTAAACAGCTGCGCGGTAGGTGAATACAAAAGCGAGCTGAACGGCGCGGATATCATCATCGCTTCAACCCATATCGCGGGGGAGATTACCGTCTCCGGTAATAAACATGTGGTGGGCGTGCGTAACATGCTTTCGCCAGCGGATTTCGGTCCCAAGCTGCTGGAGGTGATTAAAGCTCACTTCCCGCAGGACGTGAAATAAGGAGCGGCCATGAAACTTCATGAATCGCTGGCGCAGAACCACTCCATCCGCCTGCAGGCGGAAGCGGAAACCTGGCAGGAGGCGGTAAAAATCGGCGTCGATCTGCTGGTGGCCGCCGACGTCGTGGAACCGCGCTATTACCAGGCCATTCTCGACGGCGTGGCCGAGCACGGCCCCTATTTTGTGATTGCCCCCGGGCTGGCGATGCCGCACGGGCGGCCGGAAGAGGGCGTCAGGAAAACCGGGTTTGCGCTGGTGACCCTGAAAAAACCGCTGATTTTCAACCACGAAGATAATGACCCGGTCGACATTCTGATCACCATGGCGGCGGTTGACGCCACCACTCACCAGGAGGTGGGGATTATGCAGATCGTTAATCTGTTTGATGATGAAGCCAATTTCGACCGTTTACGCGCCTGCCGCAGCGAGCAGGAAGTGCTGGATTTAATTAAAAACGCCACCGCAGCGGCTGTTTAAAAGGAACACTATCATGTCATTACCTATGTTACAGGTCGCACTGGACAACCAAACGCTGGCCAGCGCCTACGAGACCACCCGCCTGATCGCCGAAGAGGTGGATATCATTGAAGTCGGCACCATCCTTTGCGTCGGCGAAGGGGTGCGTGCGGTGCGCGATCTGAAAGCGCTGTATCCACATAAAATTGTGCTGGCGGACGCCAAAATCGCCGACGCCGGCAAGATTTTGTCGCGAATGTGCTTTGAAGCCAACGCCGACTGGGTCACGGTGATCTGCTGCGCCGATATCAATACCGCCAAAGGGGCGCTGGATGTCGCCAAAGAGTTCAACGGCGACGTTCAGATCGAGCTAACCGGCTTCTGGACCTGGGAGCAGGCGCAGGCATGGCGCGAGGCGGGCATCCAGCAGGTGGTTTATCACCGCAGCCGCGACGCGCAGGCGGCGGGCGTGGCGTGGAGCGAGGCGGATATCAGCGCAATTAAGCGTCTGTCCGATATGGGCTTCAAAGTGACCGTCACCGGCGGCCTGGCGCTGGAGGACCTGCCGCTGTTCGCCGGCATCCCCATCCACGTCTTTATTGCCGGGCGCAGCATCCGCGATGCCGCTTCGCCGGTGGAAGCGGCGCGCCAGTTTAAACGCTCTATCGCCCAGCTGTGGGGTTAAGGAGCGGCTATGTTGGCGAAACAAATTCCGCTCGGCATCTATGAAAAAGCGCTCCCCGCCGGGGAGTGCTGGCTGGAGCGACTAAAGCTGGCGAAAGCGCTGGGCTTTGATTTTGTGGAAATGTCCCTCGATGAAACGGACGCTCGCCTTGCGCGGCTGGACTGGAGCCCGGAGCTGCGTCTGGCGCTGGTCAAGGCGGTGGCCGAAACCGGCGTCCGGGTGCCATCGATGTGCCTGAGCGCCCATCGCCGTTTTCCACTGGGCAGCGAAGATGACGCGGTGCGTCTTCAGGGGCTGGAAATCATGCGCAAAGCCATCCAGCTGGCGCAGGATGTCGGGATCCGGGTGATCCAGCTGGCAGGTTACGACGTCTATTACCAGCAGGCGAACGATGAGACGCGGCGCCGCTTTCGCGATGGCCTGAAAGAGAGCGTCGAGATGGCCAGCCGGGCCCAGGTAACCCTGGCGATGGAGATTATGGACTACCCGTTGATGAACTCGATCAGCAAAGCGCTGGGCTACGCCCATTACCTGAATAATCCGTGGTTCCAGCTTTATCCCGATATCGGCAATCTGTCGGCGTGGGATAACGACGTCCAGATGGAGCTGCAGGCCGGCATGGGGCACATCGTGGCGGTGCACGTCAAAGATACCCGGCCCGGCGTCTTTAAAAACGTGCCGTTCGGCGAAGGGGTCGTCGATTTTGAACGCTGCTTCGCAACCCTCAAACAGACCGGCTACTGCGGCCCGTATCTGATTGAGATGTGGAGTGAAAGCAGCGCGGATCCGCTAGCGGAAGTGGCGAAGGCGCGCGACTGGGTGAAAGCGCGGATGGCCCGCGCCGGGCTGATGGAGGCGGCGTAATGCAACAACTGAAACAGCAGGTGTTCGAGGCCAATATGGATCTGCCGCGCTACGGCCTGGTGACCTTCACCTGGGGCAATGTCAGCGCGATTGACCGGCAGCGCGGGCTGGTGGCGATCAAACCCAGCGGCGTGGCCTACGACGCCATGACCGTCGATGACATGACGGTGGTCGATCTACAGGGCAACGTGGTGGAAGGACGCTGGCGTCCCTCCTCTGATACCGCTACCCATCTGGCACTCTATCGCCGTTATCCCGGCCTTGGCGGAGTGGTGCATACCCACTCGACGCACGCTACCGCCTGGGCGCAGGCGGGGCTGGCGATCCCGGCGCTCGGCACCACTCATGCGGACTACTTCTTCGGCGATATCCCTTGCACCCGGGCGCTTAGCGCGCAGGAGGTGGATGAGGCCTACGAGCTGAACACCGGAAAGGTGATTATCGAAACGCTGGGTGAGGCAAACCCGTTGCATACGCCGGGGATCGTCGTCTATCAGCACGGGCCATTCTCCTGGGGGAAAGACGCCCACGAGGCGGTGCACAACGCGGTAGTGATGGAAGAGGTGGCGCGCATGGCGTGGATTGCCCGCGGCATTAATCCGCAGCTGCAGCCGATTGACAGCTGGCTGATGGAAAAACATTTTCTGCGTAAGCACGGGCCGAACGCCTACTACGGGCAGAAGTAAACGACGCGCTCCGGGGCTTTCACCCCTCACGGTGAAGCAACTGGTCTGGCCCCGGGGCCGTTTTTAATCCTGACGATAGGCCGACGGCATCACGCGCATGCCGATGAGCGTGACCACGCAAATTATCGCCCCGGCGTAAAACGTCGAGGCGGCGCCGAAGGTTTCCCACAGTACCCCCGCGCCGGTGCTGGCCAGCAGCAGAGCCAGGCCACTCATCAGATTAAACATACCGAACGCCGTGCCGCGTAGCTCCGGTGGCGCCGTATGGGCGACCATCGCCGCCAGCAGGCCCTGGGTCATTCCCATATGAATCCCCCACAGCGCGACGCCGATCAGCAGCGTGCTCCAGTGGCCGCTGAGCGCCAGCACGATATCGGCGAGGATCAGCACCAGCAGCCCCCACTGCAGCAGTTTGCTGTGGCTCATGCTGTCTGAGAGTTTACCGAACGGGTAAGCCGTGAGGCTGTAGACCAGGTTCATCGCCACCATCACCAGCGGGATGGTATAGAGCGGGATCTCCATCTGCTGGGCGCGCAGCACCAGAAAGGCTTCGCTGAAGCGGGCGAGGGTGAAAATGCTGCCGATCGCGACCACCCACCAGTAGGCGGCGGAGAGCTTTTTCAGGTTTTCGCGCTTCAGCGGATTGCTGCGTTTGTGCGCGATGGCGGATTTTGGCTCCTGTAGGCCGAATCCGAGCAGGAGAATGGAGAGCACGGCGGGAATGACCGCCACCCAGAAAATAGCGTGAAAATCGTTGGCCCAGATAAACATCAGCAGCACCGCCAGCAGCGGGCCGAGAAAGGCGCCGACGGTATCCAGCGCCTGGCGTAGTCCGTAGGCGGCGCCGCGGATCTCCGGTGGGGTGACGTCGGCGACCAGCGCATCGCGCGGCGCGCCGCGAATACCTTTGCCTACGCGGTCAATCATGCGGGCGCTAAACACCACCCCGGCGGTAGGGGCGATGGCAAACAGCGGCTTGCTGAGCGCGCCCAGGCCGTAGCCCAGCAGCGCCAGTCCTTTACGCTTGCCGACATAGTCGCTGATCGCGCCGGAGAAGACCTTCAGGATCAGGGCGGTGGCTTCCGCCAGCCCCTCGATAAGACCGATAATTATCACGCTGGCGCCGAGGGTAGTGGCCATAAACAGCGGTAAGAGGCTGTGGATCATCTCGGAGGAGACATCCATCAGCAGGCTGACGCCGCCGAGTACCCAAACGCCTTTGGGGATACGGCCTAAGGTGGCGAAACGCGGAACCATCAATCACTCCTGATTATCAAATGGCGAGTGGCTGATTAAATCAGGTTGCGATGACGCTGGTAAGTCGGTTTGTAAAATAATTCTCAATTGCGTTTAGGTGAGGGTTTCGCTTCGCCCCTCGCGAGGAGAGGCGAAGAATGGGCCCGGCGTTAGCGGTATATCACCGCGCTGGCGCGAAGCGGGCCGTTGGTTTCTGGTTCATGCATCAGGATGGGCTGGAAGTATTTCGCCCCCTGCGCATCGCTCAGCTGGCTAAGGGCCTGTTCAGCCTCGTGCTCAGTGGCCATATTATGATTGATATAGATAACGCCGAGGCTCTGCACGTCGTCCATGTTGCGGGCCTGTCGTTCGGTGATTTGGATAGCTGCCAGCGCGTTGGCGCTGAAGAAAAGCGCAGCCATCATGGCGATGATTTTCAGTTTCATATACTACGCTCCTGACTGACAGTCCTGACGCTGACTCGGGGGCTCTCCTGTGGTCGTTGGGCTTTGATATAAGTGTAATCGCTGCGCGTTCGTCGCATGGCGACCTTTTCTGATGCAGTTGTTCAAAAAAATGCCGCTTCCTTTGCTGGTTAATTTTAAATCACCCACTTAGCGCAACTTGACGCATAGTGCGAATTATTTGTGCAAATGCGCTTGTGTTCCTGGGGGGCCGCCATTAGAATGACGCGTCAATTTTTCAGCCGCCCTTTAACACGTTCCTTGCCTCCATGGGCCGCGGCTGACCCAGACAGGAGGCTGAATAATCCGTAAGGAGCAATTCGATGCGTCATTACGAAATCGTTTTTATGGTCCATCCTGACCAGAGCGAACAGGTTCCGGGCATGATCGAACGTTACACTGGTGCAATCACTGCAGCAGCAGGTACGATCCACCGTCTGGAAGACTGGGGCCGCCGTCAGCTGGCTTATCCGATCAACAAACTGCACAAAGCTCACTACGTTCTGATGAACGTTGAAGCGCCGCAGGAAGCGATCGATGAGCTGGAAACTAACTTCCGCTTCAACGACGCCGTTATCCGCAGCATGGTAATGCGTACTAAGCACGCTGTTACCGAAGCATCTCCGATGGTTAAAGCGAAAGACGAGCGCCGTGAGCGTCGCGAAGATTTCGCCAACGAAACCGCAGATGATTCTGAAGCTGGGGATTCTGAAGAGTAATCCTGATGACCAACCGTCTGGAGCTGTCCGGCATTATTTGCAGGACTCCACTTCGTAAGGTCAGCCCGTCAGGAATTCCTCACTGCCAGTTCGTGCTTGAGCATCGTTCAGTGCAGGAGGAAGCCGGTTTTCACCGGCAGGCATGGTGTCAGATGCCCGTTATTATTAGCGGTCACGAGAACCAGGCCATTACTCACAGTATAACGGTCGGTAGCGCAGTAACCGTTCGAGGGTTCATCTCTTGCCATAAGGCAAAGAACGGCTTGAGCAAAATGGTTCTGCATGCCGAGCAGATTGAATTGATAGATTCTGGAGACTAGCCATATGGCACGTTATTTCCGTCGTCGCAAGTTCTGCCGTTTCACCGCGGAAGGCGTTCAAGAGATCGACTATAAAGATATCGCTACGCTGAAAAACTACATCACCGAAAGCGGTAAGATTGTCCCGAGCCGTATCACCGGTACCCGTGCAAAATATCAGCGTCAGCTGGCACGCGCTATCAAACGCGCTCGCTACCTGTCCCTGCTGCCGTACACTGATCGTCATCAGTAATCGGTCACGGTCCATTAATACGACTTTGAGAGGATAAGGTAATGCAAGTTATTCTGCTTGATAAAGTAGCAAACCTGGGTAGCCTGGGTGATCAGGTTAACGTTAAAGCGGGCTATGCTCGTAACTTCCTGGTCCCGCAGGGTAAAGCTGTTCCTGCTACCAAGAAAAACGTTGAATTCTTCGAAGCGCGTCGCGCTGAACTGGAAGCCAAACTGGCTGACGTTCTGGCAGCTGCTGAAGCTCGTGCTGCGCAGATCAACGCCCTGGAATCCGTAACCATCGCGTCTAAAGCTGGCGACGAAGGTAAACTGTTCGGTTCCATCGGTACTCGCGACATCGCTGACGCTGTCACTGCAGCAGGCGTTAAAGTTGCTAAGAGCGAAGTTCGCCTGCCGAACGGCGTTCTGCGTAACGTTGGCGAGCACGAAGTGGACTTCCAGGTTCACAGCGAAGTATTCGCTAAAGTTATCATCAACGTGGTTGCTGAGTAATCGGCATCTGACGTTCTGGTAACAACAAACCGCCGGCCTTGTGCCGGCGTTTTGCTTTCCAGAGCCCTTCATTTTGCGGCGGCGTAACGCTCGCTGTCGTCTTCTCTGCTAGCGCGCACGCACAAAACTGCCATTCGACTGGCGGGTAAACAGCACCTGCTGACCATTGCCGGTATCAATAGTGAGCCCGGTGACCACGCCGTTGGCGTTCTGCCGAATCTGCACCGTCTGTCCGCTCTGCAACGTGCTTAATGGTTTACCAGCGCCTTCAACCTGCGCCATGGCGTAGACGTCGGTGGCCGGCAGCCCATGATCGCGGAACAGCTGGGCCAGGGTTTTGCCCGACTCGATGCGATAGGTTCGCCACTGTTGCTCAATGCCCGGCGCGGACTGCTGCGATGAGGATTGATAGGGCTGGGAGGCAGCGGGCTGTTGCGTTTGCGCCTGGTCCGGTTGCTCATCCTGAATCGGCTCCGGGGCGACCGGTGCCATCTGGTCGGCATCGCTCACGGTAGGCGTATTGGTGATCGGCGGCAGGGGAACGGCCTGATTGCCGCCAGCTTGCGGCTGGGACTGCGACTGCAGATTCAGATTTGCTTCACGGCTGGTGGTCGCCGGGTTTTGGCTATCGTCAGAGGGAAGCAGAATGCCGATGATAACCAACAGGAAGCCAGCGATAATTCCCCGGCGGTGCATCGGGGGCAGTGGGTCCAGGAGGCGAAAATGATCCGGGGCGTGCCAGATTTTCGCCAGGGTAGATGTCAGTTCAAAGCGCCCGGGCATGGCTTTCCTCCTGCTCCGCATATTTTTATCCTGCATATGAGTATAGATGGCTAACGTCCTGATGACCGGAACAAAGTGAAGTTAACCTGATGCCGCCTATTGTTTCTTTTTCGCTGAGATTTGTCATCATCCGCCGACAAAGTTTTACCCATTTCGCTATGGCTGTTATGCTTCCGGACGCTTTTCTCTTGATGTTTATCACCCAAAAAAGGAACAAAGATGGCAACCCCAACTTTTGACACTATCGAAGCGCAGGCAAGTTACGGTATCGGCTTGCAGGTTGGACAACAGCTGAGCGAATCCGGCCTGCAGGGGCTGCTGCCGGAAGCGTTGGTGGCGGGTATCGCCGATGCGCTGGAAGGTAACCAGCCGCAGGTGCCGGTAGAAGCCGTCCACCGTGCGCTGCGTGAAATCCACGAGCGCGCCGACGCCGTGCGTCGCGAGCGTTTCCAGGCGATGGCCGCTGACGGCCAGAAGTACCTTGATGAAAACCGCGAGAAAGAGGGTGTGAACAGCACCGAGTCCGGCCTGCAGTTCCGCGTGCTGACCCAGGGCGAAGGCCCGATCCCGGCCCGTACCGACCGCGTACGCGTGCACTACACCGGCAAACTGATCGACGGCACCGTCTTCGACAGCTCCGTCGCCCGCGGCGAACCGGCAGAGTTCCCGGTGACCGGCGTAATCGGCGGCTGGATTGAAGCGCTGACCCTGATGCCGGTAGGTTCCAAATGGGAACTGACCATCCCGCACAACCTGGCCTACGGCGAGCGCGGCGCTGGCGCGTCGATCCCTCCGTTCAGCACCCTGATCTTCGAAGTTGAACTGCTGGATATTATCTAAACAGCAGAGGCTTCCTCTTCCCCAGCGGCGGGGGAAGCCACAAAAATAGCGTAAAATCCTTAAGTTAAAAATTAATTGGAATTATGTTTTGCATTCATCGCATATGGGTGTATTTTTGTGAGCTATTTCGCGTTAGATGAGTGATATAACACTCACTTTAAACATAAAATTAACATTATATCTAAATCATAGTATTCATCCCTCCGATTCTTACCTAATATCGACTAGCCCTTGCTGGGGTTAATGACAGACGACAGGCCATCAGAGCCTGAACAACACAGACAGGTACAACAGGAAGAAATCACATGGTAGATCAGGTTAAAGTCGCTGCTATCGAGCAGGAGCCGACTGAACAATCGCTACGGCGAAATCTCACAAACCGACATATTCAGCTGATTGCAATTGGCGGGGCGATCGGCACTGGATTATTTATGGGTTCTGGCAAAACCATCAGCCTTGCCGGGCCATCCATTATTTTTGTTTATATGATTATCGGTTTTATGCTGTTTTTCGTTATGCGAGCCATGGGCGAATTACTGCTGTCGAACCTCGAATATAAATCCTTCAGCGACTTCGCGGCCGATCTGCTGGGCCCCTGGGCGGGCTACTTTACCGGCTGGACCTATTGGTTCTGCTGGGTGGTGACGGGGATGGCGGACGTGGTGGCGATCACCGCCTACGCGCAGTTCTGGTTTCCCGGACTCTCCGACTGGGTCGCGTCGCTGGCGGTGATCCTGCTGCTGCTGGGCCTGAACCTTGCCACCGTCAAAATGTTTGGCGAAATGGAGTTCTGGTTCGCGATGATCAAAATCGTCGCCATCGTGGCGCTGATCGTGGTCGGCCTGGTGATGGTCATGATGCATTTTAAATCGCCGACCGGCGTCGAAGCCTCTTTCGCGCATCTGTGGAATGACGGCGGCTGGTTCCCTAAAGGGCTGAGCGGCTTCTTCGCCGGCTTCCAGATTGCGGTATTCGCCTTCGTGGGGATTGAGCTGGTCGGTACCACTGCGGCTGAGACCAAAGACCCGGAAAAATCCCTGCCGCGGGCGATTAACTCCATCCCGCTGCGTATCATTATGTTCTACGTCTTCGCATTGATTGTGATTATGTCGGTGACGCCGTGGAGCTCCGTGGTGCCGAGCAAGAGCCCGTTCGTTGAGCTGTTCGTGCTGGTCGGTCTGCCGGCGGCGGCGAGCCTGATTAACTTCGTGGTGCTGACTTCCGCAGCCTCCTCAGCCAACAGCGGCGTCTTCTCCACCAGCCGTATGTTGTTCGGTCTGGCGCAGGATGGTCAGGCGCCGAAGATGTTCGCCAAGCTGTCGAAGCGTGCGGTGCCGGCGAAGGGCTTAACCTTCTCCTGCATGTGCCTGCTGGGCGGTGTGGTGATGCTGATGGTCAACCCGAGCGTGATCGCCGCGTTCACCATGATCACCACGGTGTCGGCGATCCTGTTCATGTTCGTCTGGACGATTATCCTTTGCTCTTACCTGGTCTATCGTAAAAAGCGTCCGCAGCTGCACGAGAAGTCCAAGTATAAGATGCCGCTGGGCAAATTAATGTGCTGGGTGTGCATGGCCTTCTTCGTCTTCGTACTGGTGCTGTTGACCCTCGAAGATGATACCCGTGAAGCGCTGATGGTCACCCCGCTGTGGTTTGTTCTGCTGGGTGCGGGCTGGCTGTTTGCCGGCAAAAAACGTCTGGCGAAATAAACGAAAATTTTAACGTTGCTTGCAACGGATCGTCATAAAAAAGGCCACTCAAAGTGGCCAAATAAGACGGACAATGTCGAGGGCGCCTGCGGGCGCCTTTTTCTTTACTTACCGGCGAGCGCACGCGGGAACAGCACGTTATTTTCCAGACTGATGTGCTCCATCAGATCGTCGATCATCTCGTTGATACCGTTATACATTGCCTTCCAGGTGGTGCAGGCTTCCGGCGGCGGCGTCACGTTATGGGTGATATGTTTGATTACCTCGAGCAGTTCGCCCGCTTCATCATGCTCGCTTTCCATTACGCCGATCGGGCCCCCGGCCTGGGCGCCCATCCCCTGTTTGATCATCGGAAACAGGATCTGCTCCTCTTTCATCATGTGGCTGGAGAGCTCCTGCTGCAGCATGGTCAGGTACTTCGTCAGCCCTTTCGGCACATTCGGTTTATCGGCGTGGACCCGTTCAACCTTGGTGGCTTGCAGGATCAGCTCCGGCAGCTGTTCGCGGTGCCGGTCATGATAGCGAACGATGATACGGTCGATGATCTCCGCCAGAGGCGCCGCGCGCCAGTCGCGGGTGATAGGCTCCCCGGCCAGTTTCTCCAGCTCGGCCTCAATCACCGCGACATCCAGCGCTTTGCGCGATGCGGCGCGCGCCAGCGTCTGTTTGCCGCCGCAGCAGTAATCCATATCGTATTGACGGAACAGGGCGGAGGCGCGCGGGATGGTCAGCGCCAGCTCGCCTAAAGGTTGGTCACGGAAAGCCATAGCAGTTACCTCGTCATCAGGAATATAAGATGTATTTTAAATGCATCTTTTTGGCGAGGGAATACCCCTTAATAGGGCCCGGCTACTTTTTTTCGTTCGTCAGCGGTTGCAACGTTGGTTTTTCCGGCCTGGCGCGGACGGCGGAGACCACGCCGAGCACCAGCAGCAGGATACCGCTCAGGGTCAGCAGCGGCGGTAAACTTTGCCGCAACAGAAAGGTATACAGAAGCCCGGCCAGGGTTTCGAAAACGATAAGCGGCCCGAGGATCACCGTCGGTAATCGTTGACTGGCAATATTCCAGCACAGCGCGCCGACCCATGAGCAGAGCACCGCGATGGCCAGCATCAGCGTAATAAACACCGCCGGGCGCGGGCCGAAGGGCAGGGGGAACCCGGCCTGCTGACCGTGCAGCCAGGCGCAGGCGGCGAGATAGCCGGCCAGCGAAACCGGAAGCGTCACCAGCGCCTGAGCGGTAGCCCACATCATCGGCGGTTGATGCGGGTTCTCCCGAAGCCAGCGGGCGTTGCGCAGGGCATACCAGGCCCAGCAGACCACCGACCCCAGCGCCAGCGCAATGCCGGAGCCGTAGCGCCACGGGCTAAAATCAGGCAGCCCCTGGCGCAGTTCCGCGACGTTAACGCAGATCAGGCCGACGGCGATGCAGACCAGCGCCGGAAACAAGCGCCGCCATGGCAGCTTTCCGTCGCGCTGGCTGTAAAGCAGATTGGCGAAGACCGGCAATACCACCGGCAGCGTGCCGATAATCATGGTGGAGACCGGCGCCCCGGTACGCTGAATGGCGCTGGCCAGGCAGACGTAATAGATAAGATTTCCCATCATCGTCAGACCCAGCGCGGTCCACCAGTCGTTCCGGCTCAGCTGGCGCAAACGCGCGCGCCCGAGCCATGCCAGCGGCAGGGCGATCAGACCCAGCGCCAGATAGCGTCCCATCGACTGCAGCATCGCCGGATACTCTGGCACCAGCAAAGGCCCGACGAAAATTAAACCCCACATCAGCCCCGCCAGCAGGGCGTACAACACACCACTAATCATCATTGCATCCATTGTCATCACGGTTGTCTGCAGTGTAGAAGGAGGCCGGGCGGGAATATTGTATGAGATTGCGCATCAGCGCCTGGCGACCTGCTTCTGATAGCGTACCGGCGTAATGCCGTAACGCTGGGTGAAGGTGCGGGTCAGGTGAGACTGGTCGGTGAGGCCGACGGCTATCGCCACTTCGGCGGCGGGCATGCCGTGGGTGAGAAATGCTTTGGCGCGCCACAGGCGGATGGCCATCAGCATCTGATGGGGCGTTACGTGGTAGTGGGCTTTAAACTGGCGCTGAAAGTGGTACGGGCTCAGCGCCGCCACCTGCGCCAGCTCGTCGAGGGTGATGGGGCGCATATAGTTATCATGCAGGTAGTCGCGCACGCGGTCGAAGCGATGCCCGGCCTCACCCTGCGCCGAGGCATGGTGGGCCAGAGGGCGGAAGGCGTCGATGAGGTCGAGCAGCATTCCCTGCTGGGCCAGCGCATCTTCGCTGTGCCACAGACCGTAAATCAGCTGGCCAATCCGCCGGGACCGCAGGGGATCCTCGCGAACCACCTCGCTGAACCACCAGTCGCGCACGCCGGTGATGGCTTCCAGACGGTCGGGCTCCAGATAAATCATCCGGTAGCGCCAGCCGTCGGCGGTTTCCGCTTCGCCGGTGTGCAGCTCGTCGGGATTCATGGTGACAATGGCATTGGCGGCGGCGATGTGCTGACTGCCGCGGTAGCGAAAGCGCTCGGCGCCCTGCTCAATCACGCCAATGCCGAAAGCTTCGTGGGTATGGGGTTCAAAGGCGTAGCGGGAGATATGGGCGTGGTAAAGCTCTACCCCGGGCAGCTGTTCGAGATGGCGAAAGCGCGCGCGATCTTTTTCATCACTAAATTGGGGTGGTACGCCCTGCATGCCTGCCTCCCGACGATTAATCTCTTCAATATGAGAGAGGAACCGCCGGGACGCAACCGCAAAAGCTGAGAGGGGCGGTTACAGAATGCCTTTCACGCTTTCGGCAAGGGAGGTGGTCGGACGGCCGATCAACGTACTCAGGGTGCGGCTGTCGTCAAACAGCCCGCCTTTCGAGGCGCCGACGTCGGAGTCTGCCAGCATATCGGCCAGACCCGCCGGCAGGCCGACGCTTTTCAGCGCGGCGGCGAAGTCGGCTTCGCTGAGATTTTGGTAGACCACGTTTTTACCGCTTTGCTTGCTCAGCTCAGCAGCCAGGTCGCTCAGCGTCCAGGCGTTATCACCCGCCAGTTCATAAACTTTCCCTGCATGGCCTTCACCGGCGATAACGCGGGCGGCCGCGGCGGCATAATCTGCGCGGGTAGCGGAGGCAATTTTACCTTCGCCGGCGGCGCCGATAAACACGCCGTGCTCCAGCGCCGGCGGCGCGCTGGCCAGATAGTTTTCAGTATACCAGCCGTTACGCAGCAGGGCGTAAGCGATACCCGAGTCGGCCAGCATCTGCTCAGTTGCAATATGCTCTGCGGCCAGGCCCAGCGGCGAAGTGTCGGCGTGCAGCAGGCTGGTGTAGGCGATGAACTTCACCCCAGCGGCTTTGGCGGCGTTGATGACGTTGCGGTGCTGTACGGCGCGCTGGCCGACTTCGCTGGAGGAGATTAACAGCAGTTTATCCACGCCCTGCAGCGCGGCGGTCAGCGCCGCTTCGTCGCTATAGTCGGCCTGGCGGACGACAACGCCCTGCTGGCTGAGAGTCTGGGCTTTGGCCGGGTTGCGGACAATCGCCACAATCTGGCCGGCAGGGACGGTTTTAAGCAGGTCTTGCAGAACGTAGTGGCCAAGCTGGCCGGTGGCACCGGTAAGAGCGATCATTAGTCTTCTCCTTCGTGTTTAGTGGCAGTTGTGGTAAGCTAACACCTTAACTAACTTTTAGTAAGTACGTACAAAAAGGTAAGTGTGAAAATGGCCGAACCGACGCTGAGCGAGAAACTGCGCAATGGCAATTTGTTTGCGGAACAGTGCCCGTCGCGCGATGTGCTTAAACATGTCACCAGCCGCTGGGGCGTGTTGATTCTGGTGGCGCTGCGCGAAGGAACCCATCGCTTCAGCGATCTGCGGCGCAAAATGGGCGGGGTCAGCGAAAAGATGCTGGCGCAGTCGCTGCAGGCCCTGGAGCAGGATGGTTTTATCGACCGCGTCTCTTATCCGGTGGTGCCGCCGCACGTTGAATATAGCCTGACGCCGCTCGGCCTGCAGGTGAGCGAGAAGGTGGCGGCCCTGGCGGACTGGATCGAGGTAAATCTGCCGGCGGTGCTGGCTAGCCACGAGGAGTGAAAATGTATCACTCCCTGTAGCCCCGGTAAGCGCAGCGCCACCGGGGAGATATTCCCGGATAGCGGCTGGCGCCTTATCCGGGCTACCCATCAGCTCCGGTTTGTAGCCCCGGTAAGCGCAGCGCCACCGGGGAACAGGGATTACTGACTCAAATCCAGCTGATAAATGGCGAAGCCGATATCATCGGTGGTCACCTGGCGCATCGGATATTGGGCTTTCTCTTTGATAAACGCCGCGGCTTTGTCGCCAGGCGAGGTCTCAAAACGAATATCCAGCGGCGTCTTACTGTGGATCGGCGCCAGACGCCAGTTGTTATCCGCCGCCGGATGGATCGCGCCATCCTTCTTCGATTGCGCGCCAATCCATGCCGCCAGCACTGAACGGTTTTCATCCGGTGAGGCGAAGGCGATATGGCTTTCGCCGGTGCCAGCGAATTTACCGCCGTACGCGCGATAGTTATTGGTGGCGACCAGGAAAGTGGCCTGCGGATCGACCGGTTTGCCGTTGAAGGTCAGGTGCTTAATACGCTCTGCCTGCGGATGGATCATCTGACATTCGCCGTCGTAGCGGGCCGGCTGAGTGACGTCGATCTGGTAGTTCACCCCGTCAATCACGTCGAAATTATAGGTGCGGAAGCCGTCCCAGTTGATCAGCGACTGCGGCTTGCTGCTGGTCGGGTCAATCTGGTTAAACTGCCCGGCAGAGCACTCCAGCCACTCCTTGACCTCCTTCCCGCTGACCTTCATCACCACCAGGGTGTTCGGGTAGAGATAGAGGTCGGCGGCGTTGCGGAAGGTAAGCTGGCCTTTTTCCACTTCCACGAAGCTCGCCGGATCGTTTTTACGCCCGCCGACTTTAAACGGCGCGGCAGCGGAGAGTACCGGTAGTTTCGCCAGATCCGGGTCGCCCTGAATGTAGTGTTCAACGTAGGCTTTCTGCGCCATGTTGACCACCTGCACCGTCGGGTCGTCCTGCACCAGCGCCAGATAGCTGTACATGTTGTCGGCGGACTTGCCGATCGGCTTACTGACGAACTCGCGAGTAGCGTCGTGATCGCCTTTCAGCACCGCCACCAGCTTACCGTCTTCGTCCGCCAGCGATTTCTTCGCCACCGCGTCGTAGATTGGCCGTGCTTCCGCTTTACTCTGAGTCACCTGCCATTTGCCGCTGTCGTTGTTCAGCACCAGATCGACCACCCCGAGATGATCGCCCCACATTCCCGGCATCACCGCCGGTACGCCGTTCAGCGTCCCTCTGGCGATATCCGCGCCTTTAATGTTGGCGAAGTCTTTGCCTGGGAATACCGCGTGGGCGTGGCCGAACATGATGGCGTCAACGCCGGGCACCTGGCTTAAGTAGTAGACTGAGTTCTCGGCCATCGCCTGATACGGGTCGGCGGAGAGGCCGGAGTGAGCGACCACTACCACCACATCAGCCCCTTTCGCCCGCATCTCCGGGATATATTTGCGCGCGGTTTCGGTAATGTCGTTTACCGTCACTTTGCCGCTAAGATTGGCTTTATCCCAGGTCATGATCTGCGGCGGCACAAAGCCGATATAGCCGATGCGCAGGGTGTGGGATTGACCTTCGCTGTCCTGAACCGGGGTATCCTTGATCAGGTACGGGGTGAACAGCGGTTTGCCGGTTTTGGCATCGATGATATTGGCGTTCACGTAGGGGAATTTCGCCCCGGCCAGCGCCTTGTGCAGGAAGTCGAGGCCGTAGTTGAATTCATGGTTGCCCAGGTTGCCGACGGCATAATTCAGGGTATTCATCGCCTTATACACCGGATGAACATCGCCCTCTTTCAGTCCCTTGGCGGCCATGTAGTCGCCCAGCGGGCTCCCCTGGATGACATCCCCGTTATCCACCAGTACGCTGTTTTTCGCTTCTGCCCGCGCCTGTTCAATCAGGGTGGCGGTACGCACCAGGCCGAATTTCTCCGTGGCGGCATCTTTGTAATAGTCAAAGTCCATCATATTGCTGTGCAGATCGGTGGTTTCCATGATCCGCAGGTCGACCGTTGCGGCGTTGACGCTGGCGGCGATCAGCGTGGCCAGGAGCGTTGCGCTAAACTTAATCATCAGAGGCGTCCTTTTTTATGAGCGATAGCACAGAAGAAAATGTATTTATATTCTGTTGCTTACAGAAATGTGAATCTTGCCAGAAAAGCGGGCAGAGAAACCGCCATCGTTATCACAGATAGCGGAACTTGCGGTGATGCGATATAAATAAAACAACGAGTTAACGCCACTGTAACCAGACGAGGTGGAGAATGTTAGAACAAGTATGTCAGCTTGCACGGAACGCGGGCGATGCCATCATGGAAGTTTACGATGGAAACCAACCGATCAACGTCGCCAGCAAGAAAGATGATTCTCCGGTCACGGCGGCGGATATCGCGGCGCATAAAGTCATTGTCAGCGGCCTGCAGGCGCTGGATGCCACCATTCCTGTTTTGTCGGAAGAGGACCCGCCGGCCTGGGAAGTGCGTCAGCACTGGCAGCGCTACTGGCTGGTCGACCCGCTGGACGGCACCAAAGAATTTATTAAGCGTAACGGCGAGTTCACCGTTAATATCGCGCTGATTGAAAACGGCAAGCCGACGCTGGGCGTGGTCTATGCGCCGGTGATGAAGGTGATGTACAGCGCGGAAAAAGGCAAAGCCTGGAAAGAAGAGTGCG
This sequence comes from Klebsiella sp. PCX, assembly GCF_021869705.1. Taxonomy (NCBI): domain Bacteria; kingdom Pseudomonadati; phylum Pseudomonadota; class Gammaproteobacteria; order Enterobacterales; family Enterobacteriaceae; genus Klebsiella; species Klebsiella sp. PCX. The sequence goes on from NZ_CP091527.1 coordinate 475,232, forward strand.
GCGTGCGCAAGCAGATCCAGGTCCGCGATGCCCGTCCACCGCTGGTGGTGATCAGCCGCTCCCATGGCAACGATCCGGAGCTGCAGGAGTACCTTGAGCAGCTGGGCGAGCACCAGACCACTTCCATCGGCTCCTCGCTGAAGTTCTGCCTGGTGGCGGAAGGCCAGGCCCAGCTCTATCCGCGCTTCGGGCCGACCAGCACCTGGGACACTGCCGCCGGCCATGCTGTCGCGGTCGCCGCCGGGGCGCATGTTCACGACTGGCAGGGCAAAACCCTCGACTACACGCCGCGTGAATCCTTCCTCAATCCCGGCTTCCGGGTCTCTATTTATTAAGCAATTTATGCAGCAGGTCGATCACCTGCTGCACCTCTTGCTGAGTGAGCGCGCCGTCTTTGGCCCACTGGATGCGCCCGCTCTTATCCAGCACCACAATCGCCGAGCTCTTCTCGTCCAGCTGCCAGGCTTTTCGCACCAATCCATTGCTGTCGACGATAAATTGCGACCATGGGAAGAGCTTTTTATTGCTTTCGATACTGTTGCGCACAAACATACCGGTGCCCGGGATGGCATCGTCGGTATTGACGATGGTGGTGGTCTGATAGCGATCGTGCGGGAAGCCCGCCGCTTTAATCGCCTCGATCAGATTGGCATTTTTCTCTTTTGCTGACGAGCGTCCGGCGATGTGCTGGACGACGCGCACTTTTCCCGCCAGCTGCGAGCTATTCCAGTTTTTATAGCTAAACTTATCATTATCCAGAATTAATTCGCCCCGATCCGCGACGCCGACCGGCGCCACGCGCTGGCCATCGACAAAGTTATGCGCTGAGGCCAGCAGCGGCACGAGGAGTAACGAGGCGGCCAGTATGCTACGTAGGGTCATACGGTTTCCTTAATCATTTTTTGTGCAGGTGATCCGACCACTTGGTCTCGTTTAATCATAAGTGCGATTGGTGGTGATTACCCGCAATGAGGATGCCAGTTTGCGTGTTGACGCACAAATTAGTCGAAAAACGGCGACTTATACTTACTTCATCGTATGTCTGAAACGAAAATTCTGAATTATTGTCATCAAAGGGTAAATAAACTTATACATACTGGGTCCCTCTGAGATTCTGGACTATAGTTTTAGGGCATTAAAATTTGCGCTCCCGATACGTGGGCTAACTGTGGCACCACAGGAGCGTAACCCTGGCAGGAGAGAAGAATGAAAATTTTCCAACGCTACAATCCGCTGCAAGTGGCGAAGTACGTGAAGATCCTGTTTCGTGGACGGTTGTACATCAAGGACGTTGGCGCATTTGAATTTGATAAGGGCAAAATCCTTATCCCGAAGGTCAAGGACAAGCTGCATCTGTCAGTGATGTCCGAAGTCAATCGTCAGGTGTTGCGTCTGCAAACTGAGATGGCATAACCTGAAACGTAGCAGTACGTAGTAGGTAAAAGACGGCTCCCGATGGGAGCCGTTGATGTTTTTAGCCCTTCATTTCCGCATAGCGTTTGCGATATTCGCCCGGTGGAATACCGTTATGTTTACGAAACAAGCGGGTGAAATAGACCGGATCGCTGTAGCCTACCGATAAAGCAATTTTGTTAAGCGGGAGCGAGGTGCTCTGAATAAGCCACCTGGCGCGGTTGATGCGTTGCGTTTCCCGCCATGCATAAACCGTTTGCCCCAGTTCATTTTTGAAAAGGTGCGCCAGACGTGAAGGGGAGATAAATACCATCGCCGCCAGGGTCTCGATTTTTACCTCCTGCGCAATATGGGCGTTGAGGTAGTCGCAGACGGCGTTAATCCGTGGGTCGTGGGCGTGACGGTTGCTGATGGGCTGTCGCTGAAAACAGTGAAGGATCAATCTTTCCAGGGCGTTCATCGCCAGCGCTTCCGACAGCGGCGCGGATGCCGAGTGATGGCGTATCACTTCGTAGAACAGATCGCGCAGCTGCTGGAGCTGTTCGGGATCGTTAATGGTTGTTTTGCCGATACCGTGAGTAGTTTGGTCCCACTTTAGCCAGTCTATCCAGTAGGGGCGGGGGATAAAGTAGATCCACAGATGGTCCCAATACTCGCTGTGCTCGTCCCTGCCGTAGTGATGGGGCACCCCGGGAGGAAACAGCAGCAGATCGTTTTCCCGGCACAGAAGGAAGCCATCGCCCGCCTTCGCCCGCGCCTGGCCGCGCAGGGTCAGATTAATGATGTAACCTTTCATCCCCTGCGGGCGGTTAATGTAGTAGTCCAGCGTGGAGCCGCGGGTAATCGGCGTGAAGCCTGCGACGACCCAGGCATTGAAGGTAAAGGTCTTCATCAATGGCGAGAAATTGAGTAGCTCATTGATATCCAGTTCCATTCTCTCTCCCACCTGAGCGCCGCCGCGTCGTTAGCTTTCGATGATAGTAAATTCCCAGGCCCTGAGGCGCAACGGCTGGCCGACGTATACTGTCTCCCCGCTCAGCAGCGCGCTACCCGCGGTCTCGCTGACAAATTCCAGCGTCTCGCCGGAGTAATTGAACAGGAAGTGGGTGGTTTTCCCGGCGCGATTACGCATTTTTTTGACCACTAATGGGAAGCGATAGGCGGAAGTGCGCGAGCGCAATGCGATATCGGCGGTTAGTACATCAAACAGCTGGCTAATCAATCCCTTCTGCGGCAGGAAGCCAACATACATCGCTCGTCCCCGGCCATAATCCGCTTCGGTGGCGGCGGCGTATTCGCCCCATGCCGGATGCTGATAGCGCAGCAAGGTGCGGGTCCCATCATCGGGCGTCAGCAATTCCATCCACAGCTCAGCCTGATTGTCATTGCGGCAATCAATCTCTGCACAGCAAGAGCTTACCGTCGTCCCTTCCGGCAGGGTGAACTGGCTGTAGCTGACGCCGCAGCTCTGCCGCAGGATCCCAGGCTGCGCGCTGCGGCGTACCTTGACGTTTTCATCGCTAAAGCCCGATTTAAAGCCGATAAGCGCTCTGCCGCCCTCGGCGATATAGTGATTGATACGCGCCAGCAGGCCATCATCGGCAGCGTACAGGCCGGGAACGATCAGCACTCGGTAGCGCGAGGTTTCCTCGTTTACATCGTGGATGATGTCGAGGCTGATATTGTGGTCATACAGCGCATCGTGGAAGCGGCGAAAGATATCGTTATAAATGTTGCCCTCGGCATCGCCAGGACGGAAGTGATTGAGGGCGTCCATTGCCTCATTGCTTATCAGCAGCGCAACGTCGTTTTCGGCCTTCAGCTCCGCCAGCTGCGGCGACAGGCGGGCAAAGTCAGCCCCGATAGTGGTGGCCTCCTGCCAGGTCGGGTTACGCGAGAAGTCGTGGCTGAGCAGCCCCTTCCAGTAGGTTTCGAAGGCGTTATGAATCGAATGCCAGTGCCAGTAGGAGACCATGGCGGCGCCGGAGGCGATATGACTGAACGCCTGCAGGCGCAGCTGGCCCGGGTAGGGAGTCCACTGGGCGAAGCCCTGCGCCTGGGTTTCCAGCACGAAGTAGTTCTGGCCCGGCTTAAGCGAGCGGGTGATGGCGCCGCCAAAGGCGATTTCCCGCCCGGTCAGGTGTGCCTGGCTCGGGTGATAGATATCGACGCCGGCGATATCCAGCGCCTGCGCCGCCGCAAAATGGTCGACCCGCGGCTGCACGCCGTAAGAGTAACCGCGCCATTCAAAATCGAAGTTGTGGGTGACGAACTGGTGCGGTTGGGCGTACTCGCGCACAATCTCCGCCTGCCAGGCCAGATACTCGGTGACCTGCTGGCGCTGATAGCGGGAGAAGGCGCAGGCGAGGCTGGCGTTGATGGTGTTTTCCACCGGCGGAAAATCCTGCCAGCGGTCAATGCGGTTGCTCCAGTAATCCAGACCGAAATCGTGATTCAGTTGTCGGAGGTCTGGATATTTCTCCTGCAGGCTGCGCACGAAGCCCTCCTGCATATAGCGGCCAATATTGTCGTAATGCTTGGTTTCGTTATCCAGTTGCCAGCCGATAATCGCCGGATGGTGTTGCACATGGGCCATCAGCGTGCGGATAATTTTTTCGGCATAGCGGCGAAAGGTCGGGTTGACGATATCCATGATCTGCCGCGGACCATATTTTTGCTGCCCCGCGACGGTGGTGACCAGAATATCGGGATGTTTCGCCGCCAGCCAGGCCGGGACCGCGTAGGTGGGCGTCCCGACGATGACCGCAATGCCGGCCTCATGCATCGCCTCGAGCACCCGGTCGATATGGTAGAAATTGTACTGGCCCTCTTCGGGCTCCAGTGTACTCCATGTGGACTCGGCGATACGCACCACGTTAATGCCGGTTTCGCGCATTAAGGCGATATCGCTGGCCAGCCGATCTTCCGGCATATATTCATCGTAATACGCCACGCCATAAAATAACTGAGACATGCAGACTACCTCCTGACATTAATTCGCGGGCAAAGGTTGTGAAGAGAACACGCGTGCTTTATCCAGCGTGATAAACGAAATGAGCGTGAAGCACAGGGCGATACTACCGAGCACGATATAGCTGCTGGTAAAGCCCATGCTCTGGTACATATGGCCGATGCCGGTGGAGAGAAAAATAGAGCTAAAGCTTTTTGAAAACTGGAAGCCAATTAAGTAAACCGTCGCGGAAAGCAGGGGGTTAAAGTTAGCGGTAATGTATTTAAGCGCCGCGACGAGTAACACCGAGCTTTCAAATCCATGGAGTAGTTTAATCAGGCTGATGGATACCGGGCCAATAGCCCACGCGGAACCGATAATGCGCAAGCTCATAATCAGCCCGCAGTATAACAGCGCATTTTTCGGGCCGATTTTATTCACAAACCATGGTGCAAAGAACATCACGATGGCATCAAGGAAAATCTGACCCGTGGTTAAATAACCGAAGACTTCTGCACCCCGGGCTTTACTCTCAAAGAAATGGCTGTAGTAGATAGCGAACTGCTGGTCATAGGTTTCATAGACCGCCCCGACGCCAATGACATAGAGGGCGAAGAACCAGAATTTTTTAATTTTTAACAACGAGACGGCATCGCGGAGGGTAACCGGCGACGTTTTGCCGGACAGCAGCCCCTGCTTTTGATGGGTGCTGATCTGCATTTTCCAGACAATCACCAGCAGGCAGACGCCTGCTGCGCTGGCCAGCCAGAAAATCATGTTCTGATCGATGCCGTAGAGCTTTCCTGCCGCAAAGGTGCCGATCGCGGCGCCGATGCCGCCGAACATCCGCGCCCGACCAAATTCGAAGCCGGAGGCGCGGCTGACCTTATCGATGTAGGCTTCGCAAATCCCGCAGCCTGCGCCGTAGGCCATGCCAATATAGAGACCGCCAGCCAGCGCGCCGAGGAACACATTTATTTTTAACAGAGGCGCGAAGACATAGATCCAGTATGGAGCGAATAAGGTGATAATGATCGCCAGCATCCACATCAGATTCTTACGATACACCAGCTTATCCGATATAAAACCGAATAATGGCTGAACGCAGACGGCCACAATGGCGGTGAAAGAATAAACCAGACCGACGTCCGTGTAGTTAATACCGATGGTTTCCGTTAACCACAGTGATAAATAGGGGTAGCAGCATCCCCAGCCTATAAAGAAAAACAGGAAAAACAGACAGCTGATAAAGTAATTTTTATTCGACGTTATCATGGTAACCCTCGCTTCCTTTATTCAGGAATATGATCGTGTAGACGCGAGCAACGTTACCTTTTTGCGCACGGGGGAGTCATAAACGTTTCGCTATCGAGCAGTAATAATCTGCTATCGGCAGTGGGGCGTGAGCCGCTTCACATTCGGGCAATAAAAAGGGCGGATGATCATCCGCCCTTAAGAGAGAGAAAGGATTACGCTCAGGCGTTCTGGCTTTCCGCCGCTTCCGCCTGCTTGGGCACCAGCACCGTGGGCTTGTTATCGATGCGGGTCACCAGCAACTGGTCGATACGGTAGTTATCGATATCCACGACCTCGAACTTATAGCCGGAGAACTTCACCGCGTCGGTGCGTTTGGGGATTTTACGCAGCATAAACATCATAAAGCCGCCGATGGTCTCGTAGTTCCCGGACTGCGGAAACTCGTCGATATCCAGCACGCGCATCACGTCATCAATCGGCGTACCGCCATCGATTAGCCACGAGTTTTCATCGCGGGCGACGATCTGCTCTTCCAGCCCCTGGCCGACGAGGTCGCCCATCAGAGTTGTCATCACGTCGTTAAGGGTGATGATCCCGACCACCAGCGCATATTCATTCATGATCACCGCAAAGTCTTCCCCGGCGGTTTTGAAGCTTTCCAGCGCTTCGGACAGGGTCAGGGTATCCGGGACGATCAACGTGTTGCGGATCTGTACGCCGCCGGTCAGCACCAGGCTCTGGTTCGCCAGCACGCGGTTCAGCAGATCTTTGGAATCGACGTAACCGATAATGTGGTCGATATCTTCATTACAGACGAGGAACTTCGAGTGCGGGTGTTCGGCCACTTTATTCTTCAGGCTCTGCTCGTCTTCATGCAAATCAAACCAAATGACGCTTTCACGCGGGGTCATGGAGGAAGGAACGGTGCGGGACTCCAGCTCGAACACGTTCTCAATCAGCTCATGCTCCTGCTTGCGCAGCACCCCGGCCAGCGCGCCGGCTTCGACCACGGCATAGATATCGTCGGAGGTGATATCGTCTTTCCGCACCATCGGCAGTTTGAAGATGCGGAAGATCATGTTGGCCATGCCGTTAAACAACCACACCAGCGGGCGGAAGACTAACAGGCAGAAGCGCATCGGGTTGATGATGCGCAGGGCCACGGTTTCGGGCGCAATCATACCGATGCGTTTCGGAGTCAGGTCAGCAAACAGGATGAACAAGCTGGTGACCAGGGTAAAAGAGATGATGAAGCTCAGTTGCTCGGAGAGCTCCGGTGACAAATACCCGCTGAGCAGGCTATGAAACGCCGGTGAGAAAGCCGCGTCGCCCACGATACCGCCAAGAATGGCGACGGCGTTGAGGCCAATCTGCACGACGGTAAAGAAGGTGCCCGGGTTCTCCTGCATCTTCAGCACCCGCTGTGCGTTGACGTTGCCTTCATCGGCCAGCAGTTTCAGTTTGATTTTACGTGAGGCGGCCAGTGAGATTTCCGATATCGAAAAAAACGCACTGACGGCTATCAGACAGAGTATTACTAAAATACTGTTTAACATATCTTTTCTGACCGTTGAGGTCAGATCCTCGGAAGGGAAGTTGATAACTTAAATGTGGAATACATAAAAAACCGGTCCGAAGGCGCTGGACCGGCTGTCACACTGGGTAGTATAGCGTAAGGGAATGTAAAGCCGCCAGAGCGTTCATTAACCGCCTCGCTGTTGAGGCGGAAATCAGAATTACGCCTGAGGCGGCAGGCAGACGCCAATGCCGCCAATGCCGCAATAGCCATGCGGGTTCTTATACAGATACTGCTGGTGATCGTCCTCGGCATAGTAGAACGGTTTGGCGGTGGCGATCTCGGTGGTGATGTGACGGGTATCGTGCGCGTCGTTCATCGCCGCCTGGAAGCGCGCGAGGCTGGCCTTTGCCGCTTCCGTCTGTTCCGGCGTCAACGGATAGATCGCCGAACGGTACTGGGTGCCGAGGTCGTTACCCTGTCGCATGCCCTGCGCGGGGTCGTGATTTTCCCAGAACACCTGCAATAACTGCTCATAGCTGATGACCTGTGGATCGTAGACCACGCGCACCGCTTCCGCGTGACCGGTCTGGCCGCTGCACACTTCGCGATAGGTCGGATTGGGCGTATAGCCGCCAGTGTAGCCGGCGGCGGTGCTGTAAACCCCCGGCAATTGCCAGAACAGACGTTCAACTCCCCAGAAGCAGCCCATGGCGAACAGTGCCACTTCCATCCCCGCCGGGACGTTGGTCATCGAGTGGCCGTTAACTGCGTGGAGCGTCGCCACTGGCATCGGGGTATTGCGTCCAGGCAGCGCATCCGCCTGGGCGACAAGATGCGTTTTATCAAATAGACTCACGGTGGGCCTCTCAATACAGAAATCGTCGTTAAGGTTGTAACGAAGCGTGTCTTTTAACACAATAAATACGCGTAATACGTCTAGATTAATACATAAGAATTATTTGGGTTATTGCCACTTTTTCAACCCTAAGTTGTTAGGGTTTTGTTAAGCCGTGGAGCGGCGCCAGTGTTTCCTGTAGGGGGAAACAGGGATATTCAGGAGAAAATGTGCTAAAAATCCGCCAGTTATGTGTCACCAGCCTTTTGCTGGTCAGCGGGGTCGCCAGCGCAGCGAATGTGCGTTTGCAGGTTGAGGGATTATCCGGAGAGCTGGAGAAAAACGTTCGCGCCCAGCTTTCCACCATCCAGAGTGATGAGGTCACGCCGGATCGTCGCTTTCGCGCGCGCGTCGATGACGCCATTCGCGAAGGTCTGAAAGCGCTGGGGTATTACGAGCCGACGATTGAATTTGATCTGCGTCCGCCGCCGAAAAGGGGCCGTCAGGTGCTGATCGCCAAAGTGACCCCGGGTGAGCCGGTGCGCATTGGCGGAACCGAGGTGATTCTGCGCGGCGGCGCCCGCACCGACAGCGACTATCTGGCGCTGTTGAAAACCCGCCCGGCCATCGGGACGGTGCTCAACCACGGCGATTACGACGGTTTCAAGAGCTCATTGACCCGCGTCGCCCTGCGCAAAGGCTACTTTGACAGCGAGTTCAATAAAAGCCAGCTTGGGGTCTCCCTCGACCGTCATCAGGCGTTCTGGGATATCGATTACGACAGCGGAGAACGCTATCGCTTTGGCCACGTCACCTTCTCCGGATCGCAAATTCGCGATGAATATCTGCAAAACCTCGTGCCGTTTAAAGAGGGCGACTACTACACCTCGCAGGACCTGGCCGAGCTAAACCGCCGCCTGGCGGCGACCGGGTGGTTCAGTTCGGTGGTGGTGGCGCCTGATTTTGCTAAGTCACGGAAAACCAAGGTGCTGCCTCTGCAGGGCGTTGTCTCGCCACGCAAAGAGAACACCGTGGAAACCGGGGTAGGGTTCTCCACAGACGTCGGTCCGCGGGTGAAAGCCACGTGGAAAAAACCGTGGATGAACTCCTATGGCCACAGCCTGACCTCCAGCGTCAGCCTCTCCGCCCCGGAGCAGCAGTTTGACTTCACCTATAAAGTCCCGCTGCTCAAGAGCCCGCTCGAGCAGTACTATCTGATGCAGGGCGGCTTTAAGCGTACCGATCTCAATGACACCCAGGCCGACTCCACCACCTTGGGGTTGTCGCGTTTCTGGGAGATGTCGAGCGGCTGGCAGCGGGCGATTAACCTGCGCTGGAGCCTGGACCACTTTACCCAGGCGAACGTCACCAACACCACCATGCTGATTTACCCCGGGGTCTCGGTGAACCGCACTCGCTCCCGCGGCGGCCTGATGCCTACCTGGGGCGATTCGCAGCGCTACTCGGTGGACTACTCCAACACCATGTGGGGCTCGGACATCAACTTTATCGTGATGCAGGCTCAGGACGTCTGGATCCGTACCCTCTATGACCGCCACCGCTTTGTGGTGCGTGGCAACCTGGGCTGGATCGAAGCGGACAACTTTGACAAGGTGCCGCCGGACCTGCGTTTTTTCGCCGGGGGCGATCGCAGTATTCGCGGCTATAAATACAAATCCATCTCGCCGAAGGACGATGACGGCAAGCTGATCGGGGCCTCGAAGCTGGCCACCGGCTCGCTGGAATATCAGTACAACGTCAGTGGCAAGTGGTGGGGCGCCGTGTTTGTCGATAGCGGCGAAGCGGTCAGCGATATTCGCGAGAGTGATTTCAAAACCGGCGCCGGGGTAGGCGTGCGCTGGCAGTCGCCGGTGGGGCCGATCAAGCTGGATATCGCCCGGCCAATCGGCGACAAAGAAGAGCATGGTTTACAGTTTTACATCGGTCTGGGGCCTGAATTATGAGTTTATGGAAGAAGATAAGCCTCGGCGTATTAATCGTGTTGGTTCTCCTGCTGGGCACCGTCGGGTTCCTGGTGGGCACCACCACCGGCTTGCATCTGGTGTTCAAAGCGGCGGATCGCTGGGTACCGGGGCTGGAAATCGGCAAAGTGACCGGCGGCTGGCGTGATTTAACCCTCGATAATGTCCGCTATGAGCAGCCCGGCGTGGCGGTGACCGCCGGCCAGTTTCATCTCAGCGTCAGGCTGCGCTGTCTGTGGGACAGCAGTCTGTGCGTAAACGACATCTCGCTGCGCGATATTTACGTCGCCGTCGATACGAAGAAGATGCCGCCCTCTGCGCCGGTCGAGGAAGAGGAGAGCGGGCCGCTGAATCTCTCCACCCCTTATCCGATCGCCCTCAGCCGCGTCGCGCTGCATAACGTCAACGTCAAAATCGACGATACCGCGGTCTCCGTGCGCGATTTTTCCACCGGCCTGAACTGGCAGGAGAAAAACCTGACCCTGACGCCGACCTCGCTGCAGGGGCTGCTGATCGCTCTGCCGAAGGTGGCGAAAGTGGCGCAGGAGCAGGTGGTCGAGCCGAAAATCGACAACCCGCGACCGCAGGAGAAACCGCTCGGCGAGACGATGACCGACCTCTTCTCGCAGCCGGTGCTGCCGGCGATGACCGATGTCCATCTGCCGCTTAACCTCAATATTCAGGCGTTCCGCGGCGAGCAGCTGCGCCTGACCGGCGATACCGATATCACCGTGTACAACCTGCTGCTGAAAGTCAGCAGTATCGACGGGCAGATGAAGCTCGACGCCCTCGACATCGACTCCGATCAGGGCAAGGTCAGCGCTTCGGGCAGCGCCCAGCTACAGGATAACTGGCCGGTAGACATCACCCTCGCCGGAACGCTGAACGTCGACCCGATGAAAGGGGAGAAGGTGCAGCTGAAGGTGGGCGGCGAGATACGTAAAACGCTTAAGGTCGGAGTGGATTTAAGCGGGCCGGTCGCGGCCACGCTGCGGGCGGACGCGCAGCTGGCGGAGGCCGGGCTGCCGCTCAATATGGAGCTGAAGAGCAAGCAGCTCGCCTGGCCGTTCAGCGGCGAGAAGCAGTTCCAGGCCGACGACGTCCAGCTGAAGTTCAGCGGCAAAATGACCGACTACGCGCTGGCCTTCTCCACCGCGGTGAAAGGCCAGTCGCTGCCGCCGGCGAAAATCGCCCTCAACGCCAAAGGCAATGAGCGGCAGATCAATCTCGACAAGCTGACGGTCAATGCCCTGGAAGGGAAAACCGAGCTGAAGGCGCTCCTCGACTGGCAGCAGGCGATCAGCTGGCGCGGCGAGCTGACCCTCGACGGCATCAACACCGCCAAAGAGGTGCCGGACTGGCCATCGAAGCTCAATGGCAGGATCAAGACCCAGGGCAGCCTGTACGGCGGCAGCTGGCAGATGTCGGTGCCGGAGCTGAAAATTACCGGCAACGTGAAACAGAACAAGGTGGATGTTTCGGGCTCGCTGCAGGGCAACAGCTATCTGCAGTGGAAAATCCCGGGGCTGCATCTGGCGTTAGGCCCGAACAGCGCCGATATCAAAGGCGAGCTGGGGGTGAAGGATCTGAATCTCGACGCCACCATCGATGCGCCGCACCTGGATAATGCGCTGCCGGGGCTCGGCGGGACGGCGAAGGGGCTGGTGAAAGTGCGCGGCACTGTCGATGCGCCGCAGCTGCTGGCGGACATCACCGCCCGGGCGCTGCGCTGGCAGGAGCTGACCATCGCCCAGGTCAACGTCAAAGGGGATGTGAAATCCACCGATCAGATTGGCGGCAACCTGGACGTACGGGTGGACCGCATCAGCCAGCCGGGGGTGAATATCAGCCTGGTGCAGCTCAATGCCAAAGGCACTGAGAAGCAGCATGAGCTGCGGCTGCGGGTGCAAGGCGATCCGGTTTCCGGCCAGCTGGCGCTGGCGGGCAGCTTCGATCGTCAGGCCGAGCGCTGGAGAGGCGCGCTAAGCGATACCCGCTTCCAGACGCCGGTGGGGCCGGTGGCGCTGACGCGCAGTATCGCGCTGGACTACCGCAACCAGGAGCAGAAAATCAGCATCGGGCCACACTGCTGGACCAACCCGAACGCCGAGCTCTGCGTGCCTGAGACCATTGACGCAGGCGCCAGCGGGCGGGCGCGGGTGAATCTCAACCGCTTCGACCTGGCGATGCTCAAGCCGTTTATGCCGGAGGCGACCCAGGCCAGCGGCGTCTTTACCGGTAATGCCGATGTCAGCTGGGACACCACCAAGGAGGGGCTGCCGCAGGGTAAAGTGACCCTCAGCGGGCGCAACGTCAAAGTGACCCAGGTGGTCAATGACGCCCCGCTGCCGGTGGCGTTCGATACGCTGAACCTCAGCGCCGATCTGCACAACAATCGCGCGGAGCTGGGCTGGCTTATCCGCCTGACCAACAATGGCCAGCTGGATGGGCAGGTGCAGGTCACCGACCCGCAGGGGCGGCGTAACCTCGGCGGCAACGTCAATATCAGCAACTTCTCGCTGGCGATGATCAACCCGATTTTCGCCCGCGGTGAAAAGGCGGAGGGAAGGCTCAACGCCCGTCTGCGCCTGGGCGGCAACGTGAAAAGTCCGCAGCTGTTCGGCCAGATGCAGTTAAGCGGGGTGGATATCGACGGCAACTTTATGCCGTTTGATATGCAGCCGAGCCAGCTGGCGATGAACTTCAACGGCACGCGCTCGACCCTGCAGGGGACGGTGAACACCCGTCAGGGGCAAATCGCCCTCAGCGGCAACGCCGACTGGACGCAGATCGATAACTGGCGGGCGCAAATTGCGGCGAAAGGCAGCCGGGTGCGGATCACGGTGCCGCCGATGGTCCGTCTCGATGTATCGCCGGACGTGGTGTTTACCGCCACGCCAAGCCTGTTCAACCTCGATGGCAAGGTGGATGTGCCCTGGGCGCGGATCGTGGTCAATGAGGTGCCGGAGAGCGCGGTTGGCGTGTCTTCTGATGAAGTGATGCTCGACAAAAACCTCAAGCCGATTAATCAGCAGAGCGCCGGGATCCCGATCAACAGCAACCTGACGATCCACGTCGGCAACAACGTTCGTCTGGAAGCCTTCGGTCTGAAAGCGCGTCTGACCGGCGATCTGAAAGTGGCGCAGGACAAGCAGGGGCTGGGACTCAACGGGCAGATCAATATTCCGGACGGCCGCTTCCACGCCTATGGCCAGGATTTGATTGTGCGCAAAGGGGAACTGCTGTTCTCCGGTCCGCCGGATCAGCCATTACTGAATATCGAAGCAATTCGTAACCCGGATGCCACCGAAGACGACGTGATCGCCGGCGTTCGCGTCACCGGCTCCGCCGATCAGCCGAAAGCGGAGATCTTCTCTGACCCGGTTATGTCCCAGCAGGAAGCGCTGTCTTATCTGCTGCGCGGCCAGGGTTTGAGCAGCGGACAGAGCGATAGCGCCGCGATGACCTCAATGCTTATTGGTATGGGGGTTGCACAAAGTGGTCAGGTTGTGGGTAAAATCGGCGAGACGTTTGGCGTAAGCAATTTGGCGTTGGACACCGAAGGGGTAGGCGACTCTTCCCAGGTGGTGGTCAGCGGCTATGTACTGCCGGGTCTGCAGGTAAAATACGGGGTCGGTATCTTCGATTCCCTGGCGACGCTGACTTTACGTTATCGCCTGATGCCTAAGCTATATGTGGAAGCGGTGTCTGGCATCGACCAGGCGCTCGATTTGCTCTATCAGTTTGAGTTTTAGCAATGCGAATATTTGTTTACGGCAGTTTACGACGCAAACAAGGCAACAGCCACTGGATGACCAACGCCCAGTGGCTGGGCGCTCATAGTGTCGACGATTATCAGCTGTACAGCCTGGGCCACTATCCAGGCGCGGTGCCCGGCGAAGGCACAGTACATGGTGAAGTTTATCGTATTGATGCATCGACGCTGGCCGAACTGGATGCGCTCCGCACCAAGGGGGGCGAGTATGCGCGCCACCTGATTCAGACGCCTTACGGCAGCGCATGGATGTATGTCTATCAACGTTCCGTTGAGGGTTGTACGTTGATAGCGAACGGCAACTGGTTGGATCGCGACCAGTATTAACCATGACAGCGCCACCTTCGGGTGGCGTTGTTTTTTTCTGCGCCTACCTCTTACCAGAGCGGAAGATAATCCTTCGCCAGCCACGCTGTGGAAGCCAGCGTCGTCAGCGCGAGGAATAATAATCGTCGTGTTGGGGTGCTAAACATTACATGACCTCCTCGAGCGTGGTAGGAGGGGCAGCCCCCCGCAGGTAACGCCGCATCGCCGATCGCAGCTTCAGCCAGTCAGCCACCCGGTGTGACAATAACCAGGCCGTTGGGCCTATCAGCTCCAGCACCGCCAGTACCCCGCCAAAACAGAGTAACAATAAGGACAGCATGTCCAGCGAATCCTGAACCTGCCACCAGACGCGCCGGCCTGACTGAAGGGCGCTGACGAGTTCTACTCCGAGAAATAACAGATACATCACCAGCGCGAGGCCGTAAAACAGGTAATAGAGCAGCGACAGCTGTCGGCGTCCAGGATAGAGCGGATGGTTTTTTATATAAGCCGCGCCGTCGCTGGCATTGTATAGCGCATGGATCGCCCGGCTGTCGCGCTCGTATACGGCGAGGATGCGATCGCCGGTGGCAAGAAACGGCGGCTGACAACGGTAAAACACCGGATGCAGCGCGAAATTAGCGCAGCCTGCCTGCCACCAGAAGGCCAGCGGCAGGGAACCGCATTGTATCCCGAGGCCGTGATATTCGCGGGTTGGATTGCCTGCATACCACTTCTTAAAGTGGGCGTCGATGATGATGTCTGCCTGAGCGGCATAGCGTTCCGGCAGGGCTTGCGTAAAAGGCATTGCCGACTGGCGGAGGGCTTGCGTCGTGGCGGGTAGCGGCTGGCAAAAGGAGACGTCGCGTCGGCGGGCCAGCGCCATCTTCGCCAGCAGATCGCGCATGGCGGGGTGCCGTTTTAGCGCCGGGTGGAACAGTCGCTCGTAGAGCCCGGTTAACAGCGCGATGAAGGCCAGTATCGCGATAATGCCGCAGCCGAACTTTCCCCATTCTGAGGCGCTCACCATGAGCGGGATAAGGGTGATGATGAGCGTCAGCAGGCTGATAAACAGCAGTGGCCGGGCCCAGCGCTTTACGTGTTGACTGGGCTCAAGGAGCGTTTCGCCATCGCTGAGCCAGTGGATCCAGTAACTGCCGTTGTCCAGGCGGCGGGCGCCAAGATGCAGGGGCTGATTGATCTTCAGACGGTCAAAAAGTGCGGGGTCGTTAAAATAGCGTTTATCGGTGTAAAAGACATGCTCGCCGGCGATAAGGCGCAGATACCCCTGTTTTTCAGAGACGGCGGTCGTGAAGCCAGAAAAGTTAAGAGTGAAATAGCGAACGCTTTTCACGGGACACCCTCCATGGTGTTATCGCGGCAATCCGTGCCGCAATCAGGCAGGGGATGACCCTGCCTGAGACAGAATTACTTCTGCTTAGCGCGCTCGAAAGAGGCAACGATTTCGGCTTTCGCCGCTTCCGCGTTGTCCCAACCGTCGACTTTAACCCACTTGCCTTTTTCCAGATCTTTGTAGTGCTCAAAGAAGTGAGTGATCTGGGCTTTCAGCAGTTCCGGCAGGTCGTTCACATCATTGATGTGATCGTATTCTTTGCTCAGCTTGGTGTGCGGTACGGCAACCAGTTTCGCGTCTTCACCGGATTCGTCGGTCATCTTCAGAACGCCAACCGGACGGCAGCGGATCACGGAGCCCGGCTGCAGCGGGTACGGAGTCGGGACCAGCACGTCAACCGGGTCGCCGTCCAGGGAGAGGGTGTGGTTGATGTAGCCGTAGTTGCACGGATAGAACATCGCTGTGGACATGAAACGGTCAACGAACAGTGCACCGCTCTCTTTGTCGACTTCGTATTTGATAGGATCTGCGTTCGCCGGGATCTCGATCACGACGTAGATGTCTTCCGGCAGATCTTTGCCCGCAGGTACGTTGAGTAAGCTCATGTCTGTTTCCTTTAAAATGTATGGCAAACAAGTGCTCGGTATTATAGCCAACTCACATCGAATGTCTTCGCTTCTTTTTCCCGATCTTGCCGCGGAGTGCTCTGAATTTTGCACGCCATAATGACATGAAAATCCATAAACATAGCCACATCATGAATAAATTTATGTAACCGTTTTCATTGCATGTGATTGATTTATCAAACTGCTTAAAAAAACGTCACAAACCGCCGCTGCCGCGCTCCCCGCGAAGCCTTATCCGCTCTCCGCTGGGCTATTGGACTGTAATTAACATCTCATTTACTTTTTTGAAGTGTGATGTAACGCATTCAGTTACATCACCGATTGTCTATAGTTTGTCCGCAGGTGAGACTTTAACCAACAATAACCCTACGAGGATACCCTTATGTGGAAGCGCTTACTTCTTGTCACAGCAGTTTCCGCAGCTATGTCGTCTATGGCGATAGCTGCCCCGCTAACCGTAGGTTTTTCGCAGGTCGGTTCTGAATCCGGCTGGCGTGCGGCGGAAACCAGCGTCGCGAAAGAGGAAGCCGCCAAGCGCGGTATTACGCTGAAGATCGCTGATGGTCAGCAAAAACAGGAAAACCAGATCAAAGCGGTGCGCTCCTTTATCGCCCAGGGGGTTGACGCGATCTTCATTGCGCCGGTGGTGGCCACCGGCTGGGAGCCGGTGCTGAAAGAGGCGAAAGAGGCCAAGATACCGGTCTTCCTCCTCGACCGTTCCATTGATGTGAAAGATAAAGATCTCTACATGACCACCGTGACCGCCAACAACGTGCTGGAAGGCCAGCTGATTGGCGACTGGCTGGTGAAAACCGTCGACGGTAAGCCGTGTAACGTCGTTGAACTGCAGGGCACCGTCGGGGCCAGCGTGGCCATCGACCGTAAGAAAGGCTTCGCCGACGCTATCGCCAAAGCGTCGAATATCAAAATTATCCGCTCTCAGTCCGGCGACTTCACCCGCAGCAAAGGGAAAGAGGTCATGGAGAGCTTTATCAAGGCGGAGAATAACGGCAAAAACATCTGCATGGTATTCGCTCATAACGACGATATGGCCATCGGCGCCATCCAGGCCATTAAAGAAGCCGGTCTGAAGCCGGGCAAAGATATTCTGACCGGCTCCATCGACGGCGTGCCGGATATCTATAAAGCGATGATCGCCGGCGAAGCCAACGCCAGCGTCGAGCTGACGCCGAATATGGCCGGCCCGGCGTTTGATGCGCTGGAGAAATACAAAAAAGACGGCACCCTGCCGGAGAAGCTGACCATTACCAAATCGACGCTGTATCTGCCGGATACGGCGAAAGAAGAGTTAGAGAAGAAGAAAAATATGGGCTACTGAGTGGCTAGCCCCTCATCCCGGCCCTCTCCGCAAGCGGAGAGGGTAACAGGCAGCGTTCCAGTAACCCCGGCAAGCAGAGCGCGAACCGGGGCAACCTGACATCATTTGAAGGTGATATCGATTATGAGCGCCGAGGCACACCAGGAGATCCTTCGCACCGAAGGACTCAGTAAATTCTTCCCCGGCGTTAAGGCGCTGGATAACGTCAACTTTAGCCTGCGGCGCGGCGAAATCATGGCCCTGTTGGGCGAAAACGGCGCCGGAAAATCGACGCTGATCAAAGCGCTTACCGGCGTTTACCATGCCGATCGCGGCACCATCTGGCTGGAAGGCCAGGCCATTTCCCCGAAAAATACCGCCCATGCCCAGCAGCTGGGGATCGGCACCGTTTATCAGGAAGTGAACCTGCTGCCGAATATGTCGGTGGCGGACAACCTGTTTATCGGCCGTGAGCCGCGGCGGTTTGGCCTGCTGCGGCGTAAAGAGATGGAGGCCAGGGCGACGGCGCTGATGGCCTCCTATGGCTTTTCCCTCGATGTGCGCGAGCCGCTGAACCGCTTTTCAGTAGCGATGCAGCAGATCGTTGCTATCTGTCGGGCTATCGACCTGTCGGCCAAGGTGCTGATCCTCGACGAGCCCACCGCCAGCCTCGATACTCAGGAGGTGGAGATGCTGTTTACCCTGATGCGCCAGCTCAGGGATAACGGCGTCAGCCTGATCTTCGTCACCCATTTTCTCGACCAGGTCTATGCGGTCAGCGACCGCATTACCGTGCTGCGCAACGGCAGCTTCGTCGGCTGCCGCGAAACCCGCGAGCTGCCGCAGATTGAGCTGGTGAAAATGATGCTGGGCCGCGAACTGGACCACAACGCCCTGCAGCGGGCGGGCCGAACCCTGCTGAGCGATAAGCCGGTGGCGGCGTTCGAAGGCTACGGCAAGAAAGGCACCATCGCCCCGTTCGACCTGCAGGTCCGTCCGGGCGAAATTGTCGGCCTCGCCGGCCTGTTGGGTTCCGGACGCACTGAAACCGCCGAGGTGATCTTCGGCATTAAAACGGCGGACAGCGGGAAGGCATGGATCAAAGGCAAACCGCAAACCCTGCGCTCTCCGCATCAGGCCTCCTGCCTCGGGATCGGCTTCTGTCCGGAGGATCGCAAAACCGACGGCATTATCGCCGCCGCTTCGGTGCGGGAAAATATCGTCCTTGCCCTGCAGGCGCAGCGCGGCTGGCTGCGGCCGATACCCCGGCGTGAACAGAACGAGATCGCCGAGCGCTTTATTCGCCAGCTGGGGATCCGTACCCCCAGCGCGGAGCAGCCGATCGAGTTTCTCTCCGGCGGCAACCAGCAGAAGGTATTACTTTCCCGCTGGCTGCTGACCAAACCGCAGTTCCTGATCCTCGATGAACCGACCCGCGGCATTGACGTCGGCGCCCACGCGGAAATTATTCGCCTGATTGAAACCCTCTGCGCCGATGGTCTGGCGCTGCTGGTCATCTCCTCTGAACTGGAGGAGCTAGTGGGTTACGCCGATCGGGTCATTATCATGCGCGATCGCCGGCAGGTGGCCGAGATCCCGCTCGCCGAGCTCTCTGTACCGGCGATCATGAACGCTATTGCGGCATAAGGAGTAACTCATGATGCCTCGATCTCTTTCGCAAACCGGCCCGGAGAAGCGACGCTTCACCTGGCCGAAGGGCACCCCGCAGATCATTGCTCTGCTGCTGGTTCTGCTGGTCGACAGCCTGGTGGCGCCCCATTTTTATCAGGTAGTGCTCCAGGATGGCCGCCTGTTTGGCAGCCCAATCGATATTCTCAACCGCGCCGCTCCGGTGGCGCTGCTGGCCATCGGCATGACGCTGGTGATCGCCACCGGCGGCATCGACCTGTCGGTGGGGGCGGTGATGGCGATTGCCGGCGCGACGGCCGCCTCGATGACCGTCGCCGGACACAGCCTGGCGGTGGTGCTGCTGGCCTCGCTGGCGGCGGGCGCGCTGGCCGGGCTGTGGAACGGCATCCTCGTGGCGGTCCTTAAGATCCAGCCCTTTGTGGCGACGTTGATCCTGATGGTGGCCGGACGCGGGGTAGCGCAGTTGATCACCGCCGGGCAGATCGTCACCTTTGATTCCCCTGCGCTGGCGTGGCTTGGCAGCGGATCGTTTCTGCTGTTTCCGACGCCAGTGATCGTCGCCGCTGCTACGCTGCTGCTGTTCTGGCTGTTTACCCGTAAAACGGCGCTGGGCATGTTTATCGAAGCGGTGGGGATCAATATCCGCGCGGCGAAAAACGCCGGCGTTAATACCCGCATCGTGGTGATGCTGGCCTATGTCCTGAGCGGCGTCTGCGCGGCGATCGCCGGGATCATCGTGGCGGCGGACATTCGCGGCGCGGATGCCAATAACGCCGGGCTATGGCTGGAGCTGGACGCCATTCTGGCGGTGGTCATCGGCGGCGCTTCGCTGATGGGCGGGCGATTCAACCTGCTGCTGTCGGTGGTGGGGGCGCTGATTATCCAGGGCATGAACACCGGGATTTTGCTCTCCGGCTTCCCGCCGGAGCTCAACCAGGTGGTGAAAGCGGTGGTGGTGCTGTGCGTACTGATTGTCCAGTCGCCGCGCTTTATCGGTTTACTGAAAGGGGTACGCGGCCATGATAAAACGTAATTTACCGTTGATGATCACCCTCGCGGTGTTTGTGCTGGGCTATCTCTACTGCCTGACGCAATTCCCCGGCTTTGCCTCGACGCGGGTGATCTGCAATATCCTGACGGATAACGCCTTCCTCGGGATCATCGCCGTGGGCATGACCTTCGTGATCCTCTCCGGCGGGATCGATCTGTCTGTCGGGTCGGTGATCGCCTTTACCGGCGTCTTTCTCGCCAAAGCGATTGGCTTTTGGGGAATATCACCGCTGGTGGCGTTTCCGCTGGTGCTGGTGATGGGCTGCGCCTTCGGCGCGTTTATGGGGCTGCTGATTGACGCTTTGAAGATCCCGGCCTTTATCATCACCCTCGCCGGCATGTTCTTCCTGCGCGGCGTGAGCTATCTGGTGTCAGAGGAGTCGATTCCGATTAACCACCCGGTGTATGACACCCTGTCCGGGCTGGCATGGACCATTCCCGGCGGCGGACGCCTCAGCGCCATGGGGCTGCTGATGCTGCTGGTGGTGGTGGCCGGTATTTTTGTCGCCCACCGCACCCGCTTCGGCAATCAGGTGTATGCCATCGGCGGCAACGCGACGTCGGCGAATCTGATGGGGATTTCCACCCGCAGCGCCACAATCCGTATCTATATGCTCTCCACCGGGCTGGCGACGCTGGCCGGGATCGTCTTTTCCATTTATACCCAGGCGGGTTATGCGCTGGCGGGCGTCGGCGTGGAGCTGGACGCCATTGCCTCGGTGGTGATCGGCGGCACGCTGCTCAGCGGCGGCGTTGGCACCGTGCTGGGAACCCTGTTCGGGGTGGCGATCCAGGGGCTGATTCAGACCTACAT
Organism: Klebsiella sp. PCX; assembly: GCF_021869705.1. Taxonomy (NCBI): domain Bacteria; kingdom Pseudomonadati; phylum Pseudomonadota; class Gammaproteobacteria; order Enterobacterales; family Enterobacteriaceae; genus Klebsiella; species Klebsiella sp. PCX. Next base: position 496,081 of record NZ_CP091527.1, read on the forward strand.
CAACTTCGACGGCACCCTCAGCTCATGGTGGACGAAAATCGCCATCGGCATTTTGCTGTTTATCTTTATCGCGCTGCAGCGTGGGCTGACCGTGCTGTGGGAAAACCGGCAGAATGCGGCGGTGACGCGGGTGAGCGGGGCGGGGAGTCGCTAAGCGAGAGGCTCCTCCCGCAGGCGCGGGAGGAGCGGGCAGGGCGTTTAGGCGTCCGGGAACGACTTAATAAAGTTCTCGACGTCTTCCACCATGTGGTTGTTGCCGACGAAGAAGGAGCGGCGCTGGTGCAGGCTTTCCGGAACAATATCCAGAATACGCTCTTTACCATCGCTGGCCTTACCGCCCGCCTGTTCGGCAAGGAAGGCCATCGGGTTGCATTCATACAGCAGGCGCAGCTTACCATCCGGGTGGCTGGCGGTGCTTGGATAGAGGTAGATGCCGCCTTTCAGCAGGTTGCGGTGGAAGTCCGCCACCAGAGAGCCGATATAGCGTGAGGTATAAGGACGCTGAGTCGCTTTGTCTTCTTCCTGGCAGTACTTAATGTACTTCTTCACGCCCTGCGGGAATTTGATGTAGTTGCCTTCGTTAATGGAGTAGGTATTGCCCTTCTCCGGGAAGCGCATGCGCTCCTGGCACAGACAGAAGACGCCGAGGGACGGGTCATAGGTGAAGGCGTGGACGCCGCAGCCGGTGGTATACACCAGCATTGTCGAAGAGCCATAGACCACATAGCCCGCTGCCACCTGCTTGTTTCCCGGCTGCAGGAAATCTTCTTCTGTCACCGGCGTGCCAACAGGCGTCACACGGCGATAGATAGAGAAGATCGTACCGACAGAGACGTTAACGTCGATGTTAGAGGAGCCATCCAGAGGGTCCATCAGCACCACGTATTTGGCGTGTTCACACCCTTCGAAGACGACAATCTCATCTTCTTCTTCAGAGGCGATCCCGGCAACAATATCGCGTGCTCGCAGTGCGGCTTTTAATTTTTCATTAGCGAACAGATCGAGTTTTTGCTGAACCTCGCCCTGAACGTTTTCAGCACCGCTGGCACCCAGGATATCGACCAGACCGGCCTTGTTGATATCGCGGTGGATGATCTTGGCGCCCAGCTTTATTGCTGACAACAAAGCAGTCAGCTCACCGGTGGCGTGGGAGAACTCGTGCTGCTTTTCAACAATAAACTCACCTAACGTTTTCATAACTCGTTCCCTGCATTTTTATGTTGAGTAAAACGAACGCAACAATCTTAACAAAGAATCAAAAAAGTGCGCACTGGTGAATCGCGCCAGCAAAATACAGATTCGCCTGAAATGCATTTCGCCAGGGCCCGGGATATGGGTAAAATGTGCCCCGGATAAGAGAAGGAAATGACGAATGCGCATTCATATTTTAGGAATCTGTGGCACGTTTATGGGGGGCCTGGCCATGCTGGCGCGCTCCCTCGGTCATGAGGTAACGGGGTCGGATGCTAACGTCTATCCGCCGATGAGCACCCTGCTGGAAAACCAGGGGATTGATTTAATTCAGGGCTATGACCCCAGCCAGCTGGAGCCCCGGCCGGACCTGGTGATCATCGGTAACGCCATGACTCGCGGCAACCCGTGCGTTGAAGCGGTGCTGGAAAACAATATTCCCTATATGTCCGGCCCGCAGTGGCTGCACGACTTCGTGCTGCGCGATCGCTGGGTGCTGGCCGTCGCCGGGACCCACGGCAAAACCACCACCGCCGGCATGGCGACCTGGATCCTTGAAGCCTGCGGTTACCAGCCGGGCTTCGTTATTGGCGGCGTTCCGGGCAATTTCGACGTCTCTGCGCGCCTGGGCGACAGCCCGTTCTTCGTCATTGAAGCGGATGAATACGACTGCGCCTTCTTCGACAAGCGCTCCAAATTTGTTCACTACTGCCCGCGGACGCTGATCCTCAACAACCTTGAGTTCGACCACGCGGATATCTTTGACGACCTGAAGGCGATTCAGAAGCAGTTCCACCATCTGGTGCGCATCGTGCCGGGCAAAGGCAAAATTATCCTGCCGGAGAACGACATCAACCTGAAGCAGGTGATGGCGATGGGCTGCTGGAGCGAGCAGGAGCTGGTGGGCGAGCAGGGCCACTGGCAGGCGAAGAAGCTGAACGCCGACGCCTCGCAGTGGGAAGTGCTGTTTGACGGCGAAAAGGTCGGCGAGGTGAAGTGGGCGCTGGTCGGCGAACATAATATGCATAACGGCCTGATGGCCATTGCCGCGGCGCGTCACGTCGGGGTACTGCCGGCGGATGCCGCGAACGCGCTGGGCAGCTTTATCAACGCCCGCCGTCGTCTGGAGCTGCGCGGCGAAGCCAACGGCGTCACCGTGTATGACGATTTCGCTCATCATCCGACGGCGATCCTCGCCACGCTGCAGGCGCTGCGCGGCAAAGTGGGCGGCACCGCGCGCATTCTCGCCGTGCTGGAGCCGCGCTCTAATACCATGAAAATGGGCGTCTGCAAGGACGATCTGGCGCCGTCCCTTGGCCGCGCCGATGAAGTGTTCCTCCTGCAGCCGCAGCATATTCCATGGCAGGTAGCGGAAGTGGCGGAAGCCTGCGTCCAGCCGGCCCACTGGAGCGCCGACGTCGATACCCTGGCGGAGATGGTGGTCAAAACCGCCCATCCTGGCGACCATATCCTGGTGATGAGCAACGGCGGCTTCGGCGGCATTCATCAAAAGCTGCTGGATAAGCTGGCGCAAAAAGCGGCCGCGGCAGAGTAAGCCCGAGCGCCTCCGATCACTGCCCTCCGCGTGAGGGCAGTTTTGTTTTTACCAACAGGGAGGGTGTGATGCTGACCTGCGAAAGCGTACTAACTACCGACTCGCCCCATTTCGCCATGCTGGACGCGCTCTACGCACGCGCCTTTCCGTGGCACGAGCAGCGCGAAAGCGAGGCCAAACTTCAGGCGCTGAGCCACCCGCACTACGCGCTGGAGGCGTGGTTCGATGAGGACGTATTTATCGGCCTCAGCGGCTGCTGGCAGTTTGCCGGCTACGGCTATGTCGAACATCTGGCGATCGACGATACGCTGCGCTCCCGTGGCTATGGTAAACAGCTGCTGGCGCAGATCCTGACGCGCGCCCCGCTGACTATTCTGGAAATCGATCCGCTCACCAGCGAGATCGCCCATAAACGACTGCGCTTTTATCAGTCGATGGGATTTCACGCTAACCCCTGGGCGCATCGTCATCCCACCTATCATCAGGGCATCGCGGATCATGAGCTGCTGGTGCTGAGCTATCCGCAGCCGATCGATGAGCGACAGTACCAGCAGTTTGCCCGGGATCTCGGGCACGAGGTGATGGGGCGGGAGTAGCCCGGCGCGGCGTACCGCTCCGGGCGTTCGGCTGGGGGTATTTTTACTCTTTGGCGATCGGCGTGTCGTTCTCCACCACTTTATTGTCGCCCTGAATCTGCGCGATCTTCTGCTCGACGGCGGCCACCTGGGCGCTGTCGTGCAGCAAGGTGTAGGTCAGATCAAACTGCGCGCTGGCGCCCGGCTGCAGCTGCTTCACGCGTTTTTGCTCGCGTTCAATGGTCACCGGATAGGCGTAGCTGGTCCCCGGCTCGATACCGGTGACGTAACCCTGTTTGACGGTGTCGGTGTTTTTCCACAGCGTCAGGACCGGCAGCTGGCGGGTGTCGAACTGAATAGAGGCGCCTTTATCGCCAGCCTTGTTGACCACGGCGGCCAGCGTCTGGTGATTTTCATCGGCCAGCGGCTGAATATTAAATACCATCTCGTCAAAGTCTTTGGTCGGTCCCTGATAGGTTTGCCAGGTTTTTAACCCGCTCTTGGCGTAATCATTGAACGGGCTGATGCTGGACATCGGGGCGAGGAAACGTGCGCCTTCTTCGAGGATCGGGGTACCGAAGTTGCTGTGGTAGATGATCTGATAATCATGCGGATAGTCGGCGTGATTGGTTAAGACATCGTGCAGGCTGAAGCTGTTGCTGCCCGGGATATAGCGCAGCTCGGTCATGGTCTGCAGATCGGCTTTTTTGAAGGTGCTCTCTTTCACCAGCCCGCGGACGCGAATTTCATACGGCGCGCTGTCGGCCACCTCAACCTCCACCAGGGAGGCCGGCGTGTTGCCGGCCTTGCCGTGCAGGGTATAAATTTGCCCGTCCGCGGTGACTGGATGGCCGGTCCACTCATAGCCGCAGCGGACCATCATCTCGTTGAACCCTTCCAGCCAGCCGAGTCCGTTGCGGCTCTCCAGGTTGATAAACGCCGGGTTAACAACCTCTTTGACCGGCGAATCCCAGCCCATCCGGCTGCCGAAGCCTTCCACTCGCAGCAAGTTCATGCCCCGCGTCGGGCTGAGGGTGATAGTCAGGCCGTCTTTACTGCGAATGGTGAGGATTTTGCTGCCTTCCTGCTTGCCGCCGTGCAGGACTTTCTGCTCAATGCTGAACGTATGGTCTTTCACCTTCAGCTGATCGCTGCTGATCTGCCAGTTTCCTTTATCCATGCCCTCTTCAGCACTCGTCAGCACCCATGTTTTTGCCGCGGCGGAGCCAGAAACCAGCAGAGCGATAGCCGTCAGAACCAGTGTCTTTTTCATTTTTATTCCCTTTTGCTGAATCGATTGTGTCATTGACGTGTGAAATCTACCGGCATGGGGGTGATTAAAATGTGAAGCGCCTCACCTGGTGAGAAAATGGCCGTTTTGAAGATGTTAAATGCGATAAGTGTCGTATTATTGTGCTAAGACTTGATTAATTATCACCACAATATGTGATCTGCATTGCTTTTAGCTTTAACGATTCAGCCAAGGTGAGGCAATAAACAAAAGTATCGTTGTGCGGATTAGGGGGACTCAGGAGATGCAGCGGGAACCCCCTGCTGCCGCGATGTTGGCGTTGTAGCTGGGGAAGGTAGGCCGGATAAGGCGTAGCCGCCATCCGGCACAACGCCGGAAACAGCGGAGTAGCCCGGATAAGGCGCAGCGCGCCGCCATCCGGGTGACTTGTGCGGCAAAAGCGGCGGGGATTAGCCTTCGTTTTCCGCCAGTTCGCGCAGATACTGGAAGATCAGGCGCGCGGATTTCGGCGGTTTGTTGCCTTCTTTCTCTTTCTTCGCATTGCGGATCAGGGAACGCAGCTGCTGACGGTCAGCATCTGGCCACAGGTTCAGCACTTCAGCTACGGCGTCATCCCCGTCGTCAATCAGTCGGTCACGAATCTGCTCCAGCTTGTGGAACAGCGCAACCTGCTGGTTGTGGCGGTTTTTTAGCTTATCCAGCGCCTGACGAATCGGATCGACATCGCGATTGCGCAGCATCTTACCGATAAGCTGCAGCTGGCGGCGGCGACCCTCTTTTTTGATTCGCTGGGCGAGTTCGATGGCGTCGCGCAGGTCAGTATCCAGCGGAATTTTATCCAGCGCGTTTTTCCCCAGGTCAACGAGTTCAGCGCCAAGACGCTTCAGTTCTTCCGCGTCGCGCTTAATTTCACTCTTACTGACCCAGATAATTTCATCGTCTTCATCCTCGATATCATCACCGGGAACGTCGTCGAGCCAGTCTTCGGGCTGCTTTGTCATCTCAGGCTCCTTAAAAAAAGAGGCTAATGTTACCAGTTAAGGCGCGCACTGAAAAACGGTTCTCTGTTAGACTTCAGTTAACTCCTTCTTACATTATGGCATTAGCAATGAAAGTGATCTCTCAAGTTGCCCAGCAACGTAAGACGCTGGAAGAGGCCGTGACCACGGCGCTGGAACTGGCGGCAGGTAAATCCGATGGCGCAGAAGTCTCCGTCAGCAAAACGACAGGCATCGGCGTCAGCACCCGCTATGGCGAAGTGGAGAATGTAGAATTCAATAGCGATGGGGCGTTAGGCATCACGGTTTACCACCAGAACCGCAAGGGCAGCGCCTCTTCCACCGATCTCAGCCCGGACGCCATCGCCCGTACCGTGCAGGCGGCGCTGGATATCGCGCGCTATACCTCCCCGGACCCGTTTGCCGGCGTGGCCGATAAAGAGCTGCTGGCCTTTGACGCCCCGGATCTGGACCTGTTCCACCCGGCGGAGGTCTCCCCGGACGACGCCATTGAACTGGCCGCCCGCGCGGAGCAAGCGGCGCTGAAGGCCGATAAACGCATCACCAACACCGAAGGCGGCAGCTTTAACAGCCACTATGGCATCAAAGTGTTCGGCAACAGCCATGGCATGCTGCAAAGCTACTGCTCGACTCGCCATTCGCTCTCCAGCTGCGTCATTGCGGAAGATGACGGCGATATGGAACGCGACTACGCCTACACCATTGGCCGGGCAATCGAGGATCTGCAATCCCCGGAATGGGTCGGGGAAGAGTGCGCCCGCCGCACCCTGTCGCGCCTGGCGCCGCGTAAGCTGTCGACCATGAAGGCGCCGGTGATTTTCGCCAACGAAGTGGCGACCGGGCTGTTTGGCCACCTGGTCGGAGCGATTGCCGGTGGTTCGGTATACCGCAAATCCACCTTCCTGCTCGATTCGCTGGGCAAACAAATTTTGCCGGAGTGGCTGACCATTGAAGAGCATCCGCACCTGCTGAAAGGGCTGGCCTCCACGCCTTTCGACAGCGAAGGCGTGCGCACCGAGCGTCGCGATATCGTCAAAGATGGCGTACTGACCCAGTGGCTGCTGACCAACTACTCCGCCCGCAAGCTGGGGATGAAAAGCACCGGCCACGCCGGGGGCATCCATAACTGGCGCATTAACGGCCGCGGCCTGAGTTTTGCAAAGATGCTTAAAGAGATGGGCACCGGTCTTGTGGTTACCGAACTGATGGGGCAGGGTGTCAGTGGCGTCACCGGAGACTACTCACGCGGCGCATCCGGCTTCTGGGTAGAAAATGGCGAAATTCAATATCCTGTCAGTGAGATCACCATTGCAGGAAATCTGAAAGAAATGTGGCGTAATATCGTGACCATTGGCGATGATATTGAAACGCGCAGCAACATTCAGTGTGGTTCAGTGCTGCTGCCGGAGATGAAAATCGCCGGACAATAACACCTGTTTGCTTAAATAATAAAAAGGAAGTGAGCAATGCGTAAAAAACTGTTAGCGATGCTGGCTGTCTCTGCTTTTGCGCTCGGTTCAGCGTCGGCCTTCGCCGACCTGGGCGAAGACATGGACACTCTGGCAGAAAACCTGCAAGTGGTACAGAAAACCTCTGACGCCGGCGAGCTGAAAGCGGCGCTGAATAAGATGCGTACCGCCGCGGTTGATGCCCAGAAAGAGACCCCGCCGAAGCTGGAAGGCAAAGCGGCCGACAGCGCTGAGATGAAAGATTACCGTCACGGTCTGGATATTCTGATCGGCCAGATCGACGGCGCGCTGAAGCTGGCGAATGAAGGCAAGGTGAAAGAGGCGCAGGCCGCCGCGGAGGAGTTTAAAACCACCCGCAACACCTACCATAAGAAGTACCGCTAACTGTTCTTTTCGGGAGGCATCAGCCGATGTCTCCCGCCTGAAAACCTACCTGTATCACATTTTTCCCTTTTCTTTTTCCGGCCTTTCCGCAGCCGCGGGCGGCTCATTCGCGCGCATTGTTGTGATACGTCTCACGCCATAATTGCTGTTTTTTCATTTTTCCAGTGAATATGTGGTGTCGATCACGCCTGCCGTCTCCCTTTCCACTTCGAAGTGGAAAACAACTCGCTACAAACTCCCACCCCCCGGCGCTACTTTGATTCCCAGAGACATCAGCGGGGTATCAGAAGTGAATAACGGAGCGGTAATACACGACGTAGGGGAGCAGGCAGCGCAGACCGAACGCCTGGCTGACAAGATGCTGCAGCAGGTTTTTGCCCTGTTAAGCCGTCACGGCATCGTCCCTAACGACGTTCAGGAGCAAATGCTGACTTCCCACGTGCGGGCGATGGCCCACCGGTCAATCAGCGGCGAACCGCTGCCGGAAGTGGATGCCAGCCTGTTCGAAGAGATTTCACCAGATTCAATGACGTTGGCCCGCGAAGTGGTCGCGCAGTTCGGCAACCTGCCTGATGAAGAGGCCTGGCTGCTCTCCGTCCACTTCGAAGTCGCAAAAGAAAACTTGTAAGGAGCAAAACATGGAACAAATCACCGTAGTTATTGGCGACCGTCTGGGTAAAGGCCAAAAGGTCGCCGCAGGCGCAGAGAAAGCCGGCGCACGCGCAGTGGTCGTCCCTGGCGTTGCTGCCGACATGAAGCTTGGCGACATGATGAAAGCGGAAAACGCCACCTTCGGCATCTCCTTCTGCGGCAGCGGCGGCGCCGGCGCTATCACCGCCCAGACCAAATACGGCTACAAAGCGAAATACGGCATGCGTTCTGTTGAAGAGGGCGTCACCGCCATAAACGAAGGCTGCAACGTGCTGGGCTTCGGCTTTATGGATAAAGAAGAGCTGGGTGAGCGCCTGGTAGAAGCCTGGAAAAAGAAATACGGCGCATAAGTATGAAAGAGCAATTCACCACCACGGTGAGGGTTGCCGGCAAAGGCGAAAGCAAATCACGGGCCTTCGCCGATGCCCTGAACCATGTGCAGGCTGCGGTGATGAAAACCTCATCGCACATTCTGCTGCGTATTGAGCCACAGGACGTGACGGTTGTTCATGCGCGCGAAGCGGTACGAAAAGAGGCCTTCCTGTTTTTCTTTTTGCGCCGTGAACGACGGACCTACAGCGTGGAGCTGGACGTCACCGTCAACGTGACCGCCATCGATCTCGATAAAGTGGATTTCGTCACGCAAACCTGATTGTTAGCAAAGGGTCTGACTATGTTCCTGATAATTTTAATAAAATCGCTTATCATCGGCGGCTTGGTCGGCGTCGGTGTGGGCGCCGGAGCGGCACGCATGTTTCATGCCCCTACCACCCAGGGGATGGGGGCGTTTCGAACCCTGGGCGAGCTGAACTCCTGTGAGGGCGATCCGGCTTCCCACTTCTCCTTTGGCCTCGGTTTCTTCTTTAACGCCTGGGCCTCTTCCGTTGCAGCAGGCTCCTTCACCCAGGATGTTGACCACCGCATTATCCCCAACTGGGGCGCGGCGGCGCTGATGCTGAAAAATCGTAACGTCGGCGAAACGCTGCACGATCCGAAAAAAATGGCCATCTCCTGCGGCATCATCGGCATGATTGTCGTCGCCTTCCTCAACCTTACCGCCTCGTCCGTACCGGAAGCGCTGCAGGTGACCGCGGTTAAGGTACTGGTACCGGCGGCAAACCTGCTGGTGAACACCGTGATGCCGGTGATCTTCTGGCTGGCGGCGATCGACGCCGGTAAAAAATCAGGCTTCTGGGCGACCATCTTCGGCGGCGCAGCGCAGCTGATTATGGGCAACGCCGTACCGGGGCTGGTGCTGGGTATTCTGATCGGCAAAGGCGTTGAAGAGAGCGGCTGGAACCGGGTCACCAAAGTGATGATGGTGGCCATTGTCGCCCTGTTCGTCCTCAGCGGTTTCTTCCGCGGCTTCGACATGAAGATGATCGAATCCTTCCATCTGACCGTGCCGAACTGGCTGGACATGATCCACAACTCACTCAGCGGCAAATAACGGGAGCCTGATAATGGAACAGAATAAAGGTTTTTGGTATGCCGACTGGTCGTTCCCGATCTTCGTTGGCCTGCTCTCCTCCGGCGTCTTCGCCGGGACCCACATGTACTACCTGTACGGCATCGGCGCCTTTAACGAAGTCGCCTTCGTGGCGATGCTGAAGTCGGGGATTGATACCGGCGTTTACGGCGCGGTGGCGGCGTTTGGCGCCAGCTTCCTGTTCGCCCGCATCATCGAAGGGTCGCTGGTGGGGATCCTCGATATCGGCGGCGCTATTCAGACCGGGATCGGTCTTGGCGTCCCGGCGCTGCTGCTCGGCGCGGGCTTTGTCTTCCCGGTGGCGAACTTCGCCGCCTCGCTGGCAACCGGCCTGATCCTCGGCCTGGCGGTGGGCTACATCATTATTCTGGCGCGTAAGTTCACCATCAACCAAAGCGACTCCACCTACGGCGCCGACGTGATGATGGGCGCAGGTAACGCCTCCGGCCGCTTCCTGGGGCCGTTGATTATCCTCAGCGCAATGACCGCCTCGATTCCTATCGGGATCGGCTCGCTGGTTGGCGCACTGCTGTTCTATATCTGGCAGAAACCGATCACCGGCGGCGCCATCCTCGGCGCGATGATCCTTGGCTCGATCTTCCCGGTGGCGATTAGCTAATCGCCCGATGGCGCTGCGCTTATCGGGCCTACAGGTCAGCGCGATGTGTAGGCCGGATAAGGCGGTACGCCGCCATCCGGCAACAGATTCACTCTTTCATCAGGAGATAGCTATGTTTGATTTACTCCTGCGCCGCGCGCGCCTCGTCGACGATACCCTGACTGATATCGCCATTCAGGACGGGAAAATCGCGGCGCTGGGCGAGATTAGCGCGCCCTCCCGTAAAACCATCGATCTGCAGGGCAACAGCTACGTCAGCGCCGGCTGGATTGACTCCCACGTTCACTGCTACCCAAATTCGCCGATATATCACGATGAGCCGGACAGCGTTGGCATCGCCACCGGCGTCACCACCGTGATTGATGCTGGCAGCACCGGCGCCGACGATGTGGACGACTTCTATCAGTTAACCCGCAAAGCGGTGACGGAAGTCTATGCCCTGCTCAATATCTCCCGCGTCGGGCTGATTGCCCAGAACGAACTGGCCAATTTGGCCAATATCGACGCCGAGGCGGTGAAGCAGGCGGTGCAGCGCCATCCCGACTTTATCGTCGGCCTGAAGGCGCGGATGAGCAGCAGCGTGGTGGGGGAAAACGGCATTACGCCGCTGGCGCGCGCCAAGACTATGCAGCAGGAAAACGGCGATCTGCCGCTGATGGTACACATCGGCAATAATCCGCCGAACCTCGATGAAATTGCCGAGCTGTTGAGTCGCGGCGACATCATTACCCACTGCTATAACGGCAAGCCGAACCGCATTCTGAATCCTGCCGGCGAACTGCGCAGTTCGATTACCCGCGCCCTGCACCGCGGCGTACGCCTTGACGTCGGCCACGGTACCGCCAGCTTCAGCTTTGAAGTGGCGCGCCGGGCGATTGCGCTGGGCATTCTGCCGCACACCATCAGCTCGGATATTTACTGCCGCAACCGCATCGACGGCCCGGTACGTTCGCTGGCGCTGGTGATGTCGAAATTCCTCGCTATCGGCATGACCCTGCCCCAGGTGATTGACTGTGTGACCGTCAGCGCCGCCGAGGGGCTGCGCCTGTCGCGTAAAGGGCGGCTGGAAGCGGGTTTCGACGCCGATCTAACGCTATTTCGCCTGGAGCGCCAGCCTACGCTGCTGGTGGATGCCGAAAAAGAGAGCCTCCAGGCAGACAACATTCTGGTGCCGCTGGCCGCGATCCGCGCGGGCAAAGGCTATCTGACCGAACAAGGGAGCGCGGAACATGCCTTCGATTTTTGAAAAATACCATTTAAAACAAGTTATTAACACTTCCGGCCGGATGACGGCGCTGGGCGTCTCCACGCCGCGCCCGGAAGTGGTGGAAGCCGCGATGGCCGGTATGAACCAGTACTTTGAAATGAAAGACCTGGTGAATAAGACCGGCGAGTACATCGCCAGGCTGCTGGACGTGGAAGGGGCGACCGTGGTCTCCTGCGCGTCGGCAGGGATTGCCCAGTCGGTGGCGGCGGTGCTGGTGAAAGACAGCGACTGGCTGCTGGAGAACCTGCACGTTACGCCGATAGAGCATAACGAAATCGTCCTGCCGAAGGGCCACAACGTCAACTTCGGCGCGCCGGTCGGCACCATGGTGGCGCTGGGCGGCGGTAAGCTGGTGGAAGCGGGCTACGCCAACGAATGCTCTGCCGAACAGCTGGCGGCGGCGATCACCCCGCGCACCGCGGCGATCCTCTACATCAAATCCCACCACTGCGTGCAGAAAAGCATGCTCAACGTCGCGCAGGCCGCGGAAGTAGCGCGTCAGCATCATTTACCGCTGATCGTCGACGCGGCGGCGGAGGAAGATCTGCAGTGCTACTACCGCATGGGCGCCGACCTGGTTATCTACAGCGGCGCGAAAGCGATTGAAGGGCCGACCAGCGGGCTGGTGATCGGCAAAACGCAGTACGTTGAGTGGGTTAAACGCCAGTCGATGGGCATTGGCCGGGCGATGAAAGTGGGTAAAGAGGGGATCCTCGGCCTGACCTGCGCCATTGAACACTACCTGACGGCGAGCAAAGAGAGCGGTGAGGAGATGGTGACGAAGATGACGCCGTTTATCGAACAGCTCAACACCCTCGACGGCGTTACTGCCCGTGTGGTATGGGACAGCGCCGGCCGCGATATCGCCCGCGCCGAAATCAAATTCGACGAAGCGGTGACCGGCGTGAAGACCGGCGATCTGGTTAACGCGCTGAAGCAAGGCGAATACGCCATCTACTTCCGCGGCTATAAAGCGAATGAAGGCATTATCGAAGCCGATGTCCGCAGCGTTAACGCACAGCAGCTGGCGGTGGTCGCCCGTCGCATCGCGGAAGTTCTGCACAAGGAGAAACAAGCATGAAACTGACCCCAAACTTTTACCGTGACCGCGTGTGCCTGAACGTCCTGGCGGGCAGCAAAGACAACGCTCGCGAAATCTACGACGCGGCGGAAGGTCATGTCCTGGTCGGCGTGCTCTCCAAAAATTACCCGGACGTCGCCAGCGCGGTGGCCGATATGCGCGACTACGCGAAGCTGATTGATAACGCCCTCTCCGTCGGGCTGGGCGCGGGGGATCCGAATCAGTCGGCGATGGTGAGCGAGATTTCTCGCCAGGTGCAGCCGCAGCACGTCAACCAGGTCTTCACCGGCGTGGCCACCAGCCGCGCGCTGCTCGGGCAGAACGAAACGGTGGTCAACGGCCTGGTCTCGCCCACCGGCACCCCGGGTATGGTGAAGATCTCCACCGGCCCGCTGAGCAGCGGAGCGGCGGATGGGATTGTGCCGCTGGAAACCGCCATCGCGCTGTTAAAAGATATGGGCGGCAGCTCCATCAAATACTTCCCGATGGGCGGCCTGAAGCACCGCGACGAGTTCGAGGCGGTGGCCAAAGCCTGCGCCGCGCACGATTTCTGGCTGGAGCCGACCGGCGGTATCGATCTGGAAAACTACAGCGAGATCCTGAAAATCGCCCTTGATGCCGGGGTGAGCAAAATCATCCCGCATATCTACAGCTCGATTATCGATAAGGCCAGCGGCAACACCCGCCCGGCCGATGTGCGCCAGTTGCTGGAGATGACCAAACAGTTAGTGAAGTAGTGCCCTTGCCCCTCTCCCTCAAAGGGTGAGGGGCAACTGATCCCACCGAACCATCAAGGAGTTACCATGCCAACCGCTCGTCACCTGCTTGTTGCTTCACTGTCTTTGCTTGCCGCCGGCGCCGCCGCGCAAACCCACTACGCCTGGATTGGCACCTATAATCCCAATGGCGAAGGTCTGTACCGCTTTACCGTTGATGGCCAAACCGGCGCGCTGCGGGACAAGGCGCTGGTGAGCTCGCTGGCGAATGTCGCGCAGCTGACCGTCTCGCGCGATGGCAAAACGCTGTATGCCGCCAGCGAGGTGGAGAAAGGCGTGGTGCAGGCGTGGCGCATTGAGAGGAACGGTGAGCTGACCGCACTCAATCAGGTCGCCTCCGGCGGCGCCGGGCCGGTTTATCTCTCCCTGACGCCAAACGGTAAACAGCTGCTGGTGGCCAACTACGTCAGCGGCAGCATCGCCGTGCTACCGGTCAAAGAAGATGGTAGCCTGGGTGAGGCGGTGGACAGGCATCAGGATGAAGGCCCGGCAGGGGCCGAACGCCCGGCGGCGGCCGTCGAGGGCAGCTTCGCCATCAGCGATCACAATGGCCCGCACGCCCATATGATCGCCGCCGATCCCAGCGGAAAATACGTTTACTCTACCGATCTGGGGCTGGATCGGATCTATCAGTACCGGCTGGATAGCGCCAGCGGCAAGCTGACGCCGAACGATCCGCCATTTATCGCCGCTTCGTCGCCGGGCGCCGGCCCGCGCCACTTCGTCTTTACGCCAAAGGGCGACGGCCTGTGGCTGATTAACGAAGAAGCGTCGACGCTGACCTTCTATCATCTGGAGCAGCAAAGCGGTCTGCTGCGCGAAGGCAAAACCGTCTCCGCGCTGCCGAAAGAGTATAAGGGCACCAGCTTTGCCGCCGGTCTGGCGCTGAGCAACGACGGCAAACAGCTGTACGTCGCCAACCGTCTGCATAACAGCATCGCCCACTTTACGGTGCAGGCCGATGGCCGCCTGAGCCACCAGGAGGATATCTGGACGCGCGGAGATTACCCCCGCACGCTGACCCTGGATACTCAGGGGCAGTGGCTGTACGTCATGAACCAGCGTAGCGATAATATTACCCGCTTCAGCGTGGCGCCGAAGGATGGCAAATTGACCTTTGTCTCAGACTACACGCCGGTCGGCAGCCCATCGCAGATGGTGATATCCGCCCAACCCTGAGCCGTAACCACAAGGAACTGACATGCGATTTCCCAACCAACGCTTAGCGCAACTCTTCACCCTGCTGCGGAATGAAACGCTGCCGCAGGATGAGCTGGCGCAACGCCTGTCGGTTTCCACCCGTACCGTGCGCGCCGATATTACCGCCCTGAATGCGCTACTGGCGCAGTATGGCGCGCAGTTTATCCTCAACCGCGGCAGCGGTTATCAGCTGAAAATTGATAACCCGGCGAGCTTTCAGACACTGGAGGAGGCGTCGCCGAAGGCGCAGCATGTCCCGCGTACCGCCCAGGATCGCATCACGTTTCTGCTGGTGCGTTTTCTGACGTCGGCGTTCTCCATCAAGCTGGAAGACCTGGCGGATGAGTGGTTCGTCAGCCGCGCCACGCTGCAGAACGATATGGTCGAGGTGCGCGAGCGCTTCCAGCGCTATCAGCTCACCCTTGAAACCCGCCCGCGCCACGGTATGAAGCTGTTTGGCAGCGAGGTATCGGTTCGCGCCTGCCTCACCGACCTGCTGTGGGAGCTGGCCCAGCAGGGCGGTATCGCGCCGCCGATCGGCGCCGAGGCCTTTGCCGCGGAGGTGCCAGCGCTGCTGGAGCCCGTGCTGCAGGAGACGCTCACCCGACACCATATTCGCCTCACCGACGTCGGCGAGCGCTTTATCTGCCTGTACGGGGCGGTGGTGGTGCGCCGCGTCAGCGAAGGCTACCCGCTGGCGGATTTCAGTGCTGAAGATGTGGCGCAGAACGTCCGTGATGCCGCGCGCGATCTGGCGGGCGAACTGCAGCGGCTGGCCGGTAAACCTTTATCGCCCGCGGAAGAAGAGTGGCTGTGCGTGCATATCGCCGCCCGTCAGGTACAGGACGTGGACCCGGAAACCATCAGCGCCGACGATGACGAAGCGCTGGTCAACTACATCCTGCGCTACATCAACAGCCAGTATAACTACAATCTGCTGGACGATGCCCAGCTGCACGCCGATCTGCTGACCCACATAAAGACCATGATCACCCGCGTACGCTACCAGATCATGATCCCCAATCCGCTGCTGGATAACATCAAACAGCACTACCCGATGGCCTGGGATATGACCCTCGCCGCGGTCTCCAGCTGGGGCAAATACACGCCTTATACCATTAGCGAAAACGAAATCGGTTTTCTGGTGCTGCATATCGGCGTCGGGCTGGAGCGCCACTACAACATTGGTTACCAGCGTCAGCCGCAGGTGCTGCTGGTGTGTGATACCAGCAATGCGATGGTGCGGATGATTGAGGCGATCCTGCAGCGCAAATATCCGCAGCTGGAGATCGCCGCCACTATTTCCCAGCGCGAGTACGAACAGCGGGACGCGATCGAGGCGGATTTTGTTATCTCCACGGTGCGGATCAGCGAAAAAGACAAGCCGGTAGTGACCATCGCGCCGTTCCCCACTGACTATCAACTGGATCAGATCGGCAAGCTGGTGCTGGTGGACCGCACCCGTCCGTGGATGCTGAATAAGTACTTCGATGCCGCCCATTTCCGGGTGATCGACACGCCGATGGATCAGCAAACGCTGTTCGCCGAATTGTGTCAGCAGCTGCTGGAGGAAGGCTTCGTCGATGCGGAGTTTCATGCTTCGGTGGTGGAGCGTGAAGCGATTGTCAGCACCATGCTCGGCGACGGTATTGCGCTGCCGCACTCCCTGGGTCTGCTGGCGAAAAAGACGGTGGTCTATACCGTTATTGCCCCGCAGGGCATCGCCTGGGGTGACGAAACCGCCCATATCATCTTTCTGCTCGCTATCAGCAAGCGCGAGTATGAAGAGGCGATGGCGATCTACGATATTTTCGTGACTTTCCTGCGCGAGCGCGCCATGAGCCGCCTCGCCACGACCCGCAGCTTCGATGAGTTTAAAACGGTGGCGATGGAATGCGTCAGCCGGTTTTGAGAGGCGTTTTCCAGATTCGAGTGTAATTCAAATGTAATGCTATAATGCATTACAAAATATCCCTTTCTGGAGGCATAATGGCCACGCTCAACGTTCGACTGGATGATAAACTCAAAAAAGAGGCTTATGCCGTGCTGGAGAAACTCGATATGACGCCAACGGAGGCGGTACGTCTGCTGTTTCAATACATTGCGGAAAATGGCCGCATGCCGGTGAAAAGTATGACCATCAGCGATGGCGAAGCGGCGTTGTTACGCACCGTTCGCGAGCGGCTGGAAAACCCACGGCCGGGGGTTAAGGTGAGTCTGGATGACCTATGAACTGGAGTTTGATCCACGAGCCTGGCGCGAATGGCAGCTTGGCGAGACGGTCAAAAAACAGTTCAAAAATAATCTCCAGCAGATTATGCAGAATCCGCGAATTGAGTCGGCCAGGCTGAGCGATTTGCCGGATTGCTACAAAATCAAGCTTAAGGCGTCAGGTTATCGGCTGGTGTATCAAGTA
Source organism: Klebsiella sp. PCX (assembly GCF_021869705.1). NCBI lineage: Bacteria > Pseudomonadati > Pseudomonadota > Gammaproteobacteria > Enterobacterales > Enterobacteriaceae > Klebsiella > Klebsiella sp. PCX. The sequence goes on from NZ_CP091527.1 coordinate 513,025, forward strand.
CGAGATAGTGTGGTGGTGGTTTACGTTATTGCCATTGGCAAAAGAGAGAAAGCGGCCGTTTATCATCAGGCGAATAAACGGCTCTAAACGCTATCGCAAATGATGTACGACCTGGTTGCTGCTGCCGCGCCAGATCAGCGCCGGGTCTTTTAAATCCTGCACAAACTTACCGTCGACCAGCACGTTGATCAGGTTCACCACCTGCATCTGCGCCTCATTCAGCTCATCCAGCTTATAGCCGGTCCAGACCCAGATATCTTTGCCGGGGCATTCGGCGCGCACGCGCTGAACCAGCTTTAAGATCTCCGCGACGTTCTGCGGATGCAGCGGATCGCCGCCGGAGAGCGAAATCCCCTGGCGCTTGATGCGGGTGTCGTTGAGGTCGGCGATGATGCGGTCGGCCATCTCAGCGGTAAACGGCATACCGGAATTCACCCGCCAGGTGCTTTTGTTGTAGCAGCCGGGGCACTCATGGATGCAGCCGGAGACAAACAGGGTGCAGCGGGTGCCGGGGCCGTTGACGATGTCGACGGGGTAATACTGGTGATAATTCATTGTTTCCTCTTCTCATTTGCCGCTGCAGCAGCGTTGGCTGCGCTCGCTCGCCCGGGTCACTTACTCCAGTAAGCTCCCCGGGACTTACTCGTTTGCCGCCTTGCTACAACGCCAACTGATTTGAGGAAACCCACCTGGCTGTCTGGGATCCCTTCGTTTGCCGCCTTGCTCTGACGTTATTTGCTTTGCGAAAACGGAGGAGTGCGGCCATTTCCCGGCGTCGCTGCGTTCGGCCGGGCTACGACTCACCAGGCAGTGGTAGCCCGGATAAGGCGCTGCGCGCCGCTATCCGGGAAAAGCGCATTGTTCTTTAACCGATCTGCCCATTGCCCAGGTGTTTAACGCGGCGCTTCACTTCTTCCTGCTTGCCGGCGTTGAACGGACGCGCGTCCGGGCTACCGAGGTAGCCGCACACCCGGCGGGTAACGGAAACGCGGGAGGCGTCGTGGTTACCGCATTTCGGGCAGGTAAAGCCCTTGCTGGTGCACTCGAACTCGCCGGTGAAACCACACTCGTAGCACTCATCGATCGGCGTATTGGTTCCGTAATACGGCACATGCTGATAGCTGTAATCCCACACGTCCTCCAGCGCCTTCAGGTTGTGCTGGATGTTCGGGTATTCGCCGTAGCAAATGAAGCCCCCGTTGGCCAGCGGCGGATACGGCGCTTCAAAATCGATCTTATCGTACGGGTTGACCTTCTTCTCCACGTCGAGGTGGAAGCTGTTGGTGTAGTAACCTTTGTCGGTCACCCCTTCCACCACGCCAAACTCGGCGGTATCGAGACGGCAGAAGCGATCGCACAGGTTTTCGCTCGGCGTGCTGTACAGGCTAAAGCCGTAGCCGGTCTCTTCCTTCCACAAATCGACGGCGTCGCGCAGGCGTTGGACGATGGCCACCCCCTTCTCGCGCAGCGCCTCGCTGTCGTACATGTGCTGATTGCCGTACAGCGCGTTGATGGTTTCATGGATACCGATATAGCCCAGCGAAATCGACGCCCGGCCGTTTTTGAAAATCTCGGAGACGTCGTCGTCGGCTTTCAGTCGCACGCCGCAGGCCCCTTCCATATAGAGGATCGGCGCCACGCGCGCTTTTACCCCTTCCAGGCGGGCAATACGGGTCATCAGCGCTTTGCGCGCCAGCTGCAGGCGCTCGTCCAGCAGCGCCCAGAAGGCGGCTTCGTCGCCTTTCGCTTCCAGGGCGATGCGCGGCAGGTTGAGGCTGATAACGCCGAGGTTATTGCGCCCATCGTGCACCTGCTCGCCGTTCTCGTTTTCCCACACCCCGAGGAAGCTGCGGCAGCCCATCGGCGTTTTAAACGACCCGGTAACCTTCACCACCTGGTCGTAGTTGAGGATATCCGGGTACATGCGCTTGCTGGCGCACTCCAGCGCCAGCTGTTTGATGTCGTAGTTCGGATCGCCGAACTTATGGTTCAGGCCGTCACGGATCGCGAACACCAGTTTCGGGAACACCGCGGTCTTACGGTTTTTACCGAGGCCGGCAATGCGGTTACGCAGAATCGACTGCTGGATCAGCCGCGATTCCCAGCTGGTGCCGAGGCCGAACCCGAAGGTGACAAACGGCGTCTGGCCGTTGGCGGTATGCAGCGTGTTAACCTCATACTCCAGCGACTGGAAGGCGTCGTAGCACTCTTTTTCGGTACGGGCGCGGGCATAGCCTTCGGCATCCGGGATCTGCCACTCTTCAGCGATTTTGCGATGCTTGTTAAAGCTTTCGCTGACGAACGGCGCCAGCACTTCATCGATGCGGTTAATGGTGGTGCCGCCGTAAATATGGCTGGCGACCTGGGCGATGATCTGCGCTGTCACCGCGGTGGCGGTAGAGATAGACTTCGGCGGCTCGATCTCCGCGTTGCCCATCTTAAAGCCCTGGGTCAGCATGCCTTTCAGGTCGATCAGCATGCAGTTAAACATGGGGAAGAAGGGCGAGTAATCGAGGTCATGATAGTGGATCATGCCGCGTTCGTGGGCCATCACCACATCGTGAGGCAGCAGGTGCTGCCGGGCGTAGTGCTTGGCGACGATACCGGCCAGCAGGTCGCGCTGGGTCGGGATGACTTTACTGTCCTTGTTGGCGTTTTCGTTGAGCAGCGCGGAGTTGGTCTGCTCGACGAGGCCGCGGATCTCCTGATTGAGGCGGCCGCGCTTCTCACGCTGGCTATCGCGGTCATGGCGATACTCAATATAGGCGCGCGCCAGCTGCTTATAGGGGCCGGACATCAGCTGGTTTTCCACCGCGGTCTGGATCTCATTGATGTCGACCTGGGCGCGGCCCTGCATTTGTTGGCTAACGACTTCTGCGACGGTGGCGCAATAGTCTGCGTCATCGACTCCCGCTGCTTTAGCTGCACGCAGAATTGCTTCCTGAATGCGCTCTGACTTGAACGGCACTTTACAGCCATCACGTTTCATCACATGCGGTGTCATGATCACTCCATATATAGAACAGGTTATCCACAGAGGCGGAGGTTATCCCGAAGGCGCTGCGCGCTACGGCTCGTGCTGTTTGCCTTCAGATCCGGCCCGTTTTATCCACATCTCATCACCGCCAGACATCGATAAGATATGGTGACATAATAGACGATTAATACAACATGTAGGGCCGGGACGCATTTTAAGTTCTATATGTAGTGATTTGCATCAAAGATGTTTGCGATTTTATTGACCCAGAACAAGGTAAAAAGGTGAGAGTACGGATGATGGGCGCTGGCGATAAATGTAAATTTATCTGGCTGGAAAATAAGCAAAAATGCCTGGCGTTCGCCACCGGCGCCAGGCATGACATCCTCATCTCGGGAGGGCAGGGGATACCTTACGCCTGCAGCCACCATACCGCTTCGAACGGCCGCAGCGTTAGCCCGGTCGGGCGGGGCGTGGTCTCGGCATAGTTGCTGATGATCATCTTCCAGTCGCCTGGGGCCTCCTCTGGCTGCCAGGTCTGCAGGTCGCGGCTCAGGTTGGCGGCGACCACCAGCGTTTGTCCCTGCCACTGACGGCGATAACACCACAGCGACGGATGGTCAGGCAGGAGATCCTGATAATCGCCCCAGGTCAGCAGCGGCAGGGTTTTACGCAGCGTAATCAGCTGCTGATAGGCATAAAACACCGAATCGGGGTCCGCCAGCGCCGCCTCGACGTTGATCTCCCGGTAGTTATCGCCAAGGCCGATCCACGGCTCACCGTCGCTAAAGCCACCGTTCTCGCCACTATGCCACGGCATCGGCGTGCGGCTGTTGTCGCGCGATTTGCTGGCAAGGATTGCCAGCAGTTCGTCCGGGCTTTGCCCCTGCGCCGCACGTTCGATAAACATATTGTGGCTCTCGACGTCGCGATAATCGCTGATGCTGTTGAAGTGCGGATTGGTCATACCGATCTCTTCGCCCTGATAAATATAGGGCGTGCCCTGCATGCCGTGCAGCACCATCGCCAGCATCTTCGCCGCCGGCACCCGGTACGCGCCTTCGTCGCCAAAGCGCGAGACGATGCGCGGCTGATCGTGGTTACACCAGAACAGCGCGTTCCATGCCCGGTTGTGCATCCCCTGCTGCCAGTGGCGGAACAGCGCCTTCAGCGCCACATAGTCCGGGCGGGCGAGGGTCCACTTCTCCCCTCCGGGATAATCGACTTTTAAATGGTGGAAGTTAAAGGTCATCGACAGCTCGCGGCCGTCCAGCGCGGCGTACTGCTGGCAGTGTTCCAGCGAGGTGGAAGACATCTCGCCGACGGTCATCAGGTTACGCGGGGTGAAGACATCGCGGCTCATCTCCTGCAGGAACTCATGCACCCGCGGGCCGTCGGTATAGAAGCGGCGGCCATCCCCGTCCAGATCGCAGGGAAAGGTCTGGTCTTTTGAGATCAGGTTGACCACGTCGAGGCGCAGACCGTCGACGCCGCGGTCAGCCCAGAATTCGCAGACCTTTTTCAGCTCGGCGCGCACCGCCGGATTCTCCCAGTTGAGATCCGCCTGCTCAATGGCGAACAGGTGCAGATAATACTGCCCGCTGTCGGCGTGCCACTGCCAGGCGTTACCGCCAAATTTAGAGCGCCAGTTGTTCGGCAGGGCGTCCGGTTCGCCGTCGCGCCAGATATAGAACTGGCGGTAGGGACTCTCCTTATTCAGCGACTGACGGAACCATTCGTGTTCGGTCGAGGTATGGTTCAGCACCATATCCAGCACGATGCGGATCCCGCGCGCCTTCGCCTCCGCCACCAGGGCGTCAAAGTCGGCCATCGTGCCGTAGGAGGGATCGATGGCGGTGTAGTTCGCCACGTCGTAGCCGTTATCCACCTGCGGAGAGACGTAGAACGGCGTCAGCCAGATGGCGTCTACCCCAAGCTTTTGCAGATAGTCGAGGCGGGAGGTGACGCCGCGCAGGTCGCCGGTACCGCTGCCGGTGGTATCCTGAAAACTCTTCGGATAGATTTGATAAATAACGCCGTTTTGCCACCAGTGGGGGAGTTGATTCATAGTACTTTCCTGCTGCAACGAGGGGCGCCAAAGGCGCCCCGAAAGAAGAAGTTAGACAATCTGCAAGGTGCCCTGACGGTACTTGCGCTGATACACCACGGTGGTGAGGATAATCGGCACCACCACCGCGATGGCCATCGCCATGGCGTACACCTGCCAGTAGGTTGGCTGGATGGAGAGGATCCCCGGCAGGCCGCCGACGCCGATGCCGTTCGCCAGCACGCCGTTCAGGCCGCACAGCAGGCCGGCGAGGCCGGAGCCGATCATTGCGCACAGCATCGGGAAGCGGTACTTCAGGTTGATACCGTACATTGCCGGCTCGGTGACCCCGAGATAGGCGGAGATCGCCGCCGGCACCGAGATTTCACGTTCATTCTGCTTGCGGCTGGCGATGATGATGCCGACCACCGCCGATGCCTGGGCAATGTTGGACAGCGCAATCAGCGGCCACACCGGGGTGCCGCCCATGCTTTGGATCATCTGCATATCGATGGCGAGGGTGGTCTGGTGGACGCCGGTGATCACCAGCGGCGCGTAGAGGAAGCCAAACAGCGCGGCGCCGATCGGCGCGAAGCTGCCGGTTAACAGATGGCGTACCGCGAAGGCCACGCCGTCGCCGATCAGGCGGCCGAACGGACCGATAATGGCGTGCGCGAGGAACACCGCGAGGATCAGCGAGCAGACCGGGACAATGACCAGGTAGAGGTAGTCAGGCACGATGCGCTTGAGGCGCGTCTCGATAAAGCCTAAGGCCAGGCCAGCCAGCAGGGCCGGGATCACCTGCGCCTGGTAGCCGACTTTGGCAATGGTAAACAGGCCGAAGTTCCACACCTCCGGCACCTGCTGGCCGAGGAGATAGGCGTTCATCAGCTGCGGGGACACCAGGGTGACGCCAAGGACGATCCCGAGGATCGGCGTGCCGCCCATCTTCTTCACCGCTGACCAGCAGATCCCCACCGGCAGATAGAAGAAGATCGCCTCGCCAATCAGCCACAGGAAGTCATAGATGGTTTTCAGCGACGGGTGCATCTGGGCCAGCGTCTGGCCGTTGCTCATGGGTAAGTCGCCGATGACGTTGCGGAAACCGAGGATCAGACCGCCGCTGATCAGCGCCGGCAGCAGTGGGAAGAAGATCTCGGCGAAGTGCGAAATCAGCTGTTCATGCCACTTCATATTTTGCCGCGCGGCCTGTTTGACCTGCTCTTTATCGGCGGAAGTCTGGCCAGTGGTCGCCAGCAGGGCTTTGTAGTAATCGCCCACCTCGGTGCCGATGACCACCTGGAACTGGCCGGCGTTAGTGAAGCATCCCTTCACCATGCGCAGCTGCTCAATCTCTTTTGGTCTGGCGATGGCCGGGTCGTTCAGCACAAAGCGCAAACGGGTAATACAGTGGCTGACGGTGGCGATATTGCCGCGCCCGCCCACCAGTTCGATCAGTTTATCGATGTCCTGCTGGTTTACTTTGCTCATGATGAAGCCTCAAAAACAGAGGGGAGAGATGCCGTTTTTACCTTGAGGGCATCCTAACCGTTCCGCTTAATTTGCAAAATGGGAACGTTCCCGAAACCCAGCGACGATCACATAAATCGCCCGAACGAGATTAATTCAGGGCGGCGGGAATGACGATCTGGCGGGGATCGACGCTGCCGGCGATCTGCTCGATCAACTGCCGGGCGGCCCGGCGTCCGGACTCGGCATAGCCCGGATCGACGGTCAATATTTCCGGGTGGAGAAACTTCATCAGCGGCGTGCTGCCGACGCTGGCGAGCTGCAGCGCATCGCGGCCCTGCTGCTGGAGGTACTTACTGGCGCCGAGGGCGAGGGTATCGGTGGCGCAGACCAGGGCGCTGGTCTCGGCCGTCAACACGCTGGCGACGGTGTCATACCCCTGCTTCATGCCCAGCCCCGGCAGGGCGGCGGTGGGCGTCAGACGATGCTTTTTACAGAAGGCGAGGTAGGCGAGATGGCGGCGTTCGCCGGTGGTGACGTCGCTGTGCGGTACGCCAAGGAAGCTGATGTGGCGATGTCCGCGTTCGTAGAGCCGCTGCATCAGCAGCGTGATGGCCCCCTCGTCGTCATAGCACACCGAGGCGAAGCCGGGGGCGTCGCGGGCCATCAGCACCAGGGTGTCGCGCCAGGGGGCGAGCATCGCCTCGTCGATGCCGGTAAAACCGAACAGTACCACGCCGTCAATATTACGCCGGGCGAGCATGCCGAGATGCTCCTCCACCAGCCCCGGGGAGAACTGACTCTCCATCATAATCGGGTCGTAACCCTGCTCATAAAAGGCGGGCAGCATGGTCTGCACGGCGAGGTTTTCCGACAGCGAATCGAGACGGGTGACGATAATCGCCACCACTTTATCGCTCTGGCCGCGCATGGCGCGGGCGGAGCGGGAGGGCGAGAAACCGTGCTGCTGCATCACCGCTTCGACGCGCTCGCGGGTCCGTTCGCTGACCCCGCTCTCGTTGTTGAGGACGCGGGATACCGTTGATTTCCCTACGCCGCTTAAGCGCGCGATATCTTTGATGGTCAGCCGGTTCTGCATGCGGAATTCTCGTCAGGGGGTAGAAGTGAGCATAATGCTACTCAACCAAACCGCAATGAGCAAAGTCTGGTTTACGTTCGGTTTAGTTGCGCGGGTTTATCATCGCCATTATTGCCACACAATCCTTAACGAGGGCGCTATAATCCGCGCCGTTTATATTCACTTACCGGAGATAGTTATGGACCCCGATCCCACTCCTCATCCTCGATGGAGCAACCTTTCTTTCCGGTAAGCCTGTTTAACACTGCTTTACCGGAAAGCGTAAAGCAGTGACGTCCTTGATGTCCCTGCCATAAAAATAACATGCCTGACAGGTAGGTTTTGCTACGCCCGTCGGCAACGCTGCGTTCGCTTTGGCGAGCGCGGAGGGACTGTTTATGCTGAAAAATTATACCCGGCAGCTGTTCGCACAGCTTAGCCGCCATCTGCCACGCCGTTTAGTCCAGCGCGATCCGCTGCCGGACGCCCGTCATCTGGCGAGCGGCCCCATTCCTGAGTCGCTGGGCAAACAGTGTCTGGACGTGGCGGCGATGGACGACCAGGAGATCTGGCGCGCCTTTGACAGCCACCCAGAAGGGCTCAATGAAGGCGAAGTGGCGGCGAAAATCCTCAAACACGGTGACAACCAGATCCCGGCGCAGAAGCCCTCTCCGTGGTGGGTGCATCTGTGGACCTGCTACCGCAACCCGTTCAATCTGCTGTTGACGGTGCTCGGCATCGTCTCCTATTCCACCGAGGATCTGTTCGCCGCCGGGGTTATCGCCCTGATGGTGGGGATCTCGACGCTGCTCAACTTCATCCAGGAGGCGCGCTCGACCAAAGCGGCGGATGCGCTGAAGGCGATGGTGAGCAATACCGCCACCGTGCTGCGGGTGGTCAACGAGCAGGGGGAGAGCCGCTGGCTGGAACTGCCTATCGACCAGCTGGTGCCGGGCGACATCATCAGGCTGTCGGCGGGAGACATGATCCCGGCCGACCTGCGTATCCTGCAGGCGCGGGATCTGTTTGTCGCCCAGGCCTCGCTGACCGGCGAATCGCTGCCGGTGGAGAAAGTGGCCCGCAGCCGCGATCCGCTGCAGCAGAACCCGCTGGAGTGCGACACCCTGTGCTTTATGGGCACCAACGTGGTGAGCGGCTCGGCGCAGGCCATCGTCTTCGCCACCGGCGGCCACACCTGGTTTGGTCAACTGGCCGGCCGCGTCAGCGAGCAGGAGAGCGAGCCGAACGCCTTCCAGAAAGGCATCAGTCGGGTGAGCATGTTGCTGATCCGCTTTATGCTGGTGATGGCCCCGGTGGTGCTGCTGATCAATGGCTACACCAAAGGCGACTGGTGGGAGGCGGCGCTGTTCGCGCTGTCGGTGGCGGTTGGCCTGACGCCGGAGATGCTGCCGATGATCGTCACCTCGACGCTGGCGCGCGGGGCGGTGAAGCTGTCGAAGCAAAAGGTTATCGTGAAGCACCTCGACGCCATTCAGAATTTTGGCGCGATGGACATCCTCTGCACCGATAAAACCGGCACCCTGACCCAGGATAAAATCGTGCTGGAGAACCATACCGACGTCTCCGGCAAGGTCAGCGAGCGGGTACTGCATGCCGCCTGGCTCAACAGCCACTACCAGACCGGCCTGAAAAACCTGCTCGACACCGCGGTGCTGGAGGGCGTTGAGCTGGAAGCCGCCCGCGGGCTGGCGGCGCGCTGGCAGAAGGTAGATGAGATCCCCTTCGACTTCGAACGCCGCCGCATGTCGGTGGTGGTGAAAGAGCAGGACGACGCGCATCAGCTGATCTGCAAAGGGGCGCTGCAGGAGATCCTCAACGTCTCAACCCAGGTGCGCTACAACGGCGATATCGTGCCGCTGGACGACACCATGCTGCGCCGCATTCGCCGGGTGACCGACACCCTCAACCGGCAGGGGCTGCGGGTGGTGGCGGTGGCGACCAAATATCTGCCGGCCCGCGAAGGCGACTACCAGCGCGCCGATGAGTCGGACCTGATCCTGGAAGGATACATCGCCTTCCTCGATCCGCCGAAAGAGACCACCGCTCCGGCGCTGAAAGCATTAAAAGCCAGCGGCATCACGGTGAAGATCCTCACCGGCGACAGCGAGCTGGTGGCGGCCAAGGTGTGCCATGAAGTGGGGCTGGATGCTGGCGAAGTGGTGATTGGCAGCCAGATTGAAGCGATGAGCGACGACGAGCTGGCGGCGCTGGCGAAACGCACCACGCTCTTCGCCCGCCTGGCGCCGCTGCATAAGGAGCGTATCGTGACGCTGCTGAAACGCGAAGGCCACGTGGTGGGCTTTATGGGCGACGGCATCAACGACGCCCCGGCGCTGCGCGCGGCGGACATCGGCATCTCGGTCGACGGCGCGGTGGATATTGCCCGCGAGGCGGCGGATATCATTCTGCTGGAGAAGAGCCTGATGGTACTGGAGGAGGGGGTGATCGAAGGACGCCGCACCTTCGCCAACATGCTTAAGTACATCAAAATGACCGCCAGCTCCAACTTCGGCAACGTCTTCAGCGTGCTGGTGGCCAGCGCCTTCCTGCCGTTTCTGCCGATGCTGCCGCTGCACCTGTTGATTCAAAACCTGCTCTACGATGTCTCCCAGGTGGCGATCCCGTTCGATAACGTCGATGATGAACAGATCCGCAAACCGCAGCGCTGGAACCCGGCCGATCTCGGGCGCTTTATGGTCTTCTTCGGCCCGATCAGCTCGATTTTCGATATCCTCACCTTCGGCCTGATGTGGTGGGTGTTCCACGCCAATACCGTGGAGATGCAGACCCTGTTCCAGTCCGGCTGGTTTATCGAGGGGCTGCTGTCGCAAACGCTGATTGTGCACATGATCCGCACCCGGCGCATTCCGTTCGTCCAGAGCCGCGCCGCCTGGCCGCTGTTCGCCATGACCCTGGTGGTGATGGCGGTGGGGATCGCGCTGCCGTTCTCGCCGCTGGCGGGCTATCTGCAGCTGCAGGCTCTGCCGCTGAGCTACTTCCCGTGGCTGGTGGCGATCCTGGCGGGCTATATGGTGCTGACCCAAACCGTCAAAGGCTTCTACAGCCGCCGCTACGGCTGGCAATGAGGGGAAGGTTTACGGATGACCCACGTAAAAAAGGCAGCCTGCGGGCTGCCTTTTTTCATGCCGAGGTTAGCGATCAGCGACGCACGGCGATGGCTTCGATCTCGATCTTCACATCTTTCGGCAGACGCGCCACTTCAACGCAGGAGCGCGCCGGGAAGGTGGCGTTGTGCTCGGTGAAGAACGCTTCGTAAGTGGCGTTAACGGTAGCGAAATCGTTGAGGTCTTTGACGAAAACGGTGGTCTTGACGATATCGCCGACGGTGAGGCCAGCGGCTTCAACGATCGCTTTCACGTTGTTCAGCGACTGGCGCGCCTGTGCGGACACGTCTTCCGGAACGCTGCCGGTTTTCGGGTCGACCGGGATTTGGCCAGAGGTGATGATCATGCTGCCGAGGTCAACGCCCTGAACGTATGGGCCAATCGCTGCTGGTGCATTTTCCGTCGCAATAGTTTTGCTCATGTTATCTCCAGATGAACTGAGTAATGTTACGCAAAATCATTCAGGTTGCCGCCAGGCGATAAGCGCTGTATCGCCGGCGCAGACGCCGCCTGAAGGACGAAGCGTAGGGTGGTAGCCATTATAGGGAGGCCTACCACCAATACCAACCGCATTTAGTTGGCCAGCACCACATAATGAGAAAACTCTTTTTCGCAGTATTTACATTTGAGTGCGATGTCATCAGCGCGCTTTTTCACTGCAAAACTGGAAGAAACCGGTTCGGCGTGGCTGATACAGTTGCTGTTCGGGCAGACCAGCACGCTGTCGATACGATCCGGCAGGCTCGGGCGGGATTTGCCCACCACTTCGTAATCATCAATGCGGTTTACCGTCGCCTGCGGGGCGTATAACGACAGCTGGTTAACCTGCTCGTCGGTCAGGAAGGTGTTCTCGATTTTAATCAAGTCTTTGCGGCCCATCTCGCCGGAGGGCAGGTTCAGGCCGATGGTGATGCGCTGGTCGGTTTCGGTCAGTTTGAACAGGGTGAGCAGCTTAAAGCCGACCTGCGCCGGGATGTGGTCGATCACGGTGCCGCGTTTGATCGCTTCTACCTGCAGTTTATTGTCGTGTTTCATCTCTCATTTCCCCCTTACAGAGCCAGCTCGCTATTCAGTACCAGTGCCAGTAACGCCTGGCGGGCGAAGATGCCGTTACCGGCCTGCTGGAAGTACCAGGCGTGCGGCGTTTTATCGACATCGGTGGTGATTTCGTCAATGCGCGGCAGCGGGTGCAGCACCTTCATGTTAGCGCGCGCCCCTTCAAGGTCGGCGGCGCGCAGGACGAACTGCGCTTTGACGTTGGCATATTCCGACGGATCCAGACGTTCTTTCTGCACGCGGGTCATGTACAGAATATCCACTTCCGCCATTACGTCGTCGATGGCGCTATGCAGGCTCCAGGCGATACCTTTTTCATCCAGCATATCGAGGATGTATTGCGGCATGGCCAGCGCGTCCGGGGCGATGAAGTAGAAGCGGTTGCCGCTGAACTTGGCCAGCGCCTGGGTCAGGGAGTGGACGGTACGGCCATACTTCAGATCGCCGACCATCGCCACGTTGAGGTTTTCGAGGCGGCCCTGGGTCTCCTGAATGGTGAACAGGTCGAGCAGGGTTTGGGTCGGGTGCTGGTTAGCGCCGTCGCCGGCGTTCAGTACCGGCACGCCGCCGGAGAATTCGGTCGCCAGACGGGCCGCGCCCTCCTGCGGATGACGCATCACGATGGCATCAACGTAGGTGCTGATGACGGAGATGGTATCCGCCAGCGTTTCCCCTTTTTTGCCCAGCGAAGTGTTGGCGCTGTCGGAAAAGCCGACCACGCTGGCCCCCAGGCGGTGCATCGAGGTTTCAAAAGAGAGGCGGGTGCGGGTCGAGGCTTCAAAGAAACAGCTGGCGATAACCTTATGCTTCAGCAGCTCGGGTTGTGGATTGGCTTTCAGCTTTGCCGCCGTCGCCAGCACCAGTTCGAGGTCTTCGCGGCTGAGATCGTTTATGGAAATGATATGTTTTTGATATAGCGGGTTAGCCATGCTTATCTCCTGACGCCTGGGCAAAAAAAAAGCCCCTTAAATAAGGGGCTTCGGGAATCCAATGAGCAACGGAAAGAAAAACGGCAGGCCAGCGTCTGCATTGAGACGCGCTAAGACAGAATGTCGTACGCAATTGGCCATGCTTCCTCCCGGCAAAACGACTGGCATTATACGCAGACCGTTATGACGATCAAGCGATTCATTCACAATCAGGTAATCGTTTGCCTGCAGAAAAGTGCGCCAGCGCAAAGAACCATGAAACTGTACTGGTATGGCAGCGGCGATGGGGGTATAAAACGCAAAAATGAAATATTGTTTTATATTTGAGGTAAGCGATGATTATTGGCAATATCCACCATCTGCAGCCGTGGCTGCCGGCCGCGCTGCGCGAGGCTATCGAACACGTTATCGCCCATGTCAGCGAGGCGACGCCGCTGGGTAAACACGATATCGACGGCGACAACCTGTTTTATCTGATTTCCGAAGACACCACCGAGCCGCAGGCCGCACGCCGCGCGGAATATCATACCCGCTATCTCGATATCCAGATTGTGCTCCGCGGCAGCGAGGGGATGACCTTCAGCACCTTGCCGGCAGGAGAGCCGCAGACCGACTGGCTGGCGGAGAAAGACATCGCTTTCCTGGCGGAGGGGACGCAGGAGCAAACGGTGATCCTTAACGAAGGGGACTTTGTGGTGTTTTATCCCGGGGAAGTGCATAAACCGCTGTGCGCCGTGGGCGCGCCGGCGAAGGTGCGCAAAGCGGTGGTGAAGATGCTGATGGCGTAACGCAGCGCCCTGACGGGCGGTATCCCGGATACGCGCCGCGCGATCCGGGATTTGACGGCGAGCGAAGGACTATTTGCTCAGCGTCGCCACCATCACCGCTTTGATGGTGTGCATCCGGTTTTCCGCCTGGTCAAAGACCACGCTTGCCGCCGACTCAAACACCTCGTCAGTCACTTCCATACCGCCGTGCAGGCCGTAATCGGCCGCCATCTGTTTGCCCAGCGTGGTCTGGTCGTCATGGAACGCCGGCAGGCAGTGGAGGAACTTGACCTGCGGATTGCCGGTCAGCGCCAGCATCGCGCTGTTAACCTGATAGTCGCGCAGCAGGGCGATACGTTCGGCCCATTTTTCCTTCGCCTCGCCCATTGAGACCCAGACGTCGGTATAGATAAAATCGGCGCCTTTCACCCCCGCGGCGATATCTTCCGTCAGGGTGATGTTGCCGCCCTGCTGTTTCGCCAGCGCGGTACAGGTTTCCACCAGCGCGGCCTCCGGCCAGCAGGCCGATGGCGCCACCAGGCGCAGCTCCAGACCTGTCAACGCGGCGGCTTCCAGCATCGAATTGCCCATGTTGTTGCGCGCGTCGCCGGCGTAGACCAGCGTCATCTGGTTAAAGGCTTTGCCCGGCAGATGCTCTTTCATGGTCAGCAGGTCCGCCAGCAGCTGGGTGGGGTGGAACTCGTTGGTGAGGCCGTTCCACACCGGCACGCCGGCGTATTGCGCCAGGGTCTCCACCACTTCCTGGCCGTGGCCGCGGTACTGAATGCCGTCGTACATCCGTCCGAGCACGCGGGCGGTGTCCTTGATCGACTCTTTATGGCCAATCTGGCTGCCGCTGGGCCCCAGGTAGGTCACGCGGGCGCCCTGATCGTATGCGGCAACTTCGAAAGAGCATCGTGTACGGGTTGAGTCTTTTTCGAAGATGAGCGCGATGTTTTTCCCTGCCAGTTTCTGGACTTCGATACCGTTTTTCTTATCGGCTTTCAGCTTTGCCGCCAGCTCGAGCAGAGCGGTGATTTCTGCAGGCGTAAAATCGAGTAACTTTAAAAAATGCTTCTGGTAAAACGCAGACATGGTTCCCTCACCTGGCATAGGCCACTAATTGAATTAAAATTCAATTTATATGTATGAATATTCATTTGCAAGTCTGTGATCGAAATCTTTCACTGAGAAGTGGAGGCAATGACGGCGGTATGTGACAATAGGGATAACTGCCGCACATTATGAGGAACGAGCCATGGCAAACCCGGAACACCTGGAAGAACAGCGTGAAGAGACGCGTCTGATTATCGAAGAGCTGCTGGAGGATGGCAGCGATCCGGACGCACTGTACACGATTGAGCATCACCTCTCTGCAGACGATTTCGAAACCCTGGAGAAAGTGGCGGTGGAAGCCTTTAAGCTGGGCTACGAAGTAACCGAGCCCGAAGAGCTGGAAGTGGAAGAGGGTGAAGTGGTCATCTGCTGCGATATTCTGAGCGAATGCGCCCTGAACGCAGAACTGATCGATGCCCAGGTGGAACAGCTGATGACGCTGGCAGAAAAATTTGACGTCGAGTATGACGGGTGGGGCACCTACTATGAGGACCCCAACGGCGAAGAAGACGGCGATGATGACGAAGATTTTGTCGATGAAGACGACGATGGTGTTCGTCACTAAGTCGCAGATGTTGTAGATGGATACGGCGGCGCCAGCCGCCGTATAGCAAGGAACTTCCATGGATTACCCGCAGATACTCTCCCCGATTATCAACTTCCTGCACTGCCCGACGCCGCAGGCGTGGATTGACGAAGCCCGCAAGCCGGAAAACCTGCCGCTGCTGCTGACCGACCATATGGTGTGCGAACTGAAAGCGGCGCAGAACGCCATGCTGCTGGTGCGTCGCTACGTCGCGGATAAAGCCGACGCCGATGAGCTTCTGGACTGCCTGAAGCCGTATGAAGACTTCACCTACCGCCGGGGGCCGGAGCCGGATTTTGTCGCTCTGCATAAGCGGATCAACAAAAGCGCCATGCCGCAGACCGACGACCCATGGGGCCGTCAGCTGCTGGACAGCATGATTTTGCTGATTAAAGAGGAGCTGCATCACTTCTGGCAAGTGCGGGAGATGATGCTGGCGCGCGATATCCCCTATGTCAAAATCACCGCCAGCAACTATGCCCGCGGCATGCGACGGGAGGTACGCTCACATGAGCCGGTGATGCTGATCGATAAGCTCATCTGCGGCGCCTATATCGAGGCCCGCTCCTGCGAGCGCTTTGCGGCGCTGGCGCCGTGGCTGGACGACGATCTGCAGAAGTTCTATCTGTCGCTGCTGCGCTCGGAAGCGCGTCACTATCAGGACTACCTGGATCTGGCGCAGAAGATTGCCGGAGAAGATATCAGCGAGCGGGTACGCCAGCTCGGCGAGGCGGAAGCGGCGCTGATCCTCCGTCCGGAGGCCGAGTTCCGCTTTCACAGCGGCGTGCCGGCGGCGGCGTAGCCCACGCTATTCGGCCCCTGTAGCCCCGGTAGCCACTAACACCGGCAGTTTCATTAGCCATGGGGAGAGATAGCGTTGAGAGCTTCAGCTCGCAATAGTACGGGCAGTAGGTTGGGTAAGGCGTTAGCCGCCACCCGACAAAAAAACGGCACCGCAAGCACGGGTAAGGTGCAAGCAGTGCCATCCGGGACATACCCCGGCTCGCGCTGCGCTTAGCCGGGCTACCGAACTGTAGCCCCGGTAAGCGTAGCGCTACCGGGGACGCCTGCGATATCGAGGCGCTACAGCGTTTTCAACATCCGCACTTCGCAGTCCACGTGGCCGGTGCAGCCCAGCGGACCGTCAATATGTTCGAAGCCAAGATGCTCATATAAGCCGATCGCCTCCGTCAGGAAGGCGGTGGTTTCCAGATAGCAGCGTTTAAAGCCCTGCTCGCGGGCGTAGTCCAGCGCCAGCAGCGCCAGCTTCTTCGCCAGCCCCTGGCCGCGGGCGCTGGTCATAAAATACATTTTCTGCAGCTCGCAGATATCCGGCTCGCTGCAGGCGAGCGGCGCGACGCCGCCGCCGCCAACCACTTCTCCCTCTTTCTCCACCACCCAGTAGGCGGAGCCCGGCTGGCTGTAAAGCTCATACAGCTCATCGAGATTCGGGTCGGCGACCGTATAGCCTTTATCGGCGGTCAGGCCGTATTCAGCGGAGACCTGACGGATGACCCTGGCGATGGCGGGATTGTCTGCCGCCGTAATGCGACGCAGCAACGTCGCCGCGGGGACGCTCGTATTCATACAATGACTCATTACCCAAAAAAGACGAATGATGATGTTAATAACATCGCGGCAGGGGAGAGCGCAAGCGAGGATGTTTCATAAAAACGCCCCTTGCCGGGTGGCAAGGGGCGGGAGGGTTACAGCGCGGCGATCACCGCCTGCTGTTCAATCAGCTTCGCTTTCGCTTCCGCGTAGCCTTCCAGCTTCTCGCGCTCTTTGGCGATCACCGCTTCCGGCGCGCGGGCCACAAAGCCTTCGTTGGCCAGCTTGCTTTCGATGCGGCCAATCTCGCCTTCGATTTTCGCCACTTCTTTCGCCAGACGCGCCAGCTCATCTTCTTTGTTGATGAGGCCCGCCATCGGGATCAGCAGTTCGGCGCCGTCGACGATCTTGGTCACCGAGACCGGACCTTTATCCTCGGCAGGCAGCACGGTAATGCTTTCCAGACGCGCCAGATTCAGCAGGAAGCTGCGGTTGTCGTTCACGCGACGCTCGGCCTCTTTGCTGCAGCCGCGCAGCAGCAGTTCCAGCGGTTTGCCCGGAGCGATGTTCATTTCCGCACGGATGTTACGCACGGCGACGATCGCCTGCTTCAGCCATTCGGTGTCGGCCAGCGCCGCGTCGTCCACCTGAGAGGCATCGTACTGCGGGAACGGCTGCAGCATGATGGTGTCGGCGGTGATCCCGCAGATGACCTTCACGCGCTGCCAGATGGTCTCGGTGATGAACGGAATGATCGGATGCGCCAGGCGCAGCAGACCTTCCAGCACAGTCACCAGCGTATGGCGAGTGCCGCGCAGCTCCGCTTCGCTGCCGCCGTTCATGACCGGCTTGGTCAGTTCCAGGTACCAGTCGCAGAACTGGTTCCAGGTGAACTCATACAGGATGCCGGCGGCGATATCGAAGCGGAAGTTATCCAGCGCTTCGCGATACGCTTTGACGGTGTGGTTGAATTCCGCAAGGATCCAGCGGTCGGCCAGGGAGAGCACCATCTCGCCGCCGTTGAAGCCGCAATCCTGATCTTCGGTGTTCATCAGCACAAAGCGGCTGGCGTTCCACAGCTTGTTACAGAAGTTACGGTAACCTTCCAGACGCTTCATATCCCAGTTGATGTCGCGGCCGGTAGAGGCCAGCGCCGCCAGGGTGAAGCGCAGGGCGTCGGTGCCGTGCGGCTCGATGCCGTTCGGGAACTGTTTCTCGGTGCGCTTACGGATTTTCTCCGCCAGCTGCGGCTGCATCATGTTGCCGGTACGTTTCTCCAGCAGCTCCGGCAGGGTGATGCCGTCAACCATATCCAGCGGGTCAATAACGTTACCCTTGGATTTGGACATCTTCTGGCCTTCGTCATCGCGGATCAGACCAGTCATGTAGACGGTCTTAAACGGAACCTGCGGTTTACCGTTTTCATCTTTGATGAAGTGCATGGTCATCATGATCATGCGGGCGATCCAGAAGAAGATGATGTCGAAGCCGGACACCATCACGCTGGTTGGGTGGAACTGACGCAGGGCGTCGGTGTTTTCCGGCCAGCCGAGGGTGGAGAAGGTCCACAGCGCGGAGGAGAACCAGGTATCGAGAACGTCTTCGTCCTGACGCAGCGCAACGTCGGCGCTCAGGTTGTTTTCCTGACGCACTTCGTCTTCGCTACGGCCCACGTAGACGTTGCCGTCGTTGTCATACCATGCCGGAATGCGGTGACCCCACCACAGCTGACGGGAGATACACCAGTCCTGAATATCGCGCATCCAGGAGAAGTACATGTTTTCGTACTGCTTCGGCACGAACTGGATGTCGCCGTTTTCAACGGCTTCCACCGCCGGCTTGGCCAGCACGTCCGCGCGCACGTACCACTGGTCGGTCAGCATCGGTTCGATAACCACGCCGCCGCGGTCGCCGTAAGGGACGGTCAGGTCGTGCGGTTTGATCTCTTCCAGCAGGCCGAGGGCGTCAACCGCCGCAACGACGGCTTTACGCGCCGCGAAGCGTTCCAGTTTCTGGAACTCCGCCGGGATCTCGCTGGAGTAGACGTCAGATTCATTGCCTTTGGTGTCGTACACTTCCGCGCTTTCGCGGATGTCGCCGTCAAAGGTCAGGATGTTGATCATCGGCAGCTGGTGACGACGACCCACTTCGTAGTCGTTAAAGTCGTGCGCCGGGGTGATCTTCACGCAGCCGGTGCCTTTCTCCATGTCGGCGTGTTCGTCGCCCACGATCGGGATGCGGCGGTTTACCAGCGGCAGCACCACGAATTTGCCAATCAGATCTTTGTAGCGCGGATCTTCCGGGTTAACGGCCACGCCGGTATCGCCCAGCAGGGTTTCCGGACGGGTAGTGGCGACCACCAGGTAGTCTTTACCGTCAGCGGTTTTCGCGCCATCGGCCAGCGGGTAGCGGATGTGCCACATCGAACCTTTCGATTCGCGGTTTTCCACTTCGAGGTCGGAAATGGCGGTGCGCAGTTTCGGGTCCCAGTTAACCAGGCGTTTACCGCGGTAGATCAGATCTTCTTTGTACAGGCGAACAAAGACTTCTTTCACGGCATTGGAAAGCCCCTCGTCCATGGTGAAGCGCTCGCGCTCCCAATCCACGGAGTTGCCGAGACGGCGCATCTGACGGGTAATGGTGCCGCCGGATTCCGCTTTCCACTGCCAGATTTTGTCGATGAAGGCGTCGCGGCCGTAGTCGTGGCGGGTTTTCCCTTCTTCAGCGGCAATCTTACGCTCAACCACCATCTGGGTAGCGATACCCGCGTGGTCGGTCCCCGCCTGCCACAGGGTGTTTTTGCCCTGCATGCGCTGGTAGCGAATCATGGTATCCATGATGGTTTGCTGGAAGGCATGACCCATATGCAAACTGCCGGTGACGTTCGGCGGCGGGATCATGATGCAGAAGCTCTCCTGGCTTTCATCACCATTCGGTTTGAAATAGCCCTGCTTTTCCCAGTGCTCGTAAAGCGGCTGTTCGATATCTTGTGGGTTGTATGTCTTTTCCATTATTTCCAGGTTGCCGTGTTCAGGTTGAAACCAGCCATGCGGTACGCCTTATAGCGTTCGCGCGCCAGTTGTTTCAGATTTTCTTCGTAAGGGACAAAGTCTATCACTTCTGTGAAAGCGGTGGCAAAATCTGCAAAGTTAAGCCGCAGGCTGATCAGAATATCCCGCGGGCTGCTGTTGCGCTTTTGCGGCCAGGCAATCTCCACCGGCGCGCCGCCTCGCGGGCCTTCGCCCGCCAGATTGTGCGGCACAAAGCTCTCCGGCGGCCGCGACCACAGCGCCTCATCGAGACGAATCGCCTGCTGCTCATCTTCACAGGCGATCAGGACGCGCTTGCCGTTGCGCCAACGTTCTGCGGCAATGTCACACACCAGCTGCTCGACGGCGCTCAGGCCGTCGACGGTGTCTTCGTTGTCCAGAAGGTAGAACGTTGCATTCTTCATATATGGGGCTTCTTGTGCTGAATTAAAGCATGTTGCCCGGTGGCGCTACGCTTACCGGGCCTACAGTGTGCTGCCGTTTGTAGGCCGGGTAAGGCATCGCCGCCACCCGGCATGTCACATCACTCTTCGCCGTTAAAACCCGCGCGATTGAGCAGGAACTGCGACAGCAGAGCGACCGGACGACCGGTGGCGCCTTTGGCTTTGCCGGAACGCCAGGCGGTGCCGGCGATGTCGAGGTGCGCCCAGTTGTACTTGCGGGTGAAGCGCGACAGGAAGCAGCCGGCGGTGATCGCGCCGCCAGGACGGCCGCCGATATTCGCCATATCGGCAAAGTTGGATTCCAGCTGGTCCTGGAACTCATCGGCCAGCGGCAGACGCCATGCGCGGTCGCCCGCCAGTTCAGAGGCGCCGATCAGCTCATGGGCCAGCGGGTTATGGTTCGACATCAGGCCGGTGATGTGATGGCCGAGGGCAATCACGCAGGCGCCGGTCAGCGTTGCGACATCGATAACCGCTTCCGGCTCGAAGCGCTCAACGTAGGTCAGCACATCGCACAGCACCAGACGGCCTTCGGCGTCGGTGTTCAGCACTTCCACCGTCTGGCCGGACATGGTGGTCAGAACATCGCCCGGGCGATACGCGCGACCGCCAGGCATGTTTTCACAGCCCGCCAGCACGCCGATCACGTTCAGCGGCAGCTGCAGCTCAGCAACCATCCGCATCACCCCGTACACCGCCGCGGCGCCGCACATGTCGTACTTCATCTCGTCCATGCCTTCAGCCGGCTTGATGGAGATGCCGCCGGAGTCGAAGGTCAGGCCTTTACCGACCAGCACGATAGGGCGCGCGTCTTCCGACGGGTTGCCTTTATACTCGATGACCGACATCAGCGACTCGTTCTGCGAACCGTTGCCGACGGCGAGGTAGGCGTTCATTCCCAGCTCGCGCATCTGCTGTTCGCCGATCACCCGGGTGATAACGTTTTTGCTATAGGTATCGGCCAGCTGGCGTGCCTGGGAGGCCAGATAGGCGGCGTTACAGATGTTCGGCGGCATGTTGCCGAGATCTTTCGCCGCTTTGATGCCGGCGGCGATCGCCAGCCCGTGCTGAATGGCGCGTTCGCCGCTGGTCAGCTCGCGACGGGTCGGCACGTTAAAGACCATTTTACGCAGCGGGCGACGCGGCTCGCTTTTGTTGGTCTTCAGCTGGTCGAAGCTGTACAGCGTCTCTTTGGCGGTTTCCACCGCCTGGCGAACTTTCCAGTAGTTGTTACGACCCTTGACGTGCAGCTCGGTCAGGAAGCAGACTGCCTCCATTGAACCGGTATCATTCAGGGTATTGATGGTTTTCTGGATGACCTGCTTGTACTGACGCTCATCCAGTTCGCGCTCTTTGCCGCAGCCAATCAGCAGAATGCGCTCAGACAGAATGTTCGGCACATGGTGCAGCAATAACGTCTGGCCAGGTTTGCCTTCCAGCTCGCCGCGACGCAGCAGGGCGCTGATGTAGCCGTCGCTGATTTTATCGAGTTGTTCGGCGATGGGGGAGAGGCGACGTGGTTCAAAGACGCCGACCACGATACAGGCGCTCCGCTGCTTCTCCGGGCTACCGCTTTTTACACTGAACTCCATGCACTATGCTCCTGAATCTTAAAGACAACAGTGGTGGCTACGGCTATACTCGTCGCCTTTCAAGTTGCAGATGCGCCGGCTGCGCCTGCTTACCCTGACGTGGCACATTGTGCGCGCCAGGGGCCACAGCCCTGCTGCCTTCTTACAACTCGAAATCCATTGAGTATATAATTGCAAGCTTTCGTAACTCATATCCGCTGTTGCGGTGACTTCGTGTTAATCTTAACGTTATTAAGGCCTGGGTTCGTCAGAAAAGATCCTGACATGCAGAACCGATGAGTCATTTAATCTTAGCGACGTTTTCGACGACCAAAGAGAATAAATGACGTTTAAGCCATGAAACAAGCAATTTTCCTGCACTAAAACGGGTTTTTACGGGCGTATTTATAGTGATAATCATAAGATATCTGGTTCGTGAGACGCTGAAAAGCCAGTTGGCGATCCTATTCATCCTGTTACTGATTTTCTTTTGTCAGAAATTAGTCAGGATCCTCGGCGCTGCGGTGGATGGCGATATCCCAACCAATCTGGTGCTCTCGCTGTTGGGGCTCGGCATCCCGGAGATGGCGCAGCTTATCCTGCCGTTAAGTCTGTTCCTTGGCCTGCTGATGACCCTCGGCAAGCTGTACACCGAAAGCGAAATTACGGTGATGCACGCCTGCGGCCTGAGTAAAGCCGTGCTGATCAAGGCGGCGATGATCCTCGCGCTGTTCACCGGCGCGGTGGCGGCGGTCAACGTGATGTGGGCGGGGCCGTGGTCGTCGCGCCATCAGGATGAAGTGCTGGCGGAAGCCAAGGCTAACCCCGGCATGGCCGCTCTGGCCCAGGGCCAGTTCCAGCAGGCCAGCGATGGTAACGCGGTGATGTTTATCGAGAGCGTCAACGGCAACCGCTTCCATGACGTCTTCCTTGCCCAGCTGCGTCCGAAAGGCAACGCGCGACCTTCCGTGGTGGTGGCGGATTCCGGCGAGCTGTCGCAGCAGAAAGACGGTTCGCAGGTGGTGACCCTCAACAAGGGCACCCGCTTTGAAGGCACCGCGATGCTGCGCGATTTCCGCATTACCGATTTCAATAACTATCAGGCCATTATCGGCCACCAGGCGGTGACCTCCGATCCGGACGACACCGAACAGATGGATATGCGCACTCTGTGGCAGACCCACACCGACCGCGCGCGCGCCGAACTGCACTGGCGCTTCACGCTGGTGGCGACGGTCTTCATTATGGCGCTGATGGTGGTGCCCCTCAGCGTGGTGAACCCGCGCCAGGGCCGCGTGCTGTCGATGCTGCCGGCGATGCTGCTCTACCTGGTGTTCTTCCTGCTGCAGACCTCAATCAAGTCGAACGGCGGCAAAGGCAAAATGGACCCGGCTATCTGGATGTGGGCGATCAACCTGCTCTATTTTGCGCTGGCGGTGCTGTTAAACCTGTGGGACACGGTGCCGATGCGCCGCTTCCGCGCCCGTTTTAATAAAGGAGCGGCCTGATGCAGGCGTTTGGCGTACTTGACCGTTATATCGGTAAGACGATTTTCAACACCATCATGATGACGCTGTTCATGCTGGTGTCGCTCTCCGGCATTATCAAGTTTGTCGATCAGCTGAAAAAGTCCGGGCAGGGCAGTTACGACGCGCTGGGCGCCGGCCTCTATACCATCCTCAGCGTGCCGAAAGACATCCAGATCTTCTTCCCAATGGCGGCGCTGCTTGGCGCGCTGCTGGGGCTGGGGATGCTGGCCCAGCGCAGCGAGCTGGTGGTGATGCAGGCGTCCGGTTTCACCCGGCTGCAGGTGGCGCTGGCGGTGATGAAAACCGCTATCCCGCTGGTGCTGCTGACCATGGCGATCGGCGAGTGGGTGGCGCCGCAGGGCGAACAGATGGCGCGCAACTACCGCGCCCAGCAGATGTACGGCGGTTCGCTTCTTTCCACCCAGCAGGGGCTGTGGGCGAAAGATGGCCATAACTTTGTCTATATCGAACGGGTGAAAGGTAACGATGAGCTGGGGGGCGTCAGCATTTATGCCTTCAACCCGGAGCGTCGTTTACAGTCGGTGCGCTATGCCGCCTCGGCAAAATTCGATAGCGAGAATAAAGTGTGGCGCCTGTCGCAGGTGGATGAATCCGATCTGACCGATCCGAAGCAGGTGACCGGGTCGCAGATGGTGAGCGGTACCTGGAAAACCAACCTGACGCCGGACAAGCTCGGCGTGGTGGCCCTGGATCCGGATGCGCTGTCGATCAGCGGGCTGCACAACTATGTGAAATACCTGAAATCCAGCGGTCAGGATCCGGGACGCTACCAGCTCAATATGTGGAGCAAAATCTTCCAGCCGCTGTCGGTGGCGGTGATGATGCTGATGGCGCTGTCGTTTATCTTTGGCCCGCTGCGTAGCGTGCCGATGGGCGTCCGGGTAGTGACGGGGATTAGCTTCGGCTTTATCTTCTACGTGCTGGATCAGATTTTCGGCCCGCTGACCCTGGTGTACGGCATACCGCCGATCATCGGCGCGCTGTTGCCAAGCGCTAGCTTCTTCCTGATAAGCCTCTGGCTGATGATGCGTAAGGCCTAGCGGGTAAGCCTGAAACCTAAGCCCCCTCATTGATGAGGGGGCTTTTTTTTTAGCGCTTGCGTCCGCCCAGCAGGCTGCCCAGCATGCCGCGGACGATCTGATTGGTGACCTGGCGAACTGCGCTTTTCGCCGCGGTCTGCACGATACCGTCGCGTTTGCCGCCGCGCGGGCCGGTGCTGCCGAACAGGATATCTTTCAGGCCGCCGAGCAGCCCGTCGTCTTCTCCGCTCTGCTGACCCTTCGCCGGCGGAGCCGACTGCTGCTCGGTAGTGACCTGCACCCCTTGCTGCAGCATCTCGAAGGCCGACTCGCGGTCCACCTCCTCTTCATACTTGCCGTACAGCGGCGAGTGATTCAGCAGGCCATTGCGCTCGTCATCGCTGACTGGCCCCATCCGCGAGCAGGGAGCGATAACCATCGCCCGCTCGACCACCGACGGACTGCCTTTCTCATCGAGGAAGGAGATCAGCGCCTCGCCGGTGCCCAGCTCCTGGATCGCCTGTTCGGTACTGAAGGCCGGGTTGGCGCGCATGGTCTGGGCGGCGGTTTTCACCGCTTTCTGATCCTTCGGCGTAAAGGCGCGCAGCGCGTGCTGCACACGGTTGCCCAACTGGCCGAGCACAGCGTCGGGAATATCCGCCGGGTTCTGCGAGACAAAATAGACGCCGACGCCCTTGGAGCGGATAAGACGGATCACCTGTTCGATTTTATCCAGCAGCACCTGCGGCGCATCGTTGAACAGCAGATGCGCCTCATCGAAGAAGAACACCAGTTTGGGCTTGTCGAGATCGCCCGCCTCCGGTAGGCGCTCGTACAGCTCGGAGAGCATCCACAGCAGGCTGGCGGCGTAGAGCTTCGGCATCTGGTAGAGCTTTTCAGCGCTGAGGATATTGATCACCCCTTTGCCACTGGCATCGACGCGCATCCAGTCGGCAATATCCAGCATCGGCTCGCCGAAGAAGTGCCCGGCGCCCTGTTGCTCCAGGGTCAACAGCCCGCGCTGGATGGCGCCGACCGAGGCGCTGCTGATATTGCCGTACTGATTCTGGAAAGATTTGGCGTTGTCGCCGATAAACTGGGTGATGGCGCGGAGGTCTTTGAAGTCGAGCAGCAGCAGGCCGCGGTCGTCCGCGATGCGGAAAATAATGTTCAGAACGCCGCTCTGCACCTCATTGAGATTGAGCAGGCGCGCCAGCAGCAGGGGGCCAAGATCGGAGACCGTCGCCCGCACCGGGTGGCCCTTTTCGCCAAAGATATCCCAGAGCACCACCGGGTTGGCGTGCGGCTCCCAGTCGCTGACGCCGATCTTCTCCAGCCGCGCCTGCAGTTTCTCTGAGCTCTGGCCCGCGGCGGCAATGCCGGTCAGGTCGCCCTTGACGTCCGCCATAAATACCGGCACGCCAATCTCCGAAAACGACTCAGCCAGCTTTTGCAGGGTGACGGTTTTACCGGTGCCGGTTGCACCGGTGATCAGCCCATGGCGGTTGGCCATGGCGGGCAGCAAATAGAGCGTGTTATCCAGCGTGCGCGCAATCAACAGGGGTGAGCTCATGATCGATTCCTCCATTTATCCTGCGACGATTATAGGCAACCTCGTCGTCCGGCGTTGGGGAAATCGTCACGCGCCGCGCACGCTGTCGCGAGAGGCCTCAGGCGCAGTGGCGTTGGATAAGCGCGATGCTCTGCTCAATTTCGCGCTCGATATCCGCTTCGCTCCACTGCGCCAGCTCGGGAGCGAAGGGTTCAAAAGCGTATATCCCCTGATAGCCACGGGCTTCCAGGGCCTTAACCTGCTCGCAGGTGCCGAGACGATCCTGCGGCGTCAGCATGATGCGCTCGGCATCGGTGAGCTGCTCGCGCGGACGGGTATCGTCCACTCCGGAAAGGTGGACCAGCCCGATGTCCGCTACCTCCACCTGACTGAACTCGTCCGCCGCCTGCGGGTAGAGATGGTGATGGAAGGTGTCGATCAGCAGCTTAAACGGCACGCGCGCGTCATGGATCAGCGTCTGCGCCTGGTGCGCCGATCGCAGCGAGCTTTGCGGGAAGCCCAGCGGCTCCACCAGGCCGTGGATGCCGTAGAAGGCGAACAGCGGGGCCAGATCGCGCAGGGCGCCCAGGGTGTCGCTGGCCGGCACCTCGCTGCCGTCGTTGAGCGGGCAGAGCACCAGCGATTTGGCGCCGATGGCCTGAGCCTCTTTCAGCAGCGACTCGGTCAGCTGCCGCACCTCTTCGCTACGGCGGTTAAAGGGATAGACCGCGTTAATCGTCAGGATCTCGATGTGATAACGCGCCGCCAGCTCGCGCACCTGCTGATGGCTTAAATCGTCGGTCACCTTCCCGCTGGGTAAATCGTTGCGCAGCTCGACTTTATTCAGGCCCAGACGGTTCACCAGACGGAAAAACGCTTCAATGCTGAGCGCTGGCGCGATTTTGCGGTTAATACAAAAACGTTGCATTGCGATGGCCATAGGACACTCCTGACGGAAGAGGGTTAGGTTCGTTCAATTGGCTAACAGTCAAAACGTTTATTCCAAAATAAGCAAGAATGAAAATGATGATTGTTTGAGCTGCCTCGCAAAATATTCCCGGCCGCCGCGGCGGGAGCGACCGGGACGGGGAGCCTGGCATCACGAGGCGGCGCGGCTCGATGGGGGAAGCGTGTAAGCGATGCGTGAGCGCAAAATGCGACTGTTATCACCAAAATGAAATTTCATTTCACAACAATGTTGAAATATAAATTTCATTTTACTACGGTTATAGCACAGCAGAATCAGCGACGGGCCGGCGTGCGCTGGCCCTCTTCACTATGAGGCGAGAACATGACGATCACAGGAAACTTTATTGGCGGGAAAACCGTTATCAGCAGCAGCAACGAAACGATGCCGGTGTACGATCCGGCGACGGGCAAAGCGGTGCGCGAAGTCACGGTATCGACCGCGCAGGAAGTCTCTGAGGCGATTCAGGTTGCTCGCGATGCGTTTGACAGCTGGTCCCGTACCACGCCGCTGCGCCGCGCCCGCGTGCTGTTCAACTTCAAAATGCTGCTGGAGCAGCACGTGGAAGAGCTGGCGGGGATCATCGTCAGCGAGCACGGCAAAGTGTGGTCGGATGCGCTGGGCGAGCTGACCCGCGGCATGGAAGTGGTCGAATTCGCCTGCGGGATCCCGCACCTGATTAAAGGTGAATACTCTTCTGACGTCGGCACCGGCGTCGACAGCTATTCGCTGATGCAGCCGCTGGGCGTGGTGGCCGGGATCACCCCGTTCAACTTCCCGGCGATGGTGCCGATGTGGATGTTCCCGCTGGCGCTGGCCTGCGGCAACAGCTTCGTCCTCAAACCGCCGGCGCTGGCGCCGACGGCCGCCGTGCGTCTGGCAGAGCTGCTGAAAGAGGCTGGTCTGCCGGACGGCGTGTTTAACGTCGTGCACTGCAGCAATGAAGATGCCGAGCAGCTGTACACTGACCCGCGCATTGCGGCAGTGAGCTTCGTTGGCTCCTCCGGCGTGGCGGAGTATATCTATAAGACCGCCAGCGCCCACGGCAAGCGCGTGCAAGCCTTTGGCGCCGCCAAAAACCACGCGATAGTGATGCCGGATGCCGATCTTGACGCCACCGTTAACGCCATTATGGGCGGCGCCTTCGGTTCCGCAGGCGAGCGCTGCATGGCGCTGCCGGTGGTGGTCGCGGTGGGAGATGAAACCGCCGACAAACTGATCGCCCGCCTGAAGCCGTTGGTGGAGGCGCTGAAAGTGGGCCCGGGCTGTATGCGCGGCCAGGAAGAGAACGAGATGGGGCCGGTGGTTTCTGATACTCACCAGAAAAAAGTCCTCGGCTATATTGATAAAGGCGAAAGCGAAGGGGCAAAACTGGTGGTCGATGGCCGCAAACTGCGCGTGCCGGGTTACGACGCGGGCTATTATGTCGGCGGCACCCTGTTCGATCACGTCACCCCGGAGATGACCATCTGGCGCGAAGAGATCTTTGGCCCGGTGCTGGGGATTGTGCGCGCGGCGGACTATGACAGCGCCCTCGAACTGGTCAACAGCCACGAGTTTGGCAACGGCAGCGCCGTCTTCACCAGCAACGGCCACACCGCGCGTGAATTCGTCCACGACGTGCAGGCGGGGATGGTTGGGGTGAACGTGCCGGTCCCGGTGCCGATGGCGTTCCACAGCTTTGGCGGCTGGAAGCGCTCAGTGTTCGGGGCGCTGAACGTTCACGGGCCGGACGGCGTGCGCTTCTACACACGCATGAAGACCGCCACCGTACGCTGGCCGGCAGGGCAGCAGACCGTATCTGAATTCAGCATGCCGACGTTAGGTTAATCGGCGAAGGAGAGCGCCATGTCGTTACTGGCTAAATCGCGAAAAGAGGGACAGATCCAGCATATTACGCCGCAAAGCGCCGGTTGGCGCTATATCGGCTTTGATGTCTGGATGTTGAAAAAAGGGCAGACCGTGACGCTGGAGAGCGGCGACCGCGAGCTGTGCCTGGTGCTGGTTGCCGGCCTGGCGTCGGTGAAAACGCAGCAGGCCGATTTCCCGAATCTCGGTAAACGGATGTCGCCGTTTGAACGCACCCCGCCGTGGTCGGTGTACGTGCCGCCGCAGGATCGGGTCGAGGTGACCGCCGATTCCGATCTGGAGCTGGCGGTGTGTAGCGCGCCGGGCAAAGGCAGCTTCCCGGCACGCCTTATTCGGCCGGAAGACGTCGGCGTCGAGCATCGTGGGAAAGGGCGCAACCAGCGTCGGGTGCATAATATTCTGCCGGACAGCGCCGAGGCGGATTGCCTGCTGGTGGTGGAAGTCTACACCGACGAAGGGGCCACCAGCTCGTGGCCGTCGCATAAGCACGATACCGCCCAGCCGGGCAAAGAAACGCAACTGGAAGAGACCTACTATCACCGCTTCGATCCGCCGCAGGGCTTTGCCTTCCAGCGGGTCTACACCGACGACCGCAGCCTGGACGCCTGTATGGCGCCCTATAACCACGATGTGGTGATGGTGCCGCGCGGTTACCATCCGGTGGCGGCGATTGCCGGTTACGACAGCTACTATCTGAACGTCATGGCCGGACCGGATCGGAAATGGCTGTTCACCTGGGAAGAGGACCACGCCTGGATCAACACGCCGGAGTATCCGCGTCACGACTAACGTGACGCGTAGACGCCGATAAAAAAGGCCGGTTAGCGATGCTAACCGGCCTTGTTGTTTGAGGCTGCGGGTGTTTTTTAGCGAAAGGCTCCGCGGAATCCCACTCCCTGGCCCGGCAAGCGCAGCGTTGCCGGGCCGTCAGGCACCGTACCCGTGACTGTGCCGGATGGCGCTACGCTTATCCGGCCTACAGGATCCTCTCCTGAGCCCATATACCCCACGCCCGGCAAGCGCAGCGCCGCCGGACAAGATATCAGACTCGATACCTGGGATGTTGTCGGGTGGCGGCTGTGCCTGGCCCGGCCTACAGGGTCCCTGCGACCTGTCCCTGATTTACCCACTTGCGCGACTGAAACTGCCGGTGCTGACGGCCTCAAAATCGCTGAGACGTTCCCGGAAGGCCGGGGCAGCCCGCATGGATGCGGGCTGAGGGCCGTGTTTTGCACGGACGCTGCCTCGGCCCGACCCGAAGCCTGCAGGGATAAGTCGAAGGGACCGCGCAGCGGCGATTTTGCTGGCCGGAGCCCGGGGGTACAGGGGGCGGCGGCGACTGGCCGCCCCCTGTGCGCTCCCTGCGCCATGCCAGGCATAACGCAGACGATTAACCGGGAGCGCAAATTTCGCTGAAGTTACACGTAATAAACGCATTGTCTGGCCGGGAAAGTTGCAAACCGATAACAGTCTCTACGGCATCCCGCAGGCGCACATATCCCAGGCCCGGCAAGCGCAGCGCCGCCGGGCAGGACACCTCCGACGCCATACCCGTCTTTGTGTCGGATGGCGGCATAAATGCCTTGCCCGGCCTACTGGCGCCTCCCGCAGGCTTATACAACTCCGCCGGGCAACTAACGCCAGGCGGCTTATTTCACGCCTTCTGCTTGGCCTCAGACTCCTGACTGCTGTTCAGCGCCAGCGACACCGCCAGCGTCTGGGCCAGGCACAGGGAAGCAACCTGCGAGCGGAAGCCATCCACCTGCGCTTCCCGCACCACAAAGCAGACATCGCTGAAGGCCGCCAGCGGGCTGACCTGGCTGTCGGTAATGGCGATCTGCCGCGCTTTGCGCTGCGCGCCCAGCTCCACCAGCTCGACCACTTCCCGGGCGTACGGCGAGAAGCTCACCGCCACCACCACGTCTTTCGGGCCGACCAGACTCAGCTGCTCGGTGAACATGCCGCCGAGGCCGTCGATCAGAAAGGCTTTGCGATCGAGGTGGCGCAGCGCATAGGTCAGATAGGAGGCGACGCTGAACGACCGGCGCAGGCCAATGACGTAGATATTTTCCGCCTCGCCCAGCAGGGCCACCGCGCGCTCCAGCTCATCGCTGGAGGTCTGCATCGCCAGCTGCTGCAGCGCCTGGTTGTTCACCATCGTGAACATATTGAGAATTTCCGTCGGCGTTTCCGGCGGGCTGGACTCATCGCTGGTGGTCTGGCGGAACAGACGGGCGCGCTCGGTATAGTTGGCGGTCTCTTCCATCAAATGCTGCTTGAACATCTGTTTCATTTCGTTAAAGCCGCTGAAGCCGAAGGCGTTGGCAAAACGAATCAACGTGGAAGGGGGAACGTCCGCCTGTTGCGCAATGGAGGCCACGGTATCGAAAGCCACGCTATTGCTGTTATCAAGGATATAGCGGGCGACCTGTTTCAGGCGTTTGCTTAACGTATCGTAGCGACGCCTGATTTCATCCTGCAGGATGGTCAGCTGTGTTGGGTTATTGGCCATAGAGTGCGCTCTGAGAAAATGGAAGGAATATGGCTTCCAGTGTACCAAATGAAGCGAATTTTTCATTTATTGCGACGAAATACGCGATTCATTTCACGAAGAAACAGAAAAACGCCCGCTCCGCAAGGTGACGGAGACGGGCGTCGGGGGATCAGCGGCGGGCTTCGCGCCAGTAGCCAATAAGCGTCAGGTAGTTGCGTTTCACTTCCTCTATCAGCGCCTCATCGCTGAGCTCACCCTGCATCCAGCGCCGCGACGGCTGGCCAAAGATGGTGCGCCCGACGGCGAAACCTTTGATCATCGGGTGTGCGGCCGCCTCGGCAAAACCGGCGCGCAGTTTGTCGGAAGGCGCGTCGAGACCGAGGATCAGGATCCCGCGGCTCCACGGATCTTCGCGCTCGATAAGGGCGGTGATCTGCTGCCAGCTGGCGCTGGAGAGCGGCGGCAGCTTCCACCAGTCCGGCTTGATCCCCAGCTGATAGAAGTGTTCCAGCATGGTGTGGTAATGGCGCTCGTCTTTGTCCGGGCCATTTTCCGGCAGGATCACCTCCAGCAGCAATTCATGGCCTGACTTGTTACAGGCCTGCCACACCTCGAGCAGCAGGGCGTCCTGCTCTGCACGCAGCGCCGCCGGGTCGTCCGGGTGATAGAAGACCAGACATTTGACGACATGCTCCAGCGGCCAGTCGATCAGCTGCGAGCCGATGTTGCCATGCTCCAGACGCAGCGGCCGCGAGCTGGGCAGTTCGATAGGGCGCCCGATCCACCAGCCCTTGCCGGTAATGGCGTTCAGCGCACGCTGGCCGTAGGTGCCGTCGGCCAGAATACCGCTGCGCTGGTCAAGGCCCGCCTCCTGCGCCGCCGCTTCGGCCGCGGCCAACAACAGCAGCTTGAGCTGCGGAATGCAGGCTTCATCGCGCCCGGTCTCCCGCGCCAGATCGGCCAGCTGTTTGCGATGGTCGAAGGCGAAAATGCACAGCTCCGGCCACTGCTGGCGGCGGCTGGTCACCCGGTGCAGGTGGTTGAGGCGCTCGTCGACGTCCGGGCGCGGCACCGATTCGGCGCGCTGCAGGTAGTCATCGAGTTCGACTTTGGTCGGCATCGCTGGCGCACAGCCGTGGCGGGAGACCACCAGCGCCCCGCAGGCGTTGGCATAACGGCAAGCCTGCTCCCAGCCCTCGTCGTTAAGCCAGCCGCGCAGCAGGCCAGACATAAAGGCATCTCCGGCGCCCAGCACGTTGAGCACCTCCACGCGCACGCCCTGCTGCAGCGGCACCTGGTCCCAGCTGTCCGGGATGTCGCCTTCCAGCACCACGCAGCCCATCGGCCCGCGCTTGCAGACGAGGGTGGCTTTGGTGGCATGGCGCACATTTTTGAGCGCGGTCAGGGTATCGGTGCTGCCCCCGGCAATATGAAACTCTTCTTCGGTTCCCACCACCAAATCGAACAGATGCAGCACTTCCTGCAGCTGGCTGGTGACCGGCCCGGACTCAATGAAACGGGTTTCGCCATCGCCGAGCGAGGTGAGTCCCCACAGCACCGGACGGTAATCGATATCCAGCGCGGTACGCAGGCCGTGACGGCGGGCGTACTCCAGCGCCTTCAGCACCGCGGCGCGGGTGTTGGCATGCGACAGATGGGTGCCGGTCACCGCCAGCGCCCGGGAGGAGGCAATATACTCCTCGCTGATGTCGTCAGGCGTTAAGGCCATATCGGCGCAGTTATCGCGGTAGAAAATCAGAGGGAAAGTCTCCTGATCCTTTATCCCCAGCATCACCAGCGCGGTCAGGCGGGATTTGTCGGTAATCAGATACTCAGTATCCACCCCGGCGCGGTTGAGCGTTTCGCGCAGGAAACGGCCGTTGTGTTCATCGCCAACGCGCGCCAGCATGGCCGATTTCAGCCCCTGAATCGCGGTGCCAAAGGCCACGTTGCCGGAGGAGCCGCCCAGATATTTCGCGAAACTGGCAACGTCTTCTAGCCGCGAACCGATCTGCTGGGCATAGAGGTCGACGGCCACCCGACCTATACAGATGACGTCGAGCCGCTTTACTGCTGCATTCATAGCTAGGATTTCCTTTTTGGTGTCTGCTGCCTGGAAGGGTCGGGATCCCGACGTTGACTCCGTGAACAGCCTGAGGGTTATTGGTTACCCTTAGTTTGAGAAATAAATATTTCATTTGCAAACTCGTTCGAAATTAAAAAACCAAAAGTGTGAGGGATCTACCACTCTGCCGCACTGAGCCTCGCGCGAGCGCGGATCGTCCCCACTGTTGACCCGGGAGAAAATGAAACGCCACACGACAGCCATTTACCTATGATTTTTAAGGGGATATTGTCGTGTGCTGCGGCAAAAAAGGGCCCGAAAACGTGTCAGGAATGTAAGTGAAACGTATGAAATGGGTAGAGAGTTTGATCCTTCTCGCAAAATGAAATATTTCTTCTGTATTTGTATTTAATGAAAAAAATGTTTGCCTATAATCCACAGGTATTCCAGTGACGTGAACGACGGCCCCGGCGGCATCGGCGCGACGCCACACACAAATACTGAACAATAAGGATTGTGCATCATGGGCAAACTGAGACTGACAACGGCGCAGGCGCTGGTGAAGTTCCTCGATAACCAGTACCTGGAAGTGGATGGTGTAGAGCTGAAGTTCGTGAAAGGCATTTTCGCGATATTCGGCCATGGCAACGTCCTGGGGCTGGGGCAGGCGCTGGAGCAGGACAGCGGCGACATGCGCGTCTATCAGGGGCGCAACGAGCAGGGGATGGCCCACGTGGCCACCGGTTTTGCCCGCCAGGCCTTGCGCCGGCAGATTATCGCCTGCACCTCCTCCATCGGTCCGGGGGCGGCCAACATGATCACCGCCGCCGGCACCGCCAGCGCCAACCGCATTCCGCTGCTGCTGCTGCCGGGCGATGTCTTCGCCACCCGCCAGCCGGACCCGGTGCTCCAGCAGATTGAACAGAGCTACGATCTCAGCATCAGCACCAATGACGCCTTCCGCGCGGTCAGCAAATACTGGGACCGCATTACCCGCCCGGAACAGCTAATGAGCGCCTGCATCAACGCCATGCGCGTCCTGACCGACCCGGCGGAAACCGGCGCGGTGACGCTGTGCCTGCCGCAGGACGTGCAGGGCGAAGCCTGGGACTACCCGGAATCCTTCTTTGCGCGCCGGGTGCACCGTCTCGACCGCCGCCCGGCCAGCGCCGCGCAGCTGGCGGACGCCGTGGCGGCCATCAAAGCCAGTCGTAAACCGCTGATCGTCTGCGGCGGCGGGGTGAAATACTCCGGCGCGGGCGAAGCGCTGTCCCGTTTCGCCGAGCGCTACGGGGTGCCCTTTGCCGAAACCCAGGCCGGGAAGGGGACGGTGGTCTCTTCTCACCCCCTGAACGTCGGCGGCGTCGGCGAGACGGGCTGTCTGGCGGCGAACCTGCTGGCGAAAGAGGCCGACCTGGTGATCGGCGTTGGCACCCGTTTCAGCGATTTTACCACCGCCTCGAAATGGATTTTCCAGCACCCGGAGGTGCGTTTCCTGAATATTAACGTCAGCAACTTCGACGCCTGGAAGCTGGACGGTATTGCCATGCTGGCGGACGCCCGGGAAGCGATGACCGCCCTCGACGCGGCGCTGGCGGACAGCGGCTGGCAGGCCGGCTGGGGCGCGCAGATCGAGAGCGTGCAGAGCCGTCAGTTAAAAGAGACCCAGCGCGTCTACCAGGCGGTGTGGCAGGAAAAATCCTTTGTCCCGGAGATCGACGATCATCTCGATCGCGAATCGGTGTATCGCGAGTTCCGCCAGATCACCGACTCCACCCTGACCCAGAGCAGCGTCCTTGGGGTACTGAATGAAACGCTGCCGGCCGAGGCGGTGATCGTCGCGGCGGCGGGCAGCCTGCCCGGCGATCTGCAGCGCGTCTGGCGCAACCGCGCCGAAAACACCTACCACGTGGAGTACGGCTACTCCTGCATGGGATACGAAGTCAACGCCGCGCTGGGCGTGAAGCTGGCGCAGCCGCAGAGCGAAGTCTACTCCCTGGTCGGCGATGGCTCGTTCATGATGCTCCACTCTGAGCTGGTCACCTCCCTGCAGGAGCGGGCGAAGATCAACGTCGTGCTGTTCGACAACATGGCCAACGGCTGCATCAACAACCTGCAGATGGAGCACGGGATGGACAGCTTCGGCACCGAGTTCCGCTACCGCCAGCCGGAAACCGGCCAGCTGCAGGGCGGCCTGGTGCCGGTGGACTTCGCCACCATCGCCGCCGGCTACGGTTGCAAAACCTGGCGCGTCACCACCCTGGACGAACTGCGCCACGCGCTGGACGCCGCCCGTCGCGAAACGGTCAGCACCCTGATTGATATTAAAGTGCTGCCGAAGACCATGGTGCACAAATACGGCAGCTGGTGGAACGTTGGGGTCGCCCAGACGGCGCTCTCTGAGCGGATCCGCAAAGTTGCGCAAATGATTAATGAAAAGCGCGCCCAGGCGCGTGATTACTAAAACGAACATCCACTCTGAATCCTACAGACTTACGGAGAAAACCATTATGTCGCTCAAATTAGGTGTCATCGGCGCTGGCGCTATCGGTAAAGAACACATCCGTCGCTGCACCCAGGTTCTGCAGGGCGCCACCGTTGTGGCGGTGTCTGATATCAATGCCGACAACGCCCGTGCGGCGGTCGCGCTGCCGGGCGTGCAGGCGGAAGTCTACGCCGACGGCCACGACGTGATTAACGCCAGCGATGTCGACGCCATCCTGGTCACCTCCTGGGACCCGACCCACGAAGAGTACACCCTGGCCGCCATTGCCGCCGGTAAGCCGGTGTTCTGCGAAAAACCGCTGGCGATGTCTGCGGAAGGCTGCCGCCGCATCGTCGATGCCGAAATGAAGGCCGGCCGTCGCCTGGTGCAGGTAGGTTTTATGCGCCCATACGACGAAGGCTATCTGGCGCTGAAAAAAGTGATCGACGATGGCGATATCGGCGCGCCGCTGATGCTGCGCTGCGCCCACCGCAACCAGTCGGTCGGCGAGAACTACACCACCGATATGGCGATCACCAACACCCTGATCCACGAGCTGGACGTGCTGCGCTGGCTGCTGAACGATGACTACCGTTCCGTGCAGGTGCGCTTCCCGCGCTCCACCTCGCATACCCACGCGCGTCTGAAAGATCCGCAGATCGTCTCCTTTGAAACCAAAAAAGGCACCCTGATCGACGTCGAGGTGTTCGTGAACTGCCAGTACGGATATGACATCCAGTGCGAAGTGGTCGGCGAGACCGGGATTGCCCGTCTGCCGGAGCCGTCTGCCGTCCAGATGCGCAAGTCCGCCAGCCTGTCGACTGCCATCCTGACCGACTGGAAAGACCGCTTTATCAAAGCCTACGACGTTGAGCTGCAGGCCTTTATCAACGACGTCAAAGCCGGCCAGCTGCACGGCCCGTCGGCCTGGGACGGCTACGCGGCGTCGGTGGCGGCGGACGCCTGCATTAAAGCGCAGGGAACCAGCGAGCCGGTTGAAGTGACGCTGCCTGAGTGCCCGGCATTCTATAAACGTTAAGCACGTTTTGCTGACGGAACTTCTTTGCACAGGTAACGACGATGAAAATTGCCTTTGATGTGGATGTCATTAAGGACCTCGGGATCACCCGCATGGTCCATCAGGTAGCGGAGTGGGGCTACAAGTACATTGAACAGTCGCCGCACCCGCAGATTAACCCGTTCTACAAGCACCCGCGCGCCAGCCGGGAGATCATGGCGGAGTACAAGCAGGCGCTGCGCGATACCGGCCTTGAGCTGTCGTCGTTTATCTGCGTCTACCGCTGGTCCGGCCCGGACGAACTGCGCCGTCAGGCAGCGGTGAAAAACTGGAAACGGCTGGTGGAAATTGCGGTGGAGATGGGCGTTCAGGTGATCAACACCGAGTTCTCCGGCGATCCGAATCAGCCTGAGATCTGCGATGAAATGTTCTATCGCTCGATGGAAGAGCTGTTGCCGATTTTTGAGCGGGAAGGCATCCGCGTGGAGATCCAGGCGCATCCCTGGGATTTCTGCGAAGAGAACAATGAAACCGTCGATATTGTGAAGTCGTTCCGCAGCGATAACGTGAAGTACGTCTACAGCGTGCCGCACACCTTTTTCTACGACAAAGGCGTCGGCGACGTGGCGAGCATGCTGCGCTATGCCGGGAGCGATCTCTCCCATGTCCTGATTGCGGATACCCGCAATCATACGAAACATTGCCGCTATATCGTTAACCCGCCGGGCGTGGATGCCGTGGTGCACCAGCACGTAGGCGTCGGGGAAGGGGATGTGGATTTCGACGCGCTGTTCCGCACCCTGCGCGAAATGAAATTCGCCGAGCAGACCTTCAAGGTCGGCGGGGAGCCGATTGTCGCCACCTCGCTGTTTGGCTACCCGGAAAAAATGAAATACCAGGCAGTGGAAACCCGTGAACTCATTGAACGTGAATTGCTGCGCCGTTAAGGCGCAGCGGCAGGAGCCCTACTATGAACAAAGATAACGTCAAACTGGCTATCGCCCCGATCGGCTGGACTAACGATGATATGCCGGAGCTCGGCAGCGAAAACACCTTCCAGCAGATCGTCAGCGAAATGGCGCTGGCCGGCTTTACCGGCAGCGAAGTCGGCAGCAAATATCCGCGCGACCCGGCGGTCCTCAAGCCGATGCTGGATATCCGCGGCATTCAGATCTGCAACGCCTGGTTCAGCACCTTTTTCGCCAACGGCCAGCGGGAAAAAACCATTGATGAATTCGTCAATCACATGAACTTCCTGCATGCGATGGGCGCGAAAGTGATTGGCTGCTCCGAGCAGAGCGGCAGCATCCAGGGGCTGGATAAACCGATCCTCGGCGATGCGAAGCCGTGCTTCAGCGAAGAGGAGTGGCAGCGGGTGGCGGAAGGCTACAACACCCTCGGTCGCCTGGCGGCGGAGAAGGGGATGCAGGTCTGTCTGCACCACCACATGGGCACCGGCATCCAGACCACTGCGGAAATCGACAAGTTTATGTCGCTGGTGGACGAGCGCGTCTTCCTGCTGTTCGACACCGGCCACGCCTGGTATTCCGAAGGCGGCGAAGCGCCGATGCTGGCGATCCTCAAAAAGTATCTGCCGCGCATCAACCACGTTCACCTGAAAGACGTCCGCCCGCCGGTGATCGACCAGGTGCGCCGCGACGGCCTGTCGTTCCTCGACGGCGTGAAAAAAGGCACCTTCACCGTCCCGGGCGACGGGGTGATCGATTTCCGTCCGGTGTTCAAGCTGCTGGACGACTTTGGCTATAAAGGCTGGATGGTAGTAGAAGCCGAGCAGGATCCTGCCCTGGCCAATCCTTTCGAATACGCCGTCAAAGCGCGCAAATATATCCGCGAAACGGCAGGGATCTAATCGTTGTGACATTTTCAGGCCATACCGGGTATGGCCTGCTTTTTTTCCTTTCACAACCGGACTCAGGGCTTAACCACAGCGCCGGACAGTTCCCTCTCCCGGGCCCAGGGCTCAACCACAGCGCCGAACCGTCCCCTCTCCCTCAGGGAGAGGGCCAGGGTGAGGGTGACGATGACGGGTAAAGCGTCACTTCACTTCCGCCAGCGCGGTCTTATCCACATAAGGTTTCATCAGCGCGTCGGCTTCCTTCTGCGCCGCCTGCACCGCCGCTTCCGGCGTCACTTTGGCATCGTTAACCACCGCCGCCAGCTGGTTCTCCATCGCCTTACGCACCGCTACGGTCTCCCAGGTGGAGTACCACGGATGGGCGTACTTAAGCTGCTCAAGGGCGATCGCCGCCCGCGGATCCTGCTGCAGATAGGCCTTCATCTCCGGCGTATCGTATGACGCCTTGCGCGGCGAGAAGTAGCCGGTAAAGCGGCTCCATGCGCCGTTCACGTCGGGGCTCACCAGATAGGTCAGGAACTGATACGCCGCTTTCTTCTGCGCATCGCTGATGCCTTTAAAGCTCACCAGGCTGGCGCCGCCGATCGGCACCGCGCGCTGCTCTTTGGCCGGCAGCATCGCCACCCCAAGCTCAAAGTCTTTGCTGTTCTCGCGCATAAAGCCCAGCGCGCCGGTGCTGAGCATCGCCATCCCGAGCTTGCCGGAGAAGAAAGCAGCGCTGATCTGCTTCGAGTTCAGCACCCCGGACGGCATCACCTTGTCCTTGTAGATCAGATCCTGCCAGAAGCGCAGGGCGCCGATGGCGGTCGGCGAGTTGTAATAGACCTCGCCCGGATAGTCTTCGTTAAAGTATTTCCCGCCGTTGGCGCGCACCAGTGCCGAGAAGATCCAGCCGCCGTAGTCGTCATTGGTCGACGGCAGCATGATCCCCCACTGGCCTGTGCTCTCGTCGGTCAGCTTTTTGGCATCGGCCAGCAGCTCGGCCCAAGTCTGCGGCGGCTGTTTGATCCCGGCCCGATCGAACATCGTCTTGTTGTAGTAGAGGATCGGCGTCGAGTTATGGAACGGGATCGCATAAGTGGTGCCCATCACCTGGGCGTTCTTATGCATCGCGGGCCAGAATTCCTTTTGCAGAAAATCGCCGGCCTTTTGATCGCCATATTTAAACAGCTCATCCATCGGCAGGATCTCATCCTTCAGCGCCAGATCGGTGGTGAAGTTGGCGGACATGATCACCAGCGCCGGCGGCTGCCCGGCCTTTTGCGCCGATTCGGCTTTGATCTTGGTGGTGTCGTAGTTGCCGGTGAAGATGCCGCGTACTTCGACATCCTGCTGCGAGTCGTTGAATTGCTTAATGACGCGGGTCATCTCCATGGTCAGCTTGCCGTCCACCGGCGCCGGGAACATGAAGTCTATTTTCTCTTTTGCCAGCGCCGCGCCGCTCAGGGCAAGACTGAGGCCAACCGCGACTACCGTAAAAGGTTTAAACATGATTACACTCCATCAATAAATTATGCTGGGTCTCAGCATGAAAAAGATGCACATCGGCAGGCGAAAAGCCGATCGGTAGCGACTCGCCTTTCTCCGGCACCGTGCCGCGGTGGCGGCGGCTAAAGCGCAGGGTGCCGATCGGGGTGCTGACGTGGAGCAGATAATCGGCTCCCATTAGTTCTCGTTGTAGAACGGTGGCCGGCAGGCGCAGATGGCCCTCCTCCACGCGGTCGGTAATATGTTCCGGTCGAACGCCCAGCCAGACGCGAGTCTGATCCCGGTGGCGCGGTGGCAGCGGATGGCGCTGTTCTCCCAACAGTACTTCACCGTTGGCGCAGGGCAGCGACAGCAGGTTCATCGCCGGCGAACCGATAAATCCGGCGACGAACAGGTTGGCCGGGTTGGCGTAGAGATACTCCGGGCGCCCGACCTGCTGCACGTGGCCGCCGTTCATCACCACGATGCGGTCGGCCATCGACATCGCCTCGGTCTGGTCGTGGGTCACATAGATGGTGCTGGTTTTCAGCTGCTGGTGGAGGGCCATAATGCTGTCGCGCACTTCGCTGCGCAGACGGGCGTCGAGGTTGGAGAGCGGCTCGTCCATCAGGAACAGCCGCGGATTGCGCACAATCGCCCGGGCCATCGCCACCCGCTGGCGCTGGCCGCCGGAGAGCTTCGCCGGTTTGCGGTCAAGCAGCGCCTCCAGCTGCAGCATCTGCGCCACTTTGTCCACCCGCGGCTGCCAGCTGCTTTTCTCTTCCTTGCGCACCTGCATGCCGAAGGTAATGTTGTCGCGCACCGACAGATGCGGAAACAGAGCATAGTTCTGGAAGATCATCGCGAAGTTGCGCTCGCGCGGCGTGGCGGCGGTGATGTTCTCATCATGCAGCCAGATTTGGCCTTCGCTAACCGGCTCCAGCCCGGCGAGCAGGCGCAGCAGGGTGCTTTTCCCGCAGCCCGACGGGCCGACCAGCACCACGAATTCGCCTTCGTGAATATCCAGCGACAGGGCGCTGAGCGCCGGCTTGCCGTCGAAACGTTTACTGATGTTTTGCAGACTGAGCATGGCGGTTAGCGCTCTTCCGTTGGGCAACTGATGTTTTCGTCGTACAGCCACGGCCCGGCGTAGTGGGCCAGCGAGTGCTGGTAGCTCACCCACTGCTCGCCGACCTGGCGGTGCATCAGGCACGAAGCCGGGGAGAGGTCGTAATAGGGCCGGGTATCTTCGTGGCAGTACGGCACCTGGTGGACGGTGCCGGGAATGGTGGAGATCAGCGCCTGCCGATACTGGGTCATGGTCAGGCTGTGGTTATGGCCGCAGAAGATGCGCGTCAGCGACGGGAAACGCTCCACCAGCGCCAGCAGACGGTGGCCGTTTTCGCAGGCGATCGGGTCCATCTGCGCATTGCCCAGCGGCAGAGGCGGGTGGTGCATAAAGATAGTCGCCGGTTTGTCGCCGCCCTCGAACAGCTGGGCTTCCAGCCAACCGATGGTCTCGTCGGTCAGCCAGCCCTTCGAGGTGCCGGCGCGGCTGGAGTCGATAAACAGCAGGCGGGTGGCGAAGTCATCCACCGCATAGCGCATATTTTGCGGATCGTTGCCCAGCTGCGGGCACAGCGGGTGAAGATGCTCCAGAAAATGGGCTTTGTCGTCGTGGTTGCCGGGGATCAGATACAGCGGATAGTTCAGGCTGCCGAGGATCTGGCGGGCCACCTGATACTCCTCCGGGCGGCCGCAGTTGACGATATCCCCGCTCACCACCACCGCGTCCGGGCGCTCGCGCAGCGCGTTAAGCTGCGAGACCACATCGGCGTTGGCGGCGTTGACGTCGATAAAGCCGTACAGCTTCTCGCCGCGGCTGCGGAAATGGGTATCGGAAATGTGTGCTAACAGCATGAATCACTCCTTATTTGATCCCGGAGAAGCCGAAGCTCCGCAGGAACTGTTTCTGAAAAAGAATGAACGCCAGCATCAGCGGCAGGCAGACCATCAGCGTCCCGGCGCCGATGGTGCCCCACTGGCCGCCGGATTCGGCGCCCATGGCGAAGGAGACCAGCCCGACGGTCAGCACCTGCTTGTCGGGATCGTTGAGCATCATCAGCGGCCACAGGTACTCGTTCCAGTGGTAGGTAATGCTGACGGTGGCGAAGGCCAGCACCGACGGCCAGGACATCGGCAGCAGCACGCGGAACAGCACCTGCCACCAGCGGCAGCCCTCCATCAGCGCCGCCTCCTCCAGCTCTTTCGGGATGGCGAGGAACGCCTGACGCATCAGGAACACGCCGAACGCCGAGGTGAAATAGGGCATCATCACCCCGGTGAGGGTGTTGAGCAGGCCGAAGGTTTTCAGGGTCAGCATGTTCGGCACCATCATCACCACTGGCATGATCATCAACTGCACCAGGAACAGGAGAAACAGCGTCTGCTTGCCGCGAAATTCGTGGCAGGCGAAGACGTACCCGGCGGTGGTGATGGTCAACAGCTGCACGAAGAAGGTGCCGAAGGTGAAGATAAGGGTGTTGGCGTACAGGCTCAGCCAGTCGGCGCTGTTCCAGGCGTCGCGGAAGTTATCGAGGGTTAGCGGCAGGCGCGGCAGCAGCGAGGCCATGTCTTCCCCGAAGGTGGTGGCGCTGAACGAGGTGGCCAGCATCCAGATAAACGGGCTGATCCACAGCAGCGCCAGGCAGCACATTAATACTGTAAGCGTAAAGGGCGACGAGCGGCGCAGGCGCAACCACAGTGGACGGGCGGCGGCGGGTGTGCGGACCAGCAGCGGCGAGATGTCAGCGCTCATAGTGGGCTCCTTTCTCCAGCAGTTTCAGGTTAATCAGCGAGAAGGCGAACAGCCCGGCCAGGGTCAGGAAGGTGGCGGCGGAGGCTTTGCCAAGGTCGTGGGTATCCCAGGCGAGATTCTGAATGTAATAGAGCAGCACGGTGGTGGCGTTGTCCGGCCCGCCGCGGGTCATCACCGCCACGTGGTCGATCTGGGTGATGGAGTAGATCAGCGCGGTGGTGATCACAAAGCTCAGCGTCGGGCGCAGCAGCGGTAGCGTGACCTTAAAAAAGACCTGCGTGCGGGTAGCCCCTTCCATCAGCGCCGCTTCCCGCGTCGAGGCCGGAATGCTCTGCAGCCCGGCGAGGAAAAACAGCATGTAATAGCCGGCGAACTTCCACACACCGATCAGCGCCAGGGCCAGCAGCGCGCTGTTGCTGCGCCCCAGCCAGTTGTTGTTCATCGGCCCGAACAGCTTCGCCAGATAGTGATCGAGCAGGCCGAGGCCGGGCATAAAGATAAACAGCCACAGCGCGGCGGCGCTGACCATCGGGATAATCATCGGGAAGAAAAAGGCGGTGCGCAGCCAGCGGTTGACGCGATGGTTCTCGCTCAGCGCCACCGCCAGCAGCAGGGCGAGGGTCACCCCGGGCACCACCGTCAGCAGGATATAGAGCAGGTTATTGCCCAGCGACTGCCAGAAGACGTTATCGGCAAACAGGCGGGCGAAGTTATCCAGCCCGACGTACTGTGCGCCGTCGCTGGCCATGCGGGTATCAAACAGGCTGTCATACACCGAACGCCCCAGCGGGAACCAGGTAAACAGCAGTAAAAACAGCAGGGAAGGCGACAGGATCAGCCAGGGAAGCCAGGTCTTTCTCATGGTGACGCGCATCTCGTTCAGCCATTTATCGAAGCCCGGATTGTGGGAAGCAATGACTACAGAGGCATGGCGGGGAGATGACGGTTTGATGAAGCGACGGGGAAAACGCCGGGCGAGCGGGCCGCCCGGCGGGAGAGAACCATCAGAAGTCGGCTTTCAGCACCGCGCGGTAGCGGGCTTTGCCTTCGCGAACGTGCTTCAGCGCTTCGTTAATTTGTGACATCGGGAACAGCTCGGTGGTCGGGGCCACTTTGCTGCGCCCGGCGAACTTCATCAGCGTGCGCAGTTCGGACGGGTTGCCGGTCGCCGAGCCGGAGATGCTGCGGTCGCCGCCGATAAGGGTAAAGGCCGGCACCGGGAACGGCTTCATCACCGCGCCGACGGTATGGAAGTTGCCGCCGTAAGCCAGGGCTTCGAAGTACGGCTGCCAGTCGAGATCCACAGCCACGGTGTTGATGATCAGGTCAAACTGGCCGGCCAGCGCTTTTAAGGCTTCCGGATCGCGGCTGTTGACCACGCGATCGGCGCCCATCGCCAGCACTTCCTGCTCTTTGGCCGGGTTGGAGCTGAAGGCGGTCACTTCCGCGCCCATCGCCCGCAGCAGCTTAATGGCGATATGGCCGAGGCCGCCGATACCGATCACCCCGACGCGGCTGGTGGCGGTGACGTGGTGGGTCAGCAGCGGTTTAAAGACGGTGATGCCGCCGCACAGCATCGGGCCGGCGGACGCCAGATCGATGCTCTCCGGCAGAGGGATCACCCACTGCCAGTCGGCGCGCAGCTTATTGGCGAAGCCGCCGCGGTTGAGAATGGTCGG
The DNA here is from genome assembly GCF_021869705.1 of Klebsiella sp. PCX. Taxonomy (NCBI): domain Bacteria; kingdom Pseudomonadati; phylum Pseudomonadota; class Gammaproteobacteria; order Enterobacterales; family Enterobacteriaceae; genus Klebsiella; species Klebsiella sp. PCX. The sequence continues at coordinate 557,671 of NZ_CP091527.1, forward strand.
CACCGAGCCTTCCAGACAGTTGATCTGGTTGCCGCTGATGCAGGCGTCGCAATGACCGCAGCTGCGCGCCGTCCAGCCGATGCCGACCTTCTGGCCAATCTTCAGCCCTTTATCCTGCGCCGCGCTGCCCAGCGCCGCCACCCGGCCAATCACCTCGTGGCCGGCCACCAGCGGGTAGCTCGACATCCCCCATTCGTTGTCGATCATCGACAGGTCCGAATGGCAGATCCCGCAGTATTCCACCTCAACTTCAACATCTTCCGGCTGCAGCTCGCCGGCATCGTATTCCCACAGCGACAGATCGGCGCCCGCTTCTTTGGCGGCGTAGCTTTTAATAATGCTCATGTTTATTTCCTTGGGGTTGGCGTGATAACCCAGAAAGTGTAGAGCATGGCATTCCATGGCGCTTGGCAATCGGAGGGGTCGCGAAGCGGGCGGACCAGCCGCCCGTTAAGGTCAGCGGCTGGCGAGCGGCCACTGATTAAGGCGGATGCCGCGCTGCGGCGCGCTCTCGGCAAAATCATCCAGCACCGCCCGCACGTCCGGGTCGAGGTAGCCGACGCTGTCGTGCTCGACGATCACCACGCTCTTTTCCGGAATTTTCGCCAGCAGGGCCAGCAGATGCGGATTGTGCATAAAGGTCAGATTCTGCTGGATGCGTAGCACGTAGTGGTCATCGTAGCGCGCCAGCTGCAGCGAGTGGCGATGGCTGCGCCAGAGGCTGAACGCCATCTGGGTGGCAAGACCAATCCCGATCCCCGCCAGCATGCCGAAGGCGACAATCCCGCCGATGGTGGCGAGGAACGGGACGTACTGCGCCGCCCCCTGGCGGAATTGCTCGATGAACAGCCGCGGCGTCGCCAGCTTATAGCCGGTATACAACAGCACGGCGGCGAGGCTGGCGAGCGGGATCAGGGTCAGCAGACCGCTGAACCACAGGCCGCAGATCAACAGCAGCACGCCGTGGATAAAGATCGACAGTTTGCTCTGCGCGCCGTTGCTAACGTTCACCGAGCTGCGGACGATGACCGCGGTGATTGGCATCGCCCCCAGCACGCCGGAGAGCAGATTGCCCACGCCCTGGGCGACCATTTCACGGTTCGGCGAAGGCGGCGGATTTTGCGGGCGCAGCTTTTTCAGCGCCTCCTGGCTGAGCAGGGTTTCGAGGCTGGCGACCAGCGCCAGGGTCACCGCCACCACCCACACCGACGGATTGCGCCACGCGCTCCACGCCGGAGACTCCAGCTCGCCCAGCAGCTCGCCGAGGCTGCCGAACGCCGGCAGGGTAATACGCGGCAGGGCGGCCAGCTGCTGCGGCGCAAAATGGGTCAGCAGCAGGGTGGTCACGCAGCCGAGCAGGACGGCGATCAGCGGCCCGGGGATCCAGCGCAGGCTCTTCACCCGGCGGATAAGCGGCGAGCCCCACAGCCAAAGCACCAGAAGGCCGCCCGCGGCGACGGCAATCGCAGTGACGGAGAAAGCGGCATTGCCCTGAACCACATCGGCAAGCCCGGTCTCTTCCGCCGTGCCGAGCGCGACGGGGATCTGCTGCATAATCAGCAGGATGCCGATCGCCGCCAGCATGCCTTTGATGACGCTGGCGGGAACCAGCGAGATAAAGCGCCCGGCCCGCAGAATGCCGAACAGCAGCTGCAGCACGCCGGCCAGCACCAGCGCCATCAGGAAGACGGAGAAGGAACCCAGGGATTCAATGGCGGCGACGACGATGGTGACCAGTCCGGCGGCGGGGCCGCTGACGGCGAAGCGGGAGGGGCTGAGGGCGGTGACGACCAGGCCGCCGATGATGCCGGTCAGCAGGCCGACGAAGGGCGGTAAGCCGCTGGCCTGGGCGATGCCGAGGCACAGCGGCAGGGCGACAAGGAAGACGACGATGCCGGCGAGAGAGTCCTGACGAAGCGTGTTCATGGGGCGTGCTCCTGCGGTGAGAGGTGTTCGACGAGGGTGGTTAAATGGCCGGAAGCCAGATCGTAGACGCAGCCGTGCAGGCTGAGCGGTCGCCCGCTGGCGAGCACCGTCTGCACCGGCTCACTCTCCAGCAGACGGGCGAACTGGGCGCGAACGTTGGCTTCCACCAGGGCGTCCAGCGCATGGCGAGAGCGCTCCGCGCCGGTGCTGGCACTGGCGCTGACGGCGGGGGAGGCCGCAACACAACATTCATCGGCGATCTGCGCCATTTCGTGATGCAGGGTGTGGCGCAGCTGGCCGATGCGGCGAGCCAGCGCCGAGGACTCCTGCGCCAGCGGCAGAGTGGGCAGGGAGAGCGCCGCCTGCACGCCGCCGCAGCCGTAGTGGCCGCAGAGCACCACCCGCTCCACCTCAAGGTAGTGGAGGGCATATTGCAGGACGCTCATGACGTTGTCGTCGGCGGGGTCGAGCATATTGGCGATATTGCGGTGGACAAAAAGCTCGCCGGGCTGGCTGCCGGTGAGCACCTCGGCGGGAACGCGGCTGTCGGAGCAGCCGATCCACAGCGAGTGGGGCCGCTGCCCGTCGACCCATTTTTCGAAATAGTCCGGGTCATGCTGACACTTCTGCAGCGCCCAGCTGCGGTTGCGGGCCAGCAAAGGTTTTAACGTCGTCACAAGTATTCTCCTGAGTTAATTCATCGAGTGAATATGTCCATCAAGACTCGTACAGCGACTAGTAAAAATAGTGTTTACCGGAATCCTTCACGCCTGAGGAAAATCCTGGAATAAACGGCAAAAAGAAAACTTTTCATTAATGTAAAGTTATAAAAATATTGATGAAATTAATATTTGACTGCGGAGCGGATGAATAACAAAAAAGCATTGGCTAAAACTTTCTGGAATATATGGGAATGGTGGTGGTGGGGGTGGGGGGATATTTGGCGATTGGTGAGTGGATTTGTTTGGGGAGAGATGGATTGTGATGGGGATGCGGGTGAGAGTGAGGTGAGAATAATTTGAGATGAATTTGAGTGGGAATTGGGAGTGCTAGGGGAGAAGGGGGAACGGCTGGCAGGTGGAGTTGGATTTGCGGGAGGGTGAGAGGAGGGGGCTGGTGGCAGTCGCGCTATGGAACGGCAGCAAAAGGTGACGCCGCGCAGGATAGCGCTGTTTTTTTCAACACTTAGCGCAATGACGACACGCTGTCGCTTGCATGGCCGCCGCCGACAGGTATAATCCAGAACGTTTCCGCATCCCCTTCAGTGCCGAAGTGGCGAAATCGGTAGACGCAGTTGATTCAAAATCAACCGTAGAAATACGTGCCGGTTCGAGTCCGGCCTTCGGCACCAAAAGCATGTAAATGGACCTCAACTGAGGTCTTTTTTATGTCTAAAATCCAGTATTTATCTACCTTTCCCGCTATATTAACTCTCTCAAGGTCAACCGACATCAACGTACATCTACCAACAGATGTTGGTATAGATGATGGTATTTCCGGTTCGATAATGCTTGTACCAACAGGGAGGGGATAAGCATGGCTCTAACAGATATCAAAGTCAGAACAGCCAAGCCAACGGATAAGCAATATAAGCTGACCGATGGCAGCGGTATGCACCTTCTTGTCCATCCAAATGGTTCTAAGTACTGGCGTTTGCAGTACCGTTATGACGGCAAGCAAAAGATGTTGGCACTTGGGGTTTACCCTGAAATCACACTGGCGGATGCCAGAGCGCGTCGTGACGAAGCGCGTAAGCTGCTAGCGAATGGCGTCGATCTGGGTGACAAAAAGAAAAATGATAAGGTTGAACAGAGTAAAGCACGAACCTTTAAAGAGGTAGCGATCGAGTGGCATGGCACCAATAAAAAGTGGTCTGAAGATCACGCCCATCGTGTGCTAAAAAGTCTGGAAGATAATCTCTTTGCAGCGCTTGGTGAACGTAATATCACTGAGTTAAAAACGCGCGATTTATTAGCGCCCATTAAAGCCGTAGAGATGTCTGGACGTCTTGAGGTTGCTGCTCGTCTTCAACAGCGCACTACGGCCATCATGCGTTATGCGGTGCAAAGCGGGTTAATTGATTACAACCCGGCGCAGGAGATGGCTGGGGCCGTCGCATCTGGCAATCGACAACATCGCCCGGCGCTGGAATTAAAGCGCATCCCTGAGTTACTGGAGAAAATAGACGGCTATACCGGCAGGCCGCTAACTCGTTGGGCAACGGAACTCACTTTGCTTATCTTTATTCGATCCAGTGAGCTGCGTTTTGCTCGCTGGTCAGAGATCGATTTTGAAACGTCAATGTGGACCATCCCGCCTGAGCGAGAGCCTATTCCCGGCGTGAAACATTCTCAGCGAGGATCAAAGATGCGTACACCTCATCTGGTGCCGCTTTCAAAGCAGGCGTTGGCAATCCTGAAGCAGATAAAACAGTTTTGCGGGGAACACGAGTTGATTTTCATTGGCGATCACGATCCGCGCAAGCCCATGAGTGAGAACACGGTCAACAGTGCTCTGCGGGTTATGGGTTATGACACTAAAGTTGAAATTTGCGGCCACGGCTTCCGCACAATGGCCTGTAGTTCGTTAATTGAGTCAGGGCTATGGTCCAAGGATGCGGTGGAGCGGCAGATGAGCCATATGGAGCGTAACTCGGTGCGAGCGGCGTATATCCACAAAGCGGAACATCTGGATGAACGCAAGTTGATGTTGCAGTGGTGGGCTGATTTTCTGAATGCAAACCGGGAGAAAACCGTTTCACCATTCGATTATGCAAAGCTCAACAACCCAATGAAGTAAAATACAGCATACACCCCAGCCGACCTTTTCAATGGTAGGCTGGGTTTAATCTTACTTCACCACTTCCATCAGTTTACCGAAGCTATCCACTACGTCATACTTCACGTTTTCTGGAGCAAACTTCTTGTTGATCTCATCGAAGAACTTACGGGCACATTTAATCTTGGTGGCTTCAATAGGCCGTAAATCCAGTGACGACATCGAGCCCTTGGTCTCAGCAACGAAATACACATGCTTGACCGAGCCTTCTTTGAAGGAAATAGCCCAGTCGGGGTTGTAATCGCCGACAGGGGTTGGGATCAGAAAACCACGTGGCAACTTGGCATATACCACCACATCCTTGCTGGTATCCAACTCTTCGACGAACTTGCGCTCAATCGCGGAGTCGGTAAGCACGTAATCATAGATGTGATTTTGCAATTTATTCCCAGCCTTACTGAGATCCTGTTTACTCTGACCCGTGGTAAAGATGTCCAAATCAAACTTGTCTTCTAGCGTGTCATAGGCCAGATGCTCGATGATGACATTGGCCTTTTGTTCGTTGACCAAGCGAATGGCTTCGGCAATGAAACTTTCCGGGTTGCTCTTGAATTGCGCGAAGACGTCAGCATTGAGACCTTTTAGAATTTCGGCAACGGTTCGTCTTGTAAGCAAAGTCCCCTCTGATAACTTGCCAATCAAGTCGTACTGCACCGCGGATTGAATTGAGGCGGTGTGCGATTCTGTTTCGGTAACTTTCAGCTCGAAGGCATTACCCTTTTTGAGGTCATCGTAAGTTGCCGTATCAGCCTGCTCGCCACGGTGAATGGTGTATTGCAACGGCATCACCCGCAACCCAGCATTCTTGTCATTGAGCGCCTTGATCGCATTGTTCACTAGCTCAACATCATCAAAAAACACGTTGTAAGTAGCTTTGCGATTGATTCGCCCCCACAGCGCCTTGAACTCCTGCTTTTCAAAGTTGGCGTTGGTCTGCAGTCTTTTGGGCTTGCGTCCATCTTCTACCAGCATGAGCTGGCTTTCGCTAAATACGCTGTTAATCAGCTGGAATACCTGCTCTGCATAGGGCTGCAGCTCGTCCGGCAATGCCTCTAACGTGCCGTCTTTCTTAGCTTGGTGGTATTTCTCCGTGATATTGCGCTTCTTATCGACGTAGCCGTTCTGGATCAGATAAAACTCAATGTCCGTGGCCTGGTCGTCCGATACCGTAATCGTGCCTTCCTTAGTGTTCAGTATCTTGCCCGTGAAGTAGGCCTTGTCCGCCACACGCGGACGAGCAGACAAGGAGTCGCTAATGTCCTTCTGCAAGGCGGTCACGAAGTCCTTGTAACTTTCGCTGGCCACGACAGTCAGTACGTTAATGTCATGAACAATGGACGGGTGATCCATGCGGTCACCATTTTGATTGACGGACAAACGCAGGCCGCGCCCGACCTCCTGGCGGCGTGATATGTTGTTATCACTATGCTTGAGCATGCAGATCACAAACACGTTCGGGTTATCCCAGCCTTCACGCAAGGCCGAGTGTGAGAAGATGAAACGCACCGGCTCAGCTAGTGATAACAACCGTTCCTTGTCTTTGAGGATCAGATCGTAAGCATCTACGTCATCCGACAAGCCTGCATTTTCACCGCGCGCAGCGGTCTTGGGATCGGTGAGGCGCTTGCTCTTCTTGTCGATGGAGAAGTAGCCGCTATGCGTCTTATCGGCCGCAATGTGACGTAGATATTTAGCATAAGGGGTGTCCCCCTGCATAAACCCATTATCAAACGCTTCTTGAAGATGTTTAGCGTACTCCTCTTCAAATATTTTTGCGTACTCTCCCTTTTCATCGGCAGCGGAGTAGTCCCGGTACCTGGCTACTTCGTCGATAAAGAACAGCGAGAGAACCTTCACCCCTTTATCAAAGAGCTCCATCTCCTTATCAAAGTGCGCTTTGATCGTCTCACGGATCTGAATACGGCGCAGCGCTATCTCGGAAATATCACCAGTCGCATCACCCACCGTCAGTTCTACGCCATTGGTAAAGCTCAAGGTGTCCGTATTGGCATTGATATCCGATACCACAAACCCATCGCGGTATTGATCCAGCTCTTTCGATAGCACAAACAGATTGTCACCCTTGCCCAGTTTGCGAGTGACGCGCTTGATGTTTCCTCCGCTGAGTTTCTGTTCGAACTCCACAACCGCGACTGGCGGTTTTTTGCTTGAGATTTCGATGGCTTGTAAATAGAGATAGGCATTGGTTCCCGCCAGTCCCTTCACCGAGATACCGCGCACCTCAATCTTCTTCACCAGCTTCTGGTTGTAGGCATCGAGCGCATCCAGACGGTGGATCTTGTTGTGTGTGGTCTTGTGGGTAGCAGAATAGCGCAACACCATCAGAGGTTTGAAATTCGCCAGGGAATCCAGCGTCTTGCCCCCCTCCATCCGTTGCGGTTCATCGAGGATCAAGATGGGCCGGTTTGCGCTGATCACATCGATCGGGCGACGTGACTGAAAATCATCGAGCGCTTCATAGATGCGGCGGTTATCTTTGCCGGTGGCGTTAAACGCTTGTACGTTGATGACCATGACATTGATACCGGCATCGGAGGAGAAGCTCTCCAGATGGTGCAACTGCTTAGAGTTGTAAATAAAGAAGCGCGCCTTCTTGTGATAGGTCTCTTGAAAGTGCTCGGCCGTTATTTCCAACGACTTGGCCACGCCCTCGCGGATGGCAATGCTCGGTACCACTATGACGAATTTGCTCCAGCCGTACTGCTTGTTCAGCTCGAAGATCGTTTTGATATAGCAGTAGGTCTTGCCAGTGCCTGTCTCCATCTCGATATCGAGATTTAGCCTTGCGACCTTAGTCTTGATCAAGTCCTTCGACAACGGCAGGTTTTGCTGGCGCTGCGCCAGTTGGATGTTTTCCCGCAAGGTATCCTCACTGAGGGTTAGCTCAGCATTTTTAAAACCGGTATCTACCGCAAACAGATCACCCATGCCGTTTTTGGTATTACCAGGGTCAAGGCGATATCTCATGGCTGAATCAGAGACCGGTGGCTGCCCCTGAAAAATGTCAACGACCGCCTGCACGGCGGCAGCCTGATAGGGCTGGTGTTTGAATTTAAGTTTCATTACATGCCCCTCAGATGCATTTCACTTCGGTGGCGGGCGACATGAGCTTGAAAAGCTGCTCTACGTTGATCTTGACCGCGCTGTCCTTGTAGCCCGCGTCGCGGAACACCACGCGCAATGGCTGATGCTTGGCCAGTTCCTTCACAAAGGCTTCGTCAATGCTGCCACTAGCGTCGAAGCAGGCGGCGAGCACATTGCCATCAACAAAGAACACGTCCTTACCTTGGATGGAGTGCTTGGCGATAGGCAGGGCCAGATCGACGCCCCAATCCAGCATGACCTGGAACAGTAGATCTTCAGGCGTGCGGTCGGGCTTAATGTTGTCGACGAACAAGTCGACCTTAGCTTTGTCGAGCGCATCGGGCGTGTAGTAAACGTCGGCCATATTTGAGGCGTCGATTTTTAACATCCGAAATCCAAAATCAGAATCTTCGTTCAGAAGCGATTTACCGCACTTGTATTGTTCGCCAGAAAGCGTGATGCGCTGGCGCGTGATTTCGGAAATTGTCTTGTAACCAGCTTTGAACGTCTCACTCTTCGAGTCACAGTCTTGGGGTATTTGCACAAGCAAAAAACGACGATTACCTTGATCCTCGGCGTTGAGAGAATAAACAGCCTGCGCAGTCGTGCCTGATCCAGCAAAAAAATCCATAACTATTTCGTTACGGTCACTGTGCGTTGCAAGCTTAAGAATTTGCTTGATGAGTCGCGATGGTTTGGGGGCTTGGAAGTCAACATTCTTTCCAAGCAAGCCCCTTAATTCTTTCGTTCCTTCGTCGGTATGCCCAACTTCGTCATGCAACCAAATAGTATTTGGTTTTCTGCCTTGCTGTACCTCTGACAAAAACCGTTTTAGGCGTGGATAGGCGTCTCCATTTTTCCCAAAAAAGATGCGATTATCAGACAGCAACCTCTGCATTGTTTCGCTCGAGTATAGCCAGTGCTTACCTTCTGGAGAGTCAAATGACTTACCTGAAGGTGACTTAACCTCATAATGGCCTGCGCTTCGTTCACCAGCAGCGGTCAGATCATTTGAAAGCCAAGGGCCACGAGGATCATTGTCAGGATTCGAATATCTGGCATTCATTTCCTCCGTTCTTGGTAGTAATTTCACTTCTGCCAAAGCAATATTTTTTGCGTAGCAAAGAATGTATTCGTGAAATTTGCCAAAATGAGATGCATCCGCTTTGCCACTATAAATTTTCTTCCAGACGATTTGCGCTAGAAAGTTCTCTTCACCAAAAATCTCATCGCACAACCTCCTTAGAGATGCGGACTCACAATCATCAATAGATATGAATATTAGCCCTTCTTCCTGGAGCAGATTTCTCGCAAGCTTTATTCGTGGATAAATCATTGACAGCCAATCGGAGTGGAATCGTCCATTAGATTCGGCATTGGCAGTCAATCTATTTCCAGTGATGTCCTTCTGGTTTGATTTAACCAGAAACTCATCAAAGTCTTGGGTGAAGTCATCGTGATATATGAAGTCGTTTCCAGTGTTGTAAGGCGGATCGATGTAAATTGCTTTAACCTTACCGAGGTAGGTTTCCTGCAACAGCTTCAACGCATCGAGGTTATCGCCCTCAATGAATAAGTTCTGAGTCGTCTCGAAGTCCACACTTTCCTCACGCACCGGGCGCAAGGTCTTGGCAATCGGCGCATTGGCCGTCAGCAGCGCCTCACGCTTGCCAGGCCAGTTCAGGTGGTAGCGTTCAAGTGGCCCCTCGACAATCGAATCGGACAGTTCCTGCCGCAGTTGGTCGAAATCCACTGCCAACTTCACGCTGCCGTCCTCGCCCTTGGCTTCGGTGACGCAGCCAGGAAATAGATCGCGAATGCGGGCGATGTTGTCCTGTGTGAGATTTGGTGAATGCATTTTTAGCTTTTCCATGTTCTTTTCCTCTGGTCGCTATGCTTTTTGTGGAAAAGGCATAGCGGCTAACAATTCAAATTCGTATTAGTAGGTTCAGTCGCCTTGTTGCCAGTCCTGGCAAAAGTGCGGGCGCAGACTTTCGATGGCGGATGGCAAGCTGCCCTGGCAGGTCACGCCCAGGTAGGTGGCAGCGCGGGTGGTACCGACGTACAGGTATTTGTCGAACAGTGCCGGGTGCAGCGTGGCGAGCTGGTCAATGCTGACAAAGAATACCGCCTCAAACTCAAGGCCTTTGATGTGCTGGATGTCGAACACACGCACGTTGCTTTCCTGCCCCACAGCCTGGCCTTCTCGGCAGGCGATGACCTGGATGTTGTGCTCCGCCAAGGCAGTGTTGAGTGCTTCGGCAACCGGGGCTACGTCGTCCTCGGTATTTACAAAAATGGCGGTGGATGGCAACTGGCCGACAAAGCGCTCAATCTCGCGAATGCGATCAGCCAGCCAACCGACAATGGTTTCTGCGTTGGTCGCGTGCTCCAGCAAGGCCGGCGCAACGCCCATGCTGTCCATATGCGCTGGCAAGCTGGCGTTTTGCTCGGTGCCACCGACAGCGCGGATCATGGCGCGGGCCAAATCGTTCAGTTGCTTGCTCTGCCGATAGGAGACAGTGATCTCCTTGATATCGAAATCGGCGAAAACCCACTTCAAGTCGTCGGCGGAGCGTGCGCCCCAGGTGGTCAGGCGTTGATTGAAGTCGCCACAGGCGAAAAATGAGCGCAGCCGCGGATGCGTCAGCGCCGCCATGCTCGCCAGCTGGATGGGCGAGAAGTCAGTGGCTTCATCCACCAGGATCTGGTTGCAGTAATGCCCCAGAATGGGCTGGAGCGATGACCACGCGGGACTATCTATGTCGCGCTGAACGTTGGGCCGACTGAGCAGGTCGCCTGCGGCGCGCAAGATCGCAAGCAGTACTATGTCCAACTCCAGGGGGTGGATGTCGCGCGCCTCAAAGCCTTCGTGGCGATACCAGGTGTTTGCCGGTTGGCGTTCGCGCCTGAATGCACGGTAGCGCTTCGGGATGCCCTCGAGGTAGCGCTTGACCGGATTAACGAAGCGGCGTGCACTGGCCTGCACCAGAAGACTTGCACCCACCTCAACGCGATCCGCTTCTGTCAGACTACGCTCCCCTAACCACTCGATGATTTTGCCATTGCGAGAGGTTTTGCTGACTGTGCGCTTGGATGCTGCTGCCCGGGCTTGGGCGCGTACCGCTTGCATGTAGGCATTGAGCGCCGCGGTACGGCCTGTGCGGGATGCTGTGATGTCTTCTTCTTCATCGGCATCCGGGTCGTCCTGGTCGTCCTCTTCAGTCGCTTGCCCTTGTTGGAGGCTGTCGATCATGCGGGCCAACTCATCCAGAAAAGCTCGGTTGCGTTTGAGCTGCAGGTTGAGTGCGGCTTTGATCTTGGCGTCCGAGCCTTCCTTCAGGCTGCTGACGAGTGCCTGCACTTTGGCAATCTCCACCGACAGTGAGCCAAACATCGCCGCCAGTGCGCCATCGGCCGCGCGCGACAAGATGTCTTGCAGACGTGCGCCGAGACTTAGGACGTCGGGCGTTTTGGCATCGTGGAGCAGGGTTGCTGCTTCATGCAGTTCCTGCACATAGGCCTTGCGCTGCCATTCATCGAAATCGTCAAACCATTGAATGGGGCGCTCTAGTGCGGCATCGGTCATGCTGGTCAGTCCGTCTTTCAGAACAAAGGTACCGCTACCGGAAGCCCTTCTGAGGACGCCGAATACGTTTCGGGCCAGCTCGCGTCGATAGTCTTGCCACGTTCTGATGCGCTGATCCGAGGCGGGAACACCTTCACGCGCAAATGCTTCCTTGAGGTACTGCTTGAGCAATTCCGTGGGCGTGAACATCAGCCAGTTGTTGGCGTGCGCAATGCCTTGGGCTGAAGCGATTGTTTCAACCAGACGTTGTTCGCCTTCATCCAGGTAGGCGGTGTCGAGTTTTTGGCCGAGGCGGCGGATCAGGGTGGTCGTCTTGCCTGTACCTGGCGGGCCCAGGATCAAAAGACGATTGTCGATAGGGCGACGGAAAATCTCATCTTGATATTGATCGAGGATAGGCTGATCACGCAGTCCCATCTTGGTGATGACGCTGCGGCGAACACCGTCGATGATGTTGGCCTTGACTGACTCCTCGGCCAGCAATTGGCTAAGAATGTCTTCGGAGGCTTCTTCTCCCGCAACCGCGGTCAGCAGCGCACGCAGCGACTCGATAGTGAACGGCCCAAAATGCTCGGCTTCAACTACGGTGTCGCGTGAATCCCACCCACCGGCAAGCGCATTGGGCCGAAGCTGGGCTCGCTCAAGAACCTCAACGACGGTTCCATTGGGAAGCGTGAACTCTGTGCCTATTGCCAACGAGGCCAAGCGTCCAACCGGTGCGCGGTAGCTGGCCAAATTGGGGAAGCCCGATACCGGCGTCGTGCGGCAGATGTAGTAGGTTTTCTCTTCACCCTCTTCATCGACCACCACAACACGAGCGATGGCAGGCTCCGCCACTAGTACCTGATAGCTTTCACGGTTCTCCTGACCGATCTTATCCAGCCTTTGTATGGCTGAACTGGAAGTCATTGTGTTGATGTTTGCCAGCGCATCGGAACCAGGTGTCCGCCCATCGTACAGTTTACCCTTGGCGGTTTCAGCGATGCTTTCGAGTTGCGCCAACGCTTCATCAGCGAATTGCTCAATGTGTTTCCTTGACTCTTCATTCAGGCTTTGCGTCATGCACTCTCTCTCCCAGTCAATTCTTCAAGTTCATTTTTGAGCCGCCGCAAGTGCGCGTTGATCTCTACTTTGCGGTTGAATTGTTTTTCTTTGGCAAGTCTGCTCGCAGCTTTCTCAACCTCACGCTGCTTGGCTGCAACCAGTTCCACGCGTGAAACCAAGTCAGCGAGAGTTTCTTGTGGGCGCGCAGGCATGGGGATCAGACGGTGAAGCACCTGCTCATACAAGCTGCCCAGGTCGAGTGCTAAGGGCATGGTGGCGCGCTCATAGTCACTCGACAACCAGGCTGTGGCAAAGTAGTCACTCAAGACCCAACGACTGGCGTCTGACTCATTGGGGCGTTTGTATGCAGCGATCACCTTTGTTCGCTCATCAAAGCTCAGCTCGAAGATGACGGGAAACTGCACCGCGCCATCGATGCAACGCAAAACGTCCATATTCAGCTCCAATGTCTTGAGCTGAATTGAGAAAATCTGAAGCTCTGGTACTCCCGGCCTGGCGGGCAGGTTGATCGTTTCTGGGGCCAACTTGTATTGCCAGACGATTTGCTCCACCTGCTCGACGAACAAGTCCTTCAGCCTTGTATTAGCGCCGCTGTGTTCGTAGATCTTATTCTTTGGCAGGGTACGACCAAAGACAGCCTGCTTCGGATAGTTAATGAAGGCGGTATTCGACTCAAATCGCGCAGACTGACTCATCCGGCCTCCTGAATCACGAGGAAGGTAATCAGTTCGAAGTCGTCCAGTCCGACGATAGTATTGACCAACGCGGTGGTCTTTCCGCTGCAGAAGAGGCTGTCCAGATCCTTCTCTTCCTTCACCTCGATCATTGAGCGGATGGCCTTGCCAAGCAGGTCCGAATACATCTGCATCTTGCGGCCATCGGCCGTTTCCTTATTGAACAAGAGACAGGCATCTGTAATAGGCTGGGCTTGTCCCTTACAGCATGTGCGAACCAGATCCAGCAAACGTTTGACTTCGGTGTGATCGTGAATGACTTCCCCCTCGCGATTAATGTAGACGAGGTAATAAGGGTGCAGGCGGTTGTGTTGACTGACGTTGACGCTTGGATTCCGGTTGCGTAGCGTGAAGATCACACCCGGGCGTAGGCCCATCTCCGGCTTGGCAGGCACTACGGCGTGCATCCCGCTTGGCACGTTGCTCAATTCGCCATTGACCTTCACATAGTTGAGCAAGTCCATTCGGAAGTCATTGAGCCCGAGATCAGTAATCGACACTCCGGTTTTCAGGTCTTCCAGCTCAATCACTTCCTCTTGCAAACGTCGCAATTGCTCTTTGCGATAAGACACATCGTTGGCTTGGGCGCTCAGCACATTGTCATCACCGGTGGCTGTAACATCGGCAATCATCATTCGGCTCTCAACCCGTTCCTTCAGGTTGATGTATTCGTCGAGAGAGATGTCTGGCCAGTAGTTAACCAGTTGGATGCAGCTGTTGGGTGAGCCGATGCGATCCACACGGCCGAAGCGCTGGATGATGCGCACGGGGTTCCAGTGGATATCGTAGTTGATGAGGTAGTCGCAGTCCTGCAGGTTCTGGCCTTCAGAGATACAATCGGTGCCGATCAACACATCTATCTCTGCCTCCTCATTTGGCAGCACGATGGCTTTCTCCTTCGAGTGCGGAGAGAAGAGAGTGAGCAGTTCCTGGAAGTCATAGCTCTTCTTGAGCGTGCTCTTCGGTACCCCTTTGCCGGTGACTTTTGCACTGTGCAAGGCCTGTGTAGCCAGCAATTCCTGAGCCAAATTGGCATACAGATAGTCAGCGGTGTCGGCGAAGGCGGTGAAGATCAGCACCTTCTTGTTGCCGGGATTCAGCGGTGCGGCGATCTTCTCCAGAACCAGTGTCTTGAGATGCTGTAGTTTGGCATCATCGGCAGCCGTGATCTTGTTCATCGACGTCAGCAAGGCATCAATGATTTCCAGATCGACCTTCAGTTCGTGCTCCCATGAAGGTAAGTCCATATCGGCGAGGCTGATCTTGACCTTGCCGCCAATCTCGCTGTCGCCAATATCAGGCAAGTCGTCGTCCGCATCGAGGTTTTCTAACTGGTCGGTCAGGTCATTTATTCTGCTGTCAATGCCACTGAGGTCGCCAGTCTGATTGAAAGTGCTGATCTTGCCTAGCGTATTCGTGTGGTTCGCGCGCAGGGACTGGAGCGTCAAGCGGAAAGACTCAATCGAGCTTTCCAGGCGCTTGAGCAGGTTGGTCGTCATCAATGCCTGCAGGCTCTTTTCGCGGTCGACTTGCTTAAGCTTGCCTTTGCCTGCAACCTGAGTGTCATACATCTCCTCGTACTTCTTGAGCCGACTGGGCAGGATGTAGCTGATCGGCGCGTAAACAGCGAGCTTGAGTAAAGACAGCTGCTCGAAAATTTCGTTGAAGCTCATCACATCCGTTCGCTGCGTGAGCGGGCTATGGAACGACAAGGGTTTGCGGCGCTCAGGGAATTGGCCGATTTCCTTGGTATCGTAGAAGGTTTGAATATGCTTGCGCGAACGTGCGATGGTGACGCTGTCGAGCAACTCGAAGAAGTCGAAGTCCAACGATTCCAGGATGGCCCGCGCTGTGCGCTCTTCCGATGGAAGCTTTGCCCACGCATTGAAGCTGGCCTGTGCACTACGGAAAATGTCCTCTACCGTCTTGCCGGTGCGCAGCTTCTTGCTGAGGTTTTCGGAGTCGCCTTCGTAGGCCAGCGCCAGTTGGTTGCGCAGGTCGTTGAAGCGGTTGTTCACCGGGGTGGCCGAAAGCATCAATACCTTGGTTTTCACTCCCTCCTTGATAACCTTGTTCATCAGCTTCTGGTAGCGGGTTTCCTTGTCCTTATAGGCGTCATTGTTGCGGAAGTTGTGCGACTCGTCGATGACGACGAGGTCGTAGTTGCCCCAATTGATGCGATTCAGCGGTGTGCCGAACGACTCACCGCTCGTACGGCTGAGGTCGGTATGACAAAGCACGTCGTAGTTGAACCGGTCGCGAGCAAATATGTTGGTCTTGAGGTTGCGGCTGTAGTTCAGCCAGTTGTCCGCCAGCTTCTTAGGGCATAACACCAAAACTGACTTGTTGCGTAGTTCGTAATACTTTACCACGGCCAGCGCGGTAAAAGTCTTTCCCAAACCCACGCTGTCGGCCAGGATGCAGCCGCTGTAGCTTTCAAGTTTGTTGATGATCCCGGTAGCAGCATCTTTCTGGTAATTGAAGAGTTTGTTCCAGATGAGCGTGTCTTGATAGCCCGTGCGGTCGTTCGGCAGGACATCCTCGTTGATGTCGTCCAGAAACTCATTGAAGATATTGTAGAGCATCAGGAAGTAGATGCTCTCGGGCGAGTTTTCCTGGTAGACGGATGCAATGTGGTCGCATATCTGCGCCGTTACATCCTCCAGCTTCTCGGGGTCCTGCCAGATCTGGTTAAACAGACTGAGGTAGGTCGCCGTAAATGTCGGCTCGTCCATCTTGTTGACGAAGTTGGAGACAGCGTTGCCCTGCTGGTAGCCGAGATCGACGGCGGTAAAGCCGTGCAGTGGCATGTAGGCAGTATCTGCGGCAGCAGCCTGAATGCAAGTAAATTGCTGCATCGGTGCCTTGCTGCGATTGGACTTGAATGTTGCCTTGCGCCGCATCCAGTCCGCGCACTCTTTTGCAATTGCGCGCTGGGTCAGTTTGTTACGCAGCTGAATTTCGAACTCACTCCCGTACAAGCTCCGTTCGCGGTCAGCCTTCGGTATGTGGAATTCTCTGCGTTCCTTGCGAATCTTGTCGGTAACCTCGTTAGCGGTAAACGTCGGCGAGGTAAAGATGAATTGCAGCTCGTCGATTTTTTCCAGCTCTGCTTTGAGCGCTTCGAACGCGTACATCGAAAAGCAGGAGGCGGCGATCTTCAGGCGAGCACCAGGTTTGAGCGTCTGCTTTAGGTCGTCTCCGAGCAGACGGTTGATATTGTCGATCAGTTCCATTAATAGTCAGCCTTCTTAGTGGCGCTATAGCCTGGTGCCAGTAAGGCATTTTTTACGCCGTAAATTGCGAGATGATCTTTGAGCCATAACCGGTACTCCGGTCCGCGAAGGCAATGATCGGGTGAGCAGTCTACCCGCCAGCGCTGCAACATATAGCCCACCACCGCAGCGCGAACGCGCATTTTGATCGAACCATCTGTCATCCCGTAGTCCATCTTGATAATATCGGGCCGATCAACGTTCGGGTGCGGCACGAAATCCAGCTCGACGATGCGCGTCCATTGGATGTCGTTATCCTGTCGTTCGTTGGCCTGTGGCTCCTCGTCGAGCAATGTTGGTGCTTCGATGCGGGTGACGACGAAATCCCGAAACTCTCTACTCTTGCGATCAAAGGCCCGGACGTGCCAGCGTAGGCCGGTATCAACCAAGGCAAAGGGCACAATTATCCGCTCGGACTCGCCGCCGCTCATCGAGTGGTAGCGGATGGCGACAGGTCGCTTGGCGTGGATGGCTCGGCAAATCGCTGCTAACACATCCATCTTGGGGATGCACAGGGCTGCGGGGGATTCACATGGTAGCAGCGCCTGCATTGAGCCGTTCACGCCATCGCCAAAGCCGAAAGCCAGCGCCGACAGAACACGCTGCGATGCGTGTTTGAACAACGGGGAAAACGCCTGCCCGATGCGATAGATCTTGTTGCTACCATCGAAGGTGATGTTATGCGGCACGATTTCCCGGTACAAAGCCAAATCGCGTGTCGCCCCTGCTGGAGCCACGCCGAAGCGCTCAATCAGATCTGGGCGACCGATCTCACCGAAGAAATAGAGCCGAAAATCGATGTAGGCCAGCCGCTCTCGCTGGGCCACACTCAAGTCCTCAAGCCGCTTAGAAGGGGAGCTAGGCATGAATCATCACTATATGGGAAAATGAATATGGTAATCCATAAAGTGCCATGGTTGTAATCAAATTGATGACAATCATGCATTAATACTAATGTAACAGCAAGAAATGATGTCTCAAACGTAGACAGTCATCGTATTGGTTTGGACTGCCCCCGCCCCGGTAGACGATGCTGCCCTATAGTTTGAGCATAGGATAAGCGTATGGGCACACCACGATTTTCAACTGAATTTAAGGAAGAAGCCGTCCGTCAGATAACGGAACGCGGTTATTCCGTTGCCGAAGTATCTGACCGTCTGGGCGTTTCCGCACATAGTCTCTATAAGTGGTTACGGGCTATTAAACCCGATAACAGCGAACAGCATGCCCGGGATTTACTGGAAGCCAAAAGCGAGATCCTGAAACTACGGGCGCAGCTAAAACGCACCGAAGAAGAACGGGATATTCTAAAAAAGGCGCGCGGTACTTTGCAAGGGAGCCCGACTGAAGTACCGCTTTATCAATGAACATCGCACTGTCTGGGGAGTGATGACGATGTGTCGGGTACTGAATGTCGCCCGGGCCGGGTTCTACGCGTGGCTGCACAACCCGGTCTCGGCGCGTGATAAAGATAACCAGCGTCTGCTGTCACTTATCCGTGACTCATATTCACTGAGCGGAGGCGTATATGGTTATCGGCGGGTTCATGGCGATCTGAACGAAATCGGGGAAACCTGCGGCAAAAACCGGGTGGGTCGTATTATGCAACTGAACCGGATCAAAGCCGTGCGCGGCTATTAGGCACCACGCCGTATCGCCGGCAGACCTTCCGTTGTTGCCCCTAATCGCGTGCAGCGGCAGTTTACTGTTACCCGGGCCAATCAGGTCTGGGTCACCGATATTACTTATATCCGCACCTGGCAGGGATGGTTGTATCTGGCGGTGGTTATCGATCTCTTCGCCCGTAATGTGGTCGGCTGGTCGATGAAACCCACTCTCTCGCGCGAACTGGCACTCGACGCGCTGATGATGGCCGTCTGGCGGCGAAAACCGGATGGCGAGGTCATCGTGCCTTCAGACCAGGGCAGCCAGTACGGCAGTGACGACTGGCAACGGTTCTGTCGGGCCAATAACCTGGCACCCAGTATGAGCCGGCGTGGCAACTGCCAGGATAATGCGGTGGCCGAATCGTTCTTCAGTTCACTGAAAAAAGAACGCATCAGGAAGAGAATATACAAAACCCGGGATCTGGCCCGGGCGGATATCTTCGATGACATTGAAGTGTTCTACAACCGGGCCCGGCGTCACAGTCATCTCGGTGGCGTCAGCCCGGAGGCCTTCGAACAGGCCTCGTCGTGAGGACAGAATTTGTCTACAGGCATGGGGTCAGTCCAGTCCATTCAATCCATCCAAGTCATCTTTATCAATTTAGAGTGTCTTTTTTTATTCTTATTGCCAACTCAACAATTTCTTTCAGATATAACTGGTGATTTGCTACTTTTTTTAACATCAATGCTCCCAGAGATATACCTAGCAAAAATGATAATCCGAACATGATGACAGTATTAGTTGAGTTCGTGGTAGAAAGATCACCTATAAATGTTTTACTCAATGTATCAAACCCAATTGATGCCTGTACTGCCGAATAGCAAAGGCCCAAGACTGATAATATCGCTGTTTTTTCACCAAAGAAACTACTAACCCTCACTGTTATTCTATTTATCTTAAGTTCTAACCAATGAATTGCATATAGAAGTTCAATTTCTGAATAACTTATAAGTAGTTTTGCATTTTCTTCATCATGCGAAATTTCACAAATAAAATCATTAAATGATTCTTTTTCCAGTCTATTAAATGCTTTACTCCTAAGATAGGTGGCAATATCATTATTACTAGCCCAATAAACGTTATGGTAAAATATAGCAGATAGATAACATCTATAATCACATCAGTTTTAGCGAAACTAGGTGACTCATATAAAAAAATGCATAAAACTAGAGCGGCAATAAAAATAATTACAATTGCAAGCAATTTGCCATGTATTTTGTCGATTAATTTATCTGTTTTACTTTTGTATGTATAAGGTGCATACGGCTTCATATTACTAAGGATTTTAATTATTTGATTAATCCTTAACATATCATCTCCTATTAATGGCTTAATGTGTTTTTTTAATTTACTCTTGCATTCATATAACTTAACACAAATAGAATAAAGATACTTCATTTTTCAAAAACACACAAAGGCATGATTAGTAAATTTGATGACAAAAAATACTGATAACGAATATTAGTCAAAAGATTATGAGATTAGTTATATTAGCCTCATAAAAATTATACAATAGAGTGATCCTGACCCGAAATCCTGCACCATTCAGAAACAGCATGCCGGCAAGATCTACACTTCCAGAACGGAGGTGGTACCGATGAAAAAATCACGGTTCACCGAAGAGCAGATTGTTTTTGCCCTGAAGCAGGCTGAACTGGGGATGTCCGTGCCGGAAGTCTACCGTAAGCTGGGTATTTCCGATGCCACGTTCTATACATGGCGCAAGAAATACGGCGGGATTTCTCCTTCGGAGCTGAAACACATGCGACAGCTTGAGGAAGAGAATCTCAAATTTAAGAAGCTGGTTGCCGATCTGAGCCTCGACAAGGCTATGTTGCAGGATGTGCTGGCAAAAAAGAACTGACGCTGGTACGTCTGCGCGAATGGGGCCGGGACCTGCAGGCATGCTACGGAGCGAGTGAGAGGCAGGTCTGTTTTGCGCTAAGGGTCAGTCGCGCTCTTTACGGATCTGCAGCAGATCAAACCCCATCTCTTCAGCCAGTTCTTCCTGAATACTCTCCGGGAAATGCGCTTCGAGGATCTGATGGGCGAGGGTATTGATCAGCTTCTTATTTCTGTTGAGTAGCGCAAAATGCGGCTCATCGAAGCCGCCGGCGACGTGACAGAGCTCCAGCTCTTTGCCGGGCGGCTGTCGGCTGCCCTGGGTTGAGCACTGTTCGCTGTTGTGCAACTGCCAGAAGCCGTCGCCTTTCAGGCGCCAGAAGGGCATGTCCGGCCGGTACTGGCGGCGTTGCGGGCCAAAGCGTTCCAGCAGGCTATGCAGCTCATCGCGTATCTCCGAGGCGTAATCGAACATCCGCGCATGGCCGCGCAGGTACTGTGAGAGGACGTACAGCAGCAGCAGTGGCTTATGCGGTGCACGCTGTTCGCCTTTGCGCCAGATGGTGATGTTCTCGATCGCGTGTTGCAGGGTCGTGCTGGAGGGCATAGCGTTACATTGGCAGCTAAATAAATGCGATGATGCTCGCAAAATCCTTGCAGATCAACCTACCAGATGCGGCGATTCTACGTGGATCGCTATTTAACTATCACTGCCAGTTATTTGTTCGAAAAGCCCATAGCTTTCTATTTATACTCAAGCTTCGCGCCATCAGATAGCTATGTCTTATGAAAAAACTACCGGACCATTTATCCAGAGAATGCATCATCGCCGCCATTCGCGCTTATGATGCAGGCGTTGCGCATCAGTTTAAAAGCGCGCGTCTGTATGAGATCGAATTTGAGGGGCGTCGGTATCCTTCAAAAGCCATCGTCGGGTTAGCGGCCACGTTTGCGACGGGGACGGAATTTACCCCGGCGGATTTCAGCGGGGGGATTAAATCCAAATGCGTGCGTCTGTTACTGGAGCAAGGATTTACGATCGCGTCGCAGGGCGCTGGCGATGACGAGGCTGTGCTTTTCCCCGATGAGGGGCAGACGACCATGGAGTACGTGGAAGGGGCGGCGATGCAGGTGGTGGTCAATCGCTATGAGCGCGACCGTCAGGCTCGTCAGGCGGCGCTTCGCCTGCATGGCTGCCGGTGTCAGGTATGCGGTCTGGATATGGCCAGCCGCTATGGCGATATCGGCCAGGGCTTTATCCATATCCACCATCTCATCCCGCTGGCCGGGATAAAGCAGGACTACCGCCTGAACCCTGAAACCGATCTGATCCCGGTATGTCCCAACTGCCATGCGATGCTGCACCGGCGAGATCCGCCGTTTACCCCCGAAGAGCTGAAGGCCCGGCTGCGCCCCACAGACTGACATCCGACAGCGCTCGCTTTAATTACATCAAACACACCACAAACCTCACGCTACCTCACCGGTAGCGTGGGCCCGCTCTCCCTTACTTATCCCGCGTCTCGCCAGCCTCCCAGCTGTAGCTGCCATCGGCCGCTAACCTATCGCCCAGTTCCTGATACTCGAACTGATAAAACTCAGCCTGGGTGCCGTACCCGGCGTAGTCTACCGCCGCCAGGCCGACGAACGCCCCGGTAAAGAACCCGCCGTAGCTCTGCAACACATAGTCATCGGACAGCACTGCGGCATCCAGCTGGACCGGGATCTCGGTGAAGGTCACGCCATCGAAGCTGTATTCATAGCTGTAGGTCTGCTTGCGGACTTTGGTCCGGAACCAGACGTATTCCACGCCGTCCGGCACCTTGATGGCGTTATCTTTCAGGTACGATGTGTATTTCCCGCGGTTATTTTCGCCGACTTCGATGACCTTGCCGTTAACTTCATTCCAGGTCAGGAAGACAAAGCTCCAGTGGCGGTCGTTATAGTAATTCGTTAACCCGGCCATCTGCTGGTAGCTGAAGGGCTCGAATTTCACCTTCACCGCGGCGTCAAAATAGAAGGCCTGCCAGCGGCGGGCAATCAGCGACAGGTCATGCGTATTGGCTAACGAACCCTGGCCGATTAAGGTTAATTTGCCGTTGCCGGTGGTGCCCATTTTGGCGGTAAACGGCACCCGCAGGGTATTCCAGTTCGGGTCGAGCGCTGGCGACGTAAAGTCATCCTGCTGGCTATTATCGCTGGCGCTTTCGGTGAAGATGGCGTCTTTCGGCCCTTCGACGAAGGTTTTCCCGCCGTGACCGCCTTCAATACGTGGCCAGCCTTCGTCGTCCCAGTACACTTTCTGGATCGAGGTTTCCCGACCGAGGGTTGACCAGCCGCGCGGGTCGTAGATGGATTCCCCCGGGCGACTCCACGGCCGGGCGCAGAGCGAGGCGTAATACCATTCGCCTTCCGGGGTGGAGACCAGCGCGCCATGGCCCTGTTTCTGGATGTAGCTGTCCGGGGTGTCGACGTTGGTTAAGAATACGTCGCCCGGCTCGGTTTCAAAGCTGTCGGCCTCGAGGGTTTTCGACCGCGCCACCACCTCCTGGTGGGTAAACACGGTGCCGCCCTGGGCGGCAAACAGATAGTAGTAGCCGTTCAGTTTATAGAGGTGCGGCCCCTCGACCAGCGCCACGGCGGTGCCGCGGTAAATGGTGCGCGCGGTTTCCGGCATTAATTTCAGCGTGTTGGTATCCAGCTCCGTTAAGGTAATGCCATCGAAGGGGTGATGGTACTCCCGGTGATCCCAGGTTTGCTGAACGATATATTTCCGGCCATCGTCGTCATGGAACAGCGAGGCGTCAAACCCGACGCCGTTCAGCTTGATCGGGTCGCTCCACGGGCCCCGAATATCCTTCGCGGTGGTCAGATAGTTGGTCATGTCTTTGAAGGCGCCTTCGGTGACCTTCACATCGGTATACACCAACCAGAATTGCCCATCGGCCCAGGAGAGCGCCGGCGCCCAAATGCCGCCGGAGGAGGGGTTGCCCTTCATGTCCAGCAGGGTGGTGGTGGAGAGCGGCGAAGGCAGCAGGTTCCAGTTTTTCAGGTCTTTCGACTCATGTAAACGCACGCCCGGGAACCACTCAAACGTCGAGTTGGCAATATAGTACGTATCCTCGACGCGAATAATACTGGGGTCGGCATTAAAGCCGCGTAATATCGGGTTTTGAATAAGTGACATTTCATTACACCTTTTAAAATGGAAAGTGACGAATCGGTCTGATTTATAATTTTTTTAACTACACGCGGATCTCATCCAGCTGACGGTTGATGTCGGTAACATGTTTATCGGAGATCGGATAAACCTGCATGATCACCATCGAAATAGCGGCCAGCGCAATCGGGATCCACACCGCGGTCATAATGATCCCGTCGATGGCGCTGGCGCTCTGCACGGCGCCGCTTTCATTAAATCCATACACCGCCAGCAGCCACAGCGGGATCGCGCCGCCGATGGTGAAGCCGATCTTGAAGAAGAGTCCCATAATGGCATTGATAATGGCGGCATTGCGTTTGCCAGATTTTAATTCGCCATACGCGATGACTTCCGGTACCAGCGCCCACATAAAGCCGGTGGCGGAGGTTAAGCCCCACTGTTTAATAAAGGTGGCGATATAGGCCAGCCACAGGGCGTCGTGCATCCCTTCGCGGGACCAGACGTAGGTCAGCAGTTCGCCGACGATGAACATGGCGAGGAACAGATGGAAGAAGCCTTTTTTACCAAAGATTTTTTTCAGTTTCGGCCAGAACACCGGGAAGGCGATGCCGGGAATAGACGCGACGAGACCCACCGCGCCCATCCATTCGGAGTGGCCGACGACGTACTGGTTGAAGAAGCTGTTAACGGTGTTCATAAAGAACATGAAGGTAAAGGCCAGCATAAAGAACATGCCGAGAATAACCAGCGGGCGGTTATGTCTGAGCTCGTGGAAAAGGTCGGTGGTTTTGACGTTGGCGGTCTGCTCGGCGGTCGCGACAACGCGTTCTTTGGTGAATTTATAACAGATAAACAGGGCCACCGCGCCGATGATCATATAGATGGCGTACACGCCAAACCAGGCGTAGTTCGCCGACGGATCGGTATAGTTGCCCAGATTCAGCTCAAGGCCGAAAAAGCCGGTGTCTTTCAGGCTGCGATCTTTCGGCGCCGCCATCTGCACAAACATCGGGAACAGGGTATAGACCAGCAGGTTGGCGCTGTTGGCCAGCATCATACGGGTACTGGTCAGCTTATCGATCGATTCCGGGTCGCGGGTCAGCGAGGCATTCAGCGAGCCATAGGGAATATTGACTAAGGAATAAACCAGGTCCAGCGCCAGATAAATAATAAAGGCGAAAGCCACCGAACCTTTCACTCCGGGGATGGGCGCGAACAGTAATGCCGACAGGATCACCAGCGGCACGCCGGCTCGTAACAGCCAGGGGCGATATTTTCCTGCTTTCGAGGTTCGTTTATCCACGTAGGTGCCGACCATCGGATCCCAAAACACATTAATGATGCGGACAAAAAGAAAAATAAAGCCTGCCGTTGCCGTGCTGATGGTATTTACCGTCAGCATATGCAAAGCCAGAAAACCCCCAATGGTGCCGAAAACCAGGTTTTGCGCAAAGTCGCCCATGCCATAACCAATTCGTTCTCCGCGGGTTAATTTATGATATTCATCATGCCGACTGTGCATTATGTTTTTACTCATTCTAAGCAGACTCCGGTTTGTTTTGTGTAGGTGAAACACTTTCTGACACAGTTGACCTGGAAGAATCTATTACGTTTTTAAATTAAGTAATTATGTTTTTTTACTTCTGTGATCCTCGAAGCAAAGGCCTGTATCACCTGCGTTGAATCGTTATCCGCCGCTAATTTTCTGACAGATATGCAATGTGACAAAACCGGCATTTTAATTCGCTATGTTCACCTGAATTCCCCAGGAAGTGTACGCTATACGCGCGCGAAGCGAGATATTTAAAATAGTTTTATTTGCGAGATGGCTCACATTTGAGCATTTTCTCAATCGCTGAGTGAAATAACGTAATTGAGCAACCGACGATGAGAATACACGATGTGTCACAGTTGTTAATTTTCGGCTTCCTCAATTTCGGAGTTCATCATGCAAACTTATTTTGACCAGCTCGAACGCGTTCTTTTTGCCGGACCTAAAACCGATAATCCGCTGGCGTTTCGCCACTATAATCCGGATGAAATCGTGCTGGGAAAACGCATGGCAGATCATCTGCGTTTTGCCGCCTGTTATTGGCATAACTTCTGCTGGAATGGCGCGGATATGTTTGGCGCCGGCTCGTTTGAGCGTCCCTGGCAGGCCGCGGGCGATGCGCTGGAAATGGCCAAACGCAAAGCGGACGTGGCGTTTGAATTTTTCTACAAGCTCAACGTGCCGTATTACTGCTTCCACGATGTCGACGTCTCGCCAGAAGGCGCGTCGCTGAAAGAGTATTTGCATAATTTCGCCGTGATGACCGAAGTGCTGGCAGAGAAACAGCAGCAAACCGGCGTGAAACTGCTCTGGGGCACCGCCAACTGCTTTACCCACCCGCGCTACGGCGCCGGGGCGGCGACCAACCCCGATCCGGAGGTGTTTGCCTGGGCGGCCACGCAGGTGGTGACCGCCATGAACGCCACCCACCAGCTCGGCGGCGAAAACTATGTGCTGTGGGGCGGCCGCGAAGGTTACGAGTCGCTGTTGAATACCGATCTGCGCCAGGAGCGCGAGCAGATTGGCCGCTTCCTGCAGATGGTGGTGGAGCACAAGCATAAGATTGGCTTTGGCGGCACGCTGCTTATCGAGCCGAAACCGCAGGAGCCCACCAAGCATCAATACGATTACGATGTCGCGACGGTGTATGGCTTCCTGAAGCAGTTTGGTCTGGAAAATGAGATCAAGGTGAACATTGAAGCCAACCACGCCACCCTGGCGGGGCACTCTTTCCATCATGAAATCGCCAGCGCCATCGCGCTGGGCATTTTCGGCTCCGTTGATGCCAACCGCGGCGATGCGCAGCTCGGCTGGGATACCGATCAGTTCCCGAACAGCGTGGAAGAAAATACTCTGGTGATGTACGAGATCCTCAAAGCCGGGGGATTCACCACCGGCGGCCTGAACTTTGACGCCAAAGTTCGCCGGCAAAGCACCGACAAATACGACATGTTCTATGGCCATATTGGCGCCATGGACGTGATGGCGCTGTCCCTCAAGCTGGCCGCGCGCATGATTGAGGATGGCAAGCTCGATCGGGCTCTGGCAAAACGCTATGCCGGCTGGCAGGGCGAGCTGGGGCAACAAATTATGGCCGGCCGCATGTCGCTGGATAATATTGCCCGGTACGCTGAGCAGCATAATCTGAATCCGCAGCATCACAGCGGGCGTCAGGAATTACTCGAAAATCTCGTCAATACCTATATCTTTGGTTAAATTTGGCTGATATGCCCCTGCGGGGGCATATATTCCGCCATCTGCCCGCTGCCAGGAAATAGCCTTTATTGGTTCGTGTTATATTTATGCTGTCTGCGCCGTAAGGCCATCTGTTTGACTGTCTATAGCAGAACAATCCGCCGTGCGGATGGTTCTGCTATTGTGCCACCTGTTTAATATTAGTGAAGGAGGAAGAGTCGCGATAACTGTGTAATGCCTCTGTGACCGTACAAAATAAAAAATAACTTGTTCTGATGATAGCGACATATTCTGTCAGCTCAGAATAGGCTGGTTATTGTCTGAATAAAATTAACCTATATTGAGAAACTCATGACAATGATAAAAAAACTTCCATTAACCATGGCGGTTATCGCCGCGTTTTTTCCGCTTACCTCTGTAATGGCGCAAGAATTTACTCAGGAACAGATCGACGCCATCGTCGCCAAAGCCGTTGATAAAGCGCTGGCCGAACGCCAGGCGAAAATCGACGCCGCGGCCGACAAAAAGGTCGACGTGATCACCAACCCGCAGACCACCGCCGCCTCGCCGGATATGGCCATTCCGTTCGGCCTCAAGTTCAGCGGCTACGCCCGCTATGGCGCCCACTTCCAGACCGGCGACCAGAAATATGTCGGCGTCGACGGCTCCTATAACGGCGCCTCGGCGATCGGCCGCCTGGGCAACGAAAGCAACGGCGGCGAATTCCAGATCAGCAAGGCCTTCAAAAGCGCGCAGGGGGCTATCTGGGATCTTAACGTGATGTTCGACCACTGGAGCGACGAGGTTAACCTGAAGAAGGCCTACGTCGGCGTCACCAACGTGCTGGAATCCAACCCCAACGCCTATCTCTGGGCCGGCCGCGACTTCCACCAGCGTCCGCAACAGGGGATCAACGACTACTTCTGGATGAACCATGACGGCCAGGGCGCCGGGGTGAAGAACTTTGATATCGGCGGCGTGCAGTTCGACGTGGCGGCGGTGTCGCAGGTGAAATCCTGTAGCCCGGAAGTGATGGCCGACGAGACCAACCCGTCGCGCATCACCTGCACCGGCAGCTCCGACACCGGCGACAACGGCCACTACGCGCTGACCACCAAAACCCACAACATCAAGGCCGGGCCGATCGACGTCGAGGTGTACGCCAACTACGGCTTTGACTCGAAGGCGGTGGACAGCGACGCGCGCCTCGAAGCCTGGCAGGGCGGCCTGGTGCTGAGCCACACCAACGACAGCGGGGTGAACAAGGTGATCCTGCGCTACTCCGACAACTCGGATAACAGCGTCTACAACAAAACCGACGACCTGACCACGGTCTACGCCAGCTTCGAGGGCAGCCATAAGTTCACTCAGCAGGCGCAGGTGGAATATCTGCTGGCCTTCCACGACTACGACAACGGCAGGGACAACACCGACAACCGCAAGAACTACGGCGCCATCGTGCGGCCGATGTATTTCTGGAACGACGTGCACTCCACCTGGCTGGAAGCGGGCTACCAGCGCGTGGACTACGACCAGGGCGGGAATAACCACGGCTGGAAGCTGACGCTGTCGCAGAACATCGCCATCGGTATGGGGCCGGAGTTCCGCCCGATGCTGCGCTTCTACGTGACCGGCGGCCAGGTGGACAATGAGCATACCGCGAAGGTGAACGGCACCCAGGACCAGCAGCTGGATTCGCTGAACGTCGGCGGGATGTTTGAGGCGTGGTTCTGATGCGATAGCATTGCCGAAGGAGCGTTCCCGGCTGGCGCTACGCTTAGCCGGGCTACAACTGGTGCGCTCCATTTATGCCGGATGGCGGCATACATGCCTTATCCGGCCTGCGTTCCTTCCTGCGGGCTCCCCCCCAGGCCCGCGCAAGCGCAGCGCCGCCGGGCAGCTGGCCCATCCCCCCTCAGTTCACCGTCAGGCGCAGGGCAAGATCCTGCGGATAGGGGTCAAAATAGTTCTGCGCCTGCAGGTAGCGATCCGGATACTCGGCCAGATAGTGCTTAAGCAGCGTCAGCGGCGCGAGGATCGGCAGCAGCCCGGCGCGATAGTTGAGGATCACCTCCCGCAGCTCGCCGCGCTGGCGGCTGTTCAGCTGGTCGCGGAAATAACCCTGAATATGCATCAGCACGTTGGTGTGGTTTTTCCGCGAGGCGGGCCGCTTGAGGATCGCCATCAGCTTCTCACGGTAGACCTCGAAGAAAGCCTCCAGATCCTCCCATTCATGCAGCGAGGCGACGAAGGGGCCGATCTCGCGGTAGCCCGCCTGGTGGTGAGCCAGCAGCTGCAGCTTGTAGCGGCTGTGAAAGGCCAGCAGGCCGTGGCGGGTCAGGCCGCGGGCGCGCAGGGCGTTGAGTTCATGCAGGGCGAAAACGCGCTCGACAAAATTCTCCCGCAGCAGCGGATCGTGCAGCCGGCCATCCTCTTCCACCGGCAGCCACGGGTAGCGCGCCATCAGGGCGCCGGTAAACAGCCCCACGCCTTCCTTACGCCCGCGATTGCCTTTTTCGTCATACAGCCGCACGCGCTCCATCCCGCAGCTCGGCGATTTGGCGCAGACGATAAAGCCCGACAGCTCGCCCAGAGTTGCCAGATGGGCGTTGGCAAAATCGGCCATCTTCTCCGTCACATCCTCGTGCGGGGCGTGGCTGAAGCGCATGCGGATCTCCCCGACCGGAGTCTGCACCAGGCGGAGCGCCGGGCGGGGTACGGGCAGGCCGATCGCCATCTCCGGGCAGACGGGCTTAAACGCCACCCACTGCGCGAGCTCATCCATCACAAAGCCCATACGCTTATGCCCGCCGTCGAATCGCACGGCTGAGCCGGTTAAACATCCGCTGATCCCAATGACAGGTTGCGTGTTCATGGCGCTGTCCTCTCTTCTGCTGTGGTTCGGGTAAAGAAAAGGGTCACGGTGGCGACCGTAATGCCGAATTTCTTCATCTCGGTTTTGTTAAACAAATGGCTGCCGTCCTGCAGGTACATCCAGTCGTCAAACTGCAGTAGCCACCTGCTGCCGCTGGCCTCGACGTTCATGCTGTAGCGCCAGTGAAAGGCATTGCCTGCCGCCTGGCCGCTGGCCACGCCTTCGATATCCCCGGCGGTGCCCTGATAACGGTTATCGCCGGTGCGGCGAATGCGCCATACCCGCTGCTGCTTCTCGCCATCGTCATAGACAAAGCGCTCATGGAGCGTCAGGGTGTCGCCGACGACGTCGCCATCGATCTCAACATGGAAGCGGCGCAGCTGCTTGCCGTTGCGATCCTGCACCATCCCCCACGCCTCGGTTCGGCCCTGAAAATAGTGAAAGATGTCGAGGGCGGGCTGCTGCTGCCGGTATTCGGTGACCTCGGTACTGCAGCCGGCGAGCATCAGCATCAGCAGCGCCAGGCCAAGGGTCAGAATGCGTTTCATGGTGTACCTCCGATCAACTGCTGACGCAGTTCGGGATAAGTGGTGCGTGGATCGAGCCAGATGGCGAGAAAGCGGGTGCTGAACGCCGCCGACTGGCGCGGGCCGAGCGGGGTAAAGGCGGTCTGTGCGGCGCTGGCGCGGTACCAGAACTGCCCCTCGCCGCCGCGGACCACGAACGCCAGCTGGCTGCCCGGCGCGACGTTGGGCCAGAGCCCCTGCAGCATGCGCAGCCAGGCTTCGCTGCGCGGCTCCTGCTGCAGAATACCCTGCGCCTGCCACTGGTCGCGGGTGGCGTCCACCAGCGCCTCGCGATCGATGTCGCGCTGGTAGGTGATGATCAGCGCCCGATCCTGCTGCGGGCCGTCATACCGACCATTGGGCGTGCGCAGCTGTGAGTGATAGACGGTGAACGGCCCCCAGGTGAGGGTCGCCTCGCCGACGCGGCGCCACGCCAGCCAGTCGGCGGCGTGGGCCGCCGGGGCGAGGGCGGTCAGCCATAGTAGTAACAGGGCGAATCTCATTTTTGCCTCCCCATCCCCAGATGGAACAGCAGCATGATCACCAGCCAGCCGCAGGCCATGGCGGCCACGGCAAGCGCCGTCGGCACCAGCAGGGTCATGGCTCCGAGGCGAGCGCCGATCAGGTAGGCCACCGGGCCGCCGAGGGTCGCCGCCGTGGCCAGCACCCAGCCGGGAAGCGTCGCGGTGCGGGTCAGTCGGGTCCAGACGACGGCGAACATCAGCCACAGGGCCACCATCCACAGGGGCAGCAGGCTGTCGCCGGGAAAATCAATCAGCCCCGCCAGCGCCCAGCAGGCGTCCAGCCCGCAGCCCGCCGCGGCCAGCAGCAGGGCGGGCGGACGACTGGCCGCCGGCAACCGCAGCCAGGCGAACAGCGCCAGCGTCAGCCAGATCAGCAGGCCGCGCTCGCGCAACATCACCACCAGCGTCCAGTAAACATCGAACGCGAGGGCCATAAGCAAGTGCTGCGCCGGGCGTGTCATACCCGCTCCGCGGTGAGCTGCACCACGCTGATGGTGCGGGCGTTAAATCCGGCTTCGCAATAGCCGAAGTAGTAGAGCCACATCCGGCGGAAGCGCTCATCAAAACCGAGCTTTTCAATATCCTGCCAGGCGTGGGTAAAACGCTGCCGCCAGTGCGCCAGGGTGCGGGCATAGTCCGGGCCCATGTCGAACAGGTTGCGCACCACAAAATCGGTATGGCGGGTCATCAGCTCGCTCATTGTCGTGATGCTGGGCAAAAAGCCGCCCGGGAAGATGTAGCGCTGGATAAAATCGACGCTTTTGCTGTAGTCGCGATAGCGCTGATCCTGAATGGTGATCGCCTGCAGGGCCATTTTACCGCCCGGGCGCAGTCGCGCCTGACAGGTGCGGAAGAAGGCCGGGAGGTAGCGCTGGCCCACCGCCTCAATCATCTCCACCGACACCAGTTTGTCGTACTCGCCGCGCAGATCGCGGTAGTCGCAGAGCAGCACCTCGACGCGATCCTGCAGCCCGGCGCGGGCCATGCGCTCGGTAGCCCAGCGGTGCTGCTCCCGGGAAAGGGTGGTAGTCGTGACCCGGCAACCGTAATGGCGGGCGGCGTACTCGGCCAGCGCCCCCCAGCCGGTGCCAATCTCCAGCAGATGATCGCCGGGGTTGAGCGCCAGCTGGTCGCACAGACGCGCCATCTTGGCCCGCTGGGCCTGGGTCAGATCCTGCTCGTCGTCGGTAAACAGCGCGCTGGAGTAGAGCAGGTCGTCATCCAGAAAGTGCGCATAAAATTCGTTGCCGAGGTCGTAATGGGCGGCAATGTTCTCCCGCGCCTGGGCGCGGGTGTTGCGTCGAGTCCAGTGGCGCAGGCGGGCGACAGGCTTACCCAGCAGACGAAAGCCGCGCTCCAGACGCCCCAGCACCTCGCCGTTGCGCGCGAGGATCTGCAACAGCGCCGTCAGCTGGTGGCTCTCCCAGTCGCCGTCCATCCAGGCCTCGGCCGCCGCGAGACTGCCGCCGGTTAGCAGACGCCAGTACACCTCCGGCGTGCAGACCCGCGCCTCTGCGCGCAGCGCGGCGGCGGGGTCGCCAAAATGAAAAGTCTGCGCCCCTTCGCGCACGGTGAGCGAGCCTTCGCGGAGGCCGCTCAACAGACGAAAGAGCAGCCAGCGCGCGAGCCGCACGTTGCGCGGCACATCGGGTTCAAGCGCAAAGACGGGATCGGTCATGAGCGTTCACTCCTGCTGACAGGATGGTTGTACAGCGGCACGCGCTTCAGCCACAGCCGCAGCGCCTGCCAGTAGATGGCGAGGACGGTTTTCAGGGTCATCATCGGCAGACGCAGCAGCAGCCCGCGCAGGTTGGCGCGGGTTAACGGCACGCGGCTCAGGGCCAGCGTGGCGTCGAACACCTTGCTGGCCTGATGGTTTTCAATGTGCATGTGCAGCGTTTTGCCCGGCGCGTTGAAGCGCCAGTGATAGACCATGTCCATCGGGTTAAACGGCGAAACGTGAAAGGCTTTCTCCAGCGGGTGCGCCTGCTGGCCGTCCACCGCGTAGTAATGACGCTCATTCCATGGCGTGTTGCGCACTTCGGCCAGCACCCAGCGCAGGGTGTCGGCTTCGTCATAGCAGTAGTAAAAGTTGACCGGATTAAAATGGAAGCCGAAGTAGCGCAGCTGGGTCAGGAGCATCACGCGGCCTGCCGGGCGGCAGCCGGTCAGGCTCTCCAGCCGGTTCAGCACCTGGGCCTTCAGCGGCGCGCCCAGCGGATAATCGGCGTCGTACCAGGCGGCGGCGGCCAGGCGGTTGCGACGGATGCCCGCCTCAGGCAGCCTGTCCAGTTCGTCAAGGTCAAGCCAGGCCATAAACAGGCGGTAGACGAAGTGGTGCGCCTTCGGCTGCAGGCGACGGTGGCGCAGGACGCCCTGATAGAGGCAGCTGTTCATTTCAGTTGTCCTCCGCCGCGGCGATGCCCTGCACCACGTCGAGCGCACTGCGCACCCCGTCCTCATGAAAGCCGTTGTACCAGTAGGCCCCGCAGTACCAGCTCCGCTGCTGGCCGTTAATCTCTTCGCGCCGCAGCTGGGCCGACCAGCTTTGCGGGTTAAACAGCGGATGCTCATAGACGAAGCGCTGCCAGACATAGTGATCGTCCACTGGCGCGTCCGGGTTCAGAGTGACGCAGAACAGGGGGGCGCCCGCAGGCAGCCCCTGGAGAATATTCATGTTGTAGGTGACGCAGGCCCGGGCCAAATCCCCGTCGCTCAGGCGATAGTTCCAGCTGGCCCAGGCGCGCTGGCGCTCCGGCAGCCAGCGCGGATCGCTGTGCAGCACCACCTCGTTGCGCTGCCAGCCGATATCCCCCAGCACCTCACGCTCGGCGTCGGTGGGCGCCGCCAGCATCGCCAGCGCCTGCCCGGAGTGGCAGGCGAAGATCACCTGGTCAAAATGCGCCTCCCCGGACGCCAGCCGCAGGATAACTCCCGCCGGGTGGCGGTCCACCTGCTGCACCGGCGCGTTGAGCCGCAGGTCCAGGCGATCGCCGAGCCTGGCGAGCAGGGCGCGGACGTATTCCCGGGAACCGCCGGGCACCACGTACCATTGCGGACGATCGCGAATATCCAGCAGACCGTGGTTTTCAAAGAAGCGCAAAAACAGCGGTAGCGGGAAGCGGCGCATCTCCTGCAGCGACGACGACCAGATGGCCGCCCCCATCGGCAGGATATAGTGGCGGGCGAAGAAGGGGCTAAAACGGTGGCGGGAGAGGAAGTTCTCCAGCGTCGCGCCCGGATCCAGCGCCTCGGTCAGCGCCAGTTTTGCCAGCCGGTTGAAGCGGACGATCTCGCTCAGCAGCCCCCAGAAGGCCGGCTTCAGCAGATTGCGTCGCTGGGCGAAGAGCGAGGTCAGACTGTGGCCGTTGTACTCCAGGCCGCTGGCCGGGTTGTGGACCGAGAAGCTCATCTGCGTTTTTTGCCCGTCGATCCCCAGCTCGCTGAGCAGGCCCATAAAGCGCGGATAGGTGCGATCGTTGTAGACGATAAATCCGGTATCGATGGCCCAGGTGCCCTGCGGCGTGGTGACATCCACGGTGGCGGTGTGGCCGCCCGGCGTGGCGCCCGCTTCGAACAGCGTCACCTGATGGTGTCCGGCCAGCCGCCAGGCGCAGGTCAGCCCGGCGATGCCGCTGCCGATGATGGCGATGTTCATGAGCGCACCATCCTGCGCAACAGCAGGCGCTGCATACCTGACGGCAGGCTGGCCAGCAGCCGCAGGGCCAGGCTGAAACCGGTGGGGAAGGCGATGTGGTTTTTTCCCTTCGCCAGGCCGTGGCGGATCGCCGCCACCGCCCGATCCACGCTCACCCGGCCGGGCATGGCAAAGTCGTTTTTGCGCGTCAGCGGGGTGTCGACGAAGCCTGGAGAGACCACCGTGACGGCGACTCCTTTCGGCTCCCAGTCAAGACGCAGGCTGTTGGCAAACCAGGTCAGCGCCGCCTTGGAGGCGCCATAGGCTTCCGCGCGCGGGAAGGGCAGCCAGTGCGCCATGGAGCTGACCAGCACCACCCGATCGCCAGCCTCCAGCTGCGTCTGCAGCGCCGCCAGGCAGTTCACCGGCCCAAGGAAGTTGGTGGCCATCACCCGCTCCACGAGGGCGGCATCCACCTGTCCGTGGTCGAGGTATTCGCAGGTGCCGGCGCAGAGAATGATCAGGTCGGCAAAACAGCCCGTCAGCGCCTGGCGACAGGCGTCCTTGTCTGTCATATCGAACAGGCGCGCGCTGATATTGGGGCTGAACTGCTGCAGCGCCGTCAGGCGCGACGCATCGCGCCCGCAGGCGATGACCAGGTGGCCATCCGCCGCGAAGGACTTCGCCAGGCCGGCGCCAATCCCGGAGCTGGCGCCGGTGATAAGCACCGTCATCATGAGCGCACCCTCCGTTTCACGCCGCGTACCGCCCAGCCCAGCAGGGGAAGATGCTCGTAGATCATCTCCCCGGCGTCGTAGAAGTCGCGTTGATGGAGAATCTGCTCCCCGGCGATGTCCACCACCGAGCAGCCCGGCAGGGCCAGCGTTTCTCCGCCGGCAATGCGCGGATGCGACCAGTGCATGGTCCAGGTCACGGCGAACCGCTGACCGTCGCAGAGCGGCGTGTCGATGGTGAACCGGCACTGCTCCACGTTGGCCAGCAGATGGGTAAAGTAGCGCTGGATGGCGAACAGCCCCTGGTGCTGACCAAAAGGATCGCTCAGCGTCGCGTCCGGATGGTACAGCGCGGCCAGCGCCGAGGGCGGCTGCGCATCCAGCCCGGCGTAGTACTCAACGAAACGACGAATCACGGACGGCGAGGTGCTCATGGATCACATCCTGGCTAAACACGGTGGCGTAATGGCATACTTAAAACTTACACAAATAAAATTATTTGTCCAAGTTTGTGGAAAAATATATTTTATTTGTGTTAAAAATCATATGTTTATTATTGGTGTTTTAAAGGGTGAAAATCACGCGTGGCGCAAAGGGCAAGCGTGCGCCCGCCGCGCCACCGGGCGCTGGCGGAACAGAGCGTGGAGGTAAGTGAAAACCGGGGGTTAGAGCGGGATCACCTCGAGGGAGACGACCTGCTGCTGCCAGAGTTCGATCTGCCTCTGACGAGCGGCGGAGAGTTTACCGCTGGTGACCAGCAGCCAGTTGCGCTGGGGAAAAATCTCCGGCGCCAGGGCGGCGGGAGGCACCGGCAGGACGTCGATGCGATGACCTTGGCCGGTACGCTTGAGCGCCTCAAGCCAGATTTCGCAGGCGTCGGTCAGGTGCCAGCCGGTGATCAGAAAGTTATCCCCGGGCGCCTTCTTATCGCCTTCGAGGCAAAACGAGGTGTAGGCGATGATGATGCCGTCGAGGATTTCGCGCAGGGTCATGATGGCCGGCACGTTGGCAGAGACCTGGCTGCGCAGCGGACGCAGCACCTCGGTCACCAGCTCCTGACGCGGATATTCGCGCCCGGCATCGTAGATAAGCTGGCGCAGGGACTCGATTTTTCCCTCTTTCAGCCGCTGCAGCATGGTCTCCTGCAGCGTCAGCCAGTTGTTGGTGCGCCGCGCGCCGGGGCGCGACAGCAGGGGCTTCACCTGGCTAACCGGCACCCCTTTTTTCACCCAGTCGAGGATCTTCAGCGCCTGCTGGACGTCGTCATCGCTGTACAGACGGTGTCCACCATCGGTGCGCAGCGGCTTAAGCAGGCCGTAGCGGCGCTGCCAGGCGCGAAGCGTGGTCGCATTTATCCCGCAAAGTCGGGCAAATTCGCCGATGGAGTAAGGCATGGAGGCCACCTGTTAACAAAGAATATTCTCAATATACTACGAATCACGTCGGCTGGCGTGAAGTGTAGCGGCTTTGCACTACACTTTCCCCCAACCGCGTAAATGAAAGGAGTTCTCATGAAGCTATGGCCTGTTGTCACTGGCGTCGCTATCGCGTTGACCCTCGTGGCCTGCAAATCGCCCACCCCGCCGAAGGGCGTACAGCCGATTAGCGGGTTTGACGCCAGTCGTTATCTCGGAAAATGGTATGAGGTCGCTCGCCTGGAGAATCGCTTCGAGCGAGGCCTGGAGCAGGTGACCGCCACCTACGGCGCCCGCAGCGACGGGGGGATCAGCGTCGTCAATCGCGGTTATGACCCGGTTAAAAAACGCTGGAATGAGAGCGACGGGAAAGCCTATTTCACCGGCGCCCCCACCACCGCGGCGCTGAAGGTGTCGTTCTTCGGGCCATTCTACGGCGGCTATAACGTGATCCGTCTGGACGACGACTACCAGTACGCGCTGGTCAGCGGCCCCAACCGCGACTATCTCTGGATCCTGTCGCGCACCCCCACCATCCCGGCGGCGGTGAAGCAGGATTACCTGAATACCGCGCGCGAGCTGGGCTTTGACGTCGATCGCCTGGTGTGG
Source organism: Klebsiella sp. PCX (assembly GCF_021869705.1). Taxonomy (NCBI): domain Bacteria; kingdom Pseudomonadati; phylum Pseudomonadota; class Gammaproteobacteria; order Enterobacterales; family Enterobacteriaceae; genus Klebsiella; species Klebsiella sp. PCX. The sequence continues at coordinate 594,483 of NZ_CP091527.1, forward strand.
ATCCGCCAGACGCCGCGCTAGCCTCGCCCCTTATCGGCTTAGCAGGTGGGTATAAACCACGTACAGCCCGGCCAGCGCCGCCACGTTCAGCGCCACGCTGATGAAAAACCACGTCCGGAAGGGCTGCTTTTGCGTTTTATGACGAAAGCACTGCTGGCCGAGGATGGCCCCCGGCCAGCCTCCCACCAGGCCCAGCACCAGTAGCGTGGTTTCTGGCACCCGGCGCCAGGCTTTGCGTGCCGCCAGCTTGTCGGCGCCATAAATAAGCCATGTCAGAAGGCTGCTCAGTAAAAACCACATCGCCAGCGGGTAGGGCAGCAGGGCGCTGCCCACGGCGGTGAGCAGCAGCAGGGAATAACATACCAGGTTCAGATTCATAGGGACGTTCACGCCGGCCAGAAGAATGGCGCCACTATAGCCAATTTCCCGGACCGGCGTAAACGCGGTGGGCTAGCGGCCGCGCTTGTCCCGATGCCGGGACAGCCACATCAGCTTATACGCCGCCGGAATAATAAACAGCGACAGCAGCGGGGCGGTGATCATTCCGCCAATCATCGGCGCGGCGATGCGGCTCATCACCTCCGACCCGGCGCCGGTGCCCCACAAAATCGGCAGCAGGCCGGCGATAATCACCGCCACGGTCATCGCCTTCGGCCGCACGCGCAGCACCGCCCCCTGATACAGCGCCTCGTCGAGCTTCTCGACGCTGAAAGTACGCGGGTTCTCCAGCGATGGCTCGGCCTCGATGGCGTGGCGCAGGTACATCAGCATCACCACGCCAAACTCCGCGGCCACCCCGGCCAGGGCGATAAAGCCGGTGCCGGTGGCTACCGACAGATGGAACCCCATCCAGTAGAGGAACCAGATCCCGCCCACAAGGGCGAACGGCACGCTGGCGATGATCAGCAGCGCCTCGCCGACGCGGCGGAACGCCAGGTACAGCAGCACAAAGATAATCATCAGCGTCATCGGCACCATCAGCTTCAGCTTCTGATTGGCGCGCTCCAGCAGCTCGAACTGCCCGGAATACGACACGCTGATGCCCGGCTTCAGCTTCACCGCTTTGCCGATGGCCTGCTGCAGATCGTGCACCACTGACACCATGTCACGGTCGCGGGCGTCGATGTAGATCCAGCTGGTGGGGCGGGCGTTCTCGGTCTTCAGCATCGATGGCCCGCTGACCACCTTCACCTCGGCGACGTCGCTGAGGACGATCTGCTGCTTCAGCGGGGTGAGAATCGGCAGCTGGCGCAGGGTCTGCGGGCTGTCGCGATAGCTCTGCGGGTAGCGGATGTTGATTGGATAGCGCTCGACGCCCTCCACCGTTTCGCCGACCATAGCCCCGCCGATAGCGGACGAGACGAACAGCTGCACGTCGCCGACGGTCATGCCGTAGCGGGCCGCCTTCTCACGCTGGATATCAATGTCGAGGTAGCGCCCGCCCACCAGCCGCTCGGCTAACGCTGACGTGACCCCCGGCACGCTGCGCGCCACCACCTCAATTTGCCCGGCGATGGCGTCGATATCGGCCAGGTTAGTGCCGGAAACCTTAATGCCAATCGGGCTCTTGATGCCGGTGGAGAGCATGTCGATGCGGTTGCGGATCGGCGGCACCCACAGGTTCGCCAGCCCCGGCAGGCGCACGGTCTTGTCCAGTTCGTCGACGATCTTCTCCATGGTCATCCCCGGCCGCCACTGATCCTGCGGCTTGAGCTGAATGGTGGTCTCTACCATCTCCAGCGGCGCGGAGTCGGTAGCGGTGTCTGCCTTACCCGTTTTACCGAACACCCGCGCCACCTCCGGCACCATCATGATCAGCTTGTCGGTCTTCTGCAGCATATCCGCCGCCTGCGAGGCGGAGATCCCCGGCAGCGTTGACGGCATATACAGCAGATCGCCCTCGTTGATCTGCGGCAGAAACTCCCCGCCGACCCGGTTAAGCGGCCAGACAACCGTCAGGATCGACAGGAGCGCGATCAGCAGGGTGGTCTTCGGCCAGTGCAGCACCTTCAGCAGCAGCGGGTGATAAATGCGGATCAAAAAGCGGTTCAGCGGGTTGCTGCTCTCCGCCGGGATCCTGCCGCGGATCCAGAAGCCCATCAGGATCGGGATCACCATGATCGCCAGCAGCGCCGCCCCGGCCATCGACCAGGTTTTGGTGAAGGCCAGCGGGCCGAACAGTTTGCCCTCCTGGCCTTCGAGGGTGAAAATGGGGATAAACGACAGGGTGATGATCAGCAGGCTGATAAACAGCGCCGGGCCAACCTCCACCGAGGCGTCGGTAATGATTTTCCAGCGCCTGTCGTTGCCGAGCTTCTCTCCCGGATGCTGATGCGCCCACTCCTCCAGCCGCTTGTGGGCGTTCTCAATCATCACGATGGCGGCATCGACCATCGCCCCCACCGCAATGGCGATCCCGCCCAGCGACATGATGTTGGCGTTGAGTCCCTGGAAATGCATCATGATAAAGGCGAAGCACAGGCCGAGCGGCAGGGAGATAATCGCCACCAGCGCCGAGCGCACGTGCCACAGGAACAGGGCGCAGACCAGGGCGACGACGATAAACTCTTCCAGCAGTTTGTGGCTGAGGTTGTCGATGGCGCGGTCGATAAGCTGGCTGCGGTCGTAGGTGGTGACGACTTCAACCCCTTCCGGCAGGCTGCTTTGCAGCGACGCCAGTTTTTCTTTGACCGCCGAGATCGCTTCCCGGGCGTTCTTGCCGGAGCGCAGGATCACCACCCCGCCGGCCACTTCGCCTTCGCCGTTCAGTTCGGCGATACCGCGGCGCATCTCCGGGCCGACCTGTACCCGCGCGACGTCGCCGAGATACACCGGCACGCCGTTGTCACCGGTTTTCAGCACAATGTTTTTGAAGTCGTCTAGGGTCTGCAGATAGCCGCTGGCGCGCACCATATATTCGGCTTCCGCCAGTTCGACCGAAGAGCCGCCCGCCTCCTGATTAGAGGCGTCCAGCGCCGATTTCACCTCGCCGAGGCTGATGCCGTACTGGGTCAGCTTCATCGGGTCGACGATAATCTGGTACTCCTTGACCACGCCGCCCACCGACGCCACTTCTGAGACGTTAGGAATGGTTTTCAGCTCGTATTTTAAGAACCAGTCCTGCAGGGAGCGCAGTTCGGCGAGATCGTGCTTGCCGCTGCGGTCGACCAGCGCGTACTCGAAGACCCAGCCGACGCCGGTGGCATCCGGGCCCATTTCGGCGCTCACCCCGGCGGGCAGTTTGCCCTGTACCTGGTTGAGATACTCCAGTACCCGTGAGCGCGCCCAGTAAGGATCGGTGCCGTCTTCAAAAATCACATACACATAAGAGTCGCCAAACTGCGAGAAGCCGCGCACCGTTCTGGCGCCGGGCACCGACAGCATGGTGGTGGTTAGCGGCCAGGTGACCTGGTTTTCGACGATCTGCGGCGCCTGTCCCGGGTAGCTGGTTTTGACAATCACCTGTACGTCGGAGAGATCCGGCAGGGCGTCCACCGGCGTATGGACGATGGTCCAGGTCCCCCAGAGGCTGAGAAACAGCGCGCCCATCATCACCAGGAAGCGGTTGGCCACCGAGCGGCGGATAATCCATTCAATCATGGTTCCTTTCCTCAGTGCGCGTGGGCGGCAGGGGCAACGGCATCCGGGGCCTGCGCGCGCATGCGCTCCAGCGCGCCGGCGATATTGGCTTCCGAGTCGATCAGGAACAGGCCGCTGGCGACCACTTTCTCGCCCTCCTGCAGCCCGCTGCGAATGGCCGTGACGCCATTGGATTCATGGAAGACCTGGACCCGCTTCGGCACGAAGCGGCCCTCGTTATCCACGGTGATTACCCGCTGCTCGCTGCCGCTGTCGATCAGCGCTTTGGAGGGGATCAGCAGCATCGGTTCGCTTTCACTGGTCAGCTGCAGATAGGCGTTCATCCCCGGCTTCAGCGCTTCATCCGGGTTGTTGACCTGCAGGCGCAGCTGCAGGGTGCGGGTGGCGCTATCGACGCTGGGGAGGATCGTCCATTTGCTGATGCGGAAGGTTTTGTCCGGCCAGGCGGGAACCTGAATGGCGAACTGCGAGGCATCTTTGATCAGCCAGGCGATGGACTCGGGGACCGCCACGCTGACCCACACCGGATCCATGCCCTGAATTTTCGCCACCACGTTATCTTTGGCGATGTTCATTCCGGCGCGCAGATCGAAGGCGGTGATCACCCCGTCGATGGGCGCCTTGAGGGTGAAACGGGTCTGGATCTTGCGCGTGGCTTTCAGGCGGCGGATATCGTCGTCCGGCATTCCGGCGAGACGCAGCCGCTCGAGGATCCCCTCGACCTGGGTGGCGGTGCCGCCGGTCTCCTGCAATAGCAGGTATTCGCTCTGCGCTTCCACCCAGTCCGGGATGGTCAGTTCCAGCAGCGGCGTACCTTGTTGCACTTTGTCGCCGACGGTCAGGGGATAGACTTTATTAATAAAGCCCGCCGCCCGCGCCTGCATAATCACGTACTGGTACTCGTTGTAGCTGATGTTGGCCGGGAAGGTCTGGGCGTAGCGCAGCGGCCCGCGGGTGACGGCGGCGGTTTTCACCCCAAGATTCTGGGTCTGCGTCGGGTCGATACGCACCCCCGGCGCCCCGGCGGCGGCACTCTCCTCATCGGCGTATTTCGGCACCAGGTCCATATCCATAAACGGCGATTTACCCGGTTTATCAAAGCGGGTGTTCGGGTACATCGGATCGTACCAGAACAGCACTTTACGTTGCTGCTCGGCCGTCGGGGCGGCTGCGGCAGCGTCGTGGGGCGCCGCAGTCCGGGTATACAGCGCTGCGGTGAGCGCGCCGCCGATCGCCATGCTGCCGAGGATCAGCGCCGTGTTTTTCAGTGTCAGGGATGCCATGTGTTGTCCATTCCGTCGTTGAGAGGCTTGCCGTCGCCGGGCCATTAGTGGGCGCGAATATCCTGCAGCAGCGACAGGTTGCCCTGCTGAACGAAGGTGAAGTCCACGCTGTCGCCGTCCTTCACATTGTTGAGCTGGGTCTGCGGGGTGATGGTGAAGCGCATGGTCATCGGCGGCCAGTTCACCGCCGGGATGGCTTCGTGAGCGATGGTGATTTTTTTGCTATCCATATCAATGGCTTTAATGACCCCTTTGCCGCTGATACTTTGCGTCTGTGCGGCGGCGGGCTGTTCGTGCATCGCCATGCCGGCGTGCGGGTCGGCGGCCTGGACGGCGAACACCGCGCCAGAAATCAGAGTGAACAGGGCGACTTTAGACAGTGAATTCATGATCGGGACTCCTTGGGTTATTCCATCCAGCCGCCGCCGAGGGCGGTGAACAGGGTGATTTCATTTGCCTGACGGGAATAGTTGAGTTCCAGCAGGGTTTGTCGGGTGGTGAAAATATCGCGCTGGGCGCTCAGCACTTCGATGTAGCTGACCGCGCCGTGGCGATAGAGCGCGGTGGCGCGCTGCAGGGTGATATTCAGCGACGCGAGATAGCGCTCCTGTGCGGCAATTTGATCGGCCAGGCTCTGGCGCAGGGCCAGCGCGTCGGCTACCTCTTTAAAGGCGGACTGGATTTTTTGCTCGTAGTTGACCACCTGCTGCTGCTGGCGGATCTCCGCCAGATCGAGGTTGGCCTGATTGCGCCCGGCGTTGAAAATCGGTATGTCGATTTTGGGGATGAAGTTCCACATCGCGCTGCCGGCGTTAAACAGGCTGGCGAGCTCGCTGCTGCTACCGGAGAGCGAGCTGGTCAGGGTGATCGACGGAAAGAAGGCCGCCCGCGCGGCGCCGATGTTGGCGTTGGCCGCCCGCAGGCTGTGTTCGGCCTCTAAAATATCCGGCCGCTGCAGCAGGATCGCTGAGGAGAGCGATGGCGGCAGGGTAACGCCTTGCAGATCGACGGCGCTGCTGGCGCTATCGTCCGGCAGAGGTTGATAGCTGCCGAGCAACAGCTGCAGAGCGTTATTGGCCTGCGCCAGCTGGCCCCGCCGTCTGGCGATATCGGCGCGGGTGCTCTCGATCATCCCCCGCGCCTGCTCCAGCGCCAGCACGGTAGTGCTCCCGGTCAGCAGCTGTTTTTCAACGAACGCGTAAGACTGCTGATAGTTTTGCAGGGTATCGTTGGCCACCTGCAGCTGCGCTGCCGCCAGCCGCTGGTTGAAGTAGCTTTGTGAAACGTTAGCAATCAACAGGATATGCACTGCGCGCCGGGCCTCTTCGCTGGCGAAGAAGTTCTCCCGGTCGGCCTCGCTAAGGTTTTTCAGCCGGCCAAAGAAGTCGAGGTCATAGCTGAGATTCAGGCCGGCAGCGTAATCGCTGCTGGTGGTGGTGTCGCCTTTAAGCTTGCCACCGTAGGTGGTGCTGCCGTCACCGTTCAATTGCGGGTAGCGGTCAGCATCGGTCACCCGATACTGGGCACGGGCTTCCTGCACTTTCAGCGTCGCCATCCGTAGATCGCGGTTGTTGGTCAGCGCGGTGCTAATCAGGCTTTTCACCTGCGGGTCGACGAAAAAGGTTCGCCAGCCGGTCTCCTGATAGCCCGCGGTTGCGGGAACCAGCTTGTTCTGGCTGAGAGAGAACTGCTGCGGTACCGGCGCGGCGGGGCGCTGGTAGTCCGGAGCGAGCGAGACACAGCCGGTTAAGGCGAGTATCACGCTGAGGGTAAGACGCGTTATTGGGCGCATGGCGGCAGACGTTTTCGACGATTTATCCATGGCGGCTACTTTACGTAGCGGCCTCTGTTCAGGACGTGACAGGAAAATGACAAAGCTGTCATTTTCCTGATATTTCATTGCTATCCGGAGGCGCTCCTCTAAAATTGAATACCCGCACAGAACGCGCGTGAAGGAGCCTGCGGTGAAGATTTTGATTGTCGAAGATGAGAAGAAAACCGGGGAGTACCTGACCAAAGGGCTCACCGAGGCTGGCTTCGTCGTCGACCTGGCCGATAACGGCCTTAACGGCTATCACCTGGCGATGACCGGTGACTATGATCTGTTGCTCCTCGACATCATGCTGCCGGACGTGAACGGCTGGGATATCGTGCGCATGCTGCGCGCCGCCGGGAAAGGCATGCCGATCCTGCTGCTTACCGCGTTGGGCACCATTGAGCATCGGGTGAAGGGGCTGGAGCTGGGCGCCGACGACTATCTTGTGAAGCCGTTCGCCTTTGCGGAACTGCTGGCGCGGGTGCGGACGCTGCTGCGCCGCGGAGCGGCGGTTATTGTCGAAAGCCAGTTTCAGGCGGCGGATCTCAGCGTCGATCTGGTCAGCCGTAAGGTGACGCGCGGCGCCACCCGCATCACCCTGACCAGCAAGGAGTTCACTCTGCTGGAGTTCTTCCTGCGCCATCAGGGCGAGGTGCTGCCGCGTTCGCTGATTGCCTCGCAGGTGTGGGATATGAATTTCGACAGCGATACCAACGCGATAGACGTGGCGGTGAAGCGGCTGCGCGCCAAAATCGATAACGACTTCGAGCCGAAGCTGATCCAGACCGTGCGCGGCGTCGGCTATATGCTTGAGGTGCCGGATGGCCGCTAAGCGCCCCTTTTCCCTGGCCACCCGGCTGAGTTTTTTTATTAGCCTCGCCACCATCATCGCCTTCTTTGCCTTCACCTGGATTATGATCCATTCGGTGAAGGCCCACTTTGAAGAGCGCGATGTTCACGATCTCAGGCAGCTCAGCACCACCCTGGAGACGGTCCTCGACCACGCTGACTACCCGCAGGCGCGGCGGCTGGAGATCGTGAAGAATATCATTGCGGGTTACGCCAACGTCTTTATCTGCCTGGACGATGGGCAGGGCAATATTCTGTTCCAGTCGCCCAACGGGCCGGATCTCAGCCATATGCTGAGTACGCCAGGCCTGGCGATGCAGCTGCGCGACGGGAATGTGATTTCATGGACCGACCCGCAGCCGCGGGCAATGGCGCACGATAATCATCAAATGGAGACCCGCGCCTGGCGGCTGATCATGCTGCCGCTGGGCAAGCAGGCGGATGGCAAACCGGCGTACCATCTGCTGATGGCCTTATCCATCGATTTTCACCTGCACTATATTAATGAGCTGAAAGCGAAGCTGATTTCCGCCGCGTCGATAATCAGCCTGCTGATCATCGCCATCGTGCTGTTTGTGGTCTATCAGGGACATAAACCGATCCGCCAGATCAGCCGGCAGATCCAGAATATTACCTCGCGGGATCTCGACGTGCGCCTTGACCCGCAGGCGGTGCCTATCGAACTTGAGCGGCTCGCGCTCTCCTTTAACCACATGCTGGAGCGGATGGAGGATGTCTTTACCCGGCAGTCGAACTTCTCCGCCGATATCGCCCATGAGATCCGCACGCCGATCACCAACCTGGTGACGCAAACCGAAATCGCCTTAAGCCAGAGCCGCAGCCAGCAGGAGCTGGAAGAGGTGCTCTACTCCAATCTCGAAGAGTTCTCGCGTATGTCGCGGATGGTCAGCGATATGCTGTTCCTCGCCCAGGCCGATAACAACCAGCTGATCCCCGAACAGCGGGAACTGGATCTGGCTGAGGAAGTGCATAAGGTGTTTGAGTTTTTCGAGGCGTGGGCGGAAGAGAAGGCGGTGGCGCTGCGCTTTGTCGGAAGCCCCTGCCGGGTGACGGGCGACCCGCTGATGCTGCGGCGGGCGATCAGCAATCTGCTGTCGAACGCGATCCGCTACACCCCGGCTGGCCAGGCGGTGACGATCGCGCTGAGCGAAAGCGCGGAGACGGTCCGCCTGGTGGTGGAGAATCCCGGTACGCCGATTGCCGCCGAACATCTGCCGCGGCTGTTTGACCGTTTCTATCGCGTCGACCCCTCGCGCCAGCGCAAAGGGGAGGGCAGCGGCATCGGCCTGGCGATAGTGAAATCCATCGTCAGCGCCCACCACGGCAGCGTGGCTGCGCAGTCCGATCTGCGCTCGACGCGGTTTATTGTGGTGTTGCCGAAACAGGTGTAATAACGGCTGAAAGCCAGCGGGCAGCGCCAGGCGGCTGCCCGCAGTATCGCGACTCTCTTACTCTTCGAAGTACCAGTAGCCCTGATTAATCAGCCGCGTCAGTTCGCTCACGAACGCCGGATTCTGCAGGCCGCTGCCGAGCTCTTCCTGACCTAATGAGGTATAGCGGCACAGCGCATCCAGCGCTTCGGCATCGGTGGTGTCCAGCTGTTCGCTATGCACGAAGAAGCTGTCGCCGATATGCAGAACGCGCAGGCCGCTCAGGCGGGAGAGCTTTTCGCCGCCCAGCAGCGCATCGACCACTTCCTCTTCTTCATATGCCGGTTCCGCCGGCGCAATATCCAGCTCGTGACGCGGGGTGGTGACGAAACTGCCGAACCACTGTTTGAAGTCTTCCGGCTGGCGAATCATGTCGATCATCATGCCGCGTAGACGTTCGAGTTCATACTCTTCAACCCGGCCAGGATGCTCGCGGCAGGTGAGGTCCGGATCGCTGTAGTGCTCGCCGCCAAGATCGTTCTCCAGCACATAGTCGGCGAAGCTGCTGATCAGGTCGCGGCCGTTGGGCCCGCGGAAGCCGACGGAGTAGTTCAGCGCGGTTTCGTGGGTGATCCCATCGTGCGGGAATCCCGGTGGAATATAGAGGATATCGCCTGGCTGCAGATCTTCATCAATGATCGGCGGGAACGGGTCGACGTGCAGCAGTGCCGGATGCGGGCAGAACTGACGCATCGGCAGCTTATCCCCCACGCGCCAGCGGCGGCTGCCCATGCCCTGAATAATAAAGACGTCATATTGATCGATATGCGGCCCGACGCCGCCGCCGGGGACGGAGAAGGAGATCATCAGATCGTCCAGACGCCAGTCCGGCAGTACGCGGAACGGTCGCACCAGCTCGGCGGCCGGCATATGCCAGTGGTTTACCGCCTGGGCCAGCAGCGACCAGCCGGTCTCGCCCAGGCCGTCGAAATGTTCAAAAGGTCCATTGCTGGCCTGCCATTTACCGTTGGTCAGACTGACCAGCCGGCTGTCGACTTCCGGCTCCATGGCTAATCCGGCCAGCTCGTCCGGGGTAATCGGGTCGACGAAGTCCGGAAACGCGTTTTTTAAAACCACCGGCTGCTTTTGCCAGTATTTCTCTAAAAACTCGGGCCAGTTAATGTTGAGTTGATAAGCCATCGATTATTACCAGTAAGAAGAAACGGGCCTGATTATAGGAAGGGGGGCCGCGCGGGCGCTTTGTCGTGGGTCAAGAGTGGCGCTTAATTCACCATCGGCGCGATAATGGCGTTGGGTAAGAGAGAAAAATCACTTTTTTGCCAAAAAGCGTTCTTCGCGTTAACTACGCTGCAGGCCGCATGAACACTGGGATGGCGGCTTTAATGATAAAAAGAGGAATAAGCGAAAAGTTCAAATAGTGAGCGGTCGATAAGATTTTTCTATTTTAACCCTTGCTACTTCCGTCGAACTCCCTATAATGCGCACCCACTGACACGGCAGATGTGAATCACTTCACACAAACAGCCGGTTCGGTTGAAGAGAAAAATCCTGAAAAACGGGTTGACTCTGAAAGAGGAAAGCGTAATATACGCCACCTCGCGACAGAGCGCTAAAGCGCGTCGCAACTGCTCTTTAACAATTTATCAGACAATCTGTGTGGGCACTCAAAGTGACATGGATTCTTAACGTCCACGGACGAAAAATGAATACCAAGTCTCAAGAGTGAACACGTAATTCATTACGAAGTTTAATTCTTTGAGCATCAAACTTAAATTGAAGAGTTTGATCATGGCTCAGATTGAACGCTGGCGGCAGGCCTAACACATGCAAGTCGAGCGGTAGCACAGAGAGCTTGCTCTCGGGTGACGAGCGGCGGACGGGTGAGTAATGTCTGGGAAACTGCCTGATGGAGGGGGATAACTACTGGAAACGGTAGCTAATACCGCATAATGTCGCAAGACCAAAGTGGGGGACCTTCGGGCCTCATGCCATCAGATGTGCCCAGATGGGATTAGCTAGTAGGTGGGGTAACGGCTCACCTAGGCGACGATCCCTAGCTGGTCTGAGAGGATGACCAGCCACACTGGAACTGAGACACGGTCCAGACTCCTACGGGAGGCAGCAGTGGGGAATATTGCACAATGGGCGCAAGCCTGATGCAGCCATGCCGCGTGTATGAAGAAGGCCTTCGGGTTGTAAAGTACTTTCAGCGGGGAGGAAGGCGATAAGGTTAATAACCTTGTCGATTGACGTTACCCGCAGAAGAAGCACCGGCTAACTCCGTGCCAGCAGCCGCGGTAATACGGAGGGTGCAAGCGTTAATCGGAATTACTGGGCGTAAAGCGCACGCAGGCGGTCTGTCAAGTCGGATGTGAAATCCCCGGGCTCAACCTGGGAACTGCATTCGAAACTGGCAGGCTAGAGTCTTGTAGAGGGGGGTAGAATTCCAGGTGTAGCGGTGAAATGCGTAGAGATCTGGAGGAATACCGGTGGCGAAGGCGGCCCCCTGGACAAAGACTGACGCTCAGGTGCGAAAGCGTGGGGAGCAAACAGGATTAGATACCCTGGTAGTCCACGCCGTAAACGATGTCGATTTGGAGGTTGTGCCCTTGAGGCGTGGCTTCCGGAGCTAACGCGTTAAATCGACCGCCTGGGGAGTACGGCCGCAAGGTTAAAACTCAAATGAATTGACGGGGGCCCGCACAAGCGGTGGAGCATGTGGTTTAATTCGATGCAACGCGAAGAACCTTACCTGGTCTTGACATCCACAGAACTTGCCAGAGATGGCTTGGTGCCTTCGGGAACTGTGAGACAGGTGCTGCATGGCTGTCGTCAGCTCGTGTTGTGAAATGTTGGGTTAAGTCCCGCAACGAGCGCAACCCTTATCCTTTGTTGCCAGCGGTTAGGCCGGGAACTCAAAGGAGACTGCCAGTGATAAACTGGAGGAAGGTGGGGATGACGTCAAGTCATCATGGCCCTTACGACCAGGGCTACACACGTGCTACAATGGCATATACAAAGAGAAGCGACCTCGCGAGAGCAAGCGGACCTCATAAAGTATGTCGTAGTCCGGATTGGAGTCTGCAACTCGACTCCATGAAGTCGGAATCGCTAGTAATCGTAGATCAGAATGCTACGGTGAATACGTTCCCGGGCCTTGTACACACCGCCCGTCACACCATGGGAGTGGGTTGCAAAAGAAGTAGGTAGCTTAACCTTCGGGAGGGCGCTTACCACTTTGTGATTCATGACTGGGGTGAAGTCGTAACAAGGTAACCGTAGGGGAACCTGCGGTTGGATCACCTCCTTACCTTAAAGAAGCGTACTTTGAAGTGCTCACACAGATTGTCTGATAGAAAGTGAAAAGCAAGGCGTCTTGCGAAGCAGACTGATACGTCCCCTTCGTCTAGAGGCCCAGGACACCGCCCTTTCACGGCGGTAACAGGGGTTCGAATCCCCTAGGGGACGCCACTTGCTGGTTTGTGAGTGAAAGTCACCTGCCTTAATATCTCAAAACTCATCTTCGGGTGATGTTTGAGATATTTGCTCTTTAAAAATCTGGATCAAGCTGAAAATTGAAACACTGAACAACGAGAGTTGTTCGTGAGTCTCTCAAATTTTCGCAACACGATGATGGATCGCAAGAAACATCTTCGGGTTGTGAGGTTAAGCGACTAAGCGTACACGGTGGATGCCCTGGCAGTCAGAGGCGATGAAGGACGTGCTAATCTGCGATAAGCGTCGGTGAGGTGATATGAACCGTTATAACCGGCGATTTCCGAATGGGGAAACCCAGTGTGTTTCGACACACTATCATTAACTGAATCCATAGGTTAATGAGGCGAACCGGGGGAACTGAAACATCTAAGTACCCCGAGGAAAAGAAATCAACCGAGATTCCCCCAGTAGCGGCGAGCGAACGGGGAGGAGCCCAGAGCCTGAATCAGTGTGTGTGTTAGTGGAAGCGTCTGGAAAGGCGCGCGATACAGGGTGACAGCCCCGTACACAAAAATGCACATGCTGTGAGCTCGATGAGTAGGGCGGGACACGTGGTATCCTGTCTGAATATGGGGGGACCATCCTCCAAGGCTAAATACTCCTGACTGACCGATAGTGAACCAGTACCGTGAGGGAAAGGCGAAAAGAACCCCGGCGAGGGGAGTGAAAAAGAACCTGAAACCGTGTACGTACAAGCAGTGGGAGCACCTTCGGGTGTGACTGCGTACCTTTTGTATAATGGGTCAGCGACTTATATTCTGTAGCAAGGTTAACCGTATAGGGGAGCCGCAGGGAAACCGAGTCTTAACTGGGCGTTAAGTTGCAGGGTATAGACCCGAAACCCGGTGATCTAGCCATGGGCAGGTTGAAGGTTGGGTAACACTAACTGGAGGACCGAACCGACTAATGTTGAAAAATTAGCGGATGACTTGTGGCTGGGGGTGAAAGGCCAATCAAACCGGGAGATAGCTGGTTCTCCCCGAAAGCTATTTAGGTAGCGCCTCGTGAACTCATCTTCGGGGGTAGAGCACTGTTTCGGCTAGGGGGTCATCCCGACTTACCAACCCGATGCAAACTACGAATACCGAAGAATGTTATCACGGGAGACACACGGCGGGTGCTAACGTCCGTCGTGAAGAGGGAAACAACCCAGACCGCCAGCTAAGGTCCCAAAGTCATGGTTAAGTGGGAAACGATGTGGGAAGGCACAGACAGCCAGGATGTTGGCTTAGAAGCAGCCATCATTTAAAGAAAGCGTAATAGCTCACTGGTCGAGTCGGCCTGCGCGGAAGATGTAACGGGGCTAAACCATGCACCGAAGCTGCGGCAGCGACACTATGTGTTGTTGGGTAGGGGAGCGTTCTGTAAGCCTGCGAAGGTGACCTGTGAGGGTTGCTGGAGGTATCAGAAGTGCGAATGCTGACATAAGTAACGATAAAGCGGGTGAAAAGCCCGCTCGCCGGAAGACCAAGGGTTCCTGTCCAACGTTAATCGGGGCAGGGTGAGTCGACCCCTAAGGCGAGGCCGAAAGGCGTAGTCGATGGGAAACAGGTTAATATTCCTGTACTTGGTGTTACTGCGAAGGGGGGACGGAGAAGGCTATGTTAGCCGGGCGACGGTTGTCCCGGTTTAAGCATGTAGGCTGGTTATCCAGGCAAATCCGGATAATCAAGGCTGAGGTGTGATGACGAGGCACTACGGTGCTGAAGTAACAAATGCCCTGCTTCCAGGAAAAGCCTCTAAGCATCAGGTAACATCAAATCGTACCCCAAACCGACACAGGTGGTCAGGTAGAGAATACCAAGGCGCTTGAGAGAACTCGGGTGAAGGAACTAGGCAAAATGGTGCCGTAACTTCGGGAGAAGGCACGCTGGTGTGTAGGTGAAGTCCCTGCGGATGGAGCTGAGACCAGTCGAAGATACCAGCTGGCTGCAACTGTTTATTAAAAACACAGCACTGTGCAAACACGAAAGTGGACGTATACGGTGTGACGCCTGCCCGGTGCCGGAAGGTTAATTGATGGGGTTATCCGTAAGGAGAAGCTCTTGATCGAAGCCCCGGTAAACGGCGGCCGTAACTATAACGGTCCTAAGGTAGCGAAATTCCTTGTCGGGTAAGTTCCGACCTGCACGAATGGCGTAATGATGGCCAGGCTGTCTCCACCCGAGACTCAGTGAAATTGAACTCGCTGTGAAGATGCAGTGTACCCGCGGCAAGACGGAAAGACCCCGTGAACCTTTACTATAGCTTGACACTGAACACTGGTCCTTGATGTGTAGGATAGGTGGGAGGCTTTGAAGTGTGGACGCCAGTCTGCATGGAGCCATCCTTGAAATACCACCCTTTAATGGCTGGTGTTCTAACGTGGGCCCGTAATCCGGGTTGCGGACAGTGTCTGGTGGGTAGTTTGACTGGGGCGGTCTCCTCCCAAAGAGTAACGGAGGAGCACGAAGGTTAGCTAATCCTGGTCGGACATCAGGAGGTTAGTGCAAAGGCATAAGCTAGCTTGACTGCGAGAGTGACGGCTCGAGCAGGTGCGAAAGCAGGTCTTAGTGATCCGGTGGTTCTGAATGGAAGGGCCATCGCTCAACGGATAAAAGGTACTCCGGGGATAACAGGCTGATACCGCCCAAGAGTTCATATCGACGGCGGTGTTTGGCACCTCGATGTCGGCTCATCACATCCTGGGGCTGAAGTAGGTCCCAAGGGTATGGCTGTTCGCCATTTAAAGTGGTACGCGAGCTGGGTTTAGAACGTCGTGAGACAGTTCGGTCCCTATCTGCCGTGGGCGCTGGAGAATTGAGGGGGGCTGCTCCTAGTACGAGAGGACCGGAGTGGACGCATCACTGGTGTTCGGGTTGTCATGCCAATGGCACTGCCCGGTAGCTAAATGCGGAAGAGATAAGTGCTGAAAGCATCTAAGCACGAAACTTGCCCCGAGATGAGTTCTCCCTGAGACTTTAAGTCTCCTGAAGGAACGTTAAAGACGATGACGTTGATAGGCCGGGTGTGTAAGCGCAGCGATGCGTTGAGCTAACCGGTACTAATGAACCGTGAGGCTTAACCTTACAACGCCGAAGATGTTTTGGCGGATTTGAGAAGATTTTCAGCTGATACAGATTAGTCGATGCGTCCGCAGGACGTGTTGATAAAACAGAATTTGCCTGGCGGCACTAGCGCGGTGGTCCCACCTGACCCCATGCCGAACTCAGAAGTGAAACGCCGTAGCGCCGATGGTAGTGTGGGGTCTCCCCATGTGAGAGTAGGGAACTGCCAGGCATCAAATAAAGCAGAAAGCTCAGTCGGAAGGCTGAGCTTTTTTGCTTTTGTGTCATCCGGCGAGAATGCCGGCATGCCTCCCCGGTGGCGCTGCGCTTACCGGGGCTACGGATCCTGAGCCACAAAACCTGGTGCGCAGCACCGTCTCCAGGCAGACCACTATGCCGGTTCGCTACTATCAGCAATAATTATCACATTAATAGGTTATCTTTACATTGCCCTTAGTAATACTATGGTTTATCTTCCCTGCGTGATGTACCAATGCATCGCTCTCCTGACGGAGAAAATATTAAGCAACTCGCTTATCTTTCATCCTGTTAACTGGTTAAACATTAAATGAAAAAACCGCTAATTGGGATTCTGATTTTCGCTTATGGATTAAGCTCACCTCTGTTTGCTGCCGAAACCGCCAACCTAACGCTTTCCGGGCGGGTCGTGTCAGAAACCTGCAATACTGATATTGTGAATAAACAACCTCTGCAGCGCTGCGGAAAAAATACCTATCTCATTGCCTCGAAAAATATAGCGAATCACGCGCGTGGTGTGGTCACTCGTACAGTGAATTTATCCAATGATACGAGTCGAAAAATAATTATCAGCAGCTACGATTAAATACCTCTCTCTATTTCAGCGCTATTATATTGTGTTCTGCTAAATAATAGCGCTGCATCTTCTTCATATATATTAACGCGTTAGCGAAATTACGGAATTATTCCCGCCGCTGAATACATCACTTCCATTTATGGCGACAATGGGTATGCTTCTTGCCGGTTTTTTGGCTTAATGAGCGATATCATTAACACTTTGTTAACTTGATCTGGTTTATATGACAGCAAATTTGATATACAAAGAGGGATGATTGCCTGTATGGATGCTGCCCGACGTACCTTGCGTCATCTGCTTTGGTTATCGGCTGGCAATATGAGAATAGAAATGAAAATCCTGCTTAACTGGTCGCCGTTGCGCCGGCTCTTCACTTACCTTCAGGAGCGCTTTACCTTTCTGGTGCTGCTCTGCTGGCCAGCGATAATCTGGCTGTTCTGCCGGGTCGGCGTATGGCTTACGGATAACCTGTATGAACTGCTGGGGAAATCACCCGCCCAGTCCTTCACCGTCTATCTGCAGCCGTTTATGACCCCCGGCACGCTGCTGCGCATCTCCATCAGCTGGGTGGTGTTGCTGTTCATTCTCTTCAGCATGGCGATGGCCTTCACATGGGGTCTGCGCCACTTTATGAACCGCCACAAATAAACCATTCGGGCCGCCGGGAGTCGACGGCCCTTCTTAAGTCCTTATGCCATTTGACCAATCGTTTTGCGAAAACGCAGCAGGGCGATAGTAAAGAACACCGCTCCGATAGCCAGCAAGGTTAAGAACTGCGGCCAGACGATACTGAAGCTGGCGCCGCGGTACAAAATCGCCTGCGCCAGACTGACGAAGTGGGTGGTCGGCATGGTCAACATGATATCCTGAACCAGCTGCGGCATACTTTCCCGCGGCGTGGAGCCGCCGGAGAGCATCTGCAGCGGCAGCAGCACCAGGATCATCAGCAGCCCCAGCTGCGGCATCGAGCGGGCGAGGGTGCCCATAAAAATGCCGATCGAGGTTGTGGCGAACAGGCTGAGCGCCACCCCCAGCATAAACAGTAGAATCGACCCCTCAATGGGCACCTGCAACATCCCCTGTACCATCAGCACCAGCGACAAACCGGAGACCACTAGCACCACCAGCCCCATCGACCAGATCTTGGCCATCATGATCTCAAACGGCGTGACCGGCATCACCAGCAGATGCTCGATGGTACCGTGCTCGCGCTCGCGGATCAGCGCCGAGCCGGTGAGGACAATGGCCAGCATGGTGATGTTGTTGATGATCGCCATCACCGCGCCAAAGCGCTCCTGTTCCAGGTTAGGGTTAAAGCGCATTCTTATCGCCAGCTCTACCGGCAGCACGCTGTTGTCCCGATAGCGGGCAATGAAGCTGTTTACTTCGCCGCTAATAATATTCTGGATATAGCCGTTGCCGGTAAAGGCCTGGCTCATGCGCGTGGCGTCGACGTTGACCTGCACTTCCGGCTGGCGGCCGGCCAGCACATCGCGCTGGAAGTTAGGCGGAATATTGATGGCGAAAGTGTAGCGCCCGGCATCCAGGCCTGCGTCCATCTCATCGGCGGTAATCAGCTCCGGTTCGAGAAACCAGGGGCGGTAGAATGCGTTAATGATACGTGAAGAGAGCTGCGACTTATCCATATCGGCAACCGCAATCGGCGCCAGGTGTAGCGAGCCGGGCATCACCGTGGCTGAGGAGTACACCGACACCGTAAAAGCAAACACGATCAACGCCAGCATCGCTTTATCACCCAGCAGGCTACGCAGCTCTTTGACGCCAAGATTATAAATATTGCGTAATCCGCGCATCACCCCTCCTGTTTCTTCAGCAGCAGCACGCTCAGCCCGAGCACCAGCGGCACTGCAATCAGTAGTGGAATAAAGGAGCCCCACAAATCGCCGAGATTCAGCGCCTTGGAGAAGGTGCCGCGGGCGATAGTCAGGAAGTGGCTGGTCGGGTAGATTTGCCCAATCCAGCGCCCGGGGCCTTCCAGCGACGCTACCGGATCGATCATCCCGGAGAACTGGGTCGCCGGAATTAGCGTAATGATGGCTGTGCCGAAGATGGCGGCGATTTGACTCTTCATAAAGGTTGAGATCAGTAGTCCCAGTCCGGTGGCAATGGTGACATACAGCAGCGCCGCCAGGCTTAGCGTCAGGAAGCTGCCCTTATGTGATACGCCAAAGACGAAGACCGACAGCGCACACAGCAGAAAAAAGTTAAACATTCCCAGCATGATGTAAGGCACCTGCTTGCCGAGCAGGAATTCGCTGCGGGTGGTCGGCGTCACGTACAGGTTGATGATCGACCCGAGCTCCTTCTCACGTACCACGCTCAGGGCGCTGAGCATCGCCGGGATCATCATCAGCAGCAGCGGGATCACCGCCGGGACGATGGCCGGGAGGCTCTTCACGTCCGGGTTATAGCGATAGCGGGTCTCGATGGAGATGAGCGAGGTCTCACGATTCGGGCTACTTTGCTGCCCGGCCATCTCCTGCAGCCAGGCGAGATGCATGGCCTGCAGGTAGCCGCGCACCGTCTCCGCGCGGTTTGGCATTGCGCCATCCACCCAGACGCCGATTTGTACCGGCGTGCCGCGGGCGATATCGCGGCCAAAGTTCGGCGGGATCTCTATCGCCACCGCCAGTTCGCCGTCGCGCATCCGCCGGTCGAGCTCATCGTAACTGCGCAGCGGCGCCTGTTCGATGAAGTAGCGTGAGCCGGCGATATTCTGCGACCAGCCCTGACTGCTGAGGGTTTGATCGCGATCGAGTACCGCAAAGCGCAGATCCTCGACGTCCATGCTGATCCCATAGCCCATGATAAACATCAGGATCACCGTTCCCAGCAGCGCCAGCGTCGAACGTACCGGATCGCGGCGCAGCTCCAGCGCTTCGCGGCGGCTGTAGCTGAACAGCCGTTGCAGACTGAAGGCCTGGCGCGGGGCCGCGCGTTCTGGATGGGATGCTGCAGCAGGCGCAGGTTCCTCAGGAACTGCGGCGGTTGGCTGCGCCTCCTGCAGCCAGGCGATAAATGCTTCTTCGAGGCTGGCGGCACCGCGCTGTTCGACCAGCGCCTGCGGCGTATCGCTGGCCAGTACCTTGCCGGCGTGCATCAGCGAGATGCGGTCGCAGCGTTCCGCCTCATTCATAAAGTGGGTGGAGATAAAAATGGTCACCCGATCCTGACGCGCGAGGTCGACCATCAGCTGCCAGAACATATCCCGTGCCACTGGATCGACCCCGGAGGTGGGTTCGTCGAGGATCAGCATTTCCGGGCGATGGATGACCGCCACCGCCAGCGACAGGCGCTGACGGATGCCCAACGGCAGGGCGGTGGGCAGGGCGTCTTCCACCTCGCTGAGCATGAAGCGCTCGCTCATTTCCGCCACCCGACCGGGGATTTCGCCGTCCGGAATATGAAACAGGCGGGCGTGCAGTTCGAGGTTTTGCCGGACGGTCAGTTCGCTATAGAGCGAGAAGGCCTGCGACATATAGCCCACCCGCTGGCGGGTGGCGATATCCTTCGGATCGACCGGCTGGCCGAACAGCCAGGCTTCGCCTTCGCTGGCGGGCAGCAGGCCGGTGAGCATCTTCATGGTGGTGGATTTGCCGCAGCCGTTGGAGCCGAGGAAGCCGAAGATTTCACCGCGCGCGATGCGGAAGTTAACGTGGTCGACGGCGACGAAGTCGCCAAAGCGCATGGTCAGCCCACGGGCTTCGATGGCGATCTCTTCCTCGCGGTCGTCGCGCGGCGGGATTACCACCGCCTTATGCGCCTGGCGCTGCGCTTCCGGTAGCAGGGCGATAAACGCCTGCTCCAGCGTCTGGCTGCCGGTCTGCACTTTCAGCTCCGCAGCGGTACCGGTCGCCAGCACCTCGCCGGCGTTCATCGCCACCAGCCAGTCAAAGCGCTCAGCCTCTTCCATATAGGCGGTGGCCACCAGCACGCTCATCTCCGGCTGGCGCTGACGAATGCTGTCGATAAGCTCCCAGAACTGCGCCCGGGAAAGCGGGTCGACGCCGGTGGTAGGTTCATCGAGGATCAGCAGCTGCGGGTCGTGGATAAGGGCGCAACATAAACCCAGCTTTTGCTTCATCCCGCCGGAGAGCTTACCCGCCGGGCGATCGCGAAACGGCGCCAGCCCGGTGCTCTGCAGCAGCTCGTGGATACGTGATTCGCGTTCGGCTTTATCATGGCCAAACAGGCGGGCGAAGAAGTCGACGTTTTCATACACCGAGAGGGTGTGATAGAGGTTTTTCCCCAGTCCCTGAGGCATCCAGGCAATCTTCGGGCACACCTCGCGGCGATGATGAACGTCGCGCATATCGCCGCCGAGCACCATCACGTTACCCTGCTCAATGGCCCGCGCCCCGGCGATGAGAGAGAGCAGGCTCGATTTGCCGACGCCGTCCGGGCCAATCAGGCCAACCATGCGCCGCGCCGGGATCGCCAGGCTGATATCCCGCAGCGCCACGGTGGCGCCGAAGCGCTGGCCAACGTTGTCCAGCCGGGCGATGGGGGGCGAGGTATCCAGTGGCGTCAATATCATTGCGGCAACCTCACCGTCAGGTCTTCAGGCCAGGAGTGTTGCTTATCCAGCCGCACGTAAGCCATGCCGGGCAGGCCGGTTTTGACATACTCCAGGTGCTGCGCCAGCAGCTCCGGCGGGATGCGCGCTTTGACGCGGAACATCAGTTTGAGACGCTCGTCGCGGGTCTCCACCGTTTTCGGCGTAAACTGCGCGACGCTGGCGACAAAGCTGATATTGGCCGGGATCACCAGATCCGGCGCGGCATCAAGGATCAGCCGCGCTTCGCTGCCAAGCGCCAGCAGGCCCGCCTGTTCGGTGGGCAGAAAGAAAGTCATATAGACGTCGGCGAGATCGACCATGTTCAGCACCCGACCACCGGCGGCCAGCACTTCCCCCGGCTCGGCGACGCGATACTGAATACGGCCGTCGCGGGGCGCCTTCAGCTCGCTATCGTCAATATCGGCAAGGATCCGCCGCTCGGTCGCCTGGGCCGCTTCGACGCGGGTTTGCGCCTGAATAATGCTGGTGCGGGCGGCCTCGATGGCGGCGCGGGCGGCGGAGACCTGGGCTTTCGCCGACTCCAGCGCCGCGCGGGCGCTCTCTGCCGCGGCGCGATCGTCATCCAGCTGCTGGGCGGAGACGGCGCCGCGCTGCGACAGGGCATTCGAGCGGACGTGACGTTTCGCTGTGGAGTCGAGCTCCGCCTGACGCTGCTTCACAACCGCTTCGCTGGCGCGCATTTCACTTTGCCGCTGATCGAGCAAGGCTCTGGCGGCCAGGACCGCGCTTTCCGCTTCCTTGATTTGCGCGGCGGCTTCAAGACGCTGCTCGTTCAGTACACGGGTATCCATTCTCGCCAGCACCTCTCCCTGGCGCACGAACTGACCCTCTTTGACCAGAATGGTGTCGATACGCCCGGCGATTTTGCTGGCAATATCCACTTCGGTGGCTTCTATTCGTCCGTTGCTACTGGCAAACCCCTCCGGGAGGCCCGGCGGGCGCAGCAGCCACCATGCCGCGGCGGCGAGTACCACCAGTAAGCCGACAAAATACCCTGTCCAACGTTTCTTTATTTTGTCCATACGCGACTCGCTTGGTTCCCTGTGCTGAGTGATACGCGTGTCTCCTCCGGCGGGCGGAGCGTCCTCCTTGCGAAGGACGAATAAAGAGGGGAAGGGCCGCTGACGCAGCGCTCTACCGCGTCGATGCGCAGCCGAACGCTGTACTACTTATGTGGTCATCATCAGCGATCCTGGCCTTAATGAAACACGCATAGTGAGAGCTACCGTTAACGCGATAGTAACATCCGTGGCGGGCTTGTCCATACGAAAGGCAGGGTCTTGTCGACGTGTTAACAAAATATCCACTACCGGCAACATTTCATCACCTCAGAACAGCACCGGCAGCCCCAGACCACGTTTCACCTCATGCAGCGTCTGCTGCGTCAGCTGGTGGGCGCGCTCGCTGCCCTGGCGCAGCAGATCCAGCAGCATCCCTTTATCCTGAATAAAGGTGGCTCGCCGTTCGCGGATCGGCGCCAGTAGCGCCTGCAGGCAGGTCTCCAGTTCATTTTTACACTGGCGATCGCCCAGCCCGCCGCGCTGATAGTGGGCTTTCATCTCAGCCACCAGTGCCTTATCGCTATGGAAAGCGTCGAGATAGGTGAACACCACGTTGCCGTCGACATGCCCCGGATCGCTGACTCTCAGGTGTGTCGGGTCGGTATACATCGCGCTGACCGCGCGGTGAATCTCCTCTTCACTGGCCGATAACGTCAGCGTATTGCCCAGCGATTTCGACATTTTGGCGTTGCCGTCGACGCCCGGCAGGCGGCTCACTTCGCTGAGGAGCGCCTTGCAGTGGCGCAGCACTGGCGCGCCGGTGAGGCTATTCATCTTATGGACGATCTCGTTGGTCTGCTCAATCATCGGTAGCTGATCGTCGCCCACTGGCACCAGCTCGGCCTTGAAGGCGGTGATATCGGCGGCCTGGCTAATCGGATAGGCAAGAAAGCCCACCGGCAGCGAACGGGCGAATCCTTTCTGGGCAATCTCATTCTTGACCGTCGGATTACGTTCCACGCGGGCGACGGTGACGATATTCATATACAGCGCGCTGAGCTCCGCCAGCGCGGGCAGGGCGGACTGCAGGCAGATCGTGGTGAGCCTGGGGTCAATGCCGACGGCCAGATAATCGGCCATCACTTCGAGGATATGGTGGCTAACTTTTTGCGGATTGCTGCCGTTGTCAGTGAGCCCTTGCAGGTCGGCGATCAGGATAAACTGCTGGTGGTCGTGCTGCAGCGCGACGCGCTGGCGCAGCGAGCCGACGTAATGGCCAAGATGTAGCTGGCCGGTGGGGCGGTCGCCGGTGAGAATGGTTTGCGGGTGATTCATCAGGAACTCCTTATCAGACTGTTCAGCCGAAAGACGTCCTGAAAACACCAAAGCCGCCTTCCGGCGGCTTTGAAAATGGAAACGTATATCGTGCCGCCTGTTATGCAGGCAGCCACCAACGGCGGGGATAGGTCACGATCGCGTTTCTGTTCATCTTTTTATCCTGCCACGAAACCATAGTGGGGTAAACCCTGTTTGGTAAAACGCCCGGCGGCGCTGCGCTGGCGCGGGCCTACGGACTGCCCGCACAGGCCGGGTAACAGGATAAAACGACCGCTGTTACATGGTCGAGAAGACGTTCATGATCACGCCGCCGGAGATAATCAGCGCCATGGCGATAATGGCCGCCAGGTCCGGTTTCTGCTTATAGAGGATCATGGAGCAGATGGTGACGCCGACGATACCGAAGCCGCACCACAGCGAGTAGGCCACGCCCACCGGGATGGTGCTCATTGCGCGGGTGAGGGCGAAGTAGCAGAGGCCGTAGGCGCAGACCACCAGCACCGAAGGGGCCAGTTTGCTGAAACCGTTGGTCTTTTTGATCATCGAGGTGCCGGTGATTTCGGAGCCGATAGACAGCGCCAGCCATAAAAATCCGAGATTAAACATAGGGGGTATTCCTTTCCTGTTAGTTAGCGATGTTCTTATCCATGGCGGCGGCTGGCGCGGCGGGCGCCGCCTCTTCGCTCGCTTCGGAACCCATTTTCGAGAACAGGTTCATGATAATGATGCCGCTGGCGATCACCGCCATGCCGATGATGGCGGCGGTATCCGGGTGCTGGCCGTAGAATGCCATTCCCAGCGTCGAGACCACCAGAATGCCGGTGCCGGACCAGGTGGCGTACGCCAGGCCGACCGGGATATCTTTCACCGCCCTTGAGAGCGAGTAATAGCAGGTGCAGTAAAGCGCAATCAGCAGCCCGAGCAGCAGCATTTTGCTGCCGCCTTCGCTGCTACCGAACATTTTTAACGTCGAGGTTGCCGAGGTTTCGGAGAGGATAACCAGCAGCATCCATAACCAGCATTTTGTTTTCGAAGACATCGTTAAGCTCCAGGTTTTTCGTTGGGTAAGGTCATATCTTTCTGTTTTTTAAGTAATCAATGGCCGCATCGGTCAGCTGAGCGCGCGGGGCCGCCGCCAGCGCCGGATTATTCACCACGTCTGTGACGGTAAGATAACGGCGCGGTTCGCTGCTGGCGGCGGCCGGCGCGGTGGGTGCGTCCAGCTTCGCCAGCAGCTCATTCATGGTGCCGAGGAAGACGCCGCAGGCTTCCAGACGAGCCAGCGTGGCCTGCAGATGCCCGGCATAGGCGCTGCCGGCCTGCGCGCCGCGCAGCTGGTTGAGCTCGCTGTGCGGATCGCAGTGGTAGCGCAGGGCCAGAACCGGAATACCCGCCAGCAGCGCCTCGTGCGCGCAGCGGGAAACCGGATTGCGCAGGGTGCCGTTCAGCAGATCCGAGGCTTGCGGATAATCGAGAAAAGGCAGCAGTACCCCCCGCCATGGCGCTGACGGCAGGGCATCCTGCCAGGTCGATGACGGGATAATCTCGCCCATCTCTCGCCAGGCGGCGGCGTCGGCGAGACCCTCCTCCAGCGCGAGGCGCAGCGGATAGCCGCTTCCCGCCAGGCGTTGGCGGATAGCTGCGCGGTAGCCGTCAGCGGCGGTCACCATCACCAGTACCGGCGGCCGCAGGCGCTGCAAAATCCGCGCAACTACACCTTCAATCTGTTCGTCGGTCATGGCGAGCCTCCGTTAGCCGATGAGCGTCACCTGCGCGCCGTTTTTTAACCCGGCGGCATTGGCTTCTTCGGTGTCGATGTGAAATTCCAGCGCGAAGTCATCGCGCACCCGCACCACCACTTCATCGAAAGTCAGCTGGCGCTCGCCGTTGCTGCGCACGCTGACCTTCTGGCCATTGCTGACGTTGAGCTGGCGCGCGTCCTGCGGCGACATATGAATATGCCGCCAGGCGCAGATCACCTGAGAATGGAGCTCAACGTGACCGGCGGGGCCAATCAGCAGCGCGCTACCGGCATTCTCCAGTTGCCCGGACTCACGAACTGGCGCTTGAATGCCGAGCGTGAAGCAGTCGGCGCGCGACACTTCCAGTTGCGATAGCGGGCGGGTCGGGCCGAGGACGCGAACGTTGGTCAGCGAGCCCTTCGGCCCGACGGCGGTTACGCACTCCTGGGCGGCAAACTGCCCCGGCTGGCGCAGCGGTTTGAACGGCGTCAGGCTGTAGCCTTTACCGAACAATGCCTCGACGTCCTGTTGCGCGAGATGGACGTGGCGGTTGGAGATCCCCACCGGGATCGCCGGCGCCGTTGCGCTCAGGCGGGCGACGATTTTTTCGCGAAGCAAAGTGTCGATCATGACTTCTTCCCTTTCTTCAGCGCAGGGTGCTTATCTTCCGCTTCGTTCGGGATAGCGGGCGGAACGAAGGGTTCCGGGGCGGTGATAACCACCGGTTCGTCCGTTTTTTCCTCGCGCGGAGGGTTGCCTTTGAGGTTGCTTAAGGCTTCAACCACGCAGCGCTCCGGACGGGCAATGACCAGCGACTTCACGGTGTGCTCGGCGCCGGCAACCGCCACGCCGCGTTCGATAGCGGTGTGGATGGCGCTGATTTCCCCTTCAAAGCAGACGCTCACCAGCCCGGAGCCTGGTTTGCGATAGCCAATACAGGTCACTCCGGCGGCTTTACAGGCGGCGTCGACGGCCTGAATGGCGGCGACCCATCCTCGCGTTTCAATTACGCCTAAACTTTTCATGGTCGGCTCCTGTTAATGGCGGACTAAGCGAATATCAAAATCAAATTGCCGGAAGAAGGCTTCCAGCCGGTCCAGTTCATCCGGCGAATAAGACGGGTCCTGGCTAATCGGGTAGGGCATATCCAGGCGTTCGTACTTTTTGCGTCCCAGCTGGTGGTACGGCAGCATGTCGATACGGCGGATATTCCCGCGCTTCGCCAGCTTCTGTACGTAATCAATGGCGCCGGTAATGGCGTCGAATGAGTCGTTGTAGCCGCGAATGAGCGGCATACGCACAATGACGTTGGCGCCGGAATCCACCAGCCATTCGAGATTGCGGCGGATCCCTTCGTTGCCGATGCCGAGCATCGCCTTGTGGTGTTCGCTGTTAATCTGCTTAATGTCGAATAAGAAGGTGTCGGTGACCGGCGCCAGCTTCTGGTAGTTGGCAAGCGGTGTGGTGCCCTGGGTTTCGACGGCGGTGTTAATCATCATCTTTTTGCATTCGCGAAATAAGGCGACGGCAAAATCAGTTTGCAGGCTCATCTCGCCGCCGCCGATGGTCACGCCGCCGCCGGAGGAGATATAGAAGTCGTAGTCCTGCATGATGATCTCCATCAGCTCGCTGACGGTGACGTCCTTGCCCATGATGTCCAGCGCGTTCTGGGTGCAAATCTCTTCACATTTGCGGCAGCCGATGCAGTCTTTATGGCGATCGACGAAGTGCTTCATTTCGCCATTCTCTTCCGCCCGATAATGAATACCCGCCGGACAGACGCTGACGCAGTCGCCGCAGTTAATGCATTTGTCGTGCGAGAACATCACCTGGAACTGGCTGCTCAGCCCTTCCGGGTTGGCGCACCACGGGCAGCGAATGTTGCAGCCCTTAAAAAACACCAGCGTGCGAATGCCATCGCCGTCATAGATCGAATATTTCTGGATATTGAAAATGCGGCCCGTTAATTCTTGTTTTGCGATCACGCTTGCCTCCCGCTCCGTCCCGTTACGGGACGGAGAACTTCCGGTTATTTCTCAAATACAGCTCATTTAATTCTCTTTAAGAGAACTAAAACTTCTCAATCACCGTACGGCTGATGATCTCGTCCTGGACCTCTTTGCACAGCTCAACGAAGTAGGCGCTGTAGCCGGCGACGCGGACGATCAGGTCACGGTATTTCTCCGGCTCCTGCTGCGCCTTCTTCAGCACTTCGTTATCGACATAGCTGAACTGCATCTGGCCATTGCCGAGAATCGAGGCGGTACGCAGCAAGGTAATCAGACCATGGCGACCTTCCGGGGTATCCAGCAGCCCTTTGAGGAATTTGAAGTTGTGCACCATGCCGATGTTCATGGTTTCCACGTTCATCTTGCTGACCGACTTGATAATCGCCGTCGGGCCTTGCTTATCCGCGCCCTGGGTCGGGCTGATGCCATCGGAGAGCGGCATCCACGCCAGGCGGCCGTTCGGCGTGGCGTTGGTTAGCTCGCCGATGGGCGTGTTGTTGGAGATAGACAGGGTGCCGTGGCTGAGGGTCGAGTAGAGCATCTTGTACTTACGGCACTCTTTCTCGGTCCATTCGGTAATATCCAGCGCGTACTGGTCGACATAGTTATCGTCGTTACCGTATTTCGGCGCGTTCAGGCAGTCGCGGCGCAGCGCTTCGTAACCTTCAAAGTTGGCCAGCAGCGCATCGCGGATCTGCTCAAGGGTGTATTTCTTCTCTTCGAACACCAGCTTGCGGATCGCCGCCATCGAGTCGACGTAGGTCGCCAGACCGGAGAAAATCAGCCCCGGACCGTGGTTGACCATCGCGCCGCCGGCGGCGACATCTTTGCCGCTCTCCATGCAGCCTTCGACCAGCAGCGACATCAGCGGCTTCGGCGCCACATCGCGGTGGACGCGCTGGCTGATGACGGTGCCGATAGCCGACAGGCGCACGATATGGGCGATCTGCTGTTTTACCGCCGCGTCGAATGCTTCGAAGGTGCGCAGGTCGCGCAGGTCGCCGGTGTCCAGCCCCTGATAGCTATCGAACAGCACCATCCGCCCG
Organism: Klebsiella sp. PCX; assembly: GCF_021869705.1. Taxonomy (NCBI): domain Bacteria; kingdom Pseudomonadati; phylum Pseudomonadota; class Gammaproteobacteria; order Enterobacterales; family Enterobacteriaceae; genus Klebsiella; species Klebsiella sp. PCX. Next base: position 622,559 of record NZ_CP091527.1, read on the forward strand.
CGGTTAAGCACGAACTCGATAGCGATAGGCCACTGGGTGTAGCCGGTGGAGGTCCACTGGTAGATGCGCCCGGATTTCTGCGGTTCAACGCAGCCCATCAGGCAGTAATCGCGGGCGTCTTCAAAATCGAAGCCTTTGCGCAGCATCATCTTGATGTGGGAGTCATCGAAGTGGCAGGCCGGGAAGCCCATTCCCGCTTTCACCACGTCGACGATTTTTTCCATGTATTTCTGCGGCGACTGGTTGTGGATACGGCAGGCCAGCGACGGCTGGTAAACCTTCACGAAGCGCACGGCGTCCATAATCAGATAGGTCAGATCGTTACAGGCATCGCCGCCGCTACGTTTCTGGCCGCCAACGGTGAGGTTGATAAACGGCTGATAACCCGCGAAATATTTCGCTCCCAGTTCGCTCGACATCCACATCAGTTCGGCACATTTGATGATAAACGCCTGCAGCAGCTCCAGTGCGGTGTCGTGGGTCAAGCGGCCTTCGCGGATATCGGCTTCGAACATCGGATAGCAGTACTGGTCGACGCGCCCCAGCGACAGCCCGGTCTGGTTCTCTTCGATTTCAAACAGTGATTCGACGGTCCAGATACTCTGCAGCGCTTCCTGCAAGGTCTTCGGCGGATTGGCCGGCACGTTTTCGTTGACGTCGGCGATGGTCAGCAGCTCGGCGCGGCGCTGGGCGTTTTGCTCTTTAGCCGCCAGTTCGCGGGCATGGGCGGCGATGCGGCGGGCGTAGTTGACCACCCCTTCGCAGGTTTCAATCGCCGCTTTGTAGTAGTAAATGCGGTCGATATCTTCCGGATTTTCCATGCTCAGGCTGGCCAGATGCGCCTCGGCATCGGCTTTAATGCCGTTCATCCCTTTGGTGAACAGCAGCACGTCGTAGCCCGGGCAGGTATCGCCGCCGCCGTTAATCTGGTGATAGGAGAGGTCGCTGACGAAGGTCTCGCCGCTGAAGGCCCAGACGCCAGCCTCACGGTATTGCGCTTCGCAAATCTCATCCAGCGAACGGCCTTCCCAGAATGGGACGATCTCTTCGCGAATGGTTTTTTTATCCGCTTCGCTGATCTCAAACGGATCCTGCGGGCGGGTGCTCATGGTGTCGAGCTCGTCGCGCACCCAGCGCCAGGCGATATCCGGCGAGAAGGCGCCCGCGCGCGGCTTGCCGCACGGATGGCCGACGATCAGCTCATCGTCCTGAATCAGAATCGGCGCGGTTTCGCAGGCGTGGCGGAAGGCTTTCGCTCGCAGCAGAATGGTCGGCATGCCTGGGTTAGCTTTCACCACTTCGGTAAAGGCCAGCGCGCGATAGATAGAGACGCTCGGGCGTACCGTCAGATAGTGGTTACGCAGACGCTGCATACGCGGGGTTAACCCTTCCATCACCGGCGTGTCGGCGCAGGCGGCGAACGGCGCATGGCTGACCTGTTGTGCGCCGCTAAACAGACGCACCGGCAGATTCAACGCGCTGAGATTGCGCTGGGCGCTGATGAACATCGCCGAGAGTTCGTTCACCTCGGCATGGTCAAAAGCGGCGCCATGCAACATGGCGTCGAGCATCGGATAGCCGTCAATGGCGCAGGCGGCGCGGACTTCGCTCAGTTCCGCCAGCTTGAACCACAGGCACTCCACGAGCTCATACGCCTGCTGGGTATTCAGCGCGCCGCTGTTGATATCGCGCTGGAAGTAAGGCAGCAGCGCCTTGTCCGCCCCTTCCGGGTTGACTGCATAGCTGCCGTTATCCAGCTGGAGCGCCAGCTGGAACAGATAGAACGCCTGGCAGGCTTCTTTGAAATTACGCGCTGGATGGGCCGGCACGTGGTGGAGAATGGCTGCGCTATCGAGCAGCTCGGCTTTGCGATAAGCATTGGTCTCCGCCGCCGCCAGCTGCTCGGCGCTGTTGGCCAGATTTTGCGCCAGCGCCAGCAGGGCGTCGCAGGCGTAGATGGCGGCGCGGCAGCCGTTGACTTCATCCATACCGCTGCGGCTGACCGCGCTGCCGAGTGCGCGGGTTTTCTCTTCCAGCTGGTGCTTAATCGCCAGCACCCCTTTTTCGACCACCAGCCTGTAGTCCGGCGAATCCAGATCGCTATTGAGGTTGAGGAACTGGAAAGCCGATGGGCGACGGGTCGCGTTTTCGTCATGGAAAATCGCCCCGTGCGGTTTACGGCTCTGGTTGCCGACAATGAGTTCATCGGGGCTGATGGTCAGCGGCAGCTGGCGCATCAGTTCATAGAAACGGCGCGCCGGTTTAACGGCGGCGGGAACGCCCGCGATATCGCCATCCAGGGCGTTCAGCGTGGTGGCATGTTCGGTGCACAGCGTGCTTTTCTGGGCGAGTAAACGGTCTGCCAGCACTTTGACGCGCGGCGTTAAGCTGTAGTGTGCCATGGGTAAGGTTCTCCAAATCTTGTTATCAGTGGCCCTGAACGGCGTTGCCGGTCCATGCCCGGCGATAGAGTTCGGTCAGTGCGTGAGCATCCGGCGCGCGTGGGTTCGTCGGAGTACAGCTGTCGCGTAACGCCTGGCCGATCATCTCCGCCAGCCGTTGGTCAAACTCGTCTGCAAGGACGCCGGTATCGCGGATGCCGGCCGGCATGCTCATTTCGTCTTTAAGCGCCTGAATGGCGACCAGCAGGCTGGTGACGCCCTGGCGGGTAGTGGCCGCAGGTAGATCCAGCAGATGGGCTAGTCGGGCATATTTGCGGGCGGCATCGGTATCGCACAGCCCGTGATAATCAGCGTTCCAGGCGACGACGTGCGCCATCAGCAGGGCGTTGGCGCGGCCATGGGGCACGCGGAAGACGCCGCCGAGGGCGTGGGCCAGGCTGTGGGTTATCCCCAGCGACGCGTTGGTGAAGGCCATCCCCGCCATGCAGGAGGCGTTGTGCATCTTTTCGCGCGCCTGCAGGTTGTCGCCGCTGCGCCAGCAGGTCGGCAGATAGCGAAATACCTGCTGCACCACTTTCTCCGCCAGGGCGTCGGAAAAGTCGCTGGCGGCGCGGGAGACGTAGGCCTCAAGGGCGTGACACAGCACGTCCATGCCGGTGTCGGCGGTAATTGCCGGCGGCACCGAAGCCACCAGCGCCGGGTCCAGAATGGCGATATCCGGCAGCAATGACGCATCCACCAGCACCAGCTTTTCCGCGTTGGCTTTCACCACCGAAAAGGCGGTGACTTCCGAACCGGTACCGCTGGTGGTCGGGATGGCGACGAAGCACGGTCGGGGACGGTCGGCCAGCGGACGGGTTTGCGCCAGGGAGAAAATAACCGCTTTGGCGGCATCGATTACCGAACCGCCGCCGAGCGCGATAACCAGATCCGGGTAGTGGTTATCCATCAGCTTCATACCGCGCACCACGGTGGCGATATCCGGATCCGCCACCACGTCGTCCCACACCTGCCAGGCGATCCCGCGCTGGCGCAGCAGGGCGGTGACGCGCTCGGCGAGGCCAAATTTCACCATCGCTTGATCGGTCACCAGCAGCACGCTGCGGGCGGAAATTTCGTTCAGCACCGAGAGGGCGTCCTGACCGAAGCAAATCCGTGGTTTCAGTAAAAATTCACTCATTGGGCTATTCACTCCTGTTCGGCGTCCCGAAACACCTTCTCAACAATGGCGACCACCGACATCGCTTTGTAGCGGTCTTTATTGAGCGCGAAGTACTCTTCCGCCAGCACGATGTCGTGCATACCGGCGCCGACGTTATCGACGGCGACCCAGGTCTGGTCCTTCATCGGCTGCTGTTTGTCATCTAAGCGGGTGATCAACAGCAGGTTGCTGCCGCGCAGCTCATCGCATTTTTGCGTGGCGACAACATGGCCGGTCACCTTTGCGAGAATCATCGTTATATCGCCTTATATCAGTGCGTTACTTAGCAAGGCGCTCCAGCACCTGGCGGATAACGCGTTCCACGTTTTGTTCGTTGATTGCGCCTTCCGCGTTCGCTGCGGCGCCTGGGCTGGCGAAGCGGTCATCGCTGCCTGCCGCGTGTGCTGGCGCAGCGCTGGCCGGAGCGTTGAAACGCACGTCATCAAGAATGCTGCGCTGCGGATCGCTCGCCGGCGTGACGATGGTCGGCTGTGGCTCAGGGCGGCTGCCCGGCGCGCGAAGCTCGTCAATCGACCGCACGCCATAGCCGACTTTGCGGATATTGAGCAGGTTCATCGGGCCGACGTTGTCGGAGCTGGAGCCGCCGCCGACCGCGCCGCAGCCGAGGGTCAGCGCCGGAGAGATATTGGTGGTGGCGCCGATGCCGCCGAGCGCCGCCGGGGTGTTGATCAGGATGCGGTTGACCGGTTTTTCGAGGCTGAACTGGCGGATGACGTCCTGGTTGCGGGTGTGGATCACCAGCGTATGGCCGAGCCCTTCATTAGTCAGCAGCTCTACCACGCGGTGGCAGGCGGCTTTCCAGTCCTCAGCCACGTACAGACCGAGTACCGGGCACAGTTTTTCGCGCGAGTAGGGGTTTTTCGGTGAGACGATGGTCTGTTCGGCGATCAGCACTTTGGTGCTGGCCGGGACGCAGAAGCCGGCCATCTGGCTGAGGTACAGTGCGGTTTTGCCAACCACCTTCGGGTTGATGGTGCCGTTCGGGCGCAGCAGCAGCGCCGCCATTTTCGCCGCTTCATCTTCATTCATGAAGTAAGCGCCCTGCGCTTCCAGCTCGCGGTGAACCTCATCGTAAATGCAGCCTTCGACGATGATCGACTGCTCGGAGGCGCAGATCACGCCATTATCGAAGGTTTTGCTGGTGATGATATCTTTCACCGCGTGGTGGATATCGGCGCTGCGTTCGATAAATGCCGGGCCGTTGCCCGGACCGCCGCTGATGGTCGGGGTGCCGGACGCGTAGGCCGCGCGCACCATGCCTTCGCCGCCGGTGGCGAGGATCAGCGAAACGTCTTTGCTGTGCATCAGCTCTGAGGTGGCTTCGAGGGTCAGCTGGGTGATGCCGTCGACGCTGCCCTCCGGCGCGCCGGCCGCTTCTGCCGCGCGTTTGACGATCTCAATCGCCTTCCAGCTGCACTGACGTGCGCCCGGATGCGGGGAGAAGATAATGGCGTTGCCCGCCTTGAGGGCGATCAGCGCTTTATAGATAACCGTAGAGGTTGGGTTAGTTGAGGGGACCAGCGCGCAAATCACGCCCAGCGGCACGCCCACGTCCATCACTTTTTTTACCGGGTCGTCATGAATGATGCCAACGGTCTTCATATCTTTGATGGCGTCGTAGACGCGCAGCGAGGCGAAGCGGTTTTTCAGCACTTTGTCCTGCCAGTTGCCAAAACCGGTCTCTTCCGCGGCCATTTTCGCCAGCGCTTCGGCGTGGTGCGCTGCTTCCTGGGCCACGTTTTTCACGATGGCGTCGATTTGCTGCTGCGAAAAGGTGGCCAGCATTGCCTGCGCTTTTTTGGCGTTGCGCACCAGTTCCCGGGCGTTCTGCCGGGACTGCAAATCGTTATCCAGTTCAATCATGAGTCTATCCTTCATCAGACGAAAAGAGTGGGGACGGGGCGTGCCCTGTCAGGTCATGCTTTGTGCTGCGCCGCGATTTTTTCGATGTCGTTATGGGGACGCGCGATGACGCGAGAGCTGACGACTTCGCCAATGCGTTTCGCCGCTTCCACGCCGGAGTCGACCGCCGCGTTGACCGCGCCGACGTCGCCTTTCACCATCGCGGTGACGAGGCCGGAGCCGACGTTTTCATAGCCGATCAGTTCGACGTTGGCGGCTTTGCACATCGCGTCCGCGGCTTCAATACAGGCCACCAGACCTTTGGTTTCGATAAGACCAAGCGCTTCTTTCATCAGGTTTCTCCGTTAGTCCGCAATTTTGTAATGCGAGACGATTTTGTTGATGTCGTTATGCGGACGGGCGATGACCAGCGAGGTCACCACTTCGCCAATGCGCTGGGCCGATTCGACGCCGGAATCCACCGCCGCTTTCACCGCGCCGACATCGCCTTTCACCATCGCGGTGACGAGGCCGGAACCGACGTTTTCATAGCCGATCAGTTCGACGTTGGCGGCTTTACACATCGCATCCGCTGCTTCAATGCAGGCCACCAGACCTTTGGTTTCAATCAGACCTAATGCATCACCCATTTGCGTTCTCCTGGCCTTCAGGCCTTGTGTTTAATGACGATTTTGTTGATGTCGTTATGCGGACGCGCGATGACCAGCGAGGTCACCACTTCGCCGATGCGCTGCGCCGATTCCACACCGGAATCCACCGCCGCTTTTACCGCGCCGACGTCGCCCTTCACCATCACGGTGACCAGGCCGGAGCCGACGTTTTCATAGCCGATCAGTTCGACGTTGGCGGCTTTACACATCGAGTCCGCTGCTTCAATACAGGCCACCAGACCTTTGGTTTCGATAAGCCCCAATGCATCACCCATCGTGATCTCCTCCAGAACAGGTTTTGTGATTCGGGAAAACCGTCCGCGTAACGGCATCAACACGCGGAAGCGGCGTTCGGGGTTCACTATAGGGAATGGGGAGAGAAGTGAAATTTAAATCCGTGTAGATGAATATTTTAGGTTTTTACTCTGCTATTTAGCCTTATTTAGGCTTCTTTTTATATTTTAATTCTGTTTTGTGCGTGTTGATTTTTATGATGATATGGCGTTTTTTTAAGCTATTTATCGGCGGGAGATGAATGTTAATAAGATGCTAATTACTTGCCTGCGGTTGGTAATATAGCCGCGTGATAATTGTGGGTATGCTCATGTTTTGGCGTCGAAGCTAAATGCAAAACGTGCGCTTTTAGCATCCAGGGAAAAGGGGCATTAATGGAGCGTGAGCGAGGGCGCATTTTCCTCGCAGTGGTACAGGGGGGACGGGTTAATTAAGCGTGCTGCCGGACTTCAGCGTGCAGATGTAGAGCGGTGAGTTGATAGAGCTCAGCAGGATAGCTTTGTCGTTAAGCTTTTGCGCATTGAGGAACAGGCCGTCGTGGCTGTCGGACATCTCGCGCATGAAATAGTCGAAGATGACATCCGGCGATTCATCGATGGACGAGGCGCTGGATTCCCATTTCTTGATGCGGTAGTGGCGCTCGGTCGCTGAGATGCGCTGGCTGGTGTAGCTGAATTTGACGTAGCGCTGCAGGTAGAGCCAGCCGGCGGCAGAATCGGTATAGCCTTCCACTACCATCGACCCGTTGCCATTGGCGGCAAAATTAAAATGGATATTGCCGTTCACATTCTCTTTTTCCATGTTTTCAAAACGCATGATCGCTTTGGTGGAGCAGCTCATCACGCCGTCGTTGGCATCCGGCAGCAGGCGCCAGGCGCTAAACCCGGCGGCGGCGATAAACGCGAGGGCAGAGAGGGCGAAAAAGGTGCGGGGCGCGAGTCTCATTGCGGCTTCCAGGAGTAGTAAAAGTAGTTATCGCAATAGCTAAACGGGTTGTCTTCGTGCATCGCGCAGTGGGCGAGAAATACCCGGCCCAGGCCGTTGGTCTCCAGCCGGTCGCCATAGAAGAAAACAAAACGCTCCCCCGGCTTGCAGCTGAGCTTCAGCCGCTGACGCACCTCATCAAAGTTCTTACCGTAGGCCGTCGCCGAGACCGAACGCAGCATTTCATCGCTGGCGAGCAGTTCGCACTGGCTGTGGTTCATCAGCGTCAGATTAATTGGCCGGGCGACGTGGGTTCCGGCAAACGTGAATGCCACCAGAAGCAGGGCGATGACCAGCAGGCAGCCGCCGGCCAGATACCAGCACATTCCGCGCGCGTGTGGTGAAGCGGCAGGCGGTATGGTTTCCCTTCCTGCCCCGGCGGGTTCGCCAGGCGGCGCGGCCGGGCTGGCGACATCGGCCAGCGCCGGCCCGGCGTCGAGCAGTTCGATGCTGAGATCCTGATTCAGCTGCAGCATGCCGCGCGACACGGTGACGATAATGTTATCGATATCGTAGTGGCGGAAAGTTTTGCGCAGCATGCTCAGATACTGGTTGAGGTTGCTATTGGAAGAAGTTAAGCCGTTATCGTCCCAGACTTTTTTCAACACTTCATCGCGACTGACCACGCCGGTATGGCGGAGAAAAAAATAGAGCAGCGCGCTGGCGGTGATGGATAGCTGGCTATCTGGTTCATCGCTGCCGGGCAGGGTTAGCGTGCCGTCTGTTGCATCATAAATGAGACGGGCATTGATGTTGTAGCGCATCGCGGCCTCACTCTATTCGCTTCATGCGGGAAGCGTCATTTTGGTCAGATCGTTCACCAGCGACTGGCGATGTTCGCTGCTCATGGTGCGCCCCTCGGTCAGCTCAGATAACCAGATACCGTCGGCGGCGTAGCGTACCAGGGTACCGGTTGGGCCGTTATCCAGCGCATCGCCTTGCGCCAGATGATCCAGCATCCAGTCGCGCCAGCATTTTCGCAGCACCGGTTCGTCCGGCATCGCCAGCGACAGCACCATCAGCTGACGGCTTTCGTGCGTGTCCGTCAACTGCGGATTGGACAGATAGTGCAAATAGGCCCGGGTAAAGCGTCCGTAAGCGATGTTATCGGCGGCCATCAGTTCGCTAATCGCCTTTTCCATAATCGCCAGCAGCCTGGCGAACAGAGCGAAAATCAGCGCCTGCTTATTGGGAAAATGGTGCAGGAGGCCGCCTTTGCTGACCCCAGCCTCGCGGGCGACAGCGTTCAGCGACAGGGCGGCGATACCGTCCCGGCCGGCAATCATCGCCGCCGATTCAAGCAGCTGACGGTGGAGACGGACGGGATCTTTTTTACGATGCTGGGCTTCCATGTTCATGGCCGGAATCATACCGACCAGACGGTATGATTATTTTTGATCGCTATCAATATGAGAGGCGGCTTCGCGCGATGCGATGCCGTTAATGCGTGGAGGCTCACAAATTGTCATATTAATGAAAGCGATAACCCGGAAGGGCTATCGCGTTGAGGTTTATTTCGTTGCCAGGTGCACCGCCAGGCCGCTTTGCCCCGGCGCCAGCTCCGGGCGCAGCGTTAGCGACGGGATCAGATAGTCGCCATGATTCTGCCGGCGGAATGGAATGGGCTCGGTTTGCCACAGCGTGTCCAGCCGCTCGGCCAGGGTGGCGCACTGGTCGGCGAACTGCGCGGCATCGGTTTTGTCCGTGCGGTAAAACACCAGCGGCGGAAGCACCTCGAAACCGGGATAGAACAGCATACCGTGCTGAATGGGGAACAGAATGTCGTCGATGGGGCCATTGATCCCGCGCGGTGAATAGTGTTCCGCCCAGCCGCCGGCGGTGACGATCAGCATCGCCCGCTTGCCGACGAAGGTGCCTTCCCCATAGCGATCGCCCCAGTGGCGGTCGCTGTGCTCGCCGACACCATAGGCAAAGCCCCAGGCGTACACCCGGTCGATCCAGCCTTTCATGATCGCGGGCATCGAGAACCACCACAGCGGAAACTGAAAAATCACCGTATCGGCCCACAGCAGCTTTTCCTGCTCGGCGGCGATATCCGCGCTTTGAGTACCTTGGGCAAAGGCCTGTCTGGAGTCCAGGGTAGGACGCCAGAACTCGCCGACCGGCGGCGCGCCGCTGTCGTCGGCGTCATACCCGGCCTTCCAGCGCATGGCGTAGAGATCGGAGACTTGGACTTCATGACCGGCCTGCAGCAGATGACGGATGGCGAAATTTTTTAAACCGCCATTGAGGGAGCGCGGTTCCGGATGGGCGTAAATCAGCAGTACTTTCATAACATCACCTCTGAAGTGGGAAGAGCTGCAGAGTAGGAAAGCTGGCGCTATAGTAGAAATTAATTACTTAAATCCCAGGTATAGCTGTGATTAATTTACATCGTCTGGATCTCAATCTGCTGCGCACGCTCGACGTGCTGCTCAGTGAAAATAACGTTACCCGGGCGGCGCAGCGGCTGAATCTGTCGCAGCCGTCGGTGAGTATTCAACTCGCCAGGCTGCGGGAGATGTTTGCCGACCCGCTGCTGATGCCGGGCCCGCGCGGCATGCAGCCCACCGCCCGCGCCGATGAGCTTCGCCAGCCGCTGCGCGCTGCGTTAGCCGCGCTGGAGCAGGCGGTGGCGCCGGTAGCGCCTTTTAATCCGGCCGCGGCGGCGGAGACCTGGCGGGTGGCGGCGACGGACTATATGGCTTCGGCGACCCTCATGCCGATGCTGGGCAGGCTACGCCTGGCCTCTCCCGGCAGTCGGCTGGCGGTATTCGAACTCCAGCCGGCGCGGCTGGAGCAGCAGGCGGCCAGCGATGAAGTGGATCTCTTTTTCCATACCCGCGAGGGCGCGCCGCCGGGGCTGCATCAGCGCCTGCTGTTTCGCGAGCGCTACGTGCTGGCGGGCCGGGCCGGGCATCCGGTGCTGCGGCAAGGGTTGAGCCTGGAAACGTTCTGTCAGCTGGAGCAAGCGATCGTCTCCCCGGACGGAGGCGGCTTCAGCGCGGCGACCGATACCGCGCTGGCGAACCTTGGCCTGACGCGGCGGGTTGTCCTTTCCGTGCCACATTTCCTGTTTATGCTGGAGACCCTGCGCAATAGCGATCTGGTGGCGGTCCTGCCGGAGCGGCTGGTGCGCGGGCAGAGCGGGCTGGTGGTCATCGAGCCGCCGCTGGCGGTCGCCGGCTTTGAGATGCTGATGCTGTGGCACGAGCGCTGGCACCGCGACCCGGCGCATCAATGGCTGCGCCAGTTCATTGTGAATTCACTGGAGGAACAGACATGCTGAGCGGACTGAATCACCTGACCCTGGCGGTCAGCCAGCTGGCGCCGAGCGTGGCGTTTTATCAGCAGCTGTTGGGCATGACGCTGCACGCCCGCTGGGACAGCGGCGCCTATCTCTCCTGCGGCGATCTGTGGCTGTGCCTGTCGCTGGATCCGCAGCGGCGTGTCACTCCGCCGGAGGAGAGCGACTACACCCATTATGCGTTTACCATCAGCGAAGCGGATTTCGCCCGCTTCGCCGCTCGCCTTGAGGTTGCCGGCGTGGCGGTCTGGAAGCTGAACCGTAGCGAAGGCGCTTCGCACTACTTCCTCGATCCCGATGGCCACAAGCTGGAGCTGCACGTCGGCAGTCTCGCCCAGCGCCTGGCCGCCTGCCGCGAACAGCCGTATAAGGGGATGGTGTTTTTTGATGAGTGACAGGGGGCTACTATGCATTGTTATAGATTTGATTATAAGTTGAGGTTAAATGTCTGCTGAGCACATTTTTTTGATGTAAAGTCACAAGCAAATTATTGGTTGCCCGAGTGAAACCAACATATAGTCGCTTGATCTCGTCGCTGAGATCATCGCTATTACCCATTATGTTTGAACTATCTATCACTGCGACTGAATGAAACTCGAGACCTTTGCTACTAGGCAAAGGTATAATAGACAAAAAATCGCTTTGTGGTGAGTAGCGTTTTTTATCTTCCGAGCTTGCTATAAAATAGTGCGGGATTTTTGAATCCCTTAACTCTTTTACTAATATTGCAGAAAGATGTGCGGTCGAGGGACATAATATAGCCATGTCATTCCAGCTAACACCAGTATGATGTTGTTGCTTTAGCCATTTAATTATATGGATGATTTCTTGTTGGTGGTTATCAAAAATAAGCATGTTTGGATCCTGGCCTTGAAGTCCACCAGCATCTGGTTTATGATATTTAAAGTTATCCTCAATATGATCATTTAAATAATCAAATGCAATGCTGGTAGCAAAGTGGAGAATCTGCTGTGTATTTCGATAATTGATGTCAAGAATAGTTGTACGCCCTTGAGCTTTGATACCAACGCTGGAAAGCGTAAAATCAAGTGAGCTTTTTTTCTGATAAATTGATTGCGCATCGTCATATAGAAATAATAGATAGTTAGTTTCGCTATCAACCATTCCAGAAAGTATTTTTAGCCAATCCTGTTTAAAATCATGCCCCTCATCAATTAATACCGCACTATATTGTTCTGCTGCTATTGTTTTATTTTGAAAACCAGTAATAACAGCTTGCTCAAGGTTTTCTATAAAATTTTGCTTTGAGTTAGGGAGAATATTTTTAATTTTTGCTTGCTTATAACACCATGCATGGAAGTTGGTAATTTCAACCGGAACCGTAAGTTGATGGCTTTTTATTAGAGATTTTAATTTTTGGGCCAGCATTATATTATAACACACGACAAGAATAAGTTTCTTTAAATTATTATCTTTCGCCAGGTGTAGGCAACGATAAAGGAGAATTAAGGTTTTACCTGAGCCGGCGACGCCGTGAATTATCCGATGCCCCTCACCAAGGCTTCTGGCGAGTAATTCTTGCTGAGTATCCATTATTTTTATAATATTCGGCGTTCGGAGTACAGATATTGGGTTGGCAGAACTCTCTGGTTTATCGAGAGCGTGGGTGATGCGAATCTCAGGGTATAAATGCCAACGTATACGATCTACTTGCTTATTACTTATCTCTTTAGAAAATGTATGTTTGACCAAAGAAAATAGGCGTAAAGATATTTCTTCAGATGACATAAACTCGGTGATTTCATCTTTACAAATCACGATATCAGAAGGAAAAATATCACTATTGGAAAAGTATTTATTTAACTGCTTACGTGTAATATTACTGAGGTAGACTCCATGACCGTAGGGGGCGCAAAATTGTCCTTTATATTTTTCGTTGTCCTGAAGAAGTTGTGGGTCCCGCTTTAGATAGTTAATTGCGCCGTAAGAATATTGTCTGACCTGTTCTATGGGATGGGTTAGAGAAATGTCACCATCTGATGTTTCATATATCACATGTGTTTTATTAGCGGATTTTATTTTTGAAATATACCAGTCCTTCACTTCAATAAAAAGCAGCCCTCGCTGAGGATCCAGAATGATGAAATCAGGATGTGTTTGTTTTTCACCAGTAGGAATGTCATACCAACAAGTACAATCGCTACTCAGATTGCTTTCAAAAATTCTCGCAAGACGCTTTTCTCCGGCAGTAATCTTGTTACCGCAGCTTCCGATGGTTGGGATGATCGTTGCCATTTTGCTCTCAGCTAACTGTATGACTACGCTTATACTTTAAAAGTTAATAGTCATGCTTTTTAACGGCATTACTTAAAATGCCACCATGTATTTGTGAATGGGCCAATATATATTGGTATTTATGGTTTTGCACCACAAAAATTGTTATTCAATAATAATGAAATATTGTTTATATGAATTGTTTTGTTTTTCGTATTTGTAAGAGTGATTTTAGAATGTTTAAAGAGCGTATATCTTGCCCGGAGGCGCGCTTACCGCGCCTTTTCCGGGTTACCGGCTCGCAGATTGTGGGAATGCCGCAGCTTCACTCCATCGCCACCTTCACCGCTTCTCCCAGCTTCACCATCACCGCTTTATGTTTCTCGGTCGGCGGCAGGGCGCAGTTGATCCTGACGCAGTTGCGATACTTGCCCGCCGCGGAAAACAGCGACCCCGGCGCGACCTGGATCTTCAGCCGGCACAGCTGTTTGGCGACGCAGACCATATCCACCTGCTCCGGGAGCTCCACCCACAGCATAAAACCGCCCTTCGGCCGGGTGACGCAGATCCCGCAGGGGAAAAACTCCCGCAGCCAGCAGGTGTAGATCTCGATATTGCGCTGATAGATCTGCCGCATCCGCCGCACGTGGCGGTGATAATGGCCTTCGCGAATAAAGTTAAAGGCCGCCAGCTGTGTTGAAGGGACGTTAGTGCCGCTGGCGGCGTACTTCATCTGTAGCAGCTTGTCGTAGTAGCGCCCGGGCGCTATCCAACCGATGCGCAGGCCGGGGGCGATGGTTTTGGTAAAGGAGCTGCAGAGCATCACCCGGCCGTCGATATCCCAGGAGTGAATCGTGCGCGGGCGCGGATATTCGGTAGCCAGCTCGCCGTAGATATCATCCTCGAAAATAACGATATCGTGGCGCTGGGCCAGGTTCAGCACCGCGCGCTTGCGGGCGTCCGGCATGATAAACCCCAGCGGGTTGTTGCAGTTCGGCACCAGGATCACCCCTTTGATCGGCCACTGATCCAGCGCCAACTCCAGGGCCTCGATGCTGATCCCGGTTTCCGGATCGGTGGGGATCTCAATCGTTTTTAATCCCAGTCCGCGCAGCATCTGCATGGTGCCGTAGTAGCAGGGGGATTCCACGGCGATGATGTCCCCTGGCTGGCACACCGACAGCAGGGCCAGCGACAGCGCGCTGTGGCAACCGCTGGTGAGCACCAGATCGTCGGCAGTCACCACCGATCCGCCGTCGAGCATCAGGCGGGCGATCTGCTCCCGCAGCTCGCGGCGCCCGGCCAATTCGTCATAGTTCAACACCTCAGTGAGGTTGTGCTGGATCGCCCGGCTCAGTTCGCGCCAGATGGGCTTCAGGCTTGGCTGCGTCACGTCCGGCGAGCCGCCGCCGAAGGGGATGATCGTTTTATCGTAGCGGGCGTCGAGCATGGTCAGCACCTGATCCCACTGGGTGATCTCCACCGGACGCTGCACCGGACGCGACATCGGCGGCACCGGCGGCTGGGCCTTGCGGGGGGCGACGAAATAGCCCGATCGCGGCTGCGGCACAATCATCTGCTGCTGCTCAAGCAGCTGATAGGCCTGCTGGACGGTGCTGATGCTGACGCCGTGCTCCTGGCTCAGGCTGCGCACCGACGGCAGCTTTTCGCCGTGGCGATACAGGCCCTGTTCAATGCGTTCGGCCAGCAGCGTCGCAAGATGTTGATAGCGGGTCATGCTGTATCCTTAATTGTCGCCATACAGATGGAATAACCAGTACAGATGGCAGGAAAAATTGCGGTCTGCTGTACGTTTTAGCCAATCTGTATGTTAAAGAAAAGTGTTTTGTGAATCTGTATTCCTTCCCCCCAAATCCGTGAAGATAAAGTCTCTGGCAAGGTGAGGAGGTAGAGGATGGAATTTCATGAGAACAGGGCAAGACAGCCATTTATCGGTTTCGTATTGCTGGCACGGTTTGTCAAAAAATGGTGGCTTCAGGAGCAAACGCGCAGAGCTTTGCAGAAAATGAGCGACGAACAGCTGAAAGATATCGGCCTGCGTCGGGATCAGATCAATTAAAAAGTGCTTTTTTTTCAGGCATCACTTCTTCTTTGCCCCGGTAAGCGCTGGCGATGCCGGGGAATCATTCACGAAATTTATCAATTGATGCGACGTGACCTTCCGTTTCTTGATACTTACCCTGATAAGTATTATTTTCTTCTCAACAATGAGAGGAAAAGCTGTGACTGAAGACGAACTGTTTGCCCGCCGCCCGCTGGGGATGCGGATGGCCATGGTGGTGCGCCAGTGGCGCGCGATTATTGACTCCGCTATCACCGATACGGGACTCACCCAGTCCAGCTGGACGGTGCTGATGCAGCTGCATCAGTTGGGGGACAACGTCTCGGTCAGCGAACTGGCGGAGGTGCAGGGGATTGAACTGCCGCCGCTGACGCGCACCCTCTCATTACTGGAAAAGCAGGGCTATCTGTTGCGTTCCACATCGCCATATGACAAACGCATTCGCCTGCTGACGCTGACCGCCGAGGGGCGGGCTATTCTGGAAAAACTGAGCCGCGTGATCGAGACCTATCAGGAGCGCGTAACCCAGACCATCCCGGAGGCCGACCTCGTCACCTTCAGCGCCACGTTAAATCAAATCGCCTGCCGTTTGCGGAATATCCGCGAAGAAGATAACAAGATCTAACACACTATGATGACGCCTGAACAAAAATTTGCCCGCTGGGTACGGGTGAGTATTGCCGCTTTTCTGGGAATATTCGCCTGGTTTATCGTTGCCGATATCTGGATCCCGCTGACGCCGGACTCCACCGTCATGCGCGTGGTGACCCCGGTTTCGTCGCGGGTCTCCGGCTATGTCTCGCACGTCTACGTGCATAACAATAGCCAGGTGAAAAAGGGCGACCTGCTGTATGAGCTCGACCCGACGCCGTTCATTAATAAAGTTGAAGCGGCACAGATCGCCCTTGAACAGGCGAAGCTGAGCAACCAGCAGCTGGACGCGCAAATCGCCGCCGCCCGCGCCAACCTGCGCACCGCGCAGTACACCGCCCGTAACGATAAGGTCACGCTCGATCGCTATCAGCGCCTGAGCACCATGCAGAACGTCTCGCAGTCCGATCTCGACAAAGTGCGGACCACCTGGCAGACCAGCGAGCAGTCGGTCTCGGCGCTGAACGCGCAGATCCAGAACCTGCTGATCCAGCGCGGCGAGCGCGACGATAAGCGCAACGTCACCCTGCAGAAATACCGCAACGCGCTGGAGGAGGCGCAGCTGAACCTGGCCTGGACCAAAGTGCGTGCGGAAACTGACGGCATGGTTAGCAACCTGCAGCTTAACCCGGGGATCTACGCCACCGCGGCGACAGCCGTGCTGGCGCTGGTCAACAACAATACCGATATCGTCGCTGACTTCCGTGAGAAGAGCCTGCGCCACACCGCGGTAAACACCGATGCGGCGGTGGTTTTTGACGCCCTGCCGGGGGAAGTTTTCCCGGCGCACGTGACCAGCAGCGATGCCGGGATTCTGGCGGGGCAGGAGGCGGTTAACGGGCAGCTGTCGCAGCCGGAACAGTCCACACGCTGGGTGCGTGATGCCCAGCGAATGCGCATTCACGTCGCGCTGGATCAGCCGCTGGCGAAACCGCTGCCGACCGGCGCCCGCGCCACGGTGCAGCTGTACAATAGCGAGGGACCTTTCGCCCGTACCTTCGCCGGCCTGCAGATCCATCTGGTGAGCTGGTTGCACTATGTCTATTAATACCCTGGCGCACGTCTTTACCCCGCACGGCAATATCGTCTACACGGCGAATGATTTTCGCCAGACGGTGCGTATCGCCGTGGCCGGGACCATTGCGCTCAGCATCTCCACCTTCTACGACGTGCAGTACGGCGTATTTTTTGTGGTGTATCCGCTGATGCTGATGTCGCTGGTGCCGGTGTTCAACCGCCACGTCGCCCGCCAGTTTGTGTTCAGCGCGGCGGTGAACTGCGTTGAAATGGTGCTGATTGTCGGTTATCTGTCGCAATGGCCGGTGATCATGACGCTGGTGGTGTTCGCCCTGTACGTGATGCGTTTTCGCTTTATGAGCCAGGGGCCGCTGTTTCTGCTGGGGTCGATGGGGGTGGTGTGTCAGAGCACGATGCTCAACTTTATGAGCTACCCGACCAGCAACTGGCACACCCTGATGTTCTCCAACATGGAAGCGTGCGTGCTGGCGGTGGCGCTGAGCGCGCTGCTGCATTACCTGATCCCGGACGTCGAACCGCGCAAGCCGCCGCCGCGCATTGAAAAAGACGCCGCCCGCATCCGCCACGAGTCGCTGCTCTCCGGCACGGTGGCGACGATCATCTTCGTGGTGTTTCAGATCTGCGATCTCAGCGACTCGCTGTCGGCGCTGATGGCCGGGATCCTGATCCTGTTCCCGATGCACTATCGCGGGGCGGTGATCAGCTCGATCTGGCGCGTGGCGGGGGTGGTGCTGGCCTGTCTCTATATTCTGGTGGTGCAGCTGATTATCTATGACTTCAGCAATCACATGATCCTGATGATGCCGCTGATTGGCCTCGGGCTGGCCTTTAGCGCCCGCCTGCACGTGATGGAGAAAGTGGGCGCCGGGGTGGGCTTCGCTAGCATTACCACCATCGGCATTATGTTTGGCCAGAACCTGCATCCCTATCAGGATCTGGTGTTCAGCGATCTGTACCGCATCACCTCGGTGACGGTCTCGCTGGTGGTCACGCTGACCCTGGTTTTTCTTATGCACCGTCTGCTGAACTGCTTTGCGGCGACGCGCTTTGTGGTAAGCGATTAACCTGCCGGTGGGAAGGTGGCGAGACAGCGCCACGCTTCCCCGTCCTGCTGATACAACGCCGCCGTCTGTTCCGGGACGATCCAGGCTCGCGCGTCGGCTTCCGTCCCCTCAAGCAGGATGCACAGCCCGCAGCCGCTGCGCAGCTGGCGGGGAATATCTTTGACCTCGAAGG
The DNA here is from genome assembly GCF_021869705.1 of Klebsiella sp. PCX. Classification (NCBI taxonomy): domain Bacteria; kingdom Pseudomonadati; phylum Pseudomonadota; class Gammaproteobacteria; order Enterobacterales; family Enterobacteriaceae; genus Klebsiella; species Klebsiella sp. PCX. The sequence continues at coordinate 640,524 of NZ_CP091527.1, forward strand.
TCATTCCCGCCGCCTGCAGGGCTTTGCGCGTTCCCACCACTCCCACCGTGGAATGAAATAAAAACAGAAACGTTGTCATCCGCGCCTCCGCTGGCGCTGGCCGATCAGCGCCGCGCCGATCGCCCCGGCGAACTGGGCGTCGGGATGGGTTGTCACCGCCATGCCGACATGGCTTTCCAGCATGCGGGCAAAGGCGGCGCAGTGGCTGACGCCGCCGGTAAACAGCAGCGGCCCCTGCGCTGATAAGCGGCCGATAAAGTTCGCGCTGCGCCGGGCCATGGCGTTAATCACCCCCGCCAGAATCGCCTCCGGCGCGACCCCCGCCGACCGCAGGCTGATGACTTCCGATTCGGCGAATACCGTACACATGCTGGTGATGGCATGCGGTTCCACGCCGTCGGTAATGGCGTCCAGCTGTTCGACGCTGGCGCCGAGGGTGCGTGAAATGACCTCCAGAAAGCGGCCGGTGCCGGCGGCGCATTTGTCATTCATCAGAAAGTCGCTGAGGTTGCCCCCGGCATCCAGCTGGATAACCTTGCTGTCCTGGCCGCCGATATCAATCACCGTGCGGGTGTCCGGCGCCAGCAGACGGGCGCCGAGACCATGACAGGAAATCTCCGTCACCTGTTTATCGGCGAAATCCACCAGCTGGCGACCATAGCCGGTGAGGGTTAAAAAGGGCGTTTCCACGAGGCCAGCGCGCAGCGTCTCCCAGGCCTCATGGATGGCGTCGGCGGGGCGAAAGGGGGTCGGGCAGAGGAAACGACGCGTAACCACCCCGTCCGCGAGCAGGATGCCTTTCGTGGCAGTGGAGCCGGAATCAATACCAACCGTGTAGATCACGCGTGCTCCTTACAGCATTTCGATAAAGGCGGCGACGCGGGTGCTGAGCTGTCCGAGGTCCGCTGTCGAATAGTCGGTTTCTATCGCCATATAAGGAAGGTCGTGCTGCTGGCGGAGATGGCGTTTAATGGCCAGCGATTCCACGGCATAGGTATGGCAGGCCTGCAGAATGACGTCGATCACCCCGTCGGCCTGGTACTCCTCCACCATCTGGCTCAGCAGCTGCAGGCGCTGATGGTTAGGGGAAATACAGGAGCAGCCGATGGCGAGATATTTGTCGGTTAAGGCGTCGTAGACGTCGCCCTCTTCCGCCACGCAGCGCTCGGTGGCCTTCGCGCCGGTGCAGTTTTCATAGCCTACCACCCAGCCGCCGTTTTCTTCGATGGCGCGAACCACTTTCTCCGCCGCGCCGCCGATCGGGCAGCCGGTGATCAGAATGCGCGGGCGGGCGGCCAGTCGTTTACCCTGCCGCCACTCCTGACGGATGCGCTCCGCCATGGCATGCAGTTCATCAATCAGGGCGGTTTTGTCGAAACGAAAAGTGGCGCCGTACACCACTTTCAGGATGTCGCCGCCGCTGAGCGCCGGCGGATTGAGCTGCCCGAGACGATAAAAGTGGGCCAGCGCCCGGCGTTCACGGTTTTTCAGCACGATAGCCTCGCGCAGCGCCGCCTCGCTAATCGGCGCGCCAAACCGCGCCTCAATCACCTGCTGCAGGCGCAGGATCTCTGCTTTCCACAGGGCGCGGGAGGCTGCGTCGCTGGCGCTGTTCGGCAGCTGCATCACGTGGACCGCCTTGAACTCGGCCATGTACTCGTACATTTTCTTTTTGCCGTCGCAGGTGGTTTCCCCGACCACCAGGTCAGAGAAATAGAAGTAGGGGCATTTATCGGTTTTGCCGAAGCCGTAGCTGCTTTTGATTAACGGGCAGAGGTTGCGCGGCAGATCTTTTTCCGCTTCCTCGATGGTTTCATCGGAGGTGGAGCACAACGAGACCACCACGGCCCCCGCCGCCATGGCGATCTCCTGGGGCATAAAGGTGCAGTAGGTGCCCACCAGCGGCACGTTCTGCTCTTTAAGATCCATGACGGTGAGAAAGCCCTTCTGGCGAGCTTCCGAGAACTGGTCAAAAATGGCGGGTAGATCGGTGATAAGCGACATGGTTTTCCTTCCCCGTACACGGGAGATGCTGAAAGAGTCGCCATTATAACCCTGTTGTTTGTATGCTTTTATTGATCTCCTGCGTCTGCGCGCGGCGTTAATAGACCTTCTTTAAATCCATCTCTTCCTGGATCCGCTCGCTCCACGCCAGATGAGTGCGGATGGCCTCTTCGATACCGGCGTTGTAGAACAGTGGCCCCAGCTCCTGGGCGATAAAGTCGACAAAAAATTCAGCGTCAAACTGCTCCAGCTCGAGGTTAAACGTCTCTTCGCAGTACTTGCTGAGCCTGTCGCGCAGCAGGTCACGCTGCGCCGGGCTGAGTTCAATCTCACTCATGATGGGGCTTTCTCCGTAAAAGGGGTCACGACTGCCGGGCTTCAATGACCGCTTGCGCACACTGACGCTGGTGGCGTAACAGTCCGGCGAGGCAGCAGGCGGCGATGAGCCCGGCGGCCACCGCTAACAGGTGGAAGGGCAGTCTCCCGCCATGGAACCACAGCCAGCGCGCGCCTTCAATCGATAAGGCGCTGACGCTGAGGATCACGATATTCAGCGAGGCGGAGACCGTGCCTTTCGGCAGGTCGTTGGAAAAGAGGGTAAAGCGGAACAGCGTCGGGAAAATTAGCCCGATGCCGAAGGCGTAGAAGCAGGTGCCGAGCACCGACCACAGCCAGACGTGCGGCCATACCAGATTCCCAACGATCAGGATGGCCAGGCCGAGCATCTGTACCGGCACCGCGCTGAGGACAAAGCGCGGGCGGGTGGGATCTTTTACCCAGCGCGCCACCGACAGGTTGGCGATGATGACGGCGCTGAAGACCGGCACCTGGCTCCAGGCGAACTCGCTGGTGGTCAGCCCGCCGGCGTCCATTAAAATCACCGGCGATACCGCCACCCAGCTCATCAGTGGAATATAGCTCAGCGACAGCGTGGCGGCGCCGAGCAAAAAGATGCGGTTGCGAAAGACGTTGCGAAAATCGCGCAGTACGCCCAGGGGGCTGAACGGCACCTCGCCCCGGCGCACCGTCTCCGGCATGGTCAACAGCAGCCCCAGCCAGGCCACCAGCCCCATGGCGGCGATAATGCCGAACAGCGCTTTCCAGTGGATAAAATGCATCAGCGCCGCGCCGGAGAGCGGGCCGACGATCGGCGCCACCAGCACGACGGAGGTGATCACCGCCATCAGCCTGATCGACCTTTTTTCCTCAAAGGCTTCCTGCACGGTGACGTAGCCGACGGTGGCGATAAAGCAGATGCTGGTGCCCTGCACGAAGCGGGCAATCAGGAACTGGGTCATGGAGGTGGTGAACAGCGTCGCCAGGCAGGCGAGGGTGAAAATGAGCGCGCCGGTGAGAAGTACCGGACGCCGTCCGATTCGGTCAGAGAGCGGCCCCAGCAGCCACTGCAGCGCCATGCCGCCGGCCATATACAGGCTTACCGAGGCTGGAGCCAGCGTCACATCGGCGTTGAAATCCCGCACCACGTGGAGGATCCCCGGCTGGATCAGGTCGGTGGTGAGATAGGCGGAAAAATCATACAGAATGAGCGCCGCCGGGAAGAACAGCGCGGCGGCGTGCCGGGTTAGCCAGTGGGTCATCCGGTGCATTATCTCGCCCTCCCTGTGGAATATTTATCAGCGCTATTGTTCAGATAGTATCATTGCTAACCAATATGCAGATGCAGCAGCGAGGGGATCTGCGAGAGCAGCCACAACAACAGACCGATAGTTCCCCCCACCAGGGTGCCGTTGATGCGGATGAACTGCAGATCTTTACCGATGTTGAGCTCGATCTGCCGCGACATATCGCGGGCGTCCCAGCTCTTCACCGTGTCGCTGATATGTCGAGTGAGGAAGGCGGCGAACTCCGGCGCCACCCGATGCGCCGCCTGCTCCAGGTGTTCGTTGAGCGATTCGCGCAGCGCGTCGTCGCGGAGTAAGGTTTCACCGAACCACTGGCCGGCCTCGGCGATGCGCTGCTTGATACGCGAGTCGTCGCTGCTGATATCGTTTTTTACCCAGCCGCGCAGGTCTCCCCACACTTCGCCAAGATAGCGGTTGAAGGTCTCATCATTTTTCAACCAGGCTTTGATGTTATCGGCCTTCTGCGCCAGTTCCGGGTCGGATTTCAGGTTATCGATTAGCTTTTGCGTCGCGCGGTCAAAGGTCTGGCGGATCTGGTGGGTGCGATCGTGGGTGACTTCGTCCAGCAGGGTATTCACGGCGTCGGTGACCATCTCGGCGCTGTGCTCGCCGAGCCACTCGGTGGGTAACAGCCTGGCCTTCAGCGGATGTTCGGTCTCCAGCCAGTGTACGATGCCGCGGGCGATAAAAGCGCGGGAGCTGTCGCGCTGCAGCAGGGCGATCAGCTGATTTATCAGCGAATCCAGCAGCTTTTGATGGCGGTTGTCGCGGGTCAGCCCCTCCAGCATCATGGCGCTGGTCTGCGTCAGGTCGACCTTATCGATCGCCTTATGCACCGCGCGCCGCAGCAGGCGCTGAATGCGGGCGTCATCGGTCAGTTCGAGAAAACCGCTCATCACCTGCAGCAGGTGTTGGCCAACCCGCCGGGCGTTCTCAGGCTGGCTGAACCAGTTGCCGAGCATCAGCGCTGGTTGATAGCGGCGGATCAGCGCCACCAGCGACGGGGTATCGAGGAATTTCTCCTCAACGAAGCGGCCGAGGTTGTCGGCGATGCGATCTTTGTTGCGCGGGATAATCGCGGTATGGCGGGCGACAAAGGGCAGCGGAATACGGCGAAACAGGGCCACCACCGCAAACCAGTCGGCCAGCGCTCCGACCATCGCCGCTTCGGAAATGGCCTTCAGTGCGCTGACCCACGGCGTCGGCGGCAGCAGCAGGGTGGTGATAAATAGCGCGGCGGCGATCAGCAGCAGCGACAGCGCCAGCAGTTTGGCGCGTTTCAGTTCAGCGAGTTTTTCCATAAACTTAAGCATATAACCTGACGGCGAGGTCGTGCAAAAATCGCCAGATAATCCACAGACCGAACATCATCAGGATCGCCCCCGCCGCCCGCTCGACCCGCCAGACGATAGCGCTCAGGCGGCGCTGCACCTGCGGCAGCGCAATCGCGCTCACCAGCAGTAAATCCCAGAAGAACACCACGCTGACCATCCACAGCCCGCTCACCGTTTGCTGCAGCAGGGTGACCGCCGGCCCCAGCAGGGAAGTCATCAGCGCCAGATAAAACAGCGCATTCTTGGGGTTGAGCAGCGATGACCCCAGCCCCAGCAGTAGCTGCTTGCCGAACCCCGGACGCGATGCGCAAACGCTCTCTACAGCCATCGCCGCGGGACGGCTGCGAATCAGCAGGCTGCCAATCCACAGTAAGTAGCCCGCGCCCAACAGCTCGATGAGTAAAAACAGCAGCGGCGCATGGCGCAGAAGTCCCCAGCCAACGATGGCCAGAACAATATACAGCGCATTGCCGGCGGCGATGCCGAGACACAGTCCGAGGCTGCCGCGGATCCGGTAGCGTACAGCGTAACCGACCAGCAGAAAAAAATCGGGGCCCGGGCTGAGCAGGGCGACAAAGTGGGACAGGGCTAACGCCGGGAAGGCGGCGGGGAAGAGAGTCGATAAGGTATGCATAGTGGCCTCGATAATGGTGCTGAGGCCACCCTACGCCAGATGGAAAATTACTTATTGTCGGAAATTGATCTGCTGTGCGCATACTGCCGCGGCGTGGCAGCGGTATAGCTGACAAAGGTTTTATGGAAATGGCTCTGATCGGCAAAGCCGGCCTGATAGCCGACGTCGGCGATAGGGTCCCCGGCGCGTAAGCGCGTTTTCGCATATTCGATGCGCGCCATATTGATCAAACTGGTGGGCGTCAGGCCGGTATCCTGTTTCACGGCGCGGATAACGGTCTCTTTACGTAGCGCGCTATCGTGGGCCAGCTTATCCAGCGATGGCGGCGCCGGCAGATCTGTCGCCAGGCGCTGAAACAGCAGGGCGCTGGCGTGATGTGGCGCCTGCGGCGCGGCGGCGCACAGCGGCAGCGCATGCAGGAGCTGCGCCACCCGGGCTGGCAGTTGCTCAATGCGGCCGCGGCTCATCAGGGCGACAATCTGCTGGAAGCAGGCAAAGAGAGGGCTGTCGCGCAGCAGCGGCTGGGACGAAGCCATGCTGACGGTAGGGGGAATATCCGGACGCTGCGCATGGCACCATGCCGCCTCCAGGTACAGCATATGATAGCTGCGCGGCTGGTCACGCAGCGGATTACAGCTATGCGGCGCGTGCGGCGGGATCACGATCAGATCCCCGGGCTGCAGGAGATATTCCTGTCCATTGCACAGGCAGCGCGTTTCACCGTCGATAATCGCCCCCACCGAGAGCTGCGGGTGGCTGTGGCGCTTATAGGCCTGACGGCTGCGCCAGGTGCTGCGCAGCTCCAGCCACGGCAGGCGATCGTCTCGCCAGAAGGTTTGGGGAATATCTCGGGTATGGTTCACCGCATCGACCTTTGCTGAGGGGATAAATCGTTTATAGCATGCTGCGCCGAGGCTGTCGCCCGCCGGGATTTGCGTACCGCGTCGAAAAAGGATGTCGCGCTTGCAGTCCGGGGAAATATGTTTTCGTCGCGGAACGTAAAACTCCGGTTTCCGGGGTGTCAGCGACATTCATGGGAGGTAGAGTCCCTGCAGGATAAGCAGGCAGGGATGAGCCGATGGCAAAGGGCACCACCTCGACGCCGCATGATGCGGTGTTTAAACAGTTTCTCACTCAGGCCGACATCGCCCGTGATTTCCTGGCGATCCATCTACCGCCTGCGCTGCGTCAGCGCTGCGACCTCGATACCTTACAGCTGGAGTCGGCAAGCTTTATCGAGGAGAGCCTGCGGGCCTGGTACTCCGATGTGCTGTGGTCACTCAAAACCGCGTCTGGCGAGGGCTACATTTATGTGGTTATCGAACATCAGAGCTCGCCGGATGCGCAGATGGCCTTCCGCCTGATGCGCTACGCCATCGCCGCGATGCAGCGCCATCTGGATAGCGGTCATACCAGACTGCCGCTGGTGGTGCCGATGCTGTTCTATCACGGAGCGACCACGCCATACCCGTGGTCGCTCAACTGGCTGGACTGCTTTGCCGATCCACCGCTGGCGAGGGAGCTTTATGCCTCGCCCTTTCCGCTGGTGGATATCACGGTGATCCCCGACGATGAGATCGTTCGTCACCGGCGCGTGGCATTACTCGAGCTGATACAGAAGCATATTCGCCAGCGCGATTTAATGGGTATTGTTGAGCAACTGACGACGATTTTACTTAGCGGTGACGCTAATGACAGGCAGATAAAAACGCTGTTTAATTATCTGCTGCAGACTGGCAACGCGCGCCGCTTTGGCCGGTTTATCCAGGAAGTGGCGCAACGGGTTCCTCAGCACAGGGAGAGATTGATGACCATCGCCGAACGATTACAGGAAGTGTGGCGCAGAAAAGGCAAACGTGAAGGACAGCATGCCGAGGCGCTGCGCATTGCCCAGAGGATGCTGGCCGACGGCATTGCCCGCGAGACGGTGGTGAAAATCACCGGCCTGACCGCCGATGAGGTCGCCGCGCTGGCGCATTGATAACGCCGGGGCGGCCTGACGGTCGCCCCGGTTAGCCATCGTTATGGAATATTCCGGATATACCTAACTTTACCCGCATCGCCAGCCATCTCGACTACCCTTAATATCCTTAGCGGCATTTTTGACTGCCTTAATAGCGATAACAAGGAGACATGCGATATGGCCTATCAGACGGTGAATCCTGCGAACAATCAGCTTATTAAAACGTACCCGGCGCACAGCGATGCGGACGTGGAGGCGGCGCTGCAGCAGGCGGATGCGCTCTACCATTCAGCCTGGGCGAAAGGGGATATCGAACCGCGCCTGGCGGTGCTGCATAAGCTGGCGGATCTGATCGACAGCCGGGTGGAAGATCTGGCGAAAATCGCCAGCCAGGAGATGGGGAAACTCATTAAGCAGAGCCGCGGCGAAGTGAAACTGTGCGCGCAAATCGCCCGCTATTACGCCGATAACGCCAAATCGATGCTGGCGCCGGTGAAGTATCCCTCCGAACTGGGTGAAGCCTGGGTTGAGCACCACCCCATTGGCGTCTTACTGGCGGTGGAGCCGTGGAACTTCCCCTATTACCAGCTGATGCGCGTCCTGGCGCCAAACCTGGCGGCCGGGAACCCGGTTATCGCCAAACACGCCAGCATCGTGCCGCACTGCGCGGAGACCTTTGCTCATCTGGTGCGCGAGGCCGGCGCACCGGAAGGGGCGTGGACCAATCTGTTTATCTCTCAGGATCAGGTGGCGAAGATTATCGCCGACGACCGTGTGCAGGGGGCGGCGCTGACCGGGTCAGAAAAAGCCGGCAGCGTGGTGGCGGCGCAGGCGGCGAAGCATATTAAGAAATCGACCCTGGAACTCGGCGGCAACGATGTGTTTGTGGTGCTCGATGATGCTGAGCTCGAGCGCGCGGTGAAAATCGGCGTCCAGGCGCGGCTGAATAACGCCGGCCAGGTGTGTACTGCCGCCAAGCGGTTTATTCTGCATGAGAACATCGCTGAGTCGTTTCTGACGAAATTTAGCGAGGCGTTTCGCCAGGTAAAAATAGGCGATCCGCTGGATGAAAGCACCACGCTGGGGCCGCTCTCCTCTAAAGATGCGCTGGAAACCTTGAGCAAGCAGGTGGACGAGGCGGTCAAAAACGGCGCCACGCTGCATCTGGGCGGCAAAGCGGTGGCGCGGGAAGGCAACTTCTTTGAACCCACTATCCTGACCGGTATCACCCGTGACAACCCGGCGTACTTCGAAGAGTTCTTTGGCCCGGTGGCGCAGATCTACGTGGTGAAAAACGATGAGGAGGCGATTGCGCTTGCCAATGATTCTCACTATGGCCTGGGCGGCGCGGTGTTCAGTCAGGACATCGAACGCGCCAAACGGATGGCATCCGCCATTGAAACCGGGATGGTCTATATCAACTGGCTGACCGATACCGCGCCCGAACTGCCGTTTGGCGGCGTGAAGCGTTCCGGTTATGGCCGGGAGCTCTCCGATCTCGGGATCAAAGAGTTCGTGAACCAGAAGCTGGTGGTGGTGCGCCGCTAGGCCGGCCATAAAAAAACCTGCCATCCGGCAGGTTTTTTTATAATAGATTTATTGCACTTCGACTTTATCCCAGCCGCTTTTGAACATACAGCTGTCGACTAAGGTCTCCCGCTGATATTCATTCGCGTCTTCTACCGTATAACTTGTTTCAACATCCTGTTTCTTTTGCTTTTTGTCCGTTTTTTCTGAACTGGACCCGGTCACCACGTTATCCGGCGGGAGATCGACCAGGGCCTGCGCTTCACATTCGGTGAGCTTTTTATGCATCTCGGCATCGCTTAAACCCGGCTTCACCCAGGTATACTGAGTGCAGCCGGTCAGCAGCAACGCCAGGCTCAGCGCAGAGAGCGCGGCGAGACGTGATTTCATCAGAAGGTAACCCCGCCGCCTACGTAGGCGCCGTCAATCAGGGTGTGGTTTGGGCGGCCCTCTTTGCCGTCAACGCTCACGTGACGGTAACCCACCTTCAGGGTCAATGGACCAACCGGGGACCAGCTCACGCCGCCGTTCGCTTCAACATAGTTTTTCACGCTGTTGTTCAGGCCGTCGGGCGCGACATACCCTTCGCCAAATACGTGGATGCTGTCGGTCAGGGCCACGTTCACCCCGCCGCCGACCGGAAACGCGACGCCGTTATCGCCTTTTTTCGGTCCCAGATAGATAGCTTTCGCGCCAGCGTTGAGCATCACCGGGCCCACTTCCAGATTGTAACCCGCGCCAACGCCGCCGGTCTGGCTACCGTCATCGGTATTCTTCAGCCAGTGGCTTTCGGCATACAGGCCGGAAGAGGATTTACCCATTTCCATATTCAGGTTGGTAAAATTCTTACCTTGTTCAACGGTAAACCCCATTGCCATGGCGGAACCAGAGACCGCGGTCAGGGCAGCAACAATAAGGATGTTAAGCTTTTTCATGGTTTGCTCCTCGTCATTAAATTTGTCTGAGGGCACCTTAACAATCGATGTTTACCTCTGCAAATGTGACTTACGTCGATTTTTTATGCTGGTTTTGTCAGCGGTGTGTTTTGATAATGTTGTAAAGACGTTGGGTTACGGCGAGGTCAATCATGAAATTTGGTCTGTTTAGCAGAGGTTTAATGGGTGAGCTAAACAGAAACTGAACAGGGCGGGCATTAATTATTAAGGATCCTATTCATTTAGTTTCTTATTATTTCCAAAAGTGTTTCTACTGTTACTTATAAAAACGTTGATTTACATTTTTCGACGCGATGACGACGTTTTGTTCCTGTCTTTGACGATGTGCGGTGAGAGAAGGGGGCCTGCGCCTTAGCGCGCAGGCGGGTAGGCGGGTAGGTTAGCGTCGTAACCCGGCAAACGCCGCGCGAATTTCCTCTTCCGGCAACTGAATGCCGATAAACACCAGCGTGCTGTGCGGCGTTTCATCGCCCCACGGGCGATCCCAGTCGGCGCTGTAGAGGCGCTGCACGCCCTGGAACAGCAGCCGATTCGGCTCGCCGTCGATCCACAGCATCCCTTTATAGCGCATCAATTGATCGGCGAAGGAGAGCAGCAGGTTTTCCATTACCCGTGATACCTCGCTGATATCCACCGGGTAATCCATCTCAACCACGATTGATGACACGTCGTTTTGCTTCTCGGCCATAAAGTGGAAACGCGGTGTGCTGTTAACGACCTTCTCTTCCAGCATAAAGCCGCTGGTGTTAAACAGCTGGCTTAGATCGATATCGCCATGAATGACGGTATAAATCGGCGCCCGGGCATTGATGCGCGCCAGGCGTTCGCGCAGCTTTTCGGTATCGCCGGCAACATCAGTTTTGGTCAGCAATATGCGGTCCGCGTAGCCCACCTGCGACTGGGCGATGGTGAACTGATCCATCTGCTGGTCGGCATGGACCGCATCCACCAGGGCGATCACGCCATCCAGCAGATAGCGCTCGCAAAGCACCTCATGGGAGAAAAAGGTTTGGATAATCGGCCCCGGGTCGGCCATGCCGGTGCACTCAATCACCAGCCGGTCAAACTCGATTTCGCCGCGATCGCGGCTGTCGAGGAGATCGAGCAGGGCGTCTTCCAGTTCGTTGGAGCGCGTACAGCAGATGCAGCCGTTGGTCAGGGTTTTGATCTGCGTGGCGCGGTCGCCGATCAGCTGATCGTCAACGGAGACTTCGCCAAATTCATTTTCAATCACGGCGATTTTGAAACCGTGCTGCTCATTCAGGATATGGCGCAGGAGGGTGGTTTTTCCTGCGCCGAGAAAACCGGTGAGTAGGGTGACTGCAATCGGTGCCATTATTGCCTCCATTAACAGCAGCGTACGCCGCCTTTGCCGTCGCCGCCGTAGCGGGCCTGCTGGCGTTCGCGGAAGAATTCTTCATAAGTCATGTACGGCTGATCCGGATGGTTGGTTTGCATATGGGTGACGTAGTTGTCGTAATCCGGAATGCCAATCAGCATTTTCGCCGCCTGACCGAGATATTTTTTAGCCTGACCTAAGTTACCAAACATTGTAAGTTCCAGATAACGAATAAAGCCGGATGGCGTCTCGCGCCTTATCCGGCCTACGTTAATGCGCTTGTTTGTAGGCCGGATAAACGTAGCGCTATCCGGCATCAGGGTTAATGATGTGACGAGGTCTTCACACCGCCTTCCGGTACCGGCACGTACGGGGTCTCTTTGTCGGTGCGCACCTTATTGTTGCGCACGTTGAGCCAGGTTTTGATGCCGTAGAAGATGATGCTGTACACCACCACCAGGAACAGGATACTCAGCCCGGCGTTGGTGTAGTTGTTGACCACGATATGATTCATGTTGGCAATCTGCTGCGCGGTCAGCTCGCCGCCGGCGGCGATCTTCTCTTTATACTGCTGAGCCATAAAGAAGAAGCCTTCCATCTGCGGGTTGGTGCTGAACAGCTTCAGACCCAGCGCCCAGGTGGTGCACAGCAGCAGCCACGCTGCCGGGATCACGGTGACCCAGATATATTTGGTGCGCTGCATCTTGACCAGCACCACGGTGCCAAGCACCAGCGCCACGGCGGCCAGCATCTGGTTAGAAATACCGAACAGCGGCCACAGGCTCTTCACGCCGCCCAGCGGGTCGACCACGCCCTGATACAGCAGGTAGCCCCACAGCCCGACGCAGCCGGCGGTACCGATAATCCCGGCGACCAGCGAGTCGGTTTTTTTCAGGAACGGCACGAAGTTACCCAGCAGATCCTGCAGCATAAAGCGGCCTGCGCGGGTACCGGCATCCAGCGCGGTGAGGATAAACAGCGCTTCAAACAGGATACCAAAGTGGTACCAGAAGCCCATATCCGCCATCGGGATGATTTTATGGAACACGTGGGCGATACCGACGGCCAGCGTCGGCGCGCCGCCGGCGCGGTTCAGTACCGAAGGTTCGCCGATATCTTTCGCCGTCTGCAGGATCTGCTCAGGTGAAATCACGAAGCCCCAGGAGCTGACGGTCGCCGCCGCGTGAACGGTCACTTCTTTCAGCTGCGCGGCGATCATCGCCGCGTTTTCACCGCCCATTTCGTGCAGGTTCGGCATGACGATGCCAAGGCCCGCCGGCGGGGTGTTCATCGCGAAGTAGAGACCCGGTTCGATAATCGATGCCGCGACCAGCGCCATGATGGCCACGAAAGATTCCATCAGCATCGCGCCATAGCCGATAAAGCGGGCATCGGTTTCGTTGGCCAGCAGCTTCGGCGTGGTGCCGGAGGCGATCAGCGCGTGGAAGCCGGAGACCGCGCCGCAGGCGATAGTGATAAACAGGAACGGGAACAGGGCGCCTTTCCACAGCGGGCCGGTGCCATCAATGTACTGGGTCACTGCCGGCATTTTCAGGTCCGGGTTGAGGATAACGATCCCCAGCGCCAGGCCGACGATAACGCCGATTTTCAGGAAAGTAGCCAGATAGTCACGCGGCGCCAGAATCAGCCATACCGGCAGCAGGGCGGAGATAAACGCGTAGCCAATCAGGGTAAAGGTGATGGTGGTGTCTTTAAAGGTCAGCGCCGGGCCCCAGTAGGGGTCGTGAGCAATAATGCCGCCGAACCAGATGGAGGCCACCAGCAGCACGATACCGATAACCGACACTTCACCCACGCGGCCCGGGCGCAGGAAGCGCATGTAGATCCCCATGAACAGCGCGATAGGCACCGTCGAGCAGACGGTAAAGACGCCCCACGGGCTCTCCGCCAGCGCTTTCACTACGATCAGCGCCAGTACCGCGAGGATGATGATCATAATCAGGAAGCAGCCAAACAGGGCGATAGAGCCCGGAACCGGCCCCATCTCCTGCTTGATCATCTCGCCCAGCGAGGCGCCGTTACGCCGCGAGGAGATAAACAGCACCATAAAGTCCTGTACTGCCCCCGCCAGCACCACGCCGGCCAGCAGCCAGAGGGTGCCAGGCAGATAGCCCATCTGCGCGGCAAGCACCGGGCCCACCAGCGGGCCGGCGCCGGCAATGGCGGCGAAGTGGTGGCCAAACAGCACGTAGCGGTTGGTCGGCACATAGTTCAGGCCATCGTTATTAATGACCGCCGGCGTCGAGCGCGTCGGGTCAAGCTTCATCACCTTCTGCGCGATATACAGGCTGTAATACCGGTAGGCGACGAGGTACACGGAAACCGACGCCACGACGATCCACAGGGCACTGACGTGCTCACCGCGGCGCAGGGCGACGACTGAGAGGCAAAATGCCCCGATGATTCCGAGAATCACCCAGGGTATGTGCTTGAGTAGTTTTTTGGTATCCATAGTAAAACCTGGCGTTAATTAGATGAATAATTGGCCGAAGCCGTCTGGTTTTAAGTAAGGGTTAATGGAGGTATTGATTAGCTAGGCTGGCTTCGATCTTGCCAGAACTACGCGCGCGTAAAGTTAGGTAAATCGGTGAGTGGTTGTATAGGGGGTTAAGCGGTTACTGGAGGGGGTAAGCGGTTGGCTACGAAGTGAACAGGGCTGGATTATGTGATTGTGATCACAGGAGATTGTGGCCTGCGACTCTGTTGGTTAACGCTCCTCCCCAACCGGGGAGGAGCAGGCGAGGCCATTACACCGCGACTTCCATGTCCATCATCACCGGGTGGAAACGGCGTTTAAAGTAAATCAGGCCGTGGCCTTGCGGGCTCAGGGTAATATTGCGGATCTCCACCAGATATACCAGGTGGGTACCGATGGTTTGCACCTGGCTAATCTCGCCTTCGAGACTGGCCAGCGAGCCCTTCAGCACCGGCTGCCCGAGCGCGCCGTGCTGCCAGCCACTGAGGGCAAACCGCTCTTCCATCGTCACCCCGGTCATCCCGGCGAAATGACGGGCCATGATTTCCTGTTCGTGGTTCAGCACGTTGATGCACAACTTGCCGTTGCCCTGAAACACCGGGTTCATCGCGCTGTTGGCGTTGATACACACCATCACCGATGGCGGCGTATCCGTCACCGAGCACACCGCCGTGGCGGTAATCCCGCAGCGGCCGGCTTCGCCTGCGGTAGTGACCACATTCACCGCCGCCGACAGGCTGGCCATGGCATCGCGAAAACGCAGGCGTTGTTCATCTAATTGCATTATGACCTCCCGCTGCGAATTACTTCAGCAGCTTATCCAACATGTTGATATCAGCGTTATTGTGCAGATGCGGCACCGTCCAGCCGTTCTGGTCGTACTCGGACAGGCAGCGGTCGACCATCGCCATCATCTTGTCCATATTGCCGGAGCTCTGCGCCTGGCGCAGACACTGCAGGCGAATCTCATCCTGGCTACCGGAGTAGTTGATTTCATACAGCTCGTGGCGGCCGCCGAATTCGCTGCCGATGGCGTCCCACATCAGTTTGAGGATCTTGATGCGTTCAACGTGATCCATACCGTTGGAGCCGCGCACGTACTTCGCCAGATACTGGTCGATCTGCGGGTTGTTCAGATCGCGGGCGCTGGACGGCAGATAAATCAGGCCGCTGGTGACGTTGCGCTCGATGATGTTTTTGATCTTGGCGTAGGCCATCGGGGCCATCACGCGATAGGTCTGCAGCGCGGCGTGATCCGGCAGCCATGCGCCGTTGACCCACGGCGTCGCTTCCGAGCACATGGAATCGCTTAACGCCCAGAACATGTTGCGCCACGCCACAACTTCGCCAAGGTCGGCCTGCACACCGCGGAATTCGAGGGTACCGGTACATTCCAGAGAACGCTTCAGCAGGGCGGTGATAAAGTCCAGTTTCACCGCCAGGCGCACGCAGGCCTGCAGCGGATACATGCGGGCGAAACCGCCCTCCATGGTCCAGCGACGGCAGCGGTCAAAGTCGCGGTAAATCAGCACGTTCTCCCAGGGGATCAGCACTTTATCCATGACCAAAATCGCGTCGTTCTCGTCGAAACGGCTGGAGAGCGGATAGTCGTACGGGGACCCGGTCGCGCCGGCGACCATCTCATAGGAGGCGCGGGAGATAAGCTTCACCCCTTCGGCATCCATCGGCGCGACGAACATCAGGGCGAAGTCCGGGTTCTCGCCCATCACCTGTGCGGAGCCGAAGCCGATCATGTTGTAGTGGGTCAGCGCCGAGTTGGTGGCGACTACTTTCGCGCCGCTGACGATGATCCCGGCATCGGTCTCTTTTTCCAGCTTGATGTAAACATCCTTCACTTCATCAGCCGGCTTGTGGCGGTCGATCGGCGGGTTGACGATCGCATGGTTAAAGTACAGGCCGGTTTCCTGAATGCGGGTGTACCAGTTGCGGGCGTTCTGCTCGAACTGGCCGTAAAACGCCGGGTTGGCGCCCAGCGCGCAGCCGAAGGCGGCTTTATAGTCCGGGGTGCGGCCCATCCAGCCGTAGCTTAGGCGTGACCACTCGGCGATGGCGTCGCGCTGCTGGCGCAGATCGTCGGCGCTTTTCGCCACGCGGAAGAATTTATGGGTGTAGCCGCCGCTGCCGGTATCGGTGCCCCAGCACAGGGAATCCTGCATCTCCGGTTTGTGCAGCGCATCGTACAGTTGCGCGACAGAAGCCGCGGCGTTACGGAAAGCCGGGTGGGTGGTGACATCCTTCACGCGCTCGCCGTAGATATAAATTTCGCGGCCATCCTGCAGGCTTTTTAAATATTCTTCGCCAGTTAACGGGCGTTTCGCGTCGGCGCGGAAATCTTCAGGTTTCATAGGGGCCTCTTCAGTATTTATCGGAAAATAATGTTAAATATATGTTTTGTTTTTGTTGTTTAATTGAAGCGGTTATTGCGCTTGTCGTGAAGGGACGTTTGCGACAACGACGGGTACTTTTCAGGCGGGAGTGAATTTTGTGATCTCTGCAGCTTTTGCCGGCTGGCGCGGCGCTGACCCGACCTGTGGGCCATCGTCCGGCAGGCGCAGCGCCAGCGGGGACTTACGATACCGGTACTTTTTGCGCCCGGTAGCTGCTGGGCGAGCAGCCGACCTGGCGGCTAAAAAAGCGCGCAAAATAAGCGGGATCTTTAAACCCCAGCTGCCAGGCTATCTCATTAACCGCGCTATCGGAAAACAACAGCAGCCGCTTCGCCTCGCGTAGCTGGCGGTCGAATATCAGCCGCTTCGGCGAACGGTTGGCAAAGCGGCGACAGATATCGGTCAGCCGCGATTCGGTCAGGTGCAGCTCCCTGGCGTAATCCGGTACCGTCCAGTGCTGATGGTAGTGGCTGTCGATCATCTGGTTAAAGCGCTGGAATAGCTTCAGCTCGCCGCGCATGCCGCTGGCAGCGTGATCGTCGAGCTTTGCGTTACGCAATAGCAGGGTAAAGACCGCCTGCGCCAGCAGCGCCAGGGTATGCTCGCGCCCCGGCAACTGGGCGGTAGATTCCCGGCGAATCAGCTGCCAGTAGTGCGCCAGCGCCGCCAGCTCGTCGGGTTTATCCGCCAGCGACAGGCAGATCCCCGGCAGGCCGAAGGTCTCCCGCGTGCCGGGATAAAGCACCTCCAGCAGCGGCCAGATGAGTTCTTCGTGCACCGTCAACACGTGACCATCGCTATCGGACTCGGTAATAAAGGCGTGCGGCACCGAAGGCGGCGTTATCACAAACAGCGGCGCCTGCACCGAGTAGCGATGGTCATCAAGCTGCAGCTCAATCTGCCCGGTATCAAGAAAGTGCATCTGAAAATAGCGGTCGTGGCGATGCGCCTGCATGTCGCGGCCAAAAAAGGCCGCCATACGGGCAAACGACTGATAGTGCACCTCTTCGGTACCCAGGCTCTCGTCGTAATCTTTATTGATGTCGATGTTGGCGATGGAATGCTGACACATACCCGCTCCTTAGTGGCCTTTTTGCGCCGCTAAGCCCGGCGCGGCGGCGGCGTCCTCACGCTGGCTCATTGGAATGCGGGTGAGCACCAGCGCGCCGACGATCAGCAGCCCGGCGACAAACCACAGCCCGGAGCTAAAGCTGCCGGTGGTATCGCGCAAAATGCCGATCAACAGCGGGCTGACGGCAGAGCCGACGTTGCCGATGGCGTTGATCACCGCCAGCGCCACCGCGCGCGACTGCAGGCTGATCACCCGATCCGGGGTGGTCCAGAAAATGGCCATCGCGGTAAAGGATCCCACCGAAGCCATAATAATGCCGATCAGCTGGATCAGGCTGTGGTGCGTTGCCGAAGCCAGCAGCCAACCCGCCGCGGCGAACAGGTAGGGCAGGATGGTATGCATCTTGCGCTCTTTGCGCCGGTCGGAGCGGCGACTCCACCAGATCATGCCGAAAATGGTGCAGAACTGCGGGATCGCCGCCAGCAGGCCAATCATGATGTTGCTACTGCCGGTGTTGAAGCTCTGCAGGATCTGCGGCGTCCAGATATTAATGGCGCTGAGGGTATTGGTCAGGCAGAAGTAGGCCAGGGTATACATCAGCACCGCTGGCGTCAGGACTTCGCGCAGCGTGGAACGCGGCGAAGCCGGGACGATCGCCGCATGTTCCCGTTCGCGATCGATCATCGCCTTCAGCGCCTGTTTCTCTTCGTTATCCAGCCAGTTGGCTTTATCCGGCGTGTCGTTGAGGAAGAACCAGGTGACGACGCCAAGCACCACCGATGGCAGGCCTTCCAGCAGAAACAGCCACTGCCAGCCCTTCAGGTTCCACAGGCCGTCGAGCGCCAGAATATAGCCGGAAAGTATCGAGCCGAGCATCATGGTCACCGGCATGGCGATCATAAACAGGGCGTTGGCGCGGGCGCGATGGTAGGCCGGGAACCACCAGGTCAGATAGACGAGGATCCCTGGTAGGAAACCAGCCTCGGCGATGCCGACCAGCATGCGCAGGATGTACAGCGTATGCGGGCTGGTGGCGAACATGGTACAGGTCGAGGCGATCCCCCAGACCACCATGATCCCGGCGATCCAACGGCGCGCGCCAACTTTCGCCAGCATGATATTGCTGGGGATCCCGCACAGCACGTAGGTGACGTAGAACAGCGTCGCCGCCAGGCCGAACATGGTGGAGGTCAGACCGAGGTCTTTGCCCATCGTCAGGCCGGCGAAGCCGATATTAATGCGGTCCAAAAATGAGAAAACAAAGAGAACGAACAGGAAGGTGATCAGGCGGCGGAACAGCTTTTTGATCACCCGGTTTTCTACTTCAACGGCTTTATTATCATTGTGTTGCAGGGTAGAGGTAGTCATGTTGCGCTCCACATTATCCGTTCAATAGACGGATTTATTGTTATCGGTTGTGGTCGTTGCGGTGTGGGTAAACCGGGCCGCCAGCGCTTCTGCGCCGCGGGCCAGCAGGGTGGTATCGACGCCGACGGCGACGAACAGCGCGCCCAGTTCGAGATAGCGCTTCGCCAGCTGTTCATTGGCCATCAGGATCCCCGGCGCCTTGCCGGCCTGACGGATTTGCTGGATGGCATCTTCAATGGCGGCCTGTACTTCCGGGTGCTGCGGATTGCCGCCGTGACCCATATCGGCGCTGAGGTCCGCCGGGCCGATAAACACCCCGTCCACCCCGTCGACACCGAGGATCTGCGGCAGATTTTTCAGCGCTTCACGGGTCTCAATCTGTACCAGGACGCACATGGCGTCGTTGGCCTGGTGGAGATAATCCGGCACGCGGTTCCAGCGTGAGGCGCGGGCCAGCGCGCTGCCGACGCCGCGGATGCCGGCAGGTGGGTAGCGGGTGGCTCTGACCGCCAGCCGCGCCTCTTCGGCATTCTGCACCATCGGCACCAGCAGGGTTTGCGCGCCGATATCCAATAGCTGTTTGATCTGCACCGGGTCGTTCCACGATGGGCGGACCACCGGCTGGCTAGGGTAGGGCGCGATGGCCTGAAGCTGGGTCAGCACCGTTTGTACATTGTTGGGCGCATGTTCGCCGTCGATCAGCAGCCAGTCGAAGCCGGCGCCGGCCAGCAGTTCGGCGCTGTAGCTACTGCACAGCCCAAGCCACAGGCCGATTTGCGGACGCCCGGCCTTGAGCGCCGCTTTAAAAGCGTTGTTCATGTTGCTCTCCTCAGACAAAGCGGCAGCTGATGGCGCCCATATTGCCGTAGTCGACATGGAAGGTATCGCCCTTGCGTGCCGGTACCGGACGGGTAAAGGAGCCGCCGAGAATAATCTGCCCGGCTTCGAGCTGAACATCGTACGGCGCCAGCTTGTTGGCCAGCCAGGCCACGCCGTTGGCCGGGTGATTGAGCACCCCGGCGGCGACGCCGGTCTCCTCAATCACGCCGTTGCGGTACAGCAGGGCGGAGATCCAGCGCAGATCCAGCTCGTCGGGTTTAATCGGGCGGCCGCCGAGGATCACCCCGGCGTTGGCGGCGTTATCGGAAATGGTGTCGAACACTTTGCGCGGGCGCTGGGTTTCCGGATCGATGTTGTGGCAGCGGGCGTCGATAAGCTCCAGCGCCGGAATAACGAAGTCGGTGGCGTTGTAGACATCAAACAGCGTGCAGTTCGGGCCGCGCAGCGGTTTGGCCAGCACGAAGGCCAGCTCGACTTCGATACGCGGCACGATAAAGCGGTCGGTGGGGATATCGCTGCCGTCGTGGAAGAACATATCGTCAAGCAGCGCGCCGTAGTCCGGCTCGCTGATCTGCGAGCTGGCCTGCATGGCTTTTGAGGTCAGGCCGATCTTGTGGCCTTTGAGTACGCGGCCTTCGGCGATCTTCATCTCGACCCACTCGCGCTGGACGGCGTATGCGTCCTCAATGGTGATCGACGGATAATCCAGCGAGATCGCGCGGATCTGTTCACGCTGTTTTTCGGCCTGATTCAGCCGCTGGGCAATCAGGGTTCGGGTCTGTTTATCGAGCATAGAGATTCCTGTGGCATTGTATTGCCGGATGGCGCTTCGCTTATCCGGCCTACAAATTCATGGCCGTTGTAGGCCCGGTAAGCGCAGCGCCACCGGGCAATTTGCACATTATTTAAATAACGCGTGCACGTTGTTCTGTTTGTAGTTCAGCGTCGGGTCGAGCTCTTCCATGGCAAACGACAGCGCCAGGTAGCGACTCTCCATCAGCGCGGCAAAGTGGGATTTGATCAGCGCGAACAGCATATCTCCCACGTCCTGACGGCTCTCCAGGCTACGCCCGGAGCCGATCTTCAGCGTCATATGGACAAAGGCGTAATCCTGCTTGCCGTCGGCCATCTGCCAGGTATCGAGCCAGTGGGCGCGGCTGCGGATCCCGCCGATCGGAAAGATGCCGGTGGCGGCCAGCGCCTCGTTGACTTTGGCGAACAGCCCGGGCAGATCGGCCTGCTCGCGGATGTTGTCGGTACATTCGGCGATAAAATGCGGCATGGGGCCCCCTTACGCCTGCGCCGGCAGCGGGAACACGGCGTTAACCTGGCCGGTGCCGGAGCTGGCGAACAGCTCGGTGATAAACTCCACCTTGCCGTCATATTTATCCCAGCCCAGCAGGCCGAGCAGCATCACCGTGTCGTGCATGTTGCCTTCGCCGTAGCAGTAGTCGGCGTACTCCGGCAGCATGGTGCAGAACTCTTTAAATTTGCCCTCGCGCCACAGCTTCACCACCCGCTCATCCATCTGATGATCGAACTCGCGGGTGTAGCTGTTCATCCCCTCTTCGGCGCGCTGGTCATCGATAAAGCGGTGCGACAGCGAACCGCTGGCCAGCACCGCCACGGTGCCGTCATATTTCTCAATGGCTTTGAGGATGGCCTCGCCCAGCCTGCGGCTGTCGGCAAAGTCGTGAACGGTACAGAAGGCGGAAATAGACACCACCTTGAAGTGCTTATCGCTGTTCATGTAGCGCATCGGCACCAGGGTGCCGTACTCCAGCTTCAGGCTCGGAATATTGTGCGCTTTGGCGCGTACGCCGAGCTTTACGGCCTCGTCGGCGATAAGCTGGCCCAGCTCCGGGTTGCCGTCGTAGTCGTAGGTCATGTCGCGAATAAAATGCGGCAGTTCGTTACTGGTGTAGACGCCCTGAAAATGGTCGGCGCAGTTGATGTGATAGGCGCTGTTGACCAGCCAGTGGGTGTCGAACACGATGATGGTATCGACGCCCATTTCACGGCAGCGCTTGCCAATTTCTTTATGCCCGTCGATCGCGCCCTGGCGGCAGCCGTGGTTTTTCCCCGGCAGCTCAGACAGATACATCGACGGCACGTGAGTGATTTTTGCTGCTAACGCTAACTTACCCATATCAGACTCCCCATTTCGGGATCGGATGGTCGCCCATCGAGATGCAGACGTTTTTCATTTCGGCGAACACTTCAAAGCTGTACTCGCCGCCTTCGCGGCCGGTGCCGGAGGCCTTCACGCCGCCGAACGGCTGACGCAGGTCGCGCACGTTCTGGGTGTTGACGAACACCATCCCGGCTTCAATACCGCGCGCCAGACGCAGCACTTTGCTGACGTCCTGGGTCCAGATATACGACGCCAGGCCGTATTCCACATCGTTAGCCAGGCGCAGCCCTTCCGCTTCGTCTTTGAACGGCAGCAGGCAGGCGACCGGGCCAAAAATCTCTTCCTGTGCGACGCGCATGCGGTTGTCGACATCCGCCAGCACCGTCGGGCGCAGGAAGTTGCCGGCTTTCAGATGCGCCGGCAGGTCGGACGGCTTATCCGCGCCGCCGGCCAGCAGGGTGGCCCCCTCTTCGATGCCGAGGCGAATGTAACCGGACACTTTCTCCCAGTGCTGTTGGCTAATCAGTGCGCCGACCTGGGTATTCGGATCGGTCGGATCGCCCACGCGCAGGCGGTTGGCGCGCTCGGCGAAGCGCTTGACGAACTCCGGATAAATACTCTGCTGAATAAAGATGCGCGAGCCGGCGGTGCAGCGTTCGCCGTTGATCGAGAAGATGGTGAACAGCGCGGCGTCGAGCGCGCGCTCGATATCGGCATCTTCAAAAATCAGCACCGGCGATTTGCCGCCCAGCTCCATGGAGTACTTTTTCAGGCCGGCGTTTTTCATGATGTTGCGCCCGGTAGCGGTGCCGCCGGTGAAGGAGACGGCGCGCACATCATGATGGCGCACCAGCGCGTCGCCGGCGGTGGCGCCGTACCCCTGCACCACGTTCAGCACGCCGGCCGGGATCCCTGCCTCCAGCGCCAGCTCGCCCAGACGATCGGCGGTCAGCGGAGACAGCTCGGACATTTTCAGCACTGCGGTATTGCCTAAGGCCAGGCACGGCGCCACCTTCCAGGTGGCGGTCATAAACGGCACGTTCCATGGCGACACCAGCGCGCAGACGCCCACCGGCTGCACCAGGGTGTAGTTCAGCATCTTGTCGTCGACCGGATAGGTCTTGCCGTTCATCTGCTGGCACACTTCGGCGAAAAATTCGAAGTTATGCGACGCCCGCGGGATCAACACGTTTTTGGTCTGGTGGATAGGCAGGCCGGTATCGGCGGTTTCCATCGCCGCGATCTCCGGGACATTCTGATCGATCAGATCCCCCAGGCGGCGCATCAGGCGCGCGCGCTCTTTCATCGGCAGGTTAGCCCACTTCGGGAAGGCCTCTTTCGCCGCCGCTACCGCCTGGTTGATTTCGGCTTCGCCGCCGGAGGCGACTTCAGCCAGTACCTCGCCGGTGGCCGGGTTGGTGGTATGAAAATAGTCTGCGCCGGCAACGTTTTTACCGTTGATCCAATGGTTAATCTTTTTCATGACAGTGTCTCCTCATACGCTTGCTGGCTGATGATATGGTTGACCAGGCGGCCCACGCCCTCGACTTCAACGATCACCTCATCGCCGGGCACCACGTCGGATAGCCCTTTCGGCGTGCCGGTGGCGATCATGTCGCCCGGTTGCAGGGTCATAAATTCGCTTAAATAAGCGATGAGGAACGGGATGCTGAAGATCAGATCGGCGGTGGTGCCCTGCTGGCGCAGCTCGCCGTTGACCCAGGTGCGCAGCGCCAGATTATGCGGATCCGGGATCGCCTCTTTGCCGACGATCCACGGGCCGATCGGCGTCAGGGTGTCGCGGCTTTTCACCCGCAGGTTCGGCCGATAGTAGTTTTCCAGATAGTCGCGGATCGCGTAGTCGTTGCACACGGTATAGCCGGCGACATAGTCCATGGCCTCGGCTTCGCTGACGCGGCGCGCGGTTTTACCGATCACCACCACCAGCTCGGCTTCGTAGTGCATGTATTCGACGTTATCCGGGCGTACCGACTGCTGCTGGTGGCCAGTAAAGGTGTTTGGCGCTTTGATGAACACCAAAGGCTCGGTTGGCGGTTTAAACTCCAGCTCGCTGGCGTGGTCGGCGTAATTCAGCCCCAGCGCGAACAGCGTGCCGTCGGCGGGCGGCAGCCAACGGAATTCACCTTCTTTTAATACCGTGCCATCGTCCAGGCGCACCTGGTCGCGTTCATCGACCAGCACGTCGCGTACCTGTCCCTGCCATTCAATGCGTGCCTGTTTCATGCCAGCTCTCCTTCTGCGACAACCGGGTTTTCCAGCGTCGGGAAACCGTCGGCGAGGATACGTACCCGGTCGCCGGAGCGCAGCGTGACGCGGGAGTGGGGCGTACCGATGAGGATCGCGTCGCCGGGATTGAGGGTGGCGAACTCGCTCAAGGCGCTCAGCAGCTGCGCGGCGTTACGCTGCAGATCGCCGGTATGCCAGCTGTCCGCTTCGCGGCCGTTGATTTCGGTGATGATGGTCAGGTTATCGACGTTGCGCACCGCCGACAGCGCGCCGATGGGGCAGAAGCCATCGCGGCATTTGGCTTTAATCGCCGGGCGATAAAAACTCTCTTCCGGCAGGCTAACGTCGTTAGCCAGCGCGTAGCCGGCGATATAGTGCGCCGCCTCTTCCGCCGCCACTTTACGCGCGGTTTTGCCGACAATCAGCGCCACCGTCGCGCCGCTTTGTACGGTCTCGCCCTGCGGATGGGGAATGGCTTCGCCATCGCCAATCACGGTATTGCGGGGTTTGATGAACCAGACCGCGGTTTTCGGCGGCGTCTTGTAGGGGGCCTGTTGAAACGCTTCGCGCCAGGCGTCGAGCTGGCTGCGATGATTGAGCGCAACGGCGAAGATGGTACCTTTCATTCACCACTCCTCTGGTACTGATTATCGATTCGAAGGAATTTCATTAATATGTTAATGATCATCTTTTATTCTTTGCGCGCCGGTTTGGCAAATAGAAGTGAATGTTTTGTGATCGGATTAACACAATATTTACATATTTTTTATTTATTTATTATTTATCATATAGATACATTTATTTTTAATGACGGCTTGTACTTTTCAGGTGCAGAAACCGGTTGTACATGGCAGGATTAGGGCTAATTATTAAATTGTTAATAAGTTTTGGTGAGCGTTGTTGAGGGGATACCATGCATGATTCATTAACCATTGCGCTGCTGCAGGCGCGGGAAGCGGCGATGGCCCATTTCCGGCCGATCGTCAAACGCCACAACCTGACCGAACAGCAGTGGCGTATTGTGCGTATCCTTGCGGAAAACCCATCGATGGATTTCCACGACCTGGCCTGGCGCGCCTGCATTTTGCGCCCCAGCCTGACCGGGATTCTGACGCGCATGGAGCGCGACGGTTTAGTGTTGCGTTTAAAACCGGTCAACGATCAGCGCAAGCTCTACCTGTCGCTGACGCCCGCCGGGCTGGCGCTGTATGAGAGCGCCCAGGCGCAGGTGGAAGAGGCCTACCGGCAGATAGAAGCGCAGTTTACGGCGGAGAAGATGCGTCAGTTGACCACGCTGCTGGAGGAGTTTATTGCGCTTGGCGTCCCTGCCGGGCGCGGTGATGAAGAAGAGTAGCGGTTACGGCTCGGCGCTCAACCTGGCGAGGGCAATAAGCGTTTCCGCGCGGGCAGGGGCCAGCGGTTCTCTCGGCTGCGGCAGCGGCCAGCCATATAACCAGCGGGCGCTGGCGGCGCAGGTGCGCCCCTGACAGGCGCCCATTCCGCAGCGCTGGGTAAGTTTGGCCTGCGGCCAGCCTCCGGCTGCCGCCACATCGCCGCAGCGCACATCCTCGCAGCGGCACAGCAGGCTCTCCGGCGTCGCCGCGTTTTTCAAAGATTCCGCCAGCCGGAAGGCGCGGTTTATGGCGTCGGCGAAGCGCTGCCAGCGGGCGCGACGGGCAAATCGCGCCTGGGCCTGCTGGCTGGCACCGGCGGCGGCATACCCGGCGATTTCGCCCTCCACCAGCGCCAGCTCGCTCCCGCCGAAACCGGTGCACTCCCCGGCGGCGTAGACATCCGCGATGCTGGTCTCCTGCCAGCGGTTAACCTGGATCGCCTCCTGCGCCGTGGCGCAACCGAACAGCAGCCCCGTCTCGATATTGGGCACCAGCCCGTAGCCGATGGCCAGCCGATCGCAGGCGATAGTCCGCTCGACGCCGCGCTGGCGCAATGTCACGGCCTCCAGCCGCGTTGTGCCGTGGGCGCGGATCGCCTGGGCGCCGCTAAGATAGCCTTTCGGGGCCAGCGTCGCTAACTGGCGCAGCTTCTGCGGCCAGCGCCACAGCCCGCTGGCGAAGCGCAGCAGCGCCGGGAGCGCCGCTTGCTCAATGATATTCGTTACCTGGCCTCCGGCCTTATTCACCGTATCCGCCACCGCCAGCAGCAGCGGGCCGCTGCCGGCAATCACCACCTTTTCTCCTTTCAGCGACAGGCCCTGCTTGATCTGCGCCTGCAGGCCGCCCGCGCCGGTCACGCCGGGTAAGGTCCAGCCGGGAAAGGGCAGCGACAGCTCGCGCGCACCGCAGCAGAGGATCAGTTTCTGCCAGTCAACCACGCCCCCGCCGTCGGCGGTTTCAAACAGCACGCTGCGCGCGGAGGGACGGGCAATCAGCCGCGCGCCGTTCACCATCCGGATGGCGGCAGACGCGGCGATGGCGTCGCGGTAGCGCCGGGCCAGGGCGGGCAGCGTCGTCTGCGGGCCGGCGCGCCAGATTTGCCCGCCGGGTGCGGGGTTATCGTCGAGAATAATGACCTGCTTATTGCAGGCGGCGGCAGAGAGCGCGGCTGCCATGCCGGCGGGGCCGGCGCCGAGGATTAAAATGTCACAGCGCAGCGTGTGCATAGCGGCTCCTTTCTATTTGCATGCCGGCCCGGCACAGGGTCTGGCAGGCCAGCACCCGCCGGCCGTCGACGGTGATCCGGCACTCCTGGCAGATCCCCATGCCGCAAAACGGCGCGCGGGGGTCGCCGTTAACCGCCTGGCGGGTGGTGGGATCGCCGGTCAACGCCAGCGCCGCCGCCACGCTGATCCCTTCCGGCACCGTCAGCGCTTCGCCATCGACGGTGATATTGAGCGTGTTATTCATGCGATCGCCTCCTGATGATACAGACGGGTCGGGAGCCAGGCCTCAGGCGCCAGCGGGCAGCGTTCGCCGAGGATCTGCGCCGCCAGCAGCTCAGCCGTCGCCGGGGCGGTGGTGACGCCCAGCCCTTCATGGCCCAGCGCCAGCCATACACCGCGGCGCGTGGGATGCGGGCCAATCAGCGGATTGCCATCCTGTGAGGCGGCGCGCAGGCCGCTCCAGCAGCGGATGATATTCAGCGTCGCCAGCGCCGGCACAAAATGGCGGGCGCGATCGAGCATCAGCCCCAGCAAG
The DNA here is from genome assembly GCF_021869705.1 of Klebsiella sp. PCX. Taxonomy (NCBI): domain Bacteria; kingdom Pseudomonadati; phylum Pseudomonadota; class Gammaproteobacteria; order Enterobacterales; family Enterobacteriaceae; genus Klebsiella; species Klebsiella sp. PCX. Next base: position 667,645 of record NZ_CP091527.1, read on the forward strand.
GGGAGATCCAGCTGGCGCTCGCGGTTATCAAACTGGCGCGACGAGCCAATCAGCAGCTGGCCGGTGGGCCGCGGCTGCAGGTTAAAGGCCACCGAGGTGCCGCCGCCGTGGGCGCTGGCGCCGTAACCCAGCTCAACCAGCTGGTGATGCACCCGCGGCCCGTAGCGATCGGTAATCGCCAGTTGGCCTTTTTTCGGTCGCAGCCAGTTTTCCGCTAACAGCGCGTTGGCTTCAAGGCCGCAGGCCACCACGATGGCCCGCGCCTGTAGCCGTTTGCCGCTGGCGAGCTGTACCTGTGGTTCGGTAATCGCCTGCGCGCTGTCGTGCAGGCAGGTGAGATGGTCTCCGGCATCGGCCACCAGCCAGCGGGCGACGTTCGGCGCGTAGACGATACCATCGCCGGGCACCCATAGCCCGCCGGCCAGCCCGCTGCGCAGCAGCGGCTCGCGCCCGGCGATCTGCTGTGGGGTCTGCAGTTCGCTGTGGACCTGATAGCCTGCCAGCCGCCGCTGTTTTTCGCCCGCGACGGCCATCTCTTCTTCGCTTTCCGCCAGCCACAGCGTGCCGCAGCCGCGCCAGGCGCAAGCGTCGGGCATCCGCGGCGTGATGGCGCGCCAGCGCGCCAGCGACCACGCCGACAGCGCCAGTTCGGCGGGGTCGTCATCCATGCACACCAGATGGCCCATACCGGCCGCTGTCGCGCCGGGCTGACCGTCGTCGATAAGCGTCACGCTCTGCCCCCGCTTCGCCAGCTGCCACGCGCAAGCGGCGCCGATGATCCCGGCGCCGATCACGATGACATCGCACGGCTTCACGGGGCGATCCCCCAGCAAAAGGGATCGTCCGGGTTGAGGATCAACTGATTATCGCCGCACACCCAGGCTTCGCCGCGGATCGTGGGGATGATGCCTGCGGCGGCGCGCTGGTAGCTGGCGGTAAACTGGCTGCCGATGATACTGGCCTGGCGCCAGATCGCTCCCGGCTGCAGTTTGCCATCCTGCGCCAGGCAGGCCAGCTTGGCGCTGGTGCCGGTGCCGCACGGCGAACGATCCCAGGCCTTTCCCGGACAGAGTACGAAGCTGCGGCTGTCGGCGGCATCGTCATCGGCGAATAGCTCGATATGGTCGATAACGCCGCCGTCGTCGCCGCGGATCCCCGCGGCTTCCAGCCCCTCGCGCACCGCCCAGGCGTAGTCGGTGAGCTGTGGGATATGCGCCGGGCTAATAGCGAACGGGTGATCGTTGATCAGGAAAAACCAGTTGCCGCCCCAGGCAATATCGCCGACGACGGGGCCGAGTGCGGTCTCCACGCGGACCTGCTTTTTCCAGCGGCGGGCCGGGACGTTTTGCACCGATACGCTGCCATCGTCGTGCAATGTGGCGCTTACGTCGCCGACCGGGGTTTCAATCAGATGTACGCCTGGCTGGATACGGCCAAGCCACGCCAGCGAGGCGATAAGCCCGATGGTGCCGTGGCCGCACATATTCAGAAAACCGGCGTTGTTGAAGAAAATGACGCCAGCGGTGGCCGCCGCCGAGACCGGCTGGCACAGCAGCGCGCCGACCAGCACATCGTTGCCGCGCGGTTCGAGAATCACCGCCTGACGCCAGCGATCGAAGTCACGGGCGAAACGGTCGCGGCGCTGCGCCATGCTGCCGCCGCCGAGGTCGGGGAAGCCGTCAACGATCAGGCGGGTGGGTTCGCCGCCGGTGTGTGAATCAATGGCTCTCAGCGTAATAGGGGGGCGTGGCGCGGTCATTCTGCTCTCCGAAAGTTAACAACATGTTTCATCATGCTGGCGCAACCCGGGGCGGGCGGCTTGAGCGCTTTCGGCAGAGATAATGACGAAATCGGCATAATCGTGCCGGGGTGATGTGCATACGTTACATAGTTATTTCTTATTAATCATTTGGTTAATGGCGTGGTAAACCGAAAGTGGCGATTGCGCCAGTGGATAAACCAGGGGAAGGCGTAAAGCGGATCCAGGATCGCAAAACCGGCGGTTACCGCTTGAGGTGTTAACAGGAAGTGAATAAATATCCTTCGGTCACTTACCATGAGGAAGCCCTATGATCGGTGTTTCTGAAGCGGCGCCGCCGCGCGCTGTTAATCAACCGGAGCTGGCGGTCGATGAGCTGAGCCAGATCTGCGAAGGGCTGGCGCGCCAGCGGCCGGAGAATATGCCGGCGCTGCTCAATGCCCTGGCGCTGATCGCCCCCCTGCTCAATGCCATCCCCAACGTGGTCTTTTTTATCAAAGACCGCGAGGCGCGTTATCTGCTGGCGAACCTGACGCTGGCCCGCCGCTGCGGTTTCAAAACCGTCTCCTCGCTGCTGGGGAAAACCTCCGCCGACGTCTTTCCTTCCACGCTGGGGCAGGGGTACACCGAACAGGATCTTCGGGTATTACGGGAGGGCGTGACCCTGCGCGACCAGCTGGAAATGCATCTCTACAATGGCCGGGAACGAGGCTGGTGCCTGACGCAGAAGCTGGCGCTACGCGATGTCCGCGGTCAGGTGATCGGCATGGCCGGGATCTCTCACGATCTGCAGGAGGCCCACGCCCGCCATCCGGCGTGGCAGCGGCTGGCGATCGTCGACGATCATATCCGGCGCCACTATCACCGGCCGATCGCCATGGAAGAGTTGACCGCCCTAAGCGGGATGTCGATTGCGCAGATCGAGCGCTACTGCAAGCGGATCTTTCATCTCACCCCGCGGCAGATGATCCACAAAGTGCGTCTGGAAAAAGCCACCGAACTGCTGGCCGGCGATACGCCGATTACCGATATCGCCTTGCAGTGCGGCTATACCGATCACAGCGCCTTCAGCCGCCAGTTCAAAGCGATGACCGGCTCGACGCCGCGCGATTTTCGCCTGACGCTGCAGGGATAACGGCTGGCTCACACTTTTGTCGACTATGCTAATTTCGTCATCGGATTAAGGGAAAACCGACAAGCCGCCGGTTCCGCGACGCGTCAATCTGTCAGTGAATATTCACCAATCATTCACCTCGACTTAACAAAATGACGACAAGGAACCGAGCATGAGCAATAAAGCGATTCACTGGAGCGGCGTATTCCCGGCGGTTAGCACGCAGTTTCGTAGCGATTACTCCCTCGATTTAGACGCCACCCACGCGGTGATGAAAAACCTGGTCAAAGATGGCGTTTCCGGGCTGGTGGTGTGCGGCAGCGTCGGGGAGAACACCTCCCTGAGCACTGATGAAAAATTGCAGATTATCGAAGTGGCGAAAGATGCCGCCGGCGGCAAAATTCCGGTGATCGCCGGGGTGGCCGAGTTCACCACCGCCTTTGCCCAGAAGATGGCGAAAGAGGCGGAGCGCGTCGGCGTCGACGGGATCATGGTGATGCCGGCGCTGGTCTACTCCTCAAAACCGCATGAAACCGCCGCCCACTTCCGCAGCGTGGCCACCGCCACCGACCTGCCGATCATGGTCTACAACAACCCGCCGATATACAAAAACGACGTGACGCCGGACATTCTCGCCACCCTGACCGATTGCGACAACATCGTCTGCTTTAAAGACTCCTCCGGCGATACCCGCCGCTTTATCGACCTGCGTAACACCGTTGGCGATCGCTTCGTGCTGTTTGCCGGGCTGGATGACGTGGTGGTGGAAAGTATCGCCGTCGGCGCGGAAGGGTGGATCTCCGGAATGTCCAACGCCTTCCCGCGCGAAGGGGAAACGTTATTCCGTCTCGCCCGCCAACAGCGTTACGAAGAGGCGATGGCGCTGTACCGCTGGTTCATGCCGCTGCTGCATCTCGATGCGCGTCCGGATCTGGTGCAGTGCATCAAGCTGTGCGAAGAGCTACTCGGACGCGGCAGCGCCGTGACCCGTCCGCCGCGTCTGGCGCTGGAAGGGGAAACGCGCCAGCAGGTGGTGGCGATCGTGGAACAGGCGCTGGCGACTCGTCCAGCCCTGCCGGACGTCGGCCTCTGAACCCAGGAGTCAGTATGAATGCATCTCAGACCATGGCGGGACGGCAGTTTATTGCCGGCCGCCGCGTTGCCAGCGGCGAGGCGACGCTATTGAGCCTGCGGGCGGTGGATGGGGAAGCCACCGGCCATCGCTTTTATCCGGCTTCACGCGAGGAGGCCGCCCAGGCCGCGGAGGCGGCACAGCAGGCGTTTGCCGTTTATTCACAAACCACGCCGCAGCAGCGGGCGCGCTTTCTCTGCGCCATTGCCGATGAGCTGGACGCGCTGGGGGAAGCGTTTTTTGCACTCGCCGAACAGGAGACCGCGCTGCCGCTGGCGCGGCTGCAGGGCGAGCGGGCGCGCACCAGCGGCCAGCTGCGGATGTTTGCTGGCGTGATCCAGCGCGGGGATACCTTCGCCGCTCGTATTGATACCGCCTTAGCCGACCGTCAACCGCTGCCGCGCCCGGACCTGCGCCAGTATCAGCAGGCGTTAGGGCCGGTGGCGGTGTTTGGCGCCAGCAACTTTCCGCTGGCCTTTTCCACCGCTGGCGGCGATACCGCCTCGGCGCTGGCGGCGGGCTGCCCGGTGGTGGTGAAGGCCCATCCGGGCCATATGGCCACCGCCGAGCTGACCGCTGAAGCGATCGTCCGGGCGGTCGCGCGATGCGGGTTACCCGGCGGCGTCTTCAATATGATTTTCGGGACTGATATCGGCGCCGAATTAGTCCGCCATCCGGCGATTCAGGCCGTTGGCTTTACCGGCTCACTGGCCGGCGGTAAGGCGCTGTATCAAATGGCGCAGCAGCGTTCGCAGCCAATCCCGCTGTTTGCTGAAATGTCGGCGATTAACCCGCTGATTATTCTACCGCAGGCGCTGCAGACGCGGGCCGAGGCGCTGGCGAACGAGCTGGTGGCGTCATTCACCCTCGGCGGCGGCCAGTTCTGTACCCGTCCGGGGCTGATTCTGGCGCTGCGCGGCGCCGGGCTGGAACGCTTTAAGTCGGCGCTGTGCGCGGCGGTAGCGGGCTCTGCGCCGCAGGTGTTGCTCAATACGCCGACCCTCCAGCACTACCGCCAGGGCGTGGCGGCCCTGGCGGCGCACCCGCGTATCGAGAGGCTGGCGAGCGGCCTCGCCGCCGGCGCCGGGCAGGCGCAGACCCAGCTGTGGCAGGCTCAGGTCGAGGATCTGCTGGCGCAGGATACGCTGCTGCAGACCGAAGTTTTCGGCCCGCTATCGTTGCTGGTGGAAGTGGACGACGCGGTCCAGCTACAGGCGGTGGTGAAAGCGCTGCAGGGACAGCTCACCGCGACGCTGCACGCGGAAGCGGACGACGGCCCGCTGGCGGCGAACCTGCTACCGCTGCTGTGCGAGAAGGCCGGACGGGTGCTGTTTAACGGTTATCCCACCGGCGTGGAAGTGTGCGATGCGATGGTCCACGGCGGCCCGTGGCCGGCGACGACCGATGCGCGCGGGACGTCGGTCGGCAGCCGGGCGATTGAGCGTTTTCTGCGCCCGGTCTGCCTGCAGAATGCGCCGGCCGAACTGTTACCGCCGGCGCTGCAGGATGCGAACCCTTTGAACCTGCTGCGCCTGGTCAACGGCCAGTGGACCCGGGAAGCGATTTCCTCCTCTCATTGACGCAAGGGCATCACCATGACCATTCACACTACGCATAACAGTCAAACCCGCGTTGCTGAGTCGGGTAAGTTTAAAAAACAGCTGACCCTGACCGACCTCACCTTTATCGGCCTGGGCGCGATTTTCGGCTCGGGATGGTTATTCGCCGCCAGCCACGTCGCATCCATTGCCGGTCCGGCCGGGATCGCGTCGTGGGTGATCGGCGGCTTTGCGGTACTGCTGCTGGGGATTGTCTACTGTGAGCTGGGGGCGGCGCTGCCGCGCGCCGGCGGCATTATCCGCTACCCGGTCTTTTCCCACGGCGAGCTGATGGGCTATCTGCTGGGGTTCATCACCCTGATTGCCTTCTCCAGCCTGATCTCGATAGAAATCGTCGCCGCCCGGCAATACGCCGCGGCCTGGTTTCCGGCGCTGACCCTGCCGGGCTCCAGCTCGCCGACGCTGCTGGGGTGGGTAGTGCAGTTCCTGCTGCTTTGTTTCTTCTTTGCGCTGAATTACTACAGCGTCAAGACCTTCGCCCGCTCGAACAACTTCATCAGCGTGCTCAAGTTTCTGGTGCCGCTGCTGGTGGTGGTGACGCTGTTCGCCTTCTTTAAACCGGAGAACCTGCACGCGCAGGGCATTGCGCCGTTCGGTATGTCCGGGGTGGAAGCGGCGATCAGCGCCGGAGGGATTATCTTCGCCTATCTGGGACTGACGCCGATTATCTCGGTGGCCAGCGAAGTGCAAAAGCCGCAGCGGACTATCCCTATTGCGTTGATTTTATCAGTGGTGCTGTCAACGATTATCTACGTGCTGCTGCAGCTGGCGTTCCTTGGCAGTATCCCCACCGAGATGCTGACCGGCGGTTGGGCCGAGGTGAGCAAACAGTTCTCGCTGCCGTATCGCGATATCGCCATTACCCTCGGCATGGGCTGGCTGGCCTTTATGGTCATTAGCGATGCGATCATCTCCCCGAGCGGCACCGGCAATATCTACATGAACGCGACGCCGCGGGTGATCTACGGCTGGGCGAAGGCGGGCACCTTTTTTAAAGCCTTTACCCATATCGATAAAGCGTCCGGTATTCCGCGCCCGGCGCTGTGGCTGACCTTCGGGCTGTCGATTTTCTGGACGCTGCCATTCCCCTCATGGGAACAGTTAATTAGCGTGGTGTCGGCTGCCCTGGTGCTGAGCTACGCCATCGCCCCGGTTACTGCCGCCGGGCTGCGCCGCAACGCCCCGGATCTGCCGAGGCCGTTCCGCGTGCGCGCCTTCGCCATCATCGGCCCAGTGTCGTTTATGGTCTCGGCGCTGATCGTCTACTGGTCCGGCTGGAATACGCTCTCGTGGCTGCTGGGGCTGCAGATCGTGATGTTTGTGGTGTACGTGATGTGCAAAGGCAAGGTGCCGGAACATACCGTGAGCCTGGCGCAGCAGGTGAAGTCTTCGCTGTGGCTGATCGCTTTTTATGCGTTGATTATCCTCTTTTCCTGGCTGGGCAGCTTCGGCGGGCTTAATGTTATCGGTCACCCCTGGGATACGGTGCTGGTGGCGGCGATGTCGTTGGGGATTTACTACTGGGGGGCGCGCAGCTGCCTGCCGCAGGCTAACTTTAGCGGAGACGAAGAAGAGTAAAGGAGAACAGTATGGAGTTGGTAACTCTATCGTTACCTGAAGCTTATGACCTGGCGCTGGAGGTACTCAGCGCCAATGGATTTAGCGCCGACCACGCGGCGGCTATCGCCCGTAATGTGGCCGCCGGAGAGCGCGACGGCTGCGCTTCCCACGGCCTGTGGCGGCTGTTGGGCATTGTCGATACCTTGCGTAAAGGTAAGGTATCGCCTGATGCCGAGCCGCAAATCCACGATCAGGCGCCGGCGATTGTGCGGGCGGATGCAGGGGGCGCCTTTTCGCTGCTGGCCTACGAGCGCGCGTTGCCGCTGCTGCTGGAGAAAGCGCGGCACAGCGGCATTGCGGCGCTGGCGATTAACCGCTGCGTCCATTTTTCCGCGCTGTTTGCCGATATTGAGCCGTTGACCGAGGCAGGGCTGGTGGGGCTAGCCTGTACGCCAAGCCACGCCTGGGTCGCCCCGGCGGGCGGCACCCGTCCGCTGTTCGGCACCAACCCTATCGCCTTTGGCTGGCCGCGGCGGGACAAGCCGCCGTTTATTGTTGATATGGCGACCAGCGCCGCGGCGCGCGGCGAGATCCAGTTGCATCAGCGCGCCGGCAAAGCGCTACCGGAAGGGTGGGGAATCGACAGCCAGGGGCAGCCGACCACCGATGCCACAGAGGTGCTGAACGGCGCGATGTTAACCTTCGGCGGCCATAAGGGCTCGGCGCTGGCGGCAATGGTTGAGCTGCTGGCCGGGCCGCTTATCGGCGATATGACCAGCGCCGAATCGCTGGCGTGGGATAACGGCGCGGGCGGTTTACCCTACGGCGGAGAGCTGATTCTGGCGCTGGATCCGCAGCGCTTTCTCGGCGCGCAGGCACAAGAGCAGCTGGCGCGCGCCGAAACCCTGTTCAGCGGGATGCAGGAGCAAGGGGCACGGTTACCGGGCGAGCGGCGGTTCGCCTGTCGCCAGCAGAGTGAGCAGCAGGGAGTGGCTATCAGCCGCGCCTTATATGATGAGATTTGCGCCTTGCGCCAGGGCGGGTAAGGCGCGGAGCGCCGCCACCCGGTACATCCCCCGGCTTGCGCTACGCTTAGCCGGGCTACCGAACGTCGCGGGTTGTGTAGCCCCCGGTGCATTCCCCGACTTGCGCTACGCTTAGCCGGGCTGCCGAACGTCGCGAGCTATGTAGCCCGGGTAAGGCGCGAAGCGCCGCCGCCCGGGATGCCTGTCAAAACAGCGTGTCGAGCTCGTCCAGCACGTTGTAGTCGTCATCGACCAGCAGCAACGTCTTCCACTTATCAAAGGTCAGACACGGGTGCGAGGTGCCGAACAGCAGAATATCGCCAACCTGCACATCGCTGCCCGGCGCCAGGCGCAGCATACAATGCTGATCCATGATGCCGGTGCTGACGATCGACTCCGCGCGCAGCGCTAACTCCTGGCCGTTACGATAATGGGCGATCGGCTGCGGCAGCCCGGCGTCGAAAGCGCAGTCGCGCTTGCCGAAATTTACTACCGCGCGATCCGCCTCCGGCACCGATTGCACCATCGCCATCAGCTCCAGCGCTGAAGTGAGATCGCCGGCGAGATCGCAGGCAATCGGATCGCGGGCGATCAGCGCTTGCTGAGCGAGATCGTAGATCCCACGATCGTGGGTGATATAACAGCCAGGGCGAATAACGATATGGCAGCGGCGCGGTTTTGCCGCCGCCAGCCAGATATTGCATACCACGTCATACCAGACGGTGCCCGCGCCGGTGAGAATAAATTCGCCGTCAACCAGCGGCTCCATGCGGCAGGCAAGCGCCGCGGCCTGTTGTAATAGCGCTTCCACCTGCGGTTGCGGATCGTCGCCGTGCAGCACCCCTTCATACAATTCCAGACCGCGTAGCCGTAGCCCCGGCAGGTCGCTGACCCGCTGTGCCAATGCCAGCGCGTCCTCCACGCTACGACAGCCGCAGCGCCCGCCCGGCACGCCAAGTTCAATCAGCACATCCAGCGTTTGTCCCTGGTCTGCGAAGAACGTGGAGAGGGCGCGGACGTTGACCTCGCTATCGACGCAGCAGATAAAATCCACCGTCCGATAGTGGGCTTTTAGCTGCGCGACCACCTGCATATTGGCTTTGCCGACCAGCTGATTGACCATCAGGACGCGTTGGATGCCGCAGGCCATCGCCGCGCTGGCCTGCCAGGCGCTGCCCACGCCGATCCCCCAGGCTCCCGCTCGCTGCTGCGCCTGAAATATCCATGGCGTCATTGTCGTTTTACCATGCGGCGCCAGCGATACGCCGCGAGCATCGGCGTAGCGCTGCATCCATGAAATATTTTTTTCCAGCGCCGACTTTTTTAGCAGCGCGGCAGGCAGACAGCCCTCTTCCGCCAGGAGATTAGCCGGCGCGGACATGAGGGCGGATTTGTGCGGAATGAGCGGTGCTGAATGGTATTTCATAACACTATCCTTTCGGGTTTTATAATCGGTGATTTGCTGGGTATCAGTTATAACTATTTGATAATTATGTTTTTAATTAATTATTATTGTTTGTTTTGAATAAAAGTATCACAAAACGATCTGGTTTTTGCGTAGTTTTCCACTGTTTTTTGCACTTGTAAATGGTTAACTTGTCGGTATGTCGAAAGGGAGTAATTGCTATGAAAGTTGACTGGCTTTTCAAAAACGTCACGGTGATCGACGGGAGCGGCGGGCCGCAATACCGTGCCGATGTGGCGGTGAAGGGCGACCGAATAATGGCTATCGCTCCGGCGCTGGACGTCGCGGCGGAGCAGGAAATAGATGGTCAGGGGCGGGTACTGGCGCCTGGCTTTATCGATGTTCACACCCATGACGATATCAACGTCATCCGCATGCCGGAGTATCTGCCTAAGCTCAGCCAGGGGGTGACAACCGTGATCGTCGGCAACTGCGGGATCAGCGCGGCAACCGCCACCATGCGCGGCGAGGTGCCGGACCCGATGAATCTTCTCGGCGAACGACAGCACTTTATCTATCCCACCGTCGAAGCCTATGCCCATGCGGTAGAGGCGGCGCGACCATCGCTTAACGTCGGGACGCTGATTGGGCACACCGCGCTGCGCAATAACCATATGGATGACCTGTTCCGCCCGGCGAGCGAGACGGAAATCGCCGGCATGCGCATACAGTTGCGCGATGCGCTGCGCCAGGGCGCATTAGGACTGAGTACGGGACTTGCCTACGCCAGCGCCTTCCAGTCGACCACCGAAGAAGTGATGGCGCTCGCTGAGGAGTTGACGGCAGAGGGGGGAATTTACACCACCCACCTGCGTTCGGAGTTCGAGCCGATTCTGGAGGCGCTCGACGAGGCGTTCCGCATTGGTCGCCACGGCAACGTGCCGGTGGTGGTCTCGCACCATAAGTGCGCCGGCGCGAAAAACTGGGGTCGCACGAAGGAGACGCTGGCTTTCTTCGATGAGATGCGCCAACGCCAGGAGATCGCCTGTGACTGTTACCCCTATTCCGCCAGCTCGTCGACGCTGGATATGAAGCAGGTCACCGATGAGTTCGATATCGTCATCACCTGGTCGGAAGCACAGCCCGAGCAGGCCGGAAAAACGCTGCAGCAGATCGCCGATGAATGGCAGGTGAGCCTGCACGACGCCGCGGCGCGGCTGATGCCGGCAGGCGCTATTTATTACAACATGGACGAGCAGGACGTACGGCGGGTGCTGGGTTATCCGGTGACCATGATTGGCTCCGACGGGCTGCCGAACGACCCGATGCCGCATCCGCGGCTGTGGGGCGCGTTTCCGCGGGTCCTGGGCCACTACTGCCGCGATGAACGGCTGTTTCCGCTGACTACCGCGATCCACAAAATGACCGGGCTGTCGTCGGCGCGCTTCCAGCTGGCGGATCGTGGGCTGGTAAAAGTGGGCTACTACGCCGACCTGGTGCTGTTTGACCCGCAGACGGTGCGCGATGTCGCCAGTTTCTCCGACCCGAAACGTCCGGCGGACGGTATTGAGGCGGTGATGGTTAACGGCGTGATGAGCTACGGCAGCGATAAAAAGATTATCGGGCGCGCGGGGCGTTTCCTGCGCCGCCGAATGAACTGAGGAGTGAAAAATGAGTATTAAACGTTATGGCGTAGAGGGCGGTACCGGTACTGGCGGGCAGCACCTGCCGTTCGCGCGGGCGGTGGAAGCGGGAGGCTGGCTGTACGTTTCCGGCCAGACGCCGATGAAGGACGGGGAAGTGGTGGAAGGCGGGATTGTCGACCAGTCGCGTCTGGCGATTCAGAACTGCGTAGATATCATGACCGAAGCGGGCTACACCCTGGCCGACGTGGTGCATGTTAAAGTGATCCTTACCGATGCGCGCTATTTTCAGTCTTTCAATAAAGTCTTCCGTGAGTTCTTTGGCGACAACCCGCCTGCCCGCATCTGCTGCGTAGCGGACCTGGTGGTGGATTGTAAAGTCGAAGTGGATGTGACCTGTTATAACGCTTCTCGCGCATAAAAAGTTAGTAACCAGAAATATAAACAGTCATTTTGAGCGCTGAAATAATTCAGCGCTTCGTAGCCTTTTACCTTTACAAAATTAACTGGCAGGATGTGAATTATGAATAGTCATGTCTTTTTAGTCGGCTTTATTATTTACGCGTTGGCCATGATTTGGCTTGGCTGGTACGTGTCCCGTCATCAAAAAAGCGGTGAGGATTTTTTACTCGGTGGCCGTTCTTTGCCGCTGTTCCTGACGCTGGGATCCACCGTGGCGACCATGGTGGGAACCGGTTCAAGCATGGGCGCTGTCGGCTTCGGCTACAGCAATGGATGGGCCGGGATGCTCTACGGCGTGGGCGGCGCCATCGGTATTTTACTGGTGGCCTGGCTGTTTGCGCCGGTGCGCAAGCTGCGCTTTATGACCATGAGCGAAGAGCTTTCTTATTACACAGGTGGCAGCCATTTAATTAAAAACCTCGTCGGGATAATGATATTTATTGCCTCAATTGGCTGGCTGGGGGCACATATTCTTGGCGGGAGTATGTATTTAGCCTGGGCGACAGGAATTAATCTGACGGTGGCAAAAATTATTATTGCCATGGCGTTTGCGATTTACGTCATTATCGGCGGTTATTCTGCTGTGGTGTGGACGGACACCATTCAGGCATTAATTCTGTTTTTCGGTTTTATCCTGATGGCGATTCTGGCGGTGGTTCACGTCGGGGGATGGGATGCCATCGTTCAGGCGATGGATCCCAAGGCGATGAGCCTGTTTGCGGTCGATAAGTTGGGGACCATTCCGGCGCTATCGCTGGCGATGGTCATCGGCGTCGGCGTGCTGGCGACCCCTTCCTATCGCCAGCGTATTTACTCGGGAAAAGACGTCTCTTCGGTGCGGCGCTCGTTTGTCTATACCGGCGTGCTGTATCTGTTTTTCTCGGTGCTGCCGGCGATCATCGGCATGGCGGCCTGGACGATGAACCCCCATCTTGAGAACAGTAACTACGCCTTCCTGTTCGCCACCAGCTTCTTACCGGCGATCCTCGGGCTGGTGGTGCTGATTGCCGGACTTTCCGCCACCATGTCTTCGGCCAGCTCCGATGCGATAGCCGCCGTGGCCATCATGATGCGGGATGTCTATACCCTCGTGACCGGAAAAATGCCGCCGGCGCATAAGGCGATAACGCTCTCTCGCTGGATGCTGGCGTTCGTCATCGGCCTGGCGATGATCTTCGCCCTGACCTCGAACGATATCATCAGCTATATCACCAAAATGATCTCCATGCTGATGTCCGGGCTCTTCGTCTGTTCCATTCTCGGCCGCTTCTGGCTGCGCTTTAACTGGCAGGGCGCGCTCACCGCACTGCTGAGCGGCATGCTGGTGTCTATTGTGGTTCTGGTTAAGGCCGACTGGCTGGCTTACTGGGGCAATCCGTGCATTCCGTCGGTCGTTGGCAGCTTTGTTTCCGCTATTTTTGTCACCGTCATGACGCCAGCCAGCAAAATCAGCCGTCAGCAGGCGCTGGAAATGATTACCCAGGAGCGGGAAGGGGAGGCGATCCCGGCGAAGACGGCGGTGCAGGTCTCAGGAGAAGCACAATGAAGAATTATATTGCCGTCGACTGGGGCTCTACCCAGCTGCGCGGCTGGCTGATTCGCAACGGCCAGTGCGTCGAAACCAAGCAGCTGCCGCTGGGTATTACCCGCCTGAACGGACGATCGCCTGCCGATGTATTCGCGGAGCATTTGGCCCCCTGGCGCGGCGCACAGGCGCTGCCGGTGCTGATGGCCGGGATGATCGGCAGCGACGCGGGCTGGCAGGCGGTGCCGTATCTGGACTGTCCGGCGGCGATCGACGCGCCTTTGCGGCAGCTATGCGCCGTTGCTGAAGGCGTGTGGATTATTCCCGGCCTCAAGATTGAACAGGACGGGGATTTCAACGTGATGCGCGGCGAAGAGACGCAGCTGCTGGGGGCCTGCCAGCTGGCGCCGGCGGAGTGTTACGTGCTGCCGGGCACCCACTGCAAATGGGTACAGGTGGCGGGCGGCGCGGTGCGTTATTTTGCCACGGCGATGACCGGCGAACTGCATCATCTGCTGATGACGCAATCGCTGATCGGCAAAGGGCTGCCTGCCCAGCAGCCGGACGAGATGGCGTTTGAACGGGGGCTGGAAAAAGGGCTGGCGCAGCCGTCGCTGATTAGCGAACTGTTTGTCGCCAGGGCCGCCCGGGTGCTGGGCGGTCTGGCGGCGAGCTCGGTCAGCGATTACCTCTCCGGGCTGCTGATTGGCGCGGAGGTGGCGACCCTGGGGCAGCGTTTCCGTACTTCTGCCGTCACGCTGGTTGGCGACCCGGCGCTGAATGCCCGCTACGGTCGGGCGATGAAGGCGCGCGGAATGACGGTTAACAGCTGCAGTGGCGATGAGGCATTGCTGGCTGGCATGGCGAGGATAATGCATGAACAAGATTAAGCTGGTGGCGATTTTACGCGGCATTCAACCCGCTGAGGCGGCAGATCATATTGAGACGCTAATCAATGCAGGCTTTCGCTATATCGAAATCCCGCTCAATTCGCCAGACTGGCAGCAGAGTATTCCGCAGATGGTTGCGCGGTTTGGCGAGCAGGCGATGATAGGCGCGGGAACGGTACTGCGCGTGGAACAGGTCGATTTTCTCGCTGAGGCCGGGGCGAAGCTTATCGTGACGCCGAATACCCAGCCTGCGGTGATCCGTCAGGCAGTGGCGCACGGAATGCAGGTTTGTGCCGGCTGCGCCACCGCGACTGAGGCGTTTAACGCGCTGGATGCCGGGGCGCAGTGGCTGAAGATATTTCCGTCTTCTGCTTTCGGTCCGGACTACATTCGGGCGTTGAAAGCGGTGCTGCCGTCGGAGGTGCCGGTGCTGGCGGTGGGCGGCGTGACGCCGGAAAATCTGGCAACCTGGATGCGGGCTGGGTGCGCCGGAGCCGGCCTGGGCAGCGATCTTTATCGCGCCGGACAGGCCGTGGAACGTACCCGCCTGCAGGCGGAGAGGTTTATCGCCGCTGCCGGTGGCTAGTCGCCAAGAGGCTGGCGATCGACGCCGCCGCGGTGGCTGTCGAGGGCCAGCTTAATACGCCGTAATTTGCCTTTTGCCTGCGTTTTGTTGGCCATCGCCAGTTCGGTGGCCAGCACATCGACCATCGCCAGCATCGCATAACGCGAAGTGCTGGGCTTGAAGATATAGTCGTTTTCGCGCACCAGCAGCGGCAGCACCAGATCCGCCTGCTCCGCCAGCGGCGTCCCGGCGGGGGTAATCGCAATGACCTTCGCGCCGTACTGGCTGGCAATCGCCGCGCTCTCGATGATCTCCTGGGTATAGCCGCCCAGAGACAGCACAATCACCACATCCTGCGGCGTCACCGCCGAGCTCATCATGCGTACCAGCAGACCATCGCTCTGGCTGACGACCGGAAGACCGAGACGAAACAGGCGATATTGAATCTCCTGAGCGCAGATGGTTGACCCGCCGCCCATTCCAAGGGCGAGGATCTGCCGCGCTTCACTCAACCAGCTCACCGCACGCTTCAACGCCTCGATATCCAGCGCCCGCCGATTGGTCTCCAGCACGCTGATGATTGACTCATAGATCCCCTGTACGCCTTCGAGGTCCGGAACATCGAGGATAAACCGCTGGCCGACCGCAAGGGATTGCGCAAGCTTCATCTTCAGCTCACGGACGTCTTTACAGCCGAGCGCCCGGGCAAAACGGGTGACCGACGCCTGGCTGGTCTGAGTCAGACGCGCTATCTCGGCGATGGGTAGCTCCGCCGCCGCCGCGACATCATCAAGAATAAACTGCGCGATGCGTTTTTCGGTCGCCGTGAGTTCCACAAAGCGATCGGTAATACAGGAAATAATATCGATTGACCAGGACATACGGGTAGCAACAGGTAAGTTTTGATTGGTACTTTGTACCATATATCGCCGCTAAATTCAGCGCTGGCGTCTACAACGCCAGGCGCATGGCGCAGCGCGTCTCCGGCGGCAGGCCGTGCCGGGTCTCCTGTTCTCTTTTCGCCGCCAGCCCGGCGGGCAGGGTCAGCTCATCGAGCATGGCGAATCCCAGGCGGGTATAAAACGGCGCATTCCACGGCACGTCGCGGAAGGTGGTGAGGGTCACCGCCGGGTAAGCCATTTGCCTGGCGCCGTCGATAACCTGCTCCAGCAGCATCCGCCCGATGCCCTGATGCTGCCAGTCCTGGTGGACGGCGATTTCGGCGATAAATAAGGCATCGTCGAGCGGTTCGGTCAGAATAAAACCCACCGGCTGCCCGGCGGCCACCGCCAGCAGACTATGTTCCGTTTCCAGATAATCATGATGGCGCGCAACGCTAATCACCTCGCTGTCCGCCAGCCAGGCGAGAGCGGGGATCTGACGAAATGCCTGAGCGGCGGAACGTTCAATGGCCGGCAGAAGGGCGATATCCCTCTCCTCGGTCAGGCGTAATTCGGCGCCGGCAGTTATAGTGTTAGTTTTCATCACCTCAGCATAGCAGCCTTCGGGAGAAAAGTATGGAGCTGACCGCCGTTCCCGCCACGCAGTTCAGCAGCGTGCAGTTAACGGATATTCTTAACGCCTGTTTTGCAGACTATCTGGTACCGGTGACCCAGTCGGTGGAGGGATTTGTTCAGCGCTTTAGCGCCGAGGGGATGAGCCTGATCGATTCCCGTATCTGGTTGGCCGGAGATGAACCGGCGGCGATCGCGATCGTCGCGCGTCGCGGGAATATGGCTCGCCTGGCGGCCTTTGCCCTGCGTCCGGCCTGGCGCGGCAAAGGTCTTGCGCGGAAATTGATGCAGGAGCTGCTGATGCTTCTGCAGCTGCAGGAGATCGAGACGGTTTCCCTGGAGGTGATCCGCGATAACCACGCGGCCGTCGCGCTGTATCAGTCGTTAGGCTTTACGCGGCGCTATGGGCTCTGCGGCTACCTGAGCGCAGAGCCTCAGGCTGCGGCGCCAGGCGTGTTACAGCCTTATCCCACCCTGGCGCTGCTTAGACGCGTCATTGAGGAGAGTAACAGTCAGCTCCCCTGGCTGATGGATCCGCTTACCTTCGCCACCCTGCCATGCCGCGTCGTGACGCTGGAACAGCGCGCCTTCGCGGTACTGGGCACCTCGGGTTCACGGCCTGTACTGCAGTTTTTATGGGTTGAACCCGCCGCCCGTCGCCAGGGTCTGGCACGGGCGCTGCTGATGGCGCTGGCGCAGCAGTTCCCGGGTATCGGCACTTCGGTGACGGTCCCGGAAACCTTTACGCCGCTGTTTGCCGCGGCGGGATATTCACCGCTATCGCTGCAGCAGTATGAAATGACGATGGAGTTGACCGCAGCAAAGTTCGCTTAAGCGGGAGTGTGCGCTGGGCCGCAAAAAACAGCACAGGGCGCCGATAAGCCTCTCTTTTGCCGCATCATATCTCTTCGTAATGGCGACGAGGGGGATGTAATGCGTAAAACGGAACTGTTGGCTTTTTTGCAAAATCAGACCGATTTTTTCGATCCGGATAACCTGAGCGAAGTGTTCACCGCCAGCTGGCTGGCTCAACGTTTCGCGATGCAAAGAAATACCGCCAGCCATTATCTCAATCAGCTGGTCGCCCAGGACGTGCTGGTGAAGATCAACACCCGGCCGGTCTATTTTCTGCATAAAAAAGCCTTCTGCCAGCAGTTCTTCCCCCTTTCCCGCAGCGAGTACGCCAGCATGGCGGAGCTGCTCGCGGAGAGTGACCGCCAGCCGGAACAGGCGGACCATTTTTCGTTGCTGACCGGCCATGACGGCAGCCTGCGTAAACCGATTGAGCAGATGAAAACCGCGCTGTTTTATCCCAACGGCGGGCTACCGCTGCTGATCACCGGCGACAGCGGGACCGGTAAAAGCTATATGGCGGAGCTGATGCACGAGTTCGCGATCGCCCAGGGCCTGCTGGCGCCCGATGCGCCCTTCGTGAGCTTCAACTGCGCGCAGTATGCCAGTAATCCGGAGCTGCTGGCCGCCAACCTGTTCGGCTACGTCAAAGGCGCGTTTACCGGCGCGCAGAGCGATAAAGCCGGGGCGTTCGAGGCGGCAAACGGCGGGATGCTGTTTCTCGACGAGGTCCACCGCCTGGATGCTCAGGGGCAGGAGAAGCTGTTCACCTGGCTGGATCGCAAGGAGATCTACCGGGTGGGGGAGACCGCTCAAGGCCTGCCGATTTCGCTGCGGCTGGTGTTTGCCACCACCGAAGAGATTCACAGCACTTTTCTGACCACCTTTCTTCGTCGTATTCCGATCCTGGTCAGCTTGCCCGATCTTCAACACCGCAGCCGCGAGGAGAAGGAGGCGCTAACGCTGCAGTTTTTCTGGCAGGAGGCCCGGACGCTGGCCGCCCGGCTGCAGCTAACGCCGCGGCTTTTGCAGGTCCTGACGCAGTACGTTTATCGGGGCAACGTCGGCGAACTGAAGAATGTGGTGAAGTACGCCGTGGCATCAGCCTGGGCCAGGTCTCCGGGCAGCGAGATGCTGACCGTGACGCTGCACGATCTGCCGGAAACGATCATGGCGGCGACGCCGGCGCTCAGTGAAGCGATGGGTCAGCAGGAGCCGCTGCTAATCGAGCCGCAGACCAGCCTGGTCTGGCTGCTGCGGGCGCGCGACCCGATTCAGGGGCTGATCTATGACGTTCAGTGTCGGATTTTGGCGCTGCATGAAGCGGTGCTGAATAAAAAAACGGTCTGGGAAGAGGCGCAAAGAAGCATGGGGGAGGAGATTGAAACCCTCTTCGATCGGCTGATCTTTGATAACCAGGATGCCAGTAGCTCGCAGATGTTGCTGCTGATCGCCCATCAGGTGCGGGAGGAGTATTATCGCCTGGAAAAACGCTTCAATATCCAGTTTAACGGTAACTGTCTTTACGCCCTGAGCCACTACCTGATCCATCGATCCCGTCAGGCGCCGTCCACGATGAGCAATGAGAAAATCCGTCTGCTGGCGGATTTTCTGGCAAACAAATTCCCGCTGCTGTATCGCTTTTGCGAAGCGATCCTCGACGCGCTGGCGCTGAAGCTGGATATTGAGCCCCAACGTATTGACCTGCTGTTGCTGGTGCTGTGGTTCCAGAAAAATGGCGCTATTAGCCAGCAGCAGGTGACCCGGGCGATTATTCTCGCTCACGGTTACGCCACCGCCAGCAGCATTGCCAGCGTGGCGAACCGCTTGCTGAAAAGCCCGCTGTTTGAGTCATTCGACATGCCGCTCGACGTGACGCCGGAGGCTATCGCTAATCAGGTGATGGCCTACATTGAGCGCCACGCGCTGGCGTCAGGGCTGATCATTTTGGTCGATATGGGATCCCTGAACGCTATTCACAGCCATTTTAATCGTCGTCTGAACACGCCGGTGGCGATTATTAACAATGTCTCCACCGGCATGGCGATGTACGTCGGGGAGCGGATTTTGCACGGCGATATGCTGGAAGATATCGTCCGCGAGATCGGCGATGATCTGGCGGTTGAGCACCAGCTCTATTACCCGCAGACCGATAAACCGCGGGCGATTTTGACCACCTGCGCCACCGGACTGGGCGCGGCGGCGAACCTGTCGGCGCTGTTAAAAGCCAGCATCCCTGAAGCGCTTGGCATTGATATTGTGGCCTGTGATGTGGAGACCCTTGCCGATCCCGCGCGGCGGGAGCCGATGCTCAGCCGCTACGAGGTGCTGGCGATCGTCGGCACCCTCGATCCGCATCTTGCCGATCTCCCGTGGATCTCGCTGGATTCGCTGATTTCCGGCGAAGGAAGTCGCCCGCTGATGCGTATCTTCGGCGAACTGGCGACGGCGGAGCAGGTTAGCGAGATCAACAACCTGATCCTGAAAAACTTCTCGCTGCGGCGAGTGATTGAGTCGGTGACGATCCTTGATACCGCGAAGGTGATCAACCAGGTTGAGCAGTTTTTGCTGCGCTATGAGCATCTGGCCGGGTACGAGGTGCCCAACGAACGTAAGGTAGCGCTGTATGTGCACATCAGCTGTCTGATAGAGCGGTTAATTCGCCACGCTTCCCCAACCCATTATTCGGGAAGGCAGTGTCCGGAGCGCGAGCTGGCTACGCTGCGCGAGGCCTTTAGTGTCATAGAGAGCGGATATAGTGTCAAAATTCCCGTTGTCGAGCTCTATTACATTCACGACATCCTGACGCGGGAAACGGAATTTATTCAGGAAGATCAAGAGTTTTAACGCTTCTCCCCCTTTTATCCTTACGTTAGCCGACGCGCCACTGTTTCTGGCACGTCGGTTGCAATTAAGAAAGCAGTGGAATGCGCTTTCGAGGTAAGGATGAAACGACACTATATTTTTGCCAGCCACGGCACCTTTGCTAACGGTTTGTTGAACTCTGTGGAGCTGATCCTCGGTAAACAGCCGGATATTCATACTCTGTGCGCCTATGTAGAAGAGGAGGTCGATCTGACGCAGCAGGTGGAGGCGCTGCTGGCGCGTTTCCCGGCGCAGGATGAGCTGATAGTGATTACGGATATTTTCGCCGGTAGCGTCAATAATGAGTTTGTGCGTTTTTTATCGCGCCCGCACTTCCATTTATTATCTGGGTTAAATCTACCGTTAATTATTGACCTGCTTATTTCTGCAGCGGAAGAGAATACCGAAAAATTAATTTCTGAAGCATTAATCAACGCCAAAGAGAGCATTCAGTACTGCAATCAGAGTATTGCCGGGGCGATGACTATGGATAAAGACTTCTGAAATGAGGATGCATGATGATTACGTTATTAAGGGTTGACCATCGATTACTTCACGGCCAGGTAGCCTTTTCCTGGACCCAATATGTCGGTGCCGATTGTATTTTAATCGCCAACGACAGTGTCCCTGAGGATGAACTTCGGAAAACCACCATTAAGCTTGCTAAACCACCCTCGGTAAAGCTGGTGATTAAAAATATAAATGATTCTATTGAAGCGATAAAAAGCGGGGTTACCGATAAATATAATTTATTTATTGTTGTGGAATCGGTCAATGACGCCTGGCGTATTGCCAGCGCCGTTGAGGAAATAAAAAGTATTAATCTCGGTGGGATTAAGGCCAAAGAGGGCAGTAAAAATATTTCTAAGGCGATTAATTTACTGCCGGAGGAAATAGAGCAGTTGCAACAACTGGTGGGCAAAGGCGTCGAGGTGGAAATTCGCCAGGTCCCGAACGATCGCAAACAGCTTTTTACGGAATGCGTGTAATTCCGGAGGACAGATTATGGTAGAGGCTCTCTTACTGGGTCTGGTGGCGTTTATCGCGCAATCGGAATATGCCTTAGGGACGTCGCTGATTTCCCGGCCTATCGTCACCGGGCTGCTGACCGGTCTGGTGCTGGGGGATGTGCAGACCGGCGTCATCATGGGCGCGACGCTAGAGCTGGCGTTTATCGGCTCGTTCTCCGTTGGCGCCTCGATCCCGCCCGACGTGGTGACCGGCGGTATTCTCGGCGTGGCGTTCGCTATCACCTCCGGCGCGGGCACGGAAACGGCGCTGTTGCTCGGCCTGCCTATCGCCACCCTGACCCTGATCCTGAAAAACGTTTATCTGGGGATGTTCATTCCGTTGCTCAGCCAGAAAGCGGACGGCTATGCGGAACGGGCGGATACGCGCGGCATTGAGCGGATGCATTTGATCGCCGGATTCGGCCTGTCGCTAATGCTTGCCACGGTGGTGACCGTCTCATTCCTGGTGGGCAGCAACGCGGTGAAATCTCTGCTCGATGCGATCCCGGAATTTATCAAACACGGGCTTAGCGTAGCCACCGGGATCATTCCGGCTCTCGGCTTCGCGATGCTCGCCAGGTTGCTGATTAACAAGAAAGTGGCGCCGTACTTTTTCCTCGGCTTTGTATTGATGGCCTATTTGAAAATCCCGGTGACCGGTATCGCCATTCTCGGCGCCATCGTGGCGGTGGTGATGGTTAACGTCACCGCATTTAGCGCACCTCGTACCACGACAGAACAAGGAGTCAGCGATGACGACGAAGATGATTTCTGAAGAGACCCTGCAGCCGCAGGAGCAGGAAGAAACGCGAATTACGCCGCGTGATTTACGCCGGGTGTTCTGGCGCTCCTTCCAGATGGAGTTCTCGTGGAACTATGAGCGACAGATGAATCTCGCCTTTGTTTACGCGCTGATCCCGGTGCTGAAGAAGCTCTATCCGCGCAAAGAGGAGCTGGCCGGGGCGCTGAAACGCCATCTGGTGTTCTTCAATACCACGCCGCATATCGTCACCCTGCTGCTGGGAATCACCACGGCGATGGAGGAGAAAAATAGCCAGCAGAAAAATATGGATGCCAATGCCATTGATAACGTCAAAGCGTCGCTGATGGGGCCGCTGGCCGGGCTGGGTGATTCCTTCTTCTGGGGCACGCTGCGCCTGATCGCCACCGGTATCGGCACCAGCCTGGCGCTAAAAGGCAATATTCTCGGGCCAATCCTGTTTCTGCTGGTATTTAACGTGCCGCACATTCTGGCGCGCTGGTGCTTTACCCGCTGGGGCTACGTGCTGGGCACCGGCGTCCTGCA
The DNA here is from genome assembly GCF_021869705.1 of Klebsiella sp. PCX. Lineage (NCBI taxonomy): Bacteria > Pseudomonadati > Pseudomonadota > Gammaproteobacteria > Enterobacterales > Enterobacteriaceae > Klebsiella > Klebsiella sp. PCX. The sequence continues at coordinate 689,891 of NZ_CP091527.1, forward strand.
GCGGATCCAGAAGAGCGGAATGATGGAGAGCCTGACCTACGGGGCATCGATTATCGGCCTGATGGTGGTCGGGGCGATGACCGCCTCAATGATCGATATCACCATCCCTGTCTCCTTCGGGACCGGGGAAGCCAAAACCCAGGTGCAGGACATCATCAACGACATTCTGCCCTGCATGCTGCCGCTGGTGAGTTTCGGCATCGTCTACTGGCTGCTTGGGCGCAAGGTTAAACCGCTCTCTATTATCGGCGGAATGGCGCTGGTGGGCATTCTGGGTTCGTGGATCGGATTGTTTTAACGGGAGTGAGCTATGCAACCAACAATGATGACCTATATCAGCGAAGAGCCGGCCTGTCTGGCGCAGATCCTGCGCGACTACCGGCAAAAGCTGGCGGCGATTGAGACCTTTGCCCGCCAGCACCCGGTACGCCGAATTTTGCTGCTGGCGACCGGATCGTCGTTGAACGCTGCGCTGTGCGCGCGCTATTTCTTTGAACAACGCTTCGGCGTGCTGGTTGACATTAAAGAGCCGTACAACTTTACCCATTACGAAGCTATCGACCCGCATACCGATCTGGTGGTGGCGATTTCACAGAGCGGAAAAAGCGCGTCGACGCTGGAGGCGATGCGTAAGGTACAGTCCTCAGGACTGCCGGTATTTGCCCTGACCTCCGACCCGCAAAGCCCGACCGGGCGCGCCTGCGATGGCGTGCTGGATATCAATACCGGGATCGAGAGCGTAGGGTTTGTCACCCGCGGCTTTAGCGCGACGGTGCTCAATTTGCTGCTGATAGCGCTGATGATTGCCCGCAGCCAGGGGAAGGCCAGCGAAGCCGAGGAGCAGCACTATCTTGCCGAATTCCAGCGGCTGGCGGCGGCGATCCCGGAGGTTATCGCCCGCACTTCGCGCTTTATCGATCGGCATAGCGAAACGCTGCGGCGCGGCGAGCGCTTTGTCGCCACCGGCTATGGCGCGCTGGTTGGCGTGGCGAAAGAGTTCGAAACCAAATTTACCGAGACGGTGCGCGTGCCTTCCAGCGGCTTTGAGCTGGAAGCCTATATGCACGGCCCCTATCTGGAAGCCAATGCCCGCCATGTGATGCTGTTTATTGAAGATACGCCGGACGGGCGAACCCGGGCGCTGCGCGACTATATGGCGCCGTCCATTGCCCGGGCCTTTACCCTGACGTTGAGCGACGAAGAGGATGAACAAACGCTGGCGCTAAACTGCCCGTGCGAGCATCACCTGGCGCCGCTGTTGCTGATTGTCCCAGTGCAGATGCTCGCCTGGCATACCGCAGGACTGAAAGGCATCGATCTGGCTAAACGTATTTTCGACGATTTTGACCGCGTCTTAAAAAGTAAAATCTGATTATTCAGGAGAAAACTATGTTGGGTTTTAATCAGGACGAGTACCTGACCAGTGCTCGCGAGATCATCGCTGCGCGTAAACAGGCTGAAACCGTGGCCGACGCTATTTATGACAGCGGCTGCAGCGCATTATTTTTTGCCTCGGTTGGCGGTTCCCTTGCCCCGATGATGGCTATTAATGAGTTTGCCAAAGAATTAACCAGCGTGCCGGTTTATCTTGAGCAGGCGGCGGAATTAATTCATCGCGGGCATAAAAAATTAAATAAAGAGGCGGTTGTCGTCACGCTCTCTAAATCCGGCGATACCAAAGAGTCGGTGGCCATTGCTGAATGGTGCAAGGCGCAGGGGATACGCGTGGTAGCCATTACCCGTCATGCCGATTCGCCATTGGCTGCCGCCGCCAGCTGGCATATTCCGATGTGCCACAAGAACGGCGTGGAATATGAATATATGCTGCTGTACTGGTTATTCTTCCGCGTCATTTATCGTCATGGTGAGTTTGCTGAATATGCGCGTTTTGCCAGCCAGCTGGAATTGCTGCCGGAAAATCTGCTAGAGGCCAAGCGCCAGTTCGATCCTCAGGCGTACAGCATTGCCGCGCAATACCATGACAGCGACTATATGATGTGGATTGGCGGCGCGGAAATGTGGGGTGAGGTCTACCTGTTCTCGATGTGTATTCTCGAAGAGATGCAGTGGAAGCGGACGAAGTCGGTAAGCTCGGCTGAATTTTTCCACGGCACCCTGGAGCTGCTGGAAAAAGAGGTCCCGTTGTTTCTGGTGAAGGGCGAGGGGAAATGCCGGGCGCTGGACGAGCGCGTCGAACGCTTTGCCGAAAAGATAACTGACCATCTGGTGGTGATCGACCCACGCGACTATCCGCTGAACGGCATTGATGATGCGTTCCGCTGGATTATGGCGCCGTGCGTGGTGTCCACTCTGCTGGTGGACCGGCTGGCGGCCCACTTTGAGCACCATACCGGCCACGACCTGAATATCCGCCGTTATTACCGGCAGTTTGATTACTAAATCTTGCCCATGGCGGCCAGTCAGACTGGCCGCTCCGCTATTCTCCGAGGCGCTTCCCAGAAAATCATCGTCAAATCCAGCCGGGTAAAAACCGGTGGTAGAGTCCGGCTTTCCTTCTCTTTCAGGCAAGCGGATGGCCATGAAAAAACGGATGACCTCAACGCCGCATGATGCGGTCTTTAAACGATTTCTTCGCCACCCGGAGACAGCGAATGATTTCCTCATGCTCTATCTTCCCGAAGCGATCCGCCAGCGGTGCGATTTCGCTACCCTGAGGCTGCAATCGGCGAGTTTTATCGATGAGGATCTGCGCGCCTGGTATTCGGACGTGCTGTGGTCGGTGCGGACCACCTGCGGGGCGGGATATATTTACGTGGTGATAGAGCATCAGAGCTCGCCGGACAACCATATGGCTTTTCGTCTGATGCGCTATGCGATTGCCGCGATGCAGCGACACCTCGACGCCGGGCACAAAACGCTGCCGCTGGTGGTGCCGATGCTGTTTTATCACGGCGCAACCAGTCCGTATCCTTTTTCCCTCAACTGGCTGGATGAATTTGCCGACCCGCAGCTGGCGAAGAGGCTGTACGGCAGTCAGTTTCCATTGATCGACGTCACGGTCATGCCGGACGATGAAATCGTGCAGCATCGGCGGGTCGCCCTGCTGGAGCTGATGCAAAAGCATATTCGCCAGCGCGATCTCAGCGACATAACGGAGTCGTTGGCGGCCGTGGTGATGCTGGGATACACTAGCCCCCGGCAGTTGAGAATGCTGTTTCACTATATGCTGCAGTACGGTAACACGGCCGAGCCGGGCGTGTTTCTCCGCCGGCTGGCCCGCCGTCTGCCACAGTATGAGGAGACATTGATGTCTATCGCGCAAAAGCTTAAGCAGGAAGGTCGACAGGAAGGTCGGCATGAGGGCCGACAGGAAGGGCGCCTTGAGGGCTTACAGGAAGGGAGCCGGCGTGAGGCGCTGCGCATTGCCGGCAGCATGTTACAGAATGGCCTCGACAAAGAGACGGTACAGAAGATTACCGGACTGTCGGCTGACGAGCTCAAGCCGCTGTATTGCTAACACCCCGCCACCCAAACCGTTGCCCGGCGCCAAAACCCGCCGGGCAAGGTGGCTTTAACCTTCGCTTTTCACCACTTTGATCTCCACCATACCGATCCCCAGCTGACGCGGGGAGTGGCCGAGGATATTGCCCTCGTTGGTGGACTGCGGGTCCGGCGGAGTGATGGTCAGCGTGTTGCTGCGCGTCGGGTTGTCGAAATGCAGCGTCGTGGTGGTCACATCATTGACCAGAGTAAGCACTTGCTCACTTTGACCAACCCGCACCGGGATCGGCTTATTGGCATTGGGACCGTAGGCTTTGGCGGTGATCACCAGATCAAATTTCTCCGGCAGCGGCTCTTTATATTCAATCTTCACGTCGCTGCCCAGCTGGGCATTGGACCACCGACCCCAGGACTCGGGGCGCGAAATGCCGCTAAACTGTTTCACCTCTTCCGGCGCGCCGGCAACGTTAAACACGAAGCTGTCGGCCTTATAGCGAATATCGTTGTCGACAACTTTCAGCGTATCGACGTTGCCCTTATAGCGCTCCATATCGATAAGGGTGTCCCTGAAGGCGGTCTTGCCTTTCCACTGTGGCTTATCAACGTGCTGAACCTTCTGCTCACCCCCGAGCTGGCCCTGCGAGACGCACCAGTCGGTGGAGAGCGCCAGCTCAGGAGACCACAGCTGGCCCATTTTATAGCAGCGATCGACCCACACGAAATTATCCCGCGGTGCGAAATCGGCCAGCTGGAAGCGCAGCGGCGCCGAGTATTCGCTCTCCGGCAGCGGTTCAACGCGCTGATCCGACACCCGGAGCAGCAGCGGCAGACGGAAATGGCTGCCGGAGAAGGCGATCATGTTCTTCTGCGAGTCGATGGTGAAGTTTTTAATCTCTTTCGGGAAGTTCCACAGGCGGATCACGTCGGGTTTCCAGGCCAGGATCTTCTCTTTCATATTGATGAAAATACCGGAGAGCGACTGGCCAGAGAGACTGCTGCGCCCGAGGCCGATATAGTTATCGCCACCGAGAATATCCAGCACCGTCGCACCGTTATCCATGGTGTTGCGTTTCACTGCCAGGGTCTCCTGCTGCGGCCGATCGCCGCGCAGGACAAAGAACAAATTGCTGCGATCGTGCTTGTTGAGGTAATCCCAGGCGCTGTTCTTCATGGCCAGGTGGTCGGAAGAGACCACGATGACCGTGTTTTTGAAATAGGGAGAGGCTTTGATCTTCTCGATTAGCGCGGCGATATGTTCCTGGCTGCAGCTAACGGCGCTAAAGGAGAGGTTTTTCTTACCGTCCACGTCATAGCGTTTACGCTCGCAGGTGCGCGAAATAAAGCCGTCGGGATGGTGGGTGTCCACCGTCAGGGCGAACAGCGAAAAGCGTTTTCCGGACTGCGACAGCTCTTCGAATTTTTTCCACGTCTCCTCAAGTACCGTGTCGTCATAGAAGCCCCAGTCGTTGCGGTAGGCGGGATCCGCTACCGTGGTTTTGAGCTCTTCCGCCCCGAACAGGTGATCGAAGCCGTGGGACTTGAGAAAGACGTCTTTGCCAGCAAAGCGCAGGTTAGCTCCCTGCACAAAATAGTTTTCGTAACCGGAGTTTTTCAGGATATCGCCAAGGCAGATATTCTGCGGAAAGAAGCTGGATACGGAGGCCGAAGCGTTGCCTTCAAACGGCGCAAACAGCGGAATGCCGCACTGTGACGCGACCATGCCGGCGATGGTGTAATCGGTCCCCGGCAGCTGCATGGTATTGCTGAAATCAATGCCCTCATCTTTAATTCTGCCAAGCTCAGGGGTGAGGTTGGGGAACGCATCGTTATCAAAATAGGTGCGCTCAAGGCTTTCGCCATAGATATAGACCAGATTCAGCTGCGGATTGTCGATACGCTTCGACGGTTCTTTGTAGTACGCGGCAAAGTCCGGGTCTCCTTCCCGTGATTGCGATTTCACCAGCTCGCTGATTTGATGGAAGGCCGGGCTGGCGTCGACCGAGGCCAGCGCCAGCAGCAGCGCCGCCAGGCTGTAGCCGACGTGATGAGGATGATGCCGACGGCGGCGCAGCACCCACCCCAGGGCGCCAAAAACGGCAACCAGCGCGACGGCCACGCCGACGCCCGGCAGAATGTATTTGCCGATCCCGGCGCCGGTCAGGCTGTTGGTCAGAGTGTAGAGTACCGCGTCGTTGATGCCGTCGCCGGTAAAGTAGTCGCTGGCGTAGAGGGTGATATTCAGCACCACGAACAGGCCTAACACCGTGAGCGTGGCGGCAAACCACCAGGTGTTACGACCCGCTTTCCAGGCATAAAGCGCCACCGAAGCTAAAAATAAGGCGATGGATAACAACTCTGACACAGCTCATCCTCATTAACGCCAGTTATCGGCTGGCAGAACAGATTACTTTTCAAGCCACACTGTAATTGCAGCGCCATCTTGCTGCAATTCTAGCGTCATGAAAGTGTGCAGTTATTCAGAATTGGTTTAGAAGTTGCTTTTTTTGATCGGCGTCGCAGCCGGCGTGGCGGGGAAGCGCAAGGAGAAAAAGGAGAAAAAAGCCGTTTCAGGCCGCGCTGCCGTCGCGAAGGCGACAAACGCGGCATTAGCAGTACGTATCAGGAGAGGAAGTTAACGCCCTGTTTTAAGACCAGATCGCAGGCTTTGGTTTTCACCTGTTTCGCCAGCGAGCTGTTGCCAAGCGTATTCAGGTCCAGCTGCTGGCCGTTATTACTGTTGAGCAACCCCTGCAGGCCATCGAGATAGTTGGTGTCTTGTTTCTGTTTTTCCGGCGTGCTGAGTCCTAGTTTATCCAGCACCTGGTTTTTGACGTTATCGGCGCTGGTCACGGAGGCCAGCTTCTGTTGCGCGCAATATGACAAGATCCCGGCCGCATTATTCATGCTGCTGGCGGTCAGCGACTGGCTGCTGCCACTGAGCAGGCTGGTTAGCGAGGAGACGGACATGCCGCCGCTGCCAGCCTGGGTGCTGCCGCCGCTGAGCTGGCTGGCGGCGCTGTTGAGAGAATCCTGCCAGGAGGCAGCGTGGGCCCCGGAGAGGGTAAATGCGCTGAGGGTAAGCGCGGCAAGTAAGCCATTTTTTAACGATTTCATAGACGGACTCATAAGCGTGACTGAAGAATCACTTTAGTATAACGCCGCCGTTGTCCGGAAATCTCTTAATACTCCTTGCCGGTGACGCGGTGCCGGTAACTTTCCCAGTTGAAGATAACCCACAGGCTGTTGCCCAGGCGCATACGGTCCATCACCCGTTCGCCGAGCAGCTTATTCATCTCTTCCATATTACTGTTGGTTAGCATACCGGTAGGCCGTTTGGAGGAAGAGCGGCGGTCAACTATCTGATTGATAATGACCTTTTCATAGCGAGACTCCGTCTGCATACCAATTTCATCAATCACCAGAAGATCGACCTTGCTGAGATCGCTCAGTAATTGCTCTTCGCTCGTCTCCCGATTGCCGAAGGTATCTTTCATGGCTGACATAATATCAGCCACGGTGATAATTAAGACCGATTTCCCGCGCAGCAGCAGTTCGTTGCAGATAGCAGCCGCGAGGTGGTTTTTACCGGTGCCCGGTTTGCCGGAGAAGATAAAGCTGGCGATATTGCCATCAAACTCCTCCACGTACTGACGCGCCCGGGCGAGGGCGTTCATCTGCCCCTCGCACTCGACGCGATAGTTATCAAAGGAGCAGTTCTGATGCAGCGGGCGGATCCCCGAGCGGTTAAAGGTGCGCTGCATTTTCATCGCGCGGTTCTCCCGCTCCAGCGCTTCGGAACGCAGCTTGCCTTGCTCTTTTTGCCAGGCCAGCAGCTCTTCGCCGGTTTTAAACGCCGGTTCGATATGAGCCGGCATCATTTTCTGCAGGCGCTTCATCAGATCGCCAACGTTTTTCATGCTCATCCTCGGAAACCTCGCGGAATATGACTGTCGGGTTCGCTCACGCTGTTCACATCGCGCTTCGGCTGCCCGCCGTTGCTGGCGCGGCTGATTTGCACGCTGCGAGCCAGTTTCTGCTGCCACTGCACGTGGTGAAACACTTTACCTTCCGCCTGCCAGTAAGCGACAAAAGCGGCCAGCTCTTCCGGGGTGACCGGCTGGCTCAGGGCGATGCCCCACAGCGCGGCCAGACGCTGAAAGTCGGCGTCCGGCTGCCAGGCCGCATACATGGCAAATTTGCCCATCGGCACCGCAACGGGCGCCGCCGCGGGCTCGTCGAAAAACTGCGGGTCAAGCGCGATGTCGCTGCCGGGGCGCGCCAGCCTGGCTTCCAGTTCCAGCAGCTGCGCCAGCCGGTCTGGGGTCAGCGCATAGAACGCCGGGGCGTTGTTGGCAAAAACGGCGACAGTGCCGTCAGTCGATTTCGCCAGCAGCGCCGCGTGCTGCTGGAGGAACTCTTCCAGGCCGCTAAAATGGGAGGTTAAAATTCGCGAAGACATAACTCTATCTCAACTCTGAACTGCAAAGAGTGGGGTGATCTGCACATAGTAGCACAGAGCCCGTCGCGGAAGGAGCGTCGCGGCTTTACCGCGACGCCGGGGTTAGACGCGAGGGCGCTTACGATACAGCCACAGACCGGGTATCGACAGGCCGATGGAGAGGGCGCCCACGATTGAAGAGGCCTTTAAAAAATTGCTCAGCAGCAAAATCATCATCTCTTCAGAATAGCCAAAATGACTGATTTTTACCGCGGAGATCATCGCGGTGTAAGCGGAAATACCGGGAAACATCGGGATCACGGCGGCAACGGTAAAAATCTTCGGATGCGCCAGATACCAGCGCGACCACTGGATACCGATGCAACCCACCAGCAGGGCGGCGAGAAACGTGGCCCATTCAATGTTAAAACCGGCGCTCATCATGACCATGCGCGAACCGTGGCCGATGGCCCCCAGCAGCGCGCACCAGCGCAGGGCGCGCTGCGGGACATTAAAGACCATCGCAAACCCGACGGCAGGGATCGCCGCCAGCAGCATGTCTTCCGCCAGCGCGAAAATAAACGAAATTATGCCCATCCCCGCAGCCCCCATACGGTCATTGCCATCACTACGCCAATGCAGGTGGCAAGGGTTAACAGGCTGGCGATCGCCCAGCGGGCGAGGCCGGTATTAATATGCCCTTTAAACATATCGGCGACGGCGTTGATCAGCGGAAAGCCCGGGACCAGCAGCAGGACGCTGGCGGCCATGGCAATGGTCGGGGTGCTGGCAAAGGTAGGGAGGCGCAGCAGCAGCCCGGAGATCGTGGTGGCCACAAAGGCGGTGATGCAGAAGTTGATCTGCGGATGCATGGAACGGTGGGTCAGCACCTGGCGAATGTACATGGCCACCGTGCTGGCGCAGAAGCTGACCAGCGCTCCATCCCAGCCGCCGTTATTCAGTTTACAGAAACAAGCGCAGGAGAGGCCCACCATGATCACCAGCAACCAGCGGGGATAGCGCAGGGGCCTAATCTGCGCGAAGCGCTTCTCGACGTCGCGATAGTCCAGCAGCTTATGCTCGGCGAGGATCACGATATGCTGCACTTCCGTCACCACATGCATATTAATGCCGCGGTCGACATTCTTACGCGTGGAGGTAAGACATTCGCCATCCTTAATGGTGGTCAGGACGATAGCGTTGGAGGAAATGGCGCTTTCGACGCTGTCCATCCCCAGCGCCAGCCCGAGACGCGTTGAAAGCTCTTCCACCAACGCGCTTTCGGCGCCGTGCTGTAACAAAAAAAGACCACACTGGATGCATAATCGTGTGATTGCCCGCTGCTGTGCCCGATCAACCTGCATATTTCCTCTGCTGTCCGCGACGCCTGGTATCTGCCGATACTTTAACCTGAAGCGCCTGGGCGGCTGAGGGGGGTGGGATCAAATAATGTGCAAAAATTTCCCGCCCGCCGGAGGGGCAGAATTTGAAGCTTCCCACACTTTTGCCAGTTTGGTGAAAAGTGCAATTTTTGTCGCCATTCATCCCTTCTTTTTCCCGTCTGACTTATCAAAAATGCAGGAAAGCACTTTTATTAAACAAAAAATATACAAATAATTAACCCTGCAAAAGTGAGACAATCCTATGAAAACACAGGTCGCGATTATTGGCGCTGGCCCTTCCGGGCTGCTGCTGGGGCAGCTCCTGCACAACGCCGGCATCCACACGGTCATTCTTGAGCGTCAAACGCCGCAGTATGTGCTGGGGCGCATCCGCGCGGGAATTCTGGAAAGCGGTACCGTCGATCTGCTTCGCGAAGCGGGCGTGGCGCAGCGAATGGACGTCGAAGGCCTGGTGCATCATGGGGTGGAGTTTCTCTTTGACGGCCAGCGGGTGCCCGTCTCACTGAGCGAGCTGACCGACGGCAAGAGCGTGATGGTTTACGGCCAGACTGAAGTGACCCGCGATCTGATGGCTGCCCGGGCCGCCAGCGACGCGCCGATCGTGTACGGCGTGAGCGAAGTGACTATCCATGACGCGAAAAGCGACCGGCCGACGATCACCTATCTTAGCGAAGGTGAATTCTGCCGCCTGGAGTGTGACTTTATCGCCGGTTGCGACGGGTTCCATGGCGTGTCGCGGCAAAGTATTCCCGCTGACATCCTCAAAACTTACGAGAGCGTCTGGCCGTTCGCCTGGTTAGGCCTGTTGGCGGATACGCCGCCGGTCAATCCGGAGCTGATCTATGCGCATCATCAGCGGGGATTCGTTTTATGTAGTCAGCGCTCACTTACTCGCAGCCGCTACTATTTGCAGGTTCCGCTGAGTGATAAAGTGGAAGACTGGTCGGACGAACGCTTCTGGCAGGAGTTGAAATGCCGATTGCCGGCGGATCTGTCATCAAAGTTAGTGACTGGTCACTCACTTGAGAAAAGCATCGCTCCCTTGCGCAGCTTCGTCGTAGAGCCGATGCAATATGGGCGATTGTTTCTGGTGGGGGATGCCGCGCATATCGTACCGCCGACCGGCGCTAAAGGGTTGAACCTGGCGGCATCGGACGTGAACTATCTGTGGCGGATCCTTCGCGAATACTACCATCATGGCCGGAGCGATCTGCTCGCGACCTATTCGCGACTGGCGCTGGATCGGGTCTGGAAAGGGGAACGCTTTAGCTGGTTCATGACCCGCCTGCTGCACGATTTCCCGCAGCAGAGCGAATTCGACGCCAAAATGCAGGCGGCCGATCGCCGCTACTATCTGGGCTCGCGCGCCGGGCTGACCACCATCGCGGAAAACTACGTGGGCCTGCCCATGGAGCGCGTCGTCTGACTGAACAGGAGTAACTATGTCGCCCGTCCAAACTGTTCCGGTATTTAAGCTCTATGGCGAGGAGCGCGGCTGGCCGACGCCGGACCTGCTGCACTGCGAATCGATTTTGCAGCGCAGCAGCCTGTATCAGTGGCATATTCGCGTCCACCAGCACGCCGAAATGGTCCAGCTCCTCTATCTGCACAAAGGTCGGGCGGAGATCGAAATTGAAGGCACCACCGCGGTGATGACGGAATCCTGCATCCAGGTGGTGCCCGCCCTCTGCATTCATGGCTTTCATTTTTCACCCGGGACGAACGGATTTGTGCTCTCCCTGGCGCTGCCGCTGCTGAGCCGCTTTGAAAATCAGTTCGGCCGGCCGCTGGATGTGCTTAGCGTAGCGCAGTGTCTGCCGGTGGGGCGTTCCCGGGGGCGTATGCATACGCTGTTTTCAGCGCTTCGCGAGGAGTACAGTGCCGATCATGACGCACGGGAAATGATGCTTTATTCGCTGCTGGGAACGCTGCTGGTCTGGCTGAACCGGCAGTGCCGCCCCGCACCGCCCGCGGAAGACAAAGCGGAGCGAAAGCGCAGTATGATGCGTCATTTTTCCCGGCTTATTGAGAGCCACTACCGGCAGCATCTCCCGCTGGCGGAGTATGCGAAGTTGATTGGGCTGTCGGTCACGCATTTAAACTATTTATGTCGCGAGTTCTATGGCTGTAGCGCTCTCGGGGTACTGCATCAGCGACTGATGCTTGAGGCGCGGCGTAACCTGCAGTACACTCGCATGACGGTAACGCAACTGTCTGATTATTTGGGTTTTAGCGACGCCGCCTATTTTTCTCGCTTTTTCCGCCGCTACAGTGGTATGTCGCCTAAAGCATTTAGAGAAGCAATTAAAGAGAATGCTTCATAATTTTCAAGCCTGAAATTATTTTTGCTAAATAATAGTTTTATCTTTTCTAATTTATTAGCGCAGAGGCGTCTGTGCTAATATTCATCGCAAGTATACACAGGAATAATATTTACACGGTATGACCACGGTTCGGTCATTCAGTATATCGTGTACGCGGGCCATGAATATGTTTTTAATATTCATCCAGTAAATGGTATGGCGATCGAGTCACTCGCCGAACGTTTACGGGCAAGCGAAGGAACTTCGACAGGAAGCGGAGGTGTTATGTTACCAGGACAAGGTAAGTTTGGCGTCGTTATTAGTAAAATCCCCGTCATGCAGTCAGGGTTAAAGGTGATCTTCAATGAGAACCTCCCGGATTACGAACTCAGTTTTTGTCGCTCTCATGATGAGCTCACCCTTTTACAACTGCGGCGGGCGGTGCTGGTTGTCGCGGATATCTCCGGCGAGATTTCGCAACCCCGGGCCGTCTGCGAGCGTTATTACTCCCTCATGACCCAGTATCGTGATATTCACTGGGTTTTTATGGTCAGCGACAGCCTCTATCCATTAGCCGTTGAGCTATTAATTCGTCCCGAAAGCTCGCTCATCTCCGAGAGCGAGCCGGTAAACCGGCTGATTGAGGTGATTTGTGCCGGTAGCCGTGCAGCTGAGCAGATTAGCCGTACGCTGTTTACCGGGAATGAGGACAGCGATTTCGCAAGCTACCACTCTGCGGCGATGCTGACCCTGTCAGAGCGAAAAGTTCTGCGCCTTCTGGCGAAGGGATGGGGAATTAACCAGATCGCCGCGCTGTTGAAAAAGAGCAATAAGACGATCAGCGCGCAGAAAAATAGCGCAATGCGTCGTTTATCGCTACGCAGCAACGCTGAAATGTATGCCTGGATCAACAGCGCGCAGGGAATGCAAGAGCTGAATATCAATTCAGCTTACGGGGAGCAAATGGAATGGAAAAAAATAGCACAACCCGTCATGTCGCCATCGTAGAAAAATGTGTGATGACGGAAATGGCCTGGCGCTATATCTTTAGCCGTGAAGATAACAGCCAATACCGCATTCATTTTTTTAAAAATATCAATTTGCTCAGGGCGGTGGAAGCGTCGTTCCCATGGTCAGCAATGATCTTTTCACTTTCAGGGAGTCGTTCGTCCAGAGCCGAGAGCCTGCTTTTTCTTCACGAGATGGCGAGGATCCGACCGGAAGTCCAAACGATTATTCTGGCTAATAATGAAAGCGAAATGCGCCTGATCGGCCATTTAATGCCGTCCTGCCTGCACGGTATATTAAATAAATCTGCGCCGCGACGCGGGTTGCAGGAGCATTTATTACAGCTGCTGGATAATCATTCCCTCGCCGGCAAAGAGCATTTTTGCGGCAGAGAGGCATGCAACGATCCGCTAAGTCCGACGGAGCACGCTATTCTTCGGTATATGTCGTGGGGATATTCGCTTTCGGAAATTGCGGTGCAGCTGAACCGGAACATTAAAACCATCCGCGCGCATAAGTTCAACGCCATGACCAAGCTCGGGGTTCGCTCTGACATTGGTTTATTAAACGCGGCGGATATCTTGCTGCATTTACCGATAAACGGCCCGACCAGCGCCGTTAAACAGGTGGCATAACGCGGCTATATGCATACGTCTACCCATGTTGCGTCGGTGAGCTGCGCCATTCGTTCTGGTTCGATGCGAACGGCGCTGTGAATAGCCCCCGCTGCGGGTAGTACCTCCTGATAGTGCCTGAGCGAGACGTCACAGAAGACGTCCAGCGGATTTTCCAGACCAAACGGGCACACGCCGCCGACCGGATGGCCGGTCCAGGTCACCACCTCATCGCTGCTCAACATACGCGCTTTTGCGCCAAAGGTTTCTTTCAGCTTTTTATTATCCAGCCGCGCATCGCCCCTGGCGACGATCAGTACAATTTTATCTTTGATCTTGAGCGACAGCGTTTTGGCTATTTGTCCCGGCTCAACGTTGTGCGCGGCAGCGGCGAGCGCCACGGTGGCGGTACTCTGGTTTAACTCAATAATTTCGATATCGGGGGCGTGTTCGGCAAAGAACTGCCGTACAGACTGCAGACTCATTGGATTCTCCTGATTTAAGCCTGGTTAAATCTGTCACAAGCCTGGCGGAGTGTAAATATCGGCGCGGACAATCCAGATTCTTTCTATTTTGTCGATCTCCTTCACATTCACCGTAACCGGTTACTGTAACCGGTTGCGGTTATCTGCATTGAGATGAATACTGGAACAGTCACTTCTCCTTTTATTTATAACAAAAGAGCCGTGTATGAATCGTTGTGTTATGAGCAGTATAGCCGGTGATCCACCCGCGGCCTGCTGCATCAAAAAGCGGTCATCGTAACGGCAGGGTAATCGTTGTTGGGCCAGTATCAATAGCCTGTCAGGAGGGCTACTATGTCTGCTAACCATGCTGCGTTTAATTTGATATTTCGCTTTGTAGAAAATTACATAAGCCCCATAGCAGGGCGGATCTCATCGCAGCGTCACGTCATGGCTATCCGTGACGGTTTTATCTCCGCCATGCCGTTTATGATCGTCGGATCGTTTCTGCTGGTGTTTGCTTATCCTCCTTTTTCCCCGGATACCACCTGGGGTTTCGCCCGCGCCTGGCTGGATCTGGCAAAAGAGTTCGAGGGGCGCATTCTGACCCCCTTTGATATGACAATGGGGATCATGTCGATCTACATCTGCGCGGCAATCTCTTACAACCTCGGTAAGCACTACGAGAAATCCAATCAGCTCGATCCCTTTATGTGCGCGATGCTGTCGATCATGGCTTTTTTACTGATTGCCGCGCCGAAGACGAATGGCACGCTGCCGGTGGATAGCCTCGGCGGAACAGGGATCTTTACCGCCATTCTGGTGGCGATCTACTGTGTGGAGATGATGCGTTTTCTCAAGGCACATAACATCGGTATCCGTCTACCGGATCAGGTCCCTCCGATGATCAAAAATTCCTTTGATCTGTTGATCCCGGTGCTGGTGGTTGTGCTGACGCTCTATCCGCTGAGCCTGTTTATTCAACACCATTTTGACATGCTGATCCCGCAGGCCATTATGGCGATTTTCAAACCGCTGGTTTCGGCGGCCGATTCCCTGCCGGCGATCCTGCTGGCGGTCCTCATCGGCCACCTGCTGTGGTTTGCCGGGATCCACGGTGCGGCGATCGTTTCCGGGATGCTGCAGATGTTCTGGCTGACCAACCTCGGTATGAACCAGCAGGCGCTGGCCCAGGGCGCACCTCTGCCGCATATCTTTATGGAGGCGTTCTGGACCTTCTTTATCGTGGTCGGAGGTTCTGGTGCCACCATGGGGCTGGTGTTCTGCTATCTGCGCAGTCGTTCAGCGCATTTGCGCTCCATTGGTCGTTTGAGCGTGGTGCCAAGCCTGTTTAACATTAACGAGCCGGTCATCTTTGGGACGCCTATTGTCATGAATCCGGTGTTCTTTATTCCGTTCCTGCTGGCGCCGATGGTGAATGCGGTGCTGGCCTGGGCGGCAATGAAGCTGGATCTGATCGGCCGCGTCATCTCCGTGGTGCCGTGGACGGCGCCGGCGCCGATTGGCGGTGCCTGGGCGCTGGGCTGGGATTTCCGGGCGGCAATTCTGGTCATCGTTCTGGCCTGCGTGTCGGCGATTATCTACTTCCCGTTCTTTAAGGTGTATGAGAAACAGCTGCTTGCTCAGGAAGCGGAAGAGGCCGAACGGGCGGAACAGGAGAGTCAGCAGACCGCATAAATAGTGACCGGGCGGCCACAGGCTGCCCGTAGCTTATTGGGAACAGGGCGTTATTTTAACGTGCAGTCGCCGCACTGTTGGACGTCCGGCAGGCGATAGCGCTGACAGCAGGTGCGTCGGACTAACTGCCCTTCACGCAGCACGACCGTTCGCCATAGTGGGTTATCCTGACCATCGGCGAGTTGTTTTTCAAAGAAACAGTGCTGGCGCAGGGCGGCAAGCTGCTCATCCCCCAGCAGCGCGCGCATTTCCCCAAGATACCAGTTAATCAGATAGCCTGTATTGCTCCAGATAAGTTTGCCATTGATTTCGCCCGTCGCTTCCAGCGCCTCAATAACCGGCTGCAGGGTGCGCGTCACCAGGGCATCCATCCGCGACAGCGGTGACAGTCTCTCGATGCCGGCATCACTATGGACATCAATCCAGAAACAGGCCGCCCGGCCGCTTTCGTGAAATTCGACGTGGAAATGTTCCGGCGCCAGGCTGAGACCCTGTGGTTCATTGAGCAACGCCAGCATCAGCGGCGGCACCAGCAGACCGATATACCATTGCGCCCAGAGCGAGAGCAGAGGTTTCTGTTCCCGTGTCAGCGTTGGCTGATGACGATAGATATGATCGGAATAAGTGGCCAACAGGGAGCGTAAGGCGGTGGGTTGCGACCACTCGGCGAGCGTCAACGCGTGACCGGGAGCGGATTCATCCAGGCGCAGGAAATCGAGCAGATGGGGGCGCAGGGTGGCGATTTTTTCCCGAATACTCTCCGCCAGGGCGCGCTCAGCCGTCGGCAAAGGGGCCCGCCAGATAAGTTCATCGCTGAGAGGAAGGGAACGCCAGGCCATTCGATTTCCAGATACAAATCTAAATGATAATGATTCCTGATATTAGTTGTTTGCAGGCGGCATGGCAAGAATTTTGTCGGCGCCACGATGCCGCAGCGCGCGCGGGTTAACTGGCCAAAATAATGTTGCGGCCTTTATTTTTAGCTTCATAGAGTGCGCCATCGGCTCGCGCCAGCGCTTGCTCAATATTGTCATCAATGAGCGGCGTCAGACCAATACTGATGGTCACGTTGGTGGCGACGCTCTCATTAAACATATGCGGGATTTTCAGGTCATAGACCCGCTGTCGAATTCGTTCGGCAGCCTGCCAGGCCGTTTCTTCGCTGCTATTGGTCAGCAGCACCATAAACTCCTCTCCACCAAAGCGGGCGACAATATCGCGCGAGCGTACGGCGTTACGAATGGCAGCAGAGACGCGAATGAGCGCCTGATCGCCCATCATATGACCGTAGTGATCGTTATAGGCTTTGAAATGATCGATATCGAGGAGCAGCACGAAGTGGTTATCGCCGTCCAGCGCCAGCAGGGTATCGAGGCGATTCTGCAGTCCGCGGCGATTATACAAACCGGTCAGGGGATCCAGCATACTGAGATCGTTGAGGGTGTTGCGTTCCTGCATCAGTTTATCCATTAATCCTTGTGTAAAGGCATCGCTGCGCTTCTGGATAATATTTTGCAGGGTAATACCGGCAATAGGCAGCATAAAACAGTAAGTCATGCGCAACCATTGTTCTCCCTCCGCCATTATCAGGCAGGCAAGGAAAGTCGGTAAAGAGTGGAGGGTAAAGGCAGTGATATTATTGGAAAAAGCGATGGTGCCGATAAACAGAATGCTTAATAGGGCGATCACCAGATAGTTAAAATGCGGCGGTGTCAATAGCATCGCCTTTGTCACTACGTGCCATGCCCATAGCATGCCAAATAACAACGAGATAGCGGAAATATTTATTTTCGATTGCGGCCATTTCCAGTGCCAGAGTAGCAGCAACCCGCTGCAGGCCACGATCAGGGCGCAGGGCAGCGTGAAACGAACTACCGTAAATAGGGGGGTGACCAGCGACAGAGAGGAAGAAATGAAATTAAGCAGTAAAAAAAGCCGTAAGGAATATTGATATTTTTGTGCGTAGTGTGCTCGCCAGGTTTGTGCAGTCATATCGGAAGAATCATTATTAGTCGTTAAATTTCAAAATGATGAAAGCCAAAAATGAAGAGTCTGATAACAATGTGCAAAAAAAGGTTATTTGCAAAATAAGAAAAATATTTAATATATATCGATAATCCGCTTAATTTATCACCTTCATGAATGTATGTCATTACCGCGAACGTAAAGAATAAGGCACAGAGCACTTTGCAAATGACAAATGATAAAAATTATCATATGATATTGGTTATCATTATCGTTGTGAGAGGTAAAACCATGCTGCTGCGAGCATTAGGAAGCGGTTGGGCAGTCGTCGTTCCCGGCGCGCTGATTGTCGCTCTCGGGTATGCCGGGGTGTCGGCTGACGTATGGCGGACGCTGGTCGCGGTGGGCATGCTGATGTCCGCGGTGATGATATGGCATCGTCAACTGCGCCATTTTATCCTGCTGCCATCGTGCGTTGCATTGATTGGTGGGATAATGCTGATGATGGTGGATATCAAGCTGAGAGGATAACGTCGGGAGAGGGAAGAATATTGGTGCGAGGGGGGGGACTTGAACCCCCACGTCCGTAAGGACACTAACACCTGAAGCTAGCGCGTCTACCAATTCCGCCACCTTCGCACAGTATTCTTTCTTTGGATATTGCCTCGTTGGTGCGAGGGGGGGGACTTGAACCCCCACGTCCGTAAGGACACTAACACCTGAAGCTAGCGCGTCTACCAATTCCGCCACCTTCGCCCAGTGCGAGCAATATCTTCGTGGATTATGGTGCGAGGGGGGGGACTTGAACCCCCACGTCCGTAAGGACACTAACACCTGAAGCTAGCGCGTCTACCAATTCCGCCACCTTCGCATACCATCGACACTATGAAAGTATCGTTACCACGGAGGCGCATTCTAGTGGTTTTCGGCGACACGTCAATAGTTAATTATGCAGGTTGTATCGATTGCTGCAAAAATGGGCGGATTTGCCCGCGGGAAGCGCCAGCGGCACCAGGAGCGGGCCGCCGGCGTGAAAAGACGATTATTTTTTCGCCTGACGGGTCATGATGGTGCGATAGACCTTAAAACGTCCGGTCTGGGCGATCACCTCATGGAAGCCGAACGTCTCATCCAGCACCTGCGGATACGGCAGGAAGGCGTTGGCGACAATGCGCAGCTCGCCGCCGCTGTTGAGATGGCGAACCGCGCCGCGGATCAGCGCCTGGGCGGCTTCGAGGCTGGTCTGCAGGCCGTCATGGAATGGCGGGTTGGAGATGATCATGTCGAAGCGACCATTGACCTCGGAGAAGACGTTGCTGGCAAACACATCGCCAGCCAGGCCGTTGGCGGCAAGCGTCGCGCGGCTGGCTTCAACCGCCGGGGCGCTGACGTCGCACAGGGTGAGGCGCACTTTCGGCGAATGGCTGGCCAGCGCGGCGGCCAGCACACCCGCGCCGCAGCCGACGTCCAGCACTTTCCCTTTGGTATGCGGCTCGAGGGTGGAGAGCAGCAGCTGGCTGCCGACGTCCAGACCGTCGCGGCTGAAGACGCCCGGTAGGGTTTTAATCGTCAGATTATCCAGTGTGTATTCGCCCCAGAAAGCTTCGGCGTCGAAGGCGGGCTGCTTTTCCAGACGGCCATGATAGAGGCCACAGCGGCGAGCGCTATCCACTTTGTTTAATGGCGCGTATTCAGTCAGCATCTGCTCCGCGCTGCGGACGCCGCTGCGGTTTTCACCGACGACGAAAATGTCGCTTCCCACCGGCAGCAGAGAGAGCAGGTTCATCAGCTGGAACTGCGCCTCTGGTTTGTTCTTTGGCCAGTAGTAGATCAGGGTGTCGCACTCGGCGACGTCAGCCGCCTCAGCCACTAAGCTAAAACGGACGGTGTCACCCATCTGGCGGCTGAGGACCTGCCAGTGGTGGAACTGCTGGGTGTGGGCGCGGCTGGCCGCGGTATCCAGACGCGCAGGCAGGTCATCCTGCAGGTCACCGGCAAACAGAACGCGGGCGGACTCGAAATCATCACTGTGGCGCAGCAAGACTTCACTTGCCGGGGTAAAAGCGGACATGAAACACTCCTTCATTAAGACTGGCGCCGATTATAGTAGTTTGTTGGCGCAGATACGACGGATTTGCTATATTGCGCGCTTGTTTAACAGGAGTGTTTCGCTATGACATCCCGACGAGACTGGCAACTACAGCAGCTGGGCATTACCCAGTGGTCGCTGCGCCGACCGGGGGCGTTACAGGGCGAAATCGCTATCTCGCTTCCTGAACATATTCGTTTGGTGATGGTGGCGGAAACCCCGCCGTCGCTGACAGAGCCGCTGATTGGCGACGTATTGCGCGCGCTGGCCGTAACGCCAGATCAGGTCCTGCAGCTGACCCCGGAGCGGGTGGCGATGCTGCCGCAGGACAGCCGCTGTAACAGCTGGCGGTTGGGCACAGAGGCGTCGCTGCCGCTGGCGGGCGCCCAGGTGTCCACCCCCGCTTTTGATGAACTCCAGACCAGCGCGCCGGCTCGCAGGGCGCTCTGGCAACAAATCTGCGCACATGAACACGATTTCTACCCTCAGCACGGCTGATTTAACCCGAGCCTGGCAAATCGAAACCCGCGCCCACGCTTTCCCGTGGAGCGAACAGACCCTGGCCAGTAACCAGGGGGAACGCTATCGCAACTATCAGCTGTCGGTGGATGGCGAAATGGCGGCTTTCGCCATTACGCAAGTGGTGCTGGATGAGGCGACGCTGTTCAATATCGCTGTCGATCCCGCTTACCAGCGCCGTGGCCTGGGGCGAGCGCTGCTGGAACATGTCATTGATGAAGTCGAAAAGCTCGGCGTCGTCACGCTATGGCTGGAGGTGCGCGCCTCCAACGTTGCCGCCCTCGCGCTGTATGAAAGCTTAGGCTTCAATGAAGCGACGATTCGCCGCAACTACTACCCGACGGCCGACGGGCGCGAAGACGCCATTGTTATGGCTCTGCCAATCAGTATGTAAGACAAGGTGATACGATGAAATGGGACTGGATTTTCTTTGATGCCGATGAAACGCTGTTTACGTTTGATTCTTTCAGCGGCTTACAGCGGATGTTTCTCGACTACAGCGTGACCTTTACCGCCGAAGATTTTCAGGACTATCAGGCCGTGAATAAGCCGCTATGGGTGGATTACCAAAACGGCGCCATCACCTCGCTGCAGCTGCAGCACCAGCGTTTTGACAACTGGGCGCAACGTTTGAATGTGCCGCCGGGGGAGCTCAACGACGCGTTTATGAATGCGATGGCGGAAATCTGTGCGCCGCTGCCGGGTGCGGTCTCTCTGCTCAACGCGCTGCAGGGCAAGGTCAAAATGGGCATCATCACCAACGGCTTTACCTCGCTGCAGCAGACTCGTCTGGAGCGGACCGGTTTACGCGATCACTTTGATTTGCTAATTATTTCTGAAGAAGTGGGCGTCGCTAAACCGGACGCGCGCATTTTCGATTACGCGCTGGCGAAGGCGGGTAACCCACCGCGCTCGCGGGTGCTGATGGTCGGCGATACCGCCGAGTCGGATATTCGCGGCGGCGTGAACGCCGGACTGGCGACCTGCTGGCTCAATGCGCATCAGCGCGAGCTGCCGGCGGACCTCGAGCCGGACTGGACGGTGACCTCGTTAAGCGAACTGGAGCAGCTCCTGTGTAAACACTGATTGCCTCCCCCCCGTTGATGGGTAAAATAGCCGCAATTTTTCGTATTCCACATGCGTGGCCCATGGCCGCGTTTACTTAGAAGATTAATTATGACGTTGTCTCCTTATCTGCAAGAGGTGGCCAAACGCCGCACTTTTGCCATTATCTCTCACCCGGATGCCGGTAAGACCACCATCACCGAAAAGGTGCTGCTGTTCGGACAGGCGATTCAGACCGCCGGTACCGTAAAAGGCCGTGGCTCCAGCCAGCACGCGAAATCCGACTGGATGGAGATGGAAAAGCAGCGTGGTATTTCGATCACCACCTCGGTAATGCAGTTCCCGTATCATGACTGTCTGGTGAACCTGCTGGATACCCCGGGGCACGAAGACTTCTCCGAAGATACCTACCGTACCCTGACGGCGGTGGACTGCTGCCTGATGGTGATTGACGCGGCAAAAGGCGTCGAAGATCGGACCCGTAAGCTGATGGAAGTCACCCGTCTGCGCGATACGCCGATCCTCACTTTTATGAACAAACTCGACCGTGATATCCGCGATCCGATGGAGCTGCTGGATGAAGTCGAGAACGAGCTGAAAATTGGCTGCGCGCCGATTACCTGGCCTATCGGCTGCGGTAAGTTGTTCAAGGGCGTCTATCATCTCTACAAAGATGAAACCTACCTGTATCAGACCGGTAAAGGCCATACCATCCAGGAAGTGCGCATCGTGAAGGGGCTCAACAACCCGGATCTTGACGCGGCGGTGGGGGAAGATCTCGCGCAGCAGCTGCGTGACGAGCTGGAGCTGGTGCAGGGCGCGTCGAACGAGTTCGATAAAGATCTGTTCCTGGCCGGGGAAATCACCCCAGTGTTCTTCGGGACCGCATTAGGTAACTTCGGCGTTGACCATATGCTGGATGGCCTGGTGGAGTGGGCGCCGGCGCCGATGCCGCGTAACACCGACACCCGTGAAGTCAACGCCACGGAAGAGAAGTTCACTGGCTTCGTGTTTAAAATTCAGGCCAATATGGACCCGAAACACCGCGACCGCGTGGCTTTCATGCGCGTGGTGTCCGGTAAATATGAGAAAGGCATGAAGCTGCGTCAGGTGCGCATCGGTAAAGACGTGGTGATCTCCGACGCGCTGACCTTTATGGCCGGCGACCGTTCACACGTCGAGGAAGCCTATCCTGGGGATATTATCGGCCTGCATAACCACGGCACCATTCAGATTGGCGATACCTTCACCCAGGGCGAGATGATGAAGTTCACCGGTATTCCGAACTTCGCACCGGAACTGTTCCGTCGTATTCGCCTGAAGGATCCGCTGAAGCAGAAACAGCTGCTGAAAGGGCTGGTTCAGCTCTCTGAAGAGGGCGCGGTGCAGGTCTTCCGTCCGATCGCCAATAACGATCTGATCGTCGGCGCCGTGGGGGTGCTGCAGTTTGACGTCGTCGTGGCGCGCCTGAAAAGCGAATACAACGTGGAAGCGATTTACGAATCGGTCAACGTGGCCACCGCGCGCTGGGTTGAATCCACTGACGTGAAGAAATTCGAAGAGTTCAAGCGTAAAAACGAAGTTCAGCTGGCACTGGATGGCGGCGATAACCTGACCTACATCGCTCCGACGATGGTCAACCTGAACCTGACGCAGGAGCGTTATCCTGACGTGGTGTTCCGCAAAACGCGCGAGCACTAATCCCTGACGAAGCGCGGCGCAGGCCGCGCTTTTTTCTTCTTCTGCCCGCGCTTCCTTCCTTCTGGAAAGTTCTTAAAACGCCGCTAATTCGTCTGTTTTTTATCCATATCCTCCGCAACCCCTTCGCCTGTCTACTATATTTAATTCGTGTTTTTAAAAATGCTGGCGTAATTCACTGCGATAAGACGCCAGCGCTGGTGAAAAAACGAGGACATCACGATGACCAGACTAAAGAATGCCAATATGTTGCTGGCGCTCTTCTTAGGCTTAGCCGCGTTGAACGCCTCGGCAGAGACGGAAAAAACAACGGTAGACAGTGCGAAGTCAGCTGCCAGCAATGCGGGAGAGGCGGTAGACAATTCGATTAATAAAGTCGGCGATTTTATGGACGACAGCACCATTACCGCGCGGGTAAAGGCGGCGTTGATCGACCATAAGGATATTAACTCCGGCGATATTTCGGTGAAAACGGAAAACAAAGTGGTCACCCTCAGCGGCGACGTCACCAGTGCTGAACAGAAAAGTCAGGCGCTGAGCGTGGCAAAAGCGGTCGAAGGCGTCTCTCAGGTTAACGACAAACTGACGGTGCAGCACAAATCGTCGAGCGAGACGGCGACGCTGAAAGGCTATGCCGGGGATACCGCTATTACCAGCGAAGTGAAAGCCAAGCTGCTGGCGGATGACATTGTCCCTTCGCGCAATGTGAAAGTAGAAACTAACGCCGGCGCCGTGCATCTGACCGGTACGGTGGCTTCCGCTGCGCAGGCTGAGCGCGCCGCAGAGATTGCGAAAGCGGTCTCCGGTGTGAAAAGCGTCCGCAACGATCTTAGCGTGAAGTAAATCGAGTTATTAACAAAAGTGTTGTCTGGCCAAGGTTGCCGAACGAATAGCAGCATCCACTGAGCGATGAGCTAGACAGAAAGGGTGCGCAAACCGCTGTTCACCGTCCATTATGGTAAGGAGAAAAGTATGTTTCGATGGGGAATTATTTTTCTGGTCATTGCATTAATTGCTGCGGCCCTGGGCTTCGGTGGTCTGGCGGGTACTGCCGCTGGCGCCGCGAAAATCGTCTTTGTCGTCGGGATTATCCTGTTCCTGGTGAGCCTGTTTACTGGACGCAGACGTCCTTAGGTGGCCCGCGATGCGGGCGATGCTGAAGCCTGAGCATTTTTACTGACACGTCGTCTTACACAAAGCCAGTCCTGCGGACTGGCTTTCGCGGTTTAAGCGGCGGGCAAATTGCGTTACCTTGTCAGGAGAAGACCAATCGAACAGGAAAGCAGGGTGGGGCAACGCATTCCCGTCACGCTGGGCAATATCGCCCCGCTGGCGGTTAAACCCTTCCGACCAGGCAAGCTGGCGCTGGTGTGTGAAGGCGGGGGACAGCGAGGGATTTTCACCGCCGGGGTTCTGGACGAATTCATGCGCGCCGGATTTAACCCCTTTGACCTGATGCTGGGGACTTCCGCGGGGGCGCAAAACCTCTCCGCCTACATGTGTAATCAGCAAGGCTATGCCCGCAAAGTCATCACCCGCTACACCACCTCACGCCAGTTTTTCGATCCGATGCGCTTTGTGCGCGGCGGCAACCTTATCGATCTCGACTGGCTGGTCGAGGCCACCTCGCAGCAGATGCCGCTGGCCATGAACTATGCTGAAACGCAGTTCGCGCAGGGAAAAGAGCTGTGGATGTGCGCCTGTCGCGGCGACGATTACTCCGCCAGCTATTTTTCACCAACGCCGCAAACCTGGCTGGATCTGATCCGCGCCTCCAGCGCCATCCCTGGATTTTATCGCAGCGGCGTATTGCTTGACGGCGTCAGCTACCTTGACGGCGGCGTCAGCGATGCGATCCCGGTTCAGGAGGCGGCCCGCCGCGGCGCTCAGACCATCGTGGTGATCCGCACCGTCCCCTCGCAGATGTTTTATACCCCGGAGTGGTTTAAGCGGATGGAGCGCTGGCTGGGGGAGAGCAGCCTGCAGCCGCTGGTCAATCTGGTGCATCACCACGAAACCACCTATCGCGCCATCCAGCAGTTCATCGAGAAACCGCCCGGTAAGCTGCGGATCTTCGAAATCTATCCCCAGCGGCCGCTGCGCAGCATGGCGCTTGGCAGCCGACTGCCGGCGCTGCTGGAGGACTACAAAACCGGACGCCAGTGCGGCCGTTATTTCCTGGCCACCGTGGGTAAACTGCTGGCCGACCGGCCGCCGCTGTTGCGCCACGCGCCGCGTGTTGCCCGGCCCTCGCCGGTGGTGGTGCCGCCGGTGCCGGTGGCCAATGAAGCGCCGCAGGCGACCATCATCGCTGCGCCGCAGGCCAATGACGCAAGCTTTAATCATGAGGATCTGGCGTGACGCACCGTTTTATCGATACCCACTGCCACTTCGATTTTCCCCCCTTCGCGGAAGATGAGGTCGCCAGCCTGGCGCGTGCGGCGCAGGCCGGCGTCGGACGAATTATCGTTCCGGCCATCTCCGCTGAGCGTTTTAGCCGCGTGCTGGCGCTGGCGGCGCAGCACGCGGCGCTGTATGCCGCGCTGGGCCTGCATCCGATTGTCATTGAGCAGCATACCGATGAGGGGCTGGCGCAACTGGAGGCGTCGCTGGCGCAGCGCCCGCCAAAACTGGTGGCGGTGGGGGAGATTGGTCTCGATCTCTATCGCGACGAGCCGCAGTTCGATCGTCAGCAGGCGCTGCTGGAAGCGCAGCTGCGTCTGGCGAAGCGTTACGATCTGCCGGTGATTCTCCACTCCCGACGCACCCACGATAAGCTGGCGATGCTGCTGAAAAAACATGCCCTGCCGCGTACCGGGGTGGTACATGGCTTCGCCGGCAGTCTGCAGCAGGCCGAGCGCTTTGTGCAGCTTGGCTATAAGATCGGCGTTGGCGGCACCATTACCTATCCCCGCGCCAGCAAAACCCGCGAGGTGATGGCGCGTCTGCCGCTTTCAGCCCTGCTGCTGGAGACCGATGCCCCGGATATGCCGCTCAATGGCTTTCAGGGACTGCCCAATCGCCCGGAGCAAGCTGCGCGGGTATTTGAGGCCCTGTGCGAACTGCGCCCTGAGCCTCCGGCAGCTATAGCCGAAGGGATAATGCGCAACACACTCGCCTTGTTTTCCTTACCCTCAGCCACTGTATGGTGATCGAATTCTCATAATTGTCCATCCATATCATTGATTTGCTTAAAATGTGTGAAGCCAGGCGGGCAGGATAGTTTCGGGCCGATATAATCACGCCGTTAGTGCTGGACTATCAAAACACAGGGAATCTGTATGCAAATCCTCATGGGACTTATCGGCATGGTGGCGCTGTTGGCCATTGCTGTGCTGCTCTCCAATAATCGAAAAGCCATTAACCTGCGTACCGTGCTCGGCGCCTGGATAATCCAGGTGGGTATCGGCGCGTTAATATTGTATGTACCGGCCGGGCGCTCGGCGCTGTTAGCGATGTCGAACGGCGTCGCCAGCGTTATTGCCTACGGCAATGAAGGGATTAGTTTCATCTTCGGCGGGCTGGTTTCCGATAAAATGTTCGAGGTATTTGGCGGCGGCGGCTTCGTCTTTGCCCTGCGCGTGCTGCCGGTGATCGTTTTCTTCTCGTCGCTGATTGCCGTGCTTTACTACCTGGGCATTATGCAGCTGGTCATTCGCATTCTCGGCGGCGCGCTGCGGGCGGTTCTGAAGACCTCGCGTACCGAGTCGCTGTCGGCCACGGCGAACATCTTCGTTGGTCAGACCGAAGCGCCGCTGGTGGTGCGTCCTTATATCGCCACCATGACCCGCTCGGAGCTGTTTGCGGTCATGTGCGGCGGCCTGGCCTCGGTGGCGGGTTCCGTGCTGGCGGGCTATGCGCAGATGGGCGTTCCGCTGGAGTACCTGATTGCCGCGTCGTTTATGGCGGCGCCGGGTGGACTGCTGTTTGCCAAAATTATCGTACCGGAAACGGAGAAACCGGACGATAACCCAGCTCATGACCGCCAGAGCGCGGATGCGGATAAACCGGCCAACGTGCTGGACGCCGCCGCCTCCGGCGCCGCGTCTGGTATGCAGCTGGCGCTCAACGTCGGCGCGATGCTGCTGGCGTTTATTGCGCTGATCGCTCTGCTGAACGGCATTCTGTCCGGCGTCGGCGGCTGGTTTAACCATCCGGAGCTGTCGCTGCAGATGATCCTCGGCTGGGTCTTCTCACCGCTGGCGTGGGTGATCGGCGTGCCGTGGCACGAAGCGACGGTAGCGGGGTCGTTTATCGGCCAGAAGCTGATCATTAACGAGTTCGTGGCCTATATGAACTTTGGCGAGTATCTGAAGGCGGACGCTGAGGTGGCGGCGGCCGGGCTGCAGGTCATTTCAGATCACACCAAAGCCATTATCTCTTTCGCGCTATGCGGATTCGCCAATCTGTCATCGATCGCCATCCTGATTGGCGGCCTCGGGGGGATGGCACCCAACCGGCGTCAGGATATCGCCCAGCTTGGGCTGCGTGCGGTGGCGGCGGGGACGCTGTCTAACCTGATGAGCGCCACCATCGCCGGGGTTTTCCTCGCCCTCTAAACCTGTTACCTGAACCAGCGGCCGTCGCGTCGCTGGTTTTATTGAGTTTGTGAAAATTCCATCATTTCTGGTTTTCTGAAAAACCATTTACATTTCAAATGATAATCATTTTATTACCGGCAGTGCGGACAAAATGTGCGCCACGTTGTCGAGTGGCGCTGTTATTATGTGTTATAATTGTCACATCCCCATTGGTTGCAGAGTTTTGATTATGCTTAAGAGGGGCGTGATGATAATTGTCGCGGTATGCACCGATGTTTCGTGATTAAAATCACATTACAGTAATGCAAATTAGTAAGTAGTTTTCATTAACTGTGATGAATGTCGAAGTGTAACAGCGAGTGAATGTTACAATAGTAACAGACTCGCAAGGTGAACAAACTATTGAACCGGCACTGCGCCGGCGGAGTATGAAATGACTGATTTAAAAGCAAGCAGCCTGCGCGCGTTAAAACTGATGGACCTGACCACCCTGAACGACGACGACACCAATGAGAAGGTGATTGCCCTGTGTCATCAGGCGAAAACCCCGGTGGGTAACACCGCGGCGGTCTGTATCTATCCGCGCTTCATCCCGATTGCCCGTAAGACGCTGAACGAGCAGGGAACGCCGGATATCCGCATCGCCACGGTCACCAACTTCCCGCACGGTAATGACGATATCGACATTGCTCTGGCGGAAACCCGCGCGGCGATCGCTTACGGTGCTGATGAAGTGGACGTGGTTTTCCCGTACCGCGCGCTGATTGCCGGTAACGAACAGGTCGGCTTCGAGCTGGTGAAAGCCTGTAAAGAGGCCTGCGCGGCGGCCAACGTGCTGCTGAAAGTGATCATCGAAACCGGTGAGCTGAAAGAAGAAGCGCTGATCCGTAAAGCGTCTGAAATCTCTATCAAAGCCGGGGCCGATTTCATCAAAACCTCGACCGGTAAAGTGCCGGTGAATGCCACGCCGGAAAGCGCGCGCATCATGATGGAAGTCATTCGTGATATGGGCGTTGAGAAAACCGTTGGCTTCAAACCGGCGGGCGGCGTGCGCAGCGCGGAAGATGCGCAGCAGTTCCTGGCGATCGCCGATGAGCTGTTTGGCGCCGACTGGGCCGATGCTCGTCACTACCGCTTTGGCGCCTCCAGCCTGCTGGCCAGCCTGTTGAAAGCCCTGGGTCACGGCGACGGCAAGAGCGCCAGCAGCTACTGATTGTCAGACATTGCCGGATGAGGCTTCACTTATCCGGCCTACAGGATCGTAGGGCGGGTAAGCGTAGCGCCACCCGCCACCATTCACCCGATTCCTCATGGGGGTTACCGTGTTTCTCGCACAAGAAATTATTCGTAAAAAACGTGATGGTCAGGCATTAAGCGATGAAGAGATCCGCTTTTTCATCAACGGCATCCGCGACAATACTATCTCAGAAGGGCAGATCGCCGCGCTGGCGATGACCATCTTCTTCCATGATATGTCTATGCCGGAGCGCGTTTCGCTGACCATGGCGATGCGGGATTCCGGTACCGTTCTGGACTGGAAAAGCCTCAACCTTAACGGCCCCATCGTCGATAAACACTCCACCGGCGGCGTCGGGGATGTCACTTCGCTGATGCTGGGGCCGATGGTGGCCGCCTGCGGCGGCTATGTGCCGATGATTTCCGGCCGCGGCCTCGGCCATACCGGCGGTACCCTGGATAAACTGGAAGCCATCCCGGGCTTCGATATCTTCCCGGACGACAACCGCTTCCGCGAGATTATTAAAGATGTCGGCGTGGCGATTATCGGGCAGACCAGCTCCCTCGCTCCGGCGGACAAACGTTTCTATGCCACCCGCGATATTACCGCGACGGTGGACTCCATCCCGCTGATCACCGCCTCGATCCTAGCCAAAAAGCTGGCGGAAGGGCTGGATGCGCTGGTGATGGACGTTAAAGTCGGCAGCGGCGCGTTTATGCCGACTTATGAGCTTTCCGCCGCGCTGGCGGAAGCGATCGTCGGGGTCGCCAACGGCGCCGGCGTGCGCACCACCGCGCTGCTGACCGATATGAACCAGGTGCTGGCCTCCAGCGCCGGGAACGCCGTTGAAGTTCGCGAAGCGGTTCAGTTCCTGACCGGCGAATACCGCAACCCACGCCTGTTCGACGTGACGATGGCGCTGTGTGTGGAGATGCTGATTTCCGGCAATCTGGCGAAAGATGACGCCGAAGCCCGGGCGAAACTGCAGGCGGTGCTGGATAACGGTAAAGCAGCGGAAGTCTTTGGTCGCATGGTCGCGGCGCAGAAAGGACCGAGCGACTTTGTCGAGAATTATGATCATTATCTGCCGACGGCGATGCTGAGCAAAGCAGTCTATGCTGATACCGAAGGTTTTATCAGCGCGATGGACACTCGCGCGCTGGGCATGGCAGTGGTTTCTATGGGCGGCGGCCGCCGTCAGGCATCAGACACCATTGACTATAGCGTTGGCTTTACCGAGATGGCGCGTCTGGGTGACCGCGTGGACGGACAGCGTCCGCTGGCGGTGATCCATGCCAAAGACGAGAACAGCTGGCAGGAGGCCGCGAAAGCGGTCAAAGCGGCCATTAAACTGGACGATAAAGCTCCGGAAATTACACCGACAGTCTATCGCCGTATCACTGAATAGCGATATACTGATCTGATCGCTTTTTTGCAGCGCAAGATGTATGGAGAACAAGATGAAACGTGCATTTATCATGGTGCTGGACTCCTTTGGGATTGGCGCAACGGAAGACGCAGACCGCTTTGGCGACGTCGGCGCCGATACGCTGGGCCACATTGCGGAAGCCTGCGCCAAAGGCGAAGCTGACCACGGCCGCAAAGGCCCGCTGAATTTACCGAACCTGACCCGTCTGGGGCTGGTGAAAGCGCATGAAGGCTCCACCGGTAAAATTGCCGCCGGAATGGATGGCAATGCCGAAGTGATTGGCGCCTATGCCTGGGCGCATGAACTCTCTTCTGGTAAAGATACGCCGTCCGGCCACTGGGAAATCGCTGGCGTGCCGGTACTGTTTGACTGGGGCTACTTCAGCGATCACGAAAACAGCTTCCCGCAGGAGCTGCTGGATAAGCTGGTGAAACGCGCCAACCTGCCGGGCTACCTCGGCAATTGCCACTCTTCCGGGACGGTGATCCTCGATCAGCTCGGCGAAGAGCATATGAAAACCGGTAAACCGATTTTCTATACCTCCGCTGACTCCGTATTCCAGATCGCCTGTCATGAAGAGACCTTTGGCCTCGACAAACTGTATGAGCTGTGCGAAATCGCCCGTGAAGAGCTGACCGAAGGCGGCTACAACATTGGCCGCGTCATCGCCCGTCCGTTTATCGGCGATAAAGCCGGCAACTTCCAGCGTACTGGCAACCGTCACGATCTGGCGGTCGAACCGCCGGCGCCGACCGTGCTGCAGAAGCTGGTTGACGAGAAGAACGGCCACGTGGTGTCTGTCGGTAAGATAGCGGATATCTACGCCAACTGCGGCATCACCAAAAAAGTGAAAGCCACCGGGCTGGACGCGCTGTTCGACGCAACCATTAAAGAGATGAAGGAAGCTGGCGACGAGACTATCGTCTTCACCAACTTCGTCGACTTTGACTCCTCCTGGGGCCACCGTCGCGATGTCGCCGGCTACGCGGCGGGTCTGGAACTGTTCGACCGTCGTCTGCCGGAGCTGATGGAGCTGGTAGGGGAAGACGACATTCTGATCCTCACCGCCGACCACGGCTGCGACCCGACCTGGACCGGTACCGACCACACCCGCGAGCATATTCCGGTGCTGGTGTACGGCCCGAAAGTGAAACCAGGTTCGCTCGGTCACCGTGAAACCTTCGCGGACATCGGCCAGACTATCGCGAAATACTTTGGTACGTCTGACATGGAATATGGCAAAGCCATGTTCTGAGGTCATTGCCCGGTGGCGCACAGCGATCCGGGCCTACTATTTTGTAGGCCGGGTAAGGCGTAGCCGCCACCCGGCAAAAACAACAATATAAAAGGAACTGAAGATGGCAACTCCTCACATTAACGCAGAAATGGGCGATTTCGCTGACGTAGTTTTGATGCCGGGCGACCCGCTGCGCGCCAAGCACATTGCCGAAACCTTCCTCGAAGACGTGCGTGAAGTGAATAACGTGCGCGGCATGCTGGGCTTCACCGGCACCTATAAAGGCCGCAAAATCTCCGTAATGGGCCACGGGATGGGTATCCCGTCCTGCTCTATCTACACCAAAGAGCTGATCACCGATTTCGGCGTTAAGAAAATCATCCGCGTTGGCTCCTGCGGCGCAGTGCGCGAAGACGTCAAACTGCGCGACGTGGTGATCGGCATGGGCGCTTGCACCGACTCCAAAGTGAACCGTCTGCGTTTTAAAGACCATGACTTCGCGGCGATTGCCGATTTCGGCATGGTGCGTAACGCGGTAGACGCGGCGAAAGCGTTGGGCGTTGACGCGCGCGTCGGCAACATCTTCTCCGCAGACCTGTTCTATACCCCGGACCCGTCCATGTTCGACGTGATGGAAAAATACGGCATCCTGGGCGTGGAAATGGAAGCGGCGGGTATCTACGGCGTGGCGGCGGAGTTCGGGGCGAAAGCGCTGACCATCTGCACCGTGTCTGACCATATTCGTACCCACGAGCAGACCACTGCCGCGGAGCGTCAGACCACGTTCAACGACATGATTAAAATCGCGCTGGAATCGGTACTGCTGGGCGACCAGGAGTAAGCGTGGTATAGCCCGGTGGCGCTTTGTTTACCGGGCTTGAGTCAAATCTGTAGGCCGGATAAGGCGTAGCCGCCATCCGGCTTTTTTTATCAGCGCACCGCGCCGGCAATCCATGCCGACAGTTCTTTCAGTTCCGCTTTCTGCTCCGGGAAATCGCCGACCAGCGCCTCACACTGCTGCTGCAAAACCTCAGCCCGATACTGACAGCCGACTAAGCGTGCCGCCAGCGCCTCCAGCGGCGCCGGATTCAGGCTATCGGTAAAGGCCTGCGCGCGGGTGATATGGCCTTTCTCAACGTCAAAATGCAGCTCGACGCCGCCCCAGGGGAAGCGCTCGTCCAGCAGGTGGGAAAAGGCGGGCGCCTGGCCGAAGTTCCATTCCCAGCTGCTCTGGCGAGCGAAAGTGTCGGCAAAGTTCGGCAGGTCCGGCGTGTTGTCCGGGGAGATCACCTCGGCGTCTACCCGTTCGCCGTAATGGCTGAAGAACGCCTCCTGGATCGCCTCGCAAACTTGCTGATGGGTAATGCCCGGCAGTAGCTCAACCAGATTCGCCACTCGCCCGCGCACCGAGGTAATGCCTTTAGCCTGCAGCTTTTTCTGGTCCGGGTTGAGGTAGTTGGCAAGACGGCTTAAATCGGCGTTGAGCAGCAGGGTGCCGTGGTGAAAACCGCGGTCCATGGTTTCACGATAGGCGGAGCCGGAGACTTTGCGGTCGCCGCTGTCGGTTTTGACCACCAGATCGTTGCGCCCGGAGGCTTCGGCGGTTACGCCGAGTGAATTGAGCGCCGCCAGCACAATAGCGGTGGAGACGGTTTTGTCGTACTCCGGTTTGCCAGCCATAAAGGTAAAGCAGGTATTGCCGAGGTCGTGGAACACCGCGCCGCCGCCGCTGCTGCGACGGGCCAGCCGCACATGATCTTCTTCCATTCGGCGGGTATTACACTCCTTCCACGGGTTCTGCGCGCGGCCGATGACCACGGTATCGGCATTGCGCCACAGGAACAGCACCCGCTGGGTGGCGGGCATCTGGCGGAAGATGCACTCCTCGACCGCCAGGTTGAACCACGGGTCGTAAGAGTCAGAAAGCAGGAGGCGCAGTGTGGACATTATAGATTTCCTTTCTTTTCATCGTCTTCATCCTCAACCGGCTTGTTGGCGGTGAGCAGGAAGGGCGATTGCTGCCAGCGGGTGCGTTTGCCCTGCAGCAGCGTGCGGGTCAGTACCACGCCGATGGCCAGGGACAGCAACAGCATCAGGCGTAAGATATTGGTGGTATTATCCACCTGCTTCGCCTCGGTCGCCAGAGTATGGGTATCGAGGGTCAGACGCAGATAGCCCAGCGGGCCATTTTTTCCCGGCACCGGTTCGACAATCTGCTGGTTGAAGTAGCCGCCGGCTTTCTTACCATCCAGCGCCAGCCGGTCGCGAACCTCGACGCTTTCGCCAGAGCGCGCCACCAGGTCGCCCTGTTCGTCATATACCCCGGCGTCAAGTACGCGGCTGTTGTGGGTGAGCTGCGTCAACAGCTGATGGATGCGCTTCTCGTCCGGCGTCTCGCTGCGCATCAGCGGCGCGAGATTCAGCACCACCTGCTGCGCCAGCGTGCGGGCCAGCTCTTCCAGCTGCGGATTGCGTTGTTTCTGACTGTTCTGACTGAACCACGAGGCGCCCTGCATCAGCGCGACGAGCAGGGCGAGACAGATAAGGACAATGACCGCACGATGCAGCCGGAATTTCAGTTTTGCGCGAACCATATTCCACCTTTGAAAATTTGCAGCTTAATGTTGCCAGAAGCGCTGGTTACAAGGTAGCCTCATGCGTTATTTTCCTCGCCTGAATGAAGAGATGTGGAGCCGTAATGCCTAACAGTTTGACCTGGTGCGACCTGCCTGAAGACGTTTCCCTGTGGCCTGGGTTGCCGCTTTCCCTGAGCGGTGACGAGGTCATGCCGCTGGATTATCACGCCGGGCGCAGCGGTTGGCTGCTGTACGGACGTGGGCTGGATAAACGCCGTCTGACGGCGTGGCAGCGCGAGCTGGGCGCCGCGTTAGTGATCGTCGCCTCCTGGGTGGTCGAGGATTACCAGGTGATCCGCCTGGCGGGCTCGCTTACCCCGCGTGCGACGCGACTGGCGCATGAGGCGGGGCTGGACGTCGCGCCATTGGGTAAAATCCCCCATCTGCGCACCCCAGGGCTGCTGGTGATGGATATGGACTCCACGGCGATCCAAATTGAATGCATCGATGAGATCGCGAAACTGGCCGGCACCGGCGAGCTGGTGTCGGAAGTGACCGAGCGGGCGATGCGTGGCGAGCTGGACTTCACCGCCAGCCTGCGCCAGCGCGTGGCGACGCTAAAAGACGCCGATGCCAACATTCTGCTGCAGGTTCGCGACGCGCTACCGCTGATGCCTGGCCTGGCGCAGCTGGTGCTCAAGCTGGAAACGCTGGGCTGGAAGGTGGCGATCGCCTCCGGCGGCTTTACCTTCTTTGCGGAGTATCTGCGCGACAAACTGCATCTCGACGCGGTGTTCGCCAACGAACTGGAGATCCGCGACGGTAAGCTTACCGGCAACGTACTCGGCGATATCGTCGATGCCAAATACAAAGCCAATACGCTGCGCAAGCTGGCGGAAAAGTATGAGATCCCAACGGCGCAGACCGTGGCCATCGGCGATGGCGCCAACGACCTGCCGATGATTAAAGCTGCCGGGCTTGGCATCGCGTATCATGCGAAGCCTAAAGTGAATGAACAGGCGGAAGTGACTATCCGCCACGCTGACCTGATGGGGGTATTCTGTATTCTCTCGGGCAGCATGAACCAAAAGTAAGAGGTAAACGTGGCGAAAGCTCCAAAACGCGCATTTGTCTGTAATGAATGTGGTGCGGATTATCCGCGGTGGCAGGGGCAATGCAGCGCCTGCCATGCCTGGAATACCATCACCGAGATGCGCATCGCCGCGTCGCCGCAGGTGGCGAGAAACGAGCGTTTGTCAGGCTACGCCGGTAACGCCGGCGTCTCGAAGGTGCAGAAGCTGTCAGACATCAGCCTGGAAGCGCTGCCGCGTTTCTCCACCGGGTTTAAAGAGTTCGATCGCGTACTCGGCGGCGGCGTGGTGCCGGGCAGCGCGATCCTGATTGGCGGCAACCCCGGCGCGGGGAAATCGACCCTGCTGCTGCAGACTTTGTGCAAGCTGGCGGAAGGGATGAAAACGCTGTACGTCACCGGGGAGGAGTCCCTTCAGCAGGTGGCGATGCGCGCCCATCGCCTTGGGCTGCCGACGGCGAACCTGAACATGCTCTCGGAAACCAGCATTGAGCAGATCTGTCAGATTGCCGATGAAGAAAAACCGCAGCTGATGGTGATCGACTCAATCCAGGTGATGCATATGGCCGACGTTCAGTCGTCGCCGGGCAGCGTCGCCCAGGTACGTGAAACGGCGGCCTATCTGACGCGCTTTGCCAAAACTCGCGGCGTGGCGATCGTTATGGTCGGCCACGTCACCAAAGACGGTTCGCTGGCCGGCCCGAAGGTGCTGGAGCACTGTATTGACTGCTCGGTGCTGCTGGACGGCGATGCCGACTCCCGCTTCCGCACTCTGCGCAGCCACAAAAACCGCTTTGGCGCGGTGAATGAGCTGGGCGTTTTCGCCATGACCGAGCAGGGGCTGCGCGAAGTGAGCAACCCGTCCGCTATCTTCCTCAGCCGGGGAGATGAAATCACCTCCGGCAGCTCGGTGATGGTGGTCTGGGAAGGGACCCGCCCGCTGCTGGTGGAGATCCAGGCGCTGGTGGATCACTCGATGATGTCCAACCCGCGCCGCGTGGCGGTGGGGCTGGAACAGAACCGTCTGGCGATCCTGCTGGCGGTGCTGCATCGCCACGGCGGCCTGCAGATGGCCGATCAGGACGTTTTCGTCAACGTGGTCGGCGGGGTGAAGGTCACGGAAACCAGCGCCGATCTGGCGCTGCTGCTGGCGATGGTCTCCAGCCTGCGCGATCGCCCGCTGCCGCAGGATCTGGTGGTCTTTGGCGAAGTGGGGCTGGCCGGCGAAATTCGCCCGGTGCCGAGCGGTCAGGAGCGTATCTCCGAAGCGGCGAAGCATGGCTTCCGCCGCGCCATCGTCCCGGCGGCCAATGTGCCGAAAAAAGTGCCGGAAGGCATGCAAATCTTTGGTGTGAAAAAGCTTTCAGACGCGCTAAGCGTTTTTGACGACTTATAATAAGTTAAAAGGAGATTAGCGATGTCGTCATTTGACTATTTAAAAAGCGCCATAAAGCAGAAAGGCTGTACCCTGCAGCAGGTGGCGGAAGCCAGCGGGATGACCAAGGGGTATCTCAGCCAGCTGTTGAACGCCAAAATCAAAAGCCCGAGCGCGCAGAAGCTTGAAGCGCTGCATCGCTTCCTCGGGCTGGAGTTTCCCCGCCGACAGAAAAGCGTCGGCGTGGTGTTTGGTAAGTTTTACCCGCTGCATACCGGGCACATCTATTTGATTCAACGCGCCTGTAGCCAGGTCGATGAGCTGCATATCATCATGGGCTACGACGATACTCGCGACCGCGAGCTGTTTGAAGAGAGCGCCATGTCGCAGCAGCCAACGGTGCCTGACCGCCTGCGCTGGCTGCTACAGACCTTTAAATATCAGAAGAATATTCGCATCCATGCGTTCAATGAAGAGGGGATGGAGCCCTATCCGCACGGCTGGGATGTGTGGAGTCATGGGATCCGCGCTTTTATGAGCGAAAAAGGGATCGAGCCGAACCGGATCTATACCTCGGAAGAGGCCGATGCGCCGCAGTACCTTGAGCATCTGGGGATCGAGACGGTGCTTATCGATCCTAAGCGGACCTTTATGAATATTAGCGGCGGCCAGATCCGCGAGAACCCGTTCCGCTACTGGGAATATATTCCGACGGAAGTGAAACCGTTCTTTGTGCGGACGGTGGCGATCCTCGGCGGCGAGTCGAGCGGTAAATCAACGCTGGTCAATAAGCTCGCCAATATCTTCAATACTACCAGCGCCTGGGAATATGGCCGGGATTATGTCTTTTCGCATCTCGGCGGCGATGAGATGGCGCTCCAGTATTCTGATTACGATAAAATTGCCCTCGGTCATGCCCAGTATATTGATTTCGCAGTGAAATATGCCAACAAGGTGGCATTTATCGATACCGACTTCGTCAGCACTCAGGCGTTCTGTCTGAAGTACGAGGGGCGTGAGCACCCGTTCGTGCAGGCGCTGATTGATGAATACCGCTTTGACCTGGTGATTCTGCTGGAGAACAACACCCCGTGGGTGGCTGATGGGTTACGCAGTCTTGGGAGTTCCGTGGATCGTAAAGAGTTTCAGTCGCTGCTGGTGTCGCTGCTGAAAGAGAATGAGATCGAGTTCGTCCATGTTAAGGAGTCGGACTACGATACGCGCTTCCTGCGCTGCGTCGAGCTGGTGAAGCAGCTGATGGGGGAGCAGGGGTAGATCCTCTGCGGGCTGTTGCCCTCACCCCGGCCCTCTCCCACAGGGAGAGGGAGCAAACCCTAAAAAAGGCAACTTGCGTTGCCTTTTTACTTTTACCTTGCCCTCACCCCGGCCCTCTCCCGGTGGGAGAGGGAGCAAACCCTAAAAAAGCAACTTGCGTTGCCTTTTTACTTTTACCTTGCCCTCACCCCGGCCCTCTCCCACAGGGAGAGGGAGCAAACATTAAAAAAGGCAACTTGCGTTGCCTTTTTGCATTTTATTTTGAGATACGTTTGTACTTGATTCGCTTCGGCTCCAGCGCGTCGGCGCCGAGAGTGCGTTTCTTGTACTCTTCGTACTCGGTAAAGTTACCTTCGAAGAACTCCACCTTACCTTCATCCTGGTAATCCAGAATGTGGGTGGCAATACGGTCAAGGAACCAGCGGTCGTGCGAGATAACCATCGCGCAGCCCGGGAACTCCAGCAGGGCGTTTTCCAGCGCGCGCAGGGTTTCGATATCCAGGTCGTTGGTCGGTTCATCGAGCAGCAGGACGTTACCGCCGACCTGCAGCAGCTTCGCCAGGTGCAGACGACCGCGTTCACCGCCGGACAGCTCGCCAACGCGTTTACCCTGGTCGACGCCTTTGAAGTTAAAGCGGCCCACGTAGGCGCGGCTCGGCATTTCGGTGTTGCCGATCTTCATGATATCCAGGCCGCCGGACACTTCTTCCCACACGGTTTTGCTGTTGTCCATCGCGTCGCGGAACTGATCGACGGAAGCCAGCTTAACGGTTTCACCCAGGGTGATGGTGCCGGAATCTGGCTGTTCCTGGCCAGACATCATGCGGAAGAGGGTGGATTTACCCGCGCCGTTCGGACCGATGATGCCGACGATAGCGCCTTTCGGTACCGAGAAGCTCAGATCGTCGATCAGCACGCGGTCGCCGTAGGATTTGCGCAGATGGCTGACTTCCAGAACTTTATCGCCCAGACGCGGGCCTGGCGGAATGAACAGTTCGTTGGTCTCGTTACGTTTCTGGTATTCAACGTTGTTAAGCTCTTCAAAGCGCGCCAGACGGGCTTTGCCCTTAGACTGACGGCCTTTCGCGCCCTGGCGTACCCACTCGAGCTCTTTCTCGATGGATTTGCGGCGTGCGGCTTCCTGAGAAGCTTCCTGCGCCAGACGCTGATCTTTCTGCTCCAGCCAGGAGGAGTAGTTGCCTTCCCACGGAATACCTTCGCCGCGGTCAAGTTCGAGGATCCAGCCGGCGACGTTATCGAGGAAGTAACGGTCGTGGGTAATCGCCACCACGGTGCCTTCGAAGTCGTGCAGGAAGCGTTCCAGCCAGGCGACGGACTCGGCGTCGAGGTGGTTAGTCGGTTCGTCGAGCAGCAGCATATCCGGTTTTTCCAGCAGCAGGCGGCACAGCGCGACGCGGCGGCGTTCACCACCGGAAAGATTAGCGATTTTCGCATCCCAGTCCGGCAGGCGCAGGGCGTCGGCCGCGCGCTCCAGCTGCACGTTCAGGTTGTGGCCGTCGTGCGCCTGGATAATCTCTTCGAACTTGCCTTGCTGTGCGGCAAGCTTATCGAAGTCCGCATCCGGCTCGGCGTATTTGGCATAGACTTCGTCCAGACCCTTCAGCGCGTTAACCACTTCGGCGACCGCTTCTTCCACGGACTCGCGCACGGTGTGCTCCGGGTTGAGCTGCGGCTCCTGCGGCAGGTAGCCGATTTTAATGCCGGGCTGCGGACGCGCTTCACCTTCGATCTCGGTGTCGATACCGGCCATGATGCGCAGCAGGGTAGATTTACCGGCGCCGTTCAGACCGAGCACACCGATTTTCGCGCCAGGGAAAAAGCTGAGGGAGATATTTTTCAAAATATGACGTTTCGGCGGAACCACTTTGCCGACACGATGCATGGTATAAACGAATTGAGCCACGTTGGACTTCGCCTCTTTCTATTTTGATAGATAGTTCAAAGCCGAAGTGTAGCCTTTTTCGCGCGCTAATCCCAGCGAGGCGACAGGATTCACAGAAGCGTAAAAAAATGTTCAGGACATGGCGCGTTTAGCGTTGTCTGATTAGCATAAGTAAAGCCGCCTGCCGAACCGGCAGGGGCTTTTAAGCGGCACGATGCTGCGAAAATGCACCTGAAAGAGGAAGAGCTTGTGGAAAAAGCCAAAAAAATGGCGTGGCATCTTTTGGCTGCCAGCGTTGGTCTGTTGGCGTTGAGTCAGCTGGCGCATGCGGATTCACTGGATGAACAGCGCAGCCGCTACGCACAAATTAAGCAGGCGTGGGATAACCGGCAGATGGATGTGGTTGACCAGCTGATGCCCACGTTAAGCACCTATCCCCTGTATCCCTATTTGCAGTACCGGCAGATTACCGACGATCTGATGAACCAGCCGGCGCTGGTGGTGAAAAACTTTATTGACGCCAACCCGACGCTGCCCCCGGCGCGTTCATTACGTTCGCGTTTCGTGAATGAACTGGCCCGGCGCAGCGACTGGCGCGGCTTGCTGGCGTTTAGCCCCGATAAGCCGACCAGCACCGAGGCGCAGTGCAACTACTACTACGCCAAACTGAGCGTGGGTCAGTCGCAGGAGGCCTGGAGCGGAGCGAAAGAGCTCTGGCTGACGGGCAAGAACCAGCCCGGCGCCTGTGAACCGCTGTTCAGCGCCTGGCGCGACTCCGGCCAACAGGATCCGCTGGCCTATCTCGAACGGATCCGCCTGGCGATGAAGGCCGGCAATATTGGGTTGGTGAAATCGCTGGCCCAGCAGATGCCTGCCAACTACCAGAGCATCGCCAGCGCCGTGGTCGCCCTGGCTAACGATCCTAACAGCGTTCTGACCTTTGCCCGCACCACCGGGGCGACGGACTTTACCCGCCAGATGGCCGCCGTCGCTTTCGCCAGCGTCGCCCGTCAGGATGTGGAAAATGCCCGTTTGATGATCCCTTCGCTGGTGCAGGCCCAGCAGCTCAATGAGGATCAGACCCAGGAGCTACGCGATATTGTCGCCTGGCGCCTGATGGGGAACGATGTGACCGAAGAGCAGGCCATCTGGCGCGACGATGCGATTATGCGCTCGCAGTCCACGCCGCTGGTGGAGCGGCGGGTACGGATGGCGCTGGGGACGGGCGATCGCCATGGTCTGAATACCTGGCTGGCGCGCCTGCCGATGGAGGCGAAAGAGAAAGACGAATGGCGCTACTGGCAGGCGGATCTGTTGCTGGAGCGCGGCAGGGACGAGGAAGCGCAGGCGATCCTCCGGTCGTTGATGCAGCAGCGGGGTTTCTACCCGATGGTCGCTGCGCAGCGTCTCGGCGAGGAGTATACCTTCCGCATTGATAAAGCGATTGGCACGCTCGATCCGGCGCTGGCCTCCGGTCCGGAGATGGCCCGGGTGCGCGAGCTGATGTACTGGAATATGGATAACACCGCGCGCACTGAATGGGCGAACCTGGTCACCAGCCGTAGTAAATCCCAGCAGGCGCAGCTCGCGCGTTACGCTTTTGATCAACACTGGTGGGATCTGAGCGTGCAGGCGACGATCGCCGGAAAACTGTGGGATCAGCTGGAGGAGCGCTTCCCGCTGGCCTATAACGATCTGTTTGCCCGCTATATCAGCGGTAAAGATATTCCGCAGAGCTACGCGATGGCGATTGCCCGCCAGGAGAGCGCCTGGAACCCGAAAGTGCGCTCGCCGGTCGGCGCCAGCGGGCTGATGCAGATTATGCCGGGCACCGCGACGCATACCGTCAGCATGTTCAGCATTCCCGGCTACAGCGGCCCGTCGCAGCTGTTGGATCCGGAAACCAACATCAACATCGGCACCAGCTATCTGCAGTACGTTTACCAGCAGTTCGGTAATAACCGCATCTACGCCTCGGCGGCCTATAACGCCGGGCCGGGTCGGGTACGCACCTGGCAGGGGAACAGCGCCGGACGGATCGACGCCGTGGCGTTTGTCGAGAGTATTCCGTTCTCGGAAACACGCGGCTACGTGAAGAATGTCCTCTCCTATGACGCCTACTATCGCTACTTTATGGGTCAGCAGGATAAGCTCTTCAGCGATGCGGAGTGGCGGCAGCGTTACTGATCGCCGGGAAGTATGTTATGCTTTGTACTCGTTGATGAGTACATTCGACGGGCAGCGTAAGCTGCCCGTCTCAATATGGTGGCGCGATATGACCCAACAATCTCCCTATTCCGCGGCCGTTGCCGAACAACGTCATCAGGAGTGGCTGCGCTTTGTGGCGCTGCTACAGCAGGCCTATGCGCAGGATCTGCATCTACCGTTGCTGCAGCTCATGCTGACCCCTGATGAGCGTGAAGCGCTGGGGACTCGGGTGCGCATTATCGAAGAGCTGCTGCGCGGTGAGATGAGCCAGCGCGAGCTGAAAAATGAGCTCGGTGCCGGCATTGCGACCATTACCCGCGGGTCCAACAGCCTGAAGTCGGCGCCGGTTGAGCTGCGCCAGTGGCTGGAGCAGACGCTGTTGGCTAGCGATAAATAGCGTTGTGGAACGGGCTTAACGCCAGCACGACCGCCTGATGGTAAACGCTGCTGCGGGTTAATTTGCCGCCGGTGAAAACCCCAATCGCTCCCTCTTTACGACCAATCTGATCGATGCCGGTATACTGCGACATGACCGGCCCGAGGGCTTCGCCAGCGCGAACCTGCTCAAGAATAACGTCAGGCAACGGCAGCGTGGCTGAGCGCGCTTCTCCGCGCTGGCTGGCGCTTTCGATGACCACCCAGCTAAAGGTACTGTCA
The DNA here is from genome assembly GCF_021869705.1 of Klebsiella sp. PCX. Classification (NCBI taxonomy): domain Bacteria; kingdom Pseudomonadati; phylum Pseudomonadota; class Gammaproteobacteria; order Enterobacterales; family Enterobacteriaceae; genus Klebsiella; species Klebsiella sp. PCX. The sequence goes on from NZ_CP091527.1 coordinate 732,145, forward strand.
TCGTCAATTCCGGCTTCGATGGCGACCCAGAAATCGGCATGGGGCTGGGCGAGGCGCGCATTGGCGACGCGATTTCGTGCGCCAGCGCGCGTTTCCTCGCTGCCGAAGGGCTGTTCCGGCACGCCGCTCTCGACGGAGACGGACTCAATGTGGCAGGATCCTTCGCCGAAAATCTCGTCAAAAGCCTGCAGAATTGCCTGAATTTTGGCGGGATTAGTGGTCGCTGAGACAACATGGTGCATAATCAAAACAACTCAGAATAAACTAACGTCATCGCAGTATACTCTAAATCCCCCCCAGGGCAGTCGGTAATGCCCGCAAGCGGTCGATAACGAGTTCAGAACGGAAAAAAAGCATGTTACAGGTATACCTTGTTCGCCACGGTGAAACGCAGTGGAACGCCGAGCGACGTATTCAGGGTCAGTCCGACAGCCCGCTGACCGCACACGGTGAGCGCCAGGCCTGGCAGGTTGGCGAGCGCGCCAGAACGCTGGGGATCACCCATATCATTACCAGCGATCTGGGGCGAACCCGTCGCACAGCAGAGATTATCGCCGAAGCCTGCGGCTGCAGCGTGATCGCTGATGCGCGCCTGCGCGAGCTGGATATGGGAGTGCTGGAGAAGCGCCATATTGACTCGCTCAGCGAAGAAGAAGAGGGCTGGCGCCGCCAGTTGGTCAACGGCACGCCGGATGGTCGCATTCCGCAGGGCGAATCGATGCAGGAGCTTAGCGAACGTATGCATGCGGCGCTGGCCGCCTGTCTGGAATTACCGGCCGGTAGTCGACCGCTGCTGGTGAGTCATGGTATCGCGCTGGGCTGCCTGGTGAGTACGATTTTAGGGCTGCCGGCATACGCAGAGCGTCGTCTGCGCCTGCGCAACTGCTCGATCTCGCGCGTCGATTATCAGCAAAGCCCGTGGCTGGCTTCCGGCTGGGTGGTGGAAACGGCGGGCGACGTCTCGCATCTTGACGCCCCCGCGATGGACGAGCTGCAGCGTTAACGGCGGATCGGGATCAGATACTCGCAGCGCAACTGAATCGGCGTGGCCTGATCCCGGCTTTCATCTTCAGGATAGAAGCGTTCAATATCCAGCCCCTTGCGACGCGTCAGGTTCAGCATCGGCATGCAGGTGCCGTAGACCGTCAGGATGAATTCCTGCAGGCCGGTACCCAGCCCTTCATACGTAAACATGACATACTCGCCGCCCTCCAGCGTCACCGGATGGGCGTTCTGCAGGTGGCCGTTAGCCATCTCCGGCGTCAGCGCGGTGGTATAGAACACTTCCTGCTCATCGTCTTTCTCCAGGCTCGGACGCGGTTCATGCAGCCCGTAGAGCACCGGGGGGATCGACGGCGAGTTGCCGAGGAAATCTCGCCAGAACTGGACCCGCATCTGGTTGCGGAAGTCGGAGATTTCCTCCAGCTTACAGGTATAGCTCTGAGTCACACCGAGCAGTTGAGTCGTGGGTAGGGCGACAAATTCATGTTTCGGCAGGGTAAACTCGCCAAGACGTAGCGGCGGACGCATACCGAACGAGCTCCAGTCCGGCGAGCGGCGGTAGAGAGCCGGCGTCAGCGAGAATTGCTTCTTGAACGCACGGGTGAAGGTCTGCTGGGAGTCGAAACGGTACTGCAGCGCAATATCAAGGATTGGACGGGCGGTAAGGCGTAATGCGACAGCTGATTTCGACAACCGGCGCGCGCGAATATAGGCACCGATAGCGTGGCCGGTGACATCCTTAAACATTCGCTGCAGATGCCACTTGGAATAACCTGCCTTCGCCGCCACATTGTCCAGAGAAAGCGGCTGATCCAGGTGACCTTCCAGCCAGCTAAGGAGATCGCGAATAATCCCTGCTTGATCCATAAAATGTCCCCATCCTTAAACACAGGTGCCTGATATTAAAGTAGCGGATAATAGCATTTTTTGATGTTTTAGCATTCAGTGTTTTTTTTGCTTTTAAATGCGGTAGGTCAGTGGATCTGAACGATAATTTTGTAAAGCTGTGATCTATAAACCTTTTCTGCTAAGTCCGTGATAATCACTTAGCTATATTTTTTAATAATGGTAACAATATGAAATACAAGAAGTTTGCGATGGGCCTGCTGTTGCTGGCCGGCTGTCAGATTGCTCAGGCGGAGCAGATTGGTTCCGTGGATACGGTCTTCAAATGGTTAGGACCGGATCACAAAATTGTCGTCGAAGCCTTTGACGATCCGGATGTCCAGAACGTGACCTGCTATATCAGCCGGGCGAAGACCGGCGGGATCAAAGGCGGGCTGGGTCTGGCGGAGGATACCTCCGACGCGGCCATCTCCTGCCAGCAGGTCGGGCCGATTGAGCTGACGGACAAAATCAAAAATGGCAAAAGCCAGGGCGACGTGGTGTTCCAGAAGCGCACCTCGCTGGTGTTTAAAAAGCTACAGGTCGTTCGCTTCTATGATGCGAAACGCAATGCGCTGGTCTACCTGACCTATTCGGATAAAGTAGTTGATGGTTCGCCGAAGAACGCCATCAGCGCCGTGCCGATTATGCCCTGGAATAAATAAACGGGAGCGCGCATGCAGCAGCCACGGATTTGGTTAGTTGAGGATGAACAGAGTATCGCCGATACCCTGGTTTATATGCTCCAGCAGGAGGGCTTCCAGGTCACCGTCTTCGACCGCGGGTTGCCCGCGCTGGAGGCTGCGGCGTATCAGGCACCCGATGTCGCCATCCTCGACGTTGGCTTGCCGGATATCAGCGGCTTCGAGCTCTGTCGGCGCCTGCTGACGCGCTTTCCGGCGCTGCCGGTGCTGTTTCTCACGGCGCGGAGCGATGAGGTCGATAAGCTGCTGGGGCTGGAAATCGGCGCTGACGATTACATCGCCAAGCCGTTTTCGCCGCGCGAAGTTTGCGCGCGGGTGCGCAGCGTGCTGCGACGGCTGCAAAAATTTGCCGCGCCTTCGTCGGTAGTTCGCGTCGGCGAGTTTGTGCTTGACGAGCAGGCGGCGTCGATAAGCTGGTTCGGCCAGCCCCTGAACCTGACGCGCTATGAATTTCTGCTGTTGAAAACTTTGCTTCACGCGCCCGGTCGCGTTTTCTCCCGTCAGCAGCTGATGGAGCGGGTATGGAGCGATGCCTGGGAAAGCCTCGACCGCACCGTCGACACCCATATCAAAACCCTGCGCGCTAAACTGCGGGCCGTGAATCCTGATTTGTCGCCAATCAATACCCATCGCGGGATGGGCTACAGCCTGGGGCGCAGCTGATGCGCATCGGCATGCGCCTGCTGCTGGGCTATTTCCTTATCGTCGCGATCGCCGCGTGGTTTGTACTGTCGATCTTTGTCCAGGAAGTGAAGCCGGGCGTGCGCCGGGCGACGGAGGGGACCCTCAACGATACCGCCACCCTGCTGGCGGCGCTGGCGCGTGAGGACCTGCTGGCGGCAAACCCGCAGCAGGGCAGGCTGGCGCAGGCCTTTCAACAGCTCAACCAGCAGCGGCTAAACGCCAACATTGGCGGAATTAAAAAGGTGCGTAATGAGTACCGCGTCTATCTGACCGATGCCCGGGGCAAGGTCGTGTTTGACTCCAGTGGAGAGGCGACAGGGCAGGACTATTCACGCTGGAACGACGTCTGGCTCACCCTGCGCGGGCAGTACGGCGCGCGCAGTTCGCGCAGCGATCCGCATGATGAAGCCAGCTCGGTGATGTATATCGCCGCGCCGGTGATGGATAAGGGGCGGATTATCGGCGTGCTGAGCGTCGGTAAACCCAACCTGGCGATGGCGCCGGTCATTAAGCGCAGCGAGCGGCGGATCCTCTGGGCCGGCGGCGCCCTGCTGGGCATTGCGCTGTTGATCGGCTGCGGCGTCGTCTGGTGGATCAATTTCTCTATCGGTAAGCTGGTGCGCTATGCGGACTCCGTGACCGCTGACCGCCCGCTGCCGTTGCCGGAGGTCGGCAGCAGCGAACTGCGTAAGCTGGCCCAGGCGCTGGAGAGCATGCGGGTGAAGCTCGAAGGCAAAAACGCCATCGAAAACTATGTCTATGACCTGACGCACGAGCTGAAAAGTCCGCTGGCGGCTATTCGCGGTGCGGCGGAGATTCTGCGCGAAGGGCCGCCGCCTGCGGTGGCGGCGCGGTTTACTGAGAATATCCTTGCGCAGAACACCCGCATGCAGCTGCTGGTGGAGCGGTTACTCCAGCAGGCGCGACTGGAAAGCCGGCTGGAGATAAAGCTACAGCCGGTGTCGATAGATGCGCTATACCAACGCCTGGCGGAGGAGCGCGACATCGCCCTGGCGGCGAAAGCCATTACTCTGCGCTGGCAGGCGAGTGGGATGCTGGTCAATGGCGATGGCGAACTGCTGGCCCAGGCGCTGGGTAATCTGCTCGACAACGCGATTGATTTTACCCCCCAGGGCGGCGAGATCGCCCTGGGGGTAGAGAAACGAAATGCAGAGGTGCAACTGAGCGTAACGGATAACGGATGCGGTATTCCGGACTATGCCCTGACGCGGATCTTTGATCGGTTCTACTCGCTGCCGCGTGAAGACGGCCACAAGAGCAGCGGCCTTGGGCTGGCCTTCGTTCGTGAAGTGGCGCGCCTGCATCATGGCGATATCCGTCTGCACAATCGGCCCGAAGGCGGCGTGGTCGCTACGCTGAGACTTCACCGTCCCTTCACATAGCTTCAAATTCTCCCCACACAGCCGCCCTATGGTGAGGCCATCACGATAGGGAGAAAGCTATGTTGAAATCACCGTTATTCTGGAAAATCACCACGCTAATCGGCTGTATTGTGCTGTTATCTCTACCTTTAATGATGGTCAGGGAGCTCATCAATGAGCGGGCTGATTATCGCAGCGAGGTAGTGGACGCCATTGAGCAGAGCACCAGCGGTTCGCAAAAACTCGCCGGGCCGCTGATCGCTATTCCGGTAACCGAGACGCTGACCCGCAGGGAGAACCAAAAAGAGGTCGCCTATCAGCGTAGCTGGGTGTACTACTGGCTGCCGGAGTCGCTGGCGGTCACCGGCAAACAGACCGTGGAGTCGAGAAGGGTGGGCATCTACAGCGGGCAGGTATGGCATAGCGCCCTGCAGATTAAGGCCACCTTCGATCCGCTGCGTCTGGCGTCGCTGCGAAAAACGCATATCACCCTGGGCCAACCGCGGCTGGTGGTGAGCGTTGGCGATGCCCGCGGCATTGGCGCCATCCATGCCCCGGAGGTCAATGGTAACGTATTAAGCGTGGAGCCGGGGCTGGGGATCAGCGGCGATGGGGCGGGCATCCATATGCGGATGCCTGCGCTGGCGGAGGACAACAAGCCGCTTGAGATTGCTTTTTCGCTCGATCTGAACGGGACGGGCGCATTTTCACTGGCGCCGCTCGGGCGCAACAGCGAGCTGCAGCTGACCAGTAACTGGCCGCATCCCGGCTTTCTCGGCAGCTTCCTGCCAACGAAACGCGAAGTGAATGCTGCCGGCTATCGCGCCCACTGGCAAAGCAGCTGGTTCGCCAATGATATGGGCAGCTATTTCAAGGATGATACGGAGATCCCGTGGTCGCGCTTACCGGCGTTCAGTGCCGATGTCATGTCGCTTGCCGACCAGTACCAGCTAACCGATCGGGCGACAAAATATGCCATCCTGTTAATCGGGCTGACGTTTATGGCGTTTTTCGCTTTCGAGAGCCTGACCCATCGACCCCTGCATCCGATGCAATATTTGCTGGTGGGCTTATCGCTGGTGCTGTTTTACCTGGTGCTGCTGGCGCTTTCGGAGCACATTGGCTTTACCGCCGCCTGGCTGGCCGCCAGTCTGTGCGGCGCGGTGATGAATGGGATCTACCTCCAGGCGGTGCTCAGGGGATGGTGCAACAGCCTGCTGTTTGTCGTCGCGCTGCTGCTGCTGGATGGGGTGATGTGGTTTCTGCTGCACTCCGAGGACAGCGCGCTGCTGTTAGGGACCGGTGTGCTGGCGCTGGCGCTGAGCATTCTGATGTTTTTGACCCGGCGAGTGGACTGGTATGCGTTATCGTTACCGAAAGGCAGTGCGCCTCCGCCGCCGTCTGCCGATGACGACAAACTGCGCCTGTGGAAAGAGTGACGGCATAAAAAAACGGCGCCCTCGGGGCGCCGTTTTCACATCATAGCTGCGGAATAACTCGCATTATTCCTGCAGATCGCCACAGAAACGGTAACCTTCACCGTGAATGGTAGCGATGATTTCCGGAGTATCCGGAGTGGATTCGAAGTGTTTACGAATCCGACGAATGGTCACGTCAACGGTACGGTCATGCGGCTTCAGCTCGCGACCGGTCATTTTCTTCAGCAGCTCGGCACGAGACTGAATTTTGCCCGGGTTTTCGCAGAAGTGCAGCATCGCGCGGAATTCACTGCGCGGCAGCTTGTACTGTTCGCCGTTTGGGCTAACCAGGGAACGGCTGTTGATATCGAGTTCCCAGCCGTTGAACTTGTAGCTTTCCACGCTGCGACGCTCCTCGCTCACGGTACCGAGGTTCATGGTACGGGAGAGCAGGTTGCGCGCGCGGATAGTCAGTTCACGCGGGTTAAACGGTTTAGTGATATAGTCGTCAGCGCCGATTTCGAGGCCAAGGATCTTATCCACTTCATTGTCGCGGCCGGTTAAGAACATCAGCGCGACGTCGGCCTGCTCGCGCAGCTCGCGCGCCAGCAGAAGACCATTTTTACCCGGCAGGTTGATATCCATGATCACCAGGTTGATATCATTTTCAGACAGGATCTGATGCATTTCCGCGCCATCGGTCGCTTCGAATACATCGTAACCTTCTGCTTCGAAAATACTTTTTAACGTGTTGCGTGTTACCAACTCGTCTTCAACGATAAGAATGTGCGGGGTCTGCATGTTTGCTACCTAAATTGCCAACTAAATCGAAACAGGAAGTACCAAAGTCCCTGACCTGCCTGGTGCATGTCGCAAATTAACATGCGCGGCGTAACATGACTAAAGTACGTAATTGCGTTCTTGATGCACTTTCCATCAACGTCAACAACATCATTAGCTTGGTCGTGGGTACTTTCCCTCTGGACCCGACGGTGTCAAAAACGGCTGACATCCTAACCATTTTAACAGCAACATAACAGGCTAAGAGAGGCCGAACACCCAATAAAACTACGCTTCGTTGACATATATCAAGTTCAATTGTAGCACGTTAACAGTCTTGTGAAATCATTGCATCGCCATGCTCTTTATAGTCACAATCTTTACCCGGCTCAACTAGTTGCGTGGATAAATTAATAAATACAGTGAATCCAATGTCTGGAACGATGCGTCAGATGAAATTTCATTGCCCATCATATGGATAAATGGGTTCTGTTAACATACTCCTTGTCATGGCCTCCTGAGAACAGTTTAGATTTTTTTATGGGTAAGAAAACGCAATTTTAGTGATTTTTGTTGCAAATTTGTAAATTTTCACCGCGTAAAATGGGGGGCTCCGCGCCTCAGACAACGCCTGAGAGAGAGAATGAAACCGCAATGCGTTTAACGATTATTTTGGTCGGTCCTGCCCGGGCCGAGAACGTCGGTGCCGCCGCCAGGGCGATGAAAACCATGGGATTTCGCGATCTGCGGATCGTGGACAGTGAAGCCCATCTGGCGCCGGCGGCACGCTGGGTGGCGCACGGCTCAGGCGACATCCTCGATGGCATCACCACCTATTCCACCCTTGCTGAGGCGCTGCACGACGTCGATTTTACCGTCGCCACCACCGCCCGCAGTCGCGCGCGGTTTCACTATTACGCCACGCCGCAGCAGTTGTTGCCGCTGCTGGAGGAGAAGGCGAACTGGATGACCCATACCGCGCTGGTATTTGGCCGTGAAGACGCCGGATTGACCAATGAGGAGCTGGCCCTGGCCGATGTGCTGACCGGCGTGCCGATGGTCGCGGATTATCCGTCGCTGAACCTCGGTCAGTCGGTGATGGTTTACTGCTATCAATTAGCATCGCTTATGCAACAATCGGCTCCCGCCGCTGCCGCGGCAGACCATCATCAGCTGCAGGCGTTGCGCCTCCGCACCATGGCCTTGCTTTCGCGTCTGGGCGTGGAGGACGATGCCAAACTGGCCGACTGGCTGTCGCAACGATTGGGGCTGCTGCAGCAGCGAGACACGGCAATGTTGCATCGTTTGCTGCATGATATTGAAAAAAACCTACCAGAATAAAGTTCTGTCATATTTTTTATTTATGGTTGCATGTACTGTTTTTGCGGGAGGTGTTCCGCCAATCTGGGTGTTTTTTCTTGTCGGGGTGGCGCAATACGTAAGCCGGCTGAAATGGGGTTAATTGAGAAATTCATTGACTTAAGACGGCAGATACTTTAACCAATATAGGCAGGACACACAGACAGATAAAAATACAGAGTACACAACATCCATGAATCGCATCGGCATGATTACCACCATTATCACCACCACCATTACCACAGGTAACGGTGCGGGCTGACGCGTACAGGAAACACAGAAAAAAGCCCGCACCTGAACAGTGCGGGCTTTTTTTTTGACAAGAGATCAAGGGGTAAGAACCATGCGAGTGTTGAAGTTCGGCGGTACATCAGTGGCAAATGCGGAACGGTTTCTGCGGGTTGCCGATATTCTGGAGAGTAATGCCAGGCAGGGGCAGGTAGCGACCGTCCTGTCTGCCCCGGCGAAGATCACTAACCATCTGGTAGCGATGATTGAAAAGACCATTGGCGGCCAGGATGCCCTCCCCAATATTGCCGACGCTGAACGCATTTTTGCCGAACTTCTTCAGGGCCTTGCCGACGCCCAGCCCGCTTTCCCGCTCGCCCAGTTGAAAGCCTTTGTTGAGCAGGAGTTTGCTCAGATTAAGCATGTCCTGCACGGTATTAGCCTGCTGGGTCAGTGCCCGGATAGCGTCAATGCCGCGCTGATCTGCCGAGGCGAAAAGCTCTCCATCGCCATCATGGCGGGTCTGCTGGAAGCCCGTGGTCATAAAGTCAGTGTCATTAACCCGGTGGAAAAACTGCTTGCCGTTGGTCACTACATGGAGTCCACGGTCGATATCGCCGAATCCACCCGCCGCATCGCCGCCAGCCAGATCCCGGCAGACCATATGATCCTGATGGCCGGGTTTACCGCTGGCAATGAGAAGGGGGAGCTGGTGGTGCTGGGGCGCAACGGCTCCGACTATTCGGCTGCGGTGCTGGCCGCCTGCCTGCGCGCCGATTGCTGCGAAATCTGGACCGATGTCGACGGAGTGTACACTTGCGACCCGCGCCAGGTGCCGGATGCGCGTCTGCTGAAATCGATGTCTTATCAGGAGGCGATGGAGCTCTCCTATTTTGGCGCGAAAGTGCTGCACCCGCGCACCATCGCCCCTATCGCCCAATTCCAAATCCCATGTCTGATTAAAAATACTGGCAACCCGCAGGCGCCGGGAACGCTCATCGGCGCCAGCCGCGACGAGGACGATCTGCCGGTTAAAGGCATCTCTAACCTCAACAACATGGCGATGTTCAACGTTTCCGGGCCGGGGATGAAAGGCATGGTCGGCATGGCCGCCCGCGTCTTCGCCACCATGTCCCGCGCCGGCATCTCGGTAGTGCTGATCACCCAATCCTCCTCCGAGTACAGCATCAGTTTCTGCGTGCCGCAGAGCGACTGCGCGCGAGCCAAACGGGCGATGGAAGATGAGTTTTACCTCGAGCTGAAAGAGGGACTGCTGGAGCCGCTGGCCATTATGGAGCGTCTGGCTATTATCTCGGTGGTGGGCGACGGGATGCGCACCCTGCGCGGTATCTCGGCAAAGTTTTTTGCCGCGCTGGCTCGCGCCAATATCAATATCGTGGCGATTGCTCAGGGCTCCTCCGAGCGCTCCATTTCGGTGGTGGTTAGCAATGACGATGCTACCACCGGCGTGCGCGTGACCCATCAGATGCTGTTCAACACCGATCAGGTGATCGAAGTGTTCGTCATCGGCGTCGGCGGCGTCGGCGGCGCGCTGCTGGAGCAGATCAAACGCCAGCAGGGTTGGCTGAAGAGCAAACATATCGATCTGCGCGTTTGCGGCGTGGCCAACTCTCAGGCGCTGCTGACCAGCGTGCATGGTCTGAATCTGGAAAACTGGAGTGAAGCGCTGGCGGAGGCGAAAGAACCCTTTAATCTTGGCCGCCTGATCCGCCTGGTAAAAGAGTACCACCTGCTGAATCCGGTGATCGTCGACTGTACCTCCAGCCAGGCGGTCGCCGATCAGTACGCCGACTTCCTGCGCGAAGGTTTCCATGTGGTCACGCCGAATAAAAAGGCCAATACCTCTTCACTGGATTACTATCATCAGCTGCGCCACGCGGCGAGCAGCTCGCGCCGCAAGTTCCTCTATGACACGAACGTTGGCGCTGGCCTGCCGGTGATTGAGAACCTGCAGAACCTGCTCAACGCCGGCGATGAACTGCGCCATTTCTCCGGGATCCTTTCCGGTTCGCTGTCGTTTATCTTCGGCAAGCTGGATGAGGGCGTGAGTTTCTCGGCGGCGACGGCAATGGCCCGTGAGATGGGGTATACCGAGCCGGATCCGCGCGACGATTTATCCGGGGTGGACGTCGCGCGTAAGCTGCTGATTCTGGCCCGTGAGACCGGACGTGAACTGGAGCTGTCGGACATTATCGTCGAGTCGGCGCTGCCGGCGGACTTCGACGCCAGCGGTGATGTCGAGACCTTTATGGCCCGCCTGCCGTCGCTGGATGATGAGTTCGCCTCGCGGATTGCTAAGGCGCGCGATGAAGGTAAAGTCTTGCGCTATGTCGGTAACATCGAAGAGGATGGTACCTGCCGGGTGAAAATTGCCGCCGTTGACGGTAACGATCCGCTGTACAAAGTCAAAAATGGCGAGAACGCGCTGGCCTTTTACAGCCACTATTATCAGCCATTGCCGCTGGTGCTGCGCGGCTATGGTGCCGGGAACGACGTCACGGCGGCCGGCGTATTCGCCGACCTGCTGCGCACCCTTTCCTGGAAGTTAGGAGTTTAAGATGGTCAAAGTATATGCCCCGGCTTCCAGTGCCAATATGAGCGTCGGGTTTGATGTGTTGGGCGCGGCGGTCACGCCGGTCGATGGCACGCTGCTTGGCGACAATGTCACTGTCGAAGCGGCGGGGCAATTCAGCCTGCAGAATCTGGGACGCTTCGCCAGCAAACTGCCGACGGCGCCGCAGGAGAACATTGTTTACCAGTGCTGGGAAAGCTTTTGCCGGGAGATCGGTAAGACGGTGCCGGTGGCGATGACGCTGGAAAAAAACATGCCGATTGGTTCCGGGTTGGGTTCCAGCGCCTGCTCGGTGGTCGCCGCGCTGGTGGCGATGAACGAGTTTTGCGGTAAGCCGCTGAACGAGACGCGCATGCTGGCGCTGATGGGGGAGATGGAAGGGCGTATCTCCGGCAGCATTCACTACGACAACGTGGCGCCGTGCTATCTTGGCGGCATGCAGTTGATGATCGAAGAGAACGGGATTATCAGCCAGCAGGTGCCCGGGTTTGATGAGTGGCTGTGGGTGCTGGCCTATCCGGGGATTAAAGTCTCCACCGCCGAAGCGCGGGCGATTCTGCCGGCGCAGTACCGCCGTCAGGATTGTATCGCCCATGGTCGCCACCTCGCGGGCTTTATTCATGCCTGCTACACCCGCCAGCCGCAGCTGGCGGCAAAATTGATGAAAGATGTGATTGCCGAACCGTACCGAACCAAACTGCTGCCGGGCTTTAGCGAAGCGCGTCAGGCGGCCATGGAAATGGGCGCCCAGGCTTGCGGCATCTCCGGCTCTGGCCCAACGCTATTCGCGTTGTGCGATAAGCCGGACACCGCACAGCGCGTCGCCGACTGGCTTGGCGCGCACTATCTACAGAATCAGGAAGGCTTTGTTCATATTTGCCGGCTGGATACGGCGGGCGCACGCGTAGTGGGATAACCAATGAAACTGTATAACTTAAAAGATCACAATGAGCAGGTCAGCTTTGCGCAGGCCGTTACCCAGGGACTTGGCAAGCATCAGGGCCTGTTCTTTCCGCACGATCTGCCGGAATTCAGCCTGACTGAAATCGACGATATGCTGGCGCAGGACTTTGTCACCCGCAGCGCCAAAATTTTATCCGCCTTTATCGGCGATGAGATCCCGCAGGATGTCCTGCAGCAGCGGGTCCGCGCGGCGTTTGCGTTTCCGGCGCCGGTGAGCAAGGTTCAGGAGGATGTCGGCTGTCTGGAACTGTTCCATGGCCCCACGCTGGCGTTCAAGGATTTCGGCGGCCGCTTTATGGCGCAGATGCTGACCCACATTGCGGGCGACAAGCCGGTCACCATTCTCACGGCGACCTCTGGCGATACCGGTGCGGCGGTGGCGCATGCTTTCTATGGTCTGCCGAACGTTAAGGTGGTGATCCTCTATCCGCGCGGCAAGATCAGCCCGCTGCAGGAGAAGCTGTTCTGTACTCTCGGCGGCAACATCGAAACCGTGGCGATTGACGGCGACTTCGACGCCTGCCAGGCGCTGGTGAAGCAGGCGTTTGACGATGAAGAACTGAAGGCGACGCTGGGGCTGAACTCGGCTAACTCCATTAACATCAGCCGCCTGCTGGCGCAGATCTGCTACTACTTCGAAGCGGCGGCGCAGCTGCCGCAGGAAGCCCGCAATCAGCTGGTGATTTCTGTGCCGAGCGGCAACTTCGGCGATCTGACCGCCGGTCTGCTGGCGAAGTCGCTGGGTCTGCCGATCAAACGCTTTATCGCTGCCACCAACGCCAACGACACTGTTCCGCGCTATCTGCAGGGCGGCGAGTGGGCGCCAAAAGCCACCCAGGCGACGCTGTCCAACGCCATGGACGTCAGCCAGCCGAACAACTGGCCGCGTGTCGAAGAGCTGTTCCGCCGTAAAATCTGGCGTCTCAGCGAGCTGGGCTATGCCGCGGTCGATGATGAGACCACCAAAGCGGCAATGCGCGAGCTGAAGGCCATCGGCTACATCTCTGAGCCGCACGCGGCGATTGCCTGGCGCGCGCTGCGCGATCAGCTGCAGCCGGGAGAGTACGGTCTGTTCCTCGGCACTGCCCATCCGGCGAAGTTCAAAGAGAGCGTGGAGGAGATCCTGCAGGAGACCCTGCCGCTGCCGAAAGAGCTGGCCGACCGCGCCGACCTGCCGCTGCTGTCTCACAATCTGCCGGCGGATTTCGCCGCGCTGCGTAAGCTGATGATGGGCTAAATCCTTACCGTCCCCCTGTCGCGTCGAACGCCGCAGGGGGACGCTTACTTACTGCTCGTGGCGTTTAAACACCAGTTCGCCTTTCTCCGAAGCCTCCGCATCAAAGAAATAGCCTTCGCTATTAAAGGATTTCAGCTGCTCCGGCTGGGTTAAGCGATTTTCAATAATGTAGCGGCTCATCAGGCCACGGGCTTTCTTGGCATAGAAGCTGATCACTTTGAATTTGCCGTTCTTCTCATCGAGGAAGACCGGCTTGATCAGCTGGCCCTGCAATTTTTGCGTTTTCACCGATTTAAAATACTCATCGGAAGCCAGGTTGATGACGATATCGTCGCCCTGAGCCTGCAGCGCCTGATTCAGCTTCTCGGTAATGGTATCGCCCCAGAACTGGTACAGATCTTTACCGCGCGGGTTTTCCAGACGGATCCCCATCTCCAGGCGGTAGGGCTGCATCAGGTCCAGCGGGCGCAGCACGCCATACAGGCCGGAGAGCATGCGCAGGTGTCGCTGGGCGAAGTCAAAGTCGTCCTCAGTGAGCGTCTCTGCCTGCAGGCCGGTGTAGACATCGCCCTTAAAGGCGAGGATCGCCTGGCGGGCATTTTGCGGCGTAAAGTCAGGGTGCCAGTCGTGGAAACGGGTGGCGTTCAGATCCGCCAGCTTGTCGCTGATGCTCATCAGCTTGCCGATTTGCGGCGCGGTCAGCTGACGGGCGATGCTGATAAGCTCTTGAGAATACTCGAGGAGTTCGGGCTGGGTATAGCGAGTCGTTGCCAGCGGGCTTTGATAATCGAGCGTTTTAGCAGGTGAAATCAGAATCAGCATATCCAGTCCTTGCAGGTAATTTCGACGAATTTTAACAAAAAAAGTGCATGGTGGGATCGATAGCTGCGATTGCCGCGTTATTCGCGCGGCAGTTCATTCCACGCGCCCGGGGCCAGCTGCTGGTGAATCTCGGGATAGCGCGATGCATCAAAAGTGGGCTGGATGCCCAGCTGGCGCTGACGCAGATAATCACTGGCGATAATTCGCACCGTCGGGGAGAGCAGCAGGATGGCCGTCAGGTTGGTCATCGCCATCAGCGCCATAATGATATCCGCGCTCTGCCAGACGACCGGCAGGCTAACCAGGGTCCCCAACAGCACCATCAGGACGGTGAGTATTCGCAGACCCCAGATATAACGCGGCTTATCCAGATGCAGAAAGATCAGATTATTTTCCGCATACACGTAGTTGGCCACGATAGAGCTAAAAGCGAACAGCAGCACGATGAGGGCGATAAAATCCGCTCCCCAGCCGCCGACCAGCACGCTCATCGCGTGTTGCAAGTCCTGAATACCATTGAGCGTATATTCATTGTCGGGCCGCGGCGCCAGCATGACGATAATCGCGCTGGCGGTACAGATCACGATGGTATCGATAAACACGCCTATCATCTGCACGATACCCTGCGCCGCCGGGTGCGGCGGCCATGAGGCGGCGGCTGCGGCGGCGTTAGGCGAAGAGCCCATCCCTGCTTCATTGGAGAACATGCCGCGCTGAAAGCCGCTGGTCAGCGCCTGGCTGATGGTGTAGCCCACCGCGCCGGCGGCGGCTTCCTGCCAGCCGAAGGCGCAGCGAAAGATGGTGGCGAAAATCGTCGGCAGGGCGGTGATATGCCACAGGCCGATAAGCAGGCTGGTGGCGATCCATAGCAGCGCCATGATGGGCACTATCCACTGCATCAGGCGCGCCACGCCGCGTAAACCGCGGAGGATGGCCAGCAGAACGACAACGGCCAGCACGCCGCCGCTGACCGCCGCCGGCAGATCGAACGCATAGCGCAGGGCATGGGCCACGGAGTTAGCCTGCACGGTATTGAAGATAAAACCATAGGCCAGCAGCAGGAGGATCGAAAACAGCACGCCCATCCAGCGCATGCCGAGCCCGCGCGCCATATACCAGGCCGGGCCGCCGCGAAACTGGCCGTGGCTATCGCGTTCTTTATACAACTGGGCAAGGGAACATTCGGCGAAGCTGCTGGCCATGCCGAGCAGGGCGGAGACCCACATCCAGAATACCGCTCCTGGTCCGCCGGCGGCGATGGCCAGCGTGACGCCGGCAAGATTACCGCTGCCAACCCGGGCGGCAAGACTGGTACATAACGCCTGAAAAGAGGTTAAACCGCCCGGCTGCGGGTGCAGGCTTTTTTTCAGACTGCGGCTAAATTTGCGCACGTAACGGAACTGAATACCCCGGGTTTGCCAGCTAAACCAGATGCCGGCGCCCAGTAGCAGATAAATCATCACTGAGCCCCAGAGTATTTCATTGATAAATGAGAGAAAATCAGGCATTAAACATCCTCTTGTCCATGCCGGCACGCCAGTGTAAGCGTTACCAATTAAGTGACAATCCTTGCGCTTTCAGCAAATTAATCTGCATAGTTTATCACACTCTGCGCTCTTCTCTCGTCGGCGGTTGCGCTGACCCGGCAGCGTGTTATCATCTGGGCAGACCGGTTACATCCCCTTAACTGCTGTTTAAGAGAAATATATCATGACGGATAAATTAACTTCTCTGCGTCAGTACACCACTGTCGTCGCTGACACCGGAGATATTGCGGCAATGAAGCTGTATCAGCCTCAGGATGCCACCACCAACCCTTCCCTGATCCTCGGCGCGGCTCAGATCCCTGAGTACCGTAAGCTGATTGACGACGCTGTGGCCTGGGCTCGTAGCCAGAGCAGCGATCGCGCACAGCAGATCCTTGATGCTTCCGATAAGCTGGCGGTGAACATCGGTCTCGAAATTCTGAAACTGATCCCGGGCCGTATCTCCACCGAAGTGGATGCACGTCTCTCCTACGACACCGAAGCGTCTATCGCCAAAGCTAAGCGCATTATCAAGCTGTATAACGACGCGGGCATCAGCAACGATCGTATTCTGATCAAGCTGGCTTCCACCTGGCAGGGCATTCGCGCCGCTGAGCAGCTGGAAAAAGAAGGCATCAACTGCAACCTGACCCTGCTGTTCTCCTTCGCTCAGGCTCGTGCTTGCGCCGAAGCAGGCGTCTTCCTGATTTCGCCGTTCGTTGGTCGTATCCTCGACTGGTACAAAGCCAACACCGACAAGAAAGAGTACGCGCCGGCAGAAGATCCGGGCGTGGTTTCCGTCAGCGAAATCTACGAGTACTACAAGCAGCACGGTTATGAAACCGTAGTGATGGGCGCTAGCTTCCGTAACGTTGGTGAAATTCTCGAACTGGCTGGCTGTGACCGCCTGACCATCGCGCCAGCGCTGCTGAAAGAGCTGTCCGAGAGCGAAGGGGCCGTTGAGCGTAAACTGGTGTACACCGGTGAAGTGAAAGCACGTCCGGAGCGTATTACCGAATCTGAATTCCTGTGGCAGCATAACCAGGATCCGATGGCGGTAGACAAACTGGCGGAAGGTATCCGTAAGTTTGCGATCGACCAGGAAAAACTGGAAAAAATGATCGGCGAACTGCTGTAATCCCGCAGGTGGCCGACGCCCGTCGGCCACATTACACTGTCTGTCCCGCCAGCAGCAGTGTATCATTTCGTTTAACGCTACAGTTTGAACGGAATAACCATGAATACCTTACGAATCGGCTTAGTTTCCATTTCCGATCGCGCCTCCAGCGGCGTCTATCAGGACAAAGGCATCCCGGCACTGGAAGAGTGGCTGGCGCGTGCCCTCACCACCCCTTTTGAACTGCAGACTCGCCTGATTCCGGATGAGCAGGTCATTATTGAGCAAACGCTGTGCGAACTGGTTGACGAGATGGGGTGCCACCTGGTGCTGACCACCGGCGGAACCGGCCCTGCGCGTCGCGATGTGACGCCCGACGCCACGCTGGCGATTGCCGATCGCGAGATGCCGGGCTTCGGCGAGCAAATGCGCCAGGTTAGCCTACACTTTGTGCCGACGGCGATCCTTTCCCGGCAGGTCGGGGTGATCCGCAAGCAGGCGCTGATCCTCAATCTACCAGGACAACCGAAAGCGATTCAGGAGACCCTGGAAGGGGTGAAAGATGCTGACGGCAACGTGCTGGTGCACGGTATTTTCGCAAGTGTACCTTATTGTGTACAGTTGCTGGAGGGGCCTTATGTGGAAACCGATGGCCGTGTGGTAGAAGCATTTCGTCCAAAAAGCGCCAGACGCGAAACTTTATCCTGAATTTGATGCATTTGTGACATAACCTGCATCGCTGATGGTGTGCCGTTTTATTTACGATATAGTGCTGTTTACTTTACACACTATAAAATACGCTGCACACCTCAGGATGAAATCGCGTTATGTCATATGCAAACCGACCGCTCAACCGCCAGGATTATAAAACGCTAACGCTGGCCGCCCTTGGCGGCGCGCTGGAGTTTTATGACTTTATCATCTTCGTTTTCTTCGCCGCCGTCGTCGGCGAGCTCTTCTTCCCCGCGGATATTCCGGAATGGCTGCGCCAGGTACAGACCTTTGGCATTTTCGCCGCCGGTTACCTGGCGCGTCCGCTGGGGGGGATCATCATGGCCCACTTTGGCGATCTGGTAGGGCGTAAGAAAATGTTTACCCTCAGCATTCTGCTGATGGCGGTGCCGACCCTGGCGATTGGTCTGCTGCCGACCTACAGCTCGGTGGGTATCGTCGCGCCGCTGCTGTTGCTGCTGATGCGTATTCTGCAGGGGGCGGCGATCGGCGGCGAGGTGCCTGGCGCCTGGGTGTTTGTCGCCGAGCATGTTCCGGAAAAACGCATTGGTATCGCCTGCGGCACGCTGACGGCCGGCCTGACCGTAGGCATCCTGCTGGGATCGGTGGTGGCGACGCTTATCAACACCAGCCTGACGCCGCAGGGGATCCACGACGGCGGCTGGCGGATCCCCTTCCTGCTGGGGGGCGTATTTGGCCTGGTGGCGATGTATCTGCGCCGCTGGCTGCAGGAGACGCCGATTTTTCTTGAGATGCAGCAGCGCAAAGCGCTGGCGCAGGAACTGCCGGTAAAGGCGGTCGTCCTCAAGCACCAGAAGGCGGTGGCGGTCTCTATGCTGCTGACCTGGCTGCTGTCGGCAGGCGTGGTGGTGGTGATCCTGATGTCGCCGGTCTGGCTACAGAAACACTATGGCTTCGCCCCGGCGATGACCCTGCAGGCCAACAGCATTGCCACGATTATGTTGTGCATCGGCTGTCTGCTCGCCGGGCTGGCGGCGGACCGCTTCGGCGCCAGCCGCACCTTTATCGTCGGCAGCCTGCTGCTGGCGGTTGCCAGCTGGGCATTTTATCACCTGTCCGGCGCCAGCCCGCAGCGGCTGTTTCTGCTGTACGGTACGGTGGGACTCTGCGTGGGCGTGGTGGGGGCGGTGCCTTATGTCATGGTGCGGGCCTTCCCGGCGGAAGTGCGCTTCACCGGCATTTCCTTTTCCTACAATCTGTCGTACGCGATTTTTGGCGGCCTGACGCCGATTGCCGTCACGATGCTGATGGGGGTGTCGCCGATGGCCCCGGCCTGGTATGTTCTGGCCTTGTCGCTGATGGGCTTGGGATTAGGTATCTGGCTGCGTCAGGGGCTCACGGCTGCGAGGTTGCCGGAAGGGGAGCTGCAGCGCTAAGCAGGGTTTACCGATGATGACCAGCCGCCGCCCTGTCACAGGGCGGCGGCGGAAGATTAACGCGGTTCGCCGATCGGCAACACGGTGCGGCCGAACTGCTCGTTCAGCACTTCGCCCATCGCCAGGTAAATGGCGCTGGCGCCGCAGATCAGGCCGATCCAGCCGGCTACTTTCACGATGCCTTCGTTATCTACCAGATGCCCAATCGCCAGCAGCGCGAACAGCACCGTCAGGCTCAGGAACACGAACTGCAGCATACGTGCGGCTTTCAGCGTGCCGAAGAACATGAACAACGTAAAAATACCCCACAGGCCGAGATACATACCGAGGAAGTGCGCGTTCGGCGCATCAGCCAGGCCCATTTTCGGCATCAGAAGGATAGCAACCAGCGTCAGCCAGAAGCTGCCGTAGGAGGTAAAAGCGGTCAAGCCAAAGGTGTTGCCTTTTTTGTATTCCAGCAGGCCGGCAAAAATTTGCGCAATGCCACCGTAAAAAATGCCCATCGCCAGGATAGCTACATCGAATGCGAAGAGGCCGCTATTCGCCAGATTAAGCAGAATAGTGGTCATGCCGAAGCCCATAAGGCCCAGCGGTGCCGGATTAGCCAACTTAGTGTTGCCCATAATTCCTCAAAATTATCATTAAAAGGGAAGCATTACCCCGCGACTTGGCGGCGGGGCGCGGCATAATAATGAGGCGCGTAAAGGCTGTCTATGATCTGGCGGGGTATTTTTCACCAATTTCAGTTGCGCCCGACGACGAGTGGAGCATTTGTCGTAAACAGGCAATTTGCAGGACCGCGGGGATGGTGACCCGATAAGCGCTGCCGCTCACCGCTTTCACGCTGTTCAGCGCGGCGCCAAGCGGCCCCCCCAGCCCGGCGCCGCGTACCAGGCCATGACCGATGACGCTCACGGCGGCGTGCGTGCGCAGGATGGCGGTTAACCGCTCATCCAGTAGCAGGGCAACGCCTTCACTCAGCTTGCGGCGTCTCAACAGATGGGGCAGCAGGCTTTCCAGCTCAAGACTCCGGCACTCCACCGCGGCGAGAAACTGCGTTTTTTGTTCCGCATCCAGCTTATTCCAGCTGTGCTGCAGAAAATGCGTCAACAACTGTTGCTCGATCTGCGGCGTCGTCATCTGTTTATCGACCTTTGCCTTCAGCCTCTTACACACATCCAGCAGGATGGCGCGATAAAATTTGCCATGGCGGCGCAGCGTATTGGCGATGCTGTCGCCGCCGAAATGCTGTAGCTCGCCGGCGATCAACTGCCAGTTGCGGCGATAGCGCTCCGGGTGGCCCTCCATAGACAGAAAGGTTTCGTTGCGCAGCAGCGTACTGGAGAGACGGGGTTTGCCATTTTCCCCGTGGGTCAGAATACGGGTAAACGCTTCCAGATGCGCCTCGCTGCACTCAGGCAGAAAGGCGAGATCGTCATCATCCAGATAATTAATACGCATAACGTTTTCTCTCGGGCAGGGGACGACGTTAGTCGTCGCCGATAATTTTCAGTGAGGCCATATCTGAGGAATTGACCGTGTGGCCTGAGAAGGCGATTTTTTTCACACAGCGCTTGTTGTCGTTATCGCTGTTGAGGGTGATCCAGCCGGTGGTGTTGCCCTCTTTGATCCCGGCGGGTACGTTCAGCGTGTGGCTGGCGCCGTGGCTGGCCTTAAAGTAGACGGTTGCTCCGAAGAGCTGTATATCGCCGCGCTCGGCGCTGAGCTGAATACGTTTGACCACCCGGCAGACGGGGAGCTTCAGCGTCAGATCGTTGGTCTCATTGCGCGGCATGGCGATCACGCCGAGGATCTTATGGTCGTTGGCGGCCGCCGAGGTGATAACTGACACGCTAAGGATAAGCCCCGCTGAAAGCCGGAATAGTGATTTCATTAATCTGTCCCCTGAATAAGTAAAGTGCGAGGGCGGGGATCTTATCACTGCGAAAACGGGGCTTTTAGCGCACAAGTATTGCGTTTTATGTCAATGATATTATGAATATATTTGGTTTTTTTATTCGCTATTTGTATGGGTGATTCGCCATCTTTTTTGCCGCCCGGCAATATCCTTTGCTGAGCCATCGGCGACAGGG
Organism: Klebsiella sp. PCX; assembly: GCF_021869705.1. Classification (NCBI taxonomy): domain Bacteria; kingdom Pseudomonadati; phylum Pseudomonadota; class Gammaproteobacteria; order Enterobacterales; family Enterobacteriaceae; genus Klebsiella; species Klebsiella sp. PCX. Next base: position 753,067 of record NZ_CP091527.1, read on the forward strand.
GGCGAGGGCGTCGGCTGGTCCCCGGCAAAAAATTTTTCTACTTGCCCCTTGATGCCGGAGTGGGCGACCCCATCTTGTAGTCAACCGCAGTGAAGAACCTGAAAAAAAATGATGTCTGGGCAGTTGAAACCGCAGGTTTCGCCCTTATTACAGGTTCACAACCACATGTTGATCGAATTTTTAGTGGAGACGTTTAGATGGGTAAAATTATTGGTATCGACCTGGGTACTACCAACTCTTGTGTAGCGATTATGGATGGCACTACTGCACGCGTGCTGGAGAACGCCGAAGGCGATCGCACCACGCCTTCTATCATTGCCTATACCCAGGATGGTGAAACTCTGGTTGGTCAGCCGGCTAAACGTCAGGCAGTGACAAACCCGCAAAACACCCTGTTTGCGATTAAACGCCTGATTGGCCGACGCTTCCAGGACGAAGAAGTTCAGCGTGACGTTTCTATCATGCCATACAAAATTGTTGCCGCAGACAATGGCGACGCATGGCTGGATGTGAAAGGCACCAAAACTGCACCGCCGCAGATCTCTGCTGAAGTGCTGAAAAAAATGAAGAAAACGGCTGAAGATTACCTGGGTGAACCGGTAACTGAAGCGGTTATCACCGTACCGGCTTACTTCAACGATGCGCAACGTCAGGCCACCAAAGATGCTGGCCGTATCGCCGGTCTGGAAGTCAAACGTATCATCAACGAACCGACCGCGGCCGCGCTGGCGTACGGTCTGGATAAAGAAGTGGGCAACCGTACTATCGCGGTTTACGACCTCGGTGGTGGTACTTTCGATATCTCTATTATCGAAATCGACGAAGTGGATGGCGAAAAAACCTTCGAAGTACTGGCGACCAACGGTGACACCCACCTGGGCGGCGAAGACTTCGATACCCGTCTGATCAACTACCTCGTTGATGAATTTAAGAAAGATCAGGGCATTGACCTGCGCAACGACCCGCTGGCGATGCAGCGTCTGAAAGAAGCCGCTGAGAAAGCGAAGATTGAACTGTCTTCTGCTCAGCAGACCGACGTTAACCTGCCGTACATCACTGCAGATGCGACCGGTCCGAAACACATGAACATCAAAGTGACTCGCGCGAAACTGGAAAGCCTGGTAGAAGACCTGGTTAACCGTTCCATCGAGCCGCTGAAAGTAGCCCTGCAGGATGCCGGTCTGTCCGTTTCCGATATCAACGACGTGATCCTCGTTGGTGGTCAGACTCGTATGCCGATGGTGCAGAAGAAAGTGGCCGAGTTCTTTGGTAAAGAACCGCGTAAAGACGTTAACCCGGATGAAGCCGTGGCGATCGGTGCTGCCGTTCAGGGCGGTGTACTGACTGGTGATGTGAAAGACGTTCTGCTGCTCGACGTGACCCCGCTGTCGCTGGGTATCGAAACCATGGGCGGCGTGATGACTGCGCTGATCAGCAAAAACACCACCATCCCGACCAAGCACAGCCAGGTGTTCTCTACCGCTGAAGACAACCAGTCTGCGGTCACCATCCATGTGCTGCAGGGTGAGCGTAAACGCGCGTCTGATAACAAATCTCTGGGTCAGTTCAACCTGGATGGTATCAACCCGGCGCCGCGCGGCATGCCGCAGATCGAAGTGACCTTTGACATCGATGCTGACGGTATCCTGCACGTCTCCGCGAAAGACAAAAACAGCGGTAAAGAGCAGAAGATCACCATCAAAGCGTCTTCCGGTCTGAACGAAGAAGAAATTCAGAAAATGGTTCGCGAAGCGGAAGCTAACGCCGAATCTGACCGTAAGTTCGAAGAGCTGGTACAGACCCGCAACCAGGGCGACCATCTGCTGCACAGCACTCGCAAGCAGGTTGAAGAAGCAGGCGATAAACTGCCGGCTGACGACAAAACTGCCATCGAGTCTGCGCTGACCGCGCTGGAAACTTCGCTGAAAGGTGAAGACAAAGCGGACATCGAAGCGAAAATGCAGGCGCTGGCGCAGGCTTCCCAGAAGCTGATGGAAATTGCCCAGCAGCAGCATGCTCAGCAGCAGGCGGGTTCCGCTGACGCTCAGGCGAGCAACGCGAAAGACGACGATGTTGTCGACGCTGAGTTCGAAGAAGTGAAAGATAAAAAATAATCGCCCTTTGAACGGGTAAAACACTGGCACGGGCGAAGAGGTTTCCTCTCCGCCCGTGCACGCATGTTAAGGGGCTGAAAAACACCAATGGCAAAGCAAGATTACTACGAGATTTTAGGCGTCTCCAAAACAGCGGAAGAGCGTGAAATCAAAAAGGCTTATAAGCGCCTGGCCATGAAGTATCACCCGGACCGCAACCAGGGTGATAAAGAGGCCGAAGCCAAATTTAAAGAAATCAAAGAAGCGTATGAAATCCTGACTGATGCCCAGAAGCGTGCGGCCTACGATCAGTACGGCCACGCGGCCTTTGAGCAGGGCGGCATGGGCGGCGGCGGCGGTTTTGGCGGCGGTGCGGACTTCAGCGATATCTTTGGCGATGTTTTCGGCGATATCTTTGGCGGCGGACGTGGCCGGCAGCGCGCGGCGCGCGGCGCCGATCTCCGTTACAACATGGAGCTGACGCTGGAAGAAGCGGTACGTGGCGTCACCAAAGAGATCCGTATTCCGACGCTGGAAGAGTGCGACGTCTGCCACGGCAGCGGCGCCAAAGCTGGCAGCAAACCGCAAACCTGTCCGACCTGTCATGGCGCAGGCCAGGTCCAGATGCGTCAGGGCTTCTTTGCGGTACAGCAGACCTGTCCGCACTGTCAGGGACGCGGTACGCTGATTAAAGATCCGTGCAATAAATGTCATGGTCACGGCCGCGTTGAGAAGACCAAAACCCTGTCGGTTAAAATCCCGGCGGGCGTGGATACCGGGGACCGGATCCGTCTGGCGGGTGAAGGTGAAGCCGGCGAGCATGGCGCACCGGCAGGCGATCTGTACGTTCAGGTCCAGGTGAAGCAGCACGCTATCTTTGAGCGTGAAGGCAATAACCTGTACTGCGAAGTGCCGATCAACTTCACCATGGCAGCGCTGGGCGGCGAGATTGAGGTCCCGACGCTCGACGGCCGCGTCAATCTCAAGATTCCGGGCGAAACCCAGACCGGCAAACTGTTCCGCATGCGCGGCAAAGGCGTGAAATCCGTTCGCGGCGGCGCGCAGGGCGATCTGCTGTGCCGGGTGGTGGTGGAGACGCCGGTGGGGCTGAACGAGAAGCAGAAGCAGCTGCTGAAAGAGCTGCAGGAAAGCTTCGGCGGCCCGACCGGGGAAAACAACAGCCCGCGTTCGAAAAGCTTCTTCGACGGTGTGAAGAAGTTCTTCGACGATTTGACCCGCTAATTCCGCTTTCGCTGACTCCTGGCCCGGGCCTTTGCTGCCCGGGCTTTTTTTGTCTTATCGCTCCTCTTTGATTCGTAAAAATCGAATGTTTACTCAACTTAAATCTGATTTTTTCGAGTTATCAGTTTGTGTATTATGCTTTTATCGAGTTATTCACCAACAGGATGAAAGTAAAAGTGAAACATCTGCAACGATTCTTCAGTAGCGATGCTTCCGGCGGCATTGTCTTAATCATCGCCGCGGTGCTGGCGATGGTCATGGCCAATACCAGCGTGACCAGCGGTCTGTATCACTCCTTCCTTGATACGCCTGTACAGCTGCGGGTGGGGGCGCTGGAGATCAACAAGAATATGCTGCTCTGGATCAATGATGCCCTGATGGCGGTGTTCTTCTTGCTGATTGGCCTCGAGGTCAAACGCGAGCTGATTCAGGGCTCGCTGGCGAGTCGTCGTCAGGCGGTCTTTCCGGTGATTGCCGCGCTCGGCGGGATGATCGTCCCGGCGCTGGTCTATCTGGCCTTTAACGCTCAGGATCCTGTCGCCAGAGAGGGATGGGCGATCCCGGCAGCGACGGATATTGCCTTTGCCCTTGGCGTGCTGGCGCTGTTAGGCAGCCGCGTCCCGACGGCGCTAAAGATTTTCCTGATGGCGCTGGCGATCATTGATGACCTGGGGGCTATCGTGATTATCGCGCTGTTTTATACCCACGACCTGTCAATGCTCTCGTTGGGCGTGGCGGCGGCGGCGATTGCGGTGCTGGTGGCCCTGAATCTGAGCGGCGTGCGGCGCACTGGGATCTATATTCTGGTCGGCGCGGTACTGTGGACGGCGGTGCTGAAGTCCGGCGTTCACGCGACGCTTGCCGGGGTCATCGTCGGCTTTATGATTCCGTTACAGGAAAAGCAGGGTAAATCCCCGGCCAAAGCGCTTGAGCATGTCCTGCACCCGTGGGTCGCGTTTATGATCCTACCGCTGTTTGCCTTTGCCAACGCGGGTGTCTCGTTGCAGGGGGTCACACTTGATGGACTGACGTCGCTGCTGCCTCTGGGCATCATGGCCGGCCTGTTTATCGGTAAGCCGCTGGGGATCAGCCTGTTCTGCTGGCTGGCTCTGAAGCTGAAGTGGGCCTCGCTGCCGGAGGGGACCACCTGCGGGCAGATTATGGCGGTGGGTATCCTGTGCGGGATTGGCTTTACGATGTCGATTTTTATCGCCAGTCTCGCCTTTGGCAACGTGGATCCCGCGTTGATCAACTGGGCCAAGCTTGGCATCTTGATCGGCTCAGTGTTATCGGCCGTCACCGGATACCTCATACTGCGTCAGCGCGCGACGGATACTCGCCTCGCGGTATAACCTTTCTGCGGAGGGCCTCTCCGGCCCTCCAGGACATTATCAGGGAGAGAAGCATGTCACATATCAACTACAACCATCTGTACTACTTCTGGCACGTCTATAAAGAAGGATCTGTCGTGGGCGCGGCGGAGGCGCTGTTTCTGACGCCGCAGACCATTACCGGGCAGATCAAAGCGCTGGAGGAGCGTCTGCAGGGTAAATTATTCAAGCGCAAGGGAAGAGGGCTGGAGCCGAGCGAGCTCGGGGAGTTGGTCTTCCGCTATGCCGACCGGATGTTTACCCTGAGCCAGGAGATGCTCGACATCGTCAACTATCGCAAAGAGTCTAATCTGCTGTTTGACGTCGGCGTGGCCGATGCGCTCTCGAAGCGGCTGGTCAGCGGCGTGCTGGATGCCGCCGTTGTCGAAAGCGAGCAGATTCATCTGCGCTGTTTTGAATCCACCCATGAGCTGCTGCTGGAGCAGTTGAGCCAGCATAAGCTCGATATGATTATCTCTGACTGCCCGATCGACTCGACGCAGCAGGAAGGGCTGTTTTCGGTGAAGATTGGCGAGTGTAGCGTCAGCTTCTGGTGTATGAACCCGGCGCCGACGAAGCCGTTCCCGGCTTGTCTCGAAGAGCGACGGCTGCTAATCCCCGGCCGACGATCGATGCTGGGACGTAAGCTGCTGAACTGGATTAATGTGCAGGGTCTGAAGGTGGAGATTCTCGGCGAGTTTGACGACGCGGCGCTCATGAAAGCCTTTGGCGCTGCGCATAATGCGATATTTGTCGCGCCGACGCTCTACGCGCATGATTTCTATCATGATGAATCGATTGTCGAAATTGGCCGCATGGATAGCGTGATGGAGGAGTATCACGCTATTTTCGCCGAACGGATGATTCAGCATCCGGCGGTACAGCGCATCTGCAATCGCGATTATTCGTCGCTGTTTACTGAACCCAGATAGCCGGAAAGCGTGGCTGGCGTGGCTCAGGTCGCGCCAGGGCGGGGAAGATGACAGGCATAAAAAAACCCGCTTTCGCGGGTTTTTTCACAAAGCGACAACAAGCAGCGATTAAGCCAGTTTGTTGATCTGAGCGGTCAGGTTAGCCTTATGACGCGCAGCTTTGTTTTTGTGGATCAGACCTTTAGCAGCCTGACGGTCCACGATCGGTTGCATTTCGTTAAATGCTTTTTGTGCAGCAGCTTTGTCGCCAGCTTCGATAGCTGCGTATACTTTCTTGATGAAAGTACGCATCATAGAGCGACGGCTAGCGTTGTGCTTGCGAGCCTTTTCAGACTGAACGGCGCGCTTCTTAGCTGATTTGATATTAGCCAAGGTCCAACTCCCAAATGTGTTCTATATGGACAATTCAAAGGCCGAGGAATATGCCCGTTTAGCCTTCTTTTGTCAATGGATTTGTGCAAATAAGCGCCGTTTAACACCACAGCGCTTCATTACGTAGTGATGGCGCAAGATTCTACCAGCTTGTTGCAGGCGAATACAGCTTTTCCACCATAAAAATCGCCGGGGGCGGGCGGTTTTCCCGCTTACCCGCGCTGAGTGAATGAATTCCTGAGAACTTTCGTTGCCGAGGAGCAATCGCTGGTTAACGTTGACAGTTGTACAAGGTATACTCGGACGATTTTCACTGTTTTGAGCCAGACATGAAGCTGATACGCGGCATACATAATCTCAGTCAGGCCCCGCACGGGTGCGTGCTGACCATTGGCAATTTTGACGGCGTGCATCGTGGGCATCAGGCGCTGCTGCAGCGATTGCGCGAAGAGGGCCGCCAGCGCGGTTTACCGGTGGTGGTGATGATTTTCGAACCCCAGCCGCTCGAGCTTTTTGCCGCCGATAAAGCCCCGGCGCGGTTGACCCGCCTGCGTGAAAAGCTGAGCTATCTGGCTGAAAGCGGGGTCGACTATGTGCTGTGCGTTCGCTTCGACCGCCGGTTCGCCGCGCTGACGGCGCAGGATTTTATCAGTGAACTGCTGGTGCGCCGCCTGGGCGTGCAGTTCCTTGCCGTCGGTGACGATTTCCGCTTTGGCGCTGGTCGCCAGGGGGATTTCTTGTTATTACAAAAGGCGGGGGCGGAATACGGCTTCGACGTCACCAGCACCCAAACCTTCTGCGAAGGCGGGGTGCGGATCAGCAGCACGGCGGTGCGTCAGGCGCTGGCCGATGACGATCTTCTTCTTGCGGAGACGCTGCTCGGCCATCCGTTTAGCATTTCCGGACGCGTCGTGCATGGCGACGAACTGGGCCGTACCATAGGTTTTCCGACGGCGAACTTACCGCTGCGTCGTCAGGTTTCCCCGGTTAAAGGGGTCTATGCGGTAGAAGTGACAGGTCTGGGCGACAAACCGATCGCCGGTGTCGCCAATATTGGCACCCGTCCAACGGTAGCGGGCGTGCGTCAGCAGCTCGAAGTGCATCTGTTGGACGTTGTAATGGACCTCTACGGTCGCCATATCAATGTAGTACTGCGTAAAAAGATACGTAATGAGCAGCGGTTTGCGTCGCTGGACGAGCTGAAGGCGCAAATCGCACGTGATGAGTTAACGGCCCGCGAATTATTTGGGCTGACCAGCCAGGCCTGAGCCACTGGTGTTTATCAAACCGAAATACGGAACCGAGAATCTGATGAGTGACTATAAATCGACCCTGAATTTGCCGGAAACAGGGTTCCCTATGCGTGGCGACCTCGCCAAACGCGAACCGGGAATGCTGGCGCGTTGGACCGATGATGACCTGTACGGCATCATTCGTGCAGCCAAAAAAGGCAAAAAAACCTTCATTCTGCATGATGGCCCTCCTTATGCGAATGGCAGCATTCATATTGGTCACTCGGTAAACAAGATTCTGAAAGACATTATCGTTAAGTCCAAAGGACTGACGGGCTATGACTCGCCTTACGTTCCGGGCTGGGACTGCCACGGTCTGCCGATCGAGCTGAAAGTAGAGCAGGAATACGGCAAGCCGGGCGAGAAGTTCACCGCAGCAGAATTCCGCGCCAAGTGCCGCGAATATGCCGCCGAGCAGATCGACGGCCAGCGTAAAGACTTTATTCGCCTCGGCGTGCTGGGCGACTGGTCGCATCCGTACCTGACCATGGACTTCAAAACCGAAGCCAATATCATTCGCGCGCTGGGCAAAATCATCGGCAACGGCCATCTGCATAAAGGCGCCAAGCCGGTGCACTGGTGCGTAGACTGCCGTTCCGCGCTGGCGGAAGCGGAAGTGGAGTATTACGACAAGACTTCCCCATCCATCGACGTGGCGTTCCACGCGGTAGATAAAGCCGCGGTGCTGGCGAAATTCGGCGTCGCCGACGTCAACGGCCCGGTGTCGCTGGTTATCTGGACCACCACTCCGTGGACCCTGCCGGCTAACCGCGCCATCTCCCTGTCGCCGGAGTTCGACTATGCGCTGGTGCAGGTTGACGGTCAGGCGCTGATCCTGGCGAAAGACCTGGTCGAGAGCGTGATGAAGCGCGTTGGCGCGGCCGATTACACCATCCTGGCGGCGGTGAACGGCGCCGAGCTTGAACTGATGCGTTTCCAGCATCCGTTCCTGGATTTCGACGTGCCGGCGATCCTTGGCGACCACGTGACGCTGGATGCCGGTACCGGCGCGGTGCATACCGCCGGCGGCCACGGTCCGGACGACTACACGATCAGCCAGAAATACGGTCTGGAAATCGCTAACCCGGTTGGCCCGGACGGAGCTTATCTGCCAGGCACCTATCCGTCCCTGGACGGTATCAACGTCTTCAAAGCCAACGATATCATCGTTGAGATGCTGCGTGAGCGCGGCGCGCTGCTGCATGTGGAAAAAATGCAGCACAGCTATCCGTGCTGCTGGCGCCACAAGTCGCCGATCATCTTTCGCGCCACCCCGCAGTGGTTCGTGAGCATGGATCAGAAAGGTCTGCGCGCGCAGTCGCTGAAAGAGATCAAAGGCGTGCAGTGGATCCCGGACTGGGGCCAGGCGCGTATCGAATCGATGGTCGCCAACCGTCCTGACTGGTGTATCTCCCGTCAGCGTACCTGGGGCGTGCCGATGTCGCTGTTCGTGCATAAAGAAACCCACGAACTGCACCCGCGTACCCTTGAGTTGATGGAAGAAGTCGCGAAGCGTGTTGAAGTCGACGGCATCCAGGCGTGGTGGGATCTCGATTCCCGCGACATCCTTGGCGATGACGCTGACAGCTACGAGAAAGTGCCGGATACCCTCGACGTCTGGTTTGACTCCGGATCGACCCACTCTTCCGTGGTTGACGTGCGTCCGGAATTCGCCGGTCACGCCGCCGATATGTATCTGGAAGGCTCCGACCAGCATCGTGGCTGGTTCATGTCCTCGCTGATGATTTCCACGGCGATGAAAGGCAAAGCGCCCTATCGTCAGGTACTGACCCACGGCTTCACCGTCGATGGTCAGGGGCGCAAAATGTCCAAGTCTATCGGCAACACCGTTAGCCCGCAGGACGTGATGAACAAGTTGGGCGCCGACATCCTGCGACTGTGGGTGGCTTCCACCGACTACACCGGCGAAATGGCGGTCTCTGACGAGATCCTCAAACGCGCCGCGGACAGCTATCGTCGTATCCGTAACACCGCGCGCTTCCTGCTGGCGAACCTGAACGGTTTCGATCCGGCAAAAGACATGGTCAAACCGGAAGAGATGGTGGTGCTGGATCGCTGGGCGGTCGGCTGCGCGCAGGCGGCACAGGAAGATATCCTGAAAGCCTACGAATCCTACGACTTCCACGAAGTGGTGCAGCGCCTGATGCGCTTCTGCTCCATTGAGATGGGCTCGTTCTACCTCGACATCATCAAAGACCGCCAGTACACCGCTAAGGCGGACAGCGTGGCGCGTCGCAGCTGCCAGACCGCGCTGTTCCACATCGTGGAAGCGCTGGTGCGCTGGATGGCGCCGATCATGTCCTTCACTGCGGACGAAATCTGGGGTTACCTGCCGGGCGAGCGTGAGAAATACGTCTTTACCGGCGAATGGTATCAGGGTCTCTTCGGCCTGGCCGACGACGAAGCGATGAATGACGGCTTCTGGGATGAGCTGCTGAAAGTCCGTGGCGAAGTCAACAAAGTGATCGAGCAGGCGCGTGCGGATAAGAAAGTCGGTGGTTCGCTGGAAGCTGCGGTGACGCTGTATGCTGATGCCGACCTGGCCGCTAAGCTCAACGCACTGGGGGATGAATTGCGATTTGTCCTGTTGACCTCCGGGGCGAACGTCGCAGACTATGCGAGCGCATCTGCTGATGCGCAGCAGAGCGAACTGCTCAAAGGGCTGAAAGTCGCATTGAGTAAAGCTGAAGGTGAGAAATGCCCGCGCTGCTGGCATTACACCACCGATATCGGCAAGGTGGCGGAACACGCGGAAATCTGCGGACGCTGTGTGAGCAACGTCGCCGGTGACGGCGAGCAACGTAAATTCGCCTGATGAGTAAATCGATCTGTTCAACGGGGCTACGCTGGCTGTGGGTGGTCGTAGCCGTGCTGATTATCGATCTGGGCAGCAAATTCCTGATCCTCCAGAACTTCGCTCTGGGGGAGACGGTTCCGCTGTTCCCGTCGCTTAATCTGCATTATGCCCGCAACTATGGCGCGGCCTTTAGCTTCCTCGCCGACAGCGGCGGCTGGCAGCGCTGGTTCTTTTCCGGGATCGCGATCGGCATTTGCGTGGTGCTGACGGTGCTGATGTACCGTTCGAAGGCGTCGCAAAAGCTGAACAATATTGCCTACGCCCTGATTATCGGCGGCGCGCTGGGCAACTTGTTCGATCGCCTGTGGCACGGCTTTGTGGTCGATATGATCGACTTCTACGTCGGCGACTGGCACTTCGCTACTTTCAACCTCGCCGATAGCGCTATCTGCATCGGCGCGGCGATGATTGTGCTGGAAGGCTTCTTGCCGAAACCGACCGCAAAAGAGCAGGTGTAAATGTTAATGCCGGGTGGCGCCACGCCTGCCCGGCCTACAGAATGTGTGGTCTCCCGTCGCCCGGTAAGCGTAGCGCCTCCGGGCAACAGGTGACCTAAAACAAGCGAGCAATTTGCATGTCTAAATCCGTACAGAGCAACAGCGCGGTTCTCGTTCACTTCACGCTGAAGCTGGACGATGGATCCACCGCCGAGTCCACCCGTAACAATGGCAAACCGGCGCTGTTTCGCCTCGGCGACACCTCCCTGTCTGAAGGGCTGGAGCAACAGCTTCTTGGTCTGAAAGAGGGCGAGAAAAAGGCCTTTTCGCTGGAGCCTGACGCCGCTTTTGGCGTCCCGAGCCCGGACATGATTCAGTATTTCTCTCGCCGCGAGTTTATCGACGCCGGCGAGCCGGAGATCGGCGCGATTATGCTCTTTACCGCAATGGATGGCAGCGAAATGCCTGGCGTGATCCGTGAAGTGAACGGCGATTCCATCACCGTCGACTTCAACCATCCGCTGGCCGGGCGCACCGTTCATTTTGATATTGAAGTGCTGGAGATCGATCCGGCGCTGGAGGAGTAACATGCAGATCCTGTTGGCTAACCCGCGCGGCTTTTGCGCTGGCGTTGACCGCGCTATCAGCATTGTAGAAAACGCGCTGACGCTGTACGGCGCGCCGATCTATGTTCGTCATGAAGTGGTGCATAACCGCTATGTAGTGGATAGCCTGCGCAAGCGCGGCGCCATATTTATCGAACAGATCAGCGAAGTACCGGACGGCGCGATCCTGATTTTCTCCGCTCACGGCGTATCGCAGGCGGTACGGAATGAAGCGAAGAGCCGCGACCTGACGGTGTTCGACGCCACCTGTCCGCTGGTGACGAAAGTGCATATGGAAGTCGCCCGCGCCAGCCGCCGTGGCGAAGAGTCGATTCTGATCGGCCATGCCGGACACCCGGAAGTCGAAGGCACTATGGGGCAGTACAATAACCCGCAAGGGGGCATGTACCTGGTCGAGTCGCCGGAAGATGTTCTCAAGCTGGAAGTCAAAAACGACGCCCGGCTGTCGTTTATGACCCAGACCACCCTCTCGGTGGACGATACCTCTGATGTGATTGACGCGCTGCGCGCGCGTTTCCCGAAAATCGTCGGCCCGCGCAAAGACGACATTTGCTATGCCACCACTAACCGTCAGGAAGCGGTGCGCGCGCTGGCGGAGCAGGCTGACGTGGTGCTGGTGGTCGGTTCGAAAAACTCCTCCAACTCTAACCGCCTCGCCGAACTGGCGCAGCGGATGGGTAAGGCAGCCTACCTGATTGACGATGCCTCCGATATTCAGGAAGCCTGGGTCAAGGATGCGGCCTGCGTTGGCGTGACGGCGGGCGCATCGGCGCCGGATATTCTGGTGCAGAACGTTATCACCCGGCTGCAGGAGCTGGGCGGTGGCGAAGCGGTGCCGCTGGAAGGCCGAGAAGAGAATATCGTTTTTGAAGTGCCGAAAGAGCTGCGTGTGGATGTCCGTGAAGTAGAGTAAGTTCTTTCCGCCTGCAATATGAGAAGATGCCAGACTTAACGTCTGGCATTTTTTTTAGGGAGAAACCATGCGCTTACCGATCATTCTTGATACTGACCCGGGCATCGACGACGCTGCCGCCATTGCTGCGGCGCTGTTCGCTCCCGAGCTGGATCTGCAGCTGATGACCACCGTGGCAGGTAATGTCTCGGTGGAGAAGACGACCCGTAACGCGCTGCAGCTGCTGCACTTCTGGCATGCCGATGTGCCGCTGGCGCAGGGCGCTTCGATGCCGCTGGTGCGTCCCCTGCGCGATGCCGCTTCGGTGCATGGCGAATCCGGTATGGAAGGGTATGACTTTGTTGAGCATCAACGTCAGCCGCTGGCGAAGCCGGCCTTCCAGGCGATCCGTGATGCGCTTATGCACGCTGCCGAGCCGATCACTCTGGTGGCGATTGGCCCGCTGACCAATATTGCGCTGCTGCTGACCCAGTATCCGGAATGCGTATTCAACATTCGCCGGCTGGTGATCATGGGCGGCTCGGCGGGCCGCGGCAACTTTACGCCGAATGCCGAATTCAATATTGCCATCGACCCGGAAGCTGCCGCTAAAGTCTTCCACAGCGGGCTGGAGATTGTGATGTGCGGGCTGGACGTCACCAATCGGGCGCTGTTGACGGCGGATTATCTGGCAACCCTGCCGACGCTGAACCAGACCGGTAAAATGCTCCATGCGCTGTTTAGCCACTATCGCAGCGGCAGCATGAGCAGTGGTCTGCGAATGCACGATCTCTGCGCTATCGCATGGCTGGCCCGCCCGGAACTGTTCACTCTGCAGCCATGTTTTGTGGCGGTGGAGACGCAGGGCACCTGGACCGCCGGCACCACGGTGGTGGATATTGAAGGACGACTGGGTCAGCCGGCGAACGCCCAGGTGGCGCTGGATATCGACGTGGAAGGGTTTCAGCGCTGGGCGGCGGAGGTGATTGCCCTGGCGCCGTAATACCCACCCAATCTTCAAGGAGAGAAGCAATGACCTATGGACTGGCGTATTTGAGCGGCTGGAAAGAGGCCTTTAATTTTAGCGGCCGGGCCAGCCGACAGCAGTTCTGGACGTTTTTTCTTATCAATCTACTGATCGCCAGCGCGCCGCTGGCCGTCTGGTGCCTGGCGACCCGCGTAGACCCTCGCTACGGCATCCTCAGCTTTGTGGTCATACCCTTTGCGGCGCTGTGGCTGCTATTGATGGCGATCCCCCTGCTGGCAGTTGGCTGCCGGCGGATGCATGACATCGGCCGCTCCGGGATCTGGTTCGTGCTGGGGGTTATCATTCCGTGGTTTGCGGTTATTTCGCTGGCTCTGTGCTGCCTGCGTTCAGCGTAGGCACCGTCTCGCTGAGATAATCAATCATCGCCCGCATTCTGGCGGGCATATGCTTATCTCCCGCCCACAGCAGCCACAGATCGCCGGAATAGCTGCTGATAAATTCCCACTCGGGCAGCACCTGCACAATGTCGCCATTCGCCAGCGCCTCGCGGGCGGTGAACAGCGGCAGGCTGCCGATCCCCAGATGCTGCTTAACCGCGTCGAGGCGCACGGCGGTATGGTTGGCGGCGTACCGCCCGTATGTTTGCACCGTTTCGGTTTTCCCTTCCCGACGGAACTTCCAGCGCGCGTCGGCAGGCGTTTCGCCAAGACTGATGCAACTGTGCGCCCGCAGTTCCTGCGGCGTGTGCGGCATACCGTGGCGCTGTAAATAGGCTTCAGTGGCGCAGATAACGTGCGTGACCGGCATCAGCGGTTTGCCATGCAGGCCGGGCGAGGGGGTATCGGTGATGCGTAGCGCCAGATCGATACCGTCATCGATAAAATCCAGAGGGCGATCTTCCAGCCGCAGGCAGACGTCAACCTGCGGGTAACGGTGAAAAAACGCCATCATCAGCGGATGGATCACAAAGCGGCCGATAGCTTTCGGTACGCTGAGCGTCAGCTTTCCCTGGGCGACCGTTTGGCGACTGCCGGCGGAATCCATCGCCTGTCGCGCCGCTTCCAGCATCTGCTGGGCATGCTGGTAAACCGTTTCCCCGGCATCGCTCAGACGCAGCTTGCGAGTGGTACGCTGCAGCAGTTTGCAGCCCATCTCTCGCTCCAGCCGCGACACGCTACGGCTAACCGCGGAAGGGGTAATGCCGCTCTGGCGGGCGACGGCGGAGAAGCTGCCCTGGTCGACGATCTGTACGAAGAGGGCAAGGTCGGGCAGGAGGTTCAGATTCATTTGTGCCCCTGGAGCAAGAGTGCATTGGCGGATGATGGGATTATCGCTGTCGGTATTAATAATATACTGGGCGAACAGAGAGGAGAATCACTATGACTGAACGGGTTTATTACACCAGCGATGCTACCGACGGGCGCGCCCAGATCATCGCCTGCACTGCAGAAGCGGATGGCCGTTACGCCATCGAACTGGATCGGACGCTGTTTCACCCGCAAGGGGGCGGTCAACCGGCGGATTGCGGCTGGATTGCCGGACAGGCCGTTGAGACGGTGGTTGTGCGCGGCGACAGGGTGCTGCATATTCTGTCGCAACTGCTTCCCCTCGGTGAAGTGGAGATGAAAATTGATGCCTCCGCGAGACAGCTGCATGCTCGTCTGCATTCTGCCGGCCACCTGCTTGGCCTGGCGGGCGAACAGCTTGGCTGGCAACCGGTGAAAGCGCACCACTGGCCCGGCGAAGGGCGGATAACCTTTGCCAGCAGGAATAGCGCCGCGCTGCCGGACGCCAGTGCGCTACTGGCGCTAGTAAAGGCATGGCAGGCGCAGGATTTACCGCGTCAGGTGACGTTCGCTGACGGCATGCGCAAAGTGGGATTCGGCGAGCTGCCCGCCTATCCCTGCGGTGGCACCCACGTCGCCCGTCTGGCGGAGCTGGGCGACATTGTCATTAGTCAGATTAAGATGAAGAAGGGGCAGCTGGTGATCAGCTATTCCCTGACGTAAACGTTTCAGTTCTGCTCAGGGTAGGTCTGTTTGACGCGATAAATACGCTCCGGTCGGCCAACCTTGCCGTAGCTGATTTCCGCTTCCAGAAAGTCGTTCTTCACTCCCTGTTCCAGATAACGGCGAGCGGTGGTTTTGCTGCTGCCAAGGATACGCGCCAGCGAGTCGGCGGTATGTACCACCGCCGGGTCGGCAAACAGCTGGAGTACGCGCTGAAAGGTGCTTTCATCGATCCCGCGTAGCGGTGCGCTGGCCGGTTCCGTCTGTTCCCGAGCCTGAATATTAAACAGCGCATCGACGTGGATCTGGCTGGCCTGTTCGCTGGAACGCAGCGAGCTGCGATAGCGGGCGAAGCGCTCCAGGGTGTGCTGCAGGCGCTGATAATGCACCGGCTTAATTAGATAGTCGAACACCCCCAGGCGCAGCGCTTCGCTGATGGTATCCATATGATTATCAGCGGTAATAAAGATGATCCGCCCCTTGTAATGGGTACTGACCGCATGGCGGATCAGATCGATACCTTTGCCATCAGGTAAGAAATTATCCAACAGGATCAGCTGCGGTTGATACAGTCTGAGTTGTTTCCTGGCGCTCTCGAGTTTATCCGCAATGCCAATGACGTCGAACTGGGGAAACTGTTTGATGTTATCCACCAGGATCTCCGCCAGCATAGGTTCGTCTTCAACGATAAGAGTGGTGATGCTATCCATGATGTTCATCTCGGGTCAGGGGAATATAAAGAGTAAAGATGGTGCCAAAGGGAAGGTTATTTTCGACGACGATGCTGCCGCCTGCCTGTTCCACGTAGCTGCGAACCAGCCAGAGTCCGATGCCATGATCTTTGCTGACGCTGCTGGTGACGCCGCGCTCGAAGATCCGATCGCGCAGCGTCTCGTCAATGCCGCATCCCTGATCGGCGACCTCGATAATCACTTCGTGGCCGTCGCTGTTGATCAGGCACTCTATCTGCTTTGAGCCCTGCGGCTGTTGCAGGCTGGCATTGTAGGCGTTATCAAGCAGATTCCCCACGATCGAGATCCATTCGTTGTGAGAAAGGGCGGTGGGTAATCTGTCGACGAAGCAGGCCGGATCGAAAACCAGTTCCAGACCGAGCTCTTTGGCGCGGTAATACTTGCCGATCAACAGCCCGGCCAGATGGTTATCCTGGAAATTCCGCGCGATAAAATCGATCACTTTCTGGTGGCTTTCCGACTGCTGTTGGATCAGATCCAGCGCATGATCGTAGCGTTTAAGAAACAGCAGGCCGGCGATGGTGGAGATCAGATTGCGATGCTCATGCTGCACGGCGCGCAGGTTATCGGCATACTGTTGCACCTGACTGAGCTGCAGGCTGAGGGTGTTGATATCGTCTTTACTACGAAAGCTGATCACCCAGCCCTGTGGCTCATTATTTAAGATCACCGCCATCCGGCTGGCGATCACTTTGATATGATTGAAGGTGACGATCTCGTCTTTTTTATTGGTCTGCGGCGCATCGTAGAAGAAAGCCTCCTGAGAAATAACGCTGCTGATCCCTTTACCGATAAGCGTCGGTTCCGGTTGGCTCAGGTTGAGCAGCCGGCGGGCAGTCTGATTAATCGCGGTGATCTTGTAACGGGAGTCGATGGCGATGAGCCCTTCGAACACGGATTCAAACAACACGCTTTGCTGGATCAACAGCTGCGACAGCTGTTGAGGTTCCATATTCAGCATCTGCTTTTTGATATGCAACGAGAAGCGGCGGGCGCAGTAGAGCAGGAGCAGTAACATGATCGCCATCGGGATCAGCAGCGAGCTTATCTGCAGGCTGAGCCAGTTCTCTAACTGTTCAATGGTATAGCCTACCGACACAATGCCAATCACCTTGCCGGTCTCGTCCTGAATCGGTGATTTACCGCGCAGCGAGGAGCCCAGCGAGCCTTTGCGCACTGACACGTAGCTTTTCGCGTTTAACAATGCTTCATCGCTATCGCCGCCCTCCATCGATTTGCCGATTTCATCAGGATTAACATGATAGAGGCGCTGGCCGTTGGCATCACCGACGGTGATATAGGTGGCGTCGGAGAACGAACGCATGGGATCGATAAGCGCTTTGATTCTGGCGAGATCGCGTTTCTGAACCGCTTCGACCAGCTCCGGCATCGCCGAAATCTGCATTGCCTGAATCAGCGCCCGCTGCCCGACCTGGTAATGCAGACGCTCTTCGGTAATGTCGGTCAGATACCATGACATCGCCAGCATAACGATCGTCGAGGTGAATAAGATCAGCAGGAAGATGCGATTCTGAAACGATCGCCTGGCAAACCAGTGGGTGATTTTTCGGGTATACATAGCGCCAATAGACATTAAATGATTAGTTTCCCCGTTTCGCGGCCCGAGAACCCGCAGATGGCGCACAGAACCGCTAATTTCAGAAAAGTGATCGATGGCAAGGGGGCGCTGTTAATCCTGACCCGGAGGCGAGGTAACGGCCACGCCTCCGGAGAGGATGCCGGCCTACATCGCCAGCACGTACTTGAGCATCACCCCGGCGGCGATCGCCGAGCCGATCACCCCAGCCACGTTCGGGCCCATGGCGTGCATCAGCAGGAAGTTCTGCCCGTCCGCTTCCAGACCCACCTTGTTCGACACCCGCGCCGCCATCGGCACCGCCGACACCCCGGCTGAACCGATCAGCGGGTTGATCGGGTTCTTACTGAACCTGTTCAGCAGCTTCGCCATCAGCACCCCGGCCGCGGTGCCCACGCAGAAGGCGATCACCCCCAGCAGCAGGATCCCCAGGGTCTGCGGCTGCAGGAACTTGTCCGCCACCAGCTTGGCTCCCACCGACAGCCCGAGGAAGATGGTCACGATGTTGATCAGCGCGTTCTGCACCGTGTCGCTCAGCCGCTCCACCACCCCGCTCTCGCGCATCAGGTTGCCGAAGCAGAACATCCCCAGCAGCGGCGCGGCGTCCGGCAGCAGGAGCGCCACCAGCAGCAACAGCACCGCCGGGAAGAGGATCTTCTCCCGCTTACTCACCGTACGCAGCTGCACCATGCGGATCTTCCGCTCCTTATTCGTGGTCAGCGCCTTCATGATCGGCGGCTGGATCAGCGGCACCAGCGCCATGTAGGAGTAGGCCGCCACCGCGATGGCCCCCAGCAGCTCCGGCGCCAGCTTGCCCGACAGGTAGATAGCCGTCGGGCCGTCGGCGCCGCCGATGATGCCGATGGCCGCCGCCTGCGGCAGGGTGAAGCTGATGATGCCGAAGTAGTTCAGCGTCAGCGCCCCGAGCACGGTGGCGAAGATACCGAACTGCGCCGCCGCCCCCAGCAGCAGGGTGCGCGGGTTGGCCAGCAGCGGGCCGAAATCGGTCATCGCCCCGACGCCCATGAAAATTACCAGCGGCGCGATGCCCGAGCCAATCGCCACCTTATAGAAGATGGCCAGCACCCCGGCGGAGTAGCCCATGTCCACCGCCAGGCTCTCCATCTGCCCCTGCACCGACGGCAGGGCCAGGGCCAGCGCGTCCTTAATGGCGTGGACGTCCGGCGCGCAGTGGAGCTTCGCGGCAATCACCGCCAGCTGCGCCGGGTCGTGGTGGGCCAGCAGGCTCTCCAGGGCGGTGAGCGCCAGCCCGGCCTCCGGAATATTGGAGAGCAGGCCGCCGAAGCCAATCGGCAGCAGCAGTAACGGCTCGAACTTCCTGGCAATCGCCAGCCAGAGCAGCAGGAGGCTGACCAGCAGCATCACCGCCTGGCCGAACCCCAGGTGCATCAGCCCCATCCCCTGAATCAGGGCGTTCAGACTTTCCATTTCCGCTCCTCGTCCTTACGCCAGGGTCATCAGGGTGTCGCCGACCGCCACCGCGTCGCCGGACTTCACCGCGATACCGCGCACGGTGCCGGCCTGCGCGGCGCGGATTTCGGTCTCCATCTTCATGGCTTCCAGAATCAGCAGCACCTCGCCTTCGGCCACCGCCTGGCCTTCCGCGGCCAGCACCTTCCAGATATTGCCCGCCAGCGGGGCGGTCACCGGGGTGCCGGCGCCGGCCGGGGCCGGGGCGGCAGCAGGCGTAGCGGCCACCGGCGCGGCGCTGAGCTGGCTGACGTCGCCGCCGTCGCTGACCTTCACCACAAAGGCCTTGCCTTCCACTTCCACGGTGTAGACGCCGGAGGCGGCTGGTTTCTCAGCCTTCGCGGCAGGTCTGGCTTCTTCCAGCTGCGGCAGCGGTTCAAAGGCTGCCGGATTGTGGCGGTTTTCGAGGAACTTCAGGCCGGGCTGCGGGAACAGCGCCACGGTGAGCACGTCGTCGATGGCGTTTTCGGCAAGCGTGATGCCCTTCTCCTGTGCCTGGCGTCTGACGTCGGCTTCCAGCTGCGCCAGCTCCGGCTTCAGCAGGTCCGCCGGGCGGCAGGTGATGGCCTCTGCGCCCTCGAGCACCCGCGCCTGCAGGGCGGCGTTCACCGGCGCCGGAGTGTGGCCGTATTCACCTTTCAGAATGCCGGCGGTCTCCTTCGCGATGGTTTTGTAGCGCTCGCCGGTGAGGACGTTGAGCACCGCCTGGGTGCCGACAATCTGCGAGGTCGGGGTGACCAGCGGGATGAAACCGAGGTCCTCGCGCACGCGAGGGATTTCCGCCAGCACTTCATCCAGACGGTGGGCGGCGCTCTGTTGCTTCAGCTGGCCTTCGAGGTTGGTGAGCATCCCGCCCGGCACCTGGGCGACGAGGATACGGCTGTCGGTGCCTTTCAGCTGCCCTTCGAAGGCGTGGTACTTCTTACGCACCTCGCGGAAGCAGGCCGCGATGCTCTCCAGCTTGTGGATATTCAGCCCGGTGTCATATTGCGTGCCGGCGAGGGTGGCCACCAGCGCTTCGGTTGCCGGATGGCCGTAGGTGGCGCTCATGGACGAAATCGCCGTATCCACGCCGTCGACCCCGGCTTCAATGGCCTTCAGCAGGGCCATCTCCGCCATGCCGGTGGTGGCGTGGCAGTGCAGGTGCAGGGTGACGTCGTAGCGTTTTTTGATTTCGCTGACCAGCTCAAAGGCGGCATGCGGCGTCAGAATGCCGGACATGTCCTTGATGGCGATGGAGTCGACGCC
This sequence comes from Klebsiella sp. PCX, assembly GCF_021869705.1. Classification (NCBI taxonomy): domain Bacteria; kingdom Pseudomonadati; phylum Pseudomonadota; class Gammaproteobacteria; order Enterobacterales; family Enterobacteriaceae; genus Klebsiella; species Klebsiella sp. PCX. Next base: position 773,286 of record NZ_CP091527.1, read on the forward strand.
GGTCTCCAGCAGCTGTTCGGTGAGGTCGAGCCAGGTCTGCAGGGTGTGCGCCGGGCTGGTGGTGTACGAAAGCGTGCCCTGGGCGTGGGCGCCGTGGCTGCGCACCGCCTGCAGGGCGGCCTGCATGTTGCGCGGGTCGTTCATGGCGTCGAAGACACGGAAGACGTCCATGCCGTTTTTGACGGCGCGCTCCACGAAGCGCGCCACCACGTCATCGGCGTAGTGGCGGTAGCCGAGCAGGTTCTGGCCGCGGAGCAGCATCTGCAGCGGGGTTTTCGGCATCGCTTTTTTTAGCTCGCGCAGGCGGACCCACGGGTCCTCGCCGAGAAAGCGGATGCAGGCATCAAAGGTGGCCCCGCCCCAGCACTCGAGGGAGCGGTAGCCGACGTCGTCAAGCTGAGCGGCGACGGGGAGCATATCGTCGAGGCGCAGGCGGGTGGCGAACAGGGACTGGTGGGCGTCGCGCAGGACGACATCGGTAATGGCAACGGTCATGAATTCCTCCGTGAATTAAGGGTGCAAACGGCGATGGTGGTGAATGGCGGCGACAATCGCCGGCTTTAAGCGGGCGAAGTCGTCGGCGGGCGCGACGGCGGCCGGTGCCGGTTTTGACGCCGGAAGCGGCTCGGGAAACAGACGGTTAACGGCGAGGGACATCCCCTGGATGGCGAAGATGAGCAGCAGCAGGAACACCAGCACAAAGCCCATGCCGAGAAACATCAGGGTGAAGCCTTCGCCTAGCAGCGCAGCATCAGTCATGTATACCTCTCAAAATAGGGGCACGATGGCGCGCTGCCTGGCGACGTTTCTGGCATTCCCGGCTAAGGAGCAGGGTGGATTTCCCTCTGCCGCTCCCGGCATTGGACCCTGGCGATGCTAGTCGTCGTCCGTTCAACGGCGCCATCGTGCAAATGGGTTAAATCATCATGCCGAACACGATGCTGGCGATGACCAGCACAATACCGCCACCCAAACGGGAGGAGATTTGCGCATAAGAGATAAGGTTCATACGGTTACAGGCAGAGAGCACTTCCAGGTCACCGGAACCGCCGCGGTTGGCCATGCACAGACCCGCGGTGATCGCTGATTCAATCGGGAAGAAGCCAATCATCCAGCCGCCCAGGGCCGCGCCAACCACCGCGCCAACGACGATAACCGCGGCGATGACGACGTTAGCGAAGGTAATAGCGTTGATGATTTCCTGCAGGTCGGTGTAGCAGACGCCGACGCCGACCATCAGCACCCACAACAGCTGTTTGGAAAAGAAATCCGACAGGCGTTTGGCGCCAGCTTTGATTTCGGGTGTGCAGAGGCCAGAGGCGTTCAGCGCCGCGACGATCAGCACCATCCAGGCAAAATAGTGAATCGATACGCCGCCAATGCTGGGCAGGATTTTCTTCGCCATCACGTAGGCCAGCAGGAAGCAGGTGGTGGCCAGCACCATGCCGACGGCGGTTTCGCGATGAGTGATCTGGCCCGCTTTTTCGTCTTCTTCGACTTTAAACGAGGCTTTGCGCACCAGCTCGCCCTCGCCGCTCAGCCAGGTGTGTTTTTTACCGATGATATCGAGTACGGCGGCAAAGACGATGGCAAAGATATTGGCGATGGTCAGAATAGCGATAGCGGTTGAATAGTACTCTTCGCGAGACCGACCGGTAACGGAGTGATAAATTTCCGACAGCGGTACCGCGCCCGCGCCGTTGCCGCCGCCCATGATCGGCAGGACGTACAGCATCATAATGCGATCCATCGGGATGCCGAACACCAGGCCGATGACGATACCGAAAATCGACGCGCCGACAATGCCCATCAGAATGGTCGGGATGTAGCCGAGCAGCGATTTCAGCAGCAGACGACGGTTTACCGACAGGATCGCGCCGGTAATTAATACGGCGATGAATAAGTTAAGGAAGTTACTCTCATCCATGACGTTACTGATGGCATCGATCTCTTTCTGCGTGAAAATACCGGCATAAACGAAATATGCTGCCACCAGAAAGATCATCACTGGCGCACCACCGATATATTTGTTGAATATCGGCAGGCGTTTACCTATTTCGCCAAACAGGGCGCCGATAATAAACATAATGGCAAAGCCGCCAACCAGGTCGGTGGGTAACGCATTAAAGAAGTGGGAAAGTAATAGCGTAATTAACGCAAACGCATAAAGGGGTAACGGCATGCCGAAGATTTTAAATCCCAGCAGGTCGCTCACGCCTTTTTTCTCCGTCGCCGGAGCCTGGCTCATGTTAGTCATAAACGTTATCCTGTTTATCAATGAAGTAATAAGACCGGCGCATAGTAATAAATAGACTCAGTGTTAAGGTGTGATAACCTTCACTGAATACTCGTGTTTTTAATTAATTTAATTATTTTTATTATGCTGAATGAATTAACAACATAAAAACCATAAAGCCAATTAAGCGACGAGAAAAACTGTGATTTAAATACAAGAATCGATAGCCGAACGCTGGCGAAATACAGGTCGTTTTGGAATAACGAAGCGCTAAAAAATGACTCTGATATTAAAACGCGTTCAGCTACGGAAGGATAAATCGCGGCGAGAGGCGATTGACCTCTTTCTCCGTCAGCATCAGCTCTCATTAGAGGCTGATTGCGAAATGGCCATTATCGCCGAGTACCGGCAGCGGCTGGTCGGCTGCGGCGCCATCGCCGGCAACGTGCTGAAGTGCATCGCTATCGACCCCTCGCTGCAGGGGGAGGGGCTGAGCCTTAAGCTACTGACAGAATTACTCACCCTGGCTTACGAACTGGGGCGCAGCGAACTGTTTTTATTCACTAAGCCCTGTAACGCCGCGCTCTTTGCCGGCGCCGGCTTCTGGCCAATTGCGCAGGCCGGCAATCTCGCCGTGTTACTGGAAAATAGCCGCGAACGGCTGACCCGCTACTGCCGCCAGCTGGCGATGTACCGTCAGCCGGGACGCAAAATCGGCGCTATCGTGATGAACGCCAACCCGTTCACGCTCGGCCACCGCTGGCTGGTGGAGCAGGCGGCCCGTCAATGCGACTGGCTACACCTGTTTGTGGTGAAAGAGGATGCCTCCCGTTTCACGTATCAGGATCGCTACACGCTAATCGAAAAAGGGATTGCCGGCATCGACAAGGTGACGCTGCATCCCGGTTCGGCATACCTCATCTCGCGGGCCACCTTCCCCGGCTACTTCCTCAAAGAACAGGGGGGGGTGGATGACTGCCACAACCAGATCGATCTCCAGCTGTTCCGCGAACATTTAGCCCCGGCGCTGAAGATAACCCATCGTTTTGTCGGCACCGAGCCGCTGTGTTCGCTGACCCGCCATTACAACCAGCGTATGAAAGCGTTGCTGGCAGCGCCGGGCGACGCGCCGCCTGTTGAGGTCGTTGAGCTGGCGCGGATCGAAAAAAACGGCGGGCCGATATCGGCTTCCAGGGTGCGCGAACTGTACCGGCAGCGCAACTGGCAGGCGGTGGCGGCGCTGGTGCCGCCGGGAACCCTCTCTTTTCTGATGCAACTGGCGGAAAGCGAACATCAAACCGCCTGATTTTTACGCCATAACAAAGGATTTACCTCTATGGAAATGAAGATTGACGCCCTGGCCGGCACGCTGGAGTCCAGCGATGTGATGGTCAGGATTGGGCCGGCGACGCAGCCGGGCATTCAACTGGAGATCGACAGCATTGTGAAGCAGCAGTTTGGCGATGCGATTGAGCGAGTGGTCAGAGAAACCCTGATGCAGCTCGGTGTTAGCCAGGCCAACGTGGTGGTGGATGATAAAGGGGCGCTGGAGTGCGTTCTGCGCGCCCGAGTTCAGGCTGCGGCCCTGCGCGCGGCGCAACAGTCTCAATTGCAATGGAGCCAGCTATGAAACCACGTCGCAGTATGCTGTTTATCCCCGGCGCCAATGCCGCCATGTTAAGTACTTCATTCGTCTACGGCGCCGATGCGGTGATGTTCGACCTTGAAGATGCCGTTTCGCTGCGCGAGAAAGATACCGCTCGTCTGCTGGTGTATCAGGCGCTGCAGCACCCGCTGTATCAGGATATCGAAACGGTGGTGCGTATTAACCCGCTAAATACCCCGTTTGGACTGGCCGATCTGGAAGCCGTGGTTCGTGCGGGCGTGGATATGGTGCGCCTGCCGAAAACCGACAGCAAAGAAGATATCCATGAGCTGGAAGCTCACGTTGAGCGTATTGAGCGTGCGTGCGGCCGCGAAGTGGGCAGCACCAGGCTCATGGCGGCCATCGAGTCGGCGTTGGGGGTGGTAAACGCGGTCGAGATCGCCCGCGCCAGCCCGCGTCTGTCGGCCATCGCGCTGGCGGCTTTCGATTACGTGATGGATATGGGCACCTCCCGCGGCGACGGCACTGAGCTGTTCTATGCCCGCTGCGCCGTGCTGCATGCTGCGCGGGTTGCCGGCATCGCCGCCTATGACGTGGTGTGGTCGGATATTAATAATGAAGAGGGCTTTCTTGCGGAAGCGAATCTGGCGAAGAACCTCGGCTTCAACGGGAAATCACTGGTCAACCCGCGCCAGATCGAACTGCTGCACCAGGTCTATGCCCCGACGCGAAAAGAGGTCGACCATGCGCTGGAGGTGATTGCCGCGGCGGAAGAGGCAGAGTCGCGCGGTCTGGGCGTGGTGTCGCTGAACGGTAAGATGATCGATGGACCGATTATCGACCACGCGCGCAAAGTGGTGGCGCTTTCGGCTTCCGGTATTCGTGATTAAGGGGAATAAGATGAAAGAGACAGTAGCAATGCTTAATCAGCAGTACGTGATGCCGGAAGGATTGACCCCTTACAACGGCGTGACGGCGAAAAGTCCGTGGCTGGCTAGTGAGACGGAAAAGCGTCAGCGTAAAATCTGCGACTCGCTGGAAACGGCAATCCGTCGCTCCGGCCTGCAAAACGGCATGACCATCTCGTTCCACCACGCGTTTCGCGGCGGTGACAAAGTGGTCAATATGGTGGTGGCGAAGCTAGCGGAGATGGGATTTCGCGATCTGACCCTGGCGTCCAGTTCGCTGATCGACGCCCACTGGCCGCTGATTGAGCATATTAAAAACGGCGTGATCCGTCAGATCTACACCTCCGGCCTGCGCGGCAAGCTTGGCGAGGAGATCTCCGCCGGCCTGATGGAAAATCCGGTGCAGATCCACTCTCACGGTGGTCGCGTACAGCTGATCCAATGCGGTGAGCTGTCCATTGACGTGGCGTTCCTCGGCGTTCCCTGCTGCGATGAATTTGGCAACGCCAACGGCTTTAGCGGTAAGTCGCGCTGCGGCTCGCTGGGCTACGCGCGCGTTGATGCGGAACATGCCAAATGCGTCGTGCTGTTGACCGAAGAGTGGGTGGACTACCCTAACTACCCGGCCAGTATCGCCCAGGATCAGGTGGATCTGATCGTTCAGGTGGACGAAGTGGGCGATCCGCAAAAAATCACCGCGGGCGCCATTCGTTTGACCAGCAACCCGCGCGAGCTGCTGATCGCCCGCCAGGCGGCGAAAGTGGTTGAACACTCCGGTTACTTTAAAGATGGTTTCTCGCTGCAGACCGGCACCGGCGGCGCCTCGCTGGCGGTGAGCCGCTTCCTGGAAGACAAAATGCGCCGCAACGGCATTACCGCCAGCTTCGGCCTTGGCGGCATCACCGGGACGATGGTCGACCTGCATGAGAAAGGGCTGATTAAAACGCTGCTCGACACCCAATCGTTCGATGGCGACGCGGCGCGTTCATTGGCGCAGAACCCAAACCACGTTGAGATCTCCACCAACCAGTATGCCAGCCCGGGCTCTAAAGGCGCCTCCTGCGAGCGCTTAAACGTGGTGATGCTCAGCGCGCTGGAAATCGATACCGACTTTAACGTTAACGTGATGACCGGCTCTAACGGCGTGCTGCGCGGCGCGTCCGGCGGCCATAGCGATACCGCCGCCGGCGCGGATTTGACCATCATTACCGCGCCGTTAGTTCGCGGCCGTATTCCCTGCGTCGTGGAAAAAGTACTGACCCGCGTCACGCCGGGGGCCAGCGTAGATGTGTTGGTCACCGACCACGGCATTGCGGTAAACCCGGCGCGCCAGGATCTGATCGACAATTTGCGCAACGCGGGCATTCCGCTGATGACTATTGAGGAACTGCAGCAGCGTGCGGAACTGCTAACCGGCAAGCCGCAGCCGATCGAGTTTACCGATCGGGTGGTGGCGGTGGTGCGCTATCGCGATGGCTCCGTGCTTGATGTTATTCGTCAGGTGAAAAACAGCGACTAAATGCAGGGGGGGAAGGGCAATGAGCGAAGTGTTAATCAATCCGCAGCGTTCGCTGCGCGTGAAACCGCTGAACGCTGAAGAGGTGGTCAGCGCGGTAGAGCGCGCGCTGTTGACCGAAGTTCGCCTGACCCCAAAGCCCGGGTTGGTGGATATTCGTAACGCTGGCGCCCATCACGATATGGACCTGGCCTCGTTTGAGGCCAGTACCGCGGTGGTGGCGCCGTGGATGGAGAAATTTTTCATCATGGGCCACGATACCGCAGCGATCGTGCCGGAACAGGTGTTAATGATGCTGCGTCCAGTGGGAATGGCCTGCGAGAACGATATGCTGGAGGTCACCGGCGGGGTGAATACCCATCGCGGGGCGATCTTCGCTTTCGGTTTGCTGAGCGCGGCGGCGGGAAGGCTGGTATCGAAAGGCGAGCCGATTGAACAGCATCGGCTGTGCGACCAGGTGGCGCGATTCTGTCGCGGCATGGTTATGCAGGAATTGTCCTCCGCCAGCGGGGAACGGCTGAGCAAAGGCGAGATTCATTTTCTGCGCTACGGTTTCTCCGGCGCCCGCGGCGAGGCGGAGAGCGGATTCCTGACCGTGCGTACCCAGGCGTTACCGGTCTTTAACCGCATGATGGAGGAGACTGGCGACAGCAATCTGGCGCTGCTGCAAACCCTGCTGCATCTGATGGCATGGAATGATGACACCAATCTGGTGTCTCGCGGCGGGCTGGCCGGGCTGAACTATGTCCAGCAGGAGGCGCAGCGGCTGCTGTGGCAGGGCGGCGTACTGGCTGACGGTGGCCTGGAGGCGCTGCGCCAGTTTGATGACGATCTGATTGCCCGCCATCTCAGCCCCGGCGGTAGCGCCGATCTGCTGGCGGTGACCTGGTTTTTATCCGCGTTTCCCGCCGGCGCGCTTTTCCCGCTGTAACCCTCTGCAACATGGCCTTCGCCCGCACCGTGCGGGCGGGGCATCATCATTCGCCATCCTGGTTATCACTGCGTAAACGAGGAATTGCGGCACCATCGTATAGTTTTTACTGATATCGTCCGCCGTTTGTCATAAATTTCTAATTATCGGCGTTTTTGAGTAGCGGCCCGCTGACGGGCTGGTTACTCTGAAAACAATTTACGTAATGTTAACAAAAGAGAATAGCTATGCATGATGCACAAATCCGCGTGGCCATCGCCGGCGCGGGCGGCCGGATGGGACGCCAGTTAATTCAGGCTGCGCTGCAGATGGATGGAGTGGCGCTGGGCGCGGCGCTGGAGCGCGAAGGGTCCAGCCTGGTGGGCAGCGACGCCGGCGAGCTGGCGGGTGCCGGCAAAGCGGGCGTCACGGTGCAAAGCAGCCTGACGGCGGTAAAAGATGATTTCGACGTGTTGATCGATTTTACCCGCCCGGAAGGCACGCTGAACCATCTGGCGTTTTGCCGCGACCACGGCAAAGGGATGGTCATCGGCACCACCGGTTTTGACGACGCCGGCAAGCAGGCGATTCGCGACGCCGCGCAGGAGATTGCCATTGTCTTCGCCGCTAACTTTAGCGTCGGCGTCAATGTCCTGTTAAAGCTGCTGGAGAAGGCGGCGAAGGTGATGGGCGACTACACCGACATCGAAATTATCGAAGCGCACCATCGGCATAAAGTGGATGCGCCGTCAGGCACCGCGCTGGCGATGGGCGAAGCGATCGCCGGAGCGTTGAACAAAGATCTCAAGGACTGCGCGGTCTACAGCCGTGAAGGCCACACTGGCGAACGCGTCCCGGGCACCATTGGCTTCGCCACCGTCCGCGCGGGGGATATCGTCGGGGAGCATACGGCGATGTTTGCTGATATTGGCGAACGTATCGAGATCACCCATAAAGCCTCCAGTCGAATGACCTTTGCTAATGGCGCGGTTCGCTCTGCATTGTGGTTGAAAGGCAAGAAAAGCGGACTCTTTGATATGCGTGACGTGCTGGATCTGAATAGTTTATAACGATTATTACCCATCGTGATGTGGTTATTGCTATCAATAAGTTATTGATGCAAAGGGCAATATTTTGTTGCCCTTTTTTATTTTTGGCTGCTTTAGGTTGTTATTTTTCTTAATCGGCTATAAGTTAGGATATTGTTCGGTTTTTAAGTGAATGAAATGTAAATTTTGACCATCTGGTCCACTTTTTTGCCGTCCAGCGCCAGATTTTACACTCTTCGCCGTCCGCAAGCGTTTTCTCAGCCAGGTTTGTTGATCTTTTTGGCGTAAAAATCACGTGTTATGCGCCAGTGGCGTAAAATGACATTAAAAATCTCCGCTTTAAGTTGACTTTTATCCGACATCTCTCCAGAATGCCGCCGTTTGCCAAAAATCTGCGGGCAACAGATTTGCATTGATTCAGATCGTGTTTATGAATTAATATGCAAATAAAGTGAGTGGATATTCTCTGGAGGATGTTTTGATTAAGTCAGCGCTATTGGTTCTGGAAGACGGAACCCAGTTTCACGGTCGGGCCATCGGGGCAACCGGCACGGCGGTTGGGGAAGTCGTTTTCAATACTTCAATGACCGGTTATCAAGAAATCCTCACTGATCCTTCCTATTCCCGCCAAATCGTCACTCTTACTTATCCTCATATTGGTAATGTCGGCACCAACGCCGCCGATGAAGAATCTTCTCAGGTACATGCTCAGGGTCTGGTTATTCGCGACCTGCCGCTGATTGCCAGCAACTTCCGCAGTACCGAAGACCTCTCTTCCTATCTGAAGCGCCATAACATCGTGGCGATTGCCGATATCGATACCCGCAAGCTGACGCGTCTGCTGCGTGAGAAAGGGGCGCAGAATGGCTGCATCATCGCGGGCGACAGCCCGGATGCCCAGCTGGCGCTGGAAAAAGCGAAAGCGTTCCCGGGCCTGAACGGCATGGACCTGGCGAAGGAAGTGACCACCGCAGAAACCTACAGCTGGACGCAAGGCAGCTGGACCCTGGCGGGCGACCTGCCGGAAGCGAAAGCGGAAAGCGAGCTGCCGTTCCACGTCGTGGCGTATGACTTCGGCGCGAAACGCAACATCCTGCGCATGCTGGTTGACCGCGGCTGCCGCCTGACGGTGGTGCCGGCGAAGACGTCGGCGGCGGATGTGCTGGCGCTGAATCCGGACGGCATTTTCCTCTCCAACGGCCCAGGCGACCCGGCGCCGTGTGATTACGCTATCGAGGCGATTGAAAAATTCCTCGAGACCGATATTCCGGTGTTCGGCATCTGTCTCGGCCATCAGCTGCTGGCGCTGGCGAGCGGCGCCAAGACCATTAAGATGAAGTTCGGCCACCACGGCGGCAACCACCCGGTGAAAGATATTGATAACAACGTGGTGATGATCACCGCCCAGAACCACGGCTTCGCCGTGGATGAGGCGACGCTGCCGGCCAACCTGCGCGTGACCCACAAGTCGCTGTTCGACGGCACCCTGCAGGGGATCCATCGCACCGACAAGCCGGCGTTCAGCTTCCAGGGGCACCCTGAAGCGAGCCCGGGGCCGCATGATGCCGCGCCGCTGTTCGACCACTTTATCGAGTTAATTGAGCAATACCGTCAGTCCGCGAAATAATCAGGAGTAAAAGAGCCATGCCAAAACGTACAGACATAAAAAGTATCCTGATTCTGGGCGCGGGCCCGATTGTTATCGGTCAGGCGTGCGAGTTTGACTACTCCGGCGCCCAGGCCTGTAAAGCCCTGCGCGAAGAGGGCTACCGCGTTATCCTGGTGAACTCTAACCCAGCGACCATCATGACCGACCCGGAAATGGCCGATGCCACCTACATCGAGCCGATTCACTGGGAAGTGGTGCGCAAAATCATCGAAAAAGAGCGCCCGGACGCGGTGCTGCCGACCATGGGCGGCCAGACGGCGCTGAACTGCGCGCTGGAGCTGGAGCGTCAGGGGGTGCTGGCTGAATTCGGCGTGACCATGATTGGCGCCACCGCCGATGCGATTGACAAGGCCGAAGACCGTCGCCGTTTCGATATCGCGATGAAAAAAATCGGTCTCGACACCGCGCGTTCAGGTATCGCCCATACGATGGAAGAGGCGCTGGCGGTAGCGGCTGACGTCGGCTATCCGTGCATCATCCGTCCGTCGTTCACCATGGGTGGCACCGGCGGCGGCATCGCCTATAACCGCGAAGAGTTTGAAGAGATTTGTACCCGCGGCCTGGATCTCTCTCCTACCAACGAGCTGCTGATTGATGAATCGCTGATCGGCTGGAAAGAGTATGAGATGGAAGTGGTGCGCGATAAGAACGACAACTGCATCATCGTCTGCTCTATCGAAAACTTCGACGCCATGGGGATCCATACCGGTGACTCCATTACCGTTGCGCCGGCGCAGACCCTGACCGACAAAGAATACCAAATCATGCGTAACGCCTCGATGGCGGTGCTGCGTGAAATCGGCGTCGAAACCGGCGGCTCTAACGTTCAGTTCGCGGTCAACCCGAAAAACGGTCGCCTGATCGTTATTGAAATGAACCCGCGCGTTTCCCGCTCCTCGGCGCTGGCCTCCAAAGCCACCGGTTTCCCGATTGCCAAAGTGGCAGCCAAGCTGGCGGTAGGTTACACCCTCGACGAGCTGATGAACGACATCACCGGCGGCCGTACCCCGGCTTCCTTCGAGCCGTCCATCGACTACGTGGTCACTAAAATCCCACGCTTTAACTTCGAAAAATTCGCCGGCGCCAATGACCGTCTGACCACCCAGATGAAGTCCGTCGGCGAAGTGATGGCGATTGGCCGTACCCAGCAGGAATCCTTGCAGAAAGCGCTGCGCGGTCTGGAAGTGGGCGCCACCGGCTTCGACCCGAAAGTGAGCCTCGACGATCCGGAAGCGCTGACCAAAATCCGCCGCGAGCTGAAAGACGCCGGCGCTGAGCGTATCTGGTACATCGCCGACGCGTTCCGCGCGGGCCTCTCGGTTGACGGCGTCTTCAACCTGACCAACATCGACCGCTGGTTCCTGGTGCAGATTGAAGAGCTGGTCCGTCTGGAAGAGAAAGTGGCGGAAGTGGGCATCAACGGCCTCGACGCTGACTTCCTGCGCACCCTGAAACGTAAAGGCTTTGCCGATGCGCGTCTGGCGAAGCTGGCTGGCGTGCGGGAAGCGGAAATCCGTAAACTGCGCGACCAGTATGACCTGCACCCTGTCTACAAGCGCGTGGACACCTGCGCCGCGGAATTCGCCACCGATACCGCCTACATGTACTCCACCTATGAAGAAGAGTGCGAGTCCAACCCGTCCGTTGACCGCGATAAAATCATGGTCCTCGGCGGCGGCCCGAACCGTATCGGTCAGGGTATCGAATTTGACTACTGCTGCGTACACGCCTCGCTGGCGCTGCGCGAAGACGGTTACGAGACCATCATGGTCAACTGTAACCCGGAAACCGTCTCTACCGACTACGACACTTCCGACCGTCTGTACTTCGAGCCGGTCACCCTGGAAGACGTGCTGGAAATCGTGCGCATCGAGAAGCCAAAAGGCGTTATCGTGCAGTACGGCGGGCAGACTCCGCTGAAGCTGGCGCGCGCCCTGGAAGCCGCAGGCGTACCGGTTATCGGTACCAGCCCGGACGCTATCGACCGGGCGGAAGATCGTGAGCGCTTCCAGCACGCGGTTGACCGTCTGAAGCTGAAGCAGCCGGCGAACGCCACCGTTACCGCCATTGAGCAGGCGGTAGAGAAAGCGAAAGAGATTGGCTACCCGCTGGTGGTGCGTCCGTCTTACGTGCTCGGCGGTCGGGCGATGGAGATCGTCTATGACGAGCAGGATCTGCGCCGCTACTTCCAGACTGCGGTCAGCGTCTCCAACGACGCGCCAGTGCTGCTGGACCGCTTCCTCGACGACGCGATTGAAGTGGATGTCGATGCCATCTGCGATGGCGAAATGGTGCTGATTGGCGGCATCATGGAGCATATCGAACAGGCAGGCGTCCACTCCGGCGACTCCGCCTGTTCCCTGCCAGCCTATACCCTGAGCAAAGAGATTCAGGATGTGATGCGCGAGCAGGTGCAGAAGCTGGCCTTCGAGCTGCAGGTTCGCGGTCTGATGAACGTCCAGTTCGCGGTGAAAGATAACGAAGTCTATCTGATTGAAGTCAACCCGCGTGCGGCGCGCACCGTGCCGTTCGTCTCCAAAGCCACCGGCGTACCGCTGGCGAAAGTGGCGGCGCGCGTGATGGCCGGTAAGACGCTGGCGCAGCAGGGCGTGACCAAAGAGATCATCCCGCCGTACTACTCGGTGAAAGAGGTGGTCCTGCCGTTCAACAAATTCCCGGGCGTTGACCCGCTGTTAGGGCCAGAAATGCGTTCCACCGGTGAAGTGATGGGCGTTGGCCGTACCTTTGCCGAAGCGTTCGCCAAAGCGCAGCTGGGCAGCAACTCGACCATGAAGAAACAGGGTCGCGCGCTGCTCTCCGTCCGCGAAGGCGACAAAGAGCGCGTGGTTGACCTGGCAGCGAAGCTGCTGAAGTTTGGCTTCGAGCTGGATGCGACTCACGGCACGGCGATTGTGCTGGGTGAAGCGGGCATCAACCCGCGTCTGGTGAACAAGGTGCATGAAGGTCGTCCGCACATTCAGGACCGTATCAAGAATGGCGAATATACCTACATCATCAACACCACCGCAGGTCGTCAGGCGATTGAAGACTCCAAGCTGATTCGCCGCAGCGCGCTGCAGTACAAGGTGCACTATGACACCACCCTGAACGGCGGCTTTGCCACCGCGATGGCGCTGAACGCTGACGCCACCGACAAGGTGATTTCGGTTCAGGAAATGCACGCTCAAATCACCAAATAAGCGCTCCGGCCTGGCCGGATAGCAACACACCTGGGCTGACGACTTCGTCAGCCCATTTTTTTGGCTGCGGCCATCTTCAGAGAGTTCTGCTTTTAACCCCCTGTCGGGTCAGGCTAACTATAGTTAGCACCATAACGATACCTATTGATGAAAAGACAGGAGGATACAATGCGGAACAATATTCTGGTGGCATCCGCACTGGCAGCGACGGCAATCATGTTCGTGGCCGGCTGCTCATCGAATCAGTCGATCAAAACCACCGACGGCAAGACCATTGTCACCAGCGGTAAACCGCAGGTGGATGATGATACCGGTCTGGTCTCTTACAAAAATGCCGAAACCGGACGCGTGGAGCAGATTAACCGCGATCAGGTGAAATCTATGGATGAGCTGGATAATTAAGGCCTGACGTTTGCCATTCAGGCGCGCGTTGTGTCCACCACCGCGACATAAATCACAGTTATCATTGTAAGCGGTTCATTTAACTGTCTACACTCTTGCTGATTACGACAAGAGCTAACGCAGGCCAATCAATGATTCTGATAATTTATGCGCATCCTTATCCGCAGCATTCGCATGCGAATAAGCGAATGCTTGAACAAGCAGGGACGCTTGAAGGCGTAGAGATACGCTCCCTCTATCAACTCTATCCCGACTTTAATATCGATGTCGCCGCCGAGCAGGCGGCGCTCGCCCGTGCCGATCTGGTTATCTGGCAGCACCCGATGCAGTGGTATAGCGTGCCGCCGCTGCTGAAGCTGTGGATGGACAAAGTGCTGTCGCACGGCTGGGCCTATGGCCATAACGGTATTGCGCTGCGCGGTAAATCGCTGATGTGGGCGGTGACCACCGGCGGCGGTGAAAGCCACTTTGATATCGGTTCGTTTCCCGGTTTCCCGGTGCTGGCGCAGCCGCTGCAGGCCACGGCGCTCTACTGCGGGATGAAATGGCTGCCGCCGTTCGCCATGCACTGCACCTTTATCTGCGATGACGAAACGCTGCAGGCGCAGGCCCGCCATTATCGTCAACGCTTAATCGACTGGCAGGAGGCACATCAGAATGGATAGCCATACGCTGATACAGGCGCTGATTTACCTGGGCGCCGCGGCGCTGATTGTGCCCATCGCCGTCCGCCTTGGGCTTGGGTCGGTGCTGGGCTATCTCATCGCCGGCTGTATTATTGGGCCGTGGGGGCTGCGGCTGGTGACCGATGCCGAGGCGATTCTGCACTTTGCCGAGATTGGCGTGGTGCTGATGCTGTTCGTCATTGGTCTGGAACTGGATCCGCAGCGTCTGTGGAAGCTGCGCGCTTCGGTGTTTGGCGGCGGTGCGCTGCAGATGGTGGCCTGTGGGGTATTGATCGGCCTCTTCTGCATGCTGCTGGGGTTGCGTTGGCAGGTGGCCGAGCTGATCGGTATGACCCTGGCGCTCTCCTCAACCGCGATCGCCATGCAGGCGATGAATGAGCGCAATCTGACGGTATCGCAGATGGGGCGCAGCGCCTTCGCGGTGCTGCTGTTCCAGGATATCGCGGCGATCCCGCTGGTGGCCATGATCCCGCTGCTGGCGGCCAGCGGCGGCGCCACTTCGCTGATGGCTTTTGCCCTTTCCGCGCTGAAGGTGGCCGCGGCGCTGGCGCTGGTGGTGGTGCTGGGGCGCTATCTGACCCGTCCGTTGCTGCGCTTTGTCGCCCGTTCCGGTCTGCGCGAAGTATTCAGCGCCGTGGCCCTGTTCCTGGTCTTCGGCTTTGGGCTGTTGCTGGAGGAGGTGGGGCTGTCGATGGCGATGGGGGCGTTTCTCGCCGGGGTGTTGCTGGCCAGCTCCGAGTATCGCCATGCGCTGGAAAGCGATATTGAGCCGTTTAAAGGCCTGCTGCTGGGGCTGTTTTTTATCGGCGTCGGGATGTCGATTGATTTCGGCACCCTGGTCACCCATCCGCTGCGTATCGTGATTTTGCTGGTGGGTTTCCTGGCGATAAAAATGCTGATGCTGTGGCTTATCGCCAGGCCGCTTGGCGTGCCTCGCGCTCAGCGCCGCTGGTTTGCGGTGCTGCTGGGGCAGGGGAGTGAGTTCGCGTTTGTGGTCTTTGGCGCCGCGCGGATGGCGGAGGTGCTGGACGGCGAATGGGCAAAGGCGCTGACCCTGGCGGTGGCGCTGTCGATGGCGGCAACCCCCATTCTGCTGGTGCTGTTGACCCGTCTGGAGAAATCGTCCAGCGGCCAGGCGCGGGATGCGGACGAGATTGATGAAGAGCAGCCGCGGGTGATTGTCGCCGGCTTTGGCCGCTTCGGGCAGATCGCCGGGCGACTCCTGCTCTCCAGCGGGGTGAAGATGGTGATCCTCGATCATGACCCGGACCATGTCGATACTCTGCGCAAATTTGATATGAAGGTCTTCTACGGCGACGCCACCCGGGTCGATCTGCTGGAGTCGGCCGGCGCCGAAAAGGCGGAGGTACTGATCAATGCCATTGACGATCCGCACGTCAGCCTGGAGCTGGTGGCGAGGGTAAAAGAGCATTTTCCGCATCTGCAGATTATCTCCCGCGCCCGCGATGTCGATCACTATATCCAGCTGCGTCAGGCTGGCGTTGATGCCCCGGAGCGTGAAACCTTCGAGGCGGCACTGAAATCCGGCCGAATGACCCTGGAGGCGCTGGGGCTCGGCGCGTATGAAGCGCGCGAGCGGGCCGATCTGTTCCGTCGTTTCAACCTGCAGATGGTCGAAGAGATGGTGGCGATGGCGGAAAACGACGCGGCGTCGCGGGTGGCGGTCTTCAAGCGGACCAGCGATATGCTGACCGGCATCATCAACGAAGATCGTCATCATCTGTCGCTGGTGCAGCGGCACGGTTGGCAGGGGACGGAAGAGGGCAGGCATACCGGCGATATCGCCGATGAGCCGGGAAATAAGCCCTCCGCCTGACGCTAATCAGTAACATTCTGTTTTCGTTTGGATCCTGTTCTGGCGGCCCACGGTGTGAACGTGGGCTTGCCAGCAAATCAGAAAATTTTCTTATTCTTTACCCTCCGGCCAGTCGACGAAGTTGTACGCTTTCCGTATAGTGGCGACAATTTTTTGTACTCAGGAATGAATGAATGATCAGTCTGATTGCGGCGTTAGCGGTAGATCGCGTCATTGGTATGGAAAACGCCATGCCATGGAACCTGCCTGCCGATCTCGCCTGGTTCAAACGCAACACATTAAATAAGCCGGTAGTGATGGGGCGTCTGACCTGGGAATCCATTGGGCGCCCGTTGCCGGGGCGTAAAAATATCGTGATCAGCAGCAAGCCAGGCAGCGACGATCGCGTGCAGTGGGTCTCCTCCGTTGACGAAGCGATTGCCGCCTGCGGCGATGTGGAAGAGATCATGGTGATCGGCGGCGGTCGGGTGTATGAGCAGTTCCTGCCAAAGGCGCAGAAGCTCTATCTGACCCATATCGATGCGGAAGTGGAAGGCGATACCCATTTCCCGGATTACGATCCGGACCAGTGGGAATCGGTGTTCAGCGAGTTTCATGACGCCGACGCGCAGAACTCCCACAGCTACTGCTTTGAGATCCTCGAACGCCGTTAAGCGGGAAGGATAGCAATGAAAAACCCCGGTCGCGTCTGGCGTGACCGGGGTTTTCTTTGGCGTGAATTCAGCGCCGATGACGCTGCCACTACTTTTTTGCGCCATGTTACCCGTCGCGGGAGGCGTTTTTCTGCAGCGCTGCCCGGGGCGACAAATGGCACCTAAACGTAGGTCGGGTAAGGCGTTAGCCGCCACCCGACACAAAAGCGGCTCCGCGCCCGCAGTTCTTGCCCGGCGGCGCTGCGCTTGCGCGGGCCTACGGGACTGCGCCATGTTACCCGTCGCGGGATGCGTCTTTCCAGAGTGCTGCCCGGTTGACAAATGGCACCTAAACGTAGGTCGGGTAAGGCGTTAGCCGCCACCCGACACAAAAGCGGCTCCGCGTCCGCAGTTCTTGCCCGGCAGCGCTGCGCTTGCGCGGGCCCGGGGGAGTGCGCCTGTTTCTTCAGGACGCGACGGCTTCGCCTTCGTCGAGGCTTTTCTGCCGGTTCGACGGCTGGGTAAAGTACTGCTTATCCTCCCAGCGCAGGCAGGTGAGTTCACCGCCCCAGCAGCAGCCGGTATCCAGCGCGTAAATGCCCTCCGGCGTACCGCGTCCCTCCAGCGACGCCCAGTGACCAAAGGCAATGCTGTAGGCACTGCTGACCGGACCAGGAATGGCAAACCACGGCTTCAGCGGCGCCGGGGCGTCCTCGGGCGCTTCTTTCGAGTACATATCCAGCTGGCCGTTCGGGAAGCAGTAGCGCATGCGGGTAAAAGCGTTAGAGATAAAGCGCAGGCGCGCCAGGCCGCTCAGCTCGTTGCTCCAGTGATTCGGCATGTCGCCGTACATGGCATCAAGGAAGAAAGGGTAGGAGTCGCTGGAGAGCACCGCTTCAACATCGCGCGCGCACTGCTGGGCGGTCTCCAGATCCCACTGCGGAGTGATGCCGGCATGGGCCATCACCAGCTTTTTCTCTTCGTCCACCTGGAGCAGCGGCTGACGACGCAGCCAGTTAAGCAGCTCATCGGCATCCGGCGCTTCCAGCAGTGATTTCAGACGATCCTTCGGCTTGTTGCGGCTGATGCCGGCGAAGACCGCCAGCAAGTGTAAATCGTGATTGCCCAGCACCAGTCGCACGCTGTCGCCCAGAGATTTGACATAGCGCAGAACCTCCAGCGACCCCGGGCCACGGGCTACCAGATCGCCGGTCAGCCACAGCGTATCGCTCCGCGGGTCGAATTCAACCTGCGCTAATAATGCGATCAGTTCATCGTAGCAACCGTGAACGTCGCCAATAAGGTATGTTGACATTGTTTTAATGAATGAGCGTTGGAACTGCGAGACGGAAAACAGGGATCTCGATACGGAAGGGCGCGCCGTCGATATCGATCATCTCATAATGACCCTGCATGGTTCCCAGCGGCGTTTCAATGACCGCGCCGCTGGTATATTGATATTCACCACCGGCGGGAATATGCGGTTGCTCGCCGACCACCCCTTCACCCTGAACTTCAGTCTCACGACCGTGGCCGTTAGTGATGAGCCAGTAGCGGCCAAGCAGCTGAACCTGACTCCGCCCCAGATTGCGAATGGTGACGGTATAAGCGAAGACGTAGCGCTCTTCTTCCGGAGAAGATTGCGATTCGATATAGACGCTTTGCACCTGGACGCAAACACGAGGCGAATTAATCATGGTTAGCTCTCCTTCGATGGCAGATTGTCAGACAGCCAGTTGGCCATCTGGCAGTACTGCGCCACGGAAATATTTTCTGCACGCATGGCCGGGTCGATGCCCAGCTCGGTCAGCACTTCCACACTGAACAGATTGCCGAGACTGTTGCGGATGGTCTTGCGGCGCTGGTTGAACGCTTCGGTGGTGATGCGGCTCAGCACCCGGATCTCTTTGACCGGATACGGCATCGTGCTGTGCGGCACCAGACGGACCACCGCGGAATCGACCTTAGGCGGCGGGGTGAATGCGCTCGGCGGCACTTCGAGTACCGGGATCACCTGGCAATAATATTGCGCCATCACGCTTAACCGACCATACGCCTTACTGTTCGGTCCGGCAACCAGACGATTCACCACTTCCTTCTGCAACATAAAGTGCATATCGGCAATGGCATCAGTATAGCTGAACAGATGGAACATCAGCGGGGTCGAAATATTGTACGGCAGGTTGCCGAAGACGCGCAGCGGCTGACCCATTTTCTCCGCCAGTTCGCCGAAGTTCATGGTCATCGCATCCTGCTGATAGATGGTCAGCTTCGGCCCGAGGAACGGATGCGTCTGCAGGCGTGCCGCCAGATCGCGGTCCAGCTCAATGACGGTCAACTGGTCAAGGCGTTCGCCGACCGGCTCGGTCAGCGCGGCGAGACCGGGGCCGATTTCAACCATCGCCTGGCCTTTCTGCGGATTAATCGCCGAGACGATGCTGTCGATCACAAACTGATCGTTGAGGAAGTTCTGCCCGAAGCGTTTACGGGCTAAATGGCCCTGATGGACTCGATTATTCATTGGGTATTAACAATCATTTTGATGGCGAGATTAAGCGCCGTGATAAAACTGCCGACGTCCGCTGTTCCCTGGCCCGCTAATTCCAGTGCGGTGCCGTGGTCGACGGAGGTGCGAATAAAAGGTAAACCGAGCGTAATGTTCACGCCGCGGCCAAAGCCCTGGTATTTTAGCACGGGCAGGCCCTGATCGTGGTACATCGCGAGTACTGCATCGGCATGGTCAAGGTATTTGGGCTGGAAAAGGGTGTCAGCTGGCAGCGGACCGCTGAGGTTCATCCCCTTCGCGCGCATCTCTTCCAGCACCGGAATGATGGTGTCTATCTCTTCCGTTCCCATATGACCGCCTTCGCCAGCATGCGGGTTAAGCCCGCAAACCAGCACGTGCGGCTGGGCAATACCAAATTTCGTGCGCAGGTCGTGATCGAGAATCGTGATGATCTCGCGCAGCAGGTCGGGCGTTATCGCCTCGCTGATGGCTTTCAACGGCAGATGGGTCGTCACCAGCGCCACCCGCAGCTCCTCGGTCGCCAGCATCATCACCACTTTGCTGGCCTGTGCGCGCTCTTCGAAGAACTCGGTATGACCGGTGAAGGCGATGCCGGCGTCGTTGATGTTGCCTTTGTGCACCGGGCCGGTCACTAACGCCGCGAATTCGCCGCTCAGGCAGCCGTCGCAGGCGCGCGCCAGCGTCTCGACCACGTAGGCGCCGTTCTGTACGTTCAGCACGCCGGGCTCCGCCGGGACGCTCAGCGGGACGTTAAGCAGCGTCAACGTACCGGCACGCTGCGGAACGGGCGGTTGCGCAGGATCGTATGGCAGGAGAGATAAAGGAAGACCGAGCCTTTGGGCTCGGTCAGTTAACAGGGCGCCGTCGGCGCAGATCACCAGCTCAACTGGCCAGTCGCGCTGGGCAAGCTGCACGACCAGGTCAGGGCCAATCCCGGCTGGTTCGCCGGGAGTGATAACAACTTTACGGGTTTCAGGCATCGATATTAGTTGCTCAGAATTTTAACATACGCACTGGCGCGCTGTTCCTGCATCCAGGTTGCCGCTTCTTCAGAGAATTTGCGGTTCATCAGCATACGGTAAGCACGATCTTTCTGCGCGGCGTCGGTTCTGTCGACCTGACGGCTATCCAGCAGTTCGATCAGGTGCCAGCCGAAGGAGGAGTGCACCGGTCCGCTGGTCTGCCCTTTGTTCAGACGCATCAGCGCATCGCGGAACGCCGGGTCGAAGATATCCGGCGTGGCCCAGCCTAAATCACCGCCCTGGTTCGCCGAGCCCGGATCTTCAGAATACGCTTTCGCCGCTTTAGCGAAGGTGGTTTTCCCGCTCTTAATGTCGGCGGCAATTTGCTCCAGCTTAGCCTGAGCCTGCGCATCGTTCATGATTGGCGATGGCTTCAGCAGAATATGACGGGCATGCACTTCAGTGACGGAGATGTTCTGGGTCCCGCCGCGCAGATCGTTCACTTTCAGAATGTGGAAGCCGACGCCGGAACGGATCGGACCGACGATATCCCCTTTCTTCGCGGTGCTTAACGCCTGGGCGAAAATGCCCGGCAGCTCCTGGATACGACCCCAGCCCATCTGGCCGCCCTTCAGCGCCTGCTGGTCGGCGGAGTAGGTGATCGCCAGTTTACCGAAGTTGGCGCCGTTGCGCGCTTGCTCAACGATAGCATTCGCTTGCTCCTGGGCCGCGGCGACTTGATCGGAGGTCGGGTTCTCCGGCAGCGGGATCAGGATGTGGCTCAGGTTGAGCTCGGTGCTGGCGTCGTTCTGGTCGCCGATCTGTTTGGCCAGCGCTTCCACTTCCTGCGGCAGCACGGTGATGCGACGACGCACCTCATTGTTACGCACTTCCGAAATCAGCATCTCTTTACGGATCTGGTTACGGTAGGTGTTGTAGTTGATGCCTTCATAGGCCAGACGGCTGCGCATCTGATCCATGGTCATGTTGTTTTGTTTAGCGATGTTGGCGATGGCCTGATCGAGCTGGTCGTCAGAGACCTTCACGCCCATCTTCTGCCCCATCTGTAACACGATCTGGTCCATGATCAGTCTTTCGAGGATCTGATGGCGCAGGGTCGCGTCATCCGGCAGCTGTTGGCCAGCCTGACCAGCATTGAGCTTAACCGATTGCATCAAACCATCGACGTCGCTTTCCAGCACGACGCCATTATTGACGACGGCCGCTACTTTATCGACCACCTGGGGGGCAGCGAAACTGGTATTCGCGATCATGGCGATACCGAGAAGCAGCGTTTTCCAGTTCTTCATACTTTTTCCATTTCGATTAACCGCAAATGCGGATGATGTTGTAAACCAGCCGCATCACAGGGAGCTCTGGTACGGTAAAATGTTCGAACGCAGCATCTGCTGGGTGCCGAGGCCGTAGTTAGAGCTCAGACCGCGCAATTCGATATTGATTCCGAAGGTGTTGTCGTATTTGCTCTCGCCGCCGTTGTTGTTGCTATCCCAGCCGTTGACTTTACGTTCGTAGCCAAGACGGATGGCGTAGCAGCAGGAGTTATACTGGACACCCAACATCTGGTTTGCTGCTTTTCGGGTATTGGTATCGTAGTAGTAGGCACCGACCACGGACCAGCGATCGACGATCGGCCAGCTGGCGGTCATCCCCACCTGCGAGATACCCTCTTTATATTGCGCCGCGGTGGAATATGACGGCAGTGTGGCCTGAATATATTCCGGGCTGGCGTAACGATAGTTAAGCTGGACTAAGCGGTTTTCATCGCGACGGTATTCAATGGTGCCGTTACCGGTTGCGACGTTATCCAGACGCGTATCGTACTGGATCCCGCCGCGCAGACCCCAGTTATCGGCAATGCGCCAGTAGGTGTCGCCGGCCCATACCAGTGAACCCGTGGTGTCGTTGTTCTCCCAGTTGATGTTGTCATCACCGGTGCGTGACTCGGTGAAATAGTAGATTTGACCAACGGAAATGTTAAAACGTTCCACCGCGGCGGCGTCGTACACGCGCGAGGTGATACCGGTAGTGACCTGATTGGCCGACGCGATGCGGTCGAGACCGCTATAGGTACGGTCGCGGAACAGGCCGGAGTAGTCTGACTGCAACAGCGTGGAGTCGTAGCTGCCGATTTCACTCTGATCGCGGTACGGCACATACAGATACTGCATGCGCGGTTCCAGCGTTTGGGTGAATCCCTCCTGCAGGTCGCGCTCGAAGACCATTTTGCCGTCGACTTTAAACTGCGGCATCACGCGGCTAACGGACTCTTTGTAGTCCGTGCCGTTGGCGGCGTTGTACTTATCGAGGTTGCTCTGCTGGTAGTGGGTCGCCAGCAGCTTGGCTTCGGTATTCAGACTGCCCCAGCCGTTCGACAGCGGCAGGTTGATCGTCGGTTCGAAGTGAACGCGGGTCGCTTCCGGCATGTTGTTATTCGAGTTAACAAAATGGGCGACCTGGCCGTACAGATGGGTATCGAACGGACCGACATCGTTCTGGTAGTAGTTGATGTCGAGCTGCGGCTCAGCCGAGTAGGAATTGCTCGACTCCCGATCGAAGACCTGGAACTGCTTGGTTGAGACCGTGGCGTCAAAGTTCTGATTGACATACCCGGCGCTGAATTTCTGCGTCGCATAGCCGTCGGTACTGGAACCATACTTCGAGCTGAAATCGTTGAAGTAGTCAGGATCGCTGACCTTGGTGTAGTCAGCGTTCAGACGCCACACTTGATCGATAACCCCGGAGTGGTTCCAGTAGAACAGCCAGCGGCGGCTGTTGCTGTCGCTGGAGTGGTCATCTTCGTAGACTTTATCCGACGGCAGGTAGTCGAACTCCGTTAAGCCGCTGCCGAGCTGGGTCAGGTAGCGGAATTCGTTTTCCCACATCACGCCGCCGCGCTTGTTCATATAGTGCGGGGTGATGGTGGCATCGAAGTTTGGCGCGATGTTCCAGTAGTACGGCAGGGAGAACTCCACGCCGTTTTTGGTGCTGTATTTCGCGTTCGGGATCAGGAAGCCTGAACGACGCTTATCGCCCACCGGCAGCTGCAGGTAGGGGCTGTAGAAAATCGGCACGGAGCCAAGCTTGAAGCGGGCGTTCCAGATCTCGGCGACCTGCTCTTCGCGATCGTGGATAACTTCGCTGCCCACGACGCTCCAGGTGTCGGAGCCCGGCAGACAGGAGGTAAAGCTGCCGTTTTCCAGAATGGTATAGCGGTTTTCACCGCGCTGTTTCATCAGGTCAGCAGTACCGCGTCCCTGGCGTCCGACCATTTGATAATCGCCCTGCCAGACGTTGGTATCTTTGGTATTCAGATTCGACCAGGCTTTTGGTCCTTTGAGGATCACCTGGTTATCGTCGTAATGCACGTTGCCCAGCGCGTCCACCGTGCGCACCGGCTGCGCCTGGCCCGCGGCCTGCTGCTGATGCAGCTGAACTTCGTCGGCGCGGAGGCGGCTATTCCCCTGGTTGATATCGACGTTGCCGGTAAAGACGGCGTTGTCCGGGTAATTGCCCTTCGCATGATCGGCGTTAATCGTCACCGGCAGATCGCCAGGCCGCCCTTCCACGAGCGGACGATCAAAGCTTGGCACGCCAAGCATACATTGCGTTGCGAGATCGGCAGCGAGGCCTTGTTGGCTATACAAGGCGCTGGCAATCATCGTAGCCAGGAGGCTGGGAATACGTTTTTTCATACGTTGTATTTATTGTTCCATCATCTTGTGGCAGCGGCTTGCAAACGGTCAGAGCCTAACTTACTCAACTTTATCACGCTAGTGTTAATCCTGCCCGTTTCGAGCCCGAGCGTTAGGCACCCTGTTGAATGACGAGTATGATAAAGCAAATTATAGGCTATGTCCCACAATTGACCGAGGCGCGAGTGCCGGGTAACGTGCGGTCATATTCGTGCTTAACGGCGACAAACAGTTGGGGAGTCTATGCAGTATTTGGGTAAAGTGATTGGCGTGGCAGTAGCTTTGCTGATGGGCGGTGGGTTCTGGGGCGTGGTGCTCGGCTTCCTGGTCGGCCATATGTTTGACCGGGCGCGCAGCCGCCGGTTGAATCTCTTCGCCAATCAACAGGAGCGTCAGTCGCTCTTCTTTTCCACCACCTTTGAAGTGATGGGGCATCTGACCAAATCCAAGGGTCGCGTTACCGAGGCGGATATTCACGTCGCCAATGTGCTGATGGATCGCATGAATCTGCACGGCGCTTCGCGTACCGCGGCGCAGCAGGCGTTTCGCGACGGCAAAGCCGACAATTATCCGCTGCGCGAGAAGATGCGCCAGCTGCGCAGCGTCTGCTTTGGCCGCTTCGATCTGATTCGGATGTTTCTGGAAATTCAGCTGCAGGCGGCGTTCGCTGACGGCGAACTGCACCCTAACGAACGTGAAGTGCTGTTCGTCATCGCCGATGAGCTTGGCATCTCTCGCGCCCAGTTCGATCAATTCCTGCGAATGATGCAGGGCGGCGCCCAGTTTGGCGGCGGTTCGCAGCAGCAATCTTATGGTCAGCACGGCGGCAACGCCGGCTGGCAGCAGGCGCAGCGCGGGCCAACGCTGGAGGACGCCTGCAACGTGCTGGGGGTGAAACCGACTGACGACGCGGCGACGGTGAAGCGCGCCTATCGTAAGCTGATGAACGAGCACCATCCGGACAAGCTGGTGGCGAAAGGGCTGCCGCCGGAGATGATGGAGATGGCCAAACAGAAAGCCCAGGAGATCCAGAAGGCCTGGGAGCTGATCAAAGAACAGCGCGGCTTCTGAGTTTTTCAGCCCCTCGCCCGGCGAGAGGGGTTAGCGTTTGGCCTGTGCGCGGCGATACAGCCGCCGCGGATGGCCGATTTTTCCATACAGCATCTCCACCTCCAGAAACCCGGTCTCAACGCCGTGTTCAAGATAGCGGCGGGCGGTGGTTTTGCTGAGTCCGGCGGCGCTGACCACCTCATCAACGGAAAAGCAGTGCGCTTCCCGGCCGCTAAACAGACCCTGCACCAGCGCCAGCGTCTTCTCTTCAATCCCCTTGCTGCCACTATCTACGCGATAGTTCTTCGCCTGCAGTTGATAGAGGGAATCGACGTTCTGCTGATCGACGATTTTCCACTCCCGCTGCTGATCGTAGAACTGGATAAAACGCTCCAGCGACTGACTCAGCCGCTTCCATGATACCGGCTTAAGAATATAGTCGAAGGCGCCGTTGCGGATAGCCTGGCTGCAGGTTTCCATATCGCTGGCGGCGGTGATAAAGATCACCGAGCATTGGCTGGTCGCCAGCGCCGGATCGGTCATCAGCGTCACCCCTTTGCCGTCCGGCAAATAGTTATCCAGCAGTACCAGCTGCGGCGGGGTGGCGTGGAGCAACTGGCGGGCCTGGGCGAGGGAGGCCGCCATGCCCGCCAGCCGCAGACGCGGGTGTTTCTGCACAAGCTCGGCGTGCAGGCGCGCCAGCTCGCTCTCATCTTCAATGATTAGCACATCGACCAGGTCATGATGCATCGTGGGCCTCCGGGTGCGGACGGGCAGGTGCGTCGGCCGGGATAAACAGGGTGAAGATCGTTCCCCGCGGCGCATTATCGGCGACTTCGATGGTGCCGCCCGCCTGAGTGACATAATGTTCAATAAGATACAGACCAATGCCGTGATCGCCACGGGTTTTGGTGGTGACGCCGCGTTCAAAAATGCGCTCGCGGATATCGGGGCGGATGCCGACGCCGCGGTCGGCCACTTCGATAATCAGCTCCCGGGCGTTGAGCTGGATCAGGACTTCCACCGGCTCATGCGGAAGCTCGGCGCGCTGCGTGGCTTCGATGGCGTTATCCAGCAGGTTGCCGATGATGGAGATCAGCTCGGATTCCATCAGCGACGGCAGGGGACGGTCGATGCGGCAGGCCGGGTCGAAGCTCAGCGCCACGCCTTTTTCGCGGGCGCGGGTGGCTTTGCCGAGCAGCAGACCGCACAGCGTCGGCGAGTGGAAGTGCGAGGAGATAAAGTCCAATAGCTCCTGAGCATGTTCCGACTGGGCCTGAATATAGCGGATCGCTTCGTCATAATGGCCCATATGCAGCAGGCCGGAGAGGGTAGTCATCCGGTTGAGCTGCTCGTGGCGCATGATGCGCAGATTGTCGACATAGCGCTTCACCTGGCTCAGCTGGGCGGTGAGGGCATTGATTTCATTGCGGTCACGGAATGTGATCACCCAGCCCTGCAGGGTATTCTCCAGCATAATGCGTACCCGACTGGCGAGCACGGTCAACTGGTTGAAGCGGCACAGCTCATCGTGGGTGTCGCGCTCAAGCATGTCGCCGCTGGCGAAAAAGGGCTGCGGGGAAATCACGCTGTCAATCGACTGACCGCGCAGCTGACTGGCGGGCTGGCTGAGTCCCAGCAGGCTGCGGGCGGCATGGTTTATCACCTCAATGCGCCGCTGGCGATCGATGACGATCACCCCCTCAAAGATCGACTCCATCATCGCTTTTTGCTGTCGCACCAGCAGGCCTATCTCCCGCGGCTCGAGCGAAAAAATCTGCTTTTTGATGCTGCGGGTAAAGTACCAGGAGAAGATAAACAGGGCGATGAGCAGCAGGACGGCGGCGATAAAAATATTGATCACTTTGGTCAGGGTAATGCTGTCGAGATAGCTGGTGAGGTAGCCGACGGAGACAATGCCGATCACCCGCCCCTCGTCATCGACGATCGGCGTTTTGCTGCGCAGCGAGACCCCAAGTCCGCCTTTGCGAATGGTGGTAATGGATTTTCCCTCCAGTACCGCCTGGTTGTCGCCGCCAACCAGCCGCGTGCCGACCCACTCCGGATGGACCGAATGAAACAGATGCACCCCCTGGCGGTCGCCGATGACGATAAAGCTGGCGTCACTATGGGCGGCGATTTGCTGCATAAACGCCTGAATCGCCTGTGGGTCATGCCGGCTGACCTGCTGACGTAAATTTGGCATCAGGGCTATCTCTTCGGCCTGAATTTTGGCCCGGGCGCTCATTTCCTGATAAAGCTGGCGGCTGGCATCAAAGTAATAATAAATACCCAGCGCGATAAAGAGGACTGAGAAAAAAGCGACCAGCGAAATAAACAGCTTATATTGAAAAGATAATTTCATAGGTCCCGGACGACGTATTCACCATACCGGCACTCTATCATTTTTCTGTCACGTGACGTAAATGTTAAAGGAAAGTTGTGATCAGTGGCGCAGGCGCGGGCTGCCGCCAGCAGTTGCGGTGGATATAAGGCGTGATGGGAAATAAAAACCATAAAAACCACGATAATAAATCAGAGATATATCACCCCTGCGCGGATCCGCGAATAGAAACCATAAAAACCATAGTGACCATTAAAACTTCTTTTTTAATTCGGGGAGCTTCACATTAACGACGCCGCTGTCCCTTTACGCTGAAAATGAATAATAACGACAGGGCTGAATTTATGAGCACGACAGACAATGCATTCTCTGCAACCCTTGAACCGATCAATACGCCGAAAGCCACGCTCAGGCAGCGCTGGTGGCACATCATGGATAACTGGAAGGTAGGGATCGTCCCGCTGCCGCTGTTTTTGCTGGCCGGGGGGCTGATTGCCCTCGACTGCCTTGGCGGTAAACTGCCGAGCGATATCGTGGTGATGGTGGCCACTCTGGCTTTCTTTGGTTTCGCCTGCGGCGAGTTTGGTAAACGCCTGCCGGTGCTGGGGAAACTCGGCGCGGCGGCGATCTGCGCCACTTTTATTCCTTCCGCGCTGGTCCATTACGGCCTGCTGCCAGACGTGGTCGTGGAATCCACCACCAAATTCTATAAATCCACCAACATCCTCTATCTCTATATCTGCTGCATTATCGTCGGTAGCATCATGAGTATGAACCGCACCACCCTGATTCAGGGCTTCCTGAAGATCTTCTTCCCAATGCTGTGCGGCGAGGTGGTCGGCATGCTGGTGGGCATCGGCGTTGGCACGCTGCTGGGCATGGAGCCGTTTCAGGTGTTCTTCTTTATCGTGCTGCCGATCATGGCCGGCGGCGTGGGGGAAGGGGCGATCCCGCTGTCGATGGGCTATGCCGCGCTGATGCATATGGAGCAGGGGGTGGCCCTGGGCCGGGTGTTGCCGATGGTGATGCTCGGCAGCCTGACGGCGATCGTTATCTCCGGCTGCCTCAACCAGCTCGGCAAGCGCTTCCCGCATCTGACCGGCGAAGGGCAACTGATGCCGAACCGTAGCCATGAAACCCGCAGCCTCGGCGAGAGTGAAGGCATGAGCGGTAAAACCGACGTCGGGACGCTGGCCTCCGGCGCGCTGCTGGCGGTACTGCTGTATATGATGGGGATGCTCGGCCACAAACTGATTGGTCTGCCGGCGCCGGTGGGCATGCTGTTTCTCGCGGTGCTGTTAAAGCTGGCTAATGTGGTGTCTCCGCGCCTGCAGGAGGGATCGCAGATGGTGTATAAATTCTTCCGCACCGCGGTCACCTACCCGATCCTCTTTGCCGTTGGTGTGGCGATCACCCCGTGGCAGGAGCTGGTGAACGCCTTCACTTTCACTAACCTGCTGGTGATCGTCAGCACCGTCTCCGCGCTGGTGGCGACCGGTTTCCTGGTCGGTAAAAAGATAGGGATGCACCCGATCGATGTGGCGATTGTCTCCTGTTGCCAGAGCGGGCAGGGCGGCACCGGCGATGTGGCGATCCTGACCGCTGGTAACCGCATGAGCCTGATGCCGTTCGCGCAGATCGCTACCCGGATTGGCGGGGCGATAAATGTCTCTCTGGGGTTGCTGTTCCTCAGCCACTATCAGGCGTGATATAACGCTACGCTCAGCAATAAAACTGCTATTTTCCGCTACAGAACGCCGAAAATATCTGCGTTCTGTATCCTAAATGCTCCGCATTTAGCGTTACAATCAGCGCGCGATCGGCTATCGCAACCATCATTATGACAGTCCAGGCGCTGTCGCATTTATCATATGTAGGAGAGGAATTAATGTCAGTGGATACTCCCGCCCAGGCGGGCGTCAGCATCGACGCATTGCTGGCGGCGAAAGAGCAGCGTGCAGCCCGCCAGGCCGACTGGTTGGCCCATTATCAGCAGCCTGTTATTTCCCTGACCCTGGTGACCCCCGGGGCGGTGAAGGACAGCATTCGCTATCGCAACATGATGGGCGTAGCCCTCCAGGCCTGCGATCAGCTGCTTTGGAAGCACCGCTGGCAAACGCTGGATCGTCAGGTGCTGTGGCTGCCGACCGGGCCTGAAGCGCTGTGGTGCGTGGCGCATCCGGCCAGCGAAATCAAAGCGATGTGCAGTACGCTGGAGCAGAGCCATCCGCTGGGACGCTTGTGGGATATCGATGTGATCTGTCCGCAGAGCGGGCAGGTGGGACGCCAGTCGCTGGGCGAGTCGCAGCGCCGCTGCCTGCTGTGCGATGAGCCGGCGCACGCCTGCGCGCGTAGCCGTCGTCACGACACCGATCTCGTCGTTGCCCGCGTTGAGCAGATGATTGACGCGTGGTTTGCCCGCGATTAACGGGTTAGCATTCCCCGGCAGCAGAGCGCTGCCGGGGAGGTCCTAAAAGTCGAGCGGCGCGCGGAAGGTCATCGCGTTGCCGTAGGCGGGGTGGGTGATGGTGAGCGTCTCGGCGTGAAGCAGCAGGCGCGGGGCCATCGCCAGCGCCTCCGGCGTGGCGTAAAAGCGGTCGCCAAGGATCGGATGTCCCAGCGCCAGCATATGCACGCGCAGCTGGTGTGACCGTCCGGTAATTGGCTTCAGGCGCACGCGGGCGGTATTATCTTCCGCGTACTCCAGCACCTCATACTCGGTCTGCGCCGCTTTGCCGGTTTCATAACACACCTTCTGCTTTGGCCGGTTCGGCCAGTCGCAAATCAGCGGTAAATCCACCAGGCCCTCCGCCGGCTGCGGATGGCCCCAGACGCGGGCGATGTACTGCTTCTTCGGCTCGCGCTCGCGGAACTGGCGCTTCAGTTCGCGCTCCGCCGCCTTATTCAGCGCCACCACAATCACGCCGCTGGTGGCCATATCAAGGCGATGCACCGATTCGGCCTGCGGGAAGTCGCGCTGAATGCGCGTCATCACGCTGTCTTTATGCTCATCAAGACGACCCGGCACGGACAACAAGCCGCTCGGCTTGTTGACCACCATGATGTGCTCATCCTGATACAGGATCACCAGCCAGGGATCCTGCGGCGGATTGTAGTTTTCCATCGCCATTTCGCGTTCCGTTACTGGTGAGTGACGACGATCAGACGCAGCGCGTCCAGACGCCATCCGGCCTGTCCCAGCGCCTCCAGCACCTGCTGGCGGTTGCTTTCAATCGCCGCCAGTTCGTCGTCACGGATGTTCGGGTTGACCGCCTTCAGCGCTTCCAGACGGGAGAGCTCCGCCGTCAGCTTATCGTCGGCTTCACTACGCGCCGCGTCGATCAGCCCCTGCGCCGCCTTGGCGATCTGCGCTTCGCCCTGCTGCAGAATGGCATGAACGTCCTGCTGCACCGCGTTGACCAGCTTGCTGCCGGTGTGGCGATTGACCGCGCTCAGCTGGCGGTTGAAGCTTTCAAACTCCACCTGGCCGGCGAGGTTGTTGCCGTTTTTATCCAGCAGCATGCGAACCGGGGTCGCCGGCAGGAAGCGGTTGAGCTGCAGCTGCTTCGGCGCCTGCGCTTCGACCACGTAGATCAGCTCCAGCAGCAGAGTGCCGACCGGCAGCGCCTTGTTCTTCAGCAGGGAAATAGTACTGCTGCCGGTATCGCCGGAGAGGATCAGGTCGAGGCCGTTGCGGATCAGCGGGTGTTCCCAGGTGATGAACTGCGCGTCTTCACGGGACAGCGCCACGTCACGCTCGAAGGTGATGGTGCAACCGTCCTCCGGCAGGCCCGGGAAATCCGGCACCAGCATATGGTCGGAAGGGGTGAGGACGATCAGGTTTTCCCCGCGGTCGTCCTGGTTGATGCCGACGATATCGAACAGGTTCATCGAGAAGGCGATCAGGCTGGTGTCGTCATCCTGCTCTTCGATGCTCTCCGCCAGGGCCTGGGCTTTCTCGCCGCCGTTGGAGTGGATCTCCAGCAGACGGTCGCGGCCCTGCTCCAGCTGCGCTTTCAGGGCGTCATGCTGCTGGCGGCTGGATTTGATCAGATCGTCAAAGCCGTCGGTGGATTCCGGCGCCGCAAGGTAGTTGATCAGCTCGTCATGGACACTGTCGTAGACGGTCCGTCCGGTCGGGCAGGTATGTTCAAAGGCGTCGAGGCCTTCGTGATACCAGCGCACCAGCACCGACTGCGCGGTCTTTTCCAGGTACGGGACGTGGATCTGGATATCGTGCGCCTGGCCGATACGGTCGAGACGTCCGATACGCTGCTCCAGCAGATCCGGGTTAAACGGCAGATCGAACATCACCAGATTGCTGGCGAACTGGAAGTTACGACCTTCGGAACCGATCTCAGAGCACAGCAGCACCTGGGCGCCGGTGTCTTCTTCGGCAAACCACGCCGCGGCGCGGTCGCGTTCGATAATCGACATCCCTTCATGGAACACGGCGGCGCGGATACCTTCGCGCTCGCGCAGCACCTGCTCCAGCTGGAGCGCGGTGGCGGCTTTGGCGCAAATCACCAGTACCTTCTGCGAGCGATGGCTGGTCAGGTAGCCCATCAGCCACTCGACGCGCGGGTCAAAGTTCCACCAGGTGCCGGTATCGCCTTCAAATTCCTGATAGATCTGCTCCGGGTAGAGCATGTCGCGCGCGCGCTCTTCCGCGGTTTTGCGGGCGCCCATGATGCCGGATACTTTGATGGCGGTCTGGTACTGGGTCGGCAGCGGCAGGCGAATGGTGTGCAGCTCGCGTTTCGGGAAACCTTTGACGCCGTTACGGGTGTTACGGAACAGCACGCGGCTGGTGCCGTGGCGGTCCATCAGCATCGAGACCAGCTCCTGGCGCGCGGCCTGAGCGTCTTCGCGATCGCTGTTGGCGGCCTGCAGCAGCGGCTCGATATCCTGCTCGCCGATTAGATCGCCGAGGGTATTGAGTTCGCTATCGCTTAGCTTGTTGCCCGCCAGCAGCAGAGCGACAGCGTCGGCCACCGGACGGTAGTTCTGCTGTTCTTCGACAAACTGCGCGAAATCGTGGAAGCGGTTCGGATCCAGCAGGCGCAGGCGCGCAAAGTGGCTCTCCATCCCCAGCTGTTCCGGCGTCGCGGTCAGCAGCAGAATGCCCGGCACGCGCTCGGCCAGCTGTTCAATCGCTTGATATTCGCGGCTCGGGGCGTCTTCGCTCCACACCAGATGGTGCGCTTCATCGACCACCATCAGGTCCCACTCGGCGTCGCACAGGTGCTCCAGACGCTGCTTGCTGCGGCGCACGAAGTCTAAAGAGCAGATCACCAGCTGTTCGGTTTCGAACGGGTTGTAGGCGTCATGCTGCGCTTCGGCGTAGCGCTCGTCGTCAAACAGCGAGAAGCGCAGGTTGAATCGGCGCAGCATCTCCACCAGCCACTGGTGCTGGAGAGTTTCAGGGACCACAATCAGTACGCGCTCGGCGGCGCCGGAGAGCAGCTGCTGGTGCAGGATCATCCCGGCTTCGATGGTTTTACCTAAGCCCACTTCATCGGCCAGCAGGACGCGTGGCGCGTGACGACGGCCCACGTCGTGGGCGATGTTCAGCTGATGCGGGATCAGGCTGGTGCGCTGGCCGCGCAGGCCGCTCCACGGCATGCGGTACTGCTCGCTCTGGAACTTGCGCGCGCGGTAGCGCAGGGCAAAGCGGTCCATGCGGTCGATTTGGCCGGCGAACAGACGGTCCTGCGGCTTGCTGAACACCAGTTTGCTGTCGAGCAGCACTTCACGCAGGGTGACGTTCGCTTCCTGGGTATCGAGGCGGGTGCCGGTGTAGGACAGCAGCCCATTCTCTTCATGCACTTTGTCAACGTGGAGCTGCCAGCCTTCGTGGCTGGTAATGGTGTCGCCCGGGTTAAACATCACGCGAGTGATCGGGGAATCGTTGCGTGAGTACAGACGGTTTTCGCCGATGGCGGGGAAAAGGAGAGTGACCATGCGCGCATCCAGCGCTACCACCGTCCCTAATCCTAGTTCGCTCTCTGTGTCGCTAATCCAGCGTTGACCAAGTGTAAAAGGCATATATGTTCGGCTCTTTAGTTCTTTAATTGCAGGCAATAGTTGATCATCTCCATGTACAACCGGAGATGCGTCAAAATTGGGGCCAGGAATGGAAAGGGCGCTATATTACTGGATGGCAGAACGTTCGTCACGTCCTCCTCACGGTTCATTTTCAGGC
This sequence comes from Klebsiella sp. PCX, assembly GCF_021869705.1. Lineage (NCBI taxonomy): Bacteria > Pseudomonadati > Pseudomonadota > Gammaproteobacteria > Enterobacterales > Enterobacteriaceae > Klebsiella > Klebsiella sp. PCX. Next base: position 806,738 of record NZ_CP091527.1, read on the forward strand.
TTCTGCGCCCGCGGAATGGGTGAGAAAAAATCAAAATAGCCCCAGCTGTCCTGTCACTATTGTAGCAAAGTCGTCGTTGACGAAGGGCAGGATCCCTTCTGCTACCGGCTGCAGCTGCTTTGACAAATAGTGGTCGTAATCGAGTGGCGACTGCTGATAATCCACCGGTTCCGGACCGCCGGTGGTCCAGACGTATTTGATGGTGCCGCGTTGCTGATACTGCTGCGCCCGACCCCGCTTCAGGTTGTGCTCATCGGCAAGCCTCGCGGCGCGCACATGCGGCGGCACGTTGCGCTGATACTCCGCCAGCGGCCGACGCAGGCGTTTGCGATAAACCAGCTGCTCATCGAGCTCGCCGTTCATCAGCCTGGCGATAGTCTCCCGCACATAATCCTGATAGGGCTGGTTGCGGAAGATGCGCAGGTACAGCTCCTGCTGAAACTGCTGGGCCAGCGGCGTCCAGTCGGTGCGCACTGTTTCCAGACCCTTGAAAACCATGCGCTGGCCGTCGCCCTCCTGAATCATTCCGGCGTAACGCTTCTTGCTGCCGGTATCGGCGCCGCGGATCGTCGGCATCAAAAAACGGCAGAAGTGGGTTTCGTATTCCAGCTCCAGGGCGCTGGTTAGCTGGAGTTTGCCAAGCTCCTGCGCCCACCAGGCGTTGACGTCGTTCACCAGCGTCCGGCCGATCTCCGCCGCCTGCGCTTCGCTGTGCGGGCGCTTAAGCCAGACGAAGGTGGAGTCGGTATCGCCGTAGATGACGTCATAACCATTGGCTTCAATTAACGCTTTAGTCTGACGCATGATCGCGTGGCCGCGCATGGTGATCGACGAGGCGAGACGTGGGTCGAAGAAGCGGCAGGCGCTGGTGCCCAGCACGCCGTAAAAAGCGTTCATGATGATCTTCAGCGCCTGGGAGAGCGGCTTATTGTGCTGGCGCTTGGCTTCATCGCGGCCGTGCCAGATCTGGCTGACAATCCCCGGCAGGCAGTGCTTGTCTCGCGAGAAGCGGGCGCCGAGGAAGCCCTCAATGCTGTGCTGGTCATCGGGCTGCGCCAGGCCCTCCACCAGGCCGACCGGATCGATTAAAAAGGTGCGAATGATCGACGGATACAGGCTCTTGTAGTCCAGCACCAGCACCGAGTCATACAGGCCGGGGCGGGAGTCCATCACATAGCCGCCGGGGCTCGCCTGGGGCGGCACGTCGCCGAGGTTCGGCGCCACGTAGCCCAGGCGGTGCATGCGCGGAAAATAGAGGTGGCTGAAGGCGGCGACCGAGCCGCCGTGGCGATCGGCGGGCAGGCCGTTGACCGTCGCCCGCTCGAGTAGAAATGGCATGATCTCCGTTTTGTGGAAGATCCGCGTCACCAGCTCGCAGTCCTGTAGGTTATAGATGGCCAGCGCCGGTTTATCTTCATGGAAGCGGCGATCGATCTCGTCCATCCGATCCCACGGGTTGTCGATGGCTTTGCCTTCGCCCAGCAGCTCGCGGGCCACCGCCTCCAGCGAAAAGGAGGAGAAATTCCAGAACGCCGATTTCAGCGCGTCGATGCCGTCAATAATCAGCCGGCCGTGGGCCTGGGCGAAGAAGACACCGTTCTTAAAACCGTGCTCGCGCCACTCCAGCTCGCTGTTGCCGCGGCCGAGCCTTAGCGGGATGCGGTAGCGTTCGGCATGCTTTTGCAGGACGCGCAGATCGAACTGCACCACGTTCCAGCCGATCAGCACGTCGGGGTCGTGATCGGCAAACCAGGCGTTGAGTTTTTCCAGTAGCAGGGGGCGACTGGCGACGTAGACCAGATCGAAATCGACGTCTGGCGGCGTTTCCGGTTCGGGGCCCAGCATGAAGACCACCCGCTGACCGCAGCCTTGCAGGCCGATGCAGTACAGCTCGCCGTGGCGGCTGGTTTCGATATCCAGCGATACCCATTTCAGCGGCGGGCGATAGTCAGGATTGGGTTTCATGCGCGCGTTAACCAGCTGTGGGCCGCGCGTTTCGCCTTCCACCCACACCGGGGCGGTAATAAAGCGCTCCATCAGGTAGCGCTCCGGCGGACGGATATCGCCCTCATAGAGGGTGACGCCGCTGTCGCGGAGCATCTTCTCCAGACGCATCAGTTGACGATGGGCGCGGCAGTAGAGGCCGACAACCGGCTGGCGATGGAAATCTTTCAGGGCCAGCGGGGCGAAGCGGAAGCCTTTCTCACCCTGCAGCAGTCGCTCAGCCTGCGCCCGCTGCGCTTCGGGGATAAAGGCGACGGACTCCTGCGGCGGCAGCGTGACCTGCAGCGGGCCGTCGTCGGTGGCCAGCCAGAAGGAAAGCTCGGTGCCTTGCGGAGTGTCCCGCCAGTGACGGGTGAGTAGAAAACCTGCTCGTGGCTGGGTCACGGGTGCTCTCGATGATAAAAAACCAGGCCTGATTATAGCCTGGTTTCTCAATGGGTGCTGGGATTTTATACAGGTATTCGGCGCTGAGGTGGCCCCGGATTTCGGCTTGCGCCTTATCCGGTCTGCCAGACGGTGCAGAGCCGTAGCCCTGCTAAACGCAGCGCGAGCAGGGTGATTATTGGCCGTAGTAGGCTTTGGCCCCATGCTTACGCAGATAGTGTTTATCCAGCAGCGTCTGCTGCATATCCGGCAGCTGCGGCGCCAGCTGGCGGCAGAAGATGCCCATATAGGCGATCTCTTCCAGCACGATGGCGTTATGCACCGCGTCTTCGGCGTTTTTACCCCACGCGAACGGGCCGTGGGAATGCACCAGCACGCCGGGCATCTGCGCCGGGTCGATCTCGCGCTGGCGGAAGGTTTCGACAATCACCTTGCCGGTTTCCCATTCGTATTCGCCGTTGATCTCCGCATCGGTCATCAGCCGGGTGCAGGGCACCGGACCATAGAAATAGTCGGCGTGGGTGGTGCCGGTCGCCGGAATAGCTTGCCCGGCCTGCGCCCAGATGGTGGCGTGGCGCGAATGGGTATGCACAATGCCGCCCAGCGTCGGGAAGGCCTGATACAGCAGGCGATGGGTCGGGGTATCCGACGAGGGTTTCTTCTTACCCTCCACCACTTCGCCGCTCTCCAGACTGACCACCACCATATCGTCGGCGGTCATCACGCGGTAATCCACGCCGGAGGGTTTGATAACCAGAACGCCCTGGTCGCGGTCGACGGCGCTGACGTTGCCCCAGGTTAAGGTCACCAGATTATGCTGCGGCAGCGCTAAATTGGCTTCCAGCACCTGGCGTTTAAGATCTTCTAACATAGTGTGCTCCGAATAGCAGGCGAGTCGGGTATCCCTCACCCCGACCCTCTCCCGTCGGGAGAGGGAGAAAGGCGGCATCGCGCCAGGCCGGTACCCTCTCCCCGGCGGGGAGAGGGGGAGGGTGAGGGGGCGACCTCTTAGCGTTTTGAACCGTAATAGACTTCATTCCAGCGCAGCGCGTCTTTGAAGGCCGGCAGACGGGTGTCGTTGTCGATGACCGTCAGCTCGATATCATTCAGTTCGGCGAACTGGCGCATATCGTCGAGGTTCAGCGCATGGCTGAAGACGGTATGGTGCGCGCCGCCGGCGATGATCCAGGCTTCCGAAGCGGTACGCAGATCCGGCTGCGCTTTCCACAGGGCGTTGGCCACCGGCAGCTTCGGCAGGTCGTGCGGGGTCGGGACGGTTTCGATGGTATTGACCAGCAGACGGAAGCGGTCTCCCAGGTCGATCAGGCTGGCGACAATCGCCGGGCCGGTCTGAGTATTGAAGATCAGGCGCGCCGGATCCGCTTTGCCGCCGATGCCCAGCGGCTGGACGTCGAGGATCGGTTTCTCGGCGGTGGCGATCGTCGGGCACACTTCCAGCATGTGCGAGCCGAGCACCAGATCGTTGCCGTTGTCGAAGTGGTAGGTGTAATCCTCCATAAAGGAGGTGCCGCCCTGCAGACCAGTTGACATCACCTTCATGATGCGAAGCAGAGCGGCGGTTTTCCAGTCGCCCTCGCCGGCAAAGCCGTAGCCCTGCTGCATCAGGCGCTGTACGGCGAGCCCCGGGAGCTGTTTCAGGCCGTGGAGATCTTCAAAGGTGGTGGTAAAGGCGTGGAAACCGCCCTGTTCGAGGAAGCGTTTCATCCCCAGCTCAATGCGCGCGGCGTCCAGCACGTTCTGACGCTTGTCGCCGTGAACCTGCGCCGCCGGGGTCAGACGATAGCTGCTCTCGTATTCATCGACCAGGGCGCTGATATCGCCGTCGCTGACGCTGTTGACCACTTGCACCAGATCGCCGACCGCCCAGGTGTTCACCGAGAAGCCAAACTTGATCTGCGCCGCGACTTTATCGCCGTCGGTCACCGCCACTTCGCGCATGTTATCGCCGAAACGGCACACTTTCAGATGGCGAGTATCCTGTCTGGAGACCGCCTGGCGCATCCAGCCGCCGATGCGCTGGTGGGCCTCTTTATCCTGCCAGTGGCCGGTCACCACGCTGTGCTGCTGGCGCATACGGGCGCCGATGAAGCCGAACTCGCGGCCGCCATGCGCGGTCTGGTTCAGGTTCATAAAGTCCATATCGATGCTGTCCCAGGGCAGCGCGGCATTGTACTGCGTATGGAACTGTAGCAGCGGCTTGTTGAGAATGGTCAGGCCGTTGATCCACATTTTTGCCGGCGAGAAGGTGTGCAGCCAGACCACTAACCCGGCGCATTTGTCATCGTAGTTAGCGTCGCGGCAGATGTGGGTGATCTCGTCCGGGGTGGTGCCCAGCGGCTTAAGGACCAGTTTGCACGGCAGTTTGGCTTCCGCATTCAGGCTGTTCACCACATGTTCGGCATGCTTCGTCACCTGGCGCAGGGCTTCCGGGCCGTACAGATGTTGGCTGCCAATAACGAACCATATTTCATAGTTATCAAAAATCGTCATTTTCGTATCCTTAATGGGTGAGCGCTGCCTGAGATTGCGGGGCTTTTTCCGCCTTTGCAGCCGAAGGGAGATAGTGTTGTTCGGCGCTGACCGACCACTGTTGGTAGCGCTGATAGAGTTGTTCGAAACGCTGTGCCTGCGCCGGGCGCGGCTGCAGTGTGGTTTCCACCTGGCTTGCCATCCGCTGCTGGGCGGCTGGAATATCCTCATAGACGCCGGCGGCGACGGCGGCGAAGATAGCCGCCCCCAGCGCGCAGCACTGATCGGAGGCGACAATTTGCAGCGGACGGTTCAGCACGTCGCAGCAGGCCTGCATGATGACCTGGTTTTTCCGCGCGATACCGCCAAGCGCCATGACGTTGTTAACCGGGATCCCCTGCTCGGTGAAGCACTCCATAATGGCGCGGGCGCCGAAGGCGGTGGCGGCGATCAGACCGCCGAATAGCGCCGGCGCGTCGGTGGCCAGGTTAAGGTCGGTGATCACCCCTTTCAGGCGCTGGTTGGCATTCGGCGTGCGGCGGCCGTTGAACCAGTCAAGCACCACCGGCAGATGCTCCAGCGATGGATTGTTGGCCCAGGCTTCGGTGAGCGCCGGCAGTAACTGTTTTTGGCTGGCTTTGATTTGCTCCCGCAACGCTGGCTGCTGCTGGGCTAGCTGCTCCAGCGGCCAGCCGAGAATGCGACCGAACCAGGCGTAAATATCGCCGAAGGCGGACTGGCCTGCCTCCATACCGATAAAGTGCGGGACTACGCTGCCGTCGACCTGGCCGCAGATGCCTTTGACCGTGCGGTCGCCGACGCTCTCTTTATCGGCAATCAGAATGTCGCAGGTGGAGGTGCCGATGACTTTCACCAGCGCGTTAGGCTGCGCGCCGGCGCCCACGGCGCCCATATGGCAGTCGAAGGCGCCGCCGGAGATGGCCACGGTCTGCGACAGGCCCAGGCGCTGGGCCCACTCTGCGCTCAGCGTGCCGACCGGCACATCGGCCGTCCAGGTATCGGTGAACAGCGGCCAGGCCAGATGCTGGTTAATGATGGGATCAAGCTCATCGAAGAAGCTGGCCGGCGGCAGACCGCCCCAGCTCTCATGCCACAGGGATTTATGCCCGGCGCTGCAGCGGCCGCGGCGCAGATCCTGCGGACGGGTGGTGCCGGAGAGCAGGGCGGGTACCCAGTCGCAAAGCTCCACCCACGAGGCGGCTGCCTGGGCGACGGCGCTATCTTCCCGGGTGACGTGGAGGATTTTGGCCCAGAACCATTCGCTGGAGTAGATCCCGCCAATATAGCGCGAGTAATCCTCTTTGCCCGGCTGGTGGCACAGGCGGGTGATCGCCTCGGCTTCCTCGACCGCGGTGTGATCCTTCCACAGGACAAACATGGCGTTAGGGTTGTCAGCGAATTCTTCGCGCAGCGCCAGCACGTTGCCCTCGGCATCAACGGGAGCCGGGGTTGAGCCGGTGCTGTCGACGCCAATGCCCACGACGTCGGCGCGCTGTTCGGCGCTCAGGGAGGCAAGTACGCTTTTCAGCGCCGCTTCCATGGACTCGATGTAATCTCGCGGGTGGTGGCGGAACCGGTTGTTAGCGCCATCGCAATACTGTCCTTCCCGCCAGCGCGGATACCACTCCACGCTTGCCGCCAGTTCTGCGCCGGAGGCGCATTCCACCGCCAGGGCGCGGACTGAGTCACTACCAAAGTCGAGGCCAATCGCAATTGCCATCTTGTTACTCCATGCAGAAATCATTCATGCAGCAACAGTAGATATCCCCGGCAAAATCCGTCAGGCCGGATTCGCTAATCTTATGGATTATTTTGCTGTCACCTCGCAAAGTGTGACGTCGTGCAAATATTCGATGTGGACTTTCCTGCCGTATTTATAGACACTTTTGTTACCCGGCATATCACGGTGGAATGCACGCCGCTGGCGCTTTTTTCGCTTGCTGTGCGGCTTTTTAGCGAAATTCCCACTGCCGTCGCAGTCGTGACAGGGCCGAGAGCGATAAAATGATGAATATGGACAATTGGTGTCACTAATACCTTCGGGGAGAACCACGCGTATGGCCGAAACGCAAAACGATCCGCTGCTGCCGGGCTACTCTTTTAACGCTCATCTGGTCACCGGTCTGACGCCGATTGAGGCGCAGGGATACCTGGATTTTTTTATCGACCGCCCGCTGGGTATGAAAGGCTATATCCTCAACCTGACGATCCGCGGCGAGGGGGTGATCAACAACCACGGCGAGCAGTTTGTCTGCCGGCCGGGCGATATGCTGCTGTTCCCGCCGGGGGAGATCCATCACTACGGCCGCCATCCCGACGCCAGCGAGTGGTATCACCAGTGGGTCTACTTCCGCCCGCGCGCCTACTGGCACGAGTGGCTCAACTGGCCGACCATCTTCGCCCAGACCGGCTTTTTCCGTCCGGACGAGCAGTGGCAGGCGCGCTTTGGCGAGCTGTTCGGCCAGATAGTCGATGCCGGACAGGGGGCGGGGCGCTATTCCGAACTGCTGGCGATTAATCTGCTGGAACAGCTCCTGCTGCGGCGGATGGAGGCGATCAACGAATCGCTGCATCCGCCGCTGGATAACCGGGTGCGCGACGCCTGCCAGTACATCAGCGACCATCTGGCGGACAGCCATTTTGATATCGCCAGCGTCGCCCAGCACGTCTGCCTGTCGCCCTCGCGTCTGTCGCACCTGTTTCGCCAGCAGCTGGGGATCAGCGTGCTCGGCTGGCGTGAAGATCAGCGCATCAGCCAGGCCAAACTGTTGCTGAGCACCACGCGGATGCCGATCGCCACCGTCGGGCGCAACGTCGGCTTTGAAGATCAGCTCTATTTTTCCCGCGTATTCAAAAAATGCACCGGCGCCAGCCCGAGCGAATTCCGCGCGGGATGTGAATAAAAAGTAAAGAAAGTGAAATGATGACCCGCTTAAATGTCACAGCCAGTAAACTATTAAGACAATTGTTGGCTTGACGACGGCGCGATGGCTTCGGAGAATCCGGGCTTCGTTTTTTAACCGGGTACATTATGCAAGCATTGCTCGAACACTTTATTACCCAATCCACGGTCTACTCGTTGTTAGCCGTGATGCTGGTGGCCTTTCTCGAGTCGCTGGCGCTGGTGGGGCTTATTTTACCCGGAACGGTGATGATGGCCGGCCTTGGGGCGCTGATTGGCGGCGGTGAGGTTAATTTCTGGCAGGCGTGGCTGGCGGGGATCGTGGGCTGTCTGCTGGGAGACTGGATCTCATTCTGGCTCGGCTGGCGCTTTAAAAAGCCGCTGCACCGCTGGTCGTTCATGAAGAAAAACCGCGCCCTGCTGGAAAAAACCGAGCATGCGCTGCACCAGCACAGCATGATCACCATCCTGATTGGCCGCTTTGTCGGGCCGACGCGTCCGCTGGTGCCGATGGTCGCCGGGATGCTCGACCTGCCGGTGGCCAAATTCGTGCTCCCGAATATTATCGGCTGCCTGCTCTGGCCGCCGCTCTATTTCCTGCCGGGGATTCTCGCCGGCGCGGCGATTGATATTCCGGCCGATGAAAACAGCGCCAGCTTTCAATGGCTGCTGCTGGGGGCGGCGCTGCTGGCCTGGCTGGCGGGGTGGCTGTGCTGGCGGCTGTGGCGGAGCGCGAAAACGTCTGGCGATCGGCTGTCCCGCTGGCTGCCGCGCGGGCGTCTGCTGTGGCTGGCGCCGTGTATGGTCGCGCTGGCGGCAACGGCGTTAACATTTGTCTTCCGCCATCCGCTGATGCCGGTCTATCTGGCGATCCTGCACAAGGTTATCGCGCGCTGATCCCCATCAGATGCGAGGCGCTGCTGCGGCCGCTTAACAGCTCGGCGGTAGCGCCATCCCAGACAATGCGCCCTTCGGCGACCACAATCGAGCGCGGCGCGATGCGCGCGGCATCTTCCACGCTGTGCGAAACCATCAGCAGGGTGAGCTGCTGCTGTTCACAGACATCCGCCACCAGCGCCAGCATCTCCTGACGCAGCGCCGGGTCGAGCGCCGAGAAGGGTTCATCCAGCAGCAGCACCGGCTGCTGGCGCACCAGACAGCGGGCCAGCGCCGCGCGCTGCCGTTGACCGCCGGAGAGCGCTCCCGGCAGGCGGTCAAGCAGGGCATCAATTCCCATCTGGGCGGCAATCGCCGTGACTTTATGCTGCTGTTCGCGGCTCAGTTTCAGGCCAGGGTGGATCCCGAGGCTGATATTCTGCCGAATGGTCAGATGGTTAAACAGGTTATTCTCCTGGAACAGCATCGAGACCGGACGCTGCGCCGGCGGCGTCGCGTGATGCGTCTCGCCGTTAATCTGCAGGCTGCCGCTGGCGGGCGGCAGAAAACCGGCGATCAGATTCAGCAGGGTGCTCTTTCCGGCGCCGCTGGGGCCGAGCACCGCGATGCGCTCGCCGCGCGCGACGTCGAGAGTAAAGCGCATCGGCAGATGTTGGTACAGCCAGGTCACATCATTGAGTTTTAGCATCACGCCCCGGAAGTTTTTCAATCAGCGTAAATAGTAAGAAACAGAGCAGCAGCAGTAGCAGAGCGGTGACGGCGCCGTCCTGGCTGCGGTAGGCGCCTATCTGCTGGTAGAGATAGAAAGGCAGGGTGCGGAACGCCTCGTTGCCGAACAGCGCCACCACGCCGAAGTCGCCAATCGACAGCACGCAGGCGAAGGCTAACGCCTGGGCTAGGGGGCGCCGGAGCGCGCGAAGTTCGATGACCCGCAGTCGCGTCAGGCCTTCGATCCCCAGCGACTGGCACAGCATATTGTAGCGGACGGCAATGTCGCGCATCGGGTTTTCCAGCACTTTAAGCGCGTAGGGGATCGCCATCAGAGCGTTGGTAAAGATGACGATGCCGTCGGCGGACTCCGGCAGGCCGATGCTGTTATTGAGCAGCAGAAAGAAGCCGGTAGCCAGCACGATGCCCGGCATGGCAAGGATCAGCATGCCGCTCAGCTCCATCGCCTGCCCGGCCAGCGGCCGCTGGCGGGCGCGCAGCTCTCGACTGCTCCATAGCAGCATCATTGTCAGGGTCACGCTCAACAGCCCGGCGGCGATGGCGATGCGCAGGGAAGTCGTTAATGCCTGCCAGAGGGCGGGCTGCGCCAGCACGTCCAGCATATTGCGGTTGACCCCGTCGACGATGACCGCCAGCAGCGGCGGCAGCAGCAGCAGCAGGGCGGCGCCGATCAGCAACCCATCGCTCAGCCGGCTATGCAGGCGATCGTCAGGGTCACGCCAGCCGCGGACATGGCTGACGCCGATAGCCACCGCTTTACTGAGGCGCTGGCTGAGCAGCACCAGCCCGAGGCAGCAGAGCATCTGAATCAACGCCAGCATTGCCGCTCGCGCCGGATCGTAGTCAAAGCTCAGCGCCTGGTAGATAGCCAGCTCAATCGTGGTGGCCTTCGGGCCGCCGCCCAGTGACAGCACGGTGGCGAAGCTGGCAAAGCAGAGCATAAAAATCAGCGCGGCGACGGCGGGAATGTGCCGGCGCATCCATGGCCATTCGACGAGGCGGAAGAAGGCATAGCCGCGCATGCCAAGCTGGGCGGCAATTTGCCGCTGCTCGCCGGGAATGTTCTCCAGCGCCTGCAGCAGCAGGCGGGTGGCCATCGGCATATTGAAAAAGACGTGCGCCAACAGGATGCCCTGCAGGCCGTAAGGTGAGAAATCCCACTGCCAGCCAAAAGTGTGAAACAGCGAGGCCAGCCAGCCCTGGCGGCCATAGACGCTGAGGATGCCGAACACCGCCACCAGCACCGGCAGGATCAGGGTCATCGCGCACAGACGCAGCAGCAACGTGCGGCCGGGGAAGCGACGCCGATAAAGCGCGCGGGCGAGAAAGATAGCCGGCCCCACCGAGAGCAGCGCTGACAGCGACGCCTGCCAGAAGGAGAAGCGCACCACATGCCAGAGGTAGCTATCGCTGAAGACCGTCCGCCAGCCCGCGCCGGGCGCGCTGAACCACAGCGCCAGAAACGCCGCCAGCGCGACGGCGAAGAGCAGCGTAGCGGCGAACAGGCCCGGCAGCAGCCCGCTCAGGTTTAGCGGCTGACGGCGCGTTGCCATGCGCTAATCCAGGTCTGACGCTCGCTGGCGACCTGCTGCGGGGTAAACGTCAGCGTGGTCTGCGGTTTTACCAGGCTTGCAAAACCGGCCGGCAGCGCGACCTGGGTCACCGGATACATCCAGTTGCCGGTGGGGATGGCGTTCTGGAAGCCAGGCGAGACCATGAATTTGAGGAATTTTTCCGCCAGTTCCGGCTGCTTGCTGGCGGCGGTGCGGGCGGCAACTTCGACCTGCAGATAGTGGCCTTCGGCGAAGTTCGCCGCCGCATAGTGGTCTTTCTTCTCTTCAATCATGTGGTAGGCCGGCGAGGTGGTGTAGCTCAAGACCAGGTCGCTTTCCCCTTTCAGGAACAGACCGTAGGCTTCGCTCCAGCCCTTGGTGACGGTAACGGTTTTCGCCGCCAGCTTCTGCCAGGCCTCGGGCGCTTTATCGCCATAGACCTTTTGCATCCACAGCAGCAGCCCCAGCCCCGGGGTGCTGGTGCGCGGATCTTCATAGATGACCCGCCATTTTTGCGGGCTCTCGACCAGCTCTTTCAGGCTCTTCGGCGGGTTGGCCAGTTTGTTTTTGTCATAGACGAAGGCGAAATAGCCGTAGTCGTAGGGGACAAAGGTGTCGTTATCCCAGCCGCCCGGCACGCTGACCGCGCTGGCGGGAACCTGGCTTTTAGCGAACAGCTGACTCTGTGCCGCGGCTTCCAGCAGGTTGTTATCCAGGCCCAGCACGACGTCAGCCTTGCTGTTCTTGCCTTCCATGCGCAGACGATTTAGCAGTGAAACGCCATCTTCCAGCGCGACGTACTTCAGCTCGCAGCCGCAGTCCGCTTCAAACGCTTTTTTGACCGCCGGGCCGGGGCCCCAGTCGGCAGAGAAGGAGTCATAGGTATAGACGGTGAGGACAGGCTTAGCCAGAGCGGGCATGGCGACCAGCGCCAGCAGCGGGAGTAATTTTTTCAACACTTTGCACCTCAGAAAAAAGGGGTGGCAAAGGATTTTGAGTGAGCCTCAAATCCCTTCGCCGGCGTTATCCGGATCAGGTTCGACGGGTATTTTCTCAGCCCATACGCTTCATCCTTCAAGCCGCATCTGCGTTAGCTTCGCGCGTTCACCCCAGTCACATAGTTATCTATGCTCCAGGGGATTCACCCGCTTGCTGCCTTGATGCAACTTGAATGATATTGCGTATGTTTATTAGCACCCCGTTGAGAACGGCCTTAGTGTAATGATTTTGTCAGATGACGGAAAGCGCTTACGGCTCCGGCGGCGCAAACCATGCGGATTTAAAATCGAACCAGCCGAGGGTGTTCATCCGCACGCCGCGCATACTGCGCTGGCCCTGAATCATCAGCCAGTGATGGATCAGCGGCACGATATGCTGGCTGGCCAGCAGACGCTGACTCCAGGTGGCCGGATTAAACTCTCCCGCGCGCCAGCGGCTGGCGTCTTCCTGCCAGTCGATGGGGATGCAGCGCTGAATCAGCGGGACTTCGTACAGATAGGCGAAAAGCGAGAATTCGATCGGTAAGGTGAAGTTAACGCTGTTGAGCCAGATATCGCTGACCACCTCGCCGCGATGCCAGGCATCGTACTCCAGCTCCTGGATCTCCAGCTTCACCTGATGCGCGGCCAGCAGGTCGCGCATGATCCCGCCGATCACCCGGTGTTCGACGTGATCGCGGTAATAGGTGAGGGTGACCGTCTCCAGCCCCGCCGGCTTGTCGCTGGCGTGGTTGCTGGCGTGATGCCAGCGCGGCAGCAGGCCGTAGGCGGGAAACCAGTTGCCCTGGTAAAGTTCGCCCGCGTGGTAGAGCAGGTTCGCGGGCTGGAACAGATAGCTTAACCAGCGGCGCACCGCCTCGTTGGCGCCCAGCGGGCTTCGCGAGTCAAACAGCAGGTAGTAGCACCCCTCTTCCAGACGACTCTCCACCGCCTTTTCGCTTTCGGTATTGCCCTGCAGCGTCAGGCCGCCGTTGGGCTCTTCGCTAATTTCCGGTAGCACCCAGACGTTCACCTCATCGATCAGCGCCCGGTAGCCAAAATAGTCCTCAAAGGCGTGGATCTTGAGCTGGTTCTGATTGTTACGCACCACGGCATACGGGCCGGTGCCGACCGGCATCGAAGAAAAGTGGTTCATGGTCTGCCACTCCTGCGGCAGCACCATCGCTGGCACCTGGCCCAGCAGCCAGGGCAGCCAGCGGTCGGGCTGGCGCAGATGAATATCCAGGGTCCAGGCGGTGGGCGACTCGATGCGTTCGATATGCGAATAGAGCGGCAGGGCATTGCTGCGCTGCAGAGAAGCGATCACATCGCTCATCTCCAGCTCACGGCCATGGTGAAAATGGATGCCTGGCCGGAGGAAAAAGCGCCAGTGGGTGGGCGTCAACTGCTGCCAGTGGTGGGCAATATCAGCTTCCAGTTCCCCATTTTCCTCATTTACCCGCGTCAGCGCGCTGAATATTTGCCGGGCGATATGGGTTTCCGAACGTCGCAGCGCGCTGCCGGGCAGTAAATTCTTCATCGGCCGGTAGTAGAGCACGCGCAGGATGTGCCGCCCCTGGCGGAAGCTGCGCCCGAGATGCGAGACCAGCATCTGACGGACGGCGGCTTTATCGCCGACCAGCTGCACCAGCTGATCGATGCGATCCTGTTCAAGCAGATCTTCGGCACGCTGCTGCTGCAGGGCGAGGCCGGTATAGAGAAAGGTCAGCCGCGAGCGTTTTCCGCGGCCAGCCTCCGCCTTCCAGGTCAGCCAGCCGCGGGACTCCATCATATTGAGCAAGGTGCGCATGTGGCGGCGCGAGCAGCTTAGCATTTCCGCAAGCTCGTTGAGGGTGGTCTCCTGCGACTTGCCGTCGCAGCACTGCCATAGACGGATGAACTGTTGTTGCAGACGGCCGGAAGACATAAAAGGGGAACTCCTGCGCAAAACTCAGCAATTTATTACTCCCCATATTAAGCCAATAATGAATCCCGATGAAGCGAGGAGGTGAATATGATGAGGTCTACCGCAAAATCGTTCTACCAGCGCTACTTTTCTGCGACGCAGGAAGCGTCCTGGCTGGCCCGCCTGATGGCAGGACGACAGCAGGAAATCCTGGGCGAACTGATGCAGTGGGGAGTGACGTCAAAGACCTCTGATCATTGACTTGCAGACATCATGTGTGACTGAGTATTGGTGTTATACTCGTCGTTTTTCAAGCTGCAGGTGCGCGCGCTTGCCCGGGTCTATCGCTGTCGATGCTCCCAGAGCCTATGTTCTGGCCGCGTGAATCGCCCCTACGGGACTCACCCTTTCGGAGCCAGCGTAAGCGCTGCGCAAAACGGTTAACCGTTTGTCCTGCAACGTGAAATCCACAGAGTATAGAATCACCCGCCAGCAGAAAGCCTCTGCTGGCTTTTTTCGTTTACTTCGCGTGTGTTAAGGACATTCCATGCTGTGGTTGATGACGATGGGACGACGGCTAAACGGCGTCTATGCCGCCTTTATGCTGGTTGCTTTTATGATGGGCGTGGCGGGCGCATTGCAGGCCCCGACGTTGAGTTTGTTTCTCAGCCGCGAAGTGGGGGCGCAGCCGTTCTGGGTGGGCCTGTTCTACACCGTGAATGCGATAGCCGGGATCCTGGTGAGCCTGGCGCTGGCCAAGCGCTCCGATAGCCGCGGCGACCGGCGGCGGTTAATTATGTTCTGCTGTCTGATGGCGGTAGGCAATGCGCTGCTGTTTGCCTTCAACCGCCACTATCTGACGCTGATCACCTGTGGGGTGATGCTGGCATCCATCGCTAACGCCGCCATGCCTCAGCTCTTTGCCCTGGCGCGGGAATATGCCGACAGCTCGGCGCGGGAAGTGGTGATGTTCAGCTCGGTCATGCGTGCCCAGCTGTCTCTGGCGTGGGTGATTGGCCCGCCGCTGGCCTTTATGCTGGCGCTCAACTATGGCTTTACCACCATGTTCTCTATTGCGGCGGGCATCTTTGCGATCAGCCTGGCGCTGATTGCGGTCAAACTGCCCTCGGTTCCGCGCGTGGAACAGCCCTCGGAAGAGGCGGAGGCGCTGGCGCAGGCCGGCGGCTGGCAGGACAAGAATGTGCGGATGCTGTTTATCGCCTCCACCCTGATGTGGACCTGCAACACCATGTATATCATTGATATGCCGCTGTGGATCAGCAGCGATCTCGGGCTTCCCGACAGTCTGGCCGGGATCCTGATGGGCACCGCCGCCGGCCTGGAGATTCCGGCGATGATCCTCGCCGGCTACTACGTGAAGCGCTTTGGTAAACGTAAAATGATGGTAGCGGCGGTGGCGGCCGGTGTGCTGTTTTATCTGGGGCTGATCCTGTTTCATGCCCGAACGGCGCTGCTGGCCCTGCAGCTGTTCAACGCCATTTTTATCGGCATAATCGCCGGGATCGGCATGCTGTGGTTCCAGGATTTAATGCCGGGACGCGCGGGGGCGGCGACCACCCTGTTTACCAACAGTATTTCCACTGGCGTGATCCTCGCCGGCGTGATGCAGGGGGCGCTGTCGCAGAGCTATGGCCACGCCAGCGTCTACTGGACGATCGCCGCGATTTCGCTGGTGACGCTGTTTTTAACCAGCAAGGTGAAAGATATCTGACCGTCCTCTTCGCCCCGGCGTGCAATTCGCCGGGGCCGCCGTCTTTACTTCAGTTCGATTCGCTTGATGTCGCCGATGATAAAAATGTAGGCAATCACGCCGATCAGCGCCGTCAGGCCGACGTAGATCAGTGCGTAAAAGAAGTTACCCGTTGCGGAGATAATCACGCCAATTATCAGTGGGGCTATAATCGACGCCATATTAGCGCAGAAATTAAATATCCCGCCGGTCAGGCCTGCCATATTTTCCGGGGCAATATCAGAAATTAACGTCCAGCCCAGACCAACCATTCCCTGACCAAAAAATGCCACTGACATAATAATAATAACGGTGCTGTTGGCGCTCACCCAGTTCGCCGCAATAATACAGCTGGAGAGTAATAATCCGGAAATTATTGGTAACTTCCGACTGATATTGACGGAGCCGGTTCGCTTCAGCAGTCGGTCCGAGATCCAGCCGCCGAAGAGGATGCCGATGGCGGCGGCGAGAAACGGCCAGGTGGCGAAGAAGCCAACGTGCAGCCAGGGAAGATGGCGCTCGTTGGCCAGATAGCTGGGAAACCACGTCAGGAAAAACACCAGCGTGGTGTTGCCCGCAAACTGACCCAGACTGGCGCCGAGGATCTGGCGACAGCCCAGCAGGCGCCTGGCGTCACGCCAGTTAAATGGAACGTTCTGGATTTTATTGTTAATACCGTTTGCGCCGATATAATCCAGCTCCGCTTGATTAGCCGTGCGCGATTCATGGGGTTCGTGATAAAAACGCCACCACACCAAAGTAAATAAAATACCTAATCCTCCGGTGAGGAAAAAAAGCGTTCTCCAGCCGTGATGTTCGAGGATTAAAAATAACAGCGGTGAGAAGGCCGCCAGTCCTATATATTCACCAACCGTATATGTTGCCGTCGCCCGTGCGCGCTCATGCTGCGGGAACCAGGTGCTGACGATGCGGCTGTTGGCCGGGAAGCAGGGCGCTTCACTGACGCCAAGTCCCAGGCGCAGAAGCAGCAGAGATTTAAGCCCGAGGGTGAAACTTTGCAGCAGGGTAAACAGCGACCAGAAGAAAATTGACAGGGCATAGGTCAGTTTGTTGCCGAAGCGGTCTAAAAACATGCCGCCGGGGATCTGCGCCAGGGCATAGGTCCAGGCAAAGGCGGAGAAAATGATGCCCATCATCGCCGGATCGATATGAATTTCCTGGGTTAACTGTGGGGCAACGATACCGAGGATGGTGCGGTCGAGATAATTGATCATCGTTCCGACGGACAACAGCAGTAAAATAACTATCCGAACGCGGCTTCTTTTTTTCGTCCCTGATGAGGAAGTGAGGACTTCCTGAGAGTTTGACATACTCATAGCGAGTTCCTTTAAAGTTTAAAATATTTTTGCATATATTTGTATATGCAAAAATATCTCCGGGAACTATAGGTAGTATCTATGAATGGCAACGCTTTGTGGCACATTCATACGCTTCAGAAAATAATATTTGATACACCGCCGATATTTACCCGCTCATGCGCATTATTGGTGGCTTGCATGGTATATTAGCATCAGTGGATTTATTCTTATATTATACGGGCAAAAATAATGAACCTAAAGCAACTTTATTATTTTAAACGTCTGTCTGAAACTGAACATTATACCGAAGCGGCCTCCAGTCTGTGCATCACTCAGCCTTCGCTAAGCCATGCGATATCAGAGCTGGAGAAGGAGTTAGGGGTCGCGCTGTTCGCCAGACAGGGACGGAACGTTAAAATTACGCAAAACGGCAAGCGTTTTCTGCCGTATGTCGAAGATGCCCTGGCCTCACTGGAAAATGGCCGCACAGTTTTGCAAAAAAACGGCGCTGAAAATAAAGAAAACATTCGTATCGCCTTTATTTACACGATGGGCGAATATGTTGTTCCGCAGTTAATTAATAAATATTCTCTTTCACCTGAGTTTCACAATGTGACTTTTTCTTTTACTCAAGGGACCTCGCTGACGCTGTTGCAGGAGCTGAAAGCGGGAAAAGTCGATCTGGCGATCTGCTCTTATATTGCCGATGAGCCAGATATCGATTTTATTCCGGTTATTCAGCAGGAGCTGGTGGTGGTGACCGCCAGGGATCATCCGCTGGCCCGTCTGTATGAACATGAAGTCGACCTCGTGGAGACGATTCATTATCCCTATATCTATTTTTCAGAAAATAGCGGCTTACGTCCGTTTATCGATAATGTATTTATGCAGCAAAAGCTGGTGCCGGAGATTGCCTGCTACGTGGAAGAGGATACCGCGATGGCCGGGCTGGTCAGCATTGACTACGGGATCGCGATCATGCCGCGGATCTCGGCGCTCTCCCATTACAACGTCCATATCCTGAAGATTAAAAACACCCTCCCTCCGCGCTATATCTATCTGGCGACCATGAAAGACCGGGGACTTTCCCCGGCGCTGCAGTCGTTTAAAAATGTGGTCATCCACGACAGCCAGAAGATCTGTTAGCGAATAGCCCGGAGTGGTCCTCCGGGCTAAGGGGTTATCAGGAGAGAATATCCATCACTTCACGCAGCTTATTGATGGCGATCTGTCCCGGCGCGGAAGCTTGACCCACGGTACCGAAGGTCATGGCTGAGCCAAAAAGACGCCCGGTCACCCGGCTGACGCCGCCTGATTTTCCCATCGACATGGTGATCAGCGGGCGGGTGGCATACTTCTCTTTCATGGTCAGCGTGGCGGCGAGCAGGGTCAGAACGTCCTGCGGCGATTGCGGCATCACCGCGATCTTCGGCAGATCGGCACCCAGATCCTGCATGCGGCGCAGGCGATAGATGATATCTTCCTGGGCGGGGGTTTTATGAAAATCATGGTTACTCATGATCACTTTGACACCCGCGGCATGCGCATCGTCAACCAGCGCGCGGATCTGCGCTTCATCATTGAACAGCTCGACATCGATGACATCAACCAGTCCACTGCGCGCCGCTTCGCGGTTGAGCGCGAAGTAGGCATCGTCGCTGAGCTCGGTCTCGCCGCCTTCTTTCTTGCTGCGGAAGGTGAACAGCAACGGCAGGGCTTTCAGCGCACCACGGATTTCCGCCAGCGCGGCCATCACCTGGGCCATCTCTCTGACCTGCGTAAAGTGGTCAACGCGCCATTCGATGATATCGGCGCCGGCGTCGACCAGGCCGTGGGCGTTACCCAGTATTTCATCCAGCGTTTTGCCGATCAGCGGTACACAAATTAAGGTTTCCCCTTCCTGGAAGGTGATGTTCTTTACGGTAACTGCATTTGTCATGTAGGCATCCATTATTATTCGCGTTGAACCTCAGGCGGTGACTGCGGTGGGTGATACTTTTTGCGCCGCCCGAGCCTGCAGTTGACGATAGCCGATGTACAGGGCGATCACAAAGCCGATCACGGCGATCGCAAAATCAAACCACATAATGCTGGCAATACTGATCTGCGAAAGTTTGGCGGTGATCAGCGGGATCGTGAAGCTGGCGATACTGCCGGCGGTGTAGAAGATCCCGGTTGCCTTGCCTTTCCCGTTCGGGAAGCTCATCGCCATGATCGTCGCTCCCAGCTGTAGCACTCCGCCCGCGGCGGCAAAGCCGATGACAAAGGCGAAGCCGGTAACCATCATCGGCGTCGGGAACAGGCACACCAGCAGCAGCGAGACCATCGACAGGCCAGTATAGATGATCATGGCGACGGCAGAGCTGAACACCTCTTTGACGAAGGCAGCAGTCACGAAGACGCAGACCAACGACCCAACGGTATAGATGCTGAGCAGCTTAATCGCCGAGGCATAGGGCAGCCCGACCACGAACTGGCCGTACTGCGCCAGCCACTGGCTGACCAGATAGAACGTCGCCATGCCGATATAGCCGTACAGCGTGAAGATCATCATATCCAGTTTGTTGGCCTGCGGACGGGCGAACGTTTCCGCCTGTGGCTCAGGAGATTCCTCTTTTTTCGCTGCCTGGCTGTCAGGGAATGGCATTTTAAGCAGGTAAATCCCGCTCAGTACAAAGAGCGCCGCCGCAATCACGAACGACCAGCCGAACCATAGATTCGCCCAGATCAGGAAGCTGATAATGAACGGCAGCAGGAACTGTCCGGCGGAAACGAAGGCTTTGATCAGCACGTTGGCCCGGCTGGCGGAGTGCGGGAAAGATTCCATCAGCGCCGGATAGGTGCCGGAGTCGAGGAAGCTGTTCGCCAGGCCCGCCATAATGCCGAAGACATAGGCCAGATAGATATTTTTGGTCAGCAGAATGCCGATAAAAAAGATCAGATAGCTGAGGATCCCCAGATAGATAAAGGGCTTGCGACCGAAGCGATCCGAGAGAAATCCGGTCACGATGGTCGCTAACTTACCAATACCTAACGAGGAGATAACGATCGATACGCCGGCTTTATCTGTTCCCCACTGTTCCTGAAGATGGGCCATGTTGAGGGTGATTAACAGCACCCCCATGCCGTGGATCAGGTAGTTGAGGTACAGCCCTGCCGCGGTAGGGACGTATTTATTTTTCATCGCTTGCCCCTTAGAACAGGATGCTTTTGATGTAATCAACCGGCATCTGTTTACCCGTCCAGATTTCGAACGCGCGCGCGCCTTGCCACAGCATCATCCCGAGGCCGTTTAGCGTGCGGCAGCCTTTTTTCTCAGCCACTTCCAGCAGGTGGGTTTTGCGCGGGTTGTATACGACGTCGGAGACGATCAGATCCGGACGCAGGAAGCTGTCGTCCGGCAGCAGCATCTGGCCTTCGAACGGCTTCATGCCGACCCCGGTGGCATTGGTCAGGATCACGCTGCTATCGATTTCGGCACGCAGTTTGTCATGATCGTCAAGATCGAACAGATGGATCTCACAGCGCGTGTTGTTGCGGATCTTGGCGACCGTTTCTTCGGCGTTGGCGAAGAATTTATCGCGACGGTTGAAGATGGAAATCGCCTTCACGCCATCCAGTGCCGCCTGGACGCAGAGTGCGGTCGCCGCGCCGCCGGCACCGAGCACGGTCATCTTCTTGCCAATGATATCGATACCCGCTTCGCTAAGGGCGCGCATATAGCCGGTGCCGTCGGTGATATGCCCGGTCAGGACGCCGTCGTCATTGACCACGGTATTCACCGCCCCGACCAGCTGCGCCGCCGGCGACAGCTTATCGAGATACTGGCAAATCTCGGTTTTGTTCGGCATAGAGACATTAAAGCCGCGCAGCTTCAAAGCCCGGAAGCCCTGGACAACGTCTTTCAGCTCCTGATTACCGACTTCAAAAGCCAGGTAGACGTAGTCCAGCCCGAGATGGGCGAAAGCCTCGTTGTGCATGGTGGGCGACATGCTGTGGCGAATCGGGGTGGCTATCAGACCAATCAGCTCAGTGTGTCCAGTAATACGTTCTGCCATGACAAAAATCCTCAATAAGTTAGAAAGGGAATTCGTTGTGCTTCGCGGCTGCCCAGCGCACCCATGTCTTCGAGGGTGTCCAGCACGTTGCGGCCTTCGCGGATGCCGTCGATAATGCGTCGCGCCATCACGCTGTCGCCGATATTCATGATTTTGACGTTATTGGCATTGGCCCAGCGTTCGATCTCGTCGAGACCCGTCCGGTTGGCGCGCATCCCCAGACAGACAAAGCCGTAGTCGAAGGGGATATCGAAGGTGTGCTGTGTATTTTTCACCTGGAAATGGTCGGCAGCCACCGCCATCAGTTGCGTATTCATGTGCTGTTCGACCTGGTGCTCGTCGAGCATGGTCAACATGGCATTCTTGGTAATGATGTCGAGATCGCGACCGGCGGCGTCCTGCATTTCGATTAAGACCGCCTGCGCGCCGCGAGCGGTAAAGTATTCGATGACGTCGAGGCCAACGGCGCCCGCGCCGACAACGGCGATGCGTTTGCCCTCGACATGGGTAAATTTCGCCAGATTGTCGATCATGCCGGTAATGGAGAAGACTTTGCCTTCCGCGGCGTCAATATTCTCCCGCAGTCCAGCAATGGGCGGCAGCAGGGGGGTTGAGCCGGTGGCATTGACGATCAGATGTGGACGCAGGGCGGAAACCGAGGCCACGTCTGCCCGTTTGCCGACCTGCAGCATCAGGTTGTCCAGCGCGGCGATGCGGTTTTTCATAAACTGCGGGAAATCCGCGATGCGTTTTTTCTCCGGCAGACGGGCGATATCGCTGGCGAGACCGCCGACGTGATTTTTCGCCTCCAGCAGCCAGGTGTGGCAGCCGACTTCCGCCGCGGTGCAGGCGGCCTCCATCCCGGCAGTGCCGGCGCCGATGACGACCACGTTCGTTTCGCGATTAACGCGCCGCGTTTTGTAGGCATCGCCGTGAATGATGTCCGGGTTAATTGAACAGCGCAGCGGACGCGAGCGGGCGATGCGATGGTCGGCGCAGCCGATGTTGCAGGAGATGCATTTGCGCATCAGGCGCTCTTTACCGCTTTGCACCTTCTGCACCCACTCCGGCTCGGCAATCAGACCGCGACCAATGGCAATGAGATCGGCATCGCCGCTGGCGAGGATATCCTCGGCCACCTGCGGGGTACGGATATTGCCGGCGATGACCGTGGGCTTATGGAATTTATCGCGCACCGCGCGGGAGAGGTAACGCTTCCAGCCATCCTCCAGCGACATCTGGTCGATTTGCAGATTCAGGTTGTCGTTCTGCGCCGCCGAGACGTTGATGATATCGACCTTCTCCTGACAGAGCTCAAGGATGCGCAAGGAATCTTCGAGGGTATTGCCGCCTTTGAGGAAGTCGTCGGCGCTGATGCGCAGGCTGACCGGAAAACGTGGCCCGACGCAGGCGCGAACTTTATCGACAATCAGACCTAATATTCGAGTGCGGTTTTCGACGCTGCCGCCAAATTCATCGGTGCGTTTGTTAAATAACGGCGATAAAAACTGGCTAATTAAATAGGAGTGGCCGGCATGAATTTCGACGCAGTCAAAACCCGCGCGACGAACGCGCTCTGCGGCGTCCCCGAATTTTTCCACCGCGTGATAAATTTCCTCATGGGTCATTGGCCGCGGAATATTACCGTGCTTTTTCGAGGGCGTCGTCGAGGAGGAGAGCGGTGTCTGACCCTCGAGGCGGTAGGCATAAGCGGAAGCGCCAGCGTGATTTAACTGAATGGATACGCAGGCGCCGTGTTTATGCAGGGTCTCGGTTAATTTAAACAGCCGCGGGATATATTGATCGTTATCGATCCGCAGTTGGGTGGTGCCGTTGGAAGCGAAAGGGAAATCAATACAGATGTTTTCGATGGTGATAAGACCGGTGCCGCCTTTGGCCCGTAGTTCGTAGTATTCCAGCTGTTCCTGCGAGACCTCGCCATTGAGCGTAGCCATATTGGTGCCCATCGGGGGCATAATAATGCGGTTTTTTAGCGTCATGCCGTTGATGGTCAACGGACTGAAAAGGTGCGGATAGTGGCTCATCTCTTCTCTCCCCAGGAGGCCGGGAGGCCGCTATGCGGGGGCCCGGGCGTGTCCTTAGTTAATATTTCTCTGTGGAAAAAGATAGCGAGGGGAAAAATTGAAAAATAATGTTTTTTTTTGCTGTGAGCTATAGGGGTTCTCTATGAGATTAACGCTTCTTTCACATTGTTATATTTTTATATTAAACACTCATACCTTATTTTTACTTGCAGTGAAGGGTTAATACATAAACCGCGCAGGTCAGGGGGAAGAAAGCGAAATCATTCGTCTTTATCGCGTGGGGCAGGCCAACGTCATGGGCTGACGTTCGAAGAATTAATATTGTTTTTTGTGCGTGAGATCTCAATTTTCTGCCGCAATAAATTAAAAAGCCCGGTCAAATGACCGGGCGCGAAACTTAATTCATAAACGCCGGCAGCTTGTGCTCATAGTCGGAAATCGCCGCTTCATGTTGCAGCGTCAGGCCGATGCTATCCAGGCCATTAAGCATGCAGTGGCGACGGAAATCGTCGATCTTAAAGCTGTAGGTTTTATCCCCCGCTTTCACCACCTGCGCTTCCAGGTCCACTTCAAACGTAATGCCCGGGTTGGCCTGCACCAGTCTGAACAGCTCGTCGACCTGCTCATCGCTCAGCGTCACCGGCAGCAGCTGGTTGTTGAAGCTGTTGCCGTAGAAAATATCGGCAAAGCTTGGGGCGATAACGACTTTAAAACCGTAATCGGTCAGCGCCCACGGCGCATGCTCGCGGGAGGAGCCGCAGCCGAAGTTTTCCCGCGCCAGCAGGATAGAGGCGCCTTTGTACTCAGGAAAGTTCAGCACGAACTCCGGGTTCGGCTGTTGACCTTTATCATCGAGGAAGCGCCAGTCGTTGAACAGGTGCGCGCCAAAGCCGGTGCGGGTCACTTTCTGCAGAAACTGCTTGGGAATGATCGCGTCGGTATCGACGTTTGCAGCATCCAGCGGAACCACCAGGCCGGTATGTTGGGTAAATTTCTCTGCCATGATGGTCTCCTTACTTCAGATTACGGATATCGGCGAAATGGCCGGTCACAGCCGCCGCCGCGGCCATTGCCGGGCTCACCAGGTGCGTGCGTCCGCCGCGGCCCTGACGGCCTTCAAAATTACGGTTGCTGGTGGAGGCGCAGCGCTCGCCCGGGTTCAGGCGGTCGTTGTTCATCGCCAGACACATCGAGCAGCCCGGTAAGCGCCACTCAAAGCCGGCTTCGATAAAGATCTTATCCAGGCCTTCCGCTTCCGCTTGCGCTTTCACCGGACCGGAACCTGGTACCACCAACGCCTGGACGCCCGGCGCCACTTTACGCCCTTTGGCGATTTCCGCCGCTGCGCGCAAATCTTCGATACGCGAGTTGGTACAGGAGCCGATGAACACTTTATCGATAGCCACTTCCGTCAGCGGGATGCCGGATTTCAGTCCCATATAGGCCAGCGCTTTCTCAGCGCTGGCGCGTTCCACCGGGTCGCTGAATGACGCAGGATCGGGGATATTATCGGTGACCGAAATCACCTGGCCTGGGTTGGTGCCCCAGGTCACCTGCGGAGCAATCTCAGCCGCCTGCAGCGTCACCACGGTGTCAAATGTGGCGCCGTCGTCGGTTTTCAGGGTTTTCCAGTACGCCACCGCATCGTCAAAATCTTTGCCTTTCGGCGCGTGCAGACGGCCGCGTACGTAATTGAAGGTGGTTTCATCCGGCGCGACCAGGCCCGCTTTGGCGCCCATCTCGATCGCCATGTTGCACAGGGTCATGCGACCTTCCATGCTCAGATCGCGGATCGCTTCGCCGCAGAATTCCACCACGTGGCCGGTGCCGCCGGCGCTGCCGGTTTTACCAATGATCGCCAACACGATATCTTTGGCGGTGATGCCCGGCGCCGCTTTGCCTTGCACTTCGATTTTCATGGTTTTCGCACGACCCTGTTTCAGGGTCTGGGTCGCCAGCACATGTTCCACTTCGGAAGTGCCGATGCCGAAGGCCAGCGCGCCGAACGCGCCGTGGGTGGCGGTATGGGAGTCGCCGCATACAATGGTCATCCCCGGCAAGGTCACCCCTTGTTCCGGGCCCATTACGTGAACGATGCCCTGGTACGGGTGATTCAGGTCGTACAGCTCAACGCCGAACTCTTTACAGTTCTTAATCAGCTCCTGCATCTGAATGCGGGCCATCTCGCCGGACGCGTTAATGTCTTTGGTCTGCGTCGAGACGTTGTGATCCATGGTGGCGAAGGTTTTACCCGGCTGGCGCACCTGGCGGCCGTGGGCGCGCAGGCCGTCAAAGGCCTGCGGGGAGGTAACTTCATGCACCAGATGGCGGTCGATATACAACAGCGGGGTTTCGTTTTGCGCCTCATACACCACGTGCGCATCAAACAATTTTTCGTATAACGTCTTCGCCATGATTACACCCCTTCTGCGACATAGCGGGCAATGATATCGCCCATTTCATCAGTGCTGACCGCCGCCGTGCCGCGCGCTAAGTCGCCGGTACGAACCCCTTCCTCCAGAGCGCGGTTAATCGCGCTTTCAATTGCGCTCGCCGCCTCGTTAGCGTCAAGGCTATAGCGCAGCAGCAGCGCCAGGGAGAGGATCTGCGCAATCGGGTTAGCGATATTTTTGCCAGCGATATCCGGCGCCGAGCCGCCTGCAGGCTCGTACAGCCCGAAACCTTGTTCGTTAAGGCTGGCGGACGGCAGCATACCCATCGAGCCGGTGATCATTGCGCACTCGTCGGAGAGGATGTCGCCGAACAGGTTGGAGCACAGCAGCACGTCGAACTGAGACGGATCTTTAATCAGCTGCATGGTGGCGTTATCGATATACATATGCGCCAGCTCAACGTCCGGATACTCTTTGCCGATCTCACTGACGATTTCGCGCCACAGAATAGAGGACTGCAGAACGTTGGCTTTATCGATGGAGGTCACTTTGTGACGACGTTTACGGGCAGATTCAAAAGCGATGCGCGCGATACGTTCGATTTCAAAGCGGTGATACACCTCGGTATCAAAAGCTTTCTCATGCTGACCGCTGCCTTCGCGGCCTTTCGGCTGGCCGAAGTAGATGCCGCCGGTCAGTTCGCGAACGCAGAGAATGTCGAAGCCGTTGGCGGCGATGTCGGCGCGCAGTGGGCAGAACTCTTCCAGCCCCTGATACAGTTTGGCCGGGCGCAGGTTGCTGAACAGTTTAAAGTGTTTACGCAGCGGCAGCAGGGCGCCGCGCTCTGGCTGTTCTGCGGGCGGCAGGTGTTCCCACTTCGGGCCGCCGACGGAGCCGAACAGGATCGCGTCCGCCTGCTCGCATCCGGCGACCGTCGCCTGCGGCAGGGGAGTTCCCTGACGGTCGATGGCCGCGCCGCCGACGTCGTACTGGCTGGTGGTAATGTGCATGGCAAAACGTTGGCGCACGGCTTCCAGTACTTTCATCGCCTGGTTCATCACTTCCGGGCCAATGCCATCACCCGGCAAAACGGCAATATGGTAATTCTTCGACATTACACGGTTTCCTTATTGTTCTCTTTATTCTGAGCTTTGCGTTGCAATTCTTTTTCGACTTCGGCGGCGCGCCAGATGTTGTTCAGCACATGAACCATCGCTTTGGCTGACGACTCTACGATATCCGTTGCCAGACCAACGCCGTGGAAACGGCGGCCGTTGTAGTCAACGACGATATCCACCTGGCCCAGGGCGTCTTTGCCGTGGCCTTTCGCGCTTAAGCCATATTTCACTAATTCAATGTTGTAATTGGTGACGCGGTTAATCGCCTGGTAGATAGCATCGACCGGACCGTTGCCGTTGGCGGCTTCAGTTTTGATCTCATCCCCACAGACCAGTTTGATCGAGGCGGTGGCGATATCGCTGGAGCCGGACTGAACGTTGAAGTAATCCAGGCGGAAATGCTCTGGCTCTTCCTGCTGCTTGTTGATAAAGGCCAGCGCTTCCAGATCGTAATCGAAGACCTGTCCTTTTTTGTCCGCCAGCTTCAGGAACGCGTCATACAGATGATCCAGGTTGTAATCGCTCTCCTGGTAGCCCATCTCTTCCATCCGGTGTTTCACCGCCGCGCGGCCGGAACGGGAGGTCAGGTTCAACTGCACCTGGTTCAGACCGATGGATTCCGGGGTCATGATCTCGTAGTTTTCGCGGTTCTTCAGCACGCCGTCCTGGTGGATACCGGAGGAGTGGGCGAAGGCGCCGGTGCCGACGATGGCTTTGTTCGCCGGGATCGGCATGTTGCAGATCTGGCTGACGGTCTGGCTGGTGCGCCAGATTTCATGGTGGTTGATATTGGTGTGCACGTTCATGATGTCTTTGCGCACTTTAATCGCCATGATGACCTCTTCCAGCGCGCAGTTGCCGGCGCGCTCGCCGATACCGTTCATCGCGCCTTCTACCTGGCGAGCTCCGGCGTGGACCGCGGCGAGGGCGTTGCCGACGGCAATGCCCAGGTCATCATGGGTGTGAACGGAGATAATGGCTTTGTCGATATTCGGTACGCGCTCATACAGGCCGCTGATAATGTTGGCGTACTCGAACGGCATGGTGTAGCCGACGGTATCCGGAATATTTATGGTGGTGGCGCCAGCGTTAATCGCTGCTTCCACGACGCGAGCCAGGTCAGCTATTGGCGTACGGCCGGCGTCTTCACAGGAGAATTCGACATCGTTAGTGTAAGTGCGCGCCCGCTTCACCATATAAACCGCTCGCTCAATGACTTCATCCAGGGTGCTGCGCAGTTTGGTGGCGATATGCATCGGCGAGGTGGCGATGAAGGTGTGGATACGGAACGCTTCGGCCACCTTTAAGGATTCCGCCGCCACGTCGATATCTTTCTCAACGCAACGCGCCAGAGCGCATACGCGGCTGTTTTTGATGGTGCGCGCGATGGTCTGCACGGATTCAAAATCGCCCGGAGAAGAAACCGGGAAACCGACTTCCATCACGTCAACACCCATGCGCTCGAGGGCCAGAGCGATCTGCAGCTTCTCTTTGACACTCAGGCTTGCCTGTAACGCTTGTTCGCCATCACGTAAGGTCGTATCGAAAATAATGACTTGCTGGCTCATGGTTTGGATCCTTAGTCTGTGTCCTGGCGCCTTGTTGACGAGCATAAAAAAACCCGCGCCAAGGCGCGGGTTTTATAGTCTTGCTGGAAGATGACTTAACGCTGAACGTCGCCCAACAGCCTACCGCGCAAATGGCATGCGTTTAGTAGTAGTAGGCTGGTGATGCGAGTGGTGCGAATCATTGCGTCAAACTCCAGATGAAATCGTTATGCTTTTAGAGTTACTGGATAGCCGTTTCAAAGTCAACCCCTGGCATGGAAAAAGCGTTTTTGGTCCACGGCGTGAATTAGCTAATTGTGCTGATGTTTGCCCTTTTTTGCCGAAGATCCTTTTTTGGCCCTGCGGGAGCGCACTGGGATATGTTTCATTTGACAATGTACTTTGCATTAAAGGCTTCGCTCACGATGCGCCGCGAGCGAGGCGGCAAAAAATCGCTATCTAAATGAAAAGATTATATTTATTTTTCGTGTGAATATCTCCACCCCTTAACGGCTCTTTTTTCAATGATAAATGGTTGTTAATTTTATGGGGTAGAAAATAAAATGCTTTATTATTGCTTAAGTTACAGTTAATCATTGGTGTTGTTTTTATTTTTCTGAATTATGGTTAAACTCATCATCATTAAGTAACTAGTATGGTTTGAGCAGTTCACCTATTCTGGCGGTACCGGATTTACACTGCCACTCATAGCCTTGATATATTCCTAAAATACACCTTTGCTATTTTGCAAATGTCATTAGCATGATAAATGATATTTTCGCCGCTAATCATAGCGGTTTAGCAAAGGGAATTCATCGTGACGGCGGAACTAGATATGTTAATTGAAAGTCCAGAATATAAATCAGCCCCCGGACAGGAAGTCGTAAAACCTCAACTACGGATGGTTGATCTCAATCTGCTTACCGTTTTTGATGCGGTTATGCAGGAACAGAATATTACCCGTGCCGCCCATACGCTCGGCATGTCTCAACCAGCGGTGAGCAACGCGGTTTCACGTCTGAAAGTGATGTTTAATGATGAACTGTTTGTGCGCTATGGCCGCGGTATTCAGCCGACGGCGCGGGCCTATCAGCTCTTTGGCTCAGTGCGCCAGGCGCTGCAGCTGGTGCAAAACGAATTGCCAGGCTCCGGTTTTGAACCACTGAGCAGTGAGCGTGTTTTCAATCTGTGCGTCTGTAGCCCGCTGGATAACATCCTGACGTCGGTGATATTTAATAAAGTCGCTGAAATCGCGCCCAATATTCATTTAGTCTTTAAATCAGCGCTTAATCAAAATACGGAACATCAGCTACGTTATCAGGAAACGGAATTTGTGATCGGTTATGAAGAGTTCCGTCGCCCTGAGTTTGCCTGTGTGCCGCTATTCAAAGATGAAATGGTTCTGGTGGCCAGTCGCAACCATCCGCGTATCTCCGGACCGGTGATGGAGGCTGATATTTATCGCGAGGAGCATGCCGCGGTGGCTCTCGATCGGTATGCCTCATTCAGTCTGCCGTGGTATGACACGGCCGATAAACAAGCGCGCATCGCATATCAAGGTAATGCGATGGTCAGCGTATTAAACGTGGTGTCACAAACACAGATGGTGGCCATTGCGCCGCGCTGGTTGGCAAATGAGTTTGCCGATAAGTTAGCGCTGCAAATATTACCTCTACCGCTGAAGGTGAATAGCCGGACCTGCTATCTCTCCTGGCACGAAGCGGCGGGTCGCGATAAAGGCCATCAGTGGATGGAAGAGCTGCTGGTGGATATTTGTCAGCGCTGAGCCGATGGCAATGATCATGAAAGGGGCTTCGGCTCCTTTTTTTATATGATTGAATTACAAGAATGCAGAATTTTATGCTGTTTACCCTTTCAGTTGCTCTCCGCCCGTTAACAAAAAATGGATCAATTCCTGCTATCGCGCCTTTTCTCCGAGTATTTACTATTCTCTTTTCTTATCTCTGAAGCATTCCACCATATTTTCCTCTCTCCGCTTGTTTTTCTTCTTATTCCACTTAGAAAGCCCCTGTCGTGGCGAATTGCCTGCCTGCTGGCGAGCAGTTATGGTAGTGGCATGCAGTCCATTCACCTCAGTGCGGAGGGGTACCCCTTCGCATCGTGCGAGCGCGCGGAAATTGAGTTCCGCTGTCGTAAAACAATAAGCCTGGAGGCAAACCATGGAGATGTTGTCAGGAGCCGAGATGGTCGTCCAATCGCTTGTCGATCAGGGCGTCAAGCAAGTATTCGGCTATCCCGGAGGCGCAGTCCTCGATATCTATGATGCGTTACATACCCTTGGCGGTATCGATCATGTGCTGGTTCGCCACGAGCAGGCGGCGGTGCATATGGCGGATGGTCTGGCGCGAGCGACCGGGGAGGTCGGTGTGGTGCTGGTGACCTCAGGGCCTGGGGCGACGAACGCCATCACCGGTATCGCGACGGCCTATATGGACTCTATCCCGCTGGTGATCCTCTCAGGGCAAGTGGCGACATCGCTTATCGGCTACGATGCCTTCCAGGAGTGCGACATGGTGGGGATTTCCCGCCCGGTGGTGAAGCACAGTTTCCTGGTGAAGCAGACCGAAGATATTCCCGGCGTGCTGAAGAAAGCCTTCTGGTTAGCGGCCAGCGGTCGCCCCGGGCCGGTGGTGGTCGATCTGCCGAAGGATATACTCAATCCGGCGAAGAAACTGCCGTACGTCTGGCCAGACGCGGTCAGCATGCGCTCGTATAACCCGACGACCAGCGGCCATAAAGGCCAGATTAAACGCGCCCTGCAGACCCTGGTGGCGGCGAGCAAGCCGGTCGTCTACGTCGGCGGCGGGGCGATCAATGCGCAATGCGAACCACAGCTGCGCGAACTGGTGGAAAAGCTGAAGCTGCCGGTGGCCTCCTCCCTGATGGGGCTGGGCGCTTTCCCGGCGACGCACTCGCAGGCGTTGGGGATGCTGGGCATGCACGGCACCTATGAAGCCAACATGACCATGCACCATTCAGACGTGATTTTTGCCGTTGGCGTTCGCTTTGACGATCGGACCACCAATAACCTGGCCAAATACTGTCCGAACGCGACTGTGCTGCATATTGATATCGATCCGACCTCAATCTCGAAAACCGTGCCGGCAGATGTGCCGATCGTCGGCGATGCCCGGCTGGTGCTGGAACAGATGCTGGAGCTGCTGGAACAGGAAGAGGCGCAGCAGCCGCTGGACGATATTCGCGACTGGTGGCTACAGATTGAGCAGTGGCGCGCCCGCCATTGTCTGCGCTACGACGACCAGAGCGATAAGATCAAACCGCAGGCGGTGATTGAAACGATCTGGCGACTGACCCAGGGCGATGCCTATGTCACTTCCGATGTGGGTCAGCACCAGATGTTCGCCGCCCTTTATTACCCCTTCGACAAACCGCGGCGCTGGATTAACTCCGGTGGTCTCGGCACCATGGGCTTTGGCCTACCGGCAGCGCTGGGGGTCAAAATGGCTCTGCCGGACGAAATGGTCGTCTGCGTGACCGGTGACGGCAGTATCCAGATGAATATTCAGGAACTTTCTACCGCGCTGCAATATGAACTGCCGGTCCTGGTGCTTAACCTCAACAACCGCTATCTGGGGATGGTGAAGCAGTGGCAGGATATGCTCTATTCCGGGCGCCACTCGCAGTCCTATATGGAGTCGCTGCCGGACTTTGTGCGTCTGGCGGAAGCCTATGGCCACGTTGGCATCCGCATCAGTGAGCCACAGGAACTGGAGACGAAGCTTGCTGAAGCCCTGGAGCAGGTGCGACAGCGCCGGCTGGTGTTTGTCGATGTCACCGTCGACGGCAGTGAGCATGTGTACCCCATGCAGATCCGCGGCGGCGGCATGGATGAAATGTGGTTGAGCAAAACGGAGAGGACCTGATTATGCGCCGGATATTATCGGTATTACTGGAAAACGAATCGGGCGCATTGTCCCGCGTTATCGGCCTCTTTTCCCAGCGCGGCTATAATATAGAAAGCCTGACTGTCGCGCCGACAGACGATCCGACCCTCTCCAGGATGACCATCCAGACCGTGGGCGATGAAAAAGCGATCGAGCAGATTGAAAAGCAACTGCACAAGCTGGTGGATGTCCTGCGGGTCAGCGAACTGGGGCAGGGGGCTCATGTCGAACGTGAAATCATGCTGGTGAAGGTCCAGGCCAGCGGTTACGGCCGTGAAGAAGTGAAGCGCAACACCGAAATCTTTCGTGGACAGATTATCGACGTGACGCCTTCTATCTATACCGTCCAGCTCGCCGGCACCAGCGATAAGCTCGACGCCTTCCTGGCCTCGCTACGCGATGTCGCTCGGATCGTGGAAGTGGCTCGCTCCGGCGTGGTCGGCCTGTCTCGCGGTGATAAAATCATGCGCTGAGGATCGGGAATTGATGCAAAAATAGCCCGGCAGCGACTGTCGGGCTTTTTTTTTGCGAAATCAGTAGGAACTGTAAGCGAAAGCGGTTGCTGCGCTAACTATTCTGCGTTTAGATGTTATAAAAAGGGTTCCATACCTGAATAATGGTTATGTTTGGCACTTCTTACCCAAGGGGCAATTGTGAAACTGGATGAAATCGCCCGGCTGGCCGGTGTTTCAAGAACCACCGCGAGCTATGTGATTAATGGCAAAGCGAAGCAGTACCGCGTAAGCGACAAGACGGTCGAAAAGGTGATGGCTGTCGTGCGAGAGCACAACTATCATCCGAATGCGGTCGCTGCTGGCCTGCGTGCAGGACGCACACGCTCTATCGGTCTGGTGATCCCGGATCTGGAAAACACCAGCTATACCCGCATTGCAAATTATCTGGAGCGGCAGGCGCGCCAGCGCGGCTATCAGCTGCTGATTGCCTGCTCGGAGGATCAGCCCGATAACGAAATGCGCTGTATCGAGCATCTGCTACAGCGCCAGGTGGACGCCATCATTGTTTCCACCTCGCTGCCGCCGGAGCACCCTTTCTACCAGCGCTGGGCTAACGATCCGTTTCCGATTGTCGCCCTCGACCGCGCCCTTGATCGCGAGCACTTCACCAGCGTCGTCGGCGCTGATCAGGATGACGCCGAGATGCTCGCCGCCGAGCTGCGGACTTTTCCAGGCGAAACGGTGCTTTATCTTGGCGCGCTGCCGGAACTGTCGGTGAGCTTCCTGCGCGAGCAAGGCTTCCGTAAAGCCTGGCAGGACGATCCGCGTGAGGTGCATTATCTCTATGCCAACAGCTATGAGCGAGAAGCGGCGGCCCAGCTGTTTGAAAAATGGCTTGAAACCCATCCGATGCCGCAGGCGCTGTTTACCACCTCTTTCCCGCTGCTGCAGGGCGTCATGGATGTGACGCTGCGCCGTGAGGGTAAACTGCCTTCCGAGCTGGCGATCGCCACCTTCGGCGATAATGAGCTGCTCGATTTCCTGCAGTGTCCGGTACTGGCCGTGGCCCAGCGCCATCGCGATGTTGCTGAGCGGGTGCTCGAGATCGTCCTCGCTAGCCTCGATGAACCGCGCAAGCCGAAACCAGGCCTCAGCCGTATTCGTCGTAATCTTTATCGCCGCGGCAGCCTGAATCGCCGTTAAGGGCGCAATATCGTCAGCATCCAGGATTATTCCTGGCAGGCCTGCCAGAGAGCAGGCCGCTGGCGATAAATCAGGCAACTGACGTCCAGAATGCAAAACTGAATATATTTCAGACAAATCCCTAAACTTCTTTACGCGTTATTTTGTTTTATTCCCTGGCAATCGTTTTGTGACTCAAAACAGGACACAAAAAATGATGGTGCAGGCTTTAATTGTATTATTTTGTTACATTCACCAGGTTAATTGCTGAATTAACACCCATTTTGTTCGCCACTACCGTTCTCCCCTGCCTTATCCCGCGCCTGGTCCACCCCTCAGGCAGCAACAGGTACTGTTAACGGCCGGCATAATGGCCTAAAATGCCGCTCGCGTCGCAAACTGACACTTTATATTTTCCCGCCGAAGATATTTTGTTGTTTATAACTGTTACGAGTTTGTTGGTTATTTTCTTACACGTATTCATAACGTTAATTTGCCTCGCCTGTTGATGATTTTTTCATCAGGGCTAATGTCGGCTGTAAATAATGGGTTTTTGAGCTCCGTTGGCATTCGTGCTGGCTTGACAAGCTTTTCCTCCGCTCCGTAAACTCCTTCTGGTGGGAATTTGTGGGATAAAGTGGCGAAAAGGGGTGAGGCTGGCATGTTCCGTGGAGCAACGTTAGTCAATCTCGACAGCAAAGGCCGCCTGGCCGTGCCAACGCGTTATCGCGATGGGCTGATCGAGGACGCTGCCGGTCAATTGGTATGCACCATTGACATTCATCACCCGTGCCTGCTGCTTTATCCATTGCCTGAATGGGAAGTCATCGAGCAGAAATTGTCGCGTTTATCGAGCATGAATCCCGTTGAGCGGCGCGTACAGCGTTTGCTTCTGGGTCATGCCAGCGAATGTCAGATGGATAATGCCGGTCGCTTGCTGATTGCGCCGGTGTTACGGCAGCATGCCGGGCTGACAAAAGAAGTGATGCTGGTCGGGCAGTTTAATAAATTTGAACTGTGGGACGAAACGACCTGGTATCAACGGGTCAAGGAAGATATCGACGCTGAGCAGTCCGCGACCGGTGAACTGTCGGAGCGCCTGCAGGATTTGTCTTTATAAAAATGATGGAAAATTTTAAACACACTACGGTACTTCTGGATGAAGCCGTCAACGGCCTCAATATTCGTCCAGACGGTATCTATATTGATGGTACCTTTGGTCGCGGCGGTCACTCGCGCCTGATCCTCTCCCGGCTGGGAGCGGAAGGACGCTTGCTGGCAATCGATCGCGATCCACAGGCGATTGCCGTCGCGCAAACCATCGATGATCCCCGCTTTTCCATCGTACATGGTCCATTTTCACAGCTTGCTGATTATGTCGGCGAGCGCAATCTTACCGGTAAGATCGACGG
This sequence comes from Klebsiella sp. PCX, assembly GCF_021869705.1. Taxonomy (NCBI): domain Bacteria; kingdom Pseudomonadati; phylum Pseudomonadota; class Gammaproteobacteria; order Enterobacterales; family Enterobacteriaceae; genus Klebsiella; species Klebsiella sp. PCX. The sequence continues at coordinate 841,806 of NZ_CP091527.1, forward strand.
CATTCTGCTCGATCTCGGCGTCTCTTCCCCACAGCTTGACGATGCGGAACGCGGTTTTTCCTTTATGCGCGACGGACCGCTGGATATGCGCATGGATCCGACGCGCGGTCAGTCTGCGGCCGAATGGTTGCAGACCGCTGAAGAAGCGGATATCGCCTGGGTGATTAAAACCTTCGGCGAAGAGCGTTTCGGCAAACGGATTGCCCGCGCGATCGTTGAACGTAATCGCATTGCACCGATGACTCGCACCAAAGAGCTGGCGGAGGTCATCGCCGCGGCTATGCCGGTAAAAGATAAGCACAAACATCCCGCGACCCGTACCTTCCAGGCGGTGCGCATTTGGGTAAACAGTGAACTGGAGGAGATAGAGCAGGCGCTAAAAAGCTCGCTCAGCGTGCTGGCCCCGGGTGGGCGGCTGTCGATCATTAGTTTTCATTCGCTGGAAGATCGCATTGTAAAGCGCTTTATGCGCGAGCAAAGCCGCGGTCCGCAGGTTCCGGCGGGAATACCGATGACCGAATCGCAGCTCAAAAAACTGGGCGGCCGTGAGTTACGAGCACTAGGCAAGTTGATGCCGGGCGAAGAAGAGGTGGCAGAGAATCCACGCGCCCGTAGTTCAGTGCTGCGTATTGCAGAGAGGACGAACGCATGATCGGCAGAGTGACAGAGGCCTTAAGCAAGGTTAAAGGGTCGATTGGAAGCAACGAGCGCCATGCTTTGCCTGGCGTGATCGGGGACGACCTTCTGCGGTTTGGGAAACTGCCACTCTGCCTGTTCATTTGCATCATTATTACGGCGATTACCGTGGTCACCACCGCGCACCACACGCGCCTGCTGACCGCGCAGCGTGAACAACTGGTTCTGGAACGCGACGCCCTGGACATTGAATGGCGCAACCTGATCCTCGAAGAGAACGCGCTCGGCGATCACAGTCGGGTTGAGCGGATCGCGACCGAGAAGTTGCAGATGCAGCACGTCGATCCATCCCAAGAAAATATCGTTGTACAGAAATAAGGATTATTGCGACGGATGAAAGCAGCGCCAAAAACGCCTAAAGCAAAACGTCAGGAAGAACAGGCCAACTTTATCAGTTGGCGTTTTGCGTTGCTGTGCGGCTGTATTCTACTGGCGCTGGCTTTTCTGCTGGGGCGGGTTGCCTGGCTACAGGTAGTCAGCCCGGACATGCTGGTGCGCCAGGGCGATATGCGTTCTCTGCGCGTACAGGAAGTATCCACCGCGCGCGGGATGATTACCGACCGCTCCGGTCGTCCGCTTGCGGTCAGCGTGCCGGTGAAGGCTATCTGGGCCGATCCAAAAGAACTTCATGATGCCGGCGGGGTAACCCTGGATACGCGCTGGAAGGCGCTGGCGGATGCCCTCAATATGCCGCTGGATCAGCTGGCGACGCGCATCAATACCAATCCGCGGATGCGTTTCATCTATCTGGCGCGTCAGGTTAACCCTGACATGGCCGACTACATCAAAAAACTGAAGCTGCCGGGCATTCATCTGCGTGAAGAATCCCGTCGTTACTACCCTTCCGGGGAAGTGACCGCTCACCTCATCGGCTTTACCAACGTCGACAGCCAGGGGATTGAAGGGGTCGAAAAGAGCTTTGATAAATGGCTTACCGGCCAGCCGGGCGAGCGTATCGTGCGTAAAGACCGCTATGGCCGGGTAATTGAAGACATCTCTTCCACCGACAGCCAGGCGGCGCACAACCTGGCGCTGAGCATCGACGAGCGTCTGCAGGCGCTGGTCTATCGTGAGCTGAACAACGCCGTGGCCTTTAACAAAGCCGAGTCCGGCAGCGCGGTGTTAGTGGACGTGAACACCGGCGAAGTGCTGGCGATGGCCAACAGCCCGTCCTACAACCCAAACAACTTTGCCGGCACGGCGAAAGACACCATGCGTAACCGCGCCATCACCGACGTGTTCGAACCGGGTTCGACGGTGAAGCCGATGGTGGTGATGACGGCGCTGCAGCGCGGTATCGTCAACGAAAATACCGTGCTCAATACCGTGCCTTATCGAATTAACGGCCACGAAATTAAAGACGTGGCGCGCTACAGCGAATTGACCCTGACCGGGGTACTACAGAAGTCGAGTAACGTCGGTGTTTCTAAGCTGGCGTTAGCGATGCCGTCCTCAGCGTTAGTAGATACTTACTCACGTTTTGGGCTTGGAAAGGCGACCAATTTGGGGTTGGTCGGAGAACGCAGTGGCTTATATCCTCAAAAACAACGGTGGTCTGACATAGAGAGGGCCACCTTTTCTTTCGGCTACGGGCTAATGGTAACCCCGTTACAGTTAGCGCGAGTCTACGCAACGATTGGCAGCTACGGCATCTATCGCCCGCTGTCGATTACCAAAGTTGATCCACCGGTTCCGGGCGAACGTGTCTTCCCGGAATCACTCGTTCGTACCGTCGTTCATATGATGGAAAGCGTGGCGCTGCCTGGCGGCGGCGGCGTGAAAGCGGCGATCAAAGGCTATCGCATCGCGATTAAAACCGGTACGGCGAAAAAAGTGGGGCCGGATGGCCGCTACATCAACAAATATATTGCTTACACCGCAGGCGTTGCGCCCGCCAGCCATCCGCGCTTTGCGCTGGTGGTGGTGATCAACGACCCGCAGGCAGGTAAATACTACGGTGGCGCCGTTTCCGCGCCGGTGTTCGGTGCCATCATGGGCGGCGTATTGCGCACCATGAACATCGAGCCGGATGCGCTGGCAACGGGCGAAAAAAGTGAATTTGTAATTAATCAAGGCGAGGGAACAGGTGGCAGATCGTAATTTGCGCGACCTTCTCGCTCCATGGGTGCCAAACGCACCGGAGCGCATTCTGCGAGAGATGACGCTGGACAGCCGGGTGGCTGCTTCCGGCGATCTCTTTATCGCGGTACAGGGTCATCAGGCGGACGGGCGTCGTTATATCCCGCAGGCGATAGCGCAAGGTGTGGCTGCCATTATTGCTGAAGCCCAGGGCGAAGCTAAAGACGGTGAGATCCGTGAAATGCACGGCGTGCCGGTTATCTACCTGAGCCAGCTTAACGAACGCTTATCGGCGCTGGCCGGGCGTTTTTATCATCAGCCGTCGCAGCAACTGCGTCTGGTGGGCGTGACCGGTACCAACGGCAAAACCACCACCACCCAGCTTCTGGCGCAATGGGCGAAACTACTCGGCGAAACCAGCGCGGTGATGGGGACCGTCGGCAACGGCCTGCTGGATAAAGTGGTGCCGAGCGAAAACACCACCGGTTCTGCGGTCGATGTTCAGCACGTGCTTTCCGGCCTGGTCGAGCAGGGGGCAACCTTCGGCGCGATGGAAGTCTCTTCCCACGGGCTGGTGCAGCACCGCGTGGCGGCCCTGCAGTTTGCCGCCTCGGTATTTACCAACCTGAGCCGCGACCACCTCGACTACCATGGCGACATGGCGCACTACGAAGCGGCGAAATGGCTGCTGTACTCCACCCACCATTGCGGCCAGGCCATCGTCAACGCTGACGATGAAGTCGGTCGTCGCTGGCTGGCGAAGCTGCCGGACGCGGTGGCGGTGTCGATGGAAGATCATATCAATCCGAACTGCCACGGCCGCTGGCTGAAGGCCACCGCGGTTAACTATCACGACAGCGGCGCCACCATCCAGTTTGACTCCAGCTGGGGCAACGGTGAAATCGAAAGCCGCCTGATGGGCGCCTTTAACGTTAGCAACCTCCTGTTGGCGCTGGCCACGCTGCTGGCGCTGGGCTATCCGCTGGCCGATCTGCTGAAAACTGCGGCGCGTTTACAGCCGGTATGCGGCCGTATGGAAGTGTTCAGCGCGCCCGGTAAACCGGCGGTGGTGGTGGATTATGCCCATACCCCTGACGCGCTGGAAAAAGCACTGCAGGCCGCGCGCCTGCACTGCAGCGGCAAGCTGTGGTGCGTCTTCGGCTGCGGCGGCGACCGTGACAAAGGCAAGCGTCCGCTGATGGGGGCGATTGCAGAAGAGTTCGCCGATATCGTGGTCGTCACTGACGACAACCCGCGTACCGAAGAACCGCGGGCGATTATCAACGATATTCTGGCCGGCATGCTCGATGCAGGTCATGCAAAAGTGATGGAAGGCCGTGCGGAAGCGGTGACCAACGCCGTGATGCAGGCGCAGGAGAACGACGTGGTGCTGGTGGCGGGTAAAGGCCATGAAGATTACCAGATCGTCGGTAACCGTCGTCTGGATTATTCCGACCGCGTCACCGTCGCGCGTCTGCTGGGAGCGGTAGCATGATTCGCTTTACGTTAAGCCAGCTCGCCGCGATCGCCCATGGCGAACGGCAGGGTAGCGATATCGCTATCGACGAGGTAACCACCGACACCCGTAAAGTCACAGCGGGCTGCCTGTTTGTGGCGCTAAAAGGCGAGCGTTTCGACGCCCATGATTTTGCCGAACAGGCGAAAGCGGCAGGCGCCGGCGCGCTGCTGGTGAGCCGTCCGCTGGCCTGCGATCTCCCGCAGGTGATCGTGAAAGATACCCGGCAGGCTTTCGGCGAGTTAGCCGCCTGGGTCCGTCAGCAGGTGCCGACCCGCGTCGTCGCCCTAACCGGCTCGTCCGGTAAAACCTCGGTCAAAGAGATGACCGCGGCGATCCTCAGCCAGTGCGGCAATACGCTGTATACCGCCGGTAACCTGAACAACGATATCGGCGTACCGATGACTCTGCTGCGTCTGACCGAAGAACATCAGTACGCGGTGATTGAGCTCGGCGCCAACCACCAGGGCGAAATCGCCTGGACCGTCAGCCTGACGCGTCCTGAAGCGGCGCTGGTCAACAACCTTGCCGCCGCGCACCTTGAAGGTTTCGGCTCGCTGGCGGGCGTGGCGAAGGCGAAGGGCGAAATCTATACCGGACTGCCGGAAAACGGCATCGCCATTCTCAATGCCGACAACAACGACTGGCTGAACTGGCAGGCGGTGATTGGCGATCGCAAAGTGTGGCGCTTCTCACCGAATGCGGCCAACAGCGATTTCACTGCGACTAACGTGCAGATCACCAGCCACGGCACCGAATTTACGCTGCAGACTCCAACCGGTAACGTTGATGTACTGCTGCCGCTGCCGGGACGCCACAACATCGCTAACGCGCTGGCGGCGACCTCGCTGGCGATGGCGGTAGGCGCCGATCTGGCGGCGGTGAAAGCCGGTCTGGCGCAGCTGCAGGCCGTTCCGGGACGTCTGTTCCCGATCCGCCTGACCGAGAGCCAGCTGCTGCTGGATGACTCCTACAACGCTAACGTCGGTTCGATGACCGCGGCGGTGCAGGTCCTGTCAGAGATGCCCGGCTTCCGGACGATGGTGGTCGGCGATATGGCCGAACTTGGCGCGGAAAGCGCGGCTTGCCACCGTGAAGTCGGCGAAGCGGCGAAAGCGGCAGGCCTGGATCGCGTTCTCAGCGTCGGCGCCTTGAGCGCGGATATCAGCCACGCCAGCGGCGTGGGCGAACATTTTAACGATAAAGCCGCCGTGGTGGCTCGCCTGCGCGAGCTGCTGGCGGAGCATAAGATAATGACCATTTTAGTGAAGGGTTCACGTAGTGCCGCCATGGAAGAGGTAGTACGCGCATTACAGGAGACTGGGACATGTTAGTATGGCTGGCCGAACATTTGGTCAAATATTATTCCGGCTTTAACGTCTTTTCGTATCTGACGTTTCGCGCCATCGTCAGCCTGCTGACCGCGCTGTTCATCTCTCTGTGGATGGGCCCGCGCATGATCGCCCGTCTGCAAAAACTCTCCTTCGGCCAGGTGGTTCGTAACGACGGTCCGGAGTCTCATTTCAGTAAGCGCGGTACCCCGACCATGGGGGGGATCATGATCCTCACCGCGATCACCGTGTCGGTGCTGCTGTGGGCTTACCCGTCCAACCCGTACGTCTGGTGCGTGCTGACGGTGCTGATCGGCTACGGCATCATCGGCTTCGTTGATGACTACCGTAAAGTGGTGCGCAAAGACACCAAAGGCCTGATCGCCCGCTGGAAGTACTTCTGGATGTCGGTGATTGCCCTTGGGGTCGCCTTTGCCCTGTATCTGGCGGGGAAAGACACCCCGGCGACCGAGCTGGTGGTGCCGTTCTTTAAAGACGTCATGCCGCAGCTGGGGCTGTTCTATATCCTGCTGGCCTACTTCGTGATCGTCGGCACCGGCAACGCGGTTAACCTGACCGACGGTCTCGACGGCCTGGCGATCATGCCCACCGTCTTCGTCGCGGCGGGTTTTGCGCTGGTGGCGTGGGCGACCGGTAACATGAATTTCGCCAACTACCTGCACATTCCTTATCTGCGCCACGCCGGCGAACTGGTGATCGTCTGTACGGCGATCGTCGGCGCGGGGCTAGGCTTTCTGTGGTTTAACACCTACCCGGCGCAGGTCTTTATGGGCGACGTCGGTTCGCTGGCGCTCGGCGGCGCGCTGGGTATTATCGCCGTGCTGCTGCGTCAGGAATTCCTGCTGGTGATTATGGGCGGCGTTTTCGTGGTGGAGACCCTGTCGGTGATCCTGCAGGTTGGCTCCTTTAAGCTGCGCGGTCAGCGTATCTTCCGCATGGCGCCGATCCACCACCACTATGAACTGAAAGGCTGGCCGGAGCCGCGCGTTATCGTGCGCTTCTGGATTATTTCGCTGATGCTGGTGCTGATTGGCCTGGCGACGCTGAAGGTACGTTAATCATGGCAGATTATCAGGGTAAAAAAGTCGTCATTATTGGGCTGGGCATGACCGGCCTGTCATGCGTGGACTTTTTCATGGCGCGCGGCGTAACCCCGCGCGTGATGGACACCCGCGTCGCGCCTCCTGGGCTGGATAAATTGCCTGAATCGGTCGAATGCCATGTCGGTGGCCTCAATGATACCTGGCTGCTGGCGGCGGATCTGATTGTCGCCAGTCCTGGCATCGCGCTGGCCCATCCTTCGTTGAGCGCGGCGGCAGACGCTGGCGTAGAGATCGTTGGCGATATCGAACTGTTCTGCCGCGAAGCGCAGGCGCCGATCATCGCCATTACCGGCTCGAATGGCAAAAGCACCGTCACCACCCTGGTGGGCGAGATGGCGAAAGCGGCCGGGATTAACGTCGGCGTGGGCGGCAATATCGGCCTGCCGGCGCTGATGCTGCTGGATACCGATCGTGAGCTGTATGTACTGGAGCTCTCCAGCTTCCAGCTGGAAACCACCTCCAGCCTGCAGGCGGTGGCGGCAACCATCCTCAACGTGACTGAGGACCATATGGACCGCTACCCGCTGGGGCTGCAGCAGTATCGCGCGGCGAAGCTGCGGATTTACGAGAATGCGAAGACCTGCGTGGTCAACGCGGACGATGCGCTCACCATGCCGGTACGCGGCGCGGACGATCGCTGCATCAGCTTTGGTATCGACGTCGGTGACTATCACCTTAACCGTCAGCAGGGCGAGACCTGGCTGCGCGTAAAAGGTGAGAAAGTCCTCAATGTGAAAGAGATGTCTATCACGGGTCAGCATAACTACAGCAACGCCCTGGCGGCGCTGGCGCTGGCCGATGCCGCGGGTCTGCCGCGTGCCAGCAGCCTGAAGGCGCTGACCACCTTTACTGGCCTGGCGCATCGCTTCCAGCTGGTGTTGGATCACAACGGCGTGCGCTGGATTAACGACTCGAAGGCAACCAACGTCGGCAGTACCGAGGCGGCGCTGAACGGCCTGCAGCTTGATGGCACGCTGTATCTGCTGCTGGGCGGCGACGGCAAGTCCGCTGATTTCACTCCGCTGAAGCGCTACCTTGGCGGCGATTGTATCCGTCTGTACTGCTTTGGTCGCGACGGCGCCGAGCTCGCCGAGCTGCGTCCTGAGGTGGCGGTACAAACTGAAACCATGGAGCAGGCGATGCGTCAGATAGCGCCCCTGGTGAAGGCGGGCGATATGGTTCTCCTGTCGCCAGCCTGCGCCAGCCTGGATCAGTTTAAGAACTTTGAACAACGGGGCGAGATGTTTGCCCGCCTGGCGAAGGAGTTAGGTTGATGCGTTTCTCTCTCCCACGCCTGAGAATGCCGCAGCTGAGCTTGCCTCGGTTGAGACTGCCGCGACTGCCGGGGATGTTTATCTTCGCCTGGCTGTTCGCCGCGCTGAAAGGCTGGGTGATGGGCTCGCGCCCAAAAGATAACGACAGTCTGGTGATGTATGACCGGATGCTGCTGTGGCTGACCTTCGGTCTGGCGGCGATCGGCTTTATTATGGTGACCTCGGCGTCAATGCCGGTGGGACAGCGCCTGGCGAACGATCCTTTCCTCTTCGCCAAACGTGACGGCCTGTACATTGTGCTGGCCTTTGTCCTCGCGCTGGTGACGCTGCGCCTGCCGATGGATTTCTGGCAGCGCCACAGTACCGCGATGCTGATTGCCTCGATCGTCATGCTGCTGATCGTGCTGGTGGTGGGTAGCTCGGTAAACGGCGCATCGCGCTGGATCGCCCTCGGTCCGCTGCGCATCCAGCCGGCGGAGTTCACCAAGCTGTCGCTGTTCTGCTACATCGCCAACTATCTGGTGCGCAAAGCCGACGAAGTGCGCAACAATCTGCGCGGCTTCTTAAAACCGATGGGCGTGATTTTCGTGCTGGCGATCCTGCTGCTGGCGCAGCCTGACCTCGGTACGGTGGTGGTGCTGTTCGTCACCACGCTGGCGATGCTTTTCCTCGCCGGCGCCAAGCTGTGGCAGTTCATCGCTATTATCGGCATGGGCATCTCGGCGGTGGTCCTGTTGATCCTCGCCGAACCGTACCGTATTCGCCGCGTGACCTCCTTCTGGAACCCGTGGGAAGACCCGTTCGGCAGCGGCTATCAGCTGACCCAGTCGCTGATGGCCTTTGGCCGCGGCGAGATGTGGGGGCAGGGACTCGGCAACTCGGTGCAAAAACTGGAGTATTTGCCGGAAGCGCACACTGACTTTATCTTCGCCATCATCGGCGAAGAACTCGGTTATATCGGTGTGGTACTGGCGCTTTTAATGGTATTCTTCGTCGCTTTCCGCGCCATGTCGATTGGCCGAAAAGCGCTGGAGATCGATCATCGCTTCTCCGGCTTCCTCGCCTGTGCGATTGGTATCTGGTTTAGCTTCCAGGCGTTAGTTAACGTCGGGGCGGCGGCGGGGATGCTGCCGACGAAAGGTTTGACGCTGCCGCTGATCAGTTATGGTGGTTCCAGTCTGCTGATTATGTCGACGGCCATCATGTTGTTGTTGCGAATTGATTATGAAACGCGTCTGGAAAAAGCCCAGGCGTTTACACGGGGTGTTCGATGAGCGGTCAGGAAAAGCGGTTGATGGTGATGGCGGGCGGTACCGGCGGGCATGTGTTCCCGGGACTGGCGGTCGCACACTATCTAATGGACCAGGGCTGGCAGGTTCGCTGGCTGGGTACCGCCGATCGTATGGAAGCGGATTTAGTGCCGAAAAACGGCATCGAGATTGATTTTATCCGTATCTCCGGCCTGCGTGGCAAAGGGATTAAAGCACAGCTGCTGGCGCCGATACGGATCTTCAACGCCTGGCGCCAGGCGCGGGCGATCATGAAGCGTTTCCAGCCGGACGTGGTGCTGGGCATGGGCGGCTATGTGTCCGGGCCTGGCGGCCTGGCGGCGTGGTCGCTGGGGATCCCGGTGGTCCTCCACGAACAAAACGGCATTGCCGGCCTGACCAACAAATGGCTGGCGAAGATTGCGAAGAAAGTGATGCAGGCGTTTCCCGGCGCCTTTCCGCATGCGGACGTGGTCGGGAATCCGGTGCGCACAGATGTGCTGGCGCTGCCGCTGCCGGGGCAGCGTCTGGTGGGCCGTCAGGGGCCGATTCGCGTGTTGGTGGTCGGTGGCTCTCAGGGCGCGCGCGTCCTGAACCAGACCATGCCGCAGGTGGCGGCGAAGCTCGGCGATACGGTGACCATCTGGCATCAGAGCGGTAAAGGCGGCCAGCAAACCGTACAGCAGGCCTATGCCGCCGCGGGGCAGCCGCAGCATAAAGTGACGGAATTTATTGATGATATGGCCGCGGCGTATGCCTGGGCAGATGTTGTGGTATGCCGTTCCGGCGCCCTGACGGTTAGCGAAATCGCGGCTGCGGGCTTACCGGCGCTGTTTGTACCGTTCCAGCACAAAGATCGTCAGCAGTACTGGAATGCGCTGCCGCTGGAGAAAGCCGGCGCGGCGAAAATTCTCGAACAGCCGGCGTTCACGGTTGAGGCGGTAGCCTCTACTCTGGCGAGCTGGGATCGGGAAACCTTGCTGGATATGGCGGAACGAGCGCGTGGCGCTTCGATTCCGGACGCTACCGAGCGGGTAGCAGAAGAGGTCAGCGCCGTAGCTTTGGCGCGCTAATTGCGGTGATTTTCACCGCCCGAATACAGAAGTTGATGGCGTAAAGAATGAATACACAAGATTTGGCAAAACTGCGTTCCATAGTGCCCGAGATGCGTCGCGTCCGGCACATTCACTTTGTCGGCATCGGCGGTGCCGGTATGGGCGGTATTGCCGAAGTGTTGGCTAACGAAGGTTATCAGATCAGCGGCTCCGACCTGGCGCCGAATCCGGTGACCCAGCAGCTGTCGCAGCTTGGCGCCACTATTTATTTCAATCATCGCCCGGAAAACGTGCGCGATGCCAGCGTGGTCGTAGTTTCCAGCGCGATTTCCGCCGATAACCCGGAAATCGTCGCCGCGCACGAGGCGCGTATCCCGGTGATCCGTCGTGCGGAAATGCTGGCGGAGCTGATGCGCTTCCGTCACGGGATCGCCATTGCCGGGACCCATGGCAAAACCACCACCACCGCGATGGTATCCAGTATTTACGCCGAAGCCGGGCTGGACCCGACTTTCGTCAACGGCGGGTTGGTGAAAGCGGCGGGCGTCCATGCGCGCCTCGGCCATAGCCGTTACCTGATTGCGGAAGCGGATGAGAGCGATGCATCGTTCCTGCACCTGCAGCCGATGGTGGCCATTGTTACCAACATCGAAGCCGACCACATGGACACCTACCATGGCGATTTCGAGAATCTGAAGCAGACCTTTATTAACTTCCTGCACAACCTGCCGTTCTACGGACGCGCGGTGATGTGTGTGGATGACCCGGTGATCCGAGAACTGCTGCCGCGCGTCGGCCGGCAGATCACCACCTACGGTTTTAGCGACGACGCCGACGTCCGCGTAGAAGACTACCGTCAGGTTGGAGCGCAGGGGCATTTCCGCCTGGTGCGTCAGGATAAAGAACTGCTGCAGGTGACGCTCAATGCCCCGGGACGCCATAACGCGCTGAACGCGGCGGCGGCGGTCGCCGTGGCGACGGAAGAGGGGATTGACGATCAGGCTATCCTGCGCGCGCTGGAAAGCTTCCAGGGTACCGGCCGTCGTTTCGACTTCCTTGGCGAATATCCGCTGACGGAAGTCAACGGCAAAGCGGGCAGCGCGATGCTGATCGATGACTATGGCCACCACCCGACGGAAGTCGACGCCACTATCAAAGCGGCGCGTGCCGGCTGGCCGGATAAAAATCTGGTGATGGTATTCCAGCCGCACCGTTATACCCGTACTCGCGATCTGTACGATGATTTCGCCAACGTGCTGACCCAGGTCGATGCGCTGCTGATGCTCGATGTCTACCCGGCAGGCGAAGCGCCGATCCCGGGTGCCGACAGCCGCTCGCTGTGCCGTACAATCCGTGGTCGCGGTAAAGTTGACCCGATTCTGGTGTCCGACCCGACGCAGGCCGCGGCGATGCTGGCGTCGGTGCTGACCGGCAACGATTTAGTGCTGGTGCAGGGGGCCGGAAACATTGGAAAAATCGCCCGTCACCTGGCTGAAATCAAACTGATCCCGCAAAAAACGGAGGAGGAGCGCCATGGCTGATAAAATCGCGGTGCTTTTCGGTGGAACCTCCGCTGAACGTGAAGTGTCGCTGAATTCAGGCGCCGCGGTGCTGGCCGGGCTGCGTGAAGCCGGGGTGGATGCCCATCCGGTTGACCCGCGCGATGTCGATATTACCCAGTTGAAAAAGCTGGGCTTTAAGAAAGCGTTTATTGCCCTCCACGGCCGCGGCGGGGAAGATGGCACGCTGCAGGGGCTGCTGGATCTGATCCAGCTGCCTTATACCGGCAGCGGCGTGATGGCTTCGGCGATTTCAATGGATAAACTGCGCAGCAAATGGCTGTGGCAGGGGGCCGGATTACCGGTCGCGCCGTGGGTGGCTCTGACCCGCGCCCAGTTTAGCGCCGGATTGTCTGCTGATGTCGAACAGCAGATTGCGGCGCTGGGTCTGCCGCTCATCATCAAGCCCAGCCGCGAAGGCTCCAGCGTTGGGATGTCGAAAGTCAGCGAAAGCTGTGATTTAGCGAGTGCACTGGCGTTGGCTTTTCAGCATGATGATGAAGTTTTAGTCGAAAAATGGCTCAGTGGGCCGGAATTTACCGTCGCCATCGTCGGTGAAGAAATTTTACCGTCAATACGTATCCAGACGGCTGGAACCTTCTATGATTATGAGGCGAAGTATCTCTCTGATGAGACGCAATATTTCTGCCCAGGATTGGAGGATCCAGCGCGTGAGTCAGCCATTCAAAGCCTGGTGCTTAAAGCCTGGAATGTTCTGGGTTGCAAAGGCTGGGGCCGTATTGACGTCATGCTGGACAGCGATGGCCAGTTTTATCTGCTGGAAGCGAATACTTCTCCGGGCATGACCAGCCATAGCCTTGTACCGATGGCGGCGCGTCAGGCAGGAATGAGCTTCTCCCAGCTTGTTGTACGAATTCTGGACCTGGCGGGGTGATATGTCGCAGGCTGCGCTGAATACGCGGAACCATGAAGAGGACGTTTCTTCTTCGCGTCGGAGTAATGGAACGCGGCTGGCAGGGATCGTTTTCCTGCTGGCGGTGCTGTTTACCGTGCTGGTCAGCGGGTGGATGGTTCTTGGCTGGATGGAAGACGCGCAGCGTTTACCGCTGTCGAAGATGGTGGTGACCGGCGAGCGTCACTATACGCGCAATGATGACATCCGCCAGGCGATCCTGGCGCTGGGTTCGCCGGGCACCTTTATGACTCAGGACGTGAACATCATTCAGAGTCAGATTGAACGTCTGCCGTGGATTAAGCAGGCGAGCGTCCGAAAGCAGTGGCCCGATGAATTGAAGATTCATCTGGTTGAATATGTGCCGATTGCGCGCTGGAATGATCAACATATGGTGGATGCAGAGGGAAATGCCTTCAGCGTGCCGGCGGATCGCACCAGCAAACAGAATTTACCGATGTTATACGGCCCGGAAGGCAGCGAGAACGAAGTGCTGCAAGGGTATCGTGACATGGGGCAGGTGCTGGCAAAGGATAAATTCACGTTGAAAGTGGCGGCGATGACCGCCCGTCGCTCCTGGCAGTTGACGCTTAATAATGACATTAAGCTCAACCTTGGTCGTGGCGACACCATGAAACGGCTTCAGCGCTTTATGGAACTCTACCCGGTTCTTCAGCAGCAGGCGCAGACCGACGGCAAACGGATTAGCTACGTTGATTTGCGTTATGACTCGGGTGCGGCAGTGGGCTGGGTACCTGCTCCCGCAGAGGAAACTAATCAACAACAGAATCAGGCACAGGCAGAACAACAATGATCAAGGCGACGGACAGAAAACTGGTAGTTGGACTGGAGATTGGCACCGCCAAGGTGGCCGCTTTAGTAGGGGAAGTTCTGCCCGACGGCATGATTAATATCATCGGCGTGGGCAGTTGCCCATCGCGTGGTATGGATAAAGGCGGTGTGAACGACCTCGAGTCGGTGGTGAAATGCGTACAGCGCGCCATCGACCAGGCCGAACTGATGGCGGATTGCCAGATTTCATCAGTTTATTTGGCTCTTTCGGGTAAACATATAAGCTGTCAGAATGAAATCGGGATGGTACCGATTTCGGAAGAAGAAGTGACGCTGGACGACGTCGAAAACGTGGTCCATACCGCGAAGTCGGTTCGCGTCCGCGATGAGCATCGCGTCCTGCACGTGATTCCGCAGGAATACGCCATTGACTACCAGGAAGGGATTAAAAACCCGGTTGGGCTGTCCGGCGTGCGCATGCAGGCGAAGGTGCATCTGATTACCTGCCATAACGATATGGCGAAAAACATTGTTAAAGCGGTGGAACGTTGTGGTCTGAAAGTTGACCAACTTATTTTCGCCGGTTTAGCGGCCAGTTATTCCGTATTAACAGAAGACGAACGTGAGCTGGGCGTCTGCGTGGTGGATATTGGTGGTGGTACAATGGATATCGCCGTCTATACCGGCGGCGCGCTGCGTCACACCAAAGTGATCCCGTACGCGGGCAACGTGGTGACCAGCGATATCGCCTATGCCTTCGGGACGCCGCCGAGCGACGCCGAAGCCATCAAGGTTCGTCACGGTTGCGCATTGGGTTCCATCGTCGGTAAAGACGAAAACGTCGAAGTACCGAGCGTAGGCGGACGGCCGCCGCGTAGCCTGCAGCGTCAGACGCTGGCTGAGGTGATTGAACCGCGCTATACCGAACTGCTTAATCTGGTCAATGAAGAGATCCTGCAGCTGCAGGAACAGCTCCGCCAGCAGGGGGTGAAACACCATCTGGCGGCGGGGATTGTGTTAACCGGCGGCGCGGCGCAAATTGAAGGTCTGGCGGCCTGTGCGCAGCGCGTGTTCCATACCCAGGTGCGCATTGGCGCGCCGCTGAACATCACCGGTTTAACGGACTATGCCCAGGAGCCGTATTATTCGACGGCGGTGGGGCTGCTGCACTACGGAAAAGAGTCACATCTGAGTGGTGAAGCGGAAGTCGAAAAACGCGTGACGGCGTCGGTGGGCTCGTGGATTAAGCGACTCAACAGCTGGCTGCGAAAAGAGTTTTAATTTTTTAAGAGAACGCAGACAATTAGCGTTCTCAGGCGACAGGCACAAGACGGAGAGAAACTATGTTTGAACCTATGGAACTGACCAACGACGCGGTGATTAAAGTCATCGGCGTCGGTGGCGGCGGCGGTAATGCCGTTGAACACATGGTGCGCGAGCGCATTGAGGGTGTTGAATTCTTCGCGGTGAACACCGATGCGCAGGCGCTGCGTAAAACGGCTGTTGGCCAGACTATCCAGATCGGTAGCGGTATTACCAAAGGTCTGGGCGCTGGCGCGAACCCGGAAGTCGGCCGTAATGCGGCGGACGAAGACCGTGAAGCGCTGCGTGCGGCCCTTGATGGCGCAGACATGGTGTTCATCGCGGCAGGCATGGGCGGTGGTACCGGTACCGGCGCGGCGCCTGTTGTTGCCGAAGTGGCTAAGGATCTGGGGATCCTCACCGTTGCGGTGGTCACTAAGCCGTTTAATTTTGAAGGTAAGAAGCGCATGGCGTTTGCTGAGCAGGGGATCACCGAGCTGTCCAAGCACGTTGACTCACTGATCACCATCCCAAACGACAAGCTGCTGAAAGTACTTGGCCGCGGTATTTCTCTGCTTGACGCGTTCGGCGCGGCAAACGACGTCCTCAAAGGCGCGGTGCAGGGTATCGCTGAACTGATCACCCGTCCGGGTCTGATGAACGTTGACTTCGCGGACGTCCGTACCGTGATGTCTGAAATGGGCTACGCGATGATGGGCTCCGGCGTGGCGAGCGGTGAAGACCGTGCGGAAGAAGCGGCTGAAATGGCCATCTCTTCTCCGCTGCTGGAAGATATCGACCTGTCCGGTGCGCGCGGCGTGCTGGTTAACATCACCGCGGGCTTCGACCTGCGTCTGGATGAGTTCGAAACCGTGGGTAACACTATCCGCGCATTTGCCTCGGATAACGCCACCGTGGTTATCGGTACCTCTCTGGACCCGGATATGAACGACGAACTGCGCGTCACCGTAGTGGCGACCGGTATCGGCATGGACAAGCGTCCGGAAATTACCCTGGTGACCAACAAACAGGTTCAGCAGCCGGCGATGGATCGCTACCAGCAGCACGGTATGTCCCCGCTGACGCAAGAGCAGAAGCCGGCGGCAAAAGTGGTGAACGACAATACGCCGCAAACCGCGAAAGAGCCGGATTATCTGGATATCCCAGCCTTCCTGCGTAAGCAAGCCGATTAAGAATCGACTGGAAGTTGGGCATCTGCGCTCTTTGTGCTAAACTGGCCTCCCGATAGTGGTGTACACTTCGGTTGGATAGGTAAATTGGCGAGATTATACGATGATCAAACAAAGGACTCTTAAACGTATCGTTCAGGCGACTGGTGTCGGTTTGCATACCGGCAAGAAAGTCACACTGACGTTACGCCCTGCGCCGGCAAATACCGGGGTCATCTATCGTCGCACCGACTTGAATCCACCGGTAGATTTTCCGGCTGATGCCAAATCTGTGCGTGATACCATGCTCTGTACTTGCCTGGTTAATGAGCATGACGTGCGGATTTCTACGGTTGAACACCTGAACGCCGCATTGGCTGGCCTGGGTATCGACAACATTATTGTTGAAGTCGATGCACCGGAAATCCCGATTATGGACGGCAGTGCGGCTCCGTTCGTTTATCTGTTGCTGGACGCCGGCATCGATGAACTGAACTGCGCCAAGAAATTTGTACGTATCAAAGAGACGGTTCGCGTCGAAGATGGCGACAAATGGGCTGAATTCAAACCGTACAATGGTTTTTCGCTGGACTTCACCATCGATTTTAACCATCCGGCGATTGATGCCAGCACCCAGCGCTATACGCTGAACTTCTCGGCCGATGCGTTCATGCGTCAGATTAGCCGTGCGCGTACCTTCGGTTTCATGCGCGATATCGAATATCTGCAGTCCCGTGGCCTGTGCCTGGGCGGCAGCTTCGATTGTGCCATCGTTGTTGACGATTATCGCGTACTGAACGAAGACGGTCTGCGCTTTGAAGACGAATTTGTTCGCCACAAAATGCTGGATGCGATCGGTGACCTGTTTATGTGTGGTCACAATATTATCGGCGCATTCACGGCGTACAAATCGGGTCACGCGTTGAACAACAAACTGCTGCAGGCTGTTCTGGCAAAACAGGAAGCCTGGGAGTATGTGACCTTCGAAGACGACGCAAAATTGCCAATGGCGTTCCGCGCACCGTCGATGGTTCTGGCGTAAGCCTGACCATTCAGTAAATTCGACTGGTAACCTGGTACTCTCTCCGACCAGGGAACCAGTCGTTTTTCTTTTATAGCCTCTTCCCGTTATTTTTCACTGCGATCGCTGGGTAATAATTAGCGCGCGTTCGCTGCTTTATTAAGCGTTTTCCCCGGGCAACGGCCTTCATTCATGCTGCCTCAGCGCGCTATTAATGTTAGTATTTGAGCGCAAAATTATTTCTCCGGGTTGCTTTACCCCGTGGACATCAGGTTGTCCTGCGAAAAACGTCAATAAAGAGACAGCCTGAACGACGACGGGTATACCAAAGAAAGGTAATGAACGTGAGTGGATTGCTGACGCGCTGGCGACAGTTTGGCAGACGGTATTTTTGGCCGCATCTCCTGTTGGGGATGGTCGCGGCCAGCCTCGGCCTGCCTGCGCTTAGCAACGGCCATGAGACCGCGACGTCAGCAAAGGCGACCGCCAGCAACCACAACCCGAGTAAAGTTAATTTCTCCCAGCTGGCGCTGCTGGAGACGAATCGCCGGCCCAACTTTACCGTCGACTACTGGCATCAGCATGCCATTCGCACCGTTATTCGTCATCTCTCTTTCGCCATGGCGCCGCAGGCGTTGCCGGTGGCGGAAGAAGCGTCTCCGCTGCAGGCGCAGCATCTGGCGCTGCTCGACACGCTCAGCGCGCTGCTGACGCAGGACAGTACGCCGCCGGTAGTGATCCGCCAGGCGGCGTATATCCCTTCCTCATATTCTGCCTTCCGCGTCAGCGCCTGGATAAGCCAGGTAGCGGGGATCCGCGCAGGCCCTCAACGTCTCAGCTGAAAATAACCACGGACCATCCTATTTTTTGTGACTCCGCACCGCGGGGCGTTTGAGATTTTATTATGCTTATTAAAATGTTAACTAAGGTTTTCGGCAGCCGTAACGACCGTACGCTGCGTCGTATGCGCAAAGTCGTCAATATCATCAACGGTATGGAACCGGCGATGGAAAAACTCTCTGATGACGAGCTGAAAGCGAAAACCGCTGAATTCCGCGCGCGCCTGGAAAAAGGCGAAGTGCTGGAAAATCTGATCCCTGAAGCGTTCGCCGTCGTTCGCGAAGCCAGTAAGCGTGTGTTCGGCATGCGCCACTTCGACGTCCAGCTGCTGGGCGGTATGGTGCTTAACGATCGCTGCATCGCCGAGATGCGTACCGGTGAAGGTAAAACCCTGACCGCGACCCTGCCGGCCTACCTCAATGCGCTGACCGGCAAAGGCGTTCACGTGGTGACCGTCAACGACTATCTGGCGCAGCGTGACGCCGAAAATAACCGCCCGCTGTTTGAATTCCTGGGCATGACGGTTGGCATCAACATGTCCGGCCTGCCGGCGCCGGCGAAGCGTGAAGCCTACGCTGCCGATATCACCTATGGCACCAACAACGAATACGGCTTCGACTACCTGCGCGACAACATGGCCTTCAGCCCGGAAGAGCGCGTTCAGCGTAAACTGCACTATGCGCTGGTGGATGAGGTGGACTCCATCCTGATCGATGAGGCGCGTACGCCGCTGATCATTTCCGGCCCGGCGGAAGACAGCTCTGAAATGTACCGTAAGGTCAACAAGATCATTCCGCACCTGATCCGTCAGGAAAAAGAAGATTCGGACACCTTCACCGGCGAAGGCCACTTCTCGGTGGATGAAAAAGCGCGTCAGGTTAACCTGACCGAACGTGGTCTGGTGCTGATTGAAGAGCTGCTGGTACAGGAAGGCATTATGGATGAAGGTGAGTCCCTGTACTCCCCGACCAACATTATGCTGATGCACCACGTCACCGCCGCGCTGCGCGCCCATGCGCTGTTCACCCGCGACGTTGACTACATTGTTAAAGATGGCGAAGTTATCATCGTCGATGAGCACACTGGTCGTACAATGCAGGGCCGCCGCTGGTCCGATGGTCTGCACCAGGCCGTTGAGGCCAAAGAGGGCGTGGAGATCCAGAACGAGAACCAGACTCTGGCCTCTATCACCTTCCAGAACTATTTCCGTCTGTATGAGAAACTGGCGGGGATGACCGGTACCGCCGATACTGAAGCCTTTGAATTCAGCTCTATCTATAAGCTGGATACCGTGGTCGTGCCGACCAACCGTCCGATGATCCGTAAAGACATGGCGGATCTGGTCTATATGACCGAAGCGGAAAAAATTCAGGCGATTATCGAAGATATCAAAACCCGTACCGCAGCCGGTCAGCCGGTGTTGGTGGGGACAATCTCGATCGAAAAATCGGAAGTGGTTTCCCGTGAGCTGACCAAAGCCGGCATTAAGCACAACGTTCTGAACGCCAAGTTCCATGCCAGCGAAGCGGATATCGTCGCTCAGGCAGGCTATCCTTCCGCGGTGACCATCGCTACCAACATGGCGGGCCGTGGTACCGATATTATGCTCGGCGGTAGCTGGCAGGCGGAAGTCGCGGCGCTGGAAAATCCAACGCCTGAGCAGATTGAAAAAATCAAAGCCGACTGGCAGGTGCGCCACGATGCGGTACTGGCCGCAGGCGGCCTGCACATTATCGGTACCGAGCGTCATGAATCACGCCGTATCGATAACCAGCTGCGCGGCCGTGCCGGTCGTCAGGGGGATGCCGGTTCTTCCCGCTTCTACCTGTCGATGGAAGACGCCCTGATGCGTATCTTCGCCTCCGATCGCGTTTCCGGCATGATGCGTAAACTGGGGATGAAACCCGGCGAAGCCATTGAGCACCCGTGGGTCACCAAGGCTATCGCCAACGCGCAGCGTAAAGTTGAGAGCCGTAACTTCGATATTCGTAAGCAGTTGCTGGAATATGATGATGTGGCCAACGACCAGCGCCGGGCGATTTACACCCAGCGTAACGAACTGCTGGACGTGTCTGACGTCAGCGAAACCATCAACAGCATCCGCGAAGACGTGTTTAAGGCGACTATCGATGCCCATATTCCGCCGCAGTCGCTGGAGGAGATGTGGGATATCGAAGGCCTGCAGGAGCGTCTGAAAAACGACTTCGATCTCGACCTGCCAATCAAAGAGTGGCTGGATAAAGAGCCGGAGCTGCATGAAGAGACCCTGCGCGAACGTATTCTGCAGAGCGCGGTAGAGACCTACCAGCGTAAAGAGGAAGTGGTCGGCGCTGAAATGATGCGCCACTTCGAGAAAGGCGTGATGCTCCAGACTCTGGATTCACTGTGGAAAGAACATCTGGCGGCGATGGACTACCTGCGCCAGGGTATCCACCTGCGCGGCTATGCGCAGAAAGATCCGAAGCAGGAGTACAAGCGCGAATCGTTCTCTATGTTTGCCGCGATGCTGGAGTCACTGAAGTATGAAGTGATCAGCACCCTGAGCAAAGTGCAGGTGCGGATGCCGGAAGAAGTCGAGGCGATGGAGCAGCAACGTCGTGAAGAGGCCGAGCGCCTGGCGCAGATGCAGCAGCTCAGCCATCAGAGCGATGATGAAGCCGCTGCACAGGATCTGGCGGCACAAACCGGCGAACGTAAAGTGGGGCGTAACGATCCTTGCCCGTGCGGTTCCGGTAAAAAATACAAACAGTGCCATGGCCGTCTGAGCTAAGGGCTGATAAAAAAACAAAGGCGCAGAGTTCTGCGCCTTTTTTATGGAGCTGATTCAATGAAAAAACTGCAAATCGCCGTAGGGATAATTCGCAATCCAGAAGGCGACATCTTTATTACCCAGCGCGCCGCGGATGCCCATATGGCGAATAAGCTGGAGTTCCCGGGCGGGAAGATTGAATCTGATGAAACGCCGGAGCAGGCGTTGATCCGCGAGCTGCAGGAAGAGGTGGGAATTACGGCCACTACCTTTTCACTATTTGATAAGCTGGAGTATCAGTTCCCCGATCGCCACATTACGCTGTGGTTTTTCCTCGTGGAAAGTTGGGAAGGCGAGCCCTGGGGTAAAGAGGGGCAGCCGGGACAGTGGATGACGCGGCAGGCGCTGGATCCGGAAGCGTTTCCCCCGGCGAATGAACCGGTTATCCGCAAACTTATCGCCCAGGGCTGAACCCCAGGTTGGGAGGCTAACCCAACTGGCGTTGGGTTAGCGTGCCGTCAAATCAGGGCTGCTGTTCGCTCCAGTCATCGCTGTCGGAGAGATCGCCCGCGCTGGGGATGCGCTTCTCCTCTGCTGCCCATTCTCCCAAATCGATCAGCTGGCAGCGTTTGCTGCAAAATGGACGATAGGGGCTTTGTTCGCCCCATACCACGTTTTTGCCGCAGGTCGGACAATTGACGATAGTCTCTTCTGACATGTTATCTCCTTAACAGCAGGCCAGTTCAAAATCAAAGCGCTCCGGCACGATCCCATACTCACTGTCCAGCGGCAGGAAGCGGATGGCGAAACGGCTCTTATGGCCAGAGATCTGCGGATAAAGCTGGTGGGCCAGATCGAGACGCAGGCGCAGCAGATCGGCATCTTCGCCATTATCCTGATAAAAGCCATTGAGGCTGGTCTGTTTGCGAAACTGTCCGGAGTTACGAATCAGATCGAGGATCAGGCTCAGGGACTGGACCAATGGATCGAGGCTGGCAAGCCAGCTGGCCACCTGCTCGTCACGATGCGCCTGCGGCATATGGAGCCAGATATGCAGGGTCGGTAAATCGAAGCTGCAGCAGCCGCCAGGGATACTCAGGCGCTGGCGCACTAGCGCAATCAGGCGATCTTCACGCAGAAACTGACCAATGCGCGGCGCGGCCATCAGGGTGCTGGAAGACTGCTTGAGCTGCTGGCGCAGCGCGTTAATGCGCTCCTGATCGACTCCCGGCACTTCTGCCCAGGACTGGAGCTTACGCTGCTGGCGCTCCAGCTCTTTGACCAGATCGGTACGCACCTCGCCGCGCTCCAGGACATCCAGCAGATCGCCGGCGTTACGGAAAAAATGGAGCGCATCGCCATGGCTGGCAATCATCGGATGGAAAGCCATCTGCTGGATCAGAAATTCGATGCGCAGCCAGGTGCGCATTTTCTCATTAAGAGGATGTTCAAACAGAACGGGGGTATGCATTACGAGTTTTCCTGTGAGGCGGCCTGCAATGCCAGCGTTAAGTACTTTTCGTGCAGGCGGGCAACATCCGATGCTACTGCATCCGGAGTGCCAGTGTTTTCAATAACATCGTCCGCGATGGCCAGGCGCTGCTCGCGCGTGGCCTGGGCGGCAAGAATATGTTCAGCATGTTCGCGGCTGACCTTATCGCGCAGCATGGTGCGTTCGATTTGCGTCTCTTTTGGCACATCGACGACCAGTACGCGATCGGCCTGGCTGGACAGGCGGTTTTCGACCAGCAAAGGTACGACCCAGAGGAGATAAGGGGAGGTGGCGGCCTGCATCTGGCGGCGCGTTTCCTGCTGAATCAGCGGATGCAACAGCGCGTTGAGCCAGGCTTTTTCCTCCACCTGAGCAAAAATTTTTTCCCGCAGCAGACGGCGGTTTAGCGTGCCGTCGGGGGCAATCATCTGTGGCCCGAAGTGGTCAGCAATGGCCTGGAGCGCCGGGGTGCCAGGTTCGACCACCTGGCGGGCGATAACATCGGCATCGATAACCTTAATCCCGAGCTGCGCGAAGGCGTCGGCGACCGTACTTTTACCGCTGCCAATCCCGCCTGTTAACGCGACTGTGTACCCCATATCTTCTGACCCTGAAACGGATTGCTCGTATTTTTGGTATTCAGACAGCGAGGACGGGCAGTATGCCGGAGAGGCGACAGCGATCTTGTCGTGATGGCCCCGTGCCAGCCGGGAGCGCCGTCCGCTATTCTGTTTCTTTTAATCAAGCAAATCAAATGGTTAAAAATAATGCGCTGGCGGCTGGAGATATAAGCGCTTTTTTCTCCATTCACCAGGTAAATTTATACGATTGTAGCGTAAAAAAAGTGAAAATCGCAGTCTTGCGCGGGCCTGATTCGTGCGTATGATAACGTCACTGGAGTTGTGCTCTCACATTAATGCCATTAACCCCAGGAATTCGCACATGCGTATTGAAGAAGATCTGAAGCTTGGTTTCAAAGACGTTCTTATCCGCCCGAAACGCTCTACCCTCAAAAGCCGTTCTGATGTTGAGCTGGAACGTGAATTCACCTTTAAACATTCAGGCCTGACCTGGTCCGGTGTGCCGATTATTGCGGCTAACATGGACACCGTGGGCACCTTCAGCATGGCGAAAGCGCTGGCCACTTTTGGCATTCTGACCGCAGTACATAAGCACTACACCGCGGAAGAATGGCAGGCGTTTGTCCAGAGCGTATCCGCAGACGTTCTCAAGCATGTGATGGTTTCCACCGGTACTTCCGATGCGGATTTTGATAAAACGCAACAGATCCTCTCTCAGAACCCACAATTGAACTTTGTGTGCATTGACGTCGCCAATGGCTACTCTGAACACTTCGTCCAGTTTGTGGCGAAGGCGCGCGAAGCCTGGCCGCAAAAAACCATTATTGCCGGGAACGTGGTCACCGGTGAAATGTGTGAAGAGCTAATCCTCTCCGGCGCCGATATCGTCAAAGTTGGCATTGGCCCGGGCTCCGTCTGCACCACCCGCGTCAAAACCGGTGTCGGCTACCCGCAGCTCTCCGCCGTGATCGAGTGTGCTGATGCCGCACATGGCCTTGGCGGCCAGATCATCAGCGACGGCGGTTGCACCATGCCGGGCGATGTGGCGAAAGCCTTCGGCGGCGGCGCTGATTTCGTGATGCTTGGCGGTATGCTGGCGGGCCACGAAGAGAGCGGCGGTACTGTGGTTGAAGAGAACGGTGAAAAATTCATGCTGTTTTACGGTATGAGCTCTGAATCGGCGATGACCCGCCATGTGGGCGGTGTCGCGAAATACCGCGCGGCGGAAGGGAAAACCGTTAAGCTGCCGCTGCGTGGCCCGGTGGACAATACCGCGCGCGACATTCTCGGCGGCCTGCGCTCTGCCTGCACCTACGTTGGCGCCTCGCGACTGAAAGAGCTGACCAAACGCACCACCTTTATCCGCGTTCAGGAACAAGAGAACCGGGTATTCAATAGCCTGTAACCGGCTGCGCTGGCGCCTGCGCGGTGCCAGCGTTGCTTATCCTCCCGCCCCGCCAATGGCATCGCCCAGATGAAAAACGGGCAAATACATCGCCACCACCAGGAGCCCGACCAGCGAGCCGGTTATCACCAGCATCAGGGGTTCCAGATGCGCAGCCAGACTGTCGGCTCGCTGATGGGTCTGCTCACGATGATGATGCGCCAGGTTTTCCAGCATCTGATCCAGTGCCCCCGCGCTTTCCCCCGTGCGGATGAGCTGCAGACACAGCGGTGTAAAACCGCCGCAGCGGCTTAACGCCTGCCAGATCGGATCCCCCTGAACGATCAGCGCGCGGGCCTGCGCCAGGCGCTGGCGCCACAGCGGGCACGACAGGGTCTCTTCAACGCTTTGCAGCCCCTGTAGAAAGCTGATACCGGCACTTTGGGTTAACGCCAGAACGGTGAATATCAGGCTCAGCTGTTGGCCGCCGATCAGGGGGCCGATGAGAGGGAGCGCGTTAAGCAGTTGCTGGCGACGCAGCAGCCAGTCGGCGCGCTGCTGGACCAGCTGGTTGAGCAGCAGCGGGCTCAGCAGAAAGGCCAGCAGTAATGGCCAGCCGCGGCTCAGCATGTCCCCTGCCGCAATAACCATTCGCGTTAATAACGGCAGCGGCGTATTGAACGTCTGGTAGATGGCAGTGAATTCAGGAAGGACAAAATAAAGCATCCCCAGCACCACCAGCAGCGCCAGTGTGAGCACGATCAGCGGGTAGCGCAGCGCCTTCTTGACCTTGCCGGCGAGCCGCTGCTGTTCCTGCTGCTGGTTGGCCAACTGCTGGCAGCAAATATCGAGCTTGCCCGTCAGTTCGCCAGTGCTAATCATCGCCAGATACAGTGGCGGAAAAGCCTGCGGCCACTGCGCCAGTGCGGCAGAGAAAGTCACGCCCTGGGCCAGTTCGCGGCCCAGCGCCTCAAGCAGCGCCTGCCACTGCCCATGCGGTTGCTGCTGCGCCAGCAGCGATAACCCTTCCGCCAACGGTAGCCCGGCCTGCAGCAGGGTTGCCAACTGGCGGATTGTTTCGCTGCTGTAGCGCGGGTGCCACAGGCTTTGCTTCACCGTACAGCGGCGTATAGCCAACGGCAGGATGCGCTGCTGCTGGAGGTGATGCAGCACCTCCGGACGACTGGCTTGCCATAGCATCCCCTGACAAGGAGCGCCTTGCGCATCGACGCCTCGCCAGCGCCAGAGACGCTTAGTCGCCATGGGGGATCCCCAACACCCGCACCACCTCTTCGAGGCTGGTCAAGCCCTGTTCAATAGCCTGACATCCGCTTTCGAAGATCGTCATCATGCCCGCGGCTCGCGCCAGAGATTCGATCTCAATGGCGTTGAGCCCCTGGACTATCCCCTGACGTAGCCCCGGAGTGACAGGCAAGACCTCGAACAGCGCCAGCCTGCCGTGATACCCGTGATAACAGTGTTCGCAGCCCGCGGCCTGCCAGCGCGGCAACGGACGGGGCCACAGACTGTGCGGCAGGTCGGCGGCACTGCCGGCATTGCGCCGGCAGTGGGGGCACAGCTTGCGGACCAGACGCTGGGCGATAACCAGCGAGAGCGCAGAGGAGATCATCCAGCGGGCGATGCCCATTTGCTGCAGGCGGGTGAGGGTTTCGCTGGTGGAATTGGTGTGCAGAGTAGAGAGCACCAGATGACCCGTTTGGGCGGCTTTCAGCGCGATTTCAGCGGTTTCGGCATCGCGGATTTCACCCACCATCACAATATCCGGATCCTGACGTAACAGGGCGCGCAGTACGCTGTGAAAGGTCAGCCCGGCGCGCGGGTTGATTTGCGTCTGGTTCATCCCGGCGATGGGGATCTCCAGAGGATCCTCGACGCTACAGATGTTCACTTGTTCCCGGTTTCGCGCCTGCAGGGCGCTGTAGAGGGTCACCGTTTTCCCGCTTCCGGTTGGGCCAGTGACCAGCAGCAGCCCCTGCGGCTGATTCAGCGCCTGGCGGAAGGCCGCCAACTGAGAGGATGAGAGGCCGAGCGCCTCCAGATCCAGCGCCTGGTCAACCTGATGCAGAAGGCGCAGGACAATTTTCTCGCCATAGCGGCAGGGCAGAGTGGCGATGCGAAAGGAGAGCTGCCGTCCGGCGAGGTTCAGCGCGAACTGACCATCCTGCGGCAAACGATGCTCGGCGATATCGAGACTGGCCATCACTTTGAGTCGTGCGATAACCGGCGCGGCCAGCTCGGGCGCCAGCAGCGGCAAGGCGTGTAGCACGCCATCGACACGCAGGCGGATCCGTAAGTGTGTTTCCGTAGGTTCGATATGAATATCGGAGGCCCGCTGACGCAGGGCCTGCTCGAGGATCTGATTGACTCGTTCGGCGATGTTTTCCGGCCCTGCATTTTGCGCCAGCAGCGCCTGCTTTTCCTGGACTTGCAGGCGCTTATCCATCTGCTCCTGGCTCCAGCATTCAATATCGATCCGTTTTTGCGTCGCGAAACGTAGCGCCTCCATTAGCTCCGTCGGCGGGGTATCGACCACCGCAATGGATATCGTCTGCTCATCGCTGTGCAGCAGCAGGGCGTGATGGCGACGACAGAGAGGGATCAGCTGTTCTGTTTTCATGTTGTCGCCCTCACTTCACGCGGAAGACGTCTTCGCAGGCCTGCTGAAGCGCGCTGTTGTCGGTGATAGTGCAGACCCGCTGCCAGCCTGTGACGCCCTCGGCGTTATCCCAGGTCGGGGTTAGGGTGACGCCCAGTCCGTTGAGACTTTCCTGGCCGGTGAGGGTAACGACCCCTTTTGCCACGCTCATGGCGGAGAGGTAGCGCGTGGTGGTTGGCGAGGGGATGCCATTGCTGCCGCCGTCGCATGTCGTCAGGCCGCCATGATCGAGCGCGCAAAGTTCAATTGCCGTCCGGTAGGGGACAAAGGTCTGCAGCAGATCGGTGAGGGCGGCTTTACGCAGGTAGTTCTGGTAGGCCGGGATGCCGATGGCGCTGAGAATGGCGATGATGCCGATGACCACCATCAGTTCAATCAGGGTAAAACCTCGTTGTTTATCCATAAGTCGCTCCTTGTTGTGACAGAAGCACTGTGACGGGATTCAGGGGGACAGGCGAGGAGACGAAAACGATCCGGGAAACCGGGTTCCAGGGTTTTTAGCGGGATTGCATGGTGAGCAAGAGCGGCTGCGAGTCGGGTCGCAAATTCAGGCCTTCACGCCGGAAACGTGAAGGCCCAATCTTCAGCGAAAACGCATCGACAGGTCGAGCGCCTGCACATGTTTGGTCAGGGCCCCGACGGAGATATAGTCGACCCCGGTGTCGGCAAATTCGCGGATGGTGTCAAAGGTGACGTTGCCGGAGACCTCGAGCGACGCCTGGCCAGCGGTGATTTTCACCGCCTCGCGCATCAGGTCGGTGGTGAAGTTATCGAGCATAATGATATCGGCCCCGGCTTTTAACGCCTGCTCCAGCTCATCCAGCGTTTCCACTTCCACTTCCACCGGCACATCAGGATGCAGCCAGAACGCCTTTTCCACCGCCTGACGGATCGAGCCGGAGGCGATGATGTGGTTTTCTTTAATCAGGAAAGCGTCGAACAGCCCCAGGCGGTGGTTGGCGCCGCCGCCGCAGAGAACCGCGTATTTCAAAGCGGTACGCAGCCCTGGCAGCGTTTTGCGCGTATCCAGGAGTTGGGTTTTGGTGCCCGCCAGCAGGTCGACATAGCGGCGGACAACGCTGGCGACGCCGGAGAGGGTTTGTACAAAGTTCAGCGCCGTACGTTCGCCAGTGAGCAGAATGCGCGATGGGCCTTCCAGCTCGAACAGGGGTTGATCGGCTTTGACCGCATCGCCATCGGCGACGTGCCAGGTGATATTCACGTCGTCACCGGCGAGCTGAATGAAGACCTCTTCCACCCAGCGTTTACCACAGAAGACGCCATCTTCGCGGGTAATGACCACCGCATGGGAGCGTGCATCCTGCGGCAATAATTGTGCGCTAATATCGTTGCTGGCGTCGACTTCGCCGCCCAAATCTTCCCGCAGGGAGTGTGCGACAGCATCGGTAATATCGAGATTAATACGTTCCAGCAGCACGTCACGGCGGCGGTCGGGGTTGTAACGACGAGGCGACATGATAAAGCTCCAGATAGATAAGATTCAGAAGTGGGAAACATGCTAACCTGAACGACGTTTCAGTACCATACACACTTCATCCTTTGGGCCGGCGTGTGGCCCGGAAGCATGAGTTCGCGAAAGGAGATCCCGCATGCAGTTGAACGAGGGATGGCTGGTCGGCGCGCGGCGGGTTCCCTCGCCGCACCATGACTGCCGTCCGGATGAAGAGGCCCCTTCCTTATTGGTGGTGCATAATATCAGCCTGCCGCCAGGTGAATTTGGTGGTCCATGGATTGACGCGCTGTTCACCGGCACCCTGGATCCTCACGCGCATCCTTTCTTTGCCGAGATCGCTCATCTGCGCGTTTCGGCGCATTGTCTGATTCGCCGTGATGGTGAAATCGTGCAGTATGTGCCTTTCGATAAGCGTGCATGGCATGCGGGTGTCTCCAGCTATCAGGGGCGTGAACGCTGCAATGACTTTTCCATCGGCATAGAGCTGGAAGGCACGGATACCCTGGCGTATACCGAAGCGCAGTACCAGCAGCTGGCGGCGGTGACGGATCTGCTTATCACGATTTATCCTGCCATCGCCGCAAACATCACGGGCCATAGCGATATCGCGCCCGTTCGCAAGACGGACCCGGGACCGGCCTTTGACTGGAAAAAATTTCGTGCGCTGCTCAGCGCGCCGTCCGAAAAGGAGACCTCATGACGCTGTTTACTACGCTGCTGGTGCTTATCGCTGAACGCCTGTTTAAACTGGGCGAACACTGGCAGCTTGATCATCGGCTGGAGGTGGCGTTCCGCCGGATAAAACATTTCTCGTTGCCGGGAACGCTGCTGATGACCCTGGTCGCCGTCGCGGTGGTCTACATTATTCAGCGCTTGCTGCAGGGGCAGCTGTTCAACGTACCGCTGCTGGTGTTCTGGATTTTGCTAGGCCTGCTGTGCATCGGCGCCGGTAAGGTTCGGCTGCACTATCATGCCTATCTGAAAGCGGCGTCGCGCAATGACAGCCGCGCCTGCGATGCGATGGCCAGCGAGCTGACGTTGATACACGGCGTCCCCCCGGGCTGTGATGAGCGCGAGTACCTTAGCGAACTGCAAAATGCGCTGCTATGGATTAACTATCGTTACTACCTGGCGCCACTCTTCTGGTTTGTGGTCGGTGGGGCGTGGGGGCCGCTGACGCTTATCGCCTATAGCGTCCTGCGTGCCTGGCAGACGTGGCTGGCGCGCTACCAGACGCCGCATCATCGTTTGCAGTCCGGAATCGATGGTATCCTGCATATTGTGGACTGGCTGCCGGTGCGTCTGGTGGGGGTTGTCTATGCTCTGGTGGGGCATGGAGAGAAAGCGCTCCCTGCGTGGTTTGCATCGTTAGGCGACCGCCATTCGTCGCAGTATCAGGTATTGACCCGCCTGGCGCAGTATTCCCTGGCTCGTGAACCGCACGTGGATAAAGTAGCGACGCCGAAGGCTGCGGTATCGATGGCTAAGAAGACTTCGCTGGTGGTAGTGGTGATTATGGCGCTGCTGACGATTTACGGTACCCTGGTTTAACGGCCTGAGCCCGCGCGCTGCCTGCCACGATGTACGTACCTGCGGGGCTTTTGTTGCCTGATGGCGCTGCGCTTATCCGGCCTGGCGAGTCACCCGCAGGCTCACGTCACGTAGGCCCGGCAAGCAACAGCGCCGCCGGGCGATATATCAGACGCCGTGCTGGTCATGTTGCCGGGTGGCGGCTTCGCCTGACCCGGCCTGGAGAACCCGCGCCAGCGGGTAACATTCCGAACCGCTACAGCGTATCCGCCGGTGGAATACCGAAGTCGGGCATCCCGTCTTCCCGCCAGCTGACCAGCTTTAACCGCGTATGGCGATTGGGATCATACAGCGGGTCGCCTTCTATCTCAGTGTAATTCCGCGCGTGATACACCAGCACATCTTCCCCTTCCGGCGTTTGGGTAAAACTATTATGACCTGGGCCATACTGGCGGTTTTCATAGCTGGTGCGGAACACCGGCTGCGGAGCTTTATGCCAGTTTGCCGGCTGCAGCGGATCGGCCTGCCGGTCGATCCATAACAACCCCATGCAGTAGTTTTCATCGGTGGCGCTGGCGGAATAGCTGATAAATAGCTTATCGCCATGCATCAGTACCGCAGGCCCTTCGTTGACCTTAAATCCCCGGCACTCCCAGTCGAACTCCGGCTTGCTCAGCATGACCGGCTCGCCTTTTAACGTCCACGGGTTAGCCATTTCGGCGAGATACAGGTTTGAGTTGCCTTCGATATGCGGGGATTTTTGCGCCCACAGATACCAGCATTTCCTCTGATGGGTAAAAGTGGTGGCATCGAGGGCGAAGGTATCGAAAGGCGTGACCACCTGGCCTTTTTCCTGCCAGCGGCCGGTCAGCGGATCGTTGTCGGCGCACTCGATCACGAACATACGATGCTGGAACATGCCCAGCGCATCCAGATCGTGGGTATGGGTGGCGGCAAAATAGATATACCACTTCCCGTCTATCTCATGTAGCTCCGGCGCCCAAATCAGCTGGCTCATCGGCCCGCTTTGCGGTGCGCGCCAGACCACTACCGGCTCCGCATCGCGTAATCCTTCAAGGGTCGCCGCGCGCCGGATCTCCAGCCGGTCGTATTCCGGCACCGAGGCAATAAAGTAGTAGTGATTAAGGTGGCGCAGAATAAAGGGATCTGCGCGCTGTTCAATAAAGGGGTTTGGCCAGTTGTTCATCAGGCTTTCCTTACGTGTTCACTGGTTTTCAGTTCCTGGTATTCGTTCAGCTCGCTGTAGTTGCTGCGGCGCTTCTCCAGATCGCTCTGAATCTGGCGCATCAGGGTACGGTCAACCTTCAGCAGGCGCACCACGCCGGCGGTGATCAGGTAGCCGACGCCGGGGATAACCGAGAACAGCAGCACGATGCCGTTGAGGGCGGAGGCGCTTTGCGCTTTGGCGCCAGAGTCGTAGCCGTACCATGACAACAGGAATCCGACCATCGCCCCGGCGACCGCCAGGCCGACTTTGAGGAAGAACAGATTGCCGGAGAAGCTAATGCCGGTGATGCGCTTGCCGGTTTTCCACTCGCCGTAGTCGTCAACATCGGACATCAGCGACCAGTGCAGCGGGGAGGGAATTTGATGCAGGATGTTGAGCAGGAAGTAGAGCACCATAATCAGCGTGGTGGCGTGCGGATTAAAGAAATAGAAGGCGCAGGAGAAGATCGCCAGCACGATATTGGTCCAGAAGAAGACCTGCAGTTTGCACCAGCGGTCGGTGAGGACTTTTGCCAGCATGCTGCCAATCATCATCCCGACCACGCCGAGGCTGATAAACAGAGTGGCAAAATGGGTGCTTTGCCCCATTACCCAGGTGACGTAGTACATGGTGGCGGCCATGCGGATAAAGCCCGGACAGACGTTGCACAGCGTGAGCAACAGGATGCGTACCCACTGGTCATTTTTCCACACATCTTTGAGATCTTTTTTCAGTTCATCATTGGTCTGTACCGCCGGGTGGATGCGTTCGCGTACGGTAGCGAAGCAGAACAGGAACATACACATGCCGATGAAGGCCAGCACGGTCATCGCCATCTGATAGCCCTTCGCTTTATCGGCGCCGCCGAACCAGTCGGCCATTGGCAGCAGCGTTAATGACAGCAACAGCGTGGCGATACCCACCATCACGAAACGATAAGACTGGCAGGCAACGCGCTCTTTCGGATCGGCGGTCATCACCGTTCCCAGCGAGCAGTAGGGGATGTTAATCGCGGTATAGGTAATCGACAGCAGAAAGTAGGTGACAAACGCATAGATGACTTTGCTGTTATAGGTCCACTCAGGAGTGGTGAACATCAGGACGCTGAACAGGGCGTAGGGGAAAGCAATCCACAGCAGCCATGGACGAAAGCGGCCATATTTACTGCGGGTGCGGTCGGCGAGGGCGCCCATGATCGGGTCGGTCACCGCATCGATGACGCGCACCGACAGCAGCAGTACGCCCACCAGCGCCGGCGCCAGACCGAAAATATCGGTATAAAAATAGTTAACAAACAGCATGATGGCGCCAAAGATGATATTGCATCCGGCATCCCCCATCCCATAACCAATCTTTTCTTTTATTGAAAGTCTATTGTCTGCCATGTGCGGTCTCTCCGTTGCAGTATGGAGAGAATTATTGGCTGCTATCGAGAGAATTACGTTGCAGGAACGCGTTGACGATATGGATAAAAAAGCTATGGAGGGGAAAGTGTGAAGCAGATAACAATGCTCTGCGCCCGTCATTCAGGGAGGGGCGCAGAGCAAAGAGAATTATTGATGAGATGTATTATTGTGCTTTTATGGTGGCGGCGGCTTTCTGTTTAAACAGATAGCCCACGCCCAGCACGGCGATCCATACCGGGATCAGCCAAACGGAAATCGCCATCCCCGGGGTCATCAGCATAATGATCAGCACCGCGGCCATAAACAGCAGGCACACCCAGTTACCCAGCGGGTAGAAGAGGGCGGGGAAGCGAGTGGTGACGCCCTGCTGCTGTTTGGCGCGACGGAATTTGATATGCGCGAGGCTGATCATCGCCCAGTTGATCACCAGGGCGGAGACTACCAGCGCCATCAGCAGGCCAAATGCGGATTCCGGCGCCAGGTAGTTGATCAGCACACACAGGGCGGTGACCACGGCGGAGACGAGAATGGTATTCACCGGCACGCCGCGTTTGTCGACGCTGAGCAGCGCTTTCGGTGCGTTCCCCTGCTGGGCAAGACCGAACAGCATACGGCTGTTGCAGTAGACACAGCTGTTATACACCGACAGGGCCGCCGTCAGCACCACTACGTTGAGGGCGTTTGCCACCAGCGTATCGCCAAGCTCATGGAAAATCAGGACGAACGGACTGGTGTCCGCAGTCACACGCGTCCACGGCAGAAGCGAGAGCAGGACCGCCAGCGAGCCAACATAGAAGATCAGGATACGGTAGATAACCTGGTTAGTGGCTTTCGGGATGCTTTGCTCCGGGTTATCCGCTTCCGCCGCGGTGATACCCACCAGCTCCAGACCGCCGAAGGAGAACATGATGATCGCCATCATCATTACCAGCCCGGTAAAGCCGTGCGGCAGGAACCCGCCTTGATCCCAGAGGTTACGTACCGTCGCCTGCGGGCCGCCGTTGCCGCTGAACAGCAGCCAGCCGCCGAACAAAATCATCGCCACAACGGCGACCACTTTGATAATGGCAAACCAGAACTCCATTTCCCCGAACACTTTCACGTTGGTCAGGTTAATGGCGTTGATGGCGATGAAGAAGACCGCCGCTGAGGCCCAGGTTGGGATTTCCGGCCACCAGAACTGGATATATTTGCCGACGGCAGTGAGTTCCGCCATGGCCACCAGGACATACAGTACCCAGTAGTTCCAGCCGGAGGCGAAGCCGGCAAAGCCGCCCCAGTATTTATAAGCAAAGTGGCTAAACGAACCGGCTACCGGCTCTTCTACCACCATTTCGCCCAGCTGACGCATGATCAGAAAGGCGATAAAACCGGCAATCGCGTAACCAAGAATGATACCCGGGCCGGCGGACTGAATGACGGACGCGCTCCCCAGAAACAGGCCGGTGCCGATAGCCCCGCCCAGCGCGATGAGCTGAATGTGACGGTTTTTCAGGCCGCGCTTCAGCCGATCGCCGTGCTGTTGACCTTCCATATGAAACCTCGTGTGTGGTTATTTTTTGTGTACGTCATCCGTCAGGTTGCTGCTTCACTGCTGTCCCTGCCTGAAAGCATAGCCAGCGAAAATTTGGGCGACGTGGCCCACTTTTTACCTGAGTGATGGCGCGCACATATTGTTGTGTTTGTGTATTTAACGACTTCCGTTTCTGTATTGTTTTGTTTACGGAAGGCGGTGCGGTAATTAAGAAAAAGGCCTTTCGTCTCAGGGAGAATAGTGGTAAGCGCGTTTGAATGCACCTGCTTTATGAAGGGATGATGACCATGTGTCTAAAAAGACATCAATAGACACATTCTGTATTATTCCGGCGCATTGCTTCTTTCTGATTATTTATTCAATGATATTGTCTTTATATTCATTTATTGGGTCGTTGAATCGGTTCAGATAGCGTAATTTTTCGTTTCCATTAAGTTAATGCTACCTCTTTATGAGTAAACGTAACATTTGTGCAAGGTTACATTTCTGAAATGTTATTTCTGTAAGGTTGTTAAAATGTCCGTCGTTTACTGATTTCAATCAAAACCTGTATGGACAGAAGGTGAATACTTTGTTACTTTAGCGCTACGAACTTTAAATTGGTAAGACCAATTGACTCCGGGCTAATGGCAGAGACAGGGAATATGGCCTACAGCAAAATCCGCCAACCAAAATTATCCGATGTGATAGAGCAGCAGCTGGAGTTTCTGATCCTTGAGGGGACCTTGCGCCCCGGTGAAAAACTCCCGCCTGAACGCGAACTGGCTAAACAGTTCGACGTTTCCCGCCCCTCGCTGCGTGAGGCGATTCAACGCCTCGAAGCCAAGGGCCTGTTGCTTCGTCGTCAGGGAGGTGGAACGTTTGTTCAGAGCCGCCTGTGGCAGAGCTTCAGCGATCCGCTGGTTGAGCTGCTGTCCGATCACCCTGAATCCCAATTCGATTTGCTTGAGACCCGTCACGCGCTGGAAGGCATCGCGGCCTATTACGCGGCGCTGCGCAGCAATGATGAGGATCGCGACCGTATCCGTGAGCTGCATCAGGCTATTGAACGCGCTCAGCAGTCGGGCGATTTGGACGCTGAGTCCGGCGCCGTCGTCCAGTATCAAATCGCCGTCACCGAGGCGGCACACAATGTGGTGTTGCTTCATCTGCTAAGGTGTATGGAGCCGATGTTGGCGCAAAACGTGCGTCAGAACTTTGAATTGCTGTATGCCCGGCGGGAAATGCTCCCGTTGGTCAGCAACCATCGCACTCGCATTTTCGAGGCGATAATGGCTGGGGAGCCGGAGCAGGCGCGTGAAGCGTCGCACCGTCACCTGGCGTTCATTGAGGAAATTTTGCTGGATCGTAGTCGTGAGCAGAGCCGTCGAGAGCGCTCACTGCGTCGTTTACAGCAACGAAAGGACGAGAACTCCGGTTCTTAAGCGCCATTTTTAGAGCGCGGCAACTAAACGCAGAACCTGTCTTATTGAATTTTTGGTTGTTCCAGCGTGAAGAACGAAGAGTTCAATGGGACAGGTTCCAGATTAATCAACGATTAGATAGATAAGGAATACCCCCCATGTCAGAACGTTTACCAAATGACGTGGATCCGATCGAAACTCGCGACTGGCTACAGGCGATCGAATCGGTCATCCGTGAAGAAGGTGTTGAGCGCGCTCAGTATCTTATTGACCAACTCCTTTCTGAAGCCCGCAAAGGCGGGGTGAAAGTGGCTGCTGGCGCATCGACCGGCGGTTACGTCAACACTATTGCCGTTGAAGATGAGCCGGAATATCCGGGTAATCTGGATCTGGAACGTCGTATCCGTTCTGCGATCCGCTGGAACGCCATCATGACCGTTCTGCGCGCATCGAAAAAAGATCTCGAACTGGGCGGCCACATGGCTTCTTTCCAGTCTTCCGCAACCTTCTACGAAGTGTGCTTCAACCACTTCTTCCGCGCACGCAATGAGCAGGATGGCGGCGACCTGGTGTACTTCCAGGGTCACATCTCTCCGGGCGTTTATGCGCGTGCGTTCCTGGAAGGTCGTCTGACTGAAGAGCAGATGAACAACTTCCGTCAGGAAGTTCACGGTAAAGGTCTGTCCTCTTATCCGCACCCGAAACTGATGCCGGAATTCTGGCAGTTCCCGACCGTTTCTATGGGCCTGGGCCCAATCGGGGCGATTTATCAGGCTAAATTCCTGAAATATCTGGAACACCGTGGTCTGAAAGACACCTCCAAACAAACCGTTTACGCGTTCCTGGGCGACGGTGAGATGGACGAGCCGGAATCTAAAGGCGCGATCACCATCGCAACCCGTGAGAAGCTCGACAACCTGGTGTTCGTTATCAACTGTAACCTGCAGCGTCTTGACGGTCCGGTCACCGGTAACGGCAAAATCATTAACGAACTGGAAGGCATCTTCGCGGGCGCTGGCTGGAACGTTATCAAGGTTATCTGGGGCGGTCGTTGGGATGAGCTGCTGCGTAAAGACACCAGCGGTAAGCTGATTCAGCTGATGGAAGAAACCGTTGACGGCGATTACCAGACCTTTAAATCCAAAGACGGCGCTTATGTGCGCGAGCACTTCTTCGGTAAATATCCGGAGACCGCTGCGCTGGTTGCCGACTGGACTGACGAGCAGATTTGGGCCCTGAACCGCGGTGGCCACGATCCGAAGAAAGTTTATGCTGCTCTGAAAAAAGCGCAGGAAACCAAAGGCAAAGCGACCGTTATCCTCGCCCATACCATCAAAGGTTACGGCATGGGTGACACTGCTGAAGGTAAGAACATCGCTCACCAGGTTAAGAAAATGAACATGGACGGCGTTCGCTACGTCCGCGATCGTTTCAACGTGCCGGTTGCCGATGCCGATCTGGAAAAACTGCCTTACGTCACCTTCCCGGAAGGTTCTGAAGAGCACACCTATCTGCACGCTCAGCGTCAGAAACTGCACGGCTATCTGCCGAGCCGTCAGCCGAACTTCACTGAGAAGCTGGAGCTGCCGACGCTGGAAGATTTCCGCCCGCTGCTGGAAGAGCAGAATAAAGAGATCTCTACCACTATCGCGTTCGTTCGTGCCCTGAACGTGATGCTGAAGAACAAATCCATCAAAGACCGCCTCGTGCCGATCATCGCCGACGAAGCGCGTACTTTCGGTATGGAAGGTCTGTTCCGTCAGATCGGTATCTACAGCCCGAACGGCCAGCAGTACACCCCGCAGGACCGTGAGCAGGTTGCATACTACAAAGAAGACGAGAAAGGTCAGATCCTGCAGGAAGGGATCAACGAGCTGGGCGCAGGCGCATCCTGGCTGGCTGCGGCGACCTCTTACAGCACCAACAACCTGCCGATGATCCCGTTCTACATCTACTACTCGATGTTCGGGTTCCAGCGTAT
Source organism: Klebsiella sp. PCX (assembly GCF_021869705.1). Lineage (NCBI taxonomy): Bacteria > Pseudomonadati > Pseudomonadota > Gammaproteobacteria > Enterobacterales > Enterobacteriaceae > Klebsiella > Klebsiella sp. PCX. The sequence continues at coordinate 879,184 of NZ_CP091527.1, forward strand.
CGGTGACCTGTGCTGGCAGGCTGGCGACCAGCAGGCTCGCGGCTTCCTGATTGGTGGTACTTCCGGTCGTACGACGCTGAACGGCGAAGGTCTGCAGCACGAAGATGGCCACAGCCATATTCAGTCTCTGACTATCCCGAACTGTATCTCTTACGATCCGTCCTACGCCTACGAAGTGGCGGTCATCATGCATGACGGCCTGGAGCGTATGTACGGTGAGAAACAAGAGAACGTTTACTACTACATCACTACCCTGAACGAAAACTACCACATGCCGGCCATGCCGGAAGGCGCCGAGGAAGGTATCCGCAAAGGTATCTACAAACTCGAAACCATCGAAGGTAGCAAAGGTAAAGTTCAGCTGCTGGGCTCCGGTTCTATCCTGCGTCACGTCCGTGAAGCAGCGCAGATCCTGGCGAAAGACTACGGCGTGGGCTCTGACGTGTACAGCGTCACCTCCTTCACCGAACTGGCGCGTGATGGCCAGGATTGCGAACGCTGGAACATGCTGCACCCGCTGGAAACCCCGCGCGTGCCGTACATCGCTCAGGTGATGAACGACGCTCCGGCAGTGGCATCCACTGACTATATGAAACTGTTCGCCGAGCAGGTTCGTACCTACGTACCGGCTGACGATTACCGCGTACTGGGTACCGATGGCTTCGGTCGTTCCGACAGCCGTGAAAACCTGCGTCACCACTTCGAAGTCGATGCTTCCTATGTGGTCGTTGCAGCGCTGGGCGAACTGGCTAAACGTGGTGAAATCGATAAGAAAGTGGTTGCGGACGCAATTACCAAATTCAACATCGATGCAGAAAAAGTTAACCCGCGTCTGGCGTAAGAGGTAAAAGAATAATGGCTATCGAAATCAAAGTACCGGACATCGGGGCTGATGAAGTTGAAATCACCGAGATTCTGGTCAAAGTGGGCGACAAAGTTGAAGCTGAACAGTCGCTGATCACCGTAGAAGGCGATAAAGCCTCTATGGAAGTCCCGTCTCCGCAGGCTGGCGTCGTGAAAGAGATTAAAGTCTCCGTCGGCGATAAAACCGAGACTGGCAAACTGATTATGATTTTCGATTCCGCCGAGAGTGCAGCAGCCGCTGCACCTGCGCAGGAAGAGAAGAAAGAAGCCGCTCCGGCCGCCGCTGCTCCAGCAGCTGCCGCGGCAGAGAAAGAAGTGAACGTGCCGGACATCGGCGGTGACGAAGTTGAAGTCACTGAAATTCTGGTGAAAGTGGGCGATACCGTTGCGGCTGAGCAGTCTCTGATCACCGTCGAAGGCGATAAAGCCTCGATGGAAGTGCCGGCGCCGTTCGCGGGTACCGTGAAAGAGATCAAGATCAACACCGGCGATAAAGTGTCCACCGGCTCCCTGATCATGATCTTCGAAGTGGCGGGCGCTGCGCCTGCTGCCGCACCTGCTCAGGCTGCTGCTCCGGCGGCGGCTGCTCCAGCTGCGGCTGGTGGTGCGAAAGACGTTAACGTACCGGACATCGGCGGCGACGAAGTTGAAGTGACCGAAGTGATGGTAAAAGTCGGCGATAAAGTGGCTGCTGAGCAGTCCCTGATCACCGTCGAAGGCGACAAAGCGTCTATGGAAGTGCCGGCGCCGTTCGCGGGCACCGTCAAAGAGATCAAAATCAGCACCGGCGATAAAGTCAAAACCGGCTCCCTGATCATGGTCTTCGAAGTGGAAGGCGCTGCGCCTGCCGCCGCACCGGCTCAGGCGGCTGCGCCGGCACCGGCTGCAGCTCCGGCTCAGGCCGCTAAGCCTGCCGCGGCACCGGCTGCGAAAGCGGAAGGTAAAACCGAATTCGCTGAAAACGACGCTTACGTCCACGCCACTCCGCTGATTCGCCGTCTGGCGCGCGAGTTCGGCGTTAACCTGGCGAAAGTGAAAGGCACCGGCCGTAAAGGTCGTATCCTGCGCGAAGACGTTCAGGCTTACGTGAAAGACGCTGTTAAGCGTGCTGAAGCGGCGCCTGCTGCTGCCGCTGGCGGCGGTATCCCGGGCATGCTGCCATGGCCGAAGGTTGACTTCAGCAAGTTCGGCGAAATCGAAGAAGTGGAGCTGGGCCGTATCCAGAAAATCTCTGGTGCCAACCTGAGCCGTAACTGGGTCATGATCCCGCACGTTACCCACTTCGACAAAACCGATATCACCGATCTGGAAGCGTTCCGTAAGCAGCAGAACGCCGAAGCTGAGAAGCGTAAACTGGACGTGAAATTCACCCCGGTTGTCTTCATCATGAAAGCCGTGGCCGCTGCGCTTGAGCAGATGCCGCGCTTCAACAGCTCGCTCTCCGAAGATGGTCAGCGTCTGACACTGAAGAAATACATCAACATCGGTGTGGCGGTGGATACCCCGAACGGTCTGGTGGTTCCGGTCTTTAAAGACGTGAACAAGAAGAGCATCACCGAGCTGTCTCGTGAACTGACCACCATCTCGAAGAAAGCGCGCGATGGCAAACTGACGGCGGGCGAAATGCAGGGCGGTTGCTTCACCATCTCCAGCATCGGCGGCCTGGGTACCACCCACTTCGCGCCGATTGTTAATGCGCCGGAAGTGGCCATCCTCGGCGTGTCTAAGTCCGCGATGGAGCCGGTATGGAATGGTAAAGAGTTCGTGCCGCGTCTGATGCTGCCGATTTCTCTGTCCTTCGACCACCGCGTCATCGACGGTGCTGATGGTGCCCGCTTCATTACCATCATCAACAACACCCTGAGCGACATTCGCCGCCTGGTGATGTAATTGAAAAAGCCGGCCTGACGGCCGGCTTTTTTCTGATAACCTCAGGCTGTTTGGGATTATCAGCAACAAAGGACAAAATCGTTTGCCGTTTGTTGTTTAAAAATTGTTAACAATTTTGTAAAATACACGCGGATAGAACGTCCCGGTGGACTTGGGCGTAAAAATAATAGCGTCAGACCCGCCGGATATAAATTACAGAGGTCATGATGAGTACTGAAATCAAAACTCAGGTCGTGGTACTTGGGGCAGGTCCTGCAGGCTACTCTGCAGCCTTCCGTTGCGCTGATTTAGGTCTGGAAACCGTCATCGTAGAACGTTACAGCACCCTCGGTGGGGTGTGCCTGAACGTGGGTTGTATCCCTTCTAAAGCGCTGCTGCACGTGGCAAAAGTTATCGAAGAAGCGAAAGCGCTGGCCGAACACGGCATCGTTTTCGGCGAACCGAAAACTGACATTGACAAGATCCGCACCTGGAAAGAAAAAGTCATCACTCAGCTGACCGGTGGTCTGGCTGGCATGGCCAAAGGGCGTAAAGTGAAGGTGGTTAACGGTCTGGGTAAATTCACCGGCGCTAACACCCTGGAAGTGGAAGGCGAAAACGGCAAAACCGTGATCAACTTCGACAACGCCATCATCGCGGCGGGCTCCCGTCCGATTCAACTGCCATTTATTCCGCATGAAGATCCGCGCGTATGGGACTCCACCGACGCCCTGGAGCTGAAATCTGTGCCGAAACGCATGCTGGTCATGGGCGGCGGTATCATCGGTCTGGAAATGGGTACCGTATACCATGCGCTGGGTTCAGAGATCGACGTGGTTGAAATGTTCGACCAGGTCATCCCGGCTGCCGATAAAGATGTGGTGAAAGTCTTCACCAAACGCATCAGCAAGAAATTCAACCTGATGCTGGAAACCAAAGTGACTGCCGTTGAAGCAAAAGAAGACGGTATTTATGTTTCCATGGAAGGCAAAAAAGCGCCGGCGGAAGCACAGCGTTACGACGCCGTGCTGGTGGCTATCGGCCGCGTACCGAACGGTAAAAACCTCGACGCAGGCAAAGCGGGCGTGGAAGTTGACGATCGTGGCTTCATCCGCGTTGACAAACAAATGCGCACCAACGTGCCGCACATCTTTGCTATCGGCGATATCGTCGGTCAGCCGATGCTGGCGCACAAAGGCGTCCACGAAGGTCACGTTGCCGCAGAAGTTATCTCCGGCCTGAAGCACTACTTCGATCCGAAAGTGATCCCATCGATCGCCTACACCGAGCCAGAAGTGGCATGGGTGGGTCTGACCGAGAAAGAAGCGAAAGAGAAAGGCATCAGCTACGAAACCGCCACCTTCCCGTGGGCTGCTTCCGGCCGTGCTATCGCTTCCGACTGCGCAGACGGCATGACCAAACTGATCTTCGACAAAGAGACCCACCGTGTTATCGGTGGCGCGATTGTCGGCACCAACGGCGGCGAGCTGCTGGGTGAGATCGGCCTGGCTATCGAGATGGGCTGTGACGCTGAAGACATCGCGCTGACTATCCACGCTCACCCGACTCTGCACGAGTCTGTTGGCCTGGCGGCAGAAGTTTTCGAAGGCAGCATCACCGACCTGCCGAACGCCAAAGCGAAGAAAAAGTAACTTTTTCTTTCAGGCAAAAAGCATAAGCGGCTCCCGGAGCCGCTTTTTTTATGCCTGATGTTTAGAACTATGTCGCTATTCATAAACCGCTACACCTCATACATACTTTGTAAATAGTCACTCTGTAAACTTATAGGTAGTTAACGATATCAATGAGGTGTGTGATGAAACGCTTTTTAACCACAGCGCTGGTCGCAGCAGCGTGCTTATCCGGTGTCGCCTGCGCGGCTGACGCCACGATTCCGTGGGCGGATAACAGCGGTGGTACGGAAACGACCCATATTGCGGCGATGGGCCAGGATCTGAATGCTCAGCATCAGCAAGTGACCAAGACCAGTGAAGGAGTATGGGCGGCGAATTCCGGCAGCATCAGCGCTGACGAATCGGCATTGTCCAGTACGAAACCAGCCTTTGCCGGCGATCCGTCGCTGATGCCCCACCAGGGCTAAGTGAATGAAAACGCCCGGTTGCGTGTACGTAACCGGGCGTTTTTTATGGGTTGACCACCTGCCAGCCGGCGTCAGCGTCGGGGGCAAAGCGCGTTATCGCCTGGGCCTTTGCCGCGCTCTCTTCACCGAGATTGGCCTGATAAACGGTATCGTGCTGATCGATCATAAAGCTCATCACGCCGGTTTCCCCCCACGCCACCGGCCACGCCAGCAGGGCGACGCTCTGCTCATCTCTACCGGTGATAATGCGGAAGCGGTAGCCATGGTAGCCGCTGCCGGGAACCGTCGGGCTAAAGGCTGGCCCAAGCGGACTTGGCGCTTCGCCCGGCGAGGTGGGCCAGTACAGACCATCTTTTTTGCCTTCGCTACTGATGATTTTCTGCGCCCAGCGGTGGTTCAGTTGATAGTAATCCTGCTGGGCGTCAACGTAGGCATGCATGGCGGCTATCGCCGACAGTTCATTACGGCCGATAGCGCGGGTGAGGATCTCTTCTTCGCCAGCGGCCATATCAAAGCGCCAGCCCTGGGATGCTTTGACGATGGGGACGGGCAGCCGCCATGCTTCGCTACCGACGTCGAGCCAGGCTTTTTCACCCTGCTGCACAATCACATGTTTCACCTGCCAGTCGCGCTGGAAGCGGTCGACGGCAGTGGGGTCGATCCCGTCGGGGGGTAAAAAATGCTGCCAGTTATCGCCAAGCACTTCACTCAGCGCCGCGTCATTTTGCTGGCCGATCGCCTCGGCCAGCGCGTTTGCGGCCTGCTCGGGGGTGGCATACTGCTGCTGGGCGAAGGCGGCAAGCGGCGACAGCATTAACGTGAACAGGGCAATTGATAATGGGTTTCTCATTCTGCTCATCCTCAGCGGCGGCGTAGTTCATGGTGTTCAGAAAGACGCTCTCTGGCGCCGTCGCGCTGCTCGCGGTTTACGCTGGAAAACTGACGACTCTGCCGTCCCCGTTCCTGCTGCGCTTGCCAGGAGGGGGCGCGGCTTTCGTTGCCGCTAAGGGCGCTGGCGCGCAGATGACTGACCGTCTGCTGACGCTGGGCTGGCGCGGCGGACTGGAGCTGCTGCCGGCGCTGTTGCTGCTGCGGTGTAGTATTCTGCTCGCGGCTCTTAATGGTTTCCCTACGCTGTTGTTGCTGCGGCGTCGGGTTTTTCAACTGCGCTTTCGCCGCGTCTCGACGCTGCTGGGTCGATGTCGGCTCGCTGTCGTAACCGCGGTAGTTGCTGCGCTGGGTGGCTTGTTTCAACTGCGCCGAGGCCGCCTGACGCTGGGCATCGCGCGAGGCGGTGTTTGCCGCCAGGTTGCCCGCCGTGGCGGTCGGCGCGCTGCGCTGCTGAAGCTGGGTCATCGCCGCCTGGCGCTGCGCCTCACGATCGACCGGCGCATGCTGGGTCGCGCTCAGTCCGCCGGATACGTTGGTCTGATGAAAGCGCTGGGCGACGGTATTATCGGGGTATGGCACGTGACCGCGATAGGCGGGGTTGTGCTGCCAGTTTACGCGGTCGCCCGGCAGGTTTTGTCCGGTAATGCGGTTAAAGTTATTCACATTGATATTGATGTTATCGCCGTTATGCGAGTAATCGCCGCGGTGGTAGTCGTCATCGTGATGGTGGTGGTCATCATCATCCCAGTCGATGCTGCTGAACAGCGCCCAGGTGGTCGCCACGCCCAGGCTGTAACCGAAGCCTTTGACGAAGCTATCGGTAAACTGCTCCCCGGGAGGCGGCGGCAGATAGACCGGAGGATAGGCGCTGTTCGGCCAGGTACCATAGACGGTGGAGGGGTTGTAGTTGGGAACATAGACCACCTGTGGATCGGTCGGTTCTATTTTTATGACCTGCGTCGGTGCGGGCGCCGCCGCGCTGGTCGTTGACGTTGTTACCGTGCTGCTTTTCGAGGTGGAGGCCGGCGCAGGCGCCGCTGCGGCGACAATCACTTTTTGCTGCGGCGTAGATTTCAGCGTCCCTGTCTGCTGGGCGATGTCACGCAGACGCTGCACCGAGTCCATCACATCATGCGGCTGGGCCAAAAACGCATTACCGAGATTTTCCACCCAGGGCGGATTCTCGCCCATCATCGCCAGCAGGGCCGGGAAAGCGACAAGCGATTTAACGCTGGGATCCCACGGCTGGCTGGCAACTGCCTGAACGGCGGGATCCCCTTTCATGGTGGGGTTATCCTGGGACCACTGCACCGCCTGCATGACGTTGTCCGGGTAGGTGGAAGCCATCAGCACCTGCGACAGCAGACTGTCCGGGTAGAGCGCGATGGGGGCAACCCACTGGTCAATCTGCGCCTGGGTGTAGGTGGCGGCCACCGGCTCCGCGGCGGCGGGTGCGGCTGGCGTTGGCGCTGGCGCAGGCTGCGCCGTCGGCTGAGTGACCGTCTCTGGAGTACGGCTTTGCACATAGAGTGTTCCCGCCGCCGCGAGTAAGCCAGCGCTACAGAGCAGGGTGATAATATGGGGTTTGAACGGCAGTGACATAGAAGCTCCTGACCCAAAAAGTAACCCATCTCGCTAAAGTATCGGCGAAAACGGCGCGTTTGCTGAGTATAAGTAAGCGGTATGGCTTTTTATTGATGATTGTTGGGATCGGCCCATGGCGTTGTACGCGGAAAGGAATTTTTGTCGCGGGATTTGAACAGAAAGCCTGCAATATCCTGCCCTTAACGATTCAGCTAAATTTTAATGTTGCTTTTTTGTAAACAGATTAACACCTTTCAAAAATCCTGCTATGCTGCCGACGCGGTATCGGGCATTTACCCTACAAACTGCTGTCTCACAGGAGCGTGAAGAAAATCGCCCAGCCACTAAATCCTTCAAGATGCGTCAAGGCGGCAAACTGCCAATACCGAAGCAGATTGATTGAAGACGTGTAGGCCGCATTATGACAATGAGAAGCGAGGAGAACCGTCGTGCTAGAAGAATACCGTAAGCACGTAGCTGAGCGTGCCGCCATGGGGATTGTTGCCAAACCCTTAGATGCAACCCAAATGGCCGCGCTGGTAGAACTGCTGAAAAACCCGCCTGCGGGCGAAGAAGAATTCCTGTTAGACCTGCTGATTAATCGTGTACCGCCGGGCGTTGACGAAGCCGCCTATGTTAAAGCTGGATTCCTTGCCGCGATCGCCAAAGGCGAAGCGTCCTCCCCCCTGGTTACCCCTGAAAAAGCCGTTGAACTGCTGGGCACCATGCAGGGCGGTTACAATATCCACCCGCTGATCGATGCCCTGGACGACGCGAAACTGGCGCCGATCGCCGCGAAAGCGCTCTCCCATACTCTGCTGATGTTCGATAACTTCTACGACGTGGAAGAGAAAGCGAAAGCAGGTAACGAGCACGCAAAACAGGTCATGCAATCCTGGGCCGACGCTGAGTGGTTCCTGAACCGCCCGCAGCTGGCAGAGAAAATCACCGTTACCGTTTTCAAGGTGACTGGCGAAACGAACACCGATGACCTGTCTCCGGCGCCGGATGCCTGGTCGCGTCCGGATATCCCGCTGCACGCCCTGGCGATGCTGAAAAACGCCCGCGAAGGCATTGAACCGGATCAGCCGGGCGTGGTTGGCCCGATCAAACAGATCGAAGCCCTGCAGCAGAAAGGCTACCCGCTGGCCTACGTTGGCGACGTGGTCGGGACCGGCTCTTCACGTAAATCGGCCACCAACTCGGTGCTGTGGTTTATGGGCGACGATATCCCGAACGTGCCGAACAAGCGTGGCGGCGGCCTGTGCCTTGGCGGCAAAATCGCGCCAATCTTCTTCAACACCATGGAAGATGCAGGCGCGCTGCCTATCGAAGTGGATGTGTCAAACCTGAACATGGGCGACGTGATTGACGTTTACCCGTTCAAAGGCGAAGTGCGTAACCACGAAACCAACGAACTGCTGGCCAGCTTCGAGCTGAAAACCGATGTGCTGATCGACGAAGTGCGCGCCGGCGGCCGTATCCCGCTGATCATTGGTCGCGGTTTGACTACCAAAGCGCGCGAAGCGCTGGGTCTGCCGCACAGCGATGTCTTCCGTCAGGCGAAAGACGTGGCGGAAAGCACCCGCGGCTTCTCTCTGGCGCAGAAAATGGTTGGCCGCGCCTGCGGCGTTGCCGGTATCCGTCCGGGCGCCTACTGCGAGCCGAAAATGACCTCCGTCGGTTCTCAGGACACCACCGGTCCAATGACCCGTGATGAACTGAAAGACCTGGCGTGCCTGGGCTTCTCCGCTGACCTGGTGATGCAGTCCTTCTGCCACACCGCGGCCTATCCGAAGCCGGTTGACGTCACCACGCACCATACTCTGCCGGACTTCATTATGAACCGCGGCGGCGTCTCGCTGCGTCCGGGCGATGGCGTTATCCACTCCTGGCTGAACCGCATGCTGCTGCCGGATACCGTGGGTACCGGCGGCGACTCCCATACCCGTTTCCCCATCGGGATCTCCTTCCCGGCGGGCTCTGGTCTGGTGGCCTTCGCCGCCGCGACCGGCGTGATGCCGCTGGATATGCCGGAATCGGTGCTGGTGCGTTTCAAAGGTAAAATGCAGCCGGGGATCACGCTGCGCGACCTGGTTCACGCTATCCCGCTGTACGCCATCAAGCAGGGCCTGCTGACCGTTGAGAAGAAAGGTAAGAAAAACATCTTCTCTGGCCGCATCCTTGAGATTGAAGGCCTGCCGGATCTGAAAGTGGAGCAGGCGTTCGAGCTGACCGATGCCTCTGCTGAACGTTCTGCTGCAGGTTGCACCATCAAGCTGAACAAAGAGCCGATCGTTGAGTATCTGAACTCCAACATCGTCCTGCTGAAGTGGATGATTGCCGAAGGCTACGGCGATCGCCGCACTCTGGAGCGTCGTATTCAGGGTATGGAAAAATGGCTGGCGGATCCACAGCTGCTGGAAGCCGATGCTGACGCGGAATACGCGGCAGTAATCGACATCGATTTGGCTGATATCAAAGAGCCTATCCTGTGCGCGCCGAACGATCCGGACGATGCCCGCCTGCTGTCTGATGTGCAGGGCGAGAAGATCGACGAAGTGTTCATCGGCTCCTGCATGACCAACATCGGCCACTTCCGTGCCGCCGGTAAGTTGCTGGACAGCCACAAAGGCCAGCTGCCGACTCGCCTGTGGGTGGCGCCGCCAACCCGTATGGACGCCGCGCAGCTGACCGAAGAAGGTTACTACAGCGTATTTGGTAAGAGCGGGGCGCGTATCGAAATCCCTGGCTGTTCCCTGTGTATGGGTAACCAGGCGCGCGTGGCCGACGGCGCGACGGTGGTTTCCACCTCTACCCGTAACTTCCCGAACCGTTTAGGTACCGGCGCTAACGTCTATCTGGCCTCTGCCGAACTGGCGGCGGTAGCTTCTCTGCTCGGTAAACTGCCGACGCCGGAAGAGTACCAGACCTTCGTGGCTCAGGTGGATAAGACAGCGGAAGATACCTATCGCTATCTGAACTTCAACCAGCTGGATCAGTACACTGAAAAAGCTGACGGCGTGATCTTCCAGACCGCGGTGTAAAACCAATCGGTCAGCCTGGCTGACCGTTTGGCTACAAACTCCTCAATGCCCGGTGAACATTGCATCACCGGGCATTTTTATTTCCAAACCTCCTGCCTGTTACGCTTTTTTTCTTTCGGTCTGCTGCGATAATTACTCCATGGGTACAGTGCAGCGGTGACGCATTGCCCTTGCAGAGGAAAAGACTATGGACTACGAATTTCTGCGCGATATTACCGGAGTGGTAAAGGTGCGAATGTCGATGGATCACGAGGCGATTGGACACTGGTTCAACGAGGAGGTGAAAGACAATCTTGCTCTGCTTGACGAAGTGGAGCAGGCTGCGCGCACCGTGAAAGGCAGTGAACGTTCCTGGCAGCGTGCCGGACATGAATATACGCTGTGGCTGGATGGCGAAGAGGTGATGATCCGCGCCAATCAGCTGGAATTTTCCGGCGACGAAATCGAGGAGGGGATGAGCTACTACGATGAAGAAAGCCTCTCTCTGTGCGGCATTGAGGATTTCCTGCAGGTAGTTGCCGCCTATCGTGAGTTTATGCAGCAGCGTTGATGACTTATTTTGCGCCGGGCTGCGGAAAAGCGTAGCCTTGCTAAGCGTCGCGTGCGCAGGGCACATCCCCGGGTCGCGACGAGTACCTTGCCCCGGCTACCAGCCGGCGCAGAACCCAGGCCCGGCAAGCACAAGCGCCGCCGGGCATTTGAGGCATTACACGGCAGGAATATTGCGGCCGTAGTAAATCTCGCGCATCTCTTTCCACAGCAGGTCGGTAATGACCTTGCGCTCTTCAGCGGTCAACTCTTCCGGTCGGGTATGGAACATGTAGTGCTTAAGGTCGAACTCCTTGAGCAACATTTTGGTATGGAAGATATTTTCCTGGTAAACGTTGACGTCGACCATGTCATACAGCGACTTCATATCGTCAGACATAAAGTTCTGAATTGAGTTGATTTCATGATCGATAAAATGCTTCATCCCATTGATGTCGCGGGTAAAGCCGCGCACGCGGTAGTCAATGGTCACAATGTCCGATTCCAGCTGGTGGATCAGATAATTCAGCGCTTTGAGCGGTGAAATAACCCCGCAGGTAGAGACTTCGATATCGGCGCGGAAGGTGCACAGGCCGCCTTCCGGGTGGCTCTCCGGATAGGTATGCACGCAGATATGGCTTTTATCGAGATGGGCGACCACGGTTTCAGGCAGCGGGCCGGGGTGTTCGGTCTGGTCGATAAGCCGCGGGTCGACGGGCTCTTCGCTTACCAGAATGGTCACGCTGGCGCCCTGGGGTTCATAATCCTGGCGGGCGATATTCAGGATATTAGCGCCAATAATAGAGCAGGTTTCGCTCAGGATCTCTGTCAGGCGATTGGCATTATAAAGTTCGTCGATATAGGCGATGTAGCCGTCGCGCTCTTCTGCCGTTTTGGCGTAACAGATATCGTAGATACAAAAACTCAGGCTTTTGGTCAGGTTGTTAAAGCCGTGCAGCTTCAATTTTTTCAATTTAGTTCACCCCCTTATTTCGCTTCACGGTGCGGACAGAGCATCATGCAGATATTGTGGTAAGGCGAAGGCCGCCGTATGGATTGCCGGATTGTAGTAACGGCAGGTCAGGTTGGCTTTGTGAAAGCGCGCCTGAATGATTTCGCTGGAAAGATGGCGCAGCGCCTCGTTGTCGCTCGCCCAGGCAAAGGTCATTATCCCGCCGTAATAGGTCGGAATCGCCGCCTGGTAGAAGCTGACGTCGCGAAAATAGTGGCTCAGTTTGCGATGGCTACCGACCGCTTCATCCTGCTGCAGGAAGCAGACGCCGTTCTGCGCAACGAAAATCCCTCCCGGATTCAGGCAGCGTTTGCAGCCTTCATAAAAAGCCGAGGTGAAGAGGCTTTCCCCCGGGCCAATAGGGTCGGTACAGTCCGAAATGATCACATCAAACGTTTGCGTCGTCTGGTTAACAAAATTGACGCCATCATCAATTACCAGCGTAAAGCGCGGATCGTCATAGGCGCCGGCGCTATGGTTGGGCAGGTACTGGCGGCAGAATGAGACCACCCCGGCGTCGATTTCCACCATGGTGATGCTTTCGATGCTGCGATGACGAGAGACTTCGCGCAGCATCGCGCCATCGCCGCCGCCGATGATCAGGACATGCTTGGCGTTGCCGTGAGCCAGCAGCGGCACGTGGGTCATCATTTCGTGATAGATAAACTCATCGCGTTCGGTGGTTTGCACGACGCCATCCAGCGCCATCACCCGGCCAAAGGCGCGGTTGTCAAAGATGATCAGATCCTGATGATCGGTTTTTTCGTGGTACAGCACGTTATCAACGCTAAAGTACTGACCAAAATGGTCATGCAGCGTTTCATGCCACAGTGGATTATCGGCCACGGTGAGGCTCCTCCTTCGTTAACATCTGTTACACCCGTAAAACGAGTGCAACATCATAGACAACTATAGATGAGGATGCACGGCGGTTATTGCAGCAATGCGGCAGGAATAACAGCACCGCCCGGAGAGGGCGGTGGGGAGACAGGGCTATTTTGCCGGCGCGGGTTGGCTATCCACTATCCGCACGGAATAGACCATGGTGGCGCCTGGGGGGATCTTCGGTGGCAACCCTTTACTGCCATAGGCTTTGTCGGGCGGGACGACCAGCGTCACGGAGCCGTGGTTCTGCAGGCGCTTCAGCGGCCCGCGAAATACCGGGGGATAGGCATCCAGTTTCTGGGTAAGCGCCTGATCTTTCGTCTCCATATCATTGATCACCGTTCCGTCCGTCAGCATCTCTTTGATCACCACGGTCACCAGATCGTTGCCGCTAATTTTTCCTTTACCCGGGTAATCGATACGGCTGTAGACGCCCTCTTTGAAGACCACACCTTTTTTGCGCGCAAACGCCTGCTGGTATTTCTGACCGGCGCTGATGTTTTTCTGCTCGATTTTATTCAGGTTCTGGAAAACCTGCTGTGAAATGTCAAACAGCGCTTTGTTACGCTCCTGTTCGCCGAGGCGAAGCTGGCCGCTGAAAGCATCTTCGATGCCCTGCAGCACCAGGCCAGCGTCGACGTTAACCCCCTGAGTGCGACGAGTCGTGAGGACATTAAGCGCCTCTGTACCCATCGAGGCGCCGATGGCGTAAGCCTGCTGTTCACCTGGCGCGCTGAGTTTGGCGGCGGTTTTGCCGGTGGTATTTCTCGGCGGGACCGTCAGCTGCGTCCGCAGCAGCTGGATTGCATCCTCTTTCATCCGCAGCTGGGCGTTATCTTTGTCCGCCTGCAGGCGATAGGCCGCCACTATGGCCGCCATCTCGGGGGGCTCATCTTTTGCCGCCACGGCGGCATCGGCGCGGCTCGATGGCGCTTTCTCCGCTGCGGCGAGCCGGTTAGCCAGAGACTGCTTATCGGCGTTAAGGGCTTTGACCTGATCAAGAGCGGTCTGCTGCGTCTTCTCTGCCGCGGCGAGCCGGTTAGCCAGCGTCTGCTTATCGGCGTTAAGGGTTTTAACCTGGTCGAGGGTGGTCTGCTGCGTCTTTTCTGCCGCGGCGAGCCGGTTTGTCAGCGACTGCTTATCGGCGTTAAGGGTTTTAACCTGGTCGAGGGTGGTCTGCTGCGTCTTCTCTGCCGCGGCGAGCCGGTTTGTCAGCGACTGCTTATCGGCGTTAAGGGCTTTGACCTGGTCGAGAGCGGTCTGCTTCTCTTTTTCCATCACGGCCAGCCGGGTGGTTAACGACTGCTTATCGGCGGCGAGGGCTTTTGCGTGGTCAGGAGCGGCCTGCTGCGTTTTTTCCATCGCGGCCAACCGGGTAGCGAGCGTCTGTTTATCCGTATTCATAGCGGTGAGGCTGGCGCTGAGCCGTTTATTTTCAGCTTCGGCTTGCTGAAGCTGTGACGTTAATTGTTGGATCTGCTGCAGCGCGGCGGCCTGACTTTGCTGCAGAATAGTATTCTGGGCTGTGCTTTCTTTTTTTATTAACGCCTCATTTTTCGCGGTGGCGGCGGTTAAGGCGACCTGTAATTCTTTTATTTTGTTATTTAATGCCGTTTGCTCATTTGCGATGGAGGTTTCGGTAGCCGGAGTGTTAGCAAGCTGTTTTTTTAATTGCTGAATAGTTTTATCTTTTTGCTCAATGGTCGCCTGCTGGCTGGCGATTCTTTTTTGCAATTGCGCGGTATTAGGCGTCTTTTTTTTATTATCCGCATTTTGACGATCGCCTGACGTTTGCTTTGCGGTTGCAGCATCGCTTTTTTCATGCGCCTGGGTTTGTTGCTGGGCGTAGTCAAGAAACGCCGGCGCGGCGCCGGCGAAGAACGGTGTTGAAAGCGCCAGCGCCGCGACGAGCATCAGCAGGGGCGCGTTGAGGGTCAGCGTGGCGGCTCTGTTCATGGCTGTTTGCTTTCACCCCGCTGTACCAGGCTATCGATCAGCGTTTTCTGGATATCGGCGCATAGTTTGATGGATTTAAACTGATACATGGAGTCAATGCCAAGCCGGGTGGGATCCGCCACCTTCTCGCGCACGCTGTTGTATTGTGATGCCGCACGCACTAAGGCATTGAAGTCATTGCTGAGTTTGGTTGCCTGCTGTGGGTTAACCTCTTTTAGCGAGTCCAGCGCCTGTCGGCAGGATTCAATACGCGCTTGTTCGCTAGCCGCGCGCTCCTGTTCTGCCTGCTGCTGTGACGTTAGCGGAGTGGTGAGCGGTTTTACCTGCTGGCGAGAGGCGGTATTGCTACAGCCGGCTAATAACGTAGCGGCGAGTGGAATAATACGAAGAGTCAGCGAGATATTCACAATTTCAGTCCATGAAGTAGATATATTTTCAACGGATTCTAAAAGGCTGTTTTTTATTTTGCAATATATCATTAGGGATATTTTATTGTTTTTTTCTGGAAAGGCTGTTAGTACGGGTTTAATTTATTTATTGGATTTATGTATTGCGATATATATAAGGTTTATTTTATATAAAATAATAATGGTAAATATTAGAGGCGGGTGAGGAGGGGAAAAGCGCGGCGCGTTGCCGCCCGCGCGGGAAATTATTTGACGTAAGCCAGCAGGCTAAGTGAATCGCGGGCCAGCGCTTTACATTTTTTCGCCGTCGGAAGGTTAATGCCGCTGAGATCGCGATAGCTGTCTTCGCCAAGCGCTTTCATGTTGTAGCTGTCGTAGTTGCTCAGGTCCCACTGGTTCTGTTGGGCAAAGAACACCAGAGCGCGCCGGATCTGTGTGTTGGGCAGGTTCTGGTAGCCACAGTCATTTTTCAGAAACACAAAAACCGCGGTTAAATCAGCCATGTCTTCCGCTTCGGATTCGCTGAGCGCGTAGCTGTTGGCGGAGAGAGTAAGCAGGCTGCCGAGTACCATTGTTCTGAAAAGCGTCTTCATTTTTTCTACCGTTAGATCACCGACGCTTCAAATTAGCATACTTCTTTACACAGCGCCGATCTTTATTCTCACTCTTCTGCTTGACCTTCCCGTTACGGTAGGGTTTAAGCTCAAATATTCGCCCGCAGAATAAAAGGATGTGAATATGCAACGTCGAGACTTCCTCAAACTGACCGCCGCGGTCAGCATGGCCAGCGCGTTACCGCTTTGGAGCCGTGCGGTCTTTGCAGCCAGTCGCCCGGCCCTGCCGGTACCGTCGCTGTTGACGGCCGATGCGCGCAACCGTATCGCGCTGTCCATCCAGGCGGGCAAAACGCAGTTTGGCGCGATGAACGCCACCACCTGGGGGTATAACGGCTCGCTGCTGGGGCCCGCGCTGCAGCTGACGCAGGGGAAGACCATCACGGTGGACATTACTAACCAGCTGGCAGAAGAGACCACGCTGCACTGGCATGGTCTGGAGGTACCGGGCGAGGTCGACGGGGGACCGCAGGGGGTTATCGCCCCGGGCTCCACTCGGACGGTGAGCTTCACGCCAACGCAACGGGCGGCCACCTGCTGGTTTCACCCCCATCAGCACGGGACCACCGGTCGGCAGGTGGCGATGGGGCTGGCGGGGCTGGTGCTGATCGAGGATGAAGAGAGCGGACGCCTGCTGTTGCCGAAGCAGTGGGGAATCGATGATGTACCGGTTATCGTACAGGACAAGAAGTTTACCGCCGCTGGCGAAATTGATTATCAGCTGGATGTCATGAGCGCCGCCGTCGGCTGGTTTGGCGATACGCTGTTGACCAATGGCGCTCTCTATCCTGAACATGCCGCCCCGCGCGGCTGGCTACGTCTGCGCTTGCTGAACGGCTGTAATGCCCGTTCCCTCAATTTTGCGACCAGTGATAAGCGCCCGCTGTACGTGGTGGCCAGCGACGGCGGTCTGCTGGCGGAGCCGGTGAAGGTCAATGAACTGCCGGTCTTGATGGGGGAGCGTTTTGAGGTGCTGGTGGACACCAGCGACGGTAAACCTTTTGATCTGGTGACCCTGCCGGTGAGCCAGATGGGCATGGCCATTGCGCCTTTCGATAAACCACAGCCGGTACTGCGCGTCCAGCCGCTGGTTATTCCTGCCTCCGGTAAGCTGCTGGATACCCTGGCCGCTCTGCCGGCGCTACCGTCCCTGACGGGGCTGACGCAGCGTCAGCTCCAGCTGTCGATGGATCCGATGCTTGACAGGATGGGCATGCAGGCGCTGATGGAGAAATATGGCGATCAGGCGATGGCCGGAATGGATCACGGCATGATGGGGCACGGCGGGATGGGCGACATGGGGAGTATGCACCACGGCGACATGAGCAACATGAACCACGGGTCCGGCATGAATCATGGTATGTCGTCGGCTAAGGGGTTTGATTTCCATAACGCCAACCGCATCAACGGCAAAGCCTTCGACATGAATGTGCCGATGTTTGCCGCCGCCAGAGGAGAGTATGAACGCTGGGTCATCTCCGGCAAGGGCGACATGATGCTACATCCGTTCCACATTCACGGCACCCAGTTCCGCATCCTTAGCGAAAACGGCAAGCCGCCAGCGGCGCATCGTAGCGGCTGGAAAGACACCGTTCGTGTGGAAGGGGACGTGAGTGAAGTATTAGTGAAGTTTGATCATCCGGCGCCGAAGGAGTTTGCCTATATGGCCCACTGCCACCTGCTGGAACATGAAGACACCGGGATGATGTTGGGATTCACGGTTTAGGGCGGTATAGCCCTGGCGCTTGGAAATAGGGGATAAAGACAAAAAAAACGGCAACTTTCGTTGCCGTTTTGCGTTTTATTTCGCCTCATCCGGGAGCGCATAGGCGACGATATAATCGCCCATTTTTGTACCAAACGAGCCGTGACCGCCGGCAGAGATGACAACATACTGTTTGCCATTCACTTCGTAAGTCATCGGAGTCGCCTGGCCGCCGGCTGGCAGACGGGCTTCCCACAGTTTCTCACCATTGCTCATATTGTACGCGCGCAGGTAGTTATCCGCGGTCGCGCCGATGAACAGGACGTTACCCGCCGTGGAGATCGGCCCACCCAGCATCGGCATACCCATGGTGAACGGCAGTTTAACCGGCATCGGGAACGGCAGGCTATCCTGCGGAGTACCGATACGTTTTTTCCATACCACTTCGTTGGTTTTCAGATCCAGCGCGGAGATATAGCCCCATGCCGGCTGTTTGCACGGCAGGCCGAACGGCGACAGGAACGGGTTCAGGGTGACGCCGTAAGGGACTCCGTACTGCGGCTGCACGCCGGACTCGGTGCCTGAGCCTTTCGCATCTTTCGGCGGTTCCATTGGGTTGCCCGGGCCGCGTGGGATCAGTTTAGAGACGAACGGCAGCGCCATTGGGTTGGCGATAGCCACCTGACGGTTCGGATCGACGGAGATACCACCCCATTCAAACATCCCCAGGTTACCCGGGAAGACGAGGGTGCCCTGCTCAGACGGCGGGGTAAAGATACCTTCATAGCGCATCTGGTGGAAAATCACGCGGCACACCAGCTGGTCGAACATGGTGGCGCCCCACATGTCCGCCCCGGTCAGATCTTTCTTCGGACGGAAGCTCAGATCGGAGAAGGGCTGGGTTTTGGCCACATAATCGCCTTTGGCGGCGCCCTGCGGGACCGGTTTTTCCGGGGCCGGGACCACCAGCTCGCCGTTACGACGATCCAGCACGAAGATGTTGCCGGTTTTCGCCGGAGCATAGATGACCGGCACGGTTTTGCCATTGACTTCAATGTCAGCCAGCGTCGGCTGAGAAGGCATGTCCATATCCCACAGGTCGTGGTGGACGGTCTGGTAGCTCCAGGCCAGTTTACCGGTGGTGGCGTTCAGCGCGACAATCGAGCTGGCATAGCGCTCTTGCTCCGGCGTGCGGTTGCCGCCCCAGATATCCGGAGTGGTCACGCCCATCGGCAGATAGACCAGATCCAGTTTGGCGTCGTAGGCGGCAGGCGCCCAGGAGTTCGGTGAGTTGAGCGTGAAGTGATGCTCATCGCTTGGGATGGCGTTCGGATCTTTCGCGCCTGGATCGAAGGCCCACAGCAGTTTCCCGGTATTCACATCAAAACCGCGGATCACGCCTGACGGCTCACGGGTAGAGAAGTTATCGGTGACTGCGCCGGCAATCACGATGGTCTTATCGGTGATAATCGGCGGGGAAGTGGGTTCATACATGCCCGGCGTGGTCACTGGCATGTTGGTCTGCAGGTTGAGAATACCTTTGTTGGCAAAGGTTTCGCACAGCTTACCGTTGTCGGCGTTTACTGCGAACAGGCGACCATCGTTCACCGGCAGGATAATGCGGCGCGGACAGTCGGCCACGACGTCAGCAGGGGCGTTATCCGCTTTCGCTTCGTGATACGAGACACCGCGGCAGGTGACGTGCTGGAATGACGGGTCGGCGTTCAGCTGCGGGTCAAAATGCCATTTCTCTTTACCGGTGGCGGCGTCAAGCGCGAACAGGCGCTGATGGGCGGTACACAGGAAGAGCGTGTCGCCGACTTTAATCGGTGTCACTTCGTTAGTGATTTCACCCGGATCGTTCGGCTGTTTCAGGTCGCCGGTGCGGAACACCCAGGCTTCCTTCAGGTTCTTCACGTTGTCGGCGTTAATCTGCTTCAGCGGGGAGAAGCGCTGACCTTCCTGGTTGCGGCCATAGGCCGGCCAGTCGCCGTCGGCAACGTTGGAGATCGGCGCGGCCGGGGTGGCGTCGGCGCTCAGGGTGCCGTTGATCTCCTGCGGGTCGTTAAAACCAGCCCAGGTCAGCATGCCGCCGCTGATCAGCAGGGCGACGACCAGCGCGCCTACGGCGCCAGCGGAAGGCACCGGCAGACGACGCCAGACAAAAGGCAGGATCAGCCAGATACCAAAGAAGACGAGGATGTCGCTACGCGGCGTCAGCGCCCAGAAGTCGAAGCCGACTTCCCAGACGCCCCAGATCATGGTCGCCAGCAGCAGTGCGGCGTACAGCCACAGCGCAGCGCGCTTGCCGCGCAGCAGCATCACGGTCACGCCCAGCATCACCAGACCGGCGATGGGATAGTACCAGGAGCCGCCAAGCACGACCAGCCATGCTCCGCCGATTAAAAGATACAGGCCGCAGAACGCTGCAAATAGCGCAGTCAGCGTCACCAGGAGCCTTGATTGTTGAGACTTTGTTTCAGCCATAGAAAGTTACTCATGTGTTTGTTAATTTTTTAACTGCAATTAATTATAGGATTTAACAAGTGTGATCGGAATCACAAATATGGCTTTATTAATCCCTGCACCGCAGATTTCTTTTTGCTGGTATACTGGATGGCTTGCCGGTCATCGTCGGGGCGAAAGCAGCGGCTTTGATGATTTATATTTAGAATCAAATGGTTAGTCTTATGAAACATACTGTAGAAGTGATGATCCCGGAATCCGAGATCAAAGCGCGCATCGCGGAACTGGGTCGTCAAATCAACGAACATTATCAGGACAGCGGCAGCGAAATGGTGCTGGTGGGGCTGCTGCGCGGCTCTTTTATGTTCATGGCCGACCTGTGCCGTGAAGTGCAGGTGCCGCATGAAGTCGATTTTATGACCGCCTCGAGCTACGGCAGCGGCATGTCCACCACCCGTGATGTGAAAATCCTCAAAGATCTGGACGAAGACATCCGTGGTAAAGACGTACTGATCGTGGAAGACATCATCGACTCCGGCAATACCCTGTCTAAAGTGCGTGAGATCCTCAGTCTGCGCGAGCCGAAGTCGCTGGCCATTTGTACGCTGCTGGATAAACCAAGCCGCCGTGAAGTGAATGTCCCGGTTGAGTTCGTCGGTTTCGCCATTCCGGACGAGTTCGTGGTGGGCTACGGTATCGACTACGCTCAGCGCTACCGCCATCTGCCGTATATCGGCAAAGTCACCCTGCTGGACGAGTAAGGGGATATTCCACTCAGGCGCGCGCCGCTCGCGCCTGAGTGGCTAAGTCTGAAGGCTATTTGTGGTTGATGTGCTTGATCTTGAGGTTGGAGATCCCGTGGCGATAGCGCTGTTCGAGGGTTTCCCGGCTCACGGCGGTGACATCCAGATCGCGCAGCAGTCCGTCGTGAATACCGTATGCCCAGCCGTGGATGGTGACTTTCTGTCCGCGCTTCCACGCCGATTGCATAATCGTCGAATGTCCCAGGTTGTATACCTGCTCCATCACGTTCAGTTCACAAAGGGTATCCAGACGGCGCTCCTCCGGCATTTCCCCCAGCAGCGAGCTGTGTTTAAACCAGATATCGCGGATATGCAGCAGCCAGTTGTCGATGAGCCCCAGCTCTGGGTTCTCCACCGCCGCCTGCACGCCGCCGCAGCCGTAGTGGCCGCAGATAATGATGTGCTCAACTTCAAGGACATCGACGGCATACTGCACCACCGACAGGCAATTGAGGTCGGTGTGGATCACCAGATTCGCCACGTTACGATGCACAAACAGTTCGCCTGGCTCCAGGCCGGTGAGTCGCTCAGCGGGAACGCGGCTGTCAGAACAGCCAATCCACAGGAAGCGCGGTTTCTGCGTTTGCGACAGTTTCTCAAAAAAGCCGGGGTCCTCTTCCACCAGCATTTTTGACCATAGTGCATTGTTGCTGATGAGTGTATCTATATCATTCATGGACGTTATCGGCCTGTAACCAAGTAAGTGCGTTGCGCTAATATAGGGTAAGCTCACCTTTTTTAAAACCATCTTAACCCGTGATACTTCAGGCTGCAGATGCGCTGGCCGCGACAGTACAGCGCAAACGTCAGTCAGGCGGGTTAATGACGTGTCATGACACGAGAAGAGATATTTAATGACCATTGCTCTGGAATTAAAACAGCTCAAAAAAACCTACCCCGGCGGGGTTCAGGCACTGCGGGGAATCGACCTGCAGGTTGAAGCGGGGGATTTCTATGCCCTGCTGGGCCCGAACGGGGCGGGAAAATCCACGACGATCGGCATCATCAGCTCGCTGGTGAACAAAACCTCCGGTCAGGTCAATGTCTTTGGCTACGATCTGGAGAAAGATGTCGTCAACGCCAAGCGCCAGCTTGGCCTGGTGCCGCAGGAGTTTAATTTTAACCCGTTCGAGACCGTGCAGCAGATCGTCGTTAACCAGGCGGGCTACTACGGCGTTGAGCGTAAAGAAGCCATCGCCCGCAGCGAAAAGTACTTAAAACAGCTCGATCTGTGGGAAAAACGCAGCGAACGCGCGCGGATGCTCTCCGGCGGGATGAAGCGCCGCCTGATGATCGCTCGCGCGTTGATGCATGAGCCGAAGCTGCTGATCCTCGACGAGCCGACCGCCGGCGTCGATATCGAACTCCGCCGCTCGATGTGGGGCTTCCTCAAGGATCTCAACGATCGCGGAACCACCATTATTCTGACCACCCACTATCTCGAAGAGGCCGAAATGCT
Organism: Klebsiella sp. PCX; assembly: GCF_021869705.1. Classification (NCBI taxonomy): domain Bacteria; kingdom Pseudomonadati; phylum Pseudomonadota; class Gammaproteobacteria; order Enterobacterales; family Enterobacteriaceae; genus Klebsiella; species Klebsiella sp. PCX. The sequence goes on from NZ_CP091527.1 coordinate 901,375, forward strand.
GTGCCGCAACATCGGCATCATCCAGCACGGTACGCTGGTGGAAAACACCTCGATGAAAGCGCTGCTGTCGAAGCTGAAGTCAGAGACCTTTATTCTCGACCTCGCGCCAAAAAGCCCGGTGCCGAAGCTCGAGGGCTACCAGTATCAGCTGGTCGATACCTCGACGCTGGAAGTGGAGGTCCTGCGCGAGCAGGGGATTAACAGCGTCTTTGCGCAGCTGAGCGCCCAGGGGGTGCAGGTACTGAGTATGCGTAACAAAGCCAACCGTCTGGAAGAGCTGTTTGTCACCCTGGTGCATGAGCGAAAAGGAGAGTCAGCATGATGCAGCTTTATTGGGTCGCGCTGAAAAGCATCTGGACCAAAGAGATCCATCGTTTTATGCGCATCTGGGTGCAGACGCTGGTGCCGCCGGTGATCACCATGACCCTGTACTTCGTGATTTTCGGCAACCTGATCGGCTCGCGCATCGGCGAGATGCATGGCTTTACCTATATGCAGTTTATCGTGCCGGGCCTGATCATGATGGCGGTGATCACCAACGCTTACGCCAACGTCGCCTCGTCGTTCTTCAGCGCCAAGTTTCAGCGCAACATTGAGGAGCTGCTGGTGGCGCCGGTGCCGACGCACGTGATTATCGCCGGCTACGTGGGCGGCGGGGTGGCGCGCGGGCTGTGCGTGGGCATCCTGGTGACCGCGGTGTCGCTGTTCTTTGTGCCGTTCCAGGTTCACTCCTGGCTGTTTGTTGCCCTGACGCTGCTCCTCACTGCGGTGCTGTTCTCGCTGGCCGGGCTGCTGAACGCGGTGTTTGCCAAGACCTTCGATGACATCAGCCTGATCCCGACCTTTGTGCTGACGCCGCTGACCTATCTCGGCGGGGTGTTCTACTCGCTGACCCTGCTGCCGCCGTTCTGGCAGGGGCTGTCGCATCTGAACCCCATCGTCTACATGATCAGCGGTTTCCGCTTCGGCTTCCTCGGTATCAACGATGTGCCGCTGGTGACCACCTTTGCGGTGCTGGTGGTCTTCATCGTCGCCTTCTATCTCCTCTGCTGGTCGTTAATCCAGCGCGGCCGCGGCCTGCGTAGCTGATACTCATCACGGTTTAGCGCTTCCGGACGCCAATACGCGAAGCGCTAACCGCTTATCTTTGACCGCCATCACCGATACGCCATCTTCCCCTTGCTACATTGTTGGCTGGCTAAGGAGGGAAGCATGCTTGGTTGGGTCATTACCTGCCACGATGAGCTGGCGCAGGAGATGCTGGATCGTCTTGAACAAAAATTTGGTCCACTGGCCCAGTGCCGGGCGGTCAATTACTGGCGCAATCTCAGCAGCAATATGTTGAGCCGGATGATGTGCGATGCGCTGCATGCCACCGACTCCGGGGACGGGGTCATTTTCCTTACCGACAGAACCGGCGCGGCGCCTTATCGGGCCGCGGCGCTGATGAGCCACAAACATACCCACTGCGAAGTGATCTCCGGCGTCAGCTATTCATTACTTGAGCGAATGTATCTGCTGCGGAATACGTTAAGCAGCGAGGCGTTTCGCCAGGCTATCGTCAGCGCGGGCGGTCCGATGGTGAGCAGCCTGTGGCATCAGCAGCAGAAGAACCCCCCGTTCCGGTTGCGTCATGATTCCTTTGGAAATTAAGCAGCGGGACAGATGCCGCTTTTGTTACAATAACCGCCGTTGATGGTTTACCGGTTCGATGCGCATGCTTGCCCGATTTTTTACTCTGCTTCTTTTACTGACCTCACTCAGCGCCTCCGCCAGTCTGCTTAGCCAGCAGGGCGAGCCTGTGCGCTATATGCAAACCACCGAAGACGCGGTTATCTGGGCGCAGGTGGGGAACCATGTGGTCAGCGTCGGCAATGTGCGTGCCGGGCAAATCCTCGCGGTTGTCCCGACGGCGGCTGATTACTATGAGTTTCGCTTCGGCTTCGGCACCGGGTTTATTGACAAGGGCCATCTGGAGCCAGTGCAGGGTAAGCAGCGGGTGGAGGACCGTCTTGGGGATCTCAATAAGCCGCTGAGTAACCAGAATTTACTCACCTGGAAAGATACGCCGCTCTATGACGCTCCCTCTGTGAGCAGCGCGCCGTTCGGCACGCTGGCCAATAATCTGCGCTATCCGATCCTCAGCAAGCTGAAGGACCGGCTCAATCAGACCTGGTTTCAGATCCGCATTGGCGACCGGCTGGCGTGGGTCAGCAGTCTGGATGCGCAGGAGGATAACGGGATCCCCGTGCTGACCTATCACCATATTCTGCGTGACGAAGAGAACACCCGTTTCCGCCATACCTCGACCACCACCTCGGTACGCGCCTTTAATAACCAGATGACCTGGCTGCGGGATCAGGGTTATACCACGCTGACCCTCTATCAGCTGGAAGGCTACGTGCGCAATAAAATCAACCTTCCGGCCCGGGCAGTCGCCATCACCTTCGATGACGGCTTGAAATCGGTAAATCGCTACGCCTATCCGGTGCTGAAACAGTATGGCTTCCACGCCACCGCCTTTATTATTTCATCGCGTATTAAGCGTCATCCGCAGCAATGGGATCCGAAATCGCTGCAGTTCATGAGCATTTCTGAGCTCCGGCAGATCCAGGACGTCTTTGACATTCAGTCGCATACCCACTTTCTCCACCGGGTGGACGCCAGCCGGCGGCCGATCTTATTCAGCCGCAACTACCATAATATTCTGTTTGATTTTGCCCGCTCGCGCCGGGCGCTGAGCCAGTTTAATCCACATGTGCTCTACCTTTCCTATCCCTTCGGCGGGTATAACGCCACGGCGGTGCAGGCGGCGAATGACGCCGGGTTTCATATGGCGGTGACGACGGTGCGTGGGAAGGTGAAGCCGGGGGACAATCCGTTTCTGCTAAAGCGGTTATATATCTTACGCACGGATTCGTTGGAGACGATGTCGCGGCTGATCAGTAACCAGCCGCAGGGGTAAACTTCGGCGCTGCGCCTGAGTGCGGCGCCGTGGTCATCAGGCGACCTGCACCGGAATCGCTTTTGCCTGGCGCTTCATTTCGTTGTCGCCTTCGAAGTAGGCGATGTTGGGCTGCCAGCGGCGCGCCTCTTCGTCAGACATGGTGACGAAGCTGGCGATGATCAGGATATCGCCGACGCTGGCGCAGTGCGCGGCGGCGCCGTTAACGGAGATGATTCTGGAGCCCCGCTCGGCGGCAATGGCGTAGGTGGAGAAACGGTTGCCGTTGGTGACGTTCCAGAGGTGAATGGTTTCATTCTCCAGAATACCGGCCGCATCCAGGAAGTCCTGGTCAATGGCGCAGGAACCTTCATAGTGCAGGTCAGCCTGCGTCACTTTTACGCGGTGGAGCTTGCCCTGCAGCATATTACGCATCATAACTTCTACCCTTCAACCTTAATGTAGCAGAGCGGACACGACGTCCGCCCTGAGAAAAGCCCGGGCAAGTATTGCCCGATTTTTACCCGCTGTCTACTGACCGAGCGTGACGATCTGGTTGTCGATCAGGCGGGCCTGACCGAGCCAGGCGGCCATCAGGATCACCGCGCGCTGGCTGGCGTCGGTCAGTTCAAGCAGGGTGTCGGCATCGCGGATCTGAATGTCGTCGGCGCGGAAACCTTTCTCGTTCAGCTCCTGTTCGGCGATAGCGATGATCTCGTCGAGCTGACGGTCGCCGGCGGCCAGTTTTTCCGCCGCCGCGCTCAGCACTTTATACAGGCCGGGAGCGATTTTGCGCTGGTCGGCGGTCAGGTAGCCGTTACGCGAGCTTAGCGCCAGGCCATCCTTCGCGCGGACGATCGGCACGCCGATAATATCGATATCGTAGCCCATGTCGGCAACCATCTTGCGGATCAGCGCCAGCTGCTGGAAGTCTTTCTCGCCAAAGCAGGCGACGTCAGGCTGAACCAGGTTAAACAGCTTACTGACGATGGTCGATACGCCGCGGAAATGGCCCGGGCGGCTGGCGCCTTCCAGCATGGTGGACAGGCCGGGGACGTCGACGTAGGTCTGGCCTTCGGTGCCCTGCGGGTAGACTTCCGCCGGCGTCGGCGCGAAGACAAAATCGACATGACGCTTGTTCAGCTTTTCACAATCATCCTGTAGGGTGCGCGGGTAGCGCGCCAGGTCATCGGCGCGGTCAAACTGCATCGGATTGACGAAAATACTGACCACCACCACGTCCGCGCTGGCTTTGGCTTCATCAACCAGCTTCATATGACCATCATGCAGGTTGCCCATCGTCGGGACCAGCGCGATACGCTTGCCTTCCTGACGCAGACGGCGGATATGCTGACGCAGCAGCAGCACGGATTCTATAATCAGCACAACAAGACTCCTTAATGGAAACTGTGTTCTTCGCCCGGATAGACCCCGGATTCAACTTCGGCAATATACTGCCGCACCGCGGCGCGGATGTCGCCCGCCTCGGCAAGGAAATTCTTGGCAAATTTCGGAATGTGGCCGCCGGTAATGCCGAAAGCGTCATGCATCACCAGGATCTGCCCATCGGTGACGTTGCCCGCGCCGATGCCGATCACCGGAATGGTCAGGGCTTCGGTTATGCGTTTCGCCAGGGCGACCGGGACGCACTCCAGCACCAGCAGTTGCGCGCCTGCCGCTTCCAGCGCTAACGCGTCTTCAAACAGGGTCTGCGCCGCATCGCCGCGTCCCTGCACTTTATAGCCACCGAAGACGTTCACCGACTGCGGCGTCAGGCCGAGATGGCCGCAAACCGGCACCGCGCGTTCCGCCAGCATCTTCACGGTCTCGGCCAGCCAGGCGCCGCCTTCGAGTTTGACCATATTGGCGCCAGCGCGCATCACGACGGCGGCATTTTCGAAGGCCTGCTCCGGCGTGGCGTAGGCCATAAACGGCAGGTCGGCGAGCAGCAGGCTGTTCGGCGCGCCGCGGCGGACGGCGCGGGTGTGATAGGCGATATCTTCTACGGTGACCGGCAGGGTGGAGTCGTGACCCTGCACCGTCATTCCCAGCGAGTCGCCCACCAGCAGCACATTAATGCCTTCATCGGCGAACAGCTTCGCGAAGCTATGGTCGTAGGCGGTAATGGTGGCAAAGCGCTTCTTTTCCTGTTTGCATTTCTGCAGCAGGGCAATGGTGGTCGGTTTCATAACATTTCCTGATGATGAAAGTCATATTAACCGGCATTCTAACAGCAGCATTCAGAGGGGCAATGATTTTGGGCAACCGATTACGACGATCGCCGCAAATGCTAAAAAAGGAGAGGGAATTACCAGATAGCGGGCTTTGCCGCGCCGAGATCATCCAGCACGGCGCGCAGCGCCATGCCGTCAGGAAAGTGGAGGTCCGGGGCGATCTCGAACAGCGGCCAGAGCATAAAGCCGCGGTTTCTCATATCGTAGTGCGGAACGGTCAGGCGCTCGCTGTTAATGAGCGCATCGCCAAACAGCATAATGTCGAGATCGAGGGTGCGCGGCCCCCAGCGTTCGGCTTTGCGCACCCGACCCTGCTGCAGCTCAATGCGCTGGGTGTGATCGAGCAGCGCCTCAGGGGACAGCGTGGTTTCCAGCGCGACGGCGGCGTTGAGATAGTCTGGCTGATCCTGCGGGCCCAGCGGCGGCGTGCGGTAGAACGAAGAGACGTTCACCACGCGGCTGTGCGGAATTTCGCCCAGGGCGTGGATAGCCGCCTGCACCTGCGCCAGTGGCGAAGCGAGGTTACTGCCGAGGGCGATATAGGCCAGGGTCATGCGTTACCCTGGCGTGGCGCGCGCTTGCGCGGACGGCGGTGGCGACGGCGCGGCGCCGGATCGTCCCCGAGGTCGTTGAGCATATCTTTTTGCGCCGGCGGCGCGGCGACCTGAAATTCGCCCCACCATTTGGTCAGACGCTGCAGTTCGCCGTTGTTTTCAGCGCCAGCGCGTAGCTCCAGCAGATCGTAGGCGGCGCGGAATTTCGGATGCTCCATCAGCTTCCAGGCGCGTTTGCCCTGGCGACGGGACATGCGCAGCTGCAGCTGCCAGATATCGCGGATCAGGGTGGTGATGCGCTTAGGGATCGCCAGCGTACGGCAGGCTTCGTCCAGTACGTCGTTCATCGCCAGGGCGAAGGCGTCATAGTACGCCAGACCGCTCTCCTGGGCGATTTTCTGCGCCGTCTCCAGCAGCGGATACCAGAACATCACTGCGAACAGGAAGGCCGGATTGACGCGCATGTCGTTACGAATGCGGGTATCGGTGTTCTTCAGCACCTGGTTGATGATCCGCTCCATCGGGCTATCGCCGCGCTCGGTAAAGTAGCGGGTGATGGTCGGGAACAGCGGCTGGAACAGGTTGTATTCCCGCAGCAGCAGGTAGGTCTGATAGCCATGCCCGGCCTGCAGCAGCTTGAGCACTTCTTCGAACAGGCGCGCCGGCGGCACGTCGTGGAGCAGGGCGGCCAGCCGCGGCAGCGGTTCGGCCGTTTCCGGACTGATGGTCATATCCAGCTTGGCGGCGAAGCGCACCGCGCGCAGCATGCGTACCGGATCCTCGCGATAGCGGGTTTCCGGATTGCCGATCAGGCGGATCACGCCGTCCTGCAGATCCTTCATGCCGCCGACGTAGTCGCGAACGGTAAAGTCCGCCACGCTGTAATAGAGGCTGTTGATGGTGAAGTCGCGACGCTGGGCGTCCTCTTCGATCGAGCCGAAGATATTATCACGCAGCAGCATGCCGTTCTGGCCCCGCTGGGAGGTGACGCGATCGGTAGTGTGTCCTTCGTGATGGCCACGGAAGGTAGCGACCTCAATAATTTCCGGCCCGAACATGACGTGCGCGAGGCGGAAACGGCGCCCGACCAGACGGCAGTTGCGGAACAGCTTACGCACCTGATCCGGCGTGGCGTTGGTCGTGACGTCAAAATCTTTTGGCTTTTTGCCAAGCAGCAGGTCGCGGACGCCGCCGCCGACCAGCCAGGACTCGTAGCCCGCCTTGTTGAGGCGGTACATGACCTTGAGGGCGTTTTCACTGATATCTTTGCGGGAAATAGCATGCTGCTCACGCGGGATCACCGTCATAGGCGTTGGTTCGACGGCGGCTTCTGCCTCGCGCTCCTCACGGCTTAGCACCTTACGGCAAAAATTAGCGACTCGGGTAAAAATGGTGCACCTCGTAGTGTCAGACGGACTTCAGATCAACTGTACAGTGTAAAAATAGCGGCTAATCATAGCTCAGCGGGAGCCATTTGAGAATGCTCGATTTTCGCCGGCTGCCAGTTGGCGACGGCCTGGGCGAGTAAATCATTGATGCTCAGGGCCTGCCACTCCCCGGCGATCTCCTGATTCAGAAAGCGGAGCGCCCGGACGATTTCGGGGCGCGGATCGCCTTCCGGCAGCGCCGGCGCGTGGTTTTGTTTAGAGAGCTTATTGCCGTCGGCATTGAGGGCCAGCGGCAGATGGAGGTAGTCCGGCGCCTGCCAGCCAAAATGCTGATACAGCGAAATCTGCCGCACCGTCGGCTCAATCAGATCGGCGCCGCGGACGATCTCGGTGATCCCCTGAAAGTGGTCATCGACCACCACCGCCAGGTTGTAGGCAAACAGTCCATCGCGACGGTGGATAATAAAATCTTCTCGCGCCAGCGGCTCGTTGGCGACCAGCGTGCCGCGCAGGCGGTCGGTGAACTGCAGAACCGGACGGGTCTGGCGCAGACGCAGCGCGGCGTTTTCCGCCCCCAGCCCAAGGTCGCGGCAGTGACCATCATAGATCCCGCCTACGGCGTGGATACGCGCGCGGGTGCAGGTGCAGTAGTAGCTCAGCCCTTGCTCGCTCAGCCAGGCCAGCGCCTCGCGGTAGGCTTCGTGCCGTTGCGACTGCCAGAGCACCTCGCCGTCCCAGTGCAGACCATAGTGGTCGAGCTGGCGCAGGATGGTGTCGGCGGCCCCGGTGACTTCGCGCGGCGGGTCGATATCTTCAATACGAACGCGCCAGATACCCTGGTTCGCGCGGGCCTGCAGGTAGCTGCCGAGCGCGGCGATCAGAGAGCCGAAGTGGAGTTCGCCGGAGGGGGAGGGAGCAAAGCGCCCTATATAGCGTGAGTCAGTCATGGTACGGACAACAGAACCAGGCGGGAGAGACTCCCGCCAGAGAGTGAGGCAGCAGGGGATTAGCCCGCCATCTGTTTTTCGCGAATTTCCGCCAGGGTTTTGCAGTCAATGCACAGATCCGCTGTCGGACGCGCTTCCAGACGGCGAATGCCGATCTCCACGCCGCAGGATTCGCAGTAGCCGAAGTCTTCGTCTTCAACTTTTTTCAGCGTTTTCTCGATCTTTTTGATCAGTTTACGTTCGCGGTCGCGGTTACGCAGCTCCAGGCTGAACTCTTCTTCCTGGGCGGCACGGTCTACCGGGTCCGGGAAGTTAGCAGCTTCATCCTGCATGTGCGATACGGTGCGATCCACTTCATCCCTGAGTTGATTACGCCATGCTTCAAGAATACGCTTGAAGTGCGCCAGCTGGGCTTCGTTCATATACTCTTCGCCCGGTTTCTCTTGGTACGGCTCCACCCCAGCGATGGCGAGAATACTCAGGGACGATGTTTTACGGTTTTGCCCTTCTTGCATGTTGCTTCTCCTTAACACGCACTATCGATCCCCATGTGGGGGAAAATCAGGCCGCTATAAATAGCAGATGCTTTTCCGGATAGCAATTATCTAAACGTTACACTTGACAACCCTGTGAAGAAAAGCGTATTCGCGCTTGCGACCCGAACACTATTTAGCCACTTATTTACCGGGGTTTAACACCACGGCGATCGGCTTATTCAGAGTCATCCTCGTCGTAGAAAGTTCCGCTTTCCAGGCGAGAATTTCCACCCCCTTGTCGCGGGCTTCTGTTAACAGCTGTGCGTATCTGGCATCAATATGATGCGCGGGAGAGAAACGGTCAATTGCCGAATGCAGGACGGCAAATAAAATCACCGCGCGGTCGCCATTTGCCGCGACGGCCATCAGCTCCCGCAGGTGCTTCTGTCCGCGCATAGTCACCGCATCAGGAAAATAACCGTATTCTTTCTCCGCCAACGTAACCGATTTCACTTCAATATAGCAGTTTTGGCGATCATCTGCCTGTAACATAATATCGATACGGCTATTCTCAGCGCCATATTTCACTTCGCTTTTCAGCTGGTTATAGCCTGAAAGTTCAGGGATTATTCCGGCGGAAATTGCTTCTTTCGCCAGCGTATTCGCGCGCAGCGTGTTGACGCAAATAACGGCGCCCTGCTGCGTTTCAGTTAATTCCCAGGTATGGGCATATTTGCGCTTCGCATTGTCAGAAGTGGAATACCAGACGGTGTCGCCCGGGACGGCGCAGCCGGTCATGGCACCGGTATTTGGGCAGTGGAGCGTCAATTCGCGGCCATCGGGGGTCACCACGTCGGCAAGAAAACGTTTGTAACGTTTAAGCAAAATGGCGGGTTGCAACGGCGGATCAAACTGCATCAATTTTCCTTATCAAACGGATAATGTTCCAGCGCCGTGTAGCGCGTGCGCCCGCGGCTAAAGCTGGATTCATAGAGCACGAACTCGTTCACCGGAAACGTCCAGCGAAAGCCGGGCGGCGGGATCGGCACCGCCTGACGGGCATCGCGCCACAGGGTAATGTGCGGATGAAACGGCTGCGGACTCTGATAGCAGCCGCTGCGCGCCGCCTGAGCGCGCAGCATACTGGCAAGCTGCAGCAGGCCGCGCGGTGGCTGACGGGTCCCGAGCCAGACCACCCGCGAACGCAGCCACTGTCCGGCATCGTCCAGCGTCAGGGTAAAGCCCGGCTGCTGGAGGCGGCCGGCGAGGGCAGACAGCGCCCGCTGTTTTTCCGCGCTCACCTCGCCGAGAAACGCCAGCGTCAGATGAAGGTTATCCGCCGCGACGGGCCTGCCGGCATCCTCAGGGAAGTGCGTTGCCCGCCACTGGACAATCTGTTTGCGGACGGCAGGCGGCAGTTCAATCGCAAAAAACAGCCTTTTCGGCTCAGACATGATAGAGACTCGGTAATGAATTAGGGGGATGCTACAATGCGAGCCCCTGAATGTTAACCCCCGGAGCCTTTTGTGTCCTCATTGCCGGTTGCCGCCGTCCTCCCAGAACTGTTATCCGCCCTGCAGCATGCGCCGCAGGTTTTGCTCAACGCGCCGACCGGCGCCGGGAAGTCGACCTGGCTGCCGCTGCAGATCCTCGCTGAGGGTAACATCGCGGGACGCATTATCCTGCTGGAGCCTAGGCGTCTGGCGGCGCGCAATGTCGCGCAGCGGCTGGCTGAACTGCTCGGCGAAAAGCCAGGGGAGACCGTGGGTTACCGCATGCGTGCCGAAACCTGCGTCGGGCCACAGACCCGCCTGGAGGTGGTCACGGAGGGGATCCTGACGCGCATGATCCAGCGCGATCCCGAGCTGACGGGCGTGGGGCTGGTGATCCTCGATGAGTTTCACGAGCGCAGCCTGCAGGCGGATCTGGCGCTGGCCCTGCTGCTTGATGTCCAGCAGGGGTTACGTGACGATCTCAAGCTGCTGATTATGTCGGCGACCCTCGATAACGAGCGCCTGCAGCGTCTGCTGCCGGAGGCGCCGGTGGTGGTCTCGGAGGGGCGCGCTTATCCGGTGGAGCGTCGCTTCAGCCCGCTCTCCGCGCACCAGCGTTTTGATGAGGCGGTGGCGGTAGCGGCGGCGGAGCTCCTGCGGCATGAACAGGGGTCGATGCTGTTGTTTCTGCCCGGCGTCGGCGAGATCCAGCGCGTTCAGGAACAGCTGACGGAGCGCGTGGCGGAGGATGTCATCCTCTGCCCGCTGTATGGCGCTTTGCCCCTAAGCGAGCAGCGCAAAGCGATCCTCCCGGCGCCGGCCGGGAAGCGCAAAGTGGTGCTGGCCACCAACATTGCTGAGACCAGTTTAACCATCGAGGGCATCCGCCTGGTGGTCGACACCGCCCAGGAGCGTGTTGCCCGCTTTGACCCGCGCACCGGCCTGACCCGGCTGGTGACGCAGCGCATCAGCCAGGCATCGATGACCCAGCGCGCCGGACGCGCCGGTCGTCTCTCCCCGGGGATCTGCCTGCATTTGCTCGGCAAAGAACAGGCCGAACGAGCGGCGGCGCAGAGCGAACCGGAGATCCTGCACAGCGATCTGTCGGCGCTGTTGCTGGAGCTGCTGCAGTGGGGTTGCCACGATCCGGCCTCGCTGGCCTGGCTGGATCAGCCGCCGGCGGTGAACCTGGCTGCCGCGCGCCGCCTGCTGGAGGCGCTCTCGGCGCTGGACGGCGAGCGGCTGTCGGCGTTTGGCCGCAAAATGGCGACCCTCGGCAACGAGCCCCGGCTGGCGGCGATGCTGGCCGCTGCGCAGACCGATGACGAAGTGGCGACGGCGGCCAGGCTGGCGGCGATCCTTGAGGAGCCGCCGCGCGGCGGGCTGGCGGATTTGGGCGCCGTCTTTTCCCGTCAGCAGGCCAACTGGCAGCAGCGCGCGCAGCAGCTGATGAAGCGTCTGGCCTGCCGCAGCGGCCAGCCCGATGCGGGACGAATGGCTGCGCTCCTGGCGTCGGCCTTCGCCGACCGCATCGCCCGCCGCCGCGGTCAGGAGGGACGCTATCAGCTGGCGAACGGTATGGGCGCGATGCTGGACGCCGACGACGCGCTGGGCCGCCATGAGTGGCTGATCGCTCCGCTGCTGCTGCAGGGCAGCGCCTCACCGGATGCCCGCATGCTGCTGGCTCTGCCGGTGGATATCGGCGAGCTGATCGCCGCCCGTCCCGAGCTGGCGCAGCGTTCCGACACGGTGGAGTGGGATGAAGCGCAGGGGACGCTGAAAGCCTGGCGGCGGACGGTGACGGGCCAGCTGGTGATTAAGACCCAGCCGCTGGCGAAGCCCTCTGAGGCGGAGCTGCATCAGGCGATGCTCAACGGGATTCGTGAGAAAGGCCTCGGTGTGCTCAACTGGACGCCAGAGGCCGAGCAGCTGCGGCTGCGGCTGCAGTGTGCGGCGCAATGGCTGCCGGAAGAGGCGTGGCCCGCGGTGGATGACGCTTCGCTGCTGGCCTCGCTGGAGGCATGGCTGCTGCCGCAGATGAACGGCGTTCACTCGCTGCGGGCGCTGAAGGCGCTGGATCTGCGGCAGGCGCTCCAGGACTGGCTGCCGTGGCCGCTGCGCCAGAAGCTGGATCGCGAGCTGCCGACGCACTATACCGTGCCGACCGGCAGCCGTCTGGCGATCCGTTACCATGCGGAGAACCCGCCGGCGCTGGCGGTGCGTATGCAGGAGATGTTCGGCGAGGCCACGACGCCGGTTATCGCCGAGGGGCGAGTGCCACTGGTGCTGGAGCTGCTGTCGCCCGCTCAGCGTCCGCTGCAGATCACGCGCGATCTCAGCGCCTTCTGGCAGGGGAGCTACCGTGAGGTACAGAAAGAGATGAAGGGACGCTATCCGAAACACGTCTGGCCGGACGATCCGGCCAACGCCGCCCCGACCCGGCGCAGCAAAAAATATTCGTAGCCCCAGGCGCCGGGCGGCATTCTGCCCGGCCAGTCGAACCACTCACGCTAGACCATCTGCTGCCAGAGAAAAACGCCCCCTCCCGCCAGCGCCAGCCAGGGGCCGAAGGCCAGCGGCTGCTGCAGCGACTGCCGGGTCCACAGGCGCTGCAGCAGGGTCCACGTCAGCCCGCTGGCCGAGGCGACCAAAAGCACCTGCGGCAGAACCTGCCAGCCGCACCAGGCGCCCAGCGCCGCCAGCAGCTTAAAATCGCCATAGCCCAGAGCCTCTTTGCCGGTCAGCAGGCGGAACAGCCAATAGACCGACCACAGCGCCAGATAACCAGCCATCGCCCCGGCGACCGCGTCCGGCAGCGCAATGTACACCTCGTTAAGATTAAACAGCAGTCCGGCCCACAGCAGGGGCAGGGTCAGGCGATCGGGCAGCAGCTGGGTCCGGGCATCAATCCGCGCCAGTATCAGCAGAAAGGAGAGCAGCACCAGGCCGCCCGCCAGCGCCAGTCCCGGTGCGAGCAGCGCCCCCGCGAGGATAAACAGCAGGCCGGTGGTCAGCTCGGTCAGCGGATAGCTCCACGAGATGCGCGCCTGACAGCAGCGGGCGCGACGGTCTAGCCAGAGGAAGCTGAGCAGCGGGATATTGTCCCGCCAGGCGATCGGCTGGCGACACTGCGGACAGGATGAGCCCGGCGTGCTGAGGGTTAGCGGCTCGTCGTCCGCGGTCTGGGCCAGCATGCGCGGCAGACGGTAGATCACCACGTTGTAAAAGCTGCCCAGCGCCAGGCCGAACAGCAGCAGAAAGCCATACCAGATTAGAGGGAAATGCAGCGATAATGCGGCTAATGTCGTCATTTTTGCTCCTTTAATCACCATTTTCCCTGCAGCTGCCACGGCGTCGGGCCCGGGTCGTTTTTGGCCATCGGGCGGGTGACCAGCAGCGCCAGCAGGGGCGGTATCCCCTGTCTGGGCTGTAGCGTACCGTGAAACAGATAGCGGCCATCGGGCGACAGGGTTCCCTGGCCGCTGAGGCTCAGCTGATGAGAATCCTGGCGGATGGCCAGCGCCACGGCGCCGGTCGCCGTACAGCTTAAGGTGCCACTGACCTGGGCTAACTCCAGGCTACCGACCGGAGAGTGCAGCCTGGCCTGACGCCACTGCGCGCGTCCGGCGGTGATTTGCTGACAGCGCCCCTCGCTGAAGTGCGCTTCGGCCAGGCTGAAAGTGACCTCTCCTTCGGCGCTGACGGGCATGGTCGGCGTTAGCCAGCGACCGAGCAGGCTGGCGGGGGCGGTGAGCCGTCCCTCCTGCAGGCGCAGATCGCGGATCCCCCACAGCCGGGCCTGACCCTCCACGCCGCGGGGATCGCTGAGCGCGATCTGCCAGCCAGCCGGGGTAAGCGACCACGTCAGCCGCTCAAGTCGTTCGCCGCGCCAGGAGACTGACTGCGCCGCGCCGCGCCAGATACTGCCGCTGAGGTTGGCCACCTGTACCTCGGGCGGCAGCATCGGGACTAACAGGCGCGCCGGGGCGGTGGCGGTCAACCACAGCAGATAGAGCGCCAGCAGTAGCCCAACCGCGAACCCGTTAGCTTTCATCGTCGCGCTCCAGCAGCAGATGGTTGACCGTGACCCAGCCCGGCCGCGACGGCTGTGCGGTTACGGATAGCGAGACCGCGTTGACGCCGCGCATCGCCGGGGCGTCCAGCCAGTCCATCAGCGCCTGAAAGGCGCAGGGCTGAAGGGTGACCTGAAGACGTTTTCCCTGCGGCTGCAGAAGAACGACTTCCAGCCCGTGGCTCGCCGCCTCGCGCATCACCAGCGCGGTGAGCGCCTCTTTTGCCGCCAGCGCGGGCTGCTGGCTGAGCTGCTGCAGGCGCGGACCCTGCTGCGTCATCCAGCGCAGGCTGGCCTGTTCTTTCACCAGGGTTTGCCGCCACTGCGCCTCGCGGGCTCGCCAGGGCTGCCACAGCCCGTACCAGAGGGCGCACACCACCAGCAGCCCCGCGAGTCCGAGCAGCAGGCGCTGCTCCGACGGCGTGCGCTGCCGCCACCAGATAAACAGATTAGCCATCGTTTTCCTCCAGCGTCAGTTGTCCTTCAATGCCATCCGGTTTCGTGCTCATGTCGCCTGGCCGGACGCGAAACCGCGGCTGCGCCCGCTGGGTGAACTGCTCCAGCGCCCGGGAAGAGGCCGCGGCGATATCCAGCTGCAGACGGTTGGCCGCGGCATCCCAGCTCAGCGCCCGCAGGCGGATCCCCGGCGTTTCGCTGATGATGTTCTGCAACGCGCTGAGGCGGTCGACGAGGGGGGCATGCTGCGCCTGACGGGCGAGGGTTTGCAGATGCTGCTGCATCTGCAGTCGCGGGTTAATCACCTTTTTCTCCGTAGGAAACCAGCGATGATAGTAGGCCCGGCTGGCCTGCTGGGCCGCCTCGGCCTGGCGCGCCAGATCGCGATGATCCAGTACGCTGTTCACCGCCGCCAGCAGCGCCAGGGCCAGCGCGGCATACCGCGCCGGACGCCAGCTCCCCTGCGCAGGCTGCCGACGGCGGATGGCAAACTCTCCCTGCAGCAGGCTGAGCTTCTGCGCCGCCGGATGATTTGCGGCGAGGGAGAGCAGCGTCTGCGCAGGCTGCGCGCGCCACGCTCCCGGCGCCGCGGGCGGCGGCGAATAGCTGTCGATGACGTGCTCTTCCGCCTCGCCCTGCAGCAGCTCCGCCAGCCAGGAGCTTTCCGCCGCCATGCCGCTCCATGGCTGGTGGCGGATCAGCCACTGCTCGTCCACCTGCACCGCGCTCCACGCCGGCGGTTGCCAGGGCAGGGCCAGCACATCGGGCGTCAACGCCAGGGGGCGTAGGGAGAGCGACTCGCAGCGCGCCAGCCAGTCGCGCATTTTTTGCCGCTGCACGGCGACGATCTCGCACTGGGCCTGCTGGCGGTGGAGCAGGGCAAAATGGGTGGCTTCCACATCGTCGGCCAGCTGCTCTTCCAACAGGAACGGGGCCACCTGCAGCGGCGGTTTACGCAGGCCCGCCGGCAGGCTGAGGGGGTGAAACGCGCAGTCGCTGGCCGGGATCAGCACCCAGGCTGGATAATGCGCCGCCAGCGCCGGGAAAGGGCTGGCGTCGTCAGCCGGCCACCGGCCGCGGGCTTCGTGATGCGGATCGCCGGGGGCGAAGAGTTGCCAGTGCAGCGGCGCCTGCCCGGGGGCGAAGCGCACGATCAGCATGGCCTGGGGGGAAGCGTTAAACTTATTCATCAACCACCATAGAAAGTCCGTATCGCCGCTGGACGACGGTAAAGGCGCGCCCTTCCTGTTGCAGGACGCTGTGCAGCTGAAAGCGAAGGTTGCCGGTCACCACGGTGAAGGCGGCGATAAAGCGTGTGCTGCGCACCGTCAGCCAGGGGCGGGCGAGCGTGGTATCGGTTTTCTGCAGCGTAGGCTGCGCGAGAAACGCGGCGACGCTGCTCCATCCGGTTCGCGGGCGGTTGTGCAACAGCTGTTGCGCCTCCTGCAGCGTCAGATCGCCGGGAAAGAGGGCCACCAGCAGGGCGGCCTGGGAGGGCCGCAGGGTGTTTACATTGACCTGCAGCGCGTCATCCGGCTGGACGCAGACGAAGGGGAGCAGGCGCTGATAGAGCGCGGCGTCCATACCGGCCAGCAGGCGCAGCTCGCTGACGTCCTGCATCGGCTGGTTGGCGGCGAGATAGCCCGGGGTTTGCGCCATATAAACCTCGTCCTCCGCCCCGTTCAGTCGTGGCTGGCCGTCGCTGTCCGTCCAGTCGCCGAGGGCGGCGGCGATCTGGCTGGCGCGCAGCGGTGATTCACCGAGCAGCGCCAGCAGCCGGACGAAGACGTCGGTCGGGTAGGGCGTTTCGCCGCTGGTCTCATCCGCGCGATGGTTGATGGCATTGAGGTTAAAGCAGGCGTGCCCGTCGCGGATCGTGGCGAGGATTTCGCCATCGTCGAGGGTAAAGCGGCGTCCCTCCTGCGCCCAGGTTTGCGCCAGGTTCGTTTGACTGGGCGAGTCCAGCGCGTCGCGTTGCAGCAGCGCGGCGGCCATGTTTTCCGCCGCCAGGGCGTACCATCTGGCCTGCAGATTATCGAGGGTCACGGCGGTGTGTTGATAAATGACCGAGGTGCGTTCGGTCATGGCGCTGGCGAGGATCATCATCAGGGCGAGGATGAACAGCACCATCAGGAGCGCGACGCCGCGTTGCCGATTTTTCACTGGCCGCCCCCCGGGGTAAGTAAAAACAGGCGGGTTATCTCCCCGCTGTTCGCCAGGATCAGGGTGATCTCTAGCCCCTGCGGCAGCGTCTGAGGGCGGTCCCAGGTCTCCTGCCAGCGCCCGTCGGCATAAAACCGCAGGCGAAACGCCGTCACCTCGCGCAGCAGCACCCGGACCGTCGGCTGGCTGCCGGTCAGCGGATCCTGCTGATCGAAGCTCAGCCGTTCAAGCTGCTGCTGGCGCAGGCGGTAGCTGACGTTCTGGATCTCCGAGCGCGGGAGGATCCCCAGCGGATTCGGCCAGCCGCTGCGGCTGAAGGCCAGCCCCCAGTCATCGCTCTGCAACTGAAAACGTCCGGCAAAGAAAAGCGTGTCGCTGTTTCTGGCGCGACGGGGAATGATGTGCGTGACATCGTCGGCTATCTGGCGAAAAGCGCGCTGGAGGGCGGCGATCTGCTGGCTCTTCTCGCGGGTGAGGCCATCGGCGCGGATGACGTTCTGCAGCACCATCACGGCGGCGGCGCTGAGGACGGCGAGGATAGCCAGCGCCAGCAGCGTTTCAATCAGGGTGAAACCGCGCATTTTCGTTATCATGGCGGCGTCACCCAGGTGCGCAGAGTCGCCAGCGGCGCGGGATCGCTTTTTTGCCGCCGGACCTCCACGTCCAGCGCCCGCAGCTGCGGCAGCGCGGTTTCCACCCCCTGCCAGCGGACGAACCAGCGCGTCCCGGCGGCCTCCACGGTGGTTTCAGACCAGCTGAGGGCAGGCCAGCGTTTCTCCAGCCGCAGCTGCACCAGCTGATTATCCGCCAGCCAGCTGGCGAGGACTTTCTCTTCCATACGCCCGAGCTGCCGCGTCTGCTGCAGGGTGGATTGCATCACCGCCAGGCCGGCGAGGGCGAAAATCACCAGCGCGACCATCACTTCGATAAGCGTCATTCCGCTCTCGCGTTTCATGGCTGCTCCCGCGCCGCCAGCGGCTGACTGTCGCCCTGGGCGTCGATGTTGATGCCCGTCGCGGCGTCAATCCGCAGCTGAAACGGGGTGACTTCGCCGCCGGGAAAGATGATCACGTCGGGCTGCTCGCCCGGCGTCCACGCCTGGCCGTTGGGAAAGCGCAGCGTCAGCCTGGCCCGCGGGAGGGTTTCCGCCGTGGTGGCGCGCCCGGCCTGCAGCGGCAGCCACTGCGCGTTGCCCCAGCGGTCGTCAGCCGCCGCCGGGGCGCCTTCGTCGGCAGGCTGCAGGCGCATAAACTGCCAGCGGTCAGGGTGGATAACGATCCCGAAGAGCTGGCCGGTTTGCTGCCCGCGCTCGCGGACAAAATCCAGCTGCGCCTGAAAGCGCGCCAGGATCTGCGTGGCCTCCTGGGTGCGGGCGGAGGGAAACGCCAGCAGCACCATGCTGGCGCTGACGCCGATCAGCAGCAGGACCAGCATCATTTCCAGGAGGGTGAAACCGCGCTGAGACACTATTTCTTCCCGAGGGTCCAGTTGCCGATGTCGTCATTGGTGTCGGGCATCCCGTCCGGGCCGACGCTGAAGACGTCGATGGCGCCATGCTGACCGGGGCTTAACAGCTGATACTCATTTCCCCATGGGTCCTGCGGCAGGCGGCGGATATAGCCGCCTTCCGGGTAGTTGCGGGCATGCGGCTCGACGGCCGGGGCGGTCACCAGCGCCTGCAGACCCTGTTCGGTATTCGGGTAGCGGCTGTTGTCCAGCTTATACATGTCCAGCGCCCCCTCAAGCGCCACCAGATCGCTGACCACCTTCTGGCGGTCCGCTTTCTCCTTGTTGCCCATCAGGTTGGGTACCACCAGGCTGGCGAGGATGCCGAGAATGACGATCACCACCATAATTTCCAGTAACGTGAAGCCGCGTTGCCGTTGCATAGTTTTCTCCATTAATACAGTCACATACTCATAAGGGTATTCAGTTGCAGGATCGGCTGCAGGATGGCCAGCACGATAAACAGCACCATGCCGGCCATGGTGACCACCAGCAGGGGTTCAAACAGGCTGAGGGACATCTGGATCTGCGCGCTCAGTTCCCGGTCCTGGTTCTCCGCCGCGCGCTCCAGCATGGCGGTCAGCTCACCGCTCTGTTCGCCGCTGGCGATCATGTAGCGCATCATCGGCGGAAACAGCGCCGTGGCCTCCAGCGCGCGATGCAGGCTGACGCCTTCGCGCACCGACTCGCTGGCGGTCTCCAGCTGGCTGCGCGCCCAGGCATTGCTGAGAACGCCCGCGCTGATGCGCATCGACAGCAGCAGCGGCACCGCGCTGGCGTTGAGAATGCTTAAGGTGCGGGCGTAGCGCGCGCTGTTGACGCTGCGCGTCACGCGGCCGATGACCGGCAGGCGCAGCAGCGCCCGGTCCCAGGCGAGCCGCCGGGCAGGCTGGCGCAGCAGATAGCGCAGCCCCAGCAGCGCCAGTAACGACAGCAGCACCAGCCAGGGGCCCGCGCTGCGCACCATGTCGCTCAGGCTCATCAGCAGCCGGGTAGAGAAGGGCAGGGCCTGTTTAAGATGGACAAACTGCTCGACGACTTTCGGCACCACGGTGGAGAGCAGAATGGCGATCACGCTGATGGCGACCAGCGTCAGCACGATGGGGTAGATCATCGCCTGCAGCAGGCGGGCGCGAAGCTGCTGGCGCTGCTCGGTATAGTCCGCCAGCCGATTCAGCACGCCGTCGAGATGGCCGGAGGTTTCGCCAGCCGCCACCATGGCGCAGAACAGGCCGTCGAAGCAGGCGGGATAGCCGCGCATCGCCTCCGCCAGCGAATGGCCTTCGAGCACTTTGCTCCGCACCCCGGCCATTAACGTTCTCAGCGGCGCCTTTTCGCACTGTTGGGCGACGGCATCGAGCGCTTTCTCCAGCGGAATGCCGGCGGCGACCAGGGTGGCCAGCTGGCGAGTGAGCAGGGCTAAATCACCGGCGCTGGTGCGCCGGGTAAGGAGCCCGCCGCGCCACAGCCGGCTCGCCGGGTCGGCGGCGGCCACTTCCAGCGCCAGCCAGCCTTTGTCCCGCAGCAGCTGGCGGGCGTGGCGGGCGGAGTCGGCTTGTTGAACGCCGCGGCGGGTTTTGCCCTGCGCGTCCAGCGCCTGATAGCGAAACTGGGCCATCTCAGACGCTGTCCGCCGTTTGCTGTTCGGTGACCCGCATCACCTCCTCCCAGCTGGTGATCCCCGCCAGCGCTTTATCGCGCCCGGCATGGCGCAGGGTCTGCCAGGCCGGCCCCAGCTGCTGGATCAGGGTGATCTCATTTTCGCCGCGGTGGATGGCGGCGCGGACGCGGTCGTCGATCGGCAGCAGCTCGTGAATGCCGGTGCGTCCGCGATAGCCGGTGAAATTACACCGGGCGCAGCCTTTTGGCCGCCACAGCGGCGTGCCGGTCGGGACCGCCATCTGCCGGGCGGTGTCGGCATCCGCCTGCGTGGGCTGACGGCAGTGCGGGCACAGTTGGCGCACCAGCCGCTGCGACATCACCGCCAGCAGCGACGTGGAGAGTAAAAAAGGCTCCACGCCCATATCCTGCAGGCGGGAAATAGCGCCCAGCGCGCTGTTGGTGTGCAGCGTCGACAGCACCAGGTGGCCGGTGAGCGAGGCCTGAACGGCGATCTGCGCGGTTTCGCCATCGCGGATTTCGCCCACCAGCACCACGTCCGGATCCTGGCGCAGGATGGCGCGCAGGCCGCGGGCGAAGGTCATCTCGACTTTGGCGTTGACCTGGGTCTGGCCGATGCCCTCCAGCTCATACTCCACCGGATCTTCAATGGTCATGATGTTGCGCTCCCGGGCGTCGAGGCGGCTGAGGGCGGCGTAGAGCGTCGTGCTTTTCCCGGATCCGGTCGGCCCGGTGACCAGAATGATGCCGTGTGGCCGGGCGATCAGCGCGTCGACCTGGTCGAGCAGGGCGGGGGGCATGCCCAGCGTCAGCAGATCCAGGTTGACGCTGTTTTTATCCAGCAGGCGCAGCACCACGCGTTCCCCATGGCTGGAGGGCAGGGTGGAGACGCGCACGTCTATCGCCCGCCCGCCGATGCGCAGCGCCATACGGCCATCCTGGGGAACCCGTTTTTCCGCAATGTCCAGGCTCGCCATCACCTTGATACGCGAAATTAACAGCGCGGCCAGCCGCCGCTGCGGGCGGAGAATTTCCCGCAGCACGCCGTCGACGCGAAAGCGGATCTGCAGATGGCGCTCATAGGTTTCGATATGGATATCGGAGGCTTTCTCTTTGATAGCCTCGGTGAGCATGGCGTTGATCAGACGGATAATCGGCGCATCGTCCTCGCTGTCGAGCAGATCGTCGGTATCCGGCAGCTCTTCGGCGAGGGTATAGAGGTCAAGCTCATTGCCGATGTCGGCCATCATCCGGTGCGCTTCCGCCGAGTCGCGCTGATAGCTGAGCACCAGCGCTTTCTCGAACGCGTCCGGCGCCAGACGGCTGACGCTCATCGGCCCGTCCGCCAGGCGGCGCGCTTCCAGCAGCGCCCGGGCGGCGGTGTCCGCGCGGCACAGCGCTTCGCAGCGTTCGCCGTCGCTCAGCAGCACCAGATGGTGCGCGCGGGCCCAGGCGAAGGGCAGCAGCGGACGGCGTTCGGCGGCTGGCGTCATAGGCGGCCTCCGAGGTTAAAAGCGTCAATGGCGGCGCTGACCTGGCGGAAGGCCTGGGTCTCCTGCTGCGGGTAGATGTGCAACAGATCGTTGCTGAGCGATGCTTCGCTGCTCTCTTTGCCCCGCTGTTTGGTTTGCGCATCGTTGAAGGCGGTGTACTGGCCGGAAGAGGCCTGGCGGTACTCATCGCGGTCGCGAATAATGGTCGGGCGGATAAACAGCATCAGGTTGCGCTTCGACACTTTCTTGCTGTCGGAGCGGAACAGTGCGCCGATCACCGGGATGTCGCCGAGCAGCGGCACTTTGTCGGCGGTATCGGTGACGCTTTTATCCAGCAGCCCGCCAACCACCACCGTTTCGCCGCTGCCGACCAGCACGGCGTTATTCACCGTCCGGGTATTAAAGGTCGCTCCGAGATCGCTGCTGGTGCTGGAGGCCGAATCGGCGACGCTCGATACTTCCTGCTCAATCTCCAGCAGCACGGCATCGCCTTCGTTAATCTGCGGCTTCACCTTCAGCTTAATGCCCACGGTTTTGCGCTCGACGGTATTAAAGATGTTGTCGCCGGAGGTGGTTTGCGAGCCGGTTAACACCGGGACTTCCTGGCCGACGTTGAAGGTGGCTTGCATATTGTCGAGAGTGACGATGCTGGGGGTGGCCAGAATATCGTTCTTGGTACTGCTGGAGAGGGCGGTCAGCAGCATCGCCCAGTTCCCCTGATAGAAACCGGCGGCGATACCGTTAAACGAGCCGAGGGCGCTGGCCAGCGAGCTGCTGATGGTGCCGTCTTTGTTGTACTGGTTGGCGCCGGCGATGACGCTGGATATCGGCAAACCGCTGTTGGTGAACTGGGTCATGCCGGCGTTTTTATTGGCCCACTGGATACCGAGATTGAGGCCGTCGGCATCCTGCACTTCGGCGATAATCGCCTCCACCAGCACCTGCGGGCGGCGGATATCCAGCTGGGCGATCACTCGCTCCAGATCGTTCATCACGTCCGGCGCGGCGGTGACGATTAGGGCGTTGGTCTGGCCGTGGGCTTTGATAATGATATTTTTATCGATCGCGGCCACCGGTTTGGCGCTTTGCTTATCGTTCTGCAACGAGCTGCTGATCCCGGTCAGGACCTCCACCAGATCGGCGGCTTTGGCGTACTTCAGGTAGATCACTTTGGTGTTGCCCTGCACCGCCTGCTGGCGGTCGAGCTGTTTGATCATGGCGATAATGCGCTGGCGCGAGTTTGGCTCGCCGCTCACCAGCACCGAGTTGGTACGCTCATCGGCCACCACGTTCGCCACCATCGATCCCGGCAGCGCCGATTTGCTGGTGTCTTTATTGAGTTCGGTAACCAGTTTGACCACCTCCGCGGCGGAGGCCCAGGAGAGAGGCACGGTCACCACGCTGCGATCCCCGGCGTTGTCGACGCGTTCGACAATAGTCAGCAGGCGTTTGATGACCGCCGCGCGGCCGGTCATCAGCAGGACGTTGGAGGGTTCATAATGGACCACGCTGCCGGCGCCAGCGTTATCGTTCAGCTGGCGGAGCAGCGGCGCGAGATCGCGGGCGGCGACGTTGGTCAGGGGCACCACCCGGGTGACGACCTCATCGCCTTCGCCTGGCGCGGCCTCGCTGGCGACCGGAACGGCCGAGGTCTTGGCATCTTTAGCGCGGACCACCTTCAGCACGCCGTTATTCATATTAATCACGGCGAAGCCGTATACATCCAGCACGCTGAGGAAGAATTGATAATATTGCTCTTCATTGAGCATATCGTAACTGCGCACGGTGATAGTACCGCGTACGCTGGGATCGATAATCACCGTTTTATTCAGGTTTTTGCTGACGGTATTGATAAATTCCTGGATATCGGTGCCTTTAAAACTGGCGGAAAATTCCTCCGCGGCGGCCGGGGAAAATAGCAGCGGGGTTAATATCAGCAGCGCAGGCAGCATTTTTCGCAGGCGTTTCATGGTTGGCAATTATTCATCCCCCAGGGCGAAAGCAATATCGTGTCGTTGGCCTTCCCGCTCAACGGTTAGCGTTATTTCAGTCATGTCGGCCAAATTCTGCAGCGCCTGTTGCGCTTGTTCCTGATCGCGTAAATCGATGCCATTTAAGGTAATCGCCAAATCATTTGCCTGTAGGCCGGCCTGGCGAAACAGCGAGGGGTCTTTGCCAGGGTTAAGTCGATAGCCCTGCAGTTTGTCGCCGCTGAGTACCGGCGAAATCGTTAAATACGTGAGGATATTTTGCGGCTGCTCGCGGAGTCGCTTCATCAGGGGCGGACGGGGCGCGGCGGCGGGCGATGACGACGGCGCGCGGGTATCGTTAAATAATAAAATGGCCTCCTGGCGCCCCTGATAGTTGACGATGATCCGGTCTGGCAGGATGGCAGCGATCTGCGCATCGTACCCCGGGGTGGTATCGCCGACGCTAAGGCTAACCTGCTGATTTCCCTTTTCAATAATCGCGATGGATCGCGCCGGGTTGCTGCTGGCGAGCAGCCCGGCCAGACGTAGCTTCAGGCTGGAAACCGGCACCTGATTGAGGCTGGTGGCCACCGCTGGCGCGGGGGGGTTTTTAGCCGCCAGGCCAAACAGGGTAAATGCGGGCCGCACATTTTTAAATTCCGGATCTGCCGCCGGAGGCATGGTTAACGGTAGGGCGGAAATATCCTCAGGACTCACAGGGAATACCACCCGCCAGGTTAATTTCGCCAGCTGCGGAATGGCGGTTATTAATATGATGAGCGTCACAATTTGGGGTAATAATTTAATTATCCCTTTATTTATATTTGTTAACCCCATCACAGAAACTGGCATTTTAATTCCTTTGCTAATTTATTTTTCTGCACGCTGGCGTAATACCCTACCGAAACAGGTAGGTGATTATTGGCTTTTGAATGAATTATTGCCGGAGAGTGGCGATAAGCGTGGCGAATCATAATCAGTTTGCGGTTTGCGGTCGTCATTCCCTTTATTCATTTACTCCCCCGGCTTCCTACGCCCCCCTCTCATTTGTGGGGGATGATTGCGCCTGGGAAAGCAAAAATATCTAATTAGCGCGCTGTAAAGATATTCATCCTTTCTTACCTTTTATAATTTAATAAGCATATTAGGGACTATCGAATGCTCAGATATACCTGTCATGCCCTATTTATTGGATCGTTAGTATTATTGAGTGGCTGTGATAACAGCTCTTCCTCCTCTTCCTCTGGCTCACCTGGCGACCCAGGTAATCCCGGCACGCCCGACCCACAGGATGTCGTCGTCCGTTTACCGGACGTTGCCGTCCCTGGCGAAGCGGTACAGGCCTCTGCCAACCAGGCTGTCATTCATCTCGTCGATATCGCCGGCATCACCAGCAGCACGCCGGCGGACTATGCCAGCAAAAACCTCTATCTGTGGAATAACGAAACCTGCGATGCGCTGAGCGCGCCGGTGGCGGACTGGAATGATGTCAGCACCACGCCGACCGGCAGCGACAAATATGGCCCTTACTGGGTGATCCCGTTGACCAAAGAGAGCGGATGTATCAACGTTATCGTCCGCGATGGCACCAATAAGCTTATCGACAGCGACCTGCGCGTCTCTTTCAGCGATTTCACCGATCGGACGGTATCGGTCATCGCCGGCAACAGCGCGGTCTATGACTCCCGCGCCGACGCCTTCCGCGCCGCCTTTGGCGTGGCGCTGGCCGATGCGCATTGGGTCGATAAGACCACTCTGCTGTGGCCGGGCGGGGAAAATAAACCCATTGTGCGCCTCTATTACAGCCACAGCAGTAAGGTGGCTGCCGACAGTAACGGCGAATTTACCGATAAATATGTCAAGCTGACCCCCACCACCGTCAGCCAGCAGGTGAGCATGCGCTTCCCGCATCTCGCTAGCTATCCTGCCTTTAAGCTGCCGGATGACGTCAACGTCGATGAATTGCTGCAGGGCGAGACGGTGGCGATATCCGCCGAAAGCGACGGGATCCTGA
This sequence comes from Klebsiella sp. PCX, assembly GCF_021869705.1. Classification (NCBI taxonomy): domain Bacteria; kingdom Pseudomonadati; phylum Pseudomonadota; class Gammaproteobacteria; order Enterobacterales; family Enterobacteriaceae; genus Klebsiella; species Klebsiella sp. PCX. The sequence continues at coordinate 926,705 of NZ_CP091527.1, forward strand.
GCTCCGCCACCCAGGTGCAGACCGCCGGCGTACTGGACGATACCTATGCCGCCGCCGCCGAGGCGCTGAGCTATGGCGCCCAGCTAACCGATAGCGGCGTGACCTTCCGCGTCTGGGCGCCCACGGCGCAGCAGGTCGAGCTGGTGATCTATAGCGCGGACAAGAAAGTGATAGCCAGTCACCCGATGATTCGCGACAGCGCCTCCGGCGCCTGGTCCTGGCAGGGCGGGAGCGACCTGAAAGGCGCGTTCTACCGCTACGCGATGACGGTCTACCACCCGCAGTCGCGTAAAGTCGAGCAGTACGAAGTGACCGATCCCTACGCCCACAGTTTGTCGACCAACTCGGAGTACAGCCAGGTGGTCGATCTGAACGACAGCGCGCTGAAGCCGGAAGGCTGGGACGGGCTGACGATGCCGCACGCGCAGAAAACCAAAGCCGACCTGGCGAAAATGACGATCCACGAATCGCATATTCGCGATCTCTCCGCCTGGGATCAAACCGTTCCTGCGGAGCTGCGCGGCAAGTATCTGGCGCTCACCGCCCAGGAGAGCAATATGGTCCAGCATCTGAAACAGCTGTCGGCCTCGGGCGTGACCCATATTGAGCTGCTGCCGGTCTTCGATCTGGCGACGGTCAATGAGTTCAGCGACAAAGTCGCCGATATTCAGCAGCCGTTCAGTCGCCTGTGCGAGGTCAACAGCGCGGTGAAGAGCAGCGAGTTCGCGGGCTATTGCGACAGCGGTTCGACGGTTGAAGAGGTGCTGACTCAGCTGAAGCAGAACGACAGCAAGGATAACCCGCAGGTGCAGGCGTTGAATACGCTGGTGGCGCAGACCGACTCCTATAACTGGGGCTACGATCCGTTCCACTACACGGTACCGGAAGGATCCTACGCCACCGATCCGGAAGGCACGGCGCGCATTAAAGAGTTCCGCACCATGATTCAGGCGATCAAGCAGGATCTGGGAATGAACGTCATTATGGACGTGGTGTACAACCACACCAACGCCGCCGGCCCGACCGACCGCACTTCGGTACTGGATAAGATCGTCCCCTGGTACTATCAGCGTCTGAACGAAACTACCGGCAGCGTGGAATCGGCTACCTGTTGCTCCGACTCGGCGCCAGAGCACCGGATGTTCGCCAAGCTTATCGCCGATTCACTGGCGGTATGGACCACCGATTATAAGATCGATGGCTTCCGCTTCGACCTGATGGGCTACCACCCGAAAGCGCAGATCCTCTCGGCCTGGGAACGCATTAAAGCGCTCAACCCGGATATCTACTTCTTTGGCGAAGGCTGGGATTCCAACCAGAGCGATCGCTTTGAAATTGCCTCGCAAATCAATCTCAAAGGCACCGGGATCGGCACGTTCTCCGATCGTCTGCGCGACGCTGTGCGCGGCGGCGGGCCGTTCGACTCCGGTGATGCATTGCGCCAGAACCAGGGCGTGGGCAGCGGGGCCGGCGTTCTGCCGAATGAGCTGACCACCCTGACCGACGATCAGGCGCGTCACCTCGCCGATCTGACCCGTCTCGGCATGGCCGGTAACCTTGCGGACTTCGTGCTGATCGACAAAGACGGCGCGGTGAAGAGAGGCAGCGAGATTGACTATAACGGCGCGCCAGGCGGCTACGCGGCTGATCCGACGGAAGTCGTGAACTATGTGTCAAAACACGATAACCAGACGCTGTGGGACATGATCAGCTATAAAGCCGCTCAGGAGGCAGATCTCGATACCCGCGTCCGGATGCAGGCGGTGTCGCTGGCGACGGTGATGCTCGGCCAGGGGATCGCCTTTGACCAGCAGGGCTCAGAGCTGCTGCGCTCTAAATCCTTTACCCGCGACTCGTATGATTCCGGCGACTGGTTTAACCGCGTGGACTACTCCCTGCAGGACAACAACTACAACGTCGGTATGCCGCGCAGCAGCGATGATGGCAGCAACTATGACATCATCGCCCGCGTGAAGGACTGGGTGGCCACCCCGGGCGAAGCCGAGCTCAAGCAGATGACCGCGTTTTATCAGGAGCTGACCGCGCTGCGTAAATCGTCGCCGCTGTTTACCCTCGGCGACGGCGCGACGGTGATGCAGCGCGTGGACTTCCGCAATACCGGCGCCGATCAGCAGACTGGTCTGCTGGTGATGACCATCGATGACGGGATGCAGGCTGGCGCCAGCCTGGACAGCCGCGTCGACGGCATCGTGGTGGCGATCAACGCTGCCCCGGAAAGTCGGACGCTGCAGGATTTCGCCGGCACATCGCTCCAGCTGAGCGCTATTCAGCAGGCGGCGGGCGACCGGTCGCTGGCCAGCGGCGTGCAGGTTGCCGCTGACGGCTCAGTCACGCTGCCGGCCTGGTCGGTTGCCGTCCTCGAATTGCCGCAGGGCGAATCGCAGGGCGCCGGCCTGCCGGTGAGCAGTAAATAAGGTGACGTGGGGCGCCCGTAAGGGCGCCTTCTCGTTATCATGAGGGAACAGGAGACCGTTGTGATTGTTCGTGATGACAGTGAAAGAGGGATCCCCCCGCTGGTGGCGCATCAGTCGCCCACCACACTGGCGGACGCGCCGGTGGTCCGCGGCCGGATGGTGCAGATCCCTGGCTGGATTATCCCGCTGTACGCCGGATTATTTATCGCGCTCGGCTGGTTTGGCGGCGAGCAGTGGCGTCACCCGGCACCGCCGCAAACGCTGCCCTTGCCGGTGGCGCATGCGGCGCTTCTGCCGTTAACCGCTGCCGGAGAGGCCGCGCCAAAGACGCCGCCACCGGCGGCAAAAGCCAGCGCGCCCGCCGCGCCGGTGGTGGACAGCGATACGCTGCCGCCTCTGCGCTACAGCGCCCATGTCTACGCCTCGTTAGCGGAAAAGCGCAGCATTGTGTTAAACGGCAAAGCGTGGACCGAGGGCGATTCCCCGCTGCCCAATCTGGTGGTGGAGCAGATCCAGCAGGATGTGACGATCTTTAGCTTCAATGGCACGACCTTTACCCTCGCGGCGCTGGAGGACTGGCCCGGCGGGAAAATTGACGAGGAGCCGAAAGGCGAATAAGGAGCAAGCGCAATTCAATGCGCGTTGAAGATATTTTGCTTAGTCGCCGCGTAGTCTGGCAATAAAGGGAGCAAGCTGGCGATTAAATTGACTGCACTGTGTGGCTTCCGGGGTGCTGTCCTGTAAAAGCTGTTGGTAAAGCCGGTCGCTATTTTGACTTAACGTTGCCGGGTCAATATTTCCCCATCCGCGCGCTTTGCCGACATTCACCACCGCCCGATAAATAGTTTCATCGGCGGGCAGATCGCTACGATTACATTTATTCTTGAGATAGCGCGTTCCTGCCGCCACGGACGAGAGCTGCTCGAGCTGTGCCTGGCTACTGATGGCCGGACTGAGCGTTGAGGCGGGTTTCTGTTGGCAGCCAGAGAGTAAGGCCACCACGCAAAGCGGGAATATAAGTGGAATGCGCATAGTAGAGTAATCAAAATAATGAATCACTGGCCGCTAGTTTAACAAATATTTCCCTGGTGTCATCATAAAATATTATTCTACATAAATGTTAACAGCCTCTCATTTTTATTGGCAGAAACTCGATTCATCCCCTTTACTTCTCTCAATAATAAATGCTGTCGTCCAGGAAATATATTTTCAGTCTGAGGCGATGCCGCCGCATTTGGCATCAGGGCGAGCGTCATTTTTTATGTTATTAAAAAACATACTCTTTCCCATCTTGTTACGTAAGCACGAGGTAAAATGCTGGTTAAGAATGTCGCATTTTAGTGCTATCCTGTATGCCCTGAACATTACGTGCTATGTTCTGACTTATTCTGCCAGTGATGCGTTTAACACATTGATTTTATGGTGAATTTCTATTGTTAGTATCATGTGAAGCGAAGCAAAGCAACCCTTTGAAAGGTGGGCGGCGCGTTCTGCCCGCCAGCAGGTTGTCGTCCTGAGGATGAGCAGCCTGAACGTTAATTTGAGAGATTTCTTCTTCCTCTGAACGGAGGAAGTATTGAGAATCAGGCCTTTGCGCCTGAACGTTGCGGAGAAAAAGCATGGCGGGAGATGACCGCGAGCCTATCGGACGTAAGGGAAGACCCTCACGTCCGACAAAACAGAAAGTCACCCGTCGCCGGGTCCGGGAAGAGGACTACGACGACGAGTATGATGACGATGATTATGAGGATGAGAAACCGGTGCCGAGAAAAGCCAAAGGCAAAGGTGGCAAGCCTCGTCGTAAGCGCAGCTGGCTGTGGCTGCTGGTCAAGCTGGGGATTGTCTTCGCGGTGCTGATTGCCGCCTATGGCGTCTACCTCGACCAGAAAATCCGCAGCCGCATCGACGGTAAAGTTTGGGAGCTGCCGGCTGCGGTCTATGGCCGGATGGTGAACCTTGAGCCGGACATGCAGATCAGCAAAAACGAGATGGTGCGTCTGCTGAACGCCACCCAGTATCGTCAGGTTAGCGCGATGACGCGTCCCGGCGAATATACGGTGCAGGCCAACAGCATCGAGATGATCCGCCGTCCGTTCGATTTCCCGGACAGTAAAGAAGGACAGGTGCGCGCGCGTCTGACCTTCGACGGCGACCATCTGGAAACCATCGAGAATATGGATAACAACCGCCAGTTCGGTTTCTTCCGCCTCGATCCGCGGCTTATTACCATGCTGCAGTCGCCGAACGGCGAGCAGCGTCTGTTCGTGAAGCGCAGCGGCTTCCCTGACCTGCTGGTGGATACACTGCTGGCGACCGAAGACCGCCACTTCTACGAGCACGATGGCATCAGCCTCTATTCCATCGGCCGTGCGGTGCTGGCGAACCTGACGGCAGGCCGGACGGTGCAAGGGGCAAGTACCCTGACCCAGCAGTTGGTGAAAAACCTGTTCCTCTCCAGCGAGCGCTCCTACTGGCGTAAAGCCAACGAAGCGTACATGGCGCTGATCGTCGACGCCCGCTACAGCAAGGATCGCATCCTTGAGCTGTACATGAACGAGGTGTACCTCGGTCAGAGCGGCGATAACGAAATTCGCGGCTTCCCGCTGGCCAGCCTGTACTACTTTGGCCGTCCGGTGGAAGAGCTGAGCCTCGACCAGCAGGCGCTGCTGGTGGGGATGGTGAAAGGGGCCTCGGTGTATAACCCGTGGCGCAACCCGAAGCTGGCCCTTGAGCGACGCAATCTGGTGCTGCGTCTGCTGCAGCAGCAGCAGGTCATCGACCAGGAGCTGTACGACATGCTGAGCGCGCGTCCGCTGGGCGTGCAGCCGCGCGGCGGGGTCATTTCACCACAGCCGGCGTTCATGCAGATGGTGCGTCAGGAGCTGCAGGCGAAGCTGGGCGATAAAGTAAAAGATCTCTCCGGCGTGAAGATCTTCACTACCTTCGACTCGGTGGCGCAGGATGCCGCGGAAAAAGCGGCTACTGAAGGGATCCCGGTACTGAAGAAACAGCGCAAGCTGGCAGATCTGGAAACCGCCATGGTGGTGGTGGACCGCTTTACCGGTGAAGTGCGGGCGATGGTCGGCGGCGCGGAGCCGCAGTTCGCCGGCTACAACCGCGCGATGCAGGCCCGCCGGTCGATTGGTTCTCTGGCCAAGCCGGCGACCTATCTGACCGCGCTGAGCCAGCCGAATCAGTATCGCCTGAATACGTGGATCGCCGATGCGCCAGTGACCATTCGCCTGTCCAATGGCCAGACCTGGTCGCCGCAGAACGACGATCGTCGCTTCAGCGGCCAGGTGATGCTGGTAGATGCCCTGACTCGTTCGATGAACGTGCCGACGGTTAACCTCGGGATGGCGCTGGGCTTGCCGGCGGTGGTCGATACCTGGACCAAACTGGGGGCGCCGAAGAATCAGCTCAACGCCGTGCCGGCGATGCTGCTTGGCGCGCTGAACCTGACGCCGATTGAAGTGGCCCAGGCCTTCCAGACCATCGCCAGCGGCGGCAACCGTGCACCACTCTCCGCCCTGCGGTCAGTGATTGCGGAAGATGGCACGGTGCTGTATCAGAGCTACCCGCAGGCGGAGCGCGCGGTGCCTGCCCAGGCGGCCTACATGACGCTGTGGACCATGCAGCAGGTAGTGCAGCGCGGGACGGGGCGTCAGCTGGGGGCGAAGTATCCGGGCCTCCATCTGGCGGGGAAAACCGGGACCACCAACAATAACGTTGATACCTGGTTTGCCGGGATCGACGGTAGCCAGGTGACCATCACCTGGGTGGGTCGCGACAATAACCAGCCAACCAAACTGTACGGTGCCAGCGGTGCGATGTCGATTTATCAGCGTTATCTGGCGAACCAGACGCCAACGCCGCTGGTGCTGACGCCGCCGGAAGATGTGGTCGACATGGGCGTGGACAGCAACGGCAACTTCGTCTGCAGCGGCGGGATGCGTTCGCTGCCAGTGTGGACGACGCAGCCGGATGCGCTGTGCCGCCAGGGCGAGATGATGCAGCAGCAGCAGTTGCAGCAGCAGGAAGCGAACAACCCGTTCAATCAGTCCGGGCAGCAGCAGCCTCAGCAGCAACAGCCACCGCAGCAACAGCCGCCGAAGCAGCAGGAGAAGAGCGACGGCGTCGCGGGCTGGATCAAGGATATGTTCGGCAGTAACTGATTTAAGCCCTAAGACCAGACCCCTTAAGACGAAAGTATTAAGGGGTTTTTTTACGCCTGTAAAAAAGTTAACGGCTCTTTAACTCCATAATAACTATCTGGTTATTAATTCAGCCCTCGACCCGCAGCGACAGGCATATCGCTTGCCTTGCCTTCGACGTTTCGCCTATTATATCGCCCGTCATAATAATAATTCTCGTTTACGTTATCATTCACTTTCATCAGAGATATACCCATGGCGCGTCCAAAAACTGCTCAGCCAAATCACTCGCTGCGTAAAGTCGCAGCTGTAGTAGCCACGGCGGTTAGCGGCATGTCTGTCTACGCACAGGCAGCAGAACAACCGAAGCAAGAAGAAACCATCACCGTCGTTGCCGCCCCGGCCGCCCAGGAAAGCGCCTGGGGACCGGCGCCGACCATCGCGGCGAAACGCTCCGCTACGGCGACGAAAACCGATACCCCGATTGAAAAAACGCCGCAGTCTGTGTCGGTGGTGACGCGCCAGGAGATGGAGATGCGCCAGCCGACGACGGTAAAAGAGGCGCTCTCCTATACGCCAAGCGTCTTCTCCACCCGCGGCAGTTCGACCACCTATGACGTGGTCACCATTCGCGGCTTCACCACCTCGACGACCGTCAACACCAACCAGTATCTGGACGGCATGAAGCTGCAGGGGAATAACTACTCTGAAGTCTCCATGGATCCTTACTTCCTGGAGCGCGTGGAAGTGATGCGCGGGCCAACTTCGGTGCTGTACGGCAACAGCAACCCGGGCGGTATCGTCAGCATGGTCAGCAAACGCCCGACCACCGAGCCGCTGAAAGAAGTGCAGTTTAAGATGGGCACCGACAATCTGTGGCAGACCGGGTTTGACTTCAGCGACGCCATTGATGATGCCGGCGTCTGGTCTTACCGCCTGACCGGCCTGGGCCGCAGCCAGGATGCCCAGCAGCAGATGGCGAAATCGACCCGCTACGCGGTGGCGCCCTCCTTTAGCTGGCGTCCGGACGATAAAACCGACTTCACATTCCTGAGCAACTTCCAGAATGACCCGGATGCGGGCTACTACGGCTGGCTGCCGCGTGAAGGCACCGTGGTGCCGTATTACGACGCCAACGGTAAGGCGCACAAGCTGCCAACCGATTTCAATGAAGGCGAGGCGGATAATAAAATCTCCCGCCGCCAGAAGATGGTGGGCTACAGCTTCTCCCATCAGTTCGATGACACCTTTACCGTGCGGCAGAACCTGCGCTATGCCGAGGTCGATACCCTGTATCGCTCGGTGTACGGCAATGGCTATGTCGCGCCGGGCTACATGAATCGCGCCTATGTGCGCTCCGACGAGCACCTGAACACCTTTACCGTCGATACCCAGCTGCAGTCTGATTTCGCCACCGGCGCGGTCAGCCATACGCTGCTGACCGGCGTGGACTACTCGCGGATGCGTAATGATGTGGATGCCGACTACGGGACGGCGGATCCTATCAGCATGAATAATCCGCAGTACGGCAACCCGAATATTCAGGTTACCTTCCCGTACGCGGTGCTCAACCGGATGGAACAGACCGGCCTGTACGCGCAGGATCAGATGGAGTGGGATAAGTGGGTCATGACCCTGGGCGGTCGTTACGACTACGCCACCACCTCAACGTTAACCCGCGCCACCAACAGCCTGGCGGAGAACCACGACCAGCAGTTCAGCTGGCGCGGCGGCATCAACTACCTGTTCGATAACGGTATCTCTCCGTACTTCAGCTACAGCGAATCGTTTGAACCGGTATCGGGCTCCAGCAGCAGCGGCAAGCCGTTCGATCCGTCGCGCGGTAAGCAGTATGAAGCCGGCGTGAAATATGTGCCGAAAGATATGCCGGTGGTGGTCACCGCGGCGGTCTATCAGCTGACCAAAGACAAGAACCTGACGGCGGATCCGGCTAACCAGGCGTTCAGCATCCAGACCGGCGAGATCCGCTCCCGCGGCCTTGAGCTGGAGGCGAAAGCGGCAGTTAACGCCAATATCAACCTGACCGCAGCCTACAGCTATACCGATGCGGAATACACTCACGATACGGTGTTCAACGGCAAACGTCCGGCGGAAGTGCCGCGTAATATGGCCTCCCTGTGGGCGGATTATACCTTCCACGAAACCGCGCTCAGCGGTCTGACGATTGGGGCCGGGGCGCGCTATATCGGTTCAACGGTCAGCTACTACAAAAATGACACCAGCACCGGTAAGAAAAATGACTCCTTTAGTGTGGCCGGTTATGCGCTGATGGATGCGACGGTGAAATACGATCTGGCGCGCTTTGGCCTGCCGGGATCGTCGGTCGGCGTCAACGTCAACAACCTGTTCGACCGCGAATATGTCTCCAGTTGCTACAGCGAATACGCTTGCTACTGGGGGGCCGGACGTCAGGTCGTCGCCACCGCCACCTTCCGTTTCTAACCACCTACGGGCGCGGTTCGCCGCGCCCTTTATCAGGTTATCGCTATGCAGGAACAGACTCCGCACGCAGAAACCACCTTCGCGTTGGATCGCGTCACTTTCCGTGTGCCTGGCCGCACGTTGCTCCATCCGCTCTCGCTCACCTTCCCGGCTGGAAAAGTCACAGGCCTGATCGGTCATAATGGCTCCGGCAAGTCGACGTTACTGAAAATGCTTGGCCGTCATCAGCCGCCTTCCGCAGGCGATGTGCTGCTGGACGGCCAGCCGCTGGAGAGCTGGGGCAGCAAAGCCTTTGCCCGCAAAGTGGCCTATCTGCCGCAGCAGCTGCCGCCGGCCGAGGGTATGACGGTGCGTGAGCTGGTGGCCATCGGCCGCTACCCATGGCACGGCGCGCTGGGTCGCTTTGGCGCGGCGGACCGCGAGAAAGTGGAAGAGGCGATTGCGCTGGTGGGGCTGAAGCCGCTCGCCCATCGCCTGGTGGACAGCCTCTCCGGCGGCGAACGCCAGCGGGCGTGGATCGCCATGCTGGTGGCGCAGGATAGCCGCTGTCTGCTGCTCGATGAACCCACCTCGGCGCTGGATATCGCCCATCAGGTTGATGTCCTCGCGCTGGTGCATCGTCTCAGCCAGCACCGCGGCCTGACGGTGATCGCCGTCCTGCACGACATTAATATGGCGGCCCGCTACTGCGACTATCTGGTGGCCCTGCGCGGTGGAGAAATGATCGCCCAGGGGACGCCGGCGGAACTGATGCGCAGCGACACCCTGGAACAAATCTACGGCATCCCGATGGGGATCCTGCCGCACCCGGCCGGCGCGGCGCCGGTAAGCTTTGTCTATTGATGATGACCCCGACTCAGATAACCCGACGCCGCCTGCTGACCGCGATGGCGCTCTCGCCGCTGCTGTGGCAGATGCGCGGCGCGCAGGCGGCGAACGTTGACCCGCAGCGCGTGGTCGCCCTGGAGTGGCTGCCGGCGGAGCTGCTGCTGGCGCTGGGCGTCACGCCTTACGGCGTGGCCGATATCCCCAACTATCGCCTGTGGGTGAACGAACCCGCGCTGCCCGACTCGGTGATCGATGTCGGTTTGCGTACCGAACCCAATCTTGAACTGCTGACGCAGATGAAACCGTCATTTATCGTCTGGTCGGCAGGCTACGGCCCGTCGCCGGAGAAGCTGGCGCGTATCGCCCCCGGCCGCGGATTTACCTTCAGCGATGGCAAACGTCCGCTGGCGATGGCTCAGCGCTCGCTGCTGGAGATGGCTGACCTGCTGGGCAAAACACAACAGGCTCAGCACCACCTGGCGGAGTTTGAGGCGCTGATGGCGAGCCTGAAGCCGCGTTTTGCCGGGCGCGGCGACCGTCCGCTGTTGATGATCTCCCTGCTCGATCCGCGCCATGTACTGGTTTTTGGCGAAAACTGCCTGTTCCAGGAAGTGCTCGATCGCTTTGGCATCAAAAACGCCTGGCGCGGCGAAGCGGCGTTCTGGGGCAGCGTCAGCGTTGGCATCGACCGGCTGGCGGCGTTTAACGAGGCCGATGTGATCTGTTTCGATCATGGTAACGAGCGGGAGATGACCCAACTGCTGGCGACCCCGCTGTGGCAGGCGATGCCGTTCGTGCGCGCGGGGCGCTTCCAGCGCGTTCCGGCGGTGTGGTTCTATGGCGCGACGCTGTCGGCGATGCATTTTGCCCGCGTGCTGGCCGAGGCCCAGGGGAATCCGGCATGAATAGGCGTATTTCACCGTTAGCCATTATCCTGCTGGCCGGGCTGCTGGTTGCCGCCTTCGCGTTGAGCATCGTCAATCTCAACGTCGCCTTGCCCTATGCGCAATGGCGGCAGGCGCTGTGGCAGCCGGATAGCGATCGGATTGCCCAGATGCTGTTTCATTACAGCCTGCTGCCGCGGGTGGCCGTTTCACTGCTGGTGGGGGCCGGGCTGGGACTGGTCGGCGTACTGTTCCAGCAGGTGCTGCGCAATCCGCTGGCGGAGCCAACCACCCTTGGCGTCGCCACCGGCGCGCAGTTGGGGATCACAGTCACTACGCTGTGGGCCATCCCCGGCGTGCTGGCGTCGCAGTTTGCCGCGCTGGCCGGAGCCTGTCTGGTGGGAGCGCTGGTGTTTGGCGTCTCCTGGGGCAAGCGCCTGTCGCCGGTAACGCTGATCCTGGCGGGCCTGGTGGTCAGCCTCTACTGCGGGGCGCTTAACCAGCTGATGGTGATTTTCCATCACGACCAGCTGCAGAGCATGTTCCTGTGGAGCACCGGGACGCTGACGCAAACCGACTGGAGCGTGGCGCAGCGCCTGTGGCCGCAGCTGCTGGGCGGCGCAGTACTCACGCTGCTGCTGCTGCGTCCGCTGACCCTGATGGGGCTTGATGACGGAGTGGCGCGCAACCTTGGGCTGGCGCTGTCTCTGGCGCGCCTCGGCGCCCTGACGCTGGCGATCGTAATGAGCGCGCTGCTGGTCAACGCGGTCGGGATTATCGGCTTTATCGGCCTGTTCGCGCCGCTGCTGGCGAAAATGCTCGGCGCCCGTCGACTGCTGGCCCGGCTGCTGCTGGCGGCGCTGATCGGCGCGCTGCTCCTGTGGCTTTCAGATCAGGTGATCCTCTGGCTGAGCAGGGTATGGCGGGAAGTCTCCACCGGCTCGGTCACCGCCCTGATTGGCGCGCCGCTGCTGCTGTGGCTGCTGCCGCGGCTGCGCAGCATCAGCGCCCCGGTGATGAACGGCGGCGATAACGTGCAGCCTGAGCGCTATCACGTGCAAGGGTTTGTTCTCGGGGGCGTCGCGTTGCTGCTGCTGGCGGTGAGCGTGGCGCTGGCCTTTGGTCGCGATGCCCACGGTTGGCTGTGGGCTCACGGCGATCTGCTGGAGCAACTGCTGCCCTGGCGCTGGCCGCGAGTGCTGTCGGCGCTGTTCGCCGGGGTGATGCTGGCGGTCGCCGGCTGTATTATCCAGCGCCTGACCGGCAACCCGATGGCCAGTCCGGAAGTGCTGGGCATCAGCTCCGGCGCCGCCTTTGGCGTGGTGCTGATGCTGTTCTTCGTCCCTGGCGACGCCTTTGGCTGGCTGCTGCCGGCCGGGAGCCTTGGCGCGGCCGGCACCTTGCTGATCATTATGCTGGCCGCCGGGCGCGGCGGCTTTTCGCCGCATCGGATGCTGCTGGCGGGGATGGCGCTCAGTACCGCCTTCACCATGCTGCTGATGATGCTGCAGGCCAGCGGCGATCCGCGCATGGCGCAGATCCTGACGTGGATCTCAGGGTCGACCTACAGCGCGACGCCGGAGAGGGTGGTCCGCAGCGGCGCGGTGATGCTGCTCCTGCTGGCGCTGGCGCCGCTCTGTCGCCGTTGGCTGACCATCCTGCCGCTGGGCGGGGAGGCGGCGCGAGCGGTGGGCATGGCGCTGACCTCATCGCGGATTGTTCTGCTGCTGCTGGCGGCCTGCCTGACGGCGGCGGCGACGCTGACCATCGGCCCGCTGAGCTTCGTCGGGCTGATGGCGCCGCATATCGCACGGATGATGGGCTTCCGGCGCACGCTGCCGCATATGGTGATCTCCGGGCTGACTGGCGGGCTGCTGCTGGTCTTCGCCGACTGGTGCGGACGAATGATCATGTTTCCCTACCAGATCCCGGCGGGGCTGCTGTCGACCTTTATCGGCGCGCCGTACTTTATCTATTTGCTGAGGAAGCAGAGCCGCTAACGATCCCGGATGGCCTCAACATCCCCGGTGGCGCTATCGCTTACCGGGGCTACAGCGCTGTGCGATTTGGTAGCCCGGATAAGGCGCAATGCGCCGCATCCGGGAAAATCCCTGCGTCACCAGGCATTCAAGCACCTTACAGTTTGGCAAACACCCGACGCGCGGCGTCGATGGTATTGTCGATATCTTCTTCGCTGTGGGCCACGGACATAAAGCCAGCCTCAAATGCTGACGGCGCCAGGTACACGCCTTCCTCCAGCATCAGATGGAAGAAGCGCTTGAAGCGTTCGACATCGCACTTCACCACATCCTGATAGCAGGTGACAGTTTCGGCATCGGTAAAGAAGATGCCGAACATGCCGCCGACGTTATTGACCACCAGCGGGATCCCGGCGTCACGCGCCGCATCAAGCAGACCTTGCGCCAGCTGGTTGGTCAGCTCGGTGAGGGTTTCATGTACGCCCGGCTGCGCCACTTCGCTTAAGCAGGCGAAGCCGGCGGCCATGGCGATCGGGTTACCGGAGAGGGTACCGGCCTGATAAACCGGGCCGGTGGGGGCCAGAGCGTCCATCACCTCGCGACGGCCGCCGAAAGCGCCTACCGGCATCCCGCCGCCGATGATTTTCCCGAGACAGGTCAGATCCGGCTCCACGCCGTAATAAGCCTGCGCGCCCGCCAGCGCCACGCGGAAGCCGGTCATCACTTCGTCGATGATCAGCAGGGCGCCAAATTCGTCGCACAGCGCGCGCAGGCCCGGCAGGAACTCCGGCTGCGGCGGAATGCAGTTCATATTCCCGGCGACCGGCTCGACGATGATGCAGGCGATATCCTGTGGATATTGCTCGAACGCCGCGCGCACCGAGGCGAGGTCGTTATAGGTGCAGGTCAGGGTGTGTTTGGCGAAATCAGCCGGCACGCCCGGCGAGTTCGGCTGGCCGAGGGTCAGCGCGCCGGAACCGGCTTTCACCAGCAGGCAGTCGGCATGGCCGTGGTAGCAACCTTCGAACTTGATGATCTTGTCGCGGCCGGTGAAGCCGCGCGCCAGGCGAATCGCGCTCATGGTGGCTTCGGTACCGGAGTTCACCATCCGCACCATATCCATGGTCGGTACCAGCTCGGTCACTAGCGCCGCCATTTTCACTTCCATTTCGGTCGGCGCGCCAAAGCTCAGGCCGCGTGACGCCGCCTCGATCACCGCGTTGCGGATCGCCGGATGGTTGTGGCCCAGCACCATCGGACCCCAGGAGCCGACATAATCGATATAGGCCTTTCCATCCACGTCATAGAGGTAAGCGCCATCCGCGCGTTCGATAAACAGCGGGGTGCCGCCGACGCCGGTAAAGGCGCGCACCGGCGAGTTAACGCCGCCGGGGATCAGTTCGCGCGCAGTATGGTACAGATTTTCAGATTTGCTCATGGCCAGGGTCCTGGTTCGTGAAAAATGTTTTATCGGCTATTCTAAGTTATTCCAGGATGGTTATGAAAGTTTTGCCCAATTGAAACAATGTGCCGCAAGGGCATTTTTTTGACGACGCAGCGCGCCGGGGCGGCTAAAATGCCTCTCTCTTCATTTGTATTACCAATAATTGATAACGGCATGAAAGCAGAAACTCCCTCTTTTGAAGCACATCAGTTCGTGCGGGTGCGTCGCGGCGATGCGGTGCGCCGCTTAATTCAGCGCGATAAAACGCCGCTGGCGGTGCTGTTTATGGCGGCGGTGGTCGGCACGCTGGCCGGGCTGGTGGGCGTGGCGTTTGAAAAGAGCGTGAACTGGGTGCAGAACCAGCGGATCGGCGCGCTGGCGCAGGTAGCGGACCACTGGTATCTGGTCTGGCCGCTGGCGTTTATCTTGTCGGCGTTGCTGGCGATGGTCGGCTATTTCCTCGTGCGCCGCTTTGCGCCGGAGGCTGGCGGATCGGGGATCCCGGAGATCGAAGGGGCGCTGGAGGAGCTGCGGCCGGTGCGCTGGTGGCGCGTGCTGCCGGTGAAATTCATCGGCGGCATGGGAACCCTGGGCGCCGGAATGGTGCTGGGACGCGAAGGGCCGATGGTGCAGCTTGGCGGCAACATTGGGCGCATGGTGCTGGATATTTTCCGCATGCGCAGTCCGGAAGCGCGGCACACGCTGCTGGCGACCGGCGCGGCATCGGGTCTCTCAGCGGCTTTTAACGCGCCGCTGGCTGGTATCCTGTTTATCATCGAAGAGATGCGCCCGCAGTTCCGCTACAACCTGATCTCCATTAAAGCGGTATTTACCGGCGTGATCATGTCGAGCATTGTGTTTCGCATTTTTAACGGCGAGGCGGCAATTATAGAGGTGGGCAAGCTGAGCAATGCCCCGGTGAACACTCTGTGGCTGTACCTGGTGCTGGGGATGCTGTTTGGCTGCTTCGGCCCGCTGTTTAATTTTCTGGTGCTGCGCACCCAGGATCTGTTCCAGCGCATTCACGGTGGCAACATCAAAAAATGGGTGTTAATGGGCGGGATTATCGGCGGGCTTTGCGGTCTGCTGGGGCTGATGCAGCCCTCCGCGGTGGGCGGTGGCTTTAACCTGATCCCCATCGCCGCCGCCGGTAACTTCTCCGTCGGTTTGCTGCTGTTTATCTTTATTGCCCGCGTGGTGACCACGCTGATCTGCTTCTCCTCCGGCGCGCCGGGGGGCATCTTCGCCCCGATGCTGGCGCTCGGCACGCTGCTGGGCACGGCGTTCGGCATGGCGGCTATCCCGCTGTTTCCGTCCTACCATCTCGATGCCGGCACCTTCGCTATCGCCGGCATGGGCGCGCTGCTCGCCGCCTCGGTGCGCGCGCCGCTGACCGGGATTGTGCTGGTGCTGGAGATGACCGATAACTATCAGCTCATTTTGCCAATGATTATTACCTGCCTTGGCGCAACACTACTGGCGCAATTCCTCGGCGGTAAGCCTTTGTATTCGACCATTCTGCAACGTACTCTGGCGAAGCAGGAGGCCGAGCAGGCGGCAAAAGCGCAGCAGGCGCCCCGGGAGAATACTTGAACGATTTACCAGGGTATTAGATAATGGCTCAAAAGGCCCGGTTATTCTTTAACCGGCCGGAAGTATCAATGGGAGCAAAAAATGAGTGATGACGTAGCGTTGCCGCTGGAGTTTACCGAAGCCGCAGCCAATAAAGTAAAACACCTGATTGCGGATGAAGATAATCCGAACCTGAAACTGCGCGTGTATATTACCGGCGGCGGTTGCAGCGGTTTCCAGTATGGCTTCACCTTCGACGATCAGGTGAACGAAGGGGATATGACCATTGAGAAACAGGGTGTCGGCCTGGTGGTTGACCCAATGAGCCTGCAGTATCTGGTCGGCGGCTCTGTCGACTATACCGAAGGGCTGGAAGGTTCGCGCTTTATCGTGACCAACCCGAACGCGAAAAGCACCTGCGGCTGCGGATCCTCGTTCAGCGTGTAAAGCGAGTGCGACCGGGCGTCTTCCCCTTCTGCGAGAGGGTGCCAACGTTAAAAACGGTAACCTCAGGTTACCGTTTTGCTTTTATGACCGTCCGTTATCGTCCAGCGCAAACGTCGGCAGCTTCAGGTGCCAGCGGATCGCCGCCAGACGAATCACCAGGGTCACCACCATCCCCATCATCGCCGAATTCTCCAGCGGGAGATGAAAGGTGTCGTGCGCGGTGGCGTGGACAATGCCGCCCACAATACAGGCGGTGGCGTAGATCTCGGTGCGCAGAATCATAGGAATTTCGCGCGCCAGCACGTCGCGGATTATCCCGCCGCCAACGCCGGTCACCACGCCCATGCACACCGCGACCAGCGGGCCGCTGCCGGCGAGAAACGCTTTATTCACCCCGATGCCGACAAACACCGCCAGACCGACGGCATCAAGAACGGGCAGGATCCATTTCGGCAGCCGGCGCGGCTGGCGGACCAGCAGGATGGTCAGCATGCTGGTGACCATCGCCACCACCAGATCGGTGGGATCTTTGACCCAGAATACCGGGCCATTCGCCAGCGCCATATCGCGGATGGTACCGCCGCCCACGGCCGTCACCACGCCTAACACCAGCACGCCGAATGGGTCCATACGCAATTTCCCCGCCAGCAGAACGCCGGAGATCGCGAAGACAGCTGTGCCAATAATATCCAGCCAATAGACAAGCATCGTTGATTCCCACTGAACATCCGGTATGCCGGATGGTTATTTTACCTGGTCGAGCGCCGCACAAAGTTGTTTGGCGGCGAGGATAATACGTGGGCTTGCGCGTTCAAACCAGTCGCTGTGTAACGCAATCAACGAAATGGTGAGCTGATGTTGCCAAAAGCGCTGCGCTTCGGCGATGCGGCTGGCGTCGCCGGTCACCACAATCGCCTGCGGCTGACGGGCCAGCACCTGTTCGCGGCTCACCTGCGGCCAGGGAACGCGGCTGGCGGCAAAGATATTCTCGCCGCCGCACAGCCTCAGCACCTGATCCTGAATTGAGCCGGGGCCGCTGGTGAATAGCGGTGCGGAACCGAACTGCAGGAAGACGCGTTTCTTCGGCGCGCTGGCATAGCGCGCTTTCAGCGCATCGTATTCCTGCTGCATCGCCTGCGCTGCCTGCTGTGCTTTTTCCGGCTGTGGACTCCACTGCGCCAGCTGACGCAGGGTGGCGATGATCTCTTCGATGGTCGAAGTCTGCACCCAGAGGACGTGGATCCCCAGCGACTGCAGCTGGTTAACCTGACGTTCGGCATTGCCCCCGCGCCAGGCCAGCACCAGGTCTGGCTTGAGCGCTACGATGCGCTCCAGGTTCATTCCCTGCCAGCTGGCAACCTGCTCAATCGTTTTGGCCTGCGGCGGATAATCGGAATAGCTGCTGACGCCGACCGGCGTGATCCCGGCGGCAAAGGCCAGTTCGGTATTGGCGGGGGAGAGGGTGATCACCCGCGGCGCGGCCAGCAGCCACGCCGGGGCGAGTAACAGCAGCGCGGCAAGCGCGAAGGAGAGCGACTTAGCCACGTGCCAGGTTCTGTACCAGATTCTCCACCATCAGGGTGGACTGTCTGGCGGCGACCGCAAGGAACTCCTCAAAGCTGAGGTGAGACTGCTGGTCGGCCACATCGGAGATGGCGCGAACCACCACGAAAGGAACCTTAAAGTTATGGCAGACGTGAGCGATGGCGGTCGCTTCCATTTCCACAGCGATCGCCTGCGGGAAATTATGGCGGATCTTCGCCAGACCGACAGAGCCGTTAATGAAGGCATCACCGCTGACGATCAGGCCGCGAACGGCATTGAGATCTAACGCGTTAATGCAGCTCTCCGCCGCGGCCACCAGTTTTTCGTCCGCTTTAAAGCCGGCCGGACAGCCAGGCAACTGGCCGTACTCATAGCCGAAGGCGGTGACGTCGGCGTCGTGGTAGCGCGCTTCATCGGAGACGACGATATCGCCGACCTTCAGCGTCGGCGCCAGGCCGCCGGCAGAGCCGGTATTAATGATCACGTCAGGCTGGCAGCGCTCCAGCAGCAGGGTCGCGCCCATCGCCGCGGCCACTTTCCCGATACCAGACTTCAGCAGCGCGACGTCAACGCCGTGAAGTTGGCCGGTATAGATTTCGCTCCCGCCAATAGTGATAGTCTGGCGGTTTTCGATTTTGTCGCGCAGAAGGGTAACTTCCTCTTCCATAGCGCCAATAATGCCAATTTTCATAGATTTACTCGCGATGTGTCAGGTTTAGTTGCATAGTCTATCATGCGCTTAAGGGGAAGCGTATTGCTCGCGCGGGAGAGGCTATGGCAAAGATTGATTTTCGCAACAAGATAAACTGGCGTCGACGCTTCCGTTCGCCGCCGCGTGTCGAGACGGAGCGCGACATCCTGCGGATCTTCGAAAGCGATCGGGGACGGATCGTCAACTCGCCGGCAATCCGTCGCTTACAGCAAAAAACTCAGGTCTTCCCGCTGGAGCGCAACGCGGCGGTGCGTACCCGCCTGACCCACTCGCTGGAGGTGCAGCAGGTGGGACGCTATATCGCCAAAGAGGTGCTGAGCCGGCTGAAAGAGCTGAGGCTGCTGGAAGAGTATGGCCTGGAAGAGCTGACCGGGCCATTCGAGAGCGTGGTGGAGATGGCCTGCCTGATGCACGATATCGGCAATCCCCCGTTTGGCCATTTTGGCGAGGCGGCGATTAACGACTGGTTCCGCCAGCGTCTGGCGCCCGGCGATGCGCTCGGGCAGCCGCTGACCGACGATCGCTGTGAAGTGCAGGCATTACGCTTGCATGAAGGGGAAACGTCGCTTAACGCGCTGCGCCGCAAAGTGCGCCAGGATCTCTGCAGCTTTGAGGGCAACGCCCAGGGCATTCGTCTGGTCCATACGCTGATGCGCATGAATCTGACCTGGGCGCAGGTCGGCTGTATTCTGAAATATACTCGGCCGGCGTGGTGGTCTGAGGCGACGCCAGCCAGCCACAGCTATTTAATGAAAAAGCCTGGCTACTATTTAGCCGAAGAGGAGTATGTGGCGCGCCTGCGTAAAGAACTGGATCTGGCGCCTTACAATCGGTTCCCATTAACCTGGATTATGGAAGCCGCGGATGACATCTCATATTGCGTCGCGGATCTTGAGGACGCGGTGGAAAAACGTATTTTCAGCGCTGAGCAGCTTTATCAGCATCTTTACGACGCCTGGGGCTGCCATGAAAAAGGATCGTTATTCTCGCAGGTAGTGGAAAATGCCTGGGAGAAATCACGAGCCAATTCCCTGAAACAGAGCGCGGAAGATCAGTTTTTTATGTATTTGCGGGTGAACACGCTGAATAAGCTGGTACCCTACGCGGCGCGCCGATTTATTGACAACCTGCCGGCCATCTTTACGGGCGACTTTAATCATGCGCTGCTTGAGGACGACAGCGATTGCAGTCAGCTGCTGGAGCTTTATAAAAATGTGGCGATGAAACAGGTGTTTAGCCATCCGGATGTCGAGCAGCTGGAATTGCAGGGCTACCGGGTGATCAGTGGCCTGCTCGATATCTATCAGCCGCTGCTGAAATTATCGCTCGAGGATTTCAGCGAATTAGTGGCGCAGGAGCGGGTACGGCGTTTACCCATTGCCTCCCGGCTGTATCAGAAACTATCAACCCGCCACCGGCTGGCCTATGTGGAAGCGGTAAATAAGCTGGAGTGCACGGCGCCTGAATTTGCGCTGATGGAATACTATTATCGCTGCCGTCTGATTCAGGATTATATCAGCGGGATGACGGATTTGTATGCGTGGGATGAATATCGGCGGCTAATGGCGGTGGAATAAGCTGGAGTTTTGTAAAGATGGACAATAAATTTTTACTTTTTCCAGAAACTTAATTCCGGAACTTAGCGCTATAAAATGACTCTGATAGTCACGTACACAGCAACTTTCGTTTTCTGATATTGAGATTGAAACTGATGAAAAAAACCACGTTAGCAATGAGTGCACTGGCTCTGAGTTTAGGTCTGGCGTTGTCCCCGCTCTCTGCGAGCGCGGCAGAAACGGCATCTTCGGCCACTAATGCACAGCAGATGCCAAGCCTGGCCCCGATGCTGGAGAAGGTGATGCCGTCGGTGGTGAGCATTAACGTTGAAGGTAGCACCACCGTTAATACCCCACGGATGCCACGTAACTTCCAGCAGTTCTTTGGCGATAACTCGCCGTTCTGCCAGGACGGTTCTCCTTTCCAGAGTTCGCCGTTTTGCCAGGGCGGTGGACAGGGCGGTCAGCCTGACGGCGGCCAGCAGCAGAAATTCATGGCGCTGGGCTCCGGCGTCATCATTGATGCGGCCAAAGGGTATGTGGTGACCAACAACCACGTTGTGGACAACGCCACCACGATTAAGGTTCAACTGAGCGATGGCCGTAAGTTTGATGCCAAAGTCGTGGGCAAAGATCCGCGCTCCGATATCGCGCTGATTCAGATTCAGGATCCGAAAAACCTGACGGCGATTAAGCTCGCCGACTCTGATGCGCTGCGCGTCGGCGACTACACCGTGGCTATCGGTAACCCGTTTGGTCTGGGCGAAACCGTGACCTCCGGGATTGTCTCCGCGCTGGGCCGTAGCGGCCTGAACGTGGAAAACTACGAAAACTTTATCCAGACCGATGCGGCGATTAACCGCGGGAACTCCGGCGGCGCGCTGGTGAACCTTAACGGCGAGCTGATCGGCATCAACACCGCCATTCTGGCGCCGGACGGCGGCAACATCGGTATCGGTTTTGCTATCCCAAGCAACATGGTGAAAAACCTGACCGAGCAGATGGTGAAATATGGCCAGGTGAAACGCGGCGAGCTCGGCATCATGGGGACCGAACTGAACTCTGAGCTGGCGAAAGCGATGAAAGTCGACGCTCAGCGCGGCGCCTTTGTCAGCCAGGTGATGCCGGGTTCGGCGGCCGCGAAAGCGGGCATTAAAGCCGGCGACGTGATCACCTCTCTCAACGGGAAGGCGATCAGCAGCTTCGCCGCGCTGCGTGCCCAGGTCGGCACCATGCCTATCGGCAGCAAAGTTGAGCTTGGTCTGCTGCGCGACGGCAAACCGGTGACCGTGACCGTCGAACTGCAGCAGAGCAACCAGACCCAGGTTGACTCCAGCACCATCTTCAACGGGATTGAAGGGGCGGAAATGAGCAACAAGGGTCAGGACAAAGGTGTGGTGGTCAATAATGTGAAAGCCGGTACCCCGGCGGCGCAGATTGGCCTCAAGAAAGGCGACGTCATCGTCGGGGCGAACCAGCAGCCGGTGAAAAACATCGCCGATCTGCGGAAAATCTTCGACGCCAAACCGTCCGTGCTGGCGCTGAATATTCAGCGCGGCGACGCCTCTATCTATCTGCTGTTGCAGTAACAGTCAGCGCTCGCTCTCCAGCCCCTTCCCTCGCCGAGGGCAGGGGCTTTTTTTCGTTCTGTGACCGCTTCCACAACTCCACATATCTCACCCGGGCTTCGGGCATATGCACAATGCAGCAGAGCAACGACTCTTTTATGCTGGTGCCCTGCAAAGGGGAGGATTACATGGCTGGCTGGCATCTTGATACCAAAATGGCGCAGGATATTGTGGCGCGGACGATGCGCATCATCGATACCAACATCAACGTGATGGATGCCCGCGGGCGGATTATCGGCAGCGGCGATCGGGAAAGGATTGGTGAATTGCACGAAGGCGCGCTGCTGGTGCTTTCCCAGGGGCGGGTGGTGGATATCGACGATGCGGTGGCTCGCCATCTCCACGGGGTGCGCCAGGGCATTAACCTGCCGCTGCGCCTGGAGGGGGAGATTGTCGGGGTGATCGGCCTGACCGGCGAGCCGGAGTCGCTGCGAAAATATGGCGAGCTGGTGTGCATGACGGCTGAGATGATGCTTGAGCAGTCGCGACTGATGCATCTCCTGGCGCAGGACAGCCGTCTGCGCGAAGAGCTGGTGATGAACCTGATTCAGGCGGAAGAGCATACCCCGGCGCTGAACGAATGGGCGCAGCGTTTAGGAATTGATCTGAATCAGCCGCGCGTAGTGGCGATGATTGAGGTGGACAGCGGCCAGCTCGGCGTGGACAGCGCGATGGCGGAGCTACAGCAGCTGCAGAACGCGCTGACCACCCCCGATCGCAATAATCTGGTGGCCATTGTCTCGCTCACGGAAATGGTGGTGTTGAAACCGGCGCTGAACAGCTTTGGCCGCTGGGACGCAGACGATCACGTCCGGCGCGTCGAGCAGCTTATCGCCAGGATGAAAGAGAATGGGCAGCTCCGCTTCCGCGTGGCGCTGGGCAACTTCTTCACCGGTCCCGGGAGTATCGCCCGCTCTTACCGTACCGCACGCACGACGATGATGGTGGGCAAGCAGCGGATGCCGGAGAGCCGCTGTTACTTCTATCAGGATCTGATGCTGCCGGTGCTGCTTGACAGCCTGCGCGGCGGCTGGCAGGCCAATGAGCTGGCCCGTCCGCTGGCGCGTCTCAAGGCGATGGACAACAACGGGCTGCTGCGGCGAACGCTGCAGGCGTGGTTTCGCCATAACGTGCAGCCCCTGGCGACGTCAAAGGCGCTGTTTATTCATCGCAATACCCTGGAGTATCGGTTGAACCGTATCTCGGAGCTGACCGGTCTGGATCTCGGCAGCTTTGACGATCGGCTGCTGCTCTATATAGCCCTGCAGCTGGATGAGCAACGATAGGGCGTCGAGATAAAAATGCCGGGAGGCGGTTCGCCTTACCCGGCCTGGAGGATGCATGGCGTAAGCGGCAGATTATATTGGTTGCCCGGTCAGGCGGTGCGCCGCCGGGAACGCTGTCACTTACGGGTAAGTTTTTCCAGATCGGCTTCGATTTCGCTGATCTTATTGGTGACCACGCTTTCCAGATGGCGTAAATCGTCGAGGATTTTACGCTTGAGATCGATTTCAGTGCGATCGCGCTGGCAGATCTGATCCAGCTCATCGATAACGTAGCGCAGGTTCGGGCTGATCTCCTGGACCTCTTTGTAGCCCTGGCCGACGCCGTCGGCGACGACGGTTTTGCGCTGACGCGGATATTTGAACTTCACGCTCTTGGCGAAGAATTCGCCTTTGTCTTTCTGAAAGTAAATTTTCAGAATGTCGTTGTTAGCTTCCTGCCGCAGGCTATAGCGATCGATCTCATCAGGGTTGGTAATGCCAAGACTTTTCAGATTATCGTACATAACGGTACCTTTGATAGCATCATAACCATTGAATAATTAACGAAAAAATCCATTTTCGCCAGCATCAAATATAAAAAAAGCGGGATATCTCCCGCTTTTTATTTGCTTTAGTCGATGGTGCGCAGCAGTTCGTTAATGCCGACCTTGCCGCGGGTTTTGGCATCGACTTTCTTCACGATCACCGCGCAGTACAGGCTGTATTTACCATCTTTCGACGGCAGGTTGCCTGATACCACTACCGAGCCAGCCGGCACGCGGCCGTAGAAGACTTCGCCGGTTTCGCGATCGTAGATTTTGGTGCTCTGACCGAGGTAAACGCCCATGGAGATCACGGAGCCTTCTTCGACAATCACCCCTTCAACCACTTCAGAGCGCGCGCCGATGAAGCAGTTATCTTCGATGATGGTCGGGTTCGCCTGCAGCGGCTCCAGTACGCCACCAATGCCGACGCCGCCGGACAGGTGAACGTTTTTACCGATCTGCGCGCAGGAGCCGACGGTGGCCCAGGTGTCAACCATGGTGCCTTCGTCAACGTAGGCGCCGATGTTCACATAGGACGGCATCAGCACGGTGTTGCGGGCGATGAACGCGCCCTGACGAACCGCTGCCGGCGGCACCACGCGGAAACCTTCTTTCTGGAAACGCGCTTCGTCATAGTCAGCGAATTTCATCGGGACTTTATCGAAGTAGCGGCTTTCCGCACCATCGATAACCTGGTTATCGTTAATACGGAAAGAGAGCAGTACCGCCTTCTTCAGCCACTGATGCGTCACCCACTGACCGTCGATCTTCTCAGCGACGCGCAGCGCGCCGGAATCCAGAAGGGCGATAACCTGGTTAACCGCTTCGCGGGTCACGGTATCCACATTAGCCGGCGTGATGTCGGCGCGACGCTCGAAAGCGGACTCAATAACGTTCTGTAACTGCTGCATTGTTTCTTTCCATTCACTAAAAAAAATACGTCACCCTTTATCGTTTGGATTGAGGGCCGCTGTCAACCGTTGTTGCACTTCTTGTTGCAGCTCATTATTAAGGGCACGCCGGTCGGCGGTAGCGATTATAAATAAATCTTCTACTCGCTCACCAATTGTCGTAATTCGCGCCCCGTGAAGCGAAATTCCGAGGTCGGCGAATACCTGACCGACACGGGCGAGCAGCCCGGGCTGGTCAAGGGCTATCAGCTCGAGAAACGATTTCCGATCGGTATGGGTCGGCAGGAAATTTACCTCGGTGTCCACCGAGAAATGACGCAGTTTTGCCGCCTGACGACGGGGCGCCGGGGGTTCCCAACTGCGCTGCGTGATGGTCTGTTCCAGACCCTGGCGGATCGCTTCGTGGCGATCGGCGGACAGCGGACTGCCGTCGGGTTCGAGGACAATAAAGGTGTCCATCGCCATACCGTCGCGGGTGGTGAAGATCTGCGCATCGTGGACGCTGAGGTTGCGACGGTCCAGTTCGCCACACACCGCGGCGAACAGGTAAGGGCGATCCGGGCTCCAGATAAAAATCTCCGTTCCGCCGCGGGTGGCCTGCGAGCTCAGGAGGATCATCGGCTTATTCAGATCGTGGCGCAGCAGGTTGCGGGCGTGCCAGGCGAGCTGCGTCGGCGTATGTCGCACGAAATAGTTGGCGCGGCAGCGGTTCCAGATCTGATGCAGCGCCTCTTCATTAATATTGTCCATCCGCAGCAGGGCCAGCGCCTGCAATTGATGGTGACGCACGCGTTCGCGCATGTCCGGGGTGCTTTGCATGCCGCGACGCAGCTGTTTTTCAGTGGCGAAATAGAGTTCGCGCAGCAGGCTCTGCTTCCAGCTGTTCCACAGGGTTTCGTTGGTGGCGCAGATATCGGCGACGGTCAGACACACCAGATAGCGCAGGCGATTTTCCGTTTGCACTTCCTCGGCGAACTGCTTAATCACCTCCGGATCCTGAATATCGCGCCGCTGGGCGGTGACCGACATCAGCAAGTGGTGACGCACCAGCCAGGCGACCAGCTGCGTTTCCCGGGAGTTCAGCCCGTGCAGCTCGGCAAACTTCAGCACATCCTGTGCGCCGAGGATCGAGTGGTCGCCGCCGCGCCCTTTGGCGATATCGTGGAACAGGGCAGCGATTAAAATCAGCTCCGGGTGCGTTAAGCGCGGCCATAGCTCCACGCACAGCGGGTGGCGGCTACGAGTCTCTTCTTTAGCAAAACTCTCCAGCTTGAGCATCACGCGGATGGTGTGTTCATCGACGGTATAGGCGTGAAACAGGTCGAACTGCATCTGGCCGACGATATGGGACCACTGCGGCATATAGGCCCACAGCACGCTGTGACGATGCATCGGCAGCAGTCCGCGACTCACTGCCCCCTGATGGCGCAGCATGCTGAGAAAGAGCGTGCGCGCCTCCGGGATATAGCACAGCGGCTGGGTCAGATGGCGGCGGGCGTGGCGCAGATGGCGCAACGTCGTGGAGTAGATGCCGGTGATGGTGCTGTTGCGCACCATAATATAAAACATGCGCAGAATGGCCTGCGGCTCGCGAATAAACAGCGTATCGTCACGCAGATCGATCAGCGTGCCGCGCAGCTGGAAGTCATCATCGATCGGGCGCGGTTTTTCATCCTCGGTCAGCGCAAGGATGGCCTCTTCAAACAGCTGCAGCAGCATCTGGTTCAGCTCGCTCACCCGGCGGGTGACGCGGAAGAAGTCCTTCATCATATGCTCAATCGGCTGGTTGCCGTCGCCTTCATAGCCGAGCCGGCGGGCGACGCTGAGCTGGCGGTCGAAAAGCAGGCGGTTGTCATAGCGAGTGAGTTCGAGATGCAGCGCGAAGCGGATACGCCACAGTTGATGCAGACACTCGTTGAGCTCATTGCGCTCGGCTTCGGTCAGAAAGCCGAAGCCGACCATCTCATCCATTGAGGTGGCGCCGAAATGGCGGCGAGCCACCCACTGTAGCGTATGGATATCGCGCAGGCCGCCGGGGCTGCTTTTCACGTCCGGCTCGAGGTTATAGCTGGTGCCGTGATAACGCTGATGACGGACGTTCTGCTCTTCGACCTTGGCGGCGAAGAACTTTTCTGATGGCCAGAAGCCGTCGCTAAAAATATGTTTTTGCAGCTCAAGGAACAGCGCGACATCGCCGATCAGCAGGCGCGATTCGATTAAGTTCGTGGCGACGGTGAGATCTGAAAGCCCTTCCAGTAAACACTCTTCGAGAGTGCGTACGCTATGGCCTACCTCCAGTTTGACGTCCCACAGCAGCGTCAGCAGTTCGCCGACCTTTTGCGCCTGGTCGTCCGGCAGCTTTTTGCGGCTGAGGATCAGCAGATCGACGTCAGAAAGCGGATGCAGCTCGCCGCGGCCATAGCCGCCGACGGCCACCAGCGCCAGGTCGCAGACGGATTCGAATCCACTGGCGATCCACAACCGCTGCAGCAGCTGGTCGATAAATTCGGTGCGCGCCGCAATGAGCAGCTCCGCGGCGATACCGGCGTCAAACGCCTCGCCCAGCCAGTGCTGAAAGGTATCGATGTGCGCCTTTATTGCAGCACAGTTCAGATCGCCCTGCGGCCAGCTCACCGGATGTTCCGGCGGGATGGGCAGAAGAGGGGAGGCTGTGTCAGGTAATGAGTTGCTCATCGCGTCACCATAAGAAAAAACTATCTAATAAAAAAGCCGGCGGGCGCCGGCTTTTCATCATTCATCGTGCGAGATTATCGCCGGGATGGTGTCATCCTTACGTAGCGTCAGAATTTCGCAGCCGTTGTCTGTCACCACAATAGTATGCTCATACTGCGCAGACAAGCTCCGGTCTTTGGTTTTCACCGTCCAGCCGTCTTTCATGCTGCGGATCTCTTTTTTACCGGCATTGACCATCGGCTCGATGGTGAAGGTCATGCCTGGTTTGAGCACGACGTTGGTTTCCGGCGAGTCGTAGTGCAGCACCTGCGGCTCTTCATGGAAGCCGCGGCCGATGCCGTGACCACAGTATTCGCGAACCACAGAGAACCCTTCCGCTTCCACATATTTCTGGATCGCCGCGCCGATGGTGCGCAGGTTGATGCCCGGCTTCACCATCTTCAGCGCCAGGTACAGGCTTTCCTGAGTGATGCGGCACAGGCGCTCGCCGAGAATCGTCGGTTTGCCGACGATAAACATTTTGGAGGTATCGCCATGGAAATCATCTTTAATGACGGTCACGTCGATATTCACGATATCGCCATCTTTCAGCAGTTTGCCGTCGTCAGGGATACCGTGACAGACCACTTCGTTGACCGAAATGCAGACGGATTTCGGATAGCCGTGATAGCCGAGACAGGCGGAAATGGCCTTCTGCTCGTTAACGATATAGTCGTTACAGATACGGTCCAGTTCGCCAGTGCTGACGCCCGGCTTAACCCAGGGTTCGATCATTTCCAGCACTTCAGCGGCCAGGCGACCGGCAACGCGCATTTTTTCAATATCTTCAGATGTCTTAATAGAGATAGCCATGGAGTATGTCCAGCAGTGTCGATATTTTCGACAATAATAGAGTAAGTCCTGTCAATGGTAACAGTCCGGGCAGGCTGGTGCCAAACTGAGAATCATTAACAGCACGCGACGTCAACAAGAGTTGGTGTCTGGGTGGATTTTGTGGTATAAAGCGCGCCGGACTTCCGATCCATCTCAGATACACAGGATGGACGGGAGCGACAAATCTCACTTTGTGTAACAACACACACGTATCGGCACATATTCCGGGGTGCCCTTTGGGGTCGGTAATATGGGATACGTGGAGGCATAACCCCAATTTAATCTATAGAGGTTTTAAACATGGCAACTGTTTCCATGCGCGACATGCTCAAGGCTGGTGTTCACTTCGGTCACCAGACCCGTTACTGGAACCCGAAAATGAAGCCGTTCATCTTCGGTGCGCGTAACAAAGTTCACATCATCAACCTTGAGAAAACCGTACCGATGTTCAACGACGCTCTGGCTGAACTGAACAAGATCGCTGCTCGTAAAGGTAAAATCCTTTTCGTTGGTACTAAGCGCGCTGCAAGCGAAGCGGTAAAAGACGCTGCTCTGAGCTGCGACCAGTTCTTCGTGAACCATCGCTGGCTGGGCGGTATGCTGACTAACTGGAAAACCGTTCGTCAGTCCATCAAGCGTCTGAAAGACCTGGAAACTCAGTCCCAGGACGGTACTTTCGACAAGCTGACCAAGAAAGAAGCGCTGATGCGTACTCGTGAGCTGGACAAGCTGGAAAACAGCCTGGGCGGTATCAAAGACATGGGCGGCCTGCCGGACGCACTGTTCGTAATCGACGCTGACCACGAGCACATCGCTATCAAAGAAGCAAACAACCTGGGCATCCCGGTATTTGCTATCGTTGATACCAACTCTGATCCGGACGGCGTAGACTTCGTTATCCCGGGTAACGACGATGCAATCCGCGCAGTAAGCCTGTACCTGGGCGCTGTTGCTGCTACCGTTCGTGAAGGTCGCTCTCAGGACCTGGCTTCTCAGGCGGAAGAAAGCTTCGTAGAAGCTGAATAATAAGGTTTAAGCCCTTATTAGTACCGTGTATGAATAGGGGCCCATTATCGGCCCCTTTTTTCAATTTACGCTGTTTGGCCGTTGGCCGGGCAGTATCCACATCTCCCGAGGATTTTAGAATGGCTGAAATTACCGCTTCCCTGGTAAAAGAGCTGCGCGAACGTACTGGCGCAGGCATGATGGATTGCAAAAAAGCGCTGACTGAAGCGAATGGCGACATCGAGCTGGCAATCGAAAACATGCGTAAATCCGGCGCGATCAAAGCGGCGAAGAAAGCAGGCAACGTGGCTGCTGACGGCGTGATCAAAACCAAAATCGAAGGCAACTACGGTTACATTCTGGAAGTTAACTGCCAGACTGACTTCGTTGCTAAAGATGGTGGTTTCCAGGCATTTGCTGACAAAGTACTGGACGCCGCTGTTGCGGGTAAAATCTCCGACGTTGAAGTTCTGAAAGCGCAGTTCGAAGAAGAACGTGTTGCCCTGGTTGCTAAAATCGGTGAGAACATCAACATCCGTCGTATCGCTGTTCTGGAAGGCGACGTTCTGGGCAGCTACCAGCACGGTGCGCGCATCGGCGTTCTGGTTGCCGCTAAAGGCGCTGACGAAGAGCTGGTTAAGCAGCTGGCAATGCACGTTGCTGCAAGCAAGCCGGAATTCGTTAAGCCGGAAGACGTGTCTGCTGAAGTGGTAGAGAAAGAGTACCAGGTTCAGCTGGACATCGCGATGCAGTCCGGTAAGCCGAAAGAAATCGCAGAGAAAATGGTTGAAGGCCGCATGAAGAAATTCACCGGCGAAGTTTCTCTGACTGGTCAGCCTTTCGTCATGGAGCCGAGCAAATCTGTTGGTCAGCTGCTGAAAGAGCACAACGCTGACGTGACTGGCTTCATCCGCTTTGAAGTGGGCGAAGGCATCGAGAAAGTTGAGACTGACTTTGCAGCAGAAGTTGCTGCGATGTCCAAGCAGTCTTAATTTTTACAAGGAGCCGCCTGAGGGCGGCTTCTTTTTGCGCCCATTTTGTAAATTCAGCCAACTGCTTATAGTGACCGCGCTGAAATGCGACATACAATGTCGCCGGAATTCTCACATCTCATTCGTTGACAGTCTCAGGAAAGAAACATGGCTACCAATGCAAAACCCGTCTACAAACGTATTCTGCTGAAATTAAGTGGCGAAGCGCTGCAGGGCTCAGAAGGCTTCGGTATTGATGCAAGCATACTTGACCGCATGGCTCAGGAGATCAAAGAGCTGGTTGAGCTGGGTATTCAGGTTGGCGTAGTAATTGGTGGCGGTAACCTGTTCCGTGGTGCTGGTCTGGCGAAAGCGGGTATGAACCGCGTTGTGGGCGACCACATGGGCATGCTGGCAACGGTTATGAATGGCCTCGCGATGCGCGATGCGCTCCACCGCGCCTATGTGAACGCTCGTCTGATGTCCGCCATTCCGCTGAACGGCGTGTGCGACAACTACAGCTGGGCAGAGGCGATCAGCCTGCTGCGCAACAACCGCGTGGTGATCCTTTCCGCGGGTACCGGCAACCCGTTCTTTACCACCGATTCCGCAGCCTGCCTGCGCGGTATTGAAATTGAAGCCGATGTGGTGCTGAAAGCCACCAAGGTTGACGGCGTATTCACCGCTGATCCGGCCAAAGATCCTTCCGCCACGATGTACGATCAGCTGACCTACAGCGAAGTGCTGGAAAAAGAGCTGAAAGTGATGGATCTGGCGGCCTTTACCCTGGCGCGTGACCATAAATTGCCGATTCGCGTCTTCAACATGAACAAACCTGGCGCCCTGCGTCGCGTGGTGATGGGCGAAAAAGAAGGCACATTGATCACGGAATAATTCCCGTCAGCGCCAAATCCGGGTAATATTCCGCTTTACTTTCGCGGGGATATTACCCGGTGATTTTCATTAAATCTGACTATACTTAGCTCATTTTCCGACGGGTGCCCCGTCTGGTCTGACTGAGACAAGCTTTCAAGGATTCGTAACGTGATTAGCGATATCAGAAAAGATGCTGAAATCCGCATGGAAAAATGCGTCGAAGCATTCAAAAACCAAATCAGCAAAATTCGCACGGGTCGTGCTTCTCCGAGCCTGCTGGACGGGATTGTTGTTGAATACTACGGTACGCCGACCCCGCTGCGCCAGCTGGCCAGCGTCACCGTCGAAGACTCCCGTACCCTGAAAATCAACGTCTTTGACCGTTCTATGTCCGCGGCCGTTGAAAAAGCGATCATGGCGTCCGACCTCGGTCTGAACCCAAGCTCTGCCGGCAGCGATATTCGTGTTCCGTTGCCGCCGCTGACCGAAGAGCGTCGTAAAGATCTGACCAAGATCGTGCGTGGTGAAGCTGAGCAGGCGCGCGTTGCCGTACGTAACGTTCGCCGCGACGCCAACGACAAAGTCAAAGCGCTGCTGAAAGAGAAAGAGATCAGCGAGGATGACGATCGCCGTTCTCAGGACGACGTGCAGAAAATGACTGACGCCGCCATCAAGAAAGTTGACGCGGCGCTGGCAGACAAAGAAGCAGAACTGATGCAGTTCTGATGCTCTGCCCTTACTCGGGCCTGACAGCGTCTGGTCTGAGTAAAATCCGAAACGCCGTACAGAAGACTGTACGCTCAATTCTCGGGATTGCGTTGCGACCGCTGGCCTTGTAGCCTTTAGCGCTAAGTTGAAGGCCTAATGCCGCCGTCTTATCCCTGATAATTGCTGCGTAGGGGCTTGCTGGCGGCGTTTTGCTTTTTATTCTGTTTCCACTCTTCTGGACGTCTCATGAAGCAATTAACCGTTCTCGGTTCGACCGGCTCCATTGGCTGTAGCACGCTGGACGTGGTGCGCCATAATCCCGGTCGCTTTTCCGTCGCCGCGCTGGTCGCGGGGAAAAACGTTGACCGTATGGTTGAACAATGCCTTGAATTTACCCCCCGTTACGCCGTGATGGACGATGCGCAAAGCGCTGAGCGATTGCGCACCCGTCTGCAGGAACATGGCTGCCGTACCGAGGTGCTGAGCGGCCAGCAGGCGGCGGCAGAGGTCGCAGCGCTGGAGGAGGTCGATCAGGTGATGGCGGCTATCGTCGGCGCGGCGGGGCTGGTGCCGACGCTGGCGGCGATCCGCGCCGGGAAAACGGTGTTGTTAGCGAATAAAGAGTCGCTGGTGACCTGCGGTCGCTTGTTCATGGAGGCGGTTCAACGGTCGGGGGCGCGATTGCTGCCGGTCGATAGCGAACATAACGCGATTTTTCAGAGTATGCCGGAGACAATTCAGCAGCATCTGGGATACGCTGACCTGGCGCAGAATGGCGTTTCATCCATCCTGCTGACCGGCTCGGGCGGGCCTTTCCGTGATACAGCGGTAGCTGAACTGGCGGCGATGACGCCGGATCAGGCCTGCCGTCATCCTAACTGGTCGATGGGACGCAAGATCTCCGTTGACTCCGCTACGATGATGAACAAAGGCCTGGAATATATTGAAGCGCGTTGGCTGTTTAACGCCTCGGCCCGGCAGATGGAGGTCCTTATCCATCCGCAGTCGGTGATCCACTCGATGGTTCGCTATCAGGACGGCAGCGTGCTGGCGCAGCTTGGAGAGCCGGATATGCGCACGCCGATCGCCCATACCATGGGCTGGCCGCAACGGCTTAACTCCGGCGCTAAGCCGCTGGACTTCTGCCAGCTGAGCAATCTGAGCTTCTCCGCGCCAGACTATACGCGGTATCCGTGCCTGAAGCTGGCGATGGAGGCGTTTGACGTCGGCCAGGCGGCGACCACCACGCTGAATGCGGCCAATGAAGAGTCGGTTGCCGCGTTTCTGCATGGCGATATCCGCTTTACCGATATTGCGGCGGTTAACCAGATTGTGCTGGATAAGATGAACCTGCAGGAGCCGCAAAGCATTGATGACGTTCTGGTTATCGACGCTGAGGCCCGCGCGGTTGCTCATCAACAGCTGAAACGGTTGGTCACCCAGGCGTAACGCGGTGATATTTGTGGGCGCAAAGCTTCAGTGATATAGTCTGCGCCACCCGATCGTTGCATTTTGTTGTTAAAGATTACGGTGGCCGTGGCAAAACACGGCTTTTTTGCGTAAAGCTTTTGGTTGTTCTCTGCGATTGGCTGCAGCCCCGGCACCGGATAAAAATGCGTATCCAGCGCGGCCCGGTGGCCTCTGTTTGGTGGCTAGTTAATCCTTATTATGGACTTAAAACGCGTGATGTTGTCTGCTAATCAAACTGTCAGCGAAATATCGCCCACACATGGCTGCCGTCATGTCGCCATTATTATGGATGGCAACGGCCGTTGGGCGAAACGGCAAGGTAAAATTCGCGCTTTCGGGCACAAGGCCGGTGCGAAATCCGTGCGTCGCGCGGTCTCTTTCGCGGCGAATAATGGGATTGAGGCGTTAACGTTATACGCGTTCAGCAGCGAAAACTGGAACCGTCCGGCTCAGGAAGTCAGTGCGCTGATGGAGCTGTTCGTCTGGGCGCTGGATAGCGAAGTCAAAAGCCTGCACCGACACAATGTGCGTTTGCGGATTATTGGCGACACCACGCGCTTCAATGCGCGCCTGCAGGAGCGTATCCGCAAAGCGGAAGCGCTGACCGCGAACAATACCGGCTTAACGCTGAATATTGCGGCCAATTACGGCGGTCGCTGGGATATTACCCAGGGCGTTCGTTTGCTGGCGAAACAGGTACAGGACGGGACGCTGCTGCCTGAGCAGATCACGGAAGACATGCTGAGTCAGCAGGTCTGCATGCATGAACTGGCTCCCGTAGATTTAGTTATTAGGACCGGGGGAGAGCACCGAATAAGTAATTTTCTGATTTGGCAAATTGCCTATGCCGAACTTTACTTTACGGATGTTCTTTGGCCCGATTTTGCTGAACAGGACTTTGAAGGTGCACTCCATGCCTTTGTTAATCGAGAGCGTCGTTTCGGCGGCACTGAGCCGGGTGGCAGTCATGCCTGATGGGGGTCACTTTTGCTGAAGTATCGCCTGATATCTGCTTTCGTCTTAATCCCCGTCGTCATTGCGGCGCTGTTTTTATTGCCGCCTATGGGGTTTGCTATCGTGACCCTGGTGGTCTGTATGCTCGCCGCATGGGAGTGGGGGCAACTGAGTGGTTTCACCTCGACGTCGCAGCGGGTCTGGCTGGCGGTGTTGTGCGGCCTTCTGCTGGCGGCGATGCTGTTTCTGCTGCCGGAATACCATTATGACGTTCATCAACCGATGGTTGAAGGCTCGCTGTGGGCCTCTTTCGTCTGGTGGATCGTCGCGCTGCTGCTGGTGCTCTCTTATCCGGCGTCGGCGGCATTCTGGCGTCACTCTAAAGTGCTGCGCCTCATCTTCGGTATCCTGACCATTGTCCCGTTTTTCTGGGGCATGCTGGCGCTACGCGCCTGGCACTATACCGATAACCATTACAGCGGTGCGCTGTGGCTCCTGTACGTGATGATTCTGGTCTGGGGCGCGGATTCCGGCGCCTATATGTTTGGCAAAATGTTTGGCAAGCACAAGCTGGCGCCGAAGGTTTCGCCGGGAAAAACCTGGCAGGGCTTTTTTGGCGGTTTGCTGACCGCGGCGGTGATCTCCTGGGCCTACGGGGTGTGGGCCCATCTTGACGTTACGCCAACGGTGCTGCTGGTCTGTTCGGTAGTAGCCGCCCTGGCTTCGGTGCTGGGCGATCTGACGGAAAGTATGTTTAAGCGCGAGGCCGGCATTAAGGACAGCGGGCACTTGATTCCCGGACACGGCGGTATTCTCGATCGTATCGACAGCCTGACGGCGGCGGTGCCGGTCTTCGCCTGTCTGCTACTGTTGGTCTTCAGGACGATTTGACGGAAGGTGATATGCTGAGCGTGCTCTGGAATCTGGCAGCTTTTATCATTGCGCTTGGCGTACTGATTACGGTGCATGAGTTTGGCCATTTTTGGGTAGCGCGTCGCTGCGGTATCCGGGTTGAGCGTTTTTCTATCGGCTTCGGCAAAGCGTTGTGGCGGCGGATGGATAAGCAGGGTACGGAGTTCGTCATTGCCCTGATCCCGCTGGGCGGCTACGTCAAGATGCTGGATGAGCGTGTTGAAGCGGTGGCGCCGGAGATGCGCCACTACGCGTTCAATAATAAAACCGTCGGCCAGCGTGCGGCGGTGATTGCCGCCGGTCCCATCGCTAACTTCCTTTTCGCTATCTTTGCCTACTGGTTGGTCTTCATCATCGGCGTTCCTGGGGTCCGTCCGGTAGTGGGTGAAATAACGCCCAATTCGGTTGCCGCGCAAGCACAAATTGCAAAAGGAACGGAACTTAAAGCGATAGATGGTATCGAAACGCCTGATTGGGATGCGGTGCGTCTGCAGCTGGTGGCCAAAATCGGCAACCCGCAAACAATACTTACCGTCGCCCCTTTCGGGACTAATCAGCGCCAGGATAAAATCGTCGATCTGCGGCACTGGGCGTTTGAGCCAGACAAGCAAGATCCCGTCACGTCGCTGGGGATCCAGCCGCGCAGCGCGCAGATTGATACAGTGCTGGCGGAGGTCCAGGCGGGCTCGGCAGCGCAGAAAGCAGGTTTGCAAGCGGGCGACCGGATCGTTAAAGTCGATGGTCAACCGTTAACGCAGTGGATGACGTTTGTTAATCTGGTGCGCGATAATCCGGGCAAAGCGCTGGCGCTGGAGATTGAACGGCAGGGGAGTGCGCTGCCGTTAACCCTGACGCCGGATGCAAAAACGGTGAAAGGTAAGGCAGAAGGGTTCGCAGGGGTGGTGCCAAAGGTCATCCCGCTGCCTGAAGAATACAAGACAGTACGTCAGTACGGACCGTTTGCCGCCATCGCTGAAGCCACGGATAAAACCTGGCAGCTGATGTCACTGACGGTCAGGATGCTGGGTAAATTGATAACCGGTGATGTCAAACTGAACAACCTCAGTGGGCCGATCTCTATCGCTCAGGGGGCTGGAATGTCAGCGGAGTTTGGGTTGATTTATTATCTGATGTTCCTTGCGCTGATTAGCGTGAACCTCGGAATCATCAACCTGTTCCCACTACCCGTACTGGATGGGGGACATCTGCTGTTTTTGGCGATTGAAAAGCTGAAGGGCGGGCCGGTATCCGAGCGAGTTCAAGACTTTAGTTATCGCATTGGCTCAATACTGCTGGTGCTGTTAATGGGGCTTGCACTTTTCAATGATTTCTCTCGGTTATAAGAGAGTTTGTTAGGAAGAACGCATAATAACGATGGCGATGAAAAAGTTGCTCATAGCGTCGCTGCTGTTTAGCAGCGCGACTGTATACGGTGCTGAAGGGTTCGTGGTGAAGGACATTCATTTCGAAGGCTTGCAGCGTGTCGCTGTTGGTGCGGCCCTCCTCAGTATGCCAGTGCGTCCTGGCGATACGGTGACCGACGATGATATCAGTAACACTATTCGCGCGCTGTTTGCCACTGGCAACTTCGAGGACGTCCGCGTCCTGCGCGATGGTGATACCCTGCTGGTGCAGGTGAAAGAGCGTCCGACGATCGCCAGCATCACCTTCTCCGGCAATAAGTCGGTGAAAGATGACATGCTCAAGCAGAACCTTGAGGCCTCTGGCGTTCGGGTGGGCGAGTCGCTTGACCGCACGACCATCGCGGATATCGAGAAGGGCCTCGAGGATTTCTACTACAGCGTCGGTAAATACAGCGCCAGCGTCAAAGCGGTCGTTACCCCGCTGCCGCGTAACCGTGTCGACCTGAAACTGGTCTTCCAGGAAGGCGTCTCCGCTAAAATTCAGCAGATCAACATCGTCGGCAACCATGCGTTTTCGACTGATGAGCTGATCTCCCACTTCCAGCTGCGCGATGAAGTGCCGTGGTGGAACGTGGTCGGCGACCGTAAATACCAGAAGCAGAAACTGGCGGGCGACCTTGAAACCCTGCGCAGCTACTACCTGGATCGCGGCTATGCCCGTTTCAACATCGATTCTACCCAGGTCAGCCTGACGCCGGATAAGAAAGGGATCTACATCACCGTCAACATCACCGAAGGCGATCAGTACAAGTTTTCCGGGGTGCAGGTGACGGGCAACCTCGCCGGCCATTCCGCGGAAATCGAAGCGCTGACCAAAGTCGAGCCGGGTGAACTGTATAACGGCGCGAAAGTGACCAAGATGGAAAACGACATCAAGAAACTGTTGGGTCGTTATGGTTACGCCTACCCGCGCGTACAGTCGCAGCCGGAGATCAACGACAGCGATAAAACCGTTAAGCTGCACGTCAACGTCGACGCGGGCAACCGCTATTACGTGCGTAAAATTCGCTTCGAAGGCAATGACACCTCCAAAGACGCCGTTCTGCGCCGCGAAATGCGCCAGATGGAAGGCGCGTGGCTGGGCAGCGACCTCGTCGATCAGGGTAAAGACCGTCTCAACCGTTTAGGCTTCTTCGAAACGGTCGATACCGATACCCAGCGCGTACCAGGCAGTCCGGACCAGGTCGACGTAGTCTACAAGGTGAAAGAGCGTAACACCGGTAGCTTCAACTTCGGTATCGGTTACGGTACCGAGAGCGGCGTCAGCTTCCAGGCGGGCGTTCAGCAGGATAACTGGTTAGGTACTGGCTATGCTGTCGGGATCAACGGCACCAAAAACGACTACCAGACCTATACCGAGCTGTCGGTGACCAACCCGTACTTCACCGTAGACGGTGTGAGCCTCGGCGGTCGTATCTTCTATAATGACTTTGACGCGAACGATGCGGATCTGTCTGACTATACCAACAAAAGCTATGGTACAGACGTCACGCTGGGCTTCCCGGTCAACGAATACAACACGCTGCGCGCGGGCGTCGGGTATGTGCATAACTCCCTGTCCAATATGCAGCCGCAGGTGGCGATGTGGCGTTACCTGAACTCGATGGGCCAGTATCCGGACAACACCAACGACCGGAACTCGTTCAGTGCGAATGACTTCACCTTCAACTACGGTTGGACCTATAACAAGCTTGACCGCGGCTTCTTCCCAACCGAAGGTTCGCGCGTCAACCTGAACGGTAAAGTGACCATTCCGGGTTCGGACAACGAATACTACAAAGCGACGTTGGATACCGCCACCTATGTGCCGATCGACAACGATCATGAATGGGTGGTGCTGGGTCGTACCCGCTTTGGCTATGGCGATGGTATCGGCGGCAAAGAGATGCCGTTCTATGAGAACTTCTATGCAGGTGGCTCCAGCACCGTGCGTGGCTTCCAGTCGAACACCATTGGTCCGAAGGCGGTGTACTTCCCGTCGAGCAGCCGTCATGATGGCGACAGCGGCTATACCAACGACTGTAAGAGCACCGAATCCGCACCGTGTAAATCCGATGATGCGGTGGGCGGTAACGCCATGGCGGTGGCCAGCCTGGAGCTGATTACCCCGACGCCGTTTATTAGTGACAAATATGCGAACTCGGTCCGGACTTCCTTCTTCTGGGATATGGGTACCGTATGGGATACTCACTGGGATTCGAACGCGTACGCTGGATATCCGGATTACAGCGATCCGAGCAACATCCGTATGTCTGCGGGTATTGCCGTGCAGTGGATGTCGCCGTTGGGGCCGTTGGTCTTCTCCTACGCCCAACCGTTCAAAAAGTACGATGGAGACAAAGCCGAACAGTTCCAGTTTAACATTGGTAAAACCTGGTAATTGTTGGCGGCAACGGAATGCAAGTGCAGTATAGCGCTGACCGTAGGCGATAACGCGTTTATCGCCTCGCCACGCAAATAACGGTACCCCTGGGTACTCATGGGATGGTAAGGAGTTTATTGTGAAAAAGTGGTTATTAGCTGCAGGTCTGGGTTTGGCAATGGTAACTTCCGCTCAGGCGGCAGATAAAATTGCCCTGGTGAACATGAACAGCCTGTTCCAACAGGTTGCCCAGAAAACTGGCGTTTCCAACACGCTGGAAAACGAGTTCAAAGGCCGCGCTAGCGAACTGCAGCGTATGGAAGGCGACCTGCAGTCTAAAATGCAGCGTCTGCAGTCCATGAAGCCGGGCGCCGATCGTACCAAACTGGAAAAAGACGTGATGGCTCAGCGCCAGACCTTCTCCCAGAAAGCGCAGGCGTTTGAACAGGATCGCGCTCGTCGTTCCAACGAAGAGCGTGGCAAACTGGTGACCCGTATCCAGACTGCCGTACAGAGCGTAGCGAAAGATCAGAGCATCGATCTGGTGGTTGACGCGAATGCCGTTGCATACAACAGCAGCGATGTAAAAGACATCACCGCTGATGTGCTGAAACAGGTTAAATAAGTAATGCCTTCAATTCGACTGGCTGATCTCGCGCAGCAGTTGGATGCAGAATTACACGGTGATGGCGATATCGTCATCACCGGCGTTGCGTCCATGCAGAGCGCGAAAACGGGCCAAATCACTTTCATGGTCAACCCTAAGTACCGTGAGCACCTGGCCGCTTGCCAGGCTTCTGCCGTTGTGATGACGCAGGATGATTTGCCTTTTGCCCATAGCGCCGCGCTGGTAGTGCGTAATCCCTACCTGACCTACGCGCGCATGGCTCAAATTCTGGATACCACGCCGCAGCCGGCACAGGATATCGCGCCGAGCGCGGTTATCGATCCGACGGCGAAGCTGGGTAGCAACGTTGCCATCGGCGCCAACGCCGTTATCGAATCCGGGGTAGTGCTGGGTGATAACGTGGTCATCGGTGCAGGCTGCTTCGTTGGGAAAAATACGAAAATAGGCGCCGGCTCGCGTCTGTGGGCCAATGTGACCGTTTACCATGAGATTGAGATCGGCGAGAATTGCCTGATCCAGTCCAGCACGGTGATCGGCGCGGATGGCTTCGGCTACGCCAACGATCGCGGCAACTGGGTGAAGATCCCGCAGCTGGGTCGCGTCATTATTGGCGATCGCGTGGAGATCGGCGCCTGCACCACAATTGACCGCGGCGCGCTGGACGATACCGTGATTGGCAACGGGGTTATCATTGATAACCAGTGCCAGATTGCGCATAACGTGGTGATTGGCGACAATACCGCGGTTGCCGGCGGCGTTATCATGGCAGGCAGCCTGAAAATCGGCCGCTACTGCATGATTGGCGGCGCCAGCGTGATTAACGGCCATATGGAAATCTGCGATAAGGTCACCGTCACGGGGATGGGGATGGTGATGCGTCCTATCAGCGAACCTGGCGTATACTCCTCCGGTATTCCGCTGCAGCCGAACAAGGCGTGGCGTAAAACCGCTGCGCTGGTGATGAATATTGACGAGATGAGCAAGCGCCTGAAAGCGATTGAGCGCAAGGTTAATCAACAAGACTAATTCATCATTTGGTCACATGACATTTCCGGCCTGTTGCATTCGCTAAAAGATTGCCGCAGGCCGTGTTATTATTGCCTTTTAGTACATTTAGACAGGAAGAGTATTTTGACTACTGACACTCATACTCTGCACATTGAAGAGATTCTGGAACTTCTGCCTCACCGTTACCCGTTCCTGCTGGTAGATCGCGTGCTGGATTTTGAAGAAGGTCGTTTTCTGCGCGCAGTAAAAAATGTTTCTGTAAACGAGCCGTTTTTCCAGGGGCATTTCCCTGGTAAGCCGATTTTGCCGGGCGTCCTGATTCTGGAAGCAATGGCGCAGGCCACCGGGATTCTGGCATTCAAAAGCGTTGGAAAACTGGAACCAGGCGAGCTGTATTACTTCGCGGGCATCGATGAAGCACGTTTCAAACGCCCGGTAGTACCAGGCGATCAGATGATTATGGAAGTCACTTTCGAGAAAACCCGCCGCGGCCTGACCCGTTTCAAAGGCGTTGCGCTGGTTGACGGTAAAGTGGTTTGCGAAGCGACGATGATGTGTGCGCGTAGCCGGGAGGC
Source organism: Klebsiella sp. PCX (assembly GCF_021869705.1). Taxonomy (NCBI): domain Bacteria; kingdom Pseudomonadati; phylum Pseudomonadota; class Gammaproteobacteria; order Enterobacterales; family Enterobacteriaceae; genus Klebsiella; species Klebsiella sp. PCX. The sequence continues at coordinate 967,533 of NZ_CP091527.1, forward strand.
CTGATACGTGATTGATAAAACCGCTTTTGTTCATCCTACCGCCATTGTAGAAGAAGGCGCCGTGATTGGCGCTAACGTCCACATTGGTCCGTTTTGTATTGTTGGCGCCAACGTCGAAATCGGCGAAGGCACCGTACTGAAGTCTCACGTTGTCGTTAATGGCCACACCAAAATCGGCCGTGACAATGAGATCTATCAGTTCGCTTCCATCGGCGAAGTTAACCAGGATCTGAAATATGCTGGCGAACCGACCCGGGTGGAAATTGGCGATCGCAACCGCATTCGCGAAAGCGTCACCATTCATCGCGGCACAGTACAGGGCGGTGGATTAACAAAGGTGGGCAACGATAACCTGCTGATGATCAACGCCCACGTGGCGCACGATTGTACGCTTGGCGATCGCTGCATCCTGGCCAATAACGCGACGCTCGCGGGCCATGTTTCGCTGGATGATTATGTCATTATCGGCGGCATGACCGCGGTGCACCAGTTCTGCGTCATTGGCTCACATGTTATGGTTGGCGGCTGCTCCGGCGTGGCGCAGGACGTTCCGCCGTTCGTGATTGCCCAGGGCAACCATGCGACGCCATTCGGCGTCAATATCGAAGGCCTGAAACGCCGCGGCTTCAGCCGGGAAGCGATTACCGCGATCCGCAACGCGTATAAACTGCTGTACCGCAGCGGCAAGACGCTGGAAGAAGCCAAGCCGGAGATCGCCGAACTGGCGACTCAGCATCCTGAAGTTCAGCCGTTTGTCGATTTCTTCGCCCGCTCTACCCGCGGCTTGATTCGTTAATGACTGAACAGCGTCCCCTGACGATTGCCCTGGTCGCCGGAGAAACCTCCGGCGATATTCTTGGCGCCGGCCTCATCCGCGCCCTCAAAGCACGCATCCCGAATGCGCGCTTTGTCGGCGTGGCGGGACCGCTGATGCAGGCGGAAGGGTGTGAAGCCTGGTACGAAATGGAAGAGCTGGCGGTGATGGGTATTGTTGAAGTGCTCGGTCGCCTGCGTCGCTTACTCCATATTCGCGCCGATTTGACCTGCCGCTTCGGCGAGCTGCGTCCCGACGTCTTCGTCGGCATCGACGCCCCTGATTTCAATATTACCCTCGAAGGGAATCTGAAAAAGCAGGGCATCAAAACCATTCACTACGTCAGCCCGTCGGTCTGGGCCTGGCGACAAAAACGCGTTTTCAAAATCGGCAGATCCACCGATCTGGTGCTGGCCTTTCTGCCTTTCGAAAAAGCGTTTTATGACAAATTTAACGTTCCCTGCCGTTTTATCGGCCATACCATGGCGGATGCGATGCCGCTGGATCCTGACAAAGGCGCCGCGCGCGATCGGTTAGGGATCCCGCACGACGTGCGTTGCCTGGCGCTGTTGCCCGGCAGCCGCGGCGCAGAAGTCGAAATGCTCAGCGCGGACTTTCTGAAAACCGCTCAGCTTCTGCGGGCTAGCTATCCCGATCTGCAGGTGGTGGTGCCGCTGGTTAATGCCAAACGGCGGGAGCAGTTTGAGCGAATTAAAGCTGAAACGGCGCCGGATATGATCGTCCATATGCTGGACGGTCAGGCGCGCGATGCGATGATCGCCAGCGACGCCGCGCTGCTGGCCTCCGGGACGGCGGCGCTGGAGTGTATGCTGGCGAAATGCCCGATGGTGGTTGGCTATCGCATGAAGCCGTTCACCTTCTGGCTGGCGAAGCGGTTGGTTAAAACCGACTACGTCTCGTTGCCGAACCTGCTGGCCGGGCGCGAGCTGGTTAAAGAGCTGCTGCAGGATGAGTGCGAGCCGGAGGCGCTGGCTGCCGCTCTGCAGCCGCTGCTGGCCGATGGCAAAACCAGTCATGAGATGCATGAGACATTCCGCGCGCTGCATCAGCAGATCCGCTGCAACGCCGATGAGCAGGCGGCGGATGCCGTACTGGAGTTAGCAAAACAATGATGGAGTTCGTCTATCCGCATACCCATCTGGTTGCCGGCGTCGATGAGGTCGGGCGTGGCCCCCTGGTTGGCGCGGTGGTGACCGCGGCGGTGATCCTCGATCCGGCGAAGCCGATTGTGGGTCTGAATGATTCCAAAAAACTCAGCGAGAAGCGTCGTCTGGCGCTGTTCGATGAGATTAAAGAGAAAGCGCTGTGCTGGAGCCTGGGACGCGCCGAGCCGCACGAAATCGATGAGCTGAATATCCTGCATGCCACTATGCTGGCGATGCAGCGCGCCGTCGCCGGCCTGAGCATTGTACCCGAGTTTGTTCTGATCGATGGCAACCGCTGCCCATCGCTACCGATGCCCTCTCTGGCAGTAGTCAAAGGCGACAGCCGGGTGGCAGAAATCAGCGCAGCGTCTATTCTGGCAAAAGTCACTCGTGACGCCGAAATGGCCACGCTGGACCTCGCATTTCCCCACTACGGATTTGCCCAGCATAAAGGCTATCCCACCGCTGTTCACCTGCAGAAGCTGCAGGAACACGGCGCAACAGAGCATCACCGGCGCAGTTTTGGCCCGGTGAAGCGTGCCCTGGGCCTGGCGTCCAACTAAGTCACCGGGATCTAAAGATGGCTGAACCACGTTTCGTACACCTGCGGGTGCACAGCGACTATTCCATGATCGATGGGCTGGCAAAGACCGGGCCGCTGGTCAAAAAGGCGGCCTCGCTTGGCATGCCAGCGCTGGCGATCACTGATTTCACCAATCTCTGTGGGCTGGTGAAGTTCTACGGGACGGGACACGGCGCGGGGATTAAGCCGATCGTCGGCGCCGATTTCCACGTGCAGTGCGACCTGCTCGGCGACGAATTTACCGAGCTGACCGTGCTGGCGGCGAATAACACCGGCTACCAGAACCTGACTCTGCTGATTTCCCGCGCCTATCAGCGCGGCTACGGCGCCCTGGGGCCGTGGATCGATCGCGACTGGCTGGTGGAACATCAGGAAGGGCTGATTCTGCTCTCCGGCGGCCGTAAAGGCGACGTCGGCGTCAGCCTGATCCGCGGCAACATGCCGCTGGTTGAGCAGTGCGTCGCCTTCTATGAAGAGCATTTCCCGGATCGCTATTTTCTGGAGCTGATCCGCACCGGTCGTCAGGATGAAGAGAGTTATCTTCATGCCGCCGTGGCGCTGGCGGAAGCGCGTGGTCTGCCGGTGGTGGCGACCAACGATGTCCGCTTCCTCGACACTGGCGACTTTGACGCCCATGAAATCCGCGTCGCTATTCACGACGGCTTCACCCTCGACGACCCGAAACGGCCGCGCAACTACTCGCCGCAGCAATATATGCGCAGCGAGGAAGAGATGTGCGAGCTGTTCGCCGATATTCCGGAAGCGCTGGCAAACAGCGTTGAAATTGCCAAGCGCTGCAACGTCACCGTGCGGCTTGGCGAATATTTCCTGCCGCAGTTCCCGACCGGCGATATGACCACGGAAGATTTCCTGGTGATGAAATCGAAAGAAGGTCTGGAGGAGCGGCTGGAATTCCTCTTCCCGGATCCGGAACTGCGCGCGAAGCGCCGGCCGGAATACGACGAGCGTCTGGATATCGAGCTGCAGGTGATCAACCAGATGGGCTTCCCCGGCTACTTCCTGATCGTGATGGAGTTTATCCAGTGGTCGAAGGATAACGGTGTGCCGGTCGGCCCGGGCCGCGGTTCCGGCGCCGGTTCGCTGGTGGCCTACGCGCTGAAGATCACCGATCTCGACCCGCTGGAGTTCGACCTGCTGTTCGAACGTTTCCTTAACCCAGAGCGTGTCTCAATGCCCGACTTTGACGTCGACTTCTGCATGGAGAAACGCGACCAGGTTATCGAGCACGTGGCGGATATGTATGGCCGCGACGCGGTATCGCAGATCATCACCTTCGGTACCATGGCGGCGAAAGCGGTCATCCGGGATGTGGGCCGCGTGCTGGGTCACCCGTACGGCTTTGTCGACCGCATCTCCAAGCTGGTGCCGCCCGATCCGGGCATGACGCTGGCGAAAGCCTTCGAGGCCGAGCCGCAGCTGCCGGAGATCTACGAGGCGGACGAAGAAGTGAAAGCGCTGATCGACATGGCGCGTAAGCTGGAAGGGGTGACGCGAAACGCCGGTAAGCATGCGGGCGGCGTGGTTATCGCACCGACCAAGATCACCGACTTCGCCCCGCTGTATTGCGATGAGCAGGGGCTGCATCCGGTTACCCAGTTTGACAAGAACGACGTGGAATACGCCGGGCTGGTGAAATTCGACTTCCTCGGTCTGCGTACGCTCACTATCATTAACTGGGCGCTGGAGATGATTAATAAGCGCCGTGAGAAGAACGGTGAAGGGCCGCTGGATATCGCCGCCATCCCGCTGGATGACAAGAAAAGCTTCGACATGCTGCAGCGCTCGGAAACCACTGCGGTCTTCCAGCTTGAATCGCGCGGCATGAAAGATCTGATTAAACGCCTGCAGCCGGACTGCTTCGAAGATATGATCGCTCTGGTGGCCCTGTTCCGCCCGGGCCCGCTGCAGTCGGGGATGGTAGATAACTTTATCGACCGTAAGCACGGCCGAGAAGAGATCTCGTATCCGGACGTGCAGTGGCAGCATGAAAGCCTGAAACCGGTGCTGGAGCCGACCTACGGCATCATCCTGTATCAGGAACAGGTCATGCAGATTGCCCAGGTGCTGTCCGGGTATACCCTCGGCGGCGCGGATATGCTGCGTCGCGCGATGGGTAAGAAAAAGCCGGAGGAGATGGCCAAGCAGCGTTCTATCTTTGAGGATGGGGCGAAGAAAAACGGCATTGACGGCGAACTGGCGATGAAAATCTTTGACCTGGTGGAGAAATTCGCCGGTTACGGGTTTAACAAATCGCACTCCGCCGCGTACGCGCTGGTTTCTTACCAGACGCTATGGCTTAAGGCGCACTATCCGGCTGAGTTTATGGCGGCGGTAATGACCGCCGATATGGATAACACCGAGAAGGTCGTTGGCCTGGTGGACGAGTGCTGGCGGATGGGGCTGAAAATTTTGCCGCCGGATATTAACTCCGGCCTGTACCATTTCCACGTCAACGACGACGGCGAGATCGTCTACGGTATCGGCGCCATCAAGGGCGTCGGCGAAGGGCCGATCGAAGCGATCATTGAGGCGCGCAACAACGGCGGTTATTTCCGCGAGCTGTTCGACCTCTGCGCGCGGACCGATATTAAAAAGCTCAACCGTCGCGTGCTGGAAAAGCTGATTATGTCCGGGGCGTTCGATCGTCTCGGTCCGCACCGTGCGGCGCTGATGAATTCGCTGGGCGATGCGCTGAAAGCCGCCGACCAGCACGCCAAAGCCGAGGCCATCGGCCAGGCTGATATGTTCGGCGTACTGGCGGAAGAGCCTGAGCAGATTGAACAGTCCTACGCCAGCTGCCAGCCGTGGCCTGAGCAGGTGGTGCTGGATGGTGAAAGGGAGACCCTGGGGCTGTACCTGACCGGGCACCCGATTAACCAGTATCTTAAAGAGATTGAGCGCTACGTCGGCGGCGTGAGGCTCAAAGACATGCATCCGACCGATCGTGGAAAAGTGACCACGGCGGCGGGGCTGGTGATTGCGGCGCGGGTAATGGTCACCAAGCGCGGCAATCGTATCGGCATCTGTACCCTGGATGACCGTTCCGGGCGGCTGGAAGTGATGTTATTCACCGACGCGCTGGATAAATATCAGCAGTTGCTGGAAAAAGACCGCATACTTATCGTCAGCGGACAGGTCAGCTTTGATGACTTTAGCGGGGGGCTTAAAATGACCGCCCGTGAAGTCATGGACATTGACGAAGCCCGGGAAAAATATGCTCGCGGGCTTGCTATCTCGCTGACGGACAGGCAAATTGATGACCAGCTTTTAAACCGACTCCGTCAGTCTCTGGAACCCCACCGTTCGGGAACCATTCCAGTGCACCTCTACTATCAGAGGGCGGATGCACGCGCGCGGTTGCGTTTCGGCGCAACATGGCGCGTCTCTCCGAGCGATCGTTTACTCAACGATCTGCGTGGCCTTATCGGCTCGGAGCAGGTGGAACTGGAGTTTGACTAATACAGGAATACTATGAGTCTGAATTTCCTAGATTTTGAACAGCCGATTGCAGAGCTGGAAGCGAAAATCGATTCCCTGACTGCGGTAAGCCGTCAGGATGAGAAACTGGATATTAACATCGACGAAGAAGTGCATCGTCTGCGCGAGAAAAGCGTAGAGCTGACGCGCAAAATCTTCTCCGATCTCGGTGCATGGCAGGTTGCGCAACTGGCGCGCCACCCGCGCCGTCCTTACACCCTGGATTATGTCCGCCTGGCGTTCGACGAGTTTGACGAACTGGCCGGTGACCGTGCCTACGCTGACGATAAAGCGATTGTCGGCGGTATTGCGCGTCTTGATGGTCGTCCGGTGATGATCATTGGCCATCAGAAAGGTCGCGAAACCAAAGAAAAAATTCGTCGCAACTTTGGTATGCCGGCCCCGGAAGGCTACCGCAAAGCGCTGCGCCTGATGGAGATGGCTGAGCGGTTTAAAATGCCGATCATCACCTTCATCGACACCCCGGGCGCCTACCCGGGCGTTGGCGCGGAAGAGCGCGGCCAGTCGGAAGCGATCGCTCGCAATCTACGTGAAATGTCGCGTCTGAGCGTGCCGGTGATCTGCACCGTGATCGGCGAAGGCGGCTCCGGCGGCGCGCTGGCTATCGGCGTGGGCGACAAGGTCAACATGCTGCAGTACAGCACCTATTCGGTGATTTCGCCGGAGGGCTGTGCCTCCATTCTGTGGAAGAGTGCGGATAAAGCGCCGCTGGCTGCTGAAGCGATGGGTATTATCGCCCCGCGTCTGAAAGAGCTGAAGCTGATCGATTCTATCGTTCCGGAACCGCTGGGCGGCGCCCACCGCAACCCGGAAGCGATGGCGGCAAACCTGAAAGCGCAGCTGCTGGCGGACCTGGCCGATCTCGATCTTCTCAGCGAAGAAGAGCTGCTTAACCGCCGCTATCAACGTCTGATGAGCTACGGTTACGCCTAAGTATTCCGCTAGCGCAAAAGACTAAGGGCCGGATTTTCCGGCCCTTTTTTTATGTGCGATGCGCCCAGGGGATTGCTATGATGCTGGACTTAGGTGAATACCAGGAGGAAAGCGTGAATATCATCGCCATCATGGGGCCTCACGGCGTCTATCACAAAGACGAGCCGATCAAAGAACTGGAGGCGGCGCTGCAGCGCCAGGGCTTTCAGACCATCTGGCCGCAAAACAGCGCCGACCTGCTGCAGTTTATCGAGCACAACCCGCGCATCTGCGGCGTGATCTTCGACTGGGATGAGTACAGCGTCGATCTGTGCAGCGATATCAATCAGCTCAATGAATATCTGCCTCTGTACGCCTTTATTAACGCCCACTCGACGATGGATGTCAGCAGTCAGGATCTGCGCATGACGCTGTGGTTCTTCGAATATGCGCTGGGACTCTCCGAAGAGATCGCCACCCGCATCGGGCAGTATACCCGCGAGTACCTGGACAATATCACCCCGCCGTTTACCCGCGCGCTGTTTAACTATGTGCAGGAGGGTAAATATACCTTTTGTACGCCGGGTCATATGGGCGGCAGCGCCTATCAGAAAAGCCCAGTGGGCTGCCTGTTCTATGACTTTTTTGGCGGGAATACGCTGAAGGCGGATGTCTCGATTTCGGTCACCGAGCTGGGCTCCCTGCTGGATCATACCGGCCCGCATCTGGAGGCGGAGGAGTATATCGCTCGCGCCTTTGGCGCCGAGCAAAGCTATATGGTGACCAACGGTACCTCAACGTCCAATAAAATTGTCGGCATGTACTCGGCGCCCGCCGGCAGCACGCTGCTGATTGACCGTAACTGTCACAAATCGCTGGCCCACCTGCTGATGATGAGCGATGTGGTTCCCCTGTGGCTGAAGCCGACCCGCAACGCGCTGGGGATCCTCGGCGGTATCCCCCGGCGCGAGTTTACCCGCGACAGTATTCAGCAGAAAGTGCGCGACACGGGCGGGGCGCAGTGGCCCGTGCATGCGGTGATCACCAACTCCACCTACGATGGCCTGCTCTACAACACCACCTGGCTTAAAGAGACGCTCGACGTCCCGTCGATCCATTTCGATTCCGCCTGGGTGCCGTATACCCATTTCCATCCGATATATCAGGGGAAAAGCGGCATGAGCGGTGAGCGGATCCCCGGTAAAGTCATCTTCGAGACGCAGTCGACGCATAAGATGCTGGCCGCGCTGTCGCAGGCCTCGTTGATCCACATTAAGGGCAACTATGATGAAGAGACCTTTAATGAAGCCTTTATGATGCATACCTCTACATCGCCGAGCTACCCCATCGTCGCGTCGATTGAGACCGCGGCGGCGATGCTGCGCGGTAACTCCGGTAAGCGCCTGATCCAGCGCTCCATTGAGCGGGCGCTGGACTTCCGCAAAGAGGTGCAGCGACTGCGCGAAGAGTCGGACGGCTGGTTCTTTGATATCTGGCAGCCGGAAGCGGTGGATAAAGCCGAGTGCTGGCCGGTGGCACCGGGCGAAGACTGGCACGGTTTCAAAGATGCCGATGCGGATCATATGTATCTCGATCCGGTGAAGGTCACCATTCTAACGCCGGGCATGGACGAGCAGGGGAATATGGATGAAGAGGGGATCCCGGCGGCGCTGGTGGCGAAGTTCCTCGACGAGCGGGGCGTGGTGGTAGAGAAAACGGGCCCCTACAACCTGCTGTTCCTCTTTAGCATCGGTATCGATAAAACCCGGGCGATGGGGCTGCTGCGCGGCCTGACCGAGTTTAAGCGTGCCTACGATCTCAATCTGCGGGTGAAGAATATGCTGCCGGATCTGTACGCCGAAGATCCCGACTTCTACCGCAATATGCGGATCCAGGATCTGGCGCAGGGGATCCACCGCTTGATCCGCCAGCACCAGCTGCCGCAGCTGATGCTCAGCGCCTTTGACGTCCTGCCGGAAATGAAAATGACGCCGCATCATGCCTGGCAGCGCCAGATTAAAGGTGAGGTGGAAACTATTGAACTGGAGAACCTGGTGGGCCGGATTTCGGCCAACATGATCCTCCCTTATCCGCCGGGGGTACCGCTGCTGATGCCAGGAGAGATGATCACGGAGGAGAGCCGGGCGGTGCTCGACTTCCTGCTGATGCTCTGCTCCATAGGACGTCATTACCCGGGGTTTGAGACCGATATTCACGGCGCGAAGCGCGATGAGGACGGCGTTTATCGGGTACGAGTCTTAAAAAATGACGAAAGGCTTGCGCGTTAACGGCGCGCACGAGTAACGTGGCTGGCTTAACAGAAGGAGTTTGACCATGCTGGGTTTGAAACGGGTTCACCATATTGCCATCATTGCGACCGACTACGCCCGCAGTAAAGCGTTCTATTGCGATACTCTGGGGTTTACGCTGCAAAGCGAGTTTTATCGCGCCGAGCGTGACTCCTGGAAAGGCGATCTGGCGCTCAACGGCGAGTATGTGATTGAGCTGTTCTCGTTCCCGTTTCCGCCGGCCCGCCCCAGTCGTCCGGAAGCCTGCGGGCTGCGTCATCTGGCCTTTAGCGTGGATGATATCGACGCTGCGGTAGCGCATTTGACTGCGCATGGCGTGGAGTGCGAAGCGATTCGCGTCGATCCCTTTACCGGTAAACGCTTTACCTTCTTTAGCGATCCGGACGACCTGCCGCTGGAAATATATCAGCAGTAAACCTTGCCAGCGCGACCCTGGCCCGGTAACGTGCCGGGCCATCACTTCTTGGTATGTTTGTGGTTATGACGGCTGACATTGCGCATACGCTTCATCCCCATCGCCAGCTGCTGGTGGCCTTCAGCGGCGGTCTGGACTCGACGGTTCTTCTGCATCAGCTGGTGCTGCTGCGGGAACAGGATCCCTCGCTGACGCTGCGGGCGGTGCATGTTCACCACGGCCTTAGCGCCCACGCAGACGACTGGGTGGCGCACTGTCGGCAGATTTGCCAGCAGTGGCAGGTGCCGTTGGTGGTGCATCGCGTGACGTTAGCCCGGGGCGGCCTGGGCGTCGAGGCCCATGCCCGTGCGGCGCGCTATCAGGCCTTTCAGGATACGCTCAATGCCGGCGAGGTGTTAGTGACCGCCCAGCACCAGGATGACCAGTGCGAAACGCTGTTGCTGGCGTTAAAACGCGGCAGCGGTCCTACTGGTCTGTCGGCGATGGCGCCATCCTCTGCCTTTGCCGACAGCCGACTACTGCGTCCTCTCCTCAATGAAACCCGCGAATCGCTACGCCAGTGGGCGCTCGCCCATCAGTTGTCGTGGATTGAAGATGAGAGTAATCAGGACGATACCTATGACCGCAACTTTCTGCGCCTGCGGGTGATCCCGCTGCTGCGCGAGCGCTGGCCGCACTTTAGCGAGGCCGTCGCCCGCAGCGCCAGTCTGTGCGCCGAGCAGGAGCAACTGCTGGACGAGATACTGGCGGCGGAGCTCGCGTCGCTGGTGGCCGAAGACGGGTCGCTGGCTATCGCACCACTGACGTCGATGAGTTCTCCCCGCCGCGCGGCGCTGCTGCGTCGCTGGCTCGCCGGGCAGCGGGCGCCGATGCCGGCCCGCGAGGTGCCGGAGCGCCTCTGGCACGAGGTGGCGCTGGCGCGGGAAGATGCCAGCCCCTGCCTGCGGTTGGGGGAATTTACCGTCCGTCGTTTTCAGCAGCGCTTGTACTGGGTGAGATATGTACCCGGGCAGGCGGATAGCGTCCAGCACTGGCCCGACTGGCGCCAGCCGCTGCGGCTGGCGGACGGTCTCGGCGAGCTGATGCTGCAGCCGGGCGGCAGGCTGCGCCCGCCCTCGGCGGATGAGCCGATCACCGTCCGCTTTCGCGCCAGCGGCAATCTGCATATCGTCGGGCGTCATGGCGGCCGAAAGCTAAAGAAGATCTGGCAGGAGCTGGGCGTTGCTCCGTGGCGACGAGACACCACGCCGCTGCTGTTTTACGGTGAAACGCCGATTGCCGCAGCGGACGATCTGTTTGTGACCCACGAAGGTGAAGTCAAAGACGGGGAAGGAGTCAGTCTGACATGGAGGAAAACGGGCGGTTAAGCCCGTTTTGATTCAGGATTCGCTCACCACCACGGTGCCGATTTCCGGGTGACTGAAGCTGGCGATTTTATCCAGGCGCAGCTCGCGGACGTTGCCGGCGAGTTCGACCACCAGATACTCGATATTTTTACGCGAGATTAGATCGCTGGCCTTCGCCTGCAGCTGTTCGCCATCCTTCAGCGCCAGCGTCAGCACCAGGTGATGCTGGCAGGCCAGCTCCAGGTTGTCGTAATCATCGCAGTTAATGGGTTGATAAGTATCATTCATTGACATAATCGCTCACCAGTAAGTTTGCTGCCGCATAAGCGGCCTTTTCCCTGACTGACTCCGAAAGGGCCTCATCCGCCGCAATCTCATTTAATACTTTCAACACGCAACCCAGCGCATCCGGGATATACCCTAAGTCTCCGCTGGCTATTTCCGCATACCGCTTGCGTATTAACTCACAATAGTGGTCCACATGCCCTCCTGTCAGCGTTCTGACTCAACCGTGGGATGCAAGTTTAAGCCTACGAAGATAAACTCTGTTTAGCAAGGGAACTATATCATAGTCATTTAAGCAATTTCAGCAGGATGAAACAGGTTGCTGCGATTGCTGACAGCCTTTTGCCGCCAGTTTCGCTACAATGTACGCCATTTTTTTCAGGAGTTTATTCATGGCGCTGAAAGCGACGATATATAAAGCCGCGGTGAATGTAGCCGATCTGGATCGCAACCAGTTTCTGGATGCTAACCTGACGCTGGCGCAGCACCCGTCGGAAACCCAGGAGCGCATGATGCTGCGCCTGCTGGCGTGGATCAAATATGCCGATGAACGGCTGCAGTTTACGCGCGGCCTCTCGTCAGACGACGAGCCGGAGCTGTGGCTGCTTAACGATCATCTCGGGGTTGATCTGTGGATCGAGCTGGGGCTGCCGGACGAGAAACGTATCAAGAAAGCCTGCTCGCGGGCGCAGGCGGTGGCGTTGTTCGCCTATAACAGCCGGGCGGCTGAAATCTGGTGGCAGCAAAATCAGAACAAGCTTGCGGCGTACCCGAAGCTGACCATCTGGTATCTTGATGATGCCCAGCTGGCGCAGCTTAGCGCTTTTGCCGACCGCACGATGACGCTGCAGGCCACTTTGCAGGAGGGGAGCATCTGGTTATCCGATGCTCAGAATAATCTGGAAATTCAGCTTACCGCCTGGCAAGCGCCGGCATGATTACTATCAGCCGCAGTGTGGCCATTGCTGACAACGAGATCACGCTGGAAGGTATTCGCGCCCAGGGGGCCGGGGGCCAGCACGTGAACAAAGCGTCGACCGCGATCCATCTGCGCTTCGATATTAAAGCCTCGAGCCTGCCGGCGTTTTACAAAGAGCGCCTGCTCGCCGCCAGCCATCACTTAATTTCTGCTGACGGTGTGGTTATCATTAAGGCTCAGGAATATCGCAGTCAGGAGATGAACCGCGAAGCGGCGATCGCCCGGCTGGTGGCCCTTATCAAAGAATTAACCGCAGTGCAAAAAAGTCGCCGGGAGACGCGACCGACTCGGGCATCCAAAGAGCGTCGCCTTGCTTCTAAGGCGCAAAAGTCCTCAGTCAAGGCGCTGCGTGGAAAAGTTCGCCAGTGAAGGCGTCGGCGAACGGGTGGAATGGATCATAAGGAAAGTAGAGTGAAGAAAATCATATTCTCCGTGATAGCGGCCTGTTCGCTGTTCGCGCTGTTTGGTTGTAACCATCGCGCCGAAAATGACACGGTTCAGCCGGCAGCGATGGAAGAGCTCAAACCGATGCAGCAAAGCTGGCGTGGGGTGCTGCCCTGCGCGGATTGCGAAGGCATCGACACCTCGCTGTTCCTGGAAAAAGACGGTACCTGGGTGATGAATGAGCACTACCAGGGCGCTGGTCGTGAACCATCTTCCTTTGCCTCTTACGGCACCTGGGCGCGTACAGCGGATAAGCTGGTACTGACCAACAGCAAGGGCGAAAAATCGTACTTTCGCGCGAAGGGCGACAAGCTGGAGATGCTCGACCGCAACGGGAGTCCCATTCAGTCTCCTCTCAACTATACCCTGGAGCCGGTGAAGGCCAGCCTGCCGACCACCCCGATGGCGATGCGTGGCATGTACTTCTATATGGCCGATGCGGCAACCTTTACTGATTGCGCGACCGGTAAACGCGTCGCGGTGGCGAACAATGCCCAGCTTGAGCGGGATTATGCCGCTGCCCGCGGCAATGATTCACGTCCGGTTCTGCTGGTGGTGGAAGGGCACTTTACCCTCGAGGCGAACCCGGATACCGGCGAAATGATGAAAACGCTGATGACGGATCAGGCCGGCAAATTTATTCCAGGGAAAGACTGCGGACACTGATTGTCCGGCTCCTGCCCGGGAAACGGGCAGGAGATACGCCTCAGCGGTAGCCGGCCAGCGGACTTCGGTTATGGTGGTTTTACCGTCCCCCCCTTTTCCACCAACCATAGCGCACGAATCATGAGCCTCATGACGGGTGGGAAAGGGCAAATCGTTCTTTTACTCCGCACCGGCCTTCGGATTGTTCACCAGATACAGCGCGACGTGGCTCACGGAAGAGGGACTGAAGGCGCGGATCCCAAACGAAGTGACGCCGAGGCTGGAGAAGAAGAGCAGGTCGCCGGAACGTAGGTCGCTTTCGGCGATTTCGCGCAGTCCGCTGCCGGCAATCGAGCTTTGGCGCTGGAGGGGGACCGCCCATGGCAGTGAGCGGCTATCGGTAGCGGATGCGGAAGGGGCGTTGCGGCCGACGTCTACAGTGCAGGCGGTAGGCAGGAGCAGGGCGGAGGTCAGCAGCCCGCTACTGAGGAGAGGTCCAGTCACGGGTGCAGTACTTGTAAAAAAAAGGCCCTGACATCCGTTCAGGGCCCTGGTTGGGTGATTAGCCTTTTATCGCTTTAACCAGATATTCCACAATATCCCCGGTCTTAATCAGCTGCTTCTCACCGTTGCGACGATACTTGTATTCGATATCGTCATTGTCGAGGTTACGATCGCCCAGCACGATGGTGTGCGGGATACCGATCAGCTCCATATCTGCGAACATCACGCCCGGACGCTCTTTACGATCGTCCATCAGCACTTCAATACCCTGGGCGCTCAGCTCGGCGTACAGTTTCTCCGCCAGCTCCTGCACACGGTAAGATTTGTGCATGTTCATCGGCAGGATCGCCACCTGGAACGGCGCAATCGCATCCGGCCAGACGATACCGCGATCGTCAAAGTTCTGCTCAATCGCCGCCGCCACTACGCGAGTGACCCCGATACCATAGCAGCCCATCGTCAGGATCTGGTTGCGGCCATCTTCGCCCTGGACCGCGGCTTTCATCGCCTCGGAGTACTTCGTCCCCAGCTGGAAGATATGACCCACTTCGATACCGCGCTTGATAAGCAGGGTACCTTTGCCGTCCGGGCTCGGATCGCCGGCGACGACGTTACGGATGTCCGCGACTTCCGGCGTGGCGACATCGCGGTCCCAGTTGATGCCGAAGTAGTGTTTGCCATCGATGTTGGCGCCGGCGGCGAAATCGCTCATCACCGCCACAGTACGGTCGATAATCACCGGCACCGGCAGGTTCACCGGACCCAGGGAGCCCGGACCGGCTTTCACCAGGGCGCGGATCTCTTCTTCGGTGGCGAAGGTCAGCGGGCTGGCGACCTGCGGCAGTTTTTCGGCTTTCACTTCGTTCAGCTCGTGATCGCCGCGCACCAGCAGGGCAACCAGCGGGGAAGCGCTATCTTCAACCGCTTTCACCAGCAGGGTTTTCACGGTTTTTTCGATCGGCAGGTTGAACTGCTCAACCAGCTCGGCGATGGTTTTGGCGTTCGGCGTGTCGACCAGGGTCATCTCCTGGGTGGCGGCCGCGCGCGGCGTTTTCGGCGCAACGGCTTCCGCAAACTCGATGTTTGCCGCGTAGTCGGAGCTGTCGGAGAAGATCACATCGTCTTCGCCGCTCTGCGCCAGCACCTGGAATTCATGAGAGGCGCTGCCGCCGATAGAGCCGGTATCAGCCTGTACCGCGCGGAAGTCCAGCCCCATGCGGCTGAAGATTTTACTGTAAGCGGCGTACATCGCATCGTAGGTTTCCTGCAGCGATTCCTGCGAAGTATGGAAAGAGTACGCATCTTTCATCAGGAATTCGCGGGAGCGCATCACGCCGAAACGCGGACGCACTTCGTCGCGGAATTTGGTCTGGATCTGATAGAAGTTCAGCGGCAGCTGCTTATAGGAGTTCAGCTCGTTGCGGATCAGGTCGGTGATGACCTCTTCGTGGGTTGGACCGAGGACGAACGGACGATCGCCACGATCGGCAATGCGCAGCAGTTCCGGGCCGTACTGCTCCCAGCGACCGCTCTCCTGCCATAGTTCAGATGGCTGAACGACCGGCATTAACACCTCGATCGCACCGGCGTTGTTCATCTCTTCACGCACGATGTTTTCGACTTTTTTCAGGACGCGCACGCCGGTCGGCAGCCAGGTGTATAACCCGGAGGCCAGCTTGCGGATCATCCCGGCGCGCAGCATCAGCTGGTGGCTGATTACCTCGGCGTCGGCAGGTGTCTCCTTCAGAGTGGAGAGCAGATATTGGCTAGTACGCATGTTGTAACGGTTCCAGTTAAACGAGCGGAACAGGCTGGTTGCCCAGCCTGAAACAAAAAAAGTGGTTTAGTTTACCAGTGTGGCAAAGATGCCAAAAGAGAGGAAAATAAAATTAGCGCGCTTCGAGGGCAAAGACTTCAAAACCGGCGGCAGTCACCCGCCAGCGGACGTTGAAATCCAGCAGCCAGACGGCGTAATTTTTACCTGCCTCTTCTTCCTTACGATAGGCCGGACGCGGATCCTGCGCCAGCACCTCTCGGATAAACGCCTTCAGATGCGGATAACGCTTCTCCAGATGCAAAAGCTGCGTTTCGACCTCGGCGGTAAAACTGACGACCTGATCCGCCTGCGGTGCCTGTTGCGCGTAGCTGGCGTGCGCGTTGGGCAGCGCTTCGGCAAACGGCAGATAGGGTTTGATGTCGACCACCGGCGTACCGTCGACGAGATCGAGGCTGCCGAGCTCCAGTATCACCTGCTCTTTTTGACAGCGAACGCCCTTCAGCTCAACCAGCGACATGCCAATGGGATTGGGGCGAAACGTGGAGCGGGTGGCGAAGACGCCCATACGCGCGTTGCCCCCGAGACGGGGAGGGCGCACCGTCGGACGCCAGCCGCCTTCCATGGTCTGATGAAACACAAACAAGATCCACAGATGGCTGAAGCTTTCCAGACCACGCACGGCGTCGGCCTGGTTGTAGGGCGCGATCAGATGGAGTTCTCCGCCGCCGTGCTTGACCAGACCCGGCTGGCGAGGCACGGCAAACTTCTCTTTATACGGCGAGCGGATAACGCCTATCTGCGCGAACTGAAATGCACTCATTGCGCCGATACGTTAAGCGCCGAGCCCAGACAAACCGCCTGACGGTAGCAGCCTGGGGTACCGCTGGTCACTTCGCAGCGGTGCAGCAGGACAGCATTGGCTTTCATTCGTGCGGCATTAATCTGCAGGCGCTTGCGGGCGGTAGGGATATTCGGCGGAGAATCCTGATTCGAAGCCTGGCAGGACTCGCCAGACACTTCACCCAGATCGCGGAACGGTTTACCTACCAGCTCTGACGCATCGGTATAAATACGTACCGGCGCCGGACGGGTTGCGCGTGGTTTGGTCGGCTCCGATTTAACCGGAGGAGTTGCAGTGCTTTGAACAGGCTCGACGGGAGATCTGCTTAGCATGGAACAACCGCTTAACATGAGTGCTATCAAACAGACCGGTAAAGCACGCATAATATTTCCTCAATGAATAAAAAACAGGGCGTTATTGAATCAGGTGCTTGCATAAATGACAAGACGGGCGTGAAGCCCGTCCTGAATGATATTACGGTGAGAAAAGATTACCAGCCTTTCACTGCGCCGCCGTTAAAGATCTTGTTTGCTGCTTCGTAAACTTCATCGCTCTGGTAAGCCTGAACGAATTTTTTCACATTCTCAGCATCTTTATTGTCTTCACGCGCCACGATCAGGTTCACGTACGGCGACTCTTTCCCTTCAACAAAGATGCCGTCTTTCGCCGGGGTCAGGCCAATCTGGCTGGCGTAAGTGGTGTTGATAACGGCCAGCGCAATCTGCGCGTCGTCGAGAGAACGCGGCAGCTGCGGCGCTTCCAGTTCAACAATCTTCAGGTTTTTCGGGTTCTCGACGATATCCAGCGAGGTCGGCAGCAGGCCAACGCCGTCTTTCAGTTTGATCAGGCCCACCTGCTGCAGCAGCAGCAGAGAACGACCGAGGTTGGTCGGATCGTTAGGGACGGCGATCTGCGAGCCCGGCTGCAGTTCGTCCAGCGATTTGATTTTCTTCGAGTAACCCGCGATCGGGTAGACGAAGGTATTGCCGACAGCCACCAGCTTGTAGCCGCGGTCTTTAATCTGCTGGTCGAGGTACGGTTTATGCTGGAAGGCGTTGACGTCGATATCACCTTTGCTCAGCGCTTCGTTCGGCAGAACGTAATCGTTGAAGGTCACCAGCTCAACGTCAAGGCCATACTTCTCTTTTGCCACTTTCTGCGCGACTTCAGCGACCTGCTGCTCCGCCCCGACGATAACGCCGACTTTAATATGATTCGGATCTTTTTCATCCTGACCGCAACCCACCAGCGCCAGAGAACCGATTAACGCACCAACTGCCGCAAAGGTTTTGAAATTAAAGGCCATGTTATTTCCTTCCTGTAAGAATGAGTGTTGTCTGCCAATAACGTTATTTATGAGTCACAGCCCGGACGATGCGATCGCCAGAGAATTGAATTAAATAAACCAGAATAACCAGCAATACCAGTACGGTATTCATCACGGTGGCGTTGTAGCCGATATAGCCATACTGATAACCAATCTGCCCCAAACCGCCGGCGCCCACCGCGCCGCCCATGGCGGAATAGCCCACCAGGGTGATAAGAGTGATAGTGGCGGCGTTGACCAGACCCGGCAGCGCTTCAGGCAGCAGAACCTTACGCACGATCTGCAGCGGCGTAGCGCCCATTGCCCGGGAGGCTTCAATAAGGCCTGTCGGGATCTCCAGCAGCGCGTTCTCCACCATGCGAGCGATAAACGGCGCGGCGCCCACTGTCAACGGCACGATCGCCGCCTGCAGGCCGATTGAGGTGCCGACGATTACGCGGGTAAACGGGATCATCCAGACCAACAGGATAATGAACGGGATGGAGCGGAAAATGTTCACCAGCGCCGACAGCGTCCGGTACAGTTTAGCATTGGCGACGATTTGCCCCGGACGGGTCACGTACAGCAGCACGCCCACCGGCAGGCCAAGGACAAAACCGAAGAAGCCGGAGACAAAGGTCATTGCCAGCGTTTCCCATACGCCGCGCAACAGCAGCCACATCATTGCCTCAGACATAACCCAATACCTCTACTTTTACATGATGTTCCTGCAGCCAGGCGATAGCCGCCTGAGTGTCTTCCTGTGTACCGTGCATTTCAGTCAGCATGATGCCGAACTTCACCCCGCCGGCATAATCCATCTGCGCGCTAATAATGTTGTTATTCACGTTGAAGCGACGCGCGGTTTCAGAAAGCAGCGGCGCATCGACGGAATGGCCGGTAAATTCCATGCGCAGCATTGGTAAGCTATCCGCTGTAGCGGTAGGTTTCAGGCGCGCCTGGTAGTCATCCGGAATATCCAGGTGCAGGGTCGACTGAATAAACTGCTGGGCCAGCGGCGTCTTCGGATGGGAGAAGACTTCGCTCACCGTGTCCTGCTCAATCAACTGGCCGTTGCTAATCACCGCCACGCAGTCGCAAATGCGTTTCACCACATCCATTTCGTGGGTGATCAGCAGGATGGTCAGCCCCAGACGACGGTTAATGTCTTTCAGCAGTTCGAGAATGGAACGGGTGGTGGCCGGATCCAGGGCGCTGGTGGCTTCATCGCACAGCAGCACCTTGGGGTTACTGGCCAGCGCGCGGGCAATGGCGACACGCTGTTTCTGACCGCCGGAGAGATTAGCCGGATAGCTGTCGTGCTTATCGCCCAGGCCGACAAGATCCAGCAGCTCCGTCACACGGCGTTTGATTTCTGCCTGTGGCGTGTTATCCAGCTCCAGGGGTAACGCCACGTTGCCGAAAACGGTGCGGGATGCCAGCAGGTTAAAATGCTGGAAAATCATGCCAATCTGACGGCGAGCGCGGGTTAGCTCTTTTTCCGACAGCGCAGTCAGTTCCTGACCGTCAACCTGTACGCTGCCCTCGGTCGGGCGCTCCAGCAGGTTAACGCAGCGAATCAGCGTACTTTTACCGGCGCCTGAGGCACCGATGACGCCGTAAATTTGTCCGGCAGGGACATGCAGGCTGACATTGTTCAGCGCCTGAATGCTGCGATTCCCCTGCTGGAACACTTTGGTGATATTGGAAAGTTTAATCATCAGTTATTTATTATCGTTTAGCCGTTTGCCGTGGCATTTTCTTCTGCCGTATCCAGGCGATGCCTGGCAATGAAATGGATGTTAAGGCATCCAGACGTCTAAATCAATCTGACTCTTTATAATGAGCACTTTCTTGCATGCGGAAACATGCGATACTAACGGCACTAGCCTTTTTCAGGAGCAAACCGGTGGCAAAGTCAGTACCCGCAATTTTTCTCGACCGTGACGGCACCATTAATGTCGATCATGGCTACGTCCACGAAATCGACAATTTTGAATTTATCGATGGCGTCATTGACGCAATGCGCGAGCTCAAAGAGATGGGCTACGCGCTGGTGCTGGTCACTAACCAGTCCGGTATTGCTCGCGGTAAATTTACCGAAGCCCAGTTTGAAACGCTGACCGAATGGATGGACTGGTCTCTGGCAGACCGTGGCGTAGATCTGGACGGTATCTATTATTGCCCGCATCACCCGCAGGGTGCGGTTGAGGAGTACCGTCAGACCTGTGATTGCCGTAAACCGCATCCGGGGATGCTGATCTCCGCTCGCGATTATCTGCATATCGATATGGCCGCTTCCTATATGGTAGGGGACAAACTGGAAGATATGCAGGCTGCAGCGGCCGCTGATGTCGGTACTAAAGTGCTGGTGCGTACCGGTAAGCCTGTTACTGAAGAAGCGGAAAAAGCCGCGGATTGGGTGCTAAATAGCCTGACCGAGCTGCCGGCGGCGATTAAAAAGCAGCAAAAATAAGCGTTGCGTATAAAAGATGAGCGGTTGAAATAAAATTGTATTTTTCCGCTTGTCATTCCCGGCGGGCTCCCTATAATGCGCCTCCATCGACACGGCGGATGTGAATCACTTCACACAAACAGCCGGTTCGGTTGAAGAGAAAAATCCTGAAAAACGGGTTGACTCTGAAAGAGGAAAGCGTAATATACGCCACCTCGCGACAGAGCGCTAAAGCGCGTCGCAACTGCTCTTTAACAATTTATCAGACAATCTGTGTGGGCACTCAAAGTGACATGGATTCTTAACGTCCTCGGACGAAAAATGAATACCAAGTCTCAAGAGTGAACACGTAATTCATTACGAAGTTTAATTCTTTGAGCATCAAACTTAAATTGAAGAGTTTGATCATGGCTCAGATTGAACGCTGGCGGCAGGCCTAACACATGCAAGTCGAGCGGTAGCACAGAGAGCTTGCTCTCGGGTGACGAGCGGCGGACGGGTGAGTAATGTCTGGGAAACTGCCTGATGGAGGGGGATAACTACTGGAAACGGTAGCTAATACCGCATAACGTCGCAAGACCAAAGTGGGGGACCTTCGGGCCTCATGCCATCAGATGTGCCCAGATGGGATTAGCTAGTAGGTGGGGTAACGGCTCACCTAGGCGACGATCCCTAGCTGGTCTGAGAGGATGACCAGCCACACTGGAACTGAGACACGGTCCAGACTCCTACGGGAGGCAGCAGTGGGGAATATTGCACAATGGGCGCAAGCCTGATGCAGCCATGCCGCGTGTATGAAGAAGGCCTTCGGGTTGTAAAGTACTTTCAGCGGGGAGGAAGGCGATAAGGTTAATAACCTTGTCGATTGACGTTACCCGCAGAAGAAGCACCGGCTAACTCCGTGCCAGCAGCCGCGGTAATACGGAGGGTGCAAGCGTTAATCGGAATTACTGGGCGTAAAGCGCACGCAGGCGGTCTGTCAAGTCGGATGTGAAATCCCCGGGCTCAACCTGGGAACTGCATTCGAAACTGGCAGGCTAGAGTCTTGTAGAGGGGGGTAGAATTCCAGGTGTAGCGGTGAAATGCGTAGAGATCTGGAGGAATACCGGTGGCGAAGGCGGCCCCCTGGACAAAGACTGACGCTCAGGTGCGAAAGCGTGGGGAGCAAACAGGATTAGATACCCTGGTAGTCCACGCCGTAAACGATGTCGATTTGGAGGTTGTGCCCTTGAGGCGTGGCTTCCGGAGCTAACGCGTTAAATCGACCGCCTGGGGAGTACGGCCGCAAGGTTAAAACTCAAATGAATTGACGGGGGCCCGCACAAGCGGTGGAGCATGTGGTTTAATTCGATGCAACGCGAAGAACCTTACCTGGTCTTGACATCCACAGAACTTTCCAGAGATGGATTGGTGCCTTCGGGAACTGTGAGACAGGTGCTGCATGGCTGTCGTCAGCTCGTGTTGTGAAATGTTGGGTTAAGTCCCGCAACGAGCGCAACCCTTATCCTTTGTTGCCAGCGGTTCGGCCGGGAACTCAAAGGAGACTGCCAGTGATAAACTGGAGGAAGGTGGGGATGACGTCAAGTCATCATGGCCCTTACGACCAGGGCTACACACGTGCTACAATGGCATATACAAAGAGAAGCGACCTCGCGAGAGCAAGCGGACCTCATAAAGTATGTCGTAGTCCGGATTGGAGTCTGCAACTCGACTCCATGAAGTCGGAATCGCTAGTAATCGTAGATCAGAATGCTACGGTGAATACGTTCCCGGGCCTTGTACACACCGCCCGTCACACCATGGGAGTGGGTTGCAAAAGAAGTAGGTAGCTTAACCTTCGGGAGGGCGCTTACCACTTTGTGATTCATGACTGGGGTGAAGTCGTAACAAGGTAACCGTAGGGGAACCTGCGGTTGGATCACCTCCTTACCTTAAAGAACCTGCCTTTGCAGTGCTCACACAGATTGTCTGATGAAAAACAGCAGTAAAAACCTCTACAGGCTTGTAGCTCAGGTGGTTAGAGCGCACCCCTGATAAGGGTGAGGTCGGTGGTTCAAGTCCACTCAGGCCTACCAAATTTGCGAAGCAAATTTGAAGAGGTTGCAAACGATGGGGCTATAGCTCAGCTGGGAGAGCGCCTGCTTTGCACGCAGGAGGTCTGCGGTTCGATCCCGCATAGCTCCACCATCTTTACTGCGAACACAAGAAAACTTCAGAGTGAACCTGAAAAGGTGCACTGCGAAGTTTTGCTCTTTAAAAATCTGGATCAAGCTGAAAATTGAAACGACACACAGTTAATGTGTGTTCGAGTCTCTCAAATTTTCGCAACACGAAGTGAAACATCTTCGGGTTGTGAGGTTAAGCGACTAAGCGTACACGGTGGATGCCCTGGCAGTCAGAGGCGATGAAGGACGTGCTAATCTGCGAAAAGCGTCGGTAAGGTGATATGAACCGTTATAACCGGCGATGTCCGAATGGGGAAACCCAGTGCAATTCGTTGCACTATCGTTAACTGAATACATAGGTTAACGAGGCGAACCGGGGGAACTGAAACATCTAAGTACCCCGAGGAAAAGAAATCAACCGAGATTCCCCCAGTAGCGGCGAGCGAACGGGGAGCAGCCCAGAGTCTGAATCAGCTTGTGTGTTAGTGGAACGGTCTGGAAAGTCCGACGGTACAGGGTGATAGTCCCGTACACCAAAATGCACAGGTTGTGAACTCGAAGAGTAGGGCGGGACACGTGGTATCCTGTCTGAATATGGGGGGACCATCCTCCAAGGCTAAATACTCCTGACTGACCGATAGTGAACCAGTACCGTGAGGGAAAGGCGAAAAGAACCCCGGCGAGGGGAGTGAAAAAGAACCTGAAACCGTGTACGTACAAGCAGTGGGAGCACCTTTATGGTGTGACTGCGTACCTTTTGTATAATGGGTCAGCGACTTATATTCTGTAGCAAGGTTAACCGTATAGGGGAGCCGCAGGGAAACCGAGTCTTAACTGGGCGTTAAGTTGCAGGGTATAGACCCGAAACCCGGTGATCTAGCCATGGGCAGGTTGAAGGTTGGGTAACACTAACTGGAGGACCGAACCGACTAATGTTGAAAAATTAGCGGATGACTTGTGGCTGGGGGTGAAAGGCCAATCAAACCGGGAGATAGCTGGTTCTCCCCGAAAGCTATTTAGGTAGCGCCTCGTGAACTCATCTTCGGGGGTAGAGCACTGTTTCGGCTAGGGGGTCATCCCGACTTACCAACCCGATGCAAACTACGAATACCGAAGAATGTTATCACGGGAGACACACGGCGGGTGCTAACGTCCGTCGTGAAGAGGGAAACAACCCAGACCGCCAGCTAAGGTCCCAAAGTCATGGTTAAGTGGGAAACGATGTGGGAAGGCACAGACAGCCAGGATGTTGGCTTAGAAGCAGCCATCATTTAAAGAAAGCGTAATAGCTCACTGGTCGAGTCGGCCTGCGCGGAAGATGTAACGGGGCTAAACCATGCACCGAAGCTGCGGCAGCGACACTATGTGTTGTTGGGTAGGGGAGCGTTCTGTAAGCCTGCGAAGGTGACCTGTGAGGGTTGCTGGAGGTATCAGAAGTGCGAATGCTGACATAAGTAACGATAAAGCGGGTGAAAAGCCCGCTCGCCGGAAGACCAAGGGTTCCTGTCCAACGTTAATCGGGGCAGGGTGAGTCGACCCCTAAGGCGAGGCCGAAAGGCGTAGTCGATGGGAAACAGGTTAATATTCCTGTACTTGGTGTTACTGCGAAGGGGGGACGGAGAAGGCTATGTTAGCCGGGCGACGGTTGTCCCGGTTTAAGCATGTAGGCTGGTTATCCAGGCAAATCCGGATAATCAAGGCTGAGGTGTGATGACGAGGCACTACGGTGCTGAAGTAACAAATGCCCTGCTTCCAGGAAAAGCCTCTAAGCATCAGGTAACATCAAATCGTACCCCAAACCGACACAGGTGGTCAGGTAGAGAATACCAAGGCGCTTGAGAGAACTCGGGTGAAGGAACTAGGCAAAATGGTGCCGTAACTTCGGGAGAAGGCACGCTGGTGTGTAGGTGAAGTCCCTGCGGATGGAGCTGAGACCAGTCGAAGATACCAGCTGGCTGCAACTGTTTATTAAAAACACAGCACTGTGCAAACACGAAAGTGGACGTATACGGTGTGACGCCTGCCCGGTGCCGGAAGGTTAATTGATGGGGTTATCCGTAAGGAGAAGCTCTTGATCGAAGCCCCGGTAAACGGCGGCCGTAACTATAACGGTCCTAAGGTAGCGAAATTCCTTGTCGGGTAAGTTCCGACCTGCACGAATGGCGTAATGATGGCCAGGCTGTCTCCACCCGAGACTCAGTGAAATTGAACTCGCTGTGAAGATGCAGTGTACCCGCGGCAAGACGGAAAGACCCCGTGAACCTTTACTATAGCTTGACACTGAACATTGAGCCTTGATGTGTAGGATAGGTGGGAGGCTTTGAAGCGTGGACGCCAGTCTGCGTGGAGCCAACCTTGAAATACCACCCTTTAATGTTTGATGTTCTAACGTTGGCCCCTTATCGGGGTTGCGGACAGTGTCTGGTGGGTAGTTTGACTGGGGCGGTCTCCTCCCAAAGCGTAACGGAGGAGCACGAAGGTTAGCTAATCCTGGTCGGACATCAGGAGGTTAGTGCAATGGCATAAGCTAGCTTGACTGCGAGCGTGACGGCGCGAGCAGGTGCGAAAGCAGGTCATAGTGATCCGGTGGTTCTGAATGGAAGGGCCATCGCTCAACGGATAAAAGGTACTCCGGGGATAACAGGCTGATACCGCCCAAGAGTTCATATCGACGGCGGTGTTTGGCACCTCGATGTCGGCTCATCACATCCTGGGGCTGAAGTAGGTCCCAAGGGTATGGCTGTTCGCCATTTAAAGTGGTACGCGAGCTGGGTTTAGAACGTCGTGAGACAGTTCGGTCCCTATCTGCCGTGGGCGCTGGAGAATTGAGGGGGGCTGCTCCTAGTACGAGAGGACCGGAGTGGACGCATCACTGGTGTTCGGGTTGTCATGCCAATGGCACTGCCCGGTAGCTAAATGCGGAAGAGATAAGTGCTGAAAGCATCTAAGCACGAAACTTGCCCCGAGATGAGTTCTCCCTGAGACTTTAAGTCTCCTGAAGGAACGTTAAAGACGATGACGTTGATAGGCCGGGTGTGTAAGCGCAGCGATGCGTTGAGCTAACCGGTACTAATGAACCGTGAGGCTTAACCTTACAACGCCGAAGATGTTTTGGCGGATTTGAGAGAAGATTTTCAGCACTGATTCAGAAGTACGAAATAGTTTGCGCAGCAGCAAGGCGGCAAATGATGCACGTCAGCAGGAGCATACATAAGTATGTGACTGCTGCGGGCGAATGCAGCCAACGCAGCTGATGCGATAAAATATTTCGTACTGAGCACAAAGAATTTTGCCTGGCGGCACTAGCGCGGTGGTCCCACCTGACCCCATGCCGAACTCAGAAGTGAAACGCCGTAGCGCCGATGGTAGTGTGGGGTCTCCCCATGTGAGAGTAGGGAACTGCCAGGCATCAAATTGCAGTAAGCCGGGGTGACAACCGGTGGTCATAAAGCGAAAAAATTCGGTGGAGCGGTAGTTCAGTCGGTTAGAATACCTGCCTGTCACGCAGGGGGTCGCGGGTTCGAGTCCCGTCCGTTCCGCCACTTATTAAGAGCCCTGAGCATTTGCTCAGGGCTTTTTTGTTTCATCTGTTCCCGATTATTGCTAAATCAGCAAAAATCCTCTGCATTAATCGCTCTTTTTCCCCTCCACACCATCAGCCATAATTTCATCCGTTAACCGAAATGAACAAATAACCAGGAAAAACATGGCAATCCCTGCATTTGGTCTTGGCACCTTCCGTCTGAAAGATGATGTTGTTATCGCATCCGTAAAAACCGCGCTGGAGCTGGGCTATCGTACTATCGACACCGCGCAAATCTATGACAACGAAGCCGCGGTGGGTCAGGCCATCGCCGAAAGCGGCGTGCCGCGTGATGAGCTGTTCATCACGACCAAAATCTGGATCGAGAACCTGAGCAAAGACAAACTCATCGCCAGCCTGAAAGAGAGCCTGCAGAAGCTGCGTACTGACTATGTTGATCTCACGCTGATCCACTGGCCGTCACCGAACGATGCGGTGGCTGTTGAAGAGTTTATGGCCGCTCTGATGGAAGCGAAGACGCTCGGCCTGACCCGTCAGATCGGTATCTCCAACTTCACTATTCCACTGATGGAGCGCGCGATTGCCGCCGTTGGCGCTGAAAACATTGCTACCAATCAGATTGAACTCTCGCCGTATCTGCAAAACCGTAAAGTCGTCGATTGGGCGCGTGAGCACGGTATCCATATCACCTCTTATATGACCCTGGCCTACGGTAAGGCACTGAAAGATGAGGTGATTGCCCGTATCACGGCGAAACATAATGCGACACCGGCGCAGGTTATCCTGGCATGGGCGATGGGCGAGGGGTACGCGGTAATCCCGTCCTCGACGAAGCGTGAGAACCTGGCCAGCAACCTGAAGGCGTTGGATCTGCAGCTGGATGATGAAGATCGCCAGGCGATCGCTGCGCTGGATTGCAACGATCGGCTGGTGAGCCCGGAAGGTCTGGCGCCGCAGTGGGATTAATCTCCCGCTTCCGGCATGCCTATCAGAGAGTACTACGACAGCTCCTTCGGGAGCTGTTTTACGTGTTCGCTTAGAAAATCAATAAACGCCCTGATACGTGTACTGACGGCTCTGTCGCTGTAGTACACCGCACTGAAGGGCATCTCCACCGGCAAGCGTTTGTCGGCCAGTAGTTCAACAAACTCCCCGCTGGCTATCTCTTTATCCACCATATAATCCGACAGACAGGCAATACCGTTGCCGGTCAGACACAGTTGTTTGAGGGTTTCCCCACTGTTTGATGACACCGCCGCCTCAATCTCTAACAACTGACCATCGCAACAGGAGACTGGCCAGGTGTTCAGAGAGACGGGTTCAGTGAAGCCCAGACACTGATGTTGTTTCAGATCTGACGGATGCTGCGGCACACCGTAGCGCGAGACATACGCTGGCGAGGCGACGATCTTACGATAGCTGGTGAACAGCGGTCGGGCGCGCAGGCTGGAATCCGTTAAGGTTCCGGCCCGTATCGCTACATCCACTTTCCGTTCAATCAGGTTAATAAACGTCTCTGAAGAGACGAGCGACAGCGTCATTTCCGGGTAACGCTCGCGAAACGGCTTCACCAGCGGCATGAGAAAATGCAGCATCACCGGCGTCGCGGCATCCACCCGCAGCAAGCCCCGCGGCGTCGTGCGCGTTTCCAGCAAGTCATTTTCTGCCGCCGCCATCTCCTGCAATACCACCTGCATCCGCCGAAAATAGCGCTCGCCTTCCTCTGTCAGACTGAGCTGGCGGGTGGTCCGATTAAGCAGGCTGACACCAAGCTTTGATTCGAGCTTTTTGACTGCCCGGCTGACGGCAGAGTTGGCCTGACCCAGCTGTTCGGCTGCCCGGCTGAAACTCCCGCTTTCCACTACCGCCACAAAGATGGCGATCTCCTCGGATGTGGCTCTCATTATTGCACCTGTAGCAAAATTATATTGATACTTTGATAGTTTTTGTTATTTATACAACCCTTCATACTACGTGTCATCTTAATCCTGATGCTACGGAGTAAATTATGCCACTGGCGCTATTTGCCTTAACCATCGGTGCCTTTGCAATTGGCACCACTGAATTCGTGATTGTCGGCCTGGTCCCGACGATTGCCCAACAACTTTCTATCTCTCTACCTTCTGCGGGACTGCTGGTCTCTATCTACGCGCTGGGCGTGGCGATCGGCGCCCCGGTGCTGACGGCATTAACCGGGCGTATGCCGCGTAAACAGCTGCTGCTGGCGTTGATGGTCCTGTTTACGGCGGGTAATGTGCTGGCCTGGCAGGCTCCAGGCTATGAAACGCTGATCCTGGCGCGCCTGCTGACCGGCCTGGCGCACGGCGTGTTCTTTTCTATCGGCTCGACAATCGCCACCAGCCTGGTGGCAAAAGAGAAAGCAGCCTCGGCTATCGCCATTATGTTCGGCGGCCTGACGGTCGCGCTGGTGACCGGCGTTCCCTTTGGCACCTTTATTGGCCAGCATTTCGGCTGGCGTGAAACCTTCCTCGCGGTATCGATTCTGGGTGTAATTGCGCTTGTCAGCAGTCTGATTCTGGTGCCGAATAATATTCCGGGCCGCGCCAGCGTCAGCCTGCGCGATCAGCTGAAAGTCTTAACCCATCCGCGCCTGCTGATGATCTATGCCATTACCGCGCTGGGCTATGGCGGCGTGTTTACCGCTTTTACCTTCCTTGCGCCGATGATGCAGGAGCTGGCCGGCTTCAGCCCCTCAGCGGTGAGCTGGATCCTGCTGGGCTATGGCGTCTCGGTGGCTATCGGCAACGTATGGGGCGGCAAACTGGCCGATAAGCATGGCGCCGTCTCCGCGCTGAAGTTTATCTTCGCCGCGCTGGTTGTGCTGCTGCTGGTGTTCCAGCTGACCGCCAGCGTTCACTATGCCGCGCTGGCAACGGTGCTGGTGATGGGCGTTTTCGCCTTCGGCAACGTGCCGGGTCTGCAGGTCTATGTGGTGCAAAAAGCAGAGCAGTATACCCCGGGGGCTGTCGACATCGCTTCCGGTCTGAATATCGCCGCCTTCAACGTCGGCATCGCGCTGGGATCGATCGTCGGTGGACAGACGGTCGAGCGGTACGGTCTGGCGCAGACGCCGTGGATTGGCGCGGTGATTGTGCTGGTCGCTTTGCTGTTGGTGGTTCTGAGCGGGCGTTTAGATAAATTGCCGCGCCGTTCGGCAGCGCTTTCTCCCGAAGGCTAAGGGTTTCTCGCAAATTGCATTGAAAGTGTATGGGAAAATCCCTATAACAGAAGAACCAGTCGTCGTCGGGCTGGTTTCTGTTATCGAGGATTAATGCCCAAATTGCGAAAGAACACCTACGCCATGCGCTATGTCGCCGGACAACCTGCGGAGAGAATATTGCCTCCGGGGGCGTTTGCGGGCGTGAGTCCGGTTTATCCCGCCGGCACGCCGTTAAGCAGCGATGAGAAGATCCGCGTGCTGGTGTGGAATATCTTCAAGCAGCAGCGTGCAGAGTGGCAGTCGGTCCTCAAAAATTTCGGCAAAGATGCGCATTTGGTCCTGTTGCAGGAGGCGCAAACCACCCCAGAACTGGTCAGGTTCGCGACTTCAAACTATCTGGCCGCCGATCAGGTGCCGGCGCTGGTATTGCCGCAGCATCCTTCCGGCGTGATGACGCTGGCCTCCGCCCATCCTATCTATTGCTGCCCATTGCGCGAGCGTGAACCAATTTTGCGTCTGCCTAAATCAGCATTAGTGACTGTCTATCCGCTGCCCGATGCGCGGTTGTTAATGGTGGTCAATATCCATGCCGTCAACTTCAGCCTTGGCGTCGACGTCTACAGCAAACAGCTGCTGCCGATTGGCGATCAGATTGCCCATCACAGCGGGCCGGTGATCATGGCCGGCGACTTCAATGCCTGGAGCCGCCCGCGGATGAACGCCCTGTACCGCTTTGCACGCGAGATGTCGCTGCGTGAAGTTCGTTTCTCTGACGACCAGCGCCGCCGCGCGTTTGGTCGCCCGCTCGATTTTGTGTTCTACCGTGGGTTAAGCGTGCACGATGCTTCCGTGCTGGTAACCCGCGCCTCCGACCACAACCCGCTACTAGTCGAATTCAGTCCCGGCAAGCCTGATTAATTTAAGGTTGGTCAGGCCTGCCATGGGGCAGGCCTGCGCATGCATGGTGCTGCCTTTTATTACTCAAAAAACCGTAAGGACAAGACAACATGACAACACGCTCTCACCATGACAACGTTGAAAAGCAGTTCAGCTCCCAGGCCAGCGCCTATCTGACCAGCGCCGTACACGCCTCTGGTCGCGATCTGCAGCGGCTGGCGGAACGTCTGGCTGATTTTCCGCAGGCGAAAGTGCTGGATATGGGCTGCGGGGCAGGGCACGCCAGCTTTACCGCGGCGGGACAGGTTGCCGAGGTGATCGCCTATGATTTATCGAGCCAGATGCTGGAGGTCGTTGCCGCCGCGGCAAAGGAAAAAGGCTTTAGCAATATCGTGACCCAGCAGGGGTATGCCGAAACGCTGCCGTTCGCTGATGCCAGCTTTGATATCGTTATCAGCCGCTATTCCGCTCATCACTGGCATGACGTTGGCCAGGCGCTGCGCGAGGTGAAGCGTGTTCTCAAGCCGGGTGGGGTGATGATCGTGATGGACGTGATGTCGCCGGGCCATGCGGTGCGTGATGTCTGGCTGCAGACCGTGGAAGCACTGCGCGATACCTCGCACGTGCGTAATTTTTCCAGCGGCGAGTGGCTGACGCTGGCGACAGAGGCGGGCCTGGTGATTAATCGGCTGTTGACCGATCGCCTGCCGCTGGAATTCAGTTCGTGGGTGGCGCGGATGCGTACCCCTGAGCCGCTGGTGGAGGCGATTCGTTTATACCAGCAGAGCGCCTCGGCGGAGGTGAAAGCCTACTTTGAGTTACAGCAGGATGGTTCCTTTACCAGCGATACCATCATGTTTGAAGCGCATAAAGCGGTTTAATACAGACAACAAAAAAGGCACCGGGGGAAGTCGGTGCCTTTTTATCGAACCCTGACGTATCAGGACTCTGGTCGATCGCTGTTTTTCACAAACAGGGTTAGCTGATCGCCAGGCCGCAGATTGTCGGTATCGCTGTTCCAGCGCATGACGTCGCGAATATTAACGCCATGACGTTTGGCGATGCTCGACAGCGAGTCACCTTTGCGAACGCGATAGGTGATGCTATCGCTGTTATTCGCCAGACGCTGCGCGCTGCTGCCGGCGCCGATAACCAGATTTTGTCCAACCTTCAACCCAGAGCCGCGCAGGTTATTCCACTGCTGCAGATCGCGGGTCGTCACACCGAGACGGGAAGCAATCCCGGAAATGGTGTCGCCGGAACGCACCTTATAGCTTCGGCTGGTCAGCGGCGTATTATCCGCGAGCTGCGTCGGCTGTACGGCGGCAATGTCGCCAGAGGCCAGCGATTCACGCAGTTGGGCTGCGTGCTTCTGCGGCACCATGACATACTTTGGCCCGCTAGCGCCCAGCGTTGACCCCTTTACGCCGGCGTTGAAGGTCTTCAGCTTGCTGACCGGCATACCGGCCATATCCGCGAGCTGAGAAATCTCAACCGGACTGTCGAGGCGAACGCGCGCCAGCGCACGGCTTTCATCAGCCGTAGGCAACTTTACGCCGTAACGTTTGCTGTTTTTGAGGATGTCGCTCAATGCCAGCATTTTCGGTACGTAGACTTTCGTTTCATGCGGCAGAGACAGCGACCAGAAATCGGTGGGTTTGCCACGCGAACGGTTCGCTTTCACTGCCTTCATGACCCGACCTTCGCCGCTGTTATATGCCGCGACCGTTAACAACCAGTCGCCGTCGAACATTTTGTTCAGACGTTGCATCATGTCCAGCGCCGCGGTTGTCGATGCGACAACGTCACGACGCGCATCGTAACTGCGGGTCTGTTTTAAACCATAATTGCGCCCTGTGCTCGGAATGATCTGCCAGATGCCTGCGGCATTGGCGCCAGACGTCGCGTGTGGGTCAAAAGCGCTCTCCACTATGGGTAGTAATACCAGTTCCATTGGCATGTTACGTTTCTTAACCTGCCCGGCTATCCAGTACATATACGGCTCTGCCCGTAAAGTTACATCGTGGAGATAGCTCTTATTTCTCAAGTACTTCTGTTTTTGCTCGCGAATCCGGGGGTTATCCGGTATTCCCATCTTTAGCTCGTCGCCTATGGAAGTCCACAGATCCTGGTCTTGCGCGTAGAAGGTTCCATCATCTAACCAGCGCGCTTGACTTGTGAACTTGCCTGCTTCCCCTTGACCAGCCGCAGAAAGGCTCTGTGCTCGCTGTTCGACGGTGCCATCGTGCTTAGACGCCTGGCACCCCACCAGCAGGACAGAGGCGAATAATATCGCTCGTGCCTTCATGTGTGTGTCAATAGTTGCTTAAAAGACGACCAAGGATAACGGCGAAGTTAGCCGATGACAAGAATTAAATGTCAGAATTCGTCTTTCTTTGACCTTAACCACGCAAATCGCGCCACAGAGTGTTGCAATTTTGTTTCTTTGTTAATTTTATCAATTAAATCAACATCATTTACGCGTAAAAATAAATTTATACGCCGCTCGTTTTTCAGAATTACGGGTAGTGTTTTTTGTTTTTTTGCACGTAACTCATTAACTTTATGATAGTAATCGTTTATGTCCCTATCATCAGGCAGGATACTTAACGCAAACTTCATATTCGCTAACGTATATTCATGTGCGCAACATATAATGGTTTCTGCAGGAAGGGCGTTAATTTTCATAAATGATTGATACATTTGCTCTGCGGTGCCTTCGAACAGCCTTCCGCAGCCGCCGGAGAACATTGTGTCGCCGCAAAACAGATAAGGTTCGCTGTAGTAACAGATATGTCCTAATGTGTGACCTGGCGTGGAGAAAATGGAAAAATCGTGACCCAGAATTGACAACCGATCGCCATCGTCTACTACCTGAGTAACCCCCTTATCCTGGGTTTCTGCCGGCCCGTAAACCACCAGAGAGGGGAATTTTTCACGTAATTGTTTTACGCCGCCGACGTGATCCTGATGGTGATGGGTCAGTAAAATGGCCTCGGGCTGCCACTGGTTTTCCTCGATTGCCGCCAGAACCGGCGCGGCCTCGCCCGGGTCAACGATGATGCAGCGGCCGTGATTCTCAATGAGAACCCAGATGTAGTTGTCCTGAAACGCGGGAATACTGATAAGATTCATAAATTACCTCTAAAGCGTAGCGGAAGGTGGCAATGAAGCCGGCAAGGATACCTCATACAGTGACAGCGCCTGAGCATTGGTCCAGTATGCCGTGGGGCGAATACTATCGCGAAACGCTTGAACAGCAGATGAAGCCATGGCTGGCTAAATTATATGGCTTTCATCTGCTTAAGATTGGCAATCTGAGCGCGGAAATCAATACCGAAGCTTGCGCCATCTCGCACCAGGTGAATGTCTCGCTGGCGGGAAACCCAATGCAGGTCCGGGCCGACCCGCTGCATTTGCCCTTTGCCGAAAAGTCCGTCGACGCCTGCCTGCTGGCGCATACCCTGCCGTGGTGCAGCGATCCGCATCGCCTGCTGCGGGAGGCCGATCGCGTCCTGATCGATGATGGCTGGATGATCCTGACCGGGTTTAATCCGGTGAGCCTGATGGGGTTGCGTAAACTGGTGCCGGTCCTGCGCAAAAGCACGCCGTACAACAGCCGTATGTTTACGCTGATGCGCCAGCTGGACTGGCTGTCGCTGCTCAACTTTGAAGTGCTGCATTATGGGCGTTATCAGGTTTTACCCTGGTCGCGGCATGGCGGCAAACTGCTGAGCACCCATCTGCCGGCGCTGGGCTGTTTGCAATTGATTGTCGCCCGCAAACGGACCATTCCGCTCACCCTTAATCCGATGAAGTCAGGGAAAGCGAAAACCCAGCTGCGGCCAGCAGTAGGCGCCACCCGGCAGTGGCGCAAGGGGCAAAATTAGCTCTCCGGCTGGTAGCCGATGTCGTCCTGAGTGGGATGGGAGGCCGCCGCGCGGGCCAGCTCGTCGCAGCGTTCGTTTTCTGGATGGCCGGCGTGGCCCTTCACCCACTCCCATTTGATCTTATGCTGGCCAAGCGCGGCGTCCAGCCGCTGCCAGAGGTCGACATTCTTTACCGGTTTTTTCTCTGCCGTTTTCCAGCCGCGCTTTTTCCAGTTGTGGATCCACTGGGTGATCCCCTGGCGGACATACTGGCTGTCGGTGCTGAGCACCACTTCGCAATGCTCTTTTAACGCTTCGAGAGCGACGATCGCCGCCATCAGTTCCATGCGGTTATTGGTGGTCAGACGGTAGCCGGCGCTGAAGGTCTTTTCGTGCTGGCGGTAGCGCATGATGGCGCCGTAACCGCCGGGTCCTGGATTTCCCAGGCAAGAGCCGTCGGTGAAAATTTCTACCTGTTTGAGCATCTCTGGTAGACTTCCTGTAATTGAAATCGATTTGTAAACGATAAGTCTGACATAAATGACCGCTATGAGCACTGCAATTACGCGCCAGATTGTTCTCGATACCGAAACCACCGGTATGAACCAGATCGGGGCGCACTACGAAGGACACAAGATCATTGAGATCGGCGCGGTGGAGGTGATCAACCGCCGCCTGACCGGTAACAATTTCCACGTCTATCTGAAGCCCGATCGGCTGGTGGATCCGGAGGCGTTCGGCGTGCACGGGATCGCCGATGAATTCCTGCTGGATAAACCCACCTTTGCCGATGTTGCCGATGAATTTATGGATTACATCCGCGGCGCGGAGCTGGTGATCCATAACGCCTCGTTCGATATCGGCTTTATGGATTATGAGTTCGGTAAGCTGAACCGCGGCATTGGAAAAACCGAGACCTTTTGTAAAATCACCGACAGTCTGGCACTGGCGCGGAAAATGTTCCCCGGCAAGCGCAACAGTCTGGATGCGTTATGTTCGCGCTACGAAATAGATAACAGCAAGCGTACGCTGCACGGGGCATTACTCGATGCCCAGATCCTTGCCGATGTCTATTTGATGATGACCGGCGGCCAGACGTCGATGGCGTTCTCTATGGAAGGCGAAAGCCAGCAGCAGGCGGGAGAGATGGGCATTCAGCGCGTCGTCCGCGCCGCCAGCCAGTTACGGGTAGTTTATGCCTCTGATGAAGAACTGGTGAACCATGAATCCCGCCTCGATCTGGTACAAAAGAAAGGCGGAAGCTGCCTGTGGCGTGCCTGATAACCACTAAAATGGATTAAAAGTAGGCGGTTGGGCGATTTTTGCAGCAAACGATTCAAAACGGTAGAAAAAGCGTTGACGGGGTAGAGGGGAATCCGTAATATTCGCCTCGTTCCCAACGGAACAACAACGCGGAGCGGTAGTTCAGTCGGTTAGAATACCTGCCTGTCACGCAGGGGGTCGCGGGTTCGAGTCCCGTCCGTTCCGCCACTATTC
Organism: Klebsiella sp. PCX; assembly: GCF_021869705.1. NCBI lineage: Bacteria > Pseudomonadati > Pseudomonadota > Gammaproteobacteria > Enterobacterales > Enterobacteriaceae > Klebsiella > Klebsiella sp. PCX. The sequence goes on from NZ_CP091527.1 coordinate 1,002,986, forward strand.
AGAAAGCCTGAATCAGCAATGATTCAGGCTTTCGTCGTTTTCGTCGCCGAATTTCAGCGCGCCTCTTGTTCCTCCTGCATACACTGCATGAATACCCGCATCGCAGGACTGATTGCTTTCCCGGCGTGATGGGCGCAGAGCGCATGGATCGTCAGCGGCGTCTCGCTGAACGGCAGCTCGACCAGCGTCCCGCGTTTGAGTTCCTCCTCTACCGCAAAGCGCGGCAGGAAGCTCACCCCAAGATTGCCCGCCACGCACTGTTTGATGCTTTCAATACTCCACAGTTCGATGGTGTTCTCCATGGTAATGCCGCGCTGGCGCAGGGTACTTTCAAAAATCTGCCGGAACACGCACTGGGGCTCGTTGATGATAAAGCTCAATGGGATATGCTGCCGCGGGCGCAGGAAGTCGACCGGCGCCTGATCGACTGATGCGACCAGCGCCAGCGGCTGCGGGCCAAGTTCCATCATGGTGAGTGCATCATCGTTGCCAACCCGGTAAAACACCCCCAGGTCGACTTCGTCAGCGAGCAGCGCATCACGGATGCTGTAGCAATTGAGCGACTGTAGTGACAGGCGGACCTTCGGGGCGCGTTGCTTAAAACGCTGCAGCACCGGCGGCATTTTGTACGCCAGCAGGGTTTCACCAGTGGCGACGCGAAGTTCGCCGCCGGGTTCATCGTCCTGGCGCGCCGCCTGGCGAATCGACGCCATCACTTTGGTCAGATCGTAGACGTGCGGCAGGACATTCTTACCCGCGGCGGTGAGACACATCCGCCGGCCAATTTTCTCAAACAGTGGGATAGCAAGCTCCTGCTCAAGCTGCTGGATATGAAAGGTTACGGTGGACTGGGTGCAGCACAGTTTCTGCGAGGCGCGCAGAAAGGATCCTTCTTCGACAACCGTTTTGAAAGTGATAAAGCGTCGCAGATCCATATTTCCTCTTTATATCGACATTCTCGAATTCAGAATGAAAAAACATTCATTTTTTTAAATTATCAGCTTCGGGTACTGTCTGCCAGTCAAGAGGAGAAAACCCGTGACACCTACCCTGATTAGCGCATTTTTAACTTACACCCTGATCACCGCCCTGACGCCCGGGCCGAATAATATTCTGGCGCTGAGCAGCGTCACCGCGCACGGCTTTCGACGGAGCATGCGGGTTCTGGCCGGCATGAGCCTGGGGTTTGTGATCATCATGCTGATTTGTGCCGGGCTGACGTTCACTCTCGTTACCCTGGATGAGGGGATAACCTCCCTGCTACGCTGGGTCGGCGCAGGGTATATCCTGTGGCTGGCCTGGCACATTGCGCGTAGCGACCCGGCCAGCGGTGGGCAGGAGGAGCGGCCTGTCAGCTTCTGGGCCAGCCTGGGGCTGCAGTTTGTGAATGTAAAAATTATCCTGTACGGCATCACGGCCCTGTCGACCTTTGTTCTGCCGGTGACTCGCGAGCCATTCTGGCTGGTGATGATAAGCCTGTTGCTATCAGTAATAGGCGTTGCCGGCAATCTTTGCTGGGCGCTGGCCGGTCATCTGTTTCAGCCGGTGTTCGAACGCCATGGAAGAGGGTTAAATCTGCTGCTGGCGCTGCTGCTGGTCTGGTGCGCGGTACGAATGTTTATGGAATGAATTAAGGGAGCGTAACGCTCCCCTGCGGTTATTTATCCTGCGGCAGGGCGGGTTGCCCTTCATTTACCCAGGTCATGAAGATCCGATAACCGATGGCCAGCAGGGTGGCGCCGAGAAACATACCGAGAATGCCGTTAGAGGCCATTCCACCGAGGGCGCCCAGCAGCACCACCGGCATTGGCGCATCGACTCCGCGCCCCAGCAGCAGAGGTTTGAGGACGTTATCGGCCATACCGGCGACGATCAGCAGGATGGTGTAGAAGATATCCATTCCGGTACTGTGGGTGCCGAGACTCCACATCAGTGCGATGGCCGGGGCCGTCACCAGGATCACCGGCACCTGGGCAATGCCGAGGATCAGGGCAAGTATAAAGAAGATCCCGACGGCGGGAATGCTGGCCATCAGCATGATCACACCGACCAGCAGCGCCTGGATCAATGCCACCCCGATGACGCCCTGGGCGACCGCGCGGATGGTGCTGGTACACAGGCGGGTGAGGGTCACGCCTTTATTTTCATCGGTAATACGGATGGCAATACGCTGGGCGCTGATGGCGCCCGCGGCGCCCCAGGCCATCATAATGCCCGAGACGATAAACGAAATAATAAAGCCAATCAGTCCGCCGCCCATGCTGGCTAATATGCTGAGGAACTGTTTGGCAATATCGCCGATTTGCGAACGGTAATTGTTGAGCAGTCCCGGGAGATCCACGGAAGCCCGCATCCACAGGGCGCTAAGCCGCTCGCCAACGATCGGTAAAGAGGCAATTCGTGAAGAGGGCGGGGGAATGGTAAAGCTCTGGCTACCCATCTTGTCAATCATGGCGCTGGCGCTTTCCGCCAGCGAGGTGATCATTAGCACCGTGGGGATAACAATCAGTAAAATACCTAACAGCACCAGCACCACCGACGCCAGTCCCTGTTTTCCCGCTAACAGTCTGGCAAAATACTGATGTAAAGGATAGAGCGCCACGGCCAGAATCAACGCCCAGAGCATCATATTGACGAAGGGAGAAAAGACGGTAAAACAGAATGAGGCCAGCGCCAGAATAAGACCGAACCGAATAAACATATCGAGAAAGCGGGTGACCAGCCGTTTTTCTATTAACTGAAGATTATTATTATCCATTTTCCATTACGCTCATTAAATATTCATACGCCAACGCTCAGCCGGGTTCAACAAAACAAGCTGGCAATAGAAAACTCATGATTTACAAAGCAGAAGTGAATTGAAAATGATCTCCGCCCGTTTGGTTGTGGGGTCTTTTAATGAGTGTAGAACAGAAATGAAAGGCGCCCTGTAAATATTCTGTTGGGCGCTGCAAGAGGAAATTCCGCTTTCTTTTCCCGCAGAAGGGGGGAAGAAAGCGGAGGGGGATTAATCCAGAGTAAAAGGATCGGCATCGCGCCAGGCGGGGAATTTTTCACGATATTCCTGCAGGGCGCTCAGCGACAGTTCGGCGTCAAGACGAGTGGCCTGATGCGGATCGGCGGTGGCGACAATCTCCCCCTGGGGACTGATAACCCGGCTATCACCGCGGTAATGATGACCGTTGCCGTCGGTGCCGACCCGGTTACAGCCGGCGACGTAGGCCTGGTTCTCAATCGCGCGGGCGACCAGCAGCGACTGCCAGTGCAGCGAGCGCGGCGCCGGCCAGTTCGCCACATACAGCGCCAGATCATAATCGTTAAGGTTACGCGACCATACCGGGAAGCGCAGGTCGTAACAGACCAGCGGCAGGATCCGCCATCCGCGCCATTCAAAGACCACGCGCTTGTCCCCGGCCTCATAGTGATGGTGTTCATCCGCCATACGAAACAGGTGCCGTTTATCATAATGATGAACTGTGCCGTCAGGCTCGACCAGCAGGAAGCGGTTAACGGCCCCGCGCTCAGTTTGCAGCGCGGCGCTGCCGGCGATCAACGCCTGGGTTTGCGCCGCCCGGGCATGCATCCACGCCACCACCTCGGCCTCGGGTAAAGACTGTTTTGCCGCTTCCATCGCAAAGCCGGTGGTAAACATCTCAGGTAAAACAATGATATCGCGCCCGACAATCCCTTCCAGTTGGCGATCAAAATGGCGCAGGTTAGCAGGGCCGTCCATCCAGACCAGCGGTTGTTGCAACAGCGTAATTTTCAGGCCAGGCACAATGGTCAACTCCATTCTCATGAGGGGGTTAGGTTAACTGTAACACCTTATCAGCCTCGCGGCGGTCCGCGGAATATTTTGTTAAAAAAATGCTACTAACAGGAACCACGGGTGAAGGCGAGACGAAAAAAAGGCGGGGAAAATTCCCCGCCCGGCCTGTGATGTGGTTGTTGCTTTATTATGCGGCTTCAACGTTGCGAACTTTTTCCGGCAGCTTTACCGGCTGGGTTGCCAGCTCCTCTGGCGCAAAGTCGTCGACGTTAATGCTGCGCAAGCGACTGTGCTCTGCTCGGGTCAGAATGGCGGCTTCATCCTGATTAATTAAGCCTTTCGCCAGGGCATGGGTGGCCAGTTCGTCGAGACGGGTGAACGGCAGATTTTTACCCAGTTCTTTACAGATACGCTGATGGATAGGATCGGCCGCCATCACTTCCAGCAGGGCCTCTTCCAGCAGGCCGACCGGGTTATGCTCGCTCGGCGTCAGGTACTGACCGCGACCGATGCGGGAGCGGGTGGCGCTGGGCACCTGCAGAATTTTAGCGACTTTATGGTCCAGCTTATCCGACGGCGCATGATGATGACGACCGGTCGGGAAGATGACCAGCCGCATTGCGCCAGCCACCAGACGGTTGGGGAAGTTTTTCAGCAGATCGTCGATGGCCTGCTCGGCCTGATGCAGCGCATCCTGCACCCCCCAGTGAACCAGCGGCAGATCGGCTTCGTTGCGTCCTTCATCGTCATAGCGTTTCAGCACCGCCGAGGCCAGGTACAGCTGGCTTAACACATCCCCCAGACGCGCGGAGATACGTTCGCGACGCTTGAGACTGCCCCCCAGCACCGCCATCGAGACGTCTGACAGCAGCGCCAGGTTCGCGCTCAGGCGGTTCATTTGCTGATAGTAGCGGCGGGTGACGTCGCGGGTCGGCGCGCTGCTGGTGCGTCCGCCGGTCAGGCCCAACCAGAAACTCCGTACTTTGTTACTACCGACGTGGCCGATATGTTTGAACAGCAGCTTGTCATAGGCGTTCAGGTCGTTGTTCTGCGCGGCAGCCATCTCCTCCAGCACGTATGGATGGCAGCGGATCGCACCCTGACCGAAGATCATCATGCTGCGGGTCAGAATGTTCGCCCCTTCCACGGTGATGGCGATAGGCGCGCCCTGATAGGCCCGGGCGAGGAAGTTGCCTTCGCCCAGCATAATGCCTTTCCCGCCGGTAATATCCATTGCGTCGATAATGGAGCGCTGGCCGCGGTGGGTGCAGTGATATTTCACGATCGCGGAGAGCACCGCCGGTTTCTCGCCGAGCATAATGCCGTAGGTGATAAGCGACGCCGCAGCGTCCATTACATAAGCATTACCGGCAATGCGCGCCAGCGCCTCTTCAATCCCTTCCATTTTACCGATCGAGATTTTGAACTGGCGGCGAATATGGGCGTAAGCCCCGGTAGCCATAGCCACCGATTTCAGGCCGCCGGTGGAGTTGGACGGCAGAGTAATACCGCGTCCCACCGACAGACATTCAACCAGCATGCGCCAGCCCTGACCGGCCATCCCCGGCCCACCAATGATGTAATCGATCGGCACGAAGATATCTTTGCCGCGGGTTGGGCCGTTCTGGAACGGGACGTTAAGCGGGAAGTGACGACGGCCAATTTCCACGCCCGGGGTGGAGGTCGGGATCAGCGCGCAGGTGATGCCCAGCTCTTCTTCTCCCCCCAGCAGACGATCCGGGTCAGAAAGTTTAAACGCCAGTCCCAGCACGGTGGCGATAGGCGCCAGCGTAATGTAGCGTTTGTTCCATGTCAGGCGCATACCCAGCACCTGCTGGCCCTGCCAGTCACCCATGCAGACCACGCCGGTATCCGGGATGGCGCCGGCGTCAGAGCCCGCTTCCGGGCTAGTGAGAGCGAAGCAGGGGATCTCCTGCCCGCGCGCCAGACGCGGCAGATAATGGTTTTTCTGCTCTTCGGTACCGTAATGCTGCAGCAGCTCGCCCGGCCCCAGTGAGTTCGGGACGCCGACGGTGATCGCCAGAATGCCGGAGACGCCAGAGAGCTTCTGCAGCACCCGCGACTGGGCATAAGCGGAGAACTCAAGCCCGCCATACTCTTTCTTAATGATCATCGCGAAGAAGCGATGCTCTTTCAGATACGCCCACAGCTCCGGCGGCAGATCGGCCATTTCGTGGGTGATGGCGAAGTCGTTGGCCATCCGGCAGGCTTCTTCCACCGGGCCGTCGAGGAAGGCTTGCTCTTCGGCGGTCAGACGCGGCTGCGGATAGTTATGCAGCTTGTGCCAGTCAGGGTTGCCGCGAAACAGATCCCCTTCCCACCAGGTGGTCCCGGCGTCGATGGCTTCTTTTTCAGTACGCGACATCGGCGGCATCACCTTGCGGAAAGCGCGAAACGCCGGTGCGGAAATCATGGATTTACGCATAGGCGCAAAGTTAAACGGCAACAGAATGATCGCCAGCGGCAGCAGCAGCCAGATATTCCACAGACCGGCCGCGCCGAGCGCTGCGGTCCAGGCGAGCAAGATCACGCTGCTGAGCAGCAGGCTGACCCGGTGATAGAAGAGCGCACCGAGTAAAACAACGGTTGCAACAATACTCAAAATCATCATAGAGAAATGCTCCCTGTGCTTGTAGGAGGTCTGACCACTTGTGATGTATTGGTTGTAGTGCATGCTTTTTTATTTAGCAATGTGTTTACAAAATAATTACAACCTTGCTCACATTGTTGTATGCAAAAGCGGCACATAAAATCAAAAGGGCGGGGGATAACGCTGCCTGCTGCTTCTCGCTTCGGCGGCTATCCGGTACACTGCCAGGGTTATTCCACTCATACTGAAGGATTATCCTCATGTACCAGGATCTTATTCGTAACGAACTGAACGAAGCCGCGGAAACGCTGGCTAACTTTCTGCAGGACGAAGCCAATATCCATGCTATCCAGCGTGCCGCTGTCCTGCTGGCGGATAGCTTTAAGGCGGGTGGTAAAGTGCTGTCCTGCGGTAACGGCGGTTCCCATTGCGATGCGATGCATTTTGCGGAAGAGCTGACCGGACGTTATCGCGAAAACCGCCCGGGTTATCCGGCCATTGCGATCTCCGACGTCAGCCATCTCTCCTGCGTGAGCAATGATTTTGGCTATGAGTATGTATTCTCCCGCTACGTTGAATCCGTCGGCCGCGCGGGCGATGTGCTGCTTGGCATCTCCACCTCCGGCAACTCCGGCAACGTTATCAAGGCCATTGAAGCCGCCCGGGCGCAGGGGATGAAAGTGATCACCCTGACCGGTAAAGACGGCGGTAAAATGGCCGGTAGCGCCGATGTTGAAATTCGCGTGCCGCACTTTGGCTACGCCGACCGCATTCAGGAGATCCACATCAAAGTGATCCATATCCTGATTATGCTGATCGAAAAAGAGATGGCGAAAGGCTAACAGGCAGGTGAGTGTGTACTGTTGACGGCGGCCTCGCTTTGGCGCCGTCGTGATTTGTGATGGTGAGGTGATCTATGTGCGAACTGCTCGGGATGAGCGCCAATGTGCCAACAGATATCTGTTTTAGCTTTACCGGGCTGGTACAGCGCGGAGGCGGGACGGGGCCGCATAAAGACGGCTGGGGCATCACCTTCTATGAAGGCAAAGGCTGTCGCACATTCAAAGATCCGCAGCCGAGCTTTCAGTCGCCGATCGCGAAACTGGTCCAGGATTACCCGATTAAGTCCTGTTCCGTCGTCGCGCATATCCGTCAGGCCAACCGCGGGATGGTGGCCCTGGAGAATACGCATCCGTTCACCCGCGAGCTGTGGGGGCGCAACTGGACCTACGCGCACAACGGGCAGCTCAAAGGCTATAAATCGCTGAAAACCGCCAATTTCCACCCGGTAGGTGAAACCGACAGTGAAAAGGCCTTCTGCTGGCTGCTGCACCGCTTAACCGAGCGCTACCCGCGTACGCCGGGCAATATGCTGGGCGTATTTAAGTATATCGCCACCCTGGCGGGGGAGCTGCGTGAGAAAGGGGTGTTCAACATGCTGCTGTCGGACGGACGCTATGTGATGGCGTTCTGCTCGACCAACCTGCACTGGATCACCCGGCGGGCGCCGTTCGGCGTGGCAAAACTGCTGGACCAGGATGTGGAGATCGACTTTCAACGCGAGACCACACCCAACGATGTGGTCACGGTTATCGCCACACAGCCGCTGACGGCCAATGAGACCTGGCATAAGATCATGCCAGGCGAGTGGGCGTTATTTTGTCTCGGGGAGCGTATAGTTTGAGGCCAGCTGCGGCTGGACAACCTCGTGGCTGAGCGGCTTGCTCACCACATAGCGGCCGTCGGTCACTGATACGATCGGCGGTTTGTGGGTCTGCTGGAAATAATCATAGCCAGGCTTTAGCTGTTTCCAGAAATCCGCATAGTAGGAGTATTTGTGGCGTTCCATATTGGCGTTGGTCATGCGGAACGGATAGATACTCACCTGCACGCTTGGCTGACCGAAGACTAAGGCGCCGGTCACGAACTGGAAGATCTCATCGATCCCGCGGTCGGTCATGGCGTAGCAGCCGATAGAGACGCAGTCGCCGTGGATCATCAGGTATTTCCCTTCATAACCATGGGCGCGATCGTAGGCGTTCGGGAAGCCGATATTAATCGCTTTATAGAAGCGGCTGTCGGGTTTGAGCTGGCTGCGGGTGACGTTATAGAACCCTTCCGGGCTCTTGAAATCGCCCTGGCGCTGTTTCGGGCCCAGGCCACCGGAGTAGTTGCAGATCCGATAGCTGTCGAGGAGCTGGTAGGTCTCACCCATTTTGACGTAAAGGTCGAGCATGCGCTCTTCTTTAAAGATCTCAATGTAAACCGGTGAACCCATTAATTGCTGCTTATATTCTTTGCTAACCGGCGTCGTCGGGCTGTTGCTGCTGAGCAGCCCGGCAAATGACACGCACGGCAGCAGAAGCATCGCAATAAATAATGCGATTTTGCGCATACTGCTTGTTCCTTGATAAAACAAAATAGCCACATTGCCAGGACGGCAAGAGAGACCCGAAATCAGAGTTTTCTGGATTTAGAGCGCTCACATTAGCATCACGGCATTTTTTCGCAAGGGCGACGTGGCGGCGTTTACAATTCCGCCTCACTTTATACCCTGACGGCGACGAAAACACAGTGAGAACTTTGCGCAATAGCTCGCATTTTAGAAGCACTTATCGCCCCTTGCGCTACAGCCGCCGCTCACGAAATGTTACACTTGCGCCGGTTCATCACCAGAGTAAGAAAGGATGCTTCTCTTCCGTCCTGAGCGCTACTGGCGCCGTTTTGCCCTTTCTTCTCTACCATTCTGTCAATAAGCTGGCCCCGGCCTGCGTCGGGGTTGAGGTTACGGATACCTGCTAACGATATGATTAAAATCACGAAAGGGCTGGATTTGCCCATAGCTGGCATGCCATTACAGCAGATTTCTTCCGCGCCAGCGGTGAAGCGCGTCGCGCTACTCGGCGAAGAGTACGTCGGCATGCGTCCCGCCATGGCGGTCAAAGAAGGCGATCGGGTCAAAAAAGGTCAGATCCTGTTCGAAGATAAAAAGATCCCCGGCGTCTGCTTTACCGCCCCGGCGAGCGGGGTCGTCAGCGCGATCCACCGCGGTGAACGGCGCGTGTTGCAGTCGGTGGTGATTGATATCGAGGGCAATGACGCGGTGGCGTTTACCCGTTACGCCGCGGACGCGCTGGCTGAACTGCCGCGCGACACCGTGCAGCAGCAGCTGTTGGCGTCGGGCCTGTGGACGGCGCTGCGCACACGGCCGTTCAGTAAAACGCCGCAACCGGGCAGCGTGCCGGCCGCTATCTTTGTTAACGCCATGGATACCAATCCGCTGGCGGCGGAGCCGCAGCCGATTATTCTGGCCGAACGGGCCGCTTTCGACGCCGGCCTTACCGTGCTGACGCGTCTGACCGACGGGAAAGTCCACGTCTGCCAGCCCAGCGGCGGTAAGCTCGGCGGTCATCCAGCCGGCCAGGTCTGTTTTAACCAGTTCACCGGGCCGCACCCGGCGGGGCTGCCGGGAACGCATATTCACTTTCTGGAGCCGGTGAGCCTGAATAAGCAGGTCTGGCACCTCAATTATCAGGACGCGATCGCCATTGGTAAGCTTTTCCTCGACGGGGAGCTTTGCTGCGAACGGATAATTGCGCTCGGCGGCCCGCAGGTGACATCGCCGCGGCTGGTTAAAACGACGCTCGGCGCCAGCTTGGACGATCTGCTGGCTGGCGAGCTACAGGAGGGGGAAAACCGGGTCATTTCCGGCTCGGTGCTCAGCGGCACCCGCGCCCATGGCCCTCACGCCTTCCTCGGGCGCTTCCATCTGCAGGTGAGCGTGGTCAAAGAAGGGCGGGAAAAAGAGCTCTTCGGTTGGGTGATGCCGGGCAAAGAGAAATTCTCGATAACCCGCACTACGCTTGGCCATTTCTTCAGGCGCAAGCGCTTTCATTTCTCCACCGATACCCACGGCGGCGAGCGGGCGATGGTGCCGATCGGCAACTACGAACGGGTGATGCCGCTGGATATCCTGCCGACCATACTGCTGCGCGATCTGCTGGCCGGGGACACCGACAGCGCTCAGGCGCTGGGCTGTCTGGAGCTGGATGAAGAAGATCTGGCGCTCTGCACCTACGTCTGCCCCGGGAAGTATGAATATGGCCCGGCGCTGCGCAGCGTTTTAACCCGGATTGAGCAGGAAGGATAAGAGATGGGCTTAAAGCATCTGATTGAAAAACTTGAGCCGCATTTCACGCACGGCGGCAAGCTGGAAAAATATTACCCGCTGTATGAGGCGGCGGCGACCATCTTCTACACTCCAGGCCAGGTCACCCGCGGCGCGGCGCACGTGCGCGACGCCATCGACCTCAAGCGGATGATGATCCTCGTGTGGTTTGCCGTATTCCCGGCGATGTTCTGGGGGATGTACAACGTCGGGCTACAGACCATTCCGGCGCTACATAAGCTTTACGGCGCCGAACAACTGCAGCAGGCGATCGCCAACAACTGGCACTATAGCGTCGCCCAGTGGTTAGGGGTGAGCTTCAGCGCCGACGCCGGCTGGCTGAGCATGATGACCCTGGGCGCGGTCTTCTTCCTGCCTATCTATATCACTGTCTTTATCGTCGGCGGCTTCTGGGAAGTGCTGTTCGCTATCGTGCGCAAGCATGAGATCAACGAAGGCTTCTTTGTCACCTCGATTCTGTTTGCGCTGATCGTCCCGCCCACGCTGCCGCTGTGGCAGGCGGCGCTGGGGATCTCCTTCGGGGTGGTGATCGCTAAGGAGATTTTCGGCGGCACCGGGCGCAACTTCCTCAACCCGGCGCTGGCGGGGCGCGCGTTCCTGTTCTTCGCCTATCCGGCGCAGATCTCCGGCGACCTGGTGTGGACGGCAGCGGACGGTTTCTCCGGCGCTACGCCGCTCTCTCAGTGGGCCAGCGGCGGCGGTGAAGCGCTGGTTAACGTCGCTACCGGCATCCCGGTAAGCTGGATGGACGCCTTCCTCGGTAATATTCCGGGCTCGATTGGCGAAGTCTCCACGCTGATGATCCTGATCGGCGGCGCGATCATCCTCTTTGGCCGCGTCGCGTCCTGGCGCATCGTCGCCGGGGTAATGATCGGCATGATCGCCACCGCCACCCTGTTTAACGTTATCGGCTCTGACACCAACCCGATGTTCGCTATGCCATGGTACTGGCATCTGGTGCTCGGCGGCTTCGCTTTCGGCATGATGTTTATGGCGACGGACCCGGTATCCGCCTCGTTTACTGATAAAGGGAAATGGAGTTACGGCGTGCTGATCGGCGTGATGTGCGTGCTGATCCGCGTGGTGAACCCGGCTTATCCGGAAGGGATGATGCTGGCGATCCTCTTTGCCAACCTCTTCGCACCGCTGTTCGACTACCTGGTGGTGCAGGCCAATATTAAGCGGAGGAAGTCGCGTGGCTGAGAAGAAAAGTAACGATAGCATCGGCAAAACGCTGCTGGTGGTGCTGGTGCTTTGTCTGGTCTGCTCCATCGTAGTAGCGGGCTCGGCCGTCGGGCTGAAATCCCGCCAGCAGGCGCAGCGGGCGCTGGATAAGCAGCGTAATATCCTGGCGGTGTCCGGCCTGATGCAGCCCGGCATGGATGCTGATGCGGTCGCCGACACCTTCGCGGCGCGCATTTCGCCGCGACTGGTGAATCTGGCGACTGGTGAGCTGCTGGAGAAAGACCCGTCAAAATTCAATCAGGCCCAGGCGCTGAAGGATCCGCAACAGAGTATGGCGCTGGACGCCAGCCAGGATCCGGCTGGTATAAAGCGACGCAGCAACCTCGCGGAAATTTACCTGGTGCGTGACGCGCAGCAGAAGATTGAGCAGGTGGTGCTGCCCATTTATGGCAACGGCCTGTGGTCGATGATGTATGCCTTCGTGGCGCTGGACGTCGATGGCCGCACGGTAAAAGGCATTACTTACTACGATCAGGGCGAAACGCCGGGGCTGGGCGGCGAAGTGGAGAACCCGAACTGGCGCCAGCAGTTTGTCGGCAAGCAGGTGCTGGATGACAACGGCATGCCGGCGCTGAGAGTGGTCAAAGGCGGCGCGCGCGCTGGTGACCTGCATGCGGTTGATGGCTTATCGGGCGCCACGCTGACGTCAAATGGCGTACAGCACAGCTTTGATTTCTGGATGGGTGAACTGGGCTTTGGTCCGTTCCTGAAAAAGGTGCGTGAAGGAGGGCTGAACAATGGCTGAACAGAGCGATATGAAAGAGGTGAAGCGCGTGCTAGTGGGCCCGCTCATCGCCAATAACCCCATCGCCCTGCAGGTGCTGGGCGTCTGCTCCGCGCTGGCGGTCACCACTAAACTGGAAACCGCCTTCGTGATGACCATTGCGGTAACCCTGGTGACGGCGTTCTCCAGCATGTTTATCTCGATGATCCGCCACCACATTCCCAACAGCGTGCGCATCATCGTGCAGATGGCGATCATCGCCTCGCTGGTTATCGTGGTGGATCAGCTACTGCGGGCTTTCGCCTATGAGACTTCCAAGCAGCTGTCGGTATTCGTCGGGCTTATCATCACCAACTGCATCGTGATGGGCCGCGCCGAAGCTTACGCTATGAAGTCGCCGCCGCTGGCCAGCTTTATGGACGGTATCGGCAACGGTCTCGGCTACGGCGCGATCCTGATTATCGTCGGCTTCCTGCGCGAGCTTATCGGCAGCGGCAAGCTGTTCGGGATCACGGTGCTGGAGACGGTGCAGAACGGCGGCTGGTATCAGCCGAACGGCCTGTTCCTGCTGGCGCCGAGCGCGTTCTTCATTATCGGTTTGCTGATCTGGGCCCTGCGTAGCTGGAAGCCTGAACAGCAGGAAAAGGAGTAATCGATGATGGCTCATTACATTAGCCTGTTTGTCCGCGCGGTGTTCGTTGAGAACATGGCGCTGGCCTTCTTCCTCGGGATGTGTACCTTCCTCGCGGTGTCGAAAAAGGTCTCCACCGCCTTCGGCCTCGGCGTTGCGGTGACGGTGGTGCTGGGTCTTGCCGTACCGATCAACAACCTGGTGTATAACCTGGTGCTGCGCGACGGCGCGCTGGTGGAAGGGGTGGACCTCAGCTTCCTGAACTTCATCACCTTTATCGGGGTGATCGCCGCGCTGGTGCAGATCCTCGAGATGATCCTCGATAAGTACTTCCCGGCGCTATACAACGCGCTGGGGATCTTCCTGCCGCTGATTGCAGTTAACTGCGCGATTTTTGGCGGTGTGTCGTTCATGGTGCAGCGTGATTACAACTTCCCGGAATCCATTGTCTACGGCTTCGGCTCCGGCATCGGCTGGATGCTGGCGATTGTGGCGATGGCGGGGATCCGCGAAAAGATGAAGTACGCCAACGTGCCTGCCGGCTTGCGCGGGTTAGGGATCACCTTTATCACCACCGGGTTGATGGCGCTGGGCTTTATGTCCTTCTCCGGCGTGCAGCTATAAGGGCGTATAAGTATGGAAATTATTCTTGGCGTCGTGATGTTCACGCTGATTGTGCTGGTACTGTCGGGGCTTATCCTGGCAGCGCGCTCAAAGCTGGTGAACGCGGGCGACGTGGTTATTGAGATCAATAACGAAGCGGATAAGCAGATCCGCACCCCGGCGGGGGATAAGCTGCTGAACACGCTGTCGAGCAACGGGATTTTTGTCTCCTCCGCCTGCGGCGGCGGCGGCTCCTGCGGCCAGTGTCGGGTGACTATCAAAGAGGGCGGCGGCGATATCCTGCCGACCGAGCTTTCGCATATTACCAAACGTGAAGCCAAAGCCGGCTGCCGTCTGGCCTGCCAGGTCGCGGTGAAGCAGAACATGAAGATTGAGCTACCGGAGGAAATCTTCGGTGTGAAAAAATGGGAGTGTGAAGTTATCTCCAATGATAACAAAGCCACTTTCATTAAAGAGCTCAAGCTGCGGATCCCGGAGGGGGAGGTGGTGCCGTTCCGCGCGGGGGGATATATTCAGATCGAATGCCCGCCGCATAAAGTGGCCTATGCTGACTTCGATGTTCCGGATGAATACCGCTCGGACTGGGACAAGTTCAACCTGTTCCGCTACGTCTCCGAGGTGAAAGAGCCGACCCTGCGCGCCTACTCGATGGCTAACTATCCGGAAGAGAAGGGTATCATTATGCTCAACGTGCGCATTGCGACGCCGCCGCCGAAGGTGCCGGATGCCCCGCCGGGGATCATGTCGTCCTATATCTGGTCGCTGAAGCCGGGTGATAAGGTGACGATTTCCGGGCCGTTCGGCGAGTTCTTTGCCAAAGAAACCGACGCCGAGATGGTGTTTATCGGCGGCGGCGCCGGGATGGCGCCGATGCGTTCGCATATTTTCGACCAGCTCAAGCGCCTGCACAGCACACGCAAAATCAGCTTCTGGTACGGAGCGCGCTCGCTGCGCGAGATGTTCTACGATGATGAGTTTGAACAGCTGGCGCGGGATAACCCGAACTTTACCTTCCACGTCGCGCTCTCCGATCCCCTGCCGGAAGATAACTGGACGGGGCATACCGGCTTTATCCATAACGTTCTGTACGAGAACTATCTGCGCGATCACCCGGCGCCGGAAGACTGCGAGTTCTACATGTGCGGGCCGCCGGTAATGAATGCCGCGGTGATTAAGATGCTGAAGGATCTGGGCGTCGAGGACGAGAATATTCTGCTCGACGACTTTGGAGGCTGACGATGCTGACGGTGTTTGTCGCAACCTTTGTGATTTTTGCGCTGGTGATCCTCGGGATGTCGCTGGGCTACCTGGTGAAGCGCAAGAGCATTCAGGGAAGCTGCGGCGGGATCTCCTCGCTGGGGCTGGAGAAAGTCTGCGACTGTCCTGAGCCCTGCGACGCGCGTAAGAAACGTCTCGCCCGAGAGGCGCAGCGCCAGCAGCGGCGCATTTTGTAATCTTTGGCCATTTTGGCCCGGAGGCGCTGCGCTTGCCGGGCCTGCTGCTTCGGTTTTGTAGGCCGGGAAAGGCGTCAGCCGCCACCCGGCAACAACATGCCAGCAATGTGAGGCCGCTTTCGCGGCCTTTTTTCTCCCTTTGCGCCCTTACTGCCAGCTTTTCGCCTGCGCCGGGGAATCAACCATCACGCCGTCAGCGCCCAGCGCCTTCGCCGTACGGTAATCTTCCGCACTGTTGATGCCGAAGAAGATAATGTGCGCTTTGCCCTGCGAGCGGAAGCAATCCATCGCCTCTTTATCCCAGGTGAGCGTCGCCGGGGAGATCCCTTCCCCAAGGGTGAATTTCTCCACCACCTCTACCTTGCGCTTCAGCTCCAGCCCATACCACTGTTCGCCTTCGCGCTGGCTGGCAGGCTGGCACTGATGGCTGAGCGAAATACTGGCGAGCCTGGTGCGGGTTTCGCTACGGGTGACGAAGCGGGGAATAGCCGGCGGCAGCGCGGCGATATAGCGGTCTTCGGTGGAATAGACCCGTACGCGATTGAGGCTGTGCGTGGCTTTTAACACCGCAAGCAGGCGCTCGCCCATCACGGTCGGGTCGGCATCCGGAGATTTAATGTCGATGTAGAAAAACGTGTGCGGCCATTGCTGCAAAACGGCTTGCAGCGTGGGAATGGTGGCCTGCTTGCCGCGCCAGGGGTGGCTGTCATCACCCCATTTCCAGCCGGCATCGACTTTCGCCAGCTCGGCGGCGGTCAAACTGGAAACTTTGCCCTTGCTATTGGTCAATGTGGAAAGATCGCTTGACCGGTAGAGCACCGGCACGCCGTCGCGGCTTAACTGCACGGTGACCCAAATGGCCTCAGCGTTATTCTCCAGCGCCAGCTTGATCGCTGGCAGGGTATTTTCCGGCGCATCGCCGGTGCCGCCGCGGTGGGCAATCAGCTGTGGGTCTGCCCAGGCGCTGGCGGTGGCCAGCAGGCAAAGTGCGGTAAGTATTTTCTTCATGATTACACCTTCCAGACTCATCGGTTAACTTTATGAAAATAAACATAATTCATTGCATTTTTATGTTTTGACCGCTTTTTTAGCCGATGAAATAAAAAAAGCATCAAATTCGCAGCGAGTTTTGCTATGCTGTATGGGTATACAGTGTTGAGTCTGACGATGCGTAAAATTATCCATGTCGATATGGACTGTTTCTTTGCGGCGGTGGAGATGCGCGACAACCCGGCGTTGCGCGATATCCCCCTCGCAATAGGCGGCAGTCGGGTACAGCGTGGCGTGATTAGTACCGCGAACTATCCTGCGCGCAAGTTTGGCGTGCGCAGCGCTATGCCGACGGCGACAGCGCTCAAGCTGTGCCCGCATCTCACACTGCTTCCCGGCCGCTTCGATGCCTACAAAGAAGCCTCGAACCATATCCGCGAAATTTTCTCCCGCTACACCTCGCGCATTGAGCCGCTGTCGCTGGATGAAGCCTATCTTGACGTCAGCGACAGCGTGCATTGTCACGGGTCGGCCACCCTGATAGCCCAGGAGATCCGCGAAACCATTGAACGGGAGCTGCGCCTCACCGCCTCGGCGGGGGTCGCGCCGGTAAAGTTTCTTGCCAAAATCGCCTCTGACATGAATAAACCCAACGGCCAGTTCGTTATCGCTCCCCATCAGGTGGCTGAGTTTGTGCGGGCGCTGCCGCTGGCGAAAATACCCGGCGTCGGGAAGGTATCGGCAGCGAAGCTGGAAAATATGGGCCTGCGTACCTGTGGCGATGTGCAGAACAGCGATCTGGCCATGCTGCTTAAGCGCTTCGGTAAATTTGGCCGTATTTTGTGGGAGCGCAGCCACGGGATTGATGAGCGGGAAATCCATAACGACCGGCAGCGCAAGTCGGTGGGCGTGGAGCGCACCCTGGCGGAAGATATTCACGAATGGCCGGAGTGCGAAGCGATAATCGAAAACCTCTACCCGGAGCTGGAGCGCCGGCTGGCGAAGGTTAAACCGGACCTGCTGATCGCCCGTCAGGGGATTAAACTGAAATTCAATGACTTCCAGCTGACCACCCAGGAGCACGTCTGGCCGCGGCTGAACAAAGCGGATCTGATTGCCACCGCGCACAAGGCCTGGGATGAGCGCCGTGGCGGACGTGGCGTGCGTCTGGTTGGGCTCCACGTAACGCTGCTCGATCCGCAGCTGGAAAGACAGCTTTTATTAGGGATTTAACCATGCACATTCGCCCTTACCGCGACAGCGATTTGCCACTGCTCTGCCAGATCTTTCTGCGCGCGGTGCGGGAAACGGCCAGCCGGGACTATACCCCGGCGCAGATTGCGGCCTGGGCGCAGGTGGATGAGACGCGCTGGCGGCAAAAGCTGGCTGATTCAATCGGGCTGGTGGCGGAAGTAGAGCATCAACCGGTTGGCTTTATCACCGCCATCGGGACGCATATCGATTTACTCTTCGTCTCGCCGGATCATGGCCGGCAGGGTATTGGCGGCGCGCTTATCGAGGCGCTCTGCGCTCAGTATCCTGCGCAAATCCTGACGGTGGACGCCAGCATTACGGCGAAACCCTGTTTTACAGCCCATGGCTTTAAGGTGGTGGCTGAGCAGCGGGTAGCGGCGCGCGGAGAGTGGTTTATTAACTACCGGATGGAAAGCGCGGGTCGCTAAGGTGAGGCGGGTGAAAAACCGGCGGCGGACTGCCGCCGGTGGTAGTGCTTATTTAGCCGGAATGGCTTTCAGCAGCTCGGTCAGCAGCGTCCAGTACTGGCCGACGCTTTCGATATGTACCTGCTCATCCGGAGAGTGTGGACCAGTAATGGTCGGCCCGATGGAGACCATGTCCATTTCCGGATACGGTTTTTTGAACAGGCCGCATTCCAGACCGGCGTGGATGATCTGGATGTTCGGCGTCTTGTTGAACAGACGCTGATAGGTCTCGCGCACCAGGTGCATCACCGGCGAATTGGCGTCCGGTTGCCAGCCAGGGTAAGCGCCTTTGGCTTCGGTTTTCGCCCCCGCCAGCTTACCCAGAGAATCCAGCATGCTGACCACGTAGTCTTTGCCGCTGTCGATCAGCGAGCGGATCAGGCAGTGGATCTGTACGTTGTCATCGGTCATGGTGACGACGCCGACGTTCAGCGAAGTTTCCACTACGCCTTTCGCCACGTCAGAGTTGCGGATAACCCCGTTCGGCGTGGCGTTCAGCAGACGGATGAAAGTGTCGCGGGAAGCCTGAGTCAGCGCCGCTTTGTCGTTATCGACCGCTTCCAGGAGCACCACCAGGTTCTTCTCTTTGGCCTCCAGCTCGTTTTTCAGCAGCGCCTGGTAAGTATTCACCAGCGCTTTCAGCGCATCGGCTTTATCCGCGGCGACGGCGACAGTAGCGTAAGCTTCACGCGGGATGGCGTTGCGCAACGTGCCGCCGTTGAAATCGACCAGACGCAGATCCAGCTCATCGGCGTGGCCGGCGAGGAAGCGCGACAGCAGCTTGTTGGCGTTACCCAGACCAAGGTGAATATCACCGCCGGAGTGGCCGCCTTTCAGCCCTTTTAAGGTGACTTTAAAGCTCTGGAACCCGGCCGGAATCGCTTCGCGGGTCAGCGCCAGGTTAGAGGTGAAATCGATCCCGCCGGCGCAACCCATGTAGATTTCGCCTTCTTCTTCGGAGTCGGTGTTGATCAGGATATCGGCCTGCAGCCAGTTGGCCTGCAGACCGAAGGCACCGTCCATGCCGGCTTCTTCGGTCATGGTCAGCAGCACTTCCAGCGGGCCGTGAGCGACGCTGTCGTCGGCCAGTACCGCCAGTGCGGACGCCATCCCGATACCGTTGTCCGCGCCCAGCGTGGTGCCGCGCGCTTTCACCCATTCGCCGTCAATGTACGGCTGAATCGGATCTTTGGCGAAGTCGTGGATGGTGTCGTTATTTTTCTGCGGCACCATATCGAGGTGCGCCTGCAGCGCTACCGGCTTACGGTTTTCCATACCGGCAGTCGCGCCTTTACGAATCAGAATGTTGCCAACCTGGTCGCGTTCCGCATGTAAGCCTTTTTCTTTTGCCCAACCCATAATGTGCTCGGCGAGCTGTTCTTCGTGATAGGACGGGTGCGGGATGGAGCAAATCTTGGCAAAAATATCCCAAAGCGGCTGCGGGGATAGTTGAGACAGTTCAGACACGGTAAGTCTCCTTACAGACTCCTGCATACAGCGGTTGCAGGACGAGGGTTAGCGTTAAAATACACAACAAGCCCGGGCTTGCGCGATGGGGTTGAGAATACCACTTTCCACCGCCGCAGGTAGTGTAAACAACGCAAAAAGCGTTGCGCAAACCGCTTAATACTGGTTTTTAGTGCGTCAGATCTCTATAATCTCGCGCAACCATTTTCCCCCTCGAACATTATTTAAGCCGTATTACACAGGCTGGGACACTTCACATGAGCGAAAAATACGTCGTCACCTGGGACATGTTGCAGATTCACGCCCGCAAACTGGCCAGCCGTCTGCTGCCGGTTGAGCAATGGAAAGGCATTATTGCCGTTAGCCGCGGCGGACTGGTACCGGGAGCGTTACTGGCGCGTGAACTGGGCATTCGTCATGTTGATACCGTATGCATCTCCAGCTACGACCATGATAACCAGCGCGAGCTGAAAGTGCTGAAACGTGCGGAAGGCGATGGCGAAGGCTTTATTGTTATCGACGATCTGGTGGATACCGGCGGGACCGCTGTGGCGATCCGCGAAATGTATCCCAAAGCGCACTTTGTCACCATTTTCGCCAAACCGGCAGGCCGTCCGCTGGTTGATGATTACGTGGTTGATATTCCGCAGGATACCTGGATTGAACAGCCGTGGGATATGGGCGTGGTGTTTGTACCGCCTATCGCAGGTCGTTAATTCTTCAGGACAGTGCTATTTACCACGCCCGGCTTGCCGGGCGTGGTTTTTTTTATCCTTTAGCAGGTTACAATATCCGGAGTGGCACTACGACGGAGACTGCACATGTCACAGGCTAACCTTAGCGAAACGCTGTTTAAACCTCGCTTCAAACATCCAGAAACCTCTACGCTGGTGCGCCGGTTTTCTGCCGGAAAACCCCAGGCGATGCAGTCAGCGCTGAGCGGCAATCACGTCGATCACTGGTACCGTCTGATCAATCGCTTAATGTGGATCTGGCGCGGCGTAACCCCGCAGGAGATCCTCGATGTGCAAGCGCGCATTGTGATGAGCGAGGCCGAACGAACCGATCCCGAGCTGTTCGATACCGTTATCGGCTATCGCGGCGGCAACTGGATTTTTGAGTGGGCGAAAGAAGCCATGCAGTGGCAGCAAAAGGCCGGGCAGGAAGCCGATCCTTTGCTGAGCGGCCGCCACTGGCTGCATGCTTCGAACTTGTACAGCATTGCCGCTTATCCGCATATCAAAGGCGATGAGCTGGCGGAACAGGCGCAGGCTTTAGCCAACCGGGCGTATGAAGAGGCCGCCCAGCGACTGCCTGGCGCCCTGCGCGAGCTGGAGTTTACTATCCCTGGCGGCTCGCCGATAACCGGCTTTTTGCATATGCCGAAAGGCGAGGGGCCGTTTCCGACGGTGCTGATGTGCGGGGGGCTGGACTCGCTGCAGACCGATTATTACAACCTGTATGAAAACTACTTCTCACCGCTCGGCATTGCCATGCTGACCCTTGATATGCCCTCCATCGGCTTCTCATCAAAATGGACGCTGAATCAGGACACCAGCCTGCTGCATCAGCACGCGCTGCGCCATCTGGAAAATGTGCCGTGGATTGACCATACCCGAGTCGCCGCCTTCGGCTTCCGCTTTGGCGCCAATATCGCGGTGCGTCTCGGTTACCTGGAGCCGCAGCGGCTGAAGGCCGTAGCCTGTCTGGGGCCGGTGGTCCACGGTCTGCTGGTGGATCCCCTGCATCAGGGGCGCGTGCCGGAGATGTATCTCGACGTGCTGGCCTCGCGGCTGGGCATGCATGACGCATCCGATGAAGCGCTGCGCGTGGAGCTCAATCGCTATTCGCTCAAAACCCAGGGACTGCTGGGGCGCCGT
Source organism: Klebsiella sp. PCX (assembly GCF_021869705.1). Classification (NCBI taxonomy): domain Bacteria; kingdom Pseudomonadati; phylum Pseudomonadota; class Gammaproteobacteria; order Enterobacterales; family Enterobacteriaceae; genus Klebsiella; species Klebsiella sp. PCX. The sequence goes on from NZ_CP091527.1 coordinate 1,024,291, forward strand.
TGCCCGACGCCGATGCTCTCCGGCTTCTGGAAGGATGATCCGTTCAGCCCTGAAGAGGAGTCGCGGTTAATCACCTCGTCATCTGCCGATGGCAAACTGCTGGAGATCCCGTTTAACCCGGTGTATCGCAATTTTGATCACGCATTGCGACAGATCGCCCGCTGGATCAATCATAGATTTGGTTAATTTATTGCTAAATTCTATTGGTTTGGTAAAACAGTTGCATCACTAAAGGAGATCGCAATGACGTTACCGAGTGGACACCTGAAAAGTAAGTTGATCAAGAAATTCACGGCGCTAGGGCCTTACATTCGCGAAGAGCAGTGCCATGACAACCGTTTCTTTTTCGATTGCCTGGCAGTTTGCGTCAATGTTAAGCCCGCGCCGGAGAAGCGTGAATTCTGGGGCTGGTGGATGGAAATGGAAGCACAAGAGTCACGTTTCACCTATAGCTACCAGTTTGGTCTGTTCAATAAAGAAGGGTCATGGCAGGCGGTCGACATTGACGACCCGGAAGTGAGCGACAGACTGGAAAAAACGCTGCGCGAATTTCACGAGCGCGCGGCAGCGCTGCTGACCACGTTTAATCTGAAGCTGGAACCGGCCGACGATTTCAGCGAGCCGGTTCGTCTGCGGGCTTGATTGATCTACGGATACGATTTCTCCACGCCCGTGCGGCGTGGAGGAGCGTGACGAAGACGTTGCCGCCATACCCCTACGCTCAACCCCGCCATCTGACTCACACTACCTGCGGCTGCAGCTTGCCGGCCATCGCCTGCTGAATAATCGGGATCGGAGTCAGTAAGTGCTCGCGCATCAGCGCGCTGGCCTGTTCAGCGTCGCGCGCCAGAATAGCGTCCACCAGAGTCTGATGCTGGACATGCTTATCTTCCAGCATCTCCACCGACAGCACAGTGGTGCGCAGCCAGATGAAGCGGTAGCGGGCCGCCAGGTCGAACAGCCGTTCGCGCATCTGCAGCAGATACTGCGAACCGCAGCCGGCGACGATGGCGGTGTGAAATGCCTGATGGCGCTGGTCCCATTCATCGAGTAAGTGCTCACTCGCTTCGCACGACTCCAGCTTGTTGAGCAGATGGGCGCGAGCCAGCAGCTCGGCTTCCCACTCATCGCCGCCGCGCTCAATGGCGAGGCGCACCAGCATGGCTTCCATGTTGGCGCGCGCGTCGAAGATATCGAGAAGCTCCTGTTCCGACATGGGCGCTACCCGATAGCCTTTCTGATTGACCACCGTCACCAGCCGCTCGGCCACCAGCTGCGAAAGCGCCTCGCGCAGCGGACCGACCCCCAGGGCATAGCGCGAGGTCAACAGGCTCATCCGCAGCTTCTCATCGGGTTGGTAGACCCCGCGGATGATGTCGTTTTTTAACCAACGGTATCCGTCAATGGCCGTCGCCTGGGGAATGGCGGTCATGTTCTTACTCCTGAATACTCTTCCCGGCGGGCGCCGGGAAGAGGGTTAACGCGTATTTTGCAGCGGCAGTTTTTGCCACAATACCAGCTTTTTCCAGCGCGACATAATCGGTACCGTACAAATAATTCCCAATGCTAACAGGCCGGTAGAGAGCACCTCCAGCTGCTGCGCCGGACGGAACAGCATCACCACCAACACGAAGGTGATAAAGGCGATCACCAGCCAGGTCAGGTACGGATAGAGCCACATTCTGAGACGGATCTCGCCACCTTGCGCCTGAAGGATTTTACGCATCCGCAGTTGCGAAACGGCGATCACCAGATAGACCAGCAGAGCGATGGCGCCGGAGCTGTCGATGAGGAATTTAAACACCTTGGCAGGCGCGTAGTAGTTCACCACCACGGTGAGGAATGCCGCGCCGGTGGAGAGGAGCACCGCCACGTACGGCGTTTTGCTGCGGTTGGTCCGGCCCATGATGGCCGGCGCATCGCCGCGGCGGCTCAGGGAGTAGAGCATCCGCGAAGCGGTATACAGCGCCGAGTTCAGACAGCTGGTGACCGACAGGAGGATCACGCCGTCCATAATCAGCTTGGCATAGGGAATATGCAGCAGCTCGAGCACCGAGCGGTAGGAGCCGATGCTCTTCAGCCCCGGCATATTCCACGGGATGAGGGCGACGACGATAAAGATCGAGCACAGATAAAAAATAGAGATACGCCAGATCACCGAGTTGGTGGCGCGCACGATATGTTTATCCGGAGTATCTGATTCGGCGGCGGCAATGGTGACAATCTCCGCGCCCATAAACGAGAACATGGTGATCAGCATCGCGCTGAGCACCGCGCCGAAGCCGTTGGGCATAAAGCCGCCGTGATCCCACAGCCGCGAAATGCCGCTCACCTCGGCATAGGGATAAAAACCGGTAATGGCGACCGCGCCCAGTACGATAAACGCCAGAATAGCGACCACTTTGCACAGCGCCAGCCAGAACTCGAATTCGCCGTAGTTTTTGACGCTCAGCAGGTTACTGCCGGTGAGGGCGAGGGTGATGACCAGGGAGAACAACCACACCGGGACGCCCGGCACCCATGAATGCAAAATAATCGCCGCGATATTGGCTTCCAGCGGAATAACCAGGACCCAAAACCACCAGTACAGCCAGCCGATGGTATACCCCGCCCAGCGGCCGATGGCTTTATCAGCATAGGTGGAAAAGGAGCCGGTATCCGGCGTGGCGACCGCCATTTCGGCCAGCATACGCATAATCATCACCACCAGCAGCCCGGCAAACAGATAGGCCAGCAGCACCGCCGGGCCCGCCTCGGCAATGGCGACGCTGGATCCGACAAATAAACTCGCGCCGATCACCCCGGCGATAGATAACATTGTGACGTGGCGCGACTTCAGTCCCGCCCCTAAATCCTGTGATTGCGACAGTTGCCCCATCATTTACCCTCTCGAAGTGTGTCACCTGGGAGAGCGCCCCGACATTCCCGCGCCGGGGCACGCGTATTATTGTTGTTTTGCAGGTCTCGTCTTCATTCCCTTACTAACGTACTTCATGTCCGCATATCTGTTGTTCTATGCCTGTTTTGCCTCGGTAAAGCAGTCGGCGATGATCTTCAGCCCCTGCTCGATCTGCGCCTCTTCGATGGTCAGTGGCACCAGGATGCGCAGTACGTTGTAGTACGGCCCGCAGGAGAGCAGGATCAGGCCTTTGTCGCGCGCGCGGGCGACGATATCCGCCGTGAGTCTTGCGTTCGGTCTGCTGCGGTCGCCCTCTTCAAACAGCTCGATGGCGATCATCGCTCCCAGACCACGGACATCGCCGATCTCCGGATGCTCTTCAGCGATCGCCAGCAGGCCCTGGCGCAGGGTATCGCCGAGCTGGTTGGCTTTTTCCAGCAGGTTTTCCTGCTCGAAAATCTGCAATACCGCCAGGGCGGCGGCGCAGGCGATGGGGTTGCCGGCGTAGGTGCCGCCCAGTCCGCCGGGGGCGATGGCGTCCATCACCTCCGCACGGCCGGTGACGCCCGCCAGCGGGAAACCGCCGGCGATGGATTTGGCGAAGGTGGTGATATCCGCCGCGACGCCCATCTGCTCCATGGCGAACAGGGTACCGGTGCGGCCCGCGCCGCTCTGAACCTCATCGGCGATGAGCATAATGCCGTGCTCGTCGCACAGAGCGCGCAGGCGCTGCATAAAGGCCGGGGAGGCGGCATAGAATCCGCCTTCACCCTGCACCGGCTCGATAATGATGGCGGCGATATCTTCCGGCCCGGCATCGTTTTTGAAGATGCGATGGATGCTGGCGATCGCCTCGTCATCGCTGACGCCGTGCAGCGCGCACGGGTAGAGGGCGCGATAGACGTGGCCCGGCATTAAGCCCATACCGGCGGAGTAAGGATTCACTTTACCGGTCAGCGACAGGGTGTAGTGGGTACGGCCGTGATAGGCGCCGGTGAAGGCGATAGCGCCGCTGCGCCCGGTTGCCGCGCGGGCGATCTTCACCGCGTTCTCCACCGCTTCCGACCCAGTGGTGACCAGCAGGGTTTTCTTGGCGAAATCACCTGGCACCTTCTGGTTCATCTTTTCGCACAGCGCCAGGTAGGGCTCGTAGGCCAGCACCTGGAAGCAGGTATGGGACAGCTTTTTCAGCTGGTCCTCCACGGCGGCGACGATCTGCGGATGCAGGTGGCCGGTATTGAGCACCGCGATCCCCCCGGCAAAATCGAGATATTCCCGCCCTTCGACGTCCCACACCAGGCAGTTCTCCGCGCGCTCGGCGAAGATAGGATGGATCTGGCCGACGCCGCGCGGGACCGCGTCGCTGCGACGCGCCATTAATGCTTTATTGCTGTTCATCCGACACTCCTGTTAAAGGCCAATGCACATGTATTTGATTTCTAAGTAGTCTTCGATACCGTACTTCGACCCTTCGCGGCCGAGGCCGGAGGCCTTAACGCCGCCGAACGGAGCGACTTCGGTGGAGATAATGCCGGTATTGATGCCGATGATGCCGTACTCCAGCGCTTCGCCGACGCGGAACACGCGGCTCAGATCGCGGGCGTAGAAATAGGCGGCGAGGCCGAACTCGGTATCGTTGGCCTGGGCAATGACGTCGGCTTCATCTTTAAAGCGGAACAGAGGGGCCAGCGGGCCGAAGGTCTCCTCCTTCGCCACTTTGGCGCTGTCAGGAACGTTGACCAGGATGGTCGGCTGGAAGAAGTTGCCGCCCAGGGCGTGCGGTTTGCCGCCGGTGACCACCTTCGCGCCTTTGGCGATGGCGTCGGCAATGTGTTCTTCAACTTTGGCGACGGCTTTCTCGTCGATCAGCGGGCCGGTGGTGACCCCGTCCTGCAGGCCGTCGCCAATGCGCAGTTTTTCCACCGCCTGCTGCAGCTTCTCGGCGAAACGGTCATACACCCCGTCCTGGACGTACAGGCGGTTAGCGCAGACGCAGGTTTGCCCGGCGTTGCGGAACTTCGATGCCAGCGCCCCCTGGACGGCTTTGTCGAGGTCGGCATCGTCGAAGACGATAAACGGCGCGTTGCCGCCCAGCTCCAGGGAGACTTTTTTGATGTCTTTCGCGCACTGCTCCATCAGCTGGCGGCCAATCTCGGTCGAGCCGGTAAAGGAGAGCTTGCGCACCAGCGGGTTACTGGTCAGTTCGCCGCCGACCGCGCCGGCTGAGCCGGTGACCACGTTGAACACCCCGGCGGGGATCCCGGCGCGATTCGCCAGTTCGGCCAGCGCCAGCGCAGAAAACGGCGTCTGGCTGGCCGGTTTCAGGACCATGGTGCAGCCCGCAGCCAGCGCCGGGCCCGCTTTGCGGGTGATCATCGCCGCCGGGAAGTTCCACGGGGTGATGGCGGCGGTAACGCCGATAGGCTGCTTAATCACCAGCAGGCGCTTGTCGGCCTGGTGGCCAGGAATGGTGTCGCCGTAAATGCGTTTACCTTCTTCAGCGAACCATTCAATAAAGGAGGCGGCGTAGCTGATTTCACCTTTGGCTTCCGCCAGCGGTTTCCCCTGCTCGAGGGTCATCAGACGAGCGAGATCGTCCTGATTCTCCATCATAAGATCGAACCAGCGGCGCAGAATGTTCGCCCGCTCTTTGGCGGTGAGGGCACGCCAGGCGGGAAGGGCGCGGTTAGCGGCCTCGATCGCTTGTCGGGTTTCGTCGGCGCCCATTTTCGGCACGCTGCCGAGCTGCTCGCCGTTGGCCGGGTTGGTCACCGCAATCACGTCGCCGTTGGGCGCATCGCGCCACTGACCATCAATCAGCGCCTGCTGGCGAAACAGAGTCATATCGTTGAGTTGCATAATCGCTTCCTGTCTTCAGGGGGTTAACGGGTAAAAGCGGCGTGTAGTGTCTCCACGCTACGTGCCGCACGCAGCGTGCGTCCGGGATTGCTCTGGCTGGCCAGCAGGGTCTGCACCTTGCTGACGATATGCGCGCCGATCGGGATAGCCGACGTCGCCGCCGGCGACGGCGCGTTACAGGTGTGAATGGAACGCGCGGTGGTGACAAAGAGAAAATCGTCGATCAGTTTGCCTTGCGGCGACACCGCCTGCGCCCGCACGCCGGCCGGCCACGGGCGTAAATCGCTGAGCGTCAGGCTCGGGCAGTATTTCTGCACCAGCCGCAGATAGCCGCTTCTGCACAGCGAATTCTTCATTTCACCCAGTCCGGAGCGCAGGTTGTTTTGCAGCACCCGGCGGATGCCGGGCGAGGTGAGGATCTCCAGGGTATCGGCCAGCGAGATATCACGCTTGCGATAGCCTTCGCGCTTCAGGGCCAGCACGGCGTTGGGGCCGACGGTGACGCTGCCGTCGATCATGCGGGTCAGGTGGACGCCGAGGAACGGCATCGCCGGATCGGGGATCGGATAGATCAGATGGTTGACGATCTGATTGTGCTGCGGGGCAAGCTGGAAATACTCCCCGCGGAACGGGCAGATGATAAACCCGGGATCGACGCCGAGCATTTTCACCAGCCGATCGGCCATCAGCCCGGAGCAGGTAATCAGCGTCGAGGCCTCATACTCACCGCCCTGACGGGTACGGATCACCACGCCGCTGGCGTGTTCTTTCAGGGCGGTGACTTCGGCGTTGTAGACAATGGCGCCGCCTTTCGATTCGAAGTTCTTCGCCATCGCCGCCGCCACGTCGCGGTAGCTGACGATGCCGCTGGAAGGGACGAATATCCCGCCGAGTCCGGTAATGTTCGGTTCGCGCTCGCGCAGCTCCCCGGCGCTCAGCCATTCCCGCTGCAGGCCGTTGGCGGCGGTGCGATCCCACAGGGCGCGCATCCGCTCCATCTCCAGCGGCGAGGTGGCGACCAGCATCTTGCCGCAGACGTCATAGCGGATGCCGTTCTGCTCGCAAAAGGCCTTGGTAGCGCGGTTGCCGGCGAGGCAAAACTGCGCCTTGAGGCTGCCGGGGGTGTAATACACCCCGGCGTGGATCACGCCGCTGTTGTGGCCGGTCTGATGGCAGGCCGGGCCGGACTCTTTTTCCAGCAGCGCAATGCGGGCGTCCGGGTAAATCTCAATTAACTGCATGGCGGTCGACATGCCGATGATGCCGCCGCCGATAATCACGAAATCATACATCCGCTCAATTCCTTCGCCTGAAAACCCTTATTGATGAGTCTGGTAATGATTCGTGGAATACGCAAAGTAGCCGCGCTGGCGCATCAGCTCGCGGCGCAGGTCCGGGTGCGGCGTAAAGCGGTCGCGGCCGTGCAGCCAGAACAGGTTGTTAATCAACAGAAATTTGCCTACCGGCACCGGTATAGAAAGAATGTTTTTGCTGGTCTCCAGCGCGTCGGAGAGGCGGCTCAGCCAGGTGCCCTCTTCGAAATCTTTCGGCTGGACGAACTGGTCGATATAGCGCATCACCGGGCGACCCAGCTGGTCGACGTCGAACACCGGGTGGAAAACATCTTTGCTGACGTTTTTGCTCGGCGGCGCGGCCCAGCGCATCGGGCGGCGGGCGAGCGGGTCGCGGAAGAATTCGTCGAGGTGCTCCCAGTCGTCGAGATGCAGCAGCAGGGAATTGCCGCCCTGCATGTTCTGCTCGTCGATCTTCATCATCAGCACGTAGTCGGTTTGCTCTTCGACGTAGGTACCGTCGTTGTGCAGCTCCATCACCCGGTGCGGCTGGCGCAGGTAGCTGTCGGAATTATCGACGTTTTTCACCACGAAGCGGGCGTAATACTGGCCGCTCATGGCGTCGAAGTTGGAACGGCCAATCAGGTGGGCGACGGCGGTGGCCAGCTTGACCATCTCTTCGGCCTGGCTGACGTTATCGATCCCTTCGCCGTTGATCAGCAGCGCGCCTTCCGCGCGATCGAGCAATGTTTTGATCAGCAGCGGCTGCAGCTGGTTGCCGCACAGATCGTCGAGGATCTTGCCCACCTGGAAGCGTAAGAAAGATTTGTACTCCAGCGCCTGCACCGGCCACTGCGCGACCTGCTGCAGAAACTGGGTGGTGGTGTCCGCGGAAAAGGTGAGCTCCAGCAGGCGCGGCGACTGGGCGGAAGGGGAGACGGTAAAGCCAGGGTATTGCTGGGCTAACGGCGCGGGTGTCGGTTTTACTGCGGTCAGGGCGTTCATCAGGATCGTTCCTCGCTGTAAGGTCAGGGTGATGTTCATTTCGTAGCCATAAATTAAAAATATCTACATTTTTATAAAATGCGTACGAAATAGCCTTTTTGTTTCCATTTTGTGATCTGACAACAATTATTTAACAATGCGGGAGGGGGATAAGGTGGTGGTGAAAGTTGAGGAGCAGAGCGAGCGGCGGATAGCGCAAAAAATGGGGGTAGGCTGACGGGAAATCGTAATACCGGTCACAGTTTTTAATCTGCACAATACCCTTACCAGATGAAGGTGTTAATATTCAGCCGGTAAATACCTTTCAATGCTCACCGAGGCTTCGATGCTGGAGAATGTCATTATCAGATAATCAGCTTCCCGACCTGCCCAGGCCGGACTGATTATCGCTGCGCTTAAACCTTACGCACACACCTGCGGGTGTAGGCATGTTTTCGCACATGATAATGAACAGGTTTCAGTATGAATTTATCCCGTCAGGAACAACGGACCTTACACGTACTCGCCAAAGGTGGCCGTATTGCGCACGTCCGCGATACCTCCGGCCGCATTACCGCCGTCGAATGCTACACCCGGGAAGGGCTGTTGCTGAGCGACTGTACCCTCGCGGTCTTCAAAAAGCTCAAAACCAAAAAGCTGATTAAGTCGGTGAATGGCCAGCCGTACCGGATCAACACCACCGGTTTGAATAACGTTCGCGCGCAGGCGGACAACCGCTGATACAGCGACCCGGGCAGGGTCGCTGCCCGGGCGTATGGCTCTCAAGGAGAAACACCCATGATCGATATCCCTCGCATTTTTACTATCAGTGAAAGCGAACACCGTATTCATAACCCTTTTACCCCGGAAAAGTACGCCACGCTGGGACGGGCGCTGCGAATGGCGCCGGGCACCACCATTCTTGACCTCGGCAGCGGCTCCGGCGAGATGCTCTGTAGCTGGGCGCGCGATCATCAGATCGTCGGCACCGGGGTGGACATGAGTCTGCTATTCAGTCAGCAGGCGGCCGCCCGGGCAGAGGCGCTCGGGGTGAGCGACCGGGTGACCTTTGTGCACCAGGATGCCAGCGGATATGTCGCCAGCCAGCCGTGCGATATTGCCGCCTGCGTGGGGGCAACGTGGATCGGCGGCGGAGTGGCAGGCACGATTGCGCTACTGAAGCAGAGTCTTAACCCAGGCGGCATGCTGCTTATCGGCGAGCCATGGTGGCGCAAACGCCCCGCCACGGCGGAAGAAGCGGTTGCCTGCGGCGCGCAGTCACCCGATGACTTCCTGACGCTGCCGGCGCTGGTCGCTCACTTTGGCGAACTGGGCTATGACGTGGTGGAGATGGTACTGGCCGACCAGGAGGGCTGGGATCGTTATGAAGCGGCGAAATGGCTGACGATGCGCCGCTGGCTGGAGGCCAATCCGCACGATGACTTCGCGCCGGAGGTTCGCCAGCAGTTGACCACTGCGCCGCTACACCACGTCACCTGGACCCGGGAATATCTCGGCTGGGGCGTGTTTGTCCTGATGGCGCGTTAACCGGTATGTCGGTAGCGTCAGGAGGCGCTACCGACCATTTTCAGACCTTCAGCTCGTCGTAGCTGACCATGACGTGCTGGCGAAAGGCGGGCCGTGCGGTTAGCCGTGCATAATACGCCGCAAGGTGGGGGAGGGGACGACGGGTGATATCGATTGCAAAGTAGCGGTACAGCACATGGCCAAACTGGATATCGGCCAGGGTGAAGGTATCGCCCACCAGATAGCGACTGCCGGCGAGACGTGCCTCGGCAATCGCCAGCTTTTGCTCCAGGGCCGTCACCGCCGCGGCGATGGCCTGCGGATCCCGCTCGGCGGCGGGCGTGCGCACCACGCGCCAGAACACCGGCGCCGTAAAGCCGAGGGCGATATTCTGCTTTGACCACTCGGCCCAGCGATCAACCTCTGTACGAGCCAGCAGTTCGCCCGGCCAGAAGGCGTCGTCGGCGTAGCGACTGGCTAAATAGCGAAGGATCGCGCCGGTTTCCCACAGCGGCGGATTTTCGTCATCCTGCAGCACTGGCACCGTACGATTGGGATTGAGCTGATAAAACGCCTCGCTGTCGGTACCGCCATAGCGATGCCCCACGTCGAACCGGAGATAGTCCAACCCAAGCTCGCCAACACACCACATCAGCGCCTGCACGTTAGAGGAGGTTTTTCGGCCCCAGATGGTCAGCATCGGGATCTCCAGAGAATAATGAAAGAAGGAGCATAGCAGGTTGGGTTGAAAAGAGGAGGGGGCACAAAAGAAATGAACCACCTCGCCGCGCAGGGGGCGGACGCGCTGGTCAGATGTTCAAACCAGGGGCGTAGCTGAGCCAGCTATTCAGTGCACAGTATAAGAGGAAGAAACAGAGGGCAGCAGTTTGCCCTCTGTTTACTTGTGTGGTTTTGTACTAAGGTGTGGCACTAAAAAACTCGCCAAACTTGACGGCCAGCCAGCCGACAGGCGTCGTGGCGCCGCCGACGATATTGGTGATCTCGGCCATCCCTTCCGGCACTGGAATATGCGAGTTCACCGCCGCCTGAGTGTATTCTTGCGAAATGTCCGTCCCGACATACAGGATGCAGGTCACGATCAGGGTTCCGGTTATGAACATGCGGAACATATTTCGTTTACAGAACGGCGTGACCATTGCCAGCAGGAACATTAATGAAGCCAGATCGACAAAGGGCAGTACGCGGTTGCCGGGCAGAATGATAGACAGCACCACAGCCATAGGGATTAACAGCAGACCGGTCGCCAGTACCGAAGGTTCACCGATCAGTAACGCCGTATCCATCCCGATGTAAAAATCGCGCCCCGGGAATTTAGCCTTCAGTTTTGCTTCAGCGGCATCACGGACAATCAACAATCCCTGCACCAGAATTTCAATCATTTTAGGCAGTAGCAGCATGGCGGCTGAAACCTTAATGGCCAGTGAAACGGCAGCAGAAACGTCATATCCCGCCAGGAAGGCCAACAGCAGTCCCAGCACAAATCCCAGGGTAAGAGGCTCGCCAAAAACGCCGAATTTTTTATTAATACTTTCCGGATCGAAATTGATTTTATTGATAAGCGGGATCTTATCAATGATGTAATTACAGGCAATGCCAAACGGCACGTAAGCTATACAGGTAAGATGTGGGAATGATATCCCTTTAAGATTATAGTTTTTTTGTAAATATGGAGCCGTTAAATCTGCCGCCAATAGCGTCAACACAAAAATAGCGAATGTAATACCGACCGAAAGCCAGTAATTTCCCGTTCCGGCATAGACCACAGACCCCATGATCAGGAAAATCCAGTAGTTAAAAATATCGATATTCACCGTTTTGGTTAATTTCAACAGAAGCATAGCCAAGTTGATGACGATAAAGCCCACCACGACGGGCAGCATCAGCGGCGAACCCCAGCCAATGGTCGATGCGGTAGGCCAACCGGTATCAACGACCGTTAACTGCAGGCCGATACGCTCAACCATCGCCTGCGATGCGGGGCCCAGATTTGTCAGCAGCAGGCCAATCACCAGCCCCACCCCTTCAAAACCAATGCCTACCAGCATTCCTGCTTTAAATGCCGTACCGATTTTAACGCCAAAGCAAAGCGCGATAATAAAGAATATTACTGGCATCATTACTGATGCCCCCAGACTAATAATGCTGTTGATAATATCCATAATGATTCCTTAAAAGGCGGGCGAATTGGGCACGAGTTAACCCGTGCCCATTGGGCCCTGTTAATACCTTTAATGGTTCTTTTAGTATTTAACTGAGTTTCTTTAAAAGGATCTCAGCGAAGAGTTTGGGCGAATTACTGAATGCGTCAATGGTACTCCCGGCAATATGCGGCGTAATGGTCACGTTATTCAGTGTATAGAATGCACTGTCGTCAGGGAGTGGCTCGTCATCAAAGGTATCAAGCGCGGCGCCCATGATTTGCCCGGATCTGAGCGCATCAATCATCTCTTTTTCATTGATTAACCCAGAGCGTGCCGTGTTAACAATGATGGCACTGCGCTTCATTAGCGCGAAATGGTGTGCGTTAATCAGATTTTCGGTTTCCGGCGTCAGGCGAGCATGTAACGAGATAACGTCGGCGCGTTGTACCAGTTCGTCCAGAGAATCGACTTTCTCATAACGTTCATGGTCTGCAACGTACTTATCGTAAAAGATAATCTCCGTGCCAAAGCCGCTGAGAAATCCCGCAACCAGTTGGGCAATATGACCGAGGCCAACCAGCCCCACGACTTTTCCGCCAAGCTCCGGGATCGCCTGATGGTTCGGACTGTCTTTACGCCAGTATTTGTCACGCAGGGCATCGTGTGAACGGGCGATATTGCGCATTTCCGCCAGGATCATGCCGACCGTGAATTCGGCGACGCTGCGAGCGTTACGCCCCGGTGTGTTTATCACCTCAACGCCCCGGGCGTTCGCCACCTGAAGATTCACGTTTTCAACGCCACCGCGGAGCACGCCTACATATTTCAGCTTTGGTAGTTTATCGAACACCGCAGTATTGACGGGGGCAAACTGAGTGATCAGGATGTCAATATCATCCGTTCCCTGAAGCAGCGCTTCCGGTAAGGCCACCGCTTCTGCTCCTTCCTGTTCAACCCGCAGATTATCTTCCTGAAGTTTCTCAACGGAGTCATGTGACCACTCGCGTATTTCTACTTCAATTCCCTTATCCCTGAGCGCTTTCAGTCCTGATTCCATCATCGCTGCATTGATAAACAGATCGGCAATTGCCAGACATTTCATAATGATTCTCCCTAGATTAACGCATCAACATACCGCCGGTAACGTCCAGAGTTGCTCCCGTCATATAGCTGGTCTTAGGAGAAACCATGAAGACTCCGATGTCGGCAATTTCTTGCGGCTGGGCCACGCGGCCCACCGGAATACGACTGACGTAATAGTCAGGGTTTTGCTCAATGTTCTTACGGATCATCGCAGTATCCATGATCCCGACGGCGATATTGTTCACATTGATTTTTTGTTTGGCGACTTCCCGCGCCAGAGAGATAGCAAAGGCGACCAGGCCGGCCTTACTTGCCGCGTAGTGCGCATGTCCCGTCGTGGAGCCGTGGAACGCGGCCTGCGAGGTAATATTCAGAATGCTGCCCATCTGGTCATGCTGCAGGCAGTGATTTACAAACAGCTGGCTGAGATGGAAGATGGCTTTCAGATTGACATTCATCACCAGATCCCAGTCCTGCGGGCTGATCTCGGTGACGTAGCCGCTCAGCCAGATCCCGGCGTTATTCACCAGAATGTCGGCTTTGCCCAGTCTGTCGATACAGGTGGCAAACAGATTTTCCCGGCTCTGCTCGTCAGAGAGATCGGTTTTGACCGCGATGATCTCTACGTTCGCGCTGGCCTTCACCGTTTCGATCAGCCGTTCGGGATGCTCTTCCTCACGCATATAGGTAAAGCAGATATTGACGCCTTCTTTGGCGAGAGAAAGAACAAACTCTTTCCCCAGGCCGGTTGCGCCGCCTGTCACGATGGCCGTACGATTCGTTAAATTCAGATCCATTTTTTCCTCACTTAGTGCGCGATGTAGTTGCTGCAGCTTTTCCACGGCGACTGCATTTCTGATAACAGGTTTTTATAAAGCTGGTATTTGGTCTGGTAGACCCGGTGGTTTTCCGGATTAGGGGAGACGGTGCGTGAGACATGGACCATGTCGTTTGAGGCCGCAAATACCTCCGCAAACCAGCCCACCATGACGGCGGCGGTCATCGCGGTACCCAGGGTCCCGTGCTCTTTGACGTCAACGATTTCCAGCGTGGCCTGGAAGATATCGGCGAATATCTGCAGCCAGACCGGGGAGTTCGTGACGCCGCCAGCAATACGAATAGTGCGGCTTAACTTCGGGTTAATATTGCGTAAGCGCTCGGTGTGGTAGAGATGGCTGAAGGCCACGCCCTCATAAATCGCCCGCAGAAAATGGGCTTTTTTATGGAAGCTGTTGACACCGATAAAGCCGGCCGAGGCGTCGGGAATGGTGTTAGAGCCAAACACGAACGGAAAGAACAGCAGGTGACTTTCATCCGGCGTCGTTGATGAAACCAGCTTATTGCACAGGTCATAGACCGACGATCCTTGTTCGGCGGAGGTTTTCCGGTCGCTCTCCATAAAGTTGTTAATAAACCACTCCAGGTTGCTCGCGGAGGTGGGGCTGGCCTCGGTGATGAGCCATTTACCCTCAATGGGATAAATGGAGGTCATAAACAGATCTTTATCAATAACCGGGTGGTCGGTAACGTATTCGTTTATGCTCCAGGTGCCGGTGACGATCGCCATCTTATCGAGACTATTAATCCCCGAGGCAATGGAAGAGGCCGAGATATCAAACACCCCGCCAGAAACCGGCGTACCTGCGCATAAACCGGTCAGACGGGCCACGTCGTCAGTGATTTTTCCGCAGCATTCTGTTGAGCGTTTGATGGGGGGCAATTTGTCCCGCAGTTCATCAAGTCCCCACCATGCCAGTAGTTCATCGTCATACTGGCAGTCACGTACGTTGATCAGGTTGGTCCCTGAGATATCGGTCAGCTCAAGAAAAGCCTCTCCGGTCAGGTAAAAACGGATCAGGTCCTTGACCATAAAAATATAACGCGCTTTTTGCAGCGTCTCGGGCTCGAACTCCTTCAGCCATGCCAGCAGGGCGACAGGTTGTCCGGCCCAGATGGACTGCATTGTTTTTGGCAAAATGTCGGTAAGGAATTCTGGCGAGCGTTGCCATCTCTCAACGTACTCTTTTGCCCGGCTATCGGTGGATATAATGCCGTTACGCACCGGGTGACCTTCTTCGTCGACCAGATACAGACCGTTACCATGACCGGTGACGGCCACTCCTTTTATCTGGCTGGCGTCGATACCTGATTGCGCAATCGTTTTTTTAATCACTTCGACATTAGCGGCCCACAGCTCATCGATACTGCGCTCTGTGTGGAATTCCCGGGGTGTCAGCATCTGCGTGGATTTTGAGGCGATGGCGAGCACCTGTCCTTTACGGTCATAGATGGCTGCCTTGGTGACGGTTCCACCATTGTCGATGCCCATGACGTATTCATCTTTCATTCGCGTGGACTCCTTATTGGTTACCATAAGCCGGGCTCGCTGGTGGTTATCCCTTTAAATCCGGCATGGAATATTTTATCTACAAGGTATTTGCGCTTAACAAAGCCTCCGGCGATGAATACCACATCAAAGCCTTTCAAATTTCGGCTAATCAACTCCAGACACTGGCAGGCATATTCAGCAGGTAAGATTTCAATTGCGTCCGGTGGACTGTGTTTAACAATATCGAGCGACTGATCAAGCGATCGCGAATCGATAAGTAAAACCCGATATACGGTCAGCAATCCCTCCTTTTTGGCGTAGCGTAGCGCGGAGAGATTGGAAGAAATAACACCATCAACCTTGTAATAATTTTTCAGCAGATTGATCCCCGCCTGATCCGGTTTGAAGCCGCCCAGTAATTCAAGGTGAACGAGGACCTTCTTACCGCTTTGATGGCATTTGCCAATCAGCGACTGCAGATTGCCGATATTCGCTTCGGATAGCAGCACATATTCTGACTGGCAGGATAATGCTTTTTCAAAGTATTTATACTTCCTGATGGAAGGGATGATGGTGTTATTCGAAATCATATTAATTTCCGATGTTATTTAGCCATGTAGAGGCTGTATGCATCTTCCGCTGTTGCGTTTTCATGGATGATGGCATTCAGGCCTGCTACCACTTTCGCCGGCTGCGGATCCTGGGTAATGTTTCGTCCCACAGCCACGCCTTTCGCACCCATCTGCATACAGTGCTGAACAAATTTGAAGTAACCGTCGATGCCGGTTTTTGGCCCTCCTAAGGCAAGCACCGGCACGCCGGCAGCTTCAACGATCAGTCGGTCCTCTGGTGAACCGGTAAAACGCGTTTTGATGACGTCCGCGCCCAGCTCCACCGCTGCGCGGGCCGATGCAGCGATGATGGCCGGATTGTTAGAATCATCGCTGGTGACGGGATAACCATACGGGAGCGATTCGACAATCAGCGGTACGTTCCAGCGATCCGCTGCCTGCGCGAGTTGCATCGCCATAATGTGGGTTTTTTCTTCATTGAAGGCGCCGGGGAAGGTCATGCAGACCACGCCCTCGGCAGCGACTTTAAGCGCATCTTCGACGGAAAAAACGGGGGTAGTATCGGGAACGGTATTGTCAAAGATACTGACCGTGCTGTCGACGCGTAAGACAACGGGAACGCTGTTTAATGCTTCCCGATAATTCTTCAACATGCCGTACGTGACGAGCGCACAATCCAGGCCGTGTTCCACCAGAGCAGGGAGCTGATTTATCGTATTATCAATACCATTTGTTTTCGTGGAAAAATAGTAGCCATCCAGCGCTAAGGTCACGGATTTACCATCTTTTGCGAATATTCTTGAGAGACGACGTTCTTTAGACATTTATTTACTCCTGAGATAAAAAAACAAAAAAAAGCCCTCAGAGACTCGCGTCTCTGAGGGCTTTCTGTTCACATACCCTTTTGATAATGGTTCGGGATTCCAAAGCATTATCAATGCAATTTTTTAGCAAAGTGAGAAAGGTTTAACTTGTTTAAATTAAATCTGTTCTCTTGCGTGATTAAATAACTAACACACGCGATAACTTATTGTCCAGTTGGTATCGTTGAAATGAGAGATTCATCACATCAATATGTTGTATTCCATGAGAAGTGCCGGGTTAAATACAGAAACAGAACCTTTAAAAACCAGGCAATAACGCATCCGGTCAAGGGTGAGAACGCCAGGCGTTTATTTCATCCGCATGAAGATCGCATCCATGCATGCCTATGCCTGCAGGTCGTCATCTACAACGCGCATTTATTCCTGTCCGGATGGCGTACAAAAACGCTATAGCAATGTTGTCGGCATGGCGATCTGTCCTTACTGATTTCATCCTGCCGCCCGGGCAAATTACTCGTCCGCTTTGTGCGCCCAGGCAGGCATCGCCGTCAGATAACGTTTTGCCCGTTTCCGTGATTCCGCTACGCCCACCTTTTGCCAGGAGTCGAGAAAAGCCGCCAGACCGGATACGGCCTCTTCCCAGGATTTCAGATTACCGTCGCTGTCGCTGCAATACGCGCAATATTTATCGCTGGCCCCTTGCGCATCAGGTGCGGACATCGGCATTCCGCAGGCCTGGCAAAACCTTTCGTGCTGTGTCATAGATCGCTCCTCCTGTCGTTTGGTTGTCTACTAAACATACAGAATTTACGCATGGCGCTTAGCGTTTCAGATCAATAGATCCTGCCGTAACCGTTGTTGGGGATCTTCTGTCGGGGAGGGGGAGTGCGGGAGGGATAACGGGAACTTACTCCGTATCGCACAGCTATCGCCTCCCTTATTTTTTATTGATGCAACGGTTGATCGCAGGCCGCGAGTATGGATTCATGCATCGCTTCGGAAAGTGTCGGATGCGCAAAGATCATCGACAGGAGACTTTCATCTGTGGCCTCCAGGTGACGGGCGATGCCAAAGCCCTGGATCTGTTCCGTGACCTGTGCGCCAACCATATGCGCGCCCAGCAACTCGCCGGTTTCAGCATCGAAAATCGTCTTCACAAAACCCTCTGTCTCGCCGCTGGCCAGCGCCTTACCATTGCTCTGATAAGAGAACTTACCGATCCTGACGGGCCGTCCCCTGGCCAGAGCCGTCGATTCCGTCAGGCCCAGACTGGCAACCTGAGGCCGGGCATAAGTGCAACCGGGCACATAGTCGCGATCAAGCGGATGGGCGCCTTCGACACCGGCCAGTGTCTCAACGCAGATCACGCCTTCGTGGCTGGCCTTGTGCGCCAGACACGGCGGGCCGGCTACATCGCCGATGGCATAAAGCCCGAATACGTTAGTGCGACAAGCCGCGTCCGTCTTGATAAAACCGCGGTCTAACTCAACGCCCAGCGTTTCCAGCCCCAGATCTTCAATATTCGGCTGTACGCCGACCGCCAGCAGCACACGTTCGACATCCTGGGAATATTCGCCGCCGGTGTTTTTCAGTGTGCAGCGCACCCCGGTATCGGTGAGCTGTACTTGCGTCACCAGGGTCTGGGTATGGACCTGAATACCGCGTTTTTCGAATGACTTACGCACTGCTGCAGACACCTCGACATCTTCCACTGGCAAAATCTGCGAAGCTAGCTCGACCAGCGTTACTTTACAGCCCAGATCGTTATAAAGGCTGGCGAACTCGACGCCAATCGCCCCTGAACCGATGATTAAGAGCGACTTGGGCAATCGCTTAGGCCGCAGCGCCTCGAAATAGGTCCAGATATATTCGCCATCTGGCGTGATGCCTGGTAATGCGCGTGGTCGGGCGCCGGTTGCCAGGATCACGTGATCGGCCCGGTAATCGCGCGCCTCCCCTCGGCCATCCTCGACCGTTATTTGCCCCTTGCCGCGCAGCCGCGCGGTGCCATCAATGACCTGCACGCCATTTTTCTTCAACAGGTACGCAACCCCTGCGGTGAGCTGTTGCGATACGGTACGGCTAAATTGCACCAGTTTTTGCAGATCGACGTTCACCTCGCCCACGCTGATGCCCAGCTGACTGGCATGGGTGATAGTGTGCGCAACCTCAGCGCCATGCAGCAGCGCCTTGGTTGGAATGCATCCCCAGTTCAGGCAGATGCCGCCCAGATGCTGTTTTTCCACTAATGCGGTACGAAGCCCTAGCTGACCGGCACGGATGGCGGCAACGTATCCCCCAGGACCACCGCCGATGATCAGCACATCGTATTTATCGTGCATAGCTCGTCTCCTGGATAAACATCAAGGTCGGGGTTTCAATCAGTCGCTTGAGTTCCCGGAGAAAAGCCGCACCTGCCGCGCCATCGATGACCCGGTGATCGCAGGATAGCGATACCGTCATTTGCTGGCGCGCGACGATTTGCCCGTCGCGTACTACCGCCCGGAGCTCGCCGGCGCCAATGGCGAGGATTGCGCTTTGCGGTGGATTGATGATGGCGTCAAACTGCCGGACGCCGAGCATTCCCAGATTTGACACGCTAAAGGTCCCGCCCTGGAACTCTTCCGGCTTCAGCGTGCCCGCTTTGGCTCTGGTCACCAGCGAGTGAATTTCGTTCGATATGTCGCTAATCGATTTCCGGTTCGCCGAGCGAACAATAGGGGTAATTAGCCCGGCAGGCAGCGCAACGGCCACCGAAATGTCGGCATCCGCAAAGCGGCGGATACTTTGTGTCGCTTCATCAAACTGGATGTTGACGTCAGGCACGGCCACTAGAGCCAGGGCGCAGGCCTTCACCAGCAGGTCATTAACCGAAATCTTGGCGCCGGGTACTTCGCGGTTAATGTCCTGACGTAACGCTAACAGTCGTTCCAGATCGAGATCGACGTTCAAACGGAAATGGGGAGACTGTTGCTTGGACGTTTGCAGGCGAGAAGCGATAGCCCGCCGCATACCGGACATCGGGATGCTCTCAAAGGGTGCCGGGGCACTCTCCTGCACTGGGCTAGTCTGCGGTTGCTCGTCGAGTAACAACGCTGCGGCCAGCACATCATCGCGACTCACCCGACCGCGTGAACCGCTGCTTCGGCAGTCATGTAAGTTGATACCCAGTTTGCCGGCCAGACGGCGCGCCAGCGGGGTGGCCGATACCTGGCTATCATCGGCATGCGAGCGGGGCGCTTTGCTGCGACGAATGGGGGGCGTCGGAGAGGCCAGACGACCGCCGGCGGCCACGATCGCGCTTTCCAGATCAGAAACAGAGATACGCTCCCCGCGCCCGCTGCCGCGGACTTTTTTCAGGTCGACACCCCAGCGGGCAGACAGTCTTAACGCATGGGGCGTGGCATTAACCTGAGTCACATCGGTCACGCCTTGCAGACTGACGGGGATATCGGTCTGCCCAACAGGGGGCTCGGGGCTGTTGGATGGCGGGGAAACAACGGAAGCTGGCTTAGCGCCTGCCTGTGCCGCTACGCCCGGCGCGGCACACTCCGGGCCAGGGGCTGCGGGTTTCGCCGAAGCCAGGCTGGCAGCAAATTTGTCCAGTTCAGCATCGCTGACCGACGCGTCAGCCGCCAGGGCCAGCACGGCGCCTACCTGAAGCGTCTCACCCTCGCGGGCGATTATCCGACGTAACGTACCAGCAAAGGGTGCCTCCAGCACATTAACGATTTTACTGGTTTCAATCTCACAGATTTCCTGCCCTGGGGTGAAGCTGTCACCCTCCTGGATTGCCCACCGAGCGAGCAAGCCTTCCTCCATGGAAAGCCCCCACTTTGGCATTTCAAGCGTCTTGATTTCGCTCATAGGTTAATCCTCCAGCACTTGACGGACGGCGGCTTCGATACGTTCTACGCCAGGGATCCAGAGTTTTTCGAGAGCAGGGGAGAACGGGACCGGCGTGTGTGGCGGCGTCACCAGCACAACGGACGCTTTGAGGAAATGGAATGCCTGGGACGCAATCAGCGCCGCGACATCATGAGCAAAACCGAAGCGTGCCGCGGATTCGTCGACAATCACGACCCGCCCTGTGGAAGCCACCGATTCCAGAATACCTTCCTCATCCAGCGGCGAAATGGTTCGCGGGTCGACCACCTCGACCGAGATCCCCTCTTTGGCCAGCTTGTCCGCCACCTGGTTGGCTTTATGCACCATTGCCGACAGCGCAATGATGGTGACGTCCTCTCCTTCGCGGGTATAGTTGGCTACACCTAGCGGGATGGTATAGCTCTCGTCCGGTACCTCGCCCTTGAGGTCGTACAGCATTTTATGCTCGCAGAATACCACCGGGTCGTCGTCGCGAATGGACTGGATTAACAGACCCTTGACGTCATAAGGCGTCGAGGGCACCACCACCTTCAGCCCTGGGGTGGTGGCAAAGATATTATAGGGTGACTGTGAATGCTGGGCCGCGGCGGAAAACCCCGCGCCGATCATACCTCGCATCACCAGCGGGGCCCTGGCTTTGCCACCAAACATGTAGCGGAACTTAGCCGCCTGGTTGTACAGCGCATCGTGACTCACGCCAAAAAAATCCATGAACATCAATTCCGCGACCGGCCGCAGACCCGTCGCTGCGGCGCCGGCCGCCATACCGATAATGGCCGACTCGGTAATGGGCGTGTCGATCACCCGATCGGAGCCGAACTGCGTCCACAGCCCTTTAGTGACCCCAAGCACACCGCCAAAGGCTTCTATCTTCGCCTCTTCGGGCGCATTTCCGCCATGACCGCCACGTAAGTCTTCACCGATCAGCACCACGCGTTCATCGCGTTCCATTTCCTGGGCCAGGGCTTCCTTGACCGCTTCACGATAGGTTTTTATTGTCATGGTTATCACCCTCAGTATGAGACATAAACGTCTGTCAGCAGGTCTTCCGGAGCCGGATAGGCAGCGGCGCGGGCCTTCAATACGGCATCGTTGACCAGGCCTTCTACTTCCTCGTCAATCGCCGTCAGTTCTTCCTGGGTGATATGCTGCTTGACCTTAGCGGTGAAAATCTTCAGCGGATCATGTTGTTCACGCAGGCGTTGCACTTCACCTTCCGCGCGGTATAGCGCGGGATCGCCCTCAAAATGACCATGCCAGCGGAAGGCTTTGGCCTCAATGACGCTTGGGCCACCGCCTTCTCGCGCACGCTTGACCGCCTCTGAGGTTGCCTCATAAACGGCAAAGAAATCGGTGCCATCAACGGTCACTGCCGGCAGGCCGAAGCCAGCGGCGCGTCGGGCGATATCACGCCCGCCCACGGCGTAGTCGTGGCCGGTCCCTTCGCCGTAACCGTTATTCTCGAAAATAAAGACGGCTGGAAGCTGGAGCACGACGGCCATATTGATGGCTTCAAAGACCAGGCCCTGATTAGAACCACCATCGCCCGTAAAAGAGACACCGACGTTGCCGGTTTTTAGCGTCTTTGCCGTTAGCGCGGCGCCGATGGCCAGGGGAGGGGCTCCCCCAACGATAGCGTTCGCCCCCAGCATTCCTTTCGACAGATCGGCAATGTGCATCGACCCGCCCTTACCGCGACATAACCCGCTGTCCTTACCGAATATTTCGGCCATCATGCCGTGAATGTCACAACCTTTAGCAATACAGTGGCCATGTCCACGGTGTGTTGAACCAATGAAATCTGCGCTCGTTAAATTTTCGCAGACCCCCACCGCGATGGCTTCCTCGCCGGTGTAAAGGTGAATGAAGCCCGGAATATCACCGCTGGTATTTTCCTGATGCAACCGCTCTTCAAAGGTCCTGATCTCCCGCATCTTGCGGTAAGCCTGCAATAACGCCTGTTTGCTGAGCATCGTTTAATTCTCCTCAATAAAGGTCACCCAGGCGGGGCCAACAGACAGGGCGGATAACCCTGGCCACACCCATGCAATGAATCTACGAGCGGTTAAAGGGAGTGCGAAGCCACCTTCATGGGGGGGTAGGTGGGGGTTTTCATGCTTGAGGTCAAACTTTCTAAATTTTGTGTAGTAATAAAGTTTGGCTGTCCCATGTCATCCCGGGGGCTGGCGTACAATTGAAAAAAAACAAAGCGAGTAGATAACCACGGATGAAGCCATCGGATTTAGAAAGTCGCCAATCACCCTCACTGGTCTCCGGGCCATTGCGGCTGACGCGAGGCTTGCCGCTAATCCTGACCAAATTCGTCCCGCCTCGCTCCTCGATACAATTGCTGGAGCGCCCCCGGCTGCTTCAGCTTCTCAGTCCCGTTCAGCAGTGCCGGCTGGGCGTCGTTTGCGCCGGCGCTGGATTTGGCAAAACCACGCTGTTGGCGCAATGGCATCAGCAGATGGTCGCCCAGGGTGAACGTATCGCCTGGCTGAGCCTCGATGAGGATGATGATGACGTATGGCAGTTTATTCCTTATCTGCTGCAAGCATTGCGTCCACTCTATGCTGACTGGGACGCCGATTTCTGGCGTGACATGGAAGAACAGAAGCTCTCCAGCTCCGAGCAACTGCTGGCCGGGCTCATTAACCAGCTACACTACTGCCCGCATGACGTGTACCTGATTATCGACGACTTCCACGTGATTAACGATCGTGGGGTCTATGAAGCGCTGGGGTATTTAATCAAGCATGCGCCTGCCGCCTTGCATCTGATCATTGGCAGCCGTTTTCACCCGAATCTTGCGCTGAGCCAGCTGCAGGCCCAGGACCAACTGGTGGAGATCTATGATCGAGACCTGCAATTCACGCTCGAAGAAACAAAACACTATTTTAGCCGCACGGTTGCGCTACCCCTCAGCAACCACCATGCACAGCGGCTACGGTCCGTGACAGAGGGCTGGATTGCAGGGATGAAGATCGCTTCATTGTCGGCAGAATTACAGCATGATCCCGAGCATCTGTTGCGCAATATGCATGGAGGAACACGGTCCATTGCCCGCTATCTGAAAGAGGTGGTACTGGACCCGCTACCGGAAGAGGTTCTCGATTTCCTGGTAAAAACGTCCTTCCTCAGCCGGTTAAATGCCGAACTATGCAATGCAGTGACTGGACGTGATGATAGTAAAGCGATGCTGGCATGGATTGAGCGACACAACCTTTTTTTGTCAGCCCTTGACGAACAGGGCTACTGGTTTCGCTACCATCCTCTGTTACAGGAAAATCTTCGGACTATGCTGCAGCAGAACAACGCTATTGATCGCAAACAGCTACATGAATTAGCCAGTCATTGGTTCGTCGAACAGAAGCTGTGGTCTGAGGCGGTACGCCATGCGCTCAGCGCAGGCAAGCCGGTGCATAGCCCCGTACAGGATGGCGCAAGCGCTCAGTCACTGGCGGAAGAAGGGGATATCGATACCCTGATCTCATGGATGCATCATTTACCGCCCAGCACCGATCCTTCGCGCATTGACCTGCAAATTAACCTGGCCTGGGCACTGGCGCATTATTTCCACTTTGATGAGTCGAGGCAGCTGCTTGATAACCTCGATCAGATGGTACTTCATCATCGTGAGGATTTAACTCGCAGCACCTGGTGTAAATTGCGCGTTGTGCGGGCGATTTGCGAAGCCTTTGCGGAAAACATCCCGGAGAGTCTGGCTATTGTTCAGCCGTTGCTGGCCGAAGTGCCCTGCGGTGACACCTGGGTTGATGGTCTGATATGCAATATTCTCAGCTATTGCCATGTTGTTAACCAGCGCTATCACGACGCGCTGGAGGTTCAACAGCATATGCCCTCTCCGGAAAGTCCTTTAGATAATCTGTTTGTCTCGGTTTATCGCGCGTTTATCATTGCCCAGTGCCATCTTTGTCAGGGCGATCTGGGAAAAGCCGGGTGGTATGCAGAGAAAACGTTGCGCCAGGCTGAATGTTATACCGGTACCCAGTCGACCAGTGGCGCGACGCTGGCGCCGCTGCTGGCGGAGATAGCCTATGAATGTCAGAGGGGGGACTCGCCCGATCATCTGTTAGCCGACCGGCTCGAATTCATCGACCGATTCAGTCCACCCGACGCGCTGAGTCGTTGCTATACCTATCTCGCGCGTCAGGCCCTGGACGGCGATATGCCGTATGAGGCCGAGCGATTGCTGGAGCATGCGCAGCGCCTTGCGGTGTCTCGCGGCTGGCAACGGCTCCAGGCCATGATGTTAGCCGAGCAGGTGAGGGTGCGACTGCAGAGCGGCAATTTCACAGGCGCAGAGCAACTGCAGCGACAACTTGAACAAATGGCCGCCAGCTTCAGAATGGATGCCGAACATCCCTGTCAACGCGCTATCGCTCTGTATGCATCCCTTAGCCACTGTCGCCTTCTTCTCGCCAGAGGGCAGGCGCCGCAAGCCTGTATTCTCCTGGCTGAGATGGTCTCCGATCAGGAAAGCCGGGGGGACGGGTTAACCGCAGCGCGTCTGCGTACGCTCTGGTCATTAGCCTTGTGGCACAGCGGCAAAACTGCCGCTGCGCGCACGACATTTCAGCCAGTCGTGCAGCTGGCTGAACAACAGCATCTCACGGGCCTCTTTCTTGACGCTGGCGATACCTTGCAACCTTTGCTTATCGGTATGAACGATTCCTCTTCGGCTTGGACAGAGGAAAGGGGAGTGCAGGGACCCTGGGCAGACAAGCGCGCGCCTGCAGACAGAACACCGTTTAATAGTGGAAGCCCCGATATTCCTGGGGAGCTCAGCGAGCGAGAGTTTCAGATATTACAACTGATCGCTGAAGGTCAGATGAACAAAGAAATCGCTCGCTCCCTCGCTATTTCTGCCGAGACGGTCAAATGGCATATCAAAAACATCTACGCGAAGCTTAAAGTGAATAGCCGCACTCAAGCGATGAGCCGGGCGCTGGAGATGAAACTACTGGATTAATGGTTTGAACAGGGGGGGCTGGGCGCAAAATATTATTCAGACGTCATTGCTTATAGCCGCTTACGTTACGGTGCTATGAGCCATGGATAGACGGGCTTTATGCATAGCGATCTCCTTCGTTGGCAGATTGATTATGCCGGATGATTTCTAAATATTAATGGCAAGATTATGCGGGATACTTACATTCTGACCTGAACAGAAAAGCTCACTTAAGCCCGGCCAGTGCCGGGTTTTTGATGTCTGTAGCCTGAGTGCATGTATATACTGCATGAAATCGCATGACTTTATGCACTTGCATTTTTACTTCCCAGGCCAGATAAGGCCCGGTTGAGAGCCTATCATGCAACTGCATCAAAACCACTCCATAAAGCGGGCAGACGTGGCGTGGCGGGGCTACGAGCGCGCCATTTGGGGTAAAAATGTAATAAATTCCTTTTTGTACCTGCTGGCATTTTTACAACCCAAGAGTCTTGTTCTAATATGTTTAGTCAGGTTCTCTAATAAAGAAAGGACTAACTTTTCTTCGATCATCTATAAATATATTCATATAATCCTTAGCTCTAGAAAAAGCCACGTACATTAATCTATTAGCAATATCGCGAGCATATTCATTTCCTTTTTCAAAAGATGATTGATGAGGCACCACCTGATCATGATACCCAATAGAGATTACATAATCATATTCCTCACCCTTCGAACCATGTATAGTAGATACAGAGACAACATTTTTGTCTTTATTAATCATCTTACTAATTGCGCCCATGCCAGCCCTGATTTTTGCCACAGAAGCCGCTGCATTACATATTTTGTAATCTGTCTCAAGTTTAATGGATTTTTGATACTTCATTTCTAAAAAATCATATAACTCCCTCAACCACAATATAAAATTATTTTTTACTGACTGAAACTCCTTTAAATCACGCTTAAGTTGTAATGGCGTCAAATGACTCAATTCAGGAACAGAATCAACAACTTTCCTTGCAAGAGAACTTCTTCTTTGGTAGTTAATAACATTTACATCCAAAAGAACCAAACTTATCAACTCGTAAAATACAGTATTCCTAGCACAATATAGGGGGTTTGTTGATTGAAAATCATAAACGAAGTTTTCTGAAAGGTCATATAAAGCATTTATTAGCGCCATAAGATAGTACTTATCAGGCCCTATAATAGCAATCCCGGAAACGCTATTATATTTTGTTTGGTATTGATTTATTAAATTAAACACTCTTTGTGGCAATTCATCTTGAGAAATATCTTTGATTATTGGAGGTTTCCCCTCAAATTCACGCAGAGAAGTAACATCATTTCGCGAAGAAGAATATTTCTTGTAATATTTCACCAGTAATTCAGAAGATCGATAGCATCCAGACAAAGCTTCATGCTTTAGTTCAGATAATTGCAGTACAGATTTAATTATATCTTTATCCTTTATAGAAACGCCAAGATCTTGATAAATGGCTTGGTCATTGTCACCAACAATAAATACTGAGGCGCGATTATATCTGGTTATATATGACAATGCTTTAAGCTGAATCAGACTTGTATCTTGTGATTCATCTAAATAAATATTACCAATTAACTTGGAAAGATGCTCACATATGTTTTGATTGTTTTCAAGAAATTCTACGCCAAGCTTAATAATATCATCAAAATCAATCAGTCTATTATTTTTCTTGAAGGTATTATACTCCTGAATTACAAGTAACTCTTTGTGCTTATCATCTAACGAATGGCAATAAGGTTCCACAAATGCGTTACCTTGCTCATCACAATTATAACGTATTCTTACTCCTAGTTTTTTATCACTTTCTATGCTCTGGATTATTTTTCTTTGTTTATATTCTGAAAGTAAAGAAAATCCATCTTTTAATCTTGATATAGCTCCAGCATACTTTTTAACAACCCACTCTAAAAGGAAAGAATGAATAGTCCCGCACCAAACTCTATCTATCTCTATACTTAGATTATCTATCCTGCTAGAGATCTCATCAGCTGCTGCGTTAGTGTGAGTTAACACAATATGCCAACGAAAACCTTCGTTTCGATATAAATTGTCCTCTAACATACCAATCAATAGTTTTGTTTTACCAGCCCCAGGGCAGGCGCTGACCAATAGATTGTCTTTAATATTAATTAATTGTCTCTTTTGATTATCCATGATGAACCTCAAGCAAAGAAGTTAAAGGATCGTTAGGGTAATGTGTTTTAAATATGTCCAAAGCAGTATCTATGTTATCTATAATAAATGCTAAATCATCCTGTCCCAATATATTATTTAATAAATCAGACCCATCTCTATTCTTAATAACCTCACTACGATATCGAACCATCTTTGCTAGAGTGAATTTATTAAAATCACCAGTGAACCCTAACGACTGACAGAGTGCCTTAGGGATAGGAAAATCTGCATCAAGCTTGTCAACAAGCATCATTGCAAACCAACCTTTTTTATGCTTATTAGCTAACTTTAAAGCGTAGCAGCCTATTTTTTGTCTATCAGAGGATTGGAATGCTTCTTGGTATGGTGTGTAATATGCTCTTTTCTCAAATGATTCAGCGGCTATCGCATCAAAGTATCTTACGGCGCCTGATAGCACTAAATCAATTTCGAAAGTATACTTAGAAAAATAGGCACGAATAAAAGCGTTATTTCTAACTATTTCATCCAGAATTACTTTACGAGCGACACCAGACTCTGCTGAGTTCACAGCTTTATTATAATCATCTTGAGATAAATAATCAGGCTTATTATCTCCATACAAATTTATGTCATCATCGGTCAAAATTGCACATTTCTTTTTAATTCGGTCTGAGTGAAATAAAGATGATAGTAATTCAAACCCAGTACCCCGCACAGATATCAAGGATATGCCAAGTTCATCAAGTGTAATACCGAAACTATTTTTAACGAGATGAGGTATTAATATTTCTTCAGCATCACCTTCAATTAGGATAACATTCTTGGCAAAGAGAATATCTGTTCTTATGGCATCAAGGAATCTCTCAATGCGATTAATTCTCTCTTTTTCCAATCCGTTAGATGGAGAGCAAGAAATTGTTTCAAGACCATTTTTTACAAGCACATTTGTAGTGGATATATTTGATACTGATGATATATGAGTTGAATGAGTAGATATAAAAACTTGCGTTTTATTATTTTTCAGATTGCTAAATAAAGATTTTTGTATGTGCGTATGAATATGAGCCTCAGGCTCTTCAATTATTAAAAAATTAGCTAAGAGGTTTTTACTGATACCTTCTTCGTACTCATACAATTTCAAAGCTAAATATATTAAATTAGCACCCCCGAGACTCATCTCTGATAGCTCTGATACATATCCTTCACAAAGAGAGTCGCCAGCCTTGAGTTGAAGAACCTTTACCAACTCTTTTAGCTCACAGGGCAATTCAGATGTAACATTCAAAACCGGCGAGTAAGTGGTACCAACAGCATTGGTTATTGATAATAATATGCCCTCAGAAAGCCTCTTAACCTCTTCAATCGATGATATTCTGTTATTCACGTTTTTGATGTTTTCGCTCAATGCGTCATCATTATCAATTCCTTTAGAAACATATTCTAAAAGCTTTTGGAATGGGTTGAATCGATTATTCTTAAGTTCACTTACCACATCTCTCAAAGCACGAGCATAAGTACAACTGATATTATCCTGAATATTATACCCACGTTGTCTATTACCAATTAAATCAATCCGCTCTAACTTTGGGTCAGGGAATAAATAATCATTAAAATCACCAACCACATGAGAGTATAATCCATCATCGCTAAAATCTGCTGTGCCTTGACATAACACTAAGGATTCATACGTGGTCTTATCAATAGAATATTGTTCTTTCAGTATATTATATGCGCTTCTACGCGCATCAACATCTTCAATATCATTTAAATTGAAAAGTTGTTCTCTGATGTAAAGTTGCGGTCTGTAAATATAAGTTATTCGCCCTGTTCCACCACCATTAACGGTGGTATTTAATTGACATAGTAACTCTGACTCTTCATCCCCACCTATTTCATCAAACTCCAAACTAATTATAACCCAATGACCAAACGCTGTCCCTAGCCCTCGATGAAAGTCATTTTCTACAAGATATCGCTTATAATATGGCAAGGTATCGTCAAGTATAAGTCTCATCGCCTCAAAGACATTTGTTTTCCCCGATGAATTTTCACCTACAATTGTATTGACGCATTCTTTTTTGAAGAAAAGAGACGCTGCCTTAAAATTTCTAAAATTTCTTACCGAGAGGGTCTTGATAAACATATGTTTTTCATCCCTTAAATATAAAATCAGAATACCATTGCATCATTTTTTTCTACCAATGAGATATTAAGCATGGTTATAAGTACCTCTGATTGGATTTTTGTCAACATGGGTCAACTGAAGCTCAATCCAAGCAGTATCAAGATCATGATCGTGAAGGATAGTAGAAAAAGTATGCCGAAAGCCATGATCAGTCACTCTCCCAACATAGCCAATTCGCTTGATTAATTGATTAACACTAGCTTCACTCATAGGTTTGTTCGGATCGTTCCGCCCTGGAAAAACATAACGATAGTTCCCTGTCATGACTTTGAGTTCATGGAGTAAATTTAACGCTTGAGTCGACAATGGCACAAGATGTGACCTGCGCATTTTCATCCTTTCAGTAGGAATTTCCTAAATTGCGTAATCCAGATCAAATTCTTGCCATAATGCAGCACGTCATTCGATGGTTCTCACACCCGTGATCATCAGTAATTTCTTAGCAATATGGACAAGCCGACTGCCTTTGTAACTGTCTAAGGCACGCAGAAATTCGGGTATCTAATCAGCTTTTAGGAAGGGGAAATGATTGGATTGGTGTACTTCGAGAGCGCTGGAAAGATCTGCCGCAGGATTGTACTCCGCTCTACCCGTTACAATTGCGTAGCGAAACACTTCAGAACAACGCTGACGCACTTTCCGCATTTTCTCCAACGCACCACGTTTCTCAATTTTACGCAGTACGTTAAGCAGCTCCAGCGGTTTTATCTTTCCCACTTTCCTTGTTCCAACATAAGGGAAAGTGTTGTTTTTAAAACGCTTCTATGATGTCTGATGCATATCCTGCCGACCATTTAGCAGATTTAAGTTGATGCCACTCTCTGGCTATCTTTTCGAAAGCGTTCTCTAAATCTCTTTGCAGAGCCAGCTTTTGCTCTTTTCGAACCTCATTCGGGTTCTTTCCTTCCGCGACCAGCTTTCGGGTATCGTCGTGATGAGAGCGAGCATCGGCAAGGTTGATTGTCGGATACACACCAGGCGAGATCATTTTGGGCTTACCGACATAGCGATAGAGGAACCGCCAGCTTTTGCTTCCATTAGGTTCTATAAGCAATGACAAGCTTTGCCCATCCCCAAGCGTATAGGGTTTATCTTTGGGCTTAGTGCAGTGAATCTGCATATCATTGAAAGGCGTGTGTATAGGAATCCAGGACCGAACAAGGACATATACACAATCCTAAATACATTAAGTATATGATTTACTTGAAAATTAAGGGTAGCGATGGACTGAAGAACAGTAAAATCGTTACAAATCAGGGTAGTTACGGATAAATACGGACGTTGGGGGAAGTTGAAATGGTGCCGATAATAGGAGTCGAACCTACGACCTTCGCATTACGAATGCGCTGCTCTACCAACTGAGCTATATCGGCCCTGCAAGAGGTGTTCACGAGCGTGAATCACGAGGCAAAAGGTTAGAACTTAGCGGGCGATGCGTCAATAGTCAGTGGAATCAACTGCCTATTTTTGCATCGCCCGTTCTCATTTACGCACGAATGGTATCGTCGCCGAAACCAATCCACTTATAGGTGGTTAACGCTTCCAGTCCCATCGGGCCGCGGGCGTGCAGCTTCTGAGTGCTGACCGCCACCTCCGCGCCGAGGCCGAACTGGCCGCCGTCGGTGAAGCGCGTGGAGGCGTTCACATATACCGCGGAAGAGTCCACTTCATTGATAAAGCGGTTGGCGTTACGCAGGGTGCGGGTCAGGATGGCGTCGGAGTGCTGGGTGCCATGTTCGCGGATATGGGCGATAGCCTCATCCATATCAGCCACCACTTTGACGTTCAGATCCAGCGACAGATATTCGTCGTCATACTGCTCCGCTTTCACCGGCTCGACCTTCGCAGGGCCGTTTTGCAGCGCGGGGAGGGCGGAAGGGGCGGCGTGCAGGGTGACGCCGCTTTCGGCCATCTGCTTGCTTAACGCCGGCAGGAAGGTGTCGGCGATGTTGCGGTGCACCAGCAGCGTTTCCACGGTATTGCAGGTGCTCGGCCGCTGGGTCTTGGCGTTGACGATGATCTTCAGCGCGGGGGCGATCTCGGCGGTTTCATCAACGAAGATATGGCATACGCCAATCCCGCCGGTGATCACCGGGATCGTGGATTGCTCGCGGCACAGCTTGTGCAGGCCCGCGCCGCCGCGGGGGATCAGCATATCGATGTATTTATCCATCTTCAGCATTTCGCCCACCAGTGCGCGATCCGGGCTCTCAATGGCCTGTACCGCGGCGGCCGGCAGGCCGCACTCCTGCAGCGCCTGCTGGATCACCTTCACCGTGGCGGCGTTGGTGCGCCAGGTCTCTTTCCCGCCGCGCAGGATCGCCGCGTTGCCGGTTTTCAGGCACAGGGAGGCGACGTCGACCGTCACGTTGGGACGCGCTTCATAAATCACGCCGATCACCCCTAGCGGGACGCGGCGACGCTCAATACGCAGACCGCTGTCCAGCAGCCCGCCGTCGATCACCTGGCCGACCGGGTCGGCCAGATTGCACACCTGGCGCACATCGCTGGCGATACCGCTCAGGCGCGCCGGGGTCAGCGCGAGGCGATCAAGCATCGCTTCGCTCAGACCATTGGCGCGAGCTTCCGCTAAATCTTCCGCGTTAGCGCGCAGAATATCGTCGGTCTGCGCTTCCAGATAATCGGCGATCTTTTCCAGCACCTGGTTCTTTTCCCGGCTGGAGAGTAACGCCAGCTGCCAGGAGGCCGCTTTGGCGGCAATGCCCATTTGTTCCAGCATTTTCAGCTCCTTAACGGATGATCATATCATCGCGGTGGACGGCCACCGGGCCGTATTCGTAGCCCAGAATGGCATCGATTTGCTGCGAGTGCTGGCCGGCGATAAGGCGCAGCGCATCGCTGTTGTAGCGGCTGACGCCGTGAGCGATGTCGCGTCCTTCGCTATTGCGGATGCGGATCACTTCGCCGCGGGAGAAGTTGCCGCTGACGATTTTGATGCCTTTTGGCAACAGCGAGCTGCCTCGTTCGAGGATCGCCTGGGTCGCGCCCGCATCGACGGTCAGTTCACCGGCCGGCGGCGCGCCGAAGATCCAGCGCTTACGGTTCTCCAGCGGAGACTCCTGGGCGTGGAAGCAGGTGCCTACCGGCAGGCCTGCCATCGCGTGGCCGATGACGTCCGGGCGGTTGCCGGCGGCGATGATGGTATCAATCCCCGCGCGGCAGGCGACGTCCGCGGCCTGCAGCTTGGTGCCCATGCCGCCGGTGCCGAGTCCGGAGACGCTGTCGCCGGCGATGGCGCGCAGCGCGTCGTCGATGCCGTAGACGTCTTTAATCAGCTCCGCCTGCGGGTTGCTGCGCGGGTCGGCGGTGAACAGGCCAGGCTGGTCGGTTAACAGCAGCAGCTTATCCGCCCCGGCGAGGATCGCGGCCAGCGCGGAGAGATTGTCGTTATCGCCCACTTTGATTTCCGCGGTGGCGACGGCGTCGTTTTCGTTAATGACCGGGACGATGCTGTTATCCAGCAGGGCGCGCAGGGTGTCGCGGGCGTTGAGGAACCGTTCTCTGTCTTCCATGTCGGCGCGGGTCAGCAGCATCTGGCCAACGTGAATGCCATAGATAGAAAACAGCTGTTCCCACAGCTGGATAAGACGGCTTTGTCCCACCGCCGCCAGCAGCTGCTTGGAGGCGATGGTGGCGGGCAGTTCCGGGTAACCAAGGTGCTCGCGCCCGGCGGCAATGGCCCCGGAGGTCACGATGACAATACGGTGTCCCATGGCGTGCAGCTGTGCGCACTGGCGCACGAGCTCGACGATATGGGCGCGGTTCAGGCGACGGGACCCGCCTGTTAAAACACTGGTGCCCAGTTTTACCACCAGCGTCTGGCTTTCACTCATGATTCTCTGCCGTTCAAAAGGAATATCGATATCGAGCTGATGTTGTAGCAGGAGTCGGCCCGCTTGCCAACACCCGGGGCGGCGGGCGCGCCATTTTATTGCGCGGGATCGGGCATTCTGGAGAGGATATGTGACAAAAATATGTCAGATACATTTAAATACTCTTTTTTATAAAAAGTTCCACATTGTCATAAATATTTAATATGCCGGCGTTAAAAAACTCCTGTTTTTGATGGGCGAGAGCCCGCAATTGAATAGCGCGTATAAATAAATCACCAGGACTGAATAATGAAAAAGAGTACTCTGGCATTAATGATGATGGGGTTTGTGGCTTCAACAGCGACGCAGGCAGCGGAAGTTTATAATAAGAACGCGAACAAGCTGGATGTGTACGGCAAGATCAAAGCCATGCACTATTTCAGCGACTATGACAGCAAAGATGGCGATCAGACTTACGTGCGTTTCGGTATTAAAGGCGAAACGCAGATTAACGAAGACCTGACCGGCTATGGCCGTTGGGAATCTGAATTCTCGGGTAACAAAACCGAGAGCGACTCCAGCCAGAAGACTCGTCTGGCGTTCGCTGGGGTGAAGCTGAAGAACTACGGTTCTTTCGACTACGGCCGTAACCTTGGCGCCCTGTACGACGTGGAAGCCTGGACCGATATGTTCCCGGAATTCGGCGGCGACTCATCCGCTCAGACCGATAACTTTATGACCAAGCGCGCCAGCGGCCTGGCGACCTACCGCAACACCGACTTCTTCGGTCTGGTGGATGGCCTGGATCTGACCCTGCAGTACCAGGGTAAAAACGAAGGCCGTGAAGCGAAGAAACAGAACGGCGACGGCGTCGGCACCTCGTTAAGCTATGATTTCGGCGGCAGCGACTTCGCCGTCAGCGCAGCCTACACTAGCTCCGACCGTACCAACGATCAGAACTTGCTGGCCCGCGGCCAGGGTTCGAAAGCGGAAGCCTGGGCGACCGGCCTGAAATATGACGCCAACAATATCTACCTGGCGACCATGTACTCTGAAACCCGCAAAATGACCCCGATCAGCGGCGGTTTTGCCAACAAAGCGCAGAACTTTGAAGCGGTGGCCCAGTATCAGTTCGACTTCGGTCTGCGTCCGTCCCTCGGCTATGTGCTGTCGAAAGGGAAGGATATCGAAGGGGTGGGGAGTGAAGATCTGGTTAACTACATTGACGTGGGCCTGACCTACTACTTCAACAAAAACATGAACGCCTTCGTGGATTACAAAATCAACCAGCTGAAAAGCGATAACAAACTCGGCATCAACGATGACGACATCGTCGCGCTGGGCATGACCTACCAGTTCTGATCAACTTCAGAACCACCCGCCGCAGCCCAGGCTGCGGCTTTTTTTTAGCGGCGGTTCTTCGCCAGATGCAGGGTGTCGCTGTTCATGGTGATCTGCGCGTTATACTCCTTCGGCAGACGACGCGCCTGATAGAACGCGGATTCCCAGTAAGGGTTGTCCAGCGAAGAACGCATCACGCCCTGGCTGCTCGAGGCGTGAAGGAAATTATGATCGGTATCGTAAAAGCCAACGTGCATCCCGGCCCGGGTGCGGAAGAAAACCAGATCGCCGGGACGTAAATCGCGCTTATTGACCCGCACGCCCATGTGCAGCAGCTCGCGGGTGGTGATCCGCTCCATCGGCAGGTTAAAGCGATCCTTCAACGTGCGCCAGACGAAACCCGAGCAGTCGACGCCGCTTTGTTCAGTACCGCCCCATTCATAGGGGGTTCCCTGCCAGGTGTGCATCTGATCATGCAGGGCCGCCACCACCGGGATCAGATCGTCCGATCCGCCGTCAATGGTCATATCCGCATGAGATTTTGTGTTCTTTGCCTGTTTCGGTGAGGAGGAGCATCCTGCCAACAACAAAAAAGGAATTAAAAAGAGAGCATGCGTCAGTTTTGGCTTCATATCGTTATTTTCGAAGTAGCAAGCAGACTGCTTTGTTTTATAGCCGATTAAAAAGAACGGCTGAATAAGCCGAGGCCGCCTTTACGTTTATTTACGATTAAAAATAAACAACGATGGGATGGATCAGCCATAAAGGGCAGTTGTCACTTCGCAACAGTCTGTGCCAGGATTCTGTCATCAACATCTCACGAGGCATTCCATGACGCATAACGCCATCGCCACCGAGACTTTACCCGGCGCCGCTTTCGACGCGGGGTGGATGACGTCTGCGCCTCATCATTGCTTCGCCACGCTCTGCCCACCGCCTCCCCCTCCAGACCGGGTTGTTTTCGGCGCTTAGCGCCGTCTTTAGCAGGCGCTTACCTGCCGGTATGACGCTTGATACCTTGTGTTTGACGTTCTGGAGCATGCTATGCACGTTCGCTATTCTCTGCTCGCCTCGCAGGCGACAACGGCCATTTTTGTGCTGCTGTGGGGCAGTGCGGCCATTTTCACCCGCTGGGGACTGGACAACGCCTCGCCGGTGGCGCTGCTGGTCTTTCGTTTTCTGATTGCCCTGGTCGCGCTGGCGCCGCTGGCCATCCTCCGTCGGCGCTGGCTGCCCGCGCCGGGCACCCGCTTGCAGACCGCGGCCACCGGCCTGATGCTGATTGGCGGCTATTCGGTCTGTTACTTCGAGGCGATGGCCAACGGCGTGACGCCGGGACTTATCGCCACCATGATGGGGATCCAGCCCATCCTCACGCTTTGCGTGGTGGAGCGCCGCCTGCAGGGGCGGCGGCTGCTGGGGCTGCTGCTTGCCCTGGCGGGGCTGGTGCTGCTGGTATGGCGCAGCCTGGCGGCGTCGCCAATGGCGATGGCGGGGATCCTGTTTGCGCTGGCGGCTTTGCTGCTGATGACTTTTGGCGCGCTGTGGCAAAAGCGCAGCCGTCAGTCGCCGGCGGATGTCCTGCCGCTGCAGTACGCCGTGAGTCTGGGGCTGTGCCTGTTGCTCGCCCCGGTCAGCGGCTTCCGGTTTACCGTTAACGTCGGGTTGATTATTCCGGTGCTGTTTCTCGGGCTGCTGATTTCGGTGGTCGCCCAGCTGCTGCTGTATCGTCTGCTGAGCGCGGGAAATATCGTCAATGTCACCAGCCTCTTTTATCTGGTGCCGGCGATCACGGCGCTGCTGGATTATCTGCTGCTGGGCAACCGGCTGCCGGCGGCGGCGATGGTCGGTATGGTGGCGATCGTCGGCGGGATCGTATTGGTGTTCCGCACCGGCAAGGTCCGCGCTGGCTGACGACGAGCCGGGCGCTGCGGCGTCCGGTTCATTTTCCTGTCATCTTTTTTACGCATGCTCCCGGCAGCTTATTTTGACCAGTAAGGGAAAGTACCATGGGCAACACGCTGACGATTTTTGATCTCGATAACACCCTGATACAGGGCGATAGCAGTACGGTCTGGAGCCAGTTTATGGTTCGCGAAGGGCTGGCGACGCAGAAGGGGTATCTTGCCCGCGAGGCGCGGCTAATGGCGGATTATGACCGGGGAGAGATGAATATCGCCGATTATGTGGCCCTGATCCAGGCGCCGCTGGCCGGAATACCGAAATCGGACGTTGATGCGCTGGTGGCCCGCTGCGTGCGCGAGGCGATCCTGCCCCGGGTCTATCCGCAGGCGTGGGAGCTCATTCGTCGTCTGCGGGCCGAGGGGGAGCAGATGCTGATTATCTCCGCCTCGGTTAGCCTGCTGGTGCAGGCGGTGGCCGCCGCGCTGGAGATCGATCAGGCGCTGGGCATTGACGTGGCGATGGTCGACGGCGGCTACAGCGGGGTCATTGCCGGGATCCCCAGCTATCAGCAGGGAAAGGTGGCGCGTCTGGCGCAGTGGCGCGAGGCGCATCCGCAGTATAACGGCGAGGTGACGTTCTATACCGATTCCATTAACGATCTGCCGCTGTGCCTGCATGCGGATCGCGTGCGGCTGGTCAATCCCTGTCCGCAGCTGCAGGCGGCCGGTGCCGGATACGGCTGGCCGGTGCTGAGCTGGCGGCTGGAATAGCGGAGCGGATAAATGTTTCTGCGGGTTCAGTCGTTCCAGGCCGGATAAGGCGTGTGCCGCCATTCGGCATACAGGCGGCTCCGTGCCGGCGGTCATTGCCCGGCGGCGCTGCGCTTGCGCGGGCCTACGGGGTGTGAGCCTGTGAGAGGGCCCTGTAGGCCGGGTAAGGCGCAGCCGCCACCCGGCGAAATATCGGCGCAACCGGAAATGTCCCTGCTCGCGCTGCGTTTAGCAGGGCTACAACTTCTATTTTAATGCCGGGCAGATTGCGCTCCCGGTTAGTTCTTCTGCGTTATGTCACTTACGGCGCCGGGAGCGCACAGGGTGCGGCCAGTCGCCGCCGCCCCCTGTACCCCCGGGCTCCGGCCAGCAACATCGCCACTGCGTGGTGCCTTCGACTTATCCCTGCAGGCTTCGGGTCGGGCCGAGGCAGCGTCCCTGCAAAACACGGCCCTCAGCCCGCATCCATGCGGGCTGCCCCGGCCTTCCGGGAACGTCTCAGCGATGTTGAGGCCGCCAGCACCGGCAGTTTCAGTCGCGCAAGTGGGTAAATTAATGACTGGTTGCTCGGGCCGTAGGCCGGGTAAGGCGCAGCCGCCACCCGGCATAAAAGCAGCGCCGTGCCTGATGCCCTCGCCCGGCGGCGCTGCGCTTGCGCGGGCCTACGGCGTGTGAACCTGTGAGAGGATCCTGTAGGCCGGGTAAGGCGTAGCCGCCACCCGGCACAAAGGTGCGCTAGCGTTCGTCCTGATACAGCGGCACCACGGCGCCGCCGATATAGCGACGGCGCAGCCAGGCGGAGAGGGTGTCCATGATCATCACCACCGCCACCAGCAGCAGGGTGATAAACATCACCACATCCCAGTTCCACAGGCGCATATTCTCGGCATAGATAAGCCCAATACCGCCGGCGCCGACGAAGCCCAGCACCGCCGCGGAGCGGGTGTTGGATTCAATCTGATACAGGCTCAACGCGAGGAAGGTCGGGAACGACTGGGTAAAAATGCCAAAGCGATGCTTTTGCAGGCCATTCGCGCCCACGGCGGTCAGTCCGCGCCCGGGGGAGCGGTCCACCGCTTCGTGGCCTTCCGCGTACAGCCGTCCCAGCAGGCCGGTGTCCTGCATGATGATCGCCAGCACCCCGGCCAGCGGCCCGAGGCCTACCGCGCGCACGAATATCAGCCCCCAGATAGCCATGTCGATCCCGCGCAGCACATCAAACAGGCGGCGCATCAGCAGGGCGAGGGTCCCCAGCACCACGCCGCGCATGATGTTGCGGGCGGCGAAGAAGGAGAGCAGCAGCGCCAGCACCGTGGCGGTGAGCGTCCCGGCGAAGACGATAGCCAGAGTGATGCCGATTTGCGTGAAGTAATAGCCGAACGGCCAGTTCCAGAAGTCGTGCCAGACGAACATCCGCGCCAGATAGCGGCCAATCTGCTGCAGGCCGGTGGTCAGCTGTTCGCCGCTGATGCCGAACTGCAGAAAAAACCAGACGTAATAGAGCACGCAGGCCAGCGCCACCAGCCCGACGTAGCGCAGGTAGCGCCCCTGGACCTGATAGAGCTGCTTATGCTGCCGCCGGCTGGCGGCGAGATCCGGTTGCATGTGCCAGACGCTCATTTCTTACCCTCCAGTACCCACAGGCGCAGACGACCGGACAGCATGTCCAGCGCCGACACCACCAGAATGATCAGCAGCAGGGTGATGCTCACCTGATCGTAGCGGTCGAGCTTGATGTTGGTCATCAGCTCCTGGCCGATGCCGCCCGCGCCCACCAGCCCGAGAATGGTCGACGAGCGGAAGTTGATTTCAAGCCGCATAAAGCCATAGGAGAGAAACAGCGGTTTCACCTGAGGCCACAGGGCGAAGCGAATTTTCTGCAGCGGGGATGCGCCGCAGGCCGCCAGGCCGCGTACCGGTTTGTTTTGCGCGCTTTCCACCGCCTCGTAGAACAGTTTGGTCAGGCTGCCGACGGTATGCAGCATGAGCGCCAGAAAGCCCGGAATCGCGCCGATGCCGAACGCCATCACAAAGATCACCGCCCACGCCAGCTCGGGCATGGTGCGCAAAAACGCCACCAGCACGCGAATGGCAAAGCGCACCGGCGCCGGGGACCAGGCGTTATTAGCGGCAAGAAACGCGAAAACCGTGGCAATGGCGACGGCCACCAGGGTTGAGGCCAGCGCCAGCTGCAGAGTTTCCCAGATCAGCGGCAGCTGGATCGGCAGGCGATAGCCCCACCAGGCCAGCGAGCCTTTGGTCTGCACGTCGGCGAACAGGTTGCCGGCGCTCAGGGGCGGAATGGTCTCTGCCATATAGTCAAAGAAATGGGGCAGCGAGTGCCAGATAGTCAGCAGATTAAATTCCGCGGCGCTGCCGGCGGCAAAATAGAGCGCCAGCAGCAGCAGCGACCAGCAGACGGCATCGCGCTTTTGCCGCGAGCGTACCTGCTGGTAATAGTGTTCAAATTCGGTGTGGGTCGTCTTCATGCGTCGGGGATCTTCAACGTAGCGCCGCCGCTTACCCTGGGGCAAGCAGGCGGCGTTGAGGCAGGATTAACGCGCGCTCACCAGCTCGCGTTTCATATCAATAATCTGCTGGAAGTCAGCCACGCTGCCCGGGCCGATGTGCTGAGTACCGCCCATCGCTTTGATAAAGCAGGCGTGATCCTCAGTATCCAGTTTTTTCACCGCCGCCACGACCTTCGCTTTAAAGTCCGCTGGCAGCGCATTGCTCACCAGGATCGGGCCGTTCGGGATCAGCGGCGATTGCCAGATAATGCGGATCTGCTTCATCAGATCCGGATGATCCATGCGAATCAGGCGGTTGAACGCGCCGGTGGTGTAGCCGGTGTTGTAATCGCCCACCATCGAGGCCCAGGTGACCGCGCCCGCGAACTGGCCATTCAGCACGCCGAGGATGTCCTGCTCGTGGCCACCGGAGAAGGTGACGCTGGAGAAGGTGTTGTTGTATTTGTTGTCGGCGTTACCGCCAAATTTTTCTTTAAACGCATGGTTAGGGATCAGATACCCGGAAGTGGAGTCCGGGTCGGCGAAGCCGAAGGCTTTGCCTTTTAAATCGTCCAGCGTTTTATACGGGGAGTCAGCTTTGACAATCACCACCGAGTGGTAGCCGCGAGACTGATCTTTGTCGTCCACGGCGATACCGACGATATCCACCGCTTTGGGGTTATTAAGATAAACCGAGGCGTAAGAGGAGGGAGACATGCTCAGCACCACGTCGACTTTCCCTCCCAGCAGACCCTGGATCACCCCGGAATAGTCGGAAGAGTTGCGCAGTTTGGTGTCCACGTTCAGCTCTTTATCGAGGAAGGCCTTCACGCACTGGTTATCGCCGATTTGCTGGGTGGCGTTCTGTCCGCCGAGAATGCCCAGATTCAGCTCTTTCGGCTGCGCCGCCGCTGCCTGCCATGCCATCATCATGCCCGCGACCATTGCGGATAAACGAACTGCGCCAGTCATAGATTTTTTCATTATGTTGCCCGTGTGAGTGAAATTAATGCAATTGGCTAACTTCATCGCCGTACAGCCGCTGCAGCACATCCTGCGTCAGCCGGGAGGGGTGATCGTCAAAAATAAGCTGGCCGCTGGCGACGCCGATAACCCGGGTGCAGTAGGTCTTCACCAGCTCTACCGAATGCAGGTTTACCATCACGCTGATGCCCTGCTCGCTAATTTCGCGCAACACATCCATGATGCGCTGGGTGTTTTTCGGATCCAGCGAGGCGACAGGCTCGTCGGCCAGCAGGATCCCGGGGTTTTGCATCAGCGCCCGGCAGATCGCCACCCGCTGCATCTGCCCGCCGGAGAGGTTCTCCGCCCGCTGCAGCGCGTGCG
Organism: Klebsiella sp. PCX; assembly: GCF_021869705.1. Lineage (NCBI taxonomy): Bacteria > Pseudomonadati > Pseudomonadota > Gammaproteobacteria > Enterobacterales > Enterobacteriaceae > Klebsiella > Klebsiella sp. PCX. Next base: position 1,065,737 of record NZ_CP091527.1, read on the forward strand.
GCAGCATGTTCATCCACTCAAGCAGCGCAATGGCGCGCGCCCGGTCAGCTTCAGGAAAGATTTTAAACAGCGATTTCAGGGTTGAAGTCTGGCTGAGGCGGCCCAGCAGGACGTTGGTGAGCACATCGAGACGGGGCACCAGGCAGAAGTCCTGAAAAATCATTCCGCAGTGGCTGCGCCAGGCATTGAGCGCGCGACCTTTCAGCTGTGAGACATCGTGCGGGGTACCGACTTCCGGGTAGCTAAGAATTTCTCCGCCGCTGGCGCTGTGGGTGCCGTTGAGGACATGCAGGAGCGTCGATTTACCGGCGCCGGAGCGGCCTATGATGCCAACCATTTCGCCAGCGTGCAGATCAAAGCTGATGCCGTCCAGCACCTTGTGCTGGGCTTGATAAGCTTTACTCAGATTACGCACGCTTAAGACCTTCCGCTGCCGGCCGGCATTGAGTTCGGTGAACGGCTGGAAATCAGTTTCGGCCACCGCGGCAAGAGAGCTGTTCATAAGAGTGTCCAGGTTCGTCATTAACTGGCCACTATTAATAGGTCTTTATGTGAAATTTCGATGACGGTATTGCGAACAAACCGTGAACAGGCGGGAAAGGGCGGCGGTGAGCGGTTCACCGTGCGCGGTACGCTGGCGAAGCGCCGAAAAGCGGCTATGCTTTCGGGAACGCGGAGGCTGGCGTCCCCGTGCGGCAGGAACCCATCGGCAAAACTCGTTTTATCTTGCTAATGAGGTCTGTTTAATCGAATAGATAATGCTTCTGCCTTTGTTTAGCATTCATCATTCCGCAAAATTAACATATATATAACTATTTTGTGCGGCATGTTAATCTATTTATGAGTCTTATGCATTGGTGAATCATCCTGGTTATTGCTGATTTTTAGACTTATATTCTTTATTTTTGAATAAATTTGGTTTATTTGACAACTGCATTCTGCCCTTCATTAAGAATATTCCTAACATAATAGGGTGAAGATCCTGGGTAATATAAAATTCTGCTAAGAATTGAGGGTTATATTGCTAATAACCTTATGAAAATAAATACCTTTTTCTTTCGCTCAAAAATGAGATATTTTCAGTTTTTGTAAATATTGACCTGGGCGCGAAATTCATTGCCTTCCCGCATGTTGACACTCCATAGGAAAAAACTTAAATTCAACGCCAAGCAGAAAATAATTATAGTTTAACCCCGCTTATTCAATACTGATAAGTAATGCGTGTCTTATTTAATGGCGATTTACTAAAGGAATCGAATACGCCAGTAAACTTTATAGGCCTGGCAAGCAGTGACGTTTTAAAAATGATTACTTCAAGGACTATGAGGTTAAAAACTATATGGAATATAAAAGCTGTTCCGATAAGTATATTTGGTCTGCCGATGACTCCTACTTCTATAAAGGATTGTCTGAACTGATTGTAGATATCGACGAGTTAATTTATCTGTCGCTAGAGAAAATCAGAAAAGATTTCGTGTTTATCAATCTCAATACGGCTTCGTTAAACGAGTTTATCAGGCGCGACAGCGAATGGCTATCCGCGGTAAAGGGGAAACAGGTCGTATTAATTGCGGCCAGGAAGTCAGAAGCCTTAGCGAATTACTGGTATTACAATAGCGATATTCGCGGCGTGGTATATGTTGGCCTGAGTCGCGATATTCGAAAAGAGCTGGCCTATGTGATTAATGGCAGGTTTCTCCGTAAAGATATTAAGAAAGATAAAATTACAGACCGGGAAATGAAAATTATCCGCATGACCGCCCAGGGCATGCAGCCGAAATCGATCGCCAGAATTGAAAATTGTAGCGTGAAGACAGTATATACCCATCGGCGCAATGCCGAGGCCAAGCTGTATTCCAAAATATACAAATTAGTTCAGTAACACCCAGGTAAGTTAATTTTTGAATGGTTCACCGGGACATCATGTCCTTAATTCAACTCAGGAAGAAAAAGCGATGAAAAAAAAGGTTCTGGCAATAGCTCTGGTAACGGCGTTTACCGGTATGGGCGTGGCGCAGGCTGCTGACGTAACGGCTCAGGCTGTAGCGACCTGGTCTGCGACCGCCAAAAAAGACACCACCAGCAAGCTGGTGGTCACCCCGCTCGGCAGCCTGGCGTTCCAGTATGCCGAAGGCGTGAAAGGTTTTAACTCACAGAAAGGTCTGTTTGACGTGGCGATTGAGGGTGACGCAACGGCGACCGCCTTTAAGCTGACCTCGCGTCTTATCACCAACACCTTAACCCAGCTGGATACCTCCGGCTCCACGCTGAGCGTGGGCGTGGATTATAACGGCGCAGCGGTGGAAAAAACCGGTGATACCGTGATGATCGATACCGCCAACAACGTTCTGGGCGGCAACCTCAGCGCGCTGGCTAACGGCTACAACGCCAGCGGCCGTACCACCGCGCAGGATGGTTTCACCTTCTCGATCATCAGCGGCACCACCGACGGCACCACCGCCGTGACCGATTACAGCACCCTGCCGGAAGGGATCTGGAGCGGCGACGTCAGCGTACAGTTCGACGCCACCTGGACCAGCTGATCCTTGTGATGCGCCAGCAGGGGGGCTCCCCCTGCTTTTTTCACGGACGGAATTGTTATGAAAAAGCACCTTCTGGCCCTCGGGCTGCTGCTTGCCGGAGTATCGCCGGCGCAGGCGCTGGATGTCGGCGATATCTCATCGTTTATGAACAGCGGCAGCAGCACACTGAGCAAAACGATCAAGAACAGCACCGACAGCGGCCGCCTGATCAATATCCATCTCGAAAGGCTCTCTTCCCCGCTGGACGACGGACAGGTTATCCCGATGGATAAACCGGATGAGGTGCTGCTCACTCCCGCCAGCCTGCTGCTACCCGCCCAGGCCAGCGATGTGATCCGCTTCTTCTACAAAGGCCCGGCGGATAACAAAGAGCGCTACTACCGCATTGTCTGGTTCGACCAGGCGCTCAGCGATGCCCAGCGCGATAACGCCACCCGCAGCGCGGTTGCCACCGCTTCCGCTCGCATCGGCACCATCCTGGTGGTGGCGCCCCGGCAGGTGAACTACCGCTTTCAGTATGCCAACGGCTCCCTGACCAACACCGGGAATGCGACGCTGCGGATCCTCGCCTACGGCCCCTGCCTGAAGGCCGCCGACGGTAAGGAGTGCAAAGAGAACTACTACCTGATGCCGGGTAAATCACGCCGTTTTACGCGCGTGGACACGGCGGATAAAAAAGGACGGGTTGCGCTTTGGCAGGGTGAGCAGTTTGTTCCCGTGAAATAGACAGCTGTGCAGATGGATAACGACGATGCCTCTACAACGGATTTCCCCAGGACTGAAAACGCGGCTTGCCTTCGGCATGTTTTTTTTGTTCGTTCAGCCCGACGCCAGTGCGGCGGCCCCAGGCGCGCAGCAGATTGGCGGGGTGATTATTCCGCAGGCCTTCAGCCAGGCGCTGCAGGACGGCATGAGCGTTCCTCTTTATATTCATCTTGCCGGCAGCCAGGACACCCGGGACGATCAGCGGATCGGCAGCGCCTTTATCTGGCTGGATGGCGGCCAGCTGCGCGTTCGGCAGATCCGGCTGGAGGACAATGAGGGTAACGCCAGCGTCAGCGAACAGACCCGACAGCAGCTGATCGGCCTCGCCAACGCCCCGTTCAGCGAGGCGCTCACCATTACTCTGACCGACAGCGCGCAGCTGGATCTCAGCCTGCGCCAGCTGCTGCTGCAGCTGGTGGTCAAGCGCGAGGCGCTGGGCACTGTGCTGCGCTCGCGCAGCGAAGACATCGGCCAGTCGAGCGTCAACGCCCTGAGCAGCAACCTGAGCTATAACCTCGGCGTCTATAACAACCAGATGCGCAACGGCGGAAGCAACACCTCCAGCTACCTGTCGCTGAACAACGTCACGGCGCTGCGTGAGCATCACGTGGTGCTCGACGGCTCGCTGTACGGCATCGGCAGTGGTCAGCAGGACAGTGAATTATATAAAGCCATGTATGAACGCGATTTCTCCGGCCACCGCTTTGCCGGCGGGATGCTTGACACCTGGAACCTGCAGTCTCTGGGACCGATGACCGCTATTTCGGCGGGCAAGATTTACGGCCTTTCCTGGGGGAACCAGGCCAGCTCCACCGTCTTCGACAACAGCCAGTCCGCCACGCCGGTGATTGCCTTTTTACCGGCGGCGGGCGAGGTGCATCTCACCCGCGACGGCCGGTTGCTGAGCGTCCAGAACTTCGCCATGGGCAACCATGAAGTGGATACCCGCGGCCTGCCGTACGGTATTTACGACGTGGAAGTGGAGGTGATCGTCAACGGGCGGGTGGTCAGCAAACGCACCCAGCGGGTCAATAAGCTGTTCAGCCGGGGACGCGGCGCCGGCGCGCCGCTGGCGTGGCAGGTATGGGGCGGCAGTTTTCATATGGATCGCTGGTCGGAGAGCGGAAAAAAGACCCGACCGGCGAAAGAGAGCTGGCTGGCGGGCCTCTCGGCCTCCGGGTCGCTCAGCACCCTGAGCTGGGCGGCAACGGGCTATGGCTACGACAACCAGGCGGTGGGAGAAACTCGCCTGACGCTGCCGCTGGGCGAGGCGATCAACGTTAACCTGCAAAACATGCTGGCCAGCGACAGCTCGTGGAGCAGCGTCGGCAGCATCAGTGCCACGTTGCCGGGGGGCTTTAGTTCAGTGTGGGTCAACCAGGAGAGAACCCACATTGGCGATCAATTGCGGCGCAGCGATGCCGATAACCGGGCGATCGGCGGCACCCTCAACCTGAATGCGCTGTGGTCGAAGCTGGGAACGTTCAGCGTGAGCTACAACGATGATCGCCGCTACAACAGCCATTACTACACCGCGGATTACTATCAGACGGTCTACAGCGGCGCCTTTGGCTCGCTTGGCCTGCGGGCGGGGATCCAGCGCTATAACAATGGCGACAGCAGCGCCAACACCGGGAAATATATCGCCCTCGATCTGTCGCTGCCGCTGGGCAACTGGTTCAGCGCCGGGATGACCCATCAGAACGGCTACACCATGGCTAACCTCTCAGCGCGTAAACAGTTTGATGAAGGCACCATTCGCACCATCGGCGCCAATCTGTCGCGGGCCATCTCCGGCGATACCGGGGATGACAAAACCCTCAGCGGCGGGGCGTATGCCCAGTTCGACGCCCGCTACGCCAGCGGCACGCTGAACGTCAACAGCGCAGCGGACGGCTACGTCAACACCAACCTCACCGCCAGCGGCAGCGTCGGCTGGCAGGGCAAAAATATCGCCGCCAGCGGACGAACCGACGGCAACGCCGGGGTGATCTTCAACACCGGGCTGGAGGACGATGGTCAAATCAGCGCCAGGGTCAACGGGCGGATCTTCCCGCTCAGCGGTAAGCGTAACTATCTGCCGCTCTCGCCTTATGGCCGCTATGAGGTGGAGCTGCAGAACAGCAAAAACTCGCTCGACAGTTACGACATCGTCAGCGGGCGCAAGAGTCATCTGACTCTCTATCCCGGCAACGTGGCGGTGATTGAGCCAGAGGTGAAGCAGATGGTCACCGTCTCCGGTCGTATTCGGGCGGAAGACGGCACGCTGCTGGCGAATGCGCGGATTAACAACCATATCGGCCGTACCCGCACCGATGAAAACGGCGAGTTTGTTATGGATGTGGATAAGAAATACCCCACGATCGATTTCAGCTACGGCGGCAATAAAACCTGCGAAGTGGCGCTGGAGCTCAGCCAGGCGCGCGGCGCCGTGTGGGTGGGGGATGTGGTTTGCAGCGGCCTCTCGTCGTGGGCGGCGGTGCAGCAGACAGGAGAAGAGAATGAAAGTTAACCCATTAATCGCCCTGGCGATCCTCGCGCTGCTCTGGCCGGCGGCTGCGCTCAGGGCGGCGGTGACCAAGACCACCTGGTCGGATGCGCCGGCGCGCGAGTTTGTGTTTGTGGAAAACAACTCCGACGACAACTTTTTCGTCACTCCCGGCGGGGCGCTGGATCCGCGCATGACCGGCGCCAACCGCTGGACCGGCTTAAAATACACCGGCTCCGGGACCATCTATCAGCAGAGTCTCGGCTATATCGATAACGGCTACAACACCGGGCTCAATGCCAACTGGAAGTTTGATATGTGGCTGGAAAACTCGCCGGTTTCGCACCCCTTAACCGGCCTGCGCTGCATCAACTGGTACGCCGGGTGCGATATGGCCACCAGCCTGATCCTGCCGCAGACCACTGACGCCAGCGGGTTCTATGGCGCGACGGTGACCAGCGGCGGCGCGAAGTGGATGCACGGTATGATGTCGGACGCGTTTTATCAGTATCTGCAACAGATGCCGGTCGGCGGCAGCTTCACGATGACCATCAATGCCTGCCAGACCTCGGTGAACTACGACGCCAGCAGCGGCGCGCGCTGTAAGGATCAGGCCTCCGGCAACTGGTATGTGCGCAACGTCACCCACACCAAAGCCGCGAACCTGCGGTTGATAAACACCCACTCGCTGGCGGAGGTGTTTATCAACAGCGATGGCGTGCCAACCCTTGGGGAAGGGAACGCCGACTGCCGGACACAGACTATCGGCAGCCGTTCAGGATTAAGCTGTAAGATGGTCAATTATACCTTGCAGACCAATGGGTTAAGCAATACGTCGATCCATATTTTCCCGGCGATCGCCAACTCGTCGCTGGCCTCGGCCGTCGGGGCGTATGATATGCAGTTCAGCCTCAACGGCAGCTCATGGAAGCCGGTGAGCAATACCGCCTATTACTACACCTTCAATGAGATGAAGAGCTCAGATGCGATCTATGTGTTCTTCTCCAGTAACTTCTTTAAGCAGATGGTGAATCTCGGGATCAGCGATATCAATACCAAGGATCTGTTCAACTTTCGCTTCCAGAACACCACCTCGCCGGAGTCAGGCTGGTATGAGTTTTCCACCTCCAATACGCTGATTATCAAGCCCCGTGATTTCAGCATCAGCATTATCTCTGACGAATATACCTCGGCGCCGTCGCGGGAGGGGTATGTCGGCAGTGGTGAACCGGCGCTCGATTTCGGCTACATCGTCACCACCAGCGGTAAAACGGCCGCCGACGAAGTGCTGATCAAAGTGACCGGACCGGCGCAGGTGATTGGTGGGCGCTCCTACTGTCTCTTCAGCTCCGATGACGGTACGGCGAAAGTGCCGTTCCCGGCGACGCTCTCTTTTATCACCCGCAGCGGCGCGACGCAGACCTACGACGCCGGGTGCGATGACAGCTGGCGGGATATGACCGATGCGCTGTGGCTGACCACGCCGTGGACCGATATCTCCGGCGAAGTGGGGCAGATGGATAAGACCACGGTGAAATTTTCGATTCCGATGGATAACGCCATTTCGCTGCGGACGGTAGACGATAACGGCTGGTTTGGCGAAGTCAGCGCTTCAGGAGAGATTCATGTCCAGGCGACGTGGCGCAACATTAACTAAGGCCCTGCTGACGCTGAGCTGCCTGCTGGCGGCGCCGCTGGCGCAGGCGATCTCGGTCGGCAATCTGACCTTTTCCCTGCCGGCTGAAGCGGATTTCGCCAGCAAACGGGTGGTCAATAACAATAAAAGCGCGCGGCTGTACCGGATCACTGTCAGCGCCATCGACCGCCCTGGCGGCAGCGAAGTGCGCTCCCGGCCGGTGGATGGCGAACTGCTGTTCGCCCCCCGCCAGCTGGCGCTGCAGGCCGGGGAGAGCGAATATTTCAAATTTTATTATCATGGGCCGCGGGATAACCGCGAGCGCTACTATCGGGTCTCGTTTCGTGAAATTCCCACCCGTAACCTGACGAGGCGCAGCCCGACCGGCGGCGAAGTCAGCATGGAGCCAGTGGTGGTGATGGATACCATTCTGGTGGTGCGCCCGCGGCAGGTACAGTTTAAATGGTCTTTCGATAAGGCGGCCGGGACGGTGAGCAACACCGGCAATACCTGGTTTAAGCTGCTGATTAAACCCGGGTGCGATTCGACCGAAGAGGAGGGCGACGCGTGGTATCTGCGTCCCGGGGACGTGGTTCGCCAGCCGGCATTGCGCCAGCCGGGGAACCACTATCTGGTCTATAACGACAAATTTATTAAGATCAGCGATACCTGTCCGCTGAAGCCCCGTCCCGCGGAGTGAGCCTTATCCGGCGGTCGCGCGGCGGGTAAAGCGCCGGCTGGCCAGCAGGCTCAGACCGCAGCACAGCAGGTAGTACACCGCGCCGGTGAAGACGAAGATCGCCAGGGGATAGATTTGCACCCGGTTGTTGACCTGGCCGGCCACGGTAGTCAGCTCCGGGACGTTGACGATAAACGCCAGCGAAGTGTCCTTCAGCAGGCCGATAAAGATCCCCACCAGCGACGGCTGAACGTTGCGCAGCGCCTGCGGGAGCAGCACCAGGCGCAGCGTTTGCCCGGGGGCGAACCCCTGGGTCAGCGCCGCCTCATACTGTCCTTTCGGCAGCGACTGCAGCCCGGCCAGCACCGAATGCATCACCGAGGCGGCGGTAAACCACGCCAGCGCCAGGGTCACGGTCACCGCGCCGGGCAGATCGCCGCCGGTCAGCATCGGCAGCAGATACCACAGCCAGAAGATGACAAATATCAGCGGGATGCCGCGGATAATTTCCGCCCACAGGAACAGCAGACGTCGCGTCAGCCCGCCGTAGCGCCAGGCCAGGCCCGCCAGCGCAATGCCTCCCGGCAGCGCCAGCAGGGTGGCGCCGATGGCCATCAGCAGGGTCAGGGCCACGCCGCCGGGCTGGCCCTCCGCCAGCCGGCCCCACAGCAGGTAATCAAGGTTATCGGCGATCACCGCCAGATTAGCGTTCATGTTGGGCGCTCCGTTGCAGTTTTCTTCCCGGGCCGAGACGCGTTAGCGCCACGCCCATCGCCACCCCCAGCGCCAGATACAGCGCGGTGCCGATGGCAAACGCCTCCAGGGCGTGCGCGTTATAGCTCTCAATCTGCCGCACCTGATAAGTCAGTTCCGCAAAGCCGATGCCGCTGGCCAGCGATGAGAGTTTCATCAGGTTGAGATACTGGCCGACAATCGGCTGCCAGGCGTTGGCCAGTCCCTGCGGCAGGAGGATAAAGCGCAGCTCCTGCCACGGGGTAAAGCCCTGCGACAGCGCGGCTTCCCGCTGCCCGTGGCTGACGGCGCGCAGTCCGGAGGCGATCTCTTCCACCAGAAAGGCAGAGGTAAAGACCCCCAGCCCCCACATCGAGCAGAGGAACTCCGGCGTCAGCCACCAGACGTTGCCCGGCAGAATGGACCAGGCGTGCTCGTCGTTTACCACGTCCTTCACCGCCAGCGGCAGCAGGTTCCAGGCGGCAAAGTACCAGAACAGCAGCTGGACCAGCAGCGGAGTATTGCGAAACAGCGAGACCCACGCGGCCACCAGCCCGCGCCCCACGCGGCCGCCGCCGAGACGCAGGGCCAGCAGCAGGACCGCCAGCGCAGTGGCGAGCAGGATCCCGGCGACGCTGACCCAGACGGTGGTGAGAAAACCAGAGATAATCCATTGCAACGGCTGTCCGCTCAGGACGCCGTGCCAGTCAAGCATCGGCGTCACTCGAGGCTCTCCTGGTGCAGCGGATCCAGCACCTTCTGCAGAAAACGCCGCGCGCGGGCATGCTGCGGATGGGCGAAAAACTCAGCCGGTGGGGCGACCTCGAGAATGTCGCCGCCGTCGATAAACACCACCCGGTCGGCAATTTCGCGGGCAAACTGCATCTCGTGGGTCACCACCAGCATGGTGATCCCACTGTGGGCGAGGTTTTTCATCACCTGCAGCACTTCGCCGATCATCTCCGGGTCGAGGGCCGAGGTGGGCTCGTCGAACAGGATAATCTGCGGCGAGGAGGCCAGAGCGCGGGCGATGGCCACCCGCTGCTGCTGGCCGCCGGAGAGCTGCGCCGGCATCTGCTGCGCTTTCTCCTCCAGCCCGACCTGGCGCAGCAGCGCAAGCGCCCGCTCCTGAGCCGCGCTTTTTCCCCAGCCGTGGACGCGCTCCAGCGCCAGCGTGATGTTCTCCTGCGCCGTCAGGTGGGCGTAAAGGTTGAACTGCTGGAAGACAAAGCCGACGCGGCTACGCAGCTGGCGCAAGGCGCTGCCGCTCAGCCGGCTGGTGGGTTTACCGTCGATCAGGATCTCGCCGCCGCTTAAGGATTCGAGCTGGTTGATCAAGCGGATCAGCGTCGATTTTCCCGATCCGGAAGGACCGAGGATCGCCACCACTTCGCCGGGCTCGACCTGCAGGTTGATAGCGTTAAGCACCTGATGATCGCCGTAGCGCTTGGCTACCTCACGAAACGTTATGCTGGCGCGCTGCAGACGTGAAAAATCCGCGGCCGGGGCCGCGGAGTGGGAGAATAAACCCGAGAACATATTATTTCGCTTCTATGGTAAAGGCGCGCGGCTGCGGCGTTTTAGTGGCAGGGCCAAACCAGACATCGTAAATTTTCGCGGCTTCACCGGTTTTCTCCAGCTTCACCAGCTCATCGTTGACGGCTTTCAGCAGGGCCGGTTCGCCTTTCTTCACGCCCACGCCAATCTCTTCTTTGCTGAGCAGATCGGGCAGAATTTTAAACTTGGCTTTATCCGGCGCTTCCGCCAACAGACCGGCAAGGATAGTGCTGTCCTGGGTGATGGCCTGGACGTTGCCGTTGCGCAGAGCGGTCAGGGCCAGCGGAATATCGTCATAGGAGAGGACGCGAGCCTGCGGGAAACGCTGGTGCAGGGCCTGTTCGCCGGTGGTGCCTTTCACCGCGCCGATGCGCGCTTTGCTGTACTCATCAAGCTTATCCGGAGAACCGGCCGGCACGAGGAACTGCTGGCCGGTGACGAAATACGGCGTTGAGAAATCAATAACCTGGGCCCGCTCCGGGGTGATGGTAATGTCGGCGACGATCAGGTCGGCTTTGCCGGACTGCAGCAGCGGAATACGGTTGGCCGGGTTAGTGGCCACCAGCTCGAGTTTGACGCCGAGCGCTTTCGCCAGCGCCTGGGCAAAGTCGACGTCGTAGCCGACGATATGGTGGGTTTTGGCGTCTACGGAGCCGAACGGCGGGTTGGCGTCAAAGGTGGCGACTTTCACGACGCCAGCGGCTTTGATGTCAGCCAGCTGGTCGGCCTGCGCCTGCGAGGCGAGCAGCAGCATACCCAGCGCCAGTGCTATTTTTGTGGTTTTGTTGCGCATAGTTTTTCCCCTGAATCCCTGTTTTGTTTTGTGGACATCACGCTCCCATAAATTGCCCATCGGCGGCAAAGAAGAAAAAATTCTTATCTATAACCAAAAAGAACTTAACAAACCTGTGGGTATTCTTTATGCGCCGCTGGCGTTTTACCGGCGCGGCAACGATTGCCGGGCGGCCCTCTCTCCCTCCGGAGAGAGGGGGAGGGGATAGGGGTAATTTTCCGTTCATCGTGCGCATGGGCGTTAGCCCCGCGGTGTATACCGGGGCTGCAACGACTGCCGGGCGGTTCCCTCTCCCTCAGGGAGAGGGTTAGGGTGAGGGGAAAAGCACCGGGGGTAATATGCGCCAGCCAGGATTGCAAATTCGGAATTAATATTTCCCGCGCCCGGCCAACTGTGGTTGAAATAGACCCAGGCGATACGCTTCCCGACAGAGGAGAAAACGAAAGTGGCATTGTGGCAACGGTTAACGGGCTGGCTGGCTTTTTTGTCCAACGGTGAAGCCGGACAGCAAGATACCCAACGCGTCATGGAGGCGATCCTGCCGGTGGCCAGCCTTTACGGCGTGGACATTGGCAACGTGGAAACCCGGTGGTTCCGTCATGATAAGACATACTGAGCGACGCAGGACGCGAGAAGCCTACTGGAACGAGGTGTGCTTTGTGTAGCAAGAGACTGCCTGAGGTTGCGGCCTCGCAGGAGGCGCCGCCGCAGCCCAGGCAGTTTTGACCATGCCTATCCCCCCAGATACATCCGCTTAATTTCCGGATTAGTCAGCATCTCCCGCGCCGCGCCTGACAAGGTGATCCGGCCATTCTCCAGGACATACGCCCGATCGGCGATCGCCAGCGCGGCCGTCGCATTCTGCTCCACCAGCAGCACCGTCATATTCTCTTCGCGCAGTTGCTTAATGATGCCGAACAGCTCGCCGACAATTTTCGGCGCCAGTCCGAGGCTCGGTTCATCCAGCATCAATAACACCGGCTCGCTCATCAGCGCCCGGGCGATGGCCAGCATCTGCTGCTCGCCGCCGCTCATGGTGCCAGCCATCTGATGGCGCCGCTCCTTGAGCCGTGGAAAGAGGGCGTACATGCGATCGCGCAGGCGGGTGTAGCCGGCGAGATTATTGTAAGCGCCCATGCGCAGGTTCTCTTCGATGGTCAGGTTGGTAAAGACCCGGCGTCCCTCCGGCACCAGCGCAAGCCCGCGGCGCACGATCTGGTGGGTCTGGCTGCGCGAGATATCGTCGTTAAGGAAGCTGACGCGCCCGCTGGAGCGCACCAGGTTGACGATCCCATTGAGGGTGGAGGTTTTACCGGCGCCATTGCTACCGATCAGGGTGACGATCTCCCGGTCATAGACGTCGATATCGACGCCCTTCAGCCCCTGGATCACGCCGTAAAAAACCTTCAGTTCCCGGGCGTTAAGCATAATTGGCTTCTCCCAGATAAGCGGAAATGACGTCCGGATGCTGGATCGCCTCGGCCATCAGGCCGCTGAACAATGGCTTACCATACTCCAGGACCATCACCCGTTCGCACAGGCGGTTGACGAAGGGCATATCGTGCTCGATTAACAGGACGCTGAGCTGATAGTCATGGCGCATGCGGAAGATCAGCTCCGCCAGATCCTCGGTCTCCTTTGGGTTCATCCCGGCAGCCGGCTCATCGAGCAGCAGCAGCTTCGGCGCGGTGGCCAGCGCGCGGGCGATCTCCACTTTGCGCTGGTTGCCATAGCTCAGGTTCGTGGCCTGCATATGGGCGAAGTGGGCGATGCCGATATCCTCCAGAATGGCCATCGCTTTGGCCTTCGCCGCCCGCTCGGCCGGAAAGTAGCGGCCAATGTGCAGGGCCGCCTCCAGCAACGAATAGCGGCTGGCCCGGTCGAGCCCGACCATCACATTCTCCAGCACCGTCATAGAGTTAAACAGCCGGATATTCTGGAAGGTGCGAGCGATCCCGGCGTTCACCACCTGGTTGGGCTTCAGCCCCTTCAGCGAGGCGCCCGCGAGGGTGACGCTGCCGCTGGTGGGCTTATAGTTGGCGGTGATGACGTTAAACAGGGTGGTCTTACCCGCGCCGTTCGGGCCGATAAGGCCAAAGATCTCCGCCTCGTCAACATGGAAGCTGACGTTGTCGATGGCCCGCAGGCCGCCAAACTGCATGGTGACGTCCTGCACCTGCAGGATGATTTTATTTTCCGCCATAGCCGCCGCTCCTTCTTCCGGTCTGCCAAATCTCTTTTTTCCCCAGCAGCCCTTCGCGGGCGAAGAGCATGATAATCAGCAGCAGCAGGGAGAAGACCACCATTCTCAGGCCCGGATAGGCGCCGAGATCGTGACCGAAGAACTGCAGCGGCTGGTCGAGAAAGCGCAGCCACTCGCCGCTGCCGACCACCAGCACGGTGCCGAGCAGGGCGCCGGTGGTGCTGCCGAGTCCGCCGAGGACGATAATAATCAGCAGCTGGAAGGTGAGCATAAAGTCGAACAGCCCCGGGGAGATGGTGGTCAGCAGGGAAGCCAGCAGACCGCCGCCGATCCCTTCGAAGAAGGCGCTGGTGGCGAAGGCGCAGGTTTTAATGCGGAAGGTGTTGACCCCCATGGCGATCGCCGCATCTTCGTCGTCGCGAATAGCTTTCATCATCCGACCATACTTCGACCACACCAGCTGAAGGATCATGCCGGTGGCCAGCAGGGCGAACAGCCCGCACCAGAACAGAAGATGCGGCTGCTGCGGAATATCGTTCAGCCCGATGGCGCCGTTGGTGATTTGCGGGTTGTTAATGGCGAGGATCTTGATGATAAACCCGAAGCCGAGGGTGACGATGGCCAGGTAGTCGCCGCGCACCCGGAAGACCGGTACGGCGAGGCACACCGCCAGCGCCGCCGCGCACAGGCCGCTTATCAGCAGGGCGGGGAGGAAACCCGCGTGCAGGCTGAGGATCCACGGGCTGGGGGCGGCCATTTCAAACATGTCTACCTTGCTGTCGCTGGAGAGGATCAGCAGGGCGGTGACGTAGGCGCCCACCGCCACGAAGCCGTTCGGCTCCAGCGACAGCTGGCCGGTCACGCCGTTGATCAGGTTGTAGCTGACCGCGAGGATCATAAAGATAAAAATGGTGCTGATGACGCGAACAATGTAGTCATTGAAAACCACGTTGATTCCGGCCAGCAGCGCGATACAGATGACAATAATGGCCAGGTTGCGCAGCTGCGCCCCGGCGGTCGTCGTCGCGTTGAGCATCAGAAACGGCTCCTTTCCAGACGTTCGTCGCCCATAATGCCGACCGGGCGGAACAAGAGGACCAGAATCAAGAACAGGAAGGCGAAAGCATCTTTATAGCCGCCCAGTTCGGGGAAGATCGCCACGGCGACCACTTCGGTAAAACCGAGGATAAAGCCGCCCAGCACCGCGCCGGTGACGCTGCCGATCCCGCCCAGCACGGCGGCGGCAAAGGCCTTCAGGCCGATAAGCACGCCCATCAGGGGATCGATCGTCGGGTAGCTGATGGAGTAGAACACGCCGCCGAGCGCCGCGAGGCTACTGCCGAGGGCGAAGACCAGGGAGATGATCCGGTTGGCGTCAATACCCATCAGGCGCACGGTGTTGACGTCAAAGGCCACCGCGCGGATCGCCATCCCATAGCGGGTGCGGTACAGCAGCCAGAGGATCGCCAGCAGCAGCAGGACGGTGATCAGCGGCACAATCCACGCCACGTTGGTAATGATGACGCTGCCAAAGGCCCGGGTCTGGTTGAAAAAGTCCGGGGCGGAGAAGAAGCGCGAGCTGCCGCCGAACAGCACGTTAAACAGGTTTTCGAGGAAGAAGCTGACGCCGATGGCGGTGATCAGCATGGAGATTTTCGAGGCCTGACGCAGCGGACGATAGGCAACCCGGTCAATCAGCATACCAAACAGGCCGCACAGCCCGAGGGTCAGGAAAACGGCTACCCCGAAGGGTAGCCCAACCGAAGAAAATAAAAACAGCGTACTAAACGCGCCGACCATCATCACGTCCGCATGGGCGAAGTTGATCAGCCGCAGCACGCCATAAACCATCGTATAACCGATGGCAATCAGGGCGTACATGCCCCCAAGACTCATTCCATTGACCACTTGCTGGAGAAAAATGGCGCCGTCCATTTTGTAGCCTCGTCACAACTTAAGGGTTAACCACGGTACGAAACGCCAGCTTGCCATCTTTCACTTCGTTGATGACCGCGCTGCGAATGGCATCGCCGTTCTGTAAGGTCAGCGTGCCGGTCACGCCCTGGAAATCTTTGGTGGCGCGGATTTTTTCATTTACGCAGACCCGATCGTGGGGATCGCTGCACTGGTTCATGGCGTTGACGATGACGTTATAGGCATCCGCCGCCATTGCGCCCCAGGTATGGGTCGGCTGCTGGTATTTGGCTTCCCAGGCTTTGATGAAGGTTTCCCCCGCCGGGGTCTGCTCTTTGGCGTTCGGCGAGTAATAATCGGTGGTCATATAGCCGTTGACCGCGTCTTTACCGACATCGAAGAAGACCTGATCCGCGGCCAGACCATCGCCGCCCACCACCGGTTTGTTGAGCCCCAGCTGTTTAGACTGCACGGCAATCAGCGCCCCTTCGGTGTAGTAGATCGGCATGTAAATCATGTCGACATTCTTCGCCTTGACGCTTGCCAGCTGGGCTTTAAAGTCCTTGCTGCCGCCCGGGGCCTGGACCTCGATGGGAATGGTGCCGCCGTTTTTCAGGAACTGGGTGCGGAACGCTTTCGCCAGGCCGACGGAGTAATCGTTGCTGCTGTCAAACACGATGGCGGCGGTTTTGGCTTTCAGATCGCGGGAGGCCAGATTGGCCCCGACCACCCCCTGGAAGCTGTCCGAGAAGCAGACCCGGCTGACGTAGGGATGGTTGCGGGTGACCCGGTCGTTGGTGGCGGTGGAGGAGACCAGCGGCGTTTTGCTGTCGTCGGCGATCTTGGTCATCGCCAGGGTGTTGGAGGAGGTGACTTCCCCGATCACGGCATCCACTTTATCGCTGGAGACCAGCCGCTGCATGGCGTTGGCCGCTTCGACTTTATCGCTTTTATCATCGATAACGATAAGCTTGATGGTATCGCCATTTTTTAACGTCGGGGTGATGGCCTGAATAATGTCCAGACCTTTCTGCGACGGCTGGCCATAGCCGCTGAGGGCGCCGCTCAGGGGTAATACCACCCCGATTTTAATTTCCGCTGCCTGCGCGCTGCTGGCGCCGACCAGCGCGGCAACCAGCGTGGCCATTAAAGACGCTTTCCCGGAAAACGATTTCATGGGTATTTCTCCGTCGGTCGATTATTTATCTTTAACCATCAATGACTGCATAACATTGAGGAATAATTAGCCAGCGTGTCCGGCGAATTATTGGCTGTTATGTTGAATAGATAACGAGATATATACCCTAAATAATTCGAGTCGCATGAAGGCGGCAAGTGAGCGAGTCCCCAGGCGCTTACAGAAGTAAGTGACTGGCAGCCAACGCACATGCAACTTGAAGTATGACGGGTATTTTTAATGCGCTGAATTACCTTACAACGTCCGTTTCGTTTTTACTCATGCAATATTCTTATTACCTGCAGGCAAGGGCATAAGGCTGGCGACCACACGGTTTTTGATACGGTGAACGCATTTTGCCGGGTGGCGACAGGCGCCTTACCCGGCCTGAAAACAGGCAATATACCGGTTAAACGGTTTTCGTCGGCCCGCGCAAGCGAAGCGCCGCCGGGAAATTTCAGCGTGCACCCGAATATAATATTCAGGCGCGCCCGGTAATATTAACAATCTATTCTGCGGCTCACGTGACTTATTATTTAAAAGGGGGCAACGGTTTTATTTTCCCATGCAGCGCCGGATTATCGCTTTCATCTTTCAGGCGCACGCCGGTAAGCCGTCGTAAAAAAGCCTGCTCCAGCAGCCAGGCCAGTTTAAAGGCGGCGGCGTCATGGCTCAGCCCTTCCGGGCGAATATTGGAGATACAGTTGCGCTCCGACTCCAGCCGCTGCCGATGCGGCTGCCAGGTGAGGTAGACGCCGAGGCTGTCCGGTGAGGAGAGACCCGGTCGTTCGCCAATCAGGATCGCCACCGCGCGGGCTTTCAGGGTTTCGCCAATATCATCCCCCAGCGCCACCCGTGACTGATGGGCCAGCACCACCGGCGCCAGGCCGATACCCAGCGTCTGCAGATAGGGCAGCAGGGCGCGGATCAACGGCACCGCCTGGCGCTCTACCGCCCATGAAGAGAGGCCGTCGCCGATCACCAGCAGCAGGTCGGCGGGGCGGACGCCGCTGGCGGCGAGGTCGGCGCGGCTTTCGTCGGCAAGCTGCCTTCCGAGATCCGGACGCCGCAGATAGGTGTGACGGTCCGGCGCGGCGCTGTGCACCGTCAGAGCGTCGAGGCCGAGCGCCGCCAGCGGCGCCACCAGCTGCTGGCTGGCGAACGGCTGATGAATGGCGTCCCGCGCTCTGGCGTGGGCCAGACCAAAGTTGAGGACTTCGCGGGTCGGCAGGCTGGCGCCGCTGCGCCCCAGGGCGATCCGCGCATCGGTAAATTCACGCAGCGGGTTCCAGGCGTCGGGACGGTTCATACGGGGGCTCCTTGCGGCAGGACGGACAGCAGCGGATGGCGGGCGTCGGTGAGCCGCAGCGCGCCGTGCGGATCGATAATCTGCATCTTCGCCAGCCAGTCGGCGAACTCCGGGGCATGCTTTAAGCCCAGCAGGCGACGGGCGTACAGCGCGTCATGGAACGAGGTGCTCTGGTAATTGAGCATGATATCGTCCGCCCCGGGCACGCCGATCAGGAAGGTGAGCCCGGCGGCGCACAGCAGGGTCAGCAGGGTGTCCATATCATCCTGATCCGCTTCCGCGTGGTTGGTATAGCAGACGTCGCAGCCGATCGGCAGGCCCATCAGCTTGCCGCAAAAATGATCCTCCAGCCCGGCGCGAATAATCTGCTTGCCGTCGTAGAGATACTCCGGACCGATAAAGCCGACCACCGTATTGACCAGCAGCGGTTCAAAGTGGCGGGCGACGGCGTAGGCCCGCGCCTCGCAGGTCTGTTGGTCGACGCCGTGGTGGGCGTTGGCCGACAGGCAGCTCCCCTGCCCGGTCTCAAAATACATCACATTGTTGCCGAGGGTACCGCGACCGAGGCTGAGGGCCGCTTCGCGGGCCTCCTGCAGCATGGCAAGATTGATGCCGAAGCCGCTGTTGGCCGCTTCGGTTCCCGCCACCGACTGAAACACCAGATCCACCGGCGCGCCGCGCTCAATCAGCTGCAGCGTATTGGTGACGTGGGTCAAAATGCAGGACTGGGTGGGAATGGCGAAGCGCTGGATAATATCGTCCAGCATCACGTTCAGCTGCGCCAGCACCGGTAAGCTGTCGCTGGCCGGGTTGATGCCGATCACCGCGTCCCCGGCGCCGTACAGCAGCCCGTCGAGCATACTGGCGGCAATGCCTTTCAGGTCATCGGTGGGATGGTTGGGCTGCAGGCGCACGCTGAGGTGGCCGGGCAGGCCGATGGTGTTGCGAAAGCGCGTCACCACCTGACATTTGCTGGCGGCGAGGATCAGATCCTGATTGCGCATCAGCTTGCTTACCGCCGCCGCCATCTCCGGGGTGATAGCGCGGGCGACCCGCTGCAGCGTGGCGGTATCGGTGGCATCGTCCAGCAGCCAGTCGCGGAAATCGCCGACCGTCAGGTGACGCAGGGCGGCAAAGCCCTGCGCATCGTGGGTGTCGAGGATCAGGCGGGTCACTTCGTCCTGCTCGTAAGGGATAAGCGGATTGTCGAGGATGTCGGTCAGCGGCACCTCGGCGAGGGTCATTTTCGCCGCCATCCGCTCTTCGGCTGAGTGGGCGATAACCCCCGCCAGGGCGTCGCCGGAGCGAGCCGGCGACGCTTTCGCCATCAGCGTTTTCAGACTATCAAAGCGCCATACCTGGCCCGATAGCGTGGTTTTATACATGCCGCCTCCTCAGGAGACCGTTCGCAGTTGAGGATCCACTGGCGCCCGTTCACGGGCCGCTGCGGTTTTGCGGAACCACAGGTAGCCGCCGAGCATCATCGCCGCGAAAATCAGCGCCAGCAGCAGGTTATACCAAACCATCGCCACCAGGCAGAGCACCGCCATGCCGAGGGCAAAGGCCGGCGCCAGCGGGTAGAGCGGCGCGCGGAACGGACGGATCAGCTTCGGCTCGCTACGGCGCAGTTTGAACAGCGCCGCCATGGAAGTGATATACATAACAATAGCCCCAAATACCGACATGGTGACGATGCAGGCGGTTAGCGGCATGCCGCTGATGGTGATCAGCGAGTCGGAAAAAATCGCGGCGATGCCCACCACGCCGCCGGCGAGGATCGCCAGATGCGGAGTGCGGGTGCGGCGATTGAGGGTGGCCAGACCGGCGGGCAGATAGCCGGCGCGGGCGAGGGAGTAGATCTGCCGCGAGTAGCCCATAATGATGCCGTGGAAGGAGGCGACGAGGCCAAACAGCCCCAGCCACACCAGCATATGCAGCCAGCCGCTGCCGTTGCCCACGACCGTCTTCATCGCCTGGGGCAGCGGATCGTTAATATTGGACAGCGCGCGCCAGTCGCCGACGCCGCCGGCGAAGACCATCACCCCAATCGCCAGCACCGTCAGCGTCAGAATGCCGCCGCCCAGGGCGCGGGGAATGGTGCGCTGCGGATCTTTGGCCTCTTCGGCGGCCATGGAAGCCCCCTCAATGGCGAGGAAGAACCAGATAGCGAACGGAATGGCGGCGAACATACCCGGCAGCGCCAGGCCGCTAAAGCTTTCCGCGCCCGCCCAGCCGTTAGTGGTGAAATGGCTCCAGGAGAAGCCGGGGGCGACTACGCCCATAAACACCAGCAGCTCGAAGATGGCCAGCAGGGTGACGATCAGCTCGAAGGTGGCGGCGATGCCGACGCCGAGGATATTGAGCGTCATAAAGATCACGTAGGCGCCGCAGGCGACCCATTTCGGATCCAGCGCCGGAAACTGCACGTTGAGGTAGGCGCCGATGGCCATGGCGATGGCCGGCGGGGCGAAGACGAATTCAATCAGAGTGGCAAAACCGGCGATAAAGCCGCCGGTGGGCCCGAAGGCGCGGTAGGCATAGGCGAAAGGGCCGCCAGCGTGCGGGATGGCGGTGGTCAGCTCGGTAAAGCTGAAAATAAAGGCGCAGTACATGGCGGCGACCGCGAGGGCGACGACCATAAACCCCATCGTGCCCGCCTGCGACCAGCCGTAGCTCCAGCCGAAGTACTCCCCGGATATCACCAGTCCGACGGCGATCCCCCATAAACGAAAACTGCCGAGCGTTCTTTTTAAGGTGGTGGTGTGCTCTGTCATACGTGTTGCCTCGCCAGATAGAAAGGTTCTGAACGACAGGCTGCAAAGAGAGTGCCAGAACGTTGTCCGTCGCGATGAGGCGCCAGTTCGGGGAGCGCCCGTCGGCGCTGCGCAAAAATGGGGCAGGCTGCACGCTGTCGGCGCGCGACCTGGTGCAGCGGCTTTGCTTTTTCAGCGGCGGCACGGTATAACACTTCTTCTTTTGGATGTTTAGATGTCTATACGTTTATACGCATCATGACCCGGGCAAGCGGGCTGGCGTGAGAAAATAAAATGCAAAGCACAACACAACAACAAGGTGGGCAACTGAAGCGCACCATGAAAACGCGTCATCTGATCATGCTGTCGCTCGGCGGCGTGATTGGCACCGGCCTGTTCTTTAATACCGGCTATATCATCTCCACCACCGGCGCGGCCGGGACGCTGCTGGCGTATCTGATTGGCGCCCTGGTGGTCTGGCTGGTGATGCAGTGCCTCGGCGAACTGTCGGTAGCGATGCCGGAGACCGGCGCTTTCCACGTTTACGCGGCGCGTTACCTTGGCCCGGCGACGGGCTATACCGTGGCGTGGCTCTACTGGCTGACGTGGACGGTGGCGCTGGGTTCGAGCTTTACCGCCGCCGGCTTCTGTATGCAGTATTGGTTCCCGCAGGTGCCGGTCTGGATCTGGTGCGTGGTGTTCTGCGCGGTGATCTTCGGTCTTAACATCATTTCGACCCGCTTCTTCGCCGAAGGCGAGTTCTGGTTCTCGCTGGTGAAAGTGATCACCATCATCGCGTTTATTATTCTCGGCGGCGCGGCCATTTTCGGCATCATTCCGATGCAGGATGGCTCCCCGGCGCCGGGCCTGCGCAATATCACCGCCGAAGGCTGGTTCCCGCACGGCGGCCTGCCGATCCTGATGACCATGGTGGCGGTGAACTTCGCCTTCTCCGGGACGGAGCTTATCGGCATTGCCGCCGGGGAGACGGAAAACCCGCATAAGGTTATTCCGGTCGCCATCCGCACCACCATCGCCCGGCTGATTATTTTCTTTATCGGCACCGTATTTGTGCTGGCGGCGCTGATCCCGATGCAGCAGGCGGGGGTGGAGAAAAGCCCCTTCGTGCTGGTGTTTGAAAAGGTGGGTATCCCTTACGCGGCGGATATTTTCAACTTCGTGATCCTGACGGCGATCCTCTCGGCGGCCAACTCCGGCCTGTACGCTTCCGGGCGGATGCTCTGGTCGCTGTCGAACGAGAAGACGCTGCCGGCCTGCTTTGCCAAAGTCAATAAACGGGGCGTGCCGGTGACCGCGCTGTCAGTGAGTATGCTGGGCGGCGTGCTGGCGCTGTTCTCCAGCGTGGTGGCGCCCGACACGGTGTTTGTGGCGCTGTCGGCGATCTCCGGTTTTGCGGTGGTGGCGGTGTGGTTGAGCATCTGCGCCTCGCACTTTATGTTCCGCCGCCGCCATCTGCAGCAGGGTAAGGCGCTGAGCGACCTGCAATATCGCGCCCCCTGGTATCCAGTGGTGCCGATTCTGGGCTTTGTGCTGTGCCTGGTGGCCTGCGTGGGCCTTGCTTTTGACCCGAGCCAGAGAATTGCGCTGTGGTGCGGGATCCCCTTTGTGGCCCTGTGCTATGGTGCCTGGTATCTTACTCGTTCACGGAAAATGACTCAGGAGCCCCAACATGTCGCAGACTAATCCGTTTACCGCCCTGCTTGCCGCCCAGCCTTTCGTGCTGCTGGACGGCGCTATGGCCACCGAGCTGGAGGCCCGCGGCTGCGATCTGGCTGACAGCCTGTGGTCGGCGAAAGTGCTGCTGGAGAACCCGCAGCTGATCCGCGATGTGCATCTCGACTACTTTCGCGCCGGGGCGCAGGTGGCGATCACCGCCAGCTATCAGGCCACCCCGGCGGGTTTTGCCGTACGCGGGCTGGATGACGCGCAGTCCCGGGCGCTGATCGGCAAAAGCGTCGAGCTGGCGCGCAAAGCGCGCGAGGCGTACCTCGCCGAGAACCCGCAGGCCGGCACGCTGCTGGTCGCCGGTTCGGTGGGGCCGTATGGCGCGTTTCTTGCCGACGGCTCGGAGTATCGCGGCGATTATCAGCGCAGCGCGGCAGAGTTCCAGGCCTTCCACCGGCCGCGCGTCGAAGCGCTGCTGGATGCGGGCGCCGACCTGCTGGCCTGTGAAACCCTGCCGTCATTCGCCGAGATCCAGGCCCTGGCGGCCCTGCTGCAGGAGTATCCCCGCGCTCGCGCCTGGTACTCCTTCACGCTGCGCGACGCCGAACATCTGAGCGACGGCACGCCGCTGCGCGAGGTGATGGCCGCCCTGGCGGATAACCCGCAGGTGGTGGCGGTGGGGATCAACTGTATCGCGCTGGAAAATACGCCCGCGGCGCTGGCGCATTTGCACAGCCTGACGGCGCTGCCGCTGGTGGTCTATCCTAACTCCGGCGAGCATTATGATGCGGTGAGCAAGACCTGGCACCATCATGGCGAAGCCTGCGCCAGCCTGGCGGATTATCTGCCGCAGTGGCTGGCGGCCGGGGCGAAGCTGATCGGCGGCTGCTGCCGCACCACGCCGAAGGATATTGCTGAGCTTAACGCGAAGCGCTGAGTTTTTTGCCGGGTGGCGCTGCGCTTACCCGGCCTACATATTGCGCGATCCTTAGGACGGACAAGGCGCAGCCGCCACCCGGCGCCAACCATTTGCCACCAACCAACCGCTCAAAATCAACTATCCTTTCCCGCTTTTGTTCTAAAAACGATTCGCTATTAGCCAGAATTTTTAATTACTTCATCTCCATCCTGATGCCGGAAATACTGCACCTATAACAACTCAGGGGAAGCAGACATTATGGCATTCACATCGCGAATTACTCTTCTGGCGGCGCTGGCCGTCGCCGCCTTCCAGGCGCAGGCGGTCAACGTGACCGTGGCGTATCAAACCTCCGCTGAGCCGGCGAAAGTCGCCCAGGCGGACAACACCTTCGCCAAAACCAGCGGGGCGACCGTCGACTGGCGGAAATTTGACAGCGGCGCCAGCGTGGTGCGCGCTTTGGCCTCCGGCGATGTGCAGATCGGCAATATCGGCTCCAGCCCGCTGGCGGTGGCCGCCAGCCAGCAGGTGCCGATTGAAGTGTTCCTGCTTGCCTCAAAGCTCGGCAACTCCGAAGCGCTGGTGGTGAAGAAAAGCATCACCAAACCGGAAGATCTGATCGGCAAGCGCATCGCCGTGCCGTTTATCTCCACCACCCACTATAGCCTGCTGTCGGCGCTCAAACACTGGGGCATCAAGCCGGGCCAGGTGCAGATTATTAACCTGCAGCCGCCGGCGATTATCGCCGCCTGGCAGCGCGGGGATATCGATGGCGCTTACGTCTGGGCGCCAGCGGTTAATGAACTGGAAAAAGAGGGCAAGGTGCTGACCGATTCCGCGCAGGTTGGGGAGTGGGGCGCGCCGACCCTCGACGTCTGGGTGGTCCGTAAGGACTTCGCCGAGCAGCATCCGGAGATTGTCAAAGCGTTCGCTAAAAGCGCCATCGACGCCCAGCAGCCCTACATCGCCAACCCGGAGGCATGGCTGAAACAGCCGGACAACATCAGCAAGCTGGCGCGCCTGAGCGGGGTGCCGGAAGCCGATGTCCCGGGGCTGGTGAAGGGCAACACCTATCTCACCGCCGCTGAGCAGGCGCAGGCGCTGAACGGGCCGGTCAATCAGGCCATCGTGGATACCGCGCGCTTCCTGAAAGAGCAGGGCAAAGTGCCTGCGGCGGGAACTGATTATCGTCAGTACGTGACTGACCGCTTTGTGAAGTAAAGGAGGCGGCGATGCTGCAAATCTCGCATCTTTCCGCCGACTACGGCGGTAAACCGGCGCTGGCGGATATCAACCTGACGCTGGAGAGTGGGGAGCTGTTGGTGGTGCTGGGGCCCTCGGGCTGCGGTAAAACTACCCTGCTGAACCTGATTGCCGGATTCGTGCCCTATCAGCACGGCAGCATCACCCTCGAAGGTCAGCGGGTGACCGGGCCGGGCGCAGAGCGCGGCGTGGTCTTCCAGAACGAAGGTCTGCTGCCGTGGCGCAATGTGCAGGATAACGTGGCGCTGGGCCTCCAGCTGGCGGGCGTGGATAAAGCGCAGCGCCGGCAAGCGGCGGCGCAGATGCTGAAGAAGGTGGGTCTCGAAGGGGCGGAAAAACGCTTTATCTGGCAGCTGTCCGGCGGTCAACGCCAGCGGGTGGGCATCGCCCGGGCGCTGGCGGCGAATCCGCAGCTGTTGCTGCTGGATGAGCCCTTCGGCGCGCTTGACGCCTTTACCCGCGAGCAGATGCAGACATTGCTGCTGAAACTGTGGCATGAGACCGGCAAACAGGTGCTGCTGATCACTCATGACATTGAAGAGGCCATCTTTATGGCCACCGAGCTGGTGCTGCTGTCGCCGGGGCCGGGACGGGTGGTGGAGCGGCTGCCGCTTGATTTCAGCCGTCGCTTTGTCGCGGGCGAATCCTGCCGCAGCATCAAATCCGACCCGCGCTTTATTGAACAGCGGGAATACATTTTGAGCCGGGTGTTTGACCAACGGGAGGCTTTCTCATGAGCGTGGTACTGAACGACAAACCGCGTCAGACGACGCTGAAATGGCGCTGGCCGCTCTCCCGTCAGCTTACCCTCAGCGTGGCGACCCTGGCGGTGCTGCTGACCGTCTGGTGGGCGGTCGCGGCGCTGCAGCTGATTAGCCCGCTGTTTCTGCCGCCGCCGGGACAGGTGCTGCAGAAGCTTATCACCATCGCCGGGCCGCAGGGCTTTATGGATGCGACGCTCTGGCAGCATCTGGCGGCGAGCCTGACGCGGATCGTCATCGCCCTGCTGGCGGCAGTGCTTATTGGCGTACCGGTGGGGATCGCCATGGGGCTCAACTCGACGGTGCGCGGGATCCTCGATCCGCTGATCGAGCTTTATCGTCCGGTGCCGCCGCTGGCCTACTTACCGCTGATGGTGATCTGGTTTGGCATCGGTGAAACGTCAAAGATCCTGCTGATCTACCTGGCGATTTTCGCGCCGGTAGCGATGTCGGCGCTGGCGGGGGTAAAAAGCGCGCAGCAGGTGCGGATTCGCGCCGCCCGTTCGCTGGGCGCCAGCCGGGCGCAGGTGCTGTGGCTGGTGATCCTGCCCGGCGCGCTGCCGGAGATCCTCACCGGGCTGCGCATTGGTCTCGGGGTGGGCTGGTCAACGCTGGTGGCCGCTGAGCTGATCGCCGCCACCCGTGGGTTAGGGTTTATGGTGCAGTCCGCCGGCGAGTTTCTCGCCACCGATGTGGTGCTGGCGGGGATCGCAGTCATTGCCATTATCGCCTTTTTACTGGAACTGGGGCTGCGCGCGCTGCAGCGCCGCCTGACGCCCTGGCATGGAGAAGTACAATGAGTGAACGTCTGAGCATTACCCCGCTGGGGCCGTATATTGGCGCGCTGGTGACCGGGGCGGATTTAACCCGTCCGCTGAGCGACAACCAGTTTGAGCAGCTGTATCACGCGGTGCTGCGTCATCAGGTGGTATTCCTGCGCGAACAGAATATCACCCCGGCGCAACAGCGCGACCTGGCGCTGCGGTTTGGCGACCTGCATATTCATCCGGTCTACCCTCACGCCCCTGGCGTGGAAGAGATTATCGTCCTCGATACCCACAACGATAATCCGCCGGATAATGACAACTGGCATACCGATGTCACCTTTATCGACACGCCGCCCGCCGGCGCCATTCTGGCGGCGAAAGAGCTGCCGGCGACCGGCGGGGATACTCTGTGGACCAGCGGCATTGCCGCCTGGGAAGCGCTGTCAGAACCCTTCCGGCAGCTGCTGAGCGGCCTGCATGCGGAACACGATTTCCGTAAATCGTTCCAGGAGTATAAGTACAACCACACGGAAGCCGAGCATCGGCGCTGGCAGGAGGCGGTGGCGAAGCATCCACCCCTGCTGCATCCGGTGGTGCGTACCCACCCGGTGACCGGCAAGCAGGCGCTGTTCGTTAATGAAGGCTTTACCACGCGGATTGTCGACGTGACCGAGAAAGAGAGCGCGGCGCTGCTGAGCTTCCTGTTTGCCCATATCACCAAACCGGAGTTTCAGGTGCGCTGGCGCTGGCAGCCGAACGATGTCGCTATCTGGGATAACCGGGTAACCCAGCATTACGCCAATGCCGACTATCTGCCGCAGCGGCGCATTATGCACCGGGCGACGATCCTCGGCGATAAGCCGTATTTCCGGGCGTCGTAGCCGCGGTTAATGTTGCCTGCAGGACTACCCCTGCCATCCGCCATCCTGGCCGGATGGCAGGGTAAACCGGCTATCCGGCCTGCAAAGCTAAATGCGCGCCAATATAGCGCTGATAGCGATTCGCTTTCAGATAGGTCAAATCCACCAGCACCAGACCATCCACGCAGTTATTGAAATCCGGATCGCTGCCGAAATCGATAAACTGCACGCCGCCCGGCTCGCACACTTCCGAGTACTGCTTATACAGCGGCGGGATCGCGCAGCCGAGGTTGCCGAGCAGGGACTTCAGCCGGGCCAGGTCGTCGTTGTAATCCTCCCCGCCAAACTGCGCCAGCACATCGGGCAGCGACGCCGGATAAGGGCGACGGGACTCCGCCAGCGGGTGCGTGGCCGGGAACCACAGCCGGTAGAACGCCACCAGCAGATCGCGAGCGGCGGGCGGCAGCCCACCAGAAATCGATACCGGGCCAAACAGATAGCGATAGTGCGGGTAGCGCGCCAGATAAGCGCCGATGCCGGACCACAGGTAGTCCAGCCCGCGTCGACCCCAGTAGCGCGGCTGGATAAAGCTGCGCCCCAGCTCAATGCCGTGCTGCAGGATGTCGTCCATTCGCCCGTCGTAGTGGAACAGACTGGAGCTGTAGATCCCCTCCAGGCCGCGCTTTGCCAGCTGGATGGCCGTCGGCATAAAGCGGTAAGCGCCGACGATCTCGAGGTCTTCTTCATCCCACAGGATCAGATGCAAATAGTCGTCGTCATACCCGTCGATATCCCGCCGTTTGCCGCTGCCTTCGCCAACCGCGCGGAAGGCGATTTCCCGCAGGCGTCCCAGCTCGCGCAGCAGCGGCGCCTCCTCCTGACCGTTGCGCTGCCAGAGGTAAATCACTTTGCCATCGGCGGTGCGGCCCAGGCATTCGGCCTTGTGCAGTTCGCGTTTGAGCCGCGCCCGATCTTCCGGGCGGGCGATGGCGCTTTCAGTTTTGAACTGCCCAGGCAGCCCTTTGCGCAGTTGTTCAAGGTGCTGATAGCAGCGGCCGGTAAGTTCGCGAGCGCTGGACTGGGCATCGAACCAGCTCGACCAGGGGATCTGCTGGCCGATACGCACCGGCAGGCTGCTGTTGCGCCGGCGAAACATCTGCTGCATCAGCAGGAGCAGCGGCAGGTTGTCGGAGACCAGGGTGCTGGCGTAAAACAGGGCGCTGTTGTGGGCATGAATCCACGCCGGCAGCAGCGGGGCGCGATATTTCGCCGCCAGCTTAATAAAGCCCGAGTGCCATTTTTTATCGCGAATGCCGCGACGGGTAAGGCGAGAGACTTCCCCCGCCGGGAAGAAGATCAGCACCCCACCAGCCTGTAGCTGCTGGTCCATCTGCTGCAGCGCCGTTTTAGCGGTGCGGCCATGAATATTATCCACCGGGATAAACAGCGAGCTCAGGGGCTCAAGGTGGGTGAGCATGCGGTTGGTGACCACTTTGACGTCGCGTCGCACGCGGGATACCGCATACAGGAGCGCCAGGCCGTCGAGGGTGCCGGTGGGGTGGTTGGCGATAATGACCAGCGGGCCATATTCGGGGATTTGTTCGAGATCGTGCGCCGGGATGGCGCAGCGGATATTGAGGTATTCCAGCACCTGTTCGACCGTATCAAGCCCCTTCAGGTGGCGGTGACGGTCGGCAAATTGTTGAAACTCTTCCTCATAAAATAGCTTTTTTAACAGTTTCTTTTGCCAGGGTGCGGGCCTCGCCTGAGGCCACAGGTCATCGAGTACGTTGTCGAGACTAAACATAGTGGCTTCTCCTCCGTCCTGCCCAGACAGTAGAAGGTGGAGATGTCGTTCAGATTACAGTTGGGTGAAGATTCGGTCGCAGCAAGCGAGGTTTCCCGGATAGCGGCTAACGCCTCATCCGGGCTACGGTTGGCGCCGATTTGTAGCCCCGGTAAGCGTCAGCGCCACCGGGGAGAGGCTATCGGCGTTCACCGCAGCTAAGATCAAAGCTATCGCCAGCCCAATTTGGGGGATATAGCCCGCGCTGGACATCGCGATGAAAGGTTGAAAATGGCCAATCGATCACTCGGGTGACCCAGCCATGCTTAAGTGGATTGATATGGATGTAATCAACGTGTCGGCGGTAATCATCTTCATCGCGTATGGCATGCTCCCAAAAGCGCGGTTGCCAGAGGGGTTGTCGTTTTAACGTTCTGGTAAAACAGCCTTTGATATCTCTCCAGCGTGAAGAAAAATCGTCATCATTATGAGGTAGTGTCCAGATGCAATGCAGATGTTCAGGCAACACCACCCAGGCATCAATAATAAAGGGGCGATGTTGTTTAACTACGGCGACAGAGTAGCGCAATAATTCTATGTTTTCAGTTAGGTGCATGCTTCTACGGTCTTTAAGGTTAACGGTGAAGAACCAGGTTCCCCCTTTAATGTAATAACGTCGATAAGCCACCACAGGATCTCCTGGAATTCGGTATTTATGATGTGGTTTAACACGTTAGAAGGCGAAATCCGGTACGCCAAGAAGAACGCGCAGAAGATGGAAAGCGGCGTGCAAAATTTTAGCTACAGATATTGTTTAGCGCCTGTCCCCGGATAGCGGCGCAAGCGCCTTATCCGGGCTACGGTGTGGTGGTCGCGATAAATACAGCGCACCGGAGATGAGGTTTGGTAGCCCCGGTAAGCGTCAGCGCCACCGGGGAGAGGGAGGCTTAACGGAGGATGTTTTTCTCGGCCAGGTCGAGGGCGAAATAGCTGAAGATCAGATCGGCGCCCGCGCGTTTGATAGCGCCGAGGCTTTCCAGAACCACTTTCTCTTCATCGATAGCGCCCGCCTGGGCGGCGAATTTGATCATCGCGTACTCCCCGCTGACCTGATACGCGCCGAGCGGCAGATCGCTGCGCTCGCGGATATCGCGCAGAATATCCAGGTAGGCGCCCGCCGGTTTCACCATCAGGCAGTCGGCGCCCTGGGCTTCATCGAGCAGCGACTCGCGAATGGCTTCCCGGCGGTTCATCGGGCTCATCTGATAGGTTTTACGATCGCCCTTCAGCGCGGTACCGGCCGCTTCGCGGAACGGGCCGTAGAAGGAAGAGGCGAACTTGGTCGAATAGGACATGATCGCCGTATTGGTGAAGCCGGCGGCGTCCAGCGAGCGGCGAATCGCCTGCACCTGACCATCCATCGCGGCGGAAGGGGCGATGAAATCCGCGCCGGCGGCGGCAGCGACAACGGCCTGTTTGCCGAGGTTTTCCAGGGTCGCGTCGTTATCCACCCCGTGGTCGCACAGCACGCCACAGTGGCCGTGGGAGGTGTATTCGCAGAAGCAGGTATCGGACATGACGATCATCTCCGGCACCGTGGACTTACAGATCCGCGACATACGCGCCACCAGACCATTTTCATTCCAGGTATCGCTGCCGGTGGCATCGGTGTGATGAGAAATACCAAAGGTCATCACCGAGCGAATGCCGGCATTGGCGATGCGTTCGATCTCGCGCGCCAGATATTTTTCCGGAATGCGCATCACCCCGGGCATCGCCTCGATCGCTTTGTAATCATCAATTTCTTCTTCAACAAAGATCGGCAACACCAGGTCGTTCAAACTCAGTGTTGTCTCTTCAAACAGGGCGCGCAGCGCAGCGGATTGACGCAGGCGGCGGGGGCGAGTGATTAAATCTGTCATGGTTTGCCTGATTTTGTGAAATGAAAGAGGGTAGTGTAACTGAAATGGCAGCGGGATGTTTCGCCAAAACGATCGTTATGTCGCATCGGCGAAACCTCCCCCGGGCTTACTGACTGGCCGTCTGCATGTTGGGCTGCATGCCGCTCAGCTCGCTGACCAGATCGTTGATGCCATCGCTCATATTGTTGAAACGGGTTAACGGCGAGCGGGTCACCACCACAAAAGCGCCGACGTTAGCCTGCGGATTCATCGCCATATAGGTGATAAACCCGCCGCCGCCGCCGGTTTTCTGAATAATCCCCGGATGGCCATTCTTCGGCTTCATATACACCCAGCCAAGCCCCAGCGCGTCGGCGCGGCCAGGCACGTCCATACCGATCACCCGAGTCAGCTGGTTACGCTGATAAATCAGCGTCTGCATCCGGTCGGCCTGCTGGCTGCGGGTATAGAAATCGGATGACAGGAACTGCTGCATCCAGCGCATCATATCCCCCGGCGTCGAGTAGACGCCGCCGCTGCCGATCGCCGCCAGAGTGTTGTTACATGGGCTGGCGCCTTTCTCCGGGATCATCAGCCGCTGGCACTGATCCGGCGATGGGGTAAAAGTAGTGTCCTTCATCCCCAGCGGCCGGGTGATCTGCTCTTCAAACAGCTGCGGATAAGGTTTGCCGGCGGCGGTGGAGAGCGCGTCCGCCAGTAAATCGAAGGCCAGATTGGAGTAGGCTGCCTGTGAGCCCGGCGCGGTCTTCAGGGTGGCGGTTGAGAGCCAGTTCCAGCGCTGCTGGCGGGTTGGCCAGACAAACACCGGACGATGAGCGGCGCCGCCAGGCTGCTCGCGCGGCAGGGCGCTGGTATGGGTCGCGAGATTCACCAGAGTGATTGGTTTTCCCTGCCAGTCAGGCACTCGGGCGCCCGGCGGAGCGTATTTGCTCAGCGGATCGTTGAGTTTCAC
This sequence comes from Klebsiella sp. PCX, assembly GCF_021869705.1. Taxonomy (NCBI): domain Bacteria; kingdom Pseudomonadati; phylum Pseudomonadota; class Gammaproteobacteria; order Enterobacterales; family Enterobacteriaceae; genus Klebsiella; species Klebsiella sp. PCX. The sequence goes on from NZ_CP091527.1 coordinate 1,097,202, forward strand.
CACCCCCTGGTCGAGCAGCTTCACCAGCATCTCGCTGGTCATCAGTTTGCTGAGGGAGGCGATACGGATCACCGAGTCGAGCTGCGGGTGCTGATTATTCCCCGGGCGGGTTTCGCCAAAGCTGCGAAACACACGCTGATTGCCATCGATCACCACCAGCGCCATGCCGGTGGCGCCGCTGCCGTAGTAGATATGATTGGCGTAACGATCGACCACATCCGAGGCGAAAACCGGGTCAACGGTAGGCTGTGCGGCCTGCACCGAGGTCCACGACGCCGCGCACAGCGCAGCAAAAATGAGCAAACTACGTTTCAACGGAGATCATCCATTAAATAAATAAAAAAGAAGAGGGTATTTATACTACGAAGTGGCGCAGAACAAAGCGGGATTCACGACATTCCTGCAGGAAAAAGGTAACGGTGCGTAAAAAAGACTTTTTTACGCTTTCGGATACCGGCTTTTTTCGCCGGCGCGTATGATGACCGTTTGGCTGAAGGTTTGCGGGAGAAAACAATGGCGGCTCAACGGGTAGTGATGGTCGTGGATATGCAAAACGGCGTGTTCGCCACGCCGCGTCTGGCGCGCGAGCGCTGCGTCGCGCAAATTAATCGTCTGGTGCGCGCGGCGGATAAAGTGATTTTTATTCAGCATGATGAGGCCGGCGGCCTCGAAGCCGGCAGCGAAGGCTTCGCCCTGCTCCCTGAGCTGGAACAGCCGGCCGGCGCGCTGTATGTCACCAAAACCGCCTGCGACGCCTTCTACTACACCTCGCTGGAGCAGGTGCTGCGGGAACACGACATTCAGCAGTTCGTCATCTGCGGTTGCGCCACCGACTACTGCCTCGACACCACCATTAAAAACGGCGCCAGCCGCGGGTACGGCATTGTTATCGCGGAAGATGCCCACACCACCGCCAACCGCCCCGCCGCGCAGGCCGCGACGCTGATCGCCCACTACAATGAGGTGTGGCGTACGCTGACCGTTCCTGGCAATCCTTTACAGGTGAAACCCACAGAAACAATTCTGCACGCCTGGCAGCAGAACTAAGCTGTTGATATCCGGTCTTATCATCCGTCTTCCCCGCGAGAGCGCTTTCACGCGGCGGCCGACGTATGCGTCGTATACAGCAATAGCAGAACGATAAGAAGTTAGCAGGAGACAATGATGTTTAAATCTTTTTTCCCCAAACCGGGGCCGTTTTTTATTTCTGCCTTTATCTGGTCGCTGCTGGCGGTGATCTTTTGGCAGGCGGGCGGCGGCGACTGGCTGCTGCGGGTCACCGGGGCATCGAAGGATGTGGCGATCAGCGCGGCGCGCTTCTGGTCGCTCAACTATCTGGTGTTCTACGCTTACTATCTGTTTTGCGTCGGCGTGTTTGCGCTGTTCTGGTTTGTCTACTGCCCGCATCGCTGGCAGTACTGGTCGATTCTCGGCACGTCGCTCATCATCTTCGTCACCTGGTTTCTGGTGGAAGTGGGGGTGGCGATCAACGCCTGGTATGCGCCGTTCTATGATCTGATCCAGAGCGCGCTGGCCACCCCGCATAAGGTCAGTATCAACCAGTTTTATCATGAGATCGGCATCTTTCTCGGCATCGCGCTCATCGCGGTGATCATCGGCGTGATGAACAACTTTTTCGTCAGCCACTACGTCTTCCGCTGGCGCACGGCGATGAACGAACACTACATGGCCCACTGGCAGCATCTGCGCCATATCGAAGGCGCCGCGCAGCGTGTGCAGGAAGATACCATGCGCTTTGCCTCCACCCTGGAAGATATGGGCGTGAGCTTTATCAACGCGGTGATGACCCTGATCGCCTTCTTGCCGGTGCTGGTGACGCTCTCCGAACACGTTCCCGACCTGCCCATCGTCGGTCACTTGCCGTATGGCCTGGTGATTGCCGCGATCGTCTGGTCGCTGATGGGGACCGGCCTGCTGGCGGTGGTGGGGATTAAGCTGCCGGGTCTGGAGTTTAAAAACCAGCGCGTGGAAGCGGCCTATCGTAAAGAGCTGGTCTACGGCGAGGACGATGAAACCCGCGCCACGCCGCCGACGGTGCGCGAGCTGTTCAGCGCGGTGCGTCGCAACTATTTCCGTCTCTATTTTCACTATATGTACTTCAATATCGCCCGCATTCTCTATCTGCAGGTGGATAACGTTTTCGGCCTTTTCCTGCTGTTTCCGTCGATCGTTGCCGGTACGATTACCCTCGGGCTGATGACGCAAATTACCAACGTTTTCGGCCAGGTGCGCGGTTCGTTCCAGTACCTGATCAGCTCGTGGACGACGCTGGTGGAACTGATGTCCATCTACAAACGTCTGCGCAGCTTTGAGCGCGAACTGGACGGCAAGCCGCTGCAGGAAGCGATCCCGACATTACGTTAATCAAGACAAGGAAGCAGGATGGCCGCACGTTTATCGCGCATTATACCCGGTTCATTGACGCTGCTGGCGGCCGTGGTGCTCAGCGCCTGTACCAGCCAGCAGGCGCCGGTGCTGAAAGAGGGTGAGAAGCCCGTTGACGTGGCGTCGGTGGTGCGGCAGAAAATGCCCGCCAGCGTCAAGGATCGGGAGGCCTGGGCGCAAGCCATCGCCACCGCCTTTGACAGCCAGAAGCTGGCGCCGACGGAAGAGAACGTCTGCTCGGTGCTGGCGGTCGCGCAGCAGGAGTCCAATTATCAGTCCGATCCGGTGGTGCCGGGGCTGAATAAAATCGCCTGGCAGGAGATCGACCGCCGGGCGGAAAAAATGCACATTCCGCTGTTTCTGGTCCATACCGCGCTGAAGATCACCTCGCCAAACGGCAAAAGCTACAGCGACCGTCTGGACAACGTGAAGACGGAAAAGCAGCTGAGCGCTATTTTTGATGACTTTATCGGGATGGTGCCGATGGGGCAGAAGCTGTTCGGCTCCCTGAACCCGGTGCACACCGGCGGCCCAATGCAGGTCAGCATCGCCTTTGCTGAGCAGCATACTTCCGGCTACCCGTGGAAAATGAACGGTACGGTGCGCCAGGAGGTCTTCAGCCTGCGCGGCGGCCTGTGGTTTGGCACCTATCATCTGCTGAACTACCCGGCCAGCTACAGCGTGCCGTTGTACCGTTTTGCCGACTTTAACGCCGGCTGGTATGCCAGCCGTAACGCCGCCTTCCAGAACGCGGTGGTGAAAGCCAGCGGGGTGAAACTGGCGCTCGACGGCGACCTTATCCGCTATGACAGCGACGAGCCGGGCAGCACCGAGCTGGCGGTACGTCGCCTGGCGGGCCAGCTGGGGATGAGCGACAGCGAGATCCACAGCCAGCTGAAAAAGGGCGACAGCCTGGCGTTTGAGAAGACCGACCTCTATCAACAGGTTTTCCGTCTCGCTGATAAAAAAGCGGGCAAAACCCTGCCGCGGGAGATGTTGCCGGGGATCCAGCTTGAGAGTCCGAAAATCACCCGTAATCTGACGACGGCGTGGTTTGCGAAACGGGTCGATGAGCGGCGGGCAAGCTGTATGGCGCGGCGTTAACGGCGCCGACGCCAGCGTACAATGATCGCCAGCAGCCCGATGAACGCGCAGCCGACCAGGAAAGGGATCAGGCCAAAGAGGGTGCCAACGGCGAGACTGATGTCGACCTGCGGACGGCTGGCGTCCTGGGCCTGCATCAGGCGCTCAAACACCCCCGGGGCGTGGATCAGCATGCTGAGCATCTGCGCGCCGGCCCAGCAGCAGATCAGCACGAACAGCCCGTAGGCGACATGGCTGCCGGTCAGCGCCCCTCTTTTTTTATTTCCCAAAAGCGATTTTGAAAAACTGAATTCAGCCATAGGCCCTCCCACCTCTGTACTGCTGGTTTTTTCTCCAGCTCTATGGCAGGTATTCTGGCAGTGCGACGCCGTCGCCAGTATCAGATTGCTGGTAATTGCCCTCCAGGAATAATCCTGTTTTCGCCGTTGTGTTAACCGCGCCACAGGAGCACAAAAGGGAGAGCGGCGTCGCAATCCAGCAACATTATCCATATCGCTACAGACCGCCGCGGGCGGCTATGCGAAGATGCGTTTTTTGCTGTTGGAGGCCGCATGAAGCTCACTGATAAAATTCGCCGCGACTGGCACTACTACGCGGTGGCGCTGGGGTTAATTTTTATTCTTAATGGCGTGGTGGGGCTGCTGGGGTTTGAGACTCAGGGCTGGCAATCCTACGCCGTCGGTCTGGTCACCTGGGTGATAAGCTTCTGGATTGCGGGCTTTGTGATCCGCCGCCGCCCGGCAGAAGAGGCCTGAGGCCGCCGCTGCCAGGCGGGGTAAAACGCGTTTTAGTTCATGGAGGTTTTCAGCGCCCGGTCCGCGGCATGGCGCTCCAGCGCCAGCTCAATCAGGCGGGTGATCAGACTGGTGTAATCGAGGCCGCTGGCCTGCCACAGCTTCGGATACATACTGATATTGGTGAAGCCCGGCAGGGTGTTGATCTCGTTGATCACCACCTCGTTGTCGGCGGTGAGGAAGACGTCGACGCGGGCCATGCCGCTGCAGCCCAGGGTCTGGTAAGCCTGCACCGCGATAGCGCGGATCTTGTCGTTGATCTCCGGGGCGATAGCGGCCGGGACCACCACCTTCGCGCCCTGGTCGTCGATATACTTGGTGTCGTAAGCGTAAAACTCGCTGTTGAGGACAATTTCACCGCAGGTGCTGGCTTGCGGATGGTCGTTACCCAGCACCGCACACTCAATTTCCCGCCCTTTAATGCCTTGCTCCACCACCACTTTATGGTCAAATTCAAAGGCCAGGGCCACCGCCTGATGGTACTGCTCTTCGTTTTTAACTTTGCTGACGCCAACCGACGATCCCTGGTTGGCCGGCTTAACGAACAGCGGCAGGCCCAGCTTCGCTTCGACATCGGCAAAGCTGAACTGCGCGCGGTTGGCGCGGGTTAGGGTGATAAACGGTGCGACGGCGAGACCGGCGTCGCGCAGCAGGCGTTTGGTCACATCTTTGTCCATACAGGCCGCAGAGCCCAGCACATCGGATCCGACGAAAGGCAGATTGGCCATGCGCAGCATCCCCTGCAGGGAACCGTCTTCGCCCAGCGTGCCGTGGACGATGGGGAAAATTACATCGATGGCCGCCAGCGGCTGGCCGCTTTCGGCGTTAATCAGTTGCTGCGCCTCGCGGCCCGGGATCTGCGCCAGGGTCACCGTTGAAGGGCGCAGGGCGATGCGGGCAGGATCCTGAGCGTTGAGCAGGTAGTTGCCGGCGTCGTTGATGTGCCATAGCCCCTGTTTATCAATCCCTAACAGAACCACATCGAAGCGTGATTTATCAATCGCTTCCACGATATTCTTCGCTGACTGCAGCGACACTTCATGCTCTGCCGACTTACCGCCAAAAACGATCCCAACCCTCATCTTTGCCATTTCAACTTCCATCCAGATTACATCAAAGGGCATAACATACCATGTGAAACCGCCGCCTGCCTGCCATAATATTTACCTGATCAATTGACGGGAGCGGGCGTGAGAGGAAAGACGCTGTTGGTGCTGGCCGGGCTGCTCGGCGCGGGCCTTGTGGGATATCGCTATCTGCCGCCACACCTGAATCCGCTGGCGCCGCTGGCCCTTGACGATCCCCCGGGCTGGCTGACGTCGTTCAAGCTGCGCAGCCTGACGGCCGACCAGTGCGCCTCCCTGCTGGCGCAGGCCAACCGCCGGCGGCTCATCGCCAGCCAGCCGGTGGCCGACAGCGAGGGCGCCTGCCCGCTGCGTAACGTGGTGCGGGTGGCTAATTTTGGCTCGGTGCAGTTGAGCAGCAGTTTCCTCGCCAGCTGCCCGCTGGCGCTCAGCAGCGCGCTGTACGTCGAGCAACAGGCGAAGCCGCTAACCCGTCAGCTGATGGCCAGCGATCTGCGCCAGATCGATCATCTCGGCAGCTTCGCCTGCCGCAATATCTACCATCGGGAACAGGCGCGGCGTAGTGAACACGCGACGGCGGATGCCCTTGATGTTAGCGGCTTCCGCCTGACGGACGGCAGACGCATCAGCGTCCTGCAGGGCTGGCGCAGCGATCGCTCTCACCCCTGGCTGGCGGCGCTGTTAAGCAACAGCTGCCCTTACTTCGGCAACGCCCTGGGGCCGGAGTACAACGCGGCGCACGCCAACCATTTTCACTTTGGGATGCGCGGGCAGGGCTTCTGCTTTTGAGCATAAAGCCCTGTGAGCAGCCTGAATGACCAGAAAATGCTTCGTCAGCCTCTCATGCGCAGTCATAAAACACCAAACTCACCGCCAGCGCATCTATGGTAGTACACCAGTGCAATGAAATTGCTAAGCTAGGTAATAATTGGCAAATCATTAATGAATACGCGTAGTTATGGAATCCTGGAAGGTTAATCTTATCTCCGTCTGGTTTGGTTGCTTTTTTACCGGCCTGGCGATCAGTCAAATTCTCCCCTTTTTACCGCTCTACGTCTCCCAGCTGGGCGTCACCTCGCATGAAGCGCTGTCGATGTGGTCGGGGCTGACCTTCAGCGTCACCTTCCTGGTCTCGGCGATCGTCTCGCCGATGTGGGGGAGCCTGGCGGACCGCAAAGGCCGCAAGCTGATGCTGCTGCGCGCCTCGCTGGGAATGGCGATCGCCATTTTACTGCAGGCCTTCGCCACTAATGTCTGGCAGCTGTTTATCCTGCGGGCGATCATGGGCTTAACCTCCGGTTATATCCCTAACGCCATGGCGCTGGTGGCCTCCCAGGTGCCGCGCGAGCGCAGCGGCTGGGCGCTGAGCACCCTGTCGACGGCGCAAATCAGCGGCGTGATCGGCGGCCCGCTGCTGGGCGGCTTCCTGGCGGACCACGTCGGGCTGCGAATGGTCTTTTTTATTACGGCGATCCTGCTGACCATCAGTTTTCTGGTGACCCTGTTTCTGATTAAAGAGGGCGTTCGCCCGCAGGTCAGCAAAAGCGATCGTCTCACCGGGAAACAGGTCTTTGCCTCCTTGCCCTATCCGGGGCTGGTGATCAGCCTCTTTTTCACCACCCTGGTGATCCAGTTGTGCAACGGCTCAATCGGCCCGATTCTGGCGCTGTTTATCAAGTCGATGGCGCCGGACAGCAACAATATCGCTTTTCTGGCCGGGATGATCGCCGCGGTGCCCGGGGTGTCGGCGCTGATCTCTGCGCCACGGCTGGGTAAGCTTGGCGACCGCATCGGCACCTCGCGGATCCTGCTGGCGACGCTCTGCTGCGCGGTGGTGATGTTCTTCGCCATGTCCTTTGTCACCACCCCGCTGCAATTAGGTACGCTGCGTTTTCTGCTCGGCTTTGCCGATGGCGCGATGCTTCCGGCGGTGCAGACCCTGCTGCTGAAATACAGCAGCGACAGCGTCACCGGGCGCATCTTTGGCTATAACCAGTCGTTTATGTATCTTGGCAACGTCGCCGGGCCGCTAATTGGCGCTTCCGTATCAGCGATGGCCGGCTTCCGCTGGGTGTTTATTGCTACCGCCATTATCGTTTTCATTAACCTCTGGCAACTGGCATGGATGCTGCGCCGTACCCGCCGGGCGAATGCCTGAACCTCTGCTGACGGTATTTAACGCAATACCGTCAGCGTTATTCAACGTCGGTCGATTTACCATTACTTTTTGTTATCGCCATTGCGTGAGCGCTATTCCATTTTATTATTTCCGACGTCATTTAGTTATAAACAGACCCGGTTGTGATTAAACAATACTATTTATAGTGGTATTTTGTTGTGGTAAAACGTTTCGCTGTATATTGGGTGTTGCGACGATTCTTATTTTAAGTAATTCTGGGGTCCGTCATCAGGTATGACATCTCAATCGAAAAACAGGCCTCGCATAAGGAACTGGTGCTATGAAGAATCTCATTGCTGAGTTACTGGTTAAACTGGCGCAAAAAGAAGAAGAAGCAAAGGAACTGACGGTGCAGGTTGAAGCGCTGGAGATCGTGGTCACCGCATTATTGCGCCATATGGAGCATGATGCCCAGCAGGCATTGATTCAGGATATTGAGCAGGCGATAGACCAGGTGACGCCTTGTCCGCCGGTCAACGACCAGGATGCCATCCTGCTGCAGCAATATCTAAAGAAGCTGTTGCGGCATCCTCGTAGCTAATCTTTGCGACGCGACAAGGATGCCGTCATTTTTCTGTCATCTCCCTTTTATAAAGTCTCCCACGTTTTGTTTTTTTAAGTATTTTTTACATGGAGATGACAAAAGTGAAATTAAGCGCCCTGTTTATTGCCCTGCTGCCTCTGCTGGGCTCGCCGGTTATTCATGCGGAAACCACGACCGCGCCGGTTCTGGAAAATCGCGCTGCCCAGGGAGATATCACCACTCCCGGCGGCGCGCGTCGTTTAACGGGCGATCAAACCGAAGCGCTGCGCGCCTCGATAATCAATAAGCCGGCCAAAAACATTATCTTGCTGATTGGCGATGGGATGGGTGATTCTGAAATTACCGCTGCGCGAAATTATGCGGAAGGGGCGGGCGGTTTCTTTAAAGGCATTGACGCCCTGCCGTTAACCGGGCAGTACACGCACTATTCGCTGGATAAAAAAACCGGTAAACCGGACTACGTCACCGACTCGGCGGCCTCCGCCACCGCCTGGACCACCGGCGTGAAGACCTATAACGGCGCGCTGGGCGTCGATATTCATGAGAACGCGCATCAGACCATCCTCGAGCTGGCGAAAGCGGCGGGCCTGGCCACCGGCAACGTTTCTACCGCCGAGCTGCAGGACGCCACCCCCGCGGCGCTGGTGGCGCATGTGACATCGCGTAAATGCTACGGCCCTACGGTCACCAGCGAAAAATGCCCCAGCAATGCGCTGGAGAAAGGGGGCAAAGGCTCCATTACCGAACAGCTGCTGAACGCCCGGCCGGATGTCACCCTGGGCGGCGGCGCGAAGACTTTTGCCGAAACGGCGACGGCGGGCGAGTGGCAGGGCAAAACCCTGCGTGAGCAGGCGGAAGCGCGCGGCTACCAGATTGTGACCGACGCGGCCTCTCTTGCCGCCGCGACGGAAGCCAGCCAGGATAAACCGCTGCTGGGACTCTTCGCCGACGGCAATATGCCGGTACGCTGGGAAGGGCCCAAGGCGTCTTATCACGGTAATATCGATAAGCCGCCGGTAACCTGTACCCCAAACCCGAAACGCGACGCCTCGGTGCCGACGCTGGCGCAGATGACGGAGAAAGCGATTGACCTGCTGAGCCGCCACGAGAAAGGCTTCTTCCTGCAGGTGGAAGGTGCCTCCATCGATAAGCAGGATCATGCGGCGAATCCGTGCGGCCAGATCGGCGAAACGGTTGATCTCGACGAGGCGGTGCAGAAGGCGCTGGCATTTGCCAAAAAAGACGGCAATACCCTGGTGATCGTCACCGCCGACCATGCGCACGCCAGCCAGATCATCCCGGCGGATAGCAAAGCCCCGGGCCTGACTCAGGCTCTGAATACTCGCGATGGCGCAGTGATGGTCATGAGCTACGGCAACTCAGAGGAAGAGTCGATGGAGCACACCGGCACCCAGCTGCGCATTGCGGCCTACGGTCCGCATGCGGCTAACGTCGTCGGCCTGACCGATCAGACCGACCTCTTCTCAACTATGAAAGCTGCCCTGAGTCTGAAATAAGTCGCTGCCGGTGGCGAAATCGCGTCACCGGCTGGTTTTTTTTCTATCTGCGTCCAGACTTACAACGATCCACTCACAGAAGGATGGTGCGATGAAAATAACCTTACTGATGACCCTACTGTTTGGCTTGATCTTTATCAGCGCGGTTGGCGCGGCAGAAAAAACGCCCACTCCTCAGCAGCAAAGGATGACGGACTGCAATCAGCAAGCGTCAGCCAAAACGCTGAAAGGGGAGGAGCGCAAAACCTTTATGAGTCAGTGCCTCAAAAAAGAGACCACGACCTCGCAAGGAAAGCCCCTCACGCCCCAACAGCAGAAGATGAGCGACTGCAACAAAGCGGCTTCGGCAAAATCACTGAAGGGCGATGAACGCAGTACCTTCATGAGTAGCTGCCTGAAGAAAGCCTGAAAAAAAGGGAGCGCACGCGCTCCCTTGTTCTTTGACCTCTCAGGGCTTGCAGCCCGCCAGCTCAGCTTCAGGAGCGGCTCAGCTTCTCTGATTTTTCCATGCACTGGCTGATGGCTTCGATCACCGCGGAGCGGAAGCCTTTTTCTTCCAGCACGCGCACGGCTTCGATGGTGGTCCCGCCAGGAGAGCAGACCATATCTTTCAGCGCTCCCGGATGCTCACCGCTCTCCAGCACCATTTTGGCAGAGCCCATCACCGCCTGCGCGGCGAATTTGTAGGCCTGGGCGCGCGGCATCCCGCCGAGAACGGCGGCATCGGCCATCGCTTCGATAAACATAAAGACATAGGCTGGCGCCGAACCGCTCACACCCACCACCGGATGGATCATCGGCTCGGCAATTTGCTCCGCCTGGCCAAAGCAGCGGAAAATGGTCAACACTTCAGCCACATCTTCGCTGCTCACCAGCGCGTTTGGCGTAACGGAGGTCATGCCGGCGTTAACCAGCGACGGGGTATTGGGCATCGCGCGAATAATTTTGCGATCGTGGCCGAGCGCGCGCGCCAGCTGGTCAAGCGTGACGCCGGCGGCGATGGAGACCACCAGCGACTCTTTATTCAGGCTGGAGGCGATATCGCCCAGCACTTTGGTCATGATCCCCGGCTTCACCGCGCCGAAGACGATATCGGCAATTTGCGCCACTTCCTGGGCGCTATCGGCGGCGTTGATGCCGTACTGGTCGCGCAGAGCCGCAACCTTGTCCGGCGACGGGGTGTAGACCCAAATTTGTCCCGGCTGTACCTGGCCGCTGGCGATCAGTCCACCCAGAATGGCCTTACCCATATTGCCGCAGCCGATAAAGCCAATTTTCTTATCCATCACCATTCCCCTCTGCTTTTTTCGTTACGATCTGATTAGCTTATCATCCTGGCGCTTTCATGGGGGAGAAAAGCAGGTAACATTGGCGACACTTATTGCAGGTAACAGGAGCTGGCATGGCCATTTGGGTGGATGCAGACGCGTGTCCGAACGTGATTAAAGAGATATTGTTCCGCGCGGCAGAGCGGACCCAGACGCCGCTGACGCTGGTGGCGAACCAGCCGCTGCGCGTACCGCCGTCGCGTTTCATCCGCACCCTGCGGGTTGAGCAGGGTTTTGACGTGGCGGATAACGAAATCGTCCGTCAGTGCGCGGCGGGGGATTTAGTGATCACCGCCGATATTCCGCTGGCGGCGGAGGTGCTGGCGAAGGGCGGGGCGGCGCTCAATCCGCGCGGAGAGCGCTACAGCGAAGCGACGATCCGCGAGCGGTTGACGATGCGGGATTTTATGGAGACATTACGGGCCAGCGGCGTTCAGACCGGCGGCCCGGATAGTTTATCGCAGCGCGATCGGCAACAGTTTGCCGCCGAGCTGGAGAAGTGGTTGCTGGCGGTTAAACGTCAGCAGGGTTAAACCCAACTGTCGTCATCGCTGCCAATATCATCATCGCCAAAGCCGGCGTCGAAGTCGTCGTTCCAGGTGTTGTCGGCAAGGAACTGATCGTCTCCCTGACGGAACGGATCGTCACCCGCGGCGGTCTCCTGCGCGGCGGGGGCGTCAGCATCAGGCTGCGGCTTCTCTTCGATGATATTCACAATCTCCTGCGGGTGCGAGCCGCTGAACATGCTGGTCAGCATATTGCCCAGCACCACCCCGCCCGCTACGCCTGCGGCCGTTTGCAGCGCGCCCGCCATAAAGCCGCCGCCGCGTGCGGCAGCCTGCGGGGCATAGCTCTGCTGCTGCTGTGGGGCATACTGCGGCTGTGAGCTGGCCTGCGGGCGACCGTATTGCTCCGCGCCCGGGATCGGGTCAGAACCGCGTGACGAGCCGCCGCCGCCAAACAGGCCGGAGAGGAAACCGCCGCTGCTGGGCTTCGCCGCCTGCAGCTGGCTGACCTGGCTCTCCAGCGCCTGGATGCGATCGTTGAGCTGTTTAATCGCGGCTTCCTGGATAAGGATGGTTTGCGCCATATAGTAGGGGGCCGCCGGCTGCGCGCTCACGTGTTGGGCAATCCGCTCCTCGGCGCTGGCATCGCGCGATGCACTGTGCGCCTCAGCCTCTTTCAGCCGGGAAAACAGTCCATCAATAAGGCGTTGTTCTTCAGATTGCATGTTACATTCCTCTGTCACACTGTCGAATAGGCATCAGGGTGCGTCTGAAACACGATGTTGTAAATATGTTGCTTCGTAAAGCTATGCATAAATGTGTTACCGTTTACGCCAGCAGTGGATAAAAAATAACGCCAGGCAGAAAAGTAAAGCTGGTTAAACACCAAATGCAATGATAAGTTTACATTAAGAGCCCTTTGTCTCACTGCGGTGATGGGGTGTAAAGAAGTTGTGTAACGTTTTCTTTACGACTACGTTGCGGAACAGACAGCGATAATACGTTCTTTCGTTTTCCTTTTTTTGCGACAGACGGAACCAGGGGGTCTTCGGTTATGACACAGCCAATCTTTCTCATCGGGCCACGCGGCTGCGGTAAAACCACCGTCGGCCATGCGCTGGCGCGAGCGCGACATTTTCAGTTCTCCGATACCGATCATCGGCTGCAGGCCCATGAGCAGCGGACGGTGGCGGAGATCGTGCAGGCGGAAGGGTGGGCGCGCTTTCGCGAGCTGGAGACCCTGTCGCTGAAGGCCGTGACCCTGCCGAATACGGTGATCGCCACCGGCGGCGGCATCATCCTCGCGGAATGTAACCGTCAGTTTATGCGGGAGAACGGCGTGGTGATTTATCTTCAGGCGTCGGTGTCGGCGCTGATTGACCGTCTGGAAGCCTACCCGAAAGCCGAACAACGGCCGACGCTCACCGGGAAACCGGTGCGTGAGGAAGTGGGCGAGGTGCTGGCGCAGCGTGAAGCGTTATACCGTGATGCTGCCCATCATATTGTCGATGCTACAGCCTCCCCGGATCGGGTGGTGGAGCAAATTATGACCATGCTGTGCGGCGCGACGGCAGCTCCGGTAAGTTAAGAATTTACTTACATTAAGGCGGCGAGGGGCGCCTATACTTGATAGTTCTGATACCGGAAGAAGGAAGAACTATGCCAAACAGACCCCCATATCCGAGAGAAGCGCGCGTGGTTGCGGTAGAGAAAGGTCCTCAGGGTCAGACGGTGACCTGGTATCAACTCCGCGCGGACTATCCTGAGCCCGATTCGCTAATCAGCGAACATCCTACCGAGCAGGAAGCCGTGGATGCCAAGCGGCGTTATGAAGATCCCGACAAGTCTTAACCCCTGAGCCCGGATTGCCTGTCCTGCGGGCAATATCGGGCGTATCTCACATTTTTTATTTATCAGTCGTACTAATGAATTTCTAACACACGGATTTTTCAGGCACGCCGCCGCCGCCCGGTAATCTTTACATTCAACCGCGGCGTGGAGCTGCTACGCTTCTCGACGGTTGATTTTTACTCACCAGGGGGGCGAATGCTGTGTGTGGTAAGCCTGTGTTGAAGCAGTGGTAGTGAAAAGGTACATGATATGAGTAGTGCAACGATGGCAATTTTGACCATCGGCGTTGTGCCGCTGGCGGGAGTATTACCGCTCCTGACCGAACATATCAGGGAAGAACAGATCGCTCACATCAGCCTGCTGGGCGAGATGACGCGTGACGACGTGATGGCAGAGTACGCCGTGGGTGACGGCGAACAGGGTCTGTTGACCTTGCTCAGCGATAACCAGCTGGTGATGGTGTCGCGACAAAAAATTGAACGTGATGTTCGCAGCGTGATCGCCATGCTGGATCGACAGCATTTTGATGTGATCCTGCTGCTCAGCTCCGAACAGCTGACCGGTTTTACCACCCACCACGCGATCCTCCTCGAGCCGCAGCGGATCATTCCGCCGCTGGTGGCGTCGATCGTCGATGGGCACCAGGTCGGGGTGATCGTGCCGGTGGAAGAGATCATGCCCATGCAGCGACAAAAGTGGCATTCACTGGAGAAGTCACCGTACTACGCGTTGGCCAACCCGTTTACCGGTAGCGACAGTGAGCTGTTAACCGCCGGTAAAGCGCTGCTGGAGCAGGGGGCCGACGTGCTGGTCCTCGACTGTCTCGGTTACTATCAGCATCATCGCGATGTGTTACAAAAAGCCCTTGATGTCCCGGTTTTGCTGTCGAATGTGCTGGTTTCCCGACTGGCGGCAGAACTATTAGTCTAAAGTGTTAATTTCACGTGACAGGGGCAAGGAGCGCCCCCTATATTGAGCCTTTCAACGACGATCAGAAGGGCTTGTTTATGCTTCAAAGCAATGAATACTTTGACGGAAAAGTGAAATCCATTGGCTTCACCAGCAGCAGTACCGGTCGCGCCAGCGTTGGCGTGATGGCGGAAGGAGAATACACCTTTGGTACGGCGCAGCCGGAAGAGATGACGGTGGTCAGCGGGGCGCTGAATGTCCTGCTGCCGGGTGAGACTGAGTGGAAAGTTTACGCCGCCGGCGAAGCCTTCAATGTGCCAGGCAACAGCGAATTCCATCTGCAGGTGGCTGAGCCAACCTCCTATCTGTGCCGCTATCTGTAAGTCAGCGTAACGCCCGGCGCTTGCCGCCGGGTTGTATTTTTTTCCTGCCTGGCAGGAAAGAAAGCGGCGCTTAGCGCTGCGCTTCGCCGCCGAGCCCTTCCACCAGGCTTTGGATCAGGGCAGCCAGTTCGCCGGTCATTAAGATAAAGTCGGCGTCAAAGCGCTGGGCGAAATCTTCCCGATCGATATCTTCGTTTTGGTCGCGTAATTCATCGCAGAACTTGAGGCGCTTAATTGACGCGTCGTCGCAGATCACAAACTGAATACGCTGCTGCCAGTCCAGCGCCAGCTTGGTGACGACCTTCCCGGCCTCAATGTGCACAGCGATTTCGTCGCTGACCAGATCCTGCTTCTTGGCGCGGATCACGCCGCCATCTTCCAGCATCGCTTTCAGCTCGGCTTCGTCCAGCAGCTGGAAGCCCTGCGCTACGGTGCCGGAGCGGACCCACTCGGTCAGCGTCAGCTCGATCGGATTCTCCAGGGTCAGCGGCACCACCGGCAGCGAGCCGAGGGTTTTACGCAGCAGGGCCAGGGTATCTTCCGCTTTCTTCGCGCTGGCGCAGTCCACCATGATCAGGCCGTTGACGGTGTCGATCCACATCATCGTCTGGCTGAA
Source organism: Klebsiella sp. PCX (assembly GCF_021869705.1). Lineage (NCBI taxonomy): Bacteria > Pseudomonadati > Pseudomonadota > Gammaproteobacteria > Enterobacterales > Enterobacteriaceae > Klebsiella > Klebsiella sp. PCX. The sequence continues at coordinate 1,112,424 of NZ_CP091527.1, forward strand.
GCGGCTGAAGGCGCGCGGCAGCAGCGAGTGCAGCACTTCATCTTTCAGGGAATCTTTCTCAGTCTTCTTCAGCTTGCGCCCCTGATCGGCTTCGAGCTTCTGGATCTTCGCCTCCAGCGCCTGCTTGATCACCGGCGACGGCAGGATCTTTTCTTCTTTACGCGCGCAGATAATGATCTGGCCGTTCGCCGTATGCGTCAGCGCGTCGCTGTGCGATCCCATCGGCGATACCCAACCGGTTTTCGCCATATCCTGGCTGCCACAAGGGGTAAATGTCAGCTCGGCCAGCTGTTTTTCCATCTCCTCGGCGCGCAATTCGATATCGCGGCTGAGACGGTAAACCATTAAATTTTTGAACCACAGCATGATAATTTCCACGGCTTTGTCGTTAAATCAGGCGGGCATGATAGCGAATTGTCGCTATGCTTGCATTGTTAATCGGGGTGAGGAGCTGAGCGTGCGTATTGGTATTGATTTAGGTGGTACAAAAACCGAAGTGATAGCCCTGAGCGACCAGGGAGAGCAGCTGTTTCGCCATCGGTTACCCACGCCGCGGGAGGATTACCGGCAAACCATCGAGACTATCGCTACCCTGGTGGCGATGGCCGAGCAGGCGACCGGACAGCGTGGCACCGTGGGGATGGGGATCCCGGGCTCGATTTCGCCCTATACCGGGGTAGTGAAAAACGCCAACTCGACCTGGCTCAACGGTCAGCCCTTTGACAAGGACCTCAGCCTGCGCCTTGACCGTGAAGTCCGGCTGGCTAACGACGCCAACTGTCTGGCGGTGTCGGAAGCGGTGGACGGCGCGGCGGCGGGGGCGCACACGGTGTTCGCGGTGATCATCGGCACCGGCTGCGGCGCGGGCGTAGCGCTTAACGGGCGGGCGCATATCGGCGGCAACGGTAACGCCGGCGAGTGGGGACATAACCCATTGCCGTGGATGAACGACGATGAGCTGCGCTACCGTGCGGAAGTGCCTTGCTACTGCGGTAAACAGGGGTGTATCGAAACCTTTATCTCCGGCACCGGCTTTGCCACTGACTATCAGCGGCTGAGCGGCAAGGGGTTAAGCGGCAGCGAGATTATGCGCCTGGTGGGGGAAGGTGACGAAAAAGCCGAACTGGCGCTGAGCCGCTATGAACAGCGGCTGGCGAAATCGCTCGCCCACGTGGTCAACATCCTCGATCCGGACGTCATCGTGCTGGGCGGCGGGATGAGCAACGTCGAGCGGCTGTATCAGACGGTGCCGGACCTGGTAAAACAGTGGGTCTTTGGCGGCGAGTGTGAAACGCCGATCCGTAAAGCGATGCACGGCGACTCCAGTGGAGTACGCGGCGCGGCATGGCTGTGGCCGCTGCAGGGGACCTGAACCACTCCCCCTCACCCCGGCCCTCTCCCGGAGGGAGAGGGGGAAGGCGGCGTCGGTGGTTGGGGGTGTGGCAGGAACCCCCGGTCTCTTGCGGGGAGAGGGGTAATCGCAACAGCGTACGAAACGGAAAACCAGCGCCGGACGGTTCCCTCTCCCCAGTGAGAGGGTTAGGGTGAGGGAACATCGCAATGACTCAGACCTCACTCCACCGCAAACGCTCTATCCAGCCGACTGTAGCCCAGGCCATTTATCTTCTTCACTTTGATCTGCACCGGAATGCGATCTTTCATCGCCTCCACGTGGCTGATCACCCCGATAATCTTGCCGCTGGCGTTGAGGGCATCCAGCGCGTCCAGCGCCGTGTCCAGCGTTTCGCTGTCTAGGGTGCCGAAGCCCTCATCAAGAAACAGAGAGTCAATCCGCGTCTTATGGCTCACCAGGTCTGACAGCGCCAGGGCCAGCGCCAGGCTGACGAGGAAACTTTCGCCGCCGGAGAGGGTGCGGGTGTCGCGCACGGCGTCGGCCTGCCAGGTATCGACCACCTCCAGCTCCAGCGCTTCGCTGGCTTTGCGCTGCAGCAGATAGCGCCCGTGCAGGCGGTTAAGCTGCTGGTTTGCCAGCCAGACCAGATTATCCAGCGTCAGCCCCTGGGCGAATTTGCGGAACCGATCGCCGGTGCTGGAGCCGATCAGCGAGTTGAGATAGCCCCAGTCATCCGCCAGCTGCGCCGCCTCTGCAATCTGCCGCCCCAGCGCCTGCTGATGCTGACGGCTCTCTGCGTCCTGCCTGAGCTGCTGACGGATCTCGCCCTGGCGGGTGGTGTTGTCCCGCAGCCGCTGGGCCAGGTCGTGCAGCTGAGTTTGCAGGGCGGGGATGTCCGCGTCCGTCCCTTGCGGACGCAGCGCCAGGTGCGCCTGCTGCTGCCGGGTCGCCTGCTCGCAGAGCGCCGTCACCTGCTGAAGCTGCTGCTCCAGCGTCTGTTTTAACTGCGTCAGCCGCTGGGCGGTCTCGTCGTCCAGCAGCGCGGCGAGGAACGCCTGCCGATCGTTAAAGCGGCTGGCGGCCAGGGCGGCGGTAAATTGCGCCTGCGACTGGTCCAGGCGCGCCTTCTCTTCGGTCTCCAGCTGCTGCTGGGCGACAAGCTGGCTGTGCAACGCCAGGCACTCTTCGTGGATCGCGCGCCAGTTGTCGGGGATCGCCGGTTCCGCTTCAGCTTCAGCCTCTGCTTCGTCGCTGGCTGGCAGCGTCTCCAGCAGCGGCTGCAGGGCGGCAATCTGCTCCTGAATGGCGCCATGCCGGGTCTGTTGCGCCTGCCACTGGGAAAATTCGCTTTCGCGAGCGTTCAGCCAGGCGGATTCTGTCCCTTCTTCCGGTAGGGTCAGCGTCAGGGCCTGCAGGGCGCTCTCCAGCCCCTGGCGCGTGGCCGTCAGCTGCTGCAGAGCCTGGCGCTCCAGCGCCTCCTGATCGTTGAGCTGGCTCTGCAGCATCAGGCGCTGGCTGAGCTGGTAGAGCTGTTGCTCGTAGCGCTCCTGCTCCTGGATCCAGTCGTTTATCTCTTGCGCAATATCCCGCGTGACCTGCAGAGAGGCGCAGGTTTCCTGCCATGCTTTAGTGAGCGCTTGCTCTTCCTCAGCGAGCCGCCCGGCCGCTTCGGTCTCACGCTGGAGCTGCTGCGTCAGGGCGTTGACCTGCCCGAGGATCAGCAGACCTTCTTCTTTTAGCGCGGCGACCTCTTTTTCCAGCGCATCGCGGCGGCGCTGATTATCCGTGACTGTTAGCGAAGCGTATTGCTCAATCGCTGGATGTTCACAGGAGCCGCACAGCGGGCAGGGCTTACCCGCCTCAAGCCGGGCGCGGTAATCTTCCAGATCTTTAATTGTTTCTTCCCGCTGGCAGAGCGCTTTCAGGTCGAGATAGTGCTGGTTTTTTTCTTTGTACTGCGCCCGGCGTTGCGCCAGGGTAGCGTTGAGTTTTGCCTGCTCCGCCTGCGCCTGCTGTACGCTTTCGGCGTTCTGGCGCAGACGCTTGCGCAGCAGCTGATGCTGTTCATGCAGGGAGAGCAGCCGCTGGCGCAGCGGTCGCGACTGGGTTTGCTGCGCTATCGCCGCCGCAACGTCATCGGCGCTCAGCGACAGAGGACTGGCTGGCAGCGCGGTCAGCTTCTGGCGCAGCGCGGCCAGGCGGCTGGTCTGGGCCGTCAGCTGCTGTTTATCCCGCGTTAGCTGCGAAAATTGCGCCCGCCAGCCGGCAATCTCCTGGCCCCACAAGCGGAATCGCTCATGGGCCGCCAGCCACTGCGCCAGATCGGTCAGTTCAGCCTGCCGCTGCTGCTGAGCGTGCAGGGCGCTGCGGCGGATGCGCGCGCGCAGCGCCGTGCTGGCAAGTAAGCGAGCATTTACTTCATTGATTCGCTGGCGGGTTTGCTCCAGGCCTGCCGCGTGCTCCTGCTGGCGCTCCCACAGGGGGCGCAGCTGGGCGGCGGGCTGGGCCAGCTCAAGCTTCGCCAGCGCCGGCGCGGCGTCGGCCAGCGCCTGGCGGGCCTGCTGCTGGCCGCTGACCGCATGCTGCTGCTGCTGCGCCAGCTCGTCGCGGCGCGTTAGCCACTGGAGCTGCCGCTGCTGGTTTTGCTGCTGCGCCAGCAGAGCTTTCTCTTCGTCAGTAAGCACCTGCAAACTTTCCTGCAGCGCCTGCTGCTGGGCCTCCGTCAGCAGGACGATGCCCGCCGCCTGGGCTTCGAACTTCTCCAGCGTATGGCGAGCGGCTTTGTGCTGCTCATAGACCATCGCCGAAATCTGACCGTAGATTTCCGTGCCTGTCAGCTCCTCCAGCAGCTCCGCGCGATCGCTCGGCTTCGCGTTCAGGAAGGCGGCAAATTGTCCCTGGGAGAGCAGCATCGAGCGGGTGAAGCGGCCATAGTCGAGGCCGGTGAGCGTCGCGGTTTGCTCCAGCTTATCCGAGACCTTATCGGCGAGGATTTTGCCGTCGGCGCAGCGCGCCAGCTCGACGCGGGGCGCCTGCAGGTTGCCATCCGGCTGGTTACGCGCCCGGTTCTGGCTCCAGAAGGCGCGGTAGGCGATGCCCTTCACTTCAAACTCCACCTCCGCCAGACACTCGGCGGTATCGCGGGTCATCAGGTCGTTTTGCGACTGGGAGACTTTATTCAGGCGCGGCGTTTCGTGGTAAAGCGCGAGGCAAATGGCGTCGAGCAGGGTGGTTTTCCCGGCGCCGGTGGCGCCGGTAATGGCGAACAGGCCGTTGCTGGCGAACGGCTCGGCGGTAAAGTCTATCTTCCATTCCCCTTTCAGGGAGTTAAGGTTTTTCAGACGCAGACTGAGGATTTTCATGCGTTTTCGTCCTCCGCGGTGAGCGTATGCAGCGTATGGGCGAACAGCTCGTGCAGCCGGGCGCGCTTCTCATCGTCAATCTCGGTCAGCGCCAGCCGGCGCTCGAACACCTCTTCCACCTTCAGTTCGCTGAGGGTCTCCCGCTGGGCGTTGAGCAGTATTTTCTCGCGCTGCTCGCGGCTGCGGCGCACCAGCAATACTTCCACCGGCAGATCCTCCGTCAGCGCCTGAATTTGACGCTGAATATCGTGCAGGTACTCCTCGGTGGTGATTTCGATATCCAGCCACACCGGCGGGTCCTGTTCAACGCCGCGCCACTGCTCCAGCTGGGCGGTGATGGCGGCCAGATCGCCTTTGATGACCGCTAGCGGCTGGGTGACGGGCACCTCGAGGGTTTCCACGGCGCTGAGTCGCCCATCGCTAAAGCTCACCAGATGCACCGATTTCGCTTTGCCGGTTTCATCAAAGCTCAGCGGCAGCGGCGAGCCGCTGTAGCGGATGTGCTCGCAGCCGCCGACCACCTGCGCCCGGTGAATATGGCCCAGCGCAATGTAGTCGGCAGGGGGGAAGTGCTGCGCCGGGAAGGCATCCAGCGTGCCGATATAAATGTCGCGAACGGCATCGCTTTTGCTGGCGCCGACGGTGGTCAGATGGCCGCTGGCAATGACGGGCAGCGGGCGATCGCCGCGCAGCGCGCAGGCCTGCTGATACTGTTCCTGATAATAGTCGCTGATGGCGTGCAGCAGCTGCTGCTGTTTTTCCCGACCGGAGTGGCCGGCCTGGCTGATGACCAGCTCGCGCGGGCGTAAAAACGGCACCGGGCAGAAGATAGCCCCAGGGGTGCCGTCGCGCCGCGGCAGCTCAATGGGCGGGCAGCCGGCGTTCGCCACGACGGTGGTGTGTAAAAAGGCGAGGATATCGCGGGATTCATTGAGCATCGCCACCGAATCGTGGTTGCCCGCCAGCACCACCAGGCGACAGCCGGTCTGCTGCAACTGGACGACAAAGCGGTTATACAGTTCGCGAGCGTAGCTCGGCGGCGATCCGGTATCAAAAATATCGCCGGCCACGATGATGGCGTCGACTTCATGCTCCTGCGCGCGGGCCAGCAGCCAGCTCAGGAAGGCGTCATGTTCGGCCGCACGGCTTTTGCTGTAAAAATTCTGGCCCAGGTGCCAGTCGGAGGTGTGAAGGATGCGCATAAATCTTCCCTAGCGAAAAAAGCATGAGCGGCAGTATACCATTTGTCGGAGAGGGGTAAGTCCGCGTCATGCTTCAAAATACCCGATCATCAGACGGTCATTTTTTTCATAAATCTGTCACAAAAGTGACGCATAATGACGCCGCACTTCTATACTGATGGCTAAAAAACACAGGGTAAATAATGGCGAGAAGAATTCTGGTCGTTGAAGATGAAGCTCCAATCCGCGAAATGGTCTGCTTTGTTCTGGAGCAAAATGGCTTTCAGCCTGTCGAAGCGGAAGATTATGACAGCGCGGTGAATCAACTCAATGAACCCTGGCCTGATTTGATTCTCCTTGACTGGATGCTGCCGGGCGGTTCGGGGCTGCAGTTTATTAAGCTGCTCAAGCGCGAGGCGATGACCCGTGATATTCCGGTGGTGATGCTGACCGCGCGCGGAGAAGAAGAGGATCGCGTTCGCGGCCTGGAGACCGGGGCGGACGACTACATTACCAAGCCTTTCTCACCGAAGGAGCTGGTGGCGAGAATCAAAGCGGTGATGCGCCGTATTTCGCCGATGGCGGTGGAAGAGGTGATTGAAATGCAGGGGCTGAGCCTCGATCCCTCATCGCACCGGGTGATGACCGGCGAAAGTCCGCTGGACATGGGGCCAACGGAATTTAAATTATTGCATTTCTTTATGACCCATCCGGAGCGGGTGTACAGCCGCGAGCAGCTGCTGAACCACGTTTGGGGAACCAACGTCTATGTGGAAGACCGCACGGTGGACGTCCATATTCGTCGCCTGCGCAAAGCGCTGGAACACAGTGGCCATGATCGGATGGTGCAAACGGTTCGCGGCACGGGGTATCGTTTCTCCGCCCGTTTCTGAATTTTGACAGGAGTGTGACCCGTGCTGGAACGGCTGTCATGGAAAAGGCTGGCGCTGGAGCTCTTTTTAGCGTGTATTCCGGCCCTGATTCTGGGGGCGTTTGTGGGGCATTTGCCGTGGTTTTTACTGGCGGCAGTGACCGGTTTGCTGATCTGGCATTTCTGGAATTTGATGCGCCTGTCGTGGTGGCTGTGGGTGGACCGGAGCATGACCCCTCCGCCCGGCCGCGGCAGCTGGGAGCCGCTGCTGTATGGTCTGCACCAGATGCAGATGCGTAATAAAAAGCGTCGACGTGAGCTGGGAAGCCTGATTAAACGCTTCCGCAGTGGAGCGGAATCGTTGCCGGACGCGGTGGTCCTGACCACGGAGGAGGGAGCCATTTTCTGGTGTAATGGCCTGGCGCAGCAGATTTTAAACCTGCGCTGGCCGGACGACAGTGGGCAAAACATTCTTAACCTTCTGCGCTATCCTGAATTCGCCACCTACCTGAAACAGCGTGATTTTTCAAAACCGCTCAATCTGGTGCTGAATAATGCCCGTCATCTGGAAATTCGCGTGATGCCCTACAGCGACAAGCAGTGGCTGATGGTGGCGCGCGACGTGACGCAGATGCACCAACTGGAAGGGGCGCGGCGTAATTTCTTCGCTAACGTCAGCCATGAGCTGCGCACCCCGCTGACGGTGCTGCAAGGCTATCTGGAGATGATGCAGGAGCAGGTGCTGGAAGGGGCGACCCGTGAAAAGGCCCTGCACACCATGCGTGAGCAAACCCAGCGTATGGAGGGGCTGGTGAAGCAGCTGCTCACGCTGTCGCGTATTGAAGCCGCGCCGGCGCTGGCGATGAATGACCGCATCGACGTGCCGATGATGCTGCGGGTGGTGGAGCGCGAGGCGCAGACCCTCAGCCAGGATAAGCAGACGCTGTTTTTTACCGTCGATGAGCAGCTCAAGGTGCTGGGCAACGAGGAGCAGCTGCGCAGCGCCATTTCTAACCTGGTTTATAACGCGGTGAACCACACCCCGCCGGGCACTGAAATTCGCGTCAGCTGGCAGCGAACGCCGCAGGGGGCGCTGTTCAGCGTCGAAGATAATGGGCCAGGCATTGCGCCGGAGCATATTCCCCGTCTGACCGAGCGTTTCTATCGGGTGGATAAAGCCCGCTCCCGGCAAACGGGGGGCAGCGGCCTGGGGCTGGCGATTGTCAAACACGCGGTCAACCATCATGACAGCCGACTGGAAATAGAAAGTACGGTGGGCAAGGGAACCCGTTTTAGCTTCCTGCTCCCGGAACGATTAATTGCCAGAAACGACACCTGAGCGGCGCACTGTCAGCTTATCTTGCCAATGACCGGCTTCGGCTGGTCATTTTCATTGGCAGTCATTTTCCCCTCGCCTTTTTAATGAACGTGCGCTGCTTTTTTGTTCGCATGATAAGCCACGGGTTTTCCATCAATATGGTAAATGATTCTGGTGTGAAACTGATAACCAGCATAATCATCTGCTTTTGCGATCGTGCCTTGCTTTAAAACGTTATAAGCGTTTAAATTGCGCCTGCGCAGTCGATGACAGACTGCTTTTGCGTGGTAATACCAAAAACAATTCTTTCCCACGCCGCTTCGGGAGCATATCTCGCTGAGTTTACCGGCAATCGCCGCTGTATCGTCCCTGAGAGGGTAGCGCGGTATTTTTCCGTTTTTTTACAACACCACATCCACAGGCAGTAATGAATTTATGACCCATCAGTTAAAATCTCGCGACATCATAGCGTTGGGCTTTATGACCTTCGCGTTGTTCGTTGGCGCAGGCAATATTATTTTCCCTCCGATGGTTGGCTTACAGGCGGGCGAGCACGTCTGGACGGCGGCGATCGGCTTCCTGATCACTGCGGTGGGTCTGCCGGTGCTGACGGTGGTGGCGCTGGCGAAAGTCGGCGGCGGCGTTGAAAGCCTGAGCACCCCGATTGGTAAAGTGGCGGGTATCCTGCTGGCGGTGGTGTGTTATCTCGCGGTAGGACCGCTGTTCGCGACCCCGCGCACCGCGACCGTCTCTTTTGAGGTCGGTATTGCGCCGCTGACCGGCGACGGCCCGCTGCCGCTGCTGATCTACAGCGTTATCTACTTCGCGCTGGTGATCCTGGTCTCACTCTATCCGGGCAAACTGCTGGATACGGTGGGAAATTTCCTTGCGCCGCTGAAAATTATCGCCCTGATTGTGCTGGCGGTCGCCGCGGTTGTCTGGCCGGCGGGCCCGATCAGCGACGCGATGGAAGCGTATCGTACCGCGCCATTCTCCAATGGCTTCGTCAACGGCTACCTGACCATGGACACCCTCGGCGCGATGGTGTTCGGGATCGTGATTGTCAATGCCGCACGCTCCCGCGGCGTCAGCGAAGCGCGTTTGTTGACCCGCTACACCGTCTGGGCGGGCCTGATGGCAGGCGTCGGTCTGACCCTGCTGTATCTGGCGCTGTTCCGTCTGGGCTCTGATAGCGCCACCCTCGTGGACCAGTCCGCTAACGGCGCGGCAATCCTCCACGCTTACGTGCAGCATACCTTCGGCGGGGCGGGCAGCTTCCTGCTGGCAGCGCTGATCTTCATCGCCTGCCTGGTGACGGCGGTGGGTCTGACCTGCGCCTGCGCTGAGTTCTTTGCCCAGTATCTGCCGTTCTCCTATCGCACGCTGGTCTTCATCCTCGGCCTGTTCTCGATGGCGGTCTCCAACCTTGGTCTGAGCCACCTGATTCAGGTGTCGATTCCGGTGTTGACCGCTATCTATCCGCCGTGTATCGCACTGGTTGTATTAAGCTTTACCCGCAGTTGGTGGCATAATTCGTCACGTGTTATCGCGCCGGCCATGTTTATCAGTCTGATGTTTGGTATCATTGACGGGATTAAGTCATCGGCGTTTGCCGCTATCCTGCCGGCCTGGACCGCGCGTCTGCCGCTGGCGGAGCAAGGTCTGGCCTGGCTGATGCCGACCGCCGTGATGGCAATCCTCGCGGTGATCTGGGACCGTGCCGCCGGACGTCAGGTGACCTCCAGCGCGCACTAACCGGCGTTGAGGACAAGCGTTTAACCACGGGACTTCGGGTTCCGTGGTTTTTTATTTTTTGTGTTAAACGGCATTGAAAAACCACGATGGAAAGTAGTAACAAGCTTAAGCGCGGGCTAAGCACCCGGCACATCCGCTTTATGGCCCTGGGTTCCGCCATCGGCACCGGGCTTTTTTACGGTTCAGCCGACGCGATTAAAATGGCCGGACCCAGCGTACTGTTGGCCTACATTATCGGCGGCGTCGCGGCATATATCATTATGCGCGCGCTCGGTGAGATGTCGGTGCATAACCCTTCCGCCAGCTCATTCTCTCGCTATGCTCAGGAAAACCTCGGCGGACTGGCGGGCTATATCACCGGCTGGACCTACTGCTTTGAAATCCTGATCGTCGCCATCGCCGACGTCACCGCCTTCGGTATCTACATGGGCGTCTGGTTCCCGACGGTGCCGCACTGGATCTGGGTGCTCAGCGTGGTGCTCATCATCTGCGCCGTCAACCTGATGAGCGTCAAGGTGTTTGGCGAGCTGGAGTTCTGGTTCTCGTTCTTCAAAGTGGCCACCATCATCATTATGATCCTCGCCGGGTTCGGCATCATTATCTGGGGGATCGGCAACGGCGGCCAGCCGACGGGCATTCATAACCTGTGGAGCAACGGCGGCTTCTTCAGCAACGGTTGGCTGGGAATGGTGATGTCGCTGCAGATGGTGATGTTCGCCTACGGTGGTATCGAAATCATCGGTATTACCGCCGGTGAGGCGAAAGATCCGGAGAAATCCATTCCACGCGCTATCAACTCGGTGCCGATGCGCATTCTGGTGTTCTATGTCGGCACGCTGTTTGTCATTATGTCTATCTATCCGTGGAACCAGGTGGGTACCGACGGCAGCCCCTTTGTCCTGACCTTCCAGCATCTGGGCATTACCTTCGCGGCCAGCATTCTTAACTTCGTGGTCCTGACGGCCTCGCTGTCGGCGATTAATTCCGACGTGTTCGGCGTGGGTCGTATGCTGCACGGCATGGCCGAGCAGGGGAGCGCGCCGAAGGTGTTCGCTAAAACCTCGCGTCGCGGTATTCCGTGGGTGACGGTGATGGTGATGACCATTGCGCTGCTGTTTGCGGTATACCTCAATTACATCATGCCGGAAAACGTCTTCCTGGTGATCGCCTCGCTGGCCACCTTCGCCACCGTGTGGGTGTGGATTATGATCCTGCTGTCGCAGATTGCCTTCCGCCGCCGTCTGTCGCCGGAGGAGGTCAAAGCCCTGAAATTCAAAGTTCCCGGTGGGGTGGCAACCACGGTTGTCGGCCTGCTGTTCCTGGCGTTTATTATCGCCCTGATCGGCTATCATCCGGACACCCGCATCTCGCTGTACGTCGGTATGGCGTGGATTGCACTGCTGCTGCTGGGCTGGGTCTTTAAGACCCGTCGTGAGCGCCGCCTGGCGCAGGCACAGTAATCAACATCGCCCCGGTCTGCATCGCGCGACCGGGGCGGCTTGCCGACCCGCGTCCTCCCCCGTTATCCTCCCCCAAAAAATCCTGTGACGATGAGTTCTGCGCCTGACGGCTATGGCAAGGTGTGCCCATTCTGCACAATGAGGATTCACGATGTTGAAGGCATGGCACCTTCCGGTTGCACCCTTTATCAAGGTGCAACAGGACCGACTGTTTATTACCCTGTGGTTGAGCGGTGAGTCGCTGCCGCAGCGGATCACGCTGCGCGCGGAAGAAGATAACGAAGAGCTGTCGCTGCCGATGCAGCGCCTCCGCCAGGCGCCGAGGCCGGGTGTAGTGGCATGGCGCGGTGAAATCCATCTCGCCAGCGGTCAGCCGCGCCGCCGCTACAGCTTTAAGCTACTGTGGGCCGACCATCAGCGCTGGTTTACGCCGCAGGGCTTCAGCCGTTTCCCGCCGGCCAGGCTGGAGCAGTTCGCCGTCGACCTGCCGGACGCCGGCCCGCAGTGGGTGGCCGATCAGGTTTTCTACCAGATTTTCCCCGATCGCTTTGCCCGCAGCGCTGCGCGTGACGCCGAACAGGATGCGGTCTATTACCATCACGCGGCGGGACGGGAGATTGTGCGCAAGGCGTGGGACGAACCGCTTACCGGCGAGGCGGGCGGGTCGACGTTCTACGGCGGGGATCTCGACGGCATCAGCGAAAAACTGCCTTACCTGAAGCAGCTCGGCGTCACCGCCCTGTATCTGAACCCGGTCTTCGCCGCCCCCAGCGTGCATAAATACGACACCGAGGATTATCGGCGCGTCGATCCGCAGTTTGGCGGCGACGCGGCGCTGCTCCGCTTGCGCCACAACACCCAGCGGGCGGGGATGCGCATGATCCTCGACGGCGTGTTCAACCATACCGGCGATTCCCATCCCTGGTTCGATCGCCACCAGCAGGGCAGCGGCGGCGCCGGCCACCATCCGGACTCCCCGTGGCGCGACTGGTTTACCTTCTCCGGGGAGGGGCAGGCGCACAACTGGCTGGGCTATGCCAGTCTGCCGAAGCTCGACTATCGGTCGACCAGCCTGGTCAACGAGATCTATGCCGGCGAGGACAGCATCGTACGCCACTGGCTGAAGGCGCCGTGGAGTATGGACGGCTGGCGTCTGGACGTGGTGCACATGCTGGGCGAAGGCGGCGGGGCGCGGAATAACCTGCGGCATATCGCCGGCATCACCCAGGCGGCGAAACAAACGCAGCCGGAAGCCTTTGTCTTTGGCGAACATTTTGGCGACGCGCGCCAGTGGCTGCAGGCGGATGCTGAAGATGCGGCAATGAACTACCGCGGCTTCACCTTCCCGATCTGGGGATTCCTCGCCAATACCGATATCTCTTACGATCCGCAGAAGATAGACGCCCAGACCTGTATGGCGTGGATGGATAATTATCGCGCCGGGCTGTCGCATCAGCAGCAGCTGCGGATGTTCAACCAGCTCGACAGCCATGATACGGCGCGTTTTAAATCTCTCCTTGGCAAAGACGTAGCGCGTCTGCCGCTGGCGGTGGTGTGGCTGTTCAGCTGGCCCGGAGTACCGTGTATCTACTACGGCGATGAGGTGGGCGTAGATGGCAATAACGATCCGTTCTGCCGCAAACCGTTCCCGTGGGATCCGGCGCTGCAGGATACCCAGCTGCTGGCGCTGTATCAGCGAATGGCGAAACTACGTAAAGCCCACCAGGCGCTGCGCTACGGCGGCTGCCAGGTGATTTACGCCGAGGATAACGTGGTGGTGTTTGTCCGCGTCTACAAACAGCAGCGGGTACTGGTGGCGATTAACCGCGGCGAAGCCTGCGAAGTGGTTATCGAGGATTCGCCGCTGTTGGACGTGGGAGCCTGGACGCTGCAGGAGGGCGCCGGCGCCTTCCATGACGGGGTACTGACGCTCCCGGCTATCTCCGCCTGCGTCTGGTCCGGTCGTTAACGATAGAGCTGGCTCAGCAGGTCGTCGCGGAGGAGCGCCTCCCGCCACCAGCGCTGAGCCAGTCCGTCATTCCCGCTGCGCCAGGCCATGTAGGTGATATCTTTTTCCCGCCAGCCGGCGACGCTTTTCTCCACCAGACAGCCTTTTTCCAGCCACGGGCGGGCGATATGACGCGGCAGAAAGCCGCAGCCCAGCCCGGCGCACAGCAGTTCGACTTTGCTGGCGAAATCATCGACGCCGATTTGCGGCTGTTCATCAAGCAGATTGCTGTTCAGCGGATGGCAATAGCGGGCGCTGTCGCGGATCACCACCGCCCGGTGCTGGCTGAGCTGCTTATTGCTGAGCGGCGTTTCCGCTCCGGCCAGCGGGTGGGCCGGGGCGACCACGAAAATGTTATCCAGCGCGCCGAGGGTTTGCCATGACCACTCGGCAGAGGTGGGCGGCTCATTGATGGCGCCGAGGATAATATCCGCGCCATGGTGGGTCAGCTCTTCCCATGAACCGGCGAGGGTGTGATGACTGAAGTTCAGCCGGGTCTGCGGGTTTTGCGCGTAGAACTCGGCGATCAGCGGCAGCAGGGCCGAAAAGGGAAACGAGGCGTCGAGGGCGATCGCCAGCTCTCGCTCCCAGCCCGCGCTCAGCTGCTGGGCCTGCTTTTCCAGATCTCTGGCGGCGCTTAAAAGCTGTCGCCCCTTCTCCAGCATCAGCCGCCCGGTATCAGTAAATTTTGCCCGATGGCCGGAACGATCCAACAAGACGATCTCCAGATCGCTCTCCAGCTTCTGGATCATATAGCTCAGAGCGGCGGGGGTTTTATACAGCGACTCTGCGGCGGTGGCGAAGGATCCGTGTCGGTCCAGCGCATCAAGGATCATCAGAACATCAAAGTTTACGCGCATCAGGAGTTTCCATTCATTAATTTCCCCTTGTTGTACCTAAGCGCAATAATCAATGCCAGTGAATAAATCAGAACAGTTTGCCGTAAAATTTTGATGAACGCTGGCATGAGTAAATACTAACCGCTGATAAAATATAAACCACAAAAAAACTTTAATAACTTGTTAGAAATAACTGGCTATACTCACCATGCTTTATCAGTCAGGATCTACACGACGCATTAACCATCATGTCATCTTTTTAACTAATTGATTAAGAAGGTATTTAATGTCTATTCGTGAACTGCTCGATCCCACTAATTCCGCCCTTATCTTTATTGATCATCAGCCACAGATGTCATTCGGCGTGGCGAATATCGATCGCCAGACCCTCAAAAATAACACCGTGGCGCTGGCTAAAGCCGGCAAAATTTTTAATGTACCGGTGATTTACACTTCCGTAGAGACCAAAAGCTTCAGCGGTTATATTTGGCCGGAATTATTGGCCGTGCATCCTGACGTCAAGCCGATTGAGCGTACTTCAATGAACTCCTGGGAAGACGATGCCTTCGTTGCGGCGGTGAAAGCGACCGGCCGTAAAAAGCTGGTGATCTCCGCTCTGTGGACCGAAGTTTGCCTGACGTTTCCGGCGCTGATGGCCCTGGAGGCGGGCTACGAAGTGTATGTGGTCACCGATACCTCCGGCGGTACCTCTGTCGACGCCCATGAGCGCTCCATTGACCGGATGGTGCAGGCGGGCGCGGTGCCGGTGACCTGGCAGCAGGTGCTGCTGGAGTACCAGCGCGACTGGTCGCGCAAAGCGACTTACGATGCGGTGATGGACCTGGTGCGCGAACACAGCGGCGCCTACGGGATGGGCGTGGATTACGCTTATACCATGGTGCATGGCGCGCCAGAGCGTAAAGCTTAAATACACTTCACCCTTCAGGCTGCCTCTTTGTTAGCTGGGTTTGCCCGCCCCGGTCACTGACTGATGTCAGCTCCCGGGACGTGCCGGCTTGCCGCCTCGACGCAGCATGAATGACGTTGTGTATGGTCATCTATGGCTAATGGCGAGAATCATCCTGCCATTCCCCTGAAGCAAGGAATCTTTATGGCGCAGCAAAAATCGGTGACCCTTGTCATCAGCCATCTGCTCGATCCGCAACACGGCCAGCGCTACGAAGAGTGGCTCGGCAAAATCATGCCCATCGCGGCTGAGTTTCCCGGCCATCTCGGGGCGAATGTGATCCGGCCCGCCGCAGGGCAGAATCTGTGGAGCGTGATTATCCGCTTCGACACCCTGGAGCATCTCTATGCCTGGACGCAGTCGGAAACCCGTCGTCAGCTGGTGGCGGAAATTGCCCCGCTGCTGACGGAGGGCGATCGGACGGAGGTGCGGACCGAACCGGCCTTCTGGTTTACCCCGCCGGTGGCGAATGTGCGCCAGCCGCGGCGCTGGAAACAGTTTCTGATCACCCTGCTGGTGATTTTCCCCAGCACCAACCTGGTGCCGACGGTGACCGGCATGCTGTTGCCGTCGCTTAAGGGGAGCCTGCTGCTGCACCTGATCAATGATGCCTGCGTGGTTGCGCTGGTGGTCTGGTTCTGGATGCCCATCGTGACCCGCCTGTTTGCTGGCTGGTTGAAGAAAAACTGAGTCAGCCTCCCCAAGGAGTGTGTTATGTCGCAAACTGCCACACTGATTCTGACCCACGGCCAGATTCATACCCTCGATCGTGCGAATCCGCTGGCGGAAGCCGTGGCCATCGCCGACGGAAAAATTGTTGCCACCGGAAGCCACGATCGGATCATGAGCTTTGCCGCCGAGGGAACGCAGATCGTCGATCTCAAAGGGCATACGGTGATCCCGGGCCTCAACGATTCTCACCTGCATCTGATCCGCGGAGGGTTGAACTACAACCTTGAGCTCCGCTGGGAGGGCGTGCCCTCGCTGGCCGATGCCCTGCGAATGCTTAAGGATCAGGCGGATCGCACACCGTCGCCGCAGTGGGTGCGGGTGGTCGGCGGCTGGAG
The DNA here is from genome assembly GCF_021869705.1 of Klebsiella sp. PCX. Lineage (NCBI taxonomy): Bacteria > Pseudomonadati > Pseudomonadota > Gammaproteobacteria > Enterobacterales > Enterobacteriaceae > Klebsiella > Klebsiella sp. PCX. Next base: position 1,128,606 of record NZ_CP091527.1, read on the forward strand.
CGAATTCCAGTTCGCCGAACGACGGATGCCGACCCTGGAAGAGCTAAACGACGCGGCGCCCGATACGCCAGTGTTTGTGCTACATCTCTACGATCGCGCACTGCTGAACCGCGCGGCGCTGAAAGCCGTGGGGTATAGCAAAGAGACGCCGGATCCGGTGGGCGGAGAGATCGTCCGCGATAGCCACGGCAACCCGACCGGGATGCTGATTGCCAAACCAAACGCCATGATCCTCTACGCCACCCTGGCCAAAGGGCCGAAGCTGCCGCTGGATCTGCAGGTGAACTCCACCCGTCAGTTTATGCGCGAGCTGAACCGACTGGGGCTGACCAGCGCCATCGACGCCGGGGGCGGTTTCCAGAACTACCCGGAAGATTACGAAATTATCGAGCAGCTGCACGCAAAAGATCAGATGACCGTGCGCATCGCCTACAACCTGTTTACCCAGCGACCGAAGCAGGAGCTGGAGGACTTCGAGCGCTGGACCGATATGCTGAAGCCGGGGCAGGGAACCGATTTCTATCGCGCCAACGGCGCCGGCGAGATGTTGGTGTTTTCGGCGGCGGATTTTGAAGATTTCCTGCAGCCGCGGCCGGATTTGCCGCAAGGCATGGAAGATGAGCTGGAGCGGGTGGTGCGCCATCTGGTGGAACATCGCTGGCCGTTCCGCCTGCATGCCACCTACGACGAGTCCATCAGCCGGATGCTGGACGTGTTTGAGAAGGTGAACCGTGACATTCCGTTTAATGGCCTGCACTGGTTCTTCGATCATGCCGAGACCATTACCGAGCGCAACATTGAGCGGGTGAAGGCGCTGGGGGGCGGCATTGCGGTGCAGCACCGGATGGCCTTCCAGGGCGAATATTTTGTCGATCGCTACGGCAAAGAGGCGGTGAAACATACGCCGCCGGTAGCGAAAATGCTGGAGCTGGACGTACCGGTAGGGTTAGGGACCGATGCCACCCGCGTCGCCAGCTATAATCCGTGGACCGCGCTGTACTGGCTGGTCTCCGGGCGCACCGTTGGCGGGATGGCGATGTATGACGACAACAACCGCCTGCCGCGCGATGTCGCGCTGGAGCTGTGGACGGCGGGCAGCGCCTGGTTCTCCAGCGAGCAGGGTAAAAAGGGCCGTCTGGCCGCCGGTCAGCTTGCCGATCTGGTGGTGCTGTCGAAGGACTATTTCAGCGTCGCGGAAGAGGAGATCAAAGGCATTGAGTCGGTGCTGACGGTGGTTGATGGCAAAGTGGTGTACGCCGCCGGTCACTTCTCGCCGCTGGCGCCGCCGCCGATCCCGGTGCTGCCGGAGTGGTCGCCGGTGGTGAAGGTCCCGGGCCATTACCGTTCCGCTCCGCCAGCGGCGGCCAAAATTGGCGCCATAGTCCAGATGCACCAGTGCTGCGGTAGCTGCGGTGTCCACGGCCATCAGCATGATATCGCGCGAAAATCGTCGATCCCGGTCTCCGACGAGCAGGCCTTCTGGGGCGTGCTGGGTTGCTCCTGCTTTGCCTTCTGATGCCTGACGCCTCCGCCCCGGTTGCTAAGGGCGGAGGTCTCAGCCACCTTTCACGCATCAATAGCGCTGCTGTGAGCCAAAAAGCGCCATGCGGCGGGCAATCATTTCGCGTACTGGCTGCAGTCCCTGGGCGATCACTTTCCGCGGATCGTTCACATCGTGCCCGGTATCGGCAGCAAAGATCGCCTTCACCTGCTGGCACCAGGCGTACATATTTTCGGTATTAACGTTAATCTTGGCGGTGCCGCAGGCAATCGCCCGGCGCATATCCTCATCGGCAATACCGGTGCCGCCATGCAGCACCAGCGGAACCTTCACCCGCTCGGCAATGGCTTTCATCTCGGTAAATCCCAGTCGGGCTTTGCCTTTATACAGGCCATGGGTGGAGCCCAGCGCGGCGGCGAGGCAATCCACCTGGGTTTCTGTCACCAGAGTGTAGCACTCCTGCGGATCGGCGTAGATGACTTCGGAATTGACAATGCCGTCTTCACTGCCGGCGATAGTCCCCAGTTCGGCCTCCACGGAGATACCTTTGCTGTGCGCCAGCGTCACCAGATGGTGAGTAATGGCCAGGTTTTCCCTGAACGGCAGATGCGAGCCATCAAACATAATGGAACTGAAGCCGGCGGCGATCGCCGCTTCGCAGGCCTCCCGGGAGGTGCCATGATCCAGATGCAGCGCCACCGGAACATCAATATGCAAATACTCCATGGCGTTAACTACGATGTCATGAATACATTTTAACCCGAGCATATGCTTAACCGTGCCGCCGGACACGCCCAAAATAACCGGTGAGCGGCACTGCTGGGCGGTGCTTAATACGGCGCCGACCCATTCCAGATTATTAATGTTGAACTGACCGACGGCGTAGCCGTCCCGCAGGGCATGCTGAAGCATGTCCTTCATCGACACTAACATATTCACCTCTTGATATTTATTAAATGCAGTTATTCTTCAAAATATTGCTTTAAGTTTCTCTCGTAGTTATTTAACGAGTGGTGGACGACCGCCAGGTCCGGCATAGATTCCCGTACCCCTTTTTTCTCAATAGAAATGGCGGCGGTCAGGCTGGCAAATAAAATAATATTATCTATGTGCCATGAGTAGTGGACGCCATAGGTGAAGGCACCGTGAAATACATCTCCGGCTCCGGTGGTATCAACGGCATTGCACAGCCAGGAAGGAACGATCTGCAGCATACCGCTTTTTAAAAAAGCGCAGCCTTTTTCGCCAAGGGTAATAAATGCTTCACCGCGGCAAATTTTATTCAGCTCAATCAGCGCCGCTTTAATTTCTGCTTCGGTGCTCAGCGAGCGATAGCTCATATAATCGCGGGCAAAATGTTCGCTCACTACAAAATAGTCGGTCCAGGCTGCGAGTTTTATATTGCTGGCGCGCAGTGACCCGCCGTCCATCACCACTCTGGCGTTCGGCAGTTTCTTAATTAAATATTCACTGATTTCCGGCTCATGGCCGTCAATTAAAATGGTGACCGGCTCCTCGGCGGCAATCAGTCGTTCGGCGAGGTCGTCCAGTTTGAGCTTTTGATCGTAGGTCAGGGAAGGCGGTGTCTGCATCTTGCGGGTAATAATCGTCCGCGAACCCGTTAAGCGATTGACCAGCACCGAGGCCAGCGGGGTGATCATGTCATCGGAGAAAACCACCTGGCTGGTATCCACCCCCGCTTCGGCAAACTCATCGATAATGCGCTGACCGTAAAGGTCCTGATGCAGATGGCCGATGTAATAGACCTCCTCACCCCATAATCCCAGCAGCCATGCCGCATTGGCCGCCGGGCCGCCGCCGCTTTCTATAAAATCATGACAAAAGTTTTTGGTATTCTCCTGGGGCCATTCATTGAGAAAGAAAAACTGATCGAAACAGGCAAATCCAATGGACAAAATAGCCATAACCACTCCTGATTATTTGTCAGCGGCGGGAAGCGTGACCTTCCCGCAGGGAAAAATGACCTCGCTTATTCATTTTTCTGCTTGGCAGTAAGCTCCTCATAGCTGAGCGTGTTGCCCACTACCCGTACCTGACGGAAGCAGAAAGGCACCAGCAGCGCGACGAGCAGCGCCAGACAAATCAGGTAGATAGTGACCTGGCCAAACTGGGTGAACGCGTTACCGATAATGATGCCCCACACTGCGAAGTCGAAATCGGCGAAGGTGCTGTTTTCAAACCCGAGGTTGCCGAGCGCCGGCAGCAGCATCGCCGGCAGGAAGGCGAGGAAGATCCCGCCGATAAAGGCGGCGATGATACACCCGCGCTTACCGCCCAGCTTGTCGGCAAAGACCCCGGAGGTGCCGCCGCAGAAGAAGTGCGGCACCATGCCGGGAATAATCAGCGCCATGCCCAGTCCGCCGAGCATGAGCATCCCGACCAGACCGCCCACAAAGGAGCTGATGAATCCCACCACCACCGCGGTGGGGCTAAAGGTGAAGAACACCGCGCAGTCAACGGCCGGGATGGAGTCCGGGATCAGTTTCTGGCTGATGCCCTGGAATGCCGGCACCAGATCGCCGAGGATCAACCGCACGCCGTTGTAGACAATGGCTACGCCAACGGCGAACTGCAGACCGGTCAGCACGGAGAAGATCAGCATATTCTGGTCGGTGATGGTGCTCAGGTACGCCGACCCGGCGACAGCGCTGCAGATGAAGTAGATAACAAACATCACGATACCGGTGGTGACGGTGGTATCGCGCAGAAATCCCCATTTCTCTGAGATTTCGGTATCGGCGAAGGAGTTTGCCGGATTGCCGGTCCGGCTGGCGATCCACGCCGAGAGGTAGTAGCCCAGGGAGCCGAAATGGCCCATGGCGATCCCGCCGTCTTCGGTTACCTGCCTGGTGTAACGCTGGCCAATGGCCGGGGAAATGGCCGACCATGAGCCCAACAGGAATCCGCCGATCAGGATCAACATCCAGCCCTGGAACTCCGCCGCCTGCAGGACGGCGGAGAACAGGCAGGCGAGAAAGAACGAATGATGGCCGGTGAGAAAGATATATTTATATTTGGTGCAGCGGGCTATGATCAGGTTGAAAATAAAGCCCAACAGCAAAATACTCATGGTTTCCACGCCCAGCATTTTCTGGGCGACGGAGACAATGGCTTCATTATTAGGAATAACGCCGCGGATATTAAATCCAGCTTCGATAATACCGCCCAGCGGGTTGAGATTGGCAACGATAACGCCTGCGCCAGCGCTCAGCATCAAATAGCCTAAAATCGGCTTTAATGTACCGGTAAGGAGTTTGTTGCCGGGGGAGCGCAGCGCCACTAAGCCAACGAAGGCGATAAGCCCCATTAAAAAAGCGGGTTGACTGAATATTTCCGTTAAGAAACTAAGAATAGCCTGCATGGTCGTTCCCTCTATGCTGATTAAGAGTGAGTCGCAGCAATTTTCATCAGCGCGTCGGTAATATCCTCGGCGATTTTTGCTTTATGGACGTAGCTGCGAATAATGGCGACATGACAGTGGGCCGGAAATTGATTTGCCAGTTCTTTGATCGTGACGTAAAGGTCGGCTTTTTCCCCGACGGCGTTAGCAAAATCGACCGAAGCGACGTCCGCTTTGATACCTAATTCTTCACAGATCTTCTTCACATTATTCGCAGCCATCAATGAACTGCCAATACCGTTACCACAAACCGTTCTGATAACTAACATAATGACTACTCCATTTGTTTTTGGATGAAATGTAAGACTGAATTCACGTCATTTTCCTGCTGAAGAAAAGTCACGATATCTGACTCGATCAGCGAGGCAATCAGTTGGATCATTTTGATATGACTGTCAGCATCGGCGCCGGCGATCGCGATGACGACGGTAACCGGATCGAACTCATCGTGGCCGAAGGTCACTGGCGTGGCGGTGGTGACAAGCGAAAATCCGGTCTGCAATGCCCCTTTTTCCGGGCGGGCGTGCGGCATGGCAATCCCGTCATCTATCACGATGGCGGCGCCAAAATCCTCGTATACTGTCAGCATCTCGTTGACATATTCGGCGCTGCAAATCTGGCGCCTGGCGAGTAATGAACCCGCCAGTTCGATGGCCTCCTCCGCATGGGAAATATTCTGCTTCAGGGCGATTAACGTCGGGTCAAAAATAATATCCATTCTCTTCTCCTGAACGTATTCCTGTTCCTGAGTAAAATCATGACCAAATACATTGATAAAAATGATGGATGGGATCACATCCGCGGTTTTAAATATTGATGGCGATCACATCGACGGCAAAGTGCTGGCTGAAAATCATATAAATAATTTATTTGTTTTTCAGTGTGTTATGAAATGGTTGAGATTTAACGCTGAAATTTGACAGAGAAAAAATGAGAGGCAGAGCGAAATTTTTCAGCAAAAGTGTATTGCTGGTCACAAATATCAGCGGGTCATTTTCTTAAATTTTGACGCCGCTAACAAAAAAGGCCCGCTTGAGCGGGCCTTTTATAAAAACGTGTGTCGATTACAGGCTGGAGACGTTTTCGGTCAGGTATTTTGCCACGCCTTCCGGAGAGGCAGCCATACCTTCTTTTCCTTTTTCCCACTGCGCCGGGCAGACTTCGCCGTGCTCTTCGTGGAACTGCAGCGCGTCAACCATGCGCAGCATTTCGTCGATGTTACGGCCCAGCGGCAGGTCGTTAACCACCTGGTGGCGAACCACGCCGTTGGCGTCGATCAGGAAGGAGCCGCGCAGCGCTACGCCTTCGTCCGGATGCTCGATACCGTAAGCTTTCTGGATTTCACGTTTGATGTCGGCAACCATCGCGTATTTAACCGGGCCGATACCGCCCTGGTCTACCGGGGTATTACGCCATGCGTTGTGCACGAACTCGGAGTCGAAGGAAACGCCAACCACTTCCACGCCGCGTTTCTGGAATTCTTCGTAACGTTTGTCGAACGCGATCAGCTCAGACGGGCAAACGAAGGTGAAGTCCATCGGCCAGAAGAACAGAACGGTAGGTTTACCGTTGGTGTGCTGTTTGAAATTGAATTTCTCAACGATCTCACCATTACCCAGCACAGCGGCTGCAGTAAAATCCGGCGCTTGACGAGTGACCAGAACCATTTGATTCTCCTGTAATTACTAAGGTTATTTGGAACGCAACGCGGGCAAGTATAGAGCCTGTCCGCCAATAACACAAAGAGGCGCTGACAATCGTTCAGCCAGCTTTTACCTATCAATGTCGCAGCGATTACAGCTGTTTGTTTTTCGCCTGACGCATCATCTGCGGATAAAAGCGCCAGAACTGCCCCTCCAGCCGGTCGTAGTGAGTATCCAGATCCTGCCAGGAGTCGCGCAGCGCCTCGAGACGCGGGCGGCGGCTGGCCATGCCATTGAGCACGCGCTGAATAAAATCCATCTCCTGGTAGCGCTCCAGCCAGCGCTCCGACCAGAGGTATTGATTGAGATTGACGAAGCGGGGCGGCGAGTCGGGCAGGATCGGCACGATCTGCCGCTCGGCGTAGCGCACGAACTCGTCCAGCGGCAGGTCTGGGGAGAGTTGCGCCCAGTGCTGCGACAGGAAATGATCCCACATGACGTCGAGGGTGATGGGGGCGACGCGGCGGGTCTGCGGGCGAAACCACTCCCGCGCCTCTTTGACTTCCGCCAGGTTGTCAGTCAGCACGTCAATTCGCCGATGCATATAGATGCCATCGACGATCGCCGCCGGATAGTCGCCCTGCGGGTTGCCGCGCACAAAGTCGGCCATCAGATTGCCGGGCAGCGAACTGTCGGCGAGATGGGCCAGGTGCAGGTGGGCGAGAAAATTCATAGCGACGACATCCTTTAAATACTTTATGGCGAGCAGAGTGAGCGGTGTAGCGCTGCGCGTCGCCCTGAACGGCAGCCCCGGTGCCCGAATGGCGTGCTGTCTGGCCGCGCGCGGCCCTCTGCCACCGGTGATGCATTCGGCTGCCGCATGGCGGCATTCGGAATGATTTGGAATATAGATTATGTCATTCGTCCGGAGGGGTAAAGGTTGCAGGCAGAACGCCCCGGCACTAGACTACCCGCCTCTTTATTCAGTCTGAGTTACCGTCATGCGCGTTACCGATTTTGCTTTTGAACTACCCGAATCTCTGATCGCCCACTATCCGATGCCTGAGCGCAGCAGCTGCCGCTTACTTTCCCTGGACGGGCCGACGGGCGCGCTGACGCATGGCACCTTCACCGACATCCTCGATAAGCTCAATCCCGGCGATCTGCTGGTGTTTAACAACACCCGGGTGATCCCGGCGCGTCTGTTCGGTCGTAAGGCCAGCGGCGGCAAGATCGAAGTGCTGGTGGAGCGGATGCTGGATGATAAGCGCATCCTCGCCCATATTCGCGCCTCGAAAGCGCCGAAGCCGGGCGCCGAGCTGCTGCTGGGCGACGACGAGAGCATTCAGGCCACCATGCTGGCGCGTCACGGCGCGCTGTTTGAAGTGGAATTTAACGACGAGCGCCCGGTGCTGGAGATCCTTAACGGGATTGGCCATATGCCGCTGCCGCCCTACATTGACCGCCCGGATGAAGACGCTGACCGCGAGCTCTATCAAACCGTCTACGGCACCAGGCCGGGTGCGGTAGCCGCCCCGACCGCTGGTCTGCACTTCGACGAACCGCTGCTGGATAAACTGCGCGCCAAAGGCGTTGAGATGGCGTTTGTCACCCTGCACGTGGGCGCGGGTACCTTCCAGCCGGTGCGCGTCGACAGCATTGAAGAGCACACCATGCACTCTGAATATGCGGAAGTGCCGCAGGAGGTAGTCGATGCGGTGCTGGCGGCGAAGGCGCGCGGCAATCGCGTGATCGCGGTGGGCACCACCTCGGTACGCTCGCTGGAGAGCGCGGCGCAGGCGGCGAAAGACGCCCTGATTGCGCCGTTCTTCGACGATACGCAGATTTTCATCTACCCGGGTTATCAGTACCAGGTGATCGATGCGCTGGTAACCAACTTCCATCTCCCTGAATCCACACTGATTATGTTGGTGTCGGCGTTTGCGGGTTATCAGCACACCATGAACGCCTATAAGGTAGCGGTGGAGCAGAAATATCGCTTTTTTAGCTACGGGGATGCGATGTTTATCACGTACAATCCGCAGGCTATTTCTGAGCGTCCCTGAAGAGGCCGGCCCGCCGGCTTTTTGGACGCCATGACGCATTTTTTTAGCCACGGAATCATTCCGTGGCGAGTATGAAAACGTCGGACTGTTTTTCTGACGCAGGAGCAAGCATGAAATTTGAACTGGATACCACCGACGGTCGCGCCCGCCGCGGTCGCCTGGTGTTTGAGCGCGGCGTGGTGGAAACACCTGCCTTTATGCCCGTTGGCACCTACGGCACCGTCAAAGGGATGACGCCGGAAGAGGTGGAAGCCACCGGCGCGCAGATTATTCTCGGCAACACCTTCCACCTGTGGCTGCGCCCGGGTCAGGAGATCATGAAGCTGCACGGCGATCTGCACGATTTTATGCAGTGGAAAGGACCGATCCTGACCGACTCCGGCGGCTTCCAGGTGTTCAGCCTTGGCGATATCCGTAAGATCACCGAGCAGGGCGTGCATTTCCGCAACCCGATCAACGGCGATCCGATTTTCCTCGATCCGGAAAAATCCATGGAGATTCAGTACGATCTCGGCTCTGATATCGTAATGATCTTCGACGAATGTACGCCGTATCCGGCGGACTGGGATTACGCCAAGCGCTCAATGGAGATGTCTCTGCGCTGGGCGAAGCGCAGCCGTGACCGTTTCGATAGCCTTGGCAATAAAAATGCGCTGTTCGGCATCATTCAGGGCAGCGTTTACGAAGATTTACGTGATATCTCGGTGAAAGGTCTGGTAGAGATTGGCTTTGATGGCTACGCTGTCGGCGGTTTGGCGGTCGGCGAGCCGAAGGAAGACATGCACCGTATTCTGGAGCACGTCTGCCCGCAGATCCCGGCCGATAAACCACGATACCTGATGGGCGTCGGGAAGCCGGAAGATCTGGTGGAAGGGGTACGTCGCGGTATCGATATGTTCGACTGCGTCATGCCGACGCGCAACGCGCGTAACGGCCACCTGTTCGTCACCGACGGCGTGGTGAAAATCCGCAACGCGAAGCACAAAAGCGATACCGCGCCGCTGGACGCCGAGTGTGATTGCTATACATGTCGCAATTATTCACGCGCTTACTTGCATCACCTTGACCGTTGCAACGAAATATTGGGCGCGCGTCTCAATACCATTCATAACCTGCGCTACTATCAGCGTTTAATGGCTGGTTTACGCAAGGCTATCGAAGAGGGTAAATTAGAGAGCTTCGTGACCGATTTTTACCAACGTCAGGGGCGCACCGTGCCTCCTTTGAACGTTGATTAATTTTAATAATGAGGGAATTTCAATGAGCTTTTTTATTTCTGATGCGGTAGCGGCAACGGGTGCACCGGCGCAGGGCAGCCCGATGTCTCTGATTCTGATGCTGGTGGTGTTCGGTCTGATTTTTTACTTCATGATCCTGCGTCCACAGCAGAAGCGCACCAAGGAACATAAGAACCTGATGAACTCCATCGCCAAAGGTGATGAAGTGCTGACCAACGGCGGTCTGGTCGGTCGCGTGACCAAAGTAGCGGAAACTGGCTACATTGCTATCGCGCTGAACGATACCACTGAAGTGGTTATCAAACGTGACTTCGTTGCTGCCGTTCTGCCGAAAGGCACCATGAAGGCGCTGTAATCTAACTTTTCCCAAAGGGAACTGCCGTGTTAAACCGTTATCCTTTGTGGAAGTATGTCATGCTGGTCGTCGTCATTGTCGTCGGCCTGATCTATGCGCTTCCCAACCTGTATGGTGAGGATCCGGCTGTTCAAATCACTGGCGCGCGCGGCGTCGCCGCCAGTGAGCAAACGCTGATCCAGGTCCAGAAAACTTTACAAGAAGAAAAAATTACCGCGAAGTCTGTGGCACTGGAAGAGGGCGCTATTCTTGCGCGCTTCGACACCACTGATACCCAGCTGCGCGCGCGTGAAGCGCTGCTTACCGTGCTGGGTGACAAATACGTCGTGGCGCTAAACCTTGCTCCGGCAACCCCACGCTGGCTGGCGGCACTCTATGCCGAACCGATGAAGCTGGGTCTTGATCTGCGCGGCGGCGTGCACTTCCTGATGGAAGTCGACATGGACACCGCGTTAGGCAAACTGCAGGAACAGAACATCGACAGCCTGCGCAGCGAGCTGCGCGACAAAGGCATTCCTTACGCGACCGTGCGCAAGGAAGACAACTACGGTCTGAGCATCGTCTTCCGCGACAGCGCGGCGCGCGACCAGGCTATCTCTTATCTCAGCCCTCGCCATCGCGATCTGGTGATCTCCTCTCAGGGTGACAACAGCCTGAAAGCGGTGATGACCGATGAGCGCCTGAAAGAAGCCCGTGAGTACGCGGTTCAGCAGAACATTAACATTCTGCGTAACCGTGTGAACCAGCTAGGCGTCGCCGAACCGCTGGTTCAGCGTCAGGGCGCTGACCGCATCGTCGTTGAGCTGCCGGGTATCCAGGATACCGCGCGGGCGAAGGAGATCCTTGGCGCGACCGCGACCCTCGAGTTCCGTCTGGTCAATACCAACGTTGACCAGTCCGCCGCCGCCTCTGGCCGCGTACCGGGCGACTCGGAAGTGAAGCAGACGCGTGAAGGCCAGCCGGTGGTGCTGTACAAGCGGGTGATCCTGACCGGTGACCATATCACCGACTCGACCTCCAGCATGGATGAGTACAACCAGCCGCAGGTCAACATCTCGCTGGACAGCGCGGGCGGTAACATCATGTCCAACTTCACCAAGGACAATATCGGCAAGCCGATGGCGACCCTGTTCGTGGAGTATAAAGACAGCGGTAAGAAAGACGCCAACGGTCGGGCTATCCTGGCGAAAGAGGAAGAGGTGATTAACATCGCCAACATCCAGTCGCGTCTGGGTAACAGCTTCCGTATTACCGGTATCAGCAACCCGAACGAAGCGCGCCAGCTGTCGCTGCTGCTGCGTGCCGGCGCGTTGATTGCGCCGATTCAGATCGTCGAAGAGCGGACTATCGGCCCAACCCTTGGTATGCAGAACATCAAGCAGGGTCTGGAAGCCTGTCTGGCCGGCCTGGTGGTCTCCATCCTGTTCATGATCCTCTTCTATAAGAAGTTCGGTCTGATTGCGACCTCGGCGCTGATTGCCAACCTGGTGCTGATTGTCGGCATTATGTCCCTGATCCCGGGGGCGACGCTGACCATGCCGGGCATCGCGGGTATCGTGTTAACCCTTGCGGTGGCGGTCGATGCTAACGTTCTGATCAACGAGCGCATCAAAGAAGAGCTGAGCAACGGGCGTACCGTTCAGCAGGCGATTGACGAAGGTTATCGCGGCGCGTTCAGCTCGATCTTCGACGCCAACGTGACGACGCTTATCAAAGTGATCATCCTGTACGCGGTCGGTACCGGTGCCATTAAAGGGTTTGCGATTACCACCGGTATCGGTATCGCGACCTCAATGTTTACCGCTATCGTCGGCACCCGTGCCATCGTGAACCTGCTGTACGGCGGCAAGCGCGTTAAAAAGCTGTCTATCTGAGGAGTGCGTTGTGGCACAGGAATATACTGTTGAACAATTGAACCACGGCCGTAAAGTCTGGGACTTTATGCGCTGGGACTACTGGGCCTTCGGCATTTCAGGTTTTCTGCTGATTGTGTCGATCGCCATCATCGGCGTCCGCGGCTTTAACTGGGGTCTCGATTTCACCGGCGGTACGGTGATCGAAATTACCCTTGAGAAGCCGGTCGATCTCGACCAGATGCGCGATTCCCTGCAAAAAGCGGGCTTTGAAGAGCCGCAGGTGCAGAACTTTGGCAGCAGCCGCGACATCATGGTACGTATGCCGCCGGTGCATGACGCCAACGGCAGCCAGGAGCTGGGCAGTAAGGTCGTGACGGTGATTAACGAATCGACCAGCCAGAACGCAGCGGTGAAGCGCATTGAGTTTGTCGGCCCGAGCGTCGGCGCGGACCTTGCGCAAACTGGCGCCCTGGCGCTGATTGCCGCGCTGGTCTGTATCCTGATCTACGTCGGCTTCCGCTTCGAATGGCGTCTGGCGGCGGGGGTGGTTATCGCCCTGGCGCACGACGTGGTGATCACCATGGGCGTGCTGTCGCTGTTCCATATCGAAATCGACCTGACCATTGTGGCCTCGTTGATGTCGGTTATCGGCTACTCGCTGAACGACAGTATCGTGGTATCGGACCGTATCCGTGAAAACTTCCGTAAGATCCGCCGCGGTACGCCGTACGAGATCTTCAACGTGTCGTTGACCCAGACGCTGCACCGTACCTTGATCACCTCCGGGACCACCCTGATGGTGATCCTGATGCTGTTCCTGTTCGGCGGCCCGATTCTGGAAGGCTTCTCGCTGACCATGCTGATCGGTGTTTCCATCGGTACGGCTTCTTCTATCTACGTCGCCTCCGCGCTGGCGTTGAAGCTGGGCATGAAGCGCGAGCATCTGCTGCAGCAGAAGGTGGAAAAAGAAGGGGCGGACCAGCCGTCAATTCTGCCGTAATACGGTTCAGTTGAAATAAAGCAATCCCGGCCCAGGCGGCCGGGATTTTTTTTGCCCGCGACAAAACCTGCTGACAGTATGCTGTCAGGAGCCCTCCCATACACTCCTTTTGAACTCAATAACGAGCAGGAGGAAGTATGAATAACGTGATTAACTGGTTTGAAATTCCGGTCGCCGATATGGATCGCGCCGTCGCGTTTTATGAGCCGGTGATGCAGGTGACGCTGCGTCGCGAAACCATGGACTGCGCCGAGCTGGCGGTGTTCCCGCATCAGGACCCGGCTCCCGGCGGCGCGCTGGCCAAATTTGAGGGTATCGCGCCTTCAGCGCAGGGCGCTATTATTTACCTGCATACAGACCATCTTGCCGCCACACTCGACCGCGTCGCCTCGGCGGGTGGGGCGTGTGTTTTCGGGCCGCTGACGCTGCCGAATAATATTGGCACCATCGCGCTGTTTACTGACAGCGAGGGCAACCGCGTCGGCCTGCACCAACCGGCTTAACCTGAACTTTTTGTGAAGTGAAACATGACCCGACGCGCCGACCGTTTATTTCAGATTGTGCAGATCCTGCGCGGCAGGCGGCTCACCACCGCCTCGCTGCTGGCGGAGCGGCTGGGCGTGTCGGAGCGCACCGTGTATCGCGATATTCGCGATCTCTCCCTCTCCGGCGTGCCGGTGGAGGGGGAGGCGGGTAGCGGCTACCGGCTGCTGGCGGGCTACGATCTGCCGCCGCTAATGCTGACCACCAAAGAATCCGAAGCGCTGATCGCCGCGATCCGGCTGCTGAAAACCTGGGGCGGCGAGGCGCTGTCGCAATCGCTGGAATCCGCACAGGAGAAGATGCTGGCGATCCTGCCGGAGGCGCGCCGACGCCAGGCGGAGCAGACCCGCCTGTTTGCCCCCGATCTCGGCGCCCATCGCTATGCCAAAACCTTCTTTGACATCATTCATCAGGCGGTCTCCGGCCAGCAGGTGCTGGCGTTGCGCTATCAGGATGAGTCCGGTCGGGTGACCGAGCGCGACGTGCTGCCGCTGGGGCTGTTTTTCTGGGGGGAGCGCTGGCTGCTGGTAGCCTGGTGTGAGCTGCGCAATGATTATCGCAACTTTCGCCTCGACCGCTGTCTGGCGGTCAGGGCGACCGAGCGTCGATTCAGCGAGTGCGCCGACCGCTCGTTAAGCGATTTTCTGCGCAAGGTCCGGTGCGACGTGTGGGAGAAATAAAAACGCCCGGATGGCCCGGGCGCTGTCTTGCCGTTTCAGCAATTAGAAGTTGTAACCAACCACGAAGTAACCACCCCAGCCGGTTGAGCGGACGCTGAAATCGCCATCGCCGAAGTTCAGCTTGGCATCGTCAGCCCACTGGCCGCCGTTATGGAAGTAACGGGCCACTACCGAGTAGTGCCAGTGCGCGTAGTTCAGCGCCAGGATGTGGCTGGAGGCGATGGAGTTGCTGGTGCGCGCGTGCTTCCCGTTCAGATCGTAGAAGTTGTCATCGCCGAGGTCAGAACCCCAGTCGAAGTTGGTGAAGCCGATGTAGCTCAGCGAACCGCCCCACAGGTCGGTCAGCGGCACAAAGTATTTCACTTTGAAGCGGTAGCCGTCCCACTCGTTCTCATTGGACGCGCCGTAGTTCTGCCATTGGTATTTGGCGTAGACGTTCAGCGACAGGCTCATCGGCAGGCCGGTGTCGATATCGGTACCCAGACCCATATACCAGGTGCTCTGCTCCTGGGAATCATTGCGGCCCATATCGTAGATATAGTTGTTCGCGAAATACCACTCTTTGAACGGCCCGAAGCTCAGATCGGTGTTGGTCAGCTTGTCGATAGAGAAGCGCGGTTCGATCTCCATAAACAGCGGAGAACCGTTGTTCCAGATACCTTTTGCCGTGCTATTGCCGCCGAAGAACACCGGAGCATCGATATAGCCGTAAAAATCAAACCAGTCTTTTTTGGCGAACGCTTCGTATTCCAGATAGGTATCGTTACGGATCTGCGGTCCGAAACGGGTGTGGTAGCTCCCTACCACGTTAACACTCTGGTGCCACCAGTCAGACAGATACTGCGGTTTGTCGTTTTCTGCCGCGCCCGCGGTAAAAGAAGTGGAGAGCGCCACAACCGCACCCGCTGCCAGTAATGTTTTTTTCATAGTAATGCCACTGTTTAAATTGAGCCTGAAGGCGTTAAAAGAAGTGCCGAAGCGTTTCTAAATATTTCGTCTTTCTGTGGGGGTCTATTATAGGAATCATTGCTCACAAAAATACGTGTTGTTTCACATAACCAGAACATGCGTAATCGATTGCGTTCACGATTCTATGCATTTCTTGACAAAATGCTACTGAAAATCGCGATGCAGAACGATTTCTAATGAACTCTTGTGAAAAGTTGTAAGTGGAGAAGAATGACGGGGCAGGATGTCGCCGGGCAGGGGAAAGCCCGGCGCAAAGGCTTACTGTGCGGCGGCGGGCTGGATATCGTGGACGCGAATAAAACCGACTTTGTCCGGCGTTACGTTCAGGCGCAGCGGGATGTTGACATCGCTGGGGGCGAGGATGCTGGCCGGGGCGCTGATCAACTGATCCTGAACATTCACTTCCTGGTAGCTGTGGGTAGTGCCGGTGATCTGTCCGGAGGCGACGGTGGCGGTAAAGGCCGGCAGCGGATCGTTGGATTCGCCCTGAATACGTAACGTCAGGCGTGACCCGTCGCCATCCGGCGTAATGCTCGCCACCGACATGCGCAGGGTGCCGATCTGGCTCTCCAGCCGCGCCGGGGTTTTCGCCTCCGGCAGCAAATAGACGCCGCGGGTAGATTTCGCGTTCAGCGCGTTTTGCTGGGTAATTTTGATCGTTTGCTGATTGAGCTGGGTCATCTCCTGGCTCAGGGTGCTCACGCTCTGGTGCATCTGGCGGATTTCGCTTTGCTGGGCGCAGGCGGTCAGGGTAAACAGGCTGCCCGCGATGGCGAGTTTCAGGTAACGTCTTGTCATGGTCAGGATTCCGTTTGCAGAGGATGCTTAATGGTAGCCAAACCGCCTGTCTCTCCCATAGATCCTTTGTCTCAAAAGCTCTTTCTTTGTAGTCAGGTCACTTCGCGGTAAACTACCCTTCAGTTTAACTACCTGTCAGGACGCGCTATGCATTGCCCTTTCTGTTTCGCCGTGGATACCAAAGTGATTGACTCTCGTCTGGTGGGGGAAGGCTCTTCCGTGCGTCGCCGTCGGCAGTGTCTGGTCTGTAATGAGCGCTTTACCACCTTCGAAGTGGCGGAGCTGGTGATGCCCCGGGTGGTGAAGAGTAACGATGTGCGTGAACCCTTCAACGAAGACAAGCTGCGCAGTGGGATGCTGAAAGCGCTGGAGAAACGTCCGGTCAGCGCCGATGACGTCGAAATGGCGGTCAACCATATCAAAACCCATCTGCGCGGCACCGGCGAGCGCGAAGTGGCCAGCAAAATGATCGGCAATCTGGTGATGGAACAGCTGAAAAAACTGGATAAAGTCGCCTATATTCGCTTCGCGTCGGTCTATCGCAGCTTCGAAGATATCAAAGAATTCGGCGAAGAGATCGCCCGCTTACAGGACTAAGCCATGCAGGACGAAATGTACATGGCGCGTGCGCTTAAGCTCGCCGCCCGCGGTCGCTTTACCACCCATCCTAACCCTAACGTTGGCTGTGTCATTGTAAAAGACGGCGAGATCGTCGGCGAAGGGTTCCACTATCGCGCCGGCGAGCCGCACGCCGAAGTGCACGCCCTGCGGATGGCGGGGGAACAGGCGCGAGGCGCCACCGCCTATGTCACCCTTGAGCCCTGCAGCCACCACGGCCGTACGCCGCCGTGCTGCGATGCGCTGATTGCCGCCGGCATCAGCCGCGTGGTCGCCGCGATGCAGGATCCGAACCCGCAGGTGGCGGGGCGCGGCCTGTACCGTCTGCAGCAGGCCGGTATTGAAGTCAGCCACGGGCTGATGATGAACGAGGCGGAAGCGCTGAATAAGGGCTTCCTGAAGCGGATGCGCACCGGTTTTCCCTGGGTGCAGCTCAAGCTGGGTGCTTCGCTGGACGGCCGCACGGCGATGGCCAGCGGCGAAAGCCAGTGGATCACCTCCCCGCAGGCGAGACGCGACGTGCAGCGTCTGCGCGCACAGAGCCATGCCATCCTGACCAGCAGCGCCACCGTGCTGGCGGACGATCCGGCGCTGACCGTGCGCTGGCAGGAGCTGAGCGCCGATACCCAGGCGCTGTATCCCCAAGAGAATTTGCGCCAGCCGCTGCGCGTCGTGATCGACAGTCAGAACCGCGTCACGCCTGAGCATCGTATTGTGCAGCAGGCGGGGGAAACGCTGTTTGCCCGCCTGGGCGCCGATGAGCGCCAGTGGCCGGACAGCGTGCGCACGCTGCTGGTTCCGGAACATAACGGCCATCTCGATCTGGTGCTGCTGATGATGCTGCTTGGCAAACAGCAGATCAACAGCGTCTGGGTGGAGGCGGGGGCCACGCTTGCCGGGGCGCTGCTGCAGGCGGGGCTGGTCGACGAGCTTATCGTCTATATTGCGCCTAAACTGTTAGGCAATGCGGCGCGTGGATTATGCGCGCTGCCGGGGCTTGAAGAACTGAGCCAGGCGCCCCATTTTAAATTCAATGAGATACGTCAGGTTGGCCCGGATGTCTGCCTGCATTTAACCACTGCGTGAGGCTTTGCTGATTATTAGGAAGCAGCGCTCAGAATAATATGATAAAATCCGCCCCCCTTGCGGGGCACATGAACCCGAAGGAAGAGTATGAACATTATTGAAGCTAACGTTGCTACCCCGGACGCCCGCGTCGCCATCACCATTGCGCGTTTCAACAACTTTATCAATGACAGCCTGCTGGAAGGTGCGATTGACGCCCTGAAACGCATTGGTCAGGTAAAAGATGAAAACATCACCGTTGTTTGGGTTCCAGGCGCGTATGAGCTGCCGCTGGCGGCTGGCGCACTGGCGAAAACCGGTAAATATGACGCGGTGATCGCGCTGGGTACGGTGATTCGCGGCGGTACCGCCCACTTTGAATATGTGGCAGGCGGTGCCAGCAATGGCCTGGCGCACGTCGCTCAGGACAGCGAAATCCCGGTAGCCTTTGGTGTTCTGACCACTGAAAGTATTGAACAAGCCATTGAGCGCGCTGGCACCAAAGCCGGTAACAAAGGCGCAGAAGCTGCGCTGACCGCGCTGGAAATGATTAACGTATTGAAAGCCATCAAGGCCTGATTTTTGTAAGGGGAATTCCGTGAAACCTGCTGCTCGTCGCCGCGCCCGTGAGTGTGCCGTTCAGGCGCTCTACTCCTGGCAGTTGTCCCAGAACGACATCGCTGATGTCGAATACCAGTTCCTGGCGGAACAGGACGTAAAAGATGTTGATGTTCTGTATTTCCGCGAACTGCTGTCCGGAGTGGCGACTAACAGCGCGTACCTCGACGGCCTGATGAAGCCCTACCTGTCCCGTCAGCTGGAAGAGCTGGGTCAGGTGGAAAAAGCGGTGCTGCGTATCGCGCTGTTTGAGCTGTCCAAACGCGATGACGTACCGTATAAAGTGGCCATCAATGAAGCTATCGAACTGGCGAAAACCTTCGGCGCTGAAGATAGCCACAAGTTCGTCAACGGTGTGCTGGACAAAGCGGCTCCGGTAATTCGTCCCCACAAGAAGTAAACTGCAGGCCGGGTTTTGCGAGGGTCGTCTCGCAACCCGGCCTTATTTATTATTTTGCTGAGGCATAACGTATGGCATGTGGCGAATTCTCCCTGATTGCCCGTTATTTTGATCGCGTTAAAAGCGCTCGTCTTGATGTCGAGACCGGTATCGGCGACGACTGCGCTCTCCTGAATATTCCCGAGAAAAAAACGCTGGCAATCAGCACCGACACTCTGGTGGCGGGCAATCACTTCTTACCCGATATCGACCCGGCCGACCTCGCCTATAAAGCCCTGGCGGTGAACCTGAGCGACCTCGCAGCGATGGGCGCGGAGCCGGCGTGGCTCACCCTGGCGCTGACCTTGCCGGAGGTGGATGAAGCCTGGCTGGAAGCCTTCAGCGACAGCCTGTTTGTCCAGCTTGACTACTACGATATGCAGCTGATTGGCGGCGACACCACCCGTGGCCCGCTCGCCATGACCCTGGGTATCCACGGCTTTGTGCCGCCTGGGCGCGCCATGAAACGTTCAGGTGCGAAGCCGGGAGACTGGATCTATGTCACCGGTACCCCGGGGGACAGCGCCGCCGGCCTGGCGCTGTTGCAGAACCGGCTGACGGTGGATACGCCGACTGACGCCGACTATTTGCTGGCCCGTCACCTGCGTCCGATGCCCCGCGTGCTGCAGGGCCAGGCGCTGCGCGACCTGGCGACGTCGGCGATCGATCTCTCCGACGGCCTGATCTCCGATCTGGGTCATATTCTCAAAGCCAGCGGCTGTGGCGCGCGCATCGATCTTGATGCCATGCCGTACTCTGACGCGATGCTAAGCCAGGTTGATTCTGAGCAGGCGCTACGCTGGGCGCTCGCCGGTGGCGAAGACTACGAGCTGTGCTTTACCGTACCGGAACTGAACCGTGGGGCGCTGGACGTGGCCCTTGGCCATCTTGGCGCGCGTTTTACCTGTATCGGACAGATTGCGCCGGAGAGCGAAGGTCTGCAGTTTATCCGCGACGGTAAGCCGGTCACGCTTGATTTAAAGGGATACGATCACTTTGCGTAGTCGAGACGAGGCGCTTAGCCGCCTGAGTATGCGTAATCCATGGCATCTGCTGGCGACCGGCTTTGGCAGCGGCTTAAGCCCGGTGGTGCCGGGCACGATGGGGTCGCTGGCGGCGATCCCGTTCTGGTATCTGATGACTTTTCTCCCCTGGCAGCTCTACTCGCTGGTGGTGATGATGAGCATCTGTATCGGGGTCTATCTGTGCCATCGCACGGCCAAAGATATGGGCACCCATGACCACGGCAGCATCGTCTGGGACGAGTTCGTCGGGATGTGGATCACCCTGATGGCGCTGCCGACCCTGGACTGGCAGTGGGTGGCCGCCGGCTTCGTCATTTTCCGTATCTTCGATATGTGGAAACCGTGGCCGATTCGCTGGTTTGACCGCAATATTCACGGCGGAATGGGGATCATGGTGGACGATATCGTCGCCGGCGTGATCTCCGCCGGCGTGCTGTATGTTATTGGCCATCATTGGCCCATCGGTCTGCTTTGACCGCTTCTCCCCGGCAGCGCCATGCTGTCGGGGAAACCACGCCCGTCACTTAAATCCCACCACCGGATGCGGCTGATAGGGCGCCTCCAGTTTGTCGATCTGTTCCGGAGATAGCGTCAAATCCACCGCCTGCAACAGGTCATCGAGCTGTTCCTGACGCGACGGACCGATAATTGGCGCGGCGACGCCGGGCTTGCTTAACAGCCAGGCGAGGGCGACCTGCGCGCGACTGGCGTCGAGCTCTTCCGCCACGTCCGCGAGATTCCCGGCGATCTGCGCGTCGTTCTCTTCGCTGGTGCTGTAAAGCGATTTGCCGAACTCATCCGAGACCAGCCGGGCGGTGGTCTCACCCCATGGGCGGGTCAGCCTGCCGCGCGCCAGCGGGCTCCACGGGATCACCGCCACGCCGTTACGCTGGCACAGGGGCAGCATCTCATTCTCTTCTTCCCGGTAAATCAGGTTGTAGTGATCCTGCATGGTGACGAAGCGCGCCCAGCCGTTCTGCTGCTGAAGCGCCAGCGCCTGGGCAAACTGCCGGGCATGCATGGACGAGGCGCCGATATAGCGCGCTTTGCCGGCTTTCACCACCTCGTCCAGCGCTTCGAGCGTCTCTTCAATCGGGGTGCTGTAGTCCCAGCGGTGGATCTGCAACAGGTCGACATAGTCCATACCGAGACGGCGCAGGCTGTCGTCGATAGAGCGCAGGATCTGCGCCCGGGAAAGCCCTTCCGCCAGATCGCCGACCTGGTGATAGACCTTGGTGGCGACAACCACCTCGTCGCGGCGGGCAAAGTCGCGCAGAGCGCGGCCGACGATCTCTTCGCTACTGCCGTCGGAGTAGCTGTTTGCGGTATCGAAGAAGTTGATGCCGCCTTCAATGGCGTGCTGGATGAGCGGGCGACTGCTCTCTTCCGGAAGCGTCCAGGCGTGTCTGCCGCGGTCCGGCTCGCCGAAGGTCATGCAGCCGAGGCAGAGTCGGGAAACACGTAAGGCAGTATCGCCGAGGGGGATATAGTGCATGGTGCGCTCCTGCTATTCATCAAGGGTATCCCTTAAGCATAGCAGGAGCGGGAGGGGCGATTATGCCAGCCAGTCGAGGATTTTGGCTTCAATACCGGCGGCATCGAGGCCGAGGTCGGCGCGGATCTCTTCCTGAGTGCCCTGCGGAATAAAGACGTCCGGCAGGCCAATATTGAGCACCGGTACCGCCCGGCGATGGGCCATCAGCACTTCATTCACGCCGCTGCCGGCGCCGCCCATAATGGCGTTCTCTTCCAGCGTCACCAGAACGTCGTGCTCGCCTGCCAGCTGCAGGATCAGCGCGGTATCCAGCGGCTTCACAAAGCGCATGTCCACCAGGGTGGCGTTGAGTTTGTCCGCCACCGCTGCGGCCTCCGGCAGCAGGGTGCCGAAGTTGAGGATCGCTACCTTCTCGCCCTGGCGCTTCACTACCCCTTTGCCGATCGGCAGCGATGCCAGCGGCTCCAGCGTCGCGCCGGTGCCGCTGCCGCGCGGATAGCGCACCGCGCAGGGTCCGTCGCTGTAGTGGTAGCCGGTATACAGCATCTGGCGGCATTCATTTTCATCGCTCGGCGTCATCACCACCATATCCGGAATACAGCGCAGGAAGGAGAGATCGAACGCCCCCTGATGCGTCTGGCCGTCTGCGCCGACAATCCCGGCGCGGTCGATGGCAAACAGCACCGGCAGCTTCTGAATAGCCACATCGTGGATCACCTGATCGTAGGCTCGCTGCAGGAAGGTGGAGTAGATGGCCACCACTGGTTTGTAGTCGCCAATCGCCAGTCCGGCGGCGAAGGTGACTGCATGCTGCTCGGCGATGGCGACATCAAAGTACTGATCGGGGAATTTCTTCGAAAATTCCACCATCCCTGAACCTTCGCGCATCGCCGGGGTGATGGCCATCAGCTTGCTGTCTTTGGCCGCCGTTTCGCACAGCCAGTCGCCGAAGATTTTCGAATAGGAAGGGAGACCGCCGCTGCTTTTGGGCAGTACGCCGCTGGTATGGTCGAACTTTGGCACCGCGTGGAAAGTGATCGGGTCTTTCTCGGCGGGCTCATAGCCGCGGCCTTTTTTGGTCATAATATGCAGGAACTGCGGGCCCTTCAGGTCGCGCATGTTCTTCAGGGTGCTGACCAGACCGAGCACATCGTGGCCATCCACCGGGCCGATGTAGTTAAAGCCCAGCTCTTCAAACAGCGTCCCAGGCACCACCATGCCTTTGATATGCTCTTCGGTCCGCTTAAGCAGCTCTTTAATCGGCGGTACGCCGGAAAAGACCTTTTTGCCGCCTTCGCGCAGGGTGGAGTAGAGCTTACCGGAGAGCAGCTGCGCCAGATGATTATTCAGCGCCCCGACGTTCTCGGAGATCGACATTTCATTGTCATTCAGCACCACCAGCAGGTCGGGTTTGATATCCCCGGCGTGGTTCATCGCTTCAAACGCCATCCCGGCGGTGATCGCCCCGTCGCCAATCACGCACACCGCGCGCCGCTGTTTATCCTCTTTCGCGGCGGCGATAGCCACCCCGATGCCAGCGGAAATGGAGGTGGAGGAGTGACCGACGCTCAGCACGTCGTACTCGCTTTCACCGCGCCACGGGAAGGGGTGCAGGCCGCCTTTCTGGCGAATGGTGCCGATTTTGTCGCGGCGGCCGGTCAGAATTTTATGCGGGTAGGCCTGGTGACCGACGTCCCAGATCAGGCGATCGAAGGGCGTGTTATAGACGTAGTGCAGCGCCACGGTCAGTTCCACCGTGCCGAGGCCAGAGGCAAAGTGACCGCTGGAGCGGCTGACGCTGTCCAACAGGTAGCGCCGCAGCTCATCACACAGCTTCGGCAGGCTCTCTTTTGGCAACAGGCGCAACTCCTGGGTGGAATCTACCAGCGCCAGGGTCGGGTATTTGGCAATATCAAAACTCATCAGAGACTCATTTATTGTTTATTTATCGCGCTGAATAATGTAATTCGCGAGCGCTTCCAGTGCCGAAGTATCCAGAGATTGTGCGGCCAGTTCATCTAACGAACGGCGGGCATCAGCGATCAGGTCGTGCGCTTTCTTCCGGGCTTGCTCAAGACCCAGGAGGGCGGGATAGGTGCTTTTACCCAATTGCTGGTCGGCACCCTGACGTTTGCCAAGGGTCGCAGTATCCCCTACCACGTCGAGAATGTCATCCTGGACCTGGAAGGCCAGGCCGATATTTTCCGCATAGCGATCCAGCGCGGGCAGGGCGGCACGCCCGCGCTCGCCGGCGCTCAGCGCCCCCATGCGGACGGCGGCGCGGATTAGCGCGCCCGTTTTGTGGCGGTGGATACGTTCCAGCGCCTGCAGATTCACCTGCTGTCCTTCCGCCTGTAGATCCAGCGCCTGGCCGCCGCACATGCCCGCCACGCCGCTGGCCTGCGCCAGTTCGGAAACCATCGCCAGACGATCCCGGTCAGGGACGTCCGTCATCGGCGCATCACTGAGTATAGAGAACGCCAGCGTTTGCAGGGCATCTCCCGCAAGAATTGCGTTGGCTTCGCCAAATTTAATATGGCAGGTCGGCAGTCCGCGACGCAGATCGTCATCATCCATCGCCGGCAAATCATCATGCATCAGAGAATAAGCATGAATGCATTCGACCGCGGCGGCAGGGGCATCCAGCGTGGTGCGGCTCACGCCGAACATCTCGCCGGTAGCGTAGACAAGGAAGGGACGCAGGCGTTTACCGCCTAAGAGTGCGCCATAATGCATCGCTTCCACCAGCGGAGTGTTCTGAAAGGGCTGCGGCGCGATAAAACGGCGCAGCGCCTCGTTAGCCTGTTCCACACAGGCCTGCAATTGTTGCGGGAAATCCATTTATTCAGCGTCCGGCGTAAAAGGCGTGGTCGGGGAATCTTCACTATCCGCCAGCAGGATCTGCACGCGCTGTTCGGCCTGCTGCAGCTGGCTTTGCCCCTGGCGGGCCAGCTGGACCCCGCGCTCAAATTCGCTGAGCGCTTCTTCTAACGGCAAATCGCCGCTTTCCAGACGGTTTACGATCTGCTCCAGTTCGCCCAGTGCAGTTTCAAAGCTGGCCGGGGCCTCATTTTTCTTTGGCATAGTGAATATAGACTCTTGTTATTTCGCGACGGCAATACCGGGTATGGTAACGAAGTCACGCGTGTAAGCAAATAACGCGCAATGGTGATATACTCCGCGCCCAGGATGCAGGCACCGGTGTGCGCTGCTTTACAACTTTTGCTTAAAGCCCCGTCGGGCTTGCCAACGAACTATTGTCGCCATGAAGTTTATCATTAAATTGTTCCCGGAAATCACCATCAAAAGCCAATCTGTGCGGTTGCGCTTCATTAAAATCTTAACCGGGAACATTCGTAACGTTCTCAAAAACTATGACGAGACGCTGGCCGTCGTTCGCCATTGGGATCATATCGAAGTTCGCGCGAAAGATGAAAATCAGCGCCCGGCTATTCGCGATGCGCTGACCCGTATTCCCGGCATCCACCATATTCTGGAAGTCGAAGACGTACCGTTCACCTCGCTGCACGATATTTTTGAGCAGACGCTGCCGCTGTGGCGCGAGGCGCTGGAAGGCAAAACCTTCTGCGTGCGGGTGAAGCGTCGCGGCAAACATGAATTCACCTCAATTGAGGTGGAGCGCTACGTCGGCGGCGGCCTGAATCAGCATATTGAAACGGCGCGCGTGAAGCTGACCGACCCGGACGTTACCGTCAATCTTGAGATTGAAAACGATCGCCTGCTGCTGGTGAAAGGCCGCTATGAAGGTATCGGCGGTTTCCCGATCGGCACGCAGGAAGATGTGTTGTCGCTGATTTCCGGCGGCTTTGACTCCGGCGTCTCCAGCTACATGCTGATGCGCCGCGGCTGCCGCGTGCACTACTGCTTCTTTAACCTTGGCGGCGCCGCCCATGAGATTGGCGTCCGCCAGGTCGCGCATTACCTGTGGAACCGCTTCGGCAGCTCTCACCGCGTTCGCTTTGTGGCGATTAACTTTGAGCCGGTGGTCGGCGAAATCCTCGAAAAAGTGGATGACGGCCAGATGGGCGTGGTGCTCAAGCGCATGATGGTCCGCGCCGCGTCAAAAGTCGCGGAACGCTACGGCGTGCAGGCGCTGGTCACCGGCGAAGCGCTGGGCCAGGTCTCCAGTCAGACTCTCACCAACCTGCGCCTGATCGACAACGTCTCCGATACCCTGATCCTGCGTCCGCTGATTTCGCATGATAAAGAGCACATCATCGACCTGGCCCGCGAGATCGGTACGGAAGATTTCGCCCGCACGATGCCGGAGTACTGCGGCGTGATCTCCAAGAGCCCGACCGTGAAGGCGGTGAAGGCGAAGATTGAAGCGGAAGAAGAACACTTCGATTTCAGCATCCTCGATAAAGTGGTGGAAGAGGCGAGCAATATCGATATCCGCGAAATCGCCCAGCAGACGGAAGGGACGGTGGTGGAAGTGGAAACCGTGAACGGCTTTGGCGCCAACGACGCGATCCTCGACATTCGCTCCATCGACGAGCAGGAAGACAAGCCGCTTAAGGTCGAGGGGGTTGAAGTTGTTTCTCTGCCGTTCTACAAGCTGAGCACCAGGTTTGGCGATCTCGATCAGAGTAAAACCTGGCTGCTGTGGTGCGAACGCGGAGTGATGAGCCGTCTGCAGGCGCTTTATTTGCGCGAGCAGGGCTTCAGCAACGTGAAAGTTTATCGCCCGTAACAGATTGTTATGATGCAAAAGGCCTTCCCTGATGGAAGGCCTTTTTACTATTGGCTGGGGAGTGTATTAGCGCAGGGTCAGCGCCAGGTCATTGAGTTGATCGATGACAATATTCCAGCCCTCGAAAAATCCCATCTGCTCATGCTGCTCGCGGGTTTCATCATCGGCATGCAGCACTGT
This sequence comes from Klebsiella sp. PCX, assembly GCF_021869705.1. NCBI lineage: Bacteria > Pseudomonadati > Pseudomonadota > Gammaproteobacteria > Enterobacterales > Enterobacteriaceae > Klebsiella > Klebsiella sp. PCX. The sequence continues at coordinate 1,154,830 of NZ_CP091527.1, forward strand.
GGCCGTATAGCGACACCCGCCCTGTTCATCGGCAAAAGTGATGATGGCCGTCATCGCGAAGGGGGAAACGGCGGGGCGATAATCCGCCGTCAGCATCGAGGTCATGACGATTTTTTGTTGCGGGATAACCTCAAGAAAACAGCCGGGGTTATCGCTGCGTTCACCGTCAGGGCCGTGCATCACGGTGTGAAAGGCCCCGCCGGCGCGAAAATCAAAGGTCAGAACCTCGGTTTGCCAGGGCTTCGGGCACCACCAGGTTCGGAGTAATGCCGGGTCGGCCCACGCGCGCCACAGGGCTGCGGCGGGCGCGCTGAGCAGGCGGCTGATAACAAGATCGCGAGAATCGGTTGCGCTACGGGACATGCTACGACTCCTCAGGAAAAGGGGGAGCCAGTCCGCGGCGCGGACCGGCTATCAGGCTTCGTAGTAATTATAGATGCCGGCGGCCATCACCAGCTGTGAGGCGACCTCATACGCTTTCTCGCGCCCCACCAGCAGATCGATCATTTTCAGGGCGAAATCAATCGATGTCCCTGGACCCTGGCTGGTTAACAGATTCACCCGCGGATCCCAGACCACCCGCTTATCCTGCCACTGATCGGCGGGGATCTGCGCCTTCAGCGCTGGAAAACCGGTCATGTTGCCGATCGGGAACAGATGATGAGGTATCAGCACGGTCGCCGGAGCGGCGCAGATAGCGGCCACAATGCGCCCAGAGAGATGAAACTGGCGGACGGTTTCCACCAACAGCGGGCTGTCGCGAAAGCACTCCGCTCCCTTGAGGCCGCCCGGGAGGACGATAATATCGAAATCGCCATCGGCCACCTCGACCAGAGGAGCATCCGCCAGCAGCTTGACGCCGCGCGAGCAGACGATGGTCAGGCCGCCGTCGCTGGCGACGCTGGCGGTGGTCACCTTCACCCCGCCGCGGACCAGCAGGTCGATAGTGGTGACCGCTTCGGTCTCTTCGCTACCAGGGGCGAGGCAAATCAGTGCCGACGCGCTCATATTCATTCTCCTTACGCTTGACCAGTTCAAATAAGCGGGCGTTTTCCGGTACGGCAACGCCGTGGGCGCGGGCGCGGTTGAGCAGAAAACCGGTGATATAGTCGATCTCCGTGTGCCGCTGGGCGCGAACGTCCTGCAGCATGGATGAGATATTTTCTGCCGTACTTTCAATCACCTGTTCGACATAAAATAGCAGGTTTTCCGCCGAGGTATGAATACCTTCGCGCTCCATCACTGCCGCCACCTCGCGACAAATGGCCGCAACTTCCTGCGGATAGTCGCGCAGATCGCCATTTTTACACCCTTTTATCGCGGTCAGGGGGTTAATCACGCAGTTAACCGCGAGTTTGCGCCAGGTGGCCGAGAAAATATTGTTGTGCCAGGCGACATCCGGCAGCACGTTCTGCAGCACTTCAGCGAGGTAGCTGTAGTCCTGTTCGTAGCTTTTCGCCGGCCCGATATGCGTGGTGCCCTGGGCGACGTGGATGATGACATTCCCGTCCCGGCGAGCCGCCTGGGTGGTGGAGGCCAGCAGCAACGGCTGTTTCACGCTGCGCAGCTCCTCGACGGTTCCCATGCCGTTATGCACCAGCACAATCGGCGTGGTGTCCGGCAGGATCGCGGCCAGGTGCTTCACCGCGTTTGAAACCTGCCAGGCTTTTAAAGTGACAATCAGCAGCTCGCTGCTGGCAAGAAAATCGGGATCGTTGGCCGTCAGCGACTCGTTGAACACCGAGCCGTCGGTTTCAATGACGTTGACGCTACAGAATGGCTGCGGCACGCGCAGCCAGCCCTGGACTTCATGTCCCTGTTTGCACAACGCGGTCAGCCATAGTTGTCCCAGTGCACCGCATCCCAGTACGGTTACTTTCATTGTTCCTCCTCATCTGCCGCTACCCCAGGCGCTGATGACTAAAGTCTATCTCGTCGCTTTTCGCATCGTCGCACGGAAAGGGGGTTTCGGCGTCGTCGGGCAGCATGGGGAAAATAGCGCGAGCGTTGCGTAATCAGCTAAGCTTCCGGGATAACAAGTTGAGTTATGCCGCGTTGCAGGTATTATGCAACGCAAAAGAAACGGAAGGAGAGGAAAAGATGCCATCTTTCGATATTGTCTCTGAAGTTGATCTTCAGGAAGCCCGTAACGCGGTAGACAACGCGAGCCGCGAAGTCGAGTCGCGTTTTGATTTTCGTGGCGTTGAAGCCACGTTTGAATTAAACGACGCCAACAAGACCATTAAAGTGCTGAGCGAGTCTGACTTCCAGGTGAACCAGCTGCTGGATATCCTGCGCGCCAAGCTGCTCAAGCGCGGCATTGAAGGCACCTCCCTCGACGTGCCGGAAGATATCGTACACAGCGGTAAAACCTGGTTTGTTGAAGCGAAGCTGAAGCAGGGCATTGAAAGCGCGGTGCAGAAGAAGATCGTTAAACTGATCAAAGACAGCAAGCTGAAAGTGCAGGCCCAGATTCAGGGCGAAGAGATCCGCGTGACCGGTAAGTCCCGCGACGATCTGCAGTCGGTGATGGCGCTGGTGCGCGGTGGCGATCTGGGACAACCGTTCCAGTTCAAAAACTTCCGCGACTAAGGCGGCCGACAGACAGCAAAAAGCGGGGAATTCCCCGCTTTTTTTATACCCCTTTGATGAGCTGCTCTATCTCGAAGCGGTTGGTGACTTTGCTGTCGATTTTGATATACACCGAACGCTCCTCGGGCACCACCAGCGCCTGATGAACCCCGCTGGCATTCAGCAGACGCGCCTGCAGCGCGCTGTCGACCACCACGCCGTCCGGTACCTCTACCCGCAGGCTGCTGACGTAGGGCGGCTCGCTCATGGTGCTGGCCACCAGCAGCCACAGCATCGCCAGCAGGGCGCCCAGCAGAAACACGGTCTGCGAATCAAAGAAACCATCGACCCAACCGCCAAGGGCGCCGCCAATCGCCACCCCGAGGAACTGGCTGGTGGAGTAAACGCCCATCGCGGTGCCTTTGTAGCCCGCCGGCGACTCTTTGCTAATCAACGACGGCAGCAGCGCTTCCAGCAGGTTAAACGCCAGGAAGAAGAGCTGAACGCCCGCCACCAGCTCCCAGAAGTAGCCTCCGGCGCCCCAGAGGACAATCTCCGCAATCAGCAGGATGGCGACGCAGAGCAAAAAGACGCGCTTCATCTTACGCTTCACTTCGGCGTAGATGATAAACGGCACCACCGAGATGAAGGAGATAACCATGGTGACCAGGTAAATCTTCCAGTGCTCGGCGGCCGGGAAGCCGGCGGCCTCCAGCTGTCCGGGCAGCGCGACAAAAGTGGACATCAGCATGATGTGCAGGCACATGATGCCAAAGTTGAGCTTCAACAGGCGCGGCTCCGCCAGCACCTTGCTAAAGCAGCCCTTCACCATCCCGGATTCGCGGTTAAGCACGTGGTTCTGGCTGTTGGGAACCACCCACAGGGTGAGCAGAATGCCGACGGTCGCCAGGATGGCGATCATCCAGAACAGGGCGTGCAGACCCAGCTGATGGGTAATAATCGGCCCCAGCACCATGGCGATAGCGAAAGTGACGCCGAAGCTGACGCCAATAAACGCCATCGCTTTAGTGCGGTTCTGTTCGCGGGTGAGATCGGAGAGCAGGGCCATGACCGCGGCGGCGATGGCGCCGGAGCCCTGAAGGGCGCGGCCAAGAATGATGCCCCAGATGGAGTCGGTGAGCGCGGCGATGACGCTGCCGAGCACGAAAATAAGCAGGCCGCCGACGATCAACGGCTTACGGCCAATACGGTCAGATAACAGTCCAAAGGGGATCTGGAACACCGCCTGCGCCAGACCGTAGATGCCGATCGCCAGGCCAATCAGCGCTTCACTGGCGCCCTGCAATGCCATGCCATACGTGGTCAGAACCGGCAGGACCATAAACATGCCAAGCATGCGCAGGGAGAATACCGTCCCCAAACCCCAGGTCGCGCGCAGTTCCCCTGGCGTCATTTTGTTATCGTTCATTACCACCTCAATATAAAAACTGCGCCTAGTGTAGCGGCGGGGGGTAAGAAGCGTAAATAAATGTTTGTTTAACAGATATTACGGGGCTGTTGCGCGATGCGACAAGTTGGTAAAAATCAATAAACCAGTGGAGGAGGACTCCACTGGCGAGGGGGAAAATTAAGGTAAAGTAAAGTCAACCCACTGGCTGCCGGCATCAGCCGATTTGACGCATTGCTCGACCCAATAGACGCCGTGCAGACCGGCTTCGACGTCCGGATACCAGAAGTCTTGCAGGAAGGCGCGATCGTCACGGTCCGTAGCGTCAATCGCCTGCGCATAGCGGCGATAGAGGTTGGCCCAGGCTTCAAACAGCCCTTCCGGATGACCGCCGCCGATGCGATCGTCCGCCAGCGCGTTTGCGCTCAGGTAGGGCATCCCGCGTTCCAGAATGCGCGCCGGCTCGCCCTGCACCTCATAGCTGAGCTGGTTAGGATGCTCATCCCACCATTCGATACTCGCTTTTTCGCCGACGATGCGTACTTTTTGCGAGTGCATGGCGCCGCTGTTCACCGCGCTGGTCCACATCGAGCCAACCGCGCCGTTGTCATATTCCATCAGGACAAAGGCGTTATCTTCCAGCGGCGCGCGAGAGGGAACAAAGCTCTGGCGGGAGCACATCAGCCGTTTGATATTGAGCTGTGGCGCCATGGTTTCGGCGACAAACAGCGGATGGGTGGCCAAATCTCCCAGCACATAGCTGGGCCCGGCGAACTTCGGCGTCACGCGCCAGCGGGTGGATTCTGCCTGCAGCTCCACGGCCTGGTTATGAAAGCCGTGGGCGAACTGCATATTGACGATGCGGATCTCGCCGAGCAGCCCATCGGCAATCATCTGCCGCGCCTGCTGGATCATCTGATAGCCGGCATAGCCGTAGGTGACGCCGACGATTTTGTTCTGTTTTTTACTCAGGTCCACCAGTTCGCGTGCCTCTTCGGCGGTAAAACAGAGGGGCTTTTCACAGATGACATGGAGGCCCGCTTCCAGCGCCGCTTTGGTGATGGCGAAATGGGTATTATTCGGGGTGGTGACCGAGACGACCTCGATCCCGTCAGGACGCTGCGCCTCTTCACGAAACAGGGTCTGGTAGTCGGCGTAGCAGCGCTCCGGCGCGATGCCAAGCTGCTCACCGAACGCGCGCCCGCGCTCGGCATCGACGTCAAGCGCGCCGGCCAGTAGGGTGTAAACATTGTCACGCAGCGCCGCACAGCGGTGGCTGTAGCCGATCTGGCTGGTTCCCCCGCCGCCGACCATGCCCCAACGCAGGGAACGGGATAAGGGTTTCAGACCGTTTAACATGGTGCTCTCCTTTTTGAAATCATTCGCACTCTGAGGCGCTCAATGCCGACGCCTGCGGCAACGCGCATCCGGATAGACTGACCTAAACTTAAGGAAATGTTTGTTCTGTTTCAATTGTATTGTGGAATTTATTTTTCATATATGCGAAGGGGATCGAATAAGCAGAAGTTTATTTTCCGCTGGGTTGAAAAGGAGAGGGGAATCAACGGCGACGGGTACAGGCCGGAATGTGGCGGAATGCTTTTCGTTACAGAGCAAGATGAAATAAATTTTCTTTTTAACCTCAACGTGCGGTGCAATCCGCAGATTGCACCGGAGGAAGACGACGACATTACGCTCCGCGCACAGATGCGGGGGCTGGCGAAGCGGCGGGAGGATTACCGGCCGCAAAGATACCCTTCGCCGCCAGGCCTGCGACGGTGAGGGCTGCCGGGATGCCGAGGATCAAAAAGACGCTTTCGAAGGGCAGGTTGAGCGCCATCATCTCAGCGCCAGCAAAGGCGCTGAGGATCGCGCCGATCCGCCCGACGCCGTGCATCCAGCTGGATCCCGTCGCCCGCGCCTGCGTGGGGTAGTAACGGGCGGAGAGGGCGTTCATGCCGGTATTGGCGCCGTTCAGGCAGGCGCCGCTGATAAACGCCAGCATACAGAGCAGGGCAAAGCTGCCCGCCGCGTAGCCCATCGCCATGGTAAACAGGCCGCCGACGGCGTAGATCATCCCCAGCGCGCGATGGGGATTGATGCGGTCCATCAGCCAGCCGGCAAACAGCGAGCCGAGGGTACCTCCCGCCTGGTAGATGGCCGTCATGACGGCCGCCTGGCTGACGGTAAGCCCGACCTCCTTAACCAGCGTTGGCAGCCAGCTGCCGAGAATATAGACGAGGAACAGCCCCATAAAGTAGACCAGCCATAGCATCAGCGAGCCAAAGCCATACTGGCGGGAGAGCACAATGCGCATCGCATTCCCGGCCGCCGGCTGCGCCGGCAGGATAAACGTCACGTTGTCGCTGATTTGTCCGGGATAAAGACGATTGAGGATGGCGCGAATGCGCGCCGCAGGCGCTTGTTTGATCACCAGAAAACGAACCGATTCCGGCAGCCGCCAGATAAGCAGGGGGGCAAACAGCAGCGGCAGAATGCCGCCGAGCGCCATCAGCGAGTGCCAGCCAAACTGCGGGATCAGCCATGACGCGGTAAATCCTCCGGCCGCCGCGCCGAAGGTGAAGCCGCAGAAGATGACGGTAATAATAAATGAGCGCTGGCGTTCCGGAGCGTATTCCGACACCAGCGTCCCGATGTTCGGCATCGCGGCGCCCAGTCCGAGGCCGGTCATAAAGCGGAAGAACATCATCTGCTCAATGTTGTGCGAGAAGGCGGTGGCGATGGTCCAGAAGCCGAAGAAGAAGACGCTGTTGATGATGATCTTCTTGCGTCCCAGCCAGTCGGCGAGCGGGCCAGAGAAAATCGCGCCCAGCGCGAGGCCGATCAGCGCGGCGCTAATCACCAGGCCCAACTGGTGGTTGCTTACCCCCCACTCCAGCTTCAGCGTCGGGGCGATAAAGCCCATGATCGCGATATCAAACCCATCAAGAGCGATAACGCAAAAGCCGAGAAAAATAATCTGCTTTTGAAAGCGGCTCAGAGGATTACGGTTAATTAACTCTCTGACATCCAGGCGTTGAGTCTGTGTCATAGCGTATTCCTTATGCGCAGGAGCGCAGGTAGGGCTGCGCGGCATTGAACAGTAATTGCGCCCGCTGGAGGGGCGGCAGGGCGCCCTGCTCACCGTCCAGCGGCACTTCGAGGGAGACCGGTAGCGTTGCCGGCAGTGCCGCCATCAGACCGTGCAGATCCAGACCGCCTTCCCCCGGCACGTTGCGCGCTGAGCGGGCCTGGCGGATGAGCTCCTGCTCGCTTTCCGGCCGCTGCGCCGCGCCATCGCAGAGTTGCATATAGTTCAGATGATGCGCGGGCAGGCTGGAGAGGGCGGCGAGCGATTCCCCCGCGCGCCAGAAATGAAGGGCGTCCACCAGGATGCCGATATCTTCCCGCCCGCTGGCGGCGATCAGCGCCTGCGCATCGGCGATCGTGCGCAGCTGGGTCCAGGGCATCGGCTCAAGGTTCATGGTCAGGCCAAATGAGCGACCGGCCGCGGCGAGAGTGGCCAGGTTGTCGGCGCTGCGCTGCAGGTTGTCGTCATTCCCGGCGACTAACACCTGTCCGGCGCCAAGCCGCGCGGCGGTCTCCATAAAGCGCTGCAGCCGATCGTCGAGGGTAAACCCCGGGCTGAGGCGGACGATCTCCACGTCCGAGACGCGGATGCCGGTTTCCATCAGCGCGGCCAGGGTCGCGCGGACGGCGGGGGTATCGCCCAGCATGTCGTAGTCCGGGTCGGCGGGTGTGGCGGGCAGCAGCCGCAGTCCCACGTGGGTAAAACCGGTTCTGGCCGCTATCCGCACCTGTTCGGGGGGAGGGACATCGAGCAGGCTCAGCGCGGCGAGCGATAGGGTACGCATGTTCATAAAGGGCTCCGGTACAGTTGCAGGTGAAGTTAGCCAGGGGTATTGCCGTCCCTGGTTTTTATTGCTTTGTTTTTATTGTGTTTGCCGCCAGATTTTTGCCCACCAGGTAGCCGAAGGTCATAGCCGGCCCGAGGGTGATCCCTCCGCTGGGGTAATAGCCGCGCATCACGCTCGACATGTCGTTGCCGATGGCGAACAGGCCCGGTATCGGCTGCTGCTGCCCATCCAACACCCGAGCGTGTTCGTCGGTTTGTAACCCGCTAAAGGTGCCCAGCGAGCCGGGCAGAATGCGCACCGCGTAGAACGGCCCTTCGCGCAGCGCTCCGAGCGTCACCTGATGGTCACCCTGCGCGCGGTTATAGGCCGATGCGCCGCGGTGAAAATCGATGTCTTCACCGGTGCTGGCAAAATGGTTAAAGCGTGCAACGGTTTCCGCCAGCGCATCGGTATCGATGGCGCACCGCTTCGCCAGCTCGGCAAGGGTGTTTCCTCGCCGCAGATAGCCGGTACGCAGCCAGGCGGTAGGGGAGAACGGAAAGGGCCTGGCGTGGCCCAGGCCATAGCGGCGCAGCGCGCGCCGATCGGCCAGCAGCCAGGCCTGCGGCGTGTCGCCCGCAGGCGTCGCCGCCAGCAGGGCGGCGATAAAGTCGTGATAGGAGTCGGCCTCGTTAACAAAGCGTTTGCCGTTAGGCAGGACGGCGATCACCCCGGGCTTGGCGCGTTCCACCAGATGGGGAAACATCAGCTGCTGGCCGCTGGCGAGGGTGACGCGGGACACCGGCGCCCAGGCCAGCGGGTGGCGCAGGCGGGTATCGAACTGGCCGCCGGCGGATTCGCCAAGGCGGATCCCCTCGCCCTGATTGTCAGGCGGCGCGGCGGAGAAATGGCCGTAACCCTCCGCGGCATGAGGCACCACCTGCGCCAGGCGCTGCCGATCGTGGGGAAAACCGCCGCAGGCCAGCACCACGGCGCCCGCTTCGACGAGTATCTCCCCGCCGTCGCTGCGCAGCACTGCACCGGACACTCCCTGCGGACCCTGCAGCAGTCTGACCGCCGGGGCGTTGAGCTGAAAACGCACCCCGGCGTCGAGGGCGGATCGCAGCAGACGGGCGACCAGCGCATTGCCATTGACCAGATGCAGCCCTCGTCCGGCGCGCAGCCGCTGCCAGCCGTGGCGCAGCAGGCGGCGGGCGGCATACAGCGCAGAGCGCGGCGAGCGGGTAGCGTTGAAAAAATGCGCCATGTCCGCGCCGCCGGCGATGCCCATCCCGGCAAGACTGATGGTCTCCAGCGGCGGGCGCAGTCGGTGGAGCCAGTCGCCGAGCAGGCGGCCATCGTAGGGCTGAGCGGTGACCGACCGCCCACCGTTCGCCGCGCCCGGCGACGCGTGAAAGTCCGGCATGGTGCTGCCCGACAGAAACTTCACCGCCGTCCGTTGATGAAAAAAATCCACCATTTCCGGCCCGTAATGCAGGAAGGTCTGCAAGCGAACGTCGGCGGCTTCTCCCCCCATCTCATGCTGCAGATAGGTCAGCGGGGCATCGGCCGCTTCGTCGATGCCCTCCGCTCGCGCCAGCGGGTTGCAGGGGATCCACAGCCAGCCGCCGGACCAGGCGCTGGTCCCGCCGAGCACTGACGCTTTCTCCGCCACCATGACGCTGGCGCCGTGCACTGCCGCGGTGACCGCGGCAGAGAGTCCCGCCGCGCCGGATCCGACCACCAGCACATCCACCTTCACAGGCCCGCTCATGATGGACTCCTTATTGCAATGGTGAAAAAGCGGTGGGGCGCATCAGCACCGATTCGAGGCGCTCCACGGCGGCCAGTTCGCGGTTTTTCCGCGAGAAGGTCTGCCAGCGCTCGTCCTGGGCCATCCGTGCGCGGCGTACCAGACGATCGTCCAGGCTTTCGTAAGCCCAGATGTGCACTACCTGATTGACCACGCCGATCTCGGTAAAAAAGAAGCCGATCAGTTTGCCAAGATGGTCAGTTTGCACCGCCAGGGCATCGCTTTGGTACAGCGCCAGCCAGTCGGCCATTTTCAGCGGATTGATGGTGTAGGTGCGTTTTTCGTAGATCATGATGTTTTCCTGATTAGTGGGTGGCGGGTTGCGCCAGATGGCAGGCGGCGAGGTAGCCAAACGTCAGCCCCGGGCCAAGGGTGATGCCGGGACCCGGGTAGGTGCCGGCCATCAGCGAATCCATGTCGTTTCCCACCGCGTACAGCCCCGCAATGGGGTTGCCTTCAGCGTTGACGACCTGGGCATCGGCGGTGGTGACCAGACCTCGAGAAGTCCCCAGATCGCCGGTATAGAGTTTGATGGCATAGAACGGCGCGCTGAGCAGGGGAGCGTTGCAGGCGTCAGGATGACGGCCCGGATCGCCCATCGCCCGGTTATAGCTGTTGCCGCCTTTGGCAAACTCACGGTCCACACCCTGCGCGGCGTCACGATTGTAGCGGGCGACCGTCTCGCTCAGGGCGTGGGCATCCAGCCCAAGCTGCTGCGCCAGCGCGGCCAGGGTATCGGCTCTATGCAGATAGCCAGCGGCGATCAGGGCGTCATTGTTCACCGGCGCCGGGCGCGCCAGCCCGAGGCCATAACGCTTCATCGCCTGCGCGTCGCACAGTAAAAAGCAGGGGGCATTCTCCGCTGCACGCTGCATCGCGCTGGCAAAATGGTGATAGGAGCTGGACTCGTTAACGAAGCGTACCGCCCGCTGATTGACGGCAATCACGCCCGGCTTGGCCCGGTCGGTCACCAGGTGGGGGAAGCGCTCCTCGCTGCCGTCGGCACGGGTCAGCACCGATACCGGCGCCCAGAAAAAGTTGGACGCGCGATCGGCTCCCTCGCGAGCGTTAAGTGCCGCCGCAAGACGCAGAGCGGCGCCATCATTGGCTGGCGGCGACATGGTGAAGTGCTCTCGGGTGTGAGGCCGATAGCGCGCCGCCAGCGCGCCAGCGGCAAAGCCGCCTGCGGCTAGCACCACCCCACGGCGGGCGTGTAGCGTCTCTTTTTGCCCCTGATAGTCAATCTCTACCCCGGTGACCGCGCCTTGCGATTCGCACAGCGCCAGCACATTGACATTCAGCCGAAGGCTCATGCCTTTACGCAGCGCCGTGGTCGCCATGCGGGCAATCAGCGCATTGCCCATCGCCAGGCGGGTGCCGCGAGGATATTTCACCCGGTCGCGGGCGTAGCGCAGCAGCAGCCGGGTGCAATGGGCCAGGGAGCGCAGCGAGCGACGCATATCGAGAAAATGTTGAATGTCGACGCGGTTGACCATCATCCCGCCAAACAGCAGCATCCCCGGCGGAGGCGAGCGCAGGTCGCGAAACGCGTCCCCCAGTTCACGGCCGTCATACTCGACCACCTCCAGCGCCCGACCGACGTCGACGGCGCCGGGCTCATCCGGATAGTAATCGGGTGAGAGCGGGCGCAGGCTATATTTCACCGCCCCCTCGCGCTCCAGAAAGGAGAGGGCCTCTCGCCCGGCGCGGACAAACGCCTCGGCGATATCTTCGCGGTAGTGGGCCTCGCCGATAATGGTTCGTAGATAGGTTTTGATCGCTTCGGCGCTACCGCTTTTGCCCTCGGCGCGCGCCTGGTCGGTATCGTGCAGCCACACGGCGCCGCCGGAGATAGCCGAGGTGCCGCCGAACTGACCGGCTTTCTCCAGCATCAGCACCGACAGCCCTTTGCAGCTGGCGGTGACCGCGGCGGCAAAGCCAGCGGCGCCACTGCCGATGACGATCACATCCCAGCTTTTCATGCCGCCGCTCCCTGCGCCGACGGGATGGCGCCGATAAACTGGCCCATCAGCGTCATCTGCGCCAGCGCCATTTCCGGCCCAGTCTGTACCCGGCAGCCGCGGGCGGCGGCGAAGGTGAGCAACGGCGTCATCACCGGGGCGGTGACAACGTCGGCCACGTGGGTGGCGCTGTCGAGCGTCTCCAGCAGCGCCTGGGGTAGGGGCAGTGCATCAAACCCGGCCATGCCGGCCGGCGAGCCGTTGATCAGCAGATCGACACCGTGCAGGCTGTCCGGCAGCGTGCTCAGTTGCACCGCCGGAAAGGCCTCGGTCAGAAGATCGTGCAGGCGTTGCCGGGTGGCCGGGTTTTGATCGTGCAGCGCCAGTTGGCGGATCCCCGCCTCGCACAATCCCCAGGCGATGGCGCTGCCGACGCCGCCGCAACCGGAGAGCAGCGCCTGCTTACCTGCCGGCTGAAAACCCTGTGCCTCGGCGGCAAGCTGAAATCCGACGCCGTCCAGCATATCGCCCTGTAACCGGCCATCCGCCAGCTTGCGGATCACATTGATGGCGTTGAGTCGGCGAGCGCGCGGCGTAAGCTCGTCGACCAGCGCGGCGGCGCGTTGTTTATGCGGTACCGTCACCAGCACGCCGCTCATGTTCTGCCAGCCGCGCAGGGCGTTGAGGTAGGCGGCCACCGCGTCCGGGACGATATCCACCGGGATCATGACGCTGTCCATGTGCTGTTCGGCAAAGTAGCGGTTGAAGTTATCCGGTGATTTCACCTGGGCGATCGGATGACCAATCACGGCGACAACCTGGGTAGTTCCACTGACCATTTCAAACCTCATTTGTTAAATGAATGTTGTGAAAGTATTTCAGCGGAAGCTGGGAGCGACAACGCAGAATTCGGACATGTTGCTTGTTAATCGCACCATCGCTGCGATAATCGCAGGAAATCGATAATGATGTTGCAAAAATGTGAGCGAATATGCAAAACACCATTCATCCACGCGATCTGATCGTCGGTTTACAAAAAGGGTTGGCGTTGATCCAGCTTTTTTCCAAAAACTGCCCAAAGCTCACTGTTGCCCAGGCGGCGAAAATGAGCGGTCTGACGCAAAGCGCGGCACGACGTTTTTTGTTGACGCTGCTGCATGATCGTTATTTGCAAACCGATGGGCGCTATTACTGGCTTACCCCGAAGACCCTGCGGCTTGGCCAGGCCTATGTTGATTCGGCGCAGTTTCCACGCATGGTGCGACCGATTGTCGAATACATCGCCAGCCGGACCGAAGAGCACGCCTCGGTGGGGGTGGTGGATGAAGATGAGCTGGTCTATATCGCCCGCAGCCGGCATACGCCGTTTAACTCCACGTCGGTTCGGCTAGGGGAGCGGGTGCCCATCTTCTGTACCGCCGGGGGGCGATTATGGCTGGCTTCGCTGCCGGAAGCGGAGTGTGAAGCGGTTCTGCAGCGCATTACCCGGGAACAACGCACGCCCTATACGGTGACCGACGTCGCGCCGCTGATGGAGAAAATCGCTCAGGTGCGGCGTCAGGGATACGCCACCATTGAACAGGAGTTTGAGATTGGCATGCTGGTGCTGGCGGTACCGTTAACCGACAGGGAAGGAACCTGGTGGGGAGCGCTAAGTCTGACCAGCCATCAATCACGGACCTCGCTGGAAGCGTTATGCCGTGATCATCTCGATCTGCTCTACAGCGCGCAGGCGATGCTGGTGGGGTAAACAGGGCAGCCGATGCGCTGCCCTCGGCAAGATGTCGCTTAGGCTGATGCTTTGTTCAGGAAACTGCTCCAGTCGCTGGCGGCGTTATCGACAAAGGTGTTCCAGCTGTTGCCGGCGGTATTGACGAAGCTTCCCCAGTTATCCTTACCGGCGGTCACAAAGGTTTCCCAATTTGACTGACCGGTCAGGAAGGAACCAAACGCCATTGTGCTGTCGCAGACGAACGAGGCGAATGCGTTGCCAGAGGTGAGGACAAATGAGGTGAAACCGATGCCCGAGTTGGCGACGAAGCTGGCGAAGCCGCTGGCCGCGCCGAACAGGTTAAAGCCGCCGGAGATGTAGTCCATTTCGTTCAGTGTTAACTCTTTCATTGCAATTCCTTGTATTGAATATTTCCAAAACGGGCATAAGCCCGAGGCGAAAGGTAGCACCGTAGAGCTGAACGGGGCGAGCGACGTCCGGTTGGTATAAGCTCATTTTTTCCTCATTTATTAGCGGGTAGCTACGAAAACGGTGTGGGGGAGGGGAGGGAAGTATGAATTGAGAAAGGAAAAAGACGTGAAACAGAAAAGAAAAAGCCCCGTAAAAACGGGGCTTTATATCATACTGGAGCCGGTGATTATCTCACATAAGCCAGCAGACTATGTGAATCCGGCACCATAAAGTCAACGGACATCATCACGGACAGCGCAGTGATGGCGACGATGGAAAAGACGAAGAGCTTACGCGCCCAGACTTTATCATCTGCCACTTTGTAGCCGCGCAGCGCCATGCCCAGCCACCAGACGCTGACCGCTGCCGCTACGACCAGGTATTTGTACCCGGCATAGCCGCCCAGCGAGAGCATCAGGGTCGCAACGGCAAAGGCGACGATGTACAGCGTAATATGGTTTTTGGCGACCGATATACCTTTCACTACCGGCAGCACCGGAATATTCGCCGCCTGATAATCCTTGAAGCGGAAAATCGCGATGGCGTAGGAGTGAGGCATCTGCCACAGGCTAAAGATAGCCAGCAGGATAGCCGCACCGCTGTCGAAATCACCGGTCACTGCGCAGTAGCCAATCACCGGCGGCGCTGCGCCGGAGAGTGAGCCAATCAGCGTGCCATAGACGGAGTGGCGTTTCATGTACAGGCTGTAGACGCCAACATAAACCACGAACCCCATCACCCCCAGCCAGCAGGCCAGCGGATTTGCGCCGAACCACAGCAGCATAAAGCCAGCAATACCCAGCAAGGTGGCGTACACCAGCGAAGCTTCTGGCGAGATCAGCCCTTTGACCAGCACCCGGTTTTTCGTCCGTTCCATCTTACGATCGATGTCCCGGTCGATGTAGTTGTTGAATACACAACCCGAGGCGACCACCAGGGATACTCCAAGGAGCGTCCAGACGAACAGCGGATAGTCGATGTGGCCTTTGGAGGCCAGCAGGAAACCGCCGATCACGGAGATCAGGTTGCCAAAAATAATGCCTGGTTTCGTAACTTGCAGGTATTGCTTAAACATACTCGCCGCTCTTAGTGCATCATCATGTTGTAGTTCAGGTTCCACATAATCCAGATGGAGCCGACAACCACGATCGCAATGATGATTACGGTGAAGATAAATGCGGTCAGGTTCCAGCCTTCATCGGACTTGCTGTTCATATGCAGGAAGTACACGAGGTGTACCACGATCTGCACCACAGCGGTCACCAGAATGGTGCCAAGGATAACCGCATGCGAGGCGGAGCCACTCATCACCATGGCGAACGGAATGACCGTCAGGATGATGGACAGGATAAATCCTGTCATGTAGCTCTTCACGCTGCCGTGAGAAGCGCCGCTATGATCGGTAGAATGACTCATTACATCGCCCCCATCAGATAGACAACCGAGAACACGCAGATCCACACCACGTCCAGGAAGTGCCAGAACAGGCTCAGGCACAGGATACGGGTGCGGTTAGTGCTGGTCAGGCCACGACGTGAAACCTGGAACATCAGCACCGCCATCCAGATAAGACCGGAGGTCACGTGCAGACCGTGGGTGCCGACCAGCGCGAAGAACGCGGACAGGAAGCCACTACGATCCGGACCAAAGCCTTCCATGATCAGGTGATGGAATTCATAGATTTCCATCCCGATAAATCCGGCGCCAAACAACCAGGTCAACGCCAGCCAGGAAACCACCTGGCTCTTGTTGTTTTTGTACATGGCGATAGCCGCCATGCCGTAGGTGATGGAGCTGAACAGCAGCAGTGCGGTTTCAACCAGAACGAACGGCAGTTCGAAAATATCTTTGCCAGTTGGTCCGCCGGCTGTGCCGTTCACCAGAACGGCATAGGTAGCAAACAGCGTAGCGAAGATAATGCAGTCGCTCATCAGGTAGATCCAGAAACCGAATACCTTCATCGGTCCTGTATCATGGTGCCCGTGTTCATGCGCGTGGGCAGTATGCGCAAGAGTATCAGTTGCCATTTTTCAGCCCTGCTTTGTTAATCTCATCGAAATGCTGTTTTTCCAGTTTTTCGACTTCTGCAACCGGTACGTAGTAATCCACGTCCTCGTCAAAGCTCTTAATAATCCAGGTCGCTACGATGCCGATGAAGCTGGCGATCGCCATCCACCAGATATGCCAGATCATGGCGAAACCAAATACCGTAGCGAAGGCGGCAATGACGATGCCGGCGCCGCTGTTCTTCGGCATATGAATTTCTTCATAGTGAGCAGGCTGTTTGTACGCTTCACCTTTCTCTTTCATTTCCCAGAAGGCGTCACGCTCGTGAACCTGAGGAACGATAGCGAAGTTGTAGAACGGCGGTGGAGAAGAGGTTGCCCACTCCAGCGTACGGCCACCCCATGGGTCACCGGTCAGGTCACGGTTCTGATCGCGGTCGCGAATAGAGACGTAGAACTGAATCAGCTGGCACAGGATACCGCAGGCGATCAGCGCCGCACCGCAAGCTGCAACAACCAGCATCGGGTGGAACTGCGGATCGATCTGCTGGCTCAGACGACGGGTCATCCCCATGAAGCCCAGCACGTACAGCGGCATAAACGCCACGAAGAAGCCGATGATCCAGAACCAGAAAGCGCGTTTGCCCCAGGTTTCGTTCAGGGTGAAGCCAAAGGCTTTCGGCCACCAGTAGGTCAGACCGGCGAAGCAACCGAACACCACACCGCCGATGATAACGTTATGGAAGTGCGCGATCAGGAACAGGCTGTTGTGCAGAACGAAGTCTGCGCCCGGTACCGCCAGCAGCACACCGGTCATCCCACCGACGGAGAAGGTGACGATAAAGCCGATAGTCCACATCATCGCCGAGTTGAAGACGATGCGGCCCTGATACATGGTGAACAGCCAGTTGAAGATCTTAACCCCGGTCGGGATCGCGATAATCATGGTGGTAATACCGAAGAAGGCGTTTACGTTCGCGCCAGCACCCATGGTGAAGAAGTGGTGCAGCCAAACGATGAACGACAGAACGGTAATACAGACGGTTGCCCACACCAGAGAGGTGTAACCGAACAGACGCTTACGCGAGAAGGTCGCGGCGATTTCGGAGAAGACCCCGAACACCGGCAGAACCAGGATGTACACTTCCGGGTGACCCCAGGCCCAAATCAGGTTGATGTACATCATCATGTTGCCACCCATATCGTTGGTAAAGAAATGGGTGCCCAGGTAACGATCCAGGGTCAGCAGCGCGATGGTGACGGTCAGAATTGGGAAAGAGGCGATAATCAGGATGTTAGCGCACAGAGATGCCCAGGAGAATACCGGCATCTTGAACATGGTCATGCCCGGGGCGCGCATCTTGATAATGGTCACGAAGAAGTTAATACCGGTCAGGGTAGTACCGATACCGGAGAGCTGCAGCGCCCAAATCCAGTAGTCGACCCCTACGCCAGGACTGTATTCAATTCCCGACAGCGGCGGATAAGCCAGCCAACCGGTCTGCGCGAACTCACCGACGCCCAGAGACAGGTTAACCAGAATCACGCCCACAACGGTGAACCAGAAGCTCAGGTTGTTGAGGAACGGGAAGGCTACGTCGCGTGCGCCGAGCTGAAGCGGAACCACCAGGTTCATCAGACCGATAACGAACGGCATCGCCACGAAGAAGATCATGATAACGCCGTGGGCGGTAAAGATCTGATCGTAGTGATGAGGCGGCAGGAAGCCTGCTTCCCCGGCCGAGGCCAGCACCTGCTGGCTACGCATCATGATGGCGTCCGCAAAGCCACGCAGCAGCATGACGATTGCCACGATAACGTACATGATACCGAGACGTTTGTGGTCGACAGAAGTCAGCCACTCGTTCCATAGGTAGGACCACTTACCGAAGTAAGTGATGGCTGCCAGAAGCGCCAGTCCCCCAATGATAATCGCAGCCACCGTTACCACGATAATAGGTTCGTGGTAGGGCACTGCATCCAGTGTAAGTTTTCCGAACATCGTTTTCTTCCTCGGCCCCTTAGTGAGCGGTTTCCGCGTGGCTCATGTCCATGCCTTCCATCCCGTCGTGAGCGGCATGCTCGCCTTCAGGTTTGGACATGTTCATGCTCTCGTGAGACATGAATTTGTTCACAACATCTTTGAACAGATCCGGTTTCACGTTAGAGAAGTATTCCACTTTGTTGTATTCGCTAGGCACAGCCACTTTCTCGAACGCGGCCATAGAGTCCATGGCGTTCGGAGACTGTTTCGCTTTTTCAACCCACTGATCGAAAGTTGCACGATCCGGGGTAGCAATCGCTTTGAACTTCATACCAGAGAAGCCCGGGCCACTGTAGCTAGCGGAGATACCGTCATAAGTACCAGCTTCGTCAGCAATGAGGTGCAGCTGAGTCTGCATCCCGGCCATTGCGTAGATCTGGCTGCCTAAGCGCGGAATAAAGAACGAGTTCATCACCGAGTTAGAGGTCACTTTGAAGTGTACCGGTACGTTCGCCGGGAAGGCGATTTCGTTAACGGTAGCAATACCCTGTTCCGGATAGATAAAGAACCATTTCCAGTCCATCGATACGACTTCGATGGTGATTGGTTTCTCGTCATGGACAAGCGGTTTGCTTGGCTCCAGTGCGTGAGTGGTTTTCCAGGTCAGAACGGCCAGGAACAGGATGATCAGAATAGGTACCGTCCAGACCACAGCTTCCACTTTATTGGAGTGTGACCAGTTCGGGCTATACTTCGCATCTTTATTGCTCGCGCGATACTTCCAGGCAAATCCTACTGCCATCAAGACGGCGGGAATAACGACAATCATCATCAGGCCGAAGGCCGTCAGAATCAAAGAGCGTTGCTCCAGTCCAATCTGTCCTTTTGGGTCAAGGAGTGCAGAATCACAACCACTGAGTAATACAGTACCTGCGATTAATGACATCCATCCCAAACTTTTATTGTATTTCCTGAGTCTCATTGAACGACCTCAATTCCACGGGATCTGGTGGCGTTTAAAGTGTATGGGCATTTTACGGTAAGGTTGCATTACTGTAAACATGATTGGATCTCTGTCAGTTCTGTGTTAGCGGCTTCTGCTTGGTTTGTCACATATGTTACGTAGTGTTACGTAATCGCTTGCAAAGCCTGATTTTCGTGGGATCGATAACGAAAGGGATAAGAAAAGGTGTACTTAGCGGCGAATGGGCATAACCACCCAAAAATTAGAACAATTGTTTAACATTTAATTATCAAATAAAAGACATTGTGGAAACGTGAAATAAAAACGGCGTAGCTGAATCGGTTAAATTATTTAAAGAATCGAATGAAAACTGTCAATAATTTCCAGAAAACAAAAACGCACAAAACAACAAATAGCGCGGCGGGCAATATAAAAGCGTTAATAAGCCGTTATAATTACGTTTCGTAATTACAACGGCTAATAATGATGCAGCGTCCTTAAATCAGGTGGGTTTTACGCAGCGCCAGGTAGTCGAGCAGGCCGCCGAACAAAATACCGCTAACGGCGGTCAGCGCGGCAACCTCCAGCAGTCCGGACAGGAAGCTGAACGACGTATAATCCAGCGCGTTGAGGATCAGCAGACCCAGCCATACCGCCAGCAGCAGGCAGCCCAGCGTCAGGATCCCCAGCGCCAGCGCATAGGCCTGCGGATATTCGCTACGCGGTATAAAGCTTGCCGTGCGTTGGGTATGCTCGAGCGTTTGTCGGCACAGCAGCAGCAGCGCGATCCCCGGCACCGCCGCGACCACGGAGAAGAGATAGAAGGTGGACCAGCCGTGGGCCTCGACAAACCAGCCGGCAATCGGCCCGACGTACACGCGGCCAACCGCGGACAGCGCCGAGAGCAGCGCGAACTGGGTGGCGGAGAACGACTTGTTGCACAGCGTCATCAGCAGCGCCACAAATGCCGCCGTCCCCATTCCCCCGCACAGGTTTTCAAAGAATACCGCGGTCGCCATGGAATAGAGGTGCTTATCGGTAATCGACAACAGCCAGTAGCCGGCGTTGGAAACCCCCTGCAGCAGGCCGAAGATCAGCAGCGCCCGGAACAGCGTCAATCGCTGCATCAGGACGCCGCCGTACAGGGCGCCAAGAATGGTGGCGAACAGGCCTAAGGTTTTGTTCACCATTCCCACTTCGCCGGCGTCAAAACCGACGCCGCGGATGAGAAAGGTGGTGGTCAGGCTCATGGCAAAGGCATCGCCAAGCTTATAAAGAACGATGAGCAGCAGAATCAGCCAGGCGTTGTTACGGCCGAAAAAATCGCGCAGCGGTTCAGCTACCGCCTGCTCCAGCGACCGGGGAACCGGGATAACGTCGCTTGGCTCGGGCGCCAGCAGCGTGGCGATGATGCAGGGCACCAGCAGCGCCGCCATCAGCCAGTACATGCCCTGCCAGCCGAGATAGCGGTCGGCGATCCACAGGGCCAGACCACCGGAGACCAGCATCCCGAGGCGATAGCCCAGCACGCTGATCGCGGCGCCAGCGCCGCGCTCTTCCGCTGGCAGAACGTCGGTTTTCCAGGCGTCAAAAACAATATCCTGCGACGCCGAACAGAAGGCGATCACTACCGCCAGCGCCGCCATCCAGCGCAGCTGGGAGGCAGGTTCGAGAAAACCCATCGCCGCGATGGCCAGCAGAAGCAGGACCTGGGTGGTCACCAACCAGCCGCGACGGCGCCCGAGAAACGGCGGCGTGTAGCGGTCCATCAGCGGGGACCAGAGGAATTTAAAGACATAGGCCTGGCCGACAAGCGAGAAAAAACCGATCGTTTTCAGATCGATGTTTTCCACCGTCATCCAGGCCTGCAGGGTACCGGAGGTGAGGGCCAGCGGCAGACCGGAGGCGAAGCCGAGGATCAGCAAAATCGCTGATTTAGGCTGCTGAAAAATGCGTAAGTAGTGACTGGACATAGCATAAAGCACGAACCCGGCGGAGGCCGGGTTCGTGGTGGCATTAACGCGCGTTTTGCTTGATGAAATCGTGGATGCTGGTGTCCTGCGCCATATCGGCGATGGTATCAGTCAGGACGCTGTTGACGGCATCAGCGATGTTTTTGTTCGAGGCCTGGAAGGCACCTTCAACCGAGTAGCTGGCGCGGTAGTTTTTGGTCATCTTCGTGCCGTTTGCCGCGGTGGCGATGATGGCGATATCGGCTTTGGTGGCGATGTTGTAGCGCACGTTGCCCTGGGAGACGTCAGCGTAGAGTTTGTTGACGATGATCTGCAGATCGACTGCGCCGTTCGGGCCAATCATGTAGCCGCGCGCGGTCATTTGTTTCTCCAGCACTTCCTGCAGCAGGAAGCGCAGATCGCGGGAGGCGGTAAGGGTGACCTGTTGGTTGTCGCGCGTCACTTTCGCCAGTGCCTGGTCCGGACGCTGGTCGGCGCCGTTGATGCTGACGGTCACGCCCATCAGGCTAGGATCCTGCTGCGGCAGCGTGATTTTCGGCGATACTTCAATGGTGGTCGGCGGCGTGGCGCATCCTGCCAGCATAAACATGGCGACCAACGGGAAAAGGATCTTCTTAAGCATGTTCAGGTCTCAACGCATGGTGTTGTTATAAGGAAAATTACCGCCATCATAGCATTGCCAACGGCAAGGGGAAGTGGCAACGCGTGTAAATCCATCGCCCTGGCGGTTTTCTGAGCGTCCCGCCACGGTTAATCGCTCTTTCCCCGGCGGATCTGGCGACCAGAGCCAGTAAACGTGATACTTTTGAATGAAAATATCAGAACAATGCTAATTTTTTGTTGTTTTCTCCTAATGGAAGCGGTAAAAGCGGCTAACATTTAAATGGAGTGGCGGCATCTCAGCGTTGTCGGAGGAGAAAATTCATGATGATACGTGAACAGATCGAAGCAAAACTTAGAGCAGCGTTCGACCCGATGTATCTCGAAGTCGTGGATGAAAGTTATCGTCACAACGTCCCTGCGGGCTCTGAAAGTCATTTTAAAGTGGTATTAGTGAGCGATCGCTTCACTGGCGAGCGTTTCCTTAATCGCCACCGTATGATCTACGGCACGCTAACCGAGGAGCTGTCGAATACGGTGCACGCCCTGGCGCTGCACACCTACACGATTAAAGAATGGGAAGCGCTACAGGATACGGTTTTCGCCTCGCCGCCGTGCCGCGGCGCGGGGAGCATCGCCTAGAAATCCCATTTGCAACCGCTGGCGCTTTTCCAGTATGTTGCTTGCAGATTTAGCAAAAACGGCCTACGGGCCGTTTTGTTTTGCCTGGAAAATGCGCAAACTCAGCGCTTTTGCGGACAAAATTGAGCGGGAAATGTGAAAAATGCCGCAGCACCAGGCGACAACCGTTCTCGACTCACAAAAGTGATGCCGCTATAATGCCGCGTCTTATATATGAATGTCTTCGGGATGATTCTGACGACAGGGAATGTGTTTCTGATTTGAAGAGGGCATCCCGGTTCTGCGAAGCCACCTACACGCGCTTCCAGAGTTGACCGAGCACTGTGATTTTTTTGAGGTAACAAGATGCAAGTTTCAGTTGAAACCACTCAGGGCCTTGGGCGCCGTGTAACGATTACTATCGCCGCTGACAGCATCGAGAATGCTGTCAAAAGCGAGCTGGTCAACGTAGCGAAAAAAGTTCGCATTGACGGCTTCCGTAAAGGCAAAGTGCCGATGAATGTTGTTGCTCAGCGCTATGGCGCTTCCGTTCGTCAGGACGTGCTGGGCGACCTGATGAGCCGTCATTTCGTTGACGCGATCATCAAAGAAAAAATCAATCCGGCCGGCGCGCCGAACTACGTTCCGGGCGAATACAAACTGGGTGAAGACTTCACCTACGCGGTAGAGTTCGAAGTGTATCCGGAAGTTGAACTGCAGGGTCTGGAAGCGATCGAAGTAGAAAAACCGGTTGTTGAAGTGACCGACGCTGACGTTGACACCATGCTGGAAACCCTGCGCAAGCAGCAGGCAACCTGGAAAGAAAAAGAAGGCGCGGTTGACGCTGAAGATCGCGTAACCATCGACTTCACCGGTTCCGTAGATGGTGAAGAGTTCGAAGGCGGCAAAGCTTCTGACTTCGTACTGGCGATGGGCCAGGGTCGCATGATCCCGGGCTTCGAAGACGGTATCAAAGGCCACAAAGCGGGTGACGAGTTCACCATCGACGTGACCTTCCCGGAAGAATACCACGCAGAAAACCTGAAAGGTAAAGCGGCTAAGTTCGTTATCAACCTGAAGAAAGTTGAAGAACGTGAACTGCCGGAGCTGACCGAAGAATTCATCAAACGTTTCGGCGTGGAAGATGGTTCCGTCGCTGGCCTGCGCGCTGAAGTGCGTAAAAACATGGAACGCGAGCTGAAAGGCGCTGTGCGTAACCGCGTGAAGTCTCAGGCTATCGAAGGTCTGGTTAAAGCTAACGACATCGACGTTCCGGCAGCTCTGATCGACAGCGAAATCGACGTGCTGCGTCGCCAGGCTGCTCAGCGTTTCGGTGGCAACGAGAAACAGGCTCTGGAACTGCCGCGCGAACTGTTCGAAGAGCAGGCTAAACGCCGCGTAGTGGTTGGCCTGCTGCTGGGCGAAGTGATTCGCACCAACGAGCTGAAAGCTGACGAAGAGCGCGTGAAAGGCCTGATCGAAGAGATGGCTTCTGCTTACGAAGATCCGTCAGAAGTGGTTGAGTTCTACAGCAAGAACAAAGAGCTGATGGACAACATGCGCAACGTGGCGCTGGAAGAGCAGGCTGTTGAAGCCGTGCTGGCGAAAGCCAAAGTGTCTGAAAAAGCCACTTCCTTCAACGAACTGATGAACCAGCAGGCGTAATTTCGCCGCGATTGTTCAAGGTTCGGGCAAAAACCCGTTGCCGAAAGGCGGCGGGTTTTTTTTTAGCTAATGATAGCCTCAGGCACGGTGCTAAAACGCATTTACCATGATAGCGTTACAGCAAAAGCTTGTTATGCTTGAAATATGGCAACGCCATCCCCATTACCGAGGGAGGCAACTGCATCCGCAATCGCACGCGTGTTGAAGAGGCGGTGACGCGTTCAGCGGATAGAAACTGTGGCTGATAATCCGTCCGTAAGGTTACAATCAGTGCAGCAGGTATTTTAAAATTACTCCAGGAGACGGAAATGTCATACAGTGGCGAACGAGACAACTTTGCACCCCATATGGCCCTGGTGCCGATGGTCATTGAACAGACCTCACGCGGTGAACGTTCTTTTGATATCTACTCCCGTCTGCTTAAGGAACGCGTCATTTTTCTGACCGGCCAGGTCGAAGACCACATGGCAAACCTGATCGTGGCGCAGATGCTGTTTCTGGAAGCGGAAAACCCGGAAAAAGACATTTACCTGTACATTAACTCTCCGGGCGGGGTGATCACCGCCGGGATGTCGATTTATGACACCATGCAGTTCATCAAGCCGGACGTCAGCACCATCTGTATGGGCCAGGCCGCGTCCATGGGCGCGTTCCTGCTGACCGCCGGGGCGAAGGGCAAGCGTTTCTGCCTGCCGAACTCCCGCGTGATGATCCACCAGCCGCTGGGCGGCTATCAGGGGCAGGCGACGGATATTGAGATCCACGCCCGTGAAATCCTGAAGGTGAAAGGACGCATGAATGAGCTGATGGCGCATCATACCGGCCAGTCTCTTGAGCAGATTGAGCGTGACACCGAGCGTGACCGCTTCCTGTCTGCTGCGGAAGCCGTGGAGTACGGACTGGTCGACTCTATTTTGACCCATCGTAATTGATGCCCTGGGCGTAAGGGTGCCGCTTTACGCTTCATCCTTCTCGCCACGTTTGCTGAGCGGTTGGCATTTTTCCGGACGCTTGCCGGGCAGGCAGGCGGCCGGTCGCTTCGCTACCGCCGCGATGTAGCGCGAAGGATTTTGTGTATATACTAATGAAGGGCGGCACAACGCTATATGGCGGCTTGCGCCTGAGAATGGCATTTGCGTCGTCGTGTGCGGCACAAAGAACTTAAAAAGAGGTTTGGACTCATGACAGATAAACGCAAAGATGGATCGGGCAAATTGTTGTATTGCTCTTTTTGCGGCAAAAGCCAGCATGAAGTGCGTAAGCTGATCGCCGGGCCATCCGTGTATATCTGCGACGAATGCGTTGATTTATGTAACGACATCATTCGCGAAGAGATTAAAGAAGTTGCGCCGCACCGCGAGCGCAGCGCGCTGCCGACGCCGCACGAGATTCGCCACCACCTTGATGACTACGTCATCGGTCAGGAACAGGCGAAAAAAGTGTTGGCGGTCGCGGTATACAACCACTACAAACGTCTGCGCAATGGCGATACCAGCAATGGCGTAGAGCTGGGTAAAAGTAACATCCTGCTGATCGGGCCGACCGGCTCCGGTAAAACGCTGCTGGCGGAAACGCTGGCGCGCCTGCTGGATGTGCCGTTTACCATGGCGGACGCCACCACCCTGACCGAAGCCGGTTATGTGGGTGAGGACGTAGAAAATATCATTCAGAAACTGCTGCAGAAGTGCGATTACGACGTGCAGAAAGCGCAGCGCGGCATCGTCTATATCGACGAAATCGACAAAATTTCGCGTAAGTCCGATAACCCGTCGATTACTCGCGATGTCTCCGGCGAAGGCGTGCAACAGGCGCTGCTGAAGCTTATCGAAGGCACCGTCGCCGCCGTTCCACCGCAGGGCGGGCGTAAACACCCGCAGCAGGAGTTCCTGCAGGTTGATACCTCCAAGATCCTGTTTATCTGCGGCGGCGCGTTTGCCGGTCTGGACAAAGTGATTTCCCACCGTGTGGAAACCGGCTCCGGCATTGGTTTTGGCGCGACGGTTAAAGCGAAGTCCGACAAAGCGAGCGAAGGCGAGCTGCTGGCCCAGGTCGAGCCGGAAGATCTGATCAAGTTTGGTTTGATTCCGGAATTCATCGGCCGTCTGCCGGTCGTGGCGACCCTGAACGAGCTGAGCGAAGAAGCGCTGATCCAGATCCTGAAAGAGCCGAAAAACGCCCTGACCAAGCAGTATCAGGCGCTGTTTAGCCTTGAAGGCGCAGAGCTTGAATTCCGCGACGAAGCGCTGGATGCCATCGCCAAGAAAGCGATGGCGCGTAAAACCGGCGCCCGTGGCCTGCGTTCCATTGTGGAAGCGGCGCTGCTGGACACCATGTATGATCTGCCTTCGATGGAAGATGTCGAAAAAGTGGTCATTGATGAGTCGGTTATCGCCGGTCAGAGCAAACCGCTGCTGATCTACGGCAAACCGGAAGCGCAGCAGGCATCTGGCGAATAATTAGCCATTTCACTCAAGCAGTTAACAAAAAGGGGGGATTTTATCTCCCCTTTTATTTTTCCTGCATTCCCGCCGTTGAATGTGTGGAATACATCCCCATATACTGGATTACATATTAACGACGATGCAGTGAAGTGTGGCGTCGTCGGCTACCTGGCGGACTTTAAACTAAGAGAGAGCTCTATGAATCCTGAGCGTTCTGAACGCATTGAAATCCCCGTATTGCCGTTGCGCGATGTGGTGGTTTATCCGCACATGGTCATACCCCTGTTCGTAGGGCGGGAAAAATCTATCCGTTGCCTCGAAGCGGCCATGGACCATGATAAAAAAATCATGCTGGTTGCGCAGAAAGAAGCGTCGACGGATGAGCCGGGTGTAAACGATCTTTTCACCGTTGGAACCGTGGCGTCTATTTTGCAGATGCTGAAGCTGCCAGACGGCACCGTGAAGGTGCTGGTCGAAGGGCTACAGCGTGCACGCATTTCTGCGCTGTCTGATAATGGCGAGCATTTCTCGGCGAAAGCGGAGTATCTCGACTCGCCGGCGATTGACGAACGTGAGCAGGAAGTGCTGGTTCGTACCGCTATCAGCCAGTTTGAAGGCTATATCAAGCTGAATAAGAAGATTCCACCGGAAGTGCTGACGTCGCTGAACAGCATCGACGATCCGGCGCGCCTGGCGGATACCATCGCGGCGCATATGCCGCTGAAGCTGGCGGACAAGCAGTCCGTGCTTGAGATGTCCGACGTCAACGAACGTCTGGAATATCTGATGGCGATGATGGAATCGGAAATCGATCTGCTGCAGGTTGAGAAGCGCATTCGCAACCGCGTCAAAAAGCAGATGGAGAAATCCCAGCGCGAGTACTATCTGAATGAGCAAATGAAAGCGATTCAGAAAGAACTCGGCGAGATGGACGACGCCCCGGACGAAAACGAAGCGCTGAAGCGCAAGATCGACGCGGCGAAAATGCCGAAAGAGGCGAAAGAGAAAACCGAAGCGGAACTGCAGAAGCTGAAGATGATGTCGCCGATGTCTGCGGAAGCGACCGTCGTGCGTGGCTACATCGACTGGATGGTGCAGGTGCCGTGGAATGCGCGCAGTAAGGTCAAGAAAGACCTGCGTCAGGCCCAGGAGATCCTCGATACCGATCACTATGGTCTGGAGCGCGTGAAGGACCGCATCCTTGAGTATCTCGCGGTGCAGAGCCGGGTGAACAAAATCAAGGGGCCGATCCTCTGCCTGGTGGGACCGCCGGGGGTAGGTAAAACCTCGCTGGGGCAATCTATCGCCAAAGCGACCGGCCGGAAATACGTCCGCATGGCGCTAGGCGGCGTGCGCGATGAAGCGGAAATTCGCGGTCATCGTCGAACCTATATTGGCTCGATGCCGGGCAAACTGATCCAGAAAATGGCGAAAGTGGGGGTAAAAAACCCGCTGTTCCTGCTGGATGAGATTGACAAAATGTCTTCCGACATGCGCGGCGACCCGGCTTCTGCGTTGCTTGAGGTGCTGGATCCGGAGCAGAACGTGGCCTTTAACGACCACTATCTGGAAGTGGATTACGATCTCAGCGACGTGATGTTCGTGGCGACTTCCAACTCCATGAACATTCCGGCGCCGCTGCTGGACCGTATGGAAGTGATTCGCCTCTCGGGTTACACCGAAGATGAAAAACTGAACATCGCCAAGCGTCACCTGCTGCCGAAGCAGATCGAACGCAACGCGCTGAAAAAAGGCGAACTGACCGTCGACGACAGCGCCATTATCGGCATTATTCGTTACTACACCCGTGAAGCGGGCGTTCGTAGCCTGGAGCGTGAAATCTCCAAGCTGTGCCGTAAGGCCGTTAAGCAGCTGTTGCTGGATAAATCGCTGAAACACATCGAAATTAATGGTGAGAATCTGCATGATTATCTCGGCGTGCAGCGCTTCGACTATGGCCGCGCCGATAGCGAGAACCGCGTCGGTCAGGTGACCGGTCTGGCGTGGACGGAAGTGGGCGGCGACCTGCTGACCATCGAAACCGCCTGCGTACCGGGCAAAGGTAAACTGACCTACACCGGATCGCTGGGCGAGGTGATGCAGGAGTCGATTCAGGCTGCGCTGACCGTGGTACGTTCGCGGGCGGACAAGCTGGGCATTAACGCCGACTTCTACGAGAAGCGTGATATTCACGTCCACGTACCGGAAGGGGCGACGCCGAAGGACGGTCCGAGCGCGGGGATTGCCATGTGTACGGCGCTGGTCTCCTGCCTGACCGGCAACCCGGTACGCGCCGATGTGGCGATGACCGGGGAGATTACGCTGCGTGGACAGGTGCTGCCGATCGGCGGTCTGAAGGAAAAACTGCTGGCGGCGCATCGCGGCGGTATTAAGACTGTTCTGATTCCTGATGAGAACAAACGCGACCTTGAAGAAATTCCGGATAACGTTATCGCTGATTTGGATATCCATCCGGTGAAACGAATCGAGGAAGTTCTGACACTTGCGCTGCAAAACGAACCGTTTGGCATGCAGGTTGTGACCGCGAAATAGTGATTCTGCGCAAATTGCGCTAATAAAAATAGGGCTGGTAAGTCATTTCGGACTTGCCAGCCTTTTTTTGTGTAGCTAACTTAGATCGCTGGCAGGGGGGTCATCGACAACTGCTGTTGTAAGGGCATGACAGTCCTGATATAACTGCTGCGCGGTCGCACTATGAAGGACTCTGGTGCGATATAAATTATAAAGAGAGGAAGAGAACAGTGAATAAATCTCAACTGATTGACAAAATTGCTGCGGGTGCGGACATTTCTAAAGCTGCAGCTGGACGTGCGTTAGATGCTTTAATCGCTTCTGTTACTGAATCTCTGCAGGCTGGGGATGACGTTGCGCTGGTAGGTTTCGGTACCTTTGCTGTTAAAGAACGTGCCGCCCGTACTGGTCGCAACCCACAAACAGGTAAAGAAATTACTATCGCTGCCGCAAAAGTGCCGGGCTTCCGTGCTGGTAAAGCGCTGAAAGACGCGGTGAACTGATCGGCTTTCCCGTCAGGGAATGTGACGAAGTACAAGGGCGCATCGTGAGATGTGCCTTTTTTATTGCCTTTTCAGACCACTTTATGTGTGTTTATCGCCACTTGTGGGCTGACAATCACCCTGTTTTCTTGTCAAAATACGTCCTCACGCGCGGCGGCCATCACGTGCTATGCTGCGCGAGCTAAAGTCATCTACAGCGGAGCGTTGTTACACCATGATGGACAACCTACGCACGGCCGCCAACAGCGTCGTGCTCAAGATTATTTTCGGTATCATTATCGTCTCGTTCATTTTGACCGGGGTGAGTGGTTACCTGATTGGCGGTGGCAAAAACTATGCCGCAAAAGTGAATGGCCAGGAGATTGGCCGTGGGCAGTTTGAAAACGCCGTCGCCAGCGAACGTAACCGTATGCAGCAGCAGCTTGGCGACCAGTTCTCCGAGCTGGCGGCGAACGAAAACTACATGAAAACCATGCGCCAGCAGGTGCTGAACCGCCTGATTGACGAGTCGCTTCTGGATCAGTATGCCCGCGAGCTGGGCCTCAGCATCAGCGATGAGCAGGTGAAGCAGGCGATCTTCCAGACCCAGGCGTTCCAGACGAACGGTAAGTTCGACAACCAGCGCTTCAGCGGTATTGTCGCCCAGATGGGGATGACCACCGATCAGTACGCCCAGGCGCTGCGTAACCAGCTGACCACGCAGCAGCTGATTAACGCCATTGCAGGTACCGACTTCATGCTGCCCGGCGAGTCCGATCAGCTGGCGGCGCTGGTGTCTCAGCAGCGTGTCGTTCGCGAAGCGACCATCAACGTCAACGCCCTGGCGGAAAAACAGACCGCCAGCGATGAGGAAATCAACGCTTTCTGGCAGCAGAATCAGGCCCGTTTTATGGCGCCGGAGCAGTTCCGCGTGAGCTACATCAAGATGGATGCCGCCAGCATGCAGGAAAACGCCTCTGACGAAGAAATTCAATCATGGTATGACCAGCACAAAGATCAGTTCACTCAGCCGCAGCGTAATCGCTACAGCGTGATTCAGACTAAAACTGAAGCTGATGCGAAAGCGGTACTGGCCGAGCTGCAAAAAGGCGCCGATTTCGCCACGCTGGCAAAAGAAAAATCGACCGATATTATCTCTGCCCGCAACGGCGGCGATATGGGGTGGATGGAAGATGCCTCTACCGTGCCTGAGCTGAAAGACGCCGGCCTGAAAGAGAAAGGCCAGCTCTCCGGGGTGATCAAATCCTCGGTTGGCTTCCTGGTGGCCCGTCTGGACGACGTCCAGCCGGCGCAGGTCAAGCCGCTGGCTGACGTGCGCAATGACATTGCGGCGAAAGTGAAGCAGGAGAAAGCGCTGGATGCTTACTATGCGCTGCAGCAGAAGGTGAGCGATGCGGCCAGCAACGATAATGAATCGCTGGCGGGCGCGGCGCAGGTCGCCGGACTGCAGGTGGTGGAAACCGGCTGGTTTGGCCGCGATAACCTGCCGGAAGAGCTGAACTTTAAACCGGTCGCTGACGCTATCTTCAACGGCGGTCTGGTCGGTGTGAACGGGGCGCCGGGCAGCAACTCCGACATCATTACCGTTGACGGCGATCGCGCCTTTGTTCTGCGTATCAGCGAGCACAAAGCCGAGGCGGTGAAACCGCTGGCCGAAGTGAAGGCGCAGGTCAGCGATATCGTTAAGCACAATAAAGCGGAACAGCAGGCGAAGCGGGATGCCGATAAGCTGCTGGCGGCGCTGAAAGACGGCAAAGGCGATGAGGCGATGAAGGCGGCTGGCCTGAG
The DNA here is from genome assembly GCF_021869705.1 of Klebsiella sp. PCX. NCBI lineage: Bacteria > Pseudomonadati > Pseudomonadota > Gammaproteobacteria > Enterobacterales > Enterobacteriaceae > Klebsiella > Klebsiella sp. PCX. The sequence continues at coordinate 1,185,699 of NZ_CP091527.1, forward strand.
CTTTGGCGCACCGCAGACGCTTTCCCGTACCGGCCAGGATCCGCTGAGCCAGCTGGCATTTACTCTGCCGCTGCCGCAGCAGGGCAAACCGGTCTATGGCGTTGGCAGCAACATGCAAGGCGATGTGGTGCTGGTGGCGCTCGATGAAGTGAAAGCAGGCAGCATGCCGGAAGAGCAGAAGAAGGCTATGGTTCAGGGGATTACCCAGAACAATGCCCAAATCGCTTTCGAAGCGCTGATGAGCAACCTGCGCAAGGCGGCGAAAATTAAGCTGGGCGACAGCATCGACCAGCAGCAGTAATTTCGCGTCGTTTCGCAAAAATACGCAACACCATGTAATCCTCAAGGGCCGCTTTCGCGGCCCTTTCCATTTCTGTGATTTGCCTTTTGTCGGCCATCCGTACTGACGCTATCGTAGCCTTGCTGTCTATACACAAGGAGATATCAGCATGAAATATGGAATAAAAGCACTGATGGCCGCGGGCGTTCTGGTTTTCGCGGTAGGCGCACAGGGCGCGCTGGCTGCCCCCGCCAGCGGCAAAGCGGCGGTAACCAAAGAGCATGTCCAGGCGTCCTCTTCGGCGAAGGCGAAAGCGGAGCCCGGCGAGGCCGACAACGGGGCGACCAAAGTCAGCATTAACCACGCCAGCGCCGAACAGCTGGCGCAGGCTCTGAATGGCGTGGGGTTGAAAAAAGCCCAGGCGATTGTCAGCTACCGTGAGGAGTACGGACCGTTCAAAACCCTTGATGATCTGAAGCAGGTCCCGGGGATGGGCAGCGCGCTGGTGGAGCGGAATTTATCCCATCTGACGCTGTAAATTTTTTGCCAGCGCTTGCACAGCGGTGATTTTTTGCCAGGATAAAGAGGTTGCATCAAGTGGTGTGACCTCTTACCTCATAAACAACAATAACAGAAAGGCATTGATGCTATGCAGACACAAATTAAAGTTCGCGGCTATCATCTGGACGTCTACCAGCATGTGAATAACGCACGCTACCTGGAGTTCCTTGAGGAGGCCCGCTGGGATGGTCTGGAAAAGAGTCCGGCATTTCAGTGGATGACCGAGAAAAACATCGCCTTCGTGGTGGTGAATATTAATATTAACTACCGCCGTCCGGCGGTCCTGGGCGATGTGCTGACGGTGAGCAGCAAACTGGAGCAACTCAACGGCAAAAGCGGCACGCTCAGCCAGGTGGTCACTCTCAACCCCAACGGCGAGGTGGTGGCCGATGCGCTGATTACCTTCGTCTGTATCGATTTGAAAACCCAGAAGGCGCTGCCGCTGGAAGGGGAACTGCGTGAGAAACTCGACCAGATGAACTTGCGCTGACAACCGTCGCGTGCGTGCGTGCCGGGCGGTGGCGCACCTCGACCCACGGAAGGTGATGAACCCCTTGCCCCGGTAAGCGTAGCGCTACCGGGGAAGTTGAACTGAAGCTTTTGGAAGATACCTCTGCGGAGGCTATGCCTGTGTCAGCCCGGTTTTTTGCTTCATCACCGCCATTACCCCGACTTTATCGGCCAGATACTGGTTAAGCCCGTTAGCGCGCAGGTTGCAGGCGGCGCACTGGCCGCAGCCATCGCCCTTAATGCCGTTGTAGCAGGTAAGGGTTTCCCGGCGCACCAGATCTAACTGACCCCAGTAGTCGGCCAGCGCCCAGGTCTCGGCTTTGTTCAGCCACATCAGCGGTGTTTCAAAGCGTATGTCTTTCGCCATTCCAAGGCTGACGGCGTGGTGCAGCGCTTTGACAAACTCATCGCGGCAGTCCGGGTAGCCGGAGAAGTCGGTCTCGCACACGCCGGTGATGATAGCTTCGGCTTTTACCTGATAGGCGTAGATGGCCGTCAGGGTTAAAAACAGAATATTGCGCCCCGGGACAAAAGTGTTGGGAATGCCCTCGGCATCAGGCTGATAGTCCGGTACCGGAATGTTATCGCGGGTCAGGCTGCTGACCGCCAGTTCATTGAGCAGGGTAACGTCCAGCACTTTATGCGCGACGGCGCCAAGTTTCAGGGCGAGTTCGCGCGCAACGTCGATTTCCGCGCGGTGGCGTTGGCCATAATCAAAAGTGACGCAATGCACTTCATCATACTGTTGCAGAGCCTGCACCAGACAGGTGGTTGAATCTTGTCCTCCGCTGAAGACAACTACGGCGCGTTTCATGGCAATTCCTGACTAAATGAGTAAAGGCGATATGGTAGCGCCAGACGCCCGCCACCACCAGCTCTGTCACGTCGACGCCGGCAGCCAGGCGCTGGCGAAGTCGAACCAGCCGCGGGCGTTGAGGCGCAAGCCATTGACTCCCGGTGGGGCGCTGATCCGATAGTTGTATTTAAACAGCGGCGTCATGATGGCGTCTTCCATCAGGCTGTTAAATACGTTGCGCAGCGCATCGTTGCGGCTGCGGGCTTCCGGTTGCGCCTGTACCGCGTCTAATGTCGCCTGCAGATGGGCATATTGCGCCCCGGTCAGCAAATTGGGCCACAGCATATCGCAGCGCAGCCACTGCTCCAGGGCATACTCCGGCGCTTCGCCGATCAGGCGGTCGCCCATCATCAGGTCGGCCTGCCCCAGATGTTGGCAGCCTTCCCAGTTTTTGGCGTCATGGAACAGCAGCGTCAGCTCGCAGCCGAGCACAGCCAGCCGCTGTCTCAGCTGTTCGGCCATGGCGTGGAGTTCGACCGGCAGATGGTAGAGCAGCGTGAGCCTGGCCGGCAGCGGCACCGCGCTGTTTTCCGGCCCCTGCGGGATGGACCATCCCGGCAACACCTCATGGCTTGGCGTAATCAGATCCTCGTCGAGCGGCAGCGTGTCCAGCAACGACGAGCGGTGAATTATCGATACCAGCCGCTGGGCCTGCGCTTTGCTAAGCCGAGGGCTGTGACGCAGGGTCAGATAGCAGAAGCCAAGACTGATGCTGTTGCTGACCTGGCGCAGGTTATGCAGCTCTTCGCGATCGCCAATAGTGATCTGCACCGGGTGGCGGCAGCTGGTCCCGAGATCGCGATCGAAGAGCTGGGGGGTGATCCAGTACTCCACCGCCTGGATCAGCGGATGCCGCAGGTGGTAGCGGGGATGGTTCTCCAGACGGACGAGTTCCGGACTAAACCGCTTCAGGCGGAACGGTCCGCAGCCGATGGCCGGATCGTCAGGATGGGCCAGCACGCTGCAATAGCTGGCGAGGCGGAACGGCAGCCAGTAGTCAGGACGATGCAGCGTGATGGTCAGGCACTGGGCGTGAGTGACATCGATGCGGCTGATGCTGGCGAACAGAGTCCGCAAGGCGGGCAGATCCAGCAGCAGCAGTAAGCGCTGCCGCAGCTGTGCGGTTTCCACCGCATCGCCGTTGTGCCAGCACAGTGTGGAGCGGATATAAAACTGCCAGCGCAGGCCGTCAGGGGAGATCTGCCAGTGGTGCGCCAGATCGCCGATCGGCATATTGTCACCTTCGTCGAAGCGCGTCAGCCCGGCATAGATCTGCCCGGCCAGATGCTGCTCGGCGCGTCCGGGCAGAAAGCCGGGACGCAGCGGCTCCAGCGGGCGATAGTAGGGAATACGCAGCGTCGGGGTATTGTTTTGCCATTGACCGCCCAGAAAGGGGTGGAGCAGGGCTTTCAGCTCCACCGGGGCCAGCTGCGCCAGCTCCAGCGCGTTTTGCTGCTGACCTTTATGCAGCGCCTGCTCCATCATCTCATTGCGCAGACGTTCCGGCGTTTTGTAAAAAGAGAGCAAGCCGCGCTTGCCGCGCCCGGAGCTGGCCTGCCAGCTTAACCATCCAGCTTCCTGCGCCTGACGCAGTAGGGTACGGACGTGGCGTTCGCTGCAAAAACAGCGTTCCGCCAGCTCGCCGACGGTGACCTGCTGCGGCGCCCCGGCAGAGGGCTGCCACAGCCGCTGGTACTGGTTTAAACGGTGTAAGAGTCGCATAAGCGCTGTCGCCCACCGGGCCGCAATAAACCCGGAACAATTTATATTATCTATTCACTATTACTTCCGTATATCCCAGGTGATACTGCAACACAAGCGAAGCCCATCACACATCGGGGAAAACACCATGGCAAAACTGGCAGCATTTGATATGGACGGCACCTTGCTGATGCCGGACCATCGTCTCGGAGAAAAGACGCTCACCGCGCTGAAACGGCTGCGGGAACGCGATATCACCCTGACGTTCGCCACCGGCCGCCATGCGCTGGAGATGCACCATGTAATGGGTGAATTTTCCCTGGACGCATTTCTGATCACGGGCAACGGGACGCGCATCCACTCTTTGGAAGGGGAGGAGCTGTACCGTCAGGATCTCAATCCCGAGGTAGCGGAAGACGTGCTGCATAGTCGATGGGATACCCGGGCCAGCATGCACGTGTTTAATGACGGCGGTTGGTTCACCGGCCAGGCAAGACCTGAGCTGCTGAAGGCGCATGTCTTCAGCGGGTTTCGCTATCAACTGTGCGATCCGAAACGTATGTCGGCGCATCATGTCACCAAGATCTGCTTCTGCGGCGATCATGACGATCTGCGCCGCCTGCGGATCCAACTGAATGAGGCGCTGGGCCAGCGCGCGTTTCTCTGCTTCTCGGCGATGGACTGTCTGGAAGTGCTGCCGGTTGGCTGCAATAAAGGCGCGGCGCTGGCGAGGCTGAGCCAGCACCTGGGACTCTCCCTACAGGAGTGCATGGCCTTCGGCGATGCGATGAACGATCGCGAGATGCTTCGCAGCGTCGGGCGGGGGTTCATCATGGGCAACGCGATGCCGCAGCTGAAAGCCGAGCTGCCGCATCTCCCGGTTATTGGCGACTGCCGGCATCAGGCGGTCTCCCATTTTTTAACGCATTGGCTGGATAATCCTGATCTTCCTTATTCCCCCGAATAGAGAGACCCTTCCAGCAAGCCAGATAGCATTCTATCTGGCTTTTTTTATGTTCTGCCGACCAGCCGGGCGATCTCCGCCTGCCAGGGTGCGATATCGCCGATGTTGGCCGCCACCCACTGCGGGTTGTAATAGCTTTCCAGATAACGCTCGCCGCTGTCGCACAGCAGGGTGACGAGGGAACCCGTGCGTCCTTCCTCGCGCATCCGCGCGGCCAGCTGCAGCACGCCCCACATGTTGGTCCCGGTCGAGGCGCCGACTTTTCGGCCAAGCTGCGTTTCCAGCCACAGAGCAGTGGCCACGCTCGCCGCATCCGGCACGCACAGCATCTCATCGACAACATCGGGAATAAACGATGGCTCGACGCGCGGGCGGCCGATGCCTTCAATTTTGCTGCCGATCGGGCTGCGCAGGCTGGCGTCGCGGGTCTGCCAGTAATCGAGGAATACTGAATTTTGCGGGTCGACAACCATCAGCTGCGTCTCGTAACCCTGGCTGCGAATATAGCGGCCAATGGTCGCCGAGGTCCCCCCGGTGCCGGCGCTCATCACGATCCACGACGGCTGCGGGTGCGGCTCATGGCTCATCTGGCGGAAAATACTGTCGGCGATATTGTTATTGCCGCGCCAGTCGGTGGCCCGCTCGGCGAAGGTAAACTGATCCATATAGTGGCCGTTCAGTTCACGCGCCAGCGTTTCGGAAGCCGCGTAGATTTCGCAGGCGCTCTGCACAAAATGGCAGCGTCCGCCGTAGAACTCGATCTGTTCGATTTTGCGTCTGGCGGTGCAGGAGGGCATCACGGCGATAAACGGCAGCCCCAGCAGGCGGGCGAAATAGGCCTCAGAAACTGCAGTCGAACCCGAAGACGATTCGATAATCGTGGTGCCTTCTTTGATCCAGCCGTTGCACAGGCCATAGAGAAACAGCGACCGCGCCAGACGATGTTTGAGGCTACCGGTCGGATGCGTACTTTCATCCTTCAGATAAATCGGGATCCCCGGAAAACCAGGCAGCGCCAGGCGAATCAGGTGTGTATCGGCGGAACGCTGATAGTCGGCGTTAATTTCACTAATGGCGTGTTTTACCCAGGCGCTATTCATCTCGGATTCCTGTTTGTCATTTTGTGCCCAGCTTAGCGGATTGTGCGGGAAAAATTGTTGCTATTTGGCCTTTCAATTACAATTGCGGGAGTAAATTATTCTCTCTGGTGGCCTTATGTTAGATAAAATTGACCGTAAGCTGCTGGCGCTGCTGCAGGAAGATTGCACCCTCTCTTTGCAGGCGCTGGCCGATGCCGTTAATCTGACCACGACCCCTTGCTGGAAACGCCTGAAACGACTCGAGGATGAGGGTATTCTCCGCGGGCGCGTCGCCTTACTGGATGCGGAAAAGGTGGGGCTGGGGCTGACGGCGTTTGTCCTGATCAAGACCCAGCATCACAGCAGCGACTGGTATTGCCATTTTGTGAGCGAAGTGACGCAGATGGCTGAAGTGCTCGGCTTCTGGCGGATGGCGGGGGAGTATGACTATCTGCTGCGGGTGCAGGTGGCCGATATGAAGCGCTATGACGACTTTTATAAACGGTTGGTGAACAGCGTGCCGGGGCTGTCGGATGTCACTTCGAGTTTTGCCATGGAACAGATAAAATACACCACCGCCTTGCCTGTCGAATAACGGTATTGCGCCGTAACCCATAACAAATCAGGATCTTACTGCTTGCGATTATTTGCACAACTCAGCTGGTATTTCCGCCGGGAGTGGCGCCGCTATCTTGGCGCAATTGCCCTGCTGGCCATTATTGCCGTCCTGCAGCTTGTTCCGCCGAAGGTGGTGGGCATTGTGGTCGACGGCGTGACGCAACAACATTACACCGCGGAGAAGGTGTGGATGTGGATCGGCGCGCTGGTGCTGATCGCGGTGATGGTCTACCTGCTGCGCTATGTCTGGCGCGTGCTGCTGTTCGGCGCCTCTTACCAGCTGGCGGTCGAACTGCGGGAAGACTTTTACCGGCAGCTGAGCCGCCAGCATCCGGCGTTCTATTTGCGCCATCGCACCGGGGATCTGATCGCCCGCGCCACCAACGACGTGGACCGGGTGGTGTTTGCCGCCGGTGAAGGGGTGTTAACCCTGGTGGATTCCCTGGTGATGGGCTGTGCGGTGTTGATTGTGATGTCGACGCAGATTAGCTGGCAGCTCACCCTGCTGGCGCTGCTGCCGATGCCGCTGATGGCCCTGGCGATCAAACGCAACGGCGATGCCCTTCACGAACGTTTTCGCGTCGCCCAGGCGGCCTTTTCCAGCCTCAACGATCGCACGCAGGAGAGCCTGACCAGCATCCGCATGATTAAGGCGTTCGGGCTGGAGGATCGCCAGTCGGCGCAGTTTGCCGCCGATGCGGCTGATACCGGAGCGAAAAATATGCGCGTGGCGCGAATTGACGCTCGCTTCGACCCTACCATCTATATCGCCATCGGGGCAGCGAACCTGCTGGCCATCGGCGGCGGCAGCTGGATGGTGATCCACGGCAGCCTGACGCTGGGGCAGCTGACCAGCTTCGTGATGTACCTTGGCCTGATGATCTGGCCGATGCTGGCGCTGGCGTGGATGTTTAACATCGTGGAGCGCGGTAGCGCGGCCTATGGTCGTATCCGCACCCTGCTCGAAGAGGCGCCGGCGGTGGACGACGGGACCGAGACGGTGCCGGCAGGCCGCGGCGTCCTGCAGGTCGCTATCCGCGATTTCATCTATCCGCAGGCGAGCAAACCTTCACTGGAACAGGTTAATTTTACCCTTCAGCCGGGGCAAATGTTGGGCATCTGCGGGCCGACGGGCGCCGGCAAAAGCACCATTCTGGCCCTGCTGCAGCGCCATTTTGACGTCACCAGCGGCGAGATCCGCTTTCACGATCTGCCGCTACCGCGTCTGCAGCTCGACAGCTGGCGCGAACGGCTGGCGGTGGTCAATCAGACGCCGTTTTTATTCTCCGATACCGTCGCCAATAATATCGCGCTGGGAAAACCGGACGCGACGCCGGAACAGATTGAGCGGGTGGCGCGGCTGGCCAGCGTGCATGACGACATTCTGCGTCTGCCCCAGGGGTACGATACCGAAGTGGGCGAGCGCGGCGTGATGCTCTCCGGCGGCCAGAAACAGCGTATCTCTATTGCCCGCGCCCTGCTGCTGGAGGCCGAAATTCTGATCCTGGATGATGCCTTATCGGCGGTGGATGGTCGCACCGAACACCAGATCCTGCATAACCTGCGCCAGTGGGGAGAGGGCCGGACGGTGATCATCAGCGCCCACCGGCTGTCGGCGCTGACCGAGGCCAGTGAAATTCTGGTGCTGCAGCATGGGCATGTCGCCCAGCGCGGCCGCCATGAGGCGCTGGCCGTGCAGCCAGGCTGGTATCGCGACATGTATCGCTATCAGCAGCTGGAGGCCGCGCTCGACGAGGTTCCCCAGGAGCAAGAGGAGGTCCTGGATGCGTAGCTTTACCGAACTCTGGCCGACGCTTAAACGCCTGCTGGCCTATGGTTCACCGTGGCGTAAGCCGCTGGCCATCGCGGTGGCGATGATGTGGATCGCGGCGGCGGCAGAGGTGAGCGGTCCGCTGCTTATCAGTTATTTCATCGACAATATGGTGGCGAAACATACTCTGCCGCTGAAGCTGGTGGCAGGCCTGGCGGCAGCCTATATCGGTCTGCAGCTGCTGGCGGCGTTACTGCACTATAGCCAGTCGCTGCTGTTTAACCGCGCCGCGGTTGGCGTGGTCCAGCAGTTACGCAGCGATGTGATGGATGCCGCCCTGCATCAGCCGCTCAGCGAGTTTGATACTCAGCCGGTCGGGCAGCTTATCTCCCGGGTAACCAACGATACGGAAGTCATTCGCGACCTGTACGTGACGGTAGTGGCGACGGTGCTGCGTAGCGCGGCGCTGATCGGCGCGATGCTGGTGGCGATGTTTAGCCTCGACTGGCGGATGGCGCTGGTGGCGATCGCGATTTTCCCGGCGGTGCTGATCGTGATGATCATTTATCAGCGCTATAGCACGCCGATCGTGCGCCGGGTGCGCGCCTGGCTTGCCGACATCAACGATGGCTTTAACGAAGTGATCAACGGCATGGGGGTCATTCAGCAGTTCCGCCAGCAGGCGCGTTTTGGCGAACGGATGCGTGAGGCCAGCTACGCCCACTACCTGGCGCGGATGCAGACGCTACGCCTCGACGGTTTTCTGCTGCGTCCGCTGCTGAGTCTTTTTTCCTCGCTGGTGCTGTGCGGGCTGCTGATGCTGTTCGGCTTTAGCGCGGCGGGCACGATTGAGGTCGGGGTCCTGTATGCGTTTATCAGCTATCTCGGGCGCCTTAACGAGCCGCTCATTGAGCTGACCACCCAGCAGTCGATGCTGCAGCAGGCGGTGGTCGCCGGCGAACGCGTTTTCGAACTGATGGACCGTCCGCGCCAGGCGTGGGGCGCCGATGACGCGCCGCTGAGCAGCGGTCGGGTGGAAATCGACCATCTCTCCTTCGCCTACCGCGGGGATCGTCTGGTCCTCCAGGATATCACGCTGGATATCCCTTCCCGCAGCTTTGTGGCCCTGGTCGGGCATACCGGCAGCGGGAAGAGTACCCTCGCCAGTCTGATGATGGGCTATTATCCGTTAACCCACGGGGAGATCCGCATCGATGGCCGGCCGCTCGCTTCTCTTAGCCACAGCGCGTTGCGTCGGGGCATCGCGATGGTGCAACAGGATCCGGTGGTGCTGGCGGATACCTTCTACGCCAACGTCGCGCTGGGCCGGGACATCAGCGACACCCAGGTCTGGGAAGCGCTGGAGGCGGTGCAGCTGGCGGCTGTGGCGCGCAGCATGAGCGACGGCCTGTACACCCAACTGGGCGAGCAGGGCAATAATCTCTCCGTCGGACAGAAGCAACTGCTGGCGCTGGCGCGCGTGCTGGTGGACACCCCGCAGGTACTGATTCTGGATGAGGCGACGGCAAACATCGACTCCGGTACCGAGCAGGCGATCCAGCAGGCGCTGGCGAAGGTTCGCCAGCATACCACCCTGGTGGTTATCGCCCATCGGCTGTCGACCATCGTCGAGGCGGATACCATTCTGGTTCTGCATCGTGGTCAGGCCGTCGAGCGGGGCAACCACCAGCAGCTGCTGGCGGCGAAAGGCCGCTACTGGCAGATGTATCAGCTACAGCTGGCTGGTGAAGAGCTGGCGGCCAGCGCCAGAGAAGAGTCGCTCAGCGCCTGATGCACCACCAGCAGGCAGCGAAGGCTGGGCGGCCTGTCGTGGTGCAAAAACGTTACATCAAATGCACCGCTGTGGTGCATTTTTGCCCGTTAAATGCCTTTACGCCGGCTAATGCCTGACCTCTCGCCTGTTTTTTGCCATCAAAGGGCCGCTCAGCGGCCTTTTTTCATTTCTGGCATAGCCCTTGCTTTATATCCATCGTGTTAGCTGCGGCCATTACCGAATACTGACTGGAGGGGACTTATGAAGCTGGTTACCGTGGTAATCAAACCATTCAAACTGGAAGACGTGCGTGAAGCCTTGTCTTCCATCGGCATTCAGGGCCTGACGGTCACTGAAGTCAAAGGATTTGGCCGTCAGAAAGGACATGCGGAGCTCTACCGCGGCGCCGAGTATAGCGTCAACTTTCTGCCAAAAGTGAAGATTGATGTGGCGATCGCCGACGATCAGCTGGATGAAGTTATCGATGTCATCAGCAAAGCGGCTTACACCGGAAAAATTGGCGACGGCAAAATTTTTGTCGCTGAATTGCAGCGCGTCATTCGCATCCGTACCGGCGAAGCTGACGAAGCGGCACTGTAATTTCCAGACCACACAGTGATGGGGAACGAAACAATGAAAATGGCAACAATGAAATCGGGTCTGGGGGCATTAGCCCTTCTTCCGGGGCTGGCGATGGCCGCGCCTGCGGTGGCGGACAAAGCCGATAACGCGTTTATGATGATTTGCACCGCGCTGGTTCTGTTTATGACTATCCCGGGGATTGCGCTGTTTTACGGCGGCCTGATCCGCGGTAAGAACGTTCTTTCCATGCTGACGCAGGTGATTGTCACCTTTGGCCTGGTCTGCGTACTGTGGGTCATTTATGGCTATACCCTGGCCTTTGGCACCGGCGGCAGCTTCTTCGGCAGCTTTGACTGGGTGATGCTGAAAAATATTGAACTGAAAGCGCTGATGGGCACCTTCTATCAGTATATCCACGTCGCCTTCCAGGGCTCGTTCGCCTGCATCACCGTCGGGCTGATCGTCGGGGCGCTGGCTGAACGTATCCGTTTCTCCGCCGTGCTGATTTTCGTGGTGGTGTGGATGACGCTCTCCTACGTGCCGATTGCGCATATGGTCTGGGGCGGCGGTCTGCTGGCGACGCATGGCGCGCTGGATTTCGCCGGCGGCACCGTTGTGCACATCAACGCCGCGGTCGCCGGGCTGGTGGGCGCGTATATGATGGGCAAACGCGTGGGCTTCGGCAAAGAAGCGTTCAAACCGCATAACCTGCCGATGGTGTTCACCGGCACCGCTATCCTCTACGTGGGTTGGTTCGGTTTCAACGCCGGGTCTGCCAGCGCAGCGAATGAAATCGCGGCCCTGGCGTTCGTTAACACCGTCGTGGCGACCGCCGCTGCTATCCTGGCGTGGACCTTTGGCGAATGGGCTCTGCGCGGCAAACCTTCACTGCTGGGCGCCTGCTCCGGGGCAATTGCCGGTCTGGTTGGCGTTACGCCGGCGTGTGGTTATATCGGTGTCGGCGGCGCGCTGATCGTCGGTATCGCCTCTGGCCTGGCGGGTATCTGGGGCGTGACTGCGCTGAAACGCTGGCTGCGTGTGGATGACCCTTGCGACGTCTTCGGCGTTCACGGCGTCTGCGGCATCGTCGGCTGTATTCTGACCGGTATCTTCGCGGCGACTTCTCTGGGCGGCGTCGGTTATGCGGAAGGCGTCACCATGGGCCATCAGCTGCTGGTGCAACTGGAAAGTATCGGCATTACCGTGGTCTGGTCCGGCGTCGTCGCTTTTATCGGCTACAAAGTAGCGGATATGACCGTAGGGCTGCGCGTGCCGGAAGAGCAGGAGCGCGAAGGGCTGGACGTCAACAGCCATGGCGAAAACGCTTACAACGCCTGACAGAAAACCCTTCTCCATGTAGCAAAAAGCCTCCCGTAGGGGAGGCTTTTTTTATGCGTTGCGGTTGCGCATCACCCCTTCCTGCACCGTTGAGGCAACCAGCGTGCCATCCTGGGTGTAGAACTCGCCGCGGACGAAGCCGCGGGCGCTGGAGGCCGAGGTGCTTTCGACGCTGTACAGCAGCCACTCATTGATATTAAACGGCCGATGGAACCACATCGAGTGATCGATAGTGGCGACCTGCATGCCGGGCTCAAGGAAACCAACGCCGTGCGGCTGCAGCGCCACCGGCAGGAAGTTAAAGTCCGAGGCATAGCCCAGCAGATACTGATGAATGCGCAGATCGTCGGGAACGGCGCCGTTGGCGCGCAGCCACACCTGACGCACCGGCTCGGCGATATGGCCTTTCATCGGGTTATGAAACTCCACCGGGCGGATCTCCAGCGGCTTATCGCAGAGGAATTTGTCTTTCACCTGCGGCGGCAGGAGATGCGCCAGCTTGCGGGCAATGTCGGTTTCCGAAGGCAGCCCATCAGGGGAGGGGGCGGCCGGCATCGCTTTCTGATGTTCATAGCCGTGCTCTGGCGCCTGGAAGGAGGCGGTCATATAGAAGATCGGCTTCCCGTTCTGGATGGCGGCGACCCGGCGGGCGCTAAAGCTGTTGCCGTCGCGCAGCACCTCCACATCGTAGACGATCGGTTTTTGACTGTCGCCGGGGCGCAGAAAGTAGCTGTGAAACGAATGCACCAGACGTTCAACGGGCACGGTCTCTTTTGCCGCATACAGCGCCTGGCCCACCACCTGGCCGCCAAAAACCTGGCGCAATCCCAGGTCTTCGCTCTGTCCACGGAACAACCCTTCCTCAATTTTTTCCAAATCTAATAATGCCAGCAGGTTAGAGAGTGCCTGACTCATACTTTTCCTCAGTTAACAATGGCGGCGCCGCGCGCGTAATGTGGCAAAGTATAACCTGGAATCGCAAGTGGTCCGATGGGTGTAATAATCTGAATAACAACCGGTCAACAGGAAGAAATCTGCGATCTGTGCCACACTTATTGACGACACGAAAGTTCCTGCCGGCGAAGCGGCGGAACATCCTCCTGGGTATTAAGGGATGATAAGGAGAACATCATGAAATTTGCCTATATGTTTAGTGCCTTAGCCGTCGCCGCGACGCTGACCGCCTGTGCTAATCACCACTCGAACAATTCTTCGACGCAGGCGGCCGCACCCGACCCTTACGGTATTGCGACGCTGAGCGTGGCGCAGCAGCAGCCGAGCGTCACGGGGACGATTAATATCCGCCAGAGAATCGCTTTGCCGCCGGATGCGGTGCTGACGGTGACCCTGTCGGATGCTTCTCTGGCCGATGCGCCAGCCCGCGTATTGTCGCAAAAAGCGGTGCGTACCGAAGGCAAGCAGGCGCCATTCAACTTTGCACTGCCTTACAACCCGGCAGATATTCAACCGAACGCCCGCATTCTGTTGAGCGCAGCGATTACGGTTAACGGCCAGCTGATGTTCATTACCGATACCGTGCAGACGGTGATCAACCAGGGTGGCACCCATGCCGACCTGACGCTGGTTCCGGTTCAGCAGACCGCCGTGCCTGTCGCACAGTAAGCTCGCTAAGCCCCCGAATGGGGGCTTTTTTTTGGTCTTCAGTAAACCCAGCGATAGCGCTGGAGATCGATATGGCCGCCGCCGGAGACCTGCACCCCTTCGGCCAGCAGCGCCTGACGCTGCCGCTGCAGATCGGGGCCGGTGAGGGAGATATCGCCATGGCGATTGACCACCCGATGCCAGGGCAGAGTGGACCCTTCCGGCAGACGCTTCAGCACACCGCCCACCTGGCGCGCCGCGCGCGGCGAACCGGCCAGCCTGGCGACATCGCCATAGGTCGTGACATACCCTTCCGGTATCGACGCCACAATGTGCCAGACACGTTGGGGAAATGTATCGTGCGGATCCATATTCAGTCCTGTTACCCGAAAAACGCCAGCATAAGCGCTGATCTTCAGGCTGTACAGCCTGCCCGATCAGGCGGGCTGTTCGATGGTGAACGTCAGAGCGAGGCCGAGGATCTGCATGCCATGGACATTGTCGGAAGGTGAACTGGCGATGAGGCTCTCAAGGAATTTTAACCGCTGCGAGGTCGCGTTGATGATCAGCTTCGCGCGCAGGCCCGGCATGGTCAACGACGAGATGGGGTATACCACCCGACCGCTGATGTAGACCGGTAGCTTGCGCAGTTCCACCTGGCGCAGGACGCCGACGGTGGAATAGAGCAGCGCCAGCGGCGTGACCGCCCGCACCGGCGCCTGAGTAATGGTCACGAAGTCGAGCATTTTTTCAGGGCGCAGATAATTCACCCCCTGAAAGGCGATGGTCATCCCTTCAATGGCGGGTAAAGGCAGAGTGATGGTCTGTGGTGATGAGTCAGTCATTCGATTACCGTCGAGACAAGGTGCTGATGATAAAAGGGGACGCAAGATGGCTAAGTATGGTGGATATCCCGACTGTGTGCTGAGCGCGCGCTCGCAATCTCACAGGTTGAGCGTGAGTGACTGGTTTTATTCGCATTATTGCGCAATAAACCAGCAGGCAGTCGGGGCGTGCTTGCAATTCACCAGGTCAGCAGGGATAATGCGCCAGCGCGTTGGGTAACAACGCTCTCAATGGGGGCTCTGTTGGTTCTCCCGCAACGCTACTCTGTTTACCAGGTCAGGTCCGGAAGGAAGCAGCCAGAGCAGACGACGTGTGTGCCGGGATGTAGCTGGCAGGGCCCCCACCCATTTCGGCCTTCGTAATTTTCCCCTTGTATTTGTGCGGTCTTCTCTGCTGGCCAGAATTTATTCCTAATACAGATCACATATTATTTTTAGTTGCTAAAACACCCTCTACTTATTCCATAATATTTACTTGTCATAAATCTGAAATTCTACTGACATATTAATGTCATTTGCGTGTCATAAATAAAGCGCATCTTATTGGTGGGAATTTGTTGCCAGATCCATGCTATAAAATATATCTCTGGATCAGCATGTTAACTTCGTGTATTAATTATGATGATTTTATTGCACGGGAAGCGTAGCTATGACCACAGTGGTTTTGAATGTAAAAATTGACGCTGAGTTAAAAGAGAAGTTGCGTCATTATGCGGAAGTGAATAACGAGAACCTGGGTACGGCAACGGAAAAGCTGCTGCAGCTGGCTTTTCAGCTGGAGGCGTCAGCAGATGAGGCGGGGGTGACGGAAGAGGACATTGACAGCCAGCATACCGAAGAGGAAGCGACGCCATTAACCCCTAAAGAAATCAAAGCATTAAGAAAACTTCTGAAGAAGAAAAAATGAAACAACAATTCTCTACAGCCAGCAACTACAGCGAAGCCTGCGATATGTTGCGCTCAGGATACGTGAAACACGTTCGCCTGAACTGGAATATCGGTAGTGATGAGTTCTTTCGCATTGCCTCCGACTGGTGTGACACCGGCGCTAAAATTAAAAAAGATGAAGATGGCTTTATTATTTCCTTGAAAGGGTTTCCTATTCCGCGCCAGCATTAATGAAATTGCCTTATTTCCGTCACCGGGTTGCCATAACCAGATGGCAGGATACCCAGGCAATTTTATAAAAACATCTCATATACCTCATGGATGACGGACTTTTGACGGGCTGAAGCCAGCCCGTCGATATTTTCTTATATTATTTTCCGCAAACGCGTACTTTCCCGCTGTTCTGCAAGGCTGTGCCACAATGGTTGTAGCGTGGAGAAGGCCTGGCGCAATGCTTCATCCGGCAGCGTAAACGGCAGACGTAAATAGCGATCGAACGCGCCCTCCAGACCAAACCGCGTGCCGGTGCCGATATGGATCCCCTGGCTTTCCGCACGTGCAGAGAACAAAGTGGCTAGCATGTCAGGGAGTTCCACCCAAAAAGAGAGCCCGCCTTCCGGTGGCGTAAAGCGCCAGCGGGGAAAATACTCTTTCATCAGCTCTTCGCACATGTCCCGGCGCGCCTTCAGCATCTCCCGTCGCGGCGGCAGCAGCGTGGCGGCGTTTGCCAGCAGCCAGCTGCAGGCCAGCTGCTCCAGCAGCGGCGTACCCAAGTCCAGAGAGTCGCGGGCCTGAATAAGCGAGGCGATTGTTCGCGTGCTGGCGCGGATCCAGCCGATGCGCAGTCCCCCCCAGAAACTTTTCCCGGCCGAACCGATGGTGATCACCGCGGCGTCGGGATTAAAGCAGGCCAGCGGCGGCGGGGGCGGGGCGTTATACCAGAGGTCGACCATGGTCTCATCGATCACCAGCGTTGTTCGCGTCCTGGCCGCGATGTCCGCGACCCGCTGGCGGGTGAGGGCATCCATACAGCGCCCGGTGGGGTTGTGAAAATCCGGCATCAGCCATGCCAGACGCGGCGCGGTCTGCGCAATGATCGCCGCGAATCCATCGCAGTCCCACCCCTGCTGTGGGAGTGCGACCCCAATGGGCCGGCAGGAGGCGCCCTGAATGGCGCTGATGGCCATTGGATAGGTCGGGGCATCAATGACCACCCGGTCACCGGGGCCGGTGAACAGACGCAGGATCAGCGCGAAGGCGCTGAGCGCGCCGTTGACCACCATCACTTCATCGGGCCGCGTCGGCAGGCCACGTTCGCTGTAGCGCCGGGCAATCGCTTCCCGTAGCACCGGGAGCCCCTGCTGATCGTAACCGGTCTGGGCGAGATAGGGCGGCAACAGGGTCATGGCATGCTGGAAGGCCTGATGGACCTCCGGACCGGCGCTGAGGGCGGCGGTAGAGAGATTGATCGTCGAGGGAGTCGCAGAGGGCGGCGGCAGGTCGGCAGGGCGTTCCGGCAAAACAATGCGCGACCCGCTCCCCTGGCGGCTTTGGATAAATCCCTCCTCCCGCAGCTGGCCGAGGGCGCTGGCGATGGTCGTCCGGCTGACGTTGAGGGCCGCCGCCAGCTCGCGCTCGCCGGGCAGGCGCGTCTGTAGCGTCAGACGGCCATCGAGGATCAGCAGGCGGAGCGCTTCCGCCAGCTGGCGCCATAGCGGTGTGCGAGAACTGGACTCCTGCCAGTTGCCGAGCAGGCGTACCAGGGACTGTGTTCCAAAGCGTCGGGCTGACATAGCGATCCACTTTTCCAAAACTGGCCATTAATTATCAGTCCATTTTTGCTGATGATGAGGGCATTCGCAATGATGTTGAGGAAAAAATATGCTTCGTCGGCTGCTGCAGTTATATATCGGTCTGGTGCTCTACGGCGTGTCCACGGCGCTCTTCGTGCATGCTAATCTCGGCGCCGATCCGTGGGACGTCTTTCATCTTGGAGTGGCTAAACAGCTGGGGATCAGTTTCGGGACTGTGATTATTCTGACCGGCGCCGCGGTGCTGCTGCTATGGATCCCGATCCGGCAGATGCCGGGGCTCGGCACGGTGAGCAATGTGATCGTGCTGGGGCTGGCGGCGGACGCCACGCTGGCCGTCCTGCCGCCGCTGGAATCGCTGGTGGCGCGCAGTGCGCTGCTGGTGGTGGCGATTGTGCTGAACGCTATCGCCACCGGGATGTACATTGGCGCGGGGTTTGGCCCGGGTCCGCGCGATGGCCTGATGACCGGCCTGCACGCTCGCACCGGCTGGTCATTGCGCGGTATCCGGACGGCGATCGAGCTTTCCGTGCTGCTGATTGGCTGTCTGCTGGGGGGCAAGTTTGGCGTCGGAACCGTCATTTACGCGCTGTCGATTGGACCGCTTATCCAGCTGTGCCTGCCGTGGTTCAGTCAGCCCGTCAACCGCAACGCGGTCAGCCCTCCCCGGGAAATAGTCTCCTGAATTAACCCATCGCCCTCTTCATCACGGAGAGGGCCTTTCATCGCTTACAGGCCGCTCAGGCCATGAAGCATCATGTAGATCCCCACCACAATAATCAGTAAGCCTGAAAACCAGGGAGCCTTGCGCGAGAGGTCGTTAAGCCACGGCCAGCGGCGGGCGGCATGTTTAAGGCTCAGGGCGGCGATAGCCCCTGAAGCCACCAGCGTCAGCGCCAGACCGACGCTAAAGCCCAGCACCAGCGTGGCGCCCAGCGAGAATTTCTTCAGCTGTAAACAGATAAGCAGCACGGTAATGGACGCCGGGCAGGGGATCAGCCCGCCGGTCAGGCCAAACAGCACGATCTGCCCGGTCGTCACCTGACGGCCATCAAAGCGCCGGTTAATCTCCTGAGCATGGGCCCGCTGATGCGCATCCTGCCACTCTTCCGCCACCAGCGGCGCGGCGGATGAGGACGCATGGTGATGGTCATGGTGGTGATCATGTTCGTGGTGATGATCATGTTCGTGGTGGTGATCATGGTGCGTGTGGGGCTGCGATTCGCGCCAGGTGCGCCAGAGCATCCAGCAGGCAATCAGCACAATGACAATCCCTGAGACCAGCTGAAACCAGGGTTCAGAGGTTTGGGCGTTCCAGCCGCGGCCAAACCACAGACCGGCCATGGCGATCAGCCAGACCACCGCCGTATGCGAAACCGTGGCCGCCAGCCCCAGCAGTACCGCCTGTTTTAAGGTTCCTCGCACCGCCACGATAAAGGCGGCCATCATTGTTTTTGAGTGCCCGGGTTCGAGGCCGTGCAGCGCGCCGAGCAGTATTGCGCTGGGAATAAACAGCCAGGCATTGCCCTGCTGCAAAAGGGAAGTGAAATCGTTCATATCGGGATCCTTGCCAAAAGTGCGTTTATCCTACTCCCCCCCAGTAGTAAAATACTACCCCCCAGTAGATAAAGCGGCTAATAAAAAGGATCATGGTATGCTGGCAGGCGTTGCTGACCACGCAGGTCGGTAATCCCGGACAGAAAAAAACGGTGGATCGCGTAATGTCACACACAGTGAGAGACAAAAAGAAGTTACTGACCCGGCTGAAGAAAATTCAGGGGCAGAGTACCGCATTAGAGAAAATGCTTAATCGCGAGCATGAGTGCGCTGAGGTGCTACAGCAGCTGGCGGCGATCCGCGGCGCGGTCAATGGCATGATGCTGCAGGTTATCCAGGGACATCTCACCGACCATGTGGTGAAAGAGCCAGACGAGACGCAGCGTGAGGCGGATCTGGAGACGGTGATGCAGGTGATTAAATCCTATCTGAAGTAGCCTCCGGCAGAGGGCGGCGAAGAGGCCGCGCCCGCTGACCTTCTGCGCAGGCCGCCTGCCGCTTAATGCGCATGGAGGTTCTCTTCCGCCCACAGAATAAACGACTCTTTTGGCAGCGCTTTGCTGTACAGCCAGCCCTGGGCGTACTGAACGCCATGCTGTCTCAGCCAATCGCGCTGGCTTACGGTTTCCACCCCTTCGGCGACGGTGGCCAAATTGAGCGCCTTGGCCATTTCAATAATGTGCGGCGTCAGCGGCCGGTACTCGAGGGTATCGACAAAGGATTTATCGATTTTCAGCGTGTCGACGTCCAGCTTCTGCAGATAGCTCAGGCTGGAGTAGCCGGTACCGAAATCGTCAATCGAAATGCGGTGCCCGGCCTCGCGGTAGTGTGCGATCACCGGCATGGTGGTCTCCGGGTCAACAAACCCGCGCTCGGTGATCTCAAGGATAATCTGTTCCGCGGCGATCCCCCAGTGCTGCAGCTGATCGTGTAATAGCTTGGGTAGGGTGGGAGAGCGTAAGTCATCCACCGACAGGTTGATGGAGATATGCACTTCCGGCCGCTGCCTCAGCCAGGGACCCAGGTCGGCAAAAATTTTCCTGACGATATCTTCCGTCAGCTGGGTGATCAGTCCGGTTTGCTCGGCCAGGGGAATGAAGATATCCGGCGATAAAAAGGTGCCGTCGGGTTGCTGCCAGCGCGCCAGCGCTTCGGCCCCGGCGATTTTTCCGTCCTGCAATGAAATAATCGGCTGATAGTGAACCTGAATCGCCTGGGAATTGAGGGCGTCCAGCATACTGTTGCGCGGTGAACGCAGGTGTCTCAGCAGGCGCAGCAGCAGCCAGGTGGCAAGCAGGCTGGTGAAGATGCCGACAGGGAGCCAGAAGATCAGCTGCTGGCGAATACGCTGCTGTAGCGGCAGCGTGGATGACCAGGTCACAATGCCGGATCCCAGCTCGGGAATGCGCTGGATCCGGTAGACCGTATTATCCAGGGTCAGCATATTCAGGTGCGGATCTTTAATCCGTTGCCAGACCTTCGCCGGCAGCGGCTGGCTGCTGATCACCATTTTCAGATGGTCCAAACCAAACAGCATGGTATGGATCTTCTCCTCGCTGGCGGGCACCACATCAATGAAGGAGATGGGATCGATCATTACCATATGCTGCCGGCTGGCCATGGCCGTCATCTGGTGATTAAGGCCAAGATCGTTAATCGAGGTCAGCCAGGTGCGATAGCCGTCGGGGGCAATGTGGTCCGGTGGCGGGAAGGTCACCGCAACGCTATGGTCTTCCAGGGAGGAGCATTGCGGTACGGAATCTTCCAGCCAGAGCACTTCCTGCACGTAGCGATGGGTATAGGCGATCCGGCGGAGGGCGAGCAGATGCTCCGGGCTACAGGAAGCGGCAGAGTGTGAGTCGGCCTCCCGCAGTGCTTCCCGGGCCTGATCGGCGACCTGCAGCGTGCGGACGACAATACGGTTGGAATAATCATCCAGCTCACGATAGAACTGCATTTTGGCCTGCCGCGCCGCCTGCCAGATGCTGAGCGAGATAGGCAGGATGATGGCCAGTATCAGCACTCCTGTAAACAGCGCCATCAGATGCCGGGTCCTCATGCCTGTATCCTTATCGTTCGCCGGGTGTCATCAGTATATGCGAAAGATAAACCGGGCGCAGCGGGAGAAATCGTGCTGCGTGGGCAAAAAAACCGGCATCACAATAACCTGCGATGCCGGGAGAGAAGGATGATTCCGATGCAGCAGAATAAAAATGAGGGTGTGAATGCCGGGCAGGATGTATTCCGGCATTCAGTCGCAGCATACGCTGCGCAGATGACAGCAATATGTTGGCTTAGTGGGCGTCCGGCGCCGTGATATCGGCGCTGATGCGCAGATCGTTCTCATCAAACACCATGCAGAAGCGGTCATCGAAGGCCAGATTAATCTTCTGCCACGGGCGGAAATGGACGTCGCCGGGCAGCAGAACCTTGACGTTATCGTGACCGTAGCACTGGCCGAACAGGTAGGTATTGTTGCCCAGACGCTCCACCACTTCACATTGAAACTCCACCACGGTACCGGTGGAGACTTCCGGCGTGAGGTGCTCTGGCCGGATCCCCAGCGTGACCGCGGCGCCGGGCTTCAGCGGTTGGGTGGCAACGTTCAGGGTGAGCTGTTGGTCCTGGGCGAGGGTGACCGTTAAGCGCTCTGCCTGCCAGTCGCTGACGGTGGCCGGCAAAAAGTTCATCTTTGGCGAGCCGATAAAACCGGCGACGAATTTGTTGACCGGATTGTAGTACAGCGCCATCGGCGAACCCATTTGTTCGACCTTCCCGTAGTTCATGACTACGATTTTATCGGCAAGCGTCATCGCCTCCACCTGATCGTGCGTGACATACACCATGGTGGTCTTCAGCTCCTGGTGCAGGCGGGCAATATGCAGGCGCATATCGACGCGCAGCTCCGCATCGAGGTTAGAAAGCGGCTCATCGAACATAAACACCCGGGGATTACGCACGATAGCGCGGCCAATGGCCACACGCTGCCGCTGGCCGCCGGAGAGCTGCTTCGGTTTACGATCCAGCAGGTGAGAGAGCTGCAGCGTTTTGGCCACCATTTCCACCTGGCGACGGATCTCCGCTTTCGGCACTTTATTGACTTTCAGCCCATAGCCCATATTCTCCGCCACCGTCATGTGCGGATAGAGCGCATAGGACTGAAAAACCATCGCCACGCCGCGGCGGGCGGGGACCACATCGTTCATCACCTCATCGCCAATCAGCACTTCCCCGTCACTGACCTCTTCCAGCCCGGCAATCATACGTAACAGCGTCGATTTTCCACAGCCGGAAGGGCCGACGAAGACCGCAAACTCGCCATCTTCAATATCGAGATTGACCTGGTGCAGCGTCACCGTGCTGCCGAACCTTTTGGTGACATTCCTCAGTCGTATATTGGACATCCACATTCCCCGAAGTGAGTAGCCGTTGTTTGCCGTTGGCGTGTCGCTGATTTGAGTGTGTTTGTATTACGTGTAACAAATCAGCGTGACAATATTCAACAGCGCTAAAATCATGTCCTGACTATAACTTCCGCGGTTTTTGCGCCATACAGCGGCGTTTCATTTCTGCAAGGATGATCACACAACTGGCAGCTTATGGTAGTTTTATCCCTAATCAAAGCGTAGCGTATAACAAAAGCGAACCAGAGTCTGTTTTCTATGTAACAAGCCAGTTTGAAATGATTTTTTTCCTAACTGGCAGACGTAAGTCAAATAAAAACCATTAAATTGTTATACCTTCACATGAGGTTGATAATGAAAAAGAACACGCTTGCTGCACTGATCCTTACCACCCTCGCGGCGGGGCAACTTACCAGCCTGCAGGCGCATGCCGCCGGGCAGCTCAACGTTTGGGAAGACATTAAAAAATCCACTGGCATCAAAACCGCGGTCAGCGATTTTGAGAAGCAGTACAACGTGAAGGTCAATCTGCAGGAGATGCCTTATGCCCAGCAGCTGGAAAAGCTGCGCCTCGATGGCCCGGCGGGCATTGGGCCGGACGTGCTGGTGATCCCGAATGATCAGCTCGGCGGCGCCGTCGTTCAGGGACTTCTCTCGCCGCTCAACGTCGAGCAGGCGAAACAGGATGCCTTTACGCCAGCCTCTATCAACGCCTTCCGCATGGACAACGCGCTGTATGGGATCCCGAAAGCGGTGGAAACCCTGGTGCTTATCTACAACAAGGACCTGATCGACAAGCCGCTGGACAGTCTGCAGGCCTGGCTGGACTACTCGAAGACCCAGCGCGAGCAGAACAAATACGGCCTGCTGGCCAAGTTTGATCAGATCTACTACAGCTGGGGGGCGATTGGCCCGATGGGCGGCTATATCTTCGCGAAGAACGACGGCGGCGGTTTTAATCCGCAGCAGGTGGGGCTCAATACGCCCGGCGCCGTGGAAGCCGTGACCTTCCTGAAAAAATTCTATGCCGAGAAGGCCTTCCCCGCAGGGATCCTCGGCGATAACGGGCTGAACGCCATTGATTCGCTGTTTACCGAGAAAAAAGCGGCGGCGGTGATCAACGGCCCCTGGGCCTTCCAGCCGTATGAAGCCGCCGGTATCAACTATGGCGTGGTGCCGCTGCCGACCCTGCCGGACGGCAAGCCAATGAGCTCCTTCCTCGGCGTTAAGGGCTACGTGGTATCGACCTGGAGTAAAGACAAGGCGCTGGCGCAACAGTTTATCGAGTTCATCAACCAGCCGCAGTATGTAAAAGCCCGCTATGTCGCCACCGGCGAAATCCCGCCGCTGAAGGCGATGATTGACGACCCGGTGATTAAAAATGACGAAAAGGCCAGCGCCGTCGCCGTTCAGTCGGCTCGGGCGATGGCTATGCCGGGCATTCCGGAGATGGGGGAAGTGTGGGGGCCGGCCAATGCCGCGCTTGAACTGAGCCTCACCGGCAAGCAGGCGCCGCAGGCCGCGCTCGATAATGCGGTGAAACAGATCAAGATGCAGATTGAAGCGATGCAGGCCAGCAATCAGTAATTTACCGTCACGTGAAGTCACCGAGCGGGAGGGGGACCTCCCGTTTGTAGAAGGAGTCGAGTGTGAGCATCCATTCCAGCGAAAATTTTAGCGACGCGCGCGGGCCCGGGCGCCATGCGTGGTGCGGCCTGTTGCTGGCAATCGTGCCGGGTTTCGGCCAGTTTTATCATCGCCAGTGGCTGAAGGGGCTGGTCTTCCTGGTGCTGCTGAGCAGCTTTTTGGGTATTTTTTACGATTTCCTGCGCGAGGGGCTGTGGGGGCTCTATACCCTGGGTGAAGAGGTGCCCCGGGATAACTCTATCTTCCTGTTAGCGGAGGGGATTATCAGCGTGCTGATCGTCGCTTTTGGCGTGCTGATCTATTTTCTCTCGCTGCGGGACGCGTGGCTGAACGGCAAAAAACGCGATGAAGGGGTCGCGCTGAACAGCGTGCGTAAGCAGTACCAGATGCTGCTGAGCGACGGCTTCCCGTACCTGATGATCACCCCGGGCTTTATTCTGCTGGTCTTTGTGGTGATCTTTCCCATTCTGTTTGGTTTTGCCATCGCCTTCACCAACTACAACCTGTACCACACGCCGCCGGCGAAGCTGGTGGACTGGGTGGGGCTGAAAAACTTCGTCAATATTTTCACCCTCTCCATCTGGCGCTCCACCTTCCTGGATGTGCTGCAGTGGACCGTGGTGTGGACGCTGCTGGCGACCACCCTGCAGTGTACGGTGGGCGTGCTGTTGGCGATTCTGGTGAACCAAAAAGATCTGCGCTTTAAGCCGCTGATCCGCACCATCTTTATTTTGCCGTGGGCGGTGCCGGGGTTTGTCACTATCCTCGTCTTTGCCGGGATGTTCAATGACTCCTTCGGGGTGATTAACAACGCGATCCTGTCATTCTTCGGCATCAGCCCGAAGGCATGGCTAACCGATCCGTTCTGGACCAAAACCGCGCTGATCATGATGCAGACCTGGCTTGGCTTTCCGTTTGTCTTTGCCATGACCACCGGCGTGCTGCAGGCGATCCCGGACGATCTGTATGAAGCGGCGACGATGGACGGCGCCAGCGCCTTTACCCGCCTGCGCACCATCACCCTGCCGCTGGTGCTGTACGCGATCGCGCCGATCATCATCACCCAGTACACCTTCAACTTTAATAATTTCAACATTATTTATCTGTTTAACAACGGCGGCCCTGCGGTGGCGGGATCTAACGCCGGCGGGACGGATATTCTGGTGTCGTGGATCTATAAGCTGACGATGTCCTCGTCGCAGTACGCCATCGCGGCGACCATCACTATCCTGCTGTCGATCTTCGTCGTCGGCCTGGCGCTGTGGCAGTTCCGCGCCACCAAATCCTTCAAAAATGACGACATGGCGTAAGGGAAGCAACATGGCTCAATCACCCAGTATTAAACGCGAAAAGTGGATCCGACTCTCTCTCACCTGGCTGGTGGTTATCCTGGTCTCGGTGGTGATTATCTACCCGCTGGTCTGGACCGTCGGGGCGTCGCTGAACGCCGGCAATAGCCTGCTCAGTACCTCGATCATTCCGGAAAACCTGTCGTTCCAGCACTATGCCGATCTGTTCAATGGCAATGTGAATTACCTCACCTGGTACTGGAACTCGATGAAAATCAGCTTTCTGACCATGGTGCTGACCCTGATTAGCGTCAGCTTTACCGCTTACGCCTTCTCCCGCTTCCGCTTTAAAGGGCGGCAGAACGGGCTGATGCTGTTCCTGCTGCTGCAGATGATCCCGCAGTTTTCCGCGCTGATTGCCATCTTTGTGCTGTCGCAACTGCTTGGCCTGATAAACAGCCATCTGGCGCTGGTGCTGATCTACGTCGGGGGAATGATCCCGATGAACACCTGGCTGATGAAGGGGTATCTCGACGCGATCCCTAAAGATCTGGATGAGTCCGCCCGCATGGACGGCGCCAGTAGCTTTCGCATCTTTATTGAGATCATCATGCCGTTGTCGAGGCCGATCCTTGCGGTGGTGGCGCTGTTCTCCTTCACCGGCCCGCTGGGGGATTTCATCCTCTCCAGCACCATCCTGCGTACCCCGGATAAATACACGCTGCCTATCGGTCTGTATAACCTGGTGGCGCAAAAAATGGGGGCCAGCTACACCACCTACGCGGCGGGGGCGGTGCTGATTGCCGTGCCGGTCGCGATCCTCTATCTGGCGTTACAAAAATACTTCGTCTCCGGCCTGACCTCGGGCAGTACTAAAGGATAAGCACATGAAAAGATTTACACCCGCATGGCTTGCGGTTTGTCTGGCATGCAGTTTTTCCCTCCCTTCGCTGGCAGCGGATGCGCTTGAAACCCGCGCCTTTCAGGGTATGCCGGCGGACTTTATTAAAGGCGCGGATATCTCCACGCTGCTGGATGCCGAAAAGCACGGGGCAATTTTCTACGACCAGAATAACCAGCGTAAGGATCCGATCGCCATTCTGAAAGAGAACGGCGTCAACTATGTTCGCCTCCGCCTGTGGGTGGATCCGCAATCGGCAAGCGGCGAGGGCTATGGCGGCGGGAATAACGATCTGGCCACTACTCTGGCGCTGGCGAAACGGGCGAAAGCCCAGGGAATGAAGCTGCTGCTCGACTTCCATTACAGCGATTTTTGGACCGATCCCGGCAAGCAGTTCAAACCCAAGGCCTGGGAAAAGATGGATTATCCGCAGCTGAAAACGGCGATTCATGACTATACCCGGGATACCATCGCCCGCTTTAAGCAGGCGGGCGTCCTGCCGGATATGGTGCAGATCGGCAATGAGATCAACGGCGGTATGCTGTGGCCGGAAGGGAAAAGCTGGGGGCAGGGGGGCGGCGAGTTCGACCGGCTGGCCGGGCTGCTGAACGCGGCCATTGATGGTCTGAAGGCGAATCTGCGCAATGGCGAGCAGGTGAAAATCATGCTGCATCTGGCTGAAGGGACCAAGAACGATACCTTCCGCTGGTGGTTTGACGAAATAGAGAAACGTCATGTGCCCTATGACGTGATTGGTTTGTCGATGTACACCTACTGGAACGGGCCGATCAGCGCCCTGAAGGCCAATATGGATGACATCAGCAAACGTTATAACAAAGATGTCATTGTCGTCGAGGCGGCCTATGCCTATACCCTGGCTAACTGCGATAACGCGGAAAACAGTTTTCAGGCCAAAGAGGAAAAGGACGGAGGCTATCCCGCCACCGTGCAGGGGCAATATCGCTATATCCACGATCTGATGCAGGCCGTAATAGATGTTCCCGACCAGCGCGGCAAAGGTATTTTTTACTGGGAGCCGACGTGGATTGCTGTGCCGGGAAATACCTGGGCCACCCCGGCGGGGATGAAATATATCCATGACGAATGGAAAGAGGGTAATGCGCGGGAAAATCAGGCGCTATTTGACTGCCAGGGAAAAGTACTGCCGTCGGTAAAAGTATTTAATTAATTATTTGTCGTTCTTTTCAGGAAGTTTATTATGAATAAATTTGCACCTTTACATCCAAAGGTTAATACGCTGCTGCATGGCGCGGATTATAATCCGGAACAATGGGAGAATGACCCCGACATTATTGATAAAGACATTGCCATGATGCAGCAGGCAAAATGCAATGTGATGTCGGTGGGCATATTTAGCTGGGCGAAACTTGAGCCGCGCGAAGGGGTATTTGATTTCGCCTGGCTGGATACTATCCTCGATAAACTGTATGCCGCCGGCATTCATGTATTTCTGGCCACGCCGAGCGGCGCGCGTCCGGCGTGGATGTCTCAACGCTATCCGCAGGTTCTGCGGGTGGGGCGCGATAGGGTGCCGGCCCTGCACGGCGGCCGTCACAACCACTGTATGTCATCGCCGGTCTATCGTGAGAAGACCCTGAAAATCAATACCCTGCTGGCGGAGCGCTATGCTGCGCACCCGGCTGTGCTGGGCTGGCATATTTCCAATGAATATGGCGGCGAATGTCATTGCGAGCGCTGCCAGACCCGCTTTCGCGGCTGGCTGAAGACGCGGTACCAGACCCTGGAGAACCTCAACCAGGCCTGGTGGAGCACCTTCTGGAGCCATACCTATAGCGACTGGTCGCAGATTGAATCGCCTGCGCCGCAGGGTGAAACGTCGATCCACGGTCTCAACCTTGACTGGCATCGCTTTAACACCGCTCAGGTGACCGATTTCTGCCGCCATGAAATCGCCCCGCTGAAGGCGGCGAATGCCGCCCTCCCGGTGACCACCAACTTTATGGAGTATTTCTACGATTATGACTACTGGCAGCTGGCGGAGGTGCTGGACTTTATCTCGTGGGACAGCTATCCGATGTGGCACCGCGACAAAGACGAAACCGCGCTGGCCTGCTACACCGCGATGTATCACGACATGATGCGCAGCCTGAAGGGCGGCCAGCC
Source organism: Klebsiella sp. PCX (assembly GCF_021869705.1). Lineage (NCBI taxonomy): Bacteria > Pseudomonadati > Pseudomonadota > Gammaproteobacteria > Enterobacterales > Enterobacteriaceae > Klebsiella > Klebsiella sp. PCX. Next base: position 1,213,822 of record NZ_CP091527.1, read on the forward strand.
GTTTGTGCTGATGGAGTCCACGCCGGGTGCGACTAACTGGCAACCGACCAGCAAACTGAAGAAACCGGGCATGCATATTCTCTCCTCGCTGCAGGCGGTGGCGCATGGCGCCGACTCGGTGCAGTATTTCCAGTGGCGGAAAAGTCGCGGTTCGGTTGAGAAATTTCACGGCGCGGTGGTCGACCATGTCGGGCACATCGATACCCGTATTGGCCGTGAAGTCAGCAAACTCGGTGAGATACTGAGCAAGCTACCGGAGGTCCGGGGCTGTCGCACCGAGGCTAAAGTGGCGATTATCTTCGACCAGCAGAACCGCTGGGCGCTTGATGACGCCCAGGGACCGCGCAATCTGGGTATGGAGTATGAGAAGACGGTCAATGAGCACTACCGTCCGTTCTGGGAGCAGGGCATCGCCGTCGATGTGATTGACGCCGACGCTGATTTAACGCCGTACCGGCTGGTCATTGCCCCGATGTTATACATGGTGCGCGACGGCTTTGCCGCGCGGGCGGAGGCGTTTGTCGCCAGCGGCGGCCATCTGGTGACCACTTACTGGACCGGCATCGTCAACGAATCCGATCTCTGCTATCTCGGCGGCTTCCCGGGCCCGCTGCGCAATCTGCTGGGCATCTGGGCGGAAGAGATCGACTGCCTGAATGACGGCGAGTTTAATCTGGTGCAGGGCCTGGCCGGGAATCAGTGCGGTCTGCAGGGCCCGTATCAGGTGCGCCATCTCTGTGAACTGATCCATACCGAAAGCGCGCAGACGCTGGCCACCTACCGGGATGATTTTTATGCCGGAAGGCCAGCGGTGACGGTGAACGGCTTCGGGAAAGGTAAAGCCTGGCATGTGGCCTCCCGCAACGATTTGGCCTTCCAGCGCGACTTCTTTGCCGCCCTGAGCAAGGAGCTGGCGCTACCGCGGGCGATCGCGGCGGATTTACCGCCCGGCGTGGTGGCTACTGCGCGCACCGACGGTGAGAGCACGTTTGTCTTCCTGCAGAACTACAGCGCGCAAAGCCATACCCTGAGCCTGCCGTCAGGGTATCGGGATTGCCTGACCGACGCGGCGGTGTCGGACCCGCTGACCCTGTCAGCATGGGATTGCCGTATTCTCCGTCGCCACGCCTAATCCTTTTTTCTCCACGCCTGCTCTGCCGAGCAGGCTTTTTTTTATCTTGTACCCTGGAGTTTATGATGGTGAGTTTAAAATCTTTCCTGCACTATTTCTCTCCTGCACGTCCGGCACAGCCGTTAAGCGAAGCGGAAAAACAGCAAATCGAGGCGTTGGTTCAGGCCTTCGGCGGTGAAGCGAATATTACCCAAGTGGACGCCTGTATTACCCGTCTACGGGTAACGGTTCGTCATCTGGCAGCCGTGGACTCGGACGCATTACAGCAGCAGGGCGCGCTGGGTGTCATTATTCTTGGCCAGCAGGTTCATGCTATTTTCGGTAAGCAGTCCGATGCGCTACGTCAATTGCTGGATGACCATTTTGCCGCGCGGAAATAAATAAAACGGGATAACCTGAAAACAGGTTATCCCGAAAATAAGACAAAGACAGCAGTGGCAATAATGATTACCGGAGGGAAATTAATGACCTTACAGTTGGAGATATCAATAACGTATTTGTCTTACCAGCGCGATATTACCACCAGGCTTCAACCTGTACGCCGAAATTCCAGGTATTATTCGCCGTCTGGTCTTCAAACGGTTTACCATCTTCGGAATCATTCAGATACGACGCGAAAATACGTAATTCCGGGCGTGACATAAAGTCCGGCCCGTCCGCCAGGCCCAGCGCAATGGTATATTTCTCACCGGCCTGTTTGTAGCTGGTGCCATTGTTATAGCTGTCTTTCTGATAGAAACCGCCGACTTCGCCAATCAGGCGCACGTAGTCGGTGAACTGATACTGCCCGCGGGCGACCAGCGACAGCATCCGCGTTTTATCGGTATAGTCGGTAATGTCATCCGCCGAGCCCCAGGTCAGAACGTGGTTGATGGAGAACTTCTCGGTAATTGGGATCAGACCGGTGTTAATCACGCGATAGCCGGTGGCGTCGTTCACGTAGTTCCACATATCGTACCAGCCGCCGCCCTGGGAGACCATATTCTGCGCCAGACCTTTGTTGGCATACTGCAGCACGGTTTTGTTATAGCCGCCCAGCATATCCTGACTGATTTCACCGGTCAGCATCACGCCATTTTCGGCATCGTACAGTCCGCCGTAGCTGTCCTGTTTTTTGGTGGTGTTCGGCATGGCGTAGTCGATGCCGAATTCGGTCCACGACCCGGACCACGGCTTCCATCCCGCGTAGCGTAAATCGATATAGTTGATATTGACGTTGCTGTCGCCATCGACGCGATAGTCAACGTCGTTGGCATCGCCGCGGATCCACGCCAGCGAGACGGCGCCCGGGCCAAGGGTGTAGTTTTCCACCCCGGCCCCGGAGCCGGAAATGTTCCAGTATTTAGTATCGATGATGTGCAGGTCGTGACGCTGGTAGTAACGTTTGCCGCCCCAGATCACCGCATTCGGATCGCCCGGGATCAGCCCTTTGATCTGCAGGTTCAGCTGACGTAAGCCGAACTGCGCGTCATCGTTCAGCGTGGTTTCATTATCGTTAGAGCCATCGGAGACCATGCTGACCATGCTGTCGAGATAGAAACTGACATCATCTTTTTTGTAGACCTCGGAGCCTAACTCCAGCTCGCCATAGGTATCCGATTCGTTCCCCAACCGGCCCAGCTTGTTCTTTTGCCATTCCGCTTCGCTACCGTCGCCGGAGACCCCAACCCCGGCACGCAAATAGCCATGAAAATCAACGGTCGGGATCGCAGCGGTAGCCGCAAAGGCGGAAGGGGCGATTAGCGCAGCGGCTAATGCTGTGGAAAGGACGCGCAGTGTCGTATTCATCTCTATCCTCTTATTGTTTTGTATTACGTTCACATAACTGATGTCATAAAATGCCTAAATGTAACTTCAGGCAAATGAGATATGGTTATTGTGTGACTAACTGCAAATAATAACGCTGGTTTTTGTTGTGATGAGTGAGGTGATTCACAATTAACCTGGTTGTGAACGTAATACTTTTTGTGGTGTAATTTTGCGATGAGAGGTAGCGGTGAGCGTTTTTTCAAATGGCCCCTGTTACAATCATGGGATAACAACATAAGGAACCGGACCATGAAGTCTAAAAGCGCTACTCTGGAAGACGTCGCTCGTCATGCGGGCGTCTCTTACCAGACCGTGTCCAGGGTACTCAACAAATCTGCCAATGTATCCGAAGCGACGCGCCGCAAGGTGGAGAAATCGATAGAGGCTCTGCGCTATGTGCCAAACCGGCTGGCGCAGCAGCTGGTGGGGAAGGAGAGCCAGACGGTCGGACTGGTGACGATTTCGCTGGCCTGGCATGCCCCCTCTCAGGTGGCGGCGGCGGTAAAACGCTATGCCAATCTGGAAGGTTACCAGGTCCTGATTTCAATGATTGATGAGAGCGTCAACCAAAGCATCCAGGATTCCATCAATGAGCTGAAGTCTCAGCGGGTGGATAAGGTCATTATCAACGTGCCGCTGGAGACTGAACAGGCGCAGAAAATCGCCGCTGACAATGATGATATCGTCTGCCTGTTTCTCGACGTTGATCCCTACAGTTCCGTGTTTAACGTTTCGTTTAACCCGGCGGACGGCACCCGGGCCAGCGTCAAATATCTCTATGAGATGGGGCATCGGGAGATTGCGTTGCTGGCAGGCCCGGACAGCTCCGTATCGGCGAAACTGCGGCTGAAAAGCTGGCTCGAGACCCTGGATGGCTACGGTCTGAAGCCGGTGACCGTCCTGCGGGGCAACTGGGATGCGCAGAGCGGCTACGCCGGCGCGCTGCAGATGCTGCGGGAAACGCCTAATTTCAGCGCCGTGCTGGTGGGCAATGACCAGATGGCGCTGGGGGTGCTCAGCGCCTTCCATCAGCATCAGGTGGCGGTGCCGGGAGAGAAGTCGGTGATTGGCTATGACGATACCTACGAAAGCTCCTTTTTCTATCCGGCATTGAGTACGGTATCGCTGGACCTCGACCTGCAGGGGAAAGAGGCGGTGCGGCGGATCCTCGCCAGTACCAGCGGCGCGGCGCATACCTCATCCATCCTGCCGGCGCGCCTGGTGATTCGCCATTCCAGCGGCGCCAGAGTCGAGCAGGGGAAAGATCTGCAGGCTATCGCGGAGCAACTTCGCGCTATCGCCCACCGTCTGGCGCCCTGAAGCCAAAGGCGAGGAAACTCGCCTCTTTGTTATTACCCCTGATATGACCATGGTTGATCTTTGTCGTGGAACGGCGTACCTTAATTGTTATGTTATAACATAATGATGAGGTCATCATGAAAGCCCATATCCATCCTCCCTATCGCACGGTGGTGTTTCACGACACCAGCGCCAATGAATATTTTAAAGTTGGCTCAACCATCCGCACCGAACGCGTGATTGAGCTCGACGGTGAGACGTATCCGTATGTGACGATCGACGTCTCCTCGAAATCGCATCCGTACTACACCGGCAAACAAAAAACGTTCGCCAGCGAGGGTAGCGCGGCCCGTTTCCGCCAGCGCTTTGGCGGCTTCATTGATGCAAAAAGGAAAGCATGATGCAGGTCGTTAACTCATTACGCAGCGCCAAACAGCGCCACCCGGATTGCCAGCTGGTCAAACGCAAAGGGCGGCTGTACGTGATCTGCAAGAGCAACCCCCGCTTCAAAGCAGTGCAGGGGCGCAAAAAACGTCGTTAACGGAAGCTTTCCAGGGGACGGCGCTGCTGGCCGTCGGCGGTAAAATTGTCGGCGGCCAGCCATTGGCGCATGGCGCTATCCAGCTGCGGCCATTCGCCATCAATCACTGAAAACCAGTCCGTGTCCCGGTTGTGTCCTTTGCTCACCAGCGCCTGACGAAAACGTCCTTCGTACTGAAATCCCAGTCGCCTTGCCGCCCGGCCTGACGGCGTATTGAGGCTATTGCATTTCCATTCATAGCGACGGTAGCCGAGCGTCTCGAACACATACTGCATCAACAGCCAGTGCGCTTCGGTGGCCATAGCCGTTCGGCTTAGCAGCGGAGAGAAATGGACATGCCCCACCTCGACCACGCCATGGGTGGCATCGATGCGCATTAACGCCAGCGAACCGACCGCCGTTCCACGCTGCTGGTCAACGACGGCGAAATGGATCGGATCGGCCAGCGTCGCAACCTGCGCCACCCAGGCGCTAAATTCAGCCAGGCTGGTTTCCGGTTCGCGCAGCAGCCACGTCCAGCTGCGGGCGTCGGGCGCCAGCTGATGGGCAGCAAACAGATCGCTGGCGTGGGCGAGGGTGAGTGGTTCGAGCCGACAGCGGCTGCCCTGAAGTACCAGCCGGGTCGGCCAGGGGCGGGGTTGCCAGTCGGGCAGCGCGGCGCCGAGCGCCTGTCCAAACTGATTGTATTCACACATTGCGGTTTCCTTATTGGGGATGTACAGGCAGCGTACGCGCTGGCTGGTTCCATAAAAAGTGCCATTAGAGTATGTTTTTATGGATCCACGAGGAGGCGACATGAATATACCGGACGATGCGTTTTATGGGTTGGTGACGCAGGGGATGCGGCAGCGAACGGACGAAACCCTGCAGCGCGCCCTTTACCACACTTTGCGCCATGCCATCCTGCAGGGAACCCTGGCGGCCAGCTGCCGTTTGCCAGGATCGCGCGTGATTGCCGGTCGACTGCATCTGTCGCGTAATACGGTGAATGCCGCACTGGAGCAGCTGACGCTGGAGGGATACCTGACGCGAAGCCGTCAGGGGACGCAAGTGGTGCCGCTCGCCGCTAGCCGTCGGCAGGAGGTAATCGCGCCACCCGTTGTGCTGTCTGAGCGGCTGCAGGGGCTGCCAGCCGCTATGCGCCGTGACTCGCCGGCGCTGCCGTTTACGCCTGGCATGCCGGCGATGAACTATTTCCCGCTGCCGCTATGGCGGCGGTTAATCGATAAGGCATTGCGCGACGAAGGCAGCACGCTGCTGGGCTACGGTGAGGCCGCGGGCGATCCCCAACTGCGGGAGGCTATCGCCCGCCATCTGGCGCTCTCCCGGGGCATCCGGTGCGATATCCGGCAGATCGTCATCACCGAGGGGGCGCTGGAAGGGGTCAACTTATGCGCCTCGCTGTTGACCAACCCGGGCGACAGCGTGTGGCTGGAAGAGCCGGGGTACCTGGGCGCCAGGAGTGGTTTCCAGCGAGCGGGGCTGCGGGTCTGTGGGATGGCCGTCGATGGTGAAGGGATGTGTATCGCCAACGGCGTGGCAGAGCCACCCCGGCTGATTTTCACCTCTCCCTCTCATCAGTATCCCCTTGGGAGCGTCATGAGCGCCGCGCGGCGTCTGGCGCTGGTGGAGTATGCCCATCGGCACGGCGCGTGGATTGTGGAGGATGACTACGACAGCGAGTTTCGCCACAGCGGAGAGCCGATCCCGGCGATGCTGGGGATGGTCCCGGATGCCCCGGTGGTCTATCTCGGCACCTTCAGCAAAACCCTGTTTCCGGCGCTGCGTATCGGTTTTATGGTCATGCCGTCCGCGCTGGCGGATGCCGCTCAGGAGGCCATTGGCGCGCTGCTGCGCGGCGGGCACCGCGCTGAACAGCGTGCGTTGGCCAGCTTTATCGAGAAGGGACACTATGCGCGTCATCTGGCAGCGATGCGTCGTCTGTACCGCAAACGTCAGCAACAGCTGCGCGAGGCGCTGGCGCAAGAGATTACCGTGCCGTGCGAAGTCCTCGGTGGGGAAGGGGGACTCCATCTGACGTTGGCCATAGAGGGGATCGACGATCGAACGATTGCGCAGCAGGCGCGTCAGTTTCAGCTGGCGCCCGCTGCGCTAAGTCATTTCTATCTCGACCCGCGGCGGGGGCGGAGCGGGCTGGTGCTGGGGTATGGCAATACTTCGGCTTCCCGCTATCCGCTGGCGCTGCGGACGCTGAATCGTCTTATTGCGCAGTACCGGCGCGGGTCAGCGTAAAGACATCGTAAAAGGAGAGCTCGCCTTTGGTGTCGACCATTTTTTTAAGCTGTGCCTTCTGCTCGCTATCGACGTCTGGCGACTGCAGGATACGGTCGATCAGCTGTCGGGGGACAAAGCGGGTGTTGTACCATTCGCCGTTGTAACACACGCGAAAGTCGAGGACATCGATATCTTCGTAACGATAGCGTGGATAGACGTCAAAGAAGAAAAAAGCGTTGAACAGGATGAACAGCACCACCAACAACCAGACCGAATCTACCAGCGTTTCAGAGCGCAGCATGACCACCAGCGTCGCCAGAAACGCAGCATACATGGCAACAAACAGGCCCGGATGGTTGCGGATGAAACTGATGCTAAAACGCGGGCGATTATCGCGTTTTTCCTGCACGTTAAGTTCGTCAATGGTGTGAGTCAGCAGGCGTTGTATTTCTGTCATCTTGGTCCCCGAATTCTGCAATAAGCCCGCCCCGTGCGCCCGATGGATCAGGTGCGGCAGGCTCAGCCTGAAGGTTATTTTATGTTGCAGTATTCTGCGGAGAAAGTAACAGATCAGTTACAGAAAAGCATAACAGTTACGCATTCGGCGGCGGAAGGCGCTTGATGATCTGCGCCGGGTTGCCGCCGACAACGGTACTGGCGGGAACGTCTTTAGTGACCACCGCTCCGGAGGCGATGACCGCATTATCGCCAATGGTCACCCCGGGATTGATCACCGCCCGACCACCAATCCACACATTGTGGCCAATGGTCACCGGTTTGCCATATTCCTGGCCGCTGTTTCGGGCCTCAGCATCCAGCGGATGGGTGGCGGTATAGATATGGACGCCCGGCGCCAGCATGCAGTTATCGCCAATATGGATAGGGCAGACGTCCAGCATCACACAGTCGAAATTGGCGTAAAAACCGGCGCCGAGAAAGATATTGTAGCCGTAGTCGCAGCGAAAGCTTGGCTCGATATACGCATCGCCAGCGCGACCGAACAGCTCGGCCAGAATATGCTGACGTTCTTCCTGGGCATTCGGGGCGGAATGATTATAACGGTGCAGCAGCTGTCTGGCGCGCAGGCGATCGGCGCGAAGCGTTGGGTCGCCAGATAAATAGAGCTCACCGGCGATCATTTTGCGTTTTTCTTCACTCATTGGTCTTCCTTATACCTGACGTTAGAGGTCGCAATAGTATAAAAAAGAAACCGGTTACAAGTTTGCTGTTGGCTGAATGCTGTGATGACTATCACAAAGATGTCCTGCTGAGGCTGGCGATTACCATCCGGTCAGCAGACCGCGTCGGGCGCACTAATTAGCGGATAAATTTCCAGACGGACGTCGGGATTTTATCGTACAGCTTATTCATAGTCAGTTCAGCCAGACGATGATCGGCGGCTGAGTAAAATACCGCCAGCTCATTATCAGAAAGTTCATATTTGTTTTTTTCAATGACGCGCTCCAGCGTGTCAATTGTCTGGCAACGACGTAAGCGCATCAAATAGTCTGTTTTAGTTAATGGCTTATCAGACATAATTCCACCTTTTGATTGTAATAATCCTAACACGAAAGACTGGCCGGATTTTCCCGGCTGGCGTTGACAAAACAACGAAATAACCGATTACCGGATTTTTTCCACTTTTGCAAATCCGTAGAGTTAATGCCGTAGTTACTGAACAACGTAAATGTGTCGTCCAGATATTCGTCAACCTGAGCGATCAGCTTATTATCCTCAGCGTACTTAATTTTATAATTAAGGGCGAATGTGGCAATGTGCTCGATCAGTTCATTTAACTGGAGATTGACAGCCGATGTCGGGTCGTTGACCCAGCCATGGTTGCTCTCTTCCAGGTTTGCAAGGCAGTCATGATACAGCGTTTCGCAGAGAAAGCGTAGTTGTGCGATATCATGTCTTTTTGGCGAGTATTCGTCCATAACGCATCCCCTTTTGAGTGGTTTAAACGACGACTAACAAACACCGTTGTGGGATGAACACGACTAACTGACCTGACACTAACTGAGTAATCCTGCTGATTTAACTATAATCCACTCTCCAGGAGATTTCATCGTGCTATTACGAAAAATTACAATTATCAGAGAGAAATTATCTTAAAAATAGACGAATTAATTTCTGCGGCCCGGGCGCGCAGCCTGAAAAATAGAGATGTCTTATCAATCATTGGTTTAAGACAGGCAGTCGTCGCGTTCAGAAACCGCCGGCCGTGAATGATGATATTAGGATTATTCCTGGTAAATGAGCGTAAGAAGATCCTAAGGGCTAAACAGCGCGATAGATATAGTCTGCAACACATCAATAGATATTAAATGCAGCGCGAAAAATAAACAATGGCAATATGTGCCCTGTCGGTAATGAACAAAAAAAGGGCCGCGGTGGCGGCCCTTTGTTCAGTAGTGCAGATTAATGATGCTCAACCTGATGGCTGTGCTCAATATCTTCCGTTTTCTTACTAAAGCGGCGACGAACCACCACAAAGAACACCGGCACGAAGAAGATAGCCAGGATCGTCGCGGTCACCATCCCGCCCATTACGCCTGTACCGACGGCGTTCTGCGCACCGGAGCCAGCACCGGAGCTGATAACCAGCGGCATAACCCCAAGGATAAACGCCAGGGAGGTCATCAGGATCGGACGCAGACGCATACGCACCGCTTCAAGCGTCGCCTCAATCAGCCCTTTGCCCTCTTTCTCCATCAGGTCTTTGGCGAATTCAACGATCAGTATCGCGTTTTTCGCCGACAGGCCGATGGTGGTCAACAGGCCAACCTGGAAGTAAACGTCATTGGTTAAACCGCGGAGGGTGGCGGCTAACAGCGCGCCGACCACACCTAACGGTACGACCAGCATGACCGAGAACGGAATCGACCAGCTCTCATACAGCGCTGCCAGACACAGGAAGACGACAATCAGCGAGATGGCATACAGGGCAGGGGCCTGGTTACCGGACAGCCGCTCCTGATAAGACATCCCGGTCCAGTCGTAGCCGATACCCGACGGCAGTTTACCCGCCAGCTCTTCCATCAGGCTCATCGCCTCACCGGTACTCTTGCCTGGCGCTGCCTGGCCAAGAATTTCCATCGATGGCAGACCGTTGTAGCGTTCCAGACGCGGCGAACCGTATTCCCAACGCGAGGTGGAGAAGGCGGAGAACGGCACCATCTGGCCATCACTGCCGCGAACATACCACTTGCCGATGTCCTCAGGCAGCATACGGTATTTCGCTTCGGACATGATGTACACTTTCTTCACGCGGCCGCGGTCGATAAAGTCGTTGACATAGCTTCCGCCCCAGGCAGCGCCCAGCGTGGTGTTAATGTCGCTGATGGAGACGCCCAGCGCCTGGGCTTTTTCCTGATCGATATCGACTTTGAACTGCGGTGTATCTTCCAGACCGTTAGGACGCACGCCGGTCAGCACGTCAGGATGCTGCGCCACCATGCCAAACAGCTGATTACGTGCCTGGGTCAGTTTTTCGTGTCCCAGGCCGCCCTGATCAATCAGCTGGAAGTCAAAGCCGGTCGCGGTACCCAGTTCAACGATAGCCGGCAGGTTAAAGGCGAAGACCATCGCGTCTTTAATCTGCGAGAAGTAGCCCATCGCCCGACCGGTGATCGCTTCAACTTTGTTTTCTTCGCCCGGACGTTGGCTCCAGTCTTTCAGCGAGACGAACGCGATACCGGTGTTCTGGCCGCGGCCGGCGAAGCCGAAGCCGTTAACCGCAAACACGGATTCCACGTTGTCCTTCTCTTTGGTGAGATAGTAATTCGTCATCTCATCCAGCACTTTCTGCGTGCGCTCCTGGGTGGCGCCGGCAGGCAGCTGGGCCATACTCAGGAATACCCCCTGGTCTTCGTCCGGCAGGAACGAGCTCGGCAGACGAACGAACAGCCACGCCATGCCCACCACGATGATCAGATACAGCACCAGATAGCGACCGGTGCTGCGCAGAATGTTGCCTACGCTGTCGGTGTAATGGTGCGTGCTCTTATCGAACATGCGGTTAAACCAGCCGAAGAAACCGGTGGTCGCGCCGTGGCTGCCTTTCTGAATCGGCTTCAGCATCGTGGCGCACAGCGCCGGCGTCAGGATCAGCGCGACCAGTACCGATAGCGCCATTGCGGAAACAATGGTGATGGAGAACTGGCGATAGATGGCGCCGGTTGAACCGCCGAAGAATGCCATCGGGATAAATACCGCCGACAGCACCATGGCGATACCTACCAGCGCGCCCTGAATCTGCCCCATCGATTTACGCGTCGCTTCTTTCGGCGGCAGGCCTTCTTCGGCCATGACGCGCTCGACGTTCTCGACCACCACGATGGCGTCATCCACCAGCAGGCCGATGGCGAGCACCATCCCGAACATCGTCAGGGTGTTTATCGAGAAGCCAAACGCCGCCAGCACAGCGAAGGTCCCTAACAGGACCACCGGCACCGCGATGGTCGGGATCAGCGTGGCGCGGAAGTTCTGCAGGAACAGATACATCACCAGGAAGACCAGGATGATCGCTTCCACCAGCGTTTTAACCACTTCGTGAATAGAGATTTTCACGAACGGGGTGGTGTCATACGGGTAAACGATTTTCATCCCCGACGGGAAAAACGGCTCCATCTTCGCCAGTTCAGCGCGGATCGCGTTGGCGGTATCCAGCGCGTTCGCGCCGGTAGCCAGTTTAATACCCAGACCGGACGCTGGCTGGCCGTTATACTTCGCCACCACGTCATAGCTTTCGCCACCCAGCTCAATTTTGGCGACATCACGCAGACGAACCTGGGAACCATCCTGGTTCACCTTCAGCAGGATGTTGCCAAACTCTTCCGTATTGGTCAGACGCGTCTGTGCGACGATGGACGCGTTGAGCTGCTGGCCTTTCACCGGCGGCGTACCGCCTAACTGACCAGCGGCTACCTGGGCGTTCTGCGCTTTCAGAGCGCTGATCACGTCCACCGGCGTGAGCTGGAAGTTATTCAGTTTATTCGGATCCATCCAGATACGCATCGCGTACTGGGAACCGAAAAGCTGAACGTCGCCGACGCCGCTGGTACGGCTGATCGGGTCCTTCATGTTGGCCGCCACGTAGTCCGAAATATCGTCCTGGTTCATGGTGCCGTTGGTGTTAATAACGCCGACAACCATCAGGAAGCTGCTGGACGCTTTCTCAACGCTGATCCCTTGCTGCTGTACTTCTTGCGGCAGCAGAGGGGTGGCCAGGGCCAGCTTGTTCTGAACCTGAACCTGGGCGATGTCCGGATCGGTACCGGATTCGAAGGTCAGGGTGATGGTCGCCGTACCGGTGGAGTCGCCATTCGAGGACATGTACATCAGGTGATCGATACCGTTCATATTCTGTTCGATAACCTGAGTCACGGTGTTCTGCACGGTTTCGGCGTCAGCACCGGGGTACATGGCGGTAATGGAAATTGCTGGCGGCGCAATCGTCGGATATTGCGCCACCGGCAATTTGAGGATCGATAATCCCCCAGCCAGCATGATGATGATGGCGATCACCCATGCAAATATGGGGCGATCGATAAAGAAATTAGGCATGTCTTAACGGCTCCTGTTTAAGTTAAGACTTGGTTTGTTCTGATGGCGCGTTGCCTGCGGCTTGCTGTTTATCATCAGAAGCTACTTCCTGCGCTTTTACCTGCACGCCTGGTTTGATTTTTTGCAGGCCAGTGACGATAACGCGATCGCCGGATTTCAGACCGTCAGTGACCAGCCATTTATCGCCAATCGCTTGAGAAGCAGTGACCTGGCGGACTTCGACCTTATCGCCTTCACCCACTACCATGACGCTGGCATCGCCGCGCGGCGTACGGGTGACACCCTGTTGCGGTACCAGCAGGGCGTCAGGGTTAACCCCTTCTTCCAGACGGGCACGGACAAACATCCCCGGTAGCAGGGTGTGATCCGGGTTAGGGAAAATAGCGCGCAGCGTGATAGAGCCGGTGGTCTGATCGACGGTGACATCCGAGAATTCCAGCGTGCCGGCCTGCGGATACTTAAGACCGTCGTTAGTCACCAGCTCCACTTTCGCTTTCCCGTTTTCCTGTTTCAGACGGCCATCGGCCAGCTCCTGTTTCAGGCGCAGGAAATCATTGCTCGACTGGGTGACGTCGACATAGATCGGATCCAACTGCTGAACGGTTGCCAGGGCGGTTGTTTGACCATTTTGCACCAGCGCCCCTTCGGTCACCGCGGATTTACCAATGCGACCGCTAATCGGCGAGGTGACTTTGGTGTAGGCCAGATTGATGCGCGCGGTTTCAACGGCTGCTTTCGCCGCGACCACGGCCGCATTGCTCTGCTGCGCCGTCGCGACGGCGGTATCGTAGTCTTGTTGACTGATATATTTAGTGCCTAACAGTTTCTGATAACGCTTGACCGTCAGTTGATCCATGTTTGCCGCCGCCTGGGCTTTTGCCAGGTCGCCTTTGGCGCTGTCATAGCTGGCCTGATAGGTGGCTGGATCGATCTGATACAGGGAAACGCCGGCCTGGATATCGCTACCTTCCACGAAGTTACGTTTTAAAATAATGCCACTGACCTGAGGACGAACTTCCGCAATGCGATAGGCGCTGGTGCGGCCTGGCAGTTCGGTGGTTATTTGTAGAGGTGCGGATTTGAGCGTCACAATACCGACTTCCGGCATGTGCTGGGCTCCTTGTTGAGCCGGTTTATCGTCACATCCTGTTAGCGCTAAGCTGCCTGAGAGCATCAGAACGACCGCCAGAGGCGTTAACCCTCTGTTTTTGTTCATATGTAAACCTCGAGTGTCCAATTTCAAAATGTTCAGTGGCTCAAACAACCACAAACCCACTACAGTCTTTCTATTATGGTCGTGCTATGGTACATACATTCACAAATGTATGTAAACGTAACCTCTGTAAAGTCATTAACCTATGGCACGAAAAACCAAACAACAGGCACGTGAAACCCGGCAACTGATTCTGGATGTTGCTCTGCGTCTGTTTTCGCAGCAAGGCGTATCATCTACCTCGTTGGCAACAATTGCAAAAGCTGCGGGTGTAACGAGGGGGGCTATCTACTGGCATTTCAAGAATAAATCAGATTTATTCAACGAAATTTGGGAGCTGTCAGACGCCAGTATTAGCGATCTCGAAATTGAGTATCGGGCAAAATTCCCCAACGATCCACTCTCAGTTATCAGGGAGATATTAGTCTATGTTCTTGAAGCGACAGTGACAGAAGAGCGTCGTCGGTTGATGATGGAGATTATCTTCCATAAGTGCGAATTCGTCGGAGAAATGACCGTAGTGCAGCAGGCCCAGCGGCAGCTCTCCCTGGCGAGCTACGAGCGTATCGAGCAAACCTTAAAAGAGTGTATCGCGGCGAAGCTGTTGCCTGCCAATTTACTCACCCGGCGAGCGGCGATTTTAATGCGCAGCTACCTTTCAGGCCTGATGGAGAACTGGCTGTTTGCTCCCGACTCGTTCGACCTGCATGCGGAAGCGCGTGACTACGTCGCCATCCTGCTGGAGATGTATCAATTCTGCCCCACGCTTCGCGGCCCGGAGAGCCTGCCAGCTTAACGAAGCGTGCGGATGAGCGTGAATTTTTAGCGCGGTCCGCCGCTATTCGCCAGCGATGAGAAGTGCTATTCTGCGCGCTTGCGACGACCCCCGGTATTCTCCGGCATTTGCATTCATTCATATTAACTATGCTGCACACGATCTCCAGGCAACGCGCCACGTTCATCTTTACCATTATGCTGCTCTGTTTTATTGGCCTTTTCAGTCCAGTTCAGGGCCGCGCCGCAGACCTCCCTGACCGGGCGGAGGTGCAGAGTCAGCTCAACACATTAAACAAGCAAAAGGAACTGACTCCGCAGGATAAACTGGTCCAGCAGGATTTGACCCAGACCCTGGAAACGCTGGATAAAATCGATCGCATCAAGAGCGAGACGACGCAGCTCCGCCAGCAGGTCGAGCAAGCCCCGGCGAAGCTGCGCCAGGCGGTGGATAACCTTAACAACCTGAGCGATGTCCCGAACGACGACGCGACGCGCAAGACGCTGAGCACGCTCTCCCTGCGTCAGCTGGAATCACGCGTCACCCAAACGCTGGACGATCTGCAGAATGCGCAAAACGATCTGGCAACCTACAACAGCCAGCTGGTTTCCCTGCAAACGCAGCCGGAACGGGTGCAAAATGCGATGTACAACGCCTCCCAGCAGCTGCAGCAGATCCGTAATCGTCTGAATGGCACCTCGGTGGGCGATGAGACTCTGCGTCCGACCCAGCAGGTGTTGCTGCAGGCCCAGCAGGCGTTGCTCAACGCGCAGATCGAGCAGCAGCGTAAGAGCCTCGAAGGCAACACTATCCTGCAGGATACCCTGCAGAAGCAGCGTGACTATGTAACCGCCTGGAGCAACCGGCTGGAGCATCAGCTGCAGCTGCTGCAGGAGGCGGTGAACAGCAAGCGGCTGACGCTGACTGAGAAAACCGCCCAGGAGGCGGTCACGCCGGATGAAACCACGCGTATTCAGGCCAACCCGCTGGTCAAGCAGGAGCTGGATGTTAACCACCAGTTGAGCGAGAAGCTGATCCAGGCGACGGAGAATGGCAACCAGCTGGTGCAGCGCAATATCCAGGTAAAGAACTGGCTCGACCGCGCTCTGCAGTCTGAGCGGGATATTAAAGAGCAAATTTCCGTGCTCAAGGGCAGCCTGCTGCTGTCGCGCATTCTTTATCAGCAGCAGCAGACGCTGCCGTCGGCGGATGAGCTGCAGGATATGACTAATCGCATTGCCGACCTGCGGCTCGAACAGTTTGAAGTTAACCAGCAGCGCGACGCCCTGTTCCAGAGCGATGCCTATGTCGCTAAGCTGGAAGAGGGGCACAGCGCTGAAGTAACCGATGAAGTGCACGCCGCGCTGCTGGAAGTGATCGACATGCGTCGCGAGCTGCTTGACCAGTTCAATAAACAGCTGGGGAACCAGCTGATGATGGCCATCAACCTGCAGATCAACCAGCAGCAGCTGATGAGCGTCTCCAGCAGCCTGAAAGAAATCCTGACCCAGCAAATTTTCTGGGTGAACAGCAATAAACCGATGGACTGGGAGTGGATTAAGGCCTTCCCGGAAGCGCTGAAAGGTCAGTTTAAGGCGATGAAAATCACCGTGAACTGGGAAAAAGCGTGGCCGGCGGTATTTATCGCTTTCCTCGCCGGATTACCGCTGCTGCTAATTGCCGGCCTGATCCGCTGGCGTTTGCAGTGGCTCAAGGATTATCAGGCGAAGCTGGCTTCTCAGGTAGGCCAACTACGCAATGATACCCAACTGCATACGCCGAAGGCGATCTTTATCGACCTGATCCGCGCCTTACCGGTGGTGCTGGTGATTCTGGCGATTGGCCTGATCTTACTCACCATGCAGTTAAATATCAGCGGACTGCTGTGGGCGTACAGTAAAAAACTGGCGATGTTCTGGCTGGTGTTTGGCCTGTGCTGGAAAGTGCTGGAAAAGAACGGCGTGGCGGTCAGCCACTTTAATATGCCGGCGCAGTTGACCAGCCACTGGCGGCGGCAGATTGTCCGCGTCAGCCTGGCGCTGCTGCCGCTGAATTTCTGGTCGGTGATTTCCGAGCTGTCGCCGCTGAACCTGATGGACGATGTGCTGGGGCAGCTGGTGATTTTCTTCAACTTACTGCTGATCGCGGTGCTGGTCTGGCCGATGTGCCGGGAAAGCTGGCGCGATAAAGAGTCGCACAGCCTGCGCCTGCTGACGATCACGGTGCTGTCTATCGTTCCGGTGGCCCTGATGGTGCTGACGGCGACCGGCTACTTCTACACCACGCTGCGCCTGGCGGGACGCTGGATCGAGACGGTTTATCTGGTAATGATCTGGAACCTGCTGTACCAGACCGTGCTGCGTGGCCTGAGCGTGGCGGCGCGGCGTATCGCCTGGCGCCGGGCGCTGGCGCGCCGTCAGCATCTGGTGAAGGAGGGCGCGGAAGGCGCCGAGCCGCAGGAGGAGCCGACTATCGCCCTCGAGCAGGTTAACCAGCAGACGTTGCGCATCACCATGCTGGTGATGATCGCGCTGTTCGCGGTCATGTTCTGGGCGATTTGGTCGGATTTGATCACCGTTTTCGCCTATCTCGACAGCATCACCCTCTGGCATTACAACGGCACCGAGGCGGGGGCCAGCGTGGTGCGCAGCGTGACGATGGGCAGCCTGCTGTTTGCCATTGTGGCGTCGATGGTTGCCTGGGCGCTAATCCGCAACCTGCCGGGGCTGCTGGAGGTGCTGGTCCTGTCGCGGCTCAATATGCGTCAGGGGACTTCCTACGCCATCACCACCATTCTTAACTATGCGATTATCGCCATTGGGGCGATGACGGTATTCGGGTCGCTGGGCGTCTCCTGGGACAAACTGCAATGGCTGGCGGCCGCGCTGTCGGTTGGTTTGGGTTTTGGTCTGCAGGAGATCTTCGGTAACTTTGTCTCCGGCCTGATTATTCTGTTCGAACGTCCGGTGCGCATCGGGGATACGGTGACTATCGGCACCTTCTCCGGTACGGTAAGCAAAATCCGTATTCGCGCCACCACCATTACCGACTTCGATCGCAAAGAGGTGATCATCCCGAACAAGGCGTTCGTTACCGAGCGCTTGATCAACTGGTCGCTCTCCGACACCGTGACCCGCGTGGTGATCCGCCTCGGCGTCGCCTATGGTTCCGACCTGGATAAGGTGAAGGAGGTGCTGCTGAAGGTGGCGCACGATCATCCGAAAGTGATGCAGGAGCCAGCGCCAGCGGTCTTCTTCACTACATTCGGCCCCAGTACGCTGGATCATGAACTACGTCTGTATGTCCGTGAACTGCGCGATCGCAGCTACACGGTGGATGAGCTCAACCGCGCCATCGACCGTCTGTGCCGGGAGAATGACATCAACATTGCCTTTAACCAGCTGGAAGTCCATCTGCGAAATGAAAAGGGTGATGAAGTCACGGAAGTGAAGCGGGATGGAAAGGGCGACGATTTAGCTCCCTCCGTCGCGTCTTAACTGAAGAGGGGCGGCGCAACGCCGCCCCTGTTGCATCAGGGCGCCAGCGCGGCGAGCTCCTCGTCGCTAAGCCCGGTGAGTTCTCTCACGATTTGTCGTTCGAGGCCGCGCGCCAGCATTCTGGCGGCGATGCTGCGAGTGGCGGCTTCTCGACCTTCCTGCTCGCCCTCCTGCTGCCCCTGTTTACGGCCTTTCTCTTCCAGCCATTCGGCAATGGTCATCATCAGCTCCTTATGCCTGGGCGACTGCGCCGCCAGCGCGCGGATCAGCGCCCCCGGATGTTCCGTTGTACCCGCCTGCAACATATAGCGCAGCAGCGTATTCAACTGCGCTTCTGTCAGATAGCCTTGCGTCATCAGCGCGATCAGCGGCACCTGCAGCTCGGCCAGATCGCGATGGCGGATATGCTTTTGCAACAGCTCCAGCATGGCCATCCGCCGATGACGGACTATCTGATTATCTGGCATAACGGTGAGGTCCACCAGCGGAAAATCACCGCTATAGAGCGCCTTCGCCAGCGCCGGTTCGGCGAATAGCTGTTGCCAGTTGCGGGGCCAGGGCCAGGGGCTGACCTTACCGTGATAAAACAGAATCGGCACCACCAGCGGCAGCGTGTCGTGGCCAGCGTCCAGATGACGCTGCATGGCGGCCAGCGCGTAGCGCAGCAGGCGAAACGCCATCAGCTTGTCCGGGGTACTCTGGTGCTCAATCAGCGCGTAAACATAGCCCGGTCCGTGGCGGGTGCGCAGTGAGTAAAGGATATCGGAATAGCTGGCGCGCAGGTCCTCTTCAACAAAGCTACCGGAGACCAGCTGCAGCGAATCCAGCTCGCAGATTGCCAGAAACGGCGCGGGCAGATACAGCTGCAGGAAATCCTTCGCCACCGCCTGATGCATCAGCATCTGGCGAAAAACCGCATCGTGCGGGGTTTGACTGACCTTTTCCATCAATATTGCCTCCATCGGCGTCATGCGCAGAGGACCACTCTGCCAGCACTCCGCCGTGGGCAACATCTCACTTCTGCGGCGTTTGCGAGGCGCTTTCCGCGTTTTTTAACTTATTTGCATAATCCCGCCTGACAATTTCCAGCGCGTCCAGCACGGTTTGCGCCGGGATCTGATGTGATTCCAGCAACATGATTAAATCGACGGCCAGTTTGACCTCATCGGGGGCATTTTCCAGCGACATCGGACTCTCCTGTTAGCGCGTCAGCCGCGCCAGTACGTTTTCAATCTTATCCAGCGCCTGTCGGCAGCGCGCCAGCCGTCCACTGTAGACCTCGACTTCCCTGGCCAGCCGCTGCTGCTCGTCGAGGCTGGTAGCCTGCGTCTGCTGGCGCTGGCGTTGGTCGCGCATCGCCAGCAGGCGGCGCTCATACTCCTGATGCTGTAGGCGACGGCGCTGCCAGCGGCTCAGCGTTGGCGAGGCATGGTCCCAACTGCGCAGCGACCAGGTGGCGGTTTCGCGACGCAGCGCAGCGATTTGCGCCGCCAGACGCTCGGCGATCCAGGCTACCTGCGGCAACTGCTGGCGCTCGACGGCCTGGCGGAGCTGGTGAAAGTTGTGTTGGGCTTCCGCCAGATAGGCCTGCATCAGCGTGCTGCGGGAGTGGAAGAGCTGGCGGTCAAAGCGCGGGCTGAGGGTCGCGTGCTCCGCCAGCGGCGCCACCTGCGCGGCCAGCTCGCTGAGCTGATTGTTCAGCGTTTGTAAAAGTTGAGCTGTTTTCACCAACCCCCTCCATTCTCCATCAGCCAACTGTGCTACAGTAGCCGTATCTGTTTGATAACGATTCGCATTATGCCACCTGTTATTTTAACCATTATCGGCTGGCTGGCGGTAGCGCTGGGTACGCTGGGCGTCTTCTTACCGTTGCTGCCGACGACGCCGTTTATTCTGCTTGCTGCCTGGTGCTTTGCCCGCTCATCGCCGCGCTTTCACCAGTGGCTGCTGTATCGCTCATGGTTCGGCGGCTATCTTCGCCACTGGCAACAGTACCGCGCCATGCCTCGCGGCGCCAAACCGCGCGCCATTGCCATGATCGTGGCGACTTTTGCTATTTCGCTGTGGCTGGTTAAGCTTACGTGGGTGCGCATCATGCTGTTGGTCATTCTGGCCTGTCTGCTGATCTTTATGTGGCGCATTCCGGTGGTTGACGCAAAGCAACAAAAGCACTGATGCGCAATAATGCCTGTTGCAATTGTTGCTGACAGCCAGTAAATTCTGGCGTTTTCGAGCGCGGGTAAGCCTGGTCAAAGGTTAAACAAATGTTTCTTTGGCCCCTTTTGCACGCCCGTGGGTAACACCGTTTCAATCAGGCATACACTTATGACCGCAACTGCACAGCAGCTTGAATATCTGAAGAACAGCATCCAGAGTATCGAGGATTATCCAAAACCGGGCATTCTTTTCCGCGATGTCACCAGTTTACTGGAAGACCCGAAAGCTTACGCGCTCAGCATTGAACTGCTGACCGAGCGCTACAAAGACGCGGGAATTACCAAAGTGGTAGGGACTGAGGCGCGTGGCTTCCTTTTCGGCGCACCGGTTGCGCTGGCGCTGGGCGTGGGCTTTGTTCCGGTACGCAAGCCGCGTAAGTTGCCGCGTGAAACCATCGCTGAGAGCTATGAGCTGGAATACGGCACCGATCAGCTGGAGATCCACGTTGACGCCATCAAACCGGGCGACAAAGTGCTGGTGGTGGACGATCTGCTGGCGACCGGCGGAACCATCGACGCGACGGTCAAACTGATCCGCCGTCTCGGCGGCGAAGTGCAGGATGCCGCTTTCATTATCAATCTCTTCGATCTGGGCGGCGAACAGCGCCTGGAGAAGCTGGGGATCCACTGCTTCAGTCTGGTGCCGTTCCCGGGCCACTAAGCAAATCCCTCCACATAGCCTCGCCGATCGGGCGGGGCTGTGATAGCATGACCCCTTCGTGATTTCACCTTCCAGCGTTTCAGAGCCAGCCCATGAGTTATCAGGTCTTAGCCCGTAAATGGCGCCCACAAACCTTTGCTGACGTCGTCGGCCAGGAACATGTGCTGACCGCACTGGCGAACGGCTTGTCGTTAGGGCGCATTCATCACGCTTATCTCTTTTCCGGTACCCGCGGAGTCGGTAAGACCTCCATCGCCCGCCTGCTGGCGAAAGGGTTAAACTGTGAAACCGGCATCACCGCCACCCCCTGCGGCGTGTGCGATAACTGCCGGGAAATTGAACAGGGGCGCTTTGTCGATCTGATTGAGATTGACGCCGCCTCACGCACCAAAGTCGAAGATACCCGCGACCTGCTGGATAACGTCCAGTACGCGCCGGCCCGCGGCCGCTTCAAGGTCTATCTCATCGACGAAGTCCATATGCTGTCGCGCCACAGCTTCAACGCGTTATTAAAGACGCTGGAGGAGCCGCCGGCGCACGTCAAATTCCTGCTGGCGACGACGGATCCGCAGAAGCTGCCGGTGACGATCTTATCCCGCTGCCTGCAGTTCCACCTGAAGGCGCTGGACGTTGAACAGATCCGCCATCAGCTGGAGCATATTCTTGGCGAAGAGCAGATTGCCTTCGAGCCCCGCGCGCTGCAGCTGTTGTCGCGCGCCGCCGACGGCAGCCTGCGCGATGCCTTAAGCCTGACCGATCAGGCTATTGCCAGTGGAGAAGGGCAACTGACGGCGGCGTCGGTGAGCACCATGCTCGGCACCCTCGATGACGATCAGGCACTGTCGTTGATTGAAGCCCTGGTCGCCGCCGATGGCGAGCGAGTCATGGCGGGCGTCAATGACGCCGCCGCGCGCGGCGTTGAATGGGAGGCGCTGCTGGTGGAGATGCAGAGCCTGCTGCACCGCATCGCCATGGTTCAGCTGTCCCCTTCGGCGCTGGGCGCCGACATGGCCGCGGTCGAAGTGCGGATGCGCGAACTGGCGCGCACCGTACCGCCGGGCGACGTTCAGCTCTACTACCAGACGCTGCTGATTGGCCGCAAAGAGCTACCCTATGCCCCGGACCGGCGGATGGGCGTCGAAATGACGCTGCTGCGCGCCCTGGCGTTTCATCCGCGTAAGCCGCTGCCGGAGCCCGAGGTGCAGCCGGCGCAGGCCGCCGCGCCCGCGCCGCGCCCGCCGGTTTCCCCCGCAGCGCCGCCACAGCCGCCGCAGAGTTTGCCGCCGACCACCAGCCAGGTGCTGGCGGCCCGCAGCCACCTGCAGCGCAGCCAGGGAGCAACCACCCCAAAAAAGAGTGAACCGGCAGCCGCTTCCCGCGCGCGGCCGGTGAATAACGCTGCGCTGGAGCGACTGAGTTCGATTACCGAGCGCGTCCAGGCTCGTCCGGCCGCGGCGGCGCTGGAGCAGGCCCCGGCGAAGAAAGAGGCTTATCGCTGGAAGGCGACGACGGTGGTTGAAGAGACCAAAGTCGAAGTCGCCACGCCTAAAGCGCTGAAAAAAGCGCTGGAGCATGAAAAAACGCCTGAGCTGGCGGCCAAGCTTGCCGTTGAAGCGGTCGAGCGCGACAGCTGGGCGGCAGAAGTGAGCCAGTTGGCAGTACCGAAGCTGGTCGAGCAGGTGGCGCTCAACGCGTGGAAAGAGCAGGAGGGCAATCGCGTCTGTCTGCATCTGCGCACCAGCCAGCGCCACCTCAATTCCGCCGGCGCACAGCAAAAGCTGGCTGAAGCGCTGGGGGTGTTGTACGGTACGCCCGTTGAATTGACCATCGTGGAAGACGATAATCCCGCGATGCGCACGCCGCTGGAGTGGCGGCAGGCTATTTATGAAGAGAAGCTCGCGCAGGCGCGCGAAGCGATTATTGCGGATAATAACATTCAGACCCTGCGTCGTTTCTTTGACGCCGATCTGGATGAAGAGAGTATCCGCCCCATTTGACTGCAAGTTTGACTTGCAGTCAGTACCTTTAATGATGACTGACTGAGAGAGAAGCCTATGTTTGGTGGAAAAGGCGGCCTGGGTAACCTGATGAAGCAGGCCCAGCAGATGCAAGAAAAAATGCAGAAGATGCAGGAAGAGATCGCTCAGCTGGAAGTGACCGGCGAATCCGGCGCGGGTCTGGTGAAAGTGACCATTAACGGCGCGCACAACTGCCGCCGCGTGGAGATCGACCCAAGCCTGCTGGAAGATGACAAAGAGATGCTGGAAGATCTGGTGGCTGCCGCGTTCAACGACGCTGCGCGCCGTATCGAAGAGACCCAGAAAGAGAAGATGGCTTCCGTCTCTGCCGGTATGCAGCTGCCGCCAGGCTTCAAGATGCCGTTCTGATGCAAACCAGCCCGCTGTTAACTCAGCTTATGGAAGCACTGCGCTGTCTGCCGGGCGTCGGCCCGAAGTCGGCGCAGCGCATGGCGTTTACCCTGCTGCAGCGCGATCGCAGCGGCGGGATGCGTCTGGCGCAGGCGCTGACGCGCGCGATGTCGGAGATCGGCCACTGTGCCGATTGCCGCACCTTCACCGAGCAGGAGGTGTGCAATATCTGCAGCAACCCGCGTCGCCAGGAAAACGGCCAGATCTGCGTGGTGGAGAGTCCGGCGGACATCTACGCCATTGAGCAGACCGGGCAGTATTCCGGCCGCTACTTCGTGCTGATGGGGCACCTGTCGCCGCTCGACGGCATCGGGCCTGATGACATCGGGCTCGATCGCCTGGAGCAACGGCTGGAGGCGGAGTCGATCACCGAGGTGATCCTTGCCACCAACCCGACCGTTGAGGGCGAGGCGACAGCCAACTATATCGCGGAGCTGTGCGCGCAGTATGGCGTCGACGCCAGCCGAATCGCCCACGGCGTGCCGGTGGGCGGCGAGCTGGAGATGGTCGACGGCACCACGCTGTCCCACTCGCTGGCCGGTCGCCACAAGATTACTTTCTGAACAAATGGAGGCGGCTATCGCCGCCTCCGCTTGAAAAATTTCCCCGCTGTCCCCATCTCCCACTCAACGGTTTTTTACCCATTTAAAATGGCATTGTTGAGGTTGAATCAGATGAAAGGACAAGAAACTCGTGGTTTTCAGTCAGAAGTAAAACAGCTTCTGCACCTGATGATCCATTCCCTCTATTCCAACAAAGAAATCTTTCTGCGTGAGCTGATTTCCAACGCCTCTGATGCGGCCGATAAGCTGCGTTTCCGCGCGCTGTCGCAGCCGGATTTGTATGAGGGAGACGGCGAGCTGCGCGTGCGGGTTTCGTTTGATAAAGACAACCGTACCCTGACCATTGCCGATAACGGTATCGGTATGAACCGGGAAGAGGTTATCGACCATCTCGGCACCATCGCCAAATCCGGCACCAAAGCGTTCCTCGAATCGATGGGTTCCGACCAGGCAAAAGATAGCCAGCTGATTGGCCAGTTCGGTGTCGGCTTCTATTCGGCCTTCATCGTGGCGGATAAAGTGACCGTCCGTACCCGTGCGGCAGGCGATAAACCTGAGAACGGCGTGTTCTGGGAATCCGCCGGCGAAGGGGAATATACCGTGGCTGACATCACCAAAGCCGATCGCGGGACCGAAATCACCCTGCATCTGCGCGAAGGTGAGGACGATTTCCTCAACGACTGGCGCGTGCGCTCCATCATCAGCAAGTATTCCGACCATATCGCGCTGCCGGTTGAGATTGAGAAACGGGAAGAGAAAGACGGCGAAACCGTTATCAGTTGGGAAAAAATCAACAAGGCGCAGGCCCTGTGGACTCGCAGCAAGTCTGAAGTTAACGACGACGAATACAAAGAATTCTACAAGCACATTGCCCATGACTACAGCGACCCGCTGACCTGGAGCCACAACCGCGTGGAAGGTAAGCAGGAGTACACCAGCCTGCTGTATATCCCGTCGCAGGCGCCGTGGGATATGTGGAACCGCGATCATAAACACGGCCTGAAGCTGTACGTCCAGCGTGTGTTCATCATGGACGACGCCGAGCAGTTTATGCCGAACTACCTGCGCTTCGTACGCGGCCTGATAGACTCCAACGATCTGCCGCTGAACGTCTCCCGTGAAATTCTGCAGGACAGCAGCGTGACCCGCAACCTGCGCACCGCGCTGACCAAACGCGCACTGCAGATGCTGGATAAGCTGGCGAAAGACGACGCCGAAAAATATCAGACCTTCTGGAAACAGTTCGGCCTGGTGCTGAAAGAGGGGCCGGCGGAAGATCCGAGCAACCAGGAGGCGATCGCCAAACTGCTGCGCTTCGCGACCACCCATACTGACTCCTCCGCGCAGACCGTGTCGCTGGAAGAGTACGTCTCACGCATGAAAGAAGGTCAGGAGAAGATCTACTACATCACTGCCGACAGCTATGCGGCGGCGAAGAGCAGCCCGCACCTCGAGCTGCTGCGTAAGAAAGGGATCGAAGTGCTGCTGCTCTCCGATCGCATCGACGAGTGGATGATGAGCTACCTGACCGAGTTCGACGGCAAAGCGTTCCAGTCTGTCGCTAAAGCCGACGAGTCGCTGGACAAGCTGGCGGATGAAGTGGACGAGTCCACCAAAGAAGCCGAAAAAGCGCTGGAGCCGTTCGTTGAGCGTGTGAAAAACCTGCTTGGCGACCGGGTCAAAGAGGTGCGTCTGACCCATCGTCTGACCGATACCCCGGCGATTGTCACCACCGATGCCGACGAGATGAGCACCCAGATGGCGAAGCTTTTCGCGGCTGCGGGCCAGGCGGCGCCGGAAGTGAAATACATCTTCGAACTGAACCCGGCGCATCAGCTGGTGAAACGCGCAGCCGATACCCAGGATGACGCGCAGTTCGGCGAATGGGTGGAACTGCTGCTGGATCAGGCGCTGCTGGCCGAGCGCGGCACGCTGGAAGATCCGAACCAGTTTATCCGCCGTATGAACCAGCTGCTGGCTTCCTGACGCGAACCTGAACGAGTAGCCCGGCCGAGCGACGCGACGCCGGGAACGGGATAAATGCCCCGTCTGAGCGATTTGCTCAGACGGGGCATTTCACATTGGATTGCATAAAATATCTCACCATTAACCGTTTCAGCCGCACCGCCTTCCTTGAGCCATCGCCGTTCTGGTGGTATGGTTTAGCGTTTTTGAAAAATTGAATCGACTTTTGAGGGGATTTTCGTAATGCGTATTATTCTGCTTGGCGCTCCGGGCGCGGGTAAAGGAACTCAGGCTCAGTTCATCATGGAGAAATACGGTATTCCGCAAATCTCCACCGGCGATATGCTGCGCGCTGCGGTAAAATCCGGCTCTGAGCTCGGTAAGCAGGCGAAAGACATCATGGACGCCGGCAAGCTGGTGACCGATGAGCTGGTTATCGCGCTGGTTAAAGAGCGTATCGCCCAGGAAGATTGCCGTAACGGCTTCCTGCTGGACGGTTTCCCGCGCACTATTCCGCAGGCTGACGCCATGAAAGAAGCGGGCATTACCGTTGATTACGTGCTGGAATTCGACGTGCCGGACGAACTGATTGTCGACCGTATCGTTGGCCGTCGCGTTCACGCGGCATCCGGTCGCGTATACCACATCAAATTCAATCCGCCGAAGGTGGAAGGCAAAGACGACGTGACCGGCGAAGAGCTGACCACCCGTAAAGACGACCAGGAAGAGACCGTGCGTAAGCGTCTGGTGGAATATCATCAGATGACGGCGCCGCTGATCGGCTACTACACCAAAGAAGCGCAGGCGGGCAACACCAAATACGCCAAAGTCGACGGCACCAAAGCGGTGGCTGACGTGCGCGCCGAACTGGAAAAAATCCTCGGCTGATAAAGCCTTTTCTCATCCTGCTGCGGCAGGATGAGAACTCCTCTCATTCCTACCTTTTGCTATGATTGGTTCCGTTTAGCGCCATTTCAGCTACAATTGGCTGCGATTCAAATGGTTAAGAGGCGGTAATGCATCAGACGAAAACAGGTATCTTGCTGGCCAATTTAGGCACTCCCGATGCGCCCACCCCCGGTGCGGTGAAGCGTTATCTGCGACAATTCCTCAGCGACAAACGGGTGGTGGATACGTCTCGTCTGCTATGGTGGCCGCTGCTGCGGGGCGTCATACTGCCGATTCGCTCTCCCCGCGTGGCTAAACTCTATCAGTCCGTCTGGATGGAAGAGGGGTCGCCGCTGATGGTATACAGCCGTCGCCAGCAGCAGGCGCTGGCTGCCAGACTGCCGGATACCCCGGTGGCGCTGGGCATGAGCTATGGAACGCCGTCGCTGGCCAGCGCGGTGGATGATTTACTGGCGCAAGGGGTGGGGCACATCGTGGTGCTGCCGCTGTATCCGCAATATTCCTGCTCGACGGTGGCTGCCGTCTGGGATGAGCTGGCGCGGATCCTCGCGAAAAAACGCGCCATTCCCGGTATCTCGTTTATTCGCGATTACGCCGGGCACCCGGACTATATCCATGCTCTGGCGGCCAGCGTGCGCGCCTCGTTTGCCGTTCATGGGGAACCGGATCTGCTGCTGCTTTCCTATCATGGGATCCCGCAGCGCTATGCCAACCAGGGAGATGATTATCCTCAGCGCTGTCGTGATACCACGCGGGAACTGGTCTCCGCGCTGGGGCTGCCACCGGAGCGGGTGATGATGACCTTCCAGTCGCGCTTTGGGCGGGAACCCTGGCTGACGCCGTACACCGATGAGACGCTGAAGATGCTCGGCGAGAAAGGGACGAAGCATATTCAGGTGCTGTGCCCGGGCTTTGCCGCCGACTGTCTCGAAACGCTGGAAGAGATCGCCGTCCAGAACCGGGAAATCTTCCTCGAAGCGGGTGGCAAGCAATATGAATACATTCCGGCGCTTAACGCGGACGCCGCGCATATTGAGATGATGGTCAACCTGACGGCGCCTTATCGCTGATCGCGCGCAGGGCGGGGAATATGCTACTATTTCCCGCTTGTTCCCTGTTATTTAAGCGCCACTATGAAATTTCCCGGTAAACGCAAGTCCAAACACTATTTTCCCGTTAACGCCCGCGACCCGCTGCTGCAGCAAATTCAGCCGGAGAATGAATCCAGCGTCTCCTGGGTGGTGGGTATTGACCAGACGCTGGTGGATATCGAAGCGAAAGTGGATGAGGCGTTTATCGTGCGCTACGGCCTGAGCGCGGGCCACTCTCTGGTGATTGAAGATGATGTCGCCGAGGCGCTGTACCAGGAGCTGGTGCGCAATAATCTTATTACTCATCAGTTTGCCGGCGGCACGATCGGCAATACCATGCACAACTACTCGGTGCTGGCGGACGATCGCTCGGTGCTGCTTGGCGTCATGTGCAGTAATATCGAAATCGGCGGCTATGCCTATCGCTACCTGTGCAATACCTCCAGCCGTACCGATCTGAACTATCTGCAGGGCGTTGACGGCGCCATTGGCCGCTGCTTCACCCTGATCAGCGATAGCGGCGAGCGCACCTTCGCCATTAGCCCGGGTCATATGAACAAGCTGCGCCCGGAAAGCATTCCGGAAGCGGTGATCGCTGGCGCCTCGGCGCTGGTGCTGACCTCCTACCTGGTACGCTGCAAGCCGGGCGAGCCGATGCCGGACGCGACGATGAAAGCTATCGAGTATGCCAAAAAGCATGATGTGCCGGTGGTGTTAACTCTTGGTACCAAATACGTGATTGCCGATAACCCGGCGTGGTGGCAGCAGTTCCTGCAGGATCATGTCTCGATTCTGGCGATGAATGAAGAGGAAGGGGAAGCGCTGACCGGTTTTGCCGATCCGCTGTCGGCGGCGGACAAAGCGCTGGACTGGGTCGACCTGGTGCTGTGCACCGCCGGACCGGCGGGGCTATATATGGCGGGCTTCACCGAAGAAGAGGCGAAGCGTAAAACCCAGCATCCGCTGCTGCCGGGGGCGATCCCGGAATTTAACCAGTTTGAATTCAGTCGCGCGATGCGTCACCAGGACTGCGTCAATCCGCTGCGTATTTATTCGCACATCGCACCGTATATGGGCGGCCCGGAGAAGATCATGAACACCAACGGCGCAGGCGACGGCGCGCTGGCGGCGCTGCTGCATGACATCACCGCCAATAACTACCATCGCAATAACGTACCCAACTCCAGCAAACACAAATGCAAATGGCTGACCTACTCCTCGCTGGCGCAGGTGTGTAAATATGCCAACCGCGTGAGCTATCAGGTGCTGAACCAGCACTCGCCGCGTTTAACCCGCGGCCTGCCGGAACGTGAGGACAGCCTGGAAGAGGCGTACTGGGATCGATAAGCGAGTCCCTCTCCCGACGGGAGAGGGCTGTACATCAGCCAGTGACCACTTCACCGGCGGGTGGCGTTTCCAGAAGCTGCAGCATGGCGCGGGCAATTTCCCGCTCGCCCATCACCACCTGATTGGCCCCACGGTCGATAATGTAATCCACTTCATCATCGTAATGGGCGCGGGCGATAATCTCGATATTCGGACATTTTTCCCGTGCGGAGGCGACAATCTCGCCGGCCTCATAGCCGTTGGGAATGGTCAGCAGCAGCCAGCGAGCGCAGTCGAGATGCGCCAGCTCCATGATCTCTTCATTGGCGGCATTGCCCAGCACCGCGCTGATCCCGCGCTCGCGTAGCTCATCCACGCGGGTGCGCGAGGTTTCAACCACCACCAGCGGGATCCCCTGGGCCATCAGCTTCTCGCCCAGCAGGCTGCCGACGCGGCCGAAGCCGACCAGCAGCGCGTGGTTGCAGATATCGACCGGCACCTGCTTCTCGTCTTCCAGCACCTCTTCCAAGGTCTGCTCGTCGAGGGTTTCGGTTTTATCGAGATATTTCTCCAGCAGGGTAAACAGCACCGGGTTGAGCATAATCGAGATGATCGCCCCGGCCAGCACCAGGTTTTGCCCGGCCTGCGGCAGCAGGTTAAGCGCCATCCCCAGGCCGGCGAGAATAAAGGCAAATTCACCAATCTGCGCCAGGCTGGCGGCAATCGTCAGTGCGGTACGCGGCGAGTGGCCAAACATACGCACGAGGAAAAAGGCGGCTGCGGATTTACCAAAGATAATGATCGCCAGCGTCGCCAGCACCGCCAGCGGCTGCTGGACCAGCACCATTGGGTCAAACAGCATGCCGACGGAGACAAAGAACAGCACCGCAAAGGCGTCGCGCAGCGGCAGGGTGTCATGGGCGGCGCGGTGGCTCAGCTCGGATTCATTAAGCACCATGCCGGCAAAGAAGGCGCCGAGGGCGAAGGAGACATCAAACAGCTCCACGGCGCCGAAGGCGATGCCCAGCGCCAGGGCCAGTACCGACAGGGTGAACAGCTCGCGCGAGCCGGTGGCCGCGCTGCGCGACATGATCCACGGCACCAGCCGACGGCCGACCAGCATCATGATGGCGATAAAGGCCACCACTTTGCCAATGGTGATCCCGAGGTCGAGGGCGAGGGAGGCGAAGCCGACGTTGCCTTTCTCCGCCATACCGGCCACTGCCGGCAGCAGGACCAGCGTCAGGACCATCACCAGGTCTTCCACAATCAGCCAGCCGATGGCGATCTGCCCGCGCTGACTGTCAATCAGCTGTCGTTCCTCCAGGGCGCGCAGCAGCACCACGGTACTGGCGGTGGAGAGACACAGGCCAAAGACGATGCCGGTCATCAGCGACCAGCCAAGGGCGGCGGAGAGCGCCATACCCAACAGCGTCGCCACAGCTATCTGGGCGATGGCCCCGGGAATGGCGATCGACTTTACCGCCATCAGATCCTTGAGGGAAAAATGCAGCCCGACGCCGAACATCAGCAGGATCACGCCGAGTTCCGCCAGTTCCGGAGCCAGTTTGGTGTCAGCAACAAAGCCAGGGGTGAAAGGTCCGGCCAGCACGCCCGCTAAGAGATATCCCACCAGAGGAGAAATACGTAGCTTATTGGCAATCATGCCGAGAATAAAGGCGAGCACGAGGCCGCCGACAATGGTGGTGATTAGCGGTGTTGCGTGGTGCATTCCGTCTCCTTTCCAGTGGTGAATCGGTCCATTTTGCTACCCTGTCCGCGTAATAGTTTATGACAAAAACGTTCACTTTGTTTATGAATAATTCTTGAATTGTGCAAAAAAATGCAATTAGGGGATGAAAAGGCACAGAAGGGAAAATCGAGGGAGGAATACGCGCATCAGGCCGATGGCGCAAGGGGTAACGGCGGCCAACGTTACACTTTGGCCGCCGGATAATCAGGCTTTTTGCCGGTTATCAGGAAGAAATATCGTCAGGAATCCCAGCAGCGGCAGGAAGGCGCAGATTTTATACACCAGGTCGATACTGGTATGGTCCGCCAGCAGGCCCAGCACCGCGGCGCCAAGGCCGCCCATGCCAAAGGCGAAGCCGAAAAACAGACCAGAAACCATACCGATACGTCCCGGCAGCAGCTCCTGGGCATAGACCAGGATAGCGGAGAAGGCCGAGGCGAGGATAAAACCAATGATCACCGTTAAAATCCCGGTCCATTCAAGGCTGGCATAGGGTAAAACAAGGGTGAAGGGCGCCACGCCGAGGATAGAGCCCCAAATAACATATTTTCGCCCAATCTTATCGCCAACGGGCCCGCCAATCACCGTCCCGGCGGCCACCGCGAACAGGAAGGCAAACAGATGCAGCTGGGCATTTTGCACCGATAAGCCGAACTTATGCATCAGATAAAACGTGTAATAGCTGCTGATGCTCGCCATATAGAAATATTTCGAGAAAATCAGCATCAGCAGAATACCTACCGCCAGAATCACCTTATTGCGCGGCAGCGGATTGACGATCGCCGGCTTCGGTTTGCCCTTATTCATCCGGTGCTGTGCGGCGTACCAGCGGCTGATTTGCGACAGCACGACGATAGCCAGCAGGGCGGCCAGTACGAACCAGGCGACGTTGCCTTTACCATACGGGGCGATGATCACCGCCGCCAGCAGCGGACCAAGCGAACTGCCGAAGTTGCCGCCGACCTGGAACAGCGACTGGGCCAGGCCGTGACGGCCGCCGGAGGCCATCCGCGCTACGCGGGACGATTCCGGATGGAAAACCGAGGAGCCGGTACCCACCAGCGCGGCGGCCAGCAGCACCATACCGAAGCTACCGGCCAGCGCCAGGAGGATCAAACCGCAGAGGGTAAAGCACATGCCCACCGGCAGCGACCACGGCATCGATCGTTTATCGGTAATATAGCCAATCACCGGCTGGAACAGCGATGAGGTGAGCTGGAAGGTGAGAGTGATCATCCCGATCTGCACAAAGGTAAGGGAGAACTCGGCCTGCAGCAGCGGGTAGATCGCGAGAATGAGCGACTGGATCATATCGTTAAGCAAATGGGACAGGCTGATCGCGCCTAAGATGCCAAACGAGGTGCGCGCTTTTTGCGGCGGCGCAGCGGGGCCGGACACGGGTTGAGCGGTCTGATTGATTGCCATAGGTTCACGTCACTTTTTTATATAGCTTTCGTTATTTGTACGCCATGCGACTGCCCTGATTTTCCCGGCTACTGCATGGGAAATATGACGAACGGGCTAACGCACTGCCATACAACGCGAAGGCGTATAGAGGATGCAGGTGGAATTATTATCCAACTAACATACCTGCTGACAAGGTTTGAAGGAAGTCGCAATTCTGAAAACATATTTGTCAATGCGACTAACTCGCTATACTTTCGGCACTTGGGATTAAGTCAGGGAGTGAAGCATGCATTGTTTAAAACACAGCGTGGCGCTGGCGTTATTCGCCGCGTTATCGCTGGGCAGCCTGTCCGCGCAGGCCTATGAGCAGGATAAAACCTATAAAATTACCATCCTGCACACCAACGATCACCACGGCCATTTCTGGCGCAATGACTACGGCGAATATGGCCTCGCGGCGCAGAAAACGCTGGTGGACGGTATTCGTAAAGAGGTGGCGGCTGAAGGCGGTAGCGTTCTGCTGCTGTCCGGCGGGGATATCAATACCGGGGTGCCGGAGTCTGATTTACAGGATGCAGAGCCCGATTTTCGCGGCATGAACCTGATCGGCTACGACGCGATGGCGGTGGGGAACCACGAGTTTGATAATCCGCTGAGCGTGCTGCGCCAGCAGGAAAAGTGGGCGAAGTTCCCGTTCCTGTCGGCCAATATTTATCAGAAAAGCACCGGCGAACGGCTGTTCAAACCCTGGGCGCTGTTTAAGCGCGGCGGGTTAAAAATCGCGGTGATTGGCTTAACCACTGACGATACGGCCAAGATTGGCAATCCAGAATATTTCACCGATATCGAATTCCGCAAACCGGCGGAAGAGGCGAAGCTGGTGATCCAGGAGCTGCAGCAGAATGAAAAGCCGGACGTGATCCTGGCCACCACCCATATGGGCCACTATGACAACGGCAACCACGGCTCTAACGCGCCGGGGGATGTCGAGATGGCGCGGAGTTTACCCGCGGGCTCGCTGGCGATGATCGTCGGCGGTCACTCGCAGGATCCGGTGTGCATGGCGTCGGAAAATAAAAAGCAGGTCGACTATGTGCCGGGGACGCCGTGCGCCCCGGATCGTCAGAACGGCATCTGGATCGTCCAGGCGCATGAGTGGGGCAAATACGTCGGCCGCGCCGATTTTGAGTTCCGCAACGGCGAGATGAAGCTGGTGCACTATCAGCTGATCCCGGTCAACCTGAAGAAAAAAGTGACTTACGATAACGGCCAAAGCGAGCGGGTGCTGTATACGCCGCAGATCGCGGAGAACCCGCAGATGATGTCGCTGCTGACGCCGTTCCAGAACAAAGGTAAGGCGCAACTGCAGGTCAAGATCGGCAGCGTGAATGGTCATCTGGAGGGCGATCGCAGTAAAGTGCGTTTCGTGCAGACCAATATGGGCCACCTGCTGCTGGCGGCGCAGATGGCGCGCAGTAATGCGGATTTCGCGGTGATGAGCGGCGGCGGGATCCGCGACTCCATTGAGGCGGGCGATATCACCTACAAGGATGTGATGAAGGTCCAGCCGTTTGGCAATGTGCTGACCTATGTCGATATGAGCGGCAAGGAGGTGGTGGATTACCTGACCGCCGTCGCGCAGATGAAGCCAGATTCCGGCGCCTATCCGCAGTTTGCCAACGTCAGCTTTGTGGCCAAAGACGGCAAGTTGAACGATCTGAAAATCAAAGGCGAACCGGTGGATCCGTCGAAGACCTATCGGATGGCGACGCTGAGCTTTAACGCCACCGGCGGCGATGGTTACCCGAACATCGCCGATAAACCCGGGTATGTGAATACCGGCTTTATCGATGCCGAAGTGCTGAAAGAGTATATCGAGAAAAACTCGCCGCTGGATGCCGCCGCCTATGAGCCGAAAGGCGAGGTGAGCTGGCAGTAAGCCTGGGTTTCGGGTGAGCTATTTCCACGGTGGCGCTACGCTTACCGTGGCTACGAGTTGGGGAGCCCGGATAAGGCGCGTGCGCCGCTATCCGGGATAGTGTTATCAATCGCGGCGGGCGATATCGGCGAACTTCGCATCCAGAAGCTGCGCCAGATCGCTGGCCGCCAGCTCAATATCCAGCCCGCGTTTGCCGCCGGAAATATAGATAGTGGCAAATTCCTGCGCCGGGGCGTCAATCACCGTCGGCAGGCGCTTTTTCTGCCCCAGCGGACTGATACCGCCCACCAGATAGCCGGTGATACGCTGCGCCACCATCGGGTCGGCCATGTCGACTTTCTTGGCGCCCAGCGCTTTCGCCACTTTCTTCAAATCCAGTTGCCCGGCGACCGGGGTGACGGCGACCGCCAGATGCTTCATATCGCCATTAACGGCGACCAGCAGGGTCTTGTAAACCTGATCGGCATTGAGGCCGAGCTTGCGCACCACTTCATCACCGAAGTTGGTCTCATTGGGATCGTGATCGTAACTGTGGATCTGAAAGGGAATTTTGTTTTTTTCGAGTAATTTAACGGCGGGAGTCATAGCTATCCTTCTTACCAACCGGTTTTGCGTGACGTCAGAATACGCCCGCAGGTTGTCTAAAAAATAGTACCATCTTGCGCAATAGTGTTGGCAGTGATGGTCACTTTGAGCGACAATCAGACGATCCGGGATACAAATCCCGGGATAATAATAATGATGAAATTCCTCTTTGACGGGCCAATAGCAATATTGGCCATTTTTTTATGTCAGCATATCCGGCAGATTCCCTTCGCCATACAGATGCAGCGCGCCGACGGCGACCACGTAGCGCCCCGGCGGCAAGGCCAGCAGCGTCTCGCGCCAGGCGAGATTGCGCTGATGCATCAGCACATCATATAAAGACTGGCTGAAGGTCGTCGGCAGCGATACCGCACCGCGCGACGGCGGTTGCTCCAGCCACCAGCCGATCATGACCTGCAGTAAACGGGCGTTGGTGCGCCAGTGGGTCAGCGTATCTTCCAGCAGCGCCATTCCGCCATCGGGCAGGTCGCGCAGCAGCGCGATCTGGCTGTCGGCGCCTTCCAGCTCCATCACCGCTATGTTGCTCTCGCGGGCGGCCATCAGCAACTGATAATCGATACCGTAATCCGGCCGCAGCCCCAGCTTCTGCGCCTGGGTGGCCTGCAGAACCATCGCCACCTGCCACAGCGGCTGGCTGTCGAACAGCTCGACCGACAGGCCCAGCTCGCCGGCTCGCGCTTGTAGCTCGCTCAGCTGCGCGTCGCTCAGGCGCTCCGCCAGCGGCGGATAAGCGGGGAGATTGCTAAACGGGGTTTCATTGCCGCTGATATCGGCCTCGACGATTAACGCATCGGCCTGGCGTATTTTTTTCAGCAGTTTCGCTGGCGGCGGCGCCATGTCGCGGGTGCCCATATGGATGCTGCCGACGAGGTGCAGATAACGTTCGCCGGGCAGGACGATATCCATCGCAGGCCAGGAATAAGACGAGCCGACGGCGGCTCGCCACAGCATTTTTATCCGGTTTAACAGGCCCATACGCGCTCCGAAGTGTGAGGCATTCATGCTAGCGCATATGGTGATACACGTCACCCTTCCGGCGGGCTTTTCTTGTCCCGGAAAAAAAGCGGGCGCCGATCCTGTCAGCGTCCGCTTTCCTGCAACAGCGTTTACTCTTTTGGTTTAAAGCGCAACAGTCGGTTAGCGTTACTCACCACGGTGATTGACGACAGCGCCATCGCCGCGCCGGCGACCACCGGATTGAGCAGCGTGCCGGTCAGCGGCCAGAGGATCCCGGCGGCAATCGGGATACCCAGCGAGTTGTAGACAAAGGCCCCCAGCAGGTTCTGCTTCATATTGCGTAAGGTCGCCTTCGAAATCGCCAGCGCATCGGCCACGCCGTGAAGGCTATGGCGCATCAGGGTGATCGCCGCGGTTTCAATAGCGACATCGCTGCCGCCGCCCATGGCGATCCCGACATCCGCCTGCGCCAGCGCCGGGGCATCGTTAATCCCATCGCCAACCATCGCCACTTTGTGCCCCTGGCTCTGCAGACGCTTAATGGCGTCGGCTTTACCGTCCGGCAGCACGCCGGCAATCACTTCATCAATGCCGGCTTCTTTGGCGATGGCATTCGCGGTAGTGGGGTTATCCCCGGTGAGCATCACCAGGCGGTAGCCCTGACGATGCAGGCGCGCCAGGGCGTCGACGCTGTCTTCGCGCAGTGGGTCACGGATGGCGAACAGCGCGGCCGCCTGACCATCCACCGCCAGCAGCACCGGCGTAGCGCCGCGCGAGGCCTGCGCCATCATCTCGCTTTCTATATCGCTGGTGGCGATATGCTGCTCGTTGAGCAGCGCCTGGTTGCCGAGCAGCAGGCGATGACCTTCCGCCTCACCGCTGACACCAAGGCCGCGCAGGGTGCGGAAGCCGCTCACTTCCGGCAACGGGCTGTCTCCGGCTTTATCGAGGATCGCTCGCGCCAGCGGATGGCTTGAGCCCTGCTCGAGCGCGGCGGCAAGACGCAGCGCGGTAATCTCATCAACGCCAGTGAAAGTTTTCACCGCCAACACCTGCGGCTTGCCTTCGGTCAGGGTGCCGGTTTTATCGAACACCAGGGTGTCGAGTTCACTGGCGCGCTGCAGAGCATCGGCGTCGCGCACCAGTACGCCGTATTCCGCCGCCCGGCCAACGCCGGAAATGATCGACATTGGCGTCGCCAGCCCTAAGGCGCACGGACAGGCGATAATCAGCACCGTGGTGGCGATCACCAGGGTATAGACGATCTGCGGCGCCGGGCCGAAGAAGTACCAGATCGCCGCGCTAATCAGCGCAATGGCGACCACCGCCGGGACAAACACCGCGGAGATTTTATCCGCCAGTTGGCCGATCTCCGGCTTGCTGCTCTGCGCCTGGCGCACCATGCGGATAATACGTGCCAGCGTGGTCTGGCTGCCGACGGCGCTGGCGGTGAACAGCACGCTGCCGTCCTGCACCACGGTGCCGGCGTGAATGGCATCGCCATCGCCTTTTTGCTGTGGTACCGGTTCGCCGGTGAGCATCGCTTCATCAAACCAGGCTTCGCCCTGGCTTATCACGCCGTCAACCGGAACGCGATCGCCAGTGGTCAGGCGCAGCGTCATGCCGGCCTGAACTTCAGCGAGCGGCAGATCCTTTTCTCCCTCAGGGGTCACCACGCGGGCTGAAGGCGGCGTCAGGTCGAGCAGTTTTTCCAGCGCTTTTGAGGAGCGCTGGCGGGCGCGGGCCTCCAGCATATGGCCGAGGTTAATCAGGCCGATAATCATTGCGCTGGCTTCGTAATAGAGATGGCGGGCTTCCATCGGGAACCACTGTGGCCACAGGTTGACGCTCATCGAGTACAGCCAGGCGACGCCGGTACCGAGGGCCACCAGCGTATCCATGGTGGCGGTGCCGTTTTTCAGGCTTTTCCACGCACTGCGGTAGAAGTGCCCGCCGGCGAAGACCATCACCGCAAGGGTGACGAGGCCGATGACCAGCCACAGCGAACGGTTGTCGTCGCTGACCATCATGTTATCGCCGATCATGCCCCAGACCATCACCGGCACGCCGACCAGCAGAGCGACAATCGCCTGCCAGCGAAAACGTTTCATGGTGGCGATGGCGGTTTCCTGCTGACGTTCGCGGCGTTCCAGATCGTCCTCGATCGCCTCCGCGCCGTAGCCCGCTTTCTCCACCGCCTGCACTAATTCTGCGGCGGACGCACTGCCCATCACCAGCGCCGTGCGTTCCGCCAGGTTAACCCGCGCCTGTGAGACGCCCGGCACCGCGGCAAGCGCGTTCTGTACCCGGGAGACGCAGCTGGCGCAGCTCATGCCGTTGATCAGCAGCTGTTGACTGTCATCTTCGTCATGGGCTGCCGGAAGCTCAGGAGTGGCCGCTGTCAGTGCTTCCGACGGGATTGATGATTCTGCCAGCGGTTTAGCCTTTGGGTGGCTGAGCTCCGCGCCGTATCCGGCTTGTTTAACGGTTTCAATCAGCGCTTGTGCGCTGGCGCTGCCCGTCACATGGGCTTCAGTGAGGGTGACTTCCGCTTGCTCAACGTCAGGACGCTGCTCCAGACTCTCTTTCACGCGTTTGACGCAGTGGCCGCAGGAGAGGCCATCCAGCGTCAGGTCGATAGTGTTAGACATAAATAACTCCTGAATAATTTTCCGGTCAACGATTGACCAGAACCACTCTTTCATCGAGTATTAAGAAGGTTAAACCTTCCAGCAAGGGGAAGGTCAAGGAGAAAAAATGAATATCAGCGATGTGGCGAAAAAAACCGGTTTAACCAGCAAAGCGATTCGTTTTTACGAAGAGAAGGGGCTGGTGACGCCGCCGTTGCGCAGCGAAAACGGCTACCGCACTTACAGTCAGCAGCATCTCGATGAGCTGACGCTGCTGCGCCAGGCGCGGCAGGTGGGGTTTAACCTGGAAGAGTGCCGCGAGCTGGTGGCCTTGTTCAACGACCCGTCGCGGCACAGCGCCGATGTGAAAAAACGCACGCTGGAGAAAGTGGCGGATATCGAGAACCATATCCGCGAGCTGCAAAATATGCGCGCGCACCTGCTGGCGCTGGCCGAATCCTGTCCCGGCGACGACAGCGCGGAATGCCCGATTATCGATAATCTTTCCGGCTGCTGTCATCGCAAGGCGCAGGCTTAACGAACGACGGGTCTGATCCGTAGCGTAATCCCTTCCACGGCGACCACTTCGACTTGACTGCCTGGGGCGAGGTCCTCGTCAGCCATCACCGGCCATGAGCTGTCGCCCACGCGCACGTGGCCGCGGCCGTTTACCAGCGGGGCATCCAGCGTCAAACGGCGGCCTATCAGCTGCTGCCCGCGCTGGTTGAGTTGAGCATCGGCAGGACGCTGCAGTTTGACGCGCTTGCGCAGCCACTTCGACCACAGCCACGCCGCCAGCAGAGTGAGGACGGCAAACAGCGTGCCTTGCCATTCCCAGCTCAGCGGCAGGAGCCAGGTCAGGGCGCCGGTCACCACGCCGGCGACGCCGCTCCACAGCAGGTATCCGCTGCCGCCCAGCATCTCGGCCGCCAGCAGCAGCCCGCCGAGGCTTAGCCAGAACAGATGAGGGTGGGCGAGGATCATGTCGATCATGATTTTTTCCGATCGCCAGCGCCTTCTTTGATCAGCTCGCTGATCCCGGCGATCGATCCCATCAGGCTGCTGGCATCCAGCGGCATCAGCACCACTTTACTGTTGTTGGCGGCGCCAATCTGCTGCAGCGCATCGGTGTACTTCTGCGCCACGAAGTAGTTGATCGCCTGAATATCGCCTGAGGCGATCGCTGAGGAGACCATCTGGGTGGCGCGGGCTTCCGCTTCAGCGGAACGCTCGCGGGCCTCCGCCTGCAGGAAGGCGGACTGCCGCTCGCCCTCCGCCTTGAGGATCTGCGACTGCTTTTCCCCTTCCGCTTTCAGAATTTCCGCCTGACGCACCCCTTCGGCCTCAAGGATATAGGCGCGTTTGGTACGTTCGGCTTTCATCTGGGCGTTCATCGAGGCGATAAGCTCCGCCGGTGGGCGAACGTCGCGAATTTCGACGCGGGTGATTTTCACCCCCCACGGGTTGGTGGCGTCGTCAACGATATGCAGCAGGCGGGTGTTAATGCTGTCGCGCTGGGAGAGCATTTCGTCCAGCTCCAT
Source organism: Klebsiella sp. PCX (assembly GCF_021869705.1). NCBI lineage: Bacteria > Pseudomonadati > Pseudomonadota > Gammaproteobacteria > Enterobacterales > Enterobacteriaceae > Klebsiella > Klebsiella sp. PCX. Next base: position 1,253,884 of record NZ_CP091527.1, read on the forward strand.
CGAGCCGAGCACGGTACGAATGTTGGTCATCGTCAGGTTGACGATCGCCTGCTCAAGATTGCTGACCTCGTAGGCGGCCTTTGGCGCGTCAACCACCTGAATAAAGCAAACGGCGTCGATGGTGACGTTGGCGTTATCTCTGGAGATAACCTCCTGTGAGGGGATATCGAGCACCTGCTCCATCATGTTCACTTTGCGGCCGATGCGGTCCATAAACGGCACGACTAAGCTTAATCCCGGCTGCAGCGTCTGGGTAAAACGCCCGAAGCGCTCCACCGTCCACTGGTAGCCCTGCGGGACGATTTTCACCGCCGCGGCCACAATGACCAGCGCGACGAAAATAAGGATAGGAATAAAAATCAGCATCAAAAACCTCCTGTCTTGTTGCCTGGTGAAGCGCTACAAAGAAATAGCGTGTGTTTAAACTGAGTATATCTTTCTCCACCACCGGGAGAAAGGAAAGTGCGGTAAACTAGCGGTGTTTCAGAAAATAATCAGGAAGCCTCATGAAGGAAAATAACGCGCTTTTGCGTCTCGAGGATGTGGGATTTAAGACCGACGACGCAGTTATTTTACACAATATCAATCTTGAGCTCAGACCCGGGGAATTTAAGTTGATTACCGGGCCTTCCGGCTGCGGGAAAAGCACCTTGCTAAAAATTATCGCCTCGCTGCTCAGTCCGACCTCCGGACGCCTGTTTTTCGACAATGCCGATGTCGCGACGCTGTCGCCGGAAAGGTATCGCCAGCAGGTCTCTTACTGTGCGCAGACGCCGGCGCTGTTCGGGGATTCGGTTTACGATAACCTGATTTTTCCGTGGCAGATCCGCAATAAACAACCGGATCCGCAGGCGCTGGTGGCCGACCTGCAGCGCTTTGGTCTTGGCGAAAATATGCTGGAAAAATCGATTAATGAACTATCCGGCGGGGAAAAGCAGCGCGTCTCGCTGATCCGCAATTTACAATTCCTGCCGCGCGTGCTGCTGCTGGACGAAATTACCAGCGCGCTGGATGACAGTAATAAACAGAATGTGAATGACATTATTCATGGCTATGCGACGGAAAAGCAGGTCGCTGTTCTGTGGGTCACCCACGATCGCAACGAAATTTCGCATGCCGATGAAGTGATTACCTTGCAGCCTGCCGGCGGAAACATGCAGGAGGTACGGCATGAACGGGCATAACATTACGAACGAATCGCTGGCGCTGTCGATGGTGCTGGTGCTGATCGCTATTCTGGTGAGCTATCGGGAAAAGCTGGCGCTGGAAAAAGATATTCTCTGGAGCATCTGCCGGGCGATCGTGCAGCTGATTATCGTCGGCTATGTATTGAAATATATCTTTAACGTCAATCATGCGGTTCTGACGCTGTTGATGGTGCTGTTTATCTGCTTTAACGCGGCGTGGAATGCCAAAAAGCGCAGCAAGTATATCGATAAGGCTTTTGTCTCGTCATTTATCGCCATCACCACCGGCGCCGGGCTGACGCTGGCGGTGCTGGTGTTCTCTGGATCGATAGCCTTCGTCCCGATGCAGGTGATCCCGATTGCCGGGATGGTGGCCGGGAACGCCATGGTAGCGGTGGGACTGTGCTACAACAATATGGGCCAGCGCTTCAGCAGCGAGCAGCAGCAGATTCAGGAGAAGCTGAGCCTCGGCGCGACGCCGAAAATGGCCTCGGCGCGGCTGATCCGCGACAGCATTCGGGCGTCATTGATACCCACCGTCGATTCAGCGAAAACGGTGGGGCTGGTGAGCTTGCCAGGGATGATGTCGGGGCTAATTTTTGCCGGTATTGACCCGGTAAAGGCGATTAAGTACCAGATCATGGTGACCTTTATGCTGCTGTCGACCGCCAGTCTGTCGACGATTATCGCCGGCTATCTGACCTACCGGAAGTTCTTCAACGCCCGCCATCAGCTGGTGGTGACGCAGCTGAAAAAGCGCCCGTGAACGATCCCGGGTTGCGGCGTTCACACCTCACCCGGGCGACTAAGGCTAGGTTCCGCATCGTTCGCGTAGCCCGGATAAGCGCAGCGCTATCCGGGGCTGGCAACGGATTAGTACAGCAGCGAATAGAGCTGACGGCGGTATTTGGCGGCCAGCGCATCGCCGGTACCGAGGGCGGCGAGGATCTCCTGCAGCATCTTGCGCGCCTGGCCGTCGCCAGCGCCTAAATCCTTCTGCAGATGGCTGAACAGCAGCGCCAGCGCTTCTTCGTTACGCCCGACCTGATGCAGCTGTAGCGCCAGCTGGGAGGCCAGCTGCGCGTCCTCCGGATTCTGTTCCACCTGCTGCTGCAGCTGCTGGATTTCCGGCGTGTCGGCGGCCTGTTTGAGTAGCTCAATCTGCGCCACCAGACCCTGATAGTGGGTATCCTGATCCTGCAGCGGAATAGTCTTCAGTACGTTTTCCGCTTCATCGGAACGGTGCAGAGCAATCAGCGTTTCCGCCAACAGCAGGCCAATCTGGCTGTCCTGATTCGACAGCTGCCAGGCTTCCTTCAGCAGCGGCAGGGCATCGGCGTATTTTTCTTCCTGCATCAGGGCCAGGGCCTGCTGCGCTTTCAGCTCCTCTTCGCGGGGCAGGACTTTATCCAGCAGGGCGCGGATCGCTTCTTCCGGCTGCGGGCCTTCAAAACCGTCCACTGGTTGGCCGTTCTGGAACAGATAAACCGTAGGGATGGCGCGCAGACCAAACTGTGAAGCGAGCATCTGCTCGGCGTCGCAATCGACCTTCGCCAGCGTAAACTGGCCGTTGTATTGAGCGGCCAGGCGCTCAAGAACCGGGGTCAGCTGTTCGCAGTGCTGGCTGCGGGCAGACCAGAAGTAAAACAGCACCGGGACGTTCATGGACTGCTGTAGCGTCTGCTGCAGGTTCGCTTCGCTAATGTTGACAATATTCTGTTCGGACATGGGCATTTCTCGTTAGTCGATTTCTGTTTTACATGGGGGCGGCATGCCGCGCTTCAACTCAGCCGTGGATAATTTTGTCCATCGCGCGGGCTGGCAGCAGGCGTTTGAGCAGCGCCACCGCGTGGGTGACCAGGGTGACCGGGTAGCGCAGCTTCGGCTTATCGCTGATAAAAGCGTGGCGCACTTTTTCCACTACCGCCTCCGGCCCGAGGGTAAAACGGGCGGCGATGCCCGGGTTTTCAACGGGCTTGTCGCTTTGCGTCTGGTTGACGTTATCGGTAAAGCGGGTGCGGATCGGGCCCGGCTCAATCAGGCTGACCTTGATACCGCTGTGACGCAGCTCCATGCGCAGCGCGTCGGACCATGCCTCGAGGGCGTATTTACTGGCGGCGTAGGCGCCGCGGCCGGGGCTGGCGATAAGCCCCATCACCGACGAGGTCATCACGATGCGACCTTCGCCGTGCGGCGTCATCGCTGGCAGCAGCAGCATGGTGAGCTGATGGGCACCGAAAAAGTTAGCGGAAAACTGCTGTTCCATCTGCTGGCGGCTGATGGTGTTCAGCGGGCCATAGACGCCGTATCCGGCGTTATTGAACAGGCCGTAGAGACGATTATCGGTCAGCGCAAGCACCTCCGCCGCCGCGCGCTCCACGCTCTGCGGGTCGTCCAGATCGAGCAAAATACCGGTTAGCCCCAGCTCCTGCATCCGCGCCACGTCCTCTGCCTTGCGGCAGGCCGCCAGCACGCGAAAGCCCTGGCGGGTTAAATCCAGTGCGCTTTCCAGACCAATTCCGCTGGAACAGCCTGTCACTAAAACCGTTTTTTGCATAACTTTACCTGTCAGCGACCCCTGGCGTTCAGGAGTCATGATTAACTAAGGGAGCCAGCCGGTTCGCCATCCACTCGGCGATAAACGGCTGCGCGTCGCGATTCGGGTGAATGCCGTCGTCCTGCATCCACTGGGGTTTCAGATACACCTCCTCCATAAAAAAGGGCAGGAGAGGAATAGCGAACTCTTTGGCCAGGGCCGGGTAAATCGCGCCGAAGGCTTCATTATAGCGGCGGCCATAGTTCGCCGGCAGGTGAATTTGCATCAGCAGCGGCTCGGCGTTGGCCGCTTTGATATCCTTAATAATGGTGCGCAGCGTCTGCTCGGTCTGCTGCGGCGGAAAGCCGCGTAGCCCGTCATTGCCGCCGAGCTCAACCAGCACCCAGCGCGGCTGATGCTGTTTAAGCAGCGCAGGCAGACGGGCCAGCCCTTGCTGGGAGGTATCGCCGCTGATGCTGGCGTTCACCACTGGCGTTTTCGCCTGCCACTTCTCATTGAGCAGCGCAGGCCACGCGGCGTTGGCCGCCATCCGATAGCCAGCGCTCAGGCTGTCGCCGAGGATCAGCAGCGTATCCGCCGCCATCGCGCGGCAGGTAAACAGGAACAAAAACAGGAAAGGCACATGCCAGCGGAAAACATACTTGAAGTTCATCATCTTAAGAAGTCCGTCGGTCAGGGGGAGCATCAGCTCTCCATCCTTACCGGAGTTGAGCTGGTTGTCAAACCGCGGCAGACCATCGCCCTGATCGGCGAGTCGGGCTCCGGTAAATCGACCCTGTTGGCGATCCTCGCCGGCCTGGACGATGGCAGCAGTGGGGAAGTATCGATGCTGGGCAAACCGCTGCATCGGATGGATGAGGAGGCGCGGGCGGCGCTGCGGGCGCAGCACGTCGGTTTTGTCTTTCAGTCGTTTATGCTGATCCCGACGCTCAACGCCCTGGAGAACGTCGAGCTGCCGGCGCTGCTGCGTGGCGCCAGCGATAGCCAGAGCCGGGGCGATGCCCGCGCGCTACTTGAGCAGCTGGGGCTTGGCAAACGCCTGCACCACCTGCCGGCACAGCTCTCCGGCGGTGAACAGCAGCGGGTCGCGCTGGCCCGGGCCTTCAATGGTCGTCCGGCCATTCTGTTCGCCGATGAGCCCACCGGCAACCTCGATCGCCAGACCGGGGATAAAATTGCCGATCTGCTGTTCTCGCTTAATCGCGAACACGGCACCACCCTGATCCTCGTCACTCACGATCCGCTGCTGGCGGCGCGCTGCGACCGTCGTCTGCGCCTGGTGGATGGCCAGCTGCGGGAGGAAGCATGATCGCCCGCTGGTTCTGGCGCGAATGGCGCTCGCCGTCGCTGCTGATCGTCTGGCTGGCGTTAAGCCTCGCCGTGGCCTGCGTGCTGGCCCTGGGGTCGATAAGCGATCGGATGGAGAAAGGCCTCAGCCAGCAAAGCCGTGAGTTTATGGCAGGCGACCGCACGCTGCGCAGTTCGCGCGAGGTGCCCGCTGAGTGGATCGCGCATGCGCGCCAGTCAGGGCTGAGCGTCAGCGAACAGCTGAGCTTCGCCACCATGACCTTTGCGGGCGATACGCCGCAGCTGGCGGACGTCAAGGCGGTGGATGACCGCTATCCGCTGTATGGCACTCTCGAGACGCAGCCGCCGGGGCTGAAGCCCCAGGCGGGCAGCGTGCTGCTGGCGGCAAGGTTGATGGCGCTGCTGAACCTGAAAACCGGCGATACGATTGACGTTGGCGACGCCACGCTGCGCATTGCCGGGGAAGTGATTCAGGAGCCGGATGCGGGGTTCAACCCCTTCCAGATGGCGCCGCGGCTGATGATGAATATGGCCGACGTGGCAAAGACCGGCGCCGTGCAGCCCGGGAGTCGCGTCGCATGGCGCTATAAGTTCGCCGGCGACGCTGAACAGCTGGCCAATTATGAGCAGTGGCTGCTGCCGAAACTCGGCCCGGAGCATCGCTGGATTGGTCTTGACCAGGACGACAGCGCGCTGGGCAAATCCCTCGAACGCTCGCAGCAATTCCTGTTGTTATCCGCGCTGCTGACGCTGCTGCTGGCCGTCGCGGCGGTGGCCGTGGCGATGGGCCACTACTGCCGCAGCCGCTACGATCTGGTCGCCATACTCAAGACGCTGGGCGCCGGACGGGCGCAGCTGCGCAAGCTGATTGTCGGCCAATGGCTGCTGCTGTTGACGCTGTCGCTGATAACCGGCGGGGCAGCAGGGCTAGCGCTGGAGCGCCTGCTGTTGCTGATGCTCAAACCGGTTCTGCCCGCCGCGCTCCCGCCGGCCAGCGGCTGGCCGTGGCTGTGGGCGGTGGGCGCGACCGGCGTGATTTCCCTGCTGGTGGGCCTGCGCCCCTATCGGCTGCTGCTGGCGACCCTGCCGCTGCGGGTGCTGCGCCAGGACGTGGTGGCTAACGTCTGGCCGCTGAAAATCTGGATCCCGACGGTCAGCGCCGTGGTGGTGGGCCTGCTGGCCTGGCTGATGGGCGGCAGCCCCCTGCTGTGGTCGGTGCTGGCCGGGGCGGTGGTGCTGGCGCTGCTGTGCGGCCTGGTGGGCTGGGGATTGCTGTGGCTGCTCAAACGCCTGACGCTCAGCGCCTTGCCGCTGCGTCTGGCGGTGAACCGCCTGCTGCGCCAGCCGTGGTCGACCCTCAGCCAGCTGGCGGCGTTTTCCCTGTCGTTTATGCTGCTGGCGCTCCTGCTGGTGCTGCGCGGCGATCTGCTCGACCGCTGGCAGCAGCAGCTGCCCCCGGAGAGCCCAAACTACTTTCTGATCAATATCGCCCCTGAGCAGATAATGCCGGTGAAGACTTTCCTCGCCGAACACCAGACGCGGGCGGCGGAATTTTATCCGATCGTCCGGGCTCGTCTGACGCAGATCAACGGCCACTCCACGGACGGGAACAAAGACGAAGCGCTGAATCGCGAGCTTAATCTCACCTGGAGCGAACAGCGTCCGGATCATAATCCACTGGTGGCTGGCAACTGGCCGCCGAAGCCGGGCGAGGTATCGATTGAAGAGGGACTGGCGCAGCGACTGGGGGTGAAGATCGGCGATACGGTGACCTTTACCGGCGATACTCAGGACTTCAGCGCGAAGGTGAGCAGCGTGCGCAAAGTCGACTGGGAGAGCCTGCGGCCCAACTTCTTCTTTATTTTCCCCTCCGGGGCGCTGGACGGGCAGCCGCAGAGCTGGCTCACCAGCTTCCGCTGGGATAACGGTCCCGGGATGTTGACCCAGCTGAACCGCGAGTTTCCTACCGTTAGCCTGTTGGATATCGGCGCTATCCTGCGTCAGGTCGGCCAGGTGCTCTCCCAGGTCAGCCGGGCGCTGGAGGTGATGGTGGGCCTGGTCACGGCCTGCGGTGTGCTGCTGTTGCTGGCGCAGGTCCAGGTCGGTATGCGCCAGCGGCATCAGGAGCTGGTGGTCTGGCGCACGCTGGGGGCCGGAAAATCGCTGCTGCGCGCCACGCTGTGGGCGGAGTTTGCCCTGCTGGGGCTGGTCTCCGGCCTGGTGGCGGCGATAGGCGCCGAAGTGGCGCTGGCGATGCTGCAGACGAAAGTCTTTGATTTCCCCTGGACGCCGGACTGGCGGCTGTGGGTGATGCTGCCGCTGACGGGGGCGGTGTTGTTATCCCTGTGCGGCGGCGGGCTGGGGCTGCGTTTGTTAAAAGGGAAAGCGTTGTTCCGTCAGTTTAGCCAGTAAGATTATTGCATTTTGATGATGCGCCGCCGTTTTTGGCGGCGCTTTTATTTTAAGCGCACAAATTGATAACTCGTTGATTTTTAAGCGCACAAAACATTAAAAAACCGACAACACCCTGTACTGATTCGCGGTTAATATTCAGCTGGTAAATATAAGGTTGCTTATTAATCAAGGAAAAACTATGGCACATAAAATAAAAGCGCTGGCGATCTCGATCGGCGCAACACTGGTGTTCACTACATTTGCTTCTCACGCGGAGATCACGCTGCTGAAACAAGATCCGCAGGCGGGCGATCCGTTAAGCCGGCTTAACTTTACCGTCGGCGGGAGTATTCGTCCGCAATTCAACATGATGACCGGCGATGGCGATAAAGGCTCCTATAAGCGTAACGGTTTCGACGGCGGCACTCGTTTCCGCTTCGCGGCGGATTACTACCTGTTCGATGATATTAGCTGGATCAGCTACTACGAACTGGGGGTGAACATTCCGGCGCTGTTTGACTGGGATAACCACTACGCAGAAGGGGCGAACAATACTACCCGCCGCATGCTGTATACCGGCCTGAAAAGCGATACCTGGGGGACGTTAACCTACGGGCAGCAGAACAGCATTTACTATGATGTGGTGGGGGTGAAAACCGATATCTGGGACTACGACATGATCGGCCAGGCCCCGGGCAACGGTATTAACGGCGATTACGATGGTTCTTATCGTTCACGTAATATGCTGAAATATAAGAAAACCGTTGGCGATGTCGATCTTTACGGCTCTTATCTGTTCGAAGACAGCGAATACCTGCCGGGTAACGGTCTGCGCTATAAACGTAAAGGCGGCGGTTCTGTTGGCGCGGACTACCACATCATGAAGGATCTGACCTGGGGGACTGCGTGGAACTACACCCGCGCCGAAATGCGCGACCCGTCAACTTCCGACAGCAAAACCTATGACCAGAACATCGTCGGTACCGCGCTGAGCTGGACCCCGGATAACTGGACCTTCTCCTTCGGCGGCGGCTGGTATCAGAACTTCCTCACCACCAAAAAAACCGATGTGCATAATTACTTCGCCGGCGACGCCTGGGGGATTGAATATTTTGCGGGCTATAAATTCCCGATCAATCAGTATGCCGTTAAATCTATTCAGCCGTACTTTATGGGCGACCGCCTGCAGTACGTGAATGGCCGCAACTACCAGCGTATCGATAACGGTCTGGGGATTAGCTTCCAGCTGGATTACGGTTTCCGCGTTGACTACGAGCACGTGTTTACCTCCAGCACCGACAATCTGGGCGATATGAACCTGGTGCGTCTGCGCTACGACTTCTAAGCGGTCACATCTCCCCGGTCGCGATGCGCTCACCGGGGCTACAAATCATGCCGACCGGTAGCCCGGCTAAGGCGTTTACGCCGCAAGCCGGGACAATCGAGCATGCGATTACTTCTCCAGCCAGGCGGCGACCTCCTGCCAGCTGCCGCGAAAAATAATCTTCCCGGCTTTTTTCCCCAACTGATAGCGATACATCGGGTCGTAGTATTCTTCCAGTAGCGGCACCAGCCAGGCGAAGTGCGCCTCGGTGCTGGCGGTGCGCTGCTGCTGCGCCAGCGCCTCATCGAGGCGTTCAGTGAGCTGGGCAAAACGCTGCAGCCCCAGGCGACGGCGGATGGCAAACAGGCCGTGATGCAGATACTCGCCGTATGCCTGCCAGCCTTTCTCTTCGCCATACGCGGCGATAAAGTCGCGATACATGCGATCGAAATACTCCTCGCGCAGCCGTTCGAGGCGAACGTCAAACGGATCTTCCACCACCGCCAGCGGCGATTGCGCCATGCGGATGCGCAGGCACTCCGGCAGATGGTTGGCGCCGATCATATGGCCTTCATCTTCCAGCACCCAGCGCGTCTGCTGTTCGGCTTTTTTGAGCAGGCTGACCGCCAGGTGGTTTTCAAAGGTGGCTTGCGGATGCTGCGGCTGTAGCGTGCGGCCAAACGAAGAGCCGCGGTGGTGGGCATGGCCCTCCAAATCGATACCGTCCGGTCGCGAGCAAACCAGCTGGGTTTTGCCGTTGCCGGTGCAGCCGCCAATCAGCACGATCGGCCGCTGTACCAGCGCGTCGGTAGCCTGGATCGCCGCCTGGCGCAGCGCTTTATAGCCGCCGACGATCAGGGGGTAATCCACGCCAGCTTCTTTCAGCCACTGCTGGACAATATGCGAGCGCTGGCCGCCGCGGGCGCAGCACAGGTAACCGTGCGGGTAACGGGCGCATGCTTCCAGCCATGCCCGGATCCGGCTGGCGCGCAGATCGCCCTGAACCAGCTTATGGCCGAGCGCCAGCGCCGCTTCCGGCCCCTGGCGCTTATAGCAGGTGCCGACCGCGGCGCGTTCTTCATCATTCATCAGCGGCAGGTTGATCGCCGCCGGCATCGCGCTTTGGCTAAACTCCACCGGGGCGCGTACGTCAATCAGTGGCGTATCGCTGGCGAGGATCTGCAGAATATTTTTTAGTACTGATTCCATCATTTAAACCGTTAGGCAATCCAGACGCGTCGCTCGACGCGATAATTCTCCTATTGTACGCGGTGAGCGCTCGGGAGGATTGATTTTTCACGGTGTATTGCTGAATAGCGTCAGGAACCCCGTTATTTCCGGCGCAGAATGGCTGAACAGCGAGGCGATATCCTGCACCGCTTTACCATGATGATCTTTGCGCCAGGCGAGACTCAATGGCGAAGGGGGGCGCATGGTCGGAATGTGTCGGGCGATCAGCTTGCCCTGAGCGATAAGCGGCAGGCAGAGCGGTTCCGGTAAAAAGCCGATGCCGACGCCGGCGAGATGGGCGGCAACTTTGGTTTCGATATCGGGAACCACTATCTCTTTTTGCCCGGGCAGACGCCAGGCGACGCGCTTCGTCAGCCGTCGGGCGCTGTCCTCAATATTCACCGCCGGATAGCGCCGCAATTGCGCCTCTGATAGCGGGTCGGGTTGCTGGCTTAGCGGGTGATGCGGCGACATCACGAAGAGCCAGGTCACCTCACCCAGTGGGTAGACGGCCATGTTTTCCGCTAACGGTTCGGTGCCGGTCACGCCAATCGCCAGGGAGAAGTCGTCATGTAGCAGCGTATCCCAGACGCCCATATAGATTTGTCGTGAAAAATGAAATTGCGTAAAAGGGTAGCGCTGGGTGAGCCAGGCCAGCAGCCGGGCAATGGCCTGCGGGTCGTACATCAGGTTATTCACCACAATGTTGACCTGGCGCTCTACCCCGTCGTTTATCTGCTGAAGCTCACCGGGCATACTATCAATCCACCCCAGCCACTCTCTGGCTTGCGCCAGCAGGTGCATCCCGGCCGGCGTCAACAGTACGCTGCGCGTTGTGCGGGAAAAGAGTGCGACACCGGTGTTGTCCTCCAGTAATTTGATGCGATAGCTGATGGTGGCGGTTGTTTTATAAAGTTTTTCCGCTGCTCTTGAGAAGCTGCCGGTCTCAGCGACGCTGACAAAGGTGCGTAATGTTTCGGGATCGAGCATCGCCATATTCCTCGTTATTTAATAATTCACCCATGATTTTTAAGTATTTTTTCATAATAACCTTTTCAATAATGTGGTTTAAATCAGATTTTGGAAAATTATTCCAACTTATAGTGTTGTCACGCTTAGATGGCTGTGGATTGTGCAGCTTCTCTACCCCCTTCAACGTTGGGAAGGGGAACGGTTTTAAATGAATAAGGAACAGCTCATGAAGCTTGAAGTATTGCCCCTGACGCGAGATGCATTCCGCCCGTATGGGGATGTTATCGAAACGGAAGGACAGGATTTTTTTCACATCAATGATGGAAAAGTACAGCGTTTTCACGATCTGGCGATGGTGGAGACGTTACAGCAGGATCGTACGCTCATCAGCATTAATCGTGCGCAACCCGCCGCGCTGCCGATTATTGTCACCGAACTGGAGCGCCATCCGCTGGGTACCCAGGCGTTTGTGCCGATGCGGGGGGAGGCCTTTGTCGTGGTGGTCGCGGCAGGCGGCGATGAGCCGGACATGAACACGCTGCGTGCGTTTATCTCAAATGGCCGTCAGGGGGTGAATTACCACCGTAATGTCTGGCACCATCCGCTGTTTGCCTGGCAGACGGAAACCGATTTTTTAACCGTCGATCGCGGCGGAAAAGACAACTGCGATGTCGTAAAGATCCCGACCGTGGAGCTGAGCTTTGCGTGAGGTTACACGTGACGCTGTCGATTATCTTGCATAACATGTGGGCGCTTACACACTATTTATGCTCAGGTTTTGAGCCGGAGATAATCGAGGTATGACAGAAGTGAGAAGGCGTGGAAGGCCTGGCCAGCAGGAGCCTTCCGCGCAAAAAGGCGCACAGGCGCTGGAGAGAGGGATCGCGATATTGCAATACCTGGAAAAGAGCGGCGGCAGCTCGTCGGTTAGCGATATTTCCCTGAATCTGGACTTACCGTTATCGACCACCTTTCGCCTGCTAAAAGTGCTGGAAGGCGCGGATTTTGTCTATCAGGACAGCCAGTTAGGTTGGTGGCATATCGGTCTTGGCGCGTTCAATATCGGCTCGGCCTACATCCATAACCGGGACGTTTTATCCGTCGGCGGGCCCTTCATGCGGCGGCTGATGCTGATGTCGGGGGAGACAGTCAACGTGGCGATTCGCAACGGCAACGAAGCGGTGCTGATTGGTCAGCAGGAGTGTAAGTCGATGGTGCGAATGTGCGCGCCGCTCGGCAGTCGACTCCCGCTCCATGCTTCAGGCGCCGGGAAAGCGCTGTTGTATCCGCTCCCTGCGGAAGAGCTGGTGGATGTGATTGTGAAGACCGGCCTGCAGCGGTTTACGCCGACGACGATTGTGGATTTGCCGGTCCTGCAGCGAAATCTGGATGAGGCGCGAGCCTGCGGCTACAGCATTGACCAGGAGGAGCATGTGACAGGATTAAACTGTATTGCTTCAGCGGTTTACGATGATGTGGGCTCTGTGGTAGCGGCAATTTCGATTTCCGGACCTGCGTCCAGGCTAACCCCGGACCGTTTTGTCAGCCAGGGCGAGCTGGTAAGGGAGACGGCAAGGAATATCAGTACCGCACTGGGCCTTAAACCCCAGGCCGACTGATCGCCGATCCAACCCGCTCTCTTGAGCGGGACTTTTTTGGTTATGTTTAAATTTGGAAAAATTTTCCAATACAGTGAGGTTGTAAAAATGGCAAAAATGAGAGCCGTTGACGCGGCAATGTATGTTCTGGAAAAAGAAGGGGTTAACACAGCATTTGGCGTGCCTGGCGCGGCTATTAACCCGTTCTATTCTGCGATGCGTAAGCACGGCGGGATCCGCCATATTCTTGCCCGCCATGTTGAAGGCGCGTCTCATATGGCTGAAGGCTATACCCGCGCGACTGCCGGTAATATCGGTGTCTGTCTGGGGACCTCCGGCCCGGCCGGTACGGATATGATCACCGCTCTGTATTCTGCCTCCGCGGACTCGATTCCCATTCTGTGCATCACCGGCCAGGCGCCGCGCGCGCGTCTGCATAAAGAGGACTTTCAGGCGGTGGATATTGAATCCATTGCTAAACCGGTCACCAAGATGGCGGTGACGGTGCGTGAGGCGGCGCTGGTTCCGGGCGTGCTGCAGCAGGCTTTCCATCTGATGCGCTCCGGCAGACCGGGACCGGTGCTCATCGATCTGCCTTATGATGTCCAGGTGGCAGAAATCGAATTCGACCCTGAGCTTTACTCGCCGCTGCCGGCTTATAAACCGGTCGCCACGCGTCCGCAAATTGAAAAGGCACTGGCGCTGTTAGTCCAGGCGGAACGCCCGGTGATTGTTGCCGGTGGCGGGGTGATTAACGCCGATGCCGCCGCGCTGCTGCAACAATTTGCGGAAATCACCCATGTCCCGGTGATCCCGACCCTGATGGGCTGGGGCTGTATACCGGACGACCATGAACTGATGGCCGGAATGGTCGGCTTACAAACCGCGCATCGCTACGGCAACGCCACGCTGTTGGCCTCAGATCTGGTGTTCGGGATTGGCAACCGCTTTGCTAATCGTCATACCGGCTCGGTCGAGAAGTACACCGCAGGCCGCAAAATTATTCATATCGACATTGAACCGACGCAGATTGGCCGTGTACTGTGCCCGGACTTAGGCATTGTCTCCGATGCCAAAGCGGCGTTAATTCAGCTGGTAGACATTGCGCAGCAGATGCAAAAAGAGGGTCGCCTGCCACGTCGCGAGAGCTGGGTTAGCGAGTGCCAGGCACGCAAGCGTACGCTGCTGCGTAAAACCCACTTCGATAACGTGCCGGTTAAACCGCAGCGCGTCTATGAAGAGATGAACAAAGCGTTTGGCCGGGACGTATGCTATGTCACCACCATTGGCCTGTCGCAAATCGCCGCCGCGCAGATGCTGCATGTGTTCAAAGACCGCCACTGGATCAACTGCGGTCAGGCGGGGCCGCTGGGCTGGACGCTTCCCGCCGCGCTGGGCGTTTGCGTTGCCGATCCTGAGCGCAACGTGGTCGCGATTTCCGGCGACTTCGACTTCCAGTTTCTGATTGAAGAGCTGGCGGTAGGCGCCCAGTTCAATATTCCCTATATCCATGTCCTGGTGAACAACGCCTATCTCGGCTTGATCCGCCAGTCGCAACGTGCCTTTGACATGGACTACTGCGTTCAGCTGGCGTTTGAAAATATTAACTCCAGCGAAGTAAACGGCTACGGCGTCGATCATGTGAAGGTCGCGGAGGGACTCGGTTGTAAAGCAATTCGCGTCTTCAAGCCTGAGGATATTGCCCCAGCGTTTGAGCAGGCCAAAGCCTGGATGAAAGCCTATCGCGTGCCGGTCGTTGTGGAAGTGATTCTCGAGCGCGTAACCAATATCTCCATGGGCAGCGAACTGGATAACGTTATGGAGTTCGAAGACGTTGCCGATAGCGCCATTGACGCACCAACCGAAACTTGTTTCATGAAATATGAATAAATGAGGTGACATTATGTTGCGCTTTTCTGCCAACCTTTCCATGTTATTTCAGGAATATGATTTTCTGGATCGTTTTGAGAAAGCGGCGGCCTGTGGTTTTCGCGCTGTTGAATTTATGTTTCCCTACGACTATGCGCCTGAGCTATTAAAGCAAAAGCTGAGCGACAACCAGCTGGAGCATACTTTACACAATTTACCCGCTGGCGACTGGGCGGCAGGGGAACGCGGCATCGCCTGTATTCCAGGCCGGGAAGCGGAGTTTCGCGAAGGTGTCGACGCCGCAATCCGCTACGCCAAAGCGCTGGGCAATCGTAAAATTAACTGTCTGGTCGGCAAAACTCCGGTGGGCTATCGCGAAGAACATATTCGCTCAACGCTGGTGGCGAATTTACGTTTTGCTGCCGCCGCGCTGGCCCAGGAAGGTATTCTACTGCTAATTGAGCCAATCAATTACTTCGACATGCCGGGCTTTTATCTGAATACCACGCATCAGGCGTTGGCGCTGATTGATGAAGTGGGTAATGATAATCTGAAAATTCAGTACGATATTTACCATATGCAACGTATGGAGGGGGAATTAACCCATACGATGCAAACATATGCTAATCGTATTGGTCACTTACAGATCGCCGATAATCCGAATCGCGGCGAACCCGGGACCGGTGAAATTAATTATGAGTATCTTTTTAATTTCATCGATAAATCAAACTATGACGGTTGGGTAGGTTGTGAATATAAACCATTGACCACCACCGAAGCGGGACTGACTTGGTTTAATCGCTACCGCTAATTTTAAATTTATCGTTGGGCAGTATTTATTATTCCAGACTCAGGGATTTTATTTCCTGACAACAGGAAGGGATAGCTATTGCCCAGATAAATCGAAATACACATCGTGAGAGGACACTTATGAAGCTGGGATTTATTGGTTTGGGGATTATGGGCACCCCGATGGCGCTCCGTCTTGCTAAAGCAGGGCACGCACTGCACGTTACCACCATTGGGCCTGTTGCTGATGAATTACTCAAGCACGGGGCACAACATCTGGCCTGCGCGGAACAGGTGGCGGAGCAGTCAGACATTATTTTTATTATGGTACCCGATACCCCGCAGGTTGCCGAGGTGCTGTTTGGCGAACATGGTTGTGCTAAAGCGGCGCTGAAGGGCAAAATTATCGTGGATATGAGCTCTATCTCACCGATAGAAACCAAACGTTTTGCGCAGCAGGTGCGGGATCTGGGCGCCGATTACCTTGATGCCCCGGTCTCCGGCGGCGAAATTGGCGCACGTGAAGGCACCCTCTCCATTATGGTTGGCGGCGATGAAAACATCTTTGCCCGCGTAAAACCGCTGTTTGAGATTTTGGGTAAAAATATCACCCTCGTCGGAGGAAACGGCGACGGTCAGACCTGTAAAGTCGCCAATCAGATTATCGTCGCGCTGAATATTGAAGCGGTGTCCGAAGCGCTGGTTTTTGCCTCTAAAGCCGGGGCGGACCCCGCTCGCGTTCGTCAGGCGTTGATGGGCGGTTTCGCTTCCTCACGTATTCTGGAAGTGCATGGTGAAAGAATGCTTAACCGCACCTTTAATCCAGGCTTTAAAATTTCTCTGCACCAGAAGGATCTCAATCTGGCTCTGCAGAGCGCTAAAGCCCTGGCGCTTAATCTGCCGAATACAGCTACCTGTCAGGAGCTATTTAATACCTGTGCCGCGAATGGCGGCAGCGAATTAGATCACTCGTCTCTGATTCAGGCTCTGGAATTAATGGCAAATCATCAAATAGCATAATAAGCGTAAAGCTGCCGAAATCGGCAGCTTTATTTGAACCTCACAGGTGACTTTATGGATACGATCAATAAAAAAGGTGTCGACTATTGGAAACAAATAGTCGTGGTAATGAGTCTGGGCTGGGTGGCAATTTGGATCTATCGTACCGTGTTAACGCCGATTTATCCGGAGATTCAGGCGTCATTGGGTAACGTCAGTAATGCTGAAATTGGCGCGATTGCCAGCTTCTATTTTCTGGCCTACTGCGGCATGCAGATCCCCTGCGGCATTCTGGTGGATAAACTGGGCCAGAAAATTATGCTGATGTGCGGTTTTTCGCTATTTATTATCGGTACCCTGAGTATCGCTAATGCCGGAAATCTGACGCTGATTTATATCGGCTCGCTACTGGCCGGCGCCGGTTGTGCCTCCTTCTTTAGTTCCGCCTATTCGCTCTCCTCGGCCAACGTGCCGCAGGAACGCCGGGCGCTGGCGAATGCCATCATCAACAGCGGCTCTGCCATTGGCATGGGGATTGGCCTGATTGGCTCAAGTATTCTGGTCAAGAGCATGCACATGGCCTGGCAAAATGTGTTGTTTATCGTCGCTGCGATTTTACTGGTGATGCTCTGCGTGTTTACCCTGGTCATTCGCCGCAAACTGAAAGAACCCGCCACGGCGGAAAATAAAACGAGCGCAGCGGCGTCAGCGCCGGTTGCGGAAGAGAAATCGGCGCCGCTGTTCTCGCCATTACTGTGCAGCGTGTACTTTCTCTATTTCTGTACCTGCTACGGCTACTATCTGATTGTAACCTGGCTGCCCTCTTATCTTCAGACCGAACGCGGGTTTGACGGTGGGGCGATTGGTTTTGCTTCCGCGCTGGTGGCGGTGGTCGGGGTACCGGGCGCGCTGTTCTTTAGCCATCTCTCGGATAAATTCCGTGACAGTAAAGTCAAAGTTATTCTCGGGCTGGAGATAGTCGCAGCGGCCATGTTGATGTTTACCGTTCTGTCGCCGAATACCACCATGCTGATGATTAGCCTGGTACTGTACGGGCTGCTGGGCAAAATGGCCGTTGATCCGATTCTTATCTCGTTCGTCTCCGAGCAGGCGTCAGCGAAAACGTTAGGCCGCGCCTTCAGCTTATTTAATTTCTTTGGTATGAGTTCTGCGGTAGTTGCACCGACGCTCACCGGCTTTATTTCCGACCTGACCGGATCGAAAGAAATTAGTTTTGTGATGTCTGCCGGATTGGTTGTTACCGGGACGATACTTTTTGCTCTGATCACCTTGCGCAAGAATAAAATACCGTCAAAGACCATCACCGTATAATAAAAATAAATAATAAAAATTGTTGTTCCACATAGCTAAACCTACAAACGTAATCCGATGCGTATTAAGAGGGAATTATGGAACAAACTCAAGACCTATACAAAACCAGGGGCTATAGTGATGATCTATTGCCGAAATCAGACACTCAGCGTAACTGGAAAACATTCAATTATTTCACGTTGTGGATGGGTTCTGTACACAACGTACCAAATTATGTGATGGTGGGTGGTTTTTTTATCCTTGGACTTTCCACTTTTAGCATCATGATGGCGATAATATTAAGTGCCTTTATTATTGCCCTGGTCATGGTGTTTAATGGTGCTGCCGGAAGTAAATATGGCGTACCCTTCGCGATGATATTAAGAGCCTCATATGGAGTACGCGGTGCATTATTGCCCGGACTGCTCAGAGGCGGTATCGCGGCGATTATGTGGTTTGGCTTGCAATGCTACGCCGGATCGCTGGCATTTCTGATCTTATTAGGCAAATTATGGCCTGCGTTTCTGACGCTTGGCGGTGATTTTAAGCTGCTGGGGCTGTCGTTGCCGGGGTTGATCGCCTTTCTGGTGTTCTGGTTGATTAACGTCGGGATTGGCTTTGGTGGCGGAAAAGTGCTGAATAAATTTACCGCAATCCTCAACCCCTGCATCTATATTGTCTTCGGCGGCATGGCTATCTGGGCCATTTCGCTGGTAGGATTCGGCCCGATCCTCGACTACCTGCCTACCGGGGTGGCAAAAGCGGAACATACCGGTTTCTTGTTCCTGGTGGTGATCAACGCGGTGGTGGCCGTCTGGGCCGCTCCGGCTGTCAGTGCCTCGGATTTCACCCAGAACGCGCGCTCATTTCGCGAGCAGGCTATTGGTCAGACGCTTGGACTCGTGGTGGCCTATATTTTGTTTGCGGTCGCCGGCGTCTGTATTATCGCCGGGGCAAGTATCCACTATGGTATGGATACCTGGAACGTGCTGGATATTGTGCAGAAATGGGACAGCCTGTTTGCCTCGTTCTTTGCGGTGTTGGTGATATTGATGACCACGATCTCCACCAATGCTACCGGTAATATTATACCGGCAGGTTATCAGATCGCGGCGATCGCCCCAGCCAAACTGACCTATAAAAATGGCGTGCTTATCGCCAGTATTATTAGCTTGCTGATTTGTCCATGGAAATTAATGGAGAATCAAGACAGTATTTATCTCTTCCTCGATATTATTGGCGGGATGTTAGGGCCGGTTATTGGTGTAATGATGGCGCACTATTTCATCGTTATGCGTGGGCAAATAAATCTTGATGAACTTTATACCGCGCCAGGAGATTATAAATATTTTGATAATGGTTTTAATGTTACCGCATTCCTGGTAACCATTGTGGCGGTCATTTTATCGCTCGGTGGAAAGTTTATTCCTTTGCTGGAACCCTTCTCCCGTGTGTCATGGTTTGTCGGTGTTATTGTCGCTTTTGTTGCGTACGCGTTGCTGAAGAAACGGGCGCAACCCAATAATCTGACACGGCCAAATACGGTTAGTTAAGTTAATTTTAACCAGGAAAGTTTATTTCATGGATGAAGCATTACCGGCCAAAGCCATTGTTATTGCGGCACGCAATGTCGCAGCAGAAGTATGGCGGCTGACCCATCTGTACACATACAAGGAGTTATTATGTCTTTTGATTTAATCATTAAAAACGGCACTGTTATTCTGGAAAACGAATCCCGGGTAGTCGATATCGCGGTGAACGACGGCAAAATCGCCGCTATCGGTGAACACCTGGGCGAGGCGAAGCAGGTCATGGATGCCACGGGCCTGATCGTTTCGCCGGGCATGGTCGATGCGCATACGCATATCTCTGAACCTGGCCGTACCCACTGGGAAGGTTACGAAACCGGGACCCGCGCTGCGGCAAAAGGCGGCATCACCACGATGATCGAAATGCCGCTGAATCAGCTACCGGCCACCGTCGACCGGCAGACCATTGAGCTGAAATTCGACGCGGCGAAAGGCAAATTGACCATCGATGCTGCGCAGCTTGGCGGCCTGGTCTCTTATAACCTCGACCGACTGCATGAGCTGGATGAAGTGGGGGTAGTGGGATTCAAATGCTTCGTCGCCACCTGCGGAGACCGCGGGATCGATAACGACTTCCGCGACGTCAACGACTGGCAATTCTTCAAAGGCATACAAAAGCTGGCCGAAATGAAGCAGACCGTGCTGGTGCACTGCGAAAACGCGCTGATCTGCGACGAGTTGGGCGAAGAGGCGAAAAGGGAAGGCCGCGTGACGGCGCATGATTACGTAGCCTCTCGTCCGGTCTTCACCGAAGTGGAAGCCATTCGCCGCGTTCTGTATCTGGCGAAAGTCGCCGGTTGCCGCTTGCACGTGTGTCATGTCAGCAGCCCGGAAGGGGTCGCCGAAGTGACCCGCGCCCGTCAGGAAGGGCAGGACGTCACCTGTGAATCCTGCCCGCACTACTTTGTGCTCGATACCGATCAGTTCGAAGAGATTGGTACCCTGGCGAAGTGCTCTCCGCCGATCCGCGATGCGGAAAACCAGAAAGGCATGTGGGAAAAGCTGTTCAACGGAGAAATCGACTGCCTGGTCTCCGACCATTCGCCGTGCCCACCGGAGATGAAGGCTGGCAATATCATGCAGGCCTGGGGCGGGATTGCCGGTCTGCAAAACTGCATGGACGTGATGTTTGATGAAGCGGTGCAGAAACGCGGTATGTCTCTGCCGCAGTTTGCCCGTCTGATGGCGACCAACGCCGCCGATATTTTCGGCCTGAAGCATAAGGGCCGCATTGCCCCGGGTAAAGATGCCGACCTGGTGTTTATTCAGCCGAACAGCAGCTACGTCTTACGAGCAGAAGACCTCGAATATCGCCATAAAGTCAGCCCTTACGTTGGTCGCAAGATTGGCGCTCGGATTGCTAAAACCATCCTGCGCGGCGAGGTGATCTATGACATCGAACAGGGCTTCCCGCGCGCACCGAAGGGGAAATTTATCCTTAAGCATCAGCAGTAACGGGTGAATAAACAGTTGGGATGGTTTTCTCCCTCTCTCTTTGGGAGAGGGCCGGGGTGAGGGCATAGGTGGGTACATTTCGCCTCACCCTATCCCTCTTCCCAAAAGGGAGAGGGGACCGTTTCTCGCCCCATTCCATATTTAGCGCCTGTTTAACGGCAGGCGCTTTTTCAGGATTTCATCATGGTGGTATTGCCGCTAAATAAACGTAACACCCTGGCGGGGTTTCAATGGTTCTTCTTTATTTTCTGCAACACCGTTGTGGTACCGCCAACATTACAGTCTGCTTTTCAGCTCCCTGCCAGCGCGTTAATTACGCTTACCCAGTACGGGTTTATCACCACCGGGTTGGCCTGTCTGGCACAGGCGTTACTGGGACATCGTCGGGCGATTATGGAAGGACCGACGGGCCTGTGGTGGAGCACCATTCTGACGGTCACCGTGGGCGAAGCCGCACGGGGGACGCCGTTCGACAGCATCGCCTCCAGCCTGGCTGTCGGCATATTTTTCTCGGCGGTGCTCACCATCATCATTGGCGTAAGCGGCATTGGCCATCGCCTGGCTAAGCTCTTCAGCCCAACGGTAATGGTCTTTTTCATGCTGCTGCTGGGCGCGCAGCTGACTACCATCTTTTTTAAAGGCATGCTTGGGCTGCCCTTTAGTTCGACGCAGGTTAATCCGGGTATTCAGCTGGCGCCATTTTGCCTGGCGCTGTCGGTGATGATTCTGGTGCTGGGAATGATCATTTTTCTCCCGGATGGTATCGCTCGCTACGCCCTGCTGATCGGCACTCTGGCGGGCTGGGCAGGCTGGTATCTGCTGTTTCGCATACCTCCCGCTACGGTAGCCTCAGGCCCCATTCACTGGCAGTGGTTCCCGCTGGGTTATGGCGGCCAGCTACGACCCGGCATCATTTTAACCGCCCTGCTGGCGGGACTGGTTAATATTACCAATACCTATGGCGCCATTCGCAGCACCGATGTTTTTTACCCCCAACAGGGGGCCAGTAATACCCGCTATCGACGCAGCTTTATGATCTCCGGTTTGATAACATTAATAACGGTTCCGCTCAACGTGGTGCCATTTTCCCCGTTTGTTTCGTCGACAGCTTTATTAACTCAAACGGGCGACACCTCGCGCCGGCCATTTATTATCGGCTGCTTGTGCTGTCTGCTGGTTGGATTATTTACGCCGCTGACCCACTTTTTTACCACCCTGCCTTTACCGATCAGCAGTGCGGTTATGCTGGTCTCTTATCTGCCGTTGTTATATTCCAGTTTATCTTTCAGTAAGCAAATTACCTTTACCGCGCGAAATATCTATCGGCTGGCTCTACCGTTATTTGTCGGCATTTTTTTGATGGGACTACCGCCGGTTTATCTCGAGACGTTGCCTCTGACAATCAGACCCCTCGTAGGTAACGGCTTACTAATCGGGGTGCTGCTGGCGGTAGCCATGGAGAATCTCATTCCCTGGGATCGTATTAAGTCATGACATTAAAAGGATGAACAATGAAAATTATTATTGCACCAGACTCGTTCAAAGAAAGCGTCAGCGCCAGTCGCTGCGCTCAGGCGATTAAGGCGGGCTTCGTCTCCATTTTCCCTCAGGCGGAGTGCATCTGCCTGCCGATCGCCGACGGCGGCGAGGGGACGGTTGAGGCAATGGTTGAGGCGACCGACGGCAAAATGGTGATGCTGCCGGCGATGGGGCCGCTGGGGGAGGTGGTAGGCGCCTTCTATGGCCTGAGCGGCGACGGGCAAACCGCGTTTATTGAAATGGCGGCAGCCAGCGGGCTGATGCTGGTTCCCGCCGGGAGACGCGATCCCTTGCGGGCCACCAGCTTCGGGACCGGGGAGTTGATTCGCCACGCGCTGGACGCCGGCGTTCGCCATATTATCCTCGGTATAGGCGGCAGCGCCACGGTAGATGGTGGAATGGGCATGGCGCAGGCCCTGGGGGCACGTTTTCTTGACGAGCGCGGCGAGAGCGTAGGATTCGGTGGCGGCGTGCTGGCTCGGTTGGCGAGCATTGACTTACGCGACCTCGATCCGCGCCTGCGCAAATGCCGGATTGATGTGGCCTGCGATGTGGATAATCCACTGCTCGGCGAACGCGGCGCGGCGGCGGTCTTTGGCCCGCAAAAAGGAGCCAGCGCAGAGATGGTCGCTGCCCTCGAGCGCGGTTTGCAAAATTACGCGCAGGTGCTGCTCATGGCAACGGGTGCGGAGGTGACGAAGATTGTCGGCGGCGGCGCGGCGGGCGGAATGGGCGTGGCGGCCTGCGTATTCCTTAACGCGGCGCTGAAGCCGGGCATCGATATCGTGATTGAGGCGATGCAACTGGAGGAGGCGCTGCGCGACGCGGATCTGGTGATTACCGGTGAAGGGCGAATGGATTCGCAAACCGTCGGCGGCAAAGCGCCGATTGGCGTGGCGCGGCTTGCGAAAAAGCATGGCATCCCGGTGATCGGTATCGCTGGCGTTCTGGGGGACGGCGTGGAAGCGGTGCATCAGCATGGCATTGATGCGGTATTCAGCATTCTGCCCGCGCTGGCGCCGCTTGCCGAAGTGCTGGATCGCGGTGAGCAAAATCTGTATGCCTGCGCGCGCAATATTGCCTGTGCTATCAAGCTCGGCCAGAACATTCCCGCCTGAATAAAAAATGCCACGGTTCTCACCGTGGCAAAATCCAACATAGCTAAACAAAAAAGAATGTTATGCGATGGGTAACAAATCCGCCTTTACCGTTGTGTCCGCATTTCACCGGGTGGCGGATGACGCCTTACCCGGCCGACGAAAGCGGCGAGATGTACCCGTAGGAACACGCAAGCAAAGCGCCGCCGGGCAATACCAACGAGCGCAGATTGTTAGCAATCAGATCTCAACGTCACGGTTGCAATCTTTCGAGTAGATATAGCTGAACGCCTCGCGCCCAACGCCGTATCCCGCCTGTAGGGAATAAGCGCCCATAAAGATATAGTCGCCTTTCTTCACCGGAACCCAGTTGTTATCGAGGTTATACACGCCCTGGCCGGAAAGAATATAGGCGCCGTGCTCCTGCACATGAGTTTCGATATAGCCGTGGCTGGCGCCCGGCTCGAAAGAGAGGATATGCATATTCATATCGAAGCCCAGCTCTTTTGGCAGGAAGTCGATCAGAATAACGTCTTCCATTCCTTCATAATGAATACGCTCCAGCTGGCTGACGTTGCCGGTGACCAGATAAGGCGCATGGCCCTCTGTCGGAATATAGCGGCGCTTATAGAGAAATAGCTGACTGTCGGCTGAATGGCTATTACTGAACGTCATCCGTTCACCCGGTGGGCAGTAAAGATAGCCGCCTTCGGTCAGCGCAAAGGTTTTACCCTGCGCCCCGGCGGTGATTTCCCCCTTTATGACATACAGGAAGGTTTCAATGCCTTCGCCGCCAAACCCGCTTTGATTGCCGCCGTTTTCATGCAGCGTCACCAGATAATCAACGAAGGATGCGCCTAATTTCGGCGTCGACAGAATAGTCACATCACAGTTAGCAAAACCCGGAATAATATTTTTGACCAGACCGTCCGGCGTCAGCAGGGCATAATTACCGTGGCGCACGATGGAACGGCTGGCCAGTAAATCATCGCGATAACCCACGACATTATTTAAATATCCCATTATCTTTTCCTTATTCAGTCCAGGCCAGTTGGTGCAGCATTAAGGCGAGCGTTTTTACGCCTTCCGCCAAATCGTCGATATGCGTACTCTCCGCCGGGTTATGGCTAATACCTTTAATGCTCGGCATAAAGATCATGCAGGTCGGGAAGCAGGGGGCGAAAATTTGCGCGTCGTGCCCCGCGCCGCTGTGCATCACGCGGAAATTCACCTTCTCCTTTTCGCACAGGGCAGTGAGCTGGGCGACCAGCCTCTTGTCCATGGGAACCGGAGCTTCATCCATCCACAGGTCGATTTCAATGCCAATATCCATTTCCTTGCAGATCCGCCGCATATCGCCTTCGATCACTTCAGTAAATGCCGTTAATGCAAGGGCATCGGTGTGGCGGCAATCCATGGTAAAGACCGTTTTACCCGGCACCACGTTGACCGTATTCGGCTGCGGGTCGACTTTACCGAAAGTGAGCACCAGCGGGTCGCCGTGGGCTTTCGCTTTGGCGATAGATTCGCAGCAGATGCGGCTGAAAGCATGGACGGTGTCGCGGCGGTAGCCCATTGGGGTGGTGCCGGCATGGTTAGACTCGCCGTTGAGGGTAATGGTGTAGCGGCGCTGACCGACGATGGCGTTGACCACACCGATGGACTGCTTGTTGGTTTCCAGCACGCGGCCCTGTTCGATATGCAGTTCAACGAAGGCTTTAATATCCCGGCGCGGCGCCAGCGGGGCGGCGGGCAGGCTGAAACCGCACTGCTTCATCGCATCGACAAACGCCACGCCTTTGGCGTCTTTAATCTCACGCACGTCCGCCGGGTTAGCGATGCCGACGATATTTTTGCTGCCCCAGAAGACGTAAGGGAAGCGGCTGCCTTCTTCTTCCGCTAACGCCAGCACCTCCACGGTACGCAGCGGCGCCCCGTAGGTCTCTTTTAGCCAGCGGACCGCCAGCCAGGCCGCCAGCGCGCCAAACTGACCGTCAAGATTACCGCCGTTGACGACGCTATCAATATGCGAGCCGCTGAGGATAACGTCGTCGGGAAAACGGCTACCGGGCAGGCGGCCATAAAGGTTACCCACTTCATCGAAGCGTGTTTCCAGCCCGCTGTCGCTCATCTTTTGTTTAAACGCCTGCTGCGCCTGCAGCCACTCCGGCGAATAAAGCAAGCGGGTGAGTCCGCCGGTAGGATCGGCGCCGAAGGATGAAAGCCAGGGCAATGTTTCTTCAATTGCCTGTCGAAAAGAATGAGTCATACATAACTCCTGTTACTTATTTTATTGAGCAAAAGGGGAATTGGTTTCATAAGAGCGGTTATATAAAGCGTCTGAAACCAGATAGTCATAAATCTCATCAACGATTTCGATCCCGTTGACCGCGCTGTTTTTCTCATTGATATCCAGATTCTGCCCCGGGTAATAAACCTGACTAAATCCAGGCGCTGGCGTAATGGCGCTTAATTCGCGCATGGTGTCGCTAATGTGCTGGCGAAATAAGGCGCTGGAGGAGAAAAAGTCAGGATTAATCACAATATGCAATTGTCCTAACTCACGCCCCTGGCTCAGGTTGTCGTACATCGAGCTGACCTGGCGACCAAAAGGAAGGTTGAGCAAAATGCCGGATAGGACGTCAATCATCATCATCAGCCCGTAACCTTTCGGGCCGGCGGCAGGAAGCAGAGCATGGACGGCAAAGGGATCCGTGGTTGGGGCGCCGTTTTTGTCCACCGCCCAACTATCGGGAATGCTTTCATGGCGAGAACGAGCATCAAGGATCTTTCCCCACGCCTGGACGGTGGTGGCCATATCGAAGGTGATGATATCGTCGCCCTCGCCGGGGGCGGCGAAGGCCAGCGGGTTTGTGCCGTAGTAGATCTCCGCCCCGCCAAAAGGGACGACCATCGGGTCTGACTGACACAGCGAGAGGCCAATCAGCCCGGCGCGAGCCGCCTGCTGTGTGAAGTACGAGATGGCCCCGCTGTGTCCCATGCGGCGGATACCCACTACGGCTACGCCATTTTGCCGGGCGATCTCAATGGCATGTTCCATGCCCATTTTGGCGGCGACCTGGCCGGCGGCGTTATCGGCATGCAAAATGCCGCTGCAGGGGCCGGTTTTTTCAAAGCTAAAGGTGGGATGACGATTGGTGCCGCCTTTTGAAATTCGTTCAGCATAATATTCAACACGAACCGCGCCGTGCGAATGAATGCCTCTGGCATCAGCATAAACCAACACATCGGCAATAATATCCGCGTGATTATGAGTAAGTCCTGCTGCGTTCAGCTTATTAGCAATAAGCTGATGAAGTGTTTCCCGACTGACTTTCATCTGTCTTCCTTTTAACGACGGTGTAGAGCCTGACTGCTGATTAAAATACGGGGAAAAGAAACTGAAATTGTGATCTGTATAGTTAAATGACCAGTGTTAGATTTTATTTGATAATCGTAACGGATTTATCATAAATGGCCGTGTAATCGATTTATTAAAAAATCACTGCTAATGTCAGGTGGTTTGTTTGAAAGCCTGTGGTAATAATCCTCATGTGATTTTGGTCACGCCATTAAGAATTTCATCTCGTTAGCCTGATGGCAGATTAACCATGCTCATTCAATTGCAATGGGTGCAATTATTGGGGAGTTATTATGATCCATGCCTTTATTAAAAAGGGCTGTTTTCAGGATTCAGTCAGTTTAATGATTATTTCACGCAAGCTGAGTGAGTCAGAAAATGTCGACGATGTTTCGGTCATGATGGGCACGCCGGCAAATAAAGCGCTGCTGGAAACTACCGGTTTTTGGCATGACGATTTTGCCACGGCGACGCCGAATGATATTTGCGTGGCGATCCGTACCGATTGCGCAGATGCGTCGGTGACGGAAATGATTATCGCCCGTCTGGATGACGCCTTATCCGCCCTGGCGCAGGGAAGCGGACAAAGTCAGAGTCTGAACGTGGTTCGCCGCTGGCAAAGTGCGATGCAAAAACTGCCGCAGGCCAACATGACCTTAATTTCCGTTGCCGGAGAATATGCCGCGGAGCTGGCCCATCAGGCGCTCAGTAGCGAGAAAAACGTGATGATCTTCTCCGACAACGTCACCCTGGAAGATGAAATTGCCCTCAAAACCCGCGCCCGTGACAAAGGATTGTTGGTGATGGGGCCGGACTGCGGCACCGCCATGATCGCCGGCACCCCGCTGGCCTTCGCCAACGTCACACCGGAGGGCAACATCGGCGTGATTGGCGCTTCCGGTACCGGTATCCAGGAACTGGTCTCGCAAATTGCCCTCGGCGGCGAAGGGATCAGCCATGCGATTGGTCTCGGCGGCCGTGACCTGAGCGCGGAAGTGGGGGGGCTTAGTGCGCAAACGGCGCTGGAAATGTTAACCCAGGATGCACAGAGCCAGGTACTGGCCTTTGTTTCCAAGCCACCTGCTGAGGCGGTGCGCCTGAAGATAATTAACGCAATGAAACGCAGTGCTAAACCGATGGTGGCGCTATTTCTTGGCTATGTCTCGCCAGTCAACCGTGATGAAAACGTCTGGTTTGCCCGCACGCTTGACGAGGCCGGTCGGCTGGCGTGTCTGTTAGCCCGAGTGGTACGCCATCAGGAAAATCTGACCGCAGCCGCGGGTAAGCATATCCGCGGTTTATACACCGGCGGCACGCTGGCGGCGGAATCCGCCGGGCTGCTGGCTGAGCGCCTGAACATCACTCCCGATGAGCATCACCCGCAGGGCATGATGCTCAACGCTCTGGGCCACCAGGTCGTCGACCTCGGCGATGATTTCTACACCGTCGGTCGTCCACACCCGATGATTGATCCCTCCCTGCGTAACCAACTGATTGCTGAACTCGGCGAGCAAACGCAGGTGGGCGTATTGCTGCTGGATGTGGTGATTGGCTATGGCGCCACCGCCGACCCGGCGGGATCGCTGGTGGAAGCATGCCGGCGGGCCTGGGCATTGAGGAGTGAAAGCCATCCGCTGCACGTTATCGCGACCGTGACCGGTACCGAAAATGACCCGCAGTGTCGTTCCCGTCAGATTGCCGAGCTGGAAGATGCAGGCGTGGTGGTGGTCGATAGCCTCCCGGAAGCCGCGCTGCTTGCTGTTGCGCTGATTAGCCCTCAGCGGATGGCGGAGCCCGCACCGCGTTCCAGTCTGCTGGACGGGGTGGCGGTAATTAATGCCGGTCTGCGCAGTTTTGCGATCGATTTACAGTCCGCCGGAACGCCGGTTGTTCACTATCAGTGGGCGCCGATTGCCGGAGGAAATAAAAAACTGGCTCGTTTATTAGAGCGTTTGCAATAAGAGGTCCCTATGTTTACATCAGTGGCGCAGGCCAATGAGGCAGTAATTGAACGAATTCGGAATGCACGTCCGCACTGGCTGGATGTGAAGCCGGCAGGTGCGCTAATCGGGGCGCTGAATCAGAACAAAACGTTGCTCCACGCCGGGCCGCCGATGCGCTGGCAGGCGATGACCGGCCCAATGAAAGGGGCCTGCATTGGCGCATGCCTGTTCGAAGGCTGGGCGCAGGATGAAAAAAACGCCCATGCGATGCTGGAAAGCGGCGAAATTACCTTTATCCCATGCCATCACGTTAACGCCGTGGGGCCAATGGGCGGCATTACTTCGCCGAACATGCCGATGCTGGTGGTGGAAAACATCGCTGAAGGCAACCGCGCCTATTGCAACCTGAACGAAGGGATTGGCAAGGTGATGCGTTTCGGCGCTTACGGTGAAGATGTGCAGCAGCGCCTGCGCTGGATGCGCGATGTGCTGATGCCGGTGCTTAGCGCGGCGCTGAAGCAGATGGAGCGCGGCATCGATTTGACGGCGATGATGGCGCAGGGCATCACCATGGGGGATGAGTTTCACCAGCGTAATATCGCCACCTCCGCGCTGCTAATGCGCACGCTGGCGCCGCATCTGGCGCGCCTAAATCACGACAAACAGCAGATAGCTGAAGTGATGGATTTCCTCGCCATTACCGACCAGTTCTTCCTCAACCTGGCGATGGCCTACTGTAAATCGGCGATGGATGCCGGGGCGCAGATCCGCGCGGGCAGTATCGTCACCGCGATGACCCGCAACGGCGATATGTTCGGTATTCGCGTCAGCGGGCTGGGCGACCGTTGGTTTACCGCGCCGGTCAATACGCCGCAGGGGCTGTTTTTCACTGGCTTCTCGCAGGAGCAGGCCAACCCGGATATGGGCGATAGCGCCATTACTGAAACTTTCGGCATCGGCGGGGCGGCGATGATCGCGGCCCCGGGCGTGACTCGCTTTGTCGGCGCGGGTGGGATGGAGGCGGCGAAATCGGTCTCCGAGGAGATGGCGGAAATCTTCCTTGAACGCAATATGCAACTGCAAATTCCGGGCTGGGATTTCCAGGGTGCCTGTCTGGGGTTGGATATTCGCCGGGTGGTTGAAACCGGCATTACACCGCTTATCAACACCGGTATCGCGCATAAAGAGGCGGGGATCGGCCAGATTGGCGCCGGAACCGTCAGAGCCCCACTGGCCTGCTTTGAACTGGCGCTGGAAGCGCTGGCGGACGAGCTGGGCGTGAGCTGAGGCACACAATGGATAAGATCCGTCCGCTGACAGGCAGCATTGACGCGCCGGACCATCGCCAGCCATGGCGAACCGGCGGCCTCTGGCAGCGCACCATCAATCTCTATGTTGCAGACGGCGCGCTGCTGACGCTGCATCATCGGGGACAAGGCGTGAGCCCCGGCGGATGGGTATTACGTCACCATGATTTTATCCGTTTACACGCGGCGCTGAAGGCGGGGGGGCTGCCGATAGCACGGGATGACGGCATTCAGGTCGATAACCTGTTGCTGTTACCACCGCGAAGGCGCTGCTCCCTGCGGCCTCGATATCAGCCTGGTGGCCCTTATCTACCGACAGCGCTCATGAAGCGCCCGGAAGAGACGGGCCTGTTCGGGCCGCTGTCACAGGCTATCCATCTGCCGCATCATCCTGAGTTGCGGCAATTACGCCACTGTTTTGCTTCTGCGTTGGCCGGGAGCGCCGTTGACTGGCGGCTGTGGCTGGGGAAGGGGCCAGGCCTGACGCCGAGCATGGACGATATGCTGATCGGCATGATGCTGTCCGCGTGGTGTTCTGGACAGATGTCGCGCAACAGCGGACACCATTTCTTTCGTGCCTCCGGCGATCTGCATGCCGCCACAACGCAGGTCAGCGTCAACTATTTACGCTACGCCAGTAAGGGATGCTTCGCTTCACCGCTACTGCATGTTGTTAACGCGCTTCAGTGCGGACGACGAATTGAACCTGCCGTCGAAGCCCTGCTGGCGATGGGGCACACCTCTGGTGCCGACACGCTTCTGGGGTTCTGGCTGGCGCAACAAATAATGTAAGGACTTTTATGAAAACGCTGGTTGTTGCCCTCGGGGGTAACGCTTTATTACAGCGCGGAGAAGCGCTGACGGTAGAAAATCAATATCGCAATATTCACAGTGCCGTTCCCGCGCTGGCGCGTCTGGCGCAGCATTACCGTTTGGCCATTGTGCACGGCAACGGGCCGCAGGTAGGCCTGCTGGCGCTGCAAAATCTGGCCTATAGCGACGTCGAACCTTACCCGCTGGACGTGCTGGTGGCGGAGAGCCAGGGCATGATTGGCTATATGCTGGCCCAATGCCTGGCGCAGGAATCGTCGGTACCGCCGGTATCGGCAGTGATGACGCGTATTACTGTGGCATCGAACGATCCGGCCTTTTCGGCGCCGGAGAAATTTATCGGTCCGGTCTATGACCCTGAGTTGCAGCAGCAGCTGGAAGAGGAGTACGGCTGGACGATGAAGCGCGACGGCAAATACTTGCGTCGGGTTGTCGCCTCGCCAAGGCCGGTGAGAATTGAGGAGAGCGACTCGATTGAGCGTCTGCTGAATGAGGGACATGTCGTGATCTGCTGTGGCGGCGGAGGCATTCCGGTGCTCGAGAGCGGGCAGGGCGCAGAGGCGGTTATCGATAAAGATTTGGCCGCAGCGCTACTGGCGGAACAGATTGATGCCGATGGTCTGGTGATCCTCACCGATGCGGATGCGGTATATGAACACTGGGGCACCCCAATGCAGCGACCGATCCGTGAAGCGACCCCGGAGGCGCTGGCGCCTTTTGCTCGCGACGATGGCGCGATGGGGCCGAAAATTTCGGCAGTCAGCAGCTATGTTCGCCGCAGGGGCAAGCGGGCGTGGATTGGCGCGTTATCACGCATTGAGGAGACTCTCGCCGGTCGGGCGGGAACCTGTATCAAGCCCTGACGGGGGACTACTGTCGGTGAGGATGCCTGAATATCGTGCATTCTGCCCCGGGACGGCGACGCGTTGCCAGGGCGACGAGTTCTGAATAGCTGGGCTTTTATCGGCCGGGCAAGCGTCAGCCGCCGCCCGGCAAGACAAAGGTGAGGCGTTACGCCAGTTGCGATTGCGCCCAGAACAGACCGCTGGTGTACTCCGCTGGCAGCAGCGGCTTGATCGCTTCCAGCGTCGCGCTCAGACGGTCAGTATCGCTGTCGGTCAGGTTCAGGTGGCCGACTTTACGACCCGGGCGCACCTCTTTATCGTACCAGTGCAGGTGGACCAGCGGCAGCTTCAGCCAGTCGTAATTGAGATCGGTGCCGATCAGGTTGATCATTACCGACGGGCTGTTAACCACTGGCGGCGGCAGCGGCAGGCCGGTAATCGCTCGCAGATGCAGCTCAAACTGGCTGATGGAGGCGCCATTTTGCGTCCAGTGGCCGCTGTTGTGCACGCGCGGCGCCAGCTCGTTGATCAGCAGTCCCTCGGCAGTGACGAAGCACTCCATCGCCATCACGCCGACGTAGTTCAGCTCGTTCATGATCGCCGTCAGCATCCTTTCCGCTTGCTCCTGCTGGCGGACATTGGCCTGCGGGAAGGCGACGCTGGCGCGCAGAATACCGTCCTGATGCAGGTTGCGGGTCAGCGGGTAGAAGACGGTGCTGCCGTCATGGGCGCGGGCACCCACCAGCGACACTTCGCCGGAGAAGTTAATCCCCTGCTCGACGATGCACTCGCCGTAGTTATCGGCCGGTAGCTGATCGATCTCGTTTTCCCGCAGACGCCACTGGCCGCGGCCGTCGTAACCGCCAACGCGACGCTTAACGATCGCCAGTTCGCCAAGGCGGGCAAACACCGCCGGCCACTCGCTTTTATCCGCCAGCAGCTGCCACGGGGCAGTGGCGAGACCAAGCTTGTCAAACAGCTGCTTTTGCGTCAGGCGATCGGCGATAATCGGGAAGACGTCGCGGTTGACGAACGCCGGGTGGCGGGCCAGCTCGCGGGTGAGGGCGGTTTCCGGCCAGCGTTCAATTTCTGCCGTGATGACGCTCTGCTGGAATGGCACCGCTTCCGGATCGGCTTCCAGCCCCACCGGCCAGACGGCGATACCCAGCGGCTCGCCGGCCTGGCGCAGCATGCGGCCTAACTGGCCGTTGCCGAGTACGCATACCTGTTTCATGCCGCACCCCGCGGGTCCGGGTTATCCAGCACTTCATCGGTTTGCGCCTGGCGCCAGGCGCTCAGGCGCTGGTGGAGTTCAGCATCATGCTGGGCGAGGATCTGCGCGGCAAGCAGACCGGCGTTCGCGGCGCCGGCTTTGCCGATGGCCAGTGTGCCGACCGGAATACCGCGCGGCATCTGAACAATGGAGTAAAGGCTGTCGACACCGCTTAAGGCTGCGCTCTGAACCGGTACGCCGAGCACTGGCACCAGGGTTTTCGCCGCAATCATGCCCGGCAGATGCGCCGCGCCGCCTGCCCCAGCAATAATCACCTGATAGCCATTACTTTCGGCGCTTTCAGCGAAGCTGAACAGCTTATCGGGCGTGCGATGGGCGGAGACCACTTCGACATGGTACGGAACGTTCAGGGCATCAAGAATTTCTGCGGTAAATTGCATGGTAGCCCAGTCGCTTTTGGACCCCATCACGATGGCGATACGCGCCGAATTATTGCGGGAAGACATGCGTCTTAAAACTCCTGTGGGTGTGTTTCACACTGCTTTAGAGGCCACAGAGAATAGCATGAACTGCCGGCAAGGAAAACGGTTGCGTGTGCATGGTTAGCCGTCTTTTGTCTCGCTCTGCGATGACGACGATCGCGGCTTATTGGCCTTGATCTCATTCATGCAACAAGTGATAAGCAGTACTAACCCCCAGGGGAGCATCAGGGTACCCATCATCAGTAAATAGATTTGTACCAGTCGGCTCTCGTGAGGGCGGGTACAGAGCAAATAAATGGCATAGAAATAAATAGCCCACGCCAGCATCGCACACCAGACAAACGTCAGCGTGTTGCCGAGAGCGACGCCGATTAAGGCGATATAACTTATCCCTAACGGATTGAGGATCGTGATGATCATTCCCCAGATCAGCGGCTGGCTCCACTTTTTCCTGCTCATGCTCGTTCCTTGAGAGTGATGTTGTGGAAGACTAGCATGCGCAATGCCGGCAGGAGCATACCTCCGTCCCGGCAAGAGGGGATTTCAGAATTGTGCTCGCGCAGGAATTAGAACGGGAAATGGATCAGTTCGACGTCGTCCGGCGTCACCTTCACCATCGAACCTTCGCTGTGCCAGGCGCCGAGTACCACGCGCCATGCGGGCTGGCCGTTGGCCTGCAGGTCATGGACCGCCGGGCGATGGGTATGGCCGTGGATCAGCCACTGCACGTGATGCCGCTCCATGGCGTTAACCACCGCCTGTGGATTCACATCCATAATTTCCATTGATTTGCTGCTGTTGGCGGCTTTGCTGTCGGCGCGCATGCGGGCGGCGATGCGGCGGCGGACAAACAGCGGCAGAGCCAGGAACAGACGCTGGATCCACGGGGTGTGGACTTTCGCGCGAAACGCCAGATAGCCTTGGTCATCGGTGCACAGCGTGTCGCCATGCATAATCAAGACGTCACGGCCATAGAGGTCCAGTCGCTCTTCTTCGGCGAGCAGGATCATCCCGCTCTGACGGGCGAAGCGCTGGCCGACGAGAAAATCGCGGTTGCCGTGAATGAAGTAGCAGGGCACGCCGGCGTCGACGACGGCTTTGATTGCCGTAGCGATTTGCTGATGCAACGGGTTGGGATCGTCATCGCCGATCCACGCCTCAAACAGATCGCCAAGGATATACAGGGCATCCGCCTGACGGGCTTCCCCCTGTAAAAAACGCAGAAAACCGGCGGTGATCGCCGGTTCTTCTGTTTGCAGGTGCAAATCTGCAATAAAAAGTGTCGCCACGAATTACTCGCTGACGGTGACGCTTTTGATGATCACATCGTCTTTCGGCACATCCTGGTGCATGCCGCTGCGGCCGGTGGCAACCGCTTTGATTTTGTCAACCACGTCCATGCCTTCAACCACTTCCGCGAAGACGCAGTAGCCCCAGCCCTGCAGGCTTTCGCCGGAGAAGTTCAGGAAGTCGTTGTCAACCACGTTGATGAAGAACTGCGCGGTGGCAGAGTGCGGCGCCTGAGTACGGGCCATCGCCAGCGTGCCGCGGGTGTTTTTCAGACCGTTGTTCGCTTCGTTCTGAATCGGAGATTTGGTCGCTTTTTGTTTCATGCCAGGTTCAAAACCGCCGCCCTGAATCATGAAACCGTTGATAACACGGTGGAAAATGGTGTTGTCGTAGAAACCTTCGCGGCAGTAGTCCAGGAAGTTTTTAACTGTTTCCGGCGCTTTGTCGTCAAACGTTTTGATTACGATATCGCCATGATTGGTGTGGAAAGTAACCATTTTTGCATCCTGTTCCGATGAGTGTGGTGCCAGCACCCGGTGTCGGGTGAGATATAGGGGGGTGTTATAGCATAACCGCGGGGGTCGATGCACCTTGCAATGTGTGCTGCGTCCTGTCTGAATTATGGGTATTATAGAGGCTTCATTACCCACACACGTCTACACGGAATCTTCGATGTTAAAAATTTTTAATACACTGACGCGCCAGAAAGAGGAATTTAAACCTATCCATGCCGGGGAAGTCGGCATGTACGTGTGTGGTATTACCGTTTACGATCTCTGTCACATCGGCCATGGGCGTACCTTCGTCTCTTTTGACGTTGTGGCGCGTTATCTGCGTTTTCTCGGCTATAAGCTGAAGTACGTGCGCAATATCACCGATATCGACGACAAAATCATTAAGCGCGCTAATGAAAACGGCGAAAGCTTTGTCGCGCTGGTCGATCGGATGATCGCCGAAATGCACAAGGATTTTGACGCCCTGAATATTTTGCGTCCCGACAGCGAGCCGCGCGCGACGCATCATATTGCGGAGATCATCGAGATTACCGAGCAATTGATCGCCAAAGGCCATGCCTATGTGGCGGATAACGGCGACGTAATGTTCGATGTGCCGACAGACCCGAACTACGGTTTGCTGTCGCGTCAGGATCTCGATCAGCTGCAGGCGGGGGCGCGCGTCGACGTGGTTGACGTCAAGCGTAATCCGATGGACTTCGTCCTGTGGAAAATGTCGAAAGAGGGCGAGCCAAGCTGGCCGTCGCCGTGGGGCGCAGGCCGTCCGGGATGGCATATTGAGTGCTCGGCGATGAACTGCAAACAGCTGGGCAACCATTTTGACATTCACGGCGGCGGTTCCGATCTGATGTTCCCGCATCACGAAAACGAAATCGCTCAGTCCACCTGCGCCCATGACGGCGAGTACGTCAACTACTGGATGCACTCCGGCATGGTGATGGTCGACCGCGAGAAGATGTCGAAATCGCTGGGCAACTTCTTTACCGTCCGCGACGTGCTGAAGTATTACGATGCCGAGACGATTCGCTACTTCCTGATGTCCGGCCACTATCGCAGCCAGCTGAACTATAGCGAAGAGAACCTCAAGCAGGCGCGTTCGGCGCTGGAGCGTCTGTACACCGCGCTGCGCGGTACCGACAAATCCGTCGACGCGGCGGGCGGCGAAGCCTTCGAAGCACGCTTTATCGAGGCTATGGACGATGACTTCAACACCCCGGAAGCCTACTCGGTGCTGTTCGATATGGCTCGCGAAGTGAACCGTCTGAAAACCGAGGACGCGGCCGCGGCGAACGCCATGGCGGCCCACCTGCGTAAGCTTGCGTCGGTGCTGGGGCTGCTGGAGCAGGAGCCGGACGCCTTCCTGCAGAGCGGCGCGCAGGCTGACGACGCGGAAGTGGCGGAAATTGAATCGCTTATCCAGCAGCGTCTGGACGCGCGTAAAGCGAAAGACTGGGCGGCGGCGGATGCGGCGCGCGATCGTCTTAACGAGATGGGTATCGTGCTGGAAGATGGCCCGCAGGGCACCACCTGGCGCCGGAAGTAAGCCATAAAAAAACGCCCGCTTAAGCGGGCGTTTTCCTTTTCGCTGTCAGGCCGTGACGGTGACGCTCTGGCCTTCAAAGCTCACCGTCTGACCGGCGACGATTTTGCAGCGTTTGCGGGTTTCCACCGCGCCGTCGACTTTTACCAGCCCGTCGGCGATGGCGATCTTCGCCTGGGCGCCGCTTTCGCTCCAGCCTTCGAGTTTCAGCAGATCGCACAGCTCAACGTGCGGGTGTTTTCCTAAGGAAAATGTCGCCATCTCAGGCCTCCTCAACGTCGTGGTACTCTTCGCACGCCTGCAGCGTGTTCTGAATCAGAGTGGCGACGGTCATCGGGCCAACGCCGCCGGGAACCGGGGTGATGTAGGAGGCGCGTTCAGCGGCATCTTCATACACCACGTCGCCGACCACTTTGCCGCTTTCCAGACGGTTAATGCCGACATCGACCACAATCGCCCCTTCTTTGATCCATTCGCCAGGAATAAAGCCCGGTTTACCCACCGCGACGATCAGCAGGTCGGCGTTTTCGACATGATGGCGCAGGTTTTTGGTAAAGCGGTGGGTGACGGTGGTGGTGCAGCCGGCCAGCAGCAGCTCCATGCTCATTGGGCGGCCAACGATATTGGAGGCGCCAATGACCACCGCATTCAGGCCGTAGGTGTCGATATTGTAGCGTTCCAGCAGCGTCACGATACCGCGTGGGGTGCACGGACGCAGGCGCGGCGCCCGCTGGCACAGGCGGCCAACGTTGTAAGGATGGAAGCCGTCAACGTCTTTATCCGGCGCGATGCGCTCAAGAACTTTGACGTTATCTATCCCTGCAGGCAGGGGCAGCTGAACCAGAATACCGTCGATGGTCTTATCGGCATTCAGGGTGTCGATAAGCTCCAGCAGCTCGGCTTCGCTGGTGGTTTCCGGGAGATCGTAAGAGCGGGAGACGAAGCCCACTTCTTCACATGCTTTGCGCTTGCTGCCGACATAAATCTGCGAGGCCGGGTTGCTGCCGACCAGCACGACGGCCAGCCCAGGGGCGCGTTTTCCGGCCGCAACGCGAGCCTTCACTTTTTCCGCAACCTCAGAGCGTACCTGCTGCGCAATCGTTTTACCGTCAATAATTTTTGCTGCCATCAGAGAGAGGATTCCATCTGTATCTTTACGAAAGGGGGATGAGGATATTTTGTCAGAAGCCGGCCTCGCTGTCAGTCCTCGTTTGCTGTTTTATCCTGTCCGGGGCGAATTTAGCCTGTTTTGACCCTGGTTATTACATGGTTATTGGTGCGTTGCGCCTGGCCACTCAGTCGATTTACTGGCGTAAGAGCCCCGCTGGTACGCTTCTTGTACAGTTGGTGGAGGATATTTCGCCAGCGTCGTATAAGCTCCACAGTTTCCTGGCAAAATGGATTGACTCAACCGACGTGGACCGTATAATTCCAGGCGTTTCACTCCGCGAAGCACTCGCTTCTCAGGGCGCCCTTAGCTCAGCTGGATAGAGCAACGGCCTTCTAAGCCGTAGGTCACAGGTTCGAATCCTGTAGGGCGTGCCATTAATAATCAATCACTTAATTACTTCCTCCAGTCGCTGATTTTTCCTTGTGGGACATATGTGGGACATCTTCTGCAAAAATCGAGTCAATTTTCCGTGCGTGTTCAGTCAGGTGGTTCGGCGCCAGGTGAGCATAGCGACGGACCATTTCGATGATTCTAATGTCTTGCAGTATCTGTCGGACGATGGCCAGTGAGAGTACAGCATTACGGCTCTGCAATATCGAACAGAATGGTTAATGCTGGTTATAGCTGAGTGCAGAATAAGCGCTCTGCAGGAATGTGAAAATATGTTGCCGGTAACAGGCTAATAGTCATTATAGCTTTAGGTTATGTCTGACTGGGTTAAGTATCGCATTTTAAGCTGGCGTGAAGTACAGTTGTTAAAGATCAATATTGAACACTATTTGAAAGCATACCCTCGATGTTCATCCACTGCCTGGAAAGATCCAAATGAACATCAAATTCGTCGTCATCTCCGTATTCGCTGTTGTGTGTGTCTTTGCATCAGATATTTCCATCGCCAAATCGAATTCCTTAAGCGATGATCAGGTCAGGCAAAGAATTATTGATGACTCTGTCGCATCCTATCCCGGTACCTGTGCCTGTCCCTTCAATACCGCCCGGAACGGCAGCTCGTGCGGTGGCCGCAGCGCCTGGAGCAAAGCTGGTGGGTACTCACCTATTTGCTACAAGAAAGAGGTAACAAAGGAGATGGTGAAGGCGTGGCGACAAGAGAATCAATGATAATAATCATTATCTGAACCAGGTGATTACTTACACTGGAATAGTAGGTTAAATTATATTAAATGATTATTTCGAATACGGCAGGCCATTTGCAGTAAGCACTGTTCTGTTAGAGGCGGCAGAGGCCACGGCATATATTATTTAACCTTTTGATATTTGACCCCAGTTAATCTTTTCCCTCTCTGACGGATTAAGTGCCACGTATCCTGTTACGAAGAGCACGGGGTTACTCACACATCAGACACTCCCTCTTCTCACGACAAAACCGGTTCAGCGTGTTGTGTGTGGGGACAGTACCCATCAACTCAATCTGATAACAAAAAGTTTAATTTTTTTCCCCGCCGCCCTGACTATAGTTAGGGCACTTTCACTTGCCCAAAAGGTCACGATTATGAAATTAGTTATCGCCTCTGTAATTTCCCTTCTCAGCTTCAGCGCGCTGGCGGCGCCAGAGGGCACGCTCAGCGTACACATTCTTAATCAGCAAACCGGGCTCCCTTCGCCGGGTGTGCAGATTGAGCTGGATAAGCAGCAAGGGGAGAGCTGGCAGCATATCGCCACCGGCAAAACGGATGCCGATGGGCGGATTAAATCGCTCTATCCGCAGGCAGAGAATATGGAGCCGGGGGTTTATAAAGTGACGTTTAAAACCGGTGACTATTTTAAAAGCCAAAACATGAATACGTTCTTCCCGGTGATTCCGGTTATTTTCAATGTCACAAAGCAAAATCAAAAACTGCATATCCCGCTGCTGCTCAGTCAGTACGGATACTCTACCTACCGCGGCAGCTGATGACCCAAGCCGCTATCCAGCCAACGCCTGCGCGTCTCCCGCAGGCGTCACCCTTTCCCCGCACAACGACCTCCACGCCTAACGCCCGGTCTCTTCCTCTTTTACGTGTTAATGGCCTCGCCGGACATCGCTGGCAGGGTGGGAAATCCTCAGATACGCAGACCGTGAGGAAAGGTCAATACCAGGGATAAATCTCTGGCGGGCCGGAAAGCGCTGCGCCTACACCGGCAGGAGGCTCATCATCAGCCAGGCGATGGCGATGCAGATAAGCGTCATCGACAGCACAAAATTCATGGTAGCTCCTCTTCATCCTTTCTGTACTCAGCGTAAATTTTGACAGCGCTGATCGCCTTTATCCTTGGCGATTTGTGCCGCTATCCGACGATGGGGTGGGGAAAGATGGCCTGTTTCCCCGGAAAGGCCAGCAAAATATCCTCTTTGTCAGAGTTATAGTGATGACATCAATGAATAAGCTGCATCACATTGGTTATGTTGCTCTTTCCGCCTGAAGAATGACTTCAGGTCGCTGATAAGCTGCTGGGGGAACTGACAGGATGAGCACCACACCGTTAACGCTTTCTATTGCCGGGCAACCGACGCCCATCACCCTGCCGCAGGTGCCGGGAACCCGGGGCCATGTGGGAGTCGACATACGCGAGCTGAATCACTCCGGATTCTGCAGCTACGACCCTGGCTTTGCCAACACCGCCGGATGCCAGTCGGCGATCTCGTGGATCGATACGGAAAACAGCGTGCTGCTGCACCGCGGCTATCCGGTGGATCAGCTGGCTCGCCAGTGTGATTTTCTCGAGGTGGCGTACATCATGCTGCGGGGCGACGCGCCGGATGAGGCCAGCTATCAAACGTTTCGCGAGACCATCACCCGCCATACCCTGGTGCACGAGCAGATAGCCCGCATGTGCAGCGGCTTTCGCCGCGATTCGCACCCGATGGCGCTGATGTGTGCTCTGGTGGGGGCGCTGGCGGCGTTCTATCATGATGTTCTGGACGTGGAAAATCCGCAGCACCGGGCGCTGGCCGCCACGCGGCTGCTGTCGAAAATGCCCACTATCGCCGCCATGAGCTACAAGTACACCATTGAACAACCCGCCGCCTATCCGCGCAACGATCTCTCCTATGCCGGAAATTTCCTGCAGATGCTGTTTGCTATCCCGGCCGAAAAGTACGTCCTCAATCCGGTTATCGAGCAGGCGATGAACCAGATCCTGGTCCTGCATGCCGATCACGGGCAGTGCGCCTCCACCACCACGGTGCGCGCGGCGGGCTCCTCCGGAGCGAACTTATTCGCCTGCGTCGCCGCCGGGCTGGCATCATTATGGGGACCGATGCACGGCGGCGCCAATGAGTCGAGCATGCGGATGCTGGAGGAAATTGAAAGCGTCGATCAGGTTCCGGCGTTTCTGCGTCAGGCAAAGCGCGACCCGCAGGCATTTCGCCGCCTCGGTTTTGGCAACTCGCGCTACCGTCACCGTGACCCGCGCGCCGATATCCTGCGTGAAACCAGCCATCGGGTCCTGGCGGAGGTAGGCATGTCTGACCGTCTGCTGCAGGTGGCGATGGCCCTTGAGGACGTGGCGCTGACCGATCCCTACTTTGTGGAAAATGGCCTGTCGCCGAGCGTGGATTTTTATACCGCGGTGATCCTCAAGGCGATGAATCTGCCTTCGTCGATGTTTGCGGTGGTCACCGCGGTCGGTCGGACGGTCGGCTGGGTGGCGCACTGGAACGAGATGCACCAGGCGCCGCTGACCATCTACCGGCCACGGCAGATTTACGTTGGCGAGGGCTATCGGGATTACGTCTCCCGACGCGGCGAGCGGTCAACGGGCCCGCAGTGACAGCGGGCGAAGCGAACGCCAGCGCGACCTTCGTGGTGACCTATAACTGATCGGCCTGACGGCGCGGCGCCGTCAGGCATGCGCCAGTAAAGGAAACATCAACTTCCTGTCTTTAAACAAGTTTTCCTTCTGGTCATAGACAAAGAGGATATCTTCTCCTTCAATCTTCTCGTACTCGCCGAGCCGGTCTTCATTGGGGGTAAAGCCGAGGATAGCCTGGTAAACATGGTCATCGGCCAGCTCGTTGACCAGCGTCGACAGGCTTTTGCCCGCATCGCAGAACAGGTCAAAGCAGATCAGCACCGGACCGTTTTGCATGGCGATAACCACTGCCTCATTTTTTGCCGAATAGTAAACGAAATGCTTCATAAAGGCTGAGCAATAAAACATCAGCAGGCCAAAGTTGTGCTCCACCCGCAGCGGTGAGAACGGGTTGGATTTTTCATAGTAATGGCGGAGCAGGGCGACATCGTCAGCGCTGTCCATATCCAGTTTGCGAAAATCACCAGCGCGCGGAGCGACCGGCATAATATATTGATGCTCTTCGCTGCGGGTGAAACCAAATTTGGGGTAAAAATCCACCGTGGTGGGATTGGCAAATAAAAAGAAGGCGTCCGCCTCCTGCTGCCAGTCCTGCAGAATATGGTGGATAAGCTGGCCGGCTAATCCCTTATTGCGGTGGTCCGGTTCGGTCATCACGGTACCAATCTGAATATACCGCCGGGGCTCGCCCTGCCAGCGCAGATCGATGATGTTGGCCGAGGCGTTAGCGATAATTTTATTACGTTCGACAAAGGCGTAGGGGATATAGGCGTCGGTCCAGTAACCTTGTTGATACCACTCTTCAAAAGACAGGTCGAAAGTCTTAACGGCAAGGTCAATGAAGCTTTTTCTTAATATGTTATTTTCTCTGACTTGCTTCACTAATTGATAATTCATTGTCATAGTTCCTTCTCACTATGGCTTCTGAAAGCGACGACGTCGGCAAAGGCACTTGCGTCGAATGAGCGCTGTAAACGTAGCATATCTGGGAAAAGGATCCGCAATGTCGATGCTTAACCTTTGCCCGAGTCACAAATAACCGCATGAAGGCGTCACAAATGACGTTGAACATCCCGCCGTGCAGCATGTTATCTCCGTGCTGCAGAGCAACCACGGGGCCAATGCAACAGGCGATGAGAAAATATGCTGTTTGTTTTTTGGGCAACCAGTCGCGCTGTAGAGGTCTGGTTTATTTTTTTATGCATAAAAAAGGAAGTTTTACGCGATGTGGCTAATAATAGAGTAGCCGCAATCGCAATACTGAAATTAGTGATTGAACAACGTATAATATCGTGCTTTGTGTCTTAGTGTTACCGCACGAATTGGAAAAATACAACCGGCAGGATCCGCTACTTTATTTCGCGGTTTTTGCTCAGCTATTATTGAGTGAATTAACAGGATTACTATGTCAAATTTACCCAAATTTTCCCGCGCGCTATTGCACCCGCGTTACTGGCTATTATGGCTGGGAATTGGCCTCTTATGGCTGCTGGTGCAATTACCGTATCCGGTGATCTACCGACTGGGCACTGCGCTCGGGCGGCTGGCAATGCGGGTGATGAAAAGCCGCGCACGGATTGCCAGACGTAATCTCGAACTCTGCTTTCCCGCGATGAGCGTCACCGAGCGTGAGGCACTGCTGGTGAAAAACTTTGAATCGCTGGGCATGGGGCTGATGGAGACCGGCATGGCCTGGTTCTGGCCGACGCACCGGGTGGCGCGCTGGACCGAGACCAGCGGCGTAAACGAGGTGGTCGAACTTCTGGAACAAAAGCAGGGCATCTTACTGATCGGTATCCATTTTCTGACCCTCGAAATGGGGGCGCGAATGTATGGCATGTTTACCCCGGGGATCGGCGTCTACCGGCCCAATGATAACCCGCTGATTGACTGGCTGCAGACCTGGGGACGCTTGCGCTCGAACAAGACCATGCTGGATCGAAAAAATCTGAAAGGCATGGTCAGGGCGCTGAAAGAGGGAGAGATCCTCTGGTACGCGCCGGATCATGATTACGGGCCGGCCAGCAGCGTTTTTGCGCCGCTGTTTGCTGTCGAGCAGGCGGCGACCACCACCGGCACCTGGATGCTGGCGAAGATGTCCGGGGCGACGATTGTGCCGTTTGTTCCGCGACGCAAGCCTAACGGTATGGGATAT
Organism: Klebsiella sp. PCX; assembly: GCF_021869705.1. Lineage (NCBI taxonomy): Bacteria > Pseudomonadati > Pseudomonadota > Gammaproteobacteria > Enterobacterales > Enterobacteriaceae > Klebsiella > Klebsiella sp. PCX. The sequence goes on from NZ_CP091527.1 coordinate 1,297,589, forward strand.
GAGCTGATCTCCCTGACGCCGGAGCGCACGCCGCCGCTGGCCAGCGCCGAGGTTACCGCGGCGTGGATGAACCAGATTATCGAACAGTGCATCCTGATGGCGCCTGAACAATATATGTGGCTGCACCGGCGCTTTAAGACCCGCCCGGAAGGGGTGCCGCCGCGTTACTGAACGCTGCGGCCAAAAAATCAGCGCACCGGTAGCACGCTTATTAAATCGCCGTCTATACTGAAAGAGCCTGATCTAAGGCCCATTCCAAGGAGATTGCAGGATGAAAAAAGTGATAGTCGCGTTAGCCCTTTCCGCCGTTGCGTTTGGCGCGTCCGCCGCGCAGTTGATCACCAAAGAAGAAGCTAAACACTTTAAACTGACCAAGGTCGGACCGATCTCGGTGGGGCCGTCAGGTGGGCAGTTCTCTTCACCTTCCGATCTGCACGATCAGCTCTCCAAGCTGGCCGATGAGAAAGGCGGAAAGTACTACGTGATTACTGCTGCGCGTGAGCATGGTCCTAACTTTGAAGCCACAGCGGAAGTGTATAAATAATCGATTCTTCCGCGTGCCATAACGGCACGCCACTGACTGAGCCTGGAGCGCATTACGCCTCCGGGCTTATTTTTTTCCGCTGCCCACGTTCCGACGGCTAAGCGGAAGCGAAAACGTTTTTTATCGCTATATATGAATTTGATGATCACGATGTTAATGAAATATTGCTTTTTATTGTCGCTAAAAGGCGAATTCCAACCTAATGCCTGAGGGAGTGACCCCTGGCAAAAATAGGTAGGACAAATGTGTTATCATCGCGCCTTTCCCTTTTTGTCTGGGGCTTTCTTGTATGCTACAACCTGTTGTTCGCGTCGGTGAATGGCTGGTAACCCCCTCTGTAAACCAAATCAGCAGGAAGGGGCGCCAGCTTACCCTTGAACCGCGTTTAATCGACCTTCTGGTCTTTTTCGCTCGCCATCCGGGGGAAGTGCTTAGCCGGGACGAGCTTATCGAAAACGTCTGGACCCGGAACGTTGTGACCAGCCACGTCGTCACGCAGAGTATTTCTGAACTGCGCAAGTCGCTCAAAGACGGCGACGACGTTAGCCTTGAGTACATCGCGACGGTACCCAAACGGGGGTATAAGCTCACGGTGCCGGTGATCTGGTGCACCGAAGAAGGGGAGGAACTCGCCCCACAGATGCAGGCGCTGACGCCTTCGCCTTCGGTCGCCGCGACCGCGCCGCCGGCTGCCGGTGCGCCGCCCGATGCGCCCGTCTCCGCCGCCGATCCCGCCGTGCCAGCTCCCGCTCCGACAGTGGCCAGTGCGCCGTCAGTGCGTAAACGGCTCACCACCGCCCTGGTGTGGGGACTGTTCCTGTTGGCGCTGGGCACCTGCGTGGCGCTGGTGGCGCTGTCGAGCATGGAATCGCGGCCGCCGGTCAACAAGGCGCGCCTGTTGCTTAATCCGCGCGATATCGATATCCACCTGGTGAATGGTAACTCCTGCACCAACTGGTCGTCGCAGCACTCCTACGCGGTCGGCCTGGCCAGCCTGATCACCACCTCGCTGAACACCTTCTCGACCTTTATGGTGCATGACAAAACGGACTACAACATCAATGAGCCGAGCAGTTCCGGTAAAACGCTAACCATTGAGTTCGTCAATCAGCGCCACTACCGGGCGCAGCAGTGCTTTATGTCGGTACAGTTGGTGGATAATGCCGACAGCTCGACGATGCTCGATAAGCGCTACTTTGTGACCAATGACAACCAGCTCACCATCCAGAACGATCTGATGAACAGCCTGTCGGATGCCCTGACGCAGCCGTGGCCGGCGCGGATGCAGGCGATGCTCAGGCAGTATCAACCCTCGCAAAGCGTGGCGTTAACCTATTTCTACCAGTCGCATCAGCTGTTAATGAAGGGCGATGTTGACTCATTAAGCAAGGCCAGCAGCCTGCTGGATGATGTGATTAAGCGGGCGCCTGATTTTATTTACGCGTATGCCGAAAAAACGCTGGTGGATGTATTACGCCATTCGCAACAGCCGCTGGATGATAAACAGCTGGCAGCCCTCTATAGCGAAGTTGAGCGGGTAGGGGAGATGCCGGGTATTAAAGACATGGCGATTTATTATCAAGTAAAAGCGGTGGATTTACTGGGGAAGGGCAAAGTCGATGAAGCGAATACCGCGATTAACAGTGCGATCGATTTAGAGATGTCGTGGCTGAATTATGTGCTGTTAGGCAAAGTCTATGAGATGAAAGGTGAGAACCGGCTGGCAGCGGATTCTTACATTACGGCGTTTAATTTACGCCCCGGGGGAGACACATTGTACTGGATTGAAAACGGGGTTTTCCAGACGTCGGTCAACCGGGTGGTTCCGTATCTCGATAATTTCCTCTCTTCAGAATAAGTAAACCCTCATCGTGTACAAGGTTTTGGGCATGATGAGGTTAAATTTATGTTTCTCATGAAGCCTCATGTTGTTATTTGTATTTAGCATTCAGGAGGCTTTAAATAACAGTTCGGCAACACACCGCATCTGGTTTAAGTGCATGTAAAATAACAATGTTTATCTTTTTCTGACACCCTGTTGTCATGTTTATATGTTAAGCGAAAAAGGTCAAAATATCATTTGTCTGATGTTTGTTGTTATTTCACTTTATCTTTAGGACTTATCTCGTACAAATCAGTAATCTTGTTGGCAGTTGGTCGGGTCAATTAATGGTTCTGTATCATGATCTGTACCTCCCAAATAAACTTAGGAGAAAAACAACCATGAGTTCTGCCAAGAAGATCGGGCTATTTGCCTGTACCGGTGTCGTCGCCGGTAATATGATGGGGAGCGGTATTGCATTATTACCTGCGAACCTGGCCAGCATCGGTGGTATTGCCATTTGGGGCTGGGTAATTTCAATTATTGGTGCGATGTCTCTGGCTTATGTTTATGCCCGACTGGCCACTAAAAACCCGCAGCAGGGTGGCCCAATTGCTTACGCAGGAGAAATATCTCCGGCATTCGGTTTCCAGACCGGTGTGCTTTATTATCATGCAAACTGGATTGGTAACCTGGCTATCGGGATTACCGCGGTTTCTTATCTGTCTACGTTCTTCCCCATTTTAAATAACCCGGTGCCAGCAGGGATTGCCTGTATTGCCATCGTGTGGATCTTTACTTTCGTTAATATGCTCGGCGGGACCTGGGTCAGCCGTCTGACCACCATTGGTCTGGTGCTGGTGCTTATTCCAGTGGTGATGACCGCGGTCGTCGGCTGGCACTGGTTTGATGTCGCTACCTATCAGGCGAACTGGAACACCTCCAGCACCACCGATAGCCACGCGGTCATTAAAAGTATCCTGCTCTGCCTGTGGGCCTTCGTTGGCGTAGAATCCGCCGCCGTGAGTACCGGGATGGTGAAAAACCCGAAACGTACCGTACCGCTGGCTACCATGCTGGGTACTGCGATGGCCGGTATCGTCTATATCGCCGCGACTCAGGTTATCGCCGGTATGTATCCTGCTTCTCAGATGGCCGCGTCGGGTGCGCCGTTCGCGATTAGCGCCTCTACTATTCTCGGCGGCTGGGCTGCGCCGATGGTATCCGCTTTCACCGCCTTTGCCTGCCTGACTTCTCTGGGCTCGTGGATGATGCTGGTTGGCCAGGCCGGTGTCCGCGCCGCCAACGACGGTAACTTCCCGAAAGTGTATGGCGAAGTTGATAGCAACGGTATCCCGAAAAAAGGCCTGCTGCTGGCCGCAGTGAAAATGACCGCGCTGATGGTACTGATTACCCTGATGAACTCCGCCGGTGGTAAAGCCTCTGACCTGTTCGGCGAACTGACCGGTATCGCGGTACTGCTGACCATGCTGCCTTACTTCTACTCCTGTGTTGACCTGATTCGTTTTGAAGGCATCAACATCCGTAACTTTGTCAGCCTGATTTGTTCGGTACTGGGTTGCGTGTTCTGCTTCATCGCGCTGATGGGCGCAAGCTCCTTCGAACTGGCCGGCACCTTTATCGTTAGCCTGATTATCCTGATGTTCTACGGTCGCAAAATGCACCAGCGCCAGAACAACACATCGGATAGCAACAGCCCCGCTAACGCGCACTAATCAGTAACCCTTTTTCCTGAGGCTCCTTCCATCACCTGTCATAGCGCGACGGGAGGGGCTTTCTACATCTGGAGATTTGACTATGAACGTTATTGCAATCATGAATCACATGGGGGTTTACTTCAAAGAAGAACCCATCCGTGAACTGCATCGTGCTCTCGAACGCCTGGACTTCCGCATTGTCTACCCGAACGACCGTGACGACTTATTAAAACTGATCGAAAACAACTCTCGTCTGTGCGGCGTGATCTTCGACTGGGATAAATACAATCTCGAGCTGTGCGAAGAAATCAGCAAAATGAACGAGTACATGCCGCTGTATGCGTTCGCTAACACCTACTCCACGCTGGACGTTAGCCTGAACGATCTGCGCATGCAGGTTCGCTTCTTCGAATATGCGCTGGGCGCTGCGGAAGATATCGCGAACAAAATCAAACAGAACACTGACGAATATATCGACACCATTCTGCCGCCGCTGACCAAAGCGCTGTTCAAATATGTGCGTGAAGGCAAATACACCTTCTGTACCCCGGGCCACATGGGCGGTACCGCCTTCCAGAAAAGCCCGGTAGGCAGCATCTTCTACGATTTCTTTGGCTCCAACACCATGAAATCCGATATCTCGATTTCGGTTTCTGAACTGGGTTCCCTGCTGGACCACAGCGGCCCGCACAAAGAAGCGGAAGAGTATATCGCTCGCGTATTCAACGCTGAACGCAGCTATATGGTGACCAACGGCACCTCTACCGCCAACAAAATCGTCGGTATGTACTCCGCGCCGGCCGGCAGCACCGTGTTGATTGACCGTAACTGCCACAAATCGCTGACTCACCTGATGATGATGAGCGACATTACGCCGATCTACTTCCGTCCGACCCGTAACGCCTACGGCATCCTCGGCGGTATCCCGCAGAGCGAATTCCAGCACGCGACTATCGCCAAGCGTGTGAAAGAGACGCCGAACGCGACCTGGCCGGTACATGCGGTGATCACCAACTCGACTTACGATGGTCTGCTGTACAACACTGACTTCATCAAGAAAACCCTGGATGTGAAATCCATCCACTTTGACTCCGCGTGGGTGCCTTACACCAACTTCTCGCCGATCTATGAAGGCAAATGCGGGATGAGCGGCGGCCGCGTCGAAGGGAAAGTGATTTACGAAACCCAGTCCACGCACAAACTGCTGGCGGCGTTCTCTCAGGCGTCGATGATCCACGTGAAAGGCGACGTTAACGAAGAGACCTTTAACGAAGCCTACATGATGCACACCACCACCTCTCCGCACTACGGGATCGTGGCGTCCACCGAAACCGCGGCAGCGATGATGAAAGGCAACGCCGGTAAGCGCCTGATCGACGGCTCTATCGAACGTTCCATCAAGTTCCGTAAAGAGATCAAACGTCTGAAAGGCGAGTCTGACGGCTGGTTCTTCGACGTATGGCAGCCGGAACATATCGACGGCCCTGAATGCTGGCCGCTGCGCTCCGACAGCGCATGGCACGGTTTCAAAAACATCGATAACGAACACATGTACCTCGACCCGATCAAAGTCACGCTGCTGACCCCGGGGATGAAGAAAGACGGCACCATGGATGACTTCGGTATTCCGGCAAGCATCGTGGCGAAATATCTCGACGAACACGGCATCGTGGTGGAGAAAACCGGTCCGTACAACCTGCTGTTCCTGTTCAGCATCGGTATCGACAAAACCAAAGCGCTGAGCCTGCTGCGTGCGCTGACCGACTTCAAACGCGCGTTCGACCTGAACCTGCGGGTGAAAAACATGCTGCCGTCGCTGTACCGTGAAGATCCTGAATTCTATGAGAACATGCGTATTCAGGACCTGGCGCAGAACATTCACAAACTGATTGAGCACCACAACCTGCCGGATCTGATGTTCCGCGCCTTCGAAGTGCTGCCATCGATGGTGATGACCCCGTATGCCGCGTTCCAGAAAGAGCTGCACGGTCAGACGGAAGAAGTGTACCTCGAAGAGATGGTCGGCCGCGTCAACGCCAACATGATCCTGCCGTATCCTCCGGGAGTGCCGCTGGTGATGCCGGGTGAAATGATCACCGAAGAGAGCCGTCCGGTGCTGGAGTTCCTGCAGATGCTGTGCGAAATCGGCGCCCACTACCCGGGCTTCGAAACCGATATCCACGGCGCCTATCGTCAGGCGGATGGTCGTTACACCGTTAAAGTGCTGAAAGAAGAGAATAACAAGTAATAGACGCACACCAGGGAAGTGGCTTGCCACTTCCCTTTTTCACGCTGCAAGGAGAACACATGAAAACACCCTCACAGCCGCGCGCGATTTACTACATCGTTGCGATCCAGATCTGGGAGTACTTCAGCTTTTACGGCATGCGCGCCTTACTCATCCTCTACCTCACCCACCAGCTTGGCTTTGACGACAGCCACGCCATCAGCCTGTTCAGCGCTTACGCATCTCTGGTTTACGTTACCCCTATTCTCGGCGGCTGGCTTGCCGACCGCCTGCTCGGCAACCGCACGGCGGTGATTGCCGGGGCGCTGTTGATGACTCTCGGCCACGTGGTGCTGGGCGTTGAGTCGACCTCCGCATGGAGCCTGTACGTCGCGCTGGCGATCATTATCTGCGGCTATGGCCTGTTCAAATCCAATATCAGCTGCCTGCTTGGCGAACTCTACGCCCACGACGATCCGCGTCGCGACGGCGGCTTTTCGCTGCTGTACGCCGCCGGCAATGTCGGCTCCATCGCCGCGCCCATCGCCTGCGGGCTGGCGGCCCAGTGGTACGGCTGGCATATCGGCTTCGCCCTGGCGGGAATCGGTATGTTCATCGGACTGATGATTTTCTTAAGCGGCAGCCGCCATTTCCGGCATACCCGCGGCGTCGATAAACCGGCGCTGCGGGCGGTGAAATTCGTGCTGCCGACCTGGGGTTGGCTGCTGGTGATGCTGTGCCTTGCGCCGGTGTTCTTCACACTGCTACTGCAAAACAACTGGTCCGGCTATCTGCTGGCGATCGTCTGCTTGTTTGCCGCCCAGATGGTGGCGCGGATCATGATCAAAGCGCCCGAGCATCGTCGCGCGCTATGGCAGATCGTCCTGCTGATGCTTGCCGGGACGCTGTTCTGGGTGCTGGCTCAGCAAGGCGGGAGCTCGATTAGCCTGTTTATCGACCACTTTGTTAACCGCCGCCTGCTGAACTGGGAGGTGCCGACGGCGCTGTTCCAGTCGGTTAATGCGGTGGCGGTGATGGCGGCCGGCGTGGTACTGGCGTGGCTGATGCGCCCGGAAGGCAGCGTACGTTCGGTGCTGCGCGTCTGGTTGAAATTCGCTTTCGGCCTGCTGCTGATGGGCGGCGGCTTTATGCTGCTGGCGCTTAATGCCCGCCACGGCGCCGCTGACGGTCAGGCCTCGATGGGCATGATGGTCGCCGGGCTGGCGATGATGGGCTTTGCCGAACTGTTTATCGACCCGGTGGCGATGGCGCAAATCACCCGCCTGAACATGCCCGGCGTCACCGGGGTGTTGACCGGGATCTACATGCTGGCCACCGGCGCGGTGGCCAACTGGCTGGCGGGCGTGGTCGCCCAGCAGACCACCGAATCGCAAATCAGCGATACGGCGATTGCCGCCTATCAGCATTTCTTCTCGCAGATGGGGGAATGGACCCTCGGCTGCGTGGCGGTGATGGTGATTATCGCCTTTGCCGCAGCCTGTAGCGTCGGCAAACGCCGCGCGGCGGCTGGCGAACTTCCCGGCGGCGGCGCCTGATGCGCGTCCCGGCGGGCTATCGGCCAGCGCGATTTATCGCCCCGGTAAGCGCAGCGCGACCGGGGGTATTCCATCAACAGCGGAGCGCAAAGCCGCTCCTTGCACAGCGTAGTGAACAGGAGGAGGATATTCTGGCAGGCGCGGAAGCCAACGATAAAAAATACCGTTAGTGAAGGCATAGCTGAGTGAGATCAGCTTGAAGTGAAGCCAGATTCGTTACTCTTGTTCTTCGGTGTAAAGCCGGAGACAGGCCGCGCGGAAGGGTGACCTGGTTCAATTTATCGAAGCTAGTTTGAAAGCAAGGTTATGAGGAACCCATATGTCTGAACAACAAGCACAAGGTGCCGATGAGGCCATTGACCTTAATAATGAACTGAAAACTCGTCGCGAAAAACTGGCTGCGCTGCGTGAGCAGGGCGTAGCTTTCCCCAACGATTTCCGTCGCGATCATACCTCTGACCAATTGCACGCTGAATTCGATGCGAAGGATAACGATGAACTCGCTTCCCTGAACGTTGAAGTTGCGGTGGCCGGCCGGATGATGACCCGCCGCGTGATGGGCAAAGCCTCCTTCGTCACCCTCCAGGACGTCGGCGGCCGTATCCAGCTGTACGTGGCCCGCGATGACCTGCCGGAAGGCGTCTACAACGAACAGTTTAAGAAATGGGATCTCGGCGACATCATTGCCGCCCGCGGCAAGCTGTTCAAAACGCAAACCGGCGAACTCTCCATCCACTGCACCGAGCTGCGCCTGCTGACCAAAGCCCTGCGCCCGCTGCCGGATAAATTCCACGGCCTGCAGGATCAGGAAGTCCGCTATCGCCAGCGCTATCTGGATCTGATCGCTAACGAAGAGTCGCGCCATACGTTCCGCATCCGCTCGCAGATCCTCGCGACCATGCGTCAGTTCATGGTGGCTCGCGGCTTTATGGAAGTGGAAACCCCGATGATGCAGGTGATCCCTGGCGGCGCGTCCGCCCGTCCGTTTATCACTCATCACAACGCGCTCGATCTCGATATGTACCTGCGCATCGCGCCGGAACTGTATCTGAAACGTCTGGTGGTCGGCGGTTTCGAACGCGTGTTTGAAATCAACCGTAACTTCCGCAACGAAGGGATCTCGGTACGTCATAACCCAGAGTTCACCATGATGGAACTGTACATGGCGTACGCGGACTACAAAGACCTGATCGAACTGACCGAGTCGCTGTTCCGCACCCTGGCGCAGACGGTGCTGGGCAAAACCGAAGTGCCGTATGGCGACCAGGTGTTTGACTTCGGCAAGCCGTTTGAAAAACTGACCATGCGCGAGGCGATCAAAAAACATCGTCCGGAAACCAACATGGCGGATCTGGATAACTTCGACGCGGCGAAAGCGCTGGCGGAATCTCTCGGCATTCAGGTAGAGAAAAGCTGGGGTCTGGGGCGCATCGTCACCGAAATCTTCGATGAAGTGGCGGAAGCGCACCTCATCCAGCCGACCTTCATTACCGAATACCCGGCGGAAGTCTCCCCGCTGGCGCGCCGCAACGACGTGAACCCGGAAATCACCGACCGCTTCGAGTTCTTCATCGGCGGCCGCGAAATCGGTAACGGTTTCAGCGAGCTGAACGATGCGGAAGATCAGGCGCAGCGTTTCCAGGATCAGGTCAACGCCAAAGCGGCGGGCGATGACGAAGCGATGTTCTATGACGAAGACTACGTCACCGCGCTGGAGTACGGCCTGCCGCCGACCGCCGGTCTGGGCATCGGTATCGACCGCATGGTGATGCTGTTTACCAACAGCCATACCATCCGCGACGTAATCCTCTTCCCGGCCATGCGTCCGCAGAAGTAATCTGTTGCACTCCCTCCCGGCCCGCGCCGGGAGGTCTCCCCGCATGAGTCACATCACATTGCTTGCCTGGCCGGATGAACCGGTCACCGCAGTCTATCGGCATGGTGTGCCCCCGCCGGGGAGCAGGGAGTTTACTCTATTTTTTGCAACGTGCCGCGCTGGCTGCCGTTTGTCCAGTTGCCGTTAAAGGCGTCGTTGAGAGTAAAGGTTGAGTTTTTCACCCGGAAAGTCAGCTTACCCTGGCTCGCTTTCGCGTCCTCCACCAGATGACCATGAGTTTTCACCGTTTTAGCGGTGACGGTAATCTCATCAATTTTATCGCCATATTCAGTATAAACATACCAGGTGCCCAGCCAGGGGCCGAAGCCGCTGCTGGCCTGCTGCGCGGCGGCGGCATTCTCGGCTTTGGTTTTATGAATATCGCAGGTGGTCCCGTCGGTCATCTGCGTACAGCCGGAGCGTTCAAGCTGCTCCCGGTATTTCGCGCTAATGGCGTGGGCCGGCGCGGCGGCGACCAGCGCCAGGGTGAGGGTGGTGAAAAGCCAGGTCTTATTCATCTTATTGTTTCTCATTGCGATAGCGGCGCGCATTGTCATAAAGGTTGATACACATTGGTGTATTCTCCGGGGGCGTCAGAATAAATATAACCGCAGCCATTCCTGTCAAATAATGAGCAGAAAGGCGAAGGGTTATTTATTTGTAAAAACATCATTACCCTGATTTTATTTATCACCGTATCTTCCCGCTGCTTGTCATATTATTGCAGAGAGAATGTTAAGTAATTGATGTTTTAAAAGCGATTATTTGTCACTTACGCAAATAACAGCAGGCCAGGCCTGGGCGCAGGGCTAAAGCCCGCGCTGGTGCGGTATTGAGTTTTTTTCATATTGCTATCATCATATTTTGAATGAAAGGGATAACCTCTGAAACGGGTTATTAAGCCAGTAATTTTTATCTGCAAAATAAGCCTGCGGCAAGCATTATTTCCATTAATTTTTCAGGGCTACTGGCGACAACGGATATTCCGCCCGCGGCAATGATGGATTTCCATCATTTCTCCGTTTTCATCGCTGGTCGTCGCCTGCTTATAGTGACGGCACACCAGACGACTGGCTGAAAAGGAGATAAACATGGCGACAGAGCACCTGCAGTGGGGCATTAGCCCCCTGTGCTGGACCAACGATGTGCTGGAGGATTTAGGCGGCGATATCCCTCTCGACACCTGTCTGCGCGAGGCGCGGGAGGCGGGGTTTCAGGGCATTGAGTTAGGGCGCAAGTTTCCCCGCCAGGCGGAGACGCTGGGGCCTCTGCTGGCGGCGGCTGACCTGCGGCTGGCGTCCGGCTGGTACAGCGGCTTACTGGCTGACCGCAGCGTGGAAGCGGAGCTGGAGGCGGTGCGGGGCCACGCGCAGCTCCTGCAGCAGCTCGGCGCCAGGGTCATGGTCTATGGCGAGTGCGGGCAACTGCCCGGTGAAACGCCGCTTGATGAGCCGATCTCGCTCTCACCGCCGTTAAGCCGCGTCAGTCTGACGGCGTATTGTCATAAGCTGAATACCTTTGCCGACCTGCTGCTGCGGGACTACGGTCTGCGGCTGGCCTATCACCATCACCTGATGATGCTGGTGGAGCACGACGACGAGCTGGAGCGGCTTCTGTCACAGACCCATGACAACGTCGGGCTGGCGTTTGATACCGGACACGCCTTCGTCGCCGGGGTCGATATCCCGCGCGTGCTGGAAAAATATGGTCACCGTATCCGCCATCTGCATCTGAAAGACGTCCGTCCGCAGGTGCTGGGGCGCCTGTATCGCGAAAACCTGAGCTTTAACGAGGCGGTGCGCGCCGGGCTGTTTACCATCCCAGGCGACGGCTGCATCGACTATGCGCCGATCCTCGACTTTGCCCGCGACAGCGACTACCGCGGCTGGCTGATTATCGAAGCCGAGCAGGACCCGGCGATGGCGCCGCCGTTGGCCACCGCCCGCCGCGCCTTCGCCTGGCTGGCGCACCATTTCTCGTCCCCTTCATCATCAGAGGAGCACGCATCATGAGCGCGCGGTTAAATATTGGTCTCATCGGCTCCGGTTTTATGGGCCAGGCGCACGCCGACGCTTACCGTCGCGCGGCCATGTTCTATCCCGATCTGCCGAAGCGCCCCTATCTTTACGCGCTGGCGGATCAGGATCAGGCGCTGGCCGAACGTCATGCGGTGAAGCTGGGGGCGGAGAAGGCTTACGGTGACTGGCGCGAACTGGTGAACGATCCGCTGGTGGACGTGGTGGATATTACCTCGCCGAACCATCTGCACTACACGATGGCGATGGCGGCGATCGCGGCGGGTAAACATGTCTATTGCGAGAAGCCGCTGGCGGTTAACGAGCAGCAGGCGCAGGAGATGGCGCAGGCGGCCCGGCGCGCGGGGGTGAAGACCATGGTGGCCTTTAATAACATCAAAACCCCGGCGGCGCTGCTGGCAAAGCAGATTATCGCCCGGGGCGATATTGGCGAACCGGTGCGCTTTCGCGGCACCTTTGATCAGGGGTTTTATAACGACCCGAACCTGCCCTGGTCCTGGCGCTGCTCGAAAACCCTCGGCGGCAGCGGGGCGCTTGGCGACCTCGGCGCCCATACCCTGTCCGTCGCCCAGTTTTTGATGGGCGGGATCCGTGAAGTGACCGCCAGCGCGCAAACCTGTCTGCGCCAGCGTCCGGTACCGCAGACCGATGCCGGGTATGCCAGCCGGGTCGCGGCCGATGCCGAGTGGCGGGAAGTGGAAAATGACGATCAGGTTCAGTGTCTGGTCAATTTTGACAGCGGCGCCGCGGGGGTGATTGAAGCCTCGCGCATCGCCGCCGGGCGTATCTTCGGCGTGTTCTGGGAGGTCTCCGGCACCGAAGGCACGCTGTATATGGACGGGGAGCGCTTTAACGAACTGCAGGTCTATCGCTTCCGCGATGACAAACACGACCGCGGCTTTAAAACGCTGTATGCCGGGAGCCAGATCCCGGCCTATGCCGGCTTCTTCGGCTTCGATTTTGGCGGCGGCGGGTTGGGCTATTTTGACGTCAAGGTGATTGAAGTACATGACCTGGTGCAGGGGATTTGCGGGGACGACGACTGCTATCCCAGCTTTGAATTTGGTTTACAGAATCAGCGCGTGCTGTCGGCGATTGAAGCCTCGATGGTCAGCCGTCGCTGGGTTAACGTGGTTAAGGATTAAGGAGCCGCTATGTTTCCCTCACAATTACCGACCCCGCGCCGCCCGGCGGCGCAGAGCATTCCCTCCCTGCGCTGGGGCATCATCGGTCCAGGCTGGATCGCCGAGCGCTTTGTGCACTCATTGAAAACCCAGAGCCGGCAGCAGGTGGTGGCCGTTGCCTCCCGCAGCCAGGCGAAGGCCGACCGGGTAGCCGCGGAATGGGGGATCCCCCAGGCTTACGGCCATGTGGCGGAGATGCTGGCGCGTCCGGATATTGATGCGGTGTATATTGCGACGCCGCACAACCATCACTTTCCCGACGGCATGCAGGCGCTGAAGGCGGGCAAACACGTGCTGATCGAGAAGCCCTTCGCGCTCAACCTTGGCGAAGGACGTGAACTGCAGGCCGAAGCCGCCCGCCAGGGAAAGCTGGCGCTGGAGGCGATGTGGTGCGATTACGCGCCGAAGTATGATGTGATCCGCCAGCTGATGGAGGATGGGGTGCTCGGCGACCTGCATACCCTGCTGGCCGATCACGGCGAGTATTTTACTACCGACCACCGCATCTTTAATGCCGACCTTGCCGGCGGGCCGATGATGGATCTCGGCAGCTATCTGACCTCATTTGCGCTAATGGTGGGCGGCATGCCGCAGGAGATAGTCGCCCGCGGCAGCGCGACGGCGGAGGGGCTTAACGGCCAGACGTCGATGCTGTTCAGCTGGCGGAACGGGATGCAGGGGCTGTTAAACACGACGTTGTTCAGCAACACGCCGGGCGGGGCGGTGGTGGCCGGACGCCAGGCGACCCTGACGATCGACGGTCAGTTTTACGCCCCCGGCGGGTTCACGCTCGCCGCCAGCCAGGGCGGGCAGGCGCTGCGCTGGGAAGAGCCGCGCAATCGCTACGACCAGCTGTTCTGGCAGGCGGAGCATTTTGCCTGGTGCGTCGGTCAGGGGCTGCAGGACTCGCCGCTGCGGCCGCTCAGTCGAGTGCTGCAGAATCTGCAGGTGATGGATGAGGTGCGGCGCCAGGTGGGCGCGGTGTTTAACGAAGAACGCTAAGGGGCCGGCCAGGCTTTGGTTTGCAGGCAGCGCGCGCGTGTCCGCCATTGCCCGGCACCGGGACGCGCACGGTGCCGGCTGTCCTGGCCCGGCGGCGCTGCGCTTGCGCGGGCCTGAGATATCTATGCAACTATTTGATATTAAAGCGGATTAATGCCTGTGTTATGTAGGCCGGGCAAGGCGTTGCCGCCGCCCGGCATAAAGGCAGGTTCAGAGCCTGATAGCTGGTGCCACGCAACCCCTCATCGACAGTCGTCGACGGCGACAAACTGGCCGCGCTGCAGAGACTGAACGGCCGCTTCGGCAATCGCCTGCGCCTGCAGGCCGTCCAACAGGCCGGGCAGGTCGGCCACGGTTTCGCCATTCAGAGCGCGGATAAAGGCGTCAAGATGCTGGTAATAAGATCCTTGCACCCGGCTGAACCAGTCCGGCCACAGGCCTGGCTCAATGCGCTGATTGCCGCGCCACAGGGTAGGGCCCACCGGCGACTGGCTGCCGGACTCCAGCGCGCCCTCTGCGCCCAGCAGGGTGATCCGTTCATCATACCCGTGGCCGGTGCGGCGGGTGTTGTCCAGCTGCGCCAGCGCGCCGCCGCGCATCTGCATCATCAGGATGGAGGTGTCAACATCGCCAAATTCGGCGATTTCCGGCAGGGCCAGCGCCGCGCCCATCGCCGCCACGGTATGCACTTCATCGCCGGTGAGAAAGCGCAGAAGGTCGAAGAAGTGAATCGCCTGATCGCGCATCTGACCGCCGGAGCTGCGCAGATAGTCGAGCGGCGGCATGCTGGAGGCGCGGCAGACCATCTGCACCAGCTCCACCCGACCGATCGCGCCCTGCTCCAGCTGGCGGCGGAGCTGCTGATGGCTGCTGTCGAAGCGCCGGTTAAAGCCGACGGTGACCGGCACGTTCAGGGGAAGCACCCGCTCCACCACCTCGCGGGCGCGCGCCAGGGAGAGGTCGATCGGTTTTTCGCAATAGACCGCCTTGCCCGCCCGGGCGGCGGCTTCCAGCAGTTCGGCATGCGACGGGGTCGAGCTGGCGATCAGCACAGCGTCGATGGCGTCGCTACGGAGAGCCTCGCTCACCGTCACCGCCCGGGCGCCATAGCGGGCGGCCAGCGCCTGGGCGCGCTCCGGCGCGACATCGGCTACCATCGTCAACTCGCTCCCGTCATGACGGGCGAGGCTGGCGGCATGAACCTGACCGATAAAACCACTGCCTACCAGGGCAAAACGTTTGCAATTCATTATTTTTCTCCAGAATGGCGAAGGGACGGTGCCACCATAATCGGTTTGCTAAACTCACTGACACTGCCGTTTTGATGTATTTCCATCATTGAAGAGAGGGGCGATGAAAAACATGTCACTGGCGATGCTGGCCAGACAGATTGGCGTCGGCGTGGCCACTGTGGACCGGGTGCTGAACGAACGCGGCGGCGTATCGCCGCAGACCACGCGCAAAGTGCTGCAGGCGGCGCGGGAGGCGGGGCTGAAGCGGATCCTGCCGGAGGAGCACCGCTTTCCGTGGCAGATTGAGCTCTTTCTCAGTAGCAATGACTCGTTCTTTTTTCCGCAGCTGGCGCAGGATTTCGCCGCCGTCGCGGATAGCCTCGGCTATCGCCGTCTGACCCTGCACCGCACCTTTGTCCCGGAGTCGCAGCCGGCGACCCTGGCCCGGCGCATTATGCGCAGCTGCCAGCAGCGTCAGGGGATCATCGTCTTCGGCAATGACCACCCTGTGGTGCATGACGCGCTGCGCCGCTGCCGGGAAGCGGGCGTCCCCGCCATCACCCTGGCGACGGATCTGCCCGGCGCCGACCGGCTCTGCCACGTCGGGATCAATCAGCTGCAGGCTGGCCGCACCGCGGGGTTAATGATGGGGAGAATGACGCCGCGGCCCGGGGAGGTGCTGATGGTGAGCGGCCGGGAGGATTACAGCGCGCATCGCCTGCGCATCCAGGGGTTCCGCGAGGTGCTGAGCCAGCGCTTTCCCCACCTGCAGCTTAATGAGGTGCTGGCGGGCGAGGAGCGGCGGGAGCAGATCACCCGCCTGCTGGAGCAGGCTCTGTGCCGCAGCCGGCATATTGTCGGGATCTATAACACCGGGCTTGGCAATACTCAGATAGCCGAGGCGCTGGCTCGCCACCGCCGCGAAAGCGACGTCTGCTGGATCACCCATGAGCGCTACAATACCACCCGCCAGCAGCTGGCCCGGGGCAGCCTGGCGTTAACGCTCGATCAGAACACCCGCCAGCACGCCCAGCTGGCGATCGACCTGATGCTGCGCCATCTGGAGTCCGGCTATCAGCCGCAAACCTATGCCGACGGGAAAGTCGACTTTATCCTCTACAGCGCCGAGAACGTGGACTAAGGCGTGCGGCGCCTCCCTTCCTGACAACACGGATTTCCCCGGCGGGTAAATGCCAACCCCGCCGGGGGCGATCGCTTTAAAGCGTTGTCTGCCTCTCATTTTTCGCTCATTTATGCAGCAATGTTAGATGTCTGTCAAAATTCTGTTACTGCATAGTTTTAAAATTTTCATTTCAGTTATTTACTTATAAAAGTTTCAAATGTCTTGTTAATGAAATAAATGGTCTGGAATTCACGGTGTGGCATAAATGGACTGATGTTTCAAAAAAGTGATGATAAAACAGCCATTATTTGTGATTCCGATCACGACGAAATGCGGAAAACCCCGCAGCGCCGTCGCCGTTACAACAGACATTTGTCGCAACCTGACTGAAATTAATTTTTCATTTTGTTTCATTCACCGGCGTACCTACAAAATCAAGGATCAACTATGAATATTAAGAAAACGATTGTTGCCTCTTTGTTAGCCTGCATGCTGCCTGCGGTGGTTATGGCAAAAGATGTCTCCATTGGCGTCTCGATGGCGCTGTTTGACGATAACTTCCTGACGATCCTGCGTACCTCGATGCAAAAAGAGATGAAAAAAGATGGGGTGAAATCGCAGATCGAGGACGCGAAAGGGGATGTCTCCCAGCAGCTGCAGCAGGTGCAGAACTTTATCGGCCAGGGGGTGGACGCCATTATCGTTAACCCGGTGGATACCAATGCGGTGAAACCGATCATGGATCAGGCCACCAAGGCCGGGATCCCGCTGGTATTTGTGAACCGTCGCCCGCAGGCGGAGCTGACCGACAAGATGGCCTATGTGGGGTCGGACTCGATTCTCGCCGGCCGTCTGCAGATGGAAGCGCTGGCGAAGGCGATGAACGGTAAGGGCAATGTGGCGATCCTGCTCGGCGACCTGGCGAATGAATCTACTCGCGACCGCACCAAAGGGGTGGAAGAGGTCGTCGCCAAATACCCGAACATCAAAATCGTGCAGAAGCAGACCGCGAAATTCACCCGCAATGACGCCGTGGACGTGGTCAGCAACTGGATGACCAGCGGCGAGGATATCCAGGCCATCGCCTCCAACAACGATGAAATGGCGATCGGCGCCCTGCAGGCGCTGGGTAAAAATCCGAACCATATTCTCATCGCCGGCGTGGATGGCACCCCGGATGCGCTGCAGATGCTGAAGAGCGGCAAGATGATCGCCACCATCTTCCAGGATGCGAAAGGCCAGGGCGAGGGCGCCGTAGACGCGGCCATCAAGCTGGCGAACGGTGAGAAAGTCGAGAAAATCATCGACGTGCCGTATCAGCTGATCACCAAAGAGAACATGGCTGAATTTACCAATCGTAATCAGAAATAATCCTGGCCAACCTGTGGTACGGAGGTGGATGTATGAACGCTTTTGCCCTTGAAGCCGAAGGTATCAGTAAGTTCTTCCCCGGCGTGAAGGCGCTCGACAATGTCTCATTACGCGTGCGCCCGGGAACGGTGCACGCCCTGATGGGCGAGAACGGCGCCGGTAAATCCACGCTAATGAAGTGCCTGATCGGTATCTATCGCCCGGATAAAGGATCGATTCGCGTGAAAGGTGAGCCGGTGGAGTTTACCGACACCATGGATGCGCTGCGCTCGGGGATATCGATGATCCACCAGGAGCTGAATCTGGTGCCGCATATGACGGTGGCGGAGAATATCTGGCTGGGGCGCGAGCCGATGAAGTACGGCTTTGTCGACCACGGCCAGCTGACCCGCCAGACCCAGGCGCTGCTGGATAAGCTGAATATTCGCTTAACCGCCGACCGGCTGGTGGGCGACCTGAGCATCGCCGCCCAGCAGATGGTGGAGATTGCCAAAGCGGTCTCATGGAACGCGGATATTGTGATCATGGATGAACCCACTTCGGCGCTGACCGAAGGCGAGGTAGCTCACCTGTTCACCATCATCCGCGACCTGCGGGCCCAGGGCAAAGCGATCATCTATATCAGCCATAAAATGGATGAGATCTTCGCTATCACCGATGAGATCAGCGTCTTTCGCGATGGGACCTGGGTGGGGAGCAAAAACACCACCGAATTTACCCGCCAGTCGCTGATTACCCAGATGGTGGGCCGCGAATTAACCCAGCTGTTCCCGAAATTTAATAACACCATCGGCGAAGAGGTGCTGACGGTGCGCAATCTGACGCGCCAGGGCGTGTTCCATGATGTCAGCTTTACCGTGCGTCGCGGCGAGATCCTTGGCGTGGCCGGGCTGGTGGGCGCCGGGCGCAGCGAGGTGATGGAAAGCCTGTTTGGCATGGAACGCTTCGACAGCGGCGAAGTGCTGATCGACGGGGCGCCGGTGACCATTGATTCCCCCTCCGTGGCGATTGAAAAGGGAATGGCGTTATTAACCGAAGACCGTAAAAAGTCGGGCCTGTTTCTGGTGCTGTCGGTGCTGGAAAATATGAGTATCGTCAAAATGCCGGAATATATCGGCAAGAGCGGTTTTGTCCAGCACGTGAAAATGGCCGAAGACTGCATGGAGCAAATCCGTCGGCTCAATATTAAAACGCCGACGATGGATCAAATTATTAATAACCTCAGCGGGGGGAATCAGCAAAAAGTTCTGATTGCGCGCTGGCTGTTAGCGCAACCGAAAATCTTAATTCTCGATGAGCCGACCCGCGGCATCGACGTCGGGGCGAAGGCGGAAATTTATCATCTTATCAGTGAACTGGCGAACCGGGGGGTGGCGGTCATTATGGTCTCCTCTGAGCTGCCGGAAATCCTTGGCATGAGTGACCGGGTCATGGTGATGCATGAAGGCCGTATCACCGGCATCCTGGAAAAAGACGAAGCCGACCAGGAAACCATTTTGTCGTTGGCATCCCATTGAGGCACAGAGAATGAGTAATATGAAATTAACGGCGGCTCCGGCCAGCGAGGGTTCCTCCTTCTTCGCTAATTTGCGGCATAAAATGCCGAAAGATACCGGCATCTTTGTGGTGATGCTGGTGATTGCCCTGACCTTTGAAATCGCCGGCTGGTATGTTCGCGACCAGTCGTTCCTGCTCAATACCAACCGCCTGGTGCTGATTGTGCTGCAGGTGGCGATCATCGGCATCATCGCCGTCGGCGTCACCCAGGTGATCATCACCACCGGGATTGACCTCTCCTCCGGCTCGGTTATCGCCCTCGCGGCGGTGGTGGCGGCGAGCCTGGCGCAAACTTCCGACAGCCTGTCGCCAATGTTCCCGGCGCTGGTCAACCTGCCGGCGGTGATCCCGATTTGCGCGGGGATCGGCGTCGGCCTGCTGTGTGGGCTGACCAACGGTTTCCTGGTGACGCGAACCGGCATCCCGCCATTTATCGCCACCCTCGGGATGATGGTCTCGGCGCGCGGTCTGGCGCAGTATTACACCCAGGGCAATCCGATAAGCTTCCTCTCCGACAGTTTTACGGCGAT
Organism: Klebsiella sp. PCX; assembly: GCF_021869705.1. NCBI lineage: Bacteria > Pseudomonadati > Pseudomonadota > Gammaproteobacteria > Enterobacterales > Enterobacteriaceae > Klebsiella > Klebsiella sp. PCX. The sequence goes on from NZ_CP091527.1 coordinate 1,317,367, forward strand.
AGGCCAGGGGGCGATGCCGGTGATCATCTTCTTCGTGATTGCCGCAGTGTTTCACATTGCGCTGAAGCATACCCGGTATGGCAAATATGTGTATGCCATCGGCGGCAACATGACCTCGGCCAAAGTGTCCGGCATCAACGTGAATAAATACCTGGTGATCGTCTACACCATCGCCGGGGCGCTCTCCGGGCTGGCTGGGGTAGTGCTGGCGGCGCGCGTCAGCAGTGGCCAGTCGAGCATGGGGATGTCCTACGAGCTGGACGCGATTGCCGCGGCGGTGATCGGCGGCAGCAGCTTAATGGGTGGGGTGGGGCGCATTACTGGCACCCTGATTGGCGCGATGATCCTTGGCCTGATCAAGAGCGGCTTTACCTTTGTCGGCGTCGATGCCTACGTGCAGGATATTATTAAAGGGATCATTATCGTCGCGGCGGTGACCATCGACATGCGCCGCAACCGGAAAAAACGCTAATCTTATCAACTGGCGGCAACGGCGAAGCGCGTCGTTACCGCCAGCCCTGTCCAGAAATAAACAAAATACGTCCCGCCAGGCGCCGGCTGTCTGTTTTTCCCGCGCTGCGCATCCTGTACAGTTTCGCGACTTTTGTTGTCCATTCGCCAGGGGGCCACGCCTTGCCCCCTGTTTCTGGAGTCGTATGAATACACCATCCTTAATCAAATCCTCGCCGCTCTCGCGACCGGGGAGAAGGGGCATTATCGTCAGCCTGCTGGCGGGACTGGCGATCCTGATCCTCAGTCGGGGCGTGAACCTGCCGGCCAGAGAGGTTTACCGTGAGATGCATACCCGGCAGCTGGAGGAGGATGCGCGGTGGGTGGCGGAACGCTTTGAACAGCGGATGAACACCCCCGCTCCGCAGCGGGAAGCGACCTGGCCGCTGGCGGTGATGCGCGCCGATCTGCATACCCTGGCCCGGCAGCGGCATTATCGGCTACTGCTGGTGAATGGCGACGGGCATCTGCTGGCGGCATCGCATGCGCTGCCGGCCAGCGTGCTGGCCCAGGTGCAGGCACAGTTCCCGCGGGAGATGCAGCCGCCGCTGTTCGGCAGCCATTACCAGACCATTCAGCCCTTCGCCCCGCATCAGCGGATGTTAAGCCGGGCGCTGAACGGCAATGCCGGCCTGGCGGGCTGGAATCTCGTGATGCTGGCGCCGGACGGCGGATTGCCCTCGCTGCTGATGGCTTACCGCTGGCAGGTAACAATTGGCCTCGGCGTGGTGCTCGCCAGCGTGCTGCTGACGCTGAGGCAGGCGTCGCGCGCCCGGCGAAAACGCTAATCGCCGCCGGCGCCGTCAGGCATGGCGAAACTGCAGGGTAGCGGGCAGATAGCGCTGGAGCGGCTCCGGCGCCTGGCCGTCGATCAGCTGGCTGAGCAGATCGTAGCAGTGCCAGGCCAGCTGGCGATTATCCTGCTGCACGGTATCAATGCGCAGGGAAAGTGAATCGTACAGATAGTGATCGTCGAAGCTGGCGAGATGAATATTGGAGTCCAACAGATGGTGCTGGCTCATATAGCGCAGGACCCCTTCCAGCAGGCCGCAGGCCGCGGTGAACAGCGCCTTCGGCGGCCGTCCCAGCCGCGCGCAGAGCGCGGCGAACATCTCGTAGCCGGAGCTGGGGTGATAGTTGCCGTTGATCACCCATTCGGGACGCAGCGCGACCCCCGCCTGAGCCAGGCCCTGGGTGAATCCCGCCAGCCGGTCGCGCGAAGGCGATAGCCGCGGCTGGCCACCGAGAAACCAGAACTCGTCCGCATGCTGAGGGGCGATGCGGGAGATCAGTTCGGCCGTTGGGGTGACCGAGTCGGTCATCACCAGCGGCAGGGCGCTGTCGCTGGGGGAGCGGTCAAACAGCACCACCGGCAGCTGTTCGCTGAGCTTCAGGTAGTCGGCATCGCTGTGCATGCACGAGGCGACGATCAGACCGTCGACCTGGCGGGCAATCATGTTATTGACCACCACGCTCTCCTGGCCGGGGTTTTCGTCGGTGCAGGAGATAAGCAGCTGCACGCCGGCTTCCCGGCAGAGCGTCTCAAGCTCATGGGAGAAAACGGCAAACCCGTAGTTGGTGATTTCCGGCACCACCAGGCCAATGGTATGGCTGCGGTTATTACGCAGCGAGCGCGCGTGAATGCTCGGCTGATAGTGCTGCTCGCGGGCGATCGCCAGCACGCGCTCGCGCGTCTCCTGCGCCACGCGCAGCTCTTTGCCACGACCGTTGAGTACCAGGCTGGCGGTCGCTTTGGAGACGCCCGCCAGTTCGGCGATATCTTTGATAGTTACGCGTTTGGTTTTCATCAGCACCCGGGAGCCTGAAAGCAAAACGCTTATTCTACCATGCATGGCCGCAGCAGCCAGCGGCAGAATGCCACCGGCGTCGCACCGCTGAAGATGAGCTGCCCCGGATAGCCCGGGAAGAAGCGGCTGCTCATTACCCCTTCGCCATCGTTGATGAAAATTTCCACACTGGAGCGGTCGATAAAGATCTGCAGCCGCCGCGCCTCGCCGCGCCAGTAGCGATGATGCATCTCCGCCGTCTGCAGGCCGCGGCGCGACAGGCGCAGGCCGTCGCGGTTGACGGTGAGCTGCAGGGCGCCGGCAAAATCCAGCCCCAGCGTGCTGTTGGGGGCGATGTCAAAGGCCAGCTCCATCGGGGCGAGGGGCAGGGTCTGCCCGCGCCAGCCCTGGGCTTCCCCACGCAGGGCGGTCAGTTCGCGCAGCGGACGCTGATACAGGGCACCCGCCTGCCACGCCAGTTCGCGCACGCAGGTCATCTGGTGGATCCATCCCTGCGCGCGGGTGGGCTGATGCATCTCTTCCCCGTCCGGGACGCCCATCCAGCCGACCAGCAGGCGGCGGCCATCTTCGGCCAGCATGGTCTGCGGCGCGTAGAACTCAAATCCGCTGTCCAGCTCGTGCAGCGGGCCATGGTCGAAGGCGCCGCGTTCGGCGTCGAAACGGCCTGCCATCCACACCGCAGGATAGGTATTGAGAAAACGCTGTGCTTCGCGGGCCAGCCCCTGCGGGCAGCAGATCAGCAGGTGGGTGTCCGCCAGCGGAAACAGGTCCGGGCACTCCCACATATAGCCACCGTTCGCCAGGCCGTTAACGTCATTCCCGGCTATCTCGCCCACCAGGCGCCAATCCCGCAGGTCGCTGGCGGTAAACAGCAGCACTTTGCCGCGCTGTTGCACATCCTGCGCCCCGAGGACCATGTACCAGCGCTCGTCCTGGCGCCACACCTTAGGGTCGCGTACATGGCCGGTATAGCCTTCCGGCAGCGGCAGTACCGGCCCCAGCTTGCTGAAGGTGCCATCGGCATTTTCCGTCGCCAGACATTGCCAGGCGGTGCGCCCGCCGTCGGGGAACTTCACGTTGCCGGTGTAGCACAGGGTCAGTGCGCCCTCGCACTCGACTGCGCTGCCGGAGTAGCAGCCGTTGCGGTCATACTCTTCATCCGGCATCAGGGCGATAGGTTCATGCCGCCAGTGCAGCAGGTCGGCTGAGCTCCAGTGTCCCCAGCACTTATAGGTGTGGTCGCAGGCGAGCGGATTCCACTGATAAAACAGGTGATAACGCCCGGCGACCTGGCAAAAGCCGTTGGGATCGTTCAGCAGTCCGCTGACCGGCGCCAGATGCCATTGCGGGTAATGGTCGTCGGCCAGCGCCTGCGGCTGGCCCTGCATAACGGCCTGCAGGATCGCAGGCAGGCGTGACGGTAATGACATTATTCAGCGTCCGTTTTGTATTTCAGCGTCAGAGAGAGTACGAATGCCACGGCGAAGGCGATCGCCATCCCGATAATGTAGTTCAGCAGCGAACTGGCCTGCACGATGGCCATTCCCGGGATCGCCGTCAGGCCCACCGCGGTCATGTAGACGTGCATCGACACCACCCAGGCGCCGCCGGCGGCACCGCCCACCAGTGCGGCGATGAACGGTTTCACAAAGCGCAGGTTAATCCCGAAGATCGCCGCCTCGGTGATCCCCAGCATCGCCGAAAACGCCGACGGCAAGGTAATGGCTTTGATTTTGGCATCTTTGGTTTTAAACCACACGGCAAAGCAGGCACCGCCCTGAGCGACGTTGGCCATCGCCCAGATAGGCAGCAGGAAGTTGACGCCGATTGACGGATTGCCGAGCAGACCCGCCTCAATGGCATGGAAGCTGTGATGGATACCGGTAATGACGATCACCGAATAGAGGCCGCCGAACAGCAGGCCCGCCAGCCAGCCGGCATGGCTGATAAGCGTGCTGAGGATAAACGAAATGCCGTCGCCGAGCGCGCGGCCGGCCGGGCCGATCAGCAGCAGGGCGATAAAGCCAGAGATAATCACCGTCAGGAACGGCGTGAGGATCAGATCCAGCGCGTCAGGAATAACGCGGCGCAGCCGTTTTTCGACAAGGCTCATAAACCACACCGCCAGCAGCACCGGGAAGACCGTGCCCTGATAGCCGATCATCGCCACTTCGATGCCGAAGAAATTCATGGTGTGGAAGCCGGCGGCGACGCCCCAGGCGTTGGTCAACGCCGGGTGGGTGAGGATCCCGCCGAGGGTCGCGCCCAGATAAGGGTTGCCGCCAAATTCGCGGGCGGCGGTAAAGCCGATCAGGATCGGCAGAATAATAAACGCCGCCGAGCTGCACATATCCAGCATGATATAGATAGCGTTGCCCGGGTCGACCCAGCCGTAGGTTTTCACCATCCCCAGCAGGCCCATCAGCAGGCCGGAGGCGACGATGGCGGGAATAATCGGCACAAAGATGTTGGACAGCAGGCGGGCAATGCGCTGGAACGGGTTCAGCTTTTTCGCCGCCAGGTCGGCGGCTTCGGATTTGCTCGATTCGCTGATGCCCGCCGCCTGGATAAAGGCAGCATAGACTTTATTGACCACCCCGGTGCCGAAGATGATCTGCATCTGTCCGGCATTACGAAAGCAGCCTTTCACGCCGTCGATTTTGCCAATCGCCTGCTGGTCGGCGAGCGCGTCGTCGACCAGCACCAGCCGCAGCCGGGTGGCGCAGTGCGCGGCGCTGGCGATATTTTCCTTGCCGCCCAGCAGGGGAAGCAGTGAGCGGGAAATCTGTTCAAAATCCATAGTACCCTCTGAATGCATGATGATATGGCGTGGGCGGCGCCGGCCATGGCTGGCACCGCGAACCTTATATTTATGTTTTACTTACCCTGTCGCCCGGGTTCACGTCAGAACCAGGTCTCCATTTGCATACCGAACGACCATTCGCCGCCCGATTTGAACCCGTTGCTGCCTAACGCGTCGTCGTTGGCGTAATTATCCAGCTTTTTGCTCCAGTCCATCCACGATGTATAGAAGCGGATCTCCGGGCGCGAGAAGAAGTCGCCGATGCTGCCGACCTTGAAGGTCGGGGCGAAGGTCAGCTTGTAGAAGCTGCCATTGACCGCATGGCGATCGTTGTAGCCTTCAGGCTGCAGATCCATGTACTGATAGCTGCCCTCCCAGGCGAGGGCGAAGTTCTGCGTCACTTCCTGAATCAGACGCAGGTTGAGAGTGGCCCACTGATAGCTGTCGCCATCGACATAGCGATCTTTACTGCTCTGCGCCAGCACGGCCGGGGCAATAAACCAGCGATCGCTCAGCGGGGTGGTGCCGTAGCTGGCGAAACGCCAGGTGTTGGCTCCCGGACGCAGCGCGCCGTCGGAGCCGATGCCTTTGACCTCGGCGCCCAGGCCGTGACCGTACAGCAGGGCCGTTTTGCTGGTCCCGTCGCGCAGGCCATAGAAGCTCTCATTGTGCAGACCCAGCAGGGCATGAACCCCGGTGTTAGCGGCATCGCCTTTCACCAGATTGCCGTTCGCGTCCTGGCGGTCGTCATTATCTTTCGCCCGCATCCCACTGACCATCATCTGCACCGGGCCGGCAAAGTTATTCATGCTGACGATATAGTTCTGCACGCTGTTGCTGCTGTCGGCGATATCGCCAAAGTTGCGGCCGTATAACGAGAAGTTGCTGCGCAGGCTGTCGTTCCACTTCACGTCGTAGATCCCGCCGCCGGTCCCGGCGAGGAACACCACATCCGAGTCAATCCAGTGGATATCGAAGTTGTCGCGGTCAAAGCGCTTCCCGGCCCACAGGGTCGAGCCTTTGAACGGACCCTCGAAGGTCGGCAGGTTGCCCAGCTCGACGAACGCCTGGCGCACGTTCAGGTCGCTGCTGCTCGCCGTCCAGTCGTTATAGGTGGTTTGCCCGTCGGCCACCATCACTTTGAACCGGGTGGTCGCCCCGTTGTCCAGGGTCTGCTTATGTTCGAGGTTCATTTCCACATAGGTGTCGGCCTGGTTGCCCAGACGACCAATGGCGCCGCCGGTTTCTCCGGCGGGGGTCATATAGGCCCCGGATTTCGTGCTGGCGGCGGAGTCGTTCATGATCACCCCGGAGCGGGCGTAGCCGTGGAACTCAAAGCCGCCGGGCCGTTCGGCTTTTTCTTCCAGTTGGGTGGTGCGTTTGGCCACCTGCTGGGTGGTGGCCTGGGTTTGTTGCTGCTGCTGGGTTAGCTGCTGAACTTTCTGCTCCGCCGAGGCGGCGCGGCTTTCGGCAGTGCTGGCGCGAGTCTCGGCATCCTGCAGACGTTTTTCCAGGGCGGCGAGACGCGCTTCAATGCTGTTCAGGTCTGTCTGCCCATGGGCGGCGGCGGCGCCGGTTAGCAAAGCAATAAGAATGGCTAACTTCCGTTTTTTATACATGTTGGTGACATCCAAAGGTAAATCAGTGAGTGTGCTAACGTTTGCTAAACCGGTTTAGTTAATATGGTAAACATGTCGGTAATGCGGTGAAAATAAAAATTGCTAAACCGGTTTAAGAATTGTGATGTCGCCAGCAAAGTGGGCCGTTAGCCGGCCCAACGGGATCACAGCGAGCGCTGAAGATCGTCCCTGTAGGGCAGGGCGGTCATGGCGCCTTTGGCGGTGGTGGCCAGCGCGCCGCAGGTTTGCGCCAGCGTGAGGTCGGGAGCCAGGGCGGCGAGGTTGTCAGGGATACCATGGGCGGCGAGTCCGGCGAGCAGCCCGGCGACAAAGGCATCACCGGCGCCGGTGGTATCGACGGCGACCACCGGGCGGGCAGGGAAGTGGCTAACCTGCCCGCGCAGCGCGGCCTGAACCCCCGCTTTGCCCTGGGTCACCAGCAACAGCGTCGGCTGGAAGCGGGCGTTCAGCCGGGCGATGCCGCTGACGATGTCGTCGCTGCCGCTGATAAAAGCCAGCTCCTCTTCCGAGAGTTTTATGGCGTCGGCGAGGGCCAGCGCCCGGTCGAGACAGTCGCGCAGTTCCTGCGGATCCTGCCACAGGTCGCTGCGGATATTGGGGTCGAAGCTGACATAGCCCCCGGCGCGCTTTATCGCCTCCATCGCCGCGAATGCCGTGCTGCGGCTCGGCTCCGCGCTGAGAGCGATAGAGCAAACGTGCAGCCACTGACCGGCGGCAAACGGCGGAAGATCCTCAGGCGCAAGAAACAGGTCGGCGCTCGGGCGGACCATAAAGGTAAAGGTGCGCTCCCCGTGGCGATCGAGATCGACCACCACCGTGGAGGTGCGCTGCGCCGCATCGAGGCGCATATAGTTCACATCCACCTTCTCCTGCGCCAGGGTGTGACGCATAAAGCGGCCGAAGGGATCGTCGCCGACGCGGCCGATAAACCCGCTATCGCCGCCGAGCCGCGCCACGCCGACCGCGACGTTGGCCGGCGCGCCGCCGGGGCATTGCAGCAGGCGGCCCTCTCCGTCGGGCAGGAGATCGACGACCGCATCGCCGAGTACCCAGATTTTACCATTCATAGGACTAGTTCCTCTTAGCTAAACTTTGTTAAACCGTTTTAGCTAATTAAAGCACAGCCTGGCGGCAAGCGGAACGATCGGCGGACGAAAGGGCGGGGCGAGGGTGAAAAATGTGAGCCAGGCGGAATATTTCGCCACTCCAGATCTGGACTTTTCCTTCCTGACCCGCTTAGGTATAGTTCCACAGGCCGCGGTTAGCCCCGCCGCGGTGATAAAAGGTGAAGGAGTGCGTAGCGCGATGAACCCCAGTTTTGGCGATATTTACGATCGGTACCAGAAGCTGACGCTGACCACGCACCTGCCGGCGGTGATCGCCTGCAGTGAAACCCTGAGCCTGAGTAAAGACCAGCCGTTTCTGCCGCAGCCGGGCTATCTCTATTTTTTGCTGCAGGGGCAAATGACGCTGGCCTTTGGTGACGAGCAGAACCTGATCGGGATTGTTATCGCGCATATGCCGTTAGGGTTGCTGGAACATTATTGTCCGTCGGTGGCGCTCTATTATCAGTGTCTGGGCGAATGCCAGCTGGCGAAAATATCTGCCAGCGATTTTGAACGGATATTCTTTCATTCGTCGCCGGGCTATATGCAAGAGCTGACCACGATCCTGGCCTATATGGGTATATTTGCCCTTGATGCCCACTATGAACGCGGCAGCCAGACTAGCTTTCAGACTATTAAGTCGATGCTGTCGCGCTATTTATATCGCGGTGAAATCGATGGCGGGCAACATGAAAGTCTGTCGGCATTTATTATTAAACGGACCAATCTCTCGCGCAGCTATGTTTATCAGGTGCTGGCCGCCCTGCGCGAAGGGGGATATATCACGGTGAAAAAAGGCAAACTGATTTCCATCGACCGCTCTATTCCTGAGAAATTCTGATTCAGATTCGTCGGCTCCCCGACATAACGTCGCTAAAATCCGCCCGGGGAAAGCGCTAAGCGCGCGTTTTCTCCCGGCCCTGCTACGCCTGAATCTGGCCGTTTTATTTATTTAACCTTGCACTCTGGAGTTATTTTATGACCCTGGACTATGTGGCGCTGGCGATTCTGATCGCCGTGGCCTTAATACTTTTTTATGGCGTGATTGTTATTCACGATATTCCTTATGAAATCGCCAAAGAGCGGCGCCATCCTCATCAGGATGCGATTCATTATGCTGGCTGGGTCAGCTTATTTACCCTGCATGCCCTGTGGCCCTTGTTGTGGATCTGGGCGACGCTGTGGCGCGAAGACCGCGGATGGGGGATGCGCCGCATCGCTGACGACCAGCAGGTGCTGCATCAGCGTCTGGAAACGGTGGTCCAGCGGCTGGAGCAGGTGCAGCGCGAAGTGGACCTTCTGAAAGCTAAGGAGGCAAAATAATGGAAACGTTAATGTTGCTGACCTACGCCGCGCTATGCATCGTGGTGTTTAAAGTCTTCCGCATCCCGCTCAATAAGTGGACCGTGCCGACGGCGGTGCTCGGCGGTATCGCCCTGATTGGCGCGGTGATCTTCGGGATGAATTACAACTTCCCCTATACCGACGTCGGCAATCAGGTGTTTCGCACCGTACCGATTGTGTCGCAGGTGCGCGGTCGGGTGCAGAGCGTACCGGTGAGACCTAACCAGAGGCTGCATAAGGGCGATGTGCTGTTTACTCTCGACCCGACGCCGTTCCAGGCAAAGGTGGACGATCTGCAGGCGCAGATTAAAGCGGCCAGCCAGGATGCGCTCTCCCTCAACGCCGCGTTAAGCCAGGCGGAGGCCGAGCTGAGCAGAGCGGTGGCTCAGCGCGACCAGTCGCGGCGGGAGTATGCCCGCTTTCGGGATGGGCATGCCCAGGGCGCCTTCTCCGATCAAATGGTCGATACCCGTCTGCAGACGTGGAAAGCCGATGAAGCCAGCGTCAGCGCGGCTCAGGCGAAAGTGGTTCAGGCGCGTAACGCGCTGGACTCGGTGGTGAAGGGCAAAAATACCACCGTGGCCTCCCTGCTGGCGCAGCTGCAGAAGGCGCAGTTTCAGCTGGATAACACCGTCGTCCGCGCCCCGGAAGACGGCTATGTCAGCACCGTCGGCTTACGGCCAGGCACCATGTCCACCGCGCTGGGGATGCTGCCGCTGATGACCTTTGTGCCGGTGGAAGGTGACGCCTCGCGGGAGTATGTCGCGGCATTTCGCCAGAACGCCCTGCAGCGTCTGTACAAAGGCGAGCCCGCGGAGCTGATGTTTCCGGCCATCCCGGGCACCGTCTTCCGCGGGGAAGTGGCCGATGTGCTGCCGGCGATTGGCGAGAGTCAGTTTCAGGGCCAGGGCAAACTGCTGACCACGGACGCGCTCAATACCCATGGCCGGGCGCTGGTGGTACTAAAGGTGACCGATCCACGTTTTGCCGAATACGCCCTGCCGCAGGGTGCTACCCTCGAGGCGGCGGTCTACTCAGATCACCTGAAAGAGCTGTCGCTGATCAGGAAGATCCTGATCCGCATGAAGAGCTGGGAAAACTACATCTATCTCGATCACTAAGCCGGCGGGCGCGGGTAGGACCAACCATCCCCGCGCCGCGGTCAGGCCTCGCGGTCCACCAGCCCGTCAATAATCACCTGCCGCACCCCCTGCGAACAGGGTTCAATACGGCCGCGCACGCCATAGACGGCCGCCAGGGTCTCAGGGGTGATGACCGTGGCCGGGGTGCCGTCGCCGAGCAGCTGGCCCGCTTTGAGCATCAGCACGTGGTCGGCGTGACGCAGGGCAATATTGATGTCGTGCACCACCACCAGAGTCACGATGTTGCGCCGCCGGGTCTCCCGGCGCACCAGATCCATCACGTGAAACTGGTAGTTGAGGTCAAGCGCGCTGAGCGGTTCATCGAGTAGTAGCAGGCGCGGCTGGCGAATCAGCGACTGGGCGAGACCCACCAACTGTTTTTGCCCGCCGGAGAGCTGATCGAGGTAGCTCATCGCCAGGTGGGCAATTCCCAGCTGTCGCAGCAACGCCATCACCTCTTCCTGCTGCTGGGCGCTGTGGCGTCCCCCGGCGGCGCGCTGGGCCACGATAATCGACTCCAGCACATGCAGATGCACGCCGGCGGGCAGCGTCTGCGGAAGATAGACCACCTGTTCTGCGCGACGTGAGAACGGCTGCGTCAGCAGATTTTCTCCCTCTAGGCGCAGCTCGCCGCGGCAGGGGCCCAGTCCCGCCATCGCTCGCATTAACGTCGATTTACCGCTGCCGTTTGGCCCCAGCAGCGCGGTGATTTTCCCCCGCGGCAGATGGGGAACCGTCAGGTTCTCGATCACCTTGCGTCTGGGGTAGCCAGCGCTGAAGTGAGACAGCGACAGCCCGGATAACGTCTGGTCGCTCATACTTGCCCCCGGTGACGTAAAATAATGCTCAAAAAGAACGGGACCCCTACCAGGGAAGTGACGATCCCCACCGGAATAATGGCCCCCGGTATCAGGTTCTTCGAGGCGATGGAGGCCAGGGAGAGCACCAGGGCGCCGATCAGCGCGCTGGCGGGCAGGTAAAAGCGATGATCTTCGCCGAAGAGCATCCGCGCAATATGCGGCGCCACCAGGCCGATAAAGCCGATTGGCCCGACAAAGGCCACCGAAAGCGCCGACAGAATGCTGATCCGCAGCAGCGTGCTCAGGCGCAGACGGCGAACGTTAATGCCAAAGCTGATGGCCCGGTCCTCGCCCAGCCTTAGGGCGGTCAGCGCCCACGCGCTGCGCAGCGACAGGGGCATCACCAGCGCCAGGGCGACCAGCAGGATGGCGACTTTGCTCCAGGAGGCGCGGTCGATGCTGCCCATGGTCCAGAACACCAGCCCCTGCAGAGTGTCTTCATTGGCGATGAACTGCAGCATCGAGACCAGGGCGTTAAAGGTAAAGACCAGCGCGATGCCGAACAGAATGACGCCGGAGGTAGCCACCTGGGTCCAGCGGGTAATGCCATCCAGCAGCAGGGCCGCCAGCAGGGCGAAGATAAAGGCGTTGGCCGAGATAAACCATTGGCCGGGAATACCGGGCAGACCAATACCCAGCACAATCGCCAGCGCGGCGCCAAACGCCGCAGCCGAGGAGACGCCAAGGGTAAATGGGCTGGCCAGCGGGTTATTGAGGATGGTCTGCATTTCGGCACCAGCCAGTCCCAGCGCCAGACCGACGATAATCGCCATCACCGCATAGGGTAGGCGGATATCCCAGACGATGGCGCGAATGCCCGGATCGGCGCTGGCCGGATCGGTTAACGTCTGCCACAGGCTCTGCAGCGGCAGTCCGGAAGGGCCGAGCATAAAATCGAACAGCAGTGAAGCGACAATCAACAGCGCCAGCAGCAGCAACAGCAGCAGGCGGCGACGCACGATATGGCGATAATGATCCATCACGCCAGAAGTCCCGGCGGGCAGCTCGTCGAGCACGGAGTCGGAGGTTAAACGCATGCCGGATTACTCGCTCTGCTGCCAGGAAAAGACGAACGGCTGGTCCGGCAGGTCGGTGAAGTGACGCACGATATAATGGTAAGTCTCATCGGGGTTGAGATCGCGGAAGGCCTGCGGATAGATATCTTTCGCCAGATATTCCATGCCGACAATATTCCACGGATGGTTATAGAAGTGGTGATAGACGCCATAGGCCCGCTTTTCCTGCACCGCCGGGATCTGGCTGACCCCCGGTCGCGCCAGCAGCGTCTGCGCCTGGGCTTTCACCGCCTCCGGCTTAACCTCATAGCCGAGGGGCAGCACCTGGCTGTTTCCGCGCTTCGAGCCGGTCATGATCCAGGCGTCGGGCTTCATGCTGATGATTTTCTCCAGCGAGACGAACCCGGAGGCGCCCGGCAGCAGCTGCGAACCGATATTGTTCGCCCCGACCGCCTCCACCAGCCCGCCCCAGCCGCTGCGGCCGTGAGTAAAGCAGCAGGCGTCGCTGTTGCCGGCCAGCGCTTCCACGAAGACGTTGGCCTTCGGCGTGATGGTCGCGGTTTTCTGGCGAATCGACTGCAGCTGCTGACGATAGTAATCGGTAAAGGCTTTGGCCTGGCTCTCGCGGTTGAGGACTTTGCCCAGCAGGTCGATGCTGGGAGCGGTATCTTTCGCCGGGTCGATCTCATAGTCGACAAACAGCACCGGAACGTGCAGGGCGCTGAGCTTGTCGATGACGCCGCTCTCCATCAGCGCTGGCCTGGCGCGCAGCTGGGCGATCATCAGATCCGGCTGGCGGGCGATGACACTTTCAAGATCGACATTCCCCTTGTCGCTGAAGCCCATGTCAAGGATCGTGGCCGACTGCGGCCACGTCGTTTTCAGCATCTGCCAGGTGGCAACGTCCTGCTTTTTCGCCAGATTATTCCATGCCACCAGCCGCTTAAACGGATTGTCCCGGTCCAGCAGGGCGAGGGTCATAATGTCGCGGCCATCCTGCAAAATAATACGCTGCGGCTCTTTAGCCAGGGTGACCTGCCGGCCGTCAAGGTCAGTAACCGTCAGAGGATATTGGGTTGCATAGCTGAAGAAGGGAGTCGCGATCAGCGCAGTAAGCAACAGCGATCTTACTGATTTTCTTGCCATAAAATGAGTTCCGTTTGCCAATTTATAAATATAATGATTCTGAGAATTATTCTCGAGTAAACGTCAACGGCAAGTATATCAAGCGCAAATTTCACGAAATGTAACAAACATGTTGGAAATTATGCCAACGCCGACAGGGCGCGCAGCGGCAGCATTTTCTGCCATGGTTGCAGGTCGAAGACGTTTTTCAGGCTAATTCCTAATGTCATCCCCGGTTCGTTGTGCCATCCTGAATACGACTCATAACACGACACGTGAGAGAGGATATTATGAAAAAAGCAATGATTGCGTTATCGGCTATTCTGGTTGCGGCTCCGGTTTTTGCTGCGACAACACATGCAACAGATGATACCGTCGCGGCGGCCAATGCCAACGCCAACACCGCTAAAGAGAAGCTGCACCAGGCCCAGCACGAGGGCGAAGAGCAGCAGCTGAAGGCGAAACATGCGGCCGAAGGCAAACAGGATAGCGTCGGCAGCCAGGTGAGCGAAGGCGCGCAGAAGACCTGGAACAAGACCAAAGAAGGGACTGAGAAAGGTTGGGATAAGACCAAAGAGGTCAGCGAAAAAGGCTGGAACGCCACCAAATCCGGCGCAGAAAAGGGCTGGGATAAAACCAAATCCGGCGCTGAAGAGTTAAAAAATAAAGTGACTGAGTAAGTCCTGATATCAGTCTGAATAAAGGTCGCGAGAGCGGCCTTTTTTATTGCTCGTACTCCCCCATAATGCCTTCCCCGACAGCAGAAACCCCAGATGCCAGGAATCGTCCTGGTTAAGCGGATACTCACTCTTTCTTCACATTTTCCCGTTACAAAGAACTTCAATCAGGAGGTGTACGATGAAAAAGATGATTTCTCTGGCGGTAATATTATCCACTGTGCTGAGCGTCCCGGCCTTTGCCGATGGCCCGAACGACGGCCATCGCCCGGGGCAGCCAACGGTGTGGCAGAACGGTCCGGATCATAATGGGCATGCGCCGCAGGGCGGACCTGACGTGCATCATCAGGGTGACCATGACCAGCGTGGCCCGGATCGTGACGGGCATGACAAGCGCGATCAGGCACGGCATGAGCAGGACCATTTCGCCTGGCGCGGTAACGATTTCCGCAAAGGCCATCCGGCCCCGGCGCCGTTCCGTGGCGATGAATATCGCGTCCGCGACTGGAGCGACCGCGGCCTGCCGCCCCCGCCGGAGGGCCATCACTGGTCCTATATCGACGGTAACTATGTGCTGATCGCCGCGGCGACCGGGATCATTACCTCGATTCTGGTGAGCGGCGCCCTCAGCCACTAAATGCGCGTCTCCCAACGCCGGGCAGGGAACACCTGATCCGGCGATGGATCACCGTCGTGGCTACGGGTTCAGTTTGTCATCCGGCCAGTATTTATAGCCATTGACCATCGCCTGGGCGGCCAGCCCCTTGTCGGTGATTTCATAGACGTTCACTTTTGACGGCAGCGAGGAGGTGTCCTTCGCTACGCCGTTCGCGGAGGCGGCGATCGGCGCGATGCCTTTGTCATCATATTTCGCCGCGGCGTTCGCATCGGCGCCGACCATATATCCCTGGCGGATAAAGGTCTCCAGGGCCGCTTTATCATGGAAAACCAGCACCGTGCGTTGCTGTTTAATCCCCATCCCCAGGCCGGCGCCGCCCTGGGCCATTTTCATATAGGTGTCCTTCCCGGTGGCCTTATCCCGCACCACGCCGTAGCCGCTGCCAAATCCGAACAGCAGGATCTTGCTGCTGTTGTTGGCGAAGACCGCATAACCCTTCGCATGCTGAATATCGCTGCGGGCCTCGGGCTGCAGGGTGTAAAGTTTATTGAGGGTTTCGTTGCGCATCTTCTGAATACTGGCCCGCTGCTGGCTGGCGGTATCCCCCTGCGCGCTGCAGCCCGCCAGCGCGGTCATGGCGACGAGGAAAAGCGTCTGTAATCTCATAGAAGTCTTTTTATTTAAATCTGAATACGGCCGGAAATAGTAGGGTAAATAACGGTTAATCCTCCATAAAATAAACATTTATTTTTAAATTTCACCGTTTCGAATGCTTTTTACACTGCCGTGAACGCATTATTAAATAAGATGCCGTCATTTCCGATATTAGAAATCCTGCTTGCATAAAGTTTTCACCACGATACCGTGTTAAGTCCTTACGATATTTCCCGGAGAGCGGCATGAGTGATTATGTAATTCCAGAAATTAAAGCGACGGAAGCGGAAATGATTTCTCTGCGTCATTATTTACATGCCAATCCGGAATTAAGTCTGGAAGAGTTTAATACCAGCGAACTGGTCGCCAGCAAGCTGACCGAGTGGGGCTATCAGGTGACGCGCGGCCTCGGCAAGACCGGGGTGGTCGGCAGCCTGAGTAAAGGCGACTCGCCGCGCACCATCGGCCTGCGCGCCGATATGGACGCACTGCCGATCGAAGAAACCACCGGTTTACCCTGGGCCAGCACGGTGTCGGGGAAAATGCACGCCTGCGGTCATGACGGCCATACCACCATTCTGCTGGCGGCGGCGAAATACATCGCCTCGCCGGCCTGTCAGTTCAATGGCACGGTGCATCTGATTTTTCAGCCGGCGGAAGAGGCTATCGGCGGCGCCGATTTAATGATTAAAGACGGCCTGTTTGAGCAGTTCCCCTGCGAACGCATTTTCGGTCTGCACAACATGCCGGGGTTGCCGGTGGGCAAGCTGGGCTTCTATGCCGGCAACTTTATGGCCTCGGCGGACACCGTCAAAATCACCCTTACCGGCTACGGCGGCCACGGCGCCCATCCGGAGCGCACCGTCGACCCGATTGTCGCCGGCGCGGCGCTGGTGATGGCCCTGCAGAGCATCGTGGCGCGCAACGTGCCGCCGGGCGAAACGGCGGTGGTCAGCGTCGGCACCTTCCAGGCCGGTATCGCCTCCAACGTCATTCCGGAGAGCGCGGTGATGGAGCTCAGCGTGCGGGCGATGAAGCCGGAAATCCGCGACCTGCTGATCAAACGTATTCACGAGCTCAGCGAATTTACCGCTAAAAGCTATGGTGCCAGCAGCGCGGTGGAGGTTTACGACTCCTACCCGGTATTAACCAACAGCCCTGAAGAGACTGACTTCGCCCGGGCGCTGGCTCTGGAGGTGTTTGGCCGCGAAGGGGTGCTGGAGTCGGTCTCGCCGATGAACGCCAGCGAGGATTTCGCTTTTATGCTGCGCGAACGTCCGGGCTGCTACTTCCTGCTGGGCAACGGCGAGAAGGGGGAGAAAGGCGGCTGCATGGTGCATAACCCCGGCTACGACTTCAACGATGACATTATCACCACCGGCGCGACGCTGTTCGCCCGTCTGGTGGAAAAGCACTGCCGTTAACCTCTGGAGAAGAACTGGAATGAAAAAATCACTACTGCTATGGCTGGCGTTAATGGCGTCGACGTCGGCGCTGGCCGAAGGGGAAAAGGCGATCCGCTTTGGCGTCGACCCGACCTTCGCGCCGTTTGAATGGAAGGATCCGCAGGGCAAGCTGGCGGGGTTTGATATCGATTTAGGCAACGCCATTTGCCAGCAGCTGCAGGCGAAATGCGTGTGGGTGGAAAGCAATTTCGACGGCATTATCCCGGCGCTGAAGGCGCGGAAATTCGACGCCATCCTTTCCGGGATGTACATGACCGAGAAGCGTAAAGCGCAGATTGCCTTTAGCGACAAGCTGTATAACGGGCCGGTGTTCCTCGTGGCGCGTAAAAATACCCTGAAAGGCAATACGCCGGAGCAGCTGAAAGGCAAAACCATTGGCGTCGAGCAGGGCTCGGCGCAGGAGACTTACGTTAATCAGCACTGGCGTCCGCAGGGGATCAACATTGTGGCCTACCAGGGGGCCGATAGCGTGGTGCGTGACCTGGAGTCAGGGCGCATCGACGGCGCGGTGCTCTCCGGCATGATGGCCGACTACAGCTTCCTGCAGCAGCCGCAGGGCAAGGAATTCGCCTTTGTCGGCGGCCATCTGCAGGATGATACGCTGTTTGGCGCCGGGGCGGCTATCGGCTTACGTAAAGACGATGAGGCGCTGCGTCAGGAAATAAACGGCGCGATTGCGAAGATCCTTGCCGACGGCACCTATAAAAAATTAGCCAGCAAATATTTTAGCTTTGATGTTTATTCCGGGACATAATGTCTGAGTGTACCCGCGGGCACGGATCGCCCGCCGTAAGATTCCTTTTCTGATTATCCAATCGACCTCCTCTCCTGACCCCTGTGGTTACCTGAGGGAAGCAGAATATAAGCTAAGGAGTACTCGGCATGATGACACGTCCCTTGGGCAAAACCGGATTTTCCATCGCCCCGTTAGTGTTTGGCGGTAACGTCTTTGGCTGGACCATTGATGAAAAAACCAGTTTTGCCCTTCTTGATGCTTTTGTTGACCACGGCTTTGACGCTATCGATACGGCGGATGTTTATTCCCGCTGGGCAGAGGGCAACCAGGGCGGCGAATCCGAAACCATTATTGGCCGCTGGCTGCAGGCGCGTCCCGGCATGCGCGATAAGGTCAAAATCTTCACCAAAGTCGGCTCCGATCTCGGCCTTCCCGGCCATAAGGGACTCAGCAAAGCCTGGATCCAGCAGGCGGTAGACGACTCCCTGCGCCGCCTCAATACCGACTATATCGATCTCTACTTTTCCCACTGGCCGGATCCGCAAACCCCGGTAGCGGAAACGCTGGAGGCTTTCCACAGCCTGCAACAGGCGGGGAAAATTCGCGCAATGGGGGCCTCTAACCTCGATGCAATGCAGCTGGCGGGGGCGCTGGAGGTAGCGCGCAAGGGCGGCTTGCCTGCCTGGCAGGTGCTGCAGCCGGAATATAACCTCTACCACCGCTCCGCGTTTGAAGGCGCGCTGTGCGATCTCTGCGTCAGCCGCGATATCGGGGTGGTGACCTACTACAGCCTGGCCTCGGGGTTCTTAACCGGTAAGTACCGTCAGCCGTCGGATCTGGCGCAGAGCCAGCGCGGAGGCAAGATTGGTAAGTACCTGAATCCGCGCGGGATGCGGATTATCGATACCCTGGTGGCGGTCGCGGATGAGCAGGGGGCGAAGCCTGCGGAAGTGGCCCTCGCGTGGCTGATCGGCCGCGAAGGGGTGACCGCGCCGATCGCCAGCGCCACCAGCGTGGCCCAGGTGGAAAGTTTTGCCCGCGCGGCGGCGCTGAGCCTGAGCGCGGAGCAGGTGGCGCGACTGGACAGCGCTAGTGCCTGAGTCACGCCCTCTTCCCGGTGGGGAGAGGGTGGACAAATGACGCGGACCGTAGGCCGGGTAAGGCGCAGCCGCCACCCGGCATAAAAGCGGCTCCGTACCCGCTATCATCGCCCGGTGGCGCAGCGCTTACCGGGCCTACGATGTGTCAGCCTGTGACAGGGACCTGTAGGCCGGGTAAGGCGCAGCCGCCACCCGGCATAAAGCGGCTCCGTACCCGCTGCCATCGCCCGGCGGCGCTGCGCTTGCCGGGCCTACGATGTATCAGCCTGTGATAGGGACCTGTAGGCCGGGTAAGGCGCAGCCGCCACCCGGCGAAATAACGGCACAATCGTCAATTTCCCTGTTTGCAATGCGCCTGGCAGGGCTACAACTTCTATGTGATTTCCGGACAGATTGCGCTCCCGATATGTCTTCTGCGTTATGTCTTTCATGGCGCAGGGAGCACACAGGGGGCGGCCAGTCGCCGCCGCCCCCTGTACCCCCGGGCTCCGGCCAGCAAAATCGCCGCTGCGCGGTCCCTTCGACTTATCCCTGCAGGCTTCGGGTCGGGCCGAGGCAGCGTCCCTGCAAAACACGGCCCTCAGCCCGCATCCATGCGGGCTGCCCCGGCCTTCCGGGAACGTCTCAGCGATTTTGAGGCCGTCAGCACCGGCAGTTTCAGTCGTGCAAGTGGGTAAATCAAGGACAGGTCGCACGAACCCTGTAGGCCGGGTAAGGCGCAGCCGCCACCCGGCAACATGACGGGCAGGGGGCCTGAAAGCGTGCCCGGCGGCGCCCCTTTATTCCTGATGGCGGGTGAGGTTGAGGATCTTCGCGCTGGCGCCGACCGGGAAATTGCTGAGGGCGCCGAAGTCGCTGCCCTGATAGCCCATGATCTTGCCGTCGGTGCGCATCTGCTGAAGATCGATCAGGATCACCCCCAGCGTGGGAATGATTTTCTCGCGCCAGACGAACAGATAGAGATCCTCCGCCACCTGCACGTAGTGGCAGCGATCGACATCCGCCAGCCCCTTTTCCACGCCGTCCAGACATTGCCAGGCGTAAAAATTATCGTTGAGATAGATGTGCTCATAGCGCTCAGTCGGGCTGTAGGTGTACTGATTGCGCATGCCGACCAGCGCATCGGTAAAGCCCGGCAGCGGCCCCGGCTGCGCATCCAGGCGGGCGAAGACAAAGCGCGTTTCTACCGCGGTCAGCGGCAGGCCTCGCTCCACCCGGCTGAAAGCGTCCAGCCGCGCGGCGGCTTCGTCCGGCAGCTGGCCGTAGACCAGGGTGGCGTTGCGCTGCGTCAGGTTGCATACCGCGCTGACGCTGGCGTTATCCCGCTCCGGGTCAAGGAAGTCGATAAACAGAATATCCGGGCGCAGGGCGGTCGCCCGCCAGGGGGCGCGCTTGCCGTTCCAGCTTAGCGTCTGCTCATCTTCGATGATCAGCTGCTGCGGCTCACTTCCGGCGACATAAAAGGTAAAGCGCTCGCCTGCGGGCAGGCTGGCGGTGGCGAGTAAATTACCGTGTGGCGCAAAACCATCGGCCAGCGCGCCGACCTGGATAAATACGGCTTCTGAAGTCATAGGGGCTCCTGAACAGAGTAGGGCGTTAGGCAAACGCCAGAGTGGGAACATCGACGATACTGGCGCCGCCGTCGGCGACCAGCGTGGCGCCGCTGATGATGGCGGCCTGCGGCGAACAGAGAAACTGACAAGCCTCGGCTATCTCCTCGGGGCTGGCGGGGCGGCGCAGCGGAACGTCGCGACAGACTCGCTGATAAGCCTCAGTCAACGATAGCCCTTCCGCCTGCATCAGCGGGAGCATCTCTTCATCCGCCATCGGCGTGGTGACCCAGCCGGGGCAGACGGCGTTGGCGCGCACCCCCTGGGGACCGTAATCGCGGGCGACGGAGCGCATCAGGCCGATTAAGGCGTGTTTGGCGGTGACGTAGCCGCAGGCCTGCGGACCGGCGGCCAGCGAGGCGATGGAGGCGACAAACAGCACGTTGCCACGGCGGGTAATCAGCGAGGGCAGGCAGGCGCGAACGCTGGCGAAGGCGCTGGTGAGATTGCCGTCCAGCGCCTCGCGCCACTGGCGGTCGCTGGTCTCGGCGGCGGGGCTGTTGCCCATCCCGCCGGCGCTGCAGATGAGGACATCAACACCGCCGCTCTGGTCGAGAATGGCCGGCAACAGCCGCTGGCGCCACACCTCGCCGTCGGCGGCATCGCCCATCAGCGCCGTGGCGCCGGTCTCATCGGCGACAGCCTGCAGCGGCGCCTCGCGCCGTCCGGTAATAAACACCCGGTCGCCCGCGGCGCGCATCAGCCGCGCGCAGGCGGCGCCAATTCCGGTTCCGCCGCCGGTGATCACCACGACTCTCGCCATTCGCTCTCTCCTGTAATGGGGTTTCCGATTACCTTAAAAAGCGCGTCAGCTCCCGGCTATCGCCCGGAAGAACGATAGCCGCGGGGTTAATGGATCTCGCTCACCGGGATCGCCTGCGGCGCCGGAACCGGCTTCATGGTGGCGGGATCGACCGCCAGATAGCGTCCGGTTTTGCTGTCAATACCGACGTAATCGATCATCTTGCCCTGCGCCCTGGTGACCATGGTGCGTCTGGCGAACGCCTCGTAGGCCTCGCTCATCGCTTTGACCCGATCGGGATGTTGGGCCGCGACGTCATGGGTCTCCAGCGGGTCGTCGTGCAGATTAAACAGCTGCCACGGCGCGTCACCGGCGGTGAGGCCCCGCGGCACCAGCCGCCGCAGCTTCCATTCACCATCGACCCACGCCGCCTGATGGTGCAGCTCAACGCCGTATTTCCCGCGCGGCGGCGCCTGTACTTCGCCGGTGAGATAGCGCTTAAA
Organism: Klebsiella sp. PCX; assembly: GCF_021869705.1. Classification (NCBI taxonomy): domain Bacteria; kingdom Pseudomonadati; phylum Pseudomonadota; class Gammaproteobacteria; order Enterobacterales; family Enterobacteriaceae; genus Klebsiella; species Klebsiella sp. PCX. The sequence goes on from NZ_CP091527.1 coordinate 1,338,828, forward strand.
GCTGACGCCGATCATCGGCAACACCGGCTTCTTCGCCAGCGATTTGTTCGGATCGATACCGGCGAATTCATACAGGGTCGGCGCTACGTCGTACACCGCCATCGTCGAGGCGTCGATGTGACCGTGGCGCGTGATCCCGGGACCGGCGATCATAAAATCGGTGTTAATCCCGCCCTGGGCGCTGGTGGTCTTATGGTAGTTGGCGTAGGGAGCGTTGCTGACGTTGGCCCAGTGCGGGCCGTAGGAGACAAACGAGCCTTTGCGGCCGATGTTGTCATAGCGGTTATCGAACTGCTTCCAGAATTCCGGGGTAGATTCGTAATAAAAACCCTGCGCCGGGTTGGCGCCGTTATCGGTTAAAAAGACCAGTAGGGTATTTTTATCGCGCCCGGTTTGTTTCAGTGTTTCCATCAGGGTGCCGATCTGCGCGTCCATATTGGCGATCATCGCCGCGTAGACCTGCATCACTTTCGCCGTATATTTCTGCTGCTCCGGGGTCAGCGCCTCCCACTCTTTATCCAGCTCAAGGTGCGGCAGCGGGGTATCGTCATGGATAATTCCCAGCGCTTTCAGGCGGGCGATGCGCTGGCGATAGACCTCGGCGTAACCCTGCTCATACTGGCCTTTGAAGCGCTTGATCCACTCGTCGGGGGCCTGCAGCGGGTCGTGCGGGGCGGTGAAGGCCAGCCAGGCGAAGACCGGTTGTTCCGGCGGCGTATCTTTAATCCAGCTATTCATCTGCCGGGCGTAGGCCTCGCTGGAGTAAAAATCGTCCGGTAGGGAGACGCGCTCGCCGTCGCGGGTGTAGTAGGTGTGGAAGGCTTCAACGGTCCCGAGCGGGACGGCGTCGTTAAAATGGCTGGTGCCGCCGCCCATAAAGGCGAAGGCGTGGTTAAAGCCGCGGTCCTTCGGCGTGGCGCCGGGAACAAAACCGAGGTGCCACTTGCCGGCCATCAGGGTGTTATAGCCCGCGTCTTTAAAGCGCTCGGCCATGGTGGTGACGCGGTCGGTCAGCCGCAGCTCGTAGCCCTCCTTGCCAATGGTGCTGTCGTACCACCACATACCGCCCATCCCGGCCTGCTGGTTGCTGTTACCGGTGAGCAGCATCGAACGCGCCGGGGCCGACATCGGCGAGGTGTAATACTGGCTCATGCGCATCCCCTGCTCGGCCATCGCCTGCAGGTTGGGGGTGGGGATTTCGCCGCCGAAGGGGCTGATGTCAGAGTAGCCCATATCATCGGCGATAATCACGATGACGTTCGGACGCTCTTGCTGGGCGGCGTGCGCGCCACCGGCGAGGATCACACTGACCGCCGCGGCCATGGCTGTTTTATTCACAACGGATTCTCCTGTTTCTGCGGGTATCACTTTCAGAGCAATGGGCTACGCCGGATGCGCGGCCCCGACAAACGCGGCCCGCCAGGCTTGTAGCCCTTGAAGGTCGCGGGAAAAGGGGCGCACGGGCGCCAGAATTTCGCTAAAGAAGCGGTAGTAGCCGCCGCAGAGGCGGTTGTTGCCGGCGGCGTTCAGATGCGCCGGGCAGCCGCCCTGGCAGACCATTTTGACCGCGCAGGTCTGGCATTCGCGGCGCAGGCTTTTCTGCTGACCGAAAGGCAGCTGCACCGAGGCGTCGACCGCGTGCGCCAGCGTCATGTCGTCAAGGCGGCCCAGCCGATGTTCGGCGTTGATCAGATGGTCGCAGGCGTAGAGCTCTCCGTCGGGCTCCATCACCAGATTGCTGCCGCAGCGGGCGCTGTGCACGCAGCTGCCGCTGGTGTGAGTGAAGTACTGCGCCCACGCCTGCTCGATATTGATGACGAACACCCGCCCCTTGTCGCAGCGCTTCTGCCACTGCCGCCAGATGCCGACCATAAAACGCCCCCAGTTATCGGCACTCAGCTGATAGCCCTCGCGCAACGCTGCGCCTTCGCTCATCAGCGGCTGAAACTGTAGATAGCGCGCGCCGAGGCTGACCAGCCGGTCATAAATCGCCGCCGCGTGGGCCGCCATCTCGTTATGCACCACCACCAGCAGGTTAAAATCCACCTGATGCTGGTGGAGAAAGCCGATGCCGCGCAGTGCCGCCGGCCAGCTGGCCCGGCCGCGTTTATCCGGACGATGCTGGTCCTGTAGCGCTTCGCTGCCTTCGAGGCTCAAGCCGATAATAAAGCGATGCTCGCGGAACAGCCGGCACCAGGCGTCGTTGATCAGCGTGCCATTGGTCTGCAGACTGTTGCTGATGGTGACGCCGTCGGGGGCATAACGCGCCTGCAGGGCGAGCGCTTTTTTGTAAAAGCTCAGGCCGGCCAGCAGCGGCTCACCGCCCTGCCAGACAAAGTTGATTTCCCGCGCGCCGACGGGCTGGGCCGCGATGTAGCGGCGGATAAACTGCTCCAGCCGCGCCTCGTCCATTTTGTTGACCGGCGTTTCATCCTGGGGGTAATAGCAGTAGCGGCAGGCGAGATTGCAGGCGGGGCCAATCGGCTTCATCAGAATATGAAACGGCACCGGCGAGCGCGGCTCAGCGGCCAGCGGAATTTGCTGCTGGCGCAGGGCGGCGATATTCAGCATCGGCTTATCCTCGGTTAATGACCGGCGCTGTTGCTATTATTTTGGCAACAGCGGGTCAGGCGTAATCACATGATTAAGCCGCGGCGAAAATTAATGGCATCCTGTTAAGGGTATAAGTGAAAAAAAACAGAAATCCATCGTTCTTAAGGATGAGAGAGACGCGTCCGGGATAGGGTTTTTTTATCACCAGAGGCAGGTACGCCGGGTATTAATCTTTTTTGTTTATGTTTTAACGCCGCTATCGTAAGGCATGGCGAGTGTGTTTTTTAAATGCTTTATATAACAATGCATTGCTGAAAATTTTGTAACGGCTATCACATTGTTAATATGTTAATGATTGTGTTACTTAAATGTGAAATGTATGCTTCAATTATCGGTAGTCATCCATGTGTCATGCACCATCATCTCGACGGGGAGGCCCTATCATGTCTGCTTTGTTAAAAGCCAGCCGTAATGATGCGATAATAGCCCGTTGTTTACAGACTATTTCTCAGTTAATTCCACTGACTTCAGCGGTGTTTTATCGAGTAAATAACCGGTTAAAACCCGAAAACTATATATTGCATAATATTTCCGATAATACGCACCAACAATATCTGGAAAACTTTCAGCCGCTGGATCCGCATTTACCGGCGCACTTTAGCCACCAGAACACCACCGTGGCGGCGATGACGCCGCGGCTCTGCGATCGCAACCGACATTATTATCATGAATTTATGTTGCCGAATAACGTGCGTGACATGACCGAGATCTTCATCCGCCGCGAGCGGCGGATCATCGCCGGTATCTCGCTGATGCGCGACGTGCCTTTCTCCAGCGAAGAGCGTCATCGGGCCCAGGCGGTGCTGCCGCTGGTGGAGCTGGCGATCCGCGACTGCCTGCAGGAAGAAGATGACCTGCCCGCTATCCTGACCGCCAAAGAGCGGGAAATCGTCGGCATGGTGCGCGAAGGGGCCAGTAATAAGCTGATTGCCCGCCAGCTGGATATCTCGCTCTCGACGGTGAAAACGCACCTGCGCAATATCTTCGCCAAGACCGAAGTGGTCAATCGTACCGAACTGGTTTCCCGAACCTGGATGCCGGCTGCTCAGCGGACGCTGCATCTGTGATCTGACTTTCACATCCCGCGCGCGCCGTGGCAACACGGCGTTTTCCTGATGCCTGTGGGTATCACTCCCTGGAGGATCCTCCGGGGGGAGGCTTTTTTGACCGGAGCACGCCCTACGATGTCGAGTACACCTGTCACTGATAATGCGCTTTCCCGGCCCGCCGGGCTGGTGGTGTCCCTGCGTTTGCTGGCGGCGATTGTGATTTTTGCCGCTATTGCGCCGGGTATTCTGATGACCGCGCCGGCGGTGGCGGCGCAGCTGGCCAGCGAATGGCAGCTAAAACCCGGGCAGGTAGGCTGGCTGTTCTCAGCGGAGCTGGGGGCGATGAGCCTGGCGACGCTCCCGGCGTGGTGGTGGATGAGTCGCCTCGACTGGCGGCGGGTCGCCCTGATGGCCGGGGCGGTGTTTCTGACCGCCAACCTCGCCTCGGCGGTGGTCACCCAGTATGAGACGCTGCTGGCGGCGCGCTTTATCGCCTCACTGGCGGGCGGCACGCTGATGATTCTGTGCATCAGCTGCGCGGCGGGAACGCCGAACCCGTCGCGGGTCTACGCCTTTTGGGTGCTCGGGCAACTGCTGTTGGGGATGCTTGGCCTGCTGGCGCTGCCCGGCCTGTTCGCGATCTTTGGCCTGAAGGTGGTGTATCTGATCCTCGCCGCCATCATGCTCTGCTGCCTGCCGCTGGTGTCCGCTTTCCCGCCGCGCTTTCAACCGCTCTCTGCCTCCCGCCAGCAGCCGTCGACGGCGCTGTGGCGTCAGGCGCTGGCGGTGCTGGCGGTGCTCACTTTCTATATCAGCCTCAGCGCAGTGTGGACCTTTATCGGCACCATCGGCAGCACGGCGGGGCTGAGCCCGACGCAGGTGGGGCTGGTGCTGGCGGCGGCGACGGTTTGCGGCATTATCGGCGCCGGCGGCGCGGCCCTGCGCGGCACCCGGCGCGCCGATCGCTTACCGGTGTGGCTGGGCTACGGGCTGCTGATCGTCAGCGTCGGGCTGCTGGTTGGCCAGCCGCTGCTGGCGCGCTACGCCATCGCGGCGCTGCTGTTTAAGTTCACCTGGACCTTCGTGCTGCCCTTTATTCTCGCCCGCGTCGCCGGGCTCGATAACAGCGGTCGGCTGATGAACAGCATCAATCTGGTGATCGGCGGCGGCATGGCGGCCGGCCCGGCGCTCGCGGGGGCCTTACTGCAACACTTCGCCAGCGCCGACCCGCTGCTGGCGGCGGCAGGTGTCTGCGCGCTGCTGTCACTGATTTTAATTGTGGCGGCTTCCGCCGCCGGGAAGGGTTAGCCCACGGGAGGATAGAGTGAAAAGAAAAACCGGTTTCTTCTTTGATGAACGTTGTTTCTGGCACAGTACCGGGCTGCACGCAGTGACGCTGCCGGTGGGCGGGTGGGTACAGCCACCCGCCGGCGGCGGTCATGCCGAATCGCCGGAGACCAAACGGCGGATGAAAAACCTGATGGATGTCTCCGGGCTGACGCCGCAGCTGGCGCTGCGCAGCGCGGCGCCGGCGAGCCTTTCGGACCTGCGGCGGATCCATCCCGACAGTTATCTGGAGCGCTTCAAGGCGATAAGCGATAACGGCGGCGGCATGCTGGGCAAAGAGGCGCCGCTGGGGCCGGGCAGTTATGAAATCGCCTGTCTTTCCGCCGGGCTGGCCTGCGCGGCGGTGGAAGCGGTGCTGAAGGGGGAACTGGATAACGCCTATTCGCTGTCGCGTCCGCCCGGACACCACTGCCTGCCGGACCAGTCGATGGGCTTCTGTTTTCTTGCCAATATCCCCATTGCCGTGGAGCGAGCGAAAGCGCTGCTCGGGCTCGGCAAGGTGGCGATCATTGACTGGGACGTTCACCACGGCAACGGCACCCAGCACATCTACCTGCAGCGCGACGACGTGCTGACTATCTCCTTGCATCAGGACGGCTGCTTCCCGCCGGGCTACTCTGGCGAGGAGGATCGCGGCGTGGGGGCGGGGGAGGGTTACAACATCAATATTCCGCTGCTGGCCGGCGCGGGGGATGACAGCTGGCGCTATGCGCTGGAAACCATCGTTATTCCGGCGCTGGCGCGCTTTGAGCCGGAGCTGATTATCATCGCCTGCGGCTATGATGCCAACGCCATGGATCCGCTGGCGCGCATGCAGCTGCACAGCGACAGCTTCCGGGCGATGACTGAACAGGTCCAGCAGGCGGCGGATCGCCTGTGCGGCGGGAAACTGGTGATGGTGCACGAAGGCGGCTACGCCGAATCCTACGTGCCGTTCTGCGGCCTGGCGGTGATGGAGGCTCTGAGCGGCATCCGCACCGAGGTCCAGGATCCGCTGCGGGAATTTATTCAACAACAACAGCCGCGGGCGGAGTTTGCGCAGTTCCAGAGGCAGGCTCTCGATCGGCTGGCGCAGCAGTTTGGCCTGCTATAAAACGCCTCAGCTTCCCCGCGGTGATGGCGGGGAAGTCAATGCTTTCTCTTCTACGATTTCACCGCGCATCCACTGACTTACTGCCTGATCGATCATCGCCAGCACGCTGAGCAGCAGCATCCGCTGCTGCGCTTCCAGCCGCAGATAACGGCGCAGCGGCGGCATTTTACAGACCACTTCGCTGGCGGCCCAGGGTTCAATGCTGCAGCGCCAGCCGCGACCGTTAAAGGTCAGCGAAAAGCGGCGGTAGTCCAGCTCGCTTAAGGTCTGCTGGAGATTAGGGAAACCATTGAGATAGCCGGCGAGTGCCTCGCTGCCTTTGCCGCCGATAAAGCGGATCGGCTGGCGTTTCCACCAGCCGGATTGATGGGCGCGAATTTTACCGCGTACGGGCCGGGTCACCGGCCCCTCGACGACAAACTCGCAGCTGTGAATGCTGGCCATAAACAGCCGCTTCTGACGCACGCTGAAGGTCACGGCGGTGGCGTTGTTCAAGCGCAGCAGCGCGCTGCGCTCGCTCAGCTTTTCGCAGGGCCAGCCGGCCAGATCGCGCTGCACCGCGTTCATTAACGGCGTTTCAAACCAGGGGACGGAGGACATCTGGCGTCATCTCCCCGCGGGTCTGTTTTTCGTAGTTGTTGATGGCGCGCTCCACTACCTCTTCCACCACCAGCGGCTTGAACGGATTGACGCGCTGCACGCACACCGTCCAGAACAGGGCGTAGGCGGCGGTCAGGCCGAGCATAATGCCGAACGGCACCAGCACCTGGCGACTGTCCATCCCCGGCGGGGTGATATTGACGATAGCGATGATAATGCCAACGCTGGAGATAATCTGCGGCAGTGGGAACCACGGCGAGCGGTAGGCGCGCGGCAGGTCCGGGCGGCGAATGCGCAGCATCACCACCGACAGCGTCACCAGCAGATAGGCGACGCCCCAGGCGCAGACCGCGGCGAGGATCAGCGGCACGATGCGGTCCAGATCGCCGTTCAGATACCAGGCGTGCAGGCAGGGGATCGCCACCCCGATGGCGATGGCGATTACCGGCGTTTTAAAGCGCGGATGCAGCCAGGTCAGAAAGCGGGGCAGCGCGCCGTCCAGCGCCATACCGTAGATAATGCGCGGCACGGCGGCCATCAGCGTATTGATGGTGGCGCAGCCCGCCAGCAGCAGCCCGACCCCCAGCCAGTACTGGCCGGCGTGGCCCATCACCCGCTCGGCGAAGGCCGGGATCGCCATCGGCGTATCCAGCAGATGGACGTTGTTGGCCGCGTCGAGCACGGTATTCTCCACCTGGCGGTTGATCGCCGCACCGTAGATAAACATGCAGCTGGCGACCCCCAGCAGGCCCAGCGCCATCGCCCGCGGTATGGTGCGGTGGGCCTGTTTGATCTCCGGCGCCATCGGCGTCACCAGTTCGCAACCGACGAACATAAACATCGCCATGCCGATATAGCCGAACAGGCCGTTGATATCGCTAACGTTCAGCGGCGTGCCGAACCAGCCGGAAAGATGGGTCACCGGCGCCATAAAAATGCCGCACAGGCCGAAAATGGTCAGCGTGGTCCACATGCCGAAGGTCAGCACCACTTCGACCTTGCCGAAGATTTCCACGCCGATGGCGTTCAGCAGGCCGAAAATCACCACCATGCCGACGCCCACCATCCAGGTGTTTTGGTGAGCGGCCATCTGGGCGTTGATCGATTCGAAGTTCACCAGCGCCATAATGCCCGCCAGGATCGTCTCCGCCGTCCCGGCGAAAATATGGACGATCAGATAGGCGCACAGCGCGCCGGTGATAGCGAAAAAGCGGCCCATGCCGCAGGAGATATAGTCGTACACCGAACCGGTGGTGGGAATGAGCGTTGCCGCCTCGGCAAAGGTGGTGACCTGCGCCTGCATCATAATAAAGGCCAGCAGCACCGCCAGCGCGAAGGTATCGCCGCCCATGCCGAAGCCGCTGGTCACCGTCAGGATCACCGGGCTGGCCATAATCAGCCCGACGGAGCTGGCGAGGGTGGTCGGGAAGCCGACGACGCCGCGCTCAAGATGGCTGGCAAGTCTGTTACTAAACATAGTCAACCTCTGCACAATAATGGGGTAGGGCAGGGAATAGCCAGCGCCACTCCCGGATAGTCATAATTTAGGCGGGCATCCTGCTCAACGAATATCGTCCGGAAGGTGGAGGGTGGCGCATGATTCTGTGACGCAGTCCATGAATGTGAGGGTGGATAAACAAGATGACCCCGAAAACCGGGGCCATCCGTCTTGCCACGTTGCGCCTGTTTCTGCCGGGTGGCGGCTGCGCCTTACCCGGCCTACGATCCGCGCGGCCTGCCTTTAATTTATTCACCATGCTGACTGAAACTGCCGGTGTTGGCGGCCTCAAAACTCCCGGTGGCGCTGCCGCTTACCGGGGCTACAGCGCTGTGCGATTTGGTAGCCCGGAGAAGGCGCAATGCGTCGCCTCCGGGTCCCCCCCCTGCGCCGCCGGGCAGTATCAGCGCGTTAGCGCGTCTCGACGTTCGCCAGGTAGTGCTTCACAAAGCGCGGCGTCAGGATTTTCCACTCCACTTCGGTGCCCTGTTTAACAAACCAGCTATCGCCTGGCGCAAAGCGCTGCGGTTCACCGCCGGCGACGGTCAGCTCTACTTCGCCTTCCAGCACGGTGGCGTGTTCGGTAAACGGATAGGTCATGGTAAAGCTCCCCTCAGTGGACGAAAACAGTCCGCAGGTAAAGGCATCCTGCGGCTCGCCGTAGATCATCGCCCCGGCCACCTGCGGGTCGCCGGCGGTCGGCGTCGCGCCGAGCAGGCTGACGCTGCCGATTGGCTGCAGGTCGGGCACCGGGTGTTTAAGTTTAAAAGCGTGCATAGCGTTCTCCTGGTTAACTCCGGCCTTTCCAGAAACCGGCGGTTTGATGCATCAATTTTCCGGCGGTGACCAGCAGCAGGCGCAGGCTGTCACGGCCGTGGATGGTCGCGTGGGGGATGCTGCTCAGCAGACGATAGCGGTCTGAACCGCCGTTGATCCCTTCGGCGAGGATTTTGCACACGATGTGCGATGGGGTGACGCCGAAGCCGGAGTACCCCTGGACGTAAAAGACGTTGTTGTGATCGCGTAGCGTGCCGATCTGTGGAAACAGGTTGGCGCTACAGGCCATTGGCCCGCCCCAGGCGAAATCGATCTTCACATCCTTCAAATAGGGGAAGACCTCCGCCAGCAGGGTGCGGTTCCAGGCGGCGAAATCGTTCGGCGTATACTCCACAAAGCGGGTGGCGCTGCCGAACAGCAGGCGGTTTTCCCGGGTGACGCGGTAGTAGTTAATCACCGGGCGAATATCGCTGAAGGCGCCGCGCAGCGGGCTGATGCGCTCGATCAGTTCATCGGAGAGCGGCTCGGTCGATACCTGATAGGAGTAGGTGACCAGCGTTTTGTTGTAGATCTCCGGCTCCATATTGTTGAGGAAGCTGTCGCAGGCCCACAGCAGTTTGGCGGCTTTGACGCTGCCCATCGCGGTACGTACCCGCACCTGTTTGCCGTAATTCACCTCCACCACCGGCGAGGATTCGAAGATCTTCACTCCCAGCGAATGGGCGGCCTGCGCCGAGCCGAGGAGCATATTGAGCGAATGGATCTGGCCGCCGCCCATATGTTTCAGCGCGCCGCAGTAGACCTCGGAGCCCACCACCTGCTGCACCTCTTTCCCGGTATACAGCTCGATCTCTTCATCCGGGGTGGCAGCCTTAAACTCCTTCTCCCACTGGCGCAGCGTTTTCAGTTGCCGCTGGTTATAAGCGAGATAGCCATAGCCGGGGACGAAATCGGCGTCGATATTATATTTGCGGATGCGTTCGCGAATGATGCCCGCGCCAAGGTTGGCTATTTTAAACAGCGTTTCCAGCCCCTCTTTGCCGACGTGCTTTTTCACCGCTTCGATGTCGTGACCGATACCGGCCATCACCTGGCCGCCATTGCGCCCGGTGCCGCCATAGCCGAGATGGCGCGCTTCCAGCACCACCACGTTGGTGATGCCCTGTTCCGCCAGCTCAAGGGCGGTGTTAATACCGGAGAAGCCGCCGCCGATAATCACCACGTCGGCTTCAATATCTTCCCGCAGCGCCGGAAAATGGAGGTGGTATTTCTTCGTCGCGCCGTAGTAGTTCAGCGCATCGATTTTGATGTTCATCGCGTTACCCTGTGGTCTTGCCTCGCTCAAGTGCCTCATCACAGCACGCCGCGCGGGCGTTGAATATCGTCCGGAAGAATGACGTTCTTTAGAACGATAGGCGGCGGCGGGAAGCCGTGCTGTGATGGGCCAACGTTGCTGAAAAAACGGGTACTGACGATGAGCGAGATAACCTTACTGGCGGAAGTGACCGCCTTTTTACGCCAGCCGCACGGGCAGTTTATCGCCGGTGAGCGAGAGGCGGGCCGCGGCGCGCCGTTTGCGGTGATCAACCCGGCCACCGGGCGGGCGATCGCCGAGGTCACCGCGGCGGATAGCGACCAGGCGGATCGCGCGGTAGAGAGTGCCCGCCAGGCGTTTAATCAGTGGCGCGAAATGCCGACGCTGGCGCGCGGAACCTTGCTGCTGAAGCTGGCGGATGCCCTGGCTGAGCATCGCGAAGCGCTGGCGCAGCTGGAAAGTCTCTGCTCCGGCAAGACCATCACGCTGGCGCGCATGCTCGAGCTGGATCAATCGGTCGCTTTCCTGCGCTACTTCGCCGGCTGGGCGGGGAAAGTCACCGGCGAAACCCTGAATGTGTCGCTGCCGTCGATGGCCGGGGAGAAATATACCGCCTTCACTCGCCGTCAGCCGCTGGGGGTAGTGGTGGGCATCGTGCCGTGGAACTTCTCCATCATGATTGCCGTCTGGAAGCTGGCGGCGGCCCTGGTCTGCGGCTGCACCATTGTTCTCAAGCCGAGCGAGTATACGCCGCTGACGCTGCTGCGCGTGGCGGAGCTGGCAAAAGCGGTGGGTATTCCGGACGGGGTGATTAACGTGGTCAACGGCGCCGGCGGCGAGATTGCTCAGCGGCTGATTACCCACCCGGCCTGCGCCAAGGTGAGCTTCACCGGCTCGGTGGCCACTGGCGAGAAAGTCCAGCAGTCGGCCAGTGCGTCAGGTAAACGGGTGACCCTTGAGCTGGGGGGCAAAAACGCCGCGCTGTTCCTGGATGATCTGACGCCGGAGGCGATGGTCAACGGCATTCTGGAAGCCGGCTACCTGAATCAGGGGCAGATTTGCGCCGCCGCGGAGCGCTTTTATCTGCCGCAGGGTAAACTGGATGCGGTGCTGGCGCTGCTGAAAGATAAGCTCAGCGCCTTCGCGCCGGGATCGCCGCTGGATGAGCGCACGCTGATGGGGCCGCTGGCCAACCGCCAGCAGTATGACAAAGTGTTGCGGCTCATTCAGACCGCGCGCGACGAGGGCGATACCATCGTCTGCGGCGGCGAAGCCCTGCCGGGGGAGGGCTATTTCCTGCAGCCGACGGCGGTCAAAGTGCGCAGCGAAGAGAGCACCCTGATGCGCGAGGAGACCTTCGGCCCGGTGTGCAGTTTTATCGGTTATCACAGTGAAGACGAGGCGCTGGCGCGGATCAATGCCTCGCCGTATGGCCTGGCGGCCAGCGTCTGGTCGGATAATATTCGCCTGGCGCTGCGCTACTCGGAGGCGATTGAGGCCGGCATCGTGTGGGTCAATATGCATACCTTCCTCGACCCGGCGGTACCGTTCGGCGGCATGAAGGGCTCGGGCATCGGGCGCGAATTCGGCAGCGCGTTTATCGATGACTACACGGAGCTGAAGTCGGTGATGGTGCGCTATTAAGTTTTGTCGGTGGAGGTAGCCTTAACCGGGCTTCAGGCGTCTGCGTAGGCCCGGTAAGCGCAGCGCCTCCGGGCAAGGACAGCGGATGGACAGCCGCGAATGTGCCAGGCGACGACGGCGCCTTGCACGGCCTGAGTCCGTGCAAGCGAAGGTTAATGTCGCCGCCGCCATAACCCCTCGCAACTTGCGACAATCCCCCCTAAGTGATAAAAGGTGCCCCTTCGCAAAAACACACAGGGGAACGACGTGAAAGACGCGTCAACGTCGTCGGATGCCGTAGAAGAGAGCGGCCCGACGCTTCATCGCGGTTTACAGAACCGACACATTCAACTTATCGCCCTTGGCGGCGCGATTGGCACCGGCCTGTTTCTCGGCATTGGTCCCGCTATCCAGATGGCCGGTCCGGCGGTATTACTGGGCTACGCCGTCGCCGGGATTGTCGCTTTTCTGATCATGCGCCAGCTGGGCGAAATGGTGGTGGAAGAGCCGGTATCCGGCTCCTTTGCCCACTTTGCCTACAAATACTGGGGCCCGTTCGCCGGCTTCCTTTCCGGCTGGAACTACTGGGTGATGTTCGTGCTGGTGGGAATGGCGGAGCTGACCGCCGCCGGGATCTACATGCAGTACTGGCTGCCCGACGTCCCGACCTGGATCTGGGCGGCGGCCTTCTTCCTTATTATTAACGCCGTCAATCTCGTCAACGTGCGCCTGTATGGCGAAGCGGAGTTCTGGTTTGCGCTGATAAAAGTGCTGGCGATTATCGGCATGATTGCCTTTGGCCTGTGGATGCTGTTTGGCGGCCACGGCGGCAGCAAAGCCGGGTTCGACAACCTGTGGAAACACGGCGGCTTCCTCGCCACCGGCTGGCACGGTCTTATCCTGTCGCTGGCGGTGATCATGTTCTCCTTCGGCGGGCTGGAGCTTATCGGCATCACCGCCGCTGAAGCGCAAAACCCGGAAAAGAGCATTCCAAAAGCGGTCAACCAGGTGGTTTATCGTATCCTGCTGTTCTATATCGGTTCGCTGGTGGTGCTGCTGGCGCTCTACCCGTGGGTGGAGGTCAAATCCGACAGTAGCCCGTTCGTGATGATTTTCCATCATCTCGACAGCAACCTGGTGGCCTCCGCGCTGAACTTCGTCATTCTGGTGGCCTCGCTGTCGGTGTATAACAGCGGCGTGTACTCCAACAGCCGGATGTTGTTCGGCTTGTCGGTGCAGGGCAATGCGCCGACGTTCCTCGCCCGCGTCAGCAAGCGCGGCGTGCCGGTGAACTCTCTGCTGCTCTCGGGGATTATCACCTCACTGGTGGTGGTGCTGAACTACCTGCTGCCGCATGAAGCGCTGGGACTGCTGATGGCCCTGGTGGTGGCGACGCTGCTGCTGAACTGGATCATGATCTGTATGGCGCACCTGAAGTTCCGCGCCGCCCAGCGCCGCAAAGGGCGCGAATCGAAGTTTAAAGCGCTGCTGGCGCCCGCCAGCAACTACTTCTGCATTGCTTTCCTTGGGCTGATTCTGGCGCTGATGTGCACTATCGACGGGATGCGCCTGTCGGCGATCCTGCTGCCGGTGTGGATCCTGTTCCTGTTTATCGCCTTCAAACTGCTGCGCCGCCCGGCGTAAGCGAGATGCCCCGCCGTCCGGCGGGGCTGCCTGGCTTTTTATTGTGATCCTCTTCGCAGGTGGGGCATTTGCCTGGCGATCTTCTTTTTGTAATCGATTACTTTTGTTTGGAGCGATTTTGTAATCGATTACTTTTCTGAGGGCGAGCAACATGGTCACAACAACAGAAGGTCGGGAAAGTGTCCGCGTGAGCCACCGTTTTCTGGTGCCGCGGCTGTCGTTAATGATGTTTATGCAGTTCTTTATCTGGGGCAGCTGGTCGGTGACCCTGGGGCTGGTGATGACCCGCTATGAGATGTCATTGCTGATCGGCGATGCGTTCTCCGCCGGGCCGATCGCCTCCATCCTGTCCCCCTTTGTGCTAGGGATGCTGGTGGATCGCTTTTTCGCCTCGCAGAAGGTGATGGCGGTGATGCACCTGGCCGGGGCGGCGATCCTGTGGTTTGTCCCCCAGGCGCTGGTGGCGCAGAATGGCGCGCTGCTGATTGGCCTGCTGTTCGGCTATACGCTGTGCTATATGCCGACCCTGGCGCTGACCAACAATATCGCCTTCCACAGCCTGGCTAACGTCGATAAAACCTTTCCGGTGGTCCGCGTGTTCGGCACCATCGGCTGGATTATCGCCGGGATCTGCATCGGGGTGACCGGCATCTCTGACACCACCGGCATCTTCACCGTGGCGGCGCTCTGTTCGGTGGCGCTGGCGATCTACAGCCTGACGCTGCCCCACACCCCGGCGCCGGCCAAAGGCATGCCGGTTCAGTTTCGCGATCTGCTGTGCGCGGACGCCTTCGCGCTGCTGAAAACCCGCCATTTCCTGATTTTCTCCCTCTGCGCCACCTTAATTTCCGTGCCGTTAGGCACCTATTACGCCTATACCGCGTCGTATCTGGCGGATGCCGGCGTTAAGGATGTCAGCACCGCGATGTCCTTCGGCCAGATGTCAGAGATCGTCTTTATGCTGGTGATCCCGCTGCTGTTCCGTCGCCTCGGGGTGAAATACATGCTGCTTATCGGCATGGCGGCGTGGTTTGTTCGCTATGCCTTTTTCGCCCTCGGGGTCAGCGAAGAGGGGCGCTTCCTGCTCTATCTGGGTATTTTGCTGCACGGCGTGTGCTATGACTTTTTCTTTGTCGTCGGCTTTATCTACACCGACCGCGTGGCGGGCGAGAAGGTCAAAGGCCAGGCGCAGAGCATGATTGTGATGTTCACCTACGGGATCGGCATGCTGCTGGGCTCGCAGATCTCCGGCGCGCTGTATAACCATCTGGTGGCCGGCCAGAGCGTGCCGCAGGCCTGGGTGACCTTCTGGTGGATCCCGGCGGTGGCCGCCGCGGTTATCGCGCTGATTTTCCTTTTCTCTTTCCAGTACAACGAGAAAGAGCCGCACTAATTTTACAGGAGGGGGTATGAAAACGATCAAGGGACCGGGCATTTTTCTGGCGCAGTTTATCGGCCCGCAGGCGCCGTTCAACACCCTGGCGGGGATGGCGCAGTGGGCCGCCGGCCTGGGGTACAAGGCATTGCAGATCCCCTGCAACCACCCGGCGATTTTCGATGTCGAGCGGGCGGCGGCGAGCCAGACCTACTGCGACGAGGTCCGCGGCACCCTGGCGGAGCATGGGCTGGTCATCAGCGAGCTGTCCACTCATCTTGAAGGACAGCTGGTGGCGGTGCATCCGGCGTATGACGCGGCGTTTGACGCCTTCGCCCCGGCGGCGCTGCACGGCGATCCGCAGGCGCGCCAGCGCTGGGCGGTGGAGAAAGTGCGCCAGGCGGCGGTGGCCTCCGGCCGCCTGGGGCTGCAGGCGCATGCGACCTTTTCCGGGGCGCTGGCATGGCCCTTTTTTTATCCGTGGCCGCCGCATAATCAGTCGCTTCTGGATGAGGCCTTTGCCGAGCTGGCCCGGCGCTGGCGGCCGCTGCTGGACCTCTTCGACGAGCAGGGGGTCGATGTCTGCTACGAGATCCACCCCGGCGAAGACCTGCACGATGGCGTGACCTTTGAGCGTTTTCTCGCGCGGGTGGATAACCATCCGCGCTGCAATATGCTCTATGACCCGAGCCACCTGCATCTGCAGCAAATGGATTACCTGACCTATATCGATATCTATCATGCGCGTATTAAAGCGTTTCACGTCAAGGACGCCGAATTTCGCCGCAACGGGCGCAATGGCGTCTACGGCGGCTATCAGCCCTGGCAGCAGCGGGCTGGCCGTTTCCGCTCTCCCGGCGACGGGCAGATCGACTTCAAAGGGGTGTTCAGTAAGCTGACCGAATATGATTTTGACGGCTGGGCGGTGCTGGAGTGGGAGTGCTGCCTGAAGGATGCCGAGACCGGCGCGCGCGAGGGCAGCGAGTTTATTCGTCGCCATATCATTCCCGTTGCCGGACGGGCCTTCGATGACTTTGCCGCCGGTGGGAGGGAATAACATGATTCAGGTTGCGATTATTGGGGCTGGGTTTATTGGCCCGGCGCATCTGGAGGCGCTGCGGCGGCTGGGGGATATCGAGGTGGTGGCGCTGTGCGACAGCAGCCTTGAGGCGGCGCAGCGCAAGGCGCAAGCGTTGAATATTGCCCATGCCTACGACAGCGTGGCAGCGCTGCTGACCCATCCGGGGCTACAGGTGGTGCATAACTGTACGCCGAACCATCTGCATGCCCAGATTAACCGGCAGATCCTCGCCGCCGGGCTGCACGTCTTCTCCGAAAAACCGCTGTGTATGACGGCGGAGGAGGCGCGGGAGCTGGTGACGCTTGCCGCCCGGGCCGGCGTGGTGCATGGCGTCAGCTTCGTCTATCGCCAGTTCGCCATGGTCCAGCAGGCGGCGGCGATGATCCGCCATGGCGAGGTCGGCAGAATCTTCGCGGCGCACGGCGGCTATTTACAGGACTGGATGCTGCTGGAGACCGATTACAACTGGCGGGTTGATTCGGCGCAGGGCGGCGCATCGCGGACGGTGGCTGACATCGGCTCCCACTGGTGCGATACCGTGCAGTTTATGACCGGTCGGCGGATTGTCGAGGTGATGGCGGATCTGTCTATCGTCTGGCCGACGCGTAAAGCGCCGGTCAATGGCCAAGCGACCTTCAGCGCCGTTCACGAGGCGCAGGGATATGAAACCCGGCCTGTCGATACCGAGGACTTTGGCTCGGTGCTGTTGCGTTTTGACGATGGCAGCAAAGGCAGCTTTATGGTTTCTCAGGTGAGCGCCGGGCGGAAAAACCGTCTGGCGGTGGAGGTTAACGGCAGCCGCTGTTCTCTGGCCTGGGATCAGGAAGTGCCCCAGCGGCTGTGGATCGGCCACCGCGAGCAGCCGGATCGGCGGCTCAGCGACGACCCCAGCCTGCTGCGGCCGGAGATCGCTGACAGCGCCCATTATCCCGGCGGCCATATTGAGGGCTGGCCGGACGCCTTTAAGAATATGATGGGGCATTTTTATCAGGCGGTGCGCGCCGGGAAGATGCCGGAGGCCGGGGCCCGGCGCTTCGCCGCTTTCGACGACGGCGCCGATGTGATGTACATCATCGAAGCGATCGTCAAAAGCCATCAGCAGCAGCGCTGGGTGAGCGTCGAACGCTGAGGGCGGGGGAGCGAAGGATTATTTCACCCCAAGATAGCCGTCGAGATAGGCACCGGAGAGTTCGTTGCCGAACAGGACGGCATCTTTAT
Organism: Klebsiella sp. PCX; assembly: GCF_021869705.1. Lineage (NCBI taxonomy): Bacteria > Pseudomonadati > Pseudomonadota > Gammaproteobacteria > Enterobacterales > Enterobacteriaceae > Klebsiella > Klebsiella sp. PCX. The sequence continues at coordinate 1,356,061 of NZ_CP091527.1, forward strand.
TTTCCATTGCATTATCCCATTTGTCGCTGGCGTTGCCGGTAAAGGCGTGCTCGGTGCGGGTGCCCTGCGCCGCCTGCTGTTTGATGGCCTCCGCGGTGCGGCGGGCGTCGCTTTCGCTCATGCCAGCGGCTTTATCCTGCTGGCCGCGGGCGTACATCGCCGTGAAGGTCGGCAGGTTTAAACGGTAATTTTCCTGACGGTTGACGGTGAAGTTGCCGCCGACAAAATCGGAGCGGTGGGCGACGAACGCGTAGGCGTGGCGTTCCGGTGACGATTTTGACGAGGTGCAGCCGGTGATCGTTGCCAGGGCACAGCTGAGGGCGAGAATCGCGGTGGAGAGCCTCATGGGGATATCATCCTTAATCATAAAAGAACAAATGGGGCGCAGGCGGTCTGTTGCGCCTCCTGCGCTAATAAGAATATGAAACGGCAAAAGGATGCGCGTTATCGGGGCGGGAGAGAAGCCCTGATTATTAATAGTGTCCCGAGACGCCGTCTCACTGAGCCACGCTTTCGCGCCAGGCTGGCAGGCCAACCAGAGCTCATTTATGATAGCCTGCAGGATCCACCTCTATCGCAGGAAGTGCAGGGTTTATGTCTATTCAGAAAATTGCTCGTCTGGCCGGCGTCTCGGTGGCCACGGTGTCGCGGGTGCTGAACAACAGCGATACGGTAAAAGCCAAAAACCGTGAGCGCGTGCTGCAGGCGATCAAAGAGAGCAACTATCAGCCGAACCTGCTGGCGCGTCAGCTGCGAACCGCCCGCAGCAATATGATCCTGGTGATGGTCTCCAATATCGCTAACCCTTTTTGCGCCGAGGTGGTGAAAGGGATAGAAGAAGAGGCGGAGAAGAACGGCTACCGCATTCTGCTGTGTAATTCCGGGTCGGATCTGGCCCGCTCGACCTCGGGCCTGCAGCTGCTCTCCGGCAAAATGGTCGACGGCATTATTACCATGAACGCGCTCTCCAGCCTGCCGGAACTGACCACCATGATTGGCGATGCGCCCTGGGTGCAGTGTGCGGAGTATGCCGATACCGGCAGCATCTCCTGCGTCGGGATTAACGACGTCGAGGCGGCCCAGGGGGCGGTGTCCCGGCTGGCCGACGCCGGCCGCCGTCGCATCGCGCTCATTAATCACGACCTCAGCTATCGCTACGCCCGCCTGCGCGAGCGCGGCTATAAAAGCGTGCTGCACGTGCACGGTCTGGCGTATCAGCAGGTGACCTACGCGCAGGATCTTAGCGCGGCGGCCGGTAAACGGGCGATGGAGCAGCTGCTGTCGCAAGACGAGAAGCCCGACGCGGTGTTTGCCGTTTCGGACTCCCTTGCCGCCGGGGCGCTACGGGCGATTGACCAGGCTGGACTGCGGGTGCCGGAGGATATCGCGGTGATCGGCTTCGACGGCACCGAGCTGGCGGAAGTGGTCTCCCCGCAGCTGACCACCGTCGAACAGCCCTCCCGGGCGATCGGCCGCACGGCGGTGGATCTGTTAATGAAACGCATCGACGATCCCGACGCTGCCGTCGAGCGGGTGATGATGGACTGGCGCGTGATAGCCCGCGCCAGCGCCTGAGGTCAGCGGGAGAAGGCGCCCGCCAGCGCGCGAATGTCGTTGCCGGTGGGCGTCTGATGAATGCGTAAGCCAAACTCCTCCACCACGGCGAAGACATGATCGAAAATATCCGCCTGGATCCCCTCATATTCCGCCCACACCACGGTGTTGGTGAAGCAATAGATCTCGATCGGCAAGCCGTTGGCATCCGGCGCCAGCTGGCGCACCATCAGGGTCATATCCTGGCGGATGCGCGGATGATGACGTAAATACTCCTGCAGATAGGCGCGGAAGGTGCCGACATTGGTCATTCGCCGCTCATTGAGAACCGACTGTTCCCCGGCATACTGCTGGTTCCAGGCGCTAATCTCCTCGTGGCGCGAATCCATATAGGGTTTAAGCAACTTCGCCCGGATCAAGCGCTGCTGCTCCTGTTCATCGAGGAAATGAATGCTGGTGGTGTCGATGTTGAGGCTGCGCTTAATGCGGCGGCCGCCGGAGGCCGACATGCCGCTCCAGTTTTTAAACGAGTCGGAGACCAGCGACCAGGTCGGAATGGTGGTGATGGTATTATCCCAGTTACGTACCTTGACCGTAGTGAGGCCGATATCGATCACCGCGCCGTCGGCGCCGTATTTCGGCATCTCCAGCCAGTCGCCAAGCTTGAGCATATCGTTGGCCGAGAGCTGGATACCGGCCACCAGGCCAAGGATCGGATCTTTAAATACCAGCATGAGCACCGCGGCCATGGCGCCGAGCCCGCTAATCAGGATCGCTGGCGACTGGCCTATCAGCAGGGAAATAATCAGGATGCCGATAATAATCGCCGTCACCAGCTTAATTCCCTGGAATATCCCCTTCAGCGGCAGCTGAGAGGCGGCGGGAAATTTCTGCGCCAGCTTTAAGATCACATCCAGCAGTGAGAAGAAGGACAGCATGGCATATATCATCACCCATAGCTGAGCCACGGTGGTTAATATTTCCGCGGCCTCGCTGCCTTTTTGCAGCCACAGCACCGCCTGCACGTTGACGATGATCCCCTGCAGGGTAAAGGCCAGTCGGTGAAAGAGTTTATTCTGCGTGATGATTTGCAGCCACAGATGGCTGCTGGCCAATGCCCGTTTTTCAAAAGCGCGAAGCACCACTTTGTGCAATATCAGATGCACGACGACGGCGGTGAACAAGATAATGCCGAAGATAATCATCAGCGAGCGGGTGGGAGTTATTTCGATTCCTAAGGCGGCAATTTGCGATATTAATTCCTGCATAACGTCTCCTGAATATCCAGCGGGTATGATGACCGCTGGATAACGATTATGCAAATCACCGCCGCCGGTATTACGACGCTACCGTCGCCGGCTGTCGGTTGAGATGATGACGCAGCCACAGCGCGATGGCCCCCAGCAACAGCATCATAGCCACCTCGACCAGCAGAAAATCAATCAGCGCCTGCGGATAGTTTCCGCCGCCGCGACGGGCCAGCGCCAGGAACAGCGAGCCGAGGATAGCCGGCCCAAGGCCGAGAGTCGCCTGCTGCAGGGTACTGAGGATGGCGCTCCCGGCCCCGGCGTCGCAGGCGCTGATATCGCGCATGCCAATCCGGTAAAAGCTGTTGACGATCAGCGCCTGGCCGTAGCCGATCAGCGCCGTGGCGGGGACCAGCGTCAGGGCGGTGGTGGCGATCCCGAAGCGGGAGAAGGTGGCGCACAGCAGCAGTAGACCGGCGATCTGCACCGCCAGACCGGTCAGCAGGATCCGCCCCATGCTGTAGCGGGCGATAAGCCGCGGGGCATACAGCGCCGAAATAAAATAGGCCACGCCGAGGGCGATAAAGCTATTGCCGGACTGCCACGGCGCCATCCCCAGCCCCTCCTGCATGGTCAGCGCCATGCAGAACATAAAGCCGGACCAGGCGCTGAAAAACAGCAGGGCGATGGCCATCCCGAAGCGGATGCTGGTCAACTGCAGCAGACGCGGCGGCAGCAGGGGATGATCGCCGCGCTGCTGCTGGCGCAGGGCGCTCTGACGCATGGCGAACAGCAGCGGCAGGACCGCCACCAGCATCAGCTGCAGCCACAGCGGCCAGCGCAGCTCCGGACCGAGGGCCATCGGGAACAGCAGGCAGCAGAGGATGAGGGCGAGGTACAGCGTGCCCTGCCAGTCAATCCGCGACGGCGTCTCACGACGGGTTTCCGGCACATAGCGGCGGCTCAGAGCCAGCACCAGCAGGCAGATCGGCACATTGATAAAAAAGGCGTTGCGCCAGCCCAGCCCGGCGATGTCCGCCGACACCAGCCAGCCGCCGCCCATCTGACCGACGATAAAGGCGATCCCGCCGATCCCGCCGTACAGGCTGATGGCCCGGGCGTGGGCGGGGCCTTTGAGGGTGACGTGCAGGGTCGCGAGGATCTGCGGCACAATCAGCGCCGCCCCGGCGCCCTGCAGGGTGCGGGCCGCCAGCAGGGCGCCGATGCTGTTCGCCATCCCGCACAGCAGGGAAGCGATGCCAAAGAGGGCGACGCCCCACATAAACAGGCGCCGGCGGCCATAGTTATCGCCAAGCTTACTGCCCATCGCCAGGCAGACGGCAAAGGCGACACCGTAGAGCGCGACGATAAGTTCCAGCTGCGTGGCGCTGGCCGCCAGGGTATGGGTGATGGCGTCCAGCGCCACATTGGTGATCGAGGTATCAATAAGCGGCAGCATCTGGCCGCCCAGCAGCAGCAACAGACCGGCGCGGCCGGGTGAAACAGCAGACGTTTTCATGGGAATCTCCATTGCGTCATTCAGCAGACCGACGTAGCATTACCGATAAATTAAACGGGTACCAGTTCCTGTCTATACTGGTACTGGAACTACCATGCTGGAGGGGTGATGACCACGATGCCGCAACGGGAGTCGACGTTCGCCGTGCCGGACGATCGGCGCAAACAGCTGGGGGCGTTTCTGCGCGCCCGCCGTGAAAGCCTCGATCCGCAGCGCCTGGGGTTACCCCGGGTGGGCCGCCGACGCACGCCGGGTCTGCGCCGGGAAGAGGTAGCGATGCTCGCCGACGTCGGCGTTACCTGGTACACCTGGCTGGAGCAGGGGCGGGAGGTGAATCCGTCGGAGGCAGTGCTGGTGGGGGTGGCGAATGCCCTGCAGTGCAGTCCGCTGGAGACCCGGCATCTGTTCGTGCTCGCCGGGCTGACCCCGCCGGAAGCCACCCAGGTGACGGCGTGCGAAGGCATCAGCCCCGGCACCCGCCGCATGCTGGACAGCCTGATGCCGCAGCCGGCCAGCATTCAAAAACCGAACTTTGATATTGTGGCCTGGAACGACAGCTTCTGCCGCCTGATGGGTGTCGATTTCGCCACCCTTGCGGAAGAAGATCGCAACTGCATTTATCTGTATCTGACCCATGAGACCTGGCGCAGCCGGATTGAAAATCGCGATGTGCTGCCGACTTTTGTCTCCTATTTCCGCGCCGCGATGGCCGAGCACCGTGGCGATCCGGCATGGGAAAACAAACTGGCGCGCTTTTTCGCCGCCTCGTCGGAGTTTGAAGCGCTGTGGCATCAGCGCTACGAGGTGCGCGGCGTGGAAAACCAGATTAAACATTTTAACCACCCGCAGCTCGGGCGATTCAGCCTGCAGCAGATGTACTGGTATTCGGCGCCGCGCAATGGTTCGCGTCTGCTGGTCTACCTGCCGATGGACGAGGCGGGCGAGCAGGCGCTGACGTGGCTGGACCAACATTCATGACAAGGACTCAGATGGTTGAGAATGTGCCATCTTCGGGTATTGCCCGGCCGGGCTGCTGGACGGTTCCCTCTCCCTCCGGGAGAGGGGCAGGGTGAGGGAAAGCACTGCAGGGAAGTCTTTTATGTTATCTGCGACTTCAGCGCACATTGCGCTCCCGGTTAGTCTTCTGCGTTATATCTCTCATGACGCAGGGAGCGCACAGGGGGCGGCCAGTCGCCGCCCCCCCCTGTACCCCCGGGCTCCGGCCAGCAACATCGCCGCTGCGCGGTGCCTTCGACTTATCCCTGCAGGCTTCGGGTCGGGCCGAGGCAGCGTCCCTGCAAAACACGGCCCTCAGCCCGCATCCATGCGGGCTGCCCCGGCCTGCCGGGAACGTCTCAGCGATGTTGAGGCCGCCAGCACCGGCAGTTTCAGCAGCCCCAGGACCCGCGGTGATTTGGGTTTGTAGGCCGGGTAAGGCGTACGCTGCCACCCGGCAAAAAGGCGAGCATATTAGCGAAAACAGGTTTGTCATCAGTCTCAAGGAATGCCTATGAACGTAACCCGAAAAGAGCAGCGCATTATTCAGCGCGCGCTGAATGCCTGGCAGGCCAGCGGGGAGTTAACCCCGGCGGACAGTCAGCGGCTGGCGCACACGCTGCGCGTCTCCCCCTTCGACTGGCGGCGCCTGAGCCGCTATGCCTTCTGGACCGCGCTGGCCTGCGTGCTGATTGCTCTGGGCAGTCTGTTTGCCGACAGCGAACTGGTGGCGTGGCTGCTGAGCCTGTTCAGCCACTCGGCGCTGACGCGGATCCTGCTGCCTGCACTGCTGGCAGTCGCCTGCTACGGCTGGGGTTTTCGCCGCCAGCAGCGGGAGACGCAGTGGCACTACAGCACCGAGGCGATTTTGTTTCTGGGCGTCGTCTTTACCGCGTTGGCGCTATGGCAGTTGGGTGAACGGCTGGATAACGGCAGCGGCCATATCGCGCCGCTGTTTCTGGCCGGATGCATGATTTACGGCGCTATCGGCTATGTTGCCCGCTCCGGGCTGGTGTGGCTTTTTTTTCTGCTGGCGCTGGGTAACTGGTTTGGCGCAGAAACCGGCTACGTCTCGGGGTGGGGCGCCTACTGGCTGGGCATGAACTACCCGATTCGCTTCGTCCTGTTCGGCGGCGCGCTGCTGGCGCTCTGCTACGGCGCGCAGTCCCTGCTTCGCCAGCGGCAGCTGTTTACCGTCAGCAAGGCGATGGGCCTCACGTATCTGTTTATTGCGCTGTGGATCCTGTCGATTTTCGGCAATTACGACGCTGACAGCTGGTACAACGTAAGCCAGGCGCGACTCCTGCCGTGGGGGCTGCTGTTTGCCGCGGCGGCCGGCGTCTGCATTTTTATCAGTCTGAAAACCGATGACGCAATGCTGCGCGGCTTTGGGTTAACCTTCCTGGCGATCAATCTCTATACCCGCTTCTTTGAGTTTTTCTGGAACGGGATGCACAAGGTGCTGTTTTTCCTGATCCTTGCCGTCTCGCTGGCGGTGATTGGCCGTTATGCCGAGCGCATCTGGCACGCGGGGAACGTTAAGCCATGAAAAATTAAGCGCTTTTAAAGAAGTGTGGCTGACGGCAGCGACGTCCTGCGCGAATTGTCGTATAAGCGAATTTTACGCTTTTGACAGGGGAGCGAGATGAACAAGGAGTCGATTTTTCGCCAGCTAGAACAACGGATCGCCGGGCGAGCGCTGACGGCGGAAGCGCTGGGCGAGTTTAACGCTATGGCCATTGCCGATAGCTTGAAGCAAAAACGCAGCATCATCAGCCATCATCTGAATAATCTCCATCGCGAGCAGCGGGTGGTCAAAGTGAATGGTCGCCCGGTGCTGTTTTTACCCGTTACCGTTCTGCGCGATCATCACCGCCTGGCGGTTCGGCACGGCGAATACGCCTCCATTCAGGCGCTGTGCGCGGAGCGTCAGGATAGTCTGGCGCAGCTGATTGGCGCGCAGGGCAGCCTGCAGGAAGCATTGCGCCAGTGCAAGGCTGCCATCAGCTACCCTGGCGCAGGTCTGCCGCTGCTGCTGCGGGGCCCTACTGGCACTGGGAAAAGTTTTCTAGCTCGCCAGCTCTGGCACTACGCAATAGATGAAGGCATTTTACCTGCCGATGCGCCTTTTACCGTATTTAACTGCGCCGAGTACGCGAATAATCCAGAACTACTGACCTCGAAGTTATTTGGTCATGCGAAGGGGGCCTTTACCGGCGCCGATAAAGCCGTTCCTGGTCTTATCGAGACCAGCAACGGTGGGGTGTTGTTTATCGATGAGGTTCATCGGCTGCCGCCCGAAGGTCAGGAAAAGCTGTTTCATTTTATGGATAACGGTAGCTGGCGCCGGCTGGGGGAGAGCACCGATGAGCGCAGCGCCACGGTGCGGCTAATTTTTGCTTCAACCGAGGATCTGGAAAAACATTTCCTGGCGACCTTTATTCGCCGTATTCCGGTAATTGTAAAAATTCTGCCGATCGCTGAACGCGGCCAATTCGAGCGGCTGGCGTTTATCCACCACTTTTTCCGCCGTGAAGCCCAGCGTTTGAACCACGATCTGGCGCTGGATGGCGAAATCGTCAGCCAGCTCATGCGTGAAACGCTTGAAGGAAATGTCGGTGGGCTGGAAAATTTGATTCGCAATATTTGCGCCAGCGCCTGGACATTTGGCGAACGTGATAGCGGTCTTTTACACATAAAAGCGGGTTTGCTGCCCGACCGATTACTGGCGGATGCGCCTTTTTCCCTTCAGCAAAATAGCGAGCGGGTTATGATTTACCGCGATGGCGACGCGCAGCCTCTTTTTTCTGGTCGTCACCATGAATACCAACGGCTAACGGAAAATATTTGTAGCCTGTGCGAGGAGTTGGCTCAGGATAATATTAGCGTGCGGACCTTTGAAAAGCTTATTTATCAGAACGTGACGCTCTATCTTGATGCGCTGATGAATCAGGAGAGTACGGTCTCTCTGCAGGACAAACGGCTGCGCTTTATTGAAGATGTGGGCAAAGCAATCGCTGTCAATTATGACCTTCAGCTAAATGTCGAATTCGCTTATCTTACCGGCCGCTACCTCACCAGCCTCCCTCTGGCGCCGCGTAGCGTTGCTGAGCCCGTGCGTCTGGTGATGCAGCGCTGGCTGGACTCCTCGGCGGGGCTGGCGCAGCGTATCGCGGAGAAACTACTGGATGTCGTCAATAATAAATACGATCTGCTCATCGATACGCTTGACCGCCTGGCGATTGCCGCTATCGTCAGCAATGCGATTGATGCGACCAGCGGCGGAAAAGTGAAAGCGCTGATAATCGCCCACGGTTATTCGACCGCCAGCAGCATTGCCGGCGTTGCCAACCGCCTGATTGGCGAAAAGATCTACCAGGCCATGGATATGCCGATGGAGGTGGCGTTTAACGATGTCAGTCGCGCCGTGGTTGATTATCTCCAGCATACGGACACGCGTGCGGGTGTGATGGTGCTTATTGATATGGGCTACACCAAGGAGATTGCCGATGCGCTTTTGTCGGTGATTCACGGCCCGCTGGTGGTGGTGGATAACGTCACGACCCGCATGGCGCTGAACGTTGCCAGCGAGATCGCGCTGGGAAAAAACATCGAACAAATCGCCGAAGAGATCGTGCCGCTTAATCAGTCGCGTTGGGATGTGTTCTGGCCCGCAGAAAAAAAAGAGCGTGCGCTGCTGGTGACCTGTATTACAGGTATCGGTACCGCATTTAAATTTAAAAATCTGATGGAGAAGAGCCTGCTCAACGATTTTGATATTAACATCATCGCCTGCGAGTATACGCGCTTAAAAAACAGTCGTACGGCGGTATCGTTGCTCCACCAGTATGAAGTTATTGCGGTCGTGGGTACCCACGACCCGCAGCTGGCCGGAGTGCCCTGGGTTGGCATTGAGGAACTACTTGGCGAGCTGGGGCATCGACATCTGAGTCAGCTCTTAAGTGGCTATCTTAATGAAAAGCAAATTGCGCTCATTAATAAAAATATGGTTCGTGAGTTTTCGCTGCATAACGTTGTCAACTCTCTGACGATACTGAATGCCGGAAAAACCATGGGTCATATCGAAACCATTATCGCTGAGTGGCAAAATACGCTTGGTTTTCATTTTAATAATAACTTAATTATCAGTTTATATGTGCATCTCAGCTGTATGATTGAGCGTCTGGTAATGCGTAATGAAATTAGCCATTATAAAGATCTTGAGCGATTTACCCGCCAGCATGGCGAATTTATTGCCATGGTGAATCACTCGTTCCAGCGCCTGAAAATACTCTATAACGTGGCGCTACCGGTAGCGGAAATTGGCTATATTCACGATATTTTTGAATTGCGTATTGAAGATTTTAGCTGGTAATTCTCAACGCAGCCCCGGAGAGTTACGCCGGGGCTGGCAGGCGGTTAGCGAATCAATATTCGACTTTCCACATATAGCGGCGGGTGGTCAGCGGGTGGTTGCGGGCGGTGGCCAGCGCCAGGTTGTAAACATCCAGTACGCAGTTGTGCAGCAGGCCGCAGAAATACTCGCGCACGCTGGCGTGCAGTGTGTCGATTCCCACCTTTTCCACGTCAATAATCTGCAGTTTTCCCTGGTAACGTTCGATAAAGCGGATCGCGCGGTCATCCAGCGGGCGTGTGCGGCCGCTGCTTTTTAATAAAATAAACGGCGTTCCCGCTTCGGTAATCTCAAAGGGACCGTGGAAATACTCGCCGCTGTGGATGCTGGCGGAGTTAATCCACTGCATCTCCAGCAGAATACAGATGGATTCCTGATGCGCGGCGCCGAATGAGGGGCCGCTGCCCATCATGTAGATGACCTTTTCGCTCTTCCAGGCTTCGGCAAAATGGCGCGCATCCGCCTGAACCTGCTGCTGAGCGCCGCGTACCACGGATTCAAAACTGGCAAAGGCGCTGACCATCTCATCGTAATGGGCGTATCCCTCAGTTTGCGTAAGCACTTCCAGCGCCAGCCACAGGCTGTATGCCGCTTTTTGCTGCGTCGGATCGACGGTTTCGGGATAGCGCGCCCAGCAGTATTCAATAGTGTAATCGCTGTGTTCGCACAGCGGCGTGCCGGGGGTATATACCAGTCCAATAGTGGCGGCGCCTTTCTGACGCGCGATGCGGGCGGCTTCCACCGTTTCAGCGGTGTTGCCCTGCTGCGAGGCGAGGATCACTACGCTGTTTTTACCTAACGCGTTCGGCGTCGCGTGGACAAATTCATTACTGGTAACATAGCCGACGGCCAGCTTTTTAGCTTCACAATCGAGAAAATATTTCCCCGGCCAGAAACCGGTTAATGAACCACCGCAGCCAACAAACCATACGCGCTCAATGTGCTGCTTAGATAAAATATCGCGAATAATAGTATGTGCGTTTTTATGAGCTATAGACATATTGGTCTCCTTGAGATGTAACGGGTCCTCCGCTGAATAGCGGATAACTTTTACTATGCGTCAATTAATTGGGTTGTTTACTTTTCATTTTCTGGTGGAACTGCGGATCCTTCGGTATCGCGGGATCGATGCCCTTCACTGGTGGCAGTCGGGCACAAACCATTTGTAACGGAATGATATATTCAAAGACCGCAAAGTCGGGATCGTTAATAAATGCGAAGGGCATATTTTTGCCGTTATTTTCGACTTGTGGACCAATGCGATAAATATGCTGAGTCCAGCCGCCAAGTATTTCCGCCAGGCGATCCTGACGCTCATCGGGAAACGGATCGAGCATGATCAGGGTAGAGCGCTCGTCGAAGGCGTTATAGATCCCGTGGATGAACTCCTCAAATTCGTAACCGGCAACCGGACAGCGTAGCGTTTCAAGCATCTTTAGCGCACCTTCCTGAACGGTGCCAAACAGCCTTGCCGGACCGGTCAGGCGAATGTCCGCGCTGTCGATAAGCGGTCGGGCATGATTGAGAACCCACGCCTGCGAGGCCTCAATGAGCGTCGGCAAATGATTAAACGTGGTATCCATGCGGATGAGTAGCGCTTTGCGCTCCTCATCGCTCAGGCGCCGCTGGCGACTGGCGACAGCAAGCGCCAGCAGCATCAGATTAAGTATGGTGCAGTGATACCCTTTGGTTTTAGCGCCAGCCCGCTCTTCTCCACAGGGTACTGTTAAGACCAAATCTGCCGCCCGGTCGATAACGGCTGGCGCTTCCCCGGCCATGGAAGCGGTAAGATGCCCGGCTGCCCGGGCGCGTTCCATTGCGGCGAGGGTAGAGAGGCTGCCGCCTCCCTGAGAAATGCCGATGACCAGCGCTTTGTCGCTGAGGGTCAGCGCCGAATCATCCAGCAGAAAAGGCCAGTAGACATCAACGGGGAGCCCGCACCACTGCTGCATAAACGAGCGGGCGGTCAGCGCGCCGTGATAAGAGGTACCGGAGCCGGTCAGGATAATACGCGTGATGCCGCGCTCCGTTAGCGCTTTCGCCGCCTGCCAGAGATCTTCCCGCGTCTGCGTCAGCATAGCGAGCAAACGGGCGGGTGTTTCATTCATATAGTCTTCTACGTGCATGGGTGATATTCCTCTTCTTAAAGCAGGCCTAGCGCGCTGGCCGCCATGCCAAACGCGACGGTTCCTAGCAGGATCCAGTTAATATTGACTCCCTTACGGATCAACTTGTACATCCCGAGGGTGAAAAGCAGCGGCAGCAGCGAAGGAAGAATTTTGTCAATAAACTCCTGCGCCTTCATGGTGGTCTGCCCGGCGGTAAAGCTGAGCGGGGTGGTGATATCTATCATGCTGGCGGTCATCGCGCCGACGACCATGAGGCCAACAATTGATGCGATATAGGTCACCCGGTCCATAAGGCCGCTTTGGTAAATTCTCATCAGCCAGGTCGTACCCGCCCGGTAGCCGAGCTTCAGGCCATACCAGCGGCACAAAAGATGCGGCAGGTTATAAACTAACAGCGCCAGTATCGGTCCCAGCAGGCTGCCCTGCTGGGCGAAATAGATACCCATCCCGGCGGCGATAACCTTTAATGATCCCCAGAAAATGGAGTCGCCGATGCCCGCCAGCGGTCCCATCAGGCTGGTTTTAATCGCGTTTATCGACTCCTCATTAAATTCGGGGTTACGCTGGTTCTCTTCTTCCATGGCAATCGACAGGCCGAAGATAAAGGTCGAGAGATGGGGCGTGGTGTTAAACAGCACCAGATGACGCTGCAGGGCGCGCCCCAGCTCCGTTGGGTCCTGATAGATACGCTTCAGGGCTGGCGACATGGCAAAGGCGTAGCCCATATGCTGCTGGCGCTCGTAGTTCCACGAGCCCTGTAGCGTAAAGGAGCGCCAGAACACGCTGCGTAAATCGCGGGCGGTGATGCGGCTTGCGTCATCGCTTTGCGGCTGGGTAGCGCCAGTCACAGTTTGCGTCATTTCGCTCATGATTAGCTCTCCTGCTGCTTAAGATTAAGGAACTGGCTGATGATAAATGCCAACACCACAGCGAACAGCGCAATGGCGATGATATCCAGTTTGGTATATGCCGCTATCAGAAATCCCAGACCGAGGTACGGCATCAGTTTGCTGCTGAGCATCATGCTGATCAGCAGGGCGAAGCCGAGCGCTGGCAGGATCTTACTGGCGACGATCAATCCGTTGGTTATCACCGGTGGAATGGCCTCCAGGAACCAGCTTACCGCCGAAGAACCAAGCAGAATGGCAAAAAAAACCGGTAGAAATCCGTTTAAAAAATAGAGTAGCGTCGGACCGGCGAGGTGCATCAGGCCGACCATTCGGGTATTACCCCGTGCCGCATAGCGATCCGCCAGATGACCAAAGCGGGCGTTCACCACGCGCACCAGGATGCCCAGCGTCTGCGCCAGCATTGAGACAGGGATGGCGATGGTGAGCGCAGCCTCCGGACCGCGGCCGGACATGATCGAAAACGCGGTGGCCAATACGGAGCCGGTCACGATATCTGGCGGGTGCGCGGCGCCGATGGCGACGTTGCCGAGGAAAATAAGCTCCAGCGTAGCGCCAATCAGAATCCCCTCATGCAAATTACCGCAGACCAGACCGGTGAGGGCGCACATCACCAGCGGTCGATCGATCATTGATACCCCAAGCAGGCGGCCATCAAGTATTCCCAGGGCGGCGATCAGGCCGAGTAACGTTGCGGTGAGCAACATAGTGACCTCCGAAGTTAAAGTTGGTCGTTAAGGAGTTCAGCCGAGTGGGCGGGTACCTGACGCATCTCCAGCCGAATGCCTTTTTCTTTTAGCGCTCTGCTATGGGCGATTTCCTCGTCGGTCAGATAGATGGCCTTGCCGAATTGTCTTGCCCCTTCCTTCTGTGGCAGACCACCGTAATTAATTGCGCTAATTTCCGGGATTTTTTCCACTAGCGCGAGGGTTTCCGCAGTATTGCCAAGGACCACCATGACTTTTTTATGATCCAACTTGCCGCTGTTAAGCTTTTCCGCCGCCTGTTCAACGGTGGCGATGTCCAGCGTGACGCCCGCTGGCTTTGCCAGGTTAAGCGACATCGTAATGAAGGCATCCGCCGCGGCTTTGGCGTTGGCGACGATGATATGGTCGATATCCAGCGCTCGGGTCCAGGCAAAAACCACCTGGCCGTGCAGCAGCCGATAATCAATGCGCACGAGTTTAATCATGAGATTCTCCCTGTGGGTCAGAGGATGGTTGTGTTATTAGAGGATTGATGAAAACAATGGATTCACGCGCCGCGCTGGTGGCGTAGATAATCGCGGCCTCGGTAGTGGCTTCTTCGCACAGCAGAAACTCCAGCAGCAAAGTCAGATTGATGCCGGCGACCACGAAAACGTTGCGATGTCGCATCAAGACGCTCACGGCGCTATTGTTGATACTGCCGCCAAGCAGGTCGGTGAAGATCACCACTTCATCACCATTCGCCTGGACGATGAGATGCTCCAGGGTTTGCTCCAGCTGTTCGGTGGTCACGATATCTTCGTCATAGGCGCAGACCGGGATAACGCCGTGTTCGTCGCCAATCAGCAGCGACAAACTGTTCACCAGTCCGCGAGCAAAATGGCCGTGGCTGGCCACATAGATATGTTTCACCCGGTTTCTCCTTCATCCAGATAGCGGTATCTGTTAAGAGCAAAGGGCGTGCCAGAAATAAAAAATATTATTTATCAATTAGTTAAACTAGCTGGTTCACACTAAAGGCGTTATTCCTGGCACAAGCGGGCTCATTAGCGCCAGAAACCTGGCACAAACGGCAGAAAAAGAGGGGAAAGAGTGGGGGAAGAAAGTCCCGGGCGAGACGCTGCTGCGCCATGGCCCGGGCGTTCCCGGCAGAAGGGAATTAAATCTCGGTAATGGTCGTCGACTGCGGCAGACGCGACTTCGGCAGGGTAGCGTTGAAATCCTCCACGCTATGGTGGCCAACCGGGACCACCACCAAGCTGGTGTAGCCCTTGGCTTTCAGGTCAAATTCCTCATCGAGGATCGCAAAATCAACCCCTTCGATCGGCACGGCGTCGAGGCCCATCGCCGCTACGCCCAGCAGGAAATTGCCGACGTTGAGATACACCTGCTTCGCCATCCACTGATCGTCATCTTTCAGCTCTTTGCGGTGCATATCGGCAAAGAAGGTGCGACCCTTGTGGTTAGCGGCTTTTGCGTCAGGAGTGGCGAAACGGCCATCGGCCTCTTCCTGATCCACGACGCGCTGCAGCCAGGCGTCGTCCATCGCGGTTTTCGCGCAGAACACCACCACGTGCGAGGCGTCAAGAATTTTACGTTCGTTGAACACGTAGGTACCGCTGGCGGCTTTCGCCACGCGGGCTTTGCCTTCATCGGTGCTGGCAACGATAAAGTGCCACGGCTGGGAGTTGGTGCTTGACGGGCTGTACTGCAGCAGCGTTTTCAGCTGTTCCGCTTCCCCGGCAGTCAGCTTTTTCGTGGCGTCAAAGGCCTTGGTGGAATAGCGCTTCAAAGCGACCGATACGATATCCATAACTCTTCCTCACAGTTTACAGCACCTTACCGGTGCGTTCAGGAGAGGAAGAGTACAGCGAAGATCGCAAAATGATAAGGGTGAAAAATGCGATAACACTTATCGCGTTTGGCTGAAAATCAGCGCGGACGCAGGCGCTGCTGCGCCTTTTTGCTCAGCTTGTTCACCACCTGGTGCCACGAATCGTCAATCAGCTCGGCCAGCAGATCCTCGCTGATGTCGTCGCCCGGCACCACCGTGATCCAGTGTTTCTTGTTCATATGGTAGCCGGGTTCGATACTGCGATAAATTTCCTGATTGAGCAGCGACTTCTGCGGCTCGGCCTTCAGGTTGACCAGCGCCCGCCCGCGAATGGTCATGGTGATCATAAAGATGCGGCCGTCGACCTTAAACACATCGTACTCCGGCCCAAAGGGCCAGCAGTGTTCGGTAAACGGGTAGGTCAGGGCGATACGGTGAGCGCAGGGATGCAGTGTTTCCGGCGTCATTAGGCGTCCGCCTCATGCAGGGCGTTCCACATGGCTTCAAAACCGAGGGCGATAATCTCCCGGGCGCGCTGCGGATCGTGGCTGGCGAATTCGATGGTGGTTTCCGCCAGCGACAAAAACAGGGCGTCGCCAAAGGCGCGATACGCCTCGCTGAGGAATATCTCTTTCACCGACAGCTGGCACATTTCGTTGAGCTCCGGAAAGCTCTCTTTCACCTGGCGGCGGGTTTCGTCAGTGATGCGCTCGCTGAGCGCCATACGGCGGATCGCCTTGTGCTCCATCGGGTTGCGCACGCCCCAGTCGATATAGCTGTTCCAGATATTGCGCGCGTTCTCTTTCGGGCGCTTCTCGTCCGGATCCAGCCCGGCGATCATGGTGCGCACCAGGCGCAGCTTAATGGCGAGGTATAGTTCGTTGAGCAACTCATCCTTGGTAGCGAAATAGCGAAACAGCGTCCCCTCGGCCACACCGGCGCTGCGGGCGATGGCCGACGTCGAGGCGGCGATGCCGGACTGGGCGAAAGCCGCGGTGGCAGCTTCCAGTAACGCTTGCTTTTTATCTTCACTCTTTGGACGAGCCACTACTTTTTTCCTCACGCAGGTTTAAACAAACCGCCGATCTTTGCACGTCTGACCTGGTTGCTGCAACGGCGGAACGCAAAAATTGAAAATCGTCTTGACGACTTTCATCACATTCCTAATAATGAGTGCGTACTCACTCATAATCAAGTTATATCATAAAGCCTCCGGGATGGGGGCTTTTGTCTGGTCAGGATATGAACCGTGTCACTTTCAGCGTGGTCGCCATCATGTTACTCGCAGCAGCAACGACATTGCCGTTTGTCCTCAATGCCGGTTTTGGTAAGGCGCCGCAGGGGGCACAGCTTAGCCAGGTGGAAGCGTCCCCCCACTACCGGGATGGCCAGTTCCATAACCAGCTGCCCACGCCGGGGTTCACCGGGCAAAAAAATATGCTGGCGGCATGGTGGGATTTCCTGATGACTAAACGGGAAAACGCCCGTCCCGCGCAGCCGCTGCCGCTGGTGAAGACCGATCTGGCGACGCTGCCCCTCGGGCAGGACGTGATGGTCTGGCTCGGCCACTCCTCCTGGTATCTGCAGCTGGCGGGAAAACGCATCCTGATCGACCCGGTGTTCAGCGATTATGCGGCGCCGTTCTCCTTTATTAATAAAGCTTTCCCCGGCGACTATCCGTGGCGGGCGGAAGGGATGCCGGAGATCGATCTGCTGATCATCTCCCACGATCATTACGACCATCTGGATTACGCCACCATCCGCGCTCTGCTGCCGAAAATTAAGCGGGTCATTACGCCGCTGGGGGTTGGCTCGCACCTGCGTTACTGGGGGATGGACGGGGCGCTGATTACCGAAGCGGACTGGCAGCAGGCGATTCCGGTTAACGACGAGCTCACCGTCCACGTCCTGCCGGCGCGGCACTTTTCCGGCCGTGGGCTGAAGCGCAACCAGACGCTGTGGGCCAGTTTTCTGTTCGTTACCCCGCAGCAAAAGATTTATTACAGCGGCGACAGCGGCTATGGGCCGCACTTTAAAGCGATAGGCGATGAATTTGGTCCGGTCGATCTGGCGATCATGGAGAACGGGCAGTATGACCAGGACTGGAAATATATTCACATGATGCCGGATGAAACAGCTCAGGCCGCCGACGACCTGCGCGCTCGCGCGGTGCTGCCTGGGCATGCAGGACGATTCGTTTTGGCGAAACACAGCTGGGATGAACCGTATCAACGGCTGGCGGCTGCCAGCGAAGGAAGGGCCTGGCGTCTGCTGACGCCTGTGCAGGGCGAGCCGGTGTGGGTCGCCGATAAGACGCAATCATTTAACGCCTGGTGGCGCTAAGCGCCAGTGCAGTATCAGAGGAGAGAGCATATGACGATTTCCGCTCAGGTGATTGATACTATCGTCGAGTGGATTGATGACAACCTGCATCAACCGCTGCGTATTGATGATATCGCTCGCCATGCCGGGTATTCGAAATGGCATCTGCAACGGCTGTTTTTACAGTATAAAGGGGAGAGCCTGGGGCGCTATATTCGCGAAAGGAAGCTGCTGCTGGCCGCCCGCGATCTGCGTGACACCGATCAGCGGGTCTACGATATCTGCCTGAAGTATGGCTTCGATTCGCAACAGACCTTTACCCGCGTCTTCACCCGGACCTTCAATCTGCCGCCGGGCGCCTACCGTAAAGAGAACCACAGTCGCGCCCACTGAGGCGCGCCCTTCCTGGTTTAGAGTTCGAGCGAAAACCAGCGACGCCACACCCAGCGCAGCACCAGATACTCAATGGCGCCCAGTGCTAAGAACCACAAACAAAACAACACCGTATAAAGCTGGTTGAGATCCATCATATGGAATGTCTCAACCAGCTTTTGCGCCAGCGTCAGGCCCAGCGACGGCGCGGGCAACAGCAGACAGGAGAGCAGAGCCAGGAGCAGGATCCCGGCGGCGGAGAGGAGCGTTTCCAGCGGATGTTTCATGTCATGTTAATCATCAGTTAAAAAACATATTGTCCGGCAAAATAATCCCTAACGCAATATGCTTTGTATTTTACTCGCCTTAATGCGCCTCTGTTTAATATTATGGTCTGCCTTTTATTCCCATGTTAATTAATCTGAAATAATTTGTAATTAAATTAAAATCAGTCTCCTGTAAATTACTGTCATTATTATGCCAGCGCTTTTACAAAACTATAAGTGCTATATCCCACCAGCGTGGCAGCGATGATGGCCAGCAAGATGTACAGCGCCAGACGGCGTCCGCGGTAGATTCCAAACATATTTAACCTCGTTTAGTTTTGGTTTATTAATATTCTGTAATAGTTGTCTCGTGGAATTAACTTACCACATATTTTTTATTTTGCGAAAAATTTAGGCTTGTATTGGTTCACATTTTTATCGGCTTTTTCGCCACCTTTTACTGCATTGGCCAGGAATGATTTCAGGCTTTCCGACTCACGGAATTTATAAGGAAAATGTAATTTGACCAAGATGAATAACCCAAAGTTTACGACGCCCTCGGGCGACACCGCGCCACGGCAGGTCTGGCAGCAGACCGTTGACGCAGTGCTGGCGCAGACCAAAAGCCAGGCCGCTGGGTTAAGTTCCGCAGACGCCGCCGAGCGCCTGAATAGCTGTGGGCCGAACGCGCTGCCGGAAAAGAAAGGGAAACCGGCCTGGCTGCGCTTTCTTGCCCACTTTAACGACGTACTGATTTACGTGCTGCTGGCCGCCGCGGCGCTGACCGCCATCATGGGGCACTGGGTCGATACCCTGGTGATCCTCGGCGTGACGGTGATTAACGCCCTGATCGGCCATATCCAGGAGAGCAACGCCGAAAAGTCCCTGCAGGGGATCCGCAACATGCTCTCCAGCGATGCCCGCGTCCAGCGTAACGGCAAACATGAGACTATCCCGACGCGCGACCTGGTTCCGGGGGATATCGTTATCCTGCGCGCCGGCGACCGCGTGCCGGCGGACATGCGGCTAATTGAAACGCACAACCTGCGGGTGGAAGAGGCGATCCTCACCGGCGAGTCGACGGTGGTGGATAAAATCACCGACGCGCTGGAAGGCGACCTGCCGCTGGGCGACCGGGTGAACATGGTCTTCTCCGGGACCACCGTCAGCGCCGGCGGCGGCGTCGGCGTGGTGACCGCCACCGGCGCGCAGACCGAACTCGGCCACATTAACCAGATGATGGCGGGCATTGAGAAGCACCGCACCCCGCTGCTGGTGCAGATGGATAAGCTCGGCAAAGCGATTTTCGTCATTATCCTCGCTATGATGGTGGCGCTGTTTATCTTCAGCCTCGCGCTGCGGGATATCCCGATGGGCGAGCTGCTGCTGTCGCTGATTAGCCTGGCGGTGGCCGCGGTACCGGAAGGACTGCCGGCGATCATCTCAATTATTCTGTCGCTCGGCGTGCAGACGATGGCGCGCAAGCGGGCGATTATCCGTAAGCTGCCGACCGTGGAAACCCTCGGCGCCATGACCGTGGTCTGCTCGGATAAAACCGGCACCCTGACGATGAACGAAATGACCGTCAAGGCGATCATCACCGCCGACTGCTGCTACCGGGTGGAAGGCGACAGCTATGAGCCGCAGGGGCGGATCTTCCTTGAGGGGAGCGATGAGCCCGTGCAGGTTCAGCCGGGTACCGTGCTGGAGACCTGGCTGCGCACCATCGACCTGTGCAACGACAGCCAGCTTATCCAGGATGAGCGCGGCCTGTGGGGGATCACCGGCGGGCCAACCGAAGGGGCGCTGAAGGTGCTGGCGGCGAAAGCGCAGCTCCCGGCGGTGGAGGCCCGTCTGGTGGCCAAGATCCCCTTTGACTCGCAGTACAAATATATGTCCACGCTGCAGCACATCGATGGCGATGCCCGGGTGTTAATCACCGGTGCGCCGGACGTCATCTTCGGCATGTGCCGTGAGCAGATGAGCCGCCAGGGCGCGGTGCCGTTCGAGGCGCAGTACTGGGAAGAGGAGATGGCGCGCTTCGCCCGTCAGGGGCTGCGCATGGTGGCGGCGGCCTGTAAGCCGGCCAGCCTTGATGCCACCACGTTGAACCATGAGGATCTGCAGGAGGGACTGATTTTCCTCGGCATAGCCGGGATGATGGATCCGCCGCGTCCGGAAGCTATTGACGCTATCCACGCCTGCCAGACCGCCGGCATCCGCGTGAAGATGATCACCGGCGACCACCCGCAGACGGCGATGAGCATCGGCCAGATGCTGGGGATCACCAACAGCAGCCAGGCCATGACCGGCTACCAGCTGGAGCACATGGACGATGCGGCGCTGGCGAAGGCGGCGGTGGAGTACGACATCTTTGCCCGCACCAGTCCGGAGCATAAGCTGCGCCTGGTGAAAGCCCTGCAGGATAACGGCGAAGTGGTCGGCATGACCGGCGACGGCGTCAACGACGCGCCGGCGCTGCGCCAGGCCGACGTGGGTATCGCGATGGGTATCAAAGGGACCGAGGTCACCAAAGAAGCGGCCGATATGGTGTTGACCGATGACAACTTCGCGACCATCGCCAGCTCGGTGAAAGAGGGGCGCCGGGTCTATGACAACCTGAAGAAGACCATCCTCTTCATCATGCCGACCAACCTGGCGCAGGGACTGCTTATCATCATCGCCCTGCTGGCGGGGAACATGATTCCGCTGACCCCGGTGCTGATTCTGTGGATGAACATGGCGACGTCGGCGACGCTCTCCTTCGGCCTGGCCTTTGAGGCCGCGGAGCGCAACGTGATGAACCGCCCGCCGCGTAAAACCGGCCAGCACGTGATGGATGGTTTCGCCGTGTGGCGGGTGGCTTTTGTCGGGTCTATGATTGCTATTGCCGCCTTTATCCTTGAGGCCTGGCTGGCGCCGCGCGGTCACAGTTCGGAGTTTATCCGCACCGTGCTGCTGCAGATGCTGGTGACGGCGCAGTGGGTCTACATGATCAACTGCCGCAGCAGCGACAGCTTCTCCCTGAGCATGGGCCTGCTGCGCAACAAAGGCATCTGGCTGGTGACCGGTGTCCTGCTGCTGATGCAGCTGGTGATTATCTATGTCCCGCTGATGCAGAACATGTTTGGCACGGAAGCGCTGCCGCTGCGCTACTGGTTTGTCACCCTGGTCATCGGCATCGCCATGTTCCTGGTGGTGGAAATCGAGAAGCGTCTGACGCGCCGGTTCCGCAAAACGGCCTGATCGATCTCGCGCGCCTCGCCGCAGGCGCGCGTTACTGTCGCAAGGATCCCCTATGATTAAAACCTTCCGCTTTGCGCTGCTGGCTAGCGCCCTGGCCAGCAGCGCCCTGACGGCCACCGCCGCGCCGGCGGTGCCGGTCCGCGTCGCCACGGCCGAACTGGCTCCTCATGCTGAAGAACGCGCCATCCCCGGACGGGTCGAGGCAATCCGCGCCGTCGACATTCGCGCGCGCACCGAAGGGGTGATTGTTCAGCGCCACTTCCAGGACGGGCAGTATGTGACCGAGGGCGACCTGCTGTTTACCCTCGACGACGCACAGCCCCGCGCGGCGCTGGCCCTGGCGCAGGCCGAGCTGAAAAGCGCAGAGGCCTCATTACGCCAGTCGCAACAGCTGCTCACTCGCTACGAGCGACTCATCAACAACCACTCCATCAGCCGCAACGACGTCGACACAGCCCGGATGCAGCGCGACGTCGCCGCCGCCGCCGTGCAGCAGGCGAAAGCCCGCGTCGAGGCCCAGCAGATTGTGCTCAGTTATACCCGGATTGCGGCGCCGGTGACCGGACGGGTGGGCCACAGCGCCTTTCACGTCGGGACGCTGATTAACCCATCCAGCGGAGTGCTGGTGGACATTGTGCAGCTGGATCCGGTGCGGGTGTCGTTCGCCCTCGACGAAGCCGCGTTTTTCAGCAAAACCGGCCAGCATGCCGACATCCACGCTCTGAAGCAGGCGTGGCTGGCGCAGATTGACGTGGATGGCAAACGGCGCGATGGGGTATTGACCTCCATCGATAACCGGATTGACGCCCGCACCGGCAGCGTGGCGGTGCGGGCGGAGTTCGCCAATCCGCAGCACCGTCTGCTGCCGGGGGGCAGCGTAACAATCCTGTTCCGTCCGCAGGAGCTGCAGTCACGGGTGATGATCCCGGCCGCCGCCGTGCAGCAGGATCCGCAGGGCTTTTTCAGCTGGGTGCTGAAGCCGGACCATACCGCCGGGCAGCGTCGTCTGACCCTCGCCGGGCAGCAGGGGCAGCAGTTTGCGGTTGAGAAAGGGCTGCAGGCGGGCGAGCAGGTGATCACCGACGGCGCGCAGCGTTTACGCGAAGGCGCCGCGGTACAGGTGCTGAACTAAGTAAGGAGAAGGGATGCTGACCTTTTTTATCCGTCGTCCGCGATTTGCCATGGTGATCGCGCTGCTGCTGACCTTTGTCGGCGCGGTGTCGCTGAAGCTGATCCCGGTGGAGCAGTACCCGGCGATCACGCCTCCGGTGGTGAACGTTACCGCCAGCTGGCCAGGCGCCAGCGCGTCAGACGTGGCGGAGGCTATCGCCGCCCCGCTGGAGACCCAGCTCAACGGCGTCGATCATATGCTGTATATGGAGTCCACCAGCTCGGATGAGGGAACGTACCGCCTGAGTATTACCTTCGCGGCGGGCACCGATGCCGACTTGGCGGCGATCGACGTGCAAAACCGGGTGTCGCAGGCGCTGGCGCAGCTCCCGGCGGAGGTGCAGCAGAATGGGGTCCAGGTACGCAAGCGCGCCAGCAACCTGCTGATGGGGGTAAGCCTTTATTCGCCGCTGGGCACGCTGTCGCCGCTGTTTGTCAGTAACTACGCCAGCACCCAGGTACGCGAGGCGCTGGCGCGCCTGCCCGGCGTCGGCGAGGTGCAGATGTTTGGCGCCCGGGATTACAGTATGCGCATCTGGCTGCGTCCGGACCGCATGAACGCCCTCAACATCACCACGGATGACGTTGCCCAGGCGCTGCGCGAGCAGAATGTGCAGGGCGCGGCGGGGCAGGTGGGCACCCCGCCGGTATTCAACGGTCAGCAGCAGACGCTGACCATCAACGGGCTGGGGCGTCTGAACGAGGCGGCCAGCTTTGGCGAGATTATCCTCCGCCGCGGCGCGCAGGGGCAGCTGGTTCGCCTCGCTGACGTGGCGACCATTGAGCTGGGCGCCCGCAGCTACAGCTCCGGCGCGCAGCTGAACGGTAAAGCGTCGGCCTATCTGGGTATCTACCCGACGCCCACCGCCAATGCCCTGCAGGTCGCCAGCGCAGTGCGCGCTGAGCTTAACCGCCTGCACACCCGCTTTCCGGCGGATCTCACCTGGGAGGTGAAGTTCGATACCACCCGCTTTGTGGCGGCGACGATCAAAGAGATCGGCGTCTCGCTGGCGCTGACCCTGCTGGCGGTGGTCGTGGTGGTGTCGCTGTTCCTGCAGAGCTGGCGGGCGACGCTGATCGTAGTGCTGGCAATCCCGGTGTCACTGATCGGCACCTTTGCGGTGCTCTATCTGCTGGGCTACAGCGCCAACACCCTCAGCCTGTTCGCGATCATTCTCGCCCTGACGATGGTGGTGGATGACGCCATTGTGGTGGTGGAGAATGTGGAAACCAAAATGGCGGAAGGGCTGGATCGCCTGCAGGCCACCGCCCAGGCGCTGCGGCAGATCGCCGGGCCGGTGATCGCTACGACCCTGGTGCTGCTGGCGGTGTTTGTGCCGGTGGCGCTGCTCCCGGGGATCGTCGGCGAGCTGTACCGGCAGTTTGCCGTGACGCTCTCCACCGCGGTGGCCCTGTCGAGCCTGGTGGCGTTAACCCTAACCCCAGCCCTCTGCGCGCTACTGCTGCGCCCGCGTCCCGCCCGGCCGGCGGCGGTGTGGCGGGCGTTTAACCGTCTCCTCGACGGCACCCGCGACGGCTATGGCCGGCTGGTTGGCTGGATGAACCGCCGCCCCTGGCTGGCGCTGGCGGCGACGGTCGCGGCGGGCGCGCTGGTGGCGTTCAGCTTTAGCTCAATGCCGAAAGGCTTCCTGCCGCAGGAAGATCAGGGCTACCTGTTTGCCAGCGTGCAGCTGCCGGAGGCGGCGTCGCTGGAGCGTACCGAAGCGGTGATGGCCCAGGCGCGCAAGCTGCTGATGGCTAACCCGGCGGTGGAGGATGTGATTCAGGTGTCCGGCTTCAACATTCTCAACGGCACCAGCGCCTCTAACGGCGGGTTTATCTCGGTAATGCTCAAGGACTGGCATCAGCGGCCGCCGCTGGATGCGGTGATGGCGGATATCCAGCGCCAGCTGCTGTCGCTGCCGGAGGCGACGATCATGACCTTCGCGCCGCCGACCCTGCCGGGCCTGGGCAATGCCTCGGGATTTGACCTGCGCATCCTGGCGCAGGCCGGTCAGTCGTCGGCGGAGCTGGAGCAGGTGACGCAGGAGATCCTTCAACTGGCGAAACAGCATCCGCAGCTGAGCCGGGTGTTTACCACCTGGAGCAGCAACGTGCCGCAGCTGACCCTGACGGTCGACCGCGATCGGGCGGCGCTGCTGGATGTGCCGGTGGCGCAGATCTTCAGCAGCCTGCAGACGGCGTTCGGCGGCACGCGCGCCGGTGATTTCAGCCTTAACAACCGTGTCTATCATGTGGTGATGCAAAATGAGATGCAGTGGCGCGAGCGGGCTGAGCAGATTAGCGAGCTGTACGTCCGCAGCCGCGACGGCGAGCGGGTGCGGCTGAGCAATCTGGTCACCATTACGCCGACGGTGGGGGTGCCGTTTATTCAGCAGTACAACCAGTTCCCGTCCGTGTCGGTGAGCGGTTCAGCGGCCGAGGGGGTCAGCAGCCGTACGGCGATGGCGGCTATGGAGCAGATTCTGCAGGCCCATCTGCCGCCGGGGTATGACTACGCCTGGAGCGGCATCTCCTGGCAGGAGCAGCAGACCGGCAATCAGGCGGTGTGGATCGTGCTGGCGGCGGTGGCGATGGCGTGGCTGTTCCTGGTGGCGCAGTATGAGAGCTGGACGCTGCCGGCGAGCGTCATGCTTTCGGTGCTGTTCGCCATCGGCGGAGCGCTGCTCTGGCTGTGGACGGCGGGCTATGCCAACGATGTGTATGTCCAGATAGGACTGGTGCTGCTGATCGCCCTGGCGGCGAAGAATGCGATTCTGATCGTTGAGTTTGCCCGCAGCCGGCGCGAAGAGGGATTGTCGATAGTCGACGCCGCGCGCGAGGGCGCCACCCGCCGCTTCCGCGCGGTGATGATGACCGCGGTGTCGTTTATTATCGGCATCATGCCGATGATGCTCGCCACCGGCGCCGGGGCGCAGAGCCGGCGGATCATCGGCACCACGGTGTTCAGCGGAATGCTGGTGGCGACGATGGTTGGCATCCTGTTTATTCCTTCGCTGTATGTTCTGTTTCAGCGTATGCGCGAGTGGGCACATCGGCGGGGGTAAGCGCGGCGTTACCGGTCGGTAACGGGGATACTCCAGGCTGCAACGACTACCGGGCGGTCCCCTCTCCCTTAGGGAGAGGGGGAGGGTGAGGGGGGGTTTTGCGTTCACGTTGCGTTTGGGCGTGAGCCCCGCCTTATCTGCCGACCTCCGGTTAGCCGATTTCAGCGGGAATCGGCCCTGCTGCACGCCCGTAGATTTCAGGGGCCATATCATAGCGAACAGACTCTGTAGGCCCGGTAAGCGCAGCGCCACCGGGCAAGGACATCGGGCACGGCGGCAATACCTTGCCCGGCCTGCCGTTAATTTATTCACTCTCCTGGCTGGAATGGCCGCCCCCAAACGCGCCCGCTATTTCCTCTCCACCGTTATCATGGTCACGAACGGATGATATTGCCACGGCACGCTGCCGCCTTTGCGGTACATCTTCGACAGGGTGCCGTCGAGATAAAGCATCTGCCGCACCCCAAGCTTTGACTGCGCATAGCAGGCAAAATCATAGAAGTTGGTCTCGCGATCGCTGAGCATAAACACCACCCGGCCTTGCTTATCGATGCCAACCCCGTTGCGCAGTTTGCGCGAGCTGGCGGAGGGCTTCAGCCGCCAGTTGATGACGCCATTCTCAATCAGCATCGGGCCGGACTGCACCGCATAGCGGATGGCGGGAGAGCGTTTGTACGCCGGCAGCGGCACGATTTTTGCCCGGCCGTTCTCCACCAGGAATACGCCGCCGGGGCGGATAAAGAAGTTCCCGCCGCCGGCGGAGCGGTTTACCGGCGTCAGGCGTTTGCCGTCTTCGATATACAGCCCCAGCGGCGCGTAGGCCTTATCGTAAATGCCGCCGTTCATCGCCATCTGCACCCGGCCATCGCCATCGATACCCGCCAGCAGCGAACGCAGGGAACCCCAGGCTTTACCGTGCCGATCCAGCCAGTACATTGCAATGCGCTCTTTCTGCGCATCCACCCGATAGCTCTGCAGGGTTAGCGTCGGGTCGGTGAGGGTACAGGCGGCGCTGGCGACGGCGGCCAGGGGCAGCAGCGCCAGGGGGAGCAGGCAGCGTAATAACATGGGCAATCCTTTCTATGGTCTGCGCCGAGTATACCCGCCTCGCTGTCTTATGCCGCCCAAATCTCACAGTGTTTTTGCACCAGCCCGGAAAGCGAACCGCCGTTGGCGATAAACTCGCGCATCTGCTGCGCCTCGCTGTGCGGCGATTTCGCCTGGCGAACCACCGCCTCCAGCGCCGCCGTCGCCTTCAGCTGATGGGCGAAAGGAGCCAGCCGGTCGGCGAGCTGCAGGATCTCCTGGCGGATGCTGCGCTGCTCCCCGCTGCGCACGTCGGTAAGGGTCCCGTCCAGCCCGTAGCGGCAGGCCTGATAGCGGTTAAAAGGGTACAGCAGATAATCATCAGGCTGGTGCTTAAAGGGGCGCTCCGTCAACAGCCAGCAGGCCAGGGTCTGTATAAAGCCGGCGATATGGATCGCCTGGGCGAGGGTCAGAGGAGTGTCCATCACCCGCACCTCGACGGTCCCAAACTGCGGGCTGGGGCGAATATCCCAGTGCAGATCCTTCATGCTGTCGATCATGCTGGTGTAGCTCAGCTGGCGGAACAGGCGACGAAACCCCTGCCAGTCGGCCACCCACGGCATCGGACCGTTGTCGGGATAAGAGGAGAAGCGGTTGAGGCGCGAACAGGCGAAGCGGCTGTCGGTGCTGTCGAACCACGGCGAGGCGGCGTTGAGGGCGATGAAGTGCGGCACAAAGCGCGACAAGCCGTGCAGCAGATAGATGGCGTCGTCGCCGCTCTGGCAGCCGACGTGCACATGCTGGCCAAAGACCGTCGCCTGTTGCGCCAGATAGCCAAAATGCTCGACGGTTTTGACATAGCGCGGATTGTCGCTGATCTGCTGACGCTGCCAGGCATGAAAGGGGTGGGAACCCCCGCCGCAGATCTGCAGATGATGATGCAGCGCCGCGCGCTGGACCGCCTGCTGGATGGCGCTGAGCTGGATTTGCGCATGGCTGATGTCGCGGCACACCCCGGTGGCGATCTCCAGCATGCTCTCGGTGATATCGTGCTTGGCTTCTCCCACGGTCAGCTCATGCTGGACGTCGGCAATCAGCGTCGAGGCATCCTGGCTGAGGTCGTAACCCGGCGGGTTCACCACCTGCAGCTCCAGTTCGATACCGAGGGTAAAAGGATCGGAGCGGTGAAAATCGGCTAAAGGCATAGTCTCTCCCGGTCGATGTGTTCCCTGAAGTATAGAAGGGATTGATCCCGAGGGAGAATACGCGGCGGCGGAGGACGGGGATGAATAAAAAAGTGACGCAGAGTGATTATTTGAAATTTGCCATATAGCGGCTGGTGCAATTCTGCAACATATTTCCCGCTGGCGGTGCGACGGAATAAGGTGCAATTATTTTCCCATAATTATCATGGTGATAATATAAGTCCTTCTTATTGTACCGGTCGGTTTTGGCCTATTATCGCCCGCGTAAGAGCTGGTACGCATTTTGCCTGTTAATACGTGACACTTTATTTAACAGGGATCATGTGATGCACAAAAAGACGTTATTTTCGCGTGCCGGTCGTCTCGCCGTGGCGGTGAGCGGCGCACTGGCCCTGGCGGGCGCCGCCTTACCTGCCAACGCCTCCACGCTGCGGATCGCCATGACCGCCGCGGATATTCCGTTAACCCTCGGCCAGCCGGATCAGGGCTATGAGGGCAACCGCTTTACCGGCATCCCGCTGTACGACGCGCTGGTGGAGTGGGATCTGTCGCAAGGTGAAAAGCCCAGCGGTCTGGTGCCGGGGCTGGCGACCGAGTGGCACATCGATCCGCAGAACACCAGCCGCTGGATTTTCACCTTGCGTCCGGGCGTCAGGTTCCATGATGGGACGGAGGTGAACGCCGACGCCATCGTCTGGAACGTGGATAAGGTGCTGAATAAAGCGGCGCCGCAGTACGCCCCGGGCCAGATCGGCAACACCCTGTCGCGCATGCCGACCCTCACCGGCGCGGAGAAAATTGACGACCACACCGTGGCGCTGACCACCTCGGAACCGGACGCGCTGCTGCCGTACAACATCACCAACCTGTTTATTGTCTCGCCCACGGCGTGGCAGAAGCAGTATGACGCGGTGCCGGCCAGCGCGGGGGATAGCGCCGCGCGCAGCAAACAGGCATGGACCGCCTTCGCCGCCCATGCGGTGGGCAGCGGCCCGTTCAAACTGGAGAAGCTGGTGCCGCGTCAGCAGCTGATCCTCGCGAAAAACCCCGACTACTGGAACAAAGATCGCATTCCCCGGGTGGATAAGGTGGTGCTGATCCCTTTGCCGGAGGCCAACGCCCGCACCGCGGCGCTGCTGTCGAAGCAGGTGGACTGGATTGAAGCCCCGGCGCCGGACGCCATCGATCAGATCAAGTCTCAGGGTTTTCACCTTTACGCCAACACCCAGCCGCACCTGTGGCCCTGGCAGTTCTCCTTTGAAAAAGGATCGCCGTGGCAGGACATTCGGGTGCGCAAAGCGGCCAACCTGTGTCTGAACCGCGCCGAGCTGAAGAGCTACCTCGGCGGCTACATGACCGAGGCCACCGGGGTCTACGAGGCCGACAGCCCGTGGCATGGTAAACCCACCTTCCAGATCAAATATGACCCGGACGCCGCCCGTCAGCTGATGACCGAGGCTGGATACAGCGCCGGCAAGCCGCTGCACGTCACGGTGGCCACCTCGGCCTCCGGCTCCGGGCAGATGCAGCCCTTGCCGATGAACGAGTATATCCAGCAGAGCCTGAAGAGCTGCTTCTTCAATGTGGATATTAAAGTGGTGGAATGGAACACCCTGTTCACCAACTGGCGCCTGGGCGCCCGGGATCCCTCGGCAAAAGGGATCGACGCGATCAACGTCAGCGCCGCGGTCAATGATCCCTATTTTGGCCTGATCCGCTTCTCGACCGCCAAAGCGTTTCCGCCGGTGGCGACCAACTGGGGCTACTTCGCCACCCCAGAGACGGAAAAACTCGCCGCCGCCGTCAAGCACGCCTTTACCCCGGAAGCGATGAATAAAGCCGCCGGCGATCTGCACGCCGCGCTGGTGGATCAGGTGCCGTTCCTGTTTGTCGCCCACGACGTCGGGCCGCGCGCGATTTCGCCCGCGGTGACCGGAGTGGTGCAACCGCAGAGCTGGTTTATCGACCTCAGCCTGGTGAGCAAAAAAGAGTAATCGCGAAAGGGGCAACCGATGATCAATACGCTGCTATACCGCATTCTGCTGGCTATCCCCACCATGCTTGGGGTGGCGGTGATCTGTTTCATGCTGGTGCAGATCGCGCCGGGCGACCCGCTGGTGTCGGTGATGCCGCCGGACGCCTCGGAGGCGCTGCGCCAGACGCTGATGCAGGCCTACGGCTTTGATAAGCCGCTGCCTCTGCAGTTTATCCACTGGCTGTGGCGGGCACTGCACGGCGACCTCGGTATGTCGGTCGCCACCGGCCGCCCGGTGATAGACGAGGTGATGACCGCAGTGGCTTACTCCCTGCGCCTGGCGCTGCTGGCGACGGCGATCGGCTTCGTCCTCGGCAGCCTGTTTGGTTTTGTCGCCGGCTATTTTCGCAACAGCGTCATTGACCGTCTGGCCTCGGTGTTGTCGGTGTTTGGCGTCAGCGTGCCGCATTACTGGCTGGGGATGCTGTTGGTGATCCTCTGCAGCGTCAAGTTCGCGCTGCTGCCGGCCACCGGCGGCGGGCCGATAGGCGAGGTGGGCTGGCAATGGGACTGGGCGCACCTGCAGTTCATGCTGCTGCCGGCCATCACGCTGTCGGTGATCCCGACCGGGATTATCGCCCGCACCGTGCGCTCGCAGGTAGCCGATATCCTCAGCCAGGAGTTTATCGTTGGCCTGCGCGCCCGCGGCCTTAACGAATCGCGCATCTTTGTCCACGTCATGAAAAATGCCGCGCCAACCGCGCTGGCGGTGATGGGGCTGCAGGTGGGCTATCTGATGGGCGGCTCGATCCTCGTGGAGACCGTCTTCTCCTGGCCGGGGACCGGGCTGCTGCTCAACACCGCCATCTTTCAGCGCGACTTGCCCCTGCTGCAGGGCACTATCTGGGTGCTGGCGCTGTTTTTCGTGTTGCTCAACCTGTTGGTGGATATTCTGCAGGCCACCCTCGACCCGCGCATTAAGAGGAGCTGACCATGGTGGATACGGCAACGACGAAAGCGGTCCCGGCCGCGCCGGCCAACGCTTCCCGGCAAGGTTACTGGCGCGGCGTGCTGCGCCGCTTACTGCGCGATCCCGGCGGCGTGGTGGTGGGGGTAGTGATCCTGCTGCTGCTGGCCCTGGCGCTGTTAGGGCCATGGCTTATCGTCAAAGACCCCTATCAAACGTCAATGTTCCTGCGCCTGAAGCCCATCGGCAGCGACGGCTTCCCGCTGGGCTCTGATGAGCTGGGGCGCGACATGCTGTCGCGACTGATTCTCGGCACCCGGCTGTCGCTGTTTATGGGGATTGTCCCGGTGGTGTTCGCCTTTTTTATCGGCGGCGCCATCGGGATCATCGCCGGCTACATGGGCGGCAAAATCAATACCGTGATTATGCGCACCGTGGATGTGTTCTATGCCTTTCCCTCGGTCCTGCTGGCGATTGCGCTGTCGGGGGCGCTGGGGGCGGGCATCGGTAATGCGCTGCTGTCGCTGACCCTGGTGTTTGTCCCGCAGGTGGCGCGGATTGCCGAGAGCGTGACCGCCCAGGTACGGCATATGGACTATATCGACGCCGCCCGGGCCACCGGCGCCAGCGCATTGACCATTATCCGCGTCCAGGTGCTGGGTAACGTGCTCGGGCCGATCTTCGTCTTCTCCACCGGGCTGATTTCGGTGTGCATGATCCTCGCCTCCGGCCTGTCGTTTCTCGGCCTCGGCGTGCGGCCGCCGGAGCCCGAGTGGGGGCTGATGCTCAATACCCTGCGCACGGCAATCTATACCCAGCCGTGGGTGGCCGCCCTGCCGGGCCTGATGATTTTTATCACCTCCATTTCGTTCAATATCCTCGCGGACCGCCTGCGTGCGGCAATGGCGATTAAGGAGTAAGCGATGCAACCCTTTATCAATATCGATCTCGGCGGGCCGGCGCAGCCGCTGCTGAAGGTCAATCACCTGCTGAAGTACTTCCGCGGCGGCAAAGGCCGGGAGGTGGTCCAGGCGGTGGACGATATCAGCTTCACGGTGATGAAAGGTGAAACCCTGGGGGTGGTCGGCGAGTCGGGCTGCGGCAAATCGACCACCGCCCGACTGCTGATGCAGCTGCTCACCCAGGACAGCGGCGAACTGATCTTCGACGGGCTGGAGGTTGGCTCGTCGCGTCTGCCCATGAAAGCCTACCGTCGCCAGGTGCAGATGGTTTTCCAGGATAGCTATGCCTCGCTCAATCCGCGCATGACCATGGAGGAGAGCATCGCCTTCGGCCAGCGCGTCCACGGCGTCAGCGCCAGAGAGGCCAGCGAATACGCCCGCTATCTGCTGGCGCACGTCGGCCTTGAACCGGCGCGCTTTGCCGACCGCTACCCGCATGCGCTCTCCGGCGGCCAGCGGCAGCGGGTGAATATCGCCCGCGCGCTGGCGATGAAGCCGCGGCTGGTCATTCTTGATGAGGCGGTGTCGGCGCTGGATAAATCGGTGGAAGCCCAGGTGCTGCAGCTGCTGCAGGAGCTAAAACGCACCCTCGAGCTGACCTATGTGTTTATCAGCCACGATCTGCACGTGGTTCGCTGGCTGTCGGATCGGATCCTCGTTATGTACCTTGGCGAAGTGGTAGAGATCGGCCCGGCGGAGCAGCTGTTTACCGCCTCCGCCCACCCCTATACCCGGGCGCTGTTAAGCTCGATGCCCTCCATGGACCCGGAACACCGCACCCTGACCTCGCCGCTGAGCGGCGATCCCCCCAGCCCCATCGCGCCGCCGAGCGGCTGTCGCTTTCACACCCGCTGCCCGCATGCGAAGGCGGTCTGCGCCGAAGTGAAACCGCGGCTGGAGGCGGTCGGGGAGGGGCACCAGAGCGCCTGCCTGATGGCGCAGCCGGCCTCGCTCTGGCATCAGAGCATCCCCCTTAAGGAGGTCAGCCATGTCGGATAACGCCTTTGTCCATGTGCGCGACCTGCGGGTCGTCTTTCGCCGCGACGGGCAGACCATCAACGCGGTCAACGGGGTCTCCTTTGACGTACAAAAGGGGGAGGTGATGGCGCTGATTGGCGAGTCGGGTTCCGGCAAGAGCGTGACCCTGCGGGCGCTGATGCGCCTGCACCCGCCGGGGAGCAGTGAGCTCTCCGGCACCCTGCGGGTGGGTGACGACGCGGTGCTGACGATGAGCGCCAGCCAGCTGCGGCGCTACCGCGGCGGGCGCTGCGCGATGATTTTTCAGGAGCCGCTACTGGCCTTCGACCCGGTCTACACCGTTGGGCAGCAGATTATTGAAGGGCTGCGTCGCCACGAAGGGCTGTCGCGCCAGGCGGCCCGGGACAGGGCACTGGAGGCCCTGCGCCAGGTGCGCATTCCCAGCCCCGAGCGGCGGCTGGACGCTTACCCGCACGAGATGTCCGGCGGGATGCGCCAGCGGGCGATGATCGCCCTCGCGCTCTCCTGTAACCCGCAGCTGCTGCTGGCGGATGAGCCGACCACCGCCCTCGACGCCACGGTGCAAATCCAGATCCTGATCCTGCTGCGCGAGCAGCAAAAGCAGCGCGGGCTGTCGATCGTGTTTGTGACCCACGACATCGGCGCCGCGGTGGAGATCGCCGACCGGGTGGCGGTGATGTACGCCGGGCGGATCGTCGAGGAGGCTTCTATGAGTGAGATCCTGCGCCACCCACGCCATCCTTATACCCGGGTGCTGCTGGGCAGCCGGCCGAAAGAGGGGCTTAAGAAAGGCGATGCCCTGCACTGCATTCCCGGCGCGCCGCCGGATCTGGCGCGCTTGCCGCCCGGCTGCGCCTTTGCCGAGCGCTGCCCGCACCGTCGCCCGGTCTGCGAGCAGAGCCTGCCGCCGACGGAATCCGTCGCGGAGCGCCACGCGGTGAGTTGCCACCGCTGGCGCGAGCTGGCGATTGACGCCAACGCGCAGGCCCTGGCCGTCTGACCGGCGGCAACACACCACGATGAAGACCAGGCGCTGATGCCTTTTTTCCCACCGCCGGTTGCGCTGGCGGGGACCTTGATGTCAGGAGACCACCATGAGCTGTGATGTACTTTTTACCCCCGCCACCGACACCACCGGCTGGCGCATCAATGGCGACCGCCTGTGGGCGTCGTTAATGGATCTCGCGCAGATCGGCGCCACGCCGAAGGGCGGCTGCCGCCGTCTGACCCTCACCGACCTCGACCGTCAGGGGCGGGACCGGGTGATTGGCTGGGCGCGGGAGGCCGGGATGAGTATCACCATCGATAAAATCGGCAATGTGTTTATGCGCCGGGAAGGGCGCAACCCCAGCCTGCCGCCCATCGTCTCTGGCAGCCATATCGACACCCAGCCCACCGGCGGCAAATTTGACGGCAACTACGGCGTGCTGGCGGCGCTGGAGGTGGTGCGCACGCTCAACGATCTGCAGATTGCCACCGAGGCGCCGATTGAGGTGGTGTTCTGGACCAACGAAGAGGGGTCGCGCTTTGTGCCGGTGATGATGGGCTCCGGGGTCTTTGCCGGGGTCTTCCCGCTGGAGGAGACCTGGGCCGTCACGGATAAAGAGGGCGTCAGCGTCGGCGAGGCGCTGGCGCAGATCGGCTATATCGGCGAGCAGACCCCGGGAGAGCATCCCGTCGGCGCCTATTTTGAGGCGCACATTGAGCAGGGGCCGATTCTCGAAGATGAAGCGAAAACCATCGGTATCGTGCAGGGCGTGCTGGGGATCCGCTGGTACGACTGCGTGGTGACCGGTCAGGCGTCGCATGCCGGGCCCACGCCGATGCGCCTGCGTCAGGATGCCCTGCAGGTGGCGACCCGCATTATGCAGGAGGTGGTAGCGATTGCCGGACGCAGCGAAGAGGGACGCGGCACCGTCGGCAGCGTGCAGGTGTGGCCCAACAGCCGCAACGTGGTGCCCGGAGAGGTCACCTTCTCCATTGATATGCGCAATCTCAGCGATGCGCTGGTGGATGAAATGGATCGCCAGCTGCGGGCGTTTATCGCGGAGGTTGAGCGGGAAAGCGGTCTGCAGGTGGCCCTGAAGCAGGTGAGCCACTATCCGGCGGCGCCCTTCGATGGCGAATGCCAGCAGGCCATTGCCGATGCCGCGCAGCGGCTGGGCTACCCGGCGCGGCCGATCGTCTCCGGCGCCGGGCATGACGCAGTGTATATGAGCTACCTGGCGCCGACCGGGATGATTTTTATCCCCTGCAAGGATGGGATCAGCCATAACGAAATGGAGTATGCCTCGCCGGAGCACGTCGCCGCCGGCGCCAACGTGCTGCTGCAGGTGATGCTCCAGTACGCGCGGCCGCTGTAGGCGGTCGCCCTCCCCGGCGGGGCGACCTGTTTCCAGCCGTTTGTCATGCGGTAGCCCGGGTCAGCGGTTACGCCGCCGAAACCCGGGACGGCGGATGTAGGGGCGGTCAATCACTGCTCCTGCTCTCTGCGCTAACCCGCCGGCGGCCACATTTGCGCGAGCCCATCACGCACAGCACCACGCCGAGGGTAACCGCCAGCATCAAGGGGCTGACGGTTTCGTGCAACAGCGCCGCCGACAGGCCAAGCCCGAAGAACGGCTGCAATAGCTGGAGCTGGCCGACGGCGGCGATCCCGCCCGCGGCCAGCCCTTTGTACCAGAAGATAAAACCGATCAGCATACTGAAGAGCGACACATAGCCGAGCGCGGCCCAGGATAAGGCCGATATGGCATGCCAGGACGCAGGCTGAACCATCAGCGAGGCGGGGAGCATCAACGGCAGGGCAATCACCAGCGCCCAGCAGATCACCTGCCTGCCGCCGAGCTCCCGCGTCAGCTTCGCCCCTTCCGCATAGCCGAGGCCGCAGGCGATAACTGCCGCCAGCATCAGCAGATCGCCGCTGAGCGACGTCGCCGCACTTTGCGTCAGGGCGAATCCCATCACCAGCAGACTGCCCAGCAGCGAAAAGATCCAGAAAGCGCGCTGCGGACGCTCGCCGCCGCGCAGCACGCCAAAAATAGCGGTCATCAGCGGCAGCAGACCAATAAACACAATCGAATGCGCCGAGGTGATGCGCTGCAGGGCCAGCGCCGTGAGCAGGGGAAAGCCGATCACCACCCCTGATGAGATGATGATCAGGGGGACAAGCTGCACCAGGCGCGGGCGTTTCTGGCGAAAGCCGACCAGCAGGGCGACGGCAAGCAGCCCGGCGATGGAGGCGCGCAGAAAGGTCAATAACAACGGATCCATATCCTGCACCGCCAGCCGCGTCGCGGGCAGGGAACCGCTAAAAATAATCACCCCCAGTAAACCATGAAACCATCCGGACCAGGGACCGGGCGCCGATTTATCCAATATTGAATCTACCACGTTAACCTCGCGTTATCTGATTGGGCTGCGCCCGCTTGAGCATCGTCAGTGGCGATGGTAATGTGGCCAATCTGATACAATCAAATTATTGTCATAGATACATTTCACGATGAAAGCTCGATACAAAGCCGTTGTCGACCGATACGCGCAGGCGATCCGCAGCGGGCAGCTGCCCGCCGGCAGCCGTCTGCCAACTCACCGTACCCTTGCCGCCGATGAACGCCTCTCGCTGGCCACCGCCACCCGCGTCTACCGTGAACTGGAAGAGATGGGGCTGGTTAGCGGCGAAACCGGCCGCGGCACCTTCGTGCGCGACCTCGCGCTGCCGCCGGGGCATGGGGTCGATCAGCAGGTGGTGGCCGCTGACGTCGTGGATCTTAACTTCAACTACCCTTCGCTGCCGGCGCAGGGCGATGCGCTGCGCGAGGCGCTCAGGCAGCTGGCGATGGCGGGCGATATTGATTCGCATCTGCGCTATCAGCCTCACGCCGGGCGGCTCGCCGAGCGGGACATTATCGCCCGCCATTTGACCTGCCGACACTTTGCGCCGGCCGCGGAAAATGTCCTGATCGTTAACGGCGCACAGCACGGGCTGGCGGTGACCGTTATGGGGCTGTTACGTCCGGGCGATGTGGTGGCGGTTGATGCTCTGACCTATTCGGGCTTCAAGGTTCTGGCGGCGCTCTATCATCTGGAGCTGGCGGCCATCCCCTGTGGGGCCGAGGGGCCGGACCTGCAGGCGCTTCATGCGCTGTGCCAGCAGCGGCGAGTGCGGGCGGTGTATACCATGCCGACGCTGCACAATCCGCTGGGCTGGGTGCTCAACGCCGGGCAGCGGCAGGCGCTGGCCGACCTCGCGCGCCAGCACGATCTGCTGATTATTGAAGATGCGGCTTACGCCCGGCTGGTGAGCCGCCCGCCGCCGCCGGTGGTCAGCTATGCGCCGGAAAGAACGGTGTATGTCACCGGATTTTCGAAAAATATCGCCACCGGGCTGCGCGTGGGGGTGGTGATTTCTCCGCCGCGCTATCGGCCGGAGATTGAGCGCGCCATCCGGGCCACGACGTGGAATACGCCGACGCTGATAAGTTCGCTGATTTGCGCCTGGATTGAAGATGGCACGGTGGCCCGCTTTGAAACACAGAAACGCCAGGATGCGCGACAGCGGCAGCAGGTGGCCCGCGAGGTGCTTTGTGGGCTTCCCGTTGTCAGTCATCCCGATTCGTACTTCGTCTGGCTGCCTCTGGGGGAAGAGAGCCGGGCCGATCGGCTGGCGAACGCGCTGATGGAACGGCGTATTTCGGTGTCGACCGCCGAGCCGTTCTGCGTCTCCGCCACGATTCCACAGGCGCTGCGCGTTGCGCTCGGATCGGTGCCTTTCGACAGTCTGCGCCCGGCGCTGCTCAGCGTGCGCGATGCCGTTGAGTACGAACAATTTCGCTAACCCATCTGCTCCAGCTGGCCGCGCAGGACCTCCACCCCCTGGGCGATGGCGTCGGGGTTAATGGCGTGGAAACCCATGCGAAAGTAGTTATCCGGCGGCGCGGCGCTGAGAAAATGGCGCGCCCCGGGCTCAATCAGCACGCCGGCGTGGGCGGCGCGCCAGGTGAGCTGCTGGGTGTTGATCTGCGCCGGTGTCTGCAGCCAGAAGGCGTTAGCGTGTTCGCTCCCCGCCAGCGCGCGGCACGACGGCAGATAGCGCTGCAGGGCGGCGTGCAGGCGCTCCCAGCGCTGGGCGGAGTCGTAGTGGTAGCGCCGCAGATGGGTTTCATAATGGCCCTGGGCGAGGAAATGGGCCATCTGGTACTGAATGTTGGTCGGCGGATGGCGATAGACCAACCGGCGCAGGGCGCGCGCCTCGTCGATCAGGTCCGGGTCGGCGACCATAAATCCCAGCCGCAGCCCCGGCGACAGCGCCTTTGACAGGCTGCTGACATACACCACCCGGCCGCTGCGGTCGCTGGCCTTCAGCGCCGGCAGCGGGTTGAGGGTAAAGTTACTTTCCGAGTCATAATCATCTTCAATGATCACCGCGTCATGGCGGGCGGCATGATCCAGCAGCTGGCGGCGGCGCGCGCTGCTCATTGCCACCCCGGTGGGCACCTGGTGGCCGGGGGTGACATAGTAGTAATCGCAGGGACGTTCGTTAAGCACGATCCCCTCTTCATCCACCGGGTGCGGCACCACCTCGGCGTCGGCGAGCAGAAAGGTGTTGATGGCTTCGCGAAAGCAGGGGTTTTCGACGCCAATGCGGGTGGTGGAGGAGAGCAGCAGCCGGGTCAGCAGGTAGAGGGCGTTTTGCGAGCCCAGGGTAATGAGAATTTCGTCCGGGGCGGCGACAATGCCGCGCTTGGGCAGCACCCGGGTGCGGATCTGCTCGATGAGCATCGGCACATCCTGGTCAATATGGTCGATGACCCACGCCGGGTCGCGCACCCCGCCGTGCAGCCAGTTCGCCGCCGAGCGCCAGGTGGCCAGCGGGAACTGCCGGGTATCGGGCTGGCCGTAGATAAACGGGTAGCGGTAGTGCATCCAGCCCGCCGGTTTGAGGATCGACTCCTGCTGGCTGGGGGTCATCTGCAGCCGGTCGCCCCAGCGTGGTGCAGCCGCTTCGCGCTGCGGTGCACTCTCGACCGCGGGCGGCGAAGCATCGTGATAGTCGGGGTGCAGGTAGTAACCACTTCGCGGGCGGCTAATCAGGTAGCCCTCGTTGACCAGGCTTTCGAACACCAGGGCGGTGGTGTTGCGCGAGACGCGCAGCTGGCTGGCCAGCTGGCGGCAGGAGGGGAGCGGGGTGTCGGCGGCGAAGATCCCGCTGAGAATGGCATTCACCAGCGTCTCTCGCACCTGTTCCTGCAAACCGCGGCCAGGCTCAAAATCAACGTGTAACAGGTGACGGATCATACGGGGCTCCTCTGGCAATAACGCATCGCGACCACCCGCTAAGCTCAGCAAATTCCATACCACCCTTCCGCCATCTGACACAGCGATGCGGCCCATCTGGCTCTATACGGAATTGCAAAACGCTCCCACATTAAAAACGCATTCAGCCGCCGTGGACCGGAACCTCCCGGCCTCTATTTTGCATAAACCTTTTCGCGTTCTGGAATGAACCCGTCTGGCCAATCCATCAGGGGTGAAATAATGAAAAAATCATTGGCATCAATATGTCTGAGCGCTGTATTAACGGTTGCTTTTTCTTATCACGCCGTCGCGGCCGATCTGCCGGAAATAGAAAAATCCGGCACCCTGAAAGTGGCGACGGAAGATGATTATGCGCCGTTTAACTTTATGAATAATGGCCAGGCCGATGGCTTTAACAAAGATATGCTTGAGGAGTTACGTAAATACGCCAAATTTCATGTCGACCAGAGCATATTACCGTGGACCGGATTATTAGCGGCTGTCTCCACCGGACAATACGATATGGCCTTAACCGGGGCGGTTATTACCGATGAGCGGCTGAAGGTTTTTGATTTCACCCCACCATGGGCCTCCGCGCAGCACTATTTCGTCAAACGCGCTGGCGATACCTCGCTAAATACCATTGCCGATCTCAGCGGCAAAAAAGTGGGCGTGCAGGCAGGCAGCGCGCTGCTGGCGCGTTTGCCGGAGCTGAAGGCGATGCTGGAGAAGACCGGCGGCAAGCTGGGACCGGTGGTGGAGTACCCCTCCTATCCGGAAGCCTACGCCGACCTGGCGAATAAGCGGCTGGATTACGTGATTAACGTGGTTATCTCGGTAAACGACCTGGCGAAAGCCAAACCGAAGGTCTTCGCCAAAGGGCTGGCCGTCTCCGGACCGGGCTATATGGCGTGGCCGATCCCGAAAAACTCGCCGCAGCTGCTGGCCTATATGACCAAGTTTATGAACCACATGAAGGAGACCGGCAAGCTCGCCGAGCTGCAGAAAAAATGGTTCGGCGAAACCTATGACAACCTGCCCACCGAGGCGATCACCAGCCCGGAACAATTTCATAAGCTTGCCGGTCTGTAATATTTC
The DNA here is from genome assembly GCF_021869705.1 of Klebsiella sp. PCX. Taxonomy (NCBI): domain Bacteria; kingdom Pseudomonadati; phylum Pseudomonadota; class Gammaproteobacteria; order Enterobacterales; family Enterobacteriaceae; genus Klebsiella; species Klebsiella sp. PCX. The sequence goes on from NZ_CP091527.1 coordinate 1,396,342, forward strand.
GCGGCGGGCGACCGCCGCCTGTTGCTGAGAAGGAGGGCCTCATGGATGCAATTTCCTGGCAGTTATTAATCGAAGGCGCATGGACGACCCTCTGGATTTCGGCCATCGCTATCGCCTTCGGGGTGGTGGCGGGGCTGCTGATCGCCCTGGTGCGGATGCTGCGTCTGCCGGTTATCGACCAGCTGCTGGTGGTCTATATCAGCCTGGCCCGCGCGACGCCGCTGGTGACGCTGGTGCTGTTTCTGTTTCTTTCGCTGCCCACGATGGGCATTAACCTCGACAAGAACGTGGCTGCCATCGTGGCGCTGACGCTTAACACGTCGGCGTTTAACGCTGAGATCTGGCGCAACGCCTTCCGCACCTTTCCGCGCGAACAGCGGGAGGCGGCAGAGTCGGTGGGGATGCGCCGCTGGACCTACTTCCGCTACATCATGCTGCCGCAGATGTGGATCGAAAGCCTGCCGGCGCTGGTCAATGAGATGTCGTTTTTGATCAAAGGTAGCCCGGCGATCGCCGTGATTGGCGTGGTGGATCTTACCCGGGTGACCAACCGTATCTCCTCGGTCACCTACGAGCCGCTGTCGCCGATCCTTGCCGCCGGCCTGCTGTATGTGGCGATCATCGGCTGTTTATTGAAACTGCAGGGGATCGCGGAACGGAAAGCCAGGCGCCTGGCGCGCTAGCAACGGGAGGTATTATGAATCAGTGGGGCGTTATCTGGTCGGTACGCGATAGCTTTATTGCCGGGTTATTCGCGACCCTCGAACTGTTTATTACCGCCGCCCTGGCGGCCCTTATTATCGGTATTGCGCTGTGCTATTTGAGTGAATATCAAAAGAAAGTCCTTAACCGGGTTATCATTGGCTTTGTCAGCCTGATGCGCGCGATCCCTTTTTTGATCCTCGCCTATCTGCTGTATTACGGACTGCCGCAGCTCGGTATTAGCATGGAGCCGTGGACCGCCGGTTTATTGGCCCTGATTATTTATCATGGCGCCTACTTCTTTGAAATATTGCGCAGCCAGCGGCGGGTATTTTCCGGCGGGTATATTGAAGCGGCGATTGCTCAGGGCTTTTCTCGCTATGCCATTTTTCGGTGGATTATTTTACCCAATATCGTCTCTTCCGCCTTACCGCTGATCGGCAATCAGCTGATTATCTGCCTGAAGGACACCGCTTTCCTGAGCATTATTACCGTTCAGGAGATCACCGCCGCCGCCAACAGCGTCCAGGCGACCTACTTTATTCCGTTTAACGCCTTTATCGTCGCCATTGGGCTCTACTGGGCGATCAGCATTCTGCTGGAGCTGCTGATTAAGCGCCTGACCGCCTGGGGAGCCAAACGAGGAATGAGCCATGCCTGAGTCTATTGCCGTAAGCGTCAAAAACGTCTCCAAGCAGTTCGATAATGTGGAAGTCCTGCGGGATATTAACCTGACGGTGGAGAAGGGGACCGTGGTGAGTATTCTCGGCTCGTCCGGGTCGGGAAAATCCACCCTGCTGCGCTGTATGAACTGGCTGGAACAGCCGGACCGCGGTGAAATTCATATCGGCGGTCAGCGGCTGGGGATTGATGAACAGCGCGGCCGGGCGATGTCGCACCGCCAGCTGGCCAAAATCCGCGAGCGGGTGGGGATGGTGTTTCAGAGTTTTAACCTGTGGCCGCATCTGACCGTGCAGCAGAACGTCAGTGAGGCGCTGCTGCGCGTTAAGGGCATGAAGCGGGACGAGGCGAAGGCCATGGCTATGCGGCAGCTGGAGAAAGTCGGCATGGCGCACAAAGCCGATGTCTACCCGATCACCCTCTCCGGCGGGCAGAAGCAGCGGGTGGCGATCGCCCGTTCGCTGGCGATGTCGCCAGAAGTCATCCTATTCGATGAACCGACCTCGGCGCTGGATCCGGAGCTGGTGAACGAGGTGTTAGGAGTGATGAAAGCCCTTGCCGCCGAGGGCTACACCATGGTGGTGGTGACCCACGAGATGGATTTTGCCCGCCAGGTGTCCAATGAGGTGGTGTTTCTGGAGAAGGGGCTGCTGATTGAGAAGGCGCCGCCGGAGAAGTTCTTCACCCAACCTGACTCCGAACGCGTCAGGCAGTTTCTGCAAAGCAGCCGCTAGACCGGCCTGTCCCCCCTGCCGGCAGCGCCGGCAGGGGAAGCGTCGGGCTTCGCTTAATCCCGATCGATGGCGAACGGCTGCCACGCCTGACGCACCGGCATCACCTCTACCCGGTTAATGTTCATATGCGCCGGCAGCGTGGCGATATAAAACATCTGCTCGGCGATATCGCGCGCGCTCAGCGGCGTGGTGCCGCGATAGAGCTTATCCGATGCCGCCTGGTCGCCCTTAGTGCGCACCAGGGTAAATTCGGTCTCGGCAATCCCCGGCGCCAGATCGGTGACTCGCACGCCGGTGCCAAGCAGATCGCAGCGCAGGTTATAGCTGAACTGTTTCACGAAGGCCTTGCTGGCGCCATAGACATGGCTGCCGGGATAGGGCCACTGTCCGGCGATCGAGCCGATATTGATAATGCTCGCTCCGGCGCCATGGCGAATCAGCGTCGGCAGCAGGGCGTGGGTGACCGTCACCAGACCGGTGACATTGGTGTCGATCATCGTTTTCCAGTCCTCCAGCGCCACCTCCTGCGCCGGCAGCGGCGACAGCGCCAGCCCGGCGTTGTTGATCAGGGTGGTGACATCGGCGAAATCGGCGGGCAGCGACGCCACGGCGGCAGCCACTGCCTCGCTGTCACGAACGTCAAGCTCAATAATATGCACCGGCACCTTAGCGGCGAGGCTGTCCTGTAAGGCCTTCAGTCGCGGATAGCGGCGCCCGCTCAACACCAGCGACCAGCCCGCGTCGGCAAACACCTGCGCTGCCGCTTCGCCAAAACCCGAGGTCGCCCCGGTGATAAACACTACGTTGCTCGTTGCCATCTCATTCTCCTGTGCGGTTGTCTCTTCACTATAAAAACGCCGGACGGCAAGGCACAGGGCCAGACGACGGGCGGGGATGTGACACCGTGTCACATCGTTTTGCGCGCACTGGCTCTATCCGATTTGCGCGGCCGCGGCCAATGATGAAGCCAACCACTACGACATGAGAGAGGGCAGGGTATGAAGCTGGCAATTCACAACGAGGTCGCGGTAAGCAATGACGAAGTTCGGCAATTGGATCGCGCCTATGTGTTTCATTCATGGTCGATGCAGGGCAATCTCAACCCGCTGGTCATCGCCGGGGCGCAAGGCTGCGAGCTGTGGGATTATGAGGGGAATACCTGGCTCGACTTCAGCAGCCAGCTGGTGAACGTCAACATTGGCTATCAACATCCCCGGGTGCTGGCGGCCATGAAGGCGCAGCTGGAGACCCTGGTCACCATCGCGCCCGCCACCGCCAACCTTGCCCGCGGCGAAGCGGCGAAGCGCATCGTCGACCTGGCGCCGGCGGGCTTCAGCAAGGTGTTCTTCACCAACGCCGGGGCGGATGCCAATGAGAACGCGATTCGCATGGCGCGGCTCTATACCGGGCGCGACAAGGTGCTCTCGGCCTATCGTTCCTACCATGGCAACACCGGCAGCGCGATCGCCGCCACCGGCGACTGGCGCCGGGTGCCGAATGAGTTCTCCCGCGGCCATGTACACTTCTTCAACCCCTACCTTTACCGCAGCGAGTTCAACGCCGCGACCGAGGAAGAGGAGTGCCAGCGCGCGCTGGCGCATCTGCGGCGGATCATTGAATGCGAGGGGCCGACGTCCATCGCAGCGATCCTGCTGGAGTCCATCCCCGGCACCGCCGGGATCCTCGTGCCGCCGGCAGGCTATATGCAGGGCGTGCGCGCTCTGGCCGACGAGTTTGGCATCGTGCTGATCCTCGATGAGGTGATGGCCGGCTTTGGCCGCACCGGCAGCTGGTTCGCCTTCGAACAGGATGGCGTGGTGCCGGATCTGGTGACCTTTGCCAAGGGGGTTAACGCCGGCTACGTGCCGGCGGGCGGGGTGCTGATTAGCGAGCCGATTGCCCGCTACTTTGACGACCACTTCTTTGCAGGGGGGCTGACCTACTCCGGCCATCCGCTGGCGATGGCGGCGATTGTCGCCACCATCGACGCGATGAAAGAGGAGAAGGTGGTTGAGAACGCGGCCTATATCGGCAATGAGGTGCTGCGACCCGGCCTCGAGGCGCTGGCGGAGAAGCACGCCATTATCGGCGAGGTGCGCGGTCGCGGCCTGTTCCAGGCGCTGGAGCTGGTAAGCAGCCGTAAACAAAAAACGCCGTTGACCGCCGCCGACATGGCCGCGATCAAAGGGGCCTTAACCGAGGCCGGGCTGCTGGTCTTTGTGGTGGAGAACCGCATTCACGTGGTGCCGCCGTGCACCATTACTGCTGAGCAGGTGGCGCAGGGGCTGGCGATTTTTGATGCGGTATTCGCCCGCTTTGCCAGCCTGGCGAAGTAGGGGAGGGGGCCGGATACTGTTGCCCGGCGTCGCTGCGTTTGCACGGGCCTACGGGGTATGAGCCTGTGTGTGGATCCCGTAGGCCGGGTAAGGCGCAGCCGCCACCCGGCGAAATAACGTCACAACTGAATATTTCCCTGTTCGCGCTGCGTCTGGCAGGGCTACAGCTTCTGTGTTAATTCCGGGCAGATTGCGCTCCCAATATTTCTTCTGCGTTATGTCATTCATGGCGCAGGGAGCGCACAGGGGGCGGCCAGTCGCCGCCGCCCCCTGTACCCCCGGGCTCCGGCCAGCAAAATCGCCGCTGCGCGGTACCTTCGACTTTTCCCTGCAGGCTTCGGGTCGGGCCGAGGCAGCGTCCCTGCAAAACACGGCCCTCAGCCCGCATCCATGCGGGCTGCCCCGGCCTTCCGGGAACGTCTCAGCGATTTTGAGGCCGCCAGCACCGGCAGTTTCAGCAAGGCTGGTGAATAAATTAACGGCAGGTCGCACGAATCCCAGGTCGGGTAAGCGAAGCGCCACCCGACAAAGCAACGGCGCATCGGGCTAAGGCGCCGGGCAGCGGGGACAGGGTGCGCTCTGTTGCCCTCACCCCGGCCCTCTCCCACAGGGAGAGGGGGAAAACCGAGCCTCACTCCGGCCCTTCATACATAGGGATAGGGGGAAAACTGGCAGTTTCAGTCGCCGCAAGTGGGTAAATTAACGGCAGGTCGCACGAATCCCAGGTCGGGTAAGCGAAGCGCCACCCGACAAAACAACGGCGCATCCGCTGCCTTCACCTCATTCGGTGTTCCCCGTTGACCAGCGCGTCGCGATCGAAAAAGCGCTGGATCACGCCCTCCGCCATAAACGCCGCCCGATCGGACATATGGGCGATGACGTCGGCATCATGGCTGACCAGCAGATAGGTCATGCCGTGCTCCTGTTTCAGGCGGTTTAGCAGATTGAGGATTTCCGCCTGTACCGACATATCCAGTGCCGAGGTCGGCTCATCCAGCAGCAGGATCTGCGGGCGCAGCAGCAGGGCGCGGGCAATGGCCACGCGCTGCCGTTGACCGCCGGAGAGCTGATGCGGATAGCGGCGCGCGGCGTCGGCGGCCAGACCCACTTGCTCAAGGGCGGTGGTCACCCGCGGGGCAACGTCGCGGATGCCGTGGATCTGCAGCGGCTCCGCCAGGGTGCGCCACAGGGTATGGTTGGGATGCAGCGAAGCATACGGATCCTGAAATACCATCTGCACGTTGCGCCGCAGCTCGCCCTGAAAGCGGGCGCCCGGCGTAATGGCCTGGCCGAGCAGATCCACGCTGCCGCGCCATTCGCGCTGTAATCCGGCGAGCACGCGCAAAATCGTCGATTTACCGCAGCCCGAGGCGCCGATCAGGCTGAAGGTTTCCCCGGCGTCGACACGGAAACTGGCGGCGGAGACCGCCGTCTTCGCGCCGAATGTTACCTGTAAATCCTGAAGATTAACGATCGCCATGGGCCGTCTCCGTAAAGTCCTGAGTTCTGTCGAGGGTCGGCAGCATCTGGCCGTAAGTATGCGCATTCGGCCGGCAGGTCCACAGGGTGCGGGTATAAGGGTGCGTCGCCGTCGGTAGCGCTCGCGCTGGCATCTCGTCGACCTGTCTCCCCTGGTACATCACCAGCACGCGATCGCAATGCGCGGCCACTAACGGCAGATCGTGGCTGATCAGTAACATGGCCATCTGCCGCTGCGCGCACTGCTCCACCAGCAGCTCGAGGATCTGGTTGCGCAGGCGGGCGTCAAGGGCCGAGGTCGGCTCGTCGGCTATCAGCACCTTCGGGTTATTGAGCAGCGCGAGGGCGATCATTACCCGCTGCCCCATCCCGCCGGAGAGTTCGCCGGGATAGCGGCTGAGGACCGGGAGATCCAGACCGACGGCGGCGATAGCGTCTTTGACCGCCTCGGCGCGCCCGCGGCGGCTGAGACGCTGATGCAGGGTTAACGCCTCTTCCAGCTGCGTCTGAATGGATTGCACCGGATTCAGCGCATAGCGCGGGTCCTGCAGCACCATAGCGATATCGTTGCCGCGCAGCTCGCGCCAGCCGCGGGCGCTAAGGGTCAGCACATCACGCCCCAGCACCTCCAGCCGTTCGGCGCTCACTATCCCGGGCTTGCGCACCAGGCCCATCAGCGCCCGGGCGGTCATTGATTTGCCGGAGCCGGATTCGCCCACCAGCGCCAGCCGCTCGTTGCCGAGGGTGAAGCTGACGTTGTCCACCACCCGGGCGGTGGGGTAGTCGACAGCGAGTCCCTGCACGGTCAGTCGGATGTCAGTCATGTTGCGGCTCCAGAATATCGCGCAGGCCATCGCCCAGCAGGTTAAACGCCAGGCTGGCGAGCAGGATTGCCGCGCCGGGGATGGCAGCGATCCACCACTGGTCGAAAATCACCTGCATCCCGTCGGCAATCATCGCTCCCCACTCCGCCATCGGCGGGCGGGCGCCAAGGCCGAGAAAGCCGAGCCCGGCGGCGGCGAGAATAATACCCGCCAGATCGAGCGCCAGCCGGACAATCGCCGACGGCAGACATAGCGGCAGAATATGGCCGACCAGCAGCCGCCAGCCGCGGATGCCCAGCATCTCCGCCGCGGCGAGATAGTCGCTATGACGCAGGCGCTGAATTTCGCTGCGCGCCTGACGGGCGTAGGCCGGCCAGGTAGTCAGGGCTAACGCCAGCGCGCCGTTGACCAGCCCCGGGCCGAGCATCGCCACGAACGCGAAGGCGAGGATCAACCGCGGCATCGACATCACCACGTCGGTAAACCGCATCAGTATTCGCTCCAGCCACCCGCCATAGTAGCCGGAGAGGATACCCACCAGCAGCCCGACGGGCAGGGTAATGGCGGTTACCAGCGCCACCAGACCCAGCGCCGGACGTGCGCCGTAGAGCAGGCGCGACAGCAGGTCACGGCCGTAGCTGTCGGTGCCGAGCCAGTGCCCCGCGCCAGGTCCCTGCAGACGGGCGGCGGCATCCTGCCAGTTGGGATCGTGCGGCGCCAGCCACGGGGCGAATAGCGCGGTCAGCACCAGCAGGATCACCAGGGCCAGGCCGCTGAAGGCGGCGGGTGATCGGCGCAGACGGCGTAAAAACAGATAAGTCGGCATCAGCGCACCCTCGGGTCGGTTAACCGCACCAGCAGGTCGGTCAGGTTATTGATCAGCACAAAGCTCACGCCAATCAGCAGCGTGCCGCCCATGATCGCCGTGGTATCCCCCGCGAATAGCGCCGTAGTGAGGTAGCGGCCGATCCCCGGCCACGAGAAGACGGTTTCGGTGAGCACCGCCCCTTCGAGCATCGAGGTCCAGGCGAGGGCGGTCACCGTCAGCAGAGTGCCGCGGATATTGGGCAGGACGTGGCGCAGCAGAATTGTCATCTCACCAGCCCCTTTGGCCCGCGCCAGCAGAATGTACTCTTTGTTCATCTCGCTCAGGCAGGCGGAGCGGGTCAGGCGGGTGATGCTGGCCAGCGAGTAATAGGCCAGCACCAGCACCGGCAGCAGCAGATGGCCGATGGCATTTTTAAACGCCGCCATATCGCCGGAGAGCCAGGTGTCGATCAGCGCAAAACCGCTGCGCGGCTCGACGGTGTACTGATAAATATCGTCGAGGCGACCTGGGCCCGGCGCCCACTGTAGCCGGGCGTAAAACAGGGCCAGCATCAGCAGGCCGAGCCAGAAAATGGGCACCGAGTTGCCCAACAGGGTAAAGGTGCGCACCGCCAAATCCCACGGCGAACCGGCGTAACGGGCGCACAGCACCCCGGCGACGATGCCCAGTACCGCGCCGACGATCAGCGCCAGGGTCGCCAGCTCAAGGGTTGCCGGAAAGACCGCCAGCAGGTCGTGAAGCACCGGCTGGCCGGTGGCGCTGGCGATGCCAAGATCGCCATGGGACAGGTTGACCAGGTAGTGCCAGAACTGGACCGGCAGCGGTTGGTCGAGACCCAACTGATGGCGAACCTGGTCGTAAGTCGACTGACTGGCATGGTCGCCGACGATCTGCAGCACGCGGTCGACCGGCGACAGCGCGGAGAGCGCGAAGGTGACCAGCAGCAGCCCGAACAGCGTCAGCAGCAGGGTAAACAGCCCCTGCAGCAGGCGGGTAAAATGAGTGGAAAACGATGGCATGGAAAATGGAAATTCCTGGTATATCAACATGGTTCCCGGCGGCGCGACGCCCACCGGACCCGGGTGGTGAAACGGTCATCCGGGCAGGGCGAGGCCGCCATGCCCGGTGACATAACCCGCTTACTTGGTGACGTTATCGTACCAGACCATATCGGCGTTCAGCCCCTGCTGATAGCCCTTCACGTTGTCGCGCACCACGATCTGGGTTTTCCCCTGGTCAATAAAGACGTATGGCGAATGCTGCAGCAGGGTTTCCTGCATCGTTTTGTACAGGTCGAGGCGTTTCGCCGGGTCCGGCTCCGCCACCGCGGCGAGGGTGGCTTTATTCAGCTCAGGGATCTGCCAGCCGTTGAGCCCGGCCACGGTGCTGGATTTACCATCGTTCCATGCAAAGGCGCTGGCGTTGGAATGGGCATCAAAGTAGTCCGGGATCCACAGGCGGATCGCCGCCTGATGCTGCTTCGCGCGCACCCGGGCATAGACCTGGCTGCCGGCGGCGGGTAGCAGATCCACCTTCACCCCGCCCTGGGCAAAGCTGGCCTGCAGCGACTGGGCGATGGTGATAAACGGCGGTTTGTTCTCCACGTCGAGGGTGAAGTGGGCATCCTTAATGCCCGCTTTATCGAGGATAGCCTTAGCTTTTTGCGGGTTGAAGGTGAATGGATTGGTCTCCAGCGCCCCCGGCAGGCCGGCCGGCAGGAAGCTTTGATGAATAAAGTACTGTCCTTTCAGCAGATTTTTGGTGATGCCTTCATAATCGACCAGCCAGCGCGCCGCCTCCCAGAAGGCCGGATTATTCAGCAGGGGGTTGGCGGTGTTGGCGGTATTAAACACCAGGTAGTTTTGCTCGGCGGACGGGATGCTCAGCACCTTCACGCCGGGTTTATCCTGCAGGGCGGCTATCTGGTCAGCGCCGAGGTCGCGGGCCACGTCGGCATCCCCCTGCTGGATCAGCAGGCGGCGGGAAGCCGGGTCGGGGACGTTTTTAATAATAATGCTTTTGATCTTTGGCGCGCCGGTGGGGGAGCTGGCGTTGGCCTCCAGCACGATGGCCTGATGCGGCTGGTAGATGCGCATTTTATAGGCCCCGCTGCCCGCCGAGTGCATCTTCAGCCAGTCGTTGCCGAAGTCGTTATTTTTCGCGTTCGGCGCCACCTGTTTTTCATCAACGATGGAGGCGATGGGGGTGGAGAGAATATTCAGCGCCACCGCCGGGCTGACGTCGGCGGTCCAGTGCAGCGTCAGGGTATGATCGTCAACTTTTTTCAGCTGGCTGGCGATGTTGTCCGGCTGCCAGCCGAGCACGTTGAGAATAAACGCTGGCGATTTATTCAGCGTCACCGCGCGGGTGTATGAGAAAATCACATCTTCCGGGCGAAGCGGATTACCGGAGGCGAATTTGGCATCCGGCTTCAGTTTAATGGTCAGGGTTTTCGCCGCCGGATCGGCCTGCCAGCTTTCGGCGAGAATCGGTACGATTTTTTCAGGGTTGTTGCGGTCCGGCTGCACCAGACGCTGGTAGAGGCTGGGGACCGTCTGAATGCTGGAGAGTTCGTTCGCTTCCGCCGGGTCGAGGCTGACGATATCGTCGAGACCCTGGGCGACCACCAGCGTGTTGGGCGGCGTGGCGGCATGCGCGGCGGTGGAGAGCGCCGTCAGTACCAGTAAAGGCAACAGTTTTTTGGTCATGTGCAATCCCTGAAAAATGGTTATTTTAATTTTTTATGCCTCGCTACGTTAGGCCGCTTGCGAAAAGGCGTAAAGTCAAAATAAGGATATCCTTATGCTAAAAACGCATAATCAAGAACGACAGGTTATTGCCGGTCGCGCAGAAGCGCCTTTCTCCGCTGCGGGCTTCTTGCTATAACGCATTGTCTATTGCGAGGAGGTGGGTGTGCCGGAAATCAATGAGTTTGGCCAGCAGGTGAACGACCTTGTCCCAGGCTGGCAGGGGGCGCGAGTCCTGCGACGGACGGCGTTAAATGGCCGTTTTTGTCGACTGGAGCCGCTGGACGTTGACCGTCATGCGGCGGATCTGTTTGCCGCCTATGCGCTCGGTGACAACAGCGACTGGACGTGGCTGGCGTCTACGCGGCCGGAGAGCGTGGCGGCGACCGCCCACTGGATCGCGGGCAAGGTGAATGATGATGCCCTGGTGCCGTATGCGGTGATTGACCTCCATAGCGAGCAGGCGGTGGGCATCGTCAGCTATATGGCGATCGAACGGGAAATGGGCACGGTTGAGATCGGCCATGTCACCTGGTCGCGACGGATGAAAAACACCCCGCTGGGTACCGAAGCGGTCTGGCTGCTGCTGAAGAACGGCTTTGACCATGGCTATCGTCGGCTGGAGTGGAAATGCGATTCGATGAATGTCGCCTCGCGCCGCGCCGCCGAACGGCTGGGCTTTAGCTGGGAAGGACGTCTGCGGCAGAGGCTGGTGCGTAAAGGGCGGACGCGCGACAGCGATATGCTGTCCATCATCGACGGCGAGTGGCCTGCGCGCGATGCGGCGCTGCGGGCGTGGCTGGCGGCGGAAAACTTTACTGCCGACGGGCTGCAGATCAAACGCCTGGAGGCGTTTCGCTAACTCTGCAAAGTGAATGGGCAGAGCGCATCACGCCAGCCCTGCCCATACAAAGGCTATTTCTCGATCATCTGAATAATTTGATCCCGGTTAATGGCATGTTCATTTCCCGCGATATCCTCATAGGTGATTAACCCAGTATCGTCATCGACCTCCGGTTTTCCGTGGGTGATAATCATCTCACCATTTTTTTTCTCTAATACATAATCGCTGGAACACCCCGCAACGGTGAACGTTAATAATGCCAAACCGAATACTGCAACGAACTTTTTCATTGTGCTACCTGTTGTAAGAAAGCCACGGTGGGCCGCAGAATATGACAGACTAACCAGTTATCGAAAGTGGGTCATAATTAACACCGAATAAAGTATTAACATGGCGACTAACGTAATAACCACTATACGACGTTCAAGGGGCGTGGCCTTTTTCTTAGATTCATCATCTGGTTTTGTTAACATAATATTCTCTCTGTTAGCCCTGTCAGTGCTCCCGATTCCGACACCGGCAGAGGTGAGTTCTCGGCAATATTGTCGGGATGAACGACTTGCTAGTTGTTATTTAATACCCAGAGTTAAAGTAACGATTCCAGTGATAACCATTCAAAGACCCGTTCAGGCATTTTTGGCTAACACAACATTAAAAATCTCATTTTTATGGCTGAAGCTGGCTATGCCTGCCGCAGACTCTGTTGCGCAGGCAGCACGCTTATTATCTTTTCGCACGTAACGGATAAAAATAGCTGTTATTATCAATGCTCCGGGGCTGGAAACGGCAAACCCCGGATGACGTTATTAAATGATTCTCACCAAAATATTAAAGAGGCCTATTTAAGATGATGAGAATCACAATTCGCCATTAAGCTAATATAATTTTGCAAATAAACTATAGATTCGTCGGTTTACAAAATAAAGGTACCTTCAATAACCAGACAGGCTTCGCCTGAGAGTTCAACACGTCCGTTATCTTTGATGTGGCAGAAGAGTTCTCCCTTACGGTTACCACCTTGCTGGGCATGAAGCGTTTTTTTCGCCAGTTTCTCACTCCACAGCGGCGCCAGAAAAGTATGTGCCGAACCGGTGACCGGATCTTCGTTGACTCCCACCTGCGGACCGAACCAGCGAGAACGAAAATCGAAGGTCCGTGATGCGGCGGTGACCACCACGCCACGGGTGTTGAAGGCATTCAAGGCGTTAAAGTCGGGTTTAAGCGCGTCCAACAGCGCTTCGTCATCAATGACGACAATAATATCGGAGGCTTGCCAGGTTTCACCTGCGTCTTCAGCCAGTCCCAGCGCCTTGAACAATCCTTGCGGCGCGGCGATGGGTGACGGAACAACCAGCGGAAAATCCAGGGTATATTTTCCGTCATGCAACGTGACGTCCAGCGCGCCGCTGCGGGTGAAAAAACGCACCCGATCGCGCGCTTGTTGATTGAGCAGCACGCTGGCCGCAGCCAGCGTGGCATGACCGCAGAGATCGACCTCGACGGCTGGGGTAAACCATCGCAATCCGAAACCGTCAGGCTGCCTGACAACAAAAGCCGTTTCCGACAGGTTGTTTTCCGTCGCAATGCGCTGCAGCACGCTATCTTCAGGCCACGCCTCCAGCAAACAAACCGCGGCGGGATTGCCGGTAAAGGGGCCTTTTGAGAAAGCATCGACCTGATAAAAGCGAATGCGCTGCTGTGAATTATTTTTCATTCATCACCTCAAGGTCATTATAAACCGTATATCGTGTTACCCCCAGGGCCTGAGCCGCCTGCTGCACGCCCCCGCGCATTTTAAAAATACCTTTCGTATGCATTTCAGCGACAATTTTCAAACGCTGCGCTTTTTGTATTTTTTTACCCGGCACTGAATATTTATCAATGATTTCCTGGATTGACTGATCGATCAATCCGCCTAAATTAAGATCGACCGCCTCTGCGGCCTCCGCCGGCGATGGCAGCAGCGCGTCAAGGCTCTTGCGTATTTGCTCAAAAGGCGAGGGGTCGACATTAATACAGAAGGCGATAAGCGGATATCCCTCTTCGCTGTAATAAATTGTCGATGCGCTATTGAGCGTTTTTCCTGAAGCGGTGACGGTTTTATAGTCGCTTATGGTTCTCGGCTTGTTGTTATTCGTCTTCTGCAGAAGCAGCGCAAAACCGGTATCTTTTTCCGGGCCGGCTAATAAATGATCGCCATTACCCCTGCCGCTAACATGACCGTTAATAATTTTGATAATGGAATGTTCTGGGGTAGTGAGATTATGCAACACCACCTCCTGATTCGCTGATAACGTTCCCGCCATGGCGTCCATGGCTGCTTCAAGCGGCCCGGCGATCTGTGCAACCTGCTGTGTGTACTCTGATGTCATGGATGATCCTCTGCTGGAATCGTGGTCAGGAAGCGACCCCGGAACGCTATTTTACCATGGGAGATACGCTGACAGGATTAAGTTATACGCACAATGTTTAATTATCAACAAAAAGTTGAATTTTTAGTGCTGGCAGCGTAAATTCCGCTGCGCAAAGCGTCAGCGCTCATGCCGGGTGCGTCTTTATGTTATGGAAATATAATGAGAATTTTTGGCTTGATAGTCATTGCCGTTCTGCTGGTGGCCTGCGGAGTCATTCACCCCTTCGGCGACAAAACCATCTATCAGACTTATTCGGTACCCGATCGGCTGGGGCTGCACTGGCGCTATGACTGCATACGCAGCGCCCTGAAGCCGCAAGGCTATGAGGTTGAGCGCATCATCCCCGAGCAGAATGCGCCAAACTTCTTTGATATTTCGCAGCACGGCACACGAGTCGCCCAGATCGATATGTATCAGGTGGCTGGGGCGAGGGCGATAAGTATCACCCTGATATCCGGTGCAAAACAGGTGAATGCTGCTATCGATAGCATTATTCAGCCGTGCCTTGATCGCTAAGGGATGCTGGAAAGGTGAGGAGTGTCCTTTCCGCACGGGAAAGGACAAGCGTGGCCTAAACGGTTAGCGGCGAACCGGCGCGTCGCCAGCGACATAATACGCCGCGGTGCTGCGCGGCAGCGGCTGGCGGCCGCGAATGGCGTCAGCCATCTTCTCGCCGATCATAATGGTGGTGGCGTTCAGGTTGCCGGTGATGATCTGCGGCATAATCGACGCATCGATCACCCGCACGCCTTCCAGACCGTGGACCCGGCCTTCGCCGTCGACCACCGCCATCTCGTCGTAACCCATCTTACAGGTCCCGCATGGGTGGAATGCGGTCTCGGCGTGGTTGCGCACAAACTCATCCAGCTCGGCATCGCTCTGGCAGTCAATACCCGGGCTGATTTCGCGGCCGCGATACTTATCCAGCGCCGGCTGGTTCATGATCTCCCGGGTGATGCGAATGGCGTCGCGGAACTCCTGCCAGTCCTGCTCATGGGACATATAGTTAAACAGGATCGCCGGGTGGGCGTGCGGGTCGCGCGACTTCAGGCGCACGTGGCCGCGGCTCGGAGAACGCATCGAACCGACGTGGCACTGGAAGCCATGCTCTTTTACCGCGTTGGAGCCATTGTAGTTAATCGCTACCGGCAGGAAGTGGTACTGAATGTTCGGCCAGGCGAACTCGGCGCGGCTGCGGATAAAACCGCCCGCTTCGAACTGGTTGCTGGCGCCGATCCCGGTGCCGCCGAACAGCCACTCGGCGCCGATCTTCGGCTGGTTCCACCACTGCAGCGCCGGGTAGAGCGACACCGGCTCTTTGCATTCATATTGCAGATACATCTCCAGATGGTCCTGCAGGTTTTCCCCCACGCCGGGCAGATCGTGCACCACCGGGATATCGAACTGCCTGAGCAGCTCGGGGTTGCCGACGCCGGAGCGCTGCAGGATCTGCGGCGAGGCAATCGCCCCGGCGCACAGCAGTACCTCTTTGTTGGCCGTCGCTTTTGACGGGATAGTGCTTTCCCCCTCCAGCCACTCGACGCCCACCGCGCGCTTGCCGGCAAAAATAATGTGATCGGTCAGCGCATGGGTGCGGATGGTCAGGTTGGGGCGACCGCGCGCCTGGTCGAGATAGCCGCGGGCGGTGCTGGCGCGACGGCCCTGCGGCGTCACGGTGCGGTCCATCGGACCAAAGCCTTCCTGTTGGTAACCGTTAAGATCGTCGGTGCGCGGATAACCCGCCTGCACCCCGGCTTCAACCATCGCCTCGAAGAGCGGATTATTGCCCGGCTTCGGCGTGGTGACGCTCACCGGGCCATCGCCACCGTGGTAGTCGTTGGGCCCGATATCACGGGTTTCCGCTTTCCGGTAGTAGGGCAGGCAGTCGAGATAGCTCCAGTGTTCCAGCCCTGGCGCGGCGGCCCAGTTATCGAGGTCCAGGGCGTTGCCGCGTATGTAGCACATGCCGTTGATCAGCGACGAGCCGCCGAGCCCTTTGCCGCGTCCGCACTCCATGCGGCGATTGTTCATGTACGGCTCAGGTTCGGTCTCGTAGGCCCAGTTGTAGCGCTTGCCCTGCAGCGGATAAGCCAGCGCGGCGGGCATCTGGGTGCGGAAATCGAACCGGTAGTCCGGGCCGCCGGCTTCCAGCAGCAGGACGGTGGTGTTTGGATCTTCAGTCAGTCGTGTCGCCAGAACGTTGCCGGCGGAGCCGGCGCCAATAATGATGTAGTCAAATTGCAAAAAAACCTCCCGGTTAAAATATGGACTGGAATTTACCCATCTCAACCTGGATGGACTTCACCTGGGTGTAACTCTGCAGGGTCATCACGCCGTTCTCGCGGCCAATGCCGGAGTGCTTATAGCCGCCGACCGGCATCTCCGCCGGGGATTCCCCCCAGGTGTTGATCCAGCAGATACCCGCTTCGAGCTGATGAATGGCGCTGTGGGCGCGGTTCAGGTCGGCCGTGACGATACCCGCCGCCAGACCGTAGTCGGTATCGTTGGCGCGGCGGATCGCTTCTTCATCGGTGTCATAGGTGAGGATGGACATCACCGGGCCGAAGATCTCCTCGCGCACGATGGTCATCTCATCGCTGCAGTCGGTAAACACGGTCGGGGCCACCCACGCGCCGTTGTCAAAGCCTTCGCCCTTCAGCACGTCGCCGCCGCACAGCAGGTTCGCGCCTTCTGCTTTGCCTTTGGCGATGTAGCGCAGCACATTGTCACGGTGCGGGAAGCTGACCAGCGGGCCAAAGTTGGTGCGTTCATCGAACAGATCGCCCGCACGGATGCGGCCCACGCGCTCAACGATTTTCTGCTCAAACGCCGCCTTAACCTTCGCGGGGACGAACACCCGGGTGCCGTTGGTGCACACCTGGCCGGAGCTGAAGAAGTTGGCCATCATGGCGATGTCGGCGGCGAGATCGAGATCCGCATCGTCGAAAATAATCAGCGGCGATTTGCCGCCCAGCTCCATCGTCACCTCTTTCAGGGACGAGCCCGCCGCGTTGGCCATCACCTTTTTGCCGCTGGCGACACCGCCGGTAAAGGAGACTTTAGCGATACCCGGATGCTCGGTCAGGTACTGGCCGGTCTCCGCGCCTACACCCGGCAGGACGTTAAACACGCCGTCCGGCAGACCCGCTTCGGTATAGATTTCCGCAAGTTTCAGGGCGGTGAGCGGGGTCACTTCGCTCGGCTTGAAAATCATCGCATTGCCGGCGGCCAGCGCCGGGGCGGATTTCCACAGAGCGATCTGGATCGGGTAGTTCCATGCGCCAATCCCGGCCACCACACCCAGCGGTTCGCGGCGGGTGTAGACGAACGACGTCTCGCGCAGGGGGATCTGACTGCCTTCCAGCGCCGGGATCAGCCCCGCGTAATACTCCAGCACGTCCGCGCCGGTGACGATATCCACGGTTGAGGTTTCGGAATACGCTTTACCGGTGTCGAGGGTTTCCAGCTTTGCCAGCTCGTCGTTCCGTTCGCGCAGGATATCGACGGCGCGACGCAGAATGCGCGAGCGTTCCATGGCGGTCATCGCCGCCCAGTTTTTTTGCCCACGCCGCGCGCTCTCGACGGCGCGGTCGACATCCTCGCGTCCGGCAGCCTGTACGCTTGCCAGGACTTCACCGTTGGCCGGGTTAATGGTCTCGAAGGTGCGACCGCTGGTGGCGGATGTATAACCACCATGGATATAAAGCTGCTGTTCTGCCATTCGGGACATAAATTCTCCTCGGTTATTCGGTCGGTAAATGCTGGCTGATGAAGTGGCTGGTCAGCGACTGCGCCAGCGTCTTATCCAGCGGTTTGCCGCTCAGGGCGGCGCGCAGCCATAGGCCGTCTATCAGCGCCGCCAGCCCGTAGCCGGCCTCCTGGGCCTGCTGGCGCGGCAGCTCGCGGCGGAACTCGTACACCAGGTTCGACAGCAGGCGGCGGCTGCTCACCTGCTGCAGGCGGTAGAGCATCGGCTGGTGCATGCTGCTGGCCCAGAAGGCCAGCCAGGCCTTCATCGCCGCGCTGCTGATCTGCGTCTCATCAAAGTTGCCGCCGACTATCGCCTGCAGGCGCTCTCCGGCGCTGCCGTCCGGCAGAGCGTGCAGACGGTTGAGCACCGCGTCGCGTAGCTGGCTGGTGATGTCGCGCATGGTCGCCTCCAGCAGACCATTTTTGTCTTTGAAATAGTGACTGATGATCCCCGTCGACACGCCCGCCCGCCGGGCGATCTGCGCGATGGTCGCGTCGTGCATTCCGACTTCATTTATTGCGTCCAGCGTGGCGTCGATCAGTTGCCTGCGCCGGATTGGCTGCATCCCCAGTTTGGGCATTTTTGCCACTCCATTCATCAGCGTTGGTTAACTATTAAAGCGGTTTTTGATTGGACGTTCAATATAAAATGTGTCTTAATTGTTACGTGATTGAATTTTAATAGTTACAAAAACAGTGGGGATACTGGATGACAGATCTTTCGCAAAACAGAGAAAAGGACAAAATCAATCCGGTGGTTTTTTACACCTCTGCCGGACTGATTTTGTTGTTTTCCCTGATGACGATCTTTTTTCGCGATTTTTCTGCCGAGTGGATTGGGCGCACCCTGGGCTGGGTGTCGAAAACCTTCGGCTGGTACTATCTGCTGGCGGCGACGCTGTATATCGTCTTCGTCGTCTGCATTGCCTGCTCGCGCTTCGGATCGGTGAAGCTCGGGCCGGAGCAGTCCAAGCCCGAGTTCAGCTTGCTGAGCTGGGCGGCGATGCTGTTCGCCGCCGGGATCGGCATCGACCTGATGTTCTTCTCCGTGGCCGAGCCGGTGACGCAATATATGCAGCCGCCGGAAGGGGCGGGGCAGACCATCGAGGCGGCGCGCCAGGCGATGGTGTGGACCCTGTTTCACTATGGCTTAACCGGCTGGTCGATGTATGCCCTGATGGGCATGGCGCTGGGATACTTTAGCTATCGTTATAATTTGCCGCTGACCATCCGCTCGGCGCTGTACCCGATTTTCGGCAAACGGATCAATGGGCCCATCGGTCACAGCGTCGATATCGCGGCGGTGATCGGCACCATCTTCGGCATCGCCACCACCCTCGGCATCGGCGTGGTGCAGCTCAACTACGGTCTGAGCGTGCTGTTCGATATTCCGGACTCGCTGGCGGCGAAAGCGGCCCTGATTGCGCTGTCGGTGATCATCGCCACCATCTCGGTCACCTCCGGGGTGGACAAGGGCATCCGCGTGCTCTCTGAACTGAACGTCGCCCTCGCGCTGGGGCTGATCCTGTTCGTGCTGTTCATGGGCGATACCTCCTTCCTGCTCAATGCGTTAGTGCTCAACGTCGGCGACTACGTCAACCGCTTTATGGGCATGACGTTGAACAGCTTCGCCTTCGACCGCCCGGTAGAGTGGATGAACAACTGGACGCTCTTTTTCTGGGCGTGGTGGGTGGCCTGGTCGCCGTTCGTTGGCCTGTTCCTGGCGCGCATTTCGCGCGGGCGCACCATCCGCCAGTTTGTGATGGGCACCCTGATCATTCCGTTCACCTTTACCCTGCTGTGGCTGTCGGTGTTCGGCAACAGCGCGCTGTATGAGATCATCCACGGCGACGCGGCCTTTGCCGAGGAGGCGATGCTCCACCCGGAGCGCGGCTTCTACAGCCTGCTGGCGCAGTATCCGGCGTTTACCTTTAGCGCCTCGGTGGCGACCATTACCGGTCTGCTGTTCTACGTCACCTCCGCCGACTCCGGCGCGCTGGTGCTGGGGAATTTCACCTCGAAGCTGAAGGACATTAACAGCGACGCCCCGAACTGGCTGCGCATCTTCTGGTCGGTAGCTATCGGCCTGCTAACCCTCGGGATGCTGATGACCAACGGCATCTCGGCGCTGCAGAACACCACGGTGATCATGGGGCTGCCGTTCAGCTTTGTGATTTTCTTCGTGATGGCCGGACTGTATAAATCCCTGAAAGTGGAAGATTACCGCCGGGTCAGCGCCAGCCGCGACACCGCCCCGCGCCCGATGGGCTTGCAGGACCGGCTGAGCTGGAAGAAGCGCCTGTCGCGGCTGATGAATTACCCGGGCACACGCTATACCAAACAGATGATGGAGACGGTGTGCTACCCGGCGATGGAGGAAGTGGCCCAGGAGCTGCGGCTGCGCGGCGCCGCGGTGGAACTGAAGAGCCTGCCGCCGGAAGAGGGCGAGAACCTTGGCCACCTCGACCTGCTGGTGCACATGGGCGACGAGCAGAACTTTATCTACAAGATCTGGCCGCAGCAGTACTCGGTGCCGGGCTTTACCTATCGGGCGCGCAGCGGGAAATCCACCTATTACCGGCTGGAGACCTTCCTGCTGGAGGGCAGCCAGGGTAACGACCTGATGGACTACAGCAAAGAGCAGGTGATCACCGATATTCTCGACCAGTACGAGCGGCACCTGAACTTTATCCATTTGCACAGGGAAGCGCCGGGGAACAGCGTGATGTTCCCGGATGGCTAGCCAGGGAGCCCCCGTCGGCGAAAGACTGACGGGGGCGACGGGCGGTTACTGGTAGTTAAAGGCGTCCGGATGGTTGTCGAGGCTACCGCTGAGGGCGGCAAACAGCACGGTTTTGCCATCGATGGACAGGGCGTCGCTGACGTTAAGCCAGGTCAGCTTCTCCTGGTCGGTTTTTTCATCGACCACCGAGTAAACGCCTGACATCTGTTTGCTTTTCTCCGACCAGATCACCGCGATACGCTCGTGGCCGCAGTCGTGGGGTTTGCAGGCGCTTAACACCTGCCAGGATTCGCTGCCCAGCTTCACCGTCTGCGCCGGCGAACCGGTGCCGCCGGTGGTCACCCAGGCGGGCAGCTGATGGCCTTTGACCATCTGGTTAAACGACGCCCGGGTGGCGCTATCGTGGGCCAGACTGTTCAGCGTGACGTCGCCTTGCGCCATAACGCTGGCGGAGGCGGCTAAGGCGATAATAGCGGTAAGCGTTTTAAACATGTTTCCTCCTGGACTTATTCCGTCCTGATAACAAGCCTCTTTATAGTGAGCGTAGATAATGATTAATGCAAACTTTGACATATATCCCGTGAATGATTAGCGGCGGTGCGCGCATGGACGTTACGCTAAGCGATATGCCATGATGCGGATTGATTAACTTTTTCCAATATATGCCCTTGTGATAAAGCAGTTAGCGAAATGGCATAGTTATTCAGGCGATAAAGCATGGCGTATGTGAATCATCTACTGACGTTTATTGAGAGTAATCCGGCGCTGGCGGTGGGATTTAACCTTATTCTGCTGCTGTTCTCCGGCATATTTGCCCACCTTTTATGCAAGTTCTTGCTGATTAAAGTGGTGCGTAAGGTCTTCTTTGGTAGCCATAAACAGGACGTGCCGCTGGAGAAGGATCGACGCATCGCCGAAAAGCTGTCCAATTTCATTCCGGTTATTATCGTCTATTACGTTCTGCAGTTTATGCCGGCGATGCCGGCATCGCTGGTGACGGCGATTAATACCGTCTGCGGGATCTTGTTTTTTATTTTTATGTCGGTGTTTTTCAACGAGATGCTGGATATTGTTAACAGCTCTTATCTGCGAAAAACCAAACGTAAAAATCATTCCATTAAGGGCTATATCCAGATAGGCAAAATCTTAGTTCACATCCTGGCGGCGATTATGATCCTCGCCGTGATGTCGAATAAATCGCCGATCATTATTATCTCCAGCCTGGGGGCCGTGGCGGCGGTGCTGATGATCGTGTTCCAGCATACCCTGCTGTCGCTGGTGGCGAACGTTCAGCTGTCGTCCAACGACGTGCTCCAGCTGGGGGACTGGATTGAAATGCCTGACAAGAACCTCAGCGGCGAGGTGACGGATATCGCGCTGCACACCATTACCATCCGCAACTGGGACAATACCATCTCCCGTATTCCCACCAAGAATTTCCTCACCGAGACCTATACCAACTGGCAGGCGATGTTCTCCTCCGGGGCGCGGCGGATCATGCGCAGTATCGCCATCGATCAGCACTCGGTGCGTTTTCTCGACCAGGAGATGCTCTCCTCGATGCTGGCCATCCGCGGGGTGAATGAGCCTTTGACCACGTTGCTTGACGGCCGGGATCCCGGCGGCGTGGCGGACCGCTGGTTTGTCGATAACGGCCTGACCAACCTGACTCTGTTTCGCCACTACCTGATGCACTATCTTGCCGAGCGGCCGGATATTATTAAGGAGATGTACATTGTGGCGAGAACGCTGAAACCGTCGCCGTCGGGTATCCCACTGGAGATTTACTGCTTCACCTCCTCGACGCTGTGGAAAGACTACGAAAACACCCAGTCGGCGATATTTGAGTACATTACCGCGGTGGCCGGGCAGTTCTCCCTGCGCCTCTATCAGTATCCCGCCGGGCACGATTTCTGGCGTCTCTCCCAGGAGCACGCCGCCCGGGCTGGCCTGCCGCCGTCGGCCGAAGGCTAAGCGCTGATCTGCTGGCGCCAGAGGGCGATCTCCTCTTCCAGCCAGGCGATGAACCGGGCGATTTCCGGCCGGTTCTCCGCCTGCGGGGAGACGGTCAGCCAGTAGTGCCAGGGGTAGGGGACGGTGACGGCGGTGAGCTGCACCAGCTCGCCGCGGGCTATGGCTCCCGCCACCAGCGAGCGCCGCTCCAGCGCCACGCCGGCCCCCAGGCGAACCGCCTCCAGCACCAGGTTGGAGTCGTTCAGGCGCAGGCCCGCGGGGACGATGGTCTTTTCCAGCCCCGCCTGGCTGCACCAGGCGTGCCACGACTCCATGGAAAAAACGATATCGCTGGCGGCGATCGCCTGCGGGGTGGTCGGCAGGTCGCCGCCGCGATAGTGCGGCGCGGCCACCACCAGCTGTTCATCGGCAAACAGATGCCGGCTTTCCATCCCCTCCCAGTCGCCTTGCCCCATGCGAATGGCCAGATCGATACCCTCCTGCTGCAGGTTGACTACCGCCAGGCTGGTCAGCAGGCGCACCGCGATCTGCGGATGTCGCGCCTGAAAGCGCTCCAGCCGCGGCAGCAGCCAGTGGCAGCCAAAGGAGGGGAGGGTCGCCAGGGTCAGTTCCATGGTGCGGGGTTTGATCTGCACCATCCGCGTGGCGTCGGCGATGTGCTGTAACGCCTCGCGGATTTGCAGGGCATAGAGCCGCCCCTCTTCCGTGATGCGCACCCCGCGCCCGTGGCGGACAAACAGTGAGACGCCGACCAGGGCTTCCAGCTGTTTGATGTGCTGGCTGACCGCCGAATGGGTCACGCTCATTTCGTGGGCGGCCTGCGTCACGCTGCCGAGGCGCGCCACCGCCTCAAAGCTGCGCAGGCTGGCGACGGGGGGAAAATCTGCCATGGTGATCTCTCAGTCAGTGAGTCGATACGTTAACGTTACTACCGGGTTAGCGGGTTTTATAGCCGCCGTGAACAGGCTGTCGAGGGGATGCAGGCTGTCTCAGTCGGTATAGCACAGGGGAGACCGGCGGACTACCCCGTGGCGCCAGTTTGTTAGTTTTCCTAACCATTGCGGTAAGCATCCCCTGATATTCGCGGGGCGGGTTTTCCAGTAAGGTAAGCCAGCAACCCCTTTATCGCAGGCAGGAGTGACGATGAAACTCATTGGTATGATGGATTCACCTTATGTAAGACGCGTGGCGGTTTCTCTGGCGCTCTATGGCGTGGAATTCGAGAGCCTGCCGCTATCGGTCTTTAGCGGCTTTGACGAATTTTCCCGTATTAATCCGGTGGTCAAGGCGCCGACGGTGATTCTTGATAACGGGACGCAGCTGATGGACTCCACGCTGATCCTCCATTATTTCGAAACGGCCAACCCCGCCGGGCGTCGGCTGCTTCCCGCTCATCCCGAGGCGCTGGCCCACGACCTGCACCTGCTGGGGGTGATCCTCGCCGCCAGTGAAAAAGCGGTCCAGCATGTTTATGAGCACCGTCTGCGGCCGGAAGAGAAGCAGCATCAGCCGTGGATAGCCCGGGTGACCGGCCAGCTGCTCGCCGCCTGTCGGGAATGGGACGCCCGGCTGGCAGACCGCGCTGTCGCCGCGCATCCGGACCAGGTGATGGTCACCAGCACGGTGGTCTGGTCCTTTATCCAGTTGATGATCCCGGCGGTGGTGCCGGCAGCGGAGTTTGCGCATATTCGCGCGCTGGCGCAGAAGGGGGAGGCGCTGCCGGCGTTTCAACAGTATCCGCTGAGTTAACGGCGGGGATGGCGCGTTGGATTGCAGCCGGACGAAGACGTTATCGCCCGGCTGGGTTGCGCTCAGCGTCTTGCCAGCGTCACCGCGTGTTGCCAGGACTGCCATCGCTGCACAAGCCGATGATGCCGGAGCGGGTCTGGCGCATAAGTGATGTGTTCTGGCAAAAAGGGCTGAAGCTCTGCCACCGTCAGCTTGTGCAACGCTTTACGCGCCAGCAGTGCCGCACCGGTCGCTGACAGCTCGGCCACATCGCTGCGCATCACCGGACAACCCAGCAGGTCGGCCTGGTACTGCATTAACCAGTCGTTTTTGGTGGGGCCCCCATCCACCAGCAGCGTGTTGAGCGTAAAGCCATGATGGGCACGCATCGCAGTGATTACATCGGCAATCTGGTAGGTAATAGACTCGAGCGCGGCACGAATGAGATGGGCACGCTTCACCCCCCGGCTTAACCCATGGATCAGTCCGCGGGCATTCTCGTCCCACCAGGGCGCCCCCATGCCGGTGAGGGCAGGTACAAAAAAGACGCCTAAGGTGGAGTCTACCGAGCGAGGCAGAGCATTCAGCGCCTGGGCCAGCTCAACGGGAGAGAGTTCGCTCAAGCCCGTACTGTCGGCCATCCACGCCACCGCATCGCCAGTATGGGGAATATTCCCCTCCAGTGCATAGACCAGCTTTTCTCCGTCGTGCCAGGCCACCGTGGTGGCGAGATTGCTGACGTGACACGCCACCGAATCGACGGGCGCCATCACCGAGGTTCCTGTACCGTAAGTAGCTTTAACGCAACCGGCGGCGCCCAGACCGTGGGCGAAAAGGGCGGCATGTGAATCGCCAATCATCGCCATTACCGGGATCCCATCAGGGAGGGTGGCTAAACCAGCGGTGTAACCAAAAAGGCCGCTCGATGGTTTTATCACCGGGAGTGCTGCACGCGGAATGCCAAACAGGGCGAGCATATCGGTATCCCAGTCCGCTGTTTGCAGATTCATGAGCTGCGTACGAGACGCGTTCGCGTAATCACAACAAAATTGCTGGCTTTGCGTCAGGTGCCAGAGTAGCCAGCTATCCACCGTACCGAGGCAAATCTCGCCATCTTTCGCCCGGTTGAGGCCATCCGGCGTGTGGTCCAACAGCCAGCGCATTTTCGAGGCGGAAAAGAGCGGGGCGATTGGCAGACCGGTTACCGCCTTGATCTGCGGCTCATGGCCTTGTTCACGCAGCGAGCGGCAAAATGTGGCGCTACGTGAACATTGCCAGCTCAGGGCGGGCGCTATGGCCTCGCCCGTTTCCCGATACCAGCCCACGACGGTTTCGCGCTGGTTGCTGATCGCCAGGGCCGCCACACGCTCCGCGCCAACAGCGGCCACTGTGCGAGAAATCACCTCCAGCGACGCGGCAAGCAGAAGCTCCGCTGACTGTTCTACCCATCCTTCCTGAGGCGTAGCGATCTCAAGCGCGCGGGAAAATTGCGCGATTACCCGCCCGTGGCTATCGAAGGCAACGGCTTTGGCATTGGTCGTGCCCTCATCGAGGGCAATAATAATATCCTTGTTTACCGACATAGCGGCCTCCGGCCTTACTGGTGGAGATAGGTCGACACGCCCAGGTATCGCGTAAACGCCTCGTGCAGAATTGAAGCACTGGCAGAATGGTTCATCGCGACATGGTGCTCAAAGCCGTTACGGCAGATCCACGACAGCAGATTTTCCAGGTGGGGAACCTGAATGACCGCCCGACAGCCTACCGTATCCAGGGGATCGTCAACCGATTGGCCTTCGCCGACGTAGGCCTTGATTTCGCCAGTCAGGTCGTCAGTGCTGAGGCGAAAATAGGTCAGCGCGCCGCTTTTCATGCGACCATGCACGGCACCGCAGGTGTTTTCTTTGCCGACGGTGGTGCCGATAATATCGGCCGTTCCCATGTGCGGCGACTCGAGACTGGCCGAGGCAAAGTTCCCGCAATGGAACAGCACACATTTATCGCGATCGTCGCCGAAGTTATTATTCCAGTCCGCGATCGAGGCGGGGCTCAGGTTGCTGCTGGCGAGTGCATACATGGAGAGCGCGCCCATGACATCGACTTCACAGGCGCTTGGCATCAGTTGTCCGGACATCACGCTCATGATGGAGCAGACGTTAATCCCCAGATTTTCCTGTAGCGAGGTCCAGCACTGAATCGCGGTGGTGTCGATATCGTTGGCAACAATCCACTCGCTCAGGACCACAAACAGTTTTGCCATAGTGATCAGTTTATCTGCCGGAATACCGCTGGCGTCGGCATTATCGATCAGCAGGCGGCGCTTCTCATCCACACGAATATCGTCATCACGCAGGCACTTAATCCGGGTAAATACCTCGGATAGATCTAACGTTTCCACTGCGATGCCCAAACGTTCGAGCAGTTTTTCGCTGTAGCGCACGGTGTTAAAGCCCGCAGGACGGGCGCCAATCGCGCCAACGCGTACACCGCGCATACTGTTTACCACGCGACATATCTGCGTGAAGCGCCGGAGATCCTGCTCAAACACCTC
The DNA here is from genome assembly GCF_021869705.1 of Klebsiella sp. PCX. Classification (NCBI taxonomy): domain Bacteria; kingdom Pseudomonadati; phylum Pseudomonadota; class Gammaproteobacteria; order Enterobacterales; family Enterobacteriaceae; genus Klebsiella; species Klebsiella sp. PCX. Next base: position 1,422,678 of record NZ_CP091527.1, read on the forward strand.
GCCGCTAAGTGCGCAAACGTGCTGGGTGGTCAGCGTAAACGGGATACCGTACTGGCGCAGGTTGTTGCAAAGGGAAATTTTGCCGCAGAAGCTATCGCGGCGCGTCGACAACCCCATTTTATCCAGATTATCCTCTTCGGCCTGAATAAGCACCGGGACGTTGAGACCGGAGAGGCGCAGCGTCTCGGCGATGGCTTTTTCATCACCAAAGTTGGGTAACAGCACCACGACACCGTGAATGTTGTCGCGGTGGGTGCGGAACAGCTCGGCGCAAATTTTGGCATCCTGCCGGGTTTCCACGCCACCCAGTTCCGTCTGGGATGGATCAAGCATAATGGTGTTAATCCCAAGGCGGCTAAACAGGGCTACCGCCTGTTCGCGCGCTTCGGCGACCAGATAGCTGGGGAAAAATCCCCGATTGCCAATAATGACGCCCATGGTGAGTTGTTGAGGAATACGGGACATTGCGTTCTCTCCAGTAAGATGTTCTTGTTATTTTTCAGGATGCTTTTTTTGTGTGCAGCTTGCGGGCGTGCTTCGCCACCCCGGCGGCATCGATTTCATGGCGCGCGCGCGTGGCGGCGCGATCGGCGGCAATGGCGTATTGCCCGTCAGGGATACCTAAGCGTTTCAAAGGGATAGCGCACCCGGCCTCGGCCAGCACTTCCGCCACTAGACTCCCGACGCCGCCGTTGACGTTGTGTTCTTCCACCGTGATCGCGACCGGACAGGACTGTATTGCCTTTAGTAGCGCCTGGGTATCACAAGGACGAATAGATGGGACACTGATAACGGTGGCGTCAATACCTTCTGCAGCGAGTTGTGCGGCGGCTTCCACTATTTCATGTACCGTTGAGCCCATAGCAACCAACGCAACATCGCGCCCCGAACGCAGCACATCAATGTTGCCCGGAATAAACCGGTAATGTTCGTCATGCAGTTCCGGTAGCGCTTTACCATCGAGGCGGATATACACTGGCCCGATGTGGGCAAGGGCATAATCGATAATCTGTCGGCACTCGCCGGGACTGGACGGCGCGTAAATTTCAATATTGCCAAAACCGCGCAGAACGGCGATATCGTCAATGCTATGGTGAGTGCTGGCCAGCGGACCGTAGCTGGCGCCCGCGTTCAGCCCGAACAGTTTGACGTTGGTGTTGTTGTAGCAAACGTCGACCTTAATCTGCTCATTGGCACGTGAGATAAGGAATGGCGCCGCGTTGCAGGTCACGGCCACTTTACCCCCCAGCGCCAGGCCGGCGGCAGCGCCAACCAGCGTCTGCTCGGCGATGCCGACGTTGACCAGCCGGCCAGGGAATCTTTTGATAAATGGGGCAATTTTCGCCGTTGAGGTGGAGTCAGCCACTACTGGCACCAGATCCACGCCGCGGTCTACGGCATCAATAAAGGCATTCACCATCACCGTGGCGAGATGTTCGCTATTACTCATCTTTCAGTTCCTCCAGCGCCAGTTCAATTTCTTCTCCTTTCGGTACCCGGTGATGCCACTCGGGTCTTCCCTGAATAAATGAAATACCTGCGCCTTTGGTGGTATTGGCAATCACGACGTGTGGTTTCCCGTTCGGCTGCAAGCGCTCAAGGGTGGCGACCACCTCCGCCATATCGTTGCCGTTACACTGTGTGACCTCCATGCCGAAAGCGCGCCATTTTTCATCCAGCGGGTCGGTATTCATGATCTCTTTGGTCGCACCGGCCAGCTGCAGATTATTTTTGTCGTTGATAATAATAAGGTTATCCAGCTGGTAGTGGGCGGCGACCAGCGCGGCCTCCCAGTTGCTGCCCTCCGCCAGTTCGCCATCGCCGGTGACGACAAATACGCGACGGGGGTTGTTATCGCGTTTCGCTGCCAGCGCAATGCCTACCGCCACGGGCAGACCATGGCCCAATGCGCCGGTATTGAGCTCAATACCCGGCGTCTTGTGCTTCACCGGATGTCCAGGCAGATGCGAGTCGGCGTGTTGATAGGTTGCCAGCCAGTCAAGGGGGATAAAGCCTGCCTCGGCCAACACGCAGTAGTAACCGCCGACAGCGTGCCCCTTCGATTGAATATAAATATCGCGCTCGTCGCTCTTTTCTAGCGCAGGAGAGCAGTTAAGGATGCGAAAGTAGAGGGCGGTCAGAAGTTCGACTTGTGACAAATCTGCACCGGTGTGGCCGCCTGCCGGGCTTTCCGCATTTAAGACGATGATGCGGCGGCGGATGGCGCGTGCTTTTTGTTCTAACTCCTTAACGGAGAGTGAAAACGGATTCATAAAACACCTCTTGAAAGTAAATTCTTATATGAATAAATATTCCAGCAGGGTAAAAAAACACTTTCCATCCTGACTACCTTTTATCGTCGACAAAACAAGGTATTAATAAGTGATTGAATATATATTCACTACTGATTTATTATTCACATAGGTAAGATATGCCCTGCGACGGGGTTTGTCCACGATTTGTACGGCCTATTTTCTAAAAAAGGAGAAAACGATCACATTTGGATCGTCGGGAAAAGGGCGCTGCGCTTGTTATCTATTCAATGATGCATAAAAATAACGAGCAGAAAACAGAGGGGAATGCCATGTCGAAGCAGGATGAACAGCGGTTGCTGGTGAAGATCGCCACGCTTTACTACAGCGAGAATAAAAAGCAGTCCGAGATCGCCTCGCTGCTGCATCTGTCCCAGTCTTTTGTTTCACGGGCGCTTACCCGCTGCCAGAAAGAGGGGCTGGTGAAAATTACCGTAGTCCAGCCGACAAACATTTTTGTCGATCTGGAAAAGGCGATTGAGGAGCGTTTTGGCATTCGACAAGCGATAGTCGTGGATGTGGGCGAGAATGCCAGTTACAGCCAGGTAAAGCATGCCATCGGCAGCGCGGCGGCGCACTATGTCGAAACGCGGCTGCGGCCGGAAGACCTCGTGGGGATCTCGTCCTGGAGCAGTACGATCCGCTGCATGGTGGATGAGATGCATCCGCAGAATATTCGCGCCGCCGGGGTGATTCAGCTGTTGGGCGGTGTCGGTCCCAACGGCAACGTGCAGGCTACCATTTTAACCCAGCAGCTGGCGGCGCATTTAGGCTGCCCGGCGTGGCTGTTGCCGTCGCAGAGTATTGAGCATTCCGTGGAGGAGCGCAGCCGTCTGGTAAACAGCCCGGACGTCGCGGCGGTGGTGGCGAAATTTGCCGAAGTGGATGTGGCCATCGTCGGTATTGGTGAACTGGAGCCTTCTCAGCTGCTGAAAAACTCCGGTAACTATTATAATGAAAGCATGCTCCAGCTGCTGGCGGAGCGCGGCGCGGTGGGGGATATCTGCCTGCATTACTATGATGCGGCGGGCAAACCGGTACTGAGCCAGGATGAGGATCCGGTGATCGGGATGGAGCTTGAGCAAATTCGTCGCTGTCCGCAGGTGATTGCGCTGGCCGGCGGCGTGGACAAAGAGAACGCCATCCGCGGCGCGTTGCAGGGCGACTATATTGATGTCCTGATCACCGACTTCCCGACCGCGCGCGCGTTAATTAAGGGCTAAGCGGGGGTGGAGACTGGCGTGCTTGGCGTGCCAGCGTCGCCAGTTCGTCCGCGCTGAGGCGAGTCATCCGCAACACGGTTTCAGTGTCCATACCGTTCTCTAACATCATCAGCGCGATGCGGCAGGCTTCGCGATGCTCACCCGCCTGTAAACCTTCCTGAAGCCCCTCTTGCTGGCCTTGCTGTAACCAGCGTTGTTTTCCCTCTTCGCGACCTTTCTGCTTCAGGTACTCGGCAATCGTCATCAGGGTATCCTCATATTGCGGCAGACGTTCGACCAACTGGTCGATAAAGTTATCCGGGTCGGCGCTATTACCATGCAGCGACATATAGGTAAATAACGTTTTGAACTGCTGGTGGTCAGTGTATCCCATCAGCACCACCTCCACCAACTGCTGGAGGATATGGCTAAGATCGCGTTGACGGATGTGTTTCTGGACCAGTTCCAGAAGCGCGATCCGCCGATGCTGTAATATGGCGTCGTCGGGAATATCGGTCACATCGACGAGCGGAAAGGCCCCGAGATAAAGCTGTTTTGCCGGTGAGTCAGGTGGAAACTCATCCAGCCAGCACAGTGAAAAGGGATAGGGAGAAATGCTGCCATGATAAAACAGCATGGGAATTACCAGCGGCAGCGCTTTATGGCCGCGATCAAGATGCTGTTGCATGGCCGCGAGGGCATAGCGCAGGAGTCTGAATGCCATATGGCTGTCCGGGGTGCTCTGATGCTCAATGACCACATAGATATAGCCCTCTCCCTTGCTGGTCTGCAGAGAGTAGAGAATATCGGAATAGCTGGCGCGCAGGTTGTCCTCAACAAAGCTCCCGGATTCCAGGTGCAGAGTGCTTAAGTCGCACAGTTGCCGCAGCGCGGGCGGCAGATGAATATCCAGAAAATCGCGTGCGGTTTCGCTGTCGCGCAGAAAGCGCTTAAACAGACTGTCGTGCGGGGTCGAGTGAGGACGTTTTTTCATGGCTTCCTTGCCTGGCAGAGCAGAGTGGCGGGATGCTACCACCGCTTGCTGTCGGGCAGGATTTTTCGATGAGGTTTTGCGAAGCGCCTCGGAGAAAGGCGCATCGTGAGTCAGTCTCGCCTCCTGTGGTCTGAGCCACAGGAGGTCTTGCGGTTACTTATTCGCCATGACCGCTTTCTGGGCGACCACCGCCGCCTTCTGCTGCATCCGGTTTTGCATCTGATCGATAATGACCGCCACAATAATCACGATCCCTTTGATGACCATCTGCCAGAACTCGCTCACCCCCATCATCACCAGCCCGTCGGCGAGAAAACCGATGACAAACGCACCAATCAGCGTACCCAGGATGGTTCCCCGGCCGCCGGCCAGTGATGTTCCGCCCAGTACGACGGCGGCGATAGCATTCATCTCAAAAGCGGTACCGTTAGCCGGATGGCTGGCCAGCAGCTGCGCGGAGACCACTATCCCGGCAATGGCGGCGCAAAAACCGGACAGCGTGTAGACCAGCACTTTAATTTGCTTCACTTTCACGCCGGAGAGCTCGGCGGCGCGCTCGTTGTCACCGATCGCGTAAACATGGCGGCCAAAGGGCAAACGCCGCGCGATATAGGCGATGATCAGCGCCAGCAGGATCATCAGCCAGATGGCCCACGGGATGCCAAAGAGCGCACCTGCGCCAATTTCATCGAAACCCGTGTTGCCCAGCTGCGGATTGCCCGCGAGCCCGGGGAAGGTTTGGCCATCAGAGGTCAGCATCGCGGCTCCGCGGAGCACATACATGGTACCGAGGGTGCAGATAAACGGCGCCACATTGTAGCGGGTAATGATCCAGCCATTAACGGCGCCAATCAGCGCGCCTATCAGCAGCACCAGGGGCACAATGACCCACACGCTTGGAAAAATGGCGATGCCGAACATCGGCAAGACGATCCCTTTGGTGATAAGCCAGCCGGCTATCATTCCGCAGAGACCGAGCGTAGCGCCAATCGAAAGGTCGATACCGGCAGTGATAATGACAAAGGTGATCCCCAACGCCAGAAAGGCGTTAATCGCAATGTGTTTAATCATAATCACCATGCTGCCAGCGGATAAAAAACCGGGCACGGTCATCGTGAAGAAGCCGACAATCAGGAACAGCGCGATAAAGGTGCGCAGTTTTAATAACAACAGCAGGATATTTTCACGGGAGAGAGAGGCTCCGCCGCGCGGCGCCAGTGCGACCGATTGTGTCATTTTCATCTTAGAACCCCTGAGCGCTTGCTGAAACCAGCGCCGACTCTTCGGCCTGGTCACGAACGATATCGGCGGTCAGTTTGCCGCCTGACATCACCAGGATACGGTCAGAGACCGCCATGATTTCTTTTAAATCGGAGGTGGAGAACACCACTGCCATTCCCTGCTGCGACAATTGCACCATCATGCGAAACACATCCCCCTTGGCGCCGATGTCGATTCCGCGCGTAGGCTCGTCAAGAAACAGCACCTTCGGATTGGTTAACAGCGAACGGCCAATAACCACCTTTTGCTGATTGCCGCCGCTGAGCGCCTGGATCTCGACCTCTGGTGATGAGACCTTAATGGAGAGATTGCCAATCGTGCTGGCGACGACGGCCTCTTCCTTTTTAGTGGCAATGGTTAACCCGCGCTGAAGACGACGCCACAGGCTGGCAATGGTCAGATTGCTGGCGACTGACGAGATGGGAAAAATCCCGGTCCGCTTACGATCTTCCGGCACCAGACTCATGCCCATGCGGATACGTTCGGCCGTGGTTAACCGCTGGGGAACCGGTTTGCTGTCCAGCCAGATCTTGCCAAAGTAGTGGCGCGCTGTCCCCAGCAGACATTCAAACAGCTCGGTTCGCCCGGCGCCCATCAGACCGTAGATCCCAATAATTTCACCGGCATGTGCTTTAAAACTGACGTTATCCACCACCGTATTGCCCGCGGCATTCACGCAGGTCAGGTTCTCCACTTCCAGCAGTGGGGCGCCGAAGCGGCGATCCGGGGGAAGAAAATGGCTTACCGGATCGCTGCCCAGCATTTCACGGACGATCCATGGCACATCAATTTCACTCACCCTAGCCTCCGCCTGGAATTTGCCGTCACGCAGTATGGTAATGACGTCGCCGATGGCCATCAGCTCCTCCAGACGGTGTGAGATGTAGATAATGGACACCCCCTGACGCGTCAGTTCGCGGATGACCCGAAACAGGATATCCACCTCGGTTTTGCTTAAGGCTGAAGTGGGCTCATCAAGGATCAGAATGTCCGCATTTTCCGCCAGCGCTTTGGCTATTTCGACCAACTGCTGCTGACCGACCTTCAGGTTACCCACCAGCTCCCGCGGCGAGATCGGCTGATCGAGTCGCTGCAACAGCTCCGCGGCTTGTCGTTCCTGCTCTGCTTCGTTAATTGGCGTCAGCCCGCGCTGTAGCTCGCGACCAAGAAAGATATTTTCCGCGACGCTAAGATTTTCAAACAGGTTCAGCTCCTGGTGGACCATACCAATGCCGTGGGCGGCGGCCTCGCGGGTGCTGGAGAAATGGACTATGTTGCCGTTGAGCTCCATTTCACCCAGGCTCGGCTGTTGCACACCGGCGAGAATTTTCATGAGCGTTGATTTACCGGCGCCATTTTCGCCGATGATCACGTTAACTTTGCCGCGCCAGACGTTGTAGTCGACGTTATCCAACGCCACCGTGCCGGGGAACAACATCGAAATACCACGGGTGCGTAAAATGATATCCTCTGCGGGTGAACTGGCCATCAGCGCACCTCCTGTTTTAGCTGAAGAGCGGCCGCATCCTGCAGACTGCCGTTAATAACCGTGACCGCAAAGAGAATATCGACAGGCTTGCCTGTCCAGCTCGCGTCCACTTTCGGCAACTGTTTAATAGCCTCTCGATTGTAGGCGCGTGAAAGCTGCGCAAACTGCACCTGGTTGGTAAAGTCTTCAAATTTGAAACCGCTGGCATCGCGGATGGCATTGCCTCGCATGACAGGACCTAATTGCACGACCAACGGCTGGCCGTGTAGCGTAAGTTTGAGCTTTTGCTCGCGTGGGTTGCCGACGTCAATCCCGGTCACCTCGCTGTTCAGGTGGACAAAGACGCTCTGTGGCGTAGCGCCAGACGCCTGGCGCACTTTTTCCAGCGCAGTCGCGTCCAGCGCATGTTGGTTCGCTGCGTCAATCACACGAGATTGCCAGGTTTGTTGCGCGATCTGCTGCGGGGTGAGATGGTCGAAGCTGGGTTTCGCGTTCGGGTCGGCAGGCAGCACTGGCTTGCCATTCTCATCTAAGTCCACCACCGTGCAGGCCGTCAGCAACAGGGCGGCGCAGCCCATCAGCACGGCGCCCCATTGTTTTAACCGCATCATTTCCGCCTTACTCGCTGAGGTTGAACATGTTGAGTTTTTTCGCATTGCCACTATCGATGAGGATGCAGTCCATCAACTGCTTCTCTTCTTTCTGGGCTTTCCCGTTCTTGAGGAAAAAGTCCGCCTGTTCCACGGCCATTTGCGCCTGCTTCCAGCCAGGCTGGAGAACCGTGGCTTTAATGTTGCCCTGCTTGAGTATCGAGTCGCGCGTGTAGTCGCTGCCGTCGAAGCCGACGACAATCACGTCGTTTTTACCTGCGGCTTTCAGCGCCGCTTCCGCCCCCAGCGCCATGGTATCGTTGCCGGAAATCACACCGACGATATCCGGATTCGTCTGCAGAATAGCTTCCATACGGGTAAAGGCTTCCGTCTGGCTCCAGTTCGCCGTCTGCTGGGCGACCATTTTCATTTCCGGATAGTCGTCCAGCACATCGTGATAACCCTGCGAGCGGACGCTGGCGTTGGTGTCGGACTGACGACCTAACAGTTCGACATACTTGCCTTTACCGTTGAGGAGGCTGGCGAATTTTTCTGCGCCAAGCTGGGCGCCCTGATAGTTGTTAGAGACGATCTGCGCCACGGCGACGCCGGTTTTATTGATCTCTCTGTCGATTAAAAATGCCGGCACACCTGCCGCTTTTGCTTTTTCCAGCGGGCCGACGGTGGCATCCGCGCCAGCGTTATCCAGGATGATGGCTTTGGCTTTCCGCGCAATAGCCGTTTCAATCAATTGGTTTTGTTTGTTGACGTCATCGTCGTGCGAGGCGACCAGGGTGCTGTAACCCAGCTCTTTCGCTTTCGCCGCTGCGCCGTCAGCCTCGGCTTTAAAGAACGGATTATCATGTGAAGGGGTAATGATTGCGATCAGGCCATTATCGGCGGCGAAAAGTGAGCCAGATGCGGCCATCATGGAGGCAAACAGAACAGACTTTATCAGGGTAGTTTTCATTATCATCTCCGCATTGAATATATATTCAACAATGATTTATTATTCAATGTAACCATAAAGCGGACAGCCAGAACTGTCTACGGTTTGCACAGGTAATTTCTTAAAAAGCGAAAAGGATCACGCTTCGCGAGGCGGGCAGGTACAGGTAATAACGAAATCGTCTTTTATCAGATGGTTGATTTGCAAGGTGAAATGAGCAAGCTGTACGGAGAAGCTGGCGGTAAAACGTAAATGGATCTGCTGCGCAGTGAGTGCCACAAGCCGGGCGCTGTGGAAGCCGGGCAGGGCTAAAGCGTGAGAGGACCAGGCCTTAAACCCACTCTCTTTCGCCGAAAAGGCCAGCGTCAGCGCCAGCGGGAAGGGCAGGCCGCTGTGTAACAGCACCTTTTTTTCCACCTCGTTGATAATGCTGCTCTCCAGCTCCGCCGCCAGCAGTGGCGTAAACCGGCGCTCGATGTCGACCCCCACCGGCCGGTCAGCGACCACCGCCAGCGCGCGCTGGCCGCAGTGGCTGATGCTGCCGAACCAGGGCGCGGGCCACAGCGGCTGGCGCCGATCGCCGATGGCGGGAGGCTGTTTTTCCCCGACCTCGCGCAGGGCGTACACCGCGGCGATGCGCCCGGCCAGGTGCTCCGCCTGCCGCTTGCGGCCCCAGCCGCTCAGGCTGGCGTGGTAGGGCAGCCACAACAGATCTTCAGGCTGGAAAGTCGCCGGGTCGAAATCGATCTGCTGCAGCGTATAGCCGGCCAGCGGCAGGGTGGCGTGATGGATGCGCATAGGGCAAGAATACCGTGGTTGTCCCCGCCCTTTATCCTGCAAGGGCGGGGCAGGGAGAACCCGCTATCAGAAGTGGGTGTTGACGCTCAGGTACCAGGTGCGGCCCGATTCGTTGTAGGTCTCGGCGCCGGCGCCGTACATCGTGCCGGTGGCACCCCCGGTGGTCTGGGCGTTGCCCGCGCGCCAGTGGCGCTTGTCGAAGACGTTATCCACGCCGCCGGTCAGACTAACGTATTTGGTGACGTCCCAGGTCGCGCTCAGGCCGAGGATGCTGTAGGGGCTGACCTCGTTCTTCTCGCTGCCGGTAACCGGTTGACCCTTATAGTTGTACTTCTTCGGCTCCTGTTTGCCGTACCAGGTAAAGGTCGATTGCAGCGAAACGTCATCGCGTACCTGCCAGCTCAGCGTGGAGTTCAGCGTGTATTCCGGGATAATCGACAGCCGATCGCCGGTCTCTTTGTTCTTACTCTGCAGCATATAGGTGATGTTGTTGGTCCAGTTCACGGTCTCGCTCACCGGAACGTTCAACGTCCCTTCCAGGCCTTCCACCACCGCTTTCGGCACGTTTTCCCATTGGTAGAGGTCGGTGCCTTTATTATTTTGATAAACCGGGGCGTAGCCCGCTTCAATTTTGTTGCGATAGTCGTTGCGGAACCACGTGACGCCCGCCAGCCAGCCGTCGCGTTTAAACTCAAGGCCAATCTCTTTGTTGATGCTGGTCTCGGCTTTTAAATCTTCATTCCCCTGCAGATAGCAGCCGTCTTGACTGGCGTAGCAGCCCTGGCCTTTGCTGTAGAGAATGTAGTTCGGGTTGGTCTGATACAGGCTCGGCGCTTTATAGGCGCGGGCGATGCCCATCTTCAGCGTGAAGTCGTCCCACAGCCCTTGGGACAGGTTAAGGGACGGACTCCAGTTGTTGCCGACGATGCTGTGGTGATCGAAACGCAGCGCCGGGGTCAGCATGGTGGTGTCGGTCAGCTCCATGTTGTTCTCAGCGAACAGGGAGAAGATCTCCGCCTGCGAGTACGGGCTGCGGCCGGTGCTGTCGTAGCCCGGAATTTCTCCTCCCGACAGCGCCTGGGTATTGGAGGCATTATCCTTCATCCGCTGCTGGTTCCACTCGCTGCCCAGCGTCAGGTTCTGATTAACCAGATAGTCGAACGGGATGCTGACTTCGCTGTGCAGCATCACATCCGCCAGATCGATATCCGTGAACTGGTTGCTGTTAAAGATCCCCTCGGTGCCCCCGGCCAGACCTTCGCCTTTGCGCGAGTTGCGGGTGCGTTCGTACTGCGCCCAGTTGCTGGTGGTCACCCCGTTGTCCCAGGCGCCGTTCCAGGTGACCGAGTAGGTATTGCGGTACAGACGGTTGGTCTCTTTGCCGTAGTTCTCTTTTACCAGGTCGTTGGAGTTGGTGTTCTGGGTGTCGCCAGCGTAGAGGTTGCCCTGGCGGCTGTAGCCGGCCTCAAACTCCAGCGCATGCATCGGGGCGAATTCCCAGCGCACCAGGCCATCGATATTTTTATTTTTTACCCCTTCGCGCCCGGCCGGCAGGGTGTCGGCATAGATCCCGGTGCGTTCGGACTGATGGCCCTGGTTGATGTCCCAGGCGTCGGCCTGGGTTTTGTCGAGGTTACCGAACAGGCGGAAGCTGAAATCGCCGCCCAGCGGGCCGCTGAGGCTGAAGTTGGTGCGCTTGGTGGAGCCTTCGTCTTTGTGCTCCGGGGCGTTCATATAGGTGTTCCAGGAGCCGTGCCACTCATCGCCGGTTTTTTTGGTGATGATATTCACCACGCCGCCGGCGGCGCCGTTACCGTAGCGGGCGGCGGCCGGGCCGCGAATCACTTCGATGCGTTCGATCATCTCCGGCGGCACCCAGCTGGTGTCACCCCGGGTGTCGCGCTCGCCGCGCCAGCCGAGGCGCACGGAGTTGCGGCTGGTGACCGGCTTGCCATCGACCAGGATCAGGGTGTTTTCCGGGCCCATGCCGCGGATATCAATCTGGCGGTTATTCCCGCGCTGGCCGCTGGTGGAGTTGCCGGTCAGGTTGACCCCCGGCATGGTGCGAATGATCTCCGAGACGTCGCGCGCCGGCGGACGTTTGCGGATCTCATCGGCGGTGATGGTGGAGACGCCCGGCGCCTGCAGGTTCTGCTCGGCGGCGGTGACCACCATGGTCTCTTCCGCGGCGCTGTTTTTATCGTCGGTGGCGGTTTCCGCTGCGCTTAACGGAAAAGCAACCCCGTAAATTCCCAGATTGACCAGCAAGGCCAGGGATTTGATCCTGTTATTCATTGTTATTCCTGCTTTTTTGTCGCCACGTTCCCCAAACGCCCCTTCCCACCGGGAGGGGAGGCGGCATAAATGTTGCCGGAAGAGGGCAAAGGCACTCCGTCGCTAGCTGAATAAGCTCTCTTCGACATGTGTTGTGAAAGACGCGCTTCCCACGGCGCGCTAATACGCTATTGCAAATGCAAATAGTTATCAATAATATTATCAATAAAGAATGACAATTAATTAAAAAAGTCACGCGATACATAGGGTTAATGACTGAATGTTAACGACAGGAAGCGAGGAGTGGTGGCGAACCCTGCAGGGTCCGCAGTCCCGGGCGGTGGATGACGCCATCGAGGTGACGTTCTGGTGGCGGGATCCGGCAGGGGATGAAACGCGTTCTCCGCGCCGTCGGGTATGGCTCTATATCACCGGCGTGACCGACCACCATCAGAATGCGCGGCCGCAATCGCTGCAACGTCTGCCCGGGACCGACGCCTGGTGCTGGCGAACCACGCTGTCGCCGACCTGGCGCGGCAGCTACTGCTTTATTCCCTCCGACCGTGACGATGATTTTTCCCCTGAGGTGTTCAGCGCTGATAAGCCGGACCGCGCGCTGCTGCGCGAAGGCTGGCGCAAACTGCTGCCGCGGGCGATAGCCGATCCGCTGAACCCGCACAGCTGGCGGGGTGGACGCGGCCATGGGGTCTCGGCTCTGGAGATGCCGCAGGCGCCGGCGCAGCCCGGCTGGGACCAGCTTAATGGAGCGCATCCTCCCGCCCATTGCCTTGAGTGGCGCAGCGCGCGTCTGGGCAACCATCGCCGGGTCTGGATCTACACCCCCGGCGAGGCTGTCGATCCGCAAACACGGCCGCTGGCGATCCTGCTTGACGGCCAGTTCTGGGCCGAAAGCATGCCGGTGTGGTCGCCGCTGGCCGCGCTGACCCGCGAGGGGAGGCTGCCGCCGGCGGTCTACCTGCTGATCGACGCGATCGACAACCAGCGCCGCGGGGTTGAGCTGCCCTGTCATCGCGATTTCTGGCTGGCGGTGCAGGAGGAGCTCCTGCCGCTGGTCCGCGGTCACGTCCCGTTCAGCGACCGCCCGGAGCGGACGGTGGTGGCCGGGCAAAGCTTCGGCGGCCTGGCGGCAATGTTCGCCGCCCTCAACTGGCCGCAGCGCTTTGGCTGCGTGCTCAGCCAGTCAGGCTCCTACTGGTGGCCGCATCGCGATGGCAGCGGGACGGGCTTCATCGGCGAACGTTTGCGCCAGGGCGAGGCGTCCGCGACCGGGCTGCGCATCTGGCTGGAGGCGGGCCAGCGAGAACCGATTATTTTCCGCGCTAACCAGGCGCTGTTGGGGCAACTCACCCCAACGCAGCAGACAATTTTCTGGCGTCAGGTTGACGGCGGGCATGATGCGCTCTGCTGGCGCGGCGGGCTGACGGCGGGGCTTATCCAGCTCTGGCAGCCTCTGCTGTCGCCCCCTTAGCACAGCGCTTTACGACAGGAGTTTGATATGCAATTCAGTAACCCCTTCGACAATCCGCAAGGGCAGTTTTACATTCTGCGCAATGACCAGCGGCAGTTCAGCCTGTGGCCTGGGCACTGCGCGCTGCCTGCCGGCTGGACGGTGGTATGCCCTCCGCAGTCGGTCGAGGCGTGCAACGCGTGGCTGGCGGCCAACTGGCCGACACTGACCCCCGCTCATCATGCGGCATAAGGAGCTGACCATGACCACTCGTTTACCGCTGGTTGCCGCGCAGCCGGGGATCTGGATGGCCGAGCGCCTTTCCACTCTGCCTGGCGCCTGGAGCGTGGCCCACTATGTTGAACTGCGCGGCGCGCTCGACCCGGCGCTGCTGGGTAAGGCGATTGTCGCCGGTCTGCAGCAGGCGGACACCCTCAGCCTGCGCTTTGAGGAACAGGAGGGGGAAGTCTGGCAGTGGGTAGCGGCGGAGCGCACCTTTGCCGAACCGCCCATCATTGACCTGCGTACGACGCCGGATCCGCATCGTGCCGCCACGGAGCGGATGCAGGCAGATCTGGCGCAGGATCTGCGCGTCGACGGCGGTAACCCGCTGGTGTGCCATCAGCTGCTGCGCGTCGGCGACGACCGCTGGTACTGGTATCAGCGTTATCACCATTTGCTGGTGGATGGCTTTAGCTTCCCGGCGATAACCCGGCAGATCGCCGCCATCTACCGCGCCTGGCAGCGCGGGGAAGCCACTCCTGAGTCGCCTTTCACCTCCTTCGCCGAAGTGGTGGACGAGTACCAGCGCTACGCCGGCAGCGAGGCCTGGCAGCGGGATAAAGCCTTCTGGCAGGCCCAGCGCCAGGCGTTACCGGCTCCTGCCTCACTCTCTGCCGCGCCGCTGGGCGGACGCGCCGCCGGGAGCGATATCTGGCGGATGAAGCTGGAGATGAACGCCGACGCCTTCCGCCGCCTGGCCGGCCAGGCGCCGCACTGTCAGCCCGCTGACCTGGCGCTGGCGCTCACCACGCTGTGGCTGGGCCGCCTGTGCAACCGGATGGACTACGCGGCGGGCTTTATCTTTATGCGCCGGATGGGATCAGCCGCGCTGACCTCGACGGGGCCGGTGCTCAATGTCCTGCCTCTGGCGGTGCATATTGACGCCCAGGAGACGCTGGCGGACCTGGCGATGCGCCTCGCCGCGCAGCTGAAAAAGATGCGCCGCCATCAGCGCTATGACGCCGAGCAGATCGTCCGCGACAGCGGCAAAGCGGCAGGGGACGAACCGCTGTTTGGCCCGGTACTGAACGTCAAAGTCTTTGATTACCAACTGGATATCGACGGCGTCGAGGCGGTGACCCACACCCTCGCCACCGGCCCGGTCAACGATCTCGAGCTGGCGCTGTTCCCGGATGAGACCGGCGGGCTGTCGCTGGAGATCCTCGCCAACAAGGCCCGGTACGATGAAGCCGAGCTGCGTCGCCACATGGCGCGACTGACCGCGCTGCTGGCGCAGTTTGCCGCCGATCCGACGCTGCGCTGCGGCGAAGCGGAGATGCTCTCCGCCGACGAGCAGGCCCGGCTGGCGGCGGTTAACGATACCGCTATGCCGCTGCGCGCCACCACCCTCAGCGCGCTGGTGGCCGACCAGGCGCGGAAGACTCCTGATGCCCCAGCGCTGGCGGATGCAAACTGGCAGTTCAGCTATCGTGAGATGCGTCAGCAGGTGGTGGCGCTCGCGCAGCTGCTGCGTCAACGCGGCGTGAAGCCAGGCGACAGCGTGGCGGTGGCCCTGCCGCGCTCGGTGTTCCTGACCCTGGCGCTGCACGGCATTGTCGAAGCGGGGGCCGCCTGGCTGCCGCTGGACACCGGCTACCCGGACGACCGTCTGCGGATGATGCTGGAAGACGCCCGGCCGTCGCTGCTGATCGCCTCGGAGGATCAGCTGGCCCGCTTCAACGATATCCCCGGGCTGGAGAGCCTCTGCTACCAGCAGCCGCTGGCCGTTGCGGATGACGCGCCGCTGGCGCTGTCAAAACCGGACCATACCGCCTACATCATCTTTACCTCGGGCTCCACCGGGCGGCCGAAAGGGGTGATGGTCGGCCAGACCGCCATCGTCAACCGCCTGCTGTGGATGCAGGATCGCTATCCGTTATCTGCCGACGACGTGGTGGCGCAGAAAACGCCGTGCAGTTTTGACGTTTCGGTGTGGGAGTTCTGGTGGCCGTTTATCACCGGCGCGCAGCTGGTGATGGCCGAGCCGGAGGCGCACCGCGACCCGCAGGCGATGCAGCAGTTCTTCGCCCACTACGGCGTGACCACTACCCACTTTGTGCCGTCGATGCTGGCGGCGTTTGTCGCCTCGCTGGATGCCGACAGCGTCGCCGCCTGCCGCACGCTGCGGCGGGTATTCTGCAGCGGCGAAGCGCTGCCGACGGAATTGTGCCGCGAGTGGGAGCGCTTGACCGGCGCGCCGCTGCATAACCTGTACGGCCCGACGGAAGCGGCGGTGGACGTCAGCTGGTATCCGGCCTGCGGGCCTGAGCTGGCGGCGGTGACCGGCAGCAGCGTGCCGATTGGCTGGCCGGTATGGAACACCGGGCTGCGCATTCTGGATGCCGCGATGCGCCCGGTGCCGCCGGGGGTGGCGGGGGATCTTTATCTCACCGGCATTCAGCTGGCGCAGGGCTATCTGGGGCGCCCGGACCTCACCGCCAGCCGCTTTATCGCCGACCCGTTTGCCCCCGGCGAGCGGATGTATCGGACCGGCGACGTGGCGCGCTGGCTGGCGAACGGCGCGGTGGAGTATCTTGGCCGCAGCGACGATCAGCTGAAGATCCGCGGGCAGCGCATCGAGCTTGGCGAGATTGACCGGGCGATGTCGGCCCTGCCGGACGTGGCGCAGGCGGTGAGTCACGCCTGCGTCTTCAACCAGGCGGCGGCGACCGGCGGCGATGCCCGGCAGCTGGTGGGCTATCTGGTCTCTGACTCCGGCCTGCCGCTGGATACCGCGGCGCTGAAAGCGCGGCTGGCGGAACAGCTGCCGCCGCATATGGTGCCGGTGGTGCTGATGCAGCTCGCTGACCTACCGCTCAGCGCTAATGGCAAACTGGATCGCAAAGCGCTGCCGCTGCCGACCCTCGGCGGCGAGCGCAGCGGCCGGCCGCCGGAGCCCGGCATGGAAACTCTTGTCGCCGCCGCCTTCAGTCAGCTGCTGGGCTGCGAGGTGAATGATATCGACGCTGATTTCTTTGCCCTCGGCGGCCATTCGCTGCTGGCGATGCGCCTGGCGGCACAGCTTAGCCGCCAGCTGGCGCGACAGGTGACCCCGGGGCAGGTGATGGTGGCCTCGACGGTGGGCAAACTGAGCGCGCTGCTGGCGGCCGATCTCAGCGATGAGCAGGCTCAGCGCCTGGGACTGGATACGCTTCTGCCGCTGCGCGAGAGCGACGGTCCGACGCTGTTCTGCTTCCATCCTGCCTCCGGCTTCGCCTGGCAGTTCAGCGTGCTGGCGCGCTATCTCAGCCCGCGCTGGTCAATTACCGGTATTCAGTCGCCGCGCCCGCAGGGGCCGATGGCCAGCGCCGCCAGCCTCGACGAGGTCTGCGAGCATCATCTGCAAACGCTGTTGGCGCAGCAGCCGCACGGCCCTTATTACCTGTTCGGGTATTCGCTGGGCGGCACCTTAGCCCAGGGCATTGCCGCCCGCTTGCGCCAGCGCGGCGAAGCGGTGGCCTTCCTCGGCCTGCTGGATACCTGGCCGCCGGAGACGCAAAACTGGGCGGAGAAAGAGGCTAACGGGCTGGATCCGGCTGTGCTGGCGGAGATTGCCCGCGAGCGCGAAGCGTTTCTTGCCGCCCAGCAGGGGCAAGCCTCCGGCGAGCTGTTCAGCGCCATCGAAGCCAACTATGCCGATGCGGTACGGCTGTTAACCACCGCGCACAGCGCGAAGTTTGACGGCAAGGCGACGCTGTTCGTGGCGGAGAAGACGCGGCAGGCGGGGATGGATCCGCAGGTCGTATGGGGCCCATGGGTGGGCGAGCTGGAGGTGTTCAGCCAGAACTGCGCCCACGTCGACATTATCTCCCCGCAGGCCTTTGAAGCCATCGGCCCGGTGGTCAAGGAGATTCTGGGATAACGGTTGAGTTCGGGCTACAGCAGGTAGCCCGGCTCAGGGTAGCGCAAGCCGGGGAAAGGGAGAATTACCGGCGGCCCAGCGGCACCACCAGCGGCGTATGCGCCACCGGATCCTCAATGATCGTGCAGCGCAGGCCGTAAATCCGTTCAATCAGTTCCGCCGTGACGATTTCCTTCGGCGCCCCCTCGGCGACGATCTTGCCGTCGCGCAGGGCGATCAGGTGGGTAGCGTAGCGGCAGGCCTGGTTAAGATCGTGCAGCACCGCCGCCAGGGTATAGCCCTTCTCGCGATTCAGCTCGCTCAACAGCTCCAGCAGGTCGATCTGATGGCTGATGTCCAGCCAGGTGGTCGGCTCATCCAGCAGCATAATCTCTGTCTCCTGGGCCAGCACCATCGCAATCCACGCCCGCTGGCGCTGGCCGCCGGAGAGCGTATCGACGCTCTGCAGCGCCAGGTCGCTGATTCCGGTCGCCCGCATCGCGTTGTTTACCGCCGCTTCATCTTCTTTGCGCCAACGGGTGAACAGCGGCTGGTGCGGGTAGCGCCCGCGGGCCACCAGCTCCTGCACCGTGATATCGCCAGGAGTGGTGGCATTCTGCGCCAGCAGTCCGATGCGGCGGGCAACCTCTTTCGTGGCATATTGCTGGATCTGCGCGCCGTCGAGCCAGACATGGCCGCTGGCCGGCGCCATCAGGCGGCTGAGGGTGCGCAGCAGCGTCGATTTGCCGCAGCCGTTGGGGCCGATAATGGCGGTGAAGTGGCCGTCAGGGATGGTCACGTTCAGCGACTCGGCGATAGTCTTGTTCCCGTAGGCCAGGGTTAACTGCTCGCCGCGCAAACGGGAGGGGACAGCACTCATTTTTTGCGGGACTCCTGAATCAACAAAGCAATAAGGTAAATACCGCCGAGGCTGACGGTTAGCACGCCCACCGGCAGTTGCCAGGGCATAAACAGCCGCTGGGCGCCGTAATCGGCCAGCGCCAGCAGCAGCGCGCCGCACAGGGCAGACTGGGTTAATCCCCAGCGGGCCGTGCCGCTCAGGCGGCGGGCGATATGCGGCGCCACCAGCGCGATAAATGAGATTGGCCCGGCCAGCGCCGTCGAGGCGGCGGTGAGCACCACTGCCACCAGCATCAGCAGCAGGCGCGAGCGTTCGACCTGCACCCCCAGCGCGCAGGCGGTATCGTCGCCCATCTCCAGCAGCCGCATCCGGCGAACCAGCAGGGCGCTGCCCACCAGCATCAACAGGATCAGCGGCGCTGACGGCCAGGTTTTACCCCACGTCAGGCCGTTAAGCGATCCGGCGTTCCACAGGCCCGCAGAAAGGGCGGTCTCCAGCGAGGCGCGCAGCAGCAGCCAGGTGTTGAATGCCACCAGCATGGCGCGCACGCCGATGCCGATAATGATCAGGCGGAAGGTCTCGATCCCGTTGCGCCAGGCCAGCAGCCAGACCACCAGCGAGGTCAGCACCCCGCCGGCCATCGCCGCCAGGGCGATCGCCGTCAGGTTCTGGCCGAAGAGCACCATCGCCACCAGCACGCCGCTCCAGGCGCCGGTGTTAAAGCCCATCACGTCCGGGCTGCCGAGCGGGTTACGGGTCAGCGACTGGAAAATGGCGCCGCTGACGCCGAGCGCGGCGCCGATGAGCAGCGCCATTAACACCCGCGGCAGCCGCCATTCGTTTACCACCATCGTGACGTTGCGCGGCGCGTCGCCGAACAGCGCCGAGAACACCTGGTCAATCGTTAGCGGCACCGGGCCTTGCGCCAGCCCGAGCAGGGAAATCAGCAGGCTGGCGGCCATCAGCAGCAGACAGCTGGCTATCAGGCGGCGGGACGGGGCAATCACAGGCCACCTCCCCGCGGCTGGCGGCGCACCAGCCAGATCAGCACCGGCGCGCCGAGAAAGGCGCTCACCACCGATACCCGCAGTTCGCCGGGCACCAGCAGGCGGCCAATCACGTCGGCAAACAGCAGCAGCGCCGGGGTGGCGAGCAGGGTGACCGGCAGCGACCAGCGATGATCGGCCCCCACCAGCCAGCGCGCCATATGCGGCATCATCAGACCGATAAAGGCGATAGGGCCGACGACGGCGGTGGCGCTGCCGCACAGGACGGTGATAACGATCAGGCCGATCAACTGGGTGCGGGCGACGCGGCTGCCGAGGGCGGTGGCGGTATCGTTGCCGAGGCTCAGGCTGTTAAGCGCCCGGCTCAGCAGCAGGGCGGCGATCCCCGCCACCACCACCGGCAGCAGGACAATTTTCAGCGTCTGCAGGGTGCGGATATCCAGCGAACCGGCCTGCCAGAAGCGCAGCTGATCGTAGACGTCGGGGTTGAGCAGGGCGATGCCGTTGGACAGCCCTTCCAGCACCGCCGCAAGGGCGACCCCGGCAAGGGTGAGGCGCACCGGGCTCAGCTGGCCGCCGCCCTGGCTGCCGGTGAAGGCCACCAGCAGCGAGGCACAGAGCGCGCCGCAAAACGCCAGCAGCAGCTGCTCCTGTGGAGAGGTGATCCCGAACAGCGCCGCGCCGAGGACGATGGCGAAGCTGGCGCCGGAGTTGACCCCCAGCAGGCCGGGGTCGGCCAGCGGGTTACGGGTGAGCGTCTGCATCAGCGCGCCGGCGAGACCGAGGGCGATGCCCGCCAGCAGACCGGCCAGGGTGCGCGGCAGGCGCGCATCCAGCACGATGGTGCAGTCGGCGCTTTGACAGGTTCCGCTAAAGGCGGTGAATACCGTGCCGATCGGCAATGATTTGGCGCCGATCGTCAGGCTAAGCGCGGCGGCTAAGGCGAGTAGTAGCAACAATCCGGGCACGGCGACAGAGCGTACCGCGGTCGTAGAAAACGACATAACTGACATCCCTGATATGATAATGATAGTAATTATCGTTATCGATTTTATTCAGCTATGGTAGCATGACCCACAGGAAAAAGGGTATTAAAAATAACGACAAGGCGCTGTAATGAACCGACAATCCTGGCTGCTTAACCTCAGCCTGCTGAAAACTCACCCGGCGTTTCGCGCCGTTTTTATCGCTCGCTTTATCTCTATTCTGTCGCTTGGTCTGCTGGGCGTGGCCATCCCGGTGCAGATCCAGATGATGACCCATTCGACCTGGCAGGTCGGGTTGTCGGTGACCTTGACCGGCGCGTCGATGTTTATTGGCCTGATGGTGGGGGGCGTACTGGCTGACCGCTATGAGCGCAAACGCCTGATCCTGCTGGCGCGCGGCACCTGCGGCGTGGGCTTTGTCGGCCTGTGTCTGAACGCCCTGCTGCCGGAGCCGTCGCTGGCGGCGATTTATCTGCTGGGGATCTGGGACGGTTTCTTCGCCTCTTTAGGCGTGACCGCGCTGCTGGCGGCGACCCCGGCACTGGTGGGGCGGGAAAATCTGATGCAGGCCGGGGCCATCACTATGCTGACGGTGCGCCTGGGCTCGGTGATTTCGCCCATGATCGGCGGCCTGCTGCTGGCCTCCGGCGGCGTGGCGTGGAACTTCGGCCTGGCGGCGGCGGGGACGTTTATCACCACCTTAACCCTGCTGCGTCTGCCGCAGCTGCCGCCGCCTCCGCAGCCGCGTGAGCATCCGCTGCGTGCCCTGCTGGCGGGGCTGACCTTCCTCTGTCAGAGCCCGCTTATCGGCGGGATTGCGCTGCTCGGCGGCCTGCTGACCATGGCCAGCGCGGTGCGGGTGCTCTATCCGGCGCTGGCCGGGAGCTGGCAGATGTCGGCCGGACAGATTGGCCTGCTGTACGCCGCGATTCCGCTCGGCGCGGCGCTGGGGGCGTTGACCAGCGGCCAGCTGGCCCAGACCGTGCGGCCGGGCGCGCTGATGCTGGCGACGACGGTGTGCTCCTTTGTCGCCATTGCGCTGTTCAGCCTGATGCCGCACTGGGCGTTGGGCGCGCTGTGCCTGGCGCTGTTTGGCTGGCTGAGCGCTATTAGCTCGCTGCTGCAGTACACCCTGATCCAGACTCAGACGCCGGAACATATGCTCGGGCGGATTAACGGTCTGTGGACCGCCCAGAACGTTACCGGCGACGCCATCGGCGCGGCGCTGCTCGGCGGGTTAGGGGCGGTGATGACGCCGGTCGCTTCCGCCAGCGCCAGCGGCTGGGCGCTGGCCCTCGTCGGCGTGCTGCTGGTGGGGCTGCTACGCGAGCTGCGCCGCTTCCAGCGCCCGGAAATCGTCAAAGAAAGTTAAGTAGGGGGCGATTGCCCGGTGGCGGCTGCGCCTTACCGGGCCTGGGGGTGCGGGCATTGTAGGCCGGGCAAGCGCAGCGCCGCCCGGCAAAGCGTTCGGGCTGGGTTCCCGTCCTGATGGCACAGCCCGCGCTAGCCGAACAGGCTGGAGAGACGCTGGAGCACCAGCAGGGCGCTGTAGTAGTCAAGACGGAAGGTCTCGGTGCCCAGCGGGTAGACGCGTTTCCCTTCGACCGCCGGGAGATGCGCCAGCAGCGGGTTGGCGTAGATGGCATCGACATCTTTCTGGTCGCCAGCGAACAGGAACAGGCTCTGGCCGTTCAGTCCGGCCGCCAGGTTCTCCCCGCCCAGCTGCACGATATCGTGGCGTTTGCCCTGGCTGTGGCTGGCGGGCAGGCCGCCTGGCAGCGTCGCCAGACTAAAGCCCAACTGCTGGAGCATCTGCCCCTGGGCCGATTCCGGCGTCCAGATATTGGCGCTGTGCGCGGCCGCGGTATAGACGAGGGCGGTGACCGGCTGCGGCGGTAGCTTCATTTTTTCTTTTAACGAAACGAGCTGTTTATTGAAGTCGGCGATGCGCGCGCTGGCCTGCTGCTCATGGCCGGTGATCTGCCCCAGCTGGGTGAGCAGCGTTTGCCAGCTTTTATCGTCATAGTTGATGACCAGCGTTGGGGCGATCGTTTTGAGCTGATCGTACAGCGGCAGGGCGGAGTCGCCGCCGGTGGCGCTCACCAGGATCAGATCCGGCATCTGGGCGGCCACCGCTTCCGCGCTCGGTTCGCCGATATACAACCGCGCCAGCTTGCGGGCTTTGGCGACCTCGCTCCACTGGCGCAGAAAGCCCTGGCTATCGGCCACGCGGTTGTTCGGGGTGGTGGCGCCGCTGGCGACCACCGGCGCGTCGATCGCCAGCAGCGAGCCGGTGAGGGTCACGCTGGTGGAGACAATGCGCAACGGCTGGCTCGGCAGGGTGTGTGTCCCGTAGCTGTCGGTGACCTGGCGCGGCCAGTCCGCCGCCTGGGCTGAGGTAATTCCTAAAAACAACAGCATGCCGGTCAGCGCACCGCGGCGGCAAAAAGAAGAGAAGTTCACGTCATCGCATCCTGATTCGAAGGGTAATAAATGCGTCTCATTTTCAACTTTGCGTTGACAGGATGCAAGCCAAAGTGGCGGCGCGATGACGTAACGCGGTTGACATGGCGGGCAATACCTTTTAGGTTAGCCAACCAAAATACAAATGATAATTATTCGTAATATATTTATCGTTTTTGGAGGATGATATGGAAACGTCACTGGCTGAGGATGTACAGAAACCTACCCGGACCTTGTCGCCGGACAGCTTCTTCTTTATGTCGCCGTACCGCAGTTTTAGCACCTCAGGCTGCTTCCGCCGCCTCTCAGCGCCCGCTGTCGGCGGCGATGCGCTGAACGGCGAGTTCCAGCAGCAGATGGCCGCCGCCTTTGCCGAGGCCCGGGCGGCGGGGATCCGCAAGCCGGTGATGGTCGGGGCCATCCCGTTCGACACCTGTCAGCCTTCCGAGCTTTATATCCCCGAGCGCTGGGAAGCGTTCTCGCGACCGGAAAAACAGCGTTCCGCCCGCTATGCCGCGCCGCTGGAGGCGATGGCGGTGGTGGATCGCCGGGAGATCCCGGAGCAGGACGCGTTTCTAGTCATGGTTGAACGCGCCGCCGCGCTGACCGCCACCCCGGAAGTCGACAAAGTGGTGCTATCACGACTAATCGATATCACTACCCGCGATCCTGTCGATAGCGGCGCCCTGATGGAGCGCCTGATCGCGCAGAACCCCGCCAGCTTTAACTTCCATGTGCCGCTCGCCGACGGCGGCGTGCTGCTGGGCGCCAGCCCGGAGCTACTGCTGCGTAAAGAAGGGGCGCACTTCAGCTCACTGCCGCTGGCCGGCTCCGCCCGCCGCCAGCCTGACGATGTGCTGGACCGCGAAGCGGGCAACAGGCTGCTGGCGTCCGGCAAAGATCGCCATGAGCACGAGCTGGTGACCCAGGCGATGAAGAGCGTGCTGGGCCCGCGCAGCAGCCAGCTGTCGCTGCCGTCATCGCCGCAGCTGATCACCACCCCGACGCTCTGGCATCTGGCGACGCCGATCGAAGGCACGGCGCTGGCGGAAGAAAACGCCATGTCGTTGGCCTGCCTGCTGCACCCGACTCCGGCGCTGAGCGGCTTCCCGCACCAGGCGGCGAAGCGCCTGATTGCCGAACTGGAACCCTTCGACCGTCAGCTGTTCGGCGGCATCGTCGGCTGGTGTGACGATGAAGGCAACGGCGAATGGGTGGTGACCATCCGCTGCGCGCGTCTGCAGCAGCGTACGCTGCGCCTGTTTGCCGGCGCGGGCATTGTTCCGGCCTCCTCGCCGCTGGGCGAATGGCGCGAAACCGGCGTCAAACTGACCACCATGCTTAACGTATTTGGCTTGAATTAAGAGGCAAGGATGATTGCATTTACCCGTTGGCCGGATGAGTTCGCGGCCCGCTATCGTCAAAAAGGCTACTGGCAGGATCTGCCGTTAACCAATCTGATCACCCGTCACGCAGAAAACGACGCCGTGGCGATTATCGATGGCGATCGACACATTAGCTACCGCCAGTTTAACCAGCGGGTGGACAACCTTGCCTGCTCTCTGCAGCGTCAGGGACTGAAGCGCGGAGAAACCGCGCTGGTGCAACTGGGCAACGTCGCCGAGTTTTACATCACCTTCTTCGCGCTGCTGCGCATCGGCGTCGCGCCGGTGAACGCGTTGTTCAGCCACCAGCGCAGCGAGCTTAACGCCTACGCCGCGCAGATTAAGCCGGCGCTGCTGATCGCCGACCGCGAGCACGCGCTGTTTGCCGACGATAGCTTCCTCCATGCGTTTATTGCTGAACATGCTTCCCTGCGCGTGGCGCTGCTGCGTAACGACGGCGGCGAGCGCGATCTGGCGACGGAGATTAACCGCCCGGCGGATAACTTTATCGCCAACCCAACCCCTGCCGACGAAGTGGCCTTTTTCCAGCTCTCCGGCGGCAGCACCGGGACGCCGAAGCTGATCCCGCGTACCCATAACGATTACGACTACAGTATCCGCCGCAGCAACGAGATCTGCGGGATTAACGCTGAGACACGCTACCTCAACGCGCTGCCGGCGGCGCATAACTATGCGATGAGTTCCCCGGGTTCGCTCGGCGTTTTCCTCGCCGGCGGGCGGGTGATCCTCGCCGCCGACCCGAGCGCCACCCTCTGTTTCCCGCTGATTGAAAAACATCAGATCAACGTTGCCTCGCTGGTGCCGCCGGCGGTCAGCCTGTGGCTGCAGGCCATTCACGAATGGGGCAGCAACGCGCAACTGCAATCGCTGCAGCTATTGCAGGTCGGCGGCGCGCGCCTGTCGGCGACCCTCGCCGCGCGCATTCCGGCGGAAATCGGCTGCCAGCTGCAGCAGGTGTTCGGCATGGCGGAGGGGCTGGTGAATTACACCCGCCTTAACGACAGTCCTGAGCGGATCATCCATACCCAGGGCTGCCCGATGTGCCCGGACGATGAAGTGTGGGTGGCAGATGCCGAGGGCAACCCGCTGCCACGCGGCGAAGTGGGCCGCCTGATGACCCGCGGGCCCTACACCTTCCGCGGCTACTACAACAGCCCGCAGCATAACGCGGAGGCCTTCGACGCCGAGGGTTTCTACTGCTCCGGCGATCTGATTTCGATCGATGAAGACGGGTATATCACCGTTCAGGGCCGGGAAAAAGATCAGATCAACCGCGGCGGCGAGAAGATCGCCGCCGAAGAGATCGAAAACCTGCTGCTGCGCCATGAGGCGGTGATCCACGCCGCGCTGGTCAGCATTGAAGACAATCTGCTGGGCGAGAAGAGCTGCGCTTACCTCGTGGTGACCTCGCCGCTGCGCGCCGTCGCGGTGCGCCGCTTCCTGCGCGAGCAGGGGGTGGCTGAATTTAAACTGCCGGACCGCGTGGAGTGCGTTGCCGCGCTGCCGCTGACGCCGGTGGGCAAAGTCGATAAGAAACAATTACGTCAGTGGCTGGCCGAAGGCAAGCTGGGCTGAAGGAGAACAGAAAATGGCAATCCCTAAATTACAGGCTTACGCGCTGCCGGAAGCCAGCGATATTCCGGCGAACAAAGTCAGCTGGGCCTTTGAACCTTCCCGCGCCGCGCTGCTGATCCATGATATGCAGGAATACTTTCTCAATTTCTGGGGCGAAAACAGCGCGATGATGGAGACAGTGGTGGCCAATATCGCCGCCCTGCGCGACTTCTGCAAACAGAACGGTATTCCGGTGTACTACACCGCCCAGCCGAAAGAGCAGAGCGATGAAGACCGCGCCCTGCTGAATGATATGTGGGGGCCGGGGCTGACCCGTTCGCCGGAGCAGCAGCAGGTGATTGCCGCCCTGGCGCCGGACGAAGACGACACCGTGCTGGTGAAATGGCGCTACAGCGCGTTTCATCGCTCGCCGCTTGAAGAGATGCTGAAAGAGAGCGGCCGCGACCAGCTGATCATCACCGGCGTTTACGCCCATATCGGCTGCATGACCACCGCCACCGACGCCTTTATGCGCGATATCAAACCGTTCTTTGTCGCCGACGCGCTGGCGGACTTCAGCCGCGAAGAGCACCTGATGGCGCTGAAATACGTCGCCGGCCGTTCCGGCCGCGTGGTGATGACCGAAGAGCTGTTGCCGCTGCCGGCCAGCAAAGCGGCGCTGCGCGCGCTGATCCTGCCGCTGCTCGACGAATCCGACGAACCGCTGGATGATGAAAACCTGATCGACTACGGTCTGGATTCGGTGCGGATGATGGCCCTCGCCGCCCGCTGGCGCAAAGTGCACGGCGATATCGACTTCGTGATGCTGGCGAAAAACCCGACCATCGACGCCTGGTGGGCGCTGCTTTCCCGCGAGGTGCAATAATGGCGGCGCTGGATTTTCGCGGCCAGACCGTGTGGGTGACCGGCGCCGGTAAAGGCATTGGCTATGCCACCGCGCTGGCTTTTGTGGAGGCCGGGGCCAACGTCACCGGTTTCGACCTCGCCTTTGACGGCGAACGCTACCCGTTTGCCACCGAAACGCTGGACGTCGCCGATGCCGACCGGGTACGCGAAGTGTGCAGCCGCCTGTTGGCGAACACCGAGCGATTAGACGTGCTGGTGAACGCCGCCGGGATCCTGCGCATGGGCGCCACCGACCAGCTGAGCGCGGAAGAGTGGCGGCAGACCTTCGCGGTCAACGTCGGCGGGGCGTTTAATCTGTTTCAGCAGACGATGGCCCAGTTCCGTCGCCAGCGGGGCGGGGCCATCGTCACCGTCGCTTCCGATGCCGCGCATACGCCGCGTATCGGCATGAGCGCCTATGGCGCCTCGAAAGCGGCGCTGAAAAGCCTGGCGCTAACCGTCGGCCTTGAGCTGGCGGGCAGCGGGGTGCGCTGTAATCTGGTGTCGCCGGGTTCTACCGATACCGATATGCAGCGCACGCTGTGGGTCAGCGACGATGCGGAGCAGCAGCGGATCCGCGGTTTCGGCGAGCAGTTTAAGCTCGGCATCCCGCTGGGTAAGATTGCCCGCCCACAGGAGGTCGCCAATACCATTTTGTTCCTCGCCTCTTCTCACGCCAGCCATATCACCCTGCAGGATATCGTGGTAGACGGCGGCTCGACGCTGGGGGCGTAAATGGCCTGGAAACGAGCGCTCACGCTGGCGGCGCTGAACGCCAGTAGCGAAAACACCCTGGTGGCGCATCTGGGGATCGTCTACACCCGGCTGGAAGCTGGGCTGCTGGAGGCGGAAATGCCGGTGGATGCCCGCACCCATCAGCCGTTTGGCCTGCTGCACGGCGGGGCCTCAGCGGCGCTGGCGGAGACGCTGGGGTCGATGGCCGGCTGGCTGATGACCGAAGAGGGGCAGTGCGTGGTGGGCACCGAGCTGAACGCCACCCATCACCGGGCGGTCTCCAGCGGGAAAGTGCGCGGCGAGTGCCGCCCGCTGCATCTTGGCCGGCAGAGCCAAAGCTGGGAGATTGTGGTGTATGACGAGAAGGGGCGGCGCTGCTGCACCTGTCGTCTGGGCACCGCGGTGCTGGGCTAAGGAGCCGCTGTTTCCCCGGCTCGCGCTACGCTTAGCCGGGCTACGGTTTTGACGCCCGGCGGCGCTGCGCTTGCGCGGGCCTACGGTCTGCCCCGGCCTTCCGGGAATGTCTCTGCGATGTTGAGACCGCCAACACCGGCAGTTTCAGTCAGCATCGATGCCGTTGTAGGCCGGGTCAGCGCAGCGCCACCCGGCAAAATCATGGCGTAACTGGACCGATTCGGTCATCGACTGGCAACCCGCATAATCCTTTCATTCATTTTCCTGCCTTAAGTGATCTCGCTAGCAATGTGAGACAAATCTCTGTGGGTGGACGGCATCTGCGCTGTTTCGATGTTGTTAAATTCTGCGTTGTGATCTAGAAACAAAATGTAACATCCTGATTACCCTACCGGTGGACCACAACAATGAATAATTCAGGGAAATACCTTATCTGGGCACTGCTCTCCGTGATCGGAGCCTTTGCCCTCGGCTACATTGCTTTAAACCGGGGTGAGCAGATCAACGCGCTGTGGATTGTCGTCGCGGCAGTCTGCGTTTATCTGATCGCGTATCGTTTTTACGGCCTGTATATCGCCAAAACCGTGCTCGGCGTCGATTCGACGCGCATGACGCCCGCGGTGCGGCATAACGATGGCCTCGACTATGTCCCGACTGACAAAAAAGTGCTGTTCGGACACCATTTTGCCGCCATCGCCGGCGCGGGGCCGCTGGTGGGCCCGGTGCTTGCCGCGCAGATGGGCTATCTGCCGGGGATGATCTGGATCCTCGCCGGCGTGGTGCTGGCCGGGGCGGTGCAGGACTTTATGGTGCTGTTCGTCTCCACCCGCCGCGACGGCCGTTCGCTGGGCGAACTGGTGAAAGAGGAGATGGGGGCGACCGCCGGGGTGATTGCCCTGGTGGCGACCTTTATGATCATGGTGATCATCCTCGCGGTGCTGGCGATGATCGTGGTGAAAGCGCTGACCCACAGCCCGTGGGGAACCTATACCGTGGCCTTTACCATTCCGCTGGCGCTGTTTATGGGGATCTATATTCGCTATCTGCGCCCGGGGCGCATTGGCGAAGTGTCGGTGATTGGCCTGATATTCCTGGTGTTCGCCATTATCTCCGGCGGCTGGGTAGCGGAAAGCCCGACCTGGGCGCCGTTCTTTGACTTTACCGGCGTCCAGCTCACCTGGATGCTGGTGGGCTATGGCTTTGTCGCCGCGGTGCTGCCGGTCTGGCTGCTGCTGGCCCCGCGCGACTACCTCTCCACCTTCCTCAAAATCGGCACTATCGTCGGTCTGGCGATCGGCATTCTGATTATGCGTCCGACCCTGACCATGCCGGCGCTGACCAAATTTATTGACGGTACTGGCCCGGTATGGACTGGCAACCTGTTCCCGTTCCTGTTTATCACTATCGCTTGCGGCGCGGTGTCGGGCTTCCACGCCCTGATTGCCTCCGGTACCACGCCGAAGATGCTGGCGAATGAAAATCAGGCCTGCTTTATCGGCTACGGCGGCATGCTGATGGAATCCTTCGTGGCGATTATGGCGCTGGTCGCCGCCTGTATCATTGACCCGGGCGTCTACTTCGCGATGAACAGCCCGATGGCGGTGCTGGCGCCGGCGGGAACCACCGATGTGGTGGCGTCGGCGGCGCAGGTGGTGAGCGGTTGGGGCTTTGCGATTACCCCGGAAACGTTGACGCATATCGCTAATGAGGTGGGCGAGCAGTCCATCATCTCCCGCGCCGGCGGGGCGCCTACGCTGGCGGTGGGCATGGCCTACATTCTCCACGGCGCGCTGGGCGGGCTGATGGACGTCTCGTTCTGGTACCACTTTGCCATTCTGTTTGAAGCGCTGTTTATCCTGACGGCGGTGGATGCCGGCACCCGTGCGGCGCGCTTTATGCTGCAGGATCTGCTGGGTGTGATCTCCCCGAACCTGAAGCGTACTGATTCGTTACCGGCTAACCTGCTGGCGACGGCGCTGTGCGTGCTGGCGTGGGGCTACTTCCTGCATCAGGGGGTGGTCGATCCGCTGGGCGGTATTAACACCCTGTGGCCGCTGTTCGGTATCGCCAACCAGATGCTGGCGGGGATGGCGCTGATGCTCTGCGCAGTGGTGCTGTTCAAGATGAAACGTCAGCGCTATGCGTGGGTGGCGCTGGTGCCGACGGCCTGGCTGCTGATCTGTACCCTCACCGCCGGCTGGCAGAAAGCCTTCAGCCCGGACAATAAAGTGGGCTTCCTGGCGATTGCCAACAAGTTCCAGGCGATGATCGACAGCGGCAAAATTCCGGCGCAGTACACCGAGTCGCAGCTGGCGCAGCTGGTGTTTAACAACCGTCTCGATGCCGGGCTGACCATCTTCTTTATGATCGTGGTGGTGGTGCTGGCGCTGTTCTCGATTAAAACCGCGCTGGCGGCGCTGAAGGAGAATAAACCGACGGCGAAAGAGACACCCTATGAGCCAATGCCTGAAAACCTGGACGCGATGGTGACCCAGGCGAAAGGGGCGCATTAACCTGTGTGCCGGGTGGCGGCTTCGCCTTACCCGGCCTGTCTTTCTGATCCTCCCTCTCCCTTTGGCAGAGGCTCGGGGTGAGGGAAACAAAAGAGAAATGACTTATGTTTGACACCCTTTCCAAAGCAGGTAAGTACCTGGGCCAGGCCGCCAAAATGATGATCGGCGTGCCGGATTACGACAACTACGTCGAGCACATGCGCGTCAACCATCCGGATCAGACGCCAATGACCTGGGAAGAATTTTTCCGCGAACGCCAGGACGCTCGCTACGGCGGCAAGGGCGGGGCGAAGTGCTGTTAACCCTCTTTCGGCAGATAGAGGCTGATCTGCTCCTGCTTACAGCCGTAGAGCGCCGCCAGCTTTTCGCGGGTGCGCTTCTGCGGCCGGGAGTCCAGCGCTTCCAGCTGTGACACGGCGGACTGGCTGATGCCCAGTTTGTCGGCCACCTCCTGCTGGGATAACCCACGCAGGATACGCCACGCGGCCTGCAGGCTGACGTTCTCGCTATGCATGATGTCGCACACTTCACCCGGTAAACCTACGTTATCGTAGATATCTGATTCGTAAGGGATGTCTTCCCAGTCGTTTTCATCATCGTCATCATACTCAAGCATGGCTAAACGCATGCGAAAATATTCACCGTAGGGAATGACAACATACTGTTTTTTTCCTTCTTCATCCTTGATGAACTGAATAGTCATATTCCGTATGCTCCTCATGAAGGTAGGTGGTGGTTGTCCGGCGTTTTACCGCCACTACGTAACAGGTATCACCCGGCGGGTCTCCGAAGGTGTAAATGACCCTGTAATCACCTAATCGCAACCTGTAGTGGTTTTCGGGAGAAGATAATTTCTTGATATCCGCGACAGGTGATGTTTTATCATCCATCTTCTCCAGCCTGAATTTAATGCGGTTCTGATATCGCGTATCGATTTTAGAAAATTGCTTCTCTGCTGTTTTTGACCAGACAATCTTCATCCGTACCTCCACTGTACGCCCACACAGAATATAAGGAAATAATAAGACTATTAGATAAATTCCGAATTTCTAATGGGTTACTGTAGAGCGGAGAAAAACCGGGAGAAAGCGGCAAAACGGGAACCGTCGAGGGTGCTCGGGAAGGCCTCTGCCGGACGACAGAGGCTTGCAGGAAATGTGCGATCAGGCGTTCAAACCACCGTCCACATCGAGACCGGTGCCGGAGATCTGCCCGGCGGCCGGGCTGGCGAGGAAGGTGACCGCCGCGGCGATGTCTTCCGGCTGGCCGTAGTGGCCTAACGCAATAAGTTGACGCTGAGCATCGGCCTGCTCGCCGTCTTCCGGGTTCATATCGCTGTTGGTCGGGCCGGGATGGACGAGGTTAACGGTGATACCGCGGGGGCCTAAATCGCGCGCCAGGCCGCGGGTCAGGGAGTTGAGAGCGGACTTGGTCATTGAGTAAACCGCGATGCCCGGCTGCGCCACGCGGTTAGCCAGACAGCTGCCGATGTTGATGATGCGGCCGCCGTCGGACATATGCACCAGCGCCTCCTGGATAGCGATAACCACCCCACGAATATTGACGTTAATAAGCGCGTCAATGTCCGCCAGCGTCATGGACTCCAGCGGGCCGCCGCGCGCGATCCCGGCGTTGTTGACCAGAATATCCAGCCCGCCGAGGGACCGCGCCGCATGGGTCACAGCATCCTGTATCGCCTGCGCGCTGGCGCTGTCGGCCTGCACCGCTTCACCGTGCCTACCCAGCGCCTTTATTTCCTCGGCGACCGCCTGGGCTTTATCGGCCGATTTTTCATACGTTATAACCACATCTGCGCCGGCGCGCGCCAGCGACAGCGCGATAGCGCGCCCCAATCCACGGCTGGCGCCGGTAACCAGCGCCTTCTTACCTGTTAAATCGATCTGCATGATGACCTCGTTGCGAGAGTGGTGAGCATCATCATTAGGTATAGACGGTCGGGGTGATTAACGGCTGAAGTATTCCACCTTCTCAAACGCCGCGCGCAGAACCCCAGGGGTTAAGGTCACCGGTAAATAATGAATCGACTCGCCCGGGCGCAGGGTATGGGCAATGACCCGGTCAAGCTCTGCGCGGTTATTGATATCAACCTCCAGCGCCGCCAGCGTCGCCGGCAGGTTAAAGCGCTGCCAGGCCTGCACCAGCTGCGCCAATACCTCATCCTGACCGAGCAGGGCGCTTTGCACCAGAATGCCGTAGGCCACCTTGGTGCCATGGAGGAATTTATCCGTCTGCGGCAGCACCGTCAGCCCGTTGTGCACCGCATGGGCGGCGGCGACCCGGGTGTAGCGTTCCCCCAGCCCGCCAACCATCCCGCCGCCGGCGATAACTGCATCCACCACATCGCGAAACGCCTGGGTCAGCTCGCCGCGGCGCTGGTCCGCCAGCACCGTTTCGCTGCTGTCCAGCAGCACGTCGCGGATCGCCAGCGCGCCGTTAATCCCCAGCCGCACGGTGAGCGGCAGAGCCTCCGGCTGCGGCGCCAGTACCACGGCCTCATACCATTTGGCTAAGGTGTCGCCAATGCCCGCCAGCAGGTACTCCGCCGGGGCGTTGAGAATGATGCGCGGCTCGACCAGCACCAGGAAATTCGCGTCATCGAACATCTCAAAATTCAGCGCCTGTCCGGCGTCGCTGTACCACACCGACAGCGGCGTCCACGCCGCGCAGGTGGCGGCGATGGTCGGGATGGCCACCAGCGGAACCCCCAGGCGGCGGGCCAGCACTTTCGCGCTGTCGAGCAGCGCGCCGCCGCCGACGCCAATCACTACCGCCCGATCGTCACCTGAGGCCTGCACCAGACCCGCCACGTCGCGTTCGCTGCAGTGGCCGGTAAAGCGGATCTTTTTCGCTTCCGGCAGGTGGAAGGCCGCCGGCAGAAAAGGCTCGGCGCCGGCCAGGGCGCGCTCGCCATAGACCCACACCGCCCGCGACAGCTGGTCGGCGTTAAAAAAATCGCTCAGCCGCTCAAGGCTGCCAGGATGGGAGAAATAGTTGGCCGGGCCGGGCACGACGCGGATATCGCTGTTGCTCATGGGTGCTGTCCTTATTGGTGTTGGGCTAACCTGATGTTATGTCTGGACATCCAGATGGCTAATATTATTTCGTTGTATCTTATGCTTTTTACGCAGTTGTCAGCCAGCGGCGGCTATGAAAAATTCGTTAAATCAGAAGATTAATTGCCGCACGGGAGCAGTGATGAGCGCGAATCGCCTTGAGATGCATAACATTAGCCTGGCCTTCTCCGGCTTTCAGGCGCTGAACAAGGTGGCCTTCACCCTTTATGGCGGGTCGGTGCATGCCCTGACCGGCGCCAACGGCGCGGGTAAGTCGACGCTGATGGCCGTGTTGTGCGGCACCCACGCCCACTATGAAGGCGAGGTGACGATCAACAACCAGCCGGTCACCATTCGTTCGCCGCGGGATGCCAAACAGCTGGGGATCCACCTGGTGCAGCAGGAGGTGGACGTGGCGCTGGTGCCGGGCCTGAGCATTGCCGAAAACATCATGCTGGACAGGCTGGCTGAGCCGGGGACGACCTTCCGCTGGGCGCGGGTTCGGCAGCTGGCGCGCGAGGCGCTGGCGCAGCTGGACGTGGCGCTGGACGTCAGGCGCTCTATTGATAGCTGCACCCTTGCTGAAAAACAGCAGATCCTGCTGGCCCGCGCCCTGTCGCACCATTGCCGCTTTTTGATTCTGGATGAACCCACCGCGCCGCTGGATCAGCATGAAAGCGAACGCCTGTTTGCGGTGGTGCGCCGTCTGCAGCAGCAGGGGATCGGGGTGGTGTTTATTTCGCACCGTATTCACGAGCTGAAGGCGATCTGCGACACCCTGACGGTGCTGCGTGACGGGCGGTTGATTGAGAGCGGCCCGATGGCGCCGCTGAGCGGGGAACAGATTGTCGAAAAGATGCTGGGCCACGAGCTGAGCGATATCTTCCCGCCGCCGCGACCGCCGCACGGTGAAGAAGTGCTGCTGCAGGTAGAAGGGCTGCACGATGAGGCGCTGCTGCAGGATATCTCGCTGCGCCTGCGCAAGGGGGAAATTCTTGGTATCGCTGGGCTGGCCGGCGCGGGCAAAACTGAGCTGTGCAAAGCGCTGTTCGGCGCCAGCAAAAGCCGGGTACAGCGCGGCGAGCTGAACGGCCAGCCGTGGCGGCCGCGCGATCCGGCCGATTCGGTAGGGCGCGGCCTGGCGCTGGTCCCGGAGGAGCGGCGCAAAGAGGGCATTTTCATCGAAGAGCCGATCGCGATGAACCTGGCGGTCAGCGCCGATAACCACTTTTCGCGCTGGAGCCTGTTCGGCCATCGGCAGGCCTGGCGCTGGGCGGAGGAGGTGATTGCCCGCCTTGGCGTGCGCGCCACCGGTCCCGGTCAGACGCTGCGCCGTCTGTCCGGCGGCAATCAGCAGAAAGTGGCCATTGGCAAATGGCTGCGCAGTCATGCCAATGTTTTGATTTTTGACGAACCGACCAAAGGTGTCGATGTGAAAGCGAAAACCGATCTGTTCATGCTGATCGATGGTCTGGCACGGGAAGGCAAAGGGGTGATTTATGCCTCGGGTGAATTCGCCGAGCTGGTCGGTTTATGCGACCGCATCTGCGTACTGTGGGACGGACGGATCGTGGCGGAGATCCCCGGCGCGGAAGCCCGGGAAGAGACACTGCTTTATTATTCAACCGGAGGAGCGGCAGCGTGAGCAAGGCCCTGGCAGTGAACGCGACGGTATCGGGCCGTCAGCGATTTTTTGATTTTCTCTATAAGTGGGGCATGTTGCTGACCGTGGTGCTGCTGGTGGCGGTCTTTGGCCTCGCCTCGGACAATTTCCTTGACCCGTTCAACATCATCAACATTCTGCGCTCGATTGCCATCGTGACGGTGATTGCCATTGGGGTGTCGATTTCCCTCACCATCGGCGGCTTCGATCTGTCCGTCGGATCGACGGCATCGCTGGCCAACGCCCTGGTGATCTCCCTGTTCGTCTGGCATGGCCTGGGGACCACCGAAGCAATCCTGATCACCCTCGTGCTCTGCACTCTGGTAGGGCTGTTTAACGCCTTTCTGATCGTGGTGCTGCGCATCCCCGACATGCTCGCCACCCTGGCCAGCCTGTTTGTGATTCAGGGGGTGGCGATGACCTACAGCTACGGCGGGTCGATTACCGAAAACATGGTGCTGCCGAGCGGCGAGATGGCGGAAGGCACCATCCCGGCGGCGTTTGGCGCGCTGGGCCAGGTGCCGACAATCGTCATCATCATGCTGGTGGTAACGCTGGTCGCCCAGCTGGCGCTGTCGTTCACCACCCACGGCCGGCGGATGTACGCCATCGGCGGCAACCCGGAGGCGGCGCGGCTCTCCGGCCTGCGGATCACGCGTTATAAAGTGGCGGCGTATGTGATTGCTTCGCTGCTGGCCGGGCTGGGCGGCATTCTGCTGGCCTCGCGTATCGGATCCTCGCAGGTTAATGCCGGCGGCGGCTATTTGATGGACGCGGTGGCGGCGGCCTGGATCGGCTTTTCGCTGGCCGGTTCCGGGAAACCGAACGCCCTGGGGACGCTGGTGGGGGCGGTGATCCTCGGCGTGCTCTCCAACGGCCTGGTGATGCTCTCGGTGCCGTATTACGCGATGGACATTATTAAAGGGCTGGTACTGGCTGGCGCGCTGGCACTGACCTATTTTCAGCGCCGTACTTAACATTTTACAGGGTAAACCGCATGAAAAAGATCGCACTCTCTCTCATTACGCTGGGTCTGCTGCAGTCGACGGCGGCGCTGGCCACCGCCCCGACGCCGGTGCCGGCGGCCATTGCCGAACACAACGGCCCGATCCGCATTGCCGTGATCCGCAACCTGGGGTCTGACGATAACACCACCCAGTTTGTCGCCGGGGCGCTGCAGGAAGGCAAAAAGCTCGGTTTCAAAATCAGCACCTTCCTGAGTAACGGCGATGACGCCAAGTTCCAGGACTTCGTCAACCAGGCGATCAGCCAGAAATATGACGGCATTATTCTCTCCCAGGGGCGTGACCCCTATTCGACGGCCCTGGTGAAGAAGGCGGTGGACGCCGGGATTAAAGTGGCGGTGTTCGATACTGCGGTGAGCGGTGAGATCCCGGGAGTGACGGTCAGCCAGCAGGATGACGCCTCACTGACCGAGCTCTCCTTTGGCCAGCTGGTGAAAGACTTCAACGGCAAGGCCAACATCGTCAAGCTGTGGGTGGCGGGCTTCCCGCCGATGGAGCGCCGTCAGGCGGCTTACCAGACACTGCTGAAGCAAAATCCGGGAATTAAAGAGCTGGAGTCGATCGGCGCCGTTTCATCCGATGTGCAGGGCGACACCGCTAACAAGGTGGGGGCGATCCTCGCCAAGTATCCGAAAGGGAAAATCGACGCTATCTGGGGCACCTGGGATGCCTTTAGCCAGGGGGCCTATAAGGCGCTGAAAGAGAACGGCCGCACCGAGATCAAACTCTACAGTATTGATATTTCCAACCAGGATCTGCAACTGATGCGCGAAGCCGGCAGCCCGTGGAAGGTGAGCGTGGCGGTGGATCCGAAGCTTATCGGCGCGACCAACGTGCGGCTGATCGCCAATAAGATCGCCGGCGAGCCGACGCCAGCCACCTACGACTTCAAGGCGGCGGCGATCCCGCAGGCGCTGCTGGCGGCCCAGCCGGGGGCGGTGAACGTGGCGTCGCTGGGGAAAATCATTCCGGGCTGGGGCCAGACGGAAGACTTTATCGCGCCGTGGTTCGCGACGCTGGAAGCGAAAAACAAATAAAACGAAGCCGGGTGGCGGTGGGGCGGTCTGGTGCCCTCACCCCGGCCCTCTCCCGCAGGGAGAGGGGGAACACCAACTGCACCCGTAGGCCAGGTAAGCGTAGCGCCACCGGGCGTAAGGAATCCACTATGTCAGCATTACCTTCCCCCGAATACAGCCGCAATATGCGGCTGATTGGCCATAGCGACCAGGGCGGTCGTCCGGACGGCGTGCAACTGATGGTGCACCGCGGATTCGCCTATATCGGCCATATGGTGTCGCAGGGTTTTTCCGTGGTCGATGTTCGCGATCCGACCCGGCCCACTACGGTCAACTATATTGCCGCGCCGTCGGGCACCTGGAACGTGCACCTCCAGGCGCATGACGATCTGCTGCTGGTGATCAACGCCCGGGACCTGTTTGCCGACGCCCGTTTTGCCGATGAGAAGGTGTACTACACCCGATCGGTGGGTGACACAGTCAGCGATGTGCAGGACAAAGGCTGGAGCGCCGGGCTGCGCGTGTTTGATATCTCCACGCCGGATAAGCCGCGTGAAATTGGCTTTCTGTCGCTTAATGGCATCGGTATTCACCGCATCTGGTACGTCGGCGGCCGCTGGGCGTATGTGTCCGCGCTGATCGACGGTTTTACCGACTACATCTTCCTGACCATCGATCTGGCCGATCCGCGTAAACCGCAGGTTGCCGGGCGCTGGTGGCTGCCGGGGATGCACCAGGCAGGCGGCGAAACACCGGACTGGCCGCAGGGCAAACGCTACGCGCTGCACCACGCCATTATTGCCGGGGATACCGCCTACGGCAGCTGGCGCGACGGCGGCCTGACGCTGCTGGACGTCAAAGACCGAACTCAGCCGACGCTGATTAGCCATCGCAACTGGAGCCCGCCGTTCGGCGGCGGAACGCATACCGCGCTGCCGCTGCCGGATCGCGATCTGCTGGTGGTACTGGATGAAGCGGTGCTCGACAACCAGGAGGACGGCGAGAAGCTGATCTGGCTGTTTGATATCCGCGAGCCGGCGAACCCGGTGAGTATCTCGACTTTCCCACAGCCGGATGAAATCGACTATGTGGCGAAAGGGGCGCATTTTGGCCCGCACAATCTGCATGAGAACCGGCCGGGGAGCTTTGTCAGCTCAACGCTTATCTTCGCCACGTATCAGAATGCCGGCGTGCGGGCGTACGACATTTCTAATCCTTATCGCCCGGTGGAGACCGGGGCGCTGGTGCCGGCTGCTCCTGAGAGAATGATGGATACCCGTCCCGGCCGCCCGCGGGTAATTCAGTCCTGCGATGTGTTTGTCGATGCCCAGGGAATTATCTACAGCACCGATTACAACGGCGGGCTGTCGGTGATTGAGTATCTGGGGTGAGGGCAAGGTCAACGCAAAATTGTGCTCGCATTTCTGCCGGGTGGCGGCTTTCGCCTTACCCGGCCTACGAAAGACTGCAACATCAAATCGTTATGCGGTTATCTGTAGGCCCGCGCAAGCGTAGCGCCGCCGGGCAATCTCAGAAAATTGCACTTTTTAGGGCTTGCTCCCTCTCCCTGTGGGAGAGGGCCGGGGTGAGGACAAGGTAAAAGCAAAATTGTGCCCGCATTTCTGCCGGGTGGCGGCTTTCGCCTTACCCGGCCTACGAAAGACTGCAACATCAAACCGTTATGCGGTTATCTGTAGGCCCGCGCAAGCGTAGCGCCGCCGGGCAATCCCTGAAGATTGCACTTTTTTAGGGCTTGCTCCCTCTCCCTGTGGGAGAGGGTTGGGGTGAGGAAAAACAGGCCGCACTCAGCTGTACTGGCGCACTCGCGCCAGCAGCTCGTCGACGCTGTCGATACGCTCGGCCAGCACGATCAGCGCTCTGCCGAGGGTAATGGCGTGGCGCAGGCACTCATGACGCATGGCATCGTCCTGGATAGTGTCGATATCCGCGACGTGCGACAGTCCGACGCTGCGGCGGATCAGTTCGCTGCCGCAGAAGCCGACCGCGTCCGCCCACACCTTTTTCAGAAAGGCGGAGGCATAGCCGGGGTAAGCCAGCGCCGCGTCGCGGGTTTTCTCCGCCGCCAGCGCCTGGAAGCGCTCGGCAAAGGTGGTC
Source organism: Klebsiella sp. PCX (assembly GCF_021869705.1). Classification (NCBI taxonomy): domain Bacteria; kingdom Pseudomonadati; phylum Pseudomonadota; class Gammaproteobacteria; order Enterobacterales; family Enterobacteriaceae; genus Klebsiella; species Klebsiella sp. PCX. The sequence continues at coordinate 1,461,897 of NZ_CP091527.1, forward strand.
CACAGTTGGTGGATGTCGTTCAGCCGCTGCTCGCGCGCGGCGGCGGCATCGCGAATGCCGAGCTGGCCCGGCAGGCCGCAGTAGTTCAGCAGCAGGTTGCCGATGGCGGTGCCGATATCGAAGCCGATGGGGCCGAAGTAGCCGAACTCAGCGTCGATGGCCTTCAGGCTGCCTTCGGCAACGAAGATCGACCCGCTGTGGATATCGCCGTGCAGCAGCGCTTCCGCATGGGCAAAGAAACGGTGCTTCAGCGCCGCCACCGCCAGCTTAAGCTGGGCGTCGTCGCGCAGGGCGGCGACATCGGCCTCCAGCTCCGCCGGGTAGTTATTGCGCTCGTGGATCTGATACGGGTCGTTAAAGAACAGATCCTCGGTGATCTCGCACATCGCCGGGTTAATAAACTGCGCTACCTGCGCTTTTTTCTCGTGGGGATGAAGATAGAAATCGCTGGTGTGAAACAGCACCTGCGCCAGATAGTCGCCAAGCTGACGGGCCGCCTGAGGGTAGTAGACGTTAGCGATAAGCTCCCCGCGCCAGATGCGGTGGTCGGAAAGATCTTCCATCACCATCACCGCCAGCTCGGGATCAAAGTGATGGATTTTTACCGTGTGCTGCGGGCTGTGCTGATAGTGGGCGACCAGGGTCTGCGCTTCGAGACGGGCGCGGTCAAGGGTCAGCGGCCAGGATTCGCCGACGCAGCGCACGTAGGGCAGGGCCTGTTTGACGATCGCCCGGCTGACGCCCTGGCGATCGAACACTTTAAACACCAGATTGAGGTTGCCATCGCCCACTTCCTGCGCGCTGACCAGCTCAGATGGGTTGTCGATGCCGGCGAACTGCTGCGCGTAAGCCACGGCGTCATGGGCGGTGAAGGTATGGTATTGCGACATTGCCTCGATCCTCGAATTCTGATTAAGCCGTTCAGACGTCTATACTTCTGGATTCCATCCTGACACAATGTGATACAACAACGCAACAGGGATTTAACGACATGCAGACATTACAGACCACCAGCCTGCGGGTGAGTGAAAATCAGCTTTTTATTCTCGACCAGCAGGCCTTGCCGCAGGAAAAACGCTGGCTGGCGGCGGATAACGTTGCGCTGCTGGTGGACCATATTCACGCCCTGCGGGTGCGCGGCGCGCCGTTGATTGGCCTGTCCGCCAGCCTGCTGCTGGCCCTGCTGGCCCAGCGCGGCCTGAGCCGGGATGAACTCCAGCTGGCGCTGGAGACGCTGCGCGCGGCGCGGCCGACGGCGGTCAACCTGATGAATAATCTGGATCGCATGAAGCAGGCGCTGGCCCGGGAGGATTACCCGCAGGCGCTGGAAGCGGAAGCCTTGCGTCTGGTCGAAGAAGATAAACAGCTGTGCGACCGCATCGCTGAGGCGGGCAGTGCGCTGGTGAAGCCCGACAGTCGACTGCTGACCCACTGCAACACCGGTGGCCTGGCGACAGCCGGGGTAGGTACCGCCCTGGGGGTCATTGCGCTGGCGCATCAGCAGGGAAAAGTGGCCAGCGTGTGGGTCGATGAAACCCGGCCGCTGCTGCAGGGCGGTCGTTTAACCGCCTGGGAGCTGGGCGAGCTGGGCGTGCCCTATCAGCTGATCGCCGATTCAATGGCCGCCAGCCTGATGGCGCAAGGGAAGGTGGATGCGGTGTGGGTCGGCGCCGACCGCATCGCCGCCAACGGCGACGTGGCGAATAAAATCGGCACCTATTCCCTGGCGGTATTAGCCCATTACCACCAGATCCCGTTTTATGTCGCTGCGCCGCAGACGACCCTTGACCGCCATTGCCCGAACGGGGCGGCCATTCCCATTGAGCAGCGCGCCGCGGCCGAAGTGACCGGAGTGGCGGGCAGCTTTGGCGCGGTACAGTGGGCGCCGACCGGGGCCGCCGTGTACAATCCGGCGTTCGATGTCACGCCTGCTGGGCTGATAAGCGGCTGGGTGCTGGACAGCGGGGTGGTCACCCCGGCGCAGGTCTCCGCCGGGGCGTTTGCGCCGGATAACGGATAACGGACGCCGTGCCGGGCCTGGAAAAAACGGTTTTCCCTGGCCCGGGCAAACGCCGCTACGGCAGGACCATCGCTACCGTCGGGGCGGAGGGCCGATCGATACGCTGACCCAGCGCGGTGATGGCCGCCTGGAAGGGGCACAGCGTACCGACGTCGGTCTGACGGCAGCCCGGCTGACGCCACTCCTGATGCAGCATCGGGTGCTGCGCGTCCGGCGTCTGCAGACGACGCAGGTCGTCGAGGCCTTGCGCCTGGAAATAGACCCGCAGATAGCGTTCACCGCTCTTCGCGTCGCGCCAGCGCTCCAGCACCAGGCTACTGCCCGGCGGGATATTCCCCCGGCTGTAGCCCGGCAGCTGCCAGCTAAAGTTCATCAGCGTGCGCACCATGGCGATGTTGGTGTCATGCGCCACCAGCAGCAGCCAGCGTACGTTCGGACTCGCCTCTGGTTTGACGCCGTCGAGCATGGCGTTGAGCAGCACCGACCCGCGTTTTTGCGCGGTATACAGCACGTCGTTACTCAGATCGTAGTTTTCCGTTAACAGCGGCAGCAGGGCCGTGATCTGACTGGCCTGGGCGATCTTGCCCCACGCCAGCTGGCTGAGAGGCAGGTTTTCACTCCAGCCGAGACGCAGCGTTTCCACCATATTGGCCATCACGCTCAGTCCGCTAATGGTGGTCTTGCCGCTTTTGCTCTGCTCGACCTGCCATGGGGTATCGAAGATCGGGCAGGGCTTATCGGCCTGGCAAACCGCCTGTTTCAATAGCTGGATAGTCGGCGCCAGCGCCTGCCGACGCTGCGCCAGATCCCCGGCCTTCTCTTTCACCGCCGCCAGCTGGCGGGCGGGGTCGGTTTGCGTGGCGGCGAACTTGTCGGTCTGAAACAGCGGATCGGCATCCCCGTTGACGTAATGGATAGCGACGCCACAGCCGGGGAAGGCGCCATCCACCAGCGCCTGGGCGGTCGCCCGCGTCCGCTGCAGCGGACTGGCGCGCACGTAAATCGACTCTGCCGTCGGGCATCCCGCCTGCAGCAGGCCGAGCTGGCGATAGTGCTGGCCTTCCTCACGCCCTTTGTTGACCACGGCGGCATAGCCATGACCGGTGAGCTCGCCGTCATGGGTGGTCCACTCGGTCCATGGACGTCCGGTGGCGGCCTCGATGGCTTCCCGGTTGCCGGCCGTCGGCGGACGAATGCCGTGGCGGCTAAGCTCCACCACTTTCTCCAGCTGCCAGTCTGCGGCGGCGGCTGATTGCAGCGCCAGCAGCGGCAGCGCGCAGGCGATAAACAGGCGTAACAGCCCCTGATGTCTTGCGGGCATCATATCTTCTTCCTTAATTCGTTAATCGGTTATGAGGAGAACGAGGTCTGCCGTTCGACGGCATGGCGCCGGGCGACGATGGCGGCAGTGGTAAAACAGAGTAGCGCGGAACCCAGACCGGTACCCACCCAGAACAGCGCCAACGTGCTGAAATCATACAGCGTTTTGCCGTTCTCAAGGATAGCTGTTTTATCAATAATGATCCCGGTGAGAAACTCGCCCAGGCCGGCGCCGGCGTAGCTGGCGATGCCGATGGTGCCGAGCGCGGCCCCCGCCGCTTTGCGCGAGGAGATATCGACGGCGATCAGCCCGCCGAGGAAGCAGGTCAGAGCACCAATGGTGGCCCCGAAGATAATCATCGCCAGAATATCAGTGTAATAATTGTGCGGCGACCAGAGCATCAGGGCGAAGCCGGCGGTGTTCAGCAGGCTGATAAACCCGGCCATCACGCTGCGGTTGCGCGGGAAAAAGCGGTCGGAGAGCATGCCGGCAATGATGGTCCCGGCGATGCCGGCGATGGCGTTGACGCCGATAATCCCGGATGCCTCCAGCGTGGAATAGGCTTTATCCTGCTCGAGGAAGAAGATCCCCCAGGAGTTGACGGCGTAGCGGTCGATGTACATAAAGGCGGAGGCGAGGGCGAGGGTCCACAGCGCCGGGTTGCGCAGCGCCAGCAACTGGTTTTTAAACACCGAGCCGCGGGCTTCGACCTCCTCCTGCGGTTCATCGCGGATGACGTTGATGGACGGGAAGCCGCTGCTCTGCGGCGAATCGTGCATGAACAGCACCAACAGCACCACGCCGGCGGCGCCGAGCGCGGCGGTGGACAGGTAGCCCATCTGCCAGCCAAACCCGGCGATCACCGCGGCGATCACCATATAGGTGACGGCCTCGCCGATATTATGCGCCGTCGACCAGATGCCATAGAAGGTGCCGCGCTCTTTAACGCCGTACCAGCGCGCCAGCGAGACCGCGCAGGGGCCGACGCCCATCGACTGCGCCCAGCCGTTGATCCCCCAGAAGATGGCCAGCAGCAGGGCGTTGGTGGTCATCCCCATCATCAGGTTCATCCCGGCGCTGAGCAATAAACCGAGGCTCATATAGCGCACCACGTTGGCGTGATCGGCGATAAAGCCATTGACCAGCTTGCCGATGGCGTAGCTGAAGAACAGAGTGGAGCCGATCATGCCGAGCTCCGTCGGGGTGATCCCCAACTCCACCAGCGCGCTTTTGGCGACGGTGAAGGATAACCGGCAGACGTAAAAGGTGACGTAGGCCAGGGTCATGGCGATAAAGGTTTGCCAGCGCACCCGGCGAAAACGCTGTTCATCAAACGCGGCGCCCGCTTTCGGCGGCGACGCCCGGAAAAAAGCGATAATTCCAGACATAGGTGGTTCTCCGCAGGTCGGAGGCCTGACTGATTGATGTGGTTCGTCCGTGAATGAAGTTATCGTTACTGTGTAGAGTACATAATCAGAAATAGCCTGACCCGTAAGGGTTAATGTAATGGTTGTGGGATCATCTTTTTCAGCTGCGGGTAGAGCGTTGAGCTGGCCAGCAGCAGCGGGTTGCCGCGCTGGATCCCCTCCTGCGCCAGAAAATCGTTGCTGGCGCCGCCCGCTTCGCGCATCAGCACCAGCCCCGGCAGGGCGTCCCACGGGTTCATGTGCGGCTCGTAGTATCCAATCAACCGGCCTGCCGCCGCCCAGGCGCTCATCAGCGCGCCGGAGCCGTTGCGGATAAACATGCCGCCGTCGCTGAGCAGCGCCTGCAGAAACGGCAGAAAGTCCGCCGGGGTGACGCGATGCGAGGTGCCGACGCCCATCACTCCCTCCCTGACCGTCGCCGCGGGGTGCGGACGGATCGGGGCGTCATTGAGCCAGGCGCCATGACCCCGCAGGGCGTGAAACAGCTCGCGATGGTTGGGGTCGTAGACCACGCCGATGACCGGTTCGCCGTCGGCGACGATCGCCAGCGACAGGCACCAGGTGTGCAGGCCGTTGAGGAAACAGCTGGTGCCATCGATGGGGTCGACCACCCACAGCACTTGCGCGTCGGGCAGGCGGGCGCCGCTCTCTTCGCCGAGAAAGCCATCCTCCGGAAACGCGCTCTGAATACGCTGTTTCACAAAGGCCTCCACCCGCTTATCGGCCACGCTGACCACGTCCTGCAGGTCGTCGCCTTTATGGTCGACGGTCAGCGCTTCGCGTTGCTGATAGTATTCAAACGCCAGCTCAGCCCCTGCTTTCGCCAGCTCGCAGGCCAGGCGGTAGCGGGCCTGTAGCGCTTCTGATTCCTGAGATTGCATATTGACTCCCTATTTTGCACACGTGTGCATTTTGCGTGAAAAAAACAGCCCCGAAGGGCCGAATGAGTGTGGCCGGGTTTCGCAGAAGATTCTGTGATCGCTCCAGCATAAAATGATTTTTTCATTTCGCACTTTGACGAATAATTAATTTCACCGGCACTTCGCGATGGCGCGAGGGCAGGCTGAAGCGGGCGATCCGCGTCATTAACAGATCCACCGCGTGGTGGGCCAGCAGGGCGGTATTCTGCTGAACGGTGGTAAGCTGGTAGGGTTGCCAGTCCGCCTGCGGGATATCGTCAAAGCCGACGATGGCCGGCAGCGGGGCAGCGGTGTCCCGCAGGCCGTCCTGGGCGCCCAGCGCCAGCATATCGGTAGCGCAAAACAGCGCTTGCACCCCGGGGTTTTCAGCAACGATTTCTCTGGCAGCCTGGTAGCCAGCCTGATAGCCGCCGCCGTCGCAGAAGCGGCTGGTCACCGTCATGCCCGACGTCTGCGCGATGAAAGCGTCATAACGCTGGCGGGTGCTGAAGTTCTCGCGATTTTCGCCTATAAAGCCAACCTGCCGCCAGCCTCGACGACTGAACAAGTCCGCCACCAGCTTCGCCCCCTGGGCGTTATCGCTGCACACCCGGTCGCAGCCGGCGAGATCCGCATGACGGTTGATCAGGGTGACGGGGATCTTGCGCGCCAGATACTCTTCCGCTAGCGACAGCGGCGGCGCGCCGGAGGTGATGATCACCCCGGCGACGTGGTAGCTCAGCAGCTGCTTAAGCGAAGGGGCGAGCTGCTGCGGATCGTCAGCGTTCATCAGCAGCGGCATAAAGCCGTTGAGCGCCAGCTGATGGACCAGCGGCGCCAGCAGTTTGCTGCGAAACGGATTGTCGAAACCGGCGGTGACGATGCCGATAAAATTACTGCTGCCGGTGATCATCGTCCGGGCGATGATATTCACCTGATAGCCCAGAGCTTCCGCGGCGTTCAGCACCTTCTGCCGGGTCTTCTCCGACACCGAGGCGCCGGGGGTGAAGGTGCGGGAGACCGCCGAGCGCGAGACCCCGGCCAGTCTGGCCACGTCCTCGGCCTTAATCCATTTTTTATCGCTCATCGTCGTTTCGCGCCGTCTGTTTTCCAGGAAGCCAACGCCCGGACGGGCGTCGGTCACGCACACTGCCTGAAAAGGTATCACAGAAAGGCGCCGACGCGCAGCGCCTTGCGCCTTATGCCGGATAGCGGATGTGCTCCACCTCACGCTGCAAAATCACCTTGCCGTGGCGAATGGAGGTCAGCACCCGCGCCTGGCGGCGGACGGCCTCGTAGTCGTTTTCCGCATCGAGGATCAACAGGTTAGCCGGGCGGCCTTCGGCGAGGCCGTAGTTATCGCCCAGACAAAGCGCCCGGGCGCTGTTGTCGGTGACGAAGTCGAGACAGCGCTGCAGATCGTCATAGCCGAGCATATGGCAGATGTGCAGTCCGGCATCCAGAATGCGCAGGATATTGCCATTCCCCAGCGGATACCACGGATCCTGAATCGAGTCCTGAGCAAAGCAGACGTTGATGCCGGCGCGATCCAGCTCCGCCACCCGGGTGACGCCGCGCCGTTTCGGCCAGCTGTCAAACCGGCCCTGCAGATGAATGCTTTCGGTCGGGCAGGAGATAAAGTTGATCCCCGAGGCTTTCAGCAGGCGAAACAGCTTCGAACAGTAGGCGTTATCATAAGAGCCCATCGCGCAGGTGTGGCTGGCGGTGACCTGCGCCCCCATACCGCGCACCCGGGCCTCTTCCGCCAGCACTTCGAGGAAACGCGACTGCGGATCGTCGATTTCATCGCAGTGGACATCCACCAGGCGGCCGTAGCGCTGGGCGAGGTCCATCAAAAACATCACCGAGCTGACCCCTTTGTCGCGGGTATTCTCATAGTGCGGAATGCCGCCCACCACGTCGGCGCCCATCTCGATGGCGCGCGTCATCAGCTCCCGGCCGTTGGGATACGATTCGATCCCCTCCTGCGGAAAGGCGACAATCTGTAGATCGATGAGATCGGCGGCCTCTTGTTTCACCGCCAGCAGCGCCTGCAGGGCCGCCAGCGACGGGTCGGTGACATCCACATGGGTCCGGACGTGCTGAACGCCGAAATCGCGCAGCATGCCGATGGTTTTCAGCGCCCGCTGGCGGGTGTCCTCCGGGGTAATGCTCGCTTTGCGCTGGCTCCAGCGGGTGATGCCTTCAAACAGGGTGCCGCTGCGGTTCCACTCCGGCTCGCCTGCGGTAAGGGTGGCGTCAAGATGGATATGCGGCTCGACGAAGGGCGGGATCGCCAGCCGACCCTGGGCGTCGATATCCCCGGTGTCGGCGGTCCGCATCGCGGTTTGGGCGGTCATGCGGCGAATGATGCCGTCCTGCAGCTCAAGGGTAAACAGCGCCTCCTGGCGGCGCAGGTGGGCGTTAACAATTTTCATGGTTGGTCCTGTAAATGGTTTTGCGATAAACGCCAGATCACCAGCGCGACCGAGGCGTTGAGATGAAACTGAGGGTGGCTGACCGGGTAGCCGGTCAGTTTTTCAATACGCTGGATGCGCTGATGCAGGGTGTTGCGATGGAGACCCAGCCGGTCGGCGGCTCGTACCACGTTGCCGTTCTCCTGCAGCAGCGTCTCGAGGGTCTCCAGCAGCAGCCACGGCGCTTTACGGCCCGGCTCGATCAGGCAGCCGAGGGTGTCGTGCATAAAATCGTTGAGCAGCGCCGGGTCGCTGACCGCGGACAGCAGTTTGATAAACCCCAGCTGCTGATAGTCGCTGATGCGCTGGGTCGGCCGCAGGGTATCGCACAGATCCAGCGCCTGGCGCGCCTGCGACAACGCCCGCGGGTAACCCTGCAGCTGCCTGACCGGCGCCGAGAGGCCGCAGAGCAGTGACAAACGCTCTTCCCCCTCCGCCAGCGTCTGCAGCCACTGCTGCAGCCACTTTTTCTGCTGAAAGTCTTCCCCCTCCTCATCCGGCAGCAGGAAAAGGAACATGTTGCTGCGTTCCAGAAGCGGGAAGGGGTTGCCCTGCTGGTTGAGCTGCTGCTGCAGTTGCTGGCGCACGCTGCGGTGGGCCTGCTGCAGCCAGGCTTCGGCCTGTTCGGGCGGGTACTGGCGAAACAGGCGGGACAGTCCCTCCAGGCGCAGCGCCGCCAGCCGCAGCGGGCGGGTAAAATCGAGCTGCTGGTGGAGGGCGCGCTGGTGAAGCATCTGCAGGTCCGGATAGTCGCCGGTGACCAGCTGCATCAGGATGTCGCGCTGCGACTGCAGGGCGTTTTCGCTGCGGACCAGCGCGGTGCCGACCCGCTCGGTGACAATCACCATCTTCAGCAGGTAGGGCTGCTCGATCAGCGGAATGCCCAGCTCGTCGGCGAGGGCGATCAGCGTGGCTGGAATGGCGTGGATATAGGCCTCGCCGGTGAGGATCACCATCCCGGCGATGCCACGCTGTTTGCCCTCCATCAGCAGCTGGATCAGGTTGGCTTCATCCCGGGGATGATTGATGCCGGTGATAAAGACCAGCTCGCCGCCCATGATCCACTCGGCGATATGCTCATTTTCCGCCACGTAGTACCAGCGTACCGCCCGCTGCAGCCCTTGCTTTCCCGCCCGCAAACGCAGGGCTGAGAGTCCCTCAAGGGCCAGCAGTTCGCTGACCGTCAGGCTCATGACTCTTGCTCCGCGACGGCGGCAGGCTGACGTTTGCTGACCATGGTCAGGGCGATATAAACCAGCGCGGAGACGGTGATCCCCACCAGCGGCGCGATCCACGGTGACAGATAAGCCACCACCGCGCCGGCGGCGTAGGCGCCGAGTCCCAGCCAGTTAAAACGCGGCAGGCGGGCGTTCTGCAGCAGGGGATAGCGCCCGCCGCGGGCGAACCAGTAGTCGGCGAGAATCACCCCGCCGATGGGCGGGATAATACTGCCCAGCAGCACAAGGAACGGGATCAGCATTTCGTACATCCCGCCAATGGCCAGCACAATGCCCACCCCGGCGGCGGCGAGGGTCAGCGTGCGGCGACGTTCGCTGCGCAGCAGATGGCAGGCGGCGGCGGAGACGTTATAGATGGTGGGGCCCTGGATGGTCAGCAGGTTGAGACACAGCATGATCACCGCGGCGACTGATAGCCCCTGCAGGATCAGCACTTCGACGATATCGGCCTGTTGATAAACGATGGCGCACCAGGCGCCGGCGACGATCATCAGCCCGTTGCCGATGAGGAAGCTGCCCATGCTGGCGAGAATGGCGGTCCGGCTGGAGTTGGCCAGCCGGGTCCAGTTTGTCGCCTGGGTGGCGCCGCTGGCGAAAGTGCCAAAGACCATGGTGATGGCCGCCGACCAGGTCATGGTGTCGCTCGGCGCAATGCGGGTCATCGCCTGCCAGCCGCCGGCGTGGTGCAGCGCCAGATACATGGAGACCACCAGCAGCACGAACATCAGCGGCACCGACAGGCGCGACAGCGCGTCCAGCCCCTTGTAGCCCACCAGCGCGGTGACGCAGAACAGAATGCCAAACAGCACCATCATCGGCTGGGTCAGCGCCTCGGGCAGGGCGAGGATCTTCACCAGCGAGATAGCGACCGTGGCGGTCCCCCAGGCGTACCAGCCCAGCTCGGCAAAGCCAAGGATAAAATCGGCCAGCTTGCTGCCGATCTCCCCGAAGCAGAACCGGCCCATCAGCACCGTATTCAGGCCGCTGCGCGCGGCAATCCAGCCCAGCGATGCGGCATAGAGAGCCAGCAAGGCGTTGCCGATGACGGCTATCCACAGCAGATTAACGATGGAAAAGGAGACGCCGAGTTTGCCGCCGGCAAACATCGTGCCGGTGAAAAAGGTAAAACTGAATAACACCATGGCGATGGAAAATACGCCTTTACGTCCGGCGGTGGGCGCTTCGACGAGGGGAAAATCATTGCTGTTTGACATCCTGGAACCTCTGGCTGGTAGATGAGCGGTGATTGCCGGAAGTAGCAAGAGATGTGCCAGGAAAAACCGGGCATGAGGAATAGCGCATAGTGTGCAATGTGCACGGTTATTGAGGGATTCAGGAGGAGTAATGCCATTTTAGTGTGCATCCTGCCATGTTTTGCACCAGTCCGGGGCAGAGGAGGGCGGCGACGGCATGCCTGGCGCAGAAGGAGAATTTCAGCCAGCACAATCCGCCAGCGTTGTGGCGCCAGGCAGCAGGGGATCGTAGCGGATTCACTGCGGTTGGTTAAATTGCTGTGAATAAAGGTTATTTAATATGCATTTATGATATAACCATTTGTCTTATGTGTGTTTCCTGAAATATTGTTCCCTCCGGTTAGCGGTGTTAGTATCGGATAAATAGCCATTTAGACGGCTAAACAAATCATCGCTAACCTAAGGAACTGCTATGTGGCAAGAAAGACTCGCGCAACTGGTCACCACCTGTCATTGGATCGGCGCGAAAGGCTGGGCGCCGGCGACCGGCGGCAATATGTCGGTGCGTCAGGATGATACCTGGTGCTGGCTAAGCGAGTCGGGCCGCGATAAAGGCAGCCTGACGACCGAGGATTTTCTGCAGGTGGAGATCGCCACCAATCAGGCCCCTTCCGGACGGAAACCGTCGGCGGAGACCGGCCTGCACACCCTGGTCTACCGCCTGTTCCCGGAGGCCAACGTGGTGCTGCATGTGCATACCGTCAATGCCACCGTGCTGTCGCGCATCGAAAAAAGCGACACGCTGGCGCTGCAGGGGTATGAAATGCAGAAAACCCTCAGCGGGCAGCACAGCCATCTCGATACCGTTCCGGTCGCCATCTTCGATAACGATCAGGATATTGACGCCCTGGCGGCGCGGATTGCCGATTATGCGCAAACCCGCCCGCTGCGTTACGGCTTTCTGCTGCGCGGACATGGCCTGACCTGCTGGGGGAAAGATATTCAGGAGGCCCGCCGGCAACTGGAGGGGCTGGAGTTCCTGTTCGAGTGCGAGCTGATGCGCCGCCGCTACGAGCCCTGAACCGGAGCAGGTATGGATTTTTATCTTGGTATCGATATCGGCACCTCCCGGGTGAAAGCGGTGCTGTTTGATCAGCATTTCACCGCGCGCGCCAGCGCTGCGGAAAACACCTCCCCCCGCCTGTCGGCCAATGGCTACGCGGAACAGGATATGACCCAGCTGTGGCATTCGGTGCTGGCTATTCTGCGCCAGATTGCCCGCCACCCGGCGCTGCAGGAGGGGCGGCTGCGGGCCATCGGCCTCGCCGGGCAAGGGGAGGGGGTCTGGCTCAGCGATGCGCAGGGCGAACCGGTGGGGCCGGGGATCCTGTGGAGCGATACCCGCAGCCACGAGCTGATGAGCGAACTGCTGCGCCGGCCCGGTTTTGACCGCCGCTATTTCGCCGATACCGGCACCCACCTGCAGCCCTGCAATACCAGCCTGCAGCTGTACTGGCTGAAACAGTATCAGCCGGAGCGGCTGGCGGCCGCGCGCTATCTGTTTTTCGCCAAGGACTGGATCCGCTTTCGCCTGACCGGCGTGGCGGCGCTGGAGCTGACGGACGCCAGCAGCTCATTACTCAATCAGCAGAGCGGCAGCTGGTCCTCGGTGGTGATGAACGAGATGGGGCTGGACGAACTGCTGCCGCTGTTTCCCCCTCTGCTGGCCCCGGACGCTCCGGCCGGTACGCTGAGCGACGCGGTGGCGGCGCTGACCGGACTGCCCGCCGCGACGCCGGTGGCCGCCGGGGCGCTGGATGTCTGTAGCGCCGCGCTGGGCTGCGGCGCGGTCAACGAAGGGGATATCTACACGATCCTCGGCACCACCTGCTGTACCGGAATCGTTTGCCGCGGTCCGCAGACGGTGAACGAGGCGACGCGCTTCGTCACTCACACCGAAGCCGGGCAGGTGATCTCGCTGTTTCCGATGCAGGCCGGTACGCCAAACATTGACTGGCTGCAGCAGCATATTTCGCTGGACGCCGATCTGGGTCGGCTGGAGCAGGCGATCGCGGAGGTGGAGCCAGGCAGCGGCGGCGTCTTCTGGCAGCCGTATCTTAATGGCGAACGCGCGCCGTTTTACAGCCCTGACGCGCGGGCCGGCTTTATCGGCATTAGCCCGCACACCACCCGCGCCGAACTACAGCGCGCGGTGTTTGAAGGCCTGGCCTTCGCCATTGTCGATGCGCTGCAGGGTTATCCCCAGGGCGGCGAGCTGTATCTGACCGGCGGCGGCGCAGCCTCGGCCACCTGGCTGCAGATTATCGCCGACTGTACCGGGCGCACGGTGGTCTCCAGCGCCTTTAATGAACTAAGCGCGCGCGGTGCGGCGATTCTGGCGGCCCGCAGCGTCGCGGCGCTGGCCGAGACGCCTCCGCTGGCGCAGACCCGCTATCAGCCGCGCCCTCAGGCGCATGCCCGCTACGCGGCGCTGTATCCCGTTTATCGCCTGCTGCGTGAGCAGATGCTGCCGGTATGGCAGGCCAGGCAGGCCGCTCTTCAACGTCTTTCTCAGGAAGTACAACCATGAAAATCGTTTTTACCGCCGAGCATGCTGGCGACCTTAGCGCCTTCCACCAGCTGGGTGAGCTGCTGGTGGAGGGGTGGGCGCTGGGCAAACCGAAACTCAGCGCCGGTCAGCTGATTGAGCTGGCCCACGACGCTGAGGTGCTGGTGACCAGCTATGATGAGGTGACGGATGCGGTGATGGCCGCCTGTCCGCGCCTGCAGGTGATCGCCTGTACCCGCGCGAATCCGGTGAATATTGATACCCAGGCCGCGCAGGCGCGCGGCATCCGGGTACTCTACACCCCGGGGCGCAATGCCGATGCCGCCGCGGAGCTGACGCTTGGCCTGATGCTCAGCCTGGCGCGCCATATTCCGCAATCCCATGCGGCGCTGAAGCGGGGGGAATTCACGCAGGCTGACAATGCCGCCGCCGCCACCCAGCAGGGGCTGCGCCGGGATGTGGTCTGGGACGTGAGTCCGGAAAGCCCCTATGAAGTGTTTAAGGGCAGTGAACTGCGCAATAAAACGCTGGGCCTGGTGGGGTATGGCAACATTGGCCGCCGGGTGGCGCGTATCGCCCGGGCGTTCGGTATGGCGGTGCGGGTGGTGGATCCGTTCGTCGCCGCAGAGGATATCAATGAGCCAGGGCTACAGAAAACCACCCTGGAGGCGCTGTTCCGTGAGGCGGATATCGTCAGCCTGCATCTGAGCAGCGGGCCGCACAGCGACGGGCTGGTGAATGCGGCGCTGCTAAACAGCATGAAGCCCGGCGCGCTGCTGATCAATACCTCCCGCGCGGCGGTGGTCGACGAAGCGGCGCTGATTGAGGCTCTGCGTCACGGCCCGTTGGGCGGCGCGGCGCTGGACGTGTATCATCGCGAACCGCTGTGGCGCGATCACCCTTTTGTCACCGAGTTCGATGACGTGATTATCACGCCGCATATCGCCGGGGCCACCCGGGAGAGTATCGCCAAACACACGGCGATGATCGCCGCCGATCTTCAGCGCTATGTCGCCGGGGAGCCGCTGCTGTACCAGTGGCGTTAAGCCGCTTGCGCCGCCGCGTCCTGCAGCGGCGTGGGTCCAACGTCAGGGGCGATGGGCCGCCATAAAAGCCTGGGTCTGTTCCCAGTCTACCACCCCGGCATCCGAGCCCATCCCGGTCGCCACCAGCGCGGCCACCGCCGAGGCGACGTCGCACGCCGCTTTCACGCTGAGCCCGCGCGCCAGCGCGGCAATAAACCCGCCGCAGTAGCTGTCGCCGCAGCCGGTGGTATCCACCGCCTCGACGGGCCACGGCGCAATATGCTCCAGCGCGCCATCGCGGCCGATAAGCCAGGAGCCGTTCTCGCCGTCTTTCAGAATGCAGGTGCCCACGCCCAGCGCGAAGAAAAAGCGGGCGATGGCCTCCGGCTGCGTCTCCCCGGAGAGAAAGGCGGCTTCCTCCAGCGAAGGCATAAAATAATCCACCGACGGCAGCAGGGGCCGCAGCAGTTCCAGGGTGTGTTCATTCGGCGCGATAAGGTCAAAGCTGGTGGTGACTCCACGCGTTTTGGCCGCCTGCAGCAGCCGTGCGCTCTGTCCCTGGTCCATTGCCGCCAGCAGTCCGCTCCCGCCGTGATGCAGGAAGCGACAGTCAAGGACGGCGTCAAATTCCGCTTCACTGACGAACAGGGCGTCAGACGCGCCCCGGCAGTGCAGGGCCGGACGTTCGCCGTTGGGGCGAATCGGCAGGATCGTCGCCGAGGTCTCCTTCAGCGCGGTGCGCTGGATAAGCGAGCAGTCAATGCCCAGCCGGGCATAGCTGGCGAGGATAAAGTCGGCCTTTTCATCTTCGCCCAGGCAGGCCACCGCCGCGGTGCGGATCCCGAGCTTCGCGGCGTTAATATTAGCCCCCGCAGCGGTGCCGGCGGGGTTGAGGCGAATTTGCTCAATAAAAGCGACGCCACCGCGCGGCGGGATCGCCACCACCGGGCGCCCGGCAATATCCAGAATAGTCAGGCCGACAAATACGGCGTCAAAGGTTGCCATCGTTCTCCCGTTTAGCGATGCGTTTGGCGCAGACGCGCCTGCCAGAAGGATAGGGCGAGGGCCACCACCAGAATCACGCCGACCAGCGCGTCCTTCACCAGATAATTGAGGCCCATCAGGTTCAGACCATTATCAATAATGGCGAGGAACAGCACGCCGCCGAGGGTGCCGGCGATGCTGACCCGGCCCAGACGGTTAAAGGCGGTGCCGATAAACACCGCCGCAATGGCGTCCATCAGGTAAGACTGCCCGGCCAGCGGGGTAAATTGCCGCAGGTTGGCGGAGAGGATCACCCCGCCGACGGCGCAGAGGGCTGAGGCGGCCACCAGCACGCCGAGCATGGTCAGGCGATCGCGGATCCCGGCGATGCGCGCCGCTTCGCTGTTCTGACCGATGGCGCGGATATATTTGCCCCACAGGGTGCGCTCGGTCACCAGCCAGGCCGCCAGCCACAGCACCAGCACGATCGCTACCGGCGTGGGGATCCCGCCAAGGTTACCCACCGCCAGGTCGTGATACTCGGGAGCCATCCGCCGATAGGCTATCGCGCCGCCGCCATCGGTATAGATACGTTCGGCGCTGCTGGCGATAAACCAGGTGCCGAGGGTGGCGAGGAAGGGGCGGATCCGGCAGATGAGGATCAGAAAGGCATTGAGCAGGCCAATCAGCACCCCGCCGAGCAGGGCGCAGCCCACCGCCGCCTGCCACGGCAGATGCCAGGTTTTCAGGGCGACGAGAGCGAAGGCGGCGCCGAAATCGAGCGCCACGCCCACCGACAGGTCAATCGCCCCGGCGCTGACAATCAGGGTCATCGCCATCGCCACAATCAGCAGGATCGCGCTGCCCTGCAGCAGGTTGGCCCAGTTATCCACGGTTAAAAATACTGGATTCGCCCAGCCGAACAGGGCGATGGCCAGCAGGGTGATGATGCCGAATCCGGCCCGCGACAGCCAGGCCAGCGGGCTGCTGGCCGTCTGTTCCGCAGGAGCTGGGGTTTTCAGAGTGATTTGGCTCATGCCTCGCCTCCTTTGTGTCTGACCGCCGAGGCCGCCAGTACCACCAGGATCAGGCCGCCTTTAATGGCGCCCATCCAGAAGATATTGACCCCCAACAGGCCGAGTCCGTTAGAGAGGGCGTTAACCAGAATCGCCCCCAGCAGCGCGCCCCAGATGGTGACTACCCGACGGCGGGAGAAGGCGGCGCCGATAAAGGTCGCGAGCACGGTTTCCAGCAGCAGCGGCGTGGCCGTTCCGCTGGAGCTGCCGGAGCCCTGGCTGAGCAGCGGCAGAATAGCCAGCCCGGCGGCGATGCCGGCTAACAGCCAGACCTGCAGGGTTAAGCGGCGCACGTTCAGGCCGCTCATTTGCGCCATATCGCGATTACCGCCCACCGCCTGCACATGCTGACCGAAGCGGGAGTGATGGAGCAGGAACTGGAACAGGATAAATACCCCCAGCAGATAGACCAGCGGCCAGGGCAGGCCGAGGAGGCTGTTATCGCGAAAGGCGACCATCAGCGGATCGCTGACCGCGATGCGCCGCTGGCCGGTCAGCAGGTCCGTCAGGCCGGTAAACGCCACGGAGGTCGAGAGGGTAGCCAGCAGCGGCGGCAGGCCGGCCGCCAGCACCAGGAAGCCGTTGATCGCCCCGCAGAGCAGGCAAACCGCCGCCAGCAGCGCCAGCAGCAGGAGATACGGCGTGTGCCATTCGGCCAGCCCGAGGCTGAGCAGCGCTACGCCGAGCACCGCCGTCGCCGGCAGGGAGAGGTCGATGCCGCCGGAGACCACGTCATCTCCGCCAACGGCGATGACGCAGACCAGGCCGAAACAGAGGATCGCCAGCGGAACGCTCTGGACCAGCATCAGGCTGATATTTTGCCAGCTGAGGAAGTAGGGCGACTGCACGCTCAGCCACACCAGCAGCGCCAGAAACAGGATCAGGGGGAATTTTTCAACAAGCGTCGCCAGGCCCGGACGGCCGCGACGATGGATAGCGGTATTCATGGTGAAGGCTCCTGTCCGCCGTTGATCGCCACCAGCAGGGCGTCGAGGGTCAGCCCGCGGGTGGGCAGATTCGCCGCCAGCGCACCGCGCCAGAGGACGAGGATCCGGTCGCATAGTCCGAGCAGTTCGGTGGCGTCGCTGGAGGAGACCAGCACCGCCCGCCCTTTATCGGCCAGCTGGCGCGTACGTTGATAAATATCGCGGCGGGCGCCGATATCAACCCCGAGGGTGGGTTCATCGAGAATAAACAGCCGGGCATCGGTGCCGAGCCAGCGGGCGAGGATCGCTTTTTGCTGGTTGCCGCCGCTCATGTAGCGTACCGGCAGCGCCGGGCGACCCGGGCGGATCGCCAGCTGTTCTATCCAGTCGCGCGCTTTCCTCTCGGCGATCCCCCGCCGCTCCCAGCCAAAGGTGGCGGTCTCCGGCAGCGAGGCGAGATTAATATTGTCGGCGGTGGTGAAGGAGAGGATAAGCCCCTGATGGCGGCGGTCGCGCGGGACCAGCGCCATTCCGGCGCGGATCGCCTGCTTTGGCGTACGGATTCGTCGCGGCAGGCCGTCGAGATGGATAGTGCCTCGCTCCGCCGGGCGCAAGCCGTAGAGTAAGTCCACCAGCACATCGCGCCCGGCGCCGAGCAGGCCGGCGACGCCGACGATCTCCCCCGGGTGAATATCAAAAGAGAGATCCTGCAGCTGCCGTCCGTCGCTCAGCTGGCGCACCGAGAGCAGCGGAGCCTCCCCGTTGTCTGCCGCCGGGCGCTGGCGCGGAGTATACAGCTGGTCGATTTCCCGGCCGACCATCATGGCGATCAGCGCCTCGGTATTCTGCAGCAGGTCGCGGTCGGGATAACCGACCACTTCCCCGTTGCGCAGCACAGTGCCACGGTCGCAGAGGCTGGCTATCTCATTGAGATAGTGGGAAATATACAGAATGGCAATGCCCTGGTCGCGCAGGCGCAGGATGGCGGAGGTGACCAGACTGGCCTCCTGGGCCTCGAGGGGGGCGGTGGGCTCGTCGAACACCACCAGCCGCGCCGCGCCGTCGATCAGCGCGCGGGCAATCTGCACCAGCTTGCGCTCGGCCAGGCTCAGGTCTCGCACCAGACGTTCGGGGTCGATCGCCAACTGCCAGTTTTGCTGGAAAAATTGCGCCGTGGCGGCCTTCATCCGTCGGCGATCCAGCGCCCCCCAGCGGGTGCGATACTCCTGGCCCAGAAACACCGATTCCGCGACGGTAAAGTGCGGGATCAGGTTGAGCTCCTGGTGGATAACGCGGATGCCAGCGGCTTCGATGGCTGCCGGGTTGCCGAGGGGCAGCGGGCGACCGTCGAGGGTCGCGCTGCCGCTGTCGGCCTGATAAACGCCGGCGAGGATCTTGATCAGCGTCGATTTACCGGCGCCGTTCTCGCCAATCAGGCCATGAATCTCCCCCGGATTGAGGCGCAGGGTAACCGCATTAAGCGCCATTACGCTGGCAAAACGTTTGCCGATCTGGTCCATGACCAGACCCGCGGCGGGGCGCTCCCCGCCAGGGTGTTGATTTATCACTGCAGTTCGCCGTATCCCAACTGTTTATACACCGCTTTCGCTTCCTGCGGACCTTTCACCGGTATCACCGGGATAAAGGTTTGCACCGGCAGTTTCTGACCGGCAAAGTAGCGGGCCACGTTGTCGGCGGAGGTCTGGCCGATCAGATGCGGCTGCTGCGCGACGTTAGCCACGAAGGGACTGCCGGGCTCCGCCATGATCTCCAGCGTTTCCGGACCGGCGTCGATGGCCGTCACTTTCACGTCCTTATCACGGCCGGTCTCTTCCAGCGCCTGGACGATACCGATGGCCGGTTGATCCCAGCAGGCGACATGGATGGCGTCCAGTTTGCCTTTCGGATACTGGCTGAGTAATTCGAGGGTTTTCTTCCGCGCGTCTTCCGGCGAGTTGGCGAACTGTTCCGCGAGCTCGGGCTGGATAATATGAATATCCGGGTAATCCTTAAGGACATATTTCCACTGATCGTAACGAATTCCGCAAATACGCAGCGCGCTGGAGAACGCATTAAATACAGCGACGTTGCCTTTACCACCTAATTCGTCCGCCATGTAGCGACCGATGGTGGAGCCCAGAGTGTAGTTATCGGAGGTGGTATTATTGACCGAATATTGTGAAACATGATCCACGGTGAATACCGGGATACCAGCATCACGTAATGCTTTAAATTTGGGTTCGACGGCGCTGTCGCCGAGAATACTAATTACCGCATCCACCTTGCGTGACAGTAAAATATCGTGATTATTGGCATGAACCTGATTATCCCGGCCGCCATCGACGCCAATGACTTTGCCTCCCAGTTTCTCCACTTCCTCTGTCGCGCCTTTAAAAGCTTCGCGATCCCAGAAATGCTGGGTGCCTACTACGGCAACGCCAATGGTTTTTCCCTGTAAGGAGAGGGCGTCCGCGGCAGTGACGCTCAGCGAGGCAAGGGAAAGCAGTCCCAGCGCGGCAGGCAATAATTTTCTCTTCTGCGACATTGTTATTATGATCCTGTGATGAAGGTGGTTGCGGACCGGTAGCATGACAAGAAGCACCTCGCCACCTCAAATACAAAATAAGTCTAAGTTATGCCGGCAATGTTATATCGCGGAAACGCCAGAGAAAAAGTTTATTTTGTCATGAAGAACCTGAAAATATTTCATGATGGCGGATAGGCCTTTTTATTTTGTGGTTTTATTTTTGGCTTGTTCCGTGTTTATTTAGCAGATAAAGACAATTTTCTGTTTATTATGAGTGTATGGGAAATACGGCATCTACAGAGAAAAAGAGAAGATTGCGCGGGCTAAAGCTTTTTTTAGCAGCGCAATGTCTGGCCGGGTAAGCAATATTACTGCATTTCCCCGCTTTATTTTAACGAACCTTAGGCTGAGAAGAACGCGGGCGCTATGAAGAAACAGCATAATTATACGGTGATGCACTGGGGAACCTGGCAGGTGGAGAGCCGCGAGGGCGAGATCGTGGCGGTTAAGCCGGTGCCCTGGGATAAAAACCCTTCACGCATCGGTCAGTCGCTCCCCGACGCGGTGACCAGCCAAACGCGCATTCGTCGCCCGGCGGTACGCGCCGGCTATCTGCAGCACGGGCCGGCGTCACGAGAAGGGCGAGGCAAGGAGCCCTTTGTCGAAGTCAGCTGGGAGGTGGCCCTGGACCTGGTGGCTCGCGAGCTGCGCTCGGTCAAGGCGCGCTGCGGCAATGAGGCGATTTACGGCGGCTCCTACGGCTGGGCCAGCGCCGGGCGCTTTCACCATGCGCAGAGCCAGCTGCATCGTTTTCTTAAGGGCTTTGGCGGGTATACCGCCAGCACCAATACCTATAGCAGCGCCGCGGGCGAGCGTATTCTGCCGCATATCCTTGGGCCGCTGAGCCCGCTGCATCGTCAGCATACCCATTTTTCCGAGCTGGCGCGGGAGTGTCAGCTGTTTGTCGCGATTGGCGGCCTGCCGCTGCGCAATGCCCAGGTCAACGGCGGCGGCGCCAATGACCATATGTTGCCGTACTGGCTGGATAAGATGCAGGCCAACGGCACGCGGTTTATTAATATCAGTCCGGTGCGCAATGACCTCAGCGCGGTGCCCGACGCCGAGTGGCTGGCCATTCGGCCGGGCACCGATACCGCACTGCTGCTGGCGCTGAGCTATGTGCTGATCGCTGAGTCCCTCTACGACCAGGCGTTTATCGCCAGCCATACCGTCGGGTTTGCCCCTTACCGCGCGTATCTGTTGGGCGAGCATGACGGCATAGCGAAAACACCGGCGTGGGCGGCGGCAATTACCGGCCTTGACGCCCAGCGCATCGCCGAGCTGGCGCGGGAGATGGCCCGCCACCGGACGATGGTGAATATCTCCTGGTCCATCCAGCGCGCCCGTCAGGGGGAGCAGGCCTACTGGGCGACGGTGGCCCTGACCGCGCTGCTGGGACAGATCGGCACGCCGGGCGGCGGCCTCGGGTTTGGCTATGCCTGTACCAACCTGGCGGGGGCGGTGCGAAAAGCGTTTTCCGGCCCGCGCTTGCCCGCCGGCGAAAATGCGGTGGACAGCGTTATCCCGGTGGCGCGGCTGTCCGATATGCTGCTGCACCCGGGAGAAGCCTATGAGTTCGACGGTCAGCTGCTGCATTATCCCGACATCCGTCTGGTCTACTGGGCGGGAGGCAATGCGTTTCACCATCACCAGGATATTAACCGACTGTGCGAGGCCTGGCGCCGTCCGGAGACGGTGGTGGTGCATGAGCAGTACTGGACCGCGCAGGCCAAATTCTCTGACATCGTCCTGCCGGCTACCACCTCGCTGGAGCGAGAGGATATCGGCAGCGGCGGTCATGACGGATTTATGATTGCCATGAGCGCGCAGATCCCGCCGGTGGGCGAGGCGCGTGATGATTACGCTATTTTCCGCGATCTTGCCGGGCGGCTGGGCTTCGGAGAACTGTTCAGCGAGGGGCGGGACGCCGGGCAGTGGCTGCGCCATCTCTATGAGGAGTCAAGGCCGCGGGCGCAGGAGGAGGGCATTGCGCTGCCCTCGTTCGAGGATTTCTGGCAGCAAGGGGTGCTGGAGTACAGCGCGCCGGAGCGGCCGCAGGTCTTTCTCGCCGATTTTCGCGCCGATCCGCAGCGCTATCCGCTTTCCACGCCCTCCGGCAAGATTGAACTCTTTTCCTCTACCGTCGCCGGGTTTGGCTATCGCGAATGCCCTGGCCATCCCTGGTGGGATGAGGAAGAGGCTGCCCGGCAACGACTGGAGGCGGCGCGCTGGCCGCTTCATCTGCTCTCCAGTCAGCCACGCGCCCGCCTGCACAGCCAGTATGATCACGGCAGCGTCAGTCGGGCGACGAAAATTCAGGGACGCGAGCCGCTGTGGATGCATCCGCGGGACGCGCAGGCAAGAGACATCCACGAAGGCAGCGTGGTGAAGGTGTATAACGACCGCGGGGCGATTCTGGCGGGCGTGCATTTGAGTGAACAGATTTTGCCGGGGGTGGTACAGATGTCCACCGGCGCCTGGTATGACCCTCTGGATCCGAATGAAAAAGGAACCCTCGATAAGCACGGTAATCCCAACGTGTTAACCGCGGATCGCGGCAGTTCGCGCCTGGGGCAGGGCTGTAGCGCCCAGAGTTGTTGGGTGGAAATCGCCCCGTGGCGAGAGGAACTGCCGCCGATCACCGCCTTTGACCCGCCGAAGTTTATTGCGGTTTAAGCGTGGGAGGATCGCCGGCGGCGGGGCGGATAGCCCGGAGAAGGCGCAGTATGCGCCGCCTCCGGGAAAGCGCGGGCCAGGCAGTTTAAGGCTCCTGACCAGGCGGTAATGGATGACAGGACGACGTTACGCCAGCCGTGGGTAGGCGCTGGCGATATCGTCGCCGGTAAACTGGGCGATCCAGCCTTCCGGGTTATCAAAAATGCGAATGGCGGTGAAGTTCGGTTCTGATCCCATATCAAACCAGTGCGGAGTGTGGGCAGGAACCGAAATCAGATCGTTCTTTTCGCACAGCACCTGGAACACCTCGTCACCAATGTGCAGGCAGAACAGACCGGCGCCCTCGACAAAAAACCTGACCTCGTCTTCGCCATGGGTGTGCTCATTCAGGAATTTTTCCCGCAGCGCCTCTTTCTGCGGGTTATCGGCGCGCAGGCTGATGACGTCCCAGCTCTGATAGCCCTTTTCGGCGACCAGTTTGTCAATCGCATGCTGATAGGCGGCAATCACCGTTTCTGCGCTGGGGTCTGCGCCGAGGTCGCGGTCGGCCTGCCAGCGTTCGAAACGGACGCCTTTGGCGTTAAGCTGCTCCTGAATCGCTTTGGCGTCGGTGCTGTGCCAGACCGGCGTTTGCGGATCGGTCACAGAAAATAGGGTTAATGCGCTCATGCTGGGATCTGCTCCGGATGAATGTCGTCAAAACGCTGAACCTGAGGGTGGTGGCTTGCCGGGTCGCGATCGCCGCGTACCAACTGGACAGTGCGCAACCCCGCGGCTTCGGCGGCGTCGAGTTCCTGATGGATATCCGACAGGAACAGGATGGCCCCGGGGGCGTGGCCCAGGTGTTCAGCAATGTTGCGGTAGGACTGCGCTTCGCGTTTAGCGCCTACCAGGGTATCGAAATAGCCCGTAAACAGATGAGTAATATCACCTTCATCGCTGTAGCCAAATAACAATTTCTGCGCTGCCACGGAGCCAGAAGAATATACATACAAATCAATGCCCTGTGCTTTCCACTTCTCCAGCGCCGGCAGCACGTCCGGGTAGAGATGGCCGGTAAAGTCGCCGTTGAGGTAGCCATCGCGCCAGATGATCCCCTGGAGTGCCTTCAGCGCAGTGGATTTACGGTCTTCGTCCATAAAGGCGAAGAGGGTAGCAATCAGGTCGGCGGTGCTGGCGGCGGGGGAGTCTGTCTCTCGGCGCAAGTTGTCGAGAATCGTTCTCACCGGCTCAGCGTGCTGTTGAGCGGTCACAAAGCCGGCCAGTCGTTCGCGGGCGTAGGGGAACAGCACGTTATGCACGAAGCGGATATCGCTGGTAGTGCCTTCGATGTCGGTCACGATGGCGCGGATCATGGTTTCTCCAGAGTGGGCGTAGCGTGGAATAACATTAGCATTTAGACGTCTAAGCGTCTTGATTGCCAAATATTAACATCGTGTTATAGTGGCTTCAACAACAGCATTACAATCGGTAAAACAAGAATGAGCAATAACCCGTTGATTCCAGAGAGTAAACTTCCGGCGCTCGGTACCACCATTTTTACCCAGATGAGCGCCCTGGCCCAGCAGCATCAGGCCATCAACCTATCTCAGGGCTTTCCCGATTTTGACGGCCCGCGCTATCTTCAGGAGCGTCTGGCGTACCACGTGGCGCAGGGGGCGAATCAGTATGCCCCGATGACCGGCGTGCCGGCGCTGCGCGAGGCGATCGCTGACAAGACGGCGGAGCTGTATGGATATCGACCCGACGTCAACAGCGATATCACGGTCACCGCCGGGGCGACGGAGGCCCTGTACGCGGCGATCACCGCCCTGGTGCGCCGTGGCGACGAGGTGGTCTGTTTCGATCCCAGCTACGACAGCTATGCTCCCGCGGTGGCGCTGGCCGGCGGCGAATTACGCCGTATTGCCCTTCAGCCGCCGCATTTTCGCGTCGACTGGCAGCAGTTTGCCGCGACGCTGAGCGACAAAACCCGGCTGGTGATCCTCAACACCCCGCACAACCCCTCGGCCACGGTCTGGCAACGCGAGGATTTTGCCGCCCTGTGGCAGGCGATAGCCGAACGTGAGATCTATGTTCTCAGCGACGAGGTCTATGAGCATATCAACTTTGCCGAAAACGGCCACGCCAGCGTGCTGGCGCATCCGCAGCTGCGCGAGCGGGCGGTGGCAGTCTCTTCGTTTGGCAAAACGTTTCATATGACCGGCTGGAAGGTTGGCTACTGCGTGGCCCCGGCGGCCATCAGCGCGGAGTTGCGTAAGGTTCATCAGTATCTGACCTTCTCGGTGAATACCCCGGCGCAGCTGGCGATCGCCGATATGCTGCGCGAGGCGCCAGAGCACTATCTCGAGCTGCCGGCGTTTTATCGTGAACGCCGCGATCTGTTTATTGAGGCGCTGCGCCCCAGCCGGCTGAAACTCCTGCCATGTGAGGGCACCTACTTCCTGCTGGCGGACTACAGCGCCCTCTCCGATCTTGACGACGTGAGCTTCTGCCGCTGGCTGACGACAGAGGTTGGGGTGGCGGCGATCCCGCTCTCCGTCTTCTGCGCCGACCCGTTCCCGCACAAGCTGATCCGTTTGTGCTTCGCTAAACAACCGGAGACCCTGCTGGCCGCGGCGGCGCGTTTGTGCCAGCTATAGTTATTTAATGGTCCATGCCTGAGAGAACTGGCGGCCGGCGAACATTTCCGTCAGGCCGCTGATTTGCTTCAGACGCAGTACCTCATCGGCATCCATCCCCAACTCTTTGCCGATCTTTTGCGGTGTCCAGCCGAGCCGGGTCAGCTCGCGCACAATCTCCGACATGGCGTGGATTTGGTGACGTCCCCGCGCCCGGTTGTGGCGTATGGTTGCCGCCATCAGCCCATCGCGGGAGGCGGTTTCATTCGGCAGACAGGTCACCGGCAGATAGCCATGCAGGGCATTTTTCAATGACGCTTTGCTGCAGGCCAGTTCATGACGGTGAAAACCATCGACAATGGTATACGCCTGCGGACCCTGGCGGATGACCACCACCGGCTGGGTAAAGCCATCGGCTTCCAGCGAGGTCTGCAGCAGACGTTTTTCCGGCGGCGCCACGTTGTTCGGATTGTAGTCATTGGGGGCGACCTGCTCCTGTTTGACCCACAGCACGCAGTCAACCGGCTGGGAGCGGAAGGGACTGCGCTGGTGGAGCACATGGCGAAACGCGTTGATAGCCTCGATGCGCGCTTCATCATCCAGTGTTTGCAGGAAAGCGTCCAGCGCCTGCGTTAGTTGTTGTTGCATAATATCCCCCATTGTTGACGATGTTTTTCCATACGTTTTCGGTAGCGCTGATAGTGGCTGCTTTTGGTCGGACTGAACGAGAGCTGACGGCACCAGTAGTCGTTATTGAGCAGCACTTTGCAGACTCGTCGCCAGGAGGGGATATCCTTTGTGCCAATGTCCCCGGGCTGGGTGTCGGGAATATCTTCCATCCCTTTTTTCTGATACCAGCGCAGGTAGACGGCGATTTTATTGCGATAGTGCTCGGCGGTGGTTTCCGGCATGCTGTCGAGCAGGAAAAGAGCATAGCTTTTCCATGTCAAATGGTCGGGTTTGTCGATTTTTCGGTGACCGTAGAACTGATTGTCATGCCCGGCATAGACGCCGCCGCTGTGCGCGCCGCTGACCCGCTGACACATCGCGGCCCAGCGTTCCGGCTCCAGCACATGGTACAGCCACAGCCCCTGGCGCTGCTCCGGACCGAAGGGTTCGCAGATGCGCATGTAGCGCAGCGGCACCCCGGCCTGATACATCAGATCGTACAGCGGGTTATAGGGCTGGCCGCTTCTGGCAAACCAGGTCCAGATATCGGCGGTTTTCCAGTCATAGAGCGGGTAGATGTACCAGGCGTGTCCCCCCGGCGCCGAGGTGGTCCACGGTTTATCGTCAGCGAAGCGTTGTTTGCGCTGGGAAGAGATGGTCATAAAGCGATTCAGCGACTCATCAGCCCGAATGCCCACCAGCACGGCGGCGGGCCGCCGCTGGGAAAACCACTCGGCAAAATGGCTGACGAAAGCCTCAAAGCTCATTCCGGGTTGGTAGAAGGGGAAATAATCCGGGTGGGCGATCGCCCCTGGCGGCGGCTGGCGGACCCAGCTGGCTCCGGGCTCCCAGCATTGCCATTGCGGCTTATACTGCGTCAGGGCATTTTGGGTCGTGAGCGGCAGGGCGACCCAGTAAAAGGTGTCGATGACATCCTGATACAGGGCGCGCAGTTTTTCACAGTGGGCGATGGTGCAAGAGAACTGTGCTTCCCAGTCAATAAACAGTACGCTGATTTTCTTGCCCTGTAACCGAGCTGCCTGCGCGGTTAAATGCAGCATAACGGTGGAGTCTTTTCCGCCAGAGAAAGAGACGCAAACGCGTGAAAAATTATCCAGAACCCATTGGATCCGCTGTTCCGTCGCCTGCAGCACCGACTCCGGTAAGGGATATTTAATAAACGACATGACCATTAATCCTTTAATACGAGATATTCCCATTTGGTCAGTATAAACGATGAGGGCCGGGAGTTTAATGGTCGTTTTTTTATTCGGACAATGTGGGGTAAATAGTGGATATGTTATCCATTGTTATTAATTTGTGGTTGTGATGCTACTCTATCATCCATTAGAATGCTGATTAATTCAGATAAGAAATGATTCTGCGAAGATGAATGATGGTGGTTAATGTATATTGTGATATCCGGGAAGAGATTGTCTATATTAATGACGTGAAGCTGCATAGTGGGTGAAATAAAATCAAATAAATAGGAAGGAACGAAGCCAATTAAGTCGGTTTTACTGATCATATTAAGAATGGTCATAAACGAGTCACTGCGAAAGGCGATATTGTTCGGGTTCAGCCACGGCATGCTGCTCTGCTGAACGCGCTGAATCACGGGATCGTTGGTGATGAAGTGGGTAAAAAACTCCTGCGCCAGCGCTTCAACCGATGTGAGTTCCTCACGCCGCGGATGGTCCCTCCGGCACAACGCCAGCGTCTGCACCGTCTTATAGGGCTGACAAATAGTAGCGCGGTTGTTGATGGGCATTCGGGTGAATACCAGATCCGCCTGGCGATACGCCAGCAACTCCTCCGCCGATTCCGTGGTGGTCAGGTTATGGTGCTCAATCTGTAAATTAGCCTGATGACAGAGCTGGTTAATCATAAAATGGCTGTTTACTGAACAGAACAGCGGCGGGCCATATATCACAATACGCTTTCGCAGTTCGGTGCGTTTATTGAGATTGATTGTTTTTTCCAGTTGTTCAAGGTTTTGTTGCAGATGATAATGAAGATTGACGGAGGCGGTGGTGGGCGTCATGCCTTTCCCGACCCGAACAAATAGCGGATCATTTAATTGTTGGCGCAGACGCTGCAATGACTGACTCACCGCCGACGGGGTGATAAATAACGTCGCCGCCGCTTTGCTGATGCTTAAATGTTGATATATACACTCAAAAATAACCAATAGGTTTAAATCGAACTTTTTCAGGTCGTAAAGATTTGCCATTAATGCAGTCCTGTGTATTATCAGTGCGAATTGAAATATTCATAATAAGAATGTTGAATGGCTTAATATGCGTGGTGTGAATTTATTTTTGGCCAGTAATATTAAGCTTTGCTTAATATATCTTATTGTCGATAGCGGCGCCAGCGGTGGTTGTTGTCTGGCGCCACTCCACAATAAGATTATTTCTTTTCACCCATCATAATTTGTAGCTTCTCTTTATCCGGCAGGCCGACCACCTGCTGCAGCATATTGTCCTTATTCATATAATAAATGGCTGGCGTGACGTTGGCCCCCAGATCGTCCATCAGCTGCTGATTGACGTTGAGCATTTTCATTTTCTCGGGCGGGATAGCCTTCGGTATCGTCAGGGCCATTTTGCCGTTCGATTGCTCGTAATCGTGCCAGGTTTCCGCCGGATCTTTACTGGCGAGAATCGCTGCGGCAGTGACCGGGCTCTCCGGCTTGATCACGCCCACCAGCAGGGTGCGGATCTGCACTTTACCGGCGTCCACCCAGGGACGGGACTGCTGCCAGAACTGTTTGCAGTAAGGGCAGAAGGGATCGGCAAAGACATATAGCACGATGGGGGCGTCTTTGTTGCCATCCTGCAGCCAGTGGGCGCTGGCCATCTTCTTCCACATCTCTTGTCCCGCCGGCGTGTAGAGCTCTTTTTGAAACAACTGCTCGCTGAGGTTGTTGCCGTTCTCGTCATACATATAGCCGGAAATGGCATGTTTGCCGTCTGGCGTGAGGTAGATGGCGACGCCCATATCCTGGTATTTACCCAGCCAGCCTTTCATTCCCCCCGGCGCGTCAAAGGGTTTGATGATAGTAATGCCTTGTTTTTCAATAGCTTTTACCGGGGCGGGTAGTTCTTCCGCATAGCTGCAAAAAGGCAAAAGGCTGAGCAACAGCAGACGTTTTAACATGAGTATTCCTTGTAAAATCAGCAGGAAAGGAAGAAAGATTGCCAAACCTATTACAGTTATAGGCAGGATCAGCAGAACGACGGATTGCCCTTTCCTGGCGTGGGTGATGTAATCCTGGATGCTGTTACATTAAGGTAATGTAGAGCGCAACACATAGCCAGTCTGACTGGCGCTGAACCTACCTTCGGGTATTTCAGGTAACGGGGCCGCCTGAAAAGGTGGCCTTTTTACTTTTGTCGCGGCAAATGATGCGAAAAACAGCGAACAGCGCTGAACGCGTCGCCAGGTTCACAAAGTTGTCTTGTTCCGGTTGTTAGATAACGCTTATTGATTCGATAATGTAAACGCATTGGTCGGGTCAGGAAAAATTCGTTAACTTAGACCTCAACGAAAACACGGAGGAAGTATAGATGTCCTTAATTAACACCAAAATCAAACCGTTCAAAAACCAGGCATTCAAAAATGGTGAATTCATCGAAGTCACCGAGAAAGACACCGAAGGCCGCTGGAGCGTCTTCTTCTTCTATCCGGCTGACTTCACCTTCGTCTGCCCGACCGAACTGGGCGACGTGGCTGACCATTACGAAGAACTGCAGAAGCTGGGCGTAGACGTTTACTCTGTTTCTACCGATACCCACTTCACCCACAAAGCGTGGCACAGCAGCTCTGAAACCATCGCGAAAATCAAATACGCGATGATTGGCGACCCGACTGGCGCCCTGACCCGTAACTTCGACAACATGCGTGAAGATGAAGGTCTGGCTGACCGCGCCACCTTCGTGGTTGACCCGCAGGGTATCATCCAGGCAATCGAAGTTACCGCTGAAGGTATCGGCCGTGATGCGTCTGACCTGCTGCGTAAAATCAAAGCGGCGCAGTATGTTGCTTCCCACCCAGGCGAAGTGTGCCCGGCGAAATGGAAAGAAGGCGAAGCGACGCTGGCTCCATCTCTGGACCTGGTCGGTAAAATCTAAATTTCCGTCGCCTTTCACGCTATAGCGGCGTTGGCGTTGCCTGCTCACCCCGGTCACTTACAGGTGTAAGCTCCCGGGGATTCTCAGGCTAGCCGCCTTGCTCTGGCGCGAAATGCTCAGGAAAATGCGTAGATTATCAGGGCGCTTTGGCGCCCATTTTATTCCAACACCATGATGCAAGCGCATTCAGGCAGCCTGACAAGGCCGCTTGCATGATGATGTTTTAAGCCCAGGAGATAACAATGCTCGACACCAACATGAAAACCCAGCTCAAGGCCTATCTTGAGAAGCTGACTAAGCCTGTTGAGCTGATTGCCACGCTGGATGACAGCGCTAAATCGGCAGAAATCAGGGAACTGCTGGCTGAAATTGCTGAACTGTCAGACAAAGTCACCTTTAAAGAAGACAACACGCTGGCGGTACGCAAGCCATCGTTCCTGATTACTAACCCAGATTCCGACCAGGGCCCACGCTTTGCGGGCTCCCCGCTGGGCCACGAGTTTACCTCGCTGGTGCTGGCGCTGCTGTGGACCGGCGGTCATCCGTCGAAAGAGGCCCAGTCTCTGCTGGAGCAGATCCGCGATATCGATGGCGACTTTGAGTTTGAAACCTACTACTCGCTCTCCTGCCATAACTGCCCGGACGTGGTCCAGGCGCTGAACCTGATGGCGGTGCTCAACCCGCGTATCAAACATACGGCGATTGACGGCGGGACGTTCCAGAATGAGATCACCGAGCGCAACGTGATGGGCGTGCCGGCGGTGTTCATGAACGGCCAGGAGTTTGGTCAGGGACGGATGACGCTGACGGAAATCGTCGCCAAAGTGGATACCGGTGCGGAAAAACGCGCAGCGGAAGAGCTGAATCAGCGTGACGCTTACGATGTGCTGATCGTCGGTTCCGGCCCGTCCGGCGCGGCGGCCGCGGTTTACTCTGCGCGTAAAGGGATTCGTACCGGCCTGATGGGCGAACGCTTCGGCGGCCAGGTGCTGGATACCGTGGATATCGAAAACTACATTTCGGTGCCGAAAACCGAAGGCCAGAAGCTGGCCGGGGCCCTGAAAGCGCACGTTAGCGACTATAACGTCGATGTGATCGACTCCCAGAGCGCGACCAAACTGACGCCGGCGGCGACAGAGGGCGGCCTGCACCAGATCGAAACCGCCTCCGGCGCGGTGCTGAAGGCGCGCAGCGTCATCATTGCCACCGGGGCGAAATGGCGCAATATGAACGTGCCTGGCGAAGATCAGTATCGCACCAAGGGCGTAACCTACTGCCCGCACTGCGACGGTCCGCTGTTTAAGGGCAAACGCGTGGCGGTAATTGGCGGCGGTAACTCCGGCGTGGAAGCGGCTATCGACCTGGCGGGCGTCGTGGAGCACGTGACCCTGCTGGAATTCGCACCGGAGATGAAGGCCGACCAGGTGCTGCAGGATAAAGTCCGCAGTCTGAAGAATGTCGATATCATTCTCAATGCGCAGACTACGGAAGTGAAAGGCGACGGCAGTAAGGTCACCGGTCTGCAGTACCGTGACCGGGTGAGCGGCGATGAGCATCATGTCGCGCTGGCGGGGATTTTCGTGCAGATCGGCCTGCTGCCTAACACCACCTGGCTGGAAGGCGCGGTTGAGCGTAACCGTATGGGTGAGATCATCATCGATGCGAAGTGCGAAACCAACGTCAAAGGCGTATTCGCCGCCGGTGACTGCACCACTGTGCCGTACAAGCAGATTATTATCGCGGCAGGGGAGGGGGCGAAAGCGTCGCTGAGCGCCTTTGACTACCTGATCCGCACGAAAACCGCATAACAAGTCAGACAATAGACCTGCATAACCAAGAGGCTATCCTGGGGTAGCCTCTTTTTTTATGCTCTTTTTCTTCACCCTTACCTGACGACCATCACCGGGATATGGGCATGACGGATGACGCTCGAGGCGTTGGATCCCAGCAGGTGGGTACTGATGGAGGGATTGCGTGAGCCAATCACCACCACGTCGGCGTTTATTTCACTGGCCAGTTCGTTGACCATGTCGCGCACGCTGCCGAAACGCACATGCAGCTTGATACGTGAGGGGTCAATGCTGAAATGGCTGACCATGGTCTGCAGGCGGGTTTCCGCCTCATGCTGCAGATGCTCCTCAAAACGCCGCAGGTCGGCGGTAAACCGGCTCATGGTGAAGCTCGCTGAACCGGGTAATACGTGGAGCAGATGGATTACCCCGTCCTGCTGGGCCAGAAACTCCGCGTGCCGGACGGCTTTATCGCTCAGCGCCATCTCAAAGACATCAACCGGCATAATGATAGTCTTATACATATGCAATCCTCCTTGTTCGTTTGCGTCTATATCAACATATTATATGCGGATATTGTGTCATTCAGGTCGCAAAACTGTCAGTCAGGCAGGCGCAAAGCGTAAAAAAAGGTTAGCGGGGGGCAAGACAGCAGAAAGAGGATGTGTGGACATCCTCTGAATAAAGCGCGATACGCCTCAGGCAGCGGAGATTAGCGGTGGAATTCGCCAGCGGCTTCCGGCTGGTACAGCAGCGCCAGCACTTCCAGGTGCGTTGACGCCCCGCCCGGCAGCTCCCAGTGAATGGTGCTGCCGACCTTGAGGCCGAGCAGAGCGGCGCCCACCGGCGCGAGGACCGAGAGCTGGCTGGCGCTGTCGGTCACCTGCGACGGAAACACCAGCGTCCGCACGCGCTCTTCGCCGCTGGTTAAATCGCGGAATTTAACCGTACTGTTCATGGTGACGACATCGTGCGGCATCGCTTCCGGCGCCAGCATTTGCGCGCGGTCGAGCTCGTCGTTCAGGGCATCGGCAACCGGCGAGCTGGCGAAAGCTGGCTGCTCCAGCAGCCTGTCGATACGTTCGGCATCCAGTTCGTTAATGATGATTGCGGGTCTGGTCATTGCATACTCCATGTTATCCAGGAACCTGTCCGTAAAAGAAAACCCTCGCCGAAAAAGGCAAGGGTTAAGGTTCTCCCATCATACTGAGAGTTGCCGGCAGTTTGAAGTGATGAAACGCACAATCAGCGCGCAACGACCCCCGGCGAACGACGTTTTCTGGTCAGCACGCCGCGTCGCGCTAGTGGCCAACCTTATCGAGGATAAACTGCGCGCCGCAGTTACCTGGGTGAGGCTGAGGCAAAAAGGCGGAAGTGGCCAGCGGGGCATTGATGGTCGCGGCGTTGAGCGAGATTTGCATCTCGGTCAAATAGGCCGGATTACCGTTACAGGTTAATTTAAACGCCTTCACGCTCTGCGGACCCCAGGCGCGGGCCACAGCGGCGTCGAAGTCGGCGCGGCTAACGGTTTGGCCATAGTGTTTGGCAAGGAAATCGCCTACCGGGCTGCGCTTAATTTCTCCATTCAGGCGCACCATGGCGCCAAAATAGCTGTCGGGATCGAAGCCGAAGCAGACGCCATGTTTGGCGTATTCGTAACGTTCGAGGCAGGAGGCGCCGCCCGCGCCCGGCATCACGCTATTCAGTTTGTTGGCCATCTCCAGCGACAACCCGGTCTCCGCCGCCTGACATTTTCGGTTCGCTTTCACCTCCGGCATGTCGGGCACCGGGCGCGTGGCGCAGCCGTAGCGCATCCAGCGTCGTTCATCCACTCCGCGCGCGGCAATGGACTTTGGCAGCCCGGGCCACAGGCCATGCACGGTCAGAAAATCGGCTTTATTCGCGGTTTCCTGCTGCAGGCGACACTCTTCCGGTTCGTTGCGGTTACGGTCATACATGCTCTGACAGAATCCGGTTTGCCAGGAGAGGGCCAGGACATAGCGGTCAAAATCAGCGTATCGCGTCGCGGTGAGCGGTTCAGCGCCGGCCTGAGTGGCGGTAAGCACAAGGGCAAGCGCGGCGAATTCCTTCCTGAACATGTTTATTCCTGATTGTGGATGGCAAAAGATAACGGGGAGTTATTAAAGCATAAAAAAGGCGCCTGCTGGCGCCTTTTCACGTGGTTAGACCATTAGTGGACCGCGCTGCCGGGGACGAGGAGCTCGGTCGCGACGATCACCACCAGCAGGCCAACCATCACCGGCACCGAGGTGCGTTTGACCACTTCGAACGGGGAAATCTTCGCCATCCCGGCGACGGCCACCACCACGCCAGAGACTGGCGATATTGTGCGGCCAAGGTTTGAAGCCTGCAGCATCGGGATCGACAGATAGGCCGGATTGATACCGGAGGAGTGCGCCAGCTTGGGGATCATCTCGACAAAGGCGTAGAACGGGGCATTGCCGGAGCCGGTGGTCATCGCCGCCAGCATGGTCAGGATCACCAGCACCAGCATCAGAATAATACTGGCCGAGCCGAAGGAGGTGGCGATGGAGATCAGACCATTGATGAAGCCGATGGTGCTTAATCCCTGAGCAAAAACGCCGGCGGCGACCAGCAGCATCACCACGCCGGCGAAGGCGTCAGCCATCCCGCGGTAGGCGACTTCCAGTCCGCTGAAGACGTTTTTGGTGTTGAACCCGCGCAGGAATTCGAGGATCGCCGCCAGCAGCATGCAGCCGACGAGGATGGTAATAATGTGCAGTTCCGGTCCCCATTTGCCATCGAAGATCAGCACGCCAATAATCGGCGTAAACGGCAGGATGGCGTACAGCGCCGGAGCGTTGGTGGTGATCTCGTTGACGTCGAGCATTTCGTGGGAAATGTTCTCTTTTTTATCCAGGTAGCGCTGCCAGAAGAAGTGGGCGATCGCCATGCAGATGATAGCGGCGATGGAGATCGGCAGCGTGGTCTTAAAGGCAAAGTCGATCAGCGGCATTTCGGCCGCTTTGGCCGCCAGCACGACGTCGCCCGAGGTGGGCGAAAGGATAATCGCCGCCGGCGAGGCGCAGATGGCCGCCGCCGCCCCGCGGCTGATACCGACGTTTACCATCACCGGGAACAGGGTCGCCATCAGCAGCACGCCGAGGCCGGTCGCGGAGGAGACGGCCAGTGACATCAGGCAGGCGACAAAGTAGGCGGCAATCATCAGCAGATAGGGCGAATTGATATAGCGCAATGGCTTTGAGGCTAATTTCACCACCATATCATTGGCGCCAATATGAGTCATATAGGTGGCGAAGCCGCACAGCATCATGATCATCATACCCAGATCGCCGCCACGGCTCATGAGGAGAATCTTAATGTATTCAATAATGTCAGTGGCGGAGTAACCGGTGCCCGCGGTATTGCCTGGTAAGACTTTATGTCCCAGCAGGGCGCTGACGATCAATAACATTAAGCCCCCGACGAACAGCACCCCGGTGGCCGAGTAGCCTTTGATGATATAGCGGGCGACGCCCACAATGACCACGATCCCGATCAGGATCTCAATAAACGTCAGCATTTATTACCCCTAAGCCCAAAGAATATGTAGTGAAAAAGCGTCACACCAAATTTTAATGTGCGAATGTGCCGAAAAAACGGACGAAACTCGCTGATGCAAATCAATAAAGCGACAAGAACTACGCGTCCCCGTTACGCCTGGATATAATCACCAGATGGATAGTTAAGTGGTTCTGATGGTCAGCGGGAGAAAATCAGGAGTTTGCCTTATTTCGTTCAACCTGTATTGAGACTATCTTTGCTATTTTAGGTGGCTTTTAAATGAAAGTGGTAATAGAAAAGTGTTGATGTTACGTCGTTTTTCATTGTTTTCTCTTGGTTTTTTAGGATGGTTATTGGTGTCCGGAAACGCCAGCGCGTCGTTTTCATCGACCCTTAGCGAAGGTTACCATACCTTAAGTAATAACGTTGCGCAGACCTGGAACGAGCCAGAGCACTATGATCTGTACGTTCCAGCCATCACCTGGCACGCGCGCTTTGCCTACGATAAGGAAAAGACGGATAAGTATAACGAACGTCCGTGGGGGGCCGGTTTCGGCGTCTCCCGCTGGGATGAGAAAGGGAACTGGCACGGTCTGTACCTGATGGCGTTTAAAGACTCTTTCAATAAGTGGGAGCCCATTGGCGGCTACGGCTGGGAGAAAACCTGGCGCCCGCTGACGGATCAGAACTTCCGCCTCGGTCTCGGCTATACCCTTGGGGTGACGGCGCGCGATAACTGGAACTACATTCCGATTCCGGTGATCTTGCCATTAGCGTCAATAGGTTACGGTCCGGCAACGTTCCAGATGACCTACATTCCCGGCACCTACAATAACGGTAACGTTTACTTTGCCTGGGCTCGCATACAGTTTTAATTCGCTAAGTCTTAGCAATAAATGAGATAAGCGAGGCGTCTTGTGGAAAAACAAGGACTAAAGCGTTACCCACTAAAAAAGATAGCGACTTTTATCACTTTTTAGCAAAGTTGCACTGGACAAAAGGTACCACAATTGGTGTACTGATACCCGACACAGCATTAGTGTCGATTTTTCATATAAAGGTAATTTTGATGTCTAAGATTAAAGGTAACGTTAAGTGGTTTAATGAGTCCAAAGGATTCGGTTTCATTACTCCGGAAGATGGCAGCAAAGATGTATTCGTACACTTCTCTGCAATCCAGTCCAACGGTTTCAAAACTCTGGCTGAAGGTCAGCGCGTAGAGTTCGAAATCACTAACGGTGCCAAAGGCCCTTCTGCTGCAAACGTAATCGCTCTGTAAGCAACGCGTCAGTAGAATATAAAAACCCGCTAAACAGCGGGTTTTTTTTTGCCTGTTGATTACGCCTTTAGCGGCTGGCGGCCTGCGAGAAGAGCCAGAAGGCGACAGCCGTCATGGCAAACGAACCCAGCAAGTTCACCGCAACGTTGAGGAGCGCCCAGCTCACTCGCCCCTGCTGCAGAAGAAACACCACTTCCGCAGAGAAGGTGGAAAAGGTGGTCAACCCGCCGCAGAAACCCGTGGTGATCAGTAGCTTCCACATCGGGTCAATGCCGGTCAGTCGATTAAACCACGCCAGCCCGGCGCCGATCACAAAGGCGCCTAACAGGTTGGCGGTCAGCGTTCCAATAGGGATAGCATGGTGCACAGGATTAAGCTTCATGCCGAGCCACCAGCGCAAAACGCTGCCGGTGCCGCCGCCAATAAAAACGGCGCAAAGAAGTTGAAACACGGTCGTTTCCTGCTATTTGATGTAAGAGAGTGTCAAGTGTAGCGCGCAACGGGCGCAATTGGCTATTCATAACCTGACGGGAGAAAAACATGCGGGTAGCGGCAGGGCAGTTTATCGTCACGCCAGTATGGCAGACGAATGCGCACACTTGTGTGGCGATGATGCAGCAGGCGGCGCGTGAAGGGGCGGCGCTGCTGGTGCTGCCGGAGGCGTTGCTGGCACGTGATGACAACGACCCGGATCTGTCGGTAAAATCGGCCCAAACGCTGGATGGGGCGTTTTTGCAGCTGCTGCTGGCCGAGAGCGCGCGTAACGGCCTGACGACGATCCTGACGCTGCATGTGCCGTCGGGGGAGGGAAGAGCAACCAACACGCTGGTGGTATTGCGTGAAGGGAAAATCATTGCCCATTATCACAAACTTCATTTATACGACGCCTTCGCAATGCAGGAGTCCCGGCGGGTGGATCCCGGCAGGCAAATTCCCCCGGTGATTGACGTGGCGGGATTTCGCGTTGGCCTGATGACCTGTTACGATCTGCGTTTTCCGGAACTGGCGCTGTCGCTGGCGCTGAACGGTGCGCAGCTGCTGGTGCTGCCCACCGCATGGGTGAAAGGGCCGCAAAAAGAGCATCACTGGGCGACGCTGCTGGCGGCGCGCGCGCTGGACACGACCTGCTACGTCGTGGCGGCAGGCGAATGCGGGACGCGTAACATCGGGCAGAGCCGCATCATCGATCCGCTGGGGACCACCGTGGCGGGCGCGGGGAGCGAGCCGCAGCTGATCTATGCCGATATTTCCGCAGACTACCTTACGCGGGTTCGCGAGCGTTTGCCGGTGCTGCAGAACCGACGGTTTGCGCCACCGCAATTATTGTGACGTTTTTTTAAACAAGGCTTGATTCACCTTGTTACAGATTGCTATTGTGTCCGCGCGCCAAATACCCGTATTGTTTATCCCAATAATTCGCTGTGCACGTCAGGACGGACACCCCAGCGCTCACTCCCGGAGGGGAGGCCTCGGGCTGAATCACGCGGCCCGCGCACAGGTGGATTACAATATGACGGATAAATACGTGTATGATGGCGTATTCGCAGCTTGTATAGAGAAGAAGGTTAGCTATGGGTGAGATTAGTATTACCAAACTGCTGGTCGTTGCAGCACTGATTATCTTAGTGTTTGGTACCAAGAAATTACGTACGCTGGGCGGCGACCTGGGTTCGGCTATCAAGGGCTTTAAAAAGGCCATGAACGAAGATGACGATAGCGCGAAGAAAACCACCGCTGAAGACGAAGTACCGGCGCAGAAGCTCTCTCATAAAGAGTAATTCTCCGGCTGCGTCCCCTGGCGGGATGCGGAAGGTTCGGCGAAGAGGCCGCGACGTTTACGTTGCGGCCTTTGTCGTTTTTATCGACGCCGCGCAGGAAAGATGCAACTAATTGTTACGGGAAGGCGAAGCGGAGAGCGCCGCTGCGCCGGGAAGTGACGCAGCGGGAGAAGCGGCAGGTTATTTAACTTCCATCCCTTTAGCCTGCAGGTCGGCATGATAGGAAGAGCGAACGAAGGGGCCGCAGGCGGCGTGGGTGAAGCCCATCGCCATGGCTTCTGCTTTCATCTCTTCAAACTCTTCCGGACTAACGTAACGCTGCACTGGCAGGTGGTGACGGCTCGGCTGCAGATACTGGCCTAACGTCAGCATGGTGACGCCATGACGGCGCAGGTCGCGCATAACTTCGATGATCTCGTCGTTGGTTTCGCCCAAGCCCACCATCAGACCGGATTTTGTTGGGATCTCCGGGTGCGCTTCTTTAAAACGCTCCAGCAGCTTCAGCGACCAGTTATAATCCGCGCCCGGACGCACCTGACGATAGAGGCGCGGTACGTTTTCGAGGTTGTGGTTGAAGACGTCCGGCGGGGTCACCGTCAGAATCTCCAGGGCGCGATCCATGCGGCCGCGGAAATCCGGGACCAGCGTTTCGATTTTAATCGTCGGGTTTTTCTCGCGAATGGCGCTGATGCAGTCGGCAAAATGCTGTGCGCCGCCATCGCGCAGGTCGTCACGGTCCACCGAGGTGACCACCACGTAGCGCAGCCCCATATCGGCGATAGTTTGCGCCAGCTTCTGTGGCTCGTTCGCATCTGGCGCGACCGGGCGGCCATGCGCGACGTCGCAGAATGGGCAACGGCGGGTACAGATCGCGCCGAGGATCATAAAGGTCGCGGTACCGTGGTTGAAGCATTCTGCAAGGTTCGGGCAGGAGGCCTCTTCGCATACGGAGTGCAGGCCGTTCTTACGCATCGCTGCTTTGATTCCCTGGATACGGGACGAGTCTGCCGGAAGTTTGATTTTCATCCATTCCGGTTTTCTGAGCAGAGCTTCACGCTCAGTTGCCACGTTCTTCACCGGGATAAGGGCCATTTTATCGGCGTCGCGGTACTTAACACCGCGTTCCATCACAATGGGTTTACTCATAGCGTGCGTGTTCCAGTTGCGAGTCACGAAGGAAAGCGAATTAATTCAATGAAATGTTGCAATTATCAACTATTTTTGAATCAAGAGCAGGCAGTATACCATTGAAAAGGGGCAGAAAGCAGCCTGCCTGCCCGGCAAATTGTAAAATAGTTGTTGTTTTATCCTTTTCCCTTCCGTGCGCTACGCCTTAAACGCCTGGATCACGGTCTCAATGATCTCTTTCAGCAATGGCTCTTTCCCGCTCTGCTTATTGAAGTGCAGCGCAACATCAATCTGTTCTTCCCGCAGGGAGGGAACATCCAGGGTTTGCAGCGGCCAGAGACGGGATACCATGGCGAACAGGCGCTCGGTGGTTAGCCCCAGCATATCGCTCTCGGCGATCATTGCCGCCTGGGTCAGCAGGTTGAAGGTGCTGAAACCGCAGCGGCGCTCGCCCATCTCCTCCTGCAGTCGACGATGCAGCGTAGGGTAGCGCTGGCCTTCAGGCAGCAGCAGCGCAAACTCGTATTGCGCGAGGGCGGATTCATCTTGTGGACCGTCCAGCGCAGGATGCCCAGCGCGGCAGTACATCTGCACCCGATCCTGATACAGCACGTGATGGCTTAGCGCCTGACCGCTGTGCAGATGGGTGTCGATTAACAGATCCACCTGGCGCTGGTCGAGCTGCCGCGCGGCGTCGGTAAGGGCGATGTTGTGCAGCAGTATCTGCGGAAAGGCCGGCTTCAGCGCGCTGGCCAGGCAAGGCATCAGCAGCGCCCCCATGGCTGGCGTAGTGGCGATAGTGATCACCCGCTGCTGGTCCGGGCTGCCGGTGATATCCAGCGCGCTAAGGAAAGCCTCCATACCGCGGCTGATGTACTGGTGAAGGTGGGTGGCATAGGCGGTGGGCGTCACGCCCTGGCCTTTGCGGATAAACAGCGGATCGGGGAACAGCGCCCGCAGTTTGTTAATTGACTGGCTAATGGCCGACGGCGTGATATTGAGTATCTTCGCGGCATTGACGATACCTTTGTGTACATACACGGCTTCGAAGATGGTCAACAGATTGAGGTCAATATTACGCAGGATGCGAAACATCTGACGGTCGTAACGTTCGTCCTGTCTGTCAGGAGATTCTGACGGCGGCGTATTCTCTGGCACGCGATGAGTCCGGTTGGGAATGATAGGCCAAGTATAGCGGCCCGCGGCGTTACCGTGCGTGACAATTGATTGCAAAAATAATGTGTTACTTGTTCAGCACCCCGCCGTCAGCGGGGCGCTGATCTGCCGCTTAACCCTGAGGAAGGTATTCGTGCGGGGGATGGTTCAACAGCGCCAGCAGATTGGCGACCAGCCGCGGAGCGACAGTCTCCGGGGTGGCTTCCGGTAGCCACTGACGCATTTGCGTCATCTCCATACCGGCATAGCCGCAGGGGTTGATACGCAGAAACGGCGTCAGATCCATCGCAATATTGAGCGCCAGGCCGTGGAAAGAGCAGCCTTTACGGATCCGCAATCCCAGAGAGCAGATTTTGCGATCGCCGACGTAGACGCCAGGGGCATCGGCGCGGGGGTGCGACTCAATCCCATATTCGGTAAGGGTATTGACGACCGTTTGCTCCAGCAGCGTCACCAGTTCACGCACCCCCAGCTTGCGGCGCTTGAGGTTCAACAGGACGTACATTACCTGCTGTCCCGGGCCGTGATAAGTTACCTGGCCGCCGCGATCGCTTTGGATAACCGGAATATCACCGGGCACCAGCAGGTGTTCCGCTTTGCCGGCCTGACCCTGGGTGAAGACCGGGTGATGTTCTACCAGCCAGATCTCATCGAGGGTATCTTCATCACGGGCGTCGGTAAATTCATGCATCGCCTGCGAGACGGGTTCGTAAGGTTGCAGGCCAAGCTGCCGGATTAGAATTTTATTGTGCTGCAAAACAACATCTCCGCCGGGAAGAGAGAATTCAGGTCGGGGAGTATATCACAGCCGTGTGAAAGGGAATGAGAAGACCCGGCACGGCGGCCGGGTCAGGGAAAGGGTTACAGCACCATCCGAACGATATCGATATTGCCTAACTCTTCGTACAGCGTTTCCACTTGTTCAATGTGGGTGGCGTTGATGGTGATGGAGACCGAGTGGTAGTTACCTTTGCTGCTCGGTTTTACTGACGGCGAGTAATCACCAGGCGCATGGCGCTGTACCACTTCCACCACCTGATCAACCAGCTCAGGCAACGCCTGCCCCATTACTTTGTAAGTAAATGGCGTAGGGAATTCAAGCAGTTCGTTAAG
The DNA here is from genome assembly GCF_021869705.1 of Klebsiella sp. PCX. Classification (NCBI taxonomy): domain Bacteria; kingdom Pseudomonadati; phylum Pseudomonadota; class Gammaproteobacteria; order Enterobacterales; family Enterobacteriaceae; genus Klebsiella; species Klebsiella sp. PCX. The sequence continues at coordinate 1,503,551 of NZ_CP091527.1, forward strand.
TTTGGTTTTCATGTCAGCTCCGGTGTTACGACAAAATAATAACTCCCACCAAGGGCGGGAGTTATCAGGTTACTTGGATGAATAGTATATGGGGATGGAAATCACACTTTCAAGCGTTCGATTTTTAACCAAACCAGTGGTGGAACATTAATTTAATGTAATCAATAATTTTACCGAAGAAATTACCTTCCGGAATTTCCTGCAGCACCACCAGCGGGCGCTGGTCAATGGTTTTACCATCCAGCTGGAAGTTAATGGTGCCGACGACCTGGTTTTTCTGCAGCGGGGCATGCAGCTCAGTGTTATTCAGCACGTAGCTGGCTTTCAGATCTTTCATCCGGCCGCGCGGGATGGTCAGGTAGACGTCTTTATCCACCCCCAGCGAAGCGCGATCGCTGTCGCCGAACCAGGCTGGTTCGGATGCAAACTCTTTGCCGGCTTTAATCGGGTTGACGGTTTCGAAGAAGCGGAAGCCCCAGGTCAGTAGTTTTTTGCTTTCCGACTCACGCCCTTTGAACGTCCGGCCGCCCATTACCGCCGAGATCAGACGCATCTGGCCTTCGGTGGCGGAAGCGACGAGGTTGTAGCCTGCTTTGTCGGTGTGGCCGGTTTTGATGCCGTCGACGTTCAGGCTGTTATCCCACAGCAGGCCATTACGGTTCAGCTGGCGGATGCCGTTGAAAGTGAACTCTTTCTCACGATAGATCGAGTATTCGTTCGGCACATCGCGGATCAGCGCCTGGCCAATCAGCGCCATGTCGCGCGCCGAGCTGTACTGGCCGTCAGCGTCGAGGCCGTGAACGGTCTGGAAATGGGTGTTTTTCAGGCCGAGGGCGTTGACGTAGTTGTTCATCAGGCTGACGAAGGCATCCTGGCTGCCGGCGACATAGTCGGCCATCGCCACGCAGGCATCGTTACCGGACTGCAGGTTGATACCGCGGATCAGCTGGGAAACCGGCACCTGCATCCCCGGTTTGAGGAACATCAGGGAAGAGCCTTTGAATACCGGGTTGCCGGTGGCCCAGGCGTCGTTGCCGACGGTGACCAGATCGGACTCTTTGAATTTGCCCGCTTTCATCGCCTGACCAATAACATAGCTGGTCATCATTTTGGTCAGACTGGCCGGGTCGCGGCGGGAGTCGGCGTTGTTTTCAGCCAGCACCTTGCCAGAATTGTAATCGATAAGGATCCAGGATTCGGCGTCAATCTGCGGGGCGCCTGGGATCATCGTTTTGATATTCAGGTCATCGGCGCGGGCAGCGGAGGAGAGCGCTGCAACGGAGAGCGCCGTGATGAGTAAACGAGCGGTGAAAGAGGTCTTCATGGTCAGAACAACGGCATCCGTGATGGAGTTAAAAAAAGTGCCTTACTATAGCAAATGCTCTGCGGGCCAGCATCCGACATTGCGCATGAGTTTGTTAATGACTTTTACATGCGCAAGATGAACGGGCTGCCCGCGGCCTTTAGTTGGCGCGAGTAATAAAGGACTGCAGCTGCGCTTCGCTTTGCAGGCGCTGCTGAACGGCGCTGGCCTGCGCCTTGTCGGCAAATGGTCCCAGCTGAATACGCCACACCGCGCCGTTTTGCATGACCCGGCCTGGCACAGAGAACTGCTGGCTCAGACGCTGCTGATACTGCTGCGCCCGCGCCTGGTCGCTCACTGCGCCCACCTGGACGACAAAGTTACCGCTGGCGCTGGAGGTGGCGGAAGAGGAAGCGGCAACGGCGCCGGCGGCTGCGGCCGCTGCGGGCGCGACGCTACCCTGGATGGAGCCGGGGGCGGTCACCGGCGCTGCTGGCGTGGCGCCGGCGGCAGGTGCGGTCACGGTGGCGGCCGCGGGTTCGCTGCTCTCCAGCACGCCGCTGTTCAGCGGCGTCGGGGCGCCGAGGAAACCGCCGCTGTTCACCGGAGCGCCAACGCTATCTTCCGGCTTCAGCGTGCTGTTGCTGATCGGGCGAACGTCAGTGGGCGCAGGCTGGTTCATGCCAGCAGCGTCACCGCCGTCCAGATTCGGACGGGCGGGCAGAGCGTAAGTCTGTTTGGCGACGGTGGTACAAGCCATTCCCGGGCCGGAAAGCGAACCGTCAGGCGCGACGATGATGGGGTCGATACGCACTTTGGTGTTGTTCGAGGTGTTCAGGCGGTCGGCGGACGCGCGAGAGAGCGAGATAACCCGATCGTTGCCGTAGGGACCGCGATCGTTAATCCGCACGACGATCATGCGCCCGTTGGCGAGGTTGGTGATCCGCGCATAGCTCGGGATCGGCAGCGTCGGGTGCGCCGCGGTCAACTGCGTCGGGTCGAAGGTTTCACCGCTGGCGGTCAGGTTGCTGTTGGGTTCCGCGTCATAGATCGCCGCGAAACCGGCCTGAGTAAAGTTTGCCGGATCCTGGACGATTTTGTAGCGCTTACCGTCGCGCTCATAATCCTGATTCGCCGTCGCGTTCGGCGTTTCATACTGCGGATCGGCGCCGCTGATCTCAACCGTCGGGCCATTACAGACGGCCGGCTGTGGAGTACTGACCGTCTTTTGTTGCACGTCATCACTCGAACATGCCGCCAGCAGCCCCGCTGCTATGCAGATCCCCAGCCATTGCTTACGCATTGCGAACCCCTTTAAACGCTTTTCGACAACATTTTTCTGTGGGTATGGATCGACATCACGATACCAAACCCGGCCATCAATACGATCAGGGCGGAGCCCCCGTAGCTCACCAGCGGCAACGGTACGCCCACCACCGGTAAAATACCACTCACCATACCAATATTTACGAAGACATAAACGAATAAAATCAACATTAAACCACCGGCCATGACCCGGCCAAAGGTGGTCTGCGCCTGAGCGGCGATCCACAGTCCGCGCATGATCAGCAGAATATAGAGCGCCAGCAGGATCAGCACGCCAATCAGGCCCAGCTCTTCGGCGAGAACGGCGAAGATAAAGTCGGTATGGCGTTCCGGCAGGAACTCCAGCTGCGACTGGGTGCCGTGCAGCCAGCCTTTGCCGCGCAGACCGCCAGAGCCAATGGCAATTTTAGACTGAATAATATGATACCCCGCGCCCAGCGGGTCGGTTTCCGGATCAAGCAGCATCATCACGCGCTGGCGCTGATAGTCGTGCATCAGGAAGAACCACAAAATCGGGATAAAGGCGGCGACCAGCACCACCGCAATGCCGATCAGTCGCCAGCTGAGGCCGGAGAGGAACAGCACAAACAGACCGGAGAGGGCGATCAGAATCGAGGTCCCGAGGTCAGGCTGCGCCGCCACCAGCAGCGTCGGCAGAAAGATCAGCACCAGGGCAATACCGGTGTTCTTCAGCGAAGGGGGGCAGACGTCGCGGTTAATAAAGCGCGCCACCATCAGCGGCACGGCAATTTTTGCAATCTCCGACGGCTGAAAGCGGACGATACCGAGATCCAGCCAGCGCTGTGCCCCTTTGGAGATGGCGCCGAAGGCGTCGACGGCCACCAGCAGAATAATACAGAAAATATAGAGGTAGGGCGCCCAGCCTTCATAGACCCGCGGCGGGATCTGCGCCATGACGATCATGATCACCACGCCCATGGCGATCTGGCCGATTTTACGCTCCATCATGCCGACGTCCTGACCGCTGGCGCTCCAGATAACCAGTGCGCTGTAGGTCAGCAGCGCCAGCAGGATCAGCACCATGGTGGGGTCAAGATGGATCTTATCCCACAGCGATTTTTTGTTCGGATTATCCGTCATTATTGATCCTCCCCTGCGGTCACCGCCGGGTTTTCGCTTGGTAGCGTGGTGTTGTTATCGCCCAGCATGATGTGATCGAGGATTTGGCGCATAATCGTACCGACCGCCGGGCCGGCACCGCCGTTTTCCAGGATCATCGCCACGGCAACCTGCGGGTTGTTATAAGGCGCAAACGCCGTCATCAGTTTATGGTCACGCAGACGCTCAGAGATTCGGTGCGCGTTATAGGTTTCGTTGGCCTTCAGGCCAAACACCTGGGCGGTACCGGACTTGGCCGCGATTTTATACGGCGCGCTGGCGAAATACTTGTGCGCGGTGCCGTTGCCGCGGTTGGCCACGCCGAACATGCCGTCTTTGGCGATTTCCCAGTAGCCGGAATGAATGTCGCCTACCGGCGGCTCATGAGGCTGGACCCACGGAACGGGCTTGCCGTCTTCCACGGTGCTTTGCAGCAGGTGCGGCACTTTCACCACCCCGTCGTTAATCAGGATCATCAGCGCTTTGTTCATCTGGATCGGCGTGGCAGTCCAGTAACCCTGGCCGATGCCCACCGGAATAGTGTCCCCCTGGTACCAGGGTTTCTTAAAGCGTTTGAGCTTCCATTCGCGGGTCGGCATGTTGCCCGAGCGCTCTTCGGCGAGGTCGATACCGGTATAGTGGCCGTAGCCGAACTTGCTCATCCACTCCGCGAGGCGATCGATGCCCATGTCATAGGCGACCTGATAGAAATAGGTATCCGCGGACTCCTCAAGCGCTTTGGTGACGTTCAGGTGGCCGTGGCCCCATTTTTTCCAGTCACGATAGCGTTTTTCTGAGCCGGGCAGCTGCCACCAGCCCGGGTCAAACAGGCTGGTATTGCGGGTGATCACCCCGGCGCTCAGCGCCGAGACGGCGACGTACGGTTTGACCGTCGATGCCGGCGGATAGACCCCTTGCGTCGCACGGTTGACCAGCGGCGTGTTCGGATCGTTGAGCAGGCCGGAGTAATCTTTACTGGAGATGCCGTCGACGAACAGGTTCGGGTCGTAGCTCGGCGTCGAAACCAGCGCCAGAATGGCGCCGGTACGCGGGTCGGTGACCACCACTGCGGCGCGGCTACCAGCCAGCAGCGTTTCGATATACTGCTGCAGCTTGAGGTCAAGGGTGAGGTAGATGTCGCGTCCGGCCTGCGGCGGCACCTCTTTGAGCTGACGAATCACGCGGCCGCGGTTGTTCACTTCAACCTCCTCGTAGCCGGTCTGACCGTGCAGGACGTCCTCGTAATAACGCTCAATACCCAGCTTACCGATGTCGTGGGTCGAGGCGTAGTTGGCCAGTTTGCCCTCTTTATCGAGGCGGTCGACGTCTTTATCGTTAATTTTCGAAACGTAGCCGATGACGTGCGTCAGCGCCGAGTTATAGGGATAGTAACGGCGCTTGTAGCCTTTGACTTCCACGCCGGGAAAGCGGTACTGGTTGACGGCAAAGCGGGCCACCTGCACTTCGCTGAGGTTGACCTTTACCGGAATCGAGGTAAAGCGATGGGAGCGGGCGCGCTCCTTTTTGAAGCCGGCGATATCATCGTCGGTTAAATCGACGACGTCGCGCAGCGCATCCAGCGTTTGCTGCACGTTATCGACTTTCTCCGGCATCATCTCCAGCTGATAAATGGTGCGGTTAAGCGCCAGCGGAGTGCCGTTACGATCGTAAATAATGCCGCGGCTCGGCGGGATCGGCACCAGCTTGATGCGGTTTTCGTTCGAACGCGTCTGATAGTCGTCGAAGCGAACGATTTGCACATTGTACAGGTTGGCGATCAGAACGCCGGTAAGCAGCAAAATCCCCAAAAAAGCGACCAGCGCCCGGCGCACGAACAGCGAGGATTCAGCCGTATAGTCGCGGAAAGAATTCTGTAATTTCATTCGCTGCTCAGTCTACCCTGATCATCATTACTCACGGTGGTACGGATGGTTGGTGGTAATGCTCCACGCCCGATACAGGCTCTCGGCCACCAGTACGCGCACCAGCGGGTGAGGTAAGGTGAGGGTGGAGAGCGACCAACTCTGTTCCGCCGCTGCTTTACAGGCTGGAGAGAGGCCTTCCGGGCCGCCGACCAGCAAACTGACGTCGCGCCCGTCCTGTTTCCAGCGTTCCAGTTCGCGCGCCAGCTGCGGCGTATCCCATGGTTTACCCGGAATATCCAGGGTCACGATGCGGTTTTTACCGGCAGCGGCTAACATCATCTCGCCCTCTTTTTCGAGGATGCGCTTGATATCAGCGTTCTTGCCGCGCTTACCGGCTGGGATCTCCACCAGTTCGAACGGCATATCTTTGGGAAAACGGCGCAGATACTCGCTAAAGCCGGTCTGTACCCAGTCCGGCATTTTGGTGCCAACGGCCACCAGCTGCAACTTCACGCATTAACTCCAGAGTTTTTCCAGCTCGTACAAACGACGGCTCTCTTCCTGCATGACGTGAACCATCACGTCGCCGAGGTCGACGACGATCCAGTCGGCGGCGGCTTCCCCTTCAACGCCCAGCGGCAGCATGCCGGCGGCGCGGGATTCCTGAACCACGTGGTCGGCGATGGACATCACATGACGCGTGGAGGTGCCGGTGCAGATAATCATGCAATCGGTGATGCTGGATTTGCCATGTACATCAATGGCAACGATGTCCTGACCTTTCAGGTCATCAATTTTGTCGATAACAAAATCCTGGAGTGCTTTACCCTGCAAGTGTTCCCCCTGGGTGCGTGAAGATTGATAATCATAAAGAGCCTGACAGTATACCTGAACTGATGAAAAAGTCGGGTGAAATGTCTGTCGGCAGGCGTTCGCGGCGGGGTATCATCCCATCCCTCGCCGAGGATTGCATCGCCATTTTTGTAAAACAATTTTCTGCAAAGCGGCTTTGGCGGATGCTGCCTGGCAGCGGAGAATAGCAGCCTGCTCTGGCCTGTCAATGGTTCGGCGGGAATTCTTCTTCCGACTGCCAGACGGCCTGGCTATTTAATACCCGCAGGGTGGTGAAATCGTGGCGGATTTCGAGCAGGCTCCAGGCGCCATGGGCTATCGGAAAGTGCCACATCGCCGCGGCGGGCATCTGCAACAGCAGGGCGGTCAGCAGGCTCAGAACGCCCTGATGGCCGACGATCAGCAGATGGTCAAGATGGCGGCAGTCGGTCAGCGTGGGGATAAACTCGCTGACGCGGCGGGCAAAACGCTGAAAGCTTTCGCCGTTAGTAGGGGCCGCGTGCTGCCAGTCAGCACACCACGCGGCATAGTTTTGCGCATCTTCTCGTTGAAGGTCGCGATGATGACGCATCTCCCAGTCGCCGAAAAACATCTCATTGAGCGCGGCATGGCATTCGCGCGGGATAGCGCGATCGCCAAGCAGCAGATCGGCCGTTGTCCCGGTCCGCGCCAGCTCGCTACAGAAGACTTTATCGAAAGGCACCGTGCGCAGCCGTTCGCCGAGCGCTCGCGCCTGAGCGACGCCTCGCGGCGTCAGGGGCGTTGGGGCATGGCCGCTGTATAATCCGGCAACGTTGGCTTCGGTTTCGCCATGGCGAACTAACCATAATTTCATGAACAGGCTCTGACGGGCGATGGAGAGGTGGCGTTACCATAGCGCTTTTTTCGCGTCAGGCCCAGCGCGGGGTCAGCAATAGAGACCCTGCTCGCGGATGTAGTCCAGCACCGCGGCCGGCAGCATCTCGGCGCAGGACTCGCCGCGCTCGAGGCGCTGGCGAATGATCGTCGCCGAAATATCGAACCACGGTGTCTCAGCCAGGTAGATCACGCCGGAAGGGCGGCGATGCAGAGATTCCACATCGTGGGTTAAATGGCGATCCAGCCAGCGCTGATCGGCCTCATGGGCCATGGTCAGTGGGTAACCCGGCCGGCGGCAGACAATCAGGTGGACATTGTCGAGGATGGTTTCATAGCGGTGCCAGGTGGGAAAGGTGAGCAGCGAATCCTGGCCAATGATAAACGCCAGCGGCTTGTGCGGCCCCTGCTCCTGGCGCCACTCCTGCAGCGTTTGCGCCGTCCAGGAGGGGGTATCGCGCTGCAGTTCGCGTTCATCGAGCGTGAACAGCGGCTTATCGGCAATCGCCAGCTTCAGCATGTGCACGCGCTGGGCGCTGGTGGCTTCCGGTTGTGGACGGTGCGGCGGGACGTTATTAGGCATGATGATGACCTTGCTCAGGCCAATCTGATTCGCCAGGATCTCGACCGGCTTGAGGTGACCATAATGCACCGGATCGAAGGTGCCGCCATAGATTGCCTGTAAGTGAGTCATATCAACCATCAATAAAAACGTCCGCCAGGGCTTTGTGGCAGAGCAACAACGAAAGACTTTCCAGTTCGGGCCAGACGTCGTACCCGTAATCCTGTTTAAAGGTCAGTTCCGCGCGGGTCAGAAGAGTCACCGCCTGGCGAAGCTGTTCGCCGCTCAGTCGGGCGAGGGCGTCGCTGAGCAACTGACGGCGGTTTTGCCAGACCCGATGTTTATCAAACAGCGAACGCAGCGGCGTCTGTGCCGACTGGCGCTTGAGGGTCACCAGCAGCAGCAGCTCCCGCTGTAGCGTACGCAGCAGGATCGCCGGCTCGCAGCCTTCAAGACGGAGCTGCTGCAGGACGTGCAACACGCGCTTACTTTTGCCTGCCAGTAGGGCATCGACCCAATGGTAAGGGGTAAAGTGCGCGGCATCGTTCACCGCCTGCTCAACGCGGGGCAGCGTCAGCTTACCGTCCGGCCAGAGTAGCGCCAGACGCTCCAGCGCCTGCGCCAGCGCCAGCAGATTGCCTTCGTAACAGTAGCACAGCAGCTGGCTGGCCGCGTCGTCGAGCTGCAGCTGATGCTGTTTGGCCCGGGCGGCAAGCCAGCGCGGCAGCTGCGCGTATTCCGGCGTCTGGCAGCTGACCTGGACGGCGCGCTGCGCCAGCGCGGTGAGCCACGCGGCATTCTCCTGGGCTTTGGTCAACTTACTACCGCGAACTATCAGCAGCAGGTCGTCGTGCAGCAGACCGACCAGCGTCGCCAGCTGTTCGTTGATCGCCGCGTTGGGGCCATTCTCTGGCAGGATTAGCAACAGGGTTTGCCGGCTGGCAAACAGGCTCATCGCCTGGCTTAAGGCGAAAAGCGCCTGCCAGTCGGTGCTGTTGTCGATAGAAAAGGTATGGTGTTCGGTAAAGCCTTGTGCGGCAGCGGCTTCGCGAATAGCGTCCTGGCTTTCCTGCAATAGCAAAGGATCGTTGCCAAGCAGCAGATAGGCCGCGCGCAGCCCTTCAGTGAGCTGCGCGCGGAGCTGTTCCGGGTACAACCGAATCATCATTGACCCAGCGTGGTGGAGACGCGGTTACCCGAGGACGCCGGCGCGGTGCTGCCCGCGACCGGTTTTTCTTCCTGCTGGGTGGCTTCAACATCCGCTACCTGAACGCTTGGTAGTTTACGAATCAGCTGTTCCGCCGCTTTATCGTACATTTCCTGGATAATCATATCCTGCTCGGCGTCTTTGGCTAACGCCGCCTGCGGGTTATCAAAGAACGAACGATAGACCTTAGTGGTTATCGGATAGATATCGTGACCCGGGATCAGAACGCTGGCATGGACGGTCATGACCATCTGATATTCCGCCGTACGACCGTCCTGGAACACCGAGGCCGTATCTTTCTGAATCGACGAACCATCGAGGCGCAGAGAAGGGACATCTTTACGCAGCGTGCTGGCGTCGATCAGTTCCACGCCGTTAAGACGCAGCTGATTGCGCACCGCGCGGCTTAATGGGCCATTCGGATCGCTCGACTGGAAAATCATGGTTTTCATGGTGGAGGGCACCTTGGTAGTGCTACGCAGATGCCAGCCACAGCCGGCGGTGGCAAGCACCGCCAGAGATAACAACATTGTTACCAGATATCGCACGCTTCCTCCCGCGCTTAGCCAACGACCAGATTGAGCAGTTTACCCGGGACGTAAATCACTTTACGCACGGTTTTGCCGTCGAGATACTTCGCCACCAGATGCTCCTGGCCGGCGCGCTCGCGGACCTGCTCTTCAGTTGCGTCTACCGCAACGGTAATTTTACCACGAACTTTGCCGTTGACCTGGACGACGACGAGGGTGCTGTCTTCCACCATCGCGCTTTCATCCGCCACCGGCCACGGCGCGTTGTCGATATCACCTTCGCCGTTCAGCTCACGCCACAGGGTGAAGCTGACGTGCGGGGTGAACGGGTTGAGCATACGCACTACCGCCAGCAGGGCTTCCTGCATCAGGGCGCGATCCTGCTCATCTTCTTGCGGCGCTTTCGCCAGCTTGTTCATCAGCTCCATGATCGCCGCGATGGCGGTGTTGAAGGTCTGACGACGGCCGATGTCATCGGTCACTTTGGCGATAGTTTTGTGGATATCGCGACGCAGCGCTTTCTGATCTTCACTCAGCGCCGCCACGTTCAGGGCCGCAACGTCCCCTTTGGTGGTGTGTTCGTAGACCAGCTTCCAGACGCGTTTCAGGAAACGGTTCGCCCCTTCGACGCCAGATTCCTGCCACTCGAGGGTCATATCCGCCGGGGATGCGAACATCATGAACAGACGGACAGTATCCGCGCCGTAGCGCTCAACCATGACCTGCGGATCGATGCCGTTGTTTTTCGACTTGGACATCTTGCTCATGCCGGTGTACACCAGCTCGTGACCCGCCGCGTCTTTCGCTTTCACGATGCGGCCTTTTTCGTCACGTTCGACGATGGCGTCAACCGGGGAGACCCAGTTACGTTCGCCGTTTTCGCCTACGTAGTAGAAGGCGTCAGCCAGCACCATGCCCTGGCACAGCAGCTGTTTCGCCGGCTCATCGGAGTTGACCATCCCCGCGTCGCGCATCAGCTTGTGGAAGAAGCGGAAGTAGAGCAGGTGCATGATCGCGTGTTCGATGCCGCCGATGTAGATATCGACCGGCAGCCAGTAGTTGGCCGCTTGCGAATCCAGCATCCCTTCCTGATACTGCGGGCAGGTGTAGCGCGCATAGTACCAGGAGGATTCCATAAAGGTGTCAAAGGTGTCGGTTTCGCGCAGCGCCGGCTGGCCGTTAACCGTGGTTTTGGCCCATTCAGGATCGGCTTTGATCGGGCTGGTGATACCGTCCATGACTACGTCTTCCGGCAGGATCACCGGCAGCTGATCTTCCGGGGTCGGCAGCACGGTGCCGTCTTCCAGGGTAACCATCGGGATCGGCGCGCCCCAGTAGCGCTGACGGGATACGCCCCAGTCACGCAGGCGGTAGTTAATTTTACGCTCACCTACGCCCATGGCAGCCAGTTTGTCAGCAATAGCGTTGAAGCCCGCTTCATAATCGAGGCCGCTGAATTCGCCGGAGTTAAACAGGACGCCTTTCTCGGTCAGCGCCTGCTGGGAAAGATCCGGCTCGGAGCCGTCGGTGGCGAGGATCACCGGCTTGATGTTCAGCCCGTATTTGCTGGCGAACTCGTAGTCGCGCTGGTCGTGGCCCGGAACGGCCATCACCGCGCCGGTGCCGTACTCCATCAGCACAAAGTTAGCCGCCCATACCGGAATTTCTTCACCGGTCAGCGGGTGGATAGCTTTAAAGCCGGTATCGACGCCTTTTTTCTCCATCGTCGCCATGTCGGCTTCCGCCACTTTGGTGTTGCGGCATTCGTCGATGAAGGTGGCCAGCGCCGGATTGTTCGCCGCAGCCTGCTGCGCCAGCGGGTGACCCGCAGCGACCGCCAGGTAGGTACAGCCCATAAAGGTGTCCGGGCGGGTGGTATAGACGGTCAGCTTGTCGGCGTAGTTATTGACGTCAAAGGAGATTTCCACCCCTTCAGAACGGCCGATCCAGTTGCGCTGCATGGTCTTCACGGTGTCCGGCCAGTGGTCCAGCTTATCCAGATCGTTCAGCAGCTCATCGGCGTAGGCGGTGATTTTAATAAACCACTGCGGGATCTCTTTACGCTCGACTTTGGTGTCGCAGCGCCAGCAGCAGCCGTCGATAACCTGCTCGTTGGCCAGCACGGTCTGGTCGTTCGGGCACCAGTTCACTGCGGAGGTTTTTTTGTACACCAGGCCTTTTTTATACAGCTCAGCGAAGAACTTCTGCTCCCAGCGGTAGTATTCCGGGGTGCAGGTTGCCAGCTCGCGGCTCCAGTCATAGCCGAAGCCCAGCATTTTGAGCTGGTTTTTCATGTAGGCGATGTTGTCGTAGGTCCACGGCGCTGGCGCGGTGTTGTTTTTTACCGCCGCCCCTTCCGCCGGCAGACCGAACGCATCCCAGCCAATTGGCTGCAGGACGTTTTTACCCAGCATGCGCTGATAGCGGGCAATCACGTCGCCGATGGTGTAGTTACGCACGTGACCCATGTGTAGTCGACCAGAAGGATAAGGAAGCATCGACAGGCAGTAATACTTCTCTTTGCTCTCGTCTTCAGTTACTTCAAATGTACGATTTTCGTCCCAGTGAAGCTGGACTTTCGATTCTATCTCTTCCGGGCGGTATTGCTCTTGCATGGCAGCCAGTGGTCCTGTTTTCAATACAGCTACAAAATGTAGCCAATGGATGTGTTATTTCAGATCGGCATAGCATAGCCCAAACGCCAACGTCAAAACAGCCTTTCACACATTTACAGAGAGGAAAGCGGTGGAGAATATTTCGCGACTCTGTGGCTTGGCTGGCAGAGCTATCCGCAGATAACGGCTATCATAAGAAGAAGTTAACCACACCGGAGGCGAAAAGATGAACAAGGTTGCTCAGTTCTACCGAGAGCTGGTGTCGACGCTCAGCGAGCGGTTACGCAATGGAGAACGTGATATTGATGCGCTGGTGGAGCAGGCCAGGGTCAAGATTAGCCAGTCCGGCGAGTTAACGCAGAGCGAAATCAACAATGTGATCCGCGCTGTTCGACGCGATCTGGAAGAGTTCGCCCTCAGTTATGAAGAGAGTCAGGATGAGCTGACTGATAGCGTCTTTATGCGGGTGATCAAAGAGAGTCTCTGGCAGGAACTGGCGGATATTACCGATAAAACCCAGCTTGAGTGGCGCGAGGTGTTTCAGGATCTCAACCATCACGGTGTCTATCACAGCGGCGAAGTGGTGGGGTTGGGTAACCTGGTGTGTGAAAAATGTCATTATCACCTTCCGGTGTATACGCCTGACGTACTGCCGCGTTGCCCAAAATGTGGTCACGACCAGTTCCAAAGGCGGCCCTTTGAGCCATAAAGAGTAAACGCTAAACTCGGGATCTACTGCTGGCGCTGTTGACACCAGCAGTAGCTGTAATTTTAGTGTTTTATCAATTATTTGAGCGTGTTGATTTCAGTTGACTTGAAGTACTGATTTCCACCTATTTCACTCGCGTAGTTATGCGAAGCGTTGACGATCAATTTATTGCCGCTGAGCGTTCCTTTTTCACAGGTCATCATACCCAGGAATCCGCACTTATATCCGCCATTAACAATCTGTTTGGCATTTAACGTCATGGTTCCGTCAGCGTGGATGAGTTCGCGATTGATAATATTGCCTTTTTTGTTGGTATCAATGGTCATGTCACCAAAAGATTGAATCAGCCATTCATTAAGGAAATCAGATTTAGTATTGATACTGACAGTTCCGCCAATGATTTCTCCGCTGTTTTGCATTCCACTATGAGTAAAGTTCATGACTGCCTTATCGCCACGAATCGTACCGCCTTTATTATTAAAACTATTACTCTCTGCTGTCAGTTTATCTGTGACAAGGAGTTGGCTATCTCTATTAAATACCATGCTCCCTTTTGTTTGGATCGCAATATTACCACCTTTGATGGTCCCTGAGTTGCTTATCGCACCAGACGAAATCTCTCTGTCTTTGATAGACTGAATGGCGAGAGTTTCTGTTCCGTAGATGTTGCCTGTCACATTGAACGAGTCACCGCTAAAAGAGACAGTGGTATTTTTTGCGCGAGCAGAACCGCCGTTTTCGATATTTCCGAGAGCCCCTAACAATAATTGGTCGTCGGAAAGCAGATAGGAGCCGTATGATGTCTTCAAATTCCCGTTAGTGGTTACGCTTAACACCGTGTTGCTTCTTATAGTACCGTTATTCTCCAGATTCCCCGCGGAGTTAACCATCAGCTGCCTGGTGCCCGTAATAGCCCCATTGTTAGTCAGGGACTGTAAGCTGTTAATTATAGTCGTATTGGTTGTTGCTATACTCCCTGTATTTTTAAAGCTGCCGGCCGAAGTCATCTGCGTGAGCAGACCATTGCTGGTGATTGAGCCTTCGTTGACCAATGCTCCGCTGCTGGTCATCGACAGCATGCTGTTAGAAACAATGCTTCCTTTATTACGCACGCCCAAACCATAATCGTTACCCATCATACTGATGCTATTAGCTTTAATTCCGCCAAGATTACTAATGTCGATACTGTATTCAGGAAATAGCATCTGCATAACGCTTGGGGTTTTACCTGCGGAAGTCATCTTTTGTGTTGTGTTATCAAAGGTAAAACTTCCTGCGCCTAATGTAGCGTTGGCAGCGCTGAGCGTACCATTGATAGCAATAGTTTCCGCCAGCAGCAGGGCATAGTTGTTCGTGGCATCCATACCGTTCTTGCCGATAGTAATCTTGCCTTTACTGACGGTATAGGACCCGATCCCTCCGTTATCGTTAAGTTTCACCTGCCCGGTCGTTAATACTGCTGAATTGGTATTAATGAAGCTGCAGCCTGAGCAGGAGATACCGTTCGGGTTAGCGATAATAACATCGGCTTTTTGACCCGCGACTTCTATAAATCCGTTGAGGGAACTGGACTTATTTGAGGTCACTTCATTGAGAATAACGGATGCGCTGCCGTTGGTTAAATTATTATTCCTGGCAATATTGCCAAATTTGTCATGGGTAAGATCGTCGCCGCTGTTGTTCAAAATCATCCCGTTGCTGCCGACGTTAAAATCACGGTACATATTGTGAGATACGCCAGCCGCGTTAGGTTTTTCAATATCAACAACGGTTGTGCCTGATGAGTGCGTCCATGTGTTTGGGTCGGCATAGACAAACGATGAGCTAAGGGCTGCCGCGAGTGCGACATAAGTTAAATTAAATTTGAACATCATATTTATTCCTTTAATTAAGAGTGGTTAAGAAATTTAAGCCTTATGTTTTTTGTTATTTTTGAAGTTAATACCTCCATTGTAATGAGAAGCCCAGGTTAAGAGCATCGCTATGGAAACGAACGGGTTTGATTAAAGGGGTACTCATGAAAAAGTCATACTGCGTGGCGAGCAGCGAGCCACGAATACCGCTTACTGCGCCAGAAAGCGTTTTTCCCCTCTGGTTTTGCTCGTTTCCTGTTATACGACCTATATCTACACCAAAATAAAATTGGCGGTCAGGCGTCGGGATATCCCAGATAAAATCATTGCGCCAGTACCATCCCTGATTGCCGGACAGGCTGTTTTCCCCGTCGAACCCGCGCACGGTCCAGCGGCTGCCAATATTGAATTTATTATCCGAGGAGAGTGGGTCCGGGCTGAACTGCGCGCTCAATCGGGGCGCCCAGGTAAATGCGTCGCCAGCCGCGTCAAATTTCATCATCGCCTGCAGGTTCGCATGGACGATCCGCGACAGCGGGCTGTACATCCCGGCTTTCTCCTCCGGCGTTGCCGTTGAGCTGAGCCACGGCAGGCTGCGCTGGATGCCAATGCTGGCGTCGACGATTTTTTTATTAAAATAGCGCTGATGGTTGAGGGTAAGCTCCCATGATGGCGTTTGCTTGCGCATGACCTGCAGTTCGCTGCCGCCGAAGTAATAGTGCGAGGTGCTCTTGGCAATTCGCAGGTCGGCGGTGGTTTTTTGCTGGCGGGTATGGGAGAGCAGTCGGCTCAACGTGGCGCTGTAGTAACGATTCTTGCTCTTATAATCCATCGTTGACCAGTTGCCGTTGAACTGCTGGCGATACTGACTATATGCCCCGTAGGCGCTCAGTGACCAGTAGCCAAAGGGGATGGAGTAGTACAGGCTACCGTTGTGGTTGCCGTCATTGTGTTGGTTGAATTCAATATCGCCCCCGCCGGAAATATACAGAATGTCGTTAAGAGTGGTCAGATCATAGAGATAGAGGGCGCCACCGGCCTGATAGCGGCCGCTGGCTTTGCTGCCGGCGTCGTCAAGCCAGGCGCCAAGCTGCCATTTTTTCTCCAGGCTGCGGGCGATCTGAAGATCGCTTTCCCCCTCGCGCTGGCCAGGCAGCAGTTTCATATGCGCCGTAGAACCCGGCAGGCGCTGCAGATTGGCCATACCCTGCTCAAGGTCGCTTAAACGCAGGATAGCGCCGGGAGACAGGGGCAGTGAATTCCACAGACGGGTGATGTCTGATCCGCCGGCATAGTCGATAGCGCCCACTTTGCCATACTTCAGTGTCAGCCGGAGGATGCCTTGCTCCAGCGACTGGGAGGGAACATCAATCAGAGAGGTGATATAGCCTTGCACGATCAGTTCGTTTTGAAGCCTATACGCCAGCAGGCGTATACCCTCGCTACCCAGACAGCGGCCCTGTGCCTGCTGCGCGGTTTTCGCCAGTAATTTCCGGGTGAGCGCCTGGTTATCGGAATCGATGTCGACTTTATTGATTAATCTGCAATGTGCTTCCTCAGGAAAGTGGATACCCTGCGGCGCCCCGCGCTGTTGTGAGGACTGAAACTCCTGTTGCTGCGGGGTCAGCGCCTCCTGGCGAGCTTTATCCTGCTCGGTCTGATGAGCTGAGGTGGTCAATTGCGCAGCACTGACGGCAGAGGCGCCAGCCAGCGTTATAAACAGCAGCCCGGTGAGCGAGCGAGATCGAATTAACATGAAGCAATATCCATTTGTTTCATTGGTTCGGCGACGCATCAATACCATTACCTCTGGCAAAATGATTGATGGCCTTTATTTCGGCGCAGGCAAGGTCAGGCAAGGATATTATATTTAATTAATTCCATAATCATGCGACGAACCTGTTACGAGGCGTTATATGCTAGCGGTGGTGGAAATACCGGTCCACGAATTCATTAGTGATTTTTTTATGAATTGATCGATTTAATAAATAAGTTCAGCTTGTCTCGCTGAAGTTTATTTATTATGTAAATGATATTGGCGGTAATGGCGCGCACAAATAATATTGGCGAATAATATGGCGGGAAAGATAAACTGCGCATACCGGGTGGTATGCGCAGCGAATAACGATTAATGCAGAATTTTGGCGAGGAAATCTTTAGCGCGATCGGATTGTGGATTGGCGAAGAAGGCCTCTTTATCGGCATCTTCGACTATCTTTCCTTCATCCATAAAGATCACCCGGTTGGCCACCTTACGGGCGAAGCCCATTTCATGGGTCACTACCATCATGGTCATCCCTTCGTTGGCCAGTTCCACCATGACGTCCAGTACCTCGTTGATCATCTCCGGGTCGAGCGCTGAGGTGGGCTCATCAAACAGCATAGCGATCGGGTCCATACACAGGGCTCGGGCAATGGCCACGCGCTGCTGCTGGCCACCGGAGAGCTGCGCCGGATATTTTTCCGCGTGCGCCGCCAGGCCAACGCGCTCCAGCAGCTTGAGACCCTTCTTGCGCGACGACGTTTTGTCACGATTGAGAACCTTAACCTGCGCCAGCGTCAGGTTGTCGATAATCGACAGGTGCGGGAACAGTTCAAAATGCTGAAACACCATTCCGACGTGCGAGCGCAGTTTGGCAAGATTGGTCTTTTTATCGTTAACCACGGTGCCATCGACGATAATCTGCCCCTGCTGCACCGGCTCAAGGCCGTTTACGGTTTTAATCAGCGTGGATTTACCGGAGCCTGACGGCCCGCAGACCACCACGACTTCGCCTTTTTTCACTTCCGTGGAGCAATCGGTCAGCACCTGAAAGTGACCATACCATTTTGAAACGTTTTTCAGGGTAATCATTACACAGTCCTTTTCTTCAACCAGCTGACCAACAGCGAGGCGCTGAGGCTAATCACAAAATAGACGCCGCCCGCGAACAGGATCATTTCGACCTGGGTCCCGTCACGCTCGCCAATCGTGGAGGCGGTACGGAAGAAGTCGGCGAGGCTCAATACATACACCAGCGAGGTATCCTGGAACAGGACGATCCCCTGGGTTAACAGCAGCGGCACCATGGCGCGGAAGGCCTGCGGCAGGATCACCAGCCGCATCGACTGCCAGTGGGTCATTCCCAGCGCCAGCGCGGCGCTTGACTGGCCGCGGGAGATGCTCTGGATACCGGCGCGGATAATCTCTGAATAGTAGGCGGCCTCGAACATCGAAAAGGCCACCATCGCCGAGATCAGGCGAATATCCGTTTTCGGCGACAGTCCCAGCACGTTCTGCAGGAAGCCCGGGACAATCAGGTAGAACCACAGCAGAACCATCACCAGCGGGATAGAACGGAACACGTTAACGTAGGATTTAGCAAACCAGGCCAGCGGCAGAAAGCTGGACAGGCGCATGACCGCCAGCAGGGTGCCCCAGACGATGCCGACCACGATGGCGATCACCGTAATCTTCAGGGTGATCACCAGCCCTGCCAGCAGGTAGGGCATGGAGGGAACGATCGAACTCCAGTCAAAATCGTACATTATTTGCCTCCCATATTGCCAGGCAGGCGAACCTTACGCTCGACCACATACATAATCAGCATAATCACCGCGTTGATGAAAACATAGGCCAGGGTGATGGCGGTAAAAGACTCCCAGGCATGAGCGGAGTAGTCCAGCAGTTTGCCCGCCTGCGCGGCCATATCGGCCAGACCGATGGTGGAGGCGATGGCCGAGTTTTTCACCAGGTTCATCATCTCCGAGGTCATCGGCGGCACGATAACGCGATAGGCGTTCGGCAGCAGCACGTAGCGGTAGGTTTGCGGCAGGGTCAACCCCATCGCCAGACCGGCGTTCTTTTGCCCGCGCGGCAGCGACTGGATAGCGGCGCGTACCTGCTCGCAGACGCGAGCGGCGGTAAACAGCCCCAGGCACAGCATGGAGGAGACAAAGAACTGAATGTTTGGGTCCAGCTCCGATTTAAACCACATGCCGATATTTTCCGGCAGGAATTCCGGCACCACCAGGTACCAGGTAAAGAACTGCACGATCAGCGGCACGTTGCGAAACAGTTCGACATAGCAGGTGCCAATGCCCGAGAGGAAGCGATTGGGGACCGTGCGTAAAATGCCGAACAGCGAGCCGACGAGAAAAGCGATGATCCAGGCCGAGATGGAGAGGGCGACGGTGATCTGAAAACCGCTCCACAGCCAGCCCAGGTAGGTAGTGTTGCCGAAGGGGGCCTGTTGCAGGAATATCCCCCAGTTCCAGTCTATTGACATACATGACTCCTGGAAAAAAAAGGGTAGCCATTGCTACCCTCGAAGACGGTTGTCCAGCTTGTTTCGGTATTCGCGGCGGCTGGGGAACGACCAGCCGCCGTATAGTCTGTCCGTGCTGTGACAATCATCGGGAGGGCAGGATATCCCGCCCCTGGTTGTTATAATTAGTTCAGTGCTTTGTCATTAGGTGATTTGAACAGCGCTTTCATGTCGTCCGACAGCTCGAAGTTCAGGTTAAGATTTTTTGGCGGAATCGGGTTTTTGAACCATTTGTCGAACCACTTCGCCGCTTCGCCAGAGGTCTGGGCCTGGGCAACGGTTTCATCGACCAATGCCTTGAAGGTCGGATCGTCCTTACGCAGCATGCAGCCATAGGCTTCTTTCGACTGCGCGGTGCCGACGATTTCCCAGTTATCCGGTTTCTTCGCCTTGGCGCGTTCGCCGGCCAGCAAAGCGTCATCCATCATAAAGGCCACCGCGCGTCCGCTTTCCAGAGTACGGAAAGAGTCGCCATGATCTTTGGCGCTGATGATGCGCATATTCATTTTTTTCTCATCGTTCAGCTTATGCAGCAGGATCTCAGAGGTGGTCCCGGAGGTGACGACGACCGCTTTATCCTTCAGGTCCGGGAAATCTTTGATCGGGCCGCCTTTCTTCACCAGCAGACGGGTGCCGACGACGAAGATAGTATCGGAGAAGGCCGCCTGTTTCTGGCGCTCGAGGTTGTTGGTGGTAGAGCCGCACTCGAAATCAAAGGTGCCATTCTGCAGCAGCGGAATACGATTCTGCGAGGTGACCGGGATCAGTTTGACCTGCAGATCGGGTTTGTTCAGTTTTTTCTTGATGGCATCGACGATGGCGTTGGAGTAGTCCTGAGAGTAACCCACAACCTTCTGTTGGTTATCGTAGTAAGAGAAAGGGACGGAAGATTCGCGATGGCCGACAACGATAACGCCATTTTTCGCGATCTTATCCAGAGTGCTCTGGCCAGCCGCCGGGGCAGCATCTTCCGCCTGCGCCAGACCAGCGGTCATTCCCATTACCAGCATTGCCGTGGCCAGTTTACGTAATTGCATATCCAACTCCTTATCCGCAGCGTCACCGACGCTATTGATACCCATTGTGATTGTGTGTGTTGTTATTAGGGGCACGCATCCACGTGCCGCATTTGTATGTGTTTGTTAGCATTTAGTTTGGCTTAATGTAAATATTTTGCTGCTTTATTGTTTATTTTTGCGAAGCGCTCCGCACCAATGGGAGGCAAATATCTTCCATTGCACCAAAATAGCGCGACCACCGATCGTTTATGGTGCAACCCGGTTGCACTGGGCCGGAGGACGGCGCTACCCGATTAAATAAAGCAATGACTGTGCCAGGGTGGCAAATGACGGGAAGAAAAAAGCCGGCGACGGGCGTCGCCGGTAGAGAACTTATCGGCGACGCTGACGCAGGCTCATCAGCAGCGCACCGAAGCCGAGCAGCGCCGTCAGCGCCCACAGCGGCCAGTTGCCAGTGCGAGCGTAAGGGGTCATGCCGCTGGTGGGCGTCACGGTGGTGGTCAACACCTCACGGGTAAACTGCGGGATCATCTTCTGGATCTCGCCGCGCGGGCCGATCACGGCGGTAATGCCGTTGTTGGTACTGCGCAGCAGGGGGCGGGCCAGCTCCAGGGCGCGCATCCGCGCCATCTGGAAGTGTTGCCACGGGCCGATGGACTTGCCGAACCAGGCGTCGTTAGAGATGGTCAGCAGGAAGTCGGTATCCGGACGGAAGTTATCCCGCACCTGTTCCCCGAGGATGATCTCGTAGCAGATGGCCGCGGTCAGCTTCAGGTTATGCGCCATCAGCTGCGGCTGCACGTAGGGACCGCGGCTGAAGGAGGACATCGGCAGGTCGAAGAATGGCGCCAGCGGACGCAGAATCGACTCCAGCGGTACAAACTCGCCGAACGGCACCAGATGGTTCTTGTTGTAGCGGTTGGTCGAGTCGTAGCGGTACGGGTTATCTTTGCCGAGGGTAATGATGGTGTTGTAGGTGTCGTAGCGATTCTGCTTATTAAGACGCGCGTCGACGATGCCGGTGATCAGCGAGCTGTCTTTTGCGCGCAGCAGATCGTCCATCATGCTGAGGAACTGCTGCTGGTTGATCTCCAGATCCGGGATCGCCGATTCAGGCCAGATAATCAGCTGCGAGTGGCCGATATGCGGTTGGGTCAGCGCCAGGTAGGTTTTCAGGGTATTAACCAGCTGGTTCTCGTCCCACTTCATGGCCTGCGGGATATCGCCTTGCACCAGCGAGACCTGCGTCGCGCGCTCCGGCAGCAGCTGATACCACTGGATATAGCGCAGCGGGAACGGCAGGGCGAACAGCACCGCGGCGATCACCAGCGCCTTCCCGTTGCGCTGCACGAGGGCCAGAGCCAGCAGGCCGCTAACCATCATCAGCAGGAAGTTGATCGCCTCAACCCCCATCACCGGCGCCAGGCCTTTCAGCGGGCCGTCGATCTGGCTATAGCCGAACTGCAGCCACGGAAAGCCGGTCAGCACCCAACCGCGCAGGAACTCGGTGATCTGCCAGACGACGGGAGCGGCGATCGCCACCCGTAGCCAGCTGGTTTTGGGCCAAAGCCGGGCGAGCAGGCCGGCAAACAGGCCGGTGTAGAGCGACAGATAGGCCGCAAGCAAAACGACGAGGAAGACGTTAACCGGACCCGGCATACCGCCAAACTGCGCGATACTGACATAAACCCAGTTGATTCCCGTGCCGAACAGGCCAAGTCCCCAGAAATAGCCGATGCCGGCGCTTTGCAGCGGGCGGCGGTTGAGGGTTAACGCCTGCAGACCGACCAGTGAAATAATTGCCGCGGGCCAGAAGTCGTAAGGTGAAAAAGCCAGCGTTCCGCTGGCTCCGAAAAGCAGCGCCAGCAGCAGACGTACGCGCTGGCGTTCAAGAAGAGAGGCAAATACCATTTAGGCTAATCGTCCCGTAAATTAACGCCTGTTGCCACAGGCTATGCTGTTTGCCAGCCGGGGGAGGGGACAACCGAGTATCGCCACGGTCTGTCTCCCGGCTGGCCGTGACCTTCAGCGCCGCCGCTTACTCTTCCAGCTTCGGCTGGGGAGCATCATCCGGCAGCTTAACATGCACCTGAATGATACGACGACTATCTGCCATTGCTACCTTGAATTGGTAACCATCAATGTCGATAGATTCGCCGCGAGCTGGCAGGTGGCCAAAGGCCTGCATTACCAGCCCGCCAATGGTATCCACTTCTTCATCGCTGAAGTGCGTATCGAAGGCGTCGTTGAAGTCTTCGATGGAGGCCAGGGCGCGTACCGTCCAGGTATGGCGGCTCAGCTGGCGGAAATCGATATCTTCTTCTTCGTCGTACTCGTCTTCAATTTCCCCGACGATGAGCTCAAGGATATCCTCGATGGTCACCAGACCGGAGACGCCGCCGAATTCGTCAATAACGATCGCCATATGGTAGCGCTGTGAGCGAAACTCTTTCAGCATGCGGTCGACCCGCTTGCTTTCCGGAACGACAACCGCCGGCCGTAACACTTTTTCCATGCTGAAGGCTTCGGCGTCGCTGCGCATAAACGGCAGCAGATCCTTGGCCATCAGAATCCCTTCGATGTGATCTTTATCTTCACTGATGACCGGGAAGCGCGAGTGAGCGGATTCGATGATGACATCGAGGCACTCGTCCAGCGTCTGATTGCGTTTCAGGGTAATCATTTGTGAACGGGGGATCATAATGTCGCGGACCCGCTGGTCGGCGATATCCATTACCCCTTCGAGCATGTCACGAGTATCTTCATCGATAAGGTCGTTCTGCCCGGAATCACGGATCAGCGCCAGCAGTTCATCGCGGTTTTTCGGTTCCCCGTGAAAGAGCTGGCTGAGTAACAGGGAGAAAAATCCCTTTTTGCTGTTTACTGTGTCACTACTGTGTGAATTGTCGTCGCTCATGGCGTCGTTTGGGTTCTCATGTTGATTTAATGTCGCTCGTCGCGCGTAAACTCAGCGCCGGACGGCATGGGTTGCCTGACGTTCAGGCGGGTAAAATGCATGAACAGCGGCCGGATGAGGCGCAAGCGCCACGATCCGGCAGGGGGCTATTCAGCAATCTTCTCGGAAATGTACGGGTCCTCATAGCCCAGAGCAAGCATTATCTCTGTTTCGAGGCCTTCCATCTCTTCCGCTTCGTCATCTTCGATGTGATCGTAGCCCAGCAGATGCAGGCTGCCGTGCACCACCATATGCGCCCAGTGCGCCTCCAGCGGTTTACCTTGCTCGCTGGCTTCCTGCTCCACCACCTGACGGCAAATGATCAGATCGCCGAGCAGCGGCATTTCAATCCCCGGCGGCGCTTCAAACGGGAAAGAGAGGACGTTGGTCGGCTTATCCTTGCCGCGATAGGTCAGGTTCAGCTCATGGCTTTCTGCAACGTCGACCAGACGAATCGTTAACTCTGACTCCTCCTGAAACGGCGGAATGACGGCGTCGACCCAGCGTTGAAAAAGGGCTTCGTCCGGCAGGCCGCTGGTCTCTTCGCAGGCCAGTTGTAAATCGAGGATCACCTGACTCATTTTTGCTCCTGTTCCTGGGCTTCGCGTTTGCGCTCGGCGGCCAGTTCTGCTTTACGTTTTTGGTCTGCGGCTTCCCATGCCTCATAGGCGTTCACGATGCGGGCGACCACCGGATGGCGGACCACGTCTTCGCTATGGAAGAAGTTAAAGCTGATCTCATCGACTTCCGCCAGCACTTCGATGGCGTGGCGCAGACCGGATTTGGTGCTGCGCGGCAGGTCAATCTGCGTGATATCGCCGGTGATCACCGCCTTGGAGTTAAAGCCGATGCGGGTCAGGAACATTTTCATCTGCTCGATGGTGGTGTTCTGGCTTTCATCAAGAATGATAAAGGCGTCATTCAGCGTCCGTCCGCGCATATAGGCCAGCGGGGCCACTTCGATGACGTTACGCTCAATCAGCTTTTCCACCTTCTCAAAGCCGAGCATCTCGAACAGCGCGTCGTACAGCGGGCGCAGATACGGGTCGACCTTCTGGCTCAGATCGCCGGGCAGGAAGCCGAGCTTTTCACCCGCTTCGACGGCCGGACGGGTCAGCAGAATGCGGCGGATCTCCTGACGCTCCAGCGCATCAACCGCCGCCGCCACCGCCAGATAGGTTTTCCCGGTACCCGCCGGACCCACGCCGAAGGTGATGTCGTGATCGAGGATATTGGCGATGTACTGCGCCTGGTTCGGCGTACGCGGTTTGATCACCCCGCGCTTGGTCTTGATATTGACGGCTTTTCCGTACTCCGGCACGCTCTCGGCGCTTTGCTCAAGCACGCGCGCCTCTTTGATCGCCAGATGGATCTGCTCTGGTTCAATATCCTGAATCTGACCGCGCATCGGCGCCGTGTCGACATACAGGCTGCGCAGAATATCGGCGGCGGCGTGTACGCAAAGGGCGCGTCCGGTCAGCTTAAAGTGATTGTCACGGCGGTTGATCTCAATGCCTAACCGACGCTCCAGCTGTTTGATGTTGTCGTCAAACGGGCCGCACAGGGCTAACAGGCGTGCGTTATCCGCTGGCTCCAGGGTAATTTCACGAGTGTCTATGTTCAAACTGTTCCTCTTTACGCAGGTGGCCGGACGCGGCGCGTGGCCGGCTAATCAGGAAATTATTTACGTCACAGGAAAATGGCGCAAGCATTGCTGTAGATATAGGGACGGAGAGAGGAATTACAAGGCCTGCCGGAACCGACAGGCCTGAAGGGATCACGGCTGATAGATACCCACGCCAAGATCGTTCTCTTTACGGGTGCGGGCAATCACTGATTCGGGTGATTCAGCGATACGCAGACCCATCTCCGCTTCGGTGCGCACGATTTTGCCGCGCAGCGAGTTGGTGTAAACATCGACGATTTCGACATCGACAAACTTGCCGACGAGGTCCGGGGTGCCTTCGAAATTGACCACCCGGTTGTTCTCCGTACGCCCGGAGAGCTCCATGATGTTCTTGCGCGACGTGCCTTCCACCAGGATGCGCTGTACCGTGCCGAGCATGCGACGGCTCCAGGCCATCGCCTGCTGGTTGATGCGCTCCTGCAGAATATACAGACGCTGTTTCTTGTCTGCATCCGGCACGTCGTCGACCATATCGGCCGCCGGGGTGCCCGGACGGGCGGAGAAGATAAAGCTGTAGCTCATATCGAAATTGACGTCGGCGATAAGCTTCATCGTCTTTTCGAAATCTTCCGTGGTTTCGCCGGGGAAGCCGACGATAAAGTCTGAGCTTATCTGAATATCCGGACGCGCTTCACGCAGCTTACGAATAATCGCTTTATACTCCAGCGCGGTATGGGTCCGTCCCATCAGGTTCAGCACGCGGTCGGAACCGCTCTGCACCGGCAAGTGCAGGAAGCTCACCAGCTCCGGCGTATCGCGATAGACGTCGATGATGTCGTCGGTAAATTCGATCGGATGGCTGGTGGTGAAGCGAATGCGGTCGATGCCGTCGATAGCGGCCACCAGGCGCAGCAGATCGGCAAAGCTGCCGGTGGTGCCGTCGTAGTTCTCACCGCGCCAGGCGTTCACGTTCTGGCCCAGCAGGTTGACTTCACGCACGCCCTGCGCCGCCAGTTGGGCGATTTCAAACAGGATATCGTCGCACGGGCGGCTGACTTCTTCACCGCGGGTGTAGGGCACCACGCAGTAGGTGCAGTATTTGTTGCAGCCTTCCATAATCGAGACAAAGGCGGTCGGGCCTTCGGCGCGCGGTTCTGGCAGGCGATCGAATTTTTCAATTTCCGGGAAGCTGATATCAACCACCGGGCTGCGGTTGCCGCGCACAGAGTTAATCATCTCCGGCAGGCGGTGCAGGGTTTGCGGCCCGAAAATAATATCGACATAGTGCGCGCGCTGACGAATATGGTCGCCTTCCTGGGAGGCCACGCAGCCGCCAACGCCAATAATCAGGTCCGGGTTCTTCTCTTTCAGCAGCTTCCAGCGTCCAAGCTGATGGAAAACTTTTTCCTGGGCCTTCTCACGAATTGAGCAGGTATTGAGCAACAGCACATCTGCTTCTTCCGCCACTTCGGTCAGTTGATACCCATGTGTCGCATCCAGCAGATCGGCCATCTTTGATGAATCATACTCGTTCATCTGACAGCCCCAGGTTTTAATATGGAGTTTTTTTGTCATTGACTTGCTCATGCTCAGTAATAGATATCCAAAACGCGGGGATATATACAGGGTGAATTTCGCATTCCAGGGCGCGTATTGTAATGCTTTGGTCGCCCCCTGACCAGTGCGAGCGTTATCACCGCAAGAGGGCGAAAAATCCGGTAAACTTAACGGATTCTGCTTTAAGGATAATAGCCATGACAATTCACGCAACAGATGTCGCCATCGTGGGCGGCGGCATGGTCGGCGGCGCCCTGGCGTTAGGGCTGGCGCAACAGGGATTTACCGTGACGGTGCTTGAGAAAACGGCGCCCCCGGCTTTCGATCCGGCATCCGCCCCGGATGTGCGGATCTCGGCGATCAGCGCGGCCTCGGTCGGCCTGCTGAAAAGCCTTGACGTCTGGGATGCCGTGCGGGCGATGCGCGTCCACGCTTACCGTCGTCTGGAGACCTGGGAGTGGGAGAGCGCGCACGTCGCCTTTGACGCCGCAGAGCTCAAGCTCCCAGAGCTGGGCTATATGGTTGAGAACAAGGTCCTGCAGTGGGGCCTGTGGCAAGCGCTGGCGGCGCACGAAGGGGTTACCCTCCGCGTTGGCGGCGAACTGGAGGCGATGCAGCGCGGCGAGGCGCAGACGGCGCTGCGTTTACGCGAGGGGGAGACGATCCACGCCCGGCTGGTTATCGGCGCCGACGGCGCCAGCTCTCAGGTGCGGGAGATGGCCGGCATCGGCGTGCATGCCTGGCAATATCAGCAGTCCTGTATGCTCATCAGCGTCCAATGCGCCGACGATCCCGGCGACAGCACCTGGCAGCAGTTTACCCCCAGCGGACCGCGCGCCTTCCTGCCGCTGTTCGACAACTGGGCCTCGCTGGTGTGGTATGACGCCCCGGCGCGGATCCGTCAGCTACAGGGCATGTCCATGCCCCAGCTTCAGCAGGAGATCGCCCGCCATTTCCCGGCGCGTCTCGGACGGGTGACGCCGCAGGCGGCCGGCGCCTTCCCGCTCACCCGGCGTCATGCGCTGCAGTATGTTCAGCCCGGTCTGGCGCTGGTGGGCGATGCGGCGCACACCATTCATCCACTGGCGGGGCAGGGGGTTAACCTTGGCTATCGCGATGTCGACGCCCTGCTGGAGATCCTGGCGCAAGCGCGCGGCCGAGGCGAAGAGTGGGCCAGCCTGCCGGTGCTCAAGCGCTACCAGGCGCGGCGGCGGGCGGATAATTTTATTATGCAGTCGGGGATGGATCTGTTTTACGCCGGATTCAGCAATGACCTGGCGCCGGTGCGGATGCTGCGTAATATTGGCCTGATGGCGGCCGAACGCGCCGGGGTGCTGAAGCGTCAGGCGCTGAAGTATGCGTTAGGCTTGTAACTCCGGCTTCCCGGGCGGGGGCGTAGTGGAAAGCGCCTGCCCGGCAGTCAGTGACGCGCCAGGATGGCTATACGCCAATAGCAAAAAAGCCCACCGAGGTGGGCTTTTTTGCATTTAAGTGGCTGGGGTACGAGGATTCGAACCTCGGAATGCCGGAATCAGAATCCGGTGCCTTACCGCTTGGCGATACCCCAATTGTCTGTTGCGCCTGACCGACACTATCCCGGTTTAAGAGCAACAGTGCGTTCATTGCTGAACGACTTTTTAATTTGGCTGGGGTACGAGGATTCGAACCTCGGAATGCCGGAATCAGAATCCGGTGCCTTACCGCTTGGCGATACCCCAACAAATTGTTTGCGGATTTATCGATGTGTATCGATACGTCCCGAATATGGTGGCTACGACGGGATTCGAACCTGTGACCCCATCATTATGAGTGATGTGCTCTAACCAGCTGAGCTACGTAGCCAAATTGTCTTACTGTTTCTTCGATGGCTGGGGTACCTGGATTCGAACCAGGGAATGCCGGTATCAAAAACCGGTGCCTTACCGCTTGGCGATACCCCAATACCGTCGCGGTGACCCGCAAATATCGAAGAAATATGGCTGGGGTACCTGGATTCGAACCAGGGAATGCCGGTATCAAAAACCGGTGCCTTACCGCTTGGCGATACCCCATCCGTACAACGCTGACTGGTGAATGGTGCGGGAGGCGAGACTTGAACTCGCACACCTTGCGGCGCCAGAACCTAAATCTGGTGCGTCTACCAATTTCGCCACTCCCGCAAAAAAAGATGGTGGCTACGACGGGATTCGAACCTGTGACCCCATCATTATGAGTGATGTGCTCTAACCAGCTGAGCTACGTAGCCATCTTTTTTTCGCGTAACCTTATCGGCGTTGCGGGGCGCATTATGCGTATTGGGCCTGCGAGCGTCAACCTCTTTTTCAAGGAAAATCGTTGTAATGTGACTGTTTGGTTAGGTTGCGAACAGCTCGCTGCAATAATCGGCAATTATTGGTTATTTATCGTTTTTCAGCGGCATAATTCCCGCAAAAAGAAAACGGACCCCGGAGGGTCCGTTTCGCGTTTCAACGCCTGTCAGGGCTTATTTATAGGCCGACTGGTGGACGCCTACCGCGCGGCCTGACGGATCGTTCATGGTTTTGAATGCTTCATCCCACTCAATGGCTTTAGCAGAAGAGCAGGCCACCGACGGACCGCCAGGAACACACTCCGCCGCGCTTGGCAGCGGGAACAGCTCTTCGAAGATCTCGCGGTACAGATAGCCTTCTTTGGAGGTCGGCGTGTTGTACGGGAAGCGGAAGCTTGCGGTTTCCAGCTGCTGGTCGCTGATCTGTTTCGCGGCCACTTCTTTCAGCGTATCGATCCAGCTGTAGCCGACGCCGTCAGAGAACTGCTCTTTCTGCCGCCAGGCAACGCTGGCCGGCAGATAGGATTCAAAGCATTCGCGCAGCACGTGTTTTTCCATTTTGCCGTTGCCGCACATCTTATCCTGCGGGTTGATGCGCATCGCCACGTCGAGGAACTTCTTGTCAAGGAACGGCACGCGGGCTTCCACGCCCCAGGCGGACATCGCTTTGTTGGCGCGGGCGCAGTCAAACATATGCAGCGCCTGCAGCTTACGTACCGTCTCTTCGTGCAATTCTTTGGCGTTCGGCGCCTTATGGAAGTAGAGGTAGCCGCCGAACACTTCGTCCGAGCCTTCGCCGGAAAGCACCATTTTGATGCCCATGGCTTTAATTTTCCGCGACATCAGGTACATCGGCGTCGAAGCGCGAATAGTGGTCACATCGTAGGTTTCGATGTGATAGATAACGTCGCGGATCGCATCCAGCCCTTCCTGGACGGTAAAGTGAATTTCATGGTGCACGGTGCCGAGGTGGTTAGCCACTTCCTGCGCCGCTTTCAGGTCAGGAGAGCCTTCCAGACCGACCGCGAAGGAGTGCAGCTGCGGCCACCAGGCTTCGCTACGCTCCTGATCTTCGACGCGACGGGCGGCAAATTTCTTGGTGATGGCGGAGATGACCGAAGAATCAAGGCCGCCGGAGAGCAGCACGCCGTAGGGGACGTCGGACATCAGATGGCTTTTCACCGACTCTTCCAGTGCCTGGCGCAGCTCGTTCTTATCGGTAACGTTGTCTTTTACCGCGTCGTAATCGAACCAGTCGCGCTGATAGTACTGGCGAATTTCACCGTCTTTGCTCCACAGGTAGCTACCCGCCGGGAACTCTTTAATGGTGCGGCACACCGGCACCAGGGCTTTCATTTCGGAAGCGACATAGAAGTTGCCGTGTTCATCATGCCCCATATACAGCGGGATAATGCCGATATGGTCGCGGCCAATTAAGTACGCGTCTTTTTCGCTGTCGTACAGGGCGAAGGCGAACATCCCCTGCAGGTCGTCGAGGAACGCCGGGCCTTTTTCCTGATACAGCGCGAGGATCACTTCGCAGTCGGAGCCGGTCTGGAACTGATAGCGGTCGCCATATTCCGCGCGCAGCGCCTGATGGTTGTAGATTTCGCCGTTAACGGCCAGCGCATGGGTTTTTTCGGCGTTGTACAGCGGCTGAGCGCCGGCGTTGACATCGACAATCGACAGGCGCTCGTGCGCCAGAATCGCTTTGTCGCTGGCATACACGCCAGACCAGTCCGGACCGCGATGGCGCATCAGGCGGGAAAGCTCCAGCGCCTTTTTACGCAGCTCGCCTGCGTCAGTTTTAATATCCAGTACGCCAAAAATAGAACACATAGCCTTCTCCATTACCCTGTCGTGTTTGATGTTGTGCTGGCTTCGTCTCGTGGCGAAGCCTGAGTGCGTGCTTAAGAAAATGCCGTAAAGGGGGAGCAGGCGCAAGGGTTTTACGGCTGGAAAAAGAAAAAACGCAACTGCGATTGTTGAATAGTAAAAAAAGAGTATCTTTTGAACGGCTTCATTGAAGAATACGCAATTTTAAGCCGTTTTTATTAGATATGGTACTTTTGGCAGGCGTCAAAAATGAACAACCACGTCCTGAGACGTGGCTGACATTAGAAAATATCGATTTCCGCGACGGAGGGGTAGATCCACGACGGGCGGAACGGCATGCTGTCGATGTCGTCGAGGGTTGAGACTCCGGAGAGCACCAGAATGGTCTCCAGCCCCGCCTGGAAGCCAGCCAGAATGTCGGTGCGCAGATTGTCGCCGACAATCACCGTCTGTTCGGAGTGGGCCTGCATTTTGTTCAGCGCTGAGCGGATGATCCACGGGCTGGGTTTACCGACGTAAAACGGCTTACGGCCGGAGATCTTCTCGATCCCGGCGCACAGGGCGCCGCAGGCCGGGTAGAAGCCGCGACCGTGAGTATCCGGGTTAGTGGCAATGAAGCGGGCGCCATTGGCGACAAAGAAGGCCGCCTTATGCATCATCTCCCAGTTAAAGGAGCGGGTTTCCCCGACGATGACAAAATCCGGGTTGACGTCGGTAATGGTAAAGCCGGCTTTGTACAGCTCGTGGATCAGCGCCCCTTCACCCACCACATAGGCTTTCTTACCTTCCTGGCGGCGCAGAAAATCGGCCGTCGCCATCGCCGAGGTGTAGAAGGCGCTATCCGGAACCTCAATCCCGGCGGTGGCGAAACGGTTCGCCAGATCCTGGCCGGTTTGCGACGGGTAGTTGGTCAGCATCACCAGCGGCATGCCTTTCTCGAGGATGCGCTTGATAAACTCGGCAGCGCCGGGAACGGCGACGTTATCGTGCATCAGCACACCGTCAATATCACAAATTATGTTTTGAATGGTCATGGTGGGTCCAGAATCATTATCAAAGACGAAACTATACGCGTCATTGATGAGGTTTCACACCTCTGACGGGCGATGCCCGCCAACGACAGAGCGACGCGCTTATCAATAAAGGGGCGGTTAGCTCTCAAGCAAGCGCTGCAGCAGCGTGCCATTGAGCATGGCGCGTTTGACCAGCGCGAAGGCGCCAATCGCTGAGCGATGATCGAGGGTGGAGCGCACCACCGGCAGGTTCTTACGAAACGCCTTCAGCGCCTGGGCGTTAATGCAGCCCTCAATGGCCGGGAGCAGCACTTTCTCGGCTTCCACAATTTCGCCGGCGATGACGATTTTTTGTGGATTGAACAGGTTGATGGCGATGGCGATCGTTTTTCCGAGGTGACGCCCTACGTACTCGACCACTTCGCAGGCCAGGGCATCGCCTTTGTTGGCCGCTTTGCAGATGGTTTTGATCGTGCAGTCATCGAGGGTCAGACGGCTCTGATAGCCCTGCTCCAGCAGGTGGCGAACGCGATGTTCGATGGCGGCATTAGCTGCGACGGTCTCCAGACAGCCAAAGTTGCCGCAGTGGCAGCGCTCGCCCAGCGGGTCGACCTGAATATGGCCGATTTCGCCGACGTTGCCGTTACGGCCGATAAAAATGCGTCCGTTGGAGATGATCCCTGCCCCGGTGCCGCGGTGCACGCGCACCAGAATGGAGTCTTCGCAATCCTGGCTTGCGCCAAAATAGTGCTCGGCCAGCGCCAGGCTGCGGATATCGTGTCCGACAAAGCAGGTAACGTTGAAGCGTTTTTCCAGCGCCCCGACCAGGCCCCAGTTTTCCACCGCAATGTGCGGCATATAGCGGATCACCCCGCTTTCCGGATCCACCAGCCCCGGCAGGATCACCGAGATGGCGATCAGCTCGCGAATTTTGCGCTGACAGTTTTCAATAAAAGTGGCGATGATATTCAGCAGGGCGTGTTCCAGCGTTTCCTGGGTGCGCTCGGGCAGCGGGAAATGCTCCTCTTCCAGGGTCTTGCTGCTTAAATCATAGAGGGTGAGAGTGGCGTCATAGCGGCCAAGGCGCACGCCAATGGCGTTGAAGTTGCGCGTCTCCGCAATGATGGAGATGGCGCGGCGCCCCCCGGTGGAGGCCTGCTGATCGACTTCTTTGATCAGGCCGCGCTCAATAAGCTGACGCGTGATTTTGGTCACGCTGGCAGGGGCAAGCTGGCTTTGTTCCGCGATCTGAATGCGCGAGATAGGCCCATGCTGGTCAATCAGGCGGTACACGGCCGCGCTGTTCAGTTGTTTTACGAGGTCAACGTTACCAATTTGAGCTTGTCCGCCTGCTGTCATACTTTTACTTACTCAGTGACGACCTCGTTACCATTAACGATGGTCTTGGTGATTTTATAATCGCGTGTAAAGGCGGTCAGGTTAGCGACCATACCCGGCGCAATACTGCCGAGCTGCTTGTCCACACCAATGGCGCGCGCGGGATAGAGCGTCGCCATGCGCAATACTTCGTCCAGCGCCACACCGCAATGCTCAACCAGATTACGCACCCCTTCAATCATGGTCAGGGAAGATCCGCTGAGGGTGCCGTTTTCATCTACGCACAGCCCGTTGCGGTAGTATATTGTTTTCCCGGCAAAAATGAACTGGTCAATATTCGCCCCCGCCGGCGCGGTGGCGTCGGTGACCAGGCACAGTTTGTCGCCTTTCAGGCGCTTGGCGTTGCGCACGTTGGCGTAATCGACGTGCATCCCGTCGACAATAATACCGCAGTAGACATCCGGCTCGTCAAAAATCGCCCCGGCCAGACCCGGTTCGCGGCCAGTAATGTACGGCATTGCATTATACAGGTGGGTGGCGAAGGTAATGCCTGCGCGGAAGCCCACTTTCGCCTCTTTCAGCGTGGCGTTGGAGTGGCCCGCGGAGACGACGATCCCGGCGGCGACCAGTTTGCGGATCACTTCCGGCTCAACGCGCTCAGGGGCGAGGGTTACTTTGGTGATCACATCGGCGTTGTCGCACAGGAAATCGACCAGCGCCGCGTCCGGTTTACGCACATAGTCCGGGTTGTGGGTGCCTTTCTTGACGATATTCAGCCACGGTCCTTCAAGATGCAGACCCAGCGCCTGGTTCGGGTGCTTTTGCAGGTATTCGCGCATCACGCGCACGCCTTGCTTCATCAGATCGTCGCTGGAGGTAATCAGCGTCGGCAGGAAGCTGGTGCAGCCTGAGCGTTCGTTGGCCTTCTGCATGATCTCCAGCGTGTCGACAGTGACCGCGTCAGGGCTGTCGTTAAACTGCACGCCGCCGCAGCCGTTGAGCTGGACGTCGATAAAACCGGGGGCGAGGATGGCGCCGTTGACTGAGCGCTGCTCGATGTCAGACGGCAAATCTGCCAGCGGACAAAGACGTTCGATAAGGCCATTAGCGATAACAACCGCATGGTCATCAAGAATTTCATGACCGGTATAAACCCGGCCCTGGGTTAATGCATACATTACGACCCCCGGTATATACGCCTCATCAGGCCCGGGTACGTTCGTTTGCCGCCGGCATGATGATGCATACAAAGAAAAAGATGGTCCCGCGCAAATCGCGGGACACGACTACATTACAGACCTTTAATATTTTCAGCTTCTAATTCGTTGAAATATTTCAGTGTCTTCACTTTCAGCTCCATGGTAGACGGTTCGTCACAGACGATCACCGCCTTCGGATGCAGCTGCAGACAGGTAATGGTCCACATGTGGTTGACGTTACCTTCTACCGCCGCCTGCAGCGCCAGCGCTTTCTGATGGCCCAGCACCAGAATCATTACCTCTTCTGCATCCAGCAGGGTGCCCACGCCGACGGTTAGCGCATATTTCGGCACCAGATCCACGTCGCCGTCGAAGAAGCGGGAGTTCGCCACGCGGGTTTCATGGGTCAGGGTCTTAATACGGGTACGAGACGCCAGAGAGGAGGCCGGTTCGTTAAACGCGATGTGACCATCGTTGCCCACGCCGCCCATGAACAGGTGGATTTTACCGTAGGAACGAATTTTTTCTTCATAGCGACGGCATTCCGCATCGATGTCCGGCGCGTTACCATTCAGCAAGTTGATATTTTCTGCCGGAATATCAACGTGGTCAAAGAAATTACGGTGCATGAAGCTATGATAGCTTTCCGGATGCTCTTTCGGCAGGCCAACGTATTCATCCATGTTGAAGGTGACGACGTGTTTGAAGCTAACCTGGCCTGCTTTATGCATTTCAACCAGCGCCTTGTAGGCGGTGAGTGGGGTGCCGCCGGTCGGCAGTCCCAGGACGAACGGACGGTCCGCGGTTGGTTTAAATGCATTAATGCGGTTAACGATATGGCGGGCAGCCCATTTACCGACCTGCTCAGCGGTTACCAGGGGGATCAGTCTCATTCTTCACCTCTATAGTTAAAGTAGATTCTGGCGGATTGGCGCCAGCACTCTGAGGAGAGTATTGCAGCAACTGCGCCGACCGGGGTCAATCCGTGTTGATTTTTTGAATGATAAAATAAGTTTTCGATGTTAGCCAGTGTAAGGGAGGGGGAAATACGATATTTGGTGATAATTATCACAAAAAATACCCGTTTAATTTGCGATACGAATTAATTTTTCACACACTTTGCCGGTAAGTGATAAAACCGACCTTGTTACACAATAAAAAAGTGGCTTTGAAAATGAGCCTCATCGGGGTCTCATAGGGGGAATAAGATGAATATTTTAGGTTTCTTTCAGCGGCTGGGTAGGGCGTTACAGCTCCCTATCGCAGTGCTGCCGGTCGCAGCATTGCTGCTGCGTTTCGGGCAACCAGACCTGTTGAATGTACCCTTCATCGCGCAAGCGGGTGGGGCTATCTTCGACAACCTGGCGCTGATCTTTGCTATCGGTGTGGCGTCAAGCTGGTCCAAGGATAACGCCGGTTCTGCGGCGCTGGCCGGGGCAGTAGGTTATTTCGTGATGACCAAAGCGATGGTCACCATCAATCCGGAAATTAACATGGGCGTACTGGCCGGTATCATTACCGGTCTGGTAGCAGGGGCGGTGTACAACCGCTGGGCCGGCATCAAGCTGCCGGACTTCCTGAGCTTCTTCGGCGGCAAACGCTTCGTGCCGATCGCCACCGGCTTCTTCTGTCTGATTCTCGCGGCGATCTTCGGCTACGTCTGGCCGCCGGTGCAGCACGCTATCCATGCGGGCGGCGAGTGGATCGTTTCCGCAGGGGCATTGGGTTCCGGTATCTTCGGTTTTATCAACCGTCTGCTGATCCCGACCGGCCTGCATCAGGTGCTGAACACCATCGCCTGGTTCCAGATTGGTGAGTTTACTAACGCCGCAGGCGCCGTGTTCCACGGCGACATCAACCGCTTCTACGCCGGCGACGGCACCGCGGGGATGTTCATGTCCGGCTTCTTCCCAATCATGATGTTTGGTCTGCCGGGCGCGGCGCTGGCGATGTATCTGGCCGCTCCGAAAGCGCGTCGTCCAATGGTGGGCGGTATGCTGCTGTCTGTTGCCATCACCGCGTTCCTGACCGGGGTAACCGAGCCGCTGGAATTCCTGTTCATGTTCCTGGCTCCGCTGCTGTACCTCCTGCACGCGGTACTGACCGGTATCAGTCTGTTCATCGCAACGGCGCTGGGCATTCATGCGGGCTTCTCCTTCTCCGCCGGCGCCATTGACTACGTGCTGATGTACAGCCTGCCGGCCGCCAGCAAAAACGTCTGGATGCTGCTGGTGATGGGCGTGGTCTTCTTCTTCGTCTACTTCCTGCTGTTCAGCGCGGTGATCCGCATGTTCAACCTGAAAACACCGGGTCGTGAAGACAAAGCCGCTGACGTGGTAACGGAAGAAGCTAACAGCAACACTGAAGAAGGCCTGACCCAGCTGGCGACCAGCTATATCGCCGCGGTGGGCGGAACGGACAACCTGAAAGCGATTGACGCCTGTATCACCCGTCTGCGTCTGACCGTGAGCGATTCGGCGAAAGTGAACGACGCCGCCTGTAAACGTCTCGGCGCATCCGGGGTGGTGAAACTGAATAAGCAAACCATCCAGGTAATCGTCGGCGCGAAGGCAGAGTCTATCGGCGATGAGATGAAAAAAGTGGTTACCCGCGGCCCGGTAGCGGCAGCGGCAACCGCACCGGCTGGCAACGTCGCCACCGCAGCGCCAGCGGCTAAACCGCAGGCGGTAGCGAACGCGAAGACCGTTGAGTCGCTGGTTTCGCCGATTACCGGTGACGTGGTGGCGCTCGAACAGGTGCCGGACGAAGCCTTCGCCAGCAAAGCCGTCGGCGACGGTATCGCGGTGAAACCGACCAGCAACATCGTTGTCGCGCCAGCGGCGGGTACTGTGGTGAAAATTTTCAACACTAACCACGCGTTTTGCCTCGAAACCAACAACGGTGCGGAAATCGTCGTCCACATGGGTATCGACACCGTGGCGCTGGAAGGCAAGGGCTTCAAACGTCTGGTTGAAGAGGGCACGGACGTGAAGGCGGGCGAGCCGATTCTGGAAATGGATCTGGACTTCCTCAACGCCAACGCGCGCTCGATGATTAGCCCGGTAGTCTGCAGCAATAGCGATGACTACAGCGCGCTGGTGATACTGGCGAGCGGTAAGGTCGTAGCCGGCCAGACGCCGCTGTATGAGATTAAAGGCAAGTAAGGCTCCTGAGTCGAGTTTATGCCTCAGCGGCGAAGGGAAACCTTCGCCGCTTTTTTTTCCAGCAATCGGCCCCATAATCCTCTTCTGATACCTATTTTACGTAACTAATAGTTGTCACTACGCCCTGCTTGTAAGATCATGTGCCGTTATACGTTGTTTACGCTTTGAGGAACCCGTGATGAGTGAGGCAGAAGCCCGCCCGACTAACTTTATCCGTCAGATCATTGATGAAGATCTGGCTACCGGTAAGCACACCACCGTTCACACCCGCTTCCCGCCGGAGCCGAACGGTTATCTGCACATTGGCCATGCGAAATCCATCTGCCTGAACTTCGGCATCGCCCAGGATTATCAGGGCCAATGCAACCTGCGTTTCGATGACACCAACCCGGTGAAAGAAGATATCGAATACGTGGAGTCGATTAAAAACGACGTGCAGTGGTTAGGTTTCCACTGGTCCGGGGACGTTTGCTACTCGTCTGATTACTTTGATCAGCTGCATCAGTATGCGGTTGAGCTGATTAACAAAGGCCTGGCCTACGTTGATGAACTCTCTCCTGATGAGATCCGCGAATACCGCGGCACCCTGAAAGCGCCGGGTAAAAACAGCCCGTATCGCGACCGCAGCGTGGAAGAAAACCTGGCGCTGTTCGAAAAAATGCGCAGCGGCGGCTTCGAAGAGGGCAAGGCCTGCCTGCGCGCGAAGATCGATATGGCGTCGCCGTTCATCGTGATGCGCGATCCGGTGCTGTACCGCATTAAGTTCGCTGAGCATCATCAGACCGGCAACAAGTGGTGCATCTACCCGATGTACGACTTCACCCACTGCATCAGCGATGCGCTGGAAGGCATTACCCACTCGCTGTGTACCCTGGAGTTCCAGGACAACCGTCGTCTGTATGACTGGGTGCTGGACAACATCAGCATCCCGGTTCACCCGCGCCAGTACGAATTCTCGCGCCTGAATCTCGAATACACCGTGATGTCCAAGCGTAAGCTGAACCAGCTGGTGACTGAGAAGCACGTGGAAGGCTGGGACGATCCGCGGATGCCGACCATCTCCGGTCTGCGTCGTCGCGGCTACACCGCCGAATCCATCCGCGAATTCTGCAAGCGTATCGGCGTGACCAAGCAGGACAACACCATTGAGATGGCGTCGCTGGAGTCCTGCATTCGCGAAGATCTCAATGAAAACGCGCCGCGCGCGATGGCGGTGATCGATCCGGTGAAACTGGTTATCGAGAACTACCCGCAGGGCGAAAGCGAAATGGTGGCGATGCCGAACCATCCGAACAAGCCGGAGATGGGCAGCCGCGAAGTGCCGTTCAGCGCGGAAATCTGGATCGACCGCGCGGACTTCCGTGAAGAAGCCAACAAGCAGTACAAGCGTCTGGTGCTGGGCAAAGAAGTGCGTCTGCGCAACGCCTACGTCATCAAAGCGGAACGCGTGGAGAAAGATGCCGAAGGCAATATCACTACTATCTTCTGCACCTACGATGCCGACACCCTGAGCAAAGATCCGGCTGACGGCCGCAAGGTCAAAGGCGTGATCCACTGGGTGAGCGCGGCGCATGCGCTGCCGGTAGAGATCCGTCTCTACGATCGCCTGTTCAGCGTACCAAACCCGGGTGCAGCGGAGGATTTCCTCGCGGTGATCAATCCGGAATCGCTGGTGATCAAACAGGGTTACGCGGAGCCGAGCCTGGCGCAGGCGGAAGCCGGTAAAGCTTACCAGTTTGAGCGTGAAGGTTACTTCTGCCTCGACAGCCGCTATGCAACCGCAACCAGTCTGGTGTTTAACCGCACCGTCGGTCTGCGCGATACCTGGGCGAAAGCGGGCGAATAACATTTTCCCTACCGTCAAAGCGCCGCACTCTGCGGCGCTTTTTTTGTTTCAGAATCAGCCAATTACTCTTTTTATTTTCGCGAAGCGAATTAATTCTGTTTCGCTCCGGAAATAAATAACGCTTCTGATATTTCCTGTCTCATATAAAAAACCAATGTAATCGCTTTCAGCCTTCGCATTTTTCCCTGATTTAGCAATGACTTCCATGACAAAATCATCAGAGATAAGACTGTAACAAAACGACATAAATTATGTGCGCTTTGTCATAATCTTAAGCTTTGCCTCACGAAAAACATTGATAATTCGCGTCACGAAAAATAGTCTATCTACAGTGGTTTCGCGGCCTTTTTCGCCGCCCCACATTTTGCAGTTTTATTTATTTTTTAGCGAATGACCTCTGGTCTTCGCCTTTTAAAACGTCAAAGAGGATATGCACATGCGTACGTTTAGTGGCAAACGTAGTACGCTGGCGCTGGCTATTGCCGCCGTCACCGCGATGTCGGGCTGGGTTGTGATTCCGCAGGCCAGCGCAGCAGGCTTTATCGATGATTCTACTTTAACCGGCGGTATCTATTACTGGCAGCGTGAGCGTGACCGTAAAGATGTGACCGACGGCGATAAATACAAAACCAACCTTTCCCACTCCACCTGGAACGCCAACCTGGACTTCCAGTCCGGCTATGCCGCCGATATGTTTGGCCTTGATATTGCGGCGTTTACCGCGATTGAAATGGCGGAGAACGGCGACAGCGGCCACCCGAACGAAATCGCCTTCTCGTCGCGCAACAAAGCCTATGACGAAGACTACTCCGGCGATAAGAGCGGCATCAGCCTGTATAAAGCCGCCGCGAAATTCAAATACGGTCCGGCGTGGGCGCGCGCGGGCTACATCCAGCCAACCGGTCAGACCCTGCTGGCGCCGCACTGGAGCTTCATGCCGGGGACCTATCAGGGGGCGGAAGCCGGGGCCAACTTCGACTATGGCACCGCGGGCGCGTTAAGTTTCTCCTACATGTGGACGAACGAGTATAAAGCGCCATGGCATATCGAAATGGATGATTTCTACCAGAACGATAAGAAGACCAAAGTTGATTATCTTCACTCCATCGGCGCCAAATATGATTTCAAAAACGACCTGGTGCTGGAGGCGGCATTTGGTCAGGCTCAGGGCTATATCGATCAGTACTTTGCTAAAGCCAGCTACAAATTTGACGTCGCCGGCGCGCCGTTGAGCACCAGCTACCAGTTCTACGGCACTCGCGATAAGGTCAGCAACGGCGGGGTCAACGACATCTATGACGGCACCGCATGGCTGCAGGCGTTAACCTTTGGCTATAAAGTAGCGGATGTGCTGGATCTGCGTCTGGAAGGGACCTGGGTGAAGGCCGATGGCCAGCAGGGCTACTTCCTGCAGCGTATGACCCCGACCTACGCCTCCTCCAACGGTCGTCTCGATATCTGGTGGGATAACCGTTCCGACTTCAATGCCAACGGTGAAAAAGCGGTCTTCTTCGGCGCGATGTATGACATGAAAAACTGGGATATGCCGGGCTGGGCGTTTGGCGCGTCTTATGTGTACGCCTGGGATGCGAAGCCTGGCAGAATGGCTTCTCCGGATGCGTACTATGACCCTGACTATCGCCTGAAAGAGTCGGCCTATAGCCTCGATGCCATGTATACCGTGCAGGAAGGCCGGGCGAAGGGCACGCTGTTTAAACTGCACTTTACCCAGTACGACAACCATTCCGATATTCCGAGCTGGAGCGGCGGCTACGGCAACATCTTCCAGGATGAGCGCGACGTGAAGTTCATGGTTATCGCCCCGTTCACCATTTTCTAATGCCTGCGCGGCGGGCATGAGCCTGCCGCACCTCTGGGAGAACGACAATGAAAAAAATGCTGCTTATTGCCATGATGGCATCGGCTCTGGTGGCCTGCACCACGTCCCCGGCTCCGAAAGAAGACACCAAACTGAAAGATGCCTATAGCGCTTGTATTAATACGG
Organism: Klebsiella sp. PCX; assembly: GCF_021869705.1. Taxonomy (NCBI): domain Bacteria; kingdom Pseudomonadati; phylum Pseudomonadota; class Gammaproteobacteria; order Enterobacterales; family Enterobacteriaceae; genus Klebsiella; species Klebsiella sp. PCX. The sequence goes on from NZ_CP091527.1 coordinate 1,544,522, forward strand.
CGGAAGGCAATCCGGACAAGATTGAAGCCTGCCAGAGCGTACTGAATGTTCTGAAAGAGGATAAACAGCACCAGCAGTTTGCTAACCAGGAGAGCGTCCGAGTGCTGGATTACCAACAGTGTATCCAGGCTACCCGCACCGGCAACGATCAGGCGGTAAAAGCGCGCTGCGACCAGATCTGGAAAGAGATCCGCAGCAATAATTCGCCCCATTAAGCCAGACGGCAGCGGCAAACGGGCGGAGCATATCTCCGCCCGTTTGCTTTTTTAGCGCTGACTCTCCGCCGGCTGATAGCCGCGACTCAGGCGCACAAACAGCAGCGCGGTGGCAATGAAGCCGCACAGCGCAGCGCACATTAGCCACCATCCCGGCGCGCTTTTATCGCCGGTAAGCTCGACCAGGGCAGTGGAGATAGCCGGCGTCAGGCCGCCGAAGATAGCGGTGGCGAGGCTGAAGGCCAACGAAAAGCCCACGGTGCGGACATAAACCGGCATCACTTCGGTGAGCGCCGCCACCATCGCGCCGTTATACATGCCAAAGAAGAACGAGAACCACAGCAGGACCAGCGTCATGCGGGTGAAATCCGGCGCGGCGGTAAGCCAGTGCATCACCGGCCAGGTGGTGAGCAGCGCCAGCACGGTGACCCCCATCAGCACCGGGCGACGACCGATCCGGTCAGAGATGGCTCCGCCAATCGGCAACCAGATAAAGTTGGAGATGCCCACCAGCATGGTTACCAGCAGACTGTCGCGGGCGCTGAGGTGCAGCACCGCTCTGCCGTAGGTGGGCGTATAGACGGTAATAAAGTAAAACGTGGTGGTGGTCATCGCCACCAGCAGGGTCCCCGCGGTAATAATGCGCCAGTTCCTGGCGATGGTGGTCAGGATCTCTTTGGTATCCGGGCGATGTTTACGCTGCAGGAATTCCTCGGTTTCCTGCAGCGAGCGGCGCAGCACGAAAATCAGCGGAATGATCAGGCAGCCAATAAAGAAGGGGATGCGCCAGCCCCAGGCGGCGATCTCCTCATGTTCCAGCGTGGCGTTCAGCGCATAGCCGATCAGCGCCGCCATGATGATAGCCACCTGCTGGCTGGCGGACTGCCAGCTGGTATAGAAGCCTTTATTGCCCGGCGTGGCGATTTCAGAGAGATAGACCGACACTCCGCCAAGCTCGACGCCCGCCGAGAACCCCTGCAGCAGACGGCCCACTAACACGAGGATCGGCGCCAGCACACCGATAGTCTGATAGCCAGGGACCAGGGCGATGAGTAGCGTCCCGCAGCCCATGATCGCCAGGGTGACCATCAGCCCTTTGCGGCGACCGATTCTGTCGATATAGGCGCCGAGCACCACCGCGCCGATGGGACGCATCAGGAAGCCCGAGCCAAATACCGCAAAGGTGAGCATCAGCGCCGCGAACTCGCTCTCCGCCGGAAAGAAGGTGCGGGCGATATAGGTGGCGTAAAAGCCAAACAGGAAGAAGTCGAACTGTTCGAGAAAATTACCGCTGGTCACGCGGAGGATAGCGCCGACGGTGCCGGCGCGGGTGGGTTGTTGGGTCATAGGGGGGGCTCTCCATTGTCTTTATCTTGTTGTTATCGGGTGCAGAGGGGGTAGGTCAGTCGCCGGCGACGCCCACCTGTTTTCCGCGGCGTTTCTCAATCGCCCACTTGAGTAACGCCGCACAGCGATAAAATCCGTGGGCAAATTTTCCATACGGCAGGGTTAAGAACAGGGCCATCACCACCCCGAGGTGGATGGCGAGCAGGATGCCCATCCACGAGGTATCCCGCCCCGCCAACAGCGCCAGGCCAGTGAAGCTGGTCAGCAGCAGCAGCAGAATAAATCCGCGATCCATCGGCTTCTGCCGCGCGTCGCCGTGCAGCGGCGAGCGGCGCAGGTTCAGCCACAGCAGGCCCGCCGGGCCGACCAGCAGGCCGATGCCGCCGAGGGTGCCGAGCAGCACCGGCAGGCTGAAGAACGGGTAGGGGGCTTCCCGGCCGGCGATATAGTGATAGCCCGTGGCCACCACGGTGGCGGCGAAGCAGAGCATAAAACCGTAGAAGGTGCAGTGGTGGAATCGGCGGCGCAGCAGGGTGAAGGCGTCATCGGCTTCGTTGCAGCCTTTCCCGTGCCCGCCGTCGAGATATTTCAGCGTCAGCGCATCATGGGATGCCTTTGCGATATCAATCGGTTGCGGCTGGCCAGGGGAGATCTCGCGCCAGAAGCGGATCACCCCGGTCATCAGTAAGCCAATCGCCAGCACAAAGACCGAGCCAAACATCCACGCCAGCAGGTTATGGGGGAATATCTGGTAGAAGTCGCCTGCCAGCGGCGGATGAAGCAGCGAGCCTTTGAGCCCCATCGCCAGCAGCAGAAAGATAATCAGGCCGCCGACCAGCGCCAGCACGGTGGTCATGCCGGCCCGGCGGTACAGGCTGCCAAAGGCGGCGGGCTGGGCGTAGTGTTGATAGGTCTCGAGCCGGACTTCGGCCATCGCCTTCGGCACGTTAATGGCGAACTCGTGCGGTGGTGCGTACTGGCAGGCGTGCAGGCAAGCGCCGCAGTTATGGCACAGGTTAGCCAGATAGTTGATATCCGCCTTGCCAAAGGCCAGGCGCTGGGTCATCGCCGGGAAGACGGCGCAAAACCCTTCGCAGTAGCGGCAGGCGTTACACACCTGCATCACCCGTTCGACTTCCGCTTCCGGTTCGGTGATGATCTGCGCGTCAATGATCAGCTTTTCAAGCGACTTCATGGTGTTTCTCCTGCTGCGCCGCCCGGGCGGCTTGCTGGCCGGCGATACGGCCGAAGGTGGTGCCGATCGACATCCCAACGCCGGCGGTGTAGCCCTTGCCCAGCACGTTGCCAGCCATCATTTCCCCGGCGACGAACAGATTACGGCTGGGTTGACCGGCGAAATGGACGGCGGCGGTGTCGTCGACGTATAGCCCAAGGTAGGTGAAGGTGATCCCCGGACGCAGGGCGTAGCCGTAGTAAGGCGGCGTATCGATGGGGCGCGCCCAGTGAGTTTTCGCCGGGGTGAGGCCGGAGGTCGCGCAGTTATCCAGGCGGGTGTGATCGAACTGACCCGGCGCGCAGGCGGCATTATAGTCGGCGATGGTTTGCGCTAAGCGTTCGCCGTCCAGCCCCAGCTGGCGGGCCAGTTCCGCGATGGTATTGGCCTGAGCGCCGGGAAAGACCGGGGGCATAAAGTGGCCGATGGCTTTGCTGTCGATGATCGAGTAGCCGATCTGTCCGGGCTGGTGGGCGACCAGTCGGCCCCAGATGGCGTAGCGTTTAGGCCAGAAATCTTCCCCTTCATCATAAAAGCGCACGGCATCGCGGTTGACCACCACCCCCAGCGAAACGCAGTCGACGCGGGTGCAGATCCCGCCGTCATAGAGCGGCGCCCGGGCGTCAATGGCGACGCAGTGGGACTGAGAAGGATCGCCGATGATATCGGCCCCGGCGTCGATCATAAACTTGAGCAGCACCCCCTGGTTGAAGCGTGTGCCGCGGATGAGAAAGTTATCGGCGGGCCATTCGCCGCGGTCATTTTGCCCCCAGGCCTCGCGCAGCCACTCGCGGTTGGATTCAAATCCGCCGGCGGCGAGAACGCAGCTTTTCGCGACAATCCGTTCCTCGCCCGCCAGCGCGGCGACAAATTCACCGTTGCGCAGTTCCAGGGCCTGTACCGGCGTGTTGTAGCGGATCTGCACCCCCATTTGCTCTGCGCTGCGGTAATAGGCATTGACCAGCGCTTTGCCGCCGCCCATAAAAAAGGCGTTGGTGCGGGCCACGTGCAGGGCGCCGGAGAGCGGCGGCTGAAAGTTAACCCCGTGCTGGCGCATCCAGTCCCGGCACTGGGATGAGGTGCGGATCACCAGCCGGGCCAGCGCTTCGTTGGTGTTCCCTTCGGTGACGCGCAGCAGATCCTGCCAGTACTCCTCTTCCGGGTAGCTGTCGACCAGCACGTCCTGTGGCGCATCGTGCATACAGCGCAGGTTACGCGTGTGCTGCGAGTTGCCGCCTCGCCACTCCCGCGGCGCCGCCTCCAGCAGCAGCACCGAGGCGCCGGCTTCCCGGGCGGTTAAGGCGGCGCATAGCGCGGCATTGCCGCCGCCAATGACCAGTACATCCACCATCATCGGTTCCCTTGTAATTTAATTAATTGTTAAATTTGTAATGGGAATGTAGGCGGTAACGGCGGCAGGGCGCTATGGCGTAGCGCTAAAGAGGGGTTTAGTTAACGTAAAGGGTAGCACCTGGCCAGCGATCGGACTCCACCAGCTGGCGCATGACTTTGCTCAGTATTACCCTTGCCGCAAGGCCTGCCGGGGTGAGCTCATCATCCGACAGGCTGACCAGAAAGTTGGGGCGGCTGAGGACCGGATTAGCGATGCCGATCACCCTCAGCGCCTGATGGTCGAGATGGGAAATGGCGGCCCCGGGCTGCAGGGTGGCGCCCAGCCCGCTGCGCACGGCCTGCATCAGCAGGGCCAGACCGTCAATGTCCGCCACCACCTCAACGCTGAGGTTGTGCTGCTGGCAAACCGCCTCCAGCCTGCCGCGCAGGCCGTGGCCCTGGCTTGGCATAATCAGCGGCAGGGTGGTGAGCTGGTCAGGGGAAACAGGGTCATCCGGCAGCGAGGCCAACAGCGCATGGGTGCCAATCAGGAACAGGCGCTCTTCGAGCACCGGTCTGGCGCTCCAGCGCAGGATCTTCTCCTGCTGGAAGACGATGGCTAAATCCAGCTGGCGGGTGTTGATCATCCGCTCCAGATTCCCGGAGAGGCTTTCCACCAGGTGCAGGCGGACGTCGGGGTAGCTCTCGCGCATCGCGTTGATGAACGGAACGCCAAGAACGGAGGCGGTACTGGGGGCCATGCCGACGCTGACGTGGCCCGACAGCCGCGCCTCGCGGGCGGCGAGGATGGCATCATCGGCATGACGCAGCGCCAGCTGCGCCTGTGAGTAGAAAGCGAGGCCCGCGCTGGTGGGCGTCACGCCGCGGGAGGTCCGCTGCAGGAGGCGAATGGCCAGCTCATTTTCCAGACGCGCGATCTGCTGGCTGAGCGCCGAGACGCCGATATTCAGATCGAGCGCGGCGCGGCCCATGCTGCCGGTTTCAACAATGCGCGTAAAATAGCGTAGCTGGCGAAGTTCCATATCAACTCTCCGGACAAAGCGGGGACTCGCGAGGGGCGCCGCCGGGACGTGAGCGGGAAGCGCGGCAGAAGCGCCCATAAAAAAGCCAACCGGCAGGTTGGCTTTTCAGAGCAGGCGAAGCGGGGAATTACTTTTCCACCGCGTCGTGGGCGTGTTCGTCCTCGCGGCAATCACCTTCCGCACAGTGACCGTACAGATACAGACTGTGGTTGGTCAGGCGGATGCCGTGACGGGACGCGATTTCACGCTGGCGTGCTTCGATAGAGTCATCACTGAATTCGATCACTTTGCCGCAGTCGAGGCAGATCAGGTGATCGTGGTGATGCTGCTGAGTCAGTTCGAAAACGGATTTACCGCCTTCAAAATTATGACGAGTCACGATACCGGCGTCATCAAACTGGTTGAGGACGCGGTAAACGGTCGCCAGACCAATCTCTTCGCCCATGTCGATCAGGCGTTTATATAAGTCTTCCGCACTGACATGATGGTTATCCGGTTCCTGCAGCACTTCAAGGATTTTCAGTCGAGGAAGTGTGACTTTCAGGCCAGCCTTCTTTAATGCGGTATTGTTGTCAGTCATGCGGAATCTGTCCTGTTGCTAAACGATCTACTTCCTTCAACGGAAGTCATACAGAAATTAACCCGACGTAATGCGTCTCATTATAGAACTGCCACTGGTAAATGAAAACTGCAAGTATCGGGCCTGGTTTGCTGTCAAAAACGAGGCACCAGCTACAAACTGCGTCACGTGCCTCGTAGAATCAGAGGACATTGTACAGATATGTGATTAAAAGTTAAAAACTTGTAGCTATTAGTTTGATTGCTTTTGTCTATTAATGCGACGCAACTCAATGATTGCGCCGCTTAATCATCAGGCGTTTTTGATTTCTTCGAGGTGCAGCTCTTCGGCCACCTGCTTCACCCACTTCTCAACGCGCTCGTTGGTCAGCTCCGGCTGGCGGTCTTCATCAATGGCGAGGCCGACGAAGTGGTCGTCATCCGCCAGGCCTTTAGAGGCCTCGAAGTGATAGCCGGCAGTCGGCCAGTGGCCAACGATGGTCGCGCCGCGTGGCTCAATGATGTCGCGGATGGTGCCCAGCGCATCGCAGAAGTACTCTGCGTAGTCTTCCTGGTCGCCGCAGCCGAACAGCGCCACCAGTTTGCCGTTAAAGTCGATCTCTTCCAGCGTCGGGAAGAAGTCGTCCCAGTCACACTGCGCTTCACCGTAGTACCAGGTCGGGATGCCGAGCAGCAGGATGTCGTGGGCTTCCAGATCTTCTTTGCTGCTTTTGGCAATGTCGTGAACATCAGCAACATCTTTACCAAGCTGCTTTTGAATCATTTTTGCAATATTTTCGGTGTTGCCGGTGTCGCTGCCAAAAAAGATGCCGATGATTGCCATGAGTAAAATAACCTCTTGAAACTTAAATGATGTGGTAGGGACGCGATGCCCACAGATAACGGCAATCATAGCAGAACAGGCAAGGGCGCGGAAACAGCAATCACGCCCGACTGCACACTCTGCTACATGAATGCGGATTTTTCGCGGAAAGTTAGAGTTTTCCCTGGCTGCGCAGGGCAGTTAATTGCGTCATCAGCATCTCTTCAATGAGATCGCTGCGGCTCATATTACGCGCTTCCGCCAGTTCGTTAAGCGCATCGACCGCGTCGGCGTTGAGCTTTAGCTCCACGCGCTTCAGCCCGCGCACTTTATCGCGTTTCAGCTGATTACGTTTGTTGATGCGCAGTTGTTCATCGCGCGACAGCGGATTGGTTTTCGGTCTTCCCGGGCGACGCTCGTTTGCGAACAAATCTAATGTCGTACGGTCCGTTTGTTCTTTTGCCATGATTCTGAGTGACTTCGGGGAAACAAGCTGCCGGGCTCTAGCCGGCGCAGATAGCGCGCCATCATACATCAGGCGAACGGCTGCGCCAACGACCGCGGGCATTCTGCGGCGCGGTCGGGCATATTTTAGCCAATCAGGCGGCTATGCTCGTCAGATAGCGGCGGATCGCGCGCAACACCGCCTCGGGTTTCTCGGCATGGACCCAATGTCCGGCGCCGGCGATGACGTGGGCCCGAGCCTGCGGGAACTGGGCCAGCAGCGCGTCGCGGTAGGCGTCGGTCACATAGGGGGAGTTGCCGCCGGGAATAAACTGCGTTGGGTGCGGCCAGGCCGGGATGGTTTCCCAGCCGACGATATGCGGGTACTGGTCCCACAGCACCGGGACGTTGAAGCGCCAGTCGCCGTCGACGAAAGATTTCAGCAGGAACTGAATCACGCCCTCTTCCTGCAGATGCTCGCGCATCACCTGCGCCGCCTGCTGGCGAGTGCTGGCGGCGGATTCGCTGACGGCGCGAATAGCGGCGAAGATCTCATCATGGCGGCGAACGTGATAATCCACCGGCGCGATATCAATAGCCACCAGACCGCTGATGCGCTCCGGGGCCAGGGCGGTCAACGCCATCACCGCTTTGCCGCCCATCGAATGGCCGATAAAGGTGGCCCGTTCAATCTGATGTGCATCGAGCGTGTCGAGCAGATCCTGCGCCATCGCGGGGTAGGTCATCTCTGGCGACCGCGGCGACAAACCGTGGTTGCGCATATCGACCTGCAGAATATCGTGGTCGGCGATCAGGTCGCGGGCGAGGATGCCCAGGTTGTCCAGGCTGCCAAACAGACCATGGACCAGCACGATCGGGGAGTGGTTGTGCGGATTCTGTGCAGATTGCGCTCGGCTATTTAATTTCATGGCAAAGTTCTTTTTTTCGCTCCGTCGGGTTAGGGTATTATGTTGGACATTCTGCCATCCGGCTGCAAGACCCAGAAGTTTTCTGAGTTTTACCGCCATCCTGGTTTGACGCTATCCGCGGTTGGGATTTGTACTTATAATCCCAACGATTTGTATTCAGAAAAGATATCGCACTGGATTAAGATGAAAACAATTGAAGTTGATGATGAACTCTACCGCTATATTGCCAGCCACACTCTGCATATCGGCGAGAGCGCATCCGACATTTTACGGCGTATGCTGAAATTTTCCGCCGTTTCCCAACCGGCTACACCGGTCAGCAAAGCCGCGCCGACGCTGGCGCCCACGCCTGCCGCTGAGGTGAAACCCGCTAACCCGGTGAAAGATAAAGTCCGCGCCATGCGCGAGATGCTGTTATCTGATGAATACGCCGAGCAGAAGCGCGCGGTGAACCGTTTTATGCTGGTGTTGACCACCCTCTATTCCCTGGACAGTAAAGCATTTGCCGAGGCCACTGAGTCTCTGCACGGCCGCACGCGCGTTTACTTCGCGGAAGATGCGCGTACGCTGCTGAAAAGCGGTAATCAGACCAAACCGAAACAGGTTCCTGGTACACCGTGGTGGGTGATCACCAATACCAATACCGGCCGTAAATGCAGCATGATTGAGCACATCATGCAGTCGATGCAGTTCCCTGCGGAGCTGATTGAAAAGGTTTGCGGCACGATCTAGCTTTTTAACATTTGCACCAGAAGGATCAGGCAATGGCAATCGATAAACGTGCGGGGCAGCCTGCGCAACAGAGTGATTTGATTAACGTCGCCCAACTGACTGCTCAGTACTACGTGCTGAAGCCTGAAGTCGGTAATGCGGAGCATGCGGTCAAATTCGGCACCTCCGGCCATCGCGGCAGCGCGGCGCGTCACAACTTCAACGAACCGCATATCCTGGCCATCGCCCAGGCTATTGCGGAAGATCGTGCGAAGAACGGGATCACCGGTCCGTGCTATGTTGGTAAAGATACTCACGCCCTGTCCGAGCCGGCGTTTATTTCGGTGCTGGAAGTGTTAACCGCCAACGGCGTTGACGTTATCGTTCAGGAAAACAACGGCTTCACCCCGACGCCGGCGGTCTCCAACGCGATTCTGGTGCATAACAAAAAAGGCGGTCCGCTGGCGGACGGCATTGTGATCACCCCGTCACACAACCCGCCGGAAGATGGCGGTATCAAGTACAACCCGCCAAACGGCGGTCCGGCTGATACCAACGTCACCAAAGTGGTGGAAAACCGTGCCAACGAACTGCTGGCCGCTGGCCTGCAGGGTGTGAAACGCATTTCTCTGGACGCGGCGCTGGCTTCCGGCCACGTCAAAGAGCAGGATCTGGTGCAGCCGTTCATTGAAGGCCTGGCGGACATCGTCGACATGGCGGCGATCCAGAAAGCGGGCCTGACGCTGGGCGTCGATCCGCTGGGCGGTTCCGGTATCGAATACTGGAAGCGCATTGGCGAGCACTACAAGCTCAATCTGACCATTGTGAACGACCAGGTGGACCAGACCTTCCGCTTTATGCACCTCGATAAAGACGGCGCCATCCGCATGGACTGCTCCTCGGAATGTGCGATGGCGGGCCTGCTGGCGCTGCGCGATAAGTTCGATCTGGCATTTGCCAATGACCCGGATTACGACCGTCACGGGATTGTCACCCCTGCCGGGCTGATGAATCCGAACCACTACCTGGCGGTGGCGATTAACTACCTGTTCCAGCATCGTCCGCAGTGGGGTAAAGAGGTAGCGGTCGGTAAAACCCTGGTCTCCTCGGCGATGATTGACCGCGTGGTGAACGATCTGGGCCGCAAGCTGGTGGAAGTGCCGGTGGGCTTTAAGTGGTTCGTTGACGGCCTGTTCGACGGCAGCTTCGGCTTCGGCGGCGAAGAGAGCGCCGGGGCCTCCTTCCTGCGCTTCGACGGCACGCCGTGGTCCACCGATAAAGACGGCATCATCATGTGCCTGCTGGCGGCGGAAATCACCGCAGTGACCGGGAAAAACCCGCAGGAGCACTATAACGAGCTGGCGGAACGCTTCGGCGCGCCGAGCTACAACCGTCTGCAGGCTTCCGCGACCTCCGCGCAGAAAGCGGCGCTGTCTAAGCTGTCGCCGGAAATGGTCAGCGCTGACACCCTGGCGGGGGATCCGATCACCGCTCGTCTGACCGCGGCGCCGGGCAACGGGGCGGCGATTGGCGGCCTGAAAGTAATGACCGACAACGGCTGGTTTGCGGCACGCCCGTCAGGCACCGAAGACGCCTACAAGATCTACTGCGAAAGCTTCCTCGGCGAAGAACATCGCAAGCTGATTGAAAAAGAAGCGGTAGAGATTGTCAGTGAAGTGCTGAAGAACGCTTAACGGCGCACGATCATCAGGCCCCTTGCGGGCCTGATTTTTTTCGCAAGGATAGCGATGAAAATACAACGGAAGTCCCTGTTTTTGTTCTGGGCGTGGATGGATCTCTTTTTCGTCCTGCAATTCTTATGGTGGAATATTGCCCACCGCCGACTCCCTTTTTACGACGACCTGCTGGCTTATCTCCAGCTGCTGCACACCTGGGGCTCTGCGGCGGTCTGGCTCTATCCGCTAAATGTGCTGCTGATTATCAGCATCCCGTTGTCGATGATCCTCTTTTTCCGTCAGAGCCGCTATGGGCTGTGGCTGGCCTGGGGGCAGGCGCCGCTCAGGCTGGTGTTTATGCAGCCTTCGCTTTCTTTGGGTCTGTGGCTGATTCAGGCCGCCGGCGTCAGGCATTTAGCGATCCTGGCAGGCTTCCTGCTGCTCTCTGAAGGGCTGAAGATCACCAGCCTCTGGTACTGCAGAGGCGGGGCTCAGGGCATAAAGCGATAGCCAATCCCGGTTTCGGTCAGCAGATGCTGCGGGCGCGCCGGATCGGCCTCCAGCTTTTGCCGCAGGTGACCCATATAGATCCGCAGATAATGGCTGTGCTCCACGGCGTTAGGGCCCCACACCTGATTCAGCAGCTGGCGCTGGGTAAGCACTTTGCCGGGATTATTCAATAGCGCCGCCAGCAGGCGAAACTCGATGGGCGTCAGGTGGATCTCTTCGCTGCCGCGCAGGATGCGGCGGGCGGGGATATTGACCTCCAGGTCGGCGAAGCGCACCACCGGCTCGTCGGCCTGCGCCGCGCCGTGGCGACGCAGCGCGACGCGCAGGCGGGCCTGCAGCTCGCCGATGCCAAAGGGTTTACTTAAGTAGTCATCGGCGCCGGCATCCAGGGCGGCAATTTTGTCATGCTCTTCGCTACGCGCTGACAGGACGATAATCGGCATCTGACTCCACTGGCGCAGGTCGCGAATAAAATCAATGCCATCACCATCCGGCAGGCCGAGATCGAGGATCGCGAGGTCGGGCTTACGGGTGGCGGCTTCGATCAGCCCGCGCTGCAGGGTTTCCGCTTCAAATACGCGCATGCCGTCGGCTTCCAGCGCGGTGCGCAGAAATCGACGGATAGCGTGTTCGTCTTCGATAATCAGAACGTTAATCACAATTCCTCAGATAGCTCTTCCAGTTCAGGGGGCGTTTCTCCCGGCAGTGTAACACGGAATGAGGCGCCGCCCTCTGGCCGGTTGCTGGCGGAGATGGTCCCGCCGTGGACGTCGACGATGGCCTGACAGATGGCAAGGCCCAGCCCGACGCCGGGGATCGCCGATTCTTTGTTGCCGCGGGCGAATTTATCAAAGATAGCCTGTTCCTGGCCCGCCGGGATCCCTGGACCATTATCCCATACTTCCAGCGACAGCTGCCGGGCGTCCGCTTCGGCGCGAATACCGATGTCCGCCCGGGCGCCGGCATACTTATGGGCATTCTCCAGCAGATTGATCAGCACCCGCTCGAACAGCGGCCCGTCAACATGCACCAGCTGCAGCGGATCGGGTAAATCCAGTTGAACGTGCTGGCCGCCGAGGCTCGGTTCGAGCATGCGCAGCGCGCTGCCGACCACCTCCTCCAGCGTCAGCCACTCCTTGTGGAGGTTAAAGCCGCCGGACTGGATCCGCGCCATATCCAGCAGGTTGTTCACCAGCCTGGTGGTGTTGAGCACATGCTGGCGGATTTCGTTGGCCTGCGGGGCATGCTTCGAGCCCTCGCTGGCCAGATCGAGGGTCAGGATTTCCGCCTGGCCAAACAGCACGGTCAGCGGGGTACGCAGATCGTGCGACAGGGCGGCGAGCAGCGAGTTACGCAGGCTTTCGCGCTCGCTAGTTAGTCGGGCCTGCTCTTCGCTGGCGGTCAGGGTGAGACGCTCCAGGGCGCTGGCCACCAACAGGGTGAAGGTCTCCAGCAGCCGCTGCTGCTCCGGGATCATCAGCTGGCGCAGATTCGCCGGCTCCACCACCAGCAGGCCCCAGGTGCGGGCGGCGCTCTTCAGGGGCAGGATCTGATACGGCACGCCGGGCAGGGTATCGGTGCCAGCGCCGGCGGGTTGACCCTTATCAAAGCTCCAGCGGGCGATGGCGTCATCCCACGGCGTCAGCCCGGGCTGGTGGGTTAAGGGCAGCAGTTTCCCCTGGGCGTCCGGGAGCAGCAGCTGGCTGCGGGCCTGAAAGGTGGAGGCGATAAACCGCTCGCTGGTGGTGGCGATATCCTGCTGGCTACGACCCACCGCCAGCGCTTTGGACATCTCATACAGATGGCGGGTACGCCGCTCGCGGTAGCGCGCCACCCGCGCCTGGTAGCGCACGCCGGCGGTGAGGTTACCGATAAGCAGGCCCACGGTGAGCATCACGCCGAAGGTGAGCAGATACTGGACATCGGACACCGCCAGCGTGCCGCGCGGGGCGACAAAAAAGAGATCGAAGCTGATAACGTTAATCACCGTCGCCAGGACCGACGGCCAGCGGCCGTAGAGCAGAGCGATGATCACCACCCCCAGCAGATAGAGCATCACCAGGTTAGCGGCTTCGAAGGCCATCAGCCACTGCATGGCCACCAGGGTAATGATGGCGCACAGCGCCACCGCCACCGCGCAGCCCTGCAGCTGTAGCCGCCATTTCTCCAGCGCCGGACGGCTGTCGCTGGCGCGCGCCTGAAGGGGGAAGGGCTTTTCATCCAGAGCGATGACCACCAGATCGAGGTCCGGCGCGTGGCGAGCCAGACGATCGGCGAAGCCGCTGCGATCCCACCAGCGGCGCTTGCTCTGGCGGCCGATAACAATTTTCCCAAGGTTGTGTTCGCGGGCGTAATGGAGGACCGCTTTCTCTTCCGACGGGTCGGAGAGGGTGGCGGTTTCGGCGCCCAGCTCCTGGGCCAGACGCAGCGCGGCGAGGATGGCCCGCCGCCGGGACTCCGGCAGGCGGTGCAGGGAAGGCGTTTCGACATACACCGCATGCCAGACGCTGCCCAGACGGGCGGCGAGGCGGGCGGCGGTACGCACCAGCTTTTCGCTGCCGGTGTTGTGCCCGATACAGAGCAGGATCGCGTCGCGGGTGTGCCAGACTTTCTCCTGGCCCTGGCGGTCGCGCCAGGCGCGCATCTGCTCATCGACGCGATCGGCGGTGCGGCGCAGGGCCAGTTCACGCAGCGCAATCAGGTTCCCTTTGCGGAAAAAGTTCTCGATAGCGCGCTCGGCCTGGCCACCGATATAGACTTTGCCCTCATTGAGCCGCTGGCGCAGATCGTCAGGGGGCAGGTCCACCAGCACCACGTCGTCCGCGGCGTCAAAGAAGGGATCGGGGACGGTCTCTCGCACCTGCACGCCGGTGATCCCGCTGACGACGTCATTCAGACTTTCCAGATGCTGGACGTTAACGGTGGTGAAGACGTCAATCCCGGCCTCCAGCAGTTCGTCCACATCCTGCCAGCGCTTTGGATGGCGGGAGCCGGGGGCATTACTGTGCGCCAGCTCATCCACCAGAATCAGCGCCGGACGGCGGGCGAGGGCGGCGTCGAGATCGAACTCATACACGTAGCGCCCGCGGTGGGCGAGCCGCCGCGGCGGCAGGGTGCTCAGGCCCTGCAGCATCGCGGCGGTCTCTTTCCGGCCGTGGGTCTCCGCCACGCCAATCAGAATATCCAACCCCTGCGCCCGGAGCCGCTGCGCTTCCGCCAGCATCGCCCAGGTTTTCCCCACCCCGGCGCAGGCGCCGAAGAACACTTTTAGTTTGCCGCGATGCGGGGCGGCGGTGTGCTGCAGCAGGCGGTCAGGGTCCGGACGCAGCGGCTCGTCACTCATTTACTTATCCTTCAGGGCATCCAGCGCCATATTGAGTTGCAGTATATTGACCACCGGCTGGCCAAGGAAGCTCAGCAGCGGCTTTTGTGTGGCCTGGTTAACCAGCGCGGTCACCTGGTCGACGCTCAGCTGGCGCGCTTTGGCCACCCGCGGCGCCTGCCACAGCGCGGCGGCCGGGGTCAGGTTGTTATCGAGACCGCTCGCCGAGGTGGTGACCAGTTCGACCGGCACACGCGGGTCAGCATCCGGGTTTGCGGCGCGCAGGGCCTGCACCCGCTCGCTCACCGCCTTATCCAGCGCCGGGTTGCTGGCGGCGAGGTTGCTGCCGCCAGAGGCCATCGGGTTATCCGCTGTCTCCGCGGTGGCTGACGGGCGACCCTGGAAATAGCCTGCGGCGGTAAAGTTCTGGCCAATCAGCGCCGAGCCGCGCACCTCGCCGTTCATGCGGATCAGCGAGCCGTTGGCCTGTGAGTTAAACCACCACTGCCCCAAGCTGGTGGTCAGCAGAGGATAAACGCCGCCGGTGAGCAGGGTTAACAGAATAAATAGCACAAGTGCTGGACGAATCAATGACATAGTTTGTTCCTCACACCAGACCGCTCAGGGTCAGCAGCAGGTCGATGGCTTTAATACCGATAAAAGGCACCAGCAGACCGCCGAGGCCGTAGATCCACAGATTGCGGCGCAGCATCGCCGAGGCGGAGAGCGGGCGATAGCTCACCCCTTTCAGGGCCAGCGGGATCAGGAAGACGATGATCAGCGCGTTGAAGATAACGGCGCTGAGGATCGCCGACGATGGCGAATGCAGGCCCATCACGTTCAGCATGGCCAGCTGGGGATAGACCGCGGCAAACGCCGCCGGAATAATGGCGAAATATTTCGCCACGTCGTTGGCAATACTGAAGGTGGTCAGCGAGCCGCGCGTCATCAGCATCTGTTTGCCGATATGGACCACCTCAATCAGCTTGGTGGGGTTGGAATCCAGATCGACCATGTTGCCCGCCTCTTTCGCCGCCTGGGTGCCTGAGTTCATGGCTACCGCCACGTCGGCCTGAGCCAGCGCGGGCGCGTCGTTGGTGCCGTCGCCGGTCATCGCCACCAGCCGACCTTCCGACTGATACTGGCGGATCAGCGCCAGCTTGGCTTCCGGCGTCGCTTCGGCGAGGAAATCGTCGACGCCGGCCTCGGCGGCGATCGCCGCAGCGGTCAGGCGGTTATCGCCGGTGATCATCACCGTTTTAATGCCCATTTTGCGCAGCTGGGCGAAACGTTCTTTGATGCCGCCTTTGACGATATCTTTGAGTGAAATAATCCCCAGCACCTTTTCCCCTTCGGCGACCACCAGCGGCGTGGCCCCCTGGCGGGCGACCTCTTCCACCTGCTTCTCGACATCGGCAGGGAAGTGGCCACCGTTGGCCTCTACGTGGCGGCGAATGGCGTCCACCGACCCTTTGCGGATCATGCGCTGATCGATATTGATGCCGCTCATCCGCGTTTGCGCGGTAAAGGGGACAAAGGTGGCGTGCAGCGACTGCAGATCGCGTTCGCGCAGGTTAAAGCGCTGTTTCGCCAGCACCACGATGCTGCGTCCTTCAGGGGTTTCGTCCGCCAGCGAGGAGAGCTGGGCGGCATCGGCGAGGGTTCGCTCTTCCACACCGCGCGCCGGCAGGAAAGCGGAGGCCTGGCGGTTGCCGAGCGTAATGGTCCCGGTTTTATCCAGCAACAGCACATCAACGTCGCCTGCCGCTTCCACCGCGCGGCCGCTGGTGGCGATCACGTTGGCGCCCAGCATACGGCTCATCCCGGCGACGCCGATGGCCGACAGCAGACCGCCGATGGTGGTCGGGATCAGGCACACCAGCAGCGCCACCAGTACGGTGACGCTGACCGCATTGCCGCTCCACGCCGAGAATGGCCAGATGGTGGCGGTGGCCAGCAGGAACACCAGCGTCAGGGCGATCAGCAGGATCGTCAGGGCGATTTCGTTCGGCGTTTTACGGCGCTGGGCGCCTTCCACCATGGCGATCATCCGGTCGAGGAAGGTTTCTCCCGGGTTAACGCTGCAACGGATCACCAGCCAGTCGGAGAGGATGCGCGTCCCGCCGGTCACCGAGGCGAAATCACCGCCGGATTCGCGGATCACCGGAGCAGACTCGCCGGTAATGGCGCTTTCATCCACCGAGGCGCCGCCTTCGATGACTTCACCATCGCAGGGGATAATATCCCCTGCTTCCACCAGCACCACGTCGCCTTTGCGCAGGTCTTCCGCCGGCACGTGGTCGACCGTCGCGTCATGCTGCGGGGCGCGCAGCTTACGGGCGTAGGCCGTTTTTTTCACCCCTTTCAGGCTATTGGCCTGGGCTTTGCTGCGGCCTTCCGCCATCGCTTCGGCAAAGTTGGCGAACAGCACGGTAAACCATAGCCAGATACTGATGGCGGCGGTAAAAGTGGCGCTGCCGGTCAGGGCGCCGCCAGCCATGGCGATGGCCAGCAGAGTGGTTAACAGGCTGCCCACCCAGACGATAAACATCACCGGATTGCGCCACTGCACCATCGGGCTGAGTTTTTTCACGGCATCCAGCAGCGCCTGGCGCACCAGCGTCGGCTCCAGCAGGGCTAATTGTTTGCGACTCATAACAGGGTGCTCCGCATCGCTCAAAGTAAGGAAAAGTGTTCGGCCAGCGGGCCAAGCGCCAGCGCAGGAATAAAGGTCAGGGCGCCAACCAGCAGCACGGTGCCGATCAGCAGACCGATAAACAGGGCGTCGTGGGTGGCCAGGGTGCCGGGGCTGGCCGGTTGAATTTTCTTCGCCACCAGCGAGCCGGCGATAGCCATCACCGGAATGATGACGGCGAAGCGTCCAGCCAGCATGCAGAACGCCAGCAGCAGGTTCCAGAATGGCGTCGCCGCGCCCAGGCCGGCGAAGGCGCTGCCGTTGTTATTGGCCGCCGAAGTGACGGCGTACAGCACTTCGCTAAAGCCGTGCGGTCCGGGGTTGAACATCCCGGCGCGGCCGGCCTCGGTCATCATCGCCAGCGCCGTGCCGAGCAGCACCAGCGTCGGGGTGACCAGAATGGCCAGGGCGATCATTTTCATTTCCCGGACATCGATTTTCTTTCCGAGGTACTCCGGGGTGCGGCCGACCATCAGGCCGGCGATAAACACCGCCAGCATAACGAACAGCAGCATGCCATAAAGACCCGAGCCGACGCCGCCGAACACCACTTCGCCAATCTGCATCAGCCACATCGGCACCATCCCGCCCAGCGCGGTGAAGGAGTCATGCATGGCGTTGACCGCGCCGCAGGAGGCGGCGGTGGTGATCACCGCGAACAGACTGCTGGCGAGAATACCGAAGCGGCTCTCTTTACCTTCCATATTCAGGCTGCTGTCGGCGCCCAGCGTCATCAGGTGCGGGTTACCGCGGGTTTCCGCCCACATCACCACGGCGACGCAGAGGATAAAGATCAGCGTCATCGCCCACAGGATGGCGCGCCCCTGGCGGCGATCGCTCACCACCTCGCCGAAGGCGAAGCACAGCGCCGCCGGGATCAGGAAGATGGCCAGCATCTGCACGAGATTGGTCAGCGCCGTCGGGTTTTCAAACGGATGGGCGGAGTTGGCGTTAAAGAAACCGCCGCCGTTGGTGCCCAGCAGCTTAATCGCTTCCTGTGAGGCGACGGGCCCCATCGGCAGCAGCTGGTGCGCCCCTTCGAGGGTGGTAAAGGGCTGGTAGGCCTGCAGGTTCTGCGGCACGCCCTGCTGAATAAAGAACAGGGCCACCAGCAGAGAGAGCGGCAGCAGCAGCCACAGGGTAATGCGCGTCAGGTCGACCCAGGCATTGCCGAGGGTGGACATTTTCTGCCGGGCGAAGGCGCGGGTCAGGGCGAAGACCACGGCGATGCCGGTGGCGGCGGAGAGGAAATTCTGCACCGTCAGCCCCACCATCTGGCTGAGATAGCTCATGGTGCTTTCGCCGGCGTAGGCCTGCCAGTTCGTATTGCTGACAAAGCTGACCGCGGTGTTGAGCGCCAGATCCCACGTCAGCCCCGGCAGGTGCTGCGGGTTAAACGGCAGCACGCCCTGCAGCATCAGCAGGGCAAACAGCGCCAGGCCGCCGAGGGCGTTGAACAGCAGGAGCGCCAGCAAATACTGCAGCCAGCCCATCTCTTCGGCGCGGATCCCGGCCACGCGCCACAGGACGCGCTCGACCCCGGCCAGGCCGGGAAGCGGGATGTCATTCACCATTCTTGCCAGACACATCCCCAGCGGGCGCGCCAGCACCAGCAAAACCAGCAGATAGCTGGCTAATAATAAAAATCCCTGGGCAGCCATCAGAATGCCTCCGCATGTATCAAGGCATAAACCAGATAAGCCAGTAACAGGAACACCAGCCCAACGCCAGTGAGTACGCCTGCAGTCACAATCCACCTCCGGGTGTGTTTTTGATTTACCAGGAGAATAGAAATTACGGCGCAAAGATTTCGCAAAAATCCGCGGGCGCGGTGTAAAAAAAGTATAAAAAAGACAAAGGCACAATTTAACTGATGGTTAGTATTAATTTAACTTTTTCGTAACTAATTTACGTAGCGAATGTAAATTAAGTATAAATACGTGCTTTTTAGTGGT
Organism: Klebsiella sp. PCX; assembly: GCF_021869705.1. NCBI lineage: Bacteria > Pseudomonadati > Pseudomonadota > Gammaproteobacteria > Enterobacterales > Enterobacteriaceae > Klebsiella > Klebsiella sp. PCX. The sequence continues at coordinate 1,563,316 of NZ_CP091527.1, forward strand.
CGGATGAGTAGTAAAATTACAACCAGAGCGGTATTATTTTGCTCAGACAAACATGATTAATTTTCCGGCGCTGCTTGCCGGCCTGACAAAGGGGAGAGAAATGATGGCGTTGTACAAAGCTTATCCTGCTCATATTATTTTGCTGCGTCGTGCTTTCGCCGTCGTGGCTGGCGTCGCGGCGCTGCCGGTGATGCTGTTCTGGAAGGATCGCGCCCGCTATTACAGCTGGCTGCACCGTGTATGGTCGAAAACCAGCGAGCAGCCGGTGTGGATGGCGCAGGCGGAAAAAGCCGCGCACGACTTCTACTAATTCGCCCTGCTGCGAGGAAAACCACTAACCGCCGGTTGCCCCGGCGGTTTTTTTTCGCCGCTTGTCTACACTCGTTTTCAGGCGCCGCAGCGGAATTGGCAGGTGCTTATTTTGCCGGGGCGCGCTATTTTTGCCGGCTTAGATCATAAGATGAGTTTTGCTGACGGAGAGTGAGGAGTGATATGGCCACCCATCTGGTCTGGTTACGCACGGATTTACGCATTCACGATAACCTGGCGCTGGCCGCCGCCTGCCGCGATCCGCAGGCGCAGGTGCTGGCGCTGTATATTGCCACCCCGGGGCAGTGGCGCGAACATCACCTGGCGCCGCGGCAGGCCGCTTTTATCGCCAGCCATTTGCGCAGTCTGCACGCCGCGCTGGCGGAGCGGGGCATACCGCTGTGGGTAGAAGAGGCGGACGATTTTAGCGCCAGCGTCGAGCGGCTGGCCCATTTCTGCCAGCAGCACCAGGTCAGTCACCTGTTCTACAACTATCAGTACGAATTCAATGAACGCCAGCGCGATGCCGCCGTTGAGAGCTCCTTGAGCGAAGTGATTTGCCAGGGATTTGACGACAGCGTCCTGTTGCCGCCCGGCAGCGTACTGACCGGCGGCGGCGAAATGTATAAAGTCTTCACCCCGTTTAAGAACGCGTTTATTCGCCGGCTGCGGGAAGGATTGCCGGCGTGCGTGGCCGCGCCAAAGCCGCGCCAGGCGCCCGCTCGCCTGGCGCCGCCGGTGCCGGAGCTTAACTATCCGCAAACGCCGTTCGATGGGCTGCTGTTTGCCGCGGATGAAAAAACGGCGCTGGCGCGGCTGCGCGCGTTTTGTCAGCAACCGGCGGCGGATTATGAGGGGCAGCGCGACTTCCCGGCCGTGGAAGGGACCAGTCGCCTGTCGCCCTGCCTGGCCATCGGGGTGCTGTCGCCTCGCCAGTGCCTGCATCGGCTGCTGACGGAACACCCCGCCGCACTGGATGGCGGGGCAGGCGCCACCTGGCTTAATGAGCTGATCTGGCGCGAGTTTTACCGTCATCTGATGGTCTACTATCCGAAACTCTGTAAAGGTCGGCCGTTTGTCGCCTGGACCGATAAAGTCGCCTGGCGCGAAGAGGATGGCGCCCTGCAGGCCTGGCAGCGCGGGGAGACCGGCTTTCCTATAGTCGATGCCGCCATGCGCCAGCTTAACGCCACCGGCTGGATGCATAACCGGTTGCGCATGATTGTCGCCAGCTTCCTGACCAAAGATCTGCGCCTCGACTGGCGGGCAGGGGAGCGCTATTTCATGAGCCAGCTGATTGACGGCGACCTGGCGGCGAACAACGGCGGCTGGCAATGGGCGGCTTCGACGGGCACCGACGCCGCGCCCTATTTCCGCATATTTAATCCCACCACCCAGGGCGAGAAGTTTGATAAGCAGGGGGTGTTTATACGTCGCTGGCTGCCGGAGCTGGCAAAGGTGCCGGAGAAGGCGCTGCATCAGCCGTGGGTGTGGGCGGATAAACAGGGGGTGACGCTGGATTATCCGCGCCCGATAGTCGATCACAAGCAGGCGCGGCAGGAGACGCTGGCGGCCTGGGAGGCCGCCAGAAAGGGGATTATTCCACCGCCAGACGGCGGGTCCTGAGCTTCAGCGAGTGATACAGCCAGATAACCAGCACTACGCCGACGCAGGCCAGCGCGCCCCAGGTGATCTGGCTGAAGACGTTGATGTAGGCGTCAATGGAATAGTTCACCGCCCCGGCGACGTCGAATGACGCCTGCGAGGTCTGGTCGGCGATAACGCCGGCCAGATAGTTGGCGATGGCCCCGGAGAGCAGCATATAGATGCCGGTCAGCACCCCGGTCACCCCCGGGATCTCAATGCGGGTGATTTGCGACATCGCGACCGGGTCGATAAACAGTTCGGCAAAACCCATCACCGCCAGCCCCAGCACCATCAGCGGCATGGACGACTGGCCATAGGCCGCCGACCAGCGGGCGCTGAGGGTCAAAATGCAGAACCCGGCGCTCATCAGGCCCAGACCGAGGGCAAATTTCCCCCAGATGCGCACGGTGCGGTTACCGCCGACGCTCTCTTTCACCAGCCACGCCAGCACCATGCCGCAGAGCATCACCGCAAAGGCGTTGATCGACTGGAACATAGCGGTAGGGACTTCGTAGCTCATGATATGGCGGTTAACGAAGCGGTCAATATACAGGCTGATGGAGCTGCCGCCCTGTTGGGCGAAGGCCCAGAACAGCAGGCTGAAGGCGGTCAGGACGACGATCAGGCGCAGATCCTTGCGCTGTTTATCGGTCTCGGCACGCAGGTAGATCCGCGCCAGCACCGCGAGGCCAATGGCCGTGGCCACGATCAGGGCATACACCGACCACTCCTGCCAGAACAGCACGGCAATCAGCAGCGGCGCGATGACCAGCAGCACCAGCAGCCAGCCCCAGTTCGGCAGCAGGAAGCGGCGGGCGCACAGCGCCTGGCGGTTCACGCCGGCGGTATGCTGGAAATGACGGTTGCCGCAGAGGAAAATCACCAGTCCCGCCACCATGCCGATGGCCGCCAGGGCAAAGCCCATCGCCCAGCTATACTCCTCCTGAACGTAGCCGCAGGCGATGGGCGCGATGATCGAGCCGATATTGCCCGCGGCATACATCAGCGAGAAGCCGCCATCGCGACGCGGATCGGCGGGTTCGTACAGTTCGCCCAGCAGACAGCTGACGTTGGATTTAAACAACCCGTAGCCGCAGACGATGATCGCCAGCGACAGATAGAGGAAGGCCGGGGCGGTTTCGCTGGCCCCGAGCACCAGATGGCCAATGGCCATCAGCAGCGCGCCGAGCATGACCGCCATCCGGTTGCCTAACAGCTTATCGGCCAGATAGCCGCCGAGGATCGGCGTCACATAGACCAGCGAACAGTAGGCGCTGAACAGGGCGTAAGCGTGGTTATCATCATATTTGAGCTGATTGGTGAGATAGAGGATCAGCAGGGCGCGCATGCCGTAGAAGCTAAAATATTCCCAGATTTGCAGCGCCACGACGTAGTAAATCGCCCGCGGTTGCGATGATGTTGTCTTCATGAGAAGTGTGTTTCCTGGCCTAAAGCGAAAGTCGATCGTTCTGCATGAATAGCGTTTAATTAGTCATATTCATGGCTTGAGGGGCTTTCTGATTATTTAATATGCTTTATTAGTGCATAAATATACACGAATGCGCGGCCGGGTGAATAGACAAATTGCGCTATTCGGTAAAAAGTCATCGTCAGTGTCGGAGGCGGACTATCGACGACCCGAATAGATCTGGTTATGTTATGCCTTTGTATACCCTGATTATCTGCTGGAGTGGCGATGAAAAATAGCGAACTGGAACAACTGATAAACGACAAGCTCAATAGTGCAGCCATCAGTGACTTCGCCCCTAACGGTCTGCAGGTGGAAGGGCGCGACACGGTGCACAAGATCGTCACCGGAGTGACGGCCAGCCAGGCGCTGCTGGATGAGGCCGTTCGTCTTCAGGCGGATGCGGTGATTGTCCATCACGGCTATTTCTGGAAAAACGAATCGCCAGTGATCCGCGGTATGAAGCGCCGGCGCCTGAAAACCCTGCTGGCCAATGATATCAATCTCTACGGCTGGCACCTGCCGCTGGATGCCCATCCCGAGCTGGGCAATAACGCGCAACTGGCGCATCTGTTGGGGATTAACGTGCTGGGGGAAATCGAACCGCTGGTGCCCTGGGGCGAACTGTCGATGCCGGTTTCCGGCCTTGAACTGGCCTCATGGATTGAAGCGCGGCTGGGGCGTAAGCCGCTGTGGTGCGGCGATACCGGGCCGGACACCGTCAGCCGCGTCGCCTGGTGTACCGGCGGCGGCCAGAGCTTTATCGACGCCGCGGCGCGCTTTGGCGTGGACGCGTTTATCACCGGCGAGGTGTCGGAACAAACCATCCATTCCGCCCGCGAGCAGGGCCTGCATTTTTATGCCGCCGGCCACCACGCCACCGAGCGGGGCGGTATTCGCGCCCTCAGCGAATGGCTGACGGAAACCACTGACCTGGACGTCACCTTTATTGATATTCCCAACCCTGCCTGACGGGAGAGAGAAAAGTGCAGCGAGCGCGTTGTTATCTGTTAGGAGAAACGGCCGTCGTGCTGGAGCTGGAGCCGCCGGTCACCCTTGAGAGCCAGCAGCGGATCTGGGGCTTAGCCCAGCGTCTGGCGAACCATGAGGAAGTGATTGACGCCATTCCCGGCATGAACAATATCACTGTGGTGCTCCGCCGCCCGCAGGAGGTGGCGTGGGAGGCGATAGACCGTCTGCAGCGCTGGTGGGAGGAGAGCCTCGCGATCGAGCCGGAGTCGCGCTCGCTGACCATTCCGGTCGTCTACGGCGGCGAGGCCGGACCGGATCTCGGGGTGGTGGCGCAGCACAGCGGCCTCAGTGAAAAGCAGGTCGTGGAGCTGCACGCCTCGGTGGAGTATCTGGTCTGGTTTATTGGTTTTCAGCCGGGATTTCCCTACCTGGGCGGGTTGCCAGCGGCGCTGGCGACACCGCGTCGCGCTGAACCGCGCGTGCACGTCCCGGCCGGGTCGGTGGGTATCGGCGGCGCGCAAACCGGGATCTATCCGCTGGCGACGCCCGGCGGCTGGCAGCTGCTGGGGCGGACCTCGCTAACGCTGTTCGACCCGTCGCGGAAGGAGCCTGCGCTGCTGCGCGTGGGCGATAAAATTCGCTTTGTGCCGCAAAAGGAGGGGGTATGTTGACTCTGATCCGCGCCGGCCTGTACACCTCGGTACAGGACGGTGGACGAGAAGGCCTGCGCCAGTCTGGCATCAGCCGCTGCGGCGCTCTGGATTATCCCTCGCTGGTGATTGCCAATCTGCTGGTTGGCAACGAGGCGAATGCCGCCGGGCTGGAGATTACCCTCGGCCAGGTGGAGATCGAATTTGCCCGCAGCGGCTGGTTTGCGCTGACCGGCGCCGCCTGCGAAGCGACGCTGGACGGTAAAGCGGTCTGGGTGGGCTGGCGCACCGCCTACCGGCCCGGGCAGCGCCTGGTGCTGAAAACGCCGCAGCATGGCATTCGCAGCTATCTGGCGGTGGCGGGCGGGATTGCGGTTCCCGAGGTCCTTGGCTCGCGCTGCACGGATCTCAAGGCGGGGATTGGCGGTCTGGAAGGACGCCGCCTGCAGGACGGCGACAAGCTGAAGCTCGGGAAAGCCGCCCGCCGCTTCACCACCCCGCGCGGCGTCAAGCAGTTGCCGCTGGGCAACCGCATTCGTGCGCTGCCCGGGCCGGAGTACCACGAATTTGACGTGGCCTCGCAGGCGTCATTCTGGCGCGCCCCCTGGAAGCTCAGTCCGCAGAGTAACCGCATGGGGTACCGCCTGCAGGGGCAGCCGCTGAAACGCACCACCGATCGCGAAATGCTGTCGCACGGCCTGCTGCCGGGCGTGGTGCAGGTGCCGCACAACGGCCAGCCCATTGTGCTGATGAACGACGCGCAAACCACCGGCGGCTATCCGCGGATCGCCTGCATCATCGATGCCGATATGTACCAGCTGGCGCAGATCCCGCTGGGGCAGCCGATCCATTTCGTGGCCTGCTCGCTGGAGGAGGCGCTGAAGGCGCGGGCCGATCGTCAGCGTTATCTTGAACAACTGGCGTGGAGACTCCACGATGATGATTGATCTCAATGCCGATCTCGGGGAAGGCGGGGCGAACGATAGCGCGCTGCTCCAGCTGGTGTCGTCGGCGAATATCGCCTGTGGTTTTCACGCCGGCGACGCCGGGCTGATGGTGCAGAGCGTGCGCGAGGCACTGAAGTACGGCGTGGCAGTGGGCGCCCATCCGGGATATCCCGACCGGGAAAATTTTGGCCGCACGGCGATGGATCTGCCGCCGGAAACGGTCTATGCCCAGACGCTGTATCAGATTGGCGCTCTGGCGGCGATCGTTCAGGCTCAGGGCGGCGAGTTGCAGCACGTAAAGCCGCACGGCATGCTCTACAACCAGGCGGCCAAATCGCCGCCGCTGGCCGACGCGATCGCCCGCGCGGTCCGCGATGTTAACCCGCAGCTGGTGCTGGTGGGTCTGGCGGGCAGCGAACTGATCCGCGCCGGGCAACGCTATGGCTTGACGACGCGTCAGGAGGTGTTTGCCGATCGCGGTTATCTGGCCGACGGCAGCCTGGTGCCGCGCACCCAGCCCGGCGCGCTGATTGACAGCGAAGAGCAGGCCCTGGCGCAAACCCTCGAAATGGTGCAACACCACCGGGTGCGTAGCGTCAGCGGCGAATGGGCGAACGTGGTGGCGCAGACGGTATGTCTGCATGGCGATGGTCCGCATGCCCTCGAATTTGCCCGCCGTTTGCGGGCGGCGTTCGCCGGGCGCCATATTATGGTCAGCGCTCAGCCAGAGGCTGAGATATGACAATCTGAAGGACCGCGAAGGAGATGACGATGGCGGGCGTATTACTCACCGGTTTTGAACCCTTTGACGGCGAGACGGTGAACCCTTCCTGGGAAGTGGTGCAGCAGCTTGACGGCACAATGATTGCTGGTCAGCCGGTGATCGCCAGGCAGCTTCCCTGCGTGTTTGGCGAGGCGCTGTCGGCGCTGGACGCGGCGATTGAAGACCTGCAGCCGAAGCTGGTTATCGCGGTGGGACAGGCCGGCGGCCGGGTCGATATCAGCGTCGAACGTGTGGCGATTAACGTCGATGATGCGCGTATCCCTGATAACAAAGGCCAGCAACCCATCGACACGCCGATCGTCGACGGCGGGCCGGCCGCGTGGTTCAGCACCTTGCCGATCAAAGCGATCGTCAGCGCGCTGCGCGATCGCGGGATCCCGGCCTCGGTGTCGCAAACTGCCGGCACCTTCGTCTGCAATCACGTCATGTACGGTCTGCTGCACAAGCTGCAGGGACAGAATGAGGTGAGGGGCGGGTTTATCCATATTCCATGGCTACCGGCGCAGGCGGCGGCCCATCCCGGCGAGCCGAGTATGGCGACCGCCACCGTGCGGGAAGCGCTGGAGACGGCCATAGCCGTAGCCCTGCACCAGCCGGTGGATAGTAAACTGGGCGGCGGCGCCACCCACTAACAAAAGGATGAAAGTATGCCGGAAGGTCCGGAGATCCGCCGCGCGGCGGATACACTGGAGGCAGCAATCAAAGACGAACCCTTAACCGACGTCTGGTTCGCTTTTCCCCGGTTGCAACCCTATCAAACCGAACTGATTGGTCAGCGGGTTACCCATATCGACACCCGGGGCAAAGCCCTGCTGACCCGCTTCTCCGGCGGCCTGACCCTGTACAGCCATAATCAGCTGTACGGCGTCTGGCGCGTGGTTGAGGCCGGCGAACAGCCTGCCTCTAACCGGGTGTTGCGCGTCAGGCTACAGACGGCCAGCAAGGCGATTTTGCTCTACAGCGCGTCGGACATTGAGATGCTCACGGCGGAGCAGGAGGCCAACCATCCGTTCTTGCTGCGCGTCGGTCCGGACGTGCTGGATATGACGTTAACCGCGGAGCAGGTGAAAGCGCGACTGCTGTCGGCCAAATTCCGCAATCGTCAGTTTTCCGGCCTGCTGCTGGATCAGGCTTTTCTTGCCGGTCTGGGTAACTATCTGCGGGTGGAAATCCTCTGGCAGGTGGGGCTGACCGGGGGGCATAAGGCCTCGGAGCTTAATGAAATACAGCTGGATGCGCTGGCGCACGCGCTACTCGATATCCCGCGGCTTTCTTATCGCACTCGCGGCCAGCCCGATAACAACAAGCACCACGGCGCGCTGTTCCGCTTTAAGGTCTTCCATCGCGATGGGGAAAAGTGCGAGCGCTGCGGGGGCGTGATTGAGAAGACCATGCTCTCATCGCGGCCGTTTTACTGGTGCCCGCACTGCCAGCATTAAGCCGGCAGCCAGGCAGTGTCAGCGCCAGGCTTCATCGTCAGGCATAAAAAACGCGCCAGCAGGCGCGTTTTTATCATCCGGACAGCGAGATTAACGCTTGATGTCGGACTGGAAGTCGCGTTTGGCGTAGCCGGTGTACAGCTGACGCGGACGGGCGATCTTCATGCCGTCGCTGTGCATTTCGTTCCAGTGCGCAATCCAGCCCACGGTACGCGCCATGGCGAAGATAACGGTAAACATGGAGGACGGAATACCCATCGCTTTCAGGATGATACCGGAGTAGAAGTCGACGTTCGGGTAGAGCTTCTTCTCGATGAAGTACGGGTCGTTCAGCGCGATATGCTCCAGCTCCATGGCCACCTGCAGCAGGTCGTCTTTGGTGCCCAGCTCTTTCAGCACTTCATGGCAGGTTTCACGCATCACGGTGGCGCGCGGGTCGTAGTTTTTGTAAACACGATGGCCGAAGCCCATCAGGCGGAAAGAGTCATTCTTGTCTTTCGCACGACGAACAAATTCCGGAATGTGTTCAACGGAGCTGATCTCTTCCAGCATTTTCAGCGCCGCTTCGTTGGCGCCGCCGTGCGCCGGTCCCCACAGAGAGGCGATGCCGGCTGCGATACAGGCGAACGGGTTAGCGCCGGAAGAGCCCGCGGTACGTACCGTCGAGGTCGAGGCGTTCTGCTCGTGATCGGCGTGCAGGATCAGAATACGGTCCATGGCGCGCTCGAGCACCGGATTGACTTCGTACTCTTCGCACGGCGTGGCGAACATCATGCGCAGGAAGTTGCCGGCGTAGGAGAGGTCGTTGCGCGGATAAACAAACGGCTGGCCGATAGAATACTTGTAACACATAGCTGCCATGGTCGGCATTTTGGACAGCAGGCGATAGGCGGCGATTTCACGGTGACGCGGGTTATTCACGTCGAGGGAGTCGTGATAGAACGCCGCCAGGGCGCCGGTGATCCCGCACATAACGGCCATCGGGTGAGAATCGCGACGGAACGCATGGAACAGACGGGTGATCTGCTCATGGATCATGGTGTGACGGGTCACGGTGGTTTTGAATTCGTCATATTCGGCCTGGGTTGGTTTTTCACCGTTCAGCAGAATGTAACAAACTTCAAGATAGTTTGATTCGGTCGCTAACTGGTCGATCGGGAAGCCGCGGTGCAGCAGGATCCCCTCGTCACCATCGATAAACGTAATTTTAGATTCACAGGAAGCGGTAGATGTGAAACCTGGGTCAAAGGTAAATACGCCTTTTGAACCAAGACTACGAATATCAATAACATCCTGACCGAGCGTGCCTTTTAGCACATCCAGTTCAATAGCAGTGTCACCACCCAGGGTGATTTTTGCTTTAGCATCAGACATTTATGGTCTCCTTAGCGCCTTTATTGCTTAAGACTGCCGGGTGGTGGATTTGCTTTCGGCCCGCGCCCGTATACGTTACCAGTTTGTTATGTTGCACACAGCTCTGCGTCAGCGAAAAGGGCAGGGTACAGAGCAACGGCGCTTGATGGCACGTTCTTCAGGGCTGCGGTGAAACAACAGCAAATCAGCGTTTTAGCAGTCCGAATATTAAAACCTGTATACCACTAATAACTGTCCTGATTACATCGGTCAATACTGACACACTGTTACATAACTTATTCTCAGGTGAAAGAGTGACCCCATAACTTTTGAGCATTATTGCATTTAACTGGTAATGGTTGTAACAAGAATGTTTAATATTTGTCAAATCAGGTGATTAAAAATTAAAAAAATGTTGTTATCGTGACCTTGATCACTGTTCCGGAGAAAACCCAACAAACTATATGTAGGTTAATTGTAATGATTTTGTGAACGGCCTATACTGCGGCCAGGTCTCCGGAACACCCTGCAATCCCGAGCCACCCAGCGTTGTTTAGTGATGTTTTAATGCCTGAAAAGACGTTTTAACATGACTTCTGGTTATAGAAAGGACGCTGTCTGACCCGCAAGCAGACCGGAGGAAGGAAACAATAAGAACAGCATGTGGGCGTTATTCATGGTAAGAAATGTGAAAAAACAAAGACCTGTCAATCTGGATCTACAAACGATACGGTTCCCAATCACGGCGATAGCGTCCATTCTCCATCGCGTTTCCGGTGTCATCACCTTCGTGGCGGTCGGAATTCTGCTTTGGCTGCTGGGCACCAGCCTCTCCTCCCCTGAAGGTTTTCTGACGGCGGCCTCGATCATGGATAGCTTCTTTGTGAAGTTCATCATGTGGGGCATTCTCACCGCGCTGGCCTATCACGTCGTTGTCGGTATCCGCCATCTGATGATGGACTTTGGTTACCTGGACGAAACCCTCGAAGCAGGGAAACGTTCCGCCAAGATTTCTTTTGTTATTACTGTCGTGCTTTCACTTCTCGCAGGAGTCCTCGTATGGTAAGCAACGCCTCAGCACTGGGACGCAACGGCGTACATGACTTTATTCTGGTCCGTGCTACCGCCATCGTTCTGACCCTCTACATCATCTACATGGTTGGCTTCTTCGCTACCACCGGTGAGATCTCATGGGAAGTGTGGACCGGATTCTTTGCCTCCGGCTTCACTAAAGTCTTCACACTGCTGGCTCTCGTTTCCATTCTTATCCATGCCTGGATCGGGATGTGGCAGGTGTTAACGGACTACGTTAAACCACTGGCTCTGCGCCTGGTTCTGCAGCTGGCTATCGTTGTGGCGCTGGTGGCTTACGTTCTTTATGGATTTGTTGTGGTGTGGGGTGTGTAATGAAATTGCCAGTCAGAGAGTTTGATGCTGTTGTCATCGGTGCCGGCGGCGCAGGTATGCGCGCGGCGCTGCAAATTTCCCAGAGCGGACAGACCTGTGCGCTGCTCTCTAAAGTCTTCCCGACCCGTTCCCATACCGTGTCAGCGCAGGGGGGTATCACCGTCGCGCTCGGTAACTCCCATGAAGATAACTGGGAATGGCATATGTACGACACCGTAAAAGGGTCGGACTATATCGGTGACCAGGACGCCATCGAATATATGTGTAAGACCGGCCCGGAAGCGATTCTCGAGCTGGAGCACATGGGCTTGCCGTTCTCCCGTCTTGACGACGGCCGTATTTATCAGCGCCCGTTCGGCGGCCAGTCGAAGAACTTCGGCGGCGAGCAGGCGGCGCGCACCGCGGCGGCGGCTGACCGTACTGGCCACGCCCTGCTGCACACCCTGTACCAGCAGAACCTTAAAAACCACACCACTATTTTCTCCGAATGGTATGCCCTCGATCTGGTGAAAAACCAGGACGGCGCGGTGGTGGGTTGTACCGCCCTGTGCATCGAGACCGGCGAAGTGGTCTACTTTAAAGCCCGCGCCACCGTGCTGGCGACCGGCGGCGCAGGCCGTATCTATCAGTCCACCACCAACGCCCACATCAACACCGGTGACGGCGTCGGGATGGCCATTCGTGCCGGCGTGCCGGTGCAGGATATGGAAATGTGGCAGTTCCACCCGACCGGCATCGCCGGGGCAGGGGTTCTGGTCACCGAAGGTTGCCGCGGCGAAGGTGGTTATCTGCTCAATAAACACGGCGAACGCTTTATGGAGCGTTATGCCCCGAACGCCAAAGACCTGGCGGGTCGTGACGTGGTGGCGCGTTCCATCATGATCGAAATCCGCGAAGGTCGCGGCTGCGATGGCCCGTGGGGCCCGCACGCGAAATTGAAGCTGGATCACCTGGGTAAAGAGGTTCTGGAATCTCGTCTGCCGGGTATCCTCGAGCTGTCCCGTACCTTTGCTCACGTCGATCCGGTGAAAGAGCCGATCCCGGTTATCCCAACCTGCCACTACATGATGGGCGGTATTCCGACCAAAGTGACCGGCCAGGCGCTGACCGTCAATGAGAAGGGCGAAGACGTGGTGATCCCGGGCCTGTTCGCGGTAGGCGAAATCGCCTGCGTATCGGTCCACGGCGCTAACCGTCTTGGCGGCAACTCGCTGCTCGACCTGGTGGTCTTCGGCCGCGCGGCGGGCCTGCATCTGCAGGAATCCATCGCCGAGCAGGGCACGCTGCGCGACGCCAGCGAATCCGATATCGAAGGCTCGCTGGACCGCCTCAACCGCTGGAACAACACCCGTTCCGGTGAAGATCCGGTGGCGATCCGCAAAGCGCTGCAGGAATGTATGCAGCATAACTTCTCGGTGTTCCGCGAAGGCGATGCGATGCACAAAGGTCTGGAACAGCTGAAAGTGATCCGCGAGCGCCTGAAAAACGCCCGTCTCGACGATACCTCCAGCGAGTTCAACACCCAGCGCGTTGAGTGCCTGGAGCTGGATAACCTGATGGAAACCGCGTACGCGACCGCCGTATCCGCTAACTTCCGTACCGAGAGCCGTGGCGCCCACAGCCGCTTCGACTTCCCGGATCGTGATGATGAAAACTGGCTGTGCCATTCCCTGTATCTGCCAGAGTCGGAATCCATGACGCGTCGTAGCGTCAACATGGAACCGAAACTGCGTCCGGCATTCCCGCCGAAGATTCGTACTTACTAATGCGGAGACAGGAAAATGAAACTCGAGTTTTCAATTTATCGCTATAACCCGGATGTTGATGACGCTCCGCACATGCAGGATTACACCCTCGAAGCGGAAGAAGGTCGTGACATGATGCTGCTGGATGCGCTGATCCAGCTGAAAGAAAAAGATCCGTCGCTGTCGTTCCGCCGCTCCTGCCGTGAAGGGGTTTGTGGTTCCGATGGCCTGAATATGAACGGGAAAAACGGTCTGGCGTGCATCACGCCGATCTCCGCGCTGAATCAGCCGGGCAAGAAGATTGTTATCCGTCCGCTGCCAGGATTACCTGTTATCCGTGATTTGGTGGTGGACATGGGGCAATTCTATGCACAATATGAGAAGATTAAGCCTTACTTGTTGAATAATGGGCAAAATCCTCCGGCTCGCGAGCATCTGCAGATGCCTGAGCAGCGTGAGAAACTCGATGGTCTGTACGAGTGTATTCTCTGCGCATGTTGTTCGACTTCGTGCCCGTCGTTCTGGTGGAACCCGGATAAGTTCATTGGCCCGGCTGGCCTGTTGGCCGCGTATCGCTTCCTGATCGACAGTCGCGATACCGAAACCAGCGAGCGTCTGGACGGCCTGAGCGATGCTTTCAGCGTATTCCGCTGTCACAGCATTATGAACTGCGTCAGTGTGTGTCCGAAGGGGCTGAACCCGACGCGCGCCATCGGCCATATTAAGTCGATGCTGCTGCAGCGCAGCGCGTAAGAAACCCGGTGTATCCCGGATGGCGCTACCGCTTATCCGGGCTACCAAAAGCAGTAACCCCGGTAGCGTTTGTGCTACCGGGAAATGAATACCCTAAATAATTCGAGTTACAGGACAACGTACATGTAACTTGAAGTATGAAGGGATAGCAGGAAATCTTTAAAAACCGCCACAAGATGTACCAGTAATCAAGGCGTTCAGTGCGAGGTAAGGCGGCAACTGAACGCATCCCCGGGAGCATAGCGAACTATGTGACCGGGGTAAGTGAAGGCAGCTAACGCAACCGCAGCCTGAACGCCGAAGATTAATGGCAGTTTTTAAAGGTTCCTTAGCGGATAGAAACCACAACTCGTCCGCAACAAGTGAACCCCGGCACGTGCACTCGGTGTGCGTGGTAGTTTCTACGGCGAAATAAGCATATGAATGCTTAAGGGATCACGATGCAGAACGGCGCAATGAAAGCCTGGCTGGACTCTTCTTACCTCTCTGGTTCGAACCAGAGCTGGATAGAACAGCTCTATGAAGACTTCTTAACCGATCCTGACTCTGTTGACGCCAACTGGCGTTCAATGTTCCAGCAGTTACCTGGCACCGGAGTTAAACCGGATCAATTTCATTCCAAAACGCGTGATTATTTCCGTCGACTGGCGAAGGATGCCTCACGTTACACTTCTTCGATTTCCGACCCAGACACCAATGTGAAGCAGGTTAAAGTCCTGCAGCTCATCAACGCATACCGTTTCCGTGGCCACCAGCATGCGAATCTCGATCCGCTGGGGCTGTGGAAGCAAGAGAGAGTGGCGGATCTCGATCCGGCCTACCACGATCTGACCGAGGCCGATTTCCAGGAAAGCTATAACGTAGGTTCATTTGCCATCGGTAAAGACACGATGAAGCTGGGCGAGCTGATTGCCGCCCTCAAGCAAACCTACTGCGGCTCCATCGGCGCGGAATACATGCATATCACCTCTACCGAAGAAAAACGCTGGATCCAGCAGCGCATTGAATCGGTAGCTGGCAAAGCGAGCTTTACCGCGGAAGAGAAAAAACGCTTCCTCAGCGAACTGACCGCCGCGGAAGGCCTGGAGCGCTACCTCGGCGCCAAATTCCCGGGGGCGAAGCGCTTCTCGCTGGAGGGTGGCGATGCCCTGATCCCGATGCTCAAAGAGATGATCCGCCATGCGGGCAAGAGCGGCACCCGCGAAGTGGTGCTGGGCATGGCGCACCGCGGTCGTCTCAACGTGCTGGTCAACGTGCTGGGTAAAAAACCGCAGGATCTGTTCGACGAGTTCGCCGGCAAACATAAAGAACATCTCGGTACCGGCGATGTGAAGTACCACATGGGCTTCTCATCCGATATGGAAACCGAAGGCGGTCTGGTGCACCTGGCGCTGGCGTTTAACCCGTCGCACCTCGAGATCGTCAGCCCGGTGGTTATCGGTTCCGTACGCGCCCGTCTGGATCGTCTGGACGAGCCGAGCAGCAACAAGGTTCTGCCGATCACTATCCACGGCGACGCCGCCGTCACCGGTCAGGGCGTGGTTCAGGAAACCCTGAACATGTCGAAAGCCCGCGGTTACGAAGTGGGCGGTACCGTGCGCATCGTTATCAACAACCAGGTGGGCTTCACGACCTCTAACCCGCTGGATGCGCGTTCGACCCCGTACTGCACCGACATCGGTAAAATGGTGCAGGCGCCGATTTTCCACGTCAATGCCGACGATCCGGAAGCGGTCGCGTTCGTCACTCGTCTGGCGCTGGATTTCCGCAATACCTTCAAACGCGATGTCTTCATCGATCTGGTGTGCTACCGCCGTCACGGCCATAACGAAGCCGATGAGCCGAGCGCAACTCAGCCGCTGATGTATCAGAAGATCAAAAAGCACCCGACCCCGCGCAAAATCTATGCTGACAAGCTGGAGCAGGAGAAGGTGGCGACTCTGGAAGACGCGACCGAGCAGGTTAACCTCTACCGCGATGCGCTGGATGCCGGCGAATGCGTGGTGCAGGAATGGCGTCCTATGAACATGCACTCCTTTACCTGGTCGCCGTACCTCAATCATGAGTGGGACGAGAGCTATCCGGATAAAGTGGAGCCGAAGCGTCTGCAGGAGCTGGCGAAACGCATCAGCACGGTGCCGGAAGGTATCGAAATGCAGTCCCGCGTAGCGAAAATTTACGCCGACCGCCAGGCGATGGCGGCAGGTGAGAAGCTGTTCGACTGGGGCGGCGCCGAAAACCTGGCCTACGCCACGCTGGTTGACGAAGGTATTCCGGTGCGTCTGTCCGGGGAAGACTCCGGTCGCGGCACCTTCTTCCATCGTCATGCGGTGATCCATAACCAGACCAATGGTTCAACTTACACCCCGCTGCAGCATGTCCATAACGGTCAGGGCCAGTTCCGCGTTTGGGACTCGGTGCTGTCTGAAGAAGCCGTACTGGCGTTTGAATATGGTTACGCCACCGCTGAGCCGCGCACCCTGACCATCTGGGAAGCGCAGTTTGGCGACTTCGCCAACGGCGCTCAGGTGGTGATCGACCAGTTCATCTCCTCCGGTGAGCAGAAGTGGGGCCGGATGTGCGGCCTGGTGATGCTCCTGCCGCACGGCTATGAAGGCCAGGGTCCGGAGCACTCCTCCGCGCGTCTGGAGCGTTATCTGCAGCTGTGCGCTGAGCAGAACATGCAGGTCTGCGTACCGTCCACACCGGCGCAGGTGTACCACATGCTGCGTCGTCAGGCGCTGCGCGGTATGCGTCGTCCGCTGGTGGTGATGTCGCCGAAGTCGCTGCTGCGTCATCCGCTGGCAGTCTCCAGCATGGATGAGCTGGCGAACGGCACTTTCCTGCCGGCCATCGGTGAAATCGATCAACTTGATCCGCAGGCTGTGAAGCGCGTTGTGCTGTGCTCTGGTAAGGTTTACTACGACCTGCTGGAACAGCGCCGCAAAAACGAGCAAAAAGATGTCGCTATCGTTCGTATCGAGCAGCTCTATCCGTTCCCGCATCAGGCGGTGCAGGAAGCGCTGAAAGCGTATGCGCACGTGCATGATTTTGTCTGGTGCCAGGAAGAGCCGCTCAACCAGGGCGCATGGTACTGCAGCCAGCATCACTTCCGTGAAGTGATTCCGTTTGGGGCCTCTCTGCGTTATGCAGGCCGCCCGGCCTCCGCCTCTCCGGCGGTAGGGTATATGTCCGTTCACCAGAAACAGCAACAAGATCTGGTCAATGACGCGCTGAACGTCGATTAATTAAAGGATACACAATGAGTAGCGTAGATATTCTGGTTCCCGACCTGCCTGAGTCCGTAGCTGACGCAACCGTCGCCACCTGGCACAAAAAACCGGGCGACGCGGTCGTCCGTGACGAAGTCCTGGTCGAAATCGAAACTGACAAAGTGGTACTGGAAGTACCGGCATCAGCGGACGGCATTCTGGATGCAGTGCTGGAAGACGAGGGCGCTACCGTCCTGTCTCGCCAGATCCTTGGCCGCCTGCGCGAAGGTAACAGCGCAGGTAAAGAAAGCAGCGAAAAAGCCGATGCGAAGGCGTCCACGCCGGCGCAGCGTCAGCAGGCTTCTCTGGAAGAGCAGAACAACGACGCGCTGAGCCCGGCGATCCGTCGTCTGCTGGCTGAACACAACCTCGACGCAGCGGCCATCAAAGGCACTGGCGTCGGCGGCCGTTTGACCCGCGAAGACGTTGAGAAACATCTGGCGAAAGCCCCGGCGCCGGCAGAAGCCAAAGCGCCAGCCTCCGCCGCGGCAGCCGCGCCGGCGCCGCAGCTGGGCAATCGTTCTGAAAAACGCGTCCCGATGACCCGCCTGCGTAAACGCGTGGCCGAGCGTCTGCTGGAAGCGAAAAACTCTACCGCCATGCTGACCACGTTCAACGAAGTCAACATGAAGCCAATCATGGATCTGCGTAAGCAGTACGGTGAGGCGTTCGAAAAACGTCACGGCATCCGTCTGGGCTTTATGTCCTTCTACGTGAAAGCGGTAGTGGAAGCGCTGAAACGCTATCCGGAAGTGAACGCTTCCATCGATGGCGACGACGTGGTGTACCACAACTACTTCGACGTCAGCATGGCCGTATCCACCCCGCGCGGCCTGGTCACCCCGGTTCTGCGTGACGTCGACCTGCTGGGCATGGCGGATATCGAAAAGAATATTAAAGAGCTGGCAGTGAAAGGCCGCGACGGCAAGCTGACCGTAGATGACCTGACCGGCGGTAACTTCACCATTACCAACGGCGGCGTGTTCGGCTCCCTGATGTCCACGCCGATCATCAACCCACCGCAGAGCGCCATCCTGGGTATGCATGCCATTAAAGACCGTCCGATGGCGGTGAATGGCAAGGTAGAGATCCTGCCGATGATGTACCTGGCGCTCTCCTACGACCACCGTCTGATCGACGGACGTGAGTCGGTAGGCTTCCTGGTGGCGATTAAAGAGCTGCTGGAAGATCCGACCCGTCTGCTGCTGGACGTGTAGTCAGCAAGCGTATTACCTACCGTAGGCCGGATAACACGCGTTAGCGCCGTTATCAGGCCTACAGGTTTAAAGATAATTACACCCTGAAGGATGGACTGAACACATGAACTTACATGAATATCAGGCAAAACAACTTTTTGCCCGCTATGGCTTACCGGCGCCGGTGGGTTATGCCTGTACTACTCCGCGTGAAGCAGAAGAAGCCGCTTCAAAAATCGGCGCGGGTCCGTGGGTAGTGAAATGTCAGGTTCACGCTGGTGGCCGCGGCAAAGCGGGCGGTGTGAAAGTGGTGAAGAGCAAAGAAGAGATCCGCGCATTTGCCGAGCACTGGCTGGGCAAACGTCTGGTGACCTATCAAACAGATGCGAACGGCCAGCCGGTTAACCAGATCCTGGTTGAAGCGGCGACCGATATTGACAAAGAGCTGTACCTGGGCGCGGTCGTTGACCGTAGTTCCCGTCGCGTGGTGTTCATGGCCTCTACTGAAGGCGGCGTGGAAATCGAAAAAGTGGCGGAAGAGACTCCGCACCTGATCCACAAGATCGCCATCGATCCGCTGGCGGGCCCGATGCCTTACCAGGGCCGTGAACTGGCGTTCAAACTGGGCCTGGAAGGTAAGCAGGTTCAGCAGTTCACTAAGATTTTCATGGGTCTGGCGACCATTTTCCTGGAGCGCGACCTGGCGCTGATCGAAATTAACCCGCTGGTGATCACCAAGCAGGGCGACCTGATCTGCCTGGACGGCAAACTGGGTGCTGACGGCAACGCACTGTTCCGCCAGCCGGATCTGCGCGAAATGCGCGACCAGTCTCAGGAAGATCCGCGTGAAGCGCAGGCTGCGCAGTGGGAACTGAACTACGTCGCGCTGGACGGCAACATTGGTTGCATGGTTAACGGCGCGGGCCTGGCGATGGGTACCATGGACATCGTTAAACTGCACGGCGGCGAACCGGCTAACTTCCTCGACGTGGGCGGCGGCGCCACCAAAGAGCGCGTCACCGAAGCGTTCAAAATCATCCTCTCTGATGACAACGTGAAAGCGGTGCTGGTTAACATCTTCGGCGGTATCGTACGCTGCGACCTGATCGCTGACGGTATCATCGGTGCGGTAGCGGAAGTTGGGGTTAACGTTCCGGTGGTGGTTCGTCTGGAAGGTAACAACGCCGAACTGGGCGCGAAAAAACTGGCTGACAGCGGCCTGAATATTATTGCAGCGAAAAGTCTGACGGACGCAGCACAGCAGGTTGTTGCCGCAGTGGAGGGGAAATAATGTCAGTTTTAATTAATAAAGATACCAAGGTTATCTGCCAGGGCTTCACCGGTAGCCAGGGGACCTTCCACTCTGAACAAGCGATCGCTTACGGTACGCAAATGGTTGGCGGCGTGACGCCAGGCAAAGGCGGCACCACGCACCTGGGCCTGCCGGTGTTCAACACCGTGCGCGAAGCCGTTGAAGCGACCGGCGCTACCGCGACCGTGATCTACGTTCCGGCGCCGTTCTGCAAAGATTCCATTCTGGAAGCGATTGACGCGGGCATTAAGCTTATCATCACCATCACCGAAGGTATCCCGACCCTGGATATGCTGACTGTGAAAGTGAAACTGGACGAAGCGGGCGTGCGCATGATCGGCCCGAACTGCCCAGGCGTTATCACCCCGGGCGAATGCAAAATCGGCATCATGCCGGGTCACATTCACAAACCGGGTAAAGTGGGCATCGTTTCCCGTTCCGGTACCCTGACCTATGAAGCGGTTAAGCAGACCACCGACTACGGCTTCGGCCAGTCTACCTGCGTCGGTATCGGCGGCGACCCGATCCCGGGCTCTAACTTCATCGATATCCTGAAGCTGTTCCAGGAAGACCCGCAGACCGAAGCTATCGTCATGATCGGTGAGATCGGCGGCAGCGCGGAAGAAGAAGCGGCTGCCTACATCAAAGAGCACGTGACCAAGCCGGTTGTCGGCTACATCGCGGGCGTGACCGCGCCGAAAGGCAAGCGTATGGGCCATGCGGGCGCCATCATCGCTGGCGGTAAAGGTACTGCTGATGAGAAATTCGCAGCCCTGGAAGCAGCCGGTGTGAAAACCGTTCGCAGCCTGGCCGATATCGGCGAAGCGCTGAAAGCGATCATCAAGTAAACCCTCTCTGCTTGTCCGCAAGCAGAAATCTGTCCGATTTCGACATGGTTGGCCACCGTCAGGTGGCCTTTTTTTTGGCCGTTATCCGCTTCTCCCGAAAGCCGCTGAGCCAGCAAACCCCGCGTTTGGCGAAAACCTTATCTATCATATTGATTTTAAGAATTATTTCATAAATATTCTCGACGTGCGGTTGTCGGAAAGGAAAATATGCCCTGGCCGTATCGGAGGGAAGCAAAACAGACACTAAAAAAAGAGTGGGGGAGGGGATAAGAAAACAGGAAAAAATACTGTGAGCGGTCTAGCATTAATCGGATCGGCTCTTTTTTTCTTTTTTTTTCTGCGGCGTTAAATAATATTACCTATGATTCTCATCTCTCCCTTTTTAGTAACCAATCGAAGTATACTTTAAACACAGTATTAACATTAAGTTTACCAATATTCTTTATTGGGCTACATAATTAACACGTAGAGTAAAAATTGATTTATATCAATACTTAATGCTTGGAAAAATCCTTCAAAAAACGTTAAATTGTCTCAAGTCAAATTGGCCTAAACTGGCCATCTTCGCTATATATTGATCACCGTCGAAAAATGTAAAACTGGAACAATAAAAACATATTTATTGTAAGGTTATTGCGGCGTAATATATTGGGGAATCAATTGGGTTTTTCGTTAACGTATTTGTAACCTTGTCCTGGCATGGTTTCACTTTCGGTTGAAACCCGCTCCGGGCGGGCGACAAATAAAAATTTGTATTGGGGCATGCGTATGAGCCAGAGCTTCTCGGTTCATTTTCGGAGTCTTCATGCGATGAGCAAGGAGTCATGATGTTAGATATAGTCGAACTGTCGCGCTTACAGTTTGCCTTGACCGCGATGTACCACTTCCTGTTTGTGCCACTGACGCTCGGTATGGCGTTCCTGCTGGCCATCATGGAAACGGTCTACGTCCTTTCCGGCAAACAGATTTATAAAGATATGACCAAATTCTGGGGCAAGTTGTTTGGTATCAACTTCGCGCTGGGTGTGGCGACCGGTCTGACCATGGAGTTCCAGTTCGGGACTAACTGGTCGTATTACTCACACTACGTGGGGGATATCTTCGGTGCGCCGCTGGCCATTGAAGGTCTGATGGCCTTCTTCCTCGAATCCACCTTTGTAGGTCTGTTCTTCTTCGGTTGGGATCGTCTGGGTAAAGTTCAGCACATGGCCGTCACCTGGCTGGTCGCACTGGGCTCCAACCTCTCCGCGCTGTGGATCCTCGTCGCAAACGGCTGGATGCAGAACCCTATCGCATCGGACTTCAACTTTGAAACCATGCGTATGGAGATGGTTAGCTTCTCCGAACTGGTGCTCAACCCGGTTGCTCAGGTGAAATTCGTTCACACCGTGGCGTCTGGCTATGTCACCGGTGCGATGTTCATCCTGGCTATCAGCTCCTGGTACATGCTGAAAGGCCGTGACTTTGCCTTTGCTAAGCGCTCCTTCGCCATCGCAGCCAGCTTCGGTATGGCAGCGATCCTCTCCGTTATTGTGCTGGGTGACGAATCTGGTTACGAAATGGGCGACGTGCAGAAAACCAAACTGGCGGCTATCGAAGCAGAGTGGGAAACCCAGCCTGCGCCGGCGGCCTTTACCCTGTTTGGTATTCCCGATCAGAATGCGCAAACCAACCACTTCGCCATCCAGATCCCTTACGCGCTGGGCATCATTGCCACCCGCTCGGTGGATAAGCCGGTTATCGGTCTGAAGGATCTGATGGTTCAGCACGAAGAGCGTATCCGTAACGGCATGAAGGCCTATGCGCTGCTGGAGCAACTGCGCGCCGGTTCCACCGACCAGTCCGTTCGCGACCAGTTCAATAACGTGAAGAAAGATCTTGGCTATGGTCTGCTGCTGAAACGCTATACCCCGAACGTCGCTGACGCCACGGAAGAGCAGATCGCCAAAGCGACCAAAGACTCTATTCCAAGCGTCGCACCGCTGTACTTCGCCTTCCGTATCATGGTGGCGTGCGGCATCCTGATGCTGTTGATTATCGGCGCCTCCTTCTGGAGCGTGATCCGTAACCGTATCGGCGAGAAAAAATGGCTGCTGCGCGCCGCGTTCTATGGCTTGCCGCTGCCATGGATTGCCGTGGAGTCGGGCTGGTTTGTTGCCGAATACGGCCGTCAGCCGTGGGCGATTGGTGAAGTCCTGCCGACGGCGGTGGCCAACTCGTCGCTGACCGCGGGCGATCTGATCTTCTCTATGTTGCTGATCTGCGGCCTGTACACGCTGTTCCTGGTGGCTGAACTGTTCCTGATGTTCAAGTTTGCCCGCAAAGGACCTAGCAGCCTGAAAACCGGCCGCTATCACTTTGAACAGTCCTCTGCGGCTATTCAGTCGGCACGCTAAGACAGGAGTCGTCAAATGATCGATTATGAAGTATTGCGTTTTATCTGGTGGCTGCTGATTGGCATCCTGCTGATTGGCTTCGCCGTCGCCGACGGGTTCGACATGGGGGTGGGCATGCTCACCCGCTTCCTCGGCCGTAACGACACCGAGCGTCGGATTATGATCAACGCCATCGCCCCGCACTGGGACGGTAACCAGGTGTGGCTGATCACCGCCGGCGGCGCGCTGTTCGCTGCCTGGCCGATGGTCTACGCCGCGGCGTTCTCCGGTTTCTATGTGGCGATGATTCTGGTGCTGGCCTCGTTGTTCTTCCGTCCGGTCGGTTTCGACTACCGTTCCAAGATCGAGGACACCCGCTGGCGCAACATGTGGGACTGGGGCATCTTCATCGGCAGCTTCGTGCCGCCGCTGGTGATTGGCGTGGCCTTCGGCAACCTGCTGCAGGGCGTGCCGTTCCATGTCGACGAATACCTGCGTCTCTTCTATACCGGTAATTTCTTCCAGCTGCTGAACCCGTTTGGTCTGCTGGCCGGTATCGTCAGCGTGGCGATGATCCTGACCCAGGGCGCGACCTACCTGCAGATGCGTACCGTAGGCGAACTGCACCTGCGCACCCGCACCGTCTCCACGGTGGCGGCGCTGGTGACGCTGGTCTGCTTCGCGCTGGCGGGTGTGTGGGTCTACTACGGTATCGACGGCTATGTGGTGAAATCGGTGATTGACCATACCGGCCCGTCTAATCCGCTGACCAAAGAAGTGGTGCGTGAAGCTGGTGCGTGGATGGTGAACTTTAACAATATGCCAGCGCTGTGGGCGATCCCTGCCCTGGGCGTGGTGCTGCCGCTGCTGACCGTCGTTTCGACCAAAGCGGATAAAGGCGCCTGGGCATTCCTGTTCTCCTCGCTGACCCTGGCCTGCATCATTCTGACTGCCGGTATCGCGATGTTCCCGTTCATCATGCCGTCCAGCACTATGCTGAACGCCAGCCTGACGATGTGGGACGCGACCTCCAGCCAGCGGACGCTGAATCTGATGACCTACGTGGCGATTGTCTTCGTGCCGATCATTCTGGGCTACACCAGCTGGTGTTACTGGAAAATGTTTGGCCGCATCACGCGCGAAGACATCGAAAAGAACACCCACTCGCTGTACTAAGGTAAGGAGCTATATATGTGGTACTTCGCATGGATTTTGGGAACGCTTCTTGCCTGTGCCTTTGGGGTGATTACCGCGCTGGCGCTTGAGCACGTGGAAGCCACCAAAGCCGGGAAGAAAGAAGAAATCTGATGAAATTTATCGCTACTCTGTACGCGATAATGGACAAGCGCCCGCTCCGGGCGCTTTCCTTATTGATGGCGCTGCTGCTGGCAGGCTGCATCTTCTGGGATCCGTCGCGCTTTGCCGCGAAGACCAGCGAGCTGGAAATCTGGCATGGTTTCTTGCTGATGTGGGCAGTTTGCAGCGGCGTTATTCACGGCGTGGGCTTCCGCCCGCGTGCCGTTCAATGGCAGGGGATTTTTTGTCCGCTTATCGCTGATATCGTGCTCGCTTTAGGTCTCTTCTTTTTCTTCTTTTGAATAAGAGATCTCTGTTAATGCTATGGGCTTGCATAAGCCCATAAAAATTTACGCCCCGTTTACTTTCCCCCATTCCAAACCATCTTTCCCGCGCGTATAGTAGCGAAGTTTGAAAGCTCTAACCTTTTTTTGCATTACCGGGATGTAAAGTGAATACAACGCTGTTTCGATGGCCGGTTCGGGTCTACTACGAAGATACCGACGCCGGTGGTGTGGTTTACCACGCCAGTTACGTCGCTTTTTATGAAAGAGCACGCACAGAGATGCTGCGCCACCATCACTTTAGTCAACAGGTTCTGTTGGCTGAACGCGTTGCCTTCGTGGTTCGCAAAATGACGCTGGAGTATTTTGCCCCCGCCAGACTCGACGACATGCTCGAAGTCCAGACGGAAATTACCTCGATGCGCGGCACCTCTTTGGTTTTCACGCAGCGAATCGTCAACGCCGAGAATACAGTGTTAAACGAAGCTGAGGTTCTCATTGTGTGCGTTGATCCACTCTTAATGAAGCCACGTGCGCTTCCCAAGTCTATTGTCGCGGAGTTTAAGCAGTGACTGACATGAATATCCTTGATTTGTTCCTGAAGGCGAGCCTTCTGGTTAAACTTATCATGTTGATTTTGATTGGTTTTTCTATCGCTTCCTGGGCTATCATTATTCAGAGAACGCGTATCCTTAACTCGGCCGCGCGCGAAGCTGAAGCGTTCGAGGACAAATTCTGGTCCGGGATTGAACTGTCCCGTTTGTATCAGGAAAGCCAGGGGCGTCGCGATAATCTGACCGGTTCGGAGCAGATCTTCTACAGCGGCTTCAAAGAGTTTGCGCGCTTGCATCGGGCCAACAGTCATGCGCCGGAGGCGATCGTCGAAGGGGCATCGCGCGCGATGCGTATATCGATGAACCGCGAGCTGGAAACGCTGGAGACCCATATTCCGTTCCTCGGCACCGTAGGCTCCATCAGCCCGTATATCGGTCTGTTCGGTACCGTTTGGGGGATCATGCACGCCTTTATCGCTCTTGGCGCGGTGAAGCAGGCCACCCTGCAGATGGTGGCGCCGGGTATCGCCGAAGCGCTGATCGCCACTGCGATCGGTCTGTTCGCTGCTATCCCGGCGGTCATGGCGTATAACCGCCTGAACCAGCGCGTGAACAAGCTTGAACTGAATTACGACAACTTTATGGAAGAGTTCACCGCCATTCTGCACCGTCAGGCTTTTACCACCAGCGAAAGCAATAAGGGGTAAGCCATGGCCAGAGCACGTGGACGCGGACGTCGCGAACTGAAGTCCGAGATCAACATCGTTCCGCTGCTGGATGTCCTGCTGGTGCTGTTGCTGATCTTTATGGCAACGGCGCCGATCATTACGCAGAGCGTGGAAGTCGATCTGCCGGACGCCACGGAATCGCAAGCGGTGAAAAGCAATGACGATCCGCCGGTGATTGTGGAAGTCTCCGGGGTAGGGCAGTACAGCGTGAAAGTGGGGCAGGAGACGCTGTCCCAGCTGCCGCCGGAGCAGGTGATTGCCGAAGCGAAGCGTCGTCTTGAAGCCAATGAGAAAACGGTATTCCTGATCGGCGGTGCGAAAGACGTCCCTTACGATGAAATTATTAAAGCGCTGAACCTGTTGCATAGTGCAGGGGTTAAATCGGTCGGCTTGATGACCAAACCTATTTAATCGCTTCAGGTAGGTGCGTCCGCGCGGCGTTCGGCGGCGAGTATCGCTCGCCGTCGGTGCGCATCGCGGGTACAGGCGAACAGTTTTTGGGAACCGATAGTGTCAAAGGCAACCGAACAAAACGACAAGCTTAAACGAGCGATCATCATTTCAGTCGCGCTGCACATCATACTGATCGCGCTGCTGATCTGGAGTTCGTTTGACGAGCATCTGGATGCCTCTGCCGGCGGCGGCGGGGGATCGTCGATTGATGCCGTCATGGTCGATCCGGGGGCGGTGGTAAATAACTATAACCGTCAGCAACAGCAGCAGGCCAGCGCACGTCGCGCCGCTGAACAGCGCGAAAAACAGGCGCAGCAGCAGGCGGAAGAGTTACGTGAGAAGCAGGCGGCGGAACAGGAACGGCTGAAACAGCTCGAACAGGAGCGGCTGCAGGCGCAGGAAGCGGCGAAAGAAGCGAAGGAACAACAGAAGCAGGCTGAGGAAGCCGCAGCCAAGGCTGCCGCGGCGGCGAAAGCCAAAGCGGATGCGCAGGCTAAAGAAGCGCAGGAAGCAGCGGCCAAAGCGGCCGCCGAGGCGAAAGCGAAGGCGGATGCCCAGGCGAAAGCGGCTGAACTGGCGGCAGCGAAAGCGGCTGCTGACGCGAAGAAACAGGCCGAAGCCGCCGCCGCGAAAGCAGCGGCCGATGCGAAGAAACAGGCGGAAGCCGAAGCGGCGAAAGCCGCGGCAGAGGCGCAGAAGAAAGCAGAAGCGGCAGCGGCGAAGAAAGCGCAACAGGAAGCGGAGAAGAAGGCCCAGCAGGAAGCGGCTAAACAGGCAGCGGCTGAAAAAGCGGCTGCAGAAAAAGCCGCCGAAAAAGCAGCTGAGAAAGCGGCCGCGCAAAAAGCGGCCGCGGAGAAGGCCGTCGCCGAGAAAGCCGCCGCAGCTGAAAAAGCAGCGGCAGCCAAAGCGGCAGCTGCTGAGAAGGCGGCGGCTGATAAAGCGGCCAAAGCGGCAGCAGCAAAAGCCGCGGCAGCGAAGAAAGCGGCTGCAGCGAAAGAAGCGGACGGCGTTGACGACCTGCTCGGCGATCTGAGCTCTGGTAAGAATGCGCCGAAAGGTAGCACCAGCGGTAGCACAGGTGGCTCTTCACCTGCTAAAGGAAGTAAACCGGGGCAGGGCGGTGCATCTCAGGCGGAGATTGCCAGCTATATTTCGCAGGTGCAGGCCGCGATTAAAGGACATCTCTATGACTGGGATACGTACAAGGGTAAAGTATGTACGTTGCGCGTAAACCTGGCTCAGGATGGAACGTTGTTGAGTGTGAAATCGGAAGGCGGCGATCCGGCTTTCTGCCAGCAAATGCTGGCGGCTACCAGTCGGATGAGCAAATTCCCTAAACCGCCGTCGCAGGCTGTTTATGAAACGTTCAAAAATGCGCCACTGGACTTCAAACCTTAAGCGCTTTTTCTCCCCGCGTTAGCGGGGGGAAAGAAAATAGGGCGGTCATGGGTTTTGGTAGTTTTGTGTATTTGAGTTTGTTAACATTCTGCTAAATTATCGTGGGCTTTCCGCCCGGATAAGGGAGATATGATGAAGCAGGCATTACGAGTAGCATTTGGTTTTTTAATGCTGTGGGCGGCGGTGCTGCACGCAGAAGTACGTATCGAGATCACCCAGGGGGTGGACTCGGCGCGCCCCATCGGCGTGGTACCGTTCCAGTGGGCCGGCCAGGGCGCTGCGCCGGAAGATGTTGGCGGTATCGTGGCAGCTGACCTGCGCAACAGCGGTAAATTCAACCCGCTGGATCGCTCGCGTCTGCCGCAGCAGCCGACCAGTCCCCAGGAAGTGCAGCCTGCGGCCTGGTCTGCGCTGGGTATTGACGCCGTGGTCGTCGGTCAGGTGACGTCAAACCCGGATGGTTCTTATCAGGTCGCGTATCAGCTGGTGGATACCGGCGGTGCGCCGGGCACAACGCTGGCGCAAGGCTCTTTCAAAGTCACTAAGCAGTACCTGCGCTATGCAGCGCACACTGCCAGCGATGCGGTATTTGAAAAGCTGACTGGTATTAAAGGCGCCTTCCGTACCCGTATCGCCTATGTGGTGCAGACCAACGGCGGTCAGTTCCCGTATGAGCTGCGTGTCTCCGATTATGATGGCTACAACCAGTTCGTGGTTCACCGCTCCTCCCAGCCGCTGATGTCCCCGGCCTGGTCTCCGGACGGTTCAAAACTGGCTTACGTAACCTTCGAAAGCGGTCGTTCTGCGCTGGTGGTGCAGACCCTGGCGAACGGCGCAGTGCGTCAGATTGCCTCCTTCCCGCAGCACAACGGCGCGCCGGCGTTCTCGCCGGATGGCTCTAAACTGGCTTTCGCGCTGTCGAAAACCGGTAGCCTGAACCTGTACGTGATGGATCTGGGCTCGGGTCAGATTCGTCAGGTGACCAACGGTCGCAGCAACAACACCGAACCAAGCTGGTTCCCGGACAGCCAGAACCTGGCCTTCACCTCTGACCAGGCCGGTCGTCCGCAGGTGTATAAAGTCAATATTAATGGCGGCACGCCGCAGCGTATCACCTGGGAAGGTTCGCAGAACCAGGACGCTGACGTGAGCGCGGATGGTAAAACGATGGTAATGGTCAGCTCGGCCGGCGGCCAGCAGCACATTGCCAAACAAGATCTGGAAGCGGGTGGTGTACAGGTTCTGTCATCAACGTTTTTAGACGAAACGCCAAGTCTGGCACCTAACGGCACTATGGTAATCTACAGCTCTTCTCAGGGGATGGGATCCGTGCTGAATCTGGTTTCTACAGATGGGCGTTTCAAAGCGCGTCTTCCGGCAACTGATGGACAGGTAAAATCACCTGCCTGGTCGCCGTATCTGTGATAATAAATAATTGATTATTAAAGGAATCAAAGAAATGCAACTGAACAAAGTGCTGAAAGGGCTGATGATCGCTCTGCCGGTTATGGCAATCGCGGCATGTTCTTCTAACAAGAACGCCAGCAACGACCAGAGCGGTGAAGGCATGCTGGGTGCCGGCACTGGTATGGACGCTAACGGTAACGGCGGCAACATGTCTTCTGAAGAGCAAGCTCGTCTGCAGATGCAGCAGCTGCAGCAGAACAACATCGTTTACTTCGATCTGGACAAGTACGATATCCGTTCTGACTTCGCTGCCATGCTGGACGCGCACGCTAACTTCCTGCGCAGCAACCCGTCCTACAAAGTGACTGTAGAAGGTCACGCGGATGAGCGCGGTACGCCGGAATACAACATCGCGCTGGGTGAGCGTCGTGCTAACGCCGTTAAGATGTATCTGCAGGGCAAAGGTGTTTCTGCCGATCAGATCTCCATCGTTTCTTACGGTAAAGAAAAACCAGCAGTACTGGGTCATGACGAAGCGGCATATGCCAAAAACCGTCGCGCCGTACTGGTTTACTAAGAGAATTGCATGAGCAGTAACTTCAGACATCATTTATTGAGTCTGTCGTTACTGGTTGGCATAGCGGCCCCCTGGGCCGCTTTTGCTCAGGCGCCAATCAGTAGTGTCGGCTCAGGCTCGGTCGAAGACCGTGTCACTCAACTTGAGCGTATTTCCAATGCTCACAGCCAGCTTTTAACCCAACTCCAGCAACAACTCTCTGATAACCAGACTGACATTGATTCTCTCCGTGGTCAGATCCAGGAGAACCAGTATCAGCTGAATCAGATCGTTGAGCGTCAGAAGCAGATTCTGCTGCAGATTGACGGGCTGACGAGCGGGGGCGGCGCAGCAGCGGCTGGCGCCCAGACGTCGTCTTCCGGCGATCAGAGCGCGGCTGCCACCAGTGCAGCGCCAGCGGCCTCTTCAGGCGCTCCGGCGATGACCGGCGATGCGAACACCGATTACAATGCGGCCATTGCCCTGGTGAAGGATGCTTCACGCCAGGATGACGCCATGGCGGCGTTTCAGAACTTCGTTAAAAAGTACCCGGATTCGACTTATCAGCCGAACGCCAACTATTGGCTCGGACAGTTGAACTACAATAAGGGGAAAAAAGACGATGCGGCGTTTTACTTCGCCTCGGTGGTGAAGAACTACCCGAAATCGCCAAAAGCGCCAGACGCCATGTTTAAGGTCGGCGTGATCATGCAGGACAAAGGTGATACCGCGAAAGCGAAAGCGGTTTACCAGCAGGTGATCAACAAATTCCCCGGCACCGACGGTGCGAAACAAGCGCAAAAACGACTTAATGCCCTTGGTTGATTACGGCATGACCAGAAATCGCGTCATTTCTGGTCTTGTCGCCTGAATCGCCAGCAGTTAAGTGATCTTTATCGAAATTTTAGTTGCGCTGAATTCTGAAATCAGTAATATATGCCGCCGTTGCCAAGGGATATCAAACAAGCCCAAAGCGACGCCAGAGTGGGTCGTTAGCTCAGTTGGTAGAGCAGTTGACTTTTAATCAATTGGTCGCAGGTTCGAATCCTGCACGACCCACCAATCGTTCTGGTGGAACGCGATAGTAAAACGTGAAGGATAACGTTGCGACAGCAACGGCCCATAGGGCGAGGCAAAGCCGAGTCATCCTGCACGACCCACCAATTAGCAATATCCAGCGTAGTATCGGGTGATTAGCTCAGCTGGGAGAGCACCTCCCTTACAAGGAGGGGGTCGGCGGTTCGATCCCGTCATCACCCACCACCGGGTCGTTAGCTCAGTTGGTAGAGCAGTTGACTTTTAATCAATTGGTCGCAGGTTCGAATCCTGCACGACCCACCATTATACTGATGGGGTCGGTGGACGCAGTATCAGTAGTATCCAGCGCAGTTTCGGGTGATTAGCTCAGCTGGGAGAGCACCTCCCTTACAAGGAGGGGGTCGGCGGTTCGATCCCGTCATCACCCACCACTCGGGTCGTTAGCTCAGTTGGTAGAGCAGTTGACTTTTAATCAATTGGTCGCAGGTTCGAATCCTGCACGACCCACCAATTTCAGCATTTAACTCAGATGTTGAACGTGAAGGATAACGTTGCGTCAGCAACGGCGCCCCAGGGCGAGGTGAAGCCGAGTCATCCTGCACGACCCACCAATTTTAATATTGGTGTCGAGTGAAATTATTAAGGTAGTACCAGAGCGGGTCGTTAGCTCAGTTGGTAGAGCAGTTGACTTTTAATCAATTGGTCGCAGGTTCGAATCCTGCACGACCCACCAATCTTTAATGATGGTAACTGGTAGAAAAGTGAAGGATAACGTTGCGTCAGCAACGGCGCCGAAGGGCGAGGCGAAGCCGAGTCATCCTGCACGACCCACCATCCTGAATGATGACAGCAGTAAAATCCCGCAAAGGGTCGTTAGCTCAGTTGGTAGAGCAGTTGACTTTTAATCAATTGGTCGCAGGTTCGAATCCTGCACGACCCACCAGTGTAAAAAGGCGCCCTAAAGGCGCCTTTTTGCTATGCGTTGAACTCAACGATTCGAACCTGCGGCAGGTTCGGGTCTCACGTAGTGAGACAACGGAGCCGCTTGCGGCGACGGCCCGAAGGGCGAGGCGAAGCCGAGTCATCCTGCACGACCCACCAATGTAAAAAGGCGCCCTAAAGGCGCCTTTTTGCTATGCGTCATTCTCCACAATCCTACTTCAGCATGACCCCCTGCCGCCGCTTACCGTGACGCCATAAGGCACGAACCGGTAGCCCGGGAAGATGCGTAGCATCGTCCCCGGGGAATAGGTGCTCATGTACAAAATTCATCACGACTTTTTGCTCGTAATCCGCTATCTTGTTTAGCATATAAAACACCATGACCGTGTTAAGGCGCAGACAGGCCATAGTGACGGTCTTAGAGTTAAGCCAGTAAAACGAGATTGCATGATGAGCGTAATGTTTGATCCTGAAACGGCGATTTATCCCTTCCCACCGAAACCGCAGCCGCTGACCGTCGACGAAAAGCAGTTTTACCGCGAGAAAATCAAGCGTCTGCTGCGCGAGCGCGATGCCGTGATGGTGGCGCATTACTACACCGATCCTGAAATTCAGCAGCTGGCGGAAGAGACCGGCGGCTGTATAGCCGACTCGCTGGAGATGGCGCGCTTTGGCGCCCGTCATTCGGCCTCCACGCTGCTGGTCGCCGGGGTGCGTTTTATGGGGGAAACCGCCAAAATCCTCAGCCCGGAAAAGACCATTCTGATGCCGACCCTGAACGCGGAGTGTTCGCTGGATCTGGGCTGTCCGATTGAGGAATTCAACGCCTTCTGCGATGCCCATCCCGATCGCACCGTGGTGGTTTATGCCAATACGTCCGCCGCGGTGAAGGCCCGCGCTGACTGGGTAGTTACCTCCAGTATCGCCGTGGAACTCATTGATCATCTGGACAGCCTGGGTCAAAAGATCCTCTGGGCGCCGGACCGCCACCTTGGCCGCTACGTTCAGCGTCAGACCGGCGCAGACGTGCTTTGCTGGCAGGGGGCGTGCATCGTGCACGACGAGTTTAAAACTCAGGCGTTGATGCGGATGAAGGCCCTCTATCCTGAAGCTGCTGTACTGGTCCATCCCGAGTCGCCGCAGGCAATCGTCGAGATGGCCGATGCCGTAGGTTCCACCAGTCAGCTGATCGCGGCGGCGAAAAGCCTGCCCCAGCGCCAGCTGATCGTGGCGACCGATCGCGGTATCTTTTATAAAATGCAGCAGGCGGTGCCGGAGAAAACGCTGCTGGAAGCGCCCACCGCTGGTGAAGGGGCGACCTGCCGCAGCTGCGCGCATTGTCCGTGGATGGCGATGAACGGCCTGAAAGCCATTGCCGAGGGGCTCGAGCAGGGCGGCGCTGAACATGAAATCCACGTCGACGAAGCGCTGCGGACCGGCGCATTAATTCCCCTTAACCGGATGCTGGATTTTGCGGCTACACTACGGGGATAACCTATTGCCGCGTCATCTGACGCTGAGAGGATAAAATGGATTTTTTTAGCACGCAGAATATTTTAGTACATATACCCATCGGCGCCGGGGGGTACGATCTCTCCTGGATAGAGGCCGTGGGGACCATCGCCGGGCTGCTGTGTATCTGGCTGGCGAGCCTGGAGAAGATCAGCAACTATGCATTCGGTCTGGTCAACGTCACGCTGTTCGCCATCATCTTCTTTCAGATCCAGCTGTACGCCAGCCTGTTGCTGCAGCTGTTCTTCTTTGCCGCTAACGTTTACGGCTGGTATGCCTGGTCGCGGCAAAGCAGCAATCATGAGGCCGAGCTGCAGATCCGCTGGCTACCACGCAGTAAAGCACTGGGCTGGCTGGCGGCCTGCGTGGTGGCAATTGGCTTGCTGACCCTGTTTATCAATCCGTTTTTTGCCTTCCTGACGCGAATTGCGGTCAGCCTGATGCAAGCGCTTGGTTTGCAGGTCACGATGCCGGAACTGCAGCCGGATGCCTTCCCGTTCTGGGACTCCTGTATGACGGTGCTGTCGGTAGTGGCGATGATCTTAATGACCCGCAAATACGTTGAGAACTGGCTGCTGTGGGTCATCGTCAACGTCATAAGCGTGGTGATTTTTGCCCGTCAGGGCGTCTATGCTATGTCGCTGGAATATCTCTTGCTGACGTTCATTGCGCTGAACGGCAGCCGAATGTGGATAAACAGCGCGCGTGAGCGAGGTTCTCACGCGTTTTCTGGCTAATGATGGTGGTGATGATCGTGCCCGGCGTGCATCGTGTTGAGAT
Source organism: Klebsiella sp. PCX (assembly GCF_021869705.1). Lineage (NCBI taxonomy): Bacteria > Pseudomonadati > Pseudomonadota > Gammaproteobacteria > Enterobacterales > Enterobacteriaceae > Klebsiella > Klebsiella sp. PCX. The sequence goes on from NZ_CP091527.1 coordinate 1,596,741, forward strand.
GGCACTCCGGGCCGCTGCAGGGCTGGTACTCCATCTGCACCGTGGCATGCTCAATTTCATATTTATGTTCCAGGAAATGCAGAATGCGGTTGAGTAACGCATCATGATCGTGCGGCGGGACCACCTGCACATGCAGCGTCATCACCGGTTTTTCCCCCACCAGCCAGACGTGAACGTGGTGAACATCGCGCACTTCCGGGATAGAGCGGCGGATATCCCGCTGTAGGGCCGCCACATCCAGCGAACGCGGCGCGCCTTCCAGCAGCTCATTCAGACTCTCCTTCAGCAGCCGCCATGCGCTACGTAGCACCAGGCAGGAAACCAGCACGGAAAGGATCGGGTCGACAGGCGTCCAGCCGGTAGTGAGGATCACCACGGCGGCCACAATCGCGCCAACCGAACCCAGCAGATCGCCGAGCACGTGTAGCGCCGCGGCGCGCACGTTAAGATTCCGCTCTTCGCTGCCACGATGCAGGATCCAGAAAGCCAGCACGTTGGCCAGCAGGCCAGCGACCGCAATCACCATCATCGTCACCCCGGCAACCGGCTGCGGATGCTGGAAGCGCTGAATGGCCTCCCAGACAATCAGCATGGTGATCACCACCAGAGCAATGGCATTGAGAAACGCCGCCAGGGTGGTCAAACGCAGCCAGCCAAAAGTATGGCGGGCGTTCGGGGGACGGCTGGCGAAGCGAACCGCCAGCAGCGCAAACAGCAGGGCGGCGGAGTCGGTGAGCATATGGCCGGCATCCGCCAGCAGGGCCAGCGAGCCGGAGATCGCGCCGCCGATGGCTTCTATCAGCATAAAACCGGCGGTGACGATGAACGCCCAAAGCAGCCGGCGAGCGTTGCCGTTATCCGGAGCCTGGGCAGGGGAGTGCGAATGCGAATGCGCCATGGTGTCGTCCCTTGATAGTTATCATTATCACGCTATGACAGCATAAACAGAGAACGATAACAAACAGAGAAAAGGCGAGCCCAGCTCGCCTTTTCTCTGTTTGCACTCACCGCATCAATTACTGGGTGGTGCCGTCGGTTTTGCTGTTGTCATGGTTCATGCTGTCGCCGTTGTCCAGTTTCTTACCGGTATCCGGACAGCGGCCGTCTTTACACATCGAGTTTTTATGTACCTCATCGCTCGACATATTGTCCTGGCTCATCGTCGAGCCGTCAGGATGAAGCATGGTGCCGCCAGAGCCAGAGTTAATTTGGCTATTATCCACGTTATTCGGCGCCACGTTTTCACGGGCATCCGGCGCCACCTGGCCGGCATCAGCGGAAGAGTTGGCCTGGCCATTGTTGGACTGGGCGCCGGTGTCTGCCGCCAGGGCCGCGCCGCTGGCAAGACTTAAGGTGGCGGTGAGCAAAAGGGTCGTCAGTTTTTTCATATTCATCGGATACTCCTGTTGGGTCGGGAAGCGGTAAAAAACGCCTCCAGCGGTAAGTGTGCCAGGGATCTGACTCGCTATGGTTTAAGACTCCGCAGACGATCGCAGTGTCACTATATAATCCTGAAACGTAAGACTTAATTAGCTTTAACAGTTAAATATTGTAGTTCATGAGCCTGCTTTCGCTACTTTATGGCGTATTTTTGCCTATTTCCAGGATTATTCCATCACTACTGTAAAATCACGTTTACACTATTTCAGCGAAGAGATAGATTGGAGGGATTGCATTTCATTGAATAAGTATGGCAACGCTGGAAAGAAGATGAATTATCAGAACGACGATTTACGCATTAAAGAGATCAACGAATTATTACCTCCCGTTGCGCTCCTGGAAAAATTCCCTGCTACCGAAAATGCTGCAAACACCGTTGCACATGCTCGCAAAGCGATCCACCAGATCCTCAAAGGCGATGATGACCGCCTGCTGGTGGTGATTGGGCCCTGTTCGATTCACGATCCGGCGGCGGCGAAAGAGTACGCTTCCCGTCTGCTGACCCTGCGCGAGGCGTTGAAGGGCGAGCTCGAGATCGTCATGCGCGTCTATTTTGAGAAACCGCGCACCACCGTCGGCTGGAAAGGGCTTATCAACGATCCCCATATGGATAACAGCTTCCGCATCAACGACGGGTTGCGCATTGCGCGCAAACTGCTGCTGGACATTAACGACAGCGGTCTGCCGGCGGCGGGGGAATTCCTCGATATGATCACCCCGCAATATGTCGCCGATCTGATGAGCTGGGGCGCCATTGGGGCGCGTACCACCGAATCTCAGGTTCACCGCGAGCTCGCCTCGGGGCTCTCCTGCCCGGTGGGCTTTAAGAATGGTACCGATGGCACCATCAAGGTGGCTATCGACGCGATTAACGCCGCCGGCGCGCCGCACTGTTTCCTGTCGGTCACCAAGTGGGGCCACTCCGCCATCGTGAATACCAGCGGCAACGGCGACTGCCATATTATTCTGCGCGGCGGCAAAGAGCCGAACTACAGCGCGAAGCACGTGGCGGACGTGAAGATCGGCCTGGCTAAAGCGGGCCTGCCGGCCCAGGTGATGATCGATTTCAGCCATGCCAACTCCAGCAAGCAGTTCAAGAAGCAGATGGAAGTGGGCGCCGACGTATGCCAGCAGATTGCCGGCGGCGAGCGCGCCATTATGGGCGTGATGATTGAAAGCCATCTGGTGGAAGGCAACCAGAGCCTCGAGAGCGGTGAACCGCTGACCTACGGCAAGAGCGTCACCGACGCCTGCATCGGCTGGGAGGATACCGACACGATCCTGCGTCAGCTGGCGGAAGCAGTGAAAACCCGTCGCGGCTAAGCTACTCTGCGTTAGCGCAGGTCATAAAAAAAGCGTGGAGATTTCCACGCTTTTTTGTTTTGACCGGGGAAATTACTTCGCTTTACCCTGGTTGGCGACGGCAGCAGCTTTCGCCGCGATCTCTTCCGCATTGCCCAGATAGTAATGTTTGATCGGCTTGAAGTTTTCATCGAACTCATACACCAGCGGTACGCCGGTCGGGATGTTCAGTTCGAGGATCTCGTCTTCGCCCATGTTGTCGAGGTATTTCACCAGCGCGCGCAGGGAGTTACCGTGAGCGGCGATGATCACGCGCTCACCGCTTTTCAGGCGCGGCAGAATGGTTTCGTTCCAGTAAGGCACGACGCGGTCGATGGTCAGCGCCAGGCTTTCAGTGGTCGGTAGTTCGGCGTCGGTCAGTTTTGCATAGCGCGGATCGTGGCCCGGGTAGCGCTCGTCGTCTTTGGTCAGCTCCGGCGGAGTGACAGCGAAGCCGCGACGCCACTGTTTAACCTGCTCGTCACCGTATTTCTCAGCGGTTTCCGCTTTGTTCAGGCCCTGCAGCGCGCCGTAATGACGCTCGTTCAGCTTCCAGGATTTCTCAACCGGCAGCCAGGCCTGATCCAGTTCGTCCAGTACGTTCCACAGGGTATGGATGGCACGTTTCAGCACGGAGGTATAAGCAAAATCAAAGCTGAAGCCTTCAGCCTTCAGCAGTTTACCTGCCGCTTTCGCTTCGCTAACGCCTTTCTCGGACAGATCAACGTCGTACCAACCGGTGAAGCGGTTTTCGTTGTTCCACTGGCTTTCGCCATGACGAACCAGTACCAGCTTAGTTACAGCCATTCTCTTACTCCTCTCTACACGCCATCCCTCGCGCCGCGAACGGTGCGCTGAATATGTTGGTGTATGTGTTATTGATTGATAACTATTCTCATTATATTGCCGTGATTTGGCTCACGGCAATGCTTATCCCTAACCATAGCGAAAATAGTGGCTCAGTGTAAGGTGCTTGTAAAACACAGGTTATTTTTTTGCCCTTTGGTGACGGAAAATAGAGCAGGTTGCTGAAAAAAGAGGCGCCAGAGAGGAGGGGGGACGAAAAGCAGCGCCCCCGGCGGAGGGCGCTAGCGATTATCGGGCGATAAACTGATATTCCGTCAGGCTGACGTACTCCTGGCCCGGACGTAACACACAGTCCGGCTGCGGCCATTCCGGATGATTCGGCGAATCCGGGAGGAATTCGCTTTCCAGCGCCAGCCCCTGCCAGTCGGCGTAGGGCTCTGTCGTCTGCGACGGGGTGCCGCCGAGATAGTTGCCGGAGTAAAACTGCAGCGCCGGAGCGGAGGTATAGACCGTCATCTGCAGCTTACCGTCCTGCGACCAGACCTGCGCCGCAGGCTGGCTGGCGTCGCCTCCGGCGTCCAGCAGGAAGGCATGATCGTATCCCTTCACCTTTTGCTGATCGGCGTCGGCGAGGAAGTCGGCGGCGATGGTTTTCGGCTGGCGGAAATCAAAGCTGGTGTTAGCAACATCTTTGAGTTCACCACCCGGGATACCGTCGCTTTCCACCGGCAGATACCTCTGGGCGAGGATCTGCAACTGGTGCTGGCGCACGTCGCGCTGTTCACCGTCGAGGTTGAAATAGACGTGATTGGTCATGTTCACCGGGCAGGGTTTATCCACGGTGGCGCGATAGGTAATCGCGATGCGGTTATCGTCGGTCAGACGATAGTGCGCGGTAGCCTGCAGCGTGCCGGGAAAGCCTTGATCGCCATCTGGCGAGGTCAGGGCGAAGAGCACTTCCTGCTCGTCGGCGCGGACGATGCGCCAGCGACGTTTATCAAACCCTTCGGGGCCGCCGTGGAGCTGGTGGCCCGCGTCGTTTGAAGGCGTAACGTTGACGAGCTGGCCGTCAAGCGGGAAGCGGCTATTGCCGATGCGGTTGGCGTAGCGGCCTACCGAGGCGCCAAGAAACGCGGCCTGGCGGGTATAGTCTTCCAGCCTGGCGCAGCCCAGCAGCGGGCGGCGCAGGTTGCCATCGGCCAGCGGCACCTCGGCGCTGAGCAGCGTCGCGCCCCAGTCCGCCACGGTGACGGTCATCCCCGCCTTATTGCGCAGGGTTACCTGCTGCCATGGCTGGCCGTCCGGCGCCAGCGCGGTGGTTTGCGTTACCATTGGCCAGCCCCCTGTGACGGTTTGCAGACATAGAACGTCTCTTTAATTCCGGTTTTCGCTTCATACTCGTTGGCAACGGCCTGCTGCACGGTATCGACCAGATCTTCCGGGACCAGCGCTACCACGCAGCCGCCAAAGCCGCCGCCGGTCATGCGCACGCCGCCTTTATCGCCGATTGTCGCCTTGACGATCTCCACCAGGGTGTCGATCTGCGGGACGGTGATCTCGAAATCATCGCGCATCGAGGCGTGGGATTCGGCCATCAGCTCGCCCATCCGCTTCAGGTCGCCTTTTTCGAGGGCGCTGGCGGCTTCCACGGTGCGGGCATTCTCCGTCAGCACATGGCGTACCCGCTTCGCGACCACCGGATCCAGCTCATGGGCGACGGCGTTGAATTGCTCAAGGGTGACATCGCGCAGAGCGGGCTGCTGGAAGAAGCGCGCGCCGGTCTCGCACTGTTCACGACGGGTGTTGTACTCGCTGCCGACGAGGGTGCGCTTAAAGTTGCTGTTGATGATGACCACCGCCACGCCTTTCGGCATCGAGACGGCTTTGGTGCCCAGAGAACGGCAGTCGATCAGCAGCGCATGGTCTTTTTTGCCCAGCGCCGAAATCAGCTGATCCATGATCCCGCAGTTACAGCCGACGAACTGGTTTTCCGCCTCCTGGCCGTTGAGGGCGATTTGCGCGCCGTCCAGCGGCAGATGATACAGCTGCTGGAACACGGTGCCGACGGCGACCTCCAGCGAGGCTGAGGAGCTTAAGCCCGCGCCCTGCGGCACATTGCCGCTGATCACCAGATCCGCGCCGCCGAAGTGGCGGTTCCGCTGCTGCAGATGCTTCACCACGCCGCGGACATAGTTCGACCACTGCTGGCTGTCGTGGCTGATAATCGGCGCGTCGAGAGAGAACTCATCGCTCTGATTGTCGTAATCGGCGGCAATCACCCGCACGGTACGATCGTCGCGCGGCGCACAGCTGATCACCGTCTGGTAGTCGATAGCGCAGGGCAGCACAAAGCCGTCGTTGTAATCGGTATGCTCGCCGATCAGGTTGACGCGGCCTGGCGCCTGAATGACATGGCTGGCCGGGTAACCGAAGGCCTCAGCAAACAGGGTTTGGGTTTTCTCTTTCAGACTCATCATTACACTCCGGATTCACGAAAATGGACGTCGCTGACGGCGCGCAGTCGTTCAGCAGCTTGCTCGGCGGTCAGATCGCGCTGCGTTTCGGCCAGCATTTCGTAGCCAACCATAAACTTGCGGACCGTCGCGGATCGCAGCAGCGGCGGATAAAAGTGGGCGTGGAGCTGCCAGTGATTATGGTTTTCGTCGTTAAACGGCGCGCCGTGCCAGCCCATGGAGTAGGGGAATGAGCACTGGAACAGGTTGTCGTAACGGCTGGTCAGCTTTTTCAACGCCAGCGCCAGATCGCTACGCTGGGCGTCGGTTAAATCGGTAATACGCTGCACGGGCGCTTTCGGCAGCAGCAGCGTTTCAAACGGCCACGCGGCCCAGTAGGGCACGACCGCCAGCCAGTGCTCGGTGTCGACCACGGTGCGGCTGCCGTCGGCCAGTTCGCGCCGGGCATAGTCCAGCAGCATTGGCTGGCCCTGGCTGGCGTAATATTCTTTCTGCAGACGGTCTTCCCGTTCCGCTTCATTGGGCAGGAAGCTGTTGGCCCACACCTGACCGTGCGGGTGTGGGTTGGAGCAGCCCATCGCTGCCCCTTTATTTTCAAAGACCTGTACCCACGGATAGCTTTTTCCAAGGTCCGCGCTCTGTTCCTGCCACGCTTTAACCACGCCTTCCAGCGCTTCAAGGCTCAGCTCCGGCAGCGTTTTGCTGTGGTCTGGCGAGAAGCAGATCACCCGACTGGTGCCGCGCGCGCTCTGGCAGCGCATCAGCGGATCGTCACTCTCCGGGGCGTCCGGGGTGTCGGTCATCAGGGCCGCAAAGTCGTTGGTAAACACGTAGGTACCGGTGTAATTCGGATTCGTGTCGCCGGTGACCCGGGTGTTGCCCGGGCACAGGAAACAGTCCGGATCGTGGGCCGGCAAGGTCTGTTTTGCCGGCGTTTCCTGCGCCCCCTGCCAGGGGCGCTTGGCGCGATGCGGAGAAACCAGAATCCACTGCCCGGTTAACGGGTTATAACGACGATGCGGATGGTCAACGGGGTTAAATACGCTCATGAAGGTTCCTTAGTCTGGATAACCCTGCGGATGGCGGGACTGCCAGTGCCAGGTGTCCTGCGCCATTTCGTCCAGGTTGCGCGTCACGCGCCAGTTCAGCTCGCGGTCGGCCTTGGCGGCATCCGCCCAGTAGGCCGGGAGGTCGCCATCGCGGCGCGGCGCGAAATGGTAGTTAATCGGTTTGCCGCAGGCCTTGCTGAAAGCATTGACCACGTCGAGCACGCTGCTGCCGACGCCGGCGCCAAGGTTGTAGATATGGACCCCGGCTTTGTCAGCCAGTTTTTCCATGGCCGCGACGTGACCGTCGGCGAGGTCCATCACGTGGATATAATCGCGCACGCCGGTGCCATCTTCGGTCGGGTAGTCGTTACCAAACACGGCCAGCGATTCGCGACGGCCAACGGCGACCTGGGCGATGTAGGGCATCAGGTTATTCGGGATCCCCTGCGGGTCTTCACCCATGTCGCCCGACGGATGGGCGCCGACCGGGTTGAAGTAGCGCAGCAGGGCAATGCTCCACTCCGGCTGGGCTTTCTGCAGGTCGGTCAGGATCTGCTCCACCATCAGTTTGCTTTTACCGTAGGGGCTTTGCGGGGTGCCAGTCGGGAAGCTTTCGACATACGGGATTTTCGGCTGGTCGCCGTAGACGGTGGCGGAGGAGCTAAAGATGAAGTTCTTCACGCCCGCGGCGCGCATGGCGGAGACTAATTTCAGTGTGCCGGTGACGTTATTGTCGTAATATTCCAGCGGTTTGGCGACGGACTCCCCGACGGCCTTCAGCCCGGCGAAGTGGATCACCGCTTCAATGGCGTGGTCGTGGAGGATCTCGGTCATCAGCGCTTCATTACGAATATCGCCTTCAATGAAGGTGGCTTTTTTGCCGCCGAGACGCTCAATCACCGGCAGTACGCTGCGCTTGCTGTTGCAGAGATTGTCGAGGATCACCACCTCATGCCCCTGCTGCAGCAGTTGAACGCAGGTATGACTTCCAATGTAACCGCTACCACCTGTAACCAGAACTTTCATGATTCGCTCCATTCGGCTTATCGTGTATAAGGAAGATAGCATATCAAAGAAGTGAAAAGTGTGACACAGAACAAGTTAGTGGAATCGTTTACACTTGAGGGTGAAACGACATCATTTAATTTATTTTGTTTTATATACAATTGGTTATATTAGGTTGGCGCTATTTTTCTGAAAAATACCAGGGATCTTTCGATCCCCGGCAGGAGGCGTCAGGCCACGGGGCCGAGCTGATAAGTGTAACCGTCTCCACTGGGAACGAACGTCAGGCGATGGGTAATACAGTCCGGGGCATCTTCCGCATGGTGCGAGACAAACAGCAGCTGCGTGGCGCCTTCGCCAATCAGGACGTCGACAAAGCGGCGTACCAGCTGGCGATTGAGGGGATCCAGCCCCTGCAGCGGTTCATCGAGGATCAGCAGGGTTGGATGCTTGACCAGCGCGCGAACGATAAGCGCCAGCCGCTGCTGGCCCCACGACAGGCTCTGAAACGGCGCGTCGGCGGTGCGCTTATCGATGCCGAGAATATCCAGCCATTGCTGCACCAGCTTATGCTGTTTATCGGACACCGCCTGATAAATGCCGATCGAGTCAAAATAGCCCGACAGAATAACGTTGCGGACGTTGGTGCTGACCCGGTAGTCCAGATGCAGGCTGCTGCTGACGTAGCCGATATGCTTTTTAATATCCCAGATGGTCTCGCCGCTGCCGCGGCGGCGGCCAAAGAGGGTGAGATCGTTGCTGTAGCCCTGCGGATGATCGCCGGTGATAAGGCTCAGCAGCGTGGATTTACCGGCGCCGTTGGGGCCGACGATCTGCCAGTGTTCGCCCGGGCTCACGGTCCATGAGAGATGGTTGATGACCGGACGATCGTTGTAGGAGACCACGCCGTCATTGAGCACGATACGCGGCGCCGAGTCTGCCAGCGCATGACGGGCTGGTGGTACATCTGGCTCCGGTAGGGTGATGCCGTCCAGTTTTTCACTGTGCGCCAGCTGAGCGACCAGCGCCTGCTGCAGAAGAGCGCGCTTCTCGCCGGTCTCGCTGAGGAGGCAATCAGCCAGCACGCCGGCGTATTGCACAAACTCCGGGATCTCATCGAAGCGGTTGAGGACCAGCACCAGGGTGAGGCCGGCGCGATGCAGGTCGGCCAGCAGCGCGGCCAACTGCTGGCGGGAGTTGACGTCGAGGCCGTCGAAAGGCTCGTCGAGGATCAGCAGCTGCGGATCGCTCATCAGGGCCTGGCACAGCAGGGTCTTACGCGTTTCGCCAGTGGACAGATACTTAAAGCGGCGGTCCAACAGGGCGCTGATGGCAAACTGTTCGGCAAGCTGCGCGCAGCGGGCAGGATCTTTCACCTCGTCCTGAATAATCTCCGCAGTGGTGCGGCCGGTATCTTCTTCTCCGGGGCTGAGCAGGTCGGTGTTATTGCGCTGCCACTCGTCGCTGACCAGCTTCTGCAGCTGTTCGAAGGAGAGACGTGTTACGCGGGAGAAGTGGCTTTCGCGCTGACCGCTGAGCAGGGTCAGGTCACCGGCCAGGGCTCGCGCGAGGGCGGATTTGCCGCTGCCGTTGCTGCCGACGAACGCCCAGCTTTCACCCGCCGCCACGCTCAGGTGGTCTATTTTTAAGGTTTTTGTATCGCTCAGGCGAAACGTGCCTTGCGAAATTTGCAATGATGACATGATGTATCCCATTTTTTGCAGCGATGTGCATCAGGGATACGACTTCAGGCGCGCAATGTCAATGGGGTCAGCATAACGTCGCGAGAATGATGCGATCGGCGTTGAAGTAAGCGATCGCCTCCGTCCCTTCCGCCAGGCCAGACGTCTGCGCCTGCGGCAGAGTGGCGCACAGGGTCTGACCGTCGGCCAGCGTCATCAGCACTTCGCACTGCCCGGAGCCGCATTCGATATGGCTGATACGACCCGACAGCTGGTTCTCGGCCTGGCGGGCCACCGCCGGGTCGAGGGTGATGCCGACCCAGGGCGCTTTCAACAGAACCAGCACCTCCTGGCCCTCATCGAGCCCCAGCTTTTCAGCGCTCTGGGCGGTAATGGCGACGTTCAGGCGGGTCTGACCGTCGGCCAGCAGCACCTCAACGTGCTGCTGCACCTGCTGGCGATCGCGGCCGGTAATGGTGCCGAACCACTGGTTGCGGGCGCTGGTCTGCAGGGAAAAGCGCGAGATGGCCGCCAGCAGGCTGTCCAGTGGCAGGGCGTCGTCATCGCTGAGCACATCAAACGCTTTCTGCTGGATCTGCGCCAGCAGATCGTACAGTTGGATCAGACGCTGCCCGTAGCGGGTCAGCACCGCGCCGCCGCCGCCTTTGCCGCCGGTGGCGCGATCCACCAGCGGCTGTTCGCTGAGCTGGTTCATCTCGTTGATGGCATCCCACGCGCTTTTATAGCTGATGCCCGCGTGCTTCGCCCCCTGGCTTATCGAGCCGGTCTGGTCAATCTGTTTGAGCAGGGCGATCCGCCGGGGGTCGGCAAACAGGCGCTGCTGTAGCTTAAGGGTGAGAAGAATTTCAGCCTGCATAATCGTTTCCTGACAAAAAAGCGTATTGTGACCGATAGTCACCCAGTTGCAAAACCTCTGTGCGCGGTTTTGTCATTACCCACCGCACAAATGGGGCGTGTTTTTTCGGCTGAAACCGTTACAATCAGCAAATCATACTATCTGGAGTGAACCATGTTAGAGCTTTTGAAAAGTCTGGTTTTTGCGGTCATCATGGTACCGGTGGTGATGGCGGTCATCCTGGGATTGATTTACGGTCTTGGCGAAGTGTTCAACCTCTTCTCCGGCGTAGGCCACAAAGATCGCAGCCAGCAAAATCATTGATTTCCCGGCGCCCGGTTTAACCGGGCGCTGTGCTATTTCCCTCCTGTATCATTTCCCTTCGTTTTATTGTCCTGTGTCACTATAAAAATGCTCTGCATATCGTTATATTGTCGAATACATAACGCATTGACAGGAGATTCAGATGGCAGGTTCTTGGTTACGCGGGGTTATCGGGGTATCACTCACGCTGTGCGTCGCGGGTCAGGCGCTGGCGGCAGAGGGGAAAGTGACCGTTTTCGCCGCCGCATCGTTAACCAACGCGATGCAGGATATCGCCCAGGCGTATAAGAAAGAGAAAAACGTCGAGGTCGTCTCGTCGTTTGCCTCGTCGTCGACGCTGGCGCGGCAGATTGAAGCAGGCGCCCCGGCGGATCTGTTTATCTCCGCCGATCAAAAGTGGATGGACTACGCGGCTGACAAAAAGGCCATCGATCCGGCGACCCGCGCCACCCTGCTTGGCAATAGCCTGGTGGTGGTGGCGCCGAAAGCCAGCGCGCAGGGTGCGATTACCATTGATGAGAAAACCGACTGGACCAGCCTGCTGAAAGGGGGCCGTCTGGCGGTGGGCGATCCGCAGCACGTTCCGGCAGGGATCTACGCCAAAGAAGCGCTGCAGAAACTGGGCGCCTGGGAGACCCTGTCGCCGAAGCTTGCGCCGGCGGAAGACGTGCGCGGCGCGCTGGCGCTGGTGGAGCGTAGCGAAGCGCCGTTGGGCATCGTCTACGGATCGGATGCTGTGGCCAGCAAAGGGGTGAAAGTGGTGGGCACCTTCCCGGAGGCGTCGCATCAGAAAGTCGAATACCCGCTGGCGATTGTCGATGGCCACCGCAATGCGGCCGTGAGCGCTTTCTATGACTACCTGAAAGGGCCGGAAGCGTCCGCGATTTTCCAACGTTACGGATTTACCACCCGCTGATGTTTCTGAGCGAACCCGAATGGCAGGCGGTGCTGCTGAGCCTGAAAGTCTCCTCCCTGGCGGTGGCCTTGAGCCTGCCCTTTGGCATCTTTTTTTCCTGGCTGCTGGTCAGGCGCACCTTCCCCGGCAAGGCGCTGCTCGACAGCCTTCTCCATCTGCCGCTGGTGCTGCCGCCGGTGGTGGTGGGATATCTGCTGCTGGTGGCCATGGGGCGGCGCGGGTTTATTGGCAGCTGGCTGTATGACTGGTTCGGCATCAGCTTTGCCTTCAGCTGGCGCGGGGCGGTGCTGGCGGCGGCTGTGATGTCTTTCCCGCTGATGGTGCGCGCCATCCGCCTGGCGCTGGAGGGGGTGGACATCAAACTGGAGCAGGCGGCGAGAACCCTCGGGGCCAGCCGCTGGCGGGTATTTTTCACCATTACGCTGCCGCTGACTCTGCCGGGAATTATTGTTGGCACGGTGCTGGCCTTCGCCCGCTCGTTAGGGGAATTTGGCGCGACCATCACCTTCGTCTCCAATATTCCCGGCGAAACGCGTACCCTGCCTTCGGCGATGTACACCCTGATCCAGACTCCGGGCGGGGAGGGGGCGGCGGCTCGCCTGTGCCTCATCGCTATCGGCCTGGCGCTGGTCTCGCTCTTGATATCAGAATGGCTGGCCCGCGTGAGCCGCCAGCGCATAGGAGGATAATGATGCTGGAGCTGGACTTTACCCAGACCCTCGGCAGCCACTGTCTGCAGATCCGTGAAACGCTGCCCAGCAGCGGGATCACCGCCATCTTTGGCGTCTCCGGCGCCGGGAAAACGTCGTTGATCAACGCTATCAGCGGCCTGACCCGGCCGCAGGCGGGGCGGATCGTGCTCAACGGCAGGGTGCTGAACGACACCGCGCAGCGTATCTGCCTGGCGCCGGAGCAGCGGCGGATCGGCTATGTCTTTCAGGATGCGCGCCTGTTTCCCCACTATAAAGTGCGCGGCAATCTGCAGTACGGCATGGCGAAATCCATGGTCAGCCAGTTCGATAAGCTGGTGGAGCTGCTGGGGATCGCTCCCTTGCTGGATCGCCTGCCTGGCCGGTTATCCGGCGGCGAAAAGCAGCGTGTAGCCATCGGCCGCGCTTTGCTGACCGCGCCGGAGCTGCTGCTACTGGACGAGCCGCTGGCCTCGCTGGATATTCCGCGCAAACGCGAACTGTTGCCCTATTTGCAGCGGCTAGCGCAGGAGATCCATATTCCGATGCTTTACGTCAGCCACTCGCTGGACGAGATCCAGCATCTGGCCGATCGCGTGCTGGTGCTGGAGGCCGGTAAGGTGAAGGCTTTCGGTCCGCTGGAGGAGGTCTGGAGCAGCAGCGTGATGCACCCCTGGCTGCCGGCGGAACAGCAGAGTACGATCCTCAGCGCCACCATCGCCGCGCAGCATCCGCAGTACGCGATGACCGCGCTGACGCTGGGGGATCAAATGCTGTGGGTCAACCGGCTCGAACGTCCCGCAGGTGATACCGCGCGGATCCGCATTCAGGCGTCGGATGTTTCGCTGGTGCTGGCCCAGCCGTCCGCCACCAGCATCCGCAACATCTTGCGCGCCGAGGTGGTTCAGTGTCTGGAGGTCAACGGACAGATCGAGGTTCAGCTCAGGGTGAGCGGCCATCCTCTGTGGGCTCGAATCAGCCCGTGGGCGCGGGATGACCTGGCGATAGCGCCAGGCCAGCAGGTGTTTGCCCAGATCAAAAGCGTGTCGATCGCCGCCTGATCACAGCAGCTGACGGTAGATAAACTCGGCGATGCTGGCGGACTCATTGTCCCCGATGACCACGTTAGCGCGGGCTTTGACCTCGTCCACCGCATTGCCCATCGCCACCCCGGTGCCTGCTGCTTCCAGCATACTCAGATCGTTGTAGTTATCGCCGAAGGCCACCACATTCTGCATCGACAGCCCCTGGTCAGCGACCCACTGCGCCAGACGTTTGCCTTTGCTGTTGCCGGCGCGGGCAATATCCACCTGGTCGTGCCACGACCATTCGCACGCCAGGCCCAGCGTCTCGCCGACCTCCTGCGCAAAGCGCTGCAGACGGGGAATGTCATCGTCGGTGAGGGCGAATTTCCATACCGCCTTAACCTCGCGGACCGCCTGCGCCAGCGAGTCGACCTGGCTGAAGACCGGGCGCTGATCCTCCGGTAGCGCCAGCGCCCAGTTGCGGGTGCGGATCACATGCCCGGTGGGCTGTTCGTAAAGCATCGCATCATCCACATAGGCCAGACCGTGGATCTGCTGTTCGGCGAGCATGGCGGTGAGGCTTACCGCGTGTTCCACCGACATAGGATCGGCCGCCAAAACCTTTTTTGCGTGATAATCATACAAATAAGTGCCATTACAACAAATTGCAGGTGTATCGAGGGCCAGTGCCTGATAAAAAGGATGAATAGCGACGTGATGACGTCCGGTAACGACGATCACCTGGTAGCCCGCCTCTCTGGCGCGGGCCAGCGCTTCCAGCGAAGCGGGCAGGATGGTTTTTTTGCTGGTAAGCAGGGTGCCGTCTAAATCCAGGGCAATCACGCGTGTTGTCATGTGTTATTTCCGGTTGATGTTGAAAAGTACCTGGCCATGATGGTACACCGCCGTGGCGTCAGGACCAATTTTTCCACATCTGCCGTGAATGTCTGTATGCCCTTTGTGCCGCCGTCCGTCGGTAATTCGGTCGGCGATGCGAGTATCATGGGCGGATGTCTTATAATTTTCAGGGTGCTGTTATCCTGAAAATGAAAAATCCACGTGCAGTGAGGGAAGGAGTAGTCATGAAACAAACCGTTTATACCGCCAGCCCGGAAAGCCAACAAATCCACGTCTGGAGTCTTGAAGCGGACGGCAAACTGACGCTGGTGCAGGTGGTTGATGCCCCGGGTCAGGTCCAGCCGATGGTGGTCAGTCCCAATAAGGAGTATCTGTACGTTGGCGTTCGTCCGGAGTTTCGCGTGTTAGCTTATCGCATCACGCCGGATAACGGGGCGTTGACCTTTGCGGGGGAAGCGGCGCTGCCGGGCAGCCCGACCCACATTTCTACCGATCATCATGGCCGCTTTGTCTTCAGCGCCTCCTACAATCAGGGCTGCGTCAGCGTGACCCCGCTGCAGGATGGCCTGCCGGGTGAAACTATCACCGTGGTGGAAGGGCTGGAAGGCTGCCACTCGGCCAATATCTCCCCTGACAACCGTACCCTGTGGGTGCCGGCGCTGAAGCAGGATCGCATCTGCCTGTTTACCCTCAGCGAAGATGGTTTCCTCTCCGCCCAGGAGCCAGCGGAAGTCACCACCGTCGAGGGGGCGGGTCCGCGCCACATGGTGTTCCATCCGAATCAGCAGTATGGTTACTGCGTCAATGAGCTGAACAGCTCAATTGACGTTTGGGAGCTGAAAGACCCGAATGGCAACATCGAATGTGTACAAACTCTGGATATGATGCCGCCTGATTTCACCGGCGTGCGCTGGGCGGCGGATATTCATATCACTCCGGACGGGCGTCATTTGTACGCCTGCGATCGTACCGCCAGCATCATCACGGTGTTCAGCGTGTCGGAAGATGGTAGCGTGCTGGCGGTGGAAGGCTATCAGCCGACCGAGACCCAGCCGCGCGGCTTTAATCTCGATCACAGCGGTAAGTATCTGATTGCCGCCGGGCAGAAGTCGCACCATATCGCGGTGTACGAAATTACCGGCGAGCAGGGGCTGCTGCAGGAGAAAGGCCGCTATGCGGTCGGGCAGGGACCGATGTGGGTGGTGGTCAACGCTCACTGATCCGTCAGGCGGTAAAAGAAAAAACCTCGCGTGAGCGAGGTTTTTTTGATCAGAGCGGACAGGCTCTGTAGGGAAGGTGTTGCCCTGGTAGACCTGAAGCGTGATGGCTTTAGATATCGTCCATGGTGTAGCCGACGACAATCTCCAGCGTTTTACGGATCACGTCTGCGGTCACCACGTCATCGGTGCTTTCCAGCGCCTGAATCAACCATAAAATAATGGCCTTATTGTTCAGGTGACCCTCGGACTGGAGAATACTGTTGATGGCCAGCGACATCACGGCGGACTCATCAACCAGCTTATCACCGGCGTTACGGAAATAGTCGGAGAGCGCGGTGTCCTGCAGTCCTGCGTAAATATCGGGTTGCTGATGCATAGTCTGTCTCATCACATTCTCACTCTGTGTTATTCACCATGGTTGGGAGACTCAGTGGATCTTTTTACCTTCCAGCGCCATGGCGCTTTGTGTCGGCGAACCTCGGGTTTCCCAACGGCCATTGATTTTCTTTACCTGCAAAGGCGCTTGCTTGCGCTGACGGGCAAGCTTCGTGCAAATTTCTTCGATCACAGCAGCGATGACCTTTCTTCGCTGTCGGTCTGACTCTGTCGCCTGCATCAACCGAAGTCGAACCAGCAGGGTCGGGGTGGTAATCGGGCGATTCGTTTTCAGAAGCGCGAGCACCGCCTCGCCGATGATCTCATCGGTGATTTCCTCAGTTTCACTGCTATTCATAACCGTCTCTCTGCATGCCACTCTCTCCCTGAACCTGCGAACGGGCATTCAGGTCAGCAGCAGGTTTGTGGATGCGATCGCCCCTCATCTGCTACTGCGGCGCAACAGGCGACGATCGATGACGTTATTCCTGACCGGCAAACAGCAGACCAATTAAGGTCTGATAGTGACTCTCTTCCTCTGGGGCACGGGCGCGGTCGAGGCGGCTCAACAGTTTGGTGCACAGCGCTTTGCGGTTGAGATGACGCCCTTCGTTGAGAATATCCATCACAATCTGACCCAGCGTTTCCTGCTGGGAAGGTAACGATGCTTTGTTGAAATACTGGGCAATTGCGTTCGCTGTATCTGGAATGTAACCATTCTGCTGCATATGTGCTCCTTTCATTTCATTCATCTGTTAACTGTCATTAAACTTATACAATAATTATTAACCTGTACACACAAAGTTGCACAGAAATGATTCAAAAAATGTTAAGATTCTGATTTATATTAAGTTAATTTTTTTGTGTTTGGCGAGATTCTGGTTTGTAAAGGTAGGGGTTAGCGTTGCATGTTGTACAAGAAAAGAAAAATGCAAAAGCCTTGCACAAAACATGGATTTTTAGTGTATCTTTTTTGTTAAGACAAAACCTAGTTTTACAAGACGATTAGCCTGATAACTGCTACTGTGAATGCTTATCCCTCCCATCTGGAATCACTATGCTAACCACCATCATTTATCGCAGCCATATTTGCGACAATGTCTCATTCAAATCGATCGAGGCCATGGTTGCCAGGGCAAACGAGAGAAATGGGCAGGCGGATGTCACCGGTATTTTACTTTTTAACGGGACGCATTTTTTTCAACTCATTGAGGGGCCTGAAGAAAAGGTTCGGGATATTTATCAGCATATTTGCCGCGATCCCCGCCACTATAACCTGGTGGAGCTTCTGTGCGACTATGCGCCGTCCCGCCGTTTCGGTAATGTCGGCATGGAACTGTTTGATTTACGCGAACATGATCGCGAGGAAGTGCTGCAGACGGTGATGGACCGCGGGACCTCAAAATATCAGCTCACCTATGACGACCGGGCACTGCAATTTTTCCGTACCTTCGTCGAATCAACGGAAAAAGCGAACTATTTTGAGATTCCTTCCGCTGACAGCTGGGTATTCATCCCCGATCAGAATACTTTCTATCCTGATACCCCGATAATTGATAATAAGGAAAGCTGGTCCTTTGCCTTCCAGCCGATCGTCGACCCTTTCGCCTGCGAAATTATTTCGTGGGAAGCGCTGTTACGCGCACCGGACGGCCAGTCGCCTGGCGCCTATTTTGCCGGGCTTTCCGGGGACGACATTTATCTCGCCGATCTGCACAGTAAACGGGTGGCGCTGTCGCTGGCGGGGAAATTAGGCTTACGCAATAAGGCGTTAAGTATTAATTTACTACCGATGACGCTGGTTAAAGCGCCGAACGCGGTGGGTTTCCTGCTCGATCAAATTCAGCGGAATGATCTTATTCCTGAGCAGATTATTGTCGAGTTTACCGAGCGGGAAGTGATTTCGCGGATGGATGATTTTACCGATGCGGTGCGAAAGCTAAAGGGGGCGGGCATCAATCTCGCCATCGACCACTTCGGCGCCGGGTTTGCCGGGCTGTCACTGCTGGCGCAATACCAGCCCGACAGAATTAAAATCGACCATGAGCTGATCCGCAATATCCACCAGGATGGGCCGCGCCAGTCGATTGTACAGGCGATTATCAAATGCTGTTTTTCACTGGAGATTGCGGTCTCAGCCGTCGGCGTTGAGCGCGCTGAAGAGTGGATGTGGCTGGAATCAGCCGGTATTTCGCAGTTTCAGGGGAATTTGTTCGCCAGCGCGCGTCTGGGAGGCTTGCCTGCCGTCGCCTGGCCAGAGAAAAAATGATCCATCTCGAAATCAGCTAATTATTTTTTCATCTTTTTCCCAAGCGCTGTGAGCCACAACCTGATATCTTTATCTGTACAAGAAAATAGAGTTGTACAGGATGCCTGAATTCGTTAGTTTAGGTATTAAAGTATCAGATTGATGTGAGGCTGCTATGGCGTTTTACAGTATCGGTGAGGTAGCCGAACGTTGCGGAATCAATCCGGTCACACTGCGCGCCTGGCAGCGTCGTTACGGTCTACTGAAACCGCAGCGTAGCGAAGGTGGGCATCGACAATTTGATGAAGAAGATATTCTGCGCATTGAAGAGATCAAGCGCTGGATAGAGCGCGGTGTATCAGTAGGGAAAGTTAAAGCGCTGCTGGAGGATAACCTGCCGGCGGCGCGCGACGAATCCGCGCATCTTCAGGAAGAGATGATGTCCATTCTGCGTTATATGCAGCCTGCCAGAATCCGTGCCAAATTACTGGCACTAAGCCATCAACACCCCGTCGACACGCTCATCGACAGCCTGTTAGTGCCGGTACGTCAGCGTCTGAAGCTCGATCAGAATACCTCGCTGGTGATTAGCAGTATGCTGGATGGTCTGTTGATTGACTGCGTGGCGCTGTTTCTTGCCGAAGCGCGTAAGAAGAACGGCAGGGAGACGCTGCTGGTGGGCTGGAGCAATGAGGACAGGACCCGTCTGTGGCTGGAGGCATGGCGTCTTTCCCAGCGTGGCTGGCACGTCAACGTCCTCGCCGAACCGCTGGAGTCGCCGCGGCCCGAGCTGTTTCCCGGGCAGCACATCTTCGTCTGGACCGGACGCGCTGCCACCCCTCTGCAGGAAGAGCTGCTCAGCCACTGGCAAGAGCAGGGCTTCAGCATCCATTTTCACGGTAATAATTAATCGCCCCGATCCGCAAAGCAGACCGGGGCTAACGCGCCGGGTTACAGGTGGATCTGGCTCCAGGATTTAAAGGTTTCGCTGCGGCTGATATTAAAAAAATCGGTTCTACCGCTACAGCCGAGCTTTTTAATCAGATTCAGCCGGATCTGATAAATAGTTTTAATATGCAGATTCAGCGACCGGCCAATGCTGGCGACCGCTTCGCCATTGCTGATAAGTTGAATAACTTTCTTTTCCCGCTCGGTAAACTGCACCGAGGCGCCCGGCGCCGGGTGGGTTTTATAGTAGCGGGTGGGCTGGTGCAGAAATATCTTTAACTCTTCCGGCGTTGAATTGGCCGGTAAGCGCAGCATAGGCAGTTCACTCAGAAAATTAAGATCGTTGCCTTCGGTTAACAGAATAAATAACGTATCCCGACGATTATAGTTGTGCTGCAGTACCGCGAAATAATTGTCGCTGGTAAAGAAAACATGTTTTTTGCGAAAGTAAGATGCCGGCAGACTATTCAGGATCAGCGACATCCCGTAGAGAAGAAAACGATTATCAAACCACAGATCGTAATATTCAGTACGATAGCAGGTATTATGGTGTGACATTTTATTTGCCTCAGTTAGCCGATAGAGACCCAGGCGTGCCGGCACCGCAGGGTTGAGCCTGCTGCCAGCTCCGCGGGGTTAATTAATGATGAGGTTTGCTGGACAGCATATCCAGCGCCTGCAAATAGAGGTCGGAAAGTATTTCATTACTTTCCGTTTGCAGGCGATGCTGGATTTCCGTAATCATCCGCTCATTATTTATCGTTCTGTGCTGCTTAATGAGCGTATTTTCAATATTCTTCATCAGGGCCGAATTGAAGACAAACTCTGCTGGAATGGTATTTTTAATATGCATAGCTCGAACTCTCCCACGTATAACGCAAACTGACAATAAAAGTCGCTACGTACCATTGGTACGCGCTAAGTCACGAACAGGAAATGCAAAACCAGGAACCACCGCCTGACTTGCCGCGCCACCGTTAAACATCCCCGCTTCGTTGCGCAACAAGCAGTTAACACTCCAAAACTATAGACGGTGATTCTGCTATGTACAACTTTTTTCAGGGCTATATGTACAACGGAACGACTTATTTTTGTATTTTGTATTAATTGATTGATTTTAAAGAATTTTGTTGTTTGCATTACTTGTACATAAAATCCGGTTTGTGCAAGATACCTTTGTAAAACTGGCGGGAAGAGGCTGACGATAATGAGAAGGTGATGTTTTGACCGGCGTGCTGGATGAAATAGCGCCGACGCAGGAAGGGGTACACAGCAACTCTGTCGTCGACAGGTGGCTTTCTTCCGCGTCGGACGCTGATCATAACGAAAAGCAGGTGAGGTTTTGTCTTTTTTTTGCACAATTAGGTAAAGGGTAACACATCGGTCATTTCGTTGTCGGTTTGCTCAGTTTGTTGGCGGATAAGGGGTGTGCTACGCTTTTTAATAACGATGTGGCGGTTCGGCATCGTTATCTTTCCCCCATTTCCCTGTCGGGCTTTTCCCCTTGTCCCGACGGATAAATATGGCAGAAGCTATCTGTCCATGGACAGGCCTTGAAGACTGAGGAGGGAAAATGCGCGGTAGAACCGTGATGCTCCTGGCCGGGTTAGCGACTCTCGCGCAGGCGAAAGAGATTAACCTCTATTCAATGAATACCGGTTCCTATGTTTACCATCTGACCAATAACCATGGACAATATACTGAAAATTTCGAAAACCACTTTTTCTCAGTGGAACGTAAATTCTCAGAAGACTCGAAATACAGTCTGCTGATTGGCACTATGAATAATAGCTTCGACGATCGCTGCCTGGCGCTGGGCGTGAGAAGAGACTGGTACCACAACGGCAGCGGATGGACCTTCAAAGGCGTTTACGGCTATACCGGCGAATTCTTCTTCGACGCCTTCGAGCATTGCGGCGATCATGGCTCCTATAAAGATTTTAAGGATGCCACCGGGATCGGCTTTTCACCTTATATTTACCATGCCATCCAGTACAACTTTACCGACTATTTCGCTCTTGAGAGTGGCATCATTATTCCCAGCGTGTTTGTGATCAGCATTCAGTGGAGCTTCCGCTAAATCGCCGCGTTGTCGGTTACAGGGTTATCACCTTCTTGAGCAGCGTACTGGAGAGCGCGGCAAGGGAAATAAGCACCGACAGGACAAACGTTAGCGCAATCACTCCCAGCTTGGTGGCTAACGAGTGTATAGGGATCAGCATCACCAGCAGGTGAAAAACGGAGTAGTGCAGAATATAGACCCCGGTCATCGCTTTGCTAACCGTCGCCAGCACCGCCTCCTTCAGTTCGCGGTTCTTTTTAAACTGCACGGCGTTAGCGGCGATCACCAGCAGGACGATCAGAATATAAATCTGCGACCCCGTGAGAATGAACGCATTGCGATCGGCTTTAAACAGCGCGAAGAAAAAGTGGCGCTCATAAAACCAGGTAAATAAATAGACAAAGGGCAGAGCGATAATCGACCCTTTAATGACCCGCGGGTCGCGTATCCACTCCGTGACTCGCGGATCGTTAAACAACTGCCCGGTTAAATAAAAAAGTAGCCATGTCCACAGACGATACTGCGGCGCCAGGCTGAAAAGATGTCTTTCCGGATAGAGCACTGAGAGCAGGTCGTAACCATAAGAGCAGCACAGCAGCGTCAGGACCACGGTGAAAAACAGGCCGCGCCGCTGACTGAGCCAGGCAATCAGGGGATGGAAGGTATAGATGACGATCAGGGCGAAAATAAACCAGGGCTGGATCAGGTAGCCGCGCTGATAAGGCTCCCAGACATAATAGACCGTCATCCAAAACAGAAAGACGATCACCACGCTTTTAATTTTGCCAATTTGCCAGTTGGCGTCGTGACGCGTCTGCGCGTCAAGATAGCCGGCTACCACAAAAAACAGCGGCGTGGCGATGGTCGAGACGAAGGTCAGCAGCCCGAGGATCCAGTGATAGTCATAATCAAAGCGATCCCAGGTGTTATAGATGGTGAAAAAAGTCACCGCTGTCATACAGCCGAGTGTCTTAATAATGCTCAGACCGGTACTGTTCATCGTTGAGGCGTCATATCCTTATGGTGAAAGCAGGCGTAAATCACCGGCAGAACCAGCAGCGTCAGCACGGTGGCGAAGGCCAGACCGAACATAATCACCACCGCCATACTCTGGAAAAAAACATCGCGCAGCAGCGGGGCAAGGCCAAGCACGGTGGTGAAGGCGGTCAGCAGGATTGGCCGCAGACGGGATGTTGCCGCATCAATGATCGCTTGTCGTTGATCTTTCTCTTGTTTTTGTTGCTCTATCTCTTCCACCAGCACAATGCCGTTGCGGATCAGCATGCCGCTGAGGCTGAGAAGGCCGATTAAGGCCATAAAGCCGAAGGGAATGCCGGTCAGCAAAAAGCCGGGCGTGACGCCGATCAGCGCCAGCGGCACGGTCAGCCAGATGGCGACGGCGTTTTTTAGCGAACTGAACATCAGCACCGTAATGATAAACATCACCAGATAGCCAAGCGGTAGGGTCGTGAACAGCCCTTGCTGCGCCTCACTGGAATTCTCCGCATCGCCGCCCCATTCGATACGGTAGCCATGCGGCAGCGTCAATGCGTCAATGCGTGGTTTCACCCGGGCGAGAATATCACCCGAGGTTTGGCCGCTTTGCGGACTGGGGTCGGTCTGGACCGTCAGCACCCGGGTGCGATCCCGGCGGAGAATCAATGGATCTTCCCACTCCAGTGAGAAGCCATGGATGACGTTACTCAACGGGATATACTGCTGGCGGCTCTGGCTCCAGACCAGCACGTTATTCAGGTGGTTGGCATCCTGTCGCTCCGTTGCCGGCGGCCGGACGATCACCGGCAGCAGATCGGCGCCCTCGCGATATAACCCGGCGCGACTGCCGGAGAAATTCATCTCCAGCGCATGATCAATGTCCTGTTTATCCACCCCCAGCTCGCGCCCCAGCGCCGGGGAGTACTGTGGGCGGATCACCTTGCTGCGGTTCTGCCAGTCGTTACGCACGCTGTCGGTGGCCGGATCTTCGGCGAGAATATCGCTCACCTGACTGGCCAGCGCGCGCAGCGTATCCGGGTCAGGGCCCTTAATGCGCACCTCAATTGCGCTATCCCCGGAGGGGCCGAACATAATGCGTTTAGTGCTGGCGTTCACCTGCGGGTAGTTTCTGGCGATCCAGGCTTCCACGTGGCGGGTGACGGGGGCGATGCCGCGCTGGTCGTCCATCCGCACCATAATTTGCGCGTAGTTGCTGTACTGCCGCTGGCCGCTGTAGGTAAGAATAAAACGCATACTGCCCTGGCCAATGGTGGCGACGGTGGTGACTACCCCCGGCTGGCCGGCGATCGACCGCTCAATATCGCGGGTCATCTGCTCGGTGGCGTTAATATCGGTACCGTAGGGGAGCCACAGGTCGACAAAGAAAATGGGCGTATTCGATGACGGAAAGAAATTCTGCCGAACGAAGGTGAAGCCCCAGATAGCCGCGGCCAGCAGGGCGCCCATCAGCACCAGGGTCACGGTCTTTTGCTGCAGCAGTATTCGCAGCGTCTGCTGATAGCCGCGATAAAAGCGGCCGCGGTATGGATCGGCTTTTTCCGCCGACGCGGCGGCCGACGGGGCGTGCTTAAACAACCACCACTTAATGAGTACCGGCGTGATGGTCAGGGCGGAGAACCAGCTTAGCATCAGCGAGATCAGCAGCACCTGGAACAGGGATTTGCAATACTCCCCGGTGGAGTCCTGCGAGAGGCCAATCGGCGCGAAGGCGAGGATGGCGATGATCGTGGCGCCGAGCAGCGGCAGGGCGGAGCGGCGGATCACATAGTTAATGGCGCCCAGCAGCGGCGAACCTTGCTGGCGGGCGATCAGCACCCCTTCGACAATGACGATGGCATTGTCCACCAGCATACTCAGGGCGATGATCAGCGCCCCGAGGGAGATCCGCTGTAACTCTATCCCCCAGATATACATGATAAGCAGGGTGCCGAGAACGTTGAGCGCCAGCGACAGGGCGATAATGATCCCGCTGCGCACCCCCATGAACACCAGCAGCACACCGACCACGATCGCCAGGGCCATCAGGAAGTTGGTAATAAAGCCATTGACCGAGTGGGCGACCTCTGCCGCTTGATCGTAAAAAATGGCGATGTCGATCCCCGCCGGTTTGTCGGCGGCCATCTGCTGGAGGCGGGCTTCAAGGGCGTGCCCGACGTCAATGACGTTGACGCCAGGAATAAAAGAGACCCCCATGGTCACCGCCTGGCGGCCGTTGGCATGATAGATACTGGACGGCGAGTCGGTCAGCCCGCGCGACAGTGTGGCAATATCCCGCAGTCGGGTGGTGGCGCTGGCGCCGTGAGGGCTGACCAGCAGATCCCCCAGCTCATCGATGCTCTGAAACTCTCCGGTGGGGTGAAGGCGGATCGATTCGCTGCCAACGCGGATCTCTCCGGCGCTGGACACCACGTTGAGCCGGGTCAGGATAGCGGCGAGCTGGTTGAGCGTGATCCCGCGCGCCGCCATCTTCGCCAGCGAGATATCAACATTGATCTGTTGCGGAATGACGCCGCCGATAGCGACTTTACCGACCCCAGGAACCAGCACCAGCTCCCGACGCAGCTGTTCGGCATAGCGCACCAGTTCGGGGTTGGTAAAACTGTCGCCCGAGATGGCGAAGAAAAAGCCAAACACATCGCCAAAGTCGTCATTGACGAAGGGGGTCACGACGCCAGGCGGGAAAAGTCGGCTGGCGTCACCGACGCGGCGACGTAGCTCATCCCAGATTTGCGGCAGCTCGCTGGAATGGTACTGCGAAGCGATATTCACCGTAATTTGCGATAAGCCATTTGAGGAGATGGAGCTGACGTTATCCAGTGAGGGAAGCTGCTGAATCGCATTTTCCAGCGGCAGGGTCACCTCCTCCTCCACCTGCTGAGCGGACGCGCCAGGGTAGTGGGTGACGATCACCGCCGTTTTAATGGTGAAGGCAGGATCTTCCAGACGGCCGATATTGAGCAGGGCGAACAGACCCCCCACCCCCAGCAGCAGAATGGCTAACCAGACGCGGGTCGGGTTATTAATAAACTGACGGGAAATGTCCATTTATAATCCTCGTTCACGCGTCCAGATCCGCACCGGCTGCCCGGCATGCAGCTCGCTCACGCCCGCCGCGACCACCTGCTCACCCGCGTGGAGACCGTCGGTGATAGTCACTCCCTGCGCGGTCACCTCGCCGACGGTGACTTTGCGCTCTTCAAGAAACCGATGCGCATTGTCGCCTTTCACCACCCAGACGATGGGTTCATTCTTCGGCCGGTTATCCGGGTTAAACACCGCCTCCACTGGCACCACGAGGGTTTCCTTTCCGGCGCTGGCCGGTAAATTGCCAAGGTTGACCGTCACGGTGCCGCTAACCCCGCCGACGGTGGGAAAATCATCCGGCCGCGGCATGGTTAAAATGATCTGCCAGGTGAGGGTGCTGTTATCGCTGCTGCCGGTATGCTCTTTGTATTCCGCCGTAAATTCGCGGCCCGGCAGGGTATTGATCCTGACGACGGGACGGTAGGCGGTATTACGGATATCCAGGGAGGTGAACAGATTTTCGGGAATGCTGAAGACTACATCCAGCAGGTCGGTCCGTGTCAGGGTGATCACCGGCTGGCCGGCGGCGACCACCTGATGGTTGCGGATATGCACGCCGGCGGCAATCCCGCCGAAGGGCGCGGTGAGGCTCATTTGCGCCAGCTCTTCACGGGCGATTTTTAAGGCCGCGTTGGCGGCATCGCGATTGGCGCGCTGCACGTCCATTTCCGCCTGGGAGATGGCCTGACGTCCCGCCAGGGTCTGGAAGCGGTCGAACTGACGCTGGGCGAGGGTGGCCGCCGTTTGTCGCTCATTGACCCGCTGTTGGGCCTCGCGGGCATTCAGGCGCGCCAGCGTTTGTCCCTGGGCGATGGTCGCCCCCTGGCGAATATCCAGCGATTCCACCTGGCCCCCCCGCTTAAACGACAGCTCGGTGGAGTCGCCAGACTCGATACGTGCCGGAAACGTTCGCTGCTGGGTATTGCCCACGGCGGTCACCTGCGCCACCTTGACCATGCGCGGGGCGGACTCGACGGATGGCGATTTCTGATCGCAAGCGGTTGCCAATAAAATAACAACCGGGATGAGAGAAAAATAACGGTTCACAGTATTCCCCTCAGATTCAGGATTTATTTTACATTTTTATTACGCGGCGCACGCTTATTCGGCGAGGGCGGCGACAACCAGATAGGTGAATAGTCCCACCAGCGTGCAGGCGACAATGGCCAGCGCGACAAAGAATCCCAGACGTAACAGGCTATAACCAAACATGATTTTCTCCCTTAACACCCACCCGAACCGCGAATGTCATTTAATTCGGCCCTCGCTGTGACCACTGGACATTCGGAGCGGCACTCCTGCTTGTAATCAGCATAGTCGGAGAAAAGGTGAAGTGTTAAAAAAGTGAATACCCCGAGCGTTGGCGGCATCGTTGGGGAAAGGGCAGGAGATTCGCAGGTGATAAGAGCTTTTTATAATATTTTTCAGTCTATTAATCCGTCATTTTCTAATGTTAATTTTCCTGTGCTACGTTTAATAACATCTATTCCGCTCGCCGCTTCTGTTGTTGAGATTTCGTTCCTCCCCAAGTATGGGGTTATTCATCACTACGCATTGTATTGGTAATAAAAGGATTATCTCATGTATAAAAATATCGTTGTTCCCGTTGACGTTTTTGATGCAGGCCTGGCCGACAAAGCGCTTTCTCATGCAAAATTCCTTGCCCAACATTCTGCCGGGCAAATTCATCTTGTCCATGTCATTCCGGCATTCTCTCCGGTGTTAACGCGTGGATTTATCTCTGATGCCCGAAAGATGGAAGACCATTTGATTACTACCTCTAAGGAAAAACTGACCGAGCTGGTCAAAAAAAATGGCCTGGCGGAAGACGCCAGCCATCTTTATGTGCGCAGTGGCAATGTTCGCGATCAAGTGATCGCCCTGGCCGATGAGCTAAAAGCGGACGTAGTGATTGTCGGTTCACGCAATCCGGGGATCCAGACTCACCTGCTGGGCTCGGAAGCGGCCAATATCGTGCGCTATGCCCATGTACCGGTTTTCGTTGTGCGCTGATGACGGCGGGATGTCGTCCTGACTTCCGCTTCATAAATCGAGGGAGAGAGTATGAATACAGATAAACCGGGGGCGCCCTACTATCAGCGCTCCGTCGAGGAGACGCTCGCCAGCGTGCAGAGTTCGCCGGACGGGATTAGCGGAACAGAGGCGGCCACGCGCCTGCAGCAGTATGGCGAAAACGCCCTGCCGCAGAAGCCGGGTAAACCCGCCTGGCTGCGTTTTATTGTGCATTTTAACGATGTGCTGATCTACGTCCTGCTGGCGGCGGCGCTGCTCAAGGCGGTAATGGGCCACTGGATCGACATGTCAGTGATCCTCGCGGTGGCGGTGGTCAATGCGCTGATCGGCTTCATTCAGGAGAGTAATGCGGAAAAATCGCTGCAGAGTATCCGTAATATGCTCTCCAGCGAGGCGGTGGTGATCCGCCAGGGCAACCATGAAACCATCCCCACCACCTCGCTGGTACCCGGCGATATCGTGGTGATCCGCGCCGGCGACCGAATCCCCGCCGATTTACGGGTGATTGAGGCGCACAACCTGCGGGTGGAAGAGGCGATCCTCACCGGCGAGTCGACGGTGGTGGAAAAAACCACCGAGCCGCTAAGCGGTGATTTGCCGCTCGGCGATCGCAGCAACCTGGTGTTTTCCGGGACCACCGTCAGCTCAGGGGCGGGGAAAGGGATCGTGGTGGCCACCGGCGGCGATACCGAGCTGGGCCACATCAACCAGATGATGGCGGGCATTGAGAAACATCGCACCCCGCTGCTGGTGCAGATGGATAAGCTGGGCAAAGCCATTTTTATCCTCATTCTGGTGATGATGGCGGCGCTGTTCGTCTTTAGCCTGCTGTTCCGCGATATGCCGGTCTCCGAACTGATGCTGTCGTTAATTAGCCTCGCGGTGGCGTCGGTCCCGGAAGGGTTGCCGGCGATTATCTCCATTATTCTGTCGCTTGGCGTGCAGGCGATGGCCCGTCAGAAAGCGATTATCCGCAAGCTGCCGACGGTGGAAACCCTCGGTGCGATGACCGTTATCTGCTCGGATAAAACCGGGACCCTGACCATGAACGAAATGACGGTGAAGGCGGTGATCACCGCGGACAGCGTCTATCGGGTGGAAGGGGACAGCTATGAGCCGGTCGGTAAAATCCATGCCATCGACGACCCGACGCCGATCGCCGTGGCGCCAGGATCGCTTCTTGAGCGCTATCTGCGCACCATCGATCTGTGTAACGACAGCCAGCTTATCAAAGAGGAAGGCGGGCTGTGGAAAATTACCGGCGGCCCCACCGAGGGGGCATTGAAGGTGCTGGCGGCGAAGATAACCCTGCCGCCGCAGCCCAGCGAGCTGCGTAGTAAAATTCCTTTTGATTCGCAATATAAATACATGTCGACGCTTTACCGGCTGGGCGAAGAGGAGGTGGTGCTGGTCACCGGCGCGCCTGACGTTCTGTTCCGCCTGTGCCAGTATCAGCAGAGCGACAACGGACTGCAGCCGCTGGATCTCCCGTACTGGGAAAGCAAAATTGAAGAGTACGCCCGGGAGGGGCTGCGCATGGTGGCCGCGGCCTGGAAGCCGGCTGCCGCAGGCCAGACCGAGCTGACCCATCAGGATCTGCAGCAGGGGGTCATTTTATTAGGGGTTGCCGGGATGATGGATCCGCCACGTCCGGAAGCGATCACGGCGATTGCCGACTGCCTGCAGGCCGGGATTCGCGTGAAGATGATCACCGGCGACCATCCGCAAACGGCGATGAGCATCGGCAAAATGTTGGGGATTGGCAATGCGGGTAACGCCATCACCGGGCGCGAGCTGGAGGTGATGGACGACGCGCAGCTGAGCGTCGCCGCGCAGCAGTTCGATATCTTCGCCCGCACCAGCCCGGAAGATAAGTTCCGTCTGGTGCAGGCTCTGCAGAGCAAGAAAGAGATTGTCGGCATGACCGGAGACGGGGTGAACGATGCCCCGGCGCTGAAGCAGGCTGACGTCGGCGTGGCGATGGGGATCAAGGGAACCGAAGTCACCAAGGAAGCCGCCGATATGGTGTTGACCGACGACAACTTCGCCACCATCGCCAGCGCGGTCCGCGAGGGGCGCCGGGTGTATGACAATCTCAAGAAAACCATTCTTTTTGTCATGCCGACCAACCTTGCGCAGGGTTTACTGATCGTGATCGCGCTGCTGGCAGGCAACGTGCTGCCGCTGACGCCGGTGCTGATCCTGTGGATGAACATGGCCACCTCCGCCACGCTGTCGTTTGGTCTGGCGTTTGAAGCCGGTGAGAAAAATATTATGCGGCGGCCGCCGCGCGACCCGAAAATTCACGTCATGGACGGGTTTGCCATCTGGCGCGTGGCGTTTGTGGGGTCGATGATTGCGGTCAGCGCCTTTATTCTCGAAGCCTGGCTGCAGCCGCGCGGCTATTCGCCGGAGTTTATCCGTACCGTGCTGTTGCAGACCCTGGTCACCGCCCAGTGGTTCTATATGCTGAACTGCCGCGTGTCGGATGGTTTCTCGTTAACCAAAGGTCTGCTGGCTAACAAGGGGATCTGGATCGTCAGCGGCGTGCTGCTGGTGCTGCAGCTGCTGATTATCTATGCGCCGTTTATGCAGATGCTGTTTGGCACCACCGGGCTGCCGTTCCGCTACTGGGTGATCACCTTTATCATCGGCTTCGCCATGTTCCTGATCGTGGAGCTGGAAAAACCGCTGACCCGCAAATGGCGAACCGCCTGACGGCGTGAAGCGCTGAACGAAAAAGGAAAGAGGGGGCATCGCCCCCTCTTTTATTATGCTTCACGCTTGTTGCGCTTTACTGTTTCGGCTCGGCGACCACGCTGCTTCCCACGCCGCGGTTGTTATATTCCCACATGCGGTTGAAGCTGTTGTCGTTGAGGTTGCGCTGCAGATTGCCTTTGTCATCCGCGCTGCCGGTGTTGCCGCTGAACGGACGGCCGGAGCCTACCGCTGCCGCCCACGGCTGGGCGATATTAAAGCCTTCGTTGATGGCGCTGTCGCGGATCACGACCTGACCGTTGCTGTTACCGTCAACATCCAGCGCGCGGCCGAGCTGCGCGACGTTATCCCCGGAGGCGGTGAAGCGGCTGTTAGTCGCCAGGAAGCCGTAGGTCACGCTCTTCAGGGTGGCCGGCGCGAAGACATAGGCTTCTTTCTGAGTACGGGAGTTCACCACGCGGAAGTCGGTGTTATCAAACACCACGGCGCCACGGCCAGAAACGATATCCACGTCGCCTTCAATATAGCTGTTGGTTACCAGGGTGCGAGTCTGACGGTTGTCCTGCAGACGGTTCTGCACGCCGCTGTTGGTCACGAAGAAGGTGTTCTGGCGGCCAAGAATGTTCACCTTATCGATCTGCACCTGGTCGCCATCGCTGCGCAGGGCAACGGCCTGGTGGGTACCGGCATCGACGCTGTCGCCAAGGTTGTTGGCGATGGTCAGGTTCTGCAGCTGCAGGCCATTATTCTGCGACCAGAAGACCGCGGAGCACATCACGCCGACGGTGGCAGTGGATTTGCTCTGGCAGCTGTCGAACATATACCACGCCGGTTTGCCCGGCATGTATTTGCCACCCGGGTTGACCAGACGACGCCAGGTATTGCGATCCATTTCAGAATCAATGGCTTCGCTGATTTTTACGTCAATCGGTTTATCGCCGGTACCATACAGAGTCAGGGCGCCCGGCGCCGCCGGAACGTAGACGGTGCCCGGGTATTCGCCCGGCATGATGGCGATAAACAGGCGACGGTTAGAGTGGCGGGCAATTGCCGCATCCACCGCTGCCTGGACGGTGGTATGGGTCACGCCCTGGGTTCCCGCCGGGCCGACGATAAAGTCAGGTTGCGCCGGCAGGCTGATGGCGGACGGCGTCCAGGCCGCGGCATTGGGGTTCAGCGACTGGAAATAGGCCGCCGGGGTAAAGTTTTTCGCTTCATCGGCGTTCAGAATGGGACGCGCGGTGGTGCCCGGTGCAGTCTGCGTTGAGGGCTGTTGATCGGCAGGCGTCGAGCTACAGGCGGACAGCGTCACGCCGAAGGCCAGCGCCAGCGCCAGACGGGAAACGGAATATGTGTTCATGTTGCTCCGGGCAAAATTAAGCGTAGTGAAATACCCCGGCTGAGACGCCAGGGTATAAGTCCTTTAAAACCTGCTGTTTTATACTAACTTGAACGAAACGGGAAGATGCGGGCTGAAAAACTTACCTTCTTTACGCAATGAACGCTGTTCCGGGACGGTCCCTAGTCACAAATAAATAACATTTAGTCGCGCTTTTGTTGACATTCCCGGCGTTATGAAAATAAATGTCTATACAACCCATGACAAGTTAAGCGCTATGACTGAAGCCACTTCCGAACTCGTTATCTGGCGAAACGCCCGTCTCGCCACCTTGAACCCCGACCACGCTCAACCGTACGGTCTGCTGGAGCGCCACGCGCTGCTGGTCCGCGACGGTCGCATTGAGGCGATCGTCGCCGAAGATGACCTTCCCAGCGGGCGCAGGATCGATCTCGAAGGCCGGCTGGTCACGCCGGGATTAATCGACTGCCACACCCATCTCGTCTTCGGCGGCAGCCGGGCCCAGGAGTGGGAGCAGCGTCTGAACGGCGTCTCCTATCAGACCATCAGCGCCAGCGGCGGGGGGATTAATGCCACCGTGCGCGCCACCCGCGACAGCAGCGAAGCCGAGCTGCTGGCGCTGGCCCAGCCGCGGCTGGCCCGCCTGCTGCGTGAAGGGGTAACCACTCTGGAGATCAAATCCGGCTACGGTCTCGATCTGCAAAACGAGCGCAAAATGCTGCGGGTCGCCCGCCAGCTGGCCGACGACAATGGCGTCGAGCTTTCGGCGACGCTGCTCTCTGCCCACGCCACGCCGCCGGAATATCAAGGCGACGCCGACGGCTATATTACGCTGGTCTGCGAGACGATCCTGCCGACGATGTGGCGGGAGGGACTGTTTGAAAGCGTCGACGTCTTCTGCGAAAACGTCGGTTTCAGCCCGCAGCAAACCGAGCGGGTGTTTCAGGCGGCGCAGGCGCTAGGCATCCCGGTTAAAGGTCACGTTGAGCAGCTCTCTTCGCTGGGCGGCGCGCAGCTGGTGAGCCGTTATCACGGACTGTCCGCCGACCATATCGAATATCTGACGGAAGAGGGGGTGGCGGCGATGCGCGAGAGCGGCACCGTGGCGGCCCTGCTGCCCGGCGCGTTCTACTTCCTCAATGAAACCCGCAAACCGCCGGTGGAACTGTTGCGCAAGTACCAGGTGCCGATGGCGGTGGCGACGGATTTCAACCCCGGCACCAGCCCCTTCGCCAGCCTGCATCTGGCGATGAACATGGCCTGCGTCAAATTTGGCCTGACGCCGGAAGAGGCGTGGGCCGGCGTGACGCGCCATGCCGCGCGGGCGCTGGGGCGGCAGAACAGCCACGGCCAGCTGGCGGCGGGCTTTGTGGCGAACTTTGCCATCTGGGATGCTGAGCATCCGGTCGAGATGGTGTATGAGCCGGGGCGCAGTCCGCTCTGGCAGCGTGTGGTACGAGGAGAACTACAGTGATGTTGTGGCAAGCTACCCCCGCTAACCTTTGGCAAGGTCGCGACGACAGCGCGGAAGCGCCGAATGCGCTGCGTCTGTTCCAGACCATTCCCCGCGCCGAACGCTTCGCGCCGCAGGAGATGCCCGGCGATATCGCGCTGCTCGGCTTCGCCTGTGACGAAGGCGTCCGGCGCAACAAAGGGCGTACCGGAGCGGCTGACGGCCCGGCGACCCTACGCCGGGCGCTGGCCAATATGGCCAGCCATCAGGGCCACGACCGCTGCGTGGATATGGGCACGATTAGCGTCGAAGGCGACCAGCTGGAAGCCGCGCATCAGGCGCTGCGCGAGGCGGTGACCGCCTGCCAGCGCGCCGGCAAACGCACGCTGGTACTGGGCGGTGGCCACGAGACCGCCTTCGGTCATGGCGCCGGGATACTGGATGCCTTCCCCGGCGAAAAAGTGGGCATTATTAACCTCGATGCGCATCTGGATCTGCGCTTTGCCGAGTGCGCCAGCTCCGGGACGCCGTTCCGCCAGCTGGCGCTGGAGTGTGACGCGCAGCAGCGCGGTTTTCACTATACCTGCATTGGGGTCAGTCGGGCGGCCAACACCCAGGCGCTCTGGGAGGAAGCGGCGCGGCGCGAGGTGGCTATTGTGGAGGATCTACAGGTATTAGAGGCCTTCGAAACCCGGGTGCTGGCGGAGCTTGAGCGCAATATCGCGCAATTCGACCGTCTGTATCTGACTATCGATCTCGACGTGCTGCCGGCGCGCGAAATGCCGGCGGTATCCGCGCCGGCGGCGCTGGGCGTGCCGCTGGCGACCCTGCTGCGCATCGTAGAGCCGTTGTGCCGCAGCGGTAAGCTGCAGGCGGTGGATCTGGTGGAGTTCAACCCGCAGTTTGACATTGACGGTCAGGGCGCCCGCGCGGCGGCCCGTCTGGCATGGCAAATCGCCCATTGGTGGCAGTAGCCATTCCGGTATATTCTGGGTGTTTCGCCGCCCATTTTGCAAAAGGAAAGCCAGGCTATGTTTTCACAGCAACCCCGTTCCGCGCCCGCGCCTTTTTATGAGAAGGTGAAGCAGGCTATCGGTGAAAAAATTCACAGCGGCGTCTGGCGACCGCATGACCGTATCCCTTCGGAAGCGGAGCTGGTGGCCCAGTTCGGCTTCAGCCGGATGACCATCAACCGCGCGCTGCGCGAGCTAACGGATGAAGGCCTGCTGGTCAGGTTGCAAGGGGTGGGGACCTTTGTCGCCGAGCCGAAAGGGCAGTCGGCGCTGTTTGAGGTGCGCAGCATTGCCGAAGAAATTCTTGCCCGTCACCATCAGCACCGCTGCGAGGTGCTGCTGCTGGAGGAGACCCGGGCGGATCATATTCAGGCGACGGCGCTCAGCGTAGCGGAAGGCACCCGCATCTTTCACTCGCTGATGGTGCATTACGAAAACGAGGTGCCGGTACAAATCGAAGATCGCTGCGTCAATGCCGCGGTGGTGCCGAACTATCTCCAGCAGGATTATACCGCCACCACGCCCCATGATTATCTGTCGCTGATCGCCCCGTTAACCGAAGGTGAACATATTGTTGAAGCGGTGCAGGCCACAGCGGAAGAGTGCGCGCTGCTGCATATTCACGCCCACGATCCCTGCCTGCTGATCCGTCGCCGCACCTGGTCGACAACCCATATCGTTTCCCACGCGCGCCTGCTGTTCCCCGGCAGCCGTTATCGTCTGCAGGGCCGCTTTGGCTCCTGATCCACTCTGGCGTCAGCAAAACGTGATTGCTGACGCAATATAACAAAATTGTATCATTTCTGTTAAATCCTGCCTTGCGCATGCTTGTATAGACAAGTATATGTATCTACGTAAACAACGTTCATTGTCAGGAGAAACCCCGATGTCGCAAAGCAAATATCGCCAGCTGGACGTCCGTGCGCCAAGAGGCACGACGCTGACCGCGAAGAGCTGGTTGACCGAAGCCCCGCTGCGTATGTTAATGAATAACCTCGATCCCGATGTCGCCGAAAACCCGCACGAGCTGGTGGTCTATGGCGGTATTGGTCGCGCAGCGCGCAACTGGGAATGCTATGACGCTATCGTGAAGGCGCTGAAGAACCTGGAAAGCGACGAAACCCTGCTGGTCCAGTCCGGCAAGCCGGTGGGCGTTTTCAAAACCCATGAAAACTCGCCGCGCGTGCTGATCGCTAACTCCAACCTGGTCCCGCACTGGGCGACCTGGGAACACTTCAACGAGCTGGATGCCAAAGGGCTGGCGATGTACGGCCAGATGACCGCTGGCAGCTGGATCTACATTGGCAGCCAGGGCATCGTGCAGGGCACCTACGAAACCTTCGTCGAAGCCGGTCGTCAGCACTATCAGGGCAGCCTGAAAGGCCGCTGGGTGCTAACCGCCGGGCTGGGCGGCATGGGCGGCGCGCAGCCGCTGGCCGCGACGCTGGCCGGGGCCTGCTCGCTGAACATTGAATGCCAGCAGAGCCGCATCGATTTCCGTCTGCGCACCCGCTATGTGGACGAACAAGCTACTTCTCTGGATGACGCCCTGGCGCGCATCAAGAAATACACTGCCGAAGGTCGCGCTATCTCCATCGCCCTGTGCGGCAACGCCGCGGAGATCGTGCCGGAGCTGGTGAAACGCGGCGTGCGCCCGGATATGGTCACCGACCAGACCAGCGCCCACGACCCGCTGCACGGCTATTTGCCGAAAGGCTGGAGCTGGGAAGAGTATCAGCAGAAAGCCGAATCCGATCCGCAGGGCACCATTCTGGCGGCGAAACGCTCGATGGCCGACCACGTGCAGGCGATGCTGGCCTTCCATGAGATGGGGGTCCCGACCTTCGACTACGGTAACAACATTCGCCAGATGGCTCAGGAAGTGGGCGTCAGCAACGCCTTTGATTTCCCGGGCTTCGTGCCGGCCTATATCCGCCCGCTGTTCTGTCGGGGTATCGGACCGTTCCGCTGGGTAGCGCTCTCCGGCGATCCGCAGGATATCTACAAAACCGACGCCAAAGTGAAAGAGATCATTAAGGATGATAAGCATCTGCACCACTGGCTGGATATGGCGCGCGAGCGCATCAGCTTCCAGGGGCTGCCGGCGCGTATCTGCTGGGTCGGTCTGGAATGGCGGCAGAAGCTGGGCCTGGCGTTTAACGAAATGGTGCGCAGCGGCGAAGTCTCCGCGCCGATCGTCATTGGCCGCGATCACCTTGACTCCGGCTCCGTCGCCAGCCCAAACCGCGAAACCGAAGCGATGCGCGACGGCTCTGACGCGGTCTCCGACTGGCCGCTGCTCAACGCCCTGCTCAACACCGCCAGCGGCGCGACCTGGGTGTCGCTGCACCACGGCGGCGGGGTAGGCATGGGCTTCTCGCAACACTCCGGGATGGTTATCGTCTGCGATGGCACCGATGAAGCGGCGGCGCGTATCGCCCGCGTCCTGCACAACGACCCGGCCACCGGTGTGATGCGTCATGCCGACGCGGGGTACGAGATTGCCATTGAATGCGCAGCAGAACAGGGTCTCAATCTTCCGATGGTCGCGGCAACGCAGGGGAACGCGAAATGAAATCTTTAACTCTGATCCCGGGTCAACTCAGCCTGTCGCAGCTCCGCGACATCTACAGCCACCCGGTGAATATTACCCTCGACAGCGGCGCGTTTGCCGCCATCGACGAGAGCGTGGCCTGCGTCAACGCCATCCTTGCCGAAGGGCGGACTGCCTACGGCATTAACACTGGTTTTGGCCTGCTGGCGCAGACCCGGATCTCGACGGAAGATCTGGAGAACCTGCAGCGTTCGCTGGTGCTGTCCCATGCGGCGGGCGTTGGCGAGCCGCTGGACGATGACCTGGCGCGCCTGATTATGGTGCTGAAGATTAACAGCCTGTCCCGCGGTTTCTCCGGGATCCGCCTGAGCGTGATCCAGGCGCTGATTGGCCTGGTGAATGCCGGCGTGACGCCGTGGATCCCGGCGAAAGGTTCCGTCGGCGCCTCCGGCGACCTCGCGCCGCTGGCGCATATGTCGCTGACCCTGCTTGGCGAAGGCAAAGCGCGGGTACGCGGCGGCGAATGGCTGCCGGCCACCGAAGCGCTGCGTCAGGTTGGGCTGGAGCCGATTACCCTGGCGGCGAAAGAGGGGCTGGCGCTACTCAACGGCACCCAGGCCTCGACCGCTTTTGCCCTGCGCGGTTTGTTCGAAGCCGAAGATCTGTTCGCCTCCGCGGTCGTTTGCGGGGCGTTAACCACCGAAGCGGCGCTGGGTTCGCGTCGTCCGTTCGATGCGCGTATTCATGAGGTACGCGGCCAGCGCGGGCAGATTGATGCGGCGGCGCTGTATCGCCATCTGCTGACCGACGATAGCGCGATCTCGCAGTCGCACCATAACTGCAGCAAGGTGCAGGACCCGTACTCCCTGCGCTGTCAGCCGCAGGTGATGGGCGCCTGCCTGACCCAGATCCGCCAGGCGGCGGAAGTGCTGCTGGCCGAAGCCAACGCGGTCTCTGATAACCCGCTGGTCTTTGCCGCTGAAAATGACGTCATCTCCGGCGGTAACTTCCACGCCGAGCCGGTGGCGATGGCCGCGGATAATATCGCGCTGGCGATCGCCGAAATCGGCTCGCTCTCCGAGCGCCGCATCGCGCTGATGATGGACAGCCATATGTCGCAACTGCCGCCGTTCCTCGTGAAAAATGGCGGGGTGAACTCCGGGTTTATGATTGCCCAGGTCACGGCGGCGGCGCTGGCCAGTGAAAACAAAGCGCTGTCGCACCCGCACAGCGTCGACAGCTTGCCGACCTCCGCCAACCAGGAAGACCACGTCTCGATGGCGCCGGCGGCCGGTCGCCGCCTGTGGGCGATGGCCGAGAACACCCGCGGCGTATTGGCCGTTGAGTGGCTGGCGGCGGTGCAGGGGCTGGATATGCGCGAAGGGCTGACCACCAGCCCACTGCTGGAAGAAGCGCGTCATCTGCTGCGCGAACGTGTCCCTCATTATACGCAGGATCGCTACTTCGCCCCGGATATCGATAATGCCATTGCGCTTCTGGCGGCCCGTCACCTGACGCGTCTGCTGCCTGCCGTACTGCCAGGCCTGCACTAATCACCGTTGTTCTCTGTACCCGCGTCGGGGGAAGTCATTCCCCCGACCGCCCTACATCGCATATTTGTCGTCATATAAAAAAACCAGGACACCTGTATATGCAACAACAACACAAGCCACATCTGCTGCGCGGGCTCAATGCCCGACACATTCGATTTATTGCGCTCGGCTCCGCTATCGGCACCGGGCTGTTCTATGGCTCGGCCTCCGCCATCAAGGCGGCGGGCCCGGCGGTGCTGCTGGCCTATCTGATTGGCGGCGCGGCGGTGTTTATCGTCATGCGCGCGCTGGGCGAGATGGCGGTGCGCAACCCGGTTTCCGGCTCCTTCGGCAGCTACGCCCGCCAGTATCTCGGGCCGCTGGCCGGGTTTATTACCGGCTGGACCTATACTTTTGAAATGGTGATCGTCGCCCTGGCCGATGTCACCGCCTTCGGCATCTATATGGGATTGTGGTATCCCGATGTCCCGCGCTGGATCTGGATCCTCAGCATCATCTTCTTTATCGGTGCCATGAACCTGTGCAACGTGCGGGTGTTCGGCGAGATGGAGTTCTGGCTGTCGCTGGTGAAGGTGGTGGCTATTATCGCCATGATGCTGGCGGGCGCCGGGATCATCTTCTTTGGCTTCGGCCATAGCTTCCCGGCTACCGGTCTGGAAAATCTGTGGAGCCACGGCGGCTTTGCTCCTAACGGCTGGCAGGGCGTTATCGCTTCGCTTGGCATCGTGATGTTCGCTTTCGGCGGGGTGGAGATTATCGGCGTCACCGCCGCGGAAGCGAAAGATCCGAAAAAGGTCATCCCGCAGGCCATCAATACCATTCCGCTGCGTATTATCCTGTTCTACGTCTGCACCCTGGCGGTGCTGATGGCGATTTTCCCGTGGAACAGCTTTGGCGAGCAGGGGAGTCCGTTTGTGCTGATTTTCGACGGTCTGGGGATCCCGGCGGCGGCGACAATCCTTAACATCATCGTGATCAGCGCCAGCATTTCGGCAATTAACAGCGATATCTTCGGCGCCGGGCGCATGATGTACGGCATGTCGAAAGAGGGGCTGGCGCCGAAAAGCTTCCAGCGCATCGCCAGCAACGGCGTACCCTGGATGACGGTGGTGGTCATGGGCGGCGCGCTGCTGGCGGCGGTGGTGCTGAACTATCTGATCCCCGAGCAGGTCTTTGTGCTGATTGCTTCGCTGGCGGCATTCGCCACGGTGTGGGTGTGGTTGATGATCCTGCTGTCCCATTTCGCCATGCGCCGTAGTTTGTCTGCCGAAGAGCGCAGCCAGATTGCCTTCCCCGTCCCGTTCTGGCCGGTTGCGCCGCTGTTGACGCTGCTGTTTATGGGGCTGGTTATCGCGGTGCTGGGGATGTTTGCTGAGACGCGGATGGCGCTGATTGCCGGCCTGGTCTGGCTCGGGCTGCTGACGGTGGTGTGGTACGCGCGGGTGCGTAAAACGGCGCTGCAGGTAGCCACTGAACAGTAAGGCCAATTTCCCCGGTGGCGCTGCGCTTACCGGGGCTACGAGGTGTGAGGCTGGGAGAGGCCCCCGTAGGCCGGGCAAGGCGTCAGCCGCCGCCCGGCATAAAAGCGGCTCAGTGCCCGCGGCAATCGCCCGGCAGCGCTGCGCTTGCGTGGGCCTGGGGATATTGTAGATACTGTTATCGGCTTGTAACGGTTTTAATCCGGTAAAAACAGTTGTTTTGTATTAATTCCGAGCACATTGCGCTCCCGAAATGTCTTCTACGTTATGTTTCTCATGGTGCAGGGAGCGCACAGGGGGCGGCCAGTCGCCGCCGCCCCCTGTACCCCCGGGCTCCGGCCAGCAACATCGCCACTTCGTGGTGCCTTCGACTTATCCCAGCAAGTAGCCCGGATAAGGCGACAGCCGCTATCCGGGGGAAGATTAACTGAACAGGGCGGTGATGGAGGCGCTGGCGAGGGAATGGAAATGGACGTTAAAGCCGACCATTGCGCCGCTGGCCTCGGCATCCACTTCAATTTTCTCGACGTCCAGGGCGTGGACGGTAAAGATATAGCGGTGGGTTTCGCCCTTCGGCGGCGCTGCGCCGCCGTATCCCGCCTTGCCAAAATCGGTGCGGGTCTGAACGGCCTCTTCCGGCAGCTCCGCCTGGCCGGAACCGGCCCCTTGCGGCAGGACGCGGGTATCCGCAGGCAGGTTAGCCACCACCCAGTGCCACCAGCCGGAGCCGGTCGGCGCATCCGGATCGTAGCAGGTCACCACAAAGCTTTTGGTTCCTGCGGGCACATCATCCCACATCAGATGCGGCGAAATATTGTCGCCATCGTAGCCCATGCCGTTGAAGACGTGACGATTAGGCAGCTTACCGCCGTCCTGGAGATCGTGACTGATCAGTTTCATGCTTCATCCTCATTGATAATGCGCTGATTAACCTGGAAGTGTAGCCTGCACCACGACGCAATTCCGCTATTTATTCGCTAAAAAATGTTTCGTCCTGCACCGCCAGGTTAACGGCGCGGGTCAGGCGGGACAGCTGTTCAGGCGCGATGATGTACGGCGGCATCAAATAGATCAGGCGGCCAAACGGGCGGATCCACACCCCCTGCCCGACGAAAAAGTGCTGCAGGGCAGCCATATTGACCGGGCGACGGGTTTCAACCACGCCAATAGCGCCCAGCACGCGGACATCGGCGACCAGGGCGGATCCCCGCGCCGGCGCCAGCTCGGCCAGCAGCTGGGCTTCAATCGCCGCCACCTGCCGCTGCCATTCGCCGCTCTCCAGCAGGCGCAGGCTTTCGCTGGCCACCGCGCAGGCCAGCGGGTTGCCCATAAAGGTCGGGCCGTGCATAAAGCAGCCAGCTTCACCGTTGCTGATGGTTTCCGCCACCTCGCGGGTGGTCAGCGCGGCGGAGAGGGTCATGGTGCCGCCGGTCAGCGCCTTGCCCAGACACAGTATGTCGGCGGTAATCCCGGCGTGTTCACAGGCGAACAGCTTGCCGGTGCGGCCAAAGCCGGTGGCAATCTCATCGGCGATCAGCAGTATCCCTTCCCGGTCGCACATTTTACGCACCCGCTTCAGCCACTCCGGATGGTACATCCGCATCCCGCCCGCGCCCTGTACGATCGGTTCGAGGATCACCGCGGCGATGTCGTGACGGTGCGCGGCCATCAGGCGGGCAAAGGGCACTATATCCATTTCATCCCACTCGCCGTCAAAGCGGCTCTGCGGCGCGGGGGCGAACAGGTTATCCGGCAGATAGCCCTGCCACAGGCTGTGCATCGAGTTCTGCGGATCGCAGACCGACATCGCGCCGAAGGTATCGCCGTGATAGCCATTGCGGAAGGTCAGGAAACGTCGACGCGGTTGGCTTTTCGCCTGCCAGTACTGCAGCGCCATTTTCATCGCCACCTCAACCGCCACCGAACCGGAATCAGCGAGGAAAACGCACTCCAGCGATTCCGGAGTCATTGCCACCAGCTGGCGGCACAGGGCCACCGCCGAGGGGTGAGTGATCCCGCCGAACATGACGTGCGACATCTGGTCGATTTGCGCTTTCATCGCCGCATTAAGACGCGGGTGATTGTAGCCGTGGATTGCCGCCCACCAGGAGGACATACCGTCAACCAGTTGTTCGCCGCCGGCGAGGGACAGCTCGCAACCGTGGGCGGAAACCACCGGGTAGACCGGCAGGGGGGAAGTCATAGAGGTGTAGGGGTGCCAGATGTGGCGCCGATCGAAGGCGAGATCGTCCAGGGTCATAAGCGACTTGTAAACCATTTTGAAAACATTTAGGTTTACGAGTATAAACCGAACCGTAAATTAACAAAACCCTTTGGAGAAGCCAATGGCTCACCACGTACGTTGGACAATGTCGCAAGTAACTGAATTATTTAATAAACCACTCATCGATCTGTTATTCGAAGCGCAGCAAATCCACCGGCAACACTTTGATCCGCGCCAGGTGCAGGTCAGCACCCTGCTGTCGATCAAAACCGGCGCTTGCCCGGAAGATTGTAAATATTGTCCGCAGAGCGCGCGCTATAAAACCGGGCTCGAAACAGAGCGCCTGATGGAAGTCGAGCAGGTGCTGGAATCAGCGCGTCAGGCGAAAAACGCCGGCTCGACCCGCTTCTGCATGGGCGCGGCGTGGAAAAACCCCAATGACCGCGATATGCCGTATCTGGAGCAGATGGTGAAAGGAGTGAAGGCCCTGGGGCTGGAGTCGTGCATGACGCTTGGCACTCTGACAGACAGCCAGGCGCAGCGCCTGGCCGAGGCGGGCCTCGATTACTACAACCACAACCTCGATACCTCGCCGGAATTTTACGGCAACATCATCACCACCCGCACCTACCAGGAGCGCCTGGATACCCTGGACAAAGTGCGTGACGCCGGGATCAAAGTCTGCTCCGGCGGTATCGTCGGGCTGGGGGAGACCGTGAAAGACCGCGCCGGCCTGCTGCTGCAGTTGGCTAACCTGCCCACGCCGCCGGAAAGCGTACCGATCAACATGTTGGTGAAGGTCAAAGGTACGCCGCTGGCGGATAACGACGATGTCGACGCTTTCGATTTTATTCGCACTATCGCCATCGCGCGCATCATGATGCCCACCTCTTACGTGCGTCTCTCCGCCGGCCGCGAGCAGATGAACGAGCAGACCCAGGCGATGTGCTTTATGGCCGGGGCGAACTCGATTTTCTATGGCTGCAAACTGCTGACGACGCCTAATCCGGAAGAAGATAAAGACCTGCAACTGTTCCGCAAGCTGGGGATCAACCCGCAGCAGACGGCGGTGCTGGAAGGTGATAATGAGCAGCAG
This sequence comes from Klebsiella sp. PCX, assembly GCF_021869705.1. Classification (NCBI taxonomy): domain Bacteria; kingdom Pseudomonadati; phylum Pseudomonadota; class Gammaproteobacteria; order Enterobacterales; family Enterobacteriaceae; genus Klebsiella; species Klebsiella sp. PCX. The sequence goes on from NZ_CP091527.1 coordinate 1,639,644, forward strand.
CAGCGCCTGGAGCAGGCCTTACTCACCCCGGACACTGAGGAATATTACAACGCGGCGGTGCTATGAGCTGGCAGCAGCGAATCGATCGGGCGCTGGACGAGCGACGAGCGGCGGATGCTCTTCGCCGCCGCCTGCCGGTGACGCACGGCGCCGGGCGCTGGCTGGCGCGGGAAGGGGAGCGCTGGCTTAACTTCTCCAGCAATGACTATCTTGGCCTGAGCCAGCATCCGGCGATTATCGCCGCCTGGCAGCAGGGGGCGGAACGTTATGGCGTCGGTTCCGGCGGTTCGGGACACGTAAGCGGCTATAACGAGGCCCACCGCGCGCTGGAAGAGGAACTTGCCGACTGGCTGGGCTATCCGCGCGCGTTGCTGTTTATCTCCGGCTTTGCCGCCAATCAGGCGCTGATCGCCGCCCTGGCGGATAAAGAGGATCGGATCGTGGCCGACCGCCTGAGCCACGCCTCCCTGCTGGAGGCGGCAAGCCTCAGCCCGGCGCAGCTACGCCGTTTCGCCCACAACGATCCGCAGCACCTCGCGCAACTGCTGGCTAAGCCGCTGGCGGGCGAACAGTTGGCGGTCACTGAAGGCATTTTCAGCATGGATGGCGACAGCGCGCCGCTGGCGGCCATTCACGCCGCGGCGCAGGCCGCCGGGGCATTGTTGCTGGTGGATGACGCCCACGGCGTCGGCGTGGTCGGCGACGAAGGACGCGGGAGCTGCGCCGCGCAGGCGGTGCGCCCTGAGCTGCTGGTGGTTACCTTCGGCAAGGCCTTCGGCGTCAGCGGCGCGGCGGTGCTGTGCGACGAAGCAATGGCCGATTATCTGCTGCAGTTTGCCCGTCATTTGATCTATAGCACCGCGATGCCGCCCGCCCAGGCGGTGGCGCTGAGCGCCGCGCTACGGGTGATTCGCAGCAATGAAGGACAGCAGCGTCGCGACATCCTGGCCGCCCGCATCCGGCAGTTCCGCAAGGGGATGGGCGAGACGTCGCTGGGTTTGACCGACTCCGTCAGCGCGATCCAGCCGCTGATCGTCGGCGATAACGGCCGGGCGCTGAGCCTGGCCGCACGTCTGCGCGACGCGGGCTGCTGGACGACGGCGATCCGTCCACCGACGGTGCCGGTCGGCAGCGCTCGTCTGCGCCTGACCCTGACCGCCGTCCATCAGGCTGAGGACATTAACCGTTTACTGGAGGTGCTGCATGGCCACGGTGAATAAGCAGGCGGTGGCCGCGGCGTTTGGCCGGGCGGCCGGCGGCTATTCGCAACATGATGAACTGCAGCGGCGCAGCGCGGAATTGCTGCTGCGCCAGCTGGCGCGTCGCGATTTTCCCCGGGTGCTGGATGCTGGCTGCGGCCCCGGCGGCATGAGCCGCCGCTGGCGTGAGGCGGGCAGCGTGGTGACCGCGCTGGATCTCTCCCCCGGGATGCTGGCAGAGGCGCAGCGTAACGACGCCGCCCAGTATTACCTGCTGGGCGACATTGAGGCGCTGCCGCTGCCGGACGCCTGCGTCGATCTGGCGTGGAGCAATCTGGCGGTGCAGTGGTGCGACGATCTGCGCGCCGCCCTTGGCGAGCTGTACCGGGTGGTGCGCCCCGGCGGCAGGGTGGCGTTTAGCACGCTGCTGGCCGACTCGCTGCCGGAGCTCAATCAGGCGTGGCAGGCCATCGACGACCGGCCGCATGCCAACCGTTTTCTCAGCGAAGCGGCGGTGTGCGCGGCGCTGAGCGGCCTGCGGGCGTCCGGCGAGGTGCATCAGATTAGCCTGCCGTTCGCCGACGCGCTGAGCGCCATGCGATCGCTGAAGGGCATCGGCGCCACCCATTTGCACCAGGGGCGGGCATCGGCCCCGCTTGGTCGCGGCAAACTGCGCGAGCTACAGCTGGCCTGGCCGCAGCGGCAGGGCGTCTGCCCGCTGACGTATTCTCTTTTTACAGGAGTCATTGAGCGTGACTAAACGTTTTTTTGTCACCGGGACCGATACTGAAGTCGGGAAAACCATCGCCAGCAGCGCCCTGCTGCAGGCGGCGAATCAGCTGGGTTTTCACACCGCTGGCTACAAGCCGGTGGCTTCCGGCAGCGAGCTTACCGCCGCAGGGCTGCGTAATGAAGACGCGCTGGCGCTGCAGCGTCATAGCCGGGTCGCGCTGCGCTATGAACAGGTTAACCCGTATACCTTCGCCGAGCCGACCTCACCGCACATCATCAGCGCCGACGAAGGGCGGCCGATCGCCGCGGCGAGGCTCTCCAGCGGGCTGCGCGAGTTAGAACGCCTCGCCGACTGGGTGCTGGTGGAAGGGGCCGGCGGCTGGTTTACGCCGCTGTCGGAAACCCTGACCTTTGCCGACTGGGCGCAGGCGGAGCAGCTGCCGGTGATTCTGGTGGTGGGCGTCAAGCTCGGCTGCATCAATCACGCGATGCTTACCGCCCAGGCGGTACGCCAGGCAGGGCTGCCGCTCGCGGGGTGGATCGCCAATGACGTGCAGCCGCCGGGCAAGCGCCACGCCGAGTATCTGGCGACGCTGAAAAACCGGCTGGCCGCGCCGTTCCTCGGCGAAATACCGTGGCTTGCCGATATCGCGCAGCGCGACGATCTCGGCCAGCATCTGGATCTCAGGGCGCTGGATCCGGCGTCATCCACTGCGCCAGCAGCGGTTCATCCAGCGCCATAATATCGCCTTCGGCGACGTTACGGCCCCGGTGCAAAACACAGAAACGATCCGCCACCCGGCGGATAAAGGGCAGGTGCTGCTCGGCGAGCAGCACCGTCAGGCCGATATCGCGATTCAACCGCAGCAGCAGATCCGCCAGCTTTTGCAGACAGCGCGGCCCTCTGCCGCGCGAGGGTTCATCAAGGATCAGCAGCCGAGGCTGGACAATCAGCGCCCTGGCCAGCGCCAGTTGGTACTGATCGTCGTCGCTCAGCGAGGCGCCTTTGCGCTGCCGTAGGGCATAGAGTTCGGGAAAATGCTCATAGATTTCGCCGCCGCTGGCGTTAGCCCCGGGTTTCCCGGCCGCGAGGGCAATATGCAGATTCTCTTCCACGCTGAGCTGCGAAAAGATGCGTTTATCCTGCGGCACATAGCCGATACCGATGGCGCTGCGCGACTGGGCCGACAGGGGGGTGAGATCCTGCGGCGGGGCGCCAATGTCATGCCAGGTCATCCGGCCGCTGGCCACCGGCAGGTGCCCGGCAATGCAGTTAACCAGGGTGGTTTTTCCCATGCCCTCGCGTCCCAGTACGCCAATGCACTCCCCCGGGCGTAGTTCAAGATCGACATTCCACAGCGAATGCTGGTTGCCGTAAAAGTGATTTACTGCCTGTAAATTCAACATGGACGTTTTCTCCTTATCCTGGCGTCAGGGCGACAGAAAGATGCTGCAAAACTCTTGCCAGGAAAAAGAACGCTCGGAAAAAAACGCTAAATGCCGATACCATCAGGCACAGCCAGCGCCGGGGCTGCACTTTTCCGGTGCCCGACGCTAAAGGGTGGTGCAAAAAGCAGCAAAAATCGAGCGGCTTTAAGCGGATAGTTATCAAAAATAGTTCGATAAAAATTTTTCGCCACGTGATTTAGGCCGCCAGACGATTTGCGCCGGGCGGCGGCGGTCTTGGGCTGCAGACAGTTATCCACTATTCCTGTGGATAACCTTGTGTATTAGAGTTAGAAAACCTGCGGTAAGCTAGAGCGTACGCGGCTTGCGGCTGAATTGGCGCGAAAGGCGTCTTTTCTTTAAAAACATTAAATATCAGCTTGTTAGATAAAATCAATGGGTGTAAGAAAAGCGTCATCTGCTGCCATAAAACTTTCACCCGTCCGCTTGACAAATGTTAAAAGGTAAAAATTTCTGGGGATAACCCTGACGGCCGGAGGATTATTCCGCCCGGCGCGCGTTTTATACCCTGCTTACCGGCAAAAAAGGCCATATTGTGGCGCTATCATAAGCACGCACTGTTTAAATATCCAGTATAATTTATTGGCAAAAAACGGCCCGGGGGGTAGAATTAAACACCGGCCGCTAAATCTTTTTCAGGTTCTGATTGATGAGTAAATCGTTTGTTCTGCATTCCGCCTTTCGCCCCTCCGGAGACCAACCGGAAGCCATCCGCCGCCTGGAAGAGGGGCTGGAGGATGGGCTCGCGCATCAAACGCTGCTGGGGGTCACCGGCTCCGGTAAGACCTTTACCATCGCCAACGTGATTGCCGATCTGCAGCGGCCGACGATGGTGCTGGCGCCAAACAAAACGCTGGCGGCCCAGCTCTACGGCGAGATGAAAGAGTTTTTCCCGGAGAATGCCGTCGAGTATTTCGTCTCCTACTACGATTACTATCAGCCGGAAGCCTATGTCCCCAGCTCAGATACCTTCATTGAGAAAGATGCCTCGGTAAACGAACATATCGAGCAGATGCGCCTGTCGGCCACCAAAGCGCTGCTTGAGCGGCGCGATGTGGTGGTGGTGGCCTCTGTCTCGGCTATTTACGGCCTCGGCGACCCGGACCTGTATCTGAAAATGATGTTGCATCTGACGGTGGGGATGCTGATTGACCAGCGGGCGATCCTGCGCCGCCTGGCCGAACTGCAGTATACCCGCAACGATCAGGCCTTCCAGCGCGGCACCTTCCGGGTGCGCGGCGAGGTGATCGACGTCTTCCCGGCGGAATCGGACGATATCGCCCTGCGCATTGAGCTGTTTGACGAAGAAGTTGAGCGCCTGTCGCTGTTCGACCCGCTCACCGGCCATGTGGAATCGACGGTGCCGCGCTACACCATTTATCCCAAGACCCACTACGTGACGCCGCGGGAGCGCATTGTCCAGGCGATGGAAGAGATCAAGCTGGAGCTGGCGGAGCGGCGTAAGGTGCTGCTGGCCAACAACAAGCTGCTGGAAGAGCAGCGCTTAACCCAGCGCACCCAGTTCGACCTCGAAATGATGAACGAGCTGGGCTACTGCTCGGGCATTGAAAACTACTCGCGCTTCCTCTCCGGGCGCGGCCCCGGCGAGCCGCCGCCCACCCTGTTCGACTACCTGCCGGCAGACGGCCTGCTGGTGATTGACGAATCTCACGTCACGGTGCCGCAGATCGGCGGTATGTACCGCGGCGACCGGGCGCGCAAAGAGACGCTGGTGGAGTACGGCTTCCGCCTGCCGTCGGCGCTGGATAACCGGCCGATGAAGTTTGAAGAATTCGAAGCGCTGGCGCCGCAAACCATCTACGTGTCGGCCACCCCCGGCGCCTACGAGCTGGATAAATCCGGCGGCGAGGTGGTGGATCAGGTGGTGCGGCCGACCGGTCTGCTGGATCCGATCATCGAAGTGCGGCCGGTGGCGACCCAGGTCGACGATCTGCTGTCGGAGATCCGCCTGCGCACGGCCATCAACGAGCGCGTGCTGGTCACCACCCTCACCAAGCGGATGGCGGAAGACTTAACCGAGTACCTTGAGGAGCACGGCGAGCGGGTGCGCTATCTGCACTCGGATATCGACACCGTCGAACGTATGGAGATTATCCGCGACCTGCGTCTTGGCGAGTTTGACGTGCTGGTCGGGATCAACCTGCTGCGTGAGGGGCTGGATATGCCGGAGGTGTCGCTGGTGGCGATCCTGGATGCGGACAAAGAGGGCTTCCTGCGCTCCGAACGCTCGCTGATCCAGACCATCGGCCGCGCGGCGCGCAACGTCAACGGCAAGGCTATCCTGTACGGCGATAAGATCACCCCCTCGATGGCGAAAGCCATCGGCGAGACAGAGCGTCGACGGGAGAAACAGCAGCGCTATAACGAAGAGCACGGCATTGTGCCGCAGGGGCTCAACAAGAAAGTGGTGGATATCCTGCAGCTGGGCCAGAGCCTGGCGAAAACCAAAGCCAAAGGGCGCGGTAAAGCGAAGGCCGTCGAGCCTGCCGGGCTCAGCGGCGTGGATATGACGCCAAAAGCGCTGCAGCAGAAAATCCACGAGCTGGAAGGGCAGATGATGCAGCACGCGCAAAACCTCGAGTTCGAAGAGGCGGCGCAAATTCGCGACCAGCTGCATCAGCTGCGCGAACTGTTTATCGCCGCCTCCTGAGTCCCGGCGTGTACTGCCGGGAGGTGGACGTGCGGGAAGCAGACAAGGCGTGGCCCTTATCGCCCTGTTCCGCAGCCAGATAACCATTCGCGGTGAAGAAAAAAGGCCGCAAAGCGGCCTTCTTAATGTTTGCTTAATCTCGCCAGGCGACACTATCCTCAACCTGATGAGGATAGCGCCCATGCAAAAAATCAACTTCCGTGAATATCTGGCGGTCGCCACCGCCCTGGTCATTATTGTTGCCTTCTTCCATCAGTGGGTGCTGACGTTCTGACCCCCGCGCCGCGGGAATAACACCCACGCGCGGACCCCTGGCCCCGGCTGGCGGTTATGTAAAAAGAACTGGGCGTCATGCAGCTGAGCGATGCGCGTGACGATGCTCAGTCCTAGCCCTATACCGCCGTAGCGACTGTCCATGCGCACGAAGGCCTTACTGAGTTCGCCGCTTTTCGCCTCATCAATCCCCGGTCCTTCATCTTCCACTGCCATCACCGGCATCAGACCCGCTTTCACCGACACGCGGATCGTCGACCCTTGCGGGCTGTAGCGATGGGCATTCTCCACCAGATTGCGCAGAATGACGCGGATGAGCGTCGCGTCGCCAGAGACGACGGCCTCGCTTTCGACATCCGTCAGCAGCAGCCGTTGCTGGCGCTCGGCCAGCATGGTCTCCAGCTCATCCTGCAGCGGTTTGACCACGTCATCCAGCAGCAGCACCTGCTGATAGCTGCCGGCGGAAAAGGACTGACCGACGCGCGCCAGCTGCAGCAGCTGCGAAATGCTGGTGGTCATCTGGTCGAGCCGCTGGATCAGCGGGTCGACGCCCATGCCGTGCACTTTCGCCAGCAGCTCAAGGTGCAGCCGCAGCCCGGCCAGCGGGGTGCGCAGCTCGTGCGCCACGTCGGCGGTAAACAGCCGTTCGCGATCGAGAGTCAGATTGAGGCGGGAAACCAGCTGATTCAGGGCGGTGGTCACCGCCGTCACCTCGGGCACCGATTCGCTGAGCACGATGGGGGTGAGGTTGTCCGGGGTACGACTCTCCAGCTCGCTTTGCAGACGTGACAGCGGGCGGGTGATTTTGCGTACCGCCAGCATGCTGATATACAGCGCCAGACCCACGATCAGCAGGCTCGGCACCAGCAGGCTGGCGACCGCTTCCCGAACCTCATGCTCCACATGCTTTTGGTTGTTGTGCCCTTCGATGGCGCTGGCCACCAGCAGCTGGATCTGCTCTTTGCTCTCATGCCATAGCCAGAAGACGCTGATCAGCTGGCAGACCACCAGAATGGCGCCGATGGTCAACAGCAGCCGGTGACGCATGGTCCAGTTTTCGGTTGCAAACAGAGCCATGGTCTATTCCGTATCGATGTGGTTAGCCAGCATATAGCCGAAGCCCCTGACGGTGCGGATCCGCGATTTGCCAATCTTATCGCGCAGGTTATGGATATGCACTTCCAGGGTATTGGTCGCTGGCTCATTGTCCCAGCTGTAGATATCGTTGTAGAGGATCTCACGATGTACCGGGCTGCCGGCTTTCATCATCAGCCGCGACAGCAGGGCATACTCCTTCGGCGTCAGATCCAGCGCCGTCTCACCGAGCCACACCTGGCGGCGGGTGACGTTGAGGCGCAGATCGCCGACGCTGATTTCGTTATCGCCCTGATTATTATGCCGACGGAGCAGGGCGCGAATGCGCGCGTTTAGCTCTTCCAGGGCAAAGGGTTTCACCAGATAGTCATCCGCGCCGGTGTCGAGACCGCTAATGCGATCCTCAAGGGTATCGCGGGCGGTGAGGATCAGCACCGGCTGGGTCATTTTCTCCCGCCGCATACGGGCGAGAAAATGCAGGCCGTCTTCGTCCGGCAGGCCGAGGTCGAGTACGATCAGGCTGTAGTGATTGCTGGCCAGCGACAGCGCCGCTTCGTGCGCCGTGGAGACGCCATCGCACACGTATCCTTCGCTTTGCATCGCCAGGATTAACCCCTGCAACAACAGCGCATCGTCTTCAATGACTAAGATTTTCATCAACCAGCCTCTCTACATGGCGTTAAAATATCATCTGCCGCCTGGTACTCGTGGGTGCTGACGCCGAGCAGGCCGAGCAGGGTGGAGAACAGATTATCTTGTGAATAATCCTTCGTCTTAGCCTGTTGTTGCAAACACTGGCTGGAAACACCGTAACGTTGCTGGTAATCCGGCGACAGCCACAGCAGCATGGGCACGTGCTTTTGCGTATCCGGCGCAATGGAGTACGGCAGACCATGCAAATAGACGCCATTTTCGCCCAGCGATTCGCCGTGGTCGGACAAATAAACCAGGCTAGTGGTGAATTTGTCCTGTTTAGATTGCAGTAGTTTTATCGCTTTATCAACGACATAGTCGACATACAGAATGGTGTTATCGTAGGTATTGGTCAACTGTTGTTGCGTACAACTTTGGATTTCATTGGTATCGCAGGTTGGGGTGAATTTTTTGAACTCAGCCGGATAGCGATTGTAATAGGTTGGGCCGTGGCTGCCGATGGTATGCAGTACGATAATGCCATCCTGTTGCAGGTTATCGATATAGCTGTCGAGATTATGGAACAGCACGTCGTCGTAGCACTCGCCGTCGATGCACTGTCCGGTTAGCTTCAGATCGGTCACGTTCTGATGCGGTACCCGATCGCATGCCCCCTTGCAGCCGCCATCGTTGTCGTTCCACAGCACCTGGATGCCGGCGCGCTGCAGAATATCCAGGACGCCTTCCTGGTGATGGGCCAGCTCTTCGTCATAGCGCGCGCGCGGCATATTGGAGAACATGCAGGGCACGGAAACCGCAGTTGCTGTGCCGCAGGAGGTGGTTTTCGGGAAGTACACCACGTTGTCCTGTTGCAGGCGCGGGTTAGTCTCCCGATCGTAGCCGCCCAGTGAGAAGTTATCCGCTCGCGAAGTCTCGCCGAGCACCACAATCGTCAGGTTCTTACGGGGAGCGTTATGCATCACCGGTTTCTGTTTGGCATCTTCCCCAATCTTCACCAGCGGCAGGTTGTCCATGCGATGGTGCGCATACCAGGAGTTCAGCGCCACAATGCTGTTGGAGGGGCTCAGGGATTTCACCAGCTCTTTGTTGTTACGGAACACCGAGGCGTAATCTTTGTAGAACAGTGCGGCCACCAGAATTATCAGTAGTGCCGAAACGGCGATATTGAGCAGACGCATCGCCACGCCGCGCCAGAAAGAGGCAGGTTTACGAACTTTAATCCACCAGGCCACCAGAACCATCAACAGGCCGGAAACTCCAAGCACGATGACCATTTTCGTCGACAGCAGAGCGAAGCTTTCCGCCGGGGTGGTATCGAAGATATTGGCGATCATCGAACGGTCAATCACCACGCCGAAGGACCAGATAAAGTACTGAGCCGAAGCGCTGAGTAGAATAAAAAGGCTAATCACCAGCCGGTCCAGCTTCAGGAACGAGGCGAGGGTGGTGAGGATATTCATCACGCAAATGGCCACGATTGGCATACTGAGGAATACCAGCCAGTTATGCAGGCTATTTACCGGCAGTAGCGGGAAAACCTGGCGATAAAAAGCCAGGTTGAGAAAGATACCGATATAGCAAGCAAAGAGAATCAGATACGTTGTGCGGCTGAGAACGGGCCGACGCAGAGGCAATAAAGACATAACACCTACCTACAGAAAGAGATATGGGTATAATGCCAGCTCTGTTTTAAGACAACCTTAAGATTTTAAGGTGCGCCGAAAGCCGATCCTCCGGCGCGCAGGATCAGCCCGGCAGCTGGAGCGCTTTCTCCAGCGCCCCGCGCAGCAGCGCCCGGTCATGGCGATAGGGAACGTCGCTGGCCTCCAGCGGCGTCTGAATCACCAGCCTGTTGTCGATGCCGCTGATATCGGCTTTTGGGCCGGCGATAACCGCATCCACCACCCGCTTGCCCACATAGCGCTCCATAATCGCGATGCGCTCCGCCAGCGACAGCCTCGCGGCCGGGCTGTGCTCTTTGCCGAGGTTATCGATAAACACCATTGGCGCCGGAGTGCGACGCAGCGCCTGGGCCATCTCGTCAAGCAGCAGGATTGGCAGCAGGCTGGTATAGAAACTGCCCGGGCCGATAAGGATCAGATCGGCTTCGGCGATGGCCGCCACCGCCTCACGGGTGGCCGGTACCGGCGGGGTGAGCATCAGCTCCTGCGGCACGCTATCGAGCTGATCGATATTGACTTCACCGTAAACTTCATGGCCTTCATGATCGAGCGCCATCAAATCCACCGGTTGTTCCGACATCGGAATAAGAAAAGCGTCCACTTTGAGCAGGTTTCTGATCAAATTGATCGCTTCCAACGGCCGCACGCTGAGGTGATCCAGCGCCTTTAACATCAGATTTCCCAGGTTATGGCCGGAAAGCTCGCCATTGCCGCTAAAACGGTACTCAAACATCGCCGACGCCACGCTCGGCTCGGCGATTAACTGATTGATGCAGTTGCGCATATCGCCCCAGGCAATGCCGCCTTCCGAGCGGCGGATCCGCCCGGTGGATCCCCCGTTGTCGGTGGTGGTCACAATGCCAGTCAGCCGTGAGCCCAGCGAGGACAGGGAGGACATTACCCGACCCAGACCATGCCCGCCGCCGAGCGCCACCACCCGATCCAGGTCAGCGAATGTACGATTGCGCATAGAAATTCCTTATTTCACATAAACGGCCACACACTACCCGATCTACCCCTAAAAGACGATGGGAGGAGCCCGACAAACTGACCGATATCAAGGCAAAAAGATGATTTATGGCTATTCTGTAGCGAAAATGCACGAAGGCAGCGATATATACAAGAATATATAGCGAAATCGCAAATGGCGAAACCGCCTGGAACGCGCTACTATCGGCATAACCTGTTAACACTCTAGCCTCTTCGCCTGTGTCAAAAGATATGGCGGTTTGGCCGCGACGCCGCCGGTTGTCGCCAGGGCGTGGGAAGAAATGACCGCGTCTCCCGTATTTGGAAAGGTGTATATGGCCTCACAGCTTACCGATGCATTCGCGCGTAAGTTTTATTACCTGCGTCTGTCGATTACCGATGTGTGCAATTTCCGTTGCACCTACTGCCTGCCGGATGGCTACAAGCCCGGCGCCGTCAATAACAACGGCTTTCTTAGCGTAGACGAAGTGCGCCGGGTCACGCGCGCTTTCTCCGCGCTGGGCACTGAAAAAGTTCGCCTCACCGGTGGGGAACCCTCCCTGCGCCGTGACTTCACCGAGATCATCGCCGCCGTGCGTGAAAACCCGGCGATCCGTCAGATTGCCGTCACCACTAACGGTTATCGCCTGGCGCGCGATGTCGAACGCTGGCGCGATGCCGGGCTGACGGCGATCAACGTCAGCGTCGATAGCCTCGACGCCCGCCAGTTCCATGCCATCACCGGCCAGGATAAATTCCACCAGGTGATGGACGGGATTGACGCCGCCTTCGCCGCGGGCTTTGACAAGGTGAAGGTGAATACCGTACTGATGCGCGATGTTAATCATCACCAGCTTGATACCTTCCTCGCCTGGATCCAGCCGCGTCGTATTCAGCTGCGTTTTATTGAGCTGATGGAAACCGGCGAGGGCAGCGACCTGTTCCGCCGTCACCATCTCTCCGGCATGGTGTTGCGCGACGAGCTGCTGCGTCGCGGCTGGATCCACCAGATCCGCCAGCGCAGCGATGGTCCGGCGCAGGTCTTTTGTCATCCGGACTACGCCGGCGAGATCGGCCTCATCATGCCGTACGAAAAAGACTTCTGCACCACCTGCAACCGTCTGCGCGTCTCCTCCGTCGGCAAATTGCACCTGTGCCTGTTTGGCGAAGGCGGCGTCGACCTGCGCGACCTGATGGCCGATGATCGGCAGCAGGCCGCGCTGGAAGCGCGGATCGCCGAAGCCTTAACCCATAAAAAGCAGACCCATTTCCTGCATCAGGGCAACACCGGTATTACGCAGAACCTGTCCTATATTGGCGGATAATCGTTTTCGAAAGGAGCATTCAGATGAGCCAGGCTAGCGCTGAGTTTATTCCGACCCGTATTGCTATTCTTACCGTTTCCAGTCGTCGCGGCGAAGCGGACGACACTTCCGGCCACTGGCTGCGTGAGGCGGCGCAGGAGGCGGGGCACCATGTCGTCGATAAGGCGATAGTCAAAGAGAACCGCTACGCCATCCGCGCCCAGGTATCGGTGTGGATCGCCAGCGATGAGGTACAGGTGGTGCTGATCACCGGCGGGACCGGGTTCACCGAAGGGGACCAGGCGCCGGAAGCGCTGCTGCCGCTGTTTGACCGTGAGGTGGAAGGTTTTGGCGAAGTGTTCCGCATGCTGTCGTTCGAAGAGATCGGCACCTCGACGCTGCAGTCCCGGGCCGTGGCCGGCGTCGCCAACCACACGCTGATCTTCGCTATGCCGGGCTCGACGAAAGCCTGCCGCACGGCGTGGGACAACATCATTGCCCCGCAGCTGGATGCCCGCACCCGTCCTTGTAATTTTATTCCTCACCTGAAGAAATAATGTATGTCACAACTGACCCATATTAACGCCGCGGGCGAAGCCCATATGGTGGATGTCTCCGGCAAAGCGGAAACGGTACGCGAAGCGCGCGCCGAGGCTTATGTCGAGATGCAGGCGACAACCCTGGCGATGATTATCGACGGCAGCCATCATAAAGGCGACGTTTTCGCCACCGCGCGTATCGCCGGGATCCAGGCGGCCAAGCGCACCTGGGAGCTGATCCCGCTGTGCCATCCGCTGATGCTCAGCAAAGTGGAAGTCAATTTGCAGGCGCAGCCGGAACATAACCGGGTGCGCATCGAATCGCTCTGCCGCCTGACCGGCAAAACCGGCGTCGAGATGGAAGCCCTTACCGCCGCCTCGGTTGCCGCGCTGACCATTTACGATATGTGCAAGGCGGTGCAGAAGGATATGGTGATTGGCCCGGTGCGCCTGCTGGCGAAAAGCGGCGGCAAGTCTGGCGATTTTAAGGTGGACGAACGCCATGATTAAGGTTCTGTTTTTTGCCCAGGTGCGCGAGCTGGTGGGTACTGATTCGCTGACTCTCGACGCCAGCGAGCTGGCCACCGTTGAGGCTGTGCGTCAGCAGCTTGCCGCTCGCGGCGATCGCTGGGCGCTGGCCCTGGAGGAGGGCAAGCTGCTGGCGGCGGTTAACCAGACGCTGACCGCCTTTGACCATCCTGTCGCCAGCGGGGATGAAGTGGCGTTCTTCCCACCGGTCACCGGGGGCTGACATGACGCAAACTCGTATCGTCGTTAGCCCGGCGCGCTTTAGCGTTGGCGAGGAGTATCTCTGGCTGGCCGAACGCGATGAAGACGGCGCGGTGGTTACCTTCACCGGCAAAGTGCGCAATCACAACCTCGGCGACAGCGTGAAAGCGCTGACTCTTGAGCACTATCCGGGGATGACCGAGAAATCGCTGGCGGAGATTGTCGACCAGGCGCGCGAGCGCTGGCCGCTGGGCCGGGTGACCATTATCCATCGCATCGGCGAAATGTGGCCGGGGGAAGAGATTGTGTTTGTCGGCGTCACCAGCGCCCACCGCGGCAGCGCCTTCGCCGCCGGCGAGTTTATGATGGACTACCTGAAAACCCGCGCGCCGTTCTGGAAACGCGAGGCGACACCGGAGGGCGAGCGCTGGGTCGATGCCCGCGACAGCGATCGTCAGGCGGCAGAGCGCTGGTAGTGTGATACGCTTACAGAGTGAAACTTTGTTAATCAGGAGAGAGTCATGGACAGATATCCGCGTTCCGATTCAATAGTGCAGGGCCGCAGCGGCCTGCAGACTTATATGGCGCAGGTGTACGGCTGGATGACGGTCGGCCTGCTGCTGACGGCGTTTATCGCGTGGTTTGCGGCGAATACCCCGGCGGTGATGATGTTCGTCTTTTCGAGCAAAATCACCTTTTTCGGGCTGATCATCGCCCAGCTGGTGCTGGTGTTTGTGCTGTCGGGGATGGTGCAGCGGCTGAGCCCCGGGATGGCGACCACCCTGTTTATGCTCTATTCGGCGCTCACCGGGTTGACGCTGTCGAGCATTTTTATCGCCTACACCTACTCCTCCATCGCCAGCACCTTTGTGGTCACCGGCGGGATGTTCGGGGCGATGAGTCTGTACGGCTACACCACCAAGCGCGACCTGAGCGGCTTCGGCAGCATGCTGTTTATGGGGCTGATTGGTATCGTGTTGGCGTCGCTGGTTAACCTGTGGCTGAAGAGCGAGGCGCTGATGTGGGCCGTGACCTACATCGGGGTGGTGCTGTTTGTCGGCCTGACCGCCTACGACACCCAGAAGCTGAAAAACATCGGCGAGCAGATTGATACCCGCGACAGCGCCAATCTGCGTAAATACTCGATCCTCGGCGCCTTAACGCTGTATCTGGATTTCATCAACCTGTTCCTGATGCTACTGCGTATTATGGGCAACCGCCGCTAACCTGTTTATATCAAAGGGTTGCATCCCCGATCGCCCGGCAAGCGCAGCGCCGCCGGGCGAGACGTCAGGCACGGTACCCGTGGTATTGCCGGGTGGCGGCTGCGCCTTACCCGGCCTACAGGCTCCTCTCACAGGCTCACACCCCGTAGGCCCGCGCAAGCGCAGCGCCGCCGGGCGAGACGTCAGGCGCGGTACCCGGGATGTTTCCGGGTGGCGGCTGCGCCTTACCCGGCCTGGAGGACCCCCCTCACAGGCTCACACCCCGTAGGCCCGCGCAAGCGCAGCGCCGCCGGGCGATTTCATTCGCGGGCCAGCTTGCGCTGGTTCTTTTGCCGCAACTTTTTCGCCCGACTCTCCAGCAGCAAATAGGCCACCGTCGCCAGCAGCAGCGGCAGGAAATAATAGAGCGCGCGCCAGGCGAGGAGAGCGGCGATGATCGCTCCCTTCGAAATCTCTTCCCCGGAGAGCATGGCGATGAACACCGCCTCCAGCACGCCAATCCCGGCCGGAATGTGGATAATCACCCCGGCGATACTGCTCACCAGCAGTACCCCCAATACAAGGAAATAGTTAATCTCGCTGCCCAACAGCAGCCAGATGATCGCCCCCATCGCCATCCAGTTCGCCGCCGAGACCCCCATCTGCAGCAGCGCGAATCGCCAGGAGGGCAGCACCAGCCGCTGACCTTTGATCGTCAGGTGACGGCGTTTGGCGAAGGCGCAGCCAAACAGATAGCACAGCGTGAGAAACACCATCACTCCGCCGATAATGCGCAGAGTGGTCTGACTGATGTACCAGTGCGGCGGCAGCTTCACCAGATCCGCTGTAAATATCACCCCACCGAGCAGGATATAGCCCAGCCAGTTGGTGGTGATGCTTAATGAAAAAATACGGGTGATGGTGCCGCCGTTGAGCCCCAGCCGCGAGTACAGCCGGTAGCGCATGCCGATGCCGCCGACCCAGGTGCTGAGGGTCAGGTTGAAGGCATAGCAGATAAACGACACCAGCATCACCTGGCGTTTCGCCAGCTTATGCCCACAATAGGCCCGGCCAAGCAGATCGTAGCAGCCGTAGATCAGATAGCTGACGATGACCAGCGCAATGGCGCTGAACAAGGCCAGCCGATCGTAGCCGCGGATCACCTTCCATACTTCCTGCCAGTCGACCTTCTGCGCGTAAATCACCAGCAGGACGATCACGGCGATAAAAAAGAGTACGGTCAGCACTCTTTTTGCCATCCGCCAGCGAGGGTGCGATTTGCTCATAGTGGATTATCCCTGGTAGGTGACTCGACGCGATCCTGAGTTTCAATCTCCGGCTGCACCGGCGGGCTGACCCTGGCCAGCCGCGGAGTATGGGCCGGCAGCCAGCCGACCCACGCCGGAAAGTGGCGCAGAAAGTGGAAGGCCATCACGCTCACCCCCAGCCGCCACCAGTTGCGTTTCGGCAGCATCGTTTTATCGATCCGCTGACAATCCCGGGCGATAAGCCCGTTAAGATTATCGCGCAGCGTCTGGTTAAACACCCGGTCGTGGATGATCAGATTGGCTTCCAGATTCAACGACAGGCTGAGCGGATCGAGGTTGCTCGACCCGACGGTGGCCCAGTGGTCGTCCGCGAGGGCGACTTTGCCATGCAGCGGACGGCGGCGATATTCGTAGATCTGCACGCCGCCTTTGACGAGGTAGTGGTAGAGCAGGTGGGCGCCGAACTTCACAATCGGAATATCCGGTTCGCCCTGGACGATCAGCTTCACCCGCACCCCGCGCCGCGCGGCATTGCGCATCGCATGCAACAGACGGTAGCCGGGGAAAAAATAGGCGTTCGCGATTATCACCTCCCGGCGGGCGCTGGTCAGCATCTTCAGGTAGTGGCGTTCGATATCGTCGCGGTGATCCTGGTTATCGCGCCAGACGAACAGCGCCTGCGCCTCGCCGGGGGTCTGGTTGATCTCCGGCTGATGGCGACGACGGCGCCACCAGCGGCGGGCGGTTTCGCTGTTGGGCAGATTCTCCAGTTCGAACTGCAGAATATCGAGCACCACCGGCCCCTCGACCTGCACCGTGTAATCCTGTTTGGCCTCCGGGCCATAGTCGCTCATATGTTCGGCGGAGTAGTTGATGCCGCCGACAAAGGCGGTGGTGTCGTCGATCACCACGATTTTACGGTGCATACGACGGAACAGGTTGGTACGCATTCCCATCAGCTTAGGGCGCGGGTCGTAATAGCGGAAAATCACCCCCGCGGCGGTCAGTTCACCGACAAACTCATCGCTAAGATCCGGCGAGCCGTAGCCGTCAAGCAGCACTTCCACCTGGATGCCGCGGCGTGCTGCCTTCAGCAGAACCGCGTGCAGCCGCCAGCCGACCTCATCTTCAAACCAGATAAAGGATTCGAGGATCACCCGCCGGCTGGCGCGACCGATGGCCGCAAACAGCGCCGGATAGTACTGGTCGCCGTTCTCCAGTAGCGTAATGCGGTTGCCTTCCTGCCAACGACATTTCACAAATGAATCTCCACGCTAAGGGGTGCATGATCGGACAGATGCCGCCACTGTTTGAGGGCCAGCGCCTTCGGGCGGCTGGCGTGGGCGTTCTTGACGTAAATGCGATCGAGGCGCAGCAGCGGAAAACTGACCGGAAAGGTGCGCGCCGGCCGTCCGCGGGCGCGGGTAAAGATCTCTTCCAGCCCTGCCTGGGCCTTTAACGGCTGGTTAGCCTGCTGACGCCAGTCGTTAAAATCTCCGGCCACCACCACCGGCTCGCCGGCGGGCAGGGTATTGACCCACTCCGCCAGCATCGCCAGCTGCGCCTGCCGCTGGTCGGCACGCAGTCCGAGATGGACGCAAATGACGTGAATCGTAACGCCGCTCTGCGGCGGTACGATGCGGCAGTACAGCAGGCCGCGTTTCTCCCCATTGCCGACCGAGATATCGCGATTTTCATAGTATTCAATCGGGAAGCGCGACAGCACGGCATTCCCGTGGTGACCTTCCGGATAGACCGCGTTGCGCCCATAGGCGTAGTCGCTCCACATGGTGTCGGCAAGAAATTCGTAATGGGTCTTATCTGGCCAGTTTTCGATATGCAGCGGGTGAACTTCGTGAGCGCCCATCACTTCCTGCAGGCAAACTATGTCAGCGCTGACGCTGCGAACGGCTTCGCGCAGCTCGGGCAAAATAAAACGCCGATTAAACGCCGTAAAGCCTTTATGGGTGTTAATTGTCAGCACGTTCAACGAAAATCCCGACGTTGGCTCAGCCATAATTCTCCAGTAAATGTCACTTTCCTGAATAAAATAGTGTAGTAGACGTCACAAAAAGATGCGGTGATACGGAATTTTCCGTAAAGTGCGGTACTCTGAGTAGCAGAGAAAAATCCTTCAGGAGAGAAGCCATGAAGTGGCAACAACGTGTACGCGTCGCAACAGGTCTTAGTTGCTGGCAGATTATGTTGCATCTACTGGTCGTGGCAGTGCTGGTGATGGGATGGATGAGCGGCGCGCTGGTGCGCGTCGGATTAGGGCTGTGCGTCCTCTACAGCGTCACGCTGCTGGCGATGCTGTTTCTGCAGCGTCACCATGAGGCGCGCTGGCGCGATGTGGGAGACTTCCTTGAGGAGCTCACCACCACCTGGTACTTCGGCGCCGCCATGATAGCGCTGTGGTTGCTGTCGCGCGTGCTGCACAACAACCTGCTGCTGGCCCTCGCCGGGCTGGTGATACTGGCAGGCCCGGCGGTGGTCTCGCTGCTGGCGAAAGATAAAAAATTACGCAATCTTTCTTCGGAACATCGCATACGCCGCTGAGCCGGTGGTGGCCGCTATGACCAGTAGCGGCCACAAACTTCCCCACACAATCTCCAGACTCGCATCCTTCAAATAAATTTGCTTGGTGATATCGGTAAAGTGGCGGATCGGGTTTATCCACGTCAGATCCTGCAGCCACTGCGGCATGTTTTCCACCGGTGAAACATAGCCGGAGAGAAGAATCGCCGGCATCATAAAGACGAACACGCCAATAAACGCCTGCTGTTGCGTTGAACATAGCGATGAGATCAATAAGCCAAATCCCACCAGCGACAGACCGTAAATCACCATGGTGAAATAGAACAGCAGCAGCGAGCCGGCAAACGGGATCTGATAGGCCCAGATACCAATCGCCAGCACGATAGTCGCCTGCAGGGTGGCGACGATCAGCGCCGGTACCGCTTTACCGACAAAGATTTGCCAGGTGGCGAGGGGCGAGACCAGCAGCTGATCGAGGGTGCCCTGCTCGCGCTCGCGGGCCACCGACAGCGAGGTGACGATCATCACTCCGATGGTGGTGATCATGGCGATGAGCGACGGCACCACGAACCATTTGTAGTCGAGATTCGGGTTATACCAGTTGCGCACCACCAGTTCGCTGTTGTTCGGCTTCGCTTTGTCCTCCAGCAGTTCCTGCTGGTAATTTTTCACGACCTGCTGCAGATAGTTGGCGGCGATTTGCGCGCTGTTGGAGTTGCGCCCGTCGAGCAGGAGCTGCAGCGGGGCGGTTTGATAGTTGTCGAGGTTGCGTGAGAAATCCGCCGGGAAGCGCACCACCAGCAGGGCTTTTTGTTCATCGATGGTCGGCTGGATCGCCTGCGGGCTTTTCAGCAGCAGGACGTGGGTAAAGGCTTTGGCGCGGGCAAAGCGCTGAGTGAGTTCCACCGCGTGGCGACCGCTGTCTTCGTTGTAGATGGCGATGGTGGCGTTGGTCACCTCCAGCGTCGCGGCAAAGGGAAACAGCAGCACCTGAATCAGCACCGGCATGATTAAAATTGCCCGCGTCTGTGGTTCGCGCAGCAGCGACTGCAGCTCTTTGCGAATCAATGTCCATAAACGGTGAAACATAATAGCTCCTTTGGCCCATTCAACAACGCCGGGCGGCACTGCGTTTGCCCGGCCTGGGAGGATCGGCGAACCGTATAATCGATGTTGGTTAAACCGTAGGCCCGGTCAGCGCAGCGCCACCGGGCAAAACCTAATCCAGACGCCGCTTGGTTTTCAACCATGTCAGACCGATAAACATCACCGCCGAAGCAATCAAAAACAGCACATTCACCAGCAGTACCACTGGAATATTGCCCGCCAGAAACAGGCTTTGCAGGGTGTTGACGAAATAGCGCGCCGGGATCACGTAGGTCACGGCGCGGATCACCGCCGGCATACTATCTATCTGGAAAATAAACCCGGACAGCATAATCGACGGTAAAAACGCGGCGTTCAGCGCCACCTGCGCGGCGTTAAACTGGTTGCGGGTAATGGTTGAGATAAGCAGCCCCATCCCCAGGGTGCTGAGCAAAAACAGACTGGTGATGACAAACAGGATCGGCAGCGAACCGCGATAGGGCACGCCGAGAATAAATACTGACACCAGCATACACAGCAGCATCGCCAGCATGCCGAGGAAGTAGTAGGGAATGAGCTTGCACAGCAGCAGTTCGGCGCGGGTGATCTCCGTCGACAGTAGCGCCTCCATGGTGCCGCGCTCCCATTCCCGCGCCACCACCAGCGAGGTCAGTATCGCGCCGACTACGGTCATGATAATGGTGATCGCCCCGGGGATAATAAAGTGCTGGCTGATAGCCGCCGGGTTAAACCAGTAGCGCATCTGCACGTCGATCAGCGGTTCAAAGGTCTCGCCGCGATCTTCCGCCCGCTGCTGCTGCCAGATCTGCCAGATCCCCTCCACGTAGCCCTGGGCGAAGTTAGCGGTATTGGGCTCGCTGCCGTCGGTGATGAGCTGGAGCGGCGCGCTGGCGCCGGGGCGGGCCATCTGGCGGTCGAAGTCCACCGGAATGACCACCATGGCGCGGATGCGACCGGCCTGCATCAGCTGAATTAACTGCTGGCGATTATCGCTGACGGTGGCGTCGATGTAGGGTGAGCCGGTCATGGTATGGACGAAATCCAGCGCCTCTTCGCTCTGCTGCTCCAGCAGAACCCCCACCCGCAGCTTGCTGGAGTCGAGGTTAATGCCGTAGCCGAAGATAAACAGCAGCAATAGCGGGATCACCACCGCAATCAGCCAGCTGCTGGGATCGCGGACGATCTGCCGGGTCTCTTTCACGCACAGGGCGCGGACCCGTCGCCAGGAGAGAAGGTTACTGCTCATGGCCATTCTCCTTATCCCAACGGTTAATCAGGGTAATAAACGCCTGCTCCATGGTCGGGTCCGTCTGGTTGTCATCCGCCGCCTGGGCCTTCAGCGCGTCCGGGGTGCCGCTGGCGATAAGCTTGCCGTGATAGACCAGCCCAATGCGGTCGCAATACTCCGCCTCATCCATAAAGTGAGTGGTGACCATCACCGTCACCCCTTTATCCACCATGCTGTTGATATGCAGCCAGAATTCGCGACGAGTGAGGGGATCGACCCCGGAGGTGGGTTCGTCGAGAAACAGAATGTCGGGCTCATGCATCAGCGAGCAGGCCAACGCCAGCCGCTGCTTATAGCCGAGCGGCAGCTCGTCGGCGGCGTGGCGGGCAATGCTGTTCAGACCGAAGGCATCGCTCATGCGGGCGATTTTGTCATTTTGCGCCCGGCCGCGCAGGCCGTACACGCCGGAGAAAAAGCGCAGGTTCTGCTCGACGCTGAGGTTGCCGTACAGCGAAAATTTTTGCGCCATATAGCCCAGATGCTGACGCGCCTTGCCGGAGCTGACCTTAAGATCCATCCCCAGCACCAGCGCTTTGCCGGAGGTGGGCACCAGCAGGCCGCACATCATTTTGAAGGTGGTGGATTTCCCGGCGCCGTTGGGGCCGAGCAGGCCGAAGATCTCGCCGCGCTTGACCTGGAAATCGACGTGGTCGGTGGCGGCGAAATCGCCAAATTTTTTCGTCAGCGACTGCGCCTCAATCACCGTTTCGTCTTTACTGCCGTCAACGCGATGGATAATCGCCCCCAGCGGCGATTCGGCGGTGCCGGCGCCGCCGAGCAGGTCGATAAAGGCGTCTTCAAAGCGCGGCGCGGTGTCTGCCACCTGCAGCGGCGGCATATCGTCATGTTCCTGAACCTCATCGATGCGGGCCTCCTTTTTCAGGATCAGACGCACCGATTTGCCCTGAATCACGCCGTCGCTAACCTGCGGCAGCTTCAGCGCCCGCTGCAGCAGGCGGCGGTTGTTCTCCTGCGGGCTGGAGACCAGAAAGCTGCGCCCGGCCATGGTTTGCGTCAGGGCCGTCGGCTCTCCTTGATAAAGCAATTTGCCTTCGTTCATCAGCAGCACATCGCGACACTGCTCGGCTTCATCGAGATAAGAGGTGCTCCACAGGATCAACATGCCGTCGCCGGCCAGCTCGTGCACCATCTGCCATAGCTCGCGGCGGGAGATCGGGTCGACGCCGACGCCGGGTTCATCCAGCAGCAGCACCTTCGGGTCACCCACAAGGGTACAGGCGAGCCCCAGTTTTTGCTTCATACCGCCGGAGAGCTTGCCCGCCAGCCGTTCGGTGAACGGGCCAAGGGCGGTAAAATCCAGCAGGCGGTCGAAAATTTTCTTCCGTGCCTCGCCGGTGACGCTGCGCAGGTCGGCGTACAGGGTCAGGTTTTCCATCACCGTCAGATCTTCATACAGGCCGAACTTCTGCGGCATATAGCCGAGCACCGCGTGCAGAGCGCTGTCGTCTTTTAGCGGATCAAAGCCGATCACCCTGGCGCTGCCCTCATCAGGCTTGAGCAACCCGGCGAGCATCCGCATCAGGGTGGTTTTCCCTGCGCCGTCGGGGCCTACCAGCCCGGTGACGTAGCCGGCGCGGATCGTACAGGTCAGCGGCGCCACCGCTGGCCTGTCCATCCCGGGGAAACGGCGGCTCAGGCCGTTTAAGGCGATGACGGCCTCACTCATGTCCGTTCCCGTGGTTAAAGGAGACGGTCACCGGCATCCCCTGGCGCAGCGCGCCGTCGGCATCGGTCACCACAATACGCAGACGATAAACGAGGTCGGTACGCAGATCCGGCGTTTCAACGGTCTTCGGCGTGAACTCAGCGCTTGGCGAGACAAAGCCGATTTTGCCGTGATAGGGCTTATCCGGCCGGCTGTCGGTATAGAGCAGCACCTCTTGTCCCGGCTGCGCCTGGCCGAGGTTTTTCTCATCAACGTAGGCCCGGACCCATACCGGATGGGTTAATGACAGCGTCAGCACCGTGCTGCCGGCGTTGAGCATGGTGCCGGGCTCGACGGCGCGGGTCATCAGCGTGCCGTCGGAAGGGGCGGTCAGCACCGTATCGTGCAGGTCCAGTTTGGCCTGCGCCAGCGCCGCCTGCGCCTGTTCGAGGCTGGCTTTGGCCTGGGCTATCTCCTGCGGACGGTTGCCGGCGCGGTATTGACGCAGTTTATCCTGCGCTGACTTCAGCGTTGCCTGCGCCTGGTCGCGCGAGGAGCGGGCGTTCTCCAGATCGTTGGCGGAAATGGCGCTGCTGGCGCGTAAACCCAGCTGGCGCTGATAAAAGTTTTGCGCGTAGTCGTAAGCGGCCTGCGCCTGGTTTACCGCCGCCGCGGCCTGGGCAATCTCTTCCGAGCGGTAGCCGGCCATCATCAGGTCATACTGCGCCTGGGCGGTGGAGACGTTGGCCTGCGCCTGCAGCAGGGCGTTTTCATAGGGAGCTCGGTCAAGCGCGCCGAGGGTTTGCCCGGCGCGGATGCTGTCGCCTTCGTCGACGGTCAGCGAGGCCAGCCTGCCGCCGACGCGGAAGCTCATATTGACGGTGCGGATATCGACATTGCCATACAGGGTCAGCGGCTGCTGCCGGCTGCTCTGGTACCACCACCAGCCGCCGCCCAGCGCGGCGAGAAGAATCACGATCAGCAGAATGACGACGACGGGTTTTTTCATCAGCCCAAACTCCTTTGCGATAACCCATGCAGGATGAAATCGATATGACAGGTAATGACCTCAAAAATCTGTTCGGTTTTTTGCGCGTCAAACTGCGTCCAGCCGGTGCGCAGCAGGATAGTTTCACGCCCGAGACGGAAAGCGAGCACCTCGCCCAGCAGGGCGTGGGTATGAAGGATCATTTGCGTATCACCGGCATCGCGGCCGGTCCAGGCGGCGATTAGCCGGGTGAGATAGTGGTGCAGGGGGGCGATCACCTGCTGGTGGATCAGATGGTACGCGGCGGTGGGCGCCAGCTGTTCCCGGGAAATAAATTTGCTCAAGTTGACCGTATCCTCCTGGGTCAGCAGCAGGATCATGTTATGGCAGGCGCTGAGGATAAGGGCGCGGATCGCCTGGCGATCCGGCGACTCTCCGGCGAGCAGAGCCTCCGCCGCTTCGGCGTGCGGGCGAAAATTGTCACCGATAAAATCGGCGATCCACTGGCCGCAGGCGAGATACAGGTCGTCTTTCGAGCCAAAATAGTAGGTGATAGCGGCGATATTCTGCCCGGCCTGGGCGGCGATGTCGCGGGTGGTGGCGTGCTGGCCATACTCGCCAAACTGGGCGATAGCGGCCGCGATAAGCTGACTTTTTGCCTGTTCGCCTTTACTGGTCATCGCGCTCTTAAAAATTAATCAATCGATTGATTAACTTTAGGCGTCGACTGGCGCTTTGTCCACCCGCCAGGGCTAAATATGAAAGCCGTCTTCCTCTAGCTCCCCGGCGACCCAGGCGAAGAAGCGCTGCACTTTTTCCTTCTGTTCATTAGCGTGGGGAAGGACGAAGTGGTGCGCGCCGACCGGCATGCTCCGTTCGTCGGCAAACACCGGCGTCAGCTGTCCCTGGCGCACATGGCCGCCGGCCAGCAGATTGCTTTCCAGGATCACCCCCATCCCCATCCGGGCCGCCTCGATGCTCATGTACGACCGGTCGAAATTAAAAATAAAGTTTTTGTGCCAGCCGCGGACCTTGTGCCACGACAGCCAGTTGCTCCAGTTAATTAAGGTGCTGTCGGAATGGATCAGATCGCAGGCCAGCAGATCTTCCGGGGCGTGAACCGCATGGCGGGTTAAATAAGAGGCGGCGCTGTAGGGCAGGACGCACTCATTTTTAATGGTTCTGACCAGCAGCGTCGGCCACTGCGACAGCCCGTGGCGAATATCGATATCAATATTATCCCGGGAAAACTGAATGCTTTCGTAAGAGCAGGTGAGGCTGATTTTTAGCTCCGGCCACGCCTGACGGAATTTATCCAGCCGCGGCATTAGCCACAGCAGGCCGAAGCTCGGCGCCGAGTGAATGCGTAAATAATCCTGATGAATATCGTTGATCACCTGGCTGGTGGCCTGGCCAATCATATTCAGCGCTGCGGAGACCTCTTTAAGATATTTTTCTCCCACCGTGGTTAACATCACGCCTTTGCTGCTGCGGGAAAACAGTTTTTTTCCCAGCAAGTGCTCAAGACTGGCTATCTGATGGCTGACCGCCGAGGCGGTAATGTTGAGATTCTCTGCCGCCAGGTTGAGGCTGCCGGTCGCGGCGACTTCAATAAAAGCCTGGATATTGCGTAAAGAGGGCATCGGCAGATTTTTATTGGGCAGTGGTTGACTCATGGCGGCATCCTGCGCGGGGCGCGAATAAAAGAAAATGGCGAACAGCGTGGCGCAGCCGTGATGAACAGCCCAGGGAAAAGCGAAAAAACCATTTTAATTTGTGATGGGCTTAACAATTTATCTCGTTAAAAGCACGCCTCTCAGTAAACGCTAAAAATTTGCGGGGAGTCACTAACTCAATTTTTCTCAATCATAATTGAGCTTTTTTGAATACCGTTTCATTTTTGGGTTGTTATATTCCCCTCACAGGCCTGATCACAAACTGCGATGCGCTTGGATCGCAATAATAAAACACCTAACCACCTGTTTCGCTGTGCAAAAAGACATGTCTCTCTTGTTGCGCCGGGGCGCGTGAAACGCGGCGACCCAGACGGCAACCTACGGCGAAGTGGATGAGGTATAAGATGAGGAAACCCTATGTCACGTATAGATACGCTGGTCTGTACTGACGCCAGGAAAACAAAATATCGTTTTGTGGTTTTGACGATGATTTTCCTGGTGTATGCCATCAATTACGCCGACAGAACGAATATCGGCGCGGTACTGCCGTTTATCATTGATGAATTTCATATCAATAATTTTGAGGCCGGGGCGATTGCCAGTATGTTTTTCCTCGGCTATGCGGTCAGCCAGATCCCGGCCGGCTTTTTCATCGCCAGACGCGGCACCCGGGGGCTGGTTTCACTATCCATTTTCGGCTTTTCCGCTTTTACCTGGCTGATGGGCACGGTGAGCTCCGTGTTTGGCCTGAAGCTGGTGCGGCTGGGCTTGGGGCTGAGCGAAGGTCCCTGCCCGGTGGGGCTGGCGTCGACGATA
The DNA here is from genome assembly GCF_021869705.1 of Klebsiella sp. PCX. Classification (NCBI taxonomy): domain Bacteria; kingdom Pseudomonadati; phylum Pseudomonadota; class Gammaproteobacteria; order Enterobacterales; family Enterobacteriaceae; genus Klebsiella; species Klebsiella sp. PCX. Next base: position 1,665,510 of record NZ_CP091527.1, read on the forward strand.
AATAACTGGTTTCCGCCGAAAGAGAAAGCCACAGCAACCGGCGTTTACATTGCGGCGACCATGTTTGCGCCGATTATCGTGCCGCCGCTGGCGGTGTGGATTGCGGTGACCTGGGGCTGGCGGTGGGTCTTTTTCTCCTTTGCCATTCCCGGGATCGTGGCGGCGATAGCGTGGTACCTGTTGGTCAAGTCAAAGCCTGCGGAGAGCGGATTTGTATCTCAAAGCGAACTGGCAGAGATTAACGCCGGGCGCGACAGCCATCATAACGACGGTGTACGCGAAAATATATTAATCGCCGATCGCTTCACCTGGCTGGATAAAATTATTCGGGTGAAAAAAATGGCGCCTGTGGATACGGCGAAGGGCTTATTTACCTCAAAAAATATTCTCGGAGACTGCCTGGCCTATTTTATGATGGTCAGCGTGTTATATGGGTTATTAACCTGGATTCCGCTGTATTTAGTGAAAGAGCGCGGTTTCGATGTGATGAGTATGGGCTTCGTAGCCAGTATGCCGTGCATTGGCGGCTTTATTGGCGCGATTGGCGGCGGATGGATTTCGGATAAATTATTAGGCCGCCGGCGCAAACCCACCATGATATTCACAGCGGTATCAACCGTAGTCATGATGTTAATTATGCTAAATATACCGGCAAGCACCCTGGCGGTCTGTATTGGTTTATTCTTTGTCGGTTTCTGTTTGAATATCGGCTGGCCGGCTTTTACCGCCTACGGTATGGCGGTTTCGGATACGAAAACTTATCCCATTGCCTCTTCTATTATAAATAGCGGCGGTAACCTCGGCGGATTTGTAGCGCCGATGGTGGCCGGTTTCTTACTGGATAAGACGGGGAGCTTTAATTCTGTATTTACCTATTTTGGTATCTGCGCCGCATTGGGGTTGGTGGTGATTCTTTTCCTCGATGAGCCACAATAACGAAAATAGATCCTGTTAATTAATATGACGTAATGTCATGGAGTGAAACTATGTTATTAAAAGATAAAGTCGCCATTATTACTGGCGCGGCCTCCGCACGCGGTTTGGGTTTTGCGACTGCGAAATTATTCGCCGAAAACGGCGCGAAAGTGGTCATTATCGACCTCAATGGCGAAGCCAGTAAAACCGCCGCGGCGGCACTGGGCGAAGGCCATCTCGGCCTGGCGGCGAACGTCGCCGACGAAGTGCAGGTGCAGGTGGCCATCGAACAAATTTTGGCGAAATACGGCCGGGTCGATGTGCTGGTCAATAACGCCGGGATCACCCAGCCGCTGAAGCTGATGGACATCAAGCGCGCCAACTATGACGCGGTGCTCGATGTCAGCCTGCGCGGCACGCTGCTGATGTCGCAGGCGGTGATCCCCACGATGCGGGCGCAAAAATCCGGCAGCATCGTCTGCATCTCGTCCGTTTCCGCCCAGCGCGGCGGCGGTATCTTCGGCGGTCCGCACTACAGCGCGGCAAAAGCCGGCGTGCTCGGCCTGGCGCGAGCGATGGCGCGCGAACTTGGCCCGGATAACGTCCGCGTTAACTGCATTACCCCAGGGCTGATTCAGACCGACATCACCGCCGGCAAGCTGACGGACGACATGACGGCCAATATTCTTGCCGGCATTCCGATGAACCGCCTCGGCGACGCGGTGGACATCGCCCGCGCCGCGCTGTTCCTCGGCAGCGACCTCTCTTCCTACTCCACCGGTATCACCCTGGATGTTAACGGCGGCATGTTAATTCACTAAGCGAGGCACAGAGATGAAGATCACCGAATCACAAAAAGTCGCTGCGGCGGCGTGGCGTATCCGCCGCTACGCCCTGCAAATGGGGGAAGTGCAGGGGCAGGGCTATATTGGCCAGGCGCTGGGATATGCCGATGTGCTGGCTACCGCCTTCAGCCACGCCATGACCTATCGCCCGGAAGATCCTGAGTGGGAGGGGCGCGATCGGTTCCTGCTTTCTCATGGCCATTACGCTATCGCTTATTATGCCGCGCTGCTGGAGGCGGGCATTATTCCGGAAGCGGAACTGGAAACCTACGGCTCCGACGACAGCCGCCTGCCGATGTCCGGCATGGCGACCTACACGCCGGGGATGGAGATGTCCGGCGGCTCACTGGGGCAGGGGCTGTCTATCGCCGTCGGCATGGCGCTCGGGCTGCGGCAGAAACAGAGCACAGCCTGGGTCTACAACTCGATGTCCGATGGGGAGCTGGACGAAGGTTCGACCTGGGAAGCGGCGATGTCGGCGGCTCACTATGGCCTGACCAATCTGATTAACCTTGTCGACGTCAACAAACAGCAGGCCGACGGCGATTCACGCAAGATCCTCGGCTTTGAGCCGCTGCAGGATAAATGGGCCGCCTTCGGCTGGTACGTACAGCGCGTAGACGGTAACGATCTGCCGGCGGTGATGGCCGCCTTTGACAACGCGAAAAGTTATTCCGGCAACCAGCCGCGGGTCATTTTATGCGACACGCTGATGGGCAAAGGGGTGCCGTTCCTCGAAACCCGCGATAAGAACCATTTTATTCGCGTCGATGCCGACGAATGGCAAAAAGCGATTGCGGTGCTGGACGCTAACAAACCGGAAGGAGTGCTGTAATGAGCCAGAGTAAACCCCGTTTAAAAACGTCGGCGATGATTGCTTCGATTGCCGATGAAGGCCAGGCGACCGTCTCTGCGCCCTTTGGCGTCGCGCTGTCGAAACTGGCGGCGCAGCGCCCTGAAATCGTCGGTATGACCGCGGACCTGTCAAAATATACTGACCTGCATATTTTCGCCCAGGCCTTCCCGGATCGTTTTTTCCAGATGGGAATGGCGGAGCAGCTGCTGATGGCGGCGGCGGGAGGCATGGCGAAGGAGGGATTTATTCCCTTCGCCACCACCTATGCCGCCTTTGCGACCCGTCGCGCCTATGATTTTATTCATCAGGTGATCGCTGAAGAACATCTGAACGTCAAGATCTGCGCGGCGCTGCCGGGCCTGACGACCGGCTATGGCCCCAGCCATCAGGCCACCGAAGATCTGGCGATCATGCGCGGTATCCCCGGCATGGTCATCGTCGATCCCTGCGATGCGCTGGAGATTGAGCAGGCGGTACCGGCCATTGCCGATCACCAGGGTCCGGTGTATATGCGTCTGCTGCGCGGGAAGGTGCCGCTGGTGCTGGATAAATACGACTATCAGTTCGAACTGGGCAAAGCGAAGCTGCTGGAGGACGGCAACGACGTGCTGATTATCTCCTCCGGGCTGATGACCATGCGCGCCCTGGAGGCGGTTGAAAAGCTGCGGGCCGATAATATCAGCGTGGCGGTCCTGCACGTGCCGACCATCAAACCGCTGGATGAAAAAGCGATTATTGAACAGGCGTCGAAGCCGGGTCGGCTGGTGGTCACCGCCGAAAACCACACCGCTGTCGGCGGGTTAGGGGAGGCGGTGGCCGCCCTGCTGATGCGCAAGGGGGTTCGCTGCGAGATGGATACCGTTGGTCTGCCTGACGCGTTTCTGTTGGCCGGCGCGCTGCCGACCCTCCACGATCGCTACGGCATCTCCACCGCGAAGATCGTCGAAAAGATTAAGTATCGTCTGCGTTAACCGCGCTGCGGCGACGCGCCTGGCCGCTGAGCGCTCTCAGCGGCCTTCTTCCTCCCGCCAGCCAGGCGCGGCATTCTTTTACAGATTTTATGCGGCCTGTCACAAAATCTGCTAGACTGCGCCCCTTCATGGCATTGTGGTTTTTGCCATCTCTTATCGCAATAATCTCCCTGAAAACTACGCCCTTCACCGGGCCGGGGCGGTTCGGAGTTGTTATGTCTTTTGATTCCCTTGGCCTGAATCCCGATATCCTGCGCGCTGTCGCTGAGCAGGGCTACGTTGAGCCGACCCCTATCCAGCAGCAGGCGATCCCGGCGGTACTGCAGGGCCGCGACCTGATGGCCAGCGCCCAGACCGGCACCGGTAAAACGGCGGGCTTTACTCTGCCGCTGCTGCAGCGCCTGATCCAGAACGAGCCGCACGCGAAGGGCCGTCGTCCGGTGCGCGCGCTGATCCTGACCCCGACCCGCGAGCTGGCGGCGCAGGTGGGCGAGAACGTGCGGGATTACAGCAAATATCTGAATATTCGCTCGCTGGTGGTGTTCGGCGGCGTGAGTATCAACCCGCAGATGATGAAGCTGCGCGGCGGCGTCGATATCCTCGTCGCCACCCCGGGCCGTCTGCTGGACCTCGAACATCAGAACGCCGTCAGCCTCGATAAAGTGGAAATCCTCGTACTGGATGAGGCGGACCGCATGCTGGATATGGGCTTTATCCATGACATCCGCCGCGTACTGGCTAAACTGCCGCCGCGTCGGCAGAACCTGCTGTTCTCGGCGACCTTCTCCGACGAGATCAAAGGCCTGGCGGAGAAACTGCTGCACAACCCGCTGGAAGTGGAAGTGGCGCGTCGCAACACCGCCTCCGAGCAGATCACCCAGCACGTCCATTTTGTTGATAAGAACCGCAAGCGCGAACTGCTGTCGCAGCTTATCGGCGAAGGCAACTGGCAGCAGGTGCTGGTCTTTACCCGCACCAAGCATGGCGCCAACCACCTCGCGGAGCAGCTCAACAAAGACGGCATCCGCAGCGCGGCGATCCATGGCAACAAGAGCCAGGGGGCGCGTACCCGCGCGCTGGCCGACTTTAAATCCGGCGGCATTCGCGTGCTGGTGGCGACCGATATCGCCGCCCGCGGACTGGATATCGAAGAGCTGCCGCACGTGGTGAACTACGAGCTGCCGAACGTGCCGGAAGATTATGTCCACCGTATTGGGCGTACCGGTCGCGCGGCGGCCACCGGCGAAGCTTTGTCGCTGGTGTGCGTCGATGAGCACAAGCTGCTGCGCGATATCGAGCGCCTGCTGAAAAAAGAGATTCCGCGCATCGCGATTGCCGGCTATGAGCCGGACCCGTCGATTAAAGCCGAACCTATCCAGAACGGTCGCCAGCAGCGCGGCGGCGGTCGTGGTCAGGGGCAGGGACGCGGCGGCCAGGGGCAGGGGCGCAGCGGACAGCCGCGCAGCCAGAGCAGCGCCCCGCGTCGTCAGGACGGCGAGGCGCCGAAAGCGCGCACTCAGGACGGCAAACCGCCGCGCCGCCGTCGCCCGCGTAAACCGGCTGGCGAATAACAGGCTGATGCCCGGGCCGCGATAACGCGGTTAAGCACGGCTCAGGCCCGTCTGTCCGCTACGCGGCGGCGGGCCTTTTTCTTTCCATTACACTATTTGTCGAGCACGCTTCCACACACAGCAGAAAGCAATACCTCCGGACGGGTAAAAATGGCACAATAGTGGCTGTTTATACAGTATTCAGGTTTTCTCATGGCTTTGACCGCTGCGCTGAAAGCGCAAATCGCCGCCTGGTATAAGGCGCTTCAGGAACAGATCCCGGACTTTATTCCCCGCCCCCCGCAGCGGCAGATGATCGCTGATGTGGCGAAAACCCTCGCCGGGGATGAGGGCAGGCATCTGGCTATCGAAGCGCCGACCGGCGTCGGTAAAACGCTGTCATACCTTATCCCTGGCATTGCCATCGCCCGTGAGGAACAAAAAACGCTGGTGGTCAGCACCGCCAACGTCGCCCTGCAGGATCAAATCTACAGTAAAGACCTGCCGCTGCTGCGCAAGATTATCCCCGACCTGCGCTTCACCGCCGCCTTTGGTCGCGGACGCTACGTCTGCCCGCGCAACCTGGCGGCGCTGGCCAGCACCGAGCCGACGCAGCAGGATCTGCTGGCTTTCCTCGACGACGATCTCACCCCGAACAACCAGGCGGAGCAGAAACTGTGCGCGACGCTGAAGCAGGACCTTGACAGCTATCGCTGGGACGGCTTGCGCGACCATACCGACAAACCCATCGACGATGGACTATGGAGCCGGCTGAGCACCGATAAGGCCAGCTGCCTGAACCGCAACTGCCACTATTATCGCGAGTGTCCGTTCTTTGTGGCGCGGCGGGAAATTCAGGAGGCGGAAGTGGTGGTAGCCAACCATGCGCTGGTGATGGCGGCGATGGAGAGCGAGGCGGTGCTGCCGGAGCCGAAAAACCTGCTGCTGGTCCTTGATGAAGGCCATCATCTGCCGGACGTCGCCCGCGACGCGTTGGAGATGAGCGCCGAGATCACCACCCCCTGGTTTCGCCTGCAGCTGGATCTGTTCTGCAAGCTGGTGGCTACCTGCATGGAGCAGTTCCGCCCGAAAACCACGCCGCCGCTGGCCAATCCGGAGCGGCTCGCCGGCCATTGCGAAGAGCTGTTCGAGCTGATTGCGTCGTTGAATAATATTCTCAATCTCTACATGCCCGCCGGCCAGGAAGCGGAGCATCGCTTCCCGATGGGCGAACTGCCGCAGGAGGTGATGGAGATCTGCCAGCGGCTGGCGAAGCTCACCGAGACGCTGCGCGGGCTGGCGGAGCTGTTTCTTAACGATCTCAGCGAAAAGACCGGCAGCCATGACGTGGTGCGTCTGCATCGGGTGCTGCTGCAGATGAACCGCGCCCTCGGCATGTTTGAAAGCCAAAGCAAGCTGTGGCGTCTGGCGTCGCTGGCGCAGTCCTCTGGCGCGCCGGTGACCAAATGGGCGACGCGGGTAGTGCGAGACGGCCAGATCCACGTCTGGTTCCACTGCGTCGGCATCCGCGTCAGCGATCAGCTTGAGCGGCTGCTGTGGCGCAGCGTGCCGCATATCGTGGTGACGTCAGCGACGCTGCGCTCTCTTAACAGCTTCTCGCGCCTGCAGGAGATGAGCGGCCTGAAGGAAAAAGCGGGTGACCGCTTCGTGGCGCTGGATTCGCCGTTCAACCACGTGGAGCAGGGGAAAATTATTATTCCTCAAATGCGCTATGAACCGTTGATGGATAACGAAGAGCAGCACATTGCCGAGATGGCGGCCTATTTTCGCCAGCAGGTGGAGAGCAAGAAGCATCTCGGGATGCTGGTGCTGTTTGCCAGTGGGCGAGCGATGAATCGCTTCCTGGAGCATGTGACCGACCTGCGTCTGATGCTGCTGGTGCAGGGCGACCAGCCGCGTTACCGGCTGGTGGAGCTGCATCGCAAACGGGTGGAAAGCGGCGAGCGCAGCGTGCTGGTGGGCCTGCAGTCCTTTGCCGAAGGTCTCGATTTAAAGGGCGATCTGTTAAGCCAGGTACATATCCATAAAATCGCCTTTCCGCCCATCGACAGCCCGGTAGTGATCACCGAAGGCGAATGGCTGAAAAGCCTCAATCGTTATCCCTTCGAGGTACAGAGTTTGCCCAGCGCCTCCTTTAATCTTATTCAGCAGGTGGGGCGTTTGATCCGTAGCCATCACTGCTGGGGAGAGGTGGTGATTTACGATAAGCGTCTGTTGACCAAAAACTACGGCGCGCGTCTACTGAACGCGTTACCTGTTTTTCCCATTGAGCAGCCGGGCGTTCCGGAGGTTATAGTAAAACGGAAAGCAAAACAGACAGCAAAACAGACAGGCCGCAAACGTCGCTGACGACGGCGCGTTGCACCAGGGGGAGCCATGGAGTACAGCAAAATTATAAAAGAGGTGGGCCGCGGTAAGAATCATGCCCGCGACCTGGATGAAGAGACCGCCCGTGCGCTCTACGCGCGGATGCTGAACGGCGAGGTGCCGGAGCTGGAGCTGGGAGGAATATTAATCGCCCTGCGCATCAAAGGCGAAGGCGAAGCGGAGATGAAAGGCTTTTACGCCGCGATGCAGCAGCATACGCTGCGCCTGACCCCGCCGGCAGGCAAGCCGATGCCGATCGTTATCCCCAGCTACAATGGCGCGCGCAAGCAGGCGAACCTGACGCCGCTGCTGGCGATGCTCCTGCATAAGCTGGGGTTTCCGGTCGTGGTTCACGGCGTCAGTCACGATCCGACCCGGGTGCTGACCGAGACCATTTTTACCCTGCTGGACATTCCGGCTACCCGGCATGCCGGTCAGGCGCAGGCGCAGCTGGAGGGGCATGAACCGGTGTATATCCCGGTGGGCGCCTTCTGCCCGCCGCTGGAGAAACAGCTGGCGATGCGCTGGCGGATGGGCGTACGCAACAGCGCCCATACGCTGGCCAAACTGGCCACGCCGTTTGGCGAAGGGGAGGCGCTACGCCTCTCCAGCGTGTCGCATCCGGAATATGTTCCCCGGGTGGCGGGCTTCTTTCGCGAGACCGGTGGCCGCGCGCTGCTGATGCACGGTACCGAAGGCGAAGTGTACGCCAACCCGCAGCGCTGCCCGCAGATCAGCCTGATTGATGACCAGGGCGTGCGGGTGCTGTGCGACCGCCAGACCGAGGCGGCGGCGGAAGTTATTCTGCCGGCCTCGAAAGATCCCGAAGTGACCGCGCGCTGGATCGAGCGCTGCGTCGCCGGCGTCGAACCGGTACCCCACTCGCTGAAGATCCAGCTCGCCTGCTGTCTGCTGGCCTGCGGCGAGGTCTCAACCCTTGAGCAGGGTCTCAGCCGCGTCAACGACTGCTGGTGAGCGGGTCGGCAGGATAAAAAAAAAGCCCGTCCGGTGGCTCGGACGGGCAAGGCAAGGGTATTAAAGGTCTTTTCAGGGTTAATTCAGTGGCTTACAGGGTTTAGTTGCGATTATTTATAGATAACCGCGGTACCGCTCAGTTTGTTGTTGGTGTTAGCGGAAGTGATGCTATAGCCGGTTGCGCCAGCGGCTTCGGCTTTAGCAGCCAGTTTCGCTTCCAGACCATCTAATGTGGTTGCGCCTTGCGCAGACACCACACCGATCTTATTCATGCTTTCAGCCTGAGCGGGGGTAACCGGCTCGGCGGCAAAGGCGCCGAAGGAAAGGGCGGTCAGAGCGATGGCAGCGGCAGCATATTTGATGTTTTTCATAGTTAATCTCTCGCAGGTTGTTCTGTTCAGGGGACGATGTTCCGTCGATGTGATAAGTATCACGCTTTTTTGCGGGAGATAAAATCGAAGGAAATTCACAGTCTTCATCGATTTTTTTGAATGACTAATAATTTACTGATTATTAATAAATTATTTCTGATTCTTTTCGTCTGATGGCGGAGCGAGGGAGACCGGCACGCTTAAGGGCACATATTGCGACATTTATCGCCAAAAAGTGTGCGCGAAAAGATAATGCGAAAAGCTGTCATGAACGGTAAAGGAAAGTCAGCGTAGCTGGCTATCCTTGGAACCACGGCGATTATATCCTGAAAATGTATTGTTATGTAAATCTTTCTCCTGTTGGCACTTCACGCAGTATCTGACGCCAGGAATAGCCTGTCGGCGAGCCTCCGGAATCGGTTCTCCGCATTCATCACAAAATTTGTTGCTTTCGCCGCGTGGAAGCTCGCGGCGGGCGCGAGCCACCGCATCGTCAATGGTGCTGTCGATCTGATCCTGAACGGCGCCGTCGCCTGCCCAACCTGATGCCATCGTCTGCCTCCTGTAAAAGGTTATTGATAAATTATAGCTGAACCGTACAGCCGGTTACCGCTGCTGGCGGCATTGACCCGCCAGGCTATCGCCCCACGGCGGTGGGCCTTATCCGCGAGGGCAGCAACCAGGTCGTCAAGGGTAGGGGCGCCGGAGGCGGAGACGGTGCCGACAGGGCGCAGTGGCCCGTCATAGGGCAGTTCAGGTGTCAGCGGCAGGGAAGAGGCCGCATTGGCCTGAGCGGCAAGCGCAGCGGCAAACAGCAGCGAGGTGATTTTCATCAGCATATCCTCATAAACAGCATGGGACATAGCTTAAGTGTAGGCCTTTCCAGACCGCGCAGCAGGGAATTTTTTATGCAAAAACAAGGCGTTTTGCATGCTACCGGCGCAGGGTAGCGATACTCTGGCCGGTAAATTATTTAGCGGGCGTCCGGGCGGATCATGTCAAAACGCAGGCTGTCATCAATACTGTAATAGGCGCTCGGACCTCCGGCGCGCAGGATCGGCTGAGCGCGGGCGGTTTGATAGATGCCGTTATCCAGCAGTGATTCATCGATATGCACGGCGACCACTTCGCCGAGCACCAGCCATGTATCGACAAGGTTGCCGTCGGCGGTGGCGAGCTGAATACATTGCGACAGGCGGCACTCAAAGTTCACCGGGCTCTCCGCCACCCGGGGGGCCTTGACCAGGCGGCTGGCGGCGGCGGTGAGCCCGGCGCGCACGAATTCGTCCTCATGGTGCGGGATCGAGGCGGAGGTTTCGTTCATCGCTTCGGCCAGCGGGCGCGTCGCCAGGTTCCAGACGAACTCCTTCGTTTCGACGATATTTCGCACGCTGTCTTTCCAGCCGCTGCTGGCGAAACCAATGATCGGCGGACGATAGTTAAAGCAGTTAAAAAAGCTGTATGGCGCCAGATTACGCTGGCCCTCGGCGTCCTGCGAGGCGATCCAGCCTATCGGGCGAGGCCCGATTATCGCGTTCAGCGGGTCATGCGGCAGGCCGTGGCCCTGCGAAGGTTGATAAAAGTACATGCTGCACCTGTCACGGATAAAGGAGATATCCAGACTCCCTTATTTACCGCGCCGCCGTCAACGGGTATCTTACGCGGCTGTTCAAAGGAGATTGTCATGAAAGCCCAGAAACCGGGGTTACACCCGCGTAACCGCCACCATCAACGCTACGACCTGCCCGCGCTCTGCCAGGCGCATCCTGACCTGCAGGGATACATTACGCTCAATCCGCGGGGTGAGCAGACCATTGATTTTGCCAATCCGCAGGCGGTTAAGGCGTTGAATAAAGCGCTGCTGGCGCATTTCTACGCGGTCAAACACTGGGACATTCCTGACGGTTTTCTCTGTCCGCCGGTGCCCGGGCGGGCCGATTATATTCATCATCTGGCGGATCTGCTGGCCGGGGACAGCGGCGAAGTGCCGAAGCAAGCCACGATCCTCGATATTGGCACCGGCGCCAACCTCATCTATCCCCTGATCGGCGTTCACGAATATGGCTGGCGCTTTACCGGCAGCGAAATCAGCCCGGAAGCCTTCGCCAGCGCGCAGGCGATTGTTAATGGCAACCCGGGATTGACCCGGCAGATCCGTCTGCGTCGGCAAAAAGAGAGCCAGGCCATCTTCCACGGCGTGATCCACAAAAACGAGACCTATGACGCCACCCTGTGCAATCCGCCGTTCCATGACTCCGCAGAGAGCGCCCGGGCGGGCGGCGAGCGCAAGCGCCGCAATCTCGGACTCGGCGCCGACAGCGGGCTTAACTTTGGCGGTCAGCAGCAGGAGCTGTGGTGCGAGGGGGGCGAAGTGGCCTTTATCTCGCAGATGATCCGCGAAAGTCAGGCCTTCGCCCACCAGGTGAAATGGTTTACCTCGCTGGTGTCGCGCGGCGACAATCTGCCGCCGCTCTACCGCCTGCTGACCGAGGTCGGGGCAGTGAAAGTGGTGAAAAAAGAGATGGCCCAGGGGCAAAAGCAGAGCCGCTTTATCGCCTGGAGCTTTATGGACGACGCCAAACGCCGCTGTCCGTTCTAACTACTCCACGGCCGGGCTGTCGGCGCCCGGCATCGGCAATTGCTGCCAGGTCTGTACCGGGGCGCGAACCCCGGCGCGATCGAAGTGCTTTTTCACCTGGGTATCAAGGGCAAAGCGCACCGTCCACTGCTTCAGCGGCAGGGTGGTGAAGCTGACGCGCAGCGTAAAGGCGGTATTGCTCAACCCCACCAGCCCGGCGAACGACGGTTCGCCAATGATCAGGCCGCGGATCTCCTCCTGGGCCAGCAGATCGTCCACTGCCGCCTTCAGCGCCTGACTGGCTTTATCCAGATCCTCATGGCGATCGACGTCATAGTTAGCCACCACCGAGCCAATGCCGCGCACGAAGTTGGCAAAGGTGGTGATCGAGGACCAGGGAATAATGTGATAGGCGCCGGTATCCTGGCGCACTCCCACTGAGCGAATCGACATCCGTTCCACCGTGCCGGTCAAAGGCCCGATGGTGACCAGGTCGCCGGTATTCATCCCGTTCTCAAACTGGATAAAAATGCCGGTGATAATGTCTTTAACCAGGGTTTGCGCGCCAAACGAGATGGCCAGCCCTAACGCCCCGGCGCCCGCCAGCAGCGGCGCGATATTAACCCCAATCTCCGAGAGCAAAATCATCACCGTGATGGTGCTGATCACCACCGCCAGCGCGTTGCGAAACAGGGTTAGCAGCGTACGGGCCCGCGCGCTGGGCAGCGGACGGCCATGGATATCCGAGGCCAGACGGTTTTCGATCAGGCTGGCCAGCACCGTCCAGCCGATAGCGGAGAAGAAGAGGATAAGAGCGATACGGATCAGCACATCCACCGTTTTTTGCCCGGCATCGTTGTGCAGCCATTCGCGGAAGTCAAACAGCCCCCAGGCGCTCAGGAGCAGCATTATGGCGACACAGACGGTGAGAATGCGCGCTGCCTTCAGCGAGGCGGAGATCCAGCCGTTCAGCCGCTTTTGCAGCTCAGGATAGTTGCGCTGGGTGGCAGGGGAGAGAGTGATGGTTTTGGCTATCCAGCGCGACAGGATGCCGGACACCAGCGCCGCGCCGCCGATAATCGCCAGGCTGCGCAGGGTGGCGCCCATCATAAATTTCAGGCTGTTGCCTGGGTCGAACAGGGAAAAGAAGAAGAGCACCACAAAGTAGGCGCAGGCCAGCCAGTGCCAGATCAGGGCGAAGGCGCGGATAAACAGGCTAAAAAAGGAGAGCGAGCGGTCAGCCAGATGGATCAGCCCCTGCGTAATCACCGCTTTGTTATGAAAAATCAGATACAGCGCCCACAGCGTAATGCACAGCATGATGATGACGTTAGCCAGCGCGCCGACCTGAACATTCACCTGGTTAGAGATAATCGGCACCGCGACGATCAGGCCGTAGCCGATCAGGCTGCTGAGGGCGCTCAGGCGCAGACTCCAGTAGGAGGCGGCCTCGTCGCTGAGGTTAAAGGGCCTGAGCGCTGGAATGCGCGGGCAGAAAATGAGCCGCAGGATGGCTTTAAAGAACTCGATCAGCGCGAAGGCGTTGAGGAAAAGGCTCTGCTGAAAGGCGATAGTGGGGTTGTTGCCATCCAGACGATCGCTCAACAGCTGACCGACAAACAGGGTCAGCGCCAGCAGCAGCAGATCGATAATAAACGCCCCGGCGATGGTCAACGGCAGCTGGAGCCAGTTTCCGCGATCGCGGTTTTTATGCCGTCCCCATTCGCCCATTTTACGATACAGCGGCAGCGCCGCGAGGCGTACCAGCCACCAGAAGGCAAACACCAGCCCGGCCAGCAGTAAAAAATGCCAGGCGGCGCTGGTAAAGGTTTGTGGATTAAAGGGCTTATGCGGCGAGCCGGTAATATTGCGCCACAGCTGGGAAAAGCGCGATGAGAGCTCATCGCCATATTCCCGGCTGATCTGCGTGACGTTCTCCAGCACGGTGGTCTCTTCTTTCACCGCCGGCGGCGTCAGCGTCGGGGTGCTGTCGGGCGGCGGCGTGGCGGCCGCTTTACGCAGCTGGTCAATGAGCTCCTGACGGGCGGCGTCGTTGGCCAGCACGTCGGCCAGCGCGGCATAGGCCGCTCTTTTCTGTTCTACATCGGGTTCGCTGGCGCTGGTTTTATCGGCGTTAGCGGTCGGCACGCCGGGCAGGGCGGCGGCGGAAAGCGGGGCAGTAAACAGCGCAGCGAGCAAAAGCAGGATCCACGGCATGGGCACCTCCGTTGCAACGTAAACGGGTAAGTATAGAAGCCGCTGGCGGAAGGGGAGGGAAGAGGAATCTGGAAAGCGGCTCTCTCCGCGAGGGAGAGAGCCGTTGTGGGTCAGGCGACGTGCTGCAGGAATTCGCGCAGACGCGGGCTTGGCGGGTTGTTCACCAACTCCTGTGGATTGCCGTCTTCGGCAATTCGTCCTTTGTCGATAAAGATCAGTCGCGAGGCCACTTTTTCGGCAAAGCCGATTTCGTGGGTCACAATCACCATCGTCATACCCTCTTCCGCCAGATCCTGCATCACCTTGAGCACTTCATGGCGCAGTTCCGGGTCGAGCGCGGAGGTGGGCTCATCAAACAGCATCATCTTCGGCTTCACCGCCAGCGCGCGGGCGATGGCCACACGCTGCTGCTGGCCGCCGGAGAGTTCAGACGGATAGTGATGCGCGCGCTCAGCCAGACCGACTTTCGCCAGCAGATCTTTCGCCAGCTTCTCCGCTGCCTGTTTGCTGGCGCCGCGTACCCGCAGCGGGCCAAACATCACGTTTTCCAGCGCCGTCAGGTGCGGGAACAGGTAAAACTGCTGGAACACCATTCCTGCTTCCTGACGAATCAGACGTTCGTCCACCTTTGGATCGTTGACCTTCAGGCCATCGACAATCAGATCGCCGCTGGTGATCTCTTCCAGTTTATTGATACAGCGCAGCATCGTCGATTTACCGGAGCCGGACGGGCCGATGATGACCACCACTTCACCCTGATTGATTTTCAGAGAGATATCGTGCAGCACCTGGGTTGGGCCAAAGTGCTTGGAGACGTTTTTAAATTCAATCACAGGATTTTCATCCTTCTTTCAAGGCGACGCAGAATAAAGCTCAGGACCAGGGTGATGATCAGGTAGATCACGGCAACGGCGCTCCAGATTTCCAGCGCGCGGAAGTTGCCGGCGATGATCTCCTGTCCCTGACGGGTCAGTTCGGCGACGCCGATGACGATGAACAGCGAGGTATCCTTGATGCTGATGATCCACTGGTTGCCCAGCGGCGGCAGCATGCGGCGCAGCGCCAGCGGCAGGATCACGTGGCGAATGGTTTCGCGACGCGACAGGCCGAGCGCCAGGCCCGCTTCGCGGAAGCCTTTATGAATGGAGAGCACCGCGCCGCGGGTAATTTCCGCGATATAGGCGCCCGAGTTAATCATGATGGTCACTACCGCCGCGGAGAAGGGGTCAATGCGCAGATCGCTAAAGGCCATCGGCAGCGCAAAGTAGATGAACATAACCTGCACCACAATCGGGGTGCCGCGAATGATTTCAATAAACACCAGCGCGATGTGGTTGGCGATCCAGCCGCCGAAGCAGCGGGCGAAACCGGCCACCAGACCGATGATCAGGCCGCCGGCCAGGCCGAGGACGGAAATCCACAGCGTCATTTTGGCGCCTTCCAGCAAAATCGGAATGGCGGGCCAGATGGCACTCCAGTCAAACTGCATAATACGTTCCTGTTACCGTGTCGAGAGCAGAGGAAAGCCTCCGCCAAAATACGGTCTTCCGCAGCGTCTGTGCCGGAAGACCGTTGTGATGTCGCCGGGCCTGCGCCCGGCGAAGGACATTTTTATTATTTTGGTTCAGTGCCGAACCATTTTTTATAAATTTCGTTGTAGGTGCCGTTCTCGCGCAGCGTTTTCAGCGCACCGTTCACTTTCTCACGCAGCTCGTCGCTGCCTTTCGGGAAGGCGATACCGTAGTTTTGCGCTTCCAGTGATTCACCTACCGCTTTGAATTTGCCGTTGCCCGCAGTTTTGATGAAGTAGAGGATGTTCGGCGTATCGTGCAGGACGGCATCCGCGCGGCCGGTACCCAGCTCCATATAGGCGTTATCGATGTTCGGGAACTGACGCAGATCTTTGGTTTTGATATTAGCTTTGGCGTAGTCAACGGAGCCGGTGCCGCTCTTCACCGCGACCACTTTGCCGTTCAGATCTTTCACATCTTTGATGTCGTTATTATTGGCGTTGACCATCACCAGCAGGCCGCTTTTGTAGTAGCCGTCAGAGAAGTCGATGGCTTTTTTACGCTCGTCGGTAATGGTGATCCCCGCCAACGCCAGATCGATATTTTTGGTTTGCAGCGCCGGGATAATGCCGCTGAAGTCCATCGGCTTCAGGGTGTAGTCGAGCTTCAGCTCTTTGGCGATGGCCGCCCACAGGTCAACGTCAAAACCCACATACTTATCGCCTTGCTTAAATTCGAACGGGACGAACGCCGTATCGGTGGCGACAACCAGGGTCTTATTGGCGGCATGGGAAGAAACCGCAAAAGCCAGGGTCAGTGCAGCCAGTGAAACTTTAAATACAGACTTCATAGCATTTCCTTTTATATCCACGGGACGATCCCCTGCGAGAACGACTAGCCTAATGAAAAAATCGTGCCACTTTTACAACCTGTTGTTTTTAAACAAACGAAGCGGTAGCCGCTGCACAATATCGATCATTTCAGGCAAAGAGTGCACCATAACGGGGCGTTATTTTGGTGCATCCTGTGGTCGCTGAATAACGAGCCCATTTTTAGCGCAAACCCTGATGGGAAAACAATCTCGGTGTAACGATTGTGTGAGGTGATTATTACAATTGTTTTACTTTTGTGCGCATTTTCATCAATTTGACGCCCTGAAATGGTGCAAGGGCAGCGGGTGAGGGAAAGGCGGAGGGGAAAAACAGCAAGGGTTGGGATGGGAAAGCAAAGGCGCCGTCGACCGCGCTGCGGCCGACGGCAAAGCCTTACTCGATGTTCGCTTCAATAAACCACAGGAATTTATCCAGGTCGCGGGAAGCGGCGGTGAAGATATCTGCGGTATCTTCGTCTTTGGCTTCACCGATCGCTTTGCGCACATCGTTCGCCACTACCGCGTAACGGTCCGCCAGCGCTTTCAGGTGATCCTGAACATGATGGATATCCAGCGGATAGCTCTGCAGCGGGGTTTTGCTGTTGATCACCTGAGTGGTGCCCAGGGCGACGCCGCCCAGCTGTACGGCGCGCTCCGCCATGGTATCCAGATGCTCAGTGAGCGCGGTACGGAAGCCATCCAGCATCTCGTGCACGGCGATAAAGTTCGCACCGCGCATATTCCAGTGTGCCTGTTTGGTGATAAGGGACAGGTCAATGAACTGGATCACCTGGCGATTCAACAGCTCAATGGTCGCTTTCTTTTCGCTGTCAGCGACATCGTTGCGGGTATAGACCAGATTAGATGCTTTTGATTTAACCAGTTTAGCGGTACTCATCGTTTCATATCCTCTTGATATTGATGCTCGTCACACTTCAAAGCTGAATGATGTGGAGCGTTGTCCCAGGTAACTTCGGGACTAAGTATAGCAAGGGTTTTAAAGTATGAGGCATCGGCAGGCCATATTACTCCGATAGCGTAAAGTGGTTGGCTATTTGAAAAAGCAAGCTAAGTCAGAAGGTTAGCGGAGGCTGGCGGGCCCGTAACTCGCGCGGGCCGCCGCCGTAACAGAATGTTAATTGATATCGACTTGCTTAATTTTGCTCTGCCGCTGCATGGTCAGCGTGGCGCCCATTGAGGCGATGATAATAGCGCCCAGCGCCAGGGTCTGGGAGAGATTCAGGGTTTCGCCGAGGAAGACCATACCGGACAGGGCGGCTAGCGCCGGCTCGAGGCTCATCAGCGTGCCGAAGGTGCGCGTCGGCAGGCGCGTCAGGGCCATCATCTCCAGGGAGTAGGGGAGTGCAGTGGAGAGAATGGCAATCCCCAGCCCCAGGGGCAGCAGCGACCATTGCCACAGCGTATCGGTAGCTTGCGCCATGCCTAACGGGACAAAGACCAGCGAGGCGATAAGCGACCCCATCGCCACCGTGGCTGGACCATGCTCCTCGCCCGCGCGCTGGCCGGTCAGAATATAGACCGCCCAACAGGCTCCGGCGCCGAGAGCGAACAGCGCGCCGGTTAAATCCACCTGCGCCACGTTCTGGCCCAGCGGCAGGAGATACCACAGCCCGAGGATCGCCAGCGCCACCCAGACAAAATCCAGCGGGCGGCGCGAGCCGAAAAGCGCCACCGCCAGCGGGCCGGTAAACTCGAGGGCTACCGCCACGCCGAGCGGAATACGCTGCAGGGATAAATAAAACAGATAGTTCATCGCCCCGAGCGCCAGGCCGTATAGCAGCAGCGGCACGCGCTGGGCCGGAGAGAAACGCAGCCGCCAGGGCTTGAACACCACCACCAGGATCAGCGTCCCGAGCGCCAGGCGCAGGGCGGTAACCCCCGGGGCGCCGACCACCGGGAACAGCGATTTGGCGAGCGATGCGCCGCTCTGAATCGAGGTCATAGCGATTAAAATCACCACTATCGGCAACCATGCCGCCGCTTTTCGGGATGGACCGGGCATCCTTTCTCCTGTCAGTTTTTGTCAAAAGGGGTAAAAGTTCCAGTGTACTGGAATTAGCTGCTGACGGTTGAGCTAATGTTGAAAAAAACACGGGCAAAAACAGTACAATGGCGAACGTTGCTGAGAAATTCACCAAGTGATTAGGATTAATCTGGATGCTTGCGAATTTCTTAATGAGCGTTAAACTGTAAGTTAACGCCAAAAACTGTTGTTTTCCATATTGTTATAGAAATATGGAAACTTTTGGTTACATGAAAAAGTATGTTAGACAATGTAAACTCCAAAGAGTTTCCCAAAAGTTTTTGATATATTTAAGGCTTAGGACTTATTAGAAACACATTTGAGGTGGTTATGAATAAAATTGCACGTCTTTCAGCACTGGCCGTTGTTCTGGCTGCATCCGTAGGTACCACTGCATTTGCTGCAACTTCTACTGTAACCGGCGGTTACGCGCAGAGCGACATGCAGGGTAAAGCGAACAAAGCTGGCGGTTTCAACCTGAAATACCGTTACGAGCAAGATAACAACCCGCTGGGTGTTATCGGTTCCTTCACCTACACCGAGAAGGATAACAACAGCAACGGTACTTACAACAAAGGTCAGTACTACGGCATCACCGCAGGTCCGGCTTACCGTCTGAACGACTGGGCAAGCATCTACGGCGTAGTGGGTGTTGGTTACGGTAAATTCCAGAACAACAACTTCCCTAATAAATCCGATATGAGCGACTACGGTTTCTCCTACGGTGCTGGTCTGCAGTTCAACCCGATCGAAAACGTTGCCCTGGACTTCTCCTACGAGCAGTCTCGTATTCGTAACGTTGACGTCGGCACCTGGATTGCTGGCGTGGGTTACCGCTTCTAATCACTCCGGTGATATAAAAAATCCGCCTCCCGGGGCGGATTTTTTTTGCCTGGCGATCGCCAGCCCGGCCGGTTGGCCGGCGCTGATCGCGTCGTTTTAGTTGATGGTGAACTCATCGCTGCCGAGGTGTGAATAGTCTACCTTCTGCAGCTGGAAGTTGGTGATATACACCGGGCCGGCCTTCTGCTCAGAGATAAACCGATAGCGCGGGGCGATTTCCGCCGCCTTGATTCCGGTCCATTGCGAGAAGAAACTGAGGAAATCATTCGCCGAGCGCTGCGCCTTAATCACTTTATGCGCTTTGTCATCGCTGGAGAGCACCATAAACGGCACCTGGAAGTTCTGCTGGAACTTATCGTCGTGCGCCAGATACTGCACCTCTTTGCCTCGCTCCTTGAACGCCAGACCATGATCGGAAAAGTAGGTCAGGGAAAAGGTGGCACCGGAATTTTGCAACTGACTGTAGAGCTTAGCCAGCAGGGTATCGGTTTGCGTCATGCTGTAGAGATAGCAGGAGGTCTCTTTCGACTGGACGAAAACCGTGTATTTGCCTTTGGTCCGGTCGCAGGCTTGCGGGTGCGAGCCCATCAGGTGCAGAACAATCAGCTGCGGCTGGGTGCGCTGGGTGGATAGTACCTGCTCGGTCAACTTGAGTAACTGCTCGTCCTGGGTGTTTTTATTGGCTTCGAAATCGCCGTTTTTCAGGAACTGCACTTCATCCGCCCGTTTGGCGATACTGGCGATAGCGGTGTCGTACTCGCCGATCTGTCCCTGATTGGAGAACCACCAGGTCTGGAAACCGGCGCGGTTGGCGAGGGTGACAAAGTTATCCTGAAACTGCGGTTTGCCATCGACCACCCGGTTAAGCGTCAGGCCGAGGGATTTTTGCGTAGAGCCGCTGGCGGCGACGTAGTTGTTAAACAGATACCCGTTCACCGAACTGGCAAACGGCGTGTTGTCCCAGTGGCCGCCGAAGGCGCCGAGGGCGTCGCGGCGGGCGCTTTCACCGATCACCACCACATAGAGATGGTACTTCGGCTTCACCGCCAGCACGTGCCAGCTGTCTTTCATGCCGGCCAGCTGCGCCATCCGCGCCTGCTCGTCCAGCACCTCGTTATTATTCACCACCACGTCTTTGACAAAACGGAAGGCCGGGTAACCGGTATCGATTACCTTGAATACCCCGCCCCAGGCGAGATTTTGCACCGGCTGGAGAAAAAAGATCCCGATGCTGAACAGCAGGCCCAGGGTCTCCATTTTTCCCCAGCGGGTCTGCTCGACGATCCTGCGGCGGACCGCAATGATCCCCAGCGCGAAGATAAATACCGCCAGCAGATAGTTGTACCACGGGAAGATGGTGAGAATTTCGGTGGACTCTTCCACGTTGGTGGCGTGCAGCGCCAGCAGGGTGTTGAAGTTGGGCGCGCCGTAAGCCTGGCCAAAGGGGTAGTAGAGGGCCGCCAGCAGAGAATAGGCGCCGACCACCCCTTTCTGCACGCGCGGAAAGGCGCGCCACAGAAGATGTAACACGCAGGTAAATGCCACGGTATAGAGCAGGCTAAATTCATAGCCCAGCGCCAGGTTAATCAACAGCGATTGTAAAAAGTAGAATCCTGTCCATGGGTTCAGTGCCAGTCGGCGGGCGACCAGCGTATCTTTCAGGGTGGTGACATTCATAGTAAACAATCAAAAAGAGGCCATGCGCATCCCCTGGCGTCAAGGGGTAAAACCTGCTGGACAGTGCGTGAAGAGGGTCTCTGCGAGCCGCGAATGTGGCAGGGCTGTGCAAAGATAGGGCTTGTAAATGGTAAGGTCAACCAGACATAACAGATTGTTTTGCGAGGGCGCTTACAAAACTTGAAAAAAGGTGGGGGGGACGGGATAAACCGGTCAGTTTAGCGGCGGATGATGACAGAAAAATGAAGCGGCGTACCGCGACGCCGCCTCAGGAATGGGGTTTGTCCTGCTGCGGTTTACCGTTGATCATCTCGCACAGCATACCGAGCAGCATTAAGCGTACTTTAAAGGGGGAATGACTAAACACGTTTAAGCACCTCTTGAATTCGTTCATCTGCTCTCCTCCTGCCTGTTCGCTCCATCATTCCCTGATGGATGTTTGCATTATATACAGATATAGCACAGGCTATATTTTATAGCTATGGCTAAAACGTTAATTTTTTGTGCTCTTGGCGCAATCCATTACAATGTGGATCTTTTTATATGATGCTTGACGCGTCACACGAATGAGGAAGCACAATGAACCGTCGCGCAGGTAAGCCAATAACAAAAAAAGTGACGCAGTTGGTAAATGTTGAAGAGCACGTTGAAGGATTCCGCCAGGTGCGGGAAGCGCATCGGCGCGAGCTGATTGACGACTATGTTGAACTGATTTCCGATCTCATCCGCGAGGTGGGCGAGGCGCGTCAGGTGGATATGGCCGCCCGGCTGGGGGTCTCGCAGCCCACCGTCGCCAAGATGCTCAAACGGCTGGCCAGCGTCGGCCTTATCGAACAGATCCCGTGGCGCGGCATATTCTTAACGGCGGAGGGTGAGAAGCTGGCCCAGGAGAGCCGCGAGCGCCATCAAATCGTGGAGAACTTCCTGCTGGCTATCGGCGTCAGCCCGGAGATTGCCCGCCGCGATGCGGAGGGAATGGAGCATCACGTGAGCGAGGAGACGCTGGCGATGTTCCTGAAATTTACCCAAACACAGGGATCTCAGGAAGCATGACTCTTCCCTTCGTCCAGTCGCTGCTGCGCGACCGTTTTCTCCATCTGCTGCTGATTATCGCCTGCGTACTCAGCGTGATGGTGCCGTTTGTCCCGGCAAGCTGGCCGGCGGCCATTGACTGGCATACTATCATCACCCTCAGCGGCCTGATGCTGTTGACCAAGGGGATTGAACTGAGCGGTTATTTTGACGTGCTGGGGCGTAAAATGGCCCGCCGCTTTGTCACCGAGCGCCAGCTGGCTATGTTTATGGTGCTGGCGGCGGCGCTGCTATCCACCTTCCTCACCAACGACGTCGCGCTGTTTATCGTGGTGCCCCTGACCCTGACGCTGAAGAAGTGGTGCGCCATCCCGGTGAACCGGCTGATTATTTTCGAAGCGCTGGCGGTGAACGCCGGGTCGCTGCTGACGCCGATCGGCAACCCGCAGAATATCTTACTGTGGGGACGCTCCGGTCTCTCTTTCCCTGGATTCATCGGCCAGATGCTGCCGCTGGCGGCGGCAATGATGCTGACCCTGCTGGCGCTGTGCTGGTTCTGTTTCCCGGCAAACCGGCTCAACTACCAGAGTAGCGATAAGGCGCCATCGTGGCAGCCAAAGCTGGTCTGGAGCTGTCTGGGATTGTATCTGGTGTTCCTGACCGCGCTGGAGATGAATCAGGCGCTGTGGGGGCTGGCGCTGGTGCTGCTGGGCTTCCTGATACTGGCCCGGGCGGTGATCGTCCATGTAGACTGGTCGCTACTGCTGGTGTTTATGGTGATGTTTATCGACGTCCATCTGCTGACCCAGCTTCCGGCGCTGCACCAGGTGCTGAGCGGGGTCGGGACGCTCTCCGGCGGTGGACTGTGGCTGACCGCCATCGGCCTGTCGCAGGTGATCAGCAATGTGCCCTCGACCATTCTGCTGCTCAACTATGTCCCGCCTTCGATCCTGCTCGCCTGGGCGGTTAACGTGGGCGGCTTTGGTCTGCTGCCGGGCTCGCTGGCCAATATCATCGCGCTGCGCATGGCAGGCGATCGGCGGATCTGGTGGCGTTTCCATCTCTACTCCATTCCCATGCTGCTGTGGGCGGCCCTTACCGGCTATTGGCTCTTCAAACTCTGCGCCTGATTTCCGCAGCGGTACGCCGCCCTCCACGCCGTTCGACAGGATCGCCCCTCGGGGCGATCTTTTTTTTGCCCGGCTCACAGAAAACGATCCCTGGCTTTGCGCATCCGTTCGCTTTTCGGTATATGACTAGTCATGAAATTTAAATGACTAGTCATATACCGAGGCGCAGGATGAAGAACAGACTACCGGCAGATTTCTTATGGGGTAATTCCGTCTCCAGCATGCAGACGGAGGGGGCGTGGAACGAGGGCGGCAAGGGGATGTCGGTGTACGATATCCGGCAACCGGCGGAATTCGCTTCCGACTGGAAGGTGGCGACCGACTCCTATCATCGCTATCGGGAAGATTTCGATCTGATGCAGGATCTGGGCATGAACTGCTACCGTTTTCAGATCGCCTGGAGCCGGGTGTGTCCTGAGGGAGACGGCGAATTTAATGAAGAGGGCATCGCCTTCTACCATCAGTTTATTGATGAACTGATCGCCCGCGGCATCGAGCCGATGATCTGCCTGTACCACTTCGATATGCCGCTCTCGCTGGCGGAGCGCTACAACGGATTCACCGACCGCCGGGTGATGGACGCCTTTATTCGCTATGGCCAGAAGATGATCGCCTGCTATGGCGACAAGGTGAAATACTGGCTCACCTTTAATGAACAGAATCTGTACCATTCGCCGGAAGCGTTTCTGATTTCCGGCTACCTGCAGGGGGAGAAGACCCTGCGCGAGCTGTATCTGATCCAGCATCATGTGATGATGGCGCACGTCCATCTGACCGATCACCTGCATCAGACGAAGCCGCAGTGTCTGATGGGCGGAATGCTGGCCCACGCCCTGGTTTATCCGGCGACCTGCAAACCGCGCGATATCCTGTGCGCCCAGCAGCTGGACGAGTTTTTAAACCAGAACCTGCTGCGGGCTTACGCCGGGGAGGGCTACAGCCCGGAAGTGATGCATTTTGTCGCCGCTGAAGGGTTCGATGATATCTATCGTCCGGAGGATCTGGCGCTGATGGCGACGGTGAAGGTCGATTATCTGGCGTTCAGCTATTACGCCAGCCGGACGCTGAACAGCGACACCATCCCGGTGGGAACGGCGGTTAACAACTATATGCTGTTTGGCAATCAGGATAACCCGTTCCTGAAAGCGACAGAATGGAACTGGCAGATCGATCCGCTGGGCTTCCGGACCATCATCACCCGCTATTATAACGACTGGCGCCTGCCGGTGTTCCCGATTGAAAACGGCATCGGGGTGATTGAGTCGTGGGACGGTGAACATCCGGTTGCCGACGATTACCGCATCGCCTACCATCGCGACCATATCAACGCCATGAAAGCGGCCATGTTTGAGGATGGGGCGCAGGTGATCGGCTATCTCGGTTGGGGATTAATCGATATCCTGAGCTCGCAGGGTGATATGCGTAAGCGCTACGGCGTGGTCTACGTCAATCGCGAGAACCATGACCTCAAGGATCTGCGGCGGGTGCCGAAGAAGAGCTATGCGTGGCTGAAGCAGGTGATCCACAGCAACGGCGACGTGATGTAACGATGTTCTGGCGGTCAGGTCTAGTATGCTGCCCGCCAGTCACTCACAGAATGTAAAAGGACCGGGAATGACGGCGAAGTATCTGCAAATTGCGCGGGAAATAAAAAAACGCATCATCAGCCAGCAGTATCCTGCCAGCGCGCCGCTACCCGACCAGTTTGCGCTGGCGGCGGAGTTCAACACCAGCCGGATGACCATCCAGCAGGCGATGCGCCAGTTAATCGTCGAAGGGCTTATCTATACTCGCAAAGGGCAGGGCACCTTTGTGCGGAAAAATTTCCTTCAGCTGTCGCAGTGGGAGCTGCCCGGCAGCGACTATTTCGGCGCCACCAAAACCTGGGAACATCTTGGCGAGGTGCAAAGCGAAGTGGTGCGCTTCGAGGTGCGTTTTCCCACTGACAAGGAGCAGAGTTCGCTGCTGATCGACGCCGATGCCCCGGTGTATGACTTTGTCCGCCTGCGGCTGCTCAACGGCGAGCCGGTGTCGCTGGATTTGACGGTCATGCCGGTGGGGCTGGTGCCGGGGTTAACCAAAAGCCATCTGGAGGGGTCGGTGTTTCGCTACGTGCAGGAGACGCTGGGGCTGAAGCTGATGGGATCTTACCGCGTGGTGCGGGCGATGAAGCCGGACGAACTGGATAAACAGCATCTTCACTGCGAGGCCACCGATCCGGTGCTGGAGGTGGAGCAGGTTATCTATCTGGAAGACGGCACGCCGCTGGAGTACGCCCACTGCCACTATCGCTACGACCACGGCGGGATTATTCTGGTGAATAACGGCTAGACCGGGGGACCCTGCCGGCGCAGCGCTCAGCAGGGCCACGGTGTTGTCAGGTTTAGCCAGCCGCAGCCAGAGACAATACAGATAAAAAAACGGCGGGCATCAGGCCCGCCGTTTTTCTTGTCATGCAGAACTTAGTTCAGACGCACCGGCATACCGGAGCGGTTCTGGATAGCCTGCTCAACCACGCTCTGATCGACATCAGACTGGCTGGTGATCGCCTGTACCGGCTGAGTCAGGGTGATCGGCACGATCTCGCCGCCCTGGAACTGGGCTTCGGTGGTCGACAGCGGGTTATGAACCTCGATGTAACGGCTGCCGTCCGGCTCGGTGGTGGCTTTTACCGGCTCATCGATAAACTGCACGCGGGTGCCGACCGGCACGTTCTCAAACAGGAATTTGATGTCATCGTTGCGCAGACGCACGCAGCCGTGGCTCACGCGCAGGCCGATACCGAAGTTAGCGTTGGTACCGTGGATGGCGTACAGGCGGCCGATATACAGCGCGTACAGACCCATCGGGTTATCCGGACCGGCCGGTACGACGGCAGGCAGCGGGTTGCCGGCGGCAGCGTATTCCGCATGCATCTTGGCGGTCGGCGTCCAGGTCGGACCGGCCTTCTTACGTTCGACTTTGGTGGTCCAGTTGATTGGCGTATCTTTACCCAACTGGCCGATGCCGATCGGCAGAACGATCACGGTATTGGTGCCTTTCGGGTAGTAGTACAGACGCATTTCCGCGCTGTTGATGATGATCCCTTCATGCACGGTATCCGGCAGGATCAGCTGCTGAGGGATGTTCAGGACGCTACCGCCCTTCGGCAGATAGGTATCCACCCCCGGGTTGGCTTCCAGCATGTTGGAAAGCCCCATCTGATATTTGGCCGCGAAGTATTCCAGCGGCTGCTTGTTATCATCCGGAATGGTGATGACCTGGTTCTGACCAACCAAACGGCTGCCATCGGTTGGCAAAGGATAGGTGACAGCAGACGCTGTATTGCAAAAGCCTACGATGGCGAAGGCTGCCGCTAAGAGTGTAGATAATTTCATAGTTTTTAATGTCGTGTGCGAAATCAACGCCACACAGGCCTTTGTTAATGATTGAGACAGTAGATGGGAGCGCATTATATGTGCATTCCGCTGAACAGGTAAATCAGATGTGTACGAAATCACATTTTTTTCCCTGTCGCCTCGGCTGCCGCGCCCTGGCGTTCGGGGCGACAGGGGTTAGTCTTCCAGCAGCCGGGCCTGCAGCGCGACGCGGGCTGGGGCGGTGAGCTGATACTCTTCCGCCAGCCAGGCGTCGACATTGCCATAGCGCTGCTGAATGGCCGACAGTGCGGCGGCGAGATAGGACTCTTTCACCGTCAGGATGTCCGCCAGGCTCTGGCGCCCCTGGGCCGTCAGGTCGTTGCCGAGCATCTCCAGCATCCAGGCCTCCACCTGCGTCAGCATGCCATGGGTGAGGTGATACTCCTCCATCACCGTCTCGCTGTCGCATCCGACGGCGAACAGGGTTAACGCGCAGCCGACGCCGGTGCGATCTTTACCGACCGCGCAGTGTTGCAGCAAGGCGCCTTCGAAAGGGGTCGTCAGCCACGCGGCGAGCTGGCGATAAGCCGGGTTGTTAAACGGCAGCTGGCGATAGAGTTGCAGCATAAACTGCTCGCCGTTCAGCGCATTAAGGGTGGCGGCATTCAGCTCGGTGACCTTCGCATTGACCTCGCCGAGCGGCGGATTGGCCGGCGCGTTGAGATAGTGGGTGAGCGGGCTCAGTTTGTCCGGGGTGCGCTGCACTTCACCGGGGTCGCGGTAGTCGAGCACCCGGCTGAGCGGCAGGGTATCCAGGTGGTTGAGATCCTCAGCCGTAAGCCGGTTTAGCGCGCCGGAGCGCAGCAGCTTGCCGCTGCGTACCCGGCGTCCGTCGGCGGTGCGCTGGCCGCCCAGGTCGCGAAAATTGATGCCGCCCTGCAGGGATAAAAAGGCCGGATGTCGCGGTAGGCTGGTGGTCATGGGACTCCTCATCATCACGTACAGAATAACGGTTTGCGCGCAGGTCTCTGGCGCATCTGACAAAGACCATAGCACAAGCGCCGCGGCGGAATTTACCGCAGACCGTGAAAAGTGCGTCATTTACTGGCATAATGTCTGCTGTATCACACCCCTCATACTCTTTTTTCAGGATATCCCCGTGCTAGTATCCAGCAACGTTACCATGCAGTTTGGCAGTAAGCCGCTGTTCGAAAATATCTCCGTTAAATTTGGCGGCGGCAACCGTTATGGTCTGATCGGCGCCAACGGCAGCGGTAAATCGACCTTTATGAAGATCCTCGGCGGCGATCTCGAACCGACGCTGGGCAACGTTTCTCTCGACCCGAACGAGCGCATCGGTAAGCTGCGTCAGGATCAGTTCGCCTTTGAAGCGTTCACCGTGCTGGATACGGTGATCATGGGCCACAGCGAGCTGTGGGAAGTGAAGCAGGAGCGCGATCGCATCTACGCCCTCGCAGAGATGAGCGAAGAAGATGGCTATAAAGTGGCCGACCTGGAAGTTAAATATGGCGAAATGGACGGCTACTCTGCTGAAGCGCGCGCGGGCGAACTGCTGCTGGGCGTGGGCATTCCGGTTGAACAACATTACGGCCCGATGAGCGAAGTCGCCCCGGGCTGGAAGCTGCGCGTCCTGCTGGCGCAGGCGCTGTTCTCTAACCCGGACATTCTGTTGCTCGACGAACCGACCAACAACCTGGACATCGACACCATTCGCTGGCTGGAGCAGACGCTGAACGACCGCGACAGCACGATGATTATCATCTCGCACGACCGTCACTTCCTGAACATGGTCTGTACGCACATGGCGGATCTGGACTACGGCGAGCTGCGCGTCTATCCGGGCAACTACGACGAATACATGACGGCGGCCACCCAGGCGCGTGAGCGTCTGCTGGCGGACAACGCCAAGAAAAAAGCGCAGATTGCTGACCTGCAGTCCTTTGTTAGCCGCTTCAGCGCCAACGCCTCTAAATCGCGTCAGGCCACCTCGCGCGCGCGTCAGATTGACAAGATCAAGCTGGAAGAGGTTAAAGCCTCCAGCCGTCAGAACCCGTTTATCCGCTTCGAGCAGGACAAGAAACTGTTCCGTAACGCACTGGAAGTGGAAGCCCTCACCAAAGGCTTTGAAGAAGGTCCGCTGTTCAAAAACGTCAACCTGCTGCTGGAAGTGGGCGAGAAGATTGCCATTCTGGGCGCCAACGGTGTGGGTAAATCCACGATGCTGAAAACCCTGGTGGGCGAACTGCAGCCCGATAACGGCACCGTGAAATGGTCTGAAAACGCGCAACTTGGCTACTACGCGCAGGATCATGAATACGAGTTCGAAAACGACCTGACGGTCTTCGAGTGGATGAGCCAGTGGAAACAGGAAGGCGACGACGAGCAGGCGGTGCGCAGTATCCTTGGTCGACTGCTGTTTAGCCAGGATGACATCAAGAAGCCGGCGAAAGTACTGTCCGGTGGTGAGAAGGGGCGGATGCTGTTTGGTAAACTGATGATGCAGAAGCCAAACATCCTGATCATGGACGAACCGACCAACCACCTGGATATGGAATCCATCGAATCGCTGAACATGGCGCTGGAGATGTATCAGGGTACCCTGATATTCGTCTCCCACGACCGTGAGTTCGTCAGCTCGCTGGCCACCCGCGTGCTGGAGATTACCCCGGAACGGGTGATCGACTTCAGCGGCAACTACGAAGACTACCTGCGCAGCAAAGGTATCGAGTAATCCCTCTTCGTTACCCGGGTAGCGGCTATGCCTTACCCGGGCTACGCCTGGCATGGGATCTGTAGGCCCGTGCAAGCGTAGCGCCGCCGGGCAATAACCGCGGGTAAAGAGCCACTTTCGCGCCGGATGGCGGCTGCGCCTTATCCGGCCTACGGTCGGTGCTATTGTGAGCTTAAGAGCCCTATCTTGTACCCATGGTTACTGGAACTGTCCGTTACCGGGGCTACCAAACCGCACAGTGCTGTAGCCCCGGTAAGCGGTAGCGCCACCGTGGATTTTGAGGCCACCCGTTTGTAGCCCGGATTAGCGTAGCGCAATCCGGGAACATCATTAAATCCAGGCCGGGCAAGGCGTAAGCCGCCGCCCGGCATATCGCTTAGCGCCTCCACTCCGTTCCTTCAACGCCATTCACCAGCAGTTTGCGTTTTTCTCCCGCCGGTAATGACAGCTTCAGCGCTTTCCACGCCGGGCGATAGTTGCCGCGGGCGTTGACCTTCAGGTTGATGGTGCTGCTGTCGCACGCCATTTCCCACTCCAGCCATAGCGCATCGCCCTGTTTATAGCCCCAGCTTTCGCCGTCATCCTCAAACAGCAGACCCGAAGAGGTCCCGACGCCTTTCAGCGGGAACAGCTGCAGTTCGCGACGATCGTCCTGTTGCGCCGCAACATGACGGATGCGCTCGCTGAGCGGCAATCCGGCCCCGGCGCGGACCAGCAGCGGCAGCTTTTCCAGCGGCGCGTCGAGGGTGACCCACTGGCCGCCGGCGAACCATTGGTGGCTGTAGAAATCATACCAGCCGGCCTGATTATCCGGCAGCCACACCTCACGCTGACGGGCGCCAGGCTCGACCACGCTGGCCACCAGCAGGTCGCGCCCCAGCAGGAAGTCATCGCATTCGGCGAAGGTCTGCGCGTCGTGTTGATGATCGAGGAAGGTCGGGCGCAGCATCGGTTCGTCGTCAGCATGCGCCTGCCACAGCAGGGTATACAGATAGGGCAGCAGGCGGTAGCGCAGCTCAATCGCGGAACGAATGGCCGGGGTAACGGCCGGATACATCCAGGCTTCGTTGACCGTCTGGTCGTCATTCCATGAGTGAATGGTAAAGCGCGGGTGTATCACGCCGTTTTGTACCCAGCGCACAAACAGCTCCGGCTCCGGTTTATCGCCGGAGAAACCGCCGACGTCGTGACCGACGTTAAACAGCCCGGAAAGGCTCATGCCCAGCCCCATGCGGATGTTATAGCGCAGCGTATCCCAGTTGGTGCGGTTATCGCCGCTCCAGGTCTGGACGTAGCGCTGCATCCCGGCGCAGCCGGAGCGAGAGATGAGATACGGGCGCTTTTCCGGCGCAAAGCGCTGCTGGGCTTCCATCGAGGCGCGCATCATCAGCAGCGGCATCACCGGGCGAATATGCTTGATGGCGATTTCGCGGCCAAAGCCGTAGCAGCGCGCTTCGCCGTCCCACACCTCATACTCGTTATTATCGTTCCAGGTCGAGTCTATGCCCATCTCCAGCAGCTGGCTGGTGACCCCTTCCTGCCACCAGGCCACGGTTTGCGGATTGGTGAAGTCGAGGTGCGATCCTTCATCGTCCCAGAAGCTGGAGCGCTCCGGAGCGTCGGTTTGCGAATCGCGAACGAAAAGGCCGCGCTCCGCCACCTCGCCATAGCGCGGATGGTCCTGCAGCAGGCAGGGTTTGATATTGGCGGCCAGCTTCAGCCCGGCGTCGTGAAACGACTGACTCATCACTTTTGGCTGCGGCACCTTGTCGTAGTTCCAGTTAAAGACGTAGCGCTTGCCGTTAATCGAGGTATAGCCGGATGAGAGCTGGAACGAATCGCACGGAATAGCGTGCTCATCGCACAGGCGGATGAAGTTCATCAGCTGATTTTGCGCATCCGGCGCGTCGGTGTAGTGCATGGTCGAGCCGCTGTAGCCGAGGCTCCATTTTGGCCCGAACAGGGTTTTACCGGTCAGACGTACAAAGGCTTTGGTGACATCCAGCACCTGTTTACCGGTGAACAGGTAGTAATCGATATCGCCGGCTTCCGCCTGCCAGCGGCGGTAGGCGGTGTGGTAGTTGTCGATTTCGTTACCCAAATCCAGCCAGCAGCTGCTCAGGTTGTCGTAAAACAGACCATAGCTGACGTCGCTGCGCTGGGTGATGGTGAACGGAATATGTTTATACAGCGGGTCGGTGCTGGCGGCGTTGTAGCCCATGGCGTCGAGGTTGCGCATCTCATAACGCTTACCGGTGCGCTGCAGATTGCCGGCCTTTTCGCCCAGGCCATAGAAACGCTCGTCTTTCCGGCGGCTCAGATAGTGGGCGACGCCGTCGCCGTGGGCATTGGCCAGATAGGCGCTGGTGGGGCGGTCGTTAGCAAGCTGCTGCCATTCCCCGGCGTCGTCGCGATAGCTCCACTCCAGCCACAGCGGCTGATGGACGGTGACGCGCAGCTGGCGGGTGGCGATGGTCAGCGTATCGGCCTCCTGTGTCAGCTGCCAGGCCGGGAGACTAAAACCGCTGAGGTCATCCCGGGCGCGGCCTTCCCACGGCACATCCTGCTGCGGAGCGATACTCCAGGTGCGATCCAGCGCCAGCTGGCCCTGGCGTTTCAGCAGCACGCGGAATAAATTCTCTTCCAGTACGTACAGGCACAGGGTGTGCTGGCCATCGACCGTCAGTTCAACGTGATGCTCCAGCTGTTGATGTAAACTCCAGTGTTTCAACGTTTTCATATCTTACATCCACTCTCAGGCGCGTTTAGCGCGACGTTCAGCAATAAATGCCACCAGGAAAACGGCGCCAATCAGGTCAAAGAACCCCATGGCGATGAACAGCGGGTTGAAGCCAATTTTGTCGGCGGTCACCCCGATTAATAACGAAAACAGGAAGCTGGCGATCCACGCCGCGGATCCGCGCATACCGTTTACCGTCGCCATTTGTCCCTTGTCGAACGACTCCACCACCAGCGCGCTGAGCATGCAGGAGATGATCTGATGTCCGAAGCCGCCAATGGAGATCAGGACGATGGTGATATAGGGATCGCGGGTGATAGCGACGAGGGCCAGGGAGATCATCAGAAATGCGCCGGTCACCGAGCTGGCGATCACTGAGTTGACTCGCGTACAGCCGAACCAGCGAACGTACAGGCGGGTGAGGTAGCCGCTGACCACGCTGCCGAGGTCGGCGGCGAGGAAAGGCAGCCAGGCGAACATGGCGATCTGCTTGAGATCCATGCCGTGCTCTTTGGCCAGGTACAGCGGTACCCAGAAGCTCAGAACCGCCCAGGCGGGCTCGGCCATAAACGCGGGAATGGCGATCCCGTAGAAACGTTTATTCTTCGAGACGGTTTTGAGTGCGGTAAAGAAGGGCTGTTTCACCGGCGGCGCTTCGTTATCCTGCTTGATGTACTCCAGCTCGCTTTTGCTGAGGTTGGGGTGCTTTTCCGGGTTCTGATAGAAGGCCCACCACAGCACCACCCACAGCAGGGCCAGCGCGCCGGTAAACATAAACGCCCCCTGCCAGCCGAAGGAAGCGTGGGCGAAGTAGATAATCGGCGGGGCGAGCATTGCGCCGATAGAGAACCCGACGCCAGCCCAGCCGGCGGCGATTGGCCGTTCAGACTTCGGAAACCACTCGCCGATGGTTTTGGCGTTGGCCGGGGTGGCGGCCGCCTCGGCCCCGCCCATAAAGAAGCGCAATATCGCCAGGTGCAGCCAGCTGCCGGCCCCGGCGTGGGCGATACAGGCCAGCGCCCACAAGGTGGCGCAGATCATAAACCCGAGCTTCAGGCCGATGACGTCGATAAGCCAGCCACAGAGCGGCTGGAAAATCGTGTAAGCCAGCTGAAACGCGCCGACGATCCAGGAATATTGTTCGGTGGTAATGCCGAGCGTCGCTTTCAGTTCCGGGGCGATAATCCCCAGCGAGTTGCGTGTGATGTAGTTGACGGTGACGCCAAGTAAAAACAGGACCAGCACCCACCAGCGCAGGTTTTTTACCACCCGGCGCGTTTTGCTGACCGCGATATCATTGTTGAGGCCTTGACTCATAGCACACTCCACATGACGTTAGTAGGGGGAAAGTGACGACCTCAATCCTTGAGTGGCCACGTAGTGTTATTAACTATTTGAATAGTCTATTTTTTTATCTCAACATCATTGGTATAACTAGTATGGGAGATGTTGGACCAATTCAGGCTAAGGGAGAAAAAACGGCGGGCAAAGTGCTATTTATGCAAGTTTTTTCATGAAATGACCGGGATCTCAAATTTTGCTCTGTCATTTGCTTACAGGGAGCGCTTTGGCGATTATGAAAATTCTTTCATTTTCCAATCGGAGCTGGATCACAAAATGGATAAAAAGCTGCGCGTCGCCGAAATCGCTGCCCGCACTGGGCTGTCGGCCAGTACCGTTTCGCGCGTCCTGGCCGGAAAGGCGAATACCAGCGACAAGGCGCGCCGGGCGGTGCTGGAGTGCGCCCGCGAGCTGGGGGTCATGCAGGGGCTGGCCGCCGGGCGTCTGCTGCTCAATAATCTGCTGGTGTTTGCCCCGCAGCGCGCCTTCGATGAGCGGTCGGATATCTTCTACTACCGGGTGATCCAGAGCATCAATAACGCGCTGGCGGCGCATGAAGTGCGCCTGCGCTACTGCGCGCTGGACGAAAACGACAGCGACGCCAATCTGTTTCTTGCCCGCATGAACGAAGCGGAAACCCAGGCCGCGGTGCTGCTGGGGATCGACGATCCGCATATTCATGGCCTGGCGGCGGATCTGGGTAAACCCTGCGTCTTGATAAACTGTCGGGATGAAGGGATGCGGTTGCCGTCCATTGCCCCCGATCATCGTTTGATTGGCCAGTGCGCCGCCCGCTATCTGTTTGATATGGGGCATCGGGTGGTGATGAACGTCATGTGTTTGCGCCGCTATACCATGGAGCTGCGGCTGGGGGGGATCGAGGAGGCGTGGCGCGCGCGCAATTTGCGCTTTACCGCCAGCCGGGATCTCATCAGCGTCGCCAACTTTAGCGCCAGAGAGACCGAAGAGCAGGTGGGGGCCTGGCTTGATGGCTTACAGGGCAGGCCGTTGCCCACCGCCTTCCTGGTGGGCGGCGATTTCATGGCCGCCGGCACGGTCAGCGCATTGCAAAAGCGCGGCCTGCGGGTGCCGCAGGATGTCTCGGTGATGAGCATCGACGGGTTTAATCTGGCGGCGATCCAGGAGGTGCCGCTGACCGCGGTGCATGTGCCGCGGGATGAACTGGGCAGCGAGGCGGTGCATCTCCTGCAGCAGCGCCTGCTGCGCCCGGAGGCGCCGCACGGTTCGCTGCTGCTGCACGGCACGCTGGTGGTGCGCGATTCGGTACGGCGGATCCGGCCGGGCAAAGGCCATACCGCCGTGGAGCCGCAGGGGCTGTATGACGATTAAACCGGGATACCCAGCGCCCGCTTGCCGTGGATGTTCAGATCTTCCAGAGTGAAGCGCCCCTGCCAGCTGGCCTCATAGTCCTCGCGCGGGAAATCCCCCGGCGAGGCCCCTTTTTCCAGAGCAATTTTCACTTTCTGCGCGTAGGCGAGGTTCTTTTCGCACATCGGCGCTGCCGGAATGTACATCACATTGCCCCAGCCCTGCTGATTTTCCACCGGCGCCACCGAGTGAATGACGTCGCAGTGCCACCAGACGGAATCGCCAGCGTTCAGCGCCGGAATCGAACTGAGGGCTTTGATCAAAAGCGGGTGCCACTGCTCAGAGATCGGCAGTACTCTGCCCGGCGCGACGCCGCACAGCTCATCTTCCGGCACATCGTCAAGCAGTGGGCGCAGTAGAACATAAGCCATCGCCTCGGGGATCGGCACCACGTGCAGTAGCCCCTGACCCGGGATCATGTCCGACAGCGCGGTCCAGCCCTGGAAAGTGCGGAACACTGAGCATTTGGTGGTGTTGTCGACGGTGTACTCTTCCACTTCCGTACGGTGCGCGGCGTCCCACGGATCGTAAGCGTCGACATGACCGTTAAACACGTTGGCGAAGACCTGCTGGTAGGCGGGGAGCAGCCAGCGCTCCAGCGCACCGGAATCGGTATGCGCGCCCAGCCCCTTCGAGGTGGTTCCCGGCGGACGGCGGCGAATGCGGTCAGGGTAAATGACGCTGACGTCCGGATCGAACCAGCGCTTGCCGTCCTGCTCAAAGCGCCACAGGCGGTTGAGGAAGGACTGCGCCGCCGCCATTTCATCGCTCTGGCGGGCCTGCATTTGCGAGGGCGACCAGTAGATGGGATAGATTTCCGGCCGCGAAGCCTCCAGCGTACCGAAGAAGCTGTCGCCTGGCCCTTTGTAGACCTCGTCGAAATGGTTCAGATCCAGATATTCCAGCATCGCGGTATCCCAGGCCAGCGCCTGTTCGCGCGGAAAGTGGCCTTTGATCACCGCGCAGCCCCGACGCTTAATGGCCGCGCGCTGGGCATCGCTCACGGTTCCCTCGGCGATATCGCGGAACGGAATGGTTGGCCAGACCTCCTGGCCTGCGGCTTTCAGCGTCTCAATTTCCTGCAGGCGCTCGCTGATGCGCGCTGAGAGCTTATCGAACACCGCCTGGACGTCGCCGATTTGCGCCCGCAGCGCCTGCTTCATCTGGCGAATCGCCGCTTTGTGGTCGGCGGGGAGTGTTTCGTGGGTCGGGAGAGCAGCCATAATAACCTCGCTGTATCTTTCATTCGAAAGTATTAAATCTTACAAACGTTAATTTAAGTTAAAATGGAGTTAATGCAAGTTTAAAATCTTGCTGCGGCGCACAAAATGGACAAGCCGGGGCGTGCAGCCCCGGAGAGAGGTCAATCGTTGAAGGGAGCGCTGTTATCGAGGACGGCCTGAATGACGTTCAGCGCGCCGTCATGGTTATTATCGTCGGTCGCGTATCCGGCGATAGCCTTAATGCTGTCGGCGGCGTTACCCATGGCGAAAGCGTATTTCACCAGCTTCAGCATTTCGGCGTCGTTGCCGCTGTCGCCGATGGCCACGCACTGCTGCGGCGACAGGTTCCAGCGCTTGAGCAGGCGGCTGATGCCGTTGGCTTTATGCAGGCCGGGAATAATCAAATCGACAAAGCCAAAGCCGCTGGTGACCGGCTTCATAATGCCGTCGAGCGACACGTGCAGTTTATCGATCAGCTGCGGGATCTCACTGTCCGGCAGGTTCAGAGAGAATTTGAACAGCGTATCGTCGATGGCGTGATAGTCGCTGACCCGCTGCAGACGGTGGTAGTGCTTTGACATCAGGTCGACGAAGGCATCCGGGGCGTTATCGCTGACGTAAGCGCTCTGCAGGCCGCAGGCGACGAAGTTCAGCTGCGGATCTTTGAGTAGTTCGCCAATCACCACCTGCGATTCGTGGTGGGTCAGTTCGCCGTGGAACAGCTGCTTACCATGCGCAAAGACCAGTGCGCCGTTTTCGGCGACGAATGAGATCTGCTCGCGGATCTCCGGGAAGAAGGAGATCAGCTGATAGTACTGGTTGCCGCTGGCGACAACGAATTCAATGCCGCGCTGCTGCAGCTGGGCGAATTGCGCCAGAAACCGTGCGCGATCGTAGGTTTTGGCGTCATTGAGAAAAGTTCCGTCCATATCGGTGACGATAACTTTAACGGTCATAAGGGGGTGCTCCTGGCTTAACTTCGACCAGTAACATTCTAATTACAATGTGATGGGGAGCACAAATTTATTTCGAATGAAAGTTCATGCATTCAGAAAATGCCGGGAGGCGGCGTTGCCTTTCCCGGCCTGCAGGACAGGGAAGGCCCGCTAAGCGTCGCGCCAGCGGGCCTGAGGGGTTAGAGCGTATGCTCGGTACGGGCGATGATATCGTCCTGGGTATCCGGCGACAGGGCGGTAAAGAACGCCGAGTACCCGGCGACGCGCACCACCAAATCGCGGTACTGGTCGGGGTGTTTCTTCGCCTCCAGCAGCGTGTCGCGCGAGACAATGTTGTACTGGATATGCCAGCCTTTATGCACCTCGAAGAAGGTGCGCAGCAGCACCATCAGCTTCTGCTTATCGGACTCGTTCTCCAGGGTGGACGGATTCAGCTTCTGATTAAGCAGCACGCCGCCGAGGATCGCCCCGGTGGGCAGTTTACCCACCGAACTGATGACCGCCGTCGGCCCCAGATGGTCGGTTCCGGAAGCCGGGCTGGCCCCTTCCGCCAGCGGGGTGTGCGCTTTACGGCCATCCGGCGTCGCCATGGTCTGCGCGCCGAACGGCACGTTGGCGGAGATAGACGACGTGCCGGCGTAATAGTTGCCGCCGATCGGGCCGCGGCCATAGCGCGGGTTGTGATACTGCTTCAGCTCGTCGATATAGGTCTGGTAGGCCCGCGCCAGCAACGTGTCCACGCTGTCATCATCGTTACCGTACTTCGGCGCGCCGTTGATCAACCGCTGGCGCAGCTGCTCGTGGGTCAGGCCGTCGAAATCTTCCGCCAGCGCCTTCGCCAGCTCCTGCTGGCCGATAACGCCCTGATCGAAGACCAGCTTTTTCACCGCCGCCAGGCTGTTGCCGAGGTTGGCGATGCCCACCTGCAGACCGGACACCCAGTCATATTTCGCGCCGCCTTGCTTGATACTCTTCGCCCGTTCGATGCAGTCGTCCACCAGCGCCGAACAGAGAATATCGTGGACGTTCTCTTCCAGCATGGTATCGACCACGTACTCAATCTCAATCGACTTACGGGTGTAGTAGCGGATCTGGCGGTCCCAGTCGGCCAGCACCTCGTCGAAGTTAGCGAAGTTGCCTTTCGACAGGGCGTGCTCCTGCGGCAGAAACACCTGGCCGCTGGTGGCATCGCGGCCGCCTTCCAGCGTCGCCAGCATCACCCGCGCGAAGTTGATAAAGCTCATGCCGGTGCAGCGATAGCCCCATTTGCCGCCGACCGCGGTTTCGATACAGCCGATGGCCGCATAATCGTAGGCGTCCTGCGGCTCAATACCCAGCTTGATAAATTCCGGGATCACGATTTCGTCGTTATTAAACGCTGGCATACCGAAGCCGCAGCGGATCACCTGGACGCAGGCGTCGAGGAAATCGTTGCTCATTCCGGCGTGGTAGCGCACGCTGAGGTTCGGCTGGGTCGAACGCAGACGACCGCAGGATTCCAGGATGGCATACGACAGCGGGTTGACCGCGTCCTGCGGCTGGCCATCCACCAGGTTCTGGCCGCCGATGGTGACGTTCTGATACAGCGGGCTGCCGGCCGAGGCCTTGGAGTGCGAGCCGGAGCGGATCTTGTTAACCTCCAGCAGCTTCAGCCAGCAGCTGTGCAGCAGCTCAATGGCCTGTTCGCGATCCAACGATTGCTGCAGCTCAACGTCGCGGCGGTAGTACGGATAGAGGTACTGGTCCATGCGGCCAAACGAGACCGAGTGGCCATTGGATTCAATCTGCAGGATCAGCTGAATGAAGTAGCACAGCTGCAGCGCCTGCCAGAAGGTCTTCGGCGGCTCATGGGCGATGATGTCGCAGTTTTCGGCAATCGTCAGCAGCTCCTCGCGGCGTGCGTCACGGGATTCTGCCGTCGCCATCTCGCGCGCCAGCGCGGCGAAGCGTTTGCTGTGGTCGCTGACCGCCGCCAGCACAATATCAATCGCTTTCAGGAACTGTTCGCCGTGCAGGTCTTCCAGCACCGTCAGATTGATGCGCGACCGGCGTTCGGCGACTTTCGCGCGCAGGCCGTCCAGGCCTTTCTCCAGCAGCAGCGGGTAGTTGACCGCCAGGTGGGCGTCGCCGGAGGTCATATTGCCCTCTGCCTTAATAATGCCGGTGGCGAGCAGCGCTTTCTGCTCATCGGTAAACATGCCGTAGCAGCGGTCCTGTACGGTCTGGCCGCGCCACCACGGGCACACTTCATGCAGCACGCGCTTGTTCTCTTCGCTGACCGCGAAGCCGGCGCCGGGGCGGTCGGCGAGATCGTCGATCTCTTTTTCGATCCAGCTGACGGTGTATTCCGGGAAGATCGGCGCGGCGCGCACTTCGCTGGCCTGGTTGCCGACGATCAGCTCATCGTGCTTGATCCAGATGGTGCGCTCGGCAAGGTGATGCGCCAGCGCCAGGGCACGACGCACCGGGATTGGCTTATCAAGATGCTGCTGATACATCTCGGTGTAGTGGCGGGCGCGTTCGGTACAGACCGGTGGCTTGACAATATGCACCAGCGCCATTTTATGGGCCTGGATGCGGGCGCTGAGGGTGTTGAGTTTCAGGGTAGTCATAGGGTTATCCTCGTAAGATCGCCGTTAGCCCCTTGCTCCGCGCATAATCCTGCGCAAAGGCGAGCAGCTCGGGAGCATCCAGCGGTTTATCCGGTGCGGTGTAGGGCTGACTGAGTAACTGGTATTTATTCATTCCCAGCGTGTGGTAGGGCAGGAAATGGATTTCGCTGACCCGCAGGCGGTCGGTGGCAAAATCAGTGATGGCGGTGATGTCGGCTTCGCTGGCGTTGAATCCCTGGATTAACGGCACGCGAATGATCATGTTTTTCCCCGCCTGCGCCAGACGCTGCAGGTTGTCCAGC
This sequence comes from Klebsiella sp. PCX, assembly GCF_021869705.1. Lineage (NCBI taxonomy): Bacteria > Pseudomonadati > Pseudomonadota > Gammaproteobacteria > Enterobacterales > Enterobacteriaceae > Klebsiella > Klebsiella sp. PCX. The sequence goes on from NZ_CP091527.1 coordinate 1,704,958, forward strand.
ACCCGGCGGGCGCTGCCGTCGGTCCACTGCCGGAAAACGGCCTCGTCGACATGCTTCAGGTCGGCGAGAAACAGGTCGACGAAGGGTAAAGCCGGTTCAATGTATTTCCAGGGGACGTGCAGGCAGGTTTCCACAGCAGTATGGATCCCTGCCTGATGGCTGGCCTCGAACAGCGCCCGCGCCAGGCCCGGATTCATAAAGGGTTCGCCGCCGGAAAGGGTGATGCCGCCGCCACTGCGATCGTAAAAGGGTTTATCGCGCAGCACCGTCGCCATGATCTCCTCGACGCTCTTCTCTTCGCCGCACACCGTGAGCGCGGTGGTGGGGCAGCAGTCGCGCAGCGCGGCGATATGGCTGTCGTTAACGTGTTGCCGGTGAATGATCAGGCCATCGAGGGTGCGGGTGATAACCGCCGGCGCCGCCTGCTGGCACAGCTCGCAGCCGGCAAGGCACAGGCGCGGGTCATACAGCAGGTCTTCGCTGCGGGCGCGGCTCTCCGGATTCTGGCACCAGCGGCAGCCCAGCGAGCAGCCTTTCAGGAAGACGACGGTGCGGATCCCTGGGCCGTCATGGGTGGAATAGCGCTGGATATTGAAGATCATGGCTTACCCTCTAGTTTGCGTATGAATATAAAAACACTTTCGAATGAAAGTTATATTGATGCAAATCAACAAGCGGGATGGAGATAATCGCCAGGGGATAGAATAACGGCAGAGGTCACAACCTCACCGGCGACGATCCTCGCCGGTGGTTGAACGTTAGCGCGTACCGCATACCTCGCACTGCGGGTGGCGCATCAGCTTCATTTCACGAAACTGGCAGGTCATGGCGTCGTACATCACGATTTTTCCGCTGGCAGGGGTGCCGTAGCCGGTCAGCAGCTTAATGGCCTCCATCGCCTGCAGGGAACCGATAGTGCCCACCAGCGGGGCCATCACGCCGGCTTCGACGCAGGTGAGGGCATTTTCGCCAAACAGGCGGCTCAGGCAGCGGTAGCAGGGTTCGCCCTGCTGATAGGTGAAGACGCTGATCTGCCCCTCCATGCGGATCGCCGCCCCGGAAACCAGCGGGGTTTGGTGGCGGAAGCAGCCGGCGTTGAGCTGGTTACGGATGTCGACGTTGTCGGTGCAGTCGAGCACCAGATCGTGCCCGGCAATCTGCGCCGCCAGCGCCGGTTCATCCAGTAAGGCATTGAGCGGCACCAGATGAACGTGCGGATTAATGCGCGCCAGCGCCTCGCGGGCGGAATCCACCTTAGGCTGGCCGAGGGTGGCATCGCTGTGCAGCGTCTGGCGCTGCAGATTGGAGAGCGAGACGGTGTCGAAATCGAGCAGGGTGAGCTGCCCCACCCCGGCGGCGGCCAGATACTGCGCGGCGGCGCAGCCAAGCCCGCCGAGGCCGACCACCAGCACCCGAGCGGCCTTTAGCCGCTCCTGGCCGTCAAAATCAAAACCGCGCAAAACAATCTGCCGGTTATAGCGCAGCATCTCTTCATCGCTCAGCTCCACGGCCATTACAGCCCCCCAAACAGATGGCTGAACGGTTCGACCTCGACCCATTCGCCCGCTTCAACGTGGCCGCGCTCGCGCTCCAGCACGATAAAGCAGTTGCCGAGGCTGTAGGAACTAAATATGTGCGAGCCCTGATGGCCGGTGGTGGTCACCACCAGCTCGCCGTCCGGGTTGCGCTGCAGAATACCGCGTTGAAAATCGAGGCGGCCCGGCGACTTTTTCAGTCGTGTGGCGGCGCGTACCCGCAGGCGGGTTGCCTGAAGCGGGCCGTACTTGCCCGAGAGCTTCGCCAGCAGCGGCTGCACCAGCTGACAGAAGGTGACGGTGGCGGAAACCGGGTTGCCCGGCAGGCCGCAGAACCAGCTGCTGCTGAGCTTGCCGAAGGCGAAGGGTTTGCCCGGCTTGATCGCCAGCTTCCAGAAGCCGATCTCCCCCAGCTCTTCAAGAATGGTTTTGGTGTAGTCGGCTTCGCCCACCGAGACGCCCCCGGAGCTGATGACCACGTCGGCCTGCTGGTCGGCGGCGATAAAGGCCTCACGCAGTTGCGCCGGATCGTCAGGAATAATGCCGAGGTTAATGACCTCGCAGCCCAGCTGTTCGAGCATCAGATGCACCGCCAGGCGGTTGGTATCGTAAATCTGGCCGTCGCCGAGCGGTTGACCCGGCAGCTGCAGCTCATCGCCGGTCGAGAAGACCGCGACGCGAACCTTGCGCACCACCTCGACGTCGGCAATGCCCAGCGAGGCCAGCACCGGCAGCTCGGCTACCGTCAGCGGTGTTCCCGCCGGGAAGACCACCGCGCCATGGGCGATATCTTCTCCGCGGCGGCGAATATGCTGCCCGGCTTTCACCGGCGCGGTAAAGCGCACGCCGGCGTCGGTCTGTTCAGTCTCTTCCTGCATGACTACCGCGTCGCAGCCTGCAGGCACCGGCGCGCCGGTCATAATGCGGATACAGGTGCCGGTGGGCCAGGCGTCGTGAAACGGCTGGCCGGCGAAGGCCTTCCCGGCGACCGGCAGGGCCGCGCCGTCGCGAAGGTCGCTCAACCGGACGGCATAGCCATCCATCGCCGCGTTATCAAAGCCGGGGACATCCAGCGGGGAGATAATGTCATGGGCGGTAACGCGCGCGAAGGCCTGCAACAGCGGTACAGTTTCCGTGGCGCTCAGCGGCGTAATACGATCGAGCATCTGGGTGAGGGCTGTGTCGAGCGGCATCAGTCCGGCGGTAAAATCCATGGGTCACTCCTGCGGGCAAAACGGCGAAAACGCCTATTATGGCAGAAAAGCGGCGCGGGCTGTATGCCACCTGGGTACGAGGCTTTACATCGCCCGCCGCTCTTTCTATATTCAAAAATTGTATAAGACATTCAGCAATATAATGATATCAATACCCTTATTCCTGACGTGACCGGCGCCGCGACGCGCTACGACAGGGCGGGGGCTATCCACTTCATCGTTAAGGACTGGCGAAATGGGCAAGGCGGTTATAGCAATTCACGGCGGCGCAGGGGCGATTTCTCGCGCGCAGATGACGCCGGAGCGGGAGCGGGAGTACGTGGCGGCGCTGTCGGCTATCGTCGAAAGCGGACAGAAAATGTTGGCTGCGGGCGCCAGTGCGCTGGATGCCGTGACCGAGGCCGTCCGTCTGCTGGAGGAGTGTCCGCTGTTTAACGCCGGGATCGGCTCGGTATTTACCCACGATCAAACCCACGAACTGGACGCCTGCGTGATGGACGGCTACAGCCTGCAGGCGGGGGCGGTGGCCGGGGTCAAACATTTACGTAATCCGGTGCTGGCGGCGCGTCTGGTGCTGGAGAAGAGCCCGCACGTGCTGCTGATCGGCGAGGGGGCGGAAAATTTCGCCTTCTCCCACGGAATGGCGCGCGTCGATAACGATCTCTTTTCCACCCCCGAGCGCCTGCTGCAGCTGCAGGAGGCGAAAGCGGGTGGGGAGATCATCCTTGACCACCATGCCGCTCCGCTCGACGAACGCCAGAAAATGGGCACCGTCGGGGCGGTGGCGCTCGATCTGGCCGGCAATCTGGCGGCGGCGACCTCCACCGGCGGCATGACCAACAAACTGCCCGGACGCGTTGGCGACAGCCCGCTGCCGGGCGCGGGGTGCTACGCCAACAACGCCAGCGTGGCGGTCTCCTGCACCGGCACCGGCGAAGTCTTTATGCGTACTCTGGCGGCCTACGATATCGCCGCCCTGATGGAGTACGGTCAGCTCAGTCTCTATTCTGCCTGCGAGCGGGTGGTGATGGAGAAGCTGCCGGCCCTCGGCGGCAGCGGCGGACTGATTGCCGTCGATCGCGAAGGCAACGTCGTTTTACCGTTTAACAGCGAAGGCATGTACCGCGCCTGGTGCTATGCCGGCGATACGCCGACCATTGGCATTTATCGCGAATAGAACAAGGGAGAGGGAGAGTGCCGCAAACTCACGAAACGGATACCTGCGAAGTACTGGTGGTGCGCAACCTGAACGTGGCGTTTCGCCAGCAGGATGCGCCAGAGGTGCAGGCCGTGCGTCAGCTTTCCTTCAGCCTGCGCCGCGGCGAGACGCTGGCGATTGTCGGGGAGTCTGGTTCGGGAAAATCGGTCACCGCTCTGGCGCTGATGCGTCTGCTTGACGCCGCCAGCAGCGAGGTGAGCAGCGAGGGGCTGTGGCTGCGACGGCGCAACCGGCAGGTGATCGCGCTCAATGAGCAATCGGAGGCCGAAATGCGCCGGGTACGCGGCGCGGACCTGGCGATGATTTTTCAGGAGCCGATGACTTCGCTGAACCCGGTGTTCACCATCGGCGAGCAGATCGCCGAATCCCTGCGTCTGCACCAGGGGCTGGGGCGCGAAGAGGCGCTGCGCGCGGCAAAAAAGATGCTCGACCAGGTGCGTATTCCCCAGGCGGAAGAGATGCTCTCACGCTATCCGCACCAGCTCTCCGGCGGCATGCGCCAGCGGGTGATGATCGCCATGGCGCTCTCCTGTCGGCCGGCGGTGCTGATTGCCGACGAGCCGACCACGGCGCTGGATGTCACCATTCAGGCGCAAATTTTGCAACTTATCGCCGTCCTGCAAAAGGAGATGGCGATGGGGGTAATCTTTATCACCCATGACATGGGGGTGGTGGCCGATATCGCCGATCGGGTGCTGGTCATGTATCGCGGCGAGGCGGTGGAGACCGGCAGCGTCGAGGAGATTTTCCGTTCACCGCAGCACCCTTATACGCAGTCGCTGCTGGCGGCGGTCCCCCGGCTGGGGGAGATGCGCGGTCGGGATCTGCCGCGCCGCTTTCCGCTGCCGGGGCAGCCGCTGGCGGAGACAGAAACGCCAGACACGGTGGTGGCGGGGGAGCCGATTCTGCAGGTGCGCGATCTGGTGGCCCGTTTCCCGGTGCGCGGCGGGCTGCTCAATCGCGTGACGCGCGAAGTGCATGCGGTGGAGAAGGTGAGTTTTGATCTCTGGCCGGGAGAGACCCTCTCTCTGGTGGGGGAGTCCGGCTGCGGCAAGTCGACCACCGGCCGGGCGCTGCTGAGGCTGGTTGAGACCCAGGGTGGCACCATTACCTTCGACGGTCAGCGGATCGATACCCTCTCCGGCAGCAAGCTGCAGTCCCTGCGGCGCAATATTCAGTTTATTTTTCAGGATCCTTACGCCTCGCTCGATCCGCGCCAGACGGTCGGCGATTCGATTATGGAGCCGCTGCGGGTGCATGGCCTGCTGGACAGGGAGGCGGCGCGCGAGCGGGTCGCCTGGCTGCTGAAGCGCGTGGGGCTGCAGCCGGAGCATGCCTGGCGCTACCCCCACGCCTTTTCCGGCGGCCAGCGGCAGCGGATCTGCATTGCCCGCGCGCTGGCACTGAATCCGAAGGTGGTGATTGCCGATGAGTCGGTGTCGGCCCTGGATGTCTCCATTCGTGCGCAGATTATCAATCTGATGCTCGACCTGCAGCGCGAGATGGGCATCGCGTTTCTGTTTATTTCCCATGATATGGCGGTGGTGGAGCGCATCAGCCACCGCGTGGCGGTGATGTATCGCGGCCGGATTGTCGAAATCGGCCCGCGCCGCGCAGTGTTTGAAAACCCGCAGCACCCCTATACCCGTAAGCTCATGGCTGCCGTACCGGTGGCCGACCCGGCCTACCGTCATCCGCAGCGGGTCCTGCTGTCTGATGACGTCCCGGGCAATATCTATAAGCGGGGCGAGGAGATCGCCAGCCCGCCATTGCAGCAAGTTGGGCCGGGCCACTTTGTCGCCCGCGACGCCGCCGACGTGCTGGGCAGAACATAACAACACATAACGCACCTTTTCAGGAGAACACGATGACACAACCTGTTTCACGCAAATGGTGGCTAGCGCTGAGTATCGCGGCGGCCCTGGCGAGCGCCCCCGCTTTTGCCGCCAAAGATGTGGTGGTGGCGGTCGGGTCTAACTTCACGACGCTCGACCCCTATGATGCTAACGATACTCTGTCGCAGGCGGTGGCGAAGTCCTTTTATCAAGGCCTGTTCGGCCTTGATAAAGAGATGAAGCTGCAAAATGTCCTTGCCGAGAGCTACACCGTGTCGCCGGATGGCCTGGTGTACACCATCAAGCTGCACAGCGGGGTGAAATTCCAGGATGGCACCGACTTTAACGCCGAGGCGGTCAAGGCTAACCTCGACCGCGCCAGCAACCCGGAAAACCATCTCAAGCGCTATAACCTGTATAAAAATATCGCCAGCACCGAGGCGGTTGATCCGACCACGGTGAAAATCACCCTTAAACAGCCGTTCTCGGCGTTTATTAATATTCTCGCCCATCCGGCGACAGCGATGATTTCGCCGACGGCGCTGAAAAAATATGGCAAGGATATCGGCTTCCACCCGGTGGGCACCGGGCCGTATAAGCTTGATACCTGGAACCAGACCGACTTCGTGAAGGTCAGCAAGTTCGATGGCTACTGGCAGCCGGGGCTGCCGAAGCTGGATTCCATTACCTGGCGACCGGTGGTCGATAACAATACCCGGGCGGCGATGCTGCAGACCGGCGAGGCGCAGTTTGCCTTCCCGATCCCCTACGAGCAGGCGCCGCTGCTGGCGAAAAACAGCAAACTGGAGCTGGTGGCCAGTCCGTCGATCATGCAGCGTTACATCAGCATGAACGTGACGCAGAAACCGTTCGATAATCCGAAGGTGCGCGAAGCGATCAACTACGCCATCAACCGCCAGGCGCTGGTCAAGGTGGCGTTTGCCGGCTATGCCACCCCGGCGACCGGCGTGGTGCCGCCATCGATTGCCTACGCTCAGAGCTACCCCGCGTGGCCTTACGATCCGGCGAAAGCGCGCCAGCTGCTAAAAGAGGCCGGCTACCCCAACGGGTTTAGCACTACGCTGTGGTCGTCACATAACCACAGCACCGCGCAGAAAGTGCTGCAGTTTACCCAGCAGCAGTTGGCGCAGGTGGGCATAAAGGCGCAGGTGACGGCGATGGACGCCGGTCAGCGGGCGGCGGAAGTGGAAGGTAAAGGGCAGAAAGAGAGCGGGGTACGGATGTTCTATACCGGCTGGTCCGCCTCCACTGGCGAAGCCGACTGGGCGCTGTCGCCTCTGTTTGCTTCCCAAAACTGGCCGCCGACCCTGTTCAACACCGCTTTTTACAGCAACCCGCAGGTGGATAGCGCGCTGAGCGAGGCGCTGAAAACCACCGATCCGCAAGAGAAAACCAAACTCTATAAAGCGGCGCAGGATATTATCTGGAAAGAGTCGCCGTGGGTGCCGCTGGTGGTGGAGAAACTGGTCTCCGCCCACAGCAAGAACCTCACCGGCTTCTATATCCAGCCGGACACCGGCTTCAGCTTCGAACAGGCAGATTTAACACCGTGAAGGTCGAGATGATGCCCTCCGGCGCTAGTGGGCGGAGGGCGGTTTTTCCGCGGGGCGGGTTGTGGAGGTACGATGCTCAACTATGTGATTAAGCGCCTGCTGGGGCTGATCCCCACCCTGCTAATCGTCGCGGTGCTGGTGTTTCTCTTCGTCCATATGCTGCCCGGCGACCCGGCGCGGCTGATTGCCGGACCAGAGGCCGACGCCCAGGTGGTGGCGATGGTGCGCCAGCAGCTGGGGCTTGACCAGCCGCTGCACGTCCAGTTCTGGCACTACATCACCAACGTGCTGCGCGGCGATTTTGGCATGTCCATGGCCTCGCGGCGTCCCGTTGCCAGTGAGATAGGCAGCCGCTTTATGCCCACCCTGTGGCTGACGCTGGCCAGCATGAGCTGGGCGGTGCTGTTTGGCATGGCGGCGGGGATCGCGGCGGCGGTGTGGCGCAATCGCTGGCCTGACCGTCTGGGAATGGCGCTGGCGGTGAGCGGTATTTCGTTTCCGGCCTTTGCCCTCGGCATGCTGCTGATGCAGGTGTTTTCGGTTGAGCTGGGCTGGCTGCCGACGGTGGGCGCCGACAGCTGGCGGCACTATATTTTGCCGTCGCTGACCCTCGGCGCGGCGGTGGCGGCGGTGATGGCGCGCTTTACCCGCGCGTCGTTCGTCGATGTGCTGCATGAAGACTATATGCGTACCGCCCGGGCGAAAGGGGTGAGCGAAACGCGGGTGGTGCTCAAGCATGGTCTGCGCAATGCGATGATCCCGGTGGTCACCATGATGGGGCTGCAGTTCGGTTTCCTGCTCGGCGGCTCGATCGTCGTGGAGAAGGTCTTTAACTGGCCCGGGCTGGGGCGACTGCTGGTCGATTCGGTAGAAATGCGCGATTACCCGGTGATTCAGGCGGAAGTGCTGCTCTTTTCGCTGGAGTTTATTCTTATCAATTTAGTGGTGGATGTGCTGTACGCGGCCATAAACCCGGCTATCAGGTATAAGTAAGGTGCGATTGCTTAACTGGAGAAGGCAGGCGGCGCTGAACGCCATGCCGGGCATCAGGCCCGGCGAGATCCATACCCCCTGGCATGAGTTCTGGCGGCGCTTTCGGCGTCAGCCGGTGGCCATGGGCGCCGGTATTTTCGTGCTGTTGCTGATTGCGGTGGCCATCGTCGCCCCATGGATAGCGCCGTACGATGCGGAAAATTATTTCGACTACGACCGGCTTAACGAGGGGCCTTCGCTGGTGCACTGGTTCGGTGTCGACTCTTTGGGGCGCGATATTTTCAGCCGGGTGCTGGTGGGGGCGCAGATCTCGCTGGCCGCGGGGGTGCTGGCGGTGCTGATTGGCGCGGCCATCGGCACGGTGCTTGGGCTGCTGGCCGGCTACTATGAGGGCTGGTGGGACCGGCTGATTATGCGTCTGTGCGACGTGCTGTTCGCCTTTCCGGGGATCCTGCTGGCGATCGCGGTGGTCGCCGTCATGGGTAGCGGGATGGCCAACGTGATTATCGCCGTGGCGATCTTCTCGATCCCGGCGTTCGCCCGGCTGGTGCGGGGCAACACCCTGGTATTAAAGCAGCAGACCTTTATTGAATCGGCGCGCAGCATTGGCGCCAGCGATGCCACCATCCTCTTCCACCACATCCTGCCGGGGACGGTGTCGTCGATCGTGGTTTATTTCACCATGCGCATTGGGGTATCGATTATCTCGGCGGCCAGTCTGTCGTTTCTCGGTCTCGGCGCGCAGCCGCCCACGCCGGAGTGGGGCGCGATGCTCAACGAGGCGCGGGCGGATATGGTGATGTCCCCGCACGTGGCGCTGTTTCCGGCGGTGGCGATTTTCGTGACCGTGCTGGCGTTTAATCTGCTGGGGGATGGCCTGCGCGATGCGCTGGATCCGAAGTTAAAGGGGTAGGGTGAGGGAAAGCACCGCCGTGCGGTGCTTTATATTATTTGTGGCTTCAGCGCACATTGCGCTCCCGGTTAATCTTCTGCGTTATGTCTCTCATAGCGCAGGGAGCGCACAGGGGGCGGCCAGTCGCCGCCGCCCTCTGTACCCCCGGGCTCCGGCCAGCACCGGCAGTTTCAGCGGCCCCATGTCCGGCGGCGATTCACATATTGGGACTGGACCCCGTAGGCCGGGTAAGCGTAGCGCCACCCGGCAAAATAACGGCGCAACAGGGTTGCCTGGAAGGTCATCAACGCTTGCCCGGCAGCGCTGCGCTTGCGCGGGCCTGGGGGGGGAGCCTACGGGAGGACCCCGTAGGCTGGGAATGCACTAAGCCGCTATCCGGGAAGCTGGACTAGACCCGGGTTCCCCACAGGTCGTATTCGTCGGCGTGCTCGACTTTCACCCGCACCACGTCACCCGGCTTAACGCGGGTTTCGCCGTTCAGGTAGACCGCGCCGTCGATTTCCGGGGCGTCGGCCATGCTGCGGCCAATGGCGCCTTCTTCATCAACTTCATCCACCAGCACCAGGATTTCGCGACCCACTTTTTCCTGCAGACGCTCGGCAGAGATCTGCTGCTGCAGCTGCATAAAGCGGTTCCAGCGCTCCTCTTTCACCTCTTCCGGCACCTGATCCGCCAGCTCATTGGCGGTGGCGCCTTCAACCGGGCTGTACTTGAAGCAGCCGACGCGGTCGAGACGCGCCTCTTTCAGGAAGTCGAGCAGCATCTGGAAATCTTCTTCCGTTTCCCCCGGGAAGCCCACGATAAAGGTGGAGCGCAGGGTCAGATCAGGGCAGATTTCACGCCACTGCTTGATGCGCGCCAGCTGACGGTCCGCGGAACCTGGACGCTTCATCAGCTTCAGGATGCGCGGGCTGGCGTGCTGCAGCGGAATATCGAGGTACGGCAGAATTTTGCCTTCTGCCATCAGCGGGATCACATCGTCAACGTGCGGGTACGGGTAGACATAGTGCAGGCGCACCCAGATGCCGAGCTTCGCCAGCTCTTCGCACAGGCTGACCATGCTGGTCTTCACCGGCATACCGTTGTGGAAACCGGTGCGGTGCTTGACGTCGACGCCGTAGGCGGAGGTGTCCTGCGAAATCACCAGCAGCTCTTTCACGCCAGCGTCAGCGAGGCGTTTGGCTTCCGCCAGCACTTCGCCAATCGGACGGCTCACCAGGTCGCCGCGCATGGACGGAATAATGCAGAAGGTGCAGCGATGGTTGCAGCCTTCAGAAATTTTTAAGTAGGCGTAGTGGCGCGGCGTCAGCTTAACGCCCTGTTCCGGCACCAGGCTGAGGAACGGGTTGTGCTTCGGCTTTGGCGTATAGTGGTGGACGTGCTCCAGCACCTGCTCATAGCTGTGCGGACCGGTGATCTCCAGCACCTTCGGGTGCACTTCACGGATCTGATCCTCTTTTGCGCCGAGACAGCCGGTGACGATCACTTTGCCGTTCTCTTTCAACGCTTCGCCGATCGCTTCCAGCGATTCCTGCACAGCGCTGTCGATAAAGCCGCAGGTATTAACGATCACCATATCGGCGTTGTCGTAGGTAGGGACGACGTCATAACCTTCGGTACGCAGTTCGGTCAGGATACGCTCTGAGTCCACGAGGTTTTTCGGGCAGCCCAGGGAGACGAAGCCGATTTTCGGCTGGTGCGTGACATTGCTCATAGCTTAAAAAGTGTTCAATTATTGGAATGGTCAGGGCAGGAATTCTACAGATCTTTGCGAAAAAGAGTATAGCTCCGTCACGGTTAATGGTGAAAAAGCGCACCCAGCCCTGCCTTTCATGCCCCTGCCGCTAAAGCGGATCCCGCACGCCCCGGAGCAGAGGGGCGGGAAACGCTTCCGGCAAGCCGTGCGCGCAGGCGGCGATTCACGCCCGGCGTTGCTGCCGGGCAGAGACTTATTGCGCCGGGGTGACGGCTCCGGAGGGGGCGGCGCCGGGCTTTTTCGGCTCGCGCTTATCCTGCAGCGTGAAGACAGAGATCAAAGTAAAGAGCCCGGCGATGCCGCCGAGGATCAGATAGGTGTCGGCGAAGCCAATGGTATCGTACAGATAGCCAGCCAGCGGGGAGTAAATGGCGGTGGCGATCGAGGCGACAAACAGCACCAGTAAATAGACTGTCGAAGAGAGCTTGTGGTCGAAGTTGGCGGCGATGAATTTAAAGACCGACACCAGAATTAACGGTTTCTCCAGGGCATGCATCATTTTTACTGCGCCAATCCACACCGGTCCGAGAGGCACCGCCGAACCAACAATACGTACCGACATGATCAGCCCGGCAATGATCAGCGCCCACTTGGCGCCGGTCCGGTTAACAAACCACGGCATCAGGCATAAGAACAGCGTTTCGCCGCAAACCTGAATGGAGGCGAGGATCCCATACCAGCGGTTGCCTTCCTCCGGCGTCGGGAACTGTTGCGAGAAGTACTGGGCAAACTGCTGATCGTAGGTGTCATAAATTTGCGTGACGAACAGGGTAAAGAGCAGCAGCATCCAGAACTGACCGTTCTTCGCCAGCTCGAGGGCATGGGAGACCTTCAGCGATTCGCTTCGCGCCACATCAGCGTCGGTTAATTCAATTTTGGTCAGCATAAAGCAGACGGCGGCGATGACGATGGCGAGGCTGGCGAGCCAGAAGGCCAGATTGGGATTGCTGTCGATATATTTACCGACGATCCAGGCCGCTGCCGCCCAGCCTAACGAGCCCCACATCCGCACCCGACCGTATTCGAACTGGTAGCGGCGGGAAATCTTATCGATATAAGAGTCGATTACCCCGCAGCCGGAGTTAAAGATGATCCCCAGATAGATCCCCCCCAGCAGCGCGCCGAACCAGAAATTGTGCACCAGCAGCGGCGCGTAAACATAGATAAAGAAGGGGCCCACCGGCAGGAGCAGGGCGACCAGCAGCCAGATAAGCCGTTTTTTCAGGCCGAACTTGTCGGAGATAAAGCCGAAGAAAGGTTGCATCAGCAGGGCGATAAAGGCGTTGACCGAGTAGAGCAGGCCGGTCTTCGTGGCGCTGATGCCAAGATGCTGGGTGGTCCAAATGACAAAGAAAGCCATGGTCGACGACCAGGCGAACAGGTAGAGGAAATCGAATAGACTCAACAGAAGGTAGTTTCTTTTACCGGGCGTCATGGTTCAGTTCCTTGCAAACGGGCAGAGAGATTATCAGCGAACCGCGGCCGCGGTCGCTGTTTTTATTAAATGTTATACGTATTACATTAATGATTTGTTATGGCATTCTGCCTTACGATCGTGCAATAGCGTCTGCGATATAATGTGATCATTGCAGCACTATTTTGGCCACTTAATGGCGATTATGGCGATTTTGTTTCTTTGCGAAATTAAATGTGATCGTGTTACATTATTTTTGTTATGGACCTGACAAAGCGGCAAGGTTGTCAAATTGTAAATGGTGTTAAAGTCTTGGGAATAATTGACCTGGCGCATCATTTTGTACAAAAAATAACCGTATTATGGATAGGGTAAAGGACGACAGAGGAGGAACCGTGATGACCGTTGACAGACTATACCGCCACCTTTTGCAGAAGCTCATTAACGCCAATATCGATATTGACGCCTATCTGCAGCTGCGGAAGGCCAAAGGCTACATGTCAGTCAGCGAAAATGACCATCTGCGTGAAAACTTGTTTGAGCTTTGCCGTGAAATGCGTGCCCAGGCGCCGCGCCTGCAGCATGTCATTTCACCGGAGGAAAAGGATGCCCTTCGTTTGGCCGGCGAGTCCGTCGCCGCCGCTGCAGTATGCCTGATGAGCGGGCATCATGATTGTCCGCTGTACATCGCTGTTAACGTAGAGAAGCTAGAACGCTGTCTGACAGGATTGACTTCAAATATTCATAAATTGAATAAATTGTCGCCAATTCCTCATGCCTGATCGGCTGAAACCCAGGGGAAGTGGATGCTTCCCCTGTTAAAGGTTATGTAAAAATCCCCGCGCAAATTTCCCCGCTGGCTACCCTTTAGCGCAGAGCTGACGAAAGGAGAATGCCATGCGTCCGATCCCGCTGCTGTTGCTATTGAGCGCCCTGTCGCTGCCGGCCCTGAGCCAGGCCGCGGCGCGGGTGGAGGTATTGCAGAACCGGCTGGCCCATCCGTGGAGCCTGGCATTTCTCCCCGGCGACCAGGGCATGTTGATTACCCTGCGTGGCGGCGAGCTCAAGCGCTGGCAGCCGGGTAAAGGCCTGTCGGCGCCGATAGCCGGCGTGCCGCAGGTGTGGGCCAACGGCCAGGGGGGCTTACTGGACGTGGCGCTGGCCCCGGATTTCGCGCAGTCGCGGCGGGTGTGGCTAAGCTATGCGGAAAGCGACGCCAGCGGCAAAGCGGGCACCGCGGTGGGCTACGGGCAGTTGAGCCAGGATGCCACCCAACTGACGAATTTCACCGTGGTGTTTCGCCAGCAGCCGAAACTCTCCGTCGGCAATCATTTTGGCGGCCGGCTGGTGTTTGACGGCAAAGGGCATCTCTTTATTGGCCTCGGGGAGAACAATCAGCGTCCCACCGCTCAGGATCTCGACAAGCTGCAGGGAAAAGTGGTCCGCCTGACGGAGAACGGGGGTGTGCCGCCGGATAATCCCTTTGTTGGCCGGGCCGACGTGAGGCCGGAGATCTGGGCCTACGGCATCCGCAACCCGCAGGGAATGGCGATAAATCCGTGGAGCGGGGCGCTGTGGCTGAACGAGCACGGCCCGCGCGGCGGGGATGAAATTAATATCCCGCAGGCGGGAAAAAACTACGGCTGGCCGCTGGCGACGCACGGCATTAACTACAGCGGCCTGCCCATTCCGGAGGCCAGGGGCAAAACGGTTCCGGGAACCGAGCCTCCCCTGTATGTCTGGCCGGTCTCGCCCGGGGTAAGCGGGATGGCCTTCTACGCGGCGCAGACCTTTCCCCAGTGGCAACATAAGCTGTTTATCGGCGCGCTGAAGGAGACGTCGCTGATTGTTCTGGCGGTGGACGGCAATCAGGTCCGCGAGGAGGGGCGCCTGCTGGAGGCGCGCGGGAAACGCATCCGCGACGTTCGCGTGGGACCCGACGGCTATCTGTATGTGTTAACCGACGAGTCTAACGGCGAGCTATTGCGGCTGAGTCCGGAGAAGTAGCGTCAGGTGACCGGGATCTGCACCACTTCGCGCCAGGCGGGACGCTGGCTAATCTGCTGATACCAGCGCTGCAGATGGGGCCGCGGTTGCCAGCTGTCGAGGATCGACAACAGGTTGTAGACGAAGGGGGCGACGGCAATATCGCCAAGGCCGAACTGCTCGCCAGAGAGCCACGGCATTTTGGCCAGTTCGTCATCCAGCATGGCGAATAGCGCTTCGCAGGCGCTGATCCCCGCGGCGATGGCCGCCGGGTCGCGTTGCTCCGGCGGCGTCCTCACCAGGCCCATTAACACCGGGCGATGGGCGGGAGAGAGGGTGCCGTTGGACCAGTCCATCCACTTTTCGCCTTGCGCGCGCTGCGCCGGCGCGGCCAGCCACAGACGGTCAACGCCATACTGGGCGGCAAGGTAGCGAATAATCGTGTTTGATTCCCACAACACCACCCCGGTGGCATCGTCCTTTAACAGCGGCACCAGCCCGTTGGGGTTCATCGCCAGATATTCCGGGTCATGATTGAGACCAAACTCCAGCCCGGCGAGGATCTGCTCATACGGCAGATCCAGCTCCTCCAGCACCCAGCGCACTTTCTTCACGTTGGTCGAATTATTACGTCCCCACAGTGTAATCATTTTCGCTCCTGAGTTTGTTTCACTGCCGTTGCAGCGCGATCGGCGATCATGTTGGGATAAAGTTAATATTTAGGCAATCACGATCAAAAAAATTGTTCTGATTAAAGCACGGCGGCATGTTATTGCGTAAACTTTAAAAACTTTACCAACTCGCTGTTTCTTTAAGGTCATTTGTACGCTTTACTCACCGGTTGCTGCGGCGCGGTCAGAGTGGCGCGGCATATTTTGTTTGGAAAGGATACTTGGGTGGCTCTTATGATGCATGACGCTTTTTCCCTTCGCGGCCTCGCGGCAGGTTGCGCGCTGTTATTTCTTGTCGCACCTGCGGTGCAGGCTGCAGAACAACTCCCCGACGCCCCTTCGATTGACGCTCGCGCCTGGATCCTGATGGACTACGCCAGCGGGAAGGTGCTGAGCGAAGGCAATGCCGATGAAAAACTCGACCCGGCCAGTCTGACGAAGATCATGACCAGCTACGTGGTGGGGCAGGCGATAAAAGCGGGAAAAATTAAACTGACCGATATGGTGACCGTCGGGCGCGATGCCTGGGCGACCGGCAACCCGGCGCTGCGCGGCTCATCGGTGATGTTTCTCAAGCCCGGCATGCAGGTTTCCGTGGAAGATCTGAACAAAGGGGTCATCATTCAGTCCGGTAACGACGCCAGCATTGCCATTGCGGACTACGTGGCGGGCAGCCAGGACGCTTTCGTCAGCCTGATGAACGGCTACGCCAAAAAAATGGGGCTGACCAACACCACCTTTATGACCGTTCACGGCCTTGATGCGCCGGGGCAGTTCAGTACCGCTCGCGATATGGCGTTGTTGACCAAAGCGATGATCCACGATGTACCGGAAGAGTACGCGGTACATAAAGAGAAAGAGTTCACCTTTAATAAAATTCGTCAGCCAAACCGTAACCGTCTGCTGTGGAGCACCAACCTCAACGCCGATGGTGTGAAAACCGGGACCACCGCCGGGGCCGGCTATAACCTGGTTTCTTCGGCCACGCAGGGCGATATGCGTCTGATTGCCGTGGTGCTGGGGACCAAAACCGACCGCATTCGTTTTAACGAGTCAGAAAAACTGCTGACCTGGGGCTTCCGCTTCTATGAAACCGTGACGCCGATTAAACCGGATGCCACCTTCGTCACTCAGCGCGTGTGGTTTGGCGACAGCAGCGAAGCGAAACTGGGGGCTGGCGAAGCGGGCTCTATCACCCTGCCGAAGGGGCAGCTGAAAAACCTGAAAGCCAGCTACACCTTAAACCAGCCGCAGCTTACCGCGCCGCTGGAGAAGGGGCAGGTGGTCGGGACTATCGACTTTAAGCTGAATGATAAAACCATCGAGCAGCGCCCGCTGATCGTCATGGAGCCGGTGAAAGAAGGTGGCTTCTTCAGCCGAATGATCGACTTCGTACTGATGAAATTGCACGGCTGGTTCGGCAGCTGGTTCTCCTGATGTCATGACCGCGCCCGGCGGGGCGCGGTCCGTTCATGTTCAGTACAGCAGCGAAATCTGCTGCGCCTTCGCCAGCGCGACCAGCTCGTCATCCGGGCAGATATCGCTGGCGATCACATCAAACTTTGCTAACGCCCCCATGCGCGCCGGACGCACTTTGCCAAACTTGCTGTGGTCTACCACCAGCACGTGGTAGCGCGCGTGTCGCATCGCCCAGTGCTTGACCGGCAGTTCCTCCAGGTTATAGCAGGTTGCCCCTTGCTCGCAGTCAATGCCCGCCGCCGAGTAAAAGGCGATGTCAGGGCTCAGATGGCTGAGGGTATCCTCAAGGCTCAGCGGCATAAAAATCGCGTTGCTGGCATGAAATTCCCCACCGCACAGGACCGCGCGGCACTGGGGCTTTTCCTGCAGGGCCAGAAAGGTGTTCAGGGAGTAGCAGACGCCGGTGAAGGGCATAGCGTCGTCAATGGCGTCGATGATCCACGGGGTGGTGGTCCCGCAGTCGAAGAAGGCCATCTGATGGGCCTCCAGCAGCGCGGCCGCATGGCGGGCGGCGCGGCGTTTTTCCTCGACCAGCCGGGTTTTTTGGTCGCTGAGCAGGTAATGGGTGGCGCTGCGCGGCTCCAGCACAATGTATCCGCCGAGCAGCACGACCGGACCGCTGTGGCCGTTGAGGTCGCGACGAATGGTCATTTCCGACACCCCGAGCAGGGAGGCCGCTTCTTTCAGATGCAGCTTATCGCTGCGCTTGAGTGCCTGAATGAGCTGACTGATGCGTTCGTCACGGCGAGTTTCCATATTCCCTCTGCGCTAAAATCGCCCTGCGGAGGCAGGGCGTTAGCGGGATTTTACCTGTCGCTTGCGGGTTAGTCACGCGGTCGCCGCCGCGACGGTCGGCGTTTAGCCGCGCACCCAGCCTTTGCGGATCGGCAGGGAGAAGCAGAGGCGATAGAGGCGCTGCAGCTGACGGTACAGCGCCGAGCCGACAGTATGCCAGATTAGCGCCGCGCCAAGGCAGCCGCACATCCCGGCCAGCAGGCCGCCGACCATATCCAGCGGCCAGTGGACGCCGAGATAGACGCGGGACCACGCGATGGCGGCGGCAAGGGCCATCAGCAGGGCGCCGGACCAGACGCGGTGCCAGAACAGGAAGGCCAGGGCAAAGGTAAAGCTGACGGTGCCGTGGTCGCTGGGGAAGGAATCGTCCGCCGCGTGGTGCAGGAAGTTATAGCCCACGCCAGCGACAAACGGCCGATCGTGCGGATAGAGGTGGCCGATCGCCCATGAGACGGTCAGGCTGATGGTTAGCGCCAGCATCAGCTTAAACACCATCTGCCGCTGGGCAGGCCCCCACAGCCACAAGGTCACCACCAGCAGGGGCACGATCAGAATTAGATCTTTAGCGATGAAAATCGCCACCTCAATGGCCCACTGCGGCGAGGCCGGGGTCGCGTTGAGCAGGGCGAACAGCGCGTAGTTAATATTTTCCAGCATAGACTTCCAGGCTCGTTGGTCCGATAGCAAATAAGCCGCTTACCCTAAATAAAAGCGGTGCGGAGATAAAGCAGTATTGTCTTAAATATCAGGTTGTTAAGAAATGTCGCCTTCTGAGGTGCGGCGCTAACCCCCTGAAAAGCGTCAGTATATCCTTTGTCACATGGCTGAAACATAAACGGAATATATACGCAGAGTGAATTGCTAAGGCGAGCCCTGATGCTGGCGCGCAACTCGCAATATTGTGCGGTGTCACCCACAATTCACTATCTCCGCGCCGGGAGTTTCATTACACTTTGCGCGATTTTTGATAGATAAGAGATTTCATGCAAAATTATTCGCTTTCAGGTCGCCGCCTCGGAAGGCAGGCGCTGCTGTTCCCGCTATGTCTGGTGCTGTACGAGTTTTCCACCTATATCGGCAACGATATGATCCAGCCGGGTATGCTGGCCGTGGTTCAGGAGTTTCAGGTGGGCAACGAGTGGGTACCCACCTCGATGACCGCTTATCTGGCCGGCGGCATGTTTCTACAGTGGCTGCTGGGGCCGCTGTCGGACCGTATTGGCCGCCGTCCGGTGATGTTGACCGGGGTGGTGTGGTTTATCGTCACCTGCCTGGCGACGCTGCTGGCGCAGACCATTGAACAGTTCACCCTGCTGCGCTTCCTGCAGGGGATCAGCCTGTGCTTTATCGGCGCGGTCGGCTACGCGGCGATCCAGGAGTCCTTTGAGGAGGCGGTGTGTATTAAAATCACCGCCCTGATGGCCAACGTGGCGCTGATTGCCCCGCTGCTGGGGCCGCTGGTGGGCGCCGCCTGGGTGCATATCCTGCCGTGGGAGATGATGTTCGTGCTGTTCGCCGTGCTGGCGGCTATCTCGTTTGTCGGCCTGCAGCGGGCGATGCCGGAAACCGCGACGCGACTGGGTGAAAAGCTGTCGGTCAAAGAGCTGGGCCGCGACTATCGGCTGGTGCTAAAGAACCTGCGCTTCGTCGCCGGCGCGCTGGCTACCGGCTTTGTCAGCCTGCCGCTGCTGGCGTGGATCGCCCAGTCGCCGGTGATTATTATCAGCGGCGAACAGGCGACAAGCTATGAGTATGGCATGCTGCAGGTGCCGATTTTCGGCGCGCTGATTGCCGGCAACCTGGTGCTGGCGCGCCTGACTTCGCGCCGTACCGTGCGCTCGCTGATTATCATGGGCGGCTGGCCGATCGTGTTTGGCCTGCTCCTCTCCGCGGCGGCGACGGTGGTCTCTTCCCACGCCTATCTGTGGATGACCGCCGGTCTGAGCTTCTACGCCTTCGGGATTGGCCTGGCGAACGCCGGCCTGGTGCGCTTAACCCTGTTCGCCAGCGAGATGAGCAAAGGCACTGTTTCGGCGGCGATGGGGATGCTGCAGATGCTGATCTTCACCGTCGGCATCGAGCTCAGCAAACATGCTTACGAGCTCGGCGGCAACGGGCTGTTCAGCCTGTTTAACCTGTTGGGCGGGGTACTGTGGCTGGGGCTGATGATCTACTTCCTGAAAGATAAAAGCGTCGGCAATTCGCAGCAGGGATAACCGGTTGAAAACCCGGATGCGCTCGCATCCGGGTCTTATCAGGCGAATGGCGCTTCGCGATCCAATACCTTATCGATAATCTGCAGAACACCCTCTTCGTTATTGTGCGGCGCGTGATAGCGGGCGACGGCTTTGACGTCTTCCCGGGCGTTGGCCATGGCGAAGCCAAATCCGGCGTGCTGCAGCATTTCGATATCGTTGCCGCTGTCGCCGAACGCCACCACCTCGTGATCTTCAATACCCCAGCGCTGTTGCAAAATACGCAGGCCGTTGGCTTTGTGCACCCCCGGGATAATTAAGTCGATGCTACCGTAGCCGGTGGCTACCGCTGTCACCATGTCCCCCAGCGCCGCGTGCAGCTTCGGCTGAATCTCCGGGATCAGGCGGTCCGGCACGTTGAGACCAAATTTGAGGATGGTGTCATCGAGATGGTTAAAATCATCCACCAGTTCAAGGCGGTGATAATACTTCGCCGCCACCGTCTTCAGCGCGTCGTTGTAGCGGTTGAGGGTGTAGGCGCTGCGCTTCCCGCAGGCGATGATTTCGATATTCGGCAGCGTCTGCAGATGGTCGACCACGGCGTTGAAATGGTGAACCGGCAGCTGGCAGTTGAAGACGTCTTCATTGTCGCTCACCACCCAGCCGCCGTTTTCCGCCACGAAGGCGATCTGGTGGGCGATCTCCGGGAAGAAGGAGATCAGCTGGTAGTACTGGTTGCCGCTGGCGACCACGAAGCGAATGTTTTGCTCGCGCATTCGCTGATACTGGGCGAGGAAGCGCGGCCGGTTGTAAGTTTTGGCATCGCTTAAAAAGGTGCCGTCCATATCCACCGCAATCAGTTTGATGCTCATTAGCTGTTCTCCATAACGGGTTCAGACTGTGGCTTAGCCACCGCGCGGGCGACCAGCGCCGCCACCATCACCAGGCCCAGCACCACCATCATGGCGCTGCGCAGGCCGAAATGCTCGCCGAGGAAGCCCAGCAGCGGCGGCCCGACGAGGAAAGCAAGATACCCGGTAATCGCCACCACGCTGACGCGCTTAGGGGCATCCGGACCGGTATCGCTGGCGGCGGAGATGGTCAACGGGAAGCCGAGCGAGGCGCCAATGCCCCACAGCAGCACCGAAATGCCCGCCACCCAGGGGTTGTCGACGAAGATAATCAGGCCAATGCCCAGAGCGCCCATCACCGCGCTGCCACGAACCACCGTCACCCGGCTGTAGCGATCGATAAACCAGCCGCCGGTAAAGCGGCCCAGCGTCATGCCGAGGGTGAAGCCGGCATAGATCAGCGAGCCGGAGGTGGGGCTAAAGCCGTGGCCGTCCACCATCAGCAGCGGCAGCCAGTCATTGGCTGAGCCTTCGGCGAAGGCCATCGCCAGGACGATGACCCCGATAAGCAGCAGCTGCGCATCGCGCCATACCGGCAGACCTTTCGCCTCGCCGTGGGCGGCTTCGGCGGCATTTTTACCGGTACCCTCCGGAATGGCGCGGATAGCAATGGCGATGGGCAGGATGGCCACCAGCGCGGCCGCCAGGATATGCGGGGCGGCGGGAAGGCCGAACCCGGTCACCGCCATGCCCACCCCGGCGCCGAACAGGGTGCCAAAGCTGTAGAAGCCGTGCATCATCGGCAGCACCGTTTTATTCATCTCCCGCTCAACCGCCGCGCCTTCGACGTTAATGGCGACCTCTGCCGAGCCAAAGCTGGCGCCAAAGATGGCCAGACCGAAGGCGAACAGCGGGGCGGAGGCAAGCCACAGCGCCAGGCTGAGCACCAGCATGCCGAGTACGGCGAAGGACATGGTGGTGCGGATGACCTTGCGGGTGCCGAAGCGCTTCACCAGCCACGCCGAGCAGAGAATACCGCTCATCGACCCCACCGACAGGCCAAACAGCACGACGCCCATCTCTGCGGTAGAAAGCGCCAGCAGATCGCGGATCGCCGGCGTGCGGGTGGCCCAGGAGGCCATTAACAAGCCGGGGATGAAAAAGAACATAAACAGCGCCCACAGTCGAAGCTGGAGCGCTCTGCGCGAAGATTGCGTCGTCATCCGTAAACGCCTTAAAGGAGAAGAGTGAAGACAACAGTAGCAAGCATGTGTACATTTGTACATAAACCGGAAGAGGAAAATCATGGCCCGTAGACCGAACGATCCGCAGCGCCGCGAGCGCATCCTGCAGGCGACGCTGGACACCATCGCGGCGCACGGCGTCCATGCGGTGACGCACCGTAAAATCGCCACCTGCGCGAATGTGCCGCTGGGGTCGCTGACCTACTATTTCAGCGGCATCGAGGCGCTGATCGAGGAGGCGTTCAGCCTGTTTACCGCCGAGATGTCGGCGCAGTATCAGCAAAGCTTCGCCGGGGTAGCGAACCGGCAACAAGCCTGCGATGCCATCGCGGAGCTGATCTTCAGCGCCCAGGTGACCACGGCGCGCAATATGGAGCTGATGTACCAGCTGTACGCGTTCTGTAGCAGCCAGCCAGCGCTGAAGGCGGTGATGCAGAACTGGATGCGGCGCAGCCAGCAGACGCTGGAGCAGTGGTTTGCCCCTGACACCGCCCGCGGCCTCGACGCCTTTATTGAAGGGATGACCCTGCACTTTGTCACCGACCGCGCGCCGCTGTCGAAGGCGGCGATCCGCATGATGGTCGGGCAGCTGGCGGGGGAGAGGGCGCAGGAAGAGGAGTGCTGAGGCGGCGTTTCACCCGGAATGGCTAAACGCAGGCAACAAAAAACCCATCAACCTTGAACCGAAGTGGCGGGGTTGATGGGCTCCACAAAATGGGGACATCAAAGAAAAGCAGTGGCATTACTTATGACTGATGCCCTGAGAAAAAGTTCTGCCTGTGGCGGCTTTTTTCGCAAAAAATTTATTGTAGCCCCGGCCAGATGATCACGATGAGCGTCCCGGCGAGGGTGAGCAGCACGTTGGCGATGGCGTAGGTGCCCGCATAGCCGAGCGCCGGAATGTTGCTGCGCGCGGTATCGCTAATGATCTCCATCGCCGGGGCGCAGGTGCGCGCCCCCATCATGGCGCCGAACAGCATCGCCCGGTTCATGCGCAGCACATAGGCGCCAAACAGGAAGCAGATCACCACCGGCACCAGGCTGACGATAAGCCCTGCCGCCAGCATCTGGCCGCCGACGGCGCCCAGCCCGTTATTGATCCCGGCCCCGGCGCTGAGCCCGACCCCGGCCATAAACACCATCAGGCCAAACTCTTTCACCATGTTCAGCGCCCCCTGCGGGATATAGCCGAAGGTTGGGTGGTTGGCGCGCAGGAAGCCAAGCATGATGCCGGCGAACAGCAGGCCGGCGGCGTTGCCGATGCCGAAGCTGAAGGAGCTGAACTGGAAGGTGATCATGCCGATCATCAGGCCGACGATAAAGAAGGCGCAGAAGGCCAGCAGGTCGGTCACCTGGCTGTGAATGGAGATAAAGCCGATGCGATCGGCTACGGTCTTCACGCGGCGGGCGTCGCCGCTGACCTGCAGCACGTCGCCTTTGTTCAGCACCACGTTGTCGTCGATAGGCATCTCGATCTGGCTGCGAATAACCCGGTTCAGGAAGCAGCCGTGGTCGGTGAGCTTGAGCTGCGCCAGGCGGCGGCCGACGGCGTTGTGATTCTTAACCACAATCTCTTCGGTGACGATGCGCATGTCGAGCAGATCGCGGTCGAACACCTCTTTACCGTTGCGGAAGCTCGGGTCGAGGCGAGCGTGCGCGTCCGGGTAGCCCACCAGCGCAATATCGTCGCCCATCTGCAGCACCGCGTCGCCGTCCGGGTTGGCCAGAATGCCGTTGCGGCGGATGCGTTCGATATAGCAGCCGGTCTGGCGATAAATGCCCAGCTCGCGCAGATTTTTGCCATCCGCCCACGCCACCAACTCCGGGCCGACGCGATAGGCGCGGATCACCGGCAGGTAAACTTTACGTTTGGAATCGGTATCGAGGCCGCGCTCGCGGGCGATTTGCTGGGCGCTGGTCTGCAGATCCTGATGCTGCAGCTTGGGCATATAGCGGGCGCCGACGATGAGGCTCACCAGACCAACCAGGTAGGTCAGGGCATAGCCGAGGCTCAGATGGTCAAGCGACTGCGCCAGCTGATCGCTGGGCAGGCCGAAATGGCGCAGGGTGTCCCCCGCGCCCACCAGCACCGGGGTGGAGGTCATCGCCCCCGCCAGCATACCGGCGGTGAGCCCGATATCCCAGCCGAAGACTTTACCCAGCACCATGGCGATCAGCATCGCGCTGCCGACCATCACCAGCGCCAGCATCAGATAGTTTTTCCCGTCACGGAAAAAAATCGAAAAAAAGTTAGGACCGGCTTCCACGCCGACGCAAAAAATAAACAGCATAAAGCCGAGATTAAGGGCATCGGTGTTAATCGCGAAATGCTGCTGACCTAATAATAGAGAAACGACTAAAACGCCAATGGAATTACCAAGTTGTACTGAGCCGAGACGCAGTTTTCCCAGGCATAGTCCTAATGCAAGTACAACGAATAATAACAGGATGTAATTCCCGTTTAACAAATCTGCGACGTTTATATTCACGAAAGCCAACTTCTCGTTTACTAGTAAGTTGTTGAAGGAAATGGTTATTTGGTCTAAGGTTGCTCAGGCGTTCGCGTTGTCGCGAACCTATTCTGGCACCCTGTTATAACCAGCAAAAATATACCCGCTAGTTTAATCCTTCCTGGATGCGGCGGCTAGTGACAATCGTTTTCAGGCTGGCAGGGGAGTTATTGGCATGGATTGCCGAAATGCTTTATCTGACTGGGCGACGTGGACGTGAGTTAGAGGCAACATCAGGAGGATACGGTGAAATCTGAGCGTAGTTGGGCCGGCATTATCTGTGGCTTCGTTCTGTTCATTGTGGTGTGCTTATCGTTGTTGTTACATATGAAAGGGGCCTTTCGCGCCAGCGGCAACCCGGAGCTGGGCCTGCTCTTCTTTTTGCTGCCAGGAGCGGCGGCGAGCTGTCTC
The DNA here is from genome assembly GCF_021869705.1 of Klebsiella sp. PCX. Lineage (NCBI taxonomy): Bacteria > Pseudomonadati > Pseudomonadota > Gammaproteobacteria > Enterobacterales > Enterobacteriaceae > Klebsiella > Klebsiella sp. PCX. Next base: position 1,729,553 of record NZ_CP091527.1, read on the forward strand.
TCTCCCGGTCGTCGGGTGCTGCGTCCTTTGCTCGGCGCGATGCTGGCGGCGCCGGTCTGTATGGTGACGATGCGGCTGTTTTTCGTCACGCACCGGACGTTCTGGCAGGAGATGGCGTGGGTACTGAGCGCGGTGTTCTGGTGTGCGCTGGGGGCGTTGTGCTTTTTGTTTATCTGCGCCTGGCTTGATACCTGGCGCAGTCATTCATCGAGCAAATAAATTTACTCAGGCAAACAGGCCAAGGTTCTTTTTCGCCCAGGCTTCGAAATCGGTGCAACCGCCGATGTGTTTCTGGTCGACGAAAATCTGCGGTACGGTTTCAACCGGTTTGCCGACGGTTTTTTCCAGGTCAGCTTTGCTGATGCCTTCGGCGTGAATATCCACGTAACGGTAGTTAAAATCATCACGCTCGTTGGTCAGTTTTTCGGCCAGCTCTTTGGCGCGAACACAGTAAGGGCAGCCTGGACGACCAAAAATAACAGTAAACATTGCTTCTCTCCTTAAACCTCAGCCGGATGGCGAATGGCGCTTATGATGCCTGCATTGGTCGGTGAGGGAAAGCAGGTTCTGCCTTTTGCTTCGATGGTTTACGGCTATGTTTGATAAATGTCTTACTATCAAAACCCGTATACTGACCCGGCGGCGCGGCGGCATTGGCTGGCGCGTTGCGTTTATCAACCGGAGAGGCGTGATGCGAAAATTTGCCCCGATGCCGAAAAGCATTCTGCTGGTTGAGATCCTCGGGATGGGGCTGTTAACCCTTGCCTGGCTCTCACTTAACCAGTATGTCCAGCTGCCTGCGCCCATTGCCAGCCCGACCGCGGCGCTGGTGATGCTCTTTGCCGGGATCGCGCTGATGATCCCTGCCGCCATCGTCGTGATGTGGCGGATGGCGCAGATCGTGGCCCCGCAGTTAACCCACTCTCCTGAGCCTGAATCCTTGTCTGACAGAGAAAAACGAAATGACGCCGACCATTGAGCTGCTGCGCAGCCACCGTTCTATCCGCCACTTCACCGATGCGCCCGTGAGCGACGAACAGCGCGCGGCGATTATCGCCAGCGCGCAAGCGGCATCTACCTCGAGTTTTTTACAGTGCACCTCCATCATTCGTATTACTGACCCGGCCCTGCGTGAACGTCTGGTCCCGCTGACCGGCGGCCAGCAGCATGTCGCCCAGGCGGCGGAGTTTTGGGTCTTCTGCGCCGACTTTAATCGCCACCTGCAGATCTGCCCGCAGGCGGAGCTGGGGCTGGCGGAACAGCTGCTGATCGGCGTTGTCGATACGGCGCTGCTGGCGCAGAACGCGCTGACCGCCGCCGAGTCCCTCGGGCTGGGCGGCGTCTATATCGGCGGGTTGCGCAACAGCATCGAGGCGGTGACCGAGCTGCTGGAGCTGCCAAAGCACGTCCTGCCGCTGTTCGGCCTTTGCCTTGGCTGGCCGGCGGATAACCCGGACATCAAGCCGCGGATGCCGGCCGCCATGCTGGTGCATGAGAACCGCTATCAGCCGCTGGATAACGCGCTGCTGGCGGAGTATGACGACCAGTTGGCGCACTATTATCTGTCGCGCGGCAGCAACGCCCGCCGCGATACCTGGAGCGATCATATCCGTCGCACTATCGTGAAAGAGAGTCGTCCGTTTATTCTCGACTATCTGCATAAGCAGGGGTGGGCAACGCGCTGATTACGTGTACACTGCTGCTCCGGCCAGGCGGTATCCACCGCTGGCGGCAGGAAAGGTGAAAATGTGTTCGATAGCTGAGGCCCGCCAGAGCGGGTCTTTTTGCAGAGGTGCAGGATGAAAATTGCCATATTATCCCGGGATGGAACGCTTTATTCATGTCGACGCCTGCGCGAAGCGGCGCAACAGCGCGGGCATCAGGTCGAGATCCTCGATCCGCTTTCCTGTTATATGAACGTCAGTCCGGTGGCCTCGTCGATCCACTACAAAGGTCGCCAGCTGCCGCACTTTGATGCGGTGATCCCGCGCATTGGCTCAGCGATCACTTACTATGGCACCGCGGCCCTGCGACAGTTTGAGCTCCTGGGAAGCTATCCGCTGAACGAATCGGTCGCTATTACCCGCGCTCGCGATAAGCTTCGCTCGCTGCAGCTGCTGGCGCGCCAGGGCATCGATCTGCCGCTGACCGGCATCGCTCACTCCCCCGATGACACCAGCGATCTGATCGCCATGGTCGGCGGCGCGCCGCTGGTGGTGAAGCTGGTGGAGGGCACCCAGGGGATCGGCGTGGTGCTGGCGGAGACCCGTCAGGCGGCGGAGAGCGTGATAGACGCCTTTCGCGGGCTGAACGCCCACATCCTGGTGCAGGAGTACATTGCCGAGGCAAAAGGCTGCGATATTCGCTGCCTGGTGGTCGGCAATGAGGTGGTGGCGGCGATCGAACGGCGGGCGAAAGAGGGCGATTTTCGCTCTAACCTGCACCGCGGCGGCATGGCCTCGGTGGCGCAGATTAGCGACGAGGAGCGGGCCATCGCCATCAAGGCGACGCAAACCCTGGGGCTGGACGTCGCCGGTGTCGATATTTTACGCGCCACCCGCGGGCCGCTGGTGATGGAGGTAAATGCCTCGCCCGGGCTGGAAGGGGTGGAAACCACCTCCGGTGTGGACATCGCCAGCAGGATGATCGCCTGGATCGAGCGCCAGGCGACACCGGAATTCTGTTTGAAAATAGGCGGCTAACCGCCGGATGCAAGACTGTCATGGTATGCGGCGCTTTTTTTGCGTAAGCTATGGCGTCGTTTTTCCACTGTAAGAGGTCACAGGCACTATGGATTCACTGGTCGTACCGGGTCTGGATACGCTACGTCGCTGGCTGGATGAGATCGGCATCAGCTTTTTTGAGTGCGATTCCTGCCAGGCATTGCACCTGCCGCATATGCAGAATTTCGACGGTATTTTTGATGCCAAAATTGACCTGGTGGACAACGTGGTGCTCTTTTCCGCCCTGGCGGAGGTGAAGCCGACTGCTCTGTTGGCGCTGTCAGCGGATCTCTCGGCCATCAACGCCAGCTCGTTAACCGTGAAGGCGTTTATCGACATTCAGGACGATAATTTGCCCAAGCTGGTGGTCTGCCAGTCGCTGTCTATCGGTCCTGGGGTGACCATGGAGCAGTTCGCCTGGTTCTTCCGCCAAAGCGAGGAGCAGATCTCGATGGTGATCCTTGAAGCCGGCGCCAATCAGCTGCTGTACAAAGGCGAAGAAGAAGAGCCGGCCGCGGAAAACGTGCAATACCATTTTCTTCACTAAACCTGCCTAAAATTAGCGCAGCCACTACCGCAGCGGCTGCGTATTACCCGCTTTTATTCTGTATTTAACCTTTCTTTAAAGCATTATTCACCGCCATTCAGGCCGTTTTGGCTTATCACGTAGACCGTTACTGCATAAAAATTTGATAAAAGGCGTTTTTTTACCTGGGCTATAGCCTCTTATTCTGGCTACAGTTATTCTGGCGATGCTTCCAGTTGCGAGCAACCACTCCGGGAGAGATCCGCTCTCCTTTTCTCAGGCAATGAAAAAATATGCATGATTTTTGCATGCGTAGAAATGCGTATATTTGAGCCCGTAAGTTAACGGGCGTTGAGAAGGAAAAGAGATATGACCGCCTTTGGTAAAAAATGGTTAACAGGTCTGGTTACGGGTGCGCTGATGGCCGTCTCTGCCGGTTCGCTCGCCGCCGAACAAAAAACCCTGCATGTCTATAACTGGTCTGATTATATTGCGCCGGACACTGTGGCCAATTTCGAAAAAGAGACCGGGATTAAAGTCGTGTATGACGTTTTTGATTCCAATGAAGTGCTGGAAGGCAAATTAATGGCCGGCAGCACCGGTTTCGATCTGGTGGTGCCGTCGGCAAGCTTCCTTGAGCGCCAGCTGGCGGCGGGGGTGTTCCAGCCGCTGGATAAGAGCAAGCTGCCGAACTGGAAGAACCTTGATCCCGAAGTGCTGAAGCTGGTCGCCAAGCATGATCCGGATAATAAATACGCTATGCCTTACCTGTGGGCGACGACGGGCATTGGCTATAACGTGGATAAAGTGAAAGCCGTCCTCGGCAAAGATGCGCCGGTGGACAGCTGGGATCTGGTGCTGAAGCCGGAGAATCTTGAAAAACTGAAAAGCTGCGGCGTCTCCTTCCTCGACGCGCCGGAAGAGATTTTCGCCACTGTGCTGAACTACCTTGGCAAGGATCCGAACAGCAGCAAAGCGAATGATTACACTGGTCCGGCTACCGATCTGCTGCTGAAGCTGCGGCCGAACATCCGCTACTTCCACTCTTCGCAATATATTAACGACCTCGCCAATGGCGACATCTGCGTGGCGATCGGCTGGGCAGGGGACGTCTGGCAGGCGGCAAACCGTGCGAAAGAGGCCAAGAACGGCGTCAACGTCTCTTACTTTATTCCGAAAGAGGGCGCGCTGGCGTTCTTTGACGTCTTTGCCATGCCGGCCGACGCCAAAAATAAAGATGAGGCCTATCAGTTCCTTAACTATCTGATGCGCCCGGATGTGATCGCCAAAATCAGCGACCAGGTGTTCTACGCCAACGGCAACAAGGCTTCCACGCCGCTGGTCAGCGAGACTATCCGTAACAACCCGGCGATTTATCCGCCAGCGGATGTGTTCGCCAAACTGTTCACGCTGAAGGTGCAGGATCCGAAGATCGACCGCGTGCGTACCCGCGCGTGGACCAAAGTGAAGAGCGGTAAATAAACTCTGACGGCCCGGTAAGCGGGCCGAATCAGAACGGCACTCGCCGGGAAATGGCAGCGCGCCCGGCGAGCAGAAGCACCAGGATGGTGCACATGCACTGTTAAGCACGAAGTATGGCACCGGACCATATGGTGATCGTTTTTTTGCCGGAGAGCACCCGATTGAACGACGTAATGCCCCGCCCACAGGCGAAAGCCCCCAAAGCGCTGACCCCGCTGCTGGAAATCCGTAACTTAACCAAGTCGTTTGACGGCCAGCATGCTGTCGACGATGTCAGTCTCACTATTTACAAAGGCGAAATTTTTGCTCTGCTGGGCGCATCAGGCTGCGGGAAATCGACCCTGCTGCGCATGCTGGCGGGCTTTGAGCAACCGACCGCCGGACAGATTATGCTCGACGGCGTGGATCTGGCGCGCGTGCCGCCCTATCAGCGGCCTATCAATATGATGTTCCAGTCCTACGCCCTGTTTCCCCATATGACCGTTGAGCAGAATATCGCCTTCGGCCTGAAACAGGATCGTCTGCCGAAGGCGGAAATCACCGCCCGGGTGCAGGAGATGCTGGCTCTGGTGCACATGCAGGAGTTCGCTAAACGTAAGCCGCACCAGCTCTCTGGCGGCCAGCGCCAGCGTGTCGCGCTGGCGCGCAGTCTGGCGAAACGACCTAAGCTGCTGCTGCTCGACGAACCGATGGGGGCGCTGGATAAAAAGCTGCGCGATCGCATGCAGCTGGAGGTGGTGGATATTCTTGAGCGCGTTGGCGTGACCTGCGTGATGGTGACCCATGATCAGGAAGAGGCCATGACCATGGCGGGCCGTATCGCCATCATGAACCGCGGCAAGTTTGTGCAGATTGGCGAACCGGAAGAGATTTACGAACACCCGACCACCCGCTACAGCGCCGAGTTCATCGGCTCGGTGAACGTCTTTGAAGGACTGGTGAAAGAGCGCCTCGAAGATGGCCTGGTGCTGAGCTCGCCGGGCCTGGTGCATCCGCTGAAGGTTGACCCCGACGCCTCGGTGGTGGACAACGTGCCGGTATGGGTGGCGCTGCGTCCGGAGAAGATCATGCTGTGCGATGAGCCGCCGGCGGATGGCTACAATTTTGCCGTCGGCGAGGTGATTCATATCGCCTATCTGGGGGATCTCTCTATCTATCATGTGCGCCTGCAAAGCGGGCAGATGATCAGCGCCCAGCTGCAGAATGAGCACCGCCATCGGAAAGGGACGCCCACCTGGGGTGACGAGGTGCGTTTATGCTGGGATGCGGACAGCTGCGTTGTACTGACGGTGTAAGGAGAGGGCGATGAGTACCGTTGAATCCCCGTCAGGGGCGAAAAAACCGGGCGGCTTCGCGCTGTGGGTGGCGCGCCTGCAGATGGCGCATGGCCGCAAGCTGGTGATCGCGCTGCCCTATCTGTGGCTGATCCTGTTGTTTATGCTGCCGTTCCTGATCGTGTTCAAGATAAGTCTTGCCGAGATGGCGCGGGCGATCCCTCCCTACACCGATCTGATGGAGTGGGCGGATGGCCAGCTGACGCTGACCCTTAACTTTGCCAACTTCCTGCAGCTGACCGACGATCCGCTCTATTTCGAGGCTTATCTGCAGTCGCTGCAGGTGGCGGGCATTTCGACGCTCTGCTGCCTGCTGCTGGGCTATCCGCTGGCCTGGGCGGTGGCGCACAGCAAGCCATCGACGCGCAATATTCTGCTGCTGCTGGTGATCCTTCCGTCGTGGACGTCGTTTTTGATCCGCGTCTATGCCTGGATGGGACTGTTGAAGAGCAACGGGGTGTTGAATAACTTCCTGCTGTGGCTAGGGGTTATCGATCAGCCGCTGGAGATCCTGCACACCAACCTGGCGGTTTATATCGGTATCGTCTACGCCTATCTGCCGTTTATGGTGCTGCCTATCTACACCGCGCTGACCCGCATCGACTATTCGCTGGTGGAGGCCTCGCTGGATCTCGGCGCCCGGCCCCTGAAGACCTTCTTTCAGGTGATCGTTCCGCTCACCAAAGGGGGGATTATCGCTGGCTCCATGCTGGTGTTTATCCCGGCGGTGGGGGAGTTCGTGATCCCGGAGCTGCTGGGCGGGCCGGACAGCATTATGATTGGCCGCGTGCTGTGGCAGGAGTTCTTTAACAACCGCGACTGGCCGGTCGCCTCGGCGGTGGCGATTGTCATGCTGCTGTTGCTGATTGTGCCGATCATGTGGTTCCACAAGCACCAGCAAAAACAGATGGGAGAGCAGGGATGAACGACTTGCCTGTAGTACGCTCGCCGTGGCGCATTCTGATCCTCGTGCTCGGATTCACCTTCCTTTATGCCCCGATGCTGATGCTGGTGATCTACTCGTTCAACAGCTCAAAGCTGGTGACGGTCTGGGCCGGGTGGTCGACGCGCTGGTATAGCGAACTGTTCCACGATGACGCGATGATGAGCGCGGTGGGGCTGAGCTTGACTATCGCCGCCTGCGCGGCGACGGCGGCGGCGATCCTGGGCACCATCGCCGCGGTGGTGATGGTGCGCTTTGGGCGTTTTCGCGGCTCCAACGGCTTCGCGTTTATGATCACCGCGCCGCTGGTCATGCCGGACGTGATCACCGGGCTCTCGCTGCTGCTGCTGTTCGTGGCGCTGGGTCACGCCATCGGCTGGCCGTCGGATCGCGGGATGTTGACCATCTGGCTGGCGCACGTCACCTTCTGTACCGCCTACGTGGCGGTGGTGATCTCCTCGCGCCTGCGTGAGCTGGACCACTCGATCGAAGAGGCGGCGATGGATCTGGGCGCCGCGCCGCTGAAGGTCTTCTTCGTCATCACGCTGCCGATGATTATGCCGGCGGTGATCTCCGGCTGGCTGCTGGCCTTCACGCTGTCGCTGGATGACCTGGTGATCGCCAGCTTTGTCTCCGGTCCCGGGGCCACGACCTTGCCGATGCTGGTCTTCTCCAGCGTGCGCATGGGGGTCAACCCGGAGATCAACGCCCTGGCGACGCTCATCCTCGGCGTGGTTGGTATTGTTGGTTTTATCGCCTGGTATTTGATGGCCCGCGCAGAAAAGCAGCGAGTGCGCGATATCCAGCGTGCAAGACAAGGCTGAACCACCTAAAATCGGTACAGCAGCCTCCGGTCGGCGCCACCCTGTGGCGCCGTTTTCATGGAAGACATTACGTTGGGATTGTTTACGAAAACTCGCTCATCGCATGCCCGCCTTAACGTCCCTGCGCTGGTGCAGGTGGCGGCCTTTGCGATTATTTTGATTCGCGGTTTGGATCTGCTGATGATCCTCAATCTGTTGGGCCTGCAGGGGCTGAACGAATTCATACACCGTAGCGTCCAGACCTGGAACCTGACGCTGGTCTTCCTCGGCAGCCTGGCGCTGGTGTTTATCGAAATCTGGTGCGCCTTCTCGCTGGTGAAAGGGCGCAACTGGGCGCGCTGGGTCTATCTGCTGACGCAGATGATAGCCGCCGGCTACCTGTGGGCGGCGTCGCTGGGCTACGGGTATCCGGAGTTGTTCAGCATTCCCGGCGAATCCAAACGGGAGATCTTCCACTCGCTGGTGATGCAAAAACTGCCGGATCTGCTGGTCCTGACGCTGCTGTTTGTGCCTGCGAACTGCCGCCGGTTTTTCCGCCTGCAATAACGGTGATACAATCCCCGCCCCTGGAATTTTGAAGGTCAATTATGCATTGCGCACTCTACGACGCCGGCCGCTGCCGCTCCTGTCAATGGCTGGAACGGTCGGTTCCGCAACAGCTCGCCGATAAAATGGCCGACCTGCGCACGCTGCTGGCGGCGATCCCTGTCGCCGACTGGGGCGAGCCGGTCAGCGGGCCGGAGGCGGCATTCCGTAACAAGGCCAAAATGGTGGTCAGCGGCAGCGTTGAGCGTCCGCTGCTGGGGATGCTGCACCGCGACGGCACCCCGGTGGATCTCACCGACTGCCCGCTCTATCCCGCCGAGTTTGCGCCGGTATTTGCCGTCCTGAAGCCCTTTATCGCCCGCGCCGGGTTAACCCCCTACAACGTCGCGCGCAAGCGCGGGGAGCTGAAATATCTGCTGCTAACCGCCAGCCAGCAAGGGGAGATGATGCTGCGCTTCGTGCTGCGCTCAGAGGCCAAGTTGGCCCAGCTGCGCGCCGCGCTGCCCTGGTTACAGGCACAGTTGCCGCAGCTTAAGGTGATCACGGCGAATATCCAGCCAGTGCATATGGCTATTATGGAAGGCGAGCAGGAGATCTTCTTCACTGAACAGCAGGCGCTGGGGGAGGTCTTTAATGAGGTGCCGCTGTGGATCCGTCCGCAAAGCTTCTTTCAAACTAACCCGACGGTAGCCAGCCGGCTGTACGCCACCGCCCGCGACTGGGTGCGCGCGCTGCCGGTCCAGCATATGTGGGATCTGTTTTGCGGCGTCGGGGGTTTTGGCCTGCACTGCGCGACGCCGGCGATGCGCCTGACCGGTATAGAGATTGCCCCGGAGGCGATCGCCTGCGCCAGGCAGTCTGCCGCGCAGCTGGGGCTCAGCAATCTGCATTTTCAGGCGCTGGACTCCACGCAGTTCGCCACGCATGAAGCGGATATCCCGCAGCTGGTGCTGGTCAACCCGCCGCGTCGCGGCATTGGCGCCGAACTGTGCGACTATTTAAGCCGCATGGCGCCGCCCTATATTATCTATTCCAGCTGTAACGCCCGCACCATGGCGACCGACATGGCTCTTCTTAGCGGCTATCGCGTCGAGCGGGTCCAGCTGTTTGATATGTTCCCCCACACCGCCCACTACGAAGTGCTGACCCTGCTGGTCCGCGAAGTTTAAACAAAATGTGAAGGCTTTGCGTCGCAGAGATCGGGTAAGCTTGACGCAGCATGTTTTGTTATTGGTGGGGGGAATCTAATGGCCAAAACCATTCTGCTGGTGGAAGATGATGAGGATATTGCCACGCTGCTGCGGCTCAATCTTCAGGATGAGGGCTATCAGATTGTGCATGAGGCCGACGGCGGCCAGGCTCTCGCCCGGCTGGAAACGCGGGTCTGGGATGCGGTGATCCTCGATTTGATGCTGCCCGGCGTCGATGGCCTGGAGATCTGCCGGCGTATCCGCCAGATGACCCGCTATCTGCCGGTGATCATCATCAGCGCTCGCACCAGCGAAATGCACCGCGTGCTGGGCCTGGAGATGGGCGCCGACGACTATCTGGCGAAACCCTTTTCGCTGCTGGAGCTTATCGCCCGCGTTAAAGCGTTGTTTCGTCGCCAGGAGGCGATGGGGCAGAACCTGTTGATGGACGCCGGGCGCCTGTCCTGCCATGGTCTGAGCATCGACCCGCTGTCTCGCGAAGTGAGGCTGCGCGGCGAGTTGGTGGACCTCACGCCGCGCGAATTCGAGCTGCTGTATTACTTTGCCCGCCATCCCGGGGAGGTGTTTTCGCGGCTGGCGCTGCTGGAGCAGGTCTGGGGATATCAGCACGAGGGCTATGAGCACACGGTCAATACCCATATCAACCGCCTGCGCAGCAAAATCGAACGTGACCCGGCCGAGCCGGACATCATTCTGACCGTCTGGGGCAGAGGCTATAAGTTCGCCCCGGTGACGCAAGAGGCCGCCCCGTGATCCGCCGCCTGAGCCTCAGCCAGCGGCTGGCGCTGGTGGTGGTCTCCCTGCTGATACTGTGCGCGGCGGCGGTGTGCGTCGTTCAGTTACATAGCAGCGCGCAGTATGGCAACGCCATGGTGCAGCGCCTCTCCGCCGGGCTGGCTCAGCAAATTGTGGCCCGCGAACCGCTGCTGGACGCCCACGGCGAGGTCAACCGGCAAACCCTGAAGTCGCTGTTTGACCGTCTGATGACCTTTAATCCCAGCGTGGAGCTCTATCTGCTGTCGCCGGATGGCGACCTGCTGGCCGATGCGGCGCCGCCGGGACATATCCAACGCCAGCGGATCGACATGGCGCCGGTGCAGGTTTTTCTCACCGGCAGTACGTCGCCGGTGTATGGCGACGATCCCCGCAGCCTTGACGGGCGAAAAGTCTTCAGCGCCGCCCCGCTGCGCGTCGACGGCCAGCTGCGCGGTTACCTGTATATCATTTTGCAGGGGGAGACCTTTAATCAGCTGGCGGCCGACGCCTGGCAAAAAACGCTGTGGAGCATTGTTCTGTGGACCCTGCTGCTGGTGGCTCTGTTTGGCCTGCTGGCGGGAGGCCTGGCATGGTTCTGGGTGACCCGGCCGGTCCGCCAGCTCACCGCCCAGGTGGCGGCGAACGATCGGGACAGCATCAGCGCCATCAAAACCCTGGCGGCCCGCACGCCGGAGCCCCATCCCGGTAACGAGGTGGCGGTGCTCGAAAATCGCTTTATTGACCTTGCCCGGCAGATAGCCGGTCAGTGGGATCGGCTGGCCAACAGCGACCGCCAGCGCCGCGAATTTGTGGCCAATATTTCCCACGATTTACGTACGCCGCTCACCTCGCTGCTGGGGTATCTGGAAACGCTGACCCTGAAGGACGAACGGCTGACCGCCGAGGAGCGCAGGCAGTATCTCACCATCGCCCTGCGCCAGGGCAACAAAGTGCGCCATCTTTCGCAGCAGCTGTTTGAGCTGGCGCGACTGGAGCACGGGGGCATTAAGCCGCAGCGCGAGCGTTTCGCGATGGGGGAGCTGATTTCCGACGTGGCGCAGAAGTTTGAATTAACCGCCCGCACGCGCGAGGTGAACCTGCAAATTGATGTGCCGGGGCCGCTGCCGCTGGTTAACGCCGATGTGTCGATGATTGAGAGGGTGGTGACCAATCTGCTCGACAACGCCATGCGGCATACTCCCGTCGGCGGGGAGATTCGTCTGGCGGTCTGGCAGGAGAATCAACAGATCCAGGTCGAAGTGGCTGACAACGGAACGGGCGTCGATGCCGCGCTGCGCGACGATCTGTTCCAGCGGCCGTCGGCGTTGTCTGCCCAGGCGTCGCGGGAGGATCGCGGCGGGTTAGGGCTGCTGATTGTGAAACGAATGCTGGAGCTGCACGGGGGCGGGATCAGGCTGGTGGAGTCGGTAAGCGGGGCGCGGTTCAGGTTCTTCGTGCCACTTTGAGAAATTGCCGGGTGGCGGCTACGCCTTACCCGGCTACGGGGAAAGTGTAGGCCGGGTCAGCGCAGCGCCACCCGGCAAAAAAGTTACTCCGGGAACCACTGGTTGCTGATTTTCTGGTAGGTACCGTCGGCTTTAATCGCCTTCAGCGCCGCGTTCAGTTTCTCCAGCAGCGCCTTGTTATCCGGGCGCACGGCAATCCCAAGGCCGGTGCCGAAGTATTGCGGGTCGGTCACTTTCGGCGTGGCTGCCCCCAGCTGCGGGTTGGTTTTCAGCCACTCGTTGACCACCGCCGTGTCGCCGAACACGCCGTCGATACGGCCATTTTTCAGATCGATAATCGCGTTCTGGTAGCTGTCATAGGCGACGGTCTTCACCTCAGGATGTTTATCCTGCAGATATTTCTGGTGGGTGGTGCCGTTTTCCATGCCGATCCGTTTGCCTTTCAAATCATCGAACGAGTGGAATGCGTCTTTTTTGGCGATCACCAGCGCGGAGTTGGCGTAGTACGGGTCGGTGAAGGCGACCTGCTTGCTGCGCTCCGGCGTAATATCCATTCCGGAAATCACCGCGTCATACTTCTTAAACTTCAGCGCCGGGATCAGGCTGTCAAACGCGTGGTTGGTAAAGGTGCATTCTGCCTGCATTTGTTTGCACAGCGCATGGGCCAGATCGATATCAAAGCCGACAATCTGGTTATTAGCGTCCATCGATTCAAACGGCGGATAGGTCGCGGACACGCCGAAGCTGATTTTCTCCGCGGCGGCGGCGCCGAAGGTGAACGTGGTGAGCAGTGCAGCCAGAACTAACTTTTTCATCGTGGAACTCCCGTCTGTCAATCTTATGATTATTCGCCGTGTCTGCGGCATAGGGTGACAATGCCATTAAATGAATTTGTATGCAATAAAAATGATTAAGTATTTTATTTGATATAAAAAAAGACGGACAGGTATTAGACTTGTCCGTCTTGTTGTTCACTTATTATGCAAAATACGCCAGGCGCTAATTACGCCGCTCGAAGGCTAGCGCTTTGCGCTCCACCAGCCGCATCAGCAGCGTCAGCAGCCCGTTGACGATGAGATAGATAATCCCGGCGGCGCCGAACACCATCACGTCGTAGGTCCGTCCGTACAGCAGCTGGCCGTGGCCCATCACTTCCATCAGGGTGATGGTGTAGGCCAGAGAGGTACTCTTAAAGACCAGCACCACTTCGTTGGAATAGGACGACAGCGCGCGCTTAAAGGCATACGGCAGCAGGATCGCCAGGGTATCCTTTTTACTCATCCCCAGCGCGCTGCACGACTGCCATTGCCCGTCGGGGATCGCCCGGATGGCGCCATAAAACAGCTGGGTGGTATAGGCGGCGCTGTTGAGCGACAGGGCGATCAGGGCGCACAGCCACGGCTCGGAGATAAGGTGCCAGAGCCAGGGATATTCCTGTAGCGAAGGAAACTGTCCTGGGCCGTAGTAGATCAGGAAGATCTGCACCAGCAGCGGCGTACCGGTAAACAGGGTGATGTAGCCGCGCACTATCCACACCAGCCCCGGCGTCTTCAGCGTCAGGATAATGGTAAAGATCAGCGACAGGATCAGCGCCACGATAATCGACGCCACGGTCAGCGTCAGGCTGGTATGCAGTCCTTTCAGCAGTTCGGGTAAGTAGTCGAGCATCAGCCTGGTCTCCGTTCGAAGCGCGTCGCACGCTGGTCAATCCGCTTAAGGATGTATTGACTCAACAGGGTGATGACGAGATAGATTGCCGCGGCAATGATATACCAGTTAAAGGGCTCCTGAGTGCGGGTGGCGATGCTTTTAGTCTGCAGCATCAGATCGTTGACGCTGATAAGGCTCACCAGCGCGGTGTCCTTTAGCAGCACCAGCCACTGGTTGCCGAGACCGGGCAGCGCATGGCGCCACATCTGAGGCATCACCAGGCGGAAGAAAATGGCCGCTTTCGACAGCCCGAGCGCCTGGCCGGACTCCCACTGACCCTGCGGAACGGCTTTCAGCGCGCCGCGCAGCGTTTGCGAGGCGTAGGCGGCATACAGCAGCGACAAGGCGATCGCCCCGCAGAGGAACGGACTGACGTCAAAGTTCTCAATCTGCATCTGCACCGGGATCTGGATGAACCCGAGCGGGATGGTAAAACCGTCAGAGAGCGTCAGCAGCAGCTGGGACGAGCCAAAATAGATAAACAGCACCACCAGAATTTCAGGTAGTCCGCGCAGGATGGTCACAATGCCGGTTGCAAGCCAGGCTACCGGGCGCCATTTCACTGACTCCAGTACCGCGAAGAGCATCGCCAGGACGAGGCCGATGGCGAGCGCGCAAACGGCAAGGCCGACGGTCATCCCGGCGGCGCTTGCTAATGGAAAAATTTCGTTCATTCAGTCTTACTTCTGGAACCATTTGTTATAGATGGTCTGGTAAGTGCCGTCTTTCTTCACTTTTTCCAGCGCAGCGTTAAATTTCTGCTGCAGGTCGGTGTTGCCCTGACGCACGGCAATGCCCAGCCCGGTGCCGAAATAGGCTTTGTCGGTCACTTTCTCGCCCACGGCCGCCAGCTTCGGATTGCTCTTCAGCCATTCGGTGACCACGGCGGTATCACCAAAGACCGCGTCAATACGACCGTTCTGCAGATCCAGCTTCGCATTCTGGTAGCTGTCGTAAGGGACGGTAGTGATTTCCGGATGTTTATCGGTGATAAATTTCTGGTGCGTGGTACCGTTCTGTACGCCCACTTTTTTGCCCTTCAGCTGATCAATGCTGGTGAACTTGCCCTGCTGACCGACGAACAGCGCCGAGTTGTCATAATACGGGGTGGAGAACAGTACCTGCTTTTCACGCTCAGGCGTGATGTCCATCCCGGCCATGACCGCGTCGAAACGGCGGAATTTCAGCCCCGGGATCAGGCTGTCAAAGGCCTGGTTGGTGAAGGTACAGGTGGCATCGATCTCTTTACACAGCGCGTTAGCCAGATCCACATCGAAACCGACGATCTGGTTGTTGGCGTCCACCAGCTCAAACGGAGGGTAGGAGGCCTCGGTGGCGAAACGAATGGTCTGCGCGGCGGAAGCGGAGAGGCTCATGCCTGCGAGCAGGGCGGCAATCAGTACTTTTTTCATCGTCATTTCCCCGAAAAACATCAATGTGAAAGATAGTTTTTAAACGCGTCAGTTTGCGGATGCGTGAAGCAGGAGGCATCCCCTTGCTCGACGACATGGCCATTTTCCATATACACCACCCGGCTGGCCGTCTTGCGCGCCACTTCAACTTCATGGGTGACGATAACCTGGGTGATGCCGGTTTCAGCCAGCTCGCGGATGATGCTAACGATCTGGGCGGTGATTTCCGGGTCGAGCGCCGCGGTAGGCTCATCGAACAGCAGAACCTGCGGCTCCATCATGAGCGCGCGGGCGATCGCCACACGCTGCTGCTGGCCGCCGGATAAATGCAGCGGGTAACGATCGCTGTAGGGCTTCAGACGCAGGCGCTCCAGCAGCTTCTCGGCGCGAGCCAGCGCCTGATCCTTGCTTAACCCCAGTACGCGACAGGGGGCTTCGATCAGGTTCTGCTGTACCGTCAGGTGCGGCCACAGGTTGTACTGCTGAAAAACCATGCCGACGTTCTGCCGCAGTTCGCGAATCGCTTTATCGGACGGCGCTCTGGTGAAGTCGAAATGGTTACCGGCGATGGTTAACGAACCGGAACGCGGCATCTCCAGCAGGTTGAGTACGCGCAGCAGCGAGCTCTTCCCGGCACCGCTGGGGCCGAGCAGCACCAGCGTTTCCCCCTGCGGGCAATCCAGCGTGATGTCGAACAGCGCCTGGTGCGCGCCGTAGAAGCAATTAATGCCGTTTAGTTTAATACTCATCTGGGCAGTCTGATACGAATAGCTATTGAGGCCGCAAATAGTACCTTTGGCAGAATAGTTATGCAATATTTATGCGTTAAAAGTTAAATCTAAACCACGTTTAGCTTTAAAGTTAGCACAAAATATTGCCTGGTGGGTGAGGGGGGCGTAAATGTCGGTATTCTCGGGGCGAATACCGACATTTTACCGGGGTTATCGTTTCAGCGGCGTCGCTTCAACTCCCGAACTAGCGTTTCTCCAGACTCTGTCGCAACGTTCCGGCCGGCGCGTGGCTGTTGTTGCCGAGATAGCGAACGTCATCGACGGCCCAGCACTGGCCTTCCTGGATCATCAGCACTTCGTCTTTCCAGTTCTGGGTTCCCTGTTTCAGCTCCACGCGCAGCGGAATGTTGCGCGCATCGCGATTAGGGATGGTTGAGGCGCTGGCGACGACGGCGCTGTCCGCGGGGGTGCTGCTGCTGGAGAACGGGTTAGCCTGCAGCAGCTTGCTGTTGGCCGGATCCTGACGGGCGTCATTGAGTAACTTCGCCAGGCCGTCGCTGAGATAGGGGCGCAGCGCCGCCGGATCCTGAGTACGGTTCTGGATCTGAATGTCATAGAATTTTTGCGCTACGTCGTCAGGGCCGCCTTCGACACAAGGGCCGCTGCGGGTGCCATTATCTTTATAGGCCGGGGTGACGGTCGTACAGGCGCTGAGCGCCAGCGCGCAAGGGAGAAGTGCTGCAAGAAGTTTGTAGCGCATGATGATTTCCTTATAAGCGAACTACGTTTTCAGTTTCCGTTAAAGCATAGCGTATAGCGTGCGGATTGTACTTGACGCAAAGAGCTAAGACCTTGATGTGGCTACAGCCTTAGGGCTGGAAATCAGCAGGGGGAGGACGGCGGTTTTCAGGCAGAAAAAATCACGGCGGGATAAAAATAAATTATGGCTTTGCATAAACAAGAAACACTACCCCGGAAACAGGGTAGTGTTTCTTGAGAGATAAGATTAGTTATTTCTTCTTATAGATATTAGCGGAAATGTGCAGTTTTTTATCCGTGTTCCCGGAAGAGAGCACGATAACATCCGCGCCTTTTTCATCAGCTTTTTTAATCAGCTCTTCACGAGCGTCGCTCGGTGCGGTCTGGCCGGTAGAAGAAATGGTGCCGATCTTGGTGTATTGCGTATGGACCTTATCAAAAGCTTCTTTCGATAAAATCTCAGCGGAGAAGGCGTTCGCCGTTAAAAACAATGCCGCACCTGCCACTAAAGCTGCATATTTCATATTTTTAGACTCCATTGTTTATCTTGCTATCATCATGCTCTTGTTTTAACTCACCAATGAGCGATTTCAGATTGTACTAACACTGCTTTTTTTTCAAGCAAAATACTGCAATTTTATGACGGCTAGTTAACTCTTTTTTAAAGAAAAGATGACAGAATTCGCATTGATAATGCTTGCTTTTTTTGGCCGTTTACACATCGTGAACGGAGCATACCAATTTCTACTGACATTAGCTGAAAATCAGCTTAAGAGGCCGGGGCAGGGGAGACAGCGCGCGGACAGACATTCCCGGAAACATAGTTTATCATATAGACAAGCAGGGGCTGCGCCTATGGTCATGCAGGTCACCAGGGAGATAAGATGTTAACAAATAAGCGAGAGCGCGCCCGGCAGCAGCGAACCGCGTTGTGGGCCACCAGAGATGATGTCCAGCGCCATGCGCTGTCAATGAGTCTACCCTGGCTGGCTTTTGTCAATATCGCGTTTGCGTTAATGATTTTCTCCCGCAACTTTATTTTTACCTATTTTGATAAGAAGCTCCTGACTCACCAGGCGGTTATTCCTTATATCGAAATAGCGCTGATTGCGGTTATTATTATTTCGGCCATTTTAGTGATTATTGCCATCACGCCGCGTCTGGCGCAGGGGCGTTATACGCTGAATATCATCACCGCGCTGCTGCTGGTGCTCAGCCTGTGCTGGTCCCTGAGTAATTACTGTTTTATCTTTTTCTGGGCTTTGCCCTTCGCCTGGCCGCTGCTGGTTATATTGTTGACCACTGGCCTCACTGCGTTGTATCACCATTGGCCGGGCATTATCGCTTTTATGCTGCCGCTATGGGGGACGGCCTTGCTAGCGGGAATTCAGATCCACTATCACGCTGAAATTCGCTTTTTGATCCTGTGGACCATCTTTACGGCGATTTTGCTGTATGGACGACGTATTCTCCAGCGCTGGTACGATGAAGCCTGGGATACGCATCAGGAAAATATGCAGCTTATTCAGCGGCTGGAAAGTATTGCCAACCAGGATGCATTAACCGGGACCGCTAACCGCCGGGCGCTGAATGCGTATCTGGCGGAGATCTGGCAGCAAAACACGCCGTTGTCGCTGATGATGATCGATGTCGATTACTTTAAACGCTATAACGATCGCTATGGTCATCAGGCTGGTGACGAGTGCTTATCTTCTGTCGCGCAGGTGCTGAAAATGGCGGTCCGGGCCGAAGATGATCTGGTGGCTCGCTATGGCGGCGAGGAATTTGTGGTGGCGTTGCCTAGGGTTCCCCTGGTGCATGCCACCGCGATTGCCGAGCGCATTCAGCAGAAAATTCACGAGGCGGCGCTTCCTCATGAGGCATCAGAGGTGGCGTCGGTGGTGACCGTCAGTATCGGGATCGTCGATTCCGATGGCACGGTCCCGATGGAGACGCTGATCGCCCGGGCGGACAGTGCGCTGTACCAGGCGAAAAATAAAGGACGTAATCAATGGTCTTATTAACCCGGAGACGCTGCCGGGCAAGGGAGAAGGGATGAAACGGATTGCCTATGTACTCCTGTTGGCGCTACTGCTGGCCGGCTGCGCGGGGGAAAAAGGCATCATCGATCGCGACGGATATCAGCTGGACACTCGCCATCCGGCGCAGGCGGCCTATCCGCGCATAAAAGTGCTGGTTATCCACTATACCGCAGATAATTTTGATGTCTCCCTGGCAACCCTGACTGATAAAGAGGTCAGCTCCCACTATTTAATTCCTGAACAGCCGCCGCGCCACCATCATAAACCGCGGATCTGGCAGCTGGTGCCGGAAGAGGATCTGGCCTGGCACGCCGGGGTGAGCTACTGGCGCGGCAGCACGCGCATCAACGATACTTCCATTGGTATTGAACTGGAAAACCGCGGCTGGCAGAAGACTGCGGGGGGTAAAAGCTTTACCCCCTTTCACCCGGAGCAGATCGCGGCCCTGATCCCGCTGGCGCGCGATATTATCACCCGCTACCACATCGCGCCGCAGAACGTGGTAGCCCATGCCGATATCGCCCCGCAGCGCAAAGACGATCCGGGACCGTTGTTCCCCTGGCAACAGCTGGCGCAGCAGGGGATTGGCGCCTGGCCGGACGAGCAGCGGGTGGCTTTCTATCTGAACGGGCGCCCGGCCAGTGAGCCAGTGGACCCTGAGGTAGTACTGGATTTGCTGGCGCGCTACGGCTATCAGGTCACGCCGGAGATGACTCCCGCGCAGAAAAAACGAGTGATTACCGCCTTCCAGATGCACTTCCGCCCCCAGCGCTGGGATGGCGTAGCAGATGCGCAAACCGAAGCGATAGCCGAGGCGCTGTTAGAAAAGTATGGTCAGGGTTAGCGGTGAAGTTTACCGTGGTCGCGCAGCCAGGCGGCGGTACGCACAATCCCGTCGTCCAGCGTCACCACCGGCTGATAACCCAGCTCATCCTGCGCGCGAGTGATATCGAGCGTAAAATCAAAATTCAGTTTCGAGACGCCGTAGTGGGTAAAGGCCGGCTCTTTGGCCGTTTTATCGCCAAAACGCTCCATGCTGCGGGCGATAATATCCAGCATCGGGTAGGGGACTGAGCGGATCCGGCATTTGATGCCCAGCTCGTCGATCAGTTTCTGCACGATACTGCGCAGGGTGCGCGGTTCGCCGTTGCTGATATTCCACGCGCGGGCGGAGGGAAGATGATCGCACGCCGGCTGGCTCGCCAGCCACATCGCGTGGACGGCGTTTTCATAATAGGTCATATCGACCAGCGCGCTGCCGCCCCGTGGCAACAGGACGCTGCCATAGTGTTGCATCATTTGCGCCAGCCGGGGAATAAAGACTTTATCGTGCGGCCCGAACAGGCTCTGCGGGCGCAAAATGGTAAAACGGGTGTGCGGGTTGGCCTGCGCCAGCAGGTTGATCACCTCTTCGCTGGCTGCCTTGCTGCGGGCAAACTCGTTGGCGAAGCGGTGCGGGCGGAAATCTTCCTGAATATCGCGATGGTGGTGATAATCAAAATAGAGCGAGGGCGAAGAGATATGAACGAAATTGCGTACGCCCCATGCTACCGACCACTCGCCGAGGCGACGGGTGGCGCGGACGTTAGCGAGATCGAAAGCCTGCTGCGTGCCCCAGGGCGAGGTAAAGCTTGAGCAGTGCCACAGGGTATCGATACCGGCGAGCATCACTTTAGCCTGCGAAGAGACCAGCTCGGTTAAATCCGCCGGGATGAATTCCGCCCCCATTTTGCTCAGAAGCTTACCCATCGCTTCGTTGCGCCCGGTCGCTCGCACGCTGATGCCCTTGTTGCGCAGATATTCCACTGCGTTGCGGCCTAATCCGCTGGTCGCACCGGTAACCAGTACCTTCATATCACTCTACTGTCCCAGAAAAGAATTTCGTGCGCATTTTTCCGTGATTCTCCCGACTATGCAATGAGAATCATGAAAGAATAATGCTTATCCTTCGACTCTGCCTGAGATTTGTTCGGCCAACCGGGCGATGCGTTGCGCCATACCGCGGAAAATAAACAGGTGCGCCGGGATCATCAGCAGCCAGTAGACCAGGCCCGGCATACCGTGCGGGTGCCACCAGGCGCGGACGTCCAGTTCACGACGATCGCCTTTATCGTTAATGGTAAAGCTTAACCGGCCCAGCCCCGGCGCTTTCATGCCGAACAGCAGAGTGAGCTGTTTTTCTTCCTCCACAATAATCACCTTCCAGCTGTCGACCGTATCGCCGGTCTGCAGATAGTCGCGCTGCGGTCGCCCTTTGGCCAGCCGGTGGCCGACCAGCAGATCCATCGCGCCGCGGGTTTTCCACAGCAGATTGCCGAAAAAATATCCCTCTTTACCGCCGATTTGGTTAACGACCTGCCACAAGGCTTCGCGGCTCGCCGGAGTGGCGACGGTGCAGCCTGCCTGTTTCGGATAGTAGCCATACTCCGGTCGCCAGCGGGCGAAAGCCTGGGCGTCGTAGCCCCAGTCGCTGGAGTTTACCAGCTGCTCTTCTTCTTTCAGGGTGCGGCGAACCGCCTGATCGAAGGGGATCAGCGTTTGCGGGATCAGCGCCCGCAGCGTCCGGTCATCGGCGATCAGATCGTGCTTCAACCCCTGAATCAGCGCTTTGGCGATGGTCGGCGGCACCGAGGTGATGACATTGAGGAACCACACCGAGATCCAGCGCGTCGGCAGGGGAATCGGAATAAGCGGGCGGTGTTTGCCGCTGACGGCCATAAAGCGAATGAACTGCTGCTGGTAGCTTAACACCTCCGGACCGGCGGCTTCGAAGACGCGGTGCGCGTCGGAAGGATGATTCAGCAGCTCAACGAGGTCAACGAGCAGGTTTTCCAGCGCGACAGGGGTGGTACGCGAACGCACCCAGCGCGGAGGAGTCAGCACCGGCAGGTTATAGACCATGTCGCGCATCACCTCGAAGGCGGCGGAGCCGGCGCCGACGATAATTCCGGCCCGCAGCTCGGTGACCGGCACGCCCGACTCGCGCAGGAGATCGCCGGTGACCTGACGAGCGCGCAGATGGTCGGACTGCTCCTGCGCTGGTGCCTGCAGCGAGCTGAGAAAGATAATCTGACGCACCGGCGTCTGGCGCAGGGCATCGCGAACATGCGTCGCCACCCGACGCTCATGGACGATAAAATCGCCGCCTTCGCCCATGCCATGTACCAGATAGTAAAGCGTATCGATACCCGTGAGCAGCGCAGGCAGAGCCTGCGGCTGATTGAGATCGACGGACCGGCAGGTGACGCCGGGCAAATCGAGCTTTTGCAGTCGGTCGGTATGGCGCGCCGCCGCCAGCACCGGATATCTCCGCGCGCTTAACTCGCGGACTAAATGCTGGCCAATATAGCCGCTGGCGCCGAGCACCAGAACAGATTGCGACACGCCTGACTCCTTAGCGTTGTAAAAAAGCCTGCCAGTGGGCGACCACCTCGCTCAACTGCTGACGGTCGACATCCAGGTGAGTGACCAGACGGACGACTGGCGAAGCGTTGATCAGCACGCCGCGCGCCTGCATAAACTCGCCGAGCGCCCGGGCCTGCTCATCACCGACGCGAACGAACAGCATGTTGGTATCGTGACGGGTGACGTCGGCGCCGATGGCGCGCAGCTGATCCGCCATCCACGCGGCGTTATCGTGATCCTCCTGCAGGCGCTGCACATTATTTTTCAGCGCGTACAGTCCGGCGGCGGCCAGAATGCCCGCCTGGCGCATCCCGCCGCCGACCATTTTCCGCCAGCGAACGGCGCGACGAATGTACGCCTCACTACCGACCAGCAGCGAGCCTACCGGGGCGCCAAGCCCCTTTGACAGGCAGATGGTGAAGGAGTCGCAGTATTGGGCGATATCGCGTAACTCGCAGCCGTAGGCCACCACGGCGTTAAAGATGCGCGCGCCGTCGACGTGCAGCGCCAGATTGCGCTGGCGGGTAAACGCCCAGGCTTCCTGCAGATAGTCGCGAGGCAGCACCTTACCGTTATGGGTGTTTTCCAGACTCAGCAGGCGGGTCGGGGCAAAATGGATATCGTCAGGTTTGATTTTCGCTGCGACTTTATCCAGCGGCAGCGAACCGTCCGCCGCGGCGTCAATCGGCTGCGGCTGAATACTGCCGAGAACCGCCGCCCCGCCGGCTTCGTATAGATAGTTATGCGCCCCCTGGCCGACGATATACTCTTCGCCGCGCTGGCAGTGGCTGAGCAGGCCGACGAGGTTGGCCTGGGTGCCGGTGGGCAGAAACAGCGCCGCCTCTTTGCCGGCCAGGTCGGCGGCGTAGCGCTGAAGTTCATTGACGGTAGGGTCGTCGCCATACACATCGTCCCCGACCGGGGCGGCCATCATGGCTTCCAGCATGGCGCGCCCGGGGCGGGTAACGGTATCACTGCGCAGATCGATCACGGCTATTCCTTGTTCTGGTTCAGAGTATTGCTTCTGTTTTACCTGAGCCAGTTGGTTTTCGCCAGTTCGATGACTTCATCGCCGCGCCCGCTGATGATCGCCCGCAGCATATACAGGCTAAAGCCTTTCGCCTGCTCCAGCTTGATCTGCGGCGGGATCGCCAGCTCCTCTTTGGCGACCACGACGTCGACCAGCACCGGACCGTCGGTGCGGAAGGCGGTCTGCAGCGCTTCATCCACCTCGGCGGCTTTCTCAACGCGAATACCTTTAATCCCGCAGGCTTCGGCGATGCGGGCGAAGTTGGTGTCGTGCAGCTCTGTGCCGTCGGTGAGATAGCCCCCGGCCTTCATCTCCATCGCCACGAAACCCAGCACGCTGTTGTTAAAGATGATAATTTTCACCGGCAGCTTCATCTGCGCCAGCGACAGAAAATCTCCCATCAGCATGCTAAACCCGCCGTCGCCGCACATGGCCACCACCTGACGCTCCGGCGCGGTGGCCTTGGCGCCAATGGCCTGCGGCATGGCGTTGGCCATGGAGCCGTGGTTGAATGAACCCAGCAGGCGGCGTTTGCCGTTCATCTTGAGATAGCGTGCCGCCCAGACGGTCGGGGTGCCGACATCGCAGGTGAAAATGGCGTCTTCATCGGCAAAATGGCTGATCTGCTGCGCCAGATATTGCGGGTGGATCGCCTTCTCGCTGGGCTTCGCCAGATCGTCGAGTCCTTTTCGCGCGTCGCGATAGTGCTCCAGCGCCTTATCGAGGAAGCGGCGATCGGTTTTCTCTTCCAGCAGCGGCAGCAGCGTCTTCAGCGTTGATTTAATGTCGCCCACCAGCGCCATATCGACCTTACTGTGCGCGCCGATGCTGCCGGGGTTAATGTCGATCTGAATAATTTTGGCGTCGGTCGGATAGAAGGCGCGATAGGGGAACTGGGTGCCGAGCAGGATCAGAGTGTCGGCATTCATCATGGTGTGGAAGCCAGAAGAGAAGCCAATCAGCCCGGTCATGCCCACATCATACGGGTTGTCATACTCCACATGCTCTTTACCGCGCAACGCATGGACGATGGGAGCTTTAATTTTCGCCGCGAACTCCACCAGCTCCTGGTGGGCGCCGGCGCAACCGCTGCCGCACATGAGCGCGATATTGCTGGAGTAGCGGATCAGCTGGGCCAGCTTGCGCAGCTCTTCTTCCGCCGGGGTGACCGTCGGCAACGGCGCATGATACCACTGGCTGCTGGCGCTCTCCGGGGCCGCCTTCAGCGCCACGTCGCCGGGCAGCACCACCACCGAAACGCCGCGGTTGATCACCGCCTTGCGCATCGCCACCGCCAGCACCTGCGGGATCTGCTCCGGGGTGGAGACCAGCTCGCAGTAGTGGCTGCATTCGCGGAAGAGCTCCTGGGGATGGGTCTCCTGGAAATAGCCGCTGCCGATTTCGCTGGATGGAATGTGGGCGGCAATCGCCAGCACCGGGACATGGTTGCGGTGACAGTCAAACAGACCGTTGATCAGATGCAGGTTACCCGGTCCGCAGGAACCAGCGCAGACCGCCAGTTCGCCGGTCAGTTGCGCCTCCGCGCCGGCGGCGAAAGCGGCAACCTCTTCGTGCCGGGTGGCCATCCAGTCGATGGTGCCCATGCGGTTCAGGCTATCGCTCAATCCATTGAGGGAATCGCCGGTGACGCCCCAGATACGTTTCACGCCGGCCTGTTCCAGCATTTTGGCAATGTATGCGGCCACGGTTTGTTTCATGATCTCCATCTCCTTTTTTTGATAACGCCTTCAAGCTTAGATGAAACTGCAGCTTACGTTGCCGATTGCCCTCAATTTTTTGCTGGTTTTATTGCTGAAGCATTGGGCATACTCTGGGATCTCACAGGATGTAAAACAGGAAGCACATCAAATGGTTAAGGGATTGTTAAACGCAGTAAACAGAACGCTGTCGCATGAAGACGCCGGTAAACTCTTGTTACGACTCGCCGTCGGTGGGTTAATGCTGTTTCACGGTTTGCACAAGCTGCTGGATGGCGTGGACGGCATTAGCGGGATGCTGGCGGCGAAGGGGTTGCCGGGGTTTATCGCCTACGGTGTGCTGGTGGGGGAGGTGGTCGCCCCCTGTTTGTTGATTGTCGGCATCCTGACGCGCCCTGCGGCGCTGGTGTTGGCTTTCACCATGGTGGTAGCGTGGCTGATGGTCGGTCTCGGCAAGACATTTGCGCTTGATGCGGTGGGGGCGTGGGCGATCGAGAATCTGGTCTATTTCTTTGTTGGCGCGCTGGCGATTGCGCTTTTGGGCGCCGGGCGTTACTCGCTGGCCGGTCAGTCGGTTTGGCGGTAAAAATGCCTCATTCGTCCTGGGGCGTAAAGTCGATACTGTTGTCGGTTGGCAGCTTTTCAGTCCGGGAAAGCGTTTATCTCATGTCACCTGAGAGTTTATTGTCGCCAGGGGTTTTCCCGGAGGCGGCGCATTGCGCCTTCTCCGGGCTACCAAATCGCACAGCGCTGTAGCCCCGGTAAGCGGTAGCGCCACCGGGGATTTTGACCTCAGGCGAGAACCAGATCGCTCTGCGGGTGACAGGAGCAGGCCAGCACATAGCCGTCGGCGATTTCATCTTCGGTCAGCGTCATGGTGCTGGTGACGCTATACTCCCCGGAAACGACTCTGGTTTTGCAGCAGCCGCAGACGCCGGCGCGGCAGGCGACGGTCACCGGCACCTGATTGCTCTCCAGCGCCTCGAGCAGGGTGGTGCCCACCGGCGCGTAAAACTCTCTCGCCGGCTGCAGTTTGGTGAATTTCAGCCCGCTGGTGGCGGCCTCTGCCACCGGGGTGAAGAACTTCTCCTTAAAGAAGCGGGTGACACCCAGGGCGGCCACCTCCTGCTCAACCTTCTCCATATACGGCGCTGGCCCGCAGGTCATCACGGTGCGGCTGGCGATATCCGGCACGCTCTGCAGTAGCTCCAGGGTCAGACGGCCGGCGACAAAACCGTGCGTTGCGTTGTGCTCCGCCACCAGGGTAACCGGATAGTTGCGCCACTCCTCGGCAAAGATCACATCCTCCGGCGAACGAACGCTATAGATCACTTGCACGTCTGCCAGCGGGCGGTACTTCGCCAGCCAGCGGCGCATCGACATTATCGGCGTCACCCCGCAGCCGGCGGCCAGCAGCAGGAATTTGTCTTCCGCCTTATCGTCGCAGATAAACTCGCCCATCGCATCGGACAGCCAAAGATAATCGCCGCGTTTGACCTCGTGGGTTAACCATTGTGAACCCGCGCCCTCGTTAATGCGGCGAACGGTCAGCGTAATATACTCGCTGACCCCCGGCGTAGAGGAGAGGGTGTAGGCGCGCAGCGTTTCCGCGGAATCACGCACGCTGACCAGGGCGTACTGCCCGGCGCGATACGGATAGTAATCGTGGCACAGCAGCGAAAGGGTCCACACGTCCGGGGTTTCCTGGTGAATGTGGTGAACCTGCATCCGCCACGGGCATTGCGAAGTTGGCATGGTCATCAGGGACTCCTTACGCGCTCAGCAGCTGCTGCATATCTTGTTCCACGGTAGTCACGGAACGCAGACCAAACTTCTCATTGAGGACAGCCAGCAGATCCGGAGTGAAGAAGCCTGGCGCTGTCGGGCCGGTGACGATATTTTTCACGCCGAGAGACAGCAGCGTCAGCAGGATGACAATCGCTTTCTGTTCGAACCAGGAGAGCACCAGCGACAGCGGCAGATCGTTGACGCCGCAGCCCAGTTTTTCCGCCAGCGTGACCGCCAGAATAATCGCCGAATAGGCATCATTACACTGACCAGCGTCGACCAGACGCGGCAGGCCTTCGATATCGCCGAAATCCAGCTTGTTAAAGCGGTATTTACCGCAGGCCAGCGTCAGGATCAGGCAGTCATCCGGCACGCTGGTGGCAAAATCGGTGAAATAGTTACGTTCCCCGCGCGCGCCGTCGCAGCCGCCGACGAGGAAGATATGGCGCAGTTTTTCACGGCTGACCAGATCGATCAGCGTATCCGCCGCGCCGAGCAGGGTCTGACGGCCAAAGCCGACGGTGATCAGATGCGGGATTTCGCTGTACGGGAAGCCCGCCATCTGCTGCGCCTGGGCAATGACCGGGGAGAAGTCTTCGCCTTCCAGGTGGTTCACGCCCGGCCAGCCGACGATGCTGCGGGTCCAGATGCGATCGTCGTAAGCGCCGACGGTGGGATCGATGATGCAGTTAGAGGTCATCACGATGGGGCCTGGGAAGCGGGCGAATTCCACCTGCTGGTTCTGCCAGCCGCTGCCGTAGTTGCCGATCAGATGTTTGAATTTACGCAGCTCCGGATAGCCGTGCGCCGGCAGCATTTCGCCGTGGGTATAGACATTGACGCCGGTGCCTTCCGTCTGCTCCAGCAGGTTATAGAGATCTTTCAGGTCGTGGCCAGAGATCAGGATACATTTACCTGCGGTGGCTTTTACGTTGACCTGAGTCGGCGTTGGGTGGCCATATTTGGTGGTTTCGCCGGCGTCAAGGATGCTCATCACTTTGAAGTTCATCTGGCCGATTTCCATCGAACATTCGAGCAGCGCATTCATATCCGCAGGCCAGGTGCCCAGCCACGCCATGATCTTGTGGTACTGGGCATAAATGGCGTTGTCGTACTGGCCGAGCACGTGCGCGTGTTCCATATAAGCTGCCGCGCCTTTCAGGCCGTACAGGCACAGCAGGCGCAGGCCGAGGATATTCTCGCCGATAGCGGCTTTATCTTTATTCGGGGCATAGTCTGCCGCCTGACGCTGCAGGTCACCCAGATCGTCGCCGACCAGCTGCAGGTCGGCCACCGGGCTGTCAACTTTGGCGCTGGCATCAAGGTCCAGGCACTGCGCTTTCAGCGCCTCACGCATGGCAATCGCCTGACGGGCATAGCCGACGATGCGCGGAGAATCGAAATTGACGTTAGTTAGCGTAGAGAAGAAGGCGCGGGGGGCGAAGCTGTCGACCTCATGATCGATAATGCCATATTCGCGGGCCTTAAGCGCCCAGGCGGAGAGGCCTTGCAGTGACGCAATCAGCAGATCCTGTAGATCGGAGGTTTCCGCTGTTTTACCGCACATCCCCTGCGCGTAAGAGCAGCCGTTGCCGGCCGGGGTACGAATGGTTTGTTCACATTGCACACAAAACATGGTCACACCTTTAAAGTTATATTTGATATACATGTTTAAGGTTATGCCCGAGCGCGTGAGGAGAAAAGGTATTTCTGATACAACTTAAAGGGAGATTGATTTAGCGCAAAATTGGCGGCAGGAAGTCTGCCGCCAGCGCCTACTCAGGCGGCAAAAAAGGCGATCAGGATCGGGACCAGCAGGCTCAGCAGAAAACCGTGTACGATGGCGGCAGGGACGATCTCCACGCCGCCGGAACGCTGCAGCACCGGTAAGGTGAAGTCCATGGAGGTAGCGCCGCACAGACCCAGCGCCGTGGAGCGGCTTCGGCGAATCAGGCCCGGAATTAACATGATGGCCAGCAGCTCGCGGCACAGGTCGTTAAAGAACGCCGCGCTGCCGATTACCGGGCCAAAGGATTCGGTCAGTAAAATACCGGAGAGTGAATACCAGCCGAAGCCGCTGGCCATCGCCAGACCGGTCTTTAGCGGCAAATCCAGAATAAAGGCGTTGAGGATGCCGCCGAGTAATGAACTGATCGTGACCACCACGGCGACGATCATTCCCCGGCGGTTAAGGACTATTTGTCGCAGACTCATTCCATTATTGCGTAATTGAATACCGACGAGGAACAGGAGAAAGATCAGCGTATATTCGCTGGCTTCGGTGGCGTGTTGTAAAAAAGGCAGGCCGGTCAGGCCAAGCAAAAAACCGAGAACCACCACCCCGCACAGCTGGAGTGATTCAAGGGCCATGGCCAGGCGCGAGGGTAATTTCTCCTGACGATGCAGACTGCGCCAGGGCATTTTTCTTTCCAGCCACAGCAGAGCGGTAATATTACACAGTAAAATGATGACCACGCTCACCGCGGCGTAATGCAATATCGCCAGCAGATTGCTGGCCAGATTGTCGAGAAACGCCAGGCTGATACCCATAAAAAAGAGGATCACATAGACAATCCAGCTCAGCATCCGGTGAATCAGTTTTAGCGCAGAGGAGTGACGAAGAGGCAGTAAATAGCCGACGACCAGCGGCAACAGAATGATGAACAGTCCCGAGAACATGAACGATGCAGCCCTTGCATGATGAGAATAGCGCTCATGACACTACCCAAATAGCCGGGCCGAGTAAAGCTGTCGCCAGAAAGAAAAAGCCCGGAGACCCGGGCTTAGAAAGAATTAATCGCGTTTTTCCAGCAGAGTGCGGTACAGCACGCCGCCAAGGATCCCGCCGACGATCGGCATGACCCAGAACAGCCACAGCTGCTGCAGCGCCCAACCGCCCTGGAAAATCGCCACCGCGGTGCTGCGCGCCGGGTTGACGGAAGTGTTGGTGACCGGAATGCTGATTAAATGGATGAGAGTCAGCGCCAGGCCGATAGCGATCGGCGCGAAGCCCGCCGGCGCGTGTTTGTCGGTCGCGCCATGGATAACCAGCAGGAAGCCGCAGGTCAGTACGATTTCAATAACGATAGCCGACAGCATAGAGAAGCCGCCCGGGGAGTGTTCGCCATAGCCGTTTGAGGCAAAGCCGCTGGCGGCGGCATCAAATCCGGCTTTACCGCTGGCCACCACGTACAGCACCGCGGCGGCAATAATTCCGCCGACCACCTGGGCGATAATATAGCCAATGACCTCTTTCGCCGGGAAACGACCACCGGCCCACAGGCCTAAGGTTACCGCCGGGTTGAAATGACCGCCGGAAATATGGCCAACCGCATACGCCATGGTTAATACGGTTAAACCAAATGCCAGCGCCACGCCGGCAAAACCGATACCCAACTCGGGAAATGCTGCGGCAAGTACGGCGCTACCGCAGCCGCCAAATACAAGCCAGAAGGTGCCGAAGCATTCGGCTGCTAATTTTCTGAACATAACCACCTCAATTTAAATGTATACGCGCACGAGCGGACCGTGCCGGTCTTTATTTATCGTGATAAGGGACGACGATAAAAATAAAGCGGCGTTATTCTAGAGATAATCGCCATCCCAGAGCCAGTTAAATATATTGATATTATTTGATTTAGGGCAAGGTGAAGGGATTGCGTTTGCCAGTTTAACTCTTCCTATATCCATCCAAGATTATCAATAGTGTAGAACATAACGTCTGAAATAAAACTATTTTGTTTGATGAATAATCAATAGCCGTTAATAGACGATAAGTGCGTAATTTTATGAATATATTTAATCTCCTGAATAGGATGCGCAGAGGTGATTAAGCGGAGTGTCATCTTGCCGCCGCCCTCGCTATACTGTTGATTACTGAAGGAGAGTGGTGGTGTAGCGGAGGGGATATGCTTCTTGAGCGCGTAGAAATCGTCGGTTTTCGCGGTATCAATCGTCTGTCGTTGATGCTGGAGCAAAATAACGTCCTGATCGGGGAGAACGCGTGGGGGAAGTCCAGTCTGCTTGATGCGCTGACCCTGCTTTTGTCGCCAGAGTTCGATCTTTATCACTTTGTCCGCGATGACTTCTGGTTCCCCGCGGGCGACATCCAGGGGCGCGAGCACCATTTGCATATTATTCTGACCTTTCGTGAAACCGAGCCGGGGCGCCATCGGGTGCGGCGTTTCCGTCCGCTTCAGCGCTGTTGGGTGCCCTGTGATGACGGGTATCACAGGGTGTTCTACCGCCTGGAAGGCGAACTCGCCGATGACGACAGCGTGATGACCCTGCGCAGTTTTATCGATGGCGAAGGCGAAGCGCTGGCGCTGGAGGATATCGATGAGCTGGCCAGACACCTGGTGCGTTTGATGCCGGTGCTGCGCCTGCGCGACGCGCGCTTTATGCGGCGCATTCATAACGGGACGGTACCGCACTCGCCGCAGATAGAGATCACTGCCCGCCAGCTGGATTTTCTCTCCAGAGAGCTGGTCAGCCATCCGCAAAATTTATCCGACGGTCAGATCCGTCAGGGGTTGTCGGCCATGGTGCAGCTGCTGGAGCATTACTTTGCCGAGCAAAGCAGCGCCCAGACGCGACATCGCCTGATGCGTCGACGTTCCCATGATGAGCAGCGTAGCTGGCGTTATTTGGATATTATCAACCGCATGATCGACAAGCCCGGCGGGCGCAGCCATCGGGTGATCCTGCTGGGGCTGTTTGCTACCCTGCTGCAGGCGAAAGGGACGGTGCGCCTCGATCGCGACGCGCGGCCGCTGCTGTTGATTGAGGATCCCGAGACCCGCCTGCACCCGATCATGCTCTCCGTCGCCTGGCATCTGCTGAATTTGCTGCCGTTGCAGCGTGTGACCACCACCAACTCCGGAGAGCTGCTGTCCCTGACGCCGGTGGAGCAGGTTTGTCGGCTGGTGCGTGAATCGGCGCGGGTGTCGGCATGGCGGCTGGGGCCGGGCGGAATGAATGCCGAAGAGAGTCGACGCATTGCCTTTCACATCCGCTTCAATCGCGCCTCATCGCTCTTCGCCCGCTGTTGGCTGCTGGTGGAGGGGGAGACGGAAACCTGGGTTATCAACGAGCTGGCCCGCCAGTGCGGCCATCATTTTGATGCTGAAGGGGTGAAAGTGATTGAATTCGCCCAGTCGGGCCTGAAGCCATTGATCAAATTCGCCCGCCGGATGGGGATCCAGTGGCACGTGCTGGTGGATGGCGATGAGGCAGGAAAAAAATATGCCGCGACCGTACGCGGTCTGCTGAATAACGATCGCGAGCTGGAGCGCGACCATCTGACCGCTCTGCCGGCGCTGGATATGGAACACTTTATGTATCGTCAGGGATTTGATGACGTTTACCACCGGGTGGCGCAGATCCCGGATAATGTGCCCATGAATATGCGGCGGGTGATCACCAAGGCCATCCATCGCTCATCCAAGCCGGACCTGGCGATTGAGGTGGCAATGGAAGCCGGCCGCCGTGGGGTGGACGCTGTGCCGACGCTGCTGAAAAAAATGTTCTCGCGGGTACTGTGGCTGGCCCGCGGTCGCGCTGATTAATCTCTTCGCCGTCGGAAATTTCGGCGGCGCAAAGCTCTCCGGCAGCTAAACAAAACATCATTGGCGCGAAAAATGGGTGTCCTGTTGCCGACGGGTTTCGATAGAATCTCCGCCTGGAGCGGCAGGGAAACAGCAGGAATCGGAATATGAAAGTGAAGGGAAAACGCAGGACCGTCTGGTGGCTGTTGGCGATCGTTGTGCTGGGTCTGGCTGTCTGGGGATGGCGGATCCTCAATGCGCCGCTACCGCACTACCAGACGCTGGTGGTGCGCAAAGGCGATCTCCAGCAGAGCGTGCTGGCCACCGGCAAGCTGGATGCCCTGCGAAAAGTTGACGTCGGCGCCCAGGTCAGCGGACAGCTGAAGACGCTGCACGTGAATATCGGCGATAAGGTCAAAAAGGACCAACTGCTGGGGGTTATCGATCCTGAGCAGGCGCAAAACCAGATCAAAGAGGTGGAAGCGACGTTAATGGAGCTGCGCGCCCAGCTCAATCAGGCGCGCGCGGAGAGTAAGCTGGCGCAGGTGACCTTGGCCCGTCAGCAGCAGCTGGCGCAGCGCCAGCTGGTCTCGCGACAAGACCTCGATACCGCGGCCACCGACCTGGCGGTGAAACAGGCGCAAATCGGCACCATTGAAGCGCAAATTAAGCGCAACCAGGCAACGCTCGACACGGCGAAGACCAACCTCGACTACACGCGGATCCTGGCGCCGATGGCTGGTGAAGTGACGCAAATTACTACCCTGCAGGGACAGACGGTGATCGCTGCCCAGCAGGCGCCGAACATTCTGACCCTGGCGGACCTCAGCACCATGCTGGTGAAAGCGCAGGTCTCCGAAGCGGATGTCATCCACCTCAGACCGGGACAAAAGGCGTGGTTTACCGTGCTGGGCGACCCGCTAACTCGCTATGAAGGCAAGCTGAAGGACATTCTGCCGACGCCGGAAAAAGTCAACGACGCCATCTTCTATTATGCCCGCTTCGAGGTCCCGAACCCGCAGGGAATTCTGCGCCTCGACATGACCGCGCAGGTGCATATCCAACTGGCCGAGGTGAAGAACGTGATCACCATCCCGCTGAGCGCCCTGGGTGATGCGGTCGGTGATAACCGCTACCACGTCCGGCTGTTGCGTACCGGCGAGGTCAAAGAGCGTGAGATTGTCATTGGCGCGCGCAATGATACCGACGTCGCGGTGGTACAGGGTCTTGAAGAGGGGGATGAGGTGATCGTCGGCGAGAGCGCGAACGGGGCGGCAAAATGACGGCCCTGCTCGAGCTGCGTGATATTCGTCGCAGCTATCCTTCCGGCGACGGCAGCGTTGAGGTCCTCAAGGGGATCACCCTCAGTATCCATGCCGGGGAGATGGTGGCGATCGTGGGCGCCTCCGGCTCGGGAAAATCGACGCTGATGAATATCCTTGGCTGCCTCGACAAACCCACCAGCGGCACCTATCGGGTGGCGGGAACCGATATCGCGCAGCTGGATGGCGATGCGCTGGCCCGTCTGCGGCGGGAACACTTTGGCTTTATCTTTCAACGCTACCATCTGCTGTCCCATCTGACCGC
Source organism: Klebsiella sp. PCX (assembly GCF_021869705.1). Classification (NCBI taxonomy): domain Bacteria; kingdom Pseudomonadati; phylum Pseudomonadota; class Gammaproteobacteria; order Enterobacterales; family Enterobacteriaceae; genus Klebsiella; species Klebsiella sp. PCX. Next base: position 1,763,092 of record NZ_CP091527.1, read on the forward strand.
CGCGCAGAATGTCGAAGTGCCGGCGGTGTATGCCGGCAGTGAACGGCGCGCGCGCCTGGCGCGCGCTCATGAGCTGCTGGCGCGCCTGGGGCTGGGCGAGCGCGCCGACTATCAACCGTCGCAGCTGTCCGGCGGCCAACAGCAGCGGGTCAGTATCGCCCGCGCCCTGATGAACGGTGGGGAAGTGATCCTCGCCGATGAGCCCACCGGCGCGCTGGACAGCCATTCCGGCGAAGAGGTAATGGCGATCCTGCACCAGCTAAAAGCGCAGGGGCACACGGTCATCATTGTGACCCACGATCCGCAGGTCGCCGCTCAGGCGGAGCGGATCGTCGAGATCCGCGATGGCGAGATCGTCCGCAACCCGCCCGCCAGCCGCCAGGGCGGCGGACTGCGCGCCCGTCCGCAGGCGGAGCCTTCGGCGTGGCGTCAGTTTACCAGCGGCTTTCGCGAAGCGCTGGTGATGGCCTGGAGAGCGATGGCGGCGAATAAAATGCGTACCCTGCTGACCATGCTCGGCATTATTATCGGTATTGCCTCGGTGGTGTCGATCGTGGTGGTGGGGGATGCCGCCAAGCAGATGGTGCTGGCAGATATTCGCGCCATCGGCACCAATACCATTGATGTGTATCCTGGTAAGGATTTTGGCGACGACGACCCGCGCTACCAGCAGGCGCTGAAGTATGACGATTTGCTGGCGATCCAGAAGCAGCCGTGGGTGCGCTCCGCCACGCCGGCGGTTTCAAAAAGCCTGCGCCTGCGCGCCAACAATATTGACGTTGCCGCCAGTGCGGAGGGGGTCGGTCCACAGTATTTTAATGTCTACGGCATGACCTTTAGCGAAGGCAATACCTTCAATGAACTGCAGCTCAACAGTCGGGCACAGGTGGTAGTGCTCGACAGCAATACCCGTCGGCAGCTGTTTCCCAATAAAGCGAAAGTGGTGGGCGAGGTGATTCTGGTGGGCAATATGCCGGCCACGGTGATTGGCGTTGCGGATGAAAAGCAGTCGATGTTCGGCAGCAGCAAAATTCTCCGCGTCTGGTTGCCCTACACCACCATGGCGGGAAGAGTAATGGGCCAGTCGTGGCTGAACTCCATCACTGTGCGCGTTCATGAAGGCTACGACAGTGAAACCGCAGAGAAACAGCTGCTGCGTCTGCTGGAGCTGCGGCATGGTAAAAAAGATGTATTCACCTGGAATATGGACAGCGTCTTGAAAACCGCCGAAAGGACCACACATACCTTACAGCTGTTCCTGACATTGGTGGCGGTGATTGCCCTGGTGGTCGGCGGGATTGGCGTAATGAATATTATGCTGGTGTCGGTGACCGAACGGACGCGGGAGATCGGCATCCGCATGGCGGTTGGCGCGCGGGCCAGCGATGTGCTGCAGCAGTTTCTCATCGAGGCGGTGCTGGTTTGCCTGGTCGGCGGTGCGCTGGGGGTGACGTTGTCGCTGATGATCGCGTTTATTCTGCAACTGTTTCTCCCGGGCTGGGAGATCGGTTTTTCGCCGCTGGCGCTGGTGACGGCGTTTCTCTGTTCGACGTTAACCGGGGTGCTGTTTGGCTGGCTGCCGGCGCGCAATGCGGCGCGGCTCGATCCGGTGGATGCCCTGGCGCGGGAGTAGTCGGGATGAGAAATAAAAATGCCAGTCAGAAGGACTGGCATTTTATTAGCAGGATGTACACAATGAAGCAAAAGAGTTATGCAGCCGTTTCCGCTTCCACAGGGACGATCACGCTGGCGTGGTTGCCTTTTGGCCCCTGGTGAACATCAAACCGAACGGCTTGTCCGGCTTTTAGCGTTCTGTAACCATCCATCTGGATGGTGGAGTAATGGGCGAAAATGTCTTCGCCGCCGCCCTCAGGGCAGATAAAACCGAACCCTTTGGCATTGTTGAACCACTTAACAGTACCCATTTCCATACTTCGACATCCTTCGTAAATCTTTATTAGTAAGATGGAATGAACCGGTGGTGGAGTGACGAGTTGTTCAATTGCTCGCCAACTCTCGCCACTACAATTTAGAGAAATACGAAAACGCGTCAAGCGATTGAGGAGGGGGAACGGCGAAAAATGCGTCAAAATTTGAAGCAGTTAACGCTATTGCCGGGGAATGTGACAGCCGTCGCGGATAGAAGCGATAGATGATAGTTATCTATGATCTGTTGTAGATTTGTGATGAGCATAACCTCTGGTCATCGACAGGCCTCCGCCTGTTGGCAACAGCAACCGATGATGAACACTGACGATGAGTAAGAGAGATTGGCTGGACTTCGAGCACCTGGTTGACGACGAAGTTCGTGATGCGATTAAACCGCCATCTATGTATAAAGTGATATTGGTCAATGATGACTACACTCCAATGGAGTTTGTTATTGACGTGTTACAAAAATTCTTTTCTTATGATGTTGAACGTGCAACGCAACTGATGCTCACGGTTCACTATGAAGGTAAGGCGATTTGTGGCGTGTTTACCGCGGAAGTGGCGGAGACCAAAGTCGCTATGGTGAATCAGTACGCGAGGGAGAACGAGCATCCATTGCTGTGTACGCTGGAAAAAGCCTGAATTCAGGCATGAAAATTGGGGGAGGTGCCTATGCTCAATCAAGAACTGGAACTCAGTTTAAATATGGCTTTCGCCAGAGCGCGCGAGCACCGTCATGAGTTTATGACCGTCGAGCACTTGCTGCTGGCTCTGCTAAGCAACCCCTCGGCCCGTGAGGCCCTGGAAGCGTGTTCAGTGGACCTGGTGGCATTGCGTCAGGAACTTGAAGCCTTCATCGAACAAACCACACCCGTCCTGCCAGCCACGGAAGAAGAGCGCGACACCCAGCCGACGCTGAGCTTCCAGCGTGTGCTGCAGCGCGCCGTTTTCCACGTGCAATCTTCTGGCCGCAGCGAAGTGACCGGCGCCAACGTGCTGGTGGCCATTTTCAGCGAGCAGGAGTCGCAGGCCGCCTACCTGCTGCGTAAACATGAAGTGAGCCGACTCGATGTGGTGAACTTCATTTCTCATGGTACACGCAAAGATGAGCCGAGCCAGTCTTCCGATAACAGCGGAAGCCAGCCTGGCAATGAAGAGCAAGCCGGCGGGGAGGAACGTATGGAAAACTTCACCACCAACCTCAATCAGCTTGCTCGCGTTGGCGGCATCGATCCCCTGATCGGCCGTGAAAAAGAGCTGGAGCGCGCCATTCAGGTGCTGTGCCGTCGGCGTAAAAATAACCCGCTGCTGGTGGGGGAATCCGGCGTCGGTAAAACCGCCATCGCCGAAGGCCTTGCCTGGCGTATTGTGCAGGGCGATGTGCCGGAAGTCATGGCTGACTGCACCATCTACTCGCTTGATATTGGTTCTCTGCTGGCCGGGACGAAATACCGTGGCGATTTTGAAAAACGCTTTAAAGCGTTGCTGAAACAGCTGGAGCAGGATACCAACAGCATCCTGTTCATTGATGAGATCCACACCATCATCGGTGCGGGAGCGGCGTCTGGCGGCCAGGTCGATGCGGCTAACCTGATCAAACCGCTGCTTTCCAGCGGCAAGATCCGGGTGATTGGCTCCACCACTTACCAGGAGTTCAGCAACATCTTTGAAAAAGATCGTGCGCTGGCCCGCCGTTTCCAGAAAATCGATATTACCGAACCGTCGGTGGAAGAGACCGTCCAGATTATCAACGGCCTGAAGCCGAAGTACGAAGCGCACCACGATGTGCGTTATACCGCCAAGGCGGTGCGTGCGGCGGTTGAGCTGGCGGTGAAATACATTAACGATCGCCATCTGCCGGATAAGGCGATTGACGTAATTGACGAGGCGGGGGCGCGGGCGCGCTTAATGCCGGTCAGCAAGCGTAAGAAAACGGTCAATGTGGCGGATATCGAGTCCGTGGTGGCGCGCATTGCGCGGATCCCTGAGAAGAGCGTCTCCCGCAGCGATCGCGATACGCTGAAAAACCTTGGCGATCGACTGAAAATGCTGGTCTTTGGTCAGGATAAGGCCATCGAGGCGCTGACGGAAGCCATCAAGATGGCGCGCGCCGGGCTGGGCCATGAGCACAAGCCGGTGGGTTCATTCCTGTTCGCCGGGCCGACCGGGGTGGGGAAAACCGAAGTGACCGTGCAGCTGGCGAAGGCGCTGGGTATTGAGCTGCTGCGTTTTGATATGTCCGAATATATGGAACGTCATACCGTCAGTCGTTTAATCGGGGCGCCTCCGGGCTACGTCGGCTTCGACCAGGGCGGGCTGCTGACCGATGCGGTGATTAAACATCCGCATGCGGTGCTGCTGCTCGATGAGATCGAAAAAGCGCATCCGGACGTGTTCAACCTGCTGCTGCAGGTGATGGACAACGGCACGCTGACCGATAACAACGGACGTAAAGCGGACTTCCGCAACGTGGTGCTGGTGATGACCACCAACGCCGGGGTGCGGGAAACCGAGCGTAAATCGATTGGCCTTATCCAGCAGGACAACAGTCCGGACGCAATGGATGAGATCAAGAAGATCTTTACGCCGGAGTTCCGTAACCGTCTCGACAACATCATCTGGTTCGATCACCTCTCCACCACGGTGATCCATCAGGTTGTCGACAAGTTTATCGTCGAGCTGCAGGTTCAGCTGGATCAGAAAGGCGTCTCCCTGGAAGTCAGCCAGGAAGCGCGCGACTGGCTGGCGGAAAAAGGCTACGACCGGGCAATGGGGGCACGTCCAATGGGACGCGTCATTCAGGACAACCTGAAAAAACCGCTGGCGAACGAGCTGCTGTTTGGCTCGCTGGTCGACGGCGGGCAGGTGACGGTCTCTCTGGACAGCGCGAAAAATACGCTGACCTACGACTTCCAGAGCGCGCCGAAGCACAAACCGGAAGCCGCCCATTAAGGCGATATCTTCAATGTAAAAAACCGGCCAGGGGCCGGTTTTTTTTTGCCAACTGGCGGTAGAAATGAAAAGACCGGGAATTATCCCGGCCTTCAGCATCTGACGCCTTAAGGGCGAAAACAATCAGCGACTACGGAAGACAATGCGGCCTTTGCTCAGGTCGTACGGGGTCAGCTCAACAGTCACTTTGTCGCCCGTCAGAATGCGGATGTAGTTTTTACGCATTTTACCGGAGATATGCGCGGTTACCACGTGACCGTTTTCCAGTTCTACGCGGAACATAGTGTTAGGCAACGTTTCAAGTACGGTGCCCTGCATTTCAATATTGTCTTCTTTGGCCATCTAGTCCTCTGGGGTATCACTACCGTAGTTTTGAACCGGCAAGATAATGCCGAAGTTCATCATGTAAGTAAAGTTTTACGTGTCTACCCTGAATCATTCACCTTGCCGCAAGGCGCGCAGTCAGCACGCCGGCAATGGAAATATGACGGGTATGAATCGCCGAAGTAGTTTTGGCGCATTGCCCGGGACACACACGGCCATGCCGCGTGACAGGCGCAAACGTAAAGGGGAGTGACAGAACGATGGGCGTTATCTGACTCTTATTATTCCCAAACGGCGGCGGGGCAACAGGCAGAAGCTACTCTACCGCGCAATTATACCATCCTGACGCAAAATGTGCTGAAAACATTTTATTGTCCGCCCGGAAATAGCACCCGCGGTACCCAAAATCGCTCGGGCAGACGGTAGCCGCGTAATACTGACAGATAGTCCAGATAATCGCGGCGGGGAATATCCACCGCGCCTAATGATGCGGTATGGTTGTTCAGCACCTGACAGTCAATTAATTTACCGCCGCTCTGCGCAAAGTCTTGGCAAAATACCAGCAGCGCGGTTTTGGAGGCATTTTCCGCCCGGCTGAACATCGACTCGCCGCAAAACAGCGCCCCCTGTGCCACGCCGTACATTCCCCCCACCAGAGTATTCTCCTGCCAGACTTCAATGGAGTGGGCATGCCCCAGCTCATGCAGCTGGTGGTAGGCGCGAACGATGCTGCTGGTTATCCAGGTGCCTTCGTCACGATCGCTGGCGCAGCCCTCAATCACCTCGCCAAAGGCGTGGTTGAGCGTGACGCGGTAGGGCGAACGCTGATGAAAGCGCTTCATGCTGCGGCTGAGATGGAACTGTTCCGGCCAGAGCACCGCGCGGGGATCGGGCGACCACCAGAGGATCGGGTCGCCGGGGGAAAACCAGGGAAAAATACCACGCTGATAGGCCATCAGCAGGCGCGCGGGGCTCAGATCGCCGCCGAGCGCCAGCAGGCCGTTAGGTTCACGCAGGGCGCCTTCCGGAGAAGGGAAGGCGATAGAATGCCGGGAGAGCTGAACCAGACGCATTTTAACCTCAATACGCATCAGCAAAAATTAGATAATAGCCTACAGACGCTGTTTAAACTGGAAGTACCGGCCCTGTTTAGCGAGCAGCTCCGCGTGACTACCTTGCTCAATTATCTGGCCGTTGTCCATGACTATTATCTGATTAAAACGCGCCAGGCCTCGCAGGCGGTGGGTGACCATCAGCACGGTTTTCTCGCGTAAGACTTCCGCCAGCAGATGCAGGATCTGGCTTTCGGTGGCCGCATCCAGACCTTCTGTCGGTTCGTCCAGCAGCATCAGCGGCGCATCGTGGAGCAGCGCGCGGGCAATGGCCAGCCGGCGCAGTTCGCCGCCGGAAAGCTGGCGTCCGCCTTCGCCCAGCCAGCCGTTGAGTCCGCCATCTTCCAGCAGTTTTTCCAGGCCTACCTTCTCAAGGGTGGCGCAGAGCAGAGTGTCATCAGCCTCAGGCGCCGCCAGCAGCAGGTTGTCGCGCAGGGTGGCGCTGAACAGGTGCACGCGCTGCGGTACCACGCTCATTGACTGCCGCAGGGTGGCTTCGCTGAGCCCGGACAGCGGCTGATCGTTGAGCAATATTTCACCCTGTGTCGGATCCCATGCGCGGGTGAGTAACTGCAACAGCGTCGACTTTCCGCAGCCGGTTCGGCCAAGAATAGCAATATGTTCCCCGGCGGCAATCTGCAGGGAGATGTTCTCCAGAGCGGGGGAGGGCTGCTGCGGGTAGCGGAAGGTGACCTGCCTGAAATCTAAGGCCACCTGCGCAGGCTTGCAGGCCTCGCCCTCGACGAAGGAGACTTCCGGCTGCTGGTCAGTGATCTGCGAGATCCGCAGCGCGGAGGCGATCACCTGACCTAAATGCTGGAAAGCGCCGGTGACGGGCGCCAGGGCTTCGAAAGCCGCCAGGGCGCAGAAGACGAACAGGGCGATCAGCGCCCCGGGCTGACTGTTGCCGCCGACGCCATCTGAGGCCAGCCAGAGCATGGCCACCACGGCGATACCGCCGATCAACAGCATCAGCGCCTGCGAAAGCGCGGTCAGCTCGGCCTGGCGACGCTGCGCCTCCTGCCAACTGAGCTCGGTCTTTTCCATTTGCGCGCGATAGCGGTCGCTGGCGTTAAACACCATCAGCTCCGCCTGGCCCTGCAGCCAGGCGGTAAGCTGTTGCCGATACTGGCCGCGCAGCTGGGTCATACTCTCTCCGGCCGGTTTACCGGCGCGATAGAACAGCGGCGGCATAACCAGCAGGGTCACCAGCATGATACCGCCGAGCGTTAGCGCGAGGGTGACATCGAGCAGGCTTAATCCGCAGGTCACCACCACAATCACCACCAGCGCGCCGACCAGCGGCGAAATGACCCGCAGGTAGAGATGATCCAGGGTGTCGACGTCGGCTACCACGCGGTTGAGCAGTTCACCCTGGCGAAAGCGCGCCAGCCCCGCCGGAGAGAGGGGGAGTAGTTTGCTGAAGGTGAAGACGCGCAGGTGCTGTAGCACGCGGAAGGTGGCGTCGTGGCTGACCAGACGCTCGAAGTAGCGTCCGGCGGTCCGGATAATCGCTGCGCCGCGGACGCCCGCGGCGGGCAGCATATAGTTAAAACTGTAGATCCCGGCGACGCCCACCACCGCAGAGGCGGAGAGAAACCAGCCGGAGAGCGTCAGCAGGCCGATACTGGCCAGCAGGGTCACAATAGCCAGTACGATGCCGAGCAGCAGCATCCATTTGTGGCGTTTGTACAGTGCCAGATAGGGTAAGAGCGCGCGCATTTAAATCTCCTCCTGACGATGGGCCAGCAGCGCCGAGAAGACCCCGCCGGCGCGGGCCAGCGTGGCGTAGTCGCCTTGTTCGATAATCTGTCCGTCCTGCATCACCCAGACGGCATCCCAGTCCGCCAGTCCCTCAAGCTGATGGGTAACCAGCAGCGTGGTTTGCTGGGTGGAGGCGTGGGTCAATGCCTGCATGACCCGTTGTTCGCTGTGGGCGTCGAGGCTGGCGGCGGGTTCATCCAGCAGCAGCAGGCGGCACGGCACCAACAGCGCGCGGGCGACCGCGATACGCTGCGCCTGGCCGACCGACAGACGGCCCGCCTGATCGCCCACGGCGGTATGGATCCCATCCGGCAGCAGGGCGATAAACTCGCTCACCCAGGCCTTGTCCAGCGCCAGTCGAAGCTGGGCATCGCTGGCTTCCGGCCACGCCAGCAGCACATTTTCCCGCAGCGTGGCGGCAGGAAGCTGGGGATTCTGCCCCACCCAGCTTAACAGGCGACGCCAGCGATCGGCGTCCAGCTCGCGCAGCTCCACGCCATTGACCTTCAGCGAACCCTCATAGGGCAAAAAGCCGAGCAGGGTGTTCAGCAGTGAACTTTTCCCGGAGCCGCTCTGACCCACCAGCACCACCCGCGCGCCTGCAGGCAGTGAAAAGTTAAGCGGCCCGGCCAGGACTTTCCCTTCGGGAGATTTAATCAGCAGGTCGTGCGCTTCCACGCCAATCAGATCGTTGTCATTTAAGGTTTTTTCGCCGCGCTCCAGCTGGGTCAATGGGGTTTCCATAAACGTTTTCAGGCTGTCTGCGGCGCCCACGGCCTGGGCTTTGGCATGGTAGAAGGTGCCCAGGTCACGTAATGGCTGGAAAAACTCCGGGGCGAGGATCAGCGTCAGGAAGCCCGCCATCAGCGTGACGCCCGCGCCATAGTGGCCGAAGTTAAGCTCGCCAAGGTATGAGAAGCCGAAATAAACCGCTACCAGCGCAATGGAGAGCGAGGTGAAAAATTCCAGTACCCCGGAGGAGAGGAACGCCAGGCGCAGGACTTCCATGGTGCGTTGGCGAAAATCCTGCGAGGCGTCGCGAATATTATCCGTTTCGGCCTGGCCGCGGTGAAAAATACGCAAGGTTTCCATGCCGCGCAGGCGGTCGAGGAAGTGGCCGCTGAGGCGGGCCAGCGCCTGGAAATTACGCCGGTTGGCATCGGCGGCGCCCATCCCGACCAGCGCCATGAAAAGCGGGATCAGCGGGGCGGTGCCGAGGAGGATCAACGCGGCGGCCCAGTTAATCGGGAAAATAGTGATAACGATCAGCAGCGGTACGCAGGCCGCCAGCGTCATCTGGGGCAGGTAGCGGGCATAATAATCGTGCATATCATCGATCTGCTCAAGGATAAGCGTTGCCCAACTGCCGGCCGGTTTGCGCTGGATCCACGCCGGGCCCGCCTGCTGGAGGCGGTCGAGCACCTGGCGGCGAATTTCATAGCGAATATGCTGCCCGGCCTGAAAGCCGACCCGTTCACGCAGCCAGACCACCCAGGCGCGCAGCACAAAGGTCAGCACCAGCAGGGTTAGCGGCAGCAGCAGGGCGGTCGCAGGAATATTCTCCATCACCATCCGATGCAGGATCCGCGCCAGGAACCAGGCCTGCGCCACGATCAGCAGACCGCTCGCCACGCCAAGGAGGCGGGAAATCATCAACCAGCGACGGGAGATAATGCTTTGCTGTTTTAACCAGCGGGTTAACTCTTGTTGACGGGTTTTATTCATTGCGCGCTTTGCAGGTGTCGTTATCGGAATATTGGGCACGGCAATGTTACATCGCGGCAAAAATAAAGGCGACTTTTCGTCGCCTTCTTTACCTTTGTTACTGACTTGTAAAGATTATTTGCAGGCGTCAGCCAGACCGTCGAGGTAACGTTCAGCGTCCAGCGCTGCCATGCAGCCGGTGCCGGCGGAGGTGATAGCCTGACGATAAATATGGTCCATGACATCGCCGGCGGCGAACACGCCCGGGATGCTGGTCTGGGTCGCATTGCCATGGATACCGGACTGCACTTTGATGTAGCCGTTCTCCAGCTCCAGCTGACCTTCAAAGATGGCGGTGTTCGGGCTGTGGCCGATGGCGACAAACAGACCGGCTACTTCCAGGGACTCGACGTTGTCGCTGTTTTTGGTATCGCGCAGACGCAGGCCGCTGACGCCCATCTGGTCGCCGGTCACCTCTTCGAGGGTGCGATCGGTATGCAGCACGATGTTGCCGCTTTCCACTTTGTCCATCAGGCGTTTGATGAGGATTTTTTCCGCACGGAAGGAATCGCGACGGTGGATAAGGTGTACCTCAGAGGCGATGTTTGACAGATACAGAGCCTCTTCAACCGCGGTGTTGCCGCCGCCGATCACCGCCACTTTCTGGTTGCGATAGAAGAATCCGTCACAGGTGGCGCAGGCGGAAACGCCGCGGCCCTTGAAGGCTTCTTCGGAAGGCAGGCCCAGGTAACGGGCGGAAGCGCCGGTGGCGATAATCAACGCGTCACAGGTGTATTCGCCGCTGTCGCCGGTCAGACGGAACGGCCGGTTTTGCAGATCGACGCGGCTGATATGGTCGAAAATAATCTCGGTTTCAAATTTCGTGGCATGCTCGTGCATGCGCTCCATCAGCAGCGGACCGGTCAAATCGTTCGGATCGCCTGGCCAGTTTTCCACTTCCGTCGTGGTGGTCAGCTGACCGCCTTTTTCCATCCCGGTGATCAGCACCGGCTGCAGGTTGGCGCGTGCGGCATAGACCGCCGCGGTGTATCCCGCAGGTCCAGAACCAAGGATAAGCAGTTTACTGTGTTTGGCTGTGCCCATGAGATCCCCATAATAATTGGCATACATTGGGCTGGGATTGTAGGGAATTTGTTGTCGTAAAAAAAGAGCGCAGCGATTTTGTTAACGATGTGTGCAATAGAAGCGGCCGATGAATTGGCGATTTTCCCGGCAAGGAATATAACTATTTCTACTGTTGGCGGGACAATTATAAGACGAAAAAATGAGAATCAACCAGGGTAGATGATGAATATCTGGCATCTTGTACTAAAAATCGATGTTTTGCTTTGACAATCCCCTGTGCTTTTGCGAAAACATTCAAGGAAGAAGAAAAGCAGTATTTGGCGTGCGGCGAATTTTCATGCACGCAAATGCCATTTTTATCCGGGTTAACGAAATCTACGCATGGTGTGGACAGACGCCATGCGTGATGTCGGTGACTGCCGTCAGGCAACGGGCTTCTCACGTACCCCTGGGTTACCCAATGTCGTACGGGTAATAACAGGATGGGCTCTGGCAGTGAAGGCACAGAGCCGGAACAGGAGTAGGGAAGGAATACAGAGAGACAATAATAATGGTAGATAGCAAGAAGCGCCCTGGCAAAGATCTCGACCGCATTGATCGTAACATCCTGAATGAATTGCAAAAAGATGGGCGAATTTCTAACGTCGAGCTTTCTAAACGGGTGGGACTTTCTCCGACGCCTTGCCTTGAGCGTGTGCGTCGTCTTGAAAGACAGGGTTTTATTCAGGGCTATACGGCGCTGCTCAACCCGCATTATCTGGATGCATCACTTCTGGTATTTGTTGAGATTACTCTGAATCGTGGCGCACCGGATGTGTTTGAGCAATTTAACGCCGCAGTGCAAAAACTTGAAGAAATTCAAGAGTGTCATCTGGTTTCCGGTGATTTCGACTATCTGTTGAAAACCCGCGTACCGGATATGTCAGCGTATCGTAAATTACTGGGCGAGACCTTGCTGCGCCTGCCGGGCGTTAACGACACCCGTACCTATGTGGTAATGGAAGAAGTCAAGCAAAGTAATCGTCTGGTTATTAAGACGCGCTAACACGGAACAGGTGCAAACTCGACGTAGTTTGATTACACTCCTGTTAATCCATACAGCAACAGTGCCGGGGAGACCCGGCGCTGTTGTCCGTTTTAGCAGCAGGCAGGAAACAGCCTGATACCTGGAGAGCCTTTCTTGAGCCAGGAATACACCGAAGACAAAGAAGTCAAACTTACCAAACTCAGCAGCGGGCGCCGACTCCTCGAGGCGATGCTCATCCTTTGCTCCCTCTTCGCCATCTGGCTGATGGCGGCATTACTGAGCTTTAACCCCTCGGACCCAAGCTGGTCGCAAACGGCATGGCATGAGCCTATCCATAATTTAGGCGGCGCCCCCGGCGCGTGGCTTGCCGATACCCTCTTTTTCATTTTTGGCGTCATGGCCTACACCATCCCGGTGATCATCATCGGCGGATGCTGGTTTGCTTGGCGGCATCAGGAAAATGACGAATATATTGATTATTTCGCCGTTTCGCTGCGCCTCATCGGTGCGTTAGCCCTGATCCTGACCTCCTGCGGTCTGGCGGCGATTAACGCCGATGATATCTGGTACTTCGCCTCTGGCGGGGTGATTGGCAGCCTGCTGAGCACCACCCTGCAACCGCTGCTGCACAGCAGCGGCGGCACCATTGCGCTGTTGTGCATCTGGGCGGCCGGCCTGACGCTGTTTACCGGCTGGTCGTGGGTCAGCATTGCGGAAAAACTGGGCGGCGGCATCCTGTCCGTGCTCACCTTTGCCAGCAATCGTACCCGTCGGGATGATACCTGGGTCGATGAAGGCGAATACGAAGACGACGATGAAGAGTACGACGACGAAGAGGCGGCAACCCCCCTGGAGTCGCGTCGCGCCCGTATCTTGCGCAGCGCACTGGCGCGGCGTAAACGTCTCGCTGAGAAGTTTACCAACCCCATGGGGCGTAAAACCGACGCGGCGCTTTTCTCCGGCAAACGGATGGATGACGGGGAAGAGGCAGTGCAGTACAGCGCCAGCGGTGCGCCTGTTGCCGCCGACGATGTACTGTTTTCCGGCGCCAGCGCCGCGCGTCCCGCCGAGAATGATGTGTTGTTCTCCGGCGCCAGCGCCGCGCGCCCGGGCGATTTCGACCCTTACGATCCGTTGCTGAACGGCCAGAGTATCGCTGAGCCGGTGGGCGCAGCGGCGGCGGCCACTGCCGCGCCGCAGCCGTGGGCCGAATCACCGGCTGGTCATCAGGGCGCTGCGCCGGTTTATCAGCCGGAAGCTGGTTACCCGCCGCAGCCCTACCAGCCAGAGCCGGCACCGTATCAGCAGCCTGCTTATGCTCCTCATGCCGGTCAGCCGGCACCGCAGGCGTATCAGCCTGAGCCAGTGCAGTATCAGCAGCCGGTTTACGATCCGTATGCCGGCCAGCCTGCGCCGCAGGGGTATCAACCCGAGCCTGCGCCGTATCAGCAGCCGGTTTACGATCCGTATGCCGGTCAGCCGGCTCCGCAGGGGTATCAACCCGAGCCTGCGCCGTATCAGCAGCCGACTTACGATCCGCATGCCGGTCAGCCTGCGCCGCAGGCGTATCAGCCTGAGCCTGCGCCGTATCAGCAGCCGGTTTACGATCCGCATGCCGTCCAGCCTGCGCCGCAGGGGTATCAGCCAGAGCCGGCGCCGTATCAGCAGTCGGTTTACGATCCACATGTTGCTCAGCCTGCGCCGCAGGGGTATCAGCCAGAGCCGGCGCCGTATCAGCAGCCGGTTTACGATCCGCATGCTGTCCAGCCTGCGCCGCAGGGGTATCAACCCGAGCCTGCGCCGTATCAGCAGCCGGCTTACGATCCGCATGCCGGTCAGCCTGCGCCGCAGGCGTATCAGCCTGAGCCCGCGCCGGTACCTGCCGCGCAGCCAGAGCCTGAGGTCGTGCAGGAAGAAGTGAAACGTCCGCCGCTCTATTATTTCGAGGAAGTGGAAGAGAAGCGGGCGCGCGAACGCGAGCTGCTGGCTTCCTGGTATCAGCCTATTCCGGAGCCGGAAAGTCCGATCGCCACCAAACCGCTGACGCCGCCCGCCTCGCCGTCCAAACCGCCCGTGGAGTCAACCGTAGTTTCTGCGGTGGCGGCAGGAGTGCATCAGGCAACGGCTGCCAGCGGCGGCGCAGCCGCTGCGAAGACGGCGACCGCCGCGTCCGCAGCGACAGCGCCATTGTTCAGCCCGGCCTCCAGCGGACCGCGGGTCCAGGTGAAAGAGGGCATTGGTCCAAAACTACCGCGGCCAAATCGCGTTCGCGTCCCGACGCGTCGGGAACTGGCCTCCTACGGCATCAAGCTACCGTCGCAGCGGGAAGCTGAACAGCGCGCGCGGCAGGCCGAGCGCGACCCCCATTATGATGATGAGCTGCTCTCGGATGAGGAAGCGGATGCTATGGAGCAGGATGAGCTGGCTCGCCAGTTCGCCGCCACTCAACAGCAGCGCTATGGCCATCGCTGGGAAGACGAGAACGCGACTGATGACGATGACGCCGATGCCGCGGCGGAAGCGGAGCTGGCGCGCCAGTTTGCCGCCACCCAGCAGCAGCGCTACGCCTCCGAGCAGCCGCCGGGCGCTAATCCGTTCTCGCCGGCGGATTATGAATTCTCGCCGATGAAAACGCTGGTCAATGAGGGTCCGAGCGAGCCGCTGTTTACGCCGACACCGGAAGTACAGCCGCAGCAGCCAGCCCAGCACTATCAACAACCGGCCGCCGCTCCGCAGCAGGGTTATCAACCTGCGCAGCACCAGCCGGTACACCCTCAGCCAGTGCCGCAACAGCCGGTTGCCCCGCAGGGGCACCAGCCTGCCGCGCCTGCGCCGCAGGAGAGCCTGATCCACCCGCTGCTGATGCGCAATGGCGATAGTCGACCGCTGCAAAAGCCGACAACGCCGCTGCCGTCGCTGGATCTGCTCACGCCGCCGCCCAGTGAAGTCGAGCCGGTGGATACCTTTGCTCTTGAGCAGATGGCACGACTGGTGGAAGCGCGACTCGCCGACTTCCGCATTAAAGCGGATGTGGTGAACTACTCGCCGGGGCCGGTGATCACCCGTTTCGAACTGAATCTGGCGCCTGGCGTCAAAGCGGCGCGAATCTCTAACCTGTCACGGGATCTGGCGCGTTCGCTGTCCACGGTCGCCGTGCGCGTGGTGGAAGTGATCCCGGGTAAACCGTATGTCGGGCTTGAGCTGCCGAATAAAAAGCGCCAGACCGTCTACCTGCGTGAAGTGCTCGACAACAGCAAGTTCCGTGATAACCCGTCGCCGCTGACCGTGGTGCTGGGTAAAGACATCGCCGGCGATCCGGTGGTGGCCGATCTGGCGAAAATGCCGCACCTGCTGGTGGCCGGTACCACCGGTTCCGGTAAGTCAGTCGGCGTCAACGCCATGATCCTCAGCATGCTCTACAAAGCGCAGCCGGAAGATGTGCGTTTCATTATGATCGACCCGAAAATGCTCGAGCTGTCGGTCTACGAAGGTATTCCGCATCTGCTGACGGAAGTGGTCACCGACATGAAAGACGCCGCCAATGCGCTGCGCTGGAGCGTCAACGAGATGGAGCGTCGCTACAAGCTAATGTCGGCGCTGGGCGTACGTAATCTGGCGGGCTATAACGAGAAGATTGCTGAAGCGGCACGCATGGGCCGTCCGATCCCGGATCCATACTGGAAGCCAGGCGACAGTATGGACGCCGTGCACCCGGTACTGGAAAAGCTGCCGTACATAGTGGTGCTGGTGGACGAATTCGCCGACCTGATGATGACCGTCGGTAAGAAGGTGGAAGAGCTGATCGCTCGCCTGGCGCAGAAAGCGCGTGCGGCGGGGATCCACCTGGTGCTGGCGACGCAGCGTCCGTCGGTGGATGTCATTACCGGTCTGATTAAGGCCAACATTCCGACGCGTATCGCCTTTACCGTGTCGAGTAAAATTGACTCGCGTACCATTCTCGATCAGGGCGGTGCGGAATCGCTGCTGGGGATGGGGGATATGCTCTACTCCGGGCCGAACTCCACCACGCCGGTGCGCGTCCATGGGGCGTTTGTTCGCGACCAGGAAGTCCACGCTGTGGTTCAGGACTGGAAAGCCCGCGGTCGTCCGCAGTATGTTGACGGCATTACCTCCGACAGCGAAAGCGAAGGCGGCGGCGGCGGTTTCGACGGCGGTGAAGAGCTGGATCCGCTGTTCGATCAGGCGGTCAGCTTTGTGACCGAGAAGCGTAAAGCGTCGATTTCCGGGGTGCAGCGCCAGTTCCGCATTGGCTATAACCGTGCCGCGCGTATCATCGAACAGATGGAAGCGCAGGGCATTGTCAGCGAGCAGGGCCATAACGGTAACCGCGAAGTGCTGGCGCCGCCGCCCTTTGAATGAGTGCAAAGTTGGGTAAATAAGCGCAAAATCAGCCAATTCTTCTGTCCCGCCGCCGTCGGCGGTCCTACATTAGGGGCAGAAGAGGCTCCCGCGTCGGGAGTGACGCACATTAAGGAAGAACAATGAAAAAACTCGCAATCACCTGTGCATTACTGTCTGGTATGGTCGTCAGCCAGGTCTGGGCAGATGCGGCCAGTGACTTAAAAAGCCGTCTTGATAAAGTGAGCAGCTTCCATGCCAGCTTCACGCAAAAAGTCACCGACGGCAGCGGCAACGCCGTGCAGGACGGACAGGGCGACCTGTGGGTAAAACGCCCGAATCTGTTTAACTGGCATATGACCCAGCCGGATGAGAGCGTCCTCGTTTCGGATGGTAAAACCCTGTGGTTCTATAACCCGTTCGTCGAGCAGGCCACGGCGACCTGGCTGAAAGACGCCACCAGCAACACGCCGTTTATGCTGATTGCCCGCAACCAGTCCAGCGACTGGCAGCAGTACAATATCAAACAAAACGGCGATGATTTTGTGCTGACGCCGAAAAGCGGCAGCGGCAACCTGAAGCAGTTCACGATCAACGTCGGTCGGGACGGCACCATCCATCAGTTCAGCGCCGTCGAGCAGGACGATCAGCGCAGCAGCTATCAGCTGAAATCGCAGCAGAACGGCGCCGTCGACGCATCTAAGTTCACCTTTACGCCGCCGAAAGGGGTGACGGTGGACGATCAACGTAAGTAGAGGCGAAAGTGAGCAATCTGTCGCTCGATTTTTCCGACAACGCGTTTCAACCTCTGGCCGCTCGCATGCGGCCAGAAAATTTAGCGCAGTATATTGGCCAGCAGCACCTGCTGGCGCCGGGCAAACCCCTGCCGCGGGCGATCGAAGCCGGGCACCTGCATTCGATGATCCTCTGGGGGCCGCCGGGTACCGGCAAGACTACCCTGGCGGAAGTTATCGCCCGTTATGCCAGCGCCGATGTCGAAAGGATCTCGGCGGTGACCTCCGGGGTGAAAGAGATCCGCGAGGCCATTGAGCGCGCGCGGCAGAATCGCAACGCCGGCCGACGAACGATTCTGTTTGTTGACGAAGTGCATCGCTTCAATAAAAGCCAGCAGGATGCCTTTCTGCCGCATATTGAAGATGGCACTATCACTTTTATTGGCGCGACCACCGAAAACCCTTCCTTTGAGCTTAACTCAGCGCTGCTCTCCCGCGCCCGCGTCTATTTACTGAAATCGCTCACTACCGACGATATCGAGCGGGTGCTTGACCAGGCGATGAACGATAAAACCCGCGGCTACGGTGGCCAGGATATCGTTTTGCCGGATGAGACCCGCAGGGCCATCGCCGAACTGGTGAACGGCGACGCGCGGCGGGCGCTGAATACCCTGGAAATGATGGCCGATATGGCCGAGAGCGATGATGCGGGCAAGCGGGTGCTGAAGGCGGAACTGCTGACCGAGATCGCCGGCGAGCGCAGCGCGCGCTTTGATAATAAAGGCGACCGTTTCTACGATTTGATTTCCGCCCTGCATAAGTCGGTGCGCGGTAGCGCGCCGGACGCGGCGCTTTACTGGTACGCGCGGATCATCACCGCCGGGGGCGATCCGCTGTATGTTGCCCGCCGTTGTCTGGCGATTGCCTCGGAAGACGTCGGCAACGCCGATCCGCGGGCGATGCAGGTGGCCATATCGGCGTGGGACTGCTTCACCCGCGTCGGGCCGGCGGAAGGCGAACGGGCGATTGCCCAGGCTATTGTCTATCTGGCCTGCGCGCCGAAGAGCAATGCGGTCTACACCGCCTTTAAAGCGGCGCTGGCCGATGCGCGAGACCGTCCGGACTATGACGTTCCGGTGCATCTGCGCAATGCGCCGACGAAGCTGATGAAAGAGATGGGCTACGGGCAGGAGTATCGCTACGCTCATGACGAACCTAACGCCTACGCCGCCGGCGAGCAGTACTTCCCGCAGGAAATGGCGCAAACGCGCTATTATCACCCGACAAACCGGGGGCTTGAGGGCAAAATTGGCGAAAAGCTCGCCTGGCTCGCTGAACAGGATCAAAATAGCCCGATAAAACGCTACCGCTAATTGAGGCGTTGCGGTAAGGTTATTACACTATTTCCGTGGCCGTAGCCTGCGGCCACTTTTCTTTTTTTAATTCGATAAGCACAGGATAAGCATGCTCGATCCCAATCTGCTGCGTACCGAGCCAGACGCAGTCGCAGAAAAACTGGCACGCCGGGGCTTTAAGCTGGATGTAGATAAACTTCGCGCGCTTGAAGAGCGTCGTAAAGTTCTGCAGGTGCAAACGGAAAACCTGCAGGCGGAGCGCAACTCCCGATCGAAATCCATTGGCCAGGCGAAAGCGCGCGGGGAAGACATCGAGCCATTACGCCTGGAAGTGAACAAACTCGGCGAACAGCTGGATGCCGCAAAATCCGAGCTGGAAGCGCTGCTGGCGGAAATCCGCGATATCGCGCTGGCGATCCCGAATATTCCTCACGATGACGTGCCGGTTGGCCGTGACGAAAACGACAACGTTGAAGTCAGCCGCTGGGGCACGCCGCGCCAGTTCGATTTTGACGTGCGCGATCACGTGACGCTGGGTGAAATGCACGGCGGGCTGGATTTTGCCGCCGCCGTTAAGCTCACCGGTTCGCGCTTCGTGGTGATGAAAGGCCAGCTGGCCCGTCTGCACCGCGCCCTGGCGCAGTTCATGCTGGATCTGCACACTGAACAGCATGGCTATAGCGAAAACTATGTCCCGTACCTGGTAAACCAGGACACCCTGTATGGCACCGGCCAGCTGCCGAAATTCGCCGGCGACCTGTTCCATACTCGCCCGCTGGAAGAAGAGGCTGACAGCAGCAACTACGCGCTGATCCCGACGGCGGAAGTGCCGCTGACCAACCTGGTGCGTGATGAAATTATCGATGAAGACGATCTGCCGATCAAAATGACCGCCCATACGCCGTGCTTCCGTTCCGAAGCGGGTTCTTATGGTCGCGACACCCGCGGTCTGATCCGTATGCACCAGTTCGATAAAGTTGAGATGGTGCAGATTGTCCGTCCGGAAGACTCCATGGCGGCGCTGGAAGAGATGACCGGCCACGCCGAGAAAGTGCTGCAGCTGCTGGGCCTGCCGTACCGTAAGGTCGCGCTGTGCACCGGCGATATGGGCTTCAGCGCCTGCAAAACCTATGACCTCGAAGTGTGGGTCCCGGCGCAGAACACCTACCGTGAGATCTCTTCCTGCTCTAACGTCTGGGATTTCCAGGCGCGTCGTATGCAGGCTCGCTGCCGCAGCAAGTCCGACAAGAAGACCCGTCTCGTTCATACCCTGAATGGTTCTGGCCTGGCGGTTGGTCGTACGCTGGTGGCGCTGATGGAAAACTATCAGCAGGCCGATGGCCGTATCGAGATCCCGGAAATCCTGCGCCCGTATATGCGCGGCCTCGAATATATCGGTTAATTTTTACCTTCTCCCTTAAAAGCGCCTGCGGGCGCTTTTTTTACACCCTTATTGATACCGGGCAATAATCCCTTCCGCGAATGCAGTGATACTCCCTTTGGATTAAATCAGCATAAAAAACCAATAATATTTCAAAGCATTATATATATGACTATATAGCGCTTATCAGTTTATTGTGAGCAACCAAAGCGAGTATCCATGAAAATTAAAGCCCCCGATGCTTTACTGGCTGCTGAGGTAAGCCGCCGTGGTCTGATGAAAACCACGGCAATAGGCGGCCTGGCGCTGGCCAGCAACGCACTAACATTACCCTTTACCCGTATGGCCCATGCCGCCGACACGCCAGCCCCGGCCAGTGAGAAGGTGGTCTGGAGCGCATGCACCGTCAACTGCGGTAGCCGCTGCCCGCTGCGCATGCACGTGGTGGATGGCGCGATTAAATACGTTGAAACCGATAATACCGGTGACGATAACTATGACGGCCTGCATCAGGTGCGCGCCTGCCTGCGCGGACGTTCTATGCGCCGCCGGGTTTATAACCCCGATCGGCTGAAATATCCCATGAAGCGCGTAGGTAAACGCGGTGAGGGTAAATTCGAGAAAATCAGCTGGGAAGAGGCTTTCGATATCATCGCCAGCACGACGCAGCGGCTGATTAAAGATTACGGCAACGAGTCCATCTATCTGAACTACGGCACCGGCACGCTGGGTGGCACGCTGACCCGCTCCTGGCCGCCGGGGAAAACCCTGATTGCCCGTCTGATGAACTGCTGCGGCGGGTATCTCAATCATTACGGCGACTATTCATCCGCGCAGATTGCTGCCGGGTTGAATTACACCTACGGCGGCTGGGCAGATGGCAACAGCCCGTCGGATATTGAAAACAGCCAGCTGGTAGTGCTGTTCGGCAACAACCCCGGGGAAACGCGGATGAGCGGCGGCGGGGTGACCTACTATCTTGAGCAGGCGCGCCAGAAATCCAATGCCAGGATGATCATTATCGATCCGCGCTATACCGACACCGGCGCCGGACGCGAAGATGAATGGATCCCGATTCGCCCCGGCACCGATGCGGCGCTGGTATCGGGTCTGGCGTGGGTGATGATCACCGAGAATCTGGTCGATCAGCCGTTCCTCGATAAATACTGCGTGGGATACGACGAGAAAACGCTGCCCGCCGGTGCGCCAGCCAATGGTCATTACAAAGCTTACATTCTTGGCGAGGGCACTGACGGTATCGCCAAAACGCCGGAGTGGGCCTCGACCATTACCGGTATTCCGCGCGAACGCATTGTTAAACTGGCGCGGGAAATTGCCACCGCTAAACCGGCCTATATCAGCCAGGGCTGGGGGCCTCAGCGTCATGCCAACGGCGAAATCGCCACCCGGGCTATCGCGATGCTCGCCATTCTGACCGGTAACGTCGGGATCAACGGCGGCAATAGCGGTGCGCGCGAGGGCTCCTACAGCCTGCCGTTTGAACGTATGCCGACGCTGGAGAATCCGGTTCAGACCAGCATCTCGATGTTTATGTGGACCGATGCGATTGAGCGCGGCCCTGAAATGACCGCCCTGCGCGATGGGGTGCGTGGCAAAGATAAGCTCGATGTGCCGATCAAAATGATCTGGAATTATGCGGGCAACTGCCTGATCAACCAGCACTCTGAGATCAACCGCACCCACGAAATCCTGCAGGACGATAAGAAGTGCGAGATGATTGTGGTCATCGACTGTCATATGACCTCGTCAGCGAAATACGCCGATATTCTGCTGCCGGACTGCACCGCCTCTGAGCAGATGGATTTCGCGCTGGATGCCTCCTGCGGCAACATGTCCTACGTCATCTTTGCCGACCAGGCCATTAAGCCGCGTTTCGAATGTAAAACCATCTATGAGATGACCAGCGAGCTGGCGAAGCGCCTTGGCGTCGAGGAGAAATTTACCGAAGGCCGTACCCAGGAAGGCTGGATGCGCTATCTGTATGAGCAGTCGCGCAAAGCGATTCCCGACCTGCCGGATTTCGACACCTTCCGTCAGCAGGGCATCTATAAGCAGCGCGATCCGCAAGGTCATCATGTGGCCTACAAAGCCTTCCGTGAGGATCCGCAGGCTAATCCGCTGACCACGCCTTCGGGCAAGATCGAAATTTACTCGCAGGATCTGGCGAAAATCGCCGCCACCTGGGAGCTGCCGGAAGGGGATGTTATCGATCCGCTGCCGATATACACCCCGGGCTTCGAAAACTACAACGATCCGCTGACGGCAAAATACCCGCTACAACTGACCGGTTTTCACTATAAATCACGCGTTCACTCAACCTACGGCAACGTTGATGTACTGAAGGCCGCCTGTCGGCAGGAGATGTGGATTAACCCGATCGATGCCCGCCAGCGCGGCATTGCCAACGGCGATCGCATTCGCATCTTCAACGACCGTGGGGAAGTGCATATCGAAGCGAAGGTGACCCCACGCATGATGCCCGGCGTGGTCGCGCTGGGGGAAGGGGCCTGGTATAACCCGGACGCCTCGCGTGTGGATCAGGCGGGCAGCATCAACGTGCTGACCACCCAGCGCCCCTCGCCACTGGCGAAGGGAAACCCGTCGCATACCAACCTCGTCCAGGTTGAGAAGCTGTAAGGAGTAACCGATGACAACTCAGTATGGATTTTTTATTGATTCCGCCCGTTGCACCGGTTGCAAGACCTGCGAACTGGCCTGTAAGGACTACAAAAATCTGACCCCGGAGGTCAGCTTCCGCCGCATCTATGAATATGCCGGCGGCGACTGGCAGGAGGATAACGGCGTCTGGAATCAGAACGTGTTCGCCTATTACCTCTCCATCGCCTGTAACCACTGCGAAGATCCGGCCTGCACCAAGGTCTGCCCGAGCGGTGCGATGCACAAGCGCGAAGACGGTTTTGTGGTGGTCAACGAAGAGGTCTGCATTGGTTGCCGTTACTGCCATATGGCCTGTCCGTACGGCGCGCCGCAGTATAACGCCGATAAAGGCCATATGACTAAGTGCGACGGCTGTCATGAGCGCGTCGCCGAAGGGAAAAAGCCGATCTGCGTCGAGTCCTGCCCGTTGCGGGCGCTCGATTTCGGGCCGATTGCCGAACTGCGCGCTAAGCACGGCCAGCTGGCGGCGGTGGCGCCGCTGCCTTCGGCGCACTTTACCCGGCCGAGCATCGTGATCAAACCTAACGCCAATGCCCGGCCGTGTGGCGATACCACTGGTTACCTGGCGAACCCGAAGGAGGTGTGATATGGGAAACGGATGGCATGAATGGCCGCTGATGATCTTTACGGTCTTCGGCCAGTGCGTCGCGGGCGGCTTCATCGTCCTGGCGCTGGCGCTGATGACGGGCAAGCTTTCCCGTGAGCAGGAGCAGCGCGTGGTAGGTAGCATGTTCGGCCTGTGGGTATTGATGGGGGTCGGGTTTATCGCCTCGACAATGCACCTCGGTTCGCCGCTGCGGGCCTTTAATTCGCTCAATCGCGTGGGGGCCTCGTCGCTGAGTAATGAGATAGCCAGCGGGGCGATCTTCTTCGCCATTGGCGGGATTGGCTGGCTGCTGGCCGTGTGCAAAAAGCTGCCTGCCGGACTGCGTAGCCTGTGGCTGGTAGTGACCATGGCGCTGGGGGTGATCTTCGTCTGGATGATGGTGCGGGTCTATAACACCATCGACACGGTGCCGACCTGGTATACCGTCTGGACGCCGCTGAGCTTCTTCCTGACGCTGTTTATCGGCGGCCCGCTGCTGGGCTATCTGCTGCTGCGCGTCGCAGGCGTCGACGGTTGGGCGATGCGCCTGCTGCCGGTGGTCACTTTGCTGGCGCTGCTGGCGAGTATTGTGGTGGTCCTGATGCAGGGGATTGAACTCGCCACTATCCGCAGCTCAGTTCAGCAGGCCTCCGCCCTGGTGCCGGATTATGGGCTGCTTATGGCCTGGCGCGTGGTGCTGCTAGCGCTGGCCCTGGCCTG
Organism: Klebsiella sp. PCX; assembly: GCF_021869705.1. Taxonomy (NCBI): domain Bacteria; kingdom Pseudomonadati; phylum Pseudomonadota; class Gammaproteobacteria; order Enterobacterales; family Enterobacteriaceae; genus Klebsiella; species Klebsiella sp. PCX. Next base: position 1,786,828 of record NZ_CP091527.1, read on the forward strand.
CTGGTGCGTGCCGCAGATTCGCGGCCGCAAGCCGGCGCTCTCGCTGCTCGGCCTGGCGTTTGTTCTGGTGCTGGCGGGAGAGATGATTGGCCGCGGCGTATTCTATGGTCTGCATATGACCGTCGGGATGGCTATCGCCAGTTAATCAGCCTCATCATGCCGGCGCAGGCGTGCCGGCATGATGAAAACGTGCTGTTGATAGATGAAATTTTTCGACTGAAATTAACGCCGGGATTTATTAATAAATTAAGAAAAACAATAGCGTATTATTTGTTGCCTCACCTTTCCCCCTTCTGTGGATAAAAAACTTCTATCGTGCCCTGCAAAACCGCGTCAGGCCTGATTTCAGGTGGATTGACAATGTTTTTAGCGGTGGCATGATGCGCTCGCGATCTGAACATTCCTCACGGTTTTTACCCATGACCATCTACACCCGGCCAGTGCAAATGCTGCTCTGTGGCCTGCTTTTACTGACCCTGGCGATAGCGGTGCTGAATACGCTCGTCCCGCTGTGGCTCGCCCATGAAAATATGCCAACCTGGCAGGTCGGCATGGTGGGGTCATCTTATTTTACCGGCAACCTGGCCGGTACGTTGCTTGCCGGCTGGGTGATCAAGCGCCTGGGGTTTAACCGCAGCTATTATCTCGCGTCGTTAATCTTTGCCGTCGGCTGCGTAGGGCTGGGGATCACCGTGGGCTTCTGGACGTGGCTGAGCTGGCGGTTTATCGCCGGCGTAGGCTGCGCGATGATTTGGGTGGTAGTGGAAAGCGCGCTGGTCTGCAGCGGCACTTCTCGCAGCCGCGGTCGTCTGCTGGCGGCGTACATGATGGTTTATTACGTTGGTACCGTACTCGGCCAACTGATGGTCAGTAAACTACCCACTGATTTAATGAGCGTCCTGCCGTGGGTGACGGGCCTGGCGCTGGCGGCGATCCTGCCGCTGCTGTTTACCCGTATTATGGGACAGGCTGAAGAGCCGCATGAAACAGTTCGTATCTGGCCAATGCTGAAACTGCGCCAGGCGCGCCACGGGGTCAATGGCTGTATTATCTCGGGGATTGTCCTCGGTTCGCTGTATGGCCTGATGCCGCTGTGGCTGAACCATCAGGGCGTCAGCGACGCCGGCATTGGCTTCTGGATGGCGGTGATGGTGAGCGCGGGGATCCTCGGCCAGTGGCCGGTAGGGCGGCTGGCAGACCGCTACGGTCGCCTGCTGGTGCTGCGGGTGCAGGTTTTTGTGGTGATTCTGGGATGTCTGGCGATGCTCAGCCAGGCGGCAATGGCGCCGGCGCTGTTTGTGCTTGGGGCATCCGGTTTCACTCTGTATCCGGTGGCGATGGCCTGGGCCTGTGAGAAAGTGGAGCACCATCAGCTGGTGGCGATGAACCAGGCGCTGCTGATGAGCTATACCATCGGCAGCCTGCTGGGCCCGACGCTGACGGCGATGCTGATGCAGAACTTCTCTGATAACCTGCTGTTTATCATGATCGCCAGCGTGTCGTTTATCTATCTGCTGACCCTGCTGCGCAAAGCCGGGCATCATCCAACGCCGGTGGCGCATGCCTGATCCTGTAACGCGCAGCGTATGCTGCGCGTCATCCGTTTCAATTACCTATGTTTACTGCTGCAGAACTAACCTGTCGCTTTGCATGAGAAGGCAATGGCTGGACGGATACGGCTTCCCACGCCGTTGCAGGCCGGCATAGGTGCTTCACCGGCCCGGACGGGATTAGTACATCACTTTGTGGCCATACTGCTCAAGGATGCCTTTTACCCGCTCCATGGTCTCTTTCTTCGGCGGATGGACGCCGTCCAGCTTGTATTCTTCGCCCATCGCTACCCATTTGTGTTTGCCCAGCTCATGGTAGGGCAGCAGCTCGATTTTTTCGACATTGCCCATATCGCGGGTAAATTCGCCCAGGCGGTGCGCGGAGTCATCATCGTCTGACCAGCCCGGAACCACCACGTAGCGGATCCAGACATTGATATTCTTCTTCGCCAGATACTGGGCGAATTCCAGCGTACGATGGTTAGAGACGCCGACCAGGTTCTGGTGAATCTCATCATTCATCTGCTTGAGATCCAGCATCACCAGGTCTGTTACCTCCAGCAGTTCGTCGATAACCGGATCGTAGCGACGGACAAAGCCGTTGGTATCGAGACAGGTATGAATACCTTCTTTCTTACAGGCGCGGAACCAGTCGCGAACAAACTCCGCCTGCAGGATCGCCTCACCGCCCGATGCGGTGACGCCGCCGCCGGAAGCATTCATAAAGTGACGGTAGGTCACCACCTCTTTCATGAGCTCTTCAACGGTGATTTCTTTGCCGCCGTGGGTATCCCATGTATCACGGTTATGGCAGTACAGGCAACGCATCAGGCAGCCCTGGAAAAAGGTAATAAAGCGGATGCCCGGGCCATCAACGGTGCCACAGGATTCAAAGGAGTGAATGCGACCAATAACTGACATTGCGGTGTTTTCTCCAGATGTGGCCCATCCGGGGCCGTGTTGGTGCACAGCTCAGCGGCTGTGTCGAGTCTGTTTTGACAGATACCCAAAGTATAGATAACTGGCAAAGCAGGCTAGGGCGGGGATTGCTTGTTAAAAAGGCCCCACTGATGTGGGGCCTTTATTGTACGCTTTTTCAGTCAGACAGGGAATTACATGGTCTGAGTGAAGGTACGGGTAATAACGTCCTGCTGCTGTTCTTTAGTCAGGGAGTTAAAACGTACAGCGTAGCCAGATACGCGGATGGTCAGCTGCGGATATTTTTCCGGGTTTTCCATCGCGTCGAGCAGCATTTCGCGGTTCATCACGTTCACGTTCAGGTGCTGACCACCTTCGATGGACGCTTCGTGGTGGAAGTAACCATCCATCAGACCCGCCAGGTTGGTCTTACGAACTTCGTCATCTTTACCCAGTGCGTTCGGTACGATAGAGAAGGTGTAAGAGATACCATCTTTCGCGTAAGCAAACGGCAGTTTCGCTACGGAGGTCAGAGAGGCAACAGCGCCTTTCTGGTCACGACCGTGCATCGGGTTAGCACCTGGTCCGAACGGCGCGCCAGCGCGACGACCGTCTGGGGTGTTACCGGTTTTCTTACCATATACCACGTTAGAGGTGATGGTCAGAACAGACTGAGTCGGGATCGCGTTGCGGTAGGTGTGCAGTTTCTGAATTTTCTTCATGAAACGTTCAACCAGGTCAACGGCCATGTCATCGACGCGAGCATCGTTGTTACCAAACTGCGGATATTCGCCTTCGATTTCGAAGTCAACAGCCAGACCGTCTTCGTCACGAATCGGTTTAACTTTCGCATATTTGATAGCAGACAGGGAGTCAGCAGCAACGGACAGACCCGCGATACCACACGCCATGGTGCGGATAACGTCACGGTCGTGCAGCGCCATCAGAGAGGCTTCGTAGCTGTACTTGTCGTGCATGTAGTGGATGATGTTCAGCGCAGTGACGTACTGTTTAGCCAGCCAGTCCATGAAGTGATCCATGCGCTCCATGACTTCGTCGAAGTTCAGGACGTCGCCTTTGATCGGTTCAGATTTCGGACCCACCTGCATTTTCAGTTTTTCATCCACGCCGCCGTTGATAGCGTACAGCATGGTTTTCGCGAGGTTGGCGCGAGCACCGAAGAACTGCATTTGCTTACCAACAACCATCGGGCTTACGCAGCATGCGATAGCGTAGTCGTCGTTATTGAAGTCCGGACGCATCAGGTCATCGTTCTCATACTGCAGAGAAGAGGTATCGATGGACACTTTAGCCGCGAATTTCTTGAAGCTCAGCGGCAGTTTTTCAGACCACAGGATAGTGATGTTCGGCTCCGGAGACGGCCCCATGGTGTACAGGGTGTTCAGGAAGCGGAAGCTGTTTTTGGTCACCAGAGTACGGCCGTCAACGCCCATACCGCCGATGGATTCCGTTGCCCAAATCGGGTCGCCGGAGAACAGTTCATCGTATTCCGGGGTACGCAGGAAGCGAACCATACGCAGTTTCATGACCAGGTGGTCAACCATTTCCTGCGCGTCTTGCTCGGTGATTTTACCCGCCTGCAGGTCACGTTCGATGTAGATATCCAGGAAGCTGGAGGTACGACCGAAGGACATTGCCGCGCCGTTCTGAGATTTCACGGCAGCCAGGTAACCGAAGTAGGTCCACTGGATAGCTTCCTGAGCGGTGGTTGCCGGACCGGAGATGTCGTAGCCATATTTAGCCGCCATCTCTTTGATCTGGCCCAGCGCACGGTGCTGTTCAGCAATTTCTTCACGCAGACGGATGGTCGCTTCCAGATCTTCGCCGCTTTCCAGTTTCGCTTGCAGTGAGTTGAACTGGGCGAATTTGTCTTTCATCAGGAAGTCGATACCGTACAGCGCAACGCGACGGTAGTCACCGATGATACGACCACGGCCGTAAGCATCCGGCAGACCGGTCAGTACGCCGGATTTACGGCAGCGCAGGATGTCCGGAGTATAGACGTCGAAAACACCCTGGTTGTGAGTTTTACGGTACTCGGTGAAGATTTTTTTCAGCATCGGGTCCAGTTCGCGATTGTACGCTTTGCAGGAACCTTCAACCATTTTAATACCACCAAACGGGATGATCGCACGTTTCAGCGGCGCTTCGGTCTGCAGACCAACGATTTTTTCCAGACCTTTCTCGATATAGCCTGCGTCGTGAGAGGTGATGGTGGAAGCCAGGGCAGTGTCAAAATCAACAGGCGCGTGAGTGCGGTTTTCCTGTTTTACACCTTCCATTACGGTGTCCCACAGCTTGGTGGTCGCTTCAGTCGCGCCAGCCAGGAAGGATTCGTCGCCTTCATATGGGGTGTAGTTTTTCTGAATAAAGTCACGGACGTTGACTTCATTCTGCCAGTCACCTTTCGCAAAACCTTCCCAGGCTGTGGCTAACTTTTCATTAAGCTCGGACATGTAACACCTACCTTCTTAAGTGGATTTTTTATTTACTGCCTGAAACAACCCTTAGTGATGGTCGTTGCCACGCAGGTAAATGACCCAGTATGTCAACCCGACCAGCAGACCCCCGCCGATAATGTTCCCGATAGTTACCGGAATCAGGTTATCAGTGATGAAGTTCATAACGGTCAAGTGAGAGAAACTTTCCGGAGTCGAACCGATTGCGGTCCAGAATTCCGGGCTTGCAAAGTTGCGGATTACGATACCCATCGGGATCATAAACATGTTGGCGATGCTGTGCTCAAAGCCGCTGGCAACGAACATCGCTACCGGCAGGACCATGATCATCGCTTTATCCATCAGGCTACGACCGGAATAGCTCATCCATACGGCGAGACAAACCATCAGGTTAGCGAGGATACCCAGGCTCACGGCCTCCACAAAAGTATGGTGCATTTTGTGGTCAGCGGTCTGCAGGACATTAAGCCCCCAACCGCCGTTGGCAGTCATATATTCGCCTGATAACCACATCAGCAGCACAAACAGCAGTGCGCCCACCAGGTTACCAAAATAGACGTTGAGCCAGTTTTTTGCCAGTTGCCCCCAGGTAATTCGACCGCTGGCTTTCGCCACCACGATCAATACCGTAGAGGTAAAGAGGTCAGCGCCGCAGATAACGCACAGAATCAGACCCAGGGAAAAACAGACCCCACCGATAAGCTTGGCAATCCCATAAGGCATCGCGGCAGTGCCGGTGGTCGCGGTGATATAGAATACGAAAGCGATGGAGATGAAAACGCCAGCGGTGATCGCCAGATAAAAGGTCTTCATCGGATGCTTCGTTGCTTTATAGACACCTGCTTCTTCGGCGACTTTCGCCATCGCGGCAGGGAGCAAAAGATCAAAAGGGTTGTCAGCTTTCACACTAACTCTCTCTTTATATAAGTTGGCGGTGAGATACTAACAAAGCATTATAGAAGGGAAATTGATATAGATCATATCTCACCGGAACTATATGCCTTTTTAGTGTGTGGTTTTTGTGATTTATTGAATTAAGTGATTGAATATTATGAGGAAAATAAATTTTAAAATTTATAAATTATGTTGAATTTTTTCGTTTTCACGCCATTTCTTGAGTTAATTAATATGGAGTATTTTATTTAAAATTAACGAATGGTAAATGTTATATGCGCGTTATTTACTATTAATTAACTTTACAACTACAAACTATAGTGGCCACCTCGTCAGGTGAAATCAACGGAGCCACATTGGGCTCCGTTGTTGGCAACCACGATGGCGCGCTTAGGGCTTATTTTGCCCAGAACGCTGCCTTCGCCCGCTGCAGTTTTTCATAAGCCTTCAGTAGCGACTGATGGGCCGGGAAGGCCTGCAGATCGCTGTCGACAGCCTGGAGGCCATAGAACGGCGCTTCCCCGCTCAGCGCCGCGCTGGCGGCTTCGACCGCCTCGGCGCCGTACATACGGATGAAGGCGTTCAGGTATTGCAGCGGCTGACGCTCCTCTTCCTGGCTCAGCAGCAGCAGGGTCTGCAGGCAGCGATAGTAATTAGCACGTTCGGCGCTGAAGACCGAAGCGTTGAATTCCATGGTCCACTCGGTCCAGATCAGCGCCTGCTCCAGATCGCCGCCGGCCAGGGCCAGCATGGCTTTCAGCTCCCCGACGCGCAGGGTATACCAGCCGTTGTCTTTGCCGGTGGCGAGGCCCAGCAGTTCGCGAACGCGGGTGAAATCATCCAGACCCTCATCGTCCATCTGCTCGATCAGCGCCAGGTAATCTTCTTTTTCCCACTCGCTGCCCGGCAGGGACAGAATGGTGTCGCGCAGATGAGCGCCCATGCTGTTGTTCGCCAGCCACAGATCTTCCGCTGGGTAAATATCCGACATCCCCGGGACGATGATACGGCAGGCGTAAACGCCCAGGTGCTCGTAGTCGGCGATATACACTTCTTTATCTTCGGCCTTGAAGATGGCCATCAGGGTGGCGAACTCTTCTTCTGTGGTGCCGGAGAAGCTCCAGTCAACGAACGGATAGTCGGCATCCTGCTTGAACATATCCCAGGAAATCAGTCCGCTGGAGTCGATAAAGTGGGTTTCAAGGTTAGCGTGCTCGGCGACCTCTTCATCGTCGAAGGTCGGCGGCGTGAAGACGTCGAGATCTTTCAGGCTACGGCCCTGCAGCAGTTCGGTGACCGTACGCTCCAGCGCCACGCCGAAGTCCGGGTGGGCGCCGAAAGAGGCGAAGCAGGTGCCGTTTGCCGGGTTAAACAGCACGACGCAGATAACCGGATACTTGCCGCCCAGCGAGCCATCATAGGCAAAGATCGGAAAACCTTCGGCTTCCAGTTTGGCGATCGACTCCACGACGCCCGGATAACGCGCCATGACCTCCGCCGGGATCTCCGGCAGGCTGATGCTTTCGGCGATGATGCGATTTTTGATGTGGCGCTCAAAGACTTCGGACAGGCCCTGCACGCGAGCTTCATTACGGGTGTTGCCGGCGGACATGCCGTTGGAGACATACAGGTTACCGACGATATTCATAGGAATATAGACCGTTTCGCCGTCGGACTGGCGGGTAAAGGGCAGGCCGCACACGCCGCGCTCATCATTACCGGATTGCAGATCCACCAGCATGCTGGCCGTCAGCTGATCGTCCGGATCGTAGAACGCGAGCAGGCGGGCATCCAGCAGACCTTCCGGGACCTCGTCGTTTTCGGTCAGCGGGAACCACTTTTCGTTCGGGTAGTGAACGAACGGGCCATTAGCGATAGTGTCGCCTAACCAGAAGTCAGCGAAAAAATAGTTGGTGGACAGGCGCTCGAAATATTCGCCCAGCGCGGAGGCGAGGGCTGCCTTTTTGGTGGCGCCTTTACCATTAGTAAAGCACAGCGCGCATTCCTTATCGCGAATGTGAACGGACCACACGTGCGGCACCGGGTTCAGCCACGAGGCCTCTTCGATATCAAATCCGAGGTCGAGCAATTTTTGCTGGAAGCGAGCGATGGAATCTTCCAGTGCGGCATCTTTGCCGGGAATAAACGTTTGGGTCATGGCGATCACTTTTGTCGTACGGAAAGCGCGCAATGATACGGCTTTTATCTGACAGGTGCTATCTCCATCATCTGGCTATGCTTAGAGACATCTTTTAATGCTCAGGGAGATGATAATGAAAGCCTTTGACTGGCAGCGGATGGCGCTCGATAAAGTGCCGGTGGAATTTCTCGGCGAGGTGGCGCTGCGCAGCCTCTACACCTTCGTTCTGGTCTTTATTTTCCTCAAAATTACCGGACGGCGCGGCGTGCGGCAGATGTCGCTGTTTGAGGTGCTGATTATTTTGACCCTCGGTTCGGCGGCGGGGGACGTGGCGTTTTATGACGATGTCCCGCTGTTGCCGGTGCTGGTGGTCTTCGTCACGCTGGCGCTGCTTTATCGCGGCATCATGTGGCTGATGGGACATAGCGAAAAGCTGGAGGATCTGCTGGAGGGGAAACCTATCGTGGTGGTGGAGGAGGGGCAGCTGGCCTGGGAGAAACTGCATGCGGAAAATATGACCGAATTCGAATTTTTTATGGAGCTGCGGGTCAACAGCGTCGAGCAGCTCGGCCAGGTGCGGCTGGCGATCCTTGAAACCAACGGCCAGATCAGCGTGTTTTATTATCCCGATGACGAGGTGAGGGCCGGGTTGTCGATCCTCCCGACGCACTGCACCACGCGCTATACCACTATTCCTCAGGAAGGGATCTACGCCTGCGTACGCTGCAGCATCGTGATGGCGATGCAGGCGGGAGAAAAGCGAATATGTCCCCGCTGCGCAAATGCAGAATGGTCGAAGGCCAGCCGGGCGAAACGGCTCACCTGACAGCAAATATGTCGGTTTTATTACGTCAAGCCGATAGATTCTGTTGTGTGACGGCCGCCGCGTTTTGCCGTCGGCGAGTTTTAGCCATTGCGGACCGTGTCACTGAATGATAAAACCGATAGCCACAGGAATAACTTATGCCCGCGGCGGTTCGCGGGCAAAACAACATAGCAACGTGGTGAGGGGAAATGGCTCAGGTCTATAACTTCAGTTCGGGCCCGGCAATGCTGCCGGCGGAAGTACTCAAACTGGCTCAGCAGGAACTGTGCGACTGGCACGGTTTGGGTACGTCGGTCATGGAAATCAGTCACCGTGGTAAGGAGTTCATCCAGGTGGCAGAAGAGGCAGAACAGGACTTCCGTTCTCTGCTGAACATCCCTTCCAACTATAAAGTGTTGTTCTGCCATGGCGGCGGCCGCGGCCAGTTCGCCGGGATCCCGCTGAACATCCTCGGCGATAAAAACGTCGCTGACTATGTGGACGCCGGCTACTGGGCGGCCAGCGCGGTCAAAGAGGCGAAGAAATACTGCACGCCTAACGTCATCGAGGCGAAAATCACCGTCGACGGCAAGCGCGCGGTCAAGCCAATGAGCGAGTGGCAGCTGACGCCGGGCGCGGCGTATCTGCACTACTGCCCGAACGAAACCATTGACGGTATCGCGATTGACGATACGCCGAACTTCGGCGACGACGTCATCGTGACCGCCGATTTCTCCTCCACTATTTTGTCTCGCGAAATTGATGTCAACCGCTACGGCGTGATCTACGCTGGCGCGCAGAAGAATATCGGCCCGGCAGGGTTGACGCTGGTTATCGTGCGTGAAGATCTGCTGGGTAAAGCCAGCGTGGCCTGCCCGTCAATCCTCGACTACACCGTGTTAAGCGAGAATGACTCGATGTTTAACACGCCGCCGACGTTCGCCTGGTATCTGGCCGGTCTGGTGTTTAAGTGGCTGAAACAGCAGGGCGGCGTCGCCGCGATGGACAAGATCAACCAGCAGAAAGCCGAACTGCTGTATGGCGTGATCGATAACAGCGGCTTCTATCGTAACGATGTGGCGCAAGCCAACCGCTCCCGCATGAACGTGCCGTTCCAGCTGGCGGACAGCGCGCTGGATAAACTGTTCCTTGAAGAGTCGTTTGCCGCCGGGCTGCACGCGCTGAAGGGCCACCGGGTGGTGGGCGGCATGCGTGCCTCCATCTACAACGCGATGCCGCTGGACGGCGTGAAGGCGTTAACCGATTTTATGCTGGACTTCGAACGCCGCCACGGTTAATCGCCCGTTTCTTTCTTCCTCCCCGCGGCCTGTCTGCGGGGTTTTTATTCTGTTTGTTTGAGAGTGAAGTTTGATGGAATCCCTGACGTTACAACCCATCGCACGCGTAGAGGGCACCGTGAACCTGCCAGGTTCGAAAAGCGTCTCCAACCGCGCGCTGCTGCTGGCCGCCCTGGCCCGCGGCACGACGGTGCTGACCAACCTGCTGGACAGCGACGATGTGCGCCATATGCTGAATGCCCTGAGTGCGCTGGGGGTTCAATATACCCTGTCTGCTGACCGTACCCGCTGTGAAGTGACCGGCAACGGCGGCCCGCTGCATGCCGCAGCGGCGCTGGAGCTGTTCCTCGGCAACGCCGGTACCGCGATGCGCCCGCTGGCGGCAGCTCTGTGCCTTGGCAGCAACGATATCGTGCTGACCGGCGAGCCGCGAATGAAAGAGCGCCCGATTGGCCATCTGGTGGATGCCCTGCGTCAGGGCGGCGCTCAGATCGACTATCTGGAGCAGGACAATTATCCGCCGCTGCGCCTGCGCGGGGGGTTCCAGGGGGGCAACGTCGACGTTGACGGCAGTGTCTCCAGCCAGTTCCTGACCGCGCTGCTGATGGCCGCGCCGCTGGCGCCGCAGGATACCGTTATCGCCATTAAGGGCGATCTGGTGTCGAAACCCTATATCGACATCACCCTGCACCTGATGAAAACCTTCGGGGTTGAGGTGGACAACCAGTCTTATCAGCGCTTTGTGGTGCGCGGCAAGCAACAGTATCAGTCACCGGGGGATTACCTGGTGGAAGGAGATGCTTCATCGGCCTCGTATTTCCTCGCCGCTGGCGCCATTAAGGGCGGCACGGTGAAGGTTACCGGTATCGGCCGCGGCAGCGTACAGGGCGACATTCGTTTCGCCGACGTACTGGAAAAAATGGGCGCCACCGTCACCTGGGGCGACGATTTCATCGCCTGCACCCGTGGCGAGCTCAAGGCTATCGATATGGATATGAACCATATTCCGGACGCCGCGATGACCATCGCCACCGCCGCGCTGTTCGCGCAAGGCACTACCACGCTGCGCAATATCTACAACTGGCGGGTCAAGGAGACGGACCGTCTGTTCGCCATGGCGACAGAACTGCGTAAAGTAGGCGCCGAGGTGGAAGAGGGTGAAGATTATATTCGCATCACCCCGCCGGCGACGCTGAAGTTTGCTGAAATCGGCACCTATAACGACCACCGGATGGCGATGTGCTTCTCGCTGGTGGCGCTGTCTGATACGCCGGTGACTATCCTTGATCCCAAATGTACGGCGAAAACGTTCCCCGACTATTTTGAGCAACTGGCGCGGATTAGTACCCTTGCCTGAGTAAAACTTTGTCATCCCGCGGGCTGATGTCCTGTCAGCCCGCTATAATTGCGCAAAACTTCTGCTTTTCATTTCCTGTAGTCCGTAATTTACAAGCAATGCTCACTTTCCGGCGTATTGATGCGTATAATGCGCGGCGTTTATATTCCATGCGCCTTGCTGAAGGAGAAAAAGATGACGGCGAATATTCCGGTAATCACCATTGATGGGCCTGGCGGTGCGGGTAAAGGTACGTTGTGCAAGGCAATGGCGGAAGCGCTGGGCTGGCATCTGTTAGATTCAGGCGCGATCTACCGCGTTCTGGCGCTGGCGGCGCTGCATCATCATGTTGACGTGGAGTCCGAAGAGGCGCTGGTACCCCTGGCTGCCCATCTTGACGTGCGCTTTATTTCTACTGACGGCAACCTGGAAGTGGTGCTGGAAGGGGAAGATGTCAGCGGCGAAATTCGCACCCAGGAGGTCGCGAACGCCGCCTCGAAGGTGGCGGCTTTCCCTCGCGTTCGCGAAGCGCTGCTGCGCCGCCAGCGCGCCTTCCGTGAACTGCCGGGGCTTATCGCCGACGGGCGCGATATGGGCACGGTGGTTTTCCCGGACGCGCCGGTGAAAATTTTCCTCGATGCCTCGGCCGATGAGCGAGCGCATCGCCGCATGCGGCAGTTGCAGGAAAAGGGCTTTGATGTTAACTTTGAACGTCTTTTGTCCGAGATAAAAGAGCGTGACGATCGCGATAGAAATCGCGCCGTGGCGCCGCTTGTCCCGGCTGCCGATGCATTAGTTCTCGATTCAACTGAACTAAACATTGAGCAAGTGATTGAAAAAGCGCTACAATATGCGCGCGAAAAATTGGCCGTTGCGTAAGCCTTAACCGGTAACGCGCCGAAGCCTCCGAATTATAGCAGTACCCCGCGGCAATGGATGGTCAGCGGGTATGTGAAACAACCCCATCCGGCACGGAGCCAGGTGGACGTTAATATTAACCTGAAGATTAAACATGACTGAATCTTTTGCTCAACTGTTTGAAGAATCCTTAAAAGAAATCGAAACCCGCCCGGGTTCCATCGTTCGTGGTGTTGTTGTTGCTATCGACAAAGACGTAGTACTGGTTGACGCCGGTCTGAAATCTGAGTCCGCCATCCCGGCTGAGCAGTTCAAAAACGCCCAGGGCGAGCTGGAAATCCAGGTTGGTGACGAAGTTGACGTTGCTCTGGATGCAGTAGAAGACGGCTTCGGTGAAACTCTGCTGTCCCGTGAGAAAGCTAAACGTCACGAAGCTTGGATCACGCTGGAAAAAGCTTACGAAGACGCTGAAACTGTTACCGGTGTTATCAACGGCAAAGTTAAAGGTGGCTTCACTGTTGAGCTGAACGGTATTCGTGCGTTCCTGCCGGGTTCCCTGGTAGACGTTCGTCCGGTGCGCGACACGCTGCACCTGGAAGGCAAAGAGCTTGAGTTCAAAGTCATCAAGCTGGACCAGAAGCGTAACAACGTTGTTGTTTCTCGTCGTGCCGTTATCGAATCCGAAAACAGCGCAGAGCGCGATCAGCTGCTGGAAAACCTGCAGGAAGGCATGGAAGTCAAAGGTATCGTTAAGAACCTCACTGACTACGGTGCATTCGTTGATCTGGGCGGCGTTGACGGCCTGCTGCACATCACCGATATGGCCTGGAAACGCGTTAAGCATCCGAGCGAAATCGTAAACGTTGGCGACGAAATCACTGTTAAAGTGCTGAAGTTCGACCGCGAGCGTACCCGTGTATCCCTGGGCCTGAAACAGCTGGGCGAAGATCCGTGGGTAGCTATCGCTAAACGTTATCCGGAAGGTACCAAACTGACCGGTCGCGTGACTAACCTGACCGACTACGGCTGCTTCGTTGAAATCGAAGAAGGCGTTGAAGGCCTGGTTCACGTTTCCGAAATGGATTGGACCAACAAAAACATCCACCCGTCCAAAGTTGTTAACGTTGGCGACGTAGTGGAAGTGATGGTTCTGGATATCGACGAAGAACGTCGTCGTATCTCCCTGGGTCTGAAGCAGTGCAAATCTAACCCATGGCAGCAGTTCGCGGAAACCCACAACAAGGGCGACCGTGTTGAAGGTAAAATCAAGTCTATCACTGACTTCGGTATCTTCATCGGCCTGGACGGCGGCATCGATGGCCTGGTTCACCTGTCTGACATCTCCTGGAACGTTGCAGGCGAAGAAGCAGTTCGTGAATACAAAAAAGGCGACGAAATCGCAGCAGTTGTTCTGCAGGTTGACGCAGAGCGTGAGCGTATCTCCCTGGGCGTTAAACAGCTGGCGGAAGATCCGTTCAACAACTACGTTGCTCTGAACAAGAAAGGCGCTATCGTTGTTGGTAAAGTCACTGCAGTTGACGCTAAAGGCGCAACCGTAGAACTGGCTGACGGCGTAGAAGGTTACCTGCGTGCTTCTGAAGCATCCCGTGACCGCGTTGAAGACGCAACTCTGGTTCTGAGCGTTGGCGACGAAGTTGAAGCGAAATTCACTGGCGTGGATCGTAAGAACCGCGTAGTGAGCCTGTCTGTACGTGCGAAAGACGAAGCGGAAGAAAAAGACGCTATCGCTACCGTGAACAAGCAGGAAGACGCGAACTTCTCCAACAACGCCATGGCTGAAGCGTTCAAAGCAGCGAAAGGCGAGTAATCTTTGTCATTCAGGTAATAACAACCTGAATAGTGACGAGTTTACTTGACAGATTGCAGGATTCGTCCTGTAATCAAGCACAAAGGGCGGCTACGGCCGCCCTTGTTTAAGCTGTTAGCTAATTTTTGCCTTGAAGGAAACCGGAGGAATAATGACCAAGTCAGAATTGATTGAAAGACTTGCCAGCCAGCAATCTCACATTCCGGCGAAAGCGGTGGAAGATGCTGTTAAAGAAATGCTGGAACATATGGCCTCAACGCTTGCTCAAGGTGAGCGCATTGAAATCCGCGGTTTCGGCAGCTTCTCTCTGCACTATCGTGCACCTCGCACCGGACGTAACCCGAAAACTGGTGATAAAGTCGAACTGGAAGGTAAGTACGTTCCGCACTTTAAGCCCGGGAAAGAATTACGTGACCGCGCCAATATTTATGAAGGGTGAGTTGCACGACGTGCAACCGGCCTGACGATAAAAGCACCTTCGGGTGCTTTTTTTGTGCCCGCCATTTACGTCCCGCTTCGCAAAAAAAAAGCGCCTGACTGCAAGCGTGACGATTGTCTGGAACGCTGCACGCGCGTCTGAATTCAGCCCGAGGACGTCAGCTTCGCTTTACGTAACACTGCCCGCTCACAGGGAGGTGTTTATGCGTCTACCATGGCTTGCCGGATGCGCCATCATCGCGATACTGCCGCTACTCTGGCTACCCGCGTTGCCGGGCCCGGGCATTCTGGCGTTCGCCGGCGTACTGGCGCTGTTGCTGACCCGTCTGCGCGGGACGGTCATCGCCGTTGTGGCGATGACGCTTCTGCTGATGGTCTGGGGAGTATTGAGCGCATATCAGGCGCTGTGGCCAACGCAGCACCTCACCGGCGCCGCCCGGCAGGCGGAAGTGTTCCTCCACGAGACGGATGGCCAGACTCTGCACCGCGGACAGATTGTGCGCCTGGCGGACCGCTTCCTGTTCCCCCCGGTTGGCGTGACGTTATACGGGGAACTTGCACCAGCCCCCGTCTGTGCGGGGCAGCGCTGGATAATGACGCTGCGCCTGCGGCCGGTGCATGGGCAGCTCAATGACGGAGGCTTCGACAGCCAGCGCTATGCGCTGGCCCAGCATCGGCCGCTGAGCGGGGGGATCGTCGCCGCTTCCGCGTTGGATACCCGCTGCAGTCTGCGCGCCCGCTACCTGGCGTCGCTGACCCGGCGATTGCAGACTTATCCCTGGCATCCGGTGATGCTGGGCCTGGGGATGGGGGAGCGGCTGGTGCTGCCGGCGGAGATCAAAGTCCTGATGCAGAACACAGGCACCTCCCACCTGATGGCTATCTCCGGTTTGCATATTGCCCTTGCGGCTTCCCTGATCGTGCTCCTGCTGCGCGGTTTACAGTCCCTTTTCCCGGGGCGCTGGATCGGCTGGCGGCTACCGCTGCTGGCCGGGCTGGCGGGCGCCGTCGGCTATGCCTGGCTGACCGGTATGCAGCCACCGGCCCTGCGCACTTGCGTAGGGCTTGCAGTCTGTTGTGCTTTACGTTTGTCGGGTCAACGCTGGACGGCGTGGCAGGTGTGGCTCTGCTGTCTGGGGGCGATTCTGGTTGCCGATCCGCTGGCGGTGTTGTCGCAAAGCCTGTGGCTATCCGCCTTCGCGGTGGCGGGGCTGATCTTCTGGTTCCAGTGGTTACCGCTGCCTGACAGTCGCTGGCGCTGGCCGTGGAAAGCGCTGTTCGCCCTCGTGCATTTGCAGGCTGGCGTGACGCTGCTGCTGATGCCGCTGCAGCTGCTGCTCTTCCATGGCATAAGCCTGACGTCGATGGCCGCTAATTTGCTGGCGGTACCGTTAGTGACCCTGCTGGCGGTGCCGCTCATTCTCGCCGGAATGCTCCTGCATCTCACTGGACCGGAGGTGGTGGCGTCGCTGATCTGGCTGGCAGCCGATCGCGTGCTGGCGGTGTTGTTCTGGGGGTTACGACGTTTACCGGACGGCTGGCTGACGCTGGATGCCCGCTGGCTCTGGATCAGTAGCCTGCCGTGGCTGCTGGTGATGGGCTGGCGTTTTCAGAGCTGGCGGTATACTCCGGCGCTGTGCCTGAGTGTGCTGTTTTTGCTGGCGCGGCCATTCAGCCGGCAACCGCCCGCGGACCAATGGCGGGTGACGATGCTGGATGTCGGACAGGGGCTGGCGATGGTGATCGAACGTCACGGCAAGGCGTTATTGTACGATACCGGGCCGGCATGGCCGCAGGGCGACAGCGGTCGACAGGTGATTATCCCTTGGCTGCGCTGGCACCATCTGCAGCTGCAGGGGATTATGCTGAGCCACGAGCATCTTGACCATCGCGGCGGCCTCGAATCTGTGCTGCAGGCTTGGCCGCAGGCGTGGGTGCGCAGCCCTTTAGGCTGGGCGCATCATCTGCCGTGCCATCGCGGCGAACGCTGGCAGTGGCAGGGACTCACTTTCCAGGCGCTGTGGCCGCTGCCGGGCAGCGCGGCAAAGGGAAACAATCACTCCTGCGTGGTGCGAATCGATGATGGTCGCTCCAGCATCCTGCTGACCGGCGATATAGAACGTCAGGCGGAGCAGGCGATGATCAGCCGCTACTGGCAGCATCTGGCGTCTACACTTATTCAGGTTCCCCATCACGGCAGCAACACCTCTTCCAGCGAACTGCTGGTCCGGCGGGTGGATGGCGCGGCCGCGCTGGTTTCCGCTTCGCGCTACAATGCGTGGCGGATGCCCTCGCACAAGGTCGTTCAGCGCTATCGCCAGCGGGGGTATCGCTGGTTCGCCACGCCGCAGCAGGGGCAGATAACGGTGGTTTTTTCTGCAGAAGGGTGGCAAATCCATAGCTTACGGGATCAAGTTTTACCTCGTTGGTATCATCAGTGGTTTGGCGCGCCCGCCGATAACGGGTAGAATATGCGGCTATTTCAACACAAGCTGGTTTATTGAATGCAGAACGATAAAGATCTCTCCACGTGGCAGACCTTCCGCCGACTTTGGCCGATTATTGCACCGTTTAAAGCCGGGCTAATCGTAGCGGCGGTGGCGTTAGTGCTTAACGCGGGCAGTGACACCTTCATGTTATCGCTTCTTAAACCGTTATTGGATGATGGTTTTGGTAAAACGGATCGCTCAGTGCTGCTATGGATGCCGCTGGTGGTTATCGGGCTGATGGTGCTGCGTGGGATCACCAGCTACATCTCGAGCTATTGTATCTCCTGGGTTTCCGGCAAAGTGGTAATGACCATGCGTCGTCGCCTGTTCGGCCACATGATGGGCATGCCGGTGGCTTTCTTTGACAAGCAGTCTACCGGGACGCTGCTGTCACGTATCACCTATGATTCTGAACAGGTCGCTTCCTCCTCTTCCAGCGCGCTGATCACCGTGGTCCGCGAAGGGGCATCGATTATCGGCCTGTTCGTGATGATGTTCTATTACAGCTGGCAGCTGTCGTTGATCCTAATTGTACTGGCGCCGATCGTGTCGGTAGCAATCCGCGTGGTCTCCAAGCGTTTTCGCAATATCAGTAAGAATATGCAGAACACGATGGGGCAGGTCACCACCAGCGCTGAGCAGATGCTGAAAGGGCACAAAGAGGTGCTGATGTTTGGCGGCCAGGAAGTGGAAACCAAACGTTTTGATAAGGTCAGCAATAAAATGCGCCTGCAGGGGATGAAAATGGTTTCCGCCTCGTCTATCTCCGACCCGATCATTCAGCTTATCGCCTCCCTGGCGCTGGCCTTTGTCCTGTATGCCGCCAGCTTCCCGAGCGTGATGGACACCCTGACCGCTGGGACCATTACCGTGGTCTTCTCCTCCATGATTGCGCTGATGCGTCCGCTGAAGTCTCTGACCAACGTCAATGCCCAGTTCCAGCGCGGGATGGCGGCATGCCAGACGCTGTTTGCGATCCTCGATTCCGAGCAGGAGAAAGACGAAGGTACCCGCGTCATTGAGCGGGCGAAAGGCAATCTCAAGTTCGAGAACGTCACCTTTACCTATCCGGGTCGCGAAGTGGCCGCGCTGCGCAATATCAATCTCGATATCCCGGAAGGGAAAACTGTGGCGCTGGTGGGACGCTCCGGTTCGGGTAAATCGACCATCGCCAGCCTGATCACGCGCTTCTACGATGTCGACGATGGGCAGATCCTGCTGGATGGCCATGACTTGCGCGAGTACAAGCTGAGCTCGCTGCGCGACCAGGTAGCGCTGGTTTCACAGAACGTGCACCTGTTCAATGATACCGTCGCCAATAACATCGCCTATGCCCGTACTGAAGAGTACAGCCGCGAGCAGATTGAAGAGGCTGCGCGAATGGCCTACGCCATGGACTTCATCAACAAGATGGACAATGGCCTGGATACCATCATCGGCGAAAATGGCGTGATGCTGTCCGGCGGCCAGCGCCAGCGTATTGCTATCGCCCGTGCGCTACTGCGTAACAGCCCGATCCTGATCCTCGATGAAGCCACCTCGGCGCTGGATACCGAGTCCGAGCGTGCGATTCAGGCGGCGCTGGATGAGCTGCAGAAAAACCGCACCTCGCTGGTTATTGCCCACCGTCTGTCAACCATTGAGCAGGCTGATGAGATTGTGGTGGTTGAAGACGGGCGGATCGTGGAGCGCGGAACGCACCACGACCTGCTGGAGCATAAAGGCGTATACGCCCAGCTGCATAAGATGCAATTCGGCGAATGATCGCGCGCATCTGGTCCGGTGAGTCGCCGCTGTGGCGCCTGCTGCTGCCGCTCTCCTGGCTGTATGGCCTGGTGAGCGCGTTGATTCGCCTCAGCTATCAGCTGGGGTGGAAAAAAGCCTGGCGCGCGCCGGTGCCGGTGGTGGTGGTCGGTAACCTGACCGCCGGCGGCAACGGTAAAACGCCGGTGGTGATCTGGCTGGTGGAGCAACTGCAGCAGCGCGGCATTCGCGTTGGGGTGGTCTCTCGCGGCTACGGCGGTAAAGCCGAACGCTACCCGCTGGTATTAACTGACCGGACCAGTACGGCGCAGGCAGGCGATGAACCGGTGCTCATCCATCAGCGCACCGGCGCGCCGGTGGCGGTCTCTCCGCTGCGCAGCGACGCGGTGAAAGCGCTGCTCAGCGCGCACGAGCTGCAGATTATCGTGACCGACGATGGGTTGCAGCACTATAAGCTGGCGCGGGACCGGGAAATTGTCGTCATCGACGGCGTGCGCCGCTTTGGCAACGGCTGGTGGCTGCCTGCCGGGCCGATGCGTGAGCGGGCATCGCGCTTGCAAAGCGTTGATGCGATTATCGTCAACGGCGGCGTGGCGCGTCCGGGAGAGATCCCGATGCAGCTGCGTCCCGGGATGGCAGTCAACCTGCTCACCGGCGAACGTCGCGATGTCTCTACCTTCACTAACGTAGTGGCAATGGCCGGCATCGGCCATCCGCCGCGCTTTTTCGCCACCCTCGAAAGCTGTGGCGTCCAGCCGGTCAAAACCGTGGCGCTGGCGGACCATCAGGCGCTGAGCCAGGCCGATGTCGCCGCTCTGGTAACCGCCGGGCAGACGCTGCTGATGACCGAGAAAGACGCCGTGAAATGTCGCGATTTCGCCGCTGCGAACTGGTGGTATTTACCGGTCGACGCCATAATGGCCGATGAACGCGCACAGCGGTTGCTTGCGGACTTAGCGACGTTGGCGCAACGTTAACCGACGCGCCGGCTTTGCTCGCCGCTGTGCTGGAATTCCTGACGGAGAACCTGCATGCCGGTATTGCAACTATCGCTTAATGAGGCGCGCCATCTCCATCTCGCGGCGCAGGGGTTATTAAAAAAGCCCCGGCGTCGCGCTCGCCCGAATGACATCCTTTCCACCATCCAGCAGATGTCGCTGCTGCAAATCGATACCATCAACGTGGTGGCCCGCAGCCCCTACCTGGTGTTGTTCAGCCGCCTCGGCAGCTATCCGCAGCACTGGCTGGATGAGTCATTGCGCAGCGGCGAGCTGATGGAATACTGGGCGCATGAAGCCTGTTTTCTGCCGCGCAGCGATTTCGCCCTTGTGCGCCACCGGATGTTGAACCCCGACAAGATGGGCTGGAAATATCATCGCGCGTGGATGGAGGAGCATGCCGGAAGTATTGCAGAGCTGGTGGCGCATATCGGACAAAACGGACCGGTTCGCTCGGCGGATTTTGCCCACCCACGCAAAGGCGCCAGCGGCTGGTGGGAGTGGAAACCGCATAAGCGCCACCTGGAAGGGCTGTTTACCGCCGGTGAAGTGATGGTGGTGGAGCGGCGCAACTTTCACCGCGTGTATGATTTAACCCGGCGGGTGATGCCGCACTGGGACGACGAGCGCGATGCGCTGTCCCGCGACGCTGCAGAGGCCATCATGCTGCGCAACAGCGCCCGCAGCCTCGGCATCTTTCGCCCCCAGTGGCTGGCGGATTACTATCGTTTACGTCAGCCGGCGCTACCGGGTTTGCTGGCGGCCTGGCAGGAAGAGGGCCTGGTTGTGCCAGTCGACGTGGAAGCGCTTGGCGAGATGTGGCTGCATCGCGACGCGCTGGCGCAGCTGGAGTCCGCGCCCGGCGGTAAACTTACCGCCAGCCATAGCGCCGTGCTCTCGCCCTTCGACCCGGTGGTCTGGGATCGGAAGCGCGCTGAGCAACTGTTCAACTTCAGCTATCGCCTGGAGTGCTATACCCCGGCGCCGAAGCGTCAGTATGGCTACTTCGTACTGCCTCTGCTGCACCAGGGGAAACTGGTCGGGCGGATGGACAGTAAAATGCATCGCAAAAGCCGGGAGCTGGAGATCTTCGCCCTGTGGCTGGAGGATGAGGTGAAGATCACCCGTGGTCTGGAGCAGGGGCTGCGCCGGGCGATCAACGACTTCGCACGCTGGCAATCGGCAGACCGGATCCTGTGTCGACGCCTGCCGGAAGGGCTGTTTGTCGGCCAGGAGCGAGGATGGGAAATCGATGCCGATTGATCCCGGCGCCGACCTTCCTGTGTTATGCTGCTGAGAAATCTATCCGGTCCATCAGGAGGAAACATGGATCACCGTTTACTTGAAATCATCGCCTGCCCGGTCTGTAACGGTAAGCTGTATTACAGTCAGGATAAGCAAGAACTTATTTGCAAAATTGATAGTCTGGCGTTTCCACTGCGCGACGGTATCCCTGTGCTGCTGGAGACAGAAGCGCGTCCGCTGGCGGTAGAAGAGAGTCACTCATGAGTTTCGTGGTCATTATTCCTGCGCGTTTCGCCTCCACGCGCCTGCCGGGAAAACCACTGCAGGACATTAACGGCAAGCCGATGATTGTCCATGTGCTGGAGCGCGCCCGCGAATCCGGCGCGGATCGCATTATTGTCGCCACCGATCACGAAGAGGTCGCCCGGGCGGTTGAAGCCGCCGGCGGCGAGGTCTGCATGACCCGCGCCGACCATCAATCCGGCACCGAACGGCTGGCGGAGGTGGTGGAGAAGTGCGCGTTCAGCGATGACACCATCATCGTCAATATCCAGGGCGATGAGCCGATGATCCCCCCGGCTATCGTCCGCCAGGTGGCGGAGAATCTGGCTGCCAGCACCAGCGGAATGGCGACGCTGGCGGTACCGATCCACGATGCGGAAGAGGCGTTTAATCCAAATGCGGTCAAAGTGGTGATGGATGCGCAGGGCTATGCGCTCTATTTCTCCCGCGCCACCATTCCCTGGGATCGCGATCGCTTTGCCCACTCCCGCGACGCCATTGGTGATTCTCTGCTGCGCCACATCGGCATCTATGGCTATCGCGCCGGCTTTATTCGCCGCTATGTCAGCTGGGCGCCAAGCCCGCTGGAGCAGATAGAAATGCTCGAGCAGCTGCGGGTGCTGTGGTATGGCGAGAAGATCCATGTCGCCGTGGCGGCCGAAGTGCCCGGCACCGGCGTCGATACCCCTGAAGATCTGGCGCGCGTCCGCGCTGAACTGCGTTAGTCCTCTGTCCCCTCCTTGCAGGAGGGGATATCCCCACCGGTTTTATGCTTTTTTTGCCCATTTTTGATCTTATCCGATGACAACCCAGGTGCGGGCGCTCATTATGAAATCAGTAGTGTTCATAGGGGTAATCGACAATGGAACAGTTGCGAACCGAACTGAGTCACCTGCTTGGCGAAAAGCTGAGCCGGGTGGAGTGTGTCAGTGAAAAAGCCGCTACGGCGCTGTGGTCCCTGTATGACGCGCAGGGAAATCCGATGCCGCTGCTGGCGCGAAGTTTCACCACCCCCGGCGTGGCGCGGCAGCTGGCCTGGAAGATCTCCACTCTGGCGCGCAGCGGTACGGTGCGCATGCCGGTGGTCTATGGCGTGATGACGCATGAAGAGCATCCCGGGCCGGACGTGCTGCTGCTTGAGCGTCTGCGCGGCGTCCCGGTGGAGGCGCCCACCCGCACCCCGGCGCGCTGGGAGCAGCTGCAGGAGCAGATCGTCGAGGCGCTGCTGGCCTGGCATCGTCAGGACAGCGGCGGCTGCGTGGGGATGGTCGATAATACCCAGGACAATCTGTGGCCGAACTGGTACCGGCAGCGGGTGGCGATGTTGTGGAGCACCCTGAACCTGTATCAGGACACCGGTCTGACCATGCAGGATAAGCGGGTTTTGTTCCGCTCCCGCGAGTGTCTGCCGGAGCTGTTCCGCGATTTCAATGATAATGCCGTACTGGTGCACGGCAATTTCACCCTGCGCAGCATGCTGAAAGATCCGCGCAGCGATCAGCTGCTGGCGATGGTTGGTCCGGGGATGATGCTGTGGGCGCCGCGGGAGTACGAACTGTTCCGTCTCGCGGAGGGGGGCCAGGCCGAGCAGCTGCTATGGCGTTATCTGCAGCAGGCGCCGGTCTCCGAGGCCTTTGTCTGGCGGCGCTGGCTTTATCTGCTGTGGGATGAGGTGGATAGCCTGGTCAATACCGGGCGCTTTGACCGCGCCCGTTTCGACCTCGCCGCAAAATCACTCCTGCCCTGGCTCGCCTGAGCTGCCTTTCAGCCATTGCCAGACGCGACCAAGCGTTTCATAGCCGACCCGGTCGCTGTGCATCAGCCACACCGGTGAAGGAATGACCCGCTCCCACGGATTGAGCGGTGATGTGACCGCCATCTGATTAGCCGGCGCGGGCAGCGGATCCAGACCGGCATGGCGAAAGAAGATCATCGCCCGCGGAAGATGCGACGCCGAGGTGACCAGCAGGAAGGGGGCGTCGCCGATGGCGCCCTTCACCGCCAGCGCTTCCTCTTCCGTATCTTTCGGCTTATCGAGCACGATGATATCGCTGCGCGGTACGCCGAGGCTCTCCGCCACTCTCGCCCCGGCCTCCGCCGTGCTGACGGGGTTGGTTTTTGCCGCCGCGCCGGTAAAGATCATTTTCGATCCCGGATTCTCCTGCCACAGGCGAATGCCCTCCGTCAGGCGCGGCAGGCTGTTGCTGATAAGGTTAGAGCTAGGCGCCCACTCCGGGTTCCAGGTATAGCCGCCGCCCAGCACCACCACGTAGCTCACCGGCTGCTCGCCGCGCCAGGTGGGATAGCGATCTTCTATCGGTTTAAGCAGGCTGTCTGCCACGGGCTGCAGGCTCAGCAGCGTCAGCAGCAGCCAGCCGAGGCTCACGCAAAACTTCCCGGTACGTTGAAAGCGGCTGAACCATAACAGGGCGATCCCGATACCGATCAGCAACAGCAGGGCAGGAAGCGGTAGCAGCAGACCGCCGACGATCTTTTTTAGCGTGAAAAGCATGCCAGATGGTTCCTTTTTTAACCATATAACCAAAGTTATGTTCGGATCTTATAACAGATCGCTTCATTCTCGGCGTGGGTATGACAAAATAGCGGTTTTGTGTTGGCTTGTGGAGTCGCCCGTGCAGGATCGCAATTTCGATGACATTGCTGAAAAGTTTTCGCGCAATATTTACGGCACCACAAAAGGCCAGCTGCGCCAGGCGATCCTCTGGCAGGATCTGGAGCCGCTGCTGGCGCAGCTGGGGCCGGGGCCGCTGAGGGTACTGGATGCCGGCGGCGGCGAAGGGCAAACGGCCATTAAAGTGGCGCAACTGGGCCATCACGTGACGCTGTGCGATCTCTCCGCTGAAATGGTGGCCCGCGCCCGCCAGGCTGCTGTCGATAAAGGTGTGATCGACAACATGCATTTTGTACAATGCGCGGCTCAGGATATTGCGCAGCACTTGGAAAGCCCGGTCGATCTGGTACTGTTTCATGCGGTGCTGGAGTGGGTGGCGGAGCCCCAGGCGGTGCTGCGTACCCTGTGGTCGACGCTGCGTCCTGGCGGCGGCTTGTCGTTGATGTTCTACAATGCTAACGGCCTGCTGATGCACAATATGGTTGCCGGTAATTTCGATTACGTACAACTGGGCATGCCAAAAAAGAAAAAACGCACGCTGTCGCCGGACTATCCGCGTGAGCCGCAGCAGGTTTATCACTGGCTGGAAGAGATTGGCTGGCAGATTGTCAGCAAAACCGGCGTGCGGGTGTTTCATGATTATCTGCGTGAAAAACGCCAACAGCATGACAGCTATGCGGCGCTGCTGGAGCTGGAGACGCGCTACTGTCGTCAGGAGCCGTACCTCAGCCTGGGCCGTTATATTCATGTCACCGCGCTTAAGAGCCAGGCTCATAGCCGCAGATGCAAGGATAAAGTATGAGTGAATTTTCCCAGACAGTCCCCGAACTGGTTGCCTGGGCCAGGAAAAATGATTTTTCTATCTCGCTGCCGGTCGACAGACTCTCTTTCCTGCTGGCGATCGCCACCCTGAATGGCGAACGGCTGGAAGGGGAAATGAGCGAGGGAGAACTGGTGGATGCGTTCCGCCACGTGAGTGATGCGTTTGAGCAGACCAGCGAAACCATCAGCCAGCGCGCCAATAACGCCATCAACGATTTGGTGCGCCAGCGTCTGCTGAACCGCTTTACCAGCGAAATTACCGAAGGCAATGCAATCTATCGTCTGACGCCGTTGGGGATCGGGATCACCGATTATTATATCCGGCAGCGCGAATTTTCGACGCTGCGTCTCTCGATGCAGTTGTCGATCGTCGCCGGCGAGCTGAAGCGCGCGGCGGATGCTGCGGAAGAGGGCGGCGATGAGTTTCACTGGCATCGCAACGTTTTTGCCCCGCTGAAGTATTCGGTAGCGGAAATTTTCGACAGCATCGACCTGACGCAGCGCATCATGGATGAGCAGCAGCAGCTGGTGAAAGACGATATCGCGCAGCTGTTGAACAAAGACTGGCGCGCGGCGATTTCCAGCTGTGAACTGTTGCTGTCGGAAACCTCTGGCACCCTGCGTGAACTGCAGGATACGCTGGATGCGGCGGGGGATAAGCTGCAGGCGAATCTGCTGCGCATTCAGGATTCGACCATGGCGCGCGACGATCTCCATTTTGTCGACCGGCTGGTGTTCGACCTGCAAAGCAAGCTCGACCGCATCGTCAGCTGGGGCCAACAGGCGATTGACCTGTGGATCGGCTATGACCGCCACGTGCACAAGTTTATCCGTACCGCTATCGATATGGATAAGAACCGCGTCTTCGCCCAGCGTCTGCGCCAGTCGGTACAGACCTATTTTGATGAGCCGTGGGCGCTGACTTACGCCAACGCCGACCGTCTGCTGGATATGCGCGACGAGGAGATGGCCCTGCGCGATGAAGAGGTCACCGGCGAGCTGCCGGCGGACCTCGAATTTGAAGAGTTTAACGAAATTCGCGAGCAGCTGGCGGCGCTGATCGAAGCGCAGCTGGCGGTCTATAAAGAGAAAGGAATACCGCTGGATCTCGGCCTGGTGGCGCGGGAGTTCCTGGCGCAGTATCCGCGCGGGCGTCACTTCGACGTGGCGCGGATCGTCGTGGATCAGGCGGTACAGCTGGGCGTCGCCCAAGCAGATTTCACCGGACTGCCAGCCAAATGGCAGCCGATTAATGATTACGGAGCCAAGGTACAGGCGCATGTCATTGACAAATATTGAACAAGTGATGCCGGTTAAGTTGGCGCAGGCGTTAGCCAATCCGTTATTTCCGGCGCTGGACAGCGCCTTGCGCGCGGGCCGACATATCGGCCTCGACGAGCTGGATAATCACGCATTTTTGATGGACTTCCAGGATTATCTGGAAGAGTTTTACGCTCGCTATAACGTCGAGCTGATCCGCGCGCCGGAGGGGTTTTTCTACCTGCGCCCGCGTTCCACAACCCTGATTTCACGCTCGGTGCTGTCCGAACTGGATATGATGGTGGGCAAAATTCTTTGCTATCTCTATCTCAGCCCGGAGCGCCTGGCAAACGAAGGAATTTTCACCCAGCAGGAGCTGTATGACGAGCTGCTGACCCTGGCGGATGAATCCAGGCTGCTGAAGCTGGTCAACAACCGTTCCACCGGTTCGGATCTGGACCGTCAGAAGCTGCAGGAAAAAATGCGCGCGTCGCTAAACCGCCTGCGCCGTCTGGGGATGGTGTGGTTTATGGGCCACGACAGCAGTAAGTTCCGCATTACCGAATCGGTATTCCGCTTTGGCGCCGATGTACGCGCCGGCGACGACCCGCGCGAGGCGCAGCGCCGCCTGATCCGCGACGGGGAAGCGATGGCCCTGGAAAATCACCTGCAGCTCAATGATGAGAATGAAGAGAACCAGCCGGATAGCGGGGAGGAAGAGTAATGATTGAACGCGGTAAGTTTCGCTCGCTGACGCTGGTTAACTGGAACGGCTTCTTTGCCCGGACCTTTGATCTTGATGAACTGGTCACCACCCTCTCCGGGGGGAACGGCGCCGGTAAGTCGACGACCATGGCGGCCTTCGTCACGGCGCTGATCCCCGATTTAACCCTGCTGCACTTCCGTAACACCACCGAAGCGGGGGCCACCAGCGGCTCACGCGATAAAGGCCTGCACGGTAAGCTGCGCGCCGGCGTCTGTTACTCAGTGCTCGACGTTATCAACTCCCGCCATCAGCGCGTGGTGGTCGGCGTGCGCCTGCAGCAGGTTGCCGGGCGCGATCGCAAAGTCGATATCAAGCCTTTCGCCATTCAGGGGCTGCCCACCTCTATCCTGCCGACCCAGCTGTTAACCGAAACGCTGAACGATCGCCAGGCGCGCGTAGTCAGTCTCAATGAGCTGAAAGACAAGCTCGAGGCGATGGAAGGGGTCCAGTTTAAGCAGTTCAACTCGATCACCGAGTATCATTCGCTGATGTTCGATCTGGGCGTGGTGGCGCGCCGTCTGCGTTCCGCCTCCGACCGAAGTAAATATTATCGCCTGATCGAGGCCTCGCTATACGGCGGGATCTCCAGCACCATTACCCGCTCGCTGCGCGACTACCTGTTGCCGGAAAACAGCGGCGTGCGTAAGGCATTCCAGGATATGGAAGCGGCGCTGCGGGAAAACCGCATGACTCTCGAGGCGATCCGCGTCACCCAGTCCGATCGCGATCTGTTCAAACATCTGATTAGCGAAGCCACCAACTACGTGGCGGCGGACTATATGCGTCACGCCAACGAGCGGCGTATTCATCTTGATAAGGCGCTGGAGTATCGTCGCGATCTCTTTACCTCGCGTTCGCAACTGGCGGCGGAGCAGTATAAGCACGTCGACATGGCGCGCGAGCTGCAGGAGCATAACGGCGCAGAAGGCGATCTGGAAGCGGATTACCAGGCCGCCAGCGATCACCTGAACCTGGTGCAGACCGCGCTGCGTCAGCAGGAAAAAATCGAGCGCTACGAAGCGGATCTCGACGAGCTGCAGATCCGTCTGGAAGAGCAGAACGAAGTGGTGGCGGAAGCCATCGATCGCCAGGAAGAGAACGAAGCCCGCGCCGAGGCCGCCGAGCTGGAAGTGGATGAGCTGAAAAACCAGCTCGCCGACTATCAGCAGGCGCTTGACGTGCAGCAGACCCGAGCCATTCAGTATCACCAGGCGCTGCAGGCGCTGGAGCGCGCGAAGGCGCTGTGCCATCTGCCGGACCTGACGCCGGAGAGCGCCGACGAGTGGCTGGAAACCTTCCAGGCGAAAGAGCAGGAAGCGACGGAGAAAATGCTGTCGCTGGAACAGAAAATGAGCGTGGCGCAAACCGCGCACAGCCAGTTTGAACAGGCCTACCAGCTGGTGGCGGCGATTAACGGCCCGCTGGCGCGCAATGAAGCCTGGGACGTGGCGCGCGAATTGCTGCGCGACGGCGTGAACCAGCGCCACCAGGCCGAGCAGGCGCAGGGGCTGCGCAGCCGCCTCAACGAGCTGGAGCAGCGCCTGCGCGAGCAGCAGGACGCCGAGCGCCAGCTGGCTGAGTTCTGCAAACGCCAGGGCAAACGCTACGATATCGACGATCTGGAAACGCTGCATCAGGAGCTGGAAGCGCGCATCGCTTCGCTGGCCGACAGCGTTTCTAACGCTCAGGAACAGCGCATGACCCTGCGCCAGGAGCTGGAGCAGCTGCAGTCGCGCACTCAGACGCTGATGCGCCGGGCGCCGGTCTGGCTGGCGGCGCAGAATAGCCTTAACCAGCTGTGCGAGCAGAGCGGCGAGCAGTTTGAATCCGGCCAGGAGGTTACCGAATACCTGCAGCAGCTGCTGGAGCGCGAGCGCGAAGCTATCGTTGAACGTGACGAGGTCGGCGCCCGCAAGCGCGCCATCGACGAAGAAATCGAGCGTCTCAGCCAGCCGGGCGGTTCGGAAGATCCGCGCCTCAACGCGCTGGCGGAACGGTTCGGCGGCGTTCTGCTGTCCGAGATCTACGATGATGTTAGCCTTGACGATGCGCCGTACTTCTCCGCGCTGTACGGTCCGTCGCGCCATGCCATCGTGGTGCCGGATCTGTCGCAGGTAGCCGAGCAGCTTGAAGGGCTGGAAGATTGTCCCGAAGATCTCTATCTGATCGAAGGCGATCCGCAGTCCTTTGACGATAGCGTATTCAGCGTGGACGAGCTGGAAAAAGCGGTGGTGGTGAAGATTGCCGACCGCCAGTGGCGTTATTCGCGCTTCCCGTCGCTGCCGCTGTTTGGCCGCGCCGCGCGTGAAAACCGCATTGAAACCCTGCATGCCGAGCGTGAATCGCTGTCCGAGCGTTTTGCGACCCTGTCGTTTGACGTGCAGAAAACACAGCGTTTGCATCAGGCCTTTAGCCGCTTCATCGGCAGCCATCTGGCGGTGGCCTTCGAGGACGATCCGGAAGAAGAGATCCGCAAACTCAACAGCCGCCGCGGCGAGCTGGAGCGCGCGCTGAGCGCCCATGAAAGCGATAACCAACAGAACCGCGTGCAGTATGAGCAGGCGAAAGAGGGCGTGTCGGCGCTTAACCGCCTGCTGCCGCGCCTGAATCTGCTGGCGGATGATACGCTGGCCGACCGCGTGGACGAGATCCAGGAACGTCTGGATGAAGCGCAGGAGGCCGCGCGCTTTATTCAGCAGCACGGCAATCAGTTGGCGAAGCTGGAGCCTATTGTTTCGGTGCTGCAGAGCGATCCGGAGCAGTTTGAGCAGCTGAAAGAAGATTACGCCTATGCGCAGCAGACCCAGCGCGATGCGCGCCAGCAGGCTTTTGCCCTGGCGGAAGTCGTCCAGCGCCGGGCCCACTTCAGCTACTCCGATTCGGCGGAAATGCTCAGCGGCAACAGCGATCTCAACGAGAAGCTGCGCCAGCGCCTGGAGCAGGCGGAAACCGAACGCAGCCGCGCGCGCGACGCGATGCGTGCCCATGCGGCGCAGCTTAGCCAGTACAATCAGGTGCTGGCCTCGCTGAAGAGCTCGTATGACACCAAGAAAGAGCTGCTTAACGATCTGTATAAAGAGCTGCAGGACATTGGCGTGCGCGCCGATGCCGGCGCGGAAGAGCGGGCCCGTGCGCGTCGCGATGAGCTGCACATGCAGCTGAGCAATAACCGCTCCCGTCGCAATCAGCTGGAGAAAGCATTGACCTTCTGCGAAGCGGAAATGGACAACCTGACCCGCAAACTGCGCAAGTTAGAGCGCGATTATTGCGAAATGCGCGAGCAGGTGGTGACCGCCAAGGCGGGCTGGTGCGCGGTGATGCGCCTGGTGAAAGACAACGGCGTCGAGCGTCGTCTGCACCGCCGCGAGCTGGCCTATCTTTCCGCCGACGAGCTGCGCTCCATGTCGGATAAGGCGCTCGGTGCGCTGCGTCTGGCGGTCGCTGATAACGAACATCTGCGCGACGTGCTGCGTATCTCGGAAGATCCGAAGCGTCCGGAGCGCAAAATTCAGTTCTTCGTTGCCGTCTACCAGCATCTGCGCGAGCGTATCCGCCAGGATATTATCCGCACCGATGATCCGGTGGAAGCGATCGAGCAGATGGAGATTGAGCTCAGCCGCCTGACCGAAGAGCTAACAAACCGCGAACAGAAGCTGGCCATCAGCTCCCGCAGCGTGGCCAACATTATTCGCAAAACCATTCAGCGCGAGCAGAATCGTATCCGGATGCTCAATCAGGGATTGCAGAGCGTCTCCTTCGGCCAGGTCAACAGCGTGCGTCTGAACGTCAATGTGCGTGAGACCCATTCGATGCTGCTCGATGTGCTCTCCGAGCAGCATGAACAGCATCAGGATCTCTTCAACAGCAACCGCCTGACCTTCTCGGAAGCGCTGGCTAAGCTCTATCAGCGCCTGAATCCGCAGATCGACATGGGGCAGCGCACGCCGCAAACTATCGGTGAAGAGCTGCTCGACTACCGCAACTATCTGGAGATGGAAGTGGAAGTTAACCGCGGCTCCGACGGCTGGCTACGCGCGGAGTCCGGCGCGCTGTCCACCGGGGAAGCGATCGGTACCGGGATGTCGATTCTGGTGATGGTCGTCCAGAGCTGGGAAGATGAATCCCGCCGGCTGCGCGGCAAGGATATCTCGCCTTGCCGTCTGCTGTTCCTCGATGAAGCGGCGCGTCTCGATGCCCGCTCCATCGCCACGCTGTTCGAGCTGTGCGAACGTCTGGAGATGCAGCTGATTATCGCGGCGCCGGAGAACATCAGTCCGGAGAAAGGCACCACCTATAAACTGGTGCGTAAAGTGTTCAATAATCACGAACACGTCCACGTGGTGGGGCTGCGCGGGTTTGCCGCGCCGCTGCCGGAAGCGCTGCCGGGAACGGCCGACGCCTCCTGAGGCTGCGGCAACATTCTGGCGGCTAAGCGGTGAAGAGGGCAACGTTAAGTTGCCCTTTTTTTCTATCCAGCCCGGTATGCCAGGGTGGTATAATCTTTAAACTTCTTTACATTAGGTAAGGCAAAAGCCTTTTCGTCTTTATATACTGAAAAAGAGCCCCAATTTTGTGGGCTGCAATGTGTGACAACAGGGGGCAAGGGATGTTGCTAAAGAAACGGTATGGTCGTCCATTGTCAGCGCTCAGCCTGAGCCTGGCACTGGCATTTGCTCCGCTGTTCAATGTCCAGGCCGAAGAGCCTGAAGTCGTACCCGGCGACAGTTCCGCGACGCCCGCTGAGGTCTCTGTCGCGCTGGCGCAAAGCGATGGGCAATCGCCGGCGGTCGCGAAGCTGGCCGGTGAGCAGCCGCTGTCGATGGCGACGGCGGCAAACAGTCGCGCCCAGATCGAGGCGCTGTTGCCGGCAGGGTATAAACCCGTCTTTATGAATCCGCTGGTGTCGCTGTACGCCGCCAGGGATATGAAACCGATGTGGGAAAACCGCGAGGCGGTGCAGGCGTTCCAGCAGCAGCTGGCGGAGATCGCCATCGCCGGTTTTCAGCCGCAATTTACCACCTGGGTCAGTCTGCTGACCGATCCCGCCGTCAGCGGCATGGCGCGCGATGTGGTGCTGTCGGACGCCATGATGGGCTATCTGCACTTTATCAGCGGCATCCCCACCCAGGGGACCCGCTGGTTGTACAGTTCAACGCCGTACAAGATGGCGACCCCGCCGCTGTCGGTGATTAACCAGTGGCAGCTGGCGCTGGACAATGGCTCCCTGCCGGCGTTTATCGCCGGCCTGGCGCCGCATCATCCGCAGTATGAAGCCATGCATCAGTCGCTGCTTGCGCTGGTGGCTGATTCTCGCCCGTGGCCGCAGATGACCGGCAGCGGCTCGCTGCGCCCCGGCGAATGGAGCAATGATATCGGTGCCCTGCGCGAGATCCTCCAGCGTACCGGGATGCTGGACAATACCGCCAATATCGTTCTGCCTGGCGATGTGGTGAGCCCGTCGGCGAAGAAAAAGAGCAAACCCGCGGCGCGCGGCGTGTACGATCGCCAGCTGGTGGAGGGGGTTAAGCGCTTCCAGGCGATGCAGGGGCTGGGGGCGGATGGCGTCATCGGCCAGTCGACTCGCGACTGGCTCAACGTCTCTTCCGCGCAGCGCGCAGGGGTGCTGGCCCTGAACATTCAGCGTTTACGCTTACTGCCGGGCAAACTATCCACCGGCATTATGGTCAATATTCCGGCGTTCTCGCTGGTCTATTACCAGGACGGCAGCCAGGTGCTGGCCTCGCGGGTGATTGTGGGGCGTCCGGACCGCAAAACGCCAATGATGAGCAGCGCGCTGAATAACGTGGTGGTCAATCCTCCGTGGAACGTGCCGCCAACCCTGGCGCGCAAAGATATCCTGCCGAAGGTGCGTAACAATCCAGGCTATCTGGAGCAGCATGGCTACACCGTGATGCGCGGCTGGAACAGTAAAGAGACCATCGATCCTTATCGGGTTGACTGGTCGACCATCACCGAGAACAACTTACCGTTCCGCTTCCAGCAGGCGCCCGGGGCGCGTAACTCGCTCGGACGCTACAAGTTCAATATGCCGAGCTCCGATGCTATCTACCTGCACGATACGCCGAACCATAATCTGTTCCAGAAGGATGTTCGTGCGCTCAGTTCCGGCTGTGTGAGGGTGAATAAGGCTTCGGAGCTGGCCAATATGCTGCTGCAGGATGCGGGCTGGAATGACTCGCGTATTTCTGATGCCCTGAAGCAAGGGGACACGCGCTATGTCAATATTCGGCAAAATATACCGGTGAATTTATATTACTTAACGGCGTTTGTGGACGCTGATGGACGTACACAATATCGAACAGATATTTACAATTACGATATCACCGCGCGATCCAGCGCACAAATTCTGACGAAAGCTGAACAATTAATCAGGTAAATGAAGTAGTTCAATGGATTTTGTTGTCCTAGCACTGGGTAAAAAAGGGCGCTGCTCCTCTGCAGCGCCCGATTTTCCTGGGGTGAGGCTGCCTTGACGTTGGCAATAATGCCCGGTAAGGTGCCTTTCGTGCGCCAGAAGTGCATATACATATCATTCCGCTCAATGCGTGGCGCGGTCAGCGCGAACGCTCTCTTTTGCCGGGCTGCATCACGGCTGTGGCGAGCGATGGCGTGCTGAGGTTCAGCATCGCGCAAGGCGGAAAAAGTATATAACGATTCATTGACTGTAGACCTGATTATCATGGACAAATTTGACGCTAATCGCCGCAGATTGCTGGCGTTGGGTGGTGCTGCGCTGGGTGCTGCCGCCATTCTCCCTGCGCCGGCATTTGCCACCCTCTCGACCCCCCGTCCGCGTATTTTGACGCTGAATAACCTGCATACTGGTGAATCACTCAAGGCGGAGTTTTTCGATGGCAGAGGCTATATTCAGGATGAATTAGCAAGACTTAACCATTTTTTCCGTGATTACCGCGCGAATAAAATTAAGTCCATCGATCCAAATCTGTTCGATCATCTTTATCGGTTGCAGGGACTACTTGGCACCAACAAACCTGTCCAGCTTATCTCTGGCTATCGTTCCCTCGATACCAATGATGAGCTTCGCGCACGAAGCCGTGGTGTAGCAAAACACAGCTATCACACCAAGGGGCAGGCAATGGATTTCCATATTGAAGGTATTTCGTTAAGCAATATTCGCAAAGCGGCGTTATCTATGCGCGCAGGTGGTGTAGGATATTACCCACGTAGTAACTTTGTGCATATTGATACCGGTCCCGTAAGGCACTGGTAACGAAAGGAGCGTCATGAACTATCGTATTATTCCGGTTACCGCGTTCGCGCAGAACTGTTCTCTTATCTGGTGCGAACAAACCCGGCTGGCGGCGCTGGTCGATCCTGGCGGCGATGCTGAACGTATCAAAGCGGTGGTGACGGAGGCTGGCGTCACGCTGATGCAGATTCTGCTGACGCATGGCCACCTCGATCACGTCGGCGCCGCTGCGGAACTGGCGGAGCATTATGGCGTGCCGGTTATTGGTCCGGAAAAAGAAGATGAGTTCTGGCTGGAAGGCTTACCGGCGCAAAGCCGGATGTTCGGCCTGGAGGATTGCCAGCCGCTGCGTCCGGATCGCTGGCTCAATGAAGGCGATGTGGTTAATGTAGGGAATGTGGCGCTGCGGGTGCTGCACTGCCCAGGTCATACGCCGGGTCATGTGGTCTTCTTTGATGACGCTTCCCGACTGCTTATTTCCGGGGATGTGATTTTCAAAGGCGGAGTGGGGCGCAGTGATTTTCCACGCGGCGACCATGGGCAGCTGATCGCTGCCATTAAGGATAAGCTGTTGCCGTTGGGCGATGACGTGACCTTTATTCCCGGCCATGGTCCGCTGTCGACGCTGGGTGAGGAACGCCGCAACAACCCGTTCCTGCAGGATGAGATGCCGGTCTGGTAACCCACCTGACGCGAACATAAAAAAGGCCGCATTCGCGGCCTTTTTCTTGATATCGAATAATATTGCTTACAGCACGGCGACGATGGCTTCGCACAGCGGCGCCATGTTGTCAGGCGTCATGCCGGCCACGTTGATACGGCCGGACGCGACCGCATAGATGGCGAACTCTTCACGCAGACGCAGCACCTGCTCTTTCGTCAGGCCGCTGAACGAGAACATACCGTTCTGTTTGCTGATAAAGCTGAAGTCGCGGCTCGCGCCTTTCTCCTGCAGGGTGTTGACGAACAGCAGTCGCATGCGCTGAATGCGCTGGCGCATATCGGTCAGCTCCTGCTCCCAGATCGCCCTCAGCGCATCGTTGCTCAGAATGGTCGCCACCACGGACGCGCCGTGCGCAGGCGGGTTGGAGTAGTTAGCGCGGATCACCGACTTCATCTGGCTGAATGCGCGGTCTACAGTCTCCTGATCGGCGGCGACCAGAGTGCAGGCGCCGACGCGCTCGTTGTACAGGCCAAAGTTTTTCGAGTAGGAGCTGGCGACCAGCAGCTCTTTATGCAGAGCAGCAAAGGCGCGCAACCCTTCAGCATCTTCTTCCAGGCCGCGGGCGAAGCCCTGATAGGCGAAATCGAACAGCGGCAGCCAGCCTTTCTCGACCGACAGCTGCGCCAGCGTCTGCCACTGATCGAGCGTGGGATCGATACCGGTCGGGTTGTGGCAGCAGCCGTGGAACAGTACCACGTCGCCCGCCTGGGCTTCGTTCAGGCTGGCAAGCAGACCATCAAAGTCCAGCGCGTGGTTAGCCGCGTCGTAGTAGGCATATTCACGCACTTCCAGCCCGGCGGAGGTAAACACACTCTTATGGTTTGGCCAGCTCGGGTTGCTTACCCACACGCGTTTCACGTCGGTGTTTTTGGCGAGGAAGTCTGCGGCGACGCGCAGTGCACCGGTACCGCCCGGGGTCTGCGCGGTGCGGGCGCGTTTATCGGCGATAATCGCATTGCCTTTACCGAACAGCAGCTCCTGGGTGCAGCGACCAAATTCAGGAATACCATCGATGCCCAGATAGTTTTTAGTCGTTTCATTTTCCAGCAGGTACTGCTCTGCTTTTTTGACGCTGGTCAGAACGGGGGTTTTACCAGTTTCATCCTTGTAAACACCAATTCCGAGGTTAATCTTTTCAGGGCGGTCATCGGCACGAAACAGATCGGCCAGACCTAAAATCGGGTCGGCTGGGGCGGCGGTAATGTTCTCAAACATGACGAGGTTCCATTGTGATTACTGAAGGGAAATCCGCTATCAGGTTAACGGGAGAACAACGAATTGCCAACCGTTTGCGACAAAAAGCGCGAAGGTTTTCGAAAGATACGATCTTTGCCTCACGAATAGAGAAAAGCAGGACCGAAGTCCTGCTCTGAAGGCATATCACGAAGGGGTGTACTGCAAATTAGAACTGGTAAACGATACCCACGGCCGCCTGGTCGTCGGTCGCTACGCCAGCTTCACGCGTATAAGCGTTGTCGTCCAGTTGGTTGAACTTGTACGCCGCATAGACGTTCATGTTCTTGTTGAAGTAGTACCAGGTACCCACTTCGACGTATTTAACCAGATCCGCATCGCCGCCGGAGAAGCCGCCGCGCGCCTGCAGGTCTTTGCCTTTGGTCTGTACGTAGCCGATGGACGGACGCAGGCCGAAGTCGAACTGATACTGTACAACGGCTTCGAAGTTCTGGGTTTTGCCAGCGAAGTAGTTACCCTGGTTTTCCGGGGTCATGTTGTAAGTCTGGGAGTACATGACGGCCGCGTAAACGTTGTTGGCGTCATATTTTGCAGAGGTTGCCCAGGCTTCGGCTTTGTCGCCATTGCCGTCAGCTTTCTGATCTACGCTACGGTTGGAACCGGAGTAGCCAGCAGACAGCGCAATACCGTTGTCGAACGCGTAGGTCGCCGCGGTGCTGAAGCCGTCGCCATTCTGCTTGTGAATCGAACGGTCGTGGTCGTTTTTACCCTGGTACTGCAGCGCGAAGCTCAGGCCGTCAACCAGACCGAAGAAGTCAGAGTTACGGTAGGTTGCCACGCCGTTGGTACGGCCGGTCATGTAGTTGTCGGTGTAGTTCCAGCCGTCGCCGCCCCATTCAACCAGCATATCGGTTGCTGCTTCGACGTCGTAGATTGCGCCGTAGTTACGGCCGTAGTCGAATGAACCATACTCGCCCGCTTTCAGACCTGCGAACGCCAGACGGGTTTTGGTCGGCTGGGAACCTTCAACGTTGGAGGCGTCCATGTTGTATTCCCACTGACCGTAGCCGGTCAGCTGATCGTTGATCTGGGTTTCGCCTTTCAGGCCGATACGGGCGTAGGTGGTATCGTCGCTGCTGGTGTCGCCATTGGTGGTCCAGACGTGCTCGCCGACCATTTTTCCATAGAAGTCCAGTTTGTTGCCGTTTTTGTTATAGATTTCTGCAGCGTTAGCTGCACCGGCTACCAGCAGGGCAGGGATCACCACTGCCAGAATATTGCGCTTCATCATTATTTATTACCCTCATTAATATTTTTTATATGAACACGTGCCACTGCCGTCAATAAGTTCTGTCAATAAAAACTTACAGAACCATTGATGAGAGTTTGGTGTCTGAAGGCATCTTTCCATCCGCGACAACGTTTCGCTAGCCGGAAAATGCTACTAATATCTCATATGAGTAACAAAACGAAAAAACATGTAACTAAATATGTATTTTTGGGAACTTTGTGAACTTAATCAAAATTCCGTTCCACATGGTGAGGTAAATCGCCCTTCCATATCTATCTATATGAAATATTTATGATTAATTTGGATAAAGGTAAATTTGCTCATTTTATGTGTTGAATTCGCCTTCTTTTTATTCAGCCTTTGTCTTGGCAAGATGTGCGGCGTATGGTTAAAAAATGAGCAAATTAATCAGGGGTTTTGCTCTGTTATGAACAAAAAGTGCGATCTGTATCACCAGGATGCACCGAAACAGTGCGTAACATAAATGTGAATTCGAGGCCTTGATGTTTAAGTTTGTTGAATTTTGATAACAGTAATTGACATAAAAAAAGGCCAGCTTGCGCTGGCCTTTCAGGTTTATGTCAGAAAAATTTAGAATGTCGCGTTGCGCGGGGTCCGCGGGAACGGAATGACATCGCGGACGTTCTGCACGCCGGTCACGTAGGCGATCAGACGCTCGAAGCCCAGGCCAAAGCCGGAGTGTGGAACGGTGCCATAGCGGCGCAGATCGCGATACCACCAGTAGTCTTCTTTATTCAGGCCCATCTCGGCCATACGCGCGTCAAGCACGTCGAGGCGCTCTTCACGTTGGGAACCACCGATGATCTCGCCAATACCCGGCGCCAGGACGTCCATTGCCGCGACGGTTTTACCGTCTTCGTTAAGGCGCATGTAGAACGCCTTAATATCTTTCGGGTAGTTTTTCACCACCACCGGCGCTTTGAAGTGTTCTTCAGCCAGGTAACGTTCGTGCTCGGAGGAGAGATCCACGCCCCAGTACACCGGGTTCTCGAATTGCTTGCCGCAGTTTTCCAGAATGGTGACGGCGTCGGTATAATCCACCTGCGCAAAATCAGCGGTGATAAAGCGCTGCAGACGGTCGATAGCGTCTTTATCAACGCGCTCGGCGAAGAACTGCATGTCGTCCGCGCGCTCTTCCAGTACCGCTTTAAAGACGTACTTGAGCATCGCTTCCGCCAGGCCGGCAACATCGTTCAGATTGGCGAAGGCCACTTCCGGCTCCAGCATCCAGAACTCCGCCAGGTGGCGGCTGGTGTTGGAGTTTTCCGCGCGGAAGGTCGGGCCGAAGGTGTAAATCTTCGACAGCGCGCAGGCATAGGTCTCGCCATTCAGCTGGCCGGAAACGGTCAGGAACGACTCTTTACCGAAGAAGTCTTTGTCGAAATCGACTTTGCCCTGATCGTTACGCGGCAGGTTTTCCAGATCCAGCGTCGACACGCGGAACATTTCGCCAGCGCCTTCGGTATCGGAGGCGGTGATCAGCGGGGTGGAGACCCAGAAGAAGCCCTGCTCATCAAAGAAGCGATGCAGCGCCTGCGCCAGGGTGTGACGCACGCGGGCAACCGCGCCGATCAGGTTGGTGCGCGGACGCAGGTGGGCCACTTCACGCAGATACTCGATGCTGTGGCGCTTGGCCGCCATCGGATAAGTGTCCGGGTCTTCCACCCAGCCGGTCACTTCCACGTTGGTCGCCTGGATCTCAAAGCTCTGACCCTGGCCCTGGGAAGCCACGACTTTACCGGTGACAATCACCGAGCAACCGGTGGTCAGACGCAGCACTTCCTGATTGTAATTGGGCAGAGAATTATTAATAACGGCCTGTACAGGATCAAAGCAGGAACCGTCATAGACGGCGAGGAATGAAAAGCCAGCTTTTGAATCTCGGCGGGTACGCACCCATCCGCGGACCGTGACTTCGCTGTCAACGGCAACGCGGCCCTGGAGTACGTCGGCTACAGGCACAACGCTCATAATAATCTCTCTATATAGTCCAATAAAAAAGTCTCTTCCCCCTACAGCGGGGGGGATATCTATGTTACCTGTCATCTTCCATCAGACAAGTAGATTTCGCATCATAAGCGGATAATTCGGCAATAAATAATAAAGAAAAAGGAGCCTGAAAGGCTCCTTAAGAAAATTAGCTCGCTTTTTTAATCGGCGGCAGGTCGAACGCTTCGCGCAGGGCGCGGACGAAGGCCTTATCGTGGCAGATGGTTTTCCCCGGGCTGTCGGAGAGTTTCGCCACCGGCTTGCCGTTACATTCCACCAGCTTAATCACGATATTGAGCGGTTTAACCTGCGGCAGATCGCAGGTTAAACGGGTGCCGATCCCAAAGCTCAGCTTCACCCGCGAGGCGAAGTGGCGATACAGGTCGACGGCTTTCGCCAGATCGAGATTATCGGAGAAGACCAGCACTTTGCTCAGCGGATCGATGCCCAGCTTCTGATAATGGGCGATGGCTTTTTCACCCCATTCCACCGGGTCGCCGGAGTCGTGGCGCAAACCCTGATAGCGGGTGGCGAACTCCGGACCGAAATCGCGCAGGAACGCATCCATGGTGATGCAGTCGGTCAGCGCGATGCCCAGTTGGTCAGGATACTCTTCCAGCCAGGCGGCGAGGGCCGCCCGCTGGCTGCTGGCCAGGTTCGGGCTGATCTGCTGATGAGCCTGGAACCACTCATGGGCCTGGGTGCCCATCGGGGTTAAGTTGAGACGGCGCGCCAGATCGTAGTTGCTGGTGCCAACAAACCATGGCTCCTGCTGCAGGCGTTGCACAATGGCTTCCTGCACCTCGCGTGAAAAACGACGGCGGGTGCCGAAATCCATCAGGCGGAAGGCGCTCATATCGAGGTCAGCGGTCATGGTGGCGAAGTCGCCTAGCTTATGTTCAAGCGCGTTTAGCGCTTGTTCCACGCCCGTCTCGGGTGAACGGTAGCGATGGACCAGCTCGCTTATCACCGCCAGCAGGGGGACTTCCCACATGATGGCTTCCCGCCACGGGCCGGTGAGGCGAATGTTCAGCTTGCCGTTGTCATTGGTGACCGTGACCTGGCGTGGGTCATAGCGAAAATCGCGCAGCCAGTCGAGGTAATCCTGGCGAAAAAAAGGAAGGGTGGACAGCCAGCGATATTCATCATCCCGCAGCCTCAGGTCGCGCATGGACTCCACCTGCTCGCGGATCGCGTCGGCATAGATGCCGAGCAGGTCGTCTCCGCGGCAGCGAAACTCCGCCGCCACATGTACATCGCCGTAGCGGTGGAAGACAGCCTGCTGCATGTGCAGCTTGTAGGCATCCGTATCAAGCAGCGAGTGCAGTACAGGAGAAGTGAATTGTGTCATGGTGCGCAGTAGCATCCTCTCACTGGAGCGTTCCATCGAAACCAACGCGGAAAAAGGAGGCGGAGTATACCTTTATTACCCGGCTCTGTCCCGCGATGGCGAGCAATGGCGACGCTGACGGTCATTTGCGAGGCCTAGTTTAATATATTGAACATGGATCACACCACAAGCTTTGCGTCGGGTCGAGGGCATTTCGTGCCGCGAGTGTTAACAAAATGTAGCGATTTCCGTGTTTCACGTTGAAAAGATGAAGATTCTGCATAGCGCGATTGACACAACGGGAATAGACTGGGACGACACTTTACCGAAGATGCGAAAGGTTTTTTATGACACAACAGCCCCAAGCCAAATACCGCCACGACTATCGTGCGCCGGAGTATCTGATTAGCGATATCGATTTGACCTTTGACCTGGATGCCGCAAAAACCGTTGTTACGGCCGAGAGCAAGGTCTCCCGCCACGCGGCAGCGTCTGATGTGCCATTGCGCCTGGACGGCGAAGATCTGACTCTGATTTCGCTGCAGGTGAACGGACAGCCGTGGAGCGACTATAAAGAAGAAAACAATCAGCTGGTGATCGGCGGCCTGCCGGAGCATTTCACCCTGACCATCGTCAATGAGATCAGCCCGGCGGCGAACACCGCGCTGGAAGGCCTGTATCAGTCAGGCGAAGCGCTGTGCACCCAGTGTGAAGCGGAAGGTTTCCGCCACATCACCTGGTATCTGGACCGTCCGGACGTGCTGGCGCGCTTTACCACCAAAATTATCGCCGATAAAGCCAAATATCCGTTCCTGCTCTCCAACGGCAACCGTATGGCGGAAGGGGAACTGGAGAACGGTCGTCACTGGGTACAGTGGCAGGATCCATTCCCGAAACCGTGCTACCTGTTTGCGCTGGTGGCCGGTGATTTCGACGTCCTGCGCGACACTTTTACCACCCGCTCCGGGCGTGAAGTGGCGCTGGAGCTGTACGTCGATCGCGGCAATCTCGACCGCGCGCCGTGGGCGATGACGTCGCTGAAAAACTCCATGAAATGGGATGAGGAGCGCTTTGGCCTCGAGTATGACCTCGACATCTATATGATTGTCGCCGTCGACTTCTTTAATATGGGTGCCATGGAGAACAAAGGACTCAACGTCTTTAACTCCAAATATGTCCTGGCGCGGACCGATACCGCCACCGATAAAGACTACCTTGATATTGAGCGGGTAATTGGTCATGAGTATTTCCATAACTGGACCGGCAACCGCGTTACCTGCCGCGACTGGTTCCAGCTAAGCCTGAAAGAGGGGCTGACCGTGTTCCGCGATCAGGAGTTCAGCTCCGACCTCGGCTCGCGGGCGGTGAACCGCATCAACAACGTGCGCACTATGCGCGGGCTGCAGTTTGCCGAAGACGCCAGCCCGATGGCGCACCCGATCCGCCCGGATATGGTTATCGAGATGAACAACTTCTACACCCTGACGGTCTACGAAAAGGGCGCCGAAGTGATCCGCATGCTGCACACTCTGCTGGGTGAAGAAAACTTCCAGAAAGGGATGCAGCTCTATTTTGAACGTCATGACGGCAGCGCCGCCACCTGCGACGATTTCGTCCAGGCGATGGAAGATGCCTCGAACGTCGATCTGTCGCACTTCCGCCGCTGGTACAGCCAGTCCGGTACGCCGATCGTCACCGTCCATGACGACTATAACCCGGAAACCGAGCAGTATACGCTCACCATCAGCCAGCGCACGCCGCCGACCGCCGAGCAGGCTGAGAAACAACCGCTGCATATTCCGTTTGCCATCGAGCTGTACGATAACGAAGGTAAGGTTATCCCCCTGCAGAAGGGCGGCCATCCGCTGCACCCGGTGCTTAATGTGACTCAGGCTGAGCAGACCTTCGTCTTTGATAATGTCTATTTCCAGCCGGTACCGGCCCTGCTGTGCGAGTTTTCAGCACCGGTGAAACTGGAATACAAGTGGAGCGATCAGCAGCTCACCTTCCTGATGCGCCATGCGCGGAATGATTTCTCGCGATGGGATGCGGCGCAGAGTCTGCTGGCGACCTACATCAAGCTGAACGTTAACCGTCATCAGCAGGGACAGCCGCTGTCGCTGCCGGTGCACGTGGCGGACGCCTTCCGCGCGATTCTGCTCGACGAGAAGATTGACCCGGCGCTGGCCGCCGAGATCTTAACCCTGCCGTCGGCCAACGAAATCGCCGAGATGTTCGCCATTATCGATCCTATCGCCATCGCCACCGTGCGCGAGGCGCTCACCCGCACCCTGGCGAACGAGCTGGCGGACGAATTCCTCGCGGTATATAACGCCAATAAGCTCGACAGCTACCGGGTGGAGCATGCCGATATCGGTAAGCGCGCCCTGCGCAATACCTGCCTGCGCTATCTGGCGTTCGCAGAACCGACGCTGGGCGATAAGCTGGTGGCGGCGCAGTATCACCAGGCGGATAACATGACCGACGCGCTGGCCGCGCTGTCGGCGGCGGTTGCCGCTGAGCTGCCGTGCCGCGATGCGCTGATGCAGGAGTATGACGACAAATGGCATCAGGACGGCCTGGTGATGGACAAGTGGTTTATCCTGCAGTCCACCAGCCCGGCGGCCAATGTGGTCGAAACGGTACGCGGTCTGCTGAACCATCGTTCGTTCAGCATGAGCAACCCGAACCGCGTGCGGTCGCTCATCGGCGCTTTCGCAAGCAGCAACCCGGCGGCGTTCCATGCGGAAGACGGCAGCGGCTACCAGTTCCTGGTGGAGATGCTGACCGAGCTTAACCAGCGCAACCCGCAGGTCGCATCGCGACTGATTGAGCCGTTGATTCGCCTGAAGCGTTACGATGAGAAACGCCAGGCGCTGATGCGCGCCGCGCTGGAGCAGCTGAAGGGTCTGAAGGATCTCTCAGGCGATCTGTACGAGAAAATCAGTAAGGCGCTGGCGTAACCGTGGCGTAAACCCGGATTGCGGCGCACATTGCGCCCTGTCCGGGTTACCTGGTGCCGCGGTGATGTTGTCGGGTGGCGCGATGCTTACCCGGTCTGGAATACGCGGCAGATTTGTCGTTGGTCGCCCGGCTGAGCAAAGCGCGAGCCGGGGACATGTCGGATGACGATATGCCCCCGTTCTGACAGCAGACCGTTACTCCGGTCAGCCATGACTAAATAAACGCGGCACGCTCTCGCTCTTGCCGCGTTTCATCACCCGATCCAGTACCTCCGCCTCCAGCTCGGCCAGCTTCGCCGAACCGGTGCGCCGCGGTCGCGGAATATCCACGTTCAAATCGAGACCGATCTTCTTCTCTTCAATTAACAGCACCCGGTCGGCCATCGCCACCGCTTCGCTGACGTCGTGGGTCACCAGCAGGACCGTAAAGCCATGCTCCTGCCACAGGGAGACGATCAGCTCCTGCATCTCCAGACGGGTGAGGGCGTCCAGCGCCCCCAGCGGCTCGTCCAGCAATAGCAGGCGCGGGCGATGGATCAGGGCGCGGGCCAGCGCAACGCGC
This sequence comes from Klebsiella sp. PCX, assembly GCF_021869705.1. NCBI lineage: Bacteria > Pseudomonadati > Pseudomonadota > Gammaproteobacteria > Enterobacterales > Enterobacteriaceae > Klebsiella > Klebsiella sp. PCX. The sequence goes on from NZ_CP091527.1 coordinate 1,830,936, forward strand.
TGCTTTTGCCCGCCCGACAGCGCCGCCGGCCACTCCTGCGCGCGACTCTCGAGTCCGACGCTGGCCAGTGCCTGCAGGGCGGCTTCGCGCCAGGCGCCTTTTAACCCCAGCCCCACGTTATCAATCACCGTTTTCCACGGCAGCAGGCGCGCATCCTGAAACATCATCCGGGTGTCGTCCTGGATCGCCGCCAGCGGCGTTGCGCCCGCCAGCAGCTCGCCAGCGTTCGGGGTTTCCAGGCCCGCCAGCAGGCGCAGCAGGGTACTTTTGCCGCCGCCGCTGCGGCCCACCACCGCCACAAACTGGCCGCTGGGGATATGCAGATCCAGCTCGTTAAGAATGGTGTTGTCGCCATAGCGTTTAGTCACCCCGTTCAGCAGCAGCGGGATACCTGGGTTTAGACGGGCAGTGTTCATGCGTTCGCCTCCTGAAGATGATACGCCGGGTTCCAGCGCAGCCAGAGCCGCTCCAGCAGCTGGGCGCTGACGTCGGCCAGTTTGCCAAGAATGGCGTAAAGAATGATGGCGACCACCACCACGTCGGTTTGCAGAAATTCACGCGCATTCATCGCCAGGTAGCCGATACCGGCGTTCGCCGAGATGGTTTCGGCGACAATAAGCGTCAGCCACATCAGACCGAGGGCGAAACGCACGCCGACCATAATCGAGGGTAGGGCGCCGGGTAAAATCACGTGACGGAAAAGAGCAAAGCCGGATAAACCATAGCTGCGCGCCATCTCCACCAGTCCACGGTCGATATTGCGGATCCCGTGCCAGGTGTTGATATAGATCGGGAACAGGGTGCCCAGCGATACGAGGAAGATCTTGGCGGTCTCATCGATGCCGAACCACAAGATCACCAGCGGGATCAGCGCCAGATGCGGCACATTGCGCAGCATCTGGATCGACGTGTCCAGCAGGCGCTCGCCCCAGCGTGACAGACCGCTGATCAAGCCGAGCACCAGCCCAATGGAGCCGCCGATGGCGAAGCCGACCAGCGCCCGCCACGAGCTAATGGCCAGATGCTGCCACAGCTCACCGCTGGCCGAGAGGGTCCAGAACGCTTTCAATACGCCCTCCGGCGAGGGCAGCACCCGCGTCGACAGCCAGCCGACGGACGAGGCCAGCTGCCAGACAATGACCGTTCCCACCGGCAGCAGCCAGGGGGCGAGGCGTAATAACAGGGGATGGGTTGATTTTGCCATCACGACCTCCTCAGCTCTGCGCCACTTTACGCGGGATAAACTCGTTAGCGACGGCTTCTCCCTGCAGGCGCAGGCTTTGCGGCTGCGGGACAGACGGCACCGCGACGTCGAGCAGCGGGAACAGCAGTTCGCCGACCCGATACGCCTCTTCCAGATGCGGATAACCGGAGAAGATAAAGCTATCGATACCCAGCGCGGCGTACTCATTGATCCGTTCGGCCACGGTGGCGGCATCGCCCACCAGCGCGGTCCCGGCGCCGCCGCGCGCTAAACCGACGCCAGCCCACAGGTTGGGGCTGATTTCCAGCTTATCGCGTCGGCCATTGTGCAGGGCCGCCATCCGCTGCTGGCCGACGGAGTCGGTTCTGGCGAAGGCTGCCTGGGCGCGGGCGATAGTCTCATCATCAAGATGAGAGATAAGGCTGTCCGCTGCCTGCCAGGCTTCCTCATTGGTTTCCCGCACGATCACATGCAGGCGGATGCCGAAACGCACCCGGCGACCGTGCCGGGCGGCTTTCTCCCGCACCTGAGCAATTTTCTCTGCCACCTGGGCCGGTGGTTCCCCCCAGGTAAGATAGAGATCGACCTGCTCAGCGGCCAGATCCTGCGCCACCTCAGACGAGCCGCCGAAATAGAGCGGCGGACGCGGCTGCTGGAGCGGCGGAAACAGCAGTTTAGCGTCGCGAACGCGCTGATGCTTACCGTTAAAGGTGACAGTTTCCCCTTCCATCAGCTTGCGCCAGATGTGGGTAAATTCAGCCGAGGCCTCATAGCGCTCGGTGTGGTCGAGGAAGACACCGTCGCCAGCCAGCTCGGCGGGATCGCTGCCGGTGACCAGATTGAACAGCGCCCGGCCGTTTGACAGTCGGTCCAGGGTCGCCGCCTGGCGCGCGGCCACCGTCGGCGACACCACGCTTGGCCTGAGGGCGACAAGAAATTTCAGCCGCTGCGTTACCGGGATCATCGAGGCCGCAACCAGCCAGGCATCTTCACATGAGCGCCCGGTCGGGATCAGCACGCCGGTGAACCCCAGCCGATCCGCCGTCTGCGCGATTTGCTGCAGATAGCCATAATCGACCGGACGGGCTCCCTCTTCGGTACCCAGATAACGACCATCACCATGGGTCGGTAAAAACCAGAACATATTCAGACTCATGATTTCGCTCCTTGTGCGGCGGTGGGCTGCCAGATGCGGGCCCGGATATCTACTTTTTTCGGCACCAGCTTGTTCTCATAGAACAGGTCGGCCGTCTGCTGCTGGCGAGCGGCGGTTTCGGCGCTCACCGGGGTAACCGAGGTGGGGGGACGATGGTCCAGGTAGCTGGCGATCACCGCCTCCGGTAACCCCATCGTTTTCGCCAGCAGCGTAATGCTTTGCGCGCGCTGGCTATGGGTCAGGGCATCGGCCTGCGTAAAGGTATCGAGTACACCCTCAATAAAGGCGCCATTGCGTTCAGCGTAAGGGCGGGAAGCGAGATAGAAGGATCCTGTCTGTTTCAGGTCTGTTCCGTCGGTTAGCACGCGGGCGCCGCCCTGCAGCAGCGCGGCGGAGTAATACGGATCCCAGATCGCCCAGGCGTCGACATTGCCCTGCTGGAAGGCGGCGCGCGCATCGGCGGGGGCGAGATAGACCGGCTGAATGTCGCTAAACTTCAAACCTGCCAGCTGCAGGGCGCGCAGTAGTAGATTGTGGGAGCTGGAGCCTTTCTGAAAAGCGACCTTTTTTCCTTTCAGCTCAGCAACGTTATGAATCGGGCTGCCCTGCGCCACCAGAATCACTTCCGCTTTGGGCTTGGGCGGTTCCGAACCGATATACACCAGGTCGGCGCCCGCCGCCTGCGCAAAGATAGGCGGAATGTCGCCAGTGCTGCCGATATCGATGCTGCCAACGTTCAGCGCCTCCAGCATCTGCGGACCGGCCGGGAATTCTATCCACGAGATATGGGTCTTTGGGTAGCGCTGCTCCAGCAGCTGATGGCTTTTCGCCAGCACCATGCTGACGCTGCCTTTCTGATAGCCAATGCGCAGGGCGTCAGGCGCCGCCGGGGCGGCGTGGCCCAGGGTGGAAAAGAGCAGCAGTCCGCCGAGGGTCAGAGCGCGGAGAGGATTAAGCATGTTCCACCCCACGCAGAGACGTTAATGACGGCGCGCGGCTGCTGGGGCGGTGCAGCGCCTGCCAGAAGGTCTCGAGGGCTTCATCGAGGCGCCGCTGCAGGTTCGGGGTAAACTGCGGCTTGTGCTGGTAATCGGTCACCTGGCTGTCGTCGGCGAAGACGCCGTGGAGGATCTCCTGAGCCTTGAGGGCATTCAGCACCGGCTTCAGGGCGTAGTCCACCGCCAGCATGTGGGCGATGGTGCCGCCGGTGGCCAGCGGCAGTACGATTTTGCCCTCCAGCGCCCGCTCAGGAAGCAGGTCGAGCAGCGTTTTCAGGGCGCCGGAAAACGAGGCTTTATACACCGGCGTGGCGATGATCAAGCCGTCAGCCCCGGCAAGCTGCTCATTGAGCGTCTGCAGCGCCGGGTTGTCAAAGCGAGCGTAGAGAAGGTCTTCCGGGGCAAAGTTCTGCAGATGCCAGTGGCAGACTTCGATATCGGCGGCGGTGAGCGTCTCTCTGGCATATTCCAGCAGGGCGCTGGAACGGGAAGGGTAACGCGGGCTGCCCGCAAGCGTAATGACGCGCATCTCTCTCTCCTTATAACTAAATGTTTGCATTTATCTATAATTGATAACATTTATAGTGAGTGTGACAGAGGGCCATTATTTCCCTAAATGATTTATCCACCGTTAGATAGCCGAAAAGCGCATAACGGCGCGCGGGGAGGTAATCGTTTGCGCTGATGGGGGATTTTTTGTCGCAGGTCAATTCCCTTTCCGCAACAGATCGCACATAATACGCCCCCGGTTTGCACACCGGGAATCCAGGAGAGTTCATGTACTACCCCTTCGTTCGTAAAGCCCTTTTTCAGCTCGATCCTGAGCGCGCTCATGAAGTTACTTTTCAACAATTACGCCGTGTCACCGGGACGCCGCTGGAAATCCTGGTTCGCCAGAAGGTGCCGGCCAGGCCTGTCACCTGCATGGGGCTGACCTTTAAAAACCCGCTGGGTCTGGCGGCCGGGCTGGATAAAAACGGGGAATGCATTGACGCGCTGGGCGCGATGGGTTTTGGCTCCATTGAGATCGGCACCGTGACGCCGCGTCCGCAGCCGGGCAACGATAAGCCAAGGATCTTCCGTCTGGTGGATGCTGAGGGGTTGATCAACCGCATGGGCTTTAATAACCATGGCGTCGATAACCTGGTCGAGAACGTGAAAAAGGCGCATTTTGACGGCGTGCTGGGCATCAATATCGGTAAAAATAAAGATACGCCGGTTGAGCACGGGAAAGATGATTACCTGATTTGTATGGAAAAAGTCTATCCTTACGCTGGCTATATCGCCATTAATATCTCCTCGCCGAACACCCCGGGGCTGCGCACGCTGCAATACGGCGAAGCGCTCGACGATTTACTCTCCGGTATTAAAAATAAGCAGCTTGAGCTGCAGCAGAAGCATCAAAAATATGTTCCGGTCGCCGTGAAGATCGCGCCGGATCTTTTGCCTGAGGAATTGATCCAGGTTGCCGATAGCCTCGTGCGTCATAATATTGATGGGGTGATTGCCACCAATACTACTCTCGATCGTTCTCTGGTCCAGGGAATGAAACATTGCGATGAGACCGGCGGGCTTAGCGGTCGTCCATTACAATTAAAGAGTACCGAAATTATTCGCATGCTCTCCGCAGAGTTGAATGGCCGTTTGCCTATCATTGGCGTGGGCGGTATTGATTCCGTGATTGCCGCGCGGGAAAAGATGGCCGCTGGGGCATCGCTGGTGCAGATTTATTCCGGATTTATTTTTAAAGGTCCGCCGCTGATTAAAGAAATTGTTACCCACATCTAATCTTTTCCTCCTTTGAATCCCCCCAGGGCTTTATTTCCGGCCCTGGTTGTTTTATATTCCCTCACTGTTGCTTATTTAAACATTTTAGACTTTTCTTAATTTTAGAAAATATTCTGCGGTAAGTCGCAACAGCTTTGCAGAGGCGTATGAAAGGGGACAGGGGGAAAAATGCGGATTAAACCTGACGATAACTGGCGTTGGTATTACGATGAAGAGCACGACCGCATGATGCTCGATCTGGCCAATGGCATGTTATTTCGCTCGCGCTTCGCCCGGCGCATGCTGACGCCGGACGCCTTTGCCCCATCGGGATTCTGCGTTGATGACGCCGCGCTCTATTTCTCTTTTGAAGAAAAATGTCGCGATCTCGAGCTATCGAAAGAGCAGCGGGCGGAATTAGTCCTTAACGCGCTCACCGCCATCCGTTTTCTCAAACCGCAGATGCCGAAAAGCTGGCACTTTATCGCCCATACCCATCACTGGCAGCCGAGCGGCGGCGACGCGGCCTGCGTCTGGCTGAGCGATACCGGCGAGCAGGTGAATTTACTGGTGGTGGAGCCGGGCGATAACGCCGCGCTCTGTCTGTTGGCTCAGCCGGGTCTTACGCTTGCCGGCCGGGTTATGCAGCTGGGCGATGTCATTAAAATCATGAACGACAGGCTGCAGCCGGCGCAGAGCGCGGTCAGCTACAGCCTGGGGCAGGCGGTTTAAGGCGCCAGGCGCAGGGCCGTTTTCGGCACGCAGCTGCAGGCGAGAATGGTGCCATCTCCGGCGACCGCGTTTTTCTTTAACGGACTCACTTCCCCCTCTTCAAGACGGATGCGGCAGCTGCCGCAGATCCCCGCCCGACACGAGTAGGGTACGCGAATGCCCTGTTGCTCCAGTTGTTCCAGCAGCACCTGCTGGTTATTGCCGGTAAATTGTTGACCCTGCCATTCAATGGCAACCGTGGCCTGCTGCTGCGCCTCGGGAGCCGAGGTATCGTCGCTTTCGCCGGCGCCGTAGGCTTTCGCCGGGCCGCGGGCGAGGATTTCCACTTCATCCCCCACCCGGATCACGCCGCTGTTACGGGCAATCAGGTTCTGACCAAAGTCGACATCGCCATTATCCTGCGCGGTACGGAAGCGCTTTAAAGTTTCCAGCGGCTCTCCGCTGGGATGCTTCTGCCCGCGCTCCGGACTGACGGTGGTAAAAATGCAGCGGCTGCACGGTTTGGCGACGTCAAATACCACCTCGCCGACGCGGATCACTTTCCAGCTATCTTCATCCCAGGCCGCCGCGCCGGTGACCACGAGATTAGGGCGAAACTGTTCTATGCTTACGCTGGCCGGGCAGCGCTGCTGCAGATCGCGCAGGGAGGCTTCGTTCGCCAGCAGGTAAGGGTAGCCGTCGGCGAAGGAGAGCGGTACCGCATCGTGGCGCTTCACCCGGCGGGTTAACTGTGGCCCCAGCCAGCGCAGCTGGACGTCGCGATTGAAAAAGCCGCTGAGCCACTGATTAACCGCTGCGGGCGCGATAAGGGCGGTAAAATGGTTGCCCCAGACTTCTGTCGGTTCGGCCTGAGGGGCGAAATCGTTAAAACGCACCACGGCGCTGCTGCCGTCCGGTGCGGTCAGGTGAAGGCCATCATGCAGCGGCGCCGGAATAAATTTCACCATTTGCGGAAACTGACGGGCGGTAATAAAGGTGCCGTCGGTTTCGGTGACCATAAACAGGCGATCGAAGGCCAGGCCGCTGATATCGGCAAAGGCGTGGGTCAGGCCCATGCCGCGCATGGATTTAACGGGATGAATAAAAAGACGCGAGAGCGTTACCATACGCTGCCTCCGGGTTCCAAAAATAAGCCTATAACTTTATGACATAGGGCACATATTGGCTATAATGCGCACCAATTTTCTTTAAGTAAAAGTGACGATATGAATTCTCTGTTTGCCAGTACGGCTCGTGGGCTGGAAGAGCTGTTAAAAACTGAACTGGAAGGGCTTGGCGCGACGGACTGCCAGGTAGTCCAGGGCGGGGTCCATTTTCAGGGGGATACGCGCCTGCTGTATCAGAGCCTGATGTGGAGCCGGCTGGCTTCGCGCATCATGCTGCCGCTGGGCGAGTGTCGCGTATACAGCGATCTGGATCTGTACCTCGGCGTACAGGCCATTCCGTGGACGGAGATGTTCAACCCTGGCGCCACCTTCGCGGTGCATTTTAGCGGCCTCAATGAGGAGATCCGCAACAGCCAGTACGGCGCGCTGAAGGTCAAAGACGCTATTGTCGACAGCTTCACCCGTAAGAATCTGCCGCGCCCGAACGTCGATCGTGAGTCGCCCGATCTGCGGATCAACGTCTGGCTGAACAAAGAGACGGCGCACATCTCGCTGGATCTGAGCGGCGAAGGTCTGCACCTGCGCGGCTACCGCGATGGCACCGGTATGGCGCCGATCAAAGAAAACCTCGCGGCGGCGATCGTGATGCGCTCCGGCTGGGTGCCGGGCACCCCGCTGCTCGATCCGATGTGCGGCTCCGGTACCCTGCTGATTGAGGCGGCGATGCTGGCGACCGACCGCGCGCCGGGCATGCACCGCGGCCACTGGGGCTTTGGCGGCTGGGCGCAGCACGACGACGTCATCTGGAAAGAGGTCAAAGCGGAAGCGCAAACCCGCGCCCGTCAGGGGCTGGCGGCATATGGTTCACGCTTCTATGGATCCGATGTCGACGCACGCGTCATTGACCGCGCCCGCCGCAACGCCCGTCGGGCCGGCATCGGCGAGCTGATCGATTTTGAAGTCAAAGACGTCGCCCAGTTGAATAATCCGCTGCCGAAAGGCCCGTACGGCACCGTGATCAGCAACCCGCCGTACGGCGAGCGTCTGGAAAGCGAGCCGGCGCTGATCGCCCTGCACAGCTTGCTGGGCCGGATCATGAAAAGTCAGTTTGGCGGCTGGAACCTGTCGGTGTTCAGCGCCTCGCCGGAGCTGTTAAGCTGCCTGCAGCTGCGCGCCGACAAACAGTTTAAAGCCAAGAACGGCCCGCTGGACTGCGTGCAGAAGAATTATCACCTGGCGGAGAGCGAAGGCGGCAAGCCGGCGATGCTGGCGGAAGATTTTGCTAACCGTCTGCGTAAGAACCTGAAGAAGTTTGAAAAATGGGCCCGTCAGGAAGGCATTGAATGCTATCGCCTGTACGATGCTGACCTGCCGGAATACAACGTGGCCATCGATCGCTACGCCGACTGGGTGGTGGTCCAGGAGTATGCCCCGCCGAAAACTGTCGACGCGCATAAAGCGCGCCAGCGCCTGTTCGATATTATCGCCGCGACTATCGCGGTGTTAGGAATCGCGCCGAATAAGCTGGTGCTGAAGACCCGCGAGCGGCAAAAGGGGAAAAATCAGTATCAGAAGATGGCGGAGAAAGGCGACTTTATCGAGGTGCAGGAGTACAACGCGCGTCTGTGGGTCAACCTCACCGACTACCTGGATACCGGTCTGTTCCTCGACCACCGGATCGCCCGCCGTATGCTTGGCCAGATGAGCAAAGGCAAGGATTTCCTCAATCTGTTCTCCTATACCGGCAGCGCCAGCGTCCACGCCGGCCTCGGCGGCGCTCGCTCCACCACCACGGTGGATATGTCGCGCACCTATCTGGAGTGGGCGGAACGCAACCTGCGTCTCAATGGCCTGACCGGCCGCGCGCATCGCCTGATGCAGGCGGACGTCCTGGGCTGGCTGCGGGAGAGCACCGAGCAGTTCGATCTGATCTTTATCGATCCGCCGACCTTCTCCAACTCCAAACGAATGGAAGATGCTTTCGACGTCCAGCGCGATCACATTCGCCTGATGACCGATCTGAAACGTCTGCTGCGTAAAGGCGGCACCATTATGTTCTCGAATAACAAACGCGGTTTCCGTATGGATCATGACGGGCTGGCGGCGCTTGGCCTGAAGGCGCAAGAGATTTCGCAAAAAACGCTGTCGCAGGATTTTGCCCGCAACCGTCAGATCCACAACTGCTGGCTGATTACCGCAGCCTGAAAGGAATAAAGAATGTCACTGATTAGTATGCATGGCGCCTGGCTTTCCTTCAGCGATGCGCCGCTGCTGGATAATGCCGAGCTGCATATCGAAGATAACGAACGCGTCTGCCTCGTCGGACGCAACGGCGCCGGTAAATCGACCCTGATGAAGATCCTCAACCGCGAGCAGGGGCTGGATGACGGGCGCATTATTTATGAACAGGATCTGATTGTGGCGCGTCTGCAGCAGGATCCGCCGCGTAATGTCGCCGGTACGGTGTACGATTTTGTCGCGGAAGGCATCGCCGAGCAGGCGGCCTACCTGAAGGCCTACCATGACGTATCACATCAGGTCATGACCGATCCGAGCGACAAAAATTTAAATGAACTGGCGCGCCTGCAGGAGCAGCTCGATAACCTGGGGCTGTGGCAGCTGGACAGCCGCATTAACGAAGTGATTGAGCAGCTTGGCCTTGACGCCAATGCGCAGCTGGCCTCCCTGTCCGGCGGCTGGCTGCGTAAAGCGGCGCTGGGCCGCGCGCTGGTCAGCGGGCCGCGCGTGCTGCTGCTCGATGAACCTACCAACCACCTGGATATCGAAACCATCGACTGGCTGGAAGGGTTCCTGAAAACCTTTAAAGGCACCATTATCTTTATTTCGCACGACCGCTCCTTTATCCGCAATATGGCGACGCGCATCGTCGACCTCGATCGCGGCAAGCTGGTGACCTACCCGGGCGATTACGATCAGTATCTGCTGGATAAAGAAGAAGCCCTGCGGGTTGAAGAACTGCAGAATGCGGAATTCGACCGCAAGCTCGCTCAGGAAGAGGTGTGGATCCGTCAGGGGATCAAAGCGCGCCGCACGCGTAACGAAGGCCGCGTTCGCGCCCTGAAGGCGATGCGTCGTGAGCGCGGCGAGCGCCGGGAAGTGATGGGCAGCGCCAGGATGCAGGTTGAAGAGGCTTCGCGCTCCGGCAAAATCGTTTTCGAAATGGAGAACGTCAACTATCAGGTTGATGGCAAAGTGCTGGTGAAAGATTTCTCCGCGCAGATCCAGCGCGGCGACAAGATTGCCCTGATTGGCCCCAACGGCTGTGGGAAAACCACGCTGCTGAAGCTGATGCTTGGCCAGCTGCAGGCCGACAGCGGGCGGATCCACGTTGGTACCAAACTGGAAGTTGCCTACTTCGACCAGCACCGCGCAGAGCTGGATCCGGACCGGACGGTGATGGATAACCTTGCGGAAGGTAAGCAGGAGGTGATGGTTAACGGTAAGCCGCGCCATGTGCTGGGCTATCTGCAGGACTTCCTGTTCCATCCGAAACGGGCGATGACTCCGGTGCGGGCGCTCTCTGGCGGGGAACGTAACCGCCTGCTGCTGGCGCGGCTGTTTTTGAAACCCAGCAACTTGTTGATTCTCGATGAACCGACAAACGACCTGGATGTCGAAACGCTGGAGCTGCTGGAAGAGCTGATCGATGGCTATCAGGGCACCGTGATGCTGGTGAGCCACGATCGTCAGTTCGTGGATAACACCGTAACCGAATGCTGGATCTTCGAAGGCGGCGGTCGCATCGGCCAGTATATCGGCGGCTATCACGACGCCCGCGGACAGCAGGCCCAGTCGTTGGCGCAGAAGCAGCCGGCAGCGAAAAAAACGTTGGAAGTCGCTCAGCCAAAAGCAGAAACTGTCAAACGCGGCGGGAACAAACTAAGCTATAACCTGCAGCGCGAGCTGGAACAGCTGCCGCAGAAGCTGGAAGCCCTCGAGGCCGAACTGCAGACGCTGCAGGAGCAGGTGGCCGATCCCGACTTCTTTGGACAACCGCACGATCGCACGCAGCAGGTGCTGGCAAAGCTGGCCGAAGCGGAACAGGCGCTGGAAGCGGCCTTTGAACGCTGGGAATATCTCGAAGGATTAAAGAACGGCGCCTGAGCCGAGGAGTTGTCATGTGCGATCATCATCATGCTGCGCGACATATTTTATGTCCCCAATGTGATTTGCTGGTGGCTTTGCCGCAGCTTGAGCATCGCCAGAAAGCCGCTTGTCCGCGCTGTGGTACAACATTAACCACCACGTGGGACGCGCCTCGCCAGCGTCCCACGGCGTATGCGCTGGTTGCGCTGTTTATGCTGCTGTTGGCCAACCTGTTTCCGTTCATCTATATGAAAGTGGGCGGGATCAGCAGCGAAATAGAGCTACTGGAAATTCCCAATGTGTTATTTACCGAGGATTACGCCAGCCTCGGCACTTTCTTTTTACTCTTTGTGCAGCTGGTACCGGCGTTTTGCCTGGTCACCATTCTGCTGCTGGTCAATCGGGTCAGAATGCCCGCCGGTCTCAAGGCGTTCCTTGCGCGTATTCTGTTCCACCTGAAAACCTGGGGCATGGCGGAGATCTTTCTTGCCGGCGTGCTGGTGAGCTTCGTCAAGCTGATGGCCTACGGCGATATCGGCATCGGTCTGAGTTTTGTGCCGTGGTGTATGTTTTGCCTGCTGCAGTTACGTACTTTTCAGTGCGTCGACCGCCGCTGGCTGTGGGATGATATCGCCCCCATGCCGGCCATTACCCAACCGCTGAAGGTCGGTGTGGCCGGTATCCGCCAGGGGCTGCGCTCCTGCGCGTGCTGCACGGCGGTGTTGCCGGCCGATCTGACGATCTGCCCGCGCTGTCACAGTAAAGGAACGGCGCGGCGTAAAAACAGCCTGCAGTGGACGCTGGCGCTGCTGGTGACCTCATTTATCCTTTATCTTCCTGCCAATATTATGCCGATCATGATCACCGATCTGTTGGGCGATAAAATGCCGTCGACCATTATGGCTGGGGTCGTTTTACTGTGGAGCGAAGGTTCTTATCCGGTGGCGCTGGTGATCTTTATCGCCAGTATTATGGTGCCGACGCTGAAGATGATCGCTATTGCCTGGCTGTGCTGGAACGCCAATGGCAACGGTGAGCGCGATTCGGAACGCATGCATCTGATCTATGAAGTGGTGGAGTTTGTTGGCCGCTGGTCAATGATTGATGTTTTTGTCATCGCCGTACTCTCTGCGCTGGTGCGCATGGGAGGGTTGATGAATATCTATCCCGCTATCGGCGCGGTGATGTTTGCCCTGGTGGTGGTGATGACCATGTTTTCAGCCATGACGTTTGATCCCCGTTTACTGTGGGATCGTGAGCCAGATTCAAGCCATGAGGAAATACAACAACATGGAAAATAAGAGCGGAGAAGCGAAAGTGCAGAAGGTGAAGAACTGGTCACCGGTGTGGATCTTTCCTATCGTCACTGCGCTGATCGGGGCGTGGATCCTGTTCTATCATTACAGCCATCAGGGCCCTGAGGTCACGCTGATCACCACCAACGCGGAAGGGATTGAAGGGGGAAAAACCCGCATCAAGAGCCGCAGCGTGGACGTTGGGGTAGTGGAGAGCGCGACGCTGACCGACGATTTAACCCACGTGGAAATCAAAGCCCGCCTCAACTCAGGGATGCAGAAATTACTGCACAACGATTCCGTCTTCTGGGTGGTGAAACCGCAGGTAGGGCGCGAGGGGATCAGCGGTCTTGGGACATTGTTGTCCGGAGCCTATATTGAACTGCAGCCTGGGACGAAAGGTTCGGTGCCAGCGCGGTATCCGCTACTGGATTCTCCGCCGCTGGCCTCGCCGGATGCCAAGGGGATCCGTATTCTGCTGGAAAGCAGCAAGGCGGGGCAGCTGTCGCCGGGCGATCCGGTGCTGTTCCGCGGCTATCGCGTGGGGTCGGTGGAAACCAGCACCTTCGACACCCAGAAACGTCGTATCACTTATCAGTTGTTTATCAATGCGCCCAATGACCGCCTGGTGACCACCAATGTCCGCTTCTGGAAGGACAGCGGCATCGCTGTAGATTTGACTTCGGCGGGGATGCGCGTCGAGATGGGTTCGCTGTCGACGCTGTTTGGCGGCGGCGTGAGCTTCGATATTCCTGAAGGATTGGATCTCGGCGAGCCGGTGGCAAATAAAACGGAATACCATTTATTTGACGATCAGAAGAGCATCCAGGATTCGGTCTTTACCGAGCATATCGATTATGTCATGTTCTTCAAAGACTCGGTTCGCGGCCTGCAGCCGGGCGCGCCGGTAGAGTTCCGCGGCATCCGTCTGGGAACCGTCGGCAAAGTGCCGTTCTTCATTCCCGGTCTGAAGCAGCGTTTGAACGACGATTATCGCATTCCGGTGGAAGTGCGGGTTGAACCGCAACGTCTGATTAACCAGCTGGGCGGCGATCCGAATATTCGTGCCCATATTGACGATCTGATCAACCGCGGACTGCGCGGCTCGCTGAAAACCGGTAACCTGGTGACCGGCGCGCTGTATATCGATCTCGACTTCTATCCGAAGGCGCCGCCGCGCGGGAAAATTCAGGAGTTTAACGGCTATCCGATTATCCCGACCATCAGCGGTGGTCTGGCGCAGATCCAGCAGCGTCTGATGGATGCGCTGGATAAGATTAATAACCTGCCGCTCAATCCGTTGCTGGAGCAGGCGACCAGCACCCTGGCGCAGAGCGAGAAGACCATGCAGCACGTGCAGACCACGCTGGATAGTCTGAATAAGATCACCTCCAGCCAGTCGATGCAGCAGTTGCCTGCGGATATGCAGACGACGCTGCGCGAGCTGAACCGCAGCATGCAGGGCTTCCAGCCGGGCTCCGCGGCCTACAATAAGATGGTGGCCGATATGCAGCGTCTGGATCAGGTGCTGCGTGAATTGCAGCCGGTCCTGAAAACGCTCAATGATAAGAGCAATGCGCTGGTATTTGAGGCGAAGGATAAAAAAGACCCACAGCCGAAGGGAGCGAAATAATGAAAAAATGGTTACTGGCGGCAGCCGTATGCGTGCTGACGGCGTGCAGTAGCGGCGGCGAAAGCAAAACGTATTACCAGCTGCCGGTGGCGCAGGGCGGCGCACAGAGCGCCGCCAGCCAGGGGGCGCGTCTGCTGTGGGTTGAGCAGGTCAGCATCCCGGATTACCTGGCGGGTAACGGGGTGGTCTATCAGACCACCGACGTGCAGTATGTGATCGCCAATAATAATCTGTGGGCCAGCCCACTGGACCAGCAGCTGCGCACCACGCTGGTGGCGAACCTGAGCCAACAGCTGCCGGGCTGGGTGGTGTCATCCCAGCCGCTGGGTAGCGAGCAGGATACGCTCAACGTCGCGGTCAATGGCTTTCACGGACGCTACGACGGGCGGGTTATCGTCAGCGGTGAGTGGCTGCTGAAGCATCAGGGACAGCTGATCAAGCGCCCGTTCAACATCGTGCTTAAGCAGGATCAGGATGGTTATGACGCGATGGTCAAGACCCTGGCGCAGGCGTGGAGCCAGGAGGCGGCGGCCATTGCCAGCGAGCTTAACCGTCTGCCATAAGTAAAATTCATCACGCTGATCTGCCGTGCGGTTCATCTGAGCCGCACGGCTTTTTTTTGTCAGGTCAGTTCGTTACCGGCCGGTGTGTCAGGTGAACAAAAAATGAACTCTTATATAGGTCACAAATATGACAATGGCGTGAATTTTGCGCATTGACGTTGCCTTCATTTCGCGGTATTCGTAACCCGTGGCTGCATAATTTGCGACCACTGTTTTCTTTTCCACCAGATCAAAGAATGAGGGAAACGAGGCATGAAGAGACAAAAACGAGATCGCCTGGAACGGGCACATCAACGCGGATATCAGGCGGGTATCGCAGGAAGATCGAAAGAAATGTGTCCATACCAGAGCCTGAATCAACGCTCATGGTGGCTGGGAGGCTGGCGAGAAGCCATGGAGGACAGGGTACTAACGGCCTGACACTGTCTCTTTAAAAAAGAAGCCTCCGCATAGCGGGGGCTTCGCCTTTTAATCGCTGCTGAACGTTATCAGAAAGCGGAAGTATCCTGGAACAGACCCACTTTCAGATCGCTTGCGGTGTAGATCAGGCGATCGTCAACCAGCACTTCACCATCCGCAAGGCCCATAATCAGACGACGGTTAACGATGCGCTTGAAGTGGATGCGGTAGGTCACTTTTTTCGCGGTCGGCAGAACCTGACCCGTGAATTTCACTTCGCCAACGCCCAGCGCGCGGCCTTTGCCTTCGCCACCGAGCCAGCCGAGATAGAAACCCACCAGCTGCCACATGGCATCCAAGCCCAGGCAGCCCGGCATCACCGGATCGCCGATAAAGTGGCAACCGAAGAACCACAGGTCCGGGTTGATGTCGAGTTCGGCCTCAACATAACCTTTGTCATAGTTACCACCGGTTTCGGTCATTTTGATGACGCGGTCCATCATCAGCATGTTTGGCGCCGGCAACTGCGGGCCTTTCGCGCCGAACAGTTCACCACGACCAGAGGCAAGAAGATCTTCTTTTGTATAGGATTCGCGTTTATCTACCATGTTTTCAGTAAGCCTTATTTTAAGTTCGGGACGCAGGATAGCTAACACGTGTAAGCTGAACAAGTCCGATCAGTTAGAACTTGTCCCACCTAACCAGCGTAGCGGCCACGGAAAACGATGGCGAGTCTCCTGCTGGGTCGCCTGCGCTATCCGCTCCTGAATGGTTTGTCGCAGCGTCTGTCCTTCACCGTCCCACATCAGCTGGGTCAACATCGGCAGCGCTTCGCTAATATCGTCTATTGCCCAGATAGCAAACTGGTTGTCGGCAACGGCCTGACGTAGTTCGTGGCTCAGGCTGAGATGACGAACGTTGGCGGCAGGGATAATCACTCCCTGTTTGCCGGTTAAACCGCGCTGCTGGCAAATAGTGAAGAAGCCTTCAATTTTCTCGTTCAGACCACCGACCGGCTGCACACGACCAAACTGGTCGACAGAGCCGGTGATCGCGATGCTTTGATTAATCGGCACGTTGGCCAGCGCGCTGATTAAGGCGCAGAGTTCAGCCATGGAGGCACTGTCGCCATCCACTTCACTGTAGGACTGCTCAAAGGTCAGCGAAGCGGAGAAGGGGAGTTGTTGCTCCAGCTCCAGCTCGGACATCAGAAAAGCCTGCATGATCATCATGCCTTTCGCATGAATGTTGCCGCCCAGCTCGGCTTTACGCTCGACGTCGATAAACTCGCCGTCGCCAATGTGCACGACGCAGCTGATGCGCGAAGGTTCGCCGAAGGCGCGTGGATGACCGGGGAATTCAATGACCGAGAGGGCGTTAATCTGCCCGACGCATTCGCCTTCGGTTTCAATCAGGATCTGTTCCTGCAGGATTTCCTCCTGCATACGCTCCGCCAGGTAGCCCTCACGCCACTCACGGCGCGCCAGCATCGTCTGCATCGCTTCGCCGGTAATCTCTTCGCCTTCGCAGAAGGCGGCAGACTCACGCAGCTGGCGGGCTATCCATAGCGGGCTGAGCGGCAGGGTCTCCTGGTCGCCGGTGTAGCGCGTTCCTTCATCGATCAGCAGTGGCCAGGCATCGCTCGCCGGGCCCGGTAATTCCAGTTGCTGTGCATTTTGCCATACCCACTGGCACCAGGCCTTCAGCGTATCGGCGTCTGCAAACTGCAGGGTGTCTTCATACTCACTATAGATGGCCTGGGCAGAGAGCTCTGGCTCCATTTCCTGGAAATCGGCCAGAGATTCGCGTTCGCCCACCAGCATGACTTTCAGGCTCAGCGGCATGGAAGGGATTCTGACCGGCAGCGGCCGTGATTCATCGATCGAGAGCCAGTCAAAGCGTTGACGGGTCACCATATTTTTCAGGCGCACCCACAGTAGCGGTTGTGCCAGTAGTGTGCGTAGTGAAAGCACCAGCACGCCGCCGTTGGCCTGATGGACCAGGCCAGGCTGAAGTGTGATTTCACCGTTAAACTGGCGTACGCAGCCAAACAGCTGTTCCGCCTCCAGCCAATCGGCCGCCACGACCGGAGCGGTACTGGCAAAATTATCTTCAGCGCGTTGCGCCGGCGCGAGCGTCACGTGAGCGCCGTTAACCTCATAGCGGACTCCGTGAAGCGGTGCGGCAGGTTCGTGCAGCGTACGAGTTTCAGCCGCCAGCCATTGCAGATATTCCGGCTCCTCAGGGGCTTTCACCAGCATGAAGGAGGAGACTGCCGGGGTGCACAGCAGCTGCTCAAGCGCATAGAACAAACGCGGCTGCAGATCGCCCGAGAGGGAGGGGGCCGGATGAGAGAGTTCCGCTTGAGCAAACAGCGCCTGGTAAGGTTCCAGATCAGGCGCAAGGTCGGTTCGGGTCAGTTTCGTAATGGTCAAAGTCGCTGTTTTTTAGTTAGATGTAAAGCGCGCAATTATACCTGATGCCGCGTCAGAGCACACGGAGGATTATGAGTACCCCGATGATTACCCGGCCATCCACATCACGAATAATGATTTATATTCAGCACATCAGGAAAAAACTGATATCCTGAAATGAGTTACACGGTCACATTGAGATCGCAATGAAATATCAACAACTGGAAAATCTTGAAAGCGGCTGGAAATGGAAATATCTGGTAAAGAAGCACCGGGAAGGTGAGCTGATTACCCGCTACATTGAGGCCAGCGCTGCGCAAGCTGCGGTAGATGACTTGCTGACGCTCGAGAATGAACCTGTGCTGGTGCATGCCTGGATTGAGCAGCATATGAATCCGGCGCTGATGAACCGCATGAAGCAGACTATCCGCGCGCGACGGAAACGCCATTTTAACGCCGAGCATCAGCATACGCGTAAGAAGTCGATCGACCTTGAGTTTGTCGTCTGGCAGCGCCTTGCCGGTCTGGCGCAGCGGCGGGGGAAAACCTTGTCCGAAACCATTGTCCAGCTGATTGAGGATGCTGAGCATAAAGAGAAATATGCCAGTAAAATGTCGAGCCTGAAGCACGATCTGCAGGTACTGCTGGGTAAAGAGTAACCGGCATGCCCGATCAGCGGTTGCTAAGGCGCAGGTCGCAGCGCACGGTCGACAATGCACAATCCATCGCTCACGGTCTTCAGCTATCAGCTATCAGCTATCAGCTATCAGCTATCAGCTTCAGCTTCAGCTTCAGCCTTCAGCCGCTAAAGCGAGCGAGAAGACATAAAAAAACCCGCCGAAGCGGGTTTTTTCATCAGTGATAACTTAAGCCGCAGGCTGAGTTACAACTTCTTTGTAGCCTTTAACTTCGATCTCTACACGACGATCCGGAGCCAGGCAGTCGATCAGGGCAGCGCGAGCTTTCACGTTGTCACAGGTGTTGCCAGTAACCGGGTTGGATTCACCCATGCCGCGAGCGGAGATTTTGCCAGCCGGGATACCTTTAGCAACCAGGTAGTCAACAACGGACTGAGCACGTTTCTCAGACAGCTGCTGGTTGTAAGCTTCGGAACCGATGCGGTCGGTGTAGCCCAGAACAACAGCGGAACCGTCTTTCGGATCCATGTTGCTCAGCTGGGTGTACAGCTGATCCAGAGCCTGCTGACCTTCCGGTTTCAGGGTTGCTTTGTTGAAGTTGAACAGTACGTCAGACTTCAGGGTGAAGTGCTTGGTAGCCACTTCCGGAGCCGGAGCCGGAGCCGGAGCTACAACCGGAGCAGCATCTTCCTGACCGAAACGGTAGGAAACGCCCAGGCTCAGCATGCCGTTATCAGGACGGGTACCCACAGTGCCCGCGTCGCCGATGTTGTTAACCCACTGGTATTCCAGACGGGTAGCGATGTCACGAGTAACAGCCCACTCTACGCCGCCAGCAAATACTGGGGAAACGCCAGTGTCGTGTTCGCTACGGGAAACGCCGGTAGAAGCGTAGTTGCCTTTGGAGTCAGCGCGCCAAACCATGCCGCCCAGACGGGTGTAGATGTCCAGATCGTCAGTGATCGGGTAACCCAGTTTAGCGGTCAGCTGAACGCCCTGAGCTTTGAAAGCACCGTTGTCAACGCTGCCTTTATATGCCATACGGCCCAGCCAGTCGTAACCCATTTCGAAACCGAGGTACGGGTTAACCTGGTAACCACCGAACGCACCAGCACCGAGCTGATCGTTACGGGTCGGACCATTGTTGCCCTGGAAACCGTTACCGTAGAAACCGGTGTCGTGATACTGGGACCAACCCAGTTTACCACCTGCATACCAGGTGTTATCTTTCGGAGCGGCCTGCGCTACGGTAGCGAAGCCAGCCAGTGCCACTGCAATCGCGATAGCTGTCTTTTTCATTTTTTGCGCCTCATTATCATCCAAAATTCGCCATGAAGTTACAAAAGACCTCACGGTTAAATCCTTCACCGGGGGCGTGACTTGTTGTTAACTATGCTGATACATGCAGCGTAAGCCGATCACCCCTGGCGATGTAAAGTCTACAACTTAGTTCGAAACTTACAAGTGTGAACTCTGTCAGGCATATGAAAAAAAAGGGTTGTGTACACAATATTTAACAAATATGGTTGATTTTCGTACACGAAAAAAAGGCACAAATGCCCGTGTGGCAGGCATTCCGCGAAAAAGACCTTAAAAAACGCTGTGCCATTACTACCGGTAAAAAAAATTCCAGGAATAATCCTAATTTCACTCAATGATACAAATTTGAGTGAATTTTTAGCCCGCTGAGTTGTCTGCCGAGCGTGCCCTGATTTCGGACCGGGCGCATGATGAACCCCATCGCGCAGCCTTCCTGGGCGGCATTGACCAGACGCTCATGTTCGTCAGCGGTTAACTCCTCCGCCAGCCAGCAGATAACCACACTATAATTACCGGTGCGCAGGGCGCGGATCATAGAGTCTACGGTATGGCAAGGAGAGAGCTGGCTAATTTGCATGACTTTAGACAGCGGCAGACCGGCAGACTGAACCCACTCGCGGCTAAGCTTTTGTTGCGGCGTAAGCCACAGCTGCCAGCGAGACTGTTGACCCAGCTGCTGTAATAAAGGTAGCAACAACAACTGTGTCATCATGGGTTGATCTTCACGATAGACAATTTCACTGATCAGCCCATTGGCGGCCTGTTCGCCAGAACGATGAGCGTAGTGGCCTGCCGGAGCAGAAGCCTGTGCTGAACGGTTTGCGTGAGCTGAAGTAAACATAGTCTATCCCGCCTGTAGTTACTGTATGCATATACAGTATATCCACCAGGGGAAAAGATCAACCGCAATTTGTCATTTTACTGATGGAAATTTAATCACTTTCAGCCACCCTGACTATCCGGCTTTGCGGCTGACCTCAACACTATCCTTAACGCCGGCTAATCCTTTCTCTCCTGTCTTCCAGTTGCAGCAACAGCTGCAATTTTCTGAAAGCGTCTCGCAAAACCGCACTCTGGTGGAAAAGCAGGCAAAAATCATCTTGCTGCTGTCAGGGAAGTCCCTTATGTTTTCTCTTAGCGGATCCGTTAACAACTTAAGTTTAATTACATGATTCACAAAGGAATGATCATGAAAAAACTTGTATGTCCGCGGCTCCCGCAATTTCAGGCCTGCGTCTCACCGCTGGGTCAACTTCACTCTCGCCCCCTGTTTGGCGGCTACAGCCTGGCTATCGAAGATACCGTGTTTGCGATGGTGGCAGAGGGAAATATTTATCTGAAAGCCTGCGAGCAGAGCGCTGCCTATCGGGTAGAACACCATAATCCTTTATTGATGCTGCGCCGACATGGGCGCATCGTGCCGCTAAAGTATTATCAAATTGACGATGCCTTGTGGCGCGATGAGAAACAGCTTTTCCGCTTATCGCTGATGTCGTGGCAGAGCGCCCAGCGTGAAAAATGTCGCCGCCGGTCGTCGGCACGCCTGAAGGATTTACCTAATATCAGCTTTCATATGGAATTGCAGCTGATTCACTCGGGCATACCAGACGTGTTAGCACTACGGCAGGTGGGCGCCCGCCAGGCCTGGCTAAAGCTGCGTGAGAACAATGCTTCCCTATCACACAACGTCTTGCTGGCGCTGGAGGGGGCTATCGTTGGCGTCCATGCCGCCGCGCTCCCGACGCCACGGCGTCAGGAGCTTCTGGAATGGGCGGCTGCCCGCTAGTGGACAACGGTTATTCCGTTTGAGCGTGTACCAGCTGCTGCAGGCGGCAGATTTCAGGCAACAGCGCCAGCAGCAGGCCAATCTGTTGTAACACAAGGGGCTCTTTACTGTCCGCGCGCGGCTCCAGATGGTGGATCCGGTCTTGCAGGCTGGCCAACGCCTTCTGCACTCGCTGTTCATCCGCTGGGGTATGATGTAAGGCATCATCCACATAGCAGACCGCATCATCCAGCAGGGCGAGGATGTCCGGCGTGGACAGTTTTTCCCGATGCGCGCCGAGGGCGGAGATGTAGCTGGTGAAGGTATGATTGAGACACAGCAGGCGAAAGGCGGTCTCGCGCTGGGCGGCATCCGCCCGTGGTTCCGTCGACAAGTTCGAGACGACGGAAGCCAGCTCAGCATCGCGGTTGTAGGCGTCACGGCGTGCGACACGGTAGGCCAGCCGGTTGTCGCGGCCCTGGTGGTACTGCTCCAGGATGGCATCCAGATAACGGCAGTTCGCGTTCATCGCGCGATCCAACACCCGTGGCAGGTTGCGGAATTTCCAGTCCGGCCAGATGAAGCTCACCGCCGCCCAGGCGATGGCGCAGCCGATCAGCGTATCAATGATGCGCGGCAGGGCGACTTCAAAACCTTCGCCAAGCAGGTTAAAGCACAGCAGCACCAGCAGCGTAATAAACATCGTGGCATGGGCGTACTGCACGTTACGGAAGGCAAAGAACAGCACGCCGGTGAGAACGATCAGCAGCAGCTGTCCTTCAACCGACGGTACCAGCAGGAGGACCGGCAGGCCGATCGCCACCCCGACCAGGGTGCCGATGATCCGCAACGCCAGGCGATGGCGGGTGGCGTTATAGTTCGGCTGACAGACGAACAAGCTGGTCAGCAGGATCCAGTAGCCGTGCTGAAGCCCGGTAAACTGGATAAAAGCGTAGCCGGCGCAAAGCACCAGCGACATACGCACCGCGTGGCGAAAGAGGGCTGACTCTGGCGACATATTGCGCTGCAGGCGCAGCCAGATATCGTTCAGCCCGCCGAGCCTGTCGTCGGCCAGCAGCGTCTCGGTATTACTCCCGGCGGGCGCGGTGGTTTGCACCGATTCAATCGTGGCCAGCTGCGCATCAATGGCGCGCAGGTTATTGAGTAAATAGCCGAGGGCGTTGAGCTGCTCGTCGGATGCGCCGCCGGCGCGCACGCGCTCGAGTGCTGCATCGAGATGCATAAACGCCCGTTCGAAATGGGCATCATGCTGATAGGGTTCGCGCAGCAGAATCGCCCGCGAGAGTTTCTGACAGGCCTGCGCCTGCATCGACAGCATGCGCTGGAAACGGAACATCACATCGCTGTAGCGGAATTGATCGCGCAGAGTCTGATATTGGATATGCGATGAGCTGGCGCGTTCATGAATATCCTGGGCCACAAAGTAATACTGCAGCGTGCGACGAGTACCGCGCTGCCCACGGTCGCCTCGTAGACGGGTCAACAGTGAAACCTTGGTTTGGTTAAGGGTCGCCACCAGCTGGCCGTTGGCGAGGGCCAGATCGTACAGCGGCGCCTGGCTCTCATCCTCAAGGTCTGGATCAAACAGCCGTGATTTGAGCTCCAGATAGCGGGCCAGTTGCTCATAGCTACGCGCCAGGTTGTCCTGCAGTGGACGAATCGGAAAGATCAGGTGGCCGGACAGCGTCAGCAGGTTGTACCACACGGCACCCGCCAGCAGGAACAACGGCTGCAGATACCAGTGATCGTACAGCGTAACGCCAAGCATGGTGTAGATGGCGATAAGCAGGGCGCCGAAGGCAATGGTCGCATAGCGCTGGCCGAGGCCGCCGAGCAAAATAAAGCCGATGGTAGACACGGTCAGACCAAGGGCAAACAGCGGCGGCCACGGAAACAGCAGCTCCACAGAGGCGGAGGCGATGAAAAAGCAAACCAGAGTAATGGCGAGGTTGCGCAGACGGCCCGCCAGACGGTCGTCAAGGTCGGTCAGCGCCGCGGCTACGACGCCGAGGGTGAGGGGGATGGTGAGTTTGACTTCGCCGATCCACCAGGGAAACAGCGTCGTGCCGCAGAGCGCGATAAAAATGCGTACGTTATAAAGCCAGGCGCTGTTCCAGGTGTAGCGGCGTAGCAGGGGGCTAATCATGTCCGTGTTCCGTTCGGTTACTGAAAGCGACGACGCGCATTGGCTTCACGCGCGGCGCGCGCGGTTTCCACAGAGACGACCCGGCGTCCCACTGGCCAGAGGGCGATGGCGGCGATTTTAAAATTAGCGATCCCCACCGGGATGCCTATGATAGTCAGGCACTGGGCGATGCCGCTGAAAATATGCATCAGGCACAACCACCAGCCGAAAAAAATAAACCACAAAATGTTCAGGATGGTGCCGCCGGCGTTCAGCAGACTGTTTTGTCGACCAGGCTCGAGCTCATCAACATGAATCGCCTCGTTACCGTAGGGGAATAACGAAAGGCGAGTGATTTCCCAGCAGGAACGAGTCAGCGGCAGCGTGACGATCAGCATAATGCTGACCAGGGTGGCGAGCAGCCAGCCTAAAGTGGTGGCGAAACCGCCAAGAATAAAGTTCAGAATATTCAGAATGGTACGCATAAACCCTCGGTTTTGCCCTGTGGATAAGAAGACCTGACAATTGTAACGTTTTTTTGCGCTGGAGCACCTGGTCCGGGGCGGTTAAACTGAAAAACAATCCACCCTGATTGAAAATCGACATTATATGGAACTTAAAGCGACAACATTGGGCAAACGCATGGCTCAGCATCCTTATGACAGGGTGCAGTTACTGAACGCCGGGGTAAAGGTTTCCGGCGATCGTCATGAGTATCTTATCCCTTTCAATCAGTTATTGTCAGTGCATTGTAAGCGCGGTCTGGTCTGGGGCGAACTGGAGTTTGTGCTGCCGGACGATAAAGTCGTGCGTTTGCACGGTACCGAATGGAGCGAAACGCAGCGCTTTTATCACCATTTACATACGCTCTGGCAGCAGTGGAGCACGGAAATGAGCGATATCGCCGCCGGGGTGCTGAAGCAGCAGCTGGCAGCCATCGAACGCACCCGGGCAGAAGGTAAGTGGCTGACGCGTCAGCAGGTAGCGAACGTTCAGGATAATATTCGCCATGCGTTAACCGGGCTGCCGATGCCCACCAGCCGGCTTGACGCCTTTGATAACTGCCGGGAACTGTGGCGGGAGTGTCAGCGCTGGTTAGGGGATATTGAAGCGGCGCGTCAGGCCCATAACCAGGCCTTTACCGAGGCGATGCTGGAGCAGTATCGCGGCTTTTTTGACGGCGTGGAATCCTCCCCGCTCAACCCGTCGCAGGCGCGGGCGGTGGTGAACGGCGAGCGCTCCCTGCTGGTGCTGGCGGGAGCGGGCAGTGGTAAAACTTCGGTGCTGGTGGCGCGAGCGGGCTGGCTGCTGGCGCGGGGAGAAGCGGCGGCAGAGCAAATTCTGCTGCTGGCGTTCGGCCGCCAGGCGGCGCAGGAGATGGATGAGCGGATCCGCGAGCGTCTGGCTTCAGACGATATTACTGCTCGCACCTTCCACTCGCTGGCGCTGCATATTATCCAGCAGGGCAGCAAAAAAGTGCCCACCATCAGTAAGCTGGAAAGCGATACTGCGGCCCGCCACGCATTGCTGCTGAAAAGCTGGCAAAAGCAGTGCCAGGAGAAAAAAGCGCAGGCGAAAGGCTGGCGTCTGTGGCTGGAAGAGGAGATGGGCTGGCAACTGCCGGAGGGGGACTTCTGGCAGGATAAAAAAGTGCAGCGGCGGATGGCCAGCCGGCTTGACCGCTGGATCAGCCTGATGCGCATGCACGGCGGCTCCCAGGCGGAGATGATCGCCGGCGCGCCGGAAACGGTACGCGATCTGTTCAGTAAACGGGTGAAGCTGATGTCGCCGCTACTGAAAGAGTGGAAGGCGGCGCTGAAGGCGGAGAATGCGGTCGATTTTTCCGGCCTGATCCATCAGGCGGTCAATATTCTCGATAAAGGCCGCTTTGTCAGCCCGTGGAAACACATTCTGGTGGATGAATTTCAGGATATTTCGCCGCAGCGAGCCTTGCTGCTGGCCGCGCTACGCCGGCAAAATAGCCAAACTACGCTCTTTGCCGTTGGCGATGACTGGCAGGCGATTTATCGGTTCAGCGGGGCGCAGCTCTCCCTGACCACCGCGTTCAACCATTACTTTGGCGAAGCGGACTGCTGTGCGCTGGATACCACCTATCGTTTTAACGGGCGTATCGGCGAAATAGCCAATGGTTTTATCCAGCAGAATCCGCATCAGTTAAGCAAACCGCTGAACAGCCTGACGGCGGGAGATAAAAAGGCCGTCACGCTGTTAGCCGACGATAAGCTGGACGATCTTCTGGATAAGCTGAGCGGTTACGTTAAGCCCGAGCAGCGGATCCTGCTGCTTGCCCGCTATCACCATCTTAAGCCCGAGGCGCTCGATAAGGCGGCGACGCGTTGGCCGCACCTGCAGCTTGATTTTATGACCATTCATGCCAGTAAAGGTCAGCAGGCCGACTATGTCATTGTGCTGGGACTGCAGGAGGGTGTGGATGCGTTTCCGGCCCCGGCGCGCGAGTCGATCATCGAGGAGGCGCTCCTGCCGCAGCCGGAAGATTTTCCGGATGCGGAGGAGCGTCGACTGCTGTACGTGGCCATAACCCGTGCCCGTCACCGGGTGTGGCTGTTATTTAACAAGGCGCAACCGTCGCCGTTTGTTGAGATCCTGCAGGCGCTGGATGTGCCTGTGGCCAGGAAGCCGTAATCGCGGCTCGATTATTTCAGGCGCTCGGCAAGATAGCGTGGATAATCCGGGATCAGAATATCGAGCGGTTGAGCGAAGTGCGGCGACTGGATAATAAAGTCAGCGGTGGAGACGTTAGTGGCGACCGGAATGTTCCAGACCGTAGCCAGGCGCAGCAATGCTTTGACATCCGGGTCGTGAGGAACCGCGTTCAGCGGATCCCAGAAGAAGATCAGTACGTCGATTTTGCCTTCTGAAATGAGAGCGCCCACCTGCTGGTCGCCGCCCATCGGGCCGCTCAGCATGGCATTGACCTCCAGCCCGGTAGCCCGGGAGACCAGGTTGCCGGTAGTGCCGGTGGCGTACAAAACATGTTGCACCAGCAGCGCCTGATGGCGAGCAACCCATTTCATCAGCATATCTTTGCAGTGATCGTGAGCCACCAGCGCGATATGTTTTTGCGCGGGCAGGGTACGTGTTGTCAGTTCCATATTTTCATTCCACATTTTGACCTGTTGACAGATTACTGAATGTGGCTGTCGCTGCAAGCATCGCGGATGAAAATTTTGCTGGATCTGTGGGTTAGCCTGGATGGCCCCCTGCTGCGGATTAGCATACACTTAGGTGAAATAGCAGGAGGAAACCATGAAAGAGAATGATATTGCTGACATCCTGACCTCGACACGGACGATTGCGCTGGTCGGAGCCAGCGACAAACCTGACCGTCCGAGCTACCGGGTCATGAAGTATCTGCTGGATCAGGGGTATCACGTTATCCCGGTTTCGCCGAAGGTGGCGGGCAAGACGCTGCTGGGGCAGCAGGGATATGGAACGCTTGCCGATGTTCCGGAAAAGGTCGACATGGTTGATGTCTTCCGTAATTCAGAAGCGGCATGGGGCGTGGCGCAGGAGGCGATTGCTATCGGCGCGAAAACGCTGTGGCTGCAGCTGGGAGTGATCAATGAGCAGGCCGCAGTGCTGGCCAGAGAAGCCGGGTTAAACGTGGTGATGGATCGCTGCCCGGCCATAGAGCTGCCGAGACTGGGATTAGCAAAATAACAAAAAACCCCGCCAGGCGGGGTTTTGTTTAGTTGCGAAGGCGCGGAGCCTGCAGCTGCTGGCGAATCGTTTTGGCCAGCTCGTCAAGGGACGGCTGTTCCGGGTGTTCGTCGCGGGTTTCGCTGCTCAGCTGCGCTTCTGCCAGATAGGTGTGGATCGGCTGACCGTCATCATCTTCCATCACTACATGGTACCAGGGCGCCGCACGCAGTTCGTCATTGGCGGCAATTTCATCCTCTTCCGGCTCCGCGAGCGAGTACTCGGGATCGACATCGACGATGACGCCCAGGTAGCCCAAGAGCGTATGGCGGACCTGTTGGCCGATACCGAATTTGCTGGCTATCATAGGCACCTCCTGGGAAACATGAATACTCCCTATATGAGGCTCATGTTTCGTTTTTCAAGTTACATGACGCGACAGGCAAACCCCTTCAGATACAGCCCTTCCGGGTAGGTTGCGATCACCGGGTGGTCGGCAGCCTGACGGAACTGTTCTATAAATTGTACATCACGCCCGGCATCAATTGCGGCATCTGCGATGATTTTCTGAAATAAATCGGTGGTCATCAGGCCGGAACAGGAGAAGGTCAGCAGCACGCCCCCGGGGTTCAGCAGCTGGATCGCCAGCATATTGATGTCTTTATAGCCGCGGCATGCACCCATCAACTGGCTTTTGTTTTCCACGAACTTCGGCGGATCCATCACGATGACGTCGAATTTCTCTCCCTGATCCCGGTACTTACGCAGCAGTTTGAATACGTCGTCGCGCACAAACTCCGCTTTGGACAGATCCAGTCCGTTGAGCTCCACGTTCTGGCGCGCAACGTCGAGCGCCTCCTGCGAGGTATCCACGCTGGTGACCTTGCGGCAGCCGCCCATCAGCGCCGACACCGCAAAGCCGCCGGTGTAGGAGAAGCAGTTCAACACCCGTTTGTCCGCCACGTAGCGACGGGTCGCCAGGCGACTGTCGCGCTGGTCGAGGTAGTAGCCGGTTTTGTGCCCGCCCTGAATATCAACCAACAGCTTCATACCGTGCTCGGTAATCGGCAGCAGCGCTGGCGGCAGTTCTCCCACCACCGGCCCCTGGGCCAGCTCCAGACCCTCTTTTTTACGCACCGCGACATCGCTGCGGTCGTAAATGGCGCAGTCCGGGAACAGGGTCTGCAGGGCGCTGATAATGGCGGCGCGCTGGTATTCGGCGCCTGCGCTGAGGAGCTGCAGCACGAAAAAGTTGCCAAAGCGGTCGATCGTCACGCCCGGCAGCCCATCAGACTCGCCGGCGATCAGACGGTAGCTGTCGAGGCCATCGCGCTCGGCCAGCCAGGCACGCCAGGTTTGCGCATGCTGCAGGCGGCGTTCAAAGAAGGCGTTATCGATGGCTTCGTTGCGGTCGAATGTCCACACGCGGGCACGGATCTGTGACGAGGGCGAGTAAGCGCCGCGGGCCAGCCATTTTCCCTGATGGTCAACGATATCGATGGTTTCACCGCTGCGGGCTTTACCTTCCATACGGGCGACGCCGCCGGAGAAAATCCACGGATGGCGACGCAGCAGGGATTTCTCGCGTCCTTTGGCTAACACTAAGCGGGGGAATAGGGAATCTGTCATGGAGCTACCTTTAAGCAACGGGAATGTCGGCACCGAAAAATGGCGCGTAGATTAGCACACCTGGCGCACGCAAGCATCTTTCCTCCGGCAGGCGCAGGTGAGCGTTTCGGCACAAAACGCAGGCGCATCGGCACATTCACCGTGCATGGGCTGTCATACCCTGTCTTCTCACCCCCAGGAGGAGAAGACGATGAAAACAGGAATGCGGATGACCGTGGCGATGGTCGCGGCAGTGAGCAGTGGCGCGATGGCAGCGCCGTTTAGCGTAAGCAGCGATGATATGCATGACGGGCAAGCGCTGGCCCAGCAGCACTGGTTTGCCGGTTTCGGCTGTACCGGAGGCAATGTCTCTCCGCAGCTGGCATGGAAAAATGCCCCGGCGGGGACGCGCAGCTTCGCGGTCACCGTCCGGGATCCTGATGCGCCTACCGGCAGCGGCTGGTGGCACTGGACGGTGGTCAATATCGCCAGCAGCGTCTTTTCGTTACCCGCTGGTGCGGGAGATAAAAACAGCGCTACACTGCCGGACGGAGCGGTGCAGGGGCGCAATGATTTTGGCTATGCCGGCTTCGGCGGCGCCTGCCCGCCGGCGGGAGATAAACCGCACCGCTACCGTTTTACGGTGTGGGCGCTGGATGTCCCCACGCTGCCGGTGAATGCCGAGGCCAGCGGGGCGCTGGTCGGGTATCTGTTACACAGCCATGCTCTCGCCAGCGCGCAATTGACGGCGACGGCCGGGCGCTAAAACAAAAGGTCGGTCTGATGGAGAGTATCCATTTTCAGCATAACGCCCTGACCGCCGCGGAGATTACCACCCGACGGCTGTGCAGGCTGCACCGCGTGCGTCTGTTTTCCCCGGCGCTCTGTCGGGTGAAACGCGGCAGCAAAGTGATTGTGCAAGGGGAGAGCCGTGTGCTGGCGACACCGCAACAGCTGATTGTGTTGCCGGCTGACGTTGAGCTGGAAGTGATTAACCAGCCGGACAACGGCCTCTTTTGCTCCGATCTGCTGTCGCTGACGCCTGAGCTGCTGACGGCGTTTAAGACCCGCTATCTCAGCGAAAAACCACCGGGGCGTCTGACTTCGCTCTGCGCCCCGGTGACCAGTGAGCTGGCTTTTATGTGGCAAAGCGTTCTGCAGGCGGTGCGGGAAGGATTATCCACTGCTTTGCAGCAGCACCAGACCATGGGCCTGCTGCTGGCGCTCCACGAGGCGGGGTATGCCGGCCCGCTGCTCGTCGAGCGGCAGCAGGATCTGTCGGCGCAGGTTCGGCAGCTGGTCATGCTATCGCCGGCGCAGGCATGGAGCGTGTCGCGGGTGGCGAAAATGCTCTTTCTCGGAGAGTCCACGCTGCGCCGTCGTCTGCAGCAGGAATCGCAGAGTTTTCGCCAGATCGTCGAGGAGGTGCGGATGGCCCACGCCCTGGGACAGCTGCAGACCACCTCGCGGCCAATAGGCGAAATCGCGCAGAACAGCGGATATCAGTCGGGATCGCGCTTTACCGCGCGCTTTCGCCAGCACTATGGTTTACTACCAAAGCACGTACGCTGAGCGAATTTGCTATCCTCAGCGTAAAGGGTAAGTCAAAAGGAGAGGTTAATGGCCAGTATCTGCACCATGGCATGGGTATACGGTTCCGTTCAGGGCGTAGGGTTTCGCTATTCCACGCAGCGGGAAGCGCTGCAGCTGGGGTTGACCGGCTATGCCCGTAATCTGGACGACGGCGGCGTAGAAGTCCTTGCCTGCGGCGAGGCGGAGCAGGTGGAGAAACTCATCGCCTGGCTGAAAGCCGGCGGGCCGCGCAGCGCGCGGGTTGACCGAGTGTTGACTGAACCCCATCAACCCACCCGCAGCTGGGACAAATTCGCGATCCTCTATTAGATGCACTTCACCGGCTTCGGCAGCCCGGCGATTTTGGTCGCCTGTTTGGCGGGGCCTTTCGGGAACAGGCGATAGAGATAGCGGCTGTTGCCTTTCTCTTCACCAAACTTGTTGGCCATCGCCTTGACCAGCATGCGGATCGCCGGTGAGGTGTTGAATTCAAGGTAAAACTCGCGCACAAAGCGCACCACTTCCCAGTGCTCAACGGCGAGCGTTATCCCTTCCTGCGCGGCGATAACGTCGGCCATCGCCTCGCTCCACTGGGTAGTATCCTTCAGATAGCCTTCGCTATCCGTCTCAATTTCGTTGCCTTCAAAAATAAACATAATTTTTCACATACCGCCTGAAACTGGCCGCAGTGTAGCAAAAAAAAAGGCCCCGCATAAGCGAGGCCTCTGGTAGCAGGGGAGCGGTTAGTCCCGGCTGGCGAAGCCCAGGATGCTCAGCAGGCTGACAAAGATGTTGTACAGCGAGACATACAGGCTGACCGTGGCGCGAATGTAGTTGGTTTCACCACCGCGGATGATGTTGCTGGTCTCGAACAGGATGGCGCCCGAAGAGATCAGGATGAACACCGCGCTAATCGCCAGGTGCAGCGCCGGCAGCTGCAGGAACAGGTTAGCGACCATACCAATCAGCACCACCACGACGCCGGCCATCAGCATACCGCCGAGGAAAGACATGTCTTTGCGCGTCGTCAGCACGTAGGCCGAGCAGCAGAAGAAGACCAGCGCCGTACCGCCCAGCGCCAGGCCGATTAAATCGCCCATGCCGGCAGAAAGGTACGCGTTCAGCATCGGCCCAAGGATATAGCCGAGAAAGCCGGTGAAAGCGAAGGCGGAAATAATCCCGGTGGGCTTATTCGCCGTTTTATAGGTCAGGAACATCAGACCGTACATCCCCACGAGGGTCAAAATCAGCCCCGGGGAAGGCAGCATCAGCACCGTGCTGGCGGTAGCGGTGATGGCGGAAAACGCCAGCGTCAGGCTGAGCAGGAAGTAAGTGTTACGCAGAACCTTGTGCGTGCTGAGCAGCGAGGAACGGTCACGCGATGATGTAATTATGCGATCCATGAGTCACTCTCTTATGACAGATGTAATTAGGGATAAAGAATAAGAAAAACAAGCGTGAAGCCCTAATGCTTTTACCCATCTTTACTTAGTTTTTGCCGCGTTTGACTAGCATAAAATTCTACATGGATTGGAAAAAGCGATATGTTTTCGCGTTTCGCTTCGGTGAGCCGATCGAAATCTTATAGGTTGCTGAAAAATATTGCTTTATTGAAATTCTGCGACTAAGTGTGGAAGGGGGAATAACTCCGTACGTTAAAGGCAAAGGGAAATGACATTACATAAAAACAATCACATCACGCGAACGCTCCTGGCCGTAAGTATGATAGCAATGTTCGGCGGGGCGCAGGCGGCGCAGGTACCGCCGGGGACTCAGCTGGCAGAAAAGCAGGAACTGGTCAGAAATAACGGCAGTGAACCTGCCTCACTCGATCCGCATAAAGTCGAGAGCGACATTGAATTCAACATCATTAGCGATCTCTTTGAAGGGCTGGTCAGCGTGACGCCTGCGGGGGCGATCCAGCCCCGACTGGCGGAACGCTGGGAAAACAAGGACAACCTGTTATGGACCTTCCATTTACGCCCTGGTCTGACCTGGTCCGACGGCACGGCCATCACGGCGCAGGATATCGTCTGGAGCTGGCAACGGCTGGTCTCGCCAACCACCGCCTCCCCCTATGCGAGCTATCCCGGCAATATGCATATCGCCAACGCCCGTGAAATTGCCCTGGGGCAAAAGGGACCGGAGACGCTGGGGGTGAAAGCGCTGGACGACACCACGCTGCAGGTCACTCTGAACCAGCCGAATGCCGCCTTCCTGGCGATGCTGGCGCACCCTTCGCTGGTACCGATCGACAAAGTGCTGGTGGAGCGTTTTGCCGATAAATGGACCCGCCCAGAGCATATCGTTACCAGCGGCCCGTATAAGCTGACCCAATGGGTGGTGAATGAGCGGTTGGTGGCTGAACGTAATGCGAAGTACTGGGATAATGCGCACACCGTTATTAATAAAGTGACTTACCTGCCCATCTCTTCCGAGGCTGCCGATGTCAACCGCTACAAAGCGGGGGAGATCGATATTGTTTATACGGTGCCGATCAATCAGTTTGCGCAGTTGCAGAAAACCATGGGCGACCAGCTGGACGTTTCGCCGCAGCTGGCGACCTATTACTACGAATTCAATACTACCCGGCCGCCGTTTAACGACGCCCGAGTGCGTCGCGCGCTGAATATGGCGCTTGATAAAGATATCATTGCCGGAAAAGTACTTGGCCAGGGGCAGCGCCCGGCCTGGGTGATCAGCCAGCCGGATATCGGCGGTGTGACGCTGCACAACCCGGATTACGCCAGCTGGCCGCGCGAGAAGCGGATTGCCGAGGCGAAAAAACTGCTGGCGCAGGCGGGGTATGATGACAGTCACCCATTGGTCTTTACCCTGCTGTATAACACCTATGAGTCGCACCAGCGTATCGCCATCGCCGCCAGCTCTATGTGGAAGAAAAACCTCGGCGTCGAGGTGAAGCTGCAGAACCAGGAGTGGAAGACGATGCTGGATACCATGCATACGCATAACTTTGACGCTGTCCGCTATGCCTGGACCGCCGACTACGACGATGCCGCCACCTTCCTCAACACTTTCCGTACCGGGGATAGCGAGAACACCAGTCAGTACAGCAACCCGACTTACGATGAGGCGCTGCGCAATGCGGCGAAAGCCTCCGACGTGGCGAGCCGGGGCAAATACTATCAACAGGCGGAAGATCTGCTGGCGCAGGATGTTCCCGCCATTCCGGTCTATCACTATGTGCGTACCCATTTAGTGAAACCCTGGGTGGGAGGCTTCACGCCGGATAAGCTGGGGTATTACTACACCAAAGACATGTACATTAAAAAACACCCATCCGCTAGCGGCGACGGGCGCTGATTTTCTGCGCGAACTGCCTGAAATTCAGACGAATAACACAAAATTGTTTGTTTTTAAGGCAGTTGAACAAAATGGTGCTTTACAGCATCCGCCGAGGTGTTTATAGTGCGCCTCACACCGGAAGTGTGGCCGAGCGGTTGAAGGCACCGGTCTTGAAAACCGGCGACCCGAAAGGGTTCCAGAGTTCGAATCTCTGCGCTTCCGCCATATAAAAGAAGGGGTTACCGAAAGGTAACCCCTTTTTACTTTTCCCCTGGCCGTTCTGACGGCGCGTCATCTTCACGTCACGACTGCGCAAACCCACCCTGCCTGCAGCGTTATCGCTGGTGAAAATGTGACGAT
The DNA here is from genome assembly GCF_021869705.1 of Klebsiella sp. PCX. NCBI lineage: Bacteria > Pseudomonadati > Pseudomonadota > Gammaproteobacteria > Enterobacterales > Enterobacteriaceae > Klebsiella > Klebsiella sp. PCX. Next base: position 1,864,706 of record NZ_CP091527.1, read on the forward strand.
TAATCCATTTCAAATTGTTGTTATTTTAATTATTCAGTCTCACATTATAAACGGAAATGGTGCTCAGGAATAAAAAACCTGGTGCAAAATATCTTCGTCTATACTTGGAAAACGATGATTTACCTGCCATGGTGCTTTCGCAGAAACAGAGACCAGTGAGGTCAGCATGCCTGTCATTAACCCGCAAGATATCAAAGCATTACGGGCGTTGGTTGAACAGAAATTAAAATACACGCTGTGTGTTAGCTTAAATAAAGCGACAAATGGCGATATTTTTAACGCGGTGGCGCTAGCCATTCGTCATTTTCAGCAGGACCATTTTCTGACGAGCCAGGCGCGGCAGCGCGAAGAGCGAAAAAAGCGCGTTTACTACCTGTCGATGGAATTTTTACTCGGCCAGTCGCTGCGTAATAACCTGGTGAATATGAATTTACTGGACGAGATGCGCCTGGTGGTCAATGACCTGGGGTTTGATCTTGAACTGATCCTTGACGAGGAGCCTGACGCCGCGCTGGGTAACGGCGGGTTAGGCCGTTTAGCCGCTTGCTTTATCGACTCGATGGCCACCCTTGATATTGCTGCATCCGGGCATGGCATCAAATACGAATATGGGCTTTTTCGCCAGTCCTTTCAAAACGATCAGCAGGTCGAGCATCCTGATGACTGGCACTCCATGCATTCCCCATGGCTGGTGGAGCATCACGCTCAGCAAATTCTGATCCCGCTGGGGGGATATATTGAGCACAGCGAAGATATTGATGGCAACTACAATCCGATGTGGCTCGGTTGGAAAACCATCATCGGTATTCCCCATGATTATTTTGTTTCCGGCTACCGGGATACATCAACTAACACGCTGCGCCTTTACAGCGCGGTGGCCTCTGACTCCTTTAATATCCATATTTTTAATCGCGGGGATTATATTAAGGCAGTAAGTGAGAAAATCGCCTCGGAGAATATTTCAAAAATACTCTATCCTTCCGATGAGGTCCTGACCGGAAAAGAGCTGCGTCTGACGCAGGAGTATTTTTTGGTGGCCTGTACGCTACGGGATATTTTTCGTGACTATGCCGAGGTTAATGACGACATTACTTTGCTAGCGCAGCATGTGGCTATACAGCTTAATGACACCCATCCGGCATTAGCGGTGGTGGAGCTGATGCGGATCCTGGTCGATGAATACCGACTGCCATGGGAGCAGGCGTGGGAGATAACGCAAAATACCTGCGCCTATACCAATCATACGCTGATGCCGGAAGCGCTGGAGACCTGGCCGGTGTCGTTGTTTGAGAAACTACTGCCGCGTCATTTGCAGATTATCTTTGAGATTAACCATCGTTTCCTTGAAGAGGTGGCCCGGCGCTGGCCGGATAAACCTCATCTGTTATCTTCACTGTCTTTAATTGACGAGCATCACGATAAGCAAATTCGCATGGCTAATCTGGCCATTGTCGGTAGCCACCGCGTCAACGGAGTAGCGTGGCTGCATTCGGAACTGGTCAAAAAACAGTTGGTGCCCGACTTCTATTTTATGACCCCGGAGAAATTCATTAATCAGACCAACGGTGTCACGCCGCGTCGTTGGGTGCAGCAGGCTAACCCGGGCCTGGCAGAATTTTTACAGCAACAACTCGGGGAAGGGTGGCCAACTGATTTACCCCTGCTTTCCCGCCTGGAGGATCTGGCCAGCGAGCCAGCCGTGATTGAGCGTATCCGGGCCATAAAATTTGCCAATAAAACCGCACTCAGCGAGCTGGTGGCTCAACGCTACGGCATCGCGCTGGATCCGCTGGCGATGTTTGACTGTCAGGTCAAACGTATTCATGAATACAAGCGCCAGTTGCTCAATATTCTGCACGTGATCGCGCTGTATCTGGATATCAAAGAGAACGGGCGTACTATCGCGCCAAAGGTGCATCTGTTTGCGGGTAAAGCGGCGCCAGGCTATCGGATGGCAAAGCTGATTATTCAGTTGATTAATACCGTTGCCCGAAAAATTAACAGTGACCCGCAGGTTGCCGGGCAGCTTAAAGTGGTATTCCTCGAAGATTATAAAGTCTCGCTGGCGGAGAAAATCATTCCCGCCACGGATCTCTCTGAGCAAATTTCCACCGCCGGCACCGAGGCGTCCGGCACCAGCAATATGAAGTTTGCCATGAACGGGGCGTTAACTATTGGCACCTATGATGGGGCGAACATCGAAATCCGCGAGGCGGTGGGGAGCGAGAATTTTTATCTGTTTGGCGCGGTGGCGGAAGAGATTGAAGAGAGCCGACGCCTTGGGCGGCATCATGGGTGCTATCATGACAACCCGGCTATCGCGCGTGTTGTCGATAGCCTGGTGTCCGGGCTGTTTTCAGCCGATCGCGAGCTGTTTGCGCCGCTGCATCAGATGCTGACAGGGGCCGATCATTACTGCCATCTGCTGGATTTCGACAGTTATTGTCTGGTGCAACGGCAGGCAATGGCCGATTTTGAACAGCCGGATCAGTGGCACCGCCGGGCCTTGCTCAATATTTGCCGGATGGGGGAATTTTCCAGCGACCGAACCATCCGCGGCTACGCCAGGGATATTTGGGGTATCAGGTGCTAAAGAGAGCACATGCCGAACAGAGCAGGGACGCGTCGACGGTTATCAGCCAACATTGAGGATGAACATGAACGTTGAATTACATACTGAGCAGGGCGTCAAGGTCATTGTGCCCCTGGTTCGCCGGCTGGATGCTTCCGTCGCATCAGCGTTTAAGCAGCAGGTTCTTGTGGCCCTTGACGGTCAGACGAAAAACCTGGTGCTGGACCTGAGCCACGTCGATTTCATAGACAGTAGCTGCCTGGGCGCCCTGGTATCCATTCTCAAGAGCGTCAGTGGGCAGGGAGAGCTGGTGCTCTGCTCGGTCAATGGGACAATCCAAAACCTGTTCAAGCTCACCCGCATGGATCGCGTCTTTTCGATTAAAGAGACTCGTCAGGATGCACTGAACCTGTTGACTGCGAAATGACGCTCAGGCAGGCCTGGAAGGCCGCGGATTATCGATCGCCCGTTCATTCTTCGATAATCCGCGCCTTTGGTTTGCTCAGCAGAAGCATCACCAGCGCGACGTAGGGCATCGGCTTCCAGAAAAAGTAGCCCTGCAACAGATGAATATTCTGGCGATTGAGATACTCTAGCTGAGCCTGAGTTTCGACCCCCTCGGCAATGATGCGCAGTGACAACGTCCGCGCCATCTCTATCACGCAGTCCAGCAGTTTGCTTGACGGCGCCTCGTCAGTCACCCGGCCGACAAAGCTCTGATCGATTTTGATATAGTCGAAAACCAGCTCATGCAGATAGGAAAGCCCGGAATAGCCGGTGCCAAAGTCGTCCAGCGCGATGGAAAACCCGCGGGAGTGTAACGCGTTGAGCTTGTCGACAACCGCCTCGTTGAGCAACAGCGGCTCCTGTTCGGTGATCTCCAGCATCAGCTTCACCGCTGTGCCCTCAAAGCCGCGCTGAAAGTGCAGGCAGTCATCGATAAACGACGGAGCGTTGATATGTGATGCGCTGATATTGACGCCGATATGAAACCCGTCCGGCAGCTTACTGAAGATCGGCCTCATCTGGGCGGCGACCTGCGCCATCAGGCTACAAGTGAGTGGGATAATCAACCCAGTACGCTCGGCCAGCGGAATAAATTCAGCGGGCGAACGCCACTGCGCCGTGGTGTTTGGCCAGCGGGCGAGGATTTCCACGCCATAGATCTCTCCGGTTTTGCCGTTCACCAGCGGTTGATAGTAGGGAACGATAGCGCCCTGAGCGATGGCGTAGCGCAGCCTCTCCTCTTCTGAGGTATAGACATTGAGGTATTTGCGCAACAGAAAATAAAACAGCAACGAAACAGAGAAAATAAAAATCAGCAGCCCGGACCCATTATGAAATAAGCGGCCGGGGCTAAAAAAAGGCGACTCAGGATAGGCAATATGAAATGGATAGTCTGGTGAGCTAAAAATATCCTGGTTCGGACCAGCGTTGAGTGGCTTCACATCGCCATATCTGGCAATCATTTGATTGTGAACCAAAAGCGCCAGCCCGCCGTTATCCTCATCGCTATACAAGGCATCGCGCAAATGGATATCGCTGATGCTGACAATGACTCTTACCTGCGCCGAACGAGTGTGATAGATCAGCACTGGCCGCTTATTCACCATCATTCTGGCGGGCAGCAGCTGCAGTGGCTCATCGGGTAAAGACTCAGGATGGAGCATCAGTACCCGATTGCCCGGCAGCGACGAGCACCACACCTGGCCCTGTTTTACCAGCACAATTGTGCGCAGATGCGGCTGCAGGGCGGCCTCGGTCCCGAGCTGAAACTGGCCCTGCACGGAGCAACCGCCGCGGCTAACGTTCATCGCCGTCATCGTTGCTGCGCGGGCCTCATCCAGAATAACGGCGATTTTCTTTGCCGCCTGACGGGCGGTGGCGACATGCGAGGCCTGATCGGAATGCCACAGTTGCCAGTTTATTACGAACACGCCAGCCAGAAATACCACCAGCGCCAGGGAAAAGGCAATCCATGCGTTTCGTCGCTTTATCTCTTTCATTTGTTGGGCATGCAATGGTGTTTGTGCATAAAGTGAACCATCTCTCTGGCAGTAAAGGCTTTTCTATGATCGTAGAAGGGAGATAACTTCCGCGATGACGGTGCATCATAAAAATATGATCGCTATCACAATACCTGCCGACAAAGGCCGGTTATATCGCGTTGACGCTACGTACCTCTTCTGCCGGTAATAAAAATAAAAAATTAATGTTTTCTTAATATATTTTTCTGGGCCGGCTGGTTATTAGCATTTTCCAGTCCGTAGTGGCGTGCTTGCGCTATTTTTTGCTTTTTTAAGTTTATGATAATTGTTTTCATTATCATTCTTTTTTTGCTGTGATTTAATCCTCTCCGCTCAGGCTATTTACCATTAATTTCCCTGGTTCATTAAGGATGCGTTCATGAAATCTCGCTTATCGCCCCTCTGTACGGCAGCGCTGGTTGCCGCTTCTCTGTTTCTGGCGCCGCAGGGGATGGCGGCTGACGGTCAGGACGGGATTGTGGTCTACAACGCCCAACACGAAAATCTGGTGAAGTCGTGGGTGGATGGATTTACGAAAGAGACTGGTATTAAAGTCACGCTGCGCAATGGCGATGACAGCGAGCTGGGTAATCAGCTGGTTCAGGAAGGCGCCGCGTCGCCAGCTGATGTGTTTCTGACCGAGAACTCACCGTCGATGGTGCTGGTTGATAACGCCAAACTTTTTGCCCCGCTGGATGCGGCCACCCTGCAGCAGGTTCCGGCACAATATCGCCCTCAGCACGGTCGCTGGATTGGCATCGCCGCGCGTAGCACCGTGTTCGTCTATAACCCGGCAAAAATCAGCGAGGCGCAGCTGCCGCACTCGCTGATGGATCTGGCAAAACCGGAGTGGAAGGGCCGCTGGGCGGCTTCGCCATCGGGGGCTGATTTCCAGGCTATCGTCAGCGCGATGCTGGCGCTGAAGGGTGAGCAGGCGACCCTCGACTGGCTGAAGGCGATGAAAACCAACTTTGTCGCCTATAAAGGCAACAGCACGGTGATGAAAGCGGTCAACGCCGGGCAGATCGACGGCGGAGTGATCTATCATTACTATCGCTTCGTTGACCAGTCAAAAACCGGCGAGAACAGCAAAAACACCCAACTGTATTACTTCAAACACCAGGATCCGGGGGCCTTCGTCAGCATTTCCGGCGGCGGCGTGCTGGCCTCCAGCAAACATAAAGCACAGGCGCAGGCCTTTATTAAATGGATCACCGGTAAGCAGGGACAGGATGCGCTGCGCACCAATAACGCCTTCGAATATGCGGTGGGGGTAGACGCGGCCTCTAACCCGAAACTGACCCCGCTGAAAGATCTGGATGCCCCGAAGGTGGAACCTTCCTCGCTGAACAGTAAAAAGGTCATTGAACTGATGACGCAGGCTGGCCTGCTCTGATCCTGAGGAAGTGATGTTGCTATGTCTGTTCTGAGTCTGTCGCTCGGAAAGAAAACAGGACGCCTGCCTGAGCGCAGGCGTCCTGCATTTCCGATGGTTGCCTTAGCGCTCCTGTTTTCATTGCTGGCGCTGTTGCCGTTAGGGTTTGTGGTGGCGGTCGGATTCGATACCGGCTGGCCGACAATCAAAGCGCTGGTCTTTCGCCCGCGGGTAGGCGAACTGCTCAGCAATACCCTGTGGCTGACGGTGCTGACTGTCCCCATCAGCATTGTGCTTGGCGTGACGCTGGCCTGGCTGGCGGAACGTACCGCGCTTGCCGGGCGGCAGCTGTGGTCGGCGCTGGCGGTGGCCCCGCTGGCCATTCCGGCCTTTGTCCAGAGCTACGCCTGGATCAGCGCTGTACCCTCGCTGCATGGCCTGGGCGCTGGGGTGTTTCTCTCGGTGCTGGCCTACTATCCGTTTATCTATATGCCGGTGGCGGCCGTGCTGCGCCGACTCGATCCCACCCTTGAGGATGTCGCCGCGTCGCTGGGCACGCCGCCGTGGAAAGTGTTTTTCCGGGTGGTGCTTCCGCAGCTGCGGCTGGCCGTCTGCGGCGGTGCGCTGCTGGTGGCCCTGCATCTGCTGGCGGAATATGGTCTGTATGTGATGATCCGCTTCGATACTTTCACTACCGCCATTTACGATCAGTTCCAGTCGACCTTCAGCGGTCCGGCCGCCAATATGCTGGCGGGCGTGCTGGCTCTGTGCTGTCTGGCGATCCTGCTGCTGGAGAGCGCTTCGCGTGGTAAAGCGCGCTATGCGCGTATCGGCGCCGGGGCGGCGCGCGAGCAGAAGCGCCTGGTGCTGGGTAAAGGGGCCGCCTTCGGCGCGCAGCTGCTGTTTCTGCTGCTGGTGCTGCTGGCGATGGGGGTGCCGTTGCTGGTCCTGGGGCGCTGGCTGTGGCTGGGCGGTATCGATAACTGGCTACATGCCGATCTGTGGCATTCCCTGCGCCAGACTCTGTTGCTGGGGGCGGGCGGGGCGCTGCTGACGACGGTCTGCGCGATCCCCATCGCCTGGCTCGGCGTGCGCTATCCGCGTCCGCTGTTCCGCCTGCTGGAGGGGTGTAATTACATCACCAGCTCGCTGCCCGGCATTGTGACCGCGCTGGCGCTGGTCACCGTCACCATCCACTATGCCCGTCCGGTGTACCAGACCGAAGTGACGCTGTTTCTGGCCTATTTGTTAATGTTTATGCCGCGGGCGCTGATTAACCTGCGCGCCGGTATCGCCCAGGCGCCGGTGGAGCTGGAAAACGTCGCCCGCAGTCTCGGACGCAGCCCGGCCCGCGCCCTGTGGAGTATCACCATGCGACTTGCCGCCCCGGGGGCGGCCGCCGGCGCCGCGCTGGTGTTCCTTGGCGTCAGCAATGAGCTTACCGCCACGCTGCTGCTCTCGCCGTTAGGCACCCGCACGTTGTCGACCGGCTTCTGGGCGTTAACCAGCGAGATCGACTATGTGGCGGCGGCGCCCTACGCGCTGTTGATGATCATCATTTCGCTGCCGCTGACGGCGGTTCTCTATATGCAGTCGAAAAAAATGGCAGGGTTGTAACATGCTGGAATTGTCTTCTGTTTCGAAATCCTTCGCCGATGCGCAGGTCCTCGATAATATTCATCTTCAGGTGGCTCCGGGTAGCCGGACGGCAATTGTGGGTCCGTCGGGTTCGGGAAAAACCACGCTGCTGCGCATCCTTGCCGGTTTCGAAACGCCCGACAGCGGACGCATCGTGATGCACGGCGCGCCTCTGTTTGCCGAGGGCGTGTTTGTTCCTGCCCACCAGCGACGGATCGGCTACGTTCCGCAGGAGGGGGCGCTATTTCCTCACCTCAATGTCGCGGACAATATCGCCTGGGGGCTGGACGCCAGCCGCGAGGAAAAACGTCGCCGGGTGGGCGCACTGATGGAGATGGTCGCCCTTGACCATAGCCTGGCGCGCCACTGGCCGCATGAGATCTCCGGCGGCCAGCAGCAGCGTGTGGCCCTGGCTCGCGCCCTGGCCCAGCAGCCGGCGCTGATGCTGCTCGATGAGCCCTTTTCTGCCCTGGACACCGGGCTGCGCGCCAGCACACGCAAAGCGACCGCCGATCTGCTGGCGGAGACCGGCATCGCCTCGATTCTGGTGACTCATGACCAGACCGAAGCGCTGTCGTTCGCCACACAGGTGGCGGTGATGCGCCAGGGACGTTTCGCCCAGGTGGGTACCCCGCTGGCGGTTTACTCGCAGCCGGTGGACGAAGAGACGGCGCTGTTTCTCGGCGATGCCCTGATCCTCCCCGCACGGCTGAGCCCCGGGCGGGCCAGCTGCGTGCTGGGCGACCTGGCGACAGACGCAGCGCATCCTGCTGGTGAAGGTAAGGTGATGTTGCGTCCGGAGCAGCTGAGCGTCAGCGTGAGCGGACCACAGGAAAGTACCGCCACCATCCGCGATGTTGATTTCTCCGGCCAGCTCTCCACGCTGACGCTGTCGATGTCCGGGCACGATCGGCCGATTGTCCTGCGAACCGTAAGCCAGCCGGCGTGGCAGCCAGGCGCGACGGTGCGACTGACGGTCAGCGGCAAGGCGCGCGTGTTCAGCGGCTAATCTCTGAGCAGGCGCCGCCGGATAACGGTGGCGCCGCACGGAAAGCTAATCAACTCACGGATTTAGCCGATAGTATCCGCGCCACTGACCTCGTCGCCATGGAGTGGTAGTACGTTGGAACAATTCCGCGGGGTCAGTCTACCTCACCGCCGTTTTGTCGGCGCGTCGCTTTTTCATTCGTCCCGCTGCGCTTAACTGCTATCCTGTCCCGCGATCGGCCCTGTTGTTACCGTGAGACATCGTTATGCCTGAATGCCATACTCCTGCGAATCGCTCCATTCCGTCCGCTTTGGCGCGGGGTACGCTGCTGCCTGCGCTGCTGGTCATCGTCGCCGTCGCTGTCGGCTGTGCGCTGGTGTCGCCGCCGATCGGCACGTGGCGTGAGATCCTGGCCAACCCCGGGCTCTATATCGATTTGCTGGCGCTGCTGTTTCTGGTGTTTATGCTGTGGAGCTCAGCAAAGGTGCGGATGAGCCATATCGCCGTCAACTGGGTGCGCTATGGGCTGCTGCTGTGGATTGCTGGCGGCACGTTCGATGTGATGGATGAGATAGTGGTTCAGCCGCGCTGGATGGGTTATTACTGCGAAGATCTGCTGCGCCTCTCCGGGATGCTGCTGACCGTGGTGGGCGTCTACAAAATTATTGAGCGCATCAACCTATTGTACGTTGATGCGCGCTCGCAATCACTGAAGGACGAGCTCACTCAGTTGCCCAATCGCCGTTTTTTCATCGATACCATTCGCGAAAAGTCCGGGCATGCGCTGGGGCTCATGATTCTGGATATCGATTTTTTCAAGAAAATCAATGATACCTGGGGCCACCTGGTGGGGGATGAAGTGTTATTTTCCCTGGGGAAACAGCTGGCGAAACTGACCAGCGAGCAGGTCCTGCCGGCGCGTATTGGTGGGGAAGAGTTTGCCATTATCGTCGATGGCCTGTCGGAGCCTGAGCTGCACGTCCTGGCGCAGTCGATCCTCGACAATGCCCGCACCATCCTGATCAATCATCAGGCGCCGCTGTCGATCAGCATTGGCGTGGGAACCTGGCGGCCGGGCGAAGCGCAGGAGACGTTTATCCGCAAAGTCGACGAGGCACTGTACAAGGCCAAGCACAACGGGCGTGGGCGCGTGGAGTGGGCGTAATATTCCGACACGGCAGGTTAGGTCTGCTGCGCGCTGCGGCAGTGTCGCCGATACTCTGACGGCGAACGCTCGGTGTAGCGTTTGAAGACCCGGCAAAAATAGTTGCTGTCGACAAAGCCGCAGTTATGGGCGATCTCTTTCACCTTCAGGTCGTAGCCGCGCAGCAGCTGTTTTGCCTTTTCCAGACGCACCCGGGTCAGATATTCGTTAAATCCCACCGAGCCTGATTTCTGAAAAATATGCGAAAGATAGTTGGGCGTGATGTGAAAACGTCTGGCCACCGATTCCCGCGTCAGCGGCAGGCTAAGATTTTCCTCGAGGTAGTCCTGAACGGCGAGAAACAGATCCCGGCTGCGACTGACGCGCATTTCCAGCCCAACCAGCTGTTCGCGACAGTGACTCAGCAGCGCGGCGACCACCAACCGCGCGGTCAGCGGATCGGGCTGCAGGCTGACTTCGTTCAGGCTCAGCAACAGGTAAGAGCCCACGCGCGGTCCAAGGCGGGCAACGCTTTGCTTTTCCGTGTGCAGGCTTTTCCCGTCCCAGCGCTGAATACTGAACCCCAGCTTCTGTCGACCAAACAGAATACTCAGGGTGGTGGCCGGGCCGGTCCACTGCGGCAGCGTCCATTTTCCCGCCTGCACGTACAGCACCTGTAAAGTGGTTAACGTCGAGGCGGCCAGTGGCAGCCCCTGTTCACTGAGCTGGCCCTCCAGCACTATTTCCAGACGCGGAAACGGCACGTTGAGGGCGAGGGCAGGGACGGAGATATCCGGCTCAGGAAATCTCACCTGTAAATGATCTTTTTGACTGATTAACCGATGCAGAATATCTGGCAGATCTTCAATCATTCTTTGCCCTCAGCATGCGCATTATCCTGTTGATGGTAATCTATTTTTTATCCCCAGACAGCGTTTGTTTCGTCAATTTGCGCAGCGAATTCCCTGCCAGGCGCCGCGCATGCATCGCCGGAGAGGCGATTGTTGATGCCCATCACACTTCGGTGGCTCGCGTACGTATGTCCAGTTTTTCGTAGCGCTCGCCTCCTGTCATGCCGCGGATGGACCAGTAGAGTTTGTTTGTGTTATCGAAACGTTAAAAAGGAACGCAAAATGAACTCACCATCGGCTAGTTTTCTCGATGCGTTAGGCGCCAGTCAGGTGCTTAGTGCGCAAATGAAACATGAACTCGACACCCTCGGCTACACCGTCGTGCATAACGTCGTTGACGCCCAGTGGCTGAGCGAAATGCGCCGGCTAATTGATACCCTGGTTGAGCGTGAAGGCGACAATCTGGCGATGGAACACCATCAGGAAGCGACTGCGACGCGGATCGCCAACCTGGTGAATAAGGGGGTTATCTGGGAGAAAGTCTGGTCCCACCCGCTGATCCTCTCCGCCTGCCGCTATATCTTCAACGGTGATTTTAAAGTCTCCAGCCTTAATGCGCGTGAGGCGCTGTATAACGGCGGTCACCAGCCGCTGCACGCCGACTGGAAAAAGCCGCGCCCGGATTTTCCCAAAGTCCACCTGGTGAATACCATCTGGGCAATAGACGATTTAAGCGCCGCTAACGGCGCGCCGCGGATTATCCCTGGAACCCACCTGCGGCCGGAGTTGCCGGAAGAAGTCTTGGACGACCCGGAACAGGCCCACCCAGACGAGATTGTGTTTGCTGCGCCGGCCGGCAGCGTGATGATCTACAACGCCCACGCCTGGCACGGCGGTACCCGTAATCGTGAGGGTAGCCGACGACGCGTGCTGCATGGGTTATATATCGATCGCGCGGATACGCCGCAGCAGGACCAGCGGCGCTGGCTGACGCCGGAAACGGCAAGCCGCCTGACGCCAGCGCAAAAGTGGCTGCTGGATGTAGAGTAAGACTCGTCGCCGGTCAGGGAAGTTCTACATAGACGACCGGCTTTTTCATGATGCTTTTCACGGCCTCGACGATCTGCTGCGGCTGCAGCAGGAAGCTCTTGATGCTGGTTTTAATCGTCCGCAGGCCGCTAAAGCGCTGGGCGTCGTCAATTTCGATATCCGTCACCAGCAGCACCACTTCGGCGCGGGCGATATCTTCTGCGGTAATGCGATTTTCAACGCCGAGCGCGCCCTGGGTTTCCACCTTCAGGTGCCATTTTTCATGATGACCGACCTTTTCCAGTCGTTCGGCAGCCATATAGGTGTGCGCCACCCCGCTGACGCAGGCGGTGACGGCGACAATATTGAAGTCCATAACATCCTCCTGGCGTTAACCGCCGATAGTGACGTGGAATCCGGCCGCTTCGGCCATTATCCGATAAGGTTGAATGTCCGCTTCGCCAGGCGCTTTCACGCTGGCCAGCGTCCAGGGTTTGCCCAGCAGACGGTATTTTGGCTCGCCATATTGATGAAACGGCAACAGGTGCATTTCTTTTAGCGCGAACGGCGCGAGAAACGCCAGTATCTGGCGAAAATTATCCACGCTCATGGTGTAACCCGGGATCAGCGGCACCCGCGGGATCAGATTGATGTTTCTTGTCGCCAGCTGGCGAAAATTGTCCAGTACCCGCGGCTGATTCATTCGCAGCAGCGACCGCGCCAGCTCAGGATCCATGATTTTAAAATCAAACAGCACTTCGTCGCTGGATTCAGCCACCGGCAGCAAACGGTCAAAGGCGCCGTCGCCGGCGGTCTCGATGGCGGTGCGGATCCCCCACTGGCGCAGGCGCTGAAGAAAACGGGCGGCAAACCCGGCCTGCATGAGCACCTCCCCGCCGGAGAGGGTGACACCGCCGCCGGAGGCGCGGAAGAAGACTTCATCTTTGAGCACCTCCTGAAGGAGGTTCTCCAGCGTCACGTCGCGACCGATCTGCTCCCATGCCCCGGAGGGACACTCGGCGACGTCCTGCAGACAGCGGGCGCAGCCCAGACATTTGCTCTGCCGGCGCAGGGTCTGGATCTTCGGCGACATTGACTCCGGGTTGGCGCACCACGGGCAGGTGTGGGGGCAGCCTTTGAAAAAGACCACCGTGCGGATCCCCTGGCCATCGTTGAGCGAGTAGCGCTGCAGGTTAAAAATACGCGCCCGATCGGCGCGCGTCTCCATCACCTCACAGCTGATGCGCGGTGCGGCGGATGATGTCATCCTGAATCTCCTTCGACAGCTCAACAAAGAAGGCGCTGTAGCCCGCGACGCGCACCACCAGGCCGGCAAAGTCCTGCGGCCGCTGCTGCGCTTCACGCAGGGTGTCGGCATTGACCACGTTAAACTGAATATGCTGCAGCTTGAGCTTGCAGAAAGCCTGTAAAAAGTCTGCCAGCTTGTTCAGCCCGCCGTCGCCGGCCAGCGTTGCCGGGGTGAATTTGACGTTAAGCAGCGTACCGTTCGACAGCAGATAGTTATCCAGCTTGCTGACCGATTTCAGCACCGCCGTCGGCCCCTGAGCATCCTGACCGACCATCGGCGACAGGCCGCCGTCCGCCAGTTGTTCGCCGGCCAGCCGCCCGTCCGGGGTAGCCCCCACTACCGAGCCCAGCGGCACATGCGCCGAGACGGTATAGGAGCCGGGAGTAAAATGGCCGCCGCGCGGGTTCAGGTACTGCTCCACCTCTTTGCAGTAAAAGCGCAGCAGATCGGCGCTAATATTATCGACTTCGTCGATGTCGTTACCGTACTTCTCAAAACGGTTAATCAACCGGGCGCGGATCTTTTCTCCCTCCGGCGTGCGGAAGTTGGCTTTCAGGACCGCCATCAGTTGGTCAAAACTGAGACGCTGCTGATCGAAAACCATCCCCTTCAGGGCGTGCAGTGAATCGCTCAGGTTGGCGATCCCGATGCCCTGGACGCCGGAAAAGTTATAGCGCGCGCCGCCGGCGGTGATATCTTTGCCGTGCCGGACGCAATCTTCAATGAACGAGGAGAGCAGGGGGACCGGCGCCCAGTCGCGATGGCCGATATCGCAGATATTGCTGCCCTCGACCATCAGCTTGATGTAATAACGAATTTTGTCACGGATCTGACTGATAAGTCCTTCCCAGCTGACCTCCGGTTGCCCTTCATTTTCCTGCAGGACCAGTTCCATAACCTTCAGCAAGTTGAACATGGCGATATCATGCAGGCCGTAGGTGCGGCCAGGGATCGACAACTCGACGCAGCCGACCACCGCGTAGTCGCGGGCGTCTTCCAGCGACACGCCGCGATTGAGGAAGGCGGGGACCACCACCTCGTCGTTGAAAATCTGTGGAATGCCGGTGCCCAGGCGGATGGTTTCAGCGGTTTTACGCAGGAACGGGCGGTCAATCAGCTCGTTGACCCGCACGCCAAGATTCGGCTGCGGCAATTGCACGTTCTGATAGGCATCGAGGCATAAAAACGACAGCGCGTTGACCGCGCTGCGTCCGGTTTCCGTCAGTCCGCCGAGCAGAGCTGTGTAGCCGGTGGGAAAACCAGCGAAATAGCGCGCGCTGCTCGAGGAGCGCAGCAGCACGATATCGTTGCATTTCACCCACAGCGACTCCAGGAGCTCCCTGAGATACGCCGGATCCTGACCCTGATTCAGCGACGCCTGATAAAACGGCAGCATATACTGATCAAAACGCCCAAGTGAAATTGAGCTGGCGTTGGATTCGTACTGCAGAATGATGTTCATAAACCAGAACAGCTGGCAGGCCTGGGGGAAGTCCGTTGGCCGGTGCTCCGCGTTGTGGCGCGAAATAGCGGCGATGGTTAACAGCTCCTGCTGACGCTGCGGGTCCTGACAGTGCCCAGCCATCTCCTCGGCCAGCGCGGCGTAGCGCAGAATATGGCGCCGGGAGGCTTCCAGCAGGATCAGCACCGCCTGATAAAAGTGGTTCCCGGGTTGCTGCTCGCAGTGGGCTTTTAGCTCCGCCACCAGCGCCCCGAGGCCATGATTGAGCAGACGCGGATAGTCGATGATGATATGGCCCTGGCCCTTATCGGTCTGGTTCACGCTGAATATCTGGGTGCTGACGGCGGCCTTGACCTCGTCGGTCATCTGGCCGTTGATAAAATCCTTCATTGAGCGCTTTTCCCAGTAGGGGAACAGCGTTTCGCGGTATATTTGCTTATCTTCTTCGCTTATCGCGAAGCGGTCCTGCGGCCGGGTCGGAAAGGCGTCGAGTTCGTTGAGCAGCCAGTAGGGATCCATCTCCGGCGACATAATGCCTGCCCGCGGTTTGATGGTCCGGTTGCCGGCAATCAGTTCATCATCACGAATCGAAATGTCTACCTTATCGAGGATCCAGGCGGTGGCCTTCGCCCGGCGAATAATCACCGGTTCGCCCTCCGTTTGCTGATGACTGGCGGTATACAGCAGAGCGCGCTCCAGGGAGATTTCGCGCGGCTGGGCGAACAGGCTGGCTTTCAGGCGTTGAGTACGATTCGTCATGACAAACTCCATGTGGTGGCGAAGGGCGCGAGGGCGCCCCTTGTAAGGCTTCAGGTACGCTGAGAAAGATGGCTGTCTATCTTGTTCATGATGGCGTCGGCGCGCTTGACCGCATCGCTGATATTGACGCGCACGATAGTTTTCCCGGCAAAACGCTCTTCGAATTTGATACCGATATCTTTGGTCAGGATGACCATATCGGCGGCGGCGATCTCTTCGGCGGTCAGTTCGTTTTCAATGCCGATTGAGCCCTGGGTTTCGACTTTAACCTGCCAGCCTTTGGCTTTGGCGGCGCTTTCCAGCGACTCGGCGGCCATGTAGGTGTGAGCCACGCCCGACGGGCAGGCGGTGACAGCGATAATGTGGGTCATAATCTGTTCCTTCCAGTCTGTTAGTTAATTTCGAAATCAAGATCTAATTCGTCGTCGGCTTTAGCGTCAGACGATTTCTTTTTAGCCAGCGCTTTCAGCACAATGACGCAGGCGGCGCTGACGCAGGCACCGACCAACAGCGCGGCGATAAAGCCAAGTTTGCCCTGGACCACCGGCAGCACGATGAGCCCGCCCCAGCCGGCGTAACACTGGGCCCCCAACAGCGCCGCGGTGACGCAGCCGCTGGCAGCGCCAATCATATTGGCCGGAATAACGCGCAGCGGGTCGGCAGCGGCAAAGGGAATCGCCCCTTCAGTGACCCCGACGCAGCCCATCACCAGCGCCGCTTTGCCGGTTTCCCGCTCTTCGGCGGTGAAATATTTACGGCCGATCAGCGTCGCCAACCCCATCCCCAGCGGCGGCACGGCGATGCCGACGGCGGCGATAGCCACCACGCTGTAGATCCCCTGCGAGACGCAGATCAACATGAAGGCGTAGGCCACTTTGTTCACCGGGCCGCCCATATCAAAGGCCAGCATCAGGCCCATAATGATGGCCAGCACCACGATGCTGCCTTCACGCATACCCTGCAGCCAGCCGGTCAGGTTAGCGGTTAGCGCGCCCACCGGTTCGCCGAGCCCCCACATCATGATCCCGGCGGTAATAAAGGTGCCGATGATGGGAATAATGAAAATCGGCATCACCGAGCGCAGCACCTTGTGGACCGGTATTTTTTTCAGGTAGTAGACCACCAGGCCGCCGATCATGCCGGCGATCAGCGCGCCGAAGAAGCCGGCGCCGAAGCTGTTGCCCACCCAGGCGCCGATGGCGCAGGGCGCCAGCGCGGCGCGGTCGGCGATGGAGTACCCGATGTAGGCGGCGAGAAAAGGGACCATCAGCGTCAGCCCGGCGACGCCGATGTCAAACAGCTTCTTCAGGTTGGGATCGGTGGCGGCATCGGGAACTGCGCCTTTGCCATACAACATGACGGACACCGCCAGCAGGATCCCACCGGAGACCACAAAGGGGATCATGTGTGACACGCCGGTCATCAGATGCTGGCGGGTATTTTTTAGTATTTGCACCAGTTCGTTCATTGTTTGCTCCTGAGCGCTGTAGGGCCCGTGACAGTATTGATGGCTCAACATTAGAAAAAGGGCGCCGCATAAAACAGTAGAGAAAAAGTGCATTTACTGGACATTTGTAATGTTAGAAAGGAATTGCGATCCACCTCAAATCTTAATGATGGCAGGAAGGATGAGCGCTAAATGGATGGAATTGTGATGGCGGGCATAAAAAAGTATCGTGTGTACAATAGTCCAGTAATTGCCAGTTTTATCACCTAGTCCCCGGCCCCTTCATTCATTACCTTTTGGGTAAATAATGGATTGCTCAGGAGGAAGGCGATGGCTCTGGTCATTGAGTTTACATGTGATTTGCCAAACGGCGTGCATGCGCGTCCGGCCAGTCTGGTCGAAACGCTGTGTAACCGTTTTTCATCGGCGATTGAGTGGCGCAATCTGCGCCGCGAGACCAGCGGAAATGCCAAGAGCGCGCTGGCGATCATCGGCAGCAATACCCTGAAGGGCGACGCCTGCCAGCTGGTCATTCACGGCGAAGATGAAGCTGAGGCATTCGCCGCGTTAACGGCCTTTATGCGCGATGAGTTTCCTCACTGTGACGCGCCGCTGCCCGCTGCGCATACGCTGGAGATCCAGCCGGTGCCAGAGTCGCTTTCACGGCTGAACCCGACGCTGTTTCATGCCCATCCGGTGTGCGCCGGCAGCGCGGGGGGCAGGCTAATACACCTGAAATCCCGCGATCTGCATGCGCTGGGGGAACTGCCGGGCGCCGTCGCTCCCGAACAGGAGCAGGCGGCGCTGGATAATGGCCTGCGCCTGCTGGTAAAAGACATTGAGCTGCGGCTGCTGGACAATGACGGTACCGCCAGCGCAATCCTCGATGCCCACCGCTCGCTGGCGACGGATGCCTCGCTGCGCCAGCACCTGCTCGACGGCATTCTTACCGGCCTCAGCTGCGCGCAGGCGATTGTCGCCACCAGCGACCACTTCTGCGCACGGTTCCGCGACTCCGGCAACACTTATCTACAGGAGCGGGTGCTCGATGTGCGCGATGTCTGCTTCCAGCTGTTGCAACATATCTATGGCGAAGCCCGCTTTCCGCCCCCGGGCCAGCTGCGGGAGGCCACCATTTGCCTTGCCGACGAGCTGACCCCCAGCCAGTTTCTCGAACTGGATAAAGCGCATCTCAAAGGGCTGCTGCTGCGCGGCGGCGGCACCACGTCGCACACCGTGATCCTCGCCCGCTCGTTCAATATTCCGACCCTGGTGGGGGTTGACCTCGACGCACTGTTGCCGTGGGAGGGTACCCAGGTGCAGATCGACGGCACCGCCGGACTGCTGGTGGTGGATCCGAGTCCGGCGGTGGCGCGCTACTATCAGCAGGAGGCGTGGGTTCAGGCGCAGATCCAGCAACAGCAGCAGGTATGGCTGGATAAGCCAGGGCAGACGGAAGACGGTATCCGCGTCGAGATCGCGGCGAACATCGCCCATTCGGTAGAGGCGGTGGCGGCATTCAACAATGGCGCGCAGTCGGTTGGCCTGTTCCGCACAGAGATGCTGTATATGGACCGGCCCGGCGCGCCATCGGAAGATGAGCTTTACAACATCTTCTGTCAGGCGCTGGAGCCTGCCGCCGGGCGCAGCATTATTGTGCGGACTATGGATATCGGCGGTGATAAGCCGGTGGCCTATCTCAACATTCCTGCGGAAAATAACCCCTTCCTCGGCTACCGCGCGGTGCGCATCTATGAAGAGTACCAGGCGCTGTTTCATACTCAGCTGCGGGCGATTCTACGTGCCTCGGCGCACGGCGCGCTGAAGATCATGATCCCGATGATTTCCTCCATGGAAGAGATCCTGTGGGTGAAAGAGCGGCTGGCGGAGGCCAAACAGTCGCTGCGCGTTGAACAGATCCCGTTTGATGAAAAAATCCCGCTGGGCATCATGCTGGAGGTGCCGTCGGTGATGTTCATCATCGATCAGTGCTGCGAAGAGGTGGACTTCTTTAGCATCGGCAGCAATGACTTAACGCAGTATCTGCTGGCGGTCGACCGCGATAACGCGAAAGTGACGCGCCATTACAACAGTCTCAACCCGGCCTTCCTGCGTGCGCTGGACTATGCCGTGCAGGCGGCGCACCGGCAGGGGAAATGGATCGGCTTGTGCGGCGAGCTGGGGGCCAAAGGTTCGGTGCTGCCGCTGCTGGTCGGTCTCGGTCTGGATGAACTGAGTATGAGCGCGCCGGCGATCCCGGCGACCAAAGCACGTCTGGCGCAGCTGGACAGCCGCGCCTGCCGTCAGCTGCTGAATCAGGCGATGCAGTGCCGTACCTCGCTGGAGGTGGAGCATCTGCTGGCCCAGTTCCGTATGCGCCAGCAGGAGGTGCCGCTGGTGAGCGCCGAGTGCATTACGCTCAACAGCGACTGGCGTAGTAAGGAAGAAGTGCTGAAGGGGATGACGGATAACCTGCTGCTGGCCGGTCGCTGCCGCTACCCACGCAAGCTGGAGGCTGACCTGTGGGCCCGTGAGGCGGTGTTCTCCACCGGGCTTGGCTTTAGCTTCGCCATACCGCACAGTAAATCCGAGCATATTGAGCAGTCGACCATCAGCGTCGCCCGGCTGGCGCAGCCGGTGATGTGGGGCGATGAAGAGGCGCAGTTTGTGATTATGCTGACGCTAAACAAGCACTCGGCGGGCGACCAGCATATGCGCATCTTCTCGCGGCTGGCGCGGCGCATTATGCACGCGGAGTTCCGTCAAGCTCTGGTATCCGCAGAGAGCAGCGAGGATATTGCCGACCTGCTGCGCCGCGAGCTGGAGCTATGATCGGTTTTCCGGCCAGCGGCGCTGGCCGGAGAGCGAGCTATAAATCCAGCACTAACCGGCCGCCTTTGGCGCGCGAGCAGCAGATCAGCATACTCTGTTGGCTGGCTTTCTCTTCCTCGCTGTAATACTGATCGCGGTGGTCCGCTTCCCCTTCCAGAATCATCGTTTCGCAGGTGCCGCAGACCCCTTCGCGGCACAGACATTCCACCTTCGCCGCTTTGTTATTCTCAATAACCTGCAAAATGGTCATGTCCTGCGGTACGGTAAATTCGCGGCCGGAACGCGCCAGCACCAGGGTAAACGCCTCTCCGCCTTTATCCTCAACGATAAACTGCTCAAAGTGCAGCTGACTGGCGGGCACCTGATGGCGTTCGGCGGCGGCTTTCACCGCCTCGTTAAGCGCCGCCGGGCCGCAGGTATACACGTGGGTTCCGGGCTCGAGGTCGGCGAACAGGCGCGGCAGGTCGAGACGGCTGCCGAGCGCTGATACATGAATATTGACCCGATCGCGCCACGGCGCGGCGCTGAGCGCATCGACGAAAGCATTATTGTCGGCGTCGTGGAAACAGTAGTGCAGCTGCCAGTCGGCCTGCTGTTGTTCCAGTTCCGGAATATGCGACAAGAATGGCGTAATGCCGATACCGCCGGCGATCAGCAGATGTTTTCGCGCCTGTGGTTCGATGGCGAACAGGTTGTTGGGCGTGGACACCGTCAGGGTATCGCCCGGGCGCACCTGCTGGTGCATAAAGCGCGAGCCGCCTTTGGAAGGCGACTCAAGACGCACCGCAATCTGCCAGCTGGTGGTATCCAGCGGCGAGCTCATCAGCGAATAAGCATTGCTGTAGCGCTGCTCGCCATCCTGCATCTGGACGATAATATGGCTACCGCCGCTGAATCCCGGCAGCGGGGCGCCGGTCAACGACACCAGCGTAAAACGCTTCACCTGGGCGGTGATCTGTTCAACATCGCGAACGATCGTCTCAAACATTTGATAATCAGACATCGCTGAACTCCATCAAAAATCCCGGCGTGGCCAGAGCCGCCGCCGGGAGAATACATTTATAACCCCTGGCAGAGATACTTCATCTCCAGGTAATCTTCGATTCCGTGTTCCGAGCCTTCGCGGCCAAGACCCGACTGTTTCACCCCGCCAAATGGCGCGACTTCGTTGGAAATCAGTCCGGTATTGATGCCGACCATGCCGTATTCCAGCTGCTCGGAGACGCGCCAGATACGGGCGGCATCGTTGCTGTAAAAATAGGAGGCGAGACCGTAGATGGTGTTATTCGCTTGCTCGATGACCTGCTGCTCATCGTCAAATTTCACCAGCGCCGCCACCGGGCCGAAAATCTCTTCCTGCAGCAGCAGTGACCCCGGTTGTACGTCGCCGATCACCGTAGGGGTGAAAAAATTACCGCCCAGTGGGTGCGCTTTACCGCCGGTTAACAGCGTGGCGCCGCGGCTCAGGGCGTCGTCGAGCAGGGACTGGACTTTGCGCCCGGCGTCGGCGTTGATCAGCGGGCCAATCTGGACATCGGACTCGCTGCCATCGCCCACTTTCAGGGCGGCGACGCGGGCGACGAATTTATCGCAGAATTGGTCGTAGACGGCGCGATGAATATAGAAGCGATTGACGCAGACGCAGGTTTGCCCGGCGTTGCGGAACTTGGCGATCAGCGCTCCCTCGACCGCTTTATCGATATCGGCGTCATCAAAGACGATAAACGGCGCGTTACCCCCGAGCTCTAATGAGAGCTTTTTGATGGATTCCGCGCACTGGCGCATCAGCACGCGGCCAACTTCGGTCGAGCCGGTAAAGGAGAGCTTACGCACCCGTTCATCGCCGGTGAACACCGCGCCAATCTCACGCGACTGTCCGGTGACAACGTTAATAACGCCCTGCGGGATCCCGGCCTGATTCGCCAGTTCCGCCATCGCCAGCGCGGTAAACGGCGTTTCGTTGGCGGGCTTTATCACCATCGTACAACCCGCGGCCAGCGCCGGGCCGGCCTTACGGGTGATCATCGCCGCCGGGAAGTTCCACGGGGTGATCGCCGCGCAGACCCCCACTCCCTGGCGGATCACCATCAGGCGTTTATCGGCGCCGGGGGAGGGGATTATCTCGCCGTTGGCACGTTTCCCTTGTTCGGCAAACCACTCGATAAATGAGGCGGCATAGGCGATTTCGCCTTCCGCTTCCGCCAGCGGCTTGCCCTGCTCGGCGGTCATTATCTGCGCCAGCGCGGTCTTGTTTTCGAGGATCAGGCGGTGCCAGTTCTTCAATAACGCGGCGCGCTGGGCGGCGGTAAGCGCGCGCCATGCCGGCAGCGCGGCAGCGGCAGCATCCACCGCCTGCTGCGCTTCCGCCCGACCCATATTGGGGATCTGGCCGAGCGTCGCGCCGGTGGAAGGGTTGCTGACGGCAAGCGTCGTGCCGTCGGCGGCGTCGCGCCAGCTTCCGGCAATCAGCGCCTGCTGGCGAAACAGATCTGAGTGAAACACGGACATAGCCAACTCCTTCAACGATTACGGCTGGAACACCTGGGCCACCAGATTGTGGAAATGCGCGATACCGTGCTCGGAGATACCGCTGCCGCTGTTATCCGCCATAATGCGCCCCTGGCCGCGATAGCCGCGGGACTTCAGCCCCTTCTGCACGCTTTCCACCAGGCGTAAATCTTCCGGGCGGAACACGTCGCGATACCACTCAATCAGCGCTTTCTGATCGTCAGTCAGCTCTTCGTTGGTGAAATAGATGTCGTAATTCTGCAGAGTGGTCTCTTCATCCACCGGGAATTCATAGATCACGGTCATCATGCCCTTGATCGGCGTCACGTTGAACATGGTGCACGGCCACAGCCAGAAACCGTGGAACGCGGCGTCGGTACCTTCTTCGAATTTAAACGACTGCTCGGACGGCTTGGCGAAGCCATACTGCAGCGTCCATTTGCCGTGCATGGTGTGCCAGTAACGGTCAACCTGTACGGAATCCGAGAAGCCCGGGTGCGCCGGGCCGCAGTGGTAACATTCCAGATAGTTATCGACGATATTTTTCCAGTTCGCCGGGGTGAGAGTGGTAAAGCGCGCCGCCAGTTTCAGATCATGCACGTCCGGGCAGGCTTCCAACACTTTGTCCTGCAGGCCCGGCAGCTGCGTTTCCACGCTCTCTGCTTGCGGGTTCATATTGATAAACACAAAGCCGGCATACTCTTCCAGGCGAACCGGCACCAGCTGCGCCTTTTCGCTATCGAAATTCGCCACGTTTTCGCAGTTGCGGGCGTGGGCGAGATTGCCGTCAAGCTTGAAGGCCCAGGCGTGATAGGGGCAGGTAATCACGTTTTTGGCTTTACCTTCACCGCTCAGCAGCTGGTGGCCGCGGTGCGGGCAGACGTTATAGAAAGCGCGCAGAATGTTGTCGCGGCCGCGGACGATAACGATATTTTCGCCAATGATCTCCCGGGTGATGTAGTCGTTCGGCCGGGCGACCTCGCTGCCGTGGGCGACGCAAATCCAGCTATTGGCGAAGATGCGCTCTTTCTCGTGTTCAAACGCCTGGCTGTCGGTATAAAAACGGGCCGGAATGGTCCAGGCATCCTGCGGATTGGCGCAAAAGTTAATCGGCAGAGTAAAGTCAGGGCTCAAATTGCTCATGTAAGGTCACCTTGTGATTATTGTCAGTAAGAGGTTTTACAGCGACTGGCCGTCGCCTTTGAGTACCGTGCCAACCGGTAGCGTCTCGGCTTTAATCATTGGCTCGGGCGTATGGGTTTCTATCTGATTGGCCGGCACGTGGGCGTAGTCCTGTTTTAGCCAGCGCACGAAGCCGCCGGTTTTAATCAGTAAAATGGCCAGGAATGGTAGGGCGGTCAGCACCACGGTGGTTTTCATGGTCTCAAGCGAAGCGCCGGTAAACAGAATCGATAGCGGGATGAGGGTAATTACCACGCACCAGAACAGGCGCATGCCGCGATCCGGATCGTCGCCTTCGCGCAGGTTGCGGGTGCTGGTCGCCGCCATGGTGTAGGCCACCGCATCCATATGCGAGGCGAGGAAAACAATCATCACGAACAGATAGGCGGCGAGGAACAGCTTACCTGCCGGCAGCGACATCAGGACCTGCTGGACGGCGGTTTCGCCGCCAAGAGTCTGCATCACCTGCGGTACGTTAATCACGCCGTTAACGAACTGGTGCATGGCGTAGCTTTCCATCACCCCAAAGAAGAACCAGCAGCCGGCGGTGCTACCAAGGAGCAGTCCCCATATCACCTCTTTGATTTTGCGCCCGCGGGAGACGCGGGTGACGAACATCGCCACGCCCGGGGTATAGGAGATCCACCACAGCCAGTAGAAGACGGTCCAGTTGCGGGTAAAGGCGCCGTCGCCGAGGGGATCGGTAAACAGGCTCATCTGCAGGAAGTTCTGAGTCGTCAGGCCGACGGCGTTAATGATGTTATTGGTGATGAATTCGGTTGGGCCAACCAGTAATACCACCAACGGCAGCAGAAATGCCCCCCAGCCGACCATTTTGCTCAGGCGCTGCAGGCCGTTGTTGATGCCAATCCACGAACTCATGCAGAAAATACCGCCGGAGAGCAGGATCACAAACGCCTGCACGGTGAAGTTATCCGGCAGCCCGGTCAGCGCTGACAGGCCGCGGGTGAAGGTGGCGGCAGTGACCACCAGCGAAATGGTTAACGCGCCGACGGTAGCGATCAGGAACATCAGATCGACCAGACGGCCCCAGAAGCCCTGCGGACTCACTCCGGTGATCGCTGAAATGATCCCGGAGAGGCTGAGGCCTTTATTTTTCCGCACGTGGAAGTGATAGGCCATGATCAGCGAGGCGAGAGTGTAGGTCGCCCAGGCGCTAACCCCCCAGTGGAAGAAAGAATAAGGGATGCTGTATTCCAGCGCTTTCGGCGATTGCGGGGCAATGTTCAGGCCCGGGGTCTGGTAGTAATAAGCCCATTCGGCGACGCCCCAGTACAGCGTGGAGGAGCCGAGCCCGGCGCAGATAAACATAAACAGCCATGAGAGGGTACTGTATTCGACTTTACCTTCGCCGAGACGGATATTGCCGTATTTGCTGGTCGCCAGATAGAGCACCAGTCCCAGCGCCAGCAGCACCAGTACCTGTACCGTGGAACCCAGCAGGCGGGTCACGCCGTTAAAAATCGAATCAGCCGCCTGCGCGGTTTGCTGCGGGAAGAGACTTAATGTAGCGGCGATGAAAACAATGGCCGCCAGGCTGATGGCAATCAGCGGCACATCTTTTTTCTTTACGTTGCTCAACATGGGTGATCTCCTGGGCATGATTGCCCGTCGGTGGCTTTAGCCTGTCGTTGTTATCACGCTGTAGGGTCAAGGTTCGTAGCAAAAGCTATTAACAATCGGATTATTTCTTCGTTACATGAATTAAACAATTGGCCGTTTCGTGAAGCAATAAAACACGGAACGGAAATAATAAAAGGTGAATTGGCGCAGGTTCTGTCTTTTCAGGAATTAATAAAGTTTGCCGCTGTGATGCGGTCCACTTGTCAATCGTGGGGGATTCTGCATAGCGAAAAGAGAGGGAAGTTGGCGCAGGTCTTCCCGGGTAGCGGCTGCGCCTTACCCGGGCTACGGTCCGTGCGGCCTGCCTTTAATTTATTCACCATTGTTGCTGAAACTGCCGGTGTTGGTGGCCTCAACATCGCTGAGACGTTCCCGGCAGGTCGGGGCAGCCCGCAGGGATGCGGGCTGAGGGCCGTGTTTTTACATTATTGTGCCTTTTGTAGCCCCGGTAAGCGCCGCGCGACCGGGGAGCGGCTTGGGTAATTACGCCAAAATGGCTTTGCAGATAGCGTCGCTGACCTGTTGCGTTGACGCGCTGCCTTTCATATCCGGGGTTTTCGGCCCGCTGGCAATCACCTGCTCAATCGCCGCCAGAATGCCGTTGTGCGCGGCGTGATAGCGCTCATCGCCGTTGCCGAGAAAATCGAGCATCATCGCCCCGGCCCATATGGTGGCGATCGGGTTGGCGATATTTTTACCATAGATATCCGGCGCCGACCCGTGAACCGGTTCGAACAGCGACGGGAAGGTGCGCTCCGGGTTGAGATTCGCCGATGGCGCAATACCGATGGTGCCGGTACAAGCCGGGCCGAGATCGGAGAGAATATCACCGAACAGATTGGAGCCGACGACCACGTCAAAACGCTCCGGCTGCAGCACGAAGCGGGCGCACAGGATATCGATATGCTGCTTGTCCCAGCGAATATCCGGATAGTTTTTGGCCATCTCTTCCACCCGCTCATCCCAGTAGGGCATGCTGATCGCCAGACCGTTGGATTTGGTTGCGGAGGTCAGCGTTTTGCGTGGGCGGCTTTGCGCCAGTTCGAAGGCGTAGCGCAGGATCCGGTCCACGCCGCGGCGGGTAAAGACCGACTCCTGAATCACCACTTCATGCTCGGTGCCTTCATTGGCGCGCCCGCCGAGGGCGGAATATTCGCCTTCGGTATTTTCGCGCACCACGTAAAAATCGATATCGCCGGCCTTTTTGCCCGCCAGCGGGCAGGGGACGCCGGGGAACAGACGCACCGGACGCAGGTTGACGTATTGGTCAAACTCACGGCGGAACTTCAGCAGCGACCCCCACAGCGAAATGTGGTCGGGAACGGTATCCGGCCAGCCGACGGCGCCGAAGTAGATGGCATCGAAGCCCTGCAGCTGCTCGCGCCAGTCGTCCGGCATCATCTTGCCGTGATGGGCATAATATTCGCAGCTTGCCCACTCCATCTGCTCGAAGCTCAATGACAGATCCCAACGCTGTGCGGCGGCTTGCAGCACGCGAATCCCTTCAGGCAGAACTTCTTTGCCAATTCCGTCACCCGGGATGGCGGCAATACGATAGTTTTTTTTCATTCCGGTTCTCACTTTTTAGCGATGATGTTTGACCACCTGCCTATCCTATAATTGACTGGTTCATAATTAATCACGCTAACTGGTGAAACATAAAACACAGATCATGAATAATCTGCCGCTGCTAAATGATTTACGCGTCTTTATGCTGGTCGCTCGCCGGGCCGGGTTCGCCGCCGCCGCCGAAGAGCTTGGCGTATCACCGGCGTTCGTCAGCAAGCGGGTTTCGCTGCTGGAGCAAACCCTGAATGTGGTGTTGTTGCACCGGACCACCCGCCGGGTCACCATTACCGAGGAGGGGGAGCGGATCTACGAATGGGCGCAGCGCATTTTGCAGGATGTCGATGAGATGATGGACGAGCTTTCCGACGTGCGCCAGGTGCCGCAGGGAACGCTGCGTATTATCAGTAGCTTCGGCTTTGGCCGCCGGGTGGTGGCCCCGGCGCTGTCGGCGCTGGCCCTTCAGTACCCGCAGCTGGAACTGCGTTTCGATGTCCAGGACCGGCTGGTGGATTTAGTCAATGAAGGGGTGGATCTCGATATTCGTGTGGGCGATGATATCGCGCCGAATCTGATTGCCCGCCAGCTGGCGGCCAACCACCGCGTGCTCTGCGCCTCGCCGCAATTCCTTGCCCGCCATCCACCGCCGAAACAGCTGAGCGATCTGGCCGCCTTACCCTGCCTGGTGATTAAAGAACGCGATCATCCGTTTGGCATCTGGCAGTTGCACAGCAAAGAGGGGCAGCATGCGATCAAGGTGACCGGGCCGCTGTCGTCCAACCATGGTGAAATTGTGCATCAGTGGTGTCTGGACGGGCAAGGAATTGCGTTACGTTCATGGTGGGACGTCCGGGAGAATATCGCCAGCGGCCATCTGGTGCATGTGCTGCCGGAATTCTTTCAGCCTGCCAACGTCTGGGCAGTCTATGTTTCCCGGCTGGCGACGTCGGCTAAAATTCGCACCACTGTGGAGTTTCTGCGCCACTACTTTCAGCAGCACTATCCGCAGCATGAGCCGACGGCCAGCGCCGTCGGCAGAGGCGATTAAACCCCCAGGCGGTCGCGCAGACTGTAGTAGGCGGCGCCCATGGCGGTGAAGGGAATGCGCAGGCTGCGGCCGCCCGGGAACGGGTAGTGCGGCAGTTTGGCAAAGGCGTCGAAACGCTCAGCGTCACCGCGCAGCAGTTCCGAAATCAACCGTCCGGCGAGGTGGGTACAGGTGACCCCATGCCCGCTGTAGCCCTGCATGTAGTAGATGTTGGTATCGAGGCGACCAAACTGCGGCATCCTTGAGAGGGTCAACAGGAAGTTGCCGGTCCAGCGGTAGTCGATTTTCACCCCTTTCAGCTGCGGGAAGGTTTTCAGCAGCTTCGGCATAATCAGCCGTTCCACATCGTCCGGGTCGCGGGCGCCGTAGACCACGCCGCCGCCATACAGCAGGCGGTTGTCGCCGGTGAGGCGGTAGTAATCCAACAGATAGTTACAGTCTTCCACACAGTAGTTTTTCGGGATCAGCGAGCGAGCGACCTCCTCCGACAGCGGAGCGGTGGTGACCACCTGGGTGCCGCAAGGCATGCTGCGCTTCGCCAGCTCCGGCTCCAGTTTGTCGCCGAGATAGGCGTTGCCGGCGACGATCACATAGCGGGCAGTGA
This sequence comes from Klebsiella sp. PCX, assembly GCF_021869705.1. Taxonomy (NCBI): domain Bacteria; kingdom Pseudomonadati; phylum Pseudomonadota; class Gammaproteobacteria; order Enterobacterales; family Enterobacteriaceae; genus Klebsiella; species Klebsiella sp. PCX. The sequence goes on from NZ_CP091527.1 coordinate 1,892,691, forward strand.
CCTGGCCGCGGGCGGTGCTGACCACTGCCGGAGTGGAGTGCTGAATGCGGGTGACCGGCGACTGCTCATAGACCCGGCCGCCGTTCAGGCGAATGGCGTCCGCTTCGCCGATGGCGAGGTTGAGCGGATGAATATGGCCGCCGCTGTGGTCGAGCAGGGCGCCGACGTAGCGGTCGCTGTCCACTTCGCGACGAATCGCCTCTCTGTCCAGCAGCTCCAGCTGCGTGTTGCCGTAGCGCTCCCAGTTGGCTTTCTGTTCTTCCAGCGTCTCCAGCTGTTTGTGATTCATCGCCACGAACAGGCCGCCCGGGCGATAATCGCACTGGATCTGGTAGCGCTGGATACGTTCGCGAATAATATCGCCGCCTTCGAACATCATGCTGCCGAGCATTTTAGCGGCATCCGGGCCGTAGTTTTTTTCAATCACGTCGATATCGCGGCTGTAGGAGTTAACCAGCTGACCGCCATTGCGGCCGCTGGCGCCGAAGCCGATGCGCGCCCCTTCCAGCACCACCACGTCGTAGCCCATTTCGGCCAGATGCAGGGCAGACGAGAGTCCGGTGTAGCCGCCGCCGACGACGCAGACGTCGCAGCTTATCGATTCGTCCAGCGTCGGAAAGGGTTCATATTTGTTGGCGCTGGCGGCGTAATAGCTGGTGGTATGTTCGGTCATGATTAAGACTCCAGGGCAATCCAGATGGTTTTCAGTTCGGTGAATTTTTCCAGCGCGTGCAGCGACTTATCGCGTCCGTTGCCGCTCTGTTTGTAACCGCCGAAGGGGACGGTCATATCACCATCGTTATAGTTGTTGACGAAGACCGAACCGGCCTTCAGGCGGCGGCTCATGCGGTGGGCGCGTGAGAGATCGCGGGTCCATACCGCAGCGCCGAGGCCGTAGTCGCTGTCGTTGGCAAGCCGCAGCGCCTCGTCTTCGCTTTTGAAGCGAGTCACCACCAGCACCGGGCCGAAGATCTCTTCCCGGCTGAGGGTGGAGGCCGGGTCGACGTCAACAAAAATGGTCGGGCCGACGGCGGCAGGCCACGGATTTTTCCGCCCGTCGAGGAACAGCGTGCTTTTGCTTTCGCCGCCGCGAATAAAACTGTGCACGCTGTCGGCATGGGTGTTGTCAATCAGCATGCCCATGGTGGTGTTTGGGTCGAGCGGGTTGCCCGGCTGCCAGTGTTGCGCTTCGGTTTTCAGTCGTGCCAGGAACTCGTCGGCGATGCTCTCCTCCAGCAGCAGGCGAGTGCCGGCGATGCACACCTGCCCCTGGTTGTAGAAGATGCCGCCGGCGGTGGCGCTGACCGCTTTTTGCAGATCAGGGCAGTCGGCGAAGACGATGTTGGCGCTCTTGCCGCCCGCTTCCAGCCACACGCGCTTCATATTGCTGTCGCCGGCGTCTTTCAGCAGCTGCTTGCCGGTGCGGGTGGAGCCGGTAAAGGTAAGGACCTCCACGTCTGGATGCAGGGCCAGCGCCTGTCCGGCTTCGTGACCAAAGCCGCTGACCACGTTCAGCACGCCGTCCGGCAGGCCCGCCTCTTTCGCCAGCCCGGCGAGGCGCAGCGCGGTGAGCGGCGATTTTTCCGAGGGCTTAAGGATCACGCTGTTGCCCGCCGCCAGCGCCGGGCCGAGCTTCCAGCAGGCCAGCAGCAGCGGGAAGTTCCACGGCACCACCGCGGCGATGACGCCAATCGGTTCGCGGACGATCATCGCCAGCTCGTTGCTGCCGGTAGGAGCCACTTCGCCATAGACTTTATCCAGCGCTTCGGCATACCAGCGGATGGCGCGGGCGGCGCCGGGAATATCGTCGCGCAGGCTGTGGCGAATCGGCTTACCGGTATCCAGCGTTTCCAGCAGCGCCAGCTCTTCGCAGTGGGCCTCTATCAGGTCGGCAAAGCGTGTGAGAACCGCTTTACGCTGCGTGGGAGCGGCCTGTGACCAGTCGCCGTTATCAAAGACCCGACGCGCGGCCTTCACCGCCAGCTCAACGTCGGCTTTTTTGCCGCGAGCGACATGGGCTAACGTGTGCTGCGCGGCAGGGTCAATGGTTTCAAAGGTGGTATTATCGACCGCGGCGCAATATTCGCCGTTAATAAATAATCGTGTTTCAATGGCCAGGCTTTTCGCTTTTTCCTGCCAGTAAGCCAGGTGCTGAAAATTCATCATGACTCCTTAAAAAACATTATCGGCAAATTAATCACATCGGCGTTTTCAGGCTGCACGGGGGCGCTGCGCCAGGCGCAGGGCATAGTGTATCCCCGGAGTTGAATACCGTTTTATCACCCTAAATTTCGACAGGTTGTCTGCATGCCGAATAATTCAGGGGTGAGTCGCCATTCACGGCGTTAATTATTTCAGGGCCAGCAGAAAATAAGATTCCCTTCCGGCACCAACGTTATGACTGCGAGTTTTTCGCGGCGACGAAAATAAAATTTCCGCCGCCGCAGGTCTGAAGAAAGCCTGAAGCTCGTTCAGGCTAAATATTCAGAATGTGGTGGGGGTGTGGGCACTGATGATGCGGCAGATGCCTGCCGAGGTGTTGCTGAAGCTGTGCGGGATGCCGGTATTAATGGCATAGCTCTGTCCAGCCACCAGGTGGTACGACTGACCGTTAATCGTCAGCACAATCTCACCCTCCAGTATGGTGCCTATCTCCTCACCCTGATGCTTAATCCTCTCCCCGGTCGTGGTTCCAGGCTGGTAAGTTTCAAAAATCATCGCCAGCGTACGGTTCGGATTTCCGTTATGAACCAGCTTCATGGAAACGCCCTGACTGCCCATTTCGATAAGGTCATCCTGATTAATGACCACCTGGGGTTCGTCCGGCTTTTCGGGTTCAGAAAAGAATTCCGAGAGCGACAGCCCATAGACTTTCAGCAGCTTTTGCAGCGTACTGATGGCAGGACTGACTTTGTCCTGCTCTATGGTGCTGATGGCACTATGTGTTAACCCAGACAGTTCGGCGGCACGACGCTGCGAAAGACCCAGCTGTTGGCGGATCTCTGACAGACGTTTCCCTGGCGCCAGTCCGTCATCGCTCATATTTGCATTTCCTTAACGGTAGTGGTCAGCGCCGCCGCTTTTCAGCATGATGGCCCTGACAGGCGGTGATAAAACCATCAAACAACATACGCGACAGGGCGTATTCGCTACTGTTCCATTCAGGATGCCACTGTACGCCCAGCGCGAAAGGGTGATCGTTCACGCTGACCGCTTCCACCAGTCCATCCGGCGCTCGCGCCTCCACGCGCAGCTGCGGACTGAGGGTTTTTGCCCCTTGCCCATGTAGCGAGTTTACCCAAAACGTGTTGCAGCCCGGTATCAATTGCGACAGCAATCCTCCTTCCTGAACCTCAACCTGATGGGACGGCGCATACTGCTGCTCGACGGGCAGTTCAGGATCTTCGCGATGCTCCAGCAGCTCAGGCTGCTCGAACAGACGACGATACAGAGTCCCACCGGTGGCGACAACCAGTTCCTGCAGTCCACGACAGATGGCGAAAATGGGGATGCGCCTTTCGAGTGCGGCGTTAATCAGCGCCATGCTCAGAAGATCACGCCCGGGGTCGGCGTCAGGCTCATCGCCGTTTTCACCATAAAGGTGCGGCTGCACGTTACTGGGGCTGCCTGGCAGGTATATCCCATCCAGTTTATCGACTAACGCGTTCAGCAGATCCGGCTCTGCCAGCGCATGTGGCAGGGCGATCGGCAGTCCGCCGGCGTTAACAATTGCATTCAGGTACTTTTCTTGCAAGGTTTGGGTCTGGTGACCCTTAAGCCTGTTTCTACACATCACGACGCCAATAACTGGCTTGTACATTATATTTTCCATGATCGCCCTCACAAAGTGGACTAAATTATGACCGCTATAGCGGGTTTAACGGCCATATCGTTCAATATTTTCTCAATCTAGCAGTGGAAATAGCCCTTTGCAAACTTAATTTAACATTTGACAAACAATTTATTTGCATACACAGTCGATGGGGTGGACATTATATTTAACGGTCTGAGTGCAGGACCGAAACCAAACCAACGGCGGTGAATCATGGAAACCAATATCGTAGAAGTTGAGAATTTTGTTCAGCAAACGGAAGAGAGACGGGTCAGCGCGTTCGCGAAAGAAGTGAAGCGCTACCTCGAAACCTACCCTGATACCCAATATGTTGATGTCCTCCTCACTGACCTGAACGGCTGCTTCCGCGGCAAGCGCATCCCGGTTGCCGGCCTGAGCAAGCTGGAGAAAGGCTGTTATTTCCCGGCTTCGGTGTTTGCGATGGATATTCTCGGCAACGTCGTGGAAGAGGCCGGTCTGGGCCAGGAGATGGGCGAGCCGGATCGCAGCTGCATTCCGGTGCCCGGCACCTTAACGCCTTCAGCGGCCGATCCGCAGTCGATAGCCCAGGTACAGTTGACCATGGTTGATGAAGATGGCGCTCCCTTTGACGTTGAGCCGCGGAACGTACTCAACCGCCTCTGGCAGCAGTTGCGCCAGCGCGGGCTGTTCCCCGTGGTAGCGGTAGAGCTGGAGTTCTATTTACTGGACCGCAAACGCGATGCCGAAGGCTACCTGCAGCCGCCGTGCGCGCCGGGCACCGACGATCGCAACACCCAAAGCCAGGTCTACTCGGTCGATAACCTGAACCACTTTGCCGACGTGCTCAACGACATCGACGAGCTGGCGAAACTGCAGCTGATCCCCGCCGACGGCGCGGTGGCCGAAGCCTCGCCGGGCCAGTTTGAAATCAACCTCCACCATACCGATAACGTGCTGGACGCCTGCGATGATGCGCTGGCGTTAAAACGTCTCGTGCGTTTAATGGCGGAGAAGCATAAGATGCACGCCACTTTTATGGCTAAGCCTTATGAAGAGCATGCGGGCAGCGGAATGCATATCCACATCAGCATGCTGAACAATAAAGGGGAAAACGTGCTGGTGGACGGCGACGGGGAAGACTCCGCGCTGCTTAAACGCGCGCTGGCCGGGATGATCGATCTGATGCCGGCCTCGATGGCGCTGCTGGCGCCGAACGTGAACTCGTATCGCCGCTTCCAGCCGGGGATGTATGTCCCGACGCAGGCTTCCTGGGGGCATAACAACCGTACCGTGGCGCTGCGGATCCCATGCGGCGAGCGGCAGAACCACCGCGTGGAGTATCGCGTGGCGGGGGCGGACGCCAACCCGTATCTGGTGATGGCGGCGATTTTCGCCGGCATTCTGCACGGGCTGGATAACCCTCAGCTGCCTTTGCAGGAAGAGGTGGAAGGTAACGGCCTGGAACAAGAGGGTCTGCCGTTCCCGATCCGCCAGAGCGATGCGCTGTGGGAGTTTATGCAGAACGATCACCTGCGTGAGCGTCTCGGCGAGCGTTTCTGCCACGTTTTCCATGCCTGCAAGCATGATGAATTACTGCAGTTTGAGCGTCTTATCACAGAAACTGAAATTGAGTGGATGTTGAAAAACGCCTGATGGGCGCCCCGCAAGGGGCGCATGAGTTGAGTCATGAGTAGCATCATACGGCCTGAGCGGAGCCTGGTCGTCCTTTTTGCTGGGAGCCCAGCCATTTCCCGGATGTCGCGTTAAGGAGCGCAGGCGGCAACGGGGCTTCAGTTAACGACACAGTGTGTGACGAGGAAATGAGATGATGCAGATGTTCAAATATCCGCAGGGAGAGGGAGGCCGCTCAGGCCGCATTGGATGCCAGCCAGCAACCGCTCACCGGTCCGTCTTACCCTTTTATTTATGCCTTATCCCCTTGCTAAGCAGGTTTGTCACGCGAACGTTGTGTCCGCAAACTGTTATCCGCAAGGGGGGAATGGGCGATGGCTATTAATCTTCCTGCGCATAACGCCGCTCAGGCGGGCAGACCGCGTCTGCGTAAATCCCTCAAACTCTGGCAAGTGGTGATGATGGGGCTGGCCTATCTGACGCCGATGACGGTGTTTGATACCTTCGGCATCGTCTCCGGTATCAGCAACGGCCACGTCCCGGCGTCTTATTTGCTGGCGCTGGCTGGCGTGCTGTTCACCGCCATCAGCTACGGCAAACTGGTGCGCCAGTTCCCGGAAGCCGGCTCCGCCTACACCTACGCGCAAAAATCCATCAGTCCGCACGTCGGCTTTATGGTCGGCTGGTCCTCGCTACTGGATTATCTGTTCCTGCCGATGATCAACGTCCTGTTGGCGAAGATCTATCTCTCGGCGCTGTTCCCTGAGGTGCCGCCATGGGTGTGGGTGGTGACCTTTGTCGCCATTCTGACCGCCGCAAACCTGAAAAGCGTTAATCTGGTGGCGAACTTCAACACCCTGTTCGTGCTGGTGCAGATCTCGATTATGGTGGTATTCGTCATTCTGGTGGTTCAGGGGCTGCACAAAGGCGAGGGGGTAGGGACCGTCTGGTCGCTGCAGCCGTTTATCAGTCAGAATGCGCATCTGATCCCGATTATTACCGGGGCGACCATCGTCTGCTTCTCGTTTCTTGGCTTCGACGCCGTGACCACGCTGTCGGAAGAGACGCCTGACGCCGCGCGGGTGATCCCGAAGGCTATTTTTCTCACCGCGATGTACGGCGGCATTATTTTCATCGTCGCGTCGTTCTTTATGCAGCTGTTTTTCCCGGATATTCATCGCTTTAAAGACCCGGACGCCGCGCTGCCGGAGATTGCGCTGTACGTGGGCGGCAAGCTGTTCCAGTCAATATTCCTCTGCACCACCTTTGTTAACACCCTGGCGTCCGGCCTGGCGTCCCATGCCAGCGTCTCCCGTCTGCTGTACGTGATGGGTCGCGATAACGTCTTCCCGGAGCGCATTTTCGGCTATGTGCATCCGAAATGGCGCACCCCGGCGTTGAACGTGATTATGGTGGGTATCGTCGCGCTGTCGGCGCTGTTCTTCGACCTGGTGACCGCCACCGCGTTAATTAACTTCGGCGCGCTGGTGGCCTTCACCTTCGTTAACCTGTCGGTGTTCAACCACTTCTGGCGTCGCAAGGGGTACAACAAAACCTGGAAGGATCGACTGCACTATCTGCTGCTGCCGATGGTCGGGGCGTTGACGGTAGGGGTGCTGTGGATCAACCTCGAGGCCACTTCCCTGACGCTCGGCCTGGTGTGGGCGGCGCTTGGTCTGCTGTATCTGGCTTATCTGACCCAACGTTTCCGTAAACCGCCGCCGCAGTTCGATGCCGCCAAGGCGGAGCAGGCCTGGGAGTCCTAGAACCTGACGCTGAAACCGAACGAAGGCAGGCCCGCAGGCCTGCCTTTGTTTTTGGTTCGGTAAGGGACAGTACAGGATGGTAAAGAAATCAGCAGAAAACGGCGGAGAACGGAAGGTATTATTTCTTCTTTTTATGGACAGGTAACTGACTGGCGCGCCGCTCTTTGAGGTACGACACCAGGCTGTAGATGGCGACGCCCAGCAGCGCCACCGCGACGATAAAGAGAATAAGACCCGACATAGACCAACCTAATATTCTGTTTAGAAAGGGAAAAAGATACAGGGCTCTGTGTGAAGATAACATCGGGATATGTCTGAAAGATGACGCCTCATCGCGAGAATATCTGCTGTCGGGGTTGTGATAAAATATTTCCCGCAGGAATGTGACAGCCTGGCTTTCAGCTGAAATGGCGTAACACTCCGTTAAGTGATTTTACAGAAGTGCGGCCAGCAACGGGTTACGCTGACCGCGAATAAGAATGATCTGAGAGTAAGACATGTATAAGACAACCCTCAGCCTGCTGGGCGTGGCGCTGGCGCTGACGGCCTTCGCCAGTCAGGCTGAAAATGAACGTCAGGCGAGCCGCGAGCGGATCGTGGAGCAGGTCCTGAAACCCTGTGAAGGCAAAAAAGCGGGCGATAAGGTAGTGATCACCGATCGCCGCGGCGGGGAGCACGAGGCGATCTGTACCCTGGCGGCGGTTCCGCTGCCGGAATAATGCCCGCCGCCGGGGCGAGTTAGCGATACCGCGGCGCCGGTTGCCCGGTTCGCGCGCTGGTAAACAGCGCCAGTCGCGTCTGCTCGAAAGCCTCCCACAGTCCCAGATCATGCACCGGCGGTAAGGTGACCTTTTCCCCCATTTCGAGTCCCCTGAGAGCGGCGTCAACCAGATCCTCGGTGGTCATTACCGTACCGGTGGGCAGGGCGTCGAGCGCCACGCCGGAGGTCGGCCACAGATCGGTGGCGGTCGCCGCCGGCAATACTGCCTGAATACGCACGCCGCTGTCGGCGAACTCATCCTGCAGGCCACGGGTAAAGCTCAACACCCAGGCTTTGCTGGCGCTGTAGACCGCGCTGCCCGGCAGCGTATGCAGCGCAAGAATAGAGGCAATATTGATCAGCGTTCCGCGGCCCCGGGGAGCGAAAGCGGCCAGTGCGGCATAGCTCAGGCGCAGAAGCGCGGTGGTGTTGAGCGTATGAATCGCCTGGTGCTCGCGCGACGTGCTGGCGAGAAAGCCCGCCATTTTTGCCGTTCCGGCGTTGTTGATGAACAGGTCAACGGCGGGATCCTGCTGCAGACGCTGCTCTACGGCTTCAATGCCTTGCTCCTCGCTCAGGTCGGCCTTGAGGATGCTGGCCCGGATGGCGTAGCGCGCCTGCAGTTGCCCGGCGAGCGCCTGCAGCCGATCTTCACGACGGGCGGCGAGGATCAGATCGTAGCCGCGGGCGGCAAGTCGTTCGGCATAGATCGCGCCGATACCTGAGGAAGCGCCGGTGATAAAAGCAGTGTGCGATGACTGGGACATGAGTATTGCCTCTTAAAAGGTTGCATTATTAAACCAAATTCAGCATGAGATATCTGGTTTAATAATGCAACCATTTTGCCGGGCTTTTTTTATTTCTGCCTGCCGCAGGGAGCGATTAGTCGTTCAGCGGGAGGGCGATGGTGATATCCGCTGGGGACAGCTCACGGCCATCGGCCGCGTGCAGCACCAGTTTACGCAGGGGCTGACGCTGCTGGCGGTCAATGAGCCGCGTCGCCGGTTCGTCCGGGTCGAACAGATAGTCGTCCGCCCACTGGGAGAGGGCGACCAGCACGGTCTGCAGGGCGCGGCCCTTATCCGTCAGGACATACTCCTGCCAGGCGCTGCCGTCGGAGGCCGGCTGCAAATGCAGGATGCCTTCATCCACCAGCATTTTCAGGCGTCCGGCGAGCATATTTTTGGCAATGCCGAGGTTTTTCTGGAATTCGCTAAAACGGCGTACCCCGCGGAGGGCATCACGGACGATAAGCAGCGACCACCAGTCGCCGATAACGTCGAGGGAGCGGGCGACAGGACAGCAGCTGTTTTCCAGACGGGTACGTTTCACGAAAGCCTCCAGGTTAGTTGTTTCATTATAAAACTATTTGGTCGGCAGAGGAAATTTTCGGCTCCGGTCTAAGTTTGCGAGCGAATGCCAGGAAAAATGGCCTAAATCCGTCACAATTAACCCGATGATAATAAATGACTAAGGATGAAGGGATGAAAATATGTCTACTCGCCGCCGCCGTAGCCGGCGCGGTCATGTTATCCGCTGGCGCCCAGGCGCAGGACACGGCCGCCCCAGAGGGGTATCAGCTGCAGCAGGTGCTGATCATGAGTCGTCACAACCTTCGCGCGCCGCTGGCCAATAACGGCAGCGTGCTGGAGCAGTCCACCGCCAAAGCCTGGCCGCAGTGGGATGTGCCGGGCGGCCAGCTGACCACCAAGGGAGGCGTGCTGGAGGTGTATATGGGCCACTATATGCGCGAATGGCTGGCGCAACAGAAGCTGGTGACCAGCGGGGAGTGCCCGCCGGAAAACGCCGTTTACGCCTACGCTAACAGCCTGCAGCGCACCGTCGCCACTGCGCAGTTCTTTATCACCGGCGCGTTCCCGGGCTGCGGCATTGCGGTGCATCATCAGCCGCAGATGGGCACCATGGACCCGACCTTCAACCCGGTTATCACCGACGACTCCCCGGCGTTTCGCGAGAAAGCGCTGCAGGCGATGGAAAAAGAGCGCCAGGGGATGCAGTTGACCGAGAGCTACAAGCTGCTGGAGACAATGATCGATTACCGCAACTCGCCCTCCTGCAAAGAGAAGCAGGTCTGTTCCCTGAGCGAGGGTAAAGATACCTTTAGCGCCGGTTATCAGCAGGAGCCGGGGGTATCCGGGCCGCTGAAGGTGGGCAACTCGCTGGTGGACGCCTTCACCCTGCAATACTATGAAGGCTTCCCGAAAGATCAGGTGGCGTGGGGGGAGATCACCAGCGATAAGCAGTGGCAGGTGCTGTCGAAGCTGAAAAACGGCTACCAGGATAGTCTGTTTACCTCGACGGCAGTGGCGCAAAATGTGGCCAAACCGCTGGTTAAATATATCGATAACGCGCTGGTGGGCGAGGGAGCCAGCAAGGCGAAAGTCACCCTGCTGGTGGGACACGACTCGAATATCGCCTCACTGCTGACGGCGCTGGACTTTAAGCCCTATCAACTTCCTGGCCAGTACGAGCGCACGCCTATCGGCGGCAAACTGCTGTTTCAGCGCTGGCACGACAGCGGCAGCAACCGCGATCTGATGAAGATTGAGTATGTCTATCAGAGCACTGAGCAGCTGCGTAATGCCGACCCGTTGACGTTGCAGACCCCGCCACAGCGGGTCACGCTGGCGCTTAACGGCTGCCCGGTCGATGACCAGGGATTCTGCCCGCTGGAGACCTTTAAAAAGGTGATCAACGAGGCGGCGAAATAATGAAAAAACCCGGAGCAATCCGGGTTTTTAGCAGGTTAGGGTGAGACTCAGCAGGGATAAACACCCTATACGTTTTTACGCTCAATCGTCTGTTCACCCCAGAACAGCGCATCTTTATCGGTTTTGGCAAAGGCCAGCGCCAGCACTTCGTCGCTGCCTTCCTCCCAAATTTGCTCAGCCAGTTTTTCATCGTAGTGGGCAACTTCGAAAATTGCCTCGGCGATCTCCGGCGAGGTGTTACGTAAACTTGCCCATTCGCCGACGCGATGTGCTTTTGCTTCTTGAGTTGGCATAGTGCTCCTCCTGCGGAAGATTAGCCGTGCAGTTTAACGGCCAGTTTGGCGACATGTTCACCCTGATAGCGGGCGATGGCTAACTCTTCCTCGCTTGGCTGACGCGAGCCGTCGCCGCCGGCAATAGTGGTGGCGCCATAAGGCGTCCCGCCGCGGACCTGGGAGATGTCGAACAGCTCCTGTGCGCCGTAGCCAATCGGGACGATGATCATCCCGTGGTGGGCCAGCGTCGTCCAGGTGGAGGTAATGGTTTGTTCCTGGCCGCCACCGGTGCCGGTTGAGCTGAATACGCTGGCGATCTTGCCGTACAGCGCGCCGGATGCCCACAGGCCGCCGGTCTGATCGAGGAAGGTGCGCATTTGTCCGGACATATTGCCGAAACGAGTCGGGGTACCAAAGATGATGGCGTCATACTCAGCCAGCTCCTGCGGCGTGGCGACAGGCGCGTTTTGCGTTTTCCCGCCTGCTTTGGCAAACGCTTCTGCCTGCATGGTTTCCGGCACGCGCTTCACAACCACCTCAACGCCGTCCACCCGGTTCGCCCCATCGGCGACGGCGTGAGCCATGGTTTCAATGTGTCCATACATGGAATAATAAAGCACCAGAATTTTAGCCATTTCCATCACTCCTCGGTTGCATTATAAGCCAGCCAAATAGCTGGTACCTTTAAAGATAAAGCCTCTGCCGAAGAGTGCAAATCCAACGGGCATTTATTTGATTTATAACAAAATGACAAAACATTATTTACTTTTCCTTGCGCAGCGCGGCCTGAGCGGCTGAGAAGCGGGAAGCGATGCCTACGCTATACCGGCCGGTGCGGCGAGGATGTAGCATCAGGATACATTTTTTGCTGACTATTTTTTCTTCGGCAGCAGAGCAGGTTAGCGCCATCAGGCGGCGCGAGGGGATTTTTTTCGCCAGGCTTTGTTTCTGAATGTGACATTTGCCATCGTCACCGGCAGTCATTCACTAACCTTATAGATACGCGGCAGAACAGCGGCGTCGCCGCTCCCGCGTAATGCACTATGATGTCTAACCTAATGGAGGTCAGTAATGGCAAACCATCGTGGCGGTTCTGGCAACTTTGCTGAAGACCGTGAAAGAGCATCAGAAGCAGGACGTAAAGGTGGCCAGCATAGCGGGGGGAATTTTAAAAATGACCCTCAGCGCGCCTCAGAGGCTGGCAAAAAAGGGGGTAAAAACAGTCATGGTAGTCGTGAGAGTTAACGCGCGACTGGCACTGTTCTCTTTGATGCGGTGTTAATCTCCCCGACCCAACCGCATCGCCCTCGCCGCCGGCATCTGCCGGCGGTTTTTTTTAGCTGTCGGAGGTTGCGCTCCCGCCGGGCCGATTGCACACTGGTCGCCCGTTTATCGTCATGGCTGTCTTATGTCTTCGTTAAAATTCTCCGTTAGCCGCCAGGAAGCGCTCCTTATCATGATCACCATGTTCTGGGGAGGGACGTTCCTTGCCGTACAGTATGCGGTCAGCCTCAGTGGGCCGCTGTTTTTTGTCGGCCTGCGTTTCGCGACCGCCGCGCTGGCGGTGGGCCTGCTCTCGCTCCGCACCCTGCGCGGCCTGACGTGGCTGGAGGTGAAGGCGGGGGTGGCGATTGGCGTGGCGATTGCGCTGGGGTATGGCCTGCAGACCTGGGGGCTGCAGTCGATCTCCAGCAGCAAGTCTGCCTTTATCACGGCGATGTATGTGCCGCTGGTGCCGCTGCTGCAGTGGCTGTGCCTGGGGCGTATGCCGGGGGTGATGTCCTGCGTGGGGATTGTGCTGGCCTTTATCGGTTTGATCCTGCTGGCCGGGCCGGAAAATAATCTGTTGGCGCTTGGCGTGGGGGAGATGATCACTCTGGCGAGTGCGCTGGCGATCGCCGCGGAGATTATCCTTATCAGCGCCTGGGCCGGAAAAGTGGATGTCCGACGGGTGACGGTGGTGCAGCTGGCGACCGCGTCGCTGGTGGCTTTCGCTGCCATGAAGCCGGCCGGTGAATCGGTGCCGCCGTTGACGCCGACGCTGCTCGGCGTGGCGTTGGGGCTGGGCATTTTCAGCGCGATCATTCAGGTGACAATGAACTGGGCGCAGCGCAGCGTCTCGCCGACGCGGGCCACGCTGATCTATACCGGCGAACCGGTATGGGCCGGTATTTTTGGCCGGCTGGCCGGCGAGCGTCTGCCGCTGCTGGCCCTCCTTGGCTGCTTCTTTATCCTCGCGGGAGTGCTGGTGAGCGAGCTGAAGTGGAAGCGCAAACCGCCGCCGCAGATGTCAACAAATGACGATGCGCAGCCGCTCCCGGACCTGGCCGATCGTCGCGAGCCGTAATTTTACGCTTCTGATCCTACAGCGGCGCTTAGCCTGGCTGGCCTACTCGTCCGGCTCTGATCGTCTCCAGGCCCGCGCAAGCGCAGCGCCGCCGGGCGATAGCATCAGGCACTGCGTCGCTTTTCTGCCGGGTGGCGGCTGCGCCTTACCCGGCCTACGTTCGTACGACCTGTCGTTAATTTATTCACCATTGTTGCTGAAACTGCCGGTGCTGACGGCCTCAACATCGCTGAGACGTTCCCGGCAGGCCGGATGGCGGTATAAATGCCTTATCCGGCCCACCCGCTCCCTGCGCCAACGCCGCGCTAATGTGGCCTAAACCGGCGTTACTCTGGCCTCCTTCGCCTCCCGCGTCCCGCGATGAAGCAGCGCGTGCAGCAGGATCGCCCCGAAGGTGGCGGTACCAATCCCGCCCAGCGTAAAGCCGCCCAGCGACAGCGCGAAATCGCCGGCGCCCAGCACCAGGGTCACAGACACCATGATCAGATTGCTGTTCTGGCTGAGGTCGACGCGGTTTTGCACCCAGATCCGCGCCCCGGCGACGGCGATCAGGCCAAAGACCACGATCGAGGCGCCGCCGATCACCGGCCCGGGAATGGTGTGGATTAATGCGCCGAATTTAGGCGAGAAGCCCAGCAGCATGGCAATCAGCGCCGCGGCGACAAACACCAGCGTCGAGTAGACCTTGGTCACCGCCATGACGCCGATGTTCTCCGCATAGGTCGTGACCCCGCTGCCGCCCACCGAGCCGGAGAGCATGGTCGCCAGACCGTCGCCGACGAAGGCGCGCCCCATGTACGGGTCCATATTGCGCCCGGTCATCCCGGCGACGGCTTTCAGGTGCCCGAGGTTCTCGGCCACCAGGATCACCGCGACCGGGGCAATCAACATCATCGCCTGGCCGTTAATGGATGGGGGGGTAAAGTGCGGCAGCCCGAACCACGCCGCCTGGGCGAGGGGGGAGAAGTCCAGCGGTTTGCCGAGGCCAAAGCCGTTAGCCAGCAGGGCGTACAGCGCGCAGGCGACGATCAGGCCGACCAGGATCAGCAGACGCTGCAGCATCCCGCGGGTAAATACCGCGACTATGCCGATACAGAGCACGGTCAACACCGCCATCCAGCTGTCGAAGGCGCTGGCGGACACGCTGCGCACAGCAATCGGCGCCAGGTTCAGGCCGATAGCCATCACCACCGCCCCGGTCACCACCGGCGGCATCAGGCGCTCGATCCAGCGGGTGCCGATCTTCATCACCACCAGACCGATCAGGGTGTAGACCAGCCCGCAGGCGATGATCCCGCCAAGGGCGACGCTTAGATGAGGGTTCAGCCCCTGGCCATTAAAGCCGGTAATGGCGATCACCACCCCGACAAAGGCGGCGCTCGAGCCGAGATAGCTCGGCACCCGTCCGCCGGTGACGACAAAGAACAGCAGGGTGCCGACTCCCGACATCAGTATCGACAGGTTAGGGTCGAGCCCCATCAGCAACGGCATCAGCACCGTCGCGCCGAACATCGCAACGGCGTGCTGCACGCCCATCACCAGCGTTTGCCCGGCCGATAAGCGTTCATCGGGCGCGACGACGCCGGATTCGGCGGCGGGGGAGGTCAGCTTCCAGCGAGGAAAATCGAAGAGTGCCATGATGATATCCCGGGTTAGAGGTTAACAAGCGGGTCGCATAAGCGTGTGATAGCCGCGGTCAAACCACATCAGACCCCGGGGTTCCGGGTGACGGGTAATGGCCACGACGTGACAAAACAGGATGTCGTGCGTGCCGACGCTGACGCGCTGGTCGATGCGGCAGTCAAAACTGACCAGCGCCGCCTCCAGCCGCGGGCAGCCGGTGGCACCGGTCTGCCAGTCGGCGGCAGAAAAGCGCTCGTCCATCGCCGTTTTTCCGCCAAACAGCGTCGACAGCGCCTCCTGTCCCGCCGCCAGGGTATTGACGCACAGCGTGTGATGTTCGCTGAACACCGGCCACACCGAGGCCGAGCGGTTCAGGCAGACCAGCAGGGTCGGCGGCGTGTCGGTAACGCTGCAGACCGCGCTGGCGGTAAATCCCGCCCGGCCCGCCGGGCCATCGGTGGTAATAATGTTAACCGCGGCGCCGACGTGGGCCATGGCGTCACGGAAACTCGCTTTGTCCGCTAACTCCATCGTAAACTCCTTATGCCAGCAGGCAGGCTTCATCAAAGGACAGACGCGGCAGGCGGCCGTACAGTTTGCCGGGGTCGCCATAGCCGATGTTCACCAGCAGGTTGCTTTTCCAGCCGTTGTCGGCGAAAAACGCCGCATCGACTTTTTCCCGGTCGAAGCCGGACATTGGCCCGGTGTCGAGACCCAGCGCCCGGCAGGCGAAAATCAGATATGCCGCCTGCAGGGAGCTGTTGCGAAACGCGGTCTCCTCCGCCAGCTGCGGGCTGGAGGTGAACCAGCTGCGGGCGTCACCGTGGGGAAAGAGGGTCGGTAGCCGGTCGTAAAAGGCGCTGTCCCACGCCACGATGGCGGTCACCGGCGCCTGCATGGTTTTTTGCAGATTGCCGCTGGAGAGCGTCGGGCGAAGTTTCTCTTTGCCTTCCGCGCTGCGCACAAACACGATGCGCGCCGGCGAACAGTTGGCGGAAGTCGGCCCCATTTTCATCAGGTCCCAGACTGCCTGCAGCTGCGCATCGCTCACTGGCTTATCCAGCCAGCCGTTGTGGGTTCGGGCCTGGGTAAACAGCGTCTCGCAGGCCGTCTGGTTTATCGCGTCGTTCATCGGGTCTCCGTGGCGACCGGCAGCATAGCGGCCAGCCCGTCGCGTAAAATGGTATTAAAGGTATCGGCGTCGGTGACGTTACAGGCATGGCCGCCCCATGGCATTTCCACGTGCTGGCTGCCGGAGATAGCCGTCTGCAGCACGCGGGAGCAGGAGGCCGGGACCAGCAGATCGTCAGCGGCGCTGATAATCAGCGTCGGGCAGGCGATGGCCGCCGCGCGACGCGAAAAATCAGCCTGCTTCAGGGCCTGCAGCCGCTTCAGCAGGTTCTCCTTGCCCTGAAAATGGCTGATGGCAAGCGCATCTTCCGCTTCGAGGCGCGGCAGGCGCGCGGCCATCCATTCCGCCGGGTAGAGAAACAGCGGCTGTGCTTCGACCCACGCCTGCGCGCCGCCGGCATGCAGCAGACGCTCGCGCACCAGGAAGCAGCGGCGGGTGTGCGGCGACAGCGACAGCCAGCCGTTGACCAGCACCAGGGCGCTCACCGCCTCGGGGCGATCGAGCGCCAGCTGCAGGCCAATTAGCGCCCCCAGCGCGTGGCCCACCAGCGCGAATCGGGCGATCCCCGCCGCCTGCAGAGCGCTGAACAGCTCTCCGGCCATCGTCGCCATGCTGTAGTCGGCGGGCAGCGGACCGGCGTTCTCCCCGGTCCCGTTATGGTCATAACTCACCAGCTGATACTGTTCCTCCAGCGCCGCGCGCTGCGCCAGCCAGTAGCCGCCGCCGCCGCCCAGACCGGCGCTGAGGACCACCACCGGCGCGCCGGGCCATGGGGCTGGAGCAATATTGAGCCTCATCATGTCGGGGTGCCGATATGGGCGACGCTGGCGATTTCCACCAGCGCATCGGGTTTCACCAGACCGCACTGAATGCAAAAGCGCGCGGGTTTATCGCCGGGGAAAAACTCGGCGTAAACCTCGTTAATCGCGGCGTAATTTGTCCAGTCGGTGATAAAGATGCTGTTGAAAGTCACATCCGCCATACTCCCGCCCGCCGTTTCGATAACGCTCTTGATGGTCTCCAGCACGTGGCGGGTTTGCGCCTTTGGGTCGCCGATGTGCACCACATTATTTTGCTTATCAAACGGCAGAGTGCCGGAGACGTAGACCACGCCATCGGCGAGCGTCCCCGGAACAAAGGGGGCAATCGGCGTGGTGGTGCCTGGCGGAATGATCACCTGTTTAGGCATAACGTTTCTCCTTGGCTAAAGACAGCGGGGTGGCAGGGGATAGCGCGCGGCAGAAGCTCTCGACGTCGCTGACCCAGCCGAAAAAGGTTTCAATATTGAACAGCGCCGCCTGCTGGGCGAAGGCCGGGCCGGCCTGATGGGTGGCATCCTCCAGCACTACGCCGAAGTATTCGAGGAAGAAGCCATCGCGCAGCGTCGATTCGACGCAGACGTTGGTGGCGATCCCGGTGAACACCAGGTGGCGTATACCGCGGCTGCGTAAAATGCTGTCGAGCGGGGTGTTAAAGAAGCCGCTGTAGCGCGGTTTCGGCAACACGATGTCGCCTTCCTGCGGCGTCAGTTCGTCCACCAGCTGATAGTCCCAGCCGCCTTTCGCCAACAGCTTGCCCTGCAGCTCCGGGCGCTGACGCATCGTTTTCAGTGCATTGGACTTGTGGTAGTTCGGCGAGCCCGGGCCGCCGGCTTCAACATACTGGTCATCCCAGCCATTCTGGAACCAGATAATCAGCATACCCGCGGCGCGAGCGGCGGCGACGGCGGTATTAATATTGTCGATAACCGGTCGGGTAGCGGAGACGTCAAAGCCGGCGAGATCCAGATAACCGCCCTGGCTGGCGTAGGCGTTCTGCATATCGACAACAATCAGCGCGCTCTGCTGCGGCGCGAAGGTCAGGGATTCCGGGCGAGCGGGAAGGGTAATCATCAGGCCACCTCACGGGTAACAGGAGCAATGTGGTCCCGGCAGCGCATCAGCGGCTGAATGCGTTCGCCAAAGGCGTCAATGCCGGCAAGAAAATCATCAAAGGTCAGCAGCACGCCGTCGGTGCCGGGCACGCTCGCTACTTCATCAAGCATACGGGCGACGCTGGCATACGATCCGACAAGGGTGCCCATGTTGATATTGACCGCCGAGGTTGGGTCGGCCATCTGGCGCACGTTGGTATCGCTGCCGGAGCGGGTGTCTTTCTGACTCTGCTCGGTGAGCCACGCCAGCGCTTCTTCATCGGCGCCCGCTTTGTAGTGCTCCCATTTGGCGCGCGCCGCTTCGTCGGTTTCGTCGGCGATCACCATGAACAGCACATAGGAGCCTACGTCACGGCCGGTTTTTTCCGCCGCCTGCATCATGCGCGCTGCGGTCGGCGCGAAGGCCGTCGGCGTGTTGACCCCTTTGCCAAAGCAGAAGTTGTAGTCCGCGTGCTGGGCGGAGAAGGCCATACCGGCGTCGCTCTGCCCGGCGCAGATCACCTTCATCGGCTGCGAAGGGCGCGGGCTGACCCGGCAGTCGTTCATGGTGAAGTAATCGCCTTTGAAATCGCTGCGCCCGGTGCCCCACAGGTCGCGTAGCACCTGAACGTATTCGGTGAGATAGTCATAGCGGCTGGCGAAATAGTCATCCCCCGGCCACATGCCCATCTGGTCATATTCCGGTTTTTGCCAGCCGGTCACCAGATTGACGCCAAACCGGCCGCCGGAGATGGAATCGATAGTGGAGGCCATCCGGGCGACAATCGCCGGCGGCAGCGTCAGGGTGGCGGCGGTGGCGTAGATCTGGATCTTCGAGGTCACCGCGGCCAGGCCGGCCATCAGGGTGAAGGACTCCAGGTTGTGATCCCAAAATTCTGTTTTCCCGCCGAAGCCGCGCAGCTTGATCATGGAGAGCGCGAAGTCGAAATGGTAGTGCTCGGCTTTCTGCACGATAGCCTTATTCAGTTCGAAGGTCGGCATATACTGCGGGGCATGGGTGGAGATCAGCCAGCCGTTGTTGCCAATGGGAACGAAAACACCAATTTTCATACCTACCTCTCTACAGTCATGGAAGATGGGTTGCGGTGGTGCGGCATCCTGCCTCTCCCTGGACCACCTCGCAGAACAGGTAAAGCAAACGCGATGCCAGTTTTATAAATGCTAATGTTATTAATGTGTTGCTATTGGGTTGCTAAAAAGGAAGATAAAAAAGTGGACTGGATGGTCAAAATCAGTGCACGAAAAAACGGCAGTCATGCGCAATCAGGGTGCATGGGGTCGTGTCGGCGCAGGGCTTTTGCTATGCTGGTGGCGTCAACTGAAGGAGAGGATGTATGGCACAGGGCGCGGTGAAGAAAAACGGCAAACGTTCACAAGCGGTCAGCGCCAAAAAGGAGGCCATCCTGGCCGCCGCGCTGGAGGCATTTTCGCAATTTGGTATTCACGGTACGCGGCTGGAGCAGGTAGCTGAGCGCGCCGGGGTGTCGAAAACCAATCTGCTTTATTACTACCCTTCGAAAGAGGCGCTGTACGTGGCCGTTCTGCAGCAGATCCTCGCCATCTGGCTGGCGCCGCTGAAGGCCTTTCGCGAGGATATCAGCCCGCTGGTGGCGATCCGCGAGTATATTCGCCTGAAGCTGGAGGTGTCCCGCGATCACCCCCAGGCCTCGAAGCTCTTCTGTCTCGAGATGCTGCAGGGCGCGCCGCTGCTGATGGGTGAGCTGACCGGGGATCTGAAAGCGCTGGTCGATGAGAAATCGGCGATTGTCTCCGGCTGGATCGACCGCGGCAAGCTGGCGCCGGTCGATCCGCAGCATTTAATCTTTATGATCTGGGCCACTACCCAGCATTACGCCGACTTCGCCACCCAGGTAGAGGCGGTCACCGGCGCCACGCTGCAGGACGCGGCCTTTTTTGAGCAAACGGTCGATAATGTCCAGCGGATGATTATCGAAGGCATTCGCGTCCGTTAGTTAATTGGCCGGCGGCAGCGGGCAGCTTTGATCGCCGTCCTCGCACTGCAGCAGCGAGGCGAGGAAAGATTCCCGCTCCACGCTCTTATCGGTCATGCACTGGCTCAGCAGCATCGGCTGCATGCTGCCGCCTTCGGCGCCGGACGCGAGGAAGGCGCAGTCGGCGTCGCGCAGAGCAATCCATGCCTGCTGCGCCTGTTTCAGTAATGTCTGCTGTTTACCCGCCGCCCGCTGCAGAGCCTGCTGCCAGGTGTCGTTCAGTTTTTTGTCGGCCGCCTGAAACTGCGCGGCCGCGCACTGATTCATTTCGGTTTGGGTGTTGGCGTTGCTGCACTCGTCCGCCAGCGCCACGCCGCTGGCCAGCAGGGCCGCCACGGCAAATAACATGCGTTTCATTGTTCTGCTCCCATAAAAAAGGCTCCCGTCAGGGAGCCCTAATTAAGCACAGCTGACGTCGGCTGTCATTAGCTGATCGCATCGCAGATTGATTGCACGAATGGCGGCGCACAGCGCCTTATCCGGGCTACCCTTTGGCGGTGGTAGGTAGCCCCGGTAACACAGCGCCACCGGGGGGCCCGGGTTAGCCGATGGTCATCAGGCTGGCGTTACCGCCTGCCGCCGCGGTGTTGACGCTCAGCGAACGCTCGATATACAGCCGCTCCAGCAGCAGATTGGTTTCGCCGCGGGCGAAGCCCTGCACGGAGACAATCGCCCCGTCGCGCGCCGCCACCTGCTCGCACAGCTCGCGCAGCTGGTCGGAATCGCCGTGATAGATAACCGCGTCGAAGGCCTGACCGGGCAACTGATCCGCTTTGGCAAAACGGATCCGCTCGCTGACGTCCCGCGGCAGTTTCTTCGCCAGATCGCGCTGCAGGGCGCTGTCCGGCCACAGCACTTCACAACCGACCGCCAGCACAGCCGCCAGCTGGATCAGCGCATCCTGCTCATTATCCGCCACGCACAGCACGCGCTCGCGGGGCATCAGCGTCAGGGTGTTGCGCTCGCCGGTTGGCCCCGGCAGCAGGCGTTGGGTGCCGCTTTGCGCCTGCTCGCTGTACTGCTGGCACAGCGCCTGCAGCTCAGGTCGGCCCGCCGCCCACTGCTGCAGCGCCTGCAGTGGTTTTTCCAGCAGCGTTTTCAGCTGGGCGTCCAGCGGACGCTCTGCATCCTGGCGGGCGAAGGTCACGCCAACGGCGCCCTGCGGACGGCTGGAAAGCAGACGGTAAAGGTACAGCGGGCCGCCGGCTTTCGGACCGGTACCGGACAACCCTTCGCCGCCGAACGGCTGCACGCCGACCACGGCGCCAACCATATTGCGGTTGACGTACAGGTTGCCCACCTTCGCGCTGCCGGTGACCTGGGCGATGGTCTCGTCGATGCGGGTATGCACGCCGAGGGTCAGGCCGTAACCGGAGGCGTTAATCTGCTCCACCAGTTTATCCAGCTCGTTACGGTTATAGCGCACCACGTGCAGCACCGGGCCGAAAACCTCTTTTTTTAGCTCGTCAAAGCTGTCGAGTTCGATAAGCGTCGGCGGCACGAAGGTCCCGTGGTTCCATTCGCGGGCGTCTTCGCTATTCTCGCGCACCGCCTGATAGACGGTGCGGCCTTTGGCGCGCATCGTCTGAATATGGCGTTCGATATTCTCTTTCGCTTCTGCATCGATAACCGGACCGATATCGGTGGTCAGGCGGCCCGGATTGCCCATGCGACACTCGCTCATCGCGCCGCGCAGCATGGTTAAGGTGTGGTCGGCTACCTCTTCCTGCAGGCAGAGGACGCGCAGGGCGGAGCAGCGCTGGCCGGCGCTGTCGAATGCGGAGGCCAGGACGTCGATCACCACCTGCTCGGTGAGCGCCGACGAGTCGACGATCATCGCGTTCATCCCGCCAGTTTCGGCGATCAGCGGCGTCGGGCGTCCCTGAGCGTCGAGGCGGCTGGCGATATTGCGTTGCAGCAGGGTGGCCACTTCGGTGGAGCCGGTGAACATCACGCCGCGCACGCGCTCATCGGATGTCAGCGCGGCGCCGACGGTTTCCCCGCGGCCCGGCAGCAGTTGGATCACCCCTGGCGGCACGCCGGCTTCCAGCAGGATCGCCACGCCCTGGGCGGCGATCAGCGGCGTCTGCTCGGCCGGTTTCGCCAGCACGCTGTTGCCGGCCGCCAGCGCGGCGGCAATCTGCCCGGTGAAGATCGCCAGCGGGAAGTTCCACGGGCTGATACAGACCACCGGACCCAGCGGACGGTGGGTTTCATTATCGAAATCGTCGCGCACCTGGCCGGCATAGTAGTGGAGGAAGTCAACGGCTTCGCGCACTTCGGCGATGGCGTTGCTGAAGGTTTTACCCGCTTCGCGCACCAGGATCCCCATCAGGGTCGGCATCTGGCTTTCCATCAGCACCGCGGCACGCTCGAGAATGGCGGCGCGCTCCTGCGGCGGGGTGGCGAACCAGATTGGCGCGTTGTTGATAGCGCTGGTCAGCGCCTGCTGCACTTCGTCATCGCTGGCTTCGCGGACGTAGCCGACAATGTCCTTTGGCTCAGCCGGGTTGACTACCGGCTGCATCTCGCCTTCGGCTACCGGCTGCTCCAGCATCGGCAATGCCTGCCATTTATGCAGGGCGCTGTTGAGCAGGGAAGAGGAGAGGGAGGCCAGACGATGCTCGTTAGCCAGATCCAGACCGGCGGAGTTGCTCCGGCCGCTGCCGTAGAGATCGCGCGGCAGCGGGATTTTCGGATGCGGCAGGCCGGCCTGGCCTTCCTGCTGCGCCAGTTTTTCTACCGCGCTGACCGGGTCGGCCACCAGCTCGTCCAGCGGCAGGGTATTGTCCGCAATACGGTTGACGAAGGAGGTATTGGCGCCGTTCTCCAGCAGACGACGCACCAGATACGCCAGCAGCGTCTCGTGGGTGCCCACCGGGGCGTAGATCCGGCACGGCCGGTTCAGTTTGCCGTCGGCGACTTTGCCCACCACCTGCTCGTACAGCGGTTCGCCCATGCCGTGCAGGCACTGGAACTCATACTGGCCAGGGTAGTAGTTCTGGCCCGCCAGCTGGTAGATAGCCGCCAGGGTATGGGCGTTGTGGGTGGCGAACTGCGGATAAATCAGGTTCGGCACCGCCAGCAGCTTTTTCGCGCAGGCGAGATAGGAGACGTCGGTGTAAACCTTGCGGGTGTAGACCGGATAGCCTTCGAGACCTTCCATCTGCGCGCGTTTGATTTCGCTGTCCCAGTAGGCGCCTTTCACCAGACGGATCATCAGGCGACGGCGGCTGCGGGTGGCGAGGTCAATCAGGTAATCAATGACAAACGGACAGCGCTTCTGGTAGGCCTGAATCACGAAGCCAATCCCGTTCCAGCCCGCCAGCTCCGGCTCGAAGCACAGTTTTTCCAGCAGGTCGAGAGAGATCTCCAGACGGTCCGCCTCTTCGGCGTCGATGTTAATGCCGATGTCATACTGGCGCGCCAGCAGGGTCAGCGATTTCAGACGCGGGTAGAGCTCTTCCATCACCCGGTCATACTGGGCGCGGCTGTAGCGTGGGTGCAGAGCCGACAGCTTAATGGAGATGCCCGGCCCTTCATAAATGCCGCGGCCGTTAGAGGCTTTGCCGATGGCGTGGATCGCCTGCTGATAAGAGACCATATAGGCCTGGGCGTCGGCGGCGGTCAGGGCCGCTTCGCCTAGCATGTCGTAAGAGTAACGGAAACCTTTATCTTCCAGCTTGCGGGCGTTGGCCAGCGCTTCGGCGATGGTTTCCCCGGTGACGAACTGTTCGCCCATCAGTCGCATCGCCATATCCACGCCCTTGCGGATCAGCGGTTCGCCGCTCTTGCCGATGATGCGGTTCAGCGAGCGGGAGAGGCTGGTTTCGTTGTGGGTGGAGACCAGTTTGCCGGTGAACAGCAGCCCCCAGGTGGCGGCGTTGACGAACAGCGACGGGCTGCGGCCAATGTGCGACTGCCAGTTGCCGTTGCTGATTTTGTCGCGGATCAGCGCATCGCGGGTAGCTTTATCCGGAATACGCAGCAGGGCTTCCGCCAGACACATCAGCGCCACCCCTTCCTGTGAGGAGAGAGAGAACTCCTGCAGCAGACTCTGCACCATGCCGGCGCGGCCGCTGGCGGTCTTCTGGTTGCGTAGTTTTTCCGCCAGTTGATACGCCAGCTTATGCGCCTGCTCGCCCAGCGGCTGCGGCAGTCGGGCCTGCTCCAGCAGCATCGGCACCGCGTCGGTTTCCGGGCGACGCCAGGCGGCGGTGATCGCCGCGCGGCTTACCGACTGCGGCAGGATCTGCTCTGCGAACTCGAGGAACGGCTGATACGGCTCTTCCGTTAATACGCTGGCGTCATCGCTTTCGTTGGCGGCCCCGGAGAGCAGCGCCGGTAGCTCGGGCAGCGTCTCATCGTTCTCCAGTTTTTCCAGATAATTGAAGATGGCCTGCTTAATCAGCCAGTGCGGCGTGCGGTCAATGCGGCTCGCGGCGGACTTAATGCGCTCGCGGGTTGCGTCGTCAAGCTTAACACCCATGGTGGTGGTGCCCATGCTCAAAACTCCTGTCATTTATCGTTAGCTTATGCGGTTGCATGGAAATATCCACTATGTTGCAACTTTGTGCAACCATGTTAATTATGGCTTGTGACGAAAGCCGTGAAATGGCGGATTTGTTAAAAATAATGCCTAAAATAGCAGAATTTTAACCCCGGGCTCATAGGGTATTTGTATGCGTGAGTTAACACTTTTGTTTGGTGCAACCTTTAAAAACGTGAGAGAGTGCAACCTCTCGCAAATTGACGTTTTGCGCCGTCGGATTTTCGTGTAAATGCTGTGTTAAATCGTTTGTGAAAAACCGAAGCTTCCGTCAGGATACGGTCGCCCAATTAAACAATGCGCCATTACCCCGTTCCGGTAGTGGAAAAAAACGACGAAGTTGGACGCTGTCGATAAAAATTCTGGAGACTTTGCATGGCTATTAGCACACCGATGCTGGTGACATTTATTGTTTATATTTTTGGTATGGTATTGATAGGGTTTATTGCCTGGCGTTCGACCAAAAACTTTGATGATTATATTCTCGGGGGACGGAGTCTGGGGCCATTTGTGACCGCGCTTTCCGCCGGCGCCTCGGACATGAGCGGTTGGCTGCTGATGGGCCTGCCGGGCGCCATTTTCCTCTCCGGGATTTCCGAAAGCTGGATTGCCATCGGCTTAACGTTGGGGGCGTGGATTAACTGGAAGCTGGTCGCCGGGCGCCTGCGCGTGCATACCGAGGTGAATAATAACGCCCTGACGCTGCCTGATTATTTTACCGGCCGTTTTGAAGATAAAAGCCGGGTGCTGAGAATTATTTCGGCGCTGGTTATTCTGCTGTTCTTTACTATCTATTGCGCCTCGGGAATTGTGGCGGGGGCGCGTCTGTTTGAAAGCACCTTTGGCATGAGTTATGAAACCGCGCTGTGGGCCGGCGCGGCGGCGACAATTATCTATACCTTTGTCGGCGGCTTCCTCGCCGTCAGCTGGACGGATACCGTGCAGGCCAGCCTGATGATTTTCGCGCTGATCCTCACCCCGGTAATCGTGATTATATCCGTCGGCGGTTTTGGCGATTCGCTGGAAGTCATTAAGCAGAAGAGCATCGAAAATATCGACATGCTGAAAGGGCTGAACTTCGTGGCGATTATTTCGCTGATGGGCTGGGGACTGGGCTATTTCGGTCAGCCGCATATTCTGGCGCGCTTTATGGCGGCGGATTCGCACCACAGCATCGTCCACGCGCGTCGCATTAGTATGACCTGGATGATCCTCTGCCTCGGCGGGGCGGTGGCCGTCGGCTTCTTTGGCATCGCCTACTTTAATAACAACCCGAGCCTGGCGGGCGCGGTTAACCAGAACGCCGAACGCGTGTTTATCGAGCTGGCGCAAATCCTGTTTAACCCGTGGATTGCCGGGATCCTGCTGTCGGCGATTCTGGCGGCGGTGATGTCCACCCTGAGCTGTCAGCTGCTGGTTTGCTCCAGCGCGATTACTGAAGATCTGTATAAAGCCTTCCTGCGTAAAAACGCCGGTCAGAAAGAGCTGGTCTGGGTGGGCCGTATGATGGTGCTGGTGGTTGCCCTGGTGGCCATTGCCCTGGCGGCCAACCCTGAGAACCGCGTGCTGGGTCTGGTGAGCTATGCCTGGGCCGGTTTCGGCGCCGCCTTTGGCCCGGTGGTGCTGTTCTCGGTGATGTGGTCGCGTATGACCCGTAACGGCGCGCTGGCCGGGATGGTGATTGGCGCCCTGACCGTGATCGTCTGGAAGCAGTTTGGCTGGCTGGGCCTGTATGAAATTATTCCGGGCTTTGTCTTCGGCAGCATCGGGATTGTGGTCTTTAGCCTGCTGGATAAAGCGCCGTCAGCCAGCATGCAGCAGCGCTTCGCTGAAGCGGATGCCCACTACCATACGCCGCCGCCGGTACGCGCCACGGCTGAGTAAGCTCATCTGACGCTCACGAGCCCGCCGCTGGCGGGCTTTTTATTGCCTTTTGCCGGGCCGGAATATTATAACCCTTGCTAATTATTTGAAAATCCGCTGATATTTCCTGACTAATAACAATGAGGATAGCAAAGATGACGTTCAGACAGGGTGCAATGGCGCTGGTGCTGGCAGGGTTACTCAGCGGCTGCGCGGCGGGTGGAAGTTCATCGACCAGCGCGCCGAAGCCCGGCGCCTGCCCGGCGGATCAGTCCATGGTGCAAACCACGCTTTACTTCGGTCTGAGCCGCCCGGCGGGGAAAGACATCACCGCTGAAGAGTGGCAACAGTTTGTCGACCGCGACGTCACGCCGCGCTTTCGCGACGGGCTGACGGTGTTTGATGCCCACGGCCAGTGGCTTGGCCAGAATGGTCAGGTGGTGCGGGAGCAGAGCAAGGCGCTGATGGTGATCCATGGCCACGACGCGCAGAGCGAGACCGGTATTGAGGCCCTGCGCGAGGGCTATAAATCGCGCTTCGCGCAGGAGTCGGTGATGCGTGTCGACCAGCCGGTCTGCGTGCAGTTCTGAGTAAACGGCGGGGGCAGCCCCGCCGTTTGTCTTACAGCACCAGCCCGGCGAAGCTGGCGGAAAGCAGGCTCACCAGCGTGGCGCTAAACACCAGCCGCAGGCCGAAGCGGGAGACGATATTGCCCTGCGGTTCATTCAGGCCTTTGATCGCCCCGGCGATAATGCCGATTGAAGCAAAGTTAGCAAACGACACCAGGAAGACCGAGAGAATGCCGAGCCCGCGCGGCGTCATGCTGGCGGCAATCTTTTGCAGCTCAATCATCGCCACAAATTCGTTAGCGACCAGCTTGGTGGCCATGATGCTGCCGGCGTTCAGCGCATCGCTCAGCGGAATGCCGATAAGCCAGGCTAACGGATAGAAGACGTAGCCGAGGATCTGCTGGAAGCTGAGGCCAAACAGGGTAGCGAACAGCGCGTTAATGGCGCTGATCAGGGCGATAAAGCCGATCAGCATCGCCAGAATAATCATCGCCACTTTAAAGCCGGCCAGAATATATTCCCCGAGCATTTCAAAGAAACTCTGTGATTCATGCAGCTTCTCCAGCTTTATTTCCTGCTCGCTGCCCGGCCGCGTCGGGTTAATCACCGACAGCACGATAAAGGTGCTGAACATATTCAGGATCAGCGCCGCGACGACATATTTGGCGTCCAGCATGGTCATATAGGCGCCGACGATCGACAGCGATACGGTCGACATGGCCGTCGCCGCCATGGTGAACAGACGCCGTGAGGAGAGGTCGCCCAGTACGCCTTTGTAGGCGATGAAGTTTTCCGACTGGCCGAGGATCAGGGAGCTGACGGCGTTAAAAGATTCCAGCTTACCCATGCCGTTGACCTTCGACAGCAGGGTGCCAATCACGCGAATAAAAATCGGCAGGATCCGCCAGTGCTGGAGAATACCAATCAGCGCGGAAATAAACACAATCGGACACAGGACGCCAAGAAAAATAAAGGCTAAGCCTTTTTCGCTCATGCCGGCAAAGACGAAATTGGTCCCCTCGGCGGCAAAGCCTAACAGCGAAGCAAAAAAGCCGGAAATATTTTTTACCAGCCACAGGCCGCTTTCGGCGTGCAGGAAAAAGAAAGCGAGCGCTATTTCTATAATAATCAACTGAAGAATATAACGAATACGAATTTTTTGTCTGTCGTAGCTGACAAGCCAGGCCAGGGCGAGGATCACCGCCAGCGCCAGCAGGAAATGAAAAAATGCAGTCATGTTGTTCTTTTCGCAGGTCAATAAGGCCGCCATTTAGCCATAGCCGCCGCGACGGGTAAATATCTGGCGTAAAAAATCCTTTGCTTATTCTTTTCCCTCATAACAGGCGAATATTTTCATAAGTCATTATTTGCCAGCGATTTATTTACAGATAGTCATCATTCTCTAAACATTTCGCTTGTGTTTCTGAGTATTGTAATGATAATCACTATCATAAATATTACCTGTTTTTGCATTCGTTGACGGTGCTTTACATTTAAGGGTATTGGCATGTTTGTCCCATTTCTCATTATGTTACGCGAAGGCCTGGAGGCGGCGCTGATTGTCAGCCTGATCGCCAGCTATCTGAAACGCACCCAGCGCGGCAACTGGATTGGCGTGATGTGGATTGGCGTGATCCTCGCAGCGGCGCTGTGTCTTGGCTTAGGCATCTTTATCAACGAAACCACCGGGGAATTTCCTCAGCGCGAACAGGAGCTGTTCGAAGGGATCGTCGCGGTCATTGCGGTGGTGATCCTGACGTGGATGGTCTTCTGGATGCGCAATGTCTCACGCAACGTCAAGCAGCAGCTGGAGCAGGCCGTGGATAAGGCGCTACAGCGCGGCAATCACCACGGCTGGGCGCTGGTGATGATGGTCTTTTTCGCGGTCGCCCGTGAGGGGCTGGAGTCGGTCTTCTTCCTGCTGGCGGCATTCCAGCAGGACGTTGGCATCTGGCCGCCGCTGGGGGCGATGCTGGGGCTGGCCACGGCAATCGTGCTGGGTTTCCTCCTCTACTGGGGCGGTATCCGTCTCAACCTTGGCGTGTTCTTCAAATGGACCAGCCTGTTTATCCTGCTGGTGGCCGCTGGCCTGGCGGCGGGGGCGATCCGCGCCTTTCACGAGGCGGGCCTGTGGAACCTGTTCCAGGAGACCGCCTTCGATCTGAGCACTGTGCTGTCGACGCATACGCTGTTCGGCACGCTGCTGGAAGGGATCTTCGGCTACCAGGAGACGCCAAGCGTCAGCGAAGTGGCTGTCTATCTGCTTTATCTGATCCCGGCGCTGGTGCTGTTTGCGCTGCCGCCGCGAAATAATACGACTGCCTCGCGGGCTGCCTGACCAGGCGCTGCGAGCTTATAAGCGACACTCTACTTACCGAAAGGGATGATCATGATGATTCATTTTCGCCGTAATGCGCTGCGGGTGACCGTGGCCGCGCTGCTCAGCTCTGCATTCGGTGCTCAGGCTGCGGATATCCCGCAGGTCAAAGTCACCGTCAACGACAAACAGTGCGAGCCGATGCAGGTGACCGTTAACGCGGGTAAAACCCAGTTTATTATTCAGAACCACAGCCAGAAAGCGCTGGAGTGGGAGATTTTGAAAGGGGTGATGGTGGTGGAAGAGCGCGAAAACATCGCGCCGGGCTTTACCCAGAAGCTCACCGCAAACCTGCAGCCGGGCGAATATGACATGACCTGCGGTCTGCTCACCAACCCGAAAGGCAAACTGATCGTCACCGGCGCCGCCACCAAAGACGCGGCGAAAGCGGATGCGGTGCTGAGCCTCGGCGAAGCGATCACCGCTTATAAAGCCTATGTGACGGCGGAAACCGCGCAGCTGGTCAGCGGCACCAAAGCCTTTACCGACGCGGTGAAAGCTGGCGACATCGAAAAAGCGAAAGCGCTGTACGCCCCGACGCGCCAGCATTACGAGCGCATTGAGCCGATTGCTGAGCTGTTCTCTGACCTTGACGGCAGCATCGACGCCCGCGAAGACGATTTCGAGAAAAAAGCGGAAGATCCGAAATTCACCGGATTCCACCGTCTGGAAAAGGCGCTGTTTGGCGATAACAGCGTCAAGGGCATGGAAAAATATGCCGATCAGCTGAACAGCGATGTGCTGGAGCTGCAAAAGCGCATCAGCGAGCTGGCGTTCCCACCGTCAAAAGTCGTGGGCGGGGCGGCAGGATTAATTGAAGAAGTCGCAGCCAGCAAGATCAGCGGTGAAGAAGATCGCTACAGCCATACCGACCTGTGGGACTTCCAGGCCAATATTGACGGCGCGCAGAAAATTGTCGATCTGCTGCGCCCGCAGCTGCAAAAAGAGAACAGCGCACTGCTGGCTAAAGTGGACGCCAACTTTAAGAAAGTGGACAGTATCCTCAGCAAATACCGCACCAAAGAGGGTTTCGAAACTTACGATAAGCTGACCACCGCTGACCGTAATGCGCTGAAAGGGCCGATCACCACCCTGGCGGAAGATCTGGCTCAGCTGCGCGGGATCCTGGGTCTGGACTAAGTCGATGGCACAACAGAAACCACACGACGTGAACGAGCCGTCACGTCGTCGCTTACTGAAAGGGATCGGCGCGCTTGGCGGCGCGCTGGCCATCACCGGCGGCTGCCCGGTAGCGCATGCGGCAAAAGCGGAAAGTTCCCCCGGGACGCTCACACCTGACGCGCGCCAGGAAAAACAGCCATTCTATGGCCCGCATCAGGCGGGTATTCTGACGCCGCAGCAGGCCTCGATGATGCTGGTGGCGTTCGATGTGCTGGCGTCAGATAAAGCCGACCTCGAGCGTCTGTTTCGGCTGCTGACCCAGCGTATCGCCTTTCTAACCCAGGGCGGCCCGGCGCCGGATACGCCTAATCCGCGTCTGCCGCCGATGGATTCCGGCATCTTAGGGCCGTGGATTGCCCCGGATAATCTGACCATCACCGTCTCGGTCGGCCATTCGCTGTTTGATGAGCGCTTTGGTCTCGCGGATAAAGCGCCGAAAAAGCTGCAGCCGATGACTCGCTTCCCCAATGATTCACTGGATGCCGCCCTGTGCCATGGCGACCTGCTGCTGCAGATCTGCGCCAATACTCAGGACACGGTGATCCATGCCCTGCGCGATGTCATCAAACATACGCCGGATTTGCTCAGCGTGCGCTGGAAGCGGGAAGGGTTTATCTCCGATAGCGCGGCGCGCAGCAAAGGCAAAGAAACCCCCATCAACCTGCTGGGTTTCAAGGACGGTACCGCTAACCCGGCGAGCCATGACAGCGCGCTGATGGATCAGGTCGTGTGGGTCACGGCGGATCAGGACGAGCCGGCCTGGGCGGTGGGCGGCAGCTATCAGGCGGCGCGCATCATTCAATTCCACGTCGAGTTCTGGGACCGGACGCCGCTCAAGGAGCAGCAGACCATCTTCGGCCGCGACAAGCACACCGGTGCGCCGCTGGGGATGAAAAACGAACACGATACCCCGGATTACAGTAAAGATCCTAACGGCGAGACGATCGCGCTGGATAGCCATATTCGTCTGGCCAACCCTCGCACGCCGGAAACCCAGTCCAGCCTGATGATGCGCCGCGGCTACAGTTATTCGCTGGGAGTCACTAATGCCGGGCAGCTGGATATGGGGCTGTTGTTCGTTTGCTATCAGCACGATCTGGAAAAGGGTTTTCTGACGGTGCAGAAACGGCTTAACGGCGAGGCGCTGGAGGAGTACGTCAAACCCATCGGCGGGGGCTACTTCTTTGTTTTACCCGGCGTGGTGGATGATAAGCACTACCTGGGACAGACGCTGCTGCAGGCCTGATACCGACCCTGTCCGCAAGGGCAGGGCGTTTTCTGCTGTTTTTCTCTTTTTTATTATATTTCCTGCCATGTGTTATATTTCTGTAATACAAATGACCGATAGTCTCCTACACTTGCTTAAGAACTATTTGTTGCGTCATTGTGAAAAATAAGTTGCATTAAGAATCTTTTTTGATGTACTTATTACATACGCGGTAGTTCCCGGCAGTGTGACGTTTCACTATGGAGATCGCGAATGGTAAGGTCCCGTACCGGACAACGTAAAACCACAGACCGTACTCTTCAGCACGGAAGCCTCGCTTCCGGCAGCGATTTTCTCACTCTTTCTCCCTCCGCTTCGAATTATTACCACCTTGGCAGGGTACGCGGTGCGCGTAGCCGCGACTCGTTGTCAGTTCTACCGGCAAGCAATGGCTTACAAGGAAGCCAAACCTCAATCGTTCGTGCGCATAGTCGCGTCGATGTTGACGCGTGTGATGTAAACCTACAACGCAAGGTGCTATCCATGGGAAGACAAAAAGCAGTGATCAAAGCT
Source organism: Klebsiella sp. PCX (assembly GCF_021869705.1). Lineage (NCBI taxonomy): Bacteria > Pseudomonadati > Pseudomonadota > Gammaproteobacteria > Enterobacterales > Enterobacteriaceae > Klebsiella > Klebsiella sp. PCX. The sequence continues at coordinate 1,925,037 of NZ_CP091527.1, forward strand.
CGTCGTGAAGCAAAACGTGTGCTGAGACGGGATTCACGCAGCCATAAGCAGCGTGAAGAAGAATCGGTCACATCGCTTGTGCAAATGAGTGGCGTAGAAGCAATTGGCATGGCGCGGGACAGCCGTGATACTTCCCCAATTGAGGCGCGCAATGAGGCTCAGGCGCATTATCTGAATGCCATCGACAATAAACAGCTGATTTTCGCCACCGGCGAAGCCGGATGCGGCAAGACCTGGATCAGTGCGGCGAAGGCAGCTGAAGCGCTGATCCATAAGGATGTGGACAGAATTATTGTTACCCGTCCCGTTCTGCAGGCCGACGAAGATCTCGGCTTCTTACCGGGAGATATCGCCGAGAAGTTCGCGCCCTATTTCCGACCGGTTTACGACGTGCTGGTGAAAAGGTTGGGAGCTTCCTTTATGCAGTACTGCCTGCGTCCGGAAATCGGCAAGGTGGAAATCGCGCCGTTCGCCTATATGCGCGGACGTACTTTTGAAAATGCGGTGGTGATTCTGGACGAGGCCCAGAACGTGACCGCAGCGCAAATGAAGATGTTTTTAACCCGCCTCGGGGAGAACGTGACGGTCATCGTCAATGGCGATATCACCCAGTGCGACTTGCCCTCAGGGGTGCGGTCCGGCCTGAGCGATGCGCTGGCGCGTTTTGAGGAAGACGAGATGATCGGCATCGTGCGTTTCACCACCGATGACTGCGTGCGCTCGGCCCTCTGCCAGCGGACGCTGAAAGCCTATTATTAATCGTCATACTGTGAGCAAAGCCCGGGCGAGCCCGGGCTTTGTTGTTTTTGGAGGGCCTTCCGGCGGCGCTGCGCATAGCGGGCTACCTGGCGGGTACGGTCTGGTAGCCCGGGAGAGGCATTGATGCCGACCCCGGGGATGTCTGCGGTGCCACATGCGAAAAAAAGCCCGTACTTGCGTACGAGCTCTTCTTAAAATATGGCGGTGAGGGGGGGATTGACTCGCTTCGCTCGCCCCTGCGGGGCAGCCCGCTCGCGGGCTCGCGGTCTGTCCAACTGGCTGCGCCAGTTGTCGAACCCCGGTCGGGGGTTCTCATCCCCCCCGGCGGAGAATATAAAAGAAAAGAGCCCGTACTTGCGTACAGGCTCTCATCTCGAATATGGCGGTGAGGGGGGGATTCGAACCCCCGATACGTTGCCGTATACACACTTTCCAGGCGTGCTCCTTCAGCCACTCGGACACCTCACCATATTGTCTTGCTGCTCACCTTGGGTGGGCAACGGGGCGCTACTATAGGGAGTTGCGTTAAAACGGTCAAGCATATTTTCTTCTTTCTTTACCGACCGCTCACGCAATGAACAATGCCCCGCTGCGACGCAGTGGGGCGGGTGTTTTAGCGCTGGGAATCAAGCTGTTCGTTATTCTTCACCACGTCCTGCGCTTTGCTGTAGCTTTCAATCAGCAGCTGGTAGGCCGGGAAGACTTTGGTGTACACCTCCGCCCATTCTGCTGCGTCCGGGCGATTCCAGGTGCGCTGCAGCTCAGAGGCGACGGCGGCGGTATCCATCGGCACTACGCCAGCCTGTACCACGCGAGCCAGGGTGATCTCCTGCGCCATTTTGCTGTAGGTGCCGGAAGCGTCAATCACGGCAAACACTTTATAACCGTCGGCGACGGCGGCAATCGCCGGGAAGGCCATGCAGACGCTGGTGATGGTCCCGGCGATAATCAGCGTTTTACGACCGGTCGCTTTCACCGCGGCGACGAATTCCGGGTTATCCCAGGCGTTGATCTCGCCTTTACGGGCGATGTATTGCGCATGCGGCGCGTTCTCATGAATCTCCGGGATCAGCGGACCATTCGGCCCCTGCGGCACGGAGGCGGTGGTGATCACCGGGATCCCGGCAAGCGAGGCCATCTTCGCCAGCGCGGCGGCGCGAGCGCGCAGCTCTGGCATTGGCATATCGCCGACGGTCTGGAACAGGCCGCTCTGGTGGTCAATCAACAGCATTGCGGTATCGTTGACATCAATCACCGGACGAGCACCGTTAAAATTAGCGAGAGTAGACATAGTATTCACCTCAATCAGTTAGATTTGGCCAAAGCGGCCGCTGTTAAAATCGCGAACGGCTTCTGCGATCTGCGTTTTGTTATTCATGACAAACGGGCCATAGCCCACAATCGGCTCCTGCAGCGGTTCGCCGGCCATCAGCAGAACTTTTGCCTGGGCGGTCGCCTCCAGATGCAGTGCGTCTCCTGCCTGGCTCAGGACGGCGAGCTGTCCTTCGCGGGCGGATTCGGAACCGTTGATGATCACTTCCCCTTCCAGTACCACCAGCGCGGTACTCCAGCCTTCCGGCTGGCGCAGCGTGAGGTCGCGCCCCTGATTCAGCTGCATATCCCACACGTTAAGCGGTGAGAAGGTATGGGCCGGGCCGCTGACGTCGTCATACTGGCCGGCAATAACCCGAACCTGTCCGGCGCCATTCGTCAGCGCGACGGTGGGGATCGTCCCGGCGGTAATGCTCTGGTAGCCGGGGGTCGCCATTTTGTCTTTGGCGGGCAGGTTGACCCACAGCTGGATCATCTTCAGCTCGCCGCCGCTGCGGGTGAAGGCCTCCGAGTGGAACTCTTCGTGCAGGATCCCGGCGCCCGCCGTCATCCACTGCACGTCGCCTGGGCCAATTACCCCGCCACGGCCGGTGGAGTCACGATGTTCTACCTCTCCGGCGTAGACGATGGTGACGGTTTCGAATCCGCGATGCGGATGCTCACCGACGCCGCGTTTATTGCTGCCCGCCGGGAAGGTGTACGGCCCGGCATAGTCGAGCAGTAAGAAGGGGCTCAGCTGCTGGCCGTGCGTCTGATAGGAAAACATCGAACGAACCGGGAAGCCGTCGCCTACCCAATGCTGCGCGGGCGCGGTGTAGACTCCTGTAATCTGTTTCATGGCTTTCTCCTGTGTATCGGTATCTGATGCGAATAAGCTTATATCCGGGACGACATGTGCGGTAGTAAGCAAAAATGGCCTATACTGTTCCAAAAATGGAACAATGGAGGAAGGATGCAGGATCTCAATGACTTCGCCTGGTTTGTCCAGGTCGTGGACCATGGCGGTTTCGCCGCGGCAGGGCGAGCGCTAGACCAGCCGAAATCCAAGCTCAGCCGCCGCATTGCGCAACTCGAGGAGCGGCTGGGCGTGCGTTTGATTCAGCGAACCACTCGCCAGTTCGCGGTTACCGAGGTCGGGCAGACCTTTTACCAGCATTGCAAAGCGATGCTGATAGAGGCCGAGGCGGCGCAGCAGGCGGTCGACACGCTGCGCGCCGAGCCGCGCGGCAGCGTCAGGATCACTTGTCCGGTCACCTTGCTGCATGTCCATATCGGACCGATGCTGGCGCGATTTATGGCGCGCTATCCCGGGGTCACTTTGCATCTTGAGGCGACCAACCGCCGGGTGGATGTGGTCGGGGAGGGCATTGATGTGGCGATCCGCGTTCGGCCCCGGCCTATCGAGGACAGCGATTTGGTGATGCGCGTGCTGGCGGACCGAGGGCACCGGCTGGTGGCCAGTCCGGAGCTGATTTCCCGGCTCGGACGTCCGCAGGCGCCGTCTGAGCTGAGCGCCTGGCCTGGGCTCAGCCTGGGGGCGAACAAGCATCAGCATAAATGGCAGCTTACCGGGCCTGAGGGGGCAAGGGCGGAGGTGTATTTCACGCCGCGAATGGTGACCACCGATATGCTGGCGCTGCGCGAGGCGGCGATGGCCGGCGTAGGGGTGGTGCAGCTTCCTTTATTAATGGTGCGCGATCAGCTGGCGTCAGGGGAGTTAGAGGTGGTACTGGATGAGTGGCAGCCGCGGCGGGAAGTGATCCATGCGGTATTTGCCTCACGGCGCGGGCTGCTGCCCTCTGTCAGGGCGCTGGTGGATTATCTCAGCGAAGAGTATCAGCGAATGGAAGAGGATTAGCTTCGGGATTGGCTTTTCTCGGGGGGCTCCCCCCGGGGAGAATATAAAAGAAAAGAGCCCGCGCTTGCGTACAGGCTCTCATCTCGAATATGGCGGTGAGGGGGGATTGACTCGCTTCGCTCGCCCCTGCGGGGCAGCCCGCTCGCGGGCTCGCGGTCTGTCCAACTGGCTGCGCCAGTTGTCGAACCCCGGTAGGGGGTTCTCATCCCCCCCCAGCGGAGAATATAAAAGAAAAGAGCCCGTACTTGCGTACAGGCTCTCATCTTGAATATGGCGGTGAGGGGGGGATTCGAACCCCCGATACGTTGCCGTATACACACTTTCCAGGCGTGCTCCTTCAGCCACTCGGACACCTCACCATATTGTCTTTCCCGTTGTTGTCGGGAGCGGGCGCTAATGTAGGGAAATACGTATCGCCCGTCAATCAACTTTTTGCAAAATCAGCGCGTTTAGACAAACTTCGAGCAACTTGCTCCTTAAACGTGCGAAATCCGTTTTTTTTGTCGCCAGTAGCTTTTCCCTTTTCGCTCGGGGGAAATTTGTTATGCTGGCAAACCAATAGAAAACAATGAGTAAAATAAGACGCCAGCGTCAATCGGCCAAAGGCGTCTGCTATCAGGAGCCACTATGGAGATTATTTTTTACCATCCGACCTTTGATACCCAATACTGGATCCGAGAGCTGGAAAAGCAGTTACCCGGCGCGCGAGTACGCGAATGGAAAGCGGGCGATAACCAGCCGGCGGACTATGCCCTGGTCTGGCATCCACCGGTAGAGATGCTGCAAGGCAGGGCGCTGAAGGCCGTGTTCGCCCTTGGGGCGGGGGTGGATTCGATCCTTAGTAAGCTGCGCGATCATCCGGATATGTTGCCCTTGTCGATCCCGCTGTTTCGTCTCGAAGATACCGGTATGGGACGGCAGATGCAGGAGTATGCCGTGAGCCAGGTGCTCCACTGGTTCCGCCGGTTCGATGACTATCAGGCGTTGAAGTTGGCTTCCCGCTGGCAGCCGCTGCCCGAGTACCGCGCCGACGAATTCACCATCGGGATTATGGGGGCCGGCGTGCTGGGGGCGAAGGTTGCGGAAAGCCTGCAACCCTGGGGATTCCCGCTTCGCGTCTGGAGCCGTAGCCGTAAATCCTGGCCGCAGGTACAGAGCTTTGCCGGCCAGGCCGAGCTGGGTGGATTCCTGCAGGGGACTCGCGTCCTGATCAACTTGCTGCCGAATACCGCCGAAACCGTCGGTATTATCAACCAGACGCTTTTAGCGCAGCTGCCTGATGAGAGTTATCTCCTCAACCTTGCCCGCGGCGTGCATGTCGTAGAAGAGGATCTGCTGGCGGCACTGAACAACGGTAAGCTCAAAGGCGCGATGCTCGATGTCTTCAGTCGCGAACCGCTGCCGCAGGAGAGTCCGCTATGGGCGCACCCGCGGGTGGCTATGACTCCCCACGTGGCGGCAGTCACCCGCCCGATGGAGGCAATTGCCTATATCGCCGGGACCATTAGCCGGCTGGAGCGAGGGGAATCGGTTAGCGGTCAGGTCGATCGTCAGCGCGGTTATTAAGATAAGCGAACCCCGCCACGGCGGGGTTTTTGCTAATCAATAGCCCGGTTTCCTGCTATTCTTGCGACAAACAGAAGAGGAGAATGTGATGTATCCCGTTGACCTGCACATGCATACCGTCGCCAGCACCCACGCCTACAGCACCCTGCACGATTATATTGCGGAAGCAAAGCGTAAAGGGATCAAACTCTTCGCCATCACCGACCATGGCCCGGATATGGCGGATGCCCCGCACTACTGGCACTTCGTTAATATGCGCATTTGGCCCCGCCTGGTAGACGGGGTGGGGATCCTGCGCGGTATTGAGTCGAATATTAAAAATATCGAAGGTGAGATCGACTGTTCCGGGCCGATGTTGACGTCGCTCGATTTGATCATCGCCGGATTCCACGAGCCGGTGTTTCCGCCGCAGGATAGCGCCACCCATACGCAGGCGATGATTGCCGCGATGGCCAGCGGTAAAGTGCATATGATTAGCCATCCCGGTAATCCGAAATTCCCGGTGGATATCCCGGCCATTGCCGAAGCGGCGGCCCGTTACCAGGTGGCGCTGGAGATCAATAACTCCTCTTTCGTTTCATCGCGCGTGGGCAGTGAAGATAACTGCCGTGCTATCGCCGCCGCGGTGCGCGACGCGGGAGGGTGGGTGGCGCTGGGCTCGGACTCTCATACGGCGTTTACCCTCGGAGAGTTTACCGAGTGCCGCAAGATCCTCGATGCTGTCGATTTCCCGGAGGAGAGGATCCTCAACGTTTCTCCGCGTCGCCTGCTCGACTTCCTCGAGTCGCGTGGTATGCCGGCGATCCCGGAATTTGCTGACCTTTAATTTGTATAACTGGAATAACTGAATGAACGAGTTTTCAATCCTCTGCCGCGTGCTGGGTTCGCTGTATTACCGTCAACCGCAGGACCCGCTGCTGGTGCCGCTGTTTAGCCTGATCCGCGAGGGCAAACTGGCCGCCAGCTGGCCGCTGGAGCAGGACGAGCTGCTGGCGCGTCTGCAGAAAAGCTGTGAAATGCAGTCCCTGGCGACGGACTATAATGCGCTGTTCGTCGGTGAAGCCTGCAGCGTTCCGCCGTACCGTAGCGCGTGGGTGGAGGGTTCCTCTGAAGCGGAGGTCCGGGCTTTTCTGAGCAATCACGGCATCCCGACAGGAGAAGGTCCGGCGGATCATCTCGGATCGCTGCTGCTGGCCGCCTCCTGGCTGGAGGATCATGCCACAGAAGCGCAGAGCGAGACGCTGGAGCTCCTGTTTGCCGACTATATCCTGCCGTGGTGCGGGACGATGCTGGGGAAAGTCGAAGCGCATGCGCACACACCGTTCTGGCGCACCATGGCGCCGTTAACCCGCGACGCCATCGCCGCGATGTGGGACGAGCTTCAGGAAGAAGATGAGCAATAAAATGTGATTTAAGTCACTATTATAATGCAACTGAAATCAAGTTCATTCATTTAGTGTGTTTTAGATCGCATTCTTTCGGTGCGTATCTGCTAGGATACGCGCCATGAACATACTCTTCGCAATCGCATTAACGACGGGCATTCTCTCCGGGATTTGGGGATGGGTGGCCGTCGCCCTCGGCCTGCTGAGCTGGGCCGGTTTCCTCGGCTGTACGGCCTATTTCGCCTGCCCGCAGGGCGGTCTGAAAGGCCTGGCCATCTCCTCCTGCACGGTAATGAGCGGCGTTGCCTGGGCGTTGGTGATTATCCACGGTAGCGCGCTGGCCCCACAGCTGCAGATCCTCAGCTATATGATGACCGGCGTCGTGGCCTTTCTGATGTGCATCCAGGCGCGACAGAGGCTGCTGTCGTTTGTCCCTGGCACCTTTATCGGCGCCTGCGCGACCTTCGCGGCAGATGGCGACTGGCGTCTGGTGATCCCTTCCCTGGCGCTGGGCCTGGTCTTTGGCTATGCCATGAAGAATAGTGGCCTGTGGCTGGCGGCCCGTGCGGAAAAGCAAAAATCGTTCGTCAACGACAACGCCTGAACGGCGGGACGATGATATCAACAGGACCCTCAGGGTCCTGTTTTTTTTACCATCTTGTCGCCGGCGCTGCGGGATAATCTTGCTCCCGGGGGCGGGTATGCCCTAGTATCGGCAGAAAGCCGTACCCACGCGCTATGCCGACAGGAGGAGAAATGGCTGTTCAACCTGAAGTAATTCTCGGCGATATTACGACGCTTGATGTCGATGTGATTGTGAATGCGGCAAACCCCTCGCTGTTGGGCGGCGGCGGGGTGGATGGCGCGATCCACCGGGCGGCCGGTCCCGCGCTGCTGGCGGCCTGCAAGCAGGTGTTGCAGCAGCAGGGCGAATGTCCCCCTGGGCATGCGGTGATCACGATGGCGGGCGATCTTCCCGCCAGCGCGGTGATCCATACCGTGGGTCCGGTCTGGCACGGCGGCGACCGCATGGAGGCGCAAACCCTGGCCGATGCCTACAAAAACAGCCTGCAGCTGGCGGCGGCAAACAACTATCGCTCCATTGCGTTTCCGGCGATCAGCACCGGCGTGTATGGCTATCCGAAAGAGGAAGCGGCGGCGATCGCCGTGCGCACCGTGACCGCGTTTCTCACCCGCTATAACCCGCTTGAACGGGTCCTGTTCGTCTGTTTCGACGAGGAAACGGCAGCTATCTATCGTCGCCTGCTGGCGGCATGCCCCTGATTCAGCAGAATAGGCTATGATAACCGCCGATATTGACAGGAATGATGGATAGCAGGAGGGAGCAGGGTGTCAGAAGGAAAAGTACAGCAGAAGCAGCAGGCGCGCCGCGCGGAGATCGTTGCCGCTGCGCAAAGATGTTTCGCGGCGAAGGGATTGCATGGCGCCTCTGTCGCGGATATCGCCCGCGAGGCGGGTCTGAGCGTCGGTCAGCTGTATCGCATTTTTGCCAGCAAGGAAGCGATCATCGAAGCAATTGTCAGCGAAATCGTCAACGCCAGAGTCGGCGAGATGATCGATGAGAACCACAATCTGGCGCGAAAAGCGGCGGTGCTGGCGGGCAGGATCCCGACTTCGGCAGCCACCAGAAGCGACAATTATCTGTTGATGGAAATTAACGCCGAAGCCTCGCGCAACCCACGCTTGCGCGAGATCCTGGTGCAGGCCGACCGGCGGTTGAAAGAGGAGGGCGGGCGTTTGTCGCAGCGTTATCATCCCGGGCTCAGCGATGCGCGACGCAATGCCGCTTCAGAGCTCATCGCCGTTCTGACGGAGGGGGCAGCCTACCGCTGTGAGCTGAGCGCATCCACCCCGGTCGATAAAGCGGATTTAGAAGCCCTGTATAACATGATCTTCGACCGGCTGTTTGATGAGCAAGCGTAGCGCGGCACGCCAGGCGTGCCGCAAAAGCTAAAGGTTAACTGGCCGAGGCCGGGGTTTTGGCCGGTTTGTTCATCGGTTTACCGGAGAACAGGAAACGCAGCAGCGGAATACGCAGGTGAATTTCGTACAGGATCAGGGCAATACCCACCACAAAAACCAACCCGCCAATAAAGCCTAAGGTATTTGACTTGATGGCCGGGGTGATCCACGCCCCGTACAACAGCGTCAGCGGATGGTGCACCAGGTAAATAAACAGCGAAGCATTGACGAAATAGGTCACCCGCGCCGACTGGAAGTTCAGCAGGCGATGGCCGAGCGAAAAGACGACATTGACCATCCACAGCCCCAGCACCATGGTGATCACCGATTCCGTTTCATACATCCAGCCGTCGCCGGAGCCGTACTGCTGGTTCAGCCGATAGGCGATAAATCCCAGCAGCGCTGCCGCGCAGCACCATGGCGACGGCGTGGTGAACATCGCCTTTAAGCGCGGATTAATAAAGGTCTGCGCCCCCAGCACAAAGAAGGGCAGATAGAACAGCGTCTGCATGACCACAAAGTTAAACAGACCATTGCTTAGCAGGGGCGGATAGATCACGAACAATGACCGACGGATCAGCGCGTAAAGCACCCCTAGCGCAAGGAAAATCATCGTCAGCTGGCCCATAGTGACAGTGTCACCGAAAGCGTGAGCACCTCCTGCCGGGCGGCGCGTCAGCCATTTGAACAGCACCACGCCCAGCGAAGTCAGCACCACCAGGACCAGCAAAAACCACAGGTGGGAAATGAGCTCCCACGCCAGGGTGTTGAATTTGTCGTACCCGGAAAGGGTGTGCCAGTTTTCCGCCTTGCCGTTGACGTACTGCAGCATAATAAACTGAGGCAGCGTCAGCAGCGGGATGGCGGTCAGCATCGGAATGCCGACCCGTTCGACGCGCACTTTCCACCACTTTTTCAGCGGGTAGCGCAGGAACAGCATATAGGAAAAATAGCCGGAGATGACGAAGAAGACCTGCATGCGGAAGGCATGAATGAAATCATTAAACAGCGTCAGCCACCACGAGGGCTCAGCGCTGTTGACATGCCAGCTGTGGCTGGAATAAATCAGCGAAATGTGAAAAGGGATCCCCAGCAGCATCAGCCAGGCGCGGATGCTGTCGAAAAAATATTCACGCTGTACCGGAGTATTATTCATACGATTCACGACAATCTCAGATAATTCGTCTTATCACTCAAGATGATAACGCTTACATTATCAGCAACCCTACATGAACTCGGGGTACCTGTCTCCAGGATAAGCACGCAAAGTGCAAACGGGACTGCGAACTGTTTATTCCCTGCGCCGCTACGCTGAACAAAGCAGGGATTATGTTGTCGGATTGCCTGAGTTTCCATTAAAATAGATCGGATCGATTTAAGCACACAAAGGGGGAAGTGCTTACTTATATGAAACATAAACCACAGATGATGAAAATGCGTTGGTTAAGCGCAGCCGTAATGTTGTCCCTGTGTACTTCATCTGCATGGGCATTTAGCATTGATGACGTTGCAAAAGAGGCCAAAACGTTAGCCGGGAAAGGCTATGAAGCGCCAAAGAGTAACCTGCCCTCCGCTTTCCGCGATATGAAATACGCGGACTACCAGCAAATTCAGTTTAATCACGATAAAGCTTACTGGAATAACCAGAAAACCCCATTCAAGCTTGAATTTTACCATCAGGGTATGTACTTCGACACGCCGGTCACCATCAATGAAGTGACGGCCACCAGCGTGCGTAAAATTAAATATAGCCCGGACTATTTTAACTTTGGTAACGTTCAGCACGATAAAGACACGGTGAAAGACCTTGGTTTCGCCGGCTTCAAAGTACTGTATCCGATCAACAGCAAAGATAAGAACGATGAAATCGTCAGCATGCTCGGTGCCAGCTACTTCCGCGTGCTGGGTCAGGGTCAGGTATACGGTCTGTCCGCGCGCGGTCTGGCTATCGATACCGCGCTGCCTTCCGGCGAAGAGTTCCCGCGTTTTCGTGAGTTCTGGATCGAGCGACCAAAAGCCACCGACAAGCGTCTGACTATCTATGCGCTGCTGGATTCGCCGCGGGCAACCGGCGCCTATCGCTTTGTGATCATGCCGGGACGCGACACCGTGGTGGATGTCCAGTCCAAAGTTTACCTGCGTGACAAAGTGGGCAAACTGGGCGTGGCGCCGCTGACCAGCATGTTCCTGTTCGGTTCCAACCAGCCTTCTCCGGCGCTCAACTATCGTCCGGCGCTGCACGACTCCAATGGTCTGTCGATCCTGGCGGGCAACGGCGAGTGGATCTGGCGTCCGCTGAACAACCCGAAACACCTGGCCGTTAGCAGCTATGCGATGGAAAACCCGCAAGGGTTCGGCCTGCTGCAGCGCGGCCGTCAGTTCTCGCGCTTCGAGGACCTTGACGATCGTTATGACCTGCGCCCGAGCGCCTGGATCACCCCGAAAGGGGAGTGGGGCAAAGGGAAAATCGAACTGGTCGAAATCCCGACCAACGATGAAACCAACGATAACATCGTGACTTACTGGACGCCGGATCAGCTGCCGGAGCCGGGCAAGGAGATGAACTTCAAGTACACCATCACCTTCAGCCGCGATGAAGACAAGCTGCATGCGCCGGATAACGCGTACGTTATGCAGACCCGCCGCTCTACCGGCGACGTGAAGCAGTCGAACCTGATCCGCCAGCCGGACGGCACCATTGCTTTCATTGTCGACTTTACCGGCGCCGATATGAAAAAACTGCCAGCGGATACCCCGGTCGCCGCCCAGGCGAGCACCGGCGATAACGCTGAAATCGTTGAAAATACCGTGCGTTACAATCCGGTGACCAAAGGCTGGCGTATGATCCTGCGTTTGAAGGTGAAAGATCCGAAGAAAACGACGGAAATGCGCGCCGCACTGGTTAACGGTGATGACACGTTGAGCGAAACCTGGAGCTATCAGCTGCCTGCCAATGAATAAGATAACGAAGTACATTGACGCATTGCCGCTGTCGGACGCCGAGAAATCGGCGCTGCCGGACACCAGCCTGCAGGCCGTTCATCAGGCCCTGGATGACGAACATCAGACCTTCGCCCGCGAAGACGACTCCCCGCTGGGGTCGGTAAAGGCGCGGCTGGCGCACAGCTGGCCGGATTCGCTGTCTGGCGATCAGCTGGTGAAGGATGATGAAGGCCGCACCCAGCTGCATGCGATGCCGAAAGCCAAGCGCTCCTCGATGATCCCGGACCCGTGGCGTACCAACCCGGTTGGCCGCTTCTGGGACCGTCTGCGCGGACGCGATGTCACGCCGCGCTATCTCTCCCGCCTGACGCAAGAAGAGCGCGAGAGCGAGCAAAAATGGCGTACCGTCGGCACTATTCGTCGCTACATCCTGCTGCTGCTGACGCTGTCGCAGACCGTGGTGGCTACCTGGTACATGAAAACCATTCTGCCTTATCAGGGCTGGGCGCTGATCAACCCGGCCGACATGGTGGGGCAGAACCTGTGGATCTCTTTCATGCAGCTGCTGCCGTACGTGTTGCAGAGCGGCATTCTGATCCTCTTCGCGGTGCTGTTCTGCTGGGTTTCCGCTGGCTTCTGGACCGCGTTAATGGGCTTCCTGCAGCTGTTGATCGGTCGCGATAAGTACAGTATTTCCGCCTCGACGGTCGGTGACGAACCGTTGAACCCGGCGCACCGGACAGCGCTTATTATGCCGATCTGTAACGAAGACGTTGACCGCGTGTTCGCCGGGCTGCGGGCGACCTGGGAGTCGGTGAAAGCCACCGGCAACGCCGCCCATTTCGACGTCTATATCCTCAGCGACAGCTATAACCCCGATATCTGTGTTGCTGAGCAAAAGGCGTGGATGGAGCTGATTGCCGAAGTGCAGGGCGAAGGGCAGATCTTCTACCGTCGTCGTCGTCGTCGCGTGAAGCGTAAGAGCGGCAACATCGATGATTTCTGCCGCCGCTGGGGCAGCCAGTATAGCTACATGGTGGTGCTTGACGCGGACTCGGTAATGACCGGAGAGTGTCTGAGCAGCCTGGTGCGTCTGATGGAAGCGAACCCGAACGCCGGGATCATCCAGTCATCCCCACGCGCCTCGGGCATGGACACGCTGTATGCGCGTTGCCAGCAGTTTGCCACCCGGGTGTATGGTCCGCTGTTTACGGCGGGTCTGCACTTCTGGCAGCTGGGGGAGTCCCACTACTGGGGACATAACGCCATTATCCGCGTGAAGCCGTTCATTGAGCACTGCGCGCTGGCGCCGCTGCCGGGCGAGGGCAACTTTGCCGGGTCGATTCTGTCGCACGACTTCGTTGAAGCCGCGCTGATGCGCCGCGCCGGCTGGGGCGTGTGGATTGCCTACGATCTGCCGGGCTCTTATGAAGAGCTGCCGCCGAACCTGCTGGACGAGCTGAAACGCGACCGCCGCTGGTGCCAGGGCAACCTGATGAACTTCCGCCTGTTCCTCGTGAGAGGGATGCACCCGGTCCACCGAGCGGTATTCCTTACCGGCGTGATGTCCTACCTGTCAGCGCCGCTGTGGTTTATGTTCCTTGCCCTGTCGACAGCGTTGCAGGTGGTGCATGCCCTGACCGAGCCGCAGTACTTCCTGCAGCCTCGTCAGCTGTTCCCGGTGTGGCCGCAGTGGCGTCCGGAGCTGGCTATTGCGCTGTTCGCCTCGACCATGGTGCTGCTGTTCCTGCCGAAGCTGCTGAGTATTATCCTGGTGTGGTGTAAGGGGCCGAAGGAGTACGGTGGATTTATCCGCGTGACGCTTTCCCTGCTGCTGGAGGTTCTGTTCTCGGTCCTGCTGGCGCCGGTTCGCATGCTGTTCCACACCGTCTTCGTGGTCAGCGCCTTCCTCGGCTGGGAAGTGGTGTGGAATTCGCCGCAGCGTGATGATGACTCCACGCCGTGGGGAGAAGCCTTTATGCGTCACGGCTCGCAGCTGCTGCTGGGGCTGGTATGGGCGGTCGGAATGGCATGGCTGGATCTGCGCTTCCTGTTCTGGCTGGCGCCGATTGTCGTATCGCTGATTCTGTCGCCGTTCGTGTCGGCTATCTCCAGCCGGGCGACCGTGGGCCTGCGCACCAAGCGCTGGAAGCTGTTCCTGATTCCGGAAGAGTATTCGCCGCCGCAGGTGCTCAAGGATACCGATGCGTACCTGACGCTGAACCGTCAGCGTTCGCTGGACGATGGCTTTATGCACGCGGTGTTTAACCCGTCGTTTAACGCCCTTGCCACCGCGATGGCCACCGCGCGGCACCGTCAGGGTCATATCCTGGAGATCGCCCGCGAGCGTCATGTCGAGCAGGCGCTGAATGAAACGCCGGATAAGCTGAACCGCGATCGTCGACTGGTGCTGTTGAGCGACCCGGTAACCATGTCGCGTCTGCACTATCGCGTATGGGCCGCGCCGGAGAAATACTCCTCGTGGGTGAACGCCTATCAGCAGCTGGCGCTTAACCCGCTGGCGCTGAAAACGAAATAAGCCGTACGTTAATGAAAATACCGGCAGCGATGCCGGTATTTTTTTATCTGAAAGACGAGGTTGTGGATGCGAATACTACCGATCATTGCCATGGCGCTGCTGCTCAGCGGCTGCGGCAGCATTATCAGCCGGACGGTGCCCGGGCAGGGGCATGGCAATCAATATTACCCGGGCGTGCAGTGGGACGTTCGCGATTCAGGATGGCGCTATCTCACCATTCTGGACCTGCCGTTCTCGCTGGTATTCGATACGCTTCTGCTGCCGCTGGACGCCAGCCACGGGCCCTATAACTGATTAACGCTCGTCCCACTCGTCGGCCGCCGTCTGTCCCTCTTCGGTGTCCAGAGAGGGCTCGAGCTGGAATTCACCTTCATCCCACTCATGAAGCGTATTTTCCTCCAGCCACTCCTGACGGAGCTCTATCTCATCATAATCCCCATCGAAGACGCTCTGCGCGGCTTCGCCGCTAAGCATCGGTAAGCATTCGCCTTGTTCCTCTTCGTCAGCAAAAAATTCGGCCTGCCAGGCGATATCGCCATCCTGCAGCACATACTTTTGAATATTGAGCTGCTCAACGTTAGCGCTCTCTTCATCGCTGTCAGGGTTGTTGGCGAGAAATTCTTCACGTGCTGCATCAATAGCTTCTTCGAGCGTGGCATAGAACATCGAATCCTTTGGCATAGCGAATCTCCTGAGAAGAATATGAATTGAACACGATTCAATCTATAGAAGGCGCTTGGCAAGGCGTCAAGGGGCTGAGCCCCTCTGGACGTTAATTTACTGAATGGCGGTCGGGCTGCGAGGCGTCCGCGGCTGGTCGGCGCAGGCTAAGGGTCGAATAGATCGCGTTAAACAATACCACTCCTGCGGTGACAAGGAAGACGGCGCGAAAGCCGTAGTTGGCGGAAACCGAGGCGCCGATCAGGGGGCCGGTGACGTTGCCAATATCACGAAATGACTGGTTATAGCTGAAGATCCGCCCGGAGATCTGGCTGGTGGAGTTATACACCAGCAGGGTTTGCACTGCCGGCAGCAGCGCGCCGTCCGCGGCGCCGAGCAGGAACCGCAAGATACCTAAGTGCAGCGGGGTCTGGACGAACGCCATCGGGATCAGCAACAGCACCGAGATAATCAGCGCCACGATGAGGATTTTTTCCGGTCCGATACGATCCCCCAGTTTGCCCAGACGGGGGGCGCTCATCAGGGCGGCAATGCCCGGCACTGAGGCGATCATCCCGCTGATAAAGGCGATATTGCTGACATTACCCGCCAGATCGCGCACGTAAAGCGTCAGGATCGGCGCAATGGAGCCGGTGGCGACCTGGATGATCAGCGAGGTGACAAACAGACTGAGCACCAGTTTCGGATTCTGCAGAGAGGAGAATACCGCCTTCGCGCTGAGCATCTCTTTTTTAGCAATTGGGACAAAATTTTCACGGATTAAAAACAGGGTAAACAGAAAGCAGATAAACAGCACCGCGGCGGTCATAAAGAAGACGGTACGCAGGCCCCAGTGGTCTGCCAGGAAACCACCCGCCAGCGGGCCGAGCAGGGCGCCGCTTACCGCGCCGGTTGACAGCGTGCCCAGCGCCCAGCCGCTTTTATGGCGTGGGATCTGGGTGGCGATCAGGGCGTTGGCGTTGGGAATAAAGCCGCCCAGCAGGCCGAGTAGCGCGCGCAGCAGCAGAAACTGCCAGATATTCTGCGCCATCCCCATCAACATCATGACGATGGCCATCCCGAGGGCTGAACGCAGCAGCATGATTTTACGTCCCTTGCGGTCAGCAAGTCCGCCCCAGAACGGCGAGGCGATGGCGGAGAAGAGAAAGGTAATGCTAAAGACCAGCCCGGACCACATGTTCAGGGCGCTATGGCCGGTGACGCCGAGTTGTTCGACATAGAGCGGCAGAAAGGGCATGACCAGGCTGAAGGCGGCGCCGGTTAAAAAGCAGCCAAGCCAGGTGACGGTCAGGTTTCGTTTCCAGTTGATGGGGGTATCAGCAGACGACATAGGGTTCCACTGGCCTGCGCAGCAGGTCAAATTAAGAGAAAATATGAGCCTGCTAATTATGCGCCTGGGAAATAAATGCCGCAATGGAGGAGAGCTTTTAAAGCTAAAGCAGAGCGTAAAGCCTGAGCGGTGGGGATTCCCGGCCGGGAGGCGCGCGGCCGGGAAAGGGGATCAGTAGCGGGAGGGCGTCCCCTCGGGGCGGGTTTTAAAGCGGCGATGGAGCCACATATATTGTTCCGGGGCCATCATAATGCACTGCTCTACGATCTTGTTCATCCACGCGGCGGTGGTTTCCGCGTCGTCCAGCGGCGGGGAGCACTCTGGCGGCAGGATAATCAGTTCATAACCTTTACCGTCCGGTTTACGGCGTGGAACAAAGGGCACGATGCAGGCTTTGGACATTTTCGCCAGCATCCAGGTGCCGGAGGTGGTCGCCGCCTGGTCAACGGCAAACAGTGGGGCGAAGACGCTGGCGGTCGGGCCGTAATCATGATCCGGCGCGTACCACACCACATCGCCTTTTTTCAGCGCGCGGATCATACCTTTCAGATCCTTGCGGTCGATCATGTCCTTGTTGGAGCGCAGCCGGCCCCAGGTCTGCAGCCAGTCGATGACCGGGTTATCGTTGGGACGATAGACGCCAATCCCCGGCTCGTTCATGCCGAACATTCGCGCGCCCATTTCCAGTGTCAGGAAATGAATGCCGATCAGCAGAATGCCGCGCTGCTGCGCCTGCACATCGCGAATATGCTCAAAGCCGATGGTGTCGGTCCAGCGGGCGATTCGGCGAACTGGCCAGAACCAGGCCATCCCGGTCTCCATCAGCCCCATGCCAACCGATTCGAAGTTCATCACCACCATCCGGTGACGTTCCTGCTCGCTTTTCTCGGGGAAGCAGAGCTCAAGGTTGCGATAGGCGATCTTCGCCCGGCGCTTCATAAAGCGCATGGCCAGGCGGCCGATGGCGTTCCCGATGCGGTAGATCAGCGGGTAGGGCAGTTGGACAACCAGCCACAGCAGGCCGATACCCAGCCACAGCAGCCAATAGCGCGGATGCAGCAGCGCCGGAGAAAATTTAGGCAAATGAGTCATTTCATACCCGTATCAGTAAGCAACATCTTATATTATCGCATTTTTTTACCGGCCAGCCAAAGGCGGCGACAGCCACATTGTTTTGTTAAGTGGGGGGCGACCGGGTGAGAAAAATGTAGCGTAAAATGTAGGGATGTAAATTAATAAGCTTTGCTATATCATGCCCGCCGTTTATTTCCTCATTTCTATGTCGAGCAGGTACACCATGCCAGTGTTACACAACCGCATTTCAAATGAGACGTTAAAGGCGCAAATGCTGGCTGAAACCGAGCCGCGCACGACGATCTCGTTCTATAAATATTTCACCATTGTCGATCCGCAGGCGACCCGCGATGCGCTGTGGGTTGCCTTAACCCAGCTGAAAGTCTTTGGCCGCATCTATCTGGCCCGGGAAGGGATCAACGCGCAAATCAGCGTGCCGCAAAGCAACGTTGAAGCCCTGCGTGAGTTTCTCTATGGCTTCGATCCGGCGCTGGCGGGGCTGCGTTTCAATATCGCTCTCGAGGACGACGGTAAATCGTTCTGGGTACTACGCCTGAAAGTGCGTGACCGCATCGTTGCCGACGGCATCGACGATCCCTCCTTCGACGCCTCCAACGTCGGAGACTATCTCAAGGCGGCTGAGGTCAACGCGATGCTTGACGATCCGGATGCCGTGTTTATCGATATGCGCAACCACTATGAATATGAGGTGGGCCATTTCGAAAACGCGCTGGAGATCCCGGCGGATACCTTCCGCGACCAGTTGCCGAAAGCCGTGGAAATGATGCAGGACCATAAAGACAAGAAAATTGTCATGTATTGCACCGGCGGTATTCGCTGTGAAAAAGCCAGCGCCTGGATGAAGCATAACGGCTTCAATAAGGTCTGGCACATCGAGGGTGGCATCATCGAGTACGCCCGCCGCGCCCGTGAGCAGGGGCTGCCTGTGCGTTTCATTGGCAAAAACTTTGTCTTTGATGAACGGATGGGCGAGCGGATCTCCAATGACGTTATCGCGCACTGTCATCAGTGCGGCGTGCCGTGCGACACTCATACCAACTGCCTGAACGATGGTTGCCATCTGCTGTTTATCCAGTGCCCGAGCTGCGCCGAGAAGTTTGCCGGCTGCTGTAGCGAAGCCTGCATGGAAGAGCATAAGCTACCGGAAGAGGAGCAGCGTAAGCTGCGCGCCGGGCGTGAAAACGGCAATAAAATCTTTAATAAATCGCGTGGTCGGCTGAACACCAAACTCGGGATCCTCGATCCTGAGCCATCAGAAAAACCATAACCAGACGAGATCGATGATCGCCAGCAGCAGCCAAAGCGCCAGGTAGATCATAAAGTGCTCGCGGACGTTATTGACCAGCAAATTAAACAGGCGACGCATAATCGCTCTCAATGACTAACGGCCTCGACAGAGGCCGTTTTTTTTTGCCCGACGGCAAAAGTGCCGCATTCCATTACGCGTTAAAGCGCGCCAGCGAGAAGGGCGCCAGGTTGAAGCTCGATGCTTCGCCCTGAGCAAACTGACTGGCAATTTCCCCCAACACCGGGGCAAACTTAAAGCCATGCCCGCTCAGACCGGTGATGAGCAACGTGTCTGGTCTGCCGGGTAACGTATCGATAATAAAATCTTCATCGACGGTATTGTCATAAGTACAGGAGGCGCCGTGCAGGCAGCCGCCGATCCCTGGCAGGACGTTGCGCAAAAAAGGAAACGATTCGGAGCCATCGCTGGCGACAGCGCCAAATGCCACTCGCTCCTGCGGCATGGAGATCGGTTGACCGCCGTTATGCTTGCCAATCTTCAGCTCGTTATCTTCTGCCGGGAAACCGTAGTATTGATCTCCGTTGGGCAACTCGCCGGTGAAGGCCGGAAAGTGATTCTTGCTGCTGTAACGGCCATCGGCCTGGTACCAGGCAAACACCTTACGTACCGGCTGGATGGGGAGGTCCGGGAGCAGGCGGGTGACCCAGGTCCCGGCGCTGACCAGCAGCTTTTTACCATGATATTCACCGTCGAGGGTATCGATGGTGATCCCGTCAGCATGGTGATGAATAGCCGAGACCGGACAGTTGAATAGCTGCGCGCAGCCTGCTTCCCGCGCCAGACGGATCCAGGTTTCGACGGCCAGCTCGCTGCGCAGTACGCCGGAAGCGGGTTCGAAAATCGCCCGATAGTCCTCGGGGAGGCGTATCTCTGGCCAGCGCTGCATTACGGCCTGGGCATCCAGCTCTTCCACCTCAAGCTTGAACGCACGGGCGCTGGCGGCGACGTTGGCGAGAAAAGCGGAGCTGGCGGGGCCGAGGTTAATGACGCCGGTGCGTTCAAACACGGCTTCGCCACTGATCTCTGCCAGTTCATCCCATAGCTGCTGGGCACGCAGCACCAGCGGAACATATTTCTCACCTTCGCCATAGGCGTGACGGATAAGACGGCTGCTGCCGTGATGGCTGCCTTCCTGGTGGGGAGGTTGATGGGCGTCGGTCATCAGAACATTGAGTCCGGCACGGCGCGCATAATAGCCAGCGGCGGCGCCGACGGAGCCGCTGCCAATAATGATAAGATCGTATTGCATGGTGAGTTCCGGGTAATTGCCTTGTTAGCAGGGTAATTAACTCCCTGTGCTTATACAAGCCCGAAAATAATTCAGGCACCCGCAGGTGCCTGTTAAGTTTAATGTTAAGTCATTCGCAAGCCGCGTTAATGTCGGCGGTACTCGTTTTCCTGGTATTCGCCAGATTCAATCTTCGCAATGCCTGCTTCCAGGATTGAAATAAACTGACGTGCGACGTCCGTCGTTAGCCATAGCGTCTGGCCGATCTCAGCATCATTACTGTTTTCTTGAGTGGGGTTCTGGTAGTGCAGGCGCAACATCAGCGCATCGTAGCTATCAACGGTGCTGATGTCCCATCCAACGAGGGGATGGGTCTGAATGACTTCATTATTTTTTTCCATCATAACCCCTTATTCATATGTTAAAAGACAACAATTCTCGAGGTTTAATGCATATTTTTTGAAGCAAGTTAATTATATCAGGGATCAAGAATAAACTCGAGAAATTAAATGAAAGGCAGCATGATTTTCTTCTTTTGCCGCTTTTTTATTCAAGATAAGCGCGTAAAATGGCCACTTTAGTCGATATTGAGCAGAATAATCAGGACTATTCTGAACAGAAGAGGGGCTAAAAAAAGCCGGGGCGACCCGGCAAAAAAAGCACAATGAGGGAGCAAACCAGAGTAACTGGATCCCGCCATGCTTCAGGAGAGATCGTGGACAAACCAGTCGTCCGCGCTTTCCCATGTTTCCTGCAGGATTTCGCTTATCCGGTCTTTGTCTTCTTTCAGGGCGCCAAACACCGAGAGCTGATTGCCGGTGGCGTAGCGGACGCTCACCTGGCTGTCGATGGCCGGGAATTGCTCGGCGATACGGCGAGAGAGTTCGTTATTCAGCGCTTCCAGCGCGCCGTTGGGTAAGGCGGTAGTTTTGGCGATAGACACTTCAATGCGCATAATTGCCCCCTGTGTTCGATACTGGTTATTTATACAGTATCCGGTTGGCGTTGACAACAGGGGGCTACGTTTTTATTTCTTCACGGTCCAGCGAACGGTTTCACCTGCCAGGAAGGGCACCAGGGTGTCATTAGGCAGGGAAATGCTGTCCACAACGGTCGTCTCTTCACGCACCAGTTCAACGTAGCTCTCATTGACCGGCAGACCGTAGAAGCGCGGGCCATTCAGCGAGCAGAAAGCCTCAAAGTGCTGCAGAGCGTTCATTTCTTCAAACACCGTGGCGTAGCTGCCGAGGGCGGTCGGGGCGTTGAAGCAGCCGGCGCAGCCGCAGCTGGCCTCCTTACGGTGGCGGGCGTGCGGTGCGGAGTCGGTGCCGAGGAAGGCGCGGCTGAAGCCGCTGGCGACCAGCTCCCGCAGAGCCTGCTGATGAATATTGCGTTTAAGTACCGGCAGGCAGTACAAGTGAGGACGAATACCGCCGACCAGCATATGGTTACGGTTGAACATCAGATGCTGCGGGGTGATAGTGGCCGCCAGCAGTTCATTGCCGTCACGCACATACTCGGCGGCATCTTTGGTGGTGATATGCTCAAAGACCACCTTCAGTCCGGGCAGGCGCTGGCGCAGCGGCTCCATCACGGTTTCAATAAAGCGCGCTTCGCGATCGAATATATCAATCTCGGCGTGGGTGACTTCCCCATGTACCAGCAGCGGCATCCCCAGTTTTTCCATCCGCTCCAGCACCGGCATAATGGCGTCGGTGCTGGTGACGCCGTGGCTGGAGTTGGTGGTGGCGTTGGCCGGGTAGAGCTTGGCGGCGGTGAATACGCCTTCGTTAAAGCCGCGCTCCAGCTCAGCCGGGTCGAGGGAGTCTGTCAGATAGCAGGTCATCAGCGGGGTAAAATCATGCCCGGCCGGGACGGCGTCCATAATGCGCTGGCGATAGGCGATAGCCGCCGCGACGGTGGTGACAGGCGGCACCAGATTCGGCATCACGATCGCCCGGCCATAAAACTCACTGGTATAAGGCACGACGGTTTTCAGCATATCGTCATCACGTAGATGGATATGCCAGTCGTCTGGGCGGCGGATTTTCAATACCTGGGATTGTGCTGTCATGGAAGGCTCCGGCTAATAGGTTCAGTCATCAGGGCTGTTTTTTGCCGGGCACTAAGGATAAGCGTAAACGTTTTCCTTTGCACTCATTTCCGTAAAAAATTGAGGGCGCCGCGGCGCCCTGGAGATTAATTGGTAAAGGGGATGACAATCTCGCCCGGCTTCACCTCGATGCCTTTGGCGTATTTCTTCGCCAGTGCTTCACCGGTGCTGGCGTCCTCACGCAGGACATAGGCCGGCTGCTGGCTGAAGTAACTGCGCAGCGACTGATTCAGGTAGGGGAGGAGGGCCTGAATGACCGACTGCAGCTTCTCGGGCGCCACTTTGGCATCCACCACCTCCATTTCCTGCAGGAAGATGGCGCCTTTCTCTCTGTCAAAGGTTGGCAGCGCTTTGAGCTTCAGATCGATCGTCGCTTTCTGCGTGCCGAACAGGGAGTTCAGGTCAACGTTAGCGATCCCGGTCAGCGTGACTTTGCCCGGCTCCTCGCGTCCGATGGCGCTGGTGAGGTTCTGCAGTTCGATATGGGCGTCGGCAACGCCTTTCAGACCAATATCTTTGGCAAAATGGTTTCGCTTCTGCAGGGCCTGGTTAATCTCCTGCTCGCTTACCGTGTATTGGGTCAGCTGATTACAGCCGCTCAGCAGGCCGCTGACAATCAGCGCGGCGGCGATCAAAATCTTTTTCATGGGGGTCCTCTGGCTCATACCTTCATTCATCCTGACACAAAGCATCATGACCTGTCAGCATCCTCGATACCAGCAGAATAGGCTGAAAGCAGGAGAAACCGCCGCCGCGCGCATCAGGTCCGCGGCTCCAGCATGCCGGAGGCAGAGCGTTTCGGACTAAACTGCCACCACAGCGCCAGAAAAGTGATAACCCCGATGGCCCCGAGCATCAGCCACGGCAGCTCGGGCTGACCGGCGGCTTTACCAGCATCAAACAGCCAGCCGCCGCCTGCATATCCCAGCGCGCCGCCAAAGGCGAGCCCCAGGCGGCTGAAGCCCATATAGCTGCCGCGCGCCCGGGCGTCCGCCAGCGAGGCGCCCAGCGTCTCCCGGGCAGGTTCAGCAATGATGGAACCGATGTAAAACAGGCAGATCAGGGTAAACAGCTGCTGCAAACTGCTGGTCATGCCGATGGGGAGCATGGCCAGGGTCATCACCAGCAGACCGGCCATCAGCCGGTGCTCAAGGCGAAAACGTTTTTCGCTCCAGCGGGCAATGGGATAGAGCAGGGTCAGCGAAATGGTGGCTTCGATGGCGTACATCCACTTTACGGCGGCCGGCGAGCCGGCGATGTCATTCACCATGATCGGCAGCATCAGCATCACCTGCACCGCGAGCATGTAATAGCCCGTCAGCGTCAGGACATAGGTGACGAAGCGCTTGTCCCGCAGCACCCGGCCCAGCCCCTCGCGGATCGGCGTTTTTACCGTCGAGAGCTTCCATGCCGGCAGATACCAGGCGTTAAACGCCGCGCAGGCGATAAACAGCGCGGCGCCGGCGCTGCACACCAGGCGGAAATCATACTGCAGCAGCCAGCTGCCCAGCAGCGCGCCAATCACCGCGCCGGCGCTATCCTGCATCATCAGGATGGAGAAAAAGCGGCCGCGCTGATGCGGGCGCACCAGCTTAACCACCAGCGCCGCCCGCGGCGGGTCGAACAGCGTGCCGCCGAGCCCGGAAAGTATGCATGAGAACCACAGCACCCACGGCTCATGGGCGACGGCCATCGCCGCGAAGCCGCCGGCGCGCATCAGCATACCGGTGACGATCATCGGTTTGGCGCCAAAGCGGTCGGCGATGGCGCCGCCAAAGATACCTAATCCCTGCTGCACGAGCTGGCGCAGGCCGAGCGCGATGCCGACCATCAGCGCCGCCCAGCCCATCTGATCGACAAAGCGGATGGAAATCAGCGGGAAGACGACAAAAAAGCCCAGCACGACCAGCATGTTATCGACTAACAGGAAATATTTACCCAGGCTCCTTGCCTGCGAGACGCGGGACATTTCCCCTCCAGGGAAAAATAGAGATAAGCGTGGATATTCTGCGGGCAATCTGCTGCTTTTCCCAGCGCCCTTGCGACAATATTTTTTTATCAAAATGCAAGTTCGATTGAGGCTATTCATCGAAAAGAGGAGATGGCGCAGAAAATGGTATGTTGCTGTTTTCACACCGTCGCGCAGGACAGGTATAGTGAAGGCAGCAAGAATGAAGTCAGGGGGACTGAAAAGGAAATGTTTGGCTATCGCAGTAACGTGCCGAAGGTGCGTTTGACGACGGACCGGCTGGTGGTGCGCCTGGTTCACGATCGTGACGCCTGGCGTCTGGCCGATTATTACGCCGAGAATAAGGCGTTCTTAAAACCCTGGGAGCCGGTTCGTGACGACAGCCACTGCTATCCTTCCGGATGGCAGGCGCGTCTGTCGATGATCGCCGAGTTTCATAAGCAGGGGTCTGCTTTTTATTTCGCGCTACTCGATCCGGAGGAAAAGGAGATCGTCGGCGTGGCGAATTTTTCCAACGTGGTGCGCGGGTCATTCCATGCCTGTTATCTCGGCTACTCTATTGGCGAGAAGTGGCAGGGGCAGGGACTGATGTTTGAAGCGCTGACGTCTGCGATTCGCTATATGCAGCGTACGCAGCATATTCATCGCATTATGGCCAACTATATGCCGCATAATCAGCGCAGCGGCGCGCTGCTGGCGCGGTTGGGGTTTGAAAAAGAGGGTTACGCCAAAGATTACCTGCTGATTGACGGGCAGTGGCGTGACCATGTATTGACGGCGCTAACGACGCCGGACTGGTCAGCGGGACGTTAAGGAGAGAGGATGAAATATCAGTTAACCGCGCACGAAGCGCGCGTCATTGGCTGTCTGCTGGAAAAGCAGGTCACCACGCCTGAGCAGTATCCGCTGTCGGTGAACGCCGTAGTGACCGCCTGCAATCAGAAAACCAACCGCGAGCCGGTGATGTCGCTGAGCGAAGGCGAAGTCCAGGCTCTGCTGGATACCCTGGTGAAACGCCATTATCTGCGTACGGTCAGTGGCTTCGGCAATCGGGTCACTAAGTATGAGCAGCGCTTTTGCAACTCCGAATTTGGCGATCTGAAGCTCAGCGCCGGCGAGGTGGCGGTGGTGACGACGCTGCTGCTGCGGGGCGCCCAGACGCCGGGTGAATTACGCAGTCGGGCGCAGCGGATGCATGAGTTCAGCGATATGGCGGAAGTGGAAAGCGTGCTGGAAGGGCTGGCGACCCGCGAAGATGGTCCCTTTGTCGCCCGTCTGCCCCGGGAGCCGGGGAAACGGGAAAGCCGCTATATGCATCTGTTTTGCGACGACATGGACACACTGATCACGACAGTGGAAGCACTCTCGCCCCTGGAAGAGGAAGACGATCTGCGTGCCAGGGTTGAAGCGCTGGAAGGCGAGGTGGCGGAGCTGAAAGCGCGCCTCGATTCGCTGTTACACCATCTGGGGGACTAAACGTGGGGACAAGATTGCGCATTGGGGTGGTTGGCCTGGGCGGTATTGCGCAGAAAGCGTGGCTGCCGGTTCTGGGGGCGGCGGAAAGCTGGACGCTGCAGGCGGCCTGGTCGCCGGGAAAAGAGAAGGCGCTGCGGGTTTGCGAAACCTGGCGAATGCCATACGCTGAATCGCTGGATGCCCTGGCGGCGCAGTGCGATGCGGTCTTTGTTCATACGTCGACGGCTTCACATTATGAAGTGGTGAATCATTTGCTGAATGCCGGGGTTCATGTTTGCGTAGACAAACCGCTGGCGGACAAGCTGAGTGAGGCGGAGACGCTGGTCGAGCTGGCGGCGCGGCGTCGTCTGACGCTGATGGTCGGTTTCAATCGCCGCTTCGCACCGCTCTATCGGGAGCTAAAGGGGCGGCTGGGCGAGGCGGCCTCGCTGCGGATGGATAAGCACCGCAGCGATAGCGTGGGCAACGATCTGCGCTTTACCCTGCTTGATGACTATCTGCACGTGGTGGATACCGCGCTATGGCTGGCCGACGGTCAGGCGCGTCTGCGCGGTGGCGCGCTACAGATCACTCCGCAGGGCGAGATGCTGTATGCCGAACACCAGTTCAGTTCGCCCCGGCTGCAGGTCACCACCAGCATGCACCGCCGCGCAGGCAGCCAGCGCGAGTGGGTGCAGGCGGTTACGGATGGCGGGCTATATGCCGTCAGCGAGATGCGCGAATGGCAGGAGGAGTGCGGTCACGGCGTGGTCCAGCGCCCGGTCGCCAGCTGGCAAACCACCCTTGAGCAGCGCGGCTTTGTCGGCTGCGCGCGCCATTTTATCGAATGCGTGCAAAATCAGACGGTTCCTGAAACCGCAGGCGAACAGGCGCTGCTGGCTCAGCGGGTGGTCGACAAACTTTGGCGCGACGCCATCAGCGAATAATCCGTTGTAACAACTGACAGTAGTAATTCATGTTGAACCCGGTAGACTATCGCCACTTTCCAGCGCCCGCATTTGCGGGCGTTTTACTCCAGGGTTTGGAATAACAGCGTAATGAACCTTTTAAAATCACTGGCGGCCGTCAGTTCGATGACCATGTTTTCGCGCGTGCTGGGCTTTGCCCGCGATGCGATTGTGGCGCGCATTTTTGGCGCCGGGATGGCGACCGACGCCTTTTTCGTCGCCTTTAAACTGCCTAATCTGCTGCGGCGTATTTTTGCCGAAGGCGCCTTCTCTCAGGCGTTTGTGCCGATCCTTGCCGAATATAAAAGCAAGCAGGGCGAAGATGCCACCCGGGTGTTTGTCTCGTATGTCTCCGGATTGCTGACCCTGGCCCTGGCGATCGTCACCGTTATCGGGATGCTGGCGGCGCCGTGGGTGATCACCATCACCGCCCCCGGGTTTGCTGATACCGCCGATAAATTTGCGCTGACTACCCAATTGCTGCGCATTACCTTCCCCTATATTTTGCTGATCTCCCTCGCCTCGCTGGTGGGGGCGATCCTTAATACCTGGAACCGCTTCTCGGTGCCGGCCTTTGCGCCGACGTTCCTCAACGTCAGCATGATTGGCTTTGCGCTGTTTGCCGCACCGTACTTTCATCCGCCGGTGCTGGCCCTGGCCTGGGCGGTCACGGTCGGCGGCGTGCTACAGCTGGCCTACCAGCTGCCGCACCTGAAGAAAATTGGCATGCTGGTCCTGCCGCGCATCAATCTGAAAGATGCCGGCGCGATGCGGGTGGTGAAGCAGATGGGGCCGGCGATCCTTGGCGTGTCGGTAAGCCAGATCTCCCTTATTATCAATACTATCTTCGCTTCGTTTCTCGTGTCGGGATCGGTGTCTTGGATGTACTACGCCGACCGTCTGATGGAGTTTCCGTCCGGTGTCCTGGGAGTGGCGCTCGGCACTATCCTGCTGCCATCGCTGTCAAAAAGCTTCGCCAGCGGTAATCATGACGAGTATTGCCGGCTGATGGACTGGGGGCTGCGTCTCTGCTTCCTGCTGGCGCTGCCGAGCGCGGTGGCGCTGGGGATCCTCGCCAAACCGCTGACCGTGGCCCTGTTCCAGTACGGCAAATTTAGCGCTTTTGATGCGGCAATGACCCAGCGCGCGCTGGTGGCCTATTCCGTGGGACTAATGGGGCTTATCGTGGTGAAGGTGCTGGCGCCGGGCTTCTATTCCCGCCAGGACATCAAGACCCCGGTCAAGATTGCTATTGTCACCCTGATTATGACCCAGGTGATGAACCTGGCGTTTATCGGCCCGCTGAAGCATGCGGGTCTATCGCTGTCCATTGGCCTGGCGGCCTGCCTGAACGCCGCGCTGCTTTACTGGCAGTTGCGTAAACAGAAGATCTTTACCCCGCAACCGGGCTGGCTGGCCTTCCTGCTGCGTCTGATTGCTGCGGTGCTGGTTATGGCTGCGGCGCTGCTGGGCGTCATGCATATCATGCCGGAGTGGTCGCTGGGGACGATGCCGTTCCGTCTGATGCGCCTGCTGGTGGTGGTTGTCGCCGGGGTGGTGGCCTATTTCGCCACACTGCTGCTGTTGGGCTTCCGCGTGAAAGAGTTTGCCCGACGTACAGCCTAAGCGGTTGTGCGGGAATGGATGAACCCGCTTCGCCTCAGGCGAAGCGGGTTTTTTTATGATGCGCGGCGTTCGGCAGCGACGATACGGGCATTCTCCAGCAGGCGGATTGCCAGGGCGATCGCCCCGCTGACCACCGCCAGGGTAACCACCCCGTTCCAGCCGGCCAGCACGTACAGCTTGCTGCCCAGCACCGACCCCAGCGACATCCCGATGAAGACCACGGTAAACAGCAGGGCGTTAAGGCGGCCGCGGGCCTGCGGCTCGAGGCCATACACCAGGTTCTGATGCGCCACCAGGCTTGACTGCAGGCCAAGGTCGAAGCCAATCGCCGACAGGGCAATCAGCGCCAGCTGGCCATGCAGTGGCAGCAGCGGCAGTATAAACATCAGGGCGAAGGAGACGGTGACCAGCGCCGCCCCCATTTGAGTCACTTTACCAGCGCCAAATTTATCGGCCAGTCCGCCGGCCAGCGGCGCGGCCAGCGCCCCGGCAGCCCCGGCGATACCAAAGCCGCCCGCTACCGCACTGCCCATGTGATAGTGTTCGGAGAGCATCACCGCCAGCGTCGACCAGAAGGCGCTGAAGGCGACAGAGAGCGCCCCCTGAGCCAGCGCAGCGCGGCGTAGCGCCGGGTAGCGCTGCCACAGATGCGCCATTGAGGCCATCAGCTGCGGATAGCTCAGCGTCGAGTGAATGGCGAAGCGCGGCAGCACCCGCCACATCACCAGGCCAATCAGTGCCACGCTGACCGCCGCCGCCTGATACATCACCCGCCAGCCGAACACTGCGCCCACCACGCCGCTGACCGTCCGGGAAAGCAGGATCCCCAGCAGCAGCCCGGTCATCACCGTGCCCACCATTTTGCCCTGCTTGCCCGCCGGGGCGAGGATCGCCGCCGCAGGGACGATATCCTGCGCCATGGTCGCCGCCATACCGATCAGCAGACTGACCACCAGCAGTGAGCTGAGCTGGCCGGTGAGGCTGCACAGGAGCAGCAGGAGCGCCAGCAGCGCGCTTTTCACCAAAATCAGCCGGCGGCGATCGTGGCGGTCGCCGAGCGGGAGCAGGAACAGAATGCCGAGCGCATAACCCGCCTGCGTCAGAGTAGGGACCAGACCCATACCTTCTACCGTCAGGTGGAGATTGGCGCCCATCAACGGCAGCAGCGGCTGCGCGTAGTAGATAGAGGCGACGCTAAAGCCGGCGCCGAGCGCGAGAATGAAGATAATCCAGCCTGCGTCGCGGGTGGAAAGGGAAGTCGGTGTCATGATCAATACCTCGTGAATGCGATGGGGCTATTTTTCCCTGAATGCGGCTGGCGCGGTAGCCGGGCTGGTGGTAAAACGGTTATACGTAGCACGTATAGGCAAAAGAAAAATGAAAAGACAGGAGCGTATAGATCGCATTGAGCTGATGCGTACCTATATTCGTATTATAGAGGCAGGGTCGCTCTCCGCCGCGGCGGGGCAGATGGAGACCACCCAGGCGACCGTCAGCCGCCGCCTGCAGTCCCTTGAAGGGCTGCTGGGAGTCAAGCTGATCCTGCGTACCACCCATGCGATGAAGCTCACTGACGATGGCGAACGTTGCTACCGTCACGCCCGCCAGCTGGTGGATGCCTGGCTGGCGCTGGAAGACGACCTGCGTATTGCCGACGATCGGCCGGTGGGGGTGCTGCGGGTGAGGGCGCCGCACGCTTTTGGCCAGCAGCAGCTGCTGGGGCCGCTGGTCGCCTTTCTCCAGCGCCACCCGCAACTGTCGGTGGAGTGGATGCTGAATGATAATACTGTCGACTTTCTCAGCGATAATATCGACTGCGCCATCCGCGTGGGGGCGGAGGTGGATCCGGCCACGGTCTCCGTGCTGCTGGCGGAAGTGCCGCGCTGCGTGGTGGCCTCCCCTGAACTGCTGGCGAAGCACCCGCCGTTAACCTCGCTGGAGGCGTTATCCGGCCTGCCGTGGATCGCCATTAACACCTTTTATCAGCATGAGGTGCGGCTCCGACATCAGGTCAGCGGGCAGCTCGTCTCCACGGCGATCACCCCCTGTCTGAGCACCGACAGCCTTTACGTCGCGCGTAACACTGCGCTGGCGGGGCTGGGGGTGGCGATGGTGTCCAGCTGGGCCGTGGCGGAGGATCTTGCTGCCGGAAGGTTGACAGAGCTGTTCCCGCAGTGGCGTCCCGCCTCGCTGCCGGTCCACCTGGTCTATCCCTGGGCGCGCTATTATCCGACGCGGCTGCGTAAATTCCTCGACCTGATGCGGGAGATCATGCCGGACCTCGCCGGCATGCAGCCTCCGCAAAGCGCATAAAAAAACCGGCCAGGAGGCCGGTTTTTTATTTAGCACGCTTACTCGACGGGCTGTGGGCGGGTCGGTTCAGCGGTGGCTTTATGGGTGGCGCTATGACCGCCGGCGGCGCCTTTGCCTTCAAAAGCGAATGGCGGGCGCACCCAGGTGCTGTGGCGCGGCGCTTCCGGGACATAATCCGGCGCTGGCGCACGGGTCATTGGCGCGGTGGCATGGCGATGACCCGCCACCACTACCGGCTTGCTCACCGGAGGCTCGACTTTGACCGGCTCGACAGGCGCGGCTTCGACAACCGGTGCTTCAACTGCGGTTTCCGCCGCCGGCGCGATGGTTTCCACTGGCGCTTCAACGACAGGCGCCGTTTCCACCACTTCAGGTTCTACCACAACCGGCTCGGCGTCGAGCGTAGCTGGCGCGATAGCCTGAGGCGCTTCGACAGCCGGCGCTTCGGTGACCAGCTCCTGCGGCGCTGGCTCGACGGCTGCTGGCGCGACACCCTCCGCAGCATCAACCACCACCGGCTCGGCGGCTACGACCGGCTCGACGACCACAGGCTCGGCGGTAACCGGCTCCATGGTAGCCGGCTCGACGGTGACCGGGGCAGCGGTAACGGTTTCAACGATGGCAACCGGGGTCGCGACGGCCGCGACGGTTTCCACGACGTTGTCGTTCTGAACCTGAACCTCTTCCGGCTGCTGCTCCTGCGGACGAACCACCGGGTAGCGGATCCAGACTTTACCGGAAGCCATCTCCGGCGATGCGCAGGCTACGGTCAGCGGCATTGGCGACTGGGTCGGATAGCGTTCGTCACGATAGCGACGACGACGCTGACCGCTGACGCGCAGGTGACGCGGGGAACGACGTGAGCGACGCGGCATACCGTTCGCTTCACGGGATTCGCCATTTTCGTCCTGGTCCGCCACGCTCTCCACTACTGCTGGCAGCTCGGCTTTCACCGGCTCGCTGCGCGGAGCGATAACTTCCGCCACTACGGCTTCTGGCACGATCTCGGCAACCTGCTCAACGACAGCGGACTCAACGCGTACTTTCTGCGCCAGCTGGCGCGGTTTACGACGCGGCAGGGTCTGCACACGCTCTTCCTGCTCCGTCTCCTGCGCTACCGGCTCTTCGCGAGTCTGCGCTTTGGCTTCCTGCTGCGCCTGACGTTTGTCGTCATTGCGGCGGCGGGTGCGTTCGCGGCGCGGCTGCTGCTCGTCACGAGATTTCGCTTTCTCCGCGTCGTCGCCTGAGGTCTGGCGAACATCACGGGCTTCCACATTCTGCGACGGCTTCTCGCGACGGTTGCGACGGTTCTCTTCACGCGATTCGCGCGGTTCACGGCCCTCGGCATTGTCCGCACGAGTGTCACGATTGTCACGGTTATCGCGGTTGTCACGATTGTCGCGGTTTTCACGGCGGTCGTTGCGATCGCGGCGGTTGTTGGCGCGCGGTTTACGGCGCTCCTGCTGACGCTCCGGTTTTTCTTCCGCTTTCTTCTCGACCTTAACCTCAGCCGGTTTGGCCTCTTCGGCGCCAGAGAAGATATTCTTCAGCGCGCTGAAGAAGCGTGAAAGCAGGCCAGGCTGCGCCGGTGCGGTGGCCGCGACCGGTGCCGCTGCGGCGACAGGCGCGGCGACAGGCTCTTCAAGCATCGGGGCTGGCGGCGCGTCAGGCATGACAAAAGCGGCCAGGGCCGGCTGTTCCGGACGTTTCCGTTCTGCCGGCTCATCGTCGCCCGGCAGCGCCATCTCTTCTTCATGCAGCTTCGGCAGCAGGTAGCTCAGCGTTGAGGTCTCTTCACCTTTGCGCACGCGCAGGACGGAGTAGTGCGGCGTCTGCATTTCGTCGTTTGGCACGATAATAACGCGCACATCGCCCTGACGGGATTCGATAGCGCTCACCGCGGCACGTTTTTCGTTCAGCAGATAGGAGGCGATCGGTACCGGAACGATGGCGTGCACTTCTTTGGTGTTCTCTTTCAGCGCTTCTTCTTCGATCAGACGCAGAATAGAGAGCGACAGCGATTCGTTATCACGGACGGTGCCGGTGCCGGAGCAGCGCGGGCAGACGTGGTGGCTGGATTCGCCCAGCGACGGGCTCAGGCGCTGGCGGGACATCTCCAGCAGGCCGAAGCGCGAGATATGGCTGATCTGAATGCGCGCCCGGTCCTGACGGACGGCTTCGCGCAGACGGTTCTCCACAGCGCGCTGGTGGCGAACCGGAGTCATATCGATAAAGTCGATAACGATCAGGCCGCCGAGGTCGCGCAGACGCAGCTGGCGGGCAATCTCGTCAGCCGCTTCGAGGTTGGTGTTGAACGCCGTCTCTTCGATATCGCCGCCGCGGGTGGCGCGGGCGGAGTTGATATCGATCGCGGTCAGCGCTTCAGTGCTGTCGATGACGATAGAGCCACCGGACGGCAGACGCACTTCACGCTGGAAGGCGGATTCGATCTGGGATTCGATCTGGTAGTGGCTGAACAGCGGGATTTCACCGGTGTACAGTTTGATTTTGCTGCTGAAATCCGGACGACCCAGCGCGGCGATATGCTGGCGCGCCAGCTCGAGCACTTTCGGATTATCGATCAGGATTTCGCCGATATCCTGGCGCAGATAGTCACGGAAGGCGCGGACAATGACGTTGCTTTCCTGGTGGATAAGGAACGGCGCCGGACGGCTTTCCGCGGCTTTCTGAATCGCTTCCCAGTGTTTCAGACGGAAGCTCAGGTCCCACTGCAAGGCTTCGGCAGATTTGCCGACGCCAGCGGTGCGAACGATAAGGCCCATGCCGTCCGGAAGCTCCAGACTCGCCAGCGCTTCTTTCAGTTCGGTACGGTCGTCGCCCTCGATACGGCGGGAAATTCCCCCCGCGCGCGGGTTGTTCGGCATCAATACCAGATAGCTGCCCGCCAGGCTGATAAAGGTGGTGAGCGCAGCGCCTTTGTTGCCGCGTTCTTCTTTATCAATCTGCACGATAACTTCCTGACCTTCACGCAGTACGTCTTTGATATTAGGACGGCCGTGCGCATTGTAGTTGGCGGGGAAATATTCGCGGGCGATTTCTTTGAGGGGGAGGAAACCATGACGCTCGGCGCCGTAATCAACAAACGCGGCTTCAAGGCTGGGTTCAATGCGGGTGATTTTGCCTTTGTAGATGTTCGCTTTTTTCTGTTCGTGCCCGGGGCTTTCGATATCCAGGTCGTACAGGCGCTGCCCATCAACAAGGGCGACGCGCAACTCTTCCTGCTGAGTTGCGTTGATTAACATTCTTTTCATCGTAACTTACTCATTATTCTTACATTGACGACTAAGCTGCGGGCAGAGTAATGCCTTTCCGGGGGAAAACCGATGGCCTCGTGTCTGGTTCACGTCGCCAACCTCACGGTTGTCGCGCGCTTAAGAGGCGCAGAGTGTCGGTCGCCTGTGTTTCAAACGGAAACACAGCGCAATTATTCAGGGGAACAGCCTGGGATGTATCACCAGAGAATATTCCATTTATACTCGTCGTCTTTCGCGTTGCAGGCATGATGGCTTAACCTGCTCACCTCGATCAGCGGATCCAGATGAGCTCCCGGGAGTCCCGGAGTTGACGCCTTCCTGCGACTTGAAATCCATAGAGCCTGTACCGGTAAGGACTGCAACCCGCAGCCCGCTAACTGTCTGAAAGATCACAACGTCTTACGCCATTGCTGCGTGGGCGATCGGTCAGACAAAACTGGTCATTCCGCTAATGTCTTGTTCTAACAAGATGCAATACGGAAAACGGTCTCATTATTCCATTGCTAACCTTGTTATAGCAAGTTGACTTTCACCTTTTATCACCCGGTTACTCACAGTTTTATCACCTGCCCATACAGATTGTTCTAATAACAAACAATATGGCGGTCAGGCAAACCGTGAAAACAGGATAATGATAAATATAAGCATATAAAAATGAGTGGCGCTAATGCGTCCGGCTATTTAGAATCGCGCACCATGAAAACTGAGACCCCAACCGTAAAAATGGTTGCCATTGCTGCTGATGAAGCGGGGCAACGTATCGACAACTTTTTGCGTACCCAATTGAAAGGCGTACCGAAGAGCATGATTTATCGCATCCTGCGTAAAGGCGAGGTGCGGGTGAATAAAAAACGCGTGAAGCCGGAGTATAAGCTGGAAGCGGGCGATGAAGTCCGTATCCCGCCGGTGCGTGTGGCGGAACGTGAAGAAGAGGCGGTATCGCCGCATCTGCAGAAAGTGGCGGCGCTCTCTGAGGTGATCCTCTATGAAGACGATCATATTCTGGTCCTCAATAAGCCATCCGGTACCGCGGTACATGGCGGCAGCGGCCTGAGCTTCGGCGTGATTGAAGGGCTGCGCGCCCTGCGCCCGGAGGCGCGCTTCCTTGAGCTGGTACATCGGCTCGACCGTGATACCTCTGGCGTGCTGCTGGTGGCGAAAAAGCGCTCGGCGCTGCGTTCGTTGCACGAGCAGCTGCGTGATAAAGGCATGCAGAAAGACTATCTGGCGCTGGTGCGCGGCCAGTGGCAGTCGCATACCAAAGTGGTGCAGGCCCCGCTGTTGAAGAACATTCTGCAGAGCGGCGAGAGAATCGTCCGCGTGAGTCAGGAAGGCAAGCCGTCAGAGACGCGCTTCAAAGTGGAAGAGCGTTATGAATTCGCCACTCTGGTGCGCTGCAGTCCGGTCACCGGACGCACGCATCAGATTCGCGTTCATACCCAGTATGCCGGCCATCCTATCGCCTTTGACGACCGCTATGGCGACCGCGAATTTGACAAGCAACTCTCTGGTACCGGCTTAAACCGCCTGTTCCTCCACGCTGCTGCGCTGAAGTTTACCCACCCAGGGAGCGGGGAGGTGATGCGCGTTGAGGCGCCGCTGGATAACCAGCTGAAGCACTGTCTACAGGTGCTACGGAAGAGCAAATAAGTGCAACGGCGGAATCAGTTCCGCCGTTTTTTTTACCTCAGCCTAACAGCGGGTTGTAATTTTCGCGGCGCAGCATCTGACAGAGCGCGATCAAGGGTAAACCGACCAGCGTATTCGGATCGCGGCCTTCCAGCCGTTCGAACAGCGTAATACCTAACCCCTCGCTCTTAAAACTCCCGGCGCACTGCAGCGGGTTCTCTTTACGCACATAGCCTTCGATCTCTTTATCGCTGAGATGCCGGAAGTGGACGTCAAAGGGCTCGCATTCGGTTTGCAGATGACCGCTGGCGGAGTTGTACAGCGCGAGCCCGGTATAAAAGGTAATGATCGACCCGCTCGCCTTTCTCAACTGCCTGCGGGCATTTTCCTCGGTGTGCGGTTTGCCGGTGATCTCACCGTCCAATACGCAAACCTGATCGGAGCCTATAATAAGGTGATTGGGGTAGCGCGAAGCCAGGCTCTGCGCTTTGGCCTGCGCCAGCCGGGTAACAAGCTGACGCGCGGATTCTTCAGGGCGGGGCGTTTCGTCGACGTCAGGCGCCGCACATTCAAATGGTAACCCCAGTTTTTCCAGCAGCATGCGCCGCCAGGGAGAGGTTGACGCCAGGATAAGTTGAGACATATTTTTTCATCCACATATAGCGCTTCGCAGAGCATCATCTTAAACTATGCGCCGCAATGTGTGCGAATAAATGGCAAAAGGCAACCTGAGGCTGCCTTTTTCTTTGACTCTATGACATTACAAAGTTAATATGCGCGCCCTATGCAAAAGGTAAAATTACCCCTGACTCTTGATCCGGTACGCACGGCTCAAAAACGCCTTGATTACGAAGGCATCTATGCCCGCGATCAGGTTGAACGTGTAGCCGATTCTGTAGTCAGCGTGGACAGCGATGTGGAATGCAGCATGTCGTTCGCTATCGATAACCAGCGTCTCGCCGTTATTACAGGCGATGCGAAGGTGACGGTAACCCTCGAATGCCAGCGTTGCGGGAAACCGTTTTCCCATCACGTCCACACCACGTATTGTTTTAGCCCCGTCAGAAATGACGAACAGGCCGAAGCACTACCGGAAGCGTATGAGCCGATTGAGGTTAACGAATTCGGTGAAATCGACCTGCAGGCAATGGTCGAGGATGAAATTATCCTCTCCCTGCCCGTAGTTCCGGTGCATGATTCTGAACACTGTGAAGTGTCCGACGCGGACATGGTCTTTGGCGAACTGCCTGAAGAGGCACAAAAACCAAACCCATTTGCCGTATTAGCCAGCTTAAAGCGTAAGTAATTGAGGAGTAAGGTCCATGGCCGTACAACAGAATAAACCAACCCGTTCCAAACGTGGCATGCGTCGTTCCCATGACGCGCTGACCGCAGTCACCAGCCTGTCTGTAGACAAAACTTCTGGTGAGAAACACCTGCGTCACCACATCACTGCCGACGGTTTCTACCGCGGTCGCAAGGTTATCGCTAAGTAATCACGCGATACTCGCAGGATTTCCCGTTGCAGGCCATGGCGGGTTTGTACGTACCTGGGCACTCGGTTAACCCGATAACCAGAGGCGTCAATGCCCGGATTGTTGCGTCTGCAGCGTGAAAATTCGCGGGTGCCAGCGTGATGAAGCTTAGTGAGGACTCCCCGGGCAACTGGGGAATCACCGAACCGGGCAGCGACGATACCTTGACACGTCTAACCCTGGCGTTAGATGTCATGGGGGGCGATTTCGGCCCATCCGTGACAGTGCCTGCAGCACTGCAGGCACTGAACTCTAATTCGCAACTCACACTTCTTTTAGTCGGCGATCCCGACGCCATCACGCCATTACTCGCCAAAGCTGACTTCGAACAACGTTCGCGTCTGCAGATTATTCCTGCGCAGTCAGTTATTGCCAGTGATGCGCGACCCGCACAGGCTATCCGCAGCAGTCGCGGAAGCTCAATGCGCGTGGCGCTGGAGCTTGTGAAAGAAGGGCGGGCGGAAGCCTGCGTCAGCGCCGGCAACACCGGCGCGCTGATGGGCCTGGCGAAACTGCTGCTCAAACCGATTGAAGGTATTGAGCGGCCGGCGCTGGTGACGATGCTGCCGCACCAGCAGAAGGGCAAAACCGTGGTGCTGGATCTCGGCGCCAACGTCGATTGCGACAGCACGATGCTGGTGCAGTTCGCGGTGATGGGGTCAGTGCTGGCGGAAGAGGTGGTTGGCATTGCCAATCCTCGCGTCGCCTTGCTGAACATCGGCGAAGAAGAGATGAAAGGCCTCAGCAGCATCCGCGATGCTGCCGCAGTGCTCAAAACGCTGCCTTCCCTCAACTACATCGGCTATCTTGAAGCCAATGAACTGTTGACCGGAAAAACCGATGTGCTGGTTTGTGATGGATTCACGGGCAACGTCACATTAAAAACCATGGAAGGTGTTGTCAGAATGTTCCTTTCACTGCTGAAATCTCAGGGAGAGGGCAAAAAACGGTCGTGGTGGCTGCTGTTACTAAAACGTTGGTTACAAAAAAGCCTGGCGAGGCGATTCAGTCACCTCAACCCCGACCAGTATAATGGCGCCTGTCTGTTAGGATTGCGCGGTTCCGTGATCAAGAGTCATGGTGCTGCCAATCAACGCGCCTTTAGCGTCGCGATAGAGCAGGCAGTGCAGGCGGTGCAGCGGCAAATTCCCCAACGGATCGCCGCGCGCCTGGAATCTTTATACCCAGCTGGTTTCGAGCTGCCGGAAAGCGACAGTGACGTGAACGCCCGACAGCAAAGCGGGACGAATGGACACCACTGACGCCGCGGCGGTTGAACGAGGCGGGTATATTACCCAAGAGTGACTGAGCGTACATGTATACGAAGATTATTGGTACCGGCAGCTATCTGCCCGAGCAAGTGCGTACAAACGCCGACCTGGAAAAAATGGTAGAGACCTCTGACGAGTGGATTGTCACCCGCACAGGTATCCGTGAGCGTCGTATTGCCGCAGCGCATGAAACAGTTGCTACGATGGGCTTTGAAGCCGCAAAGCAGGCGCTGGCGATGGCGGGCGTGTCCGCGGAGCAAATTGGTCTGATCATCGTTGCGACCACCTCCGGCACGCACGCGTTTCCGAGTTCGGCATGCCAGATTCAGTCTATGCTGGGCGTCAAGGGCTGCCCGGCGTTTGACGTCGCGGCCGCCTGCGCCGGTTTCACCTATGCGCTGAGCGTCGCCGATCAGTATGTCAAGAACGGCGCGGTGGACTATGCGCTGGTCGTCGGCGCTGATGTGCTGGCGCGCACCTGCGATCCGGCCGATCGCGGGACGATTATTATTTTCGGCGATGGCGCCGGGGCGGTGGTGCTGGGCGCCTCCGAAGAGCCTGGCATTATCTCGACGCATCTGCATGCTGACGGTAGTTATGGCGAACTGCTGACCCTGCCGAACGCCGATCGCGTCGATCCGGAAAATCCGATCTATCTGACGATGGCCGGCAATGAAGTCTTCAAAGTGGCGGTCACCGAGTTAGCGCACATCGTTGATGAGACGCTGGCCGCGAATAATCTCGAACGTTCAGCGCTGGACTGGCTGGTGCCGCACCAGGCAAACCTGCGGATCATCAGCGCGACGGCGAAGAAACTGGGCATGTCGATGGATAACGTCGTAGTGACCCTCGACCGCCATGGCAACACCTCCGCGGCGTCAGTCCCTTGCGCGCTGGATGAGGCCGTCCGCGATGGCCGCATTCAACGTGGGCAGCTGATTTTGCTGGAAGCCTTTGGTGGCGGTTTCACCTGGGGTTCCGCGCTGGTTCGTTTTTAGTATAAGGATTTAAACATGACGCAATTTGCTTTTGTGTTCCCGGGACAGGGCTCGCAGGCCGTAGGCATGCTGGCCGATATGGCGGCGACCTGGCCGGTCATTGAAGAGACCTTCGGTGAAGCTTCCGCAGCGTTGGGTTACGATCTGTGGGCGCTGACGCAACAGGGCCCGGCAGAAGAACTGAATAAGACCTGGCAGACCCAGCCAGCGCTGCTGACCGCCTCCGTGGCGCTGTATCGCGTCTGGCAGCAGCAGGGCGGCAAAGCGCCGGCGCTGCTGGCTGGCCACAGCCTCGGCGAATACTCCGCGCTGGTTTGCGCGGGCGTTATCGCTTTCGCTGATGCCGTTCGCCTGGTTGAACTGCGCGGCAAATTCATGCAGGAAGCTGTACCGGAAGGTACTGGCGCCATGTCAGCGATTATCGGTCTGGACGACGCGGCTATTGCCAAAGCCTGTGAAGAATCGGCCGAAGGGCAGGTCGTCTCTCCGGTGAACTACAATTCCCCGGGCCAGGTGGTTATCGCCGGTCACAAAGAGGCCGTTGAACGCGCAGGCGCCGCCTGTAAGGCCGCGGGCGCTAAACGGGCGCTGCCGTTGCCGGTGAGCGTGCCGTCTCACTGTGCGCTGATGAAGCCAGCAGCGGAGAAACTGGCGCTTGAGCTGCAGAAAATCACCTTCAACGCGCCGACGATCCCGGTGGTAAATAACGTCGATGTGAAGTGCGAAACCGCGCCTGACGCCATTCGCGACGCGCTGGTACGCCAGCTGTATAGTCCGGTTCAGTGGACTAAAACCGTTGAGTTTATGGCAGCTCAGGGCGTAACGCATCTGTATGAGGTTGGCCCGGGTAAAGTCCTCACCGGCCTGACCAAACGTATTGTTGACACCCTGACCGCTTCCGCGCTTAACGAGCCGGCGGCGATGTCTGCGGCGCTTGAGCAATAAAAGAGGAAAACCATGAGTTTTGAAGGAAAAATCGCGCTGGTTACCGGTGCAAGCCGCGGTATTGGCCGCGCCATCGCTGAAACGCTCGTCGCCCGCGGCGCGAAAGTTATCGGTACTGCGACCAGCGAAAGCGGCGCGCAGGCGATCAGCGACTATTTAGGCGCCAACGGTAAAGGTCTGATGTTGAATGTGACCGACCCGGCATCTATTGAATCTGTTCTGGAAAATGTGCGCGCAGAGTTTGGCGAAGTGGATATCCTGGTGAATAATGCCGGGATCACTCGCGACAACCTGTTAATGCGCATGAAAGATGACGAGTGGAACGATATCATCGAAACCAACCTGTCATCGGTTTTCCGTCTGTCAAAAGCGGTAATGCGCGCTATGATGAAAAAGCGTCATGGACGTATTATCACTATCGGTTCTGTGGTTGGTACCATGGGAAATGCGGGTCAGGCCAACTACGCTGCGGCGAAAGCGGGTCTGATCGGCTTCAGTAAATCACTGGCGCGTGAAGTTGCGTCCCGCGGTATTACTGTAAACGTTGTTGCTCCGGGCTTTATTGAAACGGACATGACGCGTGCGCTGACCGATGAGCAGCGTGCGGGTACGCTGGCGGCAGTTCCTGCGGGGCGCCTTGGCACCCCAAATGAAATCGCCAGCGCGGTTGCATTTTTAGCCTCTGACGAAGCAAGTTACATCACTGGTGAAACCCTGCACGTCAACGGCGGAATGTACATGGTCTGACCGAGATTTGTGCAAAACGTTCAGGAACCGCGCACTTCGCACGGTTCTCTGTGCGGTTTTGTGCGAAAAGATTTGCGTTCTTAGGGCAAACGGCCTCAAAATAGCGCAAAATCGTGGTAAGACCTGCCGGGATTTAGTTGCAAATTTTTCAACATTTTATACACTACGAAAACCATCGCGAAAGCGAGTTTTGATAGGAAATTTAAGAGTATGAGCACTATCGAAGAACGCGTTAAGAAAATTATCGGCGAGCAGCTGGGCGTTAAGCAGGAAGAAGTTACCAACAATGCTTCCTTCGTTGAAGACCTGGGCGCTGATTCTCTTGACACCGTTGAGCTGGTAATGGCTCTGGAAGAAGAGTTTGATACTGAGATTCCGGACGAAGAAGCTGAGAAAATCACCACCGTTCAGGCTGCCATTGATTACATCAACGGCCACCAGGCGTAAGTGAACATCTCCAGGCGGTCATTCGACCGCCTGAGTTTTATCTTTATTTGTCCCACAAGAATCTATTTTCCCTCCCTGGAGGACAAACGTGTCTAAGCGTCGTGTAGTTGTGACCGGACTGGGCATGTTGTCTCCTGTCGGCAATACCGTAGAGTCTACCTGGAAAGCTCTCCTTGCCGGTCAGAGTGGCATCAGCCTGATCGACCATTTCGATACTAGCGCCTATGCAACGAAATTTGCTGGCTTAGTAAAGGATTTTAACTGTGATGACATCATCTCGCGCAAAGAGCAGCGCAAGATGGATGCCTTCATTCAATATGGAATTGTCGCTGGCGTTCAGGCCATGCAGGATTCTGGCCTTGAAGTGACGGAAGAGAATGCTACCCGTATTGGTGCCGCAATCGGCTCTGGTATTGGCGGTCTCGGCTTGATCGAAGAAAACCACAGTTCGCTGGTCAACGGCGGACCGCGTAAGATCAGCCCATTCTTCGTTCCCTCCACAATTGTTAACATGGTGGCCGGCCATCTGACCATCATGTTTGGTCTGCGTGGACCAAGTATCTCCATCGCGACCGCCTGTACTTCAGGCGTGCACAACATCGGTCAGGCTGCGCGCATTATCGCCTATGGCGATGCCGATGCGATGGTGGCAGGCGGTGCGGAAAAAGCCAGTACCCCGCTTGGCGTGGGCGGCTTTGGCGCAGCGCG
This sequence comes from Klebsiella sp. PCX, assembly GCF_021869705.1. NCBI lineage: Bacteria > Pseudomonadati > Pseudomonadota > Gammaproteobacteria > Enterobacterales > Enterobacteriaceae > Klebsiella > Klebsiella sp. PCX. The sequence goes on from NZ_CP091527.1 coordinate 1,967,044, forward strand.
GGCGCTCTCCACGCGCAATGACAACCCGCAGGCGGCAAGCCGTCCGTGGGATAAAGATCGCGACGGCTTCGTGCTGGGCGACGGCGCGGGCATGGTGGTGCTGGAAGAGTACGAGCACGCAAAAAAACGCGGCGCGAAAATCTACGCCGAGATCGTCGGCTTCGGCATGAGCAGCGATGCTTACCATATGACATCACCGCCGGAAGATGGCGCGGGCGCCGCGCTGGCGATGGTGAATGCCATTCGCGATGCGGGCATCGAACCGTGCCAGATCGGCTACGTCAATGCCCACGGCACCTCGACGCCGGCTGGCGATAAAGCGGAAGCGCAGGCGGTTAAGTCTGTCTTCGGCGATGCGGCGAGCCGCGTACTGGTGAGCTCCACCAAATCCATGACCGGGCATCTGCTGGGCGCGGCAGGGGCGGTAGAGTCGATTTACTCTATCCTGGCGCTGCGCGATCAGGCGGTTCCGCCGACGATCAACCTCGACAACCCGGATGAGGGCTGCGACCTCGACTTCGTTCCGCACGAAGCGCGTCAGGTTTCCGGTATGGAGTACACCCTGTGCAACTCCTTCGGCTTTGGCGGCACTAACGGTTCGCTGATCTTCAAAAAAGTGTGACAGGGCTTGCCCCGGTACTGCTTTAACAAAAGGCCCGATTGTCGGGCCTTTTTTATTCGGCTTTCTCCACTTGTCCTCTGCTCCGTGTCCTGAGACACTCACCGACCAGTGAAAAGGAGTCCTTTATGTTCTTGATAAATGGCGTTGAACAGGACACGCTGGCGGCGAACGATCGCGCCGTCCAGTTTGGCGACGGTTGTTTTACCACTGCCCGTATACAGCATGGACAGGTTGCGTTACTGGACGCCCATCTGCAGCGTTTGCAGACAACCTGCGAAAAATTACGCATCCCGTTTGACGACTGGCTGACGCTAAGCGACGAGATGCAGCGTCTGGCTCGACCGCACGCGCAGGGCGTGCTTAAGGTGACCCTTACCCGCGGCGTTGGGGGAAGGGGATACAGCACGGCGGGCTGTGCGCCGCCCACCCGTATTCTGAGCGACTCTCCGCTTCCGGCGCACTACGCGCGCTGGCGGGAGGAGGGCATTACCCTGACCCGGAGCCCGGTGACCCTGGGGCGCAACCCCTGGCTGGCTGGCCTGAAGCATCTTAATCGTCTGGAGCAGGTGCTGATTCGCTCTCATCTTGAACAGACGGACGCCGATGAGGCGCTGGTCCTTGACAGTGACGGGTGGCTTACGGAATGCTGTGCCGCGAATTTATTCTGGCGTCAGGGACGGGATGTATTTACTCCGCGACTCGATTATGCCGGGGTCAACGGCATAATGCGGCAGCGCTGTATCGCGCAGCTGGCACCATCGACGTTTCGCGTTGTCGAAGTGACAGCGCGTCCCGAGGCGTTGCGGGAGGCCGATGAAGTGCTGATCTGCAATGCGCTGATGCCGCTGGTGCCGGTTCGTCGCTGGGATGAGACCGTCTGGTCCTCGCGCGAGCTTTACCATTTTTTAGCCCCTTTGTGTGAGCTGTCTGGTTAGTATGAAGAAAATGTTACGTTTTATCCTGTTGCTGGTGGTGCTGTTGGGCATCGCCGCGGCGGCAGGAATGTGGAAGGTACGCCAGCTGGCGGACAGCAAGCTGCTGATTAAAGAAGAGACCATCTTTACCCTCGAAGCCGGCACCGGCCGGCTGGCGCTGGGGCAGGATCTCTATCGCGAGAAGGTGATCAATCGCCCGCGCGTGTTCCAGTGGCTGCTGCGGATTGAGCCTGAGCTGTCTCACTTCAAGGCCGGGACCTATCGCCTCACGCCGCAAATTACGGTGCGCGAGATGCTGCAGCTGCTGGCCAGCGGCAAAGAGGCGCAGTTTCCGCTGCGCTTTGTCGAAGGCATGCGCGTCAGCGACTACCTTCGTCAGCTGCGCGATGCTCCCTACGTGAAGCACACGCTTGAAGACGATAGCTACGCGACGGTGGCTAAGGCGTTAGGTCTTGACCATGCCGACTGGGTGGAAGGCTGGTTCTGGCCGGACACCTGGATGTACACCGCCAATACTAGCGACATCGCCATCCTCAAGCGCGCGCATCAGAAAATGGTCACTGAAGTGGCGAAGATTTGGGAAGGACGGATGGATAATCTGCCCTATGCCGATCAGAATCAGCTGTTGACCATGGCCTCGATTATTGAGAAAGAGACCGCGGTGGCGGAAGAGCGCGATCGCGTCGCGTCGGTATTTATCAACCGCCTGCGCATCGGCATGCGCTTACAGACCGACCCAACGGTGATCTACGGGATGGGCGAAGGGTATAATGGAAAGTTAACGCGTAAGGATCTGGAGACGCCGACCGCGTACAATACCTATACCATCAGCGGCCTGCCGCCAGGCCCTATCGCGGTGCCGGGCGAAGCGTCGCTGAAGGCGGCCGCCCATCCGGCGAAAACACCATACCTCTATTTTGTCGCCGACGGGAAAGGGGGCCATACGTTTACCACAAACCTGGTCAGCCATAACCGCGCGGTGCAGGACTATCTGAAAGTACTTAAGGAAAAAAATGCGCAGTAACTATATCGTCATCGAGGGGCTGGAGGGCGCCGGGAAGACCACCGCACGTCAACTGGTGGTGGAGACGCTGCAGTCGGCAGGTATTCACGATATGGTGTTTACCCGTGAGCCGGGGGGCACAATCCTTGCTGAAAAACTGCGTAGCCTGGTGCTGGATATCCAGTCCACGGGCGATGAAGTGATTAACGATAAAGCGGAAGTGCTGATGTTTTACGCGGCGCGCGTCCAACTGGTGGAGACGGTGATTAAGCCTGCTATGGCTCGCGGCCAGTGGGTGATCGGCGATCGTCACGATCTCTCCACCCAGGCCTATCAGGGCGGCGGCAGGGGCATTGACCGCACGATGCTGGCGACGCTGCGCGACGCCGTTCTCGGCGATTTTCGTCCCGATTTGACGCTGTACCTCGACGTTACGCCGGAAGTGGGGCTGCAGCGCGCCCGCGCCCGCGGTGAACTGGATCGCATTGAGCAGGAGTCGATGAACTTCTTCAATCGTACCCGCGCGCGCTACCTTGAGCTGGCTGCGGCAGATCCTTCTATCCGCACGGTGGATGCGACGCAGCCGCTGGATGCCGTCGCGCGCGATATTCGCGCCACGATCGCCCAGTGGATGGCGGAGCAACCGGCATGAAATGGTATCCGTGGCTGCGCCCCTCGTTCGAACAACTGGTCGGTAGCTATCAGGCCGGACGTGGCCACCACGCCTTACTGTTACAGTCTCTGAGCGGGATGGGCGGCGAGGCGTTGATTTATGCGCTGTGCCGCTTCCTGATGTGCCGCCAGCCTGAAGGGCATAAAAGCTGCGGTCACTGCCACAGCTGCCAGCTGATGCAGGCCGGTACGCACCCCGATTACTATCCGCTGAGCCCTGAGAAAGGCAAGAGCGCGCTGGGTATTGACGCGGTGCGCGATGTCAACGACAAGCTCTATGAGCGCGCGCGCCTCGGTGGGGCGAAGGTGGTATGGATTAGCGATGCCGCCTTGCTGACCGATGCTGCCGCCAACGCGTTGCTGAAAACGCTGGAGGAGCCGCCGGAAAATACCTGGTTCTTCCTCGCCTGCGAGGAGCCGGCGCGTCTGCTGACCACCCTGCGCAGTCGCTGCCGCCTGCACCACCTGTCGCCGCCGACGGAATCTTATGCCCTGGCCTGGCTGGAGCGTGAGGTGAACCTGCCGCAGGAGGCGCTGCTGACCGCGTTACGTCTGTGCGCCAGCGCGCCGGCCGCCGCGCTCGAACTGCTTAAAGAGCCGCAGTGGACGGCGCGACAGCAGCTGTGTCAGGCGCTGGCGACCACACTGGCGAGCGGTGACTGGCTGGCGCTGCTGCCGATACTCAATCATGAACAGGCGGCGGTTCGCCTGCACTGGCTGGCATCGCTGCTGGTCGATGCGCAAAAACGACAGCAGGGAATTGCCCTGGTGAGTAACCCGGATGTCTGGCCGCTGCTGGAGCAGCTGGCGCACAGTCTGCCCGCCGCCCGGCTGCAGGCGATTGCCCATGACGTCTGTACCTGCCGCGAGCAATTGCTGAACGTCGTCGGCGTCAACCGCGAACTGCTGCTCACCGAGCGCCTGCTGCGCTGGGAACATTACCTGCAACCCGGGACGGTTTTACCCGTCTCCCACCTCTGAGTGAGACATTATGTTTTTAGTCGACTCCCACTGCCATCTTGATGGTCTGGATTATCAAACCCTGCACAAAAACGTCGATGACGTACTGGCAAAAGCGGCCGCACGCGATGTGAAATTTTGCCTGGCGGTCGCCACGACGCTACCTGGCTACCGCAGTATGCGCGAGCTGGTAGGAAGGCGTGACAACGTCGTCTTCTCCTGCGGCGTGCACCCGTTAAACCAGGATGAGCCCTACGAGGTGGAGACGCTGCGCACGCTGGCGGCGGAAGAGGGCGTCGTCGCGATGGGAGAGACCGGACTGGACTATTTTTATACCCCGGAAACCAAAGTCCAGCAGCAAACTTCGTTCCGTGACCATATCCGCATCGGCCGGGAGCTGAACAAGCCCGTGATCGTGCATACCCGCGACGCTCGCGCCGATACCCTGGCCATTTTACGCGAAGAAAAGGTGACGGATTGCGGAGGCGTACTACACTGTTTCACTGAGGACAGGGAGACGGCGGGTAAGCTGCTCGACATGGGGTTCTATATCTCGTTTTCCGGTATCGTCACTTTCCGTAACGCCGAGCAGCTGCGCGATGCGGCGCGCTATGTTCCGCTGGATCGTCTGCTGGTGGAGACCGATTCGCCATACCTGGCGCCGGTACCCCATCGCGGCAAAGAGAACCAGCCGGCACTGGTGCGTGACGTTGCTGAATACATGGCGGTACTGAAGGGTGTGTCGCTGGAGCAACTGGCTCAGCAGACCACCGACAATTTTGCCACGCTGTTCCACATTGACCCCGCCCGCTTGCAACCTGCTTGATCTGCTTATTATTTTAAGGCTCGTAATTAATAGCCAAAGCGAGTAAAGTTCACCGCCACAAAAGTGGCGGTGAAGGTTTTTTGGCAACATCTGGATACAACTTATGTAAGCTGATGTAAATTTTTACCGGAAGGCTGATTGAAACGTGATAGCCGTCAAACAATCATCCCGTTAATTATTTTACTCTGTGTAATAAATAAAGGGCGCTTAGATGTCCTGTCCACGGCGCGGTTCTCCCCCCGGGCCAATGCGTGAAAACGTAAAAAAGTACCAAATACTCAGGAGCACTCTCAATTATGTTTAAGAATGCATTTGCTAACCTGCAGAAGGTCGGTAAATCGCTGATGCTGCCGGTATCCGTACTGCCTATCGCAGGTATCCTGCTGGGCGTCGGTTCCGCAAACTTCAGCTGGCTGCCAGCCGTGGTCTCCCACGTTATGGCAGAAGCAGGCGGTTCAGTTTTCGCCAACATGCCGCTGATCTTCGCTATCGGTGTGGCCCTCGGCTTCACCAATAACGACGGTGTATCCGCACTGGCTGCAGTGGTAGCTTACGGCATCATGGTGAAAACCATGGCGGTGGTTGCGCCGCTGGTGCTGCATTTACCTGCTGACGAGATTGCGGCAAAACACCTGGCTGATACCGGCGTGCTTGGCGGTATTATTTCCGGTGCTATCGCCGCGTACATGTTTAACCGCTTCTATCGCATTAAGCTGCCAGAATATCTCGGCTTCTTTGCGGGCAAGCGCTTTGTACCGATTATCTCTGGTCTGGCCGCTATCTTCACCGGCGTGATCCTCTCCTTCATTTGGCCGCCGATCGGTTCCGCGATCCAGACCTTCTCCCAGTGGGCTGCTTATCAGAACCCGGTGGTGGCGTTTGGTATCTACGGTTTCATCGAGCGTTGCCTGGTGCCGTTTGGTCTGCACCACATCTGGAACGTTCCTTTCCAGATGCAGATCGGCGAATACACCAACGCGGCTGGTCAGGTATTCCACGGCGATATCCCGCGCTACATGGCAGGCGACCCGACCGCGGGCAAACTGTCTGGCGGCTTCCTGTTCAAAATGTACGGTCTGCCGGCAGCGGCTATCGCGATTTGGCACTCTGCTAAACCGGAAAACCGCGCCAAAGTGGGCGGTATCATGATCTCCGCCGCGCTGACCTCGTTCCTGACCGGTATCACCGAGCCGATCGAGTTCTCGTTCATGTTCGTGGCGCCGATCCTGTACGTTATCCATGCCATCCTGGCGGGTCTGGCGTTCCCGATCTGTATCCTGCTGGGTATGCGTGACGGTACTTCATTCTCTCACGGCCTGATCGACTTTATCGTGCTGTCCGGTAACAGCAGCAAGCTGTGGCTGTTCCCGATCGTCGGTATCTGCTATGCGATCGTGTACTACGTCATTTTCCGCGTGCTGATTAAAGCCCTGGATCTGAAAACACCGGGTCGTGAAGATACCACCGAAGAGAGCAAAGCTGGTGCAACCAGCGAGATGGCTCCGGCTCTGATCGCCGCTTTCGGCGGTAAAGAGAACATCACCAACCTCGACGCATGTATTACTCGTCTGCGTGTTAGCGTGGCGGATGTAGCGAAAGTTGACCAGGCTGGCCTGAAAAAACTGGGCGCCGCTGGCGTGGTAGTGGCAGGTTCTGGCGTACAGGCCATCTTCGGTACCAAGTCCGATAACCTGAAAACTGAAATGGATGAGTACATCCGTAACAGTTAAGACGTAGTATCGGGGAGACTAAGGCAGCCAACTGGCTGCCTTTTTTACGTGACAAGATAGGCCTTCCAGAGGCGATAACCCTGCTAACTGTCCGCCAAATGCTTATTCCCTCAGCAGCTAAGTCTATAGTTGAATAAGAAAAAGAGCTTTCAGGTTGAAAGAGAGGGAGGATGTCGCTCATACTCTTACCGGAACCTGTGCGTCTGCGTTTATCTGCAGAAGCAGGCCAGCGTACGGGATAAAACTAATAAGGAATCAGTCATGGCAGAAGAAACGATTTTCAGCAAAATCATTCGCCGGGAGATCCCGTCGGATATTGTTTATCAGGATGAGCTTGTGACCGCTTTTCGCGACATCTCCCCGCAGGCGCCCACCCACATTCTGATTGTCCCGAACGTTCTGATTCCTACCGTAAATGACGTCACCACCGAACATGAGCTGGCCCTGGGCCGGATGATGACCGTCGCGGCGAAGATTGCCCGCGATGAAGGCCTCGCCGACGATGGCTACCGGTTGATCGTCAACTGCAACCGCCACGGCGGCCAGGAAGTTTACCATATCCATATGCATCTGCTGGGCGGTCGTCCGCTGGGTCCGATGCTGGCGCACAAAGGCTAACGCCATGCTAAGGACCCTTTTGGGCGCGTGTCTGGCGGCGGGGCTGCTGGCCGGATGTAGTTCACACCCGGAGATCCCGGTTTCTGACCAGCAGGCGCTGGTGATGGAGTCGAGCGTGCTGGCCGCCGGGATCAGCGCCAGCGAGCCTGTCGTCGTGGCGACGGAGATACAGGCTACCGCCTCCTCTACGCTGTATAACGAGCGCCAACAGCCGGTCACCGTGCATTATCGTTTTTTCTGGTATGACGCCCGAGGGCTGGAGATGCACCCCCTGGAGGCGCCGCGCACCATCGTGGTCCCGGCTCGCTCCTCGGTGACGTTGTATGGCAGCGCCAATATCCTGGGGGCGCATAAGGCCCGCCTTTATCTTTATCTGTAAGGGGTAATTATAATGATGAAAATGTGTCGCTATGCGTTAATCACAGCACTGGCGATATTCCTCGCAGGCTGTGCGGGGCTGCGTGAGCAGCCCGCGCCGGTAGAAGAGGCCAAACCGCAGCCGCAGCAGCCTGCGCAGCCACAGCCCACGGTGCCGACGGTACCGGCGGTGCCTTCCGTCCCTTCGCAGCCAGGACCGATTGAGCATCAGGATCAGCAGTCGGGTCAGCCGGCGCCGCGCGTGCGTCATTATGACTGGAACGGCGCGGTGCAGCCGATGGTGGGACAGATGCTGCAGGCGGGCGGGGTCAATGCCGGCAGTATTCTGCTGGTTGACAGCGTGAACAACCGCACCAACGGTTCGCTGAATGCCGGAGAAGCCACCACCGCGTTACGTAACGCGCTGGCGGGCAACGGCAAATTTACCCTTGTTTCACCGCAGCAGCTGGCGGTCGCCAAGCAGCAGCTGGGCCTGTCGCCGCAGGACAGCCTCGGCAGCCGCAGCAAAGCCATGGGCATCGCCCGCAACGTGGGCGCGCAGTATGTGCTTTATTCCAATGCCACTGGCAACGTCAACGCGCCCGAGCTGAAGATGCAGTTGATGCTGGTGCAAACCGGCGAGATTATCTGGTCAGGTAAAGGTGCGGTTCAGCAACAATAAGCTAACGCGCGACGAGCTCTTGTCGCGCTTCTTTCCCCACTATCATCCTGTCGCCTCGCTGAGCCAGACCGGCCTCAGCGGCGGCAGTGTGATTATCAGCGATGGCGACCAGCGACGAGTGCTGCGTCAGCCGCATGACCCGTCTGCCGCTGCCTGTTATTTTCGCCGTCAGTATCGTGCGCTGCGCCGGCTGCCTGCCAGGCTGGCGCCCAATCCTCTGTTTTACTCGCCCTGCTGGATGGTGGTGGAGTATTGCGCGGGTGAGGTGAAAAGCGAGTTACCTGACTGCCCGCAACTGTCTGGCTTATTGTATGATTTGCATCAGCAACCGCGGTTCGGCTGGCGTGTTAGTCTCGGGCCGCTGCTGGCGCAGTACTGGCAGAGGAGCGATCCGGCCCGGCGCACGCCGCGCTGGCTACGTTGGCATCAGCGGCTGTGCCGCCGGGGAGAGCCTCGTCCTCTGCGGCTGGCGCCGCTGCATATGGATGTCCATGCCGGCAATATTATCCACAGCGACGCCGGTCTGAAGCTGATTGACTGGGAATATGCCGGCGATGGCGATATCGCGCTGGAGCTGGCCGCCGTGTGGATCGCCCCGGACGAGCGCCGCCAGCTGGTGGCGGCATATGCCCGACGGGCGGCTATCGACGCGCAGCAGCTATGGCGGCAGGTGGCGCGCTGGCGTCCGTGGGTACTGCTGCTCATGGCGGGCTGGTATGAAATGCGCTGGCGGCAGAGCGGGGATCGGCAATTTATCATGCTGGCAGATGAAACATGGTGTCAGTTAGACAACGAACGCAAAGGATAAGAGAGGTCAGTGTGGGCCCAGTGATGTTGGATGTTGAAGGGTATGAACTGGATGCGGAAGAGCGAGAGATTCTGGCGCATCCATTGGTGGGAGGGTTGATCCTCTTCACCCGAAATTATCACGATCCGGCGCAGCTGCGGGAGCTGGTGCGCCAGATCCGCGAAGCCTCCCGTAACCATCTGGTGGTGGCGGTCGATCAGGAAGGGGGACGCGTTCAGCGTTTCCGCGAAGGCTTTACCCGTTTACCGGCGGCCCAGTCTTTCGCTGCGCTGCTGGGGATGGAAGAGGGGGGCAAACTGGCCGCCGAGGCTGGCTGGCTGATGGCCAGCGAAATGATCGCCATGGACATCGATATCAGCTTTGCGCCGGTGCTGGACGTCGGTCACATCAGCGCCGCAATCGGCGAACGTTCTTATCATGAAGATCCGCAGAAAGCGCTGACGATGGCGCGTCACGTCATTGACGGCATGCACGCCGCGGGCATGAAAACCACCGGCAAACACTTCCCGGGACACGGGGCGGTGACTGCCGATTCGCACAAAGAAACCCCCTTCGATCCGCGTCCGGCATCGGTTATCCGCGACCACGATATGGCGGTATTCAAAAGCCTTATCGCCGAGCAGCGTCTGGATGCCATTATGCCGGCGCATGTGATTTACCCGGAGCTCGACCCGCGTCCGGCGAGCGGTTCGGCCTATTGGCTGAAAACGGTGCTGCGCGGCGAGCTGGGCTTCGATGGGGTGATTTTCTCCGACGATCTGTCGATGGAAGGGGCGGCGATCATGGGCAGCTATGCCGAACGCGGCCAGGCATCGCTCGAGGCCGGTTGCGATATGATACTCGTCTGCAATAATCGTAAGGGCGCGGTCAGTGTGCTGGATAACCTGTCGCCGATCAAAGCAGAGCGTGTTACGAAATTGTATCATAAAGGTTCCTTTTCCCGTCAGGAGTTAAGGGATTCAGCCCGTTGGAAAACGGTGAGTGCCCAGCTGGAGCAGCTTCATGCGCGCTGGCAAGAGGCGAAGTCCGCGTAACGCTCTGCGGGGCGTTGTTGTCTGGTGAGGATGCGATGATTATCTATTTACACGGTTTTGACTCGAACAGCCCCGGTAACCACGAGAAGGTGATGCAGTTGCAGTTTATTGACCCTGACGTGCGGTTGATAAGCTACAGCACGCGCCATCCCAAGCACGACATGCAGCATCTGCTGAAAGAGGTTGATAAAATGCTGCAGCTTACCGCCGATGACCGGCCGCTGATCTGCGGCGTTGGACTCGGCGGTTACTGGGCGGAGCGGATTGGTTTCCTGTGCGATATCCGTCAGGCGGTGTTCAATCCGAACCTGTTTCCGCATGAGAATATGGAAGGCAAAATCGACCGACCGGAAGAGTATGCTGACATCGCCACCAAATGCGTGACCAACTTCCGCGAAAAGAACCGCGATCGCTGCCTGGTGGTGCTTTCCCGACAGGACGAAGCGTTGGACAGCCAGCGTTCCGCCGACCTTCTGCACCACTATTATGAAATTATCTGGGATGAAGAGCAGACCCATAAGTTTAAAAACATTTCACCGCACCTGCAGCGGCTGAAAGCGTTTAAAACCCTCGGTTAAGCCTTTTCCCCTGTCTCCAAACCCGCGCCGGGTTCACCGCGCGGGTTTTTTCATGTCTACACTTATTGGTTTCGCTGAAAAAATACGCGACAAAACTTGATGCACATCAATTTTGGTATGACCAATGCACCGTTCATGGTATTCTCGACAGTGCTGAATGGTTTCATTGACGTAACTTGTTGTTAAATAAAGGCTATTTTAATAACTTTTATTTAACAATTGGTTAATAATTTTAGGGGTACACATGACTACGCCATTGAAAAAAATCGTAATTGTGGGTGGCGGCGCAGGCGGACTGGAACTGGCAACTCAGCTGGGGAAAAAGTTAGGGCGCCATAAGAAAGCGAAAATCACCCTGGTGGACCGTAACCACAGCCATCTGTGGAAGCCGCTGCTGCACGAAGTGGCCACCGGTTCTCTGGATGAAGGTGTCGATGCGCTGAGCTATCTGGCCCATGCCCGCAACCACGGCTTCCAGTTCCAGCTGGGGTCGGTGGTCGATATCAATCGCGAAGGGAAGACCATCACCCTCGGCGAGCTGCGCAATGAAAAAGGCGAGCTGCTGGTGGCTGAGCGTAAACTGCCGTACGACACGCTGGTGATGGCGCTGGGCAGTACCTCGAATGACTTCAACACCCCTGGCGTTAAAGAGAATTGTATTTTCCTCGACAACCCGCACCAGGCGCGTCGTTTCCATCAGGAAATGCTCAACCTGTTCCTTAAATACTCCGCGAACCTCGGCGCTAACGGTAAAGTAAACATTGCCATCGTCGGCGGCGGCGCCACCGGCGTGGAACTCTCCGCTGAGTTGCATAATGCCGTGAAACAGCTGCACAGCTACGGCTACAAAGGGCTGACCAACGAAGCGCTGAACGTCACGCTGGTCGAAGCGGGCGAACGCATTCTGCCGGCGCTGCCGCCGCGCATTTCCGGGGCGGCGCATAATGAGCTGACCAAGCTGGGTGTACGGGTGCTGACGCAGACCATGGTCACCAGCGCCGATGCGGGCGGCCTGCACACCAAAGATGGCGAATATATTGAAGCGGATCTGATGGTCTGGGCGGCCGGGATCAAAGCGCCAGATTTCATGAAAGAGATCGGCGGCCTGGAAACCAACCGTATCAATCAGCTGGTGGTTGAGCCGACGTTGCAGACCACCCGCGACGCGGATATTTTCGCCATTGGCGATTGCGCCTCCTGCGCCCGTCCGGAAGGCGGCTTTGTACCACCGCGTGCCCAGGCGGCGCACCAGATGGCCACCTGCGCGCTGAATAACATCCTCGCGCAGATGAAAGGTAAACCGCTGAAGGCGTATACCTATAAAGACCATGGCTCACTGGTGTCGCTATCCAACTACTCCACCGTCGGCAGCCTGATGGGCAACCTGATGCGCGGCTCGATGATGGTGGAAGGGCGCATTGCGCGCTTTGTGTACATCTCCCTGTACCGTATGCACCAGATCGCCCTGCACGGCTATTTCAAAACCGGCCTGATGATGCTGGTTGGGCGCATCAACCGCATCATTCGCCCGCGCCTCAAGCTGCATTAATCGCTGTTGCGACCCGGAGCGCGCCCTGGCGGCGCCTCCGGGCTCTTCTGCTGAACCGGCGGCGATCCCGCTCGGAATCCTCTGAATCCCTTTGATTTGCAGCGAATTCTCGCACTTTTCATCCGCTATCTGATTTGCGCCTTCCCGGGTCCGGTTGCAAAATTGTATCAACAGCAACAAAGGAGGATCTCCCGTGAATAAATCTATGTTGGCGGGTATAGGGATAGGCGTGGCTGCCGCGCTGGGCGTTGCAGCTGTCGCTGGTCTCAACGTGTTAGATCGCGGCCCGCAGTATGCGCAAGTGGTCTCCAGTACACCGATTAAAGAAACCGTGAAAACCCCGCGCCAGGAATGCCGCAATGTCACCGTGACCCATCGTCGTCCGGTACAGGATGAAAACCGCATCGCCGGTTCCGTGCTGGGCGCGGTGGCGGGCGGGGTGATTGGCCACCAGTTCGGCGGCGGTCACGGACGCAGCGTGGCGACGGTGGTGGGCGCGCTGGGCGGCGGCTATGCCGGTAACCAGATCCAGGGCGCGATGCAGGACAACGACACCTACACCACCACGCAGCAGCGCTGCAAAACGGTGTATGACAAATCCGACAAAATGCTGGGTTACGATGTGACCTATAAGATAGGCGATCAGCAGGGGAAAATCCGGATGGATCACGATCCTGGCAGCCAGATCCCGCTGGACAACAACGGCCAGCTGGTCCTGAACAACAAAATCTAAAAACAGATTTGTGTATTGATTAGCCCCTCAATCGCTCAGGCTGAGGGGCTTTTTTTATCAGAAGGTTAACGCGTAATTCAGACCGAAGGTGCGGCCGCGGCCCTTGTATTCATACAGCGACGAGCTGCCGTAGGTTGGGCTGTAGAGCAGCGGCGCGCGCTGGCCCCAGATGGTGATATAGTCTTCGTTAAGCAGGTTTTCGATACTGAAGGTCAGTTTCCCCACCGGCAGCGCGTAACTGCCGATAAAATCGACGGTGTTATAGCCTTCCAGCTTGTTGCCGGCGGCGTCGCTGAGGTCAAACACCTGCTGGCTCTGCACGCGCAGGCTCCACGGATCCGGCGCCCAGCCCACCCAGGCGGTGGCTTTGGACGGCGAGGCGAGGGTGACGTCCCACTTCTGCCAGCGGCCATCGGTCTGCACCTGTGATTTCAGCACGTTGAAGTTGCCGCCGACGCTCCAGTCGCTGTCCGGAATAAAGTAATCGACCGCACCCTCAACGCCGTAAATACGCCGTTTGTCGGACTGAACATCGATGGTCATATCGGTACGGTTGACGACGATGGTCTTATCCGAAGTCGAGTAATACGCCGCCAGCTGGGTGCGCAGGTTATCGCCGGTATAGCGCCAGCCCAGCTCATACGAGTTAACTTTGATCCCCTGCAGCGGCGAGTCATCGACGTTGACGCTGGAGAGCAGCGGCAGATGACCATTGACCGCCGCGCCGTATTTCCCGATGCCATAGTATTTACCCGGATCCGGCAGCTCAACGCCCTGCGAGAAGTTAAACCAGGTCTGCTGACGCTCGGTCAGATGGGCCACGATCCCGGCGTTAAACAGGAAGTTGTCATAATCGGTTTTTCCGCCTTTGATGGCGTCGGCGGAGCGCGCTTTGCCGTTGGCGATATCCTGTTGCTGGGCGTAGCCGACAAAGTCGTCAACCCGGTTTTCGGTCCACTGGTAGCGAACCCCGCCGCTGAGGGTAAAGATATCGTTCAGATCATAGCTCGACTGCAGGAACGGCGCGACGTTGGAGATACTGTATCCCGGATAGCGGCCGGTGGTGTAGATCGATTCGTTGTGCAGCCCGCCGGACGCCAGCGATTGTTGCAGATCGAAGAACATCTGGTTGGCATTGAAGGTCTCATGATCGGCGTCGAGACCCCAGGTGAGATCCCATCCCGCCAGCGGCTGGCTGTTGAGGGTCAGCTTTGCCCCGTACTGATCGGTATCCTGCTGCGACGAGGAGAAGCTGCTGACCTGACCTTTGCTGAGCGTCGGGAATGGATAGAAGGTGAGGGACTCATCGCGATAGTACACCTGGCTCACCAGATTCTGGCCGAAGAAATCGGCATCGGAGTACTGGAGGCTGATCAGATGGCGCTCGGTGCCGGGGATACGATCGGAATTGAGCCCATCGGTGGTGTACGCTTTGCCGCCGCTGGTGACCGCGGACATATTTTTCCCGAGCCACAGGCCATAGTCATCATCGCCCTGGCTTTTATAGTACTGGGTGACCAGCTGCAGCTGGCGGTTGTCGTCGATCTCGATCGTTCCCGTCCCCATGACGTCCAGACGATCAGAGTGCTGGAGCCCCGTTTGGGTGTTATCGAGGATCAGCGCATCGTTATTGCCGTCGTACCAACCGCCGAAACGCTGATAGGCTACCGATAAACGCCCGGACGCGTGGTCTGTCCCGCCGCTGACCGCCGCCGCGACACGCTCATCATGATCGTTGCTGTTTGCAAACCCGCTCTTGCTGCCCACCTCAAGATCGACCTGGCGATCCTGCTGCCCTTTTTTGGTGACGATGTTGATAAGTCCGCCGGTACTGCCGCCGCCGTACAGCGAGGTTGCCCCGGAGATCACTTCGACATGCTCGATGTTGAACGGGTCGATGGCGTCGAGCTGGCGGCTGTCGGTGCGGGAAGAGTTGAGCCGGACGCCGTCAATCAGCACGACGATGGCGCGCCCGCGCATGTTCATCCCATAGTTGGTGCGCCCCTGGCTGCTGACGTCGATGCCCGGGATCAGCTGCGCCAGCACGTCTTTGAACTCTTTTCCGCCCTGGACCTGCTGCTCAATTTCCTGGCCCTCAATGACCCAGGTGGTTTGGGCCATTTCGGCTACGGTGCGATGGGTGCGGTTCGCGCTAACGATGATGCTGTCTTCTTCAGACTGAGCCGCCAGCGCAGGCAGCGCGCTGGCCAGCAGCAGAGGGTGGAGCACCCAGAGGCGCTTTTTCATATCCATTCCTTTTATGAGCAAGTTGTTTTGTCGTTGTTATGGGCCGGCGTCGGGCCGGTATTCGTTACAATGCGAAACATCTGGAAAAACTCAAAAAAGGATTTTGCACATAATGAATATCGCAATCAATATCATTTGCGTTTATCTTGCGCGAGAAAAGGTAATAAAAATCAATCTATTTTGTGGGGATAAAGCGAAACGGCGGGCGGTTCCGGCGGTTGAACACCGCCGGAAGCGGGGCGCATCAGGACTCGAGGACCAGCGGCCAGAGACGGAGGGTGGTGTCAGTGATTTGCATCAGTTTGTCAAAATCGGCGCCTTCCCGTGCGCTGATGGACATCCCCTGCAGGACACAGTTGAGAAACTGCGCCAGCTGGCCCACGTCGCGGCCCGCGGGCAGTTCGCCCTGTGCTTGCCGCTGCTGCAGAAACTGGGTTAGCGCCTGCTCCTGCATCGCATGGCGGGATTTGATGGTATTGGCGATATCCGTCGAGGAGGCGGCCAGCGCGGCGGAGGTATTGATGATAAAGCAGCCGGCCGGTGTCTCTTTGCTGGTAAAACAGGTGGCGACCGCGGTGAAGTAGTCGCGCAACGCCCGATCGACGGATTTTCCCTCAGCAAACAGCACGGCTTCGTGCTTCGCGGCAAAGCGCGAAATGTAACGGTCCAATACTGCGCGGAACAGTCCTTCTTTATTCACAAATTCCGCATACAGGGTGGGGGCTTTTGCTCCTGTCGCCTCGACCAGATCGGCGAGCGAGGTCGCCTCATAGCCGTGCTGCCAGAAGAGTGTCATGGCTTTGTCCAGCGCCGCATCCCTGTCGAACACCTTCGGTCGGCCACGGCTTTTTTTGGCGCAACTCTGAACGTCAGTTGTCATGATGCCGTTGTACCTATGTTGGTTTGGTGAATCGTCATTATAAAAATAAACGATCGCCGGGGCCAGCGCTGTTGGTTCAAAAATAAATAATTCATATGCGTATGAAAATTAAGCATTTTATAAATAGTTAAACGGTCGTTATAAAAATGCGTTGACGTGTGACTTAGATCACATTAATATTTACCTATCGATCGTTAAGTTAATGCTTACGACCCTACTATAAAATTCATCTGCATAGGTATAATAATCATGAAAACCGTTAATACTCTGGCTATTGCCGCCGTTCTTAGCTCCCTCTCTTTCGCCAGCTTTGCCGCTGTTGAGGTGCAGTCCACCCCAGCTGGCCAGCATAAAGTGGGCACTATCTCAGCTTCCGCAGGGACTAACCTGGGTTCGCTGGAAGACCAGCTGGCGCAGAAAGCGGATGAGATGGGCGCCACCTCATACCGTATTACTTCGGTAACCGGTCCGAATACCCTTCACGGTACCGCGGTTATCTACAAGTAAACCCGATGCGTCGCTGCCCGGCCCCCTTCACCGGTCAGCGATGAGTAAAACCCTGTTGTACCCCTGTTTGACCCTTGCCAACAAAAAACCCGCCTTCAGGCGGGTTTTTTGTTTTCTGCAGCGTGAGGTTACAGCGACTGCGGGCCGGGGTCCGCATGACGGGTGACGTCAATGGGCATGCCCGAGCGGTAATTCATCGCGCGCTCCATCACTGTTCCGTCGGTCTGCGGCGCCTGTTTGAACGCCTTCATGGCCGCGTTAAGCGTAATAGGCAGGGTCTGCGGGTCATCATCGATATGCTCAGACAGCGGCTGATGGACCTCAACCAGACGGCGACCGTCCGGCTCTACCGACGCCTTGATCGGCGTGTTGATAATATTCACCTTCGTGCCCGGCGAGATGGCGTTGTACAGCGCCTTGATATCGTTGTCGCGCAGACGAATACAGCCGGAGCTGACGCGCATACCAATGCCGAAATCGGCATTGGTGCCGTGCAGGAGATAGACTCCGCCATAGGCGGCGAGGCGGATGGCGTGATGTCCCATCGGGTTGTCAGGACCGGCAGGCACCACCGCCGGCAGCTCAATCCCCATCGCTTTGTAGCGCGCGCGAATGTTGGCGGTTGGCGTCCAGGTCGGATTGGCCCGCTTGTCGGACACGGTGGTAACCATTGTCGGCGTGATGGTGGTTCCGCCCAGCTGGCCGATGCCGATCGGGTAGACGGTCACTTCATTCTTGCCCGGCGGGTAATAGTAGAGGCGCAGTTCGGCAAGGTTAATCACCAGCCCTTCGCGCGGCGCATCGGGCAGCAGCGTCTGCAGGGGGATGGTCAGCACGCTGCCGGCGCGCGGAACGTAGGGGTCCACCCCGGGATTGGCCTGCAGCAGGGCCAGGAAGCCGACATTGTACTTTTTGGCAATCGCCTCCAGCGAACCGCCGTTATCCTGCACCACATGGAACTGATTCTGCCCCACCAGTCGGCTGCCCGGCGGGGGAAGGGGCCAGGTGTTAGCGCGCGCGGGCAGCGCCAGCGCAGCAACCAGCGCGACCAGCGCCAGCATCAAGGGGAAACGGATTCTCATTACCATAACTCCAAAATATATAAGTGGTTATTTTTATATGAAAAAGGAGATGAGATTATGGCGTGAGTCTGTGTGGGGAAATCCAGGCGGATTGCAAAATGTTTGTAAAGATTGCCAGATATGTGGAAAGGGGGATACGGCGTAACGGCCGTATCCCCCCGCGATCAGGCGACGGCGTTCTCTTCCAGCTGGCGGATGAACTGGCGAACCCAGTCCATCCGCGTCTTACGCTCCTCGAGATCCTGCATGAACTTCAGGCGCGTCGGCCCGTCCAGGCGGAAGTGCTGCGGCTGCTTCTGCAGCAGGCCAATTAACCACACCGGATTGACGTTGTTTTTCTCGTTAAATTCGATCACGCCGCCTTTTTCGTTACTTTCCAGTTTACGGATCCCCAGCTTCTGCGCCTGCTGACGCAGACGGGCGATATCCAGCAGGTTGCGGGCGGCGTCGGGCAGGCGACCAAAACGATCGATCAGCTCGACTTTGATCTCCTCCAGATCCTGTTCGTTTTTGGCGCTGGCAATGCGCTTATAGAACGACAGGCGGGTATTGACGTCGGGGATGAAATCGTCAGGCAGCAGGGAAGGCATGCGCAGTTCGACTTCCGTCTGCTGGCTGGTGAGATCCTCCAGCGACGGCTCGCGCCCGGCTTTCAGCGCATCCACCGCATTCTCCAGCAGCTCCATATACAGGGAGAAGCCGATGGTCTCCATCTGACCGCTCTGATCTTCGCCCAGCAGTTCCCCGGCGCCGCGGATCTCCAGATCGTGGGTAGCTAGCGCAAAGCCGGCGCCGAGATCTTCCAGCGAGGCAATGGCTTCAAGGCGCTTTTGCGCATCGGTGGTCATCGCCTTTGGATGTGGCGTCAGCAGCCAGGCATAGGCCTGGTGATGGGAGCGGCCAACGCGGCCGCGCAGCTGGTGCAGCTGGGCGAGGCCAAAATGGTCGGCGCGTTCGATGATGATGGTGTTGGCGGTGGGAATGTCGATCCCGGTTTCGATGATGGTGGTGCACACCAGCACATTGAAGCGCTGGTGATGGAAGTCATTCATCACCCGCTCCAGCTCACGCTCCCGCATCTGACCGTGGCCGATGGCGATCCGCGCTTCAGGCACCAGCTCCGCCAGTTTGTCGGCGGCTTTCTGGATGTTCTCGACGTCATTAAACAGGTAGTAAACCTGGCCGCCGCGCAGCGTTTCACGCAGGATCGCCTCGCGCACCACCAGCGCATCGTATTCGCGAACGAAGGTCTTTACCGCCAGGCGGCGCGCCGGCGGCGTGGCGATGATCGACAGATCCCGCATCCCGCTCATCGCCATGTTCAGCGTTCGCGGGATCGGCGTGGCGGTGAGGGTCAGGATATCGACATCGGCGCGCATCGCTTTGATACGCTCTTTATGCCGCACGCCAAACCGGTGCTCTTCGTCGACGATCAGCAGCCCCAGATCGCGGAGCTTCACCTCGCTCTGCAGCAGCTTGTGGGTGCCGATCAAGATATCGATTTTGCCTTCCGCGGCCTGCTCGAGGATCTGCGCCTGCTCCTTAGCGCTGCGGAAACGGGAGAGCATTTCGATGCGTACCGGCCAGTTGGCGAAACGATCGCGGAAGTTGTCATAGTGCTGCTGAGCCAGCAGGGTGGTCGGCACCAGTACCGCCACCTGTTTGTGGTTCTCCACAGCGAGGAAGGCGGCGCGCATGGCCACTTCAGTTTTGCCGAAGCCCACATCGCCACACACCAGGCGGTCCATGGCCAGCGGCTGGCACATATCGCTGAGGACGGCGTTGATCGCCTGCGCCTGATCCGGCGTGGTTTCAAACGGGAAACCGTCGCAGAACAGCTGATACTGTTCGCGGTCGTGTTTAAAGGCAAACCCGGCTTTCGCTGCGCGCTGGGCGTAGATATCCAGCAATTCGGCCGCGACGTCGCGTACCTTCTCGGCCGCTTTTTGCCGCGCCCGGGTCCAGGCATCGCCGCCCAGCTTGTGCAGGGGCGCGTTCTCTTCCGCTCCGCCGGCGTAGCGGCTAATAAGATGCAGGGAGGAGACCGGAACGTATAATTTGGCATCGTTGGCGTAGGTCAGCATCAGGTATTCGCCGGTGATGCCGCCCGCCTCCAGGGTGGTCATGCCCGCATAGCGTCCCACGCCGTGTTCCAGGTGAACGACCGGCTGGCCGATATGCAGTTCGGCAAGGTTGCGAATGAGTGTGTCAGGGTTAATGGTGCGACGGGAATCCTGACGACGGCGCGCGACGCGCTCGCCGAGCAGGTCGCTCTCGCAAATCAGCGCCAGGCCGCGCTGGCTGTCGATAAACCCGTGCTCGGCGGCGCCAATCATCAGATAGCGGCCGTTGCCGGTGGCTTCCTCCAGACGCAGCACGTGTTTTGGCGCAACTTTAATCCGCGCCAGCATTTCGCTCAGCGCTTCACGGCGACCCTCGCTTTCCACCGAGAAGATAACCGGGCCGGTAAACGCTTCGAGGAAGCGGCGCAGATTATCCAGCGGCGCTTTGTTTTGCGCCTGGACGGCGATGTCCGGCAGCGTCTGGTAGCCCAGATTGGTATTTGCCGCTTTGTCCGCCAGGCGCTCGGTTTTCAGCTGTACGCGCGGCCACTTTTTCAGTTCGCTAAACAGCTCATCGCTGCGCAGCCACAGCAGTTCCGGCGGCAGGAGCGGGCGCATCGGATCGACGCCGCGGTTTTCAAAACGGGCGCGGGCTTCATTCTGGAAACGCTCCGCGCTGGCCTCGAGATCGCCGGTGTTGACGATCAGCGTGCTGGACGGGAAATAGCTGAATAACGGCGGCAGCGGCTCGCTGAAGAACAGCGGCTGCCAGTATTCGATACCGGCAGGCAGCGTCCCTTTACTGACCTGCTGATAGATATGCTCGGCATCGCGTTTCACTTCAAAGCGGTCGCGCCACTGGCTGCGGAACAGCTCGATGGCGGTCTGATCGGTGGGGAATTCGTGCGCCGGGAGCAGGTTAATGGCCGCCACTTCCTCCAGCGTGCGCTGGCTGTCGACGTCGAACAGGCGCAGGCTGTCGATTTCATCGTCAAAAAAATCGAGGCGGTAGGGCTGGTCGCTGCCCATCGGGAACAGATCGAGCAGCGCGCCGCGGGTAGCATATTCGCCATGCTCCATCACCTGATCGACATGGCGGTAGCCGGCCCCCTCAAGCTGATCGCGCAGCGCATCGCGCGACAGGCGCTGACCCTTTTTCATCACCAGCGCGTGGCCGTGAAGGAAGCTGTGCGGACAGACGCGCTGCATCAGCGTGCTGACCGGGACGATCAGCACGCCGCGCTGCATGGTGGGTAACTGGTAAAGGGTGGCAAGACGGGAGGAGATGATGTCCTGATGCGGTGAGAAGCTGTCATAAGGGAGCGTCTCCCAGTCCGCCAGCCCCATCACCATGCTGTCGGTGAACTGCCTGATCTCGTCGTTCAGACGCAGCGCGTTTTGCATGTCAGGCGCCACCAGCACCACCGGGCCCTTGTGGCGTTCGGCCATCTCCGCCACCAGGGTGGCGCAGGCTGCGCCGGTCAACTCGCCAAGCTGGCGCTGGTCACCGGCTTTCACCGGCAATGAGTATCGATATTGTTCAGGCATAGACGGTTTCATGGTCTCTTAGGGATTCGCTCTGCCGATATGGAGGGCAACTCGCTGATATTCAATAGTGAGATTATCCGCGATTGGTCTGGATTCGCCAACCCGAATTGCCATCGCGTGTTGGGTGAAGAAAGGTCAGCGCTGTCGATAAGCGTAAAGATAAATAAGTAAGTACTTATCTATCCGTTTGTATTTGCTTGGGTTTTAGGATTTTTGCTAATAAAGTCGTCAGGTATCAGTCATTTACGCTGCCCCTAATCGCTTATATACTCGGGAATCGGCTATCAGCAACCAGATGGATGACATGTATCAACCTGCCGCACTCTTTATCGGCCTGCGCTATATGCGTGGGCGAGCAGCCGACCGCTTCGGTCGCTTCGTCTCCTGGCTTTCCACCATCGGTATTACCCTCGGCGTCATGGCGCTGGTGACGGTCCTGTCGGTGATGAACGGCTTTGAACGCGAGCTGCAAAACAACATCCTGGGGCTGATGCCCCAGGCCATACTTAGCGCCAAACAGGGTTCGGTGAATCCCCAACAGCTGCCGGAGCGCGAGGCGAAACTCCAGGGCGTAACCCGGGTGGCGCCGATCACCACCGGCGACGTGGTGCTGCAGAGCGCGCGCAGCGTGGCGGTTGGGGTCATGCTGGGCATCGACCCGGCGCAGAACGATCCCCTGACCCCGTATCTGGTGAACGTCAAACAGAGCGATCTGCAGGCGGGTAAATATAACGTTATTCTCGGCGAGCAGCTGGCGGGTCAGCTGGGGGTTAATCGCGGCGATAAAATTCGCCTGATGGTTCCTTCCGCCAGCCAGTTTACGCCGATGGGCCGCGTGCCGAGCCAGCGCCTGTTTACGGTCATCGGCACCTTCGCTGCCAACAGCGAAGTCGATGGTTATCAGATGCTGACCAACATCGACGACGCTTCCCGTTTGATGCGCTATCCGCTGGGGAATATCACCGGCTGGCGCCTGTGGCTGGATAAACCGCTGCAAGTGGATACCCTCAGCCAGCAGACGCTGCCGCCGGGCACCCAGTGGCAGGACTGGCGCGAGCGCAAGGGTGAACTGTTCCAGGCGGTGCGCATGGAGAAAAATATGATGGGCCTGCTGCTCAGCCTGATCGTCGCCGTCGCGGCCTTCAACATTATTACCTCGCTGGGGATGATGGTGATGGAGAAGCAGGGCGAAGTGGCGATCCTGCAGACCCAGGGGCTGACGCCGCGGCAGATTATGGCCGTCTTCATGGTGCAGGGCGCCAGCGCCGGGATCGTCGGCGCGCTGCTGGGAGCGGTGCTTGGTGCGCTGCTGGCCAGCCAGTTGAATAATTTAATGCCGATCATCGGCGCCTTCCTTGACGGCGCGGCGCTGCCGGTGGCGATTGAGCCGCTGCAGGTCGTCGTTATCGCCCTGGTGGCGATGGCGCTGGCATTGTTGTCTACGTTGTACCCTTCCTGGCGCGCTGCCGCCACTCAACCCGCTGAGGCTTTACGTTATGAATAAGATCCTGCTGCAATGCGACAACCTGTGCAAACGCTATCAGGAAGGCAATGTGCAAACCGATGTCCTGCACAATGTCAGCTTCAGCATTGATGAAGGCGAGATGATGGCCATCGTCGGTACCTCCGGCTCCGGCAAAAGTACCCTGCTGCATCTGCTGGGCGGCCTCGATACCCCCACCTCTGGCGACGTGATTTTCTCCGGCCAGCCGATGAGCAAGCTCTCCACCGCCGCGCGCGCCGACCTGCGTAACCGCGAGCTGGGCTTTATCTATCAGTTCCACCATCTGCTGCCGGACTTTAGCGCACTGGAAAACGTGGCGATGCCGCTGCTGATTGGCAAAAAGAAGCCGGCGGACATTGAACGCCAGGCGAAAGCGATGCTGCAGGCGGTCGGGCTTGAACACCGCAGCCATCACCGTCCGTCGGAACTCTCCGGTGGCGAACGCCAGCGGGTGGCGATTGCCCGCGCGCTGGTGAACAAACCGCGACTGGTATTGGCGGATGAGCCGACCGGTAACCTCGACGCTCGCAACGCCGACAGCATCTTCCAGCTGCTGGGCGAACTGAACCTCGCGCAGCGCACCGCGTTTCTGGTGGTGACCCACGACCTGCAGTTGGCGAAGCGGATGAGCCGCCAGCTGGAGATGCGCGATGGCCGCCTGACCGCCGACCTGACCCTGATGGGGGCCGAGTAATGGCCTCTCCGTTATCGTTACTGATTGCATTGCGTTTCAGCCGCGGCCGGCGGCGCGGCGGCATGGTGTCGCTGATCTCGGTGATCTCCACCATCGGTATTGCGCTGGGGGTGGCAGTGCTGATCGTCGGCCTCAGCGCGATGAACGGCTTTGAGCGCGAGCTGAATAACCGCGTGTTGGCGGTGGTGCCGCACGGTGAAATCGAACCCGTGAACCAGCCGTGGAATAACTGGCAGGAGGCGCTGGCTAAGGTGCAGAAAGTGAAGGGGATAGTCGCCGCGGCGCCCTATATTAACTTCACCGGCCTGGTGGAAAGCGGCAGCAATATGCGCGCCATCCAGGTGAAAGGGGTCGACCCGCAGCAGGAAACCCGGCTCAGCGCGCTGCCCACCTTTGTGCAGAATAACGCGTGGGCCGGCTTCAAGGCCGGTGAACAGCAGGTGATTCTGGGTAAAGGCGTCGCTGATGCGCTGCACGTGAAGCAGGGAGACTGGGTGTCGATCATGATCCCTAACGCCGACGCCGACCATCAGCTGCTGCAGCCGAAACGCGTCAGGCTGCATGTGACAGGTATTTTGCAGCTGAGCGGCCAGCTCGATCATAGTTTTGCCATGATCCCGATGCAGGATGCGCAGCAGTACCTGGAGATGGGCGGCAGCGTGACCGGCATCGCCATCAAGGTCACCGACGTTTTCCATGCTAACAAGCTGGTGCGCGACGCCGGCGAGGTGACCAACAGCTACGTCTATATCAAGAGCTGGATCGGCACCTACGGCTATATGTATCGCGATATCCAGATGATCCGCGCCATTATGTACCTGGCGATGGTGCTGGTGATCGGCGTGGCCTGCTTCAATATCGTCTCGACGCTGGTGATGGCGGTCAAAGACAAAAGCGGCGATATTGCGGTGCTGCGCACGCTTGGCGCAAAAGACGGCTTAATTCGCGCGATTTTCGTGTGGTATGGTTTATTAGCCGGATCGGTAGGCAGCCTGTTTGGGGTGGTGATCGGCGTGATCTGCGCGTTGAACCTGACGTCAATCATCAACGGCATCGAATACCTGATTGGGCATAAATTCCTCTCCGGCGACATCTATTTTATTGACTTCCTGCCGTCAGAACTGCACTGGCTGGACGTCTTTTATGTGCTGGTGACAGCACTGTTGCTGAGTTTGCTGGCCAGCTGGTATCCCGCCCGCCGCGCCAGCCGTATCGACCCGGCGAGGGTGCTGAGTGGCCAGTAATTTATCGTCATCGTCGGCCTGGCTGACGACACAAGAGGAATTGCTGAAATGTACTATGGATTTGACATTGGCGGCAGCAAGATAGCGCTGGGCGTATTTAATCAGGAGCGGCGACTGCAGTGGGAAAAACGCGTCGCCACGCCGAAAAGCAGTTATGAGGATTTTCTTCAGGCGGTAGAGGCGCTGGTCCGCGAGGCCGATGAGCGCTTCGACCAGCAGGGGTCGGTTGGGATCGGTATCCCGGGGATGCCGGAAACGGCGGACGGCACGCTGTATGCCGCTAACGTGCCTGCCGCCAGCGGCCGGCCGCTGCGCGCCGACCTCAGCGCGCGGCTGGGGCGCGATGTGCGCCTCGATAATGACGCCAACTGCTTCGCGCTGTCGGAAGCGTGGGACGATGAGTTTACGCAATACCCGCTGGTGATGGGGCTGATCCTCGGCACCGGCGTGGGCGGCGGCCTGGTGTTGAACGGTAAATCGATTACCGGACATAGCTATATCACCGGCGAGTTTGGTCATATTCGTCTGCCGGTGGATGCCCTGGAGGTGGTCGGGCGTGATTTTCCGCTGCTTCGCTGCGGCTGCGGCCAGCTGGGCTGCATTGAAAATTATCTCTCCGGCCGCGGTTTTGCCTGGCTGTATGAACATTTTTATCAGCAACCGCTCACCTCGCCGGAGATTGTGGCGCAGTGGCAGCAGCACGATCCGCGCGCCCAGGCGCACGTAGAGCGCTATCTCGATCTGCTGGCGGTGTGTCTGGGGAATATACTGACCATTGTCGACCCGGATTTGCTGGTGCTCGGCGGTGGATTATCTAACTTTACGGCCATTAGCGAAGGGCTGGCGCAGCGATTACCGCGCCATCTTCTGCCGGTCGCCAGGGTACCGCGCATTGAGCGCGCGCGCCACGGCGATGCCGGGGGAATGCGCGGTGCGGCCTTCCTTCATCTGACTCATTAATCACAGAGGTAGCTATGCAGTCGCGCCGTTTACATCGATTGAGCCGTTTTCGTCGCAATAAACGTCAGTTGCGTGACCGTCTGCGTCAGCGGATTTTCTTTAGGGAGGACAGGATGAAGCCTGAAGCGATGGCCAAACCGAGAGTGGTGGTGTTAACCGGCGCGGGGATATCGGCGGAGTCGGGGATCAAAACTTTCCGCGCGGCCGATGGCCTGTGGGAAGAGCATCGGGTGGAAGATGTGGCGACGCCGGAAGGCTTCGCCCGCGACCCGGCGCTGGTGCAGGCGTTCTACAACGCCCGTCGTCGTCAGCTGCAGAGTCCGGAGATCGCGCCGAACGCGGCGCATCTGGCGCTGGCGCGTCTGGAGGATCTGCTGGGCGACCATTTTCTGCTGGTCACCCAGAATATCGATAATCTGCACGAACGCGCCGGCAACCGCCGGGTAATCCATATGCACGGCGAGCTGCTGAAGGTGCGCTGTTCGTGGAGTGGCCAGGTACTGGAGTGGACCGGCGACGTCACCGCAGAGGACAAGTGCCACTGCTGCCAGTTCCCGGCGGCGCTGCGTCCCCACGTGGTCTGGTTTGGCGAAATGCCGCTGGGGATGGACGAGATCTACAGCGCGCTGGCCGAAGCGGATATCTTTATCGCCATCGGCACCTCCGGCCACGTTTATCCGGCGGCCGGCTTTGTGCACGAGGCGCGGCTGCACGGCGCCCACACCGTTGAACTGAACCTGGAGCCCAGCCAGGTGGGCAGCGAGTTTGCCGAAAAGCACTACGGACTGGCGAGCGAAGTGGTGCCCGCCTTTATCGATAAGCTGCTGCAGGAAAACGCGCTGTAAACTGAAGCAGCCTGCCGGGGACGAGGGCGACGCCCGCCGCCTCCGGCAGCGCTGCTGACAAGGATGATACGTCATGACAGGAGTCAGACCATGCATAATCCCCTGGTCATTGAATCGATCGCCTTGATCGCGGCCATTCTCGTTGGCGTCTGGAGCCAGCGTGCTTTACCGCTACACGCCGACAGCCGACCGATCCTCTTCCTGCTGTGTCTGTTCGTCGGCACCGGCAGCGCATTGTGCCTGCTGCTGGATGGTTTAGCCCTGTTGCTAACCGGCCAGATAGCGACCGGCGGTGTGCGAATATACGGCCCGTTGCTGCTGCTGGTGGCGCTGTGGAAACCCCTCAACGGGGTTGTCGGCATCATGGAGGGTGTTTTGCAGCGGCGAGCCGCAAAAGGGAAGGGCAAAGACCAGCGCGACGGCGGACGACGCTGATCCGCCGCCTGCGCCGTGGCTTATTTATAGCGCCTTTTGCATATTAATGACCGAACGGGCGTTCGAGGCGCTGGTAGCCAGCACATCGATAACTCCGGTGCGTAATGCCCCCAGGATCGCCGTCGCTTTCGTGCTTTCGGAGGCGATAGCGATCACGCAGGGGATGGCCCGCAGCTGTTCGAGACTTAAGCCAATGACCCGGTCATTCATTACCGTATCGACGGGCTTGCCCTGAATATTGAAAAAGCTATACCCCGCCAGATCGCCCACCACCCCCTGTTCCTGACGCGCGGTGGCAATTTCCTGCGGCGTAAACCAGCCGAGCTGGACCATAAAGCTGTTTTCATTCATATCGCCGAGGCCAATGATCGCCACGTCAGCCTTGCTGGCCTGTTCGAGCGTGGCCTTAATCAGGCGGTTTTGCATAAAGGCCGCGCGCAGCTCCGGGGTTTCCACATAGGCCGGGGCGTAAAGTGTTTCGCTGAAGCCGTTAAATTTGCGCGCCAGATTCCGGCTGATGTGGTCGGCGTCAATCAGCTGATTGTCACGCTTGGTTCCGCCGATGCCGCAAATAAAGCGGCAGTGGCGCTCAGGAAACACGCCAACGTGATTCGCCACCGCGGCCACATTGCGTCCCTGACCCACGGTGACGGTCATATCGTTTTTTAACACGCCAGCCAGGTAGTTACTGACCAGGGCCGCCACTTGCTGGCGCTGTTCATCCTCATCATGGTGATCCAGGGCAATCAGCGCGCGCTTAATGCCAAAGTGCGAAATAAACTGCTGCTCAATCTGGGAGCTGAAGACCGGATGGTATTTGACGCTGATCTCAACAATCCCTTCCTGACGCGCTTTTTTCAGCAGGCGCCCGACTTTGATACGTGAAATGCCAAATCGCCTGGCAATCTCTTCCTGCGTTTGTTCCTGGTCGTAATAAGCCACCGCAATTTCAGTGAGCAGGGCGTAATCTGAGTCTTGTTCAATCATGGCCTGGCATTTCCATCTCTGATGTCCCTTTTATATTACTGCGCCTGTAAAATAAATTCCTGTGTAACGCGTTGAACAATGTCGCAATAACCTTGCGCGTCCCAGGCCGCGCGGCCGATAAACAACCCATTGATCTCCTGCTGGCGCAGCAGTTCCACCGCATTTTGCAGCGTAACGCTGCCGCCATACAGCAGGGGGATACGGGTTCCCGTCTCGTGACCAAACAGCTCGCAGAGCGCCTGGCGCAACGCCTGATGAATAACGCCCGCCTCCTGCGGCGAGGCGGGGGTGCCGTGTTCGCCAATGGCCCACACCGGTTCATAAGCAATCAGGGTCTGCAGCGCTTGCTGGTGGCTCAGGCCATACAGGGCGATTTTCATCTGCCGCACCACGCTCTCCCGCGACACCTGCCAGCGTTTCTCCTCGGCGCTATCGCCAATACAGATCAGCGGGCGCAGGCCATGACCTAAGGCGCTGTGTACTTTTCGATTAATCGCGGCATCGCTTTCATTAAAGGCGGCGCGTCGTTCTGAATGTCCCAGCTCAACAAGCGTGGCGCCGGTTTCTGCCAACATGGCCGCCGAGATTTCCCCGGTCCAGGCGCCCTGATCCGCTTCATGCATATTCTGCGCGCCGGTCAGAAGCGGTAACTGATGCGTTTGCAGAAAATGGCTGACGGGTTGGATAGCGGTGAAGGGGGGAATGACGAAGGGCTGAATAGCAGGGTGACAGCCCTCAGGCATTCGCGCTGCCAGCGTTTCGCACCACGCCATGGCCTGCGACAGCGGCTTGTTCATTTTCCAGCTGGTTCCTAACCATATCGGGGTCATCGTTGCTTCTCCTATTAATAAAATCAGACGCTTGCCAAATGTGGGTGCCATACCCTGTATTGAGGTTGAACTTTTTATCAGTGCGTGAACATATGTTAGATCACATTTTTCGATGAAAAAAATCTATGAATTTTTTTATGTGATCTTCATCACTTATGGCGGCTCATTCCTCAGGTAATGTTTTGAGCATATGATTCTGTAATGAACATATGAACAATCAACTGAGACAATGAGAGGCGCATGATGTCAGCAGAGAAAAAACCCGTTGTGGCGATTACCATTGGCGATCCGGCAGGGATCGGCCCCGAGATCACCGTGGCCACCATGATGGACAAAAGTGTGTATGACGAGTGCAAACCGTTCCTGATCGGCTCGGTACCGATTATCAGCCGGGCGATGAAAATCATGGGTTGCGATTTTGCTATCCATAAAATTGCCCATCCGCAGGAGGCCCGTTTCAGCTGGGGGACGTTGGATGTTCTGGAAACCGGCGACTACGATTGCGACAGCATCGAATGGGGCAAGGTGCAGAAGCTGGCGGGGCAAATGTCACTGGACTATGTGATGAAGTCGATCGAGCTGGGCAAAGCGGGGCTGATCGATGTGGTCTCGACTGCACCAATTCATAAGGAAGCCATCAAGCTGGCAGGATGTAAGCTCCCGGGCCATACCGAAATCTATCAGGTGGAAACCCAATCTGATTACGGTCTGACCATGTTCCACGTCCACAACCTGCGCGTCTTCTTCGTGAGCCGTCATATGGCGCTAAAAGCAGCCTGTGACTATGCCAACAAAGCGCGAGTGCTGGCCTGCGTTCAGCAGATCCACCATGAATTTACCGCCCTGAACATCAAAAATCCGCGCATTGCCGTGGCTGCCCTGAACCCGCATGGTTCCGACAACGGTCTGTTTGGTCACGAAGAGGCAGACAATCTGATCCCGGCGGTGAAAGCGGCCCAGGAGATGGGGATCAACGCTATCGGGCCAGTTCCGGCCGATTCCGTCTTCCATCTCGGCAAACAGGGGCGCTACGACGCCATTCTCTCGCTGTATCACGATCAGGGGCATATCGCCTGCAAAACCCTCGACTTTGAACGTTCGATCACCATTACCTTCGGCCTGCCGTTTATGCGCAGCTCCGTTGACCATGGGACGGCGTTTGACATCGCCGGTACCGGTAAGGCGGGTACCGTCAGTATGCTGGAGTCGACGCTGGTGGCGGCCCGTTACTGGAAAATGAAGCATCAATAATCGCTGAGGTTCATGCGAATCACGAGGACAGAGAAATGGAAAAACATCTGTTGATTAGCAAGGGCTGTAAGGGCTGGGGTGGGCCGCTGACTATCACGCTGGGTCAGGGGAAAAAGATCGCGTACATCACCGGGGGTATCCGCCCCCCGGTCGTCGACCGCCTGAGCGAACTGACCGGCTGGCCCTCAATTGATGTATTCAAAAATGGCGAACCGCCGGCGGAAGAGATTGGTTTAATGGTCATCGACTGCGGCGGCACGTTGCGCTGCGGACTCTATCCGAAGCGGGGAATTCCCACCATTAACCTGCATCCCACCGGTAAAAGCGGCCCGCTGGCGGAATTTATACACGAAGGGATCTACGTCTCCGGGGTGACGCCAGCCTGCATTGAGATGGTCTGGCCGCAAGGGGAAGGCGGAAAGCTTGGGATCGTGGCGGACGATCTGACCGGGGCAACCACCGTCGGGGTGCTGCTGGCGCGCAGCGGTTTAAAAACCGCCGCGTTTTTCGATACCGAATCCTTCGCCCGCAATGAGGTAGAGTATCCGGCGATGGTGGTCAGCAGCGACAGCCGCCCATTGCCGAAAGCGGAGGCCCAGCACAAAGTGAGCGCTGCGGTGAAACAGCTGCAGGCTCGCGGCGCGCACTATTTCACCAAGCGGATTGATACCACGCTGCGCGGCGGCATCGGATTTGAAATCGACGCCATGCTGGAACAACTGCCGCAGGAGACGGTGGCTGTTGTGGTGCCGGCGATGCCGCAGTCACGGCGTATTCTCGTCGGCGGTTACTCGGTGATTGATTCGGTAGCCCTGTCGCGGACCGATGTGGCTCGCGATGTACGTACTCCGGTCACCGAGTCGTGGGTGCCGGGACTGTTGGCAGCGCAGACCCATCATCAGGTCGGGCATATTGCGCTGACGTCGGTGATGAAAGGCGAAGGGCAAATCCAGCAGGATTTACAGGAACAACAACAGCGCGGCGTGCGGGTGATAGTGGTCGATGCGATAACCGTCGACGATGTCGATGCCATCGCCGGGGCGGTAGTGGCCCTGAACTGGAACGTGCTGGCCGTCGATCCAGGGCCCTTTACCGAACGGCTGGCGGTTCGTCGCGGCCTGATGCGCGAAGCGCGGAGCAGCGCGCCTGCGAGCCTGACAGCGGACAGCCAGCGCGGCTCGATTCTGATCGTCGCCGGCAGCGCAACGCCAGTGACCAAAAAACAGCTCCAGTATTTGATCGCCAATGATGCCCGGGTCTGCCATATCCCGGTGGATGCCGAGCTGTTGGTTGACCGGAAAAACGCCGCTGAGATTGAAGTCAATCGCGTGGTGCAGCATGCCCGGCAGTGCGTTCCGGCGCAGCACAACGCGCTCTTTGTTTTTGAGTCCGCCTTGACCGGGCGGTTGCTAAACCTTCAGGAAGAGGAGCAGAGATTTGCTCTGGCCCACGGCCAGGCTGCGCAAAATATTAACCAGGGGCTGGGCAGTATTGTGCGCGAGGTGCTTAACTGTGCGTCGGGTGAAATTAAAGGATTGTATATGACCGGTGGCGATACTATGGTCAATGTACTAAAAGAGCTGGGTGCCACCGGAATAGAAATGATTGACTATGTCATCCCGCAAACCGATATGGTGCGGATTATTGGTGGCGATTATGCCGGCTTAATTTGTGTCGGAAAAGGAGGGTTAACCGGACCGGAAGATATTATTAGCACCATTGTTGACCGAATTTATCAAGAAGCACAGCAATAACCCAGTCATCTAATAACTAATAAACGACGTAATGGTCGTCAGGGTAGTATTGCGTCGTTATCTCTGTTAAATCTTAATTTAAGAGTTACCCTATGAATATTAATATACTTGAGAAAATGAATAAGGTGCCCGGTGGGTTAATTATTATTCCACTGCTGGTGGCCATATTAATTAATACTTTCGCGCCCCAGGTGCTCAGCATTGGCGGCCCGACCACCGCCTTATTTAAAGTTGGTTCCAGTGCCATGATGGGCATATTTTTGCTCATTTGCGGAACCTCGATCAATATCCGTCAGGCCGGGTTACCGCTCTATAAAGGCGCCGTGCTGCTGTTTCTCAAATGTCTGGCCGGGGCTCTGGCGGTATGGGCCGCGGGAACGTTGTTTGGCCCGAGCGGTTTTCTCGGGATATCGACCCTGGCGCTGATTGCCTGCCTGACCAGCTCGAACAGTTCCCTCTATATCGCATTGTGCAGCAACTATGGCGATGCCAGTGATGCCGGGGCGATCTCCGTATTCTGCATCAAGGATGGTCCGTTTGTTACCATGATGGTGCTGGGCGTTAGCGGCCTGGCCAATATTCCCTTCGCCGCGCTGCTGTCGATGCTGATCCCACTGCTGATTGGCATGCTGTGGGGCAATCTGGACGAACGTTTTAAACAGTTATGCGCTGCGGCGCAGCCGCTGGTGATCATTATTATGTCGTTCGCCATCGGCGCCAACTCCAGTATCAATACGGTGTTCACCGCCGGGCTGTCCGGGATCCTGTTGGGTATTATCTCCGCGCTAACCGGGATTGTGTTCTACTTTATCTACAACCTGTTTTTGAAGAAGAAAAGCGCGCTGGGCGCCGCGCTAGGAACCACCGCCGCCAGCTCGGCGCTGACGCCGGCGATGGTTGCCCAGGCTGATCCTTCGCTGGCGATGTACGTGGATGCCGCCACCGCGCAGCTGGCGACGGCGAGCATTATCACCATGATCACCGCGCCGATACTGGTCGCCTGGTTTGATAAACGGCTGAAAAAGCGTGCGCCAGCCGCTGAACCGCTGAAAGAGGTGAAAAGTGAAGAGAGCGTGACATTATCTTCCCCTGCTGCCAAAGGACACAAATAGTATGAGCGTGCCGTTGTATTCATTACGGATTACCGCCGTCGGGGAATATGTTGAGTGCTCTCTGCGGGAGCTGCGACTTATTTTATTCTCCGATGCCGTTCCCGACGATATTGCGAATTATTGCGCTGTACACCAGGCCAGCGAACTGACCGCCGAGTTATCGCCCGGTCAGCAAATGAAATTAAATGATAAAAATTATCGGGTGACCGCGGTAGGCCGTGTGGCAACGGCAAATTTACGACAGCTTGGCCATATCACGCTAAATTTTGATGGCGCAGATATCGCTGAATTACCCGGGACGGTACACCTTTACGGCGAACCACCACAAATTATTCAGCCTGGCGACCAAATTTCGTTTTACCCGAATTGTCATTAAGACGTACTGTTAAATTAAGGAAATAACCATGAAAACAATCGCTATTGGTGCGGATGATGCCGCCTATGCTTTTCGCGATGCCATCGTCGCTTATTTGAATGGGTTGGGAATTAACGTCGCGGATTACAGCAGCGATCAACGCCAGGGGAGTACCGTTTATCCGGATGTTGCCCATGCGGTGGCGATGTCGATTAAACAGGGCGAACACGAGCGCGGCATTCTGATCTGCGGTACCGGCATTGGGATGAGTATTGTGGCCAATAAAGTCCCCGGGGTCCGCGCCGCACAGTGTCACGATACCTTCTCCGCCGAGCGAGCGCGTAAAAGTAACAACGCGCAGATTATTACCCTCGGCGCGCGGGTGATTGGCACTGAGCTGGGCAAAAAAATTATTCAGGCGTGGCTTGAGTCCGAATATGAAGGCGGCGGCTCCGCGCCCAAAGTGGAACGTATTGATTATTACGAACACCAGCATGCCAGAGATTAATCTCCGCAGTCGTAAGATAAGGAACAGATGATGAGCCAGTTAGACGAACTGAAAAAATACACCACGGTTGTTGCTGATACCGGCGATATTGAATCGATTAAAAAGTTTGCACCACAGGATGCGACCACCAACCCCTCGCTGGTGCTGAAGGCCGCGCAGCTACCGCAGTATCAGCCGCTGATTGCCGATGCGATTGGCAAGGCACGCCGCCAGGGAGGCAGCGCAGAAACGCAATTGATTAACGCCTGCGATCAGGTGGCAGTGGATATCGGCAGCGAGGTGCTGCGCCATGTGCCCGGGCGTATATCCACCGAAGTGGATGCCCGCTTTGCCTGGGATCGCGGGATGTGCGTCGCGAAGGCGCGCAAGCTCATTCAGTTATATGAAAAAAATGGCATTGGTCCCGAGCGGATTTTAATTAAGCTCGCCGCCACCTGGGAGGGCATTCGCGCTGCCGAAGAGCTGGAGCAGAGCGGTATAAACTGCAACCTGACGCTGCTGTTCTCTTTCGCTCAGGCCCGGGCGTGCGCTGAAGCGGGCGTCTTTCTCATTTCGCCCTTTGTGGGTCGCATCTACGACTGGTATCAGAAGCACCAGCCGCAGTTAGCCTATCAGGTGGACAGCGACCCAGGCGTGGTCTCTGTGCGCCAGATTTATCAGTATTACAAATCCCATGGCTATGACACGGTGGTAATGGGCGCCAGCTTCCGTCGTATCGAGCAGATCCAGGCGCTGGCGGGCTGCGATCGCCTGACTATCTCTCCGGCACTGCTGGACGAGCTGGCGGCCAGCGAAGGGGCGCTGACCCGCCAGTTGACCCCCGGCTGCGTGACGGAAACCCGTCCCAGCCCGATGACGCAGGCGGAATTCCTCTGGCAGCATCATCAGGATCCCATGGCAGTGGAAAAACTAGCGGAAGGGATCCGCCTGTTTGCTGTCGATCAGGTGAAACTGGAACAACAGATTCAGCAGATGCTGTAGGCCGCAGGGGAAATAGACCGATGAAGACGACAAATACCACTCGCCGCCAGTGCGCCAATGCGCTGCGCGCCCTGAGCATGGACGCTGTACAGAAAGCCAAATCCGGCCACCCGGGTGCCCCGATGGGTATGGCTGACATTGCCGAAGTGCTGTGGCGTGATTTCCTGAACCATAACCCGAACAATCCGGCGTGGGCTGACCGTGACCGTTTTGTCCTGTCCAATGGCCATGGTTCGATGCTGATTTACAGCCTGCTGCACCTCACTGGCTACGATCTGCCGATATCCGAGCTGAAAAACTTCCGCCAGCTGCACGCCAAAACCCCGGGCCACCCGGAAGTCGGCTACACCGCGGGCGTGGAAACCACTACCGGTCCGCTGGGCCAGGGTATCGCTAACGCGGTCGGGATGGCTATCGCCGAGAAAACTCTGGCGGCGCAGTTCAACCGTCCGGGGCACGACATCGTCGACCACTACACCTACGCTTTCATGGGCGATGGCTGCATGATGGAAGGCATTTCTCACGAAGTGTGCTCCCTGGCCGGTACCCTGAAACTGGGCAAACTGGTGGCGTTCTATGATGACAACGGTATCTCCATCGACGGCCACGTTGAAGGCTGGTTCACCGACGATACCGCGAAACGCTTTGAAGCCTACGGCTGGCACGTGGTGCGCGGCGTTGACGGGCACGACGCTGACGCCATCAAACGCGCGGTAGAAGAAGCGCGCGCGGTCACCGACAAACCGTCCCTGTTGATGTGCAAAACCATCATCGGCTTCGGTTCGCCGAACAAAGCAGGCACCCACGACTCCCACGGCGCACCGCTGGGCGACGCCGAAATCGCCCTGACCCGCGAAGCGCTGGGCTGGAAATACGCGCCGTTTGAAATCCCGTCTGACATCTATGCGCAGTGGGATGCCAAAGAAGCCGGCCAGGCGAAAGAAGCGGCATGGAACGAGAAGTTCGCTGCCTACGCCAAAGCTTTCCCGCAGGAAGCCGCCGAATTCACCCGCCGCATGAAAGGCGAGATGCCGTCTGACTTCGACGCCAAAGCCAACGAGTTCATCGCGAAGCTGCAGGCCAACCCGGCGAAAATCGCCAGCCGTAAAGCCTCGCAGAACGCCATCGAAGCGTTTGGCCCGCTGCTGCCGGAATTCCTCGGCGGCTCCGCTGACCTGGCGCCGTCCAACCTGACTCTGTGGTCTGGCTCTAAGCCGATCAACGAAGACGCTGCCGGGAACTACATCCACTACGGCGTGCGTGAGTTCGGTATGACCGCGATTGCCAACGGTATCGCGCTGCACGGCGGTTTCCTGCCGTACACCTCCACCTTCCTGATGTTCGTCGAGTATGCGCGTAACGCGGTACGTATGGCGGCGCTGATGAAGCAGCGTCAGGTGATGGTCTACACCCATGACTCCATCGGTCTGGGCGAAGATGGCCCGACTCACCAGCCGGTAGAGCAGGTCGCTTCCCTGCGCGTGACCCCGAACATGTCCACCTGGCGTCCGTGTGACCAGGTTGAATCCGCAATTGCGTGGAAATATGGCGTTGAGCGTCAGGACGGCCCGACCGCGCTGATCCTGTCCCGTCAGAACCTGGCGCAGCAGGAGCGTACCGCAGAGCAACTGGCGAACGTGGCCCGCGGCGGTTACGTGCTGAAAGATTGCGCCGGCCAGCCGGAGCTGATCTTCATCGCCACCGGTTCAGAAGTGGAGCTGGCGGTGGCCGCGTGGGACAAACTGACTGCCGAAGGCGTGAAGGCGCGCGTGGTCTCCATGCCGTCCACCGACGCGTTCGACAAGCAGGATGCGGCTTATCGTGAATCCGTACTGCCGAAAGCCGTGACCGCGCGCGTTGCCGTGGAAGCCGGTATTGCTGACTACTGGTTCAAATACGTTGGCCTGAACGGGGCGATCGTTGGCATGACCACCTTCGGTGAGTCTGCGCCGGCTGAGCAGCTGTTCGAAGAGTTCGGCTTCACCGTCGACAACGTGGTCGCTAAAGCGAAAGCGCTGCTGTAAATCCCCACCGCTATCGCCCGGCCCGGTGTCGGGCGATACGCTCCCTGAGTAATGATCTTCCGGTCATGCGTTCGTCTTCTCCTTCCTGAACCATTTACCACTCTATTTTGTGCGTGACCGCTGATTTCTGTACGTTTTTTTGTGCAGACCGGCAAATGTAGACCAGATTCAATAGGCGCCCGCGCGATCGCGCCGCACCCCTCAATTCCGCCGGAAGTCTGCAAAGGAGACCCCGCCATGCCGTCACCGATGATTTATCAGGATCTCACCACCACCGCGCTGCTCAGCCATGCGGCGCAATACCACAGCGAGACCGAGATCGTCTCGGTGAGCGCTGGCGGTGAGAAGGAGCGCAGCAGCTGGGGGGAGGTGGCCAGCCGCGCTCAGCGGCTGGCGTCGGCGCTGGCATCATTGGGGCTGCCACCGGGCGCCCGCTGCGCCACCCTCGCATGGAACAACCGTCGCCACCTGGAGATCTATTTTGCCGTCGCCTCCGGCGGCTGGGTAACGCATACCGTCAATCCGCGGCTGTCGGTTGACCATCTACTGTATATCCTCAACGACGCTGCCGACGAAGTGCTGTTCTTTGATCAGACCTTTTTGCCGCTGGTAGCGCAGCTGCAGGCGCAGCTGCCGACGGTGAAACACCTCGTGCTGATGGAGCCGCGCAGCGAAGCGGCGCTCAGCCAGCTGCCCTCATTGCTGTTTTATGACGATCTGTTGCAGCAGGGAATGGCAAACTATCGCTGGCCGCAGTTGAATGAACTGACGCCGGCCTCGCTCTGCTATACCTCGGGAACCACTGGCCGGCCGAAAGGGGTGTTGAATACCCATCGTTCGCTGGTCCTGCACGCTTTGAGCGGCAATCAGCCGGACGCCGCCGGGATATCGGCCAGGGACAGTCTGTTGCCGGTGGTGCCGATGTTCCATGTCAACGCGTGGGGGACGCCGTTTATCGCCGCCATGGTCGGGGCGCGGCTGGTGCTGCCGGGGCCGCACCTCGATGGCGACAGCCTGCTGCAGCTGCTGGCTGCCGAGAAAGTAACCGTGGGGTTTGGCGTACCGGTGATCTGGGCCGGCTTGCTGGCGGCGATGCGTCGGACAGACGTGAGAATGCCTGAATTCAAACGTGCGCTGGTTGGTGGTTCCGCGCTGCCGCCGTCGATGGCCGAGGCCTTTCAGCGCGATTACGGCATTGCGCTGACCCACGCCTGGGGAATGACCGAAACATCGCCTATCGGCACCATCAACACGCTGTTGAGCAAACATGATGCCCTCCCGGCACAGGAGCAGCAAAAGCAGCGTACCGGTCAGGGGCGGCCTATTTTTGGCATCGAGCTGCAGGTGGTCGACGTGGATGGCGAACCGTTGCCCCGGGATGGTCAAAGTCAGGGGTATCTGCAGGTGAGGGGGCACTGGGTGGTAGAGCAATACTATGGTCAGGACGAAAGCGCCCTGACCGCGGCAGGCTGGTTTGATACCGGCGATATTGGTACGCTCGACGCCAATGGTTATCTGGTGATCAGCGATCGGGCAAAGGATATTATCAAGTCCGGTGGCGAGTGGATCTCCACCGTTGAGCTGGAGAATATTGCCATCGCGCATCCGGCGGTACGCAGCGCGGCGGCCATCGCCGCCCGCCACCCGCGCTGGGACGAACGGCCGGTGCTGCTGTGCGTCCGCGCGGAAGGGGAGGAAGTGGAGGAGAGCGATCTGCTGGCCTGGTTTGAGAAACGGGTGCCCAAGTGGCAGATCCCGGACCGGGTGATATTTGTCGATGCGCTGCCGGTCAGCGCCACGGGCAAGGTGCTTAAAAACCAGCTGCGCCAGGCCTACGGGGAAATTTTAATGAGTGAGGGACAATGAGCCACGCGCGACCCGGTCTGACGACCTGCTCTCAGTATGACGCAGCGCTGCACGCCTTGTCGGCGGCGCGCCAGCGCTGGGCGGAAACCTCAGTGAACCGTCGTCTGGCGCTCCTGCGCCAGATCAAGGATGCCCTGGCCAGCATAGCGCCGGCGTGGGTGGAGGCGGCGGCGAGGGCTAAAGGGCTGCCGGCGGGGGATCCGCTGACGGGCGAAGAATGGCTGGCGGGCCCCTGCGCGCTAATGGTCGGCTGCAACGGGCTTATCGCCACCCTGGAGCAACTGGAGGAGAAAACCTTTCTGCGGCGGATCCCGCTGAGGACGCTGGCGGACGGCCGGCTGGCGCTGCGGGTGGTGCCCGGCACGCTCTGGGATCGGCTGCTGCTCTCCGGTATTCGCGCTGAAATTTGGATGCAGCCGGGAGTCACCCGGGGCAATCTCGATCGCTGCGCGGCAGCCGCATACGACATCCCGCCGGCCGCGCGGCAGGGCAAGCTGGCGCTGGTGCTCGGCGCCGGAAATGTGGCCTCTATCGCGCCGCTGGACGTGTTACACAAGCTGTTTATTGAAAATCAGGTCTGCCTGCTGAAGCTCAACCCGGTGAATGATTATCTGCACGATCTGCTGGCTCAGGCTCTGGCGCCGCTGATCGCCATGGATGCGCTCCGCATCGTCACCGGCGACGCCCGGGCGGGGGCGTGGCTGACCACCCATCCCGCTGTCGATGAGATCCATATCACCGGATCGCGGGAGAGCCATGACGCCATCGTCTGGGGCGATGGGGAGGCCGCTCGCCAGCGTCGGGCCGCCGGGACGCCGCTGAACCCGCGCCGGGTGACCTCAGAGCTGGGCGGCGTTAGTCCCACCATTATCGTCCCCGGGCCATGGAGCGAGGCGGATATCGCTTTTCAGGCGCAGCAGCTGGCGACGCAGAAAATGAACAACGGCGGGTTTAACTGCGTGGCCAGCCAGGTGCTGATCCTGCAGCAGGGCTGGGAGCCGGCGTCGGCCCTGCTTAATCAGCTGTACCGGCTGATCGCCGCCAATACCCGCCCGGACTATTACCCCGGTGCGGAAAACCGGCTGACTAACTTTCGCCTGCGCGCCCGCCAGCCGCTGGAGATAGCGCGCGGCGACGCGCTGCCGTTGATTGTGGCTAACACCGAGGATGACCCCGACTTCTGCCAGCAGGAGGTCTTTGGTCCGGGGCTGTCGATCACCCGCCTTGAGGCCGACAGCGCGGAAAGCTTTCTGCGTCAGGCGATCGGCTATGCCAATCAGCGGCTGCAGGGCACGCTGGGAGCCAATATTGTGATCCACCCGCGCACCCGTAAAGCGATAGGGCGTAAGCGTTTTAACGCGCTGATCGCCGAGCTGCGCTACGGCACGGTGGCGATCAACTGTTGGAGCGGGGTGGCCTTCCTGTTAGCCCCTTGCCCGTGGGGGGCGTTCCCTGGCCATACGCTCGACGATATTCAGAGCGGGCGGGGCAAGGTGCATAACAGCTTTATGCTGGAGAAAACCGAGCGCACGGTGATTGAGGCGCCGTTTCGGCCGTTTCCGCGCAGTCTGTGGCATGGCGAACTGACGCTGATGCCTTTGCCGCCCTGGTTTATTACCCACCGGGGGCAGGAAGCGGTGGCGAAACGGCTGGTGGATTTTTACCATCGGCCGCGCTGGCGCAAGCTGCCGGCGATCCTCTGGCGCGCGCTGAGAGGCTAAACTGAGGGGAAAAAAGGGCGGAACCGCGGTTCCGCCCTGCGGGATTAGCGGCCCGCTTTCAGCTTCTGGTAATACTCTTCATAAAGGGCGCTGGCGCTGCCGACGTCATTCTGCCATTCGCCTTTTTCGATGGTGGCGGCGTCCGGATAGAGCGATTTATCGTTGGCCACTGCCGGGCTGAGCATTTTGCGCGCCGCCAGGTTTGGCGTGGGATAGCCGATGGTTTCCGCGACCTGTTTGGCGACATCCGGGCGCAGCAGGAAGTTAATCAGCTTCAGCGCGCCGTCGACGTTCTTAGCATTTGCCGGAATCGACAGGCTGTCCATCCAGAAGATGCCGCCTTCTTTCGGCCAGATCACTTCCAGCGGGGTACCGGCCTGGCGTGCGACATAAGCCGAGCCGTTCCATACCATCCCGAGGTTCACTTCGCCTTCCATATACGGGTTCGCCGGGTTATCGGAATTAAACGCCGCGACGTTGGGCATCAGTTTTTTCAGCTCGTTATAGGCGGCTTCAATCTCTTTCGGGTCGGTCGTGTTGCCGGAATAACCCAGCTTACGCAGCGCCATCTGGAACACTTCACGTGCGTCGTCGGTTAGCAGCAGGCTACTTTTGTATTCCGGTTTCCACAGGTCGGCCCAGCTGGTGACGGTTTTCGGATCGATAGCGTCGCTGTTGACGCCGATAGCCGTCGCCCCCCAGATGTAGGGGATGGAGTAGTCGTTATTCGGGTCGAACGGTTTGTTCAGCATCTGCGGATCGAGGTTGCTGAAGTTAGTCAGCTTGCTCTTATCGATCTTCTGCAGCATACCTTCTTTGCGCATCTTGTCGACGAAGTAGGTCGACGGGACGACCAGATCGTACGCTCCGTCTTTATAGGTCTTGAGTTTGGCGTACATGGTTTCGTTCGACTCGTAGGTCGAGTAAATAACCTTGATGCCGGTCTCTTTGGTGAACTGCTCCAGCAGGCCCGGCGGCACATATTCGGTCCAGTTGTAGAAGTAGAGCGTTTTGCTGTCGTCCGCGTGGGCAGCGCTCATGCCGATTGCCAGAGCGCCCGCCGCGAGCAGGTGGCGTGACCATTTTTTCATTTTAACGTCCCCTGAGTTTTATCACGTGCAATTAACTGACTGGCGATAACCATCACCAGCGACAGAACCAACAGTATCGTTGCCAGGGCGTTCACCTCTGGCGAAACGCCGACCTTCACCATCGAATAGATCTTCAGCGGCAGGATTTCATACCCCGGACCGGTGACGAACGAGGAGACCACCACGTCATCCATCGACAGCGTGAAGCTCAGCAGCCACCCGGCGGCCACCGCCGGCAGGGCCAGCGGCAGGATGATTTTACGCAGGATGGTCATCTCGCTGGCGCCCAGATCTTTCGCCGCCTCCAGCATCCGCACGTCAAAGCCTTTCAGCCGGGAGTATACGGTGACCACCACAAACGGCAGGCAAAAGGTGATATGCGAAAACAGCAGCGACCAGAAGCCAAGCTGGACGCCAATCAGCATAAACAGCACCAGCAGGGAGATAGCCATGACAATATCTGGCGACATCATCACTACAAACAGCATACCGCTAACGAACGGTTTGCCGCGAAAGCGATAGCGATACAGCGCCACGGCGGTCAGCGAGCCGATAAGGGTGGCGAAGGTCGCCGAAAGCACCGCCATGGTCAGCGAGTGCTGGGCGGCCTGCAGCAGGC
The DNA here is from genome assembly GCF_021869705.1 of Klebsiella sp. PCX. Lineage (NCBI taxonomy): Bacteria > Pseudomonadati > Pseudomonadota > Gammaproteobacteria > Enterobacterales > Enterobacteriaceae > Klebsiella > Klebsiella sp. PCX. Next base: position 2,009,259 of record NZ_CP091527.1, read on the forward strand.
TATCGTTGTTCATCAGCAGGCTATACCAGTCGGTGGTGAACCCCTGCCAGTTGATGCCGAAGCGCGACCGGTTAAATGAGTTAACGATCAGGATAATAATAGGGATGTAGAGATACGCGTAGATGGCGGTCATAAAGCCGCCGCGCAGCAGTCGACCGATCATTCCAGCTCCACCTTTTTATTCAGCAGGCGCGCCGCGCGCCAGTAAATCAACAGCATCAGGCCCATCACCAGGGTTAAGGTAATGCTGGTTGCCGCGCCGAACGGCCAGTCGCGAATATTGAGGAACTGGCTCTTGATCACGTTGCCGATCAGCAGGTTCTTGGCGCCGCCCATCAGGTCGGAAACGTAGAATAGCCCCATCGCCGGCAACATCACCAGCAGGCAGCCGGCGATGATCCCCGGCATGGTTAGCGGAATGATGATGCGGATAAACGTCTGCAGCTTGCTGGCGCCGAGATCTTTCGCCGCTTCCAGCAGCGGACGGTCCAGTTTCTCAATGCTGGAGTAGAGCGGCATCACCATAAACGGCAGCAGGATGTATACCAGGCCGATAATCACCGCCGACGGGGTGAACATAATGCGTATCGGCGTGTCGATCACTCCCAGCCACAGGAGAAACTCGTTAAGGTAGCCTTTGGTGCTGAGGAAAATCTTCAGCCCGTAGATGCGGATCAACGAGTTGGTCCAGAAGGGAACGATCAGCAGGAACAGCAGCAGGGGGCGCACCTTCTGCGGCAGCCGGGCAAGGAACCACGCAAACGGGTAGCCCAGCGCCAGGCAGGCGAGGGTCGCCAGCAGCGCCATGTTCAGCGAATGCAGCAGCACGTCGTAATAGAGCGGATCCAGCAGCCGCGAGTAGTTGTCCAGCGTGAAGACCAGCTTGACGAAGTTAGCGTCGTCGCGGGTCAGGAAGCTGGTGGCGATGATCATCAGGTTGGGCAGAAAGACAAACAGCACCAGCCAACCAACGATGGTGGCGATCACCACATTCTGGAATTTACTGGTGTTCTTCATCGGCCAGCACCACCTCCCAGCTCTCTACCCAATTGATAGACATTTTCTGATCAAGAGAGTGGTCGAAATCCGGGTCGTCTTCGTTAAAGAATTCGCTGACCATCACCATTTTGCCGTTTTCCAGCTCCACCACCGACTCGAGGGTCATGCCCTTATAGTTGCGCTCGCGGACATAGCCTATCAGGCCGTCGGCGTCGCTGTTGTGGTGGATCTCATCGACGCGCAGATCTTCCGGGCGCAGCAGGACATGCAGGCGCTGGCCGGCCTCCACCGCAAAATTGACGGTGATGTTGCATTCACGCCCTTCCACGCTGGCCCGCACGCGCTGTTCGTCGAGGCGTTCAATGACCGTGGCGTCGAAGATATTGATCTCGCCGATAAAGCTGGCGACGAACAGGTTTTTTGGCTCTTCGTAGATCTCGCGCGGGGTGCCGTCCTGCTCAATTTTGCCATCACGCATCACCACGATGCGATCGGACATGGTCAGGGCCTCTTCCTGGTCGTGAGTGACGAAGACGAAGGTGATGCCGAGCTTACGCTGCAGCGCTTTCAGTTCGTTCTGCATCTGCTTGCGCAGCTTGTAATCCAGCGCCGAAAGGGACTCATCGAGTAGCAGCAGGCGCGGTTTGTTGACCACCGCGCGGGCGATGGCCACGCGCTGCTGCTGGCCGCCGGAGAGCTGGTGCGGTTTGCGCTGGGCAAAGGCCTCCAGCTGCACCATCTTTAAGGCATCCATCACCCGCGGTGTGATTTCCGCCGCCGGGGTTTTCTGCATCCGCAGGCCAAAGGCGACGTTCTCGAACACCGTCATATGCGGAAACAGGGCGTAGCTTTGGAATACGGTATTAACGTGGCGGTTTTCCGCCGGAACATGAGTGATATCGTGATCTTCGAGATGGATCCGTCCGCTGTCGACGTTTTCCAGGCCGGCAATAAGGCGCAGAACGGTGGTTTTACCGCAGCCAGAGGGGCCAAGCAGGGTGAGAAACTCACCATTGTTGATGGTCAGGTTAAGGTTATCGATGACCGTTTTACCATCAAAGCTCTTGCGAATTCCCGCCAGATGCACCAGCGGCGAACGCGAACGCGGTTGTATATTCAATTTTTGACTCTGTCCCATGTAGACGCAACGGAAATTTCCGGCCGCTGCGGGGTTTGTGATTAACCACCTTTGGGGTTGCACGTTTTTAATAAGGGCCAGCATTCTACGGCAAACGAGGGTAATCGCCAATCCTTGATACGCCCGCATAGTCTACCTTTACACCATAACGTCGGTTCCGTTATTAAATTTCGCTTTACGGGCTAAAAATGACCTGACGCAATATTTGTCTTTTCTGGCTTATCAATAATGTTGTCACAAAAGAAGAGGGTGGCTACATGGATAAATTGCTTGAGCGTTTTTTGCAGTACGTTTCTTTGGACACGCAGTCGAAGCCTGGCGTTCGTCAGGTCCCCAGCACGGAAGGGCAGTGGAAGCTGTTACGCCTGTTGCAGGCGCAGCTGGAAGAAATGGGACTGGTCAAGGTAACGCTGAGTGAAAAAGGGACGGTAATGGGAACCCTGCCCGCCAACGTTGAGGGCGATATCCCGGCCATCGGCTTTATCTCTCACGTCGACACCTCCCCGGATTTCAGCGGCAAAAACGTTAACCCGCAGATTGTCGAAAACTATCGCGGCGGCGATATCGCGCTCGGCATTGGCGATGAGGTGCTCTCTCCGGTGATGTTCCCGGTTTTGCATCAGCTTTTGGGGCAGACGCTGATCACCACCGACGGGAAGACGCTGCTGGGGGCGGACGACAAGGCCGGCATCGCCGAAATCATGACCGCGCTGGCGACCCTGCAGGCGAAAAACATCCCCCACGGCGATATCCGCGTGGCCTTCACCCCCGATGAAGAGGTGGGAAAAGGGGCGAAGCATTTCGACGTCGAGGCCTTTGACGCCCGCTGGGCCTACACCGTAGATGGCGGCGGGGTCGGCGAACTGGAGTTTGAAAATTTCAATGCCGCCTCGGTGACCATTAAGATCGTCGGCAACAACGTGCACCCCGGCACCGCGAAAGGGGTGATGGTCAACGCGCTGTCGCTGGCCGCGCGCATTCATGCCGAAGTGCCGGCCGACGAGGCGCCGGAGACCACAGAAGGCTATGAAGGCTTTTATCACCTCACCAGCATCAAAGGCAGCGTCGATCGGGCCGAGATGCACTACATCATCCGCGATTTTGACCGCAAGCACTTTGAGGCGCGCAAGCGCAAGATGATGGAGATCGCCAAAAAGGTGGGCAAGGGGCTGCACCCGGACTGCTATATCGAGCTGGTGATCGAGGACAGTTATTACAACATGCATGAGCAGGTGATTGCCCACCCGCACGTGGTCGATATTGCCCGCCAGGCGATGGTGGACTGCGATATCGAACCGCAGATGAAACCGATCCGCGGCGGTACCGACGGCGCGCAGCTCTCGTTTATGGGACTGCCGTGCCCGAACCTGTTTACCGGCGGCTACAACTATCACGGCAAACATGAGTTTGTCACCCTGGAAGGGATGGAGAAAGCGGTGCAGGTGATCGTGCGTATCGCCGAGCTGACGGCGGCACGAACAGGGAAATAACCTTCGCAACCAGACCGGTCATTCTGCTTGTCGCATAAGATGCCGGATGGCGGCTTCGCCTTATCCGGCCTACGGTCCAGCCGGTGACCGCAGAACCCGTAGGCCCGGCAAGCGCAGCGCCGCCGGGCAGGATGGAGACTCAGTCGCCAAAGAACCAGTAGCCGCTGTTGACCAGCGCCGCCAGCATGGCGAGGAAGGAAGGATCTTCCAGCGCATCGCCAAAATGGTCGGCGCGCAGCGTCAGGTGGGTAGCTAAGGCGTCCAGCGCCGGACGGTGCGGGGAGTTGATCTTCTCCCCATTGACGAACACCTCGCCGTCAATGCGCAGCACCCGCAGGCCGCCCAGGCGTTCCAGGGTATCGCCCTGCTGCAGGGCATCATAAATCTCGTCAGGCTGATACGGCGGCTCCGGCGGCGCGACGTCAAGTTCATGACGCGACTGGGTGATAAACTCGCCGAACCACTGCTTAAAGTGCTCCGGTTGGTTAATCAGCCCCAGCATCATCTCGCGCAGGCGGTCGAGTTCGGCCGGTAAAATATCCGCCGGATGGTCGCGCGACGGCACGTCCGGATCGGCGTAGCGCTGGCTGCCCAGTTCGCGCTGGAGAACGTAGTCGGCAAATCCGCTGAACAACTCGCGGGCATTCGGCGCGCGATAGCCGACCGAATAGTTGAGCGAGTTTTCCAGCGAATACCCCTCATGCGGGAATCCTGGCGGAATATAGAGAATATCCCCCGGCTCCATCTCTTCATCGATAATCGCCTCGAAGGGGTCAACCTGCAGCAGGTCCGGATGCGGGCAGTGCTGTTTCATCGGCACTTTTTCCCCGACGCGCCAGCGTCGACGGCCGGTGCCCTGAATGATAAACACATCATACTGATCCAGATGCGGGCCGACGCCGCCGCCCGGTACTGAGAAGGAGATCATCAGGTCGTCGATACGCCAGTCCGGCAGGGCGCGGAACGGATGCATCAGCGCCGCAGACGGCTCATGCCAGTGGTTAACCGCCTGCACCAGCAGGGACCAGTTGTTTTCGCTCAGGTGATCGTAGCTTTCGAAGGGACCGTGACTGACCTGCCATTTTCCATCCTGATGGCTGACAAGGCGGCTATCGACCTCGCTCTCCATGGCCAGTCCAGCCAGTTCGTCCGGGCTCAGCGGGTCGATAAAATTGGCGAAGCCGCGCTTCAATACCACCGGCCGTTTTTGCCAGTAGCGTTCGATAAAGTCGGGCCAGTTAAGCGTTAATTGATAATCCATATTGATATTCCACTGCAGGTGTCTGACAGGGATTATAACGGATGCGGCGCCCCGGCGATGCAGGCGCCGTGAAAAAACTCAACGATTAACTCTCTTTATCTTCCATCAGCTGGCGGCCAAACACCACCTCCATGCAGGCGCCGCCGAGCAGGCTCTCGCCGGCGATGATCTCCCCGTCATATTGTTCGACGATTTCCCGGGCGACGGAGAGCCCCACCCCCTGGCCGGGACGCAGAGTATCCGCCCGCTGGCCGCGGTCGAAGACGGCGCGGCGCTGGCTCGGTGGGATCCCCGGCCCATCGTCTTCCACCAGGATGTGCAGATGACTGTCGGTGGTCTGGCGCACGGAAACCTCCACGAACTCCAGACAGTACTTACAGGCGTTATCGAGAACGTTGCCCATCACTTCCATAAAATCGTTCTGCTCGCCGACAAAACTGATCTCCGGCGAGATGTCGAGCGAGATATTGACCCCCTTGCGCTGATAGACCTTATTGAGGGCGGAGGTCAGGCTGTCGAGCAGCGGGGCGATCGGGTGTAGTTCCCGGCTCAGCAGGGTACCGCCGCTGCGCATGCTGGCGCGATGCAAATAGTAACCAATCTGCTGCGAAATGCGGCTTATCTGCTCCAGCATCACCGGCTCCGCCTCGTCGACGCTGATCTTCTCGCCGCGCAGCGAGCGCAACGTGCTCTGCATCACCGCCAGCGGCGTTTTCAGGCTGTGGGTGAGATCGGTGAGGGTGGTGCGGTATTTGTCATAGCGTTCACGCTCGCTGCGAACCAGCCGGTTAAGGTTGCTCACCAGTCGGGTCAGCTCGCGGGTGGTGTTGGGATTGAGCTTCTCGCGGTGATGTTCCTCCAGCTCGCGCACCTCTTTGGCCAGCGACTCGATGGGGCGCAGGCTCCACCAGGCGGCGACCCACAGCAGGGGGATCACCAGCAACAGGTTGGCGGCCAGCACGTAGATAAACCAGCTCCACACCATATAGCTGCGCTTGAGCTCCACCGGGATGGTGTCGACCACCACGATACTGAGCTGGGGCATTTTGCTGGTGGCTGGGTAGAAGTTGATCGCCACCGAGTGGGTCATCTCCGAATCGTCGCCCTGTTCGCGGATGGCGTCCAGCTGTTCCTGAACCTCATGGTTATTGCGCAACAGCATACTGCTGCTGTCGACATCGGCTTCAATTTCATGGAAGCCATTGCGTTTCAACCAATCCGGTTGAATGCGCTTCGTCAGCCAGGGGACATCGCGCTGCGCCCACAGTAGTTTGCCCTTCTCATCGTAAATAAGGGTCACCGTCGGGCTTTCCATATTCAGATTTTCCGGGATATCGACATCAATGGCGCCGTTCTCCCATTTGGCCAGCATATAAAAGAGATTGCTCTCGCCGCGTAGCAGACGGAAGGTGGTTTTATCGAAGCTGACGCTGTAGCCCACCAGCGCCACCATGCCATAGGCCAGGGAGAGCACCAGCACCACCCCGGCGGTCGCCAGCAGGAAGCGAACCCGTAATGACAGCGGGAAAATATGCCGCAACAGTCCCTTCATCAGCGCAGTTCGAACAGATAGCCCTGGCCGCGCACCGTGGTGATGACGTCCTGCGGGTATTCAGCCTGAATTTTCTTACGCAGCCGGCCCATCAGCACGTCGATGGTATGGCTTTCACGCAGTTCGGCATCCGGGTAAAGCTGGAGCATCAGGGAATCTTTACTGACCACTTTGCCGCGGTTGCGGATCAGGGTTTCCATAATCGTGTACTCAAAGGCCGTCAGCTTGATCGGCTGATCGTTCACCGACAGCTCGCGGCGGGAGAGGTCGACCTGAAACGGCGGCAGAGAGATCACCTGCGAGGCCAGGCCGCTGTTGCGGCGCAGCAGCGCCTGCATGCGGGCGGCAACCTCTTCAATATGGAAAGGCTTGGTGACGTAATCATCCGCCCCGGCGCTGAGCACTTCGACTTTATCCTGCCATCCTTCGCGGGCGGTCAGCACCAGCACCGGCAGCGACACGTCATGGCTGCGCCAGCGACGGATCAACGATAATCCATCTTCGTCCGGCAGGCCGAGATCGACGATGGCGATATCCGGGAGATGTTCGCCCAGATAGTAATCCGCTTCCTTGGCATCCTCTGCGGCATCGACCTGATGGCCCAGCTCCTGGAGCTGAACTTTGAGGTGGTGACGCAGCAGGGCATTATCCTCAACCACGAGTACGCGCATGGCTGTTCTCCCTTGCAATTTCGAAAGTAGTCTGACGTTTATTATATACGCAAAATATAAACAGCTGTTAAATAAAGCTTTTTATACAAACGGCGTGGAGCATCGCCGGGCAGGCCGGCGTTGAGCGGCGCCTTTTGCGCAGCGGGTATGGAACTCCTTCATTCTATGCGTAATTTCAGCAAACGCCCAGCGGCTGGGCGCGGCAGTGAGCGGGTTGGTGATGTTAATTTTTTGTGTAATAGTGCTCGAATCCTCCCTCAAGAACGCCGCAGGTTATTCATTATGTCTCAGCAGCAGAGCGCGGATTGGGTCAGGCTGGCGCAATCGCCCAGCCGCACGGAGCGCATCGAAGCCTTCTTCGGCGGCCACGGCTACGAGCCGCACCGGCATGATACCTACGCCATCGGCCAGACGATCGCCGGCGTGCAGAGCTTTCACTATCGCGGCGGGCTACAGCACAGTCTGCCCGGCGGGACGATGGTCCTTCACCCGGACGAAATACACGATGGCGAGGCGGGCACCGAGGCGGGGTTTCACTACCGCATGGTCTACATTGAGCCAGCGCTGATCCAGAAGATACTCGGCGGCAGGCCATTGCCGTTTATCCCCGGCGGCCTGTCGGCGGATCCACGGCTAGGTCGCGCCGTGCAGCCGCTGTTGAAAGCGGTTACGGATACCTTCGAGCCGCTGGAGGAAGAAGACGCCCTGTACGACCTGGCGCAGACCCTGGCCGTGGTCGGCGGGCAGCGTTCCCGTCGCCAGGCGTTTGATTATCAGGCGGCGGAGAGGGCTCGGGAGTATATCCATGCCTGTTTTATGCAGGATATGACCCTCGACACCTTGTCGCAGGTCAGCGGCCGGGACCGCTGGAGCCTGAGCCGTGATTTCAGAACGCTGTACGGCACCAGCCCGTGGCGCTACGTCATGATGCGCCGGCTCGATTTTTGTCGCCAGCGGATGCGCGCCGGGGAGCGTCTGGTGGATATTGCCGCTGACGCGGGCTTTGCCGACCAGAGCCACATGACGCGCCAGTTTATCAGCCGCTTTGGCCTCTCTCCGGGGCGCTGGCTGCGGGCGATCCGCGGCTAAGGCGGCGCAGGTTGCACAATCGTTCAAGCGTCAACGCGGCGAGGCGAACTATGCTGACTGCCTTTATCACAAGGAGACAGCCTATGTATCAACTCGTTAATCTTGCTCAGAAATTTTCCCTGTTCAGCGAACAATGGCAGCCCAAAGTGGTGGCCGAAATGAATGACTATCAGTTCAAGATCGTGCGCATCGCCGGCGACTTTATCTGGCACAGCCACCCGGAAACCGATGAGACGCTGATGGTGGTGGAGGGGGTATTGCGCGTGGACTTTCGCGACGGACATGTGCTGGTGAAGGCCGGGGAGATGATCGTCGTGCCGCGCGGGGTGGAACATAAGACCTCGACGGAGACGGAAGCGAAGCTGATGCTGATTGAACCGCGCGGGGTGTTAAATACCGGCCACGAGGGCGGCGAGCGGACGGCGGTGAACGACGTTTGGATCTGATCGCTTTCCGGCGATAAAACGCCCCTCTTTCCGGCGGAAAGAGGGGCAGGGCGATTACTTCAGCTCGTCAACCATGGTGGTTGCCCGACCGATATAGTTGGCCGGGGTCATCGCTTTGAGACGCACTTTTTCCTCTTCCGGCAGGGCGAGGCTGTCAATAAACTGCTTCATCCCTTCCGCGTCCACGCGTTTGCCGCGGGTCAGCTCTTTCAGCTTCTCGTACGGTTTTTCGATACCGTAACGACGCATCACGGTCTGGATCGGCTCAGCCAGTACTTCCCAGTTGTGATCCAGTTCGTCCAGCAGGCGATCCTGGTTCAGCTCCAGCTTGCTGATCCCTTTGAGGGTGGACTGATAGGCGATCAGCGCATAGCCGATGCCCACGCCGAGGTTACGCAGGACGGTGGAGTCGGTCAGGTCGCGCTGCCAGCGGGAAACCGGCAGTTTGCTGGCCAGGTGCTGCATGACCGCATTGGCCAGGCCGAGGTTGCCTTCGGAGTTTTCGAAGTCAATCGGGTTCACCTTGTGCGGCATGGTGGAGGAGCCGATTTCCCCGGCGATGGTCTTCTGTTTGAAGTGGTTGAGCGCGATGTAGCCCCACACGTCGCGATCGAAGTCGATCAGAATGGTGTTAAAGCGCGCGATGCAGTCAAACAGCTCAGCGATATAGTCATGCGGCTCGATCTGCGTGGTGTACGGGTTCCACTGAATGCCCAGCGAAGTAACAAACTCTTCGCTGAACTGATGCCAGTCGACTTCCGGGTAAGCGGCGATGTGGGCGTTGTAGTTACCCACCGCGCCGTTGATTTTACCAAGGATTTCCACCTGGTTCAGCTGACGGTACTGGCGCTCCATACGGTAGGCGACGTTCGCCATCTCTTTACCCATGGTGGACGGCGTCGCCGGCTGGCCGTGGGTGCGGGAGAGCAGCGGCACATCGCGGTACTGGGTCGCCAGATCTTTTACCGCGTCAATCAGTTTGCGCCAGTAAGGCAGAACCACTTCGTCGCGGGCGGTTTTCAGCATCAGCGCGTGGGAGAGGTTATTGATGTCTTCGGACGTACAGGCGAAGTGAATAAACTCCGACACGGCGTGCAGTTCGGCGATGTCAGCGACTTTCTCTTTCAGAAAGTACTCTACCGCTTTCACGTCGTGGTTAGTGGTGCGCTCGATGGTTTTGATGCGCTCGGCGTCTTCGACGCTGAAATCGGCAACGATTTTGTCAAGGAAACCGTTTGCGTCGGCAGCAAAAGCAGGAACTTCCTTGATCGCTGCGTGGGCGGCCAGTTTTTGCAGCCAACGTACTTCCACCTGAACGCGGAATTTCAGCAAACCGAATTCGCTGAAGATACCGCGCAGCGCGCTGACTTTATCGCCGTAGCGGCCGTCTACAGGGGAAACGGCGGTCAGTGAGGATAATTCCATAGATCACAACTCCGGGGTTAAATGAGCAAGAATTTGCTTTGCCTGGTTAACCAGACGATTACGGGAAAACATAAGCTGGAGACGTCCGCCGCCCACCTGATGCCAGAGCACCGCGGCGCGAATACCCGCCAGCAGCGCTGAGCGAACTTTCGCCTGCACCTGCGGGCTTTGCAGCACGGCAGGGGAGCCGGTCACCTGAATACGCGGGCCCAGCGGGCTTATCACGTCGACATAGATGCCCGCCATGGCGCTGAGCAGCGTTTCGGACTGCAGGTCAAAGTGCTCCAGCTGACGGTGCAGGCCGGCGATGCGGTTGCCGAGCGTGTCCATCGCCCCTTTACTGGCGGCGAGCTTGCGCTCCAGCACCATCAGGCTCAGGGTATAGCGGGTGAGTTCCGCATTGAGGCCCTGGCGACTGCTGGTATTGAGCACCCCGAGCAGCGTTTCAAGGCCGAGGCGAAGATTGGCTTCACTGCCACCGAACACCGCCAGCGTCGACTCGGGATCGAGGTCGATGATGCTGTTCAGCGACACATGCAGGGCATCGCTGTCGCAATGTCCCTGATGCGCCAGTTGCTGAACCAGTCGCGCCGCCTGGCAAACGCCAGCCAGCGCCAGGGTGATGTCATAGTAATTCTTCGCCACACATACTCCTTGTCAGCCGCCGGGGCGGTTCGTCCCGGCGGAAATAACGCGCGTTCAGGACTGCAGAGGCAGTCGTTGTTCAATAATTCCGCCGCCGAGACACACTTCACCCAAATAGAATACCGCGGACTGGCCCGGTGTCACTGCCGCGACCGGCTCATCGAAGCGGACTTCGATACGGTCTTCATCCAGCGCGGTAACGGTGCAGGGGATATCGGTCTGGCGATAGCGGGTTTTCACCGTGCAGCGCAGGGTGCCCTGCAGCGGTTCACGGTCAACCCAGTGCAGCTGTTGGGCAATCAGACCGACGGACATCAGGCGCGGGTGGTCATGGCCCTGGGCGACGATAAGAATATTATTCTCAACGTCTTTATCGACCACGTACCATGGATCTTCACTACCCTCTTTGGTGCCGCCGATACCCAGCCCTTTACGCTGGCCCAGGGTGTGGTACATCAACCCCTGATGGGTACCGATCTCCTCGCCGTCGACGGTGAGGATTTTGCCCGGCTGCGCCGGCAGGTAACGGCCAAGGAAATCGCGGAATTTACGCTCGCCGATAAAGCAGATGCCGGTGGAATCTTTTTTCTTCGCGGTGATCAGATCCAGCTCTTCGGCGATCTTACGCACCTGCGGTTTTTCCAGTTCACCCACCGGGAACAGGCTCTGGGCAATCTGCTCGTGGCTGAGGGTATAAAGGAAGTAGCTCTGATCTTTATTGCCGTCGAGTCCGCGCAGCAGCTGGCTTTTACCGTCGACATCGGCGCGGCGCACATAGTGCCCGGTGGCGATGTAGTCGGCGCCGAGGTCTTCGGCAGCAAACTCGAGAAAGGCTTTAAATTTGATCTCTTTATTGCACAGAATATCCGGGTTCGGCGTGCGGCCGGCTTTGTACTCTTCCAGGAAGAGCTCAAAGACGTTATCCCAATATTCGGCGGCAAAGTTAACGGTGTGCAGTTCAATGCCCAGCTTATCGCAGACCGCTTGCGCATCGGCAAGGTCGGCGGCGGCGGTGCAGTATTCCTCGCCGTCGTCTTCCTCCCAGTTCTTCATGAACAGGCCTTCCACCTTATACCCTTGCTGCAGCAACAGGTACGCGGAGACCGAGGAGTCGACGCCGCCGGACATGCCGACGATCACTTTTTTCTGGCTTTCTGACATGGAAATACTCGCTACATTGAACTTCGAGGCGGCGTATTCTAGCACGCGCTCACCGTTCATTCACCCCCTGTGAACGGCCAGTTAAAGGCGCCAATCAGCGACAGCGGCTGCCGCGGGTCCTGCAGGTAGCAGCGAATGCTTTCGGCAACCAGCGGCGAGCGCAGGTTTGGCGCGTTAAGAATTTCCTCAGCACTGAGCCACAGGCAGCGATCGATATCGCTGTCGTGCGGTTCAGTGGCGCACAGATCGCTAAGTTCGATAGCGAACAGGAAGCGCAGAAACGGGGTGTTATCGGGAGCCAGCCACTGATGCATGCGGATGAAGTGCTGCGGCGTGGCGCGAATGCCGGTCTCCTCCCACAGTTCACGTTCGGCGGCCTGCAGCAGCGTTTCATTGGCCTCGAGATGGCCCGCCGGCTGGTTCCACAGCGCTTTGCCGTTAATGGTCTCTTCGACGATGAGAAATTTATCCTGGGCGTGAACCACGCAGGCAACGGTGACATGAGGTTTAAACATCGCTTTTCCTTTTCAGTTATTCGGCTTTGCGCCAGTCGCCGTTGGCCAGTCCGTCGAGCGTATAGCCGCCCATGGCGTAGCGGATCAGACGCAGGGTGGGGAAGCCGACGTGGGCGGTCATCCGGCGCACCTGGCGGTTGCGTCCCTCGTAGAGCGTAATTTTCAGCCAGCGGGTGGGAATCGATTTGCGCTCACGAATCGGCGGGTTGCGCGGCCACAGCCAGACGGGTTCCTCCACAAGTTCTACGCCGGCAGGCAGGGTGGGGCCGTCGTTGAGGGTGACGCCGTCGCGCAGGGCGGTCAGCGCCTCGGGCGTGGGTTCGCCTTCCACCTGAACATAGTAGATCTTGCCGGTGCGCTTACCCGGCTGGGTCAGCTTCGCCTGCAGCGCGCCGTCGTTGGTCAGCACCAGCAGGCCTTCGCTGTCGCGATCGAGTCGACCTGCGGCGTAGACGCCCGCCACTGGAATAAAATCTTTCAGCGTGCTGCGCCCGGCCTCGTCGGTAAATTGCGGCAACACATCATAGGGTTTATTGAACAAGATCACAGTTTTTGGCTGGCGTTCTTTACGTTGTCTGGTGACTTGTTGTGTGCTGAATCGCTCAACGCGATGTTTTCTAAATGAAGTTTTCTGCATGGTATTTTCAGGCTCTATCAATTGCCGCATTATAGCCTAATTACGAATGCCTTTCATGGACGCAAACATTCAGGTAGTATTGACATGCTCATTACAAATTATTAACAAAAAATTGCTCAAACCGATTCGCACTACAGGCAGGAAGGCGACACGGACGCGATAGCTCCGGTTAGCGGGAAGACCCGGTACTCCGAAGCTGGCCGACTCAGCCAACACCAGGCTCGCGTGAAGAGGGAAGAGCAGAACCAGAAGCGCTCGAAGGAGAGGTTAATGGAAAGCAAAGTAGTAGTTCCGGCGGAAGGTCAAAAAATCACCCTGCAAAACGGCAAACTGAACGTCCCTCACAATCCGATTATCCCGTTCATTGAAGGTGACGGTATCGGCGTTGACGTTACCCCAGCGATGCTGAAAGTGGTTGATGCCGCCGTTGAGAAAGCCTATAAGGGCGAGCGTAAAATTTCCTGGATGGAAGTTTACACCGGTGAGAAATCGACCCACGTCTATGGCCAGGATGTCTGGCTGCCAGCTGAAACCCTCGATCTGATTCGTGACTACCGCGTTGCTATCAAAGGTCCTCTGACTACCCCAGTCGGCGGCGGCATTCGTTCCCTGAACGTGGCGCTGCGCCAGGAGCTGGATCTCTACGTCTGCCTGCGTCCGGTACGTTACTACCAGGGCACCCCGAGCCCGGTTAAGCACCCGGAATTGACCGACATGGTTATCTTCCGTGAAAACTCCGAAGATATCTATGCAGGCATCGAGTGGAAAGCCGACTCTGCTGAAGCAGACAAAGTGATCAAATTCCTGCGCGATGAGATGGGCGTGAAGAAAATTCGCTTCCCGGAACATTGCGGCATCGGCATCAAGCCGTGCTCTGAAGAAGGCACCAAACGTCTGGTTCGTGCAGCCATAGAGTATGCGATCACCAACGATCGTGATTCCGTCACTCTGGTGCACAAAGGCAACATTATGAAGTTCACCGAAGGCGCGTTCAAAGACTGGGGCTACCAGCTGGCTCGCGAAGAGTTCGGCGGCGAGCTGATCGACGGCGGCCCGTGGGTGAAAATCAAGAACCCGAACACCGGTAAAGAGATCGTGGTAAAAGACGTGATCGCCGACGCCTTCCTGCAGCAGATCCTGCTGCGTCCGGCGGAATACGACGTTATCGCCTGTATGAACCTCAACGGCGACTACATCTCTGACGCGCTGGCGGCACAGGTTGGCGGTATCGGTATCGCCCCGGGCGCCAATATCGGCGACGAGTGCGCGCTGTTCGAAGCGACTCACGGTACTGCGCCGAAGTATGCTGGCCAGGACAAAGTGAACCCGGGCTCCATCATCCTGTCCGCAGAAATGATGCTGCGCCACATGCAGTGGTTCGAAGCCGCAGACCTGATCGTCAAAGGCATGGAAGGCGCTATCGCCGCCAAGACCGTGACCTATGACTTCGAACGTCTGATGGAAGGCGCTAAACTGCTGAAATGTTCAGAGTTTGGCGACGCGATTATCGCGAACATGTAATCCCGTTAGTGGATTAAGTTAAAGCGGGAGCCGATGGGCTCCCGTTTTTTTATCGCATTCAGGCCGTTATTTTGCCGGACGCTCGCTGCGCGGTACCATGGTCGATTTCCCGCAACACAATGTCCATCAAAGCCATGCGCTTACAACAGGGCTAGCTCAGTTTACCGCGAGATCGCAAGTGGGTATGGATTGAACGCCAGGGGTCTTACTGATGGCCCGACCGGCTTAAACCGGTGCCGTTCGGCGAAAATGTGATGTAGCCTAAACTCAGGCTATCCACCCACCTTCAGATTAAACAGCCGGGACAGCGCCGCTCTGCCGCTATCCGTCACTTGCACTTCCCGATATCCCGGCGCGCGGGTTATCCATCCTTTCTGCTCAAACAGCGTCATCAGCGCCGAACCGGCGTCGCCTCCCAGATGAAAACGTCTTTCGCTCCAGTCAAGACAGGGGCAACAAGGCTTACGTCGCGGGCGAGCGTTAAGTACCGCGCCCAGGCTTTCAAGCTGGGTTTTACCGGCTGACGTCAGGGCCAGGCCATCGGCCGTCAGCCATTTTTCCCGCAGCATAAACTCATAAATCTTCACCGCCAGTTCGCCCGCCAGATGGTCGTAGCAGGTGCGAGCGTAGCGAAGTGTCACCGGCGTGCTGGTGGCCAGCGCCTTATGCGACTGCATTGAGACGCCCATCAGGTTTTCCAGCAGCCCGGCGATATGCGCGCCTGCCAGGCGGTAATAGCGGTGGCGCCCCTGCGCGAGACACACCACCAGCCCGTTGCTGAGCAGCCGGGCAAGATGTCCGCTGGTGGTGGAGGCGGAGACCTCGGCGACCGTGCTGAGCTCGGTCGCCGTCCATGCGCGCCCGTCCATCAGCGCGCAGAGAATACTGACCCTTGACGGGTCAGAGAGGGCAGAGGCCACCATCGCCATCGCGGTTTCCAGTGCCGCCTCTGGCTCACTGTCTTGCTGCGTTTTCAGGAGATTCATTCAGAAAGTATGGCCCATTTTTTGGTCACTTCCGCTGCCCGGGTGTCATCATCGGTAAGAAGAATGAGCCGGTTACGGTGGTCGCTGTACTGTACCAGAATATTAATACTGTTGCGGGCAAGGGTGTCGGCAATGTCTCCCAGTTCCCCGGGGCGTTCCTGGGGTAACTTACGTATCAGAGGACGGCATACATCGCTGACCGTAAAGCCGGCCTCGGTCAGCACCCTGCGGGCTGTCTCACCGTCCTCCACCAGAAAATGCGCATGTCCGGCATCAGGCGTGGTGAATACCCCACCACCTTCGAGGCCCACACCGTTGTTGCCCAGCGCTATACCCATTGCGCCAAGCGAGCCCGGCGTGTTGCTGAGAATGATGTGAATATCATACATCTGGCTGTGCTCCCCGATCCGATGAGTAATCCCGGAACACGCGGGCAACGCGTATTCTGTAGTATGAAAAAATCGATGCTTTGCCTTCGCGCTGGGCAGCCAGATGCCGCTCATTTTGCTGCCAGTTGGCCACCGATGCT
Source organism: Klebsiella sp. PCX (assembly GCF_021869705.1). Taxonomy (NCBI): domain Bacteria; kingdom Pseudomonadati; phylum Pseudomonadota; class Gammaproteobacteria; order Enterobacterales; family Enterobacteriaceae; genus Klebsiella; species Klebsiella sp. PCX. The sequence goes on from NZ_CP091527.1 coordinate 2,025,324, forward strand.
TCATCTTCCCACCAGGATAGCGAAAGGATTTTGCCGGGCGAATTCAGGCTCTGAAAACGCTCGATGGCAATAAACCCCGGCGTGTCTGAAAGCAAAGGCGTCAGCCCGGCCGCCAGCTGAAGATATCTTTCCTGTGCTTCCGGTAAGGCGTCGGCCTCAAAAAGTACTGCAATCATAAGTCTGCTCCGTGGTGAATGTCCGTGCAGTCTAATGACGACCAGAGCAGGATGCTTCGGCGTGCAGCGAAGTGTGGCTGAGGTTGGATACCCCAGCCACATTTCCTGCGCACCGGATGATCGCGCCAGAAACGAGTTACTCTGCGTTAAAGATAATAAATTCAGGCTGGTAGCTGACCGGGAAATTGACCGATCGGGCGATAAAACAGACGTGATGGATCTGCTGATGAAGGGCCGCGGCGGCGTCGAGATCGGTACCTGGTAATACGGTGATTTTCGGCCGGAGGGTAGCAGAAATAAAGCGACCCGCGCCCCCTTTTAATACTTCACCCGTTGCCACCGGCGAGTCCTGATATTCCATGACCGTAATGCCGGCATCTGAGGCCAGATGTAAGTACCACAGCATGTGACAGGCAGAGAGAGAAGAGAGCAGGAGATCTTCCGGGTTCATTTTGCCGGGATCGCCGCCCAGTAATGGATCATTTGAACAATGAATGGGTTCTTTTCCCTTTACCGCGATATCCCAGGTCCGGGCATAAGCCTTGTAACCCGAGGTACCCGTGCCCTGATTGCCGGTCCATGTGATATGACTGGTATAAGCATGTTCCATTGGTTTGCCTTTCTCTATAGAGGGATGAATTTCTTCACTGCGGTATCGTCCAGTTGCATTGCCTGAACGAAGCCGCAGGTAGAATCGCAAGGTTGTCATGACGTTGGCTCGAATGGTATAATCGTATACCATTTATGAATGATGTAAAGAGAGCCAAATGAACGCTGCTACCCGTTCGACCGCCGATATCCTTGCCAGTGAGTTAAAAATCTTAATCAACAAGGGGGCATTGCGAGATGGCGACCGGCTTGTGGAGCGCGACCTGGCCTGCCAGTTTTCTGTCAGCCGTATCCCAATGAGAGAAGCGATACAGCAGCTTGAGCGCGAAGGTCTGGTTGAGATTTTCAGAAATCGTGGCGCGGTGGTGAAAACGCTGACGGCCGCAGATGTCGATGAAATTTATCAGCTGCGGGCACTCCTGGAAGGTGAAGCCATTTTTCATAGCCTGGAGAATATGGACCCGGAAACGCTTGCCCGGGCAGAGCTGGTGCATCAGCTGCTGAGTAGCGCTTCTGAACCCGAGCTGCAGGGGAGGTATAACCGGGAGTTTCATGAACTGCTGTATCGGAAGTGTAACAATCAGCGCCTGTTGAAGATGATCGGTGAATTGCGCGAGCAGATTGAAAGATATGAGCTTTTTCAGAACAGACTGCTGTCGGATACGCTGAAATTCCAGGATGAGCATCAGCAGATCCTGATGGCCTGCCAGCAAAATAATCCACAGGAGGCTCGGGCATATACTGTGAAACATATTCTTTCAGCAGGTGAAATCCTTCGCGCCTATATTGTAAGCCGTTAATGGTTGCGTAAAGCGGCTGCGTTGTTCACGCATAAATTGCCATCCGTCTCAGCTCAATGCTATAAGAAAAGAGCCGTTTTAATGGCGCTTATGTTTTATCTGTGTTTTATCTGTAAGGAATAAGTGAAGGTCAGATAATGATTACGTCAGTGCAGCCAACCACCACCGTCACCACCACGACCGTAACCTGCGGTGGTGTGGGCGTATCTGTGACCGGCTCCTGACAAACAGATCCTCACTCCCCGCCAATGTGGACGGGGAGAGACCTCTCCGTTCGTGACAGACTGAATGGAGACCCATCATGATTTCATCTGAGGATGCCCTGTTAATTATCGATATGCAGCAGGGGCTTTTCCGTGGCCCGGTTTCCCCGTATCAGGCCGATGCGCTTCTGGCGAACGTTTGCCTGCTGATTGAAAAAGCGAGACAGGCTGAGGTGCCCGTCTTCTTTGCCCGCCATACCGGAGCTGACGACTCTCCGTTCTCCGCGCAAAGTCCATTAACTCAACTGCTGCCTGAGATGGGTGTTAACGGCGAGCGGGATATCGTCTTTATTAAAAAGTACCCTTCCTGTTTTCAGCAAACTGACCTTGCGCATCAGCTCGCTCAGGCCGGCGTAAAACAGCTGGTTATTGCCGGGATGAAAACCGAATTCTGCGTGGACACGACCTGCCGAGCGGCATCGGCGCTGGGATTACGGACGGTGCTGATCTCAGATGCGCACTCAACCATGGATAACGAACGTTTATCAGCGCCTGACATCATTGGCCATCACATTGTCACCCTTGCCGGGCCATTTGTGACGCTGTCGACCGCCGCAGAGTGGCGCTTTTCGGCAGCGAAATAAGGATGAAGAAAGGGAGCCCGAGGGCTCCTTTTCGCTACGCCTGCTCATCCGGTTTTACTGCCCATGGCGGCGCAGGGTGGAGGCGGGGTGGCGCCGGAGCGCCTCTTCGGGACGCACCGGACGCCGCACTAGTTCGCCGCCGCAGTTCGGGCAATGGCCGTTAAGCCGCGCCGTCATGCAGTCCTGGCAAAAGGTGCACTCGAACGAACAGATAAACGCTTCGCGTGAGTCTGGCGGCAGATCTTTATCACAGCATTCGCAATTCGGGCGTAACTCGAGCATGACCTTCTCCTGTGGTTAACGGCTGTATCAGCGACGGCCGGCCAGCGCATGCTGTTTTTATAGCACGGCGCAGACTGGCCTCCGAGGGATTTCGCTGCGTTAATCTCCGCCTCAAAGCGTTGCCTTTCCGGGCTGCATTCCCGGCACGAGGATCACTTTGCGGCATGCCTCTTCACGTTTCTCAAAGATCTGATAGCCGCGCGCGGCCTCCTCCAGAGGCATATGGTGAGTGACAATCTCCTCCGGGGTGAGCAACCCTTGCTCAATAAGCGCCAGTAGATCCGGCAACCAGGCATGGACGTGGGTTTGCCCCATTCTGAAGGTCAGCCCCTTATCAAAGGCATCGCCAAACATAAATCCGTGAATGAAACCGGCGTAAACCCCGGGCACGCTGACGATGCCGCCGCGGCGCACGGCAGCGATGCACTGGCGCAGCGCTTTCCCGCTGCTGCCCTCGATTTTCAGGGTGCTGAGGACGGTTTCCGTAAGGCTGCCTTTCGCCTCGAAGCCGACGGCGTCAATCACCGCATCGACGCCGCGATGGCCGGCGGTGTTGTCGATAATCCACTGCGCCGGATCGTCATGGTGGTCGAAGTTTATCGGGATCGCGCCATAGCGCCGCTGCGCGAAGTCGAGTCGGTAATCGTTATGATCGATGATAAATATCTGCTCTGCGCCATTGAGCCTGGCGCAGGAGGCGCACAGCAGGCCAACCGGGCCGGCGCCAAAAATAGCCACGCTGCTGCCGGGTTTGACCTCGGCGTTTTTTACCGCCTGCCAGGCGGTAGGCAGAATATCTGACAGAAACAGCACCTTTTCATCGGGTAAGGTGTCCGGCACTTTAAACGGTCCGGTATTGGCTTTGGGAACGCGCACATATTCCGCCTGGCCGCCGGGGATCCCGCCGTACAAATCGCTGTAGCCGAACAGGGCCGCCGGTGGCGAAATGCCTTTTCGGTTGAGCGTCGCCCCCTGGCCGCTATTGGTGCTTTCGCAGGCGGCATATTGCTGCAGGCGACAAAAGAAGCAGTCTCCGCAGGCGATGACAAACGGGATAACCACCCGATCGCCTTTACGAACCGCGGTGACCTCGGAACCGGCTTCCACCACTTCCCCCATAAATTCATGGCCGAAAATATCACCATGGTGCGTGCCGGGGATCTTACCGCGGTAAAGGTGCAGATCGGAACCGCAGATCGCCGTCGCCGTGACGCGCAGAATAATATCGTCCGGCGCCTCAAGGGCCGGGTCGGGCATGGTGTCGACGCTGACATGATGGGGGCCATGATAAGTGAGTGCTTTCATAAAGTCTTCTCCTGGAGAGAATGGCTGATAGCAGCAGGCGAAAAGGCATTGTGACCTAACGTTATTGCCGCCGATAAACCACAGTAAAAATAAAGCGTAGAGTACTTATAATGGAACTGCGTGATATTCCACTCAGTGAATGTATTCCACGCTTCGCTTATTTAGCGGCTGGTTTGTTGAGGTTATTTTAGGTTATTTGCCTATTCCCCTTATGTATGCCAGGCTTAATCGGGCATGATATTCGCTCCGTTTTATTTTCCAGCCGCTTCCCCAGCGGCTTTTTTTTTGGCCTTAAAAAAAGAAAAAATCTGAATTTCAACCAGACTAAGGGCAGTACTGCCGCTTCGTTATATAACCCAACAGGAGTACTCCGCCGGTATAAATAATTCTTTGCCACAGTGGTGCTCTGTGTGCATTATTTCCCTGAACACAGTAAGTTAGCGGTAATGTACCGTCTGGTTATTTTTGATGTGTTTTGTAGAATTATTCCGAATTACTCCTAAAAGGCATCAAAAACACGGGATAATAATTTGACTAACCAGCATTACCCGCTAGATTTAAATATCGAACGACGAGTGATACGGAATATTTTCGTATCGTACTGACATAACCGATATACATGAGGTGAAATATGGCAGAGCATCGTGGTGGTTCCGGAAATTTTGCTGAAGACCGTGAAAAAGCTTCTGAAGCAGGTCGTAAAGGTGGTCAGCACAGCGGCGGGAACTTTAAAAATGATCCGCAGCGTGCGTCTGAAGCGGGTAAAAAAGGCGGACAAAACAGCCACGGCGGTGGCCGCAAGTCCGATAATTCCTGATTATCCTTTTCCTTGCACCCTGAAGTGAAAGTATCTCCTGCGAGTCTGTCACAGACTCGCAGTTATTTTCTGACTCCAGAAGGTATTTCTATGAATATGAAAAGCATTGAAGATGTATTTATTCACCTGCTCTCAGATACCTACAGCGCAGAGAAACAATTAACCCGCGGGCTGGCAAAACTGGCCAGAGCGGCGTCCAGTGAAAAACTCAGCGCGGCGTTCAATGCTCATCTTGAAGAAACCCAGGGCCAGATTGAACGTATCGACCAGATTATTGAGCAGGAATCTGGTCTGAAAATCAAACGCATGAAATGCGTGGCCATGGAAGGATTGATCGAAGAGGCCAATGAAGTCGTTGAGAGCACGGAAAAAAATGAGGTACGCGATGCCGCGTTAATTGCCGCTGCGCAAAAGGTCGAGCATTACGAAATTGCCAGTTACGGTACCCTGGTTACCCTGGCGGAACAGTTGGGTTATAAAAAAGCGGTCAAATTGCTGGCCGAAACCCTGGAAGAAGAAAAGCAAACCGATGTTAAATTAACCGACCTGGCGGTAGGTAATATTAATAAAAAAGCGGAAAAATAAACGCTCCCTGACACGAGGAAATCACGATGAATCACATTGAACATTATCATGACTGGCTACGAGATGCGCATGCCATGGAAAAACAGGCAGAATCCATGCTGGAATCAATGGCTGGCCGTATCGATAATTATCCGGATCTCCGTGCCAGAATCGAACAGCATATTAATGAGACCAAACGGCAAATTACCGTGCTGGAAGAGATCCTCGACCGCAACGACATTTCGCGCTCGGTGATTAAAGATTCGATGAGTAAAATGGCGGCTCTTGGCCAGTCCATTGGCGGAATGTTTCCTTCCGATGAAATCGTCAAAGGCTCGATCAGCGGGTACGTTTTCGAGCAGTTTGAGATCGCCTGCTATACCTCTCTGCTGGCGGCCGCTGAAAAAGCGGGCGATACCGCCTCCATCCCAGCCATTGAGGCCATCCTGGCGGAAGAGCGGGAAATGGCCGACTGGCTGATCAAACATATTCCTCAGACCACGGAGCAGTTTCTCCTGCGTTCAGATGCTGACGGCGTAGAAGCGAAAAAATAACCCAGGAGGCAGGCCTATGTTTCGTCATGTGAAACAACTGCAGTATACCGTGCGCGTTGCTGAACCCAACCCGGGGCTCGCGAATTTACTGCTCGAACAGTTTGGCGGCCCTCAGGGCGAGCTGGCCGCCGCGTGTCGTTATTTCACTCAGGGATTAAGCGATGACGATCCCGGCCGTAAAGACATGCTGATGGATATCGCGACAGAGGAGCTAAGCCATCTGGAGATCATTGGCACCCTGGTCGGCATGCTAAATAAAGGCGCCAAAGGGGCGCTGGCGGAGGGCACCGAGAGCGAGGCGGAACTCTATCGTTCGCTCACCGCCAACGGCAACGACAGCCATATTACGTCGCTGCTCTACGGCGGCGGTACTCCGCTGACCAACTCGGCGGGCGTGCCGTGGACAGCGGCCTACATTGATACTATCGGCGAACCCACCGCAGACCTGCGATCGAACGTCGCGGCGGAGGCGAGGGCGAAGATCGTCTATGAACGGCTGATCAACGTGACCGACGATCCCGGCGTGAAGGACGCGCTGGCGTTCCTGATGACTCGCGAAGCGGCGCATCAGCTCTCTTTTGAGAAAGCGCTGCAGTCGATTCGTAATAACTATCCACCGGGCAAACTGCCGCCCATTAGCGAGTACGCGAACACCTACTACAATATGTCTGAGGGTGGAGAAGTACGCGGCAGCTGGAACAGTGACAAACACTTCGATTATGTCAAGGATCCGCAGCCGGCCGTGGATGGCGGAGATGGCAGCGCCTCTGTCGGCCTGACGCCGGAGCAGGAAGCGCTGTGCAAAGCGATGCTGAAGCGAACACAGTCTGACCCGCAGGGTGATCCTTTGACCGGCGCCGAACTCGGCGCCGGTAAGCAAAACACGTCATCATCGGCTAAGTGATGTTCGCATAAGCCCCGGCTGCGGCCGGGGCGTTTCACAATGATGGTGCGGATTATGTTTGAATTTGACGCGTTTCATCTGGCCCGACTGCAATTTGCCTTTACCGTTTCCTTCCATATTCTGTTTCCGGCCATCACCATCGGTCTTGCCAGCTACCTTGTGGTGCTGGAGGGGATGTGGCTGAGAACCCGGGATAACGTCTGGCGCTCGCTCTACAACTTCTGGCTGAAAATTTTCGCCGTCAATTTTGGTATGGGCGTGGTTTCCGGATTAGTCATGTCCTATCAGTTCGGCACCAACTGGAGCGGATTCTCTCAATTTGCCGGCAGTATTACCGGCCCGCTGCTGCTGTATGAAGTGCTGACAGCCTTCTTCCTCGAAGCGGGATTCCTCGGCGTGATGCTGTTCGGCTGGAGCAAGGTGCCGCCAGCGCTGCATTTTTTTACCACCTGCATGGTAGCCCTTGGCACCCTGGTCTCCACCTTCTGGATCCTCGCCTCCAATAGCTGGATGCAGACGCCGCAGGGTTTTACCCTCGAAAATGGCCACCTCATCCCGCAGGACTGGCTGGCGATTATCTTTAATCCCTCGTTCCCGTATCGCTTATTCCATATGGCGATCGCCGCGTTTCTCAGTAGCGCCATGTTCGTCGGGGCCTCCGCCGCCTGGCATCTGCTGCGCGGCAACGACTCGCCGGCCATCCGCAAAATGCTGTCGATGGCGATGTGGATGGCGCTGCTGGTGGCGCCGATCCAGGCGGTGGTGGGTGATATGCACGGTCTTAATACCCTCGAACATCAGCCGGCGAAGATTGCGGCGATTGAGGGACACTGGGAAAACCGGCCCGGCGAGGCCACCCCGCTGCTGCTGTTTGGTCTGCCGGATATGGAGCAGGAGCGCACCCGCTATGGCCTGGAGATCCCGGCGCTCGGCAGCCTGATCCTCACCCATAGCCTGCATAAGCAGGTGCCGGCCCTGAAAGATTTCCCGAAAGAGGACCGGCCCTATTCGCCCGCCGTGTTCTGGTCGTTTCGCATTATGGTTGGGATGGGGGTGTTGATGATCGCCTTAGGGATCTGCAGCGCCTGGCTGCGCTATCGGCGGCGGCTGTACCATTCGCGTCCCTTCCAGTGGTTTGCGCTCTGTATGGGTCCCGCCGGTCTGATTGCGCTGGTCGCCGGGTGGGTGACCACCGAGATGGGCCGTCAGCCGTGGGTGATCTACGGTTTGCTGCGCACCCGGGACGCGGTGTCGTTGCACAGTACGCTGCAGATGGCTATTAGCCTGCTGGTGTTTATCGTGGTCTACTGCGCGGTGTTTGGCGTGGGGTATTACTATATCTTCCGGCTTATCAAAAAAGGGCCGCAGCCGGTGACGGAGCTGACCTCGCAAACCGCAGGTACCCCGGCGCGTCCGCTCTCGGCGGCAGAGCCGGTGCGGGATGAGGAGAACGCATCATGAGCATCGATATCTCGGTGATTTGGTTTGTCATCATTGTCTTCGCCACGTTGATGTATATCGTGATGGATGGTTTCGATTTAGGCATCGGAATGCTGTTCAGCGTGGTGCATGACGCCGAAGAGCGCGACGTGATGGTTAACAGCGTGGCGCCCGTCTGGGATGGTAACGAAACCTGGCTGGTGCTCGGCGGGGCAGGGCTGTTCGGCGCCTTTCCGTTGGCTTACGCGGTGATCACCGATGCGCTGGTTATCCCGCTGACGGCGATGCTCATCGGCCTGATTTTCCGCGGCGTGGCGTTTGAGTTTCGCTTTAAAGCGGTTCCCTCGCATCGCACCTTCTGGGACTATGCCTTCGCTGGCGGCTCGCTGCTGGCGACCTTCAGCCAGGGGATTGTCGTCGGCGCGTTTATCAACGGCTTTGCGGTGGCTGACCGCCGCTTCGCCGGCTCGACGCTGGACTGGCTTACCCCCTTCAATCTGTTCTGCGGTCTGGGGCTGGTAGTAGCCTATCTGCTGTTGGGCACCACGTGGCTGATCATGAAAAGCGAAGGCGCGCTGCAGCAGCGGATGCGCGAGCTGACCCGCAAGGCGCTGCTGGCGTTGATAGCGGTGATCGCGGTGGTCAGCGTCTGGACGCCGTTGGGCTGGCGCTACGTGGCGGAACGCTGGTTTACGCTGCCCAATTTCTTCTGGTTCGTGCCGGTGCCGATCCTGGTGCTGACCCTGAGCTTGTGGATCTGGCGCCTGAGCGCGCGCCCCGCAAGCCATGCTCGTCCCTTTATCCTGACGCTGGGCCTGATATTCCTCGGCTTCAGCGGGCTGGGAATCAGCGTCTGGCCGAACATTATTCCGCCGCACATCTCCCTGTGGGATGCCGCCGCGCCGCCCTCCAGCCAGGTATTTATGCTGCCGGGGGCGCTGCTGATCATCCCGGTGATCCTGATGTATACCGCCTGGAGCTATTACGTCTTTCGCGGCAAAGTGTCCGGCAGCGAAGGCTATCACTGAGCGAGATACGCGCCGGCGGCCCGGGAATGAACCAGATAGTCGCGGGCAGACCGGCCCCGTTCCCTTCTTGCTTGGGCAGGGTGTCAATATGGGGGCGCACCGGCAGCCCGAAGCCGTCGGTCAGGTCGGCGCTTAAGATACCGATCGTTATCTTCTCCACCCGGATCACCGCAGGGTCAAAAAGGGTTCCGGGCCTGGAGACGGCGGCAAAGCCCAACAGGCGCAAGGTGTCACCCGCCAACAGGAAAGCGTACCCACGCGATGGGCGTTCAATCAGGGGCAGGCTGTGACTCCCTGCGAGCCACAGAGCCCGCATGATGCTGGCCTGACGCCCGCCGGGGAAGGCGGGCAGAGGCTTACGCTTTTGGCGACTTGATCTTAATAATAAATCGCTCATTCACCCGGGTGATCCTCGCGCCAATGTCGCCAAACTCGGTGGCGATTTTAAAAAAATCGTCTGCGGCGACGTCAAAATCGAGTTCGATTTTCTGATGTTGTCCTGTCGCCAGTAACTCATAGAAATGGTCAAGGCTGCGGGCTTTTTCGCTGGGCATCGTATTTCTCCATGGTCAACCAATCAGCAGGGCGTTTATGACTTATAGCGCATTCCGGATTATTCAGCAGAATGGTAATGGCGCCTGATATAAGATTATGCAATGACAGTAAGAGTGAGGTAGGGCGATATTATTCCGTGTTGTTAAACCGTGCGGTCGCGCGTTTGCCGGCGATACCATGACGGCAGGAACCATCCTGCGGTGTCGGCTGATGATAGACATTGTTTGATGACAATTTGATGTCAGTAAAATGAACCTGCAAGGGCTCGGGATTTCATATCGCTAAATAATTTTTAATCTGTGGCTGTTAAGGTAGTTCTTAACTACCTTATGGTGATGGGGCTTTATTTTTATGGCCAACGGCGAGGGAACAACGATGCAATTACTTGATTTATTCGCAGGCTTATTGTGGTTAAGCAGCGTTATTTTCCTGCTGTTTGTTCTTGATGTGGTCATCACCCGTTATCTTTATCGTAAATAACCGACAGAGGCGACGGCGCTGGGCATAGGGTACCGCGCCGGAGGATGATAGTATAACGCCGGGACTGATTCAGGAAGGAATGTGCGGTGCTCGGGAGAATTGATTACGATATTGAAAAATACCAGTTTACCGAAGCCGGTGAAACGTCGCGGCTGCGGGAGCAGTGGCGAGAAGTCTATCAGGAGTGCCGTCAGCTGCAGGCCGGGGCAGAGGAGCGTCTGCGCATTGCGTTGCTGAACGTCGACTATGTCACCAGCTTCGAGCTGCCTTTTCGCCTGCTGCTGGTGCGCGCGCCGCAGCTGATCGCCGACGTCCGCGAGACGCTGCAGCTCAGTCGTAAAGCCGCCGTTTTCAACGGCAAACGTTACGGCTGCGTCTACAGTTTGAAGCAGGATTTACAGGCTGTACCGGAGAGCTTTCATTACCACCTGACAAACCGTATTCGTCGCGTCGAGGCGACGGGCCAGACGGCGGCGCCGTACCAGCAGATCGCCCGGGAGATTAAACCAGCCCGGGATCGACTCCGGCAGGCATTAATCGCCGGCCTGCCGGTTACCGCGCTGGATGCCCTGTTCTGGTTCGGCAGTCAGCGGGTAGCGGCGGACATTGCCCAGCTGCGCCGGTCCGGTATGGCCATTGTCACTGAGGAGGTGGAGGTCTGCGACACTCTGTTCAATACCACCCGGCGGGTACCGGTTTATCGTCTGGCCAGCGTGTGAGCGGGCCTCCCTTCGCCCAGCCGCTGCCTCTGCAGGCAGTCGACCATTGCTCCATCAAACCAGACGCACAGGCCTCTGGCGGCATGCCGCGGAGCCGGTTCCAGCCACGCGCTGGCGCTGAGCATGACTAGCATCAGCGCCAGCGGAACCCCGTATATTCTTCTCACTACCCTTTTCCCACTTCGCCTCTTTTGCCAGTAAGGTAGCGGGAAAATATGACGTTTCGTTGACCCGTCTGCCTGATTTATCGCCTGCAGACGGCGTGGCAGGCGTGGCAGGCGGGCCGTGCCGGGTGATGCGTTATTGATCTTCGGCATAAAAATGCCAAAAACTGGCGGCTTGTTTTTTTCGGTTTTATTACTCCATGCTTTTTTCCCCGTAGGGAAAAAGCATGAAGCCGCAATGCCTGGTGATGGATTATTTTGTAACTGGCTGGTTTGAAACGATATTTTAATTTTGACTTAGGTGGGGATGACAGCGGTGGCAAATTTATATTAATTCACTTTACCGATCAATAAATTATATCTTGATAGCTTTTAGCTATCGAATGTTTCTTATCGATCATTTTAAACTATTTTTGTTGGCGGGAAATATATGACATGCTTTAACCCTTTCTTATTTCTGGTATTTTTTAAATGGTTAAAGAAAACGTGAAAAATACCTCTTATCGCTTCGTTCTGGAGCCCGCTATTAGCGATGATGGTGCCTACCACTCGTGGGAATTGCTCACTAAAGACATTATAGCACCCGCACAAAATAACACCTCCGCGCCCACGTTTTCTTTCTCCACGCTCACCGAACGCGACAAGCTTGCACTATTTACCCGGCAAATCGAATTGCTTTCCGTCTTTGATTTTTCCCAGGTCGATAATAAGCCGATCTCGCTGAATATTGATGATTTATTAAGCCATTTTATTCTGACCGATCGCTATCTGTGTGATTTTCTGCGCGCCAGTAAATACATCGCCCTGGAAATAAATGAGAATTTTCATGAGTTTATCGCCGGTCGCGAACTGACGGCGCTGAGCACGCTGGCGGCGCTTTGCCCGGTCTGGCTGGATGACTTTGGACGCGGACGCACGACTTTCCGGCTGCTGGAGCGATTTCGCTTCGATTGCGTCAAAGTGGATAAAGATTATTTCTGGGACAAAGAAAACGATCCCGCTTTGCCTGGGCTGTTACAGGCTATTCATACCCTGACCGGGCATGTGATTGTGGAGGGGATCGAAACCGAAAAGCAAAAACGGTTAATCACTGCGGCCGGGGATATCATTGGTCAGGGCCGTTACTGGAAGGATGAATATATCTTTCTCTGCTGCTGAGCCCCCACCGGGGCGAGGTTTCGGTGACCTGCCATTCTTTTCTTATCCAGTTTTAAACGAATGCTTTGTTACAGATAGGCTTTATTCCCGCGATGATAATCCCGTCTCTTTTACTTGCCTGAAGGATAACTCATTGTGAATACACGCTTGCGTAACACCCTGATCGCCATTGCGCTGACCACCTGCTTCACCGCCGCCAGCCAGGCGTCGACCTCGGCTGACGTGCCGTCTGTCTCGCAGGACCCGGTCGTCCAGCATCTGAAGCTGAGTGAGGAGCAGGTCGCCAAAATCCAGGCGCTGCGTCAGGGATTCGAAAACAATGTGAGCCAGATTAAAATCAGCGGCTATCAGGACGGCGCCCTGGCCGACGTTATTCACTCCGGGAAATGGGATGAAGCTAAAGTCAAACAGCAGCTGGCTGCTTTTGGCCAGCTGGATCAGCAGGTGCGCTACTATCGTGTGAAATACTACTTTGACGTCAGCCAGGTGCTGACTGCCGAGCAGCGTGAGCAGGTGAAAAAAGACCTCGCCGCGGCGATTAATTAACCCGGCCTTCGCCATCCGCTCCGGATGGCGCTGAATCGGGCGACAGACGCCGCGTGTCCGGCGCCAGTCGCCCAGCTTGACTGACTTACTGACCGTGGCCGTTTTCCAGACGGGCGAAATACTCCGGAGCAAACGGACGCGGGTCGACATCGGCAAACGGCGCACGCTCAAAGTGTGGCTTCAGCGCCCAGGGGACCGTGCAGTCAAAAATCGTCTTGCAGCTGATACCTTCCCCGCGGATCGACGGACTGTATTCCGGCGTCTGGGAAGGATCGAGCTGGTGACCGCGGATACCGGGGAGGGTGGTGATGCTGACATCCCCCTGCATGCGGGTGGTCATCGCCCACAGGATATCGTCGCTGTCAAAGATATCGACATCCTCATCAACCAGAATGATGTTTTTCAGTTCGGAATAGGTCGCCAGTGCCAGCAGCGCAGCCTGTCCCTGACGACCTTCGTCGGCGGGCTGACGTTTTTTCACCTGCAGGATCCCCAGAAATTTACCGCCGCCCGCGGTGTGGGCGTAGACATTTTGTAAGAAGCCCGGGATGGCGGCCTCGACGGCATTCCAGATACTGGCTTCCGTCGGCAGCCCAGCGAGGGTGGTATGCTCTTCCCCCGGTCCCACCAGCGTCTGCAGGATCGCATTGTGCCGCATGGTGACCGCTTTGACTTTGATCACCGGCAGCGACGGGTTGGCGCCGCCGCAGTAGCCGGGAAATTCCGGCATCGCGTGGCCGCTGTTGGTGTGCTGATCCTCTCTGACGCGCACGCCGGGCAGCAGTTCGCCTTCAATAACGATCTCGGCGCGGGCGATGGCTTTCTCCGGGACGCTGACGCCCTGCACCAGCTCCACCGGGCGCTGACGCAGCGCGCCAGCCACGCCCAGTTCGTTATAGCCAAACGGCGTGGTGGGGGCTTCGAAGCAGGCGCCAATATAGATGGCCGGATCGAGACCCATATTGATGGTTATCGGCAGCGGTTTTCCGGCAGCCTCGGCTTTCTGGCGAAACACTTCGATATGGCGGCCGGCGGCAAGAAACATCGACAGCTCATCCCGGCCCTGCACGCACAAGCGGTGGATGGTGACGTCGGTGAGCGAGGCGTCGTCAGGATCGCTGGCCAGCGCCAGGCCCAGGCAGAAGAAGGGGCCGGCGTCGATCGGGGTGTTGGTGGGCGCCGGGAGCAGAGTGCGCAAATCAAAGTCCGGATCGTCGGCCAGAAAGATCTGCTCCTGACAGGGGGCGCTGTCGGCCGGGACCACTACCGGCGCGACCGGTGTTTTCACCGCTTTACCCACCTCCAGCGCCAGCTGCGAAGCTTCGCAGCCCAGCAGCAGCGCTGCCCGCTGGCGGCTGGCGTGCATGCCCACCAGAATGCGCGAATGCGGATAGCCCTTAATATTGTTAAACATCATCGCCGGGCCAATGCGGGTGGGGCGCTTCACGGTGCCGCCGGCGCCGATATGGCGATAGACGCCGGCCAGCTCGGCGTTAGGGTCCACCGGATGATTGGTTTCGAGGTATTGATTGTCATGCTGTTGCAGCAGCGCGATGGCGTCGCGCAGATCCTGAATCGGTGCGGTCATGATGTTCTCCTTAGCGTGTCGATGCGCACAGTATGCTTCGCAGGCTAATGGTTATCAATTGCATCATTTATGCTTTATTGATAATATTTTTATTATCAATCAAACCCACCGGAGTCCGGCCATGTCCTTGCGAGCGTTACGCCATTTTGTGGTCGTTGCCGAAGAGTTACATATGCACCGGGCGGCGGAGCGGTTGCATATCGCCCAGCCCGCCCTCAGCCAGCAGATCAAACAGCTCGAGCAGCGTCTGGGGGTGGTGCTCTTCTCCCGCGCTAACCGCCGTCTGACCCTGACCGCCGCGGGCGAGGCCTTTTGGCAGAAGACGCGGCTGGCGCTGGAGATGGTCGACCAGGCGGCACTGGACGCCCAGCGCACCGCGCGGGGCGAGCAGGGAAGACTGCATCTGGGGTATGTCTCCAGCGCGATGTACGACAGCAAACTGCCGGGGCTCCTGCGCGAGCTGCGCGCCGACTGGCCGGGGATTGAGCTGTCGCTGGTGCATGGCGATGTGCAAATGCTCTACGAAGCGCTGCTGGATCTACGCCTGGATATCGCCATCATCCGCGCGCCGCTGGCCTCGCCGCCGGACGCGCTGGTGGTCAGGCCGTTTGTGCGGGAAAAGCTCTGTCTGGCGCTCTATCAGCAGCATCCACTGGCAGGGGTAGGGGCGCTCAATCTGGCCTCATTGCGCGCGGATAACTGGATCTCTCTTAACGATCCGCAGGGCACCGGGCTGGAGCAGGTATTTATTGACGCCTGCCGCGTCGCGGGCTTTACGCCGCAGGTGGCGCAGCGGGTCAACGACGTCACCTCGATGATTAGCCTGGTCTCCGCCGGGGTCGGGGTGGCCCTGGTTCCGGTCTCGGCGCGGGCTTTACGCCTCGATAACGTGGTGTACATCGATCTTCAGGACCGGCTGGCGGAGAGTGAGCTGAGCATGGTTTACCACCGCCATATCCGTTCGGCGGTAGTACGGAAAGTCATCTCGCTGCTCAATGCGACTGAGCAATCACCCGGTTAACCGGTCTTCAGGCGGCCAAAGCTGACAATCCTTGAGCGGCCCAGCTCTTTCGCCCGGTACAGCGCGGCGTCCGCCGCGCGCAGCAGGCTGTCGCTTTGGGTATGCTGCGGATAGCTGGCGATACCAATCGACACATCCACCTGACCTATTTCGGTCAGACCATCGCGCAGCGTCATATTATGCACCTGGGTATAGATCTCGCTGGCGCACTGGTGCGCCTCGGCTTCGTCAATGCCGGGGAGCAGCACCAGAAACTCCTCGCCGCCGTAGCGGAAAGCCATGCCGATATCGCGCACCGCGCGCTGCACGATGGTGGCGACGCTCTTAATCACCAGATCCCCGGCCTCGTGGCCGTAGCGATCATTGATGGCTTTAAAATGATCGATGTCGATCATCAGGCAGCTCAGCGGGGTGTGGGTATGGACCGCCAGCGCCATCTGTGAATGCAGCGCTTCGTCAAGATGATGGCGATTACGCAGGCCGGTCAGGGAATCGAACAGCGCTTTTTCCAGCAGGGCGCTGCGTAAGCGCTGATTGGCCAGCGCCAGGCCCAGCGCTTCCGCCATCAGCTCAAGGTAGGCCCGGGAAGGGGCGTCACTGGCGGTAACGTTCTGAAAGGTCAGCAGCCCGATGGCTTCGCCCTGGGCGATAAGCGGTACGCAGAGCGACTGGCCGGCGTGCGCCTCCGGCAGATGATAGCAGGTGATATCGGGTTCGCCCTGCACCGGCGGATGGCTGAGTCCCCGACGTATCGCCCAGCAGTCGTCGGGTGAAAAGGGCGTCGTCTCCCCGGCGGGCGCCAGCCACTGCGCCACGCAGCGCATCTGCCAGGGATCGGTATCCAGAATATACAGTTTCCCGGGGATCGTCGGGGCGATATTCGGCGCAAACAGTTCCGCCACCTTAATCACATCTTCAATGGTTTCACAGCCCTGCAGCCGCTGGGTCATGCGCGCCAGCAGTTCGCGGATCGCCCAGTCGGCGTCGCGCTGCTGCTCCAGCTGCTGGCGGGCCAGGCCGTTCTCGCGAAAAATGCGGATGGCCTGGGCCATATCGCCAATCTCATCCACCTGAGTGAACTGCGGCGTCTCCACCGCATAGTCCTGGGAGGCGAGACGCTGCACCACGTCGCTCAGGCGAACCACCGGGTAGAGCACCCGGCGTTTGAGAATAAAGCCGAGGACGAACAAAAACATCAGGGCGGTCAGGCCGACCATGATTTCCGACAGGGTTCGCCAGATCCGCGAGCGGTCGGTGGCCTGGTCAATGGCAACGGCGGCGCGATTTTCGAGCATCTGGCGGAAGCGATCGATCTGCGTCTGCATACGTTCCAGCTCGGTCTCGTACGCTTTGCCATACAGTATCGCGATGGCCGCTGGCGCATCGCCGTTGGCGACATGCGCCAGGGCGGCCTGCTGTTCATCCTGAAGTTCAGCGGCAATCTGCAGGCCATCGTGCAGCAGCGCCAGCTCCTCGCGGCTGGCGCCGTTATCTTTCAATCTGGCCAGCCGCAGCTCAATGCTTTTGTCGCTCCGCTGCAGCTGCTGATACTGCTCCAGCGTCTCCGGCGAGGGCTTAACCACGTATAGCCGGGCGAGGTCAGACAGCGCCCAGGCGTCGTTTTCCACCTCGTCGGAGAGGGTATCAAAGACCTGGCGCTGCTGTACCGCCTGGCGTTCGACGCGGTCAGCGCTGGAGGCCATGAGCATGGCGCTCCCGGATGCCAGCGTCAGGCCGACGGTGATCCCGTAGGCCCAGTTGGTGATGGTGGCGATTCTCACCCTGTGTTTCCTTGCATGCAGATGAAGCGGTTTTAATTATAGAACCCGCCCCCGGTTATGACGGCGGCCCGCTTCAGGGGCGGTGCTCGCTGCGGGGGTGTTCAAGGGTCTGAAGAATGATGGCGTGTAGCGTTTCCGCATGGTGGCGTAAAACGAGAAAGACATCGCGATCCAGAGCGCCATTTATAACATCCGTTTCCATAATCTGTAAGGCCTCCTGCCAGGCCATCCCTTTACGATAAGGGCGATTTTCGGTCAGGGCGGTGAAAATATCGGCGATGGAGATAATCCGGTCGGCGAGGGTCAGGTGATCCTTTTCGAGATGCAGAGGGTAGCCGCTGCCGTCCAGTTTTTCATGATGATTCGAGGCCCAGTTGATAATGTCGCCAAGCTCGCTGTAGTCGCTCAGGAGATCTCCGGTCATGTAGCTGTGCTCGCGTACCTGACTCAGCTCGTCGTCATCCAGCTCCCCCTCTTTTTCCAGAATAGAAAGAGGGATATAAACTTTACCAATGTCATGCAGATAGCCGGCAACCTGTATTTGCTGGCAGGTGGGCTCTGGCAGCTGCATCCAATGGGCAAGCTGGCGGGCGATTTCCCCGACCATAATACTGTGGCTGGCGGTAAAGCTGCTGTAGGTGTCGACAATTTTGGCAATCAGCAGGCAGACATCTTTCAGACCGTCAATATCCAGATATAGCGTGTTGATGGGGGCAATAATTTCCAGCAGCCGTTGAATATGCCCGGGATGCAGGTGCTGCCAGAAGCTCGCATTTTCAGCGACCTCGCACAGGGTATCGCAGAGCAGCGGATCGATCTCCCGGTGCAGGGTGACGAACTGCTCCACCACTGCCCGCATGGGCCACGCGGCCACGCGGCTATCCGCCGGCAGCAGCCGTTCAAAGGCATCGGCGAAATAGACAATATGCTGTTCGCGGCTGCCGCGGTGCTCCGGGCTAAAGTGGTGGTCGCGAATAAAGGGGACGATGGGCTGGAAGGTTGCTAACCCCTCAAGCATCGCCGCCCCCTGGCGCTGATGCGGATCGTGGATATTATCGATGGCATCCAGCGAATGGATGGTGCGTCTATCACCCAGTACGCCGATATCGTGCAGCAGCGCGGCGCAAAAAATGGTCTGCTGACGCTCGGCAGGCAGCTCCAGCCTTTGCGCCAGCGTCAGCGCGATTAAGGCCGTTCGTTGCATATGCCGGTGCAGTTCAGGGTTAATGATCTGAATGACGTTGGTGGTCAGCATCAGGGCCGACTTCAGGGCAATGCGCATTTCTGTTCTCCGTTCGCGTCACCTGGCGGGCATAAATGACCTTGAGGGTGACGGAAGTGTCGATAATCTGATCGCAATGCGTGTTGTGTGTTGCTGAACGGGTAAAATCTCATAATGTATGGGGTCATGGCGCCTGCCCGGTTCAGATCCAGTCATGCACCAGATTTGGGCGATGTTGAGGCGAGAACCTTATTATTGTCTGATAGTTAACCATTTACCCCCCGTAAAAGATATCAATTCTGGCAAGCCCTTTGCATTAAGCAAGCGTAAGTTTGATTAATGTCTATGAAGGGAGTGACCTGTATGAATTTTAGAGCATTACTTGCCATTGCGTTACTGACGATAAGCAGCCTGGCGTTTAGCGAGACGCGTTTACCGCATATTGTCATTTTAGCCACCGGCGGGACGATTGCCGGCTCGGCGGCCAGCAATACCCAGACGACGGGCTATAAAGCCGGGGCAATTGGCGTGCAGACGCTGATTAACGCCGTGCCGGAAATCAGTAAAATTGCCCACGTCGAAGGTGAGCAGGTGGCGAATATCGGCAGTGAGAATATGACCAGCGATATTATTCTGCAGCTCTCGAAGCGGGTGAATGCGTTATTAGCCCGGGATGATGTCGATGGCGTGGTGATCACGCATGGCACCGACACCCTCGATGAAACCCCTTATTTCCTCAATCTGACGGTGAAAAGCAATAAACCGGTGGTCTTTACCGCCGCGATGCGTCCGGCGACGGCGATCAGCGCCGACGGACCGATGAATCTGCTGGAAGCCGTCACCGTCGCCGCCGACCCGGATGCCCGCGGGCGCGGGGTAATGGTGGTGCTTAACGACCGCATCGGCGCGGCGCGCTTCGTCACCAAAACCAATGCCACCTCGCTGGATACTTTCCGGGCGTCGGAGGAGGGTTATCTTGGCGTCGTGGTGGGGGGAAAACCCCAGTTTGAAACGCGGGTGGATAAGGTCCACACTCTGCGCTCGGTCTTCGATGTGCGTCAGCTGAAGGCTCTGCCGAAAGTGGTGATCATCTATGGTTACCAGGACGACCCGGAGTATATGTACGATGCGGCGATCGCCCATCATGCCGACGGTATTATTTACGCCGGCACGGGGGCAGGTTCGGTGTCGGTACGTAGCGCCGCCGGTATTAAAAAAGCGCAGCAGGCGGGCATCGTGGTGGTGCGCGCCTCCCGCACCGGCAGTGGCGTGGTGCCGCCGGACGACAGCCAGCCCGGGCTGGTGGCCGATTCCCTCAATCCAGCGAAAGCGCGTATTCTGCTGATGACGGCGCTGACGCAAACGAAAGATCCGCTGCTGATCCAGCAATATTTCCACACCTACTGATCCTCTGCCGCCGGGGCGTCCATCACGTCTTCGCTGCGGTTTGCCCTACAGTGACCCGATGTCGGGTCACTGTCCGCGCTAAACACGGTGCTTTATGCCGGTAAGGCGTAAAGAAATATTTTTTCAGCGGCGGGTAAGGGCGGTATTAACGCGCAAACAATTGCCAGGGCGCTTATTTTTAAAGCATCTTTAAATAAGTCTATTCTTAATTATTACCTTAAGGCGATTTTAATATTCCTTATGCTCACGGATAAAAAATGAGTCACGCTGAAGGGGAACCCTTTTATTTTTTCGCGGCACATACGAAGAGCTTGGAGACGCGGGCAGGCTGCGGGCCGTGTGGCTGAGCGGGCATCAGACCCCGGCAGACAAGGCGTTCTCGCGTCGGGTTTCGATTATGTCCGGTAGTAACGCTGATGATTAGCGTGAAAATGATATGCACGATGAATATATTAAGAAGAGGATAAGATTTAAGTTTACATTTAGTAACATTTGTGCCGCAATTATGTTTTTTTGTCAGCACGTTGTTTTTTACTTGCCGGAGGGAATTTCAGCGGATTAGTATTGTCCTACTTGCTGTACGTACCGCCTAATGATGATAAATGGATTCTGTTTTCCTTAAGCGTTACCACATAATTAATGTTTACAGGAAAAATCATGGCCTGCGTATTTAATAAACAACTTTTACACCCGCGCAACTGGCTGACCTGGTTTGGGCTCGGCATCCTCTGGTTGATTGTACAACTGCCTTATCCGCTGCTGCATTTTATCGGCACCAGCGCGGGTCGTCTTTCCCGACGTTTTCTCAAACGCCGCGAACATATCGCCCGGCGCAATATTGAACTCTGCTTCCCGGAGATGTCGCCGGCGGCGCGCGAGACCCTGATCGATCAAAACTTTATGTCGCTGGGAATGGGGCTGATTGAAACCGGCATGGCCTGGTTCTGGAGCGACGAACGGGTCAAAAAATGGTTTGATGTCGAGGGCTTTGCCAACCTTAATCATGCGCTTAGCGGCGGGAAAGGGGTGATGGTCGTCGGCGTGCACTTTATGTCGCTGGAGCTGGGCGGGCGCGCCATGGGGCTGTGTCGTCCAATGATGGCCACCTATCGTCCGCATAACAGTCCGCTGATGGAGTGGGTGCAAACCCGCGGTCGCCTGCGCTCGAACAAAGCGATGATCGATCGTAACAACCTGACCGGCCTGGTACATGCCTTAAAATCAGGCGAAGCGGTATGGTTTGCTCCGGACCAGGATTACGGCCCCAAGGGCAGCGTGTTTGCGCCGTTTTTCTCCGTCCCGCAGGCGGCAACCACCAACGGCACCTATGTGCTTTCCCGCTTATCGGGGGCGAAAATGCTGAGCATCAGCATGGTGCGCAAGCTGGATCGCCAGGGCTACAGCTTGCACATTAGCGAAGTGATGAATGACTATCCGGGTGAGGATAAGCAGATCGCCGCCGGCTATATCAACAAGGTGATTGAGCGCGAGATCCTCCGCGCCCCTGAGCAGTATCTGTGGGTGCATCGCCGTTTTAAAACCCGCCCGCTGGGTGAACCTTCCGTCTATTAACCTTCCCGCACAGGCTGCGCTTTCAAAATCCCGACAGTTGGGGTAACGTGAGCTGGATCATGTTTTAGTCGTGCGCGAAGGAGTGCAGAGTGTTCGCTGAGTTTGGTGTTCTGAATTATTTGACTTACCTGGTCGGGGCGGTGTTTATCATCCTCGTCCCTGGCCCTAATACGTTTTTTGTGCTGAAGACGGGCATTGCCCACGGCGTGAAGAAAGGCTATCTGGCGGCGGCGGGCGTCTTTATTGGCGACGCGGTGCTGATGTTTCTGGCCTTTGCCGGCGTGGCGACGCTGATTAAGACCACGCCGGTGCTGTTTAACGTCGTCCGTTACCTCGGGGCGATTTACCTGCTGTGGCTGGGGGGCAAAATGCTCTATGCGGTGCTGACCCAGCGTGACGGCCAGGCCGACGCCAGCGCGGAGCCGGCGAGCGCGATCCTCAAGCGCTCCCTGACCCTGAGCCTGACCAACCCGAAAGCGATTCTGTTTTATGTGTCGTTTTTCGTGCAGTTTATCGATGTCAACGCCAAAGCGCCCGGGGTGGCGTTCTTTATTCTGGCGCTGACCCTTGAGGTGATTAGCTTCTGCTATATGAGCTTTTTGATCCTCTCCGGCTCGTTTGTCACCCGCTACGTCAAAACCCGCAAGAAGCTGGCTAAACTTGGCAACAGCCTGATTGGCCTGGTTTTCGTTGGGTTCGCCGCG
This sequence comes from Klebsiella sp. PCX, assembly GCF_021869705.1. Lineage (NCBI taxonomy): Bacteria > Pseudomonadati > Pseudomonadota > Gammaproteobacteria > Enterobacterales > Enterobacteriaceae > Klebsiella > Klebsiella sp. PCX. Next base: position 2,047,567 of record NZ_CP091527.1, read on the forward strand.
CGCCTGGCTACCCTGCAGTCCTGATCCCCACGGGCCGGTTACCCACAGACCGGCCCGCCGCCTCTTATTCTGTCCTGTAACAAAAACCCTTCATTTTTTATTGCATTGGTGTTACATATACAGCCGTTTATCGCTCAGCAAAAAGGAAGCCCGGATGATTCTGCAAAAACTCCTCAGCAATAAAAACTGCAAAAAATACTGTCTGTCGCTCGCGGCGGTGTTTGCTATCGCGCTGGCGGTGGTGGGACGGGCGACCTTTGGCGGCGTGGTGAGCGAGTACAATATGCCGTACTCGGAGTGGACGACGTCTATGTTCTTCCTGCAGGGGGCGATGGTGACAGTTTACAGCATCGTCTTTACCGCGCTCTTCGCTATTCCGCTCGGCTTTATTTTCCTCGGCGACGAGCGTCAGGATTAAGCGTCAACGGGCGAACCGCGGTTCGCCCTGTCTTATCGGCTCATCAACAGCGTGAAGCATTAATCATCGTCATGATAGTGGTGATGGTGGTGGTGGCGATGGTGGTGATACCCATCGTCAACAATGCATCCCGATAACAGCGTGCACAGCGCAATAATCAACGGTAACACGATCGGCTTTTTCATCCTTACTTCTCCCGCTATTTTTCTTTCCCCGTGGCCGAGAATGCCGCGGCGGATAACGTGAGTGTAAAGCGTTAACTTATTGATGGGATAAGACAACTCCGCAATATCGTCGCGGCGATCACCACCAGCCGAACTGGGCACCGGCCACCGCCACGATGGCGACAACCAGCATAATAATGGTGCTTTTTTTCATTATGCCCCGCCCGGCGCCGCATAGCCGCCGACAAAAAACCAGCCGAGAAAGACGACGGCGATGATAAAGATCGCCACCGGGAAAAGAATACCCAATTTCATGATAGTGTCCCTGTACCCACGAATGATGCCCTGCATGATACTGGATATCGCGTGACTTTAGTCAATATGAATAAAATTCTCCTGCCGGCGAGACTTCTTATCCTGATACATCGCCTCATCGGCAGCGCGTAAGGCCGCTTCAACATCGATACTCTGCGGATCGCAGATGACCACCCCGAAGCTGGCGCCCTCATAGTTGATACGCTGTTCGCCGAGGAAGTAGACCCCGCACAGGGCCTGGCGCAGGGTGGTGACATACGCCTGCTGCGCTGCAGGTGGCTGGGCGCTACCGACGATCAAAAACTCATCGCCGCCAAGGCGGCCAACGATATCTTCACGGCGCGCGACGGCGGTGAGTCGTTCACCGACCTGCACCAGAAAGCTGTCGCCGCACGGATGGCCGAACCGATCGTTAATGGCTTTGAAACCGTCGAGATCGATAAAAATGAGCGCGACCTGTTGCTGCTGAGCGCGGGCGGAGGCAAAGCGTAGCGCCAGTTGCTTAAACAGCGCGCGGCGGTTAGGGAGCTGGGTGAGCTCATCGGTAGACGAGTGCAGCTCCAGCGCGACGTTTGCCGCCTGCAGCTGTTGCACCAGGGTGTCTTTTTCCACGTAGTGGGAAATGAGCTTCGCGAACAGGCCCATGACCTGTTCACCTTCAAGGTTATAAGGCTGTTGTTGCCGGCTGGTGGCGCAGAGGGTACCGAACAGAGATCCGTCGGCCAGGCGCACAGGAATGCTTAAAAAGGTGGCGATCCCCAGCTCCTGGGCGGCGATACAGGAGTGCCAGCGACGGGCGACGTCATTGCTAAACGTACACTGATCCTCAAGGGCGCGTTTGCACAGGGATTCATCCCAGGGAACGGAAAACCCTTCCGGGATCTGCATTTCGCTGCTGTTGTGGGCGAACATGATCTGTTGCCGCTGGGCGTTGATATCGATGCGGGTAAGGTAGGTGGACTCCATTCGCGTCACCGCCTCAAGCATCTCCAGCAGCTGGCGCACCAGGGTTTCCAGGGACTGTTCCGTAGCGAGGGTTTGCGACACCCGGGCAAGAATAAAATCTGACATGAATAATACAGCTCCAGCACGCCAAACGTCACCCCAGCATATTGGGCTGCAAACGGACATCAGCGTCGAATAAACAGTGATATTTTTAAATTTATCACATCTTTCTGGGGAATACTTGTCGACTCGCCGGGAAAAAAGCCCCGTCGGGGGCGACGGGGAAAAACTCATTGATTATGGAATGATCTGTTCTCTGGTCAGTTCGAGAACAGGGGCTACTCTACGGGGGAAAAGTGCAGGCAAGATGGAGAAACCATGGAGATTCAGGCTAAAATCCCCGGGAATTGGAGAAAGGGAGAAAAGATGAAAAAGTTACTGGCTATTTTGCCCCTGGCGCTGGCCGGCTGTGCCCAGCCGCAGCCCACCGCGCCGACGAAAACCATCGGCATGCCCAATCCCGCGGCGGTCTACTGCCAGCAATCCGGCGGCACCCGGGTGCCGGTGCAAACGCCGCAGGGCGTCAGCACCCAGTGCAAGCTGCCCAGCGGCGAAACCCTCGATGAGTGGGCGCTATGGCGCCGGGACCATCCGGCTAAATCGTAACCGGCAGGGCCGCCAGCCAGGCGGCCAGCACCCGGGCATGATTCTGCTCGGTGTTCTTCGCGGCGTACAGCAGCGTCAGCGTCTGGCGCTGCGCCAGCGCCGCCAGCCGCAGGCCCGTGTCGCGATGGGCGTCGAGCTCCTGACGATAGTGCTGGCTGAAGTGGTCGAAATCGATCGCCTCGCCGTGAAAGGCTTTCCGCAGCTCAGCGGACGGCGTTAACTCTTTACACCACTCATCACAGGCCAGCGCCTCTTTTTTAATCCCCCGCGGCCAGAGACGGTCGACCAGCACCCGGTAGCCGTCGCTGCTTTCCTGCGGATCGTACACCCGTTTACATTGAATCATCATCCTGCTCCCTCTGTGCCATCCAGGCGAGCAACTGCGGGATCTGCCCGTCGGAAAACACCGTGATGCCGTGGGCGCGCAGCAGCTCGGCGGCCACGCCGGCGCCCGCTTTGCGCCGCCCGCGAAAGGAACCGTCATAGATAAACTGGCTGCCGCAGGTGGGGCTGCCGTCGGTGAGTAACGCCGCCTGACAGCCCGCTTCCCGGGCGGCGCTGAGCGCCAGCCAGGCAGCCAGCTGATAATGTCCCGTGACGTCGCGGCCGTCGCTTTCCACGATCCGCGCCCGCCCGGCAAGCACATCGCCGCCGGCGCCGTCGACGATCTCCGCCGGCAGGCGGGGCGTCGGCAGACCGGCCGCCAGCTCCGGGCAGTGGATCACCAGACGATCCGCCTGCTGCCAGCGGGACAGGGTCGCCGCCAGCTGCGCTTTCTCGCTACCGTTATATCGCACCTGGAATCCCATCAGGCAGGCGCTGACCAAAAGCTTACTTTTCATCCTCTCTCCCTTTTGCGCTTGCTCCAGTATACCTCACCCGCCGGCCACGGCGGTGGGGTGAAAATAAGGATTGTGTTCCACAGAGGGGATCGCTATCCTGACGTGCCTTGTGCTGCTCGTCTCGTCCAGACATAAGGAACCTGCTATGAAAACCCCTTTACGCCTCGCCCTTGTCGGCGATTATCACCCCGATATTGTTGCCCATCAGGCCATTCCCCTGGCAATAGACGATGCTGCCGCCGTGCTGGAGCAGCCGGTGAAATATGACTGGCTCGCCACCCCGTCGATCGCCTCCGGCGACGCGCTGGCGGAGTACGATGCCGTCTGGGTCGTTCCCGGCAGCCCGTATCGTCACCCGGAAGGCGCGTTTACCGCTATCCGCTATGCCCGTGAAAACAGCATTCCTTTCCTCGGCACCTGCGGCGGCTTTCAGCACGCGGTGATTGAATACGCCCGTAACGTGCTCGGCTGGCAGGATGCCGGTCATGCGGAAACCGACAGCGAAGGGCGGATGGTGATCGCGCCCCTCAGCTGCTCGCTGGTGGAGGCTTCTGCCGTCGTCGAGCTGCGGGCGAATACGCTGATTGCCCGCGCCTATGGTCGGGAGAGCATTGAAGAGGGCTACCACTGCCGCTACGGTGTGGACAGCGCGTTTGCCGCGGAGCTGGAGCAGGGCGATCTGCGCGTCACCGGCTGGGATGAAGAGGGTGAGATCCGCGCCGTCGAGCTGGTGACGCACCCGTTTTTTGTCGCCACCTTGTTCCAGCATGAGCGCCACGCGCTGGACGGGCGTCCTGCGCCGCTGGTGCAGGCGTTGCTGCGCGCCGCGGCACAATAACCCTACCGGCAGCGCCCGCTGCCGGTCATCTTCAGGGATGAATCTCCCGGTCGCGCCCGGCGAGGGCGCCGCAGATCGCCATCACCAGCGAAATCAGCGCCACCGCCAGCAGCGGAATATGCCAGTCGCCATTGGCATCGTGGATCCTGCCCATCAGCGGCGGCCCGCAGGCGGCCAGCAGATAGCCGACGCTCTGCGCCATCCCCGACAGCGCCGCGGCCTGGTGCGCCGAGCTGGCGCGCAGGCCGATAAACGTCAGGCCGAGGATCATCGTGGCTCCGGAGCCAAAGCCGAACAGCAGCGTCCAGCCGATCGCCAGCCCTGGCAGTAGCCACAGCCCGGCGGCGCTGATGGCGCACATCAGGGCGACCAGCACCGCGATCCCGCGCTGGTCGCGCAGCCGATGCAGGATCAGCGGTATCGCCAGGCCGGGCGCAGCGGTCGCCAGCTGCAGCAGGCCATGCAGCGAGCCGGCCTGCGCTTCGCTATAGCCCATACTCTGCAGAATCGACGGCAGCCAGCCGATAATCACGTAATAGACCAGCGAGTTGATGCCGAGGAACAGCGTCACCTGCCAGGCCAGCGCCGACCGCCAGATCCCCCGGTTATGCATGGCGCCTGAGCCGGTCAGCGGGGCCTCCGCTTGACGCCGGGACTGCGGCAGCCAGCTGAGGAGCGCCAGCAGCGGAAAGATCATCAGCAGCAGCAGCGCCCCGCGCCAGCCGAATCCGGCCATCGCCACGGGGACCACCAGCGCCGAGCCTAGCGCCGCTGCGCCGCCCATCGTCAGGGAATAGGCGCCGGTCATCCGCGCGACATGCTGCGAGAAATCCCGTTTAATCAGCCCGGGCAGCAGCACGTTTCCCAGCGCAATGCCGCAACCGATCACCGCCGTGCCGATAAACAGCCATGCAGCGGAGGGCAGGGAGCGCAGGGCAATGCCGGCGCAGATCAGCAGCATCGCCAGCAACAGGCTGCGCTCCATGCCGAACCGGCGGGCAACCCCTGCCGCCAGCGGCGAGACAAGGCCAAAGGCCAGCAGCGGCAGGGTGGTGAGCAGCCCGGTCTGCGCGGTGGTCAGGCCATAGTCGCTACGAATCGCGTCCAGCAGCGGCGCCGCGCCGGTAAAGACCACGCGCAGGGTGGTGGCGATGAGCAGGATACCGGCAATCAGCAGCGCGGAGCGGCGGCCGGTGGAGGAGGTCACAGAAGACATATCATTCTCAAGGTAACTAAAGAGGGGGGTTACGATAGCGACTTTGTCCTCTGTTTAAATCAAGCTAAAATGACAGATTATCGCTAATATCGGACAACATGATGATCGGACTGGGTCTGGATGGTTATGAACCGGACAGTGGCCACGAATCGGCCATTGCCTTTCGTATTCGGGTGGTGGAGGCGGAGCAGTATATTCCGGCGCATTCCCACCGCAAGGGGCAGCTGATCCTCGCCCTGCACGGCGCCTTAACCTGCGAGGTGGAGAACGCGATGTGGATGGTGCCGCCGCAGTATGCGGTGTGGGTCCCGGGGCAGCTTTCCCACAGTAACCGCGCCACCCCCGGCGCCCAGGTGTGCTTCCTGTTCATCGAGCCGGGCGCCGCGCCGATGCCGGACCGCTGCTGTACGTTAAAGATTTCCCCGCTGGTGCGGGAGCTGATCCTCGCCCTGGCGGAACGCGGCGGGGAGTCGCTGGCCGCCCCCGCCACGGCCCGGCTGGTGCAGGTTCTGTTTGATGAGCTGCCCCGTCAGCCGCAGGAGCACCTGCAGCTGCCGGTATCGAACCACCCGAAAATTCGCCAGATGGTGACGATGATGGCTGAGGATCCGGCGCGCTGGCAGACCCTGAACCAGTGGGCGGCGGAGTTCGCGATGAGCGAGCGCAATCTGGCGCGGCTGGTGGTGCGTGAAACGGGGCTGAGCTTTCGCCGCTGGCGCCATCAGCTGCAGCTGATCCTTGCACTGCAGCAGCTGATCCGCGGGCAGACGGTACAGCAGACGGCCCAGGCGCTGGGCTACGATTCCACCACCGCCTTCATCACCATGTTTAAGAAAGGGCTTGGGCAGACGCCGGGCCGCTATCACGGCAGCCTGGCTACGACTTCCCAATAAACAGCGAGATGATCCCGGCGGCAATCAGCGGCCCGACCGGGACGCCGCGAAACAGGGCGACGCCGAGCACCGTACCGACCAACAGCCCGGCCACCAGATGCGGCTGGGAGCCCATCAGCGAGACGCCGCGTCCGCCAAGCCACGAGACAAACACCCCGACCGCAATCGCCAGCAGCGATTTCCAGTTCATAAAGGAGTGGATCAGCGTCGATGGCGGCAGCGTGCCGCTGGCGATGGGCGCCATCACGCCGATAGTCAGAATGATGATCCCGACGGTCAGGCCCTGCTTCTCAATCCAGGGAAAGAAGGCGTTCAGCGGCGTGACGCGCACGATAATCAGCACGAGGATGGAGATTGCTACGGTGGTGTTATGACTGATAAAGCCGAGCGCCGCCAGACCCAGCAGGATCAACAGGGTGGTATCAAACATGTACAGAGGTCCTTGCCAAAAAAAGAATGCCAAAAAATATCCCGCTGACTCTACGCATCGTGGCGTGAATAAACAGGATTTTTACGCCATGCGGCGGAAATCAGGGCCGATGCCCGGTTAGCTAAGACGGCGAAAGGTCGCGATCTCCGGTCGGGCGATATGTAAATAGTCTTCGGTATCGAGAATGATCGATCGGTCCAGGCGCCCGGCGTTAAAGGCGATTTGTGGGAAGCGCTCAAACAGCAGCGGGTCGGCCACCAGCCGCAGCGCCGGATGGAAACTGAAGGGGGGAATGGCGCCGAACGCGCAGGCGGTGAGCGCTTCCACTTCCGCCGGGCTGGCCAGCGAGGCTTTGCTGCCGCCGATATGCCGGGCCAGGCTGGCGAGGTCGGCCTGCCGATCGGCGGCGAGGATCGCCAGCACATGCTGGTTGACGCCGTTTCCTTTGACTTTACAGACTAACGCTTTCGCGCCCTGGCCAAGCGCGGTGCCGCGGATCGCCGAGACGGCTTCGCACTGGCCGACCGCCTCGTGCGCCATCACCCGATAGCGCGCCTGATGTTCGTCGAGCAGCGCGCACAGCCGCTGATGGATATTACCTTCTACTGCTTCAAGCATAGCGTCCTCCTGACTTCATAAAGCAGCCAGCTTAGCGCTGTTGCGCCGGCCTGCCAACGGTGGGCCGGCAAATTCACGATTCACTCATTATTGCTTCACAGTGCTGTGGTGCAATCCCGCAGGGCTGGATGAGTTTTGTAAATAAAAAAAAGAATGATTTTCATTTTCAATCGAACTTTTTTTATTTCGCTCAGTCTCTATCGGACGACACAGAATATTAATGATTGCCGTAATGAGGTTAGGATGATGCACGATGCAACCATGCAGGGCTCCCCACGCAAGAAGTTTAATAAAATAAGGGAGCTCAACAGACGGCGAAATTACTTTACTAAGAAAGTACGTAATGCCCTGCGGGTGGGCGTGGCGAAAGCGCTCTGGGATCGCCGACGCCGTCAGCCGGTGGATTTGTCGTCCGCGAAAACCGTCTTACTGATGCGCAATGAGGGGGCGGTCGGCGATGTGGTGGTGGATTCCGCGCTGGTGAAATGCCTGCATCAGTCAGGCTATATCGTTGATTTCCTGCTGACGACCTCTAATAGCCAGGTGATGCGTTATAACCCGCGGATCCGCTATATTTATGAAGCTGAACCGGTTACGTCCGCCGATTTTTTGCGAAAATTTAATCATAACGTTCCCCGCGATGTTATTAATGAACTGGCTAATAATAAGTACGATATTATTATTGACCCTTCGCTGTTCGATATTCCCGTGCATCGCCTGCGGCTTTTCCGACAAATAAAAGCGAAATCGGTGCTCGGGTTTAATAAATGGCCGTCGATTAAGCATTATTCCCACTCTTTTGATTTTGATTGCCAGCGCTGGCACGTGACGAAAACGTTCGAGCTGATCGCCAATTATCTCAAACTGGACACCCGCGGGCTGGACGCTTACGACCTGGCGGTGCCCGGGCCGATTATGCAGGAGGTGGCGCAGTATCTGGCGTCGCTGAGCAGAAAAGCGGTAGTGATTAATATTTTTGCCGGCCATGGCGACCGCAGTCTCTCGCAGACGCAGTTGGCCGAACTGCTCGACAAACTGCTGGCTCGCCATCCGGGGATCGCGGTTATTCTGCTCGATCACCGGCGTGAGATCCGCATCCCGCTGCCGCCGGAGGTGGTGATTAACCCATTTAACACGTTACACCATGCGATGGCGCTGATTGCCCAGGCGGAGCTGATTATCTCCCCGGACACCTCGGTGGTGCACATGGCGGCGGCGTGGAACAAACCGCTGATCGCGGTCTACAAGGACGTTCTGCTTAATAATCGGCTGTGGGCGCCGGGCTATGACAACGCCAGACAGATTATTGTTAAATGCGGGAAGGTGCATGAGCATCGCGAACTGGTGGATAGAATTATAGCGGCGCTACCGGAGACGCTGTGAGGGCGATGAGGAAAGGCCGGCAGGCATGTCCGGGAGGCTCACCTGCTGGCCGTATGCAAGAGCCAGCAGGTGAGCGAAGGTTGCATTGCCAGTCTGCAACCGCCGCTATTGTACTGTTGCCCGTGGCTCTGCTACATCCGGGAAAGCTCTTAAAGAGGGGGGCGCCGCGACTAACGGGCGGCATTACTCTTCAGTGAGCCACATGTCCGCCTCTTCAAACATCTCCTGCACCGTGCGGCTGATCAGCTCTTTTTCATGCTTGCTGGCGTCGGTGTTGATCGCCGGCAGCGTCATCATCGGCTTCACGCGCACTTCCGCCTCCGGGAAAATGCGCTGCATGCGTTTGGTCAGCTCGTTAAGAATGGTCTCTCTGGCGCCCGGCAGCCCGGCAAAATTGCGCTTGTCATAAATCAGTTCCACAAACATCTTCTGTCCTCTGTATGCTGATCGCGGGCGTTAGTTTTACTGTATTAATGTACAGTGTCAAGCGAATGCCGCGGCGCGGCGCATCTACCACCTTGCGCGGCGGGCGGGCTGCGCGCAAAAGCAGCAAACGGTTCGTGGGCGCTGAAGAGGACCCCCATTGACATCAAGGAGTTATTTCAGTGCTGGCGATTGATAGCTGGAGCCGATATTGACCGGCAAAACAGGCAAAACTACTGTATATATATTCAGTATTATGTGGTGGGTTAAAAAATGAACTTTTACACGCCGGTTGAGCTACGTCAGATTGTCTCCTTTCCCTTTTTTGCCGACCTGGTGCAGTGCGGCTTTCCCAGCCCGGCCCAGGACTATGTCGAGAAGCGAATCGACCTCAACGAGCTGCTGGTGCAGCATCCCAGCGCGACCTATTTTGTCAAAGCCGCAGGCGACAGCATGATCAATGCCGGCATTGACGAAGGCGATCTGCTGGTGGTGGACAGCGCGCGTAAAGCGGAGCATGGCGATATCGTCATTGCCGCCGTCGGCGGCGAATTTACGGTAAAAAAGCTGCAACTTCTGCCCCGGGTGCAGCTTAACCCGATGAACCCGGCCTATTCGCCCATCGTGGTCGGCCGCGAGGAGACGCTCGATATTTTCGGCGTGGTGACCTACATCATCAAGGCAGCGGGTTGATCATGTTCGCGCACTGTGATGTGAACGCCTTTTATGCGAGCTGCCAGACCGCCTTCCGGCCAGACCTGAAGGGGCGGCCGGTGGTGGTGCTGTCGAACAACGATGGCTGTGTGATCGCCCGCTCGGCGGAGGCGAAGCCGTTTGTGAAAATGGGCGAACCCTACTTTAAGCAGAAGGCGGCGTTTCTTCGCCACGGCGTCGTGGCGTTCAGCAGCAACTATGAGCTGTACGCCGACATGTCCAACCGGGTAATGACCACCCTGGAAGAGCTCGCCCCGCGCTGCGAAATTTACAGTATCGATGAAGCCTTTTGCGATGTCAGCGGCGTGCGCCACTGCAAAGATCTGACCGACTTTGGCCGGGAAATCCGCGCCACGGTGCAGCAGCGCACCCATCTGACGCTGGGCGTCGGGATCGCCCCGACCAAAACCCTGGCGAAGCTGGCCAACCACGCGGCGAAGCAGTGGCAGCGGCAGACGGGCGGGGTGGTGGATTTATCCTGCCCGCAGCGGCAGCGGAAGCTGATGGCGCTGTTGCCGGTGAGTGAGGTCTGGGGCATCGGGCGGCGGATCGGTAAAAAGCTTGAGGCAATGGGGATCGGCACGGTACTCCAGCTGGCGGAGAGCGATATCCGCTTTATCCGCAAGCACTTCACGGTGGTGCTTGAGCGAACGGTACGGGAGCTGCGCGGCGAGCCTTGCCTGGCGCTGGAGGAGTTTGCTCCCGCTAAGCAGGAAATTATCTGCAGCCGCTCGTTCGGGGATCGCATTACGGCCTATGAGGATATGCGCCAGGCGATCTGCAGCTATGCCGCGCGGGCAGCAGAAAAGCTGCGCGGTGAGCATCAGTACTGCCGGTTCGTCTCCGCCTTTGTCAAAACCAGCCCCTTCGCGCTGAATGAACCCTATTACGGCAACAGCGCCTCACTGAAGCTGCTGACGCCGACGCAGGATTCCCGGGATATTATCGCCGCGGCGACAAACTGCCTGGACGCCATCTGGAAAGCGGGGCATCGCTATCAGAAGGCCGGGGTGATGCTCGGCGATTTCTACAGCCAGGGCGTCGCCCAGCTGAACCTGTTCGACGAGCTTGCCCCGCGGCAGAACAGCGCCAGGCTGATGCAGGTGCTCGACCAGCTGAATGCGAAAAACGGCAGGGGGGCGCTCTATTTTGCCGGCCAGGGGGTCCAGCAGCAGTGGCAGATGAAGCGAGAGATGCTATCGCCGCGCTACACCACGCGATACGGCGACCTGCTCCGCGTCAGATAACGCGCGCTATCCCTGCACCGCAGACGGAAAAACCGCCGCCAGCCAGTCAATAAAGACGCGGAGCCGGGGCGGGACGTGCCGGTGCCGGGCATAGACAACGTGAAAAGGATAGGGGGCCGGGCGCCAGGCGCTGAGGATCTCCACCAGCTCGCCGCTCGCCAGCGCCGGTTTCAGCGAATAGGTAAAGGTCTGCACAATGCCTAAGCCCGCCTCGCCGGCGGCAATATGCGCGTTGCTCTCATTGATGCCGAGATGGTGCTCCGTCTTCAGCTCGGTGCTGACGCCGTGACGGGCAAAACGAAACGGAAACGCTCTGCCGCTGGCCGGCGACAGGTAGCTGATGAGCCGGTGGCCATGGTTCAGTTCATCCGGTGAGGCGGGCGTACCATAGCGCTGAAGATAGCCCGGGGTGGCGCAGGTAACCAGCGCCGCCTCGCCGATTTTACGGGCGATCAGCGTCGAGTCTTCCATCGGTCCGCCGCGGATGGCGCAGTCAATATTGCCGCCGATCAGGTCCGAGGGCTTATCGGCCACTTGCAAATCGATACGGATATCCGGCCAGGTGGTCATAAAGTCCGCCAGCAGCGGGATCAGCACATCGCGCGCGGTCGACCCGCCGATGGCGATCCGCAGATGGCCCTTTGGCTTATTGCGGGCGGTATTGAAGGCGGCGTCGATCTCTTCCAGGTCTTCCAGCAGGCGCCGGGCCTTTTCATAGTATTCCCGTCCTTCCGGCGTCACGGTGATACGCCGCGTAGTGCGCTGCAGGAGGGAAACCCCAAGATGCGCCTCCAGTTGCTGAATGGTTTTGCTGAGGGTGGCGTTGGGCATATTCAGCGAGTCCGCGGCGCGGGTAAAGCTGCCGGCTTCGACAACGCGGGTGAAGGCTTTAAGAGCTGAAAACCGGTCCATTATTCTCTTTATCCTGGTTACTGGAGGTGATTATCCACCGAGGGGAAGAGTGTTTTTCAGATTAGGCCATTTTTCGGCCTCGCCGGGACGATTACAGTGCTTTCCATACCCGGCGGGGCGCTTTCGCGAGCCTGGCCTGTTTATACTCTAACCAAGGAAATGCACCATGAGCAAAAAACTTGCGGATAAAGTGGCGTTAGTCACCGGCGGCAGCGCCGGGATTGGCCTGGCGTCGGCGAAAGCGCTGGCGGAGCAGGGCGCGAAGGTGTACATCACCGGCCGCCGTCAGGAGGAGCTGGATGCGGCGGTAAGATTCATCGGACCCGCCGCCCGCGGGATCCGCGCTGATGCCGGCGTGTTAAGCGACCTTGACGCGGTATTTGCGACCATTGCCGACGAGTCCGGCCGGCTGGATGTACTGTTCGCCAATGCCGGCGGCGGAGACATGCTGCCGCTCAGCGCCGTTACCGAAGCGCACGTTGAGCGGATTTTTGCCACTAACGTGCGCGGGGTGGTGTTCACCGTGCAGAAAGCGCTGCCGCTGCTCACCGACGGCGCCTCGGTGATTTTGACCGGCTCTACGGCGGCGGTAAAAGGGACGGCTAACTTCAGCATCTATAGCGCCAGTAAGGCCGCAGTACGCAGCCTGGCGCGCTCCTGGGCGCTGGAGGTTAGCGACCGCGGGATCCGCATTAATGTGGTCAGCCCGGGGCCGGTACGTACCCCGGGTCTGGGAGGGCTGGTGGCGGAGACGGACCGCCAGGGCTTGTTCGATGCTCTGGCCGCCGGCGTACCGCTCGGGCGGCTGGGCGAGCCGGAGGAGATTGGCCGGACGGTGGTGTTTTTAGCGTCGGATGAGTCGAGCTTTATTAACGCCGCAGAGATCTATGTCGACGGCGGGCTGGCGCAAATCTAAGCGCCGGCTGACGCCAGGCGAGCCGTCCCAGCGGAGACCGGGGCGGCTCGCCGTGTTGGCGATCGCTGACGCACCGTCCGCGGGCGGCTTATTGCGCGCCCAGCTGTTTCATCAGCGTCAGGTTATCTTCAATATGCCAGTTGGCGGTAATTTTACCGCCGCGGATCTGATAGATATCGGTGGCGATAAAATCGATATTTTGTCCCTTACCCTGCCGGGTGCCGAAGGTCCCGGTAAAGCGGCCATGAAAATGTAAGTGTGAGACCACCCGGTCACCGGCCACGATCATTTGTTCGACATCACAGCGTAAATCCGGCACCGCCTGGCGAAACGCTCTGGAGGCGAGGATCGCTCCTTCCGGCCCCTGTCGGCGGCCTTCCGGGGGCGTTTTATCGATAAAATTCTCCGCCAGCGCCGCCCGGGCCAGCGCGGCATCACCGGTATTCCAGAACGTGGCATACTGCCTGGCGACATATTCATTGGCGGCGCGTGTGGCTGCGGGAAGGCTGCCGTCAGCGATGAGTTGCGCCGGCTTCAGCAGATCCTGTTGGGCTGCATACGCGGAGCCGGACATTGCGACAAGCAGCAGCGCGGTGGCGCAGCGATGGCGCGTGAGGCCGCGTCTGGCCTGCGTGCGGGCAACCGCGACACCACGGCCGGCAGGTAACATTTTGCGGGTCATTTTCACTCTTTATGCTCCGTATAGAAGGGATAGTCGGTATAGCCCGCCGCCGTGCCGCCAAACAGCGTGCCGGGATCGCTGACGGTCGCCAGCGGCCAGCGGTGCAGAAGCCGCTGCGGCAGGTCGGGATTGGCAATAAACGGCCGGCCGAAAGCCACGAGGTCGGCGAGACCGGCGTCAAGAATGCGCTCCGCCTTCTGCTGATCGTAATTCCCGGCCACGATCAGCGTGCCGCTGAAGGTCGCGCGCAGCGTGTCGCGGAAGCGTCGGGGAACGGCTGGGGCATCGTCCCAGTCCGCCTCCGCCAGATGGATAAAGGCGATGCCCTGCTGTTCGCACCAGGCCGCCAGGGCAAGGATGGCATCGATCACCTGCGGGTCATTCATCCCGCGCTGGGTAATGAAGGGGGAAAGGCGGATGCCCGTCCGCTCGCGGCCGATTGCGTCGCCGATGGCGGTCAGTACCTCCTGGGCAAAACGGATCCGGTTGTTCAGGCTGCCGCCGTACTCATCGGTACGCTGGTTGGCGGTCCGCCGCAGGAACTGGTCGATCAGATAGCCATTGCCGCCGTGTACTTCCACGCCGTCAAACCCCGCCGCGATCGCATTGCGCGCCGCCTGACGGTAATCGGCGACAATACGCTGGATATCCGACCGGGAGAGCGCCCGCGGCGGTGAACAGTCAACCATCTGGCCCCGGCCCTGCTCATCCACCACCCAGACCTGGGCGTCCGGCGCCAGCGCCGAGGGGGCCACGGGTTGACCATCCGCATGGAAACGGGCGTGCGACATGCGTCCCACGTGCCAGAGCTGAGAAAAAATAACGCCGCCGGCCTGATGTACGGCGCGGGTCGTCAACTGCCAGCCGGCAATCTGCTCAGCGGAATGCAGGCCGGGCGTCCAGGAATACCCCTGTCCCTCGGGAGAGATTTGCGTCGCTTCCGTAACGATCAATCCCGCGCTGGCGCGCTGGCGGTAATACTCCGCCATCAGCGCGGAGGGGATATTTCCCGGCTGCAGCGCGCGCGCCCGGGTCATGGGAGCCATGACGATACGGTTTTTCAGCGGCAGCGTACCGATGCGATGACGATCAAAAAGTGAGAGCGTGTTCATAGTGGTGTCCCTTGCGAGTGGAATGGAAATCACTTTACAGTCGGGAGCTGATTTTGATAATTAGACGAAAAATAGATTCACTTTTCGGGATATACGAAAAATGGGCAAGCTGGAAGATATGGCGCTGCTGGTGGCAGTCGCCGAAGCGGGGGGACTCTCCGCCGCCGGTAGACGGTTGTCGCTTTCGCCGGCCACCATGACGGCCCGCCTGAAGGCGATGGAAGAGCGTTACCAGACCCGCCTGTTCCATCGCTCCACGCGCGCTATCACCCTGACCAACGCGGGGGAAGATTTTTATCATGCCGCGCGGCGCGTACTGGAGGAGGCGCGCCACGCCGAGTCGTTGCTGACGCAAAAAGAGGGCGTCCTGAGCGGCGATATTCGCCTTTCCGCCCCCTCCGACTTTGGCCGACAATACCTTAGCCCGGCCATCGTCGACTTTACCCGCCGTCACCCGGAAGTGACCTTTTCCGTCTACTTAGGCGAGCGCGTGGAGGATCTGGTCGCCAACCGGCTGGATATGAGCATTCGCGTCGGTAATCTGCCGGACAGCAGCCTGGCCATCCGCCACATCCGTCCTAACCACCGGGTGCTGGTGGCCTCGACGGCTTACCTTGCCGCCCGTGGAACGCCGGCTTCGCCCGAGGCGCTGCATCATCACCGCTGCCTGGCGCTGGAGCGGCACGGTGTGGTGATGAACGAGTGGCGCTTTGAGGAGGCGGGAAAAGAGCAGATCATCCGGGTGACGCCGGCGATGGTCTGCGACGATGGGGCGCTGCTGCGGCAGTGGGCGCTCAGCGGGTCGGGGATCGCCGGTAAATCATGGTGGGATGTGAAGAGGGATGTCGAGGAGGGGCGGCTTCAGGTGCTGTTTGCCGATCGCTTCACCGGATTTAGCCCCTTAGACCGCAAGGAGGTTGGGCTGCAGTTTGTCTTTCCCCAGCGAAAGCTGCAACCGCCGCAGGTGTCGGCGTTTATGGCGTTTTTTATCGACTGGCTGGAGAAGTGACGGGCAGGGCGGTTCGCCATGCTCAGGAGCGCAAAGGATGGCCCCCGGGTGTTAGACCAGCCTATAGAGTCTTGATCTCAAATATGATTAGATAGCTTTCACTTAAAACCAGTCAGTGGCTGCCATGAATCTCAGGGAAAAAATCATTAATGAATTCGGCGGGTTGTCGCCCGAGCTGCAACGCGCCGCCGAGTTCTCACTGCAAAATGCCAGTCAGCTGGTGGTGTTATCAATGCGTGCCTTCGCGGCGGAAGCCGGGGTAAAACCGGCGACGCTGCTGCGTCTGGCGCAGCGGCTGGGCTACCGCGGCTGGAGCGAGCTGAAAAGTGATTTCATTGACGATCTGGGGCTGCGCAATGATACATACGTATCAAAAGCGGAAAAAATGATGGCCCGCGGGACGCAAACGCAGCTGTATAAAGAGGTTTTTCAGGCGCATCAGGCGAATCTGACCTTTACGCAAAATGAAAATGCCCAGGAGATGGAGCAGGCGGTGACCTTGCTCGATAGCGCGGAGAATGTCTATATCTGCGGATTCCGCGCCAGCTTTCCGATCGCGTGGTCGCTGTTCTATGTCTATCGACTGTTTAACCGCCAGGTGTCATTGATCGATGGCCTGGCCAGCAATATCGAAGTTTTTACCCGCGAACTAACCGCCCGGGACTGCGTCTTACTCACCAGCTTTGCTCCCTATTCACGCGAATCACTGGATGTTTTACAGGCAGCCCGGCAGGCCGGGGCGAAGATCCTCGCCATTACCGACTCGCCGGTTTCCCCCTTAGCGCAGGCGGCAGACTGCACGCTGCTGTTCTCCATCGACAGTCCGTCATTTTTCCCTTCCGTGGTCTCCGGCATGGGCCTGGCGGAGTGCCTGCTGGCGATGCTGGTGGTGCGCCACGGTCGGGAGGCGGTGAGTAAAATTGAAAATGCCGAACGCTATCTTATTGAGTCTGGCGCCTACGTGATCCCCGGTAAGTCCTGATAAATGATTCAAATGTATCAATTATAAGAATAATGGATGCATTTATATCTTTAATTCGTTGACGTGATCCAAATGGATCCTGCAAGATACGCTCAATTCATGTAGCGGATTCAGGAGCAGAACCCAGTATGAGTCATGTCATTCACCGCAGCCTGCGTAGCACGCCGATGGTGGCTTCACGTGCGCAAGGGGCCTATATCTTTGATGCCCAGGGAAAACCGTATCTTGATGCCTGCGGCGGGGCGGCGGTTTCCTGCCTCGGACACGCGCATCCTGATGTGCTGGCGGCGATGCACCGCCAGATCGATCGGCTGGCCTATGCGCATACCAGCTTTTTCACCAGCGATGCCGTCGAGCAGCTTGCAGAACATCTCACCCGCACGGCGCCCGGCGAGCTTAACTACGCCTACTTTGTCTCGGGCGGTTCTGAGGCGGTAGAGACGGCGCTGAAGATGGCGCGGCAGTACTTTGTGGAGATCGGCCAGCCATCGCGCACCCGCTTTATCGCCCGTAAACAGAGCTATCACGGCAATACGCTGGGCGCGCTGGCGGTGGGGGGGAACGAATGGCGCCGTCGTCAGTTTGCTCCCTTATTAATGGATGTTATCCGCGTCTCCGCCTGCAATGAGTACCGCGATCGCCGGGCTGACGAGACCCAACAGCAATATACCGAGCGCCTGCTTAATGAGCTGGAGCAAGCCATCCTTGAGGCCGGCCCGGAAACGATCATCGGTTTCTGTGCCGAAACCGTGGTGGGGGCGACGACGGGAGCCACGCCGCCGACGCCGGGCTATCTGCAAGGGGTCCGCCGCCTGTGCGACAAATACGGCATCCTGTACATCGCGGATGAGGTGATGTGCGGTATGGGGCGGACCGGGACGCTGCATGCGTTTGAACAGGATGACGTGGTGCCCGATTTAGTGACCATCGCCAAAGGACTCGGCGGAGGCTATCAGCCGATTGGGGCGGTGCTGGCGAGTGAGACTATCGTCTCCGCGCTAAAGGCGGGCAGCGGGTTGTTCCAGCATGGTCACACTTACATTTGTCATGCCACCGCCGCGTCGGCAGCCCTGGCGGTGCAGCAAGTGATCGCGCGCGATAATTTGCTGGACGCCGTCAAACAGCAGGGCGCCTATCTGCACAAGGCGCTGCGCGAGGTGCTGGGGGAGTTACCGCATGTCGGTGATACGCGCGGACGCGGCCTGTTTGCGGGGGTCGAGCTGGTGCGTGATAAAGACGACAAAACGCCGTTCGATCCTTCCCTGAAGCTGCACGCTGCGATCAAAGCAAACTGCATGGCGCGTGGACTGATGGTCTATCCCATGGGCGGCACCATCGATGGCCAGTCTGGCGACCACATTCTGATTGCACCGCCGTTTATCATCACCCCGGCGCAGCTCGATTTTGTGGTCGATACCCTGAACTGCGTGATCCGCGAAGAGACGGGGAAATTATGAGCAATCGTTTACCGCCCCTGGCGGAACAGGAATGGGACGTTCAGCAGCGTCAGTTAGCGGAAGAGATTATCAACGGACCGCGCGGCGCCTTGCTGCCGCCCTTTGAACCGCTGCTGCGGAGCCCCGAGCTGATGGCCCATGCCCAGCGTATGGGGGAGTACCTGCGCTATCGCAGCGCGCTGGGCCAGCGTCTTTCTGAACTGGCGATTTTGCTGACCGCGCGGCACTGGTCGCAGCCGGTTGAGTGGGCGATCCATGCGCCGATAGCACGCGAGAAAGGGATCGCTGCCGCGGCGGTGCAGGCGATTAAGGAAAGGCGCCGGCCCGTGGATCTCCGGCCCGATGAGCAGACGGTCTATGACTTCTGTCAGCAGCTGCATCAACAGCAAAAGGTCAGCGATGAGACCTGGCAACAAGCCATTGAGTTATGGGGCGAGAAGGGCGTGGTGGATCTGATTGGAATAAACGGTTATTACAGTTTTCTCTCCATGGTGATGAACAGCGCCCAGACGCCAGCACCGGCTACCTCTGACTCTCTGTCTTCTGCATAAGTTATCGTTTTTATTCGGGCGCATAAAACTGCGCCCGGTATATCAGCTCTTGTTATTGGTTCTTCCGGCGAGATATTTCGCAGGGTGACGTTCGTTGTAGGCTATTTCACTGACGCTGAGGGTAATTATGAGTGGATTATTTAAGAAATTAAAGCTGACGCTGGCATTAGTTATTTGTTCAGCCAGTTTTGTTACAGCAGCAGAAGATAAAATAACGGTGGGTGTCGATACTGCCTTTGTTCCATTTGAATTTAAACAAGGCGATAAATATGTCGGCTTTGATATCGATCTGTGGGACGCGATTGCGAAGAAAATGCATATCAGCTACGAATTAAGGCCGATGGATTTCGGCGGCCTGATCCCCGGTCTGCAGTCGCGTAATCTGGACGTGGCGATGGCGGGAATAACGATTACCGATGCGCGCAAGCAGGTCGTGGACTTCAGTGAAGGATATTATAATGCCGACCTGTTAATAGCCGTGAAAAGTAATGATAATTCCATTGTTAAATTCAGTGATTTGACCGGGAAAAAAGTCGGCCTTAAGCAGGGGACGGCGGCGGCCAGCTTTATGAAAAGCAAATATAAAGCGAATTATATCGAGTTCCCGAATATTGATAACGCTTACCTTGACCTGCAGGCCGGTAATCTCGATGCCGTCGTTCATGATTCGCCGAATGTCCTTTACTACGTGAAGACGGCGGGTAATGGCAAGGTCAAATCCACTGGTGAGACGGACAGCATTCTGCCACAGCAGTATGGCTTTGCGATGCAGAAAAACAGCAGCCTGACGCCAAAAGTCAACCAGGCCCTGCAGGCCCTGCGCGCCGATGGTACCTACGACAAGATTTACGTAAAGTGGTTTGCTAAACAGCCGAAATAACCCTGCCAGGTCGGAGCGATCCGACCTCATATTTTCTTTACGGGTAGAAGCATGAACTTTGACAGTCGCTATATTTGGGATGCATTGCCGCTGCTGATGCAAGGCTTGCAGCTGACGCTAATTATTTCGTTATCAGGTTTGTTAGGTGGATTAATCATTGGTTTGCTGGCCGGGACCTGCCGCGCATTAGGCGGGGTAATATCCAAAACGGTATCGCTGGTGTTTGTGGAATTAATCCGCGGGACGCCAATTATGGTGCAGGTGATGTTTATCTACTTCGCCCTGCCGATGGTGTTGCCGGTGCGTATTGACCCGGTTCCTGCCGCCATTATCACCATTGTGATTAACTCCGGGGCTTATATAGCGGAGATCACCCGGGGCGCGATTCTGTCGATCAATAAAGGATTTAAAGAAGCCAGCCTCGCGATGGGATTATCGCCGCGCAGCACCCTGTGGCATGTCATTATGCCGCTGGCTTTTCGGCGGATGATCCCGGCATTAGGCAATCAATGGATTATCAGTATTAAAGATACGTCGCTGTTTATTGTGATTGGCGTGGCAGAATTAACCCGTCAGGGACAAGAGATTATTGCCGGCAACTTTCGGGCGCTGGAGGTGTGGACGGCGGTGGCGATGATTTATCTGTTTTTGACATTGTGCCTGAGCTTCCTGCTAAAACAAGTTGAGAAAAGGATCCATATTTTATGAGCATGGTTGAATTTAGCGCGGTGGCGAAAAACTTCGGCGCCACTCAGGTGCTGCACGATATCAATTTAAAGATTGAAGCGGGCGAGGTGGTAGTGATCATCGGTCCTTCCGGCTCGGGAAAATCGACCCTGCTGCGTTGTATTAACAAGCTGGAAGAGATCTCCTCCGGCACGCTGCTGGTGGCGGGCATGCATATTACGGATCCGCACGCGAATGAGTGTGATATTCGCCGCGAAGCCGGTATGGTGTTTCAACAGTTTCATTTGTTCCCGCATCTGACCGCCCTGGAGAATGTCATGTTCGGTCCGCTTCGCGTGCGCAAGCAGAGCAAGGCCACAGCGCGGGAGCAGGCGCTGGCGTTGCTGGATCGCGTGGGGCTGCGTGAACGCGCTAACCACTATCCTGCCGAGCTCTCGGGCGGTCAGCAGCAGCGCGTGGCGATAGCTCGCGCCCTGGCGGTGAAACCCAAAATGATGTTATTTGATGAGCCAACATCCGCCCTCGATCCTGAACTGCGGCATGAGGTGTTAAAGGTCATGCGCTCGCTGGCCGAAGAGGGCATGACGATGGTGATTGTGACCCATGAGATTGGCTTTGCCAGAGAGGTGGCTTCCCGTTTGATCTTTATTGATGGCGGCACTATTGCCGAAGATGGTTCACCTGAGGCGCTGCTCACGGCCAGCAGCAATCCGCGTCTGCAAGAGTTTTTGCAACACGTATCCTGAACATAAGTGAATAATGACAATATGAAAACAATCGCAATCCGTGGTTCCGCCTTTGCGGTCGGTCAGCAGCTTGGCGCGTTTGGTCGTGAGGCCTGGCAGACAAAAATCAGGCAAACGGCGCTGTGGCAAACGGTGGCCGCCCTGAAAACGACGGAACAGACCCAGCGCATGCGCGCAGCCGTGCAGGCTCAGTTCCCGCTGATCTGGCAGGAGCTGGAGGGCATGGCGGAGGGGCTGCAGGCGCCGGTGGATGAGGTGTTCGCCTGGAACTGTCGCGGCGATCTGGTACGTTCGACGTCGGATGGCTGCACCACTCTGGCGGGGAGAAGCGCAGAGGGCGAGTTGATCATTGCGCACAATGAAGACGGCTTCCCGCAGCTGCGTGAAGACTGCGCCATCGTCAGCATAACCCCGGACGTGGGCCTCGCCTTTACCAGCTTCGCCTATCCCGGCTCCCTGTGCGGACATACCTTCGCAGTAAATGAGAAGGGGATAGTCAATACGGTCAACAATATTCGCGCCGTGCATCGTCCGGACGGGATGCCGCGCCAGATTCTGGCCCGCGCCTCGCTGAACGCCACCACCTTAGAGGAAGCCGTCACTCTGCTGAGCGCCACGCCGCGCGCGGGCGCGTTTCACCACACCCTGGGCCAGATGGGCGATAGCCGTCTGTTTAGCGTGGAAGCCACCGGCTCCGGCAGCTCGGTGCTCGCGTTGTCCGCCACCAGCGGGCATGCCAACCATCTGATCCATCCCCAGCTTGCGGCCATTGAACAGATCGTGACCGGCAGCTCCGGCTCGCGCCAGCGGCGCCTGGACGCGTGGCTGGCGACGAACCCGCCGCTGGATGGCGTGACAGCGAAAGCGATGCTCTCCGACCAGCAGGATCCGTTGTTACCGATTTACCGGCTGTCTCCCGACGATCCTGATGAGGAAAATACGCTGGCGACGGCCATTTTTACCCTGAGCGCGACCCGCGTCGTGTGGCAGGTCTTCACGCTGGACCGTGAAAACGCGGTTTTACAGGGCAGCGTTTAGCGGCCCGAGGGCGCTTTCAGCAGAGCGATCAGCAGCGTACTGCCCACCATGGTCCCCGCCGCCAGCCACACCATTCCCGACAGGCCAGCTGAGGCGATCAGCTGGCCGCCGACAAGCGCCCCGGTGCCGATGGCGGCATTAAAAATGGCCACGTAAATGGCTGACGCCGGCTGGGCGACCGCGACCGCGCCCGCGCTGCGCAGTAGCCAGGTCTGTAAGCCGACGAACACAATCGCGATGCCGGTGCCCCACAGGGCTAACAGTAGCCCGCTAAAACAGAATGGCAGTGGCGCAAAACGGGCGGTGCCAAGGATCGCCAACGCGCCCCCGCTCAGCAGCAGCGCAGCGAAAATCAGCCCCTTCAGATGACGATCGATGAGCTTCCCCGCGATAACGTTACCCAGCAGCCCGGAAACCCCTGACAGCAGCAGCAGGCCGGAGAGGGCGGTCGTCGGGACTCCCTGCAGATTTATCAGCAGCGGTTCAATGTAGGTGAAGGCGGCAAAGTGAGCGGTAATGATGCATGCCGTGGCGCCATACAGGCCACCGAGCAGCGGATTGCGGAAAATATCACGATAAACGCGCAGCCTGACGGGGGCTGGGGCGGCCAGCGCGGGCAGCGTCGAGCACAGCACCGCAGCGGCGGCCAGTGACAGCAAGGCCATCGCCATAAACGCGTATCGCCAGCCCGCCAGGGTGGCGATAAAGCTCGCCAGCGGCACCCCCACTACGCTTGCCGCCGACACGCCGCCAAAAATGATCGCCGTGGCCAGCCCCAGCCGGTGCGGCGGCACCATCTGCGCGGCGACGATGCCAATTAAGGCCCAGAAGGCGCCATGCGCCAGGGCGCCAATCATGCGGGCGCTCATCAGGGCGAACATCGAATAAGACCGGGTTGCGGCGAGGCAGGAAAGCGCGAGGATCAGCATCAGCCCGACCAGCAGCGCCTTGCGGGAAATACGCGCCGGCATTGCGCCGGAAAGCAGAGCCGCCAGGGCGCCCACCCAGCCATAGGCGGTGACGGCGAGACCCATGCCGGATTCAGTCTGGTGAAAATCCGCCGCCAGGGCGCTGAGCATGCCCACCGGCGCCAGTTCGCTGGTGACGATTGAAAAGGCGCAGATCCCGAGTGCAACGACGGCTATCCAGACGCGCGCCGGCGCCGGGTGGAGGGGTAAAGCAATCTCTTTCATATCAGGCGTATCCTTAGGAAAGGAGCGTTCCGCGCGGTACACGGACGTTCAGGTGAGGAGAGAGCAGGCGACCGGATGGCCTGGTTGTCTCCGCGAGTGGCGTGCAGTATCATCCCTGCGAAACTGATAAAAAATAGCGGAAAACGGAGAGTCGTTTTCCATAAATGGAAAACAGATGACCGCAGAATTTAACTGGGATGATGCGCGCATATTCCTCGCCATCGCCCGGGCGGGAACGCTGAGCGGCGCCGCCGACAAAATGAACATGGGGATAGCCACGGTCTCCCGCCGGCTGGATCGGCTGGAGCAGGCGTTGAACGTTCCGCTCTTCAGCCGCCATCAGAGCGGCTATCGCCTGACCGATGATGGCGAAGCCCTGCTCGCTCGGGCCGAGGCGCTGGAATACGCAGGCCTGGCGTTTGGCGAAGCGGCGCAACTGCAGGGGCATGTCGCCGGGGTTGTCCGCCTGGCCACCTCAGATAACCTGGCCACGCATTTTATTCTGCCCTCCCTGAAAGGGCTCCTGGACCATTATCCCGAGCTGCGGGTGGAGGTGCTGAGCGGCGTGCAGCCGGTGAACCTGCACCGTCGGGATGCCGATCTGGCGATCCGCATGGTCAAGCCTGAGGCCGGGCATTTGACGTTAAAGCGACTGGGGACGGTGGGGTTTGGCGTCTATGGCGCCGCCGGCTATCTGGCCGGTGCGGACGGCCTGTCGCTGAGCGAGGCGGACTTTGTGGGGTGGCCGGAAACTCACCAGCACCTGCCGGCCGCCCAATGGATCGCGCGCACCCTGAGAGGGCGGCCGTGTAAAGTCGAAGCCAATACGCTCGTGGCCCAGGTTTCCGCGGTATCCGCGGGCCTCGGACTGGGCGTTCTGCCGCACTTTATGGCACGGGCCAGCGGCCTGCAGTGCCTGCAGCCGGAGATCGGCGCGGATCAGACTCTCTGGCTGGTGATGCATTCCGACCTGGCCGGGTCCAGACGCGTGCGGGTTATCGCCGACCATCTCATCACCCTCTTTGCGGCCCATCAAGATCGGCTGGCGATGCCCTGAAGGGGCGCGGCTTGGGCGTGTAGCGATACGACAGCCCGAGGCTGACGAGCCACGATTTTTTTCCGCGCCAGCTAACAGCGATACTCGCCGCGCAATATTCGGCCCAATGCTGCTCCGCAGTCAAAAATAGTGCAGAGTGAGAGGATATCCCCGTCCGGCAAAATAATTTTGTGTTGTGGCCAGCGCCGCATTGTTGCGCTCCCCCAGAAATGCCTGTCGATGTTAGGGTGAGATGTTTATCACCACAGGAGAATGCAAATGATTGTCAGGACCTGGCACGGCTGTGTGCCATTGCAGCATGCTGAGGGGTTTGCCCGCCACCTCGAGCGGACCGGCGTGGAACACGCTCAGAGCATCGCCGGCAACAGAGGCGCCCTGGTGCGCCGGGAAAACCAGGGCGAATGGGCGCATTTCTTTCTCGCCACCTACTGGCAGGATCTCGCGGCGGTCAAAGCCTTCGCAGGCGAAGACTATCACGTCGCGGTCACCTATCCGGACGATGAAGTATTCGAACTCCTCTCCGACCCCTACGTGTTTCAGCATGAAGTTG
Organism: Klebsiella sp. PCX; assembly: GCF_021869705.1. Classification (NCBI taxonomy): domain Bacteria; kingdom Pseudomonadati; phylum Pseudomonadota; class Gammaproteobacteria; order Enterobacterales; family Enterobacteriaceae; genus Klebsiella; species Klebsiella sp. PCX. The sequence goes on from NZ_CP091527.1 coordinate 2,072,451, forward strand.
AGGCCGTGTCGCCGCTGTAGACTGATGACCGGGCAGGTGGAAGATCGGCCAGCAACAGACGGTTGCTGGCCGCGTGAGATCGACTGACGTCACCGGTTAATTAACCCTGGACCGCTCAACTGCGCCAGCGTTTAACAGGTCGGGCTATGTCGAAACCGCCGATGCTCAGACGGCAAACGGCGTCAGGCGCATCAGAGGAAATCGTTTATTGTTACGTTAAGAGGTATCCTGCCTGTTCTGGGAAACGGCAAAGAGGATGTCATAAGATGCTGGCTTATATCACGATAGGTACCAATGATTTTCAGCGCTCAGTAGATTTTTATGACGCTATTTTTAATGTTCTTGGCTACTCACGTCTGCCTGCCTGGACAGACAGTTGGGCAATGTGGGGAGATAAAAATAATCCGGATAAGGCGTTCAGCTTTTGTATTTGCCCTCCTTTTGACGGACATTCCGCAACGGCGGGAAACGGGACAATGTTTGCATTCCAGGCTGATAACGCAGAGATTGTCAGACAGTTCCATGCCGCAGGCCTTCTTGCAGGAGGGCAAAATGAAGGCGCACCGGGCACACGCCCCGCCTATGGCCCCGACTTTTATGTGGCCTACCTGCGCGATCCTGACGGGAATAAGCTGGCATGCGTTTGTCAGCATTATTCTCCCGCAACTGATAAGTTCGTCAACCAGAAACAGGCGCTTCGCATATAGCATCTTACGGTTTTGCGCGTTTACAGCCCCTGACGTGAAATAGGGCGTTCCGGCGACAGCTGGCGCGGTCGGCTACAGGCCAGGAACCAACATCTATCTTGTATGGGCAGACAGCCACCGTTGGGTGAACGTGGAATGACTGCACACTCAGCGCTTGAGGGCGGCAACAATGGAAGCCTCCATTTTCTCCGGTGTCGTGAACGGCGCAAAACGCGTGAGGGGTGTGCCGTCGCGACCGATGAGGAACTTGGTGAAATTCCACTTGATCCGTCCGCCGAGCACGCCGGGCAACGCTTGTTTCAAATAACGAAACAGCGGGTGTGCAGCGGGGCCGTTGACGTCCACTTTCGCAAACATCGGGAAGCTCACGCCGTAGTTAACGTGACAGGTCTGCTCGATTTCATCCGCACCGCCGGGTTCCTGCTTGCCAAACTGGTTGCACGGAAAACCAAGCACCACCAGCCCCTGAGCCGCGTACTTTTTGTAGAGCGCTTCCAGACCAGCATACTGTGACGTGAAGCCACAATGGCTGGCCGTATTCACCACCAGAACCACCTTGCCAGCATAGTCAGCCATGGAGAGAGGTTGGCCGCGCAGGCGGGTGGCGGTCAATTGATAAAAAGGGGTCATAGCAGGCTCCTGAGAGTGGAAACAGTGCAACGCTGACGATCGCGTGACTGTTTGAAGCAGATTAGGCAGTTATAATACACAGGGTTAGGGATTTGTACCTGGAATGTACAACATGGGGGAAAGAAGCATTTTGCGATGAGGCAGTTGCATCTATTCTGCACAAAAAATGAGCGTATTGATTAATAGAGAAATAAAAGCATTTAAAAAATAAATCAGCCAGCAGGTGACGCTAACTGGCTGATTTTATTTAACTACGCTTCACTTTTAGAGGACTGCTTGTGAAACAGTTCGCGGAATACCGGGTAGATGTCCTCCTGGTCGCGAATATGCTGCATGGCGAAATTATCAAAGGTCGCCTGCAAGTGTTCATACTCGCGCCACAGGGTCTGGTGCGCCCGGCGGGTAATTTCGATATAGCTGTAATAACGCACCACCGGTAGAATTTTCTTCGCCAGCAGTTCGTGGCACAGTGGGGAGTCATCGGCCCAGTTGTCGCCATCCGACGCCTGGGCGGCGTAGATGTTCCACTGCGCCGGGTCATAACGCGCCTGCACCACCTCATCCATCAGCTTGAGGGCGCTGGAAACGATGGTGCCGCCGGTTTCCTGAGAATAGAAGAATTCGTGTTCATCCACCTCTTTCGCCTGGGTATGGTGGCGGATATAGACCACATCGACGTTTTTATAGGTCCGGCTGAGAAACAAATACAGCAGGATATAAAAGCGCTTGGCCATGTCTTTGGTGGCCTGGTCCATCGAGCCTGAGACGTCCATCAGGCAGAACATTACCGCCTGGCTGGAGGGCTCCGGCCGTTTTTCGTAATTTTTGTAGCGTAAGTCAAAGGTGTCGATAAACGGCACCCGTTCAATTTTAGCCCGCAGCTCGGCAATCTCTTTGCGCAGGCGCTCCTCCTCCAGCAGCTGCACCGGCTCGCTGCGGCTGATGGTCTCCAGATCCTCCTCCAGAGCGCGCAGTTCACGGCGCTTGCCGGCGGTCATCGCCGTCCGACGGGCCAGCGAGTTCTGCAGCGAACGCACCACGCTGATGTTGGCCGGCACCCCGTTAGAGGTAAAACCCGCGCGATGGGTTTTAAACTCGTTTAGCTGCCGGTGCTGATTTTTCTTCAGGTTCGGCAGGGCGAGATCTTCAAACAGCAGATCCAGGTACTCATCTTTTGAAATCTGGAAGACAAACTCATCCTTCCCTTCGCCATCGGCGCTGGCTTGCCCCTGACCGCCGCCACCGCCCCCGCCGCCCCCTTGCGGGCGTTCGATCCGATCGTTTTGCACGAAATGGTCATTGCCCGGGTGGACGCGGTTGCGTAGTCCGCCGCGACCCTGATGAAACATCGGCTCGTTGATATCGTCCGTCGGGATCGAGACGGATTCTCCGCTCTCAATATCGGTCACCGAGCGCTTGTTGATGGCCTCGGAGATTGATTGTTTAATCTGCGCCTTATAACGGCGCAAAAAGCGCTGACGATTGACGGCGCTTTTGTTTTTCCCGTTCAGGCGTCGGTCTATGAACCAGGTCATATGCCCTCCTGTACTGCATTAGCCAACTTTACTTATCATCATTCAGCTGCAGTTGACCCGGCGGCGCACCGCCGGGCTGGACGCATCAGGACGATTTACGAACCCGCAGGTACCACTCGCACAGCAGGCGAACCTGTTTGCGGGTGTAGCCTTTCTCCATCATGCGGTCGACAAAGTCGTCGTGTTTTTTCTGCTCATCGGTTGAGGTTTTGGCGTTAAACGAAATGACCGGCAACAGCTCTTCGGTATTGGAGAACATTTTCTTCTCAATAACCGTGCGCAGTTTCTCATAGCTGGTCCAGTTCGGATTACGTCCGCTGTTGTTGGCTCTGGCGCGCAGCACAAAGTTGACGATTTCATTACGGAAGTCTTTCGGGTTGCTGATCCCGGCCGGCTTCTCAATTTTCTCCAGCTCGGCATTCAACGATTCACGGTCAAACAGCTGCCCGGTGTCCGGATCGCGATATTCCTGATCCTGGATCCAGAAGTCAGCGTAGGTGACATAGCGATCGAAAATGTTCTGCCCATACTCGGAGTAGGATTCCAGATAGGCGGTCTGGATCTCTTTGCCGATAAACTCGGCGTATTTCGGGATCAGATAGCCTTTGAGGAACTCCAGATAGCGCTCGGCCTGCTCCTGCGGGAACTGTTCGCGCTCAATCTGCTGCTCCAGGACATAGAACAGATGCACCGGGTTGGCCGCCACTTCAACATGGTCGAAGTTAAACACCCTTGAGAGGATCTTAAAGGCGAAGCGGGTGGAGAGCCCGTTCATCCCTTCATCCACCCCGGCATAGTCGCGATACTCCTGATAGGATTTCGCTTTCGGGTCGGTATCTTTCAGGCTCTCGCCGTCATAGACCCGCATTTTCGAGTAGATGCTCGAGTTTTCCGGCTCTTTCAGGCGCGACAGAATCGAGAAGCGCGCCAGCGTTTCCAGAGTGCCCGGGGCGCATGGCGCATGAGTCAACTCGCTGCTGTTGAGCAGTTTTTCATAGATACGGATCTCTTCGGAGATCCGCAGGCAATAAGGCACTTTGACGATATAGACGCGGTCGAGGAAGGCCTCATTGTTTTTGTTATTACGGAAGGTCACCCATTCCGATTCGTTAGAGTGGGCAAGGATGATCCCGTTAAACGGCAGGGCGGAGATCCCTTCGGTCCCGTTGTAGTTACCCTCCTGGGTCGCGGTCAGCAGCGGATGCAGCACCTTGATCGGCGCTTTAAACATCTCGACGAACTCCATGATCCCCTGGTTGGCGCGGCACAGAGCACCGGAGTAGCCGTAGGCGTCCGGGTCGTTCTGCGCATAGTGTTCCAGCTTGCGGATATCCACTTTACCCACCAGCGCCGAAATATCCTGGTTGTTTTCATCGCCCGGTTCGGTTTTGGCGATGGCGACCTGTTCGAGAATCGATGGCCAGACTTTGACCACGCGGAATTTCGTGATATCGCCGCCAAACTCATGCAGGCGTTTGGCCGCCCATGGCGACATAATAGTGCCGAGATAGCGGGTAGGGACGCCATACTCTTTCTGAAGGATCTGCGCATCCTCCTGCGGATTGAACAGACACAGCGGGTGATCGTTAACCGGGCTGCGCTCGCCGTTGGCGCTCAGCACATAGATAGGCACGCGCTGCATCAGAGCTTTCAGCCGTTCAGCCAGCGATGATTTACCCCCGCCCACCGGTCCCAGCAGATAGAGGATCTGTTTCTTCTCTTCCAGCCCCTGGGCGGCATGCTTGAGGTAGGAAACGATCTGCTCAATGGCGTCTTCCATACCGTAAAACTCTTCAAACGCCGGATAGCGTGCGATAACCCGGTTTGAAAAGAGACGGGATAGCCGCGGCTCGAGAGCCGTATCAACCATGACGGGTTCACCAATGGCCATCAACAGACGTTCTGCCGCATTGGCATAGGCACTGCGATCTTGCCGGCAGATGGTAAGAAACTCCTGCAGTGTGAACTCTTCGTCCTTGGCAGCTTCATAGCGCTGGCGATAGTGATCGAATATATTCATGGCATGCCGTCCTTTCGTTTTTTAGCACAGGTTGAGAGCCGTTCATATGAATAGTGGGGGCCCCCGGAAGACATAAGCTGAACATCGCTCTCCTGGTATCCAGCAACCCTTATGCCAGGTTGCGGGTGGGGTAGCGTGAATGTGCCCTGCAATTACACCTTCTAAATTTAAGCGTAGATGCATTTAGAAATCTTGCATGACGCAGAAAATCAATTTCAATGACATATCAATAACTCATCCTGAAAAAGACGCTTTTTGCTTCGCCGGGACGTGAAGCTGTCATCGGGCTGTCACCAGATGGTAAGAGAAGGGTGGGAAAGTGAACGATTTGTGTCATATCGGGTAAAGAATTTGAGGCATGAGACCTACGACGGTAAACTGCACGGGCTGATTATTTGACAACGGGAATATGGATTGTGACTAAAATCAAACTTCTGGCACTCGGCGTGCTGATTGCGACCTCCGCCAGCGCGGCGCATGCCGATGGGAAGTTCACGCTTGGCGCTGGCGTCGGCATCGTTGAGCATCCGTACAAGCAGTATGATGCGGATGTGTATCCGGTGCCGGTCATTAGTTATGAGAGCGATAACTTCTGGTTCCACGGTCTGGGTGGGGGTTACTACCTGTGGAATGACACCAATGATAAGCTGTCGATAACGGCTTACTGGTCGCCGATGTACTTCAAGCCGGGCGACAGCGATAGCGAACAAATGCGTCGCCTGGATAAACGTAAATCGACCGTGATGGCCGGTCTTTCTTATGTCCACAACACGCCCTATGGTTTCCTGCGCACGACGATTGCCGGCGATACGCTGGATAACAGCAACGGCATCAACTGGGATCTCGCCTGGCTGTACCGCTACACCAACGGGAACCTGACGCTGACGCCGGGCATCGGCGTGGAGTGGAACAGCGACAATCAGAACGAATACTATTATGGCGTCTCGCAGCATGAGTCCCGTCGCAGCGGCATGCGCAGCTACGATCCGGACAGCAGCTGGAACCCGTATCTGGAGCTGTCGGCCAACTATCGCTTCCTCGGCGACTGGAGCGTATACGGTATTGCGCGCTACACCCGTCTGTCGGATGAAATTACCGATAGCCCGATGGTGGACAAATCCTGGAGCGGTCTGATCTCAACCGGGATCACTTACACCTTCTGATTGTGCATTATTACAGTGCGCTTTATGCATCAAAACAGGGCTTCGTGCCCTGTTTTGCTTTATGGTGGTGCAGGGCGCTAAGGAGGAGACGATGGTGAAAAAAACAGTATGCTTTGGCGAGCAGGCGGCAGTTCCGGCCATCGGGCTGGGGACCTGGTATATGGGCGAGAACGCGGCGCAGCGTCAGCAGGAGGTGGCTGCACTGCGCGCGGGCATCGACCATGGCCTGACGGTAATCGATACCGCTGAGATGTATGCCGACGGCGGGGCGGAGGAGGTGGTGGGCCAGGCGGTCCGCGGCCTGCGCGACCGGGTGGTGCTGGTCTCCAAAGTCTATCCCTGGCACGCCGGCGGCGCGGCGATGCGCCGCGCCTGTGAAAACAGTCTACGCCGGCTGCAGACCGACTATCTGGATATGTATCTCCTGCACTGGCGGGGCGATATCCCGCTAGAGGAGACGGTCGAGGCGATGGAAAGGCTGGTGGCCGAGGGTAAAATCCGCCGCTGGGGCGTCTCCAATCTGGACACCGACGATATGCAGGCGCTGTGGCGCACGGCGGGTGGCGAACGCTGCGCCACCAATCAGGTGCTCTATCATCTCGCGTCGCGGGGCATTGAATACGATCTCCTGCCCTGGTGCCAGCAGCACACCCTGCCGGTGATGGCCTATTGTCCGCTGGCGCAGGCGGGGCGCTTACGTGATGGACTTTTTCAGCATACCGATATCATCAAAATGGCTAACGAGCGGGGCGTGACGGTGGCGCAGCTGCTGCTGGCCTGGGTGATTCGTCATCCGGGAATGCTGGCGATCCCGAAAGCGGCCAGTATTGAACATGTGGTGCAGAATGCCGCCGCGCTTGATCTCGTTCTCAGCCCGCAAGAGCTTGCGCAGCTGGACCGCCTCTATCCACCGCCGCCGCGGAAAACCCGGTTGGATATGGTTTAACCCACAGCGCATCCTGGTGGAGAAGAGAAAAAGCCCCGTGATAAACGGGGCTTTTTGCGCTTAGCGTTTTTTCACGCTGATGGTTTGCGCCAGGCGAGACGGGGTCTCTTCACTGGCTTTCTGCGGCTGGGTCACGCAGCAGGTTTCGACGCACACGAAGGTTTTGTAGCCATCGTCCGGCATGTCGCCCATGCTGACGGACAGCGCCGGGCCCGGGTTCCAGGCCACCACGTTGTGCTGATGATGATGCACCACGTCGATAGTGCGGCTGAGCGCGTCGTCGTGGATCACGCTGCAGCCTTCGGCGTCGAGATAGACGCGGTCGGTACGATCCGGGAAGGTCTGCACGCCGTTGCTCAGAACGCCTTCTTCGGCATTTTTCACTTTATCGATATAGCGCTCGCCAAGACCGCTCACTTTCACCGCCGCGATATCGCCGACGTTGAAGTAGCTGTGCAGGGCAGAGGTGGTCTCAAATTCGCCGTGGGCTTCCAGCTCGATTTCGCAGGTCTTGCCCAGCTTGAAGCGGGCATAGAGGGTGAACTCATGCGGCCACAGCTTCATGGTTTCGGCGCTGTTCTGCAGCGCAAAGGTCAACATCACGCCGCCGTCGTCTTCATCATGGCCTTCCAGGGTCCACGGCAGGTTGCGGGCAAAGCCGTGCGACGGCAGGCCCTGCTGCGCCGATGGGCCAAACCAGGGCCAGCAAATCGGCACGCCGCCGCGCAGGGCGACGCCCTGTTTAAACGGGGTGTTGTTGCTCAGCCACAGGACTTCTTCTTCACCGGCGGGTTTCCAGGAGAGCAGATGCGCCCCCTGCAGCGCCACAGAGGCTTTCACCTGCGGATGGTCGATGACAATCAGCTCCAGGTCGTCCAGCTGGCGACGGGAGATAACGGGCGAAATGGTTTCATTCACCGGGAGAGCAAAAATTTTATTTATCATTGTGCAATCCTATCTCTGCAGACAAAAAAAAGAGCGACCGAAGTCGCTCTTACAGATTACTTTTTCATCTCAACTTATTTGGAGATGTGGGCAATCAGATCCAGAACTTTGTTGGAGTAGCCAGTTTCGTTGTCGTACCAGGAAACCAGTTTAACGAAGTTGTCGTTCAGTGCGATACCCGCTTTAGCATCGAACACGGAAGTGCAAACTTCGCCGTTGAAGTCGGTAGAAACAACGTCGTCTTCGGTGTAACCCAGAACGCCTTTCATTGCGCCTTCAGAAGCGGCTTTGATAGCTTTCTTGATTTCTTCGTAGGACGCTGCTTTTTCCAGACGAACGGTCAGGTCAACAACGGATACGTTCGGAGTCGGAACGCGGAACGCCATACCGGTCAGTTTGCCGTTCAGTTCTGGCAGTACTTTACCTACTGCTTTAGCAGCGCCGGTAGAGGACGGGATGATGTTCTGAGCTGCGCCGCGGCCGCCGCGCCAGTCTTTGTGAGACGGGCCATCAACGGTTTTCTGGGTAGCGGTGGTAGCGTGGACGGTGGTCATCAGGCCTTCAACGATACCGAAGTTGTCGTTGATGACTTTAGCCAGCGGCGCCAGGCAGTTGGTGGTGCAGGATGCGTTGGAAACGATGTCCTGGCCAGCGTAAGTGTCGAAGTTAGCGCCGCGAACGAACATCGGGGTGTTGTCTTTGGACGGGCCAGTCAGAACGACTTTTTTCGCGCCAGCGGTGATGTGTTTACGAGCGGTTTCGTCGGTCAGGAAGATACCGGTTGCTTCAGCAACAACGTCAACACCAACTTCGTCCCACTTCAGGTTAGCCGGGTCACGTTCAGCGGTAACACGGATTTTTTTACCGTTAACGACCAGATGACCGTCTTTCACTTCAACGGTGCCGTCGAAACGACCGTGAGTGGAGTCATACTTCAGCATGTAAGCCATGTACTCTGCGTCTAACAGGTCGTTGATTGCAACGATCTCGATGTCAGAACGTTTCTGAGCAGCACGGAAAACAATGCGACCGATACGGCCAAAACCGTTGATACCTACTTTGATAGTCATATATTCCACCAGCTATTTGTTAGTGAATAAAAGGTTGCCTGTAAAATTACAAAAACCTTACGCAGCGTCAAGCGGAATCGTGTCAATCATTGCGACAAATCAATCCTGAGCAGACCTTTGCGCGATTGATTTGCCTCACTCTCCCTTTGAGCCCAATTCCATATGGGGGCTGCGCGCGGAATTTTAAAGGGCATTTAAGATAAAAACGTGATTTAAGTCACAATTATCTGGCTGCCTGTGGGCACCGGATAAGTTTAGAACAAAAGTGTACGCTTCATTGTTAATGTTTTGTTAGAATTGGGGCGAAAGTTGTCCATTGCAAAGCGAGATGTAAGCCCATGGCAAATAAACCCTCCCCGGAAGAGCTGAAAAACGGCTTGAGCGAAATGCAGTTTTACGTGACCCAACATCATGGTACCGAACCGCCTTTCACCGGACGGCTGCTGCACAACAAGAAAAATGGCGTGTATCACTGCCTGGTGTGCGATGCGCCGCTGTTCAACTCCCAGAGCAAGTACGACTCCGGCTGCGGCTGGCCGAGCTTCTACGAGCCGGTAAGCGAAGAGGCCATTCGCTATCTGGACGACAGCTCCCACGGCATGCAGCGCATTGAGATCCGCTGCGGAAATTGTGATGCCCACCTCGGTCACGTGTTTCCGGATGGCCCGCAGCCGACCGGCGAGCGCTATTGTGTGAATTCGGCGTCGCTCAGCTTCACCGATGAGCAGAACGGCGAGCAGATCAAGGGTTGAAGAAACGATTCAGCAAATTATTCCTGGTGGAGATGAGCGGAAGATGGATATTGAGCAAATTATCGACAGCATGACCCCGGAAGTGTATCAGCGTCTGGCGACGGCGGTGGAGCTGGGAAAATGGCCGGATGGCGTGGCGCTGACGCCGGAGCAGAAGGAAAATAGCCTGCAGCTGGTGATGCTGTGGCAGGCCCGGTATAACACCGACGCCCAGCATATGACCATCGATACTCGCGGGCAGATGGTGATGAAGAGCAAACAGCAGCTGAAGGAAGATTTCGGTATCGTGCCGAAGCCGATCGCCACCGTGAAGCTGCAATAAACCGCCGGCCGGCGGGGAGAGGTTCCGGCGTCGGGTGATCCGGCGCCGGAAGGGTCAGCGTCTACGACCGCGCTCGACGGTCAGCCGCTTTGCTTACTTTTTGTTCATCATCGCTTTCAGGTCGGCAAACGGATTGTAGGTGGCCTCGCCGACGCTCTTTTGTGCATCTTCGCCGGCCACCACCGTGGAGCCATACTGATCGGCTTCGGTGTACTTGGAGTGTTCGTGATCGTGACAGTAGAGGCACAACATCTCCCAGTTACTGCCATCTTCCGGGTTATTGGAGTGGTCGTGATCGATATGGTGCACCGTCAGCTCGCGCAGATTGGAGTAGACAAACTCCCGCGAGCAGCGTCCGCATACCCAGGGAAAGAGCTTGAGCGCCTTTTCGCGATAACCCACTTCCAGACGTGCGTAATTTTTGGGGATATAGGCCATGGCCCCCTGCCTCCTGTCAAACGGTTAAGCTGCGCCAGCCCCTGGCGCAGCGGATAACAGGCATCATAACCTATCCCGGGCGGCGCGATATACCTGCATTGCAGGCGATGCTGCCTGCGTCACGCCGCCCGGCGGCGGCGATGCGGCGAAACAGCCGCGATTAGTGTTTGATCCCCAGGGATTCCGCCAGCTGGCGGGCCAGCTGGTTCTGGTCATCGGCGCCATACTCCCAGAACATCGCCCCGGCGAGGCCCTTCGCCTTGATGTAGTCCGCCTTGATGGCTACCGAGCGCGGGTTCTCATAGGAAAGGGCGAACAGCGGCTTGCCCTCCGCGGACTGCACCGACAGCCACGGAACTTTCGCCTCATCGTCCCAGTGCTCGGTAAAGCGTTTCTGCGGATCGTTGAGCAATTTGCCCACGATATCATTGTATTTCACGTAGGTGTCTTTGCTCAGGTCATAGCCCAGCGAGGCAAACAGCGCGATCTGCTGTGGACCAAAATAGGGCTGGGTGACCGGGTTCTTTTGCGCATCCGCTTTACTCCAGTCGATCCCCGGCTCGACCGCCCGTTTTGGTACCCGGCCATAAAAACCAATCCCGAGGTTCATCTGGCTGGGTTTAAGCCCGGCGGCTAGGTAATTGTTGACCACAAAATCGGCGCTGTATTTATCCGCCGCGGCGACCGTCGGCCAGTGGCTGGAGTCATACAGGTTCGAGTTGAAGTACTGCGTGCCGTAGGCCATGTCGTAGGTCATCAGGTTGATGTAGTTCAGCACCGGGGCCACCGCTTTGACATCCACCCAGCTTTTCGGGCTCTCGGCGTTGGCGCCCACGGCAATAGTAACCAGTTTCTTCGTACCAAACGCTGCGCGCAGCTCTTTTAACAGCGCGGTGAAGTTATCGCGATCGGCCGGTTGACTGGCAACCAGCCCCCACGCGCCGTTGACCGGAAACTCCCAGTCGAGGTCAATCCCATCCAGACCATATTTTTCAACAATTTCCTGCGCAGACTGAATAAACACCTTACGGGTTTCTTTGCTTGCCGCCGCGCCGGAGAAACCGCGCGCCCCCCAGCCGCCGACCGACAGCAGGACCTTGAGGTCCGGGTTCTGTTTACGCAGGGCAGGGAGCTTTTGCAGATCCGCCTGCACCTTTGGCGACAGCCAGATCTCGTGCAGATGGTCAGGATCCTTCAGGGCCGCATTGGTCTCGTCTTTTTCATCGTTATAGATAAGGCCAAACGAGTAGTTGAGATGGGTGATCTGCCGGACGTCCAGCTTGTCGATATCCCCGCCCGGCCCGGCAGTGACGTCGCCGCCGCCGTTGAAATAGCCGACGGACATCAGCGGTTGGGCAGAGAGCGCGGAAGCGCAAAGCAGGGGCAAGGCTGCCAGCAAGGGCAAACGTTTCATAGTGGTTCCTCTTTGACATAAAAAAATAACCGCGCCACGGAAATGGCGTGGCGAAAAAACAGCCTTGCCAGACTACCAGCAATAACTTATTGAAACTGCGAGAGAGTTCAATTTATGGACGATAACGAAGCGGCAGAAGAAGACCCGGCGCGGAAGCGCCGGGTGAAGGATCAGGCGTGGGTTTCCCGCCAGTCATCAAGGGTATAGAGCGTGGCGCCTGCGGCGGCCATCTCCATAAACGCCTGGCTGCTGTCCTGCGGCTGAAGGTTCACCCCGCGGCAGCCGTCGGTAATGACGTTGACCGCGTAGCCGAGCGCCAGAGCATCCAGCACGGTAAACTTCACGCAATAATCAGTGGCGAGGCCGAGAACGGTCAGCTCCACGATCCCCTGACCACGCAGCCAGCCGTCCAGTTCGGTTTTCTGCCGGTGACCGTTGTCAAAAAAAGCGCTGTAGCTGTCGATGACCCGGTTTTGCCCTTTGTGGAACACGGCGGCGATCGCCTGCTGCTTGAGCAGGGGATGCAGCGCCGCGCCTTCGCTGTGCTGAACGCAGTGATCCGGCCAGAAAGTTTGCGCCAGGCCGTCCAGGTCGCCCACAGTGTAGGGCTCCACCTGGTGCTGGCTGGCGAAGCTGCCGTGATCCGCCGGATGCCAGTCCTGACTGGCGACGATGGGCTCGCCGCGCGCCAGGCTCCAGTCGATAAGCGCGTTGGCCACCTCGACGGTGCTGTCGCCTTCGGGAACCGCCAGCGCGCCGCCGGCGCAGAAGTCGTTCTGCAAATCAACCAGTAACAGCGCTCGATGTGCCATACGTCCTCCTTAAGCTTCGTCAGGGGTCAGTTCGCCACGCAGATTCTGCTGCATCGCCGCGCGAATGGCGTCAACGTCCAGCTGCTGGCTCAGCAGATAGTGTAGCTTGGTCAGCGTCGCTTCCACCGTCATATCGAAACCACTGATGACTCCCGCCTGGGCGAGGGCATTGCCGGTGGCATAGCCGCCCATGTTCACTTTGCCGGACATACACTGCGTCAGATTGACCACCACAATGCCGCGCTGGCTGGCTTCCGCCAGCACCTGAATAAACTCGCCATTCTGCGGGGCATTGCCGACGCCGTAGGAGCGGAGGATCAGCGCTTTCACCGGCTGGCGCAGGAAATTACGCACCACGTCGGCGGAGATGCCGGGGTAAATCGTCACCACGCCAATCGGCTGCGGGGTGATGGGGTGCACAATCAGCTCCCCACGGCCCTGCGGCGCCGGCGGGGTACCGAGACGGCGAATATGGATCCCGGCCTCCAGCAGCGGCGCGAGGTTGGGCGAGGCGAAGGCGTCAAAGCCGTCGGCATGGGCTTTAGTGGTACGGTTGCCGCGGAACAGTCGATTGTTGAAGAACAGCGCCACTTCGTTAATCGGATAGTTGGCGGCGACGTACAGGGCATTGAGCAGGTTGATCTGGCCGTCGGAACGCAGCTCGGCCAGCGGGATTTGTGACCCTGTCACAATCACCGGTTTGCCGAGATTTTCCAGCATGAACGACAGCGCTGAGGCGGTAAACGCCATGGTGTCGGTACCGTGGAGGATCACAAAGCCATCATACTCCGCGTAATGGCTGCGGATATCGTCGGCGATGTGCTGCCAGTCCTCAGGGGTCATATCGGATGAATCCATCAGCGGATGGTATTCATGGATCGTGAAGTCCGGCATCTCCGGACGATGGAACTCCGGCATCAGCGCCAGCTGACGCTGCAGATGGCCGGAAACGGGTACATAGCCGTGTTCGGAGCGCTGCATACCGATGGTCCCACCGGTGTAGGCAACGTAAATCGATTTTTTTTGCATAGCATCGCTTAGGTTGGTCGTAGACAGGCGCAGTATAAAGAGACGGAGGAAAAAATACAGTGTTGGCCGCTCGCTTTGTGGCGACGCTGGCAGGTGCGGAAAAAAGGCTGCCCCGTGATACGGGGCAGCCGCTGCGTATTAACGAATGTTGGCGCAGGTCAGGCAGAAGGCATAGCGGTTCTGCGGGTCGTTGAACGCCGCCAGCTTGTCGCTTTCCGCTTTCACCGTCTCGGCCGCCGCGGCCACCGGCGCAGGCAGCCAGGCCTGAATGGCGGCCGGCAGCGAGGCGCGTACCGAGCCGGTCAGGCTGTCCAGCACCATCGAGAAGAAGGTTGGCTCTTCCTGATAGTAGTTAAGGTGCCAGGTTTTCAGCTTCGCCAGCTCGGCGGCCTTGGCCACCGCGTCGTCGAAATCGCCGAGGCTGTCGACAAGACCGTTGGCTTTGGCATCTTCCCCGGTCCAGACGTGGCCCTGGGCTATCTGGTCGATTTTCTCCGGCGTGCTCTTACGGGCGTTAGCCACCAGGGTGATAAAGCGCTGATAGCCGTTCTCAATACTCAACTGCATCAGCTGCTGCACTTCCGGCGGCAGCGCTTTGGTGCTGGAGATATCCGCCAGCGGCGACGTGGCGACGCCGTCGGTGTGGACGCCAATCGACCCGAGGGTATTTTCCACGGTGTTGATCACCCCAAAGATGCCAATGGAGCCGGTGAGGGTGCTTGGGTTCGCCACGATGTAATCCGCGGGGGTGGAGATCCAGTAGCCGCCGGACGCCGCCATGCCGCCCATTGAAACGACCACCGGTTTACCCGCGGCTTTGGCTGCCGCCAGCTCTTCACGAATGATTTCCGAGGCGGTCACGCTGCCGCCAGGGCTGTTCACGCGAAGAACGATGGCCTTAATTTTCGGATCGAGGCGCGCATCGCGAATTTGCGCTGCGGTGGTGTCGCCGCCGACGTTGCCCGGGGTCTCCTCGCCGTCCATGATGGCGCCGTTGGCGAAGATCACCGCGATAGCGGAACCCTGGTCAGACGGCGTCTTCACGTTGTAGTCGTAATAGCTAATCGCCCGATAATTGTTATCCGCTTTGCTCCAGCCAAACTGTTTGGTCAGCGCTTTTTCCACTTCCGTGGAGGTCGCCAGCTCATCCACCAGCTTATTGTCCAGCGCATATTTCGCCGTATCGCCGCCCACTTTACGCAGGCCATCGATAATGCCCTGGGCGCCCGGGAAGAGCTGCTGGGCGGTGATCTGCCGGTTGGCGGCAATGGTGTTGAGGTAGTTCTGCCACAGTTCGCCAATCCAGCGGCTGTCCGCTTCGCGGGCGGCAGGGGACATGTCATCGCGAATGAAAGGCTCGACGGCGGATTTATAGGTGCCGACGCGGAAGACATGGGTGGAGACTTTCAGCTTATCCAGCAGCGACTTGTAATACAGCCCGTTGGTGGCGAAGCCGTGGAGGTCTACCTCGCCCTGCGGCGAGAGCCAGATTTTGTTGGCAAAGCTCGCCAGGTAGTACTGGCCCTGGCTGTAGCTGCTGCCGACGGCATAGACCGGTTTGCCGCTGTCGCGGAATTCGCGCAGCGCTTTACCGATGTACTGCATGGACGGCTGATCGCCGCCGACGAAGTTTTTCAGATCCAGCACAATACCGGTGATATTACGATCATCCTTCGCCTGACGGATGGTCTGCACGATATCGAACAGAGAATTCTCCTGCAAACGGTCCGAGCTGGCACCAAACAGCTGGCGGCCTATCACGCCGAGTTTGCTGCTGGCGGAAGGTTTATCCACCACCACGCCGGTAATATCCAGGAGCAGCGCGCCGCGGGCGGTATGTTCGCTGGTGGTGCTGCTGAACTGGCTCCAGATGCCGATACACACCAGCACCAGTACCAGGAAGATCGCATTGAGGGCCAGTTTGCGAATAAAGTTGAGTATCCGCCACGTCCATTTAAAAAAGCTGGCAATCAGTCGCCAAAGGGTTCGCATGTCTTCTCCCTAACGTTATCTAAAAATGGGCAGGCCGCAGGGGCCGCCGCGTCTGGCTATCCTAAAGAGTGAGCCGTCGGTTGTCAGCAGGAATCACCGACCGCGCTGTAACAAAATCCTTGTGCATGTTAATTTTATGAAAAATGACATCACAGGAGTTATACAGATGGATGCTCTCGACCTACTGCTTAATCGCCGCAGCGCTTCCCGCCTGGCGGAACCGGCCCCGGCCGGCGAACAGCTGGAAAACATTCTGCGCGCCGGGCTGCGCGCCCCGGATCATGGCACCCTGCAGCCGTGGCGCTTTTTCATTATCGCCGATGACGGCCGCGAACGCTTCAGTCAGCTGCTGGAAAAGGGGGCCAGGGAGGCCGGTCAGGATGAGAAGGGCATAGAGAAAGCCCGAAATGCGCCGTTCCGCGCGCCGCTAATCATTACCGTCGTGGCGCGTTGTGAAGACCACCCGAAGGTGCCGCGCTGGGAGCAGGAGATGTCCGCTGGCTGCGCGGTGATGGCGATGCAGATGGCGGCCCTGGCTCAGGGATTCAACGGCATCTGGCGCAGCGGAGCATTGACCGAGAGCCCGGTGGTGCGCGCCGGTTTCGAGTGCCGCGAGCAGGATAAAATCGTCGGTTTCCTCTATCTGGGCACGCCGCAGCTGAAAGCCTCAACCACCATTGCCCTGCCGGATACCGCGCCGTTTGTGACGCGATTCTGAGTCAGCGGGTGTTATGCCGGGCTGCGGCTTGCGCCTTACCCGGCCAACGCATCCGGCTCTGACTGTCTATAGGCCCGCGCAAGCGCAGCGCCGCCGGGCAAGGACAGCGGGTACGGAGCCGATTTTGTGCCGGGTGGCGGCTGTCGCCTTACCCGGCCTACGTTCGTACGACCTGTCGTTAATTTATTCACTTTTCTTGCTGAAACTGCCGGTGCTGGCGGCCTCAAAATCGCTGAGACGTTCCCGGAAGGCCGGGGCAGCCCGCATGGATGCGGGCTGAGGGCCGTGTTTTGCATGGACGCTGCCTCGGCCCGACCCGAAGCCTGCAGGGATAAGTCGAAGGCACCGCGCAGCGGCGATTTTGCTGGCCGGAGCCCGGGGGTACAGGGGGCGGCGGCGACTGGCCGCCCCCTGTGCGCTCCCGGCGCCATGAGTGACATAACGCAGACGATTAACCGGGAGCGCAAACTACGCTGAAGCCACAGATAACATAAACAACCACACTGCAGTGCTTCCCCTCACCCTGGCCCTCTCCCGGAGGGAGAGGGAACCGTCCGGCTGGCCGCGCAAGCGCAGCGCCGCCGGGCGACGGCAGCAAGCTCGGAGCCGCATTTATGCCGGGCGGCGGCTGGCGCCTGACCCGGCCTTCAAACCCTACCCTTCGAATCAATCGCGATTTGTCGCCCGGACAAGGCGCGCCAGGCGCCGTATCCGGGAGTTCAGCGGCGATGACGTTACTTCTGCGTTTTGGCGAATTCGTCTTTGGCTTTCTGCAACTGCTGCTGGAAGGCCGGGTTGGTGTGCAGCGTGGCGACCACCGCGGAGCCGACGATGCGCGCCGCATCGACATCGCTCTGCCAGTGATAGCCGCAGATCACCCGGCTCTCGCCAAGCTCATAGCCGCGCTTCAAAATTTCGTTCTGCCGCTGCGGGTTGATCTCCGCCAGCACCAGGGCGGTGGCCCAGCCGATGGAGGTATGCCCGGACGGGTAAGAGCCGTTTTTCGCCAGCTTGTCCTGCTCGGTGGTGTTGCAGGTGGAGACGCCGTAGAAGGCAAACGGGCGAATGCGCATATACTTCTCTTTCGCGCCGCGGGTCGCCAGATCGCCGGCGTCTTCAATCATATTGGTCAGCAGCTTATGGAGCTGCGGCGCGTCTTTTTCGGTGATCGGCGAACCAAAGGCGCTGGAGAAGGCGTTAGCCACGCCGCCCGCGCTGAGGTTGGCATCCTCTGCCGCCAGCTTCCCGCGCTCGGTGTTGCGCAGCAGGCGCCCCTGCTCATACATCGCCTGATCGTTTAAGAACGCGATACTGCCCACCGCCGGCGGCGGCGGCAACAGCGCCAGGCTGTCGATGGCCTGGGCATTGGTCAGATAGTAGAGATCGGGCTTGGTGGTGACATCGTTACCGGGGGGAACCAGTGCGAAGGCGTTAACGGAGAAGAAACTGGCCAGGCAAAGGGCAAGAACACGCTTTTTCATTAGAATTTCCTTACGTCATAATCATTCCAGAGAAGACAGTCCTGTGTTGTCACATTTCTGTCATCTTTAAGTAAAAGTGAAAATGGTCGGGAAAAAATTGCCGCGTCTCGCAAAAACGGCTTTTTGTCTGCTTAATGAGCAACCATACGCGATTTCAGACTGTCGTACTTACCACCCTGGCGTTTGGGCGCTAACATAGCGGGATTGCAATGACAGGAGATGTCCATGAGCGAGCAAGCCATTCGTTTAACGCAATACAGCCACGGAGCCGGTTGTGGTTGTAAAATTTCCCCGAAAGTGCTGGAAACCATCCTGCATAGCGAGCAGGCGAAGTTCGTCGACCCGAACCTGCTTGTCGGCAACGAAACCAGCGATGATGCCGCCGTTTACGATCTCGGTAATGGCACGTCAATCGTCAGCACCACCGACTTTTTTATGCCGATTGTCGATAATCCGTTCGACTTTGGCCGCATTGCCGCCACCAACGCCATCAGCGATATTTTCGCCATGGGCGGGAAACCGATTATGGCGATTGCCATTCTCGGCTGGCCGATCAACACCCTGGCGCCGGAAATCGCCCGCGAAGTGGTGGAGGGCGGGCGCTTTGCCTGTCAGCAGGCGGGGATCGCGCTGGCGGGCGGCCACTCCATTGACGCCCCGGAGCCGATCTTCGGTCTGGCGGTCACCGGCGTGGTGCCCACCGAGCGCATCAAGAAAAACAGCACCGCGCAGGCGGGCTGCAAACTGTATCTCACCAAACCGCTGGGGATCGGCGTGCTGACCACCGCAGAGAAAAAATCGCTGCTCAAGCCGGAGCATCAGGGGCTGGCGACGGAGACCATGTGCCAGATGAACCTCGCCGGCGCCGCGTTTGCCGCTATCGACGGGGTGAAGGCGATGACCGACGTCACCGGCTTTGGCCTGCTCGGCCACCTCAGCGAAGTGTGCCGCGGAGCCGGCGTGCAGGCGCAACTGCGCTATGCCGATATCCCGAAACTGCCGGGGGTGGAGGAGTATATCGCCGCCGGCGCGGTGCCGGGCGGCACCGGGCGCAACTTTGCCAGCTACGGCCATCTGATGGGCGAGATGCCGACGGAGTGGCGCGATCTGCTCTGCGACCCGCAGACCTCCGGCGGTCTGCTGCTGGCGGTGACCCCGGAGGCGGAGGCGGAAGTGCAGGCTGCCGCGGCGGAGTTCGGTATTAAGCTGGCCGCCATCGGCGAGCTGGTGACCGCCCGCGGCGGACGACCCATGATCGAGATCCGTTGATTCGATGCGGTTGTTTATTGCAGAAAAACCGAGTCTCGGTCGGGCTATCGCCGATGTGTTGCCTAAACCGCATCGCAAAGGCGATGGCTTTATTGAGTGCGGCAACGGGCAGGTGGTCACCTGGTGTATCGGTCACCTGCTGGAGCAGGCGCAGCCGGACGTCTATGACAGCCGCTATGCCCGCTGGAATCTCACCGATCTGCCAATTGTGCCGGAGAAATGGCAGCTGCAGCCAAAACCTTCGGTCACCAAACAGCTGAATGTCATCAAGCGCCTGCTCGGCGAGGCCGAGGAGGTTATCCACGCCGGCGACCCCGACCGTGAGGGGCAGCTGCTGGTGGATGAGGTGCTCGACTACCTGCAGCTGGCGCCGGAGAAGCGTCAGCAGGTGCAGCGCTGTCTGATAAACGATCTCAACCCGCAGGCGGTTGAGCGGGCGATCAACCGCCTGCGCGCTAACAGCGAGTTTGTGCCGCTTTGCGTGTCGGCGCTGGCGCGGGCGCGCGCCGACTGGCTGTACGGCATCAATATGACCCGGGCCTATACCCTGCTGGGGCGCAACGCCGGCTATCAGGGGGTGCTCTCCGTGGGGCGGGTGCAGACCCCGGTGCTCGGCCTGGTGGTGCGCCGCGATGAAGAGATTGAAAACTTCGTCGCCAAAGACTTCTTCGATGTCAAAGCGCATATCGTCACGCCGCAGGAGGAGCGCTTTGTCGCGACCTGGGTGCCGAGCGAAGCCTGCGAACCTTACCAGGATGAAGAAGGGCGCTTGCTGCATCGTCCGCTGGCCGAGCACGTGGTTAAGCGTATTGAAGGCCAGCCGGCGCTGGTGACAGGCTATAACGATAAGCGCGATTCCGAACCCGCGCCGCTGCCGTTTTCGCTGTCGGCGCTGCAGATTGAGGCGGCCAAACGTTTCGGCTTCAGCGCGCAAAACGTGCTGGATATCTGCCAGAAGCTGTATGAAACCCACAAGCTCATCACCTATCCGCGTTCGGACAGCCGCTACCTGCCGGAAGAACATTTCGCCGGCCGCCATGCGGTGCTGAATGCGATTGCCGTCCATGCGGCGGATCTGCTGCCGCAGCCGGTGGTGGATCCGGAGATCCGCAACCGCTGCTGGGATGATAAAAAGGTCGACGCGCACCATGCGATTATCCCGACCGCCCGCAGCAGCCAGGTCAAACTCACCGATAACGAAGCGAAGGTCTACACCCTGATCGCCCGCCAGTATCTGATGCAGTTCTGCCCGGACGCGGTGTTCCGTAAATGCCAGATTGACCTCGAGATCGCCAACGGTAAGTTTGTCGCCAAAGCGCGTTTTCTGGCCGAGGCGGGCTGGCGGACGCTGCTTGGCAGCAAAGAGCGCGATGAAGAGAACGACGGCACGCCGCTGCCGGTGGTGGCCAAAGGCGATGAACTGCTGTGCGAGAGGGGCGAAGTGGTGGAGCGCCAGACGCAGCCGCCGCGCCACTTTACCGACGCCACGCTGCTGTCGGCGATGACCGGGATTGCCCGCTTCGTGCAGGATAAAGATCTGAAGAAGATCCTCCGCGCTACTGACGGCCTCGGCACCGAAGCAACCCGCGCCGGGATTATCGAGCTGCTGTTTAAGCGCGGTTTCCTGACTAAAAAGGGGCGCTATATCCACTCCTCGGAGGCCGGAAGGGCGCTGATTCATTCCCTGCCGGAGATGGCCGGTCGACCGGACATGACCGCCCACTGGGAGTCGGTATTGACGCAAATCAGCGAGAAACAGTGCCGCTATCAGGACTTTATGCAGCCGCTGGTGGGCACGCTGTATCAGCTAATCGAGCAGGCGCGCAGCACGCCGGTGCGCCAGTTCCGCGGTCTGGTGGCGCCGGGCGGGGCGAAAAAATCGTTCAGTAAAGGCAAAGGCAAAGCGAAAGGCAAAAAAGCGGCAGAGGATGCCGCGCCGCCGCCGCAATAACCCGCCCGGCGGCCGTGAGGAGGTCATTCCCCACGGCCGCCGTTTCTCCGCCAGACTGGTCAATGGTCTACACTAAACAGCCGGGAAGGGGGGGACGATCGCCCCGCAGAACGGGGGGCGCCCATTGCTCTTCCCGATGCCTTGCTTAATTCTCTCACAGGCGATAAGGAGGACCCGTGAAATATATCGCTATCAGCCAACCGGGTGGCCCTGAGGTTTTACAGATCCGCGAAGGTGAGATCCCCACTATCGGGGAGCATGAGGTGCTCATCGAGGTGAAAGCGGCGGGCGTCAACCGGCCGGATATTCTGCAGCGCCAGGGTCTGTATCCCATGCCTGAGGGGGTTACCCCCGTGCCCGGCCTCGAGGTGGCGGGCGTGGTCGTGAAGGTTGGTGCGCAGGTCGCGGCCTTTGCCACCGGGGATCGCGTCTGCGCGCTGACCAACGGCGGCGGGTATGCCGAATACTGCGCCGTCCCGGCAGGCCAGACGCTGCCGATCCCGGCTGGCCTCAGCTTTAGCGAAGCGGCCGCCATTCCGGAAACCTTCTTCACGGTGTGGGCGAACGTTTTCCAGCTCGGTAAGCTGCAGCCCGGCGAGAGCATTCTGATCCACGGCGGCGCCAGCGGGATTGGCACCACCGCGATCCTGTTGTGTCACGCGCTGGGGATGACCGTCTATGCCACCGTCGGCCAGGACGAAAAAATTGCCGCGCTGCGGCCCTACGCCACGGCGATCAACTACAAAACCGAAGATTTCGCTGAGAAAATTCATCAGCTGACCAACGATGAAGGGGTGGATGTCATTCTGGATATCGTGGGCGGCCCTTACTTTAACCGCAACCTGGGGCTGCTGAAAAAGGACGGGCGGCTGGTCATCATCGGCTTTATGGGCGGGCGAATGGCCCATGAGGTCGACATTCAGACCCTGATGCTCAAGCGGGCCACCGTCACCGGCTCCACCATGCGCGGCCGGACGGCGGCGGAGAAACAGGAGATTGCCGAGGCGCTGCGGCGCCACGTCTGGCCGCTGCTTGAGGCTGGGAAATGCAAGCCGATGATCTACGCCAGCTACCCGATGGCGGAAATTGCCGAGGCGCATGCCTGTCTGGACAGTGGTCAGCATCTGGGGAAAGTGGTGATCACGATGACATCGTGAGAGACATCCCGGCGGGCAGCCGCCGGGATGGCGTGAGGGGAGGTTAAATCACGCCCTGGGCCAGCATGGCGTCCGCCACCTTGACGAAACCAGCGATATTGGCGCCGCGCACGTAGTTGGTCTGCTTCGCTTCACCGCCGTACTGCACGCAGGCGTGGTGGATATCCAGCATGATGTGATGCAGACGGGCATCCACTTTTTCCGCTTTCCAGCCCATGCGCGCGGCGTTCTGCGCCATCTCCAGACCGGACGTCGCCACGCCGCCGGCGTTGGCCGCTTTGCCCGGGGCAAACAGCACGCCAGCTTCAAGGAACAGATCGGTCGCGGCGATGGTGGTTGGCATGTTGGCGCCTTCCGCCACGGCCTTCACGCCGTTGGCAATCAGCTGGCGAGCGGCGTCGGCATCCAGTTCGTTCTGGGTGGCGCAAGGCAGAGCGATATCCACCGGCACTGACCACGGCTGCTGGCCTTCGAGATAGGTGAGGCCAAATTCGCGGGCGTAGTCGGCCACCCGGCCGTGGGCACGCTCTTTGATGTCGATCAGGCGGGCCAGTTTTTCTTTGGTGAAGCCCGCTTCGTCAACGACGGTGCCGTTGGAGTCGGAGGCGGTGACCACCCGCGCGCCAAGCTCCATCGCTTTCTCAATGGCGTATTGCGCGACGTTGCCGGAGCCGGAAACCGCCACGCGAGCGCCTTCGAAGCCGAGGCCGTGACGTTTGAGCATCGCTTCGGTGAAGTAGATCAGGCCGTAACCGGTGGCTTCCGGACGGATCAGGCTGCCGCCGAATGAGAGGCCTTTACCGGTGAAGACGCAGGCGCTGTTGTTGGAGAGCTTACGCATCATTCCGGCCATAAAGCCGACCTCGCGGCCGCCGACGCCGATATCGCCCGCCGGTACGTCGGTATCCGGGCCCAGATGGCGATAAAGCTCGGTCATCAGCGCCTGGCAGAAGCGCATCACTTCGCCATCGCTCTTGCCTTTAGGATCGAAATCGCTGCCGCCTTTCCCGCCGCCCATCGGCAGCGTGGTCAGGGCGTTTTTGAAGGTCTGCTCGAAGCCAAGGAATTTGAGAATCGACAGGTTTACCGACGGGTGGAAGCGCATTCCGCCCTTATACGGGCCGATGGCCGAGTTGAACTGCACGCGCCACGCGCGGTTGACCTGGACCTGATTGCGGTCGTCCACCCACACCACGCGGAACTGGATCACGCGCTCCGGTTCCACCAGACGTTCCAGCAAAGCAAGCTGACGATAGCGCGGATTTTCCTCAAGGAAAGGCCACAGGGTGGTCATGACCTCCCGGACGGCTTGAGCAAATTCGGTTTGATGAGGATCGCGCTGTTGAACGCGGGTGAGAAAGCCTTCCAGAGTGCACGTCTGATCCATAGATATAAGTTCCCCTTATGGTTGTGGTTGCATGTATTTATTATGATTCGGTCCTTGAAAAAACCGATTTTCCGACTATAACACCGCTAATCCTTAGGCAAGCAAGGAAAAATTAAGCCGTCAGCAAAATTTATAATTGCCCGCCCGTCATAACTAAAAACGATGACGAGGCGGCGAGCGGATCAGCGGAGGGAAAGGGACGGGCGCTGGGCGATAAAGGCGTGCAGGAGGGGGATATCGGCCGGGGCGAGATCGAGGGTTAAGGCGTCGGCAGGAAGGCACCAGCGCAGCTGGCTGTGATAGTGGGCCAGCGGCACGCCCTGAAAATCCGGCACCCACCAGGCGTGCAGATGGATCTGACGACCGGAGACTTCCCGCTGATGGCTGGCGATATAGCATGCCGGGTGGGCGATGATGCCCATTTCCTCCTGCAGTTCCCGGGTCAGCGCCTGCGGTTGGCTTTCACCTGGCTCCACTTTGCCGCCGGCGAACTCCCACATTCCCGGCTGGTCGGCGTGGGGCGGGCGCTGCGCCAGCAGAATTTTGCCATCCTGTTCAATAATGGCGGCGACAACTTCAATCATTTTTAGCATAAGCATCAACGTTAATAAGGCCAAACTGGCCTATTATCACCGCCATAGACCTTCACTGACAACCGCCAACTCTGCTGGAGATCCTCGTGCTTGATAGCCACCTGCATCCTCGCCTCAAACCCCTCCTTAACGCTGTCGCCGGCGCGCTTGACCGCCCGGGTATTTCACCAGACAGGCTGACGCTGCTCGGTTTTGCCATCGGCGTGCTGGCTCTGCCATTTCTGGCATTAGGGTGGTATGGCGCGGCGCTGGCGGCCATTCTTCTCAACCGCCTGCTGGACGGCCTGGACGGCGCCCTGGCGCGGCGGCGCGGGCTGAGCGACGCCGGCGGTTTTCTCGATATCTCACTGGATTTTCTCTTCTATGCCCTGGTGCCGTTCGGTTTTATCCTGGCGGATCCGCAGAATAACGCCCTGGCGGGCGGCTGGCTGCTGTTTGCCTTTATCGGCACCGGCAGCAGCTTTCTCGCCTTTGCCGCGCTGGCGGCAAAGCACCAGATCGCCAATCCCGGCTATGCCCATAAATCGCTGCACTACCTCGGGGGGCTGACGGAGGGGACGGAAACCATCCTGCTGTTTGTCCTCAGCTGCCTGTTTCCGGCACATTTTGCCTGGCTGGCGTGGCTGTTTGGCGCGCTATGCTGGCTGACGACGGCGACGCGTATCGCCAGCGGCTACGAGACCTTAAAGCGGGTGGCGTGAGCGGGAAAGCGCGCGTCGCCGGCTGGGGACGCGCGCTGGTGGGGTGTGTTACTGACTGCTTTCCGGGCCGCGCTCGCCGCGGGCGACCGGATTGTGCGGGTTGCTGCTCCATTCGTACCAGCCGCCGTCATAGACAGCGACGTGCGGCCAGCCCATGGCCCGGGCATACATGAAGGTTTCCGAGGCCCGCCAGCCGGTCCCGCAATAGAACGCCACCTGCTGGTTCGGCAGGATGTTCCACTGGCGCCACAGGGCAGCGATATCGTCGGCGCTGCGCATGGTGCCGTCCGGGTTATGGAAGTCTTCCATGTGCGTGGAGTCGCTTCCGGCATGGCCCCAGCGGGCGCCGGCGATGTCGCCCTTCGGTTTGATATAGCTGTAGCCGCTGGTTGTGCCGATAAACTCCGGCCACGAGCGGACACTGACCAGCGAGGCGTCCTGACGGTGGAGCAGGCCGCGGGCCTGCTCGGTATCCAGCATCAGCTGCGGCTGGCCGGGGATCGGCGCGCCAAAATCTGGCGCCGGCTGCGGCGTCGGCGGCATGCCGCGCTCCACCGGCAGACCGGCGTCGGACCAGGTCTGCCAGCCGCCGTCCAGCAGGCGCACGTCTTTGACGCCGGCGTACAGCATGATCTGCGCCACACGCGCCGCGGCGTAAACGTCGCGACCGTAGAGGATCACCGTGGTGTCATGGCGGATGCCGTGCTTCGCCAGCATCGCCTTCAGCTGCGCATCGGACACTTTATTCCACAGCGGTTCGCTCTCCACCTCATTGGTATCGATATAGCCCGCGCCCGGGATATGGCTCAGCAGATAGAGCTTCGGCGCCCCCCAGGCGGCCTCAAATACTTTCCAGTCGCCGGCCGGGGCGGCGGCCACGCTTTTCCCTTGCTGCAGGTCGTGCAGCCATTGCGGATAAACCAGCTGTTCAAAGTGCGGCAGCTTTTGCAGACGGTCTCCCTGGCTCAGGGCGTCGCTCAGGGTGTTGAGCCGGGTGAAGCCCGCTTGTTTCAGTCGCGCCGCGACGCTGGCGTTATCCTCAGGACTGCCGTACAGCGCAAGGGGGGTATCGGCCTGGAGCTGGTGCTGCTTAGCCCAGCCGCGGAGCTGCTCGTCGCTCATGGCGCCGAGCCAGCGGGCGGAAAGATTCAGCGCCTGCGGCTCATGCCCTTCCGGGCCGTTGGCGCGCTGCGGCCAGCCGTTGTAATAAGCGCTCAGGCGGGTGTCGATGGCCACGCCGTGCTGCTGTTGCAGGTGGGAAAGAGTGAGCGCTGGCATGGTTTCAGCGGCGAAGGTGGTGGAAGCAGCAAGCCCCATGAACAGGGCGAGTGCGGTCAATTGAGAAACACGTTTCATCGAAATGCCCGACGGTAAAAAGTGGAGGGCGTATTCTCCGCTTGCCAGGCGTTGATTTCTTTGCGGTAACGCAGGTTTGCACGCTATTGCTCTTCATTGCCAGCGCTCCATCGTCAGGCAGCGCCCCGTCGGCGGACAGTCCTCGCGATCGTGGGTCACCAGGATCGCCGGAATGGCCTGGCGGGCCAGTTCCTCAAATACCCAGCGGCGGAACGCGGCGCGCAGGGCGGCATCCAGGCGGCTGAAGGGTTCATCCAGCAGCAGCGCCTCGGGGCGCGCCAGCAGGGCGCGCAGCAGACTCACCCGCGCCCGCTGTCCGCCGGAGAGCGTGGCCGGGTCGCGCGCGGCGAAGCCATGCAGCCCGGCGCGACTGAGCGCCTGCTCCACCGCGGCTTTTCGCGCCTCGCCGCGCACGCTTTCCGGTAGCGCCAGCTGTAAATTTTGCCCGACGCTGAAATGGTCGAACAGCAACGGGTCCTGAAACAGGATGCCGATGCGCCGGCGCTCCGTGGGCAGCGTATCGCACCGCCGCCCGTTGAGCCACAGCTCGCCCTCGGCGCGGAAGTCGCCGGCCAGGGCGCCAATCATCCACGCAAACAGCGTCGATTTTCCGCTGCCGGAAGGGCCCATCAGCGTCAGCACTTCACCCGGGGCCACCGAAAAGTCGACCTCCCGCAGCAGCGGCTGACGGTTCACGCTCAGGGTCAGATGGTTTACGGTTAGCACTAGCGAAGTCCTCGTCGATAGCGGCCTGCCAGCCAGGCCAGCAGGGCCGTCAGGATAAAGCATACCGCCGGCAGCAGTAATTGCCACAGCGCCTGGGCGGCAAGCGTCTGCGCCTCGCCGCCGCTGCTGAGCGCCACCGCCTGGCTGGTGAGCGTCGGGATACGGCCTGCCCCCAGCCATAGCGTTGGCAGATACTGCGCGATGCTCACCGAGAAGCCCACCGCCAGGGCGGTCAGCAGTGGGCGGGTCAGCGAGGGCAGAGTCAACAGCCAGAAAATACGCGTGGGTCCCCAGCCGAGCGTGCGGGCGATCACCGTCATCCGCGGATCGTGCTGGCGCCAGGCCGGGCGCAAAATAAATAGCATCCACGGCACCACCCACAGCAGATGGCCCCACAGGACGGTCCACCATTCGCCGTCTAGCCAGGCGTACAGCGCCAGCCGGTACTGGCCATCGGCCAGCGGCAGGGCCGGCAGCACCAGCGGCAGCCAGACCCAGCCATCTCCCCGCTTCGGGCCGCAGGCCAGCCACAGCAGGCAGACGGCCGCGCCGAGGGCGCAAGCCATCAGCGCGAGGCCAAGGCTGTTGCCCAGGGCATCCATCTGCGGCGGCGCCGAGCGCGCCAGCCCCGCCAGCAATAGCGCGCACAGCAGGCCGCTCAGCGGCAGGGCACTCGCCAGCAGGCGGCCGGGCAGGGCGTGGGGATGGGGATGCCGAATGCCGCGCAGATCGGGCAGACGCCGACGCTGTAGCCGCCATCCGCCCCAGGCGACCAGCGCCAGCCCGCCGAGGATCGCCAGCAGCAGCAGGCTGGCCAGCGCCCCTTTCGCCTGCTGCATGTCATCGCCCTGGCTTAACCACTGCCACGCCAGAACGGCGAGGGTGGGTGGATTGCCGGGCCCCAGCACCAGGGCGACGTCTACCGTCGACAGGCTCCAGGCCGCGGCGGCCAGCAGCACCATGCCGAGGGCAGGCAGCAGCGCAGGCAGCACCAGCCAGCGCAGGCACTGCCAGCGGCCGTAACCGAGGCTCTTTAGCGCTGTCGCCTGGTCGGCGAGGCGCGCCTCGCCCAGCAGGCCGTAGATCACCCATAGCACAAAGGCGCTCTCTTTAAGGGCCATCGTCAGGCCAAGCCCGATGCCGTACCGGTCGACCGGCGGCGTCAAAAACGGCAGTCGCTGCCAGATCCAGCCGCCTTCGGCGAACAGCAGCAGCGCCGCCGTCGCCAGGGCAAGATGGGGCACCGCCAGCAGCAAAGGCAGGCGGGAAGCCAGCCGCCGCCAGCGGGCCGAAGGCCAGAAAGCGGCGACGATGGTCAGGGCGATCAGTAGCGCACCGCCGACGGACAGCAGCGTGGAAACAAGGGTGGCGGCCAGCGCCTGGCCCAGCTGCGGGTCGGCGAACAGCGCCCGCCAGTGGACCGGGGAGAGCGCCGGCCACATCAGCCCTGCAGCGGCGGGGAATAAGGGCAGATAGATGGCCGCCATCGTCCCCCAGGCCAGCAGGATCAGTGGGTACCGTAGCGGCGCAGCCATTCCTGCTCCAGCGCGTCAACCCACGCCGCATGTGGCTCGGCAAGCACCGGCGGCAGATCCTGCGGCAGGGTGGCCGCCAGCGCCTGACGCTGTTTGTCAGGCAGACGCTGCGGGTCCAGTACGCTTGGATCGCCCCAGACGGCGGCATCCGCCTTGCGCAATTGCGCCTCAGGGGAAAGCAGGAAATTGGCGACCACTTTGGCCGCGGCGACGGCGCGTGCGTTGGCCGGGATGGTAACGAAATGGACGTTGCCGAGGGTCCCTCCGGTAAAGCCGAAGCTGTAGCTGTCCGCCGGTAACTCCCCGCTGACGGCCTTCTGGCGGGCATGGAGCGGGTTAAACGTCAGCGACAGGCGGAGGGTGCCCTGGTTGAACATGGCGTCCATCCGCGCCGGCGACGCCGGGAAATCCTTACCCGCCCGCCACAGCGTCGGGTGCAGCGCATCGAGATAGCGCCACAGCGGGGCGGTGACCGCCGAGAAGGTCGCCGTCTCCGGCGGCTGGCGCAGGGCGGCAGGCTGGTCGGTGAGGGCGATCAGCAGCTGCTCCAGCAGGGCGGTACCCGTAAAGTCCGGCGGCCGCGGGTAGGTCACGCTGCCGGGATGGGCTCTGGCGAAGGCCAGCAGCGCCTGCGGGCTGACGGGGGGCTGCGGGGTTTGTTCGCGGCGGGCGATAAACGTCAGCTGGGCGCTGCCCCACGGCGACTCGGCGCCCTCGGTGGCGACAGAAAAATCTTCCTGAACCGGCTTTTGCAGATCGACATAGCGCCAGTTGGGCAGCGATTCGGCCCAGCCGGTGAGCAGCAGGTTGGCCTGTTTTAGGGTGTGAAAGTTCTCGCCGTTGATCCACAGGAGATCCACCGACCCGCCGCGGCGACGGCCGGCCTGCGCCTCAGTCTGGATGCGTTTCACCGCGTCGGCGGCATCGGCGATAGGGACAATACGCAGGTCGATCGCGTAGTGGCGTTTGACCTCCTCGCTGACCCACGCCAGATAGCGGTTGACGGCCGGGTCTCCACCCCAGGCGTTAAACCAGACGGTCTGGCCGCGGGCTTCCGTCTGGGTCTGCCGCCAGCTGTCGTCGGCTTGAACCACCAGCGGCCAGAGAAGCAGCAGGCACAGACAGAGGCTGAAATCACGCAAACGGCGCATCGTTACTCCTTATGGTGCGGGGAAGAACCAGGTATCTTGCACAGCCCCTGGGCCGGGATCGCCATCGCGGCATTGAACCGCGCCGATAAATTTTGCAGGCCAATCAGGGCGGTCAGCTCGGTGAGCGCCCGGGCGTCAAAATGCGCGGCCATCGCGCTACGCAGGGCATCATCCACCTCCGGCGGCGTCTGGGTGGCGGCTTCGGCATAGGCCAGCGCCAGACGCTCTTTTTCGCTGAACAGCTTACTGCTGCGCCAGTCGGCGACCGCCAGCAGCTTGTCCTGGCTCCCGCTCCGCGCCGCGAGGGTCATGCTGGTGATATCGATGCAGAATTCGCAGTGGCACAGCTGGGCGATGCGGGCGCTGACCAGCGAGCGCAGCACCGGATCCAACGGCGAGCGGCGGCGTTCAATATAGCCCACGAACAGCGAAACCAGGTAAAACAGCCACGGGATACGTCCCCACCAGCGAATGGGGCTCAGCACCTGGCCGTAATGCCGGCGGTGCAGCCAGGCCTGCGGACGAAGGATCAGGGGGACAGTATCCAGCGGGGGTAAGCTCATGGCGACGATCTCTTATGACGTTCACGGTAAATATTTTTGGCGATGGAGATGACCACCGCCAGGGCCAAAAGCAGCGAAAGGCCGGTGGCCAGCCAGAAGGCGCCTCCGGTCAGCAGGCTCCCGGCCCAGGAATAGACGATGGTCGCCGGCAGCTGGCCCACGCCGGTGGCCAGCATAAAGGGCCAGAAGCGCAGCGAGGTCAGTCCGGCGGCATAGCTGACCGGATCAAAAGGGACAAACGGCAGCAGGCGGCAGACCAGGATCGTCTGCGCGCCATAGCGGGCGAAATAGCCGTCGACGCTGCGCAGCACCGTGCGGCCGGTGAGCTTCTCCACCATCTCGCGCCCCAGCGCTCTGGCGATGCAAAAGCAGAGCCCGGCCCCGACCATGGCGCTGAACCACGACAGCGTGCCTCCCCAGAAGGCGCCGAACAGCGCGGCGTTCGCCAGGGTGATCAGGAAGGCCGGCAGCGGGGCGACGATCGCCTGGAGGATCATTAGCGCAAAAGAGACCAGCGCCGCCTGCGTCCCCCAGGCGGCGATAAAGTCTTTGACATACTGGGGATCCAGCGACGCTAACGCCGTCAGGCTGTGTTGCAGAAAGGCTCGCCCGTCTGGGAACCACAGCCAGGAGGTCAGCCCGGCGACAGCCACCACGGCAAGGGCCAGCCTGGCGCGGCGCAGGTGACGGCGATCAGGTCGGGTCATGGCGCACCTCCTCGCCGGGCGTTGCCACACGGCGGGCGCGGGCAAACCGTTTGCCCATCTGCACCAGGGCAAACAGCAGCCCGCCGGCGAGGCTCAACTTGAGCGCGAAAGCGAGGGTCGCTCCTTCGCGGGCCAGTTCGCTGGCCATCACCGAATAGATGACCAGGCCCGGCAGGGTGGTCACGGCGGAGATCAGAGTAAAAGGCCAGAAGGGGATCGCCGTCAGGCCGTAGGCGTAATTCTGAATGTTGTAGGGGAAGAGTGGCACCAGGCGGGTGAGGATCAGGAAATCGCTGCCGCTGCGGGCGATACCGCGCTCAATGGCCTGGAAGACGGCGGTATGGCCCACATAGCGCTGCAGCAGATCGCGCCCCAGCCAGCGGGCGATCAAAAACGACAACGAAGAGGCGACGGTGGCGGCGGCAAACGAGAGCAGAGAGCCGGTCAGCGGGCCGAAAAGCACCCCGCCGGCGATCACCAGCAGGCTGCCGGGGATCAGGCACAGGGTGGCAATGATAAATAGCGCAACATAGACCAGATAGCCCCAGGCGCCATGATGGCGGAGGGTCTCCTGCAGCAGATGCAGGTGAGTCAGCAGATCGTGAAGACCAACGCGGTGGCTGATAACGGCCAGCGTGGCCGCCAGCGCGAGAAGTACCAGCCCTTTACCAATGGCCGGATGATGGCTTCTTTTTCATGAAGGGGTCTCCTGTACAGCCTGGACGCGGTGGACGTCAAAAAGTGCGCGCGACAGTATCCTGTTCCGACGACGGTCACAATGGTTTACCGTCGCTTTGTTGATTTTGCTCAGGAAATTCTGCCCCCCGCGCGGCGGGAGGCGAGAGAAGGACGTGACTTACGGCCGGAAGGTGGCCCACACCGGCGCGTGGTCGGATGGTTTTTCCATCCCGCGGATCTCATAATCGATCCCGGTCTCCACGCAGCGCTGGGCCAGAGGCTGACTGGCCAGCAGCAGGTCGATGCGCAGCCCACGGTTATCGTCAAAGCCTTTGGAGCGGTAATCAAACCACGAGAAGTGCTCATGATTGTCAGGGTTAGCCTGACGCCAGGTATCTACCAGGCCCCAGCCCAGCAGGCGATCCATCCATTCCCGTTCTTCCGGCAGGAAGGAACATTTGCCGGTGCGCAGCCAGCGTTTGCGGTTCTCTTCACCGATACCGATGTCGAGATCGGTAGGGCTGATGTTCATATCGCCCATGATCAGTACCGGATTCTCTTTGTTGAGCTCGCTCTCCAGGTAGTTCTGCAGATTCTGATAGAACGCCGCTTTGGCCGGGAATTTGGTCTCATGATCGCGGCTTTCACCCTGCGGGAAATAACCGTTAATCACCGTGACGTTACCGAAGGGCGACGGGATCTCCGCCATGATGATGCGGCGCTGAGCCTCTTCGCCATCGTTAGGGAAACCGCGGCGGACGGCAATCGGCGTCTCTTTGGTCAGCAGCGCGACGCCATAATGGCCTTTCTGGCCGTGATAAAAGACGTTATAGCCGAGTCTGGCGACCTCTTCGAGAGGGAACATGTCGTCGTGAACTTTGGTTTCCTGCAGGCCAATCACGTCCGGCTGGTGTTTTTCGACGATGGCGGCCAGTTGGTGTGGGCGGGCGCGCAGGCCGTTGATATTAAAAGAGACGAATTTCATAGTCGCTGCCACTGTGCAAGGTGAATAGTGCAGGGATGGTAGCAGAAATTCGCCAGGCTGGCTGCCATCCGATGCGTCATTCTGCCAATCGCTGCGCATGATCGTGCCGTGGGTGCCCCTTTTGCGGGCACGCCGCGCCAAAAAAGGGCAAATATCTACGATAAATTTCGCATAAGATCACAATTACAGAATTATATCTTACCGTTGCATAACTTATCTTCTTTAATCACTGTTCATCCCCCTTTATCGGATAGTTATTCACTAAATATGCATTTTATATGAATAGCGTTAGGTTGTAACTCGTTGATATTGCGTTATCTCATCCGGTTTATGCATTTTTATCGCTGGCTGGCACGAACCGTGCAATCTACATTTACAGCGTAATAACTCATATTTATTAACATTATTGCTACTTTTAATTTACCGGAAGAGGTCGATATGTCTCAGTCAATTACGCGTAACCACTTTGATGAATGGATGATGCCGGTCT
This sequence comes from Klebsiella sp. PCX, assembly GCF_021869705.1. NCBI lineage: Bacteria > Pseudomonadati > Pseudomonadota > Gammaproteobacteria > Enterobacterales > Enterobacteriaceae > Klebsiella > Klebsiella sp. PCX. Next base: position 2,105,674 of record NZ_CP091527.1, read on the forward strand.
ACGCGCCAGCGGCGTTTATTCCGGTGCGGGGCGCCGGGTCGCGGCTGTGGGATCAGCAGGGCAAAGAGTATATCGATTTTGCCGGCGGCATCGCCGTGAACGCGCTGGGGCATGCGCATCCGCGTCTGGTGCAGGCCCTCACCGAGCAGGCGGGCAAGTTCTGGCATACCGGCAACGGCTATACGAATGAGCCGATCCTGCGGCTGGCCAAAATGCTTATTGATGCCACTTTCGCCGATCGGGTCTTCTTCTGTAACTCCGGGGCCGAGGCTAATGAGGCGGCGCTCAAGCTGGCGCGTAAATATGCCCACGATCGCTTTGGCAGCGAGAAAAGCGGCATCGTCGCCTTCCAGAACGCTTTCCACGGGCGGACGCTGTTCACCGTTTCGGCGGGCGGTCAGCCGGCCTACTCCCGGGATTTTGCTCCGCTGCCGCCGCAGATCCAGCATGCGGTGTTTAACGATCTCGAGTCGGCAAAGGCCTTAATCAATGACCAAACCTGCGCGGTGATCGTCGAGCCGGTGCAGGGTGAAGGGGGCGTGGTGCCGGCCAGCGTCGAGTTTTTACGCGGCCTGCGTCAGCTTTGCGACCAGCACAACGCCCTCCTGATTTTCGATGAAGTGCAGACTGGGGTCGGGCGCACCGGCGAGCTGTACGCCTATATGCATTACGGCGTGACGCCCGATGTGCTGACTACCGCCAAAGCGCTGGGCGGCGGCTTCCCCATCGGCGCGCTGCTGGCCACCGAGGCCTGCGCCAGCGTGATGACCGTCGGCACCCACGGCACCACCTACGGCGGCAACCCGCTGGCGGGGGCGGTGGCCGGCGAGCTGCTGTCGATCGTCAACACTCCGGAAGTGCTCTCCGGCGTCAGACAGCGCCATCAGTGGTTTTGCGAACGTCTGCAGGCGATCAACGCCCGCTATGGCCTGTTCAAGGAGATCCGCGGCCTGGGGCTGTTGCTCGGTTGCGTGCTGAACGACGCCTGGGCCGGGAAGGCGAAAGCCCTCAGCAACCTGGCGGCGGAAGAGGGGGTGATGATCTTGATCGCCGGCGCCAACGTGGTGCGTTTCGCTCCGGCGCTGAACGTCAGTGAAGAAGAGGTGAACAGCGGTCTGGATCGCGTCGAGCGGGCCTGCGCGCGTTTCCTGGCGGGAGTCTCATCATGATGGTTATTCGACCGGTGGAGCCGGGCGATCTGCCCGGGCTGCTGAAGCTGGCAGCGGAGACCGGCGGCGGGCTGACCTCGCTGCCGGTGGATGAAGCGACCCTGGCGGCGCGGATCGCCCGCTCGCAGCAAACCTGGCGCGGCGAGCTGCCGAAAAGCGAGCAGGGCTATGTCTTTGTGCTGGAGGAGAGCGAGAGCGGCACGGTGGTGGGCATCTGCGCGATAGAGGTGGCGGTGGGCCTGAACGATCCCTGGTACAACTACCGGGTCGGCACTCAGGTCCATGCCTCGAAGGAGCTTAACGTCTACCAGGCGCTGCCGACGCTGTTTCTCAGCAACGACCACACCGGCAGCAGTGAGCTGTGCACCCTGTTCCTCGACCCGCAGTGGCGCAAAGAGGGCAATGGCTATCTGCTGTCGAAATCGCGCTTCTTATTTATGGCCGCTTTTCGCGAGCGCTTCAATGAGAAGGTGGTCGCCGAGATGCGCGGGGTGATTGACGAGCACGGCTATTCCCCGTTCTGGGAGAGCCTGGGCAAACGCTTTTTCGCCATGGAGTTTTCCCGCGCCGACTACCTGTGCGGCACCGGACAAAAGGCTTTCATTGCCGCCCTGATGCCCAAGCATCCGCTGTATATCGATTTCCTCACCCCCGAGGCGCAGGCGGTGATCGGCAAGGTCCATCCGCAGACCGCCCCGGCCCGGACGGTGCTGGAGAAAGAGGGATTCCGCTACCTGAACTACATCGATATTTTCGACGGAGGCCCGACCCTGGAGTGCGACATCGACCGGGTGCGGGCGATCCGCAAAAGCCGTCTGGTGACCACCGAGGCCGGCGAAACGCCACCCGGCGACTGGCCGTTGTGCCTCGTGGCGAACGAACAGTATCACCAGTTCCGCGCCCTGCTGGTGCGTGCCGACCCGGATGGCGACACCCTGACCCTCAGCGCCCGCGAGCTGGATATGCTGAAGTGTCATGCTGGCGACCAGGTGCGCATGGTGCGCTTGATCCCTGAGGAGAAAACCGCATGAGTCTGTGGATTAACGGCGAATGGCGGCCCGGCGATGGGCCGCGCTTCAGCAAACAGGATCCGGTCAACCTGAAGATTGTCTGGCAGGGCGAGGCGGCGGATGCCGGGCAGGTTGCCGAGGCGGTCGCGGCTGCCCGCCAGGCGTTCCCGGCCTGGGCGCGGCTGCCGTTTGCCGACCGCCAGGCCATCGTCGAAAAGTTTGCCAGTCTGCTGGAGGCCAGCAAGGCGGAGCTGACGGCGATTATCGGCGCCGAGACCGGAAAGCCGCGCTGGGAGGCGGCCGGGGAAGTGACGGCGATGATCAACAAGGTGGCGATCTCGGTGAAGGCGTATCACACCCGCACTGGTGAACAGCACAGCGATCTGCCCGATGGCGCCGCGACGCTGCGTCACCGGCCGCATGGCGTGCTGGCGGTCTTTGGTCCCTATAACTTTCCCGGCCATCTGCCGAACGGGCATATCGTGCCGGCGTTGCTGGCGGGCAATACTGTGGTATTTAAACCCAGCGAATTAACCCCGCACAGCGGCGAAGCGGTGGTGAAGCTGTGGGAGCAAGCTGGCCTGCCCGCCGGCGTGCTCAACCTGCTGCAGGGCGGTCGGGAAACCGGCGAGGCGCTCAGCGGCCAGGCGGACATCGATGGGCTGCTGTTTACCGGCAGCTCGACCACCGGTTTTCATCTGCATCGCCAGCTGGCCGGGCAGCCGCAAAAGATCCTCGCGCTGGAGATGGGCGGCAATAATCCGCTGATCGTTGACGACCCACGGGACGTCGATGCCGCGGTGCATCTGACCATCCAGTCCGCCTTTATTACCGCCGGCCAGCGCTGCACCTGCGCCCGACGTCTGCTGGTCCGGCGCGGAGAGGCGGGGGATGCCTTCCTCTCCAGGCTGGTGACGGTCAGCCAACGGCTGATCCCCGCGGCGTGGGACGCCGAGCCGCAGCCGTTTCTCGGCGGGCTTATCTCTGAACAGGCCGCGCAGAAAGTGCATCAGGCCTGGCTGCAGCGGGTCGCTGCTGGCGCGGTCACCCTGCTGGAGCCGCGGTTATTGCAGGCCGGGACGTCGCTGCTGACGCCGGGGATTGTCAACATGAGCGACATGACCCAGGTCGAGGATGAAGAGGTGTTCGGCCCGCTGCTTGGCGTCTGGCGCTACGATACTTTCGAAGAGGCGATTGCCCTGGCCAACGCCACCCGCTTCGGCCTCTCCTGCGGGTTAATCTCCCCGGAACGAGAGAAGTTCGATCGGCTGCTGCTTGAGGCACGGGCCGGGATAGTCAACTGGAACAAACCCCTGACCGGGGCGGCGAGTACCGCGCCGTTCGGCGGCACCGGAGCCTCAGGCAATCATCGCCCCGGGGCCTGGTATGCCGCAGATTATTGCGCCTGGCCGATGGCCAGTCTCGAATCGCCGACCCTGACGCTGCCCGCCAGTCTCAATCCGGGGCTCGACTTCCGGGCCGGGGAGGCGTTATGACCGCCCGCGAAGTCAACTTTGATGGTCTGCCCGGACTGACCCATCACTACGCAGGGCTCTCCTTTGGCAATGAGGCCTCCACCCGGCACCGCTATCGGGTGTCGAACCCGCAGCTGGCGGCGAAACAGGGGCTGAAAAAAATGAAAGCCCTTGCCGACGCCGGCTATCCGCAGGCGGTGATCCCCCCTCAGGAACGACCCAACGTGCCGCTCCTGCGTCAGCTGGGCTTTAGCGGCAGCGATGAGCAGGTGGTGGCCCGTGCGGCCCAGCAGGATCCGGATCTGTTGTCGGCGGTGAGTTCGGCCTCGGCGATGTGGGTGGCGAACGCCGCGACCGTCTGTCCCTCCGCCGATTCGCTGGATGGCCTGGTGCACCTGACGGTGGCGAATCTGCAGGATAAATTCCACCGCGCCAGTGAAGCCCCCACCACCGGGGCGCTGCTGCAGGCGATATTCCCGGACCGCACGCGATTTGCCATCCACCCGGCGCTGCCTGCCTCTGCCTGGTTTGGCGACGAAGGGGGGGCGAACCATAACCGTCTCGGCGGCGAATATGGCGCCCCCGGCGTCCAGCTATTTGTCTATGGCCGCCGTCGGGGAAGCGAGGAGGCGCCACGTCGCTATCCGGCGCGGCAAACCCTTGAGGCAAGCCAGGCGGTGGCGCGCCTCAATCAGGTCAATCCCCGCCAGCTCATCTTCGCCCGCCAGCATCCGGAGGCGATCGACAAGGGGGTTTTTCATAACGACGTCATCGCGGTGAGCAACCGTCAGGTCCTGTTCTGCCATGAGCAGGCCTTTGCCGACCAGGACGCGGTTTTGCAGCAGCTTGCGCAGCAGGTGCCGGGCTTTACCCCGTTGGTGGTTCCCGCCAGCCGGGTCACGGTGGAAGAGGCGGTTGCTACCTATCTGTTCAACAGTCAGCTGTTGAGCCGGGCGGACGGCAGCATGGCGCTGATCCTGCCCCAGGAAGCCCAGGCGCATCCGGGCGTGTGGAACTATCTTAATGAGCTGCTGGCCGCAGATAACCCCATCGCCGCGCTGCAGGTGTTTGATCTGCGCGAGAGTATGGCCAACGGCGGCGGTCCGGCGTGCCTGCGCCTGCGGGTGGTGTTGACGGCCGAGGAGTATCAGGCGGTCAATCCGCACGTCCTGATGAACGATACGCTGTTTGCCACCCTCAATGACTGGGTGGATCGCTACTATCGCGACCGCCTCACCCAGGCCGACCTCGCCGACCCACAGCTGCTGCGGGAAGGGCGCGATGCGCTGGATCGGTTGACCCAGATCCTGCAGCTCGGTTCGGTTTATCCATTTCAGCAATAAGGGGGCGCGGTGGAACACTTTCTGGCATTAACCCTGGCGGGGCGATTGCCCCATCACTTTCACGGCGAGACGGCCCATTTCCGCTGGCACTGGCTCGGCGAGGGGATCCTCGAGCTGACGCCGCATGCGCGCTGCGAGCGCGGGCTGGTGCTTTCCTGCGCCATCCATGGCAACGAAACGGCGCCGGTGGAGATTGTCGACCGGCTGGTGCAGCGGCTGGTCCGGGAGGCTCTCCCCCTGCGCTGGCGGCTGCTGGTGATCGTCGGTAACCCGCCGGCGCTGCGGGCGAATAAACGCTATCTGCACAGCGATATGAACCGGATGTTTGGCGAGCGCTGGCGGCAGTTCCCGGCCAGCGAGGAGACGCAGCGGGCGCAGCGGCTGGAGCAGGCGGTGGCCCGTTTCTATCGCGACCATGATGGTCCGCGCTGGCACCTCGATCTGCATACCGCGATCCGCGGGTCGCTGCATCCGCGCTTCGGCGTGCTCCCGGCCCGCGATACGCCCTGGGAGGAGGATTTTCTTCACTGGTTGGGCGGCGCCGGGCTGGAGGCGCTGGTATTTCATCGCCAGCCGGGCGGGACCTTCACCCATTTCAGCTGCGAACGGTTCGCGGCGCTGGCCTGCACTCTTGAACTGGGTAAAGCGCTGCCGTTGGGGGAAAACGATCTAACGCAGTTTGCCGCCGCCGAGGGGGCGATCTCCCGGTTGCTGGTGGGGGATCTGGCCATTGCCGACACCCCGGCGCCGCTGCGCTACCGGGTGGTGCAGCAGATCACCCGCCATAGCGATGATTTCCGCTTGCATATGGCGGAACAGACGCTGAACTTCACCCCCTTCGCCCCAGGCACGCTGCTGGCGGAGGAGGGGGAGACGCGGTATGTGGTGGGGGCAGAGCCGGAGTATGTTCTGTTTCCCAATCCGGCGGTGGCCAGGGGGCTGCGCGCTGGCCTGATGCTGGAAAAATTATCCTGAGGGCAAGCCGTCCGCCGGGCGGCCTGCTTTATTTCGCGCGTGGTTATTCATCTTCTTATTTTTTCGTGCGCCAGTGTAAATTTGCAGATTATTCCTGGTAAAATGCTTTGTTTTTAATCGTCGCTCCTTTATACTCTCCATAATTCCTGTGCAAAACAGCAAGTTATTTATTTTTTATTGCAATTCTTCGTTCAAATTCCTTATTTCCTCCATAATTGGTGAGAAACTGTTTTTTACACTTTCATTGTTTTACTCTTGCTCTGACTAATTGACGATAAACGTCGTAAAGTTAATCTCGTCAACACGGCAACGCGCCGTAAGAATAACGTAAAGTAAGGATTGAATGATGAAGAAACTCACTGCACTGTTTGTTGCCTCTACTCTGGCTCTGGGCGCGGCTAACCTGGCACACGCCGCCGATACCACCACCGCGCCGAGCGACAGCAAGCCGATGATGATGCATCATAAAGGCGGCCCGGGTCAGCATGACATGATGTTTAAAGGGCTGAACCTGACCGATGCGCAGAAGCAGCAGATCCGCGAGATCATGAAGAGCCAGCGCGAAAACATGAAGCGTCCGTCCCTTGACGAACGCCGCGCGATGCACGAGCTGATCGCCAGCGATACCTTCGACAAGGCGAAAGCGGAAGCGCAGATCGATAAGATGGAAGCGCAGCATAAAGCGATGGCGCTGTCCCGCCTGGAAACGCAGAACAAGATCTACAACATTCTGACCCCAGACCAGAAAAAACAGTTCAATGCCAATTTTGAGAAGCATCTGACAGAACGCAACGCGCCGGCAGGTAAAATGCCTGCACCCGCTGAATAATGTAGCGCACTGAATCAAGACCGCCGGTCTTGCCCAATAATGCCATCAGGCGTTGGGCAGGGCCGGCGGTTTTTTCTTTCTGGTCTTTCAGCCAAGCGGATGCAACGGGTAGTTGCCGCTGAGCAGAGGCTTACAGAGGATTTTGTAACCATCCTGGTCGAATCCGGCGGGCAGGCGGGTCAGCGCAGCGGCCTCATTGAGCGAGTCGACGGCTCCCAGCCACAGCCAGTTATGAATGACATGATACTGCGTCATATCCGGGCCGCGCTCCTCCAGCGCCACCGGTCCTGCCCACGGCCAGCACACCAGCTGCAGCTTGCTCATCTGCGCCAGCAGACGCTGACGGTGCGCCTCCACGCTCTCCTTTCCACAGCAGGCGCCGGCGCAGCGGCCCAGTGCGGATCGAAAGCAGGCGCGGCCGCGGCTGAGCGGCTCCAGACCGAGCAGGCCGTAACAGAGGCGCTGTTCGTCAGCAAGGCTCTGCAGCATCTGCAGCGCCGCCCGCCGGTTGGCGAACAGACCATAGAGATGCTGCTGGTGCGAGAAATCAACCTCGCGGGCATAGACAATCTGCGGCCGGTCGTCCGCAAGCAGCCAGGCGCAGAGTTGCTTGTTACGCCGTAGCCGCTTGTTAAACAGCGGCTGCTGCTCTTTAATCAACCGCGCCTCCAGCAGCAGCGCTCCCAGCTCGCCAGCGGTGCGCTGCCAGGTGATACGCCGGGACTGACGCAGCATCGCCGCCTCTTCAGGGGTGCGCAGGTGGGAGAGCACCCGGCTGCGGAGGTTGACGCTCTTGCCGATATAGAGCGGCATCGTGTCGCTATCGCCGTGAAACTGATAGACGCCCGGCAGCTTCGGCAGTGTCTCCAGCCACGGGCGAAGGTGTTCGGGATATTCATAGATCGCCGCCGCCTCAAACTCCAGACGCGGGGCAGATTGCTTTCTGGCCACAATAACTCCTGATACTGTCTATCTATCCAGTATAGCAGGCGGTTTTTGCGGCGAAAAGCGCAAAAAACAACCCCGGCGCGGGCCGGGGCGGGGGAGGGACTATTTTTTCCAGAAATCGTCAAAGACAGTGATCGGTGGCCGACGCTTGTGTTCGGTTTTCAGATACCAGCCTTCGATCGTTTTGGCGATGCTGGGGTCCAGCGTTTTGCCTTCCAGATAGTCGTCGATATTCTCATAGGTCACCCCCAGCGCCACTTCATCCGGCAGGGAGGGGCGATCGTCTTCCAGATCGGCGGTCGGTAACTTCTTATACAGATGTTCCGGGCAGCCGAGATGGGCCAGCAGCTGTTTGCCCTGACGTTTGTTCAGGCGGAAGATCGGGTTGATGTCGGTGCCGCCGTCGCCATATTTGGTGAAGAAGCCGGTAATCGCCTCCGCTGCATGGTCGGTGCCGACTACCACCCCTTGGGTCATCCCGGCGATGCTGTACTGGGCTTTCATGCGCTCACGGGCTTTTTCGTTGCCGCGAACGAAGTCGCTCAGTTCGATCCCCGCTTCGCGCAGCGCCTGTTCGCTTGCCAGTACCGAGGCTTTGATATTCACCGTCAACACCCGGTCAGGCTGAATAAAGGCGATGGCATCCTGGCAGTCCTGCTCATCCGCCTGCACGCCGTAGGGTAAACGGACGGCGATAAACTGCAGGCTGCTGTCGCCCGTTTCGGCGCGCAGTTCATTGATCGCCATCTGGCACAGTTTCCCCGTCAGGGTCGAGTCCTGGCCGCCGCTGATACCCAGCACCAGCGATTTAATAAAAGGGTAAGTCTGCAGATAGGATTTCAGGAAATCGACGCTGCGACGGATCTCGTCTGCGGCATCAATCTGCGGCTTCGCGCCCAGCGCCTGAATAATCTCTTGTTGTAGCGTCATCGCGCCCTCCGAAAGTGAATCTGTTTGGCAACCTGTTGGCTTAAAGCTACCTCTTTGCCGCTGAAACGACAAGGACCGGGGTTTTGACTGCCGGAAAAGAAGGCAATCAATGACATAGGATTTCATTATAGATGCCACCGCGCAAGAGAAAGCGCCGGTCGGCAGCGGAGCGTCAATCCTGTTTACGTAATAACACACTCAGACATGATTTCGCTGTTCGGCTTGAAAAATAACACTATTTATTCCAGGCTTATCGTTACACAGTGGAAGAGAGGAACCAAAATGAACAAAAGCTTAGCAGGAATACTGGGCGTCACCGTCGCGTTAACCTTACTCGCGGGCTGTACCGCTTACGATCGTACCAAAGACCAGTTTACCCAGCCGGTGGTGAAAGATGTGAAGAAAGGGATGTCGCGTCAGCAGGTGATGCAGATCGCAGGCAAACCTTCAACGGAAGTGACGATGGTCCATGCCCGCGGCACCTGCCAGACCTATATCCTCGGTCAACGAGATGGTAAAGTGGAGACCTACTTTGTGGCCCTCGACGAAACGGGGCACGTGATGAACTCCGGCTACCAGACCTGCGCCGAGTATGATACGGATCCGCGCAACGCTAAGTAAGCGCCCTACTGTTGACTGAGTTGTACGTAAGCCCGACCACTGGTCGGGCTTTTTTGTGAGTCCTGATGCTTATTTAATTGCGCGAATTATTTGGGTGAAAATGTGAGGGTAGTCAAAACCGGAGGTCAATGAGAGACAATTCTGTTCAACAGGGAATTATCACGACGGCTCAGCTTGCCGTATACTCAACCCATAAACAGAATTAACCGGATGTTACCAGTCTTACCGGCTCTCAGCGGTTACTGAAGGCCCTGGTCTCACACATTGAGGAAGCGTTCATGGAAAAGAAACACATTTATCTGTTCTGCTCGGCAGGCATGTCCACGTCACTGCTGGTCTCCAAAATGCGGGCGCAGGCGGAAAAATACGAAGTCCCGGTCATTATTGAAGCCTATCCTGAAACTCTCGCGGGTGAAAAGGGACCGGAAGCCGACGTTGTATTATTAGGGCCACAAATTGCGTATATGTTACCGGAAATTCAGCGCCTGCTGCCGAATAAACCGGTAGAAGTCATCGATTCTCTTCTGTATGGCAAGGTGGATGGTTTAGGAGTATTGAAAGCCGCCGTCGCGGCCATTAAGAAAGCTGCAGCACAATAATTTTAAATTTTAAAACTCGATGTATTTTGACGCCTGGCGGCATTCTGTTGCCGGACGTCAAAAAATAAAGAGTTTATTTTCCCGTCAAAGAGTAATTTCATACATCATCGCCGTAATAGTTTATTGCGGCTTTTAAGGGTATTGACTATGAGTAAAGTGATCGACTCGCTTGAAAAGGTACTCCTTCCTTTTGCAGTGAAAATAGGAAAGCAGCCGCATATTAATGCGATTAAAAATGGATTTATTAAACTCATGCCGTTGACCCTCGCCGGGGCCATGTTTGTATTAATTAACAACGTTTTTCTGAGCTTCGGCGAAGGCTCTTTCTTTTACTCCATGGGCATTCGCCTGGATGCCTCTACCATTGAAACCTTAAACGGTTTTAAGGCTATCGGCGGCAACGTCTATAACGGCACCCTCGGCATTATGTCGCTGATGGCGCCATTCTTTATCGGCTCCGCGCTGGCGGAAGAGCGCAAAGTCGACCCGATGGCCGCTGGCCTGCTGGCGGTAGCGGCCTTCATGACCGTGACCCCGTACAGCGTGGGCGAAGCCTATGCCGTCGGCGCCAACTGGCTGGGCGGGCAGAACATCATCTCGGGGATGATTATCGGTCTGGTTGTCGCGGAGCTGTTCACCTTCGTGATCCGTCGCAACTGGGTGATCAGACTGCCGGACAGCGTGCCGGGATCGGTATCGCGCTCTTTCTCCGCGCTGATCCCTGGCTTCTTGATCCTCTCCATCTTCGGCATTATCTCGTGGGCCCTGTCGAGCTACGGCAGCAACTTCCACCAGATCATCATGGACTCCATCTCTACGCCGCTGGCGGCGATGGGCAGCGTGGTCGGCTGGGCATACGTCATCTTTAACTCCCTGCTGTGGTTCTTCGGGGTGCACGGTTCGCTGGCGCTGACTGCGCTGGATAACGGCATCATGACGCCGTGGGCGCTGGAAAACATCGCCCTGTACAACCAGTACGGATCGGTTGATGCGGCGATCGAAGCGGGTAAACAGTTCCACTTCTGGGCCAAGCCGATGCTCGACTCCTACATCCTGCTGGGTGGCTCCGGGGCGACGCTGGGTCTGATTATCGCCATCTTTATCGCTTCCCGCCGCGCTGACCATCGTCAGGTCGCGAAGCTGGCGCTGCCGTCAGGCATCTTCCAGATTAACGAACCGATTCTTTTTGGCCTGCCGATCATCATGAACCCGGTGATGTTCATCCCGTTCGTGCTGGTCCAGCCGATTCTGGCGGCCATTACTCTCGCGGCCTACAGCCTGGGGATTATCCCACCGGTGACCAACCTGGCGCCGTGGACCATGCCAACTGGCCTGGGGGCGTTCTTTAACAGTAACGGCAGTGTCGCCGCTCTGCTGGTCGCCCTGTTCAACCTTGGCGTCTCCACCCTGGTCTACCTGCCGTTTGTGGTGCTGTCGAATAAAGCGCAGACCGTTATCGAGCAGGAAGAGAGCGAAGAAGACATCGCCAACGCACTGAAATTCTGATACCGCGCGGTACGGGCAACGTCCCGTACCGCCTGAGAAATGAGGGAAATATTATGTTTGATCTGGACAACATCGACGCGGTAGAGACCCCGGAAAACGACCTCGAAGAGGTGGTGATGGGGCTGATTATCAACTCCGGCCAAGCGCGTAGTCTGGCCTATGCCGCGCTGAAGCAGGCCAAGCAGGGGGATTTTGCCGCGGCGAAAACGATGATGGAGCAGTCGCGTCAGGCGCTGAGCGAGGCGCATCGGGTGCAGACCCAGCTTATCGAAAGCGACGAGGGCGAGGGGAAAATGAAGGTCAGCCTGGTGCTGGTGCATGCTCAGGATCACCTGATGACCTCCATGCTGGCCCGCGAGCTGGTAGCGGAATTGATTGAGCTGCACGAGAAGGTACAATAGGCCATCGCGACGATGAGGCAGCCCAGGATGATGACCACCGAGATCAGTACCGCCAGAGAACAGCAGTTGTTCAACGGGAAGAACTTTCATGTGGTCATCTATAACAAAACGGAAAGCGTGAGCGGGCTCCACCAGCATGATTACTACGAATTTACCGTCGTATTAACCGGGCGCTATTACCAGGAGATCAATGGTAAACGGGTGCTGCTGGAGCGCGGGGATTTTGTCTTTATCCCGATGGGTTCGCACCACCAGAGCTTCTATGAATTTGGTGCGACGCGCATCCTTAACGTCGGCATCAGCAGGCGCTTCTTTGAGAAACATTATCTGCCGCTGCTGCCGTTTGGCCTGGTGGCGTCGCAGGTCTACGCCGTGCAGAGCGCTTTTCTCGGCTACATTGAGTCGGTCATCGCCTCACTCAATTTTCGCGAAACGGAATTTGACGAATTTATCGAGCTGGTCTCCTTTTATGTCATTAACCGTTTACGTCACTATCGCGAAGAGCCGGTTGCAGACGTCGTCCCGCAATGGTTAAAAAATACCGTTGAGGCTATGCACGATAAACTGGAGTTTGGCGAGAGCGCCCTCGAGAATATGGTTCGGTTATCGGGAAAAACGCAGGAATATTTAACCCGGGCGACCCAGCGATATTATGGTAAAACGCCGATGCAGATAATTAACGATATCCGTATCAATTTTGCCAAAAAGCAGCTGGAAATTACCAACTATTCGGTGACGGATATTGCCTATGAATCAGGGTACAGCAGCCCGAGCCTGTTTATTAAAACCTTTAAAAAGCTGACCTCGTTTACACCGAGTAGTTATCGCAAACATTTGACCAGTATTAATTAAGCCCAGGCGGTATTAGTCGCCAGGCTTACACCATAACTAATTTAAGTTAACTGTCCGCATTTATGCGGAGAGCGGCCTGCGTCTACACGCAGCGTCTAAGGGAGAAAAAGATGAGCCAGAAATTAAAAGTCGTCACTATTGGCGGCGGTAGCAGCTATACCCCGGAATTACTGGAAGGTTTCCTGAAACGTTATCATGAACTGCCGGTGACAGAGCTGTGGCTGGTGGATGTGGAAGAGGGCCAGGAGAAGCTCGATATTATCCATGCGCTGTGCGAGCGGATGGTGGAAAAAGCCGGCGTGCCGATGAAGGTTTATAAAACGCTGGACCGCCGCGAGGCGCTGCAGGGCGCGGATTTCGTCACTACCCAGCTGCGCGTGGGCCAGCTGAAGGCGCGGGAAAAAGATGAGCGCATCCCGCTGAGCCACGGTTATCTTGGCCAGGAGACCAACGGGGCGGGCGGGCTGTTTAAGGGGCTGCGCACCATCCCGGTGATTTTCGACATCGTGAAAGATGTGCAGGAAATCTGCCCGGACGCGTGGATCATCAACTTCACCAACCCGGCGGGCATGGTCACCGAGGCGGTCTATCGTCACACCAGTTTCAAACGCTTTATCGGGGTGTGCAACATTCCCATCGGCATGAAGATGTTCATCACCGACGTGCTGCAGCTCAGCCCGAGCGATGAGCTGAACATCGATCTGTTCGGTCTGAACCACCTGGTGTTCGTCCGCGACGTGCTGGTTAACGGCGTCTCGCGCTTCGATGAACTGCTGGACGGCGTCGCCTCCGGCCGCCTGACCGCGAACTCGGTAAAAAATATCTTCGACCTGCCGTTTAGCGAAGGGCTGATCCGCTCCCTGCGCCTGATCCCATGCTCCTATCTGCTCTACTACTTTAAGCCAAAAGAGATGCTGGCGATTGAGATGGGCGAGTACTATAAGGGCGGCGCGCGCGCCCAGGTGGTGCAGAAAGTAGAGAAGCAGCTGTTTGAGCTGTATAAAAATCCGGATCTCAAGGTCAAGCCGAAGGAGCTGGAGCAGCGCGGGGGTGCCTATTACTCCGATGCCGCATGCGAAGTGATCAACGCTATCTATAACGATAAGCAGACTGAGCACTATGTGAATATCCCGCATCATGGCCATATCGATAATATCCCGGCGGACTGGGCGGTCGAGATGAGCTGCACCTTAGGTCGCGATGGCGCGAAGCCGACGCCGCGCATCACCCATTTCGACGAGAAGGTGCTGGGGCTTATCTATACCATCAAAGGGTTTGAAGTGGCGGCCAGCCAGGCGGCGATCAGCGGCGAGCTGAACGACGTGCTGCTGGCGCTGAACTTAAGCCCGCTGATCCATTCCGATCGTGACGCCGAGCAGCTGGCGCGGGAGATGATTCTGGCCCATGAAAAATGGCTGCCGAACTTTGCGGCGACGATCGAAAAACTGAAAGCGTAACGGGAGCGGCTAATGGAACGCGTATTGATCGTCAATGCCGACGACTTCGGCCTCAGTAAAGGGCAGAACTACGGCATTATCGAGGCCTGCCGCAACGGCGTGGTGACATCAACTACGGCGCTGGTCAACGGTGCGGCTATTGACCACGCCGCCCAGCTGAGCCGCAGTACGCCGGAGCTGGCGGTCGGGATGCACTTTGTGCTGACGCTGGGCGAACCGCTGTCGGCCATGCCGGGGTTAACCCGCGACGGCCGGCTGGGCAAATGGATCTGGCAGCAGGCGGAAGAAGATAACCTGCCGCTGGAGGAGATTGCCCATGAGCTGGCGTGTCAGTACCGTCGTTTTATCGAACTCTTCGGTCATGAGCCGACGCATCTCGACAGTCATCACCATGTGCATATGATCGCTCCGATCTACCCCATCGTCGCGGCTTTTGCCCGCGACAAGGGCATCGCGTTGCGCATTGATCGCCAGGTGGCGGCGCAGAGCGGTCTCGATCAGCAGGCGGCGCGCAGCAGCGCAGGCTTCAGCAGCGAGTTTTACGGGGAAGCCGTCTCTGAGGCGCTGTTCCTGCAGACGCTGGACGCCTCAATCGCCCGCGAGGAGCGCTCTCTGGAGGTGATGTGTCATCCGGCCTTTGTCGACCAGACCATCATGGGCAGCGCCTACTGCTATCCGCGGCTGGGCGAGCTTGATGTGCTGACGTCCGCCTCGCTGAAAGCGGCGGTGGCCGACCGGGGTTATCGCCTGGGAACCTACCGCGACGTGTAAACCCGACGGGGAAAGGAAAGTGAGTCAAGCCCGGCACACCGTGCCGGGCTTTTTGCTACGCCGGAATAGCGGCGATTTTCGGGCTTCTCGACCATACCCGGTGGGCCGTCATCAGGGCGAGCAGTTTATCTGCCGCCGGCGTGTCAAGAGCATCGGTGACGATGACGCCCTCTTCGCCCTGGGCCGGGACCTGCAGAACCGACGTTAACTGCCGCGCATCGCCTGCCAGCAGGATCGGCTTCAGATGCTTATAGGCCTCCAGCAGGTAGTAGCGCGCGTCGCCGCTCTGGCTCAGGGCGCTGAGATCGCCGCCGGGCACCACCACGGCATCCACCGTCAGCGACGGGGAGCCGGCGAAGGTGCCGGCGATCGGCAGGGGAGAGCCATCGTCGGCGACGACTTCCCCCATCCGCGAATAGAGCAGTTTACTGTGCACGCCCCGGGCCTGTAGCGCCTGCAGGAGATGGACCAGATCCTGCGCCGAGGTACGCTCATTGAGCAGCACCGCCACCACACGACCTTTCACATCCCCTTCGGCATCCGCGTAGAGGCTGAGGGTGGGATCTTTCTCCACGCCGTTGACCGGGGAGGGCAGAGTGAGGCTGCGCTGCTCATCGCTCAGTTCGATACCTAAATTCGCCCCGACCGTTTCCGCCAGCCGGGTATCAATATGGGCCAGGTGATCGACCACCCGCTCGCGGATCCAGGTGCGGACCACTTTGCTAAGCTCGAAGCTGAAGCCATCGATAATATGCTGCTGCTCAATCGGCGTCTGGCTCAGCCAGAACAGACGCGGCTGGGCGTAATATTCGCCGAATGACGGGCTGCGCTGACGGATCTTCTCGCCGTCGACGCGCTCGGCGAGGGACTCAAAACCGCCGCGTTTGGCGGCTGGCGGCGTCTCGCGCGGCCAGTTATCGTTGATCGAGTTGGGTTCGTAGTTGGCCGGGTTGGTGTCAATCTCCATCCGGTGCATACCGTCGCGCTGGAAGTTGTGGTACGGGCAGGTCGGCCGGTTGATCGGGATTTCATGGAAATTCGGTCCGCCGAGGCGGCTTATCTGGGTATCGGTGTAGGAGAAGAGGCGCCCCTGCAGCAGCGGATCGTTGCTGAAATCGATGCCCGGGACGATATGCCCGGGATGGAAGGCCGCCTGTTCGTTTTCGGCAAAGAAGTTGTCCGGGTTGCGGTTGAGGACCATTTTGCCGACCCGTTGCACCGGCACCAGCGCCTCGGGGATCAGCTTGGTGGGATCGAGCAGGTCGAAGTCAAAATCAAATTCATTCTCTTCGGGGATCAACTGCAGGCCGAGCTCAAATTCCGGGTAGTCCCCGGCTTCAATGGCCTCCCACAGGTCGCGGCGATGAAAATCGGGGTCGCGGCCGGTCAGCTTCTGCGCTTCATCCCATACCAGCGACGCCTTGCCGGCGACCGGTTTCCAGTGGAAGCGAACAAAGGTGGCTTTGCCCTCGGCATTGATCAGGCGGAAGGTGTGGATGCCAAAGCCTTCCATGGTGCGATAGCTGCGCGGGATGCCGCGATCGGACATCGCCCACATCACGTTGTGCAGCGTTTCCGGCTGCAGGGAAACATAGTCCCAGAACGTATCGTGAGCGCTTTGTCCCTGGGGGATGGCCCAGTGGGGCTCAGGCTTCACGGCGTGGACAAAGTCGGGAAACTTCAGCGCGTCCTGGATAAAGAAAACCGGGGTGTTGTTGCCGACGAGGTCAAAAATCCCCTCGTCGGTGTAAAACTTGGTGGCGAAGCCGCGAATATCGCGAACGGTGTCCGCCGACCCCGCGCCGCCCTGCACGGTGGAGAAGCGCACAAAGACCGGGGTGATTTTATCGGCTGCCGAGAGAAAATCGGCTTTGGTCAAGGCTGTCAGGCTTTTGTAGGGCTGGAAGTAGCCGTGGGCTGCTGAGCCGCGGGCATGAACGATACGCTCCGGAATTCGCTCGTGGTCGAAGTGGGTGATCTTCTCCCGCAGAATGAAATCTTCCAGCAGCGTTGGGCCGCGGGTACCGGCGCGCAGCGAGTTCTGATCGTCGGCAATGCGCACGCCCTGGTTAGTGGTCAGCGGATAGTCTTCTCCGCCTTTGCGCTGTGGCTCCAGGGCATCGAGTTTTTTGCTGTGGGTATCAGGCGTTTTCAGGCTGCCAGGGGCGGTCGGTTCAGCGCCAGGGGCGGTGGGTTTCGGCGTGGGGCGCCACTCCCGGTCATCCGGCGCCAGCGAGTCGAGACCCGGCTGCGCTTCCTCGCTGCCGTGGACCGGTGCCTGCTGGTGGTGAGGGTTTGGGTGCTTATCAGACATTGCTCGTCTCCTGCTTTCATTGCTAAAAGTGGTCGTTGATAAACCAAAACCCTTCTAACTATAGAACATTACGCTGCCTGCGCCCGGCAAGGGGGCAGGGAGTTATCCTAAAATGCGCATCGGCGGCAGGGGGGCGACGAACGGGGCCACGATCGGCTATGATAGAGGTTTCTGTTTCCCGCTTTGCTTAGTGAATCCATTTGTTATGAAACCATTGCGCCAACAAAATCGCCCTGTCATTAGCTACGTGCCGCGCGTGGAGCCTGCGCCCCCGGAACATGCCGTGAAAATGGACCATTTTCGCGATGTCTGGATTTTGCGCGGGAAGTATGTCGCCTTTCTGCTGATGGGAGAGCATTTTCGCCGTTCACCGGCGTTCAGCGTGCCGGAGTCGGCGCAGCGCTGGGCTAACCAGGTGCGTCAGGAAGGAGAGATTGAAGCCTGAGTCTGCTGCAGAAATAAAAAAACCGCTGATTATCAGCGGTTTTTTTGTGCTTACCGTTTAGCGATGCGCCAGTTCGGCTTCTTCTTCGCTATCGAAAATCGACTTGTCGGTCTGGCGCAGCCACTGGCTGGTCAGCGTCCCGGCGGTCATGGAGCCGTTAACGTTCAGCGCGGTACGTCCCATATCGATCAGCGGCTCGACGGAGATCAGCAGCGCCACGAGGGTCACCGGCAGGCCCATCGCCGGCAGGACGATCAGCGCGGCGAAGGTGGCCCCGCCGCCCACTCCGGCGACGCCCGCCGAGCTGACGGTGACGATGCCCACGAGGGTGGCAATCCACATCGGATCCAGCGGGTTGATGCCTACGGTCGGTGCGACCATCACCGCCAGCATGGCCGGGTAGATACCGGCGCAGCCGTTCTGACCAATGGTGGCGCCAAAGGAGGCGGAGAAGCTGGCAATCGACTCCGGTACGCCGAGACGACGGGTCTGCGCTTCCACGTTCAGCGGAATGGAGGCGGCGCTGGAGCGGCTGGTGAAGGCGAAGGTGATCACCGGCCAGACTTTACGGAAATACTTCAGCGGGCTGACGCCGTTAATCGCCAGCAGCAGGCCGTGGACGATAAACATGATGCCCAGCGCGATGTACGAGGCCACCACGAAGCCGCCAAGCTTGATGATATCCTGCAGATTCGACCCGGCAACCACTTTGGTCATCAGCGCCAGAACGCCGTAAGGGGTCAGCTGCATCACCAGACGAACCAGCTTCATCACCCAGCCCTGCAGGGTATCAATGGCGGTCAGGACGCGCTGGCCTTTTTCCACATCCTCTTTCAGCAGCTTCAGGGCTGCGACGCCGAGGAACGCCGAGAAAATGACGATGCTGATGATCGAGGTCGGGTTAGCCCCGGTCAGGTCAGCAAACGGGTTCTTCGGCACGAAGGAGAGGATCAGCTGCGGGACGCTGAGATCGGCCACTTTACCCACATAGTTGCTCTGAATGGCGTTCAGACGGGCGGTCTCCGCGCTGCCCTGGACCAGTCCCTCGGCGGTGAGGCCGAACATGTTAGTCACCAGCACGCCAACCAGAGCGGCGATCAGGGTGGTGAACAACAGAGTCCCGATGCTCAGGAAGCTGATTTTCCCCAGCTGCGAGGCATTGTGCAGGCGGGCGACCGCGCTAAGGATTGACGCGAAGACCAGCGGCATAACGATCATTTGCAGCAGCTGGACATAACCGTTGCCGACGATATTAAACCACTGGATGGAATCCTTCAGCACCTGGCTGTCAGACCCGTAGATCAGCTGTAGCGCCAGACCGAAGATCACGCCAATCGCCAGGCCGACCAGGACCTTCCTGGCCAGGCTCCACTGTTTATGGCGCGTTTGCCCCAGCGCAAACAACAATACGGCGAACACGACTACGTTCGCTATTAATGGAAAGTTCATCCCCGTTCTCCTGATATTTTTATAACCTGGGCTGGTGGATAACCAGCTCTTATGACCGCAAGGTTAGCAGAAGGCGTTATCAAGGACTTATATTCAAATGGAATGGGTTATAACCAAAAGGTGTTTTCTGCCGGTTTATCGCCCACTCTGGTGACTTATGAAGCGATTGAAGGTGATCTGCAGGGAATTAATCACCCCGGAAGACCAGCGTATCGCGGTGTTGTCCGCCAGCGTCTGCGGCATCCAGACGGCATAGACGAACAGCGCCATGCATAAGGCGCGCTCCAGCTGGTTGCCTTTGCGCGGCGCAAGGATCGGTAGCCGAAAGCGCCAGCGGCAGGGCCACAGCAGCGGCACCCCGGCTGGGGTGAGCATATCGGCAAGGATGTGGCTGAGATAGCCCAGCACCAGGCCCTGGAGGGCGTCCGCCGGGACAATCCAGCTGTCAGGCACCTTGAGGTAGAATAGCGTCAGCGCACCAAACACCGCCAGCAGGCTGTGGGTGAAGCCGCGGTGGCCAAAGGCCCGCGCCACGGGCTTTGAGATCCAGCTCAGCCGCTGGCCAAGAAACGACTTTGGGTGATCGATGTCCGGCAGCAGGCAGGTCAAGACCGCGGAGGGCACAATATGCCACCAGTCGCCCTGCGCCAGCACCGGCGTTAACTCTGCGTTTTTGGCAAATACTGCGCAGGCGATTGAAAAGAAGAGATGGCCTTCCGCCGTCATGATAACACACCCTAAACTGTCGATTCATACAGTATAGGGTTTTTATACAGTGTACGGAAGAGGTGACGGTGTAACTCTTTGTCACAAATTCTCAGCGCGCCAGCCATCCGCCGTCGACGGCCAGGGTATAGCCGTGAATATAGTCGGCGGCGGACGAGGCGAGAAACACCACCGGCCCCTGCAGGTCATCTGGCACACCCCAGCGACCGGCGGGGATACGCTCAAGGATTGCCTGGTTGCGCTCCTCATCTTCGCGCAGCGCCTGGGTGTTATTGGTGGCCATATACCCGGGCGCAATGGCGTTGACGTTGATACCCTGACCAGCCCATTCGTTAGCCAGCAGGCGGGTCAGCCCCAGCACGCCGCTTTTCGAGGCGGTATAGGAGGGGACGCGGATCCCGCCCTGAAACGAGAGCATCGAGGCGATGTTAACGATTTTCCCGCCTTCACCCTGGCGAATGAACTGCCTGGCGACCGCCTGGCAGAGGAAAAAAACTGCTTTCAGATTCAGATCGATCACCGCATCCCAGTCACTTTCCGTGAAGGTCAGGGCATCATGGCGGCGGATAATCCCGGCGTTGTTGACCAGAATATCGACCCGGCCCATCGCCGCCACCGCCTGGTCGACCAAAACGGTCATATCATCCTGTTGGCTGAGATCCGCCTGAATGGCATGAAAGCGGCGGCCCAGCGCCTGAACCTGCGCGGCCGTGTCGTGGGGAATTTTGCGGTTGATGCCGACGATATCGCATCCGGCCTGCGCCAGGCCCAGCGTCATTCCCTGTCCCAGGCCGGTATCGCAACCGGTCACGATGGCGACCTTACCCGTCAGGTCGAAGGCGTTCAGTACCATATTCACCTCTGTGTGCTGATCTTCAGGCGTAAGATAACGCCACCTGTACCCAGCATAGAGGCAAGAAAATAAAATTACAATTAAAATGAAACGATGTTTTGATTTTCTTTGCTGGCGGGTGGCGGCGATCGCGTCACCCGCCAGCGGTCTTACCCGAGCAGCGCCTCGACGGTCAGGGCCTGCAGTGACGGCAGCTTGACGTCCGCCAGCACGAAGCGCGGGTCGCGGCTGTTCTCTGCTTCCGGCACGACGATAGCGCGCATGCGCGCAGCTTTGCTGGCGATCATGCCGTTGACCGAGTCCTCCAGCGCGACACAGCGCTGTGGGTCGACCCCGAGGGCGGCGGCGCAGTTGAGATACACCTGCGGGTGCGGTTTGCTCCAGGGCAGATGCTCAGCCGAGGCGAGGGCATCAAACTGGTCGCGCAGCTCGAACATATTGAGCACTTTCTCCAGCATCACCAGCGGCGAGGCTGAGGCCAGCCCTACCTTCAACCCCTGGGCTTTGCACAGGGCCACCGCCTCGCGCACCCCCGGCAGCAGCGGACGTGAGGCTTCCACCAGTTCGATGGCGCGACGGATAATGCGCGCGGTGGCTTCTGCGCGGTCAACGCCGCGCCACGGCTGCTGCGCGTACCACAGATCCACCACCAGGTCGATTCGCAGACCCAGCAGGTCGGGCAGTTCATCGCGGCGGCGGGTATCCACCCCCAGGCTCTCCATGACCTCGACCTCCGCCTGATCCCAAAGCGGCTCAGAGTCAATCAGCAACCCGTCCATATCAAAAATCGCAGCCTCAATGCGGCGCTTCGCTGACATATGTCCTTCTCCTGTTGCGTAATCAGATAAACGAATCGGCATTCATGGTATATCATACCGCGCGTTATTGGGCGAAATTCGCCGTGGAAGATAGACTTATACCCGACACATTCGGGTAAGCGAGGGGCGCCTGCGCCACGCAACGGGCGGCAGGCGAACCACTAACGCGTCTTTAACAAGGGGAACTCATGACGTACCAACAAGCTGGACGCATTGCGGTCATCAAACGTATTTTGGGATGGGTCATCTTTATTCCCGCCGTGCTGTCGACGCTGATTTCTGTCCTCAAATTTATGTATGAGCACAGTGAAAAGAAACCCGGCATTGACGCGGTAATGATGGATTTTGCGCACGTCATGATTGAGATGATGCGCTTTAACACGCCGTTCCTGAACTTTTTCTGGTACAACTCACCGCTGCCGGATTTTCACCATAGCCTGAACATCGGCTTCTGGATTATCTTCATTCTGGTGTTCGTCGGCATGGCGCTGCAGGCCTCCGGCGCGCGGATGGCGCGGCAGGCGAAATTTCTCCGCGAGGGGATTGAGGATCAGCTGATCCTCGAGCAGGCGAAAGGCGCGGAAGGGTTAACTCGCGAGCAGCTCGCCGAACGCATTGTGGTGCCGCGACATACGATCCTGGTGCAGTATTTCCCGCTGTACGTGCTGCCGGTGATGGTGATTGTTATCGGCTACTTCTTCTTCTCGCTGCTGGGCTTTCTCTAAGCCAGGTGCCCGGTTAGCCGGGCGCCATCTTATTCCGCTGGCAGAGGGCGGGGTTTACCCTGATTATCGACGGCAACGTAGATAAACAGCGCTTCCGTCGCCTTGTAGCGCTGGCCAATCGGTTCTGAAGAGACTTTTTTCACCCACACTTCGATGTTAATGGTCACTGAGGTATTGCCGCGCTTCACGCAGCGGGCATAGCAGCACACCACGTCGCCTACGGCCACCGGGCGTAAAAAGGTCATCCCATCCACGCGCACGGTCACCACGCGACCCTGGGCGATCTCTTTGGCCATAATGGCGCCGCCGATATCCATCTGCGACATCAGCCAGCCGCCAAAAATGTCCCCGTTGGCATTGGTATCTGCCGGCATTGCCAGGGTGCGTAAAACCATTTCGCCCTTCGGGGCGAGATCTGTTGTTGTCATGCTCTACTCTGTTGTGGTCAAAGACGATCAGCGGGATGCTACTATGAAAACGGCGTAGAGAGAATAGGGCTGGCGCCCGCGGAGGCGGGCGCAGTGGTTCAGAAAGAGAGGGTCACTCCGGCGTAATACGCGCGTCCAGGCTCATTGTAGGTCGAGGCGCCGGCATTTTCGCGATACAGTTGCTTATCAAAGAGGTTACTTATGCCGGCATTCAGGCGAATATCCCGGTTGAGCTGATACTGGGTGCCGATCCCCACGATGGAATAGGCGCCAACCTCGGTGGTAGCAAGGGTTCCGGTTTCGTTGCGGATCTCTGCATACTGACGCGGCTTCTGACGGCCATAAAGCGTCCAGTTGACATTCGCAGACAGGGCGTCGTTTACCTGCCAGTCGAGCATCGTGTTAACGGTATATTTCGGGATAACCGACAGCGGGTTGCCTGTCTCTTTACTTTCAGATTTGAACATCCAGGTGGCATTGGTCCGCCAGCTTAGGATATCAGCCAGCACCGGGATCAGCATATTGCCTTCCAGCCCCTCGACTACTGCTTTGCCGCCGTTCTGCCATTGCAGGATATTATTGCCGCTGGAGGTATAGCCCAGCACCTCGGTTCCGGAGACGATTTTGTTTTTGTAATCGTTGCGGAACCAGGTGACCCCGGCAGCGTAGCCATTAAGGTTAAATTCGATACCGATCTCTTTGTTAATACTGATTTCCGGGTCGAGGTCAGGGTTGCCCAGCAGATAGCAGCTGCCTTCGGCGATAGTGTTTGGACAACCGTTGCCGCGGGTGGAGAGCAGATAGCCTTCACTGGATTGATAGAGGTTAGGCGCTTTAAACACCCGCGCGATACCGGCCTTCAGCGTGAACATATCGCCCAGCGCCTGAGACAAATTGAGGCTTGGGCTCCAGTTGCTGCCAAACTGATTATGATAATCGAAACGAATGCCGGGGATCAGGTTGGTGCCGGGCACGGCTTCGATATTATCCTCCAGATAGATACCGGTGAGGGTGGCGCTGTTTTTGGTACGACGTTGCGCAGGGTCGCCGGAGGTCCCAGGGATAGTCTCCCCATTGCTGTTAGTGGCCTGCATCGATGCCGGGTCGTCGAGCTGATCATGGTTCCATTCCATGCCCAGCGTCAGCGTCTGATCCGCCAGCCAGAAGAAAGGCACATTGAATTCGGAGGTAGTACGCCAGGATTCCAGTCGGCTGGTGGCATAATCCTCACTGTTGATCATGCCTTCGACGCGGCCGGTGGAGCCTTCCTGCAGGCGGGTATTGTTGGTTTTCTCGTAGTAAACCCCCGCTTTGGACTGGCCCCAATCCCAAAGACCGTTGTAGGTCAATCCCCAGGACTGGCGATAGAGGCGATTCGTTTCGTGGCCGTACAGGGAATCCACCAGCCCGTTCGGGCTAAGATTGCCGTTGCTGTACTGGGTATCACCGGCATAGATATTCCCCTGACGGCTATAGGCGTAGCTGAAATCGAGAATTTGTTGCGGGGTCATTTTCCATGACAGCAGGGCGTTAATATCTTTATTGCGTACCCCTTCGCGTCCCGCAGCGTAGGAGCCGTTTTGCGCATGGTTAATATCCCAAGCGTCGGGTTCCGTTTTATTGATATTGCCATACAGGCGCATTGTCAGCGCTTCGCCGGCCAGTGGGCCGCTGAGATTGAAGTTAGCGCGATTAGTCGTGCCTTCCTTGTTGTTTTCCGGCTGATTGGTAAAAAAAGACAGGGAACCGTGCCAGTTGTTGGTCGGGCGTTTGGTAATAATGTTGACCACTCCGCCGGCCGCACCGGAACCATAACGCGCGGCTGCCGGGCCGCGGAGGACTTCAATTCGCTCGACCATCTCGGCAGGGACCCAGTTGCTGTCGCCCCGGGTATCGCGTTCGCCGCGCCAGCTATAGCGAACCGAGTTACGTGACGTGGCCGGTACCCCATCTATCAGGATCAGGGTGTTCTCCGGCCCCATGCCGCGGATATCAATCTGGCGGTTGTTGCCCCGACTACCGCTGGCGCTGTTGCCGGTCAAATTCACCCCGGGCATTTTACGGATGATGTCTGAGAGATCGTTGACCGGTGGCTGTTTTGCAATATCATCTGCCGTGATAATCGACACCCCGGGCTGTTGCTTGAGCGCCTCTTCCGCCGTACTGCGCACAATCATTGTTTCGGTATCTTGTTCTGACTCTTCTGCAAAGGCGTTAGGGGCAAGGAGACTGGATATGACCAGCGCCAGGGTCGTGGGGACATAATATTGCGGCGATCTCATGTAAATATCCTTTTCAAAACAATTCAAAATGAGATCGAGAATATTAATGATAACAATTATCATTACAATGTAACGAAATGAATCTCCATAAAATCCTCACAATTAGCGCAATTTTTTACGCTGCCGATTGAAATCGTGAAGGGAGCCTGCGCTGTGGGGCCGGGAAGCTGTCAGGTTACGCGCGGAGGTGGTGGCAGGGACGGTTGGCCAGCGCAGCAAGGGTACCCGGGGCGAGCGCGGCGCGCGGGTGGCGCGCCGGTGGAGGCGTTAGTGGTGGTCGTCCTGCGGCATATGACGGTAGATGTAGATCCCGCTCAGCAAGGTAAAGACCAGCGTGAGGGCAGTTAAACCGAAGACCTTAAAGTTAACCCAGATATTCTGCGGCAACCAGAAGGCGATATAGATATTAGCCAGTCCGCAGAGGATAAAAAACGCCGCCCAGGCCAGGTTAAGGCGCGACCAGACCTGCTGCGGCAGGGTCAGCTCTTTACCCAGCATGCGCTGGATAAGCGGCTTTTTCATCACCCACTGGCTGAACAGCAGCGCGCCGGCGAACAGCGCATAGATCACCGTCACCTTCCATTTAATGAACTCATCATTGTGGAAGAAGAGGGTTAATCCACCGAAGACGGCCACCAGCACGAAGGTGATCAGCGCCATTTTTTCGATTTTACGGTAGCGCACCCAGCTGTAGATCAGCACGATGGCGGTCGCCACAATCAGCGCCGTGGTGGCGGCGTAGATATCGTAAAGCTTATAGAAGGCGAAGAAGACCACCAGCGGTAAAAAATCCAGAAACTGCTTCATACATCGATCCCGTCTGTCAGGACGGACCGGGAAATTCCCCGGTCCAGGTTAAAATTAGCTACGGATAAGCATATACACGCGGAATAAATAGATCAGCAACAGGGCGGAAATCAGGTTGCTGAGGGTATTAATCACCACCGCGCCGACGTTTGGCGTCAGGGCGGCAAAGCTGGAAGCGAACAGCAGCAGCAGGGTTTTCGCCACCAGCCAACCGATAATGGCCGGCGCCACCAGCCGCAGATTGGCCCACGCCAGGCGCATGCTGCTGCGCATGGCGCCGAGGATGCCCATTTTGTCCTGCACCAGCATGATCGGCGCAAAGGCCAGCACAATGGCCAACAGGACGCCGGGCACCAGCACTAACATCATCCCCATCTGCACCAGGAAAGTGGTGAAGAGGATCAGCAGCAGCAGCTTTGGCAGCACCGGCGCCGAGGCGCCGATGGCGCGCAGGGCGCTGACACGATGACCGGCAGAGACCAGCTGGATAAGCAGCAGGACGCCGCCGGCGAGGATCGCATTGCCCACCAGACCCGAGAAGGTTGATGCCGCCGAGGCGCGCAGCAGAACCTGCTGCTGCTCCGGCGTCATATTCTGCACCAGTTCGAACAGGCCTGCGCTACCGGCGAGGTTGTCGCCTTCGCTGAGTATCGACAGCTGCTCGTCGCTGGGTGAAAAGGCATGGCCAAGTACTACCGTAATGAACGCGCACAACAGCGCAATCAGCAAAATGGTAATGAACTGATTACGAAAAAAATTCCCGGTGTCACGGTAGACGGACTTCGCCGTGATAGACATGCATTCTCCTTGAGTGTCGCAGGTGTTAACTAGCCGGCGATTGTACCGCAAATCCTTCCGTCGTAGCACTCTCTGCGCCGGTCAGGGCAGGTATATCTTTGTAAAGAGGCCGCAATGGCGGCAGCCCATAGCGCGCTCGCGCCCGGTTGCAGGCGTCGTTTTCCTCGCCGTTTTCCCCGGACATGGCGAATTCGCGACATGGCGAAGGACGGTTTTCATAGATAGTGCAGTGGACGGCGTCGCCGATCTCGCCCGATAGCGCCGCACAGCGGCTCTGACGTTGATTAGTGCCGCTCATACAGCGCAGGAAGGGGGTCAGCGGCTCGGTCAGCGCGGCGGGCACCAGGCCGCCCGCGTCGTCGGCTTCCGCCCAGTAGAAAGAGACTCGAAAATACGCACAACAGGCACCGCACGTCATGCACGGGTTGATTTCACTCATAATTACACCTGAAAAAAACGCATCAACACAGATTGTCGGCAGTTAACTTATCCAGCCGCCTCAGCGGCGGCAAGAGGGGCAGAAATAATTTTTTTTTGCGAAAAGTGAAAATTGATGTGCGAAGGATTTAGCGTATTGCGATCGGTATCAAAAATTAATCTGGATCAATAAATGTTAAATCTAAGGTTTTAGTGTGATCTAAAACAGATCAAACGTAACTCGTTATAGGTATATTTGGCCGCGCTGAAAAACCATAATGAGGAAGTGGATATGAAGAAGTTAGCAGCGGCGGCATTGATTCTAAGCACTCTTACTACCGGCAGCGTCTGGGCGCATGAAGCGGGTGAATTTTTCATTCGTGCCGGGACCGCCACCGTCCGACCGACGGAAGGCTCTGACAATGTGCTGGGCAGTCTGGGCAGTTTCAACGTCAGTAACAATACTCAGCTGGGTTTAACCTTTACCTATATGGCGACCGATAACATCGGCGTGGAACTGCTGGCGGCTACGCCGTTCCGCCATAAGGTTGGTACCGGGCCAACCGGCACCATCGCTACCGTGCATCAGTTGCCACCCACCCTGATGGCGCAGTGGTACTTTGGCGATGCGCAAAGCAAGGTGCGTCCGTACGTGGGGGCGGGGATTAACTACACCACCTTCTTTAATGAAGACTTTAACGATACCGGCAAGGCGGCCGGGCTTTCCGATCTGAGCCTGAAGGACTCCTGGGGCGCGGCAGGGCAGGTCGGCCTCGATTACCTGATTAACCGTGACTGGCTGCTGAATATGTCAGTGTGGTACATGGATATCGATACCGATGTGAAATTCAAAGCCGGCGGCGTGGACCAGAAAGTCAGCACCCGCCTGGATCCGTGGGTGTTTATGTTCTCCGCAGGCTATCGGTTCTAACGCCTGCTGCAAACTGGCCAGCGGACGGCCAGTCTGTTGCCTCCTCACCCCTCCCTGCGATAAACCTTCGCCTGCGGATCACACTTCAGTCCACTGGCGCAGCAGGTTGTGATACATATTGAGCAGAGAGAGGACCTCTTCCCGGTCGCCAAAGCGGGTTTTGAGAGACTGGATCGTGCGGTCCAGGTCGTAGAGCATCGCGCGCTGCTTATCGTCGCGGACCATCGACTGGATCCACAGGAAAGAGGCCTGGCGAACCCCGCCGGTGACCGGGGTGACGCAGTGCAGGCTACTGGCGGGATAGAGCACCAGATGTCCGGCCGGGAGCTTCACCCGGTGCTGGCCATAGGTATCTTCAATCACCAGTTCGCCCCCTTCATAGCTTTCCGGCTCGCAGAGGAACAGCGTCGCCGAGAGGTCGGTCCGCATCCAGCCCGCCTCGCCGTTCTGGCGCACCGCGCCATCGACATGAAAACCGTAGGTCTCTCCCGGCCCGTAGCGATTAAACAACGGCGCGGAAATTGTCCGCGGCAGCGCGGCGGAAAAAAACTGCGGATGGCCGCGCAGCGCGTCGAGTACGGCTGCCTGCAGACGGGCATACAGCGGCGTGCGGGTATCGATCTGCTGGTTTTGTTTGACGGTCGCCCCCTGGCTGCCGACGGTAACCCGCCCGTCAACCCATTCGGCCTGCGCCAGCAGGCGGCCATATTCAGCCACCTGGTCCGCCGTCAGCACGTCAGGAATGTGATACATCATTGCGGTGTTCTCTCAAAAAGGTGGGGCGCGATGGCCCCACGTACAGACTCAGAAATGGACATTCGCCGTCAACATAAAGGTACGGGGTTCGCCCGGATGATAGCGATAGCCACTCTTGTTGATGGAAGCCACGTAATCGGTATCAAACAGGTTGTACATATTGAGCTGCAGATCGAGATTGCTGTTGACCCGATAGCCCAGTTTGGCGTCGGCGACCCAATAGCCCTCGGTGTGATCCGGGGTACCCACCGCGCCATCGCTGCCCCGGCGCAGGCTTCCGACATAGCGCACACCGCCGCCGACGGACAGATCGCTGGTGGCCTGATACTGCGTCCACAGCGTAAAGGCATGTTTCGGGGTGTAGGCCAGCGCGGAAGAGCCATCCTGCGCCACATTCTGACCCTCTGTCACTGTGGCATGTTGCTGGGTGTAGCCGGCGATGATTGTCCAGTCCGGGGTCAGGTTCCCGGTTGCGGAGAGCTCATAGCCTTCCACGCGCTTTTTGCCGTACTGCGACCAGGTTCCGTCATCGTTGGCGGCCACTTCGTTTTCAATATCGGTGCGGAATAACGCCGCGCTGAGCAGCAGGCGCTTGTCGAGGATCTGCCACTTGGTGCCCAGTTCGCTGGATTTCGCTTTCTGCGGTTTAAAGTCGGTCCGGTTGGCGCTGTTGCCGCTACCGCTGGCAGCCAGCGCGAAGCTGCTGCCCCCCGGCGGTTGCTGCGAGATGGCATAGTTGACGTAGATATTGCCCTGCTCGGTTAAGCGATACAGCGCCCCGGCCTTCCAGTTAACCAGGTTACCGGATTTAGCGGTATCGACAGTGGTGACCGGGCTGCCGGTCGACTGTCCTGGCGGGCAGGCGACAGCCCCGCGTCCGCTGCCGCCGCAGGCGGTGGCGCTGTCATATTTGGTATGGTAACTGTCGAGACGCAGCCCACCGTTGACCTCAACCCGATCGGTCAGCGCCAGCGTATCAAAGGCATAGATACCGAAGGTATCGGTCTGGCCGTTGGCGTTCGCCCCGTTTCTGTCCAGCCCGCCAATCGACAGGCTGCTCACCGGATGATAGAGATTCACCGCCGGAGCGGTCAGGGCGTTGACGCCATAGTTAGTCTGGTTTTCCCGGGTAAACTCCACGCCGGCACTGACGTCATGGCCTATCGAACCGGTATTGAAGGTCGAAGTGATATTGGTCTGGTTGGTCAGAATGCGGTTGCTGACATCTTTGGTATTAACCAGACGTGACCAGCTCCAGGTATTGACGTCATTGATGTCGGGGGCGGTGATATTGCTCGCGCCGCCCATCACCGCGGTCAGGAGATACTCCTGCTTCACACGCGACCAGCGGGTGGTATTGCGCACGGTGGTATTGTCCGTCAGATCGTGTTCAAAGCGCAGGGTGCCGCTGTCGGTGGTGGATTTATCGTAATCGGAGTCGGTGCCATAGAAATTGCTGGTATCGACCTTACCGGCGGAATTGAGGGCGGCATACTTCGGCGAAGGCGCCGAATAGCCCGGCAGGCCGACGGTGGGGATCCCGCCATCCGGGGTGTTATTCTGCCGGACGTGGAGATAATTCAGATACAGACGGGTGGGCGTATCGAGGCCGAAGGCCAGGGACGGGGCAATGCCGTAGCGCTCGTTCTCAATCTTATCCCGGCCGGCGTCGTGGGTTTTTTCGCCCATCAGGTTGAGGCGAAACGCGGCGTTGTCGCCGAAGGCCTGGTTAAGGTCAAGGGTACCCCGACGCGACCAGGCGCTGCCGATCCTGGCGGATCCGTCGATCCCGGAGTCAAGGCGCGGCTGCTTGCTGATCATATTGATCGAGCCGGAAGGGGCGCTGCGGCCATAGTCCGTGCCGGCGGGCCCTTTGATGACTTCCACCTGCTGGGTATTGAAGGTATCCCGCGTCACGCTGCCGATATCGCGAATGCCGTCGACATAAATACTGTTGGAGGTGTCCACGCCGCGCATAAAGATGGCGTCCCCGGTGGTTGAGCTGCCATTCTCCCCGGCGTAAAACGCCCCGACGCCGGGGACGTTTTTGAGGGCGTCAGTCAGGTTGGTGACGCCCTGATCTTTAATGACCTGTTCGGGGATCACGGTGATGGTGCGAGTGGTATCCACCAGTGGTTTATTGAACTTGGGATCGGCGGAGGCTCCGGGAGAATAAAGCGAAGGCGGGGCGGCTTCCACCACCAGCGTCTCTTCATTATTTTTGACTGATTTTTCGGCTGCCATGCCGGTTGCCGGCGCGGCTCCCAGACACAGACCTGTAAACAATGCCAATGAGTTCAAACTGCCAAACGGCAGAGAAGCGTTTTTTTCCATGATAAATGCAGGCTTATTTTTTGTTATTCGCACATATCACGCCGCGCAAAAGCGACGTTATTCGTCGTCTGGCTTGCGCTGACCCGGCGTGATTCTATAAATGATAAAAAGAATAGTTATCATTCGCCTTAATATTTACACAGAAAAGTTGACGTTTAAACTGATTTCTTCACCACCGTTTACAAATTTCATAAATTTTGAACAAAAAAGGCGGATTAGCTCGGCGAAGGTGGCGGGACAAAGCGGTACATAGCGTGGTGACCCTGGGTCAATGACGCCGGGCGGGCGCCGGAGGACGCCCGGAGGCAGGCGTCCCGGCGGGCTTACCAGGGCACCGTGCGGCCCTGGTAATTCAGATACTCCAGTCCCGGGCGCCGCTGCTTGTCGAGCAGGACGTTCACCAGGCATGGGATGGTCTCTTCGATGGTCAGGGGGCGTCGGCCCCGCCGAGCTCGGTGCGGATCCATCCCGGAGCCATCACTACCAGCGGGTGGCAGGCCGAGGTGGGGCGAGCGGCGAAGCTGCGCATGAACATATTCAGCGCGGCTTTACTTACGCGGTAGAGCTCCCGCTGGCCGCCGAGATTGTTCGTCAGACTGCCCTGGCCGGAGGACATCACACCCAGCAGCCCCTGCGGCTTGACCGCCGGCTGCGGCAGCTGGTGCGTGAGGTGTGTTGTGAGTAAAAAAAAAGCCCGCACAAGTGCGGGCAAAAATACTGGAAGCAATGTGAGCAATGTCGTACTGAATACCTGAGTTATTTACTCAACTATTCAGTAATGAGAAAGATAATATTTCTCATTTAAGATATCAACCCCATCTTTTGTGCGGAAGCGATTTTTATCCAAGGGTAAAGACCGTGCGCTGCTGGATATCATCAGCGTGATGAACCAGCCGGTGCGCGATGAGCAGATCCTCCAGGCGGCCGGCGTCCAGCTGGAACAGATGCTGTTTCCGCTGCTGGTGGCGGTAGGGCGCCATGGCCCGGTGGGGGGGGAGCTGGCGGATCATTTAGGGCGCGATAACACCACCGTCAGTCGCCAGGTGAAGAAACTGGAAGCCCAGGGGCTCGCCTGTAAGCAACCGAACTAAATTCTCGCGTGTTGCCGCCCCGGCGCAACAATCATCTTTTTCCGTCACAAATCACGGGTCAGCTCGTCGATGTTGTCGGAAAGTATCTCCAGTAGGGATCGCAAATAGATAGTGTTATTTCCCTGATGCCACATCGCGCTGAGGGGAAGGCCTTCGATATGTTTTTTGGGCGCGAGCTTAAGGTATTTCACGCCGTCCGCATTCATATCTTTATATGACGCAGGCACCAGAGCGATGCCCAGTCCAGCGGCAACAAAACTCAGGATAGTCTGCTTCTCTTCGGCATACTGCGCGATGACAGGCATGCTGCCACCCTCCTTGAAAATATTCATTGTCAGGTCATGGCTGTGACGCCGGGTGCCTCTTTCCGGCACGATAACCGGCTCGTGTCGGAAGTCATCGATACTGACTTCGTCATAACTGACCAGGCGGTGGTTAGCGGGCACGGCGAGCACGCAGGTTTCATTGGCGATAAAACGTGTTGTCAGCGTGGCATCAATATGTTCCGGCGGACGTACAAAGACCACATCCAGCCATCCTGAAATGAGTCGGGGGATAAGTTTATGAGATTTATCTTCCGTAAGATGAATGTCTGCCTCCGGAAAACGCCTGACGAAAAGATTAAGCAGTTCAGGAAGTAATCCTTTGGCTGCGCTATCGATAGCTCCGATCCGCAACGTCCTTTTCTGCAGCAGGCTATTTTTACGGAATCGCTGCCGTAGCGCATCGAAATCAGCAATGACCGTTTTGGCCTCATTTAAAAAGGCGGCACCTTCAGGCGTTAGCGACACATTGCGGGTCGATCGATTCAGTAGTCTTATCCCCAAATCATCTTCCAGCAGTTTGATGAAGCGACTCAGTGACGCAGGCATCATTTCAAGTTTACGGGCAGCACGGCCGAAGTGAAGCTCATCACCCAATACCACAAAGCAACGTAGCTGATTTATATCCATTTTTTCACCAAAACCTGATTATGCAAATTATTTATATAAAGCCATGCCGATGATAAAGCGGTTCAAAACTTCATACTGGGTTTATTACAAAACGATAACAACCCTACATCACTATGGAGCATCCGTCATGAAAAACGACCTCGAAAAGAAGGTGATGCGCAAGGTTACCCTGCGCATTATTCCTTTCATCATGCTGCTGTACTTCATTGCCTTCCTCGACCGTGTCAACATTGGCTTTGCCGCCCTGACCATGAATCAGGATCTGGGTTTTTCACCTACCGTTTTTGGGCTGGGCGCCGGCATCTTCTTCCTGGGGTACTTTCTGTTTGAGGTGCCGTCAAACTTAATTCTCCATAAAGTAGGTGCCCGCATCTGGATTGCCCGCGTCATGATCACCTGGGGCCTGGTCTCTGGCTGCATGGCTTTTGTGCAGGGTACGACGAGCTTCTACATTCTGCGTTTTCTACTCGGTGTAGCTGAAGCCGGTTTCTTCCCAGGAATTATCCTTTATCTCAGTTATTGGTTCCCGGCAGCCAGACGCGCGCAGGTTACCGCCATCTTTATGGCCGCAGCCCCGCTCTCTACAGCATTGGGATCGCCTGTTTCTGCCGCCCTGCTGGAGATGCATGGCTTTCTCGGCTACGCCGGCTGGCAGTGGATGTTTGTGCTGGAAGCCTTGCCAGCGCTGATACTCGGCGTTGTGGTTCTGTTCTTTCTTACCGATCGTCCGGCCAAAGCCAAATGGCTGACTGACGAAGAGCGTGCATGGCTGGAAAACACCATGCAGGCCGAGGAGCTGGCCCGGGCGGCAAAACAGAACCACAGCAGCGCATGGAAAGGACTGGCGGATAAGCGGGTACTGGCTCTGGCGCTGGTCTATTTCGGTACTTCTGCCGGCTTGTACACACTTGGCATCTGGTCCCCGCAAATCATCCGCAGCTTCGGTGCTACCTCACTGGAGATTGGCTTCCTCAACGCCTTCCCGGCGGTCATCGGCGTCATCGCCATGATCCTGTGGGCGCGGCATTCTGACCGCACCAGAGAGCGCAGCTGGCATGTGATTGGTGCCTGCCTGCTGGCAGCAGCCGGTCTGATTTACGCCGGTAACGTCAGCACACTGTTTACCGTGATTGTTGCCTTAACCCTGGTCACCGCAGGCATCAGCGCCTCGAAACCGCCCCTCTGGAGTATGCCTACCGTGTTCCTCAGCGGCCCGGCCGCGGCCGCGGGTATTGCCACGATTAACTCCATCGGCAATCTGGGCGGCTTTGTCGGCCCGATGATGATTGGGGTGATCCGCGAGCAGACCGGTAGCTACACCTGGGGCCTGTACTTTGTCGCCGGACTGCTGGCTATTTCGGCCCTCATTGTCCTGATCCTTTCTGCCAGGGCGGGTAAACCGCAAACGGCAGAACTCACTCATCCTCATACTCATTAACCGGAGAATTTACTATGCGTAACTATAAAATTGCCGCCATACCTGCCGACGGTATTGGTCCTGAAGTCATCTCGGCAGGTGTTGAAGTGCTGCATGCACTGACACGCCACGATCCGCAGCTGAAGTTTGATGTGGAGACCTTTGACTGGGGGTCGGACTATTACAAAAAACATGGCGTGATGATGCCGGAAGAAGGGCTGAACACACTAAAAAAATTTGATGCCATTTACTTCGGCGCGGTGGGCGCACCGGATGTCCCTGACCACATCACACTCTGGGGTCTGCGCCTGCCAATTTGCCAGGGGTTTGACCAGTACGCCAACGTGCGTCCAACCAAAATCCTGCCGGGTGTCACCTCACCGCTGCGCAACCGCGGGCCCGGCGATCTTGACTGGGTGATTGTGCGCGAAAACTCCGAAGGTGAGTATTCCGGTAACGGCGGCCGTGCACACCGTGGCTTACCGGAAGAAGTCGGCACCGAGGTGGCCATCTTCACCCGCGTCGGGGTTACTCGCATTATGCGCTATGCCTTCAGACTGGCGCAGTCTCGTCCACGTAAACTGCTGACCGTGGTGACTAAATCCAACGCCCAGCGCCACGGAATGGTGATGTGGGATGAGATTGCCGCTGAGGTGGCGCAGGAATTTCCGGATGTGCAGTGGGACAAGATGCTGGTCGATGCGATGACGCACCGCATGACGCTGCATCCCCAGACCCTGGATACCATCGTTGCCACCAATTTGCATGCCGATATCCTTTCCGATCTGGCCGGCGCGCTGGCGGGCAGTCTGGGCGTAGCGCCGACCGCCAATATTGATCCGGAACGCCGCTTCCCTTCCATGTTCGAACCTATCCATGGTTCAGCTTTTGATATCACCGGCAAAGGCATTGCTAACCCGATAGCAACCTTCTGGACTGCGGTACAGATGCTTGAACATCTGGGAGAGCGTAACGCCGCGGCGATGATTATGAAAAGTATCGAATATGTTTGTGAGAAAGGCATTCTGACGCCAGATGTCGGTGGAACGGCCAGTACCGCGGACGTCACCCGCGCTGTAGTGGAATTTATCGAAGCCAGAGCAAATATCGCCGAGACCGTATAACCATGATAAATGAACAGCCTGCAGAGATCCTGCAGGATATTTTTCAGCATGCTGTCGACAGCGCCCGAGCCGGGCCTGCGATCCTGTCTAACCTGCCGGAAAAACCGCGTGGCCGCTGCGTGGTAATCGGTGCCGGTAAAGCCTCGGCGGCAATGGCAGCGGCTGTGGATGCAGCCTGGCCGGATGTGGATGTGTCTGGCGTGGTGGTGACGCGTTACGGTTACGCGGTGCCTGCTGGTCGCATCCGGATTATCGAGGCTGCTCATCCGGTATCGGATTCGATGAGCGAAGTTGCCGCCATGCTGATTGTGGAAGCGCTGCGCGGATTGACCTCTGATGACCTGGTGCTGGCGCTCATTTCCGGTGGCGGGTCGGCGTTGATGGCGCTGCCCGCACCAGGATTAACATTGAAAGATAAGCAGGCCATTACGCGCGCGCTACTGCACAGCGGTGCCAATATCAAAGAGATGAATCTGGTACGTCGTCATCTCTCCGCGGTGAAAGGTGGCAAGCTGGCAAGAATGGCGCAACCGGCCCGTATTGTGTCACTGATTATCAGCGATGTGCCGGGGGATAACCCGGCAGATGTGGCATCAGGTCCTACTGTCGCCGATGACAGTACGCCGCTTGATGCGCTTCGGGTGCTTCAGCGCTACGGTATTCAGACCCCGGAACCTGTTCATAAACTGCTAAGCCAGCCGGCAGGCCCGGTTGAAAGCACAGCGAACAGCGAAGTAAAACTCATTGCCACGCCGCAGCGGGCTTTGCAGGCTGCCGCGCTGGTTGCGTGCAGACACGGACTGACGCCGCTTATTCTCGGCGATGCGTTAGAAGGCGAAAGTCGTGAAGTGGCCATTGTTATGGCCGGGATTGCTAAATCCGTGAAGCAATATGGTCATCCGGTTTCCGGTCCGGCAGTGCTGTTGTCGGGTGGCGAAACCACCGTGACGGTAAGTCAGGGTCAGCACGGGAAGGGTGGTCGTAATACTGAATTTGCGCTCAGTCTGGCCTGTGCGTTGCAGGGAGAAAGCGGTATATGGGCAATCGCCGGCGACAGTGATGGTATCGACGGAACGGAAGATGCAGCAGGTGCGCTGGTATTCCCGGACACGCTAACACGCGGCAAAATGGGTGGTCTAAATGCGGCTAGTTATCTTGATGCACACGATAGCTATAGCTATTTTCATGCGCTCGATGACCTGGTAATGACCGGCCCAACGTTAACCAACGTCAATGATATTCGGGCAATATTGATTGCCTGACCTATCGCTCTCCTGTACCAGGGAGAGCGATATTTTTACTTTCAACATGGTGCAAATCTTCGGTATCCGCCCGCCATCAATTTCCACGTTAAAGCGCATCGCCTGGCGTCAAGGTGTCGATCATCGTTCAGTCTGATGTGCAGGCGTGCAAGATGACGTGGAGGGGGAGCTAACGCGAGGAAATCGCCGCCTGGCGCGATGCCAGGCGGCTGACGGTCAGGCGGTTTTGGTCGCCGCCTTCAGGCTCTGGACGAAGGCTTTCAGCTCGTCGAGCATGGTTTGCGGCTCATCAAGATGACGTTCGATGATTTTGACGATGGCGGAACCGGAGATCGCCCCGGCGGCCCCGGCGTCAATGGCGGCGCTCACCTGCTCCGGCGCGGAGATGCCAAAGCCCTGCAGCGGCGGCGCAGCGTGATATTCCGCCAGCTTCTCCACCAGATGGTGCAGCGGCAGCGCAGCGCGATTTTCCGCTCCCGTCACCCCGGCGCGCGACAGCAGATAGGTGTAGCCGCGGCCATAAGAGGCGATCTGGCGCAGTAAATCGTCATCCGCGTTGGGCGGGCAAATGAAAATTGGCGCGATGTTATGGCGCATCGCCGCCTGGCGGAACGGGGCGGACTCTTCCACCGGCACGTCGGCTACCAGCACCGAGTCGACGCCGACGCGGGCGCACTGGGCATAGAACTCATCGATACCCGGGCTGAAGACGAGGTTGGCGTACATCAGCAGGCCGATTGGGATCGTTGGATGCTTCTGGCGGATCGCCGCCAGCATCTCAAAGCACTGCGCCGGGGTTACCCCCGCAGCGAAGGCGCGCAAGGCCGCGCCCTGGATGGTCGGGCCGTCCGCCAGCGGGTCGGAGAAGGGGATCCCCAGCTCAAGGGCATCGGCGCCGCCTTCGATCAGCGCATCGATAATTTTCAGCGACTGCTCCGGTCCCGGATCGCCAAGGGTGACAAAGGGGACGAAAGCGCCTTCCTGGCGGTTTTTCAGTTGGGCAAACAGCGTCTCATAGCGTTCCATCAGATTTCCCCTCGCGCTTTCAGGATGTCGTGTACGGTGAAAATGTCTTTATCGCCGCGGCCGGAGAGGTTAACCACCAGCAGCTGCTCTTTTTCCGGGTTCACGCGCATCATTTTCAGCGCATGGGCCAGAGCGTGAGAGGACTCCAGCGCCGGGATGATCCCTTCGTGGCGGGAGAGCGCTTTAAACGCCTCCAGCGCTTCGTCATCGGTGATCGACACATAGTCGGCGCGCCCGGTGCTGTTAAGAAACGCGTGCTGCGGCCCAACGGACGGGAAGTCCAGCCCGGCGGAAATGGAGTAAGATTCCTCGATCTGGCCGTCGGCGGTTTGCATCATCGGCGACTTCATCCCGAAGTAGATCCCCACACGACCATGCTTCAGCGGCGCGCCGTGCTCCCCGCTTTCGATACCGTGCCCGGCAGGCTCCACGCCGATCAGGCCGACGCGGGTTTCCTCGATAAAATCAGCGAACATGCCGATGGCGTTTGACCCGCCGCCGACGCAGGCGATCACCGCGTCCGGCAGACGGCCCTCTTTTTCGAGGATCTGCGCTTTGGTCTCTTCGCCGATCATGCGCTGGAATTCACGCACGATGGTCGGGAACGGGTGCGGACCGGCGGCGGTGCCCAGCATATAGTGCGCCTTCTCGTAGCTACCGGACCAGTCGCGCAGCGCCTCGTTACAGGCATCTTTCAGCGTGGCGGAGCCGCTATGCACCGGGATCACCTCGGCGCCCATCAGGCGCATACGGAAGACGTTCGGCGACTGGCGCTCGACGTCCTTGGCGCCCATGTAGATACGGCATTTCAGACCGAGCAGGGCGCTGGCCAGCGCTGAGGCGACGCCGTGCTGACCGGCGCCGGTCTCGGCGATAATTTCGGTTTTGCCCATCCGTTTGGCCAGCAGAGCCTGGCCCAGCACCTGGTTGGTTTTGTGCGCGCCGCCGTGCAGCAGATCTTCGCGTTTCAGGTACAGGGTAGTGCGGGTCCCTTCGGTCAGGTTCCGGCATTTGGTCAGGGCCGTCGGACGACCGGCGTAGTTTTTCAGCAGGTCGGTGAATTCCGCCTGAAAGGCCGGGTCCTTCTGCGCGCTGACAAAGGCCTCTTCCAGCTGGCGCAGGGCGGGCATCAGGATCTGCGGCACATACATGCCGCCGAATTCGCCGAAGTAGGGGTTCAGTAAAGTGCTCATTATTGCTCCTTAATATGCGCGCAGCGTCTGGAATACGGAGGCCAGCTTGCTGGCGTCTTTAATCCCGGGTTGCGACTCTACGCCTGAATTGAAATCGAGTCCGGCACAGCCGCTTTTGGCCGCTTCCACACAGTTATCGGCGCCGAGGCCGCCAGCCAGCATAACGTTACGCAGGTCCTGGCCCTGCAGCAGGCTCCAGTCAAAACGCTGGCCGCTGCCGCCCTGGCCGTTGTCGAGCAGATACTTATCGACATGGCGGAGTGTACGGGACGGCAAGGTTTCGCCAACGCTCAGCGCTTTCCAGATGCGGACGCTATCCGCGAGGGCGTCGCGCAGCGCGTCGATATAGGCCTGGTCTTCATCACCGTGCAGCTGTACGGCGGCCAGCTCCAGGGCCTGGGCGCGGGCGACCACCTCATCCAGCGGCGCATTGCGGAAGACGCCGACGTACTGCAGCGGCGCGGCGGCGATCACCGCTTTAGCCTGGGCGTCATTTACCGCCCGCGGCGAGGTCGGGACGAAGATCAGCCCACCGTAGATGGCGCCAGACTCCCAGGCCACCTGCGCATCCTGCGGGCGCGTCAGGCCGCACACTTTGTTCTCGCCGAGCAGCACGCGCTTGACCGCCGCTTCCAGATCCGCCTGCTCCATCAGGGCGGAGCCGATCAGGAAGCCATTGGCGAAGTGGCTCAGCTCACGCACTTCGGCATAGGTATGGATGCCGGATTCGCTGATCACCGTGACATCCGGGCCGAGACGCGCCGCCAGCTGACGGGTGCGGTTGAGGTCAATCGACATATCGCGCAGGTCGCGGTTGTTGATGCCCACCACCTTCGCCTTCAGGGCGATGGCGCGCTCCAGCTCCTCATCATTGCTGACTTCTGTGAGCACGCCCATATTCAGGCTGTGAGCCACCGCCGAGAGCTGACGATACTGTTCATCGTCGAGCACCGACAGCATCAGCAGGCAGGCGTCGGCCTGATAGTAGCGCGCCAGGTAGATCTGGTAAGGGTCGATGGTGAAGTCCTTACACAGGATCGGCTGCGGCGCGACCTTGCTGACGATCGGCAGAAAATCGAAGCTGCCCTGGAAATATTTCTCATCACACAGCACCGAGATCGCCGAGGCGTAGTGTTTGTAGATGCTGGCGATCGCCGCCGGATCGAAATCTTCGCGAATCAACCCCTTCGACGGCGAAGCCTTTTTGCACTCGAGAATAAACGCGGTGCGGGTGCCGGCCAGCGCGTCATAGAAATTGCGCTGCGTCGGGACGACCTCATTCTGAAAACTGGCTAACGGTTGTTGTTGTTTGCGGGCTTCCACCCAAATCGCTTTGTCGGCAACGATTTTTGCTAAAACGGTCTGCATTCTTTACCCTCTTGCCGCTAAGGCGGTCACTCTGTCATAGGCCGCGCCGCTGTGCAGCACATCCAGTACCTGCTGAGCGTTAGCTTTCAGATCTTCATGCCCGTGTAAACGCATCAACATGGCGACGTTGGCGGCGACGGCGGCTTCGTGAGCGGCTTCACCTTTACCTTGTAGCAAGCGCGTCAGAATGTCACGGTTTTCTTCCGGCGTGCCGCCCGCCAGCTGCGCCTGATGGTAAGGCGTCAGGCCGAAATCGTCGGCGGTCAGCTGATAGCTTTTAATTTCCCCGTTATGCAGCTCGGAGACCACCGTGGGCGCATGCAGCGAGACTTCATCCATCCCGCCGCTGTGCACCACGGCAGCGCGCTGATAACCGAGTACGCGCAAGGTTTCCGCAATCGGCAACACCAGTTCCGGGCTGTAGACGCCAATCAGCGCCAGCGGCGGATGCGCCGGGTTGATCAGCGGGCCCAGCACGTTAAACAGAGTACGGGTCTTCAGCTGCTGACGGACCGGCATCGCGTGGCGGAAACCGGTGTGGTACTTCGGCGCGAACAGGAAGCAGACGCCCAGCTCATCGAGCGCCGCGCGGGATTTATCGGCGTTCATATCGAGATTAATGCCGAAGGCCGCCAGCAGGTCAGAAGAGCCTGATTTACTGGAAACGCTGCGGTTGCCGTGCTTCGCCACTTTCAATCCACAGGCAGCGGCGACAAACGCGCTGGCGGTGGAGATATTAATGCTGTTGCTGCCGTCGCCACCGGTGCCGACGATGTCGGCAAACAGGTAGTCCGGGCGCGGGAACGGCGCGGCGTTTTCCAGCAGCGCGGTGGCGGCGCCGGCAATTTCCTGCGGCTGCTCGCCGCGCACTTTCATACTGACCAGCGCGGCGGCCAGCTGTTCAGGCTTCACTTCGCCGCGCACGACGGCGGAGAACAGCTGGTGGCTCTCCTGCTGGCTCAGGGTTTCCGCCTGGTACAGCTTCTCAAGGATCGGCTGGAGGGTGTTGGTATGCTCCAGCTTCTGCAGCGCCCAGGCCAGGGTCTGCTCCAGCAGTCGCGCGCCCTGGGTGGTGAGGATCGATTCCGGGTGGAACTGGAAGCCGCACACCCGATCCGCATCGTGACGCACCGCCATCACCATGCCGTTGAAATTGGCGTTAATCGTCAGCCCGGCGGGAATATTGCTGCCGACCAGCGAGTGGTAGCGCGCCACCGGCAGCGGGTTAGCCAGACCGGCAAACATCGCCTGGCCGTCGTGCTCAATGCTGGAGGCTTTGCCGTGAAGGATCTCGCCCGCCTGGCCGACATAGCCGCCGTAGGCTTCGACAATGGCCTGGTGGCCGAGGCAGATGCCGATGATCGGCAGCTTGCCCCGCATGCGGGTCAGCAATTCCGGCATGCAGCCGGCTTCGCTTGGCGTACCCGGGCCAGGGGAGAGCATCAGCACCGGATTGTCCATGGTGCCCAGACGCTCAATCAGCGCCTGCGCCGGAACGGAGTTACGGTAAATCACCACGTTATGGCCGTTGGCGCGCAGCTGGTCTGCCAGGTTATAGGTGAAAGAATCGATATTATCGAGCAGCAGAATGTCAGCCATCAGAAAATCTCCTTCGCGTGATGGGCCTGGGCAATGGCGCGCAGCACCGCGCGGGCTTTATTTCGGGTCTCATCCGCTTCCGACTGGGGAACCGAGTCGAGCACAATGCCGGCTCCGGCCTGGACGGTAGCGATACCCTCCTGCACGTAGGCGGAACGGATGACGATGCAGGTGTCGAGGTCGCCGTGGGCAGTGAAATAGCCCACCGCGCCGCCGTAGCTGCCGCGTCGTTTACCTTCGGCGGCGGCAATCAGCTGCATGGCGCGAACCTTCGGCGCGCCGCTGAGAGTGCCCATGTTCATGCAGGCGCGGTAAGCGTGCAGCACATCGAGATCCTGACGCAGTTCACCCACCACCCGGGAGACCAGATGCATCACGAAGGAGTAACGGTCAACCTTGGTTAAATCGGCGACATAGCGGCTGCCCGGGGTACAGATGCGGGCCAGATCGTTGCGCGCCAGGTCCACCAGCATCAGGTGCTCGGAAAGCTCTTTGTGATCGGTACGCATTTCCAGTTCGATACGGCTGTCGAGATCGCGATCCAGCGAGCCGTCGGCGCGGCGGCCGCGCGGCCGGGTGCCGGCGATGGGGTAGATCTCAATCTGACGGCTGACGGCATCATACTTCAGCGAGCTTTCCGGCGAGGCGCCGAACAGGGTGAAATCATTGTCCTGCATAAAGAACATATACGGGCTGGGGTTGCTCTTCTTCAGCACATCATACGCGGCCAGCGGCGACGGGCAGGGCAGCGAGAAGCGGCGGGAAGGGACCACCTGGAAGATTTCCCCGGCGCGGATCGCGCGCTGCATTTTGCGCACCACCGCGCCGTACTCTTCATCGCTCTGGTCA
Source organism: Klebsiella sp. PCX (assembly GCF_021869705.1). NCBI lineage: Bacteria > Pseudomonadati > Pseudomonadota > Gammaproteobacteria > Enterobacterales > Enterobacteriaceae > Klebsiella > Klebsiella sp. PCX. The sequence goes on from NZ_CP091527.1 coordinate 2,148,525, forward strand.
ACGTCGCAGCGCATTTCGGCCACGGTAGTGACTGGCAGCGGCAGCGGTGGCTCGTTCAGCTGCTGGCGCAGCTGGCTCAGGCGCTGCTCCAGGCGCTGTTTTTCACTCTCCAGCGGCGTGAACAGGCTCGCCTGGATGCGGGTATGCTTGGTCTGATGGTCGATGACCAGCAGGGTCTCCGCCAGATAGAAGCAGTAGTCGGGGCAGGCGGTGTCGCTCTGCAGCGGCGGCAGATCTTCAAAGCCGGCCACCAGGTCATAGGCGAACAGGCCGCCGAAGAACATCGCTTCACGCTCGTTGGCCGGGACGGTCACCAGCTCCTGCAGGAGACGGAAGGCGTCAAACACTGACAGCGAGCAGAGGCGGGCGTCTTCATCGAGCAGGGAACTGACTGCCGGGAAGGTCAGGATCCGGCCGTTGGGCTGGCGCTGATTGGCGATCCCGGAGGGCAGCGCGCCGTCCAGCAGCTCCAGCAGCGCGGCGCCGTTGGCGGAGAGGGCCTGAATGGTGACAGTGTCACCAAGAGCGGTGATGCGCAGCGCGCTGTCCACCAGCAGCAGGCTTTTTAAGTCATCTTTGCTGTCGATGTCAGCCGATTCCAGCAGCAGCGTGGCCGGACGGGCGCCGCACAGTTGGTGGAATAACGCCGTCGGGTTCTCCCGGTAGATGGCGTCGCTGGTGAGAAGCTCGAGTGCCGGTTTGGATGTTTGCATTATTGTTCTCGCCTGTTCGTATTATTTTTGTCCAATAAAAAGCCCGCTCATTGGCGGGCCGGGTATCTGTATGCTGAATGCAAAACGCGATCACGCCGCCCGTTATCAGGAGGTGCGCCACCAGCTGTGCAGAGTGATAAAGTGCATTTTCATCGTGATACCCCTTCATGTGAACTTGCGTACTAGTTAACTAGTTCAATGGAATAAAGTCAACCCTTGTTTGCAGATTTTCTCTGCCTGTCGGTATGATAATGCGCTTATTTACGTTGATGTCCAGCAGGAGTCCTTTTGAGCGACAGCCAATACGCAGTGATTTACGATCTGCACAGCCATACCACCGCCTCTGACGGGCGGCTGACTCCGCAGGAACTGGTCCATCGCGCCCATGAAATGCGCGTAGGCACGCTGGCGATCACCGACCATGACAGCGTGGCGGCGATCCCCGCGGCCCGGGAGGAGATCGCCCGCGCCGGATTACCCTTGACCCTGGTGAACGGCGTCGAGATTTCCACCCTCTGGGAAAATCACGAGATTCATATTGTGGGTCTCAATATTGATATTGCGCACCCTGCGATGACCGCCCTGCTGGAGGAGCAGAAAGCGCGGCGCCAGCAGCGCGGCCAGATGATTGCCGAGCGTCTGGAGAAGGCGCGCATCCCCGGCGCCTGGGAAGGGGCGCTGCGGCTGGCGGACGGTGGCGCCGTCACCCGCGGCCATTTTGCCCGTTTTCTGGTGGAGGCCGGCCACGCGAAGAACATGGCGGAGGTCTTCAAAAAATACCTTGCCCGCGGGAAAACCGGTTACGTGCCGCCGCAGTGGTGTACAATAAAACAAGCAATTGATGTCATTCATCATTCTGGCGGTAAGGCGGTGATAGCCCATCCCGGGCGTTACGATCTTTCCGCCAAGTGGCTTAAGCGGCTGTTGGCCCACTTCAGCGAGCAGGGCGGTGATGCCATGGAAGTGGCCCAGTGCCAGCAGGCGCCCCATGAACGCGCCCAGCTGGCCGCCCTGGCCGTGCAGTTTGGTCTTCTGGCGTCGCAGGGTTCCGATTTCCATCAGCCCTGCGCGTGGATCGAACTTGGCCGTAAGCTCTGGCTCCCTGCCGGCGTGGAAGGCGTCTGGCACAGCTGGGAAGCGGCCACCGAATAAAAATTGAGAGGGAAGTATGAGCCAGTTTTTTTATATCCATCCGGATAACCCGCAGGCGCGGTTGATTAACCAGGCGGTGGAGATTGTGCGTAAGGGCGGGGTGATCGTATATCCTACCGACTCCGGCTACGCGCTGGGCTGCAAAATTGAAGACAAGGGCGCGATGGAGCGGATCTGCCGCATCCGTCAGCTGCCGGACGGCCACAACTTCACCCTGATGTGCCGCGACCTGTCCGAACTGTCAACCTACGCTTTTGTGGACAACGTGGCGTTTCGCCTGATGAAAAACAATACGCCGGGCAACTACACCTTTATCCTCAAAGGAACGAAAGAGGTACCGCGCCGGCTGCTGCAGGAGAAGCGTAAAACCATTGGTATGCGCGTCCCGTCCAACCCCATCGCTCAGGCGTTGCTTGAGACCTTAGGCGAACCGATGCTCTCTACCTCGCTGATGCTGCCCGGCAGCGACTTTACCGAATCCGACCCGGAAGAGATCAAAGATCGTCTGGAGAAAGTCGTGGACCTCATTATCCACGGCGGTTTCCTGGGGCAGCAGCCGACCACGGTTATCGACCTGACGGAAGATACCCCGGTGGTGCTGCGCGAAGGCGTGGGCGACGTGAGGCCGTTTCTCTGACACTACCTGCCGGGCGGTGCCTCATGCGCCGCCTGGTACCCTCTCTTTTCTCCCCGACGGCACGACCATCATCCACAGCGCCAGGCAGACCAGCAGCGCGCCGAGAATTAACCCACTCTCCACAATCTCTCCAAGAAAAAGATAGCCCCACAGCACCGCAAAAGGCGGGATCAAAAAGGTCACGGACAGTGAACGCAGCGGTCCAATATCAGCGATCAGGCGGAAATAGAGGATATACCCTGCCGCCGTGCAGACGACACCCAGCATAAGCATTGCCATCCACGGCAGGCCCTGACCCCAGTCCACAGCCAGCCCATGCCCGCAGGACCAGAGAAAGAAGGGGCATAAAAACAGCGTGGCGCCGATTTGGCTGCCCAACGCGACGCGCTCCGCTTCGAGGCCGCCGCGCTGTTGGATCCAGCGGCGGGTCAGAAAGCCGGCCAGGCCATAGCAGGCGGTGGCGGTCAGACAGGCGCCGACGCCCGGCAGCAGCTGGGCGGCGCCGAGGCCGGTAGTCGGGCGCGCGATCACCGCCACGCCAATAGCGCCCAGCGCCGCGCCAGCGCCTTTGCGCAGGGTCAGCGGTTCCGCAAAGCAGAGTGCGCCAATCAGCACCCCCATCATCGGCGCCGTGGCGTTGAGCGTGGCGGAGTACCCTGCCGGTAGCCATTGCGCGGCAAGGCAGTACATCAGAAAAGGGAGGCCGGAATTGATGACCCCCAGCTTCAGAGTGGCGATGAATTTACCCTCATACCCGCCCCATTTTCCGCGCGCGCCGGCCAGCAACCCTAAAGCGACGGCGGCGAACAGCACGCGCAGAAAGGCGCTGTTTACCGCGCCGAAAGCCGGGGTGGTGATGCGCATAAACAGAAAGCTGGCACCCCAGAGGGCGGCAAGCAGCAGCAGGCGACCACAGTCGATAACACGCATGATTGACTCCTTGTGAACGGTAAGGAAGCTAACTGTAGAGCTCTCGTGCAATGGCCGACAAACGCGTTATGCTTACATGATTAAGTTTTTCTTAACTGAGGTTCCATAGCCATGAAACTCCCGCCGCTGAATGCGTTGCGCTGTTTTGAGGCGGCGGCGCGGCTGCTCAGCCTGAAGCTGGCCGCCAGTGAACTTTGCGTCACACCCAGCGCTGTCAGCCAGCAGATTGCCCGCCTGGAGGAGGCGCTGAATGTCCCGCTATTTATCCGTACCCCCCGACGGTTACAGTTAACGGAGGTGGGGGAGATCTACCTCCGGGCCGTGCAGCCCGCGTTTCATCAGATAGCTGCCGCCACCCGGCGTCTGCAGGTGCCCCCGGGGCCGGAAAAAGTGACTGTCAGTTGTACCAGCGGCTTTGCTATTCAATGGCTGCTGCCGCGGCTGGCTGATTTTGAACGGCGCTATCCACAGATAGAGATCCTGATCGGCACCACCAACCGGCGAGTGGATTTGCTGAGCGAAGAGATCGATTTTGCCGTGCGGCATGGCGTCGGGGGCTGGCCGGAACTGCAGGCTTATCGTCTGCTGGATGACGATCTGATGCCGGTCTGTAGTCCGCAGCTGATTACTCCGCACCGGACCCTCGCCGATGCCAGCGGTCTGCTAGAGTATCCGCTGCTGCACGATGAACATCGTGAGGACTGGGCGCTGTGGTGCGAGGCCGTGGGGCTGGAAGCGCACCGCGCGCGCCGTGGCCCGGTGTTCACTGATTGCAACGGCGTAACGGAGGCGGCATTAGCCGGTATGGGGATGGCTTTACTGCGACGTTCATTCATAGCGCCTGCGCTGACGCAGGGGCGGCTGGTGAATCCTCTGGCGCAGCCCATCGCCTGTCCGCTGGCCTATCATCTGGTTTACCACGAGACCGCGCTGCTGGCCCCTGCCAACCGCTGTTTTCGTGACTGGCTGCTCGCCCAGCACTCTGCCGTCGCGCAAGAGCAGGCGTAGCGCAGGGAGGCGCTCTCTGTCCGACTAAGACCAACACAGGTGAGGGTAGACAGGAGAATAAGGAAAATCTGTTCCATACTAAAGGCGCGGTGTGGCGAACAGAAGCTTTCCCGGCGAAGTTAGTGTAGTATGTTCGGCCACGAATACGGGCTCGCGGCGAATGTTTTGCGCATGCCGGCGAGACTTTACGTACAAAGTATATACGTAACAATGAGTTGCTGATACAGGCCTCATTGTTTCATAAAGCATACCAGACGCCTGGGAAGGCGACACCTTAAGGAAGCTCAATGAGCGAGAAACTGCAAAAAGTGCTGGCCCGCGCCGGCCACGGCTCCCGCCGTGAAATTGAAGCGAAAATCGAAGCTGGCCGCGTCAGCGTCGACGGCAAAATCGCCACCCTCGGCGACCGTGTGGAAATCGTCCCCGGTTTAAAAATTCGTATCGATGGCCATCTGATCTCGGTGAAAGAGTCCGCCGAGCAGATCTGCCGCGTGCTGGCGTACTACAAGCCGGAAGGCGAACTGTGCACCCGTAACGATCCGGAAGGACGCCCGACGGTGTTCGATCGTCTGCCTAAACTGCGCGGCGCGCGCTGGATTGCCGTTGGTCGTCTGGACGTCAACACCTGTGGCCTGTTGCTGTTCACCACCGACGGCGAACTGGCAAACCGCCTGATGCACCCGAGCCGTGAAGTCGAGCGTGAGTACGCCGTTCGCGTTTTCGGCCAGGTAGATGAAGATAAGCTGCGCCAGCTGTCGCGCGGCGTACAGTTAGAAGATGGCCCGGCGGCGTTTAAAACCATCAAATTCACCGGCGGCGAAGGGATTAACCAGTGGTACAACGTCACCCTGACCGAAGGGCGTAACCGCGAAGTGCGTCGTCTGTGGGAAGCGGTCGGCGTGCAGGTCAGCCGCCTGATCCGCGTACGCTATGGCGATATTCTGCTGCCGAAAGGCCTGCCGCGCGGCGGCTATACCGAGCTGGACCTGGCGCAGACCAACTATCTGCGCGAACTGGTGGAACTTACTCCGGAAACCAGCTCCAAGGTCGCCGTTGAAAAAGATCGTCGCCGGTTGAAAGCCAATCAGATCCGCCGGGCGGTGAAGCGTCACAGCCAGACCAGCGCTAACCCGCGCCAGGGTAATAACAGCAACCGCCGTTCCAGTACCCGCAATAAGACCAACGGTTAATGTTGCGCGTTCCGGTGGTTTTGCGCCGGAACGCGGACTTCCTTTCGCCGTATCCGGTCCTCAGTAGTCAATCCCCATCTGCGCTTTAATGCCGGCATCAAAGGCATGTTTCACCGGGCGCAGCTCGCTGACGGTATCCGCCATTTCAATAATATCGCGATGACAGCCGCGGCCGGTGATGATCACCGACTGGTGGGCAGGACGCTCACGCAGAGCGCTCAGCACCGCCTCCAGCGGCAGGTAATCGTAGGCCACCATATAGGTCAGCTCGTCCAGCAGCACCAGATCGAGCTGGTCGTCGGCAAGCATACGGCGGGCATGTTCCCAAACCGCCAGACAGGCGGCGGTGTCGCTGTCGCGGTCCTGAGTGTTCCAGGTAAAGCCTGTCGCCATCACCTGAAATTCGACGCCGTGGGGCTCCAGCAGATTACGCTCGCCGTTAGGCCAGGTCCCCTTGATAAACTGGATCACGCCGACTTTTTTGCCGTGGCCGACGGCGCGGGTCGCGGTGCCAAAGGCGGCGGTAGTTTTTCCTTTGCCGTTGCCGGTAAAGACCATCACAATGCCGCGCTCGTCCTGGGCCGCCGCCACCCGGGCATCCACTTTATCTTTCAGCCGCTGCTGGCGTTCGCGGTAGCGTTCATCACTCATTGGGCAATTCCTGGTTTACGCCCCGGTTGGGCGTCGAAGGTCATTCCCGTCTTGCGACGACTGTCGTCGCCCATCAGCCACAGATAGACGGGCATAATGTCAGCGGGGGTTTTCAGTTTCAGCGGATCTTCCGTCGGGAACGCGCTGGCGCGCATGCCGGTGCGGGTGCCGCCGGGGTTGATACAGTTCACCCGCAGGTGGCGGCTTTGGTACTCGTCGGCCAGCACCTGCATCATCCCTTCGGTGGCGAATTTGGAGACGGCATAGGCGCCCCAGTTGGCGCGACCCTGACGACCGACGCTGGATGAGGTAAAGACCAGCGAACCAGATTCGGAACGGAGTAATAAAGGAAGAAGCGCCTGGGTCAGCATAAAGGTGCCATTGACGTTCACCTGCATCACCTGCTGCCAGACCTCCGGTTTCTGTTCATCCATCGGGCAGATGTCGCCGAGCAAGCCAGCATTGTGCAGCACGCCGTCAAGGCGGGGATAGTGGATGCTGATCTGCTGCGCCAGCTGCTGGCACGCCTGCGGCGTGCAGGTGAGCAGGTCGAGAGTAAACCAGCGGGGAGGAATACCGCCCTCACGCTCAATCTCCTCGGCGACGGCGCGCAGTTTGTCGTCGTTGCGACCCAGCAGGATAACGCTGGCGCTGTAGCGGGCGTAGGTCAGGGCCGCTTCACGACCAATTCCATCGCTGGCCCCGGTGACCAGAATGATGCGATCTTTCAGCAAGTGGCGTTGCGGTTGATAATGCACGGCGACTCCTTTGGCGATCGGCTCTCGATCGCGCTTCATCTTTGGTATCTCACTTTTGCGCTGTTATGCCTGAAAGCGCCCGCCATTGCAATCGGCGAAGCGGAAAGTATTCACAAAATTAATATCTTGCAACGATTTCAGCCTCGCCTAAAAAAACGGAATCCGCTGCGCAGAGGACACAAAGCACAAAGACTTCTCGCCAGGGGCTGATGTACACTGTGAAGCAACGTCAGTGCTTTACACAAGGTGAAAACGTGGAATTACTTGCTCAATATGGCTTATTTTTAGCCAAGATCGCGACCGTTGTCGTCGCTATCGCGGTGATTGCCGCTATTATCGTCAACCTGGCCCAGCGCAAGAAACAGCGCGGCGAGCTGCGGGTAACGAATCTTAGCGAGCATTATAAAGAGATGAAGGAATCGCTGGCGGTGGCCCTGCTGGACGGCCCGCAGCAGAAGCAGTGGCATAAGTCGCAGAAGAAAAAGCAAAAACAAGAGGCGAAGGCGGCGAAAGCGCGGGCGAAGCTGGGTAATACCGAGCCGGAAGGCAAGCCGCGCGCCTGGGTGCTGGATTTCAAAGGCAGTATGGATGCTCATGAAGTCACCAGCCTGCGGGAAGAGATCACCGCGGTGCTGGCGGCGGCGAAAGCGCGCGATCAGGTGGTGATTCGTCTGGAAAGCCCCGGCGGGGTGGTGCACGGCTACGGGCTTGCAGCATCGCAGCTGCAGCGCTTGCGCGACAAACAGATCCCGCTGACGGTGGCGGTCGACAAAGTGGCGGCCAGCGGCGGCTATATGATGGCCTGCGTGGCGAACAAAATTGTCTCGGCGCCGTTTGCGATCCTCGGCTCTATTGGCGTGGTGGCGCAGATCCCAAACCTGCACCGTTTCCTGAAGAACAAAGATATTGATATCGAACTGCATACCGCCGGACAGTACAAACGAACGCTCACGATGCTGGGTGAAAACACTGAAGAAGGACGGCGCAAGTTTCGCGAAGACCTTAATGAGACGCACCATTTGTTCAAGGATTTCGTCCAGCGGATGCGCCCGGGCCTTGATATTGAGCAGGTGGCCACTGGCGAGCACTGGTACGGGGTACAGGCGCTGGAAAAAGGGCTGGTGGATGCGGTTGAAACCAGTGATGAGCTGCTGCTGGGACTCATGGAGAGCCACGAGGTGATCGGAGTGCGTTATCAACAGCGTAAGAAAATGCTCGACCGCTTCACCGGTAGCGCGGCGGAGAGTGCCGATCGACTGCTGCTGCGCTGGTGGCAGCGCGGACAGAAGCCGCTGATATAGATGATAAAACGCGAGGCTCTGCCTCGCGTTCTCATTTAGGGCGGTCTTAATCTCCGCCGGTCTTAATCGACCAGGTGATATTTGTCCGACAGCTCATGGGCGAGGTACTTAAACATATTAAATACCGCTGTACTCTTCGGCGTCGGCAGACCCTGCTCATCAAGATAAAACTCACCGCTAAACACCAGGACATTGTTGCGCTGAACGACGTCGGTAGCTTCGATACCGGCTAACGTATCCTCATGTTCGCGAATAAGTTTGTTGGCTTTTTCGAGCAGCGTCTGGCGATCGATTGGTTGGGTTGTACCTTGCATAACGGACTCCTCTTTTTCTCCACGCGTAGTTTACGCCGCGCGGCGGCACGGGGCAAATTTTCCATGGACAAAACAAGGGTAATCGTAACCAGTGGAGAAACAGCCGTTTACTGGCGTGATTCGCTTTTGCATGCTAATAAAGTTGCGTAACGAATTTTATCAGGTACAGTGTGACGCTTTCGGCGATCTGGCAACAGATTTGCTTGACATTCGGCCAAAAATTCTTCGTGCTATGTCACCTGACGAAAAAAGGTCAGTAAACTCAAGCGCCTGGTTTTACGGAGATGAAACAGGTGTTCTGGGTTGATATTCACCGACGGTGCCGCAACATATGAGGCAGTCGCCAGTGGAGGGTGTATGAATGTGCGATGTATTCCTGGATGAATCAAATTAGGTAAAGGTGAATATGGGTAAAGCTCTCGTTATCGTTGAGTCCCCGGCAAAAGCCAAAACGATCAATAAGTATCTGGGTAATGACTACGTGGTGAAATCCAGCGTCGGTCATATCCGCGATTTGCCGACCAGTGGATCAGCTTCCAAAAAGAGCACCGACTCTACCGCCACCAAAGGGGCTAAAAAGCCTAAAAAGGACGAACGTGGTGCTCTGGTTAACCGCATGGGCGTGGACCCATGGCATGACTGGAATGCGCACTATGAAGTACTTCCGGGTAAAGAAAAGGTAGTTTCAGAACTCAAACAGTTGGCGGAAAAAGCTGACCACATCTATCTCGCAACCGACCTTGACCGCGAAGGGGAAGCCATTGCCTGGCACCTGCGGGAAGTTATCGGCGGCGATGAACAGCGTTACAGCCGCGTGGTGTTCAATGAGATCACCAAAAACGCCATTCGTCAGGCTTTCGAAAAGCCGGGCGAACTGAATATCGATCGGGTTAACGCCCAGCAGGCGCGTCGCTTTATGGACCGCGTGGTGGGTTATATGGTTTCGCCGCTGCTGTGGAAAAAAATCGCCCGTGGTCTTTCTGCCGGGCGCGTACAGTCCGTCGCGGTCCGCCTGGTGGTGGAGCGTGAGCGTGAAATCAAAGCATTCGTCCCGGAAGAGTACTGGGAAGTTGATGCCAGCACCACCACGCCGGGCGGCGACGCGCTGCCGCTGCAGGTGACCCATAAGGACGATAAGCCGTTCCGTCCGGTCAGCCGCGATGAGACCATGGCGGCGGTATCGCTACTGGAAAAAGCCAGCTACAGCGTACTGGAGCGGGAAGACAAGCCGACCAGCAGCAAGCCGGGCGCGCCGTTCATCACCTCCACCCTGCAGCAGGCGGCCAGCACCCGTCTCGGCTTCGGCGTGAAAAAGACCATGATGATGGCTCAGCGCCTCTATGAGGCGGGGCACATCACCTATATGCGTACCGACTCCACCAACCTGAGTCAGGATGCGCTGAACATGGTTCGCGGCTACATCAGCGACAAGTTTGGTAAAAAATATCTGCCGGAAAGCGCCAATCAGTACGCCAGCAAAGAAAACTCACAAGAAGCACACGAAGCGATTCGTCCGTCTGATGTGAACGTGCTGGCGGAAACGCTGAAAGATATGGAAGCGGATGCGCAGAAGCTGTATCAGCTGATCTGGCGCCAGTTTGTCGCCTGTCAGATGACGCCGGCGCAGTACGACTCCACGACGCTGACCGTGGCGGCGGGTGATTTCAAACTGAAAGCGCGCGGTCGTACCTTACGCTTTGACGGCTGGACCAAAGTGATGCCGGCCCTGCGCAAGGGCGATGAGGACCGGACTCTGCCGCTGGTCAAACAGGGCGACCAGCTGAGCCTGGTCGAGCTGACGCCTGCCCAGCACTTTACCAAACCGCCGGCTCGCTTCAGCGAAGCCTCGCTGGTTAAAGAGCTGGAAAAACGCGGTATCGGTCGTCCGTCCACCTATGCCTCGATTATCTCCACCATTCAGGATCGTGGTTACGTGCGAGTGGAAAACCGTCGTTTCTACGCGGAGAAAATGGGCGAGATCGTCACCGACCGACTGGAAGAGAACTTCCGCGATCTGATGAACTACGACTTCACCGCGCAGATGGAAGATCGTCTCGATCAGGTGGCTAACCACCAGGCCGAGTGGAAAGAGGTGCTGAACCACTTCTTCGGCGATTTTACCGCCCAGCTGGAGACTGCGGAGAAAGATCCGGAAGAGGGCGGCATGCAGCCGAACCCGATGGTGCTCACCAGTATCGACTGTCCGACCTGCGGCCGTAAAATGGGCATCCGTACCGCCAGCACCGGCGTTTTCCTCGGCTGTTCGGGCTATGCCCTGTCGCCGAAAGAGCGCTGCAAAACCACCATTAACCTGGTGCCGGAAAACGAAGTCCTCAACGTGCTGGAAGGCGATGACGCCGAAACTAACGCGCTGCGCGCCAAACGCCGCTGCCAGAAGTGCGGTACGGCGATGGACAGCTACCTTATCGATCCCAAGCGTAAACTGCACGTCTGCGGTAACAACCCGACCTGCGATGGCTATGAGATTGAAGAGGGCGAGTTCCGCATCAAGGGCTATGACGGTCCGGTAGTGGAGTGCGAGAAGTGCGGCTCCGAGATGCACCTGAAGATGGGGCGTTTTGGGAAGTACATGGCTTGTACCAACGACGAGTGTAAGAATACGCGTAAGATCCTGCGCAATGGCGAAGTGGCGCCGCCGAAGGAAGATCCGGTGCCGCTCCCGGAGCTGCCGTGCGAGAAGTCTGACGCCTATTTCGTGCTGCGTGACGGGGCCGCGGGCGTCTTCCTGGCGGCAAACACCTTCCCGAAATCACGGGAAACGCGTGCGCCGCTGGTGGAAGAGCTGTACCGCTTCCGCGACCGTCTGCCGGAAAAACTGCGTTATCTCGCCGATGCGCCGCAGCAGGATCCGGAAGGCAATAAAACGCTGGTGCGCTTTAGCCGTAAAACGAAGCAGCAGTATGTGGCGTCCGAAAAAGAGGGCAAAGCGACCGGCTGGTCAGCCTTCTTTATCGACGGCAAATGGACGGAAGCTAAAAAGTAACTGACCATTATCAGGCAGGAAAAGGGCGCTTTTCCTGCTCTGGCGGCCGGCAGGGGCCATGGATGCCTCTGCCGTGTCGTTTTCCTTTCTCTCCGCGCTTTCCGCCCCCTTATAACCACCTATATTATTTTTCGTTACCGGCTATACACTGTTGGTATAAATGATATAGTGGTTATAGTTAATGCCTTTTTTATTATTAAAACGTCTTATACATCATCGCTTTCAGGATGCGTTGCGGCGCCACTATGGCCAACTGCCGGGAGGCCTGGCCTTCACAGGCGACAAGTTGCCTGAACGTAAAGTGTATTAAGCGGCTTCATTTTACGCGCAAACGGATATCAGCATGAAACTACAACAGCTTCGCTACATCGTTGAGGTGGTTAACCATAACCTGAATGTTTCATCCACCGCCGAAGGGCTTTATACCTCCCAGCCAGGCATCAGTAAGCAGGTGCGTATGCTGGAAGATGAGCTCGGCATCCAGATCTTTGCCCGCAGCGGCAAGCATTTGACTCAGGTGACCCCTGCCGGGCAGGAGATCATCCGTATTGCCCGCGAGGTGTTGTCGAAAGTCGATGCCATCAAATCTGTCGCCGGGGAGCATACCTGGCCGGACAAGGGGTCGCTGTATGTGGCGACCACCCATACCCAGGCGCGCTATGCCTTGCCGGGGGTGATCAAGGGCTTTATTGAACGCTATCCGCGGGTGTCGCTGCATATGCATCAGGGTTCGCCAACCCAGATCGCCGAAGCCGTGTCGAAAGGCAACGCCGACTTCGCTATTGCTACCGAAGCGCTGCATCTGTATGACGATTTGGTGATGCTGCCATGCTATCACTGGAACCGGTCGATCGTGGTGACGCCGGAGCATCCTCTGGCCTCCAGGGGCTCGGTGTCAATTGAAGAGCTGGCGCAGTATCCGCTGGTAACCTATACCTTTGGCTTCACCGGCCGTTCGGAACTGGATACCGCGTTTAACCGTGCGGGCCTGACGCCGCGCATTGTCTTTACCGCCACCGATGCCGATGTCATCAAAACCTATGTTCGCCTGGGACTCGGGGTAGGGGTGATTGCCAGTATGGCGGTGGATCCGGTCTCCGATCCGGACCTGGTGAAGCTGGATGCGAACGGTATCTTCAGCCACAGCACCACTAAAATAGGCTTCCGCCGTAGCACTTTCTTACGAAGCTACATGTATGATTTTATTCAACGTTTTGCACCCCATTTGACCCGGGATGTGGTGGATACCGCGGTGGCCTTGCGGTCGAATGAAGATATTGAAGCGATGTTCAAAGATATAAAACTACCGGAAAAATAACCCTGTAAAAAATAATGGCATTCCCTGTGGGGAGTGCCATTAACTAGCATGGTCCTTATTTAACAACTTAAACCTCGAACCAATCACAAAATTAATAATTTCTCGCAACACGTTTGTCATTATGCCCACCGCGATCAAATAACCGGTTAAATATATTCCATCAGACCTAATTTAGCTGGATTAATCTTTTATCCATAATTAAGATTTATCTGTACCTGATGATTTGAGCAATTGGTGGTGACAATATGATAAGTAATCTCGATTACATGAAACTGGCGATGTCATACGAAAATGACAAAACCGAAATCGATCCCGTTCTGCGTAGTCGCGTATGGGGCGTAGTGTTGGTAGGGCTGGCGATGTTCTGGAGTATCATCGCGCTCACCATCTGCAACATCTGGATTGTCAGCTAAAGCTGTAGGTCATCGTTGTAGATACATGTCATTTTTATGACAGTGAAAGGAAACTGTAATATAAAATCAGTGACCGGCAATACAGGGAGAATATATTTTGCCGTGGGATTCATCCAACCTGAAATCAATCACAAGAGCTAATCAGCCAACAGGCAATGATTAGCTCTTTTTTTGTCCTCGTGTACTAATACAATATCGCTTAAACGACTCCTCTGCACTATTTTGGTGCTATTTCCTCTGCGCTCTGATAATTGTCTTTTTATCCCTCTCCGTCCTATCGCATTTAGCAATTTGGGTTGTTATCAAAGTGTTATGCCCAGCATGTGTTATCTTTAATGGAGACCCTGAGGATAATCGGGGTATGCCATCCCTGAGATAAAGGAGGAGCTATGTCGTCAACCCTACGAGAAGCCAGTAAGGACACGCTGCAGGTCAATGAGAAAACCTGGCATTACTACAGTCTGCCGCTGGCGGAGAAGCAGCTGGGCGATATCAGTCGACTGCCCAAGTCGCTGAAGGTGCTGATGGAGAACCTGTTGCGCTGGCAGGACGGTGACTCGGTAACTGAAGAAGATATTCGTGCCCTTGCCGGTTGGCTGAAAAAGGCCCATGCCGACCGGGAGATCGCCTACCGTCCGGCTCGCGTCCTGATGCAGGACTTTACCGGCGTGCCGGCGGTAGTGGATCTGGCCGCCATGCGCGAGGCGGTGAAACGCCTGGGCGGCGATACCGCGAAGGTGAACCCGCTTTCGCCGGTCGACCTGGTGATCGACCACTCGGTGACCGTCGACCGCTTCGGCGACGACGAGGCCTTCGAAGACAACGTCCGCCTGGAAATGGAGCGGAACCACGAACGCTACGCATTTTTGCGTTGGGGGCAGCAGGCCTTCAGCCGATTCAGCGTGGTGCCGCCGGGCACCGGGATTTGCCACCAGGTCAACCTGGAATATCTCGGACGGGCGGTGTGGAGCGAAGAGGTGAACGGGAAGTGGATGGCGTGGCCGGATACCCTGGTGGGCACCGACTCCCATACCACCATGATTAACGGGCTCGGCGTGCTGGGCTGGGGCGTGGGCGGGATTGAAGCGGAAGCCGCCATGCTCGGCCAGCCGGTGTCGATGCTGATCCCGGATGTGGTCGGCTTTAATCTCAGCGGCAAATTGCGCGAAGGCATTACCGCTACTGACCTGGTGCTGACGGTCACCCAGATGCTGCGCCAGCACGGCGTGGTCGGAAAATTTGTCGAGTTCTACGGTGACGGTCTGGATACCTTGCCCCTGGCCGATCGCGCCACCATCGCCAATATGGCGCCAGAGTATGGCGCCACCTGCGGTTTCTTCCCGATCGATGACGTGACGCTCAGCTATATGCGTCTCAGCGGACGCAGCGAAGAACAGGTAGCGCTGGTGGAAGCCTATGCCAAAGCGCAGGGCATGTGGCGCCAGCCGGGCGATGAGCCGGTCTTTACCAGTACCCTGGCGCTGGATATGGGCAGCGTTGAAGCGAGCCTCGCCGGGCCGAAGCGGCCGCAGGATCGCGTGGCGCTCGGCGATGTGCCGAAAGCCTTTGCCGCCAGCGGCGAACTGGAGGTTAACCACCTTCAGCGTCAGCGCCAGCCGGTGGCGTATACGCTGAACGGGCATCACTATTCGCTGCCGGATGGCGCGGTGGCCATTGCGGCGATCACTTCCTGTACCAACACCTCCAACCCCAGCGTACTGATGGCCGCTGGCCTGCTGGCGAAAAAAGCCGTCGAACGCGGCCTGCAGCCGCAGCCGTGGGTGAAAGCTTCCCTGGCCCCTGGCTCGAAAGTGGTGTCAGATTATCTGGCCCATGCTGGCCTGACGCCTTACCTCGACCAGCTCGGCTTCAATCTGGTGGGGTATGGCTGTACCACCTGTATCGGTAACTCCGGTCCGCTGCCGGAACCGATTGAAGAAGCAATCAAAAAAGGCGACCTCACCGTCGGGGCGGTGCTCTCCGGCAACCGTAACTTCGAAGGGCGTATCCACCCGCTGGTGAAAACCAACTGGCTGGCCTCGCCGCCGCTGGTGGTCGCTTACGCGCTGGCGGGGAACATGAACATCGATCTCACCCGCGAGCCGCTGGGACAGGGCAGCGACGGTGAGCCGGTCTATCTGAAAGATATCTGGCCGAGCGGGGAGGAGATTGCCCGGGCGGTGGAACAGGTCTCCACGGAGATGTTCCGCAAAGAGTACGCGGAAGTGTTTTCCGGTACTGAGGAGTGGAGGGCGATCAAGGTGGAGGCGTCAGATACCTACGACTGGCAGGAAGATTCGACCTACATTCGCCTGTCGCCGTTCTTTGACGAGATGGGCGTCGAGCCGCTGCCGGTGGAGGATATTCACGGCGCGCGGATCCTCGCCATGCTGGGCGATTCAGTGACTACTGACCACATTTCGCCGGCAGGAAGCATCAAAGCCGATAGTCCGGCAGGCCGCTATCTGCAGGAGCATGGGGTTGCCCGGCGCGACTTTAACTCCTACGGCTCCCGTCGCGGTAACCATGAGGTGATGATGCGCGGCACCTTCGCCAATATCCGCATCCGCAACGAAATGGTGCCGGGGGTGGAAGGGGGGATGACCCGCCATCTGCCGGACCGCGAACCGGTGGCGATATACGATGCGGCGATGCTGTATAAAGCCGAGGGGATACCGCTGGCGGTGATTGCCGGTAAGGAGTATGGCTCGGGTTCCAGCCGCGACTGGGCGGCGAAGGGGCCGCGCCTGCTGGGGATCCGGGTGGTGATCGCCGAGTCCTTCGAACGTATTCACCGCTCCAACCTGATCGGGATGGGTATTCTGCCGCTGGAGTTCCCGCAGGGCGTCACCCGTAAAACGCTACAGTTGACCGGTGAAGAGCGGATTGATGTCAGTAATCTGCAGTCGCTACAGCCTGGCGCCACGGTGCCGGTGACCCTCACCCGCGCTGACGGCTCGCAGGAGGTGATCGCCTGCCGGTGCCGTATCGACACGGCGACCGAGCTCACCTACTACCGCAACGACGGCATCTTGCACTACGTCATCCGCAATATGCTGTAAAACGAAGGGCCAGCATCGCTGGCCCTCTCTTTACTCTGTCGCCGGTATTATTCCGCCGGCTTGCTGTTGAGCAGGTGGCCCATCTTGGCGGCTTTAGTGTCGAGATAATGGGCGTTTTTCGGGTTGCGTCCGACGATCAGCGGCACGCGCTCCACAATGTTAATCCCGGCTTCGCTGAGGATTTCCACTTTTTTCGGGTTATTGGTTAACAGTCGCACCTGCTCTACGTTGAGCAGTTTGAACATATCGGCGCACAGGGTGAAGTCGCGTTCATCGGCGGCGAAGCCAAGCTGATGGTTCGCTTCGACAGTGTCATACCCCTGATCCTGCAGCGCGTAGGCGCGGATCTTATTCAATAAACCAATGTTGCGACCTTCCTGACGATGATAGAGCAGGATCCCCCGGCCTTCTTCGGCGATATGCGACAGGGCCGCCTCCAGCTGAAAGCCGCAATCACAGCGCAGGCTAAACAGGGCATCGCCCGTCAGACACTCTGAATGAACGCGGGCGAGCACCGGCGCCTGCCCTGAGATATCGCCGTACACCAGCGCGACATGATCCTGTCCGGTTGCCAGTTCTTCAAAACCCACCATCAGGAAATCGCCCCAGGGGGTTGGCAGTTTGGCTTCTGCCACACGTTTAAGCTGCATGTGATTCTCCAGATTCTGTCAGCACCTGAATGTGCTTTCTGTTTACCGCTATTTTGCCACAACGCCGGGACGTTCTCCTAATCGCGAACGGTTAGCCGCGCGGAAAGCGCACAAACGATCTACTTTCCGCTATGATGTTCATCTACAAGGAGAAGGAGAGAAAATGCTGTTGATTGCCCGACGAACCGCTCTTGCGGCGGCGCTGCTGCTGGTCATGCCCCTCACGGTCTGGCTGTCTGGTTGGCTGTGGCAGCCAGGACTACCGGTGGCATGGCTGAAAAGCCTCTGGTGGGTGACGGAAACGGTGACCCAGCCGTGGGGAATCATCACCCATGTTGTGCTGTGCGCCTGGTTTCTCTGGTGCTTGCGCTTTCGCCTGCGCGCGGCGCTGATTCTGTTCCTCATTCTTGCCGCCGCCATCCTGGTGGGACAGGGGGCCAAATCCTGGGTCAAGGCGCGGGTTCAGGAGCCGAGACCGTTTGTCATCTGGCTGGAAAACACAAGGCAGGTGCCGGTGACGCAATTCTACGCGTTAAAGCGCAAAGAACGCGCTAAACTGGTGCATGAGCAGCTGGCGCAGGCGCAGGACATCCCGCCGTTTTTACGCAAACACTGGCAGAAAGAGACCGGGTTTGCCTTCCCGTCAGGCCATACGATGTTCGCCGCCAGCTGGGCGCTGCTCGCTGCCGGGCTGTTGTGGCCGCGTCGGCGCTGGGGCACGATCGCGGTGCTGCTGGCGTGGGCGACGGCAGTGATGGGCAGTCGCCTGGCGCTCGGCATGCACTGGCCGCTGGATCTTATTGTCGCTACGTTGATTTCCTGGGTGCTGGTCACGGTGGCCTGCTGGCTGACGCAGCGTCTTTGCGGGCCGCTCTCGCCGCCGGGGGAAGAGGCGCAGGATATTAAAAAACGGATGCCTGAAGCGGAATAATGTTGATTTTAGCGGCATCCGACCGCATATCCTGTAGAGTTGCCGTGCTTTTTCGTTCCACCGCTGCGGCGAAAATGATACTTTATAGGGCTGAAAGCGGGCTTTTTTCGCGCAACCCACAGAACGGGAAGTCATGTGAAATATTTACTCATTTTCTTACTGGTGTTAGCAATCTTCGTCATTTCAGTGACGCTGGGGGCGCAGAATGACCAACAGGTCACTTTCAACTATTTGCTCGCTCAGGGTGAATTCCGCATTTCGACGCTACTGGCGGTGCTGTTTGCCGCAGGCTTTGCCATCGGCTGGCTGATCTGCGGCCTGTTCTGGCTGCGGGTGCGCGTCTCGCTGGCGCGCGCGGAGCGGAAAATTAAGCGCCTTGAGCACCAGATTGCCCCTGTCAGCCCGGCGGCTGTCGACGCAGGCGTGCCTGCGGTGAAGGAATAACCTCTTATGCTGGAGTTGTTGTTTCTGCTTTTACCCGTTGCCGCCGCCTACGGCTGGTACATGGGGCGCAGAAGTGCACAACAGTCCAAACAGGACGACGCGAGCCGCCTGTCACGGGATTACGTGGCGGGGGTGAACTTCCTGCTTAGCAACCAGCAGGATAAAGCCGTCGATCTGTTCCTTGATATGCTGAAAGAGGATACCGGTACCGTTGAGGCCCACCTGACGCTCGGCAACCTGTTCCGCTCGCGCGGTGAGGTCGACCGCGCGATCCGTATCCACCAGAGTCTGATGGAAAGCGCATCGTTAACCTACGATCAGCGCCTGTTGGCCGTCCAGCAGCTGGGGCGCGACTATATGGCCGCCGGGCTGTATGACCGTGCGGAAGACATGTTCAAACAGCTGGTGGATGAGACTGATTTTCGCCTCGGCGCGCTGCAGCAACTGTTGCAGATCTACCAGGCGACCAGCGACTGGCAGTCGGCTATCGAGGTGGCTGAGCGGCTGGTGAAGCTGGGCAAAGAGAAGCATCGTGGCGAAATCGCCAACTTCTGGTGCGAACTGGCCCTGCAGCAGATGGCGGCCAACGATCTGGATAAGGCGATGGCGCTGTTGAAGAAAGGCGCCGCCGCGGACCGCAACAGCGCCCGGGTGTCGATCATGATGGGTCGGGTGTGGATGGAGAAGGGCGACTACGCCAAAGCGGTGGAAAGCCTCGAGCGGGTTATCGATCAGGATAAAGAGCTGGTGGGTGAGACGCTGGAGATGCTGCAGACCTGCTATCAGCAGCTCGGCAAAGCCGATGAATGGGAAATTTTCCTGCGCCGCTGCGTGGAGGAGAACGCCGGGGCGACCGCCGAACTGATGCTGGCGCAGATCCTTGAGCAGCGGGAAGGGGTCGAAGCGGCGCAAAATTACGTGACCCGGCAGCTGGAACGCCATCCCACCATGCGCGTCTTCCATAAGCTGATGGACTACCATCTCAATGAAGCGGAAGAAGGACGGGCGAAAGAAAGTCTTGGGGTGCTGCGAAACATGGTCGGCGAACAGGTGCGCAGCAAACCGCGCTACCGTTGCCAGAAATGCGGCTTTACCGCTCATACTCTCTACTGGCATTGTCCGTCCTGCCGCTCCTGGGCGACCATCAAACCTATTCGCGGCCTCGACGGCCAGTAAGGTCAAAAAAACAGACGCTTTAGTTACAACATACTTATCATTTCTTTCCCGTCGCCGTCTGCAGCCCCGGCATCGCCGTCGTCCGCGCAGGGCAAAACAGCAGCCTGTTATTTTGTTAGCTTCACAGGTAGAATGCTGCCCGTTTACCTTTTTTGCGCCCTCTGGCGCCCATCAACACTAAGGTCTGGTCATGACGTCAACAGCTATCCCATCTTCCCGCGCTGTCACTTCCTCTCCCGTTGTGGTTGCACTTGACTATGATAATCGCGATAAAGCGCTGGCATTTGTCGACCGCATCGACCCGCGCGACTGCCGCCTGAAGGTGGGCAAAGAGATGTTCACTCTGCTGGGACCACAGTTTGTCAGCGATCTGCATCAGCGTGGGTTTGAGGTGTTCCTGGACCTTAAGTTTCACGATATTCCCAACACCACCGCCCGCGCGGTGGCGGCGGCGGCCGAGCTTGGCGTATGGATGGTGAATGTCCATGCCTCCGGCGGCGCGCGGATGATGACCGCGGCACGCGAAGCGCTGCTGCCTTTTGGTCAAGACGCGCCGCTGCTCATCGCCGTCACCGTCCTTACCAGCATGGAGTCCAGCGATCTGCAGGATCTGGGCATTACCTTATCTCCGGCTGATTACGCGGCGAAGCTGGCGGCGCTGACCCAACGCTGCGGCCTCGACGGGGTGGTGTGTTCAGCTCAGGAGGCGGTACGCTTTAAGCATGAGCTGGGACAGGCGTTTAAGCTGGTCACCCCGGGTATCCGTCCGCAGGGCAGCGACGCTGGCGATCAGCGGCGGATCATGACGCCTGAGCAGGCTCAGGCGTCAGGGGTGGACTATATGGTCATTGGCCGCCCGGTTACCCAGTCGATCGATCCTGCCGCGACGCTGCGGGCGATCAACGATTCTCTGCGCAAGGGGGCATAATGAGCGATTCCAACAGCCGCCTGGTCTACTCCACCGAAACCGGGCGTATCGACGAGGCGAAACCGGCGCCGGTGCGCCCGAAAGGCGACGGCATAGTGCGGATCCAGCGCCAGACCAGCGGCCGCAAGGGCAAGGGCGTCTGTCTGATTAGCGGGATTGATGCCGACGATGCGGCACTCACTGCCCTGGCGGCAGAGCTGAAGAAGAAATGCGGCTGCGGCGGCGCGGTGAAAGAGGGTGTGATTGAGATCCAGGGCGACAAACGGGATTTACTTAAGGCGCTGCTAGAGGCGAAAGGGATGAAAGTGAAGTTAGCTGGCGGCTAATCTTTTTTTCAACCCTAATTAATGGCCAGGTGAAATAACAAGGCCGCGGTGAATGCCGCGGCCTTGAATGATTTAACGTGCGTAAGTCAATTCGTATGAATTATTCTTTTATTTCGTCAGGTAATTATATTATTTGCCGACCTGGTGACCAATAATACCACCGACTGCTGCGCCACCCAGGGTACCGAGTGCGCTACCGTCAGTTAACACCGCACCGCCGATGGCGCCGGCGCCTGCACCGATTGCAGTGTTACGATCGCGTTTAGACATGTTAGAGCAAGCGCTCAGAGACATTGCTACAGTGACAGCCAGAACAACAGCAGCCATTTTTTTGCTCGTTGAAGTCATCATTTTTTTCTCCTGAATAATCTATTCATGGATTACGGCGCTCCTTTAAGCATAGCCTGATAAAGCAGCTTTAGGGCAATTCCATGAAGTTAGGGTGCGCAGGTATCACGAAAATCACGCAGGTGATAGTCACTTCCTGTTATATCGCTAATAATAATTCTACTTTTTTTTAAATTTATCGTCAGGTAAAAAATCTTAATTACCGGCTCGGAATACTCTCAGAGCGTAATTTCGCCCCGTTCGGCGCGGTGGCAGGGCACGGGGCGGGTGGAATATCAGATGTACGGCACAATATCGACGGTCAGGCCGCTGCGCAACAACTGCTCACGGCAGTCGTTCGGCAGACGATCGTCGGTGATAACGCGATTAAAGCGGCCGGCTGGGCCAAGCGGATAGGGGTGCACCGCGCTGAATTTTGAGCTGTCGCTGAGGATAATCGCTTCGCAGTGCTTCTCCAGAACGGCGTTAACCACGTCCGCACGCATCATATCGCGGCCGGTAAAGCCGGTTTCCGCCTGCCAGCCATCGATCCCGATGAAGGCCTTACTGAAATGCACCTGTTGAATGAACTGGCGGGTCAGTGGGCCAACCATACTTTCACTGCGTTTCTGGTAAATCCCGCCCAGCAGGATCACCTCTCCCGGCGTCTCTTTCAGCAGATGGGCGATATAGCTGCTGACGGTGATGATGGTGATATCGCCGCGTTCAGCCAGGGTGCGCGCCAGCAGGGCGTTGCTGCTGCCGTTTTCGATAAATACCGTTTCGCCGGCATTCACCAGCGCCGCGGCGCGGCTGGCCAGTTCACGCTTAATGGCGAAATGGGTCATCATGCGGGTTTCGACATCTTCACTGTCCAATGGGACGGCGTAGCCATGGGTGCGGCGCAGATAGCTCTGCTTCTCCAGCAGGTTTAGATCCTGACGGATGGTGACCTCTGAGACACCGGTCATCTTCGCCAGATCGGCGACGCTCATGCGGCCTTTATCGATGACCACTTGCAAAATACTTTGTTGTCGGGCGTTCATAGCAACATCACTGTTAGGGGGCTATACGGCGAGCAACCGGTCAGCATCGCCGGTTGCGGCATGTGGGCGATAATCAGATTTCCCAGGGCGCTTTGGGTGGTTTGTTTTGCTCGGCGTCGTCTGCCGCCAGCGCCAGCAGTTCCGCTTTGAGGATTTCCAGATTATGGATCGCAGAGTGGTAATCACCGGCAACCAGAATATCCAGCACGGTATCGATACGTTGGGCGAGCAGGTGGGCATTCACATCTGACATGGCATTATCCTGGTAACAAAAACGAATGAAATCAATGATGCTAAAAATGGGTGAAAAAGAGAAGCGAAAAAAACGCACAACCTTAATCGTTGCGACGGAAATGACGGGACAGGGAGGAAAGAAGGAGCGGTTCCCGAAGGAACCGCTGTGAAGAGACGTCAGGCTGCCGGACGAGCAATGATGCTACGCGTTTCCATGCGGACTTCAGCGATAGTGACATCGATAACATCGGTCACCTTGTAGACCACTTCTCCCTTGATCTGCACGGTGCCGTTTTCCTGGCTGCAGACCAGTTCGTCGCGCACGGCGTGGAGGAACGGGGCCGGAATAAAGGCGACCGCGCCATTGTCCACCAGACGTACGCGCATTCCACCGCGGCTGATGTCGATGATCTCCGCCGCAAAGCGGGTGTCGGTACCGGCTTTATCGTTGAGGAAACGGGCATACAGCCAGTCGGCGACATCGCGTTCGGCCATGCGGTTGAGACGACGGCGCTCCGCCATCTGCACGGTGGCTTCATCCTGTGGGCGCGCAATGGTTTCGCCTTTGATGATGGCCTTCAGCAGACGGTGGTTGATCATGTCGCCATACTTACGGATCGGCGAGGTCCATGTGGCGTAGGCCTCAAGACCAAGACCAAAGTGGGGGCCCGGCTCGGTGCTGATTTCAGCAAACGACTGGAAACGACGTATGCGGCTGTCGAGGAAACCGGTCGGCTGAGCGTCCAGTTCGCGGCGCAGCTTGCAGAAACCTTCCAGGGTGAGCACTTCCGTCGGATCAACGTGTACCTCGTGGGTCTTCAGCAGGGCCGCCAGCTGTTCGGTATTCGCCGGGTCGAAGCCGGTGTGGACGTTATAAACGCCGAAGCCAAGCTTGTCGCGCAGCACGCGGGCGGCACAGATGTTGGCGGCGATCATCGACTCTTCGACAATACGGTTGGCAATACGACGCGGCTCCGCGACGATGTCCAGCACTTCGCCTTTTTCGCCGAGGACGAAACGGTAATCCGGGCGGTCTTTAAACACCAGCGCGTGGGTCTGACGCCATTCGCTGCGGCGCTGACACACGTCCTTCAGCAGCGTAATTTGCTGCGCGATCGCCTCGCTGCCCGGCTGCCAGCTGCCGCGGCCTTCCAGCCAGTCAGAGACATCGTCATAGGCCAGCTTGGCTTTTGATTCGATGGTAGCGGCAAAGAACTCGATATTGTCTTCGATGGTGCCATCGGCCGCCAGGGTCATCCGGCAGGCCAACACCGGGCGCACTTCATTGGCACGCAGGGAACACAGGTCGTCTGACAGTTCGCGCGGCAGCATCGGGATGTTGAAGCCCGGCAGATAGTTGGTAAAGGCGCGTACTTTTGCGGCGTTATCCAGCTTGCTGCCTTCGGCAATCCACGCGGTCGGGTCAGCGATCGCCACCGTCAGCAACAGTTTGCCGTCGGCGCCAGATTCGACATAGAGCGCATCGTCCATATCTTCGGTACTGGCGCTGTCAATGGTGACGAAGTCGAGGGCGGTCAAATCGCGGCGAGTCAGCCCTTCGTCAAGCATCTCGGTGGCGACGCCGTCCGGTGCCTCTTTCTCAAGATTATGGCGCGCCAGCGTCACCCACCACGGGACGAAGTGATCGTCGCTGAAGGTGATGAACTGGGTCAGCTCCGCGTAAAATCCGCGGTCGCCTTTTAATGGATGACGGCGCATTTCTGCGACGGCCCAGTCACCCTGTTTGAAATCATGCTCAACGCCACGGGCGGCGCGGCAGGGAATGGCGTCTTTCAGCAGCGGATGGTCAGGAACGATAGCGAGGCGATCGTCTTTCTTCTGGACTTTACCGACGAAACGGGTCAGGAAGGGCTCAACCAGCGATTCCGGTTCGGCGCTTTCGCGTTCTTTTTCAGAATGGATCACCGCAACGATACGGTCGCCATGCATCACTTTTTTCATCTGCGGCGGCGGAATGAAGTAGCTCTTCTGAGCGTCCACTTCGAGGAAGCCAAAGCCCTTTTCCGTGCCCTTAACGACCCCTTCCGCACGCGGCGTCTGGGAATGCAGTTGCTGTTTAAGCTGCGCTAGCAGCGGGTTATCCTGAAACATAATTAGGTATTTTCGTGGCTAAAAGAGCGGCTGACATTTTTACGCGATTATGCCTGTCGCAGCAAGCGCTGTTTCAGCAATTTACGTCTGCTGACGCACATAGCCGAGGGCGATTTTCAGACGATTCATCCAGCCGCATAGTCCGCTCCAGGTTAACAGATCGATCGCCTGTTCCGCTGAGAGTCCATATTCGCCGAGGGGTGTTAACTGGGCGGCGCTAAACCGGTCCGGGGAGCGGGTTAACAACTGTACCGCGGTAACGAGCGCGCGCGACCGCGGATGCTGCCCAAGCCAGCGATGGAGAGCCTGATCGCCCTCGCGCAAATGGCTGCCGAACGCTTCTTCACCGTGCCAGTGGGAGAGCCAGGCGTCAAAACAGGTGGCGCTGCCATTGGTGCGCGCGGTGAGTAAGGCGACCTGCGGGCCAAAGGTACCGTTGCCGCTGAGCTGGCGTAACAGCGTCTCCAGAGGCGCCATCAGCTGCGGGTCGCAGGCCAGCAACGGAGCCAGCGGGCCCAGGCCGGGCAGTGACTGCCAGCTGGCGATACGCCGCTGGCGCTCGTCATCGGCATACTGCAGATCGGGATCCTCAATGTCGGTTACCCACTCTCCTGGTGGGTTGACGAACAGGTCGGCGGGCGCCTCCTCTTGCTGCGGCATACCGGGGATCCAGCGCACCGGGAAGCCCTGGGCCGCCTGCAGCACGGCAATCGCCCGCGCCTGGAAGCCGACGAAACCGATAATCTGGTTGATCAGGATAATATCCCGACTGGTCAGGCCCACTTCGTCCAGCTGGCTGCGGGAAAGGGCGTTAATGACGGAGGGTGAACCGGCGAGCTGACGAGCGTATTGGGTGATCTGCGCCAGACGACGGTTGCTCTCGCGCGAAGAGTCGGGCCCCGGCAGGGGCGCCAGGCGGGCGGCATAGTGGTTACACAGCCGCTGGACGCCGTAGACCTGGGCGACGGTGAGCGCAGTGCTCAGGCGATCGTAGGCGGTAAAGGTTTGCAGGCGGCTCACCGCCACCTGGTCGGGAAACAGCCGCTCGGCCAGCTGGCGCGCGGGGCGTAGCCAGCCTGCGTGGGCGTGTAGCCAGGCGTCCGGCAGCGTCAGGTCCAGCAAAAAGCGGTCTTCAACATGGGCGGCTTCAGGGACGAGCGGCAGGACATCCACCGGGCAGATTGTTGACTGGGTTTCGTGATACCAGTGGTTTTTGCCATTCACGCGGCGTGGCTCCATGGGCTTTCCTTGTTCGGTATGTGGCGAACCGCCGTTCCGCGGATCGTTTATGCAGAACTATCCTGGCGTAACCCGGAAGCAGGAGAAAATATTGATACGTGCTAACAAATAGCCGATTGGAATAACAGGGGGGGCACAAGGCCTGGGAAGGGAGAGCCCTCCTCACCGGGGCGAGGAGGGTAAGGAACTTATTTCAGTTCCAGCTCGTTCATGGCGGCGATGCTGAACCCGCCATCAACGTGAACGACTTCACCGGAGATACCCGCAGACAGGTTGGAGCACAGGAAGGCTGCGCTGTTACCCACGTCTTCAATGGTGACGGTGCGACGGATCGGGGTGACCGCTTCGCAGTGCGCCAGCATTTTACGGAAATCTTTGATACCGGACGCGGCCAGGGTACGGATCGGACCGGCGGAGATAGCGTTGACGCGAACGCCTTCCGGACCCATCGCGTTCGCCATATAGCGCACGTTAGCTTCCAGAGAGGCTTTCGCCAGACCCATGACGTTGTAGTTCGGGATCGCGCGCTCGGCGCCCAGGTAGGAGAGCGTCAGCAGAGCAGAGCCCGGGTTCAGCATTGTGCGGCAGGCTTTGGCCATCGCCACGAAGCTGTAGGCGCTGATGTCGTGCGCGATTTTGAAACCTTCGCGGGTGACCGCGTTGACGTAGTCGCCGTCTAACTGGTCAGCCGGGGCATAACCGATAGAGTGGACGAAACCATCGAATTTTGGCCAGACTTTTTCCAGCTCGGTGAACAGCGCGGTGATGCTCTCGTCTTCAGCAACGTCGCACGGCAGCACAATGTCAGAACCCAGCGCGGCAGCAAACTCTTCAACGCGACCTTTCAGTTTTTCATTCTGATAGGTGAATGCCAGTTCCGCGCCTTCGCGGTGCATTGCCTGCGCAATACCGTAGGCGATGGACAGTTTGCTGGCGACGCCAGTGATCAAAATGCGCTTACCGGAAAGAAAACCCATAGCTTTAATCCTTATCGTTATTGCTTATTTTTACTTTAACAATCATAACGTTAACATTGTTATTTCAAAATAACTCAAATTTAGCCAGGAATTATATCCCACTGACGACCCCTTGTGTCACGATATTTTTCAGCCGGCCCGCGCCGCGCGGGGCAAAAGCCGATCGTGATGGCTCAAGTATACCCTTTTCTCAGCTGATTATTTGAGCGCAATCGTTGCCAGCAGGAGGCGCCCATCGGCACCGAGAGGCCGCAGCTCGCCCGGGGCGTTGCCGCGCCAGCAGAGACCGCTGCCGGCGGCGCAGCGCCGCCCGGCCAGATCCCACTCCCCCTGCAGCACATAAGCGACGCCTTCGGTGGCCGCTCGCTGCCGGTCGCTCACCACTTCAACCTTCGCTGAGGCTCGACCCCGCTGGGTCATGACATTGAAGTCCAGTCCAGGCTCAACGATCCCGACGCTGGACAGCTCCCATTCGCCGGGGAATGCCCACGGCTGCCAGAGCGCCAGCGGATGGTCGATCTCCTCCCCGCGCAGCCGTAGCGGTTGCCCCGCCAGCAGGACGATCGTCCGGTCGACCCCGGGAAAGGGGGAGAAAGGGCCATCGGCCTGCAGGGTGGCAATGCTCGCGCGCCAGAGAAAAGGGGCATCTACGGAAGGAACGGCGATAATTTCCCGCGTGGCGCCGGCACCGTTCTTCCACGGCGTGACGGGTAAAGTAGCGTAATCAAAATACGTGATCATAGTTTGCTCGGCGGAAATCTGGAGTGGATAGTATTTGTTACACGCTTGTCTCAATGTGCTTACAAATTATTTACAACAGGGCTCACAAATCCATCATTGAGCGCGTGTGCGTGTTTGTCAATGCTTGTATATACATGAGCAGTCATCTGCGAATTATCTTATCGCCGTGACCAGAGCCATCATGACAAAACGCGATCGGGAGAATGAAAATGCAACAGCGTATTACTTTCCGCCAGGCCTGCCTGGTCACCCTGTTTTCGGGGCTACTGCTGTCTGGTGGCTCAACATACGCTAAAGAGTGGAAATCGATCACCATCGCTACGGAAGGCGGCTATGAGCCCTGGAATCTGACGCTTCCCGGAGGGAAACTCAGCGGCTTCGAGCCCGAGCTAATGGCGAATTTATGCCAGCGAATGCAGATCGAATGCAAACTGGTGGTGCAGAACTGGGATGGCATGATTGCCGGACTTAACGCCGGAAAATATGACGTGATCATGGATGCTATCGTCGTCACCCCAGAGCGTTCGAAGGTAGTGGCGTTTACCCAGGCATACGCTGCCACGCCGGCCTCTTTCATTGCGGTAAAAGGGTCGCTGCTACCGCCGTCCCCGGCGGTCAAACTTCATGATGATGAGAAAGAGATTCAGGCGGCGATTGCGCCTCTGCGCGCGGCGTTGAAAGGGAAAACCATCGGCATCGCTTCCGGCACCGTCTACACCCCGTTTATTGATAAGTATTTCAAGGATATCGCTGACGTCCGGGAATATAACAACTCAGCGGATGCGATCCTCGACCTGCAGGCTGAGCGCATCGATGCGGTGTTTGATGATATTACCTTTGCCAACACCACCCTGTCGCGTCCGGAGAATAGCAATCTGGCATTGAGCGGTCCGCTGATGAGCGGCCCAATCTGGGGAGGCGGTGAGGCGATGGGTGTGCGCCTTACCGATACCGATCTCAAAGCGAAACTGGATAGCGCCATTCAGGCGGCGCTGGCCGATGGGACGGTAAAAAAACTGAGTGAGAAATGGTTTAAAAGCGACGTGACTCCCTGAGCGAGGCAACCATGTTAAATCTTCTGAGTTTGGGTGAAAACGGGTGGGGGACGCTGATCCTCAGCGCAACGCTGACCACGTTGCTGCTGTCGCTTGCAGCGCTGGCCGTCGGTGCGGGCGTGGGCGGCGTCATCGCCGCCGCAAAATTGTCCCGGCACGCGCCAGCGCGCTGGTTCGGCGCCGCCTGGTCGGTGGTATTCCGCGGTATCCCTGAATTACTGGTGATCTATCTGTTCTATTTTGGCGGCTCAGGGATGATTTCATGGCTGGGCCGCCTGTTTGGCGCAGACGGCTTTATTGAGGTGCCGCCATTTCTGATTGGCGCCCTGGCGATTGGTTTGATCTCCTCCTCGTATCAGGCGGAAGTCTACCGTGCTGCTCGCCTGGCGTTGATGCCCGGTGAAGTGGAGGCAGCTACCGCCATTGGCATGCCGCGCTGGCGGATCCTGCAGCGCATCCTGCTGCCGCAGATTGTCCGTTATTCGCTGCCGGGGTTGTCCAACGTCTGGCAGATGAGCCTCAAAGATTCGGCGCTGGTATCAGTGACCGGGATGGTTGAATTGATGCGCGCCAGCCAGATTGCCGCTGGCTCTACCCGCGATTATTTCCTGTTCTATCTCATCGGCGGCGGTTGCTATTTGATCCTGACGCTGCTCTCTAACCGCGCGTTTACCCGGGCGGAGAGCCATCTGAACCGCGCCTGGCTGCGTCGCAGCGCCGCGCAGGCGTAAGGAGCCTGTATGATTATCGATTTTGCCTTCCTCGGTGAGACGTTGTTGAAGCTCGGCGCGGCGCTGCCGGTGACGCTGGGGCTCTTTATCTGCTCTTTTATGCTTGGCGGCGTGCTGGCCCTTGGCGTTCTGGCGCTGCGAATGAGCCGCTGGCCACTGGCAAGCGGCTTCGCCAAAGGCTATATCCTCATCTTTCGCGGCTCGCCATTGCTGATCCAGTTGTTTCTCATTTATTACGGGCTGGGTCAGTTTGGGGTGATCCGCCACAGTTTCCTGTGGCCGCTGCTGCGCGAACCCTTCATCTGCGCCGTTCTGGCGCTGGCGCTCTGTACGGCGGCCTATACCGCGGAAATTCTGCGCGGCGGGTTGCTGGCGATACCGCCGGGCCAGATTGAAGCCGGCCAGGCTTGCGGTATGTCGCGCTGGCTGCTGCTGCGGCGGATCATTGCCCCGGTGATGCTGCGCTATGCGCTACCAGCCTACTCCACGGAGGCCATTTTGTTGGTCAAGTCGACGGCGCTGGCAAGCCTGGTGACCGTCTGGGACGTCACGGGGGTGGCCCAACAGATTATTCAGCGTACCTACCGGACGATGGAGGTATTTCTCTGCGCGGCGGCCATCTACCTGCTGCTCAATTTCATCATTGTGCAATTATACGCCCTGCTTGAACGGCGTTTAACCCCGCATACCAGGCCAAATCCGGCGACCGTGTCGCTCAAGCCGATAACCAAAGGAGAGTAAGATGCTCGATTCACGTCCGGTGACCTTATCGGTCAGCGATATTCATAAGTCCTTTGGCTCCCTGGATGTCCTGAAGGGGATCACCATCCAGGCGCAGCAGGGCGATGTGATTTCGATCCTTGGCGCCAGCGGCTCCGGTAAAAGTACGCTGCTGCGCTGCATTAACCTGCTGGAAACGCCCGATGCCGGAGTGGTCAGCGTCGGCGGGGAGACGATTGAAATGAAACACCACGCTCGCGGGCATCGGCTGGCGGCGAATCCCCGGCAGATAGAGCGCCTGCGCTCGCGGCTGGGGATGGTCTTCCAAAGTTTTAACCTGTGGTCGCATATGACGGTCCTGCAGAATGTCATTGAGGGGCCGCATTATGTGCTCAAACGCGATAAACGGACCTGCATTGAACAGGCCGAGCAGCTGCTGGAGCGGGTGGGGATGTTGAACCGAAAGGATTTTTATCCGGCGCAGCTCTCCGGCGGCCAGCAGCAGCGCGTGGCGATAGCCCGCGCGCTGGCGATGGAGCCGGACGTCATGCTCTTTGATGAACCCACCTCAGCGCTGGATCCTGAACTGGTCGGCGAGGTGCTAAAGGTGATGCGCAGCCTGGCGGAGGAGGGACGGACGATGCTGGTGGTCACCCACGAGCTGGGATTCGCCCGCCATGTCTCCAACCGGGTGGTCTTTATGCACCAGGGGACGATTGACTGCGACGGCGCGCCTGAGGCGCTGTTTGGCAGCCAGGGATCCGCGCGCTTTAAGCAATTTATCTCCAGCCATCAACAGCCAGGACAGGTCGTATGAAAATGATCCAGTGGGGCGATGCGCCGATACGCTGGCAGGAGGTGGCTTGCGTCGCCCGGGGCGAGGCGACCTTGAGCCTCAGCGACAGCGCCTGGGCGCGTATCGCGCAAGGACGGGCGATCGTCCAGCATATCGTTAAAGCCGGCCAGGTAGCCTATGGGATCAATACCGGGCTGGGGGCGCTGTGCAATATTACGCTGCCGGAAGCACAGCTGCACCAGCTGTCGCGCAATACGTTGCTCAGCCATGCCTGCGGGGTGGGACCGTTGCTGGAGGTCGCCCCAACCCGGGCAATTATGTGCGCCGCGGTGGCCAATTTCAGCCACGGTAAATCCGGGATCTCCGCCGGGATAGTGCAGCAGCTGTTGGCGTTTTTGCAGCATGGCGTCACCCCTCAGGTGCCCTCCCAGGGGTCAGTTGGCTATTTAACGCATATGGCGCATATTGGCCTGGCCCTGATGGGGGTTGGCGATGTGCTGTGGCAGGGGCGAACGTGGCCTGCGGCAGAGGTCCTGTCGCAGCTGAATCTGCAGCCCATCGCGCCGGGAGCGAAAGAGGGGCTGAGTCTGGTCAACGGTACGCCGTGCATGACCGGTCTGGCCTGTCTGGCGTTAGACGACGCCGAGCGCTTAATGGACTGGGCCGATGTAACCGGCGCGATGAGCTTTGAAGCGCTGCGCGGCCAGCTTGTGGCATTCGATGCCGAGATCCTGGCGCTGAAAGCCAGCCCCGGTATCCAGACCAGCGGCCAGCGGCTGCGTGAGCTGCTGGCGGACAGCCCTCTGCTGGCCGAAAGTCAAGGACTTCGCACCCAGGATGCGCTAAGCCTTCGCTCGATGCCTCAGGTGCATGGCGCTTGCCGCGATCAGTTTAGCCACGCGCAGACGCAGATAAATATCGAACTCAACGCCTGTACCGATAATCCGCTGATCCTGGGGACCGTTGAGCAGTGGCGGGTGGTCTCCCAGGCGCATCCGCACGGCGAATCAGTGGCAATGGCCTGCGATTTGCTGGCCATTGCCATGGCAGAGCTGGGCGCTATCGCTGAACGACGCCTTGACCGGCTGGTGAATCCTCTGGTGAGCGGGCTGCCGGCGTTCCTGGTCGCCCGACCGGGCGTGAATTCAGGGATGATGATTGCCCAGTACGTCGCCGCGTCGTTGTGCGCGGAAAACAAGCAGCTGGCGCAGCCAGCGGTGCTGGATAATTTTGTTACCTCGGCGTTGCAGGAGGATCATTTAAGTCTGGGCACCAGCGCTGCGCTGAAACTGCAGCGCCTGCTGGGCAACCTCTATCAGATCCTCGGCATCGAATATTTACTCGCTGCCCAGGGGCTCGATTTTCACGAGCCGCAGAAGCTGGCCGCGGGCACACGCCGGGCGCGAGACCTGCTGCGCGAAAGCGTGCCTGGCTGGGAGGACGATCGTTGGCTGGCGCCGGACATTGCCAGCGCGGTGGCCATCCTTAAGCGAACCGCTGGCCACGCGCCGGCGTGAGGTCAGCGGGCGAGGTGAATGAGACGACGCTATTTGCCGTCTTTGCGCCAGGCGTCGGCGGTGAGAGCCTCACCAAAGTGGCCGGCAATCAGACGTCGGGTCAGGTCGTGCAGCGGTGAGGCCAGCACATCGGCGGTGCTGCCGCGCTCAACCACTTCCCCGTTATGCATCACCAGCACCTGATCGCTGATGTGCTTCATCATGCCCAGGTGCTGGGTGACATAGATGTAGGAGATGCCCTGTTTCTCCTGCAGCTCCAGCATCAGGTTGATGAGCTGGGAGCGCATCGACATATCCAGCGAGGCCAGCGCCTCATCGCAGACGATGACCTTCGGGCGCAGGATCAGCGCCCGGGCGAGGCCAAGACGCTGCTTCTGACCCGGTGCCAGCATATGGGGATAGTAGCTGACGTGGTCCGGCAGCAGGCCGACCATGCGCAGGGTGTCGATGATCTGCTTCTGTCGCGCTTCGGCGTCGAGATCGGTATTCAGCCGCAGCGGAAAATCGAGGATCTGCGAGATGCGCTGGCGCGGGTTTAACGACGTCGACGGATCCTGAAAGATCATGCGAATTTTCTGGCTGCGGTAGGAGTAATCCCCGAAGGTCAACGGATGGTCGTCGATCAGCACCTCGCCGCTGGTGGGCTCCACCATACCCGCCAGCATCTTCGCGAGGGTGGATTTTCCGGAGCCATTCTCGCCGATAATCGCCAGCGTCTGCCGTTCGCGCAGGGTAAAACTCAGCGGCTTAACCGCCTCCACCGTCTGGCGGTGAAACCAGCCGGTGCGGTAGCGAAAGGTCTTACTGAGTTGGCGCACTTCCAGCAATGTTTCGACCATTTCACTCTTTCTCCATGTTCAGCGGGAAATGACAGGCGTACAGGTGATTGCGCACCCCGGTAAGACGCGGCGTTTCAATACACTCGCGCTGGGCGTACGGGCAGCGGGGCCCCAGCCGGCAGCCGATGGGCAGCTGCTCCAGCAGCGGGATCGCCCCCGGCAGGGTGTTGAGGCGGCTTTTATGCGGCATGGCGCTGCCAAAATCCGGGATAGCGCGGATTAACGCCTGGGTGTAGGGGTGATGCGGCAGGGTGATCAGCTCTTCGCTGGGCCCGCTCTCCACCGTCTGCCCGCAGTACATGACGTTGATTTTATCCGCCCATTTGCTGAGCATCTGCAGGTCGTGGCTGATCAGCAAAATGGTGGTGTTGTTGTTCTGGTTGAGCCGCGTCAGCAGGCGGATAATCTGCGCCTGAGTCGTTGGCTCCATGGCGTTGGTCGGCTCATCGGCGATCAGCAGGCGTGGCTGGTTGGCCAGGGCGATGGCAATCATCACCTTCTGGCACTCGCCTTCGGTCAGCTGATAGGGGAAGCTGCGCATGGCGTCTTTGTGATCTTTAATCCCGACGCGGTGCAACAGCTCGATGGCCCGCCGCTTGCGCCAGCCAAGTCGCTGCCACCAGCGCCCTTTGTAAGTCCAGCCGGGAATACTCTGGATCAGCTGCTGGCCGATGCGCTCAGAGGGATCGAGGCACGACTGCGGCTCCTGGAATATCATCGACACGTTGTGGCCGATCAGTTTTCGGCGCTCGCGGTTCGACAGCCGCAGCAGGTCGATGTCGTCGAAGCGCATGCGGTCGGCCGTGACCCGCCAGTTGTCCTTTGTCACGCCGCAGATAGCTTTGGCGATCAGGCTCTTCCCGGAGCCGGATTCCCCGACCAGGCCACGGATTTCGCCTTCGGTCAGGGTCAGGCTGACACGATCGACGGCTTTCACCCAGCCTTCGTTGGTTTTAAATTCGATGGTTAAGTGACGAATATCGAGTAACGGCATTATTCTACCCCGGCAATGATCGCCCGGCGAATACCGTCGCCCAGCAGGTTGACCAGCAGTACGCTGAGCATAATCGCGGCCCCGGGCAGCATCACGGTCCACGGCGCAACATAGATAAGCTCCAGCGCATCGCCCAGCATCGCTCCCCATTCCGGCGAAGGCAGCTGAGCGCCGAGGTCAAGAAAGCCCAGCGCGGCGATATCCAGAATAGCCATCGACAGGGCGCGGGTGATCTCGGTCACCAGGCCTGAGGCGATATTGGGCAGAATGGCGAACAACAGAATATTCAGCGTCGACGCCCCGTCGAGGCGGGCGGCGATGATGTACTCTTTCTCCAGCTCATCGTGGACCATGCTGTAGACGGAACGCACCATCCGCGGCAGCAGCGCCAGCCAGACGGCAAACATCGCATGGCTGAGGTGCGGCCCGGCAAAGGCGACGACGATGATGGCCAGCAGTAGCGAGGGGATGGAGAGTAGGGTATCGAGGATATGGTTCATCACCGCCGAGCGCAGGCCGTGGGTCGACCCGGCAATGACGCCCAGCACCAGGCCAAACAGCGTGGCGCCGAGGGTGACGACAAAAGCGCCGCCGACGGTCGGCGCCGCGCCGCTCAGCAGCCGGCTGAGCACATCGCGCCCCAGGTCATCGGTCCCGAGGAAGAAAGAGACTTCGCCATAGCGCGACCACGATGGCGGCAGTAGCTGGTAGCCGAGGAACTGCTGGTCGATGCCGTAGGGGGCGAACCAGCCGCCGAAGACGCAGAGCAGCAGCAGCCCCGCGCAGCCGTACAGGCCGATCATCGCCGTGGTGTCGCCATAGAATTTACGCCATACGGTGCGCAGCGCGCCGGGCGGACGCTTTTCCAGATAAACGCTATCGTAGGGCATAACATTCCTTATGTTTCAGTGGGTTAGCCATGGCACCGAGAATATCGGAAATCACGTTGACAATAATCACCAGCGCGCCAATCACCATTACTCCGGCGGAGATCGCCGCGTAGTCCTGCTGACGAATGGCGTTGATCAGCCAGCGGCCCAGTCCGGGCCAGCTGAACACCATCTCGGTGATCATCGCCAGGGTGAGCATGGTGGAAAACTGCAGGCCGAGGCGCGGGATCACCGGCGGCAGGGCGTTGTGCAGCACGTGGCGCAGTAGAATTTTGCGTCGCGACACGCCGCGGGTGGCGGCCGCCTTGACGTAGTTGGTGTCATAGACCTCGCTGGTGCTAATGCGCATCAGGCGGATCACTTCGGTAGTAGGGGCTACCGCCAGGGTCAGCACCGGCAGCACCATATGCCGGGCGGCGCTGACGATCATCTCATGGCGCCACGGTGAGTCCGAAAGCCAGGCGTCGATCAGCGCGAAACCGGTGACGTTTTTCACCTCATACAGCAGGTCGAAGCGGCCGGAGACCGGAAGCCAGCCGAGGGTCAGGGAGAAGAAGAGGGTCAGGAGCAGCGCGAGCCAGAAGACCGGGATCGAAAAACCGACCAGCGCAACGGCGCTGATCAGGGTATCGGGCCATTTGTTGCGCATCACGCCGGCGATCATCCCCACCGGAATGCCAATCAGTAGGGCAAAGCCGAAGGCGAGGATGCACAGCTCCATGGTCGCCGGGAACACCTCGCGCAACTGATCGGAAATCAGCTGGCCGTTGATGCTGGAGACGCCAAAATCCCAGTGTAGTACCCCTTCAAACCAGAACAGCCACGCATTCCACAGGGTCGCGCCCTGCAGCGGGGCATGGGGGGTGAAGTAGCTCAGGCTGAAGCCGACAAAGGTCAGAAAAAAGAGGGTGACCAACAGCAGCAGCAGACGGCGCAGGGTAAAAATAATCATGGTTTTTTCACCTCTTCGGTTTTCTCCCGCGATACGCCAGCGAAGGAAGCGTTACCGAAGGGGCTAAGCACCAGACCTTTCATATCATAGCGATAGGCCTGCAACCGCAGCGACGAGGCCAGCGGCAGGACCGGCAGTTCACGGGCGAGGATGCGCTGGGCCTCTTTGTAAGCGTCCATCCGCGAGGAGAGCTGTTGCGAGAGCAGCGCTTTTTGCAGCACGTCATCAAATTCCCGGTTACACCAGTGGGCAAAGTTGGTTTGCGAGGCGATCGCCGCGCAGCTCAGCAGCGGCCGGAAAAAACTGTCCGGATCGTTACTGTCCGTCGCCCAGCCGGAGAGGGTCAGGTCATGGTTCATGTCCATCAGCCGCGCCTCCTGGAAGCGCCCCTCCACCGGCATGATGATTACTTTGACGCCAATCTGCGCCATATCCGCCTGGATCAGCTCGGCTGTTTTCAACGGGCTGGGGTTCCACGCCTGCGAGCTGGTGGGAACCCACAGCTTGAGGGTGAGATTTTCCAGCCCCAGCGCCTTCAGACGAGCACGAGCCTCCTGGGGATTATATTCGGTAATCTTAGCGTCGTTATCGTAGGCCCAGGAGGCGCGCGGCAGCATCGACGCCGCCGTCTCCGCGGTGCCGTAGTAGATGGACTGCATCAGGCGCTGGTTGTTGATAGCTAGCGCCAACGCGTGGCGTACCTCCGGGTTGTCCAGCGGCGGCTTGGCGGTGTTGAAGGCCAGCCAGGCAATGTTCATCCCCGGACGCAGCGTCAGGCGCAGGCGCGGGTCGTCACGCAGGATCGTCAACTGGCTGGCGGCCGGCCAGGCCAGCACGTCGCATTCGCCGGTCAGCAGTTTTGACAGGCGGCCGGTACCGCCGGAGCCGAGGTCGACCACCACCTGCGGCATCAACGGTTTGCCGCGCCAGTACCCGGGGTGGCGCTGAAGGCGAACATACTGTCCGGAGCGGTACTCTGACAACTGGAACGGGCCGGTGCCCACCGGCTGGCGATCGAGCTGTTCCTGACGATCGTCCTGCGTTAAGCGGGCGGCATATTCGGCGGAGGTAATCGACGCATAGTGGGTGGCAAGATGCCAGAGGAATGAGGCATCCGGCCGCTTGAGGCGAAATTCCACGGTCTGATTATCGAGCTTGCGGACGCTTTCCACGCTGTCGGCAAACTGCAGGCTGTCGAAGTAGGGGAAGCTGCTGCCGTTGACGTTGTGCCAAGGGTGATCGCGGTTAAAGATGCGGCCAAAGGTAAAGATCACGTCATCGGCGTTGAAATCCCGCGTCGGGGAGAACCATGCCGTGCGTTGAAACGGGACGTGGCGGCGCAGGTGAAAACGGTAGGTGGCGCCGTTATCAAGGACTTCCCAGCTCTCAGCCAGCTCGGGGACCAGCCGATAGGTATAAGGGTCGACGTCAAGCAGGCGATCGTAGATCTGCGCAGCCAGCGTATCGACGATCAGTCCGCTGCTCACTTTCTGCGGATTAAAGGTATTCACCTGGCCGCTGACGCAATAGACGAAACCGCTGTCGCGAATATCGGCGCGGTCGGGGAGCGCAGGGGCGGCAAAAGCCTGCCCACACAGCAGGGAAACCGCTGCCAGGAGAGATGACAATTTCAGGCGCATATTTTCTGTTTGATTATAGAGTTGAACTCTATCTTATTAAGATTCATAGACATTCACCACCGCCTTCAACAAGCCTGAGGGATAATGCGGTTACCGGGGGCGTATAGTATTCAGTCAATTGATTAAAATAGTCGCGGAACCGAGTCTGTATAATGAAACATGGTAACTTTTTATCGCCGATATCGCCAGTCAGCTCTGTTTGGCCGCGATTGACCGGACGGTGGAAGCGACGCTAACGCCGAGGATAAATTCAGTATAGCGGGGAGAAAGCAGATGGTCCGACGGGCGGCTAACCCTACCCGTCGGGTGTAATAAAGGGGCGGAACGTCTTTGCTTATTGTGACAACGTCACTTTTTGGTAATCCATATTCCGTAAGTCCTCCAGCAGCCCGGGGCCGACCGGCTGCCACTGCAATCGCTCGCGGGTCCATGCCGAGCTGGCGCGCAGCTCAAGGGCGGTAAAGGGGGCAAACCAGCCGAACCAGGCGTCGGCCTGCGTCTCATCCAACTGGGTCAGCGGCAGATTTAAACCCCGGGCGATGACTGCGGCGATCTCTCGTAACGCGATCCCCTCTTCAGCCACCGCATGGTAGCGTTCGCCCGCAGCGCCCTGCAGCAGGGCGCTGACGTACAGGCGCGCGACGTCATCGACATGGGCGGCGGACCAGCGGTTGTTCCCCTCGCCGCGCAAGGCCACCGCGCCGCTGGTGACCGCGCGCTCGATATAGCAGGTCAGCAGCCCCTGGCGCACGGTGTCATGCACCTGCGGCAGGCGAACCACCCGGACGTCCACTCCCGCCTCCAGCAGCTGCTGGCCGGCGAGCTCTGAAGCGGTGCGCGGGCTGGGGTGCGCTGCGTTAAAGCACGACTCGCGGGCCGGGGCGCCGCTCCCGTCGTCGCCCATCAGCGTGCCGGAGGTGATGACCAGCGGCCGCTCGCTGCCGCGCAGCGCCTGGCCCATGGTCAGGATCGCCTGGCGGTCTTTCTCGCAGTTGGCGGCAAAGCGGCTGAAGTCGTGGTCGAAAGCGGTATGGATCACCGCGTCGGCGCGCTCGACGCCCGCCAGCAGCGAATCGGGGGCATCCAGCGTGCCGCGATGCACCTCGACGCCTGCCGCTTCCAGGGCCTGCGCCGTAGCGTCGCTGCGCGCGAGGCCGATAACCTGATGACCCGACGCCTGCAGCGCCGGAAGAATACGCGAGCCGATAAATCCGCTCGCGCCGGTAAGAAATATACGCATCATGAACCTCCTGAACGGGTTTTCAGGCGTATCCTACCCACGATGTCATACTATAAAAGTAGAGACATTATCGGGGTATAAATTCTAACAGGAAGACTCACAGGCAGATGATGAACACTTTTGACAATCATGCTTTAGGTGATTTTCTCCGCGCCAGGCGTCAGCGTCTCGACCCGGCGACGTTTGGCTTCCCGGCGGGACGCCGGCGCACGCCGGGCCTGCGTCGTGAAGAGGTCGCCCAGCTGGCCAGCATCAGCCCGACCTGGTATACCTGGCTTGAACAGGGCCGCGGCGGGGCGCCTTCCCGCGAGGTGCTGGAGCGGATCGCCCGCGGTCTGCGGCTGACCACCCCGGAGCGCGAACATCTGTTTATTCTCGCCTTCGGCCATCCGCCGCAGACCCGTTTGACGGTCACGGATGATATGACGCCGCGGCTGCAGCGGGTGCTTGACGCCTTCACCATTCCGGCGATTATCCGTACCGCCAGCTGGGACGTGATCGCCTGGAACACGGCGGCGGCCAGGGTGCTGACCGACTACGGCCAGCTGCCGCTGGCGGAGCGCAACGTGCTGCGCCGCCTGTTTACCCGGCCTGAGGCCCGCTGCACCCTGGAGGACTGGCAGACGGTTGGGCAGCTTATCGTTAACGCCTTTCGCGCCGACGTCACGCGAATGGGCGCCACGAAAGAAACTGACCAGTTGATCGCGGAGCTCAGCCAGCAAAGCGTCGAGTTCGCCCGTTTCTGGCAAAGCCATGACGTCGCCGGCCACGGCGAAGGCTATAAGCGCATTAACCACCCGCAGATGGGCCCGCTCGATCTGGAGTTCACCTCTTTTGCCGTGGAAGGCCGCCCCGATCTGTCGCTGCTGGTTTTCAACCCGGCGACGACGGAGAGCCAGCGCAAAATTCACGGTTTGCTTCAGGCGTCAGGATCCTCGCCGGGGGAGAGCTGAGGGGTAAATTCGTACAGCGCCAGGGCGTTACTCTCCAGCGAGTCGACCCGCAGCCAGTGGCCATTGAGCCGGGCCTCCTCCACGCTGAGCGCCGGACGAGCCTGATGCATCAGCCACTGATAATCTTCGGCGTCGGGGCCGCTGCGGCTGCGAAAGGCGTCCACCAGCGGGAACAGCGCGCCGTGGTGCTGATCGAACAGGTGCTGTTTGACGCGCCAGCGGCCCTTGAGCCCCTGCAGCCGCACACTGTACGGCTGGCTGAAGCGTTGAATAAAAGCCGCTTCGCTGGAGAGCCATGGGTTGTAGACCACCGTATTGCGCAGCAGTAGCTGGTAGTGCCCCTGATGATGGAGCAGCAGCAGGTTTTTGTCGTGGAACAGGATCTCGCCGCGCAGCCGTCGCCAGAGCCACAGCACCCAGTAAACCGGGCGCGGCAGCCCGTGCAGATAGTGCAGCGCCAGGCTTGAGGTATCCAGCTTGCCGTTGGCGCGGGCTTCGCCCTGAAGGCCGGAATTTAACCAGAAGCCCGCCAGCCAGACCTGGTCAGCGACCCCCAGCAGATTATCCATCAACAGCGCGCCGCGAAAAAAGCGCCCGTTAGTGTCCCGCGTATCGCCGGTCAGCGTATTCCACGAGAGCAGCCATAGCGGCAGGTTGAGCTGCCGTTGACGCAGGGCGCTGTGGATCTGCCGCAGCTTATGCGCCGGATAGTGCTCGCTGGAGGCCAGACTGCTGCTGTCCGCCTGGGCCAGATCGAGCTGTTCGTTGGCATCCGCCTGGCTGGCGAGAAAATCGGCTTCCGCCAGCAGCGGCGAGTGGAACAGGGAATCGTCCCCCGGCGCGCTGGCGGCAAAGCGGTGCCAGATCCCCAGCTGCGGCTGCGGCAGAAGACGGTGAAGAACCTCGCGCTGCTGCCGCCAGGCGGCCTGGCGGGCCGCTTCGCTCGCCTGCGGCGACCAGTGCCAGACAAAGCGCCAGCTGCTGAGCGTCGCCGGCGGAAAATGGTTGGCAGCGAGTTGCAGGAAGCGCTGCAGCAGGTCGCTGCGAGTGGTGACCCCGGTATGCAGGATCACCTGCCAGCCCATCACCGCCAGCCAGCTGAAGATCTGCTGCAGGTTGTACCAGCAGGCGTAGCCAGCCATCTGCGGATCGTCCCAGCCGGTGCCGAACAGGCGGCTGCTGAGAAAGGCGTCGTTGATATCGATGGCATACACAGGCAGGACGCGGTGCAACTGCTCCAGCTCGCGGCGCACGTCCTCCCGCAGCAGATCGTCCAGCTCGCGCACGGTCACCACCATCCGGGTATGGCGCAGCACTGCGGCGCGTGCCGGTCGCTGGTGCAGGTTGATCTCCCGGGTTTGCGGCGGATTGATCAGCAGCGCCTGGCTCTCCCTGTCGGGTGGTTCGGGCTCATTAAGGCGGGCGTAGAGCCGGTCCACGGCCACCGGCTGCCAGCGATCTCCCTGCGGCGGGCGTGGTCGGCCAGGCTCCCGGGGGGACTGCTCGCGATACTGGCGCGGCGTCACGCCATGGTGGCGCTTAAACAGATCGCTCATCATTCGCGTGCTGGCGAACCCCTGTTCGCGGGCAATTTGCTGAACGGGTTTGCGGGTGGTTAACAGCTGGTCGGCGGCGTGGCGCAGGCGCAGCGCGGTGAGGTACTGAACAAAACTGACCCCAACCTCCTTGTGAAACAGGCGTGACAGCCAGGCCTCGGAGACAAACTCTGCGGCCGCCACCTCCTGTAAAGAGAGACGGCGCTGATAGTTGGCGTCGATCCGCGCCACCACGCTGGCTATCCTCCGGCTCCATTTTTCTGAATCGCGCCGCGGCGTGGAGACGATGGGCTGGCTGAAGCGCGTGGCCAGCAGCAGCGCTATCTCGCTCAACCAGCGGTTGGCCTCCAGCCGGTAATGGCCGGGATGATTGACCAGACCGCTCACCAGCAGCTGGCGCATCAGGCGGCGCAGGCCGTCATCGGCATCCCGGGTGCGCGGCGATATCTGGTAGTCGACGGCAAAAAAAGTGGTGTCGAGGCGGGCCAGCCAGCTGGCGGCGAGGGTCAGGATCATCACCGCGTTGCCCCCGGCGCTGCGCAGGCTCCAGCGACGGTTGCGGTTAACGATCGCCAGCTCGTCGACGGCAAGCTGCTGCGGCGCACCTTCCGCCTCCGTTAGATTTACGCTCCCTTCCAGCACCCACAGCAGCGTCAGCAGATCGCTTTCCGGGTGGCTCAGCTGACGCACATCGCGCACGGTGACGCTAAAGTCGCCTGAATGCTGCTCCACATGGCTCTCCTCTGTCGACAAAAAGCAACCGGTTGTTTTTTGTCATAACCGATATGTATGAAAAACACTCATTGATTTCTCGTCAATATAAAACAAAAAACCGCGCCTGAAAGCTGTTTCACCCGCATAAACTCGAAAGTGTCGTGCAAACACAACACAGGAATAAAAAAAATGACACATCCGTTGCTTGAAGCCTTGCAGGTCAACGAGGCGCAATTTATTGCCTTACGTCGCCGGTTCCACCAGCAGCCGGAGATCGGCTTTGAAGAGCATCAGACCAGCAGCGAGGTCGCCCGACTGCTTGGCGAGTGGGGATACGAGGTTCACCGCGGCCTGGCGGGCACCGGAGTGGTGGGCACGCTGCGCGTCGGCCACGGAAAAAAACGCCTCGGCCTGCGGGCCGATATGGATGCGCTGCCGATGCAGGAGCGGAGCGGGAAGCCGTGGGCAAGCCAGGTCGAAGGGCGCTTTCACGGCTGCGGCCATGACGGGCACACCACTACGCTGCTCTACGCGGCTGAATATCTGGCGCGCACACGCCAGTTTAACGGGACGCTGCAGCTGATTTTCCAGCCTGCGGAAGAGTTACTGTACGGTGGGCGGGTAATGGTCGAGGACGGTCTGTTTGACCAGTTTCCCTGCGACGCCATCTTCGGCCTGCACAATATGCCGGGTCAGCCGCTGGGTAAAATCGGCCTGCGCGACGGGGCGATGATGGCCTCCTCCGATACGCTGCATATTGAAGTGAAGGGCGTTGGCGGCCACGGCGCGGTGCCGGAGCATACGGTGGATGCCACGCTGGTGGCCTGCCATATTACCCTCGCGCTGCAGTCCATCGTCTCGCGCAATATCACCCCGTTTGAGCCGGCGGTGGTGACCGTCGGCAGCATCCAGGCCGGACATGCGCCCAATATCATTAACGATCACGTGCTGATGAAGCTCACGGTGCGCACCCTCAATGAGCAGGTACGTGAAACCGTGCTGCAGCGGATCCATGACATTGCCGTGGCCCAGGCGGAGAGCTTCAACGCCACGGCCACGCTGACCCACGTCAACGGCAGCCCGGTATTGCGTAACGATCCGGCGGCAAACGCTATGGTGCGGGAGGTGGCGACAGCGCTGTTTGGCGCAGAGCAGGTGGGCGAGGTGAAGCCGTTTATGGGCAGTGAAGATTTCGCTTTCATGCTGGAGCAGCACCCCCACGGCAGTTATTTCACTATCGGCGCTGGCGACGAGCCGGATCGCTGCATGGTGCATAACCCGGGCTATGACTTCAACGACGCGCTGTTGCTGACCGGCGCGGCGCTGTGGTGCGGCCTGACGGAACACTATCTGCGTTAATCACCGGAAACGGGAGGGCCATGCAATGAGCACTGTCACCGTAAGCGACACCCCCTTTGTCGGCAGCGATCGTCTGCTGGTAGGGATTGTGCTGAGCGTTTTAACCTTCTGGCTGTTTGCCCAGTCGGTGATTAACGTCGTGCCGGCGATGAAAAGCAGTCTTGATATTTCCCTTGAGACCCTAACCCTGGCTGTCAGCCTCAGCGCGCTGTTCAGCGGCTGTTTCGTGGTGGCCAGCGGCGGTCTGGCGGACAAGTTTGGCCGCATGCGGATGACCACCCTCGGACTGGGGCTGAGCATCATCGGCAGCGCCATGCTGGTACTGGCCCAGGGGCCGGGGCTGTTCCTCGCCGGCCGGGTGCTGCAGGGACTGTCGGCGGCGTGCATTATGCCGGCGACGCTGGCGCTGATTAAAACCTGGTACCAGGGACGCGCGCGTCAGCGGGCGGTCAGCTTCTGGGTCATCGGCTCGTGGGGCGGCAGCGGCCTGTGCTCTTTCGTTGGCGGAGCTATCGCCACCGGCCTGGGCTGGCGCTGGATCTTCGTCTTCTCCATTGCCGTCGCTCTGCTGGCGCTGTTTTTGCTGCGCGGCACGCCGGAGAGCCGCAGCGCCAGCGCCAGCCAGCATAAGCTGGACGTTGGTGGCCTGCTGAGCCTGATCGTCGGGCTGGTGCTGGTGAACCTGTTTATCAGCAAAGGCCACGGCTGGGGTTGGGCCAGTCCGCTGTCGTTGAGCATGCTGGCGGGGGCGCTGATCGCTGGCGCGGTGTTTATTCGCAGCGGGCTGCGCAAAGGCGAGGCGGCGCTGATCGATTTTGCGCTGTTTCGCAACCGGGCCTACGGTGCGGCGGTGCTGTCGAACTTTCTGCTCAACGGGGCGATTGGCACCATGATGATCGCCAGCATCTGGCTACAGCAAGGGCACCACCTGACGCCGCTGGAGAGCGGAATGATGACCCTCGGCTATCTGGTCACCGTCCTGGCGATGATTCGGGTCGGCGAGAAGCTGCTGCAGCGCTATGGCGCCCGGCTGCCGATGATGGCCGGCCCGGTGCTGACCGCCATCGCCATCGGCCTGATATCCTGCACCTTCCTCGATAAGGCGCTGTATATCGGCGTGGTATTCGCCAGCAACGTGCTGTTCGGCCTCGGCCTGGGCTGCTACGCCACGCCGTCAACGGATACGGCGGTGGCCAACGCGCCGGAGAACAAAATTGGCGTCGCCTCGGGGATCTACAAGATGGGCAGCTCGCTGGGCGGGGCGATGGGCATTGCCGTGACGGCGTCACTTTTCGCGCTGTT
The DNA here is from genome assembly GCF_021869705.1 of Klebsiella sp. PCX. NCBI lineage: Bacteria > Pseudomonadati > Pseudomonadota > Gammaproteobacteria > Enterobacterales > Enterobacteriaceae > Klebsiella > Klebsiella sp. PCX. Next base: position 2,193,365 of record NZ_CP091527.1, read on the forward strand.
TTTGCCGCTGGGCATGGCCCATGCCGCCCAGTATGCCCTGTGGTTCAACGCCGCCTTATGCCTGGGGGCGATGGCGGTGAGCGCGCTGCTGCTGCCGCGCACTTCTCACAGCTGATGCTTTTTCAGCAGCGCGCGGAGCTGGTGATAGGTTAACCCCAGCAGCTCCGCCGCCTGCTTCTGATGATACTTCGCCTGCTGCAGACTCCGCTGCAGCAGGCGTTTTTCCTGCTGTAGCTGAAAATCGCGCAGATCCAGCGGCAGGGCGGGCAGCTCGTCCCCGGACACGGTCTCCGGCTCGGAGGCGGCGGTCTGACGGAAAGGGTTGAGGATAATGGCGTCCAGCTCGTGCTCGCTGTCTCCGTGGCGATAGACCGAGCGCTCGACGACGTTCTTCAGTTCACGAATATTCCCCGGCCAGCGGTAGCCGAGCAGCGTGGCGGTGGCACGTTCGCTGAATCCGGGAAACAGCGGCAGGCCGAGCTCACGGCACATCTGAATGGCAAACTGGTTGGCGAGCAGCATGATATCGCTCTGCCGTTCGCGCAGCGGCGGGAGCTGCACCACGTCGAAGGCCAGACGGTCGAGCAGGTCGGCGCGAAAGTGGCCTTCCTCCACCATGCGCGGCAGGTCAGCGTTGGTGGCGCACACCAGCCGGACGTTAACCTGCAGCGGCTGGCTGCCGCCCACGCGCTCCAGCTCGCCATATTCAATCACTCTTAACAGCTTCTCCTGCACCAGCATTGGGGCTGTCGCCAGCTCATCGAGAAACAGCGTCCCGCCGTCGGCGCGCTCGAAGCGCCCGGGATGGCGCTTGCTGGCGCCGGTGAAGGCCCCGGCTTCGTGGCCGAATAGTTCCGAATCGAGCAGATTGTCGTTCAGCGCCGCGCAGTTCAGCGAGATAAACGGCCCCTGCCAGCGGGCGGAGAGGTAGTGCAGACGGTTGGCGATAAGCTCTTTCCCGGTACCGCGCTCGCCGATGACCAGCACCGGCTTATCCAGCGGAGCCAGTCGGGAAACCTGTTCCAGCACCTCGAGAAAGCTGTTGGCCTCGCCCAGCAGATTATCCTTGTACTGCGCCATGATGAATTTCGCCATTAAATAGTGGGATTAACCAGGTGACTGTAGCAATGCCCTGCGCAATTCGCAACCACTCTGTTTAAAATCAATAAGATAAAAAGTTGGCACGCCATTTGTATTAGCTAACCCACAGGTGAATGCCTGCAACCAGAACTATGAGGACTGAAATTATGGGTATTTTTTCTCGTTTTGCCGACATCGTGAACGCCAACATCAACTCCCTGCTGGAGAAAGCGGAGGACCCGCAAAAGCTGGTGCGTCTGATGATCCAGGAGATGGAAGACACGCTGGTTGAGGTACGTTCCACGTCGGCCCGCGCGTTGGCCGAAAAGAAACAGCTGACCCGTCGTATTGAGCAGGCGGTCGCCCAGCAGGCGGAATGGCAGGAAAAGGCCGAGCTGGCCCTGCGCAAAGAGAAAGAGGATCTGGCCCGGGCGGCGCTGATCGAAAAACAGAAGCTGACCGACCTTATTGCTCAGCTGGACCACGAAGTGCAGCTGGTGGATGAAACGCTGGCGCGGATGAAGAAAGAGATTGGCGAGCTGGAGAACAAACTCAGCGAAACCCGCGCTCGTCAGCAGGCGCTGGCGCTGCGTCATCAGGCGGCGAGTTCGTCGCGCGATGTGCGTCGCCAGCTGGACAGCGGTAAACTGGATGAGGCGATGGCGCGCTTTGAATCCTTTGAGCGTCGCATCGATCAGATGGAAGCGGAAGCGGAGAGCCACCGCTTTGGCAAGCAGCAGACGCTGGATCAGCAGTTTGCCGAACTGAAAGCGGACGATGAAATCAGCGAGCAGTTGGCGGCGTTGAAAGCCAAAATGAATCAGTCCAACCAGTAAGTATGATTGCGCGGCGCGGCGTTGCGCCGCGGCTCACCCCCTGTAAGGAGTACACATGAGCATGCTTTTTCTCGCCATTCCGCTGACGCTGTTTGTGCTGTTTGTTCTGCCGGTCTGGCTATGGCTGCACTACAACAATCGCGGCGCCAACGGCAGTCTGACGCAAAATGAGCAGCAACGGCTGCTGCAGTTGACCGATGACGCGAAGCGGATGCGCGAGCGCATTCAGGCGCTGGAAGCGATCCTGGATGCCGAACATCCGAACTGGAGAGACAAATAATGGCTGGACTGGATCTGAATAAAAAACTGTGGCGTATTCCGCAGCGCGGAATGGTGAAGGGCGTCTGCGCGGGCATTGCTCAGCATCTTGACGTCCCGGTGAAGCTGGTGCGCCTGATTACCGTGCTGGCGATGATTTTTGGCCTCTTTTTCTTCGTCCTGGTGGCCTACATCATTCTGACCTTCGCCCTGGACCCGATGCCGGACAGTGAGCTGTACGGCCATAAAGCGCCGAGCAATGGCGATCTGTTGGCCGCCGTGGATGCCGAACTGGCCTCCGGCGAACAGCGTCTGCGTGAGATGGAACGGTACGTCACCTCCGACACCTTTACGCTGCGCAGCCGCTTTCGTCAGCTGTAAACCCTGTTGTTAACGAGTGAGGCAACGCATGAATAGCAAATGGCAACGCGCCGGGCAGCAGGTGAAGCCCGGTCTGAAAATCGTCGGTAAGCTGGCGCTGCTGACCGCGCTGCGTTATGGCCCGGCGGGCGTTGCCGGCTGGGCGGTCAAATCGGTCGCGCGGCGGCCGCTGAAAATGCTGCTGGCGGTGGCGCCGCTGCTCAGCCGGCTGGCCAACCGCGTCACGCGCGGGATGAAATAACGCCGCCGTGGGGAAGGCGCAAAAGGATTAACGTTGTCCTGCTTATTCCCGGCGGATAGCTTATGATGACGAGACACACCTTCAGGGCATAACGGACTGGCGATGAAGCGACTGAAAACTGAACTGAATGCGCTGGTCAACCGCGGGGTTGACCGGCATTTACGCCTGGCGGTGACCGGCCTGAGCCGCAGCGGCAAAACGGCGTTTATCACCGCGCTGGTCAACCAACTGTTAAATATTCACACCGGCGCCCGCCTGCCGCTGCTGAGCGCCGCGCGCGAAGAGCGACTGCTTGGGGTCAAGCGCGTGCCGCAGCGGGACTTCGGCATTCCGCGATTCACTTACGATGAAGGGCTGGCCCAGCTGTACGGCCAGCCGCCCATGTGGCCAACCCCGACGCGCGGCGTGAGCGAGATCCGTCTCGCGCTGCGCTACCGTTCCAATGACTCCCTGCTGCGCCACTTTAAAGACACCTCCACGCTGTATCTGGAGATTGTCGACTATCCGGGGGAGTGGCTGCTCGATTTGCCGATGCTGGCGCAGGATTATCTGAGCTGGTCGCGGCAGATGACCGGACTCCTGCAGGGACAGCGTGCAGAGTGGTCGGCCCGCTGGCGGCAGCTCTGCGCCGGGCTGGATCCGCTGGCTCCTGCCGACGAGGCCCGTCTGGCCGACATCGCCGCCGCCTGGACGGACTATCTGCACGCCTGTAAGCGTGAAGGGCTGCACTTTATCCAGCCCGGGCGCTTTGTCCTGCCCGGCGAAATGGCCGGCGCGCCGGCGCTACAGTTCTTCCCATGGCCAGACGTCGACGCCGTCGGCGAAGCCAAGCTGGCGCAAGCTGATAAACACAGCAACGCCGGCATGCTGCGCGAACGCTATAAGTACTACTGCGAAAAGGTAGTGAAGGGGTTCTACAAAGAGCACTTCCTGCGCTTCGACCGGCAGATTGTGCTGGTGGACTGCCTGCAGCCGCTCAACAGCGGGCCGCAGGCGTTTAACGATATGCGCCTGGCGCTGACCCAGCTGATGCAAAGTTTCCATTACGGGCAGCGCACCTTATTTCGCCGGCTGTTTTCGCCGGTCATCGACAAGCTGCTGTTCGCCGCCACCAAAGCCGACCACGTCACGGTGGATCAGCACAGCAATATGGTGTCGCTCCTGCAGCAGTTGATCCAGGATGCATGGCAGAATGCCGCCTTCGAGGGGATCAGTATGGATTGCCTGGGGCTGGCGTCCATTCAGGCGACCCAGAGTGGGCTGATTGAGCTGAACGGCGAGAAAATTCCCGCCCTGCGCGGCAATCGGCTGAGCGACGGCCAGCCGTTGACCATCTATCCCGGCGAGGTGCCGGCGCGCCTGCCGGGCCAGGCCTTCTGGCAGCAGCAGGGCTTTCAGTTTGAAAACTTTCGTCCGCAGGTCATGGATGTCGATCGGCCCTTGCCGCACATTCGCCTCGACGCGGCGCTGGAATTTTTGATTGGAGATAAACTGCGATGAGCGAACCGTTAAAACCGCGGATTGATTTTGATGGCCCGCTGCAGGCGGAAAAAACGCCGCCGCTGAAAAGCGCTCGCGCCTTCGACCGACTGGAAGCCGATAACTTCGCGCCGGCGCGTCTGGTGACCGGCGAAGAGGAAGAGGGGGCGGCAGAGGCGGTGGTGGAGTCAGTGCTGCGGCCGAAACGCAGTCTGTGGCGGCGGATGGTCAGCGCTGGCCTGGCGATCTTCGGCGTCAGCGTCGTGGCGCAAGGGGTGCATTGGACCGCCAACGCCTGGCAGACCCAGGACTGGATTGCGCTGGGCGGCTGCGTCGCCGGGGCGCTGATCGTCGGCGCCGGCGTCGGATCGGTGGCCACCGAGTGGCGCCGCCTGTGGCGACTGCGCCAACGCGCCCACGAACGCGATGAAGCCCGCGATATGCTGCACAGTCACGCGGTCGGTAAAGGGAAAGCCTTTTGTGAGAAGCTGGCGCAGCAGGCCGGGCTGGATCAGTCGCATCCGGCGCTGCAGCGCTGGTATGCCGCCATCCACGAAACGCAAAGCGACCGGGAAGTGGTCAGCCTCTATGCCCAACTGGTGCAGCCGGTGCTTGATGCTCAGGCGCGGCGGGAAATCAGCCGTTCGGCGGCGGAGTCGACGCTGATGATCGCCGTCAGCCCGCTGGCGCTGGTGGATATGGCGTTTATCGCCTGGCGCAATCTGCGGTTGATCAACCGGATTGCCACCCTGTACGGCATTGAGCTCGGGTATTACAGCCGCCTGCGCCTGTTTCGCCTGGTGCTGCTGAATATCGCTTTCGCCGGCGCCAGCGAACTGGTGCGCGAGGTGGGCATGGACTGGATGTCGCAGGATCTGGCGGCCCGGTTGTCGGCGCGCGCCGCGCAGGGCATCGGCGCCGGCCTGCTCACCGCCCGCCTCGGGATCAAGGCGATGGAGCTGTGCCGCCCACTGCCGTGGCTCGCCGATGATAAACCGCGGCTCGGCGATTTTCGTCGCGAGCTGATTGGCCAGCTGAAAGAGACCCTGCAGAAAAGCAAAACCAGTCCGGAGAAGTAACCTCCGCTCAGAGACATCGCCGGGCGGCGGTTTCGCCTTGCCCGGCCTGCGAGGTTATGTAGAATCCCGGCTCGCCCTGGCGTCAATTTCACCACTGACCGCCTGACTTTACGGCGCAACGCCCATTTTTCCGCCATGCTGTCAATAATTGTTGACAGTTAGCTTCCCGAAAGTCCATTCCTGGCCTATTATTCTCCGGTCATTGGCACTTTTAGGGTGAACACTCCCATGCGTCTTGAAGTCTTTTGTGAAGACCGCCTCGGTCTGACTCGTGAATTGCTCGATTTGCTGGTGCTGCGCGGCATTGATCTGCGTGGTATCGATATTGACCCTATTGGCCGTATCTACCTCAATTTTGCCGAACTGGAGTTTGCCACCTTCAGCAGCCTGATGGCGGAGATCCGCCGTATCGCCGGCGTGACAGACGTGCGCACCGTGCCGTGGATGCCATCTGAGCGTGAACATCTTGCGCTCAGCGCGCTGCTGGTGGCGATGCCGGAGCCGGTGCTGTCGCTGGATACCAAAGGCAGGGTCGAACTGGCCAACCCCGCCAGCTGCCTGCTGTTTGGCCAAAGCCAGGCGAAGCTGCGCAACCATCCGGTGGCCCAGCTGATCGCCGATTTCAACGTCCAGCGCTGGCTGGAAAGTAGCCCGCAGGAGACGCATGCGGAGCATGTGGTGGTGAACGGGCAGAACTACCTGCTGGAAGTGACCCCGGTCTATCTGGAAGGGGAGCATAACGAGCGAGTGCTGACCGGCGCCGTGGCGATGCTGCGCTCAACCGTGCGCATGGGACGGCAGCTGCAGACCATGACCAGCCAGGACACCAGCGCCTTCAGTCAGATCCTCGCGGTGGGGCCGAAAATGCGCCACGTGGTGGAGCAAGCGCGCAAGCTGGCGATGCTCAGCGCGCCGCTGTTGATTGTCGGCGATACGGGCACCGGCAAAGATCTGCTGGCGCATGCCTGCCATCTGGCCAGCCCGCGGGCGGGCAAACCCTATCTGGCGCTTAACTGTGGCTCCATTCCCGAGGACGCGGTCGAGAGCGAACTGTTCGGCGACGCCCTGCAGGGCAAAAAAGGCTTCTTCGAGCAGGCCAATGGCGGTTCGGTGCTGCTGGATGAAATTGGCGAGATGTCGCCGCGAATGCAGACCAAGCTGCTGCGCTTTCTCAACGACGGCACCTTCCGCCGCGTCGGCGAGGATCATGAAGTACACGTCGATGTGCGGGTGATCTGCGCGACGCAGAAAAACCTGGTCGAGCTGGTGCAGAAAGGGCTGTTCCGCGAAGATCTCTACTATCGCCTCAACGTCCTGACCCTGTATCTGCCGCCGCTGCGCGACTGCCCGCAGGACATTATGCCGCTGACGGAGCTGTTTGTTGCCCGCTTTGCTGATGAGCAGGGGATCCCGCGGCCGAAGCTCTCCGCCGACCTGAGTACGGTGCTTACCCGATACAGCTGGCCCGGCAACGTTCGTCAGCTGAAGAATGCTGTCTATCGTGCGCTAACCCAGCTGGAAGGATTCGAACTGCGTCCGCAGGACATTCTGCTGCCGGACCACGACGTCGCCTCGCTGCCGGTGGGCGAGGAGGCCATGGAAGGGTCGCTGGACGACATTACCCGCCGTTTTGAGCGCTCGGTGCTAACCCAGCTCTATCGCAGCTACCCCAGCACCCGTAAGCTGGCGAAGCGGCTGGGGGTGTCGCATACCGCCATCGCTAATAAGCTGCGTGAATATGGCCTGAGTCAGAAAAAGGGCGACGAATAATCCCGCCAGGCCGGCGACCTATGTCGCCGGCATTCGGCCTGCAAAGCGGGCCAAACCTGTATATACTGGTTTTTTAATTCTTTTTCCGGGGTGGTGCATCTTGGCGTCGCGTCGCGCGATCGGGCAGTGGCTGATATTGCTGCTGCTCTCCGTTCTCTTTTCCTCGCTGCTGTTACGCCTTCATTTGCCGGCAGCGCTGCTGCTGGGGCCGCTGATCGCCGGTCTCATTTTGAGCCTGCGCGGGGTGAAGCTGAGCATCCCTCGCCCCTGTTATCTGGCGGCGCAGGCCATTGTTGGCTGCATGATCGCCAGGGCGATTAATCCCTCTGTTTTTGGCGTACTGTTCGCTAACTGGGCGCTGGTGCTGGCGATCCTGTTGACCACCCTGGCGATCAGCGGCCTCACCGGCTGGCTGTTGGTTCGCTATAGCGCGCTGCCGGGCGCCACCGGCGCCTGGGGAAGCTCTCCCGGCGGGGCGTCGGCAATGGTAGTGATGGCCCAGGAGTACGGGGCAGATGTGCGGCTGGTGGCGCTGATGCAGTATCTACGGGTGCTGTTTGTCGTCGGCGCGGCGGCGCTGGTGGTGCGCTATGCCCTGGGCAACGAGGCGCAGGCAATGAGCCAGGCCATCGTCTGGTTTGCGCCGTTGACCCTCAATTTTCCTATCACGCTGTTGCTGACGGCGGCGGCCTGTTGGCTGGGCGTCCGGCTGCGTATCCCTTCCGGAGCCATGCTGCTGCCGATGCTGTTCGGCGCGCTGGTCCAGGGCGGCGGCTGGGTGATGCTGGAGCTGCCGGAGTGGTTGCTGGCGATGGCCTACGCGGTGCTGGGCTGGACGGTGGGCCTGCAGTTTAACAAAGCGGTTTTTCTACTGGCCCTGAAGACGCTGCCGCAGATTATCGCCTCCATCCTCGGGCTGATCCTGATGTGCGCCCTGATGGCCCTTGCCCTGACTCATATTTTGCCGATGGACTTTATGACCGCCTATCTGGCCACCAGCCCCGGCGGGCTGGACACCGTGGCGATTATCGCCGCTGGTACCCGGGCGGATATGTCGTTCATCATGGCGCTGCAGACGCTGCGGCTGTTTACCATTTTGCTGACCGGTCCGGCGATGGCGCGGACGATTTCCCGCTATGCGCCGCGGCAATAAAAAGCCCCCGCAGAGCGGGGGCTGAGCAAAGCGAATGTCCGCAGGCGCGATGCGCCAGGGCAGTCTGTTATCAGGCTTTCAGGGCGGCCAGCGCGGCGTCGTAGTCTGGCTCTTCGGTGATTTCGTTCACCAGCTGGCTGTAGACGACCTGATCGTTTTCATCGATAACGACCACGGCGCGAGCGGCCAGGCCAGCCAGCGGACCGGCAGAGATAGCGACGCCGTAGTCAGCGAGGAACGATGCGCCGCGCAGCGTGGAAAGGGTCACCACGTTGCTCAGGCCTTCGGCGCCGCAGAAGCGAGACTGGGCGAACGGCAGGTCAGCGGAAATGCACAGCACCACGGTGTTGTCCAGTTCAGCGGCCAGCTGGTTGAATTTACGCACTGATGCGGCGCACACGCCGGTATCAATGCTCGGGAAAATATTCAGTACTTTACGTTTGCCGGCGTACTGGCTCAGCGCGACGTCAGAGAGATCTTTGGCGACCAGCGTAAACGGCTGCGCTTTAGCGCCTGCCTGCGGAATGGTGCCCTGAACAGAAACGGGGTTGCCCTGGAAATGCACGGTTTGTGACATGGTTATCTTCCTGTTTACATATAGTTAACGTCGCGAGTAGTGTATGACATCCGCCAGCTACACGGCAAACCCTATTTAACATTGACCAGAGAGGACAAGGGAATGCGTAATGTGCGAGTGTATGAGGAAGCCTGGCCGCTCCACACCCCCTTTGTGATCGCCCGCGGCAGCCGCAGCGAAGCAAAAGTGGTGGTGGTGGAACTGGAAGAGGACGGTGTGAAAGGCGTGGGCGAATGCACGCCTTATCCACGCTATGGCGAAAGCATCGCGTCGGTCATGGCCCAGGTGATGGCTATCGGCGAGCAGCTGGAGGCGGGACTTACCCGCGAACAGCTGCAGCGGCTGCTGCCCGCAGGCGCCGCGCGCAATGCCATTGACTGCGCCCTGTGGGATCTGCAGGCGCGGCGCGAAGGCAAAACCTTGCCCCAGCTGCTGGGAGTGACGTTGCCCGAGCGGGTGATCACCGCCCAGACGGTGGTCATTGGCACGGCGGATCAGATGGCGGCCAGCGCCGCGGCGCTGTGGCAGAAGGGTGCTCAACTGTTGAAGGTGAAGCTCGACGACCGGCTTATCAGCGAGCGGTTAATCGCTATTCGCCAGGCGGCGCCGCAGGCCACGTTGATTGTCGATGCCAATGAATCCTGGCACAGCGAGGGGCTGGCGGCGCGCTGCCAGCTGCTGGCGGACCTCGGCGTGGCGATGCTTGAGCAGCCGCTCCCCGCCGACGCCGATGCGGCGCTGGAAAACTTCGTTCATCCGTTACCGATTTGCGCCGACGAGAGCTGCCATACCCGGGAGAGCCTGCCGAGGCTGCGCGGGCGCTATGAGATGATCAATATCAAACTGGACAAAACCGGCGGCCTGACCGAAGCGCTGGCCCTGGCCGGGGAGGCGGAACGGCAGGGCTTTGAACGGATGCTGGGCTGTATGCTCTGCACCTCGCGCGGGATCGCCGCCGCGCTCCCCCTGGCGCCGCTGGCGCGCTTCGCCGACCTCGACGGCCCGACATGGCTGGCGGTGGACGTTGAGCCGGCGCTGCGGTTCAGCACCGGCGTGCTTCATCTTTAAGTTTAAGCCTGCCAGCGCAGCAGGTCGGTCATCGCCGGCAGGTAACGCTCCGTTGCCTCGTCGGCGGAGACCGGCGGAAACTCGGCGGTGATGCAGGGGAGCCCGATATCGGCGCACCAGCTGCCAAAGGAACCTGGGGTGTCGTAGCCCACGCTGCCCACCAGCGGCAGTGAGAAGGCGTCCGCCAGCCAGTGTCCCAGCGGGCTGTGTCCCGGGTCTTCGATGCAGGCCAGCGGATCGTGAAAGGAGACCACCCACGCCGGATGGATCTGATGGATCAACTGACACAGGGCCTGGGTCTCCCGCTCCGAACCAGGCTGCTCGCCGGTCAACAGCACCACGTCTCGTTCCGCCGCCGCGCTGTTCCAGCGGTACACCGTTTCCCCTTGTCTCCAGTTAGCGGCCGGAAAGTTACGGTTGAGGTCCACGCCGCGGGCGTTAGCGCGTAGCCCGAGCTGACAGCCGTCAGGATTGACCGTCAGGACCACGTGGTGGCGGCGCAGCTCCGGCTTCAGGGTGCGCAGGGCGCAGGAGAGGGTCACAATCGACGAATTCTCATCGCCGTGGGTGCCGGCAATAATCAGGCCGCTGCGGCTGTCGGCCATCGGCGCAGGAAACCACAGCAGCGGCGCGCCCAGTTCCGAGCTGCCGTACTGCCGGGTTCCCGGCGGAAAGTCGCCGCGCTGCGGGCGAGGACGTGAAATAGACATAGGGCTTCCTGTGTGTCGTTATTATTCAGTGTTGGCGAAAAGCGTGTTGGAATCAAACCCATTCCCGGAGGCGTGAAATCCGACGGCACATCAATTTTCTATCATATGTTGTTTGCAATTTCAGGTGATGAAACAAATAATTATCGCTCTGTTGGCGGTGTTTTTTCTCATTTTAAAGGGGATCTTATGAAGTATCCTGTCGCTTTGACATGCGGCGCGCTGTGGTTAGCCAGCGTATCTTCTCTGGCCTGGGCGGCGGACGTACCGCCGGGCACGGTACTGGCGGAAAAACAGCAGTTGGTGCGCCATATCAAAGATGAACCCGCCTCGTTAGATCCCGCCAAAGCGGTGGGCCTGCCGGAAATCCAGGTGATCCGCGATCTGTTTGAAGGTTTAGTCAATCAGGATGCGAAAGGCAACCTGGTGCCGGGGGTGGCGACCCGCTGGCAGAGCAATGATAACCGCGTCTGGACCTTTACCCTGCGCGATAACGCCCGCTGGTCCGACGGTACGCCGGTCACCGCCGAGGATTTCGTCTATAGCTGGCAGCGTCTGGTGGATCCGAAAACCACTTCGCCGTTCGCCTGGTTCGCGGCGCTGGCGGGGATCGCCAACGCGCAGAACATCATCGACGGCAAAGCCGCGCCGGAGACCCTGGGGGTCACCGCCGTCGACGCCCACACCCTGCGGGTGCAGCTGGATAAGCCGCTGCCATGGTTCAGCAACCTGACCGCCAGCTTTGCCTTCTATCCGGTGCAAAAAGCCAATGTCGACAGCGGCGCGAACTGGACGCGGCCCGGCAGCCTGGTGGGCAACGGCGCCTATGTTCTCAAAGATCGCGTCGTGAATGAAAAGCTGGTGCTGGTGCCGAACAACCACTACTGGGATAACGCCAAAACGGTGATCCAGCAGGTCACCTTTGTGCCGATCAACCAGGAGTCCGCCGCCACCAAGCGCTATCTGGCCGGCGATATCGATATCACCGAATCTTTCCCGAAAAATATGTACCAGAAGCTGGTGAAGGATATTCCTGGACAGGTGTATACCCCGCCGCAGCTGGGCACCTACTATTACGCCTTTAATACCCAAAAAGGGCCGACAGCGGACGAGCGGGTGCGACTGGCGCTGAGTATGACCATCGATCGCCGGGTGATGGCGGAGAAAGTGCTAGGGACCGGCGAAAAACCGGCCTGGCGTTTCACACCGGACGTAACGGCGGGCTTCACGCCGCAGCCCTCGCAGTTTGAGAGTATGAGTCAGGCCGAGCTTAACGCCCAGGCGAAAGCCCTGTTGGCCGCCGCCGGCTATGGCCCGAATCGCCCGCTGAAGCTGACGCTGCTGTATAATACCTCTGAGAACCATCAGAAGATTGCCATCGCGGTGGCGTCGATGTGGAAGAAGAACCTCGGCGTGGATGTGAAACTGCAGAATCAGGAGTGGAAAACCTATATCGACAGCCGCAACACCGGCAATTTCGATGTGATCCGCGCCTCCTGGGTAGGGGATTACAACGAGCCGTCCACTTTCCTGTCGCTACTGACTTCCACCCACAGCGGAAATATTTCCCGTTTTAACGATCCGGCGTACGACAAAATCCTCGCCCAGGCGGCGGTGGAGAATTCGGCCAAAGCGCGTAACGACGATTACAACGCGGCGGAGAAGATCATTATGGCCAAAGCGCCAATTGCGCCGATCTACCAGTACACCAACGGTCGGCTGATTAAGCCGTGGCTGAAAGGCTACCCGATCACCAACCCGGAAGATGTGGCCTACAGCCGTACCATGTATATCGTTAAACACTGATGCGTACTGGCCTCCTGCTCAGGGCAGGTAGCCATTGCTGAACCCAGAGCTGGCGCGGATTGCGGCGCCAGTTATTTATTAATAAGTAAATCAGCCAATTGAGAATTTGGTGCTTTAAGCTTTGCCAGATCTTAAAAATTAATATCGTCATTCCTATAATGATGAACCATAACTAAATAACATTTTATGTTCGAAATATATAAAAAGGCTGTCCTTTTCATATTATATATTCAGTAACTGGTCGCACCGAAGATCGACTTAAGTGAAAATACCAGTTTTCTGTAAGCCTGAAGGCGACCTCTACTACATTCGCAATGTATCAATGACCGCTCTCAGCGCGGGCGACACATTTCGGTGCGGGTAATAGAGAAATGAACCTTCCAGACGCTGGCTATAGCGCTGGAGCACCCGGATAAGCGTACCGCGTTGCAGATCATCTGTGACCAGCTCCTCCGGGACATAAGCCAGTCCCAGCCCCAGCCGCGCCGCTTTGGCCTCCATATAGCTGTCGGCGAAAGCCCACTGTCCCTGAGGCGGGTGGGTAATTTTTTTGCCTTCCACGTTAAGTTCCCAGGCGTACAGGCTGCCGTCGCCGAACTGATAGGCGATGCAGGGATGACCGGTTAAATCGGCAGGGGTTTGCGGAAAGCCGTAGCGACGAAAATGCTCCGGGGTTCCGACAACCGCCATCTCCATATCGGGCGAAATACGTACCGCAATCATGCCACTCCCCACTTCCGGGCCCAGACGCACGCCCGCATCGAAACGCTCCGCAATAATATCGACGAACCGGCTTTCGGTGATCAGTTCCAGGCGGATATCGGGATAGCGTTGTTTAAATATCGCCAGCTTAGGCAGCAGAACTTTATCAATAGCGTGCTGGCTGGCATTGATGCGAACCGTACCGGACGGTGTTTGCCGATAATGGGCCAGCGTGGCGAGTCCCATATCTAAGGCGTCGAAACCGGATTCGACATTGTGATAGAGCTGCTCACCCGCCTGAGTGAGCGACAACCGGCGGGTGGTGCGCACCAGAAGCTGAACGCCCAGCCGCTCTTCGAGTTCGCGAACCGCACGGCTGATCCCGGACTGCGCCAGACCCAGTCGTTGCGCTGCGGCGGTAAAACTGCCTTCCCGCACCACCTGCATAAACAGGTAGAGGTCATTATAGTTTTCCCGTTTCGCCATCTTCCGCCTCGTAACAATCGCGCTATTTAGAACTAAATGGTATTAATCTTAGCATTTTTTAGCCTCTAATAAGCATTTTTATTGCTAGCTACAATAAGCGCATGACAACAAAGCCCAGCAGCGTTGTCCTCTGGAGACTGGTTTTCACACGTTTATTTAGGGGGATTTAATGACGGTTTTCAGCAAAAAAATGACAGCCACGATACCCGCCATGCTGCTTTGCGCCTTATTAAGTGGAGCCACAACGATGAGTTATGCTGATACAACTAACCCGAACGCACCTGTTTCATTGATTGAACAATGGGATAAAACATTCCCGGAGAGCGCAAAAGTGGATCACCGTAAGGTGACCTTTCAGAACCGCTACGGGATTACCTTAGTTGGAGATCTCTACCTGCCGAAGGATCGCGGTGAACGCAAACTGGCAGCTATTGCTGTGAGCGGTCCCTTCGGCGCGGTAAAAGAGCAGTCCAGCGGCCTGTATGCCCAGACGCTGGCCGAACAGGGGTTTGTCACCCTGGCGTTTGACCCATCCTATACGGGCGAAAGCGGTGGCTACCCACGCAACGTGGCCTCACCGGATATCAATACCGAGGATTTCAGTGCCGCGGTGGACTTTCTGGGCCTGCAAAAAGAGGTGGATCGCAACCGTATCGGTTTGCTCGGCATTTGCGGCTGGGGTGGTATGGCCCTAAACGACGCGGCGATGGATACACGCGTCAAAGCGGTGGCGACCAGCGTCATGTATGACATGAGCCGCGCGATGGGTCATGGGGTAGGCGATGGCAAAGACCGCTACACGACAGCCGACCGCCGAGCGGTACTGCAGTACTTGAACGCGCAGCGCTGGAAGGATGCGGCAAACGGCACTTTCGCCCCAGGTGGGCATGACATATATGTTGATGATAAAGGCAACGTCAGCGCTGCCGCTCGTATTTTGCCGGAAACCTTGCCCGCCAACCCCAACCCGGTGCTGAAAGAGTTCTTCGATTATTACCGTATGCCGCGAGGTTTCCATGCGCGTTCGGTTAATTCAACCGGGGCATGGAATGCGACGATGCCGCTGTCGTTTATGAATATGCCGCTGCTGAGTTACGCCAGCGAAGTGACTATTCCGACGCTTATTGTGACCGGCGAACAAGCCCATTCACGCTATTTTGCCGAAGATGCTTTCAAGGCGATCGGCAGCAAAGAGAAAGCGCTGGTGATTGTCCCTGGGGCAAACCATGTCGACCTCTATGACAACGCCGCGGGCAAAATTCCCTTTGCTACGTTCGCGCAGTTTTTCGAAACCAACCTGTAATCGCTCTCCTGTGCCGGAGACATCCCCAAAGCCGCCTGCTGGCGGCTTTGTTTTGTCGGAGATAAATAATGTCTGGATTACATAACACCCGCGCATACTGGAGCGGCGTCCTGGCGATGACGCTCTGCGTATTTGTGCTCATTGCCTCAGAGTTTATGCCGGTCAGTCTGTTGACACCCATCGCGGGTGATTTACACATTACCGAGGGATTAGCAGGCCAGGGGATCGCGCTTTCTGGCGCGCTGGCGGTACTGACCAGCCTGACGATTTCCCGTCTTACCGGGTCGCTGGACCGTAAATGGCTGCTGCTGGGGCTCACGGCGCTGATGGCGGCCTCAGGATTGATGATTGCCCAGGCGTCCAGTTTTCCGGTTTATATGCTGGGCAGGGCGCTCATCGGGATCGTCATTGGCGGATTCTGGTCATTGTCGGCAGCAACGGCCATTCGGCTGGTGCCGCAACGCCAGGTTCCCCGCGCGCTGGCCATTTTTAACGGTGGTAACGCATTGGCCACGGTCGTCGCGGCCCCGCTGGGCAGCTACCTGGGGGCCACCGTCGGCTGGCGCGGCGCCTTTTTATGTCTCGTCCCGCTGGCGATGGTAGCCTTCATCTGGCAATGCGTTAGCCTGCCATCGATGAAAAGTCAGCGCGCACCAGAGCGGCAGGGAACCGTGCTGCGTCTGTTCCGTCGCTCGACGGTATCCCTTGGATTGTTGGCCTGCGGGCTGTTCTTTATTGGGCAGTTTACCTTATTTACCTATGTGCGACCGTTTCTGGAGATAGTGACTCGAGTCAAGCCTTCTGGCCTCTCCCTGATATTACTGGCGATTGGCGCCGCCGGTTTTGTCGGCACGCTGCTTATTACGACCGTTCTGAACGCCCGGTTTTATCCGACACTGGTGGCTATCCCTTTGTTAATGGCCGCGATTGCCGGAACGCTTCTGCTGGCCGGGCACCACACAGGTTCAGTCGCCGTACTGTTAAGCCTGTGGGGCCTGCTGGCGACGGCAGCGCCCACCGGCTGGTGGACATGGATTGCGCGGACGCTGCCCGAGGATGCGGAGGCGGGCGGTGGTCTGATGGTCGCCGTGATCCAACTATCGATTGCCCTCGGGTCAACGGCAGGAGGCCTGGTGTTTGATAGTCTGGGATGGCGCAGCACTTTTGCTCTGAGCGGTCTGTTACTTTTGGGCGCGGCAGGGGGGAGCTTCCTGCTTTCTGTCAAACACAGGAGATATCAGCGCACTGCGATTAATGAGCTGGATGCATAAGTCAAATCACAAATGACGGGGTAATCGCGGCGATGTTTCTGGTCTATCATGAAATTTTTAACAAACTGAGACTGCACCGTGGAATATTGTGTATTAAGTAACAACCGTAAAATGCCGATGCTGGGTTTTGGCGTTTTTAAGGTGACCGATAAAGCAGAGTGTAAGCGGGCGGTGCTGAACGCTATTCGTACCGGCTATCGCCTTATCGATACCGCTGCCGTCTACGATAATGAAGATGCGGTGGGGGAGGCCGTTCGCGAAGCCATCGCCGAAGGTCTGTGTACCCGCGAGGCGCTATTTATCACCTCCAAACTGTGGGTTCAGGACATGGCCAACGCCGGGATGGCGAAAGCCGGTATCGCCGCGTCCTTAAAAAAATCCGGGCTGGAATACTTCGATCTTTATCTGTTGCATCAGGCGATGGGCGATTATTTCAGCGCCTGGCGCGCGCTGGAGGAGGCTTATGAGGCCGGTATCCTGAAAGCGATTGGCGTGTCCAATTTCTACGCCCATGTGTTAGCGAACTTCTGCGAAACCGTCAGAATTAAGCCGATGGTGAACCAGGTCGAACTGCATCCTTATTTCGCCCAGCCCGCGGCGCTGGAAACCATGAAGCACTATCACGTTCAGCCGGAAGCCTGGGCGCCGTTAGGCGGCGGCAGACATAACCCGTATGAAGAGGCAACGCTGCAGGAGATTGCCGATGCCCATCATAAAACCATTGCGCAGGTTATCCTGCGCTGGAACGTGCAGCGTGGCGTCACGGTAATTCCAAAATCCACCCGCCAGGAGCGTATTGAAGAGAACTTTGCCATCTGGGATTTCTCGCTCACCGCGCGCGAAATGGCGCAAATCAGCGCTCTGGATTTAGGCTATGTCGGCGAAGCGGTAAAACACTTTAACCCTCAATTCGTTCGCGGTTGTCTGGGGGTGAAAATCCACGACTGATCGCGGCTCAGCGGGAAGCCTCCTTCATTTCGCTGCCTGGGCCGCGGCGACGGGTTCGCTATGCTGGTTAGCCCCCACGCGTTTGCCGCGACGGTTGTCGATGCGGTAGACGATCGTCACGGGCTGCTGGCCGGCGGGGGTGACGGTCAGCTCCCTGACCATCTGGCCGGCGTCGGGCGGCAGGGTCCGCGTGGTTTCCCCCTGAGTCAGTATCCGACCATTTTGCCTGACCTGCCAGGTCAGGCGACAATCCTCGCAGGCTGTCCAGGTATCGTTAATCGCCCACAGGCGCACCGTCGCCGGGCTACCCTGACGCCAGCTGGCGGTCACCGGCTCGATGGACGGCAGGATCGGCTGATAGGCGCGCTGCAGGGCATAGTAACCCGCCTTTGGCTGGCGCAGATAATCCACCACCCCCCAGTTGATGGAGGGCCATGTCTCGACAAACATAAACTGGAACAAGGCGGTCACCGGCTGATAACGCTGGCGACGATAGCTCTCCGCCGCCAGGGCCACCAGCCTGGCCTGATACGCCTGGGTGTTTTCAATCATCTCCTGAATATTGTTGCCTCGCGGAATCCCGGCGAATTTAAAGGTCTGGAAAGGCTGAAAATTATGGTACTTCCATCGCACCCAGCCGGGATCGTCGGCGGCGGTGGTTTTCGGCCACAGCAGACGGGCCGGGATAATGGTCTTCAGGGTGGAGAGGCGGGGCAGCGCCTGGGCGCCAAACTCGGTAATAATCCCGGTTTTCGCCGGGGCGAGCAGGTCGCGCAGGGTGCCGAAATACCACCCTGCCCAGTAGTGCTCTTCGACAGCGGAAAAGCGATGCACGATGCGGGAGGTGTCTTCCGCCAGCGCATCGCCCACCCGCTGCGTCAGGGTCTGGTTTAAGGTTTTACGCCAGTCGGGGAAGCGTTTCTCCATCCACGGCGAGTTCCACGGCGGCTCGTTGTGACCGCCCCAGACAATAATCGCCGGCGAATTGCCGAACTGGTCCATCATCGCCCGGGTCTGGCGCACGGCGTTATCGGCGAAGGCGGCGCTGTCATCATAACCCCACTGCAGCGGGACATCCTGCCAAATTATGAGTCCCATCTCATCGGCCACCTCATACAGCGCGCGGCCCGCCACGTGGCCATGAACGCGGATGGCGTTGGCGTTCATCGCCGTGACCAGTCTGAAATCCCGGAGATACTTTTTCCGCGTCATGGTGCTCAGCCACGGCGAGCCAATATAGTTGCTGCCCTTGATGAACAGCCGTCTGTCATTGATGCGCCAGCCCTGATTATCCGCCAGCGCTTCCACCTTACGTAATCCGGTGCGGGTGACGGCGGTATCCATGATCCCCCGCTTATCCACGAGGGTGGCGCGCACGCGGTACAGGTTCGGTTTACCTGTGCCCACCGGCCACCAGAGCTTTGCCGAGGGCATGGGCAGCGAGACGCGCAGAATGCCTGCGGTATTCTCCAGGGTGACCGCAAAGGCCTGCTGAAAAGGCGGGCCAGAAAAATTGTCCGGGGTGGCCGTCAGGCGCAGCGTGACGGGGCCGGGCGTCACGGCCCGATAGCGGATTTCGGCACGCAGCATGGGCTTCTCCAGCCCCTGTCGCCAGTCCGGGCGCAGGATCACCTCGTCGATAGTGACGCCGCGGCTCAGATGGAGCTTCACCGGCGCCCAGATCCCCCCGGAGTTGGCATCCTGCCCCTGAACCGACCAGGCGCCGCCCGGACGGGTATCGTGCTGATTGAGGATCCCTTTCATCAGCGTCTTGTGCAGCGGCCAGATTTTTTGCGGGTCTTCATAGGGGCTGTCGACCCGCACGGCGAGCTGATTATGGCGGCGAACGGCCCCGGTGATGTCCACCGGGAAGCGCTGAAAATAGCCTTCGTGCCGGGTCAGCGTCTTGCCGTTGAGCGCTACCTCGGCAAAGTAATCGACGCCGTCAAACACCAGCGTAGCCATGGCGTCCGGCGTCAGGCCATGCAGGGTAAATTGATGGCGATACCACAGGGCGCCCTGATGATCGTATCCGGCGCTGTACCAGTTTGCCGGTACCCGCAGCGTGCGCCAGTCGCCGTCCGAAGCCTGCGCGCCGGCGAAGGCGCTGTCGTTGGCGTCATGCACCCGCCATTGTCCGGCCAGTGACCAGGTCACCGGCGCAGAACCGGCGTGCGCCAGCGGCAGGCAAATGACCAGCAGCAGAAGACGTCTAGCGATCACGGGGAACCTCCTGCGTTCTGCGGCGCAGCCACAGGTGGCAGCCCGCGATCGCCTCGGTCAGCGCGTCGCGCAGGTCGCCCGGCACGCTTTGGTCTGGCGAGGCCGCCTGGCTCTCCAGCCGCTGGAGCACACTGGCAAGGCGTTGAAAACCTAGGGTGGCCGCCTCGCCGCGCAGCTTGTGGGCGGCGCGGCGCCATGTCTCCCGGTCATTGGCGTCAATGGCGTGGTTGAGGGCGGCGGCCGCAGCATTAAGTCCTGCAGCGAAGAGTCCCAGCAACTCCTCGACAAGCTCAGGATCGTCGGCGCACTGTTTCAGCAGGCGGGCTTCGTCCGGCAGGCCTTCCTCTTCCTCCGGCGCGCTATCTTCCGCCGCGCCGACGCGGGCGATGGCTTCCCGTAGCGCCTCCTGGCTCACCGGCTTGGCGATATAGCCGTCAAAACCCATCGCCAGACAGCGTTCTCTATCGCCCTGCATAGCGTGGGCGGTCATGGCAATCGCGGGCTGATGTTGCCTGCCCAGCGCCTGGGTCTCTTCCCGCAGCAGGCGGATGGCGGTTTCACCGTCCATCTCCGGCATTTGCAGATCGATCAGCAGAAGATCCCAGCAGGCTGCGCGCCAGCGCTCCAGCGCTTCCCGACCGTTGTTCACTACCTCGCAGCGGTGACCCAACTGCTCCAGCAGCCGTCTGGCGACCTTCTGGTTTACCAGGTTGTCCTCGGCGAGCAGGATATTTAGCCCGGTCTGGTCCCTGACCGGTTGCGCAACGGGGGCAGGCGTTGTCGTCACCACCGGCGTGGGCACCAGAATGCCGGCGATAACCTGATGCAGTTCGCGCTGTGCCACCGGTTTATGCAGATAGTGGGCAATGCCGATGCGCTTAAGCATATTGGCGTCAAAATGACGGCTCATGGAGCTGAGCATAATAATCTGGCTTTGCCTGGCTTCAGGCAAAGCGGAGAGCTCCAGCGCCAGGGATACGCCGTCCATATCCGGCATCTGCGCGTCCAGCAGGATCAGCGGCCATGGCGGGCCTTCGGCGGCCCGGCGTAGCGCCTCGCCAGCGTTGTTCACGCAGGTTGGCATCAGTCCCATCTGGCGAAGCATGGCGTCAAGCAGGCGCAGGTTGGTGCTGTTGTCGTCAACCACCAGCACCCGCTGGTGATTGAAGCGGCTCAGCGGGGCGCTACCGGAGGCCGCGGCGTTCAGGCCTTCCAGCGGCAGGGTGAAGGCAAATTCGCTGCCTGCCCCAGGCTGGCTCTCCACCGTCAGCTCACCGCCCATCAGGCTGACCAGGCGGGCCGAAATGGTTAACCCCAGTCCGGTGCCGCCGTAGCGACGGGTGGTAGAGCTATCGGCCTGGCTGAAGGCCTCGAAGATCGCCTTTTGCTTCTCCGGGGCAATGCCGATGCCGGTATCGCGAATGCGAAAGCACCAGCGGTTTTCGTCCTCGGCCGGCGCTATCGCCAGCAGGACCTCCCCCTGATGAGTGAACTTCAGGGCATTACCCAGCAGGTTGGTCAGGATTTGCCGCAGCCGGGGGCCATCGACGATCAGCACCTCAGGCACCGCAGGGGAGATATCCACCAGCAGCTCAATGCCCTTTTCGCTGGCGGCAGGCATATGCGGGCGGATCAGCGACTGAACAAAAGGGCGGATCTCCAGCGGCTCTACGTCCACCTGCATCTTGCCCGACTCAATGCGTGAAAAATCAAGAATGTCATTGATAATGTGCAGCAGCGACTGGGCTGAGCTCATCACCAGCGAAAGGTACTCCCGCTGCTCCGCGGTCAGCGGCGTGTCGAGGCAGAGCTGCGTCATGCCGAGAATGCCGTTCATCGGGGTGCGGATTTCGTGGCTCATATTGGCGAGGAAAGCGCTTTTCGCTTCGTTCGCCTCACGGGCCTCCTTCGCCGCCTCAATGGCCAGCAGCTCTGCGGCTTTGCGCCGGGTAATATCCTGCAAGGTGCCGATCACCCGCTCTGCCTGCTGCTGCATGTTGAGGGTGACGATCTGCCCCGAGAGCAGCATCCAGCGCCAGCCCTGCGTCGGGTGCTGGACGCGAAGCTCACATTCAAAAACCGGCATGTGCTCGTTTTGCGAGGCGATCATCGCCTGCTGCAGAGTGGCGCGATCGTCCTCGTGGACCAGGTTGAGCATAAAGCGCAGCGGAAAGCGCCACTGCGCCCGCGACTGGCCGACCATCGCCAGCAGGGTGTCATTCACCTGCAGGCTGTCGCCGGAGACCTGCCAGTCCCAGATGCCGATCTGGATCGACTCCGCGGTGAATAAAAAGTCATCATGCAGTTGATGACGCGAACGCCGGGCCTCGTCAAGCTCGGTGATGTCGGTATGCAGGCTGACAATCCCGCCATCCGCCAGCCGCTGATGCTGAACGTAAATCCGGCGGTTGCCCGACTGGCGGACCTCGCAGTGGTTCGTCTGGCGGCAGTTGCGGATAATCGCCTCGCGCAGCGTCTGTTGCCGGCCTGGGTCGATGTTATATCCGGCATCGATAAACTTCTCCGCCAGGCTCTCAAGAGAGGCGCCGACGGCGAGCCAGGGCGCGATCGTTGGATAAAACAGCGCCACCTTATCATTCCAGGCCTGCAGTCGTTCGCGCTCATCGTAGATCATCACCGCCGAGGGCAGGAGGTTAAGGTCGTTACGGTTAGCGGCATGCATGATTACTGGCCAACAGTTTGATAGTGGAGCTCCGCCTGGCGGCGCAGATACTCGAGCCCAGGGGCGATGGCCATTGCCCATGCGGTGAGGATCTCCTCATCGCACAGCGGATCGCAGGCGCGGACGGTTTTGAGCATCGCTTCCCGCCAGAGGGCAAAAAACCGCGGCGGTAGACGCAGGCCTTCCTCGCTCTGCGCTCGCGCCAGCCGTTCCAGAAAATCGGGTACAAAGAGGTCGCCGTTGACCGCCAGCATGGCGAAAAAGCTCTTAAAGATCATCTGCTGGCCTTCCTCACCGGAGCGTTGGGAGAAGTGCTGCTCGGTTTCCGGTGACATATGGATAAAGGTGCTGTAGAAGGCCTGGAAGAAGCGCTGTTTGTCGTGCTCTGGTACGACGCGATTCAGGCTGGCTTCAAAGAGATCGCGATAAAACTTCATGGTGCGCTCCTCATGACCCGTTCGCCCGGCAGGCAGCGGCGGGGCGGGTTAAATTCGTCCGTCGCGCGGTGGGCAAAGTAGCTGTTGTCATCCGCGAGGCCGTTTTTGAACAACGGCCCGGCGTTGTGTTTGTAAAACAGCGCCTCCAGCACCATGGCGTTGGTGGAGAGGGTGAGGGTGGCGTTGACGTCGCCGGTGGCCTCGACCCGTCCTTCAAACCAGCCGCGCTGCGGGTCGTTAAGATGGGTAGTGACCGCCATCAGCGCATCGGTATACTCGGTTTCCCACAGCGTCCACAGGACAAAGACCGCTTTGGTGGTCACCTGCGCCAGCCGGGGGTAGTACTTCCCGTCGTCCCCGAGCGTATTCCAGGCGTAGCCATTCCCCCAGACGGTGTCTTCCACGTGCCAGGGCGCCTGGGTAAGCGAAAAATCGGCCCGGGCGGTAAGCACCTTATCCTGCGTCCAGCGCGTTTTCTGGCTGAGCCATATCCCTTCCGCCCGCTCGCGCATGGCTTTTTGCGCCATCTCCGGCACGCCGGGCGGCTGCCAGCCGAACTCCAGTCCAGGCAGCATGGCGGGCAGTGTAGAGAGCACCACGGGTTGCCAGGTGGTTCGCGGGTCGCGGTCGTCAACGGCGAGGCGGCGCTGATAAATAATCACATGGCGCGTCGGGGGGGAGAGGGCCTTGCCGGCCGGAAATCCCCACAGGCGAAACGCGCTGGCGGCGTATTCACTGTCTCCCAGCCGGAGCTCCTCGCGGATCGTCCGCTGACCGTTCTGCAGTGAGGCGGACCACAGCTCCCCGTCTTTATCGATAACCGGACAGAAGTTCCAGCGCAGGACAATTTTATCAATGTATTCACCATACTGCGGTGCGCGTTCGGCGGTGAGCCGCAGGGCGAGCATCAGTCGGGCCATATCTTTTGCTGACCAGCCGCTGGCCGCCGGTTTGCCGCTGAAGTCGACAGGGGTCGCGGTCTGAGTGGAGTATAGCCTGCCCGGCGAACCGCCGCCGGTCAGCGTCAGGCGATTGAGGGTGCCGAGCAGGGGCGTCAGGCGGGCGTCGAATTCCGCTTCCTTTACCAACCCCAGCTCTCTGGCGGCGAGCAGGGCGATAAGGGTGTCGCCCATCTGCCATAGCGTTGCGCGGGGCTGTTTGTCGCTGCCGTTGACCAGGCCGGTTTGCGGCTGGGTATTGTTCTCGACGTACCGCCAGGCGATCTGCGCCCACGTTCGCTCCTGCGGCGTCAGGCTGCTGATACGGGCAGTGGTGTGCCAGCCGCCTTTGGTCAGCCAGCGCCACCCCGCGCCTTCGCGACCAAACAGCGCCAGGGCGATAAGAAAAAGGACGACGGCGATGGCCAGCCAGCGGGCTATGGTTTTAAGCATTGCGCGGTCACCGGCGGAAGTTTAACGGGCTCGTCAGCCTTGCAGGCGGCACACTGGCAGGCCTGGCAGGCGGGTTTGGTGCGCTGGGTGGTCCCGGTCTGCTCGCACCATGTTTTGACGGCGGGGGTGTTGCTCAGGAACGGGCGATTGCGCGGGCCGTTATTGGGTTCAAAGAGATCCACCAGCTTCTTGTCCCACAGCGACGGGGCGAAATCGCGGTTTTTCGGATTGTCGCTGGAAAACTGCAGCAGTTTTCCCTCCTTTTTAAATAGCAGTGCTTCCAGCATGATGCCGTTGTTGTTGGCGGTAAACTCATTGATTGGCCCGTCGCCGTTCTCATACAACCCCTCGTAATAGCCTTTTCCCGCTTCGTTCGCGTTTTCAATGGCGTCCAGCAGACGATCGGTATAGGGCGAGTTCCACAGCACCCACATCCCCATCGCCGCTTTGAGCGACACGGCGGCGCTATTCGGTACGAACTGGCCTTTGTCGGTTATGGTGTTCCAGTTAAACCCGTCGCTGAACACGGTGTCATAGACAAAGTACGGGGATTTATCGAGCTGATGCTCGGAGCGGGCGGTGAGGATCCCGGTGATGGCGTAGCGATTCTCCTGGGCCTGGTAGACCCGGTCAGCGAAGTTTTTCATCCAGGGATGGGAGTACTCGCGCGGGCTGTTGTTCCGGTCACCAGGGTTATTAAAGCCAAACTCCATGCCATACAGCACGTAGGATTCACTGACCACATAGTTATGCTGGCTGGTTTGCCGTGGGTCGCGCGAATCATAGGGGACCAGCACGCAGTAAATCTCCGCCAGCTCGTAGGGCTGCGGCCGGCTGGCCTGACAGGTGTTAAATCCCCACAGCTGAAAGCCCGCCGCGCCGTACTCCTCGTATCCCAGACGGCCTTCCTGAACGTATTTGGGCTGGCCGTTTTCCAGATACGCCCCGTACAGCGTGCCGCAGGGATCGACCACATGGCTAAAATCCCACCCCAGCACCACATTATCGATGCTGTTGCTGTATTCCGGATAGCGCTCCTTGATCACCTTCAGCCAGATCAGCATTCTGCCGATATCCAGCGCCGAAAAGCCGATTTCACCCGGCTTGTTCTGGTAGTTAACCTTTTGTCCGCTTATCGTGTTATAGGCTTTGTTGGGTAGTTCGTTACGGAATAAATCGAGCTTATTCAACGTGGCGAGAAACTTCAGCATCCGACGGTCAAACTCCGCCTTATCAATAATCCCCAACTCACGGGCTGCGGTCATCGCGGCCAGATAGGAGGCGCTGTCCCACATGGTGGTGGAGGGGTATTTGTTTACCGCATTCACCAGCCCGGTGGTGGGCTGAAAGTTGGCGACGAAGTATTGCCAGGCGTTTCTGGCGATAGTCATCTCCCTCGGCGTCAGCTCCCCGCTGCGCGGGGCGTATTCCGCAGCCGGCAGACCGGTCGCGGCCTGCGCGCCGGAGAGCGAGAGCCACAGCGCCATGAGTCCGGCCAGCAGGGGAAAACGGGAAAAATAGGTCAGCTTCATGGCGTTGCTCCTGCTGAGGAAGAGGGTAGAGGGGCAGGGCTCAGGCAGGCCAGACACAGCATCTGCCCCCGGGAAATGTAGGCCAGGCTTTCCAGCACGATCGCGTTGGTATCGCCGTCAATAACGTCGTTGACGCTGCGGTTGAGATTTAACCCTCGCTGCCAGCCCTTGCCCGGGACCTGCAGCGTCTGCACCTGCTGGCGCAGCGCCTCGCTCCAGCTATTACGGAACAGGGCGTACCAGGCAAAGGCGGTGCGGGTGGAGGTGATCGCCGTTTGCTCCGGGGCGGCGCTGCGTGGGGCGAAGGCGCTCTGCGGCTGCCGGTCCGCCAGCGCGCTGGCATAATCCGGCGCGGGCTCGGCGTAGTCAGTGCTGATCGGCGGCTTGCTGACCCTCAGGCTATGACGGCGCTGCTGGATTTGCATGATGCGCCAGGCGATCTCCGCACTCTGCGCGTCAAAGCCCAGCTCAAGTCCGGTGAGCAGGTACGGCAGGCTGATCAGCGAAGGCTGCCGACCCCAGGGCGTGCGCAGCCCCTCATCGGGCACCATGATGCCGTCGATATCGATCATCTGCTGCCCCTGCGGCGGGTTGGTCACCGCCAGCCCCGCCGCGCTGTCGATCAACCGCAGCGTATGGCTGGCGTACAGCCGGTAGCCAAAGCTGTCCCGCGGTTCATCCGCCGCCAGCGCCCAGTGGTGCAGCGGCGCCGCGGCCTGGCTGGCGGGGCTGTTGCTGATGAGCGCGCCGACCCGCCACTGATTAAACAGATCCCGCACCGCGGCGGCGTGCTGAGGATAGCGCCAGAGCAGGGTTTGCAGGGCGGTGAGCAGGCGTCCCATACCGATGGCGGAGGAGTCCGGGTTGCCGAGGATCTGCAGCGTGTCGGCATGGTACTGAGCGGCGGGCAATCCCTGGGCGTTGAGGGGCAGTTGACCGAGGGTAAACAGGGCGGCGGCAATGCGCTCATCACCTTCGGCGGCGGTCACAATATGCAGCTGCTCTGCGGCGACCACGGCGAAAAGATAGCTGCCGACGCTCCACAGGCTGAGCCAGGGTTCGCCATCGTGCGCGTTGGCCAGGCCGTTTGGCTGGGTATTGTTGACATAATACTGCCAGGCCACCCGCGCCCAGATCGCCTCGTCAAAGGTCAGCTCGCGCGGGGGAGGGAGCGGCGGAAAATCCTGGCTCAACGTCATCCCGCCGCTGCTCTCGACGCGCGCGGGCATTTGTTTTTCCACCCACACGACAATCGCAAAACCCAGCAGGAAGCCAATGAGGATAGTGAGATAGCTGCGCGCGGATAGCAGGGCGTCGCGGATCCTCATCGGCTCGCCTCCTGCTCTTCGGGGGGCGTCCACATGGCGGCGAAGATCAGTGGCAGCATGGCGGCAATATTCACCGCGCCCCAGAAAATGTTGATGACGTACCCGGAGGGGTCGTCAACCTGACCGCGCGCCACCTGAATACCGCCCCATATCAGCCCCGTCAGGGTGAGCAAAACGATGGCAATTTGCGGCTTGACGAGATAGAGAAAACGGCCCGTCTGTCGCTCTTTCGGCGTAACGTGAAATTTGATCTGCTCCCCGCGCAAAACGGTGTCCAGCGCCCGCAGATTCATCGAGAAAAAGGAGAGGTAAGAGGCCCGGCCGTCCCAGGCAGAAATGCCCCAGGTGCCGAACATAAAGGCCAGTTCGGAGACAATAAAAAAGGGTAAAAAGTGCAGATAGAAAGGGGTAGACCACGCCGACACCGGCGGAATGCCGGTGAAGAGATAGATAACAGGCGAGATCAAGAACACGGTGTTCCACACGCAGGCCAGATACGACCAGAAGGTGGTCGCGTACATCAGCGTTTGCGGCAGCGAGAGTTTAAAGCGGCGTCGGTTGAAGATGTTGTCATGGAACAGGATATCCAGCGATCCGGCGGCGTACTTAAAGCGCTGGATCATCCACGTCAGCATATCCTGCGGAGAGAGCATTTTCGACTCGATCCGCGGGTGCATTACCGAGCGCCAGCGGCGGGCAGCGTCGCCGTGCAGCAGGATGGAGGTATAAATATCTTCCGAGACGTGGAACTTATAGGGCGTCAGTTCAGTATCGAAGGCAACGTGGGGGCGCATGGCGTCCTGCAACGCTTCCCGCGTTGCCGGGTCGCGAATATCCCGCGTATGACGCGCGATTTCGGCGTCAACGCTCCAGACGTAGCTGCGCAGCGCCGCCTGCATCACCGCTTCCCGTCGGTGAACGGAGGCGGCGCCACAGCAGAACGCGGCGTTAGCCCAGTTGCGGCGCCGTAAAATCACGTCGTAAAACATGCGCGGATCGTTGAAAAAAGGATCGCGACCAATGGTCACCGGACCGACGATTTTCTGCGCCAGCCAGCCCACGCCATAGCCTGCGCCGCCTGCTTTACGCCGCAGCCAGCGCGCCAGATCCTCCCCCTCCGGGAGATCGAAAAACCATTGTGGGGTCTGCACCCAGGCGACGTCCGGATCGCGAAAATAGCCGAGCGTGTGGCTCAGCAGGGTCGGGAAAACGCGGGTATCGGCATCACAGATGATCAGAAAGTCGCCATCGGTATGTTCCAGCCCGTTGCGCAGGTTACCGGCCTTATAGCCGATATTGCTCTGACGGGTGATATAGTTCGCCCCCTCCTGCTCGCAGACCGCCTTCATCTCCGGGCGACGCCCGTCGTCAAGGACATGCACCTTATAATCGAGCGGACCAGGATAGGTCATCCGCATGGCGTCACGAATCGATAGCCTGACCAGCTCCACGTCTTCGGAGTAGGTGGCGATAAACAGATCGACTTTAATCGGCCTCGACTCCACCGCTTCATCCGCGCGCAGACAGTCGTTGATCTCCGTCGGGGGGACCCCTGGCGGAGGATCTTTTTCCTGCCATAAATTAATGGTGAACAGAACTGTGCCAATCCACGCCAGGGTTTCCGCCAGCACCAGAGGGATCGCATACCACAGTGCGTCAGTGTTTAAGGAGGCGGTCCAGCGCCAGTAAATATAATTAGCGCCAAGCACCAGGGCGGCCACAGCTAATACCTGCCAAATCATTCTCACCCAGCGCGGGGTGCTGAGCGGTTCAGGCGGTCGGCGATGTTCAAAACGGGAAAAATAAAAATCCATAGCAAGGATATCCTGATTCCGCGCTGGGTTTGAATGACAGGTCTGTTATCGATTGGGGGCGTTCTGCAGAACGCACAGGGGCTTATAAATAACAGTAAAGTGAGTGTAGATGGTGGCGCAAAAATTTCAACAGCGCGAACTGATAGTCACCGGGATGACTTAACATAGTGTGATGCACGCCGGCGGAATTTATAAAACGAACATTGCAAGATAGCCCATTCTACACTATCTAAATAATTTGTAATAAATGTTGCAGGGTAGACAGCAGGATCCCTAATGAGCCAGGTTGCTTCAGCGATTTCGCAAAAAGAAACTCATAAATCAATGCCCTGGCGTTACTCTCTGACCGGGGATCGCGACCTGCGT
Organism: Klebsiella sp. PCX; assembly: GCF_021869705.1. Lineage (NCBI taxonomy): Bacteria > Pseudomonadati > Pseudomonadota > Gammaproteobacteria > Enterobacterales > Enterobacteriaceae > Klebsiella > Klebsiella sp. PCX. Next base: position 2,222,284 of record NZ_CP091527.1, read on the forward strand.
ATCGACTTTATGCGCGGTATTGCTCTTGTGATGATGGTGGTGGCGCATACCGAAGTGATGTCAATATTTAATATTTTCAGCTGGGAACGATTTGGTTTGACCACCGGTGCCGAGGGCTTTGTGATCCTGTCCGGCTTCATGTTAGGGATGCTAAATCGTGTCAGATTACAAAAGGCAGTATTACTGACGGTGAGCTGGGGGCTTTATCTTCGCGCATGGAAAATATATCAGGTTAATATTATTATTATTGTCTCTTTTCTTTTGCTGAGATATTTGCCTTATATTAATGTCTATGAAGTCACTCATTTTACCGACCGCTTTTCCGGGACCAGTTGGTCGCTCTATCCGCTCACCCCGCAAATAAAAGAGACGTGGTTTAACATTATCCTCTATCTGCAGATTGGCCCGCATCAGACGCAGATCCTCGGACTCTATATTTTTTTGTTATTGCTCAGCCCGCTGTTTCTGGGAATGCTGCAAAAGGGTCACGTCTACCCCTTACTGGGCGCCTCGCTGCTGATATACGGCTGCTGGCAACGCTGGCCGATACGGGTCACGCCCTGCGAATTTGAATTCGCCTTTCCCTTGCTGGCCTGGCAATTTATCTTTGTGCTGGGCATGTGCTGCGGCTGGTACAAAGCGGAACTGATCTCTTTCGCCCGCACGCCGCCCGGCAAAGTCGCCTTGGCGGCGCTGGTGTTCATCGCGCTTATCCTTGCGTTTGTCGCCCAGAATCATACCAATCCTTTTATGCCGCCCGCGCTGCTGATGCACGTAATCCCGCCGGCGGATTTTAACGCCTTTTACCATACCTGGGCGGCGAAAAACGGCCTCGGTCCGGTACGGATCCTCAATGATATCAGTCTGATGGTCACCATTTATCTGCTATTGACCTGGTGCTGGCGCCCCCTTAACCGGCTGGCAGGCTGGTTCCTGATCCCGCTCGGGCAGCGTTCGCTCTACACCTTTATTTTGCATGTTTACATCGTGCTCGCCGTAAGCCAGCTGGTCACCTTCGATCTGTGGCGCCAGGCGTGGATAGTGAACACCTTGATCCATGCCGCTGCGCTGGGCGTTCTGTGGCTGATGGCCAAATACCGCGTCGCCGCACGCTGGATACCTAACTAAGGAAGGGCAAATGCGGGAGAAATATATGCTGGCCTGCGCGCTATGGTGCGCCATCGCAGGTGCGGAAGGCGCAGAGAAGAACGACGCACAACCGCTGCGTGATAAAAATGGTGAACCGGTGCAGGCCGGCGTGTTTACCAGCCGCTGGGGACGGCTTTTTTCCGGGAATGACAAGGTATTCTCGGGAGCGCTGAGCTTTAGTTCGGGTTTAAAAGAGCAGTGGATGACCGTCCCCAACAGCTCAGACAGCGCAGAACAGAAGAAAAAATATAATCAGACGCTGAACCTCAGCCTGCAATACTCGCCCTACAGCTTCTGGTTCGCCAACGTGACATCCCGTTTACCGGTGACTGACACCAGCCGCTATACCGCCGATTTTCGCTATAGTTTTGGCTACGACGACTGGCATGCCAACACCTTCAGCCTGGTTTACAGTAACTATGGCGATAACCACTTCTGGACCTCGGGCAGCAAGCGTCACACCTATTTTGAGCAGGGGGCGATTACCCTGGCGTATAAGTTTTCGCTGCCGAAGCCCATGGAGCATGCGCTGTTGATTAACAAAGGCGACGCCATTATCTGCCAGGCAGGCTACAGCTGGGTGCCGCGTTATTACGATCTGGAGAGTAACGATATCCGCAAAAACAAAAATGTGCTGCTTGGGGGGTGTGGATATACCTTTAAACAACATTTTTTTGTGCGCGCCACCGCCTTCTGGTATCCGGACAGTAGTCAGCAGCAGCCGTGGAATGGCGATTATAGTTACAGTTTTGGCTACGCGGGCTATACGCCGGGATCGTTCTCTGTGCAGTATGCCAACTATGCCGGTACCCGCTACCCGGGGCATGACAGCGGCAGCGGCAAGTTTCGTGAAGGCACGATCAGCCTTATCTGGTTCTTGCCGATTTAGGAGGCGCGATGTCGGCACAGCACGTCCTGATTGTTGAAGATTCGCTGGTTTATCGTCGGCTGCTAAGTCGGATGTTGACGCAGTGGGGCTATATCGTCAGTGAGGCGGAAAACGGCGTCGACGCGCTGGCGATCCTCGAAAACCAGCCTGTCAGCCTGGTGATAAGCGACTGGGAAATGCCGGAGATGAATGGCCTGACGCTGTGCCGGGAAATTCGCCGTCGCCAGTTTGGTCACTACGTTTATCTGATATTGCTCACCGCCCGCGAAGATCCTGGCGATCTAACGCAGGGGTTTGAGGCCGGGGCCGATGATTTTCTCAGCAAACCGGTAGAGCAGAGCGAGCTGCGGGCGCGGCTGCACGCCGGGGCGCGGATCCTCTCCCTCGAGGCTGACCTCGCCGCGCGCAATGCGCGGCTGAGCGAAGCGCTGCGACAGATTGAACAGGATCTGGAGCTGGCGGCGCGCATTCAACAGTCGGTTCTCCCGGCTCATCAGCTGCGCCATCAGGGATTTTTCTCCGACTGGATTTTCCTGCCCTCGGCCTGGGTGTCGGGGGATATTTTTAACGTCTTCCCGCTGGGCGATCGTCTCGGATTTTACTGCGTGGATGTCTCCGGACACGGCGTGGGGGCGGCGATGATGTCGCTCGCCGTCGCCCGCCAGTTTTTGCATGGCAGGGCCGTTGAGCGCTTTCTTTTTACGGCAGACAACCAGCCGGCGTCGCCTGCCGAGGTGGTGACGATCCTCAATGGTCGTTTTTGCAGTGACGAAACAGAGATCGTCAGCTATTTCACGTTGATCTATGGCGTCATCGACCTGAAGACCGGTGCGGGCAAACTCTGTCAGGCCGGGCATCCCACGCCTTTTATCGTTAGCCCGGACGCTACCGTCCGCCCGGTCGGCAGCGGCGGGGCGCCGGTGGGGTTGATAGACCATCTCTCGTGGGCAGATGTCAGTTTTTCGCTGGCGCCGGGAGAGCGGCTGTGCCTGTTCAGCGACGGTATCACCGAATGTGAAAACCGGAGCGGTGAACAGTTTGGCGAGGCGCGCTTGCAAGCGTGGCTGCAGGACAGCGTGACGCAGCCGCTGCCCGCGCTGCTGCCGCGTTTTGCCCGGCACCTGATCCGCTGGCGCAGTGGCGACGCGCAGGAGACCCAGGCGATGGCCGATGATGTTTCACTCTTGATTATTGAACGTACAGGGGACAGTGATGAAAATTGAAACTGAACGGCAGGCCTCGGTGACGATCCTGACGCCGGCGGTGCGTCGGCTGGATGCTTCCGTCGCGGTAGCCTTTAAGGCGGCAATCGCCCAGGAGATAGGCGAAGATAGCACCGATCTGATTGTTGATTTCAGTAAAATCGATTTTATCGACAGCAGCGGTTTGGGAACGCTGGTTTCCCTGATGAAAATGATGAACGGTAAAGGAGAAATGACACTGTGCGCGCTGAACCCCGGCATCCGCAATATGTTTACCCTGACCAGGATGGATCGTATTTTTCGTATTTGCGAGGATCGCACTTCAGCCCTTGCGCAGTTCAATCCGTGACGCGCCCGTGAATAACGTCATGAATTTTCCTGCCCAACTCAGCTCGCTATCACCGCTGGCGGCGTGGCTGGCTCAACAAATGGCGCCGCTGTCCGTCGGGGAGGAGTGGCGCTTCGCGCTCGATCTTGCCGTCTGTGAGACGGCCACCAATATCATTCGCTATGCGTTGCATGAGGATCGGCAACGTGTTTTTCGTGTCGAATTTATCGCAACGGAAGACCGGGTGACGCTGCGCTTTATTGATGCGGGAGAGGTCTTTCCGGCCGAGCGCCTGGCGCTGGCGCGTGGCGATGAGCGCTTCGATGTCGATCCGTTAGCGGAAAGCGGCAGAGGTTTGCGGCTTATTCTGCGCACGGTGGACTATTTTAATGTGGAAACCCGCGCCGGGGAGAATGTGACGACCCTGATAAAAGCGTTGCCGGATGCCGTTCTTCGCCATTCCACCGACGATCGCGTCAGGTGAAGGAACAGAGCTTGCCCCCAGGTGAATCCCCGGGGGAATTTTCCCGCCCGCGTTCACCGGCTTCATCCGTCTTATGGCTGGGCCTGAGCGGTGGACAGCGCGCCCAGGTGATAAGGGCGAAGAGTATCTAACGTCATCATGGCCGATTTGCAGAAAATGCATTTCGCACCAAAGGGATTTTTTTCCGTCACGTCAAACTGGGACGTTCTGTACTGGGAGCCATGGCAGCATGGGCATCTAAAATGGATATGTTCAATCATAATGTAAACCTTGTATGGGTAATGTTCTGTTGAAAAGACAATGGTCGTTTTCAGGGAAATTAACGCGGCTGATTTTTGTTAGGAGTAAGCCGGGTATTGGGTCAGTCGGAGGGCTTGTTTAACGAGCCAACAGGGGGCTGACAGGGCCTGTTTACAGAAAAAGCAAAATACTAACGGGACTGCTCAAAGGAAGGTGGTATCAGGGATAACGCCTGGAGATGAGAACACGTACTTAGATAATAACTTTTCGTCTGGTAAATCAACTTAACGATTAACGCACGAGCCGCAAATAATAGCAAACATTATTTTAGCCTTCCGGATGCCTGCTGCGCCAGGAGCGCCTTCATCAGCGCCGTCACCCAGTCGATAAATACCTGTACCCGGGCAGAGAGCTGCCGGCTGCTGGGGTAGAGCAGGGAGAGCGGCAGCGGCGCAGGGCGAAAATCAGCCAGCACCTCCGTTAATACACCGGATGCCAGATCGGCCTCAAGGCGGGATAAGGGTGCCTGATACAGGCCAAAGCCAAGCCTTGCCGCTTCGGCGCCGACGTCGGCATCGGAGGTCAGCAGCCGACAGGGCAAACTGACCTCGGTCTGGCGACCATCCAGGGTAAAAGTCAGCGGCAAGGTACGCTGCGTGCGCGCTGAAACAAAACCGATCGCCACGTGTCCCGCCAGCCCGTCAATCGTATGCGGGGTGCCGTACCGGGCGAGGTAGGCCGGGCTGGCGCAGGTGATCTCCTGCAGCATGGCGAGCGGCCGGCAAATCATCTCGCTATCGGGAAGATGGCCGCCGCGAATGACGCAATCCACCCCTTCGCGGACCAGATCGACGTCGCGCTCGCTTTCGCCTATCTGTAACGTAATGGCCGGATAGCGGGCGAGAAACTGCGGCAGCGCGGGCAGCAGCAGGGTTCGCGCCAGATTGCCCGCCACGTCCACCCGGATGGTGCCGGAGACGCTCCCCCCGGCGCTGCGGTTGGCCTCCTCCAGGGCCGCCAGGATGGACACGCAGCGCTGATAATACAGCGAGCCCTCCGCCGTCGGCTGCACGTGCCGGGTGGTGCGCTGCAGCAGGCGCGCCCCAAGGCTAGCCTCCAGCGCCTTAATGGCTGCAGTCGCCACCGGCCGGGAAAAACCCAGATCCGCGGCGGCGGCGCTGAACGAACCCCGTTCGACGATGCGCACGAACAGGGTCAGGGTATCCAGTTTATCCATGGCATTGTTCCAGCTGGCAAAACAATCCTGTCGCGCCATGCGGTCTTATCGTCGGCATTCAGAGGCCTATAATCGCTCATGTTTTCAGCAGAGATAAAAGGGGGGAAACATGAACAATAGCGCAAAAATCGCCCTGGTGACAGGCGGCAGCCGCGGCCTGGGGCGCGCAACCGTTGAAGCGCTGGCTCAGCGCGGCGTGAACGTGGTATTGACCTACAACGCGCATTTTGCCGAGGCGAACGATGTGGTCGCGCGGGTTAAAGCTCAGGGCTCGCGGGCGATCGCGCTGCCCTTCAGCGCCGGCGAAACCGACACCTTTGACGGGTTTGTCAGCGCCTTTCAGGAGGCGCTGACGGAGCTGGGGGCCGATCGGTTTCATTACCTGGTTAATAATGCCGGCAATGCCAGCGGCATGGGGTTTCTGAACGCTACCGAAGCGGAGTTCGATGCGCTTTATCGCATCCATGTGAAGGGGGTTTTTTTCCTCAGCCAAAAATTATTGCCGCTGCTGGCGGATGGCGGGCGAATTGTGAATATCTCGTCCGGACTGACCCGTATCGTGATGGCGAACCGGGCGCCCTATGCGATCATGAAATCTGCGGTGGAAACCCTGACCCGTTATATGGCGTTTGAGCTGGGCGGCCGCGGGATCACGGTAAACTGCGTAGCGCCGGGCGCCATCGCCACGGATTTCAGCGGCGGGGTGGTGCGGGATAACCCGCAGGTCGCTCAGGCGGTGGCGAACATGACGGCGCTTGGCCGACCGGGGGTGCCAGAAGATATCGGGCCGATGATCGCCTCGCTGTTATCCGATGATCATCGCTGGGTTAATGCTCAGCGCATTGAAGTTTCCGGGGGAATGCGCATCTGAGTCGAGGAGATAACCCGGCCAGCGTATCGCTGAGCTGGTCAGGTTTGACTGTAGCGGAAACGGCAGCTCGAAAACCGCCGGCCGGTAAGCAAGAGAGCACCAGCGCGGCGATAGTCCATTTGTCTGGTCAGAGAAAATGCGTTACTCCGCCAGCAGGGCGGCGAATTTCGCCAGCCACTGCGGGTGGGCCGGCCAGGCGGGAGCAGTGACCAGATTGCCGTCAACATGCGCCTGATCGATACCGATATCGGCATAATGCCCGCCGCTCAGACGCACCTCCGGGGCGCAGGCCGGATAGGCGCTGCAGATCCGCCCCTGCAGAATACCGGCGGCGGCCAGCAGCTGTGGCCCGTGGCAGACGGCGGCGATAGGTTTACGCGCGGCGTCGAACGCCTGTACCAGTTTAATCACTTGCTCGTTCAGACGCAGATACTCCGGCGCCCGGCCGCCGGGGATCACTAGCGCGTCGTAATCCTCGGCCTTCACCGCGGCAAAATCGGCGTTCAGGGTGAAGCGGTGCCCCGGCTTTTCGCTGTAGGTTTGGGCTCCGTCAAAATCATGGATCGCCGTCATCACATAGTCGCCGGTGGCTTTATCCGGGCAGACCGCATCGACCTGGTGGCCAATCATCTGCAGAGCCTGAAAAGGGACCATCGTTTCGTAATCTTCGGCGTAATCGCCGACCAGCATCAGGATCTTCTTGCTCATTATTTTTACTCGTTGTGGGAGAAAGGTGTCATAGATATAGCCTGGCGATCCGCAGAATGCGACCTCCTCAGGATGCTGAAGACGGTGGCATGCGCATCTTGTAACCGGGTTCATGTTTTTTTGGTAACGGCAACTTTTTCGCCAATGCTAATGTCTGTTACCACAGAAAAGCGTCCTGTTCAGGGGCACACCGCGCTGCAGTAAAAACGGCGAGCGCAGCGGCAATATCGTGCCGCAGCAGCTGTGGGATGGCATGGAAAAGGGGTTTTAATTCTGAGCCTTGAGGCACCCGGCGGCGCGGTGGCGCGAGAGGTTTGTTATCTAAGTCTGGCGCCGGGGACGGATCCGCAAAGCGCACCAGTCCCCTGAGGCGAGACTGATCCTCACCGAAGATCGTATTTTTATGGCGATCGACAGCCTGGCCTGATGAATCCAGTGGCCATGACGTCAGGACAGCGGCGTGGCAAAGCGCGCGCCGCCGCCGAGGATCATCAGGCGCCAAACGCTCCGTCGATGGTGTGCATGGCGCCTGTGACAAACGACGCCTCCGGACCGGCCAGCCAGGCTACCATGCCCGCCACCTCTTCCGGTCGGCCATGGCGCTTAATGGCCATAAAGCTGTGCATCAGCTCTTTCATCGGGCCGTTCTCCGGGTTGGCATCGGTATCAATTGGGCCGGGCTGGACGACGTTGACCGTGATGCCGCGCGGGCCAAAATCCCGTGCCAGACCGCGCGCCAGCCCCTGCAGGGCTGACTTGCTGAGCGCATAGGCCGCCATTCCCGGCACCGGCATGCGATCGCCATTGACCGAACCGATGACAATAATGCGCCCGCCTTCCGGCATCCGGCGCGCTGCTTCCACGGAGGCATGGTAGGGGGCATGAATATTGATGCGGAACAGGCGATCGATGGCATCGCTGTCCTGCTCCAGGGCATCGCCAAAAATGGCGATCCCGGCATTGACCACTAACACGTCCAGCGGGCCGCTGTCTCGGACCAGGCTTATCACCGCATCGCGATCGGCGCTGTCCGCCTGCACCGCCGTGCTGCCGGTCTCCGCCGCCAGCCGCTCGGCCGCCTCCGGCGAACCGGAATAGCTGAACCTGACCGACGCGCCGTCGGCGACAAAGCGCCTGACGATCGCCGCGCCAATTCCCCGACTTCCACCTAAAACCAGCACTGATTTGTTGTGAAACGCTGTCATATCCCGCACCTCATGATATTGTAGTGATGATTACAATATGCTGCGGCAAAACAGGCAGTCAAGGATTAATATAGTGACCACTACAAAACAAGGGCGTACCCCGGGGCGCCCCCGTCAGTTCAATGCGGAACAGGCTATTGAAACGGCTCAGCGCCTCTTTCACGCGCGAGGCTACGACGCGGTGAGCGTGGCCGATCTGACCCAGGCTTTCGGCATCAACCCCCCAAGCTTTTATGCCGCTTTCGGCAGCAAGCTCGGCCTGTATACCCGCGTCCTGCAGCGCTACAGCCAGACCGGGGCCATCCCCATAGAGACGCTGTTGCAGGACGACCAGCCGGTGGCGGCGTCGCTCATCGCCGTGCTGCAGGAGGCGGCTCGCCGCTATGTAGCCGATCCGGCCGCCGCCGGCTGCCTGGTGCTGGAGGGGGGACATTGTCAGGATGCCGACGCTCGGGTGGCGGCAGGCGAATGGCATGCTGCGGCGAGGGCCAAAATCCATCAGTATATCGCCCGCCATCACCCGCAGGATGCGCTGCGGGTGACTGACTATATGGATACGCTGATGCTTGGTCTGTCGGCGAAAGCGCGGGAGGGGGATAGCCTCCCGCGTCTTCTGGAGACCGTGCGGCTGGCAGGCGTGGCGCTGGAGCGTATCCTGCCGGCCTGAGTGGTCAGATAGTCTGTCCTCCCGAGACTTCGATCCGCTGGGCGGTTACCCAGCGGTTATCGTCACGCAGCAGGCTGGCGATCATCGGCCCAATATCCTCGGGAACGCCCACCCGTCCCAGCGCCGTCATCGCGGCAAACTGCGCGTTAACACTCGCGTCGTCCCGCACCAGCCCGCCGCCAAAATCAGTGGCGATAGCCCCGGGGGCGATGGTATTGACGGTGATGCCGCGCCCGCCCAGCTCGCGGGCCATGTACACGCTCAGCATCTCCACGGCCGCTTTGGCCGCAGCGTAGGCGGAGAAGCCAGGATATGAGACGCGAGTCAGTCCGGAAGAGAAGTTAACGATCCGTCCACCGTCAGCCAGCAGCGGTAGCAGGGTTTGAACGAGGAAAAACACCCCCTTGACATGGACGTTAAACAGCCCGTCGAACTGGGCCTCGCGCGTTTCGGCCAGCGGGGCAAATTCGCCGTGTCCCGCGTTATTGATCAGATGATCGAAGGTGTCCCGTCCCCAGACGCTGGCCAGCGCAGCGCTCAGGCTGTCGGCGAAAGTCGGAAAGCGGGTGGTCTGCGCCATATCCAGCGGCAGGGCGATGGCCTTGCGGCCGAGAGCGTGAATGTCGGCCACCACCGCTTCCGCCTGTTCAATATTGCCGCGGTAGGTGACGATGACGTCCCCGCCCTGGCGGGCGATATCCAGTGCGGTCTGACGGCCAAGGCCGCGGTTGGCGCCGGTGATAAGTGCAATCTTAGTCATGTTCGATCCTCTCTGGTATGTGGAGTCCTTACAATAGGGGGGGCCTACCAGACCGGGTTGCCCAATCCTTGTTATTTTTTGCCCATTCCTCTCCATACACTCCCCTCTGGCGGGAAATAGCGCATACTCAGGCTTTAAAACTTGCCTGAAAGGATCTTATGCGCGACGAACTCTTCGCTCTCTGCCGCCGGTATGCCGATGCTCATGTCGATAGCAGCGGGGTGGCGGTCACCCCGGTTCCCGGCATCACCCTGGTGCGGGCCCTGCACCCCGGCGATCTGCAGGCGGCCATCGCCAGGCCACTGGTGGCCATGCTGCTGCAGGGGCGCAAAAGCGTGACCACCGGCCTGGCAAGCTTTGACTACGGTCCGGGGGAGGCGATGGTGATCGCCGCCGATGTTCCCACCACCAGCCAGATCACCGAGGCCAGTCAGCGCTTTCCCTATTACGCGCTGGTGCTGGAGCTGGACCTGGCTATCCTGCGCGAGCTGCAGGACGCCGGCCCATCTGGTCCGGATGAGGCGCCCCGCGTCGGTATCGAACCGATGAATGCTGACGTGACGGACGCCGCTTATCGGCTGGCAAGGCTGTTTGATCAACCGGGGGCGCTGGCGGTGTTAGGCGAAGGGCTGCGGCGGGAGCTGCATTACTGGCTGTTGCAGAGTGTTCACGGGCCAGCCATCCGGGCGCTGGGCGCTGTAGACAGCCATTCGGCGCGGATCCGCCGGGCGGTGGCGATGCTGCGCCGGGATTTTATGCAGCCAGTCAGCGTCGACGCGCTGGCCGACGCCGCCGGGATGAGCGTCTCTGTCTTTCACCGTCATTTCCGCGCCATGACCACCTTGTCGCCCCTGCAGTTTCAGAAGCAGTTGCGCCTGATCCACGCCCGCCGCCTGATGCTGGCGGAAGGGATGAGCATTGCCCAGGCGGCCGGCGAGGTGGGCTATATCAGCGTGTCCCAGTTCACCCGGGAATATGCTCGCCTGTACGGTGCGCCGCCGGGCCGCGATCGCCGACGGGAAAAAATGAGCGCCTGACCTGGCGCGCGGGATGGCGGCGGCTCCTCCCTGAGCCGGGTAGCGGTGGTTCAGTTGTCGAGTGTCGCCGTAATATGCACTTTGTTGCCCATTCGCGCCTCAATGATCCGATAGGCGGTTGCGCCCTCGCGGGCGGCCTGCTGGCGAATTTTGCTCTCCGCGTTGTCCAGGGTATCGCCGGTGGCGGTGATGGTTCTGGCGTTGACCGCCAGCGGCAGCAGACAACTCAATACGATCAGTGGAAGCAACTTGTTCATCGTCATTCTGTCCTGTGAGAGAAAATCAGCGCGCGGCCTGCAGCCAGCCGGCAATGTCCTGGGTCGGTAGCGCGTGGCGGGCATTCCAGGTGTCGCCCATCGGCCACCACACGCCATCCCCCCGGGCGAAGGCAGCGCGATAGCGCAGCATGGCGTTATCCGGGTCCGTCCGCAGCTGGTCCAGCAGGGTGGGCAGGGTGTGAACGGCTTTGCTGAACGTCTGCTGCGTCACGCGTTCCACAGTTTCCGCCAGCTGGCGGTAAGAGGTCGTTTCGCCGGCAACAAACACCACCTCGTTGACGATCCGCGGCTGATGCAGATAAATCGCGGTGGTCAGGCGGCCGATATCCGCCGGCGAGGTGACGGTCACCTGGGTGTCCCAGCCGCCAAGGGCGTGAAGGGTTCGGGTGGATAAATTCACCACATCGAAGTCTGGCTCGAAGAGAAAGCTGGTAAACATGCCGGTGGAGACAATGACCCACTCCGTGGCCTGCTGCGCGCGCAGCAGGGTCCGGACATCATACTGCTCGTCCCACACCGGCTGGCCGCTGCCTTTGCCGACCACATCGTAATTGACGCCAAACTGCCAGGGAAAATAGCGGGGCACTCCGGCGGCCAGCACCGCGCGGGTAATTTTTAGCTGCGTCCCCGGACCGGCGACAAACCCCATGCAGTTAATCACGGTGGTGAATCCGCTAAACTGACCAGCCAGCGTCTCCATGTCGCTACCGGCAATGTCGACGGCGAGAAAGGTGGCCCCGGCGTCGGCCAGCGCCCGGTGGTTTGCCGACCGCAGCTGGCCGGCTTCATCCCAGGCCGCCGGCGAGACGATAACCGAGACCGCGCCATGGCGCTGGATCACCGCAGGTACCAGCGCATCCAGTACGGCGGCGCCCAGTTGTCCCGCTCCCAGCACCAATGCCTTTTCCTCGTGGTTAAGATTATCAGATTTCATTTTAACTCCTTACTCAGTTAAGCCTTGTATTGACTGGCTACAGGCTCAGTGTAGGGGGGTGGGCATCATTCGATAAGAACAGGATTTCGGGTTAGACTGTTCGTCTTAATGGGATAATAACCGCCAGTGGAGAACGAAATGGACAGACTGGATGCCATGCAGTTGTATGTTGCGGTTGTGGATGCCCACAGCTTCGCCCGGGCGGCGGAGGTGCTGGGGCAGCCGCGCTCAACGGTGTCGCGGGTAGTGAAGGAGCTGGAAGCCTGGCTGGGGGCGCAGCTTCTTCAGCGCACCACCCGCAAGCTCAGCGTGACGGCCGAGGGACGCCGGTATTACGCGGAGTGTAAACGGCTGCTGGCCGAGATGGCGGCGATGGAAGCCTCCTTTCCCGGCCGCTCGGCCCAGCCCGCCGGGCGGTTCAAGGTGGGGATGCCGCAATCTCTTGCCCGGCACTGCGTATTGCCAAGGATCGGCGAGTTTCTGCAGCAGTATCCTGACCTGGAGTTGATCCTCTGCTCAAGCGACAACGTGGAAGATATTATCCAGGAGGGATTCGACTGCGTGATCCGTAGCGGACAAATCGAAGATTCCACCACCCTGGTGGCGCGTCCTCTGGCCCGCTACCGCTGGATGGTCCTCGCCTCGCCGGCCTGGCTCGCGGCCCACGGCCGGCCGCAGAGCATCGACGAACTGCACCAGCACCGGGCGGTGGGCTACCTGAACCACCGTACCGGGCGGACCATCGACTGGCTTTTCTCCCTCGATGACCGCGATTGCGCGATCCGCATGCAGGAGACGCTGGTGGTCGACGATACCGATGCCTATATCCAGGCCGGCGTTCAGGGGCTGGGCCTGATCCGCATCGCCAGCTATCTGGCGCAACCTTATCTGCAGAGCGGCGCGCTGGTCGCCTGTCTGGAGCAGGCCGCTTCTGATCTTCCCCTGTCGCTGGTCTATCCGCAAAACCGCTATCTGCCGCCGGCGGTACGCGCGTTTTATGACTGGGGCAGACGCGTTCTGCAACCCCCGCTCAGCGAGGCCTGATGTCGGTGGCATTCGCTCCCGCTATGGTCCGCGCATGGCCTGTTTTATCCTCGCTATCAGCCAGTTCAGCGCCGGATCCTGCGCCCGGCGTTTGTGACGCAGTATACACAGGGTAAATTCCGGGTAGGCCACCGGCGGGGCGTCCCCGCGCAGGGCATACTGCTCCTGCCAGCGCTGCGCCAGCCCCTGGGGGACGGTGGCGAAGAGCGGCAGGGTGGTCAGCAGCATGGGAAAGGTGGAGAAATTCTGCGTAGCAAAGCGCACGCGCCGCGCGAGTCCCTGACTGGCGAGCTGGCGGTCTATTTCCCCGTGGCCGGTTTCGCGATAGGCCACCATCACATGTTCCCAGGCGACAAAGTCGCTCACCGACAACGGCCCGCGGCAGGGGATCTGCTGTGGCGACCAGAGAGTGGTCACCCCCATGCTCATCACCGGTTCACTGACGATCTCCCCGCGGCTCTGTTTGTTGAGGGATAGCGCGACATCAATGCGATCCTCCTCCAACAGCTGGCGTACCTGGAAGGGGTCGGCGGCTAGTGTCTGGAGCGACACCCCGGGCGCCTCCTGCATCAGTCCGGGTAACAGCTGGGGCATCAGCCAGTGTTCGCTCCAGTCGCTGAGGCCGACGCGGAAAAGCTGCTGGGCGCTGGCGGGGGAAAACTCCCCGGCGCCAAACATTGCCGAATGCAGGTGTTCCATCAGCGGCTGCAGCTCGGTCATCAGCGCTTGCGCCCGCGGCGTCGGCAGCATGCCTCTGGCGCTGCGCACGAACAGTGGATCGTCAAACATCTCGCGCAGCCGTTTCAGTGCCCCGCTGATGGCCGGCTGGCCAAGATGCAGCGCCTCTGCGGTGCGGGTGACGCTGGCTTCGCGGTACAGCACCATCAAGACCGTCAACAGATTCAGATCGATACGACTAAAATCATTTTCAATGATTTTCTTCATTATGATAATCAATTTGAATGTGGGTTATCCCGGCAGCATAGTGAATATCACCCCGATAAATCAACCAGCGCAATGCGCGCGGAGGGAGTGATGCAAACTTACCAGACAGGCGACAGCCTGATATTCAAAGTTCCGGAGCGCGAGATTAGCCTGCAGCCGGCGGCGCTCTATCCCGCAGCGTTCCCTGCGACGGAGGCGGACGCCGATAATCAGCCAATCGCGCTGTCGATCCACAGCTGGGTGGTACAGACTCCCCACGATCTGATTGTTATCGATACCGCCACCGGCAACGGTCGGGAGCGCGGCGGCAATCCGCTCTATCATCAACTTAACACGCCCTATCTGGAGAATCTCCGCGCCGCAGGAGTGAACCCGGAGGAGGTGACCCTGGTACTACTGACTCACCTGCATACTGACCATGTCGGATGGAATACCGTCTGGCAGGACGATCGCTGGGCGCCGCTGTTTCCCAACGCGCGCTATCTGTGTTCGGCAAAAGAGCTGACGCGGGTGAAGAACAGCGAACGCTACCGGGCGCTGTGGCTCGACAGCCTGCTGCCGGTGATCGAGGCCGGCCAGCTGGAGACCGTGGATGTGGCGGCCAGGCCGCAGGTCGGCGGGCGGATCGCCTTTGTGCCCACCCCCGGCCACAGTCCGGACCATGCCGCGCTGATCCTCGCCGCCGGAGATGATTACGCCTGTTTCTCCGGCGATCTTCTTCATTCCCCGCGCCAGTTTACCCATCCGCACTGGAACTCGGCGTTCTGCGGCGATCCCCGGCAGGCGGAAGCCTCCCGACGGGAGATGATGGCGTGGGGAGCCAGCCATCATGCTCAATGGTTCACCGGGCATTTTGCCGGGTCTTCCTGCGGCTGGCTGGAGGAGGATAAGCAAGGTGACTATCGCTGGCGAGAGGCCGGGCAACAAGCTGCAGATAAGGGGAAACAGTGATGAATAATACGCAAAGCGTGTTGGTTTTTGGCGCCACCGGTCAGCAGGGCGGCTCGGTGGCGGGGGCGCTGCTGCACCGCGGCTGGCGGGTACGAGCGCTGGTCAGGGATCCTTTCTCCGCCGGGGCCGTCGCGCTGGCGGCGCGGGGAGCCGAGCTGGTCGTGGGCACCTTTGAAGACCGGGCGACAATGCGGGCGGCGATGGCCGGGGTCGACGGCGTCTTCAGCGTCCAGCCCAGTTCGCCGGGAGGGACGGTGACCGATGAGCAGGAGGTACGCTACGGGATAACCATCGCCGACCTCGCCGTCGAGTGCGGGGTGAAGCATCTGGTGTACAGCTCCGGCAGCGCGGCGGGGGAGACGCCCACCGGCGTAGCGCATTATGACACCAAAGCGGAAATTGAACGGCATATCCGCCGCCTGCCGCTGGCGGCGACCATCGTGCGTCCCGCCACCTTTATGGAGCTGTTGGTGATGCCCGGTTTTGGCCTTGATGAAGGTCATTTTCACTTTTTTATGCTGCCAGAGGGGAGGATGCAGGTGCTGGCGGTGGAGGATATCGGCCATCTAGTCGCGGCAGTTTTTGCCGCGCCAGCGCGGTTTGCCGGCAAGACGTTCGAGATCGCCAGCGACAGCGTGACCGGCCGTCAACTGGAGGCGTTATTCTCCGCGGCGGCGGGACGGCCGATCCCCTATTCGCGATTTTCCGATGAGGTGCTGGCCGCCAGCCCTTTTCTGCACAAGCTGACCGGGCTGGTGGACGACGGGCGGCTGGCCGGGCACGCCGACCTCGACGCCCTGCGCCAGCTGCATCCGCAGCTGCACACCTTCGCCGGCTGGCTGGCGGGCCCCGGCCGTCCCGCCTTCGAGCGGGCGCTGACCAGCGGGGCCAGCTGGGCGTTTAATCGTTAAAGGCGATACCTCCTCTGCGCCGGCGTCTCGGTGTTTGGCCCGGCGTGACGACCTGCGCAGGGAGGGCCTACAGGTCGTTAAGACAACTCACGAGGAGTACGATTGTAAAATTTTAAGCGGTTTTCACGCACAACGATAGGTAAAAGCGAACATCCAGAATTTTCAGCCGCTTACAATGGAGGAAACACTCTGGGATCGCCTGAATAATGACAATTTACCGATGGGCTTCGGCCTGCCTGTTAAGCATGACCTGCGCCGCTACGGCGGCGGAATTTAAAACCATCGAGGCCGATCTGCTGGCCTCCAACCGGCTGTTCTGTATGACCGGCTATGATCATAAGCCGATCGGCGTGGCGTGGGAGAGCGTCAAATATAGCCGCTATCAGCCGCAGTCGGATGGCGACCGTATTTTCAGCGACACCGTCTCCCGGCGCTTTCTGGAAGAGGAGAATAAGACCGCCTTTTACAATGGCGCCAAATATCGCGTACTGGGTAAACCCGCCAGCGCCTGCTATGACTATTCCGCCGCGCGTATTCAACGCATGGCGGGCTACCTGAAGGTGTAACGGCCCCGCGAGGCGGGCGCTAAAACAGCGCCAGCCGGGCGAGACGGTCCAGCGCGTTGCTCAGCGCGTCGTCCCCAGCCGTCAGACTGATGCGGATAAACCCTTCGCCCCCTTCGCCAAAACCAGTGCCTGGCGCCACCAGAATATGCGCCTCCTGCAGCAGCAGGCGGGCAAACTCTTGTGAACGGTACCCGGGCGGCACGCTCAGCCAGAGGAAGAACGTGCCTTGTGCGGTACGAACCGGCCAGCGCAGCGCGGCCAGTCGACGCAGAACCCACTCCCGGCGCTGATGATACGCCGCCGTCAGCTGCGCAATCCGTTCTGCCGGCAGGCTGAGCGCGGCGATCGCCGCATCCTGAATCGCGCCAAACACCGTGCTGTAGCTGTGGGTGTGCAGCTTTTTAAATGCCCGAATAATCGAGGCGTTGCCGACCGCGAAGCCGAAGCGCCAGCCGGCCATATTAAAGGTCTTGGAGAAGGTGTAGGTTTCCACTCCCCACGCCTTCGCGCCGGGCTGAGAGAAAAGGCTCAGCGGCGCGTCACTGGCCGCGCTGCCGATGGCCGCATAGGCAAAATCGTGCAGGATCGGCACCTGGTGACGGTGGGCAAACTGCAGGGCGCTGGCGAACAGCGCCGGCGTGGCGAGGGCGCCGGTGGGGTTATGCGGATAGTTAAGCACCACCAGCCCGGCCTTGTCAGCCACCTCCCGGGGAAGGTCGTTAAAATCCGGCAGGAAATGGTTCTCAGCCCTGAGCGGCAGGCCATAAAACGTCGCCTGGGACTGCAGCGCCGCTGAGCGATAAATGGGATAGCAGGGATCGGTGGAGATGAGGTATTGCCCGGGACGGAGCAGCGCCCGCGGGATGCCGCCAATACCGATATGCGAGCCCTGAAATACCGCGACTTCGCTGTGCGGATCGAATTCCACATCATACTGGCGACGATAAAAATGGGCGATCGCTTCGCGGACCTGCGGCTTGCCCCAGAATGAGGGGTAGCCATGGTTTTCACGACGATGAATGGCGCTCTGCAGCGCGTCAATCACTTCCGGCGGGGTGGGTTGATCCGGACTGCCGCTGGAGAGGTCGATCAACGGCAGCATGTCGGTGTTGACCTCCGCGGCCAGGTTTTCCAGCAGGCTGAACAGATTCTCTTCCAGGGCGTCCACCAGCGGTGAAGCAGCAAAATCAGGCATAATTTTCCCGGTTTACGTCATCAATAATCTGCCATCTTTAAGGGATTTATGGCGCCTGGCTAAATAACAATATCTGCAAAGGATGATTATTTTTAGGATATGTCGGGATGGCAAAAGGTTATGAGGAATAAGCAAAAGGAAATCCGGCGTTCTGGCTTACAACCCTCTTGCGGCTGTGATTTAATCGCTCAATATCGCCAACCTTCCAGGAAAATACCTTATGAACAAGTCAGTTGCGCTCGGGATGACGCTCGCCCTGTTATCCGCTACCTCTTTTTACGCCACCGCAGATCAAATTATTCGTATCGGCTTCAATCCCGGGCCGTATAAAGAGCAATTTGAAAAAGGGGTCGCCCCCTATTTATTGAGTAAAGGGTATAAAATCGAATATAAAGATTTTAGCGACGGTATTCAGGTCAATGACGCGGTAGCCCGCGGCGATATCGAAGCGAATATTATGCAGCATCCGGTATACCTGAAAGCGATCAATGAGCGGCTGGGGACCGATAACGTGGGCATTGTGCAGGTACCCACACCGCCGATGGGCCTGTATGGCGGCAAACTGACCACCCTGGGCACCCCGGCAGCCGGCACGGTGGTGTCGGTGCCAAACCAGCCGTCGAACGAATATCGCGCGGTGCTGGTGCTGGAAAGTCTGGGCTGGGTGAAGATTAAACCGGACAGCGATCCCGCCACCTTTTCCCAGCGCAATATCGTTGCTAACCCCTATAAAATCGTGCTTAAGGAGATGGACAATGCCCAGCAGGTTCGCGCGCTGCCGGACGTCGACTATGGCCTGATTCAGGGCAATTTCGCCGTCTCCAGCGGCATGGCGCTCACCTCGGCATTAAAGCTGGAGGCCGCCACCAGCCATTTTATTAACGTCGTAACCGTTGCCGGTAAAAATCAGAAGGCGCAGTTTGCCAAAGATATTATCGACGGCTATCACTCTGCCGATTTCAAAAAATATATTCTCAGCCATCCGCAGTATGATGGTTACCTGCTGCCTGATTATTTAAAATGAATAACGCGATGATAGAATTTCGCCATGTCAGTAAAACCTTTTCCAGAAAAGGGCATCCGGTTCTGGCCCTGCAGGATATTAATCTCAGTATCGACCGGGGCGATATTTTCGGCATTATTGGCTACAGCGGCGCAGGAAAAAGCACCTTATTGCGGCTGATTAATCGGCTGGAAACGCCGGGCGAGGGCGAGGTGGTGTTGAATGGTGAGCCGCTACAGGACTGCAGCGGCCAGCGACTGCAGGCGATCAAAAAAGATATCGGCATGATCTTTCAGAATTTTAATCTGCTGAATTCGAAAACGGTATTTCATAACATCGCTATCCCGCTTATTTTGCAGGGCCGCGACAAGGCCTTTATCCAGGCGCGGGTTGCGGAGCTGCTGGCGTTTGTCGACCTGAGCGACAAAATGCACAGCTACCCTAATGAGCTGTCGGGAGGGCAAAAGCAGCGGGTCGGTATCGCCCGGGCGTTGGCCACCAACCCGTCGGTGCTGCTGTGCGATGAAGCCACCTCGGCGCTCGACCCCCACACCACGGTACAGATCTTACTGCTGCTGCAGGAGATTAATCGCCGCTATGGCATCACCATTGTACTGATTACTCATGAAATGTCAGTGATCCAGAAAATCTGTCACAAGGTGGCGGTGATGCAGGCCGGGCGCATTGTTGAGCAGGGGACGGTGTTCGATCTCTTTGCCCAGCCGCAGCATCCGGTCACCGCCAGTTTCGTGCAGTCGGTGGTGCACGATCGCCTGCCGCAGCGGGTGGCGTCGCTCCTGCAGCGCGATAACGGCGCCCGGGCTTTACGCCTCGAATTTATCGGCGCGACGGCCCGGCAGCCGATCATTAACCACCTGATCCGCGAGTATGCTGTCGAGGTGAATATCCTGTTTGCCAGCATGTCCGAAGTTCAGGGCCGGATACTGGGATTTATGATTGTGCAACTCCTCGGCGAGCCTGACGAAACCGAACGCGCTATCACCCATCTGGCCGACGCAGGAGTGAAAATCACCCATGTTTGATCTGATTGATACCGCCATTACCGGCGAGCAGTTTCTGCTGGCGCTGCATGATACCCTGATTATGGTCGCCATCTCACTGGGCTTTGGCGCGCTGATCGGCGTCCCGCTGGGAATTGTGCTGGTGGTTTGTCGTCCCGGCGGCATCGTGGCCAACCCGGTGGTGCATCAGGCGCTGAATCCGCTGATTAACGTGCTGCGCTCGCTGCCGTTTATCATTTTGCTGATTGTGATCCTGCCCTTCACCAGGCTGCTGGTGGGCACGACTATCGGCACCGCGGGGGCCATCGTGCCGCTGATCGTTTTTGTCGCCCCCTATATTGCCCGGCTGGTGGAGAGCTCGCTGCTGGAGGTGGATGAGGGGATCCTTGAGGCCGCAGACGCCATGGGCGCTACCCCTCTGCAGACCGTCTGGCACTTTATGCTGCCGGAGGCGGCGGCGTCGCTGATTCTGGCCCTTACCACCGCGACCATCGGTCTGCTTGGCGCGACCGCCATGGCGGGAACGGTGGGCGGCGGCGGGATCGGCGATCTGGCGATCACCTACGGCTATCAGCGCTTCGACGCCTTTGCCACCCTCACCACCGCCCTGGTGCTGATTGTTATTGTCCAGCTTATCCAGACGCTGGGTACCCGCCTGGCTCGCTGGCTGCGTCGCGAATAACCGCTAATCCGCGCCGGGGTTGCCCCGGCTAGCTTGCGCAGACCGCGGCGAAGGCGCTGGCTACCCGTGCAATATTGCCGTGGTTGAGCCCGGCCACACAGACCCGACCGCTGGCGATCAGATAGATGCCGTGCTCTTCGCGCAGAATGTCTACCTGATCGGCGCTAAAGCCGGTGTAACTGAACATGCCGCGCTGGGTCAGCAGATAGGAAAAATCCTCCGCCGGCAGGGCTGTCTGCAGGGATTTCACCAGCGCGACGCGCATGGCGCTGATGCGGGTGCGCATGGCCTCCACTTCTTCCTGCCACAGGGCATTCAGCTCGGGATCGTTGAGCACCTGCGACACCACCTGGGCGCCAAACCCCGGCGGGCTGGAGTAGTTGCGGCGCACGGTGGCTTTCAACTGGCCCAGCACGCGCCCGGCGGCATCGGCATTGTCACAGACCACAGACAGGCCGCCGACACGCTCGCCGTACAGCGAAAAAATCTTCGAGAACGAGTTGCTGACCAGCGCCGTCAGCCCGGCGCTGGCGATGGCGCGGATGGCATAGGCATCTTCATCCAGCCCACGGCCAAAGCCCTGGTAGGCAATATCGAGGAACGGGATCAGCTCCCGGGCGATCAACACCTCAATCACCCGATCCCACTGCTCGGGGGTGAGATCGGCCCCCGTCGGATTATGGCAGCAAGGATGGAGCAGCACGATGCTGCGCGGCGGGAGCTGCTGGAGGGCGGCAAGCATGGCGGGGAAATTGACCCCGCGAGTGGCGCTGTCGAACCAGGGATAGGTATGCACCTCGAAGCCCGCCCCGGCAAAGATGGCCACATGGTTCTCCCAGGTCGGATCGCTGACCCAGACCGCGGAGTCGGGGAAGTAGCGCTTGAGAAAATCCGCGCCCACCTTCAGCGCGCCGGAGCCGCCCAGCGTCTGGATGGTGGCGATGCGTCCGGCACGCAACGCCGGATGATGTTCGCCAAACAGCAGCGTCTGGACCG
This sequence comes from Klebsiella sp. PCX, assembly GCF_021869705.1. Lineage (NCBI taxonomy): Bacteria > Pseudomonadati > Pseudomonadota > Gammaproteobacteria > Enterobacterales > Enterobacteriaceae > Klebsiella > Klebsiella sp. PCX. The sequence continues at coordinate 2,243,588 of NZ_CP091527.1, forward strand.
CGCGGCGATAGGGCGCCAGTCCCTCCATCGGCAGATAGAGGCTGGCCTTTTGCAACTGGCTCTGCAGCCGGTCAGCGGCCTGGCGGACCGCCTCCAGCTGAGGAATGATGGCCTGCTCGTTATAGTACAGCCCGATGCTGAGGTTAACTTTGTCTGCCCGGGGATCCTGTTGAAAGGCTTCCATCAGCGACAGGATAGGATCGCCCGCGTAGGCGTCGACGTTCTGGAACACAGTGGTTACTCCTGAAATGACCGTTAAAGGTGAAGCCATTACACCGCATAGCGTCCGGGGCGGTGGTTCATGGCGATAATCGAATTCAAAATCACGGCGCCGAGGACAGAGACCAGCAGCATCGGCAGGCTAACCACCCACAGCGAGGCGGTGACGATGCAGGCGTCCACCACCATCTGGAATTTACCGGCGCGGATGCCGCTTTTATCCTGCAGATAGAGGGCCAGAATATTGACGCCGCCGAGGCTCGCTTTATGGCGGAACAGCACCACAAAGCCGATACCGACCATGATGTTGCCGAAGAGGGTGGCGTAATAGGGGTTCAGGCGATCGACATGGATAAAGTAGCCGTGCAGGTCGGAGAACAGCGACACCAGTCCGACCGCGCAGAAGGTTTTCAGCGTGAAGGCGGCGCCCATCCGCCGGACGGAGAGCCAGTAGAAGGGCAGATTAATGGCGAAGAAAACCACGCCGAACGGCAGGTGGGTGGCGTAGTGGATCAGAAAGGCCATGCCTGCCGTCCCGCCGGTCAGGGCACCGGCCTGACGAAACAGGATAATACCAAAGGAGATCATTAGCGTGCCGAACAGCAGCGCCAGGGCATCCTCCAGCCAGGTGTGAGTCAGTTTTTCAGGGGAAAGGACGTTATCCATAAATAAGCACTATCTTTTCGTTAACAAGGATAAGCGCTTGTTTGCAAAAATCGCACCAGAGGAGCGTGCCCGGGCGATCGTTTGCGGAAAAAACAGCCGTGGTAAAGCCTAACCTGTTGTTCTGACAGGAAGAGAAGATTGCACGTGTCGTGCGTTTTATGGTTGCCTAATGCGTGAATTGTGCGAATTTGCCGCTTGTCGCGCATTGTCTGGCCCCGCGTCTGCACCAGCGCAGGGCACTGTGCCCCGGTTCAGCGCAGCGGGGTCGTGCCCGGCATCAGCTGGCCGTTCTCTTTCAGGCGGTTGAGCACAACGGCAGTTTTCAGATGGGCCACCCCTTTGTTTTGCGCCAGAATATGGCTGATCAAATGGCTCAGACCGGGCAGGTCCGGGACCGTTACCCGCAGCAGATAATCGGCGTCGCCGGTGGTTTTCCAGGCGTCCAGAATGGCGTCCACTTCACTGAGCATCTGATGAAAGCTCTCCACGCATTGCGGGGTGTGATTCAGCAGACGCACCTCAATCAGGCCAAGCATCTCCTGCCCGGCGGCATCCGGCGCCAGACGCGCATGGTAGCCGAGGATAAGCTGCGCCTGTTCAAGGGCGATACGGCGGCGCGAACACTGGGAAGCGGACAGTCCGATAAGCTCGCTCAGTTCCTGATTGGTTAAACGGCCATTGGCCTGCAGCAGGGTAAGAATTTTCAGATCATAGTCGTCGATGTTGTACATAGTGGCCACTAGCGGAACGTAAAAGTGGCTAACAGCCTAACAGTTTTTTGCCTGGCGTGAAGCCTGGGCGGACGGCGGCAAAGCGGATGCACCAAAACGGGTCAGGTTCATGCATTAAGTCGCTCTTTTTCTCATGATCTGTGCGTAATCTGGCCATTTTTCGCGTGTGATGCGCCAGGTCAGCGCCGCGATGAGCAGCTACCGGAACTGATGCGAAAACAATAATTCAATATAATTCAATGAATTACTTTTTGTCTGCCGCTGCGCGGCGATCCGCTGGCCTGAAAGTTGCTATCGGCGAAAGTGACTTTTTACAGACAGGGGCAGGTCAGAGATGACAACGCAGCAAGAGCATCAGTTAAAACGCGGGTTAAAAAACCGCCACATCCAGTTGATTGCCCTCGGGGGGGCGGTCGGCACTGGACTGTTTTTAGGTATTGCGCAAACGATCCGTATGGCAGGCCCTTCGGTCCTGCTGGGGTACGCCATCGCCGGGGTTATCGCCTTCTTTATCATGCGTCAGCTAGGCGAAATGGTGGTAGAGGAGCCGGTGGCGGGTTCGTTCAGCCATTTCGCCAACCGCTACTGGGGGCCCTTCGCCGGGTTTATGTCAGGCTGGAATTACTGGGTGTTGTACGTGCTGGTAAGCATGGCGGAGCTGACGGCGGTGGGGATCTATATTCAGTACTGGTGGCCGGAGGTACCCACCTGGCTATCGGCGGCGATCTTCTTCGTGGCGATCAATGCCATCAACCTGACGCACGTCAAAGTGTATGGCGAGCTGGAGTTCTGGTTCTCGATTGTCAAAGTGGCCGCCATCATCAGCATGATCGCCTTTGGCTGCTATCTGTTATTTAGCGGTCACGGCGGCCCGGCGGCGACGGTGGCCAACCTATGGCAGGACGGGGGATTTTTCCCTAACGGCATCACGGGCTTGGTGATGGCTATGGCGGTGATCATGTTCTCCTTCGGCGGGCTTGAGCTGGTGGGGATCACCGCGGCGGAAGCCGATGAGCCGCATAAAACCATTCCCAAAGCCACCAACCAGGTGATCTACCGGATTCTGCTGTTTTACGTGGGGTCGCTGGCGGTCCTGCTGTCACTCTACCCGTGGCGGAACGTCGTGGAAGGGGGAAGCCCTTTTGTGCTGATCTTTCACGCCATTGACAGCAATATTGTGGCCAACGCCCTCAATCTGGTGGTGCTCACCGCCGCGCTGTCGGTCTACAACAGCTGCGTCTACTGCAACAGCCGGATGCTGTTCGGCCTGGCTCAGCAGGGCAACGCCCCGCGTGCGCTGCTGCGAGTGAACCACCGCGGGATCCCATTGACCGCCCTGGCGGTATCCGCCGTCGCCACGGCGCTTTGCGTGGTGATTAACTATGTGATGCCCGGGAAAGCCTTTGCCCTGCTGATGGCCCTGGTGGTGGCCGCCCTGGTCATCAACTGGGCGATGATCTGCATCACTCATCTTAAGTTCCGCCGCGCCATGCAGCGGGCCGGGAAGGTAACGGCTTTCCAGAGTTTCGGCTATCCCCTGACAAACTGGCTGTGTCTGCTGTTTCTCGCCGGGATCCTCGGGGTGATGTATCTGACCCCGGACATCCGCATCTCCGTCTGCCTGATCCCGGTATGGCTGCTGATCCTTGCCGCAGGCTATCTGCTGCGCAGGAAAAGCGCGCCGGAGCCGGTGGCGGCGCTGGAGGAGCGTTAATCTGCGACGCCCTGTCAGGCGGCAGGGCGATATTATTGCGCTGAAAACATATAGCGCCAATATATAGGATGGTTTATATAATTACGATAAATGATAACTAACAATATCACGCTGAATATAAATGAGAATGTGAGGTGACCGCGCGCTTTTTATTGATCTTGTGTACCGCTTTGCTACTATCCAGCCGGCATTAAGTCTTTATTTTATAATGCCTGGAAATGGAATGGTAAAATACATAATGGAGTAGGGTATGAAGCATGTGCACAAGCTGGCCTGGATTGGCCTGTTCGTCAATATTATTATCTGTTTTGTCGCGCGTAATTTATTACTCGATGAAGGACAACTGAATTTCCATAGTCGGGTGGACAGCATGTGGTCCTGGCTGGTTCTTGCCCTGTTTATCGCCGTGGTGGTTCAGGCGCTCAGCATTATGCTGTCTGGCCGCTATCCTTATCTGGCCATTGTGCTGGCCTTTATTGGCGGTATCGTGATGATCCCCATCAGTATGATCTTTCTGGTCGGCAGCCTGTTCAGCTTTCAAACGCGGATTAACGCCGGTTTTACCCCGTGGCGCTCAACAACCGGGGCGATGAGCCGCGACGATAATCACCAGCTATTAACCTTTAATGCATCCGCTTTTTATCCGCAGGGAGCGCTGGCGCTCATCGCCGGGATAATTATCTTAATGATTGGCATGGGTATTGGCGGCGTATTTATTGCCGCCGGTATTCTGGCGTTGTGCAACGGCTATCGTCTGCAGAATCGGGTGGTGATTGGCGTCAGCGGCGAGTCGATGATATTTACGCCGGGTCTCTATGCCGACACCTACATTATTCCTTTGCGCGATGTAGTTCTCGCTGAGCGCGGCAGTCATGATGCGAAAGTCCGGCTGCTCATCCCGTCGACAGGCAGAAGTATCACCTTGCACAAAAAAATGCTCGCCGGCGATAACGTCAGCGACACCTTCGCTGCGATCCTTGCAAAACTGACCACCGTTTAGCGCCGGCAGGAAGAAAAGCCGCCAGCGACAACGAGGGCCCTGGCGGCGGAAGGGGAAACATCAACGGCAGGCGCGTCGGCCTGGCCTTTGGTATACAGCAACAGGCTGCCTGTTAATCCACGTTAGTAAAATAATCGCGCGCGGCGGTCTCGACGCGCTTCGCGTCCAGCCCGGTCTTCTCAGTGATCTGCTCGATAAACGGTTTAAATTTTTCGTCCATCACGTTCCCTCCTTCCCAGTGGGCGACGTAAAATTTGCACTGATAGCGATAAAAATGGAGAGTGGTATCTCCTAACGTGTAGTACATGAGCTTCTCCTGTCCGGTATTGCGGTCACCGCGTCCACAGCGTCAGCAACCTTTTTCTCATCACGATCGATCTGTTCTCTATCCTCCTCCCAATTGGCTGAAATTTCCAGCGGTGCTTTACGCAAAAAGGCAGGATAAAGAAAGGATAATCTGCTGACAGGCAGTGATTATTTCTGGAGTCAGGGCGGTGACCCGGTTACCTGCGGGCCGCGCAGATAACCGGAGTAGCGACAGGCTTAGCGCAGCGCGTTGCGCTCGTCGGCGGTCAGGTCGAGGGTTTGCGCCACGCCGCTTTCCGCGGAACGCACCGCCGCTTCCAGAACGGCCATTACCGCCAGCGCTTCAACCGGCGGCACCGGATTGGCGATCTGGCCCTTCAGCGCGTCGCGGATCTGCATATAGTACTGGCGCTGATCGCCCGACGGGGTAGGCTGAGTTTGGGCCTGCAGCGAGGCGTCATAGATCACCAGCTTGTCATCATCCTGACCCCAGCCGGCGCTCCCCGGTACCACACCCGCCAGCAGCTGGCTCTCCTGCTGGTCGGCCCGCGCTTTGACAACGCTGCCTTTATCGCCATGTACGGTAAAGCGCGAGGAGCCCCCCGCGACCAGCATGCTGCAGTGGAGGATCGCTTTATGCGCCGGGTAGTTTAACACCACGTGCGCCCAGTCGTTGATCTCCGCGCCGTCGCGCAGGGTGGCAATGTTGCCCTGTACCGACTGCGGCAGACCAAACAGCTGCAGCGCCTGATCGATCAGGTGCGGCCCCAGATCGAACCATAAGCCGCTGCCGGGAACGTTCTGCTCGCGCCAGCGGACGCGGACTTCCGGGCGGAAACGGTCGAAATGGGACTCAAAATGTTTCACCGTGCCGATGGTGCCCTGCTCAATAACCTGACGGATCCCGAGATAGTCGCTGTCCCAGCGGCGGTTATGGAAGACGGAGAGCAGGCGCTGTTTCTCCTGCGCCAGGGCGATCAGCTCCCGGGCCTCCTGCATATCAAGGGTAAAGGGTTTGTCCACCACCACATGCTTGCCGGCGTTCAGCGCCAGGCGGGCCAGCGGCGCGTGCGTGGCGTTGGGGGAGGCGATGACCACCAGATCGACATCCGGATGCTGGACCGCCGCTTCCGGGGAGGCGATCACCGTGACGTCCGGCAGGTCGCGTTTGACTTTCTCTTCATCGCGCGAGGCGACGAAGGCCAGGTTCAGGCCCGGCACCGAACGGATAAGCGGCGCGTGGAAGGTCTTACCGACGAAGCCATAGCCAATCAGGGCGATATTTATCGTGTTGTTACTCATCAGGTTCTCCGCGTTGTTAAGCGTCAGCAATATGTACAGAGAGGGCAGGGTCATCCCCCAGCTCAGGCCAGGGACGATCGAGGAAAAGATGGTGAATGTCGCTGAGACCGGCCACCAGCCAGGGTTCGCAATGGTTGACTTTGGTATGGTCCGCCACCAGCCAGTGTTCCGCGCTGGCGGCGAGCATGGCGCGTTTTACGTCGGCATCGGCCTCCTGGCTGGCGCTCAGGCCCAGTTCGGCATGCAACGCGCAGGCGCCGAGAATCGCGATATCGGCGCGGTAGCGCGCCACCAGCGACAGCGTGGCGCTGCCGGCGAACAGCCGCTGCTCACTGTCCCACTGGCCGCCAAGCAGGATGAGCTGGATATCGGCGCGGTCGCTAAACAGCTGGGCGATATCCAGCGAAGCGGTGATCACGGTCATGGGGCCTTTCAGCTGGCTAGCGACGGCCAGCAGTGTGCTGCCGGCGTCGAGAAACAGCGTCGAGCCGGAGGGGATGCGCGCGGCGACCTGCTGGCCGAGACGCTGCTTGGTTCCGGGGAGCAGGGCGTTTCTTCCCTGGCGCGTCATCGCCGGGACGTTAAGCGCGATGGCGCCGCCGTGGCTTTTCTGCAGTACGCCCTGGTTTTCCAGCTCGCTGAGATCCCGGCGTATGGTATCGGCCGACACCTGCAGCGCATCAACCAGTTCGCTGATGCTCAGCTGACCGGTTTCACTCAGCCGGTCGAGGATGTGTTTTTGTCGGGCGAGCTTATGCATGACGAGAGACTCCGCAAGTTGACGCAATAAGCGGCATAATACAGCATAAAGTCGCAAAATAAACCGCAAAAAGTCGCACTGAGGCGCGCAAAACCTGAAGAACTTGATTTCACTACACTTTAACGTTAAATGAGGAAGGTGGGCGCGGCCCGGGGGAAAGCGCTTTTTAATGAAGCGATTAGCCCCTTTCACCGGGCAATAAACAGCGAAAAAGCGCGCTTTCGCGTACCTTATACAGAGTGCGTGCAATGTGACAGGCATGGATTAACGGAGGTTGAGTGGACGCGATTAAAGGCTCGGAGTTGCAGATACCGGACGCGATCTTCGCGTGGGTGCTCGACGGGCAGGGGGGCGTGAAGCCGCTCGCCGATAACGATATTATCGACAAAGAGAAGCCCTGCTGGCTGCATCTCAACTATACCCATAGCGACAGCGCCGACTGGCTGGCTGCCACCCCGCTACTGCCTAATAACGTGCGCGATGCCCTGGCGGGCGAGAGCACCCGACCGCGGGTAACGCGGATCGGCGACGGGGCGTTGATCACCCTGCGCTGCATCAACGGCAGCACCGATGAACGCCCAGACCAGCTGGTGGCGATGCGTCTCTATATGGATGAGCGGCTGATCGTCTCCACTCGTCAGCGCAAAGTGCTGGCGCTCGACGATGTGCTGGGTGACCTGAAGGAGGGCAATGGGCCGACGGACTGCGGCAGCTGGCTGGTGGAAGTCTGCGACGCGCTGACCGATCATGCCAGTGAGTTTATTGAACAACTGCACGACCGAATAATCGACCTCGAAGACGACCTGCTCGATCAGCAGGTGCCGCCGCGCGGTTTCCTTGCCCTGCTGCGTAAACAGCTGATCGTGATGCGCCGGTATATGGCGCCGCAGCGCGATGTTTACGCCCGGCTGGCCAGCGAGCGCCTGCCGTGGATGAGCGACGATCAGCGGCGGCGGATGCAGGATATCGCCGAGCGGCTGGGGCGCGGGCTGGATGAGATCGACAGCTGCATCGCCCGCACGGCGATCATGAGCGATGAGATCGCCCAGATTATGCAGGAGTCGCTGGCGCGGCGGACCTATACGATGTCCTTGATGGCGATGGTGTTTCTGCCCAGCACCTTTTTAACTGGCCTGTTCGGCGTCAACCTCGGCGGGATCCCTGGCAACAGCTGGCATCTGGGGTTTAGCCTCTTCTGCCTGATGTTAGTCGTTGTCATCGGTGGTGTTGCATGGTGGTTACATCGCAGTAAATGGTTGTAAAGAATCGCCTTTTAGCAGCGACGATGCCGGGAAAACCCGGCAATGTTTGAGCGAAATCAATAAACCCTCTACCCATTCAGGGCAATATCTCTCTCGCAGGTGAATGCAACGTCAAGCGATGGGCGTTGCGCTCCATATTGTCTTACTTCCTTTTTTGAATTACTGCATAGCACAATTGATTCGTACGACGCCGACTTTGTTGAGTCGGCTTTTTTTTTGCGCTCTCCTGACCAGCTTCTACGCTTACTAAGACACCCGACGGTCTTCAGGCCGTTTACGCCTGCGGGTACGCCCGTATCACTTTCCGGGAGGCCACTATGCATTACGCTTCAGGGCTGACAGCCCAGTCTATCCCCATCTCGCCCGAGCCGAACGATCCGGTTCCTTTACCCGATCCACGACCGCGTCCGCAGCCGCAGCCCGATCCGCCGCCTGATGAAGAGCCGATTAAATTGTCGCATCAGGCGCGGAGATCTGCGAGGATACGCGCCTGCAGATCGTCTGTCCTTTAATACGAGAATACATTGTGACCGCTTTTTCTACCCTGACTGTTTTACCTGCCGCCCAATTAGCCAACCTTAACGAGCTGGGTTATCTGTCGATGACGCCGGTTCAGGCCGCCGCCCTGCCGGCGATCCTCGCGGGGAAAGATGTGCGCGTGCAGGCAAAAACCGGCAGCGGAAAAACGGCCGCCTTCGGGCTGGGTCTGTTGCAGCATATCGATCCGTCGCGCTTTGAGACCCAGTCGCTGGTGCTGTGTCCGACCCGCGAACTGGCCGATCAGGTTGCCGGCGAGCTGCGCCGTCTGGCGCGCTGCCTGCCGAACATCAAGATTTTGATGCTCTGCGGCGGGCAGCCGTTTGGCGTCCAGCGCGATTCACTGCAGCACGCCCCGCATATTATCGTCGCCACTCCGGGCCGTCTGCTCGATCATCTGCAGAAGGGGACGGTCTCTCTCGACGCGCTGCAGACCCTGGTGATGGATGAAGCGGACCGCATGCTCGACATGGGCTTCAGCGACGCCATCGACGAGGTGATCCGCTTCGCGCCGGCTGACCGGCAGACGCTGCTGTTTTCCGCCACCTGGCCTGCGGCAATCGCGGCGATCAGCGGCCGGGTGCAGCGTCATCCGGAAACGATTGAGATTGACAGCGTCGATGCGTTACCGGCTATCGAACAGCAGTTCTTTGAAGTTTCCCGCCACGGCAAGATTGCGCTGCTCCAGCGTCTGCTCAGCCAGCATCAGCCGGCGTCCTGCGTGGTGTTCTGCAATACCAAGCGCGATTGCCAGGCGGTCTGCGATGCGCTCAACGCCGCCGGGCAGAGCGCATTATCGCTGCACGGTGACCTCGAGCAGCGCGACCGCGATCAAACGCTGGTGCGCTTCGCGAACGGCAGCGTCCGGGTTCTGGTGGCGACCGATGTCGCTGCCCGCGGCCTGGACATCAAATCTCTCGCGCTGGTGGTGAACTTCGAGCTGGCCTGGGATCCGGAAGTGCATGTGCACCGCATCGGCCGTACCGCCCGCGCCGGCGAACAAGGTCTGGCTATCAGCTTCTGCGCGCCGGAAGAGGCGCAGCGCGCCACCATTCTGGCCGACATGCTGCAGTTATCCCTCAACTGGCTGCCGGCGCCGGCGGGTAACGCTATCACGCCGCTGACGGCGGAGATGGCGACGCTGTGCATCGACGGCGGAAAAAAGGCGAAAATGCGCCCGGGGGATGTGCTGGGGGCGTTGACCGGTGATATGGGATTTGATGGCGCCGATATCGGCAAAATTAACGTCCACCCGGCCCACGTCTATGTGGCGATCCGCCAGAATATGGCGCAGAAGGCGTATAAGCAGTTACAAAACGGCAAGATCAAAGGCAAAGCCTGCCGCGTACGACTGCTGAAGTAAGGGCAGCATAGCGCGTCTCAGGCGGCGGCCTGAGACGCTTGCGGGTTACTTCACTTCCACTACGTTCAGACGCAGCTCATCCAACCGGGCGTCCTCTTCCTCCGGCTGCCAGCCGGCAGGCTGCAGGGGAATCTCTTCCCTGTCAAACGCTAAATCGCCACCGTCCACCACCTCGGAGCCGTGGGTGATGCCTTTAAAATCAAACAGATTAACGTCGCTCAAGTGCGAAGGCACCACGTTCTGCATTGCGCTAAACATGGTTTCAATGCGTCCCGGATAACGCTTATCCCAGTCGCGAAGCATATCGGCGATCACCTGGCGCTGCAGGTTAGGCTGCGAACCGCACAGGTTGCAAGGAATGATCGGGAAGCCCTTGGCCTGGGAGAAGCGCTCGATGTCCTTTTCGCGGCAGTAGGCCAGCGGGCGGATAACGATGTGTTTGCCGTCGTCGCTCATCAGCTTCGGCGGCATTCCTTTCATTTTGCCGCCGTAGAACATATTCAGGAACAGCGTCTGCAGGATGTCGTCGCGATGATGGCCGAGGGCAATCTTGGTGGCGCCAAGTTCGGTGGCGGTACGGTAGAGAATGCCGCGACGCAGGCGAGAGCACAGCGAGCAGGTGGTTTTCCCTTCCGGGATCTTCTCTTTGACGATGCCGTAGGTGTTCTCTTCAACAATCTTATATTCAACGCCCAGCTGCTCAAGATACGCCGGCAGAATATGCTCCGGGAACCCAGGCTGTTTCTGGTCGAGATTCACCGCCACCAGCGAGAAGGAGATGGGCGCGCTTTTCTGCAGGTTACGCAGGATCTCCAGCATGGTATAGCTGTCCTTGCCGCCTGACAGACAAACCATAATGCGGTCGCCCTCTTCAATCATATTGAAGTCGGCGATCGCCTCACCGACGTTGCGGCGCAGACGTTTCTGCATCTTATCGATGTTGTATTTCTCTTTCTTTGTAAGTTCTTGATTTTCTTGCATTATTAACATTCTCAAAATCTTAAAGGGGCATATAGGGGGCAAAACGTGTTAAAGCCCAAGCCGGGAATTCAACATAGAAACCTGGTCGCCGTTCATTTCTTCTATCCATGTACTATAAACGTCGTACACCATTTGCGCGTTTTCATGCCCCATCTGATTGGCTATAAAAGACGGGTTTGCGCCAGCCGTCAGGAGCCAGCAGGCAAAAGTATGCCGCGTATGGTACGGATTCCTGCGGCGAATGCCAGCGCGTTTTACTGCAGCTTCCCATCTGCTGCCTATGCTGCTGTGCGAGTAGCAGGGTTTTTGCTCGCCTTTCCGTCTCCGCGGCATGAAAACAAGTCGCAAATTCTGTTCCTCGCTTGAGCCGTATTCCCTGTGGTGAAACGTGATAGTGGCGACCGGATGTCCAGCTGTCAGTTCATGCTGCGCTTTGAGCGCGTCCAGGGCAGGGCCGAGCAATTGTATCGTCCGGTTTCCTGCTGCTAATGCCATACCGAGGCCTTTTGCTGAGGCGCTGGTGAGAGGTAACTCGCCGGAGATGTGCCGGGCGTGAGAAACCGTAAAAGCACCTGGGAAGCAATAAAATACCCGGCAATCAGTGCCGGGTTTTGGGTCTCACATAAGATTGGAAATCTGGCTGTAAGAGAGGTGTTTACTTTACTTGACCCTAAATGATAAGTCGAAACTCCTCATTTTTTAATGGAATATAGGTGAATGGAAGCGTTATAGGGAAGGAGTAGCCCTGCGGAAGAATGGCGATGCCTCAATCCCCCGCAGAACGCAAAGCGCGCAGCTAACCCGGCTGTGATATATAATCCCCTCCATACCAGCGGGGATGTAGAAGTGGAGCCGCATTCTCCGGCGTTGCATGAAAAAGGCGTATTAGAGATCTATAGACATAAGGAAAACAACAATTGGTATCGGTTATGAAAAAAACATTACTTCTGGTTTGCGCTGTTCTTATATCAAACTTGGCACTTGCTGCAGAAAATAAAGAAGAAGTTGTGCCTGTGCGGATAAGTTGCCCTAATCCTTATTATCCAGTTTCTGCCATGGCTAATCGGATTAGTGGCACTGTAAATTACGCTGCCTCAGTAAATGAAAAAGGGGAAGTAACTTCTGTTGAGACAACTGGTGCTGAGATCTTTTTTAGAGAAACAAGATCAGCAATGAGAAAATGCAAGTATGAGCCCGGAAAGCCAGGCATTGCGCGTGGAACAATAAGATTTCGTCCATCTCAACCGTAAATACTGCTAGCCTACCTGGATTTTGTGTACTGAGAGATCTAGCAGCCTGATGCTCTTGCAATGGGAGTCGAGCCAAGTGATGTTATGTTGGCAAGCTCTAGAGATTTACCTGGCAAAATCACTGGTTAAGGGGAGCAGGTTAGTCATGGTTGGCTGAAAAAAAACTGGAGACGAGTTAGGCTCTCCTGTTCCCAGTGTGATTGCTGAAAAATTTCGTGGCTGTGAGTTTTCGAACTTTCATTCATTCGGAGAGCTTTCAGGAAGGCGGTTTCTGATACCACTGAGCTAACTGAGCGGTTTGACAAGCTAGCTTAGGGGGTATCAAGTAAGAAACATGGTCGTTCATTCGTAAAATGAGCATGTCGGGGGAAGGCTTAAACATGAATTAGAACACGCAAAAGCTATTAAAATACCGGTGATGTGTATGGTATTGAGAACTGGCGAGTTATGATGCACAAAAAGCCATGTCGAAGTTCACTAAGCAATGGTGGTAAATGATGGACAATAAAAAAAGCATTTCTGATTACACCGAATCTGAGTTTTTAGCTTTTGTGAAAAAGATATTTAATCCGGATAATACAACCGAAGATGAAGATGTGCAAAATGTTTTAGAGTTTGAACGTATCACTGAACACCCTGATGGTTCTGATGTAATTTTCTATCCTCCAAAGGGCCGAGAGGATAGTCCGGAAAGGGTTGTTAAGGAAGTGAAAGAATGGCGGGCCAGGAATGGCAAGCCTGGTTTCAAAGAGTAGCTGATCGGTACAGTTGCGTTATCTTAACTATCTTAACGTGATAATAGATGACTTCTGATTGAAACTCGCGCCGGCGGTTTTTTATTACGTTGAATTTATTATCGATGAAAGTAGCTCACAATTTTGATTTTTTATCAACCAGCCCTAAAGATGTCCTCGGAGCCTGAGCAACTTCCTTAACTTATGCGCTTTGAGGGCATTCCCGAAGCAAAAGGCAAGCAGAACACCAAGGTCTGCTTTCAGCATAGTGCGGGTATTATCAGGTTATTGGATTTTAATAGCCTCAATCAATTACGCCCCCTGATTCCTAACGTTGTCCACCGCTCGGAAAACGGGGTGCCATGTGAAATGATCAGCAGGTACCGCACCATCTGCAATTATCTCATTCACCTCTTTTCCTCGAATAGCCTGCCTCATCCATTCCCGGGGGGATTCAGGTACCAGGACCAGCGGCCGGCGCTGTGGGGGCTGGCTGTATGTAAATATAAAATAAATTCAGTTGGTTGGAGGGGGCACAACTTATTGGTGTTGTACATTTTTACTGATTTCTTGATTTTGCAGCATGTAATAGTGGCTCAATTCATAGTGTGGCATCAGAAGAGCACGCGTTCTGCCAGCCGCTGGACAACGTGGCGCTGGCGCGTAGCAATTAATGAGGTCTGACAGACAACCGTGGCGTGTATGGTACGGATTCAGGGGCGGAATGTCAGCATCTTTCCGGCACTTTCCGCTGCGGGCAGGGGCAGAAGTAAAAATAAAAAGCCCGCCGGGCGGCGGGCTGAGGCGTTAGCGAACGACCAGCACCGAGCACTCGGCGTGGCGGACCACCGCGGCGGCGTTGGAGCCCAGCAGATAGGTGGTAATATCCGGCCGGTGCGAAGCAATGATCACCAGGTCGGCGGGTAGCGACTTGGCGAGGGCCAGGATCTTATCTTTTGGCGATCCTTCGGCAACGTGAAAATGTTTCCGATCTTCCGGGATAGAGAACTGTTTCGCGAGTTCTTTAAGCTGCGTTTCCGTTCCTTCACGCAGCTCATCCATACCAGGCAGTTCGGCGGTATAGGCCATTCCCAGTGAGGCATAATAAGGCAGGGAAGGGATAACGGAGAGGAAATGGACCTCAGCGTCGTCAATCCGCGCTTCCGATTCAACGTGACTGATAATGCGTTCAGTAAATTCTTTATCAGAGATATCGATGGGGACAAGAATCATTCTGCTCATAAAACCTCCTGTTTAAGTATCCCCTCATATTGTACGGCATTATGGCACGTTTTGTATCATGACCGCAGTCACACTTTGACATTAACGTGACTTGTGTTCGGGAAATTTTCCCTTTATCACGCCGTCATAAAAGCGACCCTTTGACACCACCTGTAAAAAGTCACGAAAAATACGCGGTGGAACGCCGGTATATTGCAACGGCGGCTGGTGATAAAAACAAATTTCCAGCGTGGCGGAAGCGTCATCATAGGCGACAGAGATAATTCGGGAAGATTTTACCGGGTGATGATGCATGATGGACGTCCTCGGGCAGGCACTGACTGAGCACGACTATATCACTAAATGGACGGCTATTTTAAGCGGTGGGATATATTGTTTTGTTTTAGCTGGTGCGATGCAAAGAGAGAGAAAGCCCGCCGGAACCGGCGGGCTGGCGCATCAGAACTGGTAAACCAGGCCCAACGCGACGATGTTGTCGGTAGAGATACCGTTGTCTTTGTAGAAGCTGTCGTTGTCATCCAGCAGATTGATTTTGTAATCAACGTAGGTGGACATATTACGGTTGAAGTAATAGGTGGCGCCGACGTCCATATATTTGACCAGATCTTTATCGGCGTAGCTGCCGGTGTTATAGAGATCTTTGCCTTTGGACTGCAGATAGGAGATAGCCGGACGCAGACCAAAGTCGAACTGATACTGAGCGGTGACTTCGAAGTTTTGCGTTTTGTTGGCCACGCCGTCGTTGCCGTAAGGGGTCATGTTGCGGGTTTCAGAGTACATGGTCGCCAGGTAGATATTGTTGGCGTCGTACTTCAGGCCAGCGGTCCAGGCTTCAGCTTTATCGCCACGGGCGTTGGTCTGGGTCATCTGGTCGTTGGTACGGTCAGATGAGGTGTAGGCCGCTGCCGCGCTGATGCCCATGCCGAAGTTATAGGAGGTAGAGAGACCGAAACCGTCGCCGTTGTCAAAGCGAACATCGCTGTCGCTGCTGCGGTTGTTGGTGCCGACGTTGATGTCCTGGGCGTTCTGGCCTTCGTTTTTACCCTGATACTGCAGGGCGAAGTTCAGACCGTCTACCAGACCGAAGAAGTCGCTGTTACGGTAGGTCGCGACGCCGTTGGCGCGGCCTGCCATAAAGTTATCCGCATAGGTGTAAGAGTCGCCGCCGAACTCCGGCAGCATATCGGTCCAGCCTTCGACGTCGTACAGCACGCCGTAGTTACGACCGTAGTCGAAGGAACCGTAATCGCCCACTTTGATACCGGCGAAGGCCAGACGGGTCCACGCCTGATCGCCGGCGCTTTCGGTATTGTTGGCCTGAACGTTGTATTCCCACTGGCCGTAACCGGTGAGCATATCGTTGATCTGGGTTTCGCCTTTAAAGCCAAAGCGAACGTAAGTTTGGTCGCCATCTTTTTTCGAGTCGCTGGAGAAATAGTGCAGACCGTCTACCTTGCCATAGACATCTAATTTATTTCCGTCTTTATTATAAATTTCCGCCGCATGCGCGGCGCCAGCGGCTAATAAAGCCGGAATAACGAGGGCCAGTACTTTTCTTTTCATGAAGAAATTCCTTTAACTGTTTTTATGTTTTAGCTTCCGGGAAGGAAGTGAACTCATGCTAAAGGAGCGGTCTGAGATATGGTAAGACTCAATTGTTACGATATAAGTAAATTCTAAATAAAATAATACTGAAGTAATGGTGATAATTATGATGAATACATCTTCAACTAATATACAAAATAAAAATTATACATGGTCAGTTTGATCGCGTATTATTCGAGCGTTATATGCCTTTATTGTCATGCCAAGCATTTTTATTTGCCGTCTCATTCTGCGGAATGGTTTTGTTATCGGTAAAACGACAAGCCCGAACTTCATGTTCGGGCTTTTTTTATGGCTCCGGGATGGAAAATAACCTTAGCTCTCGCTCGGTGATTTCTCCGCTTTGCCAGCCAGCTGGGCGAGGAAGTCGTAGCGCTTCTGCAGGTCGGCGGCAGCATCTTTCCACAGCTGCTCCGCCACTTCCGGCTGCTGCGCATTCAGGCGACGGAAGCGTTGCTCATTGAGCAGCGTCTCAGCCAGGGCGTCTGACGGTGGGCGAGAGTCGAGCGCCAGCGGGATCTTGCCTTCTTCCGCCCGACGTGGGTCGAAGCGGTAGAGCGGCCAGAAGCCGGTGGCGGTCAGCTGACGCATTTGATCGTGGCTGAGCGCCAGATCGTAGCCATGCTCTTCGCAAGGACTGTAGGCGATGATCAGCGACGGCCCCGGATAGGCTTCCGCTTCCTGAATCGCTTTCACCGTCTGGTTCAGCTGCGCGCCCAGCGAAATCTGCGCCACATAGACATGACCATACATCATCATGCTGACGCCAAGATCTTTGCGCGCCTTGCGTTTACCGTGCTCGCCAAACTTAGTGACCGCCCCCAGCGGGGTGGCTTTTGACGCCTGGCCGCCGGTGTTGGAGTAACACTGGGTATCCAGCACCAGAATGTTGACGTTTTCCGTCAGGCTCAGCACATGATCCAGGCCGCCGAAGCCGATATCGTAGGCCCAGCCGTCGCCGCCGATCAGCCAGACGGATTTCTCCACCAGCGCGTCGGCATCGGTCAGCAGCTCTTCAGCGCCTTGCACGCCGGTCAGCGCCTGGCGCAGGGCCGCCACCTGTTCACGGCGCGCTTCCGGCGTCGCCTCGGCATGCAGCGCCGCGTTCAGCTCTGCCGGCAGCTGGTCGGCGAATTCGCTCAGCAGGCGCATCACGCGCTGACGATGTTGATCGACGGTTAAGCGGAAGCCGAGCCCGAATTCAGCGTTATCCTCAAACAGCGAGTTGGCCCACGCCGGGCCGCGGCCGTTGGCGTCGGTCGTGTACGGGGTCGAGGGCAGGTTGCCGCCGTAAATGGATGAGCAGCCGGTGGCATTGGCAATCAGCATCCGGTCGCCATACAGCTGGGTCAGCAGTTTGATATACGGCGTTTCGCCACAGCCGGAGCAGGCGCCGGAGTATTCAAACAGCGGGCTGATCAGCTGCGAAGTGCGGATATCAATACGCTCCAGTTTGCTGCGGTCGATTTCCGGCAGGTTGAGGAAGTAATCGTAATTCACTTTCTCCTCTTCCACATGCTCCAGGCGCGACATCATATTGATGGCCTTGATCTCCGGATTCTGGCGATCTTTTGCCGGGCACACTTCCACGCACAGGTTGCAGCCGGTGCAGTCTTCCGGGGCGACCTGCAGTACGTATTTCTGCCCGCGCATATCGCGGGACTTGACGTCCAGCGAGTGCAGACTGGCAGGGGCGTTCTCCATCTCTTCCGGTGCGACCACTTTGGCGCGGATCGCCGAGTGCGGGCAGGCGGCGACGCAGTGGTTGCACTGGGTACATAGCGCTTCCTTCCAGATGGGGATCTCTTCGGCGATGTTGCGTTTCTCCCAGCGCGTGGTGCCCATGGGCCAGGTGCCGTCCGGCGGCAGGGCGGAGACCGGCAGCGCATCGCCGAGACCGGCCAGCATCGCGGCGGTGACCGTTTTGACGAAATCCGGCGCGGCGTCGGAGACCACCGGCGGGCGGTTCGGACTGTTGGCATTCACCGGCTGCAGCGGCACTTCCGCCAGCGATTCGCGGGCCAGGGCCAGCGCCTGCCAGTTGCGTTCCACCAGCTCCTGGCCTTTGCTGCTGTAGCTTTTGGCGATGGCCGCCTGCAGTTCCGCCAGCGCGCTGTCGCCAGGCAGGATGTGAGTCAGATGGAAGAACGCCATCTGCATCACGGTATTTATGCGCGCCCCGAGGCTACATTCGCGGGCGATCTTCGCCGCGTTGACCACGTAAAAACGCGCTTTTTTCTGATTCAGGGTGGCCTGCACTTCCTGCGGCAGGCGGGACCAGACTTCATCGGCGCTGTACGGCGTGTTGAGCAGGAAAATGCCGCCGGGCTTCAGCCGCTCGGCCATCTGGTATTTATCGATAAACTGCAGCTGGTGGCAGCCAACGAAATCGGCCTGCGAAATCAGATACGAAGAACGAATCGGCTTTTCGCTGACCCGCAGATGGGAGACGGTCAGGCCGCCCGCCTTCTTCGAGTCATAGACAAAGTACCCCTGGGAGAACCACGGGGTGGAATTGCCGATGATTTTGATATTGTTTTTGGTGGCCGACACGCTGCCGTCGCTGCCGAGGCCGTAGAACAGCGCTTCGAGCTTGGCCTCTGATGGCAGAGTATTTTCGCCCAGCGGCAGCGACAGGTTGGTCACGTCGTCATAGATGCCGACGGTAAAGCGCGGCTTCGGCTGGGCGGCCTGCAGCTCATGGAATATCGCCAGCACGCATTCCGGACCGAACTCCTTGGAAGAGAGACCGTAGCGGCCGCCGATGGTCCGCGGCAGCGTCTCGCGCTCGCCGCGGTTAAAGGCTTCCGCTAGGGCGGTCATCACGTCGAGATACAGTGGCTCCGCGTGCGCGCCAGGTTCTTTGGTGCGATCCAGCACCGCCACCGCCCGGGCGCTCTCCGGCAGCGCTGCCAGCAGGTGGGCGGCGGAGAATGGGCGATAGAGGCGCACTTTCAGGACGCCGACTTTCTCGCCGCGGCTCAGCAGTTCATCGACCACCTCTTCGCAGGTGCCGATGGCCGAGCCCATAATGACGATCACGCGTTCCGCCTGCGGATGGCCGTAAAACTCAAACGGTTTGTACTGGCGGCCGGTGGCGGCGGCGAAGTCATCCATCGCTTTCTCGACATGATCATAAACCGCGTCGTACCACGGGTTGGTGGCCTCCCGCGACTGGAAGTAGGTGTCAGGGTTAGCGGAGGTCCCGCGGATCACCGGGTGTTCCGGATTGAGCGCGCGCTGGCGATGCTCAGCGATTTTCTCCTGCGGCAGCAGGGCGCGAATCGTGTCATCCGCCAGCGGGGCGATTTTGTTGATTTCGTGCGAAGTGCGGAAACCATCAAAGAAATGAATAAACGGCACCCGGCTTTGCAGCGTGGCGATATGCGATATCAGCGCGAAATCCTGCGCTTCCTGAACGCTGCTGGCGCACAGCATGGCGCACCCGGTCTGACGCACGGCCATCACATCGGAATGGTCGCCGAAGATCGACAGCGCGTGGGTGGCGACAGTGCGGGCGGCGACGTGCAGGACAAACGGCATCAGCTGGCCGGCCAGTTTGTACAGCGTGGGGATCATCAGCAGCAGGCCCTGCGATGAGGTAAAGGACGTGGAGAGGGCGCCAGTCTGCAGCGCGCCATGTACGGCGCCAATGGCGCCTGCCTCCGACTGCATTTCGACCACGCGGGGCACATCGCCCCAGACGTTTTTCAGCCCATTGCCGGCCCAGGCGTCAGCCTGTTCCGCCATCGTTGAACTGGGCGTGATCGGGTAGATGGCGATAACTTCACTGGTGCGAAACGCGACGGAAGCGACCGCGCCATTACCATCAATCGTAATCATATGAAGACACCCTTACATTGCGCAAAAGAATGGACGCGTGAAACCGCGACGCGCCCTGTAATTATATAAGAGGTAGTTTAGCAAACCGTTGGCGCCGCCATTTTTGCATTTGTGTCCTCAATACGACGGCTACCCGTGACCAGATCAATATTTTGCGCGGTTCGCGGAGAAAGTAGCTTTTCTGGACGTGAAGGCGAGCCATCGCCCGGTGACTATCCCGGTGCAGATCAACCTTTACGCAGAAATTTGCTAGAAAATGTTAATGAGACGCATAAATACGTACTTCCCCTCTCGACGCCGCGCGCCACGCTGCCTATTATTCTTGGGTTTGCTTTTTAAGACGTTTCCGAGGGGAGAGAAAATGCGAGCTGCGATGTTAGTGGGATGTGCGGCGCTGTTGCTGTCGGCGTGCAGTAGTGAACCCGTTCAGCAGGCCACGGCGGCGCACGTCACGCCAGGAATGCGGGCGGCAATGAGCGACGCCGGTCAGGCCAACTGCGCCATGATAGGCGGCTCGTTATCGGTGGCTCGTCAGCTCGATGGTTCAGCGATTGGCATGTGCGCGCTGCCGAACGGTAAACGCTGCAGCGAGCAGGCGCTGGCGGGCGGAAGCTGCGGCTATTAATGGCAGCCCCGCAGCGGGCTCAAAACGCCGGCTAGTGCATCAGGTCGGCGAGCTTATAGACCAGCGTCTGGTCGGCGGTCGCCAGCGTCAACTGGTTTTCCGTCAGATCAACCTGCGCGCCCTCGCGCAGCATCTTACCAATGGTCGCATCAAGGGTATTAAGCTGGGCATCGTGGCACAGCATCCGGGTCATCGCCAGCGATTTGACCTTCAGCTCGCCGTCCGACACCTTACCTTCCCCGCTGAAGCCGTTGCACATATTGCCCGAAACATAGATATTGCCGGTGATAGCCATCTTCTCGCCGAAGCTCAGCTCCAGCGGCCGGTCGCCAGCGTTTACCGCCTGGCCGTTGACGCTGGTCAGCACGAAACGATGATGCTGTAGCTGTTCCGCGCCGGTGGACACCTTACTGTTATAGACACAGCCGGACAGCAGCAACCCTGCCGCCAGTAATGCCGCAAATTTGTTCATTTTCACTCCAAAACATTCACATTACTAATAAAACAAAGCCAGTGTAACGGTATCGCAGTGGGGATCTGTGGGGATTATCTGAATGTGCTCCCCCCGGGGAGAGGAGCACAAAAGGGAAAGGAATCAGACGATAGCGTTTGGGCAGGTTTCACCGTTGGCGACCTGCTGCAGATTGCCCAGGGTGGTCTCCGAAATGCTGATCAGCGCCTCGGCGGTGAGGAACGCCTGATGGCCGGTGAACAGCACGTTGTGGCAGGCGGAGAGACGACGGAAGACGTCATCCTGGATCACGTCGTTGGATTTGTCCTCGAAGAACAGATCGCGTTCGTTCTCATAAACGTCCAGCCCCAGCGCGCCGATTTTTTGGTGCTTCAGGGCATCGATGGCCGCCTGGGAGTCGATCAGCGCGCCGCGGCTGGTGTTAATCACCATCACTCCGTCCTTCATCTGATCGAAGGCCCCGCGATTGAGCAGATGGTAGTTTTCGTCGGTCAGCGGGCAGTGCAGGGAGATCACGTCCGACTCCTTGTACAGCGTGGCGAGGTCGACATATTCCACCCCCAACTCCAGCGCGGCGGCGCTTGGGTACGGGTCGAACGCCAGCAGACGCATGCCAAAACCTTTGAGGATCCGCAGCATCGCCACGCCAATTTTCCCGGTGCCAATCACCCCGGCGGTTTTGCCATACATGGTGAAACCGGTGAGGCCTTCCAGGGAGAAATTAGCATCACGGGTACGCTGGTAGGCGCGGTGGATGCGGCGGTTAAGCGACATCATCATGCCGATCGCATGCTCAGCCACCGCTTCCGGCGAGTAGGCCGGGACGCGCACGACGCGCAGGCCAAGCTCTTTCGCCGCCTCGAGGTCGACGTTGTTAAACCCGGCGCAGCGCAGGGCGATATACTTCACGCCGTGGGCCTTCAGCTCCTCCAGCACCGGACGGCTGCCGTCGTCATTGACGAAGATGCATACCGCTTCGCAACCGTTGGCGGTTTTGGCGGTTTTCTCTGTCAGCAGGAAGTCGAAGAATTCCAGTTCAAAGCCGTAGGTATCATTCACGTGCTGCAGGTACTTTTTATCGTACTGCTTCGTACTGTAAACCGCGATTTTCATAAGACTTTTCTCCAGTGATTATAACGTCACGGTAGCATATTTAAAATAATCGTACAATTATTAAAAAATAGTTTAAATGGCAGGTGCTTATCCTAATTCTAGAGCATATCGCGGATTTGAGGAATCTCTTTGAAAGACAAAGTTTTTTTTACCACAAACTCAGGCTTAAAGCGCCGGGGGAGAGCAGCAGAAACGGCCACAGCAGACCGGAGCTGACGTTAGCCAGCTGAAACGACCACAGCGGCAGGCCGCTGGCGCCGCTGACCAGGGGCAGGGTGGCGCGCAGGGGAGAGAGAAAGCGGCTGAAAAAGACCGCCCACAGCCCTCGGCGCTGAAAAAAGAATCGGCTGCGGGCCAGCCGCTCGGCGGTCAGCCAGCGTAACTGCGTAAGGCGGTGACGATAGCGAACGCCCAACCACCACGAGAGCCAGAATCCGCCGATGGCGCCGAGGCTGGCGCTGGACCACATTAGCAGGAAATGACCGAGGCTGGCGGAAGCGAATGTCCCCAGCAGCAGCAGGCCGGAGGTGCCCGGGATGGCCAGCGACACTAGCGCGCAGGATTTAGTGAAAGTGAGCAAGAAAACCATCAGTAATACCAATGGATAGTGGCCCTGTGCGCTCTCAATGAGCGAGATAATTAACGACACCGTCTCTCCCGCAAGCAATACCTATCTTTCTGGAGTGTGGCAGGGGGTGCTTAAACAAAAGTTAAATGGTGACGGCCGATCGCCGCGCCGCGATACCGGCTGGCAACTATGCTTTAACAGGTCGCAAACTTTCACTCACTGGTCGAACGTGTCACAATGGGCGCCTTTCGGCTTTTACTTATGTTGAATCAGGATATTAACTGCCCATGAAGGGTAAATATAAAGCCGCCATCGCGCTGGTGTTAGCGCTGGTGTTACTGCCGCTAACCCTGCTGTTGACGCTGACCCACTGGGTGCCGACGCTGGCGGGCATCTGGCTGCCCGTGGGCACTCATATCGCTATGCAGGAGAGCCCGCGTCTTACGCGTTCCGCCCTGCTGATCCCCGATCTGCGCTATCTGGTGGGCGAGTGTGAACTCGCCAGGGTGACCGATGCCCGTCTCTCGCGCCCCAGCCGCTGGCGGCTGCATATTGGCCAACTTGACATCAACAGCGCCTGCCTGAGCAAACTGCCGGCCAGCGATCCCACGCCCGGATCGCCGCGCACCCTTGCCGAATGGCAATCGATGCTGCCCTACAGCTGGTTAACTATTGATAACCTGCGGCTGTCGCCGTGGGAAAAATGGCAGGGGCGGCTGGTGATGTCACTGACCCCTGCGCAGCAGGATATCGGCTTTGCCGGTAACGATTTGAGCCTGCAGGCGCGCTTGCGCGGCCAGGCGCTTACCGTCAGCCAGTTCAGCGCCCGGCTGGCTGACGATCAGCCGCCGGTGAAGCTGGTGGGGACCTTCCATCTGCCGCTGGTGCCGGATGGCCTGCCGGTCGATGGCCAGATGCAGGGCACCTTCGAATTCCCGCAGACTGCGGAATGGATCGATGCCGAGCTGACGTGGCAGCATAATCGCGGCCAGCTGCTGGTCACCCCACGCGGCGAGGTGGAGCCCATTCTCGACCTGCCGTGGGAGATCACTCCGGAGCGGATCACCATCAGCGACGGCCGCTGGCGCACCCGCTACGAGGCGTATCCGCTGAGCGGCCGCGTGGCGCTGTCGGTGGGTAACTGGCAGCAGGGCACGGAACAGATGATCGTCAGCGGTCGCTTGAATGTTCTCACCGAGGGGCATGCCGGAAAAGGCAACGCGGTGCTGAATATCGGCCCGGGCAAGCTGAGCATGGATAACAGCGACCTGCCGCTGCGACTCACCGGCGAGGCCAAGCTGGGGGAGATGATCTTTTACGCCGCGCTGCCGGCCCAGCTCAGCGGGTCGCTGGTCAGCCCGCAGCTGGCGTTTCACCCCGGGGCGCTGCTGCGGTCGCGCGGGCGGGTGATCGACGCGCTGAACATTGACGAAATTCGCTGGCCGCTGGCCGGGGTAAAGGTCACGCAGCAGGGCGTCGATGGCCGCCTGCAGGCGATCCTCCGCGCCCATGAGCAGCAGATGGGCGACTTTACGTTGCATCTGGACGGCCTGGCGAACGATTTTCTGCCCGACAGCGGCCGCTGGCAGTGGCGCTACTGGGGCGAGGGGCATTTCACGCCTATGCAGGCGCGCTGGGATGTGAAGGGCAGCGGTGAGTGGCGGGACAATGCCATTACGCTGAGCAGCCTCTCCACGGGTTTCGACAAGCTCGAGTACGGCACGATGCGGGTCAGCACGCCGCGTCTGACCCTCGAGCAGCCGATCCGCTGGCTGCGCGATGCTGAGCATCCTCGGCTGACCGGCGCGCTGTCGCTGGATGCGGCAAAAACTACCTTCACCGGCGGCAGCTATCTTCCGGCATCGACGCTGAAATTCGCCCTCGACGGCCGGGACCCGACGTGGTTCCAGTTCACCGGCGCGCTGCACGCCGATACCATTGGCCCGGTGCGGTTGACCGGGCGCTGGGATGGCGAACGGCTGCGCGGCCAGGCGTGGTGGCCAAAACAGTCGTTGACGGTATTCCAGCCGCTGGTGCCGCCGGACTGGAAGATGAACCTGCGCGAAGGCAGTCTCTATGCGCAGGTGGCCTTCTCGGCGGCAGCCGGGCAGGGATTTGAGGCAGGCGGCCATGGCGTCCTGAAGGGCGGCAGCGCCTGGATGCCGGATAACCAGATCAACGGCGTCGACTTCGTTCTGCCGTTCCGCTTCAGCGACGGCCACTGGCAGCTGGGTACCCGCCGTCCGGTCTCCCTGCGCATTGGCGAAATCGTCAACCAGGTCACCGCGCGCAACCTGACGGCGGACCTGCAGGGCACCTGGCCGTGGAGCGAGGCCAATCCACTGCAACTTAGCGACGTCAGCGTCGACCTGTTAGGCGGCAAGCTGACCCTGCTGCAGCTGCGCATGCCGCAGCGCGACCCGGCGCTGATCCGTCTGCAGCACATCTCCAGCAGCGAACTGACCAGCGCGGTCAAGGTGAAGCAGTTCGCCATGTCCGGGGCGGTGAGCGGCGCGCTGCCGCTGTGGCTGGAGAACAATCAATGGATTATCCACGACGGCTGGCTGCGCAATGACGGACCGATGACCATGCGGCTGGATAAAGACACCGCCGATGCGCTGGTGGCGGACAACGTCTCCGCCGGGGCGGCGATCAACTGGCTGCGCTATATGGAGATCTCCCGTTCATCGACGCAGATTAACCTGAACAATCTGGGCGTGCTGACGCTTAAAGCCGCCATCAACGGCACCAGCCGGGTGGACGGGAAAAGCAGTACCGTGCATTTAAACTACGCTCATGAGGAGAATATTTTCGATCTGTGGCGCAGTTTACGCTTCGGCGACAATTTACAGGCGTGGCTTGAGCAAAATGCCACGCTGCCCGTGCGGCGCTGTACGGACGGTAAGACATGTAAGGAACCTAAATGAAGAAGCTGTTACTGGCCCTGGTGGCGTCGATGCTGCTCGCCGGCTGTACGCCGCGTATCGAAATTGCGGCGTCGAAAGAGCCCATCACCATCAATATGAATGTCAAAATTGAGCATGAGATCCATATCAAGGTCGATAAGGATGTGGAAAACCTGCTGAAATCCCGCAGCGATTTGTTCTGAGGCGACGATGAGAAAACGACTGTTAACCGCGGCGCTGGCGCTGACTCTGCTCAGCGCGCCCGCGCTGGCGTTAACCCTGAGCGAAGCGCGCCAGCAGGGGCGGGTGGGGGAGACGCTGAACGGCTATCTGGCGCCGCTGCGTCAGGATAAAGAGACGCTGGCGCTGGTGAAACAGATCAACGCCGCGCGCAGTGAAAGCTACCAGCAGCTGGCGGATGACAACAATCTGCCGGTGGATGAGGTAGCGAAAATGGCCGGACAGAAGCTGGTTGCCCGCGCTCAACCCGGCGAGTACGTTCAGGGGCTAAACGGCCAGTGGCTGCGCAAATAATTAGCGGCAGCGCTTGCGGTATTCGCCCGGCGAGACGCCAAAGCGCTGCTTAAAGGCGGTGGAGAAATGGCTATGGTCGCTGAAGCCCCAGCGGTAGCCGATCCCCGCCAGCTTTTCGTCATCGTGGACGTCCTGTAACGCCCGGGCGCACAGATCCAGCCGCCGGTTCTTAATATACTGCGCCACCACCAGCCCTTTGTCGGCAAACAGCCGATAGAGGCTGCGCACCGACATTCCCATCTCGCTGGCCAGCCACTCCGGCCGCAGATGCTCCGACTGAATGGATGCGTCGATTAACGCTATTATCTTCTGAAACTGCTTGTCCCGCCGGGACGGGGTCGGCTCACGCTGGCGCAGCACCGGGCGCAACAGGCAGGCGATCGCCTCCAGCGCCGCTTCACTTTCGCTGGCGGAGAGCGCCGCGCCGCCCATACTCTCCAGCAGCAGTCGCTGGCTCAGCTGCACCATCGGCAGAGACTTATCCAGCCGGCAGGCGGTGACTATCTCGCCCGCCGGCGCCACCCGCTGGCGCGGCAGCAGCAGCGAAGCCTGACGCGAGGTCTGCTGCCAGACGATAGAGCACGGGCGGGCGGCATCGATCAACGTGATATCCCCCGCCGCCAGGGTCACCTGGCGATCGTCCTGTTCGATCACCGCTTCGCCGGCGAGCTGAAACACGGTATAGAACCAGGCGTCGTTATCGCGTTTTATCTCATTGCGCGTGCGGTAGAGATTGACGCCGGCGGCGGTGACCGTGCTGACCTTGAGGCTGCCGGCGTAGCGGGCGTCAATCTCGCCGTGAAAGCGGCCCTCCAGCGGCCGGGCGGCGAAATGGCCGCAGACCTGATTGATCGTCGCCAGCCAGCGCTGGTACGCCAGCCCCCCCTCAGCCGTGGTCATCATTCGCCCTTCTCCTGTAATAATAATGTTTCTGCATTGTTGCATTTATGCCGCCTCAGGCAAGGGCGCGATAGCGGGTATATGAAAGAACTATTACCTGCGGCACATTTCTGTCAGGGCAGGCGACGGAATTGCGGCGACTGTCACAGCGGCGCAAATGAATGTCACAGAGAAAAAAGCGCCAGCCGCCAACCGGACATAGACTGAAAGCACTATCCGCGAAGAATAAGGAAAGGGTATGTCCACCTCTCAGATAGCGCTGCTTGCCAGCGTCCAGCAGTTTTTAGACCGTCAGCATGGCCTGTATATCGACGGCGCCCCCTGCGCCGCGCAGAGCGAAAACCGGTTAACCGTCTGGGATCCGGCCACCGGGCAGGCGATCGCCACCACCGCCGACGCCAGCCCGGCGGATGTTGACCGGGCGGTGATGTCTGCCTGGCGTGCCTTCGTCGACCGCCGCTGGGCCGGGCGCACCCCGGCCGACCGCGAGCGCATCCTGCTGCGCTTTGCCGATCTGGTGGAGCAGCACGGCGAGGAGCTGGCGCAGCTGGAAACCCTTGAACAGGGTAAATCCATCGCCATCTCCCGCGCCTTCGAGGTCGGTTGCACCCTGAACTGGATGCGCTACACCGCCGGGCTGACCACCAAAATCAGCGGCCGGACGCTGGACGTCTCGATCCCGTTCCCGCAAGGGGCGCGTTATCAGGCGTGGACCAAAAAAGAGCCGGTGGGGGTAGTGGCGGGCATCGTTCCGTGGAATTTCCCGCTGATGATCGGTATGTGGAAGGTGATGCCGGCGCTGGCGGCGGGTTGTTCGATCGTCATAAAACCCTCAGAAACCACCCCGCTGACCCTGCTGCGGGTGGCGGAGCTGGCGACCCAGGCGGGCATTCCTGACGGGGTGTTCAACGTGGTCACCGGCAGCGGCGCCGGCTGCGGCGCGGCGCTGACCGCCCATCCGCAGGTGGCGAAGGTGAGCTTTACCGGCTCGACGGCCACCGGGAAACAGATTGCGCGGGTGGCCGCCGACCGCCTGACCCGCGTGACGCTGGAGCTGGGCGGCAAGAACCCGGCGATTGTGCTTAAAGACGCCGATCCCCAGTGGGTCATTGAGGGGCTGATGACCGGCAGCTTCCTTAACCAGGGGCAGGTCTGCGCCGCCAGCTCGCGGATCTACATTGAAGCGCCGCTGTTTGACACCCTGGTCAGCGGCTTCGAGCAGGCGGTGAAATCACTGCAGGTAGGGCCGGGAATGCTGGAGACGGCGCAGATCAACCCGGTGGTCTCCCGGGCCCACTGCGACAAGGTGGCGGCCTACCTTGAAGAGGCCCGACAGCAGAAGGCGGAGCTTATCAGCGGCAGCGCCGGACCGGATGCGGGGGGGTACTATATTCCGCCGACGCTGGTGGTTAACCCGGACGCCGGACTGCGCCTCACCCGCGAGGAGGTGTTTGGCCCGGTGGTGAACCTGGTGCGGGTGGCCGACGGCGAGGAGGCGCTGCGCCTGGCCAATGACAGCGATTTTGGCCTGACCGCCAGCGTCTGGACCCGCGACCTGACCCAGGCTCTCAACTATACCGAGCGCCTGCAGGCCGGGACGGTATGGGTCAACAGTCATACCCTGATTGACGCCAACCTGCCGTTCGGCGGCATGAAGCAGTCCGGCACCGGTCGCGATTTCGGCCCGGACTGGCTCGACGGCTGGTGCGAAACCAAATCCGTCTGCGTGCGTTACTAGCCCTCCGTCGGGGAAGGCGCATCGCTTTTCCCGACGTCCCGCTTGCCGACCTCCGCTCTTTCTCGCTACTGTGGAGGGCAATCTTTGCCCGCGCAGGGCGGAGAATGATGAGGAGGTCTTCGGCATGACTGCATTTCCTGAAGTTGCACTAATTGGTCCCGGCGCCATCGGCACCACGATCGCCGCCGCCCTGTTTGCGGTGGGGAGGGCGCCGGTGGTCTGCGGGCGCACTGCCCATTCGTCGCTGGTGCTGCGCACTGATGAGGGTGAGATCGTGGTGCCCGGCCCGGTGCTCACCGACCCGACGGCGATAGCCGCCCCCTTCGACCTGGTGTTTGTCGCGGTGAAGGCCACCCAGACGGAGGCCATCGCCCCGTGGCTGGCGGCCCTGTGTTCGCCAGACACCGTGGTGTGCGTGCTGCAAAACGGCGTCGAGCAGCGCCAGCAGTTTGCCCCTTTGACCGGCGGCGCGACGGTGCTGCCGTCGGTGGTCTGGTTTCCGGCGCAGCGCGACGCCGATGCTTCGGTCTGGCTGCGCGCCGCGCCGCGACTGACGCTGCCGGATGTGCCGGGGGCGGAGCGGGTGCAGCAGGCGCTGGCGGGAACCCACTACGCGGTGGAGCTGGCGGCGGATTTTACCAGCGTCGCCTGGCGTAAACTGCTGCAGAACGCCGTCGCCGGACTGATGGTGCTGACCGGACGACGCGCCGGGATGTTCGCCCGGGAGGAGATCACCGCCCTCGGACTGGCCTATCTGCGCGAATGCCTGCAGGTGGCGCGGGCGGAAGGGGCCGTCCTGAGCGACAGCGTGCCGGAGGAGATCATCGCCGGCTTTCATCGGGCGCCTGCCGACTTAAGCACCTCTATTCTGATCGATCGCCTGCATGGCCGACCGCTGGAGTGGGATATTCGTAACGGGGTGGTACAGCGTCGCGGGCGTCAACACGGCATACCGACGCCGCTCAGCGATATCATCGTGCCGCTGCTGGCGGCGGCCAGCGACGGCCCGGGCTGACCCGGGCTGGCGCGGGGTTAATCCACCAGGGAGGGATCGAGGTCGATCATCAACTGCTTCATCTCGGCGAAGTGCTGCCGGGAGAAATCGGCAATTTTCTCCCAGTCCTGGGCGGTTTTTTCCGCCACCGCGTCTGACAGCACCTTCAGCGGCTGGCCGGTTGACCAGGCGGTGATCAGGATCTGACAGGCGCGCTCCAGGGTCCAGATATCGTCGAACGCTTCGCCGATAGTCGGAGCGGTCACCAGCACCCCATGGTTGCCCATCAGCAGACGGCGTTTATCCGTCAGCAGCCCTGCCAGCCGTGCGCCTTCTGCCGCGGTGTCCGCCATCCCGCCGTACAGGGTATCGACGGCGACCCGGTTAAAATAGCGGGCCGTGTTCTGGTCAATGGGCAGGATCTGCGGCGTCGCCAGACAGGCGAGGCTGGTGGTGTACACCGGGTGCAGATGCAGCACCACCCGCACGTCGGGCAGTCGCTGATGGATCTGCCCGTGAATGGCCCACGCGGTGGCATCGACGTCAGGTCGCGCGGCGCAACGTTCATCATCGGCGTGCAGCACCAGCAGATCGCTGGCGCGGATGCGCGAAAAGTGTTTCCACTTCGGGTTGAGTAAAAACGTTTTCCCGTCAGCGGAGAGCGCGGCGCTGAAATGGTTGGCGACCGCCTCATGCATGCCGAGATGGGCAATGATGCGAAAGGTGGCCGCCAGGTCGATGCGGATCTGCTCTTCATCGGAATCGCGCATGGGCATTACTCCGCTTTCGGCATCAGGGTCTGCAGATCCTCTGCCGTCGGCGCCTGGAAGTGATATTTCTTCAGCAAGGCGGCATATTCCGGCGTCGCGCTGTATTTTTTCAGCGCCTGTTCGAGGGCGGTTTTCACCTCCGTGTTGCCTTTTTTAACGCCAAAGCCGTTCAGCACCGGATAGATCAGGGTGTCAGAGGAGATCGCCACCCGGTCGCCCAGCTTTTCCACCACCCCGCGCGCCACGGCGGCGTCGGTGATCTGCGCATCCACTGCGCGCGACAGCAGCGCCTGGGTGGTCTGCGGGTCGGTGGTATAGACGCTCAGCGCAATTGGCTTCAGCCCTTTCTTCACGCAGTAGTCGGCGGAAAGCTTCTGCAACTGCGCCAGCCACGAGGTGGCGCCCATCGAGCCGATTTTATGCCCGCAGAAGTCTTCCGGCGTCTTGGGCTGGTAGTCGCTCCCTTTGCGGGCGAGGATCGCTTCCCCGCTTTTCAGGTACGGCACCATGTCGATCACCTTCAGGCGCTCGGCGGTAATGTACATCGACGAGTTGGTGATATCGAAGCGCCCGCCCTGCAGTCCGGGGATCAGGTTGGGGAAGCGGGTGTCGATATTCACCGCCTCGCGGCCCATGCTCTTCGCCAGACCGTCGAGCAGTTCAATATCAAACCCCGCCGGTTTGTTGTTCTCCATGTACTCGTAAGGGAAAAAGGTCATGTCCGAACCGGCGGTGATCTTGCCGCTTTGCTGGAAGGCCAGCGCGTTCAGGGATGTCAGAGCCCCCGCTGCGCAGAGCAGCAGAGCCAGCGGGCGTGGTGCGAAAAAGCGTGTCATAAAACCTCCGGAGTGTGGGCGAATTACATGCTGGCGCGATCGGCACCGGCCTGCTGAACAAAAAACGAAGCGCCGCGCGGCTTCTGCGGCAGGCGAAGCTGGTTATTGGTGCTGCGCACCAGACCGCTCTCTTCCCCGGCCACCAGCTGGCCGGCATGGCGGCTCGGCAGCGGGTTTTCGCCGAAGGGCAGCGCATCCTCAGCGGCGTAGACGCTGATGAACAGGGTGCGCGGCAGGGCGGTTTCGTTGGGGCTGGAGGCGTGCAGCAGGCGGGTATGCATAAAGCAGACTGAGCCCGCCGGGCCAAAACAGGCCTGCGGCTGCTGGCACTGAGCCGTCACCACCTCGTCATCCACCGCCCCGGTGAAGCGACCCTCCTGCCAGTGGGACCACAGCGGCCCCTGATGGCTGCCCGGCACCACATTGAGCGGGCCATTTTCCGGCGTCACCTCGCTGACCATCAGCAGGGCGGTGATAATGTCGTCATTGCTGTGCGGGGTGAAGAGGAAATCCTGATGCCATTTCACCTCGGTGGCGGTGTGCGGCAGCTTGGAGTTAATTTTGCTGTGGTGAAAACGGGTGCCGTTGCCGCCGATCAGTTGCGCGGCAATGGTCGCCATCCGCGAATTCAGCGCAGTATGGCGATAGGCCTCGGAGATCTCCGTCGGGGAGGCGACCCGGCGCAGCGACGGATGGTCGGGAGCATGGTCGCGTTCGATATCGAAACGCGGCCGCCCGTCAAGGGTTTCTCCCCACGCCGTCGCGTGACGGCGGCTCTCCTCGACCCAGCCGTCGAAATCGCTCTGCAGCGTGGCGATGTCGGCGGCGGAAAGCACCCCTTCGACCACCAGATAACCCTGCTGATGAAACTGCTCAATTTGCCACTGCGCAATCATAGTTTTTCCTCTTCACGTCCCGATAGTTAAGCCAGAGAAACATCTTTCAGAAAGGCCTCGACCCGCGGGTGTTGCCCGCTGCGCATCGCCTGCGGCGTGTCATCGCACACCACCCGGCCTTTCTCCATAAACACGATCCGGTCAGACACTTTGAAGGCGAAGTTCATCTCGTGGGTGACGATGACCATCGTGATGCCTTCGTGGGCCAGGGATTCGATAACCTGCAGCACCTCATTCACTTTTTCCGGATCCAGCGCCGAGGTGGGCTCATCGAACAGCATGATCTGCGGACGCATCATCAGGGCGCGGGCGATCGCCACCCGCTGCTGTTGACCGCCGGAGAGCTGGTGCGGATACTTCCAGGCGTGTTCCAGCATGCCCACCTTGTGCAGCAGCTCGCAGGCGTGCTGGCGCAGCTCCGCGTCGCTCGCCAGATGGTGATAGCGCGGAGCCAGCAGCAGATTGCCGAACACGGTCAGATGCGGGAACAGGTTAAAGCTCTGGAACACCATGCCGATATTCAGACGGTGTTCGGCATTCTCCATAAAGCGCGGCTTATGCTGCCCCTGACGGTCGAGATGAATAAAGGGCTGGCCGTTAATCTGAATTTCGCCGTTATCGATCTGCTCAAGACCGTTTAGCAGGCGAATGAGGGTGGTTTTCCCCGAGCCCGACGGGCCGATAACCGAGACCACTTCGCCGGGCTGGATCTGCAGGCTCACCGCCCCCAGCACTTCGACATTGTTGTAGGCCTTATGCAGCTTAGAGGCCTGCAGCGCCGGCTCCTGGCCTTGGGAGACGCTGCGCGCCATCGCCGGGCGCCGGGCGGTCGCCAACTGCTGCATCTCGGCATCCACCGGCCGGGCGGTGTCGCGTCGGGTGACATCGAGGTAGTTCTCCAGCCGTTTCAGCAGAAAATCGAACACCGTGACGATAAAGATGTAATAAAACGCCACGGCGGTCATGGTCTCCATGACCAGAAAGTTCTGCGAGTAAAGCTGCTGGCCGACCATCAATATTTCGGTCAGGGAGATCACCGACACCAGCGAACTGAGCTTCACAATGGCGATATACTCATTGGCCAGCGCCGGCAGGGCGACGCGCAGCGCCTGGGGAATGATCACCCGCCACTGGATCCCGGCGTAGCGTAAACCCAGGGCCCGCGCGGCTTCACTCTGCCCGCGGGGGATGGAGAGCAGCCCGCCGCGATGGATCTCGGCAATATAGGCCGCTTCGCTGAGGACCATCGCCAGCAGGCCGGCCCAGAAGGGATCGTTCAGCACCGGCGCGAAGGAGGGCAGCGCCTGCGGCATGTTGTAGACAAAAATCAGCAGGACCAGCAGCGGCATACTGCGAAATAACCAGATATACAGCCGGGCAGGGGTGGATAACCAGCCGCGCGGCGACTGTTTAGCCAGCGCCAGAATAAAGCCGAGCACAATACTGCAGCCCCAGGTCAGCAGACTTAATTTAATGACGGTCCAGGTGGCCCACCAAAAATCGGCATCGCTGAGCAGGCTTAACATGTAGTTCCAGTTAAACGTCATGGGCTATTTCACTCGTCATAATTAACCTAAATGAAAGCGGCTCGGCTGTGCATTAATGGGGAGCCGCCGGTGTTCATCGTGCGAATACACTATGCTGGCAGGATGCTTTCAGAGGCAATTAGTAAATTTTTGGTCTTTAAGTTTAAAAAAACTATACAGCGTTATTAACGATATGGAATTTAAAGTGATTATCAGGATACTTTGCGTAAACAATTTAAAAACAATAGCTGCAATTGAATAACGATATTTTATGCAGGCAGGTTATTTTGCGCGAAACTGGGGCGACCGCTGCCTGCTCAATGTGCAGCGTGTTGCATGATGGTGCAAAAGCGGAAATAAACCGTGCCGGCGCGGGAGGAGAATAAATAATATCGCCCCCTGGCGGGCAATGCGCCGCCATTTTTCGCGGGTGGCACGCGGATTGCTTGGGACTTAGAGGAAAACTATTTCCTGCGTGCGCCGGACCATATTTTATCAATGGTGATGCTATGAACCGATTTACCCTGAAGCAGCTCAAATATTTCGTCACCGTGGTGGAGACGGAGAGTATCGCCGAGGCCTCCCGCCAGCTGCACATTGCGCAGCCGTCGATTTCCATTGCCATTAAGAATCTGGAGAGCACCTTCGACCAGCAGCTGTTTATTCGCCACCACGCGCAGGGCGTCTCGCTCACGTCCAGCGGTCGGCGGATCTACGATAAAGCGAAGGAGCTGCTGCGCCTGTCGTGGGAATTTGAGCAGAATTCGCGGGCGGATAAAGAGCTGGTTTCTGGCATGATCTCCATCGGTTGCTTTGAATCGGTAGCTCCGCTGTATATGCCGAAGCTGGTGGCTGGATTTAAGAAATGCTATCCGGAAATTACGCTGCATCTGTATGACGGCGAACAGCATGAGCTGATGCATGGCCTGCACCGCGGCCGCTTTGACCTGGCGCTGGTCTACGATCTGGAGCTTGGCCACTCGATCAATAAAGAACGGCTTAACGCCCCGCATAAACCCTACGCGCTGCTGCCCGCCGCGCATCCGCTGGCGCAAAAGGCGCAGGTGACGCTGCAGGAGCTGAGCCGCGAGCCAATGATCCTCCTTGATGCGGTCCCGAGCAAAAATTATTTCATCTCCATCTTTAAGGAAAAAGGCTATCACCCGGAAGTAGCTTACAGCTCACCCTCTATCGAAATGGTGCGCTGTATGGTCGGTCAGGGACTCGGTTTTTCGGTGCTGGTCACCCGGCCTTGTTGCGATATGACCTACGATGGTGAAAGGGTGGTGCAGCGGGATATTGCCGACGATATGCCCGCCTCAACCTTAATTATGGCGCATCTCGCTAATAATGAGCCGACGCGGCCAACGCAACTGTTTATGGATTATTGCCGCAGTATCGAATTAACCCCCTCTCACGGCTGAAATAACGCCTGTCGATCCGGCAGGCGTTATTTTTTTGTCGTCAATCAGCCTCGTAAAATTCTATTCAGTCGATCGTTTTATAATATTTTACCAATTCGTCACAGTTAAATAACCTGAAAGCCGTCAATTCCGGCGACCTCGTCGGCAACTGTGCTTGAAGGATAGAGAAATGACTGAACAGATAACCGAGATCGATACCCTGGTGGTCGGCGCGGGGCAGGCGGGCGTCGCCATGAGCGAGCATCTGACCCGGCAGGATATCCCCCACCTGGTGCTGGAGAAACAGGGTATTGCCCAGGCCTGGCGCAGCGGGCGCTGGGATTCGCTGGTGGCCAACGGCCCGGCCTGGCACGATCGGTTTCCGGGGATGGTGTTCCCGGACTGCCCGCCGGATAGCTTTGTCGGCAAAGAGCAGGTTGCGGACTATTTTGCCGCCTATGCCCGCAGCTTCAATGCGCCGATCCGTACCGGGGTGGAGGTGTACAGCGCCGTACGCCTCGCCGGGCGACCGGGCTTTCGTGTCGACACCTCCCAGGGGGTGATTGAGGCGCAGCGGATCGTAGCGGCCACCGGACCCTTTCAGCGCCCGGCGATCCCGGCGATCGCCCCGCAGAGTCCGGCTATTCAGCAGCTCCACTCGGCGCACTATTTTAATCCGCAGCAGCTGCCGGAGGGCGGCGTGCTGGTAGTGGGGGCCGGATCCTCCGGCGTCCAGATTGCCGATGAGCTGCAGCGTGCCGGACGCGCGGTGTGGCTGTCGGTGGGGGCGCACGACCGGCCGCCGCGTCGCTATCGCCAGCGCGATTTTTGCTGGTGGCTCGGGGTGCTGGGAATGTGGGACGCCGCGGCCAATGCGCCGGGGAAAGAGCATGTCACTATCGCGGTGAGCGGCGCGCGCGGCGGCCATACCGTCGATTTTCGCCAACTGGCGCATCAGGGGGTCACCCTGGTGGGGCAGACCCGCGGCTTTGACGGCGCCAGGGCGTTGTTCCACCCCGACCTGGCGGAGAATATCCGCCGCGGCGATGCCTCTTATCTTGCGTTGCTCGACGCCGCCGACGACTGGGTAGCGCGCAACGGTTCTGATCTGCCTGAAGAGCCCTCCGCCCGTGAGTTTCTGCCCGATCCGGCCTGCGTCAGCGACCCGCTGCTTAGCCTCGACCTGGCCGAGGCCGGGATCGGCGCCATCATCTGGGCGACCGGATATACCACCGACTATCGCTGGCTGAAGGTCAACGCCTTCGATGACGCGCAGCGGCCGCAGCATCACCGCGGCGTGTCGACGGAGCCGGGGGTCTATTTTCTCGGCCTGCCGTGGCTGTCGCGGCGCGGGTCCACCTTTATCTGGGGCGTCTGGCACGATGCCAAATATATTGCCGACCAGATCGCCATTCAGCGCCAGTATCAGCGTTACCAGCCGTCCTGATAACCGTTTCCTGAAGGAGTGCTTTGATGCCAACCCATACCCGTATTCGCATGTTTAACACCAAAGAGACCTACCCGAACCAGGCGCTGAACAACGATCTGTGCCAGGCGGTGCGGGCCGGGAATACCGTCTACGTTCGCGGCCAGGTCGGCACCGATTTCGCCGGCAACCTGATCGGCCTCGGCGACCCGCGAGCCCAGGCGGAACAGGCGATGAAGAATGTCGAGCAGCTGCTGAAAGAGGCCGGCAGCGACCTCTCGCATATCGTCAAGACCACCACTTATCTGATCGACCCCCGCTATCGCGAGCCGGTCTATCAGGAGGTGGGAAAATGGTTGAAAGGGGTCTTTCCCATCTCCACCGGGGTGGTGGTGTCGGCCCTGGCGCAGCCGCAGTGGCTGATGGAGATTGACGTCACGGCGGTGATCCCTGACGACTGGCAGGGGGAGGCGGCAGAATGACCCTTTCCCTTACCGCCCGTTGCCCGGAAACGGGTCAGTTGGGCATCGCCATTAGTTCATCGAGCATGGCCGTCGGGTCGCGCTGTCCGTGGCTGCTGCCCGGCGTGGGGGCGGTTTCCAGCCAGAACATTACCCTGCCGTCGCTGGGGCCGCAGATCCTCAGCGCGCTCGAAGCGGGAGCCAGCGTTGAGCAGGCCCTGAAGCAGGCGCTGGCGGAGGATCGCTTCCGCGAATATCGCCAGGTCGCGGCGATTGACGCCAACGGCGACACGGCGGTGTTCAGCGGGGAATTCACCCTCGGGATCGGCGGCGCCCTGGCGGGGGATAACTGCGTGGCGGCGGGCAACATGCTGGCCAGTGAGGGGGTGATCGCTGCGATGGTGGGCGCCTTTGAGGCCGCCACCGGTGAGCTGACCAGCCGGCTGCTGGCCGGACTGCGCGCCGGGATCGTCGCCGGGGGCGAGGCCGGGCCGGTCCACTCGGCGGCGGTGAAGGTGGTGGACGATTACCCGTGGCCGGTGGTCGACCTGCGCATTGACTGGGCGGAAGCGGATCCGCTGGCGGCCCTTGAGCAGCTGTGGCTGGCGTGGGAGCCGCAAATGGAGGCCTATATTACCCGGGCGCTCGACCCGCGCGAGGCGCCGGCCTATGGCGTGCCTGGCGATGAATAACACGCCGGGAGCGATCCTTGCCGCGCTGCTGGCCTTTGATACCACCAGCCGCCATTCAAACCTGGCGATGATCGACTGGATCGCCGATTTTCTCGCCGCCCGCGGCGTGGCGTCCCGCCGCTTTTATGACCCGTCGGGGGGAAAGGCCAATCTCTACGCCCGGCTGGGGCCGTCCGGCGGCGGCGGGGTGATGCTCTCGGGCCATACCGACGTGGTCCCGGTGGACGGGCAGGACTGGAGCGTGCCGCCGTTCAGCCTGACCGAGCGCGATGGCCGCTACTACGGCCGCGGCAGCGCCGATATGAAGGGCTTTCTCGCCTGCGTGCTGGCGGCGGTGGATGACTTTCTGGCGGCGCCGCTGCGGATGCCGCTGCATCTGGCCTTCTCCTATGACGAAGAGGTCGGCTGCCTCGGCGTGCGCAGCCTGGTGGAATTTCTGCAGGCCTCGCCGGAGAAACCGGCGCTGTGCCTCATCGGCGAGCCGACGGAGATGCAGCCGGTGTTCGGTCATAAAGGCAAACTGGCCATGCGCTGCTGCATTGAGGGCCAGGCCTGCCATTCGGCCTATGCCCCGCAGGGGGTGAACGCCATCCGCTACGCGGCCAGGCTGATCAACCGCCTGGATCGGCTGGGCGCACGTCTGGCCCGGCAGCAGGACAGCCGCTTTTCGCCGCCTTTCAGCACCCTGCAGGTGGGCACCATTCAGGGCGGCGCCGCGCTGAACATCGTTCCGCAGTCCTGTCGCTTTGATTTTGAAATCCGCTACCTGCCGGGGATGCGTCCCGAAGCGGTTACCGAAGCGCTGGCGGCCTACGCCCGCCGCCGGCTGCTGCCGGAGATGCGCCGGGTCGGCGGCGGAAGCGACATCCAGTTTCAGCTGTTGAGCCACTACCCGCCGCTGCTCAGCGATCCACAGTCCGACTTCGCCCGCTGGCTGGCGCAGTGGTGCGGCAGCGATCGGTTTTCCACCGTGGCGTTCGGCACCGAAGGGGGACTGTTCGACGAGATGGGCGTTGCGACCCTGGTCTGCGGGCCGGGCAGCATGGCCCAGGGCCATAAGGCCGATGAGTACATCAGCATCGACCAGACCGAACGCTGCATGGCGATGCTGGGCCAGCTTTGCGCGTGGATGCGCGCCGAGCCCGCAGAACCGCTTACCTGATCCACCCACACAGGAACCCAAGCGATGCACAACCAACACTCTCACCATATCGATCAAGCGACAGTCGACCGCTGGCAGGCGGATGGCGTGGTATTACTGAAGGGCGTTTTTACCCCCTGGGTTGAGCGCCTCGCCGAGGGGGTCACGGCGCTGATGGCCAGCCCCAGCGAATATGGTCATGCGCGCACGGTGATCCCCAAAGATGGTTCGCCGCCTTTTTTTCAGGATTACTGCAACTGGTCGCGGATCCCGGCGTTTAGCGAGTTTGTCTTCCAGTCGGCCGCCGCCGAAATCGCCGCGGCGCTGATGCAGTCGCAGACGGCGAAATTTTTCCATGAGCATACGCTGGTCAAACCCGCCGGGGGCAGCACGGTCACCCCCTGGCATCATGACCAGCCTTACTATTGCGTCTCCGGCCGACAGAACGTCAGCTTCTGGATCCCACTGGACCCGGTAGCAGAGGCCACCTCGCTGCGCTGCATTCGCGGGTCGCATCGCTGGGAGGCGGAGTACAGTCCCACCCGCTTCAATGGCACCAGGCTCTACGAGCACACCCGGTTCAGCGCGCTGCCGGATATCGACGCCCATGAGGACGAGTACGATATCGTCAGCTGGGCGCTGGAGCCGGGGGATGCGGTGGCCTTTCATTTTCGCACCGTCCATGGCGCCCGCGGCAACCCTGGAGCGCGGGCGCGACGGGTCTTCTCCGCCCGCTGGGTGGGGGATGACGCCGCCTTTGCCGACCGCGGCGGCGTGACGTCGCCGCCGTTCCCCGAGCTGACCCTGCGGGACGGCGACCCGCTGGATTCTCCACTGTTCCCCCAGGTCTGGCCACCAGCGTAAGCGGCTTCGGACGGGATCTGCTATGATCCCGTCTTTCGTTGTCTGGAGCCAGTCGATGTTCAACGACGCCATTGTTTATGACCGCTACGGGCCGCCGGCCGCGGTGCTAACGCTGAAACGCGCCCCGCTGGCGCCGCTGGCCGGTGGACGGGTGCGGGTCAGGATGCGCTATGCCCCGGTGAATCCTTCAGATCTGATCCCCATCACCGGCGCCTATCGCCACCGTACCCGACTGCCGGCCATCCCCGGCTACGAAGGCCTTGGCGAGGTGGTCGCCGCGCCATTCGGCAGCCGACTGACCGCGGGCCAGCGGGTGCTGCCCCTGCGCGGGGGCGGCACCTGGCAACGGTTTATCGATCTCGATGAGACCTGGCTGGTGCCGGTTCCCCCGGCGGTGGACGATCTGCTGGCCGCCCGCGGGTATATCAATCCGCTGACGGCGATGCTGATGCTCAGTCGCTGGCCGGTTGCCGGGAAACAGATCGTGCTGACCGCCGCCGCCTCCTCCTGCGCCAGCCTGCTGGGGCAGTGGGCGCTGGCCATGGGCGCCCGTTCGGTAAGCGGGATTATTCGCTCGCCGCAGCATCGGGCGCGTCTGGAGCAGGCCGGGATCTATCCGATCCTCGACGCCGATCGGGCGCTGGTGGAGAAGGTCAGCCAGCACAGCGATCTGGTGTTTGACGCGGTGGGCGGGGAGCTGGGGAACACGCTGTTGTCGGTGCTGCCCGCGTCGTCGACCCTGGTCTCCTACGGCTTATTATCCGGGCGGCCGTTGATCCAGACGCGCGCCAGCGCGGCGGTGCGCAAGTTTCATCTGCGGGAGGCGCTGCCTGGCCTCAGCGTGGCGGCATGGCGGGCGGCATTCGATGAGATCTGGCAG
Source organism: Klebsiella sp. PCX (assembly GCF_021869705.1). Classification (NCBI taxonomy): domain Bacteria; kingdom Pseudomonadati; phylum Pseudomonadota; class Gammaproteobacteria; order Enterobacterales; family Enterobacteriaceae; genus Klebsiella; species Klebsiella sp. PCX. The sequence continues at coordinate 2,283,848 of NZ_CP091527.1, forward strand.
CGGCTGCCGACGACCACGCAACCGCCGGCCCAGCGGGTGGCGTTGAACGACTGGCGCGAGGCGATTGCCGCCGCCGGCCAGCCGGGAAGAGGCGGTAAAATCCTGCTCGATTTCACCGTGGGTTGAGATTACTGTTTCTTCTCGCCGAGGGTCGGCGTTTCGTCAAAGAAGTTCCATGGCTTCAGCAGGGCGTGCGCCCATTCGGTTGGCATGATCGGCCACTCTTCAGCGCGCGCCACGTGGGTGGTGCCGGTGGTGATCCACACCACGTCATCCTGGTGCGTCAGCGACTCATCGTCCTTGGCATACTGGCCTAACCCGGTATCGTGAGCGGAGCGGTTGGGGTATTTGCCTTCCGGATAGCGTTCGCTCGGGTGGTAGCGCGTCACCCACAGCTGTTTATCCATAAAGCTCAGACGATGGTAGATCCACTCGTCGGGGGCGAACTTGGCGCCGGTCGCCGCCGGATGGGTGCCGCCAGCGTAAGGGATGATCTGGTAAGAGACTGGGTTACCCATGCGGTTCTCTTTGCTGGTGTTGCTCAGCAGGCGAATCGTACCCGGGTCGAATTTCTGCGCCGCTTTCTGTTCGCTGTCAATCGTGTACTGATTCACCTGCATGGTGCTGGTGCGCGGGCCGCCGGCGGTGTTGGGCTTCACCTCCGGGTCCATCGCCACCAGAGTGTTGTTTTCGCCGTCCACGTCGAGGTCGAGGCGGAAGTTATAGATATGCTGGTGGGTGGTGCCGACAATATTATGGTCGATCAGCGTTCCGTAGCGGGTATCTTCTTTGGCGCTCGGGTCGTGCATGGTTTTCGCCAGCACGCCTTTCACCGCCTCAATCCCGGTGGCGCCGGCATCGATGCCGATGGTGCCGTTGTCGTGGAATACCCAGTCAAAGATATAGTCGTAGTTGCCGACGGTGCTGATCCAGCGCACCACCAGCTCCCGGCGCTCGGTACTGACGTTGGGCTTGCCCATCTCCAGGTGCTTATATTCCGGCCCGGCGTAGCGCTCGAATATGGCGACGGCGTGCGGGATGGTGGTCGGCGCGCCGGTGTAGTCGGCGATGGTTTCATCCAGCAGCACCGCATTCGACGGCGCGTCTTTGCCGCGTACAATCGGCGAGGTCAGGGTGCCCATGCCGTAATCGCCGGAGTCCAGATAGGCTTTGAAATACCAGCCGACGTCCGGGTCGCCGTAGGGGACGATCATCCCGCCGAGCGAACCTTCATACATCACCTGGCGTTTTTTGCCGTTATCGTTGTAGGTCACCGTCGAGAGGATTGGCCCGACGCGCGAGTTAAGACGCAGATGGAAATCCCAGTTCCGCCAGTGAATGGTATCCCCGGTAATGGTATAGTTTTTGCCTTCCGGTTCAGTAATATCCAGCGGTTTCACCGCCGGGGCGTTGCGGTCGCGGCCATCATACGGACGCGGTTCCATCGGCACCGGAATCACCGGGCCTTCCTCGATTTTGATGATTTTCTTTGCTTCCAGGTCGACCACCGCCACCAGGTTTTCAATCGGGTGCGCCCAGTAGTTGCCGTCGCCGGTATCGAGATAGCTGACCACCTTCAGCAGACGCGCATCCTGCTGCAGGCCATCTTTGCCATCGAAGTAGCCGACGGTGAGCGGGGTGGTGACCACCTTGCCAGGATCGGTAATACCGTGTTTTTTCAGCACCGCCGCGAATTCGCTGCTGGCGTTGATGATGTTCTGCACGCTGGCGAAATCATCGAGCAGCACCATGCCGTGCGCGCCTTTGATCGGCGTCCATGAGAGGATTTTTTTGTTTTGCAGATCGACCACCGCCTCCATCACCTGTTTGCCATCCAGCATCACCACATCGGCAGTGCGGGGGGCATCAACGGGCGTTCCCTGCAGGGCAAAGGCCCATACCGCCGCTTTATCCGGCTCGTGCAGGGAAATCTCAGTAAAGCGGGTATTCGGCTGGAACTCCGGCGCGGTTTTGACAATGGTCACCGCTTCGCTGATTTCCGCCGCCGAGAGCGAGTTTAACGGGTGAGGGCGTTTTTCCACCTGGAAGGTCTGGTCGAGACCGGACTGGAACACGTCGTTGATAAAGGTATCGGAGACCCAGGCTTTACCTTCCTTCATCACCACCGGCACCGGCAGATCAAGGGGTTTACCGTTGACGATCGCGGTTTTGGCGCCCGGCTTCACTTTGACGTAGGCGCCATCTTTTATCAGGGTAAACATTTGCGCATAGTCATCCCACTGCACGTCAGCGCCGAACGCCTCCAGCGTTTTATCCAATGGCACCATGTGCGCTTCGCCGCCGTGAGCGAAGACCGGGGATTGCCAGGCGCAAACCACCGCGACAGCGAGAGCCAGCGCGGTTTTACGCGGGGAAAATTTCAAGCCGTTTGCCATTGTGACCTCATCTTATTGTTGTGTTGTCTTATGCCGCTGCGAATGTCGGCTTTGTCACCCTTAAGCTACCAGCCCGCGGCGCCGTAGCGTTTGTTTGCTCTTGCCAGGTTATTTGTCAGTTTTGCCAGAGGGACGTAAAAAATGCCTCCGCAGAGGCATTGAACACGTGCGCCGATTTTTTTGCCGGGTGGCGGCTGCGCCTTACCCGGCCTACCTGTCCGGGGCTGACTGCCAGTAGGCCCGCACAAGCGCAGCGCCGCCGGGCAAGATACCAGGCACGGTACCCGTGATGTCGCCGGGTGGCGGCTGCGCCTTACCCGGCCTACAGGATCCACTCACAGGCTCACACCCCGTAGGCCCGCGCAAGCGCAGCGCCGCCGGGCAAGATATCAGGCACGGAACCCGTGATGTCGCCGGGTGGCGGCGGCGACTGGCCGCCCCCTGTGCGCTCCCTGCGCCATGCCAGGCATAACGCAAAAGACTAACCGGGAGCGCCATGTGCGCTGAAGCCACAGATAACATAAAGGACTTCTCAGGGCGAAACCGTTGCAAGCAATAGCTAAAGGACCGGCCAACAGAGCGCCAGCGGTCTATTTTCCGCCATTACGCCGGGAAATCCCCCTGCTGGCGCGCCACCAGGGTGAGAATGGAATACAGCGCCACCGCCTGCTGGTGCTGGTTGAAAATCTCTACCGCCCATTCCACCACGCCGGTGGCTTTCTCCTCAGCGCTGCGCTGCCGCTTGACCGTTTTCCGCTTACAGGTCAGACGCACCTGGATGGTGTCTCCCGGCTTGACCGGTTCAATAAAGCGCAGGTTTTCCATCCCGTAGTTGGCGATAACTGGCCCGACGCCGGCATCGACGAACAGACCGGCCGCCGCGGAGATCAGGAAATAGCCGTGGACCACCCGCTCGCCGAAAATCGACTCGGCGGCGGCGATTTTGTCCATGTGGGCGTAGAAATGGTCGCCGCTCAGACAGGCGAAGTTAACGATATCCGCTTCGGTCAGGGTCCGGCGAGGGGTTAATAAGCTGTCGCCGGGCTGGATCTCTTCGAAATATTTGCGAAACGGGTGAATGTGATCTTCGCTCACCTGGGCGCCGCGTACCCACTGCTGGCCGATGGTCGCCAGCATCGTTGGGCTGCCCTGGACGGCGGTGCGCTGCATATAGTGTTTCACCGAACGCAGTCCGCCGAGCTCCTCTCCGCCGCCGGCGCGGCCGGGGCCGCCGTGCACCAGCTGCGGCAGCGGCGAACCGTGGCCGGTTGACTCGACCGAGGACGCCTCGTTCAGTATCTGAATACGACCATGCGCGCGGGCGGCGCCGAGGATAAACTCGCGCGCCAGTTCGCCGCTGGCGGTAACCAGCGTCCCCGCCAGGCTGCCGCCGCCGGCGCGTGCCAGCGTGAGCGCATGCTGGCGGTCCTGGTAGGGCATCAGGGTCGCCACCGGGCCAAAGGCTTCAATGGCGTGAACCGCCGGGGTTTCATCCGGCTGCGCGCAGTAGAGCAGCGTCGGCGGGAAAAAGGCTCCGGCCGCGCTGAGGTCCGCCTGTCCGCCAAGCAGCGCTTCGCAGCCGGCGGCAATCAGTTTATTGACGCTCTCCTGTACGTCCCGACGCTGCTCGTGATTAACCAGCGCCCCCATCTTAATCCCTTCCTGCGCCGGGTCGCCGACGGTCACTTTATGCAGGCGGGCGATCAGCGCATCGCTAACCGCATTGATCTGCGCCAGCGGGACGATGATGCGGCGGATAGCGGTACATTTTTGTCCGGCTTTCGCCGTCATCTCGCGGACCACTTCCCGGATAAACAGCGCGAACTCCGGTTGCTCCGGCGTGACGTCTTCGCCTAACACACAGCAGTTGAGCGAATCCGCTTCCATGGTAAAGGGAATCGATTTGGCCACCAGGTTGGGGTGCGACCTCAGCCGCTGGCCGGTGGCGGCAGAGCCGGTAAAGGTCACCACGTCCTGGCTATCGAGGTGGTCGAGCAGATCGCCCGCGCCGCCGCAAATCAGGCTGATGGCGCCCTCCGGCACCAGGCCGCTGTCGACAATCGCTTTCACCATTGCCTGGGTGAGCTGGGCGGTAGCGGTGGCCGGTTTAATGATAGCTGGCATACCGGCAAGCCACGTGGGGGCCAGTTTTTCCAGCATTCCCCAGCAGGGGAAGTTGAAGGCGTTGATATGGACGGCGATGCCTGATTTTGATGTCAGCACATGACGCGCGGCAAAACCGCCCTGTTTTGAGAGCGGGATCAGCTCGTCTTCCGGCCACAGGATATCGTCCGGCAGTTCGCGACTGCCCAGCCCGGCATAGGTGAAAAGGGTACCGATACCGCCTTCAATATCCACCCAACTGTCGGCGCGGGTGGCGCCGGTTTGCGCCGAGATGGCGTAGAACTGGTCTTTCTGCGCCAGCAAGTGTTTCGCCACCGCTTTTAACATCGCGCTGCGTTCAATAAAGGTCATGGCTTGCAGCGCCTTACCGCCGCGCTCAATCGCGAAGCGGCGCGCCTGCGCCATATCCAGACCTTCACTGGTCACCTCCCACAGCGCCGTGCCGGTGATGGCGTGATGAATAGTACGGGCGCGGCCCCGGCCGGTCTGCCAGGCGCCGGATAAGTAGCTGGCTAACTGCTGCATCGCAAATCTCCAAATGTGTTACGTGTGATATCTATAAATAGTTCTTTTATGAATCATAAAATGCAAGTCAGTATTTAATAAATTATTAACATTGTGATCGCGATGGCGTTACGCCTTATGCTTAACTTACTGTATTTATTGTGGTTTACAAAAGGTTTTGCGGAGATTATCACAAAAAGAGCAAACAAAATTTGTGGTTTTATTTAACCAATATGTAACCTTCAATAAACAAAGTGATTCACATTAATGTTTTTGTTGTGAATATCGGAATCATAAAGGTGATGACGTGACAGAAGAACAACGCTTTGACCAGCGCATCGCGCAGGAAACGGCCATCGAACCGCAGGACTGGATGCCGGATGCCTACCGTAAGACCTTGATTCGGCAGATAGGCCAGCACGCGCACTCGGAGATCGTCGGTATGCTGCCGGAAGGCAACTGGATCACCCGCGCGCCGACGCTGCGCCGCAAAGCGATCCTGTTGGCTAAGGTACAGGATGAGGCTGGACACGGGCTGTATCTCTATAGCGCCGCGGAAACCCTTGGCTGCGCGCGGGAAGACCTGTATCAGAAGATGCTCGACGGGCAGATGAAATACTCCTCCATTTTTAACTACCCGACGCTGAGCTGGGCGGATATCGGCGTGATCGGCTGGCTGGTGGATGGCGCGGCTATCGTCAACCAGGTGGCGCTGTGCCGGACCTCCTACGGGCCCTATGCCCGGGCGATGGTCAAAATCTGCAAAGAAGAGAGCTTTCACCAGCGCCAGGGATTCGAAGCCTGCATGGCGCTGGCGCAGGGCAATGAGGCGCAGCGGCAAATGCTGCAGGACGCCATTAACCGCTTCTGGTGGCCAGCGCTGATGATGTTTGGCCCCAACGACGACAACTCGCCAAACAGCGCCCGCAGCATGGCGTGGAAAATCAAACTGCACTCCAACGACGAGCTGCGTCAACGCTTCGTCGACAACACCGTGCCGCAGGTGGAGATCCTCGGCATGACCGTCCCGGACCCGGATTTGCAGTTTGATGAAGCCAGCGGCCACTACCGCTTCGGCGAAATCGACTGGCAGGAATTTAACGAGGTGATTAGCGGCCGTGGGATTTGCAATCACGAACGCCTGGCCGCCAAGCGTAAGGCCTGGGAAGAGGGCGAATGGGTGCGCGAAGCCGCGCTGGCCCATGCGCAAAAACAGCAGGCCCGCAGCGCGGCATAAGGAGAGACAACATGAGCAAAGTTTACTGGCCGTTATATGAAGTGTTCGTTCGCAGCAAACAGGGGCTTTCCCATCGTCACGTCGGCAGCCTGCATGCCGCCGACGATCAAATGGCGCTGGAAAACGCCCGCGACGCCTACACCCGCCGCAGCGAAGGCTGCTCCATTTGGGTGGTGAAGGCCAGCGAAATCGTTGCTTCGCAGCCGGAAGATCGCGGCGAATTCTTCGACCCGGCGGAAAGCAAAGTCTACCGCCATCCGACTTTCTATACCGTGCCGGACGGCATGGAACATATGTGAGGCGGCGATGAAAAACCCGAATCCCGTCGCCACCTACGCTCTGCGTCTTGGCGACAACGGCCTGGTGCTGGCCCAGCGTTTAGGCGCCTGGTGCGGCCATGCCCCGGAGCTGGAGATCGATCTGGCATTGGCCAACATCGGCCTCGACCTGCTCGGCCAGGCGCGCAACTTTTTAAGCTATGCCGCCGAGCTTAACGGCTGCGGCGACGAAGATACCCTGGCCTTCGGCCGCGATGAGCGCCAGTTCAGCAACCTGCTGCTGGTGGAGCAGCCCAACGGCAATTTTGCCGACACCATCGCCCGCCAGTTCTTTATCGACGTCTGGCACGTCGCCCTGTACAGCCGGCTGGTGAACAGCCGCGACGCGCAGCTGGCGGCCATTGCCGCTAAAGGACTGAAAGAGGTGCGCTACCACCAGCGCTTCAGCCGTGGCTGGCTGGAGCGTCTTGGCAACGGTACCGAGGTATCCCAGCGCAAAATGCAGCAGGCGGTCGACAATCTGTGGCGCTTCACCGGCGAACTGTTCCTTGCCGATGACCTGGAGCTCAGCCTGGTCGGGCAGGGCATTGCGGTTGATCCGCGCGAGCTTCAGGCCGAATGGCAAAGCACCGTGCATACCGCGCTGCTTGACTCAGGCTTATCGATCCCGCAGGAAGCGGCCTTCCGCAGCGGCGGCAAACAGGGGCTGCACAGTGAACATCTCGGCCCGCTACTGGCGGAGATGCAATATCTGCAGCGTTCGCATCCCGGCCTGCAGTGGTAAGGGAGGAGAAGATGCAACGTTTAGATGACATCGCTCCCGCCGAGGTGCGCGCTATCTGGGGCTTGTTAAGCGCGATCCCGGACCCGGAAGTACCGGTGCTGACCATCACCGATCTCGGCATGGTGCGCAGCGTCGCGCGCCACGGCGACGGCTGGGTGATTGGCTTTACCCCGACTTATTCGGGCTGTCCGGCGACGGAGCATCTGCTGGGGGAGATCCGCGCAGTGATGAGCGAGCATGGTTATCTGCCGGTCCACATCGTCCTGCAGCTGGATCCGCCGTGGACCACCGACTGGATGAGTCAGGATGCCCGCGAGCGCCTGCGCCAGTACGGCATCAGCCCGCCCCAGGGGCACGCCTGCCATGCGGATATGCCCGCCGAGGTGAGTTGTCCACGCTGCGGCAGCATCCATACCTCGCTGCTTAGCGAATTCGGTTCCACGGCCTGCAAAGCGCTCTATCGCTGCGACAGCTGCCGGGAACCTTTTGATTACTTTAAATGTATTTGAGGTTGCCATGACGACGTTCCATTCGCTTAAGGTGGCGAGAGTCGAGCCGGAAACCCGCGATGCGGTGACCATCACTTTTGCGATCCCGCAAGCCCTGCAGGCGGAATACTGTTTTCGCCCGGGCCAGCATCTGACGCTAAAAGCCCGTCTGGGCGGTGAAGAGCTGCGCCGCTGTTACTCCATCTGCCGCAGCCGCACGCCGGGAGAGATCAGCGTCGCGATCAAAGCCATCGACGGCGGGCGCTTCTCGCGCTACGCCCAGCACGATATCCAGCAGGGGATGGAGCTGGAGGTGATGGTGCCGCAGGGGCATTTCGGCTATCAGCCTCAGGCCGAACGGCAGGGCGACTATCTGGCGATTGCCGCCGGCTCCGGGATCACGCCGATGATGGCGATCGTTAGCGCCACCCTGGCCACCGAGCCGTACAGTCGCTTCACGCTGATCTACGGTAACCGCAACAGCCACAGCATGATGTTCCGCCAGGCGCTAGCCGATTTAAAAGACCGCTATCCGCAGCGCCTGCAGGTGATACATCTGTTCAGCCAGGAGTCGATGGACAGCGATCTTTTACAGGGGCGCATTGACGGCGACAAACTGCGCCAGCTCGCTGACCATCTGCTGGATTTCAGCCGTTTCGACGAGGCCTTTATCTGCGGTCCGGCGACGATGATGGACGAGGCGGAAGCAACGTTACGTGAACTTGGCGTAGCGGAGAAATCGATTCATCTCGAACGCTTCAATACGCCGGGCGGCAGCGTTAAGCGCGCCGCCGGGGTGCAGGCGGAGGGACGCACGGTCACCATCCGCCAGGACGGGCGCGATCGGCTGATCGCCCTCAGCGCCGAAGACGACAGCATCCTGGATGCCGCATTGCGTCAGGGGGCAGACCTGCCGTTTGCCTGCAAGGGCGGGGTGTGCGCCACCTGTAAATGCAAAGTGCTGCGCGGCGAAGTGGCGATGGCCGCCAACTATAGCCTCGAAGCGGATGAGCTGGCGGCGGGTTATGTACTGAGCTGCCAGGCGCTGCCCACCAGCGGCGACGTAGTTGTCGACTTTGACGCGCGGGGGATGGCATGAGCGAGCTGCTGATCCACCGCCATGGCCGGGTGCTGCAGCTGACGCTCAACCGTCCGCAGGCCCGCAATGCACTGAACAATGCCTTATTAACCCAGATTGCCGAGGCGCTGGAGGTCGCGGCCGCTGATAACCGCGTCAGCGTCTGCGTCATCAGCGGTAACCCGCGCTTCTTTGCCGCCGGGGCCGACCTGAATGAGATGGCGGAGAAAGATCTCCCGGCGACCCTGGACGATATCCGCCCGCGGCTGTGGGCGCGTATCGATGCCTTCCCCAAACCGCTGATCGCCTCGGTCAACGGCTACGCCCTCGGCGCCGGCTGCGAGCTGGCCCTGCTGTGCGATCTGATTGTCGCCGGGGACAACGCCCGCTTTGGCCTGCCGGAAATTACCCTCGGCATAATGCCGGGCGCTGGCGGCACCCAGCGGCTGATCCGCAGCGTTGGCAAGGCGCTGGCCAGCCGGATGGTGCTGAGCGGCGAGAGTATTGACGCCCGTCAGGCGCAGCAGACCGGGCTGGTGAGCGATGTCCATCCGGCGGCGTTAACCGATGAGTATGCCCTGCAACTGGCGACCACCATCGCCCGCCATGCGCCGCTGGCGCTGCGGGCGGCGAAACAGTCGCTGCGCCTGTCGCAGGAAGTGAGCCTGCAGGCCGGTCTCCAGCAGGAGCGCCAGCTGTTCAGCCTGCTGAGCGCCACCGAAGACCGCCGCGAAGGCATCGACGCCTTCTTACAAAAACGTAACCCGGACTTTAAAGGACGCTAATCGTGGAAGCTTTCATTCTCAGCGCAGTGGAACAGGGCGTCATGACCATCACTCTCAATCGCCCGGACCGCCTCAACAGTTTTAACGATCGGATGCATCAGCAGCTGGCGGAATGTCTGAAGCAGGCCGAGCGCGACGACGGCGTGCGTTGCCTGCTGATCACCGGCGCCGGCCGCGGATTTTGCGCCGGCCAGGATCTGAATGACCGCAACGTCGACCCCAGTGGGCCGCCGCCGGATCTCGGCCTGTCGGTGGAACGCTTTTACAACCCGTTAGTGCGCCGTCTGGCGGCGCTGCCGAAACCGGTTATCTGCGCGGTCAACGGCGTAGCCGCTGGCGCAGGCGCCACCCTGGCGCTGGGCTGCGATATCGTGCTGGCCGCGCGTTCGGCCAAGTTTGTGATGGCGTTCAGCAAGCTCGGGCTGGTGCCGGACTGCGGCGGCAGCTGGTTCCTGCCGCGGGTGGCCGGCCGCGCGCGCGCGATGGGGCTGGCGCTGCTGGGCGACAGCCTCAGCGCGGAACAGGCCGCGCAGTGGGGGATTATCTGGCAACTGGTGGACGATGCCGAACTGGCGGATACCAGTCTGCAGCTGGCGCGCCATCTGGCGGCCCAGCCGACGTTTGGTCTTGGGCTGATTAAAAAGGCGCTGCTGGCGGCGGAAACCAACAGTCTCGACGCGCAGCTGGATCTGGAGCGCGATTATCAGCGCCTCGCCGGGCGCAGCGATGATTACCGCGAAGGGGTCAGCGCGTTTCTGGCCAAACGGCCACCACAGTTCAGCGGGAAATAGATGATGACGACATCCTTAGCCAACGTGGCGGTGATCGGCAGCGGCACCATGGGGGCCGGCATCGCCGAAGTGGCTGCTGCCGCAGGACATCCGGTGCGTATTTTTGATATTAACCCTAAGGCTGTAGGCCAGGCGATTGAGGGCATCGCCGGGCGTCTGGCGTCGCGCGTTGCGCGCGGCAAACTGGTCCCTGAGCAAGCCGACGCGCTGCTGGCGCGGCTGCATCCGGCCCACGATTTAGCCGCGCTGGCCGACGCAGATTTAGTGATCGAAGCGGCCTCTGAACGGCTGGAGGTGAAAGCGGCGCTGTTCGCGCAGCTGGCGGCGATCTGCTCGCCGTCAACATTGCTGACCAGCAACACCTCGTCGATTTCGATTACCGCCATCGCCGCCGGGGTCAAAAACCCGGAGCGGGTGGCCGGGCTGCACTTTTTTAATCCGGCGCCGGTGATGAAGCTGGTCGAGGTGGTGAGCGGCCTGGCGACGTCTGCGGAAGTGGTGGAGCAGTTGTGCCAGTGCGTGAGCGGCTGGGGGAAACGGCCGGTTCGCTGCCGCTCGACGCCCGGCTTTATCGTTAACCGCGTGGCGCGTCCGTTCTATGCTGAAGCCTGGCGGGCGCTGGAGGAGCAGGTGGCCGCCCCGGAAGTTATCGATGCCGCTTTGCGTGACGGCGGCGGCTTCCCTATGGGGCCCCTGGCGCTGACGGACCTGATTGGCCAGGACGTCAACTTCGCCGTGACCTGCTCGGTATTTAACGCCTTCTGGCAGGACCGGCGTTACCTGCCATCGCTCCTGCAGCAGGAGCTGGCGCTGGCCGGGCGATTGGGGAAAAAGAGCGGTCACGGCGTCTATCGCTGGCCTGCGGAGACGCAGCCGGAGGTGACGCTGCCGCCGGTCGCCACTGGCGCGCAATCCGTGATGACGGTAAGTGACAGTGTCACCGAGCTGGACGAGCTTCTGTTGCTGGAGACCGAAGGCGAAACCGCCCTGGCGCTGAGCGTTAAGCATCGCCGTCCGGTGGTGGTGTATGACCTGTGCGCCAGCGATACGGTGGTGCTGGCCGCCGCGGCGACCAACGCGCCAGCGGCGACGGACAAAGCGGTGCACTATTTCCAGCAGCAGGGCAAGAAAGTGCTGCGCATCGCCGATTATCCCGGCCTGCTGGTGTGGCGCACGGTGGCGATGCTGGTTAACGAAGCGCTGGACGCACTGCAGAAAGGGGTGGCCAGCGCGCAGGATATCGATACCGCCATGCGTCTTGGCGTCAACTACCCGCAGGGCCCGCTGGCGTGGGGGGAAAGCCTCGGCTGGCGCCGCGTGCTGCGCCTGCTGGAGAACCTGCATCACCATTATGGCGAGGAGCGCTATCGCCCCGGTTCCCTGTTGCGCCAGAAGGCGCTAATGGAGAAGCACCATGAGCAATGATCCGTGGCGCAACGCGCGCGTGATGTACGAAAAAGATACCTGCGCCAGAAAGATGGGGATCGAACTTATCGAAATGGACGATGGTTTTGCGCAGATGACCATGACCGTCTCGCCGGACATGCTTAACGGCCATCAAACCTGTCACGGCGGTCAGCTATTTACCCTTGCCGATACCGCTTTCGCCTACGCCTGTAACAGCCAGGGGCTGGCGGCGGTGGCGTCGGCGGCCAGCATTGATTTCCTTCGCCCGGCGTTTGCCGGGGACCGGCTGGTCGCCACCGCCCGAGTCAAACAGCAGGGCAAGCTGACCGGGGTCTACGACATTGAAATTGTTAATCAACAGCAAAAAATTGTGGCCCTGTTTCGCGGCAAATCGCACCGCATCGGCGGCACAATCACAGGAGAAGTCTAATGCGCGAGGCCTTTATTTGTGACGGGATCCGCACGCCGATTGGCCGCTACGGCGGCGCGCTGGCCAGCGTGCGCGCCGACGACCTGGCGGCGATCCCGCTGCGTGAGCTGCTGAGCCGTAACCCCAGGCTTGACCCGACCGCGATCGATGACGTGATTTACGGCTGCGCGAATCAGGCGGGTGAAGATAACCGCAATGTGGCGCATATGGCGACGCTGTTGGCAGGTTTCCCGCATACCGTACCGGGCACCACGATTAACCGTCTATGTGGGTCTGGTCTGGATGCGATCGGCTTTGCCGCCAGAGCGATCAAAGCCGGCGATGCCGATCTGCTGATTGCCGGCGGCGTAGAGTCGATGTCGCGCGCGCCGTTTGTGATGGGGAAGGCTAGCGCGCCGTATCAGCGTCAGGCGGAGCTGTTTGACACCACCATTGGCTGGCGTTTTGTGAACCCGCTCATGGCGCAACACTTCGGAACTGACAGCATGCCGGAAACGGCCGAGAATGTAGCTGAATTGTTAAATATTAGCCGCGCCGATCAGGATGCTTTCGCCTGGCGCAGCCAGCAGCGCACGGCGCAGGCCCAGCGCGATGGCATTCTGGCGCAGGAGATCGTGCCGGTGCAGATTGTCGGTCGGAAAGGGGCGGTCAGCGATGTGCGCGAGGACGAGCATCCGCGCCCGGAAACCACGCTTGAGCAGCTGGCGCAACTGAAAGCGCCGTTCCGTCAGGGCGGCGTCATTACCGCGGGCAATGCTTCCGGCGTCAACGATGGCGCCGCGGCGCTGATCGTCGCCAGCGAACAGCAGGCCGCTATCCAGGGGCTCACTCCGCGCGCGCGTATCGTGGCGATGGCGACGGCAGGGGTCGAACCGCGGCTGATGGGGCTGGGGCCGGTACCGGCGGTGCGTAAAGTGCTGGAGCGGGCGGGACTCAATATCCACGATATGGATCTGATTGAGCTGAATGAGGCCTTCGCCGCTCAGGCGCTGGGCGTGCTCAGACAGCTGGGCGTGCCGGACGATGCGGCGCATGTGAATCCCAACGGCGGCGCCATCGCGTTAGGCCATCCGCTGGGCATGAGCGGCGCGCGTCTGGCGCTGAGCGCCAGCCTTGAGCTGCAGCGCCGCGGCGGGCGCTATGCGTTGTGTACGATGTGTATTGGCGTGGGTCAGGGCATCGCCATGATCCTCGAGCGAGTGTGAGCTAATTTACCTGCGAGTACCCTACAATGATAACTACTACAAAATTAGATCCGATTGAAACCGCCTCGCGTGATGAGCTGCAGGCCCTGCAAACCCAACGGCTGAAGTGGACCCTGAATCATGCGTATAACAATGTGCCGATGTATCGTCGCAAATTCGACGCCGCCGGCGTGCACCCTGACGACTTTCGCGAACTGAGCGACCTGACCAAATTCCCGTGCACCACCAAACAGGATCTGCGCGACAACTATCCCTTCGATACCTTCGCGGTGCCGATGGAGCAGGTGGTGCGCATTCACGCCTCTTCCGGGACCACCGGCAAACCGACGGTGGTGGGCTACACGCAGAACGATATTGATAACTGGGCCAATATCGTCGCCCGTTCGCTGCGCGCCGCCGGCGGCACGGCGAAAGATAAAATTCACGTCGCCTACGGCTATGGCCTGTTCACCGGCGGCCTTGGCGCGCACTACGGCGCAGAACGCTTAGGCGCGACGGTGATCCCGATGTCCGGCGGACAGACCGAAAAACAGGCGCAGCTGATCCGTGATTTCAAGCCGGATATGATCATGGTGACGCCGTCCTACTGTCTGAATCTGATTGAAGAGCTGGAGCGCCAGATGGGCGGCGATGCCCGCGGCTGTTCATTACGCGTCGGCGTCTTTGGCGCCGAGCCGTGGACCCTGGCGATGCGCGCGGAGATCGAGCGCCGGCTGGGGATCACCGCTCTGGACATATACGGTCTGTCGGAGGTGATGGGGCCGGGGGTGGCGATGGAGTGTCTGGAGACTGTTGACGGCCCGACCATCTGGGAAGACCACTTCTTCCCGGAAATCGTTAACCCGGACGACGGCACGCCGCTGGTCGATGGCGAACACGGCGAACTGCTGTTCACCACGTTGACCAAAGAGGCGCTGCCGGTGATCCGCTATCGTACCCGCGATCTGACGCGCCTGCTGCCGGGCACCGCCCGCACTATGCGCCGTATGGACCGCATCAGCGGACGCAGCGACGATATGCTGATCATCCGCGGGGTTAACGTCTTCCCGTCGCAGCTGGAAGAGGAGATCCTTAAGTTTGAACATCTGGCGCCGCACTACCAGCTGGAGGTCAATCGCCGCGGCCATCTTGATTCGCTGGCGGTGCGCGTGGAGCTGAAAGAGAGCGGGCTGGCGCTGAGTCACGAGCAGCGCTGCCAGATTTGTCACCAGTTGCGCCACCGCATCAAGTCGATGGTCGGGATCTCCACCGATATCACTATCGTCAACTGCGGCAGCATTCCGCGCTCTGAAGGCAAAGCCTGTCGGGTATTTGATCTGCGTAAAGCGGTGGTCAGCGGTTAAACCTCTCCCCGGTGGCGCTGCGCTGACCGGGGCTACGCGGTTAGCCCGGCTGAGGCCTTTACGCCCTCAGCCGGGGGAATTCCTGTGCTATGATTCATAAAGGAAAAATATAACAACAGCATGAATCAGATGAGTAAACTCGACGCCTTTATTCAACAAGCCGTGACGGCGACGCCGATCAGCGGCACGTCATTGATCGCCTCGCTGTATGGCGACGCCTTATTACAACGCGGTGGGGAAGTGTGGCTGGGCAGCGTCGCGGCGCTGCTGGAAGGATTAGGCTTCGGCGAGCGCTTCGTCCGCACCGCGCTGTTTCGCCTCAATAAAGAAGAGTGGCTTGATGTCGTCCGTATCGGCCGCCGCAGCTTCTATCGTCTGAGCGACAAAGGGCTGCGCCTGACCCGTCGTGCGGAACATAAAATTTATCGGGCGAACGCCCCGGAATGGGATGGTACCTGGCTGCTGTTGCTCTCAGAAGGCCTGGAAAAAAATGTGCTGGCCGACGTCAAAAAGCAGCTGCTGTGGCAGGGATTTGGCGCGCTGGCGCCGAGCCTGTTAGCCTCGCCGTCGCAAAAGCTGGCGGATGTCCAGTCGCTGCTCCACGAAGCAGGCGTCGCCGAAAACGTCATCTGTTTTGAAGCCCACTCGCCGCTGGCGCTCTCCCGGGCGGCGCTGCGCAGCCGGGTAGAGGAGTGCTGGCATCTCACCGAACAAAACGAGATGTATGAATCGTTCATCTCGCTATTTCGGCCGATACTGCCGCTGCTCCGTGACTGCGACCCCGCGGAGTTAACGCCGGAGCGCAGCTTTCAGATCCAGCTCCTGCTGATTCATTTCTATCGCCGGGTGGTGCTCAAAGATCCGCTGCTGCCGGAAGAGCTGCTGCCGGCGCACTGGGCGGGGCAAACCGCCCGCCAGCTATGTATCAATATTTACCAACGGGTGAGTCCCGGCGCGCTGGCGTTCGTCAGCGAGAAAGGTGAAAGCTCGGTCGGCGAGCTTCCCGCGCCGGGCCCGCTCTATTATCAGCGCTTTGGCGGTTTGCCGGGCGCATAAGGAGGTTGCATGCCGATTTATCAGATTGATGGACTGACCCCGGTGGTGCCGGAGGAGAGTTACGTCCACCCGACCGCGGTGTTGATTGGCGACGTGATCCTCGGCAAAGGGGTCTATGTTGGGCCCAACGCCAGCCTGCGCGGCGATTTTGGCCGCATCGTGGTCAAAGACGGGGCCAATATACAGGACAACTGCGTGATGCACGGCTTCCCAGGCCAGGATACGGTGGTGGAAGAGGAGGGCCATATCGGCCACGGCGCTATTCTGCACGGCTGCGTAATTGGCCGCAACGCGCTGGTGGGCATGAGCGCGGTGATTATCGACGGGGCGACTATCGGCGAAAACAGCATTGTCGGCGCCTCGGCCTTCGTCAAAGCCAACGCCGAGATGCCCGCCAACCATCTGATTATCGGGAGCCCGGCAAAAGCGATTCGCGTCCTGAGCGAACAGGAGCTGGCGTGGAAAAAGCACGGTACCCGTGAATACCAGGTGCTGGTGGAACGCTGTAAGCAGACGCTCCACCAGGTTGAGCCATTACGGGAAGTGGAGGACGGGCGTAAGCGGCTGGAGTTTGATGAAAACCTGCGGCCAAAATCCTCCACCTGAGGGGTAAATATAATGGCAGAGAAATTATCCGCTCACTGTCACTGCGGTGCGGTGGCCTTTACCGTTGAGCTCAGCGACGGCTTCAACACCGTTCGGCGCTGTAACTGTTCATATTGTCGAATGCGTGGGGCGGTCGCGGTCTCTTCGCCGCGTTCAGGAATCGATGTGGTACGCGGCAGGGATAAGCTCACAGAGTATCGCTTTAATACAGGGGAAGCCGTGCACTTTTTCTGCTCGGTATGCGGGATCTACACCTTTCATCAACGGCGTTCAAACCCACAGCAGTATGGGGTGAATGTGGCCTGCATTGACGGCGTTTCACCTTTCGATTTTCCTTGCGTGGAAGTCAACGACGGCGTGAATCATCCAAAAGATGGCGGCGGAGGCGTGGTGGGGTATTTGCGCTACGAGAAAAAGCAAAAATCTCCTCCCGCAGGAAGCGAGAGGAGTTAACTATTAGGCTGCAACCACGCTGTCGATGGCCGCTTTCGCGTCAGACTGCGCTTTGGCCGCGACTTCCGGGCCGTAAGCGATACCTTCGGCGAACACGAAGTTCACGTCGGTGATGCCGATGAAGCCGAGGAAGGTGGACAGGTACGGGGTGACCAGGTCGGTCGGGGTATCTTTATGGATACCGCCGCGGCTGGTCACGACGACCGCGCGTTTACCGGTCACCAGACCTTCCGGCCCTTTTTCGGTGTAGCGGAAGGTAACGCCGGCGCGAGCCACCAGGTCGAAATAGTTTTTCAACTGCGTCGGGATGTTGAAGTTGTACATCGGCGCAGCGATAACAATCACATCGTTGCCTTTCAGTTCAGCGATCAGCTCGTCGGAAAGGGCCAGCGCTTCCTGCTGACGCGGAGTCAGCGGCGCGTCGCTCGGACGCAGGGCGCCAACCAGTTCACCATCCAGAACCGGGATCGGATTAGCGGCCAGGTCACGCACGGTGATCTCGTCGCCCGGGTGTTTTTCCTGCCATTGTTCAACAAAATAGTCGGAAAGCTGACCAGATTGTGAGTACCCTGCCAGAATACTGGATTTCAGAACTAATACTTTGCTCATGGGTGTTTCCTTTTTTAATGTGATTGACGGGTCAGTGCCCTGGTGCTTGATGACACTGTATTCACAATCGCGCCACAGAGATAGCGCAATATATCGAATCCTATGTTCAGATTTTTTGAACAAGGCATGAGTGACGCAGATGTGGTACTCTAAGGCAATACTTCAAAAGAGATTTTCCCGGCAGAGCTCTGCCCGATAACGCTATGACAGAACAACAAAAAATCACCTTCCCCCAGCTTTATCACCAGCTCGACGGCCTGATGCTGCGCGACAAAACGCGCTTTGCCCGCCGTCTGCACGGCGTGAAGAAGGTTAAAAATCCTGAATCGCAACAGGCCATCCTTCAGGAGATGGCGCAGGAGATAAGCCAGGCAGCCGGTAAAGTCCTGCTGCGCGAAGCGGCGCGTCCGGCCATCACCTATCCGGAAAATCTGCCGGTTAGCCAGAAAAAACAAGAAATTCTCGAGGCGGTACGCGATCACCAGGTGGTGATTGTCGCCGGGGAGACCGGTTCGGGTAAAACCACCCAGCTGCCAAAAATCTGCATGGAGCTGGGCCGCGGGCTGAAAGGGCTAATCGGCCATACCCAGCCGCGCCGTCTGGCCGCGCGAACCGTGGCCAACCGTATCGCCGAGGAGCTGCAAACGGAGCCGGGCGGCTGTATCGGCTATAAGGTCCGCTTTAGCGATCACGTCAGCGACAACACCATGGTCAAGCTGATGACCGACGGTATTCTGCTGGCGGAGATCCAGCAGGATCGCCTGCTGATGCAGTACGACACCATCATTATCGATGAAGCGCACGAGCGCAGCCTGAACATTGACTTCCTGCTCGGCTATCTGAAAGAGCTGCTGCCGCGCCGTCCTGACCTGAAAATCATCATCACCTCGGCGACCATCGACCCGGAACGTTTCTCAAAGCATTTCAATAATGCGCCGATTATCGAAGTCTCCGGGCGGACTTACCCGGTGGAAGTGCGCTATCGGCCGATAGTGGAAGAGGCGGACGATACCGAGCGCGATCAGCTGCAGGCGATCTTTGATGCCGTCGATGAGCTCGGGCGCGAAGGGCCCGGCGATATTCTGATCTTTATGAGCGGCGAGCGGGAGATTCGCGATACCGCCGATGCGCTGAATAAGCTGGATCTGCGCCATACCGAAGTGCTGCCGCTGTACGCTCGCTTGTCCAACAGCGAGCAGAACCGCGTCTTCCAGCCGCACAGTGGACGACGCATCGTGCTGGCGACCAACGTGGCGGAAACCTCGCTGACCGTACCGGGCATTAAGTACGTTATCGATCCCGGTACCGCGCGTATCAGCCGCTACAGCTACCGCACCAAGGTGCAGCGCCTGCCGATCGAGCCAGTTTCCCAGGCGTCCGCCAACCAGCGTAAAGGCCGCTGCGGTCGCGTCTCGGAAGGGATCTGTATTCGTCTTTATTCAGAAGACGATTTCCTGTCGCGACCGGAATTTACCGATCCGGAAATTCTGCGCACCAACCTGGCGTCGGTCATCCTGCAGATGACCGCCCTGGGCTTAGGCGATATCTCCGCCTTCCCGTTCGTTGAAGCGCCGGATAAGCGCAACATTCAGGACGGCGTGCGCCTGCTGGAAGAGCTGGGCGCCATCACCACCGATGAGCAGGCCACCGCCTACAAGCTGACCCCGATGGGCCGTCAGCTTAGCCAGTTGCCGGTAGACCCGCGTCTGGCGCGGATGGTGCTGGAGGCGCAGAAGCACGGCTGCGTGCGAGAAGCGATGATCATCACCTCCGCGCTGTCGATTCAGGATCCGCGCGAGCGGCCGATGGACAAACAGCAGGCCTCTGACGAAAAACACCGCCGCTTTCACGATAAAGAGTCTGACTTCCTTGCCTTTGTGAACCTGTGGAACTATCTCGGCGAACAGCAGAAAGCCCTGTCGTCGAATCAGTTCCGCCGTCAGTGCCGGGTCGATTTTCTGAACTATCTGCGCGTGCGCGAGTGGCAGGATATCTATACCCAGCTGCGCCAGGTGGTGAAGGAGCTTGGCCTGCCGATCAACAGCGAGCCAGCGGAATATCGCGAGATCCATACCGCGCTGCTGACCGGTCTGCTGTCGCACATCGGCATGAAGGATGCCGATAAACAGGAGTTTACCGGGGCGCGCAACGCCCGCTTTTCCATTTTCCCGGGGTCCGGTCTGTTTAAAAAGCCGCCGAAGTGGACGATGGTGGCGGAACTGGTGGAGACCAGCCGGCTGTGGGGCCGCATTGCCGCCCGCATTGAGCCGGAGTGGGTGGAGCCGGTAGCACAGCACCTGATCAAACGCTCATATAGCGAGCCGCACTGGGAGCGGGCGCAGGGCGCGGTGATGGCGACGGAAAAGGTCACCGTCTACGGCCTGCCGATCGTGGGCGCGCGTAAGGTCAACTACAGCCAGATCGATCCGGCGCTGTGCCGCGAGCTGTTTATCCGCCACGCGCTGGTGGAGGGCGACTGGCAAACGCGCCACGCCTTCTTCCGGGAGAACCTGAAGCTGCGGGCGGAAATCGAAGAGCTGGAGCATAAGTCGCGCCGCCGCGACATTCTGGTGGACGACGAGACCCTGTTCGAATTCTACGACCAGCGCATCAGCCACGACGTCATCTCCGCCCGCCACTTCGACAGCTGGTGGAAGCAGGCCAGCAAAGAGACGCCGGATCTGCTCAACTTTGAGAAGAGCATGCTGATTAAGGAAGGGGCGGAGCAGGTTAGCAAGCTGGACTATCCGAACTTCTGGCATCAGGGCAACCTTAAGCTGCGGCTTAGCTATCAGTTTGAGCCGGGCGCCGACGCCGACGGCGTGACGGTGCATATTCCGCTGCCGCTGCTGAACCAGGTGGAGGAGGCCGGGTTTGAATGGCAGATCCCCGGCCTGCGTCGCGAGCTGATTATCGCGCTGATAAAATCGCTGCCGAAGCCGGTGCGGCGCAATTTTGTCCCGGCTCCCAACTATGCGGAAGCGTTTCTTGGCCGGGCGACGCCGCTTGAGCTGCCGTTGCTCGATTCCCTGGAGCGCGAGCTGCGTAAGATGACCGGCGTGACCATCGACCGCGAAGCCTGGCAGTGGGATCAGGTGCCCGATCACCTGAAAATCACTTTCCGGGTGGTGGATGATAAAAACAAGAAGCTGCAGGAAGGGCGCTCGCTGCAGGCGCTGAAAGAGGCGCTGAAGGGCAAAGTTCAGGAGACGCTGTCGGCGGTCGCTGATGATGGCATCGAGCAGAGCGGGCTGCATATCTGGAGCTTTGGCACCCTGGCGGAAAGCTATGAACAGAAGCGCGGCAACTATAAGGTGAAAGCCTGGCCGGCGCTGGTGGACGAGCGCGACAGCGTGGCCATCAAGCTGTTTGATAATCCACAGGAACAGCAGCAGGCCATGTGGCGCGGTCTGCGTCGCCTGCTGCTGCTTAACATTCCGTCGCCGATTAAGTATCTGCACGAGAAACTGCCGAACAAAGCCAAGCTCGGGCTCTATTTCAACCCGTACGGCAAAGTGCTGGATCTGATTGACGACTGTATCTCCTGCGGCGTTGATAAGCTTATCGACGAGGCGGGCGGTCCGGTATGGACGGAAGAGGGCTTCAACCAGCTGCACGATAAAGTTCGCGCCGAGCTCAACGAGACGGTGGTAGAGATCGCCAAACAGGTCGAGCAGATCCTCACTGCGGTGTTCAATATCAACAAACGGCTGAAAGGCCGGGTGGATATGACCATGGCGCTGGGGCTGTCGGACATCAAAGCGCAGATGGCGGGGCTGGTTTACCGCGGCTTTGTCACCAGCAACGGCTTCCGTCGTCTTGGCGATACGCTGCGCTACCTGCAGGCGATTGAAAAGCGCCTGGAGAAGATGGCTATCGATCCGCACCGCGACCGCGCGCAGATGCTGAAAATTGAGAGCGTGCAGCAGGCGTGGCAGCAGTGGCTGAATAAGCTACCGCCGAACCGCCGTGAGGACGACGATGTCCGGGAGATCCGCTGGATGATCGAGGAGCTGCGGGTGAGCTTCTTCGCCCAGCAGCTGGGGACCCCGTACCCCATCTCGGACAAGCGTGTCCTGCAGGCGATGGAGCAGGTGACGCCGTAATCCCACCCTTTTCCCTGCCCGGCGGCGCAGTGCTTGCCGGGCAGGGGAAACCCGGGAGCGGTCGCGAAGCCGTACGCCGTACCCGGTTATCTCCCCGCCCTGATGCTTCCCCGCCGAATGAAAAATGAACGGAATCTGAAAATCGACCTGCCGGCTTGGGTCATCGGCCGTCTTCGCGTATTTTTAGCCTTGTTTCGCAGGAAAACCAGAACACGGAGTCTATTTTTACCCTTCTTGATATGGACAAATTCCTCATGCTGGCGCTGGCTATCCTTGTGATGCCCGCGTGTAAACCCTTCGTTGACGCTTCCTCCTGCGATGAAACACAGCGGGCGATCAACGATGCGAACTTTTTTATTTTGACCTCCCTTCCGCCGCTGAACGGCGAAGTGCAGAGCGTGCAAATCGTCGGCAGCCAGAATAACGAATATGGCGCCCTTCGTTTCGCGCGATGCCGCCGGCTGGCAAGCTATGAGCGGGCAAAAACCCTTAACACAGCACATGGCTCAACGATCGTCAGAGATAATGTTCGCTGGCGAAATGATAAAGGATGGATGCGGGAATATATCCGGCAGACCCGGAGCGCGACGGGAAATATCAGCAAGATGGTGATGCGCGAACAGTTTTATACCGATTCTCTCGGGCGGATTGTGCGCGCCGAAAATGTGTCCGCGACGCAGCAACCGCCCAAAGTCCTGCATACGACCACCTATCAGTATGACGACCGGCACCGCCTGGTCCGTAAAACGGTCAACGGCGGTATGATGGTCATGCTTGCTGTCGATTACCGCTATACGGATGGGCGCCTTAGCCGCATGGCTGACTCGGACTCCACCTCGACGCTGCGTTGGGATGAAAAAGGGCGCTGGATATCCCGGGAAACGACCTCAACGTATAATGGACCACGCCAGGCCCGTTGTTTAGGGTGGGATCCCGAGGGGAACTGTACTGCGGAGTATGGCGAGCAGCCTGCTGCAGGGGCAATGAAAGATCAGTCTCTGCACTACCAGTATACCTATTATCCTCGATGATCCTCCGCGGCAGAAAGCCCCGCGGGCCCGGCAGCATAGGTTCATGCAGGCTGGTGCTGCCGGGCAGGAGAGCGGGGTTTCTCCCTCTCTCTGGGGGAGAGGGCCGGGGTGAGGGCATCAGGCCGCCCGGATCTCAGCCATTCACCAGCGCCAGCGTAAAGCCATCCCATCCCTTAATGCCCACCGTCTGCAGCGCGGTGGCGGTGAGCCGCGGGTTATCGCCGATCATCTCGATAAACCGACGCACGCCCTGCACACGCGCGTCATCGCTTTGCCCATTAATCACCTCGCCATCGCGCACCACGTTATCGCCCACGATCAGCGTCCCGGGGCGGGAATAGTGCAGCGCCCACTCCAGATAGTGAGGATTATTAGGTTTATCGGCATCAATAAAGATCAGGTCGAATGGCGGCGTGTTCGCCAAATTTTCCAGCGTGTTCAGCGCGGGTCCTTCAATAAGCTCAATGCGCTCGTTTAGCCCGGCGAGGCGGATATTCTGGCGCGCCACCCCCGCATGCGTCGGGTCGGCCTCGAGGGTAATCAGCTTTCCGTCGGCGGGCAGCGCACGCGCCATCCAGATGGCGCTATAGGCGCCGAGCGTGCCAATTTCAAGGATCCGCCGCGCCTGGGTCATGCGCACCAACAGCGCCAGAAATTGCCCCTGATTGGCCGCAACATCATGTTCAGGTAGCCCGGCGCGTTTGTTGTTTTCCAGAACCTGTCTCAGCACGTCATCATCAGGAATAAGCGAAGAAATCATGTAATTATCGACAGCAGACCACTGTTGTTGCATAGATTAACTCCCTGGTGGTAGTAGTGGCCGGGTGGCGCAACGCTATCCCGGCCTGAATACTGGCTTCCGCGCTCTGGACGGTGGCGGACCGACGCGAGCAGGCTTTTCACGCGTTCATCCAGCCGCCTCCCAGCGCCCGGTACAGATCGATCTGCGCCAGCAGCAGGTTATTCTTCACCTGGACCACGCTAAGCTGGGTGGAGAACAGCGTTCGCTGGGCATCAAGCACATCCAGATACGAAGAGTAGCCGTTACGGTAGCGATTCTGCGCAATGCGCAATGTTTCCTCCGCTACCGCCACCTGTCCCTGCAGCTCGGTCAACTGTTCGCCATAGCGGCTAATGGCGTCAAGGCTGTCATTGACCTCTTTGAACGCGCCGCGCACCGTTTTCTCATAGCTGTACAGCGCCTGGTTGCGCTGGGCCATGGAGACATCCACCTGGGCGTTTAACGCCTGGCGGTTAAGCAGCGGCGCCAGGATGCTACCGCCAATGCTCCACAGTCGCAGCGGATCGTCGAGCAGATCCGGCAGCGTCCGGTCCTGCAGGCTGCCGGTGGCGGTCAGGTTGATAGACGGCAGCAGCTGCGCCTGCGACGAGGCCAGGGTGGCATCGGCGGCTACCAGCTGACGCTGGGCCTGTACGATATCCGGGCGGCGGTTGAGTAGGGTGGACGGCAACTGCGAGGGCAGACGCAGCGGGGTGAGCCCGGCGAATTCGCCACGTTTGACCGCGCCGGGGTTATCCCCCAGCAGCACGCTGAGGGCGTTTTCCTGCTGCGCAATCTGGTGCTGCAGCGGCGGGATCTGCGCCCGCGTTGAGCGCAGCTCCGAATCCGCCTGCATCAGCTCAAGGCGCGAGGTATACCCGGTTTCAAACTGACGTTTGGCCAGCCGCCAGGCGTCTTCCCGTGATTGGAGCGTCTGCTGCGTGACCCGCAGCTGCTCATCCAGCGACAGCAGCGTCACGTAGCCCACGGCCACCGAGGCGGCGACGCTCAAATTGGCCGCGGCGGCAGCGGCTTTCTGCGCCTCGAGGCTGGCCCCGGCGGCGCTGGCCGCGCTGCGGTTCGCGCCCCAGATATCGACATCATAGCTGGCGGTCAGGCCGCCTTTGTACAGCGTGCTGTGGATCGGCAGGCCGGTGGCGGCGGACTGCGCGCGGGCGCGGGTGCCGGTCAGGCTGGCATCCAGCGAGGGAAAAAGGCTGCTGTCGGCGGCATACGCCCGCGCCTGATACTCATTGACCCGCTCGCGGGCGATCAGCACATCGCTGTTATAGCGCAGCGCCCGGTCGACATACTGATTCAGCGCACTGTCATGAAAATTGCGCCACCATACGCCTTCCACCGGGCTGGCAGGGCCAACGTCGGCCCGCCAGGCGGCAGGGATGGTCAGGGTCGGCTGCGCGCGCTGGACATCGGCGAACTGACAGCCGACCAGCGCCAGGACGATGACAAGGGTGACCGGGCGGATCATGGCTGCTTCTCCGCGCGGGTATCAATGGTCACCTGCACCGACATGCCGGGGCGCAGGCGCTCGCTGTTGCGTTGCCCCTCGTTAACCGTGATGCGCACCGGGATGCGCTGGGCGATCTTGACGAAGTTGCCGGTAGCGTTGTCCGGCGAAATAGCGCTGAACTCCACCCCGGTCGCCGGGGAGATACTCTGCACCTTGCCGTGGAAGGTCTCGCCGTTGAGCGCGTCAACGGTGAAGGTAACCGGCTGGCCGATACGCACATCGGCCAGCTGGGTCTCTTTCAGGTTGGCGATCACCCAGTGCTGCGGCGGGACCAGCGAAGTCAGATGGGTTCCGGCGCTGACGTAAGCGCCAAGACGCACCGAAATCTGCCCCAGCTGGCCGCCGGTGGGGGCGATGATCTGCGTATTTTGCAGGTCAATCTGCGCCAGTTCGAGGGCGGCTTTGGCGCTGGCCACGTCGGCCTCCAGCGAATCGCGATTGACGATGGTCGATTCGAGATCCTGGCGCGACATCTCCAGCGCCGCTTTCGCCTGTTCAATATCCGCTGCCCCCTGGGCGGCGCTGGCGCGGGCGGAATCACGCTCGCGGATCGACAGCGAGCCATCGGCGGTCAGTTCCTGCACCCTTTTTAAATCGGCCTGGATTTTCAGATTCTGCGCGCGGGCGTTTTGCAGCGCGGCTTCGTTTTTGGCGATCGTCGCCTCGGCGCTTTTGCGCTGCTGCAGGTTGTTGCGCAGCGCCGCCTCCTTCATCGCCAGGGTGGCCTGGGCCTGGTGCACCCGCTGCTTATAGATGCGATCGTCTATCTGGAACAGTACCTCGCCCGGCTGAACGATGGCGAAATCCTTGACGTTGACGGCAGTGATGTAGCCGTTGACCTGTGGGCTGATAAAGGTGGTCTGCCCGCGCACGTAGGCGTTGTCGGTAAACTGGCTATGCCGGGTGAACGGCGGTAGCTGCCAGGCATAGAGGATCACCAGTACGCCGACGAGGCCTATCGCCGCGGCGGTAAAAATGGAGACCACGCGAATGTTGTTTCGGGTATTGGCCTGTTGTTTGGCCGCATCCTGCTGACTCATAACGACTCCAGAGATGAAATGATGATAATTATTTGCTGCCAGTGGCGCGTTTTAAAGCGATACGGGCGGTCAGTCGTAAGCGAATTAAGCGCCAGAAAACCCACACTAACGTCCCGCCGGAGATCGCCGCCGTCAGCAGATAGGTATCATTCCAGGCGAGAATATTGGCCTGCAGCGTCGCGGCGTTTTGCAGGAGCGTCGTGGCCTGGACGTTAAGCAGCGTGCTGTCGCCGATCTGGCTCTGGTACATCTGGCTGTACTGCTGCAGACGCTCGACGATCAGCGGGTTGAGGGTGGTGATCTGATCCGCCAGCTGACTGGAGTGAAATTTCTCCCGCCAGGTCTGGAAAGTACCGAGGATCGCCGATCCCAGCAGGCCGCCAATGTTCTGGCTCATGCCGAACAGCACCGAGAAGCTGACCAGGTTGCGCGGATCGGCGAATACCCCGCCAATACCGGCGAGCATCGCCGGCGCCAGAAAGAAGGCGCTGCCGAAGCCAAGCAAAAACTGGCTGAACATCAGTTGTTCCGGGCGGGTGAGGGCGTTGGACTGACTGTCGAGCAGCGAGGCCACCATGATCAGCGCCAGGGCGGTGGCGGTCGGCCAGTAGAGCTTCTGCGGGTTAAGCGTCAGGCAGCTGGCAATGATCCCGCACAGAATGCCGGCGAAAATTGACCACGCAAGGTTGGTCATCTGTTCGTTTTGCAGGCCAACGTACTGCAGCCAGCCGATCACCCCGGTATTCTGCTCCGCCAGCACGATGCGGATCAGCAGCATAATCAGACCGAGGCGCAGGATACTGCCGCTGGAGAGCCATTTGGTATTGAGCAGGGGATTGCTGCGGTTATGCTCGAAGGCGATGGCAGCGACGATCAGCACCACCGCCGCCGCCAGCGACCAGCCGATCCACGGCGCTTCGAACCACCACTCGAGCCGCCCCAGCGACAGCACCGCGCACACCAGCGCCATGCCGGGGGCCAGCAGGAAGAAGGTGATAAAATCCTTCTTCTCGAACACCTTTTTACGATCGCTCGGCGGCAGCTTCAGCGCGATGACGCAGGCCAGCGACACCAGCGCCAGCCCCAGTTCAAAGAAGTAGAGCCCGCGCCATTCGTCGGTCTGCAGCAGCTCGGTGGAAAAGAGGCGCGCCAGCGGAATGGCCAGCGACGAGCCAGTGATACCGATGGTCAGCCCTTTAAGGCGGTGGCGTGCGGGCCAGGCCTGCACCTGATAGTAGATCCCCAGCGAGCTGAGCGCCGCGGCCACCATGCCGTGGGCGGCGCGGACCATCATCGCCGAGCTGAGATCGTTGACGAACAGGTGGAAGAAGGTGACCAGCACATAGAGCACCAGAAAGCCTTCGGTAAAGGCGCGCAGCCCGAACTGTTGACGAAATTTCACCAGCAGCAGGTTGATGGAGACGTTGGTCATGACATACACCGCCGGCAGCCAGGCGATCTCCGTCGACCAGGCGGCGAAGGTGCCCTGCAGCAGCTGCAGATTGGCGGTGACTACCGCGTTGCCCAGCGCGCCGGTGAGGCACACCAGCAGCCCGACCACCCCGTAGGCCAGGCGCTTCGCCGGGCTGTGCAGCGGCGTCGATGGCGAGCCGAGCAGGGCCGGTTTTTCATGCGGCGCCCAGTCATGGGGGGCGTAAGGGTTACTCTGACGACGGGGCATTATTTCTTCTCCACTTCGCGCAACAGCTTTTCCAGCACCCGCTGAGTTTGTTCCCGCTCCTGCGGAGTAATCGCCGTCAGGATCTCTTCACGCAGATCGTCCGCCACCGTTTTGACCTGCTCGAAGAGGGCCTGCCCCTGGTCGGTGACCACCAGCAGCCGCTTGCGTTTATCGCGGTCGGTGGTGACGCGCTCCACCAGGCCGAGGGTCACCAGGCGGTTGATCAGCGGCACAATGGTCGCGCTCTCCACTCCCAGCTCCTGCGCCAGTTCGCTTTGCGACAGCGGCTGGTGATGGCGGGCGATAGCGGCGACCGCTACCCAGCTGGCCTGGCTGAGGCCGAGGTTTTTCAGCCGACGATTAACCGCCAGCCGCCAGTGATGGGCGGTCAGATATAAAAGATGGGAGAAGTTTAGCTGTCGATGGTCCATAGGTCGTCTGCCAAAATCGTTAGAGCTCTAACGAGTTTATGCCTGACGACCGACGAAATTCAAGGGAAAGGATAAATAAGGGTTAACGGTGTGTGCGTTTATTGTAGCGAACAGGAGGATACCCCCTCAGGCCATTTACTCATGGAGGATGCTCTTATTCTGCGCCATCACCCAGGTGATAAAAGCGCGCAGGGGCGCGGGAATATGTTTGCGACTCGGATAGTAGACGCAGAAATGATCCGCCGGGTAGCGGTAGCTGGGCAATAAGCGGATCAGGCTGCCGGCGTTCAGTTGCGCGGAGACCAGCGACTGATAGACAAAGGCGATCCCCAGTCCGCTCTCCGCCGCCTGGATCATCGCCGTATCGGAATCGACGACCAGATCGCCTTTGACTGCGACTTCGCCTGGCTCGCCGTCGGGGCTGATAAACTCCCACCGGTACTTTTCGCCGCTGGGAAAACATCGGTTGATGCAGCGAAAATTGATCAGCGACTGCGGGGTGTCGGGCGCTCCGGCCTGGCGGAGATAGTCCGGGCTGGCTACCGGGATCAGCGACAGTTTCTCGCCAAAGGGGATGGCAATCATATCTTTGGGCACATCCCGGGAATAACGAATGCCAGCGTCAAAACCGGACTCGATAATATTCACTTTCCGATCGGTGGTAAACAGCTCCAGCGTCACGTCTGGATAGGCGGTTTTAAAAGCAATAAAATAGCGCTGAAAGAAAAGGTCGAGAACAATGCGCGGTAAATTGACTTTCACCACCCCTTCCGGGGTCAGACGGTGATAATTCAGACTGTCGACTACCCGGCGATAATCATTCACCACCGGCGTCATATTATTAAGAAATTCCTCACCCACGGCGGTTAAAGACAAACTGCGCGTCGAGCGATTGAGCAGGCGCACGCCTAATTTTTCTTCCAGATGATTAATAGCGCTGGTGAGGGCCGGCGGTGAAAGATTTAATGCTCTGGCAGCTTGTCGAAAACTACCATGTTTCACTATGAGTATTAATATTTCAATTTGTTGCAAATCAGGCAACGTTTTCATTGTTAATTTCCAGCTAACACCGCGTTCGGAATAGATTAATTGTTATCAATGTAAAAGGGAAGTATATATTTAATAACATTCAGCACGTAAGGAAAATAAGGTGAAAACACGTTATCTCGGAAAAGAGAAGTTCCAGGTTTCCGCATTGGGTCTCGGGTGTATGGGAATGAGTTTTGCCTATGGCGGCGCTGAGGAGTCGCAGGCGATAAATACCATCCATGCCGCAGTGGACATGGGCGTGACCTTCCTCGATTCCGCCGAAGTGTATGGGCCTTTTGACAATGAAGTCCTTGTCGGGAAAGCGATTAAAGGCATTCGCGATAAGGTGCAGATTGCCACCAAATTTGGCTTTCGTATTCTGCCGACCGGCCAGGGGCTGGAGCGGATGGCCGGCGTCGACAGCCGTCCGGAACATATTCGCGAGGCGGTGGAAGGGTCGCTGAAGCGGCTGAATATCGAGACCATCGATCTGCTCTATCAGCACCGCGTCGATCCCGCGGTGCCGGTGGAAGAGGTGGTGGGAACCATGGCCGACCTGGTTAAAGAGGGTAAAATTCGCCACATCGGGCTGTCGGAAGTGTCAGCCCAGACGCTGCGCCGGGCCTGCAAGGTGCATCCGATTACCGCGGTGCAGACGGAATACTCGCTGTGGACCCGTGAGCCGGAAGACGGCATCCTCAAGGCCTGCCGCGAGCTGGGGGTGGGCTTTGTCCCTTACAGCCCGCTGGGGCGCGGCTTCCTGACGGGCAAAATCACCGACCCCAGCCTCTTCGCTGCCGATGATTTTCGTCGCAATCTGCCGCGTTTCCAGGCCGAAACCATGCGCAAAAACCAGCAGTTGCTCGACCGTCTGCAGGAGGTCGCCGGCCGCTACGATGCCACCCTGGCGCAGATGGCTCTCGCCTGGGTGATGAGCAAAGGCGAAGATATCGTGCCGATCCCCGGGGCACGAAAAATCAATCACCTGCGCGATAATGCCGCTGCGGCCGATATTATGCTCTCGCCTGAAGATATTCACACCATCGATCATATTTTCGCTGCCGAAAACGTCGCCGGCTTACGCTATAACCAGGGCGACTTTAATTTAATCGATAAATAATCTCCTGAATACGTTCCTCCCGCCGTTCTGGCGGGAGATAAGGTAACTTATGACTATTGCTGTTTCCCGTCCGGCGGGATTGCCTGCGGCGGTGTATGCGCTTTCCGTGGGTTCATTTGGTATTGGCACCACCGAATTTGTGATTATGGGTTTATTACTCGATGTGGCCCATGATTTTCATATATCCATTACTCTTGCCGCCTGGTCTATTACCGCTTATGCCTGTGGGGTGGTGATTGGCGCGCCGCTGCTTACGCCGCTATTAAGCCGTTATCGCAAAAAACCGGCGCTGTTATTTTTGATGATCTTATTTTCCATTGGAAATTTAGGCTGCGCGATCGCCGGTAATATGACCATGCTAATTATTGCCAGGGTAATAACCGCTTTCGCTCACGCTTCGTTTTTCGGAATAAGCTCAGTCTATGCCGCGGAGCTGGCGCCGGTAGATAAACGAGCTTCGGCGGTCTCCGCCGTGTTTCTCGGCGCCACCCTGGCCAATATTCTGGGCGTGCCGCTCGGCGCCTGGGTGGGGCAGTACCTTGGCTGGCGCTATACCTTCTATATGGTCACGCTGATCGGCGTTCTCTCCGCCCTGGCAGTCATTGCCCTGGTGCCTGGCCGTCAGGCGCAACCGTCGGCCCAGAGCAGGATCCGTGATGAGCTAAAGGTGCTCCGCCATCCCGCGGTGCTGCGCAGCCTGCTGATCACTGCCCTCGGGTTCTCCGGCGTCTTCGCCGCCTTCACCTACATCGCGCCGATGCTGAAAACCGTCACCGGGATGAGCGAACACCTTATTCCGCCGGTGCTGATGCTGTTCGGCGTTGGGATGGTCGCCGGGAATCATCTTGGCGGCCGACTGACCGACGGCGGCGTCCGCCGGGCGCTGCTGCTGACTCTCGCTTTGCTGAGCGTCGTCCTGTGCCTTTTCCCGTTGGCTATTCAGACGCTGCCTGGTGCCTGCGCGGCGGTGTTTTTGCTGGGGGCGGCGATGTTCTCCACCATTCCGCCGCTGCAGATGCAGGCGCTGGACAGCAGTGAGAGCGGTAAAAGCATGGTCTCCTCGTGCAATATCGCCGCCTTTAACCTCGGCAATGCCGGCGGCGCCTGGTTTGGCGGGCTGCTGCTCGCCTCTGGCGTCTCTCTATCTCACATTCCTCTGGCCGGTGCTTGCCTGACCGCCAGCGGATTGGTTATCGCTAGTGTGACGTTGTCACCTTTAAAAGGAAGTCAAGCATGAAGTATCGGTATTTAGGTTCCACCGGGCTGTCGGTTTCGGAGCTCTGTTTCGGCGCCATGACGTTTGGTGAGAAAGGGGCCTTTCTCGGCGCGCCGGGGCGCAACTGGTCGGAATTCGGCGTGGTGCCTGAGCAGACGGCCTACGATCTGGTGTACAAAGCGCTGGACGCCGGGATTAACTTTTTTGATACCGCGGACTGTTATAAGAACGGCCAGGGCGAAGAGCTGCTCGGCAACGCGCTGAAGGGAAAACGCCAGCAGG
This sequence comes from Klebsiella sp. PCX, assembly GCF_021869705.1. Taxonomy (NCBI): domain Bacteria; kingdom Pseudomonadati; phylum Pseudomonadota; class Gammaproteobacteria; order Enterobacterales; family Enterobacteriaceae; genus Klebsiella; species Klebsiella sp. PCX. The sequence goes on from NZ_CP091527.1 coordinate 2,315,670, forward strand.
TGATTATCGGCACGAAAGGGCGCTGGCAAACCGACCCCAACCCGAATGCGCTGGGGGCGTCGCGCTACCATGTCATCAATGCCGTCGAGGCCAGCCTGCAGCGGCTGAAGACCGATTATATCGATATCTATCACCTTCACGGGTTCGATCCGCGCACCGCACTGGAGGATACCCTGCGCACGCTGGATACCCTGATCCGCGCCGGGAAAATTCGCTATATCGGGGTCTCCAACTACGCGGCCTGGCAGCTGGCGAAGGCGCTGGGGATCTCGGAGCGCCTTGGGCTGGAGAAATTCTGCGTCTATCAGGGCTATTACAATATCGCCGCGCGTGAACTGGAGCATGAGATTATCCCGCTCAGCGTCGATCAGAACGTCGGCATCACCGTCTGGAGCCCGCTGGCCGGGGGCTTTCTCACCGGCAAATACCCGCGCAATCAGGCGTTTCCCGAAGGTAGTCGCCTGGCGAACGCCACGCCGTTCGAATCCGCGCCGATCGCCAACCGCGAGCAGGCCTGGCAGACCCTGGAGGTGATGCAGGAGATTGCCCGCCAGCGCAACGCCAGCGTCGCGCAGGTGGCGCTCAACTGGCTGCGTACCCGTCCGGGGATCGCTTCGCTGGTGATCGGCGCGACCAAATTGGCCCAACTGGAAGATAACCTGGCGGCGCTGAACTGGACGCTGAGCGACGAGGAGACGGCGATCCTCAACAGCGTGAGCGAGAAAGAGAAACCATACCCCTACTGGCATATCTGCAATGTCGCCGGCGATCGTCGTCTGGCCGATGATATCTATCCCTAATCACCCTGCACCCAGGCAACACGCGTATGCCCCACATGGGGCATACAGAGAGGCTCGATCGTGAAAAAAGTACTCATTGTTGGCGCCGGCCCGGTAGGGTTAATCATTGGCTGCTATCTGAATAAGTATGGAATTGATTTTGATATCATTGATAAAAATACCCACAGCACCACCTGGTCCAAAGCGCTGAGCGTCAGTCCGGCGACCATTAAAGCCTTCCACGGCTTAGGCCTTGCCGGGGAACTGATCGCCCAGGGAAAACAGGTGCAGTCAGTCTACGCTTACTATAAAAACCGCAAATTTCTGCATATTGATAACCGCCGACTCGCCACCTGCTATCCCTTCCATGTCAGTATCCCGCAGCCGCGGACGGAGAAGATCCTCGAAACGGCATTAGCCGCCGCCGGGCGGGAGGTAAAACGCGGGCACCAGCTGGTCTCCTGGCGGCGGGAGGGGGAGCGCTATCACGTCTCCCTGCTCGACGATGCCCGTCGGGCCTGTTCCGCCGCTTATGACTATATTATCGGCGCCGACGGCGCGGCCAGCACCGTCCGGGAGCTGGCCGGGATCGGCTTTAGCGGTCATGACTATCCGCTGCATTTTGTGATGGCGGATGTGCAGTTCGACCCCGCGGCGGCGCTCCCGGGGACCTCCTACCATATTGATGAGCAAGGCTTTCTGATTTTCCTGCCCATGCCGGACAATCAGGTCAGGATTGTGATTAAAAAAGCCGGGCGCTTGCCGTCGCCGCGTCCGGTGCCGGACCTGCAGGAGATTAACGCCGCGCTGGCGCGCTACTGCCCTCAGGTGCCGCCGGCGCAGAGGCTCACCTGGTCCTCCAGCGCCAATTTCTATAACCGCATCGCCGATGACAATCTGCAGCACCATATTATGCTGGCGGGAGATGCCTTCCACCTGTTCAGTCCCATTGGCGGGCAGGGGATGAACACCGGCGTCCAGGATGCGGTGAACCTCGCCTGGAAGCTGGCTTTCTGTCTGCACGGCGTGGCCACTGACCGACTGCCGGCGTCCTATCGCACCCAGCGCTTCGCCGCGGTGAGCGGTGTGCTGCGCTCCACCGACTATGATACCGGCCTGATCGCCGGTCTGGTGCCGAGAAATCATATCGATGGGGTCTACTTTCCGGAGTTTTGCAACCGTCACTACTATCGTCACCAGCTGCCGCTGCAGTACGCCGGCTTCACCGCGACGCAGGCGCAGGAGCCGGACGGCCTCGCAGGACACCATGTTCCCTGGTACGTTTTTGCCTCGCCGCAGGCGACGTTTCGCAACAGCTATGACGCCTTCGCCAGCGGTAAGGTGGTGATCTTTTCCGCCCGCGCCGCCTGTCCTCCTTTGTCCCGCCTGAAGCAGGCCGGCTGGTTTATGTTCTGCCCCCTCGAGCCGGCGGACAAGGCGTTTCTTGAGGCGCTACAGATCGGTCCCGATGACTACGCGGTGGTTAATCCCGATGGCTATGTGGGCTTTACCGGCAGCGAAGCCGGGACGCGGCAGTATCTTTCCTCGCTCTACGTAATGGAATAATCATGAACAAAGTCTATATCGTCGCGGCCTGCCGTACGCCGGTGGGGCGCTTTCTTGGTGCCCTGAAAACGGTCTCCGCGGTGGAGCTGGCAGCGCTCACCGTCAGGCACAACCTGCAGCAGGCCGGCATTGACCCGGCGTGGATCGATGAGGTGATCTGCGGCTGCGTCCTCGCCGCCGGGCAGGGAATGGGACCGGCGCGTCAGGTTGCGCTGCGGGCAGGGATCCCGGTGCAAACGCCGGCTTACACCCTGAATATGATCTGCGGTAGCGGCATGAAAAGCATGACCGAAGGGGCGATCCATATCCAGAGCGGTTATGCCGACCTGGTGGTCGCCGGCGGAATGGAAAATATGAGTCAGGCGCCGTTTTTGCTGCAGGGAGAGATAAGGGGCGGGATGAAATTCGGCGCATTCAGCAGTGAGGATGTGATCCAGCGTGACGGGTTAACCGATCCGCTGCTGCAGATCCCGATGGGGGAAACGGCGGAGGCCATCGCCGCGCAGGAGCAGATCTCGCGCGCGGCGCAGGACCAGTATGCGCTGGAGAGCCATCAAAAAGCCTCCGCCGCCAGCCGTGCCGGCTATTTTGCCGATGAGATTGTGCCGGTGACGGTCAGCGCGAAGCGGGGCGTCAGCACGGTCCGCGAGGATGAGCCGATCCGCCATGATCTTAGCGCCGGGCAGCTGGCGGCGCTGAAACCGGCTTTTCGCGCTGACGGCAGCGTCACGGCGGGCAACGCCTCCGGGCTGAACGATGGCGCCGCGTCGGTGATCCTCGCTTCGGCGCGCGCCGTTGCCCGCTATGGCCTGCAGCCGCTGGCGGAGATCGTCTCCTTTGGCGAAGGCGGCGTCGATCCGTCCTTGATGGGGCTCGGCCCACTGCCGGCGATAGCGTGCGCCCTGCGCCGCGGTGGTTTTCAGCTCAGCGATATGGCCCGGCTGGAGATTAACGAAGCCTTTGCCGCGCAGGTATTGGGGGTGGTCAGGGGACTGGCCAGAGAGCATCAGATGACGGAGGAGGAGATTGCTTCCCGCCTGAACGTCCACGGCGGCGCGATCGCCCTCGGTCACCCGCTGGGCAGTTCCGGGACGCGGATCGTGGTCAGTCTGGTGCACGCGCTGCGCCGGGAGAATCAACCGACCGGCCTGGCGTCGCTGTGCATCGGCGGCGGGATGGGGATTGCGTTACTGGTGAAAACGATCTGAGGAGACAAGCGCCATGGAAAAATTAATTGTGGTGGGTGAGAAATTTACCGATTTTGCCCGGCGGCATGAGAATGTGCTGACGGTTAATGAGTTTGAGCGGTTTGTCTGGAGCGGCGAGCTGGCCGGCGTCGATAAAATCGTTATTGGTCAGGGGGTACAGCTCGACGACATCTCCCGCACCATCTGCATTATTCGTCAGCACTATCCGGACAAAATCCGCCAGATCGTCAATCTGCAGGATCTCTATTATCAAAACAACCGCGATCATCAGCGGTTGGTACATAAACGTAAAAAAGCGAATATCCTCATCACCTCGCCGGAACAACGCGATGAGGATAGCTATTGCGCGCGCCTGATCCTGCAGGATGCCTCGGAGTTACTCTGCGACCACCAGACCGGGCAACATATTCAGGGGATGGTGCTGATCGAGGCGGCGCGGCAGACCATCATCGCCACCTCGGAAAAATTCCTGCTGGCGGAGGCCGGCGTGGCAATGGCGGAGAAGTACTTTACCCTGAGCTCGCTGCAGGTGGCCTTTTCCTGCTTTGTTTTTCCGCTGCCGGTGACCATCGTCCTCAATGTGGTGTCACGCAAAAGTTCAGCCCATGGCCGCTTTACCTGCGAATGCTCGGTGGGGTTTGACCAGACCGGCACCCGCAAAGCGGAAGTTGGCTTTAGCTTCAGCGTCTATGACCTTAACTACATCACTCGCAAAGAGTGCGAGCAGGCGGCGCAGTGCCATCAACATTATCTGGTCAGTATTGAGCAGGGGGACGGGGATGAGCATCGCCTTTTTTGATGTGGATGAAACGCTGATTACCGGCAAAAGTATGTTCCTGTTTCTGCACCGCTATGCCGAGGAATATCCGCTGCAGTGCGGTTTGACGGCCGCGGCGATTGTCCGCCAGCTTCAGGCGCTTAGCGAAGCGGGTCAACCGCGGGAAGCGATCAACCGCTACTATTACTCGCTGTTTCGCCACGAGTCGCGCCCCCGGGTGCGGGCGGTCGCCGAGCGTCTGTATCGCGAAGGCGGATATGGTTTTCACCACGAGGTGGTGGCGCGCCTCAGGCAGCATCAGGCGCGGGGGGATGACGTGGTGTTTGTCTCCGGGTCGATGACCGACATTCTCTGGCCGGCGATGGCGGCGCTGGGGGTGGAACATGCCCTGTGCTCGGAGCCGGTGGTGGTGGATGACCGCTATACCGGCGAGCTCTGGCGAACCGCCATCGGCGAACACAAGGCGACGCATGCTCAACGCTACGCGCAGAAACAGGGCCAGCCGCTGGCGGCGTGCTACGCCTTTGGCGATCATATCTCGGATCTGCCGCTGCTCACCGTGGTTGGTCACCCCTGCGCGGTGAATCCCTGTCCGGGTCTGCTGGCGGAGGCGCAGCATCGGGGATGGCCAGTGCTGTGGTCCACCGTCGGCTGACGGCGCGACGGCAAAAAAAAGGGGCGGCGCAATGCCACCCCTGGTGCACTTTCTGACGGGGATCAGCCCGGGTAGATGCCGCGGTCTTTACGCGCCATCAGGATGCGCTCGCAGGCTACGATATAGGCGGCGGTACGCAGCGTACATTCTTTCTCGGCCGCTTTATCGCAGACGTGAATGATGGCGTCGGTCATGATGCGGTCCATCTTGGCGTTGATCTCCTCTTCGCTCCAGAAGAAGCTGGCCATGTCCTGCACCCACTCAAAGTAGCTGACGGTCACCCCGCCGGCGTTACAGATAACGTCCGGCACCACGATCACCCCGCGCTCGGCCAGCACATCGTCCGCTTCCGGATAGGTTGGGCCGTTGGCCCCTTCCAGCACCAGTTTGCAGGTCAGCTTCTCAGCGCGCTCGCGGGTGATTTGCCCTTCCAGCGCCGCCGGGATCAGGATGTCCATTGGGGTGGTCCAGAAAGCCTCTTTATCAATCTCCTGGGCGCCCGGGAAACCCGCGATCTGCTTTTTCTCCGCCTGCCAGGCGGTGAGGGCGGCCATATCAATTCCGCCTTCGTTGTACAGGGTGGCGGTGTGATCCTGAATAACCACGATACGGGCGCCGACGCCGGCGAACAGGCGCGCCGCTTCGCTACCGACGTTACCAAAGCCCTGCAGCGCCACTTTAGCGCCTTCAATTTCGATGCCGGCGCGACGGGCCACTTCCCGGCCGGTGACGAACACGCCGCGTCCGGTGGCTTTTTCACGACCGAGGGAGCCGCCGAGGTGGATCGGTTTGCCGGTGACCACGCCGGTGATGGTGGTGCCATGGTTCATGGAGTAGGTGTCCATCATCCACGCCATCACTTTGCCGTTGGTGCCAACGTCCGGCGCCGGAATATCTTTCTGCGGCCCGATGATAATGCCGATTTCGCTGGTGTAGCGGCGAGTCAGGCGTTCCAGTTCACCTTCCGACAGCGAGAAGGGGTCGACGCGGATGCCGCCTTTGGCTCCGCCGTAAGGAATATTGACCGCGGCGCACTTAATGGTCATCCAGGCAGAAAGTGCCATGACTTCGTTAAGATCGACATCCGGATGGTAGCGAACACCACCTTTACCCGGTCCACGCGAAAGATTGTGCTGAACGCGATAGCCCTCGAAGTGGCGAATGGTGCCGTCGTCCATCTGCACAGGGATGTCGACGATCAGCGCACGCTTCGGATGGCGCAGGGTTTCCACCCAGTAGGCAAGATCGCCGAGATAAGGCGCAACACGGTCGATCTGGCGCAGGTAGGTGGTCCATGGAGATGTACTACTTTCAGATGCGTAAGATAACTTTTCCATAAGAGTCCTGTTTCTCAGTGTTATTTATGTCGTGTAAAACCGTGGAATAGCTACAGCAGTAAACTCTGTGCAATGAATGGTATCACCAATTTTATAAAGCGGTATTTGACGGCAATTCCGATTTTTAAATTTTTGTTAGATTTTTTATTTTTTAAGTGAATAACTACGCACAAGAACCACCCGCAAGCTGTGCATTTTAATTCACTTTTTATTCACTTAAGTGAATAGGAAAATATTTTTTCTATGTTTTTCATTATCTTGATGATCTTCAAAAAGTGAATAAATTGCGTTTCCCCGTATTGACAATCTTATTGTTCACAGGCCAGCATTAGCCCACACAACAACATGGCATTAACCATGAATTAACAATTACCCGCATAAAGAATAGGGCTTATCTTTTCTGTGGTGAATATTTTTACCATCGCAGCGGGCGCGCTCGTGCCCAAAATAAGCCGAGGGTCAGGGTTAATGTCGATTGTCCAACGCGACGGGAGGGTTTTCCGTCGCCTTACGTTCCGGAGATAAATTATGTCAGGCAGCATGACTCGCGAAGATTTTGACGCTTACCTGGTTCCCTGTTTTGCCCCCGCGCCGTTTATTCCGGTGAGGGCGGCGGGCTCCCGCGTCTGGGACCAGCAGGGGAAAGAGTATATTGATATGGCGGGCGGCATCGCAGTGAACGCCCTGGGCCATGCTCACCCGGCGCTGGCAGAGGCCCTGCAGGGGCAACTGGCGAAACTGTGGCATATCGGCAATGGCTATACCAACGAACCGGTGCTGCAGCTGGCGAAAACCCTCGTGCAGTCCACCTTTGCCGACAAGGTGTTCTTCTGCAACTCCGGCGCCGAAGCGAACGAGGCGGCCCTTAAGCTGGCGCGGAAATATGCCCACGATAAGTTCGGCGGTGAAAAAAGCGAAATCATCGCCTTCAACCACGCCTTCCATGGCCGCACGCTGTTCACCGTCTCCGTCGGCGGCCAGCCGAAATATTCCAGCGATTATGCGCCGCTGCCGCAGGGCATTACCCATCTGCCCTATAACGATATCGAGGCGGTGACTGCGGCGATCTCCTCGCGCACCTGCGCGGTGATTGTCGAGCCGATTATCGGCGAAGGCGGGGTGATCCCGGCGGACCCGGCGTTCCTCCAGGCGCTGCGCGCCCTTTGCGATCGCCATCATGCCACCCTGATATTTGATGAGGTACAGACCGGCGCCGGGCGTACCGGCCATCTCTACGCCTACCAGCATTACAACGTCGTCCCGGACATCCTCACCAGCGCCAAAGGGCTGGGGGGCGGCTTCCCGATCGGCGCGATGCTGGCGAAAGAGGCCTGGGCGCAGGTCTTCCAGCCAGGCACCCATGGCACCACCTTCGGCGGCAACCCGCTGGCGGCGACCGTTGCCAACGCCGTGCTGGCCCATCTGGATGCGCCGCTGCTGGCGGGCGTCGGCGAGCGCCATGCGCTGATCGTCGACCAGCTGAATGCCCTCTCTGCCCGTTACGATGCGTTTAGCGCCGTGCGCGGCGCCGGTCTGCTGATCGGCGCCGAGCTGGCGGGACCGCTGCGCGGGAAGGCCAAAACCCTGTCCAACCTGGCGGCGGAAGAGGGTGTGATCGCCCTGATTGCCGGTCCGGACGTGCTGCGCTTCGCGCCGGCGCTCAATATCCCGCTGGCAGATATTGCGGAAGCCTTCGTGCGCCTCGATCGCGCCGTTGCCCGCTTAACCCGCTAACCGGGAGGACGGCCTGTGATGCTATTTCGTCCCGTACGGGAAAACGATCTTGACGACATCGTCCGCCTTGCCGCGCGGGCGGGGGTCGGCATGACCTCCTTACCCCATGATGCCGGGCGCCTGGCCGCCCGGATCCGCCGCAGCATTGACACTTTCGCCGGCGCGCTGCCGCGCGGCCAGCAAGGCTTTCTGTTTGTGCTGGAAGACACCGCGCTGTCGCGGGTGGTGGGGGTCAGCGCCATTGAGGTGGCGGTAGGCCTGGACGAGCCGTTTTACAATTTTCGCATTCAGAAAACGGTCCGCGCCTCGAAAGCGCTGGGGGTCTACAAGCCCCAGGAGCTGCTCAATCTGAGCTATGACCACACCGGCCACAGCGAGCTGTGTACGCTGTTTCTCGACCCCGAGTATCAGCGCAACCGCAACGGTCTGCTGCTCTCCAAAGCGCGGTTTTTGTTTATCGCCGCCTTCCGCGAGTGGTTTTCGCCGCACCTGTTTGCCGAACTGCGCGGCTGCAGCGATGAGCAAGGGCAGTCGCCGTTCTGGGATGCGCTGGGCCATCACTTCTTCGAGATCCCGTTCGCCGATGCCGACCGGCTGACCGGCACCGGCATGAAAACCTTTATTGCCGAGCTGATGCCGGCGTACCCGATCTATATCTCGCTGCTGCCTGAGAATGCCCGTCAGGTCATCGGTCAGGTGCACCCCAACACCGCCCCCGCGCGGGCGATCCTCGAGAAAGAGGGGTTCAGCTGGCGCGGCTCGGTGGATATTTTCGATGCCGGTCCGGTGCTGGAGGCGGAGACCGATCAGATCCGCGCCGTGCGCGACTGCCAGTGCCTGCCGGCTCAGCAGCTAACGGGCACGCTGTCGGCGCCGACCCTCGTCGCCAACGGTCAGTTCGACAATTTTAGGGCGCTGCTGGTGGCCCACGAAGAGCAGGTCTCACTGGACGCCGCCGCGCTGGATGCGCTGCAGGTCACTGAGACCGACCGCGTTTATACGGTAACCCTGAACCCAGAGGAAAACAGATCATGGCGGTAAAAGCACAGTTCATAGCCGGGCAGTGGCAGCCGGGCAGCGGCGCAACGATGAGCAAACTGGCCCCGGAGGATCAGTCTCTGCTGTGGCAGGCGGCCAGCGCGGGGGCCGACGACGTCCAGGCGGCCTGCGCCGCGGCGCGCGCCGCGTTTTATCCCTGGTCGCACCGCCCGCTGGCCGAGCGTATTGACGTCGTACAGCGTTTCGCCGCGCTGCTGGAGACGCATAAAGAGGCGCTGGCGACCCTGATTTCCCGGGAGACCAGCAAGCCGCTGTGGGAGACCCGCACCGAAGTGCAGGCGATGATCGGCAAAGCCGCCATCTCCATCGAGGCCTATCACCAGCGGACGGGCTTTCACGAGTCGACGCTGCCGGACGGTAAAGCGCTGCTGCGCCACAAGCCGCACGGCGTGATGGCGGTCTTCGGCCCTTACAACTTCCCGGGCCACCTGCCCAACGGGCATATCATTCCGGCGCTGATCGCCGGGAATACTATCGTATTTAAACCCAGCGAGCTGACGCCGGCCACTGCGGAACTGACGGTCCAGCTGTGGCAGCAGGCGGGCGTCCCCGACGGGGTGATTAACCTGCTGCAGGGCGGGAAAGCCACCGGCCAGGCGCTGCTGGAAAACCGCGATATCGACGGCGTGCTGTTCACCGGCAGCGCAGCGGCGGGTTTCCACTTCCATCGCTACTTCGGCGGCCAGCCGGAGAAGATGCTGGCCCTCGAAATGGGCGGCAACAACGCGCTGATCGTGGCTGATGTGGCCGATGTCGATGCGGCGCTGCATGTGATTATCCAGTCGGCGTTTATCTCCGCCGGACAGCGCTGCACCTGCGCGCGCCGGCTGATTGTTCAGCGCGGCGAGCAGGGGGATGCGCTGCTGCGGCGGCTGGTGGAGGTCAGCGCGCAGATCCGCGCCGGGAAATGGGATGACCAGCCGGCGCCGTTTATGGGTGGGGTGATTTCCCTTGAGGCGGCGCAGAACATGCTGGCGGCGCAGCAGAAACTGGAGGCGCTTGGCGGCAAGGTGCTGCTGCGCCTGCGCCAGCCGGATCCGCACTCCACGGTGCTGACCCCGGGGATCGTCGACGTCACCGGTATCGAGGTGCCGGATGAAGAGTACTTTGGCCCGCTGCTGACGGTTATCCGTTACGACGACTTCCCGGAGGCGATTCGCCTCGCCAACCAGACCCGCTATGGCCTGGCCGTGGGGTTGATCTCCAGCGATGCGGCGCAGTTTGACCAGCTGGCGGACGAGGCGCGCGCCGGGATCGTCAACTGGAACAAGCCGCTGACCGGCGCTTCCAGTAAAGCGCCGTTTGGCGGGGTGGGCGCCTCCGGAAACCACCGCGCGGCAGCGTGGTACGCCGCCGATTACTGTGCCTGGCCGATGGCCTCTCTGGTCAGCGACACGCTGACGCTTCCGGCGAACGTATCGCCGGGCCTGCCATTCTGATAACGGATCCTGTGAGGACATATGTCTGGTTTTGAAGCTAACTTTGATGGCCTGGTCGGCCCGACGCACCACTATGCCGGACTCTCCGTCGGCAATGAAGCCTCGCAAAATAACCGCGATGGTCTCTCTAACCCTAAAAAGGCGGCGCTGCAGGGGCTGTATAAAATGAAAGCCCTTGCCGATCGCGGATTCGTGCAGGGGATTCTGCCGCCGCAGCCGCGGCCGAACCTGCGTCTGCTGCGCGACCTGGGATTCGAGGGCAGCGATGAGCAGGTCATCCGCCAGGCGGCCCAGGCGGCGCCGCAGCTGCTCTCCGCCTTCAGCTCCGCCTCGTCGATGTGGACTGCTAACGCGGCGACCGTTTCGCCGTCGGCGGATAGCGCCGATGGCAAAGTTCATTTCACCGTCGCCAACCTGAACAATAAGCTGCACCGCATGCAGGAGGCGCCCACCACCTCGGCGATCCTGCGCGCCACCTTCGCCGATCCGCGCTACTTCGCCCACCACGCGGCGCTGCCGCAGCATGGCGACCTCGGCGACGAAGGTGCGGCCAACCATAACCGCTTCTGTCGGGAGTATGACCGGCAGGGGGTGCAGCTGTTTGTCTACGGTCGACGCGCCAGCGGCGGGATCGCCCCGGTGAAGTATCCGGCGCGGCAGACCCTGGAGGCCAGCGAAGCAGTGGCTCGCCTGCATCAGCTGGATCCGCGCTACACGGTGTTTGCCCAGCAGGCGCCGCAGGCTATCGATCGCGGCGTGTTTCATAACGACGTTATCGCGGTCAGCAATCGCCATGTGCTGTTCCACCATCAGCAGGCGTTTGTCGATCAGTCGACAGTATTGGCGACGCTGCGGGCAAAAAGCGACAGTCTCGATATTCCGTTTACCAGCGTGGAAGTGCCGGACGAGCGGGTGTCGCTCGATGACGCGGTGGCCTCCTATCTGTTCAACAGCCAGCTGCTGAGCAAACCCGACGGCAAGATGCTGATTGTGGTGCCAGAGGAGTGCCGCCAGCGGGAAAACGTCTGGCGTTACCTGAGCGATCTCGCGGCCGACAGCGCGTCGCCGATCGATGAAGTGGCGGTTTTTGACCTGCGGGAAAGCATGCGCAACGGCGGCGGCCCGGCCTGCCTGCGGCTGCGGGTGGTGCTCAACGAGTCTGAACGTAAGGCGGTCAACGCCCACAGCCTGATGAACGACGAACGTTACCAGCAGCTGACGGCGTGGGTGGAAAAACATTACCGTGACCGGCTGCACGCCCGCGATCTGGCAGACCCGCAGCTGCTGCGCGAAGTTTATCAGGCGCTGGATGAGCTGACGCAGATCCTGCGTCTGGGCGCTGTCTATGATTTTCAGCGTTAAGGAGCGGCAGATGGAGCATCTGGTTAACGATTTACTGCACTGCCGCCTGCAGGCGTGGACCTTTCCGGCGGACATCGAGGCCCGCTGGCTGGGCGAGGGCATCCTGCAGCTGCTGCCGGCCACGCCGTGGCGTCAGGCGACGATCCTCTCCGCTGGCGTCCATGGCAATGAGACCGCGCCGACCGAGCTGCTGCTGCAGCTGACTCACGATCTGAGCCAGGGGCGGCAGCCGCTCAACCAGGCGCTGCTGATCGTTTTTGGTAACCTGCCGGCGATCCGCGCCGCGCGTCGCTATCTGCACAACGACCTCAATCGCCTGTTCGGCGGCCGCCATCTGGCGGTCACCCCGGGCAATGAGTCGCGGCGGGCTTTTGCTCTCGAGCAGGCGGTGCAGGCCTTCTATCGCGCCGCCGATGCGGCGGGGCCGGTCAGCCGTAGTCATCTCGATATGCATACTGCCATTCGCGGGTCGCTGTATCGCCAGTTTGCGCTGCTCCCGGCCCACGAGGAGGATTTTTCGCCCGGCTTCTATCAGCTGCTGCAGGCCAGCGGGATGGACGCCATCGTGCGCCATACCGAAGCGGGCGGGACCTTCACCCACTTCACCTGCGAAAAGTTCGCCGCGCAAAGCGCCACCCTTGAGCTGGGAAAAGTGATGCCGTTCGGCGCCAACGATCTTAGCCTGTTCGCCGCCGCCGACGCGGCGATCCGGGCCTGGATTTCTGACGCGCCGCTGCCGGCGCGCGATAAAGCGCCGGTGGATTACTTCCTGGTCGAGGAGAGCATCATCAAGCGCGAAGGGGAATTTACGCTCAATCTGGCGGCCAACGTCGAGAACTTCACCGCGCTCCCGGCAGGGTATGAGATCGCCCGCCAGGCAGAGAAACGGTGGGTGGTGCAGGCCCGTGCCCCCTATATTCTCTTTCCCAATGCCGGGGTCGCTACCGGCCAGCGCGCCGGGCTGCTGCTCCGCGCCGCGGCGCTTCACCTCCCGCAACCAGCCTGAGGAAACACCATGACTGAACATCAACATCAGGCGCCATCTGCCGCCGGAGGTGAAGGCGCGTCACAGCTTAAGCGCGGGCTTGGCGCCCGCCATATCCAGATGATTGCCCTCGGCGGCGCCATCGGCACCGGGCTGTTTATGGGGGCGGGGCGCAACATCGCCGTCGCCGGCACCTCGATCCTGGTTATCTATGTACTGGTCGGGTTCTTTACCTATATGGTGATGCGGGCGATGGGGGAGCTGCTGCTCACTCGCCATGACTACCGCTCGTTTGCCGACTTTGTCGGCGAGTATCTCGGACCGCAGGCCAGCTTTTATCTCGGCTGGACCTACTGGCTGAGCTGGGTGGTGACCTGTATCGCCGACGTGGTGGTGTGCGGGAGCTATATGCAGTACTGGTTCCCCGAGCTGTCGGCGTGGATGCCGGCCCTCAGCATGCTGGCTATCCTGTTCCTGCTCAACCTGCTGTCGGTGAAGATGTTTGGCGAGGCGGAGTTCTGGTTCGCCCTGATCAAGGTGATCACCATTATCGCCCTGATCGTCACCGGCGGCTGGATGATTGCCACCGGCTGGACCTCTCCGGATGGCGTGACGGCTTCCCTGAGCCATCTCACCGACCCGACGGCCTTTATGCCTCACGGTATCACCGGCTTTTTCGCCGGCTTCCAGATAGCGATCTTCTCTTTTACCGGTATCGAACTGCTGGGGACGATGACGGCGGAGACCCGCGATCCGCAGCGCATTTTGCCCAAGGCGATCAATGCGCTGCCGCTGCGGATTATCATCTTCTATCTGCTGTCGATGGTGGTGATCATCGCTGTCGCCTCCTGGCCGGGGGTGTCGGCGGAGACCAGCCCCTTCGTAACGCTGTTTGCCAAAGCCGGGCTGCCCGCGGCGGCGGCGGTGATTAACTTCGTGGCGCTGACCTCGGCGATGTCCTCGGCCAACAGCGGGGTCTTCTCCAGCACCCGCATGCTGTACGGCCTGTCGGTGGAGAAGCATGCGCACTGGCAGTTCCGCATTCTGTCGCGCAGCACCCGCATTCCGGTGCGCAGCCTGCTGTTCTCCTGCTTCTGCATGCTGATCGGTACGCTGCTGCTGTTCCTGGTGCCGAATGTGATGACCCTGTTCACCATCGTCTCGACCCTGGCGGCGATTATGGTGGTGTTCAGCTGGGGGATGATCCTCGCGGCCTATCTGGTTTATCGCCGTCAGCGTCCGGACCTGCATGCCGGGTCGATCTTTAAGATGCCCTTTGGCGTGGCGATGAGCTGGGTGAGCCTGCTGTTCTTCGCCTTCGCCATCTTCATCATGATCTTTGACCCGGACACGCTGCTGGCGCTGCTGGCTTCTCCGCTGTGGTTTATCGCGCTGTGGGCCTTCTGGAAGCTGAAGCAGCGGCGCGAAGGGCAGCTTCAGCTGGACAATCAGAGCGCCTGACACCCGCCGGCCCTGGCGGCCGGCTAAGGGGTGTGGCCAGGGCGTCTTAGCCGTTGTTCCCGTTCGTCTGCCCGGTGGCGGCTGGCGCCTTACCGGGCCCGGAAGGTGCGGTTTCCCCCGCGGCGTGATCCCCCTGTAGGCCCGCGCAAGCGCAGCGCCGCCGGGCAGGATGGTCGGCGCCGAGATAGCCCGGACCGGCTGCGGTCAGGCGCTTTCCGCCCGGGAGCGCGCCGCGCCAGGGACGGATTTCATCCGGCTGGCGCAGAATATCGCCAGCAGCGAAATCGCCACCGTCACGCCCAGGTAGACGGCCACCGGTCGCCAGTCACCATCGTATTTCGCCAGCAGACCGGTGGCGATAAGCGGCGCGGTGCCCCCGGCCAGCGCGGCGCCCAGCTGGTAGCCGAGGGTGATCCCGGTATAGCGCACATTGGCGCTGAAAATCTCTGAGCACAGGGTGCCCAGCACCGCGGTCACCGGCGCCCACAGGATGCCGAAGGCAACGATCGTCGCCAGCATAATGCCCCAGCTGGTGCCGGTGTCGAGCAGCAGGAACCACGGGACGATAAACAGCCCCAGCAGCACCACGCTCAGGGTGTACATTTTTTGCCGACCCACCTTGTCGGACAGTAGCCCCATCAGCGGGATCATCACGGTGGCCACCAGCGCGCCCAGGGTGACGGATTCCAGCGCCTGCGACTTCTGATAGCTCAGGGTGGTGGTGGCGTAGCTGACCACAAAGGTGGAGAAGATATAGAAGGGGGCGGTCTCCACCACTTTCAGACCCGCGGCGATCAGCACTTCCCGCCAGTGGTGTTTGAGCGTCTCGCGCAGCGGAGCCTTCGCCACCTGGCCAGACTGTTTCACCTGCTTAAAGGCGGGCGTTTCGTCGATGTCTTTGCGGATCCACAGGCCGAGGAAAACGAGGACGGAGCTGAGCAGGAACGGAATGCGCCAGCCCCAGGCGAGAAACTGCGCCTCATCGAACAGGGTCATCAGCGAGACGATGAAGGTTGCCATCAGCATGCCGATGGTCACGCCGGCCTGGGGAATACTGCCGAAAAAGCCTTTCCGCTTTTCCGGGGCGTATTCGTAGGCCAGCAGCAGCGCGCCGCCCCATTCGCCGCCGATACCCATGCCCTGAATAATGCGCAGGGTAATCAGCAGGGCCGGCGCCCACAGGCCCACCATCTCGTAGGTGGGCAGCAGGCCAATGGCCACCGTGGCGCTGCCCATCAGCGACAGGGTGAGCACCAGCGTCTTCTTGCGACCGATGCGATCGCCGATATGGGCGAAAATGACTCCGCCGATGGGGCGGATAAAAAAGGTGAGCGAAAAGGAGAGCCAGGAGAGGATCAGACCAATGACCGGGTCGACCATCGGAAAGAAGATTTTGTTAAACACCAGCGCGGCGGCGGTGCCATAGAGAAAATAATCGAACCATTCGATGGCGCTGCCGGTCAGGCTCGCGATCAGTACCTTCTTGTTTTTCTGCAGAATGGATGCAGTGTTGCTTGCTGGATTGCTCATTACGAAACGTTCTCCCGCCACGGTAAAAGGTCAGGTGTCACTCTGTGCGTGCAGGGTGCAACCTGATGTGAAAAAGGTTGTGTAATTGTTAAGCAACTTAGAGTTGATGGTTACAATTGGCAAGTTATCCCTCGGCAATGCGGGCAAGAAAACGCGCTTTTATCTGGTGTAACCGCGAGGTAAATTTTTATTTTCCACCTGTTTTTGCTGTTTTTTGTTATTTTCATGGTCAGTTATTCAGGTGCAACCTGCGTGTTTTTAGATGTTTCTTGTTATTTCAAAATAGTTACAAATCAGCGTCGCTTTGCGCCCCGGCAGGCGGCGTTTATGATGGCCAGACTATTCTCTCTGCGCGGCTGAGAGGTGATTAAGGAGATCAGAATGGCAGAACACTTTCCCCCGCTGTCGGCGACGACGCTGGCGGCGGCAAACCTGACCGGCGGCTGGCTGGCGCAAAACGATCTGGCGACGCTGACCGCGCCGCCGGCGGTGGATGTGGTGGTGCTGGCTGGCAACGCCGTGATCCCTACCATCGACGCCGCCTGCCGACTGGCGGTGGAGCAGGAGGTTCCGCTGCTGATCAGCGGCGGCGTAGGGCACTCTACCGGTTTTCTGTATGAGGCGGTGCGCGAAGATCCGCGCTACCGTTCGCTCGCGGTGGAGGGGCGTCCGGAAGCGCATATTCTGGCTGATATTGCGCATGACTTCTGGCACATTCCTCGCCCGCGGCTGGTGGTGGAGGATCGGTCGACCAACTGCGGCGAAAACGCGCGCTTTACTCGCACAATGCTGGAGAGTCGGGGGATCCCCCATCGTCGCGGGATCGTCATTCAGGACCCCACCATGCAGCGGCGGACGATGGCCACCTTCGCCCGCGTCTGGCAGGGGGCGACGACGCCGCCGCAGTGGCTGAGCTTTCCCGGCTGCACGCCGGTGCTGGAACAGACCGACGGCCAGCTGGGGTTCGTGGGCGGCGGGGCGGGGCTGTGGCCGGTGACCCGCTACCTGGCGCTGCTGCTCGGCGAACTGCCGCGTCTGCAGGATTCCCCTGAAGGGTACGGTCCACGGGGGAAAGACTTTATCAGCCACGTGACTTTCCCGCCGGAGATCCTCGACGCCTGGCGACAGCTGCGGGAGGATGACCGGCTCGCCGGGGCGCTGCAGGCCCGCATCCTCGGCTGATAAATGCCCGTTTGCGGCAGATTTATCGCAAACGGGCAATTTGTGTTATTGAAATGTAACCTCAACCGGGTATTTTTGGCCCGGTTTTATGAATCAGCTCACAAAACTGCGCCAACGTGCTGCGAAGCCACGGCTTATCCGCCCGATATTTAACAAAAAAATCACTTGTTAAATACAAATGCACCACAGGAGCAGCCATGACAGCACCCGTTCAACACCAGATGTATATTGATGGCCAGTTCGTTTCCGGTCACGGCGACGGCTGGATCGACGTGCTTAACCCGGCGACCGAAGCGCTGCTGTCGCGGATCCCGGACGGGACCGCGGAAGAGGCGCGGCTGGCGATTGACGCGGCGGAGCGCGCCCAGCCGGCCTGGGAGGCGCTGCCGGCCATTGAGCGCGCGGGCTGGCTGCGCAAAATTGCCGCCGGCATCCGTCAGCGTGCCGATGACATCGCCGGGCTGATCGTCGCTGAAGGCGGCAAGATCCAGCAGCTGGCGGCGGTGGAGGTGGCGTTCACCGCCGACTATCTCGACTACATGGCCGAATGGGCGCGGCGTTATGAAGGGGAGATCGTGCAGAGCGACCGTCCCGGGGAAAATATCCTTGTCTTTAAACGCGCGCTGGGGGTGACCACCGGGATCCTGCCGTGGAACTTCCCGTTTTTTCTTATCGCCCGCAAGCTGGCGCCGGCGCTGATCACCGGAAATACCATCGTCATTAAGCCCAGCGAATTCACGCCCAATAACGCTATTGCTTTCGCCGAGATCGTCCACCAGATTGGGCTGCCGAAAGGGGTCTTTAACCTGGTGCTCGGCCGTGGGGAAACCGTCGGCCAGGAGCTGGCCGGCAATCCGAAGGTGGCGATGGTCAGCATGACCGGCAGCGTGGCGGCGGGGGAGAAAATCATGGCCGCCGCGGCGAAAAATATCACCAAAGTGTGCCTTGAGCTTGGCGGCAAAGCGCCGGCCATCGTCATGGACGATGCGGATGTGGAGCTGGCGGTGAAGGCGGTGGTGGACTCGCGGGTGATCAACACCGGGCAGGTGTGCAACTGCGTCGAGCGGGTCTATGTTCAGCAGGGGATTTACGACCGCTTCGTCAACCGCCTCGGCGAGGCGATGAAGGCCGTGCAGTTTGGCGACCCGGCGGCGCGGGATGACATCGCGATGGGGCCGCTGATCAACGCTGCCGCGCGGGATCAGGTGGCGCGCAAAGTGGCGAAGGCGGTGGCGCAGGGGGCGCGGGTAGCGCTGGGCGGTCAGCCGCTGGAGGGGAAAGGCTATTTTTATCCGCCGACCCTGCTGCTGGATGTGCGTCAGGAGATGGATATTATCCATGAGGAAACCTTCGGTCCGGTGCTGCCGGTGGTGGCGTTTTCAACTCTCGATGAAGCGCTGGCGATGGCCAATGACAGCGATTATGGCCTCACCTCCTCAATCTACACCCGCGATCTCAACGTGGCGATGAAGGCGATTAAGGGGCTGAAGTTCGGCGAAACCTATATCAACCGCGAGAACTTTGAGGCGATGCAGGGATTCCACGCCGGCTGGCGTAAATCAGGGATCGGCGGCGCAGATGGCCGCCATGGCCTGAATGAGTACCTGCAGACCCAGGTGGTCTATCTGCAGGCCTGAGACGCTCAATGCAGAATCGGCGGGCAGCGCAGGCTGTCCGCCGTTCACTTAGCGGGCAAATTTCTCCAGCACGCGGATCAGCTGGGTGACAAAACCGTATTCGTTGTCGTACCAGGCGACGGTTTTCACCAGCTGTACGCCGCCGGCCTCCACAATCTCCAGCTGGGTGGCATCGTAGATTGAACCGAAATGGCTGCCGATGATATCGGAAGAGACAATCTCTTCTTCGGTATAGCCAAAGGATTCATTGCCCTCAGCCGCCTGCTTCATCGCTTGATTAACCTCATCCGCAGTTACCTTTTTCTCCAGCACCGACACCAGCTCTGTCACTGAGCCGGTTTTGGTCGGTACGCGCTGGGCATGGCCTTTCAGCTTGCCGCTCAGGGCGGGGATCACCAGGCCGATAGCTTTGGCCGCGCCGGTGGTGTGCGGGATGACGTTTTCCGCCGCCGCCCTGGAGGCGCGCAGATCTTTACCGCGCGGTCCGTCCACCAGCGACTGGGTGCCGGTATAGGCGTGGATGGTGGTCATGGTGCCTACGGTGATGCCGAAGGCATCCTGCAGCACTTTGGCCATTGGCGCCAGGCAGTTGGTGGTGCAGGAGGCGACGGAGATGATGGTGTCATCCGCCGTCAGGGTGTCATCGTTGACGTTATAGACGATGGTTTTCATCTCGCCGGCGGGGGCGGAAATCAGCACTTTGCGTGCGCCGGCCTGAAGATGGGCCTGCGATTTCTCTGCCGAGGTGTAGAACCCGGTACACTCCACAATCACTTCCGCGCCCGCCGCCTGCCACGGAATATGCTGCGCCTCTTTTTCGGCATACACGGTGATGGTCTTGCCGTTGACGATCAGCGCATCTTCCGTGAAGTCGACGCTCCACGGGAAGGGGCCGTAGTTTGAATCATGCTTTAACAGGTAGGCCAGCACTTTTGGCGAGGTGAGGTCGTTGATGGCCACCACCTCGAGGCTGCTGTCGACTTCTAATAAACGGCGTAACACCAGACGTCCGATACGACCAAAACCATTAATCCCAAGTTTACTCATGGATATTCTCCGGTTGGTAAAACGACTCGATGTGATAAAACTTCTCCAGGCTTAGTCCTGACTGGCAGCCAGGTCAACTGACAATCTGTGCGGTTCGCTGTCAGGCCCACAGCATGAGGCAAAAAAGTGGATGTTTTGGCGGACTTTTTTATCCGTGACGGCAGGAAATAATTTTTGTTACCGGAGATGAGGGCGCAGCCTGCTGGCGAAGCGGTGAAAAGCGTCTATGCTTAACTATTGAATAGCTTAGTAAAATGTTGACATTAGATGAAGGGAGAACTTATGGGATTCTGGAGAATCGTTTTTACTATCATTCTGCCGCCGCTGGGGGTTCTGCTGGGGAAAGGTTTCGGCTGGGCGTTTATTCTCAACATTATTTTGACCCTGCTGGGCTATATTCCAGGCCTGATCCACGCCTTTTGGGTGCAGACCCGCGATTAAGGGCTGGCCCCGCAAACCAGACTTCCCCCCGGGACCCGCTCAGGGGGGAATCAGGCTCTCTTTATACAGCAGCCTGTTATCCTTCGACCAGTAGTGGCGAGTCTCCTCGTCCAGGTCGACGCTCCACTTAAACACCCCGGCGCTGGCGAGATCCTTACAGTATTGTTCAAAGTTGATGGCGCCGGCAAAATGGCGGATGACCGCAGCCGAGGTCAGCTGCTGGTTGGGGGCGCTGCGCACGCGCAGCAGGCTGCGGGCGCTTTTTATCGTGATCACCTTGTCGTTTGCCATCACGAAATTCATATTGCCGGTGGAGACAAAGTAGATGTAACACGAGACCTGGTGCCGACGTAGTTCATTGGCGAAGGTGGCAAAATCGGCATCTGCACGCACTTGCTCAAAAAAATAACCCAGCCTGGCCAGCAGTTCCATTTCTATCCTTATTGTATTGCTGTGTGCGGCTTTGGCCGGTAGCGGCAGAAACCATTCACGAAGTTACTTATTCGTATTTTAATAATATAGCCGCGTTATATTAATGGTTATTTGATGACTGGAACACCGTTTCAAGTGTTACAATCTATTGCAATCGTTTGCCTGCACGGCCCATCTGATGGTGAGGACATGGCGAGACGGGGAAATCCATGCCGGCGATGAAGGTCGCCGGCGGGAAAACGGGATTACTTCTGGATCAGATAGCGAATGGTCGGGCCATCCTGCTGAATATCCAGCACCGTATAGCCATGGTTCCTGGCATCGAGCGGAATGTTATTGATCGACTGCGGACAGTCGCTGATCACTTCGAGGATCTCGCCTTTTTGCAGGGAGGGCATCGCCTCCAGGGTGGCGACCGCCGGATAAGGGCAGGGCTCGCCGACCATGTCCAGGCGATAATCAGGGATGATGTTTTTCATGCACTCTCCTTCACGGTCCGGACCGCTGCCGACTGGCGGCGGAAAAAATGTCTCTCCCAGGCGATCACCAGCAGCAGGGCGATCAGCAGCAGCAGATAGGTCGCCAGCAGTCCGCCGAAGGGACCAAAAGCGTTCAGCAGGTTGACCTTTTGCCAGTGGGTGGCGAGCGGGGCGGCGATATCGTCCCAGCACCAGGCGAGCAGCGTGGAGCCGATGACGTTGCCCAGCCCCACCCACCAGTAGTGAACCTGGCCTTCCACCGCCCGGTACATCCAGCCGGTCTCACAGCCGCCGGCCAGCACGATGCCAAAGCCGAACAGTAGCCCGCCGATCGCCGCGTTGGGACCGGCCCACATGATTTTCGGCGCCATCCCCAGTTGCACATAGCTGAAGATGCCGATGGCGCTCGCCGCCATGCCGAAGATTATCGCCTTCGCCATCACCGTCCGGCCGGTGATCCACATATCGCGAAAGGCGGAGGTAAAGCAGATCTGCGCTCGCTCGATAAGCAGACCGAAGCCGATGCCGAACAGCATCGCAAGGCCGAGCGCAGGGTGGTCTGCGGCGGTGAGCAGGCCCCAGCCGATCATGGCGAAAAAGACCACCATGCCCAGGCGGAAACGGCGGCGTGCCTGCAGCGGTTTTTGGGTTAACGGCGAAGCGGCGGATACCTTTTGCATTTTTACCGGGATGCGAAATAGAGGCAGCAGGGTGAAGCGAGCGCCAAACCAGGAGCCGATGGCGGTGGCGATGGCAAACAGCCAGGCGTGCAGGGAGAACTGCGGAATGCCGGTGAAAAACGCCGCCAGATTGCAGCCCATCGCCAGCCGCGCGCCGAACCCGGCGATGATGCCCCCGGCCACGGCCTGCACTATGCGGATCCGGCTGCGTGGCAAGCGCAGTTTGACGTTATTGGCCCACAATGCCGCGGCCAGGCAGCCGCCGAACATGCCGATGATCATCCTGCCGTCGATGCGGGTCAGCGGCGTCCCGTCGAGATGGATCAGCTGATAATAGCCCCACTGTTCGCTGTGGACCCCCAGCAGCTGCAGCAGCTGGCCACCCCAGCGGGTAAATTCGCCGGTCACCGCCCAGAAGGTGCCGGTGATGCCAAAATAGTAGGTTGAGAGAATGCCCGCGGCGATGACCGCCGGGACGGGAGACCAGAACCGGATAAGCCAGGCCTGTTTGAAGGATTGCCATGTCATAAAAATGCCTCTGAACTCAGAAGGTATTAACGGTCGATGACCGACCGAAGGGGGCACATAGTATCCGCCTTAGCGCCTGCTTTCTCTGTTTTGGATCAAGACCCTACGCCTGCGCCAGCACCGCAAGCAGCGCCAGCAGCGCGGGCAGCGCCTGAATATAGAGAATTTTGCGGCTGGCGGTCAGCGCGCCGAATATCCCGGCGGCCAGCACGCAGGCGAGGAAAAAGATCACCACCTGCACGCCCGATGCCCCCAGCCACAGCCCCCATGCCAGGCCGGCGGCCAGGAAACCGTTATACAACCCCTGGTTGGCCGCCAGCACCCGGCTTTCCCGGGCGAAATCGGCGCTGAGGTTAAAGGCCCGGCGCCCGGCGGGAGCTTCCCAGAAAAACATCTCCAGCACCAGGATGGCGAGATGAATAATAGCGACCAGCGCAACGAGGAGAGTGGCTAACACAGCAGTCCTTAATCAATAAGATGAATGTGTCAGCAGTATAGCCGCTGGCGCTCACCAGGCGAGAGGGCGACTGCTATAGTGCTTATAGCGTCATGTTTGCCTGCCGCGAAAAGCGTCGGTGTATCTGATTGCCCTTTGGTTTAGCTTCGCGGTGATAGTATGCCGGGTTCTTTTTTTACAGGTGTGGCGTAGGTTACTGAATGTTAAATAAATTATGGATTTTGTTATCCGGGCTATTGTTGGTTGCCATGCCGTCGGCGCAGGCCGGGGAATTCAATCTTTATTCGATGAATACCGGCTCCTATGTTTATCACATGACCGGTAACCACGGACAATATAACGAGCATTTCAACAACAACTTTTTCTCGGTGGAGCGCAAGTTTTCAGCGGATTCAAAATACAGCGCGCTGGTCGGCACCATGAAAAACAGCTTCGACGATCGCTGTCTGACCCTCGGCGTGCGCCGCGACTGGCTGAAAAACGACACCGGCTGGCTGCTGAAAGGGGTGTATGCCTATACCGGGGAATTTTTCTTTGACGCTTTCAGCCACTGCGGCGACTCAGGCACCTACCGCACCGCCAAAAAAATCACCGGCGTCGGTTTTTCGCCCTATATCTATCATGGTCTGCAGTATAACTTTACCGATTATTTCGGCGTCGAGGGCGGGATTATTCTCCCGGCGATCTTTGTGATGAGTATTCAGTGGAGCTTTCGCTAAGCGCCTGTATCAGGCCGGTAAAGGAGAGGCCACCCTGGGTGGCCTGCTCATGTTGCCCTGGCGGCAGGGATTAATGGAAACCGAGACGGATCAGATCTAACGGACAGAAGCGGCCCTCGCAGCCGTCGATTTCCACGCAGTCCGCCCGACGCAGCTGCTCGGCGGTTTTCCCCTCGCCATGGATCGCTTTAATCACGCCCGTCGTACCGTTACCAGCGATCATGACCATACTGCCGGTAGCAATAGCGTTACGATTACGGTCATAGGTTTTCATGGTCTCCTCCTCAATAAACCAGGGTAAGCAATGATTAAGCGGCCAAATTAATACCGCTTCCCGCCTAAAAAAGTTTTGAGGAATATCAAAATTATTTTAATAGTGACGATAAAAGCACAGCCAGAAGGCCAGATCGTCGCGCGATGCGCTTGGTCAGCACGCCGGGTATGACTCAGGCATGCTGCCCGAAATATGTCCGTCAGATGACGGTTTTGCGGCAGGATTATTAACCTTGCCAGTCCGCGAAAAATAGCGAAATATGGCGCTATCTGGGCATCAACGGTGCCAGTGCCTGTCCTGAGGGAGCCATGAGTCAAGACGTCACCGCGAAGATGTTAAAGCCCGATTTTGATATGGAAGTGTCCGGCCTGGTGTATGGCTATCTGTTTCACGAAGATCACCCCCCACAGCCTATTGCCTCTGCTGAGGTATGCGCCAGCTATCAGGCGCTGGCTGACGATAAGGCCTTTATCTGGCTGCATCTTAATCTCAATCACGCCACCGCCGAAAAATGGCTAATCAGTCACTTTCCCGTGGCGGACTTTTTCTTTGAGGAGATCCGCAGCGGCTCGCATACCACCCGTATTGAACGGCAAGGGGAAAATCTGTTCGCCGTGCTTAACGACGTGCTGTTTCGTCCGCAAGACACCAGCGCGGAAACCGCCACGCTGTGGCTCTACTGTAGCCCGAAGCTGGTGGTGACAGCGCGTTTCAAACCATTGCGGTTTATCGAATGGATGCTGCCGCGTCTGCATACGCTTAAGGTGCATACCTCCGCTGAACTGCTGGCCTTTTTGCTGGAGGAGCAGGAGGAGGTGCTGGAGCAGGTGGTGCGCCAGGCCAGCCGCCACGTCGACCTGATTGAAGAGCGACTCCTGAGCAATCACGTGCAGCGTAATCGGGCCGATCTGGCGCGGCTGCGGCGGATGCTGCTGCGTTTTCAACGGCTGCTGGCGCCGGAACCGGCGGCAATGTTCCGGCTGCTTAACCGGCCGCCAGCGTGGATGGATCGCGCGGTGGTGCAGGCATTTCGTCAGTTCACCGAAGAGTTTAGCGTGGTGCTTAATGACCTGTCCGGCCTGATCGAGCGCATCAGCCTGCTGCAGGAGGAGATCGGCGCCCGCCAGCTGGAGCAGAGTAACCGCACCCTCTACACCCTGACGGTGATCACGGTCCTCGCGCTACCGATTAACATTGTGGCCGGTTTCTTCGGCATGAACGTCGGCGGGATCCCGCTGGCGAGCAATCACCACGGGTTTATCCTGCTGGTGGTGATTGTCGGCATCTTTACCCTCGGCGCCGGCTACCTGGCGTTCCGCCGGCGTGACGATCTGTAGTCAGTGCCGCGCGTCAACTGAGGCTGCGCAGGGCGGCTATCAGCCCTGCGACACCGCGCTCCAGCTTCTCGCGTGGACAGCCGACGTTGAGACGCAGAAAGCCATTGCCTTCGGGTCCATAGGTATATCCCGGCATAATCGCCACCTTCTGCCCGGCGATCAGCGCCTGCTGCAGTGCGCGGTCGTCAATGTTGAGGGGGCGCAGGTCGATCCACGCCAGGTAGGTGGCCTCCGGCGGCTGCCAGCGTAGCGCAGGAAAGGCGCGATTGAGCGTATCAGCCACAAAGCGCAGGTTCTCCTGCAGGTAGTCGCGCAGGGCGTTGAGCCAGGGCGCCCCATCGCGGTAGGCGGCGATATGAGCCAGCAGCGCCGGCACCGAGGGCGACGAGAGTCCATCGCGCGCTTTCAGCGCCTGCAGATAGCTGTCGCGGCAGTTTGCCTCAGGGATAAAGCCATAGGCCCCGGTAAAGGCCGGAATATTGAAGCTCTTTGATCCGGAGGTGAACAGCGCCCACGGCCCCTGAGCCACCTCGCTCCACGGGATATGGCGGTGGTCGCCCCAGGTCATGTCCATATGAATTTCGTCGCTAATCACCCTGACGCCATGCTTTTGGCACAGCGCCGCCATGGTCTGGAGCTCCTCGCGGCGCCAGACTTTCCCCGTTGGGTTGTGCGGGCTGCAGAGCAGCAGCAGGGTATTCTTCGGCTCCGCCAGCGCCGCTTCCAGGCGCGCCATATCGCAGTGCCATTGATTGTTCGTCAGGGTCAGTGGCACCGGGGCGATCTGTCGGCGGTTAGCGGTGATAGTGTTATAGAACGCATCGTAGGCGGGAGTATGGACGACGACGCCGTCGCCTTCTTGCGACCACTGGCGGATGGTTTCCGCCACCATATAAATAACCGACGGTCCGTAAACCACCGTTTGCGGATCGATGACGCTGTGAAAGCGGCTGACGTACCAGTGGGCAATCGCCCCGAGAAACGCCTCGTTCTGCCAGCGGCTGTAGCCGAACACGCCGTGGGCCAGCCGCCGGCTGACGGCGTCGAGAATGCAGGGCGCGGTGGCGAAATCCATATCGGAGATGGTGAACGGCAGCAGATCGGGGACGCCAAAGCGGTCGGCGACATAGTCCCACTGCGTGCACCAGGTGCCGTGGCGGTCGATGGGTATGGAAAAATCAAACATCGGAACTTCCTTAGCAAGGGTCCCCTTCCGTGCCGGAAGGGGACCGGTGAGATCAGGCCTGAACGGTATTCATCAGCGTGGCCATTTCATCTTTTACCGACTGCACCTGCGGGCCAATCACCACCTGCAGATTATGCTGGTTGAGCTGAACCACCCCGATGGCGCGGTGGGCTTTCAGCGCGGCAGCGTCCACTTTGCTCATATCGTGTACCGACAGACGCAGACGGGTAATGCAGTTATCCAGCGAGACAATGTTGTCGGCGCCGCCGAGGGCCGCCAGAATCGCCGGCACGTTATACCCGGATTTACCAATGGTGCCAGCGACCGCTTTCTCCACGCTGGCGGCGGTGTCGATATCGCGGCCCGGCGTTTTCAGATTGAAGCGGGTGATGGCGAAGCGGAAGATGGCATAGTAGGCCGCAAACCAGATTGCCGCCACCACCGGCACCAGATACCACTTGGTCGCCAGACCATGCAGGATGCCAAACACCACGAAGTCGATGATATTGCCGTCGGTGTTGCCGATGGTGACGCCGAGCACCGCCATGATGGTAAAGCCGAGACCGGTCAGCAGGGCGTGGATGACATACAGGACCGGCGCCACGAACAGGAACAGGAACTCCAGCGGCTCGGTGGTGCCGCCCACCACGCAGGCGATCACCCCGGAGATCAGCAGGCCTTTAATTTTATGCCGGTTTTCCGGACGGGCGCAGTGGTACATCGCCAGCGCGGCGCCCGGCAGACCGCCGAGGAAGGCTGGCATCTTACCCTGCGACAGGAAGCGGGTGGCGCTTTCGGCGAAGCCGTGGGTGGTCGGGCAGCTCAGCTGTGCCTGGAAGATGGTCAGCGCGCCGCTGACGCTGTGGCCGCAGACGTCGAGGGTGCCGCCGGCTTCCGTGAAGCGGATCAGCGCCACCAGGATGTGGTGCAGGCCAAACGGCAGCAGCAGTCGCTCGCCGGTGCCGAAGATCATCGGCCCAAAATCGCCGGCGCTATTGATCATCTTCCCGAGGGCGTTGATCCCCATGGCGAAGACCGGCCACACCAGCGGGATCGCCAGCCCGACCAGACCCAGCACCACGGTGGTGACGATCGGCACGAAGCGGGTGCCGCCGAAGAAGGCCAGGGCGTCCGGCAGGCGAATGTTGTGAAAGCGCTCATGCAGCAGCCAGACGATAATCCCGGCGATAACCGCCCCGAGGATCCCGGTATCGATCGATGGAATACCGATGATGTTCTGGATATTGTTGGCCTTAAGGATCGCGGCGTCGGTGGTGGGCAGAATGCCTTTCGCCGTCAGCCAGAAGTTGACCGCCAGGTTCATGACCGCGTAGCCGACAAAACCGGCGAAGGCGGCGACGCCTTTGTTCTCCCGCGCCAGCCCCAGCGGGATGGCGATACAGAACATCACCGGCAGGAAGCTGAAGGCAAAGGAGCCGACTTTGCTCATCCAGATAAAGATGGCCTGCAGCAGCGGCATATCCAGCCACGGCAGCAGGGTCAAAACATCGTGACTGCTTAACGAGCTGCCGATCCCCAGCATGATCCCGCAAAACGAGAGCAACGCCACGGGCAGCATAAAGGTTTTTCCCAGCTGCTGGAAAAATTCCCACAAGGTGATTTTTGGTGCGGTTTTCGCCGTCATAGCACGGTTCCTGATTCTCAAGTGGTCGGGAAGAACTAACGCCACGGCAAGATAAAACGTTTTACCACTTTTTAGTGCGATAAAAATCACATATTCAAGCGATAATAAGGTTTATAAAGATCGCACAATGATAAAACGTTTTATCGACAGGCAAGGGAGTCAGCCAGCAGGTTATGGCAATCGCAAAAAAGATCACCATCAATGATGTGGCACTGGCCGCCGGCGTATCCGTGAGCACCGTTTCGCTGGTGCTGAGCGGCAAAGGGCGCATCTCCAGCGCCACCGGCGAGCGGGTTAATCAGGCCATCGAGCAGCTGGGATTTGTGCGCAACCGTCAGGCCGCCTCGCTGCGCGGCGGACAGAGCGGGGTGATTGGCCTTATCGTCAGCGATCTCTCTAAACCGTTCTATGCCGAGTTAACCGCCGGCCTCACCGATGCCCTGGAGAGGCAGGGGAAAATGGTGTTTCTCACCCAGGGGGGACGCAGCGGCGAGAAGATGGCTCAGCGGTTTGATACGCTGGCGGCGCAGGGGGTGGACGGGGTGATCATCGCCGGGGCCATCGACCGCGGCAGCGAGCTGCGCGAGCGGGCGGCGGAGGCGGGGGTGCCGCTGGTGTTCGCTTCCCGCGCCAGCTATCTCGACGATGTCGACCTGATCCGCCCGGACAACATGCAGGCGGCGCAGCTGGTGACCGAGCATCTGATCCGCCGCGGCCATCAGCGGATCGCCTGGCTTGGCGGCCAGAGCTCGTCGCTAACGCGCGCCGAGCGGGTCGGCGGCTATTGCGCCACCTTGCTGAAATACGGTCTGCCGTTTCACAGCGAATGGGTGCTGGAGTGCGAGTCGAGCCAGAAGCAGGCGGCGGAGGCGATGACCGCGCTGCTGGGGCAAAATCCGACCATCACCGCGGTGGTGTGCTACAACAACGTGGTGGCGACCGGCGCGTGGTTCGGTCTGCTGCGGGCTGGAAGGCAGAGCGGGGAAGATGGCGTCGACAGCTACTTCGAGCAGCGGGTGGCGCTGGCGGCGTTCGCCGATGTGCCCGAGGCCGCGCTTGACGACCTGCCGCTCACCTGGGTCACTACCCCGGCGCGCGAGATGGGCAAAACGCTGGCGGAGTCGATGCTGCGGCGGCTGGAGGAGGGCGCGGGCGAGACGCGAAACCAGATCATGCCCCCGCGGCTGGTGACGAGAAAATGACGGAGACGGCGCGCGGTGGCCGTCTCCTGAGCCGATACGTTACGGCTGCGGGGCGGCGTCGTCCTGCTGAGGCGCGGCGTCATCCTGCTGCGGCTGGCCGTCCTGCGGCGCGCCGTCCGGTAGCGAAGGCGCTTCCAGACCAAACATCGCGGCAAAATCCTCCAGCGGCATTTTCTGGCCGTTCAGCGTCACCTGGCCGTTCGCGTACTGCAGGCTGCTGCTGATGGCATTATCTTCCATGGTGGTGATGCGGAACATCTGGCCCATCGCCGCCAGGCCTTTGACCTGCTGATCGGCGAGTTTGGCGGCGTCGGCTGGCTGGTAGCCTTCCAGACCGGCGATCTTAGTCATAAACTCCGTCGCCATATCCACCGGGATCACCACTTTGCCGTCAAGGGACTGCACCACGCGATCCAGGCTGTCCGCCAGCGTCTGCGGCGGAGCGGTCACCTGGGCCGGATCTTTCAGCAGAACCGAGAGGTTGAGGGTGCTTTCGCCTTTGGCGTTGCGCCAGCTCAGCGGGGAGATGGTCACCGACGGATTGCCCTTAAGCAGGATCGGCAGCGCATTGAACAGGGTTTCGGTAAGCGCCTGCTGGTACAGCTCCGGGTTCTGCGCCAGCTCTGGCTTCGCCAGCAGCGCCTGAGACTGCGCGCTGTACTGCTGGCTGAACTGGTGCCACGCCTGACCGTCGACGTTATCCACTTTCAGCGTCAGTTTGCCGCTGCCCATATC
The DNA here is from genome assembly GCF_021869705.1 of Klebsiella sp. PCX. Classification (NCBI taxonomy): domain Bacteria; kingdom Pseudomonadati; phylum Pseudomonadota; class Gammaproteobacteria; order Enterobacterales; family Enterobacteriaceae; genus Klebsiella; species Klebsiella sp. PCX. The sequence goes on from NZ_CP091527.1 coordinate 2,345,544, forward strand.
CTGACCCTGCAGCTTAAGGCTGTTGACGGTGTAGTTCACCTGGCTGTTCACGCCTTTGCCGTCCTTGGTCAACGTCGAGCCGCCGTCCAGCGCCATGCCGTCAACCAGCGCCAGCTCTTTGCCTTCGACGCTGATGGCCAGCTTATCGAGGGTCATTTTTTGCTGGCCGATACGCTCGTTGAAGCTGGCCAGCTCGGTGGCGCCGTCGGTGGTCAGGTTGACGAAGCGCAGTTGCACCTTCTGGTTATATTCGTTGAGGGCATCGATCTGACCGCTGCCGGCCTGGCCCTTCAGGCTGATGTTTTTGCCGTCGCGGTCGGCGTCGAGCTGGAACTGGCCGCCGCTGAAGGTGACTTTCTCATCCCCTTTGGCGTAGTCGAGGGCATTGAGAACGATCGCCGACTGGCTGTCGCCGCTGTAGGCGATGCGCGTATCAACGGTGAAGGGGGTAGTGCCTTTGGCTATCTCGAACAATGCCTGGCTGGCGTCGTTTTTCACCAGCGTGGTGTGGACCGAAGCCATCGCCGGAGCCAGATTAAAGGTTTTTAACGAGGCCAGCGGGAAGGGGCCGTGATCGACCACCTCGTCAAGCACCACGCTCTGTCCGGCGGCCAGCCAGCCGTTAGCCTGACCGGCGATGGGCTTCACCACCAGCTGCAGATGGCTGCTGAACAGCCCGCGCTGGTAGTCCTGATAGCTCAGCTCCAGACCTGACTCCGGCGCGCTGCTGCGTAGCTGTGCGTTAGCCTGCTGCACCATATCGGCAATTCGGCCTTCCAGCTGTTTACCGGTGTACCAGGCGCCGCCTGTCCATACCACGCCCAGCGCCACGATGATTCCTGCTGCGACCAGCGATTTTTTCATAGCATTTGTCCATAAATGAAGCCAGGCGGAGAGACCGCCTGGCTGAGTTGTCATAATCAGTAAGCGAGACCTGAAAGGTCAGTCGTTTACTGGAGCTTATTGAACACGCGCGCCACGCGGCCATGGCCGCTGACCTGCACCGGCGATTCATTGGCGGCCACAAAGGCCGATTCGCCCGGCTTGAGGGTCAGGCTCTGGTCGCCTTTGCGCAGCACGGCTTCGCCGTCGACGCAGAAAACGATCGCCGCGCTCGCCTGGGCCAGATCGCTGGCCTCGGTGGAGAGATCGTGCAGCGAGAAGGCAAAATCTTCCACCGGGATCGGGAAGTCCAGTTCCGCGCCGTGGCGCTGCGGCTGGGTCAGCAGCTCACCCGCCGGTTTAGCCTCGAACTTAACGTTGGCCACCAGCTCAGGGATATCAATGTACTTCGGCGTCAGGCCGGCGCGGAGCACGTTATCCGAGTTGGCCATCACCTCCAGCGCTACCCCTTGCAGATAAGCGTGCGGCGTTTCGGCAAACAGGAACATCGCTTCGCCAGGATTCAACTTCACCACGTTCAGCAGCAGTGGGGAGAAGAGGCCGCTGTCGTCGGGATAGAATTCCGCGATCAGGCGGATGGTTTGCCACGGTTCGCCCTGCTCACGGTCCAGCACCTCGCGCAGCGCCTGCAGCGCCTGGGCTTTTTCCTCGCCCTGCATATTCAGCAGGCTGGCAAACAGCTGGCTCAGGCGAGTCGCGTCCGGCTGCTGCAGGAAGGCGCCGATCGCCGGGTGTGCGTTGGCCACCGGCTGCAGCAGGCTGACAATTTCGCTGAACTCGCGAAACGCGTTCATCGCCAGGAACGGGGTCAGGGCGAAAACCAGCTCCGGCTTGTGGTTCGGATCTTTGTAGTTACGTTCGGCGGCGGAGAGGGGGATGCCGGCGGCGTTCTCGCGGGCGAAACCCTCTTCGGAGGCCTGCTTGTTAGGATGGACCTGAATGGAGAGAGGCTGCGCGGCGCACAGCACTTTAAACAGGAACGGCAGCTCACCGAAGCGTTGCGCCACTTTTTCGCCGAGCAGGGCGGCTTTATCCGCGTCAATCACCTCGCGCAGCGAACGCGGCTGGCCATCGGCCGTCAGGACCTGCGAGCTGCTCTTCGGATGCGCCCCCATCCACAGCTCTGCCATCGGCTGGTTGTCCGGGTTGGCGATGCCATACAGTTCAGTTAAGGCGGTGTGGCTTCCCCAGGCATAGTTCTGTACGGCGTTGATCAGCTTTTGCATTCTCATTCCCTGTATCAATCAAATTAAAATTATCGCCCTATTAAACCAGCAAACGCTGGAGAAGCAACTGCTGAAAGAAAAAGTCGTCCCTGTCTCAGTTTTTGTTAAAAAATTGTGTAAGATTGATCGACTCGCTTTTCTACAGGCACATGGAGTCCCTGCCTGAAACATAATCAGCCAAAGCAGTAAGTGAGAGTACAATGTCGAATAAACCGTTTGTTTACCAGGATCCTTTTCCCCTCAAAAAGGATGACACCGAGTATTATCTCCTCAGCAGTGATTACGTCTCCGTCGCCGAATTTGCCGGCCAGGAAGTGCTAAAAGTTGACCCTCAGGCGCTGACCCTTCTGGCGCAACATGCCTTCCACGACGCCTCCTTTATGCTTCGCCCGGCGCATCAGCAGCAGGTGGCGGATATCCTGAACGACCCGGAAGCCAGCGAAAACGACAAATACGTCGCCCTGCAGTTCCTGCGCAACTCCGATATCGCCGCCAAAGGCATTCTGCCCACCTGTCAGGACACCGGCACCGCGATCATCATGGGTAAAAAAGGTCAGCGCGTCTGGACCGGCGGAGGCGATGAGGCCGCCCTGGCGCAGGGGGTGTACAACACCTATATCCAGGACAACCTGCGCTATTCGCAGAACGCCCCGCTGGATATGTATAAAGAGGTTAACACCGGCACCAACCTGCCGGCGCAGATTGACCTCTATGCTACCGATGGCGATGAGTATAAATTCCTCTGCATCGCCAAGGGCGGCGGCTCGGCTAACAAAACCTATCTGTACCAGGAAACCAAAGCGCTGATCACCCCGGCGAAGCTGAAAAACTATCTGGTCGAGAAGATGCGCACCCTGGGGACCGCCGCTTGTCCGCCGTACCATATCGCCTTTGTCATCGGCGGGACTTCGGCGGAAGCGACGCTGAAAACCGTCAAGCTGGCCTCCACCAAATACTACGATGGCCTGCCGACCGAAGGTAACGAACATGGGCAGGCTTTCCGCGACGTGCAACTGGAGCAAGAACTGCTGCTGGAAGCGCAGAACCTCGGCCTCGGCGCGCAGTTCGGCGGCAAATATTTCGCCCACGATATCCGCGTGATCCGTCTGCCGCGTCACGGCGCTTCCTGCCCGGTAGGGATGGGCGTCTCCTGTTCCGCCGACCGCAACATCAAAGCCAAAATCAACCGCGACGGCATCTGGATTGAGAAGCTGGAGAGCAATCCGGGGAAATATATCCCTGAGCATCTGCGCCAGGCCGGGGAAGGCGAAGCGGTGAAAGTGAATCTTAACCAGCCGATGAGCGAGATCCTGGCGCTGCTGTCGCAGTACCCGGTGTCCACGCGTCTGTCGCTGAGCGGCACTATTATCGTGGCCCGCGATATCGCGCACGCCAAGCTGAAAGAGCTTATTGATAATGGCGAAGCCCTGCCGCAGTACGTCAAAGATCACCCGATCTACTACGCCGGCCCGGCCAAGACGCCGGACGGTTACGCCTCCGGCTCCCTCGGCCCGACTACCGCAGGGCGCATGGACTCATACGTCGATCTGCTGCAGTCGCACGGCGCGAGCAAGATCATGCTGGCGAAAGGCAACCGCAGCCAGCAGGTCACCGACGCCTGCCACAAGCACGGCGGCTTCTACCTCGGCAGCATCGGCGGCCCGGCGGCGGTACTGGCTCAGCAGAGCATCCGCAGCCTTGAGTGCGTGGCGTATCCGGAACTGGGGATGGAGGCTATCTGGAAAATCGACGTGGAAGACTTCCCGGCGTTTATTCTCGTCGATGATAAAGGCAACGACTTCTTCCAGCAGATCCAGACGTCGCAGTGCGCCCGCTGCGTGAAGTAAACCTGGCCGCCCTTCGGGGCGGTTTTTTTATGCCGCTTCGCGGCACGAACCACCAAAACAACTTTTCAATCTGGCCAATACTTACTCTTTTAAGCAGGTGAGCTTTGTCGCTATGACGCACTTTTCATCCAAGGAGAAAGTAATGACAACGCATCGCAGTGAAAAAGACTCGATGGGCGCCATCGACGTCCCGGCCGATAAACTCTGGGGCGCCCAGACCCAGCGTTCTCTGGAGCATTTCCGCATCTCGACCGAAAAAATGCCCGGGGAACTGATATATGCCCTCGCGCTGACCAAGCGGGCGGCGGCGAAGGTCAATCAGGATCTTGGCCTGCTGACGCCGGAGAAAGCCGGGGCGATCGTCGCCGCCGCTGACGAAGTGCTGGCCGGAAAACACCCCCAGGAGTTCCCGCTGGCTATCTGGCAGACCGGTTCCGGCACCCAGAGCAATATGAATATGAACGAGGTGCTGGCCAACCGCGCCAGTGAACTGCTCGGCGGTGAGCGGGGGATGGCGCGAAAAATCCACCCCAATGACGATGTCAATAAAAGCCAAAGCTCGAATGATGTGTTCCCCACCGCCATGCACGTCGCGGCGCTGATTGCCCTGCGGGAAAAATTGCTCCCGCCGCTGCAGGCGCTGCGGGCCACGCTCAACGAAAAAGCGGTGGCCTTCAGGGATATCGTTAAGATCGGTCGCACCCATCTGCAGGACGCCACGCCGCTCACCTTAGGCCAGGAAATCTCCGGCTGGGTGGCGATGCTGGACCATAACCTGAAGCATCTTGACGCCAGCCAGCCGCATCTCGCCGAGCTGGCGCTGGGCGGGACGGCGGTGGGGACCGGGCTGAATACCCATCCGGAATATGCCGTGCGGGTGGCGGCCGAACTGGCCTCGCTCAGCGGACAGCCGTTTGTCACCGCGCCGAACAAATTCGAAGCGCTGGCCACCGTCGATGCCCTGGTCCATGCCCACGGCGCGCTGAAAGGTCTGGCGGCCTCGCTGATGAAAATCGCTAACGATGTCCGCTGGCTGGCCTCCGGGCCGCGCTGCGGGATAGGGGAAATCGCCATCCCGGAAAACGAGCCCGGGTCATCGATTATGCCCGGCAAGGTCAACCCGACGCAGTGCGAAGCCCTGACCATGGTCTGCTGCCAGGTGATGGGTAACGACGTGGCAGTGAATATCGGCGGCGCCTCGGGTAACTTCGAGCTCAACGTCTATCGGCCGATGGTCATTCACAACTTCCTGCAGTCGGTGCGTCTGCTGGCGGATGGCATGGCGAGCTTTAACGAGCACTGTGCGGTGGGGATTGAGCCGAATCGCGAGCGGATCAACCAGCTGCTCAACGAGTCGCTGATGCTGGTGACCGCGCTGAATACCCATATCGGCTATGATAAAGCGGCGGAGATCGCCAAAAAAGCGCACCATGAGGGGCTGACCCTGAAGGCCTCGGCGCTGGCGCTGGGCTACCTGACGGAAGCCGAATTCGACAGCTGGGTGCGCCCGGAGCTGATGGTCGGCAGCCTGGCTACTCGCTAGCCAGCCAGAGGTGCAGGCGAGGGATCAGTAATCTCAGCGACTGCGCCTCCGGTTTGTAGCGGTATTGCACGTTGTCGGCATCGTAGTTGAGCAATTCGCCCATATCCGGCACGCTGACCCCCTGGCTGCCGGATATCAGGGCGATCAGCGGGCTGGGGCAGGCGTACTGCACCTGTTTCTGCTCGCTGGCATACCAGACGCGGGCAATCGGCTGTACTTTCACCGGCCGTTTAATTTTCAGCCGCGCCCGCTGCGGCAGGGCGGCGATATCCTGATATTCCCTCTCCAGTTTGCTCTGCCACTGCTCGCGGGTCCAGGGCGGCACCGCCCGCGGCGATTGCAGGCTTTTCTCCAGCATCATCAACACCTGGTCGCGGGTCAGGTTTTTGATCACGTGCTTATTGGCCCAACCGAAGCGGATAGTGCTCGGGTCGAGAAGGGGCGTTAGCGTGCGATAGGCGCTGAGGGTAATTAATCCAGGCAGATGGCGATGCACCCACTCAAAGCGGGCGGTGGGGGGCAGGCCAGAGTCGACGGTGACGATTTTCTCGAAGGTGGCCTTAAGGGTGTTGATCTGCTGAATGCGCGCCAGCAGCGCCTGCTGTTCCGCGGCGGTGACCTGCAGGCAGATAGCACCCGGCAGGCGGACGGCGGCTTTGCTGCTGCGGGTTTCCGATTGCTGCTGGATAAACAGATGGCCATAGTGTCGCAGGGCGAGATCCAGCGCCGCCTCCCCGGTGTGCTGGACGACAGTAATGTTCGCCAGCGGGTCATGCTCGGCATCTTTACTGATTGCCGGCAGCTCAAACACCCGGCCCGCCAGCAGTCGACAGGTCGTTAACGCCTGGCGCAGCGCCTGCAGCTCCAGCTCGATCTGGCGAAAGGTATCATTCAGACGTTCAACGAGGTCGTAGCTAGCCATCGCATTCACCTTAGTTACAACATACTATTCGATTTTTACAGCATACCCAGCCCGCGGCCGCTGCGCAACTTTTATTCAGGCAGAGGTAAAATCGGGCAACTGATGATAGACCGGCCAGCTAAAGCAGAAACGGGCGCCGCCGAGAGGACTGGCCTCGCAACGAACCTCGCCCCCCATCGCCTGGGCGATACTGTGGACGATGGCCAGGCCGAGGCCGCAGCCTCCGGTCGCCCGATCGCGGCTGGGGTCAAGACGAACAAAAGGCTCGAACACCCGCTCGCGCTCCTCGGGGGCAATGCCCGGGCCGTCATCATCGACCTGCAACGACGCGCGGGAACCCTGCAGGGTCAGGCTGACCGCCACCCGCTGACTGCTGTAGCGCAGGGCGTTATTCACCAGATTATCCAGCACCCGCTCCATCAACCGCATATCCAGCGCGCCATAGTTGCCGCGGGTCAGCGTCGCCAGGCCGACCTCGCGCTGCGGGTTGACCATCTGGATATCCTCGACGTGGTCGCTGATCCAGGCGGGAAAATCGGGGGTGGTCAGGCTGAGCTCCGTCTGCGGGCGGTCGAGACGGGCGTAGGTCAGGAGCTCTTCAATGAGCGCCTCCAGTTGGCCGATATCACGGTTCAGCGCCTGCGATTCCGCCTCGGTGAGGTTTTCGCTCATCTCCAGACGGTAGCGCAGGCGCACCAGAGGCGTCCTGAGCTCATGGGCGATGCCGTCAATCAGCTGCTTTTTGCTGGCAATGAGGGCGTTAATGTTGTCGGCCATCTGGTTAAAGGCCACCCCGAGCCGCTCAAAGCTGGACATGCTGTCAAAATGAATACGCTCGCTGAGGTGGCCTTCGCCAAAGCGCTGGGCGGCGGTCTCAATGCGCAGCATGTCCTGCCAGTGCGGACGCATCCAGATAAACACCGGGAAGGCCAGCGAGATAGCGATAAACGCCATCAGCGCCACGTCCAGCAGGCGCATTTCATGCAGAAAATAGAGATAGGGTACCGGGCCCACGGATAACACATAGTGGCTGCGGGGGATGCGCTGGATAAAGGTGTACTGGTCGTCGAGCGCAACAATATCCCCAGCGCGCAGGTGCTGCATCGAGCTTTCCGACAATTTAAATTTGCTCATCGGCTCGATGTGCAGGTCGAACGACAGATTAAGGTCCAGCTCTTTAAGCGTCTTGCTCCAGTCGCGAGGCGGAATTTCCCGCAGCTCGCTGCGCATCAGATACAGTGAGCTTTTCATCAGATCGTCAAGCGACTGCCTTCCGGCGCGTTCAGCGGTAAATTTATAGACCAGGCCCACCAGCATGGTCATCACCAGAAAGCAGACGAAGAGCAGAAGATAGAACTGCACGAACAGCTTTTTCATTACATTACCGCATATTCAAAAAGAGAAACCTGCCGGCGCCCCGGACCATCTGCAGGGCAGGGCGAAAACGTCACGGATTTACCGGGGCGAGCCGAAGCCCGCGCGGGCATAACCGATACGCTATCAAAGCAGGGTTTATGCCCCCTGACAATAGCCAGCCGGGGGGAGCGACGCTGTTAAAAATGTGACGCTGTCACTCATTGCGGGCTTACGTCTGCATGAGGCCAGGATTGTGGCCAGCGTATTCTGCGCGCCGCTGGGCGCTACTCGCGATAGTAGGGTATATCCACCGGATAGAGGGTGGCCAGGCTCAGCAGCCGACAGCGCACCAGCTGTTCTGCTTCGGCATACCAGTAAGCAAATTCGCCGGTGGTCTGGTGGTAAATCATCTGATCAAGATTAGCAAACGGGATCACCAGCAGCGGCCCCTGGCGCACGTATCCGCCGCCGGTTTCGAAATGGTGATCTCCCCAGGATTGCTGGGTATGTTGATAGCGGTGAAGAAGCACCTTAATCTGCCCGCGCTGTGGACAGAGGAGCCGGATATCGGCGTTGTCGAGAGAAAAAGCCCAGCCAGAGAGTGACGTGAAGAGAGTAAGTGCCAAAAGTACAACGTATTTCATCATGCAAAAGTCCTGTGTTTTCAGGCTTTATGCCACTCTGATAACGCTAAGTCCTTGAGCACAATCATATTGAGGGGTTATGTGATGGGCTTCTGTACGGCGAAACATATTGATTTACTCAATATGACAAATGGGCGGCGGTCAGCCAGCGCGAAGGCGGCGGAAAAAATGCGATGCGCTTACCGCCGGGGAACAGGCGCTGAAACGGGCCCCTTTCAGGGCCGCAGACGGACCGCTCAGTTATCCCAGGCGTGGGGGGCGAAGAGGTAGCCTTTGTTGCGTACCGTCTTAATCCGGTAGGGTTCGGTGGCGTTATCGAGCAGTTTTTTGCGCAGGCGCGAGATAGCGACGTCAACGCTGCGATCCATCCCGTCGTAGGTGACGCCGCGTAAATTTTTCAGCAAGGCGTCGCGGTCCATAATCTGCCCGGCGTGGGTGGCCAGCTCCCACAGCAGGTCGAAATCGGCGGTGGACAGGGCGACGCTTTCTCCGCCGAGCAGCACCTGGCGGTTGACCGGGTCAATGGTCAGTGAGCCAAAGGAGATGGTCTTGTGCGGGGTCAGCGTCGAAGGCGCGCCTGTACCCGCCGGGGCGATATGCTGGCGCAAATGCAGACGCAGTCGCGCCAGCAGCACCGCCGGCGGTGTGGTCTTCAGGATATAATCGCTGGCGCCCATCTCCAGGGAGAGGATATGGTTCATATCGCTGTCGAGCGAGGTCAGCAGAACAATCGGCCCTTGCCATTGCCCACGCAGATCGCGACAGAGGGTCATTCCGTCCTTGCCGGGCAGCATAATGTCCAGCAGCACGAGGTCCGGTTTCTCCCGCGCGATCACTTCCTCTGCGCGGTCGCCGCGAGGCTCGACCACCACCTCCATATCATGCTTGCCGAGATAGGCGGCGATCAGCGCTCCTACCTCAGGATCATCCTCAACAAAAACGATTTTATTCATGTCTATTGCACATCAGTAAAAGAAGTAACATACACCGCGGCTATTTTACCCGCCATTCCTGTTTTATAAACAGCGCTAATTCCGCTATGCTGCGCTAACTTGTTGATTCATTGTTAAGGCATAAGGACATGGGGCTGTTAATCAAAGGGCTGCTGGGCGCGCTGGTGGTGGTGCTGATTGGCGTGCTGGCGAAAACCAAAAACTACGCCATCGCCGGGCTTATTCCGCTGTTTCCCACCTTTGCGCTCATCGCTCACTATATTGTTGCCAGCGAGCGTGGTATTGAAGCCCTGCGCGCCACTATCGTGTTCGGCATGTGGTCGATCGTTCCCTATTTTATCTATCTGCTGTCGCTGTGGTACTTCACCGGGATCATGCGCCTGCCGTTAGCGCTGGCAGGCGCAGTGGGGTGCTGGGGGCTGTGCGCCTGGCTGTTGATTGTTGGCTGGAGCCGCTTCCACTAACGCAGAGGGCGACCGCCGTCGACGGCGTATGACCGGCCGGTCACGTAGCGGCTGGTAAACAGATAGTCGATAAGGTCGCTGATCTCTTTCTCGCCCGGGGCGATTTTCATCAGCGATTTATCCAGCGCCTGCTGACGATAGGCCTCGTCGTCACCTTCATTGAACATGATCAGCGACGGGGCTATAGCGTTGACTTTGATCTCCGGCGCCAGCTTGCGGGCGAAGGAGCGGGTCATGTTGTCCAGCGCGGCCTTGCTGGCGGCGTAGGCGATATGTTTATCGCTCCCGCGCTCCACCACGTAATCGGTGATATGGATAATGTCGCTGGCGGCATGGCCGTGACCGCGCAGGAGTTCTTCCAGCGCGTGGTTGAGCAGATAGGGGGCATGGACGTGGATCTGCATCATGCGGTTGATCACCGTGCTGAGCGGTACTCCCGGCTTCTCCGCCATCCAGTCACTGGCGTTGTGGATGATGGCCCGCAGGCCGCTGGTATGCGATTTAACCGCTTCGGCAAAGGTCAGAATGCCGTCATCGCTGCTGAAGTCGGCCTGCAGACAGAGAGCGCCTGCCTGGCGCAGGTCATCGATCGCCGGATAGGGCGTGCGATAGCTGACGATGACCGGCTGGTGTTGCTGCAGAAAATGGTGCGCCAGCGCGAGGCCGATGCGGCGGCCTCCTCCTGTGATCAGAACCGGGCGGGGCTGTAGTTCAGCCATGGGTATCTCCTTTGATTTAGGCGGCAGGGCGACCGCTTACCCCACCAGCATCCACGTTGCCGGCACAGCGGCAACCAGCAATAAACCAATTAGCGCCAATTCGCGGCGTTTGAGCGAACGATCGTGCTGGTGCGTACGCCGCGCGTACAAAAAGACCAGAAGACCCGGAGCGTAAAGTACCACCGACAACAGCAAATGCACAGGTCCCGACGCGTATAATAACCATAAGCCATAAATGCAGGCGCCGATACCCACCGCTTGATGCAGCGGACGGGTGGCGATTTTCAGCAAAAAGGCGCCGACCAGCAGATAGGGCACGAGGATCATCTCTGACGCAATAGTCAGCAGGGTGCCGTAGTCCGAACCGGTCAGCCAGATCAAAACCAGCGACGCCTGAACGCTGATATTGGTCAGCCACAGCGAGGCGGAGGGGGCGTTGTTGCGGTTCTGACGGGCGAACAGGCGCGGGAAGGCTTTGTGGGTGGCCGCGAGGTAAGGCACTTCGGCGGCCATGATGGTCCAGCTGAGATAGGCGCCGCACACCGACACGATAAGCCCGGCGGCAATCACAATTTCACCCCACGAGCCCATCAGTCTGACCATCAGTCCCGCCATCGACGGGTTGCGCATTTCGGCCAGTTCGCTACGCGGCACCACACCCAGCGACAGCAGGGTGACCAACAGATACACCGCGAGGGCCGAAAGCACCGCGAGCAGCGTCGCACGCCCAACGTCGCGCTTGTGACGCGCGCGGGCGGAGACCACCACCGCGCCTTCGACGCCGATGAACACCCACAGAGTGATCAGCATCGTGTTTTTAACCTGCTCCCACACCGGTACGCCCAGCGCCACGCCGCTGAAATCGAGGCGGAACGTATCCAGCTGAAAGGCCAGGGCGGCGAGGGCGACAAACGCCCCCAGCGGCAACAGCTTGGCGAGGGTCGCGACCAGGTTAATCCCCGCCGCCGTCTGCACCCCACGCAGGACCAGAAAGTGGACTACCCACAGCAGAACTGAAGCGCCGACGATCGACTGCCAGGTGTTGCCATCGCCAAACAGGCGCAGCTCAGGGGTATCGGTGAAGAAACTGAGCGCCGAAAAGACGATCACCAGATAGGAGACATTGGCGATCACCGCGCACAGCCAGTAGCCCCACGCGGAACAGAAGCCGATCAGCTCGCCGAACCCTTCACGGGCGTAGGTGAAGATCCCGCCGTCGAGGTCGGGGCGAATACGGGTCAACAGCAGCATCGCGAAGGCGAGGAACAGGATCCCGACGCCGGTGATCGCCCAGCCGATGAGCAGAGCGGAAGGGCTGGCCACGGCCGCCATATTTTGCGGCAAACTGAATACGCCAGCGCCGAGCATTGAGCTAAGGACCAGGGCGGTCAGGGCGCTCAGGCCCAGTTTCTTTTCCATTGCATTCCCGAGGTGAAAATGGCTGTTCCAGAATATTTATTTTGCGAAATCGCATAAAAATGGAGGATTGCGCTAAGGCGCGGGATTTTACGGAGTGTCCGGGGGCCATGCAATGGCGGGGGATGAAAAAAAATGAAAAGGCGGCGATGCGCCGCCTTTTTAGCCAGTCAGCAGCGATTATTTGTACAAATCGGCGCTGATGGTGATGTTGCCGCCGCGTTCCTGCCACTGGCGGGTAATGTGGTAGTACTTCGCCCCTTTCTTCGCCGCGCGTTTCGCCGTCTGATAAGAGATTTCCGTCATGTTGCCATAGTTGCCGGTGAACTTGATGTTATCGAACGGCACCATTTGCGCCGCGGTCACTTTGTTCACTTCTTCAACTTTGGTGCCGTCCGGCAGCGTGACAGTGTAACGTCCGCCTTTCGACGACTGGGTCTCGAAGAAACGACCTACACCGGTGCCGGAGCCAACCGCCGCGGTGGTGGCGACGCCCGGGATTTCGACGTTTTTCGCCGCTTCGCCGCCTTTGGCCAACGCCGCGCGGCCGGCTTCAGAATCAGCCGGGATAGCGTCCGGGCTCTGCAGAACGCGTTTCTCCGCATCTTTTTTATAGATATACGCGGTAATGCGCTGGTTGCCGCCCTGGTTGGCGTCCACCTGGCGGACGATGAAGAACGCATAGGCGCCTTTCGCTTTCGCCGCTTTGGTGATGGCGTCGTTCACTTCCGGCTGACTGCGATAGAAGCCCTGGACGGTGACGGTGTCGTAAGGCATCAGCTCAACGGCCTGATCTTTCGGCAGCTCCATCACGCCATTGATGATGCGATTTTTCGGCGCATCCGCTTTCGGCGCGTCGTCTTTATAGAGGTCAGCCGTGACGCGCCAGTTGCCGCCATTGCCGTAATCCGACGTGTCGACAACATAGAATGAGGCCGCGCCGTCTTTGTCAGCTTTGCGCGATACCGCTTGCACCGCGTCGCCAATGGCATTAAACCGGCCGGTGACGACAACGCGATCGTAGGGCTTCAGCGCAGCCGCCTGCTCCGGGGTCAACTCGGTCGCTGCGTGGGCAGACAACGTGGCGGTTGTCAGGAGAGCAGACGCCAGGAGGGTGTTTTTAAGCTTCATAAAAATAATCCTTTGCCTTGCGCAAACCATATACTGGTGTTGTTGTTGACTGAAAACGTTTGATTATTGCATTTAATCGCTGTGACTGTCTGCGTCATTTTTTGCTTGCCGCCCGAATCGTATACCACGGAAAGATAACATTTTTCGATATGTTGAAAAAACAGCCGCTTGACCAGCAAAAACGATAATCGATACCACTTTTATTAGTTAATGTAATGTTAATACAATGATCTCAATGGCGATAAATGGCGTTTTATACCACTGGATAAGCGGATTATCAGGCCTGAAAGGCAAATTCAGGTAAATATTGCTGCCCGGAACCATCTGTGCTGACAATAAGCAATAAAATCAAAATTTCTGTTTTATCGCTGTAGATCACAATCGCTATTTTCAGTAGGTTATAAAAAGTTTGTTACTGTTTCATTTTGCAGACAGCGAAAGACGGCGAGGACGATTTTGCCGTCCTGTCGTTGTTGGTCAGAAAAGTAAACCATCATCAAAAACCGATGGAAGGGAAAACTATGCGTATTGGTGTACCACAAGAAAGGCTAGCCCAGGAGACCCGGGTCGCCGCCACGCCGAAGACCGTTGAGCAGTTGCTCAAACTCGGCTTTAGCGTCGCGGTAGAAAGCGGCGCTGGGAAGCTGGCCAGCTTTGACGATGAGGCCTTCGCCCAGGCGGGGGCTGAGATCGTGACCGGCGATGAGGTGTGGCAGTCTGATGTCATCCTCAAGGTCAATGCTCCGAATGACGATGAAATTGCCCTGTTGAATCCAGGAACCACGCTGATTAGTTTTATCTGGCCGGCGCAAAACCCGCAGCTGATGGAAAAACTGGCGGCCCGCAATATCAACGTGATGGCGATGGATTCGGTGCCGCGTATCTCCCGCGCCCAGTCGCTGGATGCGCTCAGCTCAATGGCCAATATCGCCGGGTACCGCGCTATCGTTGAAGCGGCCCATGAATTCGGCCGTTTCTTTACCGGGCAGATTACCGCGGCAGGCAAAGTTCCGCCCGCCAAGGTGATGGTTATCGGCGCCGGGGTGGCCGGTCTGGCGGCGATTGGCGCCGCCAACAGCCTGGGGGCGATTGTTCGCGCCTTCGATACCCGTCCGGAAGTGAAGGAGCAGGTGCAGAGTATGGGCGCCGAATTCCTCGAACTGGATTTTAAAGAGGAAGCGGGCAGCGGCGACGGCTATGCCAAGGTGATGTCCGAGGCCTTTATTCAGGCCGAAATGGCGCTGTTCGCCGCCCAGGCGAAAGAGGTCGATATTATCGTCACCACGGCGTTAATTCCGGGCAAGCCGGCGCCGAAGCTGATCACCCGGGAAATGGTTGACGCCATGAAGTCGGGCAGCGTGGTGGTCGATCTCGCCTCGCAAAACGGCGGCAACTGCGAGTACACCGTGCCGGGCGAAGTGGTGACCACCGCCAACGGCGTGAAAATTATCGGTTATACCGACCTGCCAGGCCGTCTGCCGACCCAGTCCTCCCAGCTCTACGGCACCAACCTGGTGAACCTGCTGAAGCTGCTGTGCAAAGAGAAAGACGGCAATATCGTCATCGATTTCGATGACGTGGTGGTGCGCGGTGTGACCGTGGTGCGTGAAGGCGAAATCACCTGGCCGGCGCCGCCGATTCAGGTCTCCGCTCAGCCGCAGGCCGCGGCGAAAAAAGTGGAAGCGCCGAAAGAAGAGGTGAAACCGGCGTCGCCGTGGCGCAAATATGCGCTGATAGCGCTGGCGATTATTCTCTTCGGCTGGCTGGCCAACGTGGCGCCTAAAGAGTTCCTCGGCCATTTCACTGTCTTCGCGCTGGCCTGCGTGGTGGGTTACTACGTGGTATGGAATGTCTCCCATGCGCTGCATACGCCGCTGATGTCGGTGACGAACGCCATTTCGGGCATTATCGTGGTTGGCGCGTTGCTGCAGATAGGCCACGGCGGCTGGGTCAGCTTCCTGAGCTTTATCGCGGTACTGATCGCCAGCATTAATATTTTCGGTGGTTTTACCGTGACTCAGCGCATGCTGAAAATGTTTCGCAAAGGATAAGGGGTAGCACATGTCTGGTGGATTAGTTACAGCTGCATACATTGTTGCTGCAATCCTGTTTATTTTCAGCCTGGCGGGTCTGTCGAAACACGAAACCTCGCAGCAGGGCAACTATTTCGGCATCGCCGGGATGGCCATCGCCCTGATCGCCACTATTCTGGGTCCGGACGCCGGCAACGTCGGCTGGATTATCCTCGCGATGGTGATCGGTGGGGCAATCGGTATTCGTCTGGCGAAGAAGGTCGAAATGACCGAGATGCCGGAGCTGGTGGCCATCCTGCACAGCTTCGTGGGCCTGGCGGCGGTGCTGGTAGGGTTTAACAGCTACCTGCAGCATGAAACCGGCATGGAGCAGATTCTGGTCAATATCCATTTGACCGAAGTGTTCCTCGGCATCTTCATCGGCGCGGTGACCTTCACCGGTTCGGTAGTGGCGTTTGGTAAACTGCGCGGCAAGATCTCCTCCAAACCGCTGATGCTGCCTAATCGCCATAAGCTTAACCTGGCGGCGCTGGTGGTTTCCTTCATCCTGATGGTGATTTTTGTGCGCTCCGATAGCACCGGCACCCAGGTCCTGTGCCTGCTGGTGATGACCGCGATCGCGCTGGCCTTCGGCTGGCACCTGGTGGCCTCCATCGGCGGCGCGGACATGCCGGTGGTGGTCTCGATGCTCAACTCCTACTCGGGCTGGGCGGCGGCGGCGGCGGGCTTTATGCTGAGCAATGACCTGCTGATCGTCACCGGCGCGCTGGTGGGCTCTTCCGGCGCCATCCTCTCTTACATTATGTGTAAGGCGATGAACCGCTCCTTTATCAGCGTGATCGCCGGCGGCTTCGGCACCGATGGTTCCTCCAGCGGCGGCGATGAAGAAGTGGGCGAGCACCGTGAAATTAGCGCCGAAGAGACGGCGGAGATGCTGAAAAATTCGCACTCGGTCATCATCACCCCGGGCTATGGTATGGCGGTGGCCCAGGCGCAGTATCCGGTGGCAGAAATTACCGAGAAGCTGCGGGCGCGCGGCATTAAGGTGCGCTTTGGCATTCACCCGGTCGCCGGCCGTCTACCGGGACATATGAACGTCCTGCTGGCGGAGGCTAAAGTGCCTTACGACATCGTGCTGGAGATGGATGAGATCAACGATGATTTCAGCGATACCGACACCGTGCTGGTCATCGGCGCTAACGATACCGTCAACCCGGCGGCGCAGGACGATCCGAAGAGCCCGATCGCCGGCATGCCGGTGCTTGAGGTGTGGAAAGCGCAGAACGTGGTGGTCTTTAAGCGTTCGATGAACACCGGTTACGCCGGCGTACAGAACCCGCTGTTCTTTAAAGAGAACACCCATATGCTGTTCGGTGATGCCAAAGCCAGCGTCGATGCGATCCTGAAAGCGCTGTAATGTAACATTATTGTTTTACAACGTTTGTTTATAAGCCGTCTCCTGTGAGACGGCTTTTTTATATGCACTGGGATACCAGGGATTGTTCATAAAATAAGCGGTAAAAGGTGATATAATGTTCCGGTTATTACATCAGACAGAGGATATTATGGATACCGAGTTAACCCCAACGCAGATGGCCATCGAATTCTTACGCCGCGATACCACCGTCATGACTCCAGCGCAGTATCTGAAAAAACTTAAACTGCTGGAACTGGAGTTTGCTGACCTGATGGCGCTCTCCTCGCTGGAGCTGAAAGAAGAGATCGATCTGGCCTGGCGTCTGGGTATCCACTGAGTCGTTCAGGGTCGCCATGCCATGACGGGGCCGCAAGCGGCCCTTTTTTGTGCCTGAGGGAAAGCGGGCAAAAAAATCCCCCGCGAGGCGGGGGATGATGAACGTTCCGGGAGGGAAGGTTAATCGTCGTCGTCGTCGTCCAGTTCCACCGGCGTCTGATAGGCCTCTGGTTTAAGCACCAGCAGATCGCAGCGCAGGTGGTCGACAACCTGCTCCGCGGTATTGCCAAGGAACGCCGCGGAGAGGCCGGTTCGTCCGACCGTACCCAGCACCACGATCCCCGCCTGCAGATGCTCGGCGAGATCCGGGATCACCTCCTCAGGCAACCCTTTTTCCACGTGGGTGAATTTCTCGTCAATGCCAAACTTCTGCCGCAGGGCTTTCATCGCCAGCAGATGCTGGCCGCGGATGGCGTCGTTGTAGACGCTGGGATCGAAATCCGGCAGCTCAATCGCGATATTGATCGGGGTGACCGGATAGGCGCCGATAAGGTGCACTTCAGTGTGGTTGACTTCTTCCGCCAGCGACAGGGTCTCGCGCACCAGCTTCTCGTTGAGGGTGTTGTGATAATTTTCTTCGCTGGCCAGATTGACGGCGACCAGCGCTTTACCGCCTTCTGGCCATGGTTGGTCTTTCACCATCCAGACCGGGCAAGGGCACTTACGCAGCAGATGCCAGTCGGTCGGGGTGAAGATCACCGCTTCCAGCTTGTCGTGTTGGTGGGCCATCTTCAGCAGCAGGTCGTGTTTCTCACTGATCACTTCCTGAATAATGGCTTCGAAGGGGCGGTTGTGCCACACCACCTTCACGTCAATCGGCACTCCGGATTCAAGATAGAATTTCGCCTGCTCGCGGATCCAGGCCGTTCGTTGGGCAATGACGCCCTGACGCATCGCCGTCCGTTCATCCGGCGACAACAGGGTGGTCATTTCATAAGAAAAATCATAGATCGGCAAAAAGGCTTTGATGCGTCCACCAATCCGTTGGTGCAGGTACACCGCTCGCCTTAGCGCCGGCTGGTCGTCCTGGTTAGGATCGATTACTACCAGCATGCTCTGATACTTCGCCATACAGGGTCTCCTTACAACTGCAGCTACCGTCAGTTATTAAAAAGATAACCTATATGGATGAATTGAAACAGGGGAGGAGCCTGGTCAGATCAACAAATCTGAAAAAATTGCCGATCCTGACCAGGTGTTGCGCGGAGATTAAGCGACGTTACGCGCCTGACCGGCCAGCTGGGCCAGCAGGTCGCCGTTTTCAATGGTGATGTATTTGCCTTTCACCGCCAGCATGCCGCTCTTCTGGAAACGCCCCAGCAGACGGCTGATGGTTTCGACGGTGAGGCCGAGATAGTTGCCAATGTCGCCGCGGGTCATGGTCAGACGGAACTCACGGGGAGAGAAACCGCGCTGCGCGAAACGGCGGGACAGGTTATAGATAAACGCGGCCAGGCGCTCTTCGGCGTTCTTTTTGGAAAGCAGCAGGATCATATCCTGGTCGCCTTTGATCTCACCGCTCATCAGGCGCATCATCTGCTGACGCAGATTCGGCATTTTTCCGGAAAGATCGTCGAGGGTTTCAAAGGGGATCTCGCATACCATCGACGTTTCCAGCGCCTGGGCGAAGCTCGGGTGCAGGCCGGTGCCGATGGCGTCAAAGCCCACCAGATCGCCCGCCAGGTGGAAGCCGGTAATCTGCTCATCGCCTTGCTCGGTGATGGTGTAGCTTTTGATGGTCCCGGAGCGAATGGCATACAACGATTTCAGCTCATCACCGGCTTTGAACAAGGTTTGACCTTTCTGGATGGGCTTTTTCCGCTCGATAATATTATCCAGCTGATCAAGCTCGTGCTCGTTCAGAGTAAAGGGGATGCAGAGCTGGCTGATACTGCAATCCTGACAATGGATAGCACAACCGCCAGACTGAATGCGTCGAATAATTCGCTTCTCAGGGATCATATGTCTGCTCAGGCCTTAATTGATATTGGTCAATTTTAACATCTTTTTGATGAGCAGGTAAGTCTTCAGGCTCTGAAACACGTAATATCAGCAGGGGAAATCAAAACAGGCTGATATCTGCTTGATTAAAAATAGATTATTCAGCCACATTTGATTGTAAAATTACCTGAAAATTCCAGAAAAGGCATTTTCAGTCAAAGCAACAGATAGCCCTCGTGGCGCAGAAGCCACTCTTTACGCTGCACGCCGCCGGCATAGCCGGTCATCGTACCGTTACGCCCGATGACCCGATGGCAAGGCACCACAATACTCACCGGGTTGGCGCCATTGGCGGCCCCCACCGCGCGTGCCGCGCCGGGACGACCGAGCGCTTCGGCCAGCTGACCGTAGTGCATCACCTGGCCGCAGGGGATATCGCGCAACGCCTGCCAGACCTGGCGCTGGAAAGGGGTGCCGGCGGTGGCGGTAGGCAGGGTCTCGATAACGGCCAGGTCGCCGGCAAAATAGTCGTTCAGCTTACTGCTGAGACCGCCCGGATTGCGGCAGTCAACGCGCTGATAGCCTTCCCGGCGATAGTGTACGTCGAGCAGGGTTTCCATCCGATCGCGGTGCTCGTCCCACTCGACGGCGCGTAAATTAAACTGTTCGTCGCAGAGTACCCACAGCGCCCCCAGCGGGGTATCCATTTTATCCTGCAGCAAGGTCAACATCGTTTCAGTCATCCACCATCGTACACGAGGGCCACACGATACCACGCGCCGGCGGCGGTCAACTATACTCCCAAAAGATAAACCCGTATTCCCGGCCGGCTTCCTGCGGCCTGTACGTTGATTTATTTTTGGATCGATCCTGGCGGGTTATCGGGCATGGTTTTTGCTACTTTTAAGCTGACGACGCCGGTCCTCCGCGCCGCTTTGTGCGCCCGGGAAGGTGCCACCGCGTCGTCGCGGCGCGGTTAATAACTCAGAGGTGGGGCTATGCAATATATACTGACTGGTGTAATCGTATTGATCTTCAGCGGCCTGGTTATCCACGGCCTCACGCTGTTGCTCGAACGTGGGTATCGCGCGCTTTTCGGCTTCTTCGCCGGAGCCGCAGATGTCCCCCGTAAGGTCAAAATGAAGGTGCCGCGTTAAGAGTAAGCAGCCGTCCCTGGCGCTTCAACGGCTTAAGGGAGCCGCGGATAAATGCCAGGGCCGATGGGCAGTCCTGCCAGATACCAGCCCACCAGCAACAGCAGCCAGACGGCGAGAAAAATCAGCGGGTAAGGGAGCACCAGCGAGTAGTAAGTCCCGAGGCGGGCGTCGGGTCGGTAGCGCTGTAAAAAACCGAGAAACAGCGGTACAAACGGTGAAACCGGCGCCAGCGGCAGCACCGATGAATCGGCGATGCGAAACAGGATCTGCGCAAACGCCGGGTGGAAGCCCAGCAGCATAAACATCGGCACGAAGATCGGCGCTAGAATCGACCAGATGGCCGAGCCGCTGGCGATAAACATGCACAGAAAAGCCGACAGCAGCGCCAGACCGACAAACGCCGGGACGCCGTTCATGCCGGCGCTCTCCAGCAGGTCCGTCAGGCCAACGGCCATAAACTTGCCCATATTGCTCCAGTTGAACATCGCCACGAACTGCGCCAGCGGGAAGACCATCACGATAAATCCGGCCATCTCTTTCATCGGCTCAATCATCAACTGCGGCAGATCGGCCTGACGGCGAATTTTGCCAGTGGCGATGCCGTAAGCCAGCGACACGACAAAGAAGAAAAAGATGATCAGCGGCACGATGCCTTTGATAAACGGCGAGGGCATCACCGTGTGCTGAACCGGATCGCGAAGAATGCCGTTTTCAGGAACCACCATCAGGGCGATGACCGCCACGAACGCCAGCGTTGCTACCCCGGCGATGCGCAGGCCGAAACGCTCCTCGGTGGTCAAGGTTTGCAGCTTTTCGTCGCGGCTGCCTTGCCACTGTCCCAGCCTCGGCTCCACCAGCTTGTCAGTGATTAAACCGCCGACGAGGGTCAGGAGGATCACCGAGGTCGCCATAAAGTACCAGTTGTCGATCACGCTGACGTGCAGAGAGGCATCGATGGATTTGGCCGCCTCGGTGCTGATCCCGGAGAGCAGCACGTCGGTGGTGACGATCAGTAAATTGGCGGTAAAGCCGCAGCCCACGCCGGCTATCGCCGCCAGCAGGCCGGCGACCGGATGCCGACCGACAGCGAGAAACATCAGCGCCCCCAGCGGCGGCATGATCACCAGCGCGGCGTCGGAAGAGATATGGCTGAAAAAGGCGATGAATAGCACCATATAGCTGGCATAACGGGCGCTAACGTGGGAGGCCATCTTGACCATCAGCGCGGGCAACAGGCCCACCCGCTCGGCAAAGCCGGCGCCCAACACCAGGGCGAGGATCGCCCCCAGCGGCGCGAAACCGCTGAAGTTTTTAATCACGTTCGGTAAAAACCAGTGCAGCCCTTCCACGCTGAGCAGGTTTTTGACCACCACCCGCGACCCGTCCGCAGGGTTTTGCACCCCGACGTTGAAGGCGGAGAGTATCGCCGTGGCGGCGATCAGCGCCACGATAAGATAGATAAACAGCAAAAACGGGTGCGGGACCTTATTACCGATCTTCTCTACCCAGCCATAGCGCTTTCCGGCGGGGGAAGGCGACGGTATGGATGACATACTCATGGGCGTTCCTCTGTTGTCGTTGTTGTGTTGGGCAGGCCTGCTCCCGTACTGCCGGCGGTTATTATGGTCGGTGCGTGCCGCTATGCCGGTCAGCGTCTGTCAGGAGCGGTCTGGTCTTATGGTTATCGTAAAACCGACGGTCTCACCTCCGCCGGAATCGGGCAGCGGTAAGGATGTTCGGCCAGCGCCTGCCTGAGCTCTCGCTGGCTGGCCTCCAGCAGCGCGCGGTCGCTGAATAAACGGATCGCCGTCGCCGC
Source organism: Klebsiella sp. PCX (assembly GCF_021869705.1). Taxonomy (NCBI): domain Bacteria; kingdom Pseudomonadati; phylum Pseudomonadota; class Gammaproteobacteria; order Enterobacterales; family Enterobacteriaceae; genus Klebsiella; species Klebsiella sp. PCX. Next base: position 2,367,368 of record NZ_CP091527.1, read on the forward strand.
GAGGACTTTCCCCGCCAGCAGCATCCCTTTATGGGCGATGGAGGTGCGTCCCTGGCTCACCAGCTGCCAGCTGTGCAGCGGGGTACCCACCGCGAAGCAGGGGCTGAAGCATTGGGCCACCGGCGCTTTCCAGCTGACGTCGCCGACGTCGGTGGAGCCGGCGAGAATCGTATCCGTGGCCGCCCACGGCGCCACCTCATCACTCAGCATCGTATCGCGGTGGCGACGAGCGAAGGTTTTCCCCGCCTCGCCGCCGGTGCCGGCGATATTGTTCAGGCTGTTGTTGATATCGTTGGCGCTGAGAGTGGCGCGGATCGCCGCGGCAAAGGCGCGATCGTCGTCGCTCCATGCCGGCGTGCCGTAATGCGCTACCGCCTGATACATCGCCGCTTCGAGCGTGCGGTTGGGCAGATAGCTGGAACAGGCTTTTTCAAAGCGGCAGCTGACGTGGGTCTCGGTCATCAGCGCGGCCCCCTGGGCAATCTTCTCAATGCGGGCGAAGATCTGTTCTACATCTGCCATCTCCGGGGCGCGGATCAGATACAGCACTTCCGCCTGGGCCTGGACGACGTTGGGCGAGACGCCGCCGGTATCGGTAATGGCGTAATGAACCCGCGCCTTCTCGATAATATGTTCATTCAGGAAGTTGCTGCCGGTGGTCATCAGGGTGACTGCGTCCAGGGCGCTTCGCCCCAGGTGCGGCGAATTGGCGGCGTGGGCGGCGGTGCCGGTAAAGCGCCACGCCGCCTGAATGTTGGCGAGAGTGCGGGTGCTGAACATCCCGGCCCAGGCCTCCGGATGCCAGGTGAGGGCCGCATCGACGTCATCAAACAGCCCTTCGCGCACCATGAACGTTTTGCCCGAGCCGCCTTCTTCCCCCGGGCAACCGTAGAAGCGCAGGGTGCCCGCGCCGCCGTGCTGCTGCAGCCATTTTTTGGCGGCAACCGCCGCGGCGAAAGCCGCTGTCCCGAGCAGATTGTGCCCGCAGCCGTGACCGTTGCCCCCCGGCGTTGACGATGTCGGCTCCGCGCAATGGGCCTGCTGGCTGAGACCCGCCAGGGCGTCAAACTCGCCCAGCAGGGCAATAACCGGTTGGCCCTCGCCGACGCTGGCGATAAAAGCATTGGGGATCCCGCCAGCATCACGGGTCAGCTGGAAACCTTCCGCTTCCAGGGCGTCCGCCAGCCGCCGGGCGGACCAGAACTCCTCAAAGCGCGTCTCCGGGTGGTCCCAGATATCATCGGCGATGGCGCAATAGGTCTCGCGGCTTGCCTCAATTACCTCTTCAACAAACTGAAAAATCGGGTCCATCACACCCCCCGCTGCCAGGGAAAGTTAAGCGCGACGCGCGCCAGGGTGTCGACCGCGACCGTCATTACGCTCTCGTCGAAGTCAAACTTCTCGTTGTGATGACCGGCGCTCAGTTCGGTGCCGAATATCATGTATGACGCAAGGCCGCCGCGCGCCTGGACCCGGGCCATCATCAGGGTGGCGTCTTCCGATCCCGCCGGGGCGGCGATGCGATCCACCGCCTGCTGCACGCCGGGCACCCGCGCGGCCTGTTCGCGCAGGTACGCCACCCACGCCGGCGACGGGGCGCTGGCGGTGGCGGCCCCCATCATGCGTAACTCGTACCCGGCTTGATACATCGCCGCGGCCCCGGCGATGACGTGCTGCGCCCGGTCAAAAACATACTGGTTGATGGCTTCGCTTTCGCCGCGGGTTTCCACTTTTAACAGAGCCGAGGAGGGCACCACGTTGCGTCCGGTGCCGGCCTGCATCAGCCCGACGTTGACCCGCGAAGCGCCGGCGCTGTGCGGTGGGATGGCGTGCAGGGCAAGGGCGGCCTGGGCGGCGGCGAGCAGCGCGTTGCGCCCATCTTCAGGCTTGCCGCCGGCATGAGCGGCCACGCCGCTGAACTGCACATCGAATTTGGTGGTGGCCATAAAGTTGTCGCCACCGCACACCACGGTGCCGACCGGGACGCCGGTGCCGATATGGATGGCGGTAAAATAGTCCACCTCGTCCACCACGCCGGCGGCCACCATCGCGCGGGCGCCGCGGGTACCCTCTTCAGCAGGCTGGAAAATCAGTTTAATGACGCCATTGAGCTGGGCGACATACTGCTTGAGCACATGCGCCAGCCCCAGCCCGATGGCGGTATGCCCATCGTGGCCGCAGGCGTGCATCATGCCGGCGTTGCAGGAGGCGAAATGGTCGCGATGGGGGCGATGGCTGTCATCGTGCTGCTCATTGAGGTCGAGGGCGTCCATGTCGACGCGAAAGGCCAGGGTTGGGCCGGGACGTCCGGTGTCGAGCGTCGCCACCACGCCGGCGAACCCGCCTTCAAACGCCGGCAACCAGCGTTCCGGCGCCCCTTGCTCGCGGGCGCGCTCGAAAGCCTTGGCCAGGGTCTCCTCATCCGGCAGCCCCATCCGGCTGTCGGCATCGATGACGTCGCGCCCCAGCGCCAGCTGGTAGCCGAGCCCGTCGAGGATCTTCGCCACCTTACTGGCGGTGCGAAACTCCAGCCAGCCGGATTCAGCGTGCAGGTGAAAATCGCGGCGCCATTGGGTCATGGCTGGCGCCAGCTGGCGCAGGTATTCATCAAGTTGCGGCATAGCTTATCCTGTCATAAGTAAAAAATGTGATGGCGTTCACGATGTGATAGCTTTTATTTATCACTGAAACGCTACAGGCCTTAACGCTCTTAACCTGCCACAGCCTGATGGATTACAGTAGATGTCATTTTCTTGCGTCTGATAAACAACGGTTATCACCAAAAGCATGGCCTTTCAGATCAAATTTCATCAAATTCGCGCCTTCGTCGAGGTGGCCCGGGAAGGGAGTATTCGCGGCGCCAGCCGCTCGCTGGCGATCTCGCAGCCGGCCTTGACCAAAGCGATTAAAGAGCTCGAGGAGGGGCTTTCCGCTCAGTTGTTCGTCCGCCGCCGCCAGGGGGTGGCGCTGACTGACAATGGCGAAAGTTTTTATCAACATGCGAGCCTGATCCTTGAGGAGCTGCGGGCGGCGCAGGATGAACTGCTGCAGCGTCAGGGAGAGCAGGCCGGGCAGATCAATATTGGCCTTGGCGCCAGCGTCGCCCGGTCGCTGATGCCGTCGGTGATCTGCCGCTTTCATCAGCAGCATCCTCAGGTGAAGGTGCGGATCATGGAGGGCCAGCTGCTGGCGATGATCAATGAGCTGCGCCAGGGAGAGCTGGATTTCACCATCAATACCTACTATCCCGGGCCATATGATCATGAGTTCAGCTTTGAAAAACTGTTTGAGAAACCGTTCGCAGTGTTCGCTCGCGCGGGGCATCCGGCGGCGCAGGCCACCTCGCTGGTGGAGCTGATGGATCACCACTGGACCATGCCGACGCCGCGCGGCAGCTACTTTAAACAGCTGCAGGACAGGTTTAATCAGGCCGGGCTGGCGCCAAAGGTGAATATTGTGTGCGAGACCTTCTCGTCGTGCATCAGCCTGGTGGTGAAAAGCGATTTTCTCAGTATCCTGCCGGTGGAGCTCGGCAACGATCCGCTGATGGCGGACAAGCTGATGATGATCCCCGTCCGCGAAGCATTGCCGACGGCGGCCTATTTTCTGATCCAGCGGCGCGACACCCGACAGACGCCGCTAACGGCGTCATTGATCACCCTGTTTCGCCGCCAGAGTCGACAATGGTTTCCTTAACCGCCCGTCGCGCTCACTTTGCCAGCAGACGGGGATAAACGCATTGAGGGGGGAGCACGAGGCGGCTATAGTAGCTGGCGACAGCCGCTGGAGGAGAGCCCATGAACCTTGATGACAAATCCCTGTTTCTTGACGCCATGGAAGATGTCCAGCCCCTGAAACGTAACAATGACGTGCACTGGCATCCCGGGCGCAACAGTCGCGCCCCGCAGCGCGTCGACACCCTGCAACTGGATAATTTTCTCACTACCGGCTATCTCGATATCGTACCGCTCGCCACGCCGCTGGAGTTTAAGCGCGAAGGGCTGCAGAGCGGCGTGCTGGATAAGCTGCGGCGGGGGAAATACGGCCAGCAGGCGAGCCTCTCCCTGCTGCGCCAGCCGGTGGAGCAGTGCCGGCAGATGCTCTTCGCCTTTATGGTGCAGGCGCAGAAAGAGGGGTTACGCAATGTGCTGATCGTTCACGGCAAAGGCCGCGACGATCAGTCCCACGCCAATATCATCCGCAGCTATCTGGCGCGCTGGCTGGAAGAGTTGCCAGAGGTGCAGGCCTTCTGCGCCGCGCTTCCGCACCACGGCGGCAGCGGCGCCTGCTATGTCGCGCTGCGTAAATCGGCCGAAGCGAAGCAGGAGACCTGGGAGCAGCACGCCAAGCGCAGCCGTTAGCGCATCAGCAGCGTCAGCTCGCGGGCGGCTTTTTGCAGCTCCGGCAGCACGCGGTCGATCATTTCGCGGGCCGACATCTGGCCCGCATGCACCCCGACGTTGAGCGCCGCCTGCACCTGACCCTGGGCGTTAAACAGCGGTACCGCGAGGGAGCGCAGGCCCATCTCCAGCTCCTGATCGTTGAGGGCATACCCCTGTTGATGCACCCGTTTCAGCTCGGCGCGCAGTTTCGCCACCGAGTCCACCGTCTGCGGGGTATAGCGGATCATGGTTACCCTGGCCAGCATATCGTTGAGCTTCTCCTCTGGCTGATGGCTGAGCAGCACCCGGCCCATCGAGGTCGCCCACGCCGGAAGGCGGCTGCCGATATCGAGGTCGATGGTCATGATCCGCGAGCTGGAGGCGCGGGCGATATACAGAATATCGTCGCCGTCGAGGGTGGCGATGGAGCAGGACTCGTTGAGCATTTCGCTCAGATGCCGCAGCACCGGCTGCGCCGAACGCGCCAGCGGCGTCGAGGCCAGCCAGGCGTGACCGAGGGCCAGGATCCGCGGCCGTAGCTGAAAGTTTTTACCGTCTTCGGCATAGACGAACCCCAGCTTGCTCAGGGTATACAGGCAGCGGCGCACCGCGGCGCGCGGAATACCGGTCTTCTGACTGATCTGTGAGATAGACAGCAGGGGCCGCTGCGGCGTGAATGCCTGAATGACCTCCAGGCCGCGCGCCAGCGAGGCCATAAAGTTAGGATCGCCCTTAAACGGATCGCCGTCGCCGGTCAGTAAATCGTCTGGATGCTTATCCATTTCTGTTCCCCATATTTGCCATCGATCACATTCTTTCGCTAAAGATAACCGATGTTCGATTATCGCACCATATTTCGATTATCGCCCTTGACCGACATCGTTAAGCGGGTCACATTTTGTGCGAACAACGAATAAAAGTGCGATTACCGCACATCAATGGAGCGACCTGATGATTGATAAAAGCGTATCGACGCTGAGCGAGGCCATCGCCGGGATCCACGACGGGGCGACTATTATGATCGGCGGCTTTGGTCCTGCCGGCCAGCCGACCTTTCTGATTGACGCCCTGATAGACCAGGGCGCCCGCGACCTGACCATCATTAACAACAACGCCGGCAACGGCGAAGTGGGGCTCGCGGCGCTGCTGAAGGCTGGCCGGGTGCGCAAAATGATCTGCTCCTTCCCGCGCCAGGTCGATTCACAGATTTTTGATGACCTCTATCGACGCGGCAAAGTGGAGCTTGAGCTGGTGCCGCAGGGCAACCTCGCGGCGCGGATCCAGGCCGCCGGCGCAGGGCTGGGCGCGGTCTTTACCCCCACCGGCTACGGCACGCCGCTGGCGGAAGGGAAGGAGACACGGGAAATCGACGGCCGCCACTATGTGCTGGAGTATCCGATCAAAGCCGATTTCGCGCTGATTAAAGCTCACCAGGGCGACCGTTGGGGCAACCTGGTGTATCGCAAGGCGGCACGCAACTTTGGCCCGATTATGGCGACGGCGGCGAAAACCACCATCGTTGAAGTCTCGCAGCTGGTGTCGCTGGGCGACCTCGACCCTGAACACATTATCACCCCCGGCATTTTCGTCCAGCGCCTCTTCTCGCTGGAAAACCTGACTGCCGCACAACGCGCCTGAGGAGCCCGAGATGCAAAAACTGACCCGTGACGAAATGGCCCAGCGCGTGGCCCGCGATATCCCCGAAGGCGCTTACGTTAACCTCGGTATTGGCCTGCCGACCCGGATTGCCAATTACCTGCCCGCCGACAAAGAGGTGTTCCTGCATAGCGAGAACGGCCTGCTGGGCATGGGGCCGAAACCGCTGCCTGGCGAAGAAGATCCGGAGCTGATCAATGCCGGAAAAGAGTACGTCACCCTCCTGCAGGGCGGCTGCTATTTCCACCATGGCGACTCCTTTGCCATGATGCGCGGCGGCCATCTCGATATCTGCGTGTTGGGGGCCTATCAGGTCTCCGCCAGCGGCGATCTCGCCAACTGGAGCACCGGCGCGCCGGACGCTATCCCGGCGGTCGGCGGGGCGATGGATCTGGCCATCGGCGCTCGCCAGGTGTTTGTGATGATGGACCATCTGACCCGCGACGGCGAGTGCAAGCTGGTGGAACAGTGCAGCTATCCGCTGACCGGGGTCGGCTGCGTTAGCCGGATCTATACCGACCTGGCGGTGATCGACATTACCGACCGCGGCCCGGTGGTGCGGGAAATCTTTAACGGTCTCTCTTTTGAAGAGCTGCAGTGCATCACTCCGGTGACGCTGACCTTTGAACAACTGGCGGAAAGCGCGTAAGGAACCTATGATGAATCAGGCATTTATCTGTGATGCGGTGCGTACACCCTTTGGCCGTTTTGGTGGTACTCTGGCGACGATGCGCGCCGACGACCTCGCGGCGCTGCCGCTGAAAGCGCTGCTGGAGCGTAACCCGGGCCTGGATCCCTCGCGCATTGACGATGTGATTCTGGGCTGCGCCAACCAGGCCGGGGAAGACAACCGCAACGTGGCGCGCATGGCGCTGCTGCTGGCCGGGCTGCCGGAGAGCGTGCCCGGTAGCACCATCAACCGCCTGTGCGGCTCCAGCCTCGACGCGATCGGCGTCGCGGCGCGGGCGATTAAAAGCGGTGAAACGCAGCTGATGATCGCCGGCGGGGTGGAGAGCATGTCCCGGGCGCCGTTTGTGATGGGTAAAGCGGAGAGCGCCTTTAGCCGCAACATGCAGATGGAAGATACCACCATCGGCTGGCGCTTTATTAACCCGCAGATGAAAGCCTTGTACGGTGTCCATTCCATGCCGGAGACGGCGGAAAACGTCGCCGATGAGTTTGCCATTTCCCGCGCCGATCAGGACGCGTTCGCCTTGCGCAGTCAACTGCGCGCCGCCGCGGCCCAGGAGGCAGGACGTTTCGCCGATGAGCTGATCGCCGTCCAGGTGCCGCAGCGCAAAGGCGAGCCGCTGCGGTTTAGCCGCGATGAACACCCGCGCAGCACCTCGCTGGAGGCGCTGGCTAAACTGCGCGGCGTGGTGCGCGCCGACGGCAGCGTCACCGCCGGGAATGCCTCCGGCGTTAACGATGGTGCCTGCGCGCTGCTGCTGGCCAGCGAAACCGCGCTGGCGGCCAACGATCTTCAACCGCTGGCCCGGGTGGTCGGCGTGGCGACGGCGGGGGTGGCGCCGCGCATTATGGGCTTTGGCCCGGCGCCGGCGGTGCGGAAGGTGCTGGCGCAGACCGGCCTGACGTTAGCCCAGATGGACGTGATTGAGCTGAATGAAGCCTTCGCCGCCCAGGCGCTGGCGGTGACCCGCGATTTGGGCTTACCGGACGATGCCGCCCATGTGAACCCCAACGGCGGGGCGATCGCCCTGGGGCATCCGCTCGGCGCCTCCGGCGGCCGCCTGGCGATGACCGCGGCTTACCAGCTGAAACGGACCGGCGGCCGCTACGCGCTGTGCACCATGTGCATCGGCGTCGGGCAGGGGATCGCCCTGATTATTGAACGTGTTTAAGGAGCCAGAATGAGTTTGTTGACCCCGATGTTGCGCAGCAGTCCGCTGACCGACTGGTTCAGCGACGCGCAGCGGGTGCAGGGCATGCTGGATTTTGAAGCGGCGCTGGCCCAGGCGCAGGCCGCCTGCGGCATGGTGCCGACGGCGGCGGTCGGGCCGATTGTCGCCGCCTGCCGCCACGAGGCGATCGATTTTACCGCCCTCGGCGAGGCGGCGGTGGGGGCGGGTAACCTGGCGATCCCGCTGGTGAAACAGCTGACGGCCCAGGTAAAAGCGCGCGATCCGGACGCCGCGCGCTACGTTCACTGGGGCGCCACCAGTCAGGACGCCATCGACACAGGTCTGGTGCTCCAGCTGCGCGGGGCGCTGGAGGCCGCTGAGACCCTGCTTGAGCAGCTGTTGGCGGCCCTCGCCGGGCAGGCGGATCGTTATCGCGATGCCGTGATGCCGGGCCGGACCTGGATGCAGCACGCGCTGCCGGTGACCTTTGGCCTGAAGCTGGCGGGTACCCTCGACGCACTCCTGCGCTGGCAGCAGCGGCTGCGCGAGATGCGTCCGCGTCTGCTGGTGCTGCAGTTCGGCGGCGCCGCGGGGACCCTGGACGCGCTAAAAGAGAAAGGGCCGGCGGTTGGCCAGGCGCTGGCGCAGAATCTTGGTCTGACGCTGCCGGATACCCCGTGGCACAGCCAGCGCGATCGGCTGCTGGAGGCGGGCGCCTGGTTCGCCGGCGTCTGCGGCACCCTGGGGAAATTCGCTAACGACTTCTCCCTGCTGATGCAGACCGAAGTGGCGGAGGTGGGCGAGCCGGTAGCGGAAGGGCGCGGCGGCTCGTCGACGATGCCGCATAAGCGCAATCCGGTGGCCTGTGCGGCGATCCTGACCGCCGCCCAGCGCACGCCGGGGCTGATGGCGACCCTCTACGCCAGCCAGATTCAGCAGCACGAGCGGGCGCTGGGCGGCTGGCAGGCGGAGTGGGAGACGCTGCCGGAGCTGATTACCCTGGTGGGCGGGGCGCTGGCGCAAAGCGAGGCGCTGGTGCGCGACATGCAGGTCTTCCCGCAGAAGATGCGCGCCGACCTCGATATTACCCACGGGCTGATTATGGCTGAGGCGGTGACCCTGGCGCTGGCGGAATTCATCGGCAAAGCCGATGCGCATCATCATATTGAGGCGCTGTGCCGTCAGGCGCTGGACCGCCTCTGTCCGCTGGTCGATCTGCTCGCGGCGGATCCGCAGGTCAGCCAGTATCTCTCCCGCGAATGTTTAACCACGCTGCTGGACCCGGCAACGGCGACCGGCAGCGCCGAATGCTTTGTGCGCCAGGTGCTGGCGCGTTATCAGGAGCAACATGATGAATCTTGATTATCAACTCGACGGACCGGAAGGTGCGCCGGTTATCGTTCTCTCCAACTCGCTGGGCACCACCCGGGCGATGTGGCAGCCGCAGATTGAGGCGCTAACCGCCCATTTCCGGGTGCTGCGCTACGACACCCACGGCCACGGTAAAACGACGAAAAATGGCAAAGTGACCCTCGCCCAGCTGGGGGAAGATGTAATTGCGCTGCTCGATCATCTGAATATCGACCGGGCCTGGTTCTGCGGGATTTCGATGGGCGGTCTGACCGGTCTGTGGCTGGGCCGCTTTGCGCCAGAGCGTTTTTATGGTCTGGCCGTCGCCAACACCGCGGCGCGCATCGGCGATCAGGCCAGCTGGCTGTCGCGGGCGCGGGCGGTACGCCAGGAAGGAATGGCGGTGGTGGCCGCCGGGGCGGCGGACCGCTGGTTCACCCACGCGTTTCGCCAGAAGGCGCCGGAGGTGGTGGAGGCCCTGTGTCACCAGCTGACCCATACCGATGCCGAAGGCTATGCCGCCTGCTGTGAGGCGCTGGCCGCCGCCGACCTGCGGGGCGAAGTGGGGCAGATCCCGCTGCCGACGTTAATCATCGCCGGGGAAAGTGACCCTGTCACCACGGTCGCTGACGCCAATTTTCTGCAGCAGCAGATCCCCGCTTCCCAGGTGGTGGTTCTGCCGGCATCGCATCTGTCAAACATTGAGGCGGCGAAAAGCTTTACTTCAGCGCTGCTGAGCTTTTTCCAGGGAGAACGCCATGGAGGATAAACAGCGCTACCAGGACGGAATGGCGGTGCGGCGCAAAGTGTTGGGCGACGCCCACGTCGACCGTACCCTGCAGCATCTGACGCCGTTGAATGACGAGTTTCAGGACTTTATCACCCGCTACGCCTGGGGTGAGACCTGGACGCGTCCGGGGCTCGACCACCACACCCGCAGCATGATCACCATTGCCATGCTGATCGCTCTCAATCGCGAGGCGGAGCTGAAGATGCATCTACGCGCGTCGTTTAACAACGGGGTGACCCGCGATGAGCTGAAAGAGCTGATCATGCACTCTGCGCTGTATTGCGGGCTGCCGGCGGCCAATGCCACGATGCATCTGGCGCAGCAGGTGTTTGACGACATCGACGCCGGGCGGGGTTAAGTCGTCGTCCGAGTCGGATTGCCCGGCAGTTGTTGTAGGCCGGGTAAGGCGTAGCCGCCACCCGGCATAATGGCGGGTATGACGCCGATAGATTGCCCGGCGGCGCAGCGCTTGCCGGGCCTGGGAAGCGAAGATCGCCTGTAGACCCCGTAGGCCGGGTAAGGCGTAGCCGCCACCCGGCGAAATAACGGCACAACCGGAAATGTCCCTGTTCGCACTATGTTTGGCAGGGCCACAACGTTTGGCAGGGCTACAACGTCTATGTTAATTTCGGGCAGATTGCGCTCCCGGTTGATCTTCTGCGTTATGTCTCTTATGGCGCAGGGAGCGCACAGGGGGCGGCCAGTCGCCGCCGCCCCCTGTACCCCCGGGCTCCGGCCAGCAAAATCGCCACTGCGTGGTGCCTTCGACTTATCCCTGCAGGCATCGGGTCGGGCCGAGGCAGCGTCCCTGCAAAACACGGCCCTCAGCCCGCATCCATGCGGGCTGCCCCGGCCTTCCGGGAACGTCTCAGCGATTTTGAGGCCGCCAGCATCGGCAGTTTCAGCAACAATGGTGAATAAATTAACGGCAGGTCGTACGTACGTAGGCCGGGTAAGGCGTAGCCGCCACCCGGCATAATGGCGGGTACGGCGCCGATAGATTGCACAGCGGCGCAGCGCTTGCCGGGCCTGCGAGGTGTAAGCCTGTGAGAGGATCCTGTAGGCCGGGTAAGGCGTAGCCGCCACCCGGCGACATTCCCGATACGTTAACCCTTATTTCTCAGGCTCCTGCGGCGCGACAGCCGGGGCGGCGTACCAGGCTTCCTGCGGCACCACCACTGCGGCTCGGGGCTGCATCACATAGTTCGGCGACATAATCTGCACCCCGAATTCGTTAAACACATCAATAATGCAGCTGTGTAACGCGTTACGGCCATCTGGCAGCTTCGTCGCGGGTAATAAGCGCACCTGCAGCTCATACGAGGTGTACCAGTCGAGCAACCCCAGCTTACGCACCACCGGCGCAATTTGCTGATCGACCCCGGGGGTGCGTCTCGCCGCCAGCTCCAGTAGCGCATGAACCTGGCGCCAGGGCGTATCGTAGCCGATGGTGACGCTGGTAGTGAGATTGAACCCGCCGTCGCTGCTCTCGGCGCTGAGATTGACAATTTTGCCGCTCACTACCACCGCGTTCGGTACCGTCACGATGTAATTCTCACGGGTGAGGATCTTGGTCGCCAGCACGCCAATCTCGCTGACCTGTCCCTCATTGTCAGCGAGGCGGATCCAGTCGCCTTTACGCAGCGCCCGGGAGTAGATTAGCACCAGGCCGCTCATCGCATGGGTCATCACCCCGGTCGAGCCGAGGGTCAGCATCAGGCCGAAGAACACGCTGATGCCCTTGAAGGCAAGGGAGTTGGCGCCGGGAAGAAACGGGTAGGCGGCGGAGAGGGCGAACAACCAGATGACCACCGAGATAAGCCGACGGGTAGCGCTCACGGTCTCCGGATGAATGCCGGGAACCTGAATGCGGCCGGCGGCGACCTGGTCGAGAACCACTTTCACCAGGCGAATGATGAGCCAGGTAATGAGAAAAATAAGCACCACGATTATCAGCCCCGGCAGGGAAGCGACAATCGACAGCGAGATATCGCGGATCACCCCCAGCGACCAGTCACCCAGCGATTCACTCCATACGCGCGTCCAGGGAAACAGACTGAAGACCCAGCTCAGCCAGATGTAACAGGCCAGGACACCGACGAAGATCGCCAGCGCGGCATACAATCGGACCTCGATATTGCCGAGAAAGCGCCGCCAGTGCTGGGGAATAGCGCTGCGCTTTTCGAGGATCCGCAGCTGGAAAAAGCGCCGTACCCGCCGCCAGGTGCGGAAGGCGCCGTAGTAAAACAGCGCCAGCAGCAGCGCCCCGGCGAGGGCCTTACCGGCGGAGATCAGCAGATAGCGTTGATTGAACTGTTCCTGCAGGCCGGTGCGCTGGGCTTCCATCCGCGCCAGCACCCGCTGGGCCGCCTGGTCGAGGGTTAAATCATCACCTTCGTCGAGATCCGCCTGGCTCAACAGCAGCACCGGTTTGCCGTTCATCAGAAACAGCCGTCCCGGCTGACCATAGCGAATAACCGGCACGATCCGCAGCGGCTGGCGAATATCCTCCTCGGTAAATGCGCGCAGGGCGCTGCGGGTGCGCAGCACGCGCTCTTCTGGCGTCGTCTGGCCAAAGGTCGCCTGCAACATCACTACCGGCTGGTGGAAAATATATACCGTGCGCGCCTTTTCGCGAGCGGTTGGCTGCTGCCGCGGCTCTGCGGCCAGCGCCGGCTGTAACGCCAGCAGCGCCAGTACCCAGAGGATAACCACGCTTATCCTGTTCATAGAAGCACCTGAGAAAGAGAATTATTGTTATTTTTCAGCAAGCAAGGTAGGACTTGTAGTTGAGCATAGCCTGGCAGGAAGTGAATTCAAGCTGGCGCGGCGCGGGCATAAAAAAAGCCGTCACCTGAACGGCGACGGCCTGCTGTTAGCGCCAGAAGGGGGTGTTAGCCGTGCTGTTTACAGCCAGCGCACTGCTTGTTCTGGATCTGCTGGAAGAAATCGTTGCCTTTATCGTCGACGAGAATAAACGCCGGGAAATCTTCCACTTCGATTTTCCAGATAGCCTCCATCCCCAGTTCCGGGTAGGCCACGCACTCGAGGCTCTTGATGCTCTGTTGCGCCAGCACCGCCGCCGGGCCGCCGATGCTGCCGAGGTAGAAGCCGCCGTGTTGGTGGCAGGCGTCGGTGACCTGCTGGCTGCGGTTGCCTTTCGCCAGCATCACCATGCTCGCGCCGTGGGACTGCAGCAGATCGACGTAAGAGTCCATGCGGCCAGCGGTGGTCGGGCCGAGGGAGCCGGAGGCGTAACCGGCAGGCGTTTTGGCCGGGCCGGCGTAGTAGATCGGATGATCTTTTACGTACTGCGGCAGTTCCTCGCCGTTGTCGAGCAGCTCTTTCAGCTTAGCGTGCGCGATATCGCGGGCGACGATAATGGTGCCGTTGAGGCTCAGGCGGGTGGAAACCGGATGGGCGGACAACTGCGCCAGGATCTCGCTCATCGGCTGATTCAGGTTAATGCTGACCACCTTGCCTTCGCCCTGCTGACGCAGATGCTCAGGGATATATTTCCCCGGATTGCTCTCCAGCTTCTCAATCCAGATGCCGTCGCGGTTGATTTTGGCTTTGATGTTGCGGTCGGCGGAGCAGGAGACGCCCATGCCGATCGGACAGGAGGCGCCGTGGCGCGGCAGGCGGATCACCCGGATATCGTGGGCGAAGTATTTGCCGCCGAACTGCGCGCCGAGGCCGAGGTTCTGCGCTTCCTGCAGCAGTTCCTGTTCAAGCTGCACATCGCGGAACGCCTGACCGTGCTCGTTGCCTTCGGTCGGCAGGCCGTCGTAGTAGCGGGTGGAGGCCAGCTTGACGGTCTTCAGCGTCGCTTCCGCCGAAGTCCCGCCGATGACAAAGGCGATGTGGTACGGCGGGCAGGCGGCGGTACCGAGGGTGCGCATCTTCTCGACCAGATAGTTTTTCAGCTTCGTCGGGGTGATCAGCGCTTTGGTTTCCTGATAGAGATAGGTTTTATTGGCGGAACCGCCGCCTTTCGCCATGCACAGGAATTTATATTCGTCGCCGTCTACGCTGTAGAGATCGATCTGCGCCGGCAGGTTGGTGCCGGTGTTGACCTCTTTATACATATCCAGCGGGGCGTTCTGGGAGTAGCGCAGGTTATCTTCGGTATAGGTGTTGTACACGCCCTGCGCCAGGGCGGCTTCGTCGCCGCCGCCGGTCCAGACGCGCTGGCCTTTTTTACCCATGATGATGGCGGTGCCGGTGTCCTGACAGGTGGGCAGGACGCCTTTGGCGGCGATTTCCGAGTTGCGCAGGAACTGCAGGGCGACATACTTATCGTTATCGCTGGCCTCCGGGTCGAGCAGAATCGAGGCCACCTGCTGCTGATGGGAGACGCGCAGCATAAAGGCGGCATCGTGGAAGGCCTGTTGCGCCAGCAGGGTCAGCGCCTGCGGTTCCACTTTCAGCACTTCCTGGCCGTCAAACTCGGCGACGGAGACGTGCTCTTTGCTGAGCAGATAGTATTCGGTATCGTCGTGCGCCAGCGGGAATGGATCCTGATAAACAAACGGTTTAGTCGACATAATCACTTACTCCATAAAGATAAAAACCGCCGGGGTGCTCCCGGCGGTTATGAATCAGAACATCATGGACATCCACGGATAGCCAATCAGCAGCAGGGCGGCCAGGAAGATGGCACCAAAGATGGTGCCGAGGCGCCAGTAATCTTTGGTCGGCAGATAGCCGCTGCCGTAGTAGATCGGGCTCGGGCCGGTACCGTACGGGGTGATGATCCCCATCACGCCCAGCGAGGTCACCATCAGCAGAACGAACACTTCCATATTCATTCCCGGAATGGTGGCGGCGATGGTCAGCATGGCCGGCAGCAGCGCGGTAGTGTGCGCGGTGGTGCTGGCAAACAGATAGTGCAGCAGGTAGAACGCCAGCAGCAGGACGATGGTCGCCATCCCCGGGGAGATACCGCTCATCAGCGCGCCGCCCTCTTTACCCAGCCAGGCGATAAAGCCGGTGGAGGAGAGGCCGTCGGCCAGCGCCACCAGGGTGGCGAACCAGACAAAGGTGTTCCACGCCGCTTTATTGTTGGTGATATCGCTCCAGGAGAGCACGCCGGTCCACAGCATCAGCACGATAACCAGCAGGGCGGCCAGGGCCGGTTCAATCCAGTCGGCGGCGAAGATCCACATCATCAGCGCGAAGCAGACGAACACCAGCAGCAGGATCTCATTGCGCGACAGTTTGCCCAGTTTTTCCAGTTCACGAGCGGCCCACAGCGGCACTTCGTTATTGACTTTCACTTCCGGCGGGTAGAACCAGTAGGCCAGCAGCGGCATGGTCAGGATCAGCAGTACGCCAAGCGGCAGGAAGGCGATGAACCAGGTGCCCCAGGAGATGTTGATACCGACGATGCTTTTTACCAGCGCCAGCGCCAGCAGGTTCGGCGCCAGTGCCGACAGGAACATCGAACTGGTGATACAGGCGGCGGTGATCGCTACCCACATCAGATAGGAACCGATTTTACGCGCGCTCGGATCGTTCGGTTTTGAACCGTACAGCGGCGGCAGGTTGGCGATAATTGGGTAAATGGTGCCCCCGCTGCGCGCTGTATTCGACGGCGTAAACGGCGCCAGCAGCAGATCCGCGAAGGTGATGGCGTAGCCCAGCGTCAGGCTGCGACGGCCGAGATATTTCACCAGAATCAGCGCCAGGCGGCGGCCGAACTGGGTTTTATCGTAGCCGGCGGCGAACATAAAGGCGCCGAAGATAAGCCACACGGTGGAGTTGCCGAAGCCGCTCACCGCCCACTTAAAGGAGGCGCCAGCCATTTTGAAGCCGGGTGCGGCCATCTGTTCCGGGCTGAACAGCAGCCACTGACTGCACAGGGCGATGACCACCACGCCGGTGATGCCGATAACGGCGCCAGGCAGTGGTTCAAAAATCAACCCGACGATCACCCCGACGAAGATAGCGAAGTAGTGCCAGGCGTACGGCGGCAGGCCGTCCGGGACCGGGACGAAGAGTAACAGCACAGCAACGATAATCGGCAGCGCCATCATCAGGAGACGTTTTTTATTCGCAGTCGTTGGATTGACTGCACCGGCAGGCGGTATGGTTGTCTTTTTCTCTTTCATAATGAGTATCTGCAAGTTGTTGAAAATAACGTTTCCGCCAGCGATGCGCTCAGTGATTTCTTTAATTACAAAAGTTACTTTAGTTTTTATTTTGCGTTTCTGAGTATCGTCGTGGCGATTATTTAACGCGGTTTGATGGGCGTTAAATTAAATTTGTTGGTTATTTATATATTGCGCTTTCAATGGTCGTTGCAATTGATCGAGATCAAGAAAAGCAGGTGATCTTACTATTTTTTTATTTTCGATATAACCCTATCTGATGAGGTGTTATTTTGGCGAAAATATCGATAAATGTTAAAATAAAAAATGTACAACTAATGCTTTTTTTACTCTATGCATGTGTATGTCTTTGAAATAATGACAAATAATTTTGATGGCTGGTCGTTTTGAATGTTAACGAAAGTATCTAAAATGTTATCCTTTATTTGTATTATGTAAATGCCATTTATTATTTTAATAATACAATAGGGGTAGCGATGTTATTGCTGGGGTTAAATAGTTTTATAACTAACGTAATTGATTTAGTAACTAAAAAAGTCGCTATATTATTAGCATGACAACAGGAATTAAAAAACCACAACCATTAATGATTCCGTCACCCCATTCTGAATTTTTAATATTTCAAAATCTGGAGCGTAACTTATGACCAGTAACGAACGTATTTTGCAGCCATTTACTTTACCAAATGGTACGGAGCTGAAAAACCGTTTGCTGATGGCGCCGATGACCACCTGCACCGGTTATTTCGACGGGACTGTCACCAGCGAGCTGGTGGAGTACTACCGCGCCCGCGCCGGCAGTATCGGCACCATTATTGTTGAGTGCTGCTTTATTGATGACTACGGTCTGGCCTTCCCGGGCGCTATCGGTATCGATAACGATGAAAAAATCGCCGGCCTGGCGAAAATCGCTGAAGCAATTAAAGCGGAAGGTTCGAAAGCGATTCTGCAGATCTATCACGGCGGCCGCATGGTCGACCCGCAGCTGATTGGCGGACGTCAGCCCGTGGCGCCGAGCGCCATCGCCGCCCCGCGTGAGGGCGCCGCGATGCCGCGGGCGCTGAGCGGAGAAGAAGTGGAGGGGATGATCGCCAAGTTTGGCGAGGGCGTCCGCCGCGCTATCCTTGCCGGCTTCGATGGGGTCGAAATTCACGGCGCCAACACCTACCTTATTCAGCAGTTCTATTCGCCAAACTCCAACCAGCGCGACGACGAATGGGGCGGTAGCCGCGACAATCGCGCCCGCTTCCCGCTGGCGGTTCTCGACATCACCCATAAAATGGCCCGCCAGTACGCTGACGATGCCTTTATCATCGGCTACCGCTTCTCGCCAGAAGAGATGGAGGTCCCGGGGATCCGCTTCGATGACACCATGTATCTGCTGGAAAAACTGGCCGCTCGCGGCGTCGATTATCTGCACTTCTCGGTGGGCGCGACCCTGCGTCCCTCTATCGTCGATACCAGCGACCCGACGCCGCTGATCGAGAAATACTGCGCCATGCGCTCTGACACTCTGGCTCAGGTGCCGGTGATGGGCGTCGGCGGGGTGGTTAACGTTGCCGATGCCGAGCTGGGCCTCGATCACGGCTATGACCTGATCGCTGTGGGCCGCGCCTGCATCGCCTATCCTGACTGGGCGGCTCGTATCGCCGCGGGTGAAGAGCTGGAGCTGTTTATCGACAGCACCCAGCGCGAAGCGTTGCACATTCCGGAACCGCTGTGGCGCTTCTCGCTGGTGGAAGCGATGATCCGCGACATGAGCATGGGCGACGCTAAATTTAAGCCGGGGATGTTTGTTGAAACCGTTCAGGATGACGCCAATGAACTGGTGATCAACGTCAGCCTCGAAAATGACCATATCGCCGATATCGAACTGGCGGCGAGCCCGGTGCAGACCGTGGAGTTCACCACCAGCTTCGAAGAGATCCGCGAACGTATTCTCACCGCCAATACCCCGCACGTCGACGCCATTTCCGGGGCCACCAGCCAGAGCGAGGCGGTGAAAAAAGCGGTCGCCAAAGCGATGCTGAAATCGAGCAAAGCGCTGGCGGCGGAAGAGGGCGGCAATGACGCCGCGCCGAAAAGCTATGATGTGGTGGTCGTCGGCAGCGGCGGAGCCGGCCTGGCGGCCGCCATTCAGGCTCACGACGAAGGCGCCAGCGTGCTGATCGTCGAGAAAATGCCGACCATTGGCGGGAACACCATCAAGGCTTCCGCCGGGATGAACGCCGCGGAGACCCGCTTCCAGCGCGTGAAAGGCATTCAGGACAGCAAAGAGCTGTTCTATCAGGAAACCCTGAGGGGCGGGCACAATAAAAACAATCCGCAGCTGCTGCGCCGCTTTGTGGAGAATGCCCCGCAAGCCATTGAATGGCTGGCGGACCGCGGCATTATGCTCAACGATATCACCACCACCGGCGGGATGAGCATTGACCGCACCCACCGTCCGCGCGACGGGTCAGCGGTCGGCGGCTATCTGATTAGCGGCCTGGTGCGCAACATCACCAAACGCGGCATCGACGTCCTGCTGGATACCTCGGTGGAAGAGATCCTGATGAGCGGCGATGAAGTCAGCGGTGTGCGTCTGATCAACGACGAAAACGAGATCGTAGAAGTCCAGACTAAAAGCATTGTGGTGGCCACCGGCGGCTTCAGCGCCAACAGCGCGATGGTGGTGAAGTATCGTCCTGACCTCGAAGGCTTCGTCACCACCAACCACAAAGGGGCCACCGGGAGCGGTATCGCGCTGCTGGAGCGCATTGGCGCCGGTACCGTGGATATGGGCGAAATTCAAATCCACCCGACCGTTGAACAGCAGACCTCCTATCTGATTTCCGAGTCGATTCGCGGCGGCGGGGCGATCCTCGTCAACCAGCAGGGTAACCGCTTCTTCAACGAAATGGAGACCCGCGATAAAGTCTCCGCGGCGATTATCGCCCTACCGGAACACTATGCGTACATCGTCTTTGACGAACATGTGCGGGCGAAAAACAAAGCCGCCGATGAGTACATCGCCAAAGGCTTCGTCACCAGCGCCAGCTCGCCGCGTGAACTGGCGGATAAACTGGGGATGGATTACCATGCCTTTCTCGCCACCCTCGAGTGCTACAACGGGGCGGTGGAAAAACAGCATGATGAACAGTTTGGCCGTACCACCGCGCTGCGCGCGCCGATTAACGAAGGTCCGTTCCATGCCATCCGTATCGCCCCGGGGGTGCACCACACCATGGGCGGCGTGACCATTAACACCGATGGCGAAGTGCTGGACGTTGCCCGGCAGCCGATCCGCGGCGCCTACGCCGCCGGTGAGGTGGTCGGCGGGATCCACGGCGGCAACCGTATCGGTGGTAACGCGGTGGCGGATATCATCATTTTCGGCACCCTCGCGGGTCGCCAGGCGGCGAAACGCGCCAGAGGATAAGACGTAATTGCTGATGCCGGGCTGGCGCTCTCGCCGCCCGGCTTATCCCTTCTAAGGAGAGCCCGATGTCTGATAACCGCGTCTATAGCTACTCCGCCGTTCTGATGGGTTCTCCCATCCTGCTCAAACTCTGCTCCCATAATGAGGCGCTGGCCTCCCGCGTATTTCAGTTAATCAAACGCTACGAAGATCTGCTTACCGTTAACCGCGCCGAGTCGCAGGTAATGGATATCAATCACGCCGCCGGACGTCACCCGGTGACGGTCAGCCGCCCGGTCTTTCAGCTCATTCAGTGCGCCAAAGCCGCCAGCATGGTGCGCGACAGCGCCTTTAACCTCGCGATTGGGCCGCTGGTGAAGCTGTGGCGAATTGGCTTTCAGGGACACCGTGTGCCTGACGCCGGCGAAATCAGGGCCCGGCTGGCGCTGACCCGCCCGCAAGAGGTGATCCTGGATGAGGCAACCGGCAGCGTGTTTCTTCAGCAGCCGGGGATGGAGCTGGATCTTGGGGCGATCGCCAAAGGCTATATCGCTGACCGGGTGCGTGATTATCTCCGTCAGCAGCAGGTGGAAAAGGCGCTGATCAACCTCGGCGGCAACGTGCATACCCTTGGCGAATGGGCCATTGGCCTGAAAAAACCGTTTGCCGATGCGCAGGCGCTGATCGGCTCTCTGACGGTTAACGGACAGTCGGTGGTCACCTCGGGCACCTACGAACGTTATTTCGAGCAGGATGGCAGGCGCTGGCACCATATTCTCGACCCGCGCAGCGGTTACCCGCTGGATAACGAACTCGACAGCGTCACGGTGATTTCCACTGATTCTTTAGACGGCGATATCTGGACCACGCTGCTGTTCGGTCTCGGCGTCGAGAAAGGCTGTGCAGCGCTGCGTCAACGGCAGGATATCGACGCGATTTTCGTCACCAAAAATCGCGACATTATACTTTCATCGCCGCAGCGATTGCGCTTTGCGGCGCTGGATAGCGGCTACCGCGTTATTGACTGTACTGCTTAAGCAAACTGTACTGTTCGGCCACCAGCCGGTAGCGATAGACCGGCCGCCCGGTGGCGCCGTAGTGGATAGTGGTATAGAGAATATTGATCTGCGCCAGCCAGATCAGATACTTACGGCAGGATACGCGGGAGATATTCACCGCCGCCGCCAGCTCATCGGTAGAGAATTCAACGTCCGGGTGGGCGTCAATCCACTGGCACAGCGTGCGCAGGGTTTGCGCGGTCAGCCCCTTGGGCAGCTTGCGCGCGTCGCTGGCCTCCGGCGTGCCGCCGTGCAGCAGGCGGTCAACGTCGGCCTGCTCGTAATAGGGTTGGCCGGTTATCAGCTTGCGCTTCTCCCGCCAGGTAGTGAGCGCCTCTTCAAAACGGGGAAACTGGAAGGGTTTGATCAGGTAATCGACTACCCCGTAATGCATGGCGGTCTGCACCGTGGCGGCATCCGCCGCTGAGGTGATCATGATGACGTCAATGGCGCGCCCCGATTGACGGATAGTCGGCAGCAGATCGAGCCCGCTGTCCTGCTGCATATAGACATCCAGCAGCACCAGATCGATCTCCTGCTGCGGATCGTTAATCATCTCCTGGGCTTGACTGAGCGTCGAAGCGCTCCCGCTGCAACGAAAGCCGGGAACCCTTGCCACGTACAGGCGATTCAGTTCGGCCACCATGGCATCATCGTCAACAATCAACACATTTATCACGCACGTTTCCTTTTACTATCCCAGGGGAGATGAACAAAAAATTGAGTAAATACGCCGGGTTCCGACTCGACGGCGAGGGTGCCGCCCAGCTCGCGTAATTGCTGGTTGGCGAGAAACAGCCCGACGCCGCGATTCTCGCCTTTGGTGGAGAAACCTTTGTTAAAGATAGCGTCGATGTTGTTTTCCGGGATCCCCGGCCCGTCGTCGCTCACTTCACCGCTTAGCCAGCCGTCCTGATAGTGCAGCAGCAGGCCGATCTCGCCCTCCGCCTGACCGTTCATGGCATCCAGCGCGTTCTCAATAAGGTTGCCCAGCACCGTCACCAGCACGGTGACCTGCTTCTCATTCGGGCAATCCGGCACCAGGCTCTCTTCCGCCAGCTTAAGGGTAAAGCCGCACTCGGTGGCGCGCTGCATTTTACTTATCAGAAAGCCGGCGACCACCGGGGATTTTATGCGGTGCTGAATATCGCCGATGTCCGCCTGGTAGCGATGGGCGGTCTGCAGCACGTACTCCTCGAGTTTGCCATAGCTTTTCATATTCAGCAGGCCGAGGATCACGTGCAGTTTATTCATAAATTCATGGGAGGTGGTGCGCAGGGCATCGACATAGCTCATCATACCGTCCAGCCGCTGCAGCAGCTGGCTGACTTCGGTCTTATCGCGGAAGGTACAGATGGCGCCGACCACGGCCTCCTGGCTGCGGATAGGCACCGTGTTGCTGATTAGCAACAGGCCATTGCATCCCAGCTCGCGGTCGTACATCGGCTCGCCGCTGTGCAAAACCGTCTGCAGGTCAGCGAGCAGCGGGGTATGAGCGAGCGTCTTGTCCGGCCCGGAAAAGAGGATCTCGCGCGCCGCCGGGTTGATCAGGTTAACCTCACCATGGGCATCGACGGCCACCACCCCCTCCTTAAGGGCGTGAAGCATGGCCTGACGCTGCTGAAACTGAGTGGAGATTTCGTGCGGCTCCAGCCCCAGCAGGACGCGCTTCAGGCCGCGCACCAGGCTCCAGGTGCCGAGGGCGCAAACCAGCGCGCTGAACAGGATGGTCAGCAGCACGTCCCAGCGGCTGTTGGCGATCTGCTCGTCCACTTTACTCAGCGAAATGCCGACCACCACCACGCCAATCTGCTGATGCTGATCGTTGAACACCGGGGTAAACACCCGCAGCGCCGGGGCCAGCACGCCGTGGTTAATGGCCACGTTCTCTTTTCCCTGCAGCGTCGGCTGGATATCGTGGCCGATGAAGGGTTTGCCAATAATTGAGCTATCCGGATGCGAATAGCGAATACCCTGCATATCGGTGACGATAGCGTACAGCAGGTCGTTGCGCCGGGTGATGGTCTGCGCCAGCGGCTGAATAATTTGCTGCTGCGGCGGCGCCTCCAGTCCGCGCTTCACCTGCGGCATATCGGCCATGGTGCGCGCCACCGCCAGCGCGGTCTCTTTCAGACCATCGCGAGTGGCATTGCTGATCTGCATATACCACAGGGCATAGACCAGCAGCAGCACGGCGCCGATCACGCTGCCGATCATCAAGGAGACGGCGGTGCTCAGCTTTAACGGTAAGGCGCGTTGACGAACGCGAGGCGGGTGCTCTGATGCCTTCATGACGATCCCGGATAGAGTCAGTAAACGATTATTATCGCTGATAGCGTGGCATTCATAAAGCCGTGTAATCAAAGCAAAAGGCCGCTTTTGCTACGGTAGCCTCGTCCCGTCCACGATAAACTGTCGCTTTTCGCCACAGGCTTAAGGCAGACATGATGGAACTGGCATCTCTGGTCCGGGATATTCTCCGGCAACAGCACGTTGAACGACTGGCACAGCATCGTGAACAGGACCATGAAGCGGAAGCAGAGTGGCAGATCGCGCGCTGGCGACATCGCAGCGGGGTGGTGATCCAGCACCGCTACGAACTCGAACTTCCGCAACAGGATGCCGCCTCCTGCCCGGAGTGCTGGATCGAGTGGCAGGTTATCGATAGCGCCGGCCTGGTGGTGCAGCCAATGCGCAAACAATTTTATAACCTTTGTCAACAATCTTTCTGGCTGGCCATGCAGGCGGACGGCGAAGATGAGAGCTGAGACAGGATTGTTCAGATAATCGGCAATTGCCCGTGAACGGGCGATCGGGACGGTAAACTGTGACCCCGACGGCGGTAAAGCGCGGAAGATTCCCCTTATAGTGGCGACAGAGGTTAAATAGTCCTGATGAATATAAGGATATGCATCAGGCCGCTGATTTCGCCGAGATGCGCTTTTTCTGTCGTAAATGGAGGTTGTTATGAGCAGTTCGCTAACCGCGTCAATGCAGGCACGTCGTCACCCGGATACCACCCACATCGATCGCCTCGCCACCGCCGACATGCTGGCGATGCTGCATCAGGATGATAAGCAGATATCGGAGGCGGTTGGCGCCTGTTTGCCGGATATCGCCCGGTTGATTGATATTGCCACCGCGACAATGAGCCGGGGAGGGCGTCTGGTTATTATCGGCGCCGGGGAATCAGGCCGCACGGCTGTCCAGGCGGTCAGCGACTACTCTCCGGAAGGCAAACACGCGCTGGTGGGGCTGATTGCAGGTGGGCAGACGCCGGCGATGGCCGAGCGGGAGACCGCGGCGAATAATTACGATCTAGGCGCCTTCGAGCTGCAGTCGCTGGACTTTTCCAGCCACGATATGCTGCTGGCGCTTACCGTTAGCGGCAAGACCCCATGGGTCTGGGGGGCGATGCGCCACGCCTGGTCGCTGGGGGCTCCGATCGCGGTGGTGACTCAGCAGGCGGCCAGCGAGGCGGCGCAGCTGGCGGATATTATTATTGCTCCGCAAACCGGGCCGGAAGCGGTGGCGGGCTTGACCAATCCGAAGGCCCGGCTGGCCCAGCGGCAGATCCTTAACATGGTGTCGACGGGCCTCGCTATCCGTGACGGCCGGGTGTACAGCAACCTGCGAGTGGATCTGCAGGCTGACAGTCCACACTGGGCGGAGCGGCAGGTGGCGATTGTCATGGCGGCCACCGACTGCACGCGCAGCGAAGCGAAAGCCGCGCTGACCAGCTGCCACCACCAGTGCCGCACCGCCATCCTGATGCTGCTCAGCGGGCTGGACGCCTGGCACGCGCGGGAGCTGCTGACCAAACATCACGATCATCTGCGTCTCGCCCTGCGCGAAGCCCAGCGCAGCGCTGTCACTCCCGCCCATTAAGCCTTTAGCCAGGCGCGCACAAACGGTATGCGCGCCTGCACTTTATTAACTAAAGAAATTCCTCTCCTCTATTTATTCCGGTAATTGCGCTGAATTTTCAGTGAGATTTTACGCCGACGCTTATTTTTTAGTGCCGCTCTGATTTTTTAAGTTAAATAATTATTTGATTAAAAATGCGAGAGTGTAAATGATATTTTAAAATAAAGTAAAAGTGCGTTAATATGCTGCCTCTTATTACCGTGTGCTACGTGATAATTCTATTATGCCTGCAATGAAAAAAACGATTATTTCCTTTACCGCATTAGCGATGTTCGTCAGCGCGGCGACGCATGCTGAAGCGGATACCTCTAAAAAAACCGACTTCCTGCTGATTGGCGGCGGGATCATGAGCGCCTCGCTTGGCACCTGGCTGCAGGCGCTGCAGCCGGACTGGAACCTGACGATGGTGGAGAAACTGGACGGCGTGGCCCTGGAATCCTCCAACGGCTGGAATAATGCCGGTACCGGTCACTCGGCGAATATGGAGCTGAACTATACGCCGGAGCGGGCGGACGGATCGATTGACGTCAGCAAAGCGCTGGATATTAACGAACAGTTCATGATTTCCCGTCAGTTCTGGTCGGCACAGGTGAAGCGCGGTATTTTGCACGACCCGCACTCCTTTATTAATTCCACGCCGCATATGAGTTTCGTCTGGGGCGATAATGTCGACTATCTGCAGAAGCGTTATACCGCGCTGCAGCAGACCACCTTATTCCAGGGGATGAAATTCTCCACCGACCACGCGCAAATTAAACAGTGGGCGCCGCTGGTGATGGAAGGCCGCGATCCGCAGCAGAAAGTGGCTGCCACCTGGACGCCGGTGGGTACCGACGTTAACTATGGCGAAATCACCCGGCAGCTGATCGGCAGCCTGAAGAAAAACAGCCATTTCACCCTGCAAACCTCCTCTGAGGTCACCGATTTCAAACGCAATGCCGATAACTCCTGGCACGTGACCATTAAGAACGTGCAGAGCGGCGAGGCGCAGACCATCGATGCGAAATACGTCTTTATTGGCGCCGGCGGCGGTGCGCTGAAGCTGCTGCAAAAAACCGGTATTCCGGAAGCGGACAACTATGCTGGCTTCCCGGTGGGTGGTTCGTTCCTGATGACCGAGAACCCGGCGGTCACCGCGCAGCACCTCGAGAAAGTGTATGGCCAGGCTTCGGTCGGCGCACCACCGATGTCGGTACCGCACCTTGACGCCCGCTACCTCGATGGCAAGCGCGTGGTGCTGTTTGGGCCTTTCGCCACCTTCTCGACCAAGTTCCTGAAAAACGGTTCCTTCTTCGACCTGTTGAGCACCACTACCACTGACAACGTGCTGCCGATGACCCACGTCGGTCTCGACAACTTTGATCTGGTGAAATATCTCGTCAGCCAGGTGATGCTCAGCGATGATGACCGCTTCGCCGCGCTGAAAGAGTACTACCCTGACGCGCGTAAAGAGGACTGGAAGCTGATCCAGGCCGGCCAGCGCGTGCAGATCATTAAGAAAGACGCAGAGAAGGGCGGCGTGTTGAAACTGGGCACCGAAGTGGTGGTCGATCAGCAGAAAACCATTTCCGCGCTGCTTGGCGCGTCGCCGGGGGCTTCCACCGCTGCGCCGATCACCCTCAATGTGCTCAAGCAGATGTTCCCGACGCAGTTTAACTCGCCGGAGTGGCAGACCCGTATCCACCAGATCGTGCCGAGCTACGGCCAGAAGCTGAACGGCAACGTGGCGCTGACCCAGCAGGTTTGGGATGATACCGCCGCGACCCTGCAGCTGACGAAACCGCCGGTGATCCAGATGCCAGCGGCTGCGCCCACCGCGACCGCGAAGCCGGTTGAGCCTCAGCGCGACGCCTCGCCGCAGCATGATATGGCGCTGTAAAAGCAAACTTGAAAGTGAACAAAAGGGAAGACCACGGTCTTCCCTTTTTTGCGTCCATTCCCCGCCTGCGCCGCGCTCTGCCTGCAACTTTGCCGTCATAAACGATATACTGATTTGAATTGAAAAAGAAAAGCAAATCAGGAGTGTGGAAGGGCTATGCAAGACGATATCAACCAGGAGATCACCTTCCGCAAGTTGTCGGTCTTTATGATGTTTATGGCGAAAGGCAATATCGCCAGAACCGCCGAAGCGATGAAGCTCAGCAGCGTCAGCGTCCACCGCGCGCTGCATACGCTGGAAGAGGGGGTGGGCTGCCCGCTGTTTGTTCACAAAGGGCGCAATTTACTGCCGCTGCAGGCGGCATGGACGCTGCTGGAATATTGTCAGGATGTGATGAGTCTGATGAGCCGGGGGCTTGAGGCGACGCGCAAAGTCGCCGGCGTCGGCCAGGGGCGGCTGCGCATCGGCACTCTTTATTCCCTGACCCTGGAAACCGTCCCGCGCATTATCATGGGCATGAAGCTGCGGCGCCCTGAGCTGGAGCTGGATCTGACCATGGGCTCTAACCAGATGCTGCTGGATATGCTGGAAGACGACGCTCTCGACGCTATCCTGATCGCCACCAATGAAGGGGAATTCAACAATACCGCTTTCGACGTGGTGCCGCTGTTTGAGGACGATATTTTTCTCGCCGCCCCGGCGACGGAGCAGCTGGATGCCTCACAACTCGCCGACCTGCGCGATTACGCCGATCGCAAGTTTGTGTCGCTGGCGGAGGGGTTCGCCACCTATGCCGGATTTCGGGAAGCATTCCATATCGCTGGTTTCGAGCCGGAGATCGTCACCCGGGTGAATGACATCTTTTCGATGATTAGCCTGGTGCAGGCGGGCGTCGGGTTTGCGCTGCTGCCGGGGCGAATGAAGAAAGTCTATGAAAAAGATGTACAGCTGTTAAAGCTGGCGGAACCGTACCAGATGCGCCAGCTGATCTCGATTGTCTATTCACACCATCGCGAGCGCGATGCCGACCTGCTGGCGCTGGCGGCGGAAGGAAGGATGTACGCCCGGAGCCTTATTCGTTAAGCCGCTGCGCCAGATGGCGGGCAACGTCCACGCCGCTGCGTTCCAGCGAAAGGGTCTCCCCGCGCCAGCCCGCCTGGCGGGTCAGGCAGGTGAGCACGCCGCCGGGCGGCATCTCGATTGCCAGTCTCGCGTCGCGTTCATCGGCGGCGATCATCGCCTCCTGCCAGTGGACGGTGCGCGCCATGTTCATCGCCAGATCGTCGGCGATCCGCTGCGGATCCCACAGCACGCGCGCTGTCGAGCCGCTTAAATAGGCGCACTGCGGGCGCGTTAAGGTCAGGTTGGCAAAGGCTTTTGCCAGCGCTGCGGCGGGTTTATCCAGCAGCGCACAGTGCGATGGCACGCTGACCGCCAGCCGCTGCGCCTTGCTGGCGCCCGCCTGCAGCGCCAGCTGTGCCACTTCGGCCATGGCTTCATCGCGTCCGGCGATTACAATCTGCGTTTCGGCGTTGAGGTTGGCGAGATAGACCTCGTGGCCCTGCATCAGCGCCTCAACCCGCGGGCGGGTCAGGCCCATAATCGCCGTCAGCCCGTAACCTTCAGGATAGGCCTGTTCCATGAGATCGCCGCGCAGGGCTACCAGCCGCAGCGCGCTGGCGAAATCGAGCGCGCCGGCAATGACCGCTGCGGGAAAGGCGCCGATGGAGAGGCCGCTGACCATCTGCGGATTAACGCCCTGGCGCTGTAGCTCGCGCGCCCAGGCTACCCCGACGATCAGCAGACAGAGCTGGGCCGCACGGGTGTGTTTTAGCGCATCAGCGCTATCGAGGGTCTCGACTTCATCCCCCAGCACGGCGCGCGCCTGGCTGAGGATCGCTTCGCGGTCGGGGATAGCCGCCAGCATGTTGGGACGCTGGGCGCCCTGTCCGGGAAAAGTAAACAAAATCTTCATCATTCCTCCCTGCGCCACGGCGCAGTGGTTAAGCGCGCACCGTGTGACGTTTTCAGTAGCGCCCGCCCATCGCGTAGCCACTCATTGAGGGCGAAGGCGCCGTACGGCGTTTCGACCTGGGTATCGGCGCGGCACGGGAGCTTGGCCACCCGGGACTGCCATTCCAGCAGCGCCTCGCGGGCCAGCGGCTGCGGCGCGCGGATCAGCAGATCCAGATCGCTTGCCGCATGGAGTACCGGGATTTCGGTCGCCAGCGCGTAGCCAGTGCTGCCGGTGACGCCCCAGCGCCAGGGCCAGTCGTCCAGCGTCAGGGCGATAGCCGCCTGCACCGGCGGCTGCGAAACAAAAGGGGAGCCCAGCAGGCGCTCGCGCTCCACCAGCATCTCCGGGGTGACGCTGCGCACGATATTCTGCGCCTGTACCCAGCCGGCGGCGCGCTGCTCGCGCTTCATGCCCCGCACCCCAACCGGGATACGGGCCTGGCCGTCAACGTCGCGCCTCACCACCACCGGCAGCGCGGCTCGCCACTGCTGAACCACCCACGGCTCGGCAATATCTTCCAGGGCGCTGGCGTGGTTTAACCAAACTAAATCGTGGGGACGCGGCGTTGATGACATGGTTTACAGTCCTGAAGTCAAAGAGATAAACAGCGGTAACGACAGGATACACAGAACCGAGCTTAACAACAGCACGGCTTCAGCATCCGGGGACTGCACGCCGAAGCGGTTGCCGAACACCACGCCGAAGAAGCCGGCGGCCAGGGCAATCATCAGGATCGCGGTAATCGCGATGGAGCCATGCAGACCCAGCAGCATCACCAGACCCCAGGCGATAAACGGCTGTACCAGCAGTTTTACGAGGGTGGAGGTGGCGATCAGCGCATTGATCTGCAGTTTACGCGCCGAGAGGATCACCCCGGTGAGGAACAGCGCTGCTGCGGTAGCGGCCAGGCCCAGCGGTTTGATGGAGGCCAGCAGCAGGTCCGGCATGTTAATGCCGATAGCGGAAAGCACCACCCCGAGCAGCGGGCCCCAGACGATCGGCTTTTTCACCGAACGCCACATCAGCACCGGCAGCATCGCCAGCGTAGAACCGGTGTTTTCCCCCGCGGCGCGGGCTTTTTCACGTTCCAGAATCAGCAGGCAGAAGGGGGTCATCAGGACCGAACCGCAGGCGATAGAGACCGCCACCGACAGCGAGGTCGATGCGCCTTCGCCGAGCACGCTGCCAAGGATCGGCAGGCCCAGCGCGGCGTAGTTCGGCAGCGCGACGGTGAGGGTCAGCACCGCGGCATCCTGCGGGGTGCGTTTGAACACGCTGGTGGCGAGGAAGTAGATCCCGGCGTAGGTGATCCACATCGCGCCGGTCAGCACCAGCACCAGCGGCGACTGGGCGACGATACCGGCCCACGGCGTTTGTACCGTCGCGCTAAACAGCGTGGCGGGTAAGGCAAAATCCATTACAAAAATATTAAGCAGCGAGACGTTTTTGTTATCTACCATACCGGCCTTACCGGCCCAGAAGCCCAGCAGCATAATGACGAAAATCGGGGCAAGAGCATGAATAATCACATAAGTCATAAATCACCTGTAAATAAAATAGAGTACTGGCGCGATTGTTATTTTTTCTAAAAGCCGTCCCTGCCCGGCGCGGTTATTACGCGCTCCGGGGGACGGCTTCCGGCAGGTTTTCTTCTACTACTTACGTACGAACGAACGTCTTACCAGCTGGCGCGCATAAGGTCGCGGACCTGCTGCGAACTGCGGCGGTTTTCCGCACCCAGGCGGCACTTCAGCGAGGGATCCTGGCGCGCGTCAGCGATGGCGTCGCGCAGGGTGTGGCTGACCAGCGCCAGATCGTGGTCGTCAGGCGCGTCCGGATTGCTGATGTCAAGCAGAGCAGAGAGAAGGCCGAGCGTGGCGTAGTTGTTGACGTCATAGGCCATCGGCGGGATGGTTGCCGCCAGTTTCTCCAGCGCCTCCACGCTGCGCAGGGTAATGCGCGCGGCCGATTCTTTACCCATCGCATGGACCAGTACGCCGCTGTCGTTAAAGGCGATCAGGCGATTGGCCTGGTAGCCGTGGGCCAGAAACGCCCCGGACATCGCTTTGCCGACGATCAGGCCAATCACCGGGTGGCCGGCCAGACGGGCTTTGGCGTAGGCGCCTGCCGCTCCGGCCAGCGCCTGGTGAATACCAAAGGCTTCTTCGCGACGGCCATAGGCCTGGCTCGGCACATCGATCACGGCGACGATCGGCCGTTTACCAGGCTGGTCGGCGTCAGCGGCGATGGTTTCGTTGACCACTTTCGCCAGCGTCCAGCCTTCCAGCAGGCCGACTTCGCCGCCGGCGGCGCGCGGGTAGTGGTTGTTAGCGTCAGGTACCACGGCGATAAAACGCACCTTTTCGCCATCAATCTGGCCATCTGCGACCTGCACCGAAGGGCACAGACCACTCATCAGCGGCGCGTCGGGCGCCAGTTTGTTCAGCCACAGCGCGGCGCGGTTTGGGAACTGGCTCATTATTTCTCCTCCCGGGCAAAAAGCTGTTTAATCTGCGCGGTATCCGCCTGCTGGCGGGTGTCGAACTGGCTTAAACGGCGCAGGTAATCGTCATAATTGTCGCTGCGGTGCTGCGCCGGTACGCCTTTGGCGATCGCCTCGTTCATCGCGGTTTTGACCGCGTTGACGCCATCGTTAACCAGCGCGTCGACCAGGCCGCTGGCGGCGCGAATTTCGCCGCCGGTCATGCTCCAGATAAACGGCCGGTTGCGTGAGTCGTACTCTTCAATGCCGGCTTCCTGCTCGATAACCTGTGGGCCGTTGAGACCGAGGCGGGCTTCACGGGTGACGATAAGGTAGCTGCACAGCGCCGCGGCGATGGACATGCCGCCGAAGCAGCCGACGGTGCCAGCGATGATGCCGACTACCGGGGTGTAGCGGCGCAGATCGACAATCGCCGCGTGAATATCGGCGATGGCGGCCAGACCGAGGTTGGCCTCCTGTAGCCGGACGCCGCCGGTTTCCAGGCACAGCACCGCCTGCGTCGGGATACCGTTGCGGTTATCCTCCGCCGCCAGCTCAAGCGCGGCGGCCATTTTGGCGCCGGATACTTCGCCCATACTGCCGCCCTGGAAGGTGCCTTCGATGGCAATCACCACCGCCGGCTGGCCGTTGATCGTGCCTTTGGCGACCACCATACCGTCGTCGGACTGCGGGACGATGCCCTGCGCGCCGAGCCACGGCGACATAATGCCGTCAAACGGATCCAGCAGTTCGCGGTAGCTGCCGTCGTCCAGCAGGGCGTGGGCGCGTTCGCGAGCGCGCAGTTCGATAAAGCTGCGATCGTTACGCATGAGCGGCCTCCTCAAAGACTTGTTCAATACGAATACGGGCGACGCCCGGCGTGGCGCCGAAGTCGTGGATAATCAACTGCCCGGCGGGCAGGCCGTTGATCAGGTTCAGCCTGTCGAACAGCGCCTGCCAGCGCGCCTGGCTGTTATCCACCGAGGTGGTAATTTGCACGCGGAGCGTATCGCTCCCGGCGGCGGTATAGAGCACCTCCATATCGCCTGAACCTACAACCCCTGCCAACGCTCTGCCGCTGAGGGCGCGGCTGGCAGGAAATGACAATGTAATCTGTTCCATAACATCCTCTGAATGCGTTAGCCGGCAACCCGGTCGAGAAACAGGGTGGCGGCAAGGAGATCGGCGGCGCCGCCCGGCGAGGCGTTGTGCGCCAGCATCTGCGCGTCAAGCCGCGCCAGGGCGGCGCGTCCGGCGACGCTGGCGCAACCGCCGGCCGCCAGCACCTCGCGGGCGCCCTGCTGCATGGTCTGCAGGCCGCTCATGCCGGCGCGCGACAGCACGCAGGTATCGCTCAGCGAGGTCATGATGGCCATCAGCGCGTCAAGTCGCGCCTGCGGCTCGCTGGCGCCCCGGGCGCGGCTTTGCTGTAACTGCGGCAGCGCCAGGGCGGTGATATGCGGGAAACCGCGCTGCGCCTCTTCGCGCGCGCCAGGCACCTGCCAGCGGCGGCTGGCGCGCAGCCCTTTACTGAAGCTTTTCGGCGCCAGGCTGTCGGGCAGGCGGGCGAGGGCGGCGGCGGTGTCGGCGATCGTCTGTGATTGACCCTCTCCACCCAACATCGCCACCGCGCTGACCAGCAGCCCCAGCGCCCAGATGGCGCCGCGGTGGGTATTGACCCCGCCGGTGGCCTGCATCATCTGCGCTTCGCCTTCGCGACCGAGGCGGCCGACGGTTTCGCGCAGCGCGATATCCGCCGGGCGGCGCCAGCTTTGCTGGGCCAGCGCGTGGAAGGTCGGCTGCAGGCTGCGGGCGGAGCGTTCCATCAGCGCCAGCGTGAGGTCCTGATGCGCGCCACTGCCGCGGCTGTCGACCAGACCCGGTTTCGGGCTCAGACGGGCTTCGTCAATCAGGCAGGCGCTGGCGGTGTCCGCCAGCCAGCTGACAAGACTTTCGGCGTGCAGGGGAGAGAGAATTTTCATTACCAGCTCCGGAATTTTGCCGGTGGGTTGTACAGTCCGTCGGACCATTCCACCAGGTCGGCGACGCTGCCGGCGGCCAGCAGTGAACGGGTTGCCTCGCTGCGGCGAATACCCAGATCTTCCGGGTAGACCACTTTGCCGCTCTGACGCAGGGCAGCCACGCGTTTTGCGTCCACCCCGAGGCCAATGTCGGTGATCCCGGCCACTGCGGCGACCATCGCCCGGCGCTCTTCCAGGCTTTCCGCACGATACAGATAGGCGATACCCTCTTCGGTCAGCACGTGGGTGACGTCATCGCCGTAAATCATCACCGGCGCCAGCGGCATGCCGGAGGTTTTAGCGACGTCGACCGCGTCGAGGGTCTCAACGAAGGTCGGTTTCACGCCGGCCTGGAAGGTTTCGACCATCTGCACCACCAGTTTTTTACCGCGCTGCATTGGGTCCGGCTCGGTGATCATATTGAGCCAGGCAGGGGTAGCGTGGCGGCGGCCGTGCGGATCGTGGCCCATGTTCGGCGCGCCGCCGAAGCCGGAAAGGCGGCCGCGTGTGACGGTCGAGGAGTTAGCCAGTCCATCCACCTGCAGGGTCGAACCGATAAACATATCCACCGCGTACTGACCCGCCAGCTGGCAGAAGGCGCGGTTGGAACGCATGGAGCCGTCCGGGCCGGTAAAGAAGATATCCGGGCGGGCGCGGATGTACTCTTCCATCCCCAGCTCGCCGCCGAAGCAGTGCACGCTCTCCACCCAGCCGCTCTCGATCGCCGGGATCAGGGTCGGATGCGGGTTCAGGGTCCAGTGTTTACAGATTTTGCCTTTCAGGCCGAGCTGTTCGCCGTAGGTCGGTAGCAGCAGTTCGATAGCGGCGGTGTTGAAGCCGATCCCGTGGTTGAGGGACTGCACCTGATGCTCTGCGTAGATGCCCTTGATCGCCATCATCGCCATCAGAATGTGTTCTTGCTTAATCAGGCGCGGGTCGCGGGTGAACAGTGGTTCAATAAAGAACGGCTTGTCGGCGACCACCACGTAATCAATCCACGAGCCGGGAATATCGACGCGGGGCAGATCGCACTCGTCGTCCACCAGTTCGTTGACCTGAGCGATAACAATGCCGTCGTGGAAGGCGGCGGCCTCCACCAGCGCCGGGGTATCTTCGGTACTCGGCCCGGTATAGAGGTTACCTTTGCGGTCGGCTTTGTAGCCGGCGATCAGCGCGACGTTAGGCGACAGATCGACGTACAGGCGGGAGTAGAGTTCGATATAGGTATGAATGGCGCCGATTTCCAGCAGCCCATCTTCCAGCAGCTGCGAAATGCGCAGGCTTTGGGTACCGGAGAAGGAGAAATCGAGCTTACGGGCGATGCCTTTTTCAAACAGGTCAAGGTGCTCGCTGCGCCCGACGCTGGGCATGATCATATGCAGATCGTGGATTTTCTGCGGATTGACTTCCGCCAGCATGCGGGAGAGAAAATCGGCTTGCTTCTGGTTGTTGCCTTCCAGCACCACCCGGTCGCCGGGGGCGAGCAGGTTTTCCAGTACGCTGACCAGCTGGTCAGTGGGGATGACTTTGCCCGGGATGTTGGCCTCGGCCAGCCGCCGTTGCTTTTCCGTCCGGCGACGGTTCCAGACCCGCCCCGTCGTTTGTTCGGCATTCATTATTAACCTCCTGATTCGACAAATCGTTTTGTTTGTCCTGGTGGAGGGTAGTGTGCGACGCGGGGCGCGGAGCATCAATTAAGCACGGCGGCCAATCGTTAGCCTGAGAGTAACAATGGTGAGTGGCACTTTGTGATGAGGATCAATAATACAAAAGGCGTAGTGGTCTACTGCAGCTGACAAGGAGAGGAGGGCCGGTCAGCCACCGGCCCGGGAAAGGTTTACTGTTTGCTCACATCACTTAGTAAGAAGGCGATGCTCTGCCCGCCGCTGGTCTGCTCAAGGGCAATTTTGACGATAATCGTTAACGGCACCGACAGGAGCATACCGACCGGCCC
The DNA here is from genome assembly GCF_021869705.1 of Klebsiella sp. PCX. Taxonomy (NCBI): domain Bacteria; kingdom Pseudomonadati; phylum Pseudomonadota; class Gammaproteobacteria; order Enterobacterales; family Enterobacteriaceae; genus Klebsiella; species Klebsiella sp. PCX. The sequence continues at coordinate 2,402,258 of NZ_CP091527.1, forward strand.
CAGCAGCCAGCCCCAGAAGATCAATGACAGGAACACCACCAGGGTGGAGAGCCCCAGGCCGCGCCCCATGATCCGCGGTTCGAGAATATTGCCGAACACCAGGTTAACGATCAGATAGCCGGCCAGCACCACCAGCGCCTCGTACAGGCCGCCGAACACCAGCACCTGCAGGATCGGCGGGATGGCCGCCAGTACGGAACCGATATTGGGAATATAGTTCAGCGCGAAGGCCAGTAGCCCCCACATAAAGGCGAAGCGCACGTCCAGCAGAACCAGCATTCCCCAGACCACCAGCCCGGTGACCAGGCTAATCGCGGTCTTCAGCACCAGATAATGCGACACGCTGTCGATAGCGCGCTGGATAGCCCCCATGCCTTCTACCGGGCGGGACATCAGCTGCTGGAGTTTTGCGGGGAGCTGCGGCACCTCCAGCAGCATAAACACCACCGTCAGCAGCAGCAGAAAAATCGAGGACATGGCGTTCGACAGCTGAGTGAGCAGACTGGTGACCAGGGTCATCACGGCGTTGGGGTCGATGTATTTGTTAAGCTCCACCACCGAGACGGTAAAACCCAGGCGCTGCAGCCAGGGGGCGATGGTTTGCATCGGTTCGTAGAGATAGTTGCGGTACTGCGGCAGGGTGCGCGCCAGCTCGTTTAGCGAGGTCCCCAGCGAGGCCAGCAGCACAACGGCTAACATCACGATAAGGCCTATCAGCAGTGAGATCGCCAGCACGCGCGGTACCCGGCAGCGGACCAGCAGCTGCACCAGCGGATTAAGGATCACCGCCAGAAAAAGCGCGAGAATAAACGGGACAATAATGTCTGCCGCAAAGCGAATGCCGGTCAGGATGATCACCAGCATGCCCAGCATGATGACCATCTTTAGTCCGTTAAGTGTAATAATAGGTTTAGCCATAGGATCCCGTCCTCAATCTTCCTTGCCTGTTAACAGGTTGCGTTACATTAGCATAATGACGTTTTTTTTCAGAAAAAACGCATTGCTGCAAAACCGCGGCGTAAAGAATTGCAAAGTCTTTGAATTAAATGTAGCACTATGCTACAAATCTACCTGTGTTTAACTACTGAGGACAATTTCCATCCGCACCGGACGAGAAGCAACACCGCGGATAATTGTAATTTTATGGACAATCAGTTCAGGATGTATATTTTAAATCACCCCGCAGTATCCCTCACTTTTTCCCGTTTTGCCGGCGAACAGCACTGGCATTCGGCGCTATAGTCACCTTCTTTCTGCCTGAGCTGGCGCCAAGCGCACAGCGAAATCTACGTCAGAAATTTTCCGGTTTACGCGTCGCGTAAACGGTAATGGATTATATTCTCAAGCAGGAGAAGGGATCATGTTTTATTGGATTTTATTAGCTTTAGCTATTGTTGCTGAAATTACCGGCACGTTGTCGATGAAATGGGCAAGCATCAGCGGTGGGCATACCGGCTATATTTTAATGCTAGCTATGATAGCTCTGTCATATATTTTTCTCGCCTTTGCAGTTAAAAAAATTGCCCTCGGCGTGGCTTACGCGTTATGGGAAGGGATTGGCATTTTGCTGATCACCCTGTTCAGCGTTCTGTTATTTGATGAAAGCTTGTCGCTGCTGAAAATAGCCGGTCTGACCACACTGGTGGTGGGGATCGTCCTGATTAAGTCCGGCACCCAGAAAAAAGCGTCGTCGAAGCAGGAGGTGGCTCATGCAGCAGTTTGAGTGGATCCACGCCGCCTGGTTGGCTATCGCCATTGTTCTGGAGATTATTGCCAACGTCTTTTTGAAGTTTTCCGACGGTTTCCGCCGCAAGGTCTATGGCATCCTGTCGCTGGCGGCGGTGCTGGGTGCATTCAGCGCCCTCTCGCAGGCGGTAAAAGGCATCGATCTGTCGGTTGCCTATGCGCTGTGGGGCGGCTTCGGTATCGCGGCGACCATTGCCGCTGGCTGGGTGCTGTTTGGCCAGCGCCTGAATAACAAAGGCTGGGCGGGAGTCATCCTGTTGGTTGCCGGCATGGTGTTAATTAAACTCGCCTGACGTCGCGCCGCCTGCAAAGCCAGGCGGCAAAACGGGTCCGCTGTAGTATGCTTACCTCAAGACCGGCCCCGCAGTTATTGTGCCCGGTGACGATGAGGACTGCGCATGTTCACAGCTTTCGGCTGGCGGAAAATTCCTTCCGCCAGGACGTTGTCAATAATGATTTTTCTCGCCGGGCTCGGCCTCACCGCGTCGGTGATCTCCCTGCTTTACCTGTCGCAACACCTCATTGCCAGCAAATCCAATGAAATTGACCAGCAGCGTTCGGTCCTGTCGGTGGAAGGGGCGGTGCAGACATCGGTCAACCGGGTGCTGTCCCTGGTGCTGGACAATGCTATCTGGGACGATGCGGTGACCCAGACTTACGCCCCCAGACTGGATCAAAAATGGCTGTACGACACCTGGGGATCGGGCTTCAAAATCAATAACCTGTACGACGGCACCTTTGTCCTTGATGAACATTATCACATTCTGTGGGGCGCCTTTCAGAGTCAGGTGATGCCCCGGACAGACCTTTCATTTCTCGGCGCCGGGCTGACCAGCCTGATCCGTTATCATGCAAAGGCTCTGCGCGAGGGCAAAAACGCCTTCGCCGGCATCACGCGCACCGAGGCAGGGATCGCTTTCGTCGGCATCGGCCTGATCCGGCCAACGACCGGCCGGCTGCAGGTGGCTGACGATACCCGGCGCTATCTGGTCATTACCCGGCACATCAGTCCTCAGCTGCTGCAGCGTTTAGGCGACACCTTCCAGATAAGTCATCTCCATCTCAGCGACGGCCCCGGCGAACACCGTATTCCGCTGCGCACGCAGGGAGGCGAGGTGCTGGGCTATCTGGCGTGGCAGCCGCGTCTGCCCGGCGCCGAAGCGGCCCTGGCCTCATCAGGCAGTATGCGGCTGATCGCCGGGGTGGCCGCCAGCCTGATCCTGCTGTTTATTCTGTTCAGCAGCCTCGGCATGTATAAGCTGGCCCGCGGCGAACGTCAGGCGCGGGAGATCGCCCTGATTGACTGGCTCAGCCGGCTGCCCAACCGACGAGCGCTGCTGCTGCGGTTAAGCCAGGTGTGCGACACGAGTAAGCACGACATGCAGTGCGTGGTGTTTATCGATCTGGACGGATTTAAGGATGTGAATGATAACTATGGCCACGATGTGGGCGACGCCCTGATCCGCCATATCGCCAGCGCGCTGCAAAAACGGGTGCCGGCGGAGGCCATGCTGGCAAGAATGGGCGGGGATGAATTCGCCATGGCGGTGAGCGGCGAACAAGCGATCGACCGGGCGGCTGCGTTCGCCTGGGCGGCGCTGGAGCTGCTGAAAGCGCCGGTGGCACTGAGCAAACGCAAAATTTATATCGGCGCCAGCATCGGCATTGCCAGTGGAACCCCGGCGGAATGCTCCAGTACCGAACTGTTTCGCCGGGCGGATATCGCCATGTACCACGCCAAGAAGAGCGGCAAGGGGCAGACGGCCTGGTATGACGATGCGCTGGACGCCGTGCGACGTCATCAGCTGATGATCGAGAATGGCATCCGTCAGGGGCTGGAGCAGGATGAATTTGAGGTCTGGTATCAGCCGGTAGTCGATGCCGATACCCTGACGATGACCGGTGTTGAAGCGCTGCTGCGCTGGCCGCGTCGCCCGCAGGGTGCGCTGGCGCCGGATGCATTTATCGCCATTGCCGAGAGCAGCGGCCTGATTGACACCCTCGGCCAGTTCGTTCTGCAACGTGCCTGCAGCGACCTGCAGCCGGTGAGCGATCTGCTGCTGTCGGTGAACATCTCCCCGGCGCAATTTCGCGATCCGGCCTTTGAACGCCGGGTGATGGAGACGGTCGCTGCCTGCCGCTTTCCGCCGTCGCGCCTGCAAGTGGAGGTGACGGAGAGTTATGTGCTGGAAAATCCGGAACGTTCGCAGGCGGTGGTGGAGAATCTGAAGGCCCAGGGCATTGCCGTGGCGCTGGACGATTTTGGCACCGGTTATTCGAGCATCGGCTATTTACGCCGCTTTCGTTTTGACAGCCTGAAGATTGACAAATCCCTCGCCGGGCGGGTGGACTGTGATGCGCAGGCGGCGGAGATGGTGCGCGGCACGGTGCGCATCGCCCGCGCGCTGGGGATGACGGTCGTGGCTGAGGGGGTTGAAGATCCGCAACAGCTGGCGCTGCTGCGGCGGGCCGGTTGCGACCGGCTACAGGGCTTTTACTTCAGTAAACCGATGCCGATCGCCGACCTGCTGCAGCGGCGCCAGCAGCAGGGGTAATTACTCTCCGGCCAGCGCCTCCAGCTTATCGCGAAAGCCGGTCACCGCGATGGCGCGGTTGTCCGCTCGCCAGCGATCCTGCGGGCCGGGAGCCGAACTTTGCACGGCGATCACTTGCCAGCCGTCTGCGGTTTTCAGCAGCAGCGGCGAGCCGCTGTCGCCGGGCAGGGTGTCACACTGGTGCGACAGGACGCTGTTTTGCGCCCAGCCGGTGACGATGCAGTCCTGGTGGCTATAAAGATTATCCAGATGATCTTCAGGATAACCTGACTGGGTCACTTTCCGGTCCGCCGCCTTCAGCGCCGCGGTTAAATCGGCCTTACTGCCGGGGAAGAGCGGGATCGGCGTGATGCCCGAGGGAGCATAGCGCAGTACGATCAGGCCAAAATCCGAGGGCGCCGCGGCGGAGGGAACGATCCAGCCGTCGCCGTCGGCTTTCAGGCGCTTGCCTAACCCGGGATCCACTCGTCCGTCAATGCCGTGGATCTCATACACCCAGTTCCCCTTGCGGGAAATAAAGCGCAGAGCGACCGCTTTGTCCGGCTTGCCGCGCGGGGGCGTTAACAGGCAGTGGCCCGCGGTCAGCGCCAGGTTGGGGGAGATGAGCGTCGCCGTGCACAGATTGCCGCTGGCGGTCTCCAGCTGGCCAATCGCGTCCCACGGGCTCTCCTCCGGACGGCTCACCGCTTTACGGTCATCGTGACCGAAAAACAACGTCTTAATATCTTTGGCGCTCAGTCCGTTATCATCGGCATGTGCGCCCAGAGGTAACAGATAAAATGAACACAGTAATAACAGAACGTTTCTACGCATATCACTCTCTGGGGAGGCTATGATGTCTATTGACAGTAGCAGGAGATTTAAGTTTATGAAAGTAAACAATAATTCTTATCAGGCCAAACGGCATGTCTCATCTGCGCGCGGCGGGCCCTGGCGCGGGTAAAACCGTCTGATTTCAATCGGTTAATACCAGTAACCTTCTGCTGCTATTTCCGCAGAAAGCGCGGGCTGGCGCAAGAACATTCGTGTATCAGAACGTACTGAAATTGGCGAATAATGCAGCAACACTTCTTTAAGGTTATTCCTGGTTTGTCAGCGGAATGCGCAAAAATAATACGTTTACCCGCCGGAACTTCACCAGAATTCGCACTTCTTTACGTCTCACGTAATAATTTTCAATGCGAAACATTTTCTCACCGAAAACATTGTTACCGTCACCCCGCCGTTGAGTAAATAGAGAGGTAATACCGGCGATGATAGCCTGAACTCTATTTCCCCGGCGTTCGGAGGGTAAATGTCTAAAAAAGGTATTCGCGCACTGGTCTATGTTTCCCTGGTCTCAGTTGTCATCTGGGGCGCAACCGGCTATCTGGTGATGGAAGCGGTACGTGCGTTGTGATGAGTCTGGCCGCCGCATGGGGGCCAGGCGCGCGATGGTTTCTTGCTAACGTGTCTGGCGTCTTCGGGCGCCGGGCATTATTTGCGCCGCTGGCAGCGGCAGGGTACAGAAAGTGGTAAGAGGCAGGCAATAATATTTGCGCGACATTCACCTTCCGGGAAGTCTGCGCCAGGCGGCAAAACGGGAGAGGGGGCGAAACAATTAATAGAGGAAAAAGCGGGTCGCAACCACTGCGCAAATGATTAACAGGATCAGGATGAGCTCAAAACGATAGCGCCGCAGCATAGTGCTCTCCAGAAAAAACGGCGCTGAAACAGCGCCGATTATTTAAGAAGGTTGGTTCACCGGGAGGAATTATGCTGCCGGCTGTGCAGCAGGTTTAGCGGCCTGGTGTTTGGTGGTTTTGTGGTGTTTTTTCGCTGCCTGGGCTTTCTGGGCTACCGGTTTAGCGGCAGCTTTGTGGTGCTTTTTAGCGGCCTGGGCTTTCTGCGGAGCGGCTGGTTTAGCTTCTGCTTTTTTGTGTTTTTTAGCGGCCTGGGCTTTCTGGGCAGCGGCTGGTTTCGCTTCTGCTTTCTTGTGTTTTTTGGCAGCCTGAGCTTTCTGCTCTGCAGCTGGTTTTGCTGCGGCTTTATGGTGTTTTTTATGATGGGTGGTCTTGGCAGCAGCGCTGTGGGTAGCAGCAGGTGCCTGAGTGGTGCTTACTGCGTCAGCAGCGAAAGCGGCGGAAGAGAGACCCATAGCAGCGGCAACGACCAGAGCTAATACTTTTTTCATTCTGATATCCTCGAAAAGTTTTCTTAATTTCAACCCCACTGCGGGGCCGGTGAAATTACTATATGCTTGTCTTTTCGGGCTTTCCGTGAGTGTTTGGTATCGGCGTGTAACCGAATGTACAAGGCGGGGGGCGAAGGACGCGCCGGGCAGCCCGGCGCGGACGATTACAGATAGCGGGCGGTAAGGTGGTCGCGGAAGTAGCGGCTGTTAAGATCCTCTCCGGTGGCCTGCTGGATCAGCTGCGAGGTGGTGAAGCGGCTGCCATGCTGCCAGATATTCTGCCGCAGCCAGTCAAACAGGGCGCTGAAATCCCCTTCCGCGATATCGCGGTCTAACGTCGGCAGCGCGCGACGGGCGGCGGCCATCAGCTGCGCGGCGTACATCGCCCCCAGCGTATAGGAAGGGAAGTAGCCGAAGCCGCCGTCGGTCCAGTGAATATCCTGCATACAGCCGTCCCGGTAGTTGCCGGTGGTCGACAGTCCCAGCCAGTGCTGCATTTTCTCATCCCACAGCGACGGAATATCTTCCACCTCGATCTCGCCATCGATCAGCGCGCGTTCAATTTCATAGCGCAGGATCACATGCGCCGGGTAGCTGACCTCATCGGCATCAACGCGAATAAAGCCTGGTTTCACCCGCTGGTTCCAGGCGACAAAATTCTCCTCGCTAAAGGCCGGCCGATCGCCAAAGCGTTCGCGCACCGCCGGCAACAGGCGGTGGAGGAAGCGCTCGCTGCGTCCCAGCTGCATTTCAAAGAACAGGCTTTGCGATTCATGGATAGCGGTAGAGCGGGCCAGTCCTACCGGCTGGTCGATCCACGGGCGGGGCAGGTTCTGCTCATAGCGGGCGTGGCCGGTCTCGTGGATCACGCCGAACAGGGCGCTGAGCAGGTCGTTTTCGTTGTAGCGGGTGGTGATGCGTACATCCTGAGGGACGCCGCCGCAGAACGGGTGGGCGCTGATGTCCAGACGCCCGCCGTCAAAGTCAAAGCCGAGGATGCGCATCGCCTGCAGGCCCAGCTCGCGCTGCTCAGGGATCGGGAACGGCCCCTGCGGGGCGATCAAGGTTCGCGTCGCCTGCTTGTCGACCGCTTGCCGCAGTAGGGAAGGTAGCCAGGACTTGAGGTCGGCAAACAGGCTGTCCAGCCGGGCGCTGGTCATATCCGGCTCGAAAATATCAAGCAGCGCGTCATAGCGTGAGCCGCCCCGGGAGTCGGCGCGGATCTGCGCTTCCTCGCGGCTCAGTCTGACCACCTCACGCAAATTTTCGGCAAAGCCAGCCCAGTCGTTAGCCGGCCGCTGGCTGCGCCAGGCATGTTCGCAACGGCTACCGGCCAGTGATTTGGCCTCCACCAGGCTTTCCGGCAGCAGCGCCGCCTGATCGTACTGACGCTGCATTTCCCGCAGGTTGGCCTGTTCGAGGTCGTTGAGATCCTGCTGGCGGGCCGCCTGCAGCCATTGGCCCACTTTTTTATCGGTCAGGATCTGATGCTGTAGCACGCCGAGTTCCGCCAGCGCTTCGCTGCGGGCGGCGCTACCGCCCGGAGGCATCATGGCGAACATATCCCAGCCGGCGATGGCGGAGAGATGCGAAAAGCGCGACAGGCGCTGAAAGGTGCGGGTAAGCTGCTGATAAGGCGTATTTTCAGTCATAGTAGCGTTCGGTCCGTGATAGGTGAATGAACAGATTATCGGTATGCCTCTACACTATCCTGATACGCCTGGCGGGTCGAGCGTTGCGCGCAGGAGGCGTGGTATAGCATCAGCCGGGAGATAGCAGGAAAAAAAGCGTGGCTCTGTGAGCGGTATTGCAGAAATCGGCAACGTATCGTGACTAAACTGTGATCGATTACACAGGTCTGGAGGTTCGGGGGTGGTTTATGAATCCGTTCACCTGGCTGTTTATTGCCTTACTGTCCGTTGATGCCGTCAGAGAGCTGATGGGCTTGTCATCTATCATGGGCATGTGGTGAAACGTGGCCCGCAGGCCACGTCACGGGCGATTATTTTAGTCGGCGATACAAGCAAGTGCCGGTCAACAGCGCGGCAAGGAGCAGCAGCGCGATAAATCCGCCGACGCCGTTCCAGCCGTAGCGGTGCCAGAACACCCCGCCTAACGTCCCCGCCAGGCTTGAGCCAAGATAATAGCTGAACAGATATAGCGATGACGCCTGACCGCGGGCGCGGCGCGCGCGTGGGCCAATCCAGCTGCTGGCGACGGAATGCGCGGCGAAGAAGCCGGCGGAGAACAGCAGCATGCCGATGAAAATCAGCCACAGGGAAGAAAAGAGCGTCATCAGCAGTCCGCAAAGCATCACTCCGGTAAAGCCGAGCATCACCGGACCGCGGCCATAGCGTACGGTCATGGCGCCCGCTTTCGGCGAGCTCCAGGTTCCGGTGAGATACGCCACCGACAGCAGACCCACCACCGCCTGGCTTAACGACCACGGCGACATCATCAGACGGTAGCCAATGTAGTTAAACAGAGTGACAAAGGCCCCCATCAGCAGGAAACCTTCGACGAACAGCAGCGGCAGGCCGCGATCGCGCCAGTGCAGGTGGAAATTAATCAGCAGCGTTTTTGGCCGCAGCGAGGTCGGGCGGAAATGGCGCGACTCGGGCAGGATACGCCAGAACATAATCGCCGCTGCCAGAGCGAACCCGCTGATCACCGCCAGCGCCACGCGCCAGCCGAAGAAATCGGTAAAGACCCCGGTGAGCAAGCGGCCGCTCATGCCGCCGATGGAGTTGCCGCTGATATAGAGTCCCATGGAGAAGGCCACGAAGCTGGGGTGGATCTCCTCGCTCAGGTAGGTCATGCCGACCGCCGCCACGCCGCTCAACGACAGGCCGATCAGGGCGCGCATAATCAGGATGCCGTGCCAGCTGGTCATCATGGTCGACAACAGCGAGCAGCAGGCGGCCAGCAGCAAGGCGGTGACCATCACCGGCTTGCGGCCAATGGCGTCCGATAGTGGGCCGGTAAACAGCAGGCCCACCGCCAGCATCGCCGTGGAAATGGAGAGAGAGATACTGCTGCTGGCCGGCGATACGCCGAACTCGTTCGACAGCACCGGCAGGATCGGCTGCACGCAATAGAGCAGGGCAAAGGTGGCCAGACCGGCGGAGAACAGCGCGAGAGTGACGCGCATAAACTGCGGGGTGCCGCGCTTAATAAATTGATCCGGGCGGGATGCACCAGCGACGCTGACCTCGTCCGCCGGCACGGTGTCAACGGTTGTTGTACGACTCACAGAGAATTCCTTGGATAGAAGTTGCTGCTTACCAACAGAGTGTTGTGACCATTCAGCTCACATTTTTAGGGTATGAAAATGTAAATATTCTGTCTAATATATTAATAATCTCAAATAAGACGTTTTAAATATGAATATCGAGTTGCGTCATCTGCGCTACTTTGTCGCCGTCGCCGAGGAGCTGCATTTTGGCCGCGCCGCGGCGCGACTGAACATCTCTCAACCGCCGTTAAGCCAGCAAATTCAGATCCTCGAGCAGCAGACCGGCGCCCGCCTGTTCGCCCGCACCAACCGCAGCGTCAGCCTGACGGCGGCGGGCAAACAGTTTCTCGCCGACAGCCGACAAATTCTCGCCCAGGTGGAGGACGCTGCCGCCCGCGCCGCCCGCCTGCACCATGGGGAAACGGGCGAACTGCGTATCGGCTTTACCTCCTCGGCCCCTTTTATCAAGGCGGTATCCGATACGCTGTCGCTGTTTCGTCAGCGCTACCCGGATGTGCATATTCTCACCCGCGAGACCAATACCCGCGAACAGATTGTCCCGTTGAGCGAGGGGGCCCTCGACCTTGGCCTGTTGCGTAATACCCAACTGCCGGACACCCTGGCGTGGCAGCGGGTCCTGCGTGAGCCGCTGCTGGCGATGGTCCCGGCGGACCATCCGCTGGCCCGCCTGCCCTCGGTCAGCCTGGCGGCGCTGGCGCGGGAGCCGTTCGTCTTTTTCGACCCGCATGTCGGTACCGGCCTGTATGACGATATCCTTGGCCTGCTGCGCCGCTACGGCCATACGCCGGTGATTGCCCAGGAGGTGGGGGAGGCGATGACCATTATTGGCCTGGTGGCCGCCGGACTGGGGGTGTCGATCCTGCCGGCCTCCTTTCAGCGCGTGCAGCTCAGCGAAATGCGCTGGCTGCCGATCGACGAACAGGATGCGGTGTCAGAGATGTGGCTGGTGTGGTCGAAACACCATGAGCAGGGAGCGCTGGCAAAACGCTTTCGTGACACGCTGCTGGCCTGGAAAAGCGAGCGCAATTGAAGCAAAAATGGGCTGGAAATGTGCGGTAAATCACAAGGCTAAGCAAAAATTTGACGTTCACCATCGAAGTGCTTCACCATAGCCGAAAGTTTATTTCGAAGCGCGAAAATAAAGGGAGTCAATGGTGGTAGCGGATAGTCAACCAGGCCATATCGATCAAATCAAGCAGACCAATGCGGGCGCCGTCTATCGCCTGATTGATCAGCTCGGCCCGGTATCGCGTATCGACCTCTCCCGATTTGCGCAACTGGCGCCCGCCAGCATCACCAAAATTGTTCGCGAAATGCTGGAAGCGCACCTGGTGCAGGAGACCGAAATTCAGGAGCCCGGCAGCCGCGGGCGGCCGGCGGTGGGGCTGATGGTGGAAACCGAGGCATGGCACTATCTGGCGGTGCGCATCAGCCGCGGCGAGATCCACCTTTCGCTGCGTGATTTAAGCAGCCAGCTGGTGGTGGAGGAGCAGCTGGAGCTGGCGCTTGCCGACAGCACGCCGTTTCTGACGCGGATTATCGACCATATCGATCGCTTCTTTATTCGCCACCAGAAGAAGCTGGAACGTCTCACCTCCATCGCCATCACGATGCCGGGTATCATTGATACTGAAAACGGCATTATTCATCGCATGCCGTTTTATGAAGAAGTCAAAGACGTCCCGTTGGGCGAAACGCTGGCCAACCATACCGGGGTGCCGGTCTATATTCAGCATGACATCAGCGCCTGGACCATGGCGGAATCGCTGTTTGGCGCCTCGCGCGGCGCCCGGGATGTCATTCAGGTAGTGATCGATCACAACGTTGGCGCCGGGGTTATCACCGATGGACGTCTGCTGCACGCCGGCAGCAGCAGTCTCGTGGAGATCGGTCATACCCAGGTCGACCCCTACGGCAAACGCTGCTACTGCGGCAACCATGGCTGTCTGGAAACGATCGCCAGCGTGGAGAGCGTGCTGGAGCTGGCGCAGATGCGGATGGCGCAGTCGATGAGCTCGCTACTGCATCAGCGTCCGCTGAGCGTGGAGTGGCTATGTCAGGCGGCGCTGCAGGGCGATCTGCTGGCCCGGGACATTATCAGCGGCGTCGGTAATCACGTCGGCCGCATTCTGGCGATCATGGTCAATCTGTTTAACCCGCAGAAAATCCTGATTGGCTCGCCGTTTAACCTGGCGGCAGACATTCTTTTTCCGGCAATTTCCAGCTGCATTCGGCAACAATCACTCCCGGCCTACAGCCAGCATATCGCGGTTGAAAGCACCCAGTTCTCCAACCGCGGAACGATGGCTGGCGCGGCGTTGGTCAAGGATGCGCTCTATAACGGATCCTTACTCATACGACTGTTACAGGGTTAACATTTTTTCATAGTCACACCAAAAATTGCGCTATCTCAAGCTGACCCCCAGCGGCTTCACGTAGACTTTGCCCACTGTTGATTATTTCTCTCCCGTATATTTCATCGACAAAACTGTGGGGTTAGTGATGTTTAAGCGTTTCTTTATTACAGGTACAGACACCTCTGTCGGGAAGACAGTGGTTTCCCGTGCGCTGTTGCAGGCACTTGCTGCCAGAGGCAAAAGCGTGGCCGGGTACAAGCCTGTGGCGAAGGGCAGCAAAGAGACGCCGGACGGTTTGCGTAACAAAGACGCGCTGGTGCTGCAGAGCGTCTCCACGCTGGCGTTACCCTATGAGGCTGTCAATCCCATCGCCTTAAGCGAAGACGAAAGCAGCGTGGCGCACAGCTGCCCGATCAACTACGGTCTGCTGTCGGATGGTTTGCAGCGGCTGACCGGGCAGGTTGAACATGTGGTGGTTGAAGGCACCGGCGGCTGGCGCAGCCTGATGAACGACCTGCGACCGCTCTCCGAATGGGTGGTACAGGAGCAGCTCCCGGTGCTGATGGTGGTGGGGATCCAGGAAGGGTGCATCAACCATGCGCTGCTGACGGCCCAGGCGATCGCCAATGACGGGCTACCGCTGATCGGCTGGGTGGCCAACCGCATTAACCCCGGTCTGGCGCACTACGCCGAAATCATCGATGTGCTCAGCAAAAAGCTGCCGGCGCCGCTCATTGGCGAGCTGCCGTATCTGCCGCGCGCCGAGCAGCGTGAGCTAAGCCGCTACGTCGACTTAGACATGCTCGGCAACGTGATGGCGATAGATCGAATCCCGGCGTAACGTCCGCGACAGCACCGACGCCACCACGCAGGTGATCAACAGGCCGGGCAGCAGCGTATACTGCCCGGTCATCTCACAAATCATCAGGGTCGACATAATGGGCGCATGGGTGGTGGCGGCAAGAAACGCCGCCATGCCGGTCAGTCCCATCATCAAAGCCATCTCCTGATCCCCCGGTAGCCACAGCCCGCTGAAGCGGGCAAACAGCATGCCCATCGCCAGACCGACAAACAGCGTGGGGGTAAACACCCCGCCCGGCGCGCCGGAGCCACTGCTGGCCAGCACCGCCAGCAGTTTGCACAGGAATACCGCCACCAGCAGCGCGCCGGGCGGCGGCAGCAGGAGATAGCTTTGCACCACGCTGTAGCCGTTGCCCCACACCGCCGGAGTGATGAGCGATAAGCCGCCGACTATCAGCCCGCCCAGCGCCAGCTGCCACGGCGGCGCCAGCTTCAGCCTGACGAACCCGCGGTGGCTGTAGTCCATCAGCCAGATAAACAGCGGCCCGCACAGCCCGGCCAGCAGTCCGGTGGCGAGCATCAGGCCATAGTGCAGCGCGCTGAGGTCCTTCTGCAGAACGACATGGTACAGCGGCGCGGCGCCGCCGTTGAGAAACTGGGTGAGCAGCAGGGCGATCACCGCCGAGATGACAACCGGCCCAAGCGAGGCCAGCATCAGCGTGCCAAAGAGAATTTCAGCGATAAACAGGCTGCCGGCCAGCGGGGCATGATAGGCGCTGGCCATCCCGGCGGCGGCGCCGCAGGCGACCCACAGCTTCCATTCTGCCTGCGGCGTGAAGCGGCGGGCGAACAGCGAGGCCGCCAGCGCGGCCAGCAGGATCATGGCGCCTTCCCGGCCAATCGCGCTGCCGGTGACCACCACCAGCAGCGAGGCCAGCGACTTCACCAGGCTTGCCGGCGTATCGAAGCAACCGTCCCCGGTTTCCAGGGCTTCCATATAATCGGTGGCGGCGTGCGGGCGGGCAATGCTGCGCCGCTGCCAGAGCCAGAGAAGTGTCCCTGCCGCCAGTCCCCCCAGCGCCGGGGTAATCAGCCGCCGCCACGCCGGCAGCGACTGCGCGGCGTTGACCAGGCTCCCGCTGTCGTTACCGAGAAACAGCGTTTCCAGCACCACCATGGCATGGCGAAACAGGGCCACCGCCAGGGCGGCGAGCAGGCCAATCAGCGTGGCGATCAGCAGGCGACGAAACATCACCTGCACGTCAGGATAGGGATGAAGACGGTGCATCGGTCATGGCGAGAGTCGGAAAACATGGCCTTATTGTGATAGGGAATAACCTTATATGCAAAAGCGATAAGTGCGGGTCACGGTCAGGCGTGCAAATAAGGAAACCGCGCCGACTACCGGCGCGGTAAAGGGATTAGCGATAGAGCGGCTTTTCCGCCACGGCGATCGGCAGATTCTCCTGCCACTGCGCCAGGGTCGCCTGCGCCAGCTGACCCAGCGCCTGGTAGAAGGGGTGGGCAGCGCGTTCGACAAAGACGCTCAGGAAGCGTCCGGACCACGGCAGCAGATGCCAGGCCAGCAGCTGGCCAAACAACGCCTCCTGCTCAGTTTCGCACAGCCACGCCGCCAGCAGCAGCAGGGTGCCGAAATGGTCTTCCGGCTCGTTGCGATCGGCGTCCAGTGCGATGCCGTTCGCGCGCATCCATTCGCGCAGGGCCAGCGTGGATTCGCCGAACAGCACCGATTCTTTATCCAGCCAGACGGATCCCCATGGCGGCGCCGGCAGGGCCCATGGTCCGATAAACAGGCGCTGCCAGGCTTCCGGCAACGACTCTTCAGCCGACGCGGCAAACCCCGATGCCAGCGGGGCGGCAACCGGATAGGGCCACTGTTGCTGCCAGCTGCCGTCCTGGAAGGCGGCGACCAGCGGCGCGATTTGCGCGTTATTCGGCGCATAAGAGAACAACGCGCCCAGGGTACGGGCGCTTAACGCGACGGCGTCGCGGTGTGGGAACGGCATCATCACTTATTCCTTTCTGCGGCGCGCGCCGGCGCGCCGTCTCATTAACCGGCAACCGCCATACCGACGGTCATATGTAGCCCATAAAACAGGCCGCGGCCAATACATTCAGCAATCAAGACCAGCAGCAGACCAGCCAGTAGCCCCGCCGCGCGCGGCGGCTGACGGCGGATCAGCGGACACAGCCAGCAGCCGAGTCCCAGCGCCAGCAGGATCAGGCGTAAGGCCTGCAGTCTGCCGTAATTCGGCAACAGGCTGGCCGCCTGCTGAACGGAGCTGTGAATAGTACTGAGCCCGGCGCTTTGCATGACGATCACCGCGGCGCTGATGACCAGCGCGGCCACGCTCAACCCAGCAATAAACCAGCCGTTAACGTCGACTTTCGCCATTTGCAACAGCAGGGCGGCGAACAGCGGCCCGCTAAGGAGTACCGTCAGGAAGAAGGCGCTGGTGGTGTAGCCAGTGTACCATGTCGGTACAGTATCGATTTGATAAACCCGGGTCATCGCGAGGACAAACAGCAGCCCCAACAGCAGGGTGATCACCAGCCAGATTTTGCCCAGCGCCGCCGGCATTTTTTCCAGCACTGCCAGCAGCCACCAGAATCCGCCCACAGCGAAAAACAAGGCGCCGCTGGCGATTTCGTTGCTCAGCGCCGAGGCGCCGACGCGGTTCAGCGAGTTAAACGCGCGCAGTGGCGAACCGAGATGCATAACTGAAGCGAGAAAGCCGATCCCCATCAGCAGCCAGATAAAAAACATGCTGCGCACCAGACGCTGCCGCGCTTCGCGCTGGTCCGCCAGCTCGAGCCAGACCAGACCGCTGATGAGTGTCGCGCCCACCACGCATTGCCCCAGTACCGTAAACAGCACCAGCGGCCATTCATGCCATCCGCTTCCCATCTCACACCTCCTTCGGGTTTGCCAGATAACCGGTGGTATCGCCACACGGCCGGGCGTTGCGGTTAGGGTTGATCGCGATGCTCGGCTGAGTGAAGTGCGCCGAGGGCAGCGGGGCTACCGCCGCCAGTTGGCCGTGCTTAGCACGCAGTTCAGCAATCGGCCCGAAATCGAGCGCCCGCAGCGGGCAGGACTCGACGCAGACCGGCTTTTTCCCCTCGGCGACGCGCTCATGACAGCCGTCGCACTTGGTCATATGGCCTTTGTCGGCGTTGTACTGCGGCGCGCCGTACGGACAGGCCATATGACAGTAGCGGCAGCCGATGCACACCTCTTCATCCACCACCACAAAACCGTCTTCGCGCTTGTGCATCGCCCCGCTCGGGCAGACTTTGGTGCAGGCCGGATCGGCGCAGTGGTTACAGGCGATGGAGAGGTAATAGGCAAAAACGTTCTGCTGCCAGATGCCGTTGTCCTGCTGCCAGTCGCCGCCGGCATACTCGTAGATGCGACGGAAACTGACTTCCGGGGTCAGGTTTTTATAGTCCTTACAGGCCAGCTCGCAGGTTTTGCACCCGGTACAGCGAGCGGAGTCGATAAAGAATCCATATTGCGTGCTCATGGTTTACTCCTTAAACCTTCTCGATATCGACCAGGTTGGTATGCTGCGGATTCCCTTTCGCCAGCGGCGACGGGCGATGGGTGGTCAGGGTATTCATGCAGGCGCCATGGTCAACCCGGTCGCCGGCCATATTGGCGTCGTGCCACGCGCCCTGGCCCATCGCCGACACGCCCGGCATGATGCGCGGCGTCACTTTCGCCGGCAGCCGGACTTCGCCGCGCTGGTTGAACACCCGCACCAGATCGCCGTTATTAATCCCGCGTTTTTCCGCGTCAAGCGGGTTGATCCACACTTCCTGACGGCAGGCGGCCTGCAGCACATCCACGTTGCCGTAGCTGGAATGGGTGCGCGCCTTATAGTGGAATCCAAATAGCTGCAGCGGATACTGACTGCGCAGCGGATCGTCCCAGCCTTCAAATGTGGAGGCGTAGACCGGCAGCGGGCTGATGACGTCGTCTTTCTCCAGCTGCCAGCGGGCGGCAATCTCGGCGAGCCGGCTGGAGTAGATCTCAATTTTGCCGGACGGGGTGTTGAGCGGATGCGCTTCGGGGTCGCGGCGGAAGTCGCGATAGGCGACGAAGTGGCCGTTCGGATCCTTGCGTTTGTAGATGCCCATTCGCTTCAGCTCCTCGTAGGCCGGCAGCGCCGGATCTTTCGCCACCATTTTGGCGTACAGATGCTGCAGCCACTGCGCCTGCGTGCGCCCCTCGGTAAAACGCTGGTAGACATCGTCGCCGAGCCGTTTCGCCACTTCGCTTAAGATCCAGTAAATCGGTTTGCGTTCAAACTTCGCCGAGGTGGCGGGCTGGATGAAAATCAGATAGCCCATATTGCCGGCGTAATCGTTGGGAATGATATCCTCTTGCTCAACGGTCATCAGGTCGGGCAGCAGCAGGTCGGCGTATTTCGCCGACGAGGTCATAAAGTTGTCGATGACCACGATGGTTTCGCACTTGCTCTCGTCCTGCAGAATATCGTGCGTCTTATTGATGTCGGAGTGCTGGTTGATGAGGGTGTTGCCCGCGTAGTTCCACAGGAATTTGATTGGCACATCCAGCTTCTCTTTGCCTCGCACGCCGTCGCGGGTGGCGGTCATTTCCGGACCACGGGCGATGGCGTCGGTCCAGGTGAAGCAGGAGATGGCGGTTTTCACCGGATTTTCCAGCACCGGCAGACGCTCGATGGTGATGGTGTAGGTCGATTCGCGAGCGCCGCTGTTGCCGCCGTTGATGCCGACGTTGCCGGTTAAGATCGGCAGCATGGCGATTGCCCGGGCCGAGAGCTCGCCGTTGGCCTGGCGCTGCGGCCCCCAGCCCTGGCAGATATAGGCCGGTTTGATCATGCCGATGTCGCGCGCTAGTTTAATGATGCGATCGGCTGGGATGCCGGTGATACGCGAGGCCCACTGCGGCGTTTTGGCGACGCCGTCGTCGCCCTCGCCGAGGATATAGGCTTTATAGTGGCCATTCTCAGGCGCCCCGGCCGGCAGCGTCTTCTCATCGTAGCCGACGCAGTATTTATCAAGGAACGGCTGATCCACCAGATTCTCGTTAATCAACACCCAGGCGATACCGGCGACCAGCGCGGCGTCCGTGCCGGGGCGAATGGGGATCCACTCATCTTCGCGACCGGCGGCGGTATCGGTGTAGCGCGGATCGATAACGATCATCCGCGCGTTGGAGCGCTCGCGGGCCTGTTCCAGATACCAGGTAATGCCGCCGCCGCTCATGCGGGTTTCCGCCGGGTTGTTGCCGAACATCACCACCAGCTTGCTGTTTTCAATATCTGAGGTGCTGTTGCCGTCGTTACTGCCGTAGGTGTAGGGCATGGCGCAGGCGATCTGCGCGGTGCTGTAGGTACCGTACTGGTTAAGCGAGCCGCCGTAGCAGTTCATCAGCCGCGCCACCGGCGAAGCGGAAGGCGAGGAGCGAGTGATGTTCCCGCCGACAATTCCTGATGAGTAGTTAATGTACACGGCTTCGTTGCCATATTCCGCGACGACGCGCTTCAGGCGGTCAGCAAGGGTATCCAGCGCTTCCTGCCAGCTGATACGCTCAAATTTGCCTTCTCCGCGTTTTCCCACGCGCTTCATCGGATAGTTAAGGCGATCCGGGTGGTTGATGCGCCGGCGAATCGAACGCCCGCGCAGGCAGGCGCGGACCTGGTGATCGCCATAGCGGTCGTCGCCGGTGTTATCCGTTTCGACATACACCACTTCATCATCACGCACGTGCAACCGCAGGGCGCAGCGGCTGCCGCAGTTGACCGAACAGGCGCCCCAGACAATGCGGGTGTTGTCGCCGGCAGCCTGCTGTACCGCCGCCGCGGCGCTGCGCAGCGTAAAGGGGAGGGGAAGCCCGCCGGCGGCCAGCGCCAGAGAACCGAGGGCTGTGGATTTAAGTAACGCGCGTCGGGTGACGCCGCCGGAAGATTCCTGATTCGACATTGCTCACTCCATGATGGTTATGCTGGGCGGAGAAGGGCCGCCGCGTCATTAACAGACGCCGGGGTGAGCGATAATACGTTATGGGTAGCCGGCAGATCTTATCCCTGGTCAATGCAGGGATAAGATCTTTCGTTTGAAAGCAAAGAGGGCTTACTGAGCGTCGTTTTCGGCGGGACTGTCGCTGTTACGGGTGTAGGTGATTTTGAAGGTGTCATTGGCGCAATGACCCACCACCTGAGCGCCGGGCTGGTCCGCCTGGTCGTTGGGCACAATGGCCAGACTGAAGGCCGTTTCCGGTACGCCATTGTTCATGATCTTCTGTTGAATATCATTTTTGACCCGCTCGCAAGAGTCGGGCGCCGCCAGTACGGTCGTGGAGCACAGCAGCAGCGCGGCGCCTGTCCAGAGGGATAGTTTCATCTTACGCTCCTTATCGATGTTATCCAGATTTAAGCATAGCAGAACTGGTGTAAACAATTGTATTTGCTAATATGATTGGATGTACACAAAAGGAATCACCTGTGAAAAGACTGTATTGGCTGATCCCGACCGCGCTGTTGCTGACGGCGTGCGACCGCGAAAGCGTCCCGGAAGCCTTCACCCCGGAGATGGCGAGTTTTTCCAATGAATTTGAGTTCGATCCGCTGCGCGGACCGGTGAAAGATTTTAGCCAGACGCTACTGGACGAACACGATGTGGTGGTCAAAAAGGTGAGCGCGCAGCTGTCAAAAGAGGGATGTTTCGATCTGTTGACGCTGGAGGATGTGGAGAATAACACCGGCGCTACGCTGCTGCTGGACGCCAACTATTACGTCGATGGCCGCACCCATGAGAAGCGGCTGCGTCTGCAGGGGAAATGTCAGCTGGCGGAGATGCCCGCCACCGGCGTGAGCTGGGAAACGGATGATAACGGTTTTATTATCAGCGCCCGCGGCAAAGAGACCACCGCCACCTACCGCTACGACAGCGATGGCTATCCGCTGGGGAAAACCACCACCGCCAAAGAGGAGCGATTTACCGTTGCCTCCACGCCGTCGAAGGATCCGCGCAAGAAAATGGACTATACCGCCATCAGCACCTTCAACGACCGCACGCTGGGCACAGTGCGCCAGACCTGCGACTACGATCGACATGACAATCCGCTGAGCTGTGAGCTGCAGGTGATCGATGAAAGCGTCCAGCCGCCGCTGACCCGCCACTACACGATTAAAAACCGCATTGATTATTACTGAGCCGTCGGCTTCAGCAGGGACGGCCCCGGCGTTTTGTGTTCCGCCAGATACTGATGCTGGAACAGACACATGCGGATGGTGTTGCGATACTCGCCGTTAATGAAAAACTCATGGATCAGTTCGCCCTCGACCATAAAGCCGAGCTTGCGGTAAATATGGATCGCTTTTTCATTCTCTTTATCGACAATCAGATACAGCTTATACAGATTGAGCACGGTAAAGCCATAGTCCATCGCCAGCCGCGCGGCGCGGGTGGCGAGACCTTTTCCCTGGAAGTCGGGCGAGATGATGATCTGGAACTCGGCCCGGCGGTGCACATGGTTGATTTCAACCAGCTCCACCAGTCCGGCTTTATCGCCATTGCATTCGATCACAAAGCGACGCTCGCTTTGGTCGTGAATATGCTTGTCGTACAGATCGGAAAGCTCAACGAAGGCTTCATAGGGCTCTTCAAACCAGTAGCGCATCACGCTGGCGTTGTTGTCGAGCTGGTGAACAAAGCGCAAATCTTCGCGCTCAAGGGGGCGGAGTCTGACGTGTAGCGCGTCGGTCATGGGAATTCCTGTGGTCAAAGCGGAAAAGAGGGGACGGAAAGGCGGCGCCCGCAGGCGCCAGCGTGCTCAGGGATTGATCGCCCGGCCGGTACGGCGGTCAAGGCAGCGCAGGGTGTTTGGTTCCCAGTAGGCATTGACGTTGGCGCTCTTCTGGCAGTTATCCTGCGCGTCAAAGGCGACATCGGTTTTGTCCCACTCTTTTTCCGCCCGTTTGTTCACCTTCTGGCGCAGGCTGCGGGTGTCGTTCCATTGCTCTTTTTCCATCGACGCCTGCTGACGGCTTTGCGCGCTGTCGCCTGACTCAATCACCAGCCGGTCGGTGGCTGCGAATGAGCTGGAGGTATAGACCACGGCGCTTAACGCCAGAATGGCGGTCAGGCACCAGCGTTTGTTCAGTGTCATGTTCATCACGATTTCCTTTAGGTGATGGGTTAACCCTCAGGTTAAGTTTACTACAGCTGTTTTGCCGGGCATAGCCGACAAAACAGCGTAGGGAAAGGGCTATTATCGCGTAGAATAGTTCAACGCTTTGTCTCTTTTACGAATCTTTTAATGCTCAAAACCACGCTGCTGTTCTTTGCCACCGCTCTGTGTGAAATCGTCGGCTGCTATCTGCCGTGGCTATGGTTAAAACGCGGGGCCACGCCGCTGCTGCTGATCCCCGCCGGCCTGGCGCTGGGGCTGTTCGTCTGGCTCCTGACGCTCCATCCAACCGCCAGCGGGCGGGTATATGCCGCCTACGGTGGCGTGTATGTTTGTACCGCATTGCTCTGGCTGCGGGTCGTTGACGGAGTCAAATTAACCCATTATGACTGGGCGGGGGCGGCCATCGCGCTGTGCGGGATGCTGATCATCGTGGCGGGCTGGGGACGGGTATAAGCCCGTCTAATGTGATCCCTGCCACTTTTTTAAACCCTAATTCTTGTATGGTAGTCGACCTGTTGCCTTACTTATCAGACATCATATTGGGTTATGACTCTGTAAGGAACAACGATGGCTATTGAGACATTTGCCCCACAGGCGGGTGCAACGCCGCTGCGCATCCGTCGGGTGCAGAAGATCACCCTGACGCTGCTGTTTATCGCCGGTATCGTTAACTTTCTGGACCGCTCTTCCCTGAGCGTCGCCGGGGAGGCGATACGCGCCGATTTGGGTCTGAGCGCCACCGAGTTCGGGGTGCTGCTCTCCGCTTTTTCGCTCTCCTACGGCTTCGCGCAACTGCCCTCGGGCATTTTGCTGGATCGCCTCGGACCGCGGGTTGTGCTGGGCGCCGGGCTAATATTCTGGTCTGCGATGCAGGCCCTGACCGGGATAGTCAATTCGTTCTCGCATTTTATTCTGCTGCGCATTGGCCTCGGGATCGGCGAAGCGCCGTTTATGCCCGCCGGCGTGAAATCGATCAACGACTGGTATGCGCAACGAGAGCGCGGCACGGCGGTGGGGATATTTAACTCCTCGACGGTGCTGGGTCAGGCCATCGCCCCGCCGGCGCTGGTCGTCATGCAGCTGGCCTGGGGCTGGCGGACAATGTTTGTGGTGATTGGTTTAGCCGGTATCCTGGTCGGCCTGTGCTGGTATGTGGGATACCGTAACCGGCGGCAATTCACCCTGCAGGAGGAGGAGCAACGCTATCTGGCCAGCGAGGAGGCGGCACGACCGGCGCTGAAACTGAGCGAATGGCTGGCGCTGTTTAAACGACGTACCACCTGGGGGATGATCCTCGGCTTCTCCGGGGTGAACTATACCGGCTGGCTGTATATCGCGTGGCTGCCGGGTTATCTGCAGGCGCAGCAGGGATTGAGCCTTGCTAAAACCGGCTGGGTGGCGGCGATCCCGTTTCTCGCCGCGGCGGTGGGCATGTGGGTCAATGGGCTGGTGGTCGATGCGCTGGCGCGCAGAGGCTACGATCTGGCGAAAACCCGCAAAACGGCGATTGTCGCCGGACTGGTGCTTTCCGCGCTCGGCACGCTGTTGGTGGTGCAATCAAACTCGCCGACCCAGGCGGTGGCGTTTATCTCCATGGCGCTGTTCTGCGTCCATTTCGCTGGCACCTCGGCCTGGGGATTGGTACAGGTGCTGGTGGCGGAACATAAAGTGGCGTCGGTGGCGGCGATCCAGAACTTTGGCAGCTTTGTGTTTGCCTCCTTCGCGCCGATCGTCACCGGCTGGGTTGTGGATACCACCCACTCTTTCAATCTGGCGCTGGTGATCGCCGCCGGCGTGACCTTCGCCGGGGCGCTGTGCTACTTCTTTATCGTCAAAACCCGCATCGATTAACCGGTCGTTATGCAACAGGCCCGCAGGGAGGCGTGGCCTGCGCCATGATCCGTCTTCTCTTACCGCTTCGTGGCGTATTTTCTTCTGTCATCTCAGAGATTTTGTGACCGATCGCCAGCGAGCACAACCCGGCAAAAGCTTCTTGTATGGTAGTTGACAGAAATCAAAGATGTTATACCAATTGCGTGAGATGGTTGAGGCACAAAGGCATTCTCCTCGAGAGTTCTCCCAGAGAATGGTTGATGAGCCACATAACAACGAGAGTTACCATGGAAAACACCCTCTTAACCGCTAACGCCATCCTGCCCGGCTACGATCGCCACGCGCTGGTCCCCCGTATCGTCCATCTGGGTTTTGGCGCGTTTCACCGCGCCCATCAGGCGGTATACGCCGATATACTGGCCAGCGAGTACGGCAGTGACTGGGGCTACACTGAAGTCAACCTGATTGGCGGCGAGCAGCAGATCGCCGATCTCCGGCAGCAGGATCTGCTGTATACCGTGGCCGAAATGTCCGCCGACGCGTGGACCGCGCGCGTGGTCGGGGTGGTGAAGCAGGCGCTGCATGCCCAGGTTGATGGTCTCGAGGCCGTGCTTTCGGCGATGTGTGAGCCACAGGTGGCCATTGTCTCCCTCACCATTACCGAGAAAGGCTATTGCCATTCGCCCGCCAGCGGCGAGCTGCAGCTCGATCACCCGCTGATCGCCGCCGATCTCGCTAACCCGCGCCAGCCGAAATCGGCAGCGGGCGTGGTGGTGGAGGCTTTAGCGCGCCGCCGGGCGGCAGGGCTGCCTGCCTTTACCGTGATGTCCTGCGATAACATGCCGGAAAACGGTCATGTGATGCGCAACGTCGTTTGCGCCTACGCCCGGGCGCTGGACGCGGACCTCGCAGCATGGATAGAACAGAACGTTACCTTTCCGTCGACCATGGTGGACCGCATTGTCCCGGCGGTGACCGCGGAAACCCTCGATAAAATTGAACAGCTGACCGGCGTGCGCGACCCGGCTGGGGTGGCCTGTGAGCCGTTCCGCCAGTGGGTGATTGAGGATAACTTTGTCGCCGGACGTCCACAGTGGGAGAAAGCGGGGGCGGAGCTGGTCGCCGATGTGGTGCCTTTCGAAGAGATGAAGCTGCGGATGCTCAACGGCAGCCATTCGTTCCTCGCCTATCTCGGCTATCTGGCCGGTTATCAGCATATCAACGACTGTATGCAGGATGACAACTACCGCCGCGCGGCGCTGGCGCTGATGCTGGACGAGCAGGCCCCGACCTTAAAAGTGCAGGGGGTGGATCTGTCACACTATGCCAGTCTGCTGATTGACCGCTACTGCAATCCGGCGCTCAAACACCGTACCTGGCAGATTGCGATGGACGGTAGCCAGAAGCTGCCGCAGCGCATGCTGGACTCGGTACGTTGGCATCTGGCGCACCAGCATGACTTCACGCTGCTGGCACTGGGCGTGGCGGGGTGGATGCGCTATGTCGGCGGTGTTGACGACGCCGGCCAGGCGATCGAAATTTGCGATCCGCTGCTGCCGGTGATCCAGCAGGCGGTAGCCGCCAGCGCCGATGGCGAAGCGCGCGTCAAAACGCTGTTGGGCATTGAGGCCATCTTTGGCCGGGAGCTGCCGCAGGAAGCGC
The DNA here is from genome assembly GCF_021869705.1 of Klebsiella sp. PCX. Lineage (NCBI taxonomy): Bacteria > Pseudomonadati > Pseudomonadota > Gammaproteobacteria > Enterobacterales > Enterobacteriaceae > Klebsiella > Klebsiella sp. PCX. The sequence continues at coordinate 2,426,847 of NZ_CP091527.1, forward strand.
GGTTCGTCTCGGCGGTGACTCGCGCCTATGTAGCGCTGCAGCGTCAGGGGGCGAAAGCCACCGTTGCCGCATGGGCTGAGGCGCAATAATCATTTGTTCCCGGTGTCGGTCATGGGGTCGACACCGGCTCTTCTGCTGTTTCTGCACGGTTCCGCTGATAAATCTTTTTTTGCTGTCGTTCGCTTTTAGCAGGCTAAAAATATGATCGAACGCAATGTCCTTACATAACTCTATATTTCCCTGATTTACTAAAGATAATTAGCTGTTATTTTTCCGAATAATGGCTGGTCATTCACCGCAAAAATGGCATAGTTAAGTTATTGAAAAATCATTTTCTCTGGAAAAGGAGTGCGGGCCATGTATAAAAAGATTTTATTGCCTGTTGATGTTTTTGAAATGGATTTAAGCGATAAGGCAGTGCGTCACGCGGAATTTCTCGCATCGGCGGAAAATGGCGAGATCACCTTGCTCAACGTCCTGCCGAACAGCAGCCGTTCGTTATTACGCGGATTTACGGCGGATATTCGTAAATTCGAAGCCTATATGCAGGAAGAGTCAGAGAAAAAGATGCGCGAGGTGGCGCGACTGTTCGACCTGCCAATGTCACGGATCCATACCCGGGTCGTCTTTGGTAACGTGCGCGATGAAATTCTGGCTATCAGTAACAACGAAGCGTTCGATGTGATAGTGATTGGCTCCCGCAAACCGGGGATCTCCACCCATCTGCTGGGCTCCAACGCCGAGTCCATTTTGCGCTACGCCAAAACGCCGGTGCTGGTGGTCAGATAATCCCCTCCGTCACGACGGCTGCGTCAGCCTTATCTCGCAGCCGTCTGGTCCTTACTCTTCGCTAAACCAGTCGCGATTCTCCTGACGGATCAGCAGCACAGATTCGCTGATTTCATGCAAATGAATACTCATGGCTTTCTCGACTGCCTCAGCGTCGCGTTTTTCCAGCGCGGTAAAAATTTCGTGATGCTGGCGCAGAAGCATCTCCGGGGAGGAAACATGGTCAAGGCTCATGTAGCGCACGCGGTCAATGGCGGCTTTGATGTTTTCCACCGTATCCCAGGCCAGCTGACAATCGGCAATAACCGACAGCTTCTGGTGAAATTCATCATCAAGCAGGAAAAAATCGTTTAACTGCTGGCGGTCGACGGCAATACGCTGCTGATGGAGATTCTGCTCCAGCTGATAGACTTGCTCATCGTTAATCATGCCAGCGGCACGGCGGACCACCGCGCACTCAATCGCCTGGCGGACAAAGCAACCATTGCGCACCTGAGACAGGGAGATTTTGTTGACGTAGCTGCCGCGCTGGGGACGGATCTGGATCAGTCCATTCTCCGCCAGCTTAATAAAGGCCTCGCGCACCGGCTGACGAGATACCGCAAAACGCACGGAGACTTCTTTCTCCGACAGCGGCGTGCCAGGCGGGATGAGGCAGTGAACGATATCCCGGCGGAGGATGCGATAAATTTGCTGATTAACGGGTTGCGTCGGATTCAGTTGCGATTCTGCGGCCATTGATGGTTACTTTTTATGGGGTTATGCGCACTATTTTACGCGTTTTTTGCGGTTCCGCCCATACCCGGCCAGCAGGCCGGGTGGCTGACGGTTAGCCCTGGCGGTGAACGCTGAGCCCGGCAAAGCTCTGGCTCACCGGCATCATCTCCAGGGTGTTGATGTTGACGTGTTTCGGTAGGGTGGCCACCCACCAAACCGCCTCAGTCACATCTTCCGGCGTCAGGGCTTCGGTGTTCTCGTAGGTTTTACCGGCTTTGGCGTCATCGCCTTTAAAGCGGACGTTAGAGAACTCGGTGCCGCCCACCAGGCCCGGCTCGATGTCGGTGACGCGCACCGCGGTGCCGTGCAGGTCAGTGCGAAGATTGAGGCTGAACTGGCGCACAAAGGCTTTGGTCGCTCCATAGACGTTACCGCCAGCATAAGGCCAGCTGCCCGCCGTGGAGCCGATGTTGATGATATGGCCGCGATTGCGCGCCACCATGCCCGGCAGGACGGCGCGGGTCATGTACACCAGCCCTTTATTATTGGTGTCGATCATATCTTCCCAGTCTTCCACGCTGGCGCGGTGCGCCGGCTCCAGACCGAGCGCCAGACCCGCGTTGTTCACCAGCACATCGATAGCCTGCCACTCGGCGGGCAGGTCGGTAATCAGCGTCTCAATAGCGGCGCGGTTGCGGACGTCCAGTTGCGCGATATAAAGATTATCGCCCAGCTCATCTTTCAGCGTCTTCAGGCGCTCTTCGCGACGTCCGGTGGCAATCACTTTATGACCGTTAGCGACAAAACGGCGAGTAATACTTTCACCAAAACCGGCAGTGGCGCCGGTGACCATGATAATCATCTTACTGTTCCTCAACGCTTTTTGTGTTTTCATACCATAGCACGCACAGGCGGCGACCGGTAACGGAAATCATTGCGACCCCTTAAGGAGAAGCCTAATCTTACAGGATTAGCCTGTGCAGGAGAGAAAGATGTCCGAACAAAACCCCTTTTTTAGCGTCAGTCTGTTGCCTTACCAGGCGCCGCGGTTTGATCTGATCGAAGACAGTCACTATCGGCCGGCGTTTGATGAGGGCGTTCGGCAGCAGCGCGAGGAGATCCGCGCCATTATCGATAATCCGCAGCCGGCCAGTTTCGCCAACACGCTCGAGGCGCTGGAGCAGAGCGGACAGCTGCTGGCGCGGGTGACGCGGGTCTTTTTCGCCATGGCCGGCGCCCATACCAACCCTTATCTTCAATCACTGGATGAACAATTTTCCGCCGAGCTCGCCGGGCTGGGGAATGATATCTGGCTCAACGAGGCCCTATTCCAGCGGGTGAACAGCGTCTACGAACAGCGCGAGACGCTCGCGCTTGACGGCGAATCCCTGCGTCTCCTGACCCTGACATGGCAACGTTTTGTTCACGCCGGGGCAACGCTGGACCCGGCGCAGAAGGCGGTGCTGCGCGCGCTGAACACTGAAGCGGCCACTTTGCAAAGTCAGTTCCAGCAGCGGCTGCTGGGGGCGGCGAAAAGCGGCGGCCTGGTGGTCGATGACCGGCATCAACTGGACGGCCTGAACGATGAGGAGATAGCGGCGGCGGCCGAGGCGGCGCGCGGAAAAGGGCTCAGCGATCGCTGGCTGCTGACGCTGACCAACACCATCCAGCAGCCGCAGCTGCTTGCGCTGCGCGACCGGCAAACGCGGGAAAATCTTTTCGCCGCCGGCTGGACGCGCAATCAGCAGGGCGATGAGCATGATACCCGTTGTCTGGTGCTGCGGCTGGTGGCGATCCGCGCGCAGCAGGCGGAACTGCTGGGGGCGGCAGATTACGCCAGCTGGGCGCTGACCGATCAAATGGCGGCTTCCCCGGCGGAGGCATTGGGCTTTATGCGTCAGATCGCGCCGGCGGCGCGGGCGAGGGCGGAACGTGAGCTGGCGGACATCCAGCAGGTGATCGACAACGAAGGCGGGGCGTTTCGCGCGCAGGCATGGGACTGGCTTTACTACAGCGAGCAGGTGCGGCGGGCTGCCTATGCCATTGATGACGCGCAGCTTAAACCCTATTTTGCCCTCGAGCGCGTGCTGCAGGACGGCGTCTTCTGGACGGCATCGCAGCTCTTTGGGCTCCGCTTCGTGGAGCGCTTTGACATCCCGGTGTACCACCCGGATGTGCGGGTCTGGGAGATCTTCGACCACAATGGCGAAGGGATGGCGCTGTTTTATGGTGATTATTTCGCGCGCGATTCAAAGAGCGGCGGCGCCTGGATGGACGTGTTTGTCGAACAGTCGACCCTACGGGAGCAGCGCCCGGTTATCTATAACGTCTGCAACTACACCCGGCCGCAGAGCGAGCAGAACGCGCTGTTGTCATGGGATGAGGTGATCACCCTGTTCCATGAGTTTGGCCACGCCCTGCACGGGCTGTTCGCCAACCAGCGTTATGCCAGCCTCTCCGGCACCAATACCCCGCGGGATTTTGTCGAGTTCCCGTCGCAAATCTTCGAACACTGGGCCAGCCATCCGCAGGTATTTGCCCATTATGCGAAGCATTATCGCTCCGGAGAGCCGATGCCGGAGGCGCTGCGCGACAATATGTTGCGTGCGGCAACTTTCAATAAAGGATATGACATGAGCGAGCTGCTAGCCGCCGCGCTGCTCGATATGCGCTGGCACACGCTGTCGACCACTTCGTTACCGGAAGAGGTGGATGCGTTTGAACAGAAGATACTTCGGGATGAGCAACTGGATCTGGCGGCCGTTCCCCCGCGCTATCGCAGCAGCTACTTTTCCCATATCTTCGGCGGCGGCTATGCGGCAGGCTATTATGCCTATCTCTGGACCCAGATGCTGGCCGACGACGGCTATCAGTGGTTCGTGGAGCAGGGCGGTTTGACCCGTGAGAACGGTCAGCGCTTCCGGGAAGCAATTCTGTCGCGCGGCAATAGCACTGATTTAGCTGAACTTTATCGCCAGTGGCGCGGACACGATCCACAGATTGAGCCGATGCTGAAAAATCGCGGGTTGAGTGAGTAGGGCCTTCTCAGGATGACACGATAACCGGGCGCGATGCCCGGTTTATTGACCGCTTTTTGTTCCTCAAATATCTCCACACTGTTCTCCCCAGTCCCCCCTCAAATTCTGAGAAAAAACTATACCGGCGATATTTTCGTCGCAGTAACGGGGCGGCACAGGTGACAGCGACTTTGTCCGTTTTCCAAACACAGAAAAAGAGGACATCAGGCGCCACTTATTTCCCTGCAAACACGGGTGTTAAGGTTTAATTAACAAACAGGCAGGATACTGACCTCGCCAATCCAAATCATGAACGAACAGTTACGTAATGCACTACCGCATAAAGACACCCCTTTTTTCCGCATGCTGCATATTATTGTCGCCACCCTGATTCTGCTGCAGATTATTAGCTCTAATTTCACTGAAAGTGAGGCGCTTCGCGACCTGAATATTACCGGGGTCGTCACATGGTTTCATATTGTCTCGGGATTAGCGCTGATTGCGCTTGGTGCGGTGATGCTGGTTTGGATGCTTAATACGCGCGGGTTTCGATACTATTTTGCCTGGTCGACGTTTGATTTTCGTGGTGTGGTTGAAGACAGTAAACAGCTGATGACATTTCGTCTTCCTGAAGCCCATGCCGGGGGCATAGCGGCAATTATTCAGGGGCTTGGCGTACTGGCACTGTTAGCGGTCGCACTCTGTGGTGGACTCTGGTTTGTACTGGACACCGCGTCATGGGCGTCACCGTCGCTGGCGGAAACAGTCCTTCATTGGCATAAGTTTCTGACGGTGTTCATTGAAACCTATTTCTGGGCACATGGTGCGATGGGAGTGCTGCATATCTTTCTCTCCTTTCGCCGTCAAAGGAAACAAGCGATTATTGATTAATGTTCTGCACTTTCTAATTCCGATGAGGATGCGTATTTAAAGGGAAACGACATGCATCTTGAACGACACAGCATCGAAACCGTCGGCTGGCTAAGGGCTGCGGTTCTGGGAGCAAATGACGGGATTGTCTCAACCGCAAGCCTGGTGCTCGGCGTCGCCTCTGCAAACAGCGGCTCTTCGGGTGTACTACTGGCGGGGGTCGCCGGGCTGGTTGCTGGCGCCATGTCTATGGCCGCAGGAGAATATGTTTCGGTATCATCCCAGGCGGATACCGAAGCCGCGGCTCTTGCCCAGGAAAAAAGCGAGCTTGACGCCGATTATCAGGGAGAGGTGCGGGAGTTGACATCACTTTATATCCAACGTGGTGTGGAGCCAGCGCTTGCCCGGCAGGTAGCAGAGCAGCTTATGGCTAAAGACGCCCTGGAGGCTCATGCCCGCGAAGAACTGGGGTTAACGGATGTCCTTTCTGCGCGACCTTTGCAGGCGGCTCTCTTTTCGGCAGTGAGTTTTTCCGTCGGGGCGGGGTTGCCTTTGATCGTTGCCTTGTTATCGCCAGCAAAATTGATATCCATCTCTATCTTCTTTTCTACACTTTTTTCACTGGCTGCGCTGGGCTATCTCTCTTCCGTTGTGAGTAACGCACCGCCTGTCAGGGCGATCATCAGAATTACGTTCTGGAGCTCGCTGGCCATGCTTTTTTCGATGGGGATTGGGCGTATCGCCGGGCAGATACTATTGTAGAATTGTCGAGGGTCTGTTCCTCGACCGCTCCTCATCACTGGTTGAGCTCATCGTAGGGTTTTGATCGGCAGGGAGGAGCACTGCCCACCTCATTCGTCAAGGAGATACGTTTGCATATTGAGACTCATCGCCTGCGTCTTCGCCCTGTCATGGCTGAAGATGTTGTCGATCTATACCGAATTTATGGCGATCCGGCGACAAATACCTTTAACCCCGCAGGGCCCTATCCGGATATTGACTATGCCAGTACGGTTCTCCAGCGCTGGCTTGCCCACTGGCACGATCGCGGATTTGGCAACTGGGCCATATCGGCGCGTGATACCCCGGAAAAAATCATTGGCTTTGGCGGCGTAAGTCTACGCAGTTATAACGATGTCACCATTAACAATCTCGGATATCGGTTTTCCACTGAGGCATGGGGAAAAGGACTGGCCACCGAGTTTGCGATTGGCGCGATAAGATATGGCTTCGAGGCGCTTAAACTTGCGGAGATGTCAGCGGTTGTCCGGGCTAACCATCTGGCTTCGCAGAAAGTTCTCGAGAAAGCCGGGATGAGGTACATTAACGATATTGCTGATGTAAAAGATGCGCCGCCGAGTCTGCTCTATTCGTTGACCTTAAGCGAGTGGTTAAGCCAGTCGGGGTAACCCGCGGGCGCTTATTCGCAAGGCTGGATCGCACCGCAGCCGGCGCATCAGGTGGGGATTGCTCACAGAATCATGCGTTCATTCTACTGGCTCAATTAACTCTGGCCCTTGATTGTTGACATTGCCGACCGCCCGCGATACCGCATGCCAGATGAAATCGTCGGCGGTGACGGCTCCGTCCCTGGCAATCTCCACCGCTTCCGCGTCGGTGACTTCTTGCCTCATCCATTCCCGGGCGGCTTCCGGCGCCAGGACCAGCGGCCGGCGGTCATGAATATCGACAAGACCGCGATCGGCGGCAGCGGTCACCAGCAAAAATCCTTCGGCGCTATCCCCGCGTTCGAAGGGCGTGCTGCCAATAGCGGCCATAAATATCGGCTGACCATCCTTGCGCTGGATGAAGTAGGGCTGCTTTTTCTCTCCGGCCTTTTTCCACTCAAACCAGCCGTCGGCGAAGCAGATCGCCCGCCCGTGCTGCCACAGCGGTTTGAACATCCTGCTGGTGGCTGCGGTCTCAACGCGGGCGTTGATCAGCGGGGGTTTATCCCACCATCCTGGCGCATAACCCCAGTAAACGGGATAGAGGTGGAGTTGCGCATTCCTTTCACTCAGGAGTAACACTTTTGTCCCGGGTGCCACGTTATACCGCCCAATCGGCGCCGGGTCCCAGGGGATATCGTATTCAGCCTCTTCGGCAAGATAAGCCAGATATTCTTCCCGCGTCTGTGCTTGCGCAAAACGTCCGCACATCGCCACCTCCAGCATAATGTCTAAAGGAAAGCATAGTTCATCAGGGAGGGGGCGTTGTGAGAAATGATTTTGAAATCATGCGATTGTGATCCCTTCCCTCAGGCGTAAGGCTGACGCCTGGGCACATACTGTTTAAGTTGCCTATATTGCAGGCCATAATTCTGGCCTGAAATATATTAATTGAAGTTACGTATTCACCATGTGAATTGCTATTGCGAAAAATGTACGCAGGCGCAAGTACTGAGTATATGTCGCCTGAACAAGGCGTGTAGATGGAGTTGAAGGTGGGGTGTTTACCCGCCGCTGCAACAGACGAAAGGCAACGGCGTAGAAAAAGATTAGTTATCCGGGTTGTTGGAGATGCCTCTCCATACCATACCCAGACCGATCAACATCGACGCGAAGAGGGCGAACAGGGTGGTAGAGATAAAAATGCTGGTCATTATGATGCCTCAGAAAGTGCGTATGCAGATTATTAGGCACGGGGGGACGAGAAAGGTTCCTTCCCTGACGGATTATCTTTTCACCAGCGTCTTTCCGTCTGGCGCCAGCGAGGCGGATGTCATATCGAGGCACCGCTCTTGACGGAGGGATAATGCGGGGAGCCGTGTTTCTCCCTGCGCTGTTGCAGGAAGCCACTGGCAGGGGGATGCGTCGTGTTTCGGGCGTTGACATCCCATTGTACAAGTTATATATACATGTCGCTTCTGTTTATTGAATGTTAAACAGCATCAGTTATGGGACTCAGAAGCACCACACCCCCGCCGTCGGGCGGGGGTTACTTTGCCACCTGACCTGGTTATTTCTCACGGTGACTGACGAAGAAAATTTTTATTTCAGGTCTTGAAAAACGCGCTTTAGCTATTATTTTATATAGCGGACAAGCAATGCTTGCCTTTATGTTGAGCTTTTGAATGGATATTCAGGAGGTTAATTATGGCACTCAAAACCTTGTCAGCACTCCCGGTATTTGCTGATTCCCTTTTTGCCGATCGCTTTAACCGTATCGACCGTCTTTTCAGCCAGTTAACGGGCGATACGCCGGTGGGGACCTTACCAGCCTACGATTTACAGAAAGTGGATGACAGTAATTTCCTGCTCAGCGTCAGCGTGCCTGGCTGGAAAGATGATGAACTGGAAATAGAGACCGTAGGCGGTAATCTGCATATTACCGGTAAACGCGCGCAAACCGACAATCATTCCGGAAACAGCCAGGGCTGGATTTATAAAGGCATTCGTCGGGCTGATTTCCAGCTTAGTTTTTCGCTTCCCGAACACGCCCAGATTAATCAGGCGCAGCTGGAGAGCGGGATCTTAAAAATCGCTATCCATCAGGAGATCCCCGAGAGCGAAAAACCGCGCAAAATTGCCATTGAGAACCAGGGGCGGGTGATCGAACACAAAGTGTGATTCCGCTTCTGTGCCAAGGTAGTTCCTTTCAAGGCCCGCGCTGCGGGCCTTTATTTTATCCACTCAGGGTGGCGTAAACGGCCTCCAGGCGACGAGAGAAATCACTATGCTATCCTGTTAACAGGGCAGTGAGGCGGTGATACTTTTCAAATTCGGCGAGGAGTCAGAATGGCTGACGAGATCGATAAAGACGCACAACATACTCATCAACTGACCGCCGAGGTGGCCCGCGCGCTTATCGCGCGCGGCTGGCGGCTCACCACTGCGGAATCCTGCACCGGCGGCAATCTGGCGGCAGCGCTCTGTGCTCAGGCTGATACTGCGGCCTTTTATGATACCGGCGTGGTCACCTTCAGCGATGAAGCCAAGCGCAATGTGCTGCAGGTGCGCGCGGAAACCCTGGCGGAACACAGCGCTGTCAGCGAAGCGTGCGTGAAGGAGATGTCCAGCGGTATGCTGGCGATAGCCGGGGCCGATATCGCCATCGCCATCAGCGGCTATGCGGGACCGGAGGGGGGAGAGGATGGTACCCCCGCCGGCACGGTATGGTTTGCCTGGAACTTTCGTGGCCAGATCGAAACTCAACGGCTGCGCTTTACCGGCGACTGCGAGACAGTGGTGGCGAAAGCGGTGCGCTTCGCCCTGGCGGCGCTGGGCGAAAAGCTCCCCCACTGGCAGTGACGCTGCCGCCTACCGCGGCCTTACAGATCCGTGGCCTGACGCGCTATCGGCCAGCAAATTTCCCCGATGCCGTTCAGGCACGGTCGGGAGAAAAGGAACCCCTGAAACAGGCGAATGCCCACCGACTGCAGCCAGCACCACTCTTCCAGGGTTTCGACGCCTTCCGCCACCACCGTGATGCCCAAATCCTCGCAGCAGCGCACCACCGAGGCGACAATCGCCTGCTTGGCGCCGCTGATATGAATATTGCGCACCAGCTCCGCATCCACTTTGATTTTATCGGGCTGAAAGCGGGTCAGTAACGACAAGCCGGAGTAACCCGCGCCAAAGTCGTCGATGGCCAGCTTCATGCCCGCGACGCGCAGCGCTTTGAGCACCTTGTGGAACTGGTCAAAGCAGGTGATCACCTCCGTTTCGGTAACCTCTATCAGCACCTGGTCCGGCCGGAGGCCGGCCGCCAGCAGGCTGTTCATCAGCCAGCCTACGGCGTCAGGGTGGTTATACAGCGAACCGGGCAGCAGGTTAATGGCCAGCTGGTTTTTACCAAGCGGTAACTGACCGGCGAGAGAGAAGGCATACGCTTTGCTCTCAAGGTCGAAACGGTAGCGATCCTCCGCCGGGATGGCGGCAAACATCTCCACAGGGGATCCGCCGGTGGGGCTGCGGATCAGCGCTTCAAAGGAAGAGACCCGCTTTTTGGCCGGCTCGACGATGGCCTGCAGGGCAAACTGGCAAGGTTGATCGGGCAGGTGGCGCGCCGTAGCAGTGGCCGGGGCAGGCATCATCGTCCAGCGAGAAGGCTGCAGCGGCTCGGGTAGACAATAGCGCCCACCGTCGGCGATAAAGGCGCTAATCAGGCGGAACATCCGGTCGTTGACCGGCTCGGTGACCCCAAACGAGCTAAAGCGCAGGAGCTCCTCCAGCGCGCTGTCGTTATCGTACAGACGGAGATCCAACATGCGCATCCCGGTGCCGCGAAAGCGACGGTAGGCCGAATAGTCGCGCATCAGCTCAACCACATCGCGATGGCGCGGATCGCTTTGTATTTCGTGGAATAACGACTCCAGACTCTCCTCGCTCGCTTCCAGCACCTGGAAGAACTGCAGGCCGTTAAACAACAGAATGCCGGTGATGCCAAGGGGCGTATTTTTCCCGCAGGCGCGATGAATTAAAGCGTCGAGATCGGTGAGCGGGCGGTCAGGATCAACCTGGCTGCGATAAATCAGGGTGGTTAGCATTAGTCATTCCGGTCGCTGCAGCAAAGCTGCGATGGCCTGTACAGCGCATGTTGAGAAAAGTATGGCCTGCCCCCCAAATAGGGAGTCTGTGTTTGGTGCCCTTTAACTAACCATGATGTCCGCACGCGGAACGTGAGTTTCACTTGGTGACTACCTTCACTCTACAGGGAATCTAAAGTTTAGCTATCTTTTTCGCATGCTCAATGCAAAAAAGGGCAAACAGACCGATCGCCCTTTTTGAAATATTGGCTCAGTGTATTAACTTACCGGTTAATACTCGTCACCAGGAATTATCTTACCATTCTATTTCACGCTCTCAAAAAGCGATGCTGGTCTTGCCTCGATAAAATAGAATGCATAATATCAGTCCAGGTTAAATTTCTTTTTTAGGTCTGCTATGAGTGACTTGTTTATTATTTTATGCCTGATTCTCTGCCCCGTAATTTCTTTGTGGAGTGGTCTTTCTTATATTCAGGAAAGACGCAAAAGACGCTACGTCTTCCGTTCCAGAAGATAATCTGCAGAGGTAATACAATGGCGATTGTATTAACGTCTTGCGAGTAGTTTTACGAGGTTGTTAAATTGCTGGCGGCTGTTTAAATTGAACTTGCACATAATATTCTTTTTATGCGAATGAATTGTTTTATGGCTAATTTTAAGCGCCGCGGCGACTTCATGCGGACTTAATCCAATACTGAATGCGTAAATGACTTTGGTTTGCGCATCGCTGACCGTCTTGCAGGCGCAATTGATGCAACGCCGCAGGCGATTGAAGGATGGGTCATGATGAGGTGGCAGGGAGCGCTGAATCGCGCTGGCTATCTCATCTTTAAGAAGCTGAACGGGAGCGTGGGGAGGCATAAACACCGCCTGCCGCAGACAGTTGGGTAAACCCTCTTCGGCGGTAGCTTGTTCATTGTCCTGAAAAATAAAAAGCGTGTATTGCTCTGGGGCATGCTGAAACAGGTCATGACACAGGTACCATTCTCCCGCCACCATTTCCGTGAAGATCACATTAGCTTGCGCCATCCCATCCGCGTTCCATTGTTGAGAAAACTGATACTCTGATCCCCCGTAGGTCTTCATCGCTTCATCCACCAGTTCCGCAATAGCAACCCGCAAATAGTGATTTTTTATATTGATCAAAAAATTCGTCATATAACTTCCCTGTTGGGTATTAAAAAAGGTGTCAGAATAAATTAAAGAATATAATGGTGAGGTGCAGACGTTTTTTAGCCGGGGTAATCTAAGGGATGTTTTTCATTAATGCAATATCTGCCTGGAAAAGTGAGATATCGGTGTATTGGTATGCGAAAGTTCCTAATAAACAAAATGTTAAGGATATATCGATCAGCGTTTTAAGCGTTTTGATGATTTTTTATTTTTGCGATGCATAAAAAGCTTAGTGATAGCCAGTATCTGTTGTTAGAATTAGCGGAGGACAAGATTACAGGAAGTATGTAGTGCTTATGAAGCAGAAACTCTATTTAAAAATGTTGGCGTGGCTGGAGGATAATATCTACTGTAACCCGGCGATCGATGACCTGGCACAGTATATGGGCTATTCGCGTCGGTTTGTGTACGAGGTGTTTTATCAATACGGCCGGTTACCCATCGGGCAGTATATTCGCCTGCGGCGCTTGACCATCGCAGCGGTCAGTCTGCGCTTAACGCGGCAACCGATCGCCGCCATAGCCTGGCAGTTAAGTTACGATTCGCCGCAGACCTTTTCCCGCGAGTTTAAGAAACGGTTCTCGCTTTCGCCACGGGAATACCGATGCGCAGCGCACTGGGATACGGCAAAACTGTTAAAAAAATTCTCCCCGGATGATGAACGTCTGCCATTGGCGCGGATCTGTTCCCTGCCGGAGCGGGTCTATTATGGCTACCCGATGAAGTATGAACTGCGCCTGTCGGATATGGTGCTGCAACGCACCGCCAAGACGGCTATCAGACAAAAGGTTGACCGTTTTTTTACCGCCGGAGAAGGCTCGCTTTCCATACTCTCTGATTACGCCGCGGCGCGTCAAAATGAGCTTAACGTCGAGATTAACGCCTTTGTTGGTTGTCATGAGGCGCGAAAGCCATCGTCCACGTTAACCGCCCGGTCGGGACTCTATGTCGGAGTTGATTTCTACGGCAGCTGGTCACGCTATGCCCGTTTGTCCAGCGATCTCTATCTGGATCTGCTGCCAACGCTGGGGGTAAGCCGTCGCGACGGGTATGACATAGAATGTTTCATGGCACGCCATACGGAAGGCGGAGATACAGAAGAGAGGTGCTATCACGTACGCTATTTTATACCGGTGACGCTGAAAGCGGCGGCTCAGCAGCCGGGCAGCGATAATGAGTCAGTCCCCGCGAGGGGGATCCAATAAGGTGGCCGGAGCCACCCAAATAAACTTCACAGTAAAAACCACAGCAGCCAGGTAATGAGGAAGCCCGTCACCCCCATGATGGTTGTCAGTACGGTCCATGTTTTGAGTCCGTCCGGCACCGAGAGCCCCAGATAGCGCGTGACCACCCAAAATCCGGCATCGTTGACGTGTGACAATCCGAGTGAGCCGAAGCAGGTCGCCAGCGTCACCAGCACCAGCTGGAGCGGCTCCAGCCCGGCAACCGCCTGTGACAGCAGGCCGGAGGTGGTGAGGATCGCCACGGTGGCCGAGCCCTGCGAGGCCCGAAGCACCAGCGACAGCAGGAAAGCGGCGGGCATCAGCGGCAGATGAATCGTCTCCAGCGCCTCGGCTAAGGCATTGCCGATGCCGGAGGCGACCAGCACCCCGCCAAAGGCGCCGCCGGCGCCGGCGACAAGGATAACGTCCGCCGAGGAGGGGATCGCGCTGCCGGTCACTTCTCCCAGTTTTTTCAGGTTCATACCCCGCCGGATGCCCAGCGTCCAGCTGGCCAGCCCCAGGGAGATCAGCAGGGCGACGGGCGGGGTGCCAATGACGGTCATCAGCTGGCGAATCGCGTTTTCCGGCAGCAGCAAGGCCTGACAGAGCGTTCCGGAAACAATCAGCACGATGGGCACCACGATCAGCCCGCCGATAACCAGCGCATTCGGCGGCGCCAGTCGGGTCTGCTGCGCGTTGACGGAGAGGTCGGGCACCTCGGCCGTTTGCTGCTGTTCCAGCACGTTAATCGACAGATGATAATGGCGCTGATTGATCGACCGGGCGACAAAATAACCCACGATACCCACCACGACCGATACCCCAATCCCCGCCAGCATCAGCCAGCCGACATCGCTATGCAGAATACCTGCCGCGGCCGCCGCGCCAGGGTGGGTTGGCAATGCCACGTGGACGGTTAACATCACTCCGGCCATTGGCAGGCCAAACTTTAACGGCGACATATGAGCGACTTTACTGAAGCCGTATATTAACGGAATGATGATAATAAAGCCGACTTCAAAGAAGACTGGCGTGCCGAGAATAAAAGCGACGATGGTTAAGGCGGCAATCGTCCGTTTAGAACCCAGCACGCCGGTCAGCGTTTTCGCCAGCGATTCGGCGCCGCCGGATATTTCAATGAGCACCCCCAGCATTGATCCCAGAATAATAATGCTGGCGATATGGCCGAGCAGGCCACCCATCCCTTTTTCAATGGTGGTAATGATTTTATCCGCCGGAATGCCGGTGGCGAACGCCACCAGCAGGCTGACGATCAGGAGCGCCACAAAAGGATGCGCTTTCGCTTTGATCACCAGCAGGAGCAACAGCACTACGCTGGCTAACGCAATAAGTAACAGCGCCGATGTCGACATAGTTTTGCCTCGGGTATTAACAGGTATACAGAGAGTTATATTTTTAGAACCGCGCTTTATTTTTTCCGGTAGGGCGAAAACCATTCCAGTCCGGAAAGGGTATCCGCCCTGGGGATATATTCGCAGCCGATCCAACCGTCATAGCCCGCTTTATCCAGTAACGCATAGATCCATGAATAATTAATCTCGCCCTCGTCCGGTTCATGGCGGTCGGGCAGGGAGGCTATCTGAATATGGCGGTACTGACCGGCATAATCAGTAATAAGATGGCTTAAATTACCGTCCACTTTCTGCGCATGAAACAGATCTAACTGCACCGCGATGTTTGGCCGGTCGACCCGCTTCGCTATCTCCAGCGTCTGATATTGGCTGTGGTAGAGATAGCCCGGTTTGGTCTGCGGATTCAGGGCTTCAATGAGCACTCGCTTGTCGTGGCGGGCAAAGCACTCGGCGGCGTAGCGCAGGTTATCGACAAGCTCGGCCTCGCAGGCCGCGCGATCCATCCCCGGCGGCACCACGCCGGCCATGATATGCACCTGCGGACAATCCAGCTGGCAGGCATACTCCAGCGCCAGCTCAATATCACGCCGGGCCTCGGCGCTCCTGCCCGGCAGGGCGGCGAGACCCCACTCCCCGGCGTTAACGTCGCCGGGCGGGGTATTAAACAGCACCAGCTGCAGCTGGTTTTCCTGCAGGCGCTGTTTAATTTCCCCGGCGGCATACTCATAGGGGAACAGAAACTCCACAGCTTCGAAACCGGCGCGGGCGGCGGCGGCAAAGCGGTCCAGGAACGGCAGTTCGGTAAACAGCATGGATAAATTTGCAGCGAATTTTGGCATGGTTTTATCTCAGTTCATCCACTTCGTCAGCGGTCAGGTAACGGATCTCGCGATTGCCGAGGGTAAACATCAGCCGCGCGGTCTCTTCCAGCTCTTCGGTATTGTTGGTGGCTTCGCGCAGCGATGAGCCGGTGACCACCGGACCATGGTTGGCCAGTAAAAAGGCGTTATAGCGCGGCGCCAGCCCGGCCAGCGCCTCGGCAATGCGGTCGTCGCCCGGTCGGTAGTAGGGAACCACCGGGACGTCGCCGACCCGCATCACCACGTAGGGAGTAAAGGGGCGAATACAATTGTGCGGATCGAGCCCCTGCAGGCAGGAGAGCGCGGTCAAATAGTGGCTATGCAAGTGGACGATCGCCTTGCAGGCCGGGTTATGCAAATAGACCGCCCGGTGAAAAGCGACCTCTTTCGACGGTTTGTCGCCGGCGAGCCATTCGCCTTGCAGGGTAACCACCGACAACCGCTGCGCCTGCAGCTCGCCCAGGCAGGAGCCGGTCGGCGTCGCCAGCAGGTTGCCGTCCGGCAGCAGCAGCGACAGATTGCCGGCGGAGCCGGTGGCATAACCGCGGTTAAACAACGAGGCGCCAATTTGCACCATCTCATCTCGCAGCTGTTGCTCAGTCATGACAAAACTCCTGCTGGGCACGGGCAAAGAACGAGATATCGCCGAAATTCCCTGACTTCAGCGCCAGGGAGAGCGGCTGGCGGGTGTCACGCACCCAGGGAACTCCAGGGGAGATCGTCGGCCCGATATGGAACGCCTCGACCCCCAGCGTCTGCGCCACGATGCTCGACGTTTCCCCTCCGGCCACAATAAAGCGGGTGAATCCTTTCGCTTTCAGCGCGGCGGCGAGGGCGGCGAACAACTGTTCCACCCTTTCGCTGCTGGCCTTGTCGCCATATTGCGCCTGGATCCGCTGCAGCGTTTGCGGCTCGGTGGTGGCATAGACCATCGGCGCCAGCGGCGCATCGCGGTTTGCGTCCACCCAGGCCGCCAGCGTCCCGACATAGCCTTCGAGATCGGTAAAGCAGGCGCTTAAGTCAACGGCGCGGGCGGGAGCCTGTTCACGATAGGCCGCCACCTGGCTGTTGGTCATCAGCGAACAAGAGCCCGAGAGCACCACCGCCGGGCCGGGCAGCGGCATGCCCGCCAGGGATCCTTCACCCTGGGTTCCGTGGCGCTGAGCCCAGTCGCGGGCGAGGCCGATGGCGAGACCAGAGCCGCCGGAGACCAGCTTCATCTCCCGCAGCGCCGCCCCCTGGGTCAGCAAATGCTGTTCACTAAGGGCATCGAGCACCACATAGCGCACCGCCGGATCGCTGATGGCCGCCAGCGCGGCAGCGACCGCTTCCGGCCCCTGATCGACAATCGGCCAGGCTATCAGCGCCGCTTTACCGCCGCCCTGGCGTTCGATTAAGCGGCCGAGGTGGGCATCCTCCATTGGCGTCACCGGATGGTGGCGCATCCCGGACTCATTGAGCAACTGCTGGCCGACAAACAGATAACCCTGATAGACCGTGCGGCCGTTCACCGGCAGCGCCGGTGATATCACCGTCCGCGTCTCGCCCAGCTCTGCCAGCAGCGCATCCAGTACCGGGCCAATGTTACCCTGCGCGGTGCTGTCGAAAGTGGAACAATACTTAAAATAAAATTGCTGACAGCCCCGGGCTTGCAGCCAGCGCAGGGCCGCCAGGGACTGGCTGACGGCGGTTTCCACCGGGCAGGATCGCGTTTTCAGACTGATCACCACCGCTTCACTGGTCAACGGCAGTTCGTGGGGCGGTACGCCGTTTAGCTGCACGGTCGGCATGCCGTTGCGCACGAGGAAGCTGGCAATATCCGTGGCGCCGGTAAAGTCATCGGCAATGACACCAAGCTGCATCTTGTCTCTCCTCACTGTTTATGGCCCGGCAGGGTAATGCCGTTGAAAATCTTGATCACCGCGCTGTCATCTTCCCGGCCGAATCCGGCGTTGCTGGCGGAGGTGAACATATTCAGCGCGGTGGTCGCGAGCGGCAGCGGGAAGGTCAGCGCCCGGGCGGTGTCATTCACCAGACCGAGATCTTTGACAAAAATATCGACGGCGGATTTTGGCGAGTAATCGCCATCCAGGACGTGCTGCATACGATTCTCAAACATCCACGAATTACCCGCCGCGTGGGTCACCACGTCGTACATCGTCTCCAGCGGGATGCCGGCGCGGGCGGCGAGGGCCATCGCTTCGGCGGCGACGGCGATATGCACCCCGGCCAGCAACTGATGGATGATTTTCACCGTCGAACCGAGGCCAATGTCGCTCCCGATGCGGTAGACTTTGCCGGCCACCGCATCCAGCACCGGCGCGAGGCGGGCGAAGGCGGCATCGCTCCCGGAGGCCATTACCGTCATGTCGCCGGCGGCCGCTTTCACTGCGCCGCCCGATACCGGCGCGTCGAGCATCAAGAGCTGGTATTCTGCCAGCGCTACGGCTATCGCCTGGGCATCGGAGGCGGCGATGGTTGACGACACCATCACCGCGGTGCCCGGCTTCAGATGGGCGGCGAGGCCGCACTCGCCGAACAGGATCCCCCGCACCTGGGCGGCATTGACCACCAGCAGTACGACCGCATCCAGCTCAGCGGCGAAAGGCACCGCGCTGGAGCCTGCGCCTTTGGCGCCCGCCTCCAGCAGCGCGCGGCAGTTGTCGGGGTTGATGTCCACCCCCCAGGTGTTCAGGCCCGCCTGCAGGCAGGCGCGAGCGGCGCCCATGCCCATCGAACCCAGTCCAATCACGCAGACGTTAGTGTGTGCAGTCATGATGGTCTCCTTGTGAATATTCGTTAATTAATGTGATTTAATGATAGAATAAAGCGTTATCATGTGAAATTATGTGAGAGTTATCACGAATAACCCACATGAATATAAAAAATTCACAGGCGGAAAGTGGCTGCGCGACGGCGATTCTTGCCCTAAAATAGCGTAAAAACAGCGGTCAAGCGCGATAACAGTACAGGGTAGCGTCAGGCTCCCGGCGTAAGTGGTGTGGTCTGGTGTGAAAAAATGGTAAGGGGAGAGCGGTGATTCCAATTGAACGTCATCAGCGTATTTTAGCCCTGGTGGAGCAGCGTGGGGCGGTAAGCATTAATGAGCTGACGGAGATCCTCGGCGTGTCCCATATGACTATCCGTCGGGACGTCAGTAAGCTGGAAGAACAGGGGCTGCTGGTCAGCGTCTCGGGCGGCGTGCGCGCCGTCAGCCGGCTGGCCGCAGAGCCCAGTCATCTGGTGAAAAGCACCCTCCAGAGTGAAGAGAAGCAGGCCATCGGCGCGCTGGCGGCCAGTCTCATTGCCAAAAACAGCTGCATCTATCTCGATGCCGGCACCACCACTCTGGCGCTGGCGCGGGCCATCCTCGACCGGGACGACCTGCAGGTGGTCACCAATGATTTTGAGATAACCCAGCTGCTGATAGATGCCAGCCAGTGCGGGGTGATCCACACCGGCGGCACCCTGTGCCGGGAGAACCGCTCCTGCGTCGGCGAGTCGGCGGCGCGCACCTTGCGCCACCTGGCTATCGATACGGCTTTTATCTCCGCCAGCGGCTGGGACAGCCGCGGAATTTTCACCCCTGATGAGAACAAAGTCACCGTCAAGGAGACCGTCAGCCAGGTCAGCGCCAGAAGCATCCTGCTGTGCGACAGTTCGAAATACAATCAGGTGGCCACGTTTATGGCGTTGCCCTTGACTCGCTTTACCACCATCATTACCGACCGGCATCTCTCCGATGCCGCTGCCGCCCATATCACCCGGCACGCCTGCGAGGTGCTGCGCGCCGGGTAAGGCGCGCGGCCTTCGCCGGGCTAGCGCTGCCAGTGCTCGATCAGCGCCGCGCCTATCCCGGCGATCTGCTGGTTACGTTCGGCCATGGTCGCCGCGGTATCCCGCAGATAGATCACCACGATACGCTCCGCTTTGCCGTCCGGGCCGAGCAGGGCGACAATGCCGCGTGAGCCCCGCTCACCGGCCCCGGTTTTATCGGCGATAAACCAGCCCGCCGGCAGCACGGCGCGGATCAACGGGCCGGCCACCCGGTCGTCCACCATCCACTGCAGCAGCTGCTGCTGCGAACGGGCGCTCAGAGAGGGGGTGGTTAGCAGCTTGCGCAGGGTGGTGGCCATGCTGGCCGGGGTGGTGGTGTCGCGCACGTCGCCGGGAAGCGCCTCATTGAGTTCCGTTTCCCAGCGGTCAAGACGGGTGACGTTGTCACCGATCTGGCGCAGAAAAGCGGTCAATCCCGCGGGGCCGCGGACGATCTTCAACAGCAGATTGCCGGCGGTGTTGTCGCTCATGGTGATGGCGGCGGCGCAGAGTTCGCCAACGGTCATCCCGTCGGCAAGGTGTTTTTCGCTGACCGGGGAGTAGTCCACCAGATCCTGCTGGCGGTAGTGGATCCGCCGATCCAGCTGTTCGTCGCCGGCATCCACCCGGGCCAGCACCGCGCCGCAGAGCAGCACTTTAAAGGTGCTCATCAGCGGAAAGCGCTCACTGGCGCGCCAGGCGGCCAGCGTGCGGCCGCTGGCCAGATCCATTTCAACATAGCCCACCCGGCCCGCCAGCTGACTTTCGCTGATTTTAATCTGCTCAAGCGGCTGAGGGCTGGCGAATACCGCCAGTGGCAGGGCGGCAATCAGGGAGATAAGGCACAGGCGAACATAACGCATAACCGTAATACTTCCTTGTGTAAGGGCCGATAAAGGCGAGAAAAGGTGTGACGAATAAGAATAACCCGGTATTTTGCTGATTCACAATTCCTCTTTTTTCCTTCATCATTTGTCATCTTTTATTTCGAATAATCAATATTTAGCTCAGCCTAAGCACGCTATTTTTTGACTCAAGGCCGCAATGAACTATAAGAAAGTACTTAAGACCGCACGCTGGCTGGCGCCGCTGATTGCTGACGATACGCCCGCCGCGCTGCGCGGTTTGCCAATGATCTATGCCATCCCGGGAGGAACTGGTGCACCCGATAATTAAGGTCATGCTGGTGGGCGGTAAGGCGGATGGACTGCTGGTCAGCGTCGCCGACGATGCGACCGAGGTCTCGGTGACGCCTGCGCAATACGGTGCGCCGTCCGGGCAACCGCTCAGCTATCGTATCGTAAGTCAAACCATTGACGATGAACGCTATTTCTTTGGCGTCTTTAGTGACGCCCATCAGGATAGCGATAAGCTGACGCGGGTGGCGCTGACCCGCGGAATGAAAAAAATGTTCTGTTGAACCCGGGCGGAGTGAGGGGATGCGATAGTATCCATGCCGCGGCTTTGCTACTGTGGCAGCCTTCTCTCTCCGGGCCAGGACGCATCATGATTCAGTACATCCATATACAAAACTTTCGCTCAGTCAGGGATATCGAACTGGAGCTGGGGCCATTGAACATTGTCTTCGGTCCTAACGGCTGCGGCAAATCCAATATTTACAACGCCATCCATCTGTTGACCGCGGCTGCCGACGGCAGGCTGTCGGGGTTTATCAGCGCAGAGGGCGGCCTGGAAAATATGATGTGGTCCGGAGATCGTTCCCCCCTCGATCGCCATCCCCGCCGGCTGCAAATCGCCTGTCGGACGGAGAGCTTTGATTATGAACTGCAGGTAGGTTTCCCGGAAAAATTGCCCTATCCGACGCAGTTCATGCTCGATCCCATCGTCAAAGAAGAGCACATCTGGCTGGCAGGCTACTCCCGTCGGCCTTCCTCCCGCGTACTGCAGCGCAAGAATCAGGCGGCGTTCCTCGTCGATGTCACCGGGGAGAAAAGCACCTTCACCGAGAGTATTTATGAAAACGAGTCGGTGTTCGGTCAGCTTGGCGAGCCGCACCGTTTTCCCGAAGTGTCGCGGGTGCGGGAGACCCTGCGCCGCTGGCGGTTTTACCATGAGTTCGCCATTGGCCGCCACTCGCCGCTGCGCCAGCCGGCCGTGGGGTATCGTTCGCCGGTGCTCGACAGCGATGGCCATAATCTGGCCGCCGCCTTTCAGACCATTGTCGAGATTGGCGCGGAGGAGATGTTGCACGAGATCCTCGCCGACGCCTTTCCCGGCTGCCAGTTTTACTGTGAAAACGAGCACTCGCGTTTCGCCCTGAAAATGCGCCGGGAGGGGATCCGCAGGCCGCTGCTGGCGGCGGAGATGTCCGATGGCACGCTGCGCTTTCTCTGTCTCGCCGTCGCGCTGCTCAGCCCGCGCCCGCCGGCGTTTCTGGCGATCAATGAGCCGGAGAACAGCCTGCATCGCGACATGCTCCCGGCGCTGGCCCGGCTGATAATCGAGGCCTCCCGCTACAGCCAGATCTGGCTGACCAGCCACTCGGCTGAACTGGCGGAGCTTATCGCCGCTGGGGCGCCCTGTCAGCGCTATGCGCTGGAGAATAGCGGCGGAGAAACGCGCATTGTGGCGTAAACCCCGTCATCCCTGACGGGAGCGCCGGGATCAGGCGGGGGTCTGCGTCT
This sequence comes from Klebsiella sp. PCX, assembly GCF_021869705.1. Classification (NCBI taxonomy): domain Bacteria; kingdom Pseudomonadati; phylum Pseudomonadota; class Gammaproteobacteria; order Enterobacterales; family Enterobacteriaceae; genus Klebsiella; species Klebsiella sp. PCX. Next base: position 2,448,818 of record NZ_CP091527.1, read on the forward strand.
CCGCTGCTGGCAGCAGGCTTTTGCCGCCGCGTAAGGTGATGAACGAGAGCAGGGTGAAGCTCAGGGTGATGCAGCCGAGGATCAGATAGGCCTGATGGAAGCCGACGGTGTCATACATCCGGCCCACCCAGGCGGAAAGGACCACCCCGGACAGCTGTTTCGACAGGTTAAAACCGATCAGGAACAGGGTGGCCGAGAGCCGCGGGTTAAAGGCGGAGGAGATATATTTAAAGGTCCCGACCAGCAGGAAGGGGATCTCAAACATATGCAGCATCTTGAGGATCACCACCTCTACCGCCGATGAGGCGAACGACGATCCGAGAATGCGCACTGACATGATCATCCCGGCGGTCAGCAGGGCGTTTTTGGCGCCGATGCGGTTAACGATGGCCGGGGCGCAGAACATAATTAGCGCGTTGAGCAGCTCGCCGCCGGTGGTGACGAAGCCAAACACTTCGGTACCGCGCTGCGGACTGGCGAAAAAGCTTTTGAAAAAGTTGGCGAACTGCTGATCAAACACGTCGTAGACGCTGGCGACTCCCACCACATAGACGATAAAGCCCCAGAAACGCGGCATACGTAACAGCTCGGCCGCGGTGCGCAGCGAAAAGGCCTGGCGATTGGCTCCCAGCGCCTCAATAACCTGGGCGCTGTTGCTGCTTTCCGGGCGCGACAGCCAGAGCAGAAGACCTAGCACCAGCGCAAAGCCGGAGGCGATCCAGAAGGTAATATTGGGGTCGATGCCGAACAGCACGCCGGTTATCGAGGCGCACAGCGCCCAGCCGACGCAGCCAGCGACCCGCACTTTGCCATATTCAAAGCGGTTTGCCCGGCTGACGCGCTCGATATAGGCTTCCACGGCCCCGGAGCCGCTGGAGAAAACAATCCCCAGGTAGATCCCGCCCACCAGCGAACCGGCGATAATATTCATCTGCAACAGCGGGGAGAAAACGAAAATAAAGAACGGCGCGAACAGAATTAACAGTACCGTGATGGTCCACAGCAGATGTTTGCGCAGGCCAAGCTTATCCGACATCAGACCAAATACCGGCTGAAAAATAATCGCGAACAGCGAGATGGAGGAGAAGACGATCCCGGTTTCCGTTTTGGTTAAATGGTTAACGTCCGCCAGCCACACCGGAAAAAAAGGAAAATAGGCCGACATAATGAAATAGTAAAAGAAAAAGAACAGCAGGAAATAGACAAAATTATGCCGTTCTCGCGGCGCCAGTTCAGAGAATTTCATCACCATGATCCCTTGTTAATCTGTTTGTAGGGTGGGGGCTGCCGCCCCCACGGATTAAAGGCAACGCAATGAGACCTCGTACTGCCAGCGCGTTTGGGTCAGGAGCCACTGCGGCAGCACGCTTGGGGTCCAGGAGTCATCGCCCCCCACTCCCATATGCAGGCCGTCGAGGGTGATCCACACCCCGTCTTCGGCCTGGATCTTGTGCCAGTGGTCGGTCTCCATTAGCTGACGGGTGCTCCATGGCTGAACGGAGAAGTGGAAATGACCGCTGACGTGCCAGCGTCCCCAGTCCAGCGCCTGGGTATCACAGCGCAGGCCGTTTTCCGTCGGGAAGATGTAGGGCGTGCTCATCGCCGCCAGCGGCTGCTCCCAGCGGGCGAAGCAGGCGCTGCTCCGCCGGTCGGGGTAGTTCTCATGCGGTCCCAGCCCCAGCCAGCTCACCGGCGCCTGCTGATCCGCCACCTGGAAATGCAGTCCGACCCGCGGCAGCGGCGGCAGCGTTTCCGCGCGCTCGCCGTCCACCGTCAGCCGTACCGTTCCGTCCGCAGTAAAGCGCATGCGCCAGTGGCTGACAATCACCACCTCGTCGCCGCGCAGGTAGTGCCAGCGGCTGTCGACAAGGGTCTCATTCGCCAGGCGCTGGGCATCGCACTGCACGCAGCGCGCCTCAAGGTCGAACAGGCCGGCGCTTTTCCAGCGCTCCACCCAGGCGTTGGGATCGATGCGCTCCACTTCGCTGACCCCGATGTCATTGTCGAGCGGCACGCGGATAAACTGATCCTGCAGGGGGGTCAGCAGCTGCTCCTGACCGGCAAGCGACCAGCTACTCAGCAAACCGGTCCGCCGATCGACGGTCCAGCACTGCGTGCCGGCGCGGATCTGCCAGGCCTCCTCGCTGACGACCAGATCCGGGGCGCCGGCAGGCACCGTGGGCGCCGGCAGCGCCAGCGGGGCGGGCAGGGGAAACTGCTGCCAGGCGACGCGATGGTCCGCCGGGGACCAGTCGGTCGCCCGGGGCTGGACCACCTCCAGCGTCAGCCACACCGCGCGGGCGCCTGGCGGTAGAATCAGGTCATCAAGCAGCGTTATCTCGTCACTGCCCTCCGGGGGAAGCGCCAGCGTCAGGTTGCCGTGATACAGGGTTTCACCGGCCGCCTGCACCTGCCAGCGCAGCGCTTCGTTATCGCTCTGGCGGAACAGGTATTCACTGGCGATGCGCACGCGCAGCGGCGAGGTCGACAGCAGGGCGAACTGGAAATACTGCTGGGCGTGCTTCGCCTCGATCAGCGACGGATGCGGCGTGCGATCGGGGAACACCAGGCCGTTCATACAGAACTGGCGATCGTTCGGCTTATCGCCAAAGTCGCCGCCGTAGGCCCAGCCGACGCTGCCGTCGTCAAAGGTTTTGCAGATCGCCTGGTCGGCCCAGTCCCAGATAAACCCGCCCTGCAGCCGCGGATACTCGCGGAAGGCCTGCCAGTAATCGGCGAAGTTGCCGAGACTGTTGCCCATCGCATGGGCGTACTCGCAGAGGATCAGCGGCCGCTGCTCGCCGGGCAGGCTGATCCATTTTTTGATCCCCCACTTCGGTACCGCCGGGATCGGCTGGTCGCGTTCGACGCGGGCGTACATCGGACAGATAATATCGGTAGCGGTGGTATCCGCGCCGCCGCCCTCGTACTGCACCGGACGGCTCGGGTCGTTGCGCTTCAGCCAGTGGTATAGCGCTTCATGGTTGCCGCCGCCGCCAGATTCGTTACCCAGCGACCAGATGATAATGCATGGATGGTTGCGGTTGCTCTGTACCATCCGGGTGACGCGGGCGCTGAAGGCTGGCAGCCACGCCGGATCGTCGGACAGCCGGTTCATCGGCACCATGCCGTGGGTTTCAATATTGGCTTCATCGACCACGTACAGACCGTAGCGGTTGCACAGCTCATACCAGCGCGGCGCGTTGGGGTAGTGTGAGCAGCGGACGGCGTTAAAGTTGTTCTGCTTCATCAACAGAATGTCCTGCACCATATCCGCCTCGCTGACCACCTGACCGCGCAAATGGTGGTGTTCATGGCGGTTAACGCCGCGGATCAGCAGCGGTTTGCCGTTAAGGCGCAGCAGACCGTCGGCGATCTCGATGCGGCGAAAACCGATATCCCACGCCTCGGCCTCCAGCAGTTCGTCGCCACGCCACAGGGTGACCACGGCGCGATAACAGTTCGGGGTTTCCGCGCTCCAGTGCGCCGGCGCCGCTACCGCCAGGGAGAAATCGACCCGTTCGGCATAGTGGCCGCGCTCATCCACCGCCGGGGTGCCTAACGGCTGACGATGGGCGGCGACAGGCTGCTCGCCGCGCCACAGGCTAACCCCGACGCAGAGCCCGGCAAGCGCCGCCTCTGTCGCTTCGACGGTCGCCTGAACCTGCAGAGCGCCGTCGCGGCAGAGGGCGTCAAGGGTCGGCGTCAGCTGCACGTCGCATAGCCGCTGGTGCGGCTTATTCAGCAGCCACACCGAGCGAAAAATACCGCTCATTCGCCACATATCCTGGTCTTCCAGCCAGCTGCCGGCGCTCCAGCGCATGACCATCACGCACAGGCGGTTGTCGCCCGGGCGCAGGAAGGGGCTGAGATCGAACGCCGCCGGCAGGCGGCTGTCCTGGGAGTAACCGACCCAGGCGCCGTTGCACCACAGATGAAACGCTGAGTTGACGCCGTCGAAAATAATCTGCGTCTGTCCGTCCGTGCGCCAGGCGTCATCGATCGCAACGTGCAGGGAGTAACAGCCGGTTGGGTTATCCTCCGGCACCCGCGGCGGGATGGTGTCGATGGGGTAGCGGACGTTGGTGTAGATCGGCGCGTCATAGCCCTCCATCTGCCAGTTGGAGGGCACGGGCGTCCCGCGGCTGCCTGGCAGGTCTTGCGTCAGCCACTGTGCATCGACGGCAAACGGGCTGCGGGCGTAAGCAAATTGCCATTCGCCGTCCAGCTGACGACGTCGAGGCGAAGGGCGATTATCGCGGGCGGCAAGCTCATCGCGCCAGCTGGCGAACGCGGGATGCGCTGGCAGGCGGTTGAGATGGGTAATGGTCTGGTTCTGCCAGTCTTCGCGGGCGAGGACGGCGTGGAAGTCAGGCGCGTGGCGGCGACTGGTATCGCTTATTGGCATAGTAATCCCCGGTAAGTCAGAAAATGTCGATCGCTAAACAGGATAAAGAACGTTATCGGATAATTTGTTTTGTCCAGCAACGACGGCGGAAATGAAATTAACAGACGATCACGAAAGCGAGGGTAAAGCGCTGTTTTTTGTCGCGCGTTAAACATAAAATGTTAGCGCACGACATTGTTATTGCTGAGGAGAAAAAATGCCGCGTCGTACCGCTACCCTGGAGGATGTCGCTCGCGCGGCCGGGGTTTCCCAACAGACCGTCTCCCGGGTCCTGAACCGTCCTGAAGTGGTGTCAGCCCGCACCCGCGAGCAGGTAATCCGCGCGATGCAGGCGCTGCACTACGTACCTAACCGCTCGGCGCAGCTGCTCGCCGGCAAAGCAGCGCCCTCCATTGGGCTTATCACTGCCTCGCTGACCTTGCATGCTCCCTCGCAGATCGCCGCCGCGGTAAAGAGCCATGCCAGCCTGCACCAGTTGGAGGTGGCAATAGCGATGCCGGCGCAGGCCGACTTCGCCGCGCTGCAGGCCCGGCTGGACGAACTGCGCGCCCAGCATATTCGCGGAGTGATCGTTAGTCTGCCGCTGGAGAGCGCTACCGCCGAGCGACTGGTTAAAGAGAACCCGGATATGGCCTGCCTGTTTCTGGACGTCTCCCCGGAGGCCGATGTCTGCTGCGTGCGCTTCGATCATCGCGACGGCTGTGGGGCGTGCGTGCGCCATCTGTGGGAGCTGGGGCATCGCGAATTTGGCCTGCTGGCAGGGCCGGAAAGTTCGGTTTCCGCTCGTCTGCGTCTCGCCAGCTGGCGCGAGGCGCTGCACAGTCTGAATATCGCCCGTTCAACCACGGTGTTCGGAGACTGGAGCGCCGCCAGCGGCTGGCAGAAAACCTTTGAACTGCTGCACCTGCAGCCGCGGATCAGCGCCATTGTGGTGGCGAACGATCAGATGGCGCTCGGGGTACTCAGCGCGCTGGCCCAGCTCAATCGCAGCGGCAGCCAGGCGGTATCGGTGACCGGCTATGACGACACCGCCGACAGTCTCTACTTTCAGCCGCCGCTCACCACGGTGGCGCAGGACTTCGATCTGCTGGGCAAGCGGGCCGTGGAGCGGCTGATTGCTCTGATGGCGGCCCCGCAGCTGCGGATCCGCGAGCTGCTGCCGACCCGGCTCATCGTGCGCCAGTCGGCGTGGCCGCTCGCCGCCGCGGAGGACCGGCAGCAGACCCTGGCGCAGCTGAAAGCGTTGGTGGAGAAGCTCTAGCCGCAGGCCGTTGAGGATTTATTGAGGTTGACCATGCTAACCTCGGGATCAAACGTAGAGAGGTCAGGATCCTCTGCCTGCGAAAAATGCAAAATACAATCTATCCATGCAAGCATTGATTTACCGCCAGTCACATGGCGGTTTTTTTTTGCCTTCCTCCGTTTCCCGCTTTGTTCCGTTCGTTTTTTCGCCTGGCATCCCCTGCGGCGGCATGCTACATCTTTCTTTCGGGATAGATGCCGAACACAACGGGAGTCAAGGTCATGATGGTGATTGAGGGGAAAGAGGCGATTGGGCGGGTAGACTGGCGGCGGGTGAGGACCATCGTCGCCGAGGCCGGGCTGAATGAACGTGATGTTCAGCAGCTGGAGCAGGCGTTTCTCCATAGCACCTTCTGCTGGTTTGGCTATGAGCACGGTCAGCTGATTGCCGTGGCGCGGGCCATCAGCGACTGCACCTGGAGTAGCTATTTGTCGGATGTGGCGATCGTCCCCGACCGCCAGGGGCAGGGCTACGGACAACAGCTAATGCTGGCCATCCGGGAGCAGCTGCTGCCCTTCGGCAAAATCTTTATCTATGCGGTGGCCGATAAAATCCCATTCTATCAGCGCTTTGGTTTTGCCATGCTGACCACCGGGATGGTCTGCGCCAGCGAGGAGGCCATGCGCAACATGCAGGAGCAGGGCTATATCCGCCAGCCCTGAGCGCGGATGCCGGGCAACGCCTGGCTTAAGCGGTTAAACCAGGCGCAGACACCGTCAGAGGGGCCGTTCAAGCACAAACAGATACGCTTCCCGCGACCAGAACAGGGCGGTACGGCGTCGCTCCACCGACATGGTTTTTACCTCCCAGCCTTCGCGGGTATAGCTACTGAGAAACTGGCTCATTTTGTCAGGGTCGGCTTTGGCTTCGCCAAAAAACAGGCTGCCCAGCAGGCCCTCTTTATAGATTACTACCCGACACTCTTTCTTCATCATCGACCATCCTGGCGACCGGTTTACTGTGGCCGTCTATTGTCCGTGGCTGGGACGATTTTGCAATCGGAGAAGTTGCAAACTGTTTACGGTACTGCAGTGGGCTTAGCGCGAAGCGCTGGCGAAAATGGTGGCGCAGGGTGCCAGCGCTGGCAAAGCCGCAGTACTCAGCGATCTGGTCGATGCCCATCGTGCTCTCCGTCAGGTGCTGACGGGCGCGCAGCAGACGCTCCTCCAGCAGCCAGCGGGCGGGGGTTTTACCAGTGGCCTCTTCAAAGCGGCGCAAAAAGGTGCGCGTCCCCATGCCGGTGCGCTGTGCGAGGGAGGCGACGGTGTGGCTGGCGGCAAGATGCTGGTGCAGATAATCAAACAGCTGGCCAAGGCGCAGACTCTCCCGGCTGCGGGCCACCGGACGCAGGACCTGCTGCGCCTGACCGCCGTCGCGATGGGGAGAGACCACCAGGCGGCGGGCGACCACATTCGCTGCCTCGCTGCCGAAATCCTCGCGCACCAGATGCAGACAGAGGTCGATCCCCGCCGCGCTGCCGGCGGAGGTCATCAGCAAATCATCACCCACGTACAGGACATCCTCCACCACCTGGATCTGCGGAAAACGGGACTGCAGCGCGGCGGTGTAGCGCCAGTGGGTTGTCGCCTGGCGGCCATTGAGCAACCCGGCGGCGGCGAGAACGAACACCCCGGAACAGATGGAAATAATCCGGCACCCGCGGGCGTGAGCGGCGGCCAGGGCGGCGCACAGCGCCTCGGGGACCGGGGAGTCGATGCCGCGCCAGCCGGGGACCACGATGGTCTGCGCCTGGGCGAGAAGCTCAGGGCCGCCGTCGGTCATCAGCCGGACTCCGCCGGTGGCTCTCAGAGGCCCTTCATCGACGGCGGCGACGGCGAACTGGTACCAGCGCTCGCCCATTTCCGGGCGCGGCAGGCCGAAGATCTCCACGGCCACGCCAAACTCAAAGGTGCACAGGCCATCGTAGGCGAGGGCCACCACGCGGTGAGGTGACAGTGTCACAGAAGGAGTTGTCAGGATGTTAGCGTTTTCTGTCATGGTTGCCGGCAGATAAGGGTGATGGGCGTCAGTAAAGTAGTGTTATCACAGACAAGGAGAAGACGCCATGAGTGTAGTAACCCAATTTACCCCCGCCAACTCCGCCGAGGCTATCCGCTGGTTCCGCCATAAGCTGCATCTCGAGACCGACTGCGCCGATGTGCACAGCGCCCAGCGTGCCGGCGAGGTCGACTTTGTCCTGCTGCACGTGGTAGGCAGCGAGGAGGCCTTCGCCAGGCGCCACCTGCCCGGCGCGCTGCATCTCCCGCACAGCCAGATCAGCGCCGAGAGAATGGCGGCCTGGCCGGCGGAGACCCTGTTTGTGGTCTATTGCGCCGGGCCGCACTGCAACGGTGCAGACGTTGCCGCGCTAAAGCTGGCCGAACTGGGGCGGCCGGTGAAAATGATGCTCGGCGGGATCACCGGCTGGGAAGATGAGGGCTATGCGTTTGTCGCCGGTAAATGAATATTTTTCATGCACCATGAAATATTCTCGTTTGCGGCACGTCGGCCTGCATGCCAGTATCTGGACATATAGCCATCCAGAAGTCTAAAAATTCAAATAATGAACTATCACGGTGGGCAACTAACGCGCCCACCGCTAAGGAGACAGCATGCAACGTCAACAGGCCCCGTTCCGCGCAGACATCGTCGGCAGTTTTTTGCGCCCGGACAGCATCAAACAGGCGCGTCAGCAGCTGGCTGAGGGGATTATCGACGCCGCTCAGCTACGCGAGATTGAGAATAACGCGATCCGTCATCTGGTCCAGCAGCAGTGCGACTGCGGCCTGCACGTGGTCACCGACGGCGAGTTTCGTCGCGCATGGTGGCATTTTGATTTCTTCGACGGCCTGCAAGGCGTTGAGCGTTACGATGCCGAGCAGGGGATCCAGTTCAACGGCGTGCAGACCAAAGCGCACGGCGTGCGCGTTACCGGCAAGCTGGCGTTTGGCGACCACCCAATGCTGGAGGATTTCCGCTATCTGAAAAGCATCAGCGGCGACGCGCAGCCTAAGATGACCATTCCCAGCCCGAGCGTGCTCCACTTCCGCGGCGGTCGGAAAGATATTGATGCCACCGTTTACCCGGATCTCAGCGACTACTTCGACGACCTGGCCACCACCTGGCGCGACGCGATCCGTGCGTTTTATGACGCCGGCTGCCGCTATCTGCAGCTGGACGATACCGTCTGGGCCTATCTCTGTTCCGATGCCCAGCGTCAGCAGGTGCGCGAGCGCGGCGACGATCCGGATGCGCTGGCGCGCATTTATGCCCGGGTGCTGAACCAGGCGCTGGAGGGCAAGCCGGCCGATCTGACGGTGGGCCTGCACGTCTGCCGGGGCAACTTCCGCTCAACCTGGATCTCGGAGGGCGGTTACGAGCCGGTGGCCGAGGTGCTGTTTGGCGGCGTCAATGTCGATGCCTTCTTCCTCGAGTATGACAACGACCGCTCCGGAGATTTCGCTCCGCTGCGCTTTATTCGTCCCGGCCATCAGCAGGTGGTCCTCGGGCTTATCACCACCAAAAACGGCGAGCTGGAGAACCCGCAGGGGGTAAAAGCGCGCCTCGCTGAGGCGGCGCAATATGTTCCGCTCGAGCAGATCTGCCTGAGTCCGCAGTGCGGTTTCGCCTCCACGGAAGAGGGTAACGCCCTCAGCGAAGACCAGCAGTGGCAAAAAGTCTGTCTGGTGACCGCCATCGCCGCCGACGTCTGGTAATTGCTTTCTTAGCGCAGCGTTGCACCGTGATGAGGCAACGCTGCCATCTCCTTCGCCTCCGCCGTCCGCCTGCGCCGCATCCCACTGTTCTCACAACCTGGCACCGTTTTTGCCTTATCACCTCTGGTTAGCTGTTAATTCTTTATTTTTGCGCTACTCAGGAGTGAATCATGCAACGAAGAACGTTATTAAAAGCTTTTGCACTCTCCGCCTCTGTTATGGCTATGGGTCTCTCCGTCCAGGCCTATGCCGCCGACACCATCAAAGTCGGGATTATGCATTCGCTCTCCGGGACGATGGCGATTTCCGAAACGCCGCTGAAGGACGTCGCCCTGATGGCCATCGACGACATCAACGCCAAAGGCGGGGTGTTGGGCAAGAAGCTGGAGCCGGTGGTGGTCGACCCGGCCTCCAACTGGCCGCTGTTCGCCGAGAAGGCGCGCCAGCTGCTGGCCCAGGACAAGGTGGCGGTGGTGTTTGGCTGCTGGACCTCGGTCTCGCGTAAATCGGTCCTGCCGGTGTTTGAGGAGCTGAACGGCCTGCTGTTCTACCCGGTACAGTACGAAGGGGAAGAGATGTCCCCCAACGTCTTCTATACCGGCGCGGCGCCTAACCAGCAGGCCATCCCGGCGGTGGAATACCTGCTGAGCGAGGACGGCGGCGGCGCCAAACGCTTCTTCCTGCTGGGAACCGACTACGTTTATCCGCGCACCACCAACAAGATCCTTCGCGCCTTCCTGCATGCCAAAGGGATCCAGGACAAAGATATCGAAGAAGTGTACACCCCGTTCGGCTATAGCGATTACCAGACCATCGTCGCCAATATCAAAAAATTCTCCGCCGGCGGCAAAACGGCGGTGGTCTCTACCATTAACGGCGATTCCAACGTGCCGTTCTATAAAGAGCTGGCTAACCAGGGGCTGAAAGCGACCGATGTGCCGGTGGTGGCCTTCTCGGTGGGGGAAGAGGAGCTGCGCGGCATCGATACCAAACCGCTGGTCGGCAACCTCGCGGCATGGAACTACTTTGAGTCGGTCGATAACCCGACCAACAAAGCCTTTGTCGCCGATTATCGCGCTTACGCCAAAGCGCACAAGCTGCCGAATGCCGATACGGTGGTGACCAACGATCCGATGGAGGCGACCTGGGTGGGTCTGCATATGTGGGCGCAGGCGGTGACCAAAGCCGGCACCACCGACGTGGACAAAGTGCGCGACGCTATGGCCGGACAAACCTTCAAAGCGCCGTCCGGTTTCACCCTGACGATGGATGCCACCAACCACCATCTGCATAAGCCGGTGATGATCGGTGAAATTGAAGGCAACGGCCAGTTCAACGTGGTCTGGCAGACCGATGAGCCCGTCCGCGCGCAGCCGTGGAGCCCGTGGATCCCCGGTAATGATAAGAAACCTGACCATCCGGTGAAAACCGTCAGCCAGTAAGCGCCAGGGCCGACGGAGCGGGAACGTCGCGTCCGTCGGCCGCTGACCAGAGGAGAACGACATGAACGCATTGCGTCTCATGAGTGTGTTGACGCTACTGCTGATCCTGCTGCCATGGCGGGCACAGGCCGCGGAGGCGGACGACTTCGTTGCCGCCAGCCGCAGCCAGCAGGCGCAGCTGTTGACCCAGTGGGCGGCAGCGCCGCAGGCGGATCGTCTGCCGTTGCTGCGGGCGTTGACCACCGAGAGCCTGGTGATGGACGACGGAAAACATGCTTTCCGCACCCGACAGGGCGGATTACAGCCATTGGGTGCCGTCGCCGCGCCCCAGGGCGAAACCCGACCGGTGCGTCTGACCAACCGGCTGCGCAATCTGGCCGCCGGCGCGCTGGCCAGCCATCTTATTTTAAGTGACAACGTCACAGAGCGAGCGTCCGCGGCGCGCACTCTGCAGCGGGAAGCGACCCCGTCCATGGCCGCGCTGCTGCAGCAGCGGCTGAAGGCGGAAAGCGATGATAATGTGCGGGGCCTGCTGGAGGTGGCGCTGGCCCGGCTGCAGCTCACTCAGCCTGAGGCCGGCGCGCGGCTGGCCGCCGTGACGCTGCTCGGCCATTCCGCGGACCCGGAAACCCAGGCGCTCCTGATCCCCTTTACCGATGCCCAGCATGAGCCGGATGCGGCGGTGCGCGAGGCGGCCAGCGACAGCCTGCAAAAGATCAAACATCGTCTGCTGATCGGCGATCTGCTGGGCCAGGCCTTTATGGGACTGTCGCTGGGATCGGTGCTGCTGCTGGCCGCGCTGGGGCTGGCGATCACCTACGGCCTGCTGGGGGTGATTAACATGGCCCATGGCGAGATGCTGATGATTGGCGCCTACAGCTGCTGGCTGGTACAGCAGGCGCTGGCGCAGCTCGCGCCGCAGTGGCTGGCCTTTTATCCGCTGGTCGCGCTGCCGGTGGCGTTTCTGGTGACCGCCGGGATCGGCATGGCGCTGGAGCGCACCATTATTCGTCATCTGTATGGTCGGCCGCTGGAGACGCTGCTCGCCACCTGGGGGATCAGCCTGATGCTTATCCAGCTGGTGCGCATGCTGTTTGGCGCGCAGAACGTCGAGGTGGCGAACCCCGCCTGGCTCTCCGGCGGCGTGCAGGTCCTGCCGAACCTGATCCTGCCGTGGAACCGGCTGGCGGTGCTGGCGTTCGTCCTGCTGGTGCTGTGCTTTACCTGGCTCATCCTGAACCGCACCCGTCTGGGGATGAACGTCCGCGCCGTGACGCAGAACCGGGCGATGGCCGCCTGCTGCGGCGTACCTACCGGGCGGGTGGATATGCTGGCCTTTGGCCTCGGCTCCGGTATTGCGGGGCTGGGCGGCGTGGCGCTGTCGCAGCTCGGCAACGTCGGGCCCGAGCTGGGTCAGGGCTATATCATCGACTCATTCCTGGTGGTGGTCCTGGGCGGCGTCGGCCAGCTGGCCGGCAGCGTGGCGGCGGCCTTTGGGCTGGGCATTTTCAACAAAATTCTCGAACCGCAAATGGGCGCTGTGCTGGGCAAAATCCTGATCCTGGTGATGATTATTCTGTTTATTCAGAAACGCCCGCAGGGTCTGTTCGCGCTGAAAGGGAGGGTGATTGACTGATGAGCCAACCTGTTACCTTAACGCTGGCGCAGCGCGCGCCGCGGCCTCTGCGCTGGCTGGGGATCCTGCTGGTGCTGGGGCTACTGAGCATGCCATTTCTGGCACTGCTGCCGGCCTCCCATCCGCTGGCGGTGCCGAGCTGGCTGCTGACCCTGAGCGGTAAAATCCTCTGCTACGCCATTGTGGCGGTGGCGCTGGATCTGGTTTGGGGCTACGCGGGTATGCTGTCGCTGGGGCACGGGATTTTCTTTGCCCTCGGCGGGTACGCTATGGGCATGTACCTGATGCGCCAGGCGGCGGGCGACGGTCTGCCGGCGTTTATGTCTTTTCTCTCCTGGAGCGAACTGCCCTGGTTCTGGTGGGGCACGCAGCATTTCGCCTGGGCGATGGCGCTGGTGGTGCTGGTTCCCGGTCTGCTGGCCCTGGTTTTCGGCTGGTTTGCCTTTCGCTCGAAGATCAAAGGGGTCTATTTCTCGATCATGACCCAGGCCCTGACCTATGCCGGTATGCTGCTGTTCTTTCGCAACGAGACCGGGTTTGGCGGCAATAACGGTTTCACCGGTTTTACCACGTTGCTGGGTTTTCCGGTCACCGCCACCGGCACCCGCGCCACCCTGTTTATGGCCACGATTTTGCTGCTGTTGCTGACCCTGTGGCTGGGCTCGGCGCTGGCGCAGAGTAAGTTTGGCCGGATCCTCACCGCGGTGCGGGATGCCGAGAACCGCCTGATGTTCTGCGGGTACGACCCGCGCGGCTTCAAGCTGCTGGTGTGGACGCTGTCGGCGGTGCTCTGCGGCCTGGCGGGGGCGTTATATGTCCCGCAGGTGGGGATCATCAACCCCAGCGAGATGTCGCCGACCAACTCCATCGAGGCCGCCATCTGGGTGGCGCTCGGCGGGCGCGGCACCCTGATCGGCCCGGTGCTTGGCGCCGGGCTGGTCAACGGCGCGAAGAGCATTTTCACCGTGGCGATGCCGGAGTACTGGCAGCTGTTTCTCGGCCTCATCTTTATCATCGTAACCCTGTTTTTACCCCGCGGGGTGATGGGCCTGCTGCGTCGAGGAGACCGCTAATGCAACCGGATGAAGGACTGTTTACCCGCCAGCTGCCCGGCGATCGCTTTCGTGCGCAAACCGACCCGGTACTGCAGCTGGAGAACATTAACGTTAGCTTTGACGGTTTCCGGGCGCTGACGGACCTGTCGCTGGCGATAGGCGTCGGCGAGCTGCGCTGTGTGATCGGCCCCAACGGCGCGGGCAAGACCACCCTGATGGACGTGATCACCGGCAAAACCCGGCCGCAGAGCGGCAAAGCGATCTATGACCAGTCGGTGGATCTGACCACCCTCGAACCGGTGGCCATCGCCCGCCAGGGCATCGGGCGCAAGTTTCAGAAGCCGACGGTCTTCGAAGCGCTGACGGTGGCGGAAAATCTCGCCCTGGCGATGAAGGGAGATAAATCGGTGTGGGCCAGCCTGCGCGCCCGGCTGAGCAGTGAACAGGACGATCGACTGAATGAGGTGCTGCGCCTGCTGCGTCTTGACGGCGAACGCTACCGCCAGGCGGGGCTGCTTTCCCATGGCCAGAAACAGTTCCTTGAGATCGGCATGCTGCTGGTGCAGGAGCCGCATCTGCTGCTGCTTGATGAGCCAGCGGCCGGCATGACCGATGCGGAAACCGAATATACAGCGGAGCTGTTTCGTACGCTGGCCGGACAGCACTCCCTGATGGTGGTGGAGCACGACATGGGATTTGTCGAGACTATCGCCGACCGGGTGACGGTCCTGCATCAGGGCCAGGTGCTGGCGGAGGGATCGCTGCGGGAGGTGCAGGCCAATGAACAGGTCATTGAAGTTTATCTGGGACGTTAAGGAGCGCCAATGTTACAGGTGAGTCAGCTACATCAATACTACGGCGGTAGCCATATTTTGCGTGGGGTGGATTTTTCCGCCCGTCAGGGCGAGGTCACCTGCCTGCTGGGGCGCAACGGCGTCGGCAAGACCACCCTGCTGAAATGTCTGATGGGGCTTATTCCGGCGCGCAGCGGTGAGGTACGCTGGCAGGATCAGAACATTACCCACCGTAAACCGCATCAGCGGGTGCAGGCCGGGGTGGCCTACGTCCCTCAGGGACGCGAGATTTTTCCGCGCCTGACGGTGGAGGAAAACCTGCTGATGGGGCTATCGCGCTTTCCCGCCCGCGAGGCGCAGCAGGTGCCGGAGGAGATTTACCAGCTTTTCCCGGTGCTCAAGACCATGAAGCAGCGGCGGGGCGGTGACTTATCCGGCGGCCAGCAGCAGCAGCTGGCGATCGGCCGGGCGCTGGCCAGCCGTCCGCAGCTGCTGATCCTCGATGAGCCCACCGAGGGGATCCAGCCCTCGGTCATCAAAGAGATTGGCGAGGTGATCCGTCAGCTGGCGAGCCGCGGGGATATGGCCATCCTGCTGGTGGAACAATTCTATGACTTTGCCGCCGGGCTGGCGGACCACTACCTGGTGATGTCGCGCGGCGCCATCGTCCAGCAGGGCAAGGGCGGAGATATGGAAACCGACGGCGTACGCGCCCTGGTGACTATCTGAACGGACCGGCGGCGTTCGCGCCGCCGGTTTCCTTGCTATTTACGCAGCAGCCGCTGCAGGCGCGCCTGGCGCCAGTTTTTGATCCATTCGCCGAACACGAACAGGCGTAATCCTCTCACCGCCAGCAGAGCGCCCCAGATCAGGGCGACCCAGCCGGACCAGGTGTACTGCGGGTTAGTGTACCGGTTGAGCAGCGCCAGCAGCACGCAGACCACCAGCGCGACCGACAGCGAACGAAAAAAGCGGCTCTCCTGCTGCACCCGCGCTTTCGCTTCCTCTATACGCAGATCCAGCGAGGCTTCCGGGCCCGTAGCGCCCTCCCGCGAGGCTTCGCCGCCGATCTCGGCCACCGTCACCTCAAAGACCGCGGCGAGGGCGCTGAGAGTCTCCAGTCCCGGGCGTTCGCCATTCTCAATGCGCTGGATCGTGCGGACGCTGAGCCCCGCCATTTCGGCCAGCTGTTCCTGGGACCAGGCGCGCTGCAGCCGTAATTGTTTGACCTGATTGTTGCTGTTCATATTTGTATGCTCCATAACGTTCTGCGGATGTAAACTTGTGATGGAGTATGGAAAAGCGGGCCGCCAGCCACCACGACAGCGACCCGACAACGGCCCGACAGCAACCTGACAGCCGCATGCCAGCTGGCGTCAGGCGTTGGCCAGCGGAGAATCCGGCTGCCAGGGGCGGGCATTGATCCCGCGGAAAATCATCAGCCAGGCGGCGACAATCGCCCCGATAAGAATGACAAAAAGCGACCAGTGCGGCAGATGGGTGAGGATCAACCCCGTCAGCATCGGGTTGAATGCCGCGCCCAGCCATCCCAGCGACTGCGCGGAGAAGTAGCTGGCCTTCATCCCCGGCGGGGCGATATGGTCAATCAGCATATACTCGCCGGGGGCATAAATCACCTCGCCAAGGGTGAAGACCGCCGCCGAGATCCCCCACGCCCACAGGCTGGCGCCGGAGAACATAAAGCCCACGAGGCCGATCACAAAGCAGACGGTGCCGAAGGTCATCAGCGGGCGGATATTTCTGGCGCTCAGTCGCCGGCCAACCGCGTACTGCAGAGCGACGACCACCGCGGCGTTAACCGGCAGCACCACGGCCACCACTTTTTCGGCGAAGTCGCTGCTGGCGACCACCAGTACGTACTGCGAGATACAGGAGGCGAAAGCGCCGCCGACGAAGGAGGCCAGCAGCCCTGAACAGGTAAACCACAGCAGTGCGCGGTCGCGCAGCAGCACCGAAGGCGTCCAGACGGCAGCCCCTGGCTGGGCGGCGGCGGCGCCATCTCGCTGCAGAAACAGCTGAATAAACACTAACGGGAAGGCGGCGCAGGCTGCCGCCAGCCAGAATGGCAGATTAATGCTGTGCATCACCAGCAGCGTGCCGATGGGCGGTCCGACGGTCCAGCCGATGTTGAGGATGGTATAGTTCAGCGAGAAAATGCGCGCTTTTTTCTCCGCCGTCAGCCGGTCGGCGAACCAGGCTTTCAGCACGGTGGAAAAGACCGAGTAGGCGCAGTTGATCAGCGCAAAGAAGATCACCACCAGGATAGCGTTATTGACCAGCGGTATCGCGCTGAAACCAAGGATAAACACCAGCACTGACCACACCATATAGCGCTTTTTGTCGAACTTGTCCGCGAGGATGCCAAAGCCCATGCTAAACAGCACGCCCACCACGAGGGCCAGCGACAGGGCGTAGCCAATCACATCCACCTCCAGCTGATAGCGTCGGGTGAGGTAGATGGTCATAAACGGCAGTGTGGCCCCGCGGCCGATAGTCAACAGTAGCGACGATGCCAGCAGCGCGATGGTGGAGCGCCGGAGTGTGGTGATCATGATTTCCTTGCCTGTCATGTTGTTATAATTTTATGTCTTCGATCACAAATAACACGGCCATCACGCCTTGTACAGGTCGCCCCGGTGGCGATAGGCACTTCCGAACCTGCCAAAAATAATGATCTATCCTGGCGACCGCTTTTTCGCTACTTTGATTTTGTTCACAAAAATTCTAATAACGACAGAGGCAGGGTATGACGAGGAAAGATGGACTGCTGGCGCTGCTGGTAGTGGTGGTGTGGGGGCTTAACTTCGTGGTGATTAAGCTGGGATTGCACAATATGCCGCCGCTGATGCTGGCGGGCCTGCGCTTTATGCTGGTCGCCTTCCCGGCGCTGCTGTTTGTCGCCCGGCCGGCCATTCCGCTGCGCCTGCTGCTGGGCTATGGCCTGACCATTAGCTTTGGCCAGTTTGCCTTTTTGTTCTGCGCTATCGGCCTGGGCATGCCGGCGGGGCTGGCGTCGCTGGTGCTGCAGGCGCAAGCCTTTTTTACCATCATTCTTGGCGCCTTCGTCTTTGGCGAACGCTTACAGGGCAAGCAGCTGGCGGGGATCGCGCTGGCGATCTTCGGCGTGCTGGTGCTGGTGGAGGGGAGCCTCGGCGGGGAGCATGTCCCGCTGGTGGGCTTTATGCTGACCCTGGCGGCGGCGCTCAGCTGGGCCTGCGGCAATATTTTCAACAAAAAAATCATGTCCCAGGCGACCCGCCCGCCAATCATGTCGCTGGTGGTGTGGAGCGCATTGATCCCGGTGCTGCCGTTTATGTTTGCCTCGTGGCTGATCGATGGCCCGCAGCTCATGCTGGCGAGTCTACGCCAGATCGATATGCTGACGGTTCTCTCGCTGCTTTACCTGGCGTTTATCGCCACCCTCGTCGGCTATGGTATCTGGGGCTCGCTGCTGGGGCGCTATGAAACCTGGCGGGTGGCGCCGCTGTCGCTGCTGGTGCCGGTAGTGGGGATGGCCAGCGCCGCGCTGCTGCTGGGGGAGACGCTGAGCGGACTGCAGCTCGCCGGGGCGGCGCTGATCATGGCCGGGCTCTATATCAACGTTTTCGGTCTGCGTCTGGTGCGGCCGGGCATGGCGCGCGGGTAAAAAAAAGCCCCGGAGACGGGGCTATACACAAGTATGCGTGTAATGGCATCACAGGTCGTGCTGCTGGTAGTACGGCACGCCTAGTTCGTCAGATTTATCATTGCCGGCCGCCATATGATTGAAATCAAACGGCGAGTCGTTATGGTCCGAAGGGAGAATCATTGTGTCACGCTGGTTTTGCCGCACCGGCGTGGTGGTTTGCTCCGCAAAGCTGAAGCTGGATGCCAGCGACAGAAGGACGATAGCTGCGGCAGCGAATAGTTTCATGATTTCCTCAATACGTCTTTGATATTACAGGCGATTAACATCAGTTATTTAGCGGATGCAGATAGCGGGATTCGCCAGGTACATTCGTTATGCGATATTTGTGGGGCGGAACATCAAAATAGTTTTTAAATGTTCGCGTCAAGGTCTGCTGCGATTCGAAACCGTAGCGTTCCGCCAGGTACAGGATTGGCTCATTGCTCTGCTTGAGCTTTTGCGCAATCTCCGTCAGCTTACGGCTGCGGATGTACTGGCCGAGGGAATGGCCAGTCTCTTTCTTAAACATACGTTGCAGGTGCCACTTGGAGTAACCTGAGCGCTCAGACACTTTTTCCAGCGACAGGGGCGATTCCAGGTTATCCTCGATCCACGACAAAATACTATGGATAGTGATGGCGTCATTATTACGTCTGGACATCATCTTACCTCTTCTTATTTTTACGGCAGGACCTTCTTGAGGAGTTGCTCAAGCATGGCGACTTCGTCCGCCGACAGATTTTTTGTTAACTCCTGGTGTAACTTCTGACCCACAACCTGATGACACTGCTCGCAAAGGGCTGCGCCGTCTGGCGTCAACTGCACCAGCACACCGCGCTTGTCAGCGGGGTTGGGTAACCGTTCAATCCAGCCTTTACACGCCAGGCGGTCGAGCATACGCGTCATCGCGCCCGGGTCGACGGAAAGCACGGTTTTCAGCTCAACGGGGGTAATACATACCTCGCAACGAATGGAACAGAGCACCCGAAACTGGGTCGCGGTAATATCCATGGGTGAGAGGTAGTCGTTGAGCAGGCGATCTTTTTTTTGGTTAACCATCTGGATCAAGCGGCCCAGCGGGATCATCTCGTTGAACAGGTCGCTGGTATTTTTCATGATGGTTGCCCAGGCAATGATTTAGTTGCGAGTGATACTATTGCCCAGGCAATCATAAGTCAACATTATGAATTAGCCGATGCCACGATTTGCTAAAACAAAAAAATTCGACGCGTGTCACTGTTTGTAAATTTTCTAACGCTTGTTAATTTTTGGCAAAAGTGATTTATCAGCTGGCTGGCGTTGGAATTGTTGAAGCCGGTATACTCACGGACTGAAACCATCTTTAAAAAATGAATATTTACGGGACTTTATTTAACTATGTTCGATTTGTTTAAAGCGATAGGGCTCGGCCTGGCGGTGCTTTTACCGCTGGCGAATCCGCTGACTACCGTGGCGCTGTTCCTCGGCCTCGCGGGCAATATGAACAACGCCGAGCGTAACAAGCAGGCGTTGATGGCCTCGGTGTATGTCTTCGCCATCCTGATGGTGTCATGGTATGCCGGCCAGGTGGTGATGAATACATTCGGCATATCAATACCTGGGCTGCGAATCGCCGGGGGGTTGATTGTGGCCTTTATCGGTTTCCGTATGCTGTTCCCCCAGCAAAAAGCCCACGATTCGATGGAAGCGAAGATCAAATCGGAAGAACTACAGGATGAGCCGACCGCCAATATCGCCTTTGTGCCGCTGGCGATGCCAAGCACCGCCGGTCCGGGCACCATCGCGATGATCATTAGTTCCGCCTCGACCGTTAAGCACGGGGTGGACTTTCCGGAGTGGGTGGTACTGGCGGCGCCGCCGATTATCTTTGCCCTGTTGGCGATTATTCTCTGGGGTTGCCTGCGCAGTTCGGGGGCGATTATGCGTCTGGTAGGCAAAGGCGGCATTGAGGCCATCTCACGACTGATGGGTTTCCTGCTGGTCTGCATGGGCGTGCAATTTATTATTAATGGCGTGCTGGAGATCATTTCGACCTGGCATCCCTGACCGCGGTGATGCGCAGAGAGACAACAGCCCGCCGGAGCGATACCGGCGGGCTTTTTTTGCGGCTGAATTAAGAGTGGTGCGGCTGGTGTTCTTCCAGCGAAACCGGCCAGCGGCGGAAGATCAGCAGGGCCCAGATCAGGCCTGCCAGCGCCGGGATAGCGCCGATATAGCCGATGGAGGCCATAGAGAGATGCAGACTCACCTGGCTGCCCACCAGCGCGCCGGCGCCAATGCCGATATTAAAGATGCCCGAGAACAGCGACATGGCGACGTCGGTGGCGTCCGGGGCGGAGGCCAGCACTTTCACCTGCATGCCGAGACCGATAATCATAATCGCCACCCCCCAGAAGATGCTGAGCAGCATCAGGTGGTGCGGGTTATGCGAGGCCGGCAGAAGCAGCAGCAGACAGGCCAGCAGCAGGCCGATGGCGAGGCTTATCAGCCCCGAAGCGTGCTGGTTACCGAGCTTGCCGAACAGAATGCTGCCGATAATCCCGGCCCCGCCGAGGATCAGCAGCAGCACGGTGGCAAAATTGCCGCTCAGACCCGCCACCGTCTGGACGAAGGGTTCGATATAGCTGTAGGCGGTATAATGGGCGGTCACCACCACTACGGTCAGAATGTATACGCTGACCAGCGCCGGGCGACGGAACAGCACCGGCAGGCTCTTCAGCGAGCCTGAGTGTTCGCTCGGCAGGGTCGGCAGCAGTTTCACCAGGCAGACCAGGGTGGCTAACGCGCCCAGGCCGATCGCCAGGAAGGTCATTCGCCAGCCAAAATACTGGCCGATGATGCGGCCGATCGGAATCCCAAACACCATCGCCAGCGCGGTACCGGTGGCGATCAGACTGAGCGCCTGCGCCCGTTTGCCCGGGGGTGCCATGCGGATGGCTAGCGCCGACGTTATCGACCAGAACACCGCATGGGTGAAGGCGATGCCGATGCGGCTGATGACCAGCACGTCAAAATTCCATGCAAAGAACGACAGCACATGGCTGGCGATAAACAGAATAAACAGGCCGATGAGCAACCGCCGGCGCTCCACTTTGCTGGTCAGCAGCATAAACGGCAGCGACATTAACGCCACCACCCATGCGTAGATGGTCAGCATCATGCCCACCTGGGCGGTTTCCATGTCGAAGCTGTCGGCAATATCCGACAGCAGACCGACCGGGGCGAATTCTGTGGTGTTAAAAATAAACGCGGCGATGGCCAACGTCACGACACGTAGCCACGCTACCTTGCGTGAGACCGTATTCGTAGTCATAAGCTCTGGACTGGTGATTCAGGGGAAGATGTGACGCCGATCATAAAACGTTTGCTGGCGAAAAGACAATCATTATGTGATCTGTCTCTCATTTCACTGTAAGCAGCCAGGCGCGGTTAAGCAATTAATTTTGCTATGGATAGTGTCAGAGGGGCACTTTTATGTCATGTTGAAGGAAAGTAAAAAAAGTAAGGACAGTGTATGCAGGAAATTCAATTTTATCTGGTCGATGCTTTCAGCGATAAAAACTTCGGTGGCAATGCCGCGGCCGTCTGCCCCCTCAGCGAGTGGTTAGCCGACGATGTGCTGCTGAAAATGGCCCAACAGCATAATCAGTCCGAAACGGCGTTCTTCGTCCGCACCGACGAAGGCTATGAGCTGCGCTGGTTTACCACGCTGCACGAGATCAACCTCTGCGGTCATGCCACCCTGGCCGCGGCGCACGTTATTTTTGAATATCTCGACCATCCCTCGGCGACCATCACCTTCAGCACCCGCTTCGTTGGCGACCTGCGAGTCACCCGCAGCGGCGACTGGCTGACGCTCGACTTCCCGGCGTGGACGACCACCCCGGTGGCCAACCCGCCGGCGGACCTGCTGGCCGGACTAGGCCTCGAGGCGGCCGTCGAGGTACGTGAAGGGCGCGATTATCTGGTGCTGCTGGCGAATCGTCAGCAGGTTGAAGCGGTGCGGCCGGACATGGCGCGCCTGCAGACGCTTGGCAAAATGATCTGCGTCAGCGCGCCGGATGAGGAGTATGACTTTGTCAGCCGCTTCTTCTGCCCGGGTGAAGGGGTGCCGGAGGATCCGGTGACCGGCTCCGCCCATAGCATGCTGATCCCCTGGTGGGGCGAAAAACTGGGGAAAACCACCATGATGGCGCGCCAGGGCTCCGCCCGCGGCGGCGACCTGCGCTGCCAGTGGCAGGGCGACAGGGTGCTTATCGGCGGCCAGGCCACCACCTATCTGCGCGGGACTGTCTATTTGCGTTAATCATCACCGCCGCGTCGTTCCGCTGTCCGGGGACGGCGCGGCGTGCGTCATCAGGCGAGGGAGGCGCCACCGCACATCACCAGCTCCTGTCCGGTCATCGCCGATGCGCCCTCACTCAATAACCAGCTTATCAGCGAGACCACCTCTTGCGGGGTAATGAGCCGCCCCAGCGGCGGCAGCTGCGGCGGGGAGCTTTCCCTGCCGGGCTGACGGAGCATCGGCGTATCGGTTGCCCCGGGCGCCACCACGTTGACCGTCACCCCAGCGGGCGCCAGCTCTGCCGCCCAGCTTCTGGCAAGGGCGACCAGCGCGGCTTTGGTGGCCGTATACTGTGAACGACCCGCTGCGCCACGTGATGTACGGCTTCCCAGCAGAACAATCCGCCCACCCGGCCTCATGGCCGGGGCGAAGTGATTGACCAGCATCTGGGCTGCGTCGACATGTAAACGCCACAGCGACTCGCCGTGCAGTGGATCCAGATTGCCCAGGGTTGCGGCGGTCATCGAGCCCGCGGCGTGGATGATGGCCTGAGGAGGCTCAATCTGCTCCAGCGCCGCCAGCAGCGCGCTGCGTTGGCTGACGTCGACCGTCAGATGGCGAAAGTTCGGCTGTGAGAAGGGCGGCAGCGAACGGCTCATGCCGACCACCTGCCAGCCGTCCTCCAGCAACTGCCTCACCACCGCGGCGCCGATCCCGGAACTGGCCCCGGTTACAATTGCCTGCTTCATCGCGCCTCCAGCATCGCCGCCGGGATCTTGAATACCGCCTTTCTGACCGGCGCTGGCGTCGAAACCGCACACAGCGCCTGGTGCGGTTCGCCGGGGTAAAAGACCGCGAAGTCGCCGGGACGCAGCAGAATAGAGACACTCTCCGGGGCCGGCTGACAGATATAGAGGTCGGGCTTAATCTCATTATCTTCCGGGCGCATCGCGGGAGCCATGCCCGCCTGGATCCGCTCCTCGCCGGCCAGGATGACCTGAATATCCGCCCACTGGCGATGATATTCCGTATGCCGCTCGGCCGCGGGCTGGGTTTGCACCACGCTGAGGGTGCAGAACCACGGCGCGCCGTCGGGCTGGAACCGGCCATCCTCTCTGGCGCTCAGGGCGGCCAGCGAGCAGACCTCGCTGCTCAAAAGCTGGTTTAACGCCGGCGGCAGGCCAGCCTGCTGCAGCGCCTGCAGATTACCGATAATCATGCGCTTTCTCCTTTCACCCACTGTGGCGAAACGCGAACATACTTGATCGCCTGGCGGTACCAGGTGTAGGCGATATGCAAATTACCGTCTGCTCCCTGTTTGATGCTGGGGTAGGAGAACTCCCGGTTCAGCTTCTGCTCCGAATTATTGGTCATGCAGTAGCCGTCACCCTCGTCAAGATTGCGCAACCACGGCCAGCTTTTGCCGCCATCGGGTGAAATCGCCACCGTCATCGGCGCGCGTGGCGCGCCCCAGAAGGCGCTTTTCCCGGTTGTTTCCGGCTCCTTACGGCCATCGTCATCCGCAATTTCATCGTACAGCGAGGCACGACGTTCAGTGGCTCCGGCGGCGCTCATATTATTGAACACCAGCACCAGTTCGCCATTGTCGAGAGTTGTCGCCTGAATGGACGAGTTATTGTTCGGCAGCGTCGTGGGCGCCGGCGCAGACCAGCTTTCACCCTGGTCGCTGGAGTGGCTGAACCAGATATGATCCGCCCAGCGACTGCGAAAGAAGGCCGCCAGTCCGCCGTCGGGATGCGGGGTGATGCTCATATGGACGCAGCCAAGGCTCTCCGGGACTGCCACGTCACGCCAGCTTATGCCGCCGTCTGAGGAGATTTTCACCGCGCTGACGTCATTGTTACCCACCCATTTCTCGCCTGGTTCGGTGCGGCAGTAAAACACTGGCAACAGCCAGCTGCCGTCAGGCATGACGCTAATCGGCTGGCGAATAAAGGTACCGGGCTGATCCAACAGGGTGTCGATGGGACCCCAGCTTTGCCCGCCGTCATGTGACTGGCGGTAGCGGACAATGGCGGTATCCTGGTTGCCGGCGTATTGCGCCGTCCATAACAGCCACACTACCTGGTCAGGCGCCTGAAACAGCACCGGATTTTGTTCCGAGCGGTCAGGATCGTCAGAGAGCTTAACCGCTTCGCTCCAGCGATCGCTGTCGGTGGCTAACCGCGATCCCCAGATCGAAATGTCGGCTTTCCCTTCCTGCGAGCCGCCGAACCAGACGCACATCAGGCTGCCATCTTTCAGCTGAAGCAGGTTGGCGGCATGATTTTGCGGGCAGGCGCAGGGGAGCATCGCCCATGCGATATGTTCATCTTGTGGGTGCTGGCGAATGACGCCGTCGAAAGAAGGTATTGTGGTCATGTTTTAGACTCCACGTTGCTCAACAGGGGCAGGAGATGATTGTGATTTATTCGGGATCAAGCGATCGAGGACCATAATGATCGCCGGGGTCGCCAGGGCGACATACATGTTATTGATGCCGAACGGATCGCCAAGTAAATACCAAACGGAGGTCACCACGCAGGCGCCGATCAGACCGGCATTGGCGCCGCGGGTGCTCCGGAAAAACGGTGCGTAGAAGGCGATAACCGCCACCACGGTAATGGACAGGCGTATGGCGCGGGTGAAGAAGGAGAGTTTCAGCACTTCCGGCACCAGCAGCACAAAGACCAGCGGCAGGAAGCCGATAATTAACGATGCCCAGCGCGTGGCTCTGAACTCCTGGTCCGGGGTCGGGTTACGCCATGGCACGTAGAAATCTTTCACCACCAGCGAGGCAATGGCTAGGGCAACGGTACTAACGCTGACGAATATCGAGGCCACAAGTGACGTTGTCACGAGTCCCGCCAGCCACGGGTTCATGTCCTGCAGAAATACCGGCAGGGCGTACAGGCTGTTGATTTCCGGATGCAGATATTTCGCCGCCACGCCGATGATAGCGATGGCAAGGGCGATGGGCAGGCAGAAAAAGAAGGCGATCCAGGTGGAACGCTTTGCTGACCGGACATCTTTGGTGGAGCTGATCGCCTGGATAACAAACTGGGTGCAGAAGATGGAGCCGATGGTGCCGATAAGCCAGGCGAAGATGGTGCCAGCGCCAATGTTGCCATCCCACGTCCAGTAGTAATCCGGCATATTCTCAATCATCGGCGTGAAGCCGCCGGTTTTGGACAGAGCAAAACCCAGAATGATCAGCAGTCCGGCGTATTTTAACGCGCTGTGTAACATGGTGACCCAGGCGACGCCTTTCATGCCGCCGAAAGCGAAATAGAAGGTACTGACGATGGCGGTAATAAAGGCGGCCACGGGTAAGTTGACTTTTAAGACGGTGGAGATAGCCGCGGCGCCGCTGACGTAGTTGCCCACGTTAACCAGCAACAGCGCATAAATCATGATCAGGGAGATGATATTTTTGGTACTGGTGCCATATTTCTCAGCGATAGCGCCGGAGATGGTGATTTTCCCGGTGTTATAGATGCGTTTTACCAGAATCAAACCGAACAGCGGGAAACCGATGGCTGCCCCCAGCACGGACCATGAAGCGGCAATGCCGCTCTCAAAGGCGGCCTGAGCGGTACCGATGGTTGATTTGGCACCAATATATTCCGACATCAGTAATATACCGACAATTAAGGCCGGCATGGCGCGCGAGCCTTCCATAAAATCCCCGGAATTTTTACTACGAATACGGAATGTCAGCCAGGTGGTAAACAGAATATAGGCAATGACAATGCCGACAATAATAAAGGTATCTTCAGCGGTAAAATGATTCATCTTAGCCTCTCTCTGGGCGTACGAATCCTGGGTACGACGGTACCCGGTCTGTTTTATTTACGAAACGCAGCGGGTATTACGCTAAATAACGGGCAATGATGCCGCGAATTTCCTGCAGCTGCTGGTCACTGAACTGCACCGCGTAGCGGCTGTCGCCCACCTCATGACCCATTAGCTGCAGAGCTTTCTTCACCGCCGCAGGCGAGAACGCCACTTTATACAGATCGGTGCGCAGGCCCGTTACCTGCTCCTGGGCCTGGCGCGATCCGACGATATCCCCGGCGTGAAAGCGCGACCAGATGGCGTTAATTTCCGCGGGCGCGACGTTGGCAAGCCCCGAGATGCACGCCGAACAGCCGTCGACAAATCCCTGATGGATAAGCGAGTCCGGTCCGTTCAGAACGTCGAAACCGTCGATATCGCGCACCGCGTCGAGAAAACCTTTCAGGCTGTCGTAGCTGCCGGCGCTATCCTTAATGCCGACAATATTCTTGTGCCTGGCCAGCTGACGCGCGGTCTCCGGGGCAATGGTGTTCCCGGTGCGGGCGGGAATGTTGTAAAGAAAAAGCGGGACGCTCAGCGCGTCGGCGATCGCCGTATAGTGGTTAATCAGTTCTTCCTGCTTCAAGGGCACGAACCACGGGGTAATGGCCGATACCGCATCAACCCCGAGGCGGGCGATCTGCTGGCCCAGCCGGAGAGTCTCTCGGGTGGAAACCTCCCCGATATGGGCCACCACCGGGACGCGACCGGCCGCTTCTTCCACGCAGGTTCTGGCGACGGCGATCTTCTCTTCCTCATTGAGGACAAAAAACTCGCCGTTGGTGCCGCCGCAGAAAATACCGTTGCCCGCGGCGATCTGGCGCTGCACCTGCTGGCGTAGCGCTGGCAGGTTAAGCGCGCCCTCGACGGTAAAGGGGGTGACGATGGCGGTCAGTACGCCGCTGATAGCTTTCCTCATTTTACTTTCTCCTGTTAGGCATGTTCTGGAAACAGCGTCTGGTAGATGGCCGCGATCTCTTCGCGGCTGACGCTGCAGGGGGCATTGTTCATCAGGCGTTTAACGTTTTGCGCCGCCGCGCTGAGGGCGGGAATGCTCTCCTGCGGCACGCCGAGCGCGGCGAGGTTATCGGGCAGCGGTAAGCGTTTGACCAGCGCCGCCAGCCACGCGACCAGCGCATGGGATTTCTCTTCCTCGCTGAGCGTGCGATCCGCGTCGGGGATCAGATCCCAGACCTGAGCAAATTTCACCACCGCGTGGGGGCGGATCACCCGCATACAGGGCGCCAGAAGAATGGCGTTGGCCACTCCGTGCGGCAGATGCCAGGTGCCGCCGAGTGGATAGGAGAGCGCATGTACCAGGTGGGTGCCCGCATGGTTAATCGCCGCGCCGCCGTACCACGAGGCCCAGAGCATCTCCAGCTTCGCCGTCAGATCCTGCGGCTGATTCACCGAGCGTTCGATATGGCGCACCAGCTTGTGCAAACCGATTAACGCGGCGTTA
Organism: Klebsiella sp. PCX; assembly: GCF_021869705.1. Taxonomy (NCBI): domain Bacteria; kingdom Pseudomonadati; phylum Pseudomonadota; class Gammaproteobacteria; order Enterobacterales; family Enterobacteriaceae; genus Klebsiella; species Klebsiella sp. PCX. Next base: position 2,476,444 of record NZ_CP091527.1, read on the forward strand.
TCGCTTACCGGGTTGGCGACGGTGGAGGTAAAGCACTCCAGCAGATGGCACAGGGCATCAATGCCGGTCGACGCCGCGATGCTGGCCGGCATGCTGGTGGTCAGCTCCGGTAGCAGGGCGACATAGTCCGGCAGGAGCACCGGGGAGATGATCCCCACTTTGGTCTGCTGCTCGGGGATTGCCAGAATGGCGTTCGGCGTCGCTTCGGAGCCGGTCCCGGCGGTGGCCGGGATTAACAATGAGCCGATCCGTCGTTGCGGCTGCTCGCCTGCCAGCAGGGCCGTCAGAGCGGGCGCCTCAGGGTGCAGAAGTACGGACAGCAATTTTGCTACATCCAGCACGCTTCCCCCGCCGATGCCAACAACTAACTGTGGCTGGCTGGCGTCGAGCTGGCTGACGATCTGCGCCACATCGTGATGGCTGGGCTCGGCCGGTACCGTGTCAATGACCTCAACTACACGCCCCTCAGCCGCCAGCAGACGATGGATCGCCTGGGTTGCTTCCAGCGCCCCGACGTTCTTGTCGGTCACCAGCAGGATAGAGGTTTTACCGGCCAATAACGGGAGCAGAGCCGATGAGGCACCCGCCCCGCTGATAATCGTGCTGTGTATCGTCGCCACGCGTTTCTCCTTGGTAGCAATTGATTATTTTCAATCATTCGTTTGTTATGGAACTCGTCTGGTGGGGAAAAGTTATAATTTATACGGCGGATTAATAACTTGAGCTTGCTCACATTTAATCAATTATGATTGAATATAATCAATTCATAATTTCATCGACCACAAGGCAGGACAATGAACGACGGCAATAACAACGTGCTGGTGTTGGCGGATGACTTTACCGGGGCCAATGACGCCGGGGTCAGCCTCGCAGAGGCGGGAATGGCGGTGGAAGTGGCATTCACCGCCGGGCAGACGTCCTCCGTGCGGGCATTAATTCTCAACAGCGACAGCCGGGCGATGACCGCCGCCGCAGCGGCGGACAAGGTCACCGCTCTGCTGCGCGACGCAGCGACATTCGTCCCGCACTGGCAGGTAAAGAAGATCGACTCCACGCTGCGCGGGAACCCCGGTGCCGAGCTGGAGGCCATGATGGCGGTGCAGAACTGCCGGGTGGCGGTGGTGGCGCCGGCGTATCCGGCGGCCGGGCGGCATACCCGTGACGGACGCTGCTATGTGTATGGGGTGGCCCTCGATCAGACCGAATTTGCCAGCGACCCGAAAACGCCGGTGAGCCGGGCGGAGATTAGCGAAATTATCGCCATGCAGAGCCGTCTTCCCTGTCTGACCTTGAACGCTACCCAGCTCCCGGCGGCATTAGCGATGGCGGGCGAGGAGAAGCGAGTATTGATTGTCGACGCCTGGGAAGACAGCCAACTGGATCAGGTGATCGACGCCGTCGCGCCCCATGCGCGAGAGACGCTGCTGGTCGGCTCGGCGGGACTTTGCGAGGCGCTGGCCCGCCGCCTTCGCCGCAGCGAGCAGGGGCCTCTGCTGGCGGTGGTTGGTTCGATGAGCGAGATGGCGCAGCGCCAGGTCGCTGCGCTGCAGGCTCATTCCCGAGTGAGGAAGATTGAAATTGATGTCGAACAGGCCTTTAGCGGATCGCCGAAGGAGGAAGCCTCGCGGATCGCCGAGGTGCTGCGTGAGGGGCAGCACTGCGTGGTGACCACCCGCCCGAATCACGCCGCCCGGCACGGGATTGAAGCCCAGTGTCGCGAACATGGCCTCAGCCGCGCGGCCTACGGAGAGCGCATCTGCGCCTGGCTTGCCGACGTCACGGCGCAGGCGGTGGCGCAGTGCCCTCCGGGCGCGCTGTATCTTTCCGGTGGTGATGTAGCCATCGCCGTCGCGCACGCGCTGGGTGCCAGCGGTTTCCAGATCCGTGGCCGGGTGGCGGCCTGCGTTCCTTACGGACATTTTCTCGGTGGCCGCTGGTCGCGGCCGGTGATGACCAAAGCCGGAGGATTCGGCACCGACACCACGCTGTTACATGTTGTGAATTTTATTGAGGAGAAACTGAGTGTCTAAAATGATTGCAGTCACAATGGGCGACCCGGCAGGTATTGGTCCGGAGATTATTATTAAATCCCTCGCCGAGGGGGCGCTGAGCGGCGCGCCGGTGGTGGTGGTAGGCTGCGCGCAGACGCTGCGGCGGATCCTGGCGCTGAATATCACGCCGCGGGTGGAGCTGCGCATAATCGACCATCCCTCCGAAGCAGTATTTACCCCGGCGACGATTAACGTTATCGATGAACCGCTCAGCGATCCGCAGGGGCTGCATCCTGGTGAAGTCCAGGCTCAGGCGGGCGATCTGGCATTTCGTTGCATCAGACGGGCGACCGCCCTCGCACTGGAGGGCGCGGTCGCGGCCATCGCTACCGCACCGCTGAATAAAGAGGCGCTGCATCTCGCCGGGCACGCTTATCCCGGCCATACCGAACTGCTGGCCCACCTGACGCAGACTACAGATTACGCCATGGTGCTGTATACCGAGAAACTTAAAGTTATCCATATCACGACCCATATTTCCTTGCGCCAGTTCCTCGATACACTCAACCAGCGGCGGATTGAGACGGTGATTGGCGTGGCGGATCGCTTTCTGCGCCGCGTCGGCTATCCGCGTCCGCGCATTGCGGTGGCCGGCGTGAATCCGCACGCCGGGGAGAACGGCCTGTTTGGCGATGAAGAGATCCGCATCGTCGCCCCCGCGGTGGCCGCCATGCGGGCGCAGGGCGTGGAGGTGACCGGCCCCTGTCCGCCGGATACGGTGTTTATGCAGTGTCATGAGGGGATGTACGACATGGTGGTGGCGATGTATCACGACCAGGGGCACATCCCGCTGAAGCTGCTGGGATTCTATGATGGGGTGAATATCACCGCCGGGCTGCCGTTTATCCGCACCTCTGCGGATCATGGCACCGCGTTTGATATTGCCTGGACAGGTAAAGCGAAGTCTGAGAGCATGGCAACCTCCATTGAGCTCGCCATGCACATCGCGCAGGAATAACATGAAGGGATATAACCGGTTAGAGCAGATTATGGACTTCCTGAAAAGCCATAATCTGGTGACAGTCGACCAGCTGGTGGCGGCGACCAACGCCTCGCCGGCCACCATTCGCCGTGACCTGATCAAACTCGATCAGGAAGGGGTGATCAGCCGCACGCATGGCGGGGTGACGTTAAACCGGTTTATTCCTGCCCAGCCGACGACGCTGGAGAAAGCCCAGCGCAGCCCGCTGGAAAAGCAGGCGATCGCCAGCGCGGCGGCAGCGCTGGTGAAAGCCGGCGACGCCATTGTGCTTGATGCCGGCACCACCATGATTGAACTGGCGCGGCAGATCACCCATCTGCCGCTGCGGGTGATCACCAGCGATTTACATATCGCCCTGTTTTTGTCGGAGTTTAAGCAGATTGAAGTGACGATTATCGGCGGCCGCATCGATGACAGCAGCCAGTCGTGCATTGGCGATCACGGCCGCCGCCTGCTGCAGGCCATCTGGCCCGATCTCGCCTTCGTCAGTTGCAACGGCTGGGACCTTGAGAAAGGGATCACCGCCCCGACGGAAGAGAAGGCCGCCCTGAAGCGCGATCTGATGGCCAATGCCCGCCGGCGCATCCTGCTGGCGGACAGCTCGAAATACGGTGCCTGGTCACTGTTCAACATTGCCCCGCTGGAGTCGTTGACCGATATCGTTACCGACAGCCACCTGCCGGAAGCGACCCGCGAGGCGCTGGTGACCCTTTCCCCACAGCTGATCATTGCCGACTGAACCAGACGTCGCCGTCTGCCATCAGGGCAGACGCGCGATATTGGCTTTGATTACCGCAATCGACTGGCTGAACTTCGCCTGCTCTTCGTCGGCCAGCCGCAGTTCGATAATCTGCTCCACGCCCCCCTGGGCCAGCACCGCCGGCACCCCAGCCGCCGCGCCGCAGACCCCGTACTCACCGTCAAGAATGCAGGAGACCGCCAGCGCGCGGTGGCTGCCGGTAAAAATATTACGGCAGATCTCGGCGATGGTGCCTGCCACACCATATTCCGTACAGCCTTTCCCGGCGTAGATCTCAAACCCCAGCTTACGCACTTTGTCGGCCATCGCCTCGCGGTCGAGCGGCCGGCCGGTGCGCTGCTGGTAGAGGTCGGCTATCGGCGAGCCATACACCGAGGAGTGCGACCAAACCGGAAACTGAGTGTCGCCGTGCTCGCCGAGGATAAAAGCGTCGATGCTCTGGGCGCCAATGTTCAGCTCCTGCGCCAGCAGACGGCGCAGGCGGGTGGTATCCAGCCAGACGCCGGTGCCCAGCACCTGGCTGCGCGGCAGGCCGGAGAGCTGCCATACCTGCCAGGTGATGATGTCGCAGGGGTTCGTGGCCACCAGAAAGATGCCGTTAAACCCATTGGCCATCATCGTTGGCACGATGCGCTTCACTATCTTCGCGGTGGTGGTCAGTTCATCCAGTCGGCTCTGGCCTGGACGCAGCGCACCGCCGGAGACGGTGATCACCGCGATGTCGACATCAGCGCAGTCGCTAGCCTCCCGGGTAGAGATGGTCATCATCCCCGGCCGATAGGCCGCGGCATCGCTGAGGTCCTGAGCGTGTGCCTCGGCGCGCTGTTGGTTAATGTCGACGAGGATCAGCTCCTCGCAGATGCTCTGATTGAGCAGCGCGTAGGCCGCCGACGCGCCGACGTTGCCGGCGCCAATAATCATCACTTTACGGGCTTTGGTGTGCATATTCAGCTCTCAAAAACGAACGGCAGGGGATAAAATTACTGTGTTTCAGTGAGTTAGCGCAAGTGGTTGGCGGCAATATAAGTTAATGCTATGGCGGAAACCGTCCTGAGGCGCGCTACAGTGGCATAAAAAAAGGAGCTCACCTATGTATACCGTTACCGACATCGCCCCCACCGACGCCGAATTTACCGCCCTGATTGCCGCCCTCGACGCCTGGCAGGAGACACTCTACCCGGCAGAGAGCAACCATCTGCTGGACCTCGGCCAGCTGCCGCCAGAGACAGTGATCGCCCTGGCGATTCGCAGTCCGCAGGGCGAAGCCGTTGGCTGCGGGGCTATCGTCCTCAGCGCTGAAGGTTTTGGCGAGATGAAGCGGGTCTATATCGATCCACAGCACCGCGGACAGCAGCTGGGAGAAAAGCTGCTGGCGGTCCTGGAGGAGAAAGCGCGGCAGCGCGACTGCCATACTCTGCGCCTGGAGACCGGCATCCATCAGCATGCGGCCATCACCCTCTATACGCGCAACGGCTATCAGACCCGCTGCGCGTTTGCCCCTTACCAGCCCGATCCGCTCAGCGTGTTTATGGAGAAACCGCTGTTCGCCGATCTTCGTTCAGCAGCGCTATAAACGCCTCCAGCTGGCGGGTTTTGGCGCCCCGGCGCCACACCAGCCAGGTGGTGAGCCAGCGCCACTCTTCCGCCAGCGGCCAGGCGGATACCTGCTGATGGCCGGGCATACTTTCCAGCATACTGCGCGGGATCAACGCCAGGCCCGCGCCGGCGATCACGCAGGCCAGCATCCCGTGGTAAGACTCCATCTCGTGGATCCTCCCCGGGGTCGCTCTGTCGGCATGGAACCAGCTCTCAAAATGCCGGCGGTAGGAACAGTTGGCGCGAAAAGCGTAGACATTTGCCCCGTTCACTTCGCTGGCGTGGGCGATGGGCGCGTGGCCGTAGGGGGCGACGATCATCATCTCTTCAGGGAACACCGGCAGCCCCTCCAGGCCCGGATGCACCAGCGGTCCATCAACGAACGCGGCGCTCAGGGCTCCCTCCAGCACGCCGTCGATCATCGTCCCGGAGGGGCCGGTGGAGAGGGCGAGATGAATTTTCGGGTAACGCTGATTAAAGTGGGCCAGGGTGGTGGGGATCCGCACCGCCGCGGTGCTCTCCAGCGAACCGAGAGAGAACAGCCCCTGGGGTTCGTCGCCCGCCACCACCATTCGCGCCTCGTCAACCAGGGCGAGGATCTGCTGGCTGTAGCGTAAAAAGCTGTGGCCTGCGGGGGAGAGGCGCAGCCGCTGGTTCTCGCGAATAAACAGCTCAACGCCAAGATCAGCCTCCAGCTGGCGGATGCGGGTGGTGAGGTTGGACGGCACACGATGCACTTTTTGCGCCGCCTGGGTGATGCTGCCGGTGCTGGCGACAGCGTTAAACATCTCAAGTTGAGTCAGGTCCATACCATTCTTCTTTTGTGAATGCGTTGCTTAATATTATTCATTTTCAATGAATGAAAAGGTAAGCCAGAATACGCTCACTTCGCAAGCAACGAGAGAGAGAATAACGATGAATTTATCTGCAACGCACGCCGTATCCGTCAACCCGACTACCGGTGAGGTGGTCTCCTCGCTGCCGTGGGCCAGCGAACGCGAGGTCGACGCGGCTATCGCTCTCGCCGCGGCGGGTTATCGCCAGTGGCGTCAGACGCCGCTCGCCGCACGCGCCGACGCGCTGCGCCGCATTGGGGCCGAGCTGCGCGCCCGCGGTGAAGAGGTGGCCCAGACGATCACGCTCGAGATGGGCAAACCGATTGCTCAGGCTCGCGGCGAGGTGGCGAAATCCGCCAACCTCTGCGACTGGTATGCCGAACATGGCCCGGCGATGCTGGCGACCGAAGCCACCCAGGTGGAAAATAACCAGGCGGTGATCGAATATCGTCCGCTGGGAGCCATTCTGGCGGTGATGCCGTGGAATTTCCCGGTCTGGCAGGTGCTGCGCGGCGCGGTGCCGATCCTGCTGGCCGGCAACAGCTACCTGCTGAAGCATGCCAATAACGTAATGGGCAGCGCCCGTCTGCTGGGCGAAATTTTTGCCGCCGCCGGCCTGCCGGAGGGGGTTTTTGGCTGGGTCAATGCCACCAATGACGGCGTTTCGCAGATTATCAATGACGACCGCATCGCGGCGGTGACCGTCACCGGCAGCGTCCGCGCCGGAAAAGCGATTGGCGCTCAGGCGGGCGCAGCGCTGAAAAAATGCGTGCTCGAGCTGGGGGGATCCGATCCCTTTATCGTCCTGAACGACGCCGATCTGGATGAAGCGGTAAAGGCCGCCGTCACCGGCCGCTATCAGAACAGCGGCCAGGTGTGTGCCGCGTCGAAACGATTTATCCTCGAAGCCGGCATTGCCGAAGCCTTCACCCGCAAATTTGTCGACGCCGTCGCGGCGCTGAAGATGGGCGATCCGCGCGACGAGCAGAATTACGTCGGGCCGATGGCGCGATTCGATCTGCGCGATGAACTGCACCAGCAGGTCACGGCGACCCTCGATGAAGGCGCGACCCTGCTGCTGGGGGCGGAGAAAATCGAAGGGGCGGGCAATTACTACGCGCCCACGGTCCTGGGCAACGTCACCGCCGGAATGACCGGCTTCCGCCAGGAACTGTTTGGTCCGGTGGCGACCCTGACCACCGCCCGAGATGCGGACCACGCGCTGGCCCTCGCCAACGACAGCGAATTTGGCCTGTCGGCAACGGTCTACACCACCGACGAAGCGCAGGCTCAGCGCTTTGCCCGCGAGCTGGAGTGCGGCGGCGTCTTCCTTAACGGCTACTGCGCCAGCGACGCCCGGGTGGCTTTCGGCGGCGTGAAGAAGAGCGGTTTTGGTCGTGAACTGTCGCATTTTGGTCTGCACGAGTTCTGCAATGCGCAGACCGTCTGGAAAGACCGTCGCTAATCTGCGTTTGCCCCTGACGACCGTCGTTCTCGTCTGCTATACTCGCCCACCAAAATTCGACGGTGGGCAAGGAGCCGCGTGTGGCGACGGTGATCAATAACGCAATGCTGGAAGCCATTCTGGCAGAAATCAGGCCGCTGATTGGCCGCGGTAAAGTGGCGGATTATATTCCGGCGCTGGCCAGCGTCAGCGGCGACAAGCTTGGCATCGCTATCAGTACAGTGGACGGGCAACATTTTGCCGCCGGCGATGCGCATGAACGATTCTCCATCCAGTCGATCTCCAAAGTATTGAGTCTGGTGGTGGCCATGAACCACTATCAGGAAGAAGAGATCTGGCAGCGGGTGGGGAAAGATCCCTCTGGCCAGCCGTTTAACTCGCTGCTGCAGCTGGAGATCGAGCAGGGTAAACCGCGCAACCCGTTTATCAACGCCGGGGCGCTGGTGGTTTGCGACATGCTGCAGAGCCGGCTCAGCGCGCCGCGCCAGCGGATGCTGGAGATAGTCCGCCGCCTCAGCGGCGTGGCCGATATCGCCTACGATCCGCTGGTGGCCCGCTCTGAGTTTGAACATTCGGCACGCAACGCCGCCATCGCCTGGCTGATGAAATCCTTCGGCAACTTCCATAACGACGTCACCACCGTGCTGCAGAACTATTTTCATTACTGTTCGCTGGAGATGAGCTGCGTCGAGCTGGCGCGAACCTTTCTCTTCCTCGCCGACCGCGGCATCGCCCCGCACCTGGAAAAGCCGGTTATCGCGCCTATTCAGTCCCGTCAGGTGAATGCCCTGATGATGACCAGCGGCATGTACCAGAACGCCGGCGAGTTCGCCTGGCGCGTGGGGCTGCCGGCGAAATCGGGCGTCGGCGGCGGAATTGTGGCGATCGTGCCGCAGGAGATGGCGATCGCGGTGTGGAGCCCGGAGCTTGACGAGGCGGGTAACTCGCTGGCCGGGGTGGCGCTGCTGGAGAAACTGACTCAGCGGCTGGGGAGGTCGGTGTTCTGATGGTCGATCAGGATCGGTTGTTTGCTCGTCTGGCGCGCTCGACGTTTCGTTCGCGCTTCCGGCTGGGGATGAAAGAGCGGCAATATTGTCTCGATAAGGGACCGGAGGTCATCGACCAGCACGCCGCCGATTTCATTCGCCAGCGGCTGGCATCCGCCGCGCCGGCCAATGATGGCAAGCAGACGCCGATGCGCGGTCACCCGGTGTTTATCGCCCAGCACGCGACCGCCACCTGCTGTCGCGGCTGCCTGGAAAAATGGCACGCCATTCCCCACGGCCGCGCGCTGAGCGAGCAGGAACAGCGCTATATTGTGCAGGTGATCCACCGCTGGCTGGTGCTGCAGATGAACGCGCCGTCTGTGCGCTAATTTGCATTTGATCGGCGCCGGAGTATGCCTGATAAATATTCTCATGTTATGATAATCCGCTAACTAACTATTAACATAATAATTGCCTGAAACAATTAGACGGATAATTACTGAATGTCTTCACTGTCGATTCGGTCATTTACGCTGTTTCGTGAAGAACAACCCGTGCGCGATGCACTGGTCTTATTTACGTTAACACTACTGCTGCATTTTCTGGGCGCCATGCTGCGTCTGGTGCAGGAGCTCTCTTTCTTCTGGCCGCTCAACGCCGTGATGGCCGGGATTTTTGCGCGCTACGTATGGCTTAATCGCAGCTATTTTTATGCCGTCTGCTTTGCGGCAATGCTGGTCTATGACGGATTAACCTCGCGCTGGGGAATGGGCTTTGCCTCATTGCTGATTAACTTCTCCAATATTGTATTTATTGTGACCCTGGCACAGCTGGTGCTGTGGGATAAACGACGCGCCGATTCCATGCCAGGCCCGATTAACGCGCTTAATTTATTCTGTTTCTGTCTGTTAGCCGCGTTGCTGTGCGCAGCGGTCGGCGCGCTGGGGTCGGTGGACGTCGAGCGCGCCACCTTTATTCCCCAGCTGGCGGACTGGTTTAGCGAGCAGTTCTCGACGGCGGTGCTTATCCTGCCGTTTATTCTGACCCTGACGCTGCCATCCGCGTTAAGCGGTTTTCGCTTTCACCAGCTGCTGCCAGCGCTGGCGCTGGTGCTGTCGATTGCCCTCGGCGTGGCGGTGGGCGGCGCCGGCAGCATTACCTTCCCGTTACCGGCCCTGATCTGGTGCGCCGTGCGCTATCCGCTGCCGCTGACCTGCCTGTTGACCTTTCTCACCGGCATCGGCGAGATACTGCTGGTGGCCAACTCGTTAATTCACTTTTCGCCGGATACGCGAATGCAGCCGTGGCAGCTGTTCTCCACCCGCCTGGGGATCGCGGCTATGCTGATAAGCCCGGTGATCGTCGCCTCCAGCGTCGAGGCGATTAACATGCTGGTGAAGCAGCTGGCCCTGCGCGCTGATTTTGATTTCCAGACCCGCGTCTATTCCCGTTCCGGGCTGAGCGAGGCGCTGAAGCGCCAGGCGCTGCCGGCAGATAAGCTGCTGACGGTGATGGTGCTGGATATCGATGGCTTCAAGCGAGTGAATGATGCTCTGGGCCATGAAGGCGGCGATTGCGTGCTGACCCAGTTTGCCCAGCAGGTTCGACACCTGGTGGGCGAGCAGGGGATGGTTGCCCGTATCGGCGGCGAGGAGTTTGCCGTGGCCGCCGTCGTCGACAGCGCTCAGCAGGGCTATGTGCTGGCGGAGAAGATCCGCCACGGTGTGGAGTCGCAATCCTTCGGCCTCGGTCAGAACCCGATCCATCTGACCATCAGTATGGGACTGGAGACCCGCGAGGTGGGCCACGCCCGCATTACCGAACTGTTTAACCAGCTGCTGCTGGCGGCGGATGATGAAATGGTCAAAGCCAAACAGACCGGCCGTAACCGCATCTGTATGCCGGCGCTCACCGAAAGTGCGCCATAAGAAAATCCTATCAGGATCTCTCTTGTGTTAATTTTTGGTTAAAAACATAGTGATGTGGTCGATAACAGGGAGCTCTTATGACCACATCCTTTTCATTACGCACGCTGTCGCGTGACGATATTCTTCATCATCTTCCGGCATTAAGCGATATCCTGGCCAGCTGCGTTAACGGCGGCGCCTCGGTGAGCTTTATGCTGCCTTTTAGTCTGCAAACCGCGACGACCTTCTGGCAACGTACCGCTGACAGCGTGGCGGCCGGGGAGCGCATCGTGCTGGCCGCCCTTGACGCTGACGCGCGCCCCGTCGGCACCGTGCAGCTGATTATCAGCCAGCCGGAAAATCAGCCGCATCGTGCGGATGTCGCCAAACTTTTGGTTCACCAAAATGCCCGCCGCCAGGGTATTGCCAACGCGCTGATGGCGGAGCTGGAGCAAACCGCTCGTCGGGAAGGGAAGACAGTGCTGGTGCTGGACACGGCGACCGGCAGCGGGGCGGAGCAGTTCTATGTTCGCTGCGGTTGGGAAAAAGTGGGGGAAATTCCGCGCTATGCGCTGATGCCAGACGGCAAGATGACTGCCACCTCGCTGTTCTATAAGTTTCTGCCCTGACGGCCGCTATTGCAGAATGCTTTGATCAAAACAGGGTTTCAGTGGTCGTAAAACCTGATAACTTATTGGACCAATTACTCAGGTTGTATGACTACTATTAGAGGGAACCCATTGTGAAAACATTAAACCGTCGTGATTTCCCCGGCGCGCAGTACCCTGACCGTATCGTCCAGTTTGGTGAAGGCAACTTCCTGCGCGCATTCGTTGACTGGCAGATCGACCTGCTCAACGAGCATACCGACCTGAATGCGGGCATCGTGGTCGTTCGCCCCATTGACACGGATTTTCCACCGTCGCTGAACACCCAGGACGGCCTCTATACCACCATTATCCGTGGTCTCAACGAGCAGGGCGAAGCGGTTAGCGACGCGCGGTTGATCCGATCGGTCAATCGCGAAATCAGCGCTTACGCTGACTACGACGCTTTTTTACGTCTGGCGCATAACCCGGAGATACGGTTTGTCTTCTCCAATACCACCGAGGCAGGCATCAGCTACCATGCCGGGGACCGGTTTGACGACGCGCCGCCGGTCAGCTATCCGGCGAAACTAACCCGCCTGCTGTTTGAGCGTTACCAGCATTTCGCCGGCGCAGCCGATAAGGGATGGGTGATTATCCCCTGCGAACTGATCGATTATAACGGTGAGGCGCTGCAGGCCCTGGTCCTGCGCTATGCCGCCGAGTGGCAGCTGCCGCAGGACTTTATCAACTGGCTCACCTCGGCGAACACCTTCTGTTCCACCCTGGTGGATCGCATTGTGACCGGCTATCCGCGCGATGAAGTGGCGGCTCTGGAGGCGCAAACCGGCTATCAAGACGCTTTCCTCGATACCGCCGAGCACTTCTATCTGTTTGTTATCCAGGGGCCCGCTTCGCTGGCCAGCGAGCTGCGTCTCGATAAGCTGCCGCTGAATGTGCGTATCGTCGACGATATCAAGCCCTATAAAGAGCGCAAAGTGGCGATCCTTAACGGGGCGCACACCGCCCTGGTGCCGGTGGCCTTCCAGGCTGGAATCGACACCGTCGGCGAAGCGATGAACGACGCGGAGATTTGCGCGTTTGTCGAAAAAGCGATTTATGACGAGATTATTCCGGTGCTGGACCTGCCGCGCGATGAGCTGGTGTCATTCGCCAGCGCCGTGACCGGGCGCTTCCGCAATCCCTATATCAAACATCAGCTGCTCTCGATCGCCCTCAACGGGATGACCAAGTACCGCACCCGTATTCTGCCGCAGCTGCTGGCAGGGCAGAAGGCGCATGGCACGCTGCCGCCGCGCCTGACCTTCGCGCTGGCGGCGCTGATTGCCTTCTACCGAGGAGAGCGGGAGGGGACAAGCTATCCGGTACAGGATGATGCTGACTGGCTGACGCGCTACCAGACGCTCTGGGCCCGCCATCGCGACGGTCAGATAAGCACCCGCGAGCTGGTTTCCGCTGTGCTCAGCGTGGAGTCCCACTGGGAGCAGGATCTAAGCCAGATCCCCGGACTGGTGGATCAGGTCGCCGCTGACCTTGACGCTATTCTGACCCGCGGGATGCGCGACGCCGTCAGGCCGCTCTGCTGATAGCGAAGTCTCTTCTCTTCACCCGGCTGCTGCCGGGTTTATTGGCACTCAAATTAGTTACAACATACTTTTTTATTGTCCCGATAGAGCCGGTCAGCAGCCCCGCTGCAAAAGGCTTTTTAGTGCCAAATCGCCCTGCGCAGGCGGGAATTATGGTTAAGCCGCTTGAACAAATATCTGCGCAGGAAAATAATGGCCTTAATACCTGGTTCCTGCCAATGTTCGCAGGCTAATTCATTCATCTGTAAGGAAACTCGCATGGTCATCGATATCCGGGAAGTACGGCCGCATGACAAAGCCGAATGGCTTCAGCTCTGGGAAGGCTATACCCACTTCTACGGCAGTCCGCAGCCGGAAGAGGTGACCGAATGCACCTGGCAGCGGATGCTGGACGTGAACTCACCCGTGCTGGGCAGGGTCGCAGTGGTGAATGATACGGTGGTGGGATTCGCTATCTGCATTCTGCACGAAGGCACCTGGGTCACCACGCCAATCTGCTATCTGGAGGATCTGTTCGTCGATCCAGCCTTCCGCGGACAAGGCATTGCCAGAACGCTGATTAAGTCGCTGCAAACCGAAGGGGCTGATCAAGGCTGGTCACGTCTGTACTGGCATACTCGCCGTGATAATCCCGCCCGCCACCTGTATGATGAATTCACCCCAGCTGACGATTATGTACGCTACAGGATCACCCTTGACTCCTGAAGCGATAAGATGCTGTTAAGCTTTTCCCGCTATAACAGGGGAAACAGGCTCAGGAGAAGCAACGATGGAAAAACGTCTCGAAACAGTGGTCAATCTGATAATGTTTCTTTCGCTATTGGCGACGGCCTGGGATCTGTCACTGGTGCATCATCTCGCCTGGTAGCAACTAAATAGCCTGAATCGCGGCGCCCCTGCAGGCGCCGCCTGACTTATTCACCCGCCATTTTGCCGGCGCTAAAACTCCAGTCCTCCAGCTGGTTAAACTGGATCACCACCATCACGTCCTGCGGGCTGACCGCCATCTCATCGGCTAACCGCGCGCAGAGCCGACGATAGAGACCCTGTTTCTGCGCCCGGCGGCGCGGTTTTCCGGCGAAAATATGAAACAGCACGAAGCGATCGCTGCGACCGCCGCTAAGATAATGCGGGTCGTAAATGCGCTGCCCGTCGGCGGTCTGCTCGATAAACTGAAATTTGTCCGCCGGCGGCACGGCAAACTCCGCCACCAGGCACTCATGGAATAGCGCCGACAGCTGAGCAAACTCCGCGGGACGCCATGCCGTACCAAGCGAAATTCGGGTCAGAGGCATGGCGCCTCCTGCGCGTTCAGGCAGGTCAGGGCGCTGGCCGCCGCCGGCCAGCCGGCGTAGAACGCCAGGTGGGTAAATAATTCGACAATTTCCTCCTGGCTCAGGCCATTTTGATAGCCGTAGGCGATATGCCAGGGCAGTTGCTCGGTTTTGCCCAGCGCCGTCAGGGCGGAGAGGGTGATTAAGCTGCGTTCCCGGGGCGACAGCTCGCTGCGCGCCCAGATATCGCCAAACAGCACCGTTTCGGTCAGTTCTGCCAGTTTTGGCGCAATGGCAGCCAGCGTGTGGCGATCGACAGGGGTGGTATCCATGGTGACTCCCGTTACAGGTTGAAGTGGTCGTCACTGTCGCACGCTGAGGAATGTGTTGAATATCGCAATGTTCAGGATAATTGATCCTGAAAAACAGGAATGTTTGCTGGCTCGACTTGCTTATGTATTGGTTATGTTTTACGCCACGCTCAAGGCAACCCTCAGGCGGCTATTTTTCGCGCCACGATAAACAGACGTGGGAAGCGTAGAAGCACCATTCCGTTACACTGTAACGGATAGTGGTCGGCCAACGATGCCAAATAGCGGGTCAGAAAGGCGCTTTTGGCCTGCTCATCGAGGTCCGTCAGATAAGGTCCCAATCCGGTGCCCTGCAGCCAGTCGACTATCGCCTGATGAGAAGCGAGCGGATGAAGATAGGTGGTGCGCCAGATATCAACTTCACAGCCCTGACGGGTGAGCAGATCGTACCAGGCGTCCGGCGGAAGCAAGGGCTGGCGGCCGCGGTCCGGCAATCCCAGCTCGCCGGCGACCTGACGCATCAGAGTATGGGAGGGCTCCTGCCAGTTATCCGGCATCTGCACCGCCAGCGTACCGTTATCCGCCAGCTGATTCACCAGATGCGGAAACAGCGTCTCATGATCCGCCAGCCACTGCAGCGAGGCGTTGGCATAGATCACGTCTGGCGGTTGCGCAGGCCGCCAGCTGGCGATATCGGCCTCGATGAACTCACAGTCGGGTAAGGCCCGCACCGCCTGGTCCAGCATGGCCGGGGAGTTATCGATACCGACGATCGCCGCCAGCGGCCAGGCGGCACGCAGCAGGCGGGTACTGTTGCCCGGCCCACAGCCGAGGTCAACGACGCTCTCAACCTGCAGGTGAGCGATACGGGAAAGCAGGTCAGCCGCCGGGCGGGTGCGCTCAGCGTCAAACTGCAGATACAGCGAAGGATTCCAGTCAGCCATCGGGCGTTGTCCTGTGTGAGGGAGACAGGGCAAAGCATAGAACGCCCAGGGCCGCCTGTCAGGGGAAATGATCCCCTGCAGCATCTGGCAGCGTGACACTGTCACAGATAAAATGGCATCAGCAGGCTATCGCGTGCGGTATGGGCACATTGTGAGGGGAAGCGGATTGGTCAGCATCTGCGCCCGCAGCGGGCGCAGTGGCTTATTCGGCGTTCTTCAGCGCTTCGGCGCGGCTGGCGGTGGCGTAAACAAAATCCAGCATCGGCTCGAGATCGGTATCGTAGCCGGCCTGAATAATCTTCCCGCGCAGCCATTCGATTTCACTGGTGATATCGGGATGGAAAATGTTGTTATCCTGCGCCCGGCGCAGCCATTTCAGCAGAAAGTTGTTCTTTCCTCGGATACCGCCCGACTTTTTCGACTTTCCGTGCATCTTCAGCGCGACCAGGACGCAGTAATAGAAATGAACGCGCTGATTAAAACTTTGGTGCATGTCTGTGTTTCCCGCCAGAATCAGGAATTCACCGTGTGGGTCAGTGATTCGGATTGGACTACGGCGGCGGGCTGGATCGTTGCGCGATCTCTGTTGTTTTCCGCCACCGTCCTTGCATCTGTCGCCAGACGCTGAGGGGGATGTTGGCACGGAAGCCGAATCGTCGTCAATTGCCGATTCGTTTTTTGCCGGTGTCGGCAGCCCGCGGCGATCCGCGATCCGGGCCTGGCTACGTCCTGACCGCTGCCCGCTGTTGCAGATGTACGCGTAAAATCAGCAGGAAAGCGAACACGACGACGATCGCCGCCAGCAGATACAGGGTGGCGAGATCGTAGTAGCCGGCGACCCAGCCGGCCAGCGGCCCGGTCAGCCCCAGCGCGAGGTCAAGGAACGCCGAGTAGGTGCCGAGGGCGGTCCCCTGGTTTTGCTCTTCCACCTGTTTTACCGCCTCAACCCCCAACGCCGGGAAGACCAGCGAAAAACCCGAGCCGGTAAGGAAGGCGCCGATGCCCGCCACCCAGGCTGATGGCGCCAGCCAGATAAGCAGCAGGCCGAGACATTCGATGACGAAGCAGGCCAGGGAGACCGGGACTCCGCCATAGCGGGTGATGGTATTCCCCAGCACCAGGCGAACACAGATAAAGCCGACGCTGAACAGCGAGAGGGTAAACGCGGCGCCCTGCCAGCTGTGCGCGGCAAAGTAGAGGGTGATAAAGGTGGCGATAACGCCGAAACCGACGGTGCCAAAGGCCAGCCCCAGGCCATAAGGCCAGATTTTGCGCACCACCGCGTGAAAGGGCGCTCTGACACCGGCGGTCACGCTGACGTCTTGCCGCGTGCGGGCGAACAGCAGGCCGATGGCGGCGACCAGCACCACCACCGTGGCAAAGCCGCTGATGCCGAAATAGTGGTTAAGGGTGACCCCCAGCGGCGCGCCCACCGCCATCGCCACATAGGTCGCCACGCCGTTCCACGAGATCACCCGTGACGTATGGATCGCGCCGACGGTTTTGATCCCCCAGAGGGTGGCTCCGGTGGCGGTAAAGCTCTCGCCGACGCCAAGAAATACCCGGCCCGCCAACAGCGCGGCAATCGCCAGCATGGGCATCGTCTGCAACATTACCGCCAGCAGCGTGAAGGCGCCGCTAAGCAGACAGCAGACGATCCCGAGGCTAACCACTCTTTTCGGCCCCCAGATATCGGTATAGCGCCCGGCGTGCGGCCGGCTTATTAGCGTGGAGATGTACTGCAGACTGATCACAATACCGGCGACAAAGGTGCTGTAGCCCAGCTGATAGTGAATATAACCCGGTAGAACGGCCAGTGGCAGACCAATCGAGAGATAGCAGATACAGGTAAAAACAACGATCGAAATGATGCGCAAATTAAGCTGCGTGGTGCTGACGGAAGTGCTCATAGGGATAAAGGGTTAATACATAGGGATGTTTAGCATAGCGCGCCGCGAGAAGGCTGGCGAGTCGGGAAGGCGTTTTATCGGTAACCGACGGGAACGTTGTCTGTCCGAAGGTAAATAATTGCTTTTGCAGCGGTTGACGCCAGCCCCGATCATCGTCAGCTCGCCGCCACATGCGACTCATCGCCCACCACGCCCCAGGCGCGGTTTTGCAGCACGGTGCGATAGCCGTCGCGGTCGACGAAAGTGACGCCGTTGACCTCCCAGTAGGGGTTGAACGCCGTGACGCGCAGAAACCCGGCGGCGTCCATGGCGCTGCATTGTGCCTCCCAGGCCTGACGCTGCGGATAGTACAGCACCAGCAGATCTTCATCTCCTGGCGAGGGAGTGACGGGATGGTGGCGGCAATGGGTGAATTCCAGATGCCAGCCGGCATCCGCCAAACCGATCATAATCCCGCTAAATCCTTCATGATCGGTAAAGCTGCCAAGTTCCTGCAGCCCCAGCCCGGCGCAATACATGCTGGCGCTGGTCTCCAGTTCGCTGACCGGTCTGGCGATGCGCATGTGGCAGAACGACATAATGACTCCCATAAGGCGTAGGCCGGGTCAGGCGCAGCCGCCACCCGGCAAAAAAAGCGGCGTCACAGCCGCGACCCGTCGCCCGGCGGCGCTGCGCTTGCGCGGGCCTACGGAGCGGGGGACCCATTTAGCCGGCTAAGCGCCGCCATGTAGGTCGGGTCAGGCGCAGCCGCCACCCGGCAAAAAAACGGCGTCACAGCCGCGACCTGTGGCGAAAAGCGATTCTGTCGCTGTTGTCGCTCGGGTTGATACTGTAGCGGCAAAACGCCTCTGCGTTTGTCGGCAAGAGCTCTGGGTCGCCCCCTGCGCGTGTGTCACTGAATCCTCTTCTAGCTTAGCCGTTCGCAGCGCTTTGCAACAGGATGCGCCACTCGCTGAGGGCGGAGGTGCTGAACCCCTGACGCCAGATAAGCTGGGTGGTCGCCTCGCACAGCGGTTCGCTAAGACAGTTTTCGGGAAGCGTCATCAGCGACAGCACGCTCTGCGGCAGCAGGCAGACGTAGCGCCCGGAGGCCACGCAGGCCAGCATGCTGTGATAGGAACTAACCTCATGCACCTCGACGGCCGCCTGTTGCTCCGCCAGCCAGCGCTCTCCTAACGCCCGATAGCTGCAGCCGCTGGTAAATGCCGCGAACCGCAGCGGGCCCGCGCCCTGCGGCCGGACCAGCATCAGGGTTTCCTGAAACACCGGGACAGATTCCAGCCCGGGCGGGCATGTCGGTTGGCCATCCGGCCCTGGCGGCAGGCAGACCAGCGCGGCATCGAGGGCGGCGGTGAATACCCCCTCGGCTAACTGGCGGGTCGGCCGGATGCTGAGGGTGACATCCACCTGCGGGCATTGCTGTTGGAAGCGGGTAAGCAGCGGCGGCAGACGGCTGGCGGCGGTCGCCTCCATCGCGCCCAACCGCAGGCTGCCGCCGGGTGTGGTCGGATGCAGAGCCTGCTTTGCCTCCTCCGCCAGGCTCAGGATCCGCCGGGCATAGCTGAGGAACTGTACGCCTGCCGGCGACAGTACCATTTTTTTGTTGCCGCGGACGAAAAGTTCCACGGCAAGCTCCTCTTCCAGCTGCTGAATACGGGTGGTGATATTAGACTGGGCGCGGCCCAGCCGTTTTGCTGCCAGGGTGACGCTTTGCGTGTCGGCCACCTGGATAAAAATCTGCAGTGTGCTGTGGTTCATATTTTTATTCTCAATATGATAATGATGTTGATCTTATCATCTTTAAAAGAGATGGTAAGCCTCCGGCATCACTCATCTACGAGGAACTCATGCAAAATTCACTGCTTTCGCTTCTTGATATTGACTACCCCCTGATCCAGGCCCCGATGGCGGGCGTCTCCACCCCCGCGCTGGCTGCTGCGGTGAGTAATGCCGGGGCGCTGGGTTCGCTGGGGCTGGGCGCTGCAACCGTTGCCCAGGCGGAAGCGATGATCGTCGCCACCCGCCAGCTGACGGACCGGCCGTTCAATGTCAATTTATTTTGCCATGCGCCGCCGCGGCGCGACGCCCCACGTGAAGCGGACTGGGCAGAGACGCTGCGCCCCCATTTTACCCGCTTTGGCAGTACGCCTCCGGCATCGCTTAGGGAGATATACCAGACGTTTATCGGCCACACCGCCATGCTGGAGCTGCTTCTCGACCACTCGCCGGCGGTGGTGAGCTTTCATTTCGGCCTTCCTGAAGGTGAGACGATCCAGCGTCTGCGACAGCAGGGGATTGTCACCCTGGCGACGGCAACCTCGCTCCAGGAGGCGCAGCTGATTGAACAGCAGGGGATCGACGTGGTGGTCGCTCAGGGCTATGAGGCGGGCGGGCACCGGGGGATCTTTGCTCCGCAGGAGCCTGACGCGCAGCTGAGCACCTTCACCCTGGTGCAACTTCTGCGGCGTCGACTAACCATCCCGGTAGTGGCCGCCGGGGGCATCATGGACGGAGCGGGGATCGCTAGCGTGATGCAGTTGGGGGCGCAGGGCGTACAGCTCGGTACGGCGTTTTTACTGTGTCCGGAATCGGCCGCCGACGCCGGCTATCGCGCGGCGATCCACAACAGCCTTGACGGGCGTACGGTGCTGACCTCCGCAATATCCGGGCGTCCGGCACGCTGTCTGGCGAATGCCTTCTGCGCGCTGGGGGAAGCCTGTCCGACGAGCGCCGTGCCGGATTATCCGCTGGCGTATGATATCGGCAAAGCGCTGGCCGCCGCCGCGAAAGCCCAGGGCGTCCATGAGTATGGCGCCCACTGGGCCGGGCAGGGGGTGGGGTTGATCCGCGAGTGTGACGCCGCCCGTCTGGTCCGCCAGCTGGCGGCAGAGAGCGGCTGGAACTAATGACTGACGGCTAACGGCGGTGGGCCAGGCTGCGCACCAGCCGATCGCCGGCCATCTGCACGCCCTGAACCATCGCCACCAGGATCAGCACTGTGCCAAACATCACCTCATTATTGAATCGCTGATAGCCGTAGCGGATGGCGAGGTCGCCGAGTCCGCCGCCGCCGATCACCCCGGCCATCGACGAAAAGCCAATCAGCATCACGATAGTCAGCGTGATCCCGGCCAGCAGCGTCGGCAGGGCTTCTGGCAGCAGGGATTTAAAAATCACGTGCCAGACGTTGCCGCCCATCGACAGAATGGCTTCGATTCTTCCGTAATCCACCTCGTCGAGCGCGTTTTCCGTCAGGCGGGCAAAGAACGGAAAGGCGCCGATGGTCACCGGCACGATGGCGGCGGTGCTGCCCAGCGTGGTGCCGACGATCAGCCGGGTAAAAGGGATCAGGGCGATCAGCAGCACGATAAACGGTAGCGACCTGCCGATGTTGATCACCGCGCCTAACAACGCGTTCAGTTTCGGCATCGGCGCCAGCCCGTTGGCGCGGGAAATAAATAACAACACACCGGTGGGCAGCCCGATCAGCACGGTAAACAGGGCCGCCAGGCCCACCATATAGAGCGTATCCAGCGTGCCGTCGAGTAATAACGGCCACAAATCTTCCCAGCTCATGCTACTCCGCATAATGGCCTCCCCTGAACGCCGTGACGGGTAAGAAAATCCTGTTCAGCCTGCGGGTCGTGCAGCAGCGACTGGCGCAGCCGCGACCATGGGGTCACCAGCAGGTCCGCGAGTTTGCCGCTCTCGACAATCTCACCCTGTTCCAGCAGCGCCGCGTGGTCACAAATGGTTTTCACCACCTCCAGCTGGTGCGTTATCAGCACAATGGTCAGATTGAGCCGCTGGTTAATATCCGCCAGCAGAGCCAGCACCGAGGCGGTGGTCTCGGGATCCAGAGCGCTGGTCGCCTCGTCGCACAGCAGCACCTCCGGTCGGGCGGCCAGCGCCCGGGCGATGCCGACGCGCTGTTTTTGCCCGCCGGAAAGCTGCGACGGGAAAGCGGCGGCCTTTTCGCTGAGATCCACCAGCTCCAGCAGTTCGCGCACCCGCGCTTCGCGAGCGGCCCGCGGCACCCCGGCAATCTCCAGCGGCACCGCGATGTTATCGGCGACGGTGCGGGCATGCAGCAGATTGAAGTGCTGGAAAATCATCCCGGTGCGCAGGCGATAATCCCGCAGCGCCGCCTTGTTCAGCTGAGTAATATCCTGTCCGTTCACCAGAATGCGGCCCGAGGTGGGCCGCTCCAGCAAATTGAGACAGCGGATGAGCGTACTTTTGCCGGCGCCGCTGCGCCCGAGAATGCCGTATATCGCCCCTTTCGGGATCTGTAACGCGATATCGTTCAGCGCCGGTCGGCCGGTTCCGGCGTAGGTTTTGCTCAGCCCTTCGATGGTGATCATGACTGAGGGGCCACCGGGATCACCGAGCCGTTGTAGTTTTTACGGATAAACTCCGCCACCTGCGGCGAGGTCAGGTCTTTCGCCAGCGCCTTAATACGCGGGTCATTCGCCAGGGCCGGGGTGGTCACCAGGATATTGGCGTAGGGGTTATGCTCGGCGCTTTCCAGCCCCAGGGCATCTTTCGCTGGCACCAGACCGGCTTCCAGCGCGTAGTTACCGTTAATCACCGCCAGGTCGACATCGTCGAGGGAGCGCGGGATCTGCGGCGATTCAATCTCCAGGATCTTCAGGTGTTTCGGGTTCTCGACAATATCCTTCGGCGTCGCCAGGGTGGTGGCCGGGTCGGTAAATTTGGGGTCCAGCTTAATAAGCTTCTGCGCCTGCAGCAGGAACAGCGCCCGGCTCAGGTTGGTGGTGTTATTCGGTACCGCCACCGTGGCGTTTTCCGGCAGCGACGAGAAATCTTTATGCTTATGCGAGTAGATCCCCAGCGGCTCAATATGAACCGTGGCCGCGACGGCAAAGGTTTTACCCAGCGCTTTCTCCTGATCCTTCAGGTAGGGGACATGCTGGAAGTAGTTGGCATCCACATCGCCACTGGCCAGCAGTTCATTGGCGTTGACCCCGCTGGTCAGCTCCACCACCTTGAGATCGAGACTGGGATCGATTTTTTTGATGTAGTTGAGGATCTCCGCGTGGGGAACCGGGTCCGCGGCGACGCGCAGCGCGGCGGCCTGGGCAGACGTCCATGCCAGAGAAAGAGACAGTGCGACCCCTGCCAGTTTAAAAGCAGCATATTTCATGGTGTGTTCCTTTTTAGTTATGGTTAAACGATCAATTGCTCGGCGCGTTCGCGAAAAACGTCCTGATAGTAGCGTTCCGCCACGTCCGGATGGGAACGCAGACGGCCCTTGAGATAATTCCAGCCGACATCGCGCAGCAGCGGATTGTGCGGGTCGCTGTCCGGACCGCGCGCTTCACGCGCCAGCTCGGGCGGCAGGGTATAAACCGGCACCACCGCGTCAAGCTGGGCGCCAAGGAAGAAAGCGATGGAGAGGCGCTGCTGCTGAGCCGGCGGTGACACCACCCGGTGAACGGTAGCGCGCAGATAGCCGTTGGTGGCCAGCTCCAGCAATTCGCCAATATTGACCACAAAGCTGCCGGCCAGCGGTACGGCGTCGATCCACTGCCCGGGCGCCACCTCAACCTGCAGCCCTTTCTGCTCGTCCTGCAGCAGGAAGCTGAGAAAACCGGAATCTTTATGGGCGCCAACGCCCTGGCTGCTCTGGGTCTCCTGCTGGCCGGGATAACGGATCAGCTTGATATGCTCGTTGGGTTGGTCGCCGTAAAGCCGGTCAAAGGCATTCTCCGGGAGCTGCAGCGCTTCGGCAAAGGCGCGCAGCAGGCGGATACCCACCTGAGTCATCTGCTGTTGCCAGTGAAGTAATACCGGTTTTAGCGATGGCAGCGCGGCAGGCCACAGATTCGGACCCTGCAGGCGCTGCCAGCGCGGCGCGTCGTCGCTGAGGGTCAGCGCCGGACGTTCGGCGCCGATATCAAACTGCTCTCGCCAGTCAGGCTGGCCGCGCGTCAGCTCAGAGGCCGCGCGGTTATAGCCGCGAAAATGGGGGGAGTGGATCATCGCCACCTGCTGTTTTTGCGCCTCATCAAGCGCAAAAAAGCGCTGGGACTGGCGCTGAACTTCATATTGAAGCGCGTCGTCGACACCGTGGTTGATCAGATAAAAGAAGCCGATGTCGCGGGCGGCGTGACGCAGGTCGGTCAGGAAGGCCGCTTTATCCGCGGGGTCCGCGTAGCGGGCCAGATCGAGAATCGGCAGGGTGGTCGCGTTCATTGTGTTCTCCGAAAACGGGATAATAAGTTATGGGTCGATTCAGGTTCAGGGTTCTGGCACAACAGCAGCGCATGGTGATTTCCTCTGTCCGGGGCTGAGCACAGCTTGCCTCAGGGCCAGATAAGCAACCAATAACGTTATTTTCTAATTTATGTCCGCGCGGGGTTCTGTGCTTTTGCGTTAAATAGATAAAGGCGTAAGGGCGAACTGAAGCCGTTGCGCCCGTCACCGAGAGTCAGTAAGGTGGGCGCACTTTTTTAATGCGGAACGGATGTATCCTCATGCACAGCTCAAAAGATCCCCTGCACGGCGTGACGCTGGAAGCGCTGCTCAATGCCCTGGTGGCGCGCTACGGCTGGGTGGAAATGGCCCGCCAGGTCAACATTAACTGCTTTAAAAGCGATCCCAGCATCAAGTCCAGCCTGAAATTTCTCCGCCGGACGCCGTGGGCGCGTAAAGAGGTGGAGGCGATGTATCTGGCTTCGCTCGACGACGATGCGCCGGCGGAGAAAGCGGATCCCTGGGCAAACTGGCAGAAAAAATAACTCTTACCACAGGACAACATCATGCAGAGCTGGAGCAGTAAAGATTTCACCGCCGACCGCGCGTGGGGCGCGCTGGACATTGCCAATTTTTCCGGCACCACCGTGCGCCTGCACTGGACCGACCAACCCTATATCTGGCACATCAACGACGGTCAGGAGGTGTTTGCCGTGATGGATGGTCAGGTGGTGATGCATGTGAAGGTCGACGGCGAGGAACAGGTGATCATGCTGAACGCCGGAGATATCTTTTACGCCGAGGTGGGATGCGAGCATGTCGCCCATCCCCAGGGGGCGGCGCGTATTCTGGTGATTGAGAAAGAAGGGTCGGTCTGATCCCGCCGGCGGGCAATTCGTTAGCCCGCCATTTCATCGCCTGTCAGACTCAACATACCGCGTTGATATAAATCACTTATCCAGCTTTCAATATACATAATTCTTGTTTGCCATTGCCTTCACCCCAGCACTATCTTTTGCCGCAGACGTCTTAACAGGCACAACCCCGGGAGAGATCATGGCCACCTTGCAGTGGGATCACGCAGTACAGTTTGTGAATCAGCCGGAAGCGGCGATTGAAATCTTTGCCGGGCAGCAGCTGCGGGCGGCGGTCGGCGGGCGCCATCCGGGCTGGGGAACCCGCAATGCGCTGAGCTATTTTGGTCTGACCTATATCGAATTCCTCGCCATTTCCGACCCCGACGAACTGCGCGCCGCGACGGACAGATTTCTGCTCTCGCGGGATGCCGCGCGGTTGCTGCCGGAGAACGAAGCGCTGTTACGCGTCGCGCTGCGCAGCGACGACATCGAGGCCACCCATGACCACTTGCGTCGCAAGGGGCTGGCGGTGTCACCGATTGTCGATGGCCAGCGCCACGATCCGCAGGGCAATGTCATCCGCTGGCGGATCTTCACCATCGATGGCGACACCGACGGGCTGGTCTTTCCTTTTGTGCTGCAGTGGGGAGAAGACGACGAGACCCGGCTGGCGCGGCTGCGCGCTCAGGGGCTGGACGTGCCTCATCCGCTGGGCGACATTGTGCTCGAGCAGGCGGTGTTCGAGGTGGACAATCCGCAGGCGGTGCGCGACCGCTGGCAGGCACTGCTGGGCTTCCCGTCACAGGGAGAGCAGGGGCTGGACGCGGGCGGCCAGTGGTTTACTTTCCGCCAGGGACCCGCCAACCAGCTGGCCGAGCTGGTGTTTCGCGTCGCCAACCCGGCGCTTAAGGGGCAACGCTTTCGCGTCGGCAACGGCGTGTATCGCTTTATATAAAGGCTGACGCTAGCGTACCGTCGCGCGCAGGGCCCCCGGCGGCTGGCCGGTGATGCGTTTGAACGCCCGGCTAAAGGCCGCCAGCGACTGATACCCGAGGCTGAAGGCGACTTTTTCCAGCGCCTGGCCTTCGTGGGTGATGTACTGCACCGCCAGCCGCATACGCAGCTCGGTGAGATAGCGGGCGGGGGTGGTGCCGGTGGCGGCAAGAAAACGCTCGGCGAAGAGAGAGCGCGACAGCCCCGCCTCCCGCGCCAGATCTTCCACTTTCCAGTTAACGCCCGGACGCTGATGCATGGCGTAGATCGCTTTCGCCAGCCGGGGATCGCGCAGGACCTGCACCCAGCCGGTGGCGTTACCGCACCCGCAGGCCACCCAGCCGCGGACTATCAGCGCGGCCACTACGTCCGCCAGTCGGGCGAGGATCCCGGCATAGCCCGCCTGGCGGGTGAGCGATTCCCGCTCCATCGCCGCCAGCAGCGGCTGGATCTCCGGCCAGGTGTTGAGCAGGCAGCTCACCCGCATCACTTCGGGCATGGCCTTCACCAGCGGCTGCATGCCGCCGAGTTCAAAGTCCATACAACCGCTGAAAATCACGGCGCGCTCCGGGCAGTCAGGCTGGCCGCCAGCGTTGATACAACTGACCGTGCTGCACACCGTTTCGCTGTTCAGCTGCGCCACATTCACCACCGCGGCCTGCGGATCGGAGAGCAGGGCGTGCCCGTCGCCGTTGGGAATAAACAGCGCGTCGCCGCTCTCCAGGGTGAACTGTTCTCCGCTGGCCATGCGCAGCAGCACCGGCCCGCGGCTGATGAAATGGAACTGGGCTTTGCCCGCCACGGCGCTAAAGCCGACGCCAAACGGGCGGGAGGTCTCGATGCGCCGGTAATTCACGCCGGAGAGGCGCATACCGCGCAGCAGTTCGCTGGTCAGGTCGATAGTGGGCTGGCTCATGGTAATTCCGGACGAATAATCAATAACTGAAGAGTATGCATCATATATCGTCCAGGGGTAAGCCCCTAAGATGACCAGGATGTTAATAAACCTGGAGAGATGTATATGACTTCCTGCATAGCTGCTGACGCGAGCCTGTCACCCGTCAGGCCTGCCTGGCGCGCCGTCTATGCCCTGGCCCTCGGGGTGTTCGGCCTGATCGTGGCTGAATTTCTGCCCGCCAGCCTGTTAACGCCGATGGCCAGCAGCCTCGGCGTCAGCGAAGGGATGGCCGGGCAGGCGGTGACCGCCACGGCGTTAGTGGCGTTAGTCACCGGCCTGCTGATCGCCACCGCCACCCGCAATATCGACCGCCGCTGGGTGCTGATGTTCTTTTCCGTGCTGCAGATTGTCTCCAGCCTGATGGTCGCTTTTGCCGGTTCGCTGGCGTTTCTCCTGCTCGGTCGTCTGCTGTTGGGGATCGCCATCGGTGGTTTCTGGGCGATGTCCACCGCCACGGCGATGCGTCTGGTGCCGGCGGCCCATGTGCCGAAAGCGCTGGCGATCATCTTTTCCGCGGTGTCTGTCGCCACGGTGGTGGCCGCGCCGCTCGGCAGCTACCTCGGAGAGCTGATCGGCTGGCGCAACGTGTTTATTCTCTGCGCGATACCCAGCCTGCTGGCGCTGCTCTGGCAGCTGTGGGTGCTGCCCTCCATGCGGCCGGAAAGCGTTGGCACCTTCTCCACGCTGTTCAGGGTGCTGCGCCGTCCCGGTATGCTGGGGGGCATGCTGGCGTCGATCCTGATTTTCAGCGGCCATTTTGCCTTCTTCACCTACCTGCGACCGTTCCTTGAGACCGTCGCGCAGGCCAGCGTTGAAGGCGTTTCGCTGATTTTGCTCGGCTTCGGTGTCGCTAACTTTATCGGCACCTCGGTGGCGAGCTATCTGCTGAGCCGCAGCCTGCGTCTGACCCTGGCGCTGGTGCCGCTGATGATGAGCGTCCTGGCGCTGCTGATGGTGACGTTTGGCCATCTGTCCGTGCTCGACGGGTTGCTGGTCGCCCTGTGGGGATTTGCCTTCGGTCTGGTGCCGGTGGCCTGGTCCACCTGGCTGGCCACCACCGTGCCGGATGAGGCGGAAAGCGCAGGCGGTCTGCTGGTGGCCTCTATTCAGCTGGCCATCAGCGCCGGCGCCGCCGGCGGCGGGGCGGTGTTCGATCTGCATGGTGCCAGCGGCGTCTTCACCGGCAGCGGTTTGCTGCTGTTGACCGCGATGGTCGTGGTCTTCACCGCCGTGCGGGTGAAACCGGTCGCCAGCGCCGAGCAGCCGGAGACCGGCCGCTTATCCCGCGAGATCGATAACTAAATTGGCCGACAGGCTGCGGGAGCAGCACAGCGCGATATGCTGCTCCGCGGCCTGTTTTTCCGCCTCCGACTGCACGGTATCCCGGTGGTCTACCGTTCCCTCCCGCACCGGCGTCAGGCAGGCGCCGCAGATCCCCATCTCGCAGGAGAGCGGCACCTCAACGCCATGCTCCTGCAGCACCCGGGCGATGGTTTTGTCCCCCGGGACCGGCCAGCGCTCCCCGGTGGAGGCGAGGGTGATGGTGAAGGTGCCGTCCTCCGCCGACGCCGCCGTCGGGACGGTCGGCTGGAACGCTTCGCTGTGCAGTTGCGTTTCCGCCCAGCCGGCCGCCAGCGCGGTGTCGCGCACCTGGGCCATAAACCCCGGCGGTCCGCAGAAATAGACTCGGGTGTCGGCGTCCGGCGCGCCCAGATCCTGCGCCAGCCGCAGGCGCGGACTCTGCCCGTCGGCAGAGCTGTGGATCAGGCAGGTTCCGCCGGTGAGCTGGCTGGCGATCTCGGTGGCGAAGGCGGCCTCCTGCGCGCGGCTGACGTAATAGTGCAGCGTAAAGCTGGCGCCGGACGCCGCGCGCGCATGGGCCATCGCCAGCAGCGGCGTAATGCCGATCCCGGCGGCGAGGAGCACCACGTGGCCGCCCCCGTGCAGGGGAAAGTGGTTGCGCGGAGCAGAGATCAGCAAGGGCTGCCCCGGACGCAGGGTGTCATGAATATAACGGGAGCCGCCTCGCGACTGCGCCTCGCGGGCGACGCAGAGCAGATAGTGATCCCGTCTGGCCGGGCTGCCGGTCAGCGAATACTGACGGATCAGCCCGCAGGGGAGATGGAGGTCGATATGGGCGCCGGGCGCCCACGCCGGCAGCGGTTGCCCATCGGCGCTCACCAGACGAACGGCCAGATTTTTCGCGCCCTGGCGCCACAGGCCATCGACCACCACCGGGAGTATGTCGCGCATAAGACCTCCACTCATACCAGAAAGAAATCGCCAAAGCCCATCTTCTTCAGCCCGCGCCGGTAGGCGATAGAGCTGCGGTCTGCCGGAATATGCGCCTCCAGGGTCAGATCCAGCGGCAGCCGCTCCGGGCGCTGGGTCTCAACCATCAGGCGGTCCTCCTCAAACACCCGCAGGTTGAACGCATGAACGTCTTCCACCGGCACATGCAGGTCAAAATTGCGGGCGATAGGGGCAAACATTCGCGTCACGCGCGACGACACCGGCGAGGCGGCGTTCATGATCACCAGCTTCGCATCGGCAGGGAAATGGATGGTCAGCGTGGCGGTGAACGGCAGATGCATTTCAAAGTGACGCAGCCACTGGAACCCTTCCGGCGCGCGGAAATCGGAGCTGGCCGGGTAATTGCCTACCGAGCTCCAGTAGTCGGCAACAAAGCCGAACGGCGTCTCCTGCGGGGTGTAGTCCGGCACCTGTTGGTTGTCCGGATCGGCGAAGGTCTCGGTGTGGATCCACGCGAAGTGGGCGACATCGAGAAAGCCTTCGACCTGGCGGCCGGCAAAGCCCTTCACTTCAAAGGCCGGACAGTTGATTTGCTGAAAGCCGGCGTCGTCCCAGTGCGGCATGGTCGGTAACGGCGGCGGATTGTCCGGATCGCAGGCCAGGCAGGTCCAGATCAGCCCGTAACGCTCCTCCACGGCGAAGCTGGTGAGATGCAGTTTGGCCGGAATGGGTTGCCCCGGACTGGAGGGGATGCGGTTGCAGCGGCCATCCTCGCCAAAGCGCAGGCCATGATAGGGGCAGACGATGCCTTCTTCTTCATGAAACCCCAGGGTCAGCGGGACGCCGCGGTGCGGGCAGACGTCGCGGGCGACAACCACCTGGCCTTTTATACGATAGATAACCAGCTGTTCGTCCAGCAGGGTGGCTTTCACCGGAGCGCCGTCAATATCGCAGGCGCGGGCCACCGGGTGCCAGCAACGGGCCAGCCGCAGCCAGTCTTCCGGATCGAAGGTGCTATGGGCGGGGGGCGTGGGGGTGGTTGTCTTCATGATTTCTCTTCCTGCTCACATCGGTGATTGTTTTATTGTTGTGAGATTATTGTTGTCATATTAGGGTGTTCACATCCATCACCATTAATTCACTCTGCTGTTGCAAAAAAGAGTACAGGGGCACCATGAGTCCATTTTCCCGTTTCGCCCACTATTTCATCGCCGTGGCTCGCTGCGGCAGCCTGCGCCGGGCCGCCGAGCAGCTGCATATCTCGGCCTCGGCGATTAACCGCCAGATCCTGCAGGCCGAGGAGGCCTTCGGGACGCCGCTGTTCGAGCGGCTGCCGGAGGGACTGCGGATGACCACTGCGGGTGAACTGCTGTATGACAATCTGTTGCGCTGGCAGAAGGAGTTTCGTCAGACCCGGCAAAAATTTGATGAGCTGCAGGGGATGAAGCGCGGGAGCGTCAGCGTCGGCATGGTGCAGGCGCTGGCGGAAGGCGGCTTCGCCGCCGCGCTGGCGGAGATCATCGCCCGCTGGCCGTGGCTGGAGCTGGATCTGCAGGTGGCCGACAGCCACACCGTCAGCCAGAAAGTGCGTCAGGCGGATCTGGACGTCGGTCTGATCCTCGATCCGCAGGGGCAGGCCGGACTCAGCGTGCTGGCCTTTGCCGAACTGGAGGTGGGGATTGTGATGCGCCCGGACCATCCTCTGGCGGGGGCGAAGGCCCTGTCTCTGGGCGAGCTCAGCCTGGAGCGGCACATCGTGCCCGGCGCGCCGCTGATTGTTCATGAGCGTGTTGCGCTCCTCTATCGCCACCATGACTTTGCGCCGGAGAATACCATCAGCTGCAATGATATTCGACTCATTAAGTCGCTGGTGCTGCGCGGCAGCGGCGTGACGCTCCTCAGCCTGCTCGACGTGCTGGACGAGGTTCAGCGCGGACAGCTGGCCTTTATCCCGCTGCGCAGTACGCTGCTGCGGCCGCTGACCCTGGCGCTGTGCACCGCGCCCTCGCGTCAGCTATCGCGTCCCGCGCAGATGGCCATTCAGACGCTGAGCGCGGTGATTGAATCCATGGCGACCGTCAGCCCAGCGGCCCGCTGAGGATGGTGTCGCACATGCCGTTGATAATCCGTTCGCCGGTCTCTTCCCGCAGCTCCTGGTACCAGGCTTCGGTGAGCTGCATATCCTTACCGTGGGTGATATCGCAGCGCTTGCGCGCCTTCAACACCAGATCGCGAACCCGATCGCAGCGCTGGGTTTCATACTCGCGCAGGGCGGCGTCAATATCGCGGGTCTGGCGGAAAACGGCGCCCAGCACCACCGCATCTTCCATCGCCGCACATCCCCCCTGGCCAATATCCGGGGTGGTGCTGTGTCCGGCGTCGCCCAGCAGCGCGACGCGACCGCGCACCAGGCGGCTGAACGGTTCGATATCGTGGATTTCAATACGGTTGGTGGTCTGCGGGTCAAGGGCGGCGATCAGCTTCTGCACCGGCGGCGCCCAGCCGGCAAAGTAGCGGCTGAGGTCAGCGCGCAGGGTGTCACGATCCTCGGCCAGACCCGCCGGCAGCGGCACATCAAAGAAAAAGTAGAACCGGCCAGCGGAGACCGGCATCAGAGAGACGCGCTTGCCTTCGCCGACAAAGGTGGTCCACTGATCGCCGGGTGCCAGCGCTTCATCTATTTCCACCAGACCGTTCCAGTTGACGTAGCCGGCGTAGCGGCGCTGCGGGGTAAAGCCGAGCACCCACGGACGCAGCGCGGAATGGCTGCCGTCGGCGGCAATCAGCAGATCGCCGCTGGCGCTGCTGCCGTCGGTAAACCACACCGTCACGCCGTCGGCGTTTTCTTCACAGCGGGTGACGCGTTTGCCGAACTGCACGCGCTCCCGTCCCCAGAAATCCAGCATTTCCCGCTGCAGCTCTGCGCGGGATACCGGGCAGGGGCGGCTGCCGGTGCGTTCGATCAGCGGCGCGAGGCTGAACTGGGTCATGTTCTCGCCGCTGCGGAAATCGCGATACGCCATGCGGCGCAGCGGTCCGCCGAAGGTTTCCATGATATCGCCCATGCCGAGGTGGGCCATGCATTTCACGCCGTTGGGCCATACGGAAATCGCCGCGCCGACCGGTTTGATCTCTTTCACCGCCTCATAGACGTCGCAGTCGATCCCCGACTGTTTGAGCGCCACTGCCGCACTTAAGCCGCCGATGCCCGCGCCAATCACGATTGCTTTCATTTTTTTCTCCTTCTCCAGATGTAGGCACTGACTACAGCAATTTGCGTACCAGTTCGCCGGAGGGAGGAAAACCGCCCGCCAGAGGCACAGCGGCAGGTCATGGCGCACCACCTCGGTGCAATGTGATGCATTGGTTGCCTTTTTATGAATCAAAAGTTTCTGTATGTTGCATTAAGAATCTATCGTTTCATAAGCCTGGTTCAGCAGCGGAGGGAAATGATGCATCATTCGAATAATTTAAGTTGATGATTTTGAAGTGTTAATAAATTTATTCGTGCGCTTTTGTCGTCTCTGGCCTGCTTTGTGCAGTAGCCCATGCACTTCTCTTTGCTACGGGATAACACCATGTCTGACGAACATCACAGCGGCCTGCTTTACGGCCTTGAACAGCGGATCCCACCGCTTCCGGCCTTTTTTAGCGCCCTCCAGCATGTGCTGGCGGGTCTGGTGGGGATCATCACGCCGCCGCTGATCATCGGCGCCACCCTCGGACTTGGCGACTGGCTGCCGTATCTCATCAGTATGTCGCTGCTGGCTTCGGGTATCGGTACCTTTCTGCAGTCCAACCGGGTCTGGGGCATTGGCGCCGGGATGATCTGCATGCAGGGCACCAGCTTCGCCTTTCTGGGCGTGGCGGTAGCCGGAGGGATGTGGGTGAAAGCGCAGGGCGGCGGGCCACAGGATATTATGGCGATGCTGTTTGGCGTTAACTTTGTCGCCGCCCTGGTGCCGGTGATTGTCAGCCGCTTTATCGAACCGCTGAAGAAAATCTTTACCCCTATCATTACCGGCAGCGTGATTGCGCTGATCGGCATCAGCCTGATCAAGGTCAGCGTCATTAACTGGTGCGGTGGGGAAAAGGCGCAGGATTTTGCCAGCATGAGCAATATCGCGCTCGGGGCGGGTACCCTTGGCGTTATCGTCCTGCTGAGCTGCGCCAAAAACCGCTGGCTGCGGCTCTCCTCGGTGGTGGTGGGCATTGCCGTGGGCTGTGTGGCGGCAGGGCTGAGCGGTCAGTTCCATCTTCACAGCCTGGGCGATACCCTGTTTCGCCTGCCAACGCTGTTCCCGTTTGGCTTTCAGTTTAACAGCGCGATATTTCTGCCGGTGGCGCTGGTGTCGCTGGTGTGTATTCTGGAGGCGGTGGGCGATCTGACGGCCAACTCGCTGATTTCACAACAGTCTGTTGACGATCGCGCTTTCCGCAACCGGCTGAAGGGCGGTATCCTGGCGGATGGCGTCAGCTGCATGGTGGCCGCAATGCTCAGCGCCTTTCCAAACACGACTTTCGCGCAGAACAACGGCGTGATCCAGATGACCGGGGTGGCCAGCCGCTATGTCGGACGCTACATTGGCGTAATTCTGATCCTGCTCGGGCTGTTCCCGCCGGTGGGCGAACTGTTGCGGCAGATCCCGGCGCCGGTGCTGGGGGGCGCTACGATGGTGATGTTTGGCTGCGTGGTGGCGGCCGGGATCCGGATCATTACCCAGAACCCGCTCACCCGACGCGATGTGCTGATCGTGGGTCTGGCGTTTGGTGCGGGTCTTGGCGTGGAGTCGGTGCCGGCGTTTCTCAGCCATTTTCCGCCGATGGTCGGCGATCTGTTCGGTTCCGCGGCCACCAGCGGTGGGCTGGTGGCGATAGCGCTGAACCTTGTTCTGCCGCAGGAGCAGGCGGCGACGAAAACGATAAGGAGTCAGGATGATCGCGCTGAGTCAGTTTAACAGCCTGAGTGGCGATGAGGCAGGGGAGCTGCTGGCTCCCTGTGTGGCGATCCCGGCCTGGAGCGATAAGCTGGTGAACTTGCGCCCCTTCGCCAACCGTGAAGCGCTGCTGCAGGTCGCCCGGGAAGCGATGGGCGACTGGGGAGAGAACGATCTGAACGCGGCGCTCAGCGCCCATCCGCGGATCGGCGAAAAACCGAGCGGCAGCCAGGCGCACGCGACGATGTCGCGCCAGGAGCAGTCGGCGGTGGACAGCGATAATGAAAGACTGGCGCAGGCCCTGCGGGAGGGGAATGCCCGCTACGAAGCCCGCTTTGGCCGGGTGTTTTTAATCCGCGCCAAAGGGCGCAGCGGCGAAGAGATTCTGCAGGCGCTGACGCGCCGGCTGCAGCATACCGCTGACGAAGAAGTGGCTGAGGCGCTTGCCCAGCTGCGGGAAATTACGATGTTAAGACTGGAAGGAGCGATTGGCGAATGAGCACCCTGAGCACCCATATTCTGGATATTTCCACCGGCACGCCGGCTGAAGGCGTCGCGGTCAGCCTGAGCCGGGAGGGCGAGACCCTGGCGAACCTGGTGACCAACGCCCAGGGGCGTATCGCCAGCTTCAGCTCCGCGCCGCTGCCGGCGGGGCGCTACCGTTTAACCGCGGAAACCGGGGCGTGGTTTGCCCGTGCCGGGCGCGATAGCGTTTTTACCCGGGCGCAGATTGATTTTGTCATTGGCGAGGCGGCAGAGGACCATTTCCATCTGCCGTTTCTGATCGCCCCGGGCGGGTGGTCGACCTACCGCGGCAGCTAAGCCCGGCTGCGCGTTGCCCGAGTGACAGCCATTGCCGAGCGGCGCTGCGCTTGCCCGGCCTGGATGATGATGAAACTGGTAGCGACAGCCCGTAGGCCCGGTAAGGCGCAGCCGCCACCGGGCAGACCACGTTGCTCCGGCTGCCATCCCTTCTGCTTTATCCCTACGTAAGGATAATCATTGACCTATCCCCACCAGGGGATAAACTTGACATTATCCCTTGCAGGGTATAAAACCAGTTTTATCCCGATAGGGGGATAAATGATGGTGAGGAACAAGGCGATGAATTCCCCGCAGATATACAGTCCGGTTCAGCTGGCCAATTACCTGAAACTGCTGCGCCAGCAAAATCACTGGACTCAGGAGGCGCTGGCCAGCCGGATCGGCATTAAACAGGCGACGCTGTCCAATTTTGAAAATCACCCCGACAAAACCACCTTAACCACCCTGTTTAAGATCCTCCAGTCGCTGGGGGTGGTGATGACCCTGAACGCCAAACCGGCAGAGACGGCGATGATTCCCGATAACACCACGGATCTTGACTGGTAATGGCGACGCTCACCACCTGGATGAACAATGCGCGCGTGGGAACCTTAACCCGCCAGGCCAACGGGGCGCACAGTTTCCGCTATGATGAGGAGTGGCTGCGCAGCCCGCGCGCCAGACCGCTCTCCCTCTCGCTGCCGCTGCAGTATGGCAATATTACCGCCGACGCGGTGTATCACTATTTTGATAACCTGCTGCCCGACAGCCCGCAGGTCCGCGAGCGGATCGTCAGGCGCTATCAGGCGCGTTCGAAACAGCCGTTCGATCTGCTGGCCGAGGTCGGGCGGGACAGCGTAGGGGCGGTGACTCTGCTGCCGCCGGGGGAAGAGGCGCATCTTGCCGCGTTGCGCTGGCAGACGCTGGATGAGGCGCAGCTGACCGCTTTGCTGACCGCCTACCAGTCGGATATTCCTCTCGGGATGGTGACCGGCCAGGACGATTTTCGGATCTCGGTGGCCGGCGCTCAGGAGAAAACCGCGCTGCTGCGAATGGGCGAGCACTGGTGTATTCCGCAGGGCACCACCCCGACCACCCATATCATTAAACTGCCCATCGGCGAGATAAAGCAGCCCAATGCGACGCTGGATCTGCGTGAAAGCGTGGATAACGAATATCTGTGCCTGGCGCTGGCCAGGGCGTTGGGCTTGGCGGTGCCGGAGGCGGAGATTATCAACACGCCGCGGATCCGTGCGCTGGCGGTGACCCGCTTCGACCGGCGCTGGGCGCAGGAGGGGCGCGTGCTGCTGCGTCTGCCGCAGGAGGATCTGTGTCAGGCATTCGGCATACCGTCGTCGATGAAATATGAGTCTGACGGCGGGCCGGGTATCGCCGCGATCATGACCTTTCTGCTGGGCTCCAGTGAGGCCCTGAAAGATCGCTATGACTTTATGAAGTTCATGGTGTTCCAGTGGCTGACCGGGGCAACGGACGGGCATGCGAAGAACTTCTCGCTCTTTTTGCTGCCCGGCGGCAGCTACCGGCTCACGCCGTTCTACGACATTATTTCGGCATTTCCGGTGCTGGGCGGGACGGGACTGCATCTGCGCGACCTGAAGCTGTCGATGGGGCTCAATGCCACAAAAGGGCGGAAAACGGAGATTAACGCTATCTATCCGCGTCATTTTCTGGCGACCGCCAAAGCGGTTAACTTCCCCCGGGAGCAGATGCTGGCGATCCTGGGCGAGTTTGCCGACCGCGTGCCGCAGGCCATCGAAAGCGCCCGCCGGACGCTGCCGTCGGACTTTTCCGCCCACGTCTGGCGGGCCATCACGGAGAACATGCTTAAACTGCACGCCCGCCTGCAGCAAGGGCTGCTGGCGGGATAGCGAAGCCGGTTGGCGGTTAGCTCTGCGGCGGCCCCCAGCGGCTGCGCAGGTAGTTAACCGCCTGGCGGGTCTGCGGCTGATTGAGGTTGTTTTCGCGGAACAGGATGGTGCCCTGGATCTGCGGCAGGGACTCATTGAGGTCGAGCTGTTTTTTCAGCTCCGGCACGCCGCCATCCACCGTCCAGTCAGGTTCATTTTTGGACGGTTCACCCACCTTGTACAAGGCCACGCCGATATACAGCCGGGTATGCGTCGGCTTGACCACCTCGGCCCACCAGTTGGCCAGCACATCGTAGCGCGCCGCATCGCGGGCAAACGGCCAGTAAATCTGCGGGGCGATGTAGTCGAGCAGCCCCTGCTGCACCCAGCTGCGGGTATCGGCATAGGATTCATCATAGGCGGCCGCGCCACGGGTATCAGACCCCGCCGGATCGTGGGAGCGGTTGCGCCACACCCCGGCCGGGCTCACGCCAAACTCGACGTTCGGATTGAGTTTTTTAATGGTCGCGGAGACCTGGGCAATAAGCTGCTGAGTGTTATGCCGCCGCCAGTCGCCCTTCGAGGCATAGCCCTGCCCGTAACGACGGAAGGTCTCGTTGTCGTTAAGCGGGGAAGAAGCGGTTTCGGTGTAGAAATAGTCATCGAACTGCACGCCGTCAATCGGGTAGTTCTGCACCACTTCAGCGACAATGCTGGTGATCCAGTCACGCGCTTCGGGAATACCCGGGTCGAGAACAAAGCGATCGCTGGCGGTGCGGATCCAGTTACGGTGCAGGACGAACACGCTGGCCGGCACCTGAGTGAGGGTGTTGTTCAGCTCGGCAATCGTCGACGGTTTGGTGTTGACCGAGACGCGGTAAGGGTTAAACCATGCGTGGACCTTCATGCCGCGCTTGTGCGCTTCATCCAGCATAAACTGCAGCGGATCGTAGCCGGGGTATTCGCCGATTTTGCCGGTCAGCATATCGGACCACGGCAGAATATCAGACCGCCAGAGCGCCGTACCG
This sequence comes from Klebsiella sp. PCX, assembly GCF_021869705.1. NCBI lineage: Bacteria > Pseudomonadati > Pseudomonadota > Gammaproteobacteria > Enterobacterales > Enterobacteriaceae > Klebsiella > Klebsiella sp. PCX. Next base: position 2,513,577 of record NZ_CP091527.1, read on the forward strand.
TCCGGTTTCACCTGGAAAAAGACGGTGTTGATCCCCAGGCGCTGCAGATTATCGAGTTTGGCGATCAGCGCCAGCTTCTGCTGGGTGATGCGGCTTTCCGGCGTACTGGCGATAATTGACCCGACCGGCGGCCAGTCAAGGCGCGAGACGGTGGTCAGCCAGACGCCGCGTACCGGCTCCCGGTGCGTCTGACCGGCTTTAACGGCCGCGCTCTTCGGCGGCGTGACGAGGGATTTGGGGGCCTTACTGGTGCAGCTGAACAGCATGCCGGCGGCGATGAGCGCCGCGCCTGCCAGCGCCACTTTGCTGGCTAGGGGGAATCGACGAGAATGGCTGATGATGAACTCCCGTGTAATCAGATCGTCGCGTGTAGGCGCTATTCTCTTACGATTCGCTGGCCAGAGCAATTCCTTGATAGGACTGTTGACATCAGGTGGGAGAGGTCAGTCGGGCTCCCACGCCAGAATATCGCCAGGCTGACACTCGAGCGCCTCGCAGATGCGCGACAGGGTATCAAAGCGGATGCCTTTGACTTTACCTGACTTGAGCAGCGACAGGTTCTGTTCGGTAATGCCTACAAAGGCCGCCAGCGCCCTGGACGTCATCTTTTTTTCCACCAGCAGTTTGTCCAGATTCACCACCACAGCCATCGTTAAATAAACTCCTTATTCTCTTCTTCCGCACGGATCCCGTGGAGCATGGCGTGAAATGTCACAAACAGCAAGCTTCCTGTCAGCAGCAGCACCCCGTCGCTGAGCAGAAACACCACCTGGTAATAAGGCTGCGGCCACCAGGCGAGCAGCGGGATCAGAAAGCGGCACACCGGCAACAGGATCCCCATGCCCACCATGGCCAGAGCGATGTAACGAACGCTGTGCGCCAGGGAGAGGCTGAGCACGCTGCGCTGGCGGACGCTACGGGTTACCTTCATGCCCTGCCAGATAGCAAAGGCAAACAGGGAGGCCGGAAGATACAGCAGGGCCAGCAGCAGCAGGCTCCTCACCATCCCCGGCGCCCGGGCCGGGTTGTCGGTTAACGGCACTTCAGCAAAGTGCAGCAGGGTGGAAAGAAAATATCGTTCGCCGGTAAAGAAAATCCACAGCGGCACGATCAGGGCGAGCATAAAAAAGAGGGGCAGTATGCCGCTAATAATAGCCAGACTCAGCCGGGTTCTGGATTGCTTCACAATTTACCTTCCTGATTGATGAGAATAATTAAAGCACCAGCCGCGTCAAGCATGACATAAGGGCCACGGCGAAGACAACGCTCATCGCCCGGACGCCGCGTCGACGGCTGGCAAACCACGGACGGGTCCAGACGCGGTAGAGGCTGAGGGTGATGAACGATGCCTGGATGGTCCAGGTCAGCATCCGAAACAGGTAGCCCATTTTGCCGAGATTCTGCAGGGTCTGGAAAACCTCGGCGAGATAAATAACCCCGGTCACCAGCAAAACATAATTGAGCAGGCGTATTTTTCGCTGCGCCAGCCAGTCGCCGGAAATAAACAGGATCACCGACAACAGCGTTAACAGCGCCCAGAGGATGTCAATTCCGTTCATTACGCGCCTCCTGTTCATCAGGGGTGGCAGCCAGTAAGAGCTTGATGGCAGGCCCGATCACCGGCCAGGCGGTATCGGAGAGGATCACTACCGCGGTCTGTCGCTGTCGGTCGAAGGCCATCATTGCCGCAAAGCCGCCACTCTGCCCGTCATGCCAGACGATCTCCCGTCCGCGGACGCGGGTAGTGAACCAGGCATTACCCACCCGGGAATCGGGATCATCGGTGGCGAACAGGGGGGGCATGCCTTCACTGCCCGCCAGGTTTCCTGCCAGCAGCGCCTGGGCATATTTCGCCATATCGACAATCGTGGCGCGTACGCCGCCGGCGGGGGCGAAGGCATCCATCACCCATGGCTGCTGAGGAAAACCAGAGACAGACCAGCCCGCGGCAAACGACGGCGAGGCTGGGGTATTCTGCCGGGCCACTTCCGCGCCCTGCATTCCGGCGGGGGCAAAGACCCGTTGCGCCATCAGTGTGGCAAAATCGCGATGAGACGCCCGCTCCAGCGCCAGTCCGAGCAGGGCAAACCCGGCGTTGGAATAATCAAACCATTTCGTCGGCTGCAGAGTGGCCTGGTTCATCATCGCGATCAGCGCGGGTCGATCGTAGCGCCAGGGATTCTGCCGCCGGGCAATGTCGCTCAGAATAGCCAGCCGCTGCCCAACCGACGCGGTAAGCGGTGGCAGTCCTGAACGGTGAGAAACCAGTTGCTCCAGGGTAACGTCCCGCACCGGGCTGACAATCTCCGGGACCAGCGCCGACACCGGCGTCTGCGCGGTGACTTCGCCGCGGCGAATAGCCTCCAGCAGCAGGCTGGCGGTCATGGTTTTGCTCAGGCTGGCGATCTCATACTGCGTCGTATACTCGCTCCCCCACAGGCCGTAGCGCACCCCCTGAGGCGTAATCAGCGCTGCGGCGACCTGTCCGCGGGCGCCATTGAGCAGGGGCGTTAATATCGAGACCAGCTGTTTATCCCCCGTCGTCCGGGAGCTGGGGGGATGAAAGCCGGGCTGCAGGGCGATCCCCGCCGCCACAATGACGGTAAAAACCAGCACGGCGGCAATGATCTGTCTGTCCCGGCGATAGCGGTTCCAGCGCATGTTTTCTCCTTAACGCGGTACGACATCCAGGTGAGGGAATACCGTTTCTCCCTGGTGTTAAAGTGAGCGCAGGTTAGCCTGGTGTTTATCGTTTTACAATAAATTTTTATCGTTTTATGATTAACTTTATGAGGGGTAAAGCAGACACACCCGGCGCGGTGTGGAGAACGCGGGGGGCAATAGAGGCCAGGGGATAAAGTGCGCTGACGAAGGGCGGTACTCGCCAGCGAGAAATGTCGGCTATGCCGATATACCGGGAGAAGAAAACTTAGCGGATCCGCGACTGCTCGTCGTCGCGTAGCGTCAGCACCTCAAATCCGTTGGCGGTGACGGCCACGGTGTGTTCCCACTGCGCGGATAGTTTTTTATCGCGGGTGACCACCGTCCAGCCATCCTTTTTGGTTTTGATACGACTGCCGCCCTGGTTCACCATCGGTTCAATAGTGAATACCATGCCTTCCCGCAGCACCGCGCCTTCACCGGGCCTGCCGTAGTGCAGCACCTGCGGCTCTTCATGCATTTCCTGGCCGATACCGTGACCGCAATATTCTCTGACCACGCTGTAGCCATGGTCCTCGACCCAGCGCTGAATGGCATGGCCGATGTCGCCCAGCGTCGCGCCGGGTTTCACCACCTCAATGCCTTTCCACATGGCTTCATAGGTGGTCTTTACCAGCCGGCGAGCCAGCGGGGAAACGTCGCCTATCAGGTACATCTTACTGGAGTCAGCGATCATGCCCGCTTTCTCGAGGGTGATATCGACGTTAACGATCATCCCGGAGCGCAGATGCTCGGTCGCCTTCGGGATCCCATGGCAGACCACATCGTTAATCGAGGTGTTCAACACATAGGGAAAGTCGTATTGCCCCTTGCTGGCCGGGCGGGCGTCCAGCTGGTTGACGATAAAATCTTCCACTCGATCGTTGATTTCCATCGTCGTCACGCCGGGGACGATAAAGGTATCCAGCATGTCAAACACCGATGCCAGCAGCTGGCCGGCATGGCGCTGGCGCGCGAGCTCATCGGCGGTTTTAATGATTATTGATGGCATTGATCACCTCCAGCAGACGGTCAGAGCCGGATTTCAGCATCAGCAGTTTGATCTGCTGGTGGTTAAGCTCGGGGTAGAGTTCGCTCATCATGCCCAGGCGGATCCAGTATTCCGCCTGGGCATTAACGGAGCGGGACATGGCTTTGCTGGCATCACGAATGTCATCGTGCAGCAGATCGGAGATTTTGACGATTCCCATAGAAACAGACCATATATGATTCGTAGATGTATCGTATAGAAACCAGCGCGGGATGTCCTTGGCATTTTGTGGCGTGGGTGACGAGCGTCATGCAAAAAAGCCCGACCAGCGGGCTTATTTACCGTATTTTTTCAGGTTAAAAATTCGCGCGGCTCACCATGGCGAAAATTACCCATTAGGTTATCGGTATGCGGAATGAAAATAACATGATGACGACGCATCAATATATTTTATGCAGGTGTTAATTTTGCGTATGAATATTCTCCCGTCAGGCCGGGAATCCGGGGAATTTACAGCGCGTCAGTGAGTTTATCCACCACCACTTTACCCGCATTATCGAACTGCGTAATGCGGAAGCTGTCGCTCCAGGAGCGGCGGGTGGTGAAGCGGTCAAACAGGGATACCCGGCCTTTACGCTGGCCATCTTTACTTAAAATAACCCATTCAGTTACCGAAGAATAATGCTGACTATTGTCATGACGACTCTGTTGTTCAACCAACCGATCTTCTTTTTCCACTTTTAAATAATCACGCAACATATTTAACCTCCATAGAAAGTATTATTAACATTACTCCTTTTATTTATTCTTTCAATCAAACTTTTTAATCAATAAAAGTAACTATTAGTGGGCGACCTAAGTGCGAAAATCGCCGAGGTTATCCCCCCGAAGGTGGCCTGGTCCACTACGCTTAACAGGAGTGTCCGCCGCGCGATCGGCGGTTGTCCGGGCCGGAAAGGCGACCATAAAACACCTTAACCTTGTATTCATTATGGGCGTGATTCTGTTATATCTAATGCGTTTTGCCACGACCGAGCCACAGAGAGCGCTGTACCATGAGTAACGATCACCTGACGGACATTGCCTATCGCCACTTTATTGAAAGTGTTAAAGATTATGCCATCTATATGCTGAGCGCCGACGGGACGGTCATTAGCTGGAATGAGGGCGCCCGCCGGGCAAAAGGGTACCTGAGCGATGAGATCATCGGTCGCTACTTCGGTCTCTTCTATAGCGAAGCCGAACAACTCTCCAGGGTGCCGGCGAATAATCTGCAAATTGCCCTGCGTAGCGGGCAGTTCGAAGGCGAAGGCTGGCGGTATCGTAAAGATGGCTCCCGGTTCTGGGCGCATGTCATGATCAATGCCATCCGCGATGAGCAAAATAACCTGCTGGGCTTTGCCAAAATTACCCGCGACATCAGCGAACAGAAGGCGATCAATGACCGCATCGCGTGGATGGCGCGTTACGATGCGCTGACCGGTTTACCCAATCGGGTGGAGTTCTTTGAGCGGGTGGAAAAGCTAATCACCGGGAATGACGCCCGCCGCTTTGCCGTTTTCACCATCGATTTAGATAAGTTTAAAGAGATTAACGATCTGCAGGGCCATCTTATTGGCGATCAACTGCTGCAGCGCGTGGCAGGCGCCGTACTCAAAACGCTGCAGAAGGAGGAAATGGTCGCCCGCTTCGGTGGCGATGAGTTTGTGGCCGTCAAACCTTTTGCCGATGAAAGCGAGGTGGACGCCTTTGCCGCCCGTCTCTGGCACTGCTTCAGCGGTAAGCAGACGTTTGCCGCGACGGAAGTGATCCTTTCCGCCAGCATGGGTATCTCCGTCTACCCGGAGGACGGGACGGATATTAATACGGTTCTGAGCAATTCCGATCTGGCCATGTATCGGGCAAAGAGCAGTCTCGACCACAAAATTTGCTGGTACGAACGCGAGATGGACGACAAGACGCGGCAGCGGAATATGATGGCCGCCGACATCCGCCGCGGTATTCAGGCGGGGGAGTTTTCGCTTCACTATCAGGCGATCCGCAATATTAAAGATCGTCGCATCACCGGTTATGAAGCGCTGTTGCGCTGGCAGCATCCTCAGCTGGGCGCTATTCCGCCGGACGTGTTTATTCCCATTGCCGAAGAGAGCGGCGCCATCGTGCCGTTAGGCTACTGGGTGCTGGAGCAGGTGTGTAACGAAGCGCTGGAAAAAGGTCTCAACAGAAAAATTTCGGTCAATATCTCGCCGGTGCAGCTGCGTCATCGCAGCTTTATCGAAAAAGTCCGCGAGATCCTGATGCGTACCGCTTATCCGGTCAGCCTGCTGGAGTTTGAGGTCACCGAGACGGCGTTTATCGTGAACAAGCAGCTGGCATTCAGCGTCCTGCATCATCTGCAAAAGATGGGGATCAGTATCGCACTGGATGATTTCGGCACAGGATACTCCTCCCTGAGCATGCTGCGCGATTTTCATTTCGACGTCATCAAGCTCGACCGCAGCTTTATGCTGGATGTGGAGAGCAATCCCCAGGTCCGCTCATTCGTGCGGGCCATTATTTCGCTGGGCAACTCGATCAATACGCCGCTTATCGCCGAGGGGGTGGAAACCGCAGGGCAACTGCAGATCCTCGAAGAGGAGGGATGTGACGAAATGCAGGGTTTCCTGTTCGGCAAGCCGGTCGATATTAAACACCTGCCCGATCAGCGCTGAATCGCCCACCGTCCGCTGGTGGGCGCAAGGTTATCACTGATGCGCAAGGGCTGCCTGCCCGGAAAGGTGCAGCAGCGCCGAGCGCAGTGAGACCTCGAACATCTGACCATGGGTCAGCCCAGGGTAGCGCCAGAAGGCCACCCGCAAACCGTTGTCCGCCAGCTGCTGTTGGGTCTGACGCAAAACCGCCAGGGAGGCCACGTGCCCGGACGGCTCGCCAGGGGCTTTGCCATCCCCCTCCAGCAGATACAGCGATTTCCCGGCGAAAGCGGCGGCATCGATGTTTTTGCTGTCTTTAAGCGGAGACTCGAGTGCCTGGCCAAGCGACGGGCTGGCGGAATAATAGAGGTGGAACAGGGCGCTCTTACGCCACGCGTCGAGCACAAACAGTCCGCCGTAGGAGTGGCCCCAGATAGCCCGCTGGCGGGGATCGATTTTCAGGTTAGCTTCTGCTTGCGGAACCATCGTGTCGCTCAGCAGCTGGCGAAACAGGTCATTGCCCCCGGTTTTTCGCGGCGGCAGCGCGGATTTTCCGGCGCGAGGTTGATGCGTCTTCAACGGCGGAGTGTAATCCCAGGCCCGGGCGGCGGTATCGAAGGGCAGCGCCGTCTGGTAGCCAATAGCGACGATGACCGGCGGGGAACCAGCGGAGAGCTGTTGCAGGAACGCGTCGTTGAGTTTATCCATCACCGCGTTGCCGTCCAGCATATACAGCACCGGATAACCGGCGGCGGGCGGCGCTTTATCCGGCACCGCGGTCCACACCCGGTAATGGCGTTCGCCATCGGCAGAGTCGTACTGGCGCTGGGTAAAATGGTAGAAAGCTGACCCTTTATCCGCAATATTCGGCCCCAACGGCTGCAGATCCGGCCGGGCGAAACTGCCGCTGCTGTAGAAGAGCGCGGCGCCTATCGCCAGCGTCAGCAATCCGTGCGCCTGCCGCGCTGTGATGATCCCTGAATCCTGCTTCACCTCGTCTGTCCCCCTGTTTTCTGTCATCTGGCGTTTTGCCTGGGCTGACACGTTAGCATAGCTTCATTGATAATGGTTCTCATTTCTTTTCATGCGCGCTGTAGCAGGCTGCATGCCGCTAAGGCTGGTGGCGGAATCAGTCTAACAGGAGGAGAGATGGCCGCCTGTCGGCGGCCGTGAGAGAAAAGTCAGGACCGATCGTGAAGGGTGCTAAGCAGTTTTTTGACCAGCGGGGTAAGCGCCATAAACAGCAGCGCAATAATGACAATCAATAAGATAGTCAGACCTTTATGGTGATTGATAAGCACCAACAGCATCGCCAGCGTCATGGGCATGCTCCTTTAATAACGGTATTCAGCGCCGCTGAGGTGAATGAAATTCAGCAGAATGGTCATCACCACCCAGGCCAGCAGCAGAAAGCGTCGTCTGTCGCGTCGCGCTTCCAGGGCGGCGAAATAATTAGCGCTATACCAAGTCGATATAATAATAGCCAGCGTGATGATGACCTGCCAGACCGCCTGACGATAGCCTGTCACGATGCTTATCCCGCGAAAGCAGAGGACGATCGCGATACCATTAAGCGCGTTACACATCAGCCATCCCCACAGGCTTGCGGGCCGGCTAAATAAATATCCAAATCGTAAAACCAATGTCGTATACACCTTTCCAAAATAATCGCGCTGTAAAATGCATTTTAACGCTGGAGGCAGTATTGATATAAATCAAAACTAATGGGATAGCGCAGGAATCACTGGCGCGCGGCACTCACGGCCTGAACAGCAAAGCAAAGGATGCAAAGACTTTTAATGGTTAACATGCTGTTTTTATTGGTTATTTCCCCATATTGAATAAGAGCTGTCGCATAATAAATAGAGTTGATAGCCATTCGATATGCGTTAATTTCCCCGGTTATTATTGTGAGTGACGTGATAACGGAGAAAATTAGATTTTTCGTAATGCTTGCTTTCTGCGAGACCAATAAAATAAGGCGATGGCCGGGGGCAAAGCCCCGGCCGGTGGGCACTTAACGGGGTAGCGCGTTATGCTGGAGGATCTTCAGGAAGTCATTTTTGTCGGAGATTAATGACAACGCATTCGCGATCAGCTCATCGCTGAATATCGAGGCAATTTCTTTGAGCACGTCAATATGCTCTTTCTCTTTCGCAATCACGCCAATGGCAATAAACATCACGTTGCCGCGATCCCAGATAACGCCATCAGGAAACTGATAGATCTCAATCCCGGTTTTAAGAATGATATCCGTCGCTGATTTCGGCAGATGCGGCAGGGTGATGCCATTGCCCAAAAAAGTGGAAACCTGATGTTCACGCTCCAGCAGAAAGTGAACGCACTCCTGATTGACATAGCCTTTGGCTTTACACTCTGCGCCAATCATGGCGATGACTTCCGCTTTATTACTGGCCTTGCAGCCGATGTGCAGATTATCCAGCGTGATGTTATCGATCATAGCCAACCTCCCTGGTGAGACGAGTAGATTTTTTATCCTCATGATTCGCTGACAGCTCCGCTTCTAACTGCTCCAGCGATTTATTGGAGGTCTCCGGCAGGGCGAACACCACGAACAGAATCGCCAAATAGTTGATGGCCGCGAAGATAAAGAAGACCGGCCCAAGGCCCAGTTTCGCCTGCAGCAGCGGGAACAGGTAGCTGACCACCGCGTTCATGATCCACATGAAAAATACCGAGATCCCCATCGACAATCCGCGGAATTTCAGCGGGAACAGCTCGGCTAACACCACCCAGGTGATAAAGCCCATCGAACCCTGCATCACGCCGACGAACAGCGCGCCCAGCAGCCAGATAGCGGTGGCTTTGAGGTCGCCCACCAGGGTGTAGTCGACCGCGGCGATAATCAGGTGCAGCGTGGCCATAATGGCGAAGCCGTAGATAATGATCGTCTTACGCTTAAAACGATCGACGAGAAACAGCACGCCAATCAGCATACCGCCGACGGAGAAGACGCCGTTCAGCACGTTACAGATCAGCGAGGTACGCTCTGAGAAGCCGGCGGCACTCAGGATTTCCGTGCCGTAATACATAATCACGTTCACCCCGGTGGTTTGCTGCAGCGCGGCCCAGGTAATGCCCACCAGCAAAATTTTGAGGATCCATGGCGTTTTGAGGATAGTGGTGAAGGTGTTCTGGGTGCTGTACTTATTGCCGGCTTCAATTTTGATCAGGGTGGAGATGTCGTCGAATTCTTTCTGCGCGCGTTCCGCCGGGCGGATCTGTTTGAGAATATGCAGCGCTTCCTCGTGGCGGTTTTTGCTAAGCAGCCAGCGCGGACTTTCCGGCGCGCGCCACATGCCAACAAACAGGCAGATAGCGGGGATCGCCTGCACCAGCAGCATATAGCGCCAGACGTCCGGCAGATGGCCCCAGATGATGCCAATGATCGCGTTAATGGCAAACGCCGCCAGCTGGCCGATAACGATGGCGACTTCATTCAGGCCGGTCAGCTTACCGCGCATCTCGGTGGGCGCCACTTCAGAAATAAAGGTGGGGGCGGTGACCGAGGCGCCGCCGACGGCGTAGCCCAGCAGGGCGCGGGCAATCAGCAGGGTAGTGATATCGGGAGCCGCGGCGGAAAGCAGGGCGCCGATAAGAAAAACAAAGGAGAGGAAGAGCAAGTATTTGCGCCGGCCGAAGTAGTCGGCGAACTTACCGCCAAACACGCTGCCCAGCGCGGCGCCGATCAGCAGGACACTCATTACCAGCCCTTCGGTGGTCGGGGTCAGCGCCATGTACTGCTTCAGTGAGGAAAAGGCGCCGTTGATAACGCCGGTGTCGTAACCGAAAAGCAGGCCGCCGAAGGTGGCCACTAAGGTGATCTGATGAAGTCGTTTTCTCTGTTGCTGGTTCAGGTTTGTTATAAATGACATGGTAGTCCCTTTATTTTGTTGAACGACACAAGATAAAAATACATCTCCCCAGTCAGGATTTATCACGCCTGTGTTGTCGTATCTAACTGAATTAAATGATTTTCTTCTTTGTGTAATTGCTCAGCACAAGGCAGGGTACGCTAAGCAATGGCGGTCAAAGAGGTTTACGGCTTGGTGTTGGCATGGATGTCGTCGATATCCGTTCTCCTTTTCGGGTTAGCGGTCTTCAGTGCGTCGGCAGCGCCGACGTTGGCCGCAGGACAGCGCCCTGGTGTGGCACGTTGCTGTCGTTCCGGCGATTTACCGTGCTAAGAATATGGCACAAAGAAATGGAATGAGCATGCTACAAGATCACATTATGAAAATTTAATTTCAAACTGGTGTTGCAGGAAGGTAAATACATGAAGCCAATCACAATGGCATGCGGCAGTATATCCCTATGAAATGCGGGTTAAATTTGCGAGTTAGTAATAATGATGTTGTTTTCAGTGGGTTAATGTAACGCAGAGAATACAACACAGATCACATTTTTACGCCATAATATCGAAGAATAGAATTTATATTTCATTACTCTGTTCAGGGAAAATAGTGGCTGGCGATGCTGTGATGTCAGTCTGGCCTGGCGTCGCGCAGGCCATTGACGCGTTGGCGCTGAGGGAGGCTATGGAAGGAGGTATCGCGGGATGGATGCCGGCGATAACCCTGCCGAGAGGGGCTCTCACGGCAGGGTTGTGGCAAAAAATCAGTGCAGCGCGGGCCAGTAACCTTCGTTGGCGACGATCAGCTCATCGAGAATCGCTTTCGCCACCGCGGCGCTGGGTACCGTTTTTGACAGGGTGATGGCCTGCCACAGTTTCTGGTAGCTTTTCTCAATCCAGGCGTCAACGACCAGCTTCTCCACCGCCACCTGCTGCTCCATCAGTCCTTTCTGGAACGAAGGGATTTTTCCCATCGCCAGCGGTTCCGGGCCGTTGACGCCCACCAGGCAGGGGACTTCCACCATCGCCGTCTCGTCAAAGTTGGCGATCGCCCCGTTGTTTTCCACGATCAACAGCATCCGCTCCTGGGTGTTAAAGGCGATGGCGCAGGCGAGGTCGACGATGAAGGTGGCATGGGCCCCGGCATGGAAATGCGCGCCTTCCGCGGTGCCGCGACGAGTGATCTCCCGGGCCATATCGAAGACCTCTTTTTCACGTCCGGCCATCACTTCGTTAGCCCGCGTAAAGTCCGGGTCAGAGTGGGCTACCTCGTAGTCAGGATAGAGGTAGTATTTCAGATAAGTGTTAGGCAACGTCAGGGGATCGAGGGCAAACACATCCTTCACTTTTTTAAAGGTTTCGATCCAGCTCGGCGCTTTATGCTGAAAATCTTCTTTTGGGCTACTGTAACCCTGCTCCGCCACGTGACGCTTGAGCGCAGGCATCAGATCGTTACCGGCTTTATCGGTGATGCTGGTCCACCAGCCAAAATGATTGAGGCCATAGTAGCGGACGTTCAGCGCCTTACGCGACGGCAGACCGAGGATATCGGCAAACAGCCCCTCGATGGCCACCGGCATATCGCAGATGTTGATGATGCGCGCGTCGGGCCGCAGGCGACGGGTCGCTTCCGCGACGATGGCCGCCGGGTTGGAGTAGTTAAGCATCCACGCCCCAGGGGCGTACTGCTGCATATAATCGACCAGCTCCAGCACGCCGGCAATCGAGCGCATACCGTAGGCGATCCCTCCCGGTCCACAGGTTTCCTGACCCGGCACGCCATATTTCAGCGGGATTTTTTCATCCTTTTCCCGCATCTCATACAGGCCAACGCGAATATGCGCCATCACAAAATCCACGTCGGTGAAGGCCGCCTGCGGATCGGTGGTATAGCTGAATTTTACCTGCGGGAAGCGTTCCGCCACCAGAATGGCGCAGGCGTCGCCGATGGTCTTCTGACGCTCGTGATGGTTATCGTACAGACGGATCTCCCGCAGGGGAAAGCGCGCCATATTTTCCAGCAGCATCATGACAATCCCCGGCGTATAGGTACTACCGCCACCGGCAATCGTGACCACAAAGTTATCTTTCATTTACCACCTCGTTATTCAGTTACACCCAGACTGGCGTTGACCGCCGTTCGAATTTTGTTAACCCCCAGGCCGTAGATCACCTGAACATGATTGCCTTTAATCAGCACGCTGCTCCCTCCGCTCTCTTTTAACAGCGTCTGCTGGATGAGTGCGGGGTCGCGCACATCGACCCGCAGGCGGGTAAAACAGTTTTCCACCGCACAAACATTTTCTTTGCCGCCCAACCCCGCAATCACCATCGCACCTTTGTCAGACTCGCCATTTGCCGGATCCGTCTGTGGGGAACGCACCGCATCGGCAGCGGCTTCGCGCCCCGGGGTAAGCATTCGCAGGCGGGTAATACAGAAGGTGCCGACCAGGTACATGGTGGCGGTCTCCAGCAGCCCGAGGGCGACAAACACCGGCCAGCGCGTCACGCTAGCGCCGGCGGGCAGGTTATAGACGACAAAATCGATAAGACCGTTGGTGGCGCAGACCCGCACGTGAAGCAGCCAGGCCAGCATCTGGAAAAAACCGTCCAGCAGGGAGTAGATAAGCCACAGCAGCGGGGCGGTGAAGATGAAGAGAAACTCAAAAGGTTCGGTGATCCCCACCAGCACGGAGGTGACAATTAAGGGGATCAGCGTGACTTTGAGCCGCTGTTTATTCTCCGGTTTCGCCGTGCGATAGAAAGCGAGCGCCATACCGGCGGTGCCGAAAATCTTCACCATCCCATAGGTCAAAAACCGGGCGGAATCACTGAGCGTGTCAACGGGATGACGGGCGATTTCGGCGAGAAAAATAGGCTTGGCGCCAATGACGGTCTGGCCATCAATCAGCAACTGACCGCCGATAGAGGTAAAGACGAACGGCGACCAGATCAAATGATGCAGCCCGGTGGGGATTAGGAACCGGTTGAGAAAGCCGTACAGGAAGACCCCGATGGCGCCAAAGGATTTCATAAAGCCGGTCAGCGCCGAGATACCCAGCTCCACCACCGGCCAGAGATAGACGGTGGCGATAGCAAACAGGCCCACCAGCGGCAGCATCACGATCAGCACCAGCTTGCTGTTGCCGTAGATCGACAGCGCGCCGCGAAACTCAATGCCAACCACGCGATTGTGAACAAAGGCGACGGCGCAGCCAAGGATAATACCGAGGAACACGCCCATATCGATGACCTGAAAACCGAAGATATAGGTTTGTCCGCTGCCATAAAGTTGCGCGTTGGTGGCTCCGGTCGCCAGACGATGGGTCAGGGTCAGCCAGCTGTTGTTCGCCGCCAGATAGACCAGCCAGGTCATGGCCGCCACGAAAGCGGCTTCGGCTTTGCGGGTTTTCGCCAGACCGCTGGCCAGTCCGAGGCAGAACAGAAACCCGAGATTGTTCATCAGCGCCCAGAGCATGCTGGAGACGAATTTCCCCAACAGATAGATTCCGCTGCTTTCATCCACCCACAGCCGGTTGGTGGTCATGCTGAACAGGGCGATCAACAGGCCGATAGCCGGCAGATACAGCACCGGCCCGATCATCGCCTTGGAAAAGTCCTGAAGCTTTTTCACGCCAATCATGGTTGTCCTCTCGTCTTCATCGCCCGCTGTCATCACCTGATCAATAGGCTTATCAGACTAGGAGCAGACCACCGGGATCCCGAGCAGGAAAAAGGCCATCTGTGACGAAAGTCATATATATTGTTGCAGGAGAGATATATAAATATAGCCATTTTTATAGATGAGTTAACGCTGCTTATGGCGCGTGAAAATTAATTTTTATGAATAAATACAATGCATTAAATGCAGATGCATTTGACGTCATTCCTCTCGGTGAGACATCTAAAAGTGATTTATAAAAAGATTGCCACAGAACTGAAGGCCCGCATCAACAGCGACGACTATGCCGTCGGCGATATGCTGCCCAGCGAAAAAGCGCTGGCTGCGGAGCTGCAGGTCTCGGTGATGACGCTGCGCAAAGCGCTGGCGTTACTCGAGGAGGAAAAGCTGATCGCCCGGCGGCACGGCAGCGGAACCTGCATTGTGCGTAAAAGTAACTATCATGGCGGAGAGCTGGAGGGATTTAACTACCAGATGCAGGTGGTGGGGGTCACCAACTACCGCAATAAGGTTATTGAGTTCACCTTGCTTGACGCCCCGCCGGCCATTGCCCAGCAGTTAAAGATCCAGCCGGGAGAAAAAGTCTACTACGTCAGGCGGCTGCGGCTGATTGATGAGGTCCCGATCCTGGTGGAGAACAGCTACATTCCCTACGCCGCTTTTCCGTGGCTCAGCGTGGGTAACCTTGAGCAGTCTAAGTTCAACTATTTCAAAAAAGAGTGCCATATCACCATTATTGAGAGCCACCGCAGCTATATCCCGGTGCTGGCGACCCGCGAGCAGGCGGAGCTGCTGCAGGTGGCGCCTAACAGCCTCCTGCTACGGGTGCAGTCTGTCAGCTACGCCCAGAACCGGGCGATCGTTGATTTCTCAGAGATCTACCAGAACACCAGTAAATACAATGTGAAGCACATTACCCGCCGCTAGGATGATTCCGCCAGCAACCCTCGGAGGACAAGCTCCAGCCCCAGCGCCAGCAGGAACAACAGAAAGCCCTGACGAAAGCGCTCCGGGCTTAGACGCGAGCGGATCCGCTGTCCCAGCCACATGCCGAGCAGCGCGGGCGCCAGCGCCAGCGCCGACAGCAGCAGCGAATCTGCGCGCCAGCCAGCGTGCAGAGAGAGGCCGGCCGCCATCGCCAGAGTGGACAGGGTGAACGACAATCCCAGGGCCTGGACCAGCTCGTCGCGACGAAAGCCCAGCGCCTGCAGCCAGGGCACCGCCGGAATAACAAATACCCCGGTCGCCCCGGTGATCACTCCGGTCAGTCCGCCCATCAGCGGCGACAGGCGCTTTTCCATGCGTGCAGAAACCTGCACCGCCGGACCACGGAGCGCGTATCCGGCATAAGCTATCAGCACGGCGCCCAACGCTAGCGCCGACCACCGCGGGTTAAGATGGATGAGCAGTGACGATCCCGCCAGCGTGCCAATAATCATCCCGGTCATCATTAACCAGAGGCGACGCGCAATCTGCGCCAGCGCGGGGCCGGCCAGCAGCTGCCAGAGATTGGTCAACAGCGAGGGGAGCACCAGCAAGGCCGCCGCGGCCGGTGGCGGCATCAGCAGGCCAAGCAGGCCCATCGCCACGGTGGGCAGCCCCATACCGGTCACCCCTTTGACCAGGCCGGCGGCGATAAAAATCAGCAGTAAACAGAGAGTGTGGAGATCAAACATCATGGCTCACCTATCGGCTCAGAGAAGGGCATTGAAACAGCTGGTCGCGGGAGGGACAATGCGGTATGTTGCCCAAAGGCTACGGTAAAACCGAAGGGAAGGAGGGCGTCATGCGACTGGATCTCGCCGATCTGCGGCTGTTTATCGCCATCGTGGATACCGGCAGCATTACCGGCGGGGCGGCGGCGGCCCATCTGGCGCTGGCCTCCGCCAGCGAAAGGCTGCGCAAAATGGAGGCGGAGGTCGGTGTGCCGCTGCTGCACCGTCATGCCCGGGGAGTGACAACGACCGAGGCCGGGGAGGTGCTGGCACGCCATGCTCGTCCGTTGTTAGAACAGCAGCGGCGTCTGCGCCGGGCGATGCACGCCTTCGCCCGCGGTCAGCAGGGAACGCTGCGCCTGTTTGCCAATACCTCGGCGATGTCGGCTTTTCTGCCGGGCAAACTCGCCGCGTGGATGGCAGCGCATCCCGGGATACAGATCGACACCGAAGAGCGCACCAGCGCGGATATTGTCAGCAGCATTCTGGCGGGCTTAGCGCAGGCCGGGGTGGTGTCCGATGCGGTCGATCCCGGGCCGTTGCGTCTGGAGCCCGTCGCGGAGGATCCCCTGGTGCTGATCGTGCCGCCGGCCCATGCCTTGCGTGAAACCGCCGAAGTGGCTTTCGCGACGATTATCCATGAGCCGCTGGTCGCGCTCTATCAGACCAGCGCACTGCAGCAGCATATCGAAGAGCAGGCCGCCGGGCTCGGCCAGGCGCTGAACGTCCGCATCAGGATGAGCCATTTTGAAGGGCTTTGCGAGATGGTGGCTCACGGTGCCGGCGGGGCGATCCTGCCGCGGGTTATTGCCGAACGCTATCAGCCGCGCTACCGGTTCACCGTTATCACATTACAGGATCGCTGGGCGCTGCGTCGGCTGTGCCTGTGCTATCAGGATGACGACCGCCTGTCGCCAGCAATGCGCCGCTTGCTGGAGTGGCTCCGCCAGCCCTGAGCCGCTATAAACATGGCTATCACGTAGTGACAGTGTCACTTTTTATGGCGGTTATTGCTACTGACTTCCGTGCCAGAGATGCGATAGTAGACGTCCGCCATTTATTAATACGCGAATCAGGACAGACAAGATGAGTACATTACCAAAGGTCGCGGTGCTGGGACTCGGCGCCATGGGACACGCTTTTGCCAGCAATCTACTGAAGAAGGGCTTTACCGTCGCGGGCTGGAACCGTTCGCCAGCGCGCGGCGAGGATTTACAGGCGCAGGGATTATCTCTGCACGCCACGCCGCAGCAGGCGGTGGCCGATGCTGAGGTGATCATCAGTATGCTCGCCGACGGTCAGGCTACCCTGGAGGTACTGGCGCAAATTGCGCCTGCCTGTCAGCCGCAGGCGATCTATTGCCAGATGGGCACCATTGGCCTGCCGGAGACGCAGCAGGCTATCGCCTTGCTGCGGGAGCTTCAGCCGGCGATGACCTTCGTCGATGCTCCGGTTTCAGGGACCAAAGCCCCGGCGGAGAAGGCGCAGATCCTGGTGCTCGCCAGCGGGGAGCGTGAAAAATGTGGCGCGGCGGAGCAGATATTTGCCGCTATCTCACGTGGGACGCAGTGGTTTGGTGAGGCGGGCAACAGCCAGAAAATGAAGCTGGTCCTCAATGCCTGGCTGATTTCGATGATGCAGGGCATCGCGGAAAGCGCTCAGCTGGCGAAGACGCTGGGCTTTACTCCCGACCAGCTGTGGAGCGCCCTGGAAGGCGGCCCGCTGGCCGCACCGTATGTCAAAGTCAAACTGGACGCCATCGCCAATGAGCAATTCGTGCCGCAGATGCAGCTGGCACATGCGCTGAAAGATGCCCGGCTGGCGCTTTCCCTGGCCGAGCCGCACACCATGCCGGGGCTGGATAACATCGCCGAACTGTGGCAGCAGGCGGCGGACGCAGGATATGCCGGGCAGGATTTGTCCTCGATATATCAGTGGCTGTCGACGTCGGCGAAAGCGTAGTACCGCATCCTCAGGAAAAAGTGGCCGTGGTGGCCACTTATCCAGAGAAGAGTTATTTCCCGGAGAGAGCCGGGCGAGTGTCGATCCCTTCGTCAATGCGCTTGATCATATAGGGAAAAAACGGATTGGAAGACTGGCGCATCAGCGAGTCCAGGCCCACTACCAGCACAGAACGCTCGCCGCGAGCTGCAAACGTGCCGAGGCTGATCCCGTATTGATTCAGCGGATGGGGATAGCGTCCGTACAGCGAATCGCTCAAGGGGAAGGGAAGCGCGACATGAGAAAGCGAATACACGTCCGGTAAATAATGCAGTCCCTGTAGCTTCTCCACCGTAGTGTCTGTTTTCCCGGCAGGTGTTGTTCGGATCTCCATCTCTGTACTGGCGGAATTGGCGTTAGTGATGATCGTGGTTTGATAAGCTCGCGGCGCTGCGGGCAGCAACCGCGCCAGCGCGGTGTAAGACGTCCGGCGTAATAATGAATTAAACCTGACCGCATGATTTAAATCGAACAGGACAATTTCACTGCCATTATCCGGCAAGCGGTTATACAGCGCCGTCACGATCGCCCGCGTACTGACCGTTGAATCCATGACGGACTGAAAGGTCAATACCGGCGGTAAGCTGTTAAGTTTCTGATTCCTCGCGTCAGCCACTATCTGCTTTTGCAGCGCTTTGGTCAGCAGGAAGGACTGCCGGGCGGCGTTCGTCGGGAAGGAGTTATATTTAAACGGATTAAATTCGGGCATGATGTTTAACCATGCGGCTTTCGAGAAGGCGGGAAGAAACGCGGGCCAGCCCGCGAGGCCGGAAAAACGCGCGAAGCTAGTAATACCGATCATCGGAGAAATCAGGATCACCCGCTGGGGTTTTGCCAGTTCGGCATTATCCAGCGCGTCCAGCGAATACTTCATTGCCAGCGCGCCGCCGTTGGAAAATCCGACGATATGCAGGGGCGCATCTTTACCCGTCAGTCGTTTCGCTTCTCTCACCGCCAGGCGCGTGGCGGCCAGCCAGTCCTGCCAGTCCACGTCGGTCAGCCCGGCGGGAACCGTCCCATGGCCCGGTAATCTGATACCGATGGCGACATAACCCTGTTGGCGGTAATTTTCGGCGATATGCCGCAGGCTGTAGGGCGTATCCGTCAGACCATGCAGCAACACCACGGCACCTTGCGGTTTACCATCCGGCATCATGATGTATGACCGATTCCAGTTGGTGGGAAACGAGTCCGGATAGATAGGGCTGTGACTGTAGTAACGATTCAGTTCGGTTTGCTGCGAAGCGTCCAGCTTATCGGTAACCTGGCGTTTTACCTCACTGAAGAGCGCATTCTCTTTTTTGATGTAATCGTTCCAGTCAGCATTGTCGATTTCATCCGCGTCCATCTCATGCGGAACCCAGGTATGCCAGAGCTGCAGATCGGGCCCGCGCTGAATGTCATAAAGGCGTAGTCCCAGAGCGCCAACGATCAACAGCAGCAGGGACAACACGATACGTTTTAACCAGGTTAGCCATTTCAATGCGTAGCTTCCTTTCTTAATGACATGTTTTCTGAGTATAAATAAACATGGTCAGGGAGATTTACTTTTTATTAGGTTTCCTGTTACCCAGGCGTTGCAGCAGCAGGTGAGCAAGTTCTTTGACTTGTAGCGAATAACCTGGCAACCCCCTGAGACGAGGATACGACGGCACGCCACTCATTTTTCACAAGTCTCGCCTGAGGACGTCATTCTCAGGTGTAACAACAGGCTTAACGATGCAGGTAAAACGGTCAGTGTAACCAGCGTGGCAATCAGTAGCCCCCCAATAATCGCATAGGCCATCGGTCCCCAGAATACCTGATGGGAGATGGGGATCATCCCCAGAATGGCGGCACACGCAGTCAGGCAGATGGGGCGCGCACGATGCTCTGCGGCCGCAATAATGGCGGCATCGCTTGCCATCCCCTGAGCAAGATTGCTGTCAACCTCGCTAATTAGTATGACGGCGTTACGAATGATCATGCCAGCGAGCGCAATCACGCCAAGCAGAGCGACAAATCCCATCGGTGTTCCGCCAGGTAACATAGCCAGTACGATACCCGGTAAACCAAACGGGGCCATCAGTATAGCCAACGCCATACGGGAATAGTTGCGCAACTGGAGCATCAACAGCAAGAGCATGATGACCATTGTCACCGGCAGAACCGCATAGACCGAACTATTACCTTTTTCCGATTCAGCAACCGCGCCTCCTTCTTCAATGCTGTAGCCTTCAGGCAGTTCCGCGCGCAACCTGTCTACCGCTGGTCGCAACGCTGCGGATACTGCTTCGGCGCGAAGTCCCGGTGCGAGGTCAGTTTGCACGGTGATGAAAGGCAAACGCTGTCGACGCCAGATCACCGGATCATCCACGCCCCAGACTGGTGTGGCAAAGGCGCTGAGGGGGATTTGTTTACCGTCATTCCCCTGAATAGTCAGCGAAGAGAAGGTGGCGAGGTTAAGACGCTCATTGTCCCTGGCCCGGAGCACTACATCAACAAGGCGGTCATTTTCGCGAACCGACGTGACTATACTGCCGGACCAGACGGTATTGAGCATCCGGGCCAGACTTTCTGACGACACACCCGCAGCCCGGGCGGCGGTCTGATTGACCTTGAGGGTCATGACTCTCTCCGGCTCGCCTGCCGTCTGATTAACCTCGCGGGAAGAGGGAGACCGACCAATGACATCACTCAGGCGATTCGCGATCGACCTGACCTTCAGATAGTCAGGCCCACTCACCCGGTATTTGACTGGCCACCCGACCGGGGGCCCAAGTTCCAGGGGCGATACGCGCGTGATGATGTCGCTAAAGCGCGTAGCCAGTATCCTGTTTAACTGTCGATGAAGACGATCCCGCGCTTTAAGATCTTTAGCCACCACCACCATCTGGGCGATATTTTCATTTGCCAGAAGCACATCCATAGGCAGGTAAAAACGGATCGCTCCCGACCCAACGTATGTCGAAAAGCGCTCAACGTTGCGGTTGCCTGCCAGGGCCTTCTCCAGCTTTTCAACCCTATTTTGCGCTTCCGACTGCGAGGCATTTGCCGGTAGCGTCAGGCTTACCAGCAATTCTGGCCTGTCGGAGGCGGGGAAAAACTCCCCCTGCATAAAGGTTGTTCCGTATACGGACAGACCAAGCACAATGAGGGCAATACACACGGTGGCGAAGCGGTGACGCAACGCCTTGCGCAGTAGCCACTGGTATCCGCGGGCCATCCATCCAGGACCTTTCGCCTTCTGTCTGATGTTGTCAGATAACAGCCACGTGCCGGTTAACGGTGAAAACAGGATCGCGACAACCCATGAGCACAGCAGGGCGATGAGCACCACGGCAAACAGGGAAAAGCAATATTCACCGGCGCTGGACGCAGCAAATCCCACGGGAATAAACCCGGCAATCATCACAAGGGTGCCCGTCAGCATCGGAAATGCGGTCGTTTTAAAAGCCCGGGTAGCCGCCTGCCGGCGGGAATCCCCGGCTTCCAGACCAGAGACCATGGTTTCCACGGTGATCATGGCGTCATCGACCAGCAGGCCCAGCGCGATAATCAATGCGCCGAGAGAAATACGCTGCAGACCTATTCCTGCCAGCATCATTCCCGTAAAGGTCATGGCCAGAACCAGGGGGATGGCCGCAGCCACGACCAGTCCAGCTCGTAAACCCAGTGAGACAAACGAAACGGCCAGGACGATCGCCACGGCTTCGATAAGCACCCGGATAAACCCGCTTACGGCGTCGCTGACCACCGCTGATTGATCGGCAACCTTGACCATCTCAATACCGCGCGGCAGCGTGACGCTGATGGCATGCATTTTTGCATTCAGTGCGGCGCCGAAACGCAGCATATTACCCGTCGGCGCCATCGAGATAGCCAGCCCGATGGCGGGTTTGCCGTTGACCCGATAAACCGGTTGGGGAGGCTCGCCGTTTTCCCGGCTAACGGTGGCAATATCCGTCAGAGGAAGGTAACGATTGTTAATATGCAGCGTGACGGCACGTAAGCTCGCTTCAGATGTCAGCTCCCCGCTGACCTTTATCGCCATATTTTCCTGTCCGGTGCGGATTATACCTGCCGGGACAACCGCATTTTGTGCTCTGAGGGCATCCGCTATCTGCTGGATGTTCAGCCCCATACCTGCCAGACGCGCTGGAGAAAAAGAGAGGACTATCTGTTCCTGCTGCTCACCCAGCAGAGTGGTTTTTCCGATATCCGGTAACGACATGAGTTCCCGGCGAATGGTCTCAACTTGGTCCCGGACCTCCCGTAGGGTATAGCCCTCAGGTATAAAGCCATAAATCGTACCGAACGTGTCATCAAACTCGTCGTCGACGGCGGGGCCCTGAACGCCTTCTGGCAACGACGGGGCAATGTCCTGCATTTTCTTGCGTACCTGATACCAGATATCCGGCACCTTTTCCGGCGGGGTATCGTCACGAAGATTGACATAAATAACGGTTCTCCCGGCACGGGATTCACTTTCGAGATAATCAAGCCAGGGGGTTTCCTGCAGCTTTTTTTCCAGCGTATCGGTCAGCAGTCGGGTGGTATCCGTTACGGATGCCCCGGGCCATTGCGCGGAAACGACAGCCGTTTTAATCGTAAACGCCGGATCTTCATTACGTGGCAGCTTCTCATAACAGAACGCGCCCATAGCAATGATCAGTAGCATGAAAAAACTGACCATCTGTTGATTATTTAGCGCCCAGGCGGAGAGGTTAACTTTCTCATTCAATACTGGTTTCATGATTCGCACTCCCCGGCAATCACCGGCTCGCCGGAGCGTAATTTACTCACGCCGGCGGTAATTACCCGGTCGCCTGGTTCAAGGCCGCCGGAGATAATGACCGAGGTGGCGGTATAGTATGCTGGCACCACCACGCGAAGCTGTGCCTGCGACTGCGGATTAATTACATAAACTGCCGGTTTGTCGCCGACGCGACTCAGCGCTGAAGCGGGAAGGGCGTATCCATGCGGGCCGGTTGCGGGTAACGTGACGGTGACGCTGGCGCCCAACGCCATTGCCAGCGGCGGGTTTTGCAGAGTAGCCCTGACGCGCCATGTGCGGGTCTGAGGATCGGCCTGCGGGCTGATATCTCTTAGCGCGGCGGACGCTTGCACCGACGGGTCGCTGAGGAGGGACACTCGCAAGCCAGCCTGTTCCTGTGGCGGGATCGCATCGGGTTTAGCGATATCAAACACCACATCGCGGGCTTCACCGGTCGCCAGCGTCAACACCGACTGACCACCACTGACCACCTGACCTGCAGAGGCGCTTACTTCGGTGATCACGCCGCTTTGCGGCGCCATCAAACGCGTCCAGCCAAGGCTTTCCCGGGCATTACGCAATGCGGACTCGCTGTTTTTTAAACGCGCGCGGGCGACAAGCCAGTCTGCGCGGGCGGTATCGAGCTGCGTGCGGGCAATCGCGCCTGTTGGCATGAGCTTTTGCATTCGGTTGAGGTTAAGTGCAGCAACCTGAGCAGCGGCTTTGGCTCCTTCATAATCAGCCTGTGCGCCATCGAGCTGATTCTGACTGGTTGTATTTTCAAGCGTGGCCAGCAGTTGCCCTGCATTGACCCGATCGCCAATATCGACGCTACGCGTCACTATCCGGCCGCCGGTACGAAAGCTGAGAATCGTTTCATCGTGCGCATGGATCTCTCCGGTTCTTTCCAGCGCGGGAAGGGTTTGCGCTGAGCCAACGACAACGTAGCGCACCGTTCGCACAGGATCAGTCGTATTACCATGGTTGTCCCCGCATCCGGGCAGCAGAAAAATCACTACCGAAAGAAGGGTCAGAGGGAGAAAGTGCAGCCAGGAAAGGGTGCGCGCCACGTCGTACAAATGGTGCAGACTGTGGCGGAGGGAGAGTAAAAATTCATCTGACATAACGCCGCTCCATATAGGTTACGGCGTTATTAAATGCGCGCTTAGTCGAGAAAGATTCGACGTTTCGTCAAGGTATTATCAAGAGCGGCTATTTTCCATCTCAGACGACGTCCAGGGTAACAAAATGCTGACTGCGAGTCCGCCGGTTTCAGGTAACGACGCGCTGATACTGCCACCATGGGCCTGACAAATCGCGCGAGCAATCGACAAACCGAGACCGCTGCCGCCGGAGTGGCGGGCACGCGACTGCTCCTCCCGGCTAAAACGGTTGAACATTTCCGGCAGGAACCGGGAGGATACCCCCGGGCCGTCATCGCGAAATTCGAGGCAATATTGCCCGCTGGCGTAGTGCAGCGTGACATCAAGAAAGCCGCCATCACGCCCGTAACGGAGGACATTTTCCATAAGGATAGTAAACACCTGGCCCATACGGAACGTATCGCCTTTGAAAGGACACGCCTGAGAATGATGAAGCCTGATGGTAAAACGATGTGCATCAGCCTGGGGCATGATCCATGTCACCCGTTCCTTAAGCAGCTCATCCAGACGAAAGGGTTCGTTTTCCAGAACCAGATTCCCGGCATCAGACAGTGAGAGCAGATGAAGTTCATCGGTCAGGCGATTCAGGTGCTGAAGCTGTTTCATTACCATGGCCAGTTGCTCCGGGCTGGCATCAAACACGCCATCCAGCATGCCCTGCAAACGTCCGATAGCGGCAGTCAGTGGGGAGCGAAGCTCATGCGCCATGGCCACATGAGAGGTACGTAACTCTTTTTCATAGCGGGCCAGTTTCCCCGTCATGGTATTAAAGTCACTGGCAAAGCTGACCATTTCAGCCGGCGCATTCCTGATGAGCTCTGCCTGACGGCCAAATTGCCCTTCGGCGACGTCCTTTGCCGCATCACGCAACCGGCTGAACTGCAGCGCCAGTGGCCTGGCATATCTCAACCCCATCACCACAATAAAAGGGATCATGACCAGGACCAGTAACGCCACGGTGACCCAGTCCGCCGAGGCGATGGATGGGGTTGAATAACTCAACCCCCACCAGGTATCGACGATTTGATGGAAGCGCGCCGGGTTGGCCTGCGGGTTCTGGCTGAGCGCAAGAAACTCTTGCCGGACCGATACCGGCATTCTGCCCAGGTTCCAGTAATTCTGCACCGCATAACGTAGCCACATACAGGTCGCAATGACAATTACGCTTCCGATGGCCAGCGCTAATATACGTGCGCAAATCCAGCGCCACAGGGAGGAGTAGCGATTTTTTGTCATGGTTGTCTGAACCGGTAGCCTACGCCGCGAACGTTAACCAGCACGCCGGAAATACCCGCCGCCTCGAGTTTTTTACGCAGGTTATAAATATGGGTATCCACCACGCGCTCCAGGGCTTCACTTTCCGGCAAACAGTGCTCCAGTAAATGCTGGCGGGAAAAAGGTCGTGAAGGAGAGCGCATAAGCGTAGTCAGTAGCGAAAATTCGGTTGGGGTGAGGTCTAACGTCCGCGGTGTGTTGTTCCCGTCGACAATACTCGCCACGATGGCCGTGACATCCACTTCAAGTGATTGCCAGCGAAGGATCTCTTCCTTTGTTTCTTTTTTATTGCTACGGCGCAGTACCGCCTGTACCCGAGCAACAACTTCTCCCGGATGGTAAGGTTTAACAATATAATCATCGGCGCCATAGCGCAAGGCGCCAATACGATCGGGAGTATCGCCCATGGCGGTGACCATGATCACCGGAACATCATTTTTGCGACGCAGGCCAGCCAGGACTTCGGTGCCGTTAAGCCCCGGAAGCATCACATCCAGCAGGATCAGATCGGGTTTCCACCGGTGCGCCATATCCAGCCCGGACAGCCCATCTCCGGTAATGACGACATCGTAATTTTCACGGCGTAAATAGGCTTCGAGCACGCCAGCCGCATCGGCGTCATCTTCAATAATCAGCACTCTTCTGGACAACATCCATTCACCTTGACCGTTTCTTAACACTATCCCGACGATTCATTGATTTTGCCAAAGCATACTGCGCCAACATTTTGTGGCAGCTCCTGCTTCAGGAGAAGCCGGCATCTGTTAGGAGAACAGTATGATAGCGATAAAAAAAGCCCTGTATATGACCGTACCGCTTTTGACGGTCATCACATCCTGCGTACAGGCAAATGATAACGCCTCTTCCGGCTCTTTCACTATCGGGCTGGGAGGGCGCTACGCTCCGCGATATTCAGGTTCAGACAAGCAGGTATGGCAGGTGGTTCCTGTATTGCAGGGTCGTAACGGCGCTTTCTTTATTGATTCGCAGAAAGGGGTAGGGTATGACCTGCAAAACACCAGCGGCTGGTACTTCGAACATACGCTGGGGTACGATCTGGGAAGGAAGGATAAAAACGCCAGCTGGCGGGCAGGGGCAAATAATTTGAAAGGGATGGGAGATATTGATGTTTCCCTGAATACAGCTCTTGCCGTCGGCTGGCAGGCTTTTTCCTGGCTCAGTGTTGAAGGTAAAGCGACGCTGCCTTTAACGGACAGCCAGGGGGTAAGCTACCAGGCATCCTTCACGTTGATTCCCGTACAAACTGGCCAGGACACGTTCGCCTTTCAAACGGCGGCCCTGTTTGGCGACAAGCGTTACCTGAATACCTGGTATGGCGTGAATTTGCAGCAGAGCCAGCGCTCAGCTTATAGCCGCTATTCAGCACCGGGGGGATTTTATGGCATAGACAACAGTCTGGTCTGGAGCCACCAGTTTGATGCCCACTGGGGCACGGTTTTGAGTGCTGACTATACCTGGCTTGGGGAGCATGCTAATGAAAGCCCGATCGTGTTACGACGTAACGAGGCGGCACTGACAGCAGCTGTCACATGGACATTTTAGGTCGGAAAGTATGGCGTGCGTTTTGCCGGGAAAGGTCAAAATTGAGTGAGTCGGCATTGTCTGGCAGATAGGCAACCAGAAGCGAGACCTGATGTTAACCGCGCCGGAAAGCCGGGTGCGGTCAGCGTGTCGCCGTCGGGCGTTCGCCTAATGAACCCAACGACGATCGAGCGCGCCATATGCGTGCCGGAGGAGTTTATGAAAAACGCCATCGCTGGTCCGCGGGAAGTTGTTGGACACGTGGTGCACGGTCGGCATCAGAGTACCGTGAGTGAAAACAGCGCGAGTCATATACAAACGAGTAAGCAGCCGGTGGAGGACAAGATGGAGCCTATGAATTTCATGGGGTAGAGTTGTAACTATGGTTGGGTTACGCGTCCTGATATTCTATTTAACATAATATACATTATGCGCACTTGGATTGTGGTGGCTGAGTTGTTAGGTTTTCTCCTGGATAAGTTACTCGTAGATTCAGCATCGATAGATTCTGATGACGGCTCATGCGGCGGAGTTTTTTGGTTTGACGTTTACTGCTCAGTTATATCGCAACGGCGTCTGCCCAACAGCTGATAACAATTGTCGAGTCCACGGGTGGCGTGGCGCCCGAAAAATTTGATCCACACTGCCGCTTTCGACTACCTCGCCGTCTTTCATCACCGCAATACGATGACTCATATGCTGCACCACGCCCAGATCATGAGAGATAAACAGCATTGACAGATGCAAACGGCGTTGCAGCGCTACCAGCAAATCCAACACTTGCGCCTGGGTGGTGACATCCAGCGCCGACACCGGCTCGTCGCAAATCAGAATATCCGGCTCGCAGGCCAGGGCCTGGGCGATGGCGATACGTTGCCGCTGCCCACCGGAAAGCGTGGCCGGACGTCGCGTCAGCAGATCAGGACTTAAACCAACCAGCGCCAGCAACGCCTGCGCACGTGACAACCGGTCCGCGGCTGTGAGCGTCGTATGCAGGCGGAGAGGCTGTTGCAGCAATTGCGCCACGTTATATTGCGGATTAAATGAACCCAGCGGATCCTGCACAATCGTCTGGATACGCGACCGCAACGGCTGCCGCTGACGTTCTGTCAGCCTGCTCCATGGTTGCCCAGCGAGAAGGATCTCGCCCTGTTGCGGTGCCTGCAGCGCCAGCGCCAGTTTGCCTAGCGTGGTCTTCCCGCTACCGGATTCGCCCACAATGCCCAGCGTTTCGCCCTGCGCGACCTCTAACGTCACCTGATTGACGGCCTGCAAGCGACGGCCATCCGGCAGAACATACGCCAGTGATACGTTATCGGCAGCCAGCACGGGTGTGGTGCTGTCAGTACTGATGTTCTCCCGCACTACCGTTTGACCCAGCGGATCGTTTCCTGTTAACCACGTCCCACGCGTACCGGCAGAGGGAATGGCCGCCAGCAGACGGCGGGTATAAGGGTGTTGCGGCGCATGCAGCACCTGTCGCACCTTGCCGCTCTCCACTGCTTTGCCCTGCCGCATCACCACCACACGGTCGGCAATATCCGCCACCACCGATAAATCATGGGTGATCAGCAGCACGCCATGCCCGGCATCCGCCAGGGCCCTGAATACATTCAAAACTTGTTTTTGTACGGTGGCGTCCAGCGCGGTAGTAGGTTCATCGGCAATGAGTAATCGCGGCCCCGCCGCCAGCGCCGACGCGATGAGCGCTCGTTGGCGCAAGCCACCGGAGAGTTCATGTGCGTACTGCGCCATCCGGTTATGCGGATCGGGGATGCCGGTTTGCGTTAACAGCTCCGCCACGCGTTCGCGAACTGCCGCCCCCCGTTCCAGGCGGTGCGTCAACAACGGCTCCGCGACTTCCTGACCAATCCGGCGCAGCGGGTCAAGCGAGGTCAGTGCATCCTGCAAAACAAAACCAATTTCGCGCCCGCGTAGTTGCTGCCAACGGCGGGCATCGCACGCCAGTAAATTCTGCGACAGGCCATCGTGCCCATGCAATATCAGGGACTCGGCGCGAACAGCCGCCCCTGCCCCCGCCAGCCCGACTAGCGTCCGGGCCGTGACGGATTTACCCGAACCGGACTCGCCTACCAAAGCCAGGACTTCACCGGCATGCACGTCAAACGATAAGGCGTTAACCGCCTCAATCAGCCCCTGCGGCGAGGGGAAGCTGACGCTCAGTTGCGCCACCTGTAACAGCGGTTGCTGGAAGGTCTCTGAAGTCATGCGATCCCGCCTTTGGCAATAAGGGTTTGAACACGTCGGCCCAGCAGCGTAATGGCAATCACCGACAGCGCGACAACGCTGGCGGGCAGCAGGCTGACCCATGGGGCGCTATCGAGAAAATTACGTCCCTCAGAGAGCAATGCGCCCCACTCCGCCGTCGGCGGAGTCACCCCAAGTCCAAGGAAACTGAGGGCCGAGGCGGATAATATGGAATACCCTATCCCCACCGTTGCCAGTACCAGCAGCGGGCGCAGCGTATTGGGCACAATATGGCGCAAAATAATCACCATTGGCGGCTCTCCCAACGCCACCGCATGCTGCACATACCCCGATAACCTGACCTGCAACACTTGCGCGCGCACCAGCCTGGCATAGCCAGCAATGCCGGCCAATCCGACCGCCAGCAGGGTATTCTCTGGCCCACGCCCCAACACCGTGATAGCCAGCAGCGCCAACAGCAAATCGGGGAACGCCAGCATAATGTCCAGTAGCCGTACGAGTAACTGCCGTACCGCCCTGGGCGCAAGACCTGCCAGTGTCCCCAGCACAATACCGCCCGCGCTGGCAATCAGGGTCGCGCCGACCCCAATGCTCAGCGACAGCGAGGTGCCATACACCACGCGGGTAAACACATCACGCCCCAACTGGTCAGTACCGAACCAGTGTCTGAGGTCCGGCGGCTGCAAAATCGCGCTGAAATCCATCTGTTCGGGGGTGTACGGCGTGAATAGCGATGGAAAAAACACCGCCACCACGAGCAGTAGCACCAGTAACAACGGAATGCTGGTACCCGGCGCCAGCCACGGGTTACGATAGCGCCCCCCGTCGCGGCGGGCCACCCGCAGTAAAAGATCACTCATCAGCATGCCCTCGCAGACGTAGACGGGGATCGATCAGTAAATAAAGGGTATCAATCAGCAGGTTAATCACCACAAACAACAGCGCGGAGAACATCACCACCCCCAGCACCAGGGGCATGTCTCGGTTCTCAATCGCACCGAGAGTGATTTGCCCCAGCCCCGCCCGACCAAATACTGTTTCGGTCAGAATTGAGCCGCCTAATACGCTGGCCAGCAGCGTCCCCGTCAGCGTCGACACCGCCAGCGAGGCATGGCGCAACGCATGCCGTAAGCGCAGCGCAGTTTCACTCACCCCTCGCGTACGCACGGTCATGGCGAACGGCTGCGAAAGCGCCTCCTCCAGCCCATCACGCAGCACCTGGCTGAGTGTCGCAGCCAGCGGCAGGCTGAGCGTCACCACCGGCAGCACAAGGGCGATCCAGCCATCGTTACCGGTCACCGGAAACCATTGCAGTTTGAAACTGAAAATGCTCAACAACACGATGCCGATCCAGTACACCGGTGTGCTAAGCAGCATCAGCTCCAACCCGGCAAGCAGAGACCGCAGACGCGGATGACGTCCGGCTGTCAGTAATGCGTTAAATACCGCCAGTACCAGTGCCAGCGCCAGGGCGCTGACGGCCAGCGGCACCGTCTCTTTCAACGCTGCGCTAATCACCTGCACAACAGGCTGGCGATACTGATAACTCACGCCAAGGTTGCCCGTCAGCGCCTCGCCACAGTAGCGCAAATATTGCCACCACAGTGGCTTATCCAGGCCGAACTGGCGGGTCAGTGTCTCGCGAAAACTATCATCCACAACGCTGTTGGCGCTGCCTATCAGAATTGCCACAGGATCGCCGGGGATCAGTTTTACCGCAACAAAGGTCAGCGTTGCCGCACCCCACAGCACGGCGAAAATGGTCAGCAGGCGCTTGCCTGCTGCCAGCAGCTTAGCGTTGGATCCAGACATCATAGAAATTCGGCTTCGCGTTCGTGGCCCAGCTAATGCCCTGCACCTGTTTGGCTTTCCCTAACTGATATGCCGGGATGTAAATTGGCACCGCCCAGGCCTGATCGATAATCTGGTGCTGGATGGCATAGTAGATGCGTTTACGCTCGGCTTCGCTGGCACCGACAGCGGTTTCCAGTTGGCTATCCAGCGCTTTAACGCGGCTGAAGTTGTTCCCCTTCGGCGGAATATAATTGGAATGGAAAACGGTACGCAGGATGTCCGGCTCCGGGCGAACAAAATAGTTCGAGATAATGTCGTACTGGTTAGCCGCCGTGCGGCTGCTGAGAATGCCTGAATCCACCGGATCGAGTTTCAGTTCAAAACCGGCTTGTTTTACCTGGTATTGAATTGCCTGGAACAGCGTCACGTCAGCGGCTTCGACATCGTTTGAAGAATAGGTAAATTGCACAGTAAGGCGTTTACCCTCCTTGACCCGGTAGCCTTCGCTATCGGTTTGCTGCCAGCCGGCTTCATCCAGAAGACGGCGGGCTTTTTGCAGATCAAACCCCCACTGGCTGGCAATGGCCGGATCGTAATCCAGCGTAGCGGGTCCAAGAATATTGTCGGCAGGTTTCAGGATGCCAAAGAACGCGGCTTTAACGGCAGTAGTGCGATCGATGGCGCTCTGGAAGGCCTGCCGCACTTTCAGGTCGCTGAAGATCCCTGTGTCGCTATTCAAATAAAGGACGCGCGGAACGCCGGGGTTTTCCCTGGTGATCACATCCAGCTTCGGGTTATTTTTTACCTGCGCATAATTCACCGGCGGAATGGCATCGATCACCTGTACCTGCCCGCTATTCAGCGCGCCAAGACGTACCGCTGACTCCGGCAGGTACTTAAATTCGATCTTATCCAGCCATGCCGGGCCTTTATGGGTGGCATAGCCCGGACCCCAGTTGTAATCGGCGCGCTTGCTGAGTTTACTCCCGCTGCCTTTGACAAACGATTCGAGGATAAAGGGACCGGAACCGACCACGGTATTGCTGGTATTCGCCGTTTTCTGCAGATAAGCCGGTGACTGAATACCGAGATACGGCAAGCTCAGCCCCTGCAGCAGCGGTGCGAAAGGCGTTTTATAGCGGATCACCACGGTGTACTCATCTGGCGTAGTGATCGCGTCAATCGGCCCCAACAACGATTTGGAGTAACTGGAGGTGGTTTTCGGATCGAGTATGCGTTCAAAGTTATATTTTACCGCCGCAGCATCCAGTTTCGTGCCATCACTAAAAGTCACATCCTTGCGAAGATGGAAGGTGTATTCGCGGTTATTGTTTTTAATTTCCCAGCGTTCCGCCAGCCATGGTGTAAAGCTGTTATCTTCCGCCTGGCCGACCAAAGAATCCACCACGTTACGCGTAACCAGAGCGGTGACGGAATAAGCGGTAATAGAGGGGTCAATAATCGGGGTATCGCTGCCCAGAGCGACCGTCAGCACACCCCCCGCGACAGGTTTATCCTGTGCGTGAGTGGTGAAGCTGGCAGTAAGCGTTAGCGCGGAAAGCAGACTGATGCGCAATAAACTGTTCTGTGAATAAATGCTTCGTTTCATCCCTTTTCCTTGGCCTGGTTTTTGTTAAATATCTGGCAATTAAAGTCCATTGTAGGGGGAGAGCCGCCGTCGAGTAACGATGGATAATTTATATCTATTTCTGAAAATAGCTTTTTCTTCAGGTGGGAAGAAAAGAAAAAAGAGAGCCCCGAGCTACAGGCCCGAATAAAATAACATAAATGCTCGCCCTCTATAATTTCTCTCAAAAGAGTCAGAAGGCAGCTAAATTAACCCTCCGACTTTATTAAGATAAAAATGTGAAATAAGAATCGGCATTAACGGTAATGGTAAGTTTCGCCAACAAGACGCAGAACGTCGAGATATAACCCGTATTCAGGAGACGCCGCGTCCGGCGCCCCCTGTGATCCACCTCGCGGCTACTCCTCGTACGCCGCGTGATGGAAATCAATTTCCCACTGCAGCACCTCGCCGTAAAGCGCCGATAACGCCTGCTTTTCGTCTTCACTCAGCGCCATGGCGCAGCGGTCGAGTTCGTTTTTTAGCCAGAGAGCCTGCTGATAAAATTCGTCCTCCGCGTGCATTTCCACCCAGCGTCGTAAATCAGCATCGCTCTGATAATGTTCGCTCGCCCGTCGGCACCAGAAATAGTACATCCATTCCGCACCGAACATCAGGGTCACAATCTGCTCATAGCTGCCCTCGTGGGCGGTCCGCAGCATACAGTCGCGAAAGCGCCGTACCCCGGGCAAATCATCCGGGTACTCAGCGGGATCGATCTGCCGCGCTGACAACACCTGTTCAAACCACGCGATCTGTATATCAACCAGGGCATTCAGCACGCCAATCAGCCAGCGCTGCTGTTGAATACCCGACGCTTTGCTGACCCCGAGGGCAAAAATCGCGATCGCCGTCGCGACAAAGTTGCCCTCAAACACCAGATAGCGGTTGAAGACGACTGTCGGCAGACGATCCTGTTCGATATCAGTCACAAACGGGTGCTGCTGCATCGCCTGCCACGCCGGTTGATGTTCGCGCAGCAGGCGTTCGCTAAACGCTTCCATTAAGCTTCCTCCAGCGCGGCCTGCGCGACCGACATAAAATGTTTCACCCGGGCCAGCTCAACATCGTTCCACCAGACGCCATCGACCTTCATTGTACTGGCCACAATGACCCCCTGAGTCCGCCCGAGGATCTGCATCACGTTAGCCGGTGTCACCCCGGAGCCCACCAGGAGCGGTAGTTCCGTCGCCGCGCGGATCTCGTCAATTTCCGCCATCGTGGCGCTATCGCCCGTACGCTGGCCGGTGGCGATCACCGCGTCAGCCTCGAAGAAATCGACATCGCGCGTCAGTTCCTGAATCGAACGATCGGCGACAATGGCATGGCTACCGTGCTTAACGTGGCTATCGGCAAAAACGCGAATATGTTCAGCGCGCAGCATACTGCGGTAGCGCAGCGCCTTAGCGGCCGCCCCTTCTATAAATCCTTCGTTGGCGATATAGGCGTTGGCCCACTGGTTGACGCGGACGAAATCGGCGCCTCCCGCCAGGGCGATCGCCATTGCCGGGATCGCCGCGTTAGCCAGAACGTTAATGCCCAGCGGCACAGCAAAACGTTCACGAATTTTCTCGGTAATGACCGCCATCAGCGCTGAGGTTTCATGGCCGATATCCTCAGGTTTAGAGAAAGGAATATCGCCATGGTTTTCAATAATCAGACCATGAACACCGCCTGAAATATAATTTTCAGCATCACGAAGCGCACGTTCAACAATATCCGAGACTGATTTTCCTCGATATTTTGGCGAGCCAGGAAATGGGTCGCAATGAATAACACCAATAACAGCCTTGCTTCGTGAAAAAATAGCTTGTATTGCATTCGTTTTTTCTGCTGAGATAGCAACCATCTTATCCATCCTGTTAAGGGAACACTATGCGTGTTTACGTTACTGGTAATATTACCGTAGATGAAACCTGGTCCATTCCGGATATACCGAAAAAAGGAGCCTCCATTCACGGCGTTAAAGTGTCGCAGGATATCGGCGGTAAAGGCGCGAACCAGGCGATTATATTATCCCGCTGCGGAATAGAGACGCGTTTAATTGCCGCCACGGGAAATGACAGCAACGGCGCGTGGATCCGCCAGCAGATAAAAAATGAACCACTGACGCTACTACCCGACGGCCATTTCAATCAACATAGCGATACCTCGATTATTTTAAATAGCGCTGATGGCGACAACGCCATCATTACCACTACGGCGGCTGCCGACGCCTTCAGCCTTGAGGATATTATTCCGCATATGGCGGATGCCGCCGCCGGCGATATTCTGCTGCAGCAGGGCAATTTCTCCCTCGATAAAACGCGGGCGCTGTTCCGGTACGCCAAAACTCTCGGCATGACCACGGTGTTCAACCCCTCGCCCGTCAATCCTGACTTTTGCCATCTGTGGCCGCTCATCGACATCGCGGTAGTCAATGAATCCGAGGCCGAGCTGCTTCAGCCCTATGGGGTGAAAACATTAGTGATAACCCAGGGCGCCGCTGGCGCCTGGCTGGTTCAGGCGGGACAGCGCCAGTTTTGTCCCGCCGTGCCCGCCGAGGCGCTCGATACGACCGGCGCAGGCGATACGTTCCTCGCCGTCATGCTGGCCTCCGCCCTGCTGCGCGGCGTCGCGCCGGATGACCTGGCGCTGGCGCACGCCAGCCGCGCTGCCGCCATAACCGTTAGCCGCCGGGGAACGCTCAGTGCGTTTCCCGGCAGCCATGAGCTCGCCGCCCTGTTAACCCAGGACGGCGCGCGTTGACCTACTTAAACAGCGGACGGTAAGCATCGACGTTCGCTTTGGTCACCACCGTCGCCGGAACCAGAATGGTTTTCGGCACGGTTTTTCCCGAGGTGATGCTGTTCAGCGCATTCAGGGCTTCGGCGCCCATCTTTTCCGGATCCTGCTGCAGGACGGCGGTCACGTAGCCGCCGTCAATACCGGAAATCGCCTTCGCCGTCAGATCCCAGCCAAACACTTTAATATCCTTCTGCCGCCCCTGGTTTTCTACGGCGGCGATAGCGCCGAGCAGCGCGGGTTCGCCGGTGGCATAGATTGCTGTCAGATCGGGGTTGCCGGTGATCAGGTTTTCCGCCGCGGTCATCGCTTTATCCTGCACATTCTGCCCGTCGACCACGTTAGCAATGGTAATGTTCGGATTGCTTTTCAGCGTCTCTTCGAACCCTTTTTGCCGCTGGTTCTGGATGGCCGAATTCAGCGCGCCGACAATCCCCACCCTCGCCTTGCCACCCATCTCTTTCTGCACGTAGTCCACAAAATATTTACCAATAATTCTGCCGCCTTCAATATTGTCCACGCCGACCTGTGCCGCCTGTGGTCCGGCCGGTAATACGGCATCAATCGCAATCACCGGAATGTTAGCGGCGGCGGCTTCTTTTACCGCTGGCATAATTCCGTTAACGTCGATAGCGGCGACCAGAATGCCTTTAACGCCTTGCTGAATATAGTTTTCTATCGCGTCGTTTTGCGCCACGGGATTATCGTTAGAGTTGAAAATAACTAAATCCTTGCCGCTGGCCTTAGCCGCATCCTGCGCGCCTTTATTCATCAGATTAAAGAACAGCGCCTGCTGATTGATTTGCACCAGCGCATAAGTCGGACCGGCAGCGCTGGCGGCAGAAATAAAACTCATCGATGCCAACATCGTCGTGGCGACAGCAAGTAAACGCAATTTTCCGGTGTGAAATAACATCATCAGTATCCTCGTCGGGAATAGTTGATAGCCAGCAGAGTTCCGCGCCGCATGCGAACGCAGAAGGATTATTTTTTGGCGGGCAAATATCGTCTATATGGCCAGAACAATCATCGACCGTTCGGCGGATACCTGCTTAATGTCATCCCGGCAACCGGTCCGTGTCGGTGCGCGACTGGAATGACTTAAACGGGGTTGGGAATGAATTCCCGGATGATGCGGTAAACTGCCTATACAATTCTCCGCAGATTAAAATTTGTCAAGCATTTATTTTTGGTGATTGTTCGCAGAGAAATTGCTGTATCCACCGCGCTTAACTATGTTACAGATAGCCGATTCTGGCAGACATGGCGCAGGAAATGAGTATAAAACGCGTATTGTTATCTGATGTGGCAAAGCTGGCGGGGCTGTCGAAAGCGACCCTGTCGCGCTATATGAACAACAGTATTGTGCTGCCGCAGGACACCATCGACCGCATCGAAAACGCCATTCGCGAACTGGACTATCGCGGCAATAGCCTGGCACGTCGTCTTAGCAAAGGCGGCAGCGAAACGCTTGGCCTGGTGCTTCCCGATATTACCAACCCCTTCTTTGCCGAACTGGCCGACGCTGCCGAAGAGGCTGCTTCTGCCAGCGGCTACAGCCTGGTGCTGTGTATCACCCGCAACAACCCGGAAAAAGAGTGCCAGTTCATTCGCTGGCTGGATACCTGCCAGGTCGACGGTCTGCTGTTCACCACCAACCGCCCCGATAATGGCCTGCTGCGCAAGGAAGTCCAGCGTCACGAACGCATTGTCCTGCTGGATGAAGATATTCCCGGCAGTAAGGTACCGAAAGTGTTTGCCGATAACGTCCAGGGCGGGCGGATCGCCACCGAAAAACTGATCGCCGCCGGGCATCGCCATATCGCTTTCGTCGGTGGCCCGGACAAGCTGATGAGCGTCCGTGAGCGCTATCAGGGCTTTTGCACCGCGATGGAGCAAGCGGGCCTGAGCTGGCCGCCCGAATGGGTGATGTATGGCGAC
This sequence comes from Klebsiella sp. PCX, assembly GCF_021869705.1. NCBI lineage: Bacteria > Pseudomonadati > Pseudomonadota > Gammaproteobacteria > Enterobacterales > Enterobacteriaceae > Klebsiella > Klebsiella sp. PCX. The sequence goes on from NZ_CP091527.1 coordinate 2,550,341, forward strand.
TACCAGCGCGAGTTTGGCCAGCAGGCGCTGCGGTACCTGTTCAGCCAACCGGTTCGCCCCACCGCCGTCTTCGCGGCCAGCGACTATCTGGTGCTCGGCCTGCTCGATGGCTTGCGCGCCAGCGGGCTCCAGGCGCCGGAGGCGCTTTCGTTAGTCGGCTTCGATGACGCCAACTACGCCGATTTTACCCAGCCGCGGATCTCCACTATCCGTCAGCCCGCCCGCGAACTGGGCCGTACCGCGGTGAACATCATGATGCGCCTGCTAAACGACGATCCGGATATCCCTGCGGAAACCCGCCTGCCGGTTGAATGGATTGGCCGCGACTCGATCAAGATCTGTTAAGCCCGTTCCAAAATGGCGCAAAAGCGCCCGCTTTTGGCGCAAAAAACGATCAATTAACAATTTATTCACTATAATCAGTAAACCGGTTTACCGGATTTTATTCAATTAAGTTTATTGAATACATAAGGTTAAGTTACAGGGCTGCTGTGTGGTTCCTGCCCTGGCACGGATGCTGCAACGTTCTTACTGGCGAACAAATATCTTACATAGCGTTTGTCCTGACTGCCCTGGCGAGTGCTCTATTCCGCAGGTAAACCGGTTTACTAGATTGTAAACCGTGTCGGATAGAGTCCCTCCCGCAGGATGGCGAACATTTTCCCGGTCACAGCGATGGGAGTTATCAGATGCAGCAGCCACAAACTACCCCGCCAAGGGTAGAGATGATCAATATCACCAAGACCTACGGGTCGATACGCTCATTGCGCGGAGTCAACCTTGAGCTGGCCCCGGGCGAAGTGCTGGGCTTAGTGGGCGATAACGGTGCGGGGAAATCCACCCTGACCAAAGTGCTCTCTGGCGCGGTGATCCCCTCCAGCGGCACGATTCGTATCGACGGTGAACAGCAACAGTTTACGAATCCGGCCGATTCGCGCCGTTGCCATATCGAGATGGTCTACCAGGATCTGTCGCTCTGCGACACGGTCGACGTCGCGGGCAATCTGTTTATGGGCCGTGAGCCGATGAAATCGGTCCTCGGCATCCCCTTTCTCGACGAGGCCAAAATGCACGCCGATGCCAGAGAGATGCTTAAAGGGCTCGGGATCTCCATTCCGGATACTCACCTGCTGGTGCGAAATCTCTCCGGCGGCCAGCGCCAGGCTATAGCCATCGCCCGCGCCGCGGCCTTTGACCCGAAAGTGCTGATTATGGATGAACCCACCGCCGCGCTGGCCGTCGCGGAAGTTGAAGCGGTTCTGGAGCTCATTCGCCGCGTTTCCGCTCGCGGGGTGAGCGTGATTCTGATTACCCACCGCCTGCAGGACCTGTTCCTGGTCTGCGACCGGATCATGGTGATGTATGAGGGTACGAACGTCGCCGACAGACGGGTGTCCGACACCAGCCTGAGCGATATCGTTAACTTGATTGTGGGCGAAAAATTCACCGCCCGCTCTGCGGCAGCACATTGAGGTAACAGGATGAGTATCATGAACTTAAGCAGCTCCCGCATGATCCAGCATTCGCTGCCGCGCCGCCTGCTGCATAACCACTCAGGCGTGGTCAGCATCGCGCTCTTTTTCGTCTTCTGCTGCGTGGTGTTTTCGCTGATCACCAGCAACTTTCTCACCGGCACCAACTGGCTCAACATTATCCGTCAGAGCGCCCCACTGCTGATCGTCGCGACGGCTATGACTCTGGTCATTACCACCGGCGGTATCGATCTGTCGGTAGGCTCCACCCTGGCGCTGGTCGGCGCACTCTCCGCTATCGCTCTGAATAACTGGGGGCTGCCGTGGCCGGTGGTACTCCTCGGCGGCCTGCTGCTCGGCGGATTCGTTGGCGCCATCAACGGCTTCTTTATTGCCTATGAAGGCATTCCGGCGTTCATCGTCACGCTCGCCACCCTGGCCGTAGTTCGCGGCATCGCGCTGCTGGTCACCCAGGGCTACTCGATTCCGGTACCGGCTGACAGCCTGTTTACCTTTATCGGACGCGCGTGGGTAGTTGGTATCCCCATGCCCGCGCTGATCGGCATGATGATACTGGTGATCGGGCATATCGTTCTCAACCATATGCGCTTTGGCCGCTACGTGACCGCTATCGGCGCCAACGCCGAAGGCGCGCGGCGCAGCGGCATTAACACCAAAGCGGTGACCATGAAGGTCTATATCATCAGCGGAATGGCCGCCGCGCTGGCGGGGATGATCATTACCGCACGCCTCGGCAGCGGCTCTTCCAACCAGGGCGAAGGCTTTGAACTGCAGGTCATTGCTGCCGTTGTGCTAGGCAGCACCAGTCTGTTTGGCGGCTTCGGGACTATTATTGGCACGCTGCTGGGCGCGCTGTCGATTGCGGTCATTCAGAACGGGCTGATCCTGTCGCATATTTCGCCGTTTTACACCCAGATAGCCACCGGCACCATTATCCTGCTGGCTATCTGGCTGAACACCCGCATTCTCAACCCGACGCGCTCCGCGGCAAAAGGATAGCTGATGAAAGGATCAATTTTTCGCCATCCCTCCCCGCTGCCGGTTGGCGTCAGCAGCGGTTATGTAATGACTGTGCTTGGCCCACTACCGATTAACGAAATGGGCGTTACTCTGATGCATGAGCATATTCTGCTGGATGCCTCCGGCAAATGGGTGCCACCCTGCTGCTGCAGCGATCGCCATCTTGCCGAAATGCCGGTGAAAATGGAAAACCTTGGCGAACTGTCGCTTAACCCGCTGATGAGCCGCGATAACTGTCAGCTGTTTGATGTCGACGTTGCGATTGACGAGCTGACTAAATATCGAGCCCTTGGCGGAGAAACGGTGGTCGACCCGACCAATATCGGCATTGGCCGCGATCCGAAAGCGCTGGCGCGCATCGCGCGTCTGACCGGTCTGAACATCATTATGGGTACCGGGCTCTATCTGGAAGCTTCGCACCCTGAGTGGGTAAAAATCAGCAGCGTCGAACAGCTGACCGAACGGCTGATTTACGATCTTGGCGGCGCGGAGGAGAAACCGGAGGTGCTCGCCGGGCTCATCGGCGAAATCGGTATCTCCAGCCGCTTTACGCCGGATGAGGAGAAATCCCTGCGCGCTGCGGGTCGGGCCAGCGCCGCGACCGGCGTGCCGATCGAGGTCCATCTGCCCGGCTGGGAGCGGCTGGGCCATCGGGTGCTGGATATTCTCGAGCAGGAAGGCGCCGATTTACGCCATACCGTGCTGTGCCATATGAATCCCAGCTTTGCCGATAAGCGCTACCAGCGCGAACTGGCACAGCGCGGGGCGTTTCTCGAATACGACATGATCGGCATGAGCTATTACTACGCCGACGAGTCGGCGCAGTCGCCCTCCGACGAGGAGAACGCCCGCGCGATCCGCGAGCTGATTGACGACGGCTACATCCAGCAAATTCTGCTGTCGCAGGACGTCTTCCTGAAAACCATGCTCACCCGCTACGGCGGCCACGGTTATGGCTACATACTCAAGCATTTTGTTCCGCGTCTGCGGCGCCACGGCGTCAGCGGCGAACAACTTGAAACCTTAATGATTGGAAACCCCCAGCGGGTCTTTGGCGGATAAAAGGAAACGTCATCATGCAGAAAAAAATCTTACTGGTCGGTGAGTCCTGGACCAGCACGTCAACGCACGTTAAAGGCTTCGACCAGTTTGCCACCGCCACCTGGCACACCGGCGCAACGGACTTTCTGGCCGCGCTCGCCGACAGTCCCTATGCCATTACCTATATGCCCGCCCACGCGGCGGCGACCGACTTTCCGCTGACGCTGGAAGCGCTGCAGGAGTGGGATGCGATTATTCTCTCGGACATTGGCGCCAATACGCTGCTGCTGCATCCGGACACCTGGCTGAAGAGCCGCCGAACCGCCAACCGTTTAACGCTCCTGCATGATTACGTGGCCGGCGGGGGGGCGCTGATGATGATCGGCGGCTATTACAGCTTCCAGGGAATCAACGGCGGCGCGCGCTACCGCCATACCGCGGTGGAGAAAGTGCTGCCGGTACGCTGCCTGGCCTGGGACGACCGCATTGAAACCCCGGAAGGCTGCTATGCCGAAGTGACGGAGTCTCACCCCCTGTTTAACGATATTCCGGGCGAATGGCCGTGGCTGCTGGGCTATAACGAAGTTGAAATGCACCCGGAAGGCAAACTGCTGGCGAGCGTGGCCGGTACCGGTCATCCGCTGCTGGCTATTCGCGACTATCAGCGGGGGCGCTCGCTGGTATGGACCAGCGATATGTCGGCGCACTGGCTGCCGGAAGAGTTTGCCAAATGGCCCGGCTATCGCCAGCTGTGGATTAACTGCCTCGACTGGCTGACGGAACGCCGCTGATGACCGCTACCCTTGCGCTCGCCCGGCAGCTGCTGGGCTTTAATACCATCAACCCGCCGGGCAGCGAAGCCGACTGTATGCGGTTCTTTGCCGACTGGCTTACCGATAGCGGTTTTGCGGTTTCGCTGTCGTCGTTCGGCGAGGGGCGCTGCAATCTTATCGCCAGACTGCCCGGGTCGAAGAGCGGTAAACCGCTGGCCTTTACCGGACATCTGGATACCGTCCCGCTGGGAAATGCCCGCTGGCAGTACGATCCTTTTGGCTCGCAGATGGAAGACGGGCGTCTTTATGGCCGCGGATCCAGCGATATGAAAGCGGCGATAGCGGCGTTTGCCGTCGCCTGCGTTCATCAGCGGGAAGCGATCCTCGCCGGACGCGGCGCGGTATTGCTGATAACCGGCGGAGAAGAGACCGGCTGCGACGGCGCGCGGGCGCTGATCGCCTCCGCAACGTTGCCGGAGGTGGGCGCGCTGATCGTCGGTGAACCCACCGCCAACTATCCGGTTATCGGCCATAAAGGCGCGCTCTGGCTGCGCTGCGAAACGCGGGGGAAAACCGCCCACGGCGCGATGCCGGAGCTGGGGATCAATGCTATCTATCTTGCGGCGGATGCGTTGGGTAAGATTCAGCATTTTTCGCCAGGCGCGCCGCATCCGCTAATGAAGCAACCCACCCTCAACGTCGGACGCATAGAAGGCGGACTCAATATTAATTCCGTACCGGACCGCACGCGTTTTGATGTCGATATCCGCAGCGCGCCCAATTTACAGCACGCCACTATCCGGGAGCGCTTGACGACGCTGCTTGGCGAAAGCGTCACCGTCTCCACGCTGGTCGACCTGCCCGCCGTCCTCAGCCGGGAGGATCACGCGTGGATTAAGCAGGTTTACCAACGCTGTCAGCCGCTGCACGCTGAGCCGATTGCGCCGCGCGTGGTGCCCTACTTTACCGACGCCTCGCTGCTGCTGCCTGCATTGGGCGATCCGCCCTGTATTATTCTCGGCCCCGGCGAGCCGTCGATGGCGCATCAAACCGACGAGTACTGCCTGCTCAGCCGCCTGGCGGAGGCAGAACGGCTATACGGTGACCTGATCCGCGACTGGATGGCCTAACCGTCCGCGACGAAAGCCAAAAATGTGTGACAGTGTCACTTAAAACGAGCATGATGCATTCAGCGTTTGAATAATCTCGCGGAATAACAGAGGATAACCGCCTCGTACACGAAATGTTTCACCACCAGCAAGGAGGCTTACCATGTCCGTGAAAATCAACGCTGTGCTCGTTTGCACCCTCTCTTTACTCCTTTCCGCCTGTTCGGGTCATGCTTCTGCGCCGGACAGCGCCGAAGACGCTCAAATATCGGCAGAAGTGGATAAGATACTTCGCGATTATCAAACGGGTGCAGACACGTCACCGCAGGCCAATGCCTCACGCTATCTGGCGCGGATCCAGGCGGCTATCTTCGCTAACATAGACCAGCCGGGCTCCTGGCAAGGGCAAAAATGCTCGGTGCGCTTTACCCTGCAGCGTGACGGGACGGTGCAGGATCCGGCGGTCGAGAACGGCGATCGGCCATTCTGCGCGCAGGTGATGTCCGCGCTGAAAGTCGCCAAAATTCCGCCTGCCCCCGATGAAAAAACTTATCAAACATTCAGCCATGTCGTTCTGGACTTGAAGGCCTGAGCTTGCCCTAGAAAGCGCCCCGGCCATCGCCAGGGCAATGGCTAAAAAGATAAGCTGACAGCCTCCTTAACAGACGCTTTTTGGCGATCGGCGAGGAGTGATTCAATGGTGCTTGAGTCGAGGTGATGAGCGGCAAGAGCGCCGGCTGAACGGGACAGCGCATCCAGGTGCGCTGATGATGGCCTCTTATTCATGACTCAATCTCTGATACATGAAATCAATAAGCCCTCTTGTTTTTGCCGGCAAATAACGCCGATCGGAATACAGGGCGAACAATTGCAAGGGGGCCGCCGATTGTTCAAATTCAATTTCGATTAACCGGCCATCGTCAATATAGGGCTGGCAGGCTTGTTTCGACAGGATGGCATAACCGACGCCTGAGATGGCCGCTCGCCCTGCCATCTCCCCGCTGTTGACCCGATAACGACCGTTAACTTTAATCGTCTCGAATCCGCCCTTTTTATTCACAAACTGCCAGGGAGCGCCTTTAAGCGCATTTACCGTTGTAATACAGGGCAATTCTTCAAATTGCTGTATACGAGAAGGCGTGCCATAACGCTGGATAACGGAGGGGGCCGCAACGATGGTGCAAGGGATGGTCACCAGATGACGGGCTATGTAGTCACTGTCATCCATCTGACCACGACTCACAATGACAGCGAGATCCAGATCATCGCGCAGGGATTCATAACCAGACAAATTGGTGACGCAACTTATCTCCAGGTCCGGATGCTGACAGGCGAAATCGGCAACAATAGCGCCCAGCAGTGCAGGACCGATTTCATTGGGAATACAGATACGTAGTGGCCCCTTGAATTGCATTTGCCGCAACGTTAATTCGGTTTCAGTTTGCTCAAGCGCTTCCAGTAATGGCTTCGCCCGGGTATAGAGTAGATGCCCCGCCTGAGTGAGTTTCATATGTCGGGTACTGCGTTCAATAAGCTGAAGATTCAGTTTGTCTTCTAGCTGAGCAATGCAACGGCTCACATTTGATGCCGGCATTTCAAGGGCTTTCGAAGCCCCAACAAAACTGTCTCTTTCAACTACAGCGATGAAGACTTTCAGCGCATTAAAATCAAGAACTGGCCGCATCAACTATCCCACATATGATAATAATGAGTGCCATTTTTACCATCTAATCGATAAGTTTGATAGTAGTTAAGCTAGGTTATCTTTCATCAACAGGTCGCTTGCTATGCCACGGGTCACCACAACATTTAATCAAAAGGCGCTGATACGGATAGCGCTGGTCATCGCTTTTGTGCAGTTTACTAACGCGCTGGAATATATGATATTCAGTCCTGTTTTTACATTTATGGCCGCGGATTTCGCTGTTCCCGTCTCCTTCTCAGGCTATGTATCCGGTATGTACACCTCTGGAGCCGTCCTGTCGGGAATTATCGCCTTTTACTGGGTTGACCGTTGCAATAAGAAGCGTTTTCTTATCGCTAATATGGTGCTGCTAGCCATAGCGACACTGTTGACAACATTCATAACCCGTTTTCCTCTTCTTCTTACCTTGCGATTCTTCGCAGGGCTGGTTGGAGGGACGACAATGGGTGTGGGGATCGGTATTTTGATAAACCACACGCCGGCTGACTTGCGCGGAAAAATGTTGGCGACGGTGATTGCGTCATTTTCGCTGGTAAGCGTTGTGGGGATGCCCGCTATATTATTTTTGTGTACTCATTACGGTTGGCATGTCGCGTTGTGGTTAATCAGCACGCTCTGTTTGTTGGCATTGCCATTCATCGTCACTGTCATCCCTCAGGACCCCGTCACTTTCGACACGTCTTACGCGCTGCCCCTCGATGTTGATACTTTACTGTTTGCTTCCGGTAATGCGCTGGTACAGTTTAGTCCAATGCTGATCATTCCTGTTCTGGCGCCGTTAATGACGCAGCTGTTGGGGGCTTCTGAAGGCCTGCTGCCCTGGCTGTTCTTCGGCGGGGGACTGGCGGGGTATCTGTCTACAAGAATGACAGGGGCATTAACCTCTCGTTTTTCTGCCTTGAGTTTGGCGACCGGGTCAACCCTCGTTTTTATTCTGAGCTTGCTGATACCCTTCCTGGGCTATCCGCATCCGGCGCTGTTTATGACGTTATTTCTCGGGGCAGCTTACAGTCGTCTGGTTTCATCTTCGGCGGTTACGATTCAGTTTCCTGATAACAACCAACGAGCGGGATTCTCTTCATTACAGACGTCCATGATGTATCTGATGACGACTGCCGCATTTTTCCTGTCCGCTTTTCTGTTACCTGACCATCGCATGGCGCTCCAGAATATGGACACGTTGCTGGCGCTATGTGCAATTTCCGCATCAGGATCCCCAATTATTATCATCATTTTGCAAAAAAAACTGGCTAAGCGGACGATCCCGCCCGATCGGCACACCACTGGGTAGAACATGGCGCGCCCTGCCCTGGGCATTAAAAATTATCATTGACCCTGGTGTGGTCGCTAAATGGAGATGAGGGGCGTTTTTTTGTCTGACGGGGTCTGAATTTAGTACCTGGCGGGAAGCTTATGGATTTTAATGAGTCTTCCCTCTTCCATTTCGATAAAACCACCCGTTTTTAAATCTGCAAGTATGCGCATGACGCCGCTGCGAGAAAGATGGGTTTTCTCGCGGATGTAGAGTTCCGCTGTGACTGCGGCGCGATAACTCTCATCTTCTTCAATTAAATTGAGCAACTGCTGGCGGATCATCTCGTACGCCGTCGGTGCGCCCTGCGGCATCACATTGTTGTAAAGTCGGCCATACACAAACATCAGTTGCTTTGAGAGCAGCCCCCATAACGACTTTTCTTTAATAATGTCATGAACACGAGCGGTGGAGATCTCGCCAATCACGCAGGAGTTGATAGTTTTAATGTAATCATCGAAGTAAATATCCGTCAGATTGGCAAGACCAAACACGGCGGGACTGCGCGCAGTGGACAGCATCATATTATCGTTTCGGCGATAAACCGCTACGGTTCCCTCAAGGATCAGGTAACACATCCCCTGGCCATTCACCTTGAAATCCAGTTGCTCCCCTCTTTCAGTTTTACGTGGCGTGCAATATGGCTGTAAGTGAGAAATCAGCTCTTGCGCGTAGGGTGAACCTTTGTGAGGTTTTGCTGAAGAGGACATAACCGATAACCTTAAGATTGACCTGTCTGATTATAGCCTGACTTCCTGTTGCGGGTATCCTCATCGTCAGTATTTTCGAGGCAGATGGTTGATATCAAGGAGTATACCCCGTTCCATCGTGATGTACTTCCCGGTTCGCAGCTCTGCCAGAATCCGCATAATCCCGCTCCGTGAAAGATAGGTTCGGCTTTTAATATAGGTTGCAGCCGTAATTTGTTGCCGTATCGCATCCGGCTCTTGCATAAGCTCAACCAGCTGAAAGCGGATGATGTCATAAGCCGACATCTGCGAGATTTGTGCGCAATGTTCATACACCCGGGAGGCCGTGTAAATCAGGAGTTTCGAAAAATGCTCCCATAGATCCAGTTGCGCCACGATGTGATTAAAACAATCCAGTGACACCCGGGCGATCTCTGACGTCTCCAGCGCTCTCACATAAAGATGCTCTGAGGAAAACTGACTACTCACGCCCAGAATAAACGGTGATGATTCAGAATTTAATACAATGCCATCGCCGCGACGGTGCAGCGCGACGCTACCTTGCAATAGTAAAAAACATTGCCGGATATCATCTTTATAATAATGCACGACCTCACCTCTGCCGATCACTACTCTTTCTGCTGCTGGCAACACATGATTTATCAGAGTCTCGATGTGCCGAAATGGTTTTAATTCCAGGGCAATTGATTTGTCCTGGTTTTCCGGGGTGGTTAAGCGCGTGTTCATATGCTGCCTCAATTCCTCTACGGTGATCGCTTTATTGATCGACCCGACGAATTATCTTAAAAATGAAGAAACCGCGAAATATTGGTTTAGGGTCCAAAAGTAGACCGTGCTAAAGATGTACTCTAAGTAATTGATTTTGTGCCTCATGACCTTTGAGTCTAAAAATAGACCGGACCTTAATAAGCATGATAAAAAAGAAGAAATGTTGCTTATTCGTTAAGTGGGAGTCTACTTATAGACCCACAAAACATTTGAGTTTAAGAAAATGATTAGATAAATTTTAGCCAGTCAGCAGAACAGTTCATGGTCTTACCGTAATTATTTATGGCTGCCATGCTGCACAGTGAAAATTAAGGCACTGGTACAAAAAGAGTGTAACGCTCATCGGCACCCTATTGCCTGAATATAAATGGCAAACAAAGTTAATAAGGAAACAACGTAATGAAAAAAAGTCTTGTTTTAGTTGCCTTGACCGCAACTGCAGCGCTGTCTATGTCTCACGCTTTTGCTGCCGCTGGCACCGTGAATTTCGTCGGCAATATTCTGGATACTGCCTGTGAAGTCGATGTGGCATCGCAAAACCAGCAGGTCAATCTCGGTAACTTTTATAAAACTGAATTTCCGAGCAGTGGCACAAAAGCGGCTGCAAAGGATTTTAATATCGTACTTAAAAACTGCCCAACCACGGTGACTTCGACCAAAGTACGCTTTGATGGCACCCCCGATCTGACCAACCCTAACCTGCTGGCTATTGATACATCAACCTCCAGTGCGGCGTCAGGGGTGGCGATTAACCTGATGACCGCCGATAAAGTCGACCTGCCTTTGCACGGTGAGAACAGCTATAACTACATACTTAGCAGTACCCAGGACAATACGCTGAAATTCTATGCGCAATATATCTCCACCACGGCATCAGTAACGCCGGGTACGGCCAACTCTGTTGCTAACTTCTCCATTGTATATAACTAATTTTCTTTCAAGAAATGCTGATGGGGTCGATACGGCCCCATATTTCAGAGGTCTAAAATGAATGTTCTTGGCAGTATCTTGCTTACCATCACGATATTGAGTATTGGCGTATCCGTTGCTCAGGCCGGTGTCGTTATTGGTGGTACGCGCGTCATTTTTGATGGTAATAAAAAAGAAGCCTCGATTGGCATAAATAACCCTGATAAAACCCCTTACCTTATCCAGTCGTGGATCGAAACACCTGGGGGGGCTGGCGAAAAGGCGCCTTTTATCATTACGCCACCACTATATCGACTAAATAATGGTCAACAAAACGTCGAGCGCATTGTTGCCACCGGAGCCTTACCTCAGGATAAAGAGAGCTTGTTTTGGCTTAATATAAAAGCCATCCCCTCCGCAGCTAAGGTTGACAATACGTTGCAAATTGCCATTAAAACCAGAATTAAACTTATCTACCGTCCGGCGGCGATGAAAGGCGCCTCCCCTGAAGAACAGGTCGATAAACTACGCTGGCAACGTGTTGGTAATAAGATACAGGTAAACAATCCGACTCAGCATGTCATGAATTTTAACGAGATTTCACTATCAGGTAAAAAATTACCAGATGTCAGTTATGTATTACCCGGCAGTACCGCGATGTTCGATTTACCCTCCGGCGTAACGGGCGGGCCAGTGACATTCAAAATTATTAATGATTATGGCAGTCCCGGGGCAGAACACAAAGCCAGTCTGTAGACCGGCGCAAAGACACTGAGTGGGATTTATGATGATGGCAATGGATTATATAAAAGCACGGTCTCCACGGTTGGCATTATTGATAACCATCGCGCTCTTCGGTAATACACAAAATAGCTATAGTCGCGATTTTTTTAACCCAGAACTGGTTGAACTGGATAATCCGGGGACAGAAAAAGTCGATCTTTCTGGTTTTGAATCGGGCGCGCAAGCTCCCGGGGATTATCATGTTGATATCGTCCTGGACGATCGGTTAGTTGATACCCGCGATATCAGGTTTGTGTTGATGAAAGAGCCTGGCGGTGATGACAAATTAATCCCCTGTTTATCCATTGAGCAATTAGAAAGCTGGGGGGTGAAGACTGGACTTTTTCCCGCGTTAAAAGGCGAAACATCCTGTGCGAACCTGTCCGCGATCCCTCAGGCTAGTACGGATTTCCAGTTTGCCATGCAACGTCTGGTATTGAGCATTCCGCAAGCGGCACTTTCAGCGCAAGCGCGCGGATCGGTGCCACCGGATCGCTGGGATCAAGGCATTAACGCCGCCCTGCTCAACTACAGTCTGAGTGGGGCGAATAACTGGGCCAAAAATAACAACAGCAGCACCAGCGATAATCAGTATGCCAACCTGCGTCCTGGTCTGAACATTGGCCCCTGGCGGTTAAGAAATTACACCACCTGGTCGCGAGATTCACAGGGTCATGATGCGTGGAAGACGGTTTATACCTATGCTCAACGTACGATAATCCCGTTAAAGTCTCAGCTCACGCTGGGTGACAGCTCTGCCCCGGCAGATGTGTTCGACAGTATGCCTTTCCGGGGAGGACAACTTGCTTCCGATGATGACATGCTGCCCGACTCCCTCAAGGGCTATGCCCCAGTGGTGCGTGGGATCGCCCGGACTAATGCCCAGGTGATAATTCGCCAGAATGGCTATCAGATATACCAGAGCTTTGTGGCACCGGGCGCTTTTGAAATCACGGACATGTATCCTACCGGAGGCGCCGGCGATCTTGATGTCACTATTAAAGAGGCTGATGGCAGCGAGCAGCACTTTAGCGTGCCATTTGCCTCCCTTCCCGTATTACAGCGTGAAGGCCGAATAAAATATGCGTTAACGGGCGGCCAATATCGTTCGTACAACGGCAGCGTGGACAAAACGCCCTTTGCTCAGATGAGCGTTATTCTCGGCTTGCCCTACGGCTTTACGTTTTACGGCGGATTGCAGGAGTCGAGTAAGTACCAGTCGCTCGCCGCGGGCGTCGGTAAAAACATGGGTGACTTTGGCGCTATCTCCAGCGACATCACCCAGGGCTGGTCCACGCCGCAAAATATGCCGAAAACCAGGGGGCAATCATGGCGGGCTCGATACAGTAAAAATTTTGCCGCAACGGGCACCAACTTCGCGATTGCCGGCTACCGCTATTCGACCAGCGGCTACTATGGCATGCAAGAGGTCCTGGATTCTTACGGTGACAGTCATGCGCTTCAGGACCGACGCCGCAACCGTGCTGAGCTGACGCTGAGCCAGGGGCTGGGAGACCGTCTGGGATCGTTGATGCTGAACGCCGCACGTGAAGATTACTGGAACTCAGGTAAGGCGATGGAATCATGGAGCGTTGGGTATAACAACTACTGGCACAGTATTAGTTATGGCCTGACCTGGACTCTGAGTAAGAATGGGGGCGCGGGAACGTACAGCGCACCCCAGAGCGACGATAAAAACCAGATGCTGGCGCTGAATATCAGTATTCCACTGGAAAAACTGTTGCCGCAGACATGGGCAAACTATGGCATGAATGCCAGCAAGAATAACGGTACGACACACAGCGCTGGGTTAAATGGTGTTGCTCTGCCGAATAATGCGCTCAACTGGAATATTCAACAGGGTTACGGCACTCACGACGTGGCCTATACCGGCAACATGAATGGTGATTATCGCGGCACCTATGGTGAAATCACCGCCGGGTACAGCTATGACAAAAATACCGATCGTCTGAACTATGGGATTCAGGGAGGCGTGGTTGCGCATGCCAATGGCGTGACGTTCTCTCAACCATTGGGCGAAACCAACGTGCTGATTGCCGCCCCCGGGGCTGCCGGCGTAGGCATCCAGAATATGACTGGAGCGACAACCGATTATCGCGGATATACGGTTGCCTCTAACTTAATGCCTTATCGCAAAAATGATGTGTCATTAATCACTGAAACATTACCGGCTAACGTTGAGTTAGAACAAACGGTCAAAACCGTGGTCCCTACGCGTGGCGCGATTGTCAGGGCGAACTATCGGGCAAGCGTCGGTGTTCGCATGTTGATGACCTTGACCCAGCGAAACGGCCAGTTAGTGCCGTTTGGCGCAATGGCCAGCATTGAAGGAGCAGAACCAAGCAGCTTTATCGTTGGTGATAGCGGACAGGTGTATTTGACGGGGCTCGATCCCCAGGTAAACCTGATCGTGAAATGGGGAAATCAATCCGCAAACACCTGCAGGGTCTATTACGCGATAAACATGACGAAGCAGAATAACGATGTGATTATCGATAATGCTGTTTGCCGTTAACGTTGAACCAAATTTTTAAATCAGGTGCATAGATATGCGACTTTTCCGATCTGCATTATTAATGCTGGCTTTGTTGTTTCCATTGACGGGCTTCTGTTGTGATTATACTTACATCGGCTCTCCCTATACCGTGGATTATGGCAATATTATTGTTCAGCGCGATGTTCCCGTTGGGCAAGCAATAAGCAATGAGATATATGGTTCCTTAGCACATGCTTATACCTGCGTCACCACCGGCAATGAAGGGTCAAGCTCAGGAATGAAAAGCGCTATTTTACCCTATGTCGCGACGTACGGCGCGCGGCGCGTTTATCAAACCAATGTGCCTGGGGTGGGTATTTCTTTTGGCTTTTACATGAACTCCAAAGCAGGCGCGTCGACGTTTAGCGGCACCGATTATATTGACCGCGGTAACGCTTCAATGTCCAGTTGGTCATCAAACCCTGGAGAACTGGTTATTCACGATTATCAGCCAGTTATACAATTCTGGAAGATTGGTGATATTACCTCTGGCTCAGTAACGGGGCAACTGGCATCGTTTGTCGCCTTTACGATGCAATATCTCGGCGGAGAACAAGCGCCTGAGATTCCCGTGAATGCAGGGGCCGGATCTATTACCCAGGTGGCATGTGCGGTGACAACATCGAATATGGTATTTGAACTGGGTGACGTTTTGGTCACTGAGTTTGGTTCTACGGTGGGATTAACCCCCGCTAATGCGCAGAAAACGCAGAATCTCATTCTGGACTGTGATGCCGGAGCCAATATTAACGTCATGCTCTCCGGCGCACAGAATCCTGACGTCAGTGATAATACCGTGCTGGCGTTAACCGGTCAGGGAAGCGCAGGCGTCGCACAGGGGGTTGGCGTGCAGCTGGTTTATAACAATACCCCTCTAATCCTTGGCAATAATCTTGTTCTGAAGAGAACCAATGGCGGCCAGGAGATGTTCCCGTTAACCGCACGCTACTATCAGACCAATACAACGGTAACCACCGGCATCGCAAATGCGTCCGCAACGCTGAGTCTTACCTATCAATAAAGGCTGTTAAATGAAGATGAATAAACTAATCTTGCTGATGGCATGCGCAATGGTATTACCTGCAATGTCCGCAGACAATGTAGATATCAAAGTCACCGGGCGTATTATCGCTGCGCCCTGCGTCTTTAACGGTGGTAGTGAAAATATGAATGTTGATCTTGGCAATATCCAGGCAACAAACATGTTCACCCCCGGGTCTTCTTCCGATCCGGTTACTTTTCATCTCCTGTTTACCCGCTGTCCGCCGGGCACGCTGAGCGTGACGACCCGTTTTAGCGGAACGCCTGACCCGGAAGCGGGCGTGAATTATTACCAAAACAGCGGCACGGCAACCCGCGTGGCCATTGCGATGTCTGATGCCACAACGGGTCTGTTGATGGGCAGCGGATCCAGCATCACGCAAAATATAGCTGAAGACAGAACGGCGACGATACCGATGAAAGCCATGGTGACCTCCGTGGCGGGAAGGCCGACACCAGGTTCCATTCGCGCCGTCGTCGTTTTAACAATGCAATACAACTGATGGGGCGCTGGCTATAGAGGGTCATAGGCGCGTTAGTCATCATCCCCTTCAGGAAGCTAACAGGGTGAAATAATGTGCTGCGTCTATCATTACCCGAATGCAGGAGCGCTTAATAAATATGTTTCGGTATGGTAAATGGTTAATATTGTAATAAAAGAGTCGGATACCCTCTTCCAATGTGGCCTGACCTTTTTTTTTAGTGATTTCTTTTCCCAACACAATACTACAGTTGATTTCAATTTTAACTTTACGTCAGAAAGCGTTCAGCTAGCAGACGTCATTGTGCTGGCATTATGTCCAGGCGAATGTTTTATTTGCTGCCCTGAACTACAGAAGCGAAAAAAAGGCATTGTGATTGCTTTTGTTGATGATGATATGCGAGCCTCTGCGCTCCCCTCTTGCTTTCAGGATATTATCTTTATCTCTCGCCGGCATTCCGTGAGACAGTTACGTAGAGCAGTACATACGGCCTGGCACCGGCTGCAGCAGACAAATTATCGACAGTCACCCGCGTCATGTTTTGACTGTCAGCCGACCAAATTGTCACCGCAGCAAATCCGCATCATGATCTGTTTATATGAGGGGATGTCGGTAACGCAAATTGCCGATGAGCTTATGATCAGTGAGAAAACGGTCTATGCGCATAAATATATGGTCATGAGTAAATTTAACTTACGCAACGATTATGAGCTAATGCTTCTGCTCAATAAACTGACAAAAAATAACGACTGGCCAAATGGCTTTATAAAAGTTAGCCAGTGATACCAATGCGCTGAGAAGGCAACTGACACAGGGGCGCGAGCCCCTGCATGGTTACCGCCGGCTCATCGCCAGCTTCGCGGCGAATATCAGAAACAGGCAGCCGGTCGTCCGGTCCATCCATTTCACCACGGCCGGTTTTTTCAGGATGCCCGCGGCATAGCGAGTGGCGGTAATCAGCGTTAACGACCACAGCGTCCCAATCAATACATGGATAGTGACCAGCAGAAAGGTCCAACTGACGGGTGAATGCCCGGCGGGGATAAACTGAGGTAAAAACGAAACGTAGAAGACGCCCATTTTGGGATTAAGCACATTCCCCAACATCCCGCGCAGGAACCAGTTACTCGTGGAATTGGATTCGGTCGGGTGGGTGTTAAATTGCTGGCGTGGGCGCAGGAGCAGCTGGATGCCCAGCCAACAAAGGTAGCCCGCGCCGCACCATTTCAATAAGGTGTAAGCCAGTTCAGAAACCGCCAGTAGCGCGCCCAAACCAAAGGCCACCAGCGCGCCCCAGATAAAGCACCCGAGATCGATGCCTAACGCGGCATGCAAGGCTTTGCGTCCCCCTTCCGCGGTCGCCGTGCGCAGGATAAGAGCAGTATCCAGACCTGGCGTCAGGGTAAGCAGCGTGGCAGCGAGAGTGTAAGCAAGAAGTGAATCAGTGACGAGCATTTCCTGTCTCCGAAAGAGACAAGGCTACTGAAGCGTTCCCATTTTTGCAACAAGAATGATGAGCCATTCAACGTGGATGGCGTTCCGCCTGGATAACGGCAAGTCCCCTATGAGGCTCTCTATCCAACGCATACAACAACCGGACCTGTTGCTACCAATGGATCCGGTTGCCATCTGCCAGAGCGGAGAAGGCAACTTAACTGATGCTTGCCCTTTTGGCATTTAAAATTCTGTTCGCGCCATCAACAAACCCTTCACCACCTGGAAATTGACTTATCCAGCGCGGCAATGATGGTATAACTTGCGCTATGTCGTTGATCGTGTTCATTCCCAACGTTTTGCTGTAGTAGCTGAACATGGGGGCGTCATTGAGCGAATCACCACTGTAGAAAACCGATGCCTGTTCATCTGATTCTTCCAGTGCGTAAAAATGCTTTAACACCTTTCTGCTCATGACGAGTTTGTCATACCCCCCTAACCACCCCAGTACCCATAGATTATTAATGGTATAGCTGCATTTATTTTCCGCTAATTCGTCAATGAGCTGTCTGGTCTGCTCATGATTTTTGGGAAGTTTGAAAGCGATACTCGTCAGGCGAAAATCCTGATCGTCAGACACTTCAACCCAGGGGTATTTCTGGCGAATCTTGAGAAGAATATGGCTGATTTTTTCTCGATTGAGAAGATATTTGTCTTCATGCCAGAAGTACCTGTTAATACCATGTTCGATGGTATTTCTGGTAAGAAATAATCCTCCATTTTCAGCGATGACCCCATCAACTGGCCACATTCTCGCCATCTGATCGGCCCAGCCGGCAGAGGCCGCCGTTACCGGAATCACCTTGATGCCCGCATGTTGTAGCATTTCCAGACTCTGATAGGTTCGGGCCTGCAGTCTGCCCTTATAAGTCAGCGTTTCATCCATATCAGTTAAAACAAAACGAATATTCTGTAGCTCTTCATTCTTAACGTTATCAATTAAATTCATAAATCCCCCATACTGGTGATATTAATGGCTTTATTGATAAACGTTAATATCGAATTGGCATTTGATATTCTCTATTAACTCGAGAGATTTGATCCTTCTTACTGCACGAAGAAAGTCCGCAGGGGCATTATCTGGCCGAAGATTAATTCATTGGTCCCTACATTCAGCAGAAACCTATCGAGGCTTGCGCTTCCCTGCGCTATCAACGTTCTGCGCCATCGGCAACCCCTGCTTATCGCTTCAACTCGCCCTGCCACAGCGGGGATGACGCCAGCTGTTGGCATACCGTGTCGATAAATACCCGGGTATGCCGCCATCAAAGCGGTCTCTGCGCGGATGGCCGCGCGTGGACAAGGCGCGATCCTGCTAGCTGGCGGCATGAGCCATTGCCCGGACGTGTGGAAAAGACATCATCCATCGCTTGCTTTCCCTGTCACCTCGGATCAGGATACGTCGATATTCATGGAGGCTATGTGATGAAATATTTTATCGGTATGGCGGTGACGTTATTGTTCAGCACGCCGGGGCTGGCGGCGGGCGAGCTTGAGATTAACCAGTCTCCCCTGACGCTGGTACTGAGCGATCAGAATCAGGCACGGGTCTCCTCCTGTGCCGATTTCATTGCGCTGCGTAAAGCGGGAGAGACCGTCGACGCGCTGCCCGGACTTTCCGATCCGGATGGCCGTGCGGCGGAAGCGGCGTTATTTTCATGCTGGCTACAGGCCTACACCATCGATCACACGTTATTCCCCTCTGCCGCGCCGAAACCAACCCTGGCTGACGTGGTTCAGCACTTTCCTGCCAGCGCGGCGTTTATCGTCAGCGATGACGAAAAGCAGGACGTCGCCAAAAACTATGTGGGGAAAACCATCGCCGACTATACCCCGGACCTGAAAGCCAGGGACGATCGTCTGGAATCAGCGGCCAGCGCCAGCGGTTATGTGCTGGATGAGTATTATGCGTTTACCGATAAGCAAGGGCATCAGCTCAACATTGTCGCTCTGGTGGGCTACGCCATCGGCGGTACGGCAAGCGTGAAAAGCTACTATCGCATCGATGACACGCACGCCCGCGTCTGGAGCGTCACCCTGCTCGATGAGAACAGCCCGTTATAAGCGAGGGTTCCCTCTGCGGCGCTACCGCAGAGGGTTTCCCGTTTACCTGGCCAGCCACTGACGCCAGCCGCCCCAGGCGGTGATCTCCGTGGCATCCCCCAGCCCTCCGGCTTCGCAAATAAAGCCTGTCACCCAGCGGCCGTCGGCCAGCTCAATCTGTCCCAGCCCCAGCGGCGCGGGGATGGCGACCAGCAGCGACCCCACCTCGGCGCTGGGGATCTCCCAGACTTCCACGGCTATCGCGTCCCCCTCTGGCTCGTCACGCACCATCGCCGGGCGCTTGCCATCCGGAAGGACATACAACCGATAGCGCGGCGCGCTGTGGGTCGCCTGCAGCAGCCTGCCGCCCCGCGCCAGCAATTGACCGTTCAGCGGCTGGCCGGACAGATGTGCGCCGCATACCGCGAGAGCCATCCGATCATGACCCGCGGGATGCGCAGGCGGCGGGCTTTCCAGCCGCGCGCCGCCTGCCAGCGGTAGCCGCTCCGCGCGCTGGAAGGCGTCGGCCAGGCTCAGCAAATACTGATCGGTAAAGGCCCGGCCAAACAGCGTGACGCCGGAGGGAAGTCCGTCGGGCATAAACCCGCACGGCACGCTCACCGCCGCATAGTCCAGCAGGTTCATAAAGTTGGTGTAGTAGCCCAGGTCGGCATTGCGGGCGATGGGCTCCACCGCCAGCTCGTCGAGCGTTACCGGGCGCGGAACGGTTGGCGTCAGCACGCAGTCCAGCGTCTCGAGAATGGCATCGCACTGCGCTTTATACCCCTGCAGCTGATACATCGCCTTAAAGGTCGCCGTCGCGTCGATATCAGGCGCTTTCGCCAGCACATCGCGAATGACCGGCAGCACGGCATCCGGCTGCTGCTCAATCAGCGGGCCAGCCACCGCATAGCGTTCAGCAACCCATGGTCCGTCATATAGCAGGCGGGCGGCGGCCAGAAATGGCGCGAAATCGATCGCTACCGGCACGCCGCCGAGCGCCGTCAGCCGCTGCACGGCCTGGGCGAACAGCGCTTCGCTGACGCGGCAGCCGAGGAAGTTAAGCTCCCGCGGGACGCCAAAGCGAAACCCGGCGGACGGCCTGCCGAAGGCCTGACGGCTGTTCCACTGGGGATTGCGGCGGCTGTAGCTATCCTGCTGATCGGATCGGGCAACCAGGGCCAGCAGCTGGCTGGCCTCGTCGGCGGTGGCGCTGAAAAAGGTCACGCAGTCCAGCGTCCGGCAGGCAGGTACCACTCCAGCGGTAGAGATCACCCCTTTCGTCGCTTTCAGCCCCACCAGGTTATTCAGCCCGGCCGGGACGCGACCGCTGCCGGCGGTGTCGGTCCCCAGCGCGAAGCTTGCCACGCCCAGCGCTACCGCCAGCGCGGAGCCGGCGCTTGAGCCGCCGGAGGGATAAGCGGGATGGTACGCGTTGCGGCAGCGGCCATACGGCGAACGGGTCCCGTTCAGGCCGGTGGCAAATTGGTCGAGATTGGTTTTGCCCACCGGTACCGCCCCCAGGGCAATCAGCTGAGCGACAATGGTCGCGCTTTGCGTCGGCCGGTAAGCAAACGCCGGACAGGCAGCGGTGGTGACGATCTCCGCAAGGTCTATATTATCTTTGATCGCGAACGGCACCCCGTACAGCGGGAGCGTCTCTGGCGAATGGCCTTCCAGCGCCGCCAGAAACGGCGCCTGCTCCGCTTCGCTCAGGAGATGAATAAACAGATTAAACTCGGGATTCAGCGCTTCCGCCCGCTGGCGGATCGCCGCCAGCAGGGCGCGCGGGGTGGTGTTGCCGTTACGATAGTTCGCCGCCAGGGTCGCCAGGCGTAAATCAAACGTCTGCTGCATCATGCCTTCTCCTCAAAAATCACAGCCACCCGCTGCCCGGCACGCACCGCGCTGCCTGGCTGCACATTGACTTGCTGAACCCTGCCATCGCATGGCGCCAGCAGCGGGATCTCCATTTTCATCGACTCAAGCACCACCAGCACATCGCCGGCGCGTACCTGGCTGCCGGCCGCGGTCTGCACCTGCCACAGATTGCCGGATACCGGGCTTTCCACCCCCTGTTCCCCCGGCTGCAGCGGCGCATCGCCCGCCTCTTCTGTCGCGCTCTCCTGACTGTCGAAATGAGCCTGGCCGCTGGCGATCCAGCGCTCGCGCTCGTCGTTAAACGCCCGCTGCTGATGGTCGCGAAATGCGCTAATGCTCTGCGCCTCGCGAGCGAGAAACTGCTGGTACTCCGCCAGCCGCAGCGTGCTGTGCTCGATGCGCAGCGGGTAGCGTCCGAGCGGGAAATCGCGGCGAATCTCCAGCAGTTCCTCCGCCGAGACCGGATAGAAACGCAACTGGTCGAAAAAGCGAAGCAGCCAGGGCTTGCCAGCAAAATCAGCCACCTCGTGATAGCGACTCCACATCTGCAGGGTGCGGCCGACAAACTGATAGCCACCCGGGCCTTCCATGCCGTAAACGCACAGATACGCTCCGCCGATGCCCACCGAGTTTTCCGCCGTCCAGGTTCGCGCCGGGTTGTATTTGGTGGTGACCAGCCGATGGCGCGGATCAAGGGGGGTAGCCACCGGTGCGCCGAGATAGACATCGCCGAGCCCCATCACCAGATAGCTGGCGTCAAACACCGTTTGCCACACCGCCTGCTCATCCGGGAGATCGTTTATCCGGCGAATAAACTCGAGGTTGCTTGGGCACCAGGGGGCGTCCGGGCGGACGGTGGTCATATATTTGTCGATCGCCTTGCGGCAGGCGGGATCGTCCCAGGAGAGCGGGAGATGCACCACCCGTGTAGGCACCTGCAGATCGTCGCTCATGCAGACCGTGGCCCACTCCTCGCGGACCCAAGCAAGCAGGGTCTCCAGCGCCAGCGTTTCCGGCTGGTAATGCAGCTGCAGGGAGCGGATCCCCGGCGTGATATCAATGATCCCTTCCCGGGCTTGCTCCTCAAGGGCCTGCATCAGGGCATGGATGCGAAAGCGCAGCACCAGATCCAGCTCCGCCTCACCGGCCTCCAGCAGCAGATGGGTATCGCCGGAGAGGCGCGCCACCAGGCGTTTGTCAGCTTCGCCGCAGGTCATCACCACCGGCGAGGTAAGCGGCACAGGCTGCCAGGCAACGTCCTGCGCCTGCAGGGTCGCCAGCTCCGCGCGACGGCCTGCCGCCAGCCGCCGGGCGGTGGGGACGTCCACCGCCACAAAGCGCACTTTATCCCCCGCCTTAAGCTGGCCCAGTTGCCAGAGATCGGCTTCGATCACCGTCACCGGGCAGACGAAGCCCCCGAGGCTTGGGCCGTCCGGCCCGAGGATCACCGGCATATCGCCGGTAAAATCCACCGCCCCCACGGCATAGGGGTTGTCATGAATATTCGACGGATGCAGCCCGGCTTCGCCGCCGCTGTCGCGGGCCCAGACCGGCTTGGGCCCGATCAGGCGCACGCCGGTGCGGCTGGAGTTAAAATGCACCTCCCAGTCGGTGGCAAAAAAGGTCGCCATATACGCCGGGGCAAAGAACTCCGGCGCGCCGTGGGGACCATAGATCACCCGCAGCGTTCGCACTGCCGCAAGCTCAGTGCGCAACCCTGCAGTAAGCGCCGCGCTTTCCGTGGTCTCAGCCGGAGGTGCAAGATGCAGCACGTCGCCGGCGCGCAGCGCCCGTCCGCCGTGGCCGCCAAACTGACCGAGGGTAAAGGTGCTTTTACTGCCCAAATAATCCGGTACCTGAATACCGCCGCGCAGGCAAAGATAGCTTCTGACCCCAGGCCCGCTTATTGCCCCCAGCCTGAGGGTCGCCCCCGCCGGAATAGTGAATACGCAGTCCATCTCCTGGTCGACGCCGTCGAGCGTTACGGCCAGCGGCGCGCCGCAGACCACCGCCTGTACGGCGGTATTAAATTTCAGGGTGGGTCCGCTAAGGGTGATCTCCAGCGCAGCGTCGCCCTCGGCATTGCCCAGCAGACGGTTGCCCAGGCGCAGCGCCCGGTCATCCATCGGTCCCGAGGGCGGTACACCCACCGCCCAGTACCCCAGACGTCCCGGGTAATCCTGGACGCTGGTCTGGGTGCCGGCGCTCAGAACCTCCACGGTATCGGCCCGGTAGCGCAACTGCTCCAGACAGCGGGTCCAGGGTTCGCCGGCAGTAAACGGCGCAAAGCTGAGGATCTGCTGCAGGTACTGGCGGTTGGTTTCGACGCCGTACAGGCGGGTCTCCGCCAGAGCCTGCGCCAGGCCGGCGATCGCCTCATCGCGGCTGGGGCGCCAGACGATAGCTTTCGCCAACAGCGGGTCGAAAAACGGCGGCACCTCACACCCGGCCTCCACCCAGCGATCGATGCGCAGGGTGGCGCCGTCCGCCGATGGAAACGAGACGTCGGTTAACAGTCCAGGAGAAGGCTGAAACTGGCGGCCAGGATCTTCGGCGTAAATTCGCGCCTGAATAGCATGGCCCCGGGGCTGTAGCCCGGCGGCCAGCTCGCTCAGCGGCGGTAAATCCCCTGCCGCCAGGGCGATCATCCAGTGCACCAGGTCCACGCCCCACACCTGCTCCGTCACGCCGTGCTCCACCTGCAGTCGGGTATTGACCTCGAGGAAATAGAAACGCTGCGCCGCGCTGTCGTAGACAAACTCCACCGTCCCGGCGCTGCGGTAGTTCACTGCTTTTCCAAGGGCAATGGCCGCGCTACACAGCGCCTGCGCCATCCCGTCCGGCAGATTTGGCGCCGGGGTCTCTTCAATCACTTTCTGGTTACGTCGCTGCAGCGAGCAGTCGCGCACGCCGAGGGCGATAACTTCCCCCTTCCCGTCGCCAAAGATTTGCACCTCCAGATGGCGGGCGCGTTCGATATATTTTTCGAGAAACACCCCGGCGTCGCTGAAGTTGTTTTGCCCCAACCGCTGTACCGTGGCAAACGCCTCGCTCAGTTCGCGGGCGTCGCGGCAGACGCGCATGCCAATCCCTCCGCCGCCCGCCGTGCTCTTGAGCATCACCGGGTAGCCCACCGCCTCAGCCGCCCGGCAGGCTTCCTCACTGTCGGCCAGCAGTTCGCTGCCTTCCAGCAGCGGAACGCCCTCCGCCTTCGCCAGGGCGCGGGCGGTATGCTTCAGGCCGAAGGTTCGCAGCTGTTGCGGAGTCGGGCCAACAAACGCCAGTCCCGCCGCCTCACAGGCTTCGGCGAAGGCGGCGTTTTCCGACAGAAAGCCGTAGCCGGGATGGATAGCGCGGGCGCCGCTCTGCAGCGCGGCGGCAATGATCTTCTCTACCATCAGATAGGTTTGCGCTGCCGGCCCCTCGCCAAGGCTGAGCGCCTCATCCGCTTCGCGGACGTGCAGACTGCTCAGGTCGGCTTCGGCGTACACGGCGACGCCCTTCACCTGCATGGCGCGCAGGGTGCGCAGAATGCGGCAGGCAATCGCCCCGCGGTTAGCAATCAGTAAGGTATCAAACATAAGCGGAACTCACAGCGAAGCGGGTCGTCCCGCAACAATTCGTCTTCCCCTGAGGTCGTCCCCGGGAGAGCCGGCGCTTAAAGGTGGCGCGTCGGCGTGTGGTTCAGGCGGTCGGCGCGAACGGCGAACAGCCGAAAGGCCAGCAAACGCCAGCGCTGCCAGCGGGTCAGTTCCATACCAGCACCTCGGCGGGGGTCGGGTTCCAGCCGTTGCAGGGATTGTTGAGCTGCGGGCAGTTGGAGATCAGCACCATGGCGTTACACTCCGCGCGCAGTTCCACGTATTTTCCCGCCGCCGAGATGCCATCCTCGAAGGTCAGACCACCCTCCGGCGTCACCGGCACGTTCATAAAGAAGTTAATGTTGGCGCCGATATCGCGTTTATGCAGACGGCCATCGTGCAGACAGGCGCAGAGAAAATTGTCCCGGCAGCTGTGCATATAGCGCTTGTCGAGAGCGTAGCGCACGGTGTTGCTCTCCTGGGCGCAGGCGCCGCCGAGGGTATCGTGCCGCCCGCAGGTATCGGCCACGATGGTCATCAGCGGATGACCAAGATTGGAATAGAGCACGCTGCCGGCGGTCAGGTAGGCGTTACCCTGGCGGCGCAGCGTGCGCTGCGCATCGTAGCGCTCGCGCGGGTTGTCGGCGTTGTAAAACAGAGTATCAATCGCCTGGTTGCCTTCAAGATCGAGCAGGCGCAGGATTTGCCCTTTTTTTACCTCAAACAGCCACGGCTCCCCGGCGGGGATCACATGGCGATAGACGGCCTCTTCCGGGCGTCGGTTACTGGTGATAAGGGTCATAAACGCCTCCTTACAGGGCAAAAAGTTGGGTATTGCGGAACGCGCGCTGGTTCTCATCGCGGGTCAGGAGCGCCTGGGTGGCTGCGTCTTCATCGTCGGCCTGATACCAGCTCAGCTGCACCGGACGGGGGGCATACTCGGTGGCCGGATCCTGGGGATGCGGCAGCGCGGTGAGCACCAGCAGGACGTCCATCGGGGCATACAGTTCCACGTAATCCCCGGCGCGGCTGTTGCCGGAGACAAAGTGAAAGCGCCCCTCGTCATCGACGGTGACTTTGCTGAAGAAGTTGACCACCATCAGCAGATCTTCCAGACCGAGATCCCATTTCCCCATCTCCACCAGAAGGTTATCGACGCCGTTGCGGTAGAAACCATTGCGTAATTCCTGGTAGCGTCCGGCGCCATATTTGTCGTGCGTCTCTTCGGCGTTAAGGACCCCGCCGAACGGATCGTGCCAGCCGCAGCTGTCGGCGACGATCCCGGCGAGCACCCGGCCCATATCGGAGTAGAAACAGTGCCCGGTGGTCAGACGCGCGGTATGCTGCCCCTTGAGGGTATCCGGCAGGTTAAGGCGCTCACTTTTCTCATGGGGGTTGAGCATCATCATGCTGACGTTCGCCCCGCCGTCGATATCGGTTAGGCGCAGGATCTGCCCTTTGCGCAAAATCAGCGAGGTGTGCGCCCCGCCGGGAAGCTGCTCTTCGCGCAGGCTGGGGGTGGAGTGAAGCAGTTCAGTCATCAATTTATCTCCTTAATGCGTAAACGTTGGTGTCGCTACCGGCGGCCAGCTGTGCCATCCGCGCTTCATTGAGCGGGATGTCGTAGGTAATACGCGCTCCCCAGGCGTTGGGCGCCTGCGGGTCGATGCGCACTTTGTCGAACACCAGCAGCCTCGTGCCGAGGTTGAAGCCTTCCGCCAGGTCGTGGGTGACCATAAACACCGTCATGCGCGTTTCGCTCCACAGCTGGAGCAGCAGCGCATGCATATCCTTGCGAATGCCGGGATCCAGCGCGCCGAAGGGCTCGTCCAGCAGCAGCACCCGCGGCTGCATCACGAACGCCTGGGCAATGGCCAGCCGCTGCTGCATCCCGCCCGAGAGCTGCGCCGGGTATTTATCCAGGGCGTGTCCCAGGCCCACTTTCTCCAGCATCCGCTGGGCCTGTTGCCGGGCCTCGCGCTTTCTGCCGCCAAACAGGCGCCCCAGCAGCGGGGACGCCGGCAGCTCCAGACCGATGGCGACGTTATCCAGCACGTTGAGATGCGGAAACACCGAATAGCGCTGGAAGACCACACCACGACTGCGGTCCGGCTCCGCCGCCAGCGGCTGGCCGTCGAGCAGGATGGCACCACGGGTCGGTTTTTCCTGACCGAGCAGCAGGCGCAGAAAGGTCGATTTACCACAGCCGGACGCGCCGACCATCGAGCAAAACTCGCCCTCTTTGACCTGCAGATTGATGCGCTCCAGCACCACGTGGTCGCCGTACTCCTGCCAGATGTTTTTGATGTCGATAAAACTCATCCCCGACCTCCTTCCGCCCACGGGAAACAGGCCTTGTGCAGCTGGCGCAGCGCCAGATCCATCAGCCATGCCAGCAAAGTGATCCAGATGACATAGGGAATAATCACGTCCATCGCCATATAGCGCCGCACCAGGAAAATGCGGTACCCCAGCCCGGCGGTGGCGGAGATGGCCTCGGCGGAGATGAGGAACAGCCATGCCGAGCCCAGCAGCAGGCGCAGGGAGGTGATCAGCCGCGACAGCAGCTGGGGAAGCACCACCCGCAGCACCAGGGTCCAGCTATTGGCGCCGAGGGTCTGCGCCTTAATAAACAGCTCCGCCGGGATCTCCTGCGCCCGCTGCTCCAGGTCGCGCGCCAGCATCGGCGTAATACCGATGACGATCAGCATCACTTTCGACAGCTCATCCAGGCCAAAGACGATAAACAGCACCGGCAGGATCGCCAGCGGCGGGATCATTGACACCACCGTCAGCAGCGGCGACAGCGCCGCGCGGTACATCGGGAAGACGCCGGCGGCGATGCCGATGACGAGGCCGATCAGCGACGAGACGGCCAGGCCCGTCAGCAGACGGCTCAGGCTGATCAGCGTATCGGCCCACAGCAGATACTCGCCGCTGCGTTTGTCCGGGGTGAACGCCATCCGGTCAATGGCTGCCACCATCTGCGACAGGCCTGGCAGCAACTTGTCCTGCGGATTGGCTTCCAGCCGCACCGCCGATCCCATAAACCAGGCGGCGATCAGCACGACAAAAGGCAGCAGCATCAGCGTCAGGCGCATCCCCTTTTGGGGATAACGGTTAATGTGGCGCATGGCGTGGTCTCCCGGCGGCAATCATTAGAGCTGGCCCGCGGCGGCCAGCTTCAGGTAGCTGTCGTCAAAGCGCAGTTTGCGGTTGGCGGCATCGCCGAGGGTGACATTTCCCGGAAAGGTCATGCCGATAAAGTCCGCGCTCTGCGCCCCTTCACCCAGCAGGCCTTTATCGAACGAGAACTGCGCCACTCGCTGCATGGTTTTCGCCAGATCCGGCGAGGAGATAAACGCCAGGGTGTCGGCAGGCGTCCAGAACAGATGGGTGGTTTTCAGCTGCGCCTGGTAGCCGGCAAGATCGGTACCGGCGTCGGCGGCCATAGCGCTCAACGCCTGGCTATCCCCGGCCTTCATTTTGGCCATCATTTCAAACCAGGCACCGGTCAGGGCTTTGCCCAGCGCGGGGTTATCTTTCAGGGTCTGGGTATTCACCACCATCATGTCGATAAGCTCGCCGGGCACCTGCGAGGAGCTAAACACTTCGCTGGTTTGCGGGGTCTTTTTGATAACCGACAGCTGTGGATTCCAGGCCACCGCCGCCCGCACGCCGCTGGTGCCGAAGGCCGAGACGATATCGGCATCGGAGGTATTCACCACCTTGACGTCTTTTTCCTGTAGCCCGGCTTTTTCCAGGCCGCGCACCAGCAGATAGTGGGATACCGACAGCTCCGGGAGATACACCGACATTCCTTTCAGGTCGCTGAGCTTTTTATCCACCCCTTTGAGGACCACCCCATCGTTACCGTCGGAGTAGCTGCCGGTGATCAGCGCCGTACTGTCGACACCGCCCGCCGCCGGGATCGTCAACGCGTCCATGTTGGTCATCGTGCAGCCGTCAAACTGCCCGGCGGTGTACTGGTTGATGGATTCGATGTAATCGTTGAGCTGAACGATATTGATTTTGATGCCGTATTTGCTGGCCCATTTATCAATGATCTTTTCATTGCTGATGGCGCCCCAGGGCATCCAGCCGGCGTAGATGGTCCAGCAGACGTTGAACTCTTTTTTGACGGCGGCAAAGGACGGGACGCTGGTCAGCAGCGTCAGCGACAGGACGAGTGAGCGGAGGAGCGGCGATGTTTTCATGGTGGACCTCTGGTTAGCACGAGAAACGGAGCAGCGCGACACCCAACGGTGCTGCTGTCTCCCGGGCTTTTATCCCGCCGTGTAACCTCGCCGAGGTCGCCAGCTCTCGGACCAGACGTTCACCGCGGTGAACCGGAACCCTAGCCAGCTATTGTGTGATCTGAATTGTCTGTTGCGCTGCTTTCTGCCGATGTTCTTGCAAGCACCATGCCAGGAGCCAGATAGCCGTTCCATCAGCGATTTACCGCCAACCGGGGCATCGCCTCCCAAAAATGGGGAGTAAAAGTGGGGCATTGCATGGCTTTGGTGCAGAGGGAAAGCCAACCGCGTCCTGGCAAACAACCGGCCGTTGGTCATGGGGGATGAGTCCTGTAACTAATGATCATTGCGCGGGTAAATGTTTGCCATTACGCCGCTTCGATATTTGGGAAGTAGCAGGGACTTCTCCGCTGCCCCGTCGCCAGGGGGCGTTATCCTTATTTTTCCGCCTGTACGACCCGCCTGACGGTAAAGCATTTAAATGTTGAATACCTACTAACGCTAAATTTCCTGGTTGTGCGTTTTAACGCACGATGATAATATTGCGCCACGTGAAGGAGAGGGGCGGAATGAAATCACCATTCGTTAATCCAGCATGATTAGCCTGTTAAATACAAGTTAAAATCACGCCAATGTTATTTAACACAGAGAGGATCCATGAAAATATTGCTGATGTTACCACCCCTTATTCTGTTAAATGGTTGTGTGGATCTCGGGGATGTAGGCATACATCCGGAAGAAAAAACTTACTATGTTAATCAGGGAAAAAGCCAGGTGGTTGATTGCCTTCATTATGCAGCCACTAAAGAGAAACTATCACTGGAATATGATGACACTCTCCCTGAAAATGTTTATAAGTACAATCTGATAAATACTGAAACCACGGCTGTCGCGTGGGTTGAAATCAGCAAATTCAACAGCAGGCAGACTTCGGTAGAATTTTATTATGCGCCGCATGCGCCGGATATACATCGGTCGGTTACTGCCATTGCTGAACGGTGCACATAATGCGCAGATAAATAGCAACAGAATTAAGCTATCAGAGAACGAATGATGAAAAGATCTCTCCTTTTGCTAATAACAGTGCTGATGATATCTGGCGAGTTACACGCTGATACTGTTTTGTATCAGGATAGCAGTTTTGTCGAGCGATCCCTTTTTTCAGGTGCAGTAAGCAAACCGAAGCACCCTAATAAATTTGCTATGAGTTTTGGCATATGCCAACTGAGAAAAATCATCAGGAGCGTCACGGATAGCGGAGCAAAAAAGACGCGTAAGGTTGTCCAATAACTGGCCAGTGCATCCCCCTCCCGGCAGACGCACCTCCTCCGCGTAAAACCGAAATACGAGTGACCCTCTTCAGGTGAGCGCGGTGCTTGTCACCACTGGTCTCTGCCTCGCACGCATCCTCATCATTCAGTTGGAATGTTCAGGTAAATAATAAGGTCTCGTAACACCTGACTGACGCCCGGTGTTACGCTAACATCATATAAGGCAGATCATCCACACTCTGGATGGTGGTTATTTTGTTAAGCACTCTTTACCGAAAGCAAGACGAACAAAAGGTATATTCAGTATTTCAGGATCGGCGCTGCTGAATAACACGCTTCCGGTTCGGCTTTCAATGGGTTTGTATTTTTTCAGCATCTCCATTTGAATTCCGGTGCTCATAAATGATTTGCCATTTTTATCATACAAAAAGAAGCACATTTTGTTATCTTTGCCTGGTTCAATGCTTTTATTAGAGTAATTATCAAGCGTAACTTTATAGAATATCAGATACTTCGCCTCGCCGGTAACGCTATCCCATTCACTTCCGGTGGACTCCTTTTGCGCAAAAATCTTGATCCCCGAAAAATAAGGATCATGATTCTTTTTCTCATCAGCCTGCACCATTCCTGAGGCAGCGATAGCTACAGCCAGCGCAATACCTTTCGTAATATAGTTATGCATTTCAACCTCATTAAATTCACTATTAAGCATGCGCTACCATAGATCATGATATTGGTATTATCAATGATATTATCCATGTTCACTCACTGATAAAATTCAGCCTGCAAATATATTTAAACCTATAAATCAGCACATTGAGAAAATAACCATTAAAACAATTCTAATTTGAATTTAAAAAATTGTTACCAGTAACTTGTTGTTCACTTTTTTCTGCGTCATGTTTATGCACGGTTTATCTTTACTTTACCAGGATGCTATTTAAAGCCGTTCGCACCGGCCAGGTTAGCGCCCCCAGTATCCATGGCGTGAATATCATCAGCGATCCTGAACAGGATAAGCAGGAGAGTTCCTGTCCCCCGCTTGAATGCCATGTCTATTTTTCCATCAGACCTACCATCGACCTGGTGCCAGTCAGCAAGTGAAGCGCACAGCGATGACCCATTTGCACCGACTCAGTGCCGGCTGTTCACCATACTGAAGCCCATCAAATCCCGCATCGCCATGTTAACTGCATGTATATAAAGCACTATTTTAACTGGCACGTTTAATGCTGTGCGCTTGTATACCGCGATGTGGACAAGATCGTATGCCGTATGGCCACAACACGTCGTCACTCTGCGGTCGCCACCTTCCCCTTTCCGTGAGGCATCCAGGGTGAATGCGTTTCACGGAAGTCTGCTAACTGAAAACGGAGAACAACATGACGACACTCAGCGAACCGTTGGTTACCCCGAAATATGACAAATGGCGCCAGCTGGTGCTGGGCTTGATCTGTATGGCCGCCATCTCCAGCCCGCAATATGTCTGGACGCTGCTGACGAAACCCCTGGCCGCCAGGCTGGGCGTCGGTCTGCCCGAGCTGCAGGTCACCTTCTCGCTGCTGATCATCCTCCAGACCTTCTTTTCGCCCTTTCAGGGGCGGTTAGTGGAAAAATTTGGCCCACGGCGGCTGATCGCTATCGGCACGGTGATGGCCGGAATGAGCTGGGTGCTTTCTGCGCAGGTGAAGGGCCTGGCGACGCTGTGGCTGGTTTATGGCTGCATGGGCGGCCTCGGGACCGGGATCGTCTATATCGGCGTTGTCGGCCTGATGGTTAAATGGTTCCCAAGGCAGCGGGGTTTTGCCGCCGGCGCGGTGGCGGCGGGCTACGGGATGGGGGCGATCATAACCACTTTCCCCATCTCCCTGTCGCTGACCACTAACGGCCTTGAACACACGCTGACAACTTTCGGGATCCTTTTCGCCCTCGTCGGCTTCCTCGCCAGTCAGGGGCTGAAGCTGCCGCCGCCTGCTGTCTCACTGCCCGTCAGCCAGACGGTGGCGCAGAGCAGCAGATCGTTTACCTCCCGGGAAATGCTGCGCCAGCCGCTGTTCTGGCTGATGTTTGCCATGATGGCAATGATGTCGACTTCCGGGCTGATGGTCACCTCGCAGATGGCGGTGTTCGCCGAGGACTTCGGCATTAGCCAGGCGGTGGTGTTTGGCATGGCGGCGCTGCCGCTGGCGTTAACGATAGACCGCTTCACCAACGGCTTAACCCGGCCGCTGTTTGGTTTTATTTCCGACCGCTTCGGCCGCGAGCAAACCATGTTTATCGCCTTTGCGCTGGAGGGAGTGGCGATGACGCTCTGGCTGGCGTGCCGGGAAGATCCGCTGCTGTTTGTCCTGCTCTCCGGGGTGGTGTTCTTTGGCTGGGGGGAAATCTTCTCGCTCTTTCCGTCGACGCTCACCGATACGTTCGGCAGCGAAAATGCCGCCAGCAACTATGGCTGGTTGTATATTTCGCAGGGCATCGGGTCCATCTTCGGCGGTCCGCTGGCGGCGCTGCTCTATCAGTACACCCACGGCTGGCATGTGGTTTTCAGCTGCGCGATTGGTCTGGATTTTATCACCGCCGCCCTCGCGCTGTGGGTGCTAAAACCGTGGCGCGCGCGCTTTATCCGCCAACATAGCTGATCGCCCGGCCGGACAGAAGTGACGGCCATGCCGTCACTTCACTGATATTCGCTGCGCAGCAGCGCGTACAGATACTCATCGCCCCACTCGCCTTTAAAAAAGATATTCTGCCGGTAATGCGCCTCGCGACGAAAGCCCAGCCCTTCCAGGAGTTTGATCGCCCCGGTATTGCGAGTGTCTACCACCGCTATCAGCCGGTGATGGGCTAACTGCTCAAAGAGTAAGGCTATCACCGCCCGCATGGCTTCCCGGGCATACCCCTGATGCTGATATGCCGGGGAAAAGGTCATCCCCAGCTCGGCCTGTCTGCCCCGATCGAAAAAATGGATCCCCACATCTCCCGCCAGCGCACCGTTGGCCTGGATCGCTACGGCAAGCTGGAACCAGCTTTCATCCTCAGCAAAGGCCAGCGAACGCTGTTGTTCATAGAAGGCTGTCGCCTCTGCCATGCTGTAGTGGGTCCAGCTCTGAAAGCGGGCCACCTCCGGCAGGTTGCGATAATGGCTGAAAGACGGCAGATCTTCCGTTCTGAACCGGCGCAGCAGCAGCCGGGGCGTGGTCAGGGGTAACATCATCTCTTCTCTTCTTCCTGGTGAGACGGGCAATCGCGCGCCATCTTAACCTGCGTAGCCTGGCGCTGCCAGGCTCATGGCGGAGCCTCATCCCAGCGATAGATTTGAGTGGTGGCCAGCGCCAGCATGGCGAAATCTTCCGGCGTATCGCCGTAGGCGAAGATCTCCTCGTAATCGGCCAGGGAGTAGTTCGCCAGGATACGCGCCTTTTTGGCCAGGCCGCTGCAGTCTCCCCCCTGATACTTTCCGGTCGCTGCCCCGTTTTGAAATTCCACTTCGCTGCACAGCAGCTCAAGATTATGCTGCTGGCACCACGGTCGAAGATAGACATCCAGCGAGGCTGAAACCACCACCACGGTGTCCCCTCGCGCCTGATGCCAGGCTATGCGCTGCATCGCGTTCTCCCGCAGTGTATAGGGAATAAATACCTGGCTATGATCGTTCCCGCGCTGCAGGATCTCAGGTTGCGATTTCCCGGCAAAAGCATAATGAAATACTTTTTGCCGGATGGCAGAGGCGGAAAGCCAGCCCATTTTCCAGGCGAGAATATACGGCAACAGCCGCAATTTGCCCTGACGAATGGCTTTCGCATCGAGGGACTGATAAATAAAAGGGGTAAACGTATCTTCGTGGGTGATCGTGCCATCGAAGTCAAAAAAGGCAATGTTCTTCTTCATCCTTGTAACCTTGAACAGACACACCGGCGCCGCTAAGGTGCGGCTGATTTACTTTTTTCCCGCCTGGCGGCAATATCCGGCATAATGCACCGCTGTCGCAGGACGGCCGTGTCTCCGGCCGTCGTGACAGCGAACCAGTCGACAGGAAAACGCATGAAGCCAAAACAAGCGGACATTCTCCGCCACGCCAGCGCGCTGTTTAATCGCGAAGGATATCAGTCCCCCAGCATTGAGCGGATTGCTGAGCATGCCGGCATCTCCAAAATGACCTTCTACCGCTACTATGCCGATAAAGAGGCGCTCATTCTGGCTATCCTCCGGCAAAAAGAGAGCGAGTTTATGCAGGATCTGACGCAGATCACCGCTGATAAAGCCACCGCGCGGGAGAAGCTGTTCGCCGTGTTCGACTACTATCAGTGCTGGTTGACCTGCGAAACGTTCCACGGCTGCATGTTCACCCGCGCGCTGTTCGAATATGGCGCGTCATCGCCGGCGATCCGGGAGCAGTGCTCCCGCTTCAAGTCGCGCCTGTGGCAGTTTTTCCGCGATATCCTGACTCTGGTATTAAAACCAGAGCCTGCCGAACGGGTCGCTATGATGATGGTGATGCTCATCGATGGCGCCATCGCCGCCCAGCAGGCCGAGTCCGCCGAATGCCGGGAGATCCCGCCGGGGACGACCGCCTGGAGCGCGGCCAAAGCGCTTATCTACTCAGAAGGCGGTACGCTGTGAGATGATGCGCTGCCGTCCAGCGACTGCAGCGCCGCCAGCAGGCCATCATAGTAATCGTTGCAGGTTTGCAGGCGCAGCGCGGCGCCAAAGTAGACCTCCTCCATCGCCGCCGGATGTTTTTTGCCAATCGGCACAATCACATTGTTCAGCCAACCGTCCGCATGGCCGATATCGACCGTGATATGTTCGGCATAGTAATGCACGTCGCGTTCGGAAAGCCCAATCCGCCGACAGCCCGCCACCAGTTTTTCATACTGCGGCGGGTCGAGCAGTTCGGTCATCGCCATCACCCCCAGTGATTTGTAGTAATGCTGACGATTTACGCCGCCGACCATAAAGGCGTTATACCCGGCCAGCCCCTGCCACTCGTACAGATGGGCGAAATGATTGTCCGGTAAGGCGATATTCCGCCGCTTCAGTAAATCCTTATACAGATTGACGTGGGTGATCTCAGTGCTGCCCTGACCTATCTCATCCCACAGATTCTGCGCAATCTCGGCGCGGGTTTCCGGCAACGAGCCCACCAGCCCCATCGCCACCAGATCGAAGAAAAGCAGATTCAGCGCGCTGTCGCTTTTGAAGAAATAGTCGATCTGCGCGGCGGAGGCCTCACTGGCTAGGAAATCGAACAGCGGATGATGAGACGCCGGGTGCTGCTGGCATAGAGCGCGTAGTTCGTCGACGATATTGCCGGCATTGAGCACCGGTCGCTGGCGGTGGAAACGTTTGCTTTCCGCCCGCAGCCACTCAGACTCAATGTAATTTCGGATCCCGGAGAGCAGTGGATGAAACTGATTGGCAGCCGCCGGCGAGAGCGGGTCGGCAAGCCAGGACTGATAGAGGATGAACAGCGCATGGTGCGCGCGCTTTTTGGCCTGCGGGTCGTCAGCGGAGAAGGCGCGGATGCAGATATTCTCAGCCAGATGCCAGGCTCTGTCGGCGACCTGCGGATTGGCCGTCAACTTCAGCGACAGCGCGTTACTGTGCAGAAGCTGGTCAATTAACTCATCCAGCGCCAGCCTGGCCATCACCGCGGTTTGGTCACGACCAATGACCCCATTGTCGGTATTACGCATGAATTTATCCCTGTGAAATGCATGGCGACTATACGGTATAGTACCGCTCACAATGCGGCAACGTAAATTTCATTCATATTACTAACATTCTGTTTGTTAAAGAATTTAAACCAAAAAACAAAAACCACTAAAATATTATTGATATTATAAAAATAATAACGTTACCATTTAGTACAGTGACAAACGACACAAGGAATCACTATGCCCTATCTGTTACTGACGCTGGCCGCCCTGTTCTGGGGCGGGAATTACGTTGTCGGTCACGTGCTGGTTCAGGGCGTGGATCCGATCCTGATGACCGAAGCGCGATGGGCGCTGACGGCGCTGCTGCTGGGCCTGCTCTACCGCCGGCAGATTGCTGACAGTCGTCACCTGCTGCGTGAAAACGCCCCGGCGGTGCTGGTGCTCACCCTGTGCGGTCAGGTCAGTTTCCCGCTCACGCTCTATATCGGTCTGCAAACTACCTCCGCCCTCAACGCCGCCATCTATATGTCCGCCACGCCGAGCATGGTGCTGCTGATTAACCGGCTGATTTTTCGCGACCCGGTATCGGCCCGCAACTGGCTGGGGGTGGTCTTCAGCACTCTTGGCGTGATGATCCTCTTATTCCAGGGGAATCCGCTGCATGCCGCCTCGCTGCATACTTTTTCCGTCGGCGATTTGTGGGCGATGGGTTCGGCGCTGAGCTGGGCGCTCTATTGTTCGCTGTTACGTCTGAAGGACCGCCGCATCCCGGCGAATGGCTTTGTCGCCGTCAGCTCGCTGCTCGGCGCCCTGCTCCTGCTGCCAATCGTCGCCTTCTGGCTGATGCGCCACCCGGCGCAGGACTGGACCGCCTGGCGCGAGCCGTTTTTCCTTAGCGGTCTGGCTTATCTGGTGATTTTCCCGTCGTGGCTGGCCTATCTTTTCTGGAATAAAGGTATCGCTACGATTGGCGCCACGCGGGGGGAAATTTACACCCATATCATCCCGCTCTCCGGCGGGGTGTTGAGCATCCTCTTCCTGCATACCCAGCCCCATGCCTGGCACCTGTTCAGCGCGCTGTTCATTATGCTGGGGATTGGCATCTGCTCGCTGGAGAAACGCCAGGCGGCGACGGTTCGCCTGCGCGGTTAGCTTGTCTGCCGGGCGTCTGACAACGCCCGGCGTCAGCACTTAACGGCTGGTGGAGAGCGGCTGGTGAGGCGCCGTCCCGGCAGGTTGCGCCACCCGGCCCTCACGGCCAAAGAAGGTCAGAATGGTAATGACGATCGCCACCGTCCCGGCCACCAGGGCCATCGCCAGGCCGTAGTTATGCCCGTGGTGCTGGGCAATGGAGGCCTGCAGGGTGGCATTCACCGAGGCCAGCAGATTCCCCAGCTGATAGACGAAGCCGGGCAGCACTGCCCGGGTGTTGGCCGGAACCAGTTCGTTGAGCCAGGTAGGGATCACCCCCCAGGCGCCCTGCACCATAAACTGCATCAGAAACGCCCCGGCCCCCAGCGCCAGCGAGCCGCTGGCGAATGCCCACAGCGGGATCACCGGCAGCGCCAGCAGGGCGGCGCTCATAATCGCTTTGCGCCGGCCAATCTTCTCCGACAGCGAGCCGAAGAAAACCCCGCCGATGATCGAGGCGATGTTGTAGCACACCGCGATAATGCTGACCGTTTTAGGCTCGAAGCCGTGCTGGACTTTCAAAAAGACCGGGTAGAGATCCTGCGTCCCGTGGGAGAAGAAGTTAAAGGCCGCCATCAGCACCACCAGGTACAGGCACAGCTTCCAGTGGCTACGCCACACCGGCAGCAGAGCCGTGCTCGCTTTACTCTGCCGTGCCGCCAGCCAGACCGGGGACTCCTCGACGCAGAAATAGATAAACGGCAACAGCAGCACCGGGGCGGCGCCAATGACAAACATCCCGCGCCAGCCGAGCTGAGTAAACAACAGCCCGTAGGCCACGGCCGCCAGCAGATAGCCGAAGGGATACCCCGCCTGGAACAGACCGGACATCAGGCCGCGCGAGCGGTCAGGGATCGTCTCCATCGCCAGCGACGAAGCCACGCCCCAGATCCCGCCCATCGCCACGCCGTACAGCACCCGCAGCAGAAAAAACAGCATCAACGACGGCGCCGCGGCAGAGAGCAGCTCAAAGGCGGAGAAGAAAACGATGTTGAGCATCAGGATCGGCTTGCGGCCAAACTTTTCCGCCGCCCGGCCGAAGATCAGCGCGCCAACGGGCCGCACGGCCAGGGTCAGCAGAATCGCCAGGGTCACCTCTTCAAGGTCGACGTGAAACGAGTGGGCGATATCGCTCAGTAAAAAAACCAACAGGAAAAAGTCGAAAGCATCGAGCGTCCAGCTTAAAAAACTGGCGATCGCCGCGTTGCGCTGTCGTGAAGTCCAGCCGTGCATCTTGTCATCCCTATCCCGACGGCGTTGCCGGGAGCTTGCGCGGCGTCCGGCAGAGCAGGCTGGTGCCACCGCTTGTGTAAATTGTTTGTATAGAAAGTTGCTCTTTTGTTAATTACACCCCTTTTCCAGCCGTCGGCAAGTTTATTAGCACGCTAATTTGTTTCAAATTGCGTGCGACGGCCCACCGGTTCGCTAATTTTCGACCAGAATTAAGGACAGGCTGGCTTCAGTGCACTGCCCCAGATGCCGCATCCACCCACAGGAAGGGAGAGAATCATGAAGAGAATCGCCATCGTCGGCGCCGGGCCGACGGGGATTTACACCTTGTATGAACTGGTGAAGCGTGGTGAGCCGCTATCGATCGCGCTGTTTGAAAAAGAGGCGCAGGCCGGGGTGGGTATGCCCTATAGCGACGATAATACCGCGGCGCAGATGCTGGCCAATATTGCCAGCATTGAGATCCCCCCTATTGACCTGACCTATCTGCAATGGCTGCAGCAGCAGAGCGACGACTGGCTGGCGGCGCGCGGTCTTGAACGGCAGGCTCTGCATGAGCGCCAGTTTCTGCCGCGGGTGATCCTCGGCGAGTACTACCGCGACCGCTTTCTATATCTTGTGCAACGGGCCAGAGACGCCGGCTTCGTGGTGAGCGTCTGCGAGTCCTGTGAGGTCACAGATATTGCGGTGCAGCCCGTCGGGATCGCCATCCACACCGACGGCGCGGCACAGCCGGTAATGGTCGATCTGGTGGTGATTGCCACCGGCCATTTGTGGCCTGAAGAAGAACGCGCCAGCCGGCAGTACTTCCCCAGTCCGTGGACCGGCCTGATGGAGGCCCGCATCGCCCCCTGTCGGGTCGGGATCCTCGGGACCTCCTTAAGCGCGATTGATGCCGCCGTGGCGGTGGTGGCCCGCCACGGCGTTTTCCATACTGAGCACGACAAAACCACCCATTTTTCCCTGCATCCCGGCAGCGACGCGCTGGAGATCACGCTGATGTCACGTAACGGCGTGCTGCCGGAGGCCGATTTTTACTGCCCGATCCCGTGGGAGCCGCTGGAGATAGCCACCCCCGCCGCCCTTGAGGCGGCCGTCGCTGAGGGCAGCGACGGCCTGCTGGATCGGGTGTTCCAGCTGATCGTCCATGAGCTGGAATATGCCGCCCCGGCCTGGTGCGAGGCGACGGGGCTGCGCCAGCTGACGCCTGACAGCATCGCCGACGCCTGGTTTGCCGACCGTCTCACCCATGACCCCTTCCAGTGGGCGCAGCACAATCTGCAGGAGGTGGAGCGCAATAAGCGCGAGCGCCACACGGTGCCCTGGCGCTATGCCATTCTCCGCCTGCACGAGGCGATTGAAACTGTGGTGCCGCAGCTCAACGACGAGGACAGCCGTCGCTTCCGCCAGGGGCTCGCCCGCGTGTTTATTGATAACTACGCTGCGATCCCGCCGGAGTCCATTCGCCGGTTGCTGGCCCTGCATCAGGCGGGCATTCTGCGAATTGTGGCGCTGGGTGAGGATTACGAGCTGCAGCGCGAGTCTGACCGGACGCTGATTGTCCATCATCAGCAGCGCTGTGAATTCGATGTCTTTATCGATGCCCGCGGACAGAAAGCATTGAAAACCCGGGATCTGCCCTTTCCTTCACTGCGCCAGCAGCTGCTGGCCTGCGGCGACGCTATTCCTGACGTTGGCGATGACTACACGCTGCAGGCGCCGGAGGCTGTGCGCGGCCGGGTCGCCTTCGGCGCTCTTCCCTGGCTGATGCACGATCGCCCCTTTGTCCAGGGGCTGACGGCCAGCGCCGAGATTGGCAGCGCAATGGCCCGCGCGGTCTCCCAGCAGGCAACTGGCCGGCGGCGTCGTCTCTGGTTTATCGAATACCAGGACGTTTAAACGCAATATCCGAATAAAGGGGGGCCAGCAGGCGTGCTATAAACAGTGGCTGTTCGCCCCCGTGCAAGACCACGTCTAACATTTACGAGGTACTCATGAGTCATCTTTTTAGCGCGACGCGTATTGGTCAGTTGACGCTGGATAACCGTATCGTTATCGCCCCCATGTGTCAGTATTCTGCCGACGAGGGGAAGGCAACCTCCTGGCACCGGATCCACCTCGGGCAGCTGGCGTTCTCCGGCGCCGGCCTGTTAATTCTGGAAGCCACGGCAGTAGAGCCGGCGGGACGTATCTCGCCTGGGGATCTGGGGCTGTGGGATGATGAAACCGAAAACGCCCTGCGTGCCGTGGTGGAGGATATCCGGGCCTGGTCACCGATCCCTCTGGGGATCCAGCTGGGGCATGCCGGGCGCAAGGCCTCCTGCGCGGCCCCCTGGCAGGGTGGCCATCAGCTGGCGCTCAACCAGGGCGGCTGGCAGACCGTCGCCCCCTCCGCGGTGGCGTTTCACGACGGCGACCGCGCCCCGGCCGAGCTGAGCCATGCCGATCTGGCGCGCATCAAAGCGGCCTTTGTCGCCAGCGCGTTGCGCGCCCAACGCCTGGGCTTTGAGCTGATTGAGCTGCACGCCGCCCACGGCTATCTGCTGCACCAGTTTCTTTCACCGCTCAGCAATCAGCGCCGTGACGAGTATGGCGGTTCGCTGGAAAACCGAATGCGCTATCCGCTGGAAGTGTTTAAGGCAATCCGCGAGGCGGTGGGCAACGCCATGGCGGTGGGCGTCAGGTTGTCGGCGACCGACTGGGTTGAAGGCGGCTGGGACGGCGAGCAGTCCATTCAGTTCAGCCAGCAGCTGGAAGCGC
The DNA here is from genome assembly GCF_021869705.1 of Klebsiella sp. PCX. Taxonomy (NCBI): domain Bacteria; kingdom Pseudomonadati; phylum Pseudomonadota; class Gammaproteobacteria; order Enterobacterales; family Enterobacteriaceae; genus Klebsiella; species Klebsiella sp. PCX. Next base: position 2,591,411 of record NZ_CP091527.1, read on the forward strand.
TGGGCAGCGACTATATCCATGTCTCCAGCGGCGGTTTGTCGCCGCTGCAGGCCATCACCGTCGGGCCGGGCTACCAGTTGCCTTTCGCCCGCGACATTCGCGAGCAGGTAGCCATCCCGGTGATTGGCGTAGGGCTGATCACCGACCCGCAGCAGGCGGAAGCGGCGCTGGAGAATGGCGATGCCGACCTGATCGCCCTCGCCCGCGCGGTGCTCTACGATCCGCACTGGCCATGGCACGCTGCCGCCAGCCTCGGCGCCCAGGTTCGCGTTCCTTCGCAATATCTGCGCTCCGAGCCACACGGCCTGAAAGGCACCCTGCTGCCAAACCGTTGAACCCGCGGCGGGCATAAAAAGGGGTATCGTAAGATACCCCACAGCAGGATGTTATTGCGGTCCATATGCCGGGCGGCGTCGCCTTGCCCGGCCTACAAAAGGGTGATGCCCGGTCATTGCGCAGCCAACCCGCCCCCTGCGTAGGCCCGCGCAAGCGCAGCGCCGCCGGGCAATCTACCAGGTTCCGCTCCCTATATTTCCGGGCGACGGCCCGGCAAACACCGCGAGTTACTGCTGGGCGGGCGGTGGCGTGGTGTTCTGTTTATCCTTCGTGATACTGTCCTGAATGGCTTTGGTTTTGCTCGCCGCTTCCGCCGAAAGCTGATTGGCATCACCGATGGCGTTGTCTTTAATCTGACCCGCCTCTTTGACTATGCGGTCACTTTCCTGCTTTGCGTTCTGCTTCACCGCATCGGCCTGGGCTTTGGCCTGCTGGGCGATGGCATCCGCTTTCTTGTCCGCCTCCGCCTTGATGGCGCTGGCCTGATCCTTCAGACGATCGGCCTCGGCGTCGGCCTGGCTTTTCAGCGTATCAATTTGCTTATCCGCATCCTGCTTAATCGCCTGGGCTTTGTCCGCCGCGGCATCCTTCATCTGCTCCGCATTATCTTTGGCCTTATCCAGTTTGTTATCCACTTTCGACGCATCGTCGCAGCCAAACAGGGTCAGGCACAGGGCGGAAGCAAGCAGTGTTTTATTCCAGAGTTTCATCAGCATTCCCTTACAGGTTGAGTCATTATCCAGCCTTGTGATTTATTGCCTTAATAGCATTCACATTTTATATATAAACGCTCAGCCACCAGAGTCAAGCCGACACCGGTCGATCCAGCGTCGCCACCAGCCCCTGCAGCCACTCGGCAAAAACCCGCACCTTGTGCGAAAGATGCCGGTGCGGATAGAGCAGCGACAGTGGCCGACGCGGCGCCGGGAAGTCCGGCAGAATTTCCACCAACTCCCCACTGTCGATATAGGGTTGTAGAAAGAATCGCATTCCCTGCAGCATGCCCAGCCCTGCCAGCCCGGCGGCGGTAAAAACTTCTGAGTTGTCCAGCACCAGTTTACCGGGGATAGCGATCTGCCTGATGCCCTCCGGGGTCTGGAATCGCCAGGGCATAATCTGTCGGCTGCTGCTGTTTACCCAGTTCACCGCCAGGTGCGACTGCAGTTCCTCCAGCGTGGCGGGCGCCCCATAGCGAGCCAGATACGCAGGACTCGCGCAGGTGGTTAACGCCACCTCCCCCAGCGAGCGCGCCACATAGTCGCCATCCTCCAGATCCCCCACCCGCAGCAGACAATCCAGGCCATCGCGCAGCATATCCCGGCGTACATCGGAGCTACTGAGGACAATTTCCACCTCCGGATGGGCCTGATAAAAATCCGCCAGATGCGGGATCACCAGCAGCCGCGCAAAAGCGATTGGCATATCGACGCGTAGCTGGCCGCGGATCGGCCGGTCCGGCGCGAACGACTCCAGCAGATCGTCGGCCTGGGAGAGCAGCGGTTTACTGCGACGATAAAACTCTTCTCCTTCCGGCGTGAGATACAGGCGGCGGGTGGTGCGCTGCAGCAACCTGACACCGCTCTCCCGCTCCAGCTGCTGCAGCGCTTTGGTCACCGCCGGCCGATGGATCTGCAAATTTTCCGCCGCCTGGGCAAAGCTGCCGGCGTCGACGATTTCAATAAAGATTTTAATATTTTCAAACAGATTCATCTGCATAACGGCTCGTTCCCCGTCTCTTCGCCTGTCTCAATTATTACCAATTTAATAACAGTGATGAAAGTTTTTGCTCATTTTTTAAAACAATAAAGGCGCCTACACTGCCCTCATTGCCGCATCGCTGGGGCGAAGAAATTGATAACTCATTAACGAACAAGGAAAAATATCATGCAAACTAACCGTGTGGCCCGCATTTTGGGTATTGAAAAACCGGTAGTCCAGGGCCCGCTCTCCTGGCTGACCGATGCTCGTCTGGTGGCGGCCGTCGGCAACGCCGGTGGTCTCGGGGTGCTGGGCCCGAACGCCGGCCTGACGGCGGCAACCGCCGTCTCCACGCCGGAGGCGACGGCAGAGAAAATGCGCGAAGAGATCCGCAAAACCAAACAGCTGACCGAGAAACCCTTTGGCGTCAACCTGATCCCGACGGCGGAAAACGACATCTGGACGCCGGCGATCCTTCCGGTGATCAAAGAGGAAGGCGTTAAGGTGGTGGTCTACACCGGCTACGGAGACGGTTCGTTAAAACCGGCGCTGTTCGATGAGCTGAAAACCGCCGGGATCACCATTATCTACCGCGATATTAACCCGACGCCGGAGAACAGCCGTCGCGCGGAGCAGGCCGGAGCGGACATCATCGTCGCCACCGGCTTTGACGAAGGCGGCACGCTGCCGGCTACCGCAATGGGGACCTTCACTATCGTCCCGCTGATCGTTGACGCTGTTCAGCGGGTTCCGGTGATGGCCGCGGGGGGCATCACCGACGCCCGGGGAGCGCGCGCTGCTCACGCCCTCGGCGCGGAAGGCGTCTTCGCCGGTTCGGTATTCATCAGCACCGTCGAAAGTCGCGTTCCCGACTCGGTGAAAGCGAAAATTCTCGCCGCCAACGGCCTGGATCTGCGGCTGTTTCGTACGCTGCCGGACTACTACCGCGCCCTGCCTGGCAAACTGAGCGACAAGCTGGTGGCCATGGACCGGGCCGGAGCCTCAAAGGCCGAGCTGGCCCAGGCGATGGGCGGTCTGCGCGGAATGCGGCTGGGCATGCTGGAGGGGAATACCGATGAGGGGTATATCTCGCTGGGGGCGGGGATCGGCAACATCCATGCCATCGCCTCCGTCGCCGAGGTAGTCAACCAGCTGGCGGTGTGAAGCCGCCAGCCGGGGCACGGTAACCGGCGCGATCAGGCGTCAGCTACCTTCTCTACCGCCCAGGAGAACGCGTCGATAGCCAGCCCGACGTCGGCGGCGGTGACCGACTCCGCCGGGTGATGGCTGACGCCCCCCAGGCAGCGCACAAACAGCATGGCCGATGGCCAGCGCTCGGCGATGGCGATGGCGTCATGCCCTGCGCCGCTCGGCAGCGTCAGTGAACGCCCCTGCACCGCCGTCACCGCCTCGCTCAGCACCGCCTGCAGTTGACTGTCGCAGGCGGTGGCGGCGATACGGTAATACTCCTCGGCGGTGAAGCTCAGCTGGCGGCGCCCGGCAATGGCCTGCGCCTGCGCCAGCAGCTCTTCCAGCAGCGCCGCAAGCGGTGCATCCTGCGGGCCGCGAATATCCAGCGTCAGCTGCACCTCGCCCGGAATCACATTCACCGCGCCCGGCGCACAGCGCAGGGTGCCGACCGTCGCCACCAGGTTGCCGCCGCGCTGCCGGGTCAGGCTTTCCACCTGCACCATCCATTCCGCCGCCGCGGCGAGCGCGTCCTTACGATGAAGCATCGGCACCGTGCCGGCATGGCCGGCTTCGCCGGTAAAGCGGCAGGTCAGGCGGCGGGCGCCGTTAATCGCCTCCACCACGCCGAGCGCCAGACCCGCCTGCTCAAGGCACGGCCCCTGCTCGATATGCAGTTCGAGATAGGCGGCGATATCCTGCGGGTTGCGGGCGGCATGGGCGATCCGCGCCGGATCGAGTCCGGCATTCCCCAGCGCCTGGGCGACGCTCACCCCGTCGGCATCGCACTGTGACAGCCAGCTTTCGGGCCAGGTGCCGGTAACGCCGCGGCTGCCCAACAGGGTGATGCCGAAGCGGGTACCCTCTTCATCGCCAAAGCCGACGATCTCGATAGCCTTCGCCAGCCGTCGCCCCTGCTGGTGCAGACGCTGAACCACCTCAATCGCCGCCAGCACGCCGAGCATGCCGTCGTAGCGCCCGGCGTTGCGCACGGTGTCGATATGAGAGCCCAGCAGCACCGCCGGCGCGCCCTCCTGCACGCCTTCATAGCGACCGCAGATATTACCGACGCTGTCCTGCCATACCATCATGCCGGCGGCCTGCATCCACTGGCCCACCAGCTGGTTGGCCTGCAGATGCTCCGGCGACAGATAGACCCGGGTCAGGGCGTCGGCGGTTTCGCTGAGGGCGGCCAGCTGGTCGGCGCGCGCCATCACCCGGCTGGCGGCCGCCTCTCTCTCCGCCAGCTGGCGGACGGTATCACTCATAGGGTGGCCTCGTTGCGGTAGTGATCCCAGGCCGCCTGCATCGCCGCGCCCTGGCTGGTGGTGAACTTGAGGTAGTTCAGCACCGCCTCCAGCGCGCTGAGCGTCTGCATCACACAGTCTTTACGTGCGTTATAGCCCATGGTGCCAATGCGCCAGACTTTACCGTGCAGCGGGCCGAACGAGGTGCCAATCTCAATGCCGAAATCTTCCAGCATCAGCTTCCGCACCTGATCGCCGTTGATCCCGTTGGGGATCACCACCCCCAGCACGTTATTCATTTTGTGCCGCAGGTCGCCAAAGGTCTCGAGCCCCATCGCCTGGATCCCTTTCAGCAGCGCATCGCCGTGCAGCTTGTGGCGGGCGATGCCGTTGTCGAGTCCCTCCTGAAGGATCAGGCGCGCGCACTCCCGGGCGGCGAACAGCGCCGAGGTCGCTTCGGTATGGTGGTTAAGGCGCTCCGGCCCCCAGTAATCCATCACCATGCCGAGATCGAAATAGTTGGAGTAGATCATCTCGTCGACGCCATCGTGGTGGGCATCGGTGCGGATCCCCTGCTCAATGCAGCGGCGGCGGCGGATGACCTCTTCCATCCGTGGGCTGAGGGTGATGGGTGAGGTGCCGGAGGGGCCGCCCAGGCACTTCTGCATCCCGGCGGACACCGCGTCCAGCTGCCAGGCGTCGGTTTCCAGCGGGTTGCCGCCGAGCGACGCGGTGGCGTCGGTATAGAACAGCACATCGTGGCGACGACAAATCTCTCCCAGCTCCGCCAGCGGCTGCAGCATGGTGGTCGAGGTATCGCCCTGCACGGTGAGCAGCAGGCGCGGTCGCACGCGCTTGATCGCGTCTTCAACCTGGTCCGGGGTAAAGACTTCCCCCCACGGCACCTCGATGGTGTGTACTTCTGCCCGGCAGCGGCGCGCAATCTCGCACAGCAGATGACCAAACCGGCCGAACACCGGCACCAGCACCTTGTCGCCCGGCCGGATCGCCGACACCAGAATCGCTTCGATACCGGCGCGGGAGGTGCCGTCCACCAGCATCGTCCAGCGGTTTTCGGTGCGAAATACGCCGCGGTACAGCGCCATCACTTCATTCATGTAGTGGGTCATCGCCGGATCGTACTGACCCACCAGCTGGCTCGCCATGGCGCGCAGCACGCGCGGGTCGGCGTTGATCGGCCCCGGGCCCATCAGCAGGCGCTGCGGCGGGTTAATTTGCGAAAACTGAGTGATATCCATCTGCCATTCCTTACGTTAGTTAAGACCGCGCACCGAGGAGATAAACTGTTTCAGTTCGGTTGTCTGCGGACTGGCGAACAGCGTTTTGCTGTCGCCCTGCTCCCAGACGCGCCCCTGATGCATAAACACCACGCGGTCGCCCACTTCGCGGGCAAAATTCATTTCATGGGTGACGAGGATCAGCGTCATGCCTTCCGCCGCCAGCTGCTCCAGTACTTTCAGCACTTCGCCCACCAGTTCCGGGTCAAGCGCCGAAGTGATTTCGTCACAGAGTAAAACTTTTGGCGACATGGCCAGCGCCCGGGCGATGGCTACGCGCTGCTGCTGGCCGCCGGAGAGGTTGGCCGGATAGTAATCCAGACGATCGCCAAGACCGACCTTCTCCAGCATCCGCTGCGCCAGCTCGCGACATTCGGCCTGAGACTTCTTCAGCACCCGCCGCGGGGCCAGCATGACGTTCTCCAGCGCCGTCATGTGCGGAAAGAGATTGAAGTTCTGAAACACCATGCCGATGGAGCGGCTGATCTCCCGGGCCTGGGAATCGCGGTCGGTGATGGTCATGCCCCCGAGCTTGATGCTCCCCTCCTGGTACCCCTCCAGACCATTGATGCAGCGCAGCAGGGTGCTTTTGCCCGAGCCGCTGCGGCCGATGATCGAGATCACTTCCCCCATGTCGATATCCAGATCGACGCCCTTCAGCACATGGTTGTCGCCGTAGTACTTCTGCATCTGATTAATGGTGATGAGAGGCATTGAATTTGTTCTCCAGATAACGGCTGTAGCGGGACAGCGGATAGCACAGAATGAAATAGCCCAGCGCCACCAGGGCAAACACTTTAAACGGCTGGTAAGTGACGTTGGTCAGCATGGTTCCTGCCTTGGTCAGCTCCACAAAGCCAATAATCGATGCCAGCGCCGTGCCTTTGATCACCTGCACGGCGAACCCCACCGTCGGCGCGATGGCGATGCGCAGCGCCTGCGGCGCCACCACCCGGTACAGGGTCTGGCCGAAGCTCAGCCCGAGACAGCGCGAGGCTTCCCACTGGCCTTTCGGCAGCGCGCGAATGCTGCCGAACCAGATATCCAGCAGAAAGGCGCTGGTATAAAGCGTCAGAGCCACCGACGCCGCGGTCCATGCCGAGACGTCGATGCCGAACAGCGCTACGCCGAAAAATGCCAGAAACAGCTGCATCAGCAGCGGCGTCCCCTGAAACAGTTCGACGTAGCCGCGGATCAGCCGTTTCACCTGCCGTCCGCCGGTCAGGCGCAGCAGCAGCAGAGGTAAGGTCACCAGCGCCCCGCCGGTGAACGCGACCAGCGACAGCAGCACCGTCCAGCGACCGGCCAGCAGCAGGTTGCGGATAATGTCCCAGTCGGTAAAGGTGGTCATCATGCCTGCACCCCCAGCCATTTACGCCCCGCCGCCATCAGCAGCTGGCGCATCGCTATCGATAACGCTAAGTAGATCCCGGTGGTCACCAGATAGACCTCAAAGCTCAAAAACGTCCGCGACTGGATCAGGTTGGCGGCGAAGGTCAGCTCCTCATAGGAGACCTGCGACACCACCGACGAGCCGAGCATCACGATGATGCACTGGCTAACCAGCGCCGGATAAATCCGCTGCAGCGCCGGGGGCAGCACCACGCGAACGAAGGTTTGCGTCCGGCTGAGCCCGAGCACGCGTCCGGCCTCCCACTGGCCTTTCGGCGTCACCTGGATGCCGGCGCGCACGATCTCGGTGCTGTAAGCCCCGAGGTTAACCACCATCGCCAGCAGCGCCGCTTCGCCGGCGGTCATCTTCAGACCCAGGTTCGGTAAACCAAAAACGATAAAAAAGAGCTGCACCACGAACGGCGTGTTACGGATGATTTCCACATATCCGCCCCAGATCCGGCTGAGGACGCCCGGGCGGCCGCTGCGGATCGCCGCCCCGAGGATCCCAATCGCCAGTCCGCCGATCGTCGCCAGCACCGTCAGCTGCACCGTCACCCATAGACCGGCCAGCAGCTCCGGCCAGTGCGGCCAGAGCTCAGAAAAATGAAGTTGCTCCGTCATCCACAGACCTTACGCGCCGAGGCTGGCAGGCAGCGGCGCTTTCAGCCACTTCTCAGACAAACCGTTGAGGGTACCGTCCTTAATGCCTTGCTCGATCAGGGTATCCACTTTCGCCTTCAGCGCCGGTTCGTTCTTTTTCAGCCCGATAAAGCACGGCGAGTCCTTCAGCATAAAGCTCGGCACCGGCGCTTTGTCAGCGTTCTGCCGGGAGATGGCCGCCACCACCAGGTTACCGGTGGCGACATACTGCACCTGGCCCGACAGATAGGCCGACAGCGTGGTGTTATTGTCCTCGTAGCGCTTAATCTGCGCCGCCTGCGGCGCCACGCTGGTCAGCACCATATCTTCCACCGCCCCACGGGTCACGCCGATGCTTTTACCGCTCAGCGCGGCCGCGTCCTTCAGCTCCGCCCCTTTCGGGCCAAACACCCCGAGGAAGAACGGGGCGTAGGCGCGGCTGAAGTCGATCACTTTCTCTCGCTCGGCGTTTTTGCCGAGGCTGGAGATCACCAGGTCCACCTTATCGGTCTGCAGATACGGCACGCGGTTGGCGCTGGTCACCGGGACCAGCTGCAGCTTGAGCTTCATCGACTTCGCCAGATAGCGCGCCATATCGATGTCATACCCCTGCGGCTGCAGGTCAGTCCCCACCGAGCCGAACGGCGGAAAATCCTGGGGCACGGCAATGCGGATGACGCCGCGTTTTTCAATATCCTGGAGCTGGTCAGCCTGCGCAGCAGAAACAGACGAAAGGAGACAAGCGGCCCCGGCCAGTGCGATCAACAGTTTCTTCATGATGTTTACCCGTTACGTTAGCATGAAACAAAAGATTCTTTGAATCTGTTTTTGCAACTAATGTGCCAGATACGGTCGATGCGCGGGTTGGCGAGGAATTTAAACTAAAAGTGAGAAAGGACAGGCAGTAAGGAGCCGAAGAACAAAAAACGACGGCGCCAGAACGCGGAACAATATGCACCATATTGATGCACAGCACCACGCTGGCGCCCCATCACCGTTGTTCCAGCTCGTCCAGTTGCTGGTAAAGCGTAGCGATATCGTGGATGCGCGGACGACCGCTATCGAGCGTTTCGTGCAGAAAGGCATTGGCCAGCAGATTGATCAGGCTGTTGACCGAGGCATAGCTGTCGTAAGCCGAGACGCTGTCCAGCGGCGCGCAGAGCTGCCAGCGGGAGAGCGGGAACAGACTGTGGGCCTGCGGCTCGCACATTAACAGAACCGGCACCCCGTCGCGCTGCAGCTGCTGCAGGAGCGGGCGGACGATCCGCGGCCGCCGGCGAAATGCCATCATCACCACCAGATCATCGGCGGTCAGATCGACCAGCTCTTCGCTGAGGCTCTGCCCAGGCTGGGGCAGCACCAGCACCTGACCGCGGGCCTGCAGCAGCTGCTGGCGCAGGTGCAGCGCCGCCGGATAGGCATTGCGCATACCAATCACCACAATGCGGCGCGCGGCCACCATCGCCGTCAGCGCCTCGGCGAACTGGCGCGCGTCAAGGGCGTTGACCCATTGGGTGAGGTTCGCCATCTCCTGCTTATAATGACGCGCCAGCAGCGTGTTACCCTGCACCGCGTCGCGCTGGTCAGTCAACGGCATCCCGCTCTGGCGCAGGGTGCGCAGTTCATCGCGCATGTCCTTATATTTGTCATAGCCCAGGCGCTTGAACAGCCGGCTGACGGTGGCTTTCGATACACCGCTCAGCTGCGCCAGCTCGGCGCTGTTGTAGCTTATCAGGTCATCAAAGTGGTCAAAGATGAAATCAGCCACCCGCTGTTCCTGCGGCGACAGCGAGGCGTATTGCCCTTTCAGTCGTTCATCGAGTTGTTGCATAGCGCCCCTGTAACTTTCGTTTCATCGTCCATCCCTCATCATACTGTATCTGCTATGCCTTACACATAGCGTGCCAGCGGGAAAATTCCGGTCATTGTTTTTATCAATGAAACGAAACGTTCAGAGCTGGAACAGCTTTTGCAGTGTTCTGCGGGTGATTCGTTCAGAAAGGATAATTTATGCACAGTAGCAACGTTTCGACCCACGGCATGGCGGTCGCTCCCCACCACCTCGCCAGCCAGAGCGCGCTGGCCATCCTGCGCGAGGGCGGCAGCGCCATTGAAGCGATGGTGGCTGCCGCGGCGGCCATCGCCGTCGTCTATCCCCATATGAATGGCCTGGGTGGGGATGGTTTCTGGCTGATCGTGCCGCCTGAGGGAGACCCCATCGCCATTGACGCCAGCGGTGCGGCCGGGTCGCTGGCGACCCTCGCGGCCTATGCCGGTCAGCGGCATATCCCCCACCGGGGGCCGCAGGCCGCGCTGACCGTCGCCGGCACCGTCAGCGGCTGGGACGAGGCGCTGCGGATTTCACGGGACTTAACCGGCCGCGCGCTGCCGGTGGCGCGCCTGCTGGCCGATGCGATCGGCTATGCCGAAGACGGCATTCCGGTCACCGCCTCGCAGGCCCACGCCACCGCCAGCAAACTGGAAGAGCTGCGCCATCAGCCAGGCTTCAGCGAAACCTGGCTGATGGCGGGCGAGCCCCCCCGGACCGGCAGCCGCTTTCGCCAGCCCGCCCTCGCCGGAACGCTGCGCATGCTGGCCAGCGACGGTCTCGACAGTTTCTATCGCGGGCCGCTGGCCGAACGTCTCGCGCAGGGGATGGCCGCGCTGGGGATGCCCGTCACCCTCGGCGACCTGCAGGCCCACCGCGCCCGGCGTCCGGCGCCGCTGACGCTCCAGCACCAGCAGGGCACGCTGTGGAACCTCGCCCCGCCCACACAGGGGCTGGTGTCGCTGGCGATCCTCGGCATCACCGACCGTCTGAACATGGCCGACGCCGACGAGGCACAAACGGTGCACCGTATCGTCGAAGCCACCAAGCGGGCGTTTGCCCTGCGCGATGCGCATATCACCGATCCGCGCCATCTGGATGTGGATGTTCAGGCGTTGCTCACCCCGGAAGCCCTGCAGCCGCTGGCCGACAGCATCGACGACGCCAGCGCTTCTCCCTGGGGCGGCGGCAAAGGACCGGGCGATACCGTCTGGATGGGCGTCGTGGATAACAGCGGGCTGGCGGTGTCATTCATTCAGAGCATCTATCACGAGTTCGGCAGCGGCGTGGTGATCCCGGACACCGGGATCGTCTGGCAAAACCGCGGGGCGGCCTTCAGCCTCGATCCGCAGCATCTCCTGGCGCTGGCCCCTGGCAAACAGCCGTTCCACACCCTCAACCCCGCCGCGGCGCGCCTGAACGATGGCCGGGTGATGGTCTATGGCTCGATGGGCGGCGACGGTCAGCCACAGACCCAGGCCGCGCTGTTTACCCGCTATATCCTGCAGGGGGCGCCGCTGCAGGAGAGCATCTCCCGGCCACGCTGGCTGCTGGGCCGCACCTGGGGCCAGTCCTCGGATTCACTGAAGCTGGAGGGACGCTTTGACCACGCCTGCATCGCGCGTCTGCGCGAGCTGGGGCACGAGGTGGAAGTGCTGGCCGATTTCAGCGAGGCGATGGGCCACGCCGGGGCCATTGTCCGCCATCCCAATGGCCTGCTTGAAGGGGCTACCGATCCACGCAGCAACGGCGCCGCCGCCGGATACTAAGGAGCAGACCATGACCACACAGCCTGACTGGAGCGAGTATCTGACGCAGATGACCCACCTGTTACGCCTGGAGCTGGAGGCGCCGCGCCGTGAGGAGCTGGAGCGCCAGTTTTCCCGCATCGCCGCCATGGCGCAGCCGCTGATGGACTATCCCCTCGGGCCGCGCGACGACATTGCGGGGGTGTATAAAGCATGACACTTCACCATTTCACCATCGCCGAGATCCAGCGTGCGCTGCACGATGGCGAACTGAGCGCCCGGGAGATCGCCTGCCAGACGCTGGACGATATCGCCCGCGTTAATCCGCAGATCAACGCCTGGACCGAGGTCACCGCCCAGCGCATGCTGGCGGAGGCCGACAGCATCGACGCCCTGCGCCGGGAAAAGCGCCCCTTGCCGCCGCTGGCGGGCATTCCCTACGCGGTGAAAAATCTGTTTGATGTCGCCGGGCACACCACCCTCGCCGGGGCGGAGCTGCTGAGCGGCCGGCCGCCGGCCGCCAGCGACAGCTGGGCGGTGCGCCAGCTGCACAGCGCCGGCGCCCTGCTCAGCGGGATGCTCAATATGGATGCCTACGCCTATGGCTTCACCACCGAAAACAGCCACTATGGCGCGACGCGCAACCCGCACGATCTGTCGCGGATCGCCGGCGGATCCTCCGGCGGTTCGGCCGCAGCGGTGGCCGCCGGGCTGGTCCATTTCAGCCTCGGCAGCGACACCAACGGCTCGATCCGCGTCCCCGCGTCGCTGTGCGGGATCTTTGGCCTGAAACCCACTTTCGGCCGCCTCTCCCGCTCCGGCAGCCATCCGTTTGTCGCCAGTCTGGATCATATTGGTCCCTTTGCCCGCCGGGTGGCCGACCTCGCCGCGGTGTATGACGCCCTGCAGGGGCGCGACCCGGCCGATGACTTTCAGGCCGATAAAGCCAGCGAGCGCACCGGCAACCTGCTGGATCGGGAGCTGGAGGGTCTGCGCTGCGCGCGGCTGGGGGGCTATTTCACCACCTGGTGCGATGACGACGCCCGGGCGGCCGTGGATCGGGTCGCCCACGCGCTGGGCGCCGACAGCGAGCTGCAGTTCGCGGATGCCGCCCTGGCACGCTCGGCGGCTTTTATCATCAGCGCCAGCGAAGGCGGCAATCAATATCTGCCGGATCTTCGCCAGTCGCCCGAGCGCTTTGAACCCCACTCCCGCGAGCGGCTGCTGGCCGGGGCGATGATCCCCTCGGCGTGGTATCTGCAGGCCCAGCGCTTCCGCCGTCATGCCCGTCAGGCGATGAAATCCCTGTTCAGTCAGGCCGACGTGCTGATCGCCCCGGCCACCCCATGCAGCGCTACGCCGATTGGCGCCGAGGAGATGGTGATTAACGGCCAGCCGCTGCCGGTGCGCGCCAGCATGGGTATGCTGACCCAGCCGATCTCCTTCCTCGGGCTGCCGGTGGTGACCGTGCCCCTGCGTACCGCCAGCGGCAAGCCGATTGGCCTGCAGCTGATAGCCGCGCCGTTTAACGAACAAGCCTGTCTTCGCGCCGCGCGAGCGCTGGAAGCGATGGGCGTTACCGATGCCCGAGTGGCGGAGAGTGCAGCATGATCAATCTGGACAATGTAGACCGCCCGGCGATCCTCGCCGAGGTGACGGCGGCGTTTTATCAGTATGAAGAGGCGCTGGTCAGCAATAACATCGAGGCGCTGGACGCGTTGTTCTGGCACGATCCGCGCACCGTGCGGCTGGGGGCCGGCGAAAATCTGTATGGCATTGAGGCGATCCGCGCCTTTCGCGCCGCCCGCCCCGCCGCCGGTCTGGCCCGCGACCTGCGCCATACCACCATCACCACCTTTGGCGCGGACATGGCGGTATGCAGCACCGAGTTTACCCGCGAAGGCAGCGCGCGCCTTGGGCGTCAGCAGCAAACGTGGGTGCGCTTTCCCTACGGCTGGCGGATTGTCGCCGCCCAGGTCAGTCTGATGGACTGAGAGGCATACACTGACGCGGGCCGGGGGAATGTGGCTATCCACCGGCCCGCACCCGCCCGGTATCAATACGTGAGGAGACGATGGTCATGGTGTTAATCAGGGCTGCTGAATCAAAAGATATCCACGCGCTGAAAACGCTATTTCTGCAGCTGGGCTATCAGACGGAGACGGCGATCTTAGAACAACGCATCACTGAACCCCAAAGTATGATGCATACGCTGGTGGCTGAAGCAGAAAACGCCATGTGTGGCGTGGTCGTTATCAATTTTATCTTACCGGTACATGAAAACCGATTGTGGGCATTAATTTCCGCACTGGTGATAGAGGAATCGTCACGGGGTTCAGGGATAGGCCACCAGCTTCTCCATGCCACAGAGCGCCTCGCCCGCGATAAACAATGCGCTCATATTGAGCTTTCAAGCAGTGAAAACAGAACCAGAGCGCATCAATTTTATGAAACTAACGGCTATAAGGAAGTCCGCAAACGCTTCGTTAAACATTTGTCTTAACCGCCTGCGCGCGAGGGCTTTCCCCGGATGACCGTAACTATATTTTGCCCAGCAGGATGTTTAACATGCGGCGTAAAGGTTCCGCCGCGCCCCATAACAGCTGATCGCCCACCGTCAATACTGAATAAATCGGTTCATTATTTAGCGACATTTTCTTGTAGCGACCAATACCCACCTGCAGCGAGCCGCTAATAGCAGCCGGGGTCAATTTACTGACACTCTCTTGCTTATTATTGGGGATATAGTTTACCCACGGATGGGAATGGGTGACTAACTCAGCAAATTCCGCTTCGCTGACCTCACGTTTCAGTTTAAGGGTAATGGCAGCGCTGTGGCAGCGGATTACGCCGACCCGAATACATAAGCCATTGACCGGAATGGTGCCGGGCGCAAGGCCAAGAATTTTATTGGTTTCCGCCTCGCCCTTCCATTCTTCGCGGCTGTTTCCATCGCCTAAATCGCTGTCGATCCAGGGAATGATGCTGCCCATCAGCGGGACGCCAAAATTCTCCACCGGCATGCCGGCGCTATTAATCAACTCACTCACTTTATTGACTAAAGGCAGCACGGAACCTGATACCGTCAGTTCATCCGCAGACAAGTGCTGACTGATATACGCGCTTTGCGCGATGAATTCCCGCACCTGTTTGGCGCCCGCCCCGGAGGCAGACTGATAGGTCATTACGCTCATCCATTCGATCAGACCCGCTTTTATCAACCCGGCCAGCCCCATCAGGCTCAGTGTGATGGAGCAGTTGCCGCCGACAAACAGTTTCATACCCGCTTTCACCGCGCGATCGATATTATCGCGGTTGACCGGGTCGAGAATAATGCAGGCGTTGTCATCCATCCGCAGCGCCGAAGCGGCGTCAATCCAGTACCCTTGCCAGCCAGAGTTAATTAACGCAGGATAGATGGCTTTGGTATAATCCCCGCCCTGACAGGTTATAATAATATCCATTTCGGCGAGGGCGCTAAGGGAATTCGCATCTTTCAGTTTGTCGCTTTTACCTTTAATAACCGGACCAGCGGCACCCGCACTGGAGGTACTAAAAAAATGCGCTGAAATATCGTCGAAATCATTTTCTTCGATCATGCGCTGCAACAATACTGAGCCAACCATGCCCCGCCAGCCAACAATACCCACCTGCTTCATTTATTTAACCTTAAAAAGTTATGAGAATGTTAATTTGAGTGTCGCCATACCTTATATCGTATCCCCCAATAAAGATCATTACCCAGCACATCGATTTTTATCATTATTAAAATGTTTCATCTGCCATCAGCGATAGTTATCTCTTATTACGGTCAGGCAGATATAAGGCGGCGGAGACTGTTCAAAGGGAGAAACGACGTAGCGGAACGGCAGCGGCTTCTCCCCTGGCTGCCATGAATAGTCACTTGCATTTTGATAGTTACTATGTCAATTTGCTGGCAAAAGCCACCTTGTTACTGGACAGCCCATGAAAAATGAACCGCTTTGCCACGCTCCCTGCCCCATCGCCCGCAGCCTGGGCCGCATCGGCGACAGCTGGAGCATCATGATCCTGCGCGACGCGTTCGCGGGCTTTACCCGCTTTGACGAGTTCCAGAAGAGCAGTAACGTCGCGCCCAATATTCTGTCGCGCCGCCTGAAGGCGCTGGTCGACGACGGCCTGCTGGAGAAGGTGTGCTACAGCAGCACCCCGCCGCGCTACGAATACCACCTTACGCAACGCGGCCGCGATTTTCGCATGGTATTGCTGGCGCTGGCGGAATGGGGTAACCGCCACTTCGCCCCCGAAGGCCGTCAGATGCAGCTGGTGGAAACCGCCACCCAGCGCCGGGTGGAGCCAGTCATGGTGGATAAAGCGACCGGGGAAGAGATCATCCCGGGTAAATACGCCATGGTGCCGGGCCCCGCAGCCTCGCCGCTGATGCAATATCGTCATGAATATCTGCTGCGCAAACGCGAAGGCGATAGCGGGCAAAAATTCCAGCCTGAACCCTACAGAGATGCCAACCATGAAGCTGGCCTGTAAGAAAAGCGTCCTCGTCCTGGCGGCCCTCTCCGCCGTTCTGGCGGCAGCGAGCTACGGCGCGTACTGGTGGCAAACCGGACGTTTTCTGCAGACCACCGATGACGCCTATGTCGGCGGCGACATTAGCGCCATCTCCAGCAAAGTCTCCGGCTATATCCAGCAGCTGGCGGTGCAGGACAATATGGCGGTGAAAAAAGGTGACCTGTTGATCCGCATTGACGACCGCGATTACCGCGCCGCCCTTGCGAAAGCCGCCGGAGAAGTGGCGGCGCAGCAGGCCGCGCTGGCCGATATCCAGGCTACCCGCCAGCTACAGCAGGCGACCATTGCCGGCTCTACGGCCTCGTTACTGGCCGCCACGGCGGCAACCGAAAAACTGGCTAACGACAACCGACGCTATAACGCCCTGGCCGCGTCGAGCGCGATTTCCGCACAGATCCGCGATAACGCCTCCGCCGATTATCGCCGGGCGCATGCCGAGCAGGAGAAAGCCAAAGCGGATAAAACCGTGGCCGAACGTCAGCTGGCGGTGCTGGATGCTCGCCAGCAGCAAACCCTGGCTGCCCTGGCGCAGGCCCAGGCTAACCTCGAGATGGCCAGGCTGAACCTCAGCTATACCGACATTCGCGCGCCGTTCGATGGGGTGATTGGCAACCGCCGCGCGTGGTCCGGCTCCTTCGTCAGCAGCGGCACGCAGCTGCTCTCCCTGGTGCCCGCGCACGGCCTGTGGATTGACGCCAACTTCAAGGAAAACCAGCTGGCGCATATGCGCGCCGGCCAGGCGGTGACCATCGTCGCCGATGTGCTGCCGAACCATACCTTTAAGGGCCATGTCGCCAGCCTGGCGCCGGCGACCGGCTCACGCTTCAGCATTCTGCCGGCGGAGAACGCGACCGGGAATTTCACTAAAATCGTGCAGCGGGTGCCGGTTCGCATTGCGCTGGAAGGTGACGGGGCAAAGCTTGACGTCCTGCGCCCGGGACTGTCGGTGATCGTTACCGTGAATGAAAAGAGCCCTCGATGAGCACCGCTCAGGCGCTGTCCGCCCCGCAGGGTCTGTCGATGCCGACGGCGAAGAAAATCTTTGCCTTCGCCAGCATGTGCGTGGGGATGTTTATCGCTCTTATCGACATCCAGATCGTCTCCGCCTCGCTGCGGGATATCGGCGGCGGCCTGTCGGCAGGCGACGATGAGACCGTCTGGGTACAAACCAGCTACCTGATCGCCGAGATCATTATTATCCCGCTTTCCGGCTGGCTGGCCCGGGTCATGTCGACCCGCAGGCTGTTCGCCGCCTCCGCGGCGGGCTTCACGCTGATGAGCCTGCTGTGCGGCTGGGCGTGGAACATCCAGAGTATGATCGCCTTCCGCGCCCTGCAGGGGCTGGCGGGCGGGTCGATGATACCCCTGGTGTTCACCACCGCTTTCGCCTTTTTTCAGGGCAAACAGCGGGTCATTGCCGCGGCGACAATCGGCGGCCTGGCCTCCCTCGCCCCGACGCTGGGCCCGACGGTGGGCGGCTGGATCACCGAAAACTACAACTGGCACTGGCTGTTCTTTATCAACGTTGTTCCGGGGATTTACATCGCGGTGGCAGTGCCGCTGCTGGTGAAAGTAGACAGCGCCGACCCCACTCTGCTGCGCGGCGCCGACTATCTCAGTATTCTGCTGCTGGCCGTGTCCCTCGGCTGCCTGGAATATACCCTCGAAGAAGGTCCTCGCTGGGGCTGGTTTGATGACGCGCCCCTGACGACCACCGCCTGGGTCGCCCTGCTCTGCGGCGTGGCTTTTGTTATCCGCACCCTCCGCCATCCGCAGCCGGTGATGGATCTGCGGGCCCTGCAGGACCGAACTTTCAGCCTCGGCTGCTATTTCTCGTTTATGGCAGGCGTCGGCATCTTCGCCACCATCTATTTAACTCCGCTGTATCTCGGTAGCGTGCGCGGTTTCAGCGCGCTGGAGATCGGCCTGGCGGTATTTTCCACCGGCTTGTTCCAGGTCATGTCTATTCCGTTTTATTCGTGGCTGGCCAACCGCGTTGACCTGCGCTGGCTGCTGATGGCCGGGCTGATCGGCTTTGCGGTGTCGATGTACAGCTTCGTCCCGATAACCCATGACTGGGGGGCGGACCAGTTGCTGCTCCCTCAGGCGTTTCGCGGACTGGCGCAGCAGTTTGCCGTCGCGCCAACGGTGACCCTGACGCTAGGCAGCCTGCCGCCCGCGCGCCTGAAGCTGGCCTCCGGGCTGTTTAATCTGATGCGCAACCTCGGGGGCGCTATCGGCATCGCCCTGTGCGGCACGGTGCTTAACGACAGAACCAATTTGCACTACAGCCGCCTGGCGGACCATCTGAATAACGCCAACCTGGCGATGAGCGATTTTGTTCAGCGCAGCGCGGCAAACTTCACCGTCCAGGGGATCTCGCCGGATGCCGCGCAGACGGCGGCGCTGAAAAATCTTTCCGCGCTGGCGCTGCGGGAGGCGCGAACCCAGGCCTTTTCCGATGCTTTCTACCTCATCATGATGGGTTTTTTGCTTGCCGCGCTGCTGGTTCCCTTGATGAAAAAGCCGCCGGCACACTGATACTACAGGAGAGTAAACTATGGGCGTTTCCGTTAAACGCATTGTCGTCACCGGGATGGGGATTGTCAGCCCGCTGGGCTGCGGCGTACAGCACGTCTGGCAGTCGCTGCTGGCAGGAAAGTCAGGGATCACCAGACTCAGCGAGCAGCTGGTCGCGGATATTCCCTGCAAAGTGGCCGGCCAGGTGCCGTCCATTGACAGCGATCCGCTGCACGGCTTCGACCCGCTGGCGACCATCCCGGCGAAAGAGCGCAAAAAGATGGATCGCTTTATCGAGTTTGCGCTGGTCGCCGCCCGTGAAGCGCTGACCCAGGCCGGCTGGTCGCCAGCATCTGCGGCCGAACAGGAACGTACCGCCACGGTGATCGCCACCGGGATCGGCGGCTTCAGCGAGATCGCCAATGCGGTACATACCACCGATGAACGCGGGCCGCGTCGCCTCTCGCCGTTCACTATCCCCTCTTTTCTGGCCAACCTGGCCGCCGGGCATGTGTCTATCGCCCACGGTTTCCGGGGCCCCATCGGCGCGCCGGTCACCGCCTGCGCGGCGGGCGCCCAGGCCATTGGCGATGCGGCGCGGATGATCCGCAGCGGCGAGGCGGATATCGCCCTCTGCGGCGGCGCGGAAGCGGCAATACATCGCGTTAGCCTTGCCGGGTTCGCCGCGGCAAGGGCGCTCTCCAGCGCCTCCAGCGACCAGCCGGAAGCCGCTTCCCGCCCCTTTGACCGCGACCGCGATGGATTTGTGATGGGAGAAGGCGCCGGGCTTATCGTGATCGAGTCGCTGGAGCACGCGCTGGCGCGCGGCGCCACGCCGCTGGCCGAGCTGGTGGGCTACGGCACCAGCGCAGATGCTTATCACCTGACCGCAGGCCCGGAAGACGGGAACGGCGCGCGTCGGGCCATGGAGACCGCTATTCGCCAGGCCGGGGTGACCGTCGACGAGATTGACCATATCAACGCCCACGCCACCTCGACGCAGGTCGGTGATAAAGGTGAACTGGCGGCGATTAAAACGCTGTTTGGCGCGCATCCGGTCGCCATTACCTCGACGAAATCCGCCACCGGCCATCTGTTAGGCGCGGCCGGCGGGATTGAGGCCATCTTCACCATTCAGGCGCTGCGTGATCAGGTGGTGCCGCCGACGCTGAACCTGCATCACCCCGATGAAGAGGCGGCAGGCATGAACCTGGTGGCGCTGCAGGCCCGCCCGCAGAAGATGCGCTATGCGCTGTCGAACGGTTTTGGCTTCGGCGGGGTTAATGCCAGTCTGCTGCTGAAACGCTGGGAATAAGCGTCAGCTCCCCCCCGGCGATGGCTGGCGGGGGATTTTCGCCGTGGCAGCTTTTGCCCTGCTGCTGGAGTAAATGAAGAACAGCGCGATACCCAGGCAGACAATGGCGCCGATTCGGCTCATCGAGAATGGAATCGACGCATTGCCAAGCCAGCCGAAGTTATCGATCAGCATGCTCATGGTCAACTGACCAAAAATGACAGCGACCGTAGCCACTGCCGCGCCAATACGCTGGACGGCCAGTACCATAATAACGATATAAGGCACACCAAACATTGCGCCCAGCAGTTGCCATTTAGGCACGTCCATCAGCGTCAGGGTGTGTTTGGGTTCGAAGAAAAAGATCAGCAGCCCCGTCACCAGGGCGCCGACAGAAAATGTCAGGAACGCGCTTTTAAATACGCCGACCTTGCTGCCCAGCTGGCCATTGATAGCCGCCTGGATACTCAGCATGGCGCCACCGGCGACGGCGAGCAGAATCATGATAATAGTCATAATGTTACTTTACCCCTGTGCAACCATAACCAGCGCTGCAATGATGAAAATCAGCGCAATGATACGTTTACTGTCAATTTTTCGGCGCGACGTACCGAGCAGGCCGAAGTGATCAATAATCAGGCTCTTGAACACCTGGCCTGCCAGGATGCCGATCATCGTCATGGCAATGCCGATTGCCGGCGTTACCACGGTCAGAATGATGACGTAAATCGGGCCAAGCACGCCGCCAAGCAGCTGCCACGCTGGTTGCGCAAATAACGACGGGCTGTTGCGCGGGCTGAAAAAAAGCATCAGCAGAAAGGTCAGCGCCGCGCCCACGCCGAATATGCTGAAGGTCGCCCAGAGGTCACCGACCTCCCCACCCAATGGTCCGAGCAATCCTGCCTCTATGGACAGTCCCATGCCCCCGGCAATGACGATAAAAATCAATATTAGCTGCATAGCAATCATCTCCAGTAGTCCAGGCGGAGGAGATTACGGCTTAATATGGATGAGAAAAATGCCATAATGAGATAAACACCTGTGCAGGATATGCATTAATGAATGAGCTTGGGAACATCAGTATTCGCGCTCTGCTGATTTTTATAGACGTCTATGAGACGCAGAATTTCTCTGTGGTGGCCCGGCGGGAAGGGATATCGGCCTCTCAGGTATCGCGGGTCATCCATCAGATGGAGGATGTGCTCGGCCAGCAGCTTTTTTACCGCAATACCCGGGCGATAATCCCGACGGAAAGCGGCCATCTTTTTATCCGCTATGCGCGAGCGATGACTGGCAGCATGGAGGAGGCGCGGCGGGAACTCAACGAGAGAACGCTTGAGCCTTCCGGAATGGTCCGCATAAACGCACCCGTATTCTTTGGACAGCGCCATGTCGCACCCGCGTTACCGGGCCTGACGGAGCGATATCCGAAGCTCAGCATTGAGCTTACGCTGACTGATGATTACATCGATCCGCACCGTGAGCCGGCTGACGTGATTTTCCGGATTGGCGTACTGACGGATTCCGCATTTCATGCGCGCGTGTTTGGCCAGCAGTGCTATCATCTTGCCGCGTCACCGGATTATATCCGCCGGCACGGCATGCTGGGATCGCCCGAAGAGCTCGCCCGGCATAAATGCCTGGTCTACCGCGGTTCGTCAGGACCAAACCAATGGCTGCTGCGCCGGCACGGTGAGGAATGGGTGCACTACCCTGTCTCACCCCTGATGTCATCGAATAATGCTGAAACCCTGCTGATTGCCGCACTCGGAGGGATGGGGATTGTGCTGTTTCCTGACTGGCTGATTGGAGACCGGCTAAAGAGCGGCGAACTTATCGAACTGCTGCCGGAGCTGGATAGGTCCATAAAAACGGAGCCACAGCATATCGCGGCAATCTATCCGAATGCCCGCCACCCTCCGCTGAACGTGCGGGCGATTATCGATTACTACATCGACGCGTTCGGTTCACCGCTTTACTGGCAGTCTGAATAAGACAGGCGACTTTATGGTTCGTCTTGAAGTTAACTGCCGTTTCTGGCGCAGAGCAAACGCGTTCAATGCCCTTAAGGTCCGTTTTGAGCGAAAAACGGACCACACTATCTAAAGAAAGATATCGCTGATAATGTTGGGACCGCTCATGTTAAAAAGGTATGCCATTTCTTTTCATTGACGATAACGAAGGGATTTTCATGGTTGAGGTTGAGGAAATAAAAAAGAAGTATCCCGGCGCAGATGCCTGGCAAATGGGTGACAGTCCGGAGCTGGCTAACGAGCTTGCTGACCTGATCAAAAAAGGGATAAAAACGGCCTCTTGCGGATCTTTTGCCTCTTACCAGCAGGAAAAAGCTGCCCCGAGGATAGGGAGTTATAACATTATTCTTGATGGCCAGAATGTTCCAGTTTGCGTGATCAGACTGATTTCGATGCAGCTGGTTCGTTTTTGTGATGTGACTGAAGCATTCGCCCGCAAAGAAGGTGAAGGCGATTTAAGCCTTGAATACTGGAAGAAAGAGCATCAGAGATTTTTCAGCTCCGAAGGTCATTTTTCTGAGGATATGGAGTTGATCGCAGAAGAATTTGAAGTGGTTGAGGTGCTGTGAGACAAGGTTTACGGGCTGACGTTTTATCAATCGCCACTGATAACACTGTTCGCTTCTGGCGCGGAGCGGACAAGCTATCGAGCTAAAGGTCCGCATTGAGCAAGGAGCGGACGTGCCAGCTATAATTGGTAATAAAATGAGAGTAGAGCTATTCTGATTTGTTTATAAAGAACATTTTTACATCCAAGGGCGAAATATTTTTTATGCTATCTTACATGCTATCTCAATATGCCAGGCTACCTGTGCCTGAATTTACCCTACGTTCATGGCTAAAACAATGGTTGTCAGAGCAGGAATCGAGGTGTACAGACAGAAGTTTCTCGGCGCGATTTCCCTGGAGAGAAACTGGATTATGTCAGGAATATTTTTTACAACGAAAACTCAAAATTGATGGAAAGCAATTTCTTACTGGCCCCCGTTATCAGGGCGGAAATATTAACAAACCTTTTATTGATATTGTAGGTATGGATTCTGACCTAAATCATACTGCATTAGAACTCATTAGTAAGGAATGGTCACAACTCAGAGCTCAGTATGTCCGCATTCTTGTACCCGGCCAGTCCTTCCCACAGGGTATTCCCGACCAGTATATATACGCCACCTCTTTTTCTGAACCCCCTGAATTCAATGATAAATCTCTTACTTTGCAAGTGGCGACATACGAAGATTTTGACTGGTGTTGTCAGGCTCTGGGCGATGCCTATAAGCATACATGGCAGACAGTTCGCGAACTTTCTGCAAACAATTTGGTAGCAGTTGATGACAAAGAGTTGTGTGACCATATTTCTGAGAGAGAAGTATATATTATCTATGAAAAAGACGTTCGCGCCGGGTTGCTAATATGCCAGAAAGGAAACATCGCTTTTCTGAGAGGATATCGTATTACTGACAAAGTAATACTTCCTGCTTTTCGTGGTCGATCATTGTCAGCCCGAGCGCAACGCCTGCTGTACCGATTATTAACTCATTCCGATTCTGAACTATCTTTGTATATGGGCACAATTATTCCGGAGAATATCCCCTCGATGAAAACTGCAGAAAGAGCGGGACGAACTTGCATCCTAAGTTATCAATTTCTACCCATCTGCAGAACCCACGGCTAACAGCAATGCTAATTTATCTTCAGCCTACTTCCGCTTTTGGCACACAGGGGACGTCAAGGGCCCGGGTGTACTCCCCTGGACGCACTAATGGGCGGTATGTGATTGTTGTGCAGGCTATCATATGGCCTGAGGTACAGCAGAATCAGGCTTCGTAGCAATGAGTCGGTTCACAGCGTCCGGAATCCACCCGGTGCCGTAAATCACCGCAAGGTCTGTCATAAGGTAATTTCATAACGTATCGCGACACCTTTTTTCTTGACGCAGGCCTTCTCTTTCACGGTTTGTCAGAACTGTGGACCGCAGTAATCTCCACTCCGTGCTTTAATCAATGAGAGTGTGTCGGGTGCAAATTAAACTACCTTTCTCAACAGCAAAGGCGGGATACGCCTACCCTCGCAGGGTTTCTGCGTCTGGTAATATGCCCATGACAGTCTCAAAGACCGCTTTGAGGGTTTCCCGGTTTAAGGCACATAATCGCGCGGCGTTGCCCCCAAAATGCAGCGAAAAGCAGCGGTAAAGGCCGCCGGGCATGAGAAACCAAGCTGGTAAGCGACCTGTTTGATTGGAACGCCGTTCGCAAGAAGATCCAACGAAGCGCAAATTCTGGCTCTCTGCTTCCATGTTCTAAAACTAAAGCCTGTATCCTTCATAAACAAGCGGGAAAAGGTCCGTTCCGACATGGCCGACATAAAAGCCAGCTCGCTCAGCGATGCTTCCCAGCGCTGAGTGACCAGTAGCGATCTGGCCGCGCTGTATAATCGCTCATCATTCGGCATGGGAAGCGCCATCGTTAAAGGTGGAGCCTCGCTGAGAATTTCCAGAAGCAACAAAGCTATCTTCCGTTGACTCGGTCTGGCGTAGTCCTCACTGAACAGCCCAGCGATAAGTTCTTTGACTAACGGCGTAGCCGTGATCACATGCACCTGCTGACTCTTCGTAAAGCTCGTACATTCTGCGATAAGGCTACTGCTGAAATAGATCGCCCTCAGATCGGTTTGTGAAATCAGATGATAACTATGGATATGCAGAGGCGGTAGCCATAATGCCCGCTGAGGAGGGATCACCCACCGGTCGCTCTCTGTTTGCACCAGCATAACCCCTCTGGTGGCGAAGAGTAGCTGCCCCTCAACATGATGATGGGGAGGATCTGCCTCGCCGCGCTGATAGCTTATCGCAGTACTGGACCAGCCTGTGGCCTCATCATGTCTTGGCGCTTTATCTATACTACCTGGCATTTCAGATTTAGCCCCTGCCATTATCATATCGAAACTGGAACCACCCGTAGAAGAGCCTTAGGCAATGGGTGCGTGACTTATCATTCTGATCATCAAAGATATTACAGGAGCTTAACCTCATGCGTGTACACTTTATCGTACATGAAAGTTTTGAAGCCCCGGGCGCATATGCAACCTGGGCAATAAACCAGGGTCATGATGTAACTTACTCACGCGTCTATGCAGGCGATCGGCTACCTGCTGACGCCGAAGGCATCGATTTTCTTATCGTTATGGGCGGTCCGCAAGATCCGGACACAACGCTTGAAGCGTGCCCGCACTTTAATGCTAAAGCGGAACAGACGCTGATTGCTTCCGCGGTTAAAACCGGTAAGGCGGTGATCGGTATTTGCCTGGGTTCACAGCTAATCGGTGAAGCGCTGGGCGCGCCCTTCTCTCATAGCCCGGAAAAAGAGATTGGTAAATTCCCGATCACATTGACCGAAGACGGGAGGAAGGATGAGATGTTCTCTCACTTTGGGAAAACACTGGCAGTGGGTCATTGGCATAACGATATGCCGGGTTTGACGCCAGAGGCCAAAATTATTGCTTACAGCGAAGGCTGTCCGCGGCAGATCGTTGCCTATTCAGACCGCGTCTTTGGTTTCCAGTGCCACATGGAGCTCACATTGGACGTTGTAGAGCGGCTGATCGCTCATTCTGAGAAAGACCTGAGCCGTGCAGCAGAATATCGTTTCGTTGACACGCCTGAAGCGCTCCGGGCGCACGATTACAGTGAAATGAATCAAGTACTTTTTGGCTTTTTGGATAAGCTGGAAGCACGTTACAAAGCAGCGCAAGCATAATGTCATGCTCGGTAAGCTTGCCATCGGTTTTGATTTTAGTCTCCGCTCCTGGCACAGAGCAGACAAGCTACCTGAGTTGAAGGTCCGCTATGAGCGAAAAGCGGCCATCGGATAGTGCTAGCTCTGCATGCAATGCCACGTCTTATGGGCTTCATGTTCTCTCACTTTTTTCTTATGATGGTGCAGTAAGAAATGCGTGAATATTTTCCGATTGTCAGATCTGGTCCTCTACGAAAATTTCCCACAACTCTTCTACAGCGCGGGACATCTTTGCTGCTGGGCGGAAAAGCCTGATGTCTATGGGTACCCAGAGCGCGCTCTCTTTCTTCGCCGCAACGGCAATGGAACCGGCATCAACATCCGGCGCTGCCAGCGTTTCCGGCAACCATGCGATGCCGTCACCGGCCCTGACCATGGCCAGTAATGTTGCAGCCAGATCGGCAGTGAATGCGATTTCCATTCCGCGTCTGGCACGGTTGACCTGCGAGGTGTTGGAAAGGATCCGGCCAAGGCCGGATTCAGCCGAATAGGACAGAAAAGGAAACTTTTTGCCGCCCGATGCATACCACATTGGCTCGCGGGTTGCCGGATCGCATCTGGAATAAGGCAATAATGTTTCCCGCCCGAGCCGAACACTGAAGTATTTCGACTGTTCAAGATTGATGCGCATATGAGGGTGGTAGTAACAAAGCAAAAACTGCGCGTCACCTTTGTCGATCATGCGTTCACAGGCACTCAGTGTGTCAGATAACAGGCGAAAAGAACCGAAGCGGGCGATTTTTTCGTTATTACGCATCAGTGCCGGGAAAAAAGAAAATGACAGAGAGTGCGTGGCGGAAAAAATAACATCCGGTCTGGTTTCTCCTGCGGCCTCTATAGATTCACTTCTCAAGGTATAAAGTGCGCGAATAAGTTCAGGGATCTGCGTAACGAATACTTCCCCGGCGCGCGTCAGGCTGACGCCCCGACGATTTCTTTCAAAAAGCGGCGTTCCAAGCCACTCTTCCAGCGAGACAATCCTCCGGCTGAATGCTGGCTGCGTCACATATCGTGAAGCTGCCGCACGGGAGAAATTCAGGGACTGTGCCAGCGCAACACAGTCCTCAAGCCAAGTTAACTCCAAGTGATGCCGATTTTGCATTACAGCCTGCCTCTTTGGCATTAGAACGAAATTTGTTAACTGCTTAGGATGGTATCAGACAGGACAACAAGGTCCCTGAACACTACGTTAGTGCATTATGCCGATAAATATACGGCATGACATAAAATATAGCGTAGGTAATTTAGTTAGATCGTATTTGACTGGAAACTGCCGGAGAGAACATGCGTATCCTTGACGTTGTAGAAATTACCAAGCCTATTGCTTCCCCTATCCGTAATGCTTACATCGATTTCAGCAAGATGACGGCCAGCCTGGTTGCCGTTGTGACAGACGTTGAGGTAGACGGACGTCGCGTAGTGGGATACGGCTTCAACTCTAACGGCCGTTACGGTCAGGGCGGCCTGATCCGTGAACGCTTCCGCAACCGTATCCTCGAAGCCGAACCAGAAAGCCTGCTGAATGCCAAAGGCGACAATCTGGATCCGCATAAGATCTGGGACGTCATGATGAGCAACGAAAAACCGGGCGGTCACGGCGAACGTTCAGTTGCGGTAGGTACGCTGGACATGGCCATCTGGGATGCAACCGCAAAAATTGCTAACAAGCCGCTGTTCCGCCTGCTGGCAGAAATGAAGGGCGTTGAGGCTAACCCGCGTGTTTTTGTCTACGCGGCGGGCGGTTACTATTACCCGGGTAAAGATCTGAGCGCGCTGCGTCAGGAGATGCGCGGTTATCTTAATCGCGGCTATAACGTTGTGAAGATGAAAATCGGTGGAGCGTCTCTGGAAGAGGACCGTCGCCGTATTGAGGCCGTCCTGGAGGAAATTGGCAGCGAAGCGCGTCTCGCCGTTGACGCCAATGGCCGCTTCGATCTGGAAACCGGTATTGCCTATGCGAAAATGCTGCGTGACTACCCGCTGTTCTGGTACGAAGAGGTCGGTGACCCACTGGATTACTCCCTGCAGGCCGCGCTGTCAGAGTTCTATCCCGGCTCAATGGCCACGGGTGAAAACCTTTTCTCCCATCAGGATGCGCGAAATCTGCTGCGCTATGGCGGCATGCGCCCGGATCGAGACTATCTGCAGTTTGACTGCGCACTCTCTTATGGTCTGGTTGAATATCTGCGCACGCTTGATGTGCTTGAGCAATTTGGCTGGTCACCGTCACGCTGCGTCCCTCATGGGGGTCACCAGATGTCCCTGAACATTGCCGCAGGCCTTGGCCTTGGTGGCAATGAAAGCTATCCCGATCTGTTCCAGCCTTACGGCGGTTTCCCTGACTCGGTGAAGGTGGAAGATGGCCATATCATCATGCCGGAACTGCCGGGTATCGGTTTTGAGGGTAAATCAGACCTTATCAAAGAAATGCGCGCGCTGGCTGTATAAGTCTCTGCTGACATCTCGTCTTGCTTAATTTAATAACGCCCTTCTGCGATGCGGAAGGGCGTAGCGGGAAAAATGTATGAAGCTTTTAAGTTATCTGACGCCTGATGGATATAAAAGTTACGGTATTTTACAGGGTGAGGGAGTTATTGACCTGAGAAGCCGGACAGATATTGATACTCCCGATTTGAAAAGTTTTATCAGAGAAAAAGGGATCGCAGCAGCTGACGGATATATCAGCTATGAGCCGGATTATCAGCTTTCTGATATTACCTTCCTTCCTGTTATTGATAATCCGGGCAAAATACTTTGCGTCGGCATGAATTATCAGGCCAAACGCACTGAGTTTAGTATTACTTCGGATGCGCCTACCATATTCATCCGGTTCTCAGATTCTCAGACCGCTCATCTGGGCAACATCGTGAAGCCTGCGCTGAGCGATCAGCTCGATTATGAGGGTGAGCTTGTAATCATAATCGGAAAATCCGGCATAAACATCGCTGAGCAGGACGCTGCAGAATACATAGCGGGCTATTCCTGCTATATGGATGGCTCCGTGCGTGACTGGCAGCATACCTGGTTCACTGCCGGCAAAAATTGGAGCAAAACAGGTGGGTTCGGTCCCTGGCTGGTTACGTGTGATGAGGTCCCCGATCCGCAAAAGCTTCAGCTAAAAACCTGGCTTAATGGTGAAATTGTTCAGCAGGACAGTACAGCTAATATGGTTCATCCAATAAGCAAAATTATCAGTTATATGAGTACCTTTACACAGCTATCCCCGGGTGATGTTATTTTGACGGGCTCACCAGGCGGTGTTGGTCGTTCACGTAATCCGCAGGTATTTCTTAATGACGGCGATGTTATTGAAGTCGAAATTGAGTCAGTTGGTCGCCTGACTAATTACGTCGTTGCTGCTTCAAAATAATAAAAATATTTTATCTGACTGATATTTAAAAGGACCTGAAATCAGCATTTCCTCCCCTACATCTGCTCTAAATGAGGAAGTTATCATGAGTGATAATGCTCTTAAAGGTAATGCGCTTATCGGGAAAAAACGCTGGACAATAATACTCCCTGCAGTGTTTATCATGTATACCATTTCTTTCTTCGACCGGGTGAATATAGGCATGGCGCTGCCCCATATTACGGCCGAGATGGGGCTCAGCCCGGTAGAAGCTGGCTGGCTTGGCGGTGCATTTGCATGGGGCTACGTGGCGACGCAGTTTACCGCTGGCTGGCTGGCGCTTCGCTTTGGATCGCGAAGAATAATTGGCGTCAGCCTGTTTCTTTTTGGTGCCTGCGCCATGCTCACGGGTCTGACGCGTAACTTTGGTGAACTGGTTGCCATCCGTTTCTTCTTGGGACTTGCTGAAGGGCCGATTCAGGCAGCAACGGCGATGTTTCTGGCACAATGGTTTATGAAGCCAGAAAGGGGACGCGCATTTGGTATCTGGAACCTCAGCCTGGGGGCCGGTGCGTTTCTGGCCGGTCCAATATCGGGCTGGATCCTGGCACATCATGACTGGCGCATGATGATGGTCATTGAGGGGGCACCCGCGTGGCTGTTCTGCATCATCTGGTTTTATCTGGTACCTAAAAGTATTCAGGCTGCGAGCTGGCTCAGCGCCGAGGACCGGGATCATATCCAGAAAGACCTTGCGGCTGAGCAGTCAAACTATGTGAAGGAGAAATCTGACCCCTGGTGGACCATTATCAAAATACCGGCACTCTGGCTGATGTTAATCGGCTATTCCCTGCACAGCATGCTGGCATACGGCTTTACGCTCTGGCTGCCGACGGCACTTAAGGGGTATGGAACGCTCAGTGAATTCATAGTCGGTCTAATCAGCGGAATGCCTTTCCTGATGACCATGGTGGGCATCTGGTATATCACCCGGCGGTCAGATAAATACAACCAGGAACGGCGGCTGCATGCCGCTATTCCCACCGTGTTGTGCGGTATCGCGTTGTCAGCCGCGGCTTTTGTTCCGCTGTCTTACTACTGGGTGCAGATAGCCCTGTTCATGTTTGTCGGCCTGACAATGAAGATGCTTGTGCCGTTGGTTTACGTCCGGTTGACGGAAATCCTCCCGACAAAGAAAGCGGTCCCTGCGGTGGCATTTGTAGGTGCATGCAGCAACTTTATTGGTCAGTTTGGCGGACCGCTTGTTGCCGGCTACCTGAAGCACCTGGGGGGCGGTACTGACATGACGCTCGCATGGAGCGTACTGGGTCTGTTCTCAATCGTGGGGGGAGTACTGTTTGCCCTGGCCGTGGGACGTGAGGAAAGCGTCTGGGACATCAGGCAGGCATTCCGGGTTACTTCCCGCAGGACGATTTCCGCGCGGGAATAGAATGCAGAACCTGCCCCTGCCTATGGGGCAGGCAGACATTTTTATAATCACTGACGTTTATTAATCAGGAGTGCGATGTGAGGTTATATATCAGAGAATCTCTGGCGGCATATACAGGCGCCGGGCTCGTACTCAGGCGGGAAGAGCAGATCAGAATCAATTACGCATAATGAATGAACTTTACGCAAGATTGAATCCATTCCGGTAATAGAGTGTGCCTGATACCCTGGGTATAACTGATGTTATGCAACGTCCGCTCCTGGCACAGAGCGGATGAACCAACTGAGGTTAAGAGCCA
This sequence comes from Klebsiella sp. PCX, assembly GCF_021869705.1. Lineage (NCBI taxonomy): Bacteria > Pseudomonadati > Pseudomonadota > Gammaproteobacteria > Enterobacterales > Enterobacteriaceae > Klebsiella > Klebsiella sp. PCX. The sequence continues at coordinate 2,622,089 of NZ_CP091527.1, forward strand.
GTCGGAGCGAAAAGCGGACAGCGGGTTTACAGGTTGTGTATACCTTAACGGGCTGATGTCGATACTATGCCGGCCCGCTAAACATCATGCAGATGACAACGCCTGTACACCGTTCCTGCCATTTGATATCGCCCGGGTGTTAAGAGCCGTTTCCAAACGTCCTTGATGCCAATGCGACTGAACCCAGGGAAACCATTCCAGCCCGCTTTTGAATACTCCCCAGAACAAGCAATTGCAACCAGACAGGACCCGCAACGGGAACGACAAACTGAGGAAGAACAGCAAACATGAACAGCAGGAATCTGGGGTAAGTCGGACTGTTTAATCCAGGTGACGTAAATGCGTCGCGATCCCCCATTTTAGGGCGGTACATCTTCCATTAATCAGTTCGAACACGGAGTAACTCGCGTTGGGTTGTGCATACCGGTGAAAATCATCCACAGCACCACTTTTTAGCATCGCAAGCACACCCTGAATGACCTGTCCGTGAGACACAATACATATTGTTCGATGATGACGTTTTTTTTCCAGATTGGTTAAAAAATGCATAATTCGCTGCGAAGCATGTGAGAGAGACTCACCCTCTGGCGGACAATACTCTGCATCAAGGTTGAATAACGCTTCTGCGGCGTCTGGATTATTCTGCAGGAGCTCTATGGTTGTCATACCTTCAAACTGACCAAAAGCCTGTTCTTTCAGCGCTGGTTCAGATATCACTGAACAATAAAAACGCTCAGCCAGGCGCTGTCCCATTTGCCAGGCCCGGCCAAGCGGAGAAGCGTAAACACATTCTACCCGGTAATCACTCGCTACAAACGCTGCCAGCAAGGCTGCTGTTTGACGCTCCCCACGAAGCGTCAAGGCGCTATCACTGTGTCCCTGAATAATACCTTTTACATTCCACTCTGTTTCCGCGTGTCGAACCAGTATTACTTGCATCATTGAAGAGTCACATATGCTGTTGTTTAAAATGTTACAAACTAAAAACACCCCGTTTATATGCTGGCAAGTTCTCAGCTCTCAACGAAAAACAGGAACACGTGTCGCTGACACGGATTATGTTCAGTAGCCCCTGCCGGCGGCCTCTATCTCAGTAAAACCTGAATCAGCTGTACGAAGATATACACTCCCGCTACCACTTGTATGATCCGAAAACCCCATCTGAAATAACGCCATTGATAACGTTCTCTGGCATTAGCCGCTTCAATGGCAGGATCAAAACGTTTTCTTTTCCTGGTTCTGAATGTATCGAATACCCACAGGACGAGAATGAAGATGATGATGACTTTTTCAAAGATTAGATGGTTCACAAAGAGAGATTCCGGTCTTCTCACGGTTACAGGCAGAATAGATAAACCGCATCGAGGTAGCCACCACTAAATGTTGGGGTACCTGAAGACGCAAGCCAGGTGTCTGTCTTATGGCTGCGTTAATGCATATCAACGCCATGAATGCGACATTCATTGCCGACACATGCTGCCGGAGTCCCCTTCCCCTGAGCATCAGGCTGGGTGATAAAACGACGGCGGTTGCCCGGTCACGCGGCGGAACATGGTGGCGAAAGAGGACGCATTGTCGTATCCGAGGGATAATGCCACTTCGTTCACCGGTTTCCCTGCTATCAACCATGCCAGGGCGCTCACCACGCAGGCTCGCTGTCGCCAGGCGGAAAATGACAGGCCCAGCTGCTTCAGGAAATGGCGGCGAAAGGTACTGGGACTCATAAACAGCGCCCTGGCCCAGCGCGCCGCAGGATCATGGATAGTGGGGTTAAGCAAAAAAGCCTGACAAAGCGCCAGCAGCGCCGGATGCTGTGGCAACGGAATGTCAAATTCGCGGACCGGCATGGCGGCCAGTTCCAGCAACATCAACTGTATCAGCATGCGATCGCGTGGGCTGTCGTACAACGGTGGTAAATCTACAGCCTCCAGCAGTAGCTGGCGCAACAGCGGCGAGACGCTGATCACTTCGCAACGCCGGTGTTTAATGCAAGCGGCCACACAATCTGGCTCAATATACAAGCTGCGCGTGGTCACCCCCGCAAATCTGACGGCGTGCACGGTTTCAGGGGGGATCCAGACAGCATGTTGCGGAGGAACCACCCATTCTCCGTCCTGCGTAGTGACATACATCAGTCCGGTCGCGCCGTACAGCAGCTGTGCGCGACGATGCTGGTGCGGGGGCAGAATATACCCTTGCGCATAGTCATTGCCTAACGCCACCACTTCGCGATCGAGCCGATCGACCTCGTCAATTTTTACGTTGCGCACACCTGTCTCCCTTTGACCGATTTACAAAGGTAATTGAGCGCTGTGCAAATGGGAAGCTGTACGCGACCGGTATAAGCTGCTCGCTCATTTTCAGGGCGGGGATATTCTGTTGAATGATATCGTTATTATTGCAATGGCAGGCTTTACTACCGGTATTACCACGGTGCTGTTCGGCTTCGGGGGCGGCTTTGTGGTGGTGCCCTTTGTCTATCAACTGATGCTCCGCCAGCCGGAACTCACGGAAAACGCTATGCACGTCGCGGTGGCTACCTCAACGGCGGTGATGATATTTAACGCCGGCTGGATCAGCTATCGTAACTGGCGGGCGGGCAAGCTTGCCGCACAGACGCTGTTTCCGTTGATATGGTTTATTGCCATTGGGGCAGTAGCAGGCTCCTGTCTGGCGGGGATATTTAGCGAGAATATCGTTCGCGCGCTGTTTATTCTCTATATGCTGGCAACCATCAGCGATTGTTTGTTGCGCAAGGGATTTTTCACGGGCAGCGCTCGGCGTCGGCTGTCCCTGCCAGTGGTCACTGGCGGCGGTATGGTTATCGGCATGATTGCCGCATTGCTGGGCGTGGGTGGCAGCGTCATGACGGTGCCCCTGCTACGGCGACACGGGTATGCGATGCAGGAGTGCGTTAGCGCATCCAACCCGCTTTCTTTGCCCGTGGCGCTATGCGGGGCTGTGACCTATGCCGTCATTGGCTGGCACAGCATTCCGCTGAACGGATTTCTTGGGTTTATCAGCCTGAAAATTTTGGGCCTGCTCGTCCTGACCGGCTGGGCCGGGATAATGTTTAGCCGCCGGGCTATCCCTGCAGTACCAGATGTATGGTATGCACGCATCTATGTGCTGCTGTTGTGCCTGGTACTCCTCGCCATGCTTATTCAATAATCAAAATACATCCTGGTGAACCGGTTCAACAGCCGCGTTCGGGCGATGCCCTCTCCCTGGGGAGAGGGCCTGGTGAGTGGCAGCAAGCTACCCGCGATACGGATGAACCTCGCGCCAGTGGTCGGCGATCTGCTGCCGGGTGCAGACCCACACCTTGTCGTGCTGCTGGATATAGTCGAGGAATCGCTGCAGCGCGCGGAAACGCCCCGGACGCCCAAGCAGCCGGCAGTGCATCCCCACGGACATCATCTTCGGCGCGGTTTCTCCCTCGGCGTACAGTACGTCAAAGCTGTCTTTCAGATAGGTATAAAACTGCTCCGCGGTGTTGAACCCCTGGGCGGTGGCAAAGCGCATGTCGTTGGCGTCGAGGGTATAAGGCACGATCAGGTGCGGTCGGCGGCTGCCGCCGCTGCAGGCCACTTCGCTCCAGAAGGGTAAATCATCACCGTAATAATCACTGTCATAGTCAAAGCCGCCGTGCTCCACCACCAGCTGGCGGGTGTTGGGACTGTCGCGGCCGGTATACCAGCCGGTGGGCGGCTTGCCGAACAGGTCGGTCAGCACCTGCACCGCTTTGTGCAGATGCTCGCGCTCCTCGGCGATATCCATGTGCTGATAGTGGATCCAGCGCCAGCCGTGGCTGACCACATCGTAATCCGCCGCCTTGATCGCCGCCACAATCTCCGGATGACGCGCCAGCGCCATCGCCACGCCGAAAACCGTCAGCGGCAGCCCTCGCTGGCTGAATTCGCGATGGATGCGCCAGAACCCGGCCCGGCTGCCGTACTCATAGAGTGAATCCATCGACATATGGCGCGCCGGATAGCTGGCGGCGCCGATGATATCGGACAGGAACTGTTCCGAACCCGCGTCGCCATGCAGGACGTGGTTCTCAGCACCTTCCTCATAGTTAAGGACGAACTGCACCGCGATCCGCGCCGCGCCCGGCCAGCGCGCGTGCGGCGGCTGCCCTGCATAACCTCGCAGATCGCGAGGATAGTGTTCCTGGTTCTCAACCATCTCCTGCCCCTTTTAAAATGGATTTAACGACTGAAACTGTCCGCTTAACGCTTTTTTCTCCGGGAACGCTAAGTCCCCGTGCTTGCTGGTCGCCAGGCCCAGCGCGACCAGCGACTCCACCATCTTCACCGCCGCGCTGACGCCATCGATCACCGGCACCCGCAGCTCGCGGGTCAGCTCCTGCGCCAGGGTCGCCATCCCGCCGCAGCCAAGGACTATCGCCCCGCAGCCATCCTCTTTCAGCGCGCGAATGCAGCGCTCGCGCACTTTCTCCTGCGCCAGGCCGCTGCCGTCTTCCAGCGCCAGCACCGGCAAATCAATGGCGTGCAGCGCCGCGCAGTGTTGATGAAATCCGTACTGGTGCAGCAAATGGCGGGCGATGATCAGCGTGCGCGGCAGCGTGGTCACAATGGAGAAACGGGTGGCGACCATCGTCGCCATATGCATCGCCGCTTCCGCAATGCCGATCACCGGCCCCTGGGCCAGTTCGCGCGCCGCCAGCAGCCCCGGGTCGCCGAAGCAGGCGATCACATGTCCATCCACCCCCTGCTCGCGTCCGGCCTTGATCTGCTCCAGCACGCCGACCGCCGCGATGGCTTCGTCAAAATGGCCCTCAATTGACGGCACGCCGGCGCGGGGACAGACCGCAAGGATCTCGGTGCCCGGCGCGGCGACCGCGCGCGCGGCGGCGCCTATCGTTTCGGTCATCGCCAGGCTGGTGTTGGGGTTGATCACTTGTATACAAACAGAAGACATCACGACTCCTTGTGGCCGGCGAACAGCCGGGAAAAATCGGGCAGGCTGACGCCATCGCGCTCGAAGCACAGGCTGGCGACAATATGATCAAAATGGTGCATCAGCGCCTCGCTGAGCGGCTGCAGGGCTTTATCCCGCAGCAAACCGACCAGCTGCTGGTGATCGTCGCAGCGGCAGCCCTGGCGCCAGGGTGCGCCCCAGGCGGCAATCACTAACGAGGAGCGCTGGCTGAGGCGGGTCACCATCTCGGTGAGCACCGGGTTGCCGGAGATAGCCTGCAGCTGAATATGAAAGTCAGCGGAGTGGCGGATGGCCGCCGGGCCGTCGTGCGCCTCATGGGCCTGCTGTTCACGCTGAATAATGTTCTCCAGCGCCGCCAGATGCGGCGGCTGACAGCGCGCGATCACATCGGGCAGATTCGCGACCTCAAGCAGCGCCCGGGTGCGAAAGATCGCCTGGGACTCTTCCACGCTCGGGCTGGTGACGTGTGCACCACGTTTGGGCGTTAACGTGACCAGTTGCACAGCGGCGAGTCGTTGCAGCACCTTTCTGATGCCGGTGCGGCTCACGGCGAACACTTCCGCCAGCGCCTCTTCCGGCAGTTTGCTGCCCGGCGGCAGCTGATGTTCGACGATAGCCGTCATCAGCGCCTGGTAAATGCTTTCGTCCTTATCCTGCAGCGCTGGCGCGGCCTGGAGACGATGTTCATTATTCATTAACCCACTCCGGTTTCACTTATTGATAGCAGATCGTATACATAAAATTTATTTTTTGTATACAAGATTCATCATTCTGGCCTGGATCCTGCAATAGCCTCAGCAATCCATATCAAAAGGGTTTTCATTCAGAGGAGCAGGTTTCATGCCACATTCATCCCACACGCAGCAGACGAAGACTCACGAGGCGGCCGCCGGCTACAGTCCGCGGCTATGTAATGACGATCTGGCGCCCACCCGCGACCAGAACTGGAGCTGGTACAATATTTTTTCGTTCTGGATGTCGGACGTGCACAGCATGGGCGGCTACGTGGTGGCGGCAAGCTTTTTTACGCTTGGCCTGGCCAGCTGGCAGGTTCTGCTCTGCCTGCTGGTGGGCATCTGTATTGTGCAGCTGTGCGCTAACCTGGTGGCGAAGCCCAGCCAGATGGCCGGGGTGCCTTACGCGGTGATCTGTCGTCAGGCGTTCGGTGTCTTCGGCGCCAATATCCCCGCGGTGATCCGCGGGCTAATCGCCTTCGCCTGGTACGGTATTCAAACCTATCTGGCGGCGAACGCCCTGATGCTGGTCCTGCTCAAGTTCTGGCCCTCCCTTGCCGCGCTGACCAGCAGCAGTTTCCTCGGGCTGTCGACGCTCGGCTGGCTGTGCTTCGCCACCATGTGGCTGCTGCAGGCGATGGTGTTCTGGCACGGCATGAACGCCATCAAGCGTTTTATCGATATCGCCGGTCCGGCGGTGTATGTGGTGATGCTGGCCCTGGCCGGCTGGATTGTATACAAGACCGGTCTGGATGGGATCTCCTTTACCCTCGCCAGCAAATCCCTCAGCGCTGGCGAGCAGACCTGGCAGATGATCACCGCCACGGCGCTGGTCGTCTCTTACTTCTCCGGGCCGCTGCTTAACTTCGGCGACTTTTCCCGCTACGGCAAAAGCATGGGCGAGATCCGCCGCGGCAACCGCTGGGGGCTGCCGTTCAACTTCCTGCTGTTCTCGGTGGTCACCGTGGTGATAGTCTCCGGCACCCAGTCGCTGTTCGGCAAAATGATCACCGACCCAATTGAAACCGTCAGCCGCGTGGGCAACGATCTGGCGGTGGCCATCGGCCTGCTGACTATGATCACCGCCACTATCGGCATCAATATCGTGGCTAACTTCGTCTCGCCAGCCTTCGATTTTTCCAACTGCGCGCCGCAGAAAATCAGCTTCCGCGCCGGCGGGATGATCGCCGCGGTGGGCTCGATACTCCTGACGCCGTGGAACCTGTTTAACTCACCGGAGCTGATCCACTATACCCTCGACGTGCTGGGCGCCTTTATTGGCCCGCTGTTTGGCATCCTGATCGCCGACTTCTATCTGATCAAACGCGGCCGGGTGTCGGTGGACGACCTGTTTGACGATACGCCGAAGGGTAAATACTGGTACCGCAACGGCTTTAACCCGAAAGCCATTGCCGCCCTGCTGCCATCGGTGGGCCTGGGGCTGATTATCAGCTTTATTCCGGCCCTGCATGAAGTGGCGAACTTCAGCTGGTTTATCGGCGTCTTCCTCGGCGCGACCACCTACCGCTGGCTGGCTCGCGACGAGCGCGAAGTGCAGGCGAAAGCCGCCTTCCGCTCCGGCGCGGTGGCGCAAAAAGAGTAACCTTCCCCTTCTGCCGCGGCGTCTGGCCGCGGCAGGCTGCAAACTGGCACCAATCTTGCTGTTTATCACTATTCCCAGAGCGTTAAGAGAAGGCAGGTTCGATGATGGATTACCAGACCGCGGTGCGCGGTGCATTTTTTGATATCGCCGGCGTGGCGGAGACCCCGGATGAGGTGGCCGCCCACGCCCGCTATCTCGATGATGGCCTGTTGTTCTTACAGGACGGGAAAATTGTCGCGCTCCTGCCATGGCGGGAGGGTGAAGCCTTTCTGCATCCGCTGAAGGGCTATGTCGACCTGCGGGGCAAGCTGCTGTTGCCGGGGTTCGTCGATGCCCACGTCCACTATCCGCAGACCGAGATGATCGGCGCCTTTGGCGAACAGCTACTGGAGTGGCTTACCACTTACACCTTCCCGGTGGAGAGCCAGTTTGCCAATGCGGAGTATGCCCAGGAGATAGCGCAGTTTTTTGTAAATCAATTGATAAGCCATGGAACCACCACCGCGCTGGTGTTTTGTACCCTGCATCCGGCCTCGGTGGAGGCGTTATTCAGCGAAGCGCTGCGCCTCAATATGCGCCTGATCGCCGGGAAAGTGATGATGGATCGCCATGTGCCCGACTATCTGTGCGAAACTGCCGGAGAGAGCTACGAGCAGACCCGGGCGCTGATCCGCCGCTGGCATCAGCGCGGCAGGCTGGGATATGCCATCACCCCGCGCTTTGCTCCCACCTCGACGCCGGCGTTGCTGGAGGCGGTGCAGCGCCTGCGGGCCGAGTTTCCCGATACCTGGCTGCAGACGCATCTCAGTGAAAACCGCGAGGAGATCGCCTGGGTTAAGCAGCTGTGGCCGGAGCATGCGCGCTATCTGGATGTCTATCATCACTATCAGCTCACCGGCGAACGCAGCGTATTTGCTCACGGGATCCATCTTGATGATGCCGAGTGGCAGTGCCTGCATGACACCGGTTCCGCAGTCGCCTTCTGTCCGACTTCGAATCTGTTTCTCGGCAGCGGGTTGTTTCGCCTGCCCGCCTGCTGGCAGCACCAGGTGCGGATGGGTATCGGCAGCGATGTCGGGGCCGGGACCACCTTCAGCATGCTGCGGACGCTGGGCGAGGCCTACAAGGTAGGACAACTGCAGAGCTATCGCCTGCGCGCCAGCGAGGCCTTCTATCACGCCACCCTCGGCGGCGCGCGCGCCCTGCGGCTGGAAGAGAAGATTGGCAATTTTCAGCCGGGCAAAGAGGCCGACTTTGTGGTGATTGACCCGGCGGTCACTCCGCTGCAGCGTCTGCGGATGGGCCGCTGCCATGATATTTATGAGCAGCTGTTCGTACTGATGACCCTGGGTGATGAGCGCAATATCAGCGAGACGTGGGTGAACGGCGAGCGGGTGTGGTGTCAGGGTTAACCCTCACCCTGGCCCTCACACTGGGGGGAGAGGAAACCGTCTGGCTGCGGGGACGGTTATGGACCCCCTTCGCCCTGGCCTCTCCCGGAGGAAGAAGGCGCTGGCCGGCGGCTGCTGGGTTAGTGGCCTTCAAAAACTCATCGCCAGTCCAACGCCATAGCCCGTGGTGTTATTGCCGAACATATAGCGCGCCACCAGCCGGGTGCGGGTGATAAAGACCGGGTATTTACTGCTGTCCAGCTCGAGTCCAATCCCCAGCGACGTTAAACCGGAGAAGCCCAGCGCCCCTCGCTGTTCGCCCAGATATGCAGTATGCGCCCCTTCCAGCACGTAGCGCAGCGGGTTGCCCAGCAGCGTCCAGTCAGCGATCGGCGCGCGGCGGCGCAGATACAGACCGAGATTCTCCGCGCTGGCCTCCCCCTGCACCACCTCAGCGCTGCTGCCGAAACTTTGCAGATGCATATAGGAGTAACGCAGCTCGGCATCAATATCCTGGGTGGCGGAGAAGCGTTCATAATCCAGCATCAGCGCTCCGCCGAGCCCCAATGCATTGAACCGACCGCCGTCGAGGAACTGCAGTTCGGCGTTGGTTTTTCGTTCAATTACCCAGCTGCCGAGGCGCGCATCGCTGGCCAAGGTGCCGAGCATCACATTGACGATCGGCCGCAGCACCAGGTTGCCGCCAAAGCGATCCCGGTGCAGCGAAAAATCCCAGCCGACGCCGCCGGTGGTGGTCAGGCTGTTCCACTTGGTGGGCACATTCCGCGTCTGTTCGCCATTGCTGACCACAAAACGCGGGTCGTAACGGCTGTAGCCCATCGTTCCTTCGAGATAGAGAGGAAACGACTCGCTCAGGGTCGCCCCGCCGCCAAACTGGGTAATGGCCAGGTTGTGTTTGTCGTTGCTCCCGGAGCCAATATTGAGATCGCTGGCGGTCACGTCGGGGACCACGGTATAGCTCATCAGGGTCAGAACAGCATCGGCACGCTGCTTGATGGCGTGACCGTTCGCCGCCAGCGTCGCCGGCGCAGAAAGAAAAACTACCGACAGGACAACGAGAAAACGCACCATGAGTCGCATGCCACCTCAGCCGCAGGCAAACAAGATTACCGCCCAAATCAGCAGGCAGGACTCCCCTGAGTATAGCCGGCGAGTCTGCCTGCGCATCAGACGGCGATAAATAGCGCCACCTCTATTCTGACCGCCCGGAATGGGCCGCTACGTTTTCCGACGGCAAGCGCGTTACCCGGTTGCGCCCGTCATTTTTCGCCGCATACAGCGCTTTATCGACGCGGTAAAACAGCTGATCAATCGCTTCGCCATCATGATGCTCGGCAACGCCAATGCTGACGGTGACCGACAGCGTCTGATATTCGCTGATCGCCTGACGGATAGCCTCCGCCACCATCAGCGCGCGGGCGATCGGCGAATGAGGCAAAAAGAGCAGAAACTCCTCGCCTCCCCAGCGATATATCTTATCTTCGCGGTCCACCGAGGTTTCCAGAATGCGGGAGATCACCAACAGGACTTCATCGCCTTTTTGATGACCGTGAATATCATTAATACTTTTGAAATGATCGATATCGATTAACAGCAGACAAAAGCCATGGCCGATAAACGACGGCGCATCGACGAGCCGGTAAAATTCGCGGCGATTGAGCAGTCCGGTTAAGGGATCGTGGGCGGCGGAAAATTCCAGCTCTTTTTTCAGAAGCACTTCTTCGGTGATATCGTGAATGATGCATAACATCAGCCGAATATTATATAGCACCACCGGCCCGGCATAGGTTTGAACATGGCGCAGCGAGCCGTCAGCCAGAATATGAGTAAAATTAAGCGGCTTATGCCCGCCGGGCATATTGGCAATGTTATTCATAATAGGGATCACATCCCGGCCCAGGGTATTAATTTGCCAGGTATGTTTATTGCGCATTTCCTCATCGGAATAATGATAAAAGCGCAGTGCGGCAATATTGGCATCGACAATCAGGCCCTCTTTCTGAGGATCGATCAACAGCATTGGCGCGGTATTGGTCATAAAAAAACGGGCAAAAAAACCATTGTTACGCCGCTGGTAGCGGCGGGAGCCGGTATGAATCGACTGATTTTGCGCGAGCAGCTTCACCGCTTCAAATAACAGTAAGGGGCCGCAGTCCTCGGTCTCGACCAGGGTAGTTTTACAATATACCGACTGCAACCCTTTGGCGGTCTGCAGCGTCCAGACTTCAAATATCTCAGTCATCGCGTCGAGATAGCGCAGATAATGCTGCAGCTGCGTTTCCGGGCAGGTGGAATAGATACCGTTGCGCATCTCATTCAGCGACATATCGCCGCTCAGCGTCCGGGAAGCCTGATTGGCATAGACCACACACTCTGTAAAAGGATGGACTACCCAGATCGGCGTGCTTAATACATCAAAAACAGCCAGCTCTTTTAATAACATACAGGCCCCAAACCGACCCACTCCCGGCGCGGAACGGCACATTATTCAGTGCAGCCCTGACGCTGGCACAAAGTGATAGCAAAAAGTCATCGAGTAAACGTCATTACGCGCGTGCGCGGCAAGTATAGTCGGTTACAGGCCCAGCGACGCCCATCCGGAGCGACTTTGCGCACGGTTTAACCGACAAAGACGACACTGCCTTTATTATTAATTTTATTTCAATAGCATAGCAGCAATGCCAGAATAGGTAGTCGCTTTTGATCACAGACTGTGTATACCCGTCACACTTTACGCGGCAGGAGCGCAGGCTTGTCCTGTGGCACGCAGATTGTCGCTGTTCTGCGCAGGGTTACCGTGATAGTTTCTATCATAACGCTCATTTTTAATGGTCATCACAGTGAAAAAATCCACGAGCAAAATCACGCTTTCCGACATTGCGCGTGAAGCTAACGTCGGCGTGGCCACCGTCGACCGGGTACTCAACAAGCGCGCGGCGGTGAAGGAATCGACCGCGTACCGCGTGCTGGAGGCCGCCCGGCGGCTGGGGTTTACGCTCGAACAGCCGCACTATCGCCTGGCCGCCGGCAAAGCGCCGGTTACCGTCAGAATGGGCTTTATTCTGCTGCAGGAGACCCACTCCTTCTACCTGCCGCTGGCAAGGGCGCTGGCAAGAGAGGCCGCGCCGTGGCTACCGGCAGGCGAGACACCGGCGATCCTGCATTTTGCCATTGATGCGGTGGAAGCAATGGCCCAGGCCATTCACCGGCTCAGCGATGAGGTGGAGGTGCTCGGCCTGGTGGCGCTGGATCACCCGCTGATTCGCCATGCGGTGGGCCGGGCCGCCGCCCGCGGCGTTCGCGTATTCACTCTACTTTCAGATCTGTCGGTTCCCCAGCGCAGCGGCTATATCGGCCTCGATAACCAAAAAGCCGGGCGCACCGCCGCCTGGTTTATCGACCGCTTATGCCGTGGCGAAGGCGAAATAGCCATTATCATTGGCGATAATCGTTTTACCTGTCAGGAAAGCTGTGAGATCAGCTTCCGCTCCTGCCTGCGTGAGCAGGGTAAAGGGCAGCAGATCCTCGAGCCGGTTCGCAGCCACGAACGGGCGGATGTCGCCAGAAGCGTAACGGAAAAGCTGCTCAGCCAGTACCCGGCCCTGCAGGCGATCTATGCTCCCTGCGGCGGCGTCGAAGGAATTGTCGGGGCGCTGCGCGACAGCGGCCGCCAGCAGGCCGTCACCCTGGTCTGCCATGGCCCGCTAAGCGGCAGTGAACTGGCGCTGATCGACGGCACCATCGATGTCATTCTCAACCACCGGCTGGATGACCTGGCCGCCGCCACCCTGCGCGCCATGACGGAAGCCGTTTCGCGGCCGCCCAGCGACGTGATTTCGCACCCTCAGCCTTTCGATATCATCACCAAAGAAAATATGTAAACGCTCGCCCCGTCGCCAACGGGGCTGCCTCACGCCTGAACCACGCCTCGCCTCATTTTGATAAATAACTATCAAAAACAACCTCAATATAAATCATGATGGCCATCATAAAATCATCATTCCAATATTGTTGGCTATGAAATTTTCATTCAATACTCTGCGGCATCCCCTGTGAAAAAAGGAAGCCGACATGACACATCCTATCGCCAACGCCCCCTGCAGCTGGGGTGTGGATGACCCGAAAAACCCTGACCTTCCCGCCTGGGCTACCGTGCTGAAGGAGGCGGCGCAGGCCGGGTATCGCAGCATCGAGCTCGGCCCGTGGGGCTACCTGCCCACCGACCCGTCCAGCCTGCGCGCGGCGCTGGACCAGCATCAGCTGTCGCTGGTCGCCGGGACGATCTTTGACGATCTGGTGAGCGAGGCCCATTACCCCACTCTGGAGGCGCTGACCCATCAAATATGCCGCAATCTGTCTCAGGTTCCGGCCGCCGAACCTATCCCGGGGCACCCTTTCCAGCCGCCCTATCTGGTGATTATCGACTTCGGCAACCCCGAGCGGGCGCGATTTGCCGGACGCAGCGCGCTGGCTCCGCGCCTCAATGACCAGGACTGGCAGCGGATGATGGCGCACATTACCGCCCTCAGCACCCTCGCCTGGCGGGAGTACGGTGTGCGGGCGGTTATTCATCCCCACGCCGGGGGCTGCATCGAATTTGCCGATGAAATCGAGCGGCTGGCCAACGATATCCCGCACGACGTGGCGGGGTTGTGTCTGGACACCGGGCATCTCTACTACGCCGGAATGGATCCGCTCACCTGGCTGGATCGCTATTACGCGCGACTCGACTATCTGCACTTCAAGGATGTGGATCCGCAGGTTTACCAGCGCGCCATCGCCGAAGGCATCGACTTTTTCACCGCCTGCGCCGAAGGGGTGATGTGCCCGCTCGGCAGCGGCGCCATTGACTACCCGGCCATTAACGATTTCCTTGCCCGTCGCGGCTATCAGGGCTGGATAACCATTGAACAAGAGCGTGATCCGCGCCATGCCGCAGGCAGCCTGCAGGCGGTCACGGAGAGCCTGCGCTATCTGCGCGACGTTGGATTCTGACAGGAGACACCCCATGATTAACGGTTTAAGACCTCTCGATCGCACCCTGCGCTGGGGCATGGTCGGCGGCGGCGGCGGCAGCCAGATCGGCTATATTCACCGCTCTGCCGCCCTGCGCGATAACACCTTTGCGCTGCTGGCAGGCGCCTTTGATATTGATGCCGAACGCGGGCGCCAGTTCGGCCAACAGCTGGGGGTGGATCCCGATCGCTGTTACGCCGACTACCAGAGTCTGTTTCGCGGCGAGGCTGCCCGCCCGGACGGTATTCAGGCCGTGTCGATTGCCACGCCGAATAACACCCATTATGCCATCTGCCGGGCGGCGCTGGAGGCCGGGCTGCACGTGGTGTGCGAAAAGCCGCTGTGCTTCAGCAGCGAAGAGGCGGACGACCTGGTGGCCCTCAGCCAGCGGCAGCACAAAATCATCGGCGTGACCTACGGCTATGCCGGTCATCAGCTTATCCTCCAGGCCCGGCAGATGATCGCCGACGGACTGCTGGGCAACATCCGTATCGTCAATATGCAGTTTGCTCATGGCTTCCACGCCCAGCCGGTGGAGCAGGAAAACGCAAGTACTCGCTGGCGGGTCGATCCCCGCTTCGTCGGCCCCAGCTATGTGCTGGGGGATTTAGCCACCCACCCGCTGTTTCTGGTCGAAACCATGGCCCCGCAGCTGAAGATCGCCCGGCTGATGTGCGCCAGACAAAGCTTCGTTAAAAGCCGCGCTCCGCTGGAGGATAACGCGCAGGTGCTGATGGAGTATGACAACGGCGCCATCGGCTCGCTGTGGAGCTCCGCCGTTAACTGCGGCTCCATGCACGGGCAAAAGGTGCGCATCGTGGGGGAAAAGGCCAGTCTCGAATGGTGGGATGAACAGCCCAACCAACTGCGTTACGAGGTGCAGGGCGAGCCAGCGCGCATTCTGGAGCGCGGCATGGACTATCTTGATCCGCTGGCGCGTCAGGATGATCGCATCGGCGGTGGTCACCCGGAGGGGCTGTTCGAGGCCTGGTCGAATCTCTATCGCCGCTTCGCCATTGCTATGGACGCTGCGGACCGGCGCGACGAAGCGCTGCTGGCCGACTTCTGGTATCCGGACGCCCGCGCCGGGGCGTTCGGCGTCCGCTGGGTGGAAAACTGCGTGCGCTCGGCCGACAACGGCGCCTGCTGGGTCGACTTCCGCTAACTCGCCGGCTCAGGGCCTCGCCCTGAGCCTTCCACGTTACTTTTCAATGCGCGCCAGCTGGGTTTTATCGGCCTCGCAGGCGCGATCGGCCAGCCCCTGAAACGCTGCGGCGCCATAGTATTGCTCGGGCGCCGGCAGAGCCTGCATATCGTGCCCCGGGTAGATCTGCAGCTCGCCGAGGTCGCGCAAGCGGAACCCCGCCACCTGCGACGGCATGGTCAGGCGATACGGCGGCATGGTTTCGAAAGGGACCGGCGTCGGCAGCCGGTTTTCCTGCAGGTCGTAATTACGCTTCAGCACCAGAAACTTATCCGGCACCCGTCGGCGACTGTTCCACCAGTCGCCATCGATCCGCTGGAACATCGCTTCCGTCTCCCCTCGCGTGGCCGCCATCAGCCGGGTCAGCGCCTTTTTCAGCGCCGCCTCCATGGCCTGATTATACGCTTCCACTGACCCGCCATGGCCGCTAAGGATGACGTTAATCGCCAGCCTGGCGCCCAGTAAATTGGAATAGAGATCTTCCGGCGAAAACGCGGAGATCTCCTCAGAAAACCCCGGCACCGACTGGAAGCCATACCACTGGGCGATCTCATGCCACTGGGCGATTTCGAAGGCCAGATGCCCGGCGAGCCAGGCCGCCAGCTGATAGCGCTGCCTGACGCCCGGCGGCGGCGTAAAGGCATTCAGCTGAACGCGGCGCACCCCCAGCTCTTCGCTGTAGAATATGCGCCCCGCCTGGCCCAGCGTCGGCGAAATGCGATTGAACAGATAAAAGGTGTAATCCGCCGTGTCGCGCACATGGGCAATATCGATAAACCCGCCGCGACGGGTATAAATAAGCCCGTTTTGCTCCTCGCTCAGTCCCAGCAGATTTTTCACCGCCCCGAGCGCGCTGTCGTTGTAATGGTGCTTGCCCAGAGAATCCAGAGTCAGCACGTTACCAATCTGGTACACCGGGATGGGGATGCCCACCGCCCGCACGTGCAGGTCGTAACCAAAGGCGCAGCATGGCCGCAGCGATTCCGGCGGCGACAGCTCGCCCAGGGTGGGAACCGGATGGATCGCCGTCACCGCGGGCAATACCGGGTCCTGCGCCAGCGCCGGCAGCGCCAGCGCGAATAACAGCCATAAGGCTTTACGCATCAACAGCCTCTCCACAGCAACAAAAGAACGCGCATCTTACCGGCAGACGGCGCCTGCAGGTTTAGTTAAAAGCGGTATTCACCGGAGACAAAGAAGCTATTGCGGTCGTTAAAACCGAATTCAGTCAGCACGTTAAAGTTTTTGGTGACTTCATACTGGGCGCCAATCAGCATATTCCACGGCGAGGTCAGCTTTTGCTTAACGTCGAATTTGCCCTCGCCGTCTTTATTGACCGCGGCAATTAGGGGCTGCAGCTCTGGCGGCATGTGCAGGTCGGCGAGATCGCCCTTAAACTCCTGCTGAACGTCCTGATACATGCTGCCGACCCACAGGCTGAGATGGGACGGCCCCTCGATCCCCTGAAAACTGAAGCGGTAGCCGACGCGCGGCGAGACGGTGACCGCCGAAATGCTGCCGTCGAGGATATCGAAGTCGGTGCGGGTGTAGTTAGTATCCACCAACCCAAACCAGTTGCCGTAGCCGCCGGCGAGCGTAAAGCCGGTCCCC
Organism: Klebsiella sp. PCX; assembly: GCF_021869705.1. Lineage (NCBI taxonomy): Bacteria > Pseudomonadati > Pseudomonadota > Gammaproteobacteria > Enterobacterales > Enterobacteriaceae > Klebsiella > Klebsiella sp. PCX. Next base: position 2,638,637 of record NZ_CP091527.1, read on the forward strand.
TAGGTGGTGCCTTTAAAATCAAGCGTAAAATCAATATTCTGCAGCTTTCCGCTTTGATAAAGCTGATGAACCGCGCCGGCGATGACCCGGTCCAGACCGCGAAACTGCGACGGATCTGAATCCACTGAGACCTGGGAGACGGACGACCCGCGGGTATGCCCCACCAGTCCGTATACGTTGAGGAACGGAAAGACCCACATATCAAGGCGCAGGTTTTCGGTTTTGCTCTTCTCGCGGGTGTGCCCGGCATCGATGGCGAACATATCGCTGGGAATGGGATGGTTGCCGAGCTTAAGCCCGGAAAAGGTAATACTGTCGACCATGATATCCTGTCGGATATTCATATAGCTCAGGTTGACCCCGTAAGGTAACGGAATGGAATATCCCCTGGCGCGAGCCTCCTCGCCCCAGATCGGAAAATAGCTGTCGCTCTGGTCCGGCTCCGCAGCCGACGTGCCCCAGGCCGCTAACAGCAGCGTTAACACCGCGCCGGATGATCTCATTTTTGTTCTCATGTGTAGTTATAAACCCGAACCGACATTGAAATAGACCGCCTGTTCATGCTCGCTGAACGCCATGTCAATCCCGGTACGTAAACCGTACTGTCGCGCGATCAGGTATCGAAAACCGGCCCCCCATGCCACCTCTGACTCTTCCCATAGCGTATCCGCCGCGTCAGCGGCGCTCCCGGCGCCAACGAATCCCTGCAGGATCCAGCGCGGAGTAACCGCCCAGGCCAGCTGGGTTTGCGCCGTGGCCACGTAGTCGCCCTGATAGCGGTAGCGCGAAATCCCGCGCAACGCGATATAAGGACGCGCCATCGGCATCAGATGCTTATCATGGTGGGTTAAGGACTGATAATTGCCCGCGACCGCCAGGGTCAGCGTCTGGCTGAGCGGAATAAACACCTTTCCGTCCAGCGAAAAAGTGTTGTAGTGATAATCGCCCCCGAGCAGCGAACGGAAAAACCGATATTCCCCCTTCAGCGCTAACCCACTCTGAGGATAGAAAATATTATCGGTAGTGTCATATTCCGCCACCACCCCCAGCGCCGAAGAGGTGCTGTTTTGCCCGAGCACCTGCTGCCACACCCGGTTGAGCCGTGGATTATCGGTAGAGACATCCGCCCGGGCATACACCTGGGAGGCCCCGAGGAACACCGGCGTGTCGCCCAGGCGAAACAGCAGCTTTTGCAGCGCGGCGACGCCTTTGGTCTGCGTCTGCACCGGTTTAGCATGGCTGAAGCCGCCGGTGTCGCCGGAATAGATATCCAGATTGACGTTAGCGTAGCCGGCGCCCGCCAGGTAACGAATGCGATCATGCTGCCAGGTGTGGCGATGGCCGCCGCCAATAAACCAGGTGCCATTCTGCGTGGCGGCCCCGCCAAAAGCGGTGAACGGCGGAGGAATAAACTGCCCGCCCTCCCGGCTACCTTTGCCGTGTAAAAACAGGCCAAACAGTCCGCCACCATAGCCGATGGCCGGCTCGGTTATCGCCAGCGGCACCGGCAGAAAACCGTAACGGTTTTCCGCCAGATACTGACTCATGTCGAGCATGCCATCTTCCGCATCGAAGAGATCGGCGGCATCGCCAGGCGGGCACAACAGGAACAGAAGCGCCAGCGTGGACAGCGGGAATTTCATGCTCACTCCAGGGCGTTGGGGCGCGCACGACACGCGTGGCGAACAGGATTATTACAACGGAATTAGGAAAATATAACGTAACCGGATAATCCTCACCAACGCGCAGTGGCCTGTTTTTTGGGTATTTTTGGACAAAAAAGAGCTGGCCGTCACAGAAAGCCGCCTTCGCTCCGCCGGACGGCGCGATGATTGTATTCATAAGGTGAATGTCGTATAACATAGCGCTACCGAGGGGTGTCCCGTGAGGGCTGAGATGGCGCAAGCCGAACCCTTTGAACCTGATCTGGGTCATGCCAGCGAAGGGACGGGTCGGCAATTTTGCCAGCATTACCGCCATTGCCTGTTCACACCCCTGCACGCCCGGATCTCCCCTGCACAACTGGAGGTCCTGTGATTGTTCCCGCGTTTAGCCAAGGTCTTTATGGCCGTTTACGCCAGCTGGCCGCCGCTGACTGGCAGCACTATGTGGCGCACCCTTTCGTCCGGCAGCTCGCCGAAGGTACCCTTGCTGAAAGCGCATTTCGTCGCTATCTCACCCAGGATTATCTGTTTCTGATCCATTTCGCCCGCAGCTACGCGCTGCTGGTGAGTAAACTGCGCACGCTGCCAGAGATGCGCGCCGCGGCCGCCTCCATGAACGCCATTCTTAACGAAGTGCCGCTGCACGTCGGCTACTGTGCCCAGTGGGGCATTAGCGAACCGGAGATGGCCGCCCAGCCCGAAGCGCCGGAAACCATCAACTATACCCGCTACGTGCTGGATATCGGCCATTCAGGCGACGCGCTGGATCTGCTGGTCGCTCTAATGCCCTGCGTAGCGGGTTACGCCGAAATCGGTCTGGGCCTGCTGCATCACCCCACCACCCGACTGGACGACAATCCTTACGCCTCATGGATCCGCAACTACGGCGATGAAGGCTATCTGCAGGGCGTCAGCGCCGCGCTGGCGCTGCTGGAGACCGTGTGGCAACAGCGTGGAAGCGAGTCCCGAATCACTGAACTGAGCGACATCTTCACCACCGCCACCCGCCTTGAGGCGCAGTTCTGGCAGATGGGGCTCAACGCCGCGGCGGAGCCCCGAGCGTGACGGCGCCAGGTATCGAGGTCCGCAATCTGAGCCTCCATTTCGGCGACCGCCGCCTGTTCGACAATCTGTCGCTGACGGTCCCCGGCGGCCAGTGGGTGTCGCTGCTCGGCGCCAGCGGGGCCGGAAAAACCAGCCTGCTGCGGGTCATGGCCGGCCTGGCCCCCGCCACCTGCGGGGAAGTGGTCGCCAGCGACGGCAAGCCGATACCCGGCCGCCTGGCGTGGATGGGGCAGAAAGATCTGCTTTACCCCTGGCTGAGCGTTCGGGAGAACGTCGCCCTCGGCGCGCGGCTGCGCGGTGAGAAAGTGGATCACGCCCGGGTCGCCACCCTGCTGGAACAGGTGGAGCTCGCCTCCTGCGCCGACGCCCGGCCGGCGACGCTCTCCGGCGGGATGCGTCAGCGCGCCGCGCTGGCCCGCACCCTGTATGAGGACCGGCCCATCGTGCTAATGGATGAGCCTTTCTCGGCGCTGGACACCCTCACCCGCACGCGCATTCAGACCCTCGCGGCCACTCTGCTGGCGGGGCGGACGGTGGTGCTGATCACCCACGATCCGCTGGAAGCCTGCCGGCTGAGCCACCGTCTGCTGGTCCTCTCGGCCGCCGACGGGGAGATCGACGACAGCCATCACCTCACCGGCGCGCCGCCGCGCGCGCCGGACGCGCCCGAGCTGTTGAACGCCCAGGCGGCGCTGCTGCAGCAGTTGATGAGGGCCCACTCATGAGCGGACGTCTCTGGCGCGGCGGCATGGTGTTCTGCGGACTGGTGCTTCTCTGGGAGCTGGCCAGCCGCAGCGGCATTCCGCGCTTTCTTTTACCCTCCCCGGCGGCGGTCGCCGAGGCGCTGTGGGTCAATCGCGCCTATCTCGGCTGGCACACGCTGATTACCCTCAGCGAGATCCTCAGCGGCCTGGCGCTGGGGGTGGCGCTCGGCGTCACGCTGGCGCTGGGCATGATCCTCTCCCCGCGCCTGCAGCGCTGGCTGATGCCGCTGGTGCTCACCAGCCAGGCGATCCCGGTCTTTGCCCTCGCCCCGCTGCTGGTGCTGTGGCTGGGGTTTGGCATGAGCGCCAAAGTGGCGATGGCGGTGCTGGTGATTTTCTTTCCCGTCACTTCCGCCTTCTTTGACGGCTTGCGACGGGTCAACCACGACTATCTCGATCTGGCGCGCAGCATGAACGCCTCCTTTGGCGCTCAGCTACGGCATGTCCGCCTGATGGCCGCCCTGCCGGCGCTGGGCTCGGGCCTGCGCATGGCGGCGGCGGTGGCACCCATCGGCGCCATTATCGGCGAATGGGTCGGCTCCGCCGAGGGACTGGGCTACGTCATGCTCAATGCCAACGCGCGGCTGCAAACCGATATCTGCTTCGCCGCGCTGTTTATTTTAGTGCTGCTGACCCTCTTCCTGTGGCTGGCGGTAGACACCCTGCTGCACCGGCTGATCGACTGGTCGCCGGAATAATCATGAAGTAATAAAGGAAAACAGATGAAAACGTCGCTTTTCGCCGGGGCAACCCTGACGGCGCTGCTCAGCGGTCACGCGCTGGCCAATGAACCGCTCACCCTGGTGCTGGACTGGTATATTAACCCCGACCATGCGCCGATTATGGTGGCCGAGCAGATCGGCGCCTTTAAGGCCCAGGGTCTGGACGTCAAGATTGTCCCTCCGTCGGATCCGGCGCTGCCGCCCCGTATGGTGGCCGCCCGTCAGGCAGACCTGGCCATCACCTACCAGCCGCAGGTGCACTTCTTCGCTGACGAAGGATTACCGCTGGTGCGCGTGGGCACCCTGATCAACTCGCCGCTGAATACGGTGATCGCCCTCGATAAGCAGATCAAAACCCCGGCGGATCTGCAAGGCAGGAAGGTGGGTTACTCGGTCAGCGGCATTGAGCAGGCCACCCTGGCGACCATGGCGCAGCATTCGGGGATCGATCCGGCCAGTATCAAGCTGGTCAACGTCAATTTTCAGCTGACCAGCGCTCTGCTGGCGGGCCAGGTGGACGCGGTCATCGGCGGCTATCGTAATATAGAAGCGCAGGAGCTGAAGCTGCAGGGCAAAGCTCCGGTGGTGATGAACGTCGAGGATTACGGCGTGCCGGCCTATGACGAGCTGGTGATTGTCGCCCACCGCGACGCGATTCATGAGGCGAAAATCCGTAAATTCCTCACCGCCCTGCAGGCCGGGGTCAGCTACCTGCGCGCCCATCCGCAGGAGAGCTGGGAGGCGTTCGCCGCCGCGCACCCGGAGCTGAAGACCGAGCTTAACCATCAGGCGTGGCTGCAAACCGTGCCGCTGTTCGCCACCGATCCGGCGGCGCTGGATAAAGCGCGCTATGACACTTACGAACAGTTTTTATATAACAATAAGTTGGTGAAAAAAGTTACACCTTTAACAAATTATGCGGTTGAGCTGCATTGACTCTTGCTATCGCTGACGGAAGGCTTTCCGTCAGCGCTTTAACGCAGCGGCAATAAAAATATAGAGACTTTCTCACTAATAATTACACTTTAAAGGGTTATCGTTACCTTGGGTTGTTTTATTATAATTCAGCAGGTTATGTTAATTTTTACCCCGGTAAGAATAGCGTCAAAATAACGCAATCAATAAAACGTTGAATGCGGATTTAAAAAGCCATATATTGTGCGCGCTTTATGAATGCCAATTCAATTCCTTACACCAATTATTCAACCAGCGTTCAACCGCAATGCTGGTTGTGGGAGTGATATGATGACGGATAAAGTCCGTATTGATACTTTACGTGCTGATTTATTAGACGCAAACAACGAAACCTTTTTGGCCCGTCAGGCCGAATTTGAATCGAATGTCAGGAGTTACCCGCGTAAGTTACCGCTGGCTATCACTAAAGCTGAAGGCGTGTGGCTGACGGATGCGGATAACAAACAGTACCTGGACTGCCTCGCCGGCGCCGGTACTCTCGCTCTGGGCCACAACCACCCTGATGTATTGCAGAGCATCCAAAGTGTCATTACCAGCGGCTTGCCGTTACATACTCTCGATCTGACTACCCCGTTAAAAGATCGTTTCTCCGAATACCTGCTCTCTTGCCTGCCGGGCGAAGGGAAAGAGTATTGCCTGCAGTTCACCGGTCCTTCCGGCGCTGACGCCGTGGAAGCGGCGCTGAAGCTGGCGAAAAAATACACCGGCCGTTCCGCGGTGATCAGCTTCTCCGGCGGCTATCACGGGATGACCCACGGCGCACTGTCGGTCACCGGCAACCTGTCGCCGAAAGCGGCGGTCAACGGCATGATGCCGGAAGTCCAGTTTATGCCTTACCCGCACCTGTACCGCTGCCCGCTGGGCATCGGCGGCGAAGCCGGCGTCAAAGCGCTAACCTACTACTTCGAAAACCTGATCAACGACGTGGAGAGCGGCGTCCGTAAACCGGCGGCGGTTATCCTCGAAGCCGTTCAGGGCGAAGGCGGCGTGAACCCGGCGCCGGTCGAGTGGCTGCAGCGCATCCGCAAAGTGACCGAAGAGCACGGCATTCTGCTGATCGTCGATGAAGTGCAGGCTGGCTTTGCCCGTACCGGTAAATTCTTCGCCTTCGAACACGCCGGTATTCAGCCGGACATCATCGTGATGTCGAAAGCGGTCGGTGGCGGTCTGCCGCTGGCGGTGCTGGGCATTAAAAAGCAGTTCGACGCCTGGGAACCAGGTCACCACACCGGCACCTTCCGCGGCAACCAGCTGGCGATGGCTACCGGCCTGACCACCCTGCGTCATCTGCGCGACAACAAGATTGCCGACAAAGTCGCCGCCCAGGGCGAGTGGCTGAAAGGCAAACTGGCGGAGCTGCAGAAACGCTACCCGGTAATCGGCCACGTTCGCGGTCTCGGTCTGATGATCGGTATCGAAATCGTCAAGCCGAACGAAGCGCAGGATCACATGGGTTGCTACCCGGCTGACGGCGAACTCTCTGCCCTGCTGCAGAAGAAATGCTTTGAAGCGGGCCTGATTCTGGAGCGCGGTGGCCGTCACGGCTGCGTGCTGCGCCTGCTGCCGTCCCTGCTGATCAGCAACGCGGAACTGGATGTGTTCCTCGACAAATTTGAACAGGCCCTGCTGGCCGCCGGCGTAAAACCGGTCTGAGTGGAGTAAGTGACCACCATGTCCACATTGAATCCGATTCTTGCTGGTTCGGCGCAGAGCGTTGAGGCCTATCAGCAGGTTATCGAGCAGACCAGTCAGGCCGTTGTGCAGTGGCTGAAGCAACCTGAGATGTATCAGGGGAAAAGCGTTGACGAACTGCGTGAGCGTATCTCCCTTGAGTTTAACGAACAGGGTTTGGGTAACCAGGCGGCGATTGACCGTGCAATCGAGTACTTCCTGAAAGACAGTCTGTCGGTGCATCACCCGCAGTGCGTGGCGCACCTGCACTGCCCGAGCCTGGTGATTAGCCAGGCGGCGGAAGTGTTGATCAACGCCACCAACCAGAGCATGGACTCCTGGGACCAGAGCCCGTCGGCGACCATCATTGAGATGAAGCTGATCGAGTGGCTGCGCGCCCGGGTCGGCTATCCGGCAGGCGACGCCGGCGTCTTCACCAGCGGCGGCACCCAGAGCAACTTGATGGGGCTGATGTTGGCGCGCGACGCCTTCTTCGCCCGTCAGGGACACTCCATCCAGCAGGATGGGCTGCCGGGGGATATCCGCAAGTACAAAGTACTGTGCTCCGAAAACGCCCACTTCTCGGTGCAGAAGAACATGGCGCTGATGGGGCTCGGCTACCGCTCGGTCACGCTGGTGAAAACCGACGAATTCGCGCGGATGGACGTGTCCGATCTGCAGGCGAAGATTGCGCAAGCGCAGGCTAACGGCGAGCAGATCATGGCGATCGTCGCCACCGCCGGCACCACCGACGCGGGGGCTATCGACCCGCTGCGCGACATCGCCGGTATCGCCGCGGAGCATCAGATCTGGCTGCACGTTGACGCAGCCTGGGGCGGCGCGCTGCTGCTGTCTGAGCAGTATCGTGACTACCTTGACGGTCTGGAGCTGGTGGATTCCGTTACCCTGGACTTCCACAAGCAGTTCTTCCAGACCATCAGCTGCGGCGCCTTCCTGCTGAAGGATGCCCGCCATTACGAGCTGATGCGTTATCAGGCGGCCTATCTGAACTCCGAGTTCGATGAAGAACACGGCGTACCGAACCTGGTGTCTAAGTCGCTGCAGACCACCCGTCGCTTCGATGCGCTGAAGCTGTGGATGGGTCTGGAAGCGCTGGGCCAGAAACAGTATGCGGCGATCATCGATCACGGCGTCACGATGGCGAAAAACGTCGCGGAGTACGTGAAGTCGCAGCCGACGCTGGAGCTGGTGATGCAGCCGCAGCTGGCGAGCGTGCTGTTCCGTTCCCGTCCGGCGCAGATGGCGCAGAGCGACGCGGCGGCAATCGCCCTGCTCAACCAGCGCGTCGGCGACGCCCTGCTGGCTTCCGGCCGCGCTAACGTCGGCGTGACCGAGCACAACGGCGTTACCTGCCTGAAGCTGACCCTGCTGAACCCGGTGGTGACGCTGGATGATGTGAAGGTTCTGCTTAACCTGGTGGAACGCACCGCACAGGAGCTGCTGGCGCAATAATCTGCCTGAGCGAGGCGGCGCCTGTCGCCCCGCTCAGCGGCCAGCCCAGCCAGTACTAAGCCGATAAGTTCTCTTATCGGCTTTTTTTATTCCTGCCTGCGCTACCGACGCGCTTCTACGCTTCTCGCCGTAGGTCCGTTGACGCCTGCCCGCCGCGATGCCACAGTATGGTCCCGATAATGGCAATCGCCAGAATCTAACGTCCCGGTAATAAGGATGATAATGGAGAAACGCTTACCCGGCCTCGATCTCGACGCCCTGCGCAGCTTTGTGACCGGCATGGAGTGCGGCAGCTTCGCCCTGGCAGCGCAGCGTCTGGCGCGCTCCACCTCCGCCGTCAGCGCCCAGCTTAAAAAGCTGGAGGGCCAGTGCGGCGCCGCGCTGGTGGTTAAGCAGGGGCGGCACCTGGCGCTGACCGCGGAAGGCGAAAAGTTAATGAGCTACGCCAGACGGCTGCTGGCGCTCAATGATGAAACCCTGCGCGCGCTGCAGGGCGAGCGGCTCACCGGCGAAATTCACCTTGGCATGCAGGAAGATTTTGGCGAATCGCTGATGCCGGGGATCCTTGGGCAGTTTACCCGCCACCATCCGCAGGTACGGATAGTCGCGAGGGTGGATCGCAATGGTCCGCTGCGCCAGGCGCTGGCGGAGGAGACGCTGGATCTGGCGCTGCTGTGGCAAACCGAAGATCAGGGTCCGCGGCTGGGCCGCTGTCCGCTGGCGTGGATTGCGCATCCTGACTTTGACGTTCGCGCGCTGCTGGCGTCCGGCGAGCCGCTGCCGCTGGTGATGTTCGACAGCCCGTGCCTGATGCGTTCCCGCGCCATTGCCTGTCTCGATGCCGCTGGGATCCCCTGGCAGGTGGTGTTCGTCAGCCACAGCCTGAGCGGCATCTGGGCGGCGGTGCAGGCCGGCCTGGGGCTGACGGTTCGCACCCGCATCGGCATGCCCGGCAATCTGCGCCCCGCCGGCGGACTGCTGCCATCCCCTGGCAGTCTGGCCGTCAGTCTGCAACAAACCCCGCGTCAGGAACCCCATTCCGCCGCGGTCGCGCTGCTCGGCGAACTGATGACCGAGGCCCTGCAGGGGTGGGTTGAAAGGTGACAGTGTCACGTATATTTCCCTCACCCTAGCCCTCTCCGGGAGGGAGAGGGAACCGTCCGGCAGTCACCGGCAAGGGGTATTCTGCGCCGTTCCCGTTTCAGTGCCCGGTGGCGGCTGCGCCTTACCGGGCCTACATTCTTCCTACGCGCTCCCGTAGGCCGGGCAAGCGCAGCGCCGCCCGGCATCAGGTATAAGGCCTGGAGGGATCCATCCGCCAGAGGCCTGCGCCGCGGGTCAGGCTTTGCTCTCCTGCAACAGCTGCTGGATCACCTGCTCCTGGCGGGCATAATCCCCTTCGCCGAAGGCGGTATAGCGAAGCTGCCCGCGAGCGTCAAAAATGTAATGCGCCGGCCAGTATTGATTGCCGAAGGCGTTCCAGATGCTGTACTCATTATCCGCCACCACCGGGTAGGTTATTCGCCACTCCTTCACCGCCTGGCGCAGCAGCGGCAGCGAACGCTCCCAGGGATATTCAGGGGTATGGACGCCAATCACCACCAGCCCGGCCGCGCGGTATTTGTTCGCCCAGTCGCGCACGTAAGGCAGGGTATGCTGGCAGTTGATGCACCCCCGGGTCCAGAAATCCACCAGCACCACTTTGCCCTTCAGACGCTCCGGGGTTAACGCCGGGCTATTGAGCCATGCGCTGCCCCCCACCAGCGAAGGCATGGCGCTGCTGGGCTTGGGCATAGCGATCGGTTGCAGAACCGTTTTCTGCGTCGGCTGCGGCAGACGGGCGGCCAGCCGCTGCTCCAGCGCCTGACTCCACCCTCCCGCGCTTTGCAAATAGCGGTCGCCGCCGCTGGCGATCAGCGCCACCGAGGCCAGCATCGCCACCCCCGCCAGCCGGCGCAGCCGTTCGCCGAACGCCAGCCCGCGACGCAGACGGGCAATCAACGCCGCGCCGCACCACCCGAGCAGGAATAACATCACCGCCCCGCCGCTGCCGTAGGCCAGCAGCAACCCGCCGGTGGTCGCCTGGCCCGGATGCACAAAGCCCAGGCTCAGTATCGCCCCCAGTACCGGCCCGGCGCACGGCGCCCACAGCAGCCCCACCGCCAGCCCGGCCAGCAACGAACCGATCCAGCCGCGCTGGCGTGAGCTGGCGTCGTTAAGCTGATTCCCCAGCACCACCAGCGGTGAGGTCAGCCGCTGTGCGATGCGCTGCGAAAGCAGACTCAGCCCGACAAGGGCGAAGAACGCCAGCGCCAGGCTGCGCCCAACCAGAGTCAGATTGACCACCCAGCCGCTGGCGACCGTCACCAGCCACGAGACAGCGCCGAACATCAGCGCCATTCCCGCCAGCATGATCGCCAGCTGCCCCCGGTGGCCCCGGACGCTGGCGAAAAGCAGCGGGATCACCGGCAGCGTACAGGGGCTCAGCAGGGTTAACATCCCGCCGAAAAACGCAATTAATATCGACATCGCCTTCTCCTCATTGTGTCGTCGCTGCCGGGAGTGGCAGCCACGACATTACAGCAAGGAGATGTAGGGCGGATGTGTCAGGAAAGCGGGAGAATTGTCGGCTTAGTTTTCCAACTGCGCCGGAGATACAGCAGGATACAATCCCTGCGCGGCGAGACGCACGCTGGCGTCCAGGCCGCCCTGCGGGCGGTTGGACAGGCGCAGCGTGCCGTTCATCTGGCTGACCAGCTGCGCGGCGATCGCCAGTCCCAGACCGGTGCCGCCGGTATCGCGATTGCGCGAGTCCTCCAGGCGAAAAAAGGGCTGCAGCACCGCCTGCAGCGACGCCTCAGGGATCCCCGGCCCCTCATCCAGCACATGGATAGTGATATCCCCGGCGGCGTCGCGGGTCAGGGTTACCGTTACCGTGGCGCCGAATTTCAGCCCGTTATCGATAAGGTTAGTCATCACCCGGCGCAGGGCCTGCGGTGGGATCCACACCACCCCGGCGCTCTCCTCGGGGCAAAACCGCACCGGCCGGCCAACGTCGGCATAATCGCAGGCGATACTGTCGAGAAAGGCGTCAAGGTTCAGCCGCTGGCGCGCCTCCGCCAGCGGCTGCGAGGTGCGGGCGAAGGCGATACCTTCGCGCACCAGGCGGGTCATATTGTCGAGATCCTGCAGCAGTTTGTCGCGCAGTTCCGGCTGATCGGCCATCTCCACCCGCAGCTTCATCCGGGTGATCGGCGTTTGCAGATCGTGGGAGATGGCGGCGAGGATCCGCGCCCGCTCCTGCAGATGATCGTGGATGCGGGTCTGCATCGCATTAAACGCGCGGGCGGCACGGCGCACCTCCTCCGGCCCCTGCTCGGCCATGGTTCCCGCCGTGTCGCTAGCCGGCTCAAGCGCATTCACCGCATGGGTAAAACGGGTGATGGGCAGCAGTACCTGGCGAACCGCGTACCAGGCGCAGGCCAGCAGGAGGACAAACTGAGCGATCAGCACCACCGGTAGCCAGCGGGCGATGGGCGGTAGCTTCGGCCACAGGTCGAGGGTCAAGGGGGCGCCATCGTGGAGGGTGATATGGGCCTGGATATGCTGACGCGGACCAGGGATCGCCACAATACTCACCGGATATTGTGCGCTCAGCGCCTCCTGCAGGGAGCGCGCCGCGTCCCGGGCGCGCCAGCTGTCCGGGTAGTCGCCGCGTTCGCCGGCGTCCAGCTGATAGCGGTAGTTGCCGCGCGCCAGCTTCGGCAGCCATTGCGGGCGTTCAGCGGGCGGCAGACGGTCGAGGATCGCCACGCTGGTGGCGACATCAGACGCCAGATTGCCCAGCATCACACTGCGGGCGCTGCTCATTCGCTCATAAAACAGCAGCGACAGGGTTAAGGTGTTCGCCAGCAGCAGCGCCAGAAACAGCAGCGCCATCAGCCTCGACTGCAGCGAGACGGGCCAGAACCTCATTCATGCCTCTCGCGGATGGAAACCGGGACCGACAGCACATAGCCTTCGCTGCGCACCGTCTTAATATAGGCCGGCTCCCGGGCATCCTCCCGCAGGCGCTGACGCAGTCGGCTCACCAGCAGGTCGATTGACCGTTCGAACAGTTCGGCGTCGCGTCCCTGGGTCAGATTAAGCAGCTGATCGCGGTTCAGCACCCGCTGGGGATGGTCGAGAAACACCCGCAGCAGTCGATATTCCGCCCCGCTGAGGGCGACAATCGCCCCGCTGTCGTCCAGCAGATGGCGGGCGGCGGTATCGAGCAGCCAGTCGCCAAACGCGATCAGCCTGCCCGCCTCGGTGATCTGCAGGTTGGGCGGCAGCGCCCGGGTGCGGCGTAAAATGGCCTTGATGCGCGCCAGCAGTTCGCGGGCCACAAAGGGCTTCACCAGATAGTCGTCCGCCCCCATCTCGAGGCCGAGGATCCGGTCGCTGTCGTCGGTGCGGGCGGTGAGCATCAGCACCGGAATATCCTGCTGCGGGTTAGCGCGCAGCTGGCGGCAGAGCGTTAAGCCATCCTCGCCCGGCATCATGATATCCAGCACAATCAGGTCAATTTGATGATTTTTGAGCACCGACCACATGGCTTTGCCGTTCGCCGCGCCGCTGGCGCGATATCCCGATTTTTCCAGATAGTCGACAATCAGTTCCCGGATGTCGCGGTCGTCATCGACGACCAGGATGTGGTCAACACGCTCCAAAGGATGCTCCTGCGGCAAAATAAACTCTTCACAAGCATAAGCCGTGTTGCCGGAAGCGCAACGTCGCGCCGCCGGCAAGTCGCGGGTTACAACCGATCGGCGTCCACCACCGCCTGCACAAACGCCGTCGGATCCTCCTGCGGCGGGTTATGGCCTACCGCCCCCGGCAGATCCCGGTGCTCATATTTACCGGTAAATTTGGCCCGGTAGCTGGCCGGAGCCGGATGCGGCGCGCCGTTATTCGCCCCTTCCAGAGTGATGGTGGGCACGGTTATCGGCGGCAGCGCCGCCAGCCGTTGTTCATAGCCGGCATACTTCGCTTCCCCCTTCTCCAGCCCCAGGCGCCAGCGGTAGTTGCTGATGGTGATCGCCACGTGGTCCGGGTTATCCAGCGCCCGGGCGGTTTTGGCAAAGGTCGCGTCGCTGAATGGCCACTGCGGCGACGCCTGATGCCAGATAAATTTCGCAAAGTCGTGGGTGTTCTGCCGGTAACCGGCTTCGCCGCGCGGGGTGGCAAAATAGAACTGATACCACCACGACAGCTCCGCCTGCGGCGGCAGCGGTTTTTCGCCAATCTGCTGACTGCTGATCAGATACCCGCTCACCGAGACCAGGGATTTCACCCGCTGCGGCCACAGCGCGGCGACGATATCCGCCGTGCGCGCCCCCCAGTCAAAGCCGGCCAGATCTGCCTGCCTGATGTTCAGGGCGTCCATCAAATGGACAATATCGGCCGCCATCGCCGACGGCTGACCATTACGCGGCGTTTTCGCCGACAGGAAACGGGTGGCGCCGTAGCCGCGCAGATACGGCACAATCACCCGGTAACCCTTCTGCGCTAAAGCCGGCGCCACCTGGGCATAGCTCTGAATATCGTAGGGCCAGCCGTGCAGCAGAATCACCGGCTGGCCGTCCCGCGGACCGATATCCACGTAGCCAATATTCAGATCGCCAGCGTGGATCTGGTGGATGTTGTCGAACGCCCCCGCGTCTTCAGCGGCGCAAACGGCGGCGGACCACAGGGTGGATAACCCCAGCGCCGCGGCGCTGGTATACCGGATCAGGGATAATCTGTTCATCGCTTTCTCACCTTTTATCTTCGTCAAGAGAGTACGTGACCAGTTAAGCGGAAATTTGTATCCGCCATGTGCCCGACCGGGGCCATTTTTATCTCTTAATGTCAGGAACCCGCCGCGGGATACAGTGTGATACACAGTTCACGTTGGCAATTGTTGCGGGCTTGTGAATTTCTGCTTGCCCCCGGGCATAAATCCGCTACCGTGTCAGCCATTTTTACCACCTGATAACCCAGGAGCCCGCTATGGCGATTTTTGATGGTCACAATGACCTGCTGCTGAATCTCTGGCTTCACCATCGCGAGGATCCGGTGACCGCCTTCTTTGCCGGGATAGAGAACGGCCACCTCGATTATCCGCGTATTCTCCAGGGCGGTCTGGCCGGCGGCCTGTTCGCCCTCTTTGTGCCGCCGCAGGAGTACATCGCCCGTATGGCGCCGCAGTACGCCAGCCAGGCGTGGGATCCATTAACCATCCTCTGGCAGCAGCTGGCTATTCTCAAGGCGATTTGCGCCCATGACGCCAGCCGCGCGCGGCTGTGCCTGAGCGCGGCGGATATCGAACGCTGTCGTCAGGATAAAGCGCTGGCGATGGTGGCGCACATCGAAGGCGCCGGCGGGTTCGACGCCCAAGGCGACGATCTGCAGGCCTTTTATCGCGCCGGGGTGCGTAGCATCGGTCCGTTCTGGAATATCGCTAATCGCTTCGGCTGCGGGGTCACCGGCGCCTTTCCCGGCAGCCCGGACAGCGGGCCGGGTCTTACCGGCGAGGGCATCGCGCTCATCGCCCAGGCCAACGCCCTGAAGATGCAGATCGATGTTTCGCACATGAATGAACAGGCTTTTTGGGATACCGCCCACCATTCCACCGCCCCGCTGGTGGCCACCCACTCCAATGCCCACGCCCTGTGCCCGCAGCCGCGCAACCTGACCGATAGGCAACTGCGGGCGATCCGCGACAGCGGCGGCGTAGTGGGCGTCAATTTCGGCAACGCCTTCCTGCGCGCCGACGGACGGCGCGATAGCGACACGCCCATCGCCACCATCGTCCGGCATATCGACTATCTTATTAACATAATGGGTGAGGATCATGTGGCCCTCGGTTCGGATTTTGACGGCGTCACCCTGCCGGACGCGCTGGGGGATGTGGCCGGCTTACCGCTGCTAATCAATGCCTTGCGTGACAGCGGCAATGATCAATTGGTGCTGGATAAGCTGCTGTGGCGTAACTGGCTGCGGGTATTAAAACATGTTTGGCAACAATAGGTTATATTGTAAACATAAAGTTAAATCCTTACAGATTCCGGGTTGATCTCTCACCCGGTGAAGCGCAATATGCGGCGGCCGTCACAGATCCTGCATTATCCGTGAGGCCTGTGGTCATTTTTAAGAGGAACAAAACATGTGGAAGAAACCTGCTTTTATCGATTTACGTCTCGGTCTGGAAGTGACGCTGTACATTTCTAACCGCTAATCGCCCCGCCCGCCGTTCGCGCGGGCATCTTTTTACATTACCCGGTCCGTCTTCATGTTCATTAAAGTCCTCGGTTCCGCCGCCGGCGGCGGTTTCCCGCAATGGAACTGCAACTGCGCCAACTGCCAGGGTCTGCGCGACGGCACGATCCAGGCCAGCGCCCGCACCCAGTCGTCGATCATCGTCAGCGATAACGGTCAGGAGTGGGTGCTGTGCAACGCCTCGCCGGATATCAGTCAGCAGATCGCCCACACGCCCGAGTTAAATAAAGCCGGCGTGCTGCGCGGAACGCATATCGGCGGCATTATTCTCACCGACAGCCAGATCGACCACACCACCGGGTTACTGAGCCTGCGCGAAGGCTGCCCGCACCAGGTGTGGTGCACCCCGGAGGTCCATGAGGATCTCTCCACCGGTTTCCCGGTGTTTACCATGCTTCGACACTGGAACGGCGGCCTGGTGCATCACCCCATCGCGCCGCAGCAGCCTTTTACCGTTGACGCCTGTCCTGATTTGCAGTTTACCGCGGTGCCTATCGCCAGCAACGCGCCGCCCTATTCACCGTATCGCGACCGGCCGCTGCCGGGCCATAACGTGGCGCTGTTTATCGAAAACCGCCGCAACGGGCAGACGCTGTTCTACGCACCGGGGCTCGGTGAACCGGATAAGACCATTCTGCCATGGCTGCAAAAAGCGGATTGTCTGCTGATCGATGGCACTGTCTGGCAGGATGACGAACTGCAGGCCGCCGGCGTTGGGCGCAATACCGGCCGCGATATGGGCCACCTGGCGCTCGGTGATGAGCACGGGATGATGGCCCTGCTGGCCTCCCTGTCGGCAAAACGTAAAATTCTTATTCATATCAATAACACCAACCCGATCCTTAACGAGCGGTCTCCCCAGCGCCAGGCGCTGACGCAACAGGGGATTGAAGTGAGCTGGGACGGGATGGCTATCACCCTTCAGGAAACCGCATGCTGATCACCGACACGCTGTCGCCGCAGGCCTTTGAAGAGGCCCTGCGGGCCAAAGGCGCCTTCTACCATATTCACCACCCTTACCACATCGCCATGCATAACGGCGACGCGACCCGCGAGCAAATTCAGGGCTGGGTGGCGAACCGGTTTTACTACCAGACCACCATTCCGCTGAAAGACGCGGCGATCATGGCCAACTGCCCGGACGCGCAGACCCGGCGCAAATGGGTGCAGCGGATCCTCGACCACGATGGCAGCCATGGCGAGGACGGCGGGATTGAAGCCTGGCTGCGGCTGGGAGAAGCGGTCGGTCTGAGCCGCGACGATCTGCTCAGCGAGCGCCACGTCTTGCCCGGCGTGCGCTTCGCGGTGGATGCCTATCTTAATTTCGCCCGTCGCGCCTGCTGGCAGGAGGCGGCCTGCAGCTCTCTGACCGAGCTGTTCGCCCCGCAGATCCATCAGTCGCGCCTCGACAGCTGGCCGCAGCACTACCCGTGGATCAAAGAGGAAGGCTATTTTTACTTCCGCAGCCGTCTGAGCCAGGCCAACCGCGACGTGGAGCATGGCCTGGCGCTGGCGAAGGCCTACTGCGACAGCGCTGAAAAACAGAACCGGATGCTGGAGATCCTGCAGTTTAAGCTCGACATTTTATGGTCGATGCTTGACGCCATGACCATGGCCTATGCCCTGCAGCGCCCGCCCTATCATACGGTCACCGACAAGGCGGCCTGGCACACGACCCGACTGGTGTAACCATGCAAAAAACCTCCATCGTCGCCTTTCGTCGCGGCTACCGTCTGCAGTGGGAAGCTGCCCAGGAGAGCCATGTGATCCTCTATCCGGAGGGAATGGCTAAACTCAATGAGACCGCCGCGGCGATCCTCGAGCTGGTCGATGGCCGGCGCGACGTCGCGGCAATTATCGCCGTGCTCAACGAACGCTTCCCGGAAGCCGGTGGCGTCGATGACGACGTCATCGAGTTCCTGCAGATAGCCTGTCAACAGAAGTGGATCACCTGCCGTGAGCCAGAGTAAACCCGCCGTCAATCCGCCGCTGTGGCTGCTGGCGGAGCTAACCTACCGCTGCCCGCTGCAGTGCCCCTACTGTTCGAATCCGCTGGACTTCGCCCAACAGGACAAGGAGCTGACCACCGAACAATGGATCGAGGTCTTTCGCCAGGCGCGGGCGATGGGCAGCGTACAGCTGGGCTTTTCCGGCGGCGAGCCGCTGACCCGTAAAGATCTGCCAGAGCTGATCCGCGCCGCGCGCGACCTCGGATTCTATACCAACCTGATCACCTCCGGCATAGGGCTGACGGAGAGCAAACTTGACGCCTTCAGCGAGGCCGGGCTGGACCATATCCAGATTAGCTTCCAGGCCAGCGATGAGGTGCTCAACGCTGCGCTGGCCGGTAACAAAAAAGCCTTCCAGCAGAAGCTGGCGATGGCCAGGGCGGTAAAAGCGCGCGACTACCCGATGGTGCTCAACTTCGTTCTTCACCGGCACAACATCGATCAGCTGGATAAAATTATCGCGCTGTGCATTGAGCTGGAAGCGGATGACGTTGAGCTGGCCACCTGCCAGTTCTACGGTTGGGCGTTCCTCAATCGCGAGGGGCTGCTGCCGACCCGGGAACAGATCGCCCGCGCCGAGCAGGTGGTCGCCGACTACCGGCAGAAAATGGCCGCCAGCGGCAATCTCACCAACCTGCTGTTTGTCACCCCGGACTATTACGAAGAGCGGCCGAAAGGCTGCATGGGCGGCTGGGGATCGATTTTCCTCAGCGTTACCCCGGAAGGCACCGCCCTGCCGTGCCACAGCGCGCGTCAGCTGCCGGTGGCGTTTCCGTCGGTGCTGGAGCAGAGCCTGGAGTCGATCTGGTATGACTCGTTCGGCTTCAATCGCTACCGCGGGTATGACTGGATGCCGGAGCCGTGCCGCTCCTGTGATGAAAAAGAGAAAGACTTCGGCGGCTGCCGCTGCCAGGCCTTTATGCTGACCGGCAGCGCCGATAACGCCGACCCGGTGTGCAGCAAATCGCCGCATCATCACAAAATCCTCGACGCCCGGCGCGAAGCGGCCTGCAGCGACATAAAAGTCAGCCAGCTGCAGTTCCGCAACCGTACCCGCTCGCAGCTGATCTACAAAACCCGGGACCTGTAATGACGCTGGTGACACGCACCGTCACGTTGCCGGGCGGCCTGCAGGCCACCCTGGTCCATCAGCCGCATGCCGATCGCGCCGCGGCCCTGGCGCGGGTCGCCGCCGGCAGCCACCACGAACCATCGCGCTTTCCCGGTCTGGCGCACCTGCTGGAGCATCTGCTGTTTTACGGCGGTGAGCGCTACCGGGATGATGACCGGCTGATGGGCTGGGTGCAGCGCCAGGGCGGAAGCGTGAATGCCACCACCCTGGCCCGCCACAGCGCGTTCTTTTTCGAGGTCGCCGCCGATGGTCTGGCTGACGGTGTCGCGCGTCTACAGGAGATGCTGCAGGCGCCGCGGCTGCTCAGGGAAGATATTCAGCGTGAAGTGGCGGTGATTGACGCCGAGTACCGCCTGATCCAGCAGCATGAGCCGTCGCGCCGGGATGCCGCCGTGCGCCACGCCGCCAGCGCGCCCGCGGCCTTTCGCCGCTTTCAGGTAGGCAATGCCGACGTGCTGGCGGGCGATCTCCCTGCACTGCAGGCGGCGTTACGTGATTTTCACCGCACCCATTACGTCGCCCGGCGGATGCAGCTCTGGCTGCAAGGGCCGCAGTCGCTGGAGGCGCTCGGCGAGCTGGCGGCCCGTTTCGCCGTCGGGCTTGCCGCAGGCGAGGCTCCGCCGCCGGCGCCGCCGCTGCGCCTGGGCGAGTCCACTGCACTGCAGCTGGCGGTCTCCAGCCAGCCCGCGCTGTGGCGCTGCCCGCTGATCGCCTTAAGTGACAACGTCACGTTATTGCGCGAGTTTTTGCTTGATGAAGCCCCTGGCAGCCTGATGGCCGGGCTACGCCAGCGTGGCCAGGCGCAAGAGGTGGCGCTGAGCTGGCTGTATCAGGATCAGCGCCTCGGCTGGCTGGCGCTGGTCTTCGCCAGCGACCGGCCGGAACAGGTCGACCAGCAGATAACCCACTGGCTGCAGGCGCTACGGCAGACGACGCCAGACCAGCAGCAACACTACTATCAGCTGTCCTGGCGCCGTTTTCAAACGCTGTCGCCCCTCGATCAGCTGCGCCAGCGGGCATTCGGCTTTGCCCCCGGCGGGCCGCCCGTCGGGTTCGCCGATTTTTGCGCCGCCCTGCAGGCCGCCCCCACGGTCAGCCTGGCCTGCCAGACCATTTCCCCAGGGGAGCCTGTTGCCACCCAGGGCTTTAGCCTGCCGCTTAGCCGGTGGTGGCGCCGCCCGGTCTCTGACCCGGCGCTGGAATTCGCTTTTTATCCGCAAGCCGCTGGCGGCCTCGCCGCGGAAAACCCGGAGAAAGCCGCGCCGCTGCTCCACCTCCCGTCACCGGGCGAGCCGCCGAGGCTCCTGCTCCGACCGCCCTTCTACTGCTCGCCCGATATGGCCGAAGGGCTGGCGCGCGGGGAACAGCTGCGCCCGCTGCTCGCCGCGCTGCGCCACGCCGGGGGCCGCGGCGAGTGGCATCGCGTCGACGGCAGCTGGCAGTTGCTCCTGCAGTGGCCAGCGTCCGGCCAACGGCCGGCGGCGATTCTGCAGGCCATTGTGCGGCAGCTCGCACTCCCGGTCGCCCCGCTGGCCCCGCCGCCGGAGAGTATTGCTATCCGTCATCTCATGGCTTTGCTCCCCGATCGGTTGGGAGCATCAGAGCATCAGGAAGGTTGGCTGGCGGCTCTGACCGGCGGCAGCGCAGAGGATGCGCAGTGGATCGCGCGACAGCTGAGCCTGCTTAGCGCCCGGGTTAACCCGCCGGGCAACCTCTCTGGCCCCTGCCGCCGCGGCGTCGAACGGCTGACTTTCCCCGGGGGCGATACAGCGCTGCTGGTCTTTATTCCGCTGCCGGAAGGCGCCTCGCTGGCGGCCCTGCGGGTGCTGGCGCAGCGCTGTGAGCCACTCTTTTTCCAGCGCCTGCGGGTGGAGCAGCAGATCGGCTATGTGGTGAGCTGCCGCTATCAGCGCGTCGCCGATCGCGACGGGCTGCTGATGGCGCTCCAGTCCCCGGATCGCCGCGCCGTGGCGCTGCTGCGCTGTTGCAACACCTTTCTGCGCCAGCTGCCGCCGCTGGATGAAGCGACCTTCAGGCCGCTACAGCAGCGCCTGGCCGCACAGGTTCGCACCCGGACGCCGCCCGAGGCGCAAGCGCTGGCCGTCCTGCGTCAGAAGTATGGTTTAGCGGAGCTGACGCCGCAGACGGCTGACGCGCTGCGCGTTGAAGAGGTCGACGACCTGGCCTACGAGATGTCCCGCCGTCGTCGCCGCTGGCAGGTACTGTTCACTGCCGGGGATTAATGGCCGGGGGCATCAGGGGTCAGATAGGCACTGACGAAGCGCGAGAGGATCGCCGCGGCCTGCGGGCTCTCCTGCACTTCATCGTGTAATCGCTTCGCGTCGATGCCCTCCGCCTGCAGCACCGCCTCCCGGTAGCGGATCAGCGAGCGGGCAATCGGCGCGGTGAATTCCGGGTGAAACTGCGTGGAGACCGCGTGCGGCCCGTAGCGCACGATCTGGTGGGGATCGTGGGAGGATGCGGCCAGCACCGTGGCCCCCTCCGGCAGACGGGTCACGGTTTGCAAATGGCTCAGATGCGCGGGAAATGCGGCCGGCAGGCCCCGCAGCAGCGGGTCGTCGACACCCCACGGCGATAGCGAAACGGTCTGGCTGCCGCTTTCCCGTCCGGCGGAATGATACGCCACCTCGCCGCCCAGGGCATGAGCCATCAGCTGATGGCCATAGCAAACGCCGAACAGCGGCATGCCGATAGCCACCGCCTGACGGACCCAGTCGGCGGTCCGTTCGCTCCATACCAGACGGTCGGTCACCATCTCCCAGGAGCCGGTCAGCACCGCCACCGTCTGGCGATCCGGCGCCGGCAGCGGCTCGTCCTCAAACACCCGTACCGCGGTGAGCTGCGCCTGCCACGGCGCCAGCAGCGTGCGGAACCAGCGCGGCAGATCGCCATGCTCCTCACGGATGGCTGCCGGCGGCGTCCCGGTCTGAACCAGCAATAATCGGTTACGTGTCACCCTTCCTCCTCGCTCGTCATGTTCCCTGGAAAATACTATGCCGCCTGGAAGATGACGGGACAAATAACCAATTTCTATGAACGATGCGCCTGCGGAATAAGTCCAGCCGCTTACTGGGCGTCCGCGCTCTCCCGCTGCGGCACGTCGGCTGCGGCCGCCGGCGCCTGCTGCGGGACAAAAATATGGTCCAGAATGGCGCGCGCCGTCGGTCCGGCCACCACCCCATCCCCGCCGCCGTTCTCCAGGATTAGCGCCATCGCCACCTTCGGATGCTGATAAGGGGCAAACAGGGTATAGAAGATGTGATCCCGCAGACGCACCGGGATCATTTTGGCGTTATAGGTCTGGTTTTGCTTCAGACTGAACACCTGCGAAGTCCCGGACTTCGCCGCAATCTGGTACGGCGCGGTATGGAACAGCTTGTAGCCGGTGCCGTTGGGCAGATTCGCCATCCCGTACATACCGTTGCGCACAATGCCCCAGTACGGGGATTTTGGATCGCCCACCTGCGGCAGGTTCGCCGGCTGCTGATAACGTTCCACATGATTGCCCTGCTTCATCGAATAGAGCAGATGCGGGTCCTGCACCTTACCGTTGTTCAGCAGCGTGGTGAGCGCTTTCACCATCTGGATGGGGGTGGCGATCCAGTATCCCTGGCCGATACCGACGGAGATGGTATCCCCCTGGTACCATGGCTTTTTATGCACTCGCTGTTTCCACTCCCGGCTGGGCAGCACCCCGCTATACTCCTCATTGAGATCGATGCCTGTGGGCTGGCCGTAGCCGAATTTGCTCAGCCACTCATGGATCCGGTCGATGCCCATCTCGAAGGCAACCTGGTAGAAAAAGGTGTCCGCCGACTCTTCAATGGCTTTGGTCACGTTGAGCATGCCGTGGCCGGTTTTCAGCCAGTCGCGGTAGCGACGCTGCGTGCCCGGCAGGGTCCACGTCGGCGCCCCGAAGAAGGTGGTGTTCGGCGTGATCACGCCGGCGGAGAGCGCCGACAGCGCCATATAGGGCTTCACCGTCGAGGCCGGGGGATACAGCCCCTGGGTGACGCGGTTGATCAGCGGCCGGTCCGGGTTATCCAGCAGCGATTTATAGGCCTGATAGCCGATACCTTTGACGAACGGGTTAGGATCGTAGCTGGGGCTGGAGACCATCGCCAGCACCCCGCCATCCCGGGGATCGACCACCACCACCGCCGCGCGCTGCCCCTTCAGCACCGACTCAATATACTGCTGCAGGTGCAGGTCAAGGGTCAGGTAGAGGTTTTTCCCGGCCACCGGCGGTACTTCTTTCAACAGACGCACCACCCGGCCGTGGTTGTCCACCTCCACCTCCTGGTAGCCGGTGGTGCCGTGGAGCGCTTTTTCGTAATAGCCCTCGATCCCCTGCTTGCCGATATTGTGGTCGGCAGCATAGTTCTCCTCTTCGCCATCTTTCGCCAGCCGCTGCAGGTCGCTGTCGTTGATTTTCGACACATAGCCCACCACGTGCGCCAGCTCTGCGCCGTAGGGGTATTCACGCTGCTGATAGCTCTCCACCGTCACCCCGGGGAAACGGAATTCGTTGACCGCGAAGCGGGCCACCTCCACGTCGCTGAGGTCGGATTTGAGGGTAACCGCTTTATAGCGGCTGCTGTGGTGCATATCGTCGCGGAAGCTGGCGATGTCGTCCGGCGTCAGGTCGACAATCGGCGTCAGGGTTTGCAGCAGCGCGGCCATATCGGGAATTTTGCTCGGGATCACCTGCAGGCGATACAGGGTAATATTCTGCACCAGCGGTATGCCGTTGCGATCGAATATCAGCCCGCGGCTGGGGGCGATGGGCAGCATTTTAATATCGTTTTGGTTGGAACGGGTCTGGTAGAAATCGTGCTGCTCCACCTGCAGATGGTAGAGGTTGAAAATCAGCACGCCAAAGCAGACCACCACCAGCAGAAAGGCGATTGCGGCCCGGCGGATAAACAGCATCTCTTCCGCGGAGTGGTCGCGAATTTCATCTCTCAAAAGGGGCATTAGCGGTACATCACCTGGATCACGGGAAAAGCCAACGGCGTAACGGCCGGGAAGCATAGCCTTATCGCGGCGTTAGCCCTACTGAAAGGTTGCTAATGATCTGGCAGAAATGTTTCAGCATGTTAGAGCCTGGAGAGCCTTTCTCTGTGGCAGAAAGGCATCAGGGTGCGAGGTTAGCCAGCGACGGATATCGCTGGCCTCCCTTTTCCCGACAAACCCGGTTATTTTCTGGCCTCAAAAGCGATCTTAACCGCCATTCCGGCCAGTACCGTCGCCATCAGCCAGCGTTGAAATTGTTGCCAGCCCGGCCGCCGGCTAAGAAATAACGCCACCTGCCCGGCCAGCAAGATAATCAGGCCGTTCACCGCCACACTGATTAATACCTGAGTACAGCCTAACATTAACGACTGGCTGAGCACGCTACCGAGTCCGGGGGTGATAAACTGCGGCAGCAGGGACAAATAGAGGATAGCAACTTTGGGGTTCGCCAGGCTGGTGATAAATCCCATCAGAAACAGCTTACGCCCACTGTCCGCAGGTAATTCACGCACCGCGAATATCGGCCTCCCTCCTGGTTTTATCGCCTGCCACGCCAGATAGAGCAAATAAGCGACCCCGCATAAACGCAAGGCATCGTAGGCATAAGGGACCGCGAAAACCAACGCGGTAATGCCGAAAGCGGCACACAGCATATAGAAGAAAAAGCCCACGGCAACCCCGGCAAGGGAGATAAAGCCAGCGCGTTTTCCCTGGCAAATCGAACGCGAAGTGAGATACATCATATTGGGGCCGGGGGTTAACACTAATCCCAGCGCCACCGCGGCAAAGGCCATTAATGAAGCGAATTCAGGCATAACTTATCTCCAGATAGCGGTAATGCCCAGGCGCGCGGCGACGTCGACCATGCTCCCCAACAGTATTCTGTCTTTAGCGCCAGTCACATGGTGTCTAAGTATTAGCTTATTCTGTGTCCGCCAACAACCCCTGCGCCGGGCATTCGTTACGCTCGCTCAGCGGAAAACCCTCATCCTTTTCTCATAGTAAAATTGTCATATCTCAAACAATTAGCATTCCTTCGGCCCGATTGACGCAGATCGTTTCCTTTGCCGTCTCGTTACGTCTATGGTTAATGGTGAGGTGTATTTTTTACCCCTGGATCCGCCAGGTCATATAAGAGGGTGTTTCGCCCTTCGTTGAACGGAATTAGCTATTAAATCCGTAGACTCATTCAAATATCGCTTATTGGTAGCAGTGTATATCGTAACGGCATTCACAAAAGCAAACGGAGCCTGATATGAGCACGTCTAACGACCCATCCAACAACGCATCCGCCGGAAAGTGCCCTTTCCACGCCGAGACGCCCAAGCAGAGCGCCGGCAGCGGCACCGGCAACCGCGACTGGTGGCCTAACCAGCTGCGTGTCGATCTGCTGAACCAGCACTCCAGTCGTTCCAACCCGTTGGGTGAGGATTTTAACTACAGGGAAGAGTTTAAAAAGCTCGATTACTCCGCGCTGAAGGCTGACCTCAGAGCGCTGCTGACCGATTCGCAAGAGTGGTGGCCAGCAGACTGGGGCAGCTATATCGGTCTGTTTATTCGTATGGCCTGGCACGGCGCCGGCACCTACCGCACCGTTGACGGTCGCGGCGGCGCGGGTCGTGGGCAGCAGCGCTTTGCGCCGCTGAACTCCTGGCCTGACAACGTCAGCCTAGATAAGGCCCGCCGTCTGCTGTGGCCGGTGAAACAGAAATATGGCCAGAAAATCTCCTGGGCCGACCTTTACATGCTGGCGGGTAACGTGGCGCTGGAAAACGCCGGCTTCCGCACCTTCGGTTTTGGCGCCGGTCGTGAAGATGTCTGGGAACCGGATCTGGACGTTGACTGGGGCGATGAGAAAGAGTGGCTGGCCCACCGTCACCCGGAAAGCCTGGCGAAACAGGCCATCGGCGCCACCGAAATGGGGCTGATTTACGTTAACCCGGAAGGACCGAACGCCAGCGGCGAGCCGCTGTCCGCCGCCGCGGCCATTCGCGCCACCTTCGGCAATATGGCGATGGACGATGAAGAAATAGTCGCGCTGATCGCCGGCGGCCACACGCTGGGTAAAACCCATGGCGCCGCAGAAACCAGCCACGTCGGCGCCGAGCCGGAAGCCGCGCCGCTGGAAGCACAGGGCCTGGGCTGGCACTCCAGCTACGGCAGCGGCGCAGGCGCGGATGCCATTACCTCCGGTCTGGAAGTGGTCTGGACGCAGACGCCCACCCAGTGGAGCAACTACTTTTTCGAGAACCTGTTCAAATACGAATGGGTGCAGACCCGCAGCCCGGCGGGCGCTATCCAGTTCGAAGCCAAAGACGCCCCGGAAATTATCCCGGATCCGTTTAACCCGGGGAAAAAGCGCAAACCGACCATGCTGGTCACCGACCTGACCCTGCGCTTCGACCCGGAGTTTGAGAAGATCTCCCGTCGCTTCCTCAACGACCCGCAGGCTTTTAACGAGGCCTTCGCCCGGGCGTGGTTCAAGCTGACCCACCGCGATATGGGGCCGAAATCCCGTTACCTCGGGCCGGAAGTGCCAAAAGAAGATCTGATTTGGCAGGATCCGCTGCCGGAGGCCACCCATCAGCCGAGCGCGGAAGACATCGCCAGCCTGAAAACCGCCATCGCCGGCGCCGGCCTGTCGGTGAGTGAGCTGGTATCGGTAGCCTGGGCCTCCGCCTCCACTTTCCGCGGCGGCGATAAGCGCGGCGGCGCCAACGGCGCGCGTCTGGCGCTGGCCCCGCAGAAGGACTGGCCGGTCAATGCTATCGCCAGCCGGGTGCTGCCGACCCTGCAGGCGATCCAGCGAGCTTCCGGCAAAGCGTCGCTGGCCGATATCATCGTGCTGGCTGGCGTGGTCGGCGTTGAGCAGGCTGCGGCGGCGGCTGGCGTCAGCGTCAACGTGCCGTTTACCCCTGGCCGCGTCGACGCCCTGCCTGAGCAGACCGACGTCGAGTCGTTTGACCTGCTGCAGCCGCTGGCGGATGGCTTCCGCAACTACCGTCGCATCGAGGGCGGTGTGTCGACGGAAACGCTGCTGATCGATAAAGCGCAGCAGCTGACCTTAACCGCTCCGGAAATGACGGTTCTGGTGGGTGGACTGCGCGTGCTGGGCGCCAACTACGACGGCAGCAAACACGGGGTGTTTACCGACCGCGTCGGCGTGCTCAGCAATGACTTCTTCGTCAACCTGCTGGATATGGCCACCGTCTGGAAACCGGCCGATGATCGGGCGGAGCTGTTTACCGGCAGCGACCGTAAAACCGGCGAAGCGAAGTACAGCGCCACCCGCGTGGATCTGGTGTTTGGCTCCAACTCGGTCCTTCGCGCCCTGGCGGAAGTGTACGCCTGCGCCGACGGGCAGCAGAAGCTGGTGCATGACTTTGTCGCCGCCTGGACCAAGGTGATGAACCTCGACCGTTTCGACCTGTGATCCCCTCGCCCCGGCACCCGCCGGGGCTTTTTTTTATACCGCCCGCGGCAGCTGTTGCAGGCGGCTCCGCGTTCGCTGAATATCCTCCAGTTCCACCCCGGCCAGCAGCGTCTCCAGGTCGCAGCGGGTCACCAGCAGCAGGCGGATCTGCTTTTCATACAACACATCAATCACGTTGATAAAGCGCTGCTGGGCCGCCGGCCCTACCGTGGCTAGCGGCGGCACCTCGTCCAGTAACCAGACGGCATAACGTTCGCTGAGCGCCAGATAGTCCATCACCGCCGTGGCGGCCTGGCAGAGCTGGGCAAAAGAGAAATGGAGCAAGGCGGGTGACGCCGCGGCCGCCTGCAGCGTGCGGTAGCCTACCTCCAGCGGGACCGGTTCGGCAGGCAGCGAGGGCAGCTCGTACAGCTGACGCTGTGATTCGCCCGGGTTAACCCATAGCCGCCCGCTGCAGAAGGCTTTATCCTGGCTCAGATGCCGTTCGCGATAATCCTCCTCGCCGTTAAGCGCGACGACCGCCAGGTGGGCGCGGATCAGCGCGATCGACGGTAAAAAGCGATCGTGATACAGCGGATTAGGCAGCAGCATCTCCGGCGGGTAGTTAGAGGTAGCCAGCAGCACGATGCCCCGTTGAAAAAGGTGTTCCAGCAGCGCCTTCATCAGCATGGCGTCGCCGGGGTCGTGAAGATGAAATTCGTCGAAACACAGCAGGCGGCAGCCGGAGGTCATCTGCATCATCACCGTCTGCAGGCCAGGCGCGCCGGGGGCATTCAGCCGCTGGTGCAGTTCGCGGAAGAAGTGATGAAAATGGACCCGACGCCGGGTGGCAAGCGGCAGGCTGGCAAAAAAGTGGTCGAGAATATAGCTTTTCCCTCGCCCGGTGCGTCCCCAGACGTACAGTCCCTTCGGCGTGCCGGGCGCGGACAACAGCTGCTGGCCCAGGGCGTCCAGGCGAGCGATGAGCGACAGCTGATCGTCGTCCAGCGTCAGACGGGCACGCGCCGCCTGCTCGGCCATCACGCGGGTAAAGCGAAAATCAGCCGTCGTCATAGTCTGGCCAGATTCCGACGGCACACATCCATTATTTAACATTCTTATAACCTCCGGCAGGAGGCCATTCTAGCCGCTTTCCCACGGGTTGGCGAATCGCGCGGCCAGCGGCCGTTTCCGCTGCCCCACCGCCTGTCTCTACGCTTCTCCGACGCGCCAGTGTACCGAGGTGACGTTCTGCTGAACGCCCACTTGCGCCATAATCTGCGCCAGCGTTTTCTGATGCTGCTTATGGCTAATCAGCTCCGCGCAAATCTCCAGCTGATCCGCCGTGTCTGCTGCCGCCGACTGTAATCCCTGCAGGGTGAACCTCTGCTGCTGAGCAATATTCAGCAGCAGCTGACGCACGGCCTTTTCATGCTCGCGCAAACAGGTGACGCGTAAGATATAGCGTTTTTCTTCGTCACCGGCGCCCGGCAAGGCATGAATACGCTGCGCCGCTTCGCGGAGCAGGATGTTGGCGCACAGAATAATCAGCGTCGCCGCCGTCGCGTTCCAGAACTGCCCCAGGCCGCAAAGGACACCGATACCGGCCGAGCACCACAGGGTGGCGGCGGTATTGAGGCCGCGAACGTTCATGCCATCGCGCATAATCACTCCCGCCCCAAGGAAGCCGATACCGGAGACGATCTGCGCCGCAATGCGCCCCGGGCTGTCCGGCGAGGCCGACATCGCGCTAAGAATAAACACCGCCGCGCCGGTGGCCACCAGCGCATTGGTCCGCAAACCGGCCATACGTTGCCGCCATTGTCTTTCCGCGCCGATCAGCGCTCCCAGCAGCATTGCCGCGAGTAAATGTGTCATATAAGGAAATACCATCGCGCCTTCCTCCAGATAACAGAAAGCAATAAAAATGTATTGATGTCGCGCTCAGCCGCGCCGGGCAATTAGCGGGCGGATGATGGTGGAGGAAATAAGGTGGTGGGAAACAGAAACATAACGATGCCTCTCGCGTTCGGTCGCGAATCACTACATTCAGGGAGGCAATCCGGTAATCAAAGATTGCTGCCCGCCGGTTCGGCAAGCAGCGAAAAGTGTCGCGTTAACTTGCCGGAGAATAACAATAAGGATGACTGTCCAACGCATGACTCCTGTATGAAAGTGGGCACATTATAGCCTGGCGCAATAGCGGGTAAAGCGGGAAAACGCCGCCAGTGAGGATTCGTTTACTCTGACTGGCCCTGGGCCTGGCCCTGCGCAGCGCGACATCGCCTGGCGGAGAACATTGCCCCCCACGGTGATTTACTTCAATTCTTCCCTTAGCGTGCGGCGAAAACCAGCATGAATATCATCTTTTACCCTGCATGGCGCGATCTTGCGCTAAAGATTGCCGTTAACGCTAAAGATTAAAAATTTAAAACTATTAACAATCACTTAACATTAGCAGGCAAACCATTCTTCCTGAGGAACACAACACCATGTCTACCACCCAGGTTCTCGGCGAATCGCCCTATGCTTCGCCAGGACAACCGCACGCCAGCTTAACCGGACGCATTGACGCGCTGCCCGCCTCCTTCGGGTTATGGTCGTTTATCACCTTACTCTCCCTCGGCGGCTTCTTTGAGCTCTACGATTTGTTCCAGACTGGGTACATCAGCGCGGGCCTGCTGGCGGAGGGTATTTTCCATACCGGCGCGGCGGGGATCTTTGGCATCGCCGATCAGGCGGCCTTTGCTTCCGCCACCTTTATGGGGCTGTTTATCGGCGCGAGCCTGCTGGCGCCGCTGGCGGACAAGCTGGGGCGCCGCCTGACCTTTATGGTGGCGCTCGCCTGGTACGGCTTTTTCTCGCTGCTGATGGCGACCCAGAGCAGTGCGGAAGGAGTGATCTTCTTCCGCTTTCTGGTGGGAATCGGCCTCGGCATTGAGCTGGTGACCATTGACACCTACCTCAGCGAATGGGTACCTACCCACCTGCGCAATAAAGCCTTCGCCTTTGCCTTCTTTATTCAGTTCTTGTCGGTTCCGGCGGTAGCGCTGATGTCCTGGATATTGGTGCCAACCACCCTCTTCGGCCTCAGCGGCTGGCGCTGGGTGATCATCTTCGGTGCGCTGTTCTCGCTGGCGATCTGGTTTATCCGCAAAAAGCTGCCGGAGTCAGCCCGCTGGCTGGAAAGCAAAGGGCGGCATGATGAAGCGCATGCGGTGATGTGCGCCATGGAAGCCCGCTGCGGCCTGACGCCGTCGCCGAAGCATGTGCAGGCGGCACAGAGCGTCGTCAAACGCGGCACCTTCGGCGAAATCTGGGCGCCGCAGTACCGGCAGCGAACCCTGATGCTGATGGTGATGAATTTCTTCCAGGCGATCGGTTTCTTCGGCTTTGGCAACTGGCTGCCAGCGCTGCTTTCCGGTCAGGGGGCCAGTATCACCCACAGTCTGCTGTACGCCTTCTTTATCACCCTCGCCTATCCGCTGGGCTGCCTGTTCTGCACCCGCTTCGTGCATCGCTTTGAGAACAAGTGGCAGATCGTACTCTCCGCGCTGATGACCGTCATCTTCGGCACCCTGTTTGCGCTGCAAAACAATCCTATCCTGCTGGTGATCTGCGGGTTTATGATCACCTGGTCCAACGCCTGGCTG
Source organism: Klebsiella sp. PCX (assembly GCF_021869705.1). Taxonomy (NCBI): domain Bacteria; kingdom Pseudomonadati; phylum Pseudomonadota; class Gammaproteobacteria; order Enterobacterales; family Enterobacteriaceae; genus Klebsiella; species Klebsiella sp. PCX. The sequence continues at coordinate 2,669,516 of NZ_CP091527.1, forward strand.
ACCATCAGCTACCACGCCTACCAGGCCGAGGTCTTCCCGACCCATATTCGCGCCCGCGCCGTCGGCTTCTGCTACTCGTTCAGTCGTCTCTCGACCGCGGTGACCAGCATCCTGATCGGCATTATTCTGCAATATGCCGGCACGCCGGGGGTGATTAGCTTTATCGTCGTCAGTATGCTGATGGTGATGCTGTCGGTGGGGATCTTCGGCCCGAGAACCCGGGGCATTCGACTGGAGAATATCTGAGGCTGGCCTCAGCCAAAAATCCCCTGCGCCTCGGCGAAGCATTTTTCCGCCAGGGACGAGACCGGCTCCTGCTGGCGCATAATCAGCGCCAGCTGCGAATCGACCTGGGTTTCGGCGATCGGCAGAATTTCAAGATTATCGCTCAGCGCTTCGAGGCCGTTGTTAAGCGGCATAATGGCGCAGCAGATCCCCGCCTGCACCGCCTGGATAATCTGAAACGTTGAATCGCTTTCAAAGACAGACGTCGGGGTTAGCCCTTTGGCCTTAAAGCTGATTTCAATGGATTCCCGGTAGTACATTCCCTTGGTCAGAAAGCCAAGGGGCAGCGCCGCCAGCGTATCCCAGCCCGGCGTCCCGGCGCTGAAGTCGAAATGGCGTTTATCGTGCAGCAGTCCCATCCGGGTTTGCGGCAGCCGGGCGATCTTAAACAGGCGTTCATCCAGATGCTGCAGGTAACAGATCCCCAGGTCCAGCTGGTTGCGGCTGACGCCATCGATAATCTGCTCCGAGGTCATTGACAGCAGGCTGAACTGCAGCGCCGGGTATTTCTCCGCGAGGGGTTTAATCAGCTGCATCGGGTTGAGGCTCGCCAGTGGCACCATACCAACCCGCAGCTGGCCGACCATCTGCCCGCGACAGATGGCCGCCTCCGCCGCCAGGCCGTCATGGGCGGCAAGCACCGCCCGCGCCCACGCGAGGATCCGCTCCCCCTCAGGGGTAAAACCCTCAAAGCGCTGCCCGCGCTGGATAAGGGTCAGGTTCAGCTCCTCTTCCAGATTACGAATGCGCATGGAGAGGGTTGGCTGGGTAATATGGCAGGCTGCCGCCGCCTGGCCAAAATGGCGCGTCTGATCGAGCGCGATCAAATACTTGAGTTGCTTAATATCCATTCTCTTTCCCGTTTGAACCCCGCCGTTCACCCCCGGGGCCGCGCACAGGTTACCAGAATGTTAGTTTCATCACCGATAAATTCAAGCGAGGACAGGAGGGGCGACGGGGCGCAGGACGGCGCGACGCCGCCCAACGCCCTGCTTCTTTAACGCGCGCTGGCCAGCGGGCGAATCTCTTTCGAGCGCAGCGTCAGGCGGACAGGAACTGACTTATAGGAGGGCGTACCGCTCTCTTCATCCAGATAGTTCAAGGGCACCAGCACGTTGGCTTCCGGATAATAGGCGCCGACGGTGCCGGGCGCGATGCCGTAGGCCACCACGGTGATATCTCTGAGCGTCAACGCGCTGCCCGGCAGCGCTGTGTGGATATCCACCCGATCGCCATGCTCCAGGCCCTGGTCGGCCATATCCTGCTCGTTCATAAACAGCACGTCGCGACGGCCAAAAACGCCGCGGTAACGGTCATCCATAGCGTAGATGGTGGTGTTGTACTGGTCGTGGCTGCGCAGGGTCACTAAGCGCATCACATCCTCGCCCTCCACCACCACGTTCTCATGCACGCCTTTGAAAACCGAGAACATGGCTTTGCCGGTGGCGGTAGGCCAGATGCGCTCGGTCGGCGGCAGCGGCATGCGAAAGCCCCCGGGGTGGCGAATGCGCTGGTTGTAATCCTCGAACCCCGGAATGGTCTGTTCGATCAGATCGCGAATGCGGTCGTAATCTTCCACCAGATACAGCCAGTCGACTTTGCTGGCCGGCAGAGTGGCCTTCGCCAGACCGGCGACAATCGCCGGCTCCGAGCGCAGCGTCGGCGAGGCGGGCTTAAGCTTGCCTGAGGAGGCATGTACCATCGACATCGAATCCTCGACGGTGATCGACTGTCTGCCGCTGGCCTGCAGGTCAAGCTCGGTGCGGCCCAGACACGGCAGAATAAAGGTCTCTTTCGCCGTCAGCAGGTGCGAGCGGTTGAGCTTGGTGCCGACGTGAACGCTGAGCTCAAGGTTGCGCATCGCCGGGAAAGCGCGTTCGTGATCCGGCATCGCCACGGCGAAGTTGCCCCCGAGGCAGATCAGGGCTTTGGCGTCGCCAGCGATCATGGCCTCCAGCGCCTTCACCGCATCGTGACCATGATGCCGCGGCGGCACGATCCCCATCACCCGCTGCAGGCTGTCGAGGAAGGCCGCGGTGGGTTTTTCGCTGATCCCGACGGTGCGGTTTCCCTGCACGTTTGAATGGCCGCGTAATGGGCAGATCCCGGCTCCCGGCTTGCCGATATTGCCGCGCATCAGCAGCAGGTCGGCAATCAGCCGGACGTTGGAGGTGCCTTTATTATGCTGGGTGATCCCCATGCCGTAGGTGACGATGGTGGCCGTGGATTTGGCGTAAGCCACCGCGACCTGGGTTAGCGACTCGCGCGTCAGACCGGACTCCTGCTCAATATCCTGCCAGCGGGTGGCGTGCAGATCCTCGGCGAAGGCGGCGAACCCCTGGGTATGTTGCGCAATAAACGCGTGGTCGAGCACCTGGCCCTGCTCCTCCTCCAGCTGCAGCAGCGCTTTGGCGATCCCTTTCAGCGCCGCCGCGTCGCCGCCGGCCCGTACCTGGTAGTAGGTCGACGCGATCGGCGTCGAGCGATATGTCGCCATCTCCATCACGTTCTGCGGGTCGGCAAAACGCTCCAGCGCCCGCTCACGCAATGGGTTAAAAACGATAATCGGCACACCCCGGCGGGAAAGCTCATGCAGAGTGCCCATCATCCGCGGATGGTTGGTGCCCGGATTATGGCCGATGGAGATCACCAGTTCGGTCTGGTCAAAATCATCGAGGGAGACGGTGCCTTTGCCAATGCCGATCGACTGCGGCAGGCCCACGCTGGTGGATTCATGGCACATGTTAGAGCAGTCGGGAAAGTTATTGGTGCCGTACTCGCGGGCAAACAGCTGAAACAGCCACGCCGCTTCATTGGAGGCCCGTCCGGAGGTGTAGAATTCAACTTCATCTGGCTGCAGGCCGCGAAGGATCTCGCCGATACGGGCGAAGGCCGCCTCCCACGCCACCGGTCGCAGGGTATCGCTGGCGCGGTCGTAGACCAAAGGATGGGTTAAGCGGCCATAGCCCTCCAGTTCAAAATCGCTTTTCGCCAGCAGGGAGGTCACGGTGTTAGCCGCGAGGAACGCTGGCGTCACCCGTTTGGTGGTCGCCTCCCAGGTAACGGCTTTGGCGCCATTTTCGCAAAACTGAAAAGTGGATTTATGCTCTTTATCCGGCCAGGCGCAGCCCGGGCAGTCAAACCCATCCGGCTGGTTAGTTCGCAGCAGCGTGGCGGGCGCCTCGAAGGCATCCATCTGGGTACGCACGGCAATGGCCGTGGCCTTCAGCGCGCCCCATCCGCCTGCCGGACCGTCATAGGGGTGAACACCGGGAACCGCGCGTCTTTTATTGGTCATCTTTTTACTCCTGCTGCTCTGTTCTGGTCGCCGCCGGCCGAAAAAAAGCGTGCGACGACCCCGGCGACGAGGCGTGGTGTGCGCGGCGTCACCTGATAAGAATGCTGTTTCTCAAGGATAGTACGATGGGAAAGCGTAGGTACTGCGTTTGTTAACCGAATAATAACATACGCCACAAATCTGTATAATTGATGTTATCTATCGGGTGTTAAATTTAACTTATTTGCAAATTTTGCTTTTATCGCCGCCCTCTGCGCGGCGGGTCACGCGGGGACGGGAAAGTGATGACCGGGCAGCGGAAACTGCCCGGCGCGCAGGGGTTCAGGTCAGGTTGAAGTAACGGTCCGGACGCAGCGTCTCCGGCAGCGGATGTTGACCGGTCATGTCGAGCAGATTGCGCTCAATGGTGTTGCACATCGCGTTCAGCGGCAGGTCGTTGGCGGCGGTGCCGAAAGGATCCTCCAGCTCTTCCGCCAGCGAATCCCAGGATAAAAAGGTGTAGGAGATAAAGACCGAGACAAACGGCGTCATGTAGTGCAGATCCCCGACCAGGGCGAACGGCAGCAGCGTGCAGAACAGGTACACGGTGCGCTGCAGGATCAGGGTATAGGCGAACGGCACCGGGGTGGTGGCCAGCCTTTCGCAGCCGCCCAGCACGTGCGCCAGCTCATCGAGCTTATTGTCCATCAGCCCGTAGGTGATGTCGCTCAGCTTGCCCGCCTCGCGCAGCTGGCCAATTTCGTTACCGGCCAGCAGCAGGATCCGGTTGGTGGGCATCGAACTGGCGAGGATCTCCGTCACCCTCTCCTCGGGCAGCAGCCGCCGCAGGTCAGCCGTCGGATCGGTTTTGCGCAGCTGGTGCTTCAGGCTCCAGCTGAAGGCCACCAGATAGCTGACGATGCGCTGATGGGCATCGTGTTCCGCCGGCAGGATATTGCGCAGCTGGCGCACCAGGGTGCGTTCGGCGATAAGCACCGTCCCCCACAGATTGCGCGCCTCGACGAAGCGGCTGTAGCTGGCGCTGTTGCGAAAGCCGAGGAAAATCGCTATCGCGATGCCCAGCAGACTGAACGGCGCCACCGTTAAGTGGATCCCCAGCTGCGCGTACCATTGATAGCTGATAATGGCGATGATGGACATCAGCACATTAAGCAGCAGACGAAAGATGATTTTTGACAGCACGGAGCCGTGCCAGTCAAATAGGCGAAGAAACCAGTGTTGTTCTGGCCGAATGATCATTGTCTGACTTCCTGAATTACCGCTCTGGTCATTATCTCGAAATAAAGAATAGAGATTATCTATGAACCGATTGGTTTATTTTATCGTTAACTGCAACGGGCAGATCTGCGCCATTATTTAGCGATGGTAATGGCCGGCTCAGTATGAGCCTTATTTATCGTTCAGGCAATCAATGCGCGGGCGGAAGGGGCGAGGAATAATGGCTCAGGGATAAAATAACCGCTGAGCCAGTCTATTTCCGCTTATGACGTCAGGCAGTTTGCCTCCTCCGGCGAACTGGCAACCGCCGCGCAGGGATCCAGATGCACCATCACATTAAGCACCGGATGCTGCGCCATGACCCGCTCCCGCGCCTGCCGGGCAATCTGATGCCCTTCAGCGACCGACAGCTCTCCGGCTACCTCGAGATGGACATCCACCAGCACCAGATCCCCCGCCTTACGGGTTTTCAAATCGTGCAGACCCGCCACGCCCGGCGTGGCCCGCAGCGTGCCGGCGATTGCCCGCTGCGTCTCTTCATCGACAGCGCGGTCCATTAAATCGTGCAGCGCGGTGGCGGCGAAACGATAGCCCATCCGCGTAATCACCAGCCCTACCGCCAGCGCGGCGAGCGGGTCGAACCAGGCGAACCCGGCCAGATTACCGATAATCCCCAGCGCCACCACCAGGGATGACGCGGCGTCTGAGCGGGCATGCCAGGCGTTGGCGATGAGCAGCGAGGAGTTCAGCCGCCTGGCGGCCGCCAGCATATAGCGAAACAGCCCCTCTTTGACCACCAGCGCCGTCAGCGCCATCCACAGCGCCACGCTGTGCACCGGCGGAATCGTCTGCGGTTGCGCGAGATGACCCGCGGCAGACCACAGCATACCGACCCCGACCAGCACCAGGATCGCGCCGAGGACCAGAGAGGCGCCGTTCTCATAACGCCAGTGGCCATAATGGTGATCGTGGTCAGACGGTCGGCGACTCTTTTTATTCGCCACCAGCACGACGCCATCGGCGAGCAGATCGGAAAAAGAGTGCATGCCATCGGCAATTAACCCCTGGGAACCAGAATATATTCCCACCGCAATCTGCAACGCGGAGAGAAAAATATTGACCACCACGCTAACCAGGGTACTTCTTCGCGCCTGCTCAGAACGCTGATGATATTTATTATCATTTTCAAAATTATGTTGTGCCATTATTTCTCTCCCTCAGTGAGCGGGAAGAATAAACTGACAAGCTGAGTTTATGCTTAACAATATAAAAGCCATTGCCTTGCTGTTTAACGAAATCGCTGCGGTCGTTAATTACTGTATTCTGAAAGTGTGGCCCCGGAGGTACAACCGCGCGCGGATGGACTATCTTATCACTGGCGACCGACAGGTCGGGCCACCTTCTCTTAGCCACCACAGGAGTCAGCGATGTCAGCAATCACACCATCCCGGCTGCGTTTTGCCATTAATCTGGGCAATGCGGTACTGGCCCATCCTGGAGAAAACGGCGAGCCGACAGGCATTACCCCCGAGCTCAGCCATCGACTGGCGCAGCGCTGGGGCGTCGTCGCCGAGTTCGTCACCTATCCTGCCGCCGGTAAAGTGGTGGCCGACGCCGGCGGCGAACGCTGGGATATCGCCTTTCTGGCTATCGACCCGGCGAGGGAGGCGACCCTGCGCTTTACTTCTCCCTATATCACCATTCAGGGGACCGCGCTGGTGAGAGCCGGTTCGCCCTGCCAGAGCGTGGCCGATATGGATCGCCCGGCAACCACGATTAACGTCGGGCAAAACGCCGCCTACGATCTGTGGCTCACCCGCCATCTGCAGCACGCCAGCCTGAATCGTCTCCCCTCCTCGCAGGAGGCCATCGACGCCTTCCTCGCCGGTGAAGGGGATATGGTCGCTGGCATCCGTCAGCCGCTGGAGGCGACAGCGCGCCGCCATCCGGGGGTGCGGGTCTTAGCGGATAATTTTACCGAGATCCAGCAGGCCATCTGCGTCGCCCGGGATGATGTGGTCCGCTTTAACGCGGTGAATGACGCGTTGGACGAATGGCGGGCGGACGGTAGCCTGGAGGCGCTGATTGCCCGGCACCTGGGCAAGGCGGGCTGAATCACGCCTCCGCCATCCGGCGCATGGCGCAATGCCAGGCGCCGTTACGTACCGAGGCGCGCAGCACGCGGGCGATCGCCAGTACCATCAGACGCGTCGTGCGCCGCTGCAGCGGCGACAGCGACAGTCCCAGCATCTCCTGCGCCCATGGCGGCAGAAGATCGATCCCGGCCCGCATCATCACCTGGCCAACCGGCTGACTCAGGCGACCCGGCAGACGGGTGGTGAGCAGTACCTCGGCTACCTCCCGGGTACGTTCGTCACAGCGCAGCTGCGGACGCATCGCCTCAAGATAGTCCGCGACCTCATTCGGCGTCTGGGGAATATCTTTGGCTCCCAACCGACGAGCGATCTCCGCCGACTCGCGAAAATAGTCCTCCTGGCGCTGGACGCTGACCACCGTCCGCTTGTAGCGCAGGTGGGAGGCCATAAAGCGGCTGCACTCAGCGACATGCACCCAGGTCAACAGCGCCGGGTCGCTTGCCTGATACGGCGTGCCGTCCTTGTCCACCCCGGCGATCCGCTGATGGATCCCCTGCACTTTGGCGATCAGCCGCTCGGCGTCGGGGGTGGCGGCGAAGGTGGTAGCGGAGATAAACTGACTGGTGCGACGCAGGCGGCCAAAGATATCCTCGCGGAAACGGGAGTGGTCCCAGACGCCGGCCAGCGCCAGGGGGTGCAGCATCTGCAGCAACAGCGCGCTAATGCCGCCGCACAGCATTGAGGTAAAATCGCCATGCACCTGCCAGATGGCTGATTGCGGACCAAAAAGCCCCGGCTCCCCTTTGGGCTGTTCAAAATCAATCTCTTTTAGCGCCATGCCGGTCAGGCCGAGCACCTGCGCCTCGATCATTCCGCGAATGCCGATCATGCTGGAGTCCCTTACGTTTACCAAAGGACCAAAGATACCACTATTGCGCAGCGGAGGCAGTGACAGGGAGAGAGATCGCGGGAACGGTGCCCGCAGAGTGCGGGCACAACAGCTTATGGATTTAGCTGGTAGTCAAGGGTGATATTGGCTTTCAGCACCTGTGATACCGGGCAGCCGGCCTTCGCTTTCTGGATGATCTCATCGAACGCCGCCGGCGCAACGCCGGGCAGGACAATCTGGCTTTGCAACGCGATGTCGGTTATTGCAAACCCACCGTCGGTTTTATTAAGGGTGACCACTGCGGTGGTGTCGATGGACGTCGCGGTATAGCCCTCTTCGCTGAGCATCAACGATAGGGCCATCGAGAAGCAGGCGGCATGTGCGGCGCCGATCAGCTCTTCGGGGTTGGTGCCTTTCACCCCTTCAAAACGGGTATTAAAGCCGTAGGGCTGCTGGCTCAGCGCCCCGCTCTCCGTCGACACGGTGCCTTTGCCATGCTTGAGATCGCCTTCCCAGTGCGCCAGCCCTTTCTTATGAATCGCCATATGACTCCTCCTGTGATGATGTCGAACAAAAAGTATAGTGCCTGATGCTGAACCTGCTTCTATTCTGCGGCCCGCCGCATCAGCGTTCCCAAAAAGTTCCCGTTGCGGATGACGCTAACGGCCATCGTGAGGATGGTAAGGATCGGTTTTGTCATCCTCGCTGTCGTCCCGTTTACGCGGCACTTCGCCATGTTCGTCAGGCGCCTCGCGCGCAGGGTGCTTCCCGCGCTCCTCGTCATGCGGGTGGGATGTTGTGCTCATACCGGTAAGCTCCCCTTACTTAGGCGACTGTTTGAGCAGGCGATCGATACGTACTACCGGCGGCGTCATTTTGCGATCAAGGCTGCCGTTAATACTGACCAGATCGTCAGGCTCTACGTGCTGTTCATTAAACGCGGCAACCGGAATAATGGCGGTGATGGTGCCGCTTTTATCGCGAAACTGATAACGGTCATTCCCCTGTCGGGTGAGCAGATTGCCGCGCAGGGAAACCGTGGCGCCGTCGTGCATGGTTTTCGCCTGCTCAACGGTCATGATCCGCCCCTCCTCGACGCCGCGATAGCCGTCATCGAGTTTGTGCGGCGGCGGCGGCGCGGCATCCTGGCTAAAACCGCCTTTATCGTCCGCCTGCGCGACCGCGGCGGCAAACAAACAGACCATGGCCAAGGCTAATTTTTTCATCATGCCTCCTTGTTTTTGCTGATGAACAGATTAAAGCCTGGCTGAGGCTGGCCATTTTTACAAAGTCAATTGTTCTGATATCGTCTAATATAAGAATGTCCTTATCGTTACGCTGATGGCGAAACGAAACGCGGGGAAATAATAATGACTGAGAATCAACAACCTTGTCACATCGTCGGCGAGAATGAACAGGCCCTCCGCTTTGAATATCGCTTCAGGCGCTATGGGATAATTGTTCTCAGCCTCATCATCCTTACCGCATTGAGCGGCCTGTGGTCCTCCGGATATTTCAGTGAGGCGCACCGGGAAAGCCCTAATGGTGAATTACGCGTCGATTACCAGCGTTATGCCAGACTGATGAGTGAAACCGAACTGAATATTCAGATCAAACCCACGCAGGAAAATGACACGACGATCAGTTTCGCCGCCACGTTATTAACCCGTTACCAGGTTGGCGATATCCGCCCGCAGCCGGATAAGATGTACAGTGCCGACGGGAAATTACATCTGGTGTATCAGCGGACAACCAGCAGCTCGCCGCAATCGGTATGGTTATCTATTACCCCCAAAACGATAGGCAATATTTCCCTGCAGGCGGCAGTCAACGATCGCCCTGCCGTCAGCTGGCAACAGTTTGTCTATCCGTAGGAGTCGCGATGGAAATGGTCCTCAGAGCCGCAGCAATCTATCTGATCCTGCTGATTATTTTCAAGATTGCCGGTAGACGAACCCTGATGCAGTTAACCAATTTTGACCTGATACTGCTGCTGATTATCAGTGAAGCGACCCAGCAGGCAATGCTCAGCACAGACTATTCCGTTACCGGTTCGATGCTGACTATCGTCACCCTGGTCAGTATTGATATTTTATTCGGCTATATTAAGAAAAAATTTGCCCAGGCGGAAAATTTTCTGGATGGCACGCCGGTTATCGTAGTGGAAAATGGTGCTGTCATCGATGAGAAAATGAAGCTCGTCAATATTTCTGTCGATGATATCCTGCTGGCGGCCAGGCAGCACCATGGGATTTATGAACTGAAAGCGATAAAATTCGCTATTCTCGAACGTAACGGCCAGATATCCATTATTCCGGAACAGGAATAACACCGGCTTAGCTATTTATCGCGCTCCGGTTGTTTATCCCCCGATTCCGGGGCGCGGGTGGCGTCGTCCTCTTCTTTTTCAACGCTACGCGTGTTTACTGTCAACATTTTTCCTCCTCGCGGGTTGTCAAGTATCTTACAGATTATAGAACCTTAACGCCTGCTTATGCAGAAACAGGCCAGAGTCATCAGGATATGTCGCCTGATTCACACTGCGCTTATTCCAGGATATTTCCCACCTCACCGTCGTTATTTATGCTTAATAATGATTCGATCCGTGCAGCTTAAATTTACGATAGCGAAACAATTAATGAGGTCACTATGTCCGTGATGGTTATTACCGGCGGAACCGCCGGGGCAGGAAAAGCCACCGCGCTGCGTTTCGCCCGCGCAGGGTATCACGTGGCGCTGATCGCCCGCGATGAAACGGGTCTGCAGGAGACGCAGCAGGCTTGTGAACGTTTCGGCGTCAAAACGCTGGCGATTAGCGCCGATGTCGCCGATGCCGGGGCCGTGCAGCGCGCCGCCGCCGAGGTGGAAGCCACCCTCGGCGCCATAGACGTCTGGATCAATAACGCCATGACCACCGTGCTGGCGCCCTTTCGGCAGATGAGCGACGACGAATTTCGCCGGGTGACGGAGGTGACCTATCTCGGCTATGTCAACGGCACCCGCGCGGCGCTCGAGGTCATGACGCCCCGGGATCGGGGGGTGATTATTCAGGCTGGATCGGCGCTGGCCTGGCGCTCGATCCCCCTGCAGTCGGCCTATTGCGGCGCGAAAGCGGCGATCCGCGGCTTCACCGATGCCGTGCGCACCGAGCTAATGCATGAGAAAAGCCACATCCAGTTGACCATGGTCCAGCTGCCGGGGATGAATACTGCTCAGTTTGGCTGGGCGCGCAACAAAATGGAGCAGGCCATGCAGCCGGTACCGCCGGTCTATCAGCCGGAGGTCGCCGCTGAGGCCATCTACAGCGTGATCCAGCGGCCGGTGAACGAGCTGTGGGTGGGGAAAAGCACCATCCAGTCGATCCTCGGCCAGGTCTTCTTCCCTCGTCTGCTCGATCGGCTGATGGTGAAAAAAGCGTGGGAGGGACAGTTTACCGGCCAGCCGAAGCCGGCAGAGCATCAGGACGACCTGTTCACGCCAGTGCGCGGCAATCATCCCGGACACGGCCCCTTTAACGATGGCGCGCGGCGTAAAGCGGTGACCATCAGCGCCGATCTTCCGGGTAAAGTGGCTGCCGGCGTCGGTGTGGCGGTGGCGACGATGGCCCTGCGGGCGTTGTTCCGCCGACCAGGAAGACGGCGCTAAAGCAGGCTGCGGCTGAACCAGCGGTAACCATAGCCGGAGAGCGCCAGCCGCGCCTTTTCTCCGCCGTATAGCCCGTCCTGGTAGAACTTATCTTCCAGGATCGGGCTCCAGTAACCCTCGGCCAGCGGCGGGAGCTGGACCTCCACTGCCTGCTGGCTGCAGTTCGCCAGCATCAGCACCTCCCGCGATTCGCTGCGATAGCACAAGCCCAGCACCGCGGCTGGCTTCACTGTAATAAGGGTAAAAGGGATGGATCCCGGTTCAGTATATTCCGTGCGCGCCAGCACCATATTGCGTACCCGATGCAGTAGCGACCGGGGGTGGCGCAACGCCGCTTCGACATTGATCCGCTGGTAGCGAAACCGTCCACTGGCCACCGGTTTCACCGGCAAATCATCCGGCGCCGCCCGGGAAAAGCCGCCGTTGGGCGCGCCCGACCACTGCATCGGCGTTCGGACCGCGTAGCGCTCCGGTAAGCGCAGATCGTCGCCCATACCAATCTCGTCGCCATAGCGCATCACCGGCACGCCAGGCAGCGCGAGCAGGATGGCATGGGCCAGCGCGATGCGTCGGGTATCGCCATCCAGCATCGGCGCCAGCCGCCGGCGCACGCCGCGCTGGTAAACGGACATCGATTTATCAGGGGCGAAGGTGCGGATAACCTGGCGTTTGTTGCGTTCGCCAATCCCCTCAAGATCCAGTTCATCATGGTTACGCAGCCAGTTGACGAAGCAGCATCCGTCCGGCGGGGCCACCATTGCCTGCAACGCCTTCACTACCGGGGTGGCGCGCTGCTGCGCCAGGCTGACATAGAGATATTTATTAAGCCAAAAATTGAGCACCATCTGCAGCCGATCGCCGCGGCCGAAATAATGGCGATAATCTTCCACTTCCACGTCCACTTCACCCAACAGTATCGCGTCGGGATTGAGGCGCTGCACGACCTGCCGGAGATGCGTCAACAGCGGGTAGCCCCGCGCCTCGTCGCCCTTCCCGGCCTGCTTCACCAGATGTGACGCCGCATCGAGGCGAAATCCTGACACCCCGGCCTGCAGCCAGAAGGTGATGATGTTTTCAATTTCAGCGATCACCGGCGGATGAGCGAGATTCAGGTCGGGCTCATGGCGATAAAACATATGGCGATAGTATTGTCCGGCCTGGTCGTCCCAGCTCCAGACGCTCTCCTCGACGCCGGGAAACATGGGAGGATCGTCGTTCTCCGGGGGCCGATCGGCCCAAAGATAGTATGGCCGCCACGGCGACCGGGGATCGCGTCGCGCCGCCTGAAACCACGGGTGCTGGGCAGAAGTATGCTGGATAACCAGCTCAACAATCACCCGCAGCCCCAGCTCCCGGGCGCGGGCAATCAGCTCAATCACGTCGGCGATGGTCCCGAAACGGGGATCGGGCTGCAAATGGTCGCTGATATCATAGCCATCATCCTGCAGTGGGGTAAGATAGAAAGGGGTCAGCCAGAGCACCGTCGCCCCCAGGCTACGAATGTAGTGCAGCTTTTGGCGTATACCGGCAAGATCGCCAAACCCATCGCCGTTGGCGTCGTAAAACAGAGCACTGTCAACCTGATAGATGACCGCTCTGTGAAACCACTCTTCCTGTTGCATCACTATCACCTTGCGTTCTGCCCGCCACTGTCAGCGTCCTCAGCGCGCCCTGCTGGTTTTCGTGCGCGTTTTGTCGACTGGCGATACGGGGCCGTGCTCTGCAGGTGGCACCCTGTTCGCCACCGCGTCCACCAGCGCCTGCTGCCTGGCGGTTAATTTCAGCGGAACCGCTTTCTCTGTGGCGAGGATCGCGATGGTGTGGCGCTTAACCATGATTGACTCCGGCGGCTTATTGTCCGGCCTCAACGCCGGGCAGAGAGTTATGCATCAGATATTGTCCGGTCAGCGCCGGCAGATGATGCAGCAGCCAGTCAGCCATCCCTCTCTCTTCGGCAAGGATCCCTTCCAGAGTCGGCATCGCGCTATGGTCCCCCACGCGCTTCGCCGCCGTTAATAAAGCGGTATAGCAGGCGACCTCAAAATGGGCAAAAACGTAGGCGGTGATAATGAGTTTAATGAGCTCATCGCCGGGTAGCATGATGCCGATAGTCTGGCCCAGGGCTGCGACCCGGCTCATCGCATCCTTCAGCGCCGAGCGGGAAATATGGTTGCGGGCGATAAGGTCCTGCAGAGCAGACAGTTGCCGACGAGTTTCATAAAGATGTTGTTCAAGGCGGGTTCGCAGTTGCGGTTCATTATCGAGGCGTCTGATGGTGGCCATAAGCAGTGACTCGGCCTGTTTTTCCATGGCATGGGCATCGCGAAGCCAGTTGTGGTAATTTTCACTATCCGTCATATACACCTCTGATCGTTAATTATTTATTTTGACGGGGAATCTTCATTCTCTTCCGCCGCCTGGTCAGCTCGCGCTGCGCTATATCCGGATAAATGTCCAACAATATTGGCATAAATACTGATGAGAATGACCCACAGGACGCTGTCTTTCCACCAGATTAACGAGGGTATCGCCAGGCCCACCCACATAACGGCGGCCACAAGATGACAGCGCTTAATAAATACCGGCGTCAGTTTCATTTTATTACCTTAGATCTGAACAATATTTAGCAAGCGGATGTGTTGCTACCCGCCCCTGGCGTCCGACGATTGACACCAGGCTTAAAATAGCTTACTTATGCACAGCGATAAAAAGCAGTACTGTTACGTATTGCTCCGAACCGTTATTTACTCACTCTTAGCGCTTCGCCGGCACAATGCCGTTGCGGTAATCAGTATTTAATTGTTAAGATGGCTGTAATTAAATTATTCTGCACCTCTTTTCCCGTCGCGGAGAATAGACAATAGCTGAGGGAAGCGTTTGCAAATAAACAGAAACCTGCGGACCCACAGGCCCACAGGTTTCTTTCCCGACACCGTCATAACGGCGTCACGGGTCATCAGTCATCAGCTGTCGCCGGATTTACGGCCGCCGCCATGGCTGTTCTTACCACCCTTTTTACCGGCTTCGGATGCACGCTCAGGATCATTTTTGAAGTTCCCGCCGCTGTGCTGCCCACCTTTACGCCCGGCTTCGGATGCTTTTTCACGATCTTCTGCAAAATTACCTGAACCGCCTCTATGCTCTGCCATAATTTTCACCTTTGGTTTGATCAATATCGGTTGGTAAATGGAAAATGACCCTGTTACAAATCATCGCCCTCGATATCTAACACTAGAGGAATACCCGCAGGAGTCAAATTAATTTTGGCCATCACCCAGCGCATCGACAAAATAAATTAACCACAGCGAAGCGGCAATAAAAATTAATTTTTACGCAACTCCCTTATTCGCTTTGGGTTATATGTACCTTGTGAACTGTACTGTGGACATTGGTTCACGTTTGTAAACTAATGAAAATAATCTGATGAATAAATGTTTCTACTAATCCCGGGCTGCCACCCTTCCAAAAATTAACACCAAAGAGGTATACCATTATTATCCATGCGTAGCGGATTACCCTATTATTCCCCTTTTCACTTTGTCTCCCTCTCTGCCTTTAAAAAATCTCCGCCGCGCAGCAAATAAAATAGCCAGCCCGCATTAAGTCATGATGGAATAATCCTAATTTAACCCCGGCAATGATAACGCAGCGCTATTTGCTTAAATACGCCGGGGATCAGTCGGTTAAGGAATAACAATGCGTCTTTTAGCGGCCATTCACTGGCCCTGGGTGAGTCATCCGGGGTCTGGCGATGGGGGAACCTGACCTATCCTTACAGCTGGCCCGTTCTGTCTGAAGGAGATGACTATGCAAGATGAAAAACCGCCCATGAAGAAACTACCCACCTCCATGTTGCCAGAAGAGACGGCTCCACGTCCGGAGTTCCCGGAGCAAGAACAGAACCCGCCGGGTCTGGATGCGGAAATGGAGCCGTCACCGGACCATGGGGAAACCAGCTACACCGGCACCGGGCGGCTGGCCGGTAAGAAAGCGCTAATTACCGGCGGCGACTCCGGCATTGGCCGCGCGGTGGCGATCGCCTTTGCCCGCGAAGGGGCCGATGTCGCCATAAGCTATCTGCCGGAGGAGCAAGAGGACGCCGATGAAGTCATCGCTCTGATCAAAGCCGAAGGCCGCACCGCGGTGGCCCTGCCGGGGGATATTCGCTCCGAGTCCTTCTGTCAGTCGCTGGTGGCCGACGCGGTGCAACAGCTGGGTGGCCTGAGCATCCTGGTCAATAACGCCGGACGTCAGCAATATTGTGAGACCCTTGAGGAGCTGACCACTGAAGACTTTGACGCCACCTTTAAGACCAATGTCTACGCGCCGTTCTGGATCACCCGCGCCGCGCTGCCCCATCTCCAGGCCGGGAGCGCGATCATCAACACCACCTCGGTGCAGGCCTATAAACCCAGTCCGATCCTCCTCGATTACGCCCAGACCAAAGCCTGCCTGGCGATCTTCACCAAATCGCTGGCCAAACAGGTGGCAAAACGCGGCATTCGCGTTAACGCCGTAGCCCCCGGCCCTTACTGGACGGTGCTGCAGTCCAGCGGCGGTCAGCCGGACGAGAAAGTGAAACAGTTCGGGAAAGACACGCCGATGGGGCGCCCGGGGCAGCCGGTCGAGATCGCCCCGCTGTACGTCACCCTGGCATCCGATGCCTGCTCATATACCTCCGGCCAGGTGTGGTGCTCTGACGGTGGAGACGGGGTAGTCTAAGCCTCCTGGCAGACCGGCGTGCGGCATCGCGCGCCGGTTTTACCCTCCGTCCCCCGGGGAGCGATATCTGCCCTCTCGCCTCGCCGCCGCAGCGATTTTTCCTCTCCTGCAGCCTACCGGCTGCGTGCTATGATACTCGCCCGCCGCTGTGCGCTAACCCCGGCCCTGACGCCAATCCTGAGGACGACAGATGAGTAACGACATTCCCCTGAAATTTTATGACATCGTGGACGAATACGAGACCGAAGCGGCTGCCCCGGTTAAGGATGAGGAACGCGATGCGCTGGCGCGCTATTTTCAGCTGCTGATTGCGCGATTAACCAACAACGAAGAGATCGATGAAGAAGCGCAGCAGGAGATGGCCCGCGAGGCGGCCATTGACGAACGCCGTATTGACGATATCGCCAACTTCCTTAATCAGTGGGGTAATGAGTAAGGTTGATCCTCGGCTTTCCGGCAGGGCAACCACCCGCCGGCGCTGCCGCTGAAGGCGGCGCCGTTGCTCAGGCATCGGCGAGCGTCTCCCCCAGCCGTCGCTGCAGCTCATCCAGAAACAGCGGCAGCCCATCGGGCTGATAGTCGCGGGAAAGATAGATGCCGTAAACGCTCAGCGCCTTCGGCGTCCAGTCAGGAAGCACCACCTCCAGCGCGCCGCTGGCAATCGCGCTCCGCGCCTCCAGTTCGGGGAGCATCGCGATGCCGCACCCCGCGACCGCCGCCTCCAGCAGTAAGGAAGAGATCCCCGCGCTCAGATTACCGTTCACTGCCACCGACGCCTCCTGACCCTGTGCATCGCTGAATTGCCAGCGCTGGCCGGCAAAATGACTGTATAACAGGCAGTTATGCTGTTGCAGATCGTCAAGGGTCGTCAGCGGACCATGCTGGCGGATCCAGCGCGGCGCAGCGCAGAGTAGCGACCGGCACACGCCGAGGCGGCGAGCGATAGCCCCCGCCTCCGGATTATCGGTAATGCGAATAGCCACGTCGATGCGCTCGCCGATCAGGCTGACCGGATGGTTATTGATATCCAGCTCCAGACGCAACAGCGGATAACGGGCAAGAAAATCCGGCAGTAGCGGGGAGATCAGCTGCATCGCGGTAAAATGCGCGCACGCCACCCGCAGCGTGCCGCTGGGGTCGGCACGCTGGCGTTCGCCGGCGATTTCATCGGCGATCCGCGTCAGGCCGCGGGTCTTGAGCAATACCTTCTCCCCGGCCGGGGTCAGCGTCAGCCGCCGGGTTGAGCGATGGATCAGCCGGGCGCCGGCCCAGCTCTCCATCTGTTCCAGATAGCGGCTGACCATCGGGCGCGACATCCCCAGCGCGCGCGCCGCGGCGCTGAGGCTTCCCAGCTCGCAAATTCGCAGATACACCTGCGCCGCAATTACCCTGTCCATCACGCCCCCTTTATCTGCACGATTTATGAAACTCAGCATCTCTTATTTCAGGAATTCTATCAAATGGCGAAATCCGTACAATGCTACGCATTCCCCTGTCATTGAGAATGAATCATGAAATTATCTGCTCTTGCTATTGCCACCGCCCTGTTCAGCGGCGCGGTCTTCGCGGCGCCGCTGACGCTGCAGACTTACAACCCTCAGGAGAAAGGTCTTTTTGCCGTCAACTCCACCCTCGTTTCCGGCCCGCATGAAGCGGTGCTGTTTGACGCCCAGTTCAGCGTCAAAGACGGCGAAAAGCTGGTAGACATGATCAAGAAAAACGGCAAACCGCTGTCGCGGATTGTGATCACCTCCGGCGATCCTGACTTCTATTTTGGCCTTGAGCCGCTGGTGAAAGCCTTCCCGCAGGCGGAAGTGGTCGCCACGCCGGAAGTGGTTAAACATATTGCAGCCACCAAAGCGGCAAAGCTGGCGTACTGGGGACCACAGATGAAAGACGGTGCGCCGACGCAGGTATACGTCCCGCAGGCGCTGAAAGCCAACAGCTTTACCATCGATGGCGAAAAAGTGACGATTATGCAGCCCCATGACTACGCGGCGTTCGTTTGGATCCGGGCGAACAAAACG
Organism: Klebsiella sp. PCX; assembly: GCF_021869705.1. NCBI lineage: Bacteria > Pseudomonadati > Pseudomonadota > Gammaproteobacteria > Enterobacterales > Enterobacteriaceae > Klebsiella > Klebsiella sp. PCX. The sequence goes on from NZ_CP091527.1 coordinate 2,687,696, forward strand.
ATCCTCGGCGGCACCGGCGTGGCCTGGGGCATGCATCTCTGGACCGCCGACACCCAGACGCCGGCCAGTCGACAGCAGTGGCGCACTACGCTGGACCAGATGATTGCTCTGCACCCGCAGCAGGTGATCCCGGGACATTACCTCGGCACGCCGCCGGAGGGTGACAGCGCGGTGCGCTTTACCAAAACCTACCTCCAGCAGTTTGAGCAAGCGCTGAAGACACATAAGGACTCCGCCGGGGTGATCAAGGCAATGGAGACACAGTGGCCAGGGCTGGCGGAAACCAGCTCGCTGGAGCTCAGCGCCAAAGTTAATACCGGCGAGATGAAGTGGTAACGCCGGCGCTGCGCGAGGGAGACTGTTCTTAATCTGGCGCACTGAGGTTGCTATTGCCCTGAAAATGGACCACCCTACCTGTGGCCGCATAAAAAACGTGCGGCCAACTTTGGGTTACATTTCATCCGGTCACCACCGGGTTTGCCCTTGAAACCAGAACAGGATAAAGGAGTCAGAATGAAATCGAACCATCAGGCACGTCATCTTCTCGGTCTGAACTACAAGCTTTCCCAGCAGAAAAAAGTGGTGCTGGAAGGCGATGAAGCAACCACCCTCAACCATATCCATGCTACCGGCCGCAAACGCCGCGGTGGTTAATTTTCAGCCTGAGTGATGATAAACAACACCGTCCTGTTGCCAGGATGGTGTTTTTTTATGGCAATTGACGGCTTGTTTACCCGCTTGAAGACCTTCTGCTCTATACTCTGCCCGCTGCTTTTCCACCCGCCCTTCGCTTATCGCCGCGCCGGGACTGTGGACACGATCAAGGAGTTAGTGCGATGCAATTTACCCATAAGAAAAACCGTTCCCTGTACATCCCCTACGCGGGTCCCGTTCTGCTTGAATTCCCCCTGCTCAACAAGGGCAGCGCCTTCAGTATGGAAGAGCGCAGCAGTTTCAACCTTCTTGGCCTGCTGCCGGAAGTGGTTGAAACCATTGAAGAGCAAGCGGAACGCGCGTGGATCCAGTATCAGGGATTCAAAACAGAAATCGACAAACACATTTACCTGCGTAACATCCAGGACACCAACGAGACCCTTTTCTATCGCCTGATTGGCAACCATCTCGAAGAGATGATGCCGGTTATCTATACCCCGACGGTAGGCGCCGCCTGCGAACGTTTCTCCGAGATTTACCGTCGCGCCCGCGGCGTCTTTATCTCCTACCAGAATCGCCATAATCTTGACGACATTCTGCAGAACGTACCGAACCATAACGTCAAAGTGATTGTGGTGACCGATGGCGAGCGTATCCTCGGCCTCGGCGACCAGGGCATCGGCGGGATGGGGATCCCGATCGGCAAACTGTCGCTGTACACCACTTGCGGCGGCATCAGCCCGGCTTACACCCTGCCCATCGTGCTGGACGTCGGAACAAACAACCAGCAGTTGCTGGACGATCCGCTGTATATGGGCTGGCGCCACCCGCGTATTACCGATGACGAGTACTACCAGTTCGTTGACGACGTGATCCAGGCGATTAAGGCCCGCTGGCCGGACGTGCTGCTGCAGTTTGAAGACTTTGCGCAGAAGAACGCTATGCCGCTGCTCAACCGCTACCGCAATGAGATCTGCTCCTTTAACGACGATATCCAGGGTACCGCGGCGGTGACCGTCGGGACGCTGATCGCCGCCAGCCGCGGCGCCGGCAGTCAGCTTAGCGAACAGAAAATTGTCTTCCTCGGGGCGGGCTCCGCCGGCTGCGGCATCGCCGAGCAAATTATCGCCCAGATCGTCCGCGAAGGACTCAGTGAAGAAGAGGCCCGCCAGCGCGTGTTCATGGTTGACCGCTTTGGCCTGTTAACCGACGGCATGCCTAATCTGCTGCCGTTCCAGAACAAGCTGGTGCAGAAACGCGAACATCTGCAGGGCTGGGATACCACTAACGATGTACTTTCCCTGCTCGACGTGGTGCGCAACGTGAAACCGAACATCCTGATCGGCGTTTCCGGTCAGCCGGGGCTGTTCACGGAAGAGATTATCCGCGAAATGCACAAGCATTGCCCGCGGCCAATCGTGATGCCGCTCTCCAACCCAACGTCACGGGTGGAAGCCACGCCGCAGAATATCCTGAGCTGGACCGACGGCGAGGCGCTGGTCGCCACCGGCAGTCCGTTTGCCCCGGTTACCGTCAAAGGCAAACAGTACCCCATCGCCCAGTGCAACAACTCCTATATCTTCCCGGGCATTGGTCTGGGGGTGATCGCCTCCGGCGCGTCGCGGGTCACCGACGAGATGCTGATGGCCGCCAGCGAAACCCTGGCGAAACACTCGCCGCTGGTGAACAACGGTGAAGGTCCGGTGCTGCCGGAGCTGAAGGATATCCAGACCGTCTCGCGGGCGATCGCCTTCGCGGTCGGTAAGGTGGCTCAGGAGCAGGGCGTGGCGGTGAAAACCTCCGCAGAAGCGCTGCTGCAGTCCATCAGCGATAATTTCTGGCTACCGGAATATCGTAATTACCGCCGCACCTCAATTTAATCGCGCTCACCGGGCCGAACGATCGGCCCGGTTATTAATAGCGTCCGGATAATATTTCCCACCACAGAAACGCCTTTTCCGCCCATATTCATTTATCGTAAAAATAGAAAACGGATAGCATTTGCCGCGCGCCCTCCGCTGTGCAAAATAGTTGTTTCTCACCCCCTCACAACGGAATGTGAAATGCAAAAATTAACCCCTGACGCGAATAAAGCGAAGGCTATTCTGATCCGGATTGTCTTACTCCTCACGGGTAGTATCGCCATCATCGCCGGCCTGTGCCTCTCTGGCGGCGATATGTGGATGCTCACCCCGCGCGCTGAGCAGTATCAGCCCGCTACCGGCGATCTGGTGGATATCGTCATCTATACGCCGAGTAAATTCTTCTTCGCCCTGCTCTACGTGTTATTTCTGACTCTGGTCTGGCTGTTGGCGGTGCGTAATATTCCCTGGCGGCCGATACAGCATCCGCTATTCCCGCTGATGGTACTGATTACCGCCGGGACCTTTATTTTCCTCCATCCGGAGGTCACCCCCGGACGGGATGCCAGTATTCAGTACGGGAAACACAACGTTTATTACACTGCCATTTTCTGGATGAAGACAAATTCTAACCAACGTATCACTCAGCCCTCTAAATATGAGATTTTTGTTGAAGCGAAAGATCCGCGCTGGCCTGTCGACAGGGATAATCTTCATCGCGCCTGGCGCTGTGAAGTGCAGCGGCACAGCCAGTTTTACACCCTGTCATTCAATGAGGGCTGGTTTCCGGACCGCGATCCGCAGGTCATGGCTCGCCAGTGCGCTCCGGTGAGCGATCTTAACGCACTCAGCGACACGGCAATCATGATTGCCCGCCCGATCGCCCCTCTCCCTGGTGAGGTAGCCTAAATGAGCCAGCAAAAAATCGTTCTGCAACCGCTATTACGGGTCTGGTTGGGGCTCTTTAGCGGGCTGCTGCTGGTGAGCGCCATCAGCGCCTTTCACGGCGAGTACTGGTATTTCGGCGATAAGCAGGCGCTTTACGCGGCAAAAGCCGGCGAGGTGTCGGTGCATGAACTCTACACGCCGGCGAAAATCCTCTTCGCTGTTATCGTCAGCCTGATCCCGCCGCTGCTCTGGCTGCTGCTGGTTAACCGTCGGGCGCCGCGGCTGCTGACCCACACTCTCCCACCGGTGTTACTGCTGCTGGCGGGGCTGATGTTCTTCTTCCTGAAGCCCGACCTTATTCCCGGCGGGGAGACCACCGTCTATCGCTACGGCGAGCGGGAGCGCTACTACCAGACGGTCCGCTGGCAGAAACCGGAGCCGGGCGCGTGGCGGGGTACCCGTTCTGAGTACAAAGTGTATATCGAATATCGCGATCCCAAGGGATATCGCAAAGCCGACAATATTAAAAACGCCTATACCTGTGAAACCCACCGGGAGTCTCGCTTTTTTACCTTAACCACCGAGGAAGATTGGTATCCGGATGCGTATCCGAATATTCTCGACGCCCCCTGCCAGGCGATAAAGGATCCCCAGGCGATGACGGAATATACCCGCGACCACGCCCGCTGGTTTCCCATCATGTTCTAGCAAACACATAAGTCCTCTGCGCCAACCCGGCTTCGTAGGCAAAAGTGGCGCCGGCGAAAGCTGGCGGGGACGCCCCCTGCCAGTTTTGTCACTGGCGCGCTTTTCCTTTCCCCACTACACTGCCATCACCCATTCACTAACTGAATATAAAAGGAGGCCCCCCATGCTGTATTGTGAAATGTTTATTGTTTCACATGCCTTAGGCAATGGCGCCAGCTCAAGCGTTATCGGTATCGTGCTGCGATAACTTTGGCTTGAGCGAAGACCCTTCACAGAATCCCTTCTCTCCGGCTTACCGGGTTATCGTCAGCGAGTTTTGACGAGGCATTCGCATGCCTGTAACTCTTGAGTAAGTTGACTATGAGTACATTACTAACTGCCCATGCGCTCCACGTGGAGACGGCTTTTGGGCCGCTGTTTAACACCCTCTCCTTCACCCTGAAGAAAGGCGACCGTATCGGTCTCATTGGCCATAACGGTTGCGGCAAAAGCACCCTGCTGCAGGTGCTGGATGGCACTCTCGCGCCCACCTCGGGCAGCGTCTCGCTCGCCGGTCAGTGTCTGATGGCCCGCGTTGAACAGCATCTGCCGGAGGCGCTGCGTTCGCAGTCACTGCTGCAGGCGGTGCTGGCCCCGTTACCCGCCGACGCCCGGGAAGCACAGCGCTGGCTGGCCGAACGCCTGCTGGCGCAGATGGGCTTCACGCCGGCGGTGATGGCGCAGCAAACCAGCACCCTAAGCGGCGGGCAGCACACGCGCCTGCTGCTGGCCCGGGCGCTGATCCGCCAGCCTGACCTGCTGCTGCTGGATGAGCCCGGCAACCATCTCGATCTGCCCACCCTGTTGTGGCTGGAAAGCTTCCTGCAAACCTGGCAGGGGAGCTTCGTGCTGGTGTCACATGACAACACCTTACTGGATGCTGTAACTAATACCAGTTGGATCCTTCGCGACCAGACGCTGCACAGCTTCGCCTTACCCTGCAGCGCTGCCCGTCAGGCACTGCAGGAGCAGGATGAAAGCGCCGCATTACGTCATAAGGCCGAGCAAAAAGAGATCGACCGGGTCAGCACCAGCGCCCGGCGGCTGGCCACCTGGGGTCGGGTGTATGACAACGAAGATCTCGCCCGCAAAGCCAAACAGATGGAGAAGCAGGTCGCCCGCCTGAAAGACGAGCAGACTGAGCTCAGCGTCGGCCCGCCGTGGCGCCTGGTGTTGCAAGGGGACGCTCTGCCGGCGAACCGCCTGCTGGAGATGGACAGGCTGCCGGTGGCCCCCGCGCCGGGACTGCCGGCCCTGTTTACCACCGGCGTGGCGCGACTGCGCAGCGGAGATCGCGTGGCCATCATGGGGCGCAACGGCGGCGGTAAATCGTCCTTGCTGCGCCTGCTGTGGCAGCAGATGAACGACGCATCGCCTCTTCCGGGGCTGCGTCTGCACCCCCGGCTTCACCCCGGGTATTACGACCAGACGCTGGCGCAGTTGCCGGACGATGCCAGCCTGCTCGACGCCCTGACGCCGTTCGCCCCGTCGGCGGACACCCGGAAACGGGCGCTGATCGCCGCTGGATTTGACTGGGCGAGGCATAGCCAGAAGGTGAGCACCCTCAGCGGCGGTGAGCGGTCGCGACTGCTGTTCGTCGGCCTGTCGCTGGCGCGCTACAGCCTGCTGCTGCTGGATGAACCCACCAACCATCTTGATATGGAGGGCAAAGCGGCGCTGGCGCAGACGCTCCGCGACTACCCCGGCGGCGTGCTGCTGGTTAGTCATGACCGCCAGCTTATTAGCGAAAGCTGTAACCGCTTCTGGCTGATCGACCGCGCCGGGCTAACGGAGTGGCACAGTCTGGAAGAGGTTTATGCCCGTCTGCAGGCGCAGCCCTCCACCCCGACGGTGGCCTACTCACCTCAAGAGCCGTCACTCGCGGCTGATGATGAAGAGGCGCTGCTGGCGCGCCTGATCGCTCTGGAGCAATGGCTGGCGGACGACATGGCCCGTAAGCCGAAACATCAAAAGCCTGCGCTGCAGGCGCAGTGGCGAGAGGAGATCGCCCGGCTGCTTAATCAACTGGGGTAATCTTCGCCCCCCGCCGGCTAAGGCACCCCGCCCTTAGCCGGCGTTGCCTGGCCGGGTAAACTGCTGCTCGGTCATCACCTTTCCCCACTGATCCCCCTGCCATTCGCAGGTTAACGTGAAGCCAAAGGACTCATACAGTTTGCGGGCCGCGTCCAGACCTTTAAACGTCCACAGCTGAACGGCGCTGAACTGACGACTATCGCAGAAAGCCATCGCCTCACTGAGGAGCCGCCTGCCAATGCCGGTTCCCCGACAGCTGTCATCGAGAATGAACCAGCGTAGATGCGCCTGCTGCTGGCCGAGATCCTCGCCATCGATCGCCACCGAACCGACAATCTTCCCCTCGCGCATCGCCAGCCAGATCTGGTTGGCCGGCGAGGAAAGCCGGGTGGCAAATTCCGCCACGCCGCTGGCGACCTTGCCTTCAAAAAAAGCGCCGAAGTCATGGTGCCGGGCGTAATACTCCCCGTGCATCTGGGCTATCCGGCCGATCATCCCCGGCTGATAGCCGGTCACCAGCGAAATCTGCGGGGTCGTATCCGCCAGCGCGATATCCCGACACTGCGCCAGCGCCTGCGCATAGGCCGCCAGTCCGCTGGCGACGGTCCGCTGCTGCGGCTCATCCAGATGGCCTAACGCCTCCACCACCCGGCGGGTAGCCCACGCGTTGATCATCGCCACCGTATCGTGCCCCTTGGCGGTCAGCGCCAGCGATTTAGACCGCGCATCCTCCGCGCAGGGACGTTCCTCCAGCTCCCCGGCCGCCAGCAGACGGGCAACCATCCGGCTGACGCTCGATTTTTCCAGGCCCAGCAAAGTCACCAGCTGGGCGGCGGTCATTGCCCCTCTCACCGACACTTCGAGCAGGGTATGCACCGCCGACGGCGAATAGTGGGTGGCGGCCAGCGTGGTGTTCATAAAACCCAGCTCGCGCACCATTAACCGTGAGGCGGTACGGATCTGTTGGATTAAGGAGGTGTCAGCCATAGCGATGCGTCCAGATCAAGATATAGTTGTATTATACAACCATCTATCGCAGGACGCGTCAAGAGGATAACCCCTCCAGTACGGCTGGGTAGCGTATCGGATGATGGAATGCTGCGGGCGCCGGACTGCGCCCGCGATGAATATTATTGCGGGTTCTTCCCCTTCCAGGCTTCCCAGGCCGATTTGATCTCCTGCTTCGCGGCGGCGGCATCATTAAACCCGGCCAGCTCGACCTTTTTCCGCCCCTCCGGCAGTTCTTTATAGACCCGGAAGAAGGCCTCCAGCCGCTGCTGCTCGATTTTCGGCAGATCGGCGATGGTCTTGATGTCGTCATAGGTGGGATCAATTTTGCTGGCCGGCACGGCGATGATTTTGTCGTCTTTCTCACCGCCGTCTACCATCTTAAGGACGCCGATCGGCCGCAGCTTAATCAGCGTGCCCGGGGCCATTGGCGCGCGGGTGTAAAACACCACGTCCAGCGGGTCGCCATCCCCGGCCAGCGACTGGGTTAATGAACCGTAGTTTGCCGGGTAAGCCACCGGCATCGACTGAAAGCGGTCGGCGATGATAAATCCTGTTTTGGCGTCGGTTTCATACTTAATGATCCCGCCAGCCGGGATCTCGGTAACCGCGTAAAACTCTTCGGGATTGTTTTCCGGCTGCGGGAATTCCAGCACATTGTGAGCCTGTGCGGCGGCGGAAAAAAGCAGACCGGCAGTGAGGAGCGTTTTGACCAGATGCATTGTTGTATCACTCTGTTGTTATAAGAAATTGATGCGCAAAACAATAGTGTTGAGTGATGAAGAAAACATGACCATTCAGTGACGCTATTATTACCTACCAAAATTAGAGGTATTGTCTGAATTTTGTGCTATCGTTGTAGCAAAAAACCACATCCTGTACTAAAGCGCCTTGTTTTTTTCCCCATAGCGTCTAATCCTTATTAGGTAGTATTGCATTAATAAAATTAATCATTCCCCTCACAAGGAGACAGGCATGAAGGCAGCTGTTGTTACCCACGACCATCAGGTTAACGTTACGGAAAAAACGCTGCGCCCGCTGGAATACGGCGAAGCGCTGTTGAAAATGGAATGCTGCGGCGTGTGTCATACTGACCTGCACGTGAAAAACGGCGATTTTGGCGATAAAACCGGCGTTATTCTTGGTCATGAAGGGATCGGGGTAGTACAAAAAGTCGGCCCTGGCGTCACCTCCCTGAAGCCGGGCGATCGCGCCAGCGTGGCGTGGTTCTTCGAAGGCTGCGGCCACTGCGAATACTGTAACAGCGGCAACGAGACGCTGTGCCGCTCGGTGAAAAACGCCGGTTATACCGTCGACGGCGGCATGGCGGAAGAGTGCATCGTCACCGCCAACTACGCGGTTAAAGTCCCGGACGGCCTCGACTCCGCCGCCGCCAGCAGCATCACCTGCGCCGGGGTCACCACCTACAAAGCCGTTAAGGTCTCCCACATCAAACCGGGCCAGTGGATCGCTATCTACGGCCTCGGCGGCCTGGGCAACCTGGCGCTGCAGTATGCCAAGAATGTCTTTAACGCCAAAGTGATCGCCATCGACGTCAACGACGGCCAGCTGGAGCTGGCGGCCTCGATGGGCGCCGATCTGACCATCAACTCGCGCAATGAAGATGCGGCGAAAGTGATTCAGGAAAAAACCGGCGGCGCGCATGCTGCCGTGGTGACCGCGGTGGCTAAAGCGGCCTTTAACTCGGCGGTGGATGCCGTTCGCGCCGGCGGCCGCGTGGTGGCGGTAGGCCTGCCGCCGGAAGCAATGAGCCTCGATATTCCACGTCTGGTGCTCGACGGCATCGAAGTGGTCGGCTCGCTGGTCGGTACCCGTCAGGATCTGGTGGAAGCCTTCCAGTTCGCCGCCGAAGGCAAAGTGGTGCCGAAAGTCACCCTGCGCCCGCTGGAAGATATCAACGCCATTTTTAAAGAGATGGAGCAGGGTCAGATCCGCGGCCGTATGGTTATCGATCTGCGTAGCTAATCGCCAGCGCCTCTCCCGCCCGGGAGAGGCGCTTCCCCTCGCTTCCCGCCGCGAAAAGTAAATGCAATTTCCGCAAATGCTTAGCGCAATTCCTTGGTTCCTTTGTTTTTAGTCGCGCCCGATGATGGCAACACAATAGATAACAAAGGAATTCACCATGCATCGTCATTTTCGCCTGCCCGCGCTGGCCGCGCTGTTTCTTTCCGGCGCCTTTTCCGTCTGGGCCGCCGACACGCCGGTTAAAGGCGGTACCTTAATTTATCTGGAGCAGCAACCGCACACCAATCTCTATCCACCCGCCGGCGGCTTTTATCCAAACGGCGGCATTCTCAATCAGATCACCGACAAGCTGACCTGGCAGAACCCGAAAACGCTGGAGATTGAGCCGTGGATCGCCGAGAGCTGGACCAGTAATGCCGATAAAACCGAGTACACTTTCCACCTGCGCAAAGGGGTCACCTTCTCGGACGGTACGCCGCTGGATGCCGCCGCCGTCGCCAAAAACTTCGACACCTATGGGCTGGGCGATAAAGCCCACCGCCTGCCTGTCTCGGAGGTGATCAATAACTACCAGCGCAGCGAAGTGATCGACCCGCTGACGGTGAAATTTTACTTCAACAAACCGTCGCCGGGCTTTCTGCAAGGGACCGCCACCATCGGCTCCGGTCTGGTGTCCCTCAGCACCCTGCAGCGCAATTTTGAGGAGCTGGGCGATGCCCGGCATATCATCGGCTCCGGTCCCTTTGTGGTGCAGGATGAAAAACCGGGCCGCGAGCTGACGCTGGTGGCGCGCAAGGATTATCAGTGGGGGCCGAAAAACATCGCCCAGCAGGGGCCCGCCAACCTCGACGGCATCACCTATATTGTGACCCCGGAAGACAGCGTGCGCATCGGCGCGCTGCTGGCCGGCCAGGCGGGCTTTATTCGCCAGGTGCAGGCCTACGATGAAAAACAGGCGACCGATCAGGGATTTAAGGTCTACGCCGCCCCTACCCGCGGGGTCAACGACAGCCTGAGCTTCCGCCCGGATAACCCTCTGGTCGCCGACCTGCGGGTGCGCCAGGCCCTGCTCCATGCCACCAACGCCAAACAGGTGGTGGAGACGCTGTTCTCCGCTAACTACCCGCAAGCCACCTCCGTGCTGGCCAGCTCTGCCGCCGGCTATGTCAATCTGAGCGATAAACTGACCTTCGACCAGGCCAAAGCCCGGCATTTGCTGGATGAGGCCGGCTGGAAAGCGGCCGCCGACGGGATTCGCAGCAAAGACGGGCAGCGGCTGGCGCTGACGGTCTATGAGTCGCTCCCGCAGCCGCAGAATAAAGAGGTGCTGCAGCTGATCGCCCAGCAATGGCGCCAGGTGGGAGTCGCGTTAACGGTCAAAGCCGGGGATGCCGGCAGCCGTACGCTTGACAACCTCGACCCGCAGAAAACGCCGCTCACCGTTTCGGAAGTGGGCCGCGCCGATCCGGATGTGGTAAAAAGCATGTTTTTCCCCAACAACCGCGACGCGCTGCTGCAGAAAGGCGGCTCCAGCGATAAAGTACAGCACTTCCGCGATGATAAGCTGAACGATCTGCTGACCGGCATCTCCGCGGCGGTGGAGCCACAGCAGCGTCTGCAGTTAACCGGCGATGCCCAGCGCTATCTGATCGAAAACGCCTATGTGATCCCGATTTTCGAAGAGCCGCAGGTGTTCGCCGGCGCGCCGTGGGTGAAAGGCGTCAGCTTCGAGGCCGTCGGTCGTCCGTCGTTCTACAGCGCCTGGCTGGATAAACATTAAGAGGCCGGATATGAGCGCTTATCTTCTGCGACGGTTCGGTCAGGGGCTGCTGGTCCTGTGGGCGGCCTTTACCCTCACCTTTTTCCTGCTGCAGGTGCTGCCAGGGGATGCGGTGCTGATCAAGTTTCAGAACCCGGACCTCGGTCTGAGCCCGGCGCAAATCGCCGACATGCGGCTGGCCTACGGCGCCGACAGCCCGCTGTGGCGCCAGTACCTGCACACGCTGCTGGCAATGCTGCACGGCGACTTTGGCTATTCCCTGCAGGCGGGTCTGGCGGTCAGTAGCCTGATTGCCAGCAACCTGCCGGATACCTTAAGCCTCGCCCTGCCGGCCTTCCTGCTGGCCGTGATCCTGGCGTTCATCCTCGCCTTCGCCTCGCGTCTGCCGGGGCTGCGCTGGCTGAGCAACCTCCTGCAGTCGCTGCCGGTGCTGTTTATCTCGCTGCCCACCTTCTGGCTGGGTATCGCCCTGATCCAGCTCTTTTCGTTTCAGTTGCGCTGGATCCCGGTGATCAACCCCGGTCCGCTGGAAGGGCTGATTTTACCGGTTATCGCCGTCGCGCTGCCCATCTCCGCCCCGCTGGCGCAGATCCTGATGCGCAGCATGGATCAGGTGGCGGTTCAGCCCTTCGTCGCGGTCGCCCGCGCCAAGGGAATGAGCGAGACCGGCGTCCTCTGGCGCCATGTGATGGGTAACGCCCTGCTGCCTGCGCTGAACATAGCCGGGCTACTGCTGGGCGAGCTGATTGCCGGGGCGCTGATCACCGAGACCGTCTTCGGCCGCAGCGGCCTCGGGCAACTGACCCAGCAGGCGGTGAATAACCAGGATATTGCTGTGCTGCAGGCGGTGGTGATGATCTCCGCCCTCGGTTTCGTCCTGATCAACCTGCTGGTCGACCTGGTCATGCCGCGGCTGGATCCCCGACTCCAATTACAGACCGGAGGTGTGAAATGAGCCTGGTCGACTATGCCATCGCGGTTCGCCGCCGCCCGGAGTGGCGCAGAGTGCGTCTGCAGCCAGGCCTGTGGCTGGCGTGGGCGGTGATGATCACCGCCCTGTTAATGGCCCTTGCCCCACAGTGGTTTACCTCCGCTAACCCGCTGGAAGGGATCCCCGGCGCTCAGCGCCTGGCGCCGCAGGCGCACTACTGGCTGGGCACCGACCAGTTGGGCCGCGACCTGTGGACGCGGGTGGTTTACGGCGCGGTACATTCTCTGTCGGCGGCGCTAATCGCCGTCGCCATCGGCCTGGTGGTCGGCACCGCCCTTGGCACCCTCGCCGGGGCATTGGCCGGACGTGTGGAATCCACCCTCATGCGCCTGGTGGATGTCCTGCTGGCCATCCCCTCGCTGCTGCTGCAGCTGACGGTGATCATTCTGCTGGGTTTTGGCACGGTGAATGCGGCGGTGGCGGTCGGCGTCGCGGCTATCGCCAGCTTCGCGCGCCTGGCGCGGGCGGAAGTGGTGCGCGTGCGCCACAGCGATTACGTCGAAGCGGCCCGGGGCAGCGGCGGCACCTTTCTCGCCATCTTCTGGCGTCATATCCTGCCCAACTCGCTCACCGCGGTGCTCGCCTTCGCAACGCTGCAGTTTGGTCAGGCGATGCTGGCTCTGGCCACCCTCAGCTTCCTCGGCTACGGCACCCCGCCGCCGGTCCCGGAGTGGGGATTACTGATCGCCGAAGGTCGTAATTACCTGTCGACCGCCTGGTGGCTGACCACCTTCCCCGGCCTCGCCGTGGTCGCGGTGGTCCTTGCCGCCAATCGTCTTAGCCGCCAGTGGAGTGGAGTACGCCCATGAACGTTCTGTCTGTTGAAGATCTGCGCATCAGCTACCGCTCGCGGGGCGAATGGCGCGAAGTGGTGCATAACGTCAGCTTTTCCATTCAGCGCGGCGAAATGCTGGCCTTCGTTGGGGAATCCGGCTCGGGGAAAACCACTACCGCGCAGGCGATTATCGGCCTGCTGGCGGATAATGCCCGCCGCGACGCCGGGCGAATTATTCTCAATGGCGAAGTGATTAGCGACTGGTCGGCAAAACGCCTGAACCGCCTGCGCGGAGTGAGCATCAGCCTGGTGCCGCAGGACCCAGGCAATTCGCTTAACCCGGTAAAAACCATTGGTCAGCAGGTGGAAGAGATTCTGCAACTGCATCAGTCCCTCTCCGCCGCCGAACGCCGGCAGCAGGTCCTCAACCTGCTCGCTAAAGTCGGGCTCAGCCACCCGGAACAGCGTCTTGACCAGTACCCGCATCAGCTGTCGGGCGGGATGAAGCAGCGGGTGCTGATCGCCATCGCCATTGCCCTGCAGCCGGATTTGATTATTGCCGACGAGCCTACCAGCGCCCTTGACGTCACGGTGCAGAAGCGCATTCTCGACCTGCTCGATATCCTGCGTCGCGAGTCGGGAACCGCCGTGCTGTTTGTCACCCACGATCTGGCGCTGGCCGCCGAACGCGCCGACCGGATCATGGTGTTTCGCCAGGGCGAGATTCAGGAACAAGGCGCCACCGAGACGATTGTCCGGCGTCCGCAGCACCCTTACACCCGCCAGCTGCTCCGCGATCTGCAGGACGCGCCGCTGAGGCTGACGGCGGATCGTCCTCGTCCGCTTGCCACGCCGGCCATTCGCGTCGACGGGATCAGCAAACGCTTCTCGCTGGGCAAACAGGCGCTGCAGGCGCTCGACAGCGTCAGCTTTGAGGTCAGGCGCGGCAGCACCCATGCGCTGGTGGGCGAGTCCGGCTCCGGAAAAACCACCCTGGCGAGGATCCTGCTGGGCTTCGAGCGCGCCGACGCCGGACAGGTGACCATCGACGGTATTGACGCCGGGCATCTTAGCCGCGAGGCGCAGCGTCAGCTGCGGCGCAAAATCCAGTTCGTCTATCAGAACCCCTTCGCTTCGCTCGACCCGCGCCAGACGTTGTTCGCGATTATCGAAGAGCCATTAAAAAACTTTGAGCGCCTCAGCGCGGCGACGCGTCGCCAGCGTGTGGAGAGCGTCGCCGCGCGGGTGGCACTGGCCCCGGAGCTGCTGTCGCGGACGCCGCGGGAGCTTTCCGGCGGCCAGCGGCAGCGGGTGGCGATTGCCCGGGCGCTGATCCTCGAGCCGGCGATCCTGGTCCTTGACGAAGCGACCTCGGCACTCGACGTCACCGTTCAGGCGCAGATCCTCGCCCTGCTAGAGCAGCTACAGCAGCAGCTTGGTCTGAGCTATCTGTTCATTACCCACGATCTGGCGACGGTGAGGCGGATTGCCGACAGCGTCACGGTGCTGCGCGCCGGCCAGGTGGTGGAGCATGGCGACGTTGGCCGCCTGTTCGCCGCCCCGCAGCAGGCCTACACCCGCGAGCTGATCGCCGCTATCCCCCAGGTTTCCCCCCGCTTAGCGCAGCCCTATACGGAGAACGCATAATGCCTAAACGCCTCGGCTTTTTTACCCGTCTGCTCGATCAGGGCTCTGCGCAAACGCGCTACCGGCTGGCGGCCGAACAGATCCGCCACGCGGAGCGCGTCGGCTTCGACAGCGCATGGATTGCCCAACACCATTTTCATGAACAGGAAGGCGGCCTGCCTTCCCCGCTGGTGTTTCTCGCCCACGTCGCGGCGCAGACTGACCGCATTCGCCTCGGTACAGCCATTATCACCTTGCCGATGGAAAATCCGCTGCGCGTCGCCGAAGACGCGGCGGTGCTGGATTTACTCACCGACGGGCGTCTGGAGGTGGGGTTTGGCTCCGGCGGCACGCCAACCTCATTTCTGCCCTTCGGCCTGACCAGCGAGCAGCGCGGAGCGGTGTTTGCTGACCATCTGCACCTGATCCACAGCGCCTGGCGCGGCGACACCCTCAGCCACCCGGACAACCATCTCTATCCGCCGGCGCCGCAGCTGGCGGCGCGAATCTGGATCGCCACCTTCTCGGTGGAGGGCGCCATCCGTGCCGGTCAGGCGGGACACGGGCTGATGCTGTCCCGCACGCAGCCCCGGCCGCCCGGTGAGCCGCGCCTGCCGCTGGACGCCATTCAGAACCCGATCATCGACGCCTATCTGTCGGCGCTGCCGGACGGCGTTGCGCCGCGGATCCTCGCCTCGCGCACCGCCTTTGTCGCTGACAGCCACGCCCACGCCCTGCAGGTCGCCGAACCCGGCCTGCGCAAACAGGCGGCACAGCACCGGGAAGCGGGTCATCGGATAGAAGGTGACAGTGTCACTGACTATCTGCAGCAGCTGGATGCCCACGTCGGCGATCCTGAGCATGTTATCGCCTCCCTGGCGCAAGACAGCGTGCTGGCCCGCGCTACCGATATTTCGTTTCAGGTGCACTCGGTGGAGCCTTCGCACCGGGATACGCTGCGTTCCATTGAGCTGATCGCTCAGCATATTGCCCCCCACATCAGATAAGGAGTCACCATGACGCTGAGTCAGGATATTCTGGCCGAACTGGCGGAGATCGCCATCGGTTCCCCGCTCGATCAGGCGCGCGCAATCCGCGACGCCGCCACCCGTCACGCCCAGGGAAGTTATGAAGTGCTGTTCAGCCAGCAGGATACTGACTTTCCTCTTGATGAACGCTTCGCCGTGGCCGCGAAGGTGGCGAAATTGCACCAGGCGGACGCGCTGGCGGCGCACTATGCCGGCTTCGGCCTTGCCGACCCGACCACGGACCGTCTGGTTCCGGCGCTGGCCTTTGCCCGCCTGCTGACCTTCACTCCTGTCGAAGCGACCCCCGCCGCGCTGCACGCTCTGACAAAAGCAGGCTGGAGCCTGCGGGGCATCGTCACCCTGGCGCAGCTGGTGGCCTTTATCGGCTTCCAGAGCCGCCTGCTGCTGGGCCTGCGGGCGCTCAACCATCAGCCCATCGTCAGCGCTGACACACCGGTGGTGGCCGGGTACTGGCACACCACCCCACAAACTCAGAGCGGCAAAGCGGCCCCGGTGCGTTTCACCCGTGATGAACTGCATTGGGAACCCTGGCTGGCGGATAAACCGCTGGCGGAATTTAGTCCTGAAGAACAGGCGATCCTGGCAAAATATGGCCATAGCGATTCGCCTTACTTCCGCCTGCTGGCGCGCAACCAGCCAGTGCTGGAGCAGCGGACGCTGACTGATAAAGGCATTTTCTATACCCCAGGGGGATTGCCGCGCGCCGAACGTGAACTGGCCGCCACGGTGGCCAGTAAAATCAATGGCTGTATTTACTGCGCCTCGGTGCATGCCCGCAAAGCGGCGCAGCTGGCGAAGGACGAGACCGCCGTCGACACGCTGCTGGCGGTGACGCCGGGAGAAGATCTGCGCGGCGGGCAGTCGCCGCGCTGGCAGGCGGAGATCGATGCCGCCGCCGCGCTGTCGGTGACGCCGCCCGCGCTGAAAGCCAGCCATCTGGCTGCGCTTGATGAGCAGGGCTTAGATACCCTGGCCCAGCTGGATCTGCTGCAGTCAGCGGCCTTTTTCGCCTGGGCCAACCGGCTGATGCTGACGCTCGGCGAACCCTGGCGTGAGTAAGCGTCGTTAGCAAACCTGTCGGCGCTGATGGCGACCGTAGATGAGCAAGGCGCTCATCGCCAGAAACGACAGCGTGGCGGCGGGAAGCGCCACGCTGTTCCAGCCGAACCCCTGGGCAATCATCATTCCGCCGCAGAAGGCGCCGATGGCGCTCCCGAGGTTAAAGGCGATCTGCCCCCCTGCCGCCCCCAGCATCTCACCGCCTTTGGCGTTCTGCAGCAGCAGGATCTGCAGCGGCGCCGACAGGGCAAACAGCCCGGCACAGCAGAAAAACGCCAGCGTCAGCGAAGCGACTTTATGCTCCCCGAAGGCAAAGATCAGCAGCAGCGTCACGGCGATCGCCCCGTCAGTCATGGCCGCGATGCGCAGCGGACTGTAGCGCCCGGAAATTTTACCGCTGAACAGATTGCCAACCACCATACCCAGCCCCGCCAGCATCATAATCAGCATCATCCGGCTTTCGGCAAAGCCGGAGACGTTGAGCATAAAGGGCTTGATATAGCTGAACCACGCGAACACCCCGGCGTTACCGAACATGGTGGCGGCAAAAATCAGCCACGGCGCCGGGGAAGCCAGAAAACGGAACTGCTCGCGCAGCCGCGTGCTGGCCCGGTCATACAGCGTGGGCACCCAGCAGCAGATGGCCAGAAACACCGCGACGTTAAACACCGCGATAAGTGCGAAGGTATAGCGCCAGCTAAAGTGATGCCCAAGCCAGGTGCCGCCGGGGACGCCCACCAGGTTAGCGATCGTCATGCCGCCAATCATCCCGGCCACCGCGGCGGTCACCTTCCCTGGCGGCGCGATTTTCGACAGGATAATCGCGCCGACGCCAAAGAACGCCCCGTGGGGAAACCCGGAAACCAGCCGGCCTAGCGCCAGCATGGCGTAGCTACTGGAGAAGGTAAACAGGGTATTGCCGAGAATGCACAGGGCGGCGAGAAACAGCATCACCGATTTCAACGAAAACCGACTGGAGAGCAACGCCATGATCGGTGCGCCGATCACCACGCCGAAGGCATACCAGGCAATCATATTGCCGGCGGCGGGAATGGAAATCCCGACATCGCGCGCCATGTCCGGCAGCACGCCCATAATGCCAAATTCCGCCATGCCGAGTCCGAAAGTGCCCAGCGCCAGTGAAAAGATCGTTTTTTTCATACATCTTATAGGGGTATTGAGAGACGGCCGGCATTATTGACCATCCCGCCTCGCCACACCAGCTAAAAACGCCCGACGGCAGTATCCTCCATATAACGGCCTGATTCGTTCATGCGCTCGCCAGCGCCACTGTTGGCTTTCCTGCCGACGGCAGAGGCGCCTGGCGGTGGATAATCCCCTGTAAAAATTGGTGGGCACGCAGGGATACATCGCGGATTGATCTCAAGTTAACTTGAGGTTGTAAAGTCGAGACATCGTTCACCTCGGGAGAATCATCCATGCAAAATGTTGATGTCGGCTTTACCCATGTCGCCTTTACCGTCCGCTGTCTGGCCAGCAGCATCGATTTTTATACCCGCTATACGGCGATGACCGTTATTCACCAGCGCGAACCCGACCTCCCCTCGGCGCGTAAAGTGGCGTGGCTCAGCGATCGCACCCGACCTTTCGCCCTGGTGCTGGTGCAAAGTGATGACCCTGCCGACACGCCGCTGGGTCCGTTCGGCCATCTCGGCGTCGCCTGCGCCACCCAGGCGGAGATCGATGAGAAAGTCGCTCAGGCGCGGCGGGAAGGCGTTTTGCGTCGGGAACCGGAGCAGTTGGGCGATCCGGTAGGCTATTTCGCTTTCTTTGCCGACCCGGACGGTAACACCCTTGAGCTGTCGTGGGGGCAGCGGGTGGGACTGGAAGTCATCGCCGCGGGGAGCGCCCGCTAACCCGTCCCGGGCGGAATATTTTCCACCGCCTCGCCGGTGAAGGATTACACTTCAAAGGGATACCTCGGCAACACGGAGCATGGCGATGGGTAATAAGAAAAGCGGTAATCCGGTCGACGCGGCGGTGAAGATCGCCCCGCTTGACAATAAAGCGTATGAGAAGGCGTTGCGCAAGCTCCACGTGGAGCTGGTGAAACTGCAGCGCTGGGTGGTGCATAAAGGGTTGAAGGTGTGCATCGTCTTTGAAGGCCGGGACGGCGCCGGCAAAGGCGGCACCATTAAGGCGATCACCGAGCGCGTCAGCCCGCGTATCTTCCGGGTCGTCGCCTTACCCTCGCCCACCGAACGCGAGAAAAGTCAGCTCTATTTTCAGCGCTATATCAAGCATCTCCCGGCGGCTGGGGAAATCGTGATTTTCGATCGCAGCTGGTACAACCGCGCCGGCGTCGAACGCGTGATGGGCTTTTGTACCCCGGAGGAGGTGCAGAAATTTCTCGACGGCGCGCCGATGGTGGAGCGCGGCATGGTCGAGTCGGGCATTATCCTGCTCAAGTACTGGCTGGAGGTCTCCCCGCAGGAGCAGGAGCGGCGCCTGCGGGATCGCATCGACGACGGGCGCAAGATCTGGAAGCTCTCGCCGATGGACATCAAGTCTTTCAATCGCTGGGATGAATATACCGCCGCCCGCGACGCCATGTTCGCCGCCACCGACACCGCCTGGGCGCCGTGGTTCGTCGCCCGCTCCGAGGATAAAAAGCGGGTGCGTCTGAATATCATCACCCACCTGCTGTCGCAGATCCCCTACGAAGCCTTGCCAGTGGAGCATGTCACGCTGCCGAAGCGCAAAATTGGTAAAATGAAACAGACCAATTTTCCCTTCCGCTTTATTCCGGAGAAGTTCTGATTATTTCCCGCCGCGCTGGTTAATACCAGCGCCGGGTTTATTACTATAACCATTAATATTTCAGGCGATTACTTTCCTCTGGAAGCTGCCTCGCAAAATAAAAACCAAACCCGAACCAGGTATTTCTTTTCATCGCACACCGCGTGATAATCAGCTCGCCAACAACAAGGAGCAGATAATGAAACAGAATGCCGTTAACAAGTCACAGACTCGCGATCGTGCAACAACGGTTAACCCGCGCAACCAGGCACTGACCATCGTCGATGCGGACAAACGCCGAAAAGACCAGGAATTCATTAAGGCACTGAATGAGTTCACTGCCCGTGCAGGGTTGTTGTCAGAGGATCCTTTTTTCGGAGGGATTTAATGGCGGCGCAATTTGATATCTTTCGTAACCCATCACCGAGAACCAATGCGTTTCAACCTTATTTAATGGTAATCCAACATGATTATTTTAATGACCTTGGTACACGTTTAATTGTGCCGCTGAGCTATCATTCTCATTTGACTGACCATTATCATGCTGCCGCCCCGGTTATTAATATGGAGTTTGAGAAACTATTCATCAACACGCCGGCAATCACCAGCGTGGCAAAGCAAAGGCTGGATAAAAAATATTTTATCTGCAATTTGGCTAAAGAAAGAACTACCGTGATATCAGCGATGGACGCATTAATCACTAACACATAAACCCGCTCCAGCAAAACTGGAGCGGGTCTCCTGGCCAGACGGCTTACTTCATCCCTTCGCGACTCTCTTTCATCGCTTCCAGGCGTTCGACATCGCGATACCAGCGCGGGTGGTGTTTCTTCGCCCAGCGGCGGCTGACTTTGCCTTCAATCATCCCCTTAATCGACCCCTTCACCCAGAACGCCATATACATATGGATAAGGATGGCGTGGATCAGAATAATGGCCGAAGTGGCGTGTATCAGCAGGCTATAGCGAATCACCGGAATCGGGAAATATTGGGCAAACCAGGGCCGCCAGATAATCACCCCGGTCACCAGCAGCACGAAAATCATGCTCATGATGGTCCAGAACATCATCTTCTGCCCGGCGTTATATTTACCGACGCGCGCCACCTTATGCTCGTTGCCTTTCAGCACCTCGACGATACCTTTCAGCCACGGAATATCCTGTTTATCCGGGATGTTGTGGTGGACAAAACGAACGAACATAAACATCAGGGCGACAAAAATCAGCACGCCAAAGAAGGGGTGCAGAATACGCCCCATCTGCGGGGTACCGAAGGTTTCGGTCAGCCACTGCAGCGTCGGGAAGAAAAACGATATTCCCGACAGCGCCACGAGGAAGAAACAGATAACCACCGTCCAGTGACAGGCGCGATCGATAAAGGTCGTGCGCACAATCATCTTCGATTTATTCATCATGCTTCTCCTCATCGTCGTCAACTTCCTTGTTCGGCCCGATACCGATGTAGTGATAGATAAGCCCGGCAAAGGTGGCGATAAAGCCCGCCGCCGACAGCGGCTTCAGCGCCCCCTTCCACAGATTGATACTGGTATCGATCTGCGGTTCCTTCGGCAGCTTGTGATACAGCTCGGGCTGGTCGGCATGATGCAGGACGTACATCACGTGGGTGCCGCCGACGCCCTGCGGGTTGTAAATCCCGGCCCTGGCATAACCGCGTTTTTTCAGCTTAGCCACCCGCTCCTCGGCCACCTCCAGCATCTCTTTCTTCGTACCGAAGTGGATCGCGCCGGTAGGACAGGTTTTCACGCACGCCGGTTCCTGACCGACGCTGACCCGGTCCACGCACAGGGTGCATTTATAGACCCGGTTATCCTCTTTATTGAGACGCGGTACGTTAAAGGGACAGCCAGCAATGCAGTAGCCGCAGCCGATGCAGTTTTCCTGCTGGAAATCGACGATGCCGTTGGCGTACTGAATAATCGCCCCGGCGGATGGGCAGGCCTTCAGACAACCCGGCTCTGCGCAGTGCATACAGCCATCCTTGCGGATAAGCCACTCCAGCTTGCCGTTCTGTTCGGTCTCGCTAAAGCGCATTACCGTCCAGGATTTGGCGCTAAGATCCGCCGGGTTATCGTACACCCCGACGCAGTGCCCCACGTCATCGCGGATGTCATTCCATTCGGAGCAGGCCACCTGGCAGGCTTTACAGCCCACGCAGGAGGAGACATCGATAAGCTTGGCGACTTCCGCTTTATGGTCCCGCGCGCGCGGCGCGGGGGTGATCGGGTTGGTCGCGGAGCGTTTAATAATGTCTTGTGTTTCCATCGCCATTGAATCGCTCCTTACGCTTTCTCGATGTTGACCAGAAACGCCTTATATTCCGGCGTTTGCGAGTTGGAATCGCCAACGTTCGGCGTCAGGGTGTTAGCGATATAGCCTTTGCGAGCCACGCCTTCAAAACCCCAGTGCAGCGGGATCCCGACGGTCTCCACCTGCTGGCCGTTGACGTTGAGCGTTTGCAGGCGGCGCGTCACCACCGCTACCGCGCGAATAAAGCCGCGCTGGCTGCTGACTTTCACCCGGTCGCCGTTGGCAATCCCTTTCGCTTTTGCCAGCCCTTCGCTAATTTCGACAAACTGTTCCGGCTGCGCGATGGAATTGAGCAGCGCATGCTTGGTCCAGGTATGGAAATGCTCGGTCAGACGATAGGTGGTCCCGACATACGGGAACTTATCCTTCTTACCTAAGCGGATGGCGTCCTCTTCATACAAACGCACCACCGGGCTGGAGACCACCTTCGGGTGCAGCGGGTTAGTGCCAAGCGGGGTTTCCATCGGCTCGTAGTGTTCCGGGAACGGTCCTTCCGCCAGCTTATCCAGCGCGAACAGGCGACCCAGCCCCTCCTGCTGCATGATAAATGGCCCGGTGTTACTCCCCGGCGGCGCGGTATTGAAGTCCGGAATATCATTCCCGACCCACTTGCTGCCGTTCCACTGGATCAGCATCCGCTTCGCATCCCACGGCTTGCCGTTGATATCGGCCGAAGCGCGGTTATAGAGCACCCGGCGATTAAGCGGCCATGCCCAGGCCCAGCCCAGCGTATTGCCCAGACCCGAAGGGTCGGCATTATCGCGATTCGCCATCTGGTTGCCCTGCTCCGTCCAGCTGCCGGCATAGATCCAACAGGAAGACGCCGTCGTCCCGTCGTCGCGCAGCAGCGCGAAGCTATTCAGCAGCTGGCCTTTTTTCGCCACCAGGGTGCCGTTGGCGTCATAAAGATCCGCCAGCGCCACGCCGTTGTTCTCTTTCGCGACTTCTTCCGATTCCGGATGGTCCGGCTGCTTATAGCGCCAGCTCATCTTCAGCAGCGGCTCTGCGCCTTTACCGCCTTCGGTGCGGTACAGTTCGCGCAGGCGATGGTAAATCCCGGCCAGGATCTCGCCGTCGTTACGTGCTTCACCTGGGGCATCCTGACCTTTCCAGTGCCACTGCAGCCAGCGGCCGGAGTTGGCGATCGAACCGTCCTCTTCAGCAAAGCAGGTCGATGGCAGGCGGAAGACTTCCGTCTGAATCGTCGAGGGGTCGACGTCATTAGACTCGCCGTGGTTCTGCCAGAAAGTGGAAGTTTCGGTGACCAGCGGATCGATAACCACCATATACTTCAGCTTGCTCAGGCTGCGAACCACTTTGTTTTTGTCCGGGAAGGACGCGACCGGGTTAAAGCCCTGGCAGATATAGCCAGTGACTTTGCCGTTATCCATCATGTTGAAGTATTTGATAACGTCGTAAGCCTGGTCCCACTTCGGTAACCACTCAAAGCCCCAGTCGTTCTCTTTTTGCGCCGCCTCGCCGTAGAAGGATTTCATCAGGCTGACAAAGAATTTCGGGTAGTTGCTCCAGTAGTTCACCTGGTCCGGCAGGGTCGCTTTTGGCGTGTTGGCCGCCAGGTACGTCTGCAGATCCGGCTGCTTTTCAGAAGGCAGGGTCAGGTAGCCTGGCAGGCTGGTAGACAGCAGGCCAAGGTCGGTCAGCCCCTGAATATTAGAGTGACCGCGCAGGGCATTCACGCCACCGCCGGCCATGCCCATATTGCCGAGCAGCAATTGGATCATCGCCATGGTGCGAATGTTCTGCGCGCCGACGGTGTGCTGCGTCCAGCCCAGGGCATACAGGAAGGTGGTGGTGCGATCGGCGGCGCTGGTTGAGGCCAGCACATCGCACACCTTGAGGAAGTCCGCTTTCGGCGTACCGCAGATGTTTTCGACCACCTCTGGCGTGTAACGGGAAACGTGCTGCTTCAGCAGATTCCACACGCAGCGCGGATGGCTTAGCGTCTCATCGCGTTTAGCGTAGCCGTTTTCATCGAACTGGTAGTTCCAGGACGATTTATCATACTGGCGTTTGTCCGCATCATAGCCGCTGAACAGCCCCTCTTCGAAGGCAAAATCATCCCGCACCAGCAGGCTGGCGTTGGTGTAGTGCTTCACGTACTCGGCATTGATTTTGTTATGTTCGATCAGGTACAGCAGCACCCCCGACAGGAAGGTAATGTCGGTACCGGAGCGAATCGGCGCATAGATATCGGCCACCGACGCAGTGCGCGTAAAGCGCGGGTCGACGACGATAAGCGTGGCGTCGTTGTTGTTCTTCGCCTCCATCGCCCAGCGGAATCCCACCGGGTGGGCTTCCGCGGCGTTACCGCCCATCACCACCACGACGTTCGCGTTTTTGATATCCACCCAGTGGTTAGTCATCGCACCGCGACCAAATGTTGGAGCAAGACTTGCTACCGTTGGTCCGTGTCAGACGCGCGCCTGGTTGTCTACCGCCAGCATGCCGAGCGATCGCACAAATTTTTGCGTCAGCATGCCGGTCTCATTACTCGCCGCCGAGGCGCACAGCATACCGGTGGAAAGCCAGCGGTTAACCGTCGCGCCCTGCTCGTTCTTTTCCATAAAGTTGGCGTCGCGGTCGGCTTTCATCAGCCGGGCAATGCGGCTGAAGGCTTCATCCCAGGAGAGTCGCTGCCATTTATCGGATCCCGGGGCGCGGTACTCCGGGTAGCGCAGGCGGTTATCACTGTGGACATAGTCCAGCAGGCCGGCGCCTTTCGGGCATAGCGCGCCGCGGCTCACCGGATGGTCCGGATCTCCTTCGATATGGTAAATCGCTTCTTTAGCGTTTTTCGCGCCGTCGCCGAGGCTATACATTAATAGCCCGCAGCCAACGGAGCAGTAAGTGCAGGTGTTGCGGATCTCTTTCGCACGCAGCAATTTGTAGTTGCGTGCCTGAGCCAGCGCCATTTTGGGGGCAAAGCCCAGGGCGGCAGCTGTGGTTCCGGCCATACCGCCTGCGCAGATCTTAAAGAACTTTCTGCGGCTGACGTCCATTGCATTCCTCCATGCAGGATGTTGATTCATCGCGCGGAGGAAACTAACAGTAAAATCCCGGGAAAATTTGCGTCAAATCAAGGAGCAAAACCCACTCCCCCTTAATCGCCAGCCGCGGCCGTTTTCACTAATCCCCAGGGGTTACCCATGGCGGAAAATTTCGCCCCGCGGCGGTCAAAAGATGATATATATGCCGGCTGCATTCGCGTAACCCTCAGGATAAGCATGGAGAAAAAGAGAGCCACGACCATCGGCTTCGCCGCCATTATTTTATGGAGCACGATGGTCGGATTGATTCGCGGCGTCAGCGAAGGACTGGGACCGGTCGGCGGCGCGGCGATGATTTACAGCCTCAGCGGCCTGCTGCTGATTTTTACCGTTGGTTTTCCCAACCTGCGCCAGATCCCGCGCCGCTATCTGCTGGCCGGCAGCGTGCTGTTTGTCAGCTATGAAATCTGCCTCGCGCTGTCCCTGGGCTATGCCGCCAGCCGTCAACAGGCGATTGAGGTGGGGATGGTCAATTACCTGTGGCCCAGCCTGACCATCCTGTTCGCCATCCTGTTTAATGGTCAGAAAAGCAGCTGGCTGGTGATCCCCGGTTTGCTTCTCGCCCTGCTTGGCGTCGGCTGGGTGTTGGGGGGTGAGCACGGCCTGCAGCTGGAGGAGATTATCAGCAACGTCATCTCCAGTCCGCTCAGCTATCTGCTGGCCTTTATCGGCGCCTTTATCTGGGCGGCCTACTGCACGGTGACGGCCAAATATGCCGGCGGCAAAAATGCCATTACCCTGTTCGTCCTGTTAACCGCGCTGACGCTATGGCTGAAGTTTCTCGCCACGCCGCAGCCGCCGATGGTCTTCAGCTGGCCGGTCAGCATCAAGCTGCTGACGGTAGCGGTGGCGCTCGGTCTGGCCTACGCCGCGTGGAACGTGGGGATCCTCCACGGTAACGTCAGCCTGCTGGCGGCGGCCTCCTACTTCACGCCGGTGCTCTCCTCCGCGCTGGCGGCGATCCTGCTTAGCGCCGCGCTATCATGGTCGTTCTGGCAGGGGGCCGGGATGGTGTGTCTCGGCTCCCTGCTCTGCTGGTACGCGACCCGCCATTAGCCGAGATCGCCGCCCGCCACCGGGAGGGTGACGCCGGTGATATAACTGGCCTCATCGCTGGCGAGAAACAGGATCGCGTTTGCCTGTTCCGCCAGCGTGCCGTAGCGGTGCATCAGACTGCTGGCCACCGTCTGATCGACCACCTGCTGATACCACGCCTTCTCCTGTTCACTGGGCTGCTCGTCGTTACGCGGCGTCAGGCGCGGCGGCGCCTCCGTCCCGCCCGGTGCGACGGCGTTAATCCGAATACCGCTGCCGCTGTACTCCATGGCAATCGACCGGGTCAGCGCATTCACACCTCCCTTCGCCGCCGAATAAGGCACCCGGTTGACCCCTGCTGTCGCCACCGACGAGATATTGACGATGCAGCCTTTGCCCTGCTTCAGCATCCACGGCAGCGCCGCGCGGCAGCCCCACAGGGTAGGAAACAGCGAGCGGCGGATCTCTTTCTCAATCTGCTCCGGTTGATATTCGGCAAACGGCCGCGCCCAAATGGTCCCCCCGACGTTATTGATTAACACATCGATGCGGCCAAAATGCGCCACCCCGTCGGCAAACGCCTGCTCGGCGCTCGGCCACTGTTCCAGGTCAGCCTCCAGCGCCAGCACCTGACTGCCGGACTGAGCCAGCGTCGCCGCCAGCTCATGCACCCAGGGCGAACGATCGATGAGCAGCAGAGCCGCGCCTTCCGCAGCCGCCTGCTCCGCGGTTTGTCGGCCAATGCCCTGGGCCGCGCCGGTGATGGCGACCACTTTATCGCTAAAACGCATACTGCCTCCTTATGCCGCCGCGCTCTGGCTGGCGATAAATTTCTCGTACCAGAAGCCCGCCGGGGTGATCCCTCGCTCACGCAGCGCCGTGGCGACCGCGTTGACCATCGGCGGCGGTCCGCAAAGGTAGATATCGACCTCGCCATTATTCAGCATGGCGTCGTCAAGATGATCGGTGACGAAGCCGCGCTGCGGGCAAGGACTGTTTTCCTCCGCCACTACCGGTAGCCAGCGAAAGTGGTTTAACTGCTGACGGAATGCCTCCAGCGCCTCGGTCTTCACCAGATCCGCGTCGCGCGTGACGCCATACATCAGGGTCACCGGGCGCGCGGCGTTCTGCGCCTGCAAGGTCTCGAGCATGGAGAGCAGCGGCGCCAGCCCGGTACCGCCGGCCAGCATCAGCAACGGACGTTCGCCGTGGCGCAGATAGAAGCTGCCCATCGGGCCGCTGAGGGTAAGACGATCGCCGGGCCGCGCCTGCAGGGTTAACCACTGGCTCATCATGCCGCCGGGCACGTTACGGATCAGGAAACGCCCTTCTGCCGAGCCTGGCCGTGAGCTGAAGGAATAGGCGCGAACGTGCGGCGTGCCTGGCACCTGAATGTTGACGTACTGCCCCGCCAGGAAGTCCAGCGGCTCATCGAGGGCGACCACCAGCTCGATGGCGGTATCGGACAGACAATTCACCTGTCGCACCTGCGCCCCGGTGTTCGTCAGGGCGGTTTTACACTGCGCGGCGGCCACCGGCACATCGACAACGCAGTCGCTGGTCGGCACCATCTGGCAGGTCAGCACCTGGCGGGCCTGCGCTTCCTCATCGCTTAACGCCTCGTCGAGATACTCCTCGCCGAGATCGTATTCCCCGCTGGCGCAGTGGCATTTGCAGGTGCCGCACACGCCGTCCGAGCAGTCCATCGGCAGATTCACCTTCTGCCGATAGGCAGCATCCAGGACTTTCTCTCCGGCATGGCATTGAATAAAGCGGGTGATACCGTCCTCAAAATTAAGAGCAATAGTGAAGGTCATAGGCGCCTCTTAAATGTGGTAAACGTCAATCACCTGACGGATATAGTCGTTATTCAGGCGCACGGTTTTGCGCACGATCTGCGGCCGGCCGTCCTGCTCGGTCAGCGTGCAGCAGGTGGCGCCGAAAAAGGCATCGGTGTGCTGATAGCGGTGGCTCCAGGTCACCCAGCTGTAACGCACCTCCAGCCCCTCGTCGCTCTCCCCCAGCAGTTCGACGTTGCTGATGATATGGGTGGTCCGCGGCTCCGGCGTGCTGGCCCCGGAGCGCTCGGTTTTAATGCGGTAGACGCGATCCTCCAGCCCTTCCCGGTTGGGATAGTAGATAAGCGAAATCTCTTTTTGCGGGTCGCGCGTCAGCTGATCGTCGTCGCCCCACGCCGGCATCCAGTAGATCACCTGCGGGCTGTAGCAGCTGAGCCATTCATCCCACTGACGGTCATCCAGCAGACGGGCTTCGTAATAGAGAAACTGGCGTACCTGTTCGAGGTTCAGCATCAGGCCACCTCCACGCGCTGGGTGATCGACTGGTCATAGCGCTGCTGCTCTTGTTCAATCGCCGCGAGCATCAGCGTCTGCCAGTGATGGTGATGGGCGATGTACAGCGCCTCGTCCTCCGATTTCACGCCGCTTAAGCGCGGATTAAATCCGGCGTGCTGCGCATGCTCATCCGGACCATCGACCCAGCGCAGCGCGCCGCGGCTGAGATCGCTCCACGCCAGATTTTCACCGAGATAGCCGCGCTGACAGGCGCTGAACTCTTCGAGATCGTCCGGGGTGCCCATCCCGCTAACGTTAAAGAAATCTTCATACTGGCGGATACGCAGGGCCCGCGCCTGGTCGGATTCTCCCTTCGGGGCAAAGCACCAGATAGTGACTTCGGTTTTGTCCACCGCCAGCGGACGAATGACGCGGATCTGGGTGGAGAATTGATCCATCAGATAGACGTTGGGGTACAGGCACAGGTTGCGGGTTTCGTTGACCATCTGGTCGGCGCGCCGTTCGCCGAATTCCGCCTGCAGACGCTCGCGATGGGCATACACCGGGCGCACCTCCGGGTTCAGCGCCCGGGTCCACAGCAACATGTGGCCGTTGTCAAATCCGTAGCCGCCGCCAAGGCTTTTTGACCAGCCGTTGGCGTCCACCGCATGGGTGCCTTGCGCTTCATAGTTGCGTCGCGACATGGTGGAGGCGTAGTTCCAGTGCACCACGCTGACATGGTAGCCATCAGCGCCGTTCTCCGCGCCCAGCTTCCAGTTGCCTTCGTAAACGTAGCTCGACGAACCCTTGAGCACCTCCAGCCCCTCCGGTGCCTGGTCGACGATCAGATCGATGATTTTACAAGTTTCCCCGAGATAGGCTTCCAGCGGCTGCACGTCGGCATTGAGGCTACCGAATAAAAAACCGCGATAGGACTGAAAACGCGGCAGCTTTTGCAGGTCGTGAGATCCTTCCTGTTTGAAGGTGTCAGGATAAGCGCCGGTGCTTTCATCTTTGGCTTTTAATAATTTGCCGTTATTGCTGAAGGTCCAGCCGTGAAACGGACAGGTAAAAGAGTTTTTATTCCCGGTTTTCCGTCGGCATAACATGGCGCCGCGATGAGCGCAGCTGTTAATTAACGCATGCAGCTCATGCTTTTTATCGCGGGTAATAATCACCGGCTGACGCCCCAGCGTCAGGGTATAATAATCACCCGGTTCGGCAATTTGGCTTTCATGGGCGAGAAATACCCAGTTACCTTCGAAGATATGCTTCATTTCAAATTCAAACAGCTGCGGGTCGGTAAATATCGACCGGTGGCAGCGGTAAATATGATTTTCACGATCGACAATTAAGGCGTTGTTAATTTTGTCTTTAAGCGCTGATAGCGTTTTTTGCATGAGTCAGTCCCTCCTGCGGTATTCAGGATGAAATAAACCGGGTGAATTGTTAGCTTTCAGGTGCAATGTCTGGCCCGGGCAACCGCGTGCCCGGGGCCGTTACAGCAGATTACGCTTTGGCGCGCAGGCGGGCGCCGCGCTGCTCTTCGTCGGCGCTGAGCGCTTTACACAGGGTGAAATCAAAACAGACCTCAGTGTGCTCTCCCTCAAGGTCGCGCTGCGCGATAGTCTCGCGGTCCGTCACTTTAATCGGGTCGGCAATCAGACCGTCGCGGGTGGCAAAGGCAAAATCATCCCACAGGTATTTATCGCCGCTGAGGTTGATCTGGCTGGTGAGATGTTTATGCCCCGACGCGGAGACGAAGAAGTGAATATGCGCCGGACGGTTGCCGTGGCGGCCTAACTGATCCAGCAATTTCTGCGTTGGTCCATCCGGCGGACAGCCGTAGCCGGAAGGCAGGATGCTGCGCACGCTATAGCGGCCATCGGCGCCGGTGCGGATCCGACGGCGCAGGTTGTATTCGCTCTGGCTCGGGTCGAAGAAGGAGTAATTGCCGAGGGTATTGGCGTGCCAGATATCGACGATGGCGTTGGCCACCGGCCGGCCCTCGGTATCTTTGACCTGGCCATGCAGCCACATCACTTCCCCCGGGTCGGCGCCATCATCCATCCGGGCGTGACCTTCGGCCAGCGGCGCATTGGCCACATACAGCGGCCCTTCGATGGTGCGCGGGGTGCCGGTTTCCCGGCGCGCCGCTGCGTCGATGGCGTCCTGACGCAGGTCGAGGAAATGCTCCAGACCCAGCCCTGCCGCCAGCAGCGCCGCCTCCTGACGACCACCCAGCGCATGCAGATAGTTCACCGCATGCCAGAACTCTTCTTCGGTGATGTTATAGTCGTCGATCAGCGTACAGATATTCTCCAGCAGACGGTGAATAATGGCTTTAAAACGTTCGTTTCCGCCAGGGACGTGTAAACCCGCCCCTTCACGTAATAATTTCTGCACGGCTTCTTGTTGTACGAAAGCATTACTCATTATTATTCTCTCTTATCGTTGTAGGGTATTTACCGGGTCACCCCGGCATGAGGTCAGGTGTTATTATTATTAGCTATCATCGTCACGAACAGACGAGGGATGGCGGCACAGCGCCTCGACGCGAATATCCATAAAAGGATACAGCGGCAATCCCATTAATATTTGATGTAACTCTTCGGTATCTTTGACATCGAAAATACTGACATTGGCGTAAAGACCGGCGACGCGCCAGATATGTCGCCATTTGCCTTCCCGCTGTAATTGTTGCGAATAGGCTTTTTCGCGTTGTTTTATTTCCTCCGCTTCGGCGACGGGAAAGCCGAGCGGTATATTCACGGTCATATCCACTTTAAATAGCATCTGTTTCTCCTGTTTCCCGCTACGCCTGGCGGGTGTAAAAACGCAGTTTGTCTTCATCCAGCTCGACGCCAAGACCCGGGATTTGCGGGAGCACCACCTCGCCGTAGGCAAAGGAGAGCGGTACGCTGACGATATCGTCTTTCAGCAACAGCGGGCCGAACATTTCGGTTCCCCACTGCAGCGGCAGCGTCGACCAGGCGTGTAGCGAGGCGACAGTCCCGACGGTCCCCTCCAGCATGGTGCCGCCATACAGGCCAATACCCGCCGCCTGGGCGACGCGGGCCAGCGCCAGTACGCTGTTCGGTCCGCCGGCCTTGGCGATTTTCAGCGCGTAAGCGCCAGTAAAGCCCTGCTGCGCCAGTTGATAGCCATCGTAAGCGGTGGCCACCGCTTCGTCGGCGAGGATCGCGGTTTCAATATGCTGGCTTAACCGCACCAGCGCCGCGTTGTCGTGGGCGCTGACCGGCTGTTCGATGAGGTCGACGCCCATCGCCGCCAGCTCGCGGCAGCCTTTCGCGCCGGTTGCGGCGTCCCAGGCCTGATTGACGTCGACGCGGATGCTGGCGCGATCCCCTAGCGCCTCCACAATGGCGCGAGTATGGCGCAGGTCGGTCGCTAATTCGCGTGCGCCAATTTTCAGCTTGAAAGCCTGATGGCGCCGCTCGGCTAACAGTTTTTCCCCTTCGGCAATATCTTTCGCGGTATCGCCGCTGGCTAACGTCCACAGCACCGGCAACGCCGTTTGCAGCGCGCCGCCGAGCAGCGCCGACACCGGCAGCCCCAGCGCTTTGCCCTGGGCATCCAGCAGCGCGGTTTCAATGGCGGACCTGGCAAAAGTGTTGCCTTTAATGGCGCTGTTCATGCGGGCGGTCAGCGCATTCAGGTTATCAGCCGGTTGCCCCAGCAGCAGCGGCGTCAGGTAATGCGTTATCGCCGACGAGATAGCCTCCGGGCTCTCGACGCCATAGCTCAAGCCGCCGATGGTGGTGGCCTCGCCAATGCCGCAGATGCCGTCGGAGCGGGTAAGGCGCACGATCACCAGCGTCTGACATCCCATGGTGGTCATCGACAATTTATGTGGCCGGATGGTTGGGACATCCACAATCCAGCTCTCAATACGTTCTACGGTGGCAGTCATTTTCGCTTCCTGATGAGATGTATAACTTTTTGTACCCACATCCATAACGGGGGGGGCTGTGCCATTGACAATAGGGTTCGGCCTGGCGGATGGTCAACGGCGATAATCGAAATGTTGTGCGATTATCGACGCGTTTGTTAAAAGACGGTTATTAATGTGATCGTGGTGGTAAAACCGGCACAATTCAGCGCGCCCCATTTTGCGCAAGGTATAGTGATCTGCCGTGAGCTTTACGCTGCAACGGAGAAGGATGCGATGAGCGACAATATCCCCAATACGCTGAGCGCCAGGCAGGCCGAGCACGATCCCAACTTTATGCTGTCTCTGGCCCGCGGTCTGGAGGTGCTTAACGCCTTCACCCCACAGCGTCAGCGGCTGACCATTTCCCAGTTAAGCCAGAAAACGCAAATTTCCCGCGCGGCGGTACGCCGGTGCCTGTATACCCTCGCCGCGCTGGGCATGGTCCATAGCCCGGATGGCCGCCATTATGAGCTGCTCCCCCGGGTGCTGGCGGTGGGCCATGCCTATCTCGCCGGCACCCCGCTGGCGAAAGTGGCGCAGACGGCGCTGGACAGCCTCGGCAAAGCCCTCGGCGAATCCTGTTCGGCGGCGACGCTCGACGGGGATAACGTGCTCTATATTGCCCGCGCGGCGGTGAATAATTTATTGAGCGTCGATATCGGACGCGGCAGTCGCCTGCCGGCGTGGGCGACGTCGATGGGTCGGGTATTGCTCAGCGCGCTGCCGGAAGAGCAGCTGGAGGTGACACTGTCACGCGCCGTGCTCATTCGCTACACCCCACACACCCTGTGCGATATGGCCGGGCTACGCGCGGAGATTGATCGGGTGCGCATGCAGGGCTATGCCCTCGCCGACCGGCAGATAGAGGTGGGCCTGTGCTCGCTGGCGGTGCCGGTGCTGTCGCGTCATGGCCAGGTGGTGGCCGCGCTGAATGTCGGGGTGCCGGCCGCGACGGTCAGCGCCGCGGCGTTAAAAGAGAAGGCCCTCGCCCCGCTACGCCGCGCGGCGATGGACCTGTCGCTACAGCTATAGCGCCGTCTGCGGCTTCGTCACCGTGGCGAGGCTGCGCCAGATCCCGGCGGCCAGCAGCAGAAGCATGACCCCCGCTGTCGCCAGCACCAGACTGTGCGCCTGGGTAAAGGCCGCCTTCGCCGCCGCCATCAGCGCCTCCGCTACCCCGGCGGGTAGCGCCTGGGTCAGGCTAACCGCCTCGCCGATCGATGACGACGCCCGCTGCGCCATGGTCTCATTCAGCCCGGGCGGTAGCACAATGGTGGCGCTGTAGCTGCGGGTCAGGATCAGGCCGAACAGGGCAATGCCGAGGCCAGCGCCCAGCTCATAGGCCATGGTTTCGATCGCCCCGGCCGCCGCCGCTTTCTCCTTCGGCGCCGCCGCCATAATGGCGGAGCTGGAGGCCAGCAGCGCGCTGGCGACGCTAAAGCCGAGCAGCGTCATCAGCCCCCAGGCCAACCATTGCTGAGTGCTGAAATCGGTCAGCGCCAGGCCCAGAAAGCTGAAGGCGCTGAGCAACATCCCGCCGGTCGCCACCTCGCGCAGCCCGAGCTTCGACACCAGCATCCCGGCAATCGGCCCGCTAAAGCCGCTGGCCACCATCACCGGCAGCATAAACATCCCCGCCTCGAACGGCGTTTTCTGATGCACAAACTGCAGCTCCTGAGCCATCAACAGCTCAAAACCCACCAGGGTAATCAGGGCGGTCATCGCCATCATCACCCCGCTTAAAATAATGCGATGAGTGAACAGTCGCATATCCACCATCGGCCGGACCGCCGACAGCTGTTTGCGGATAAACCAGGTGAGCATCGCCGCCCCGCCGATCGCCACCAGCGCGGTGAGCCACAGCGCCAGCTGGCCCTTCAGGGCCGATTTGGCGCTAAACACCAGCATCAGGATCGCCGCAATCAAAATGAGCGCCTGCAGCAGGTTCAGCGGCTGGTCGCGGCGCGCGGGCTGACGCGGCACCACTTTGGCGTTAATGGCGATAACCACCAGCACAATCGGCACGTTGATCAGGAACACCGATCCCCAGTAGAAATGCTCCAACAGCATGCCGCCCACCAGCGGGCCAAAGGCCGCGCCGCCGGAGCCCACCGCCGCCCACAGCCCCAGCGCCATATTGCGCTGGCTGGCCTCGGCAAAGGTGCTGCGGATCCCGGCCAGCGTCGCCGGCACGATCATCGCCGCCCCCACCGCCAGCAGGGCACGGGAGGCAATCAGCGTCAGAGCCGTCGGCGACAGTGCGGCGCACAGCGAGGCGACGCCAAAAATAGCGCTGCCGAGCAGCAGCAGACGTTTAAAGCCGATTTTATCGCCAAGGGCGCCCATCGGCAGCACCATCCCGGCCATCACCAATGAATAGATATCAATGATCCACAGCAGCTCATTGCCGCTGCTGCCCAGCGCGACGCTGAGGGTCGGCGCGGCCACATGCAACACCGTGGCGTCAATCGCCACCGGAATATAAACCAGCAAAATCGCCATCAGCGTCATCCATTGCCGTGACATAGCTTGTACCTCAATGTTAGAACTTGGACACACGTCCAGGATGGCGATCCTGCCGGATTGTTGAACGCATGTCCAACTTTTTGTTACACTCGGCCAAAGCCAGATATCAGCGGGGTTCTATGCACTATTTACAGCGGGATGAGCGACGGGAAGGGATTATGCAGGCCGCCATGCGCCTGGCGCTGCGCGGCGGCTTCAGCGCCATGACCGTGCGGCAGATCGCCCGCGAAGCGCAGGTGGCCGCCGGGCAACTGCACCACCACTTCGCCTCCATCGGCGAGCTGAAGTCCCAGGTGTTCATCCGTCTTATCCGCGAGATGCTCGACATGCCGCTGGTGGCCGAGGACGCCAGCTGGCGCGAGCGGTTATTCTCGATGATCGGCAGCGAGGATGGCCGGCTGGAACCCTATATCCGCCTGTGGCGGGAAGGCCAGGTACTGGCCGACAGCGACCCGGACATCAAAGCGGCCTACCTGCTAACCATGACCATGTGGCATGCCGAGACCGTGGCGATCGTTGAGCAGGGCCTCGCCTGCGGTGAGTTTCATTCGACCGAGCCGCCGGCGGATATCGCCTGGCGTTTTATCGCCCTGGTGTGCGGCCTCGACGGGATTTACGCCCTCGGCACCCAGACCCTGGACGAGACGGCGTTTAGCCGTTACGTCAATAAGATGATAACCCTGGAGTTATTTTAGTTAAATTTTACATTTAGTAACAATTAATCCCGCTACGCTCTCCACGTGCTCTCCGACAGCACGTTTTTTTATCTACGCTTTTTAGATAACGCCAATTAAGGGTTATTCTCCGTCCCCTTGTATTCAGCTGTTGACCTTATTTATTTACTCCATTCCGGGCAATTAGAGGGCAATATGTCGGTACAAAATGAGAAAGATAATCATTACCTTTTGAAAAACTGGCGGCCAGAAAATAAGGCCTTCTGGGAAAACAAGGGCCAGGCTATTGCGAGAAGAAACTTATGGATATCAGTAACCTGCTTACTACTGGCCTTCTGCGTCTGGATGTTATTCAGCGCCGTGGCGGTCAATCTTAATAAGGTCGGTTTTCATTTCACTACCGACCAGCTTTTTTTATTAACCGCACTTCCTTCACTTTCCGGCGCGATATTACGGGTGCCCTACTCCTTTATGGTGCCCCTCTTCGGCGGGCGCTACTGGACTGTATTAAGTACAGTGATCCTGATTGTGCCTTGTATTTGGCTGGGCGTGGCGATCCAGAATATTGCTACTCCATTTTGGGTATTTATTGTTATTGCGCTGCTGTGTGGTTTTGCCGGGGCGAATTTTGCTTCCAGTATGGGAAATATCAGTTTCTTTTTTCCCAAAGCCAAACAGGGCAGCGCGCTGGGGATCAACGGCGGCCTTGGCAATCTGGGGGTCAGCGTGATGCAGATGGTCGCTCCGGCGGTAATCTTCCTGCCGCTCTTCACCTTCCTCGGCGTCCATGGCGTCACCCAGCCCGATGGTTCAACGATAGCCCTGAGCAATGCGGCGCTCATCTGGGTGCCGCTCCTGCTGTTCGCCACCGCTGCCGCCTGGTTCGGTATGAATGACATCGCCAGTTCGAAGGCCTCGATTCGCGATCAACTCCCGGTGCTCAAGCGTCCGCATATGTGGCTGCTCAGCCTGCTTTATCTGGCGACCTTCGGCTCATTTATCGGCTTCTCCGCCGGCTTCGCCATGCTGGCGAAAACCCAGTTTCCTGCGGTCGACATTCTCAAGCTGGCTTTCTTTGGGCCGTTTATCGGCGCGCTGGCGCGCTCGTTCGGCGGGATCATCTCCGACCGTCTGGGCGGTGTGCGGGTGACGCTGGTCAATTTCGTGCTGATGGCGCTCTTTACCGGCCTGCTGTTCCTCACCCTGCCGGGCAGCGGATCCGGCAGCTTCCTCGCCTTCTACGTGGTGTTTATGGGGCTGTTTTTAACCGCCGGACTCGGCAGCGGCTCCACCTTCCAGATGATCGCCGTCATCTTCCGTCAGCTCACCATCGACAGCGTGAGGCAGCGCGGCGGCAGCGAAGAAGAAGCGCAGCACGAAGCCGTAACCGATACCGCTGCCGCGCTGGGCTTTATCTCGGCAATTGGCGCCATCGGCGGCTTCTTTATCCCGAAAGCCTTCGGCACCTCGCTGGCGATGACCGGTTCGCCGGTCGGGGCGATGAAGGTCTTCTTCGTTTTTTACGTGGTTTGCGTATTGGTGACCTGGCTGGTCTACGGCCGACGTAAACCCGCTTAACCATAACGATTTATCTGCCGGATGGCGGCTTACGCCTTATCCGGCCTACGCGTTCGTTCGCTCATCCGGCCGGGTGGCACGATGCCGGACATCATCGGAGCAGGAGAAATGTCATGAGTAAACTACTGGATCGCTTTCGCTACTTTAAGCAGAAAGGCGAGACCTTTGCCAACGGCCACGGTCAGGTCTACAACAACAACCGTGACTGGGAAGATAGCTACCGTCAACGCTGGCAGTTCGACAAAATTGTCCGCTCCACCCACGGCGTGAATTGCACCGGCTCCTGCAGCTGGAAAATTTATGTCAAAAACGGTCTGGTGACCTGGGAAACCCAGCAGACCGATTATCCGCGTACCCGCCCGGATCTGCCGAACCATGAACCACGCGGCTGCCCGCGAGGCGCCAGCTACTCCTGGTATCTCTATAGCGCCAACCGTCTGAAGTACCCGCTGGCGCGTAAACGGCTGATTGCGTTGTGGCGCGAAGCACTGGCGCAGTTTCCCGACCCGGTGCAGGCCTGGGATAGCATCATGCAGGATCCGGCCAAAACCTCCAGCTATAAAGCGGCGCGCGGCAAAGGCGGCTTTGTCCGCTCCAGCTGGAAAGAGCTGAATCAGCTTATCGCCGCCGCCAACGTCTGGACCATCAAACACTACGGTCCGGACCGCGTCGCCGGGTTCTCGCCGATCCCGGCGATGTCGATGGTCTCCTACGCCGCGGGTACCCGCTATTTATCCCTTATCGGCGGCACCTGCCTTAGCTTCTATGACTGGTACTGCGACCTGCCCCCCGCCTCGCCGATGACCTGGGGCGAGCAGACCGACGTGCCGGAATCCGCCGACTGGTACAACGCCAGCTACATTATCGCCTGGGGCTCCAACGTGCCGCAGACCCGGACCCCGGATGCCCACTTCTTCACCGAAGTGCGCTACAAAGGCACCAAAACCATCGCCATCACCCCGGACTATTCGGAAGTGGCCAAACTGTGCGACCACTGGCTGGCGCCGAAGCAAGGTACCGACAGCGCGCTGGCGATGGCCATGGGCCACGTCATCCTCAAAGCCTTCCACCTTGATAATCCGAGTGATTACTTTCTTAACTACTGCCGCACCTATACCGACATGCCGATGCTGGTGATGCTTGAGCCGCGCGACGATGGCAGCTATGTGCCAGGCCGCATGCTGCGCGCCTCCGACCTGCTGGATGGACTGGGCGAAACGAATAACCCGGAATGGAAAACCGTCGCCTGCACCGCCGACGGCGAACTGGTGGCGCCAAACGGTTCCATCGGCTTTCGCTGGGGCGAAAAAGGGAAATGGAACCTCGAACCGCTGGCTGACGGCAAAACGGTGGAGCTCACGCTGTCTCTGCTGGATATTCGCGACAGCGTGGCGTCAGTCGCCTTCCCCTACTTCGGCGGCAATGAAAACCCGCATTTCCGCAGCGTGCCGCAGGCACCGGTAACCCTTCATCCGCTCCCGGTGAAACAGCTGACGCTGGCCAGTGGTGAACGCGGCCTGGTGGTCAGCGTATATGACCTGATTCTGGCTAACTACGGCCTGGACCGAGGGCTTGATGATGTCAATGCGGCGAAAGATTTCGCCGAGGTTAAAGCCTATACCCCGGCGTGGGCGGAGCAGATCACCGGCGTGCCGCGCCAGCATATCGAACAAATCGCCCGCGAGTTCGCCGATACGGCGCATAAAACCCATGGCCGTTCGATGATTATCCTCGGCGCCGGGGTAAACCACTGGTACCACATGGATATGAACTACCGGGGGATGATTAACCTGCTGGTGTTCTGCGGCTGCGTCGGCCAGAGCGGCGGCGGCTGGTCGCACTATGTCGGCCAGGAGAAGCTGCGCCCACAGACCGGCTGGCTGCCGCTGGCGTTCGCGCTGGACTGGAACCGCCCGCCGCGGCAAATGAACAGCACCTCCTATTTCTACAATCACGCCAGCCAGTGGCGCTATGAAAAACTGACCGCGCAGGAGCTGTTGTCGCCGCTGGCCGACGCCAGCAAATTTAGCGGCAGCCTTATCGACTTCAACGTCCGCGCGGAACGGATGGGCTGGTTGCCTTCTGCGCCACAGCTCAACGTCAACCCGCTGGCCATCAAGCAGCAGGCCGAGGCCGCCGGGCTATCGCCCTCGGAGTTCACGGTGCGGTCGCTAAAATCCGGCGAGATCCGCTTTGCCGCCGAGCAGCCGGACAGCGGCAAAAACCATCCGCGGAACCTGTTTATCTGGCGCTCTAACCTGCTGGGATCGTCCGGTAAGGGGCATGAGTACATGTTGAAATACCTGCTCGGGACCGACAGCGGTATTCAGGGGGATGAACTGGGCGCCAGCGATGAGGTGAAACCTGAGGAAGTCGAGTGGCAGACGGCGGCTATCGAGGGCAAACTCGACCTGCTGGTGACGCTGGATTTCCGCATGTCCAGTACCTGTCTCTTTTCCGATATTGTTCTACCGACCGCCACCTGGTACGAAAAAGACGATATGAACACCTCGGATATGCATCCGTTTATCCACCCACTTTCCGCCGCCGTCGACCCGGCGTGGGAGGCAAAGAGCGACTGGGAGATTTACAAAGATATCGCCAAATCCTTCTCGCAGGTCTGCGTCGGCCATCTCGGGAAAGAGACCGACGTGGTGCTGGTCCCGCTGCAGCATGACTCTCCGGCTGAGCTGGCGCAGCCGTTCGAGGTGCTTGACTGGCGCAAGGGCGAATGCGATCTGATCCCCGGGAAAACCGCTCCGTCGATTGCCCTGGTGGAGCGCGACTATCCCGCCACCTGGGAACGCTTCACCTCTCTCGGGCCGCTGCTCGATAAGCTTGGCAACGGCGGAAAAGGCATCTCGTGGAATACGCAAAGCGAAGTCGATTTCCTCGGCAAGCTTAACTACCTCAAGCAGGACGGTCCGGCCAAAGGCCGGCCGCGGATCGACAGCGCCATTGACGCCTCCGAAGTTATTCTCAGCCTCGCGCCGGAAACCAACGGCCAGGTGGCGGTGAAAGCCTGGCAGGCGCTGGGAGAATTTACCGGTCGCGACCACACTCATCTGGCGCTGAATAAAGAGGATGAGAAGATCCGCTTCCGCGATATTCAGGCGCAGCCGCGCAAGATCATCTCCAGCCCAACGTGGTCCGGACTGGAAAGCGAGCACGTCTCCTACAACGCCGGTTATACCAATGTGCACGAACTGATCCCGTGGCGCACCCTCTCCGGGCGGCAACAGCTGTATCAGGACCATCCGTGGATGCGGGCTTTCGGCGAAAGCCTGGTGGCTTATCGCCCGCCCATTGATACCCGCAGCGTCAGCCAGATGAAGGCCGTGCCGCCGAACGGTTTTCCGGAGAAAGCGCTGAACTTCCTGACCCCGCACCAGAAATGGGGGATCCACTCCACATACAGCGAAAACCTGCTGATGCTGACGCTGTCGCGCGGCGGGCCGATCGTCTGGCTCAGTGAAACTGACGCCAGAGAGCTGGGCATTGAAGATAACGACTGGATTGAAGCGTTCAACGCCAACGGCGCCCTCACCGCCCGGGCGGTGGTGAGCCAGCGCGTGCCGCCGGGGATGACCATGATGTATCACGCTCAGGAGCGGATTATGAATATCCCGGGTTCGGAAGTGACCGGCCGCCGCGGCGGCATTCATAACTCCGTCACCCGCGTCTGCCCGAAGCCGACGCACATGATCGGCGGCTACGCCCAGCTGGCCTATGGCTTTAACTACTACGGCACCGTCGGCTCCAACCGCGACGAGTTCATCATGATCCACAAAATGAAGAATATTGCCTGGCTGGATGACGAAGGCCGCGATCAGGTACAGGAGGCGAAAAAATGAAAATCCGTTCTCAGGTTGGAATGGTGCTGAATCTGGACAAATGCATCGGCTGTCACACCTGCTCGGTCACCTGTAAAAACGTCTGGAGCAGCCGCGAAGGCATGGAGTACGCGTGGTTCAATAACGTGGAGACCAAACCGGGCATTGGCTACCCAAAAAACTGGGAGGACCAGGAACAGTGGCAAGGCGGCTGGATCCGCGGCATCAGCGGTAAGCTGACACCCCGCCTCGGCAATCGGGTTAGCGTGCTGTCGAAGATATTCGCTAACCCGGTGCTGCCGGCGATTGACGATTACTACGAACCCTTCACCTACGATTACCAGCATCTGCACAACGCGCCGGAGGGCAAATATCTGCCCACCGCCCGCCCGCGATCGCTGATCAGCGGCGAGCGCATGGATAAGATTGACTGGGGCCCGAACTGGGAGGAGCTGCTCGGCGGCGAGTTCGAGAAACGCGCCCGCGACCGGAACTTCGAAGCCATGCAGAAAGAGATGTACGGCCAGTTCGAAAATACCTTCATGATGTATCTCCCGCGCTTGTGCGAGCACTGCCTCAACCCGAGCTGCGTGGCCACCTGCCCGAGCGGCGCCATCTACAAGCGTGAGGAAGATGGCATCGTGCTGATCGATCAGGACAAATGCCGCGGCTGGCGGATGTGCATCAGCGGCTGTCCCTACAAAAAAATCTACTTTAACTGGAAGAGCGGCAAGTCGGAAAAATGCATCTTCTGCTATCCGCGCATTGAGTCCGGGCAGCCAACGGTGTGCTCCGAAACCTGCGTCGGGCGCATCCGCTATCTCGGCGTCTTGCTGTATGACGCCGACCGTATCGAAGAAGCTGCCAGCACCGAGCATGAAACCGACCTCTATGAGCGCCAGTGCGAGGTATTCCTTAATCCAAACGATCCGGCGGTCATCGAGGAAGCGTTAAAACAAGGCATCCCCCACAATGTCATTGAGGCGGCGCAGAAATCGCCGGTCTATAAGCTGGCGATGGACTGGAAGCTGGCCCTGCCGCTGCATCCGGAGTATCGCACCCTGCCGATGGTCTGGTATGTGCCGCCCCTGTCGCCGATCCAGTCGGTTGCCGACGCCGGCGGCCTGCCCAACAACGGCGCCATCCTGCCGGCGGTTGAGAGCCTGCGCATTCCGGTCCAGTACCTGGCGAACCTGCTGAGCGCCGGGGATACCGGGCCGGTATTGCGCGCGCTGAAACGGATGATGGCGATGCGCCACTACAAGCGCTCGCAAACCGTTGAGGGCGTGACCGATACCCGGGCAATTGAAGAGGTGGGACTCAGCGTTGAGCAGGTCGAAGAGATGTATCGCTATCTGGCGATCGCCAACTACGAAGACCGCTTCGTGATCCCCACCAGCCATCGCGAACTGGC
This sequence comes from Klebsiella sp. PCX, assembly GCF_021869705.1. Lineage (NCBI taxonomy): Bacteria > Pseudomonadati > Pseudomonadota > Gammaproteobacteria > Enterobacterales > Enterobacteriaceae > Klebsiella > Klebsiella sp. PCX. Next base: position 2,729,619 of record NZ_CP091527.1, read on the forward strand.
GGAGGACGCCTTCCCGGAACGCAACGGCTGCGGCTTTACCTTCGGCGACGGCTGCCACGGGTCAGATACGAAATTCAACCTGTTTAACAGCCGGCGGATTGACGCCATCGACGTCAGCGGCGTGCGTAAGCATGGGGAGGGCGAGTGATGCGGATCCTGAAAGTGCTCGGTCTGCTGCTGGAGTATCCCGACGAGGTGCTGTGGGAGAACCGCGACGAAGCCCTGGCGCTGGTCAGCGCCGATATCCCTTCCCTGACGCCCTTTGTCGGGGAGCTGCTGGCGGCGCCGCTGTTGGATCGCCAGGCCGACTGGTGCGAGGTGTTCGAGCGAGGGCGCGCCACCTCGCTGCTGCTGTTTGAACATGTGCATGCTGAGTCCCGCGAGCGTGGCCAGGCGATGGTGGACCTGATGAATCAGTATCAGCAGGCAGGTCTGCTGATCGATTGCCGAGAACTGCCCGACTATCTGCCGCTGTATCTGGAGTATCTCAGTATTTTACCCCTCGCCGACGCCCGTGAAGGGCTGCAGAATATCGCGCCGATTCTGGCGCTGATCGGCGGCCGCCTGAAGCAACGAGAATGCTCGTATTATCAACTGTTTGACGCCCTGCTGGAACTGGCAAAAAGCCCGCTCACCAGTGACAGTGTCACCAAACAGGTGGCGGGAGAAAAGCGCGACGATACCTGTCAGGCGCTGGACGAAGTGTGGGAAGAAGAGCAGGTGAAGTTTATTGAAGATAATGCGACCGCTTGCGACAGCTCGCCTATGCAAGCTTATCAACGACGCTTTAGCCAGGATGTGGCGCCGCTGTACGTCGACATCCGCGCCGGAGGCCCGAAATGATCCAGTATCTGAACGTCTTCTTTTACGATATCTACCCTTACCTTTGCGGCGCCGTGTTTCTGCTCGGCAGCTGGCTACGCTACGACTATGGGCAGTATACCTGGCGCGCGTCATCCAGCCAGATGCTGGATAAACGCGGGATGGTGCTATGGTCGAACTTGTTTCATATCGGCATTCTCGGCATTTTTTTTGGCCATCTCTTTGGCATGCTGACCCCGCACTGGGTCTACTCGTGGTTCCTGCCAATGTCGCAGAAGCAGCTGATGGCGATGATCCTCGGCGGCGTGTGTGGGGTGCTCACCCTGGTGGGCGGCATCGGCTTGCTGGCTCGCCGCCTGACCAACCCGCGCATTCGCGCCACCTCCACCACGGCAGATATTCTGATCCTGTGCATTTTGCTGATTCAGTGCGCGCTGGGGCTGACGACGATCCCCTTCTCCGCCCAGCATCCGGACGGCAGCGAAATGCTCAAGCTGGTGGACTGGGCGCAGGCGGTGGTCACCTTCCACGGCGGCGCCTCGGCGCATCTGGACGGCGTGGCCTGGATTTACCGCGTCCACCTGGTGCTGGGGATGACCATCTTCCTGATCTTCCCGTTCACCCGTCTGGTTCACGTCTGGAGCGCGCCGGTGGAGTATTTCACCCGCCGCTACCAGGTGGTGCGCTCCCGACGCTGAGCGCTGGCGGCTGTTATCATTCATCCTAACCGGTAGCCCGGACGCGGCCTTCGCGCGAGTCCGGGTAGTTATCGACCCGGCTCCAGCCGTTATGCCGGGTGGCGGCTGTCGCCTTACCCGGCCTACAGGGCCCTCTCACAGAGCTCATCCCCCGTAGACCCGCGCAAGCGCAGCGCCGCGGGGCAAGATATCAGGCACGGTACCTGTAATTTCGCCGGGTGGCGGCTGTCGCCTTGCCCGGCCTAGAGGGCCCTCTCACAGGCTCATCCCCCGTAGGCCCGCACAAGCGCAGCGCCGCCGGGCAAGATATCAGGCACGGTACCTGTAATTTCGCCGGGTGGCGGCTGTCGCCTTATCCGGCCTACGGGGCGCTCTCACAGGCTCATACCCCGTAGGCCCGCGCAAGCGCAGCGCCACCGGGCATGAGGAAATTTACTTCCCGGCTTCCGGATGCGTATCGAAAGCCGCCATCACCGCCGCCAGCGCCGCTTCGCTGAAGCCATGTTTAGGATCGTCCACGCCCAGGCCGAAGCGGGTTTGCAGCCCTTCGTACAGCGCGGAGACATCGGCAAAATCGACCTTCTCCACCACGTGGTTATTTTCCCAGTGGGTAAAGTGGAAATTGGTAAGGGTCATTTTGCCGCCGTCCGGCAGATGACGACACATCAGCAGGTGGTGACGAAAGTGTGACTGCGGCCAGTGCGCCGACCAGAAGTTACCCATCACATAATCAGACGCATACTGGCGACCTAAATCGAAATGGTACATCGACTGCCAGTGCTCGTGATGGTTGAACTGCAGCGTCCACTCATCCCCTTCATGCACCAGACGATAGCTGCCATGCGGCGTCTGCTGCGGGATATCGGCCAGCAGCTTAATCGGCGCGGTCAGCGTCTGGCCGCCGAAGCCAACGTCGGCGATCCAGCGCTCGCCCGCCACTTCCACCAGCAATAAACGATGGGTGCGCGGCGGCATCTGCGGCGGATTGGCCAGCACCACCCGCCCCAGCAGGCTGCGGACATTAAAACCTATTTCGCGCAGCGCGCGCTCCAGCAGGCCATTTTGTTCAAAACAATACCCCCCGCGTCGGCCGGCAATCAGCTTCGCTTCCAGCGCCAGGTCGTCAAGATGGATCTCGCGCGGCAGCAGGACGTCGAGGTTTTCGAAAGGTATAGCGCTGTTATGCTGCAGATGCAGTTGGCGCAAGGTATCAATAGAAACATCAGGCTCTCCCGTCCAGCCCAGACGGGAAAAATAGGCGCGTAAAAAGGGACTCATCAGGGTCTCCAGCTGTTGGTGTCCGACATTTATAGCCTATATTCCCGCGCCGACACTCTTTTTTGTGCGCTTGTCGTTAACCGCGCGTGCTGCGCTGCATCAGCGCCAGCGCCGTCAGCATCAGGAGCAGACCGGTCAACAGCGTCAGGCTGGCCATCGCCATGCCCTGACCAACGGATCCCTGTTCGAACTGGCGCCAGATAAACACCGCCACGGTCTGCGTGCCGGCGGGCGCCAGCAGCAGCGAGGTCACCAGTTCCCGGGACGCCACCGCAAACACCATCAGCATCGCCGCCAGCAGCGCCGGAAAGACCAGCGGCAGAACAATTAGCCGCAGCGCCTGCAGCGGCGATGCGCCGTGGACCCGGGCGGCGGGCTCAAGATTGGGGCCGAGTTGGCGCAGCGCGCTGCCGACATAGCGCACCGGCCAGGGCAGCAGCAGGCAACAATAGGAGAGCAGCAGCATCCACAGCGTGTTGTAGGGCGAGCGCGGCCAGAAGGGCTGGTTCCACAGCAGGATCAATCCCACCCCCACCACCACGCCCGGCAGCGCCGCCGGCATCAGCGACAGCGCATCCACCACCACGCGCCCTTTGATCTTCTGCACTATCACCAGCCAGGCGGCCAGCAGCCCCAGCGCGCCGACGATCAGCGCCGAACCTAGCGCCAGAGACAGGCTGACGCCGAGAGCCGACAGGGCATCGCCCTGCTGGTCGAATAGCGCCGCGAAGTGACGCAGCGTGACATTCTCCAGGCTGACTCCGCCCGAGAGGGTGCCCATCAGGCTGGTGAGCATCATCGAGACGGCGGGGACCCCGACCGCCAGGCCGCCGACGGCCGCCATCGCCAGCAGCGCGGGCAGCGTCATCCAGCCCAGCGACGTCCCACGGTTTTCTCCCGGTTTGCCGGTGACGCTGGTGACCTCCTTCTCCCCCACCAGCCGCGTTTGCAGCCACCAGGCGAACAGCGCTACCGTCATCAGCAGCAGCGACAGCAGCGCAGCGCCGGTAAGGTCCACCGGCCAGTCGGCCAGCTTTTTCTCAATGCCCACCGTCAGCATCACCACTCCCGCCCGGCTGCCCAGCGCCGCCGGTACGCCAAACTCCTCGATGGCGAGAGTAAACGCCAGCAGCATCCCCGCCGCCAGCGCCGGGGAGAGCATCGGCAGCGTCACGTGCCAGAAGGCGCGCCAGGCGCTGGCGCCATGGACCCGGGCGACCATCGCCAGCCGTTGCCCGCTCGCCAGCAGGCTGCGGGAAACGGCAAAGTAGACCACGGGAAAAATATTAAAGGTCATCACCAGCACGATCCCGCTGCGGCTGAATAGCAGATCGTTTAGCTGCCAGCCGGTCAGCTGCTGCAGATAGCCCTGGCGTTGCAGCGCCAACATCCACGAGAGCGCCGAGATATAGGGCGGCGTCAGAAAGGGGATCAAAAACAGCAGGTCCCATAGCCGGGGCAGCGGCAACGAAAACATACCGCGCAGAATGCCGAGCGGCAGGCCAATGAGGACGCTGGCCAGCGCCACGCCGCCGGCGATCCACAGCGTACCGCCGAGCATCGACATCAGCTGAGGGTCCGCCAGCAGCGGCGAGACGCCGCCAAAGGCGTCATGGAGCGAACCGGCGCTGAAATGGGGAAAAATTGCCTGCAGCAGAATAAACAACAGCGGTAACGCGACCAGCAGCGTCAGGGCAGCAAGGGTCACGCCGGAAAGGAATTTTTGTTTCACAGCGGTTCCTGAAACGAAGCGTTCTCCGGCGGCCAGCGCCGGAGAACCGTGTCAATTATTGGGCATACAGCTGACTGAAGCGGGTCAGGACGGCGCTACGCTCGCTACTCCCCTCGCCGCTGGTGGGCAAGACCTTCAGCGCGTCCAGCAGCGGGCGTTTAGCGGCCACATCGCGGCGAGCGGGCATCAGCCAGGCGTCGGCGACCCGCGCCTGACCTTCCGGCGACAGCACGTAATCGATAAAGGCTTTGGCGTCGTCGGCATGCTGGCTGGTTTTGAGGATCATCATCGGGCGTGGGGCAATCACCGTCCCGCTGGCCGGGAAGATCACCTTCAGCGACTCGCCCTGCTGAATATTGCCGTAGGAGACATAATCCACCGCGCCGAACACCGCCGCTTTCGCCCCCTGCATCACCGGCGTCACCGCCTGGGCGTTGGGGCCGCTGACCACCATGCCGTTCTTTTTCAGATCGTCAAACAGCTGCCAGGCCTGGTCGCCCATGCTGTTTTGCAGGCCAATCAGCAGATCCAGCGACGCGCCGGAGAGCGCCGGGTCAGGCGTCGTCACCTTATCTTTAAACGCCGGCTGGGTGAGATCCCGCCACTCTTTCGGCTCCGGAGTACCGCTTTTGCTGTTCCAGACGATGCCAAGCGCCGAGACCCCCTGGGCGATATAGTCCGCCGATTTCAGATTAGCCGGTACCTTGTCGGCGTTGGCGCTGTGAAAAGGCAGCAACCAACCCCGCTGGTGCAGATCCTCCGCGGTATCCCATGAAGCGGAGATCAGCACATCCGCCTGTGGGTTGGCCTGCTCGGCCTCCAGACGGGCCATCACTTTGCCGGTGGTGGCCTGGAAAACGGTCACCTTCACCCCGGTCTGTTGTTCAAAACCGCTGGCCAGGCTTTTCGCCAGCGAGCCAGGGCCGGCGGTGTAAACGGTCAGCGCATGGGCGCTGGAGAGCATCATGGCGGAGAGAGCCATCGCGAGTACCACTCCTTTTTTAACGGTCATAACGGTGTTCATACAACGTCCCCTGAGGTTGGCGTAACGGCGCGGACAGCGGCCACGCGGCCCGCGGATAAATGGACTATCCGGTCGGCTAACAGCTCGGCTTCACGGCGGTCATGGGTAACATACACGGCGGTGATGCCGAGCTGGCGCAGCAGGCGGCTCATTTCGCCACACAGCGATTCGCGCAGTTCGCTGTCCAGGTTGGAGAGCGGCTCATCAAACAGCAGCACCCGCGGCGCGGCGACGATCGCCCGCGCCAGCGCCACCCGCTGCTGCTGGCCGCCGGAAAGGCCTGAAGGTTTACGTTCGGCAAAGCCGTCGAGGCCCACCCGCGCCAGCGCCTCGCTCACCCGGCGCTCGCGTTCGGCGCAGGCAACGCCGCGCATGCGCAGCGGAAAGGCGACGTTCTGCGCCACGCTCATATGCGGCCAGAGGGCGTAATCCTGGAAAACCATGCCGATATCGCGTTGTTCCGGGGGCAATCCCCAGCCTGCGCGGGCCACCAGCCGATCGCCAAAGCGGATTTCACCGCTGGCCGGCACGCTCAGCCCCGCCAGCAGGCGCAGCAAGGTGCTTTTGCCGCAGCCGGACGGGCCCAGCAGCGCCACAATGCTGCCGGGTTCGATATGCAGCGAGAAGCGATCGAGAATGGGGGTCTCTGCGAAGGCGAATGAGACCGCCTGCAGAGTGATAGGGGTCAGCGCGCGCATTGTCGCCCTCCCTTGCGGGAAAGCAACCCCTGCCCGGCGGTCGACATCCGACGGGACGCGCTCACCTGGGATAACATCAGGGGAGCCAACATATTGTGATCCTCTTTGGGACTTTGTGCTGGCGACTATAGTCAGACGAGATGACGTATTGATTACATTTTCATTGCGGCTTAACGTATTACCCGCCAACCGACCCATTACTCAAGGAACGCCTATGAGCCGCTTTCGCCACGTGGAACTGCAGTATGCCAGCCGCCTGCTCAACCACGGTCCGACCATTTTGATCACCAGCTACGACGCTGCGTCCGACCGGCGCAACGTCATGGCCGCCGCCTGGTCGATGCCGGTGGAATTCGCCCCGCCGCGGGTGGCTATCGTGGTGGATAAAAGCACCTGGACGCGGGAAATCATCGAGCGCAACGGCACCTTCGGCATCGTGGTTCCCGGCGTGGCCGCCGCCAGCTGGACCTACGCCGTCGGCAGCGTCAGCGGCCGCGATGAAGACAAATTCAATGCTTACGGAATTCCGGTGGTGACCGGTCCGGAGCTGGGCCTGCCGCTGATCGAGGAGAAGTGTCTGGCATGGATGGAGTGCCGCCTGCTGCCGGCGACGGCGGCCCAGACCCAGTACGACACCCTGTTCGGGGAGGTGGTGTCTGCCGCCGCCGATGAACGCGCATTCGTCACCGGACGCTGGCAGTTCGACGACGATAAGCTCAATACCCTGCATCATCTTGGCACCGGCAATTTTGTCGCCAGCGGTCGTCATGTGCGGGCAAACTCCCTCGACGAATAAGCGTGACCTGCCGCGGGTGGCAGATTTTTCCCCTGCCCGGCCTGCGGCCCCCCTTTTAACCCGGTGGGCGGCGGCGATCGGCGCTTGGGGTCAGGCCAAACACTTTTTTATACAGGGTGGTAAAGTGGTTGCTGTTGGCGAAGCCGCACAGATAAGCCACTTCGGTAATGGTCATCTCCGTTTCGCGTAATTTGACCCGCGCGGAGACCAGTCGCAGACGTTTCAGATAATTATCCGGCGTTAATCCGGTGGCCTCTTTAATATGGCGAAACGCCGTGCGGGTGGTGAGATGAAATTGCTCCGCCAGCTGCTGCCAGTTATGTTCTTCGAAACAGTGCTCCTGCAGCCAGGTGAGTAATTTATGCAGTTTATAGCGGGTGCTGCTATATTCGGCTTCCGACTCGGCTGTGAGAATGGTGGTCACCAGCTGGAAAAAGAGAGACTCCCGTTGCGGGGTATTATCCGCCGCCCTCAGCGCCGGGGAAAATATCTTTTCCACCAGTTCCCGACAATAGCTGCGGGTCTCCGGTGCCAGCCAGCCATAGCAGGCGGCGCGCTGCGCCGATAATTGCTGCAGCAATCCCTCCATCTGCTGTAAATAGCGAAAGGCCACCGCCGGATTAATTAAGACATTAATCAACTTCAGCGTCCCCAGCTCATCATAATAGTGGACATCGCCAGGCTGGACATAAAATACATCGCCCTGCTGGATATACAGCGGGCGGCCATTAATAACGTGTAATCCATGCCCCTCCTCGACGATCACCAGCTCGGCAAACTCGTGGCCATGTTCCTGGCTATTATCTTCCGGGTCGCTGGCGTACATGCCGAGCTTATCCTGGGGGTGGGTGAAATAATACTCAACGGTCAGTGTCATCATTACAGCAAATCCTGAACAGCCTGGTGCGCAGGGGCACGATAATCTATTCCGGCCCTCGGCACGCGCCCGATGTGCGGATTTGTGATCGCCAGCGCCCCCACCTCATTATTCCTGCCATTTTCACTGACGGTTTGGCATTGCCAGAGTGGTGGTGCCGCCGGACGACGGCCTATGCTGCGCCTAACCTAATGGAGAGGACGCAGTATGTCACAGGCAATTCAATACAATTCCAGTGTGGCGATGACCCGCCATCCGCATTTATTAGAGCGTGCGGCCGCCCTAACGCCCGCGCTACATCGTCACCGCCAGGCGCCGCAGGCCATCGTCGAGGCCGTCGCCGATCCGGCGGCGCTGAACGGCTGGCGGGGACACACCGTCTGCACGCCTGAGCAGTTTTATCAGCAGCCGCTTCGCGTCGGCGACAGCATTATCATTGACTTTGGCAGCCATTTTGTTGGCTACCTGCAGTTCAGCTGCCGCAGCGTCGGCAGCCCGCCGGATGCCCCGGCCCATCTGCACTTCACCTTCGGCGAAACGCTGAGCGAAGTCTGCGAGCCGTTCAGCGAGTACCAGGGGTGGCTGAGCAGTAGCTGGTTGCAGCAACAGGATCTGTGGCTCGACGTCCTGCCCGCCCGGGTTGACCTGCCGCGTCGCTACTGCCTGCGCTACCTGAAGGTGGAAATCAAAGCGCTGTCGCGCAAATTTCGTCTGCAGTTCGATGAGATAGCCCTGGAAACCGTTACCTCAGCCGGCAGCCCGCAGCCGGCGGTCATCGCCGATTCGGAGCTGAAAGCCATTGATGACGTCGCGGTTCGCACCCTGCAAAACTGCATGCAGGAGGTGTTTGAGGATGGGCCGAAACGCGACCGTCGGCTGTGGCTCGGCGACCTGCGCCTGCAGGCGCTGGTCAATGACGTGACCTTCGGCCACCACGATCTGGTCCGCCGCTGCCTGTACCTGTTTGCCGGCCATACCCGGGAAGATGGCATGGTCTCCGCCAATGTCTTTGTTCAGCCTGACGTGCGTGCCGATGACACATTTCTCTTTGATTATTCATTATTTTTTGTCGACGTACTCTATCACTACCTGCAAAGCACTGGCGACATGGAAACCGCCCGTGAACTGTGGCCCACGGCGCGACGGCAAATCGAGCTGGCGCTGACCCGCTGCGATCCCCAGGGTCTGGTGCGCGACAGCGATGACTGGTGGGTATTTATCGACTGGCAGGCAGAGCTGAATAAACAGTCGTCGGCGCAGGGGGTGCTTATCTACTGCCTGCAGCGTGCCCTCTGGCTGGCGCAGCGTGTTGAACCGCAGCGGGTAGCCGACTACACCGCTACGCTCGCGCAGCTGAAAGAGGCCGCCCTCCGCCACCTGTGGGACAGCGAGCGGCAGGTGTTTATCAGCGGCGCCGCGCGCCAGGTCTCATGGGCATCGCAGATCTGGCTGGTACTGGCGGAGGTTGGCACCGCCGGGCAGCGGCAAGCGCTGATGCGCCGCCTGCAGCAACATCCGCCCGCCATTGCCATGAATACCCCGTACTTGCGCCATCATCACATTGTCGCCCTGCTGCAATGCGGCCTGCGCGAGGAGGCGATAGCGGAGATCAAGGCCTACTGGGGAGCGATGGTCGACTACGGCGCCGACACCTTCTGGGAAATTTTCGATCCGCAGCATCCTGACTTTTCCCCCTATGGCAGTAAGCTCATCAATAGTTACTGCCATGCGTGGAGCTGTACGCCGGCCTGGTTTATTCGCCGGTACGGACTTTAACAACAACGATAAGCGAGTGATTTATGGCAGAAACAACGTTTACCCTGTGGCGGCAGCGCCTTGGCTATGGCATTGCCGATCTCTCCTGCAACCTTGTGTGGCAGATGATCTCTCTGTATCTGATGTTTTTTTACACCGACGTGATGGGCCTCCCGGCCTATTACGTCGGCCTGATGTTTCTGGTCACCCGACTGGTGGACGGCGTGGCCGACGTGCTGATGGGGCTGGTAATCGACAATACCGCCACCCGCTGGGGGCGCTGCCGTCCGTATCTGCTGATTGGCGCGATCCCCTTTGGACTGCTGTGTATTCTGGCCTTCTACGTGCCCGATTTCGGCACCACCGGTAAGCTGATCTACGCTTTTGTCACCTATTTGTGCCTGTCGTTTCTCTATACCCTCGTTAATATTCCATTCTGCGCCATGCTGCCGTTTCTGACGAACGACTCGCGAGAGCGCACGACGCTGTCGGCAGTGCGTATTCTGCTCGGCTCGCTCGGGGCGACCATTGTCGCGGTCGCCACTCTGCCGCTGGTTGGCGCGCTGGGGAAAGGCAATCAGGAGCACGGCTTCTTCTATACGGCGGTAGTTTTCGGCGTTATTGCCACCTTTTTTCTGCTGGTGAGCTTCCGGAACGTTAAGGAAAATATCAGCATTACTCAGGAGCGCATGACCTTAAAACGCGCCTGGGTCAGCCTGCGCGCCAATCGACCGTGGTTCGTCTTCGCCATCAACATTTTCCTGATGTGGGGCGCGTTTTTCTTTCAAACCGGGGCGCTGGTGTACTTCTTCCATTATTACGTCGGCAATAACGAACTCACGGCGGTCGTCGCCGGAATCTCCACCTTCGTTCCCCTGCTGGGCACCCTCACCGTGCCGCTGCTCGCCAGCCGAATGAAAAAGCGCCACGTGTATCTGGTCGCCAGCGCGATCAACCTGGTCGGCATGGGTATGATGATGGCGGCAGGCGTTAATAGCTGGGGTCTGGTTGCCGGAGCGGTCGTGTTATCGCTTGGCGCCGGACAGCGCACGGCAATTTACTTTTCCATGCAGGCCGATCCGGTGGATTACGGGGTATGGAAAACCGGCATCAATACCGCCGGCATTTTAACCTCCATCAACGGCTTTCTTGGCAAGGTGGCTATGGCGGGCGCAGGAGCCATTACCGGGGTACTGCTCTCATCCGCCGGTTATATCGCTAACCAGACGCAAAGCGACGGCGCGATGCTGGCGATAAAAGCCTGCTACCTCTATATCCCCGCGCTGCTGATTGTGGCCTCAATGTTGTGGATGGGTCGCTTCTACCGCCTCGACGACCAGTACGAGCAGATCCGCGCTGACCTTGACGCTGGACGCCGTGCGCCGTCGAACGCATCGTCTGTTGGTGGAGAAAACCACGCCCTGTAAGGCGCAGCACACCCTTCATACCTCTGAAAAAATAAGGATTGATATGCGTATCTCTTTGATAAGCGCAGCGGTTTGCTGCGCCCTTTTTTCGGCTTACGGCGCGAGTGCGGCCCCACTCACTGTCGAGCAACGGCTGGCTCTGTTGGAGGCCCGGCTAAATCATGCGGAGCAGGAGGCGGGAGAAGCTAAACGCCGGGCGCAGCAGGCGGAGCTGCGCACCAGCGCCGCGGAACAGCGCGCGGCGGCAGCGGAAAAGCAGGTGCAGGCGCTCAGCCAACAGACCACGGCTCGCGAACAAAAACAGCAGGCCACCAATCAGCAGCTGAGCGAGCAGCTGGCGAAACGCGCCCCGGACGATGGCTTTACCTTTAACACCTACGCCCGTTCCGGAATGTTAGTCAACAGCCACGGCAAAGGCGCCCGCGGCGGGCCAGGTATCTCCCCGGCCAGTTCGCTCAACGGCGATGCCCACGTCGGCCGTCTCGGCAACGAAAAAGATAATTACGCTGAGCTGAGCTTTGGCAAAAAGCTTACCTTCAACGATGGCTCATGGGCGCGCTTTAAGACCATGCTCGCCGACGGGGCCACCAACCCGGATCCGTGGGTTCAGGATAACGACAGCCACCATCTGAACATTCGTCAGCTGTACGTCGAGATGGGCGATTTCGCCGAGTTCACCGGGCCGTTAAAACGCGCCTCGATCTGGGCTGGCAAGCGCTTCGATCGGGATAACTTCGATATCCACTTTACCGATAGCGACATCATGTTCCTCGGTGGCACCGGCGGCGGGATCAATGATGTCGACTGGGGAAGCGGCCTGCGCGGCGATTATTCGGTGTATGCGCGTAACTTCGGCGACCTTGGCAGCGATAATTACGCGGATAATGACATCCAGAATCTGCTGTTCACCGCAAACCATTTTTACGGCAACTGGCAGCTGATGACCACGGTGATGACCGCCCAGGGCAACGATGACCTGAAAGATAATACCTCGACCACCGGGAGCTATGCCCTGCGCAGCGATAACACCGCCAAAAACGGCTACTACGCGATGCTGGCCCTCCACGACAAACAGCAGTTCTACGGCCTGGCGCCGGGGGTGTCGGAAAGCGCCCTGCAGTACGGCGTCGGGCTGGGCGCCGAAGCGCGTCAGCCGGGGAGCGATGGCGACCTGACCGAGAACGCGGCCTCCCTACGCTTTGCGTCGTACGGGATCCTGCCGCTGGGGAAAAACTGGCAGCTGGCGCCGTCGGTGATCGCCCAGCACAGCGAAGACCGCTATCGCGACGGCGACCGCTACGACTGGGCGACGTTTAACCTGCGGGTATCGCAAGGGATCTCCGCTCACTTCGCCCTGCTGTATGAGGCCTCGTGGCAGTATATGGATCTCAATCCGAACGGGCGCAGCTATCGCTATAATGACAACGTTTATCAGTATCAGGCGGTGCGCGGTGATTTCTACAAGCTGACCTTCGCCCCCACCTTTAAAGTGGGCGATGTGTTTGATATCAAAGCGCGGCCGGAGATACGTTTCTTTGTCACGTGGATGAACTGGGATAAAGACCTGGATCGTTATGCGATCAACGATGATTTCGGCAGCAAAGGCTTTACCGCTGGCGGGACATGGAACTTCGGCGTGCAGACGGAGATTTGGTTCTGACCGAGCGTCACTGGCGGGCATCATGCCCGCCAGTGGCAATTACATGCTATAACCCGGCTTCTTAATCAACTGCGCCATCTGCGGGGCGATCTCACTATCCCACACCGCCTGCCACGCGTCCGGCTCAACCTGGGTGAGCGCGACGCTGACCGCGCTCTCTTTGCTGTTCAGATGACGGATCAGCACCTCGGTAATGTCGGCGGCCAGTGCGGTTTTTTGTTCGTCAGTCAGTTCACGGGGAAAACATTTAATATCTACATGCGGCATAGCAAAGACTCCTTGTGGTCAGAGCCATAACGCTACCACACAATGGCCGTTATGGTTGGCATCGCGTGCGTTAAATCAGCTTGTTACGGCGCAGCGTCGCGGCCAGCTCCGGTCGCTGGTAGACCGCCCGGGCGACGGCGGCGAATTTTGGCGCGTGGTCGTCAAACCACGCCTGCCGCGGCCCCCAGCTGTACATCGCCGCGATATAGCAGTCCAGGAGGGTAATCGACGCGCCCAGCGCCCACGGCCCGGCGGCCAGTTGCTGTTCGAACCAGAGATAGAGATTGTTCCGGTACTGGCGACAATTCTCCACCAGCTGCTCCGCCGCGGCGGGCGCCCAGCGTTCCGGATAGTCGGCATAGGTAAAGGTAGGATAGACATTAGCCACCAGCCAGACCAGCAGGCGCTGAAACTGCTGACGCTGCGGCGTCCCCGGCGCGGGGGCCAGGTCGGGACGCTGGTCGAGGATCATCAGCGCGATGGCGGCGGTTTCGGTCATGATGTTGCCGTCGGCCAGCCTCAGGGTGGGCACCTGACACAGCGGGTTAATCTGCCGCAGGCGCTCGCGCGCCGGGCCGGGCTGGTCAAAGCCCTCAACGTCAACCACCTCGTAGGGAATATCGGCCAGGGAGAGCATCAGCTCGCTAATCGTCGAGCCCCATCCCGGCACGCCATAAACGGTAATCATGGTCTGCCTCCAGGATAAAGCCTAAGTGTAGGCAGAAAATTACCGCTCACCCAACCGGCACACCATGGCCCGGGTGGTTAGTAGGTGATCCCCGGCGGGTTGACCACCGACTGCGCCACCGCCTCGCCCTGCTCTCCCCAGCGCGCCAGCACCTGCTGATATTCACCGCGGGCAATCGCCCCGTCGAGGGCTGCCTGCAGGGCAAAGACCAGGCCGTTGCCTTTTTTGGTGGTTGTCGCCACCCACGCTTTTTTCGGCCCCAGGCCTACCACCCGGGTCTGGCCATTAAGGGCCGCTTTATAGGCGGCCATCGACTGCGGGCCGAAAAAGATATCCGCCCGCCCGGACTGGATATAGAGGTTGCCGGAGGCATCATCGGTCAGGTAGACCGGCTGGGCCGGCGGCCGCCCGGCGGCCCGGTTGTCCTCATTCCAGCCCAGCAGGATCCGCTCCTGGTTGGTGCCAGACCCGACGATCACTTTGCGCCCGGCGAGGTCTGCGGGTCCGTTTACCGCGGCGATGTCGCTGGTGGATTTCACCGAGAAGGCCAGGGAGTCCACCCGGTAGGTGGCGAAATCGAACTTCTCTTTGCGCTTCTCGGTTACCGCGATATTGATCAGCGCCACATCGTAGCGGCCGGCGGCGATGCCCAGCGGCCAGTCCTCCCACGCGGTGGGCACCAGCCTGAGCTTCAGGCCAAGGCTCCCGGCCAGCAGGCGGGCTATATCCGGGTCGCTGCCGATCCGCGTGCGGTTGTCGCTGGCAAGCAGCGCCAGCGGCGGAGAATTGAGCGCCGAGATCGCCACCGTCAGCGTCCCCGGTTCCACGAAGCGATAGCCCGGTGGAATTTTCGCGATCGCCTGCGGGTCGCGGGTGACCGGCAATGGCTGCTCATTGGCGCGCAGATCCAGCGCCGCGTGAGCGTCCAGCGCCAGGGCGCTGAATACAAGGGTCGCTATCGCTCTGTTCATGACGGCAGCACCCTGGATAAAAACTGCCGGGTACGCGGATGCTGCGGATGGTTGAGCACCTCGTCGCTGCTGCCCTGCTCGACGATCCTGCCGTCGACCATAAACACCACCTGATCGGCCACCTCGCGGGCAAAGCCAACCTCGTGGGTGACCACCACCAGAGTGGTGCCAGAGCGCGCCAGCTTCTTGATGACATCCAGCACCTCGCCCACCAGCTCCGGATCCAGCGCCGAGGTGGGCTCATCAAACAGGATCACCCGCGGGTCCAGCGCCAGCGCCCGGGCAATAGCGATACGCTGCTGCTGGCCGCCGGAGAGATGCCGCGACCAGGCATCTGCTTTATTGCGCAGTCCAACCACGTCCAGCAGCTCCCAGGCACGGGCAATGGCCTCTTTGCGCGTGGCCTGCTTGTGGGCGATCGGCGCCTCTATCAGGTTCTCCAGCACCGTCAGGTGCGGAAACAGGTTAAAGTTCTGAAACACGTAGCCGACGTTGATCCGCTGGCGGAGGATCTCCTTCTCTTTCATCTCATACAGCTTGTCGCCTTTGCGGCGATAGCCGATATAGTCGCCATCAATCTGAATAAACCCCTCATCAACGCGCTCGAGGTGATTAATGGTGCGCAGCAGCGTGGACTTGCCCGAACCGGAAGGGCCGAGGATCACCGTCACTGTGCCCGGAGGTATCTCCAAGGACACATCGTCCAGCGCTTTGTGGCGGCCATAGTATTTGCTGACGCCGGTGATAGAGATATGGCCATTACGAGAGCTGGGCATGGACGGCCTCCTGGGGCTGTGGTTGACGTGCGGGTTGATTCAGACGGCTGCTGCGGGCGCTGTTCACCGCCGAGCGGCGCTCGCTGCGCGCCAGGCCACGTTCCACCAGGTACTGAATGGCGGAGAGAACGCTGGTGATCGCCAGATACCAGGCGGCGCCGACCATCAACAGCGGGATCACCTCCTGGGTACGGTTGTAGATCATCTGGATGGTGTAGAACAGCTCCGGCATCGCCAGGACATACACCATCGCCGTTCCTTTCGCCAGACTGATGATCTCATTGAAGCCGGATGGCAGAATGGTGCGCAGCGCCTGCGGCAAAATAATGCGCAGCGTGCGTCGCCAGGCGGGCAGCCCCAGCGCGGCAGCGGCCTCATACTGCCCATGGTCAACGCCGAGGAAGCCGCCGCGAATAATCTCCGCGGTATAGGCGCTCTGCACCAGGGTCAGGCCCACCACCGCCGTGGAGAATTGCCCCAGCACGTTTATCGTCTGGTAGCTGGCCCAGGTGACGCCGGTAAACGGGATCCCCAGCGACAGGGTGTCGTAAAGATAGGAGAAGTTGTAGAGAATGATCAGCACTACAATCAGCGGCAGCGAGCGAAACAGCCAGATATAGCTCCAGGCGAGGCTGCTGAGCAGCCAGGATGAGGACAAGCGGGCCAGCGCCAGCAGGCCGCCGAAGATCACGCTCAGCACCGTGCCGAGCAGGGTCAGAAGCAGGGTTTGTCCCAGCCCTTCGAGGATCACCGGGTCAAAGAACCAGCGGGCGAAGACGCCCCACTCCCAGCGCGGGTTGAAGGCCACCGACTGGATCACTACCGCCAGCACCAGCAGGGCCACCAGGGCTCCCACCACCCGCAGCGGATAGCGCGCCGGCACCACTTTTATCGTTTCAGATGTATGCATAATGCCTCCTCAGGCGCTGTGGCTAAAGGCGCTCACCGCCAGCGCTTTAGTGAACCGCAGCCGGCCATCGTAAGGCGGCTGACTGTACTCTTCCGGGTCTCGCGCGAGGTCAAACTGCGCCTCATACCCCTGGCTGAGATAGAGCTTTACCGCCTCCGGCTGGCGGAAGCCGGTGGTCAGGTAGATATGGCTGTACCCGGCCAGCACCGCCCGCCGCTCCAGCTCCTGAACTACTTTCGCCGCCAGCCCCTGCTGGCGCAGACGGCGGTGCGTCCAGATACGTTTGATCTCTGCGGTGTGGCGATCCTTAGGTTTATAAGCGCCGGTGGCGATAATTTCGCCCTCACGCTCAAGGACGATAAACAGCCCCTGCGGCGGCAAATACCACTCGCTCAACTCCACTTCCGCATCGCGGGAAAAATAGTCGCCGTAGCGGGCGGCGTATTCAGCAAACAGCCCGCTAATAATCGGCTGCAGCTCCGGGGCGTCCGGAGAAATATCGCGGAATGCTTCGCTCATCGCGCCTCCTGTCAGTCGCCCAGCCCGGGCGGGTTGATTTCCGATTGCGGTATGCTTTCCACCCCTTCGCCCCAGCGGTTAAGCACTTTGGCGTAGTCCCCGCTGGCGATAGCGCCGTTCAGCGCCGCCTGGACGGCATTCACCAGCCCGCTGTCTTTTTTCAGCGTCACCGCGATATGCGCCGCTTTCGGCCAGCCGCCGTCGACGCTGCCCACCAGTTTGGTTTTGCCGGTCAGCGCCGCCTTCCATGCGCCAATTACGTTAGGGCCGAAAAAGGCGTCGGCTCGTCCGGTTTGCAGAGCCAGCGTCTGGGCGGCATCATCCTTGGTGTAAACCGGGGTAAACGGCTTCAGCCCCTTCTTGACGTTCTCCGCGTTCCACGCCAGCAGGATCGCCTCCTGGTTAGTACCGGAGCCGACGATAATCTTCAGCCCGGCGATGTCCTCCGCCTTGTCAATTTTGTTCAGCGGACTGGTGCTTTTGACGTAGAAGCCCAGCGAATCTTTGCGGTAGGTGGCGAAATCGAACTTCTCTTTTCGCTCTTTGGTGACGGTAATATTGCTGATCGCGGCATCATATTTGCCGGAGGTGACTCCCAGCGGCCAGTCTTCCCAGGAGGTGGGAACTACGTTCACCTCCAGCCCGAGACTCTCCGCCACCAGCCGGGCGATATCCGCCTCGCTGCCGAGCAGGGTTTTGTTGTCATCGGCGAAGACCGTCAGCGGCGGTGAGTTCAGGGCCGCCACCGCGACGGTGAATTTCCCCGGCACCGCCAGATGCAGATCTTTCGGCAACAGGGCAATGGCCTTCGGGTTTTTCGCTGTGTGAATCGGCGTTTTGTTGGCCTCCAGGCTTACCCCGGTGCCATTGATCTTGACGTCCTGTGCCCACGACGAGGCGCTAAATGCCAACGCGACGGCCAGCAAGAGTGTTGTTTTCTGCATAGCGTGATTCTCTTTTCTTATTTTTGGAATTGATTAGCGGGTAGCGCCAGGCCCAGACTTTCCCGCAGGGTGGTGCCCGGATAGTCGCGACGGAACAAACCGCGCGCTTGTAACAGAGGCACCACCTCGTCAACAAAGCGCGGGAAGGTTTCCGGCGTGCCGCCCTGAATGATGAAACCGTCCGCCGCGCGCTGTTCGAACCACAATTGCAGGCCATCGGCGACATCGCTGGCGGTGCCGGTAAAGCGCGGACGTGGGCTCGCGGCCTCCAGGGCCACCTGGCGCAGGGTTAATCCCCGCTCGCGGGCGTGACGTTTAATCTCGTCGGTGGTGCTGCGGAAGCTGTTTTGTCCCAGGTCGCCAATATCCGGGAACGGTTCATCAAGCGGATACTGCGAAAAATCATGGTGTTCGAAATAGCGCCCAAGATAGTTCAGCGCATCCTCGATGGAAACCAGCGCCGCGGTAGTCTGGTACTGACGTTCCGCATCCTCGGCGTCATCCCCGACGATGACGCTGACGCCCTGGAAGATATGCAGTTGGTCCGGGGTGCGCTGCCATGCCGCCAGCTGGCTTTTGACATCCTGATAAAATGCCTGCGCCTCGGCCAGCGATTCCTGATGGGTAAAAATGGCATCGGCGTGGCGTGCGGCTAATTTCTTGCCGTCGTCCGACGCGCCGGCCTGGAAAATAATCGGCCGTCCCTGTGGCGTGCGGGCAATATTTAGCGGCCCGGCCACTTTAAAGAAATCGCCATGGTGATCGAGCGTATGCAGTTTATTTTTATCAAAGAACTGGCCAGTCTCCTTATTGCGCACAAAGGCGTCCTCTTCCCATGAATCCCATAAGCCTTTCACCACCTGCAGATATTCATCGGCAATGCGATAGCGCAGCGCATGATCCGGATGCTGGGCCCGGGAGAAGTTTTTCGCCGACCCTTCCAGCGGCGAAGTGACCACGTTCCAGCCCGCCCGCCCCTGGCTTAAATGGTCAAGGCTGGCGAACTGTCGGGCGGTGGTAAACGGCTCGCTGTACGAAGTGGATAAGGTCCCCACCAGCCCCAGCCGCCGGGTAACCGCGGCCAGCGCGGAAAGCACCGTTAAGGGCTCGAAGCGATTTAAAAAATGGGGAATCGATTTTTCATTAATATATAAACCGTCGGCGACAAAAATAAAATCCAGCTTACCCGCTTCCGCTTTTAACGCCGTCTCTGTAACAAAATCAAAATTAATACTGGCGTCGGCCTGGGCCGCCGGATGACGCCATGCGGACATATTTCCCGATGCACCATGTAATATGGTTCCCAGACGCAATTGTCGATTTTCAGACATAGCTACCCCTTCCCCTGCCATCCGTTAAATGTGTTGTAACGCTTCTTCCGCGAGCCGGGCGAAATAATGTGCCGCGGGCGCAATCAGCCGTTCATCCGGATTAAATGCCGGATGGTGCAGACCATATTCGCTGGCGCTGCCGATGCTGACGAACGCCCCGGGAATATGCTGAAGATAGACCGCAAAATCTTCGCCACCGAGATGCAGATCGGCGTAGTGAGTGCGATACCCGGCCTGAGCTGCCACCTCGCTGGCGAAGTCGGCCCAGCGGGCGTCGTTGACCAGCGCCGTCGGGCCGGCGTACCAGAAGACGTCAATCTGCGCGCCAAAAGCGCTGGCGAAACCGGCCGCAATCTCGCTGACCCGGGCCTTGACACGCTGTTGCACTTCACTGCTGTGGGTGCGCAGCGTCCCCTCCAGTTCGACGCTCTCCGGCAGCACGTTCCAGGTATTGCCTCCCTGGATCCGCGTCACGCTGAGCACCACCGAGTCGAGGGTGTTCACTTCCCGGCTGGCTACGCTCTGCAGCACCGTCACCAGCTGGCTGGCCAGCAGGATCGCATCCTTTCCTTCATGTGGGCGGGCGGCATGCGCCCCCTTCCCGGTCACTTTGAAAACGAAGCGATCGACGTTGGCGTAGAACGCGCCGCCGCGGGTGGCAAATTCGCCCACCGGCAGGCCGGGCTCATTGTGCATACCAAAGATCGCCGACACGTCCTCCAGCGCCCCGGCGCGGATCAGGGTTTTCGCGCCGCCAAAATTTTCCTCCGCCGGCTGAAACAGGATCCGTACCCGCCCCGGGAGTTCCGCTTCCCGCTCCTTCAGCAGCAGCGCCGCCCCCAGCATCACGCTGGTGTGAATATCATGGCCGCAGGCATGCATCACCCCTTCATTTTGCGAGCGGTAAGGCAGACCGGTCGCCTCCTCGATGGGCAACGCATCGATATCCGCCCGCAGGGCAATCACCTTGTCGCCGCTGCCGACTTCGGCGACCAGCCCGGTTTTCAGATCGAAGGGCAGCAGAGTCAGCCCGCCGCTCTGCAGCCAGTCGCGGATCCGCGCGGTGGTGGCTACTTCCTGTAGGGAGAGCTCTGGGTTCTGGTGCAGCTCGCGCCGCCAGCTAATCAGTTGTTGTTCAAAGGACATTCAGCACCTCCTTGCCGTAGTGAGCCTGCGCCAGCAGGCGCAGGGAGTGCAGGCGCGCTGGCCCGTCGCTAATGGGGGTATCAATGATGAGTTCATCCAGCTGATCTTCCGCCTGCAGCGCGTCAAGCCGGGCTTTAACCTGTTCGGGAGTACCGGAGATCAGTGAAGATTCGCGGCGGTGGATGCGTGTCGGCCGGCTGCCAGCCTGGCGGGCAAAGGCGACGGCCTGAGCCTCACTGCCGACGGTCACCCGCTGGCCGTTCTCCAGCTCGACGCCCCACACCTCGACCTGCTGCGCCAGCGCAGCGGCGGTGGCCGGATCGTCAGCCACCACCACCTGCACGGCGACGATCGCCTCACGCGGGCTGAGCTCGCGCCAGCGGTTGATCACCGTGCGGCGCAGCGCGCTGTCGCCATTGAGATGGGCCGCAAACACGAAGTTCCAGTCAAGACGGGCGGCCAGTTCCGCACTCTCCAGGCTGGCGCCGAGCAGAAATCCGTCGGCCCGGCGCGGCGGGATCGGCGTGGCGCGCAGGCTCTCCTCTCCCCCTGGCTCAGTCAGTGACAGCCAGTTATCCAGCTGCGCCAGCTGATCGGCAAAGGTCCCTTTCTCCTCCTGATGCAGGCCCTGCTGCAGGGCGCGGGTGGAGAGCGGCAGGCCGCCAGGCGCCTTGCCCACCCCGAGATCGATGCGACCCGGCGCGAGGGCGGCCAGCAGGTTAAAGTTTTCCGCGACTTTATAGGGGCTGTAGTGCTGGAGCATAACGCCGCCGGACCCAAGACGAATGCGCCGGGTGTGGCCCAGCAGCCAGGCGATAACCAGCTCCGGAGAGGGGCTCGCCAGCTGATCGGTATTGTGGTGTTCGGCGACCCAGAAGCGGTGATAGCCCCAGGCTTCGGCGTGTTGCGCCAGCGTTAATGTGCGCGCCAGCGCCTGCGCGGCGGTTTCCCCGGCGGCAAGCGGACTTTTATCCAGGATACTGATTCGATAAGACATTTCGCAGGCTCATATGAAAGTACGTGCCTGCATTATTAAAATCTCTGCTAACTATTGAGAAACAATTAATTCACATGTGTACTGCTGAAAATTAGATATGCCCGCCTGACCGCTGCGCTTCCAGCTCGCGGAGCAGCGCCTCGGCCTGCCGCGGACTGCGCAGCCGGACGAAGCGAATATGCCGATATTGCGGATCCTGCATATCGGCCAGATAGCGTCGACGATTCTGCCGCCAGGTCTTCAGCGTCCAGAGGATGATGGATTCCCGGCTGCAAAACGAACGGCGGAAACTCTCGCGGTTGCCGGTGCCCGGCCACAGCTCCTGTTGTCGCCACGCCCGGCTCGCGGCCCGCCACACCGCCTGGCGCAGCGTGCGCCAGAGGCCATAATCCAGCCAGACCACCAGATCCACCTCGCGCCATTTGACCCCGCGGCTGCGATTGTAGTTGCCGTCCAGCACCCAGCCCGGGGTGGCCGTCGCGGCGGCAATGGCGGCGAAAAACGCCTCATCAGGCGTGCCCTGCCAGTTTGGCCGCCAGTACAGGCGATCCAGTTCGATCCAGCGCAGCCCCAGCCTGTGCGCCAGGCGACGAGCCAGGGTGGATTTACCTGAGCCGCTGGTGCCGACCACGTTGATGTTCATCTCTCTTTCTCCCTGGTAGCCATTCCCGTTGTTCGCCGCCTTTGCCCGGATGGGAAAAAGCAATGTGTAACAGCCGCTGACGACAGCAAGCGCAATGAAAAAAGTGGTGAGATTCCCCGGCAACCACGGTCAGCCACGCACACGCGGTGTCGCCAGGCTTTTCCAGCCGGCAAAAGCCGACCAGACAGTCAATTTAACCCTGCATATCAAAGCCGGACTGCTGAAAATCCCGGAAGACATCGGGGTTGTTAAAAGGCGGGAACGTGGCCTTCCTGGCAGCAGCGGCTAACTCGTCACAATAGGCTTTGTTACCGTTGCTGGTCGAGACATGTAAAACCGTGCCATCCTGCGCAAAGGCTAAATGCAACCTGCATTTCTTACCCTGCCAGCGCTCGGGGGTATCCATCTGGGCTAGTATCGCGGCCCTGATGGCCCGCGCCTGGGCTCCCCACTCATCCCGATCGTCCCAGCGGCCAGAGCCACAGCTTCCCGTCGCGGTCGTTTTATGACAGCCGGAGGGCTGTAACGGTGCGCAGCCCGCGCCCAAGGCAGAGATAAGGGTTAATAAACACAATTTCTTCAACATACCGGCTTTCCTGCCCGTAACGAATTGGAAAGGTTGCCATTATGCGCTACTCGCAGGCAAGGCACCAGAGAGCGGAGCCAGGCTCTGACGGGGCGAGAAGATTACTTCAACCCGCTGGCCGGCTGGTGATCGGCTCGATGTGCGGGCTTCCTCGTTATGCTGAAGACCTCGCCACTTACGATCCTGTCAAGCATCATCTCCTGAAAGAGGGGCAGCCCTGGCGTACGCTTAAACCCCTCCCGGCTTTACTGAATGAGATACAGCAGGCGCAGTTTAGCGTCCTTGCCACCAACGTTAAGCACAATGCCTGGTGGGATCATGCCACCATCGTTTGTTCGGCAAACGGGCCGTCGGCTGATCCTCAGGAGAGTTAATTTCAGGCTGACCGCGCCATCTGTTATGCAGCGCCAGTGAAGATGGCGCTGCCGCCAACAAAGCAGTCTTTATCCAGCGTCAGGCTGGCGATTTTATGCACCGGGCCACGCATACGGACCTGAAAATCTGCGTCGAAGGTGATGTGCAGCTGACCACCAGGCATGTTGACATCCACCCGATCGTCCACCTTACCTAACCGGCGCATGGCGCTGGCCGCCGCGCAGCTGCTGCTCCCGGAGGCCATCGTAAACCCGGCGCCCCGCTCCCAGATACCAATCTTCAGGGTATGGCGATCGACAATTTCCACGAACTGCACATTGCAGCGTTTGGGGAATAAGGCATGATGTTCAATTTGCGGTCCTAAACGATGAACCTGTTCCAGGTCGAGCTTATCCACGAGGACAACGCAGTGGGGATTGCCCATGGAGACCAGCACGACGGACAGGGTTTCATCCGCCAGCGTCAACGGATAATTCACCGCCTCGGGCAAATTCACTAAGGCGGGTAACGCCGCCGGATTGAAATTCGCCCGCCCCATATCCACGCTAATCTGATGAAAATCACTCTCCACGGTGCAATAGACATCTCCGCCCGCCGTGTGCACTAAAAAAGGCTCATGGCCGACGCGACCGCTATCAAACAGATAGCGCGCATAGATCCGTAGCCCATTACCGCTTTTCTCCGCCTCGGAGCCGTCCGGATTGATAATACGCAGCGTGGGATGGGTTTGATCGCCGCTGTCGATCAGCAGACCATCGGAACCAACGCCATAGTGGCGATGGCACAGAATTCGAATATGCTCGTTGCTCAGCTGGTCGGCAACGGCGCGATGGCATACCAGGTAATCATTACCCAGTCCGTGATATTTATGAAACTGTAAGGGGGTCATTGTGTGGGGTCGCCTGGCGCTATGGGTCTGATCTTGCATCTTACAATACCTGCGCCGCCAGAATGAATTAAACACTAAGGCTTAACCGCTCTGTTCATTCTGCTCTTCGGCAGGCAGGCGTCATGCTTCTCCCGTCTGCGCATCCCCGCCGTGACTGACGCTGAAGCCATTTATGCTGGAATATCCGGATATTAACATCAAAAGCACTGATGATAATGGCCAAACGTTGGTCGTCGATGACCGGTTAAACGCTGGGCTGCGACTCGGCGAACAGCTGGCTATCGCCTGTGACCAACGAATGCGCCAGCAGGCGAACTGGCCCCACGCCGTCCCCGGACAGCCTCGCTACTACCCCAGTCGACGCCAACATACCAGCGCTTTCATTCTGTTGCGGGAAACTCTGCGACGCTGATCTCATTGATAAATCTGTCAAATGCTATCGGTAAATGTTTTAGGTGCGTAACTATTAGGTTACGTGTAGGATTCAGCGCCATGTCTGAGCTTATCTCCTACGTCAGAATGATGAGAAAGCCAGCATAATGTGCCAGCCGTCCTCCACACCGGCTGCAAACATGGGCATTGACAGGAAACTGATACATCAATGAATACGAAACACGACACTGCAGCGGAGCACCATGCTGCAAAACGCCACTGGCTCAATTCACACGAAGCGGGTTATCACAAAGCGATGGGCAACCGTCAGGTACAGATGATTGCCATCGGCGGCGCCATCGGTACCGGTTTGTTCCTCGGCGCCGGGGCACGTTTACAAATGGCAGGGCCAGCGCTCGCACTGGTCTATCTGGTCTGCGGCATCTTCTCTTTCTTTATTCTTCGCGCGCTCGGCGAACTGGTTCTCCACCGCCCCTCGAGCGGCAGCTTCGTCTCTTATGCCAGGGAATTCCTCGGCGAAAAGGCCGCCTACGTGGCCGGCTGGATGTACTTCGTTAACTGGGCAATGACCGGGATCGTCGATATCACCGCCGTGGCGCTGTATATGCACTATTGGGGCGCCTTTGGCGATGTGCCGCAGTGGGTCTTCGCCCTTGGCGCGCTGGCCATCGTTGGCACCATGAACATGATCGGCGTGAAGTGGTTCGCCGAGATGGAGTTCTGGTTCGCACTGGTCAAAGTACTGGCGATCGTCGCGTTTCTCGTGGTCGGTACCATTTTTCTCGGCTCCGGTAAGCCGCTGGACGGTAATGCCACAGGCTTCCACCTGATCACCGATAACGGCGGCTTCTTCCCGCACGGCCTCCTGCCGGCGCTGGTGCTGGTGCAGGGCGTGGTCTTCGCCTTCGCCTCCATTGAGCTGGTGGGCACCGCGGCCGGTGAGTGTAAAGATCCGGAGACGATGGTGCCGAAGGCCATCAACAGCGTGATCTGGCGTATCGGCCTGTTCTACGTCGGGTCGGTGGTGCTGCTGGTGCTGCTGCTGCCGTGGAACGCCTACCAGGCGGGACAGAGCCCGTTTGTTACCTTCTTCTCAAAACTGGGCGTGCCGTACATCGGCAGCGTGATGAACATCGTGGTATTAACCGCCGCCCTCTCCAGCCTTAACTCCGGCCTCTACAGCACCGGACGTATTCTGCGCTCCATGTCGATGGGGGGCTCCGCGCCGAAGTTCATGTCGAAGATGAGCCGTCACCACGTCCCTTACGCCGGGATCCTGGCGACGCTGGCGGTGTACGTGGTCGGGGTGTTCCTCAACTATCTGGTGCCGTCGCAGGTGTTTGAGATCGTCCTCAACGTCGCTTCGCTGGGGATCATTGCTTCCTGGGGCTTTATCGTGGTGTGTCAGATGCGTCTGCGCAAAGCGATTAAGGAAGGGAAAGCGGCTCAGGTGAGCTTCAGAATGCCGGGGGCGCCGTTCACCTCGTGGCTGACGCTGCTGTTCCTGTTTAGCGTGCTGGTGCTGATGGCCTTCGATTATCCGAACGGCACCTATACCATTGGCTCCATCCCGTTGCTGGCGGTGCTGTTGGTGGCGGGCTGGTTTGGCGTGCGTAAGCGCGTGCATGCGATTCACAGCACAGCGCCGACGCTCAAGCAGTAAATGGCAGGACTCCCGGTTTGTCCATCGCGGGCAAACCGGGAGGTCAGGACTTAGTTATCCTCAACCAACTGCGACACGTCGCTGCTGTTAATTTCTCGCTTATTACCAGACTCATCGATATAGCTGGTCATCCCCGTTTCTTTATCCAGCTGCGGCTTGCCGTGAGTCACGATCGTCTGACCGCTTTTGGTGGTCATAACGTAGTTGGACGAACAGCCTGCCAGCAAGGCCAGCATCGCGCCGGCGCAAATCACCATAAATGGCTTTTTCATTTTATCTCCACTGATTACCACTGCCCGCGCGAGGCGGGAAAGGGGTAAGTGTATAACCATCTGGTTTATCAGGCCAATACGCGTTTGTAACAGAGGGTGAGATGCCGGGCGCGACCACCGGTGGCAGTGGTCGTCGCGCCCGGGGACCTTACAGCGCGATGCGGATCACATCGTCCGGGGCGGTGGCCTCTTTCTCACGGCTGGAAGCTTGTTTCACGCTGACGTACAGCGTTTTGCCGTCATCAGAGAGCGCCAGGCTGTTGGGATGGGTCGGCGTTTTAAAGGTCTTCACCACCTTATAACTCTTGCCGTCGATAACGCTCACCTCCCCCGCTTTACGATGCGTCACATAGGCTTCGTTGCGGGTGGGGTTGAACAGCACCGCCAGCGATTCCGGCGCGGCGATTTTCTCCAGCACCTTACCGTCGCGGGTATCGACCACCAGCACTTCCGGCTGCTTGCTGTCGGTAATAAAGGCGCGGTGGCCGGCGGTATCGAGGCTCAGGTTAAGGTAGAAATGCGCCTTGCCGTCATCCAGCAATTTTTTGCGCGACACAATGGTGTTGTTCTCGCTGTCGATGGTCAGCAGTTCGCCGTCGGCGTTGGTGGTATAGAGACGCTTATCCTGCGGGTCGATCGCCAGGCCCGTCGCCATTGCCCCGGTGCCGGTAATGGTCGTTTTCAGCTTCAGGGTAGCGCCATCCACCACCCAAATCACGCTCTCTTTGCCCAGACCGGTAATGTAGACGGTGTTGGTTTGCTCATTGACCGCCAGCTCGCGCGGCTGCAGCGGGCGCACGGTTTCACTGCGCTGACGCTCGTCCAGCACCAGTCGCCCCTTCACGGCGCCGGTTTTGGCGTCAATGGCGGTGATGGTGCTGTCAACGGTATTGCCAAACCACAGCGTACCGGTGGCATGGTTGATAGCGGCGCCGAACGGCTTCAGATCGTTGTGAATAATCTGCGTCACGTCGAGGGTGGTGGGGTCAAGACGATACACAATCCCGCCCTTGTCCAGCGAACGACTCTGCGAAGTGGCAACCCATAGCGCGTTCTCCTGCTGGCTGTAGGCCATTTCGTAGGCCCCTTTTCCGACGGCCTTGCGCAGCATCTCTTCCGCGGCGTGGGCGCTAAAGCTGCCTGCCAGCAGCAGAGAAGTGAATAACAGTGAATGGCGCAGACGCGGCGCGGCAAACTGACGTAATGACATGACGACTCCCTTTGATAAACCTGTATGTGCTGACCCGACATCGCTTCCGGCGGCAAAGTCATGGCTCTACCTTATTTTGAATGAGAATAGTAATCATTATTCTTATTAAAGTGGAGCGCTAATTGTTGTTGTTCGGTAAATTCGTCAGCCTTGAGCACTATCCGTTAACCAACGGCAGTTAATAATTTTCAAATATTTTACAAACGGGGTAACATATATACATATGTTCCATTTGGTTCGTCTCCCGAGTACTATCGATGAAAATCCTATCCGTGCGACATGCGGCCTTGCCGGCCCTGCTGCTGCCGCTCATCGCCGCCGCCCAGGCCGCCGATGAACAAACCATGGTGGTGACCGCTGCGCCAACCACCGTTTCTGAACTGGATACCCCCGCCGCCGTCAGCGTGGTCAATGGGGATGAGATGCGCCAGGCCGCGCCGCGCGTCAACCTTTCTGAATCGCTAGGCGCCGTGCCGGGCCTGCAGGTGCAGAACCGGCAAAACTATGCCCAGGATCTGCAGCTGTCGATTCGCGGCTTTGGCTCCCGCTCCACCTACGGCGTGCGCGGGCTGCGCATCTATGTGGACGGCATTCCGGCGACCATGCCCGACGGCCAGGGGCAGACGTCCAATATCGATATCGGCAGCGTCGACACCATTGAGGTGCTGCGCGGCCCCTTCTCTGCCCTCTACGGTAACTCGTCCGGCGGGGTGATCAACGTCACCAGCCAGACCGGCACCCAGCCGCCCACCGTGGAAGCCAGCAGCTACTATGGCAGCTTTGGCACCTGGCACTATGGAATGAAAGCCACCGGCGCCGTTGGCGACGGCAGCCACGCGGGTGATGTGGATTACACGGTGTCGACTAACCGCTTCACCACCCACGGCTATCGCGATCACAGCGGCGCGCGCAAAAATCTGGCCAACGCCCGGCTGGGGGTGCGTATCAACGACGTCAGTAAGCTGACTCTGCTGCTGAATAGTGTCGATATCAAAGCCAATGACGCCGGCGGCTTAACCGCCGATGAATGGCGCGATAACCCGCGCCAGTCGCCGCGCGGCGACCAGTATAATACCCGCAAAAATACCCGGCAGACCCAGGCCGGTCTGCGCTATGAGCGCCAGCTGAGCGCCCAGGACGATCTCAGCGTCATGATGTACGCCGGGGAACGCGAAACCACCCAGTTCCAGTCGATCCCGCGCGCGCCGCAGCTGAAGCCGAGCCACGCCGGCGGGGTGATTGACCTCACCCGCCACTACCAGGGGATCGATACCCGGCTGACTCATCGCGGGGAGCTGCTGGTGCCGGTCACCCTGACCGTCGGTCTTGACTACGAGAACATGAGCGAGCGCCGCAAAGGCTATGAAAACTTTGTGATGGTCAACGGCGCGCCGCAGTATGGCGAACAGGGCGCGCTGCGTCGTAACGAACGCAACCTGATGTGGAACGTCGACCCTTACCTGCAGACCCAGTGGCAGCTCACCGACAAACTTTCGCTCGATGCCGGGGTGCGCTACAGCTCGGTATGGTTCGATTCGAATGACTACTACATCACGCCGGGCAATGGCGATGACAGCGGCGATGCCAGCTATCACAAATGGCTGCCCGCAGGCTCGCTGAAGTATGCCCTGACCGACGCGTGGAACGTCTACCTCTCCGCCGGCCGCGGCTTCGAGACGCCGACCATCAACGAACTGTCATACCGCTCCGATAACCAGAGCGGCCTTAATTTCGGCCTGAAGCCCTCCACCAACGACACGGTGGAGATCGGCAGCAAGACGCGGATCGGCAATGGGCTGCTCACCGCCGCCCTGTTCCAGACTGATACCGATAATGAGATCGTGGTCGACAGCAGCAGCGGCGGGCGCACCAGCTATAAAAACGCCGGCAAGACCCGTCGTCAGGGCATGGAGCTGGGACTGGATCAGCAGTTTGGCGAGAGCTGGCGCCTGAAGGCGGCCTGGACCTGGCTGGACGCGACCTATCGCACCAACGTCTGCGGCGACGCCAGCTGCAACGGTAACCGTATTCCGGGGATCGCGCGCAATATGGGCTACGCCTCCTTCGGCTATCAGCCGGAGCAGGGCTGGTACGCCGGAAGCGATATTCGCTACATGAGCGACATCATGGCGAATGACGAAAACACCGCCAAAGCCCCGTCCTGGACGGTGGTCGGCCTGACGACCGGCTATAAGTGGAGCTATGGCAGGATGGATATGGATCTGTTCGGCCGGGTCGACAACCTGTTCGACCGCGAGTACGTCGGGTCCGTCATCGTCAACGAGTCCAACGGACGCTACTACGAGCCCGCGCCCGGACGCAACTACGGTATCGGGCTAAACCTCGCCTGGCGCTTCGAATAATGCTCGCCTTCGCCCGCGGACCAGCGGGCGAAGGCGTTACCCTCAGGCGCTGGCGCCCGGGGCGCTGATTAAAGCAGGTTTCTCAGGGACAATTCGAAAATGATCTTTTCCGCCTGGCAGGAGAAGGCGATGGACAGATCGAGTTTCACCTCGTCGCCGGCGGCGGCGAGCGTGTAGTCAACCTGCGGTGGTTCACTGGCCGGCGCCGCCGCGGCGGCACGCTCGCGAACGGCGGCTACGGTTGACTCCGCTTCCTCGCGGCTCGGGAATAACTTCTCAGCCCGGTAGACGCAGTCCTCGTTATCAATGATTGTCCCGACATCAATGGCGCAGCCTTTGGTGCTGCATTTATCTACTACATCTTTCATCGTCATAACCTCTTGAGTTTTCTTAAGGATAAGAATCCGCTCGCCGAAAAGCAAACCATTAATATCCGTAAGGATTAGCGATTTTTATTCTATCGCGCCGCGCCGGACGCTAGCTTGCGCCATCGCAAGGCGAGGCATGATGATACAGGACCGCCGCGACTCACCGCGCGATTGCCCCTGCAACCGTGCTAGCCATCACACTATTCTGCACACTTTCTCGTCTGCCTCGCGCCGCAGCGTTAGTCTGGTCACAGAACAACGCCAACAAGGAGCTGCTATGGCACTGCCGATAATGATTGATTGCGATCCGGGACATGATGACGCGATCGCCCTGGTCCTCGCCCTCGCCTCGCCGGAGCTGGAGGTGAAAGCCGTCACCGCCTCCGCAGGCAACCAGACCCCGGAGAAGACTCTGCGCAACGTGCTGCGTATGCTGACCTTGCTGAACCGCGCGGATATTCCGGTCGCCGGCGGCGCGTGGAAGCCGTTAATGCGCGATCTGATCATCGCCGATAATGTGCACGGGGAAAGCGGACTGGATGGCCCGAACCTGCCGGAGCCGGCCTTTTCGCCGCAAAACTGCACCGCCGTCGAGCTGATGGCCAGGGTGCTGCGCGAAAGTCAGGAGCCGGTGACGCTGGTAGCCACCGGGCCGCAGACGAACGTGGCGTTGCTGCTCGCCAGCCATCCTGAGCTGCACGCGAAGATCGCCCGCATCGTGATCATGGGTGGCGCCATGGGGCTGGGCAACTGGCAGCCGGCGGCGGAGTTTAATATCTACGTCGATCCGCAGGCGGCGGAGATGGTCTTTCAGTCGGGGATCCCGGTGGTGATGGCGGGCCTGGATGTCACCCACCGGGCGCAGATCCTTCCTGCGGATATTGAGCGATTCCGCAAGATTGGCAATCCGGTATCCACTATCGTCGCCGAACTGCTCGACTTCTTTATGGCCTACCATAAGGATGAAAAGTGGGGCTTCGACGGCGCACCGCTGCACGACCCTTGCACCATCGCCTGGCTCCTCAAGCCGGAGCTCTTTACCACCATCGAGCGCTGGGTCGGCGTGGAAACGGAAGGAAAATATACCCAGGGGATGACGGTGGTCGATTACTACCATCTGACCGGCAATCTGCCCAATACCACCCTGCTGCTGGATGTGGACCGCGAAGCCTTTGTCGATCTGCTCGCCCAGCGGTTAGCCTTTTACGCCTGATATTCATGCAGCGCCTCTCTTCCCGGCCGGGAGAGAGGCGCATTCAGGCTAAACCCGGCGTATTAGTCGTCCGCCGACACGCGGATCACCACCTTACCAAAGTTTTCGCCTTTCAACAGGCCGATCAGCGCCTGCGGCGCCTGCTCCAGACCGTCAATCAGCTGTTCGCGATATTTAATTTTCCCCTCCTGCACCCAGCGCCCCATCTGCTGCTGGAATTCCGCGATCCGATGCCCGTAATCCTGGCCGATAATAAAGCCCTGCATCCGGATGCGTTTCTTGAGGATGGTCGCCATCAGCAACGGCAGACGATCCGGCCCATCCGGCAGACCGGTGGCGTTATAGCCGCTCACCAGCCCGCAGACCGGAACCCGGGCCGCGGTATTCAGCAGCGGCAGCACCGCGTCAAACACCTTGCCGCCGACGTTTTCGTAGTAGACGTCAATGCCCTGCGGGCAGGCCTGGGCCAGCTGTTCGGCAAAGTCCGCTGCGCGATGGTCAAGGCAGACATCAAAGCCTAAGGTGTCAACCGCATAGCAACACTTCTCCGCGCCGCCGGCGATGCCGACGGTACGGCAGCCCTTAATTTTGCCGATCTGTCCGACCGTGGCGCCCACCGGCCCGGTGGCCGCAGCGACCACCAGCGTGTCACCCGCCTTCGGCTGGCCAATGTCCAGCAACCCCATGTAGGCGGTGAAGCCCGGCATCCCCAGAACCCCCAGCGACCAGGACGGGTGCTGCGGGTTGTCCCCCAGCTTCACCAGTCCGCTGCCGTCGGAAAGCTCATAATCCTGCCAGCCGCTGTAGCCCAGCACCCAGTCGCCTGGTTGAAAATCATCATGCTGCGAGGTCACGACGCGACTCACGGTCCCGCCCACCATCACCGCGCCAATGGCCACCGGCGGTGAATAGGACGGCGCGTCGCTCATCCGCCCGCGCATATAGGGATCCAGCGATAAATAAACGGTACGCAGCAGAACCTGGCCCGGCCCTGGCGTCGGTACCTCGCTCTCTTCCAGGCGGAAATGCTCTGCCGTCGGTTCACCATGGGGACGGGAAGCCAGTACCCAGCGGCGATGGCGTTGCGGTTGTTCTGTCATAGCAAACTCCTCTTGTTAGCAGACTGTACTGAGGCTAGCTGCTTTATGCGCAATGCGCTTTAACATTAAGAGCCGGATGGCGATTGATTAAGGCGCACCACCAGATAGACGCAGGTCTCTGCGGACTCATTGATAAAGCGGCAGTCGTTCGGCGGGCCGAGCTCCAGACAGTCCCCTGTCTGCATCTCGTGGCGGGTATTCCCTTCCATGAACACCAGTTCGCCCTGCTGCAGCCAGATCAGCTGGCGGGCCAGCGCGTAGGACGAGGCCGGCATCGGCACATCGCTGCCGGGCGGCAGCTCGATCTGCACCATGTCAATGGGCAGATCGCTGCGCGGCGAGACGTGGCGACGGAGATAGTGGCTTTGCGGGTCGTGCCACACCGGCTGGCTGGCAAAACGCAGCAGCTTGCCTTCCTGCATTTCCGCCCGGGCGATCAGCGTTGACATACTGATCCCGAAGGCGCCGGAAAGGCGGCCCAGCATTGAGGCCGTCGGGCTGCTTTCACCGCGCTCGATCTTATGGATCATCGCCCGCGAAGCGCCAGCCCGTTCGGCGAGGTCGTTCAGCGACCAGCCGCGGGATTCGCGCTCGATGCGGATGCGCGCGCTAATGCGCTGATTGAGGTTGTCTTCTATAGTATTCATAACGTAACACTATAGTGTGCGCGCCCGCATTACACAATCGCCCGTTGGGCCGCGCCCCCCCTGGCCCATCAGCAATATTTCGCTGAAAATGGATGACAGCGTGACGTTCATTATTGTAATAATAACGTACTACTATAGTGTACGAGAACTGAGGTTTGCTATGTCCATCCGCCCTGCCATTAAAGACGATTGCGCGGCGATCGCCGAGATCTATAACCACGCCGTCGTGCATACCGCCGCTATCTGGAATGATAAAACCGTGGATACCGACAACCGCATCGCGTGGTTTGAAGCCCGCCAGCTGGCCGGCTTTCCGGTGCTGGTGAGCGAGGAAAACGGCGTCATCACCGGCTATTCCTCTTTTGGCGACTGGCGCGCGTTTGACGGCTTTCGCCACACCGTGGAGCATTCGGTGTACGTTCACCCCGACCATCAGGGGAAAGGCCTGGGCCGCAAACTGCTGGTTGCGCTGATCGCCGAAGCGCGGCGGCTGAATAAACATGTGATGGTCGCCGGGATCGAGTCGCAGAACCACGCCTCGCTGCACCTGCATGAAACGCTGGGCTTTATCACCACCGGGCAGATGCCGCAGGTGGGAACCAAATTTGGCCGCTGGCTGGATCTCACCTTTATGCAGCTGCAGCTGGATGCGCGCCAGGAACCGGACGGTAAGGCATGAATGCGTCGCTCACCCTCGCCTGTCTGGTGGCCGCCGGCGTAGGCCTGGTACTACAGAACACCCTGATGGTGCGCATCACCCAGTCGGCGTCGACGATCCTCATCGCCATGCTGCTCAATTCGCTGGTGGGTATCGTTATTTTCGTGACCCTGTTGCTCCTGCGCCAGGGCGCTGCTGGCTTTCAGGAGCTGGCCCTGAGCGTGAAGTGGTGGACGCTGATCCCTGGCCTGCTGGGATCCTTTTTCGTTTTTGCCAGCATCAGCGGCTATCAAAACGTCGGCGCGGCCACCACCATTGCGGTACTGGTGGCCAGCCAGCTGGTCGGCGGGTTGATCATGGATTTAATTCGCGCCCACGGCGTACCGCTGCGGGCGCTGCTCGGGCCATTATGCGGCGCAGTGATGCTGGTGGTGGGCGCCTGGCTGGTGGCCAGACGCCAGTTCTGAGCACCTCTTCAGAGGATCGCGCCGCCTTTGGTCAACTGCTCGCGGCGCGCGTCCTGCTCTTCCTGATGCTGTCGGCCATGGTGGGCGATAGCGGTGCGCAGGCGCTGCTGCAGGGTATAGCGCTCCTCACGACTGAGTTGCGCGTCATCGCTCAGGGCGATCAGCAGCTCATTCATATGAGCGATAACCCCCTCGGCAATAGTGTCATCGACTTTGACGATAACCTCATCCAGATGTGCCATCCTGTTCTCCTTTCGCTTAATTCAGCTTCGCTTTGGAAAAATCGCTGCCCATCATGCTCACGCGGTAGCCGCTGACGTTGCTGCGGGTGGCATAGAAGGTCTTGCCGGTCGCCAGGGTGATCCACGGCGCCTGCTGGTAGAAGATCTCTTGCGCCTGTTCATAGAGCGTGGCGCGCGCCTGCGGATCGCTCACCAGCAGCGCTTTCTTCACCAGCGCGTCATACGACTTATCGCACCAGCGGGCGGCGTTAGAGCCGGTCTGGATATTATCACAGCTGAGCAGCGTGCCGGCAAAGTTGTCCGGGTCGCCATTGTCCGACATCCAGCCGTACAGCGCGCTATCGTGTTCACCTTTACGCATGCCGGCGAGGTATTCGCCCCACTCATAGCTGACGATCTTCGCTTTCACCCCGACTTTCGCCCAGTCATTTTGGATCATTTCAGCAATGCGTTTTGAGTTCGGGTTGTACGGACGTTGAACCGGCATCGACCACAGGGTCACTTCCGCCCCTTGCTCCAGACCCGCCTGCTTGAGCAGCGCTTTCGCTTTCTGCGGATCGTAGTCGTAGTCCGGGAGGTCTTTTTTATACCCGAGCATGGTGGACGGGATCGGTGACTTCGCCACCGTACCGGAATCGAGGAACACCGCCTTAACGATCGCCTGCTTGTCGGTGGCATAGTTTAACGCCTGGCGCACCAGCACATTATCAAACGGTTTTTTCTCCGTGTTAAACGCCAGGTAGCCGACGTTCAGCGCCTCGACGGCGTGCAGCGCCAGATCTTTATTGCCCTTAATTACCGGGAACTGAACCGGCGAAGGCGCAGGAATAATCTGGCACTCGTTAGTCTGCAGTTTCGCCAGGCGTGTCTCGACGTTTGGCGTGATGGAAAAGATTAAGTGCTTAGTCGGCACCTCGCCTTCCCAGTAGTGGGGATTGGCGATATAGCGGATTTGCGAATCCACTTTATACTGCTGCAGGGCATAGGGTCCGGTACCGACAGGCCAGTTATCAACGTTTTCCGGCGTCCCTTTCTTCTGCATCGCCTCGCCATACTCCGCCGACAGAATAGAGGCGAAGTCCATTCCCCAGTCGGCAAGAAACGCCGCGTTCGGCTCGTTAAGTACGAACTGGACGTGATAGTCATCGACCTTTTTCACCGACTTAATCAGCTTATCGAGGCCCACGTCGTGGAAGTACTCATAGTTCCCCTGCGACACCTTGTGATAAGGATGCTGAGGATCCATCTGGCGCAGCACGGAAAACAGGACGTCGTCGGCGTTAAAATCGCGGGTCGGTTTGAAGAATTTATTGCTGTTGAACTTCACCCCCTGACGCAGCGTGAAGGTCCAGGTCTTGCCATCCTCAGAGACGTGCCACTCGGTGGCCAGCGACGGGATCGGCGTGTTCTTCACCGGGTCAAAAGTGACCAGGCGGTTATACAGCACCTGCGAGCTGGCGACGAACGACGGGCCGGAGCTGGCGATCTGCGGGTTGAAAGACTCCGGGGAGGCCTCTGAGCAATAGACCAGCGTATCATTGCCCGCTGCCCATGCGGCGCTGACCGGCAACAGCGCGCTCAGCAGCAGCGTCAGCGTAGTTTTCCCTGTAGACATGGTTATAAGTCCTGATTATTGATTATAAGAACAGTAATAACAGCACACCCCCTCGCCACCGGCAAATAATCAATGGCTATCACCTTATGCCAATCGCGCTGAATTTGCTGGTTTAATCGGCGTCGCGCTGCTTTTTGCGTCAGGCACGATTGGGATGTTGTGAGCTACGCACAATTCCGGCAAAAAAATGTGCGATAACCGCCCCGCTCACGCTCGCCATCAGCGGCGACCGGTACACTGGAGGGACCGCAGAACAAGAGGTTACCCCCATGACAATCACCTGCAATCTGTACATTGATGGCCAGTGGCATGATGCCGAAGACCGTCGGACCTTCACCCGGCGCCACCCGGCCCAAGACGATGTCGCTTCGGTTGCCGCTGCCGCCAGTCTCGCCGACGGCAAACGCTGCGTCGAGGCCGCGGCCAGCGCCTTCCCACAGTGGCGCGAAACGCTCCCGGCGGAACGGCGTCGCTTACTGCTCGACGCGGCGGAACATATGCTGTTGCGGGAGGCTAAATTTATCGCCGCCATGGCGGCGGAAACCGGCGCGACCGCGCACTGGGCCGGATTTAACGTCCATCTGGCGGCTGATATCCTGCGCGAAGCGGCGGCGCTGACCACCCAGATTGAAGGACAGATCATTCCATCCAACGTGCCGGGCAATCTGGCGATGGGCGTCCGCCAGGGGGCTGGCGTGGTGCTGGGCATGGCGCCGTGGAACGCGCCGCTGATCCTTGCCACCCGGGCGCTGGCGACGCCGCTGGCCTGCGGCAACACGGTGATCCTCAAGGGCGCTGAGCTCTCCCCGGCGACACAAGGATTGATTATCGACGCCCTCGACGCGGCGGGCTTCCCGCCGGGTGTGGTGAACTATCTTACCTGCGCGCCGCAAGACGCACCGGCGCTGGTGGAGTCGCTGATCGCCCATCCGGCGGTGCGGCGCGTCAACTTTACCGGCTCCACACCGGTGGGGCGGATTATCGCCCGCACCTGCGGGCAGTATCTGAAACCAGCGGTGCTGGAGCTCGGTGGCAAAGCGCCGCTGCTGGTCCTCGACGATGCCGATATCGAACAGGCGGCGGCGGGCGCCATTTTTGGCGCCTTCGCCAACGCCGGACAGATCTGCATGTCCACCGAGCGCATTATTGTCGACAACGCCGTGGCGGATCGCTTTATCCCTCTGCTGGCGAGGCGCGCCGCCTCTCTCCCCGCCAGCCTGACCGGCCCGGTGGTCGACATGAATACCGCCACCCGCTGCAATGCGTTAATCGACGATGCCTTAGCCAAGGGCGCCCGCCTGCTGACCGGCGGTAAAGCCAGCGATACCCACATGGCGCCGACCTTACTGGACGGCGTCACCCGCGAGATGCGGCTGTGGAACGAAGAGTCCTTCGGCCCGGTAAAAGCGATTATTCGGGTTAATAATGACGAAGAGGCGCTGGCGGTAGCCAACGACAGCGAATATGGCCTTTCCGCGGCGCTCTACAGCCGCGACAGCGCCAGAGCGTGGAACCTGGCGCAACGTCTGCAAACCGGCATTTGCCATATCAATGGTCCAACCGTTCATGATGAAGCGCAGATGCCGTTTGGCGGCTGCAAAGCCTCCGGCTATGGCCGGTTCGGCGGCCGGGCCGGAATTGCAGAATTCACTGAGCTGCGCTGGATAACGCTCCAGACCCAGCCCCGCGAACTGCCTTTCTGACGCCGTCTCCCCTTAGCCGTGGCTGGCGATGAGTTGCGCCAGCCCTTCCGGGTTTTCCCACGCCATCGAGTGCCCCGCGTGGGGCACAATCCCGACTGGGATCCCGTGCGCCTCTACCCGTTCGATATCCGCATAAGGGAGCGACTGCTCGCCGACGATCAGCATCTTCTGACAGCGCAGCTGGCAGAGCTGGGTAAACCAGGGCGTGTCGCTGCCGTTTATCAGGCTGCTGGCGGCTCGCCAGACGGCCCAGGGGGCGCTGTTTTGCAAACAGCCGGCCCACGGCGAGCGCTCTTCCGCCAGCATCCTGGCGTAACCTTCAGCGATAAAGGCCCCCTCTGCCTGCGCCGCAATGCGTCTACTGTACTCACCGCCTCCGGCGAACAGGTTGGGTTCAGACACCAGCAGCGTCGTCACTCGCTCCGCCAGCAGCCCTGCCGCTTCGATGGCGATGCTTCCACCCATGCTATGCCCATACAGCGCGAAGCGCTGCAGGCGCAGGTGGTTGAGGACCTGCTCCACAGCTTGCGCTTGCTTATGTATGTTGTAACTAAAGTCGTGCGGTTTATCGCTGTAGCCGAAGCCCGGGAGGTCGATAAGTATTTTGCGCCGCCCGTTGAGCGCGGGGTCGCTGGCGACGCGGGGGTAGTCGTAAGAGGACGCGCAGCCGAGGCCGTGGATAAACACCAGCGGAAGCCCCTCTCCCGGGAGATCGAGCCAGCGCAATGTGGCGCCTGCGACGGACGAAAAGAAACCGTTCACCTGTTTGCCTCCATGATAAGGTTACTGTGTTTTTATACAGTAACCTTACCTTTGCCGCCACCCTTTTCTGTCGTCCGCCGCCGGAAGGTTAAAACAGCGAGACGAGCAGCGCCATGGGGAAGCTGAACGGCCAGGTGGCACCGATCAACAGGGCCGCCAGCAGGCGGATCACCCAACTCTCTTTGGTTAAAAACCAGCTAATTACGGCACAGATCACGCCCATAATGGCGTAAAACACCAACATTTTTTGATATAACGTCATTCTTAGTTTTCCTTCCCTGAGAAGCGTTCCATGGTGGGATAATTATCTGCCATGACGTCGTGATTCAGAGATACCTGTATAACAAATTCAGAATCGGGCTCAATATTCTGAACAAAGCCTGATTCGTCTTAATCCGATAGCGCAACCGCGCCCGCCGTACTATACCTTTAGGGACTTACTCATTAAGGTGGCGTTATGGATGTCTCCAGCAAGACCGTCGTTATGATTAATGTCTGCGCCGCGTTCGCGCTTATCAGCCTGCTGTCGGTGAGATTTGGCTGGTTTTAATCATTTTACTCAGCAACGAAACCTAAAAAAGCAGCCCACTGGGCTGCTTTTTTAGGTGCGGAGGCTGGCGCCATTATCAGGGTCATAAACGCTACGGGCTGAATGGCCTGCGATAATAACCTTGTTCAGCTCAGGGTTATAATGAGGCAGAACATTCACTTTCTCATTATCCCATTCGGCAGCGGCGCAGACGGCCTGCCCCACTCCCGCGTTCTCACAGTCCTTAATACGTTTTGCCGGCGCGTTACCATAGCTCAGCGCCACGGTGCCGATTGCCAGCAGAATAAAAGCCAAAATTTTCACAGCGACATCAACGTTAAAACCGAATATGCATGAAATGATCGCATGAGCGGCGGCGGAAAGTCAAACCCGGGAGCGTGCGCCACCGCGCTGGCGCGTATGGTGGATTGATTCGTCGGTGATTAAATATTGCGAATAAATATCACCCGCTGACTGCAAATATAAAAGCCTTATTTATAGTCGTGAAATAGTTTCTGTTCAGCGCAATCTGATTCATCTGATAAAGATAATATTTCGCCAATCGCAAATGAAAAGATTAGCGCGCCTTGACCGAAAATGCGATATACCACACTGGCGCTGGATCTGAATAAGATAACAGGCGACTACAAGCTATTGTAACCAAACCTTTTCCTGTCTGGCCTCGCTGGCCAGGGCCCAAAATAGCGCTAAATGACAACAAATATCATTTGCCTTCTCTGCAGAGAATACTTACATTCATAACTATTGGTAATGTTTTTAGCGCAGTGCGCTTTTATATTTCGAGGTGGATATGTCCGGAATCATCACGCTGGTCATCGCGCTGATCCTGCTGGTCGCGGCGGTGTATAATCTTATTTCCTATATACGTGACCGTCGCAGCGCCAGCTTGCCGAGCAAAAAAACCAAACGCTGAACACGGTTAAAACAAATTCCTCCCTGCTCCAGCGTCGCTGGCATCCTCCTCTTCCTGGCTTACTGTGGACATAAAAAAGCCCCTGCCATCAGGCAGGGGCCGGTATCCGGTCGCAAACCGCGACGTTGCCGCCTCACCCGCCGGGCGCGATGCGCCCAGGGTGGCTGGCGAACCCCATCCGGCGCTTATCTCCGGCACTCACGATGGCTTAGCTCTTGAAGGGGTATCAGAATAATCTCACATCCCCCG
Organism: Klebsiella sp. PCX; assembly: GCF_021869705.1. Lineage (NCBI taxonomy): Bacteria > Pseudomonadati > Pseudomonadota > Gammaproteobacteria > Enterobacterales > Enterobacteriaceae > Klebsiella > Klebsiella sp. PCX. The sequence goes on from NZ_CP091527.1 coordinate 2,769,816, forward strand.
CCGCGAGTTTTAACCATTTTTGCCATCGTGACTATTAGCGCACTAACACACCCATTGCGTAATAATCTTTTGCCGCTTAAGGGTCAATCCGTTAGCCATGTTTAACCATCACATGGCGAACCACGGTGTAATCCTCAAGGCCATACATCGACATGTCTTTCCCGTAGCCCGACAGCTTCTGGCCGCCATGCGGCATTTCACTCACCAGCATAAAGTGGGTGTTGACCCAGGTGCAGCCGTACTGCAGCCTGGCGCTGAGCCGGTGGGCGCGGCCAACATCTTTCGTCCACACCGAAGAGGCCAGCCCATACTGGGAGTCATTTGCCCAGCTCAGGGCCTGCGCTTCATCGCTGAAAGGCGTCACGCTGACCACCGGGCCAAACACTTCGCGCTGCACGATAGCGTCCTCCTGCCGGGCGCCGGCGAGCAGCGTCGGCTGGAAATAATAGCCGGCGCCGTCAGCCCGATTGCCACCGGTAACCACTTTAATATGCGGTAGCGCCTTTGCGGCTTCCACCGCGGCGCTGACCCGCTCAAGATGGGCCAGCGAGCTCAGCGGTCCCAGCTCGGTGGCGGCATCCTCCGGCGCTCCCATTTTCAGGCTGGCCACCGCCGCCCCGAGCTTCTCCACCAGCTGCTCATAAATACCCTGTTGGGCGTAGATCCGGCAGGCGGCCGTACAGTCCTGGCCGGCGTTGTAAAACCCGAAAGTCCGAACGCCATCCACTACCGCGTCGATATCCGCGTCGTCAAAGACGATGACCGGCGCCTTACCGCCCAGCTCCATATGGGTACGTTTAATCGACGAGGCGGTATGGCCGATGATATGGGCGCCGGTGGCAATCGACCCGGTCAGGGAAACCATCCGCACTTTCGCGTGGGCGGTCAGCGGATCGCCCACCGTTTTGCCGCGGCCGAACAGTACGTTGATCACCCCTTCCGGGAAAATATCTTTTGCCAGCTCTGCCAGCTTCAGCGCCGTCAGCGGCGTGATCTCGGAGGGTTTTATCACCACACAGTTGCCTGCCGCCAGCGCCGGGGCCAGCTTCCAGGCCGCCATCATCAGGGGATAGTTCCACGGCGCGATGGAGGCTACCACGCCCACCGGATCGCGACGGATCATCGAGGTATGCCCTTCCAGATACTCTCCGGCCGCCATCCCCGGCAGGCAACGGGCGGCGCCGGCGAAGAAGCGGAAAACGTCCGCAATGGCCGGCATCTCATCGTTAAGCACGCAGTGCAGCGGCTTGCCGCAGTTCAGCGACTCCAGCTGCGCCAGGGGCTCCGCCTGCGCCGCGATGGCATCCGCCAGCTTCAGCAGACATTCCGCGCGCGTTTTCGGCGTCGTCTGGCTCCAGGCATCAAACGCCCGATCCGCCGCCTCAACGGCGGCATCCACCTGGGCCGCTGTCGCTTCGGCAATCTCCAGGATCACTTCGCCGGTCGCAGGGTTGTATACCGGCACCTTTTCGCCTTCACCTGCCACTAACTTACCGTTTATTAAGAGGTTGTGTTGCATAGCATTATCCTGTTTCATGGTTTTATTTCCCGTTTCCGGCGACGTTATCGCCGTCGCGGGTGAGCCACCAGGCCCCTAAGATTGGTATCGTTGTTACCAGCATCACCAACAGCGCGACAACGTTGGTGACGGGCACATCTCGCGGCCGCCCCAGCTGATTCAGTAACCACAGCGGCAAGGTTCGCTCATGCCCCGCGGTAAAAGTCGTGACGATGATTTCATCAAATGACAGGGCGAATGCCAGCATCCCGCCCGCCAGCAGCGCCGAACCCAGATTGGGTAGCACCACGTAGCGAAAGGTCTGCCAGCCAGTCGCCCCCAAATCCATCGAGGCCTCCACCAGGCTCCAGGAGGTCCTACGGAAGCGAGCGATGACGTTGTTAAACACCACCACCACGCAGAAGGTCGCGTGCCCCACCACGATGGTCAGCAGACCAGGCTCCAGGCCGACCGCTTTAAAGGCTGTCAGGAGCGCCAGGCCGGTTATAATCCCCGGCAGGGCGATGGGCAGGAGCAGCAGTAGCGACACCGCGTTCTTACCAAAAAAGGTGCTCCGCCACAGGGCGCCTGCAGCAAGCGTGCCAAGCACTAAGGCAATGGCCGTCGACAGGGCGGCGATCTTAAGTGACAACGTCACTGCTTCCAAAATATCGCTGCGCCCTGCCGCCTCGCTGAACCAGCGCAGCGTCAGCCCCTGCGGCGGAAAGCTGAAGGCAGCATCTTCGGTATTAAAAGCATAGATGGCGATGATCAGCAGCGGAAAGTGGAGGAACACCACCCCGCCCCATGTCGCCAGTTTCAGGTACCAGGGTGCGCGTTCAGAGTGCATCGAAGGCTCCCAGACGTTTCACGAACGCCAGATAAAGTGCAATCAGCACGATCGGCACGAGGGTAAACGCCGCCGCCATCGGCATATTGCCGATCGCCCCCTGCTGCGAGTAGACCATATTGCCGATAAAGTACCCCGGTGGGCCGACCAGTTGCGGCACGATAAAATCGCCCAGCGTCAGCGAAAAGGTGAAGATCGACCCGGCGGCAATTCCGGGAATAGCCAGCGGCAGGACCACGTAGCGAAAGGTCTGCCGCGGGGCGGCGCCAAGATCGGCCGAGGCCTGCAGCAGAGAGCCCGGAATACGCTCCAGCGCCGCCTGCACCGGCAGGATCATAAAAGGCAGCCAGATGTAGACGAAGACCAGAAAGCGTCCGAGGCCGGAAGTGGATAAGGTGTTGCCGCCCACCGCCGGGACGGTCAACAGAGCGTTCAGCGCCCCTTCCAGCCCGAGATGGCCGAGGAACCACTGCGCTACGCCATCTTTGGCCAGCAGCAGCACCCACGCGTAGGCCTTGACGATATAGCTGGCCCACATCGGCAGCATGACCGCGATATAAAAGAAGGCCTTCATTTTGCCGCTGGTGTAGCGCGCCATATACCAGGCCATCGGCAGCGCCAGCAGGGCGCTGGCCAAGGTCACGCACAGCGCCATCACCAGGGTGCGGACGATAATGTCGTAGTTGGCGGGGTTGAACAATGCCTGCAGGTTGGCCAGCGTAAAGTCGCTGGTCACCGACATGGTGAAGTCGTCAAAAGTGTAGATACTCTGCCACAGCAGGGTCAGCAGCGAGCCCAGATAGACGATGCCAAACCACATCAACGGCCCAAGCAGCAGCAAAAACAGGCCCAGCGCCGGCCGGCGCCAGAAGATCCCCGATACGCGTCCGGCCTGCGCAGGAACAATCGCCATGGTCATCTCAGCCTCCGCTTTCCAGCGGGGTCATCGCCGCGCGCGACCATGACGCCTGCACCGTTTGCCCGGCTCGCGGAACGCTCGCCGCCGCCGCGCCGTCGATATTGGCCTGGCTGACCAGCAGCTTGTCGCCATCCGCCAGCCGGAGCTCGATCCGCGTTGCCGCCCCCTGATACTGTACCGCCTGCACCACACCCTGCACCTGCACTTCGCCGCCGCCCTGCAGGCGAACATGTTCCGGGCGCAGCGACCAGCAGCCCGCCAGGCCGCATAACCGCCGGGCCGCCTCGGCCTCAAAGACGTTGGCGGTGCCGACAAAACCGGCGACAAAGGCGGTCTTCGGATGCAGATAAAGATCCTGCGGGGCGTCCACCTGCTCAATGCGCCCGTTGTTAAACACCGCCACGCGATCGGACATCGACAGCGCTTCGCTCTGGTCGTGTGTAACGAAGATGAAGGTGATCCCCAGCGACTGCTGTAGCTTTTTCAGCTCCACCTGCATCTGCTCGCGCAGCTTTAAATCCAGAGCGCCCAGCGGCTCGTCGAGCAGCAGCACCCGCGGCTGGTTCACCAGCGCCCGGGCGATGGCGACCCGCTGCCGCTGACCACCGGAGAGCTGGGAGGGCTTGCGATGGTGCGCAAAACCGAGGGCCACTTTCTCCAGCGCTTCCTGGGCGCGGGCATGGCGCGCTTTCTTCGCCACGCCTTTGACCATCAGGCCGTAAGCAACATTGTCGAGGATCGACATATGGGGAAACAGCGCATAGTCCTGGAACACGGTATTGACGTCCCGCTGCCAGGGCGGCAGCTCGCTGGCCGGCTGACCGAAGATCCGAATGGTGCCGCCGGAGAGCTGCTCAAAACCAGCAATCAGCCGCAGGCAGGTGGTTTTCCCCGAGCCCGAAGGACCCAGCATCGAGAAAAACTCGCCGTCACGGATGCCAATGCTGACCCCGTCCACTGCCCGTACATCGCCATACAGGCGCGATACATTCTGAAACTCGACCGCGTACGTCATTGTTTACCTCCGATCCTTAGCGGCCGCCCATTATCGCAATGTAGTCCTGCGTCCAGCGGCTGTAGGGAACGTATTTCCCCCCCTCGGCAATCGGCGTTTTCCAGAAGTGGATGCGGGTAAACTGGTCATAGCCGTTGGTCTCACAGCCTTTCTCTCCGAGCAGCGCGCTGGCTTTACAGCCCTCAGGCACCACCGGCAACGAGCCGAACCAGGCCGCCACATCGCCCTGCACCTTCGGCGTGAGCGACCAGTTCATCCATTTATAGGCGCAGACCGGGTGCTTCGCCTCGCTGTGCAGCATGGTGGTATCCGCCCAGCCGGTCACCCCCTCCTTCGGAAATACGGTGGCGACAGGCTGGCCTTCCGCCTTCAGGCCGTTGGCCTGATAGGGCCACGAGCTGGAGGCGGCCACCCCTTCGTTTTTGAAGTCGTTCATCTGCACGGTGGCGTCATGCCAGTAGCGGTGAATCAGCGGTTGCTGGTCACGCAGCACTTTCAGCACCGCGTTGTACTGGGTTTCGGTCAGCTGATAGGGGTCATCGATCCCGAGCTGTGGTTGGGTGGCTTTGACAAACAACGCGGCGTCGGCGATATAGATCGGGCCATCATAGGCCTGCACTCGCCCCTGATTGGTTTTGCCATCCGGAAGATCCTGCTTCACGAAGACCACGCTCCAGCTGTCCGGCGGCGTCGGGAATACGCGGGTGTTGTACATCAGCAGGTTCGGTCCCCACTGATACGGCGTGCCGTAGACTTTGCCCCCGACGTTAAACCATGCCCCTTGCGCAATGCGCGGGTCAAGAGTGCGCCACCCGGCAATCAGCGCTGTGTTAATCGGCTGAACGCGTTTACCCATGATCAGACGCAGCGAAGCATCGCCCGAGGCGGTCACCAGATCGTAGCCCCCCTTAGCCATCAGGCTGACCATTTCGTCGGAGGTGGCGGCGGTTTTCACATTGACCTGACAGCCGGTCTCCTTTTCAAACTGGCTGACCCAGTCGTACTGCTTGTCGGTCTGACCGCGTTCGATATACCCCGGCCAGGCGATAATATCCAGGCGCCCTTCCGGTTTATCCAGCGAGGTGAGTGGCTCAGCCGCCTGTACGGTCAGGCAGGCCATCCCCAGCACATAAAGGCTGCAACGGGCCAATTTTTTGCTCATCAGGTGTTACTCCTGTCACAAGGGAATTAGCGGCAGCCGTGCCGTAAAAATATCTCCTGAAATAAGGGTAGTCAGCGGATTAACGCCCTCGAGGGAATTTATTCAGGTTGTGACCCGGGACGCATTACGCAAAAATCGCCAACACAAGAATGACTTTATGGATTATAGACAACGAGTTAGAGAAAAAGGAGGGGTATGCATATTTCCTATGGTGAGCGCCGGTAAAATAATGACCGGCCTCGATAAAAAAAACTCTTCGTTTATTTATAGCGATTGGTTATCGCGGCGAAAAATAGCCAAAGCGATCAGGAAAGCTGCTCACGAATTAGTTCACCCAGCCGCTTCACCCCTTGCTCTTCGCGTTCTCCCCAGCCCCAGGCGGTATTGAAACGAAAAAACGAGGTCCAGCTGGCAGAGGTGGAAAACATTTTTCCCGGAGCGATGCTGATGTGCGACGCCAGCGCCCGGGCGCTCAGCACGCTGGCATCCGCCCCTTCCGGTAGTTCGATCCACAGAAAATAGCCGCTGTCGCTGTGATGAATAATGACCTCCGGCGGCAGATGGCGCAGCAGCGCCTGCCAGGCCTGCTGTTTACGTTCCGCCAGCTGGCGACGGAGACGGCGCAGATGGGCGTCGTAGCGTTTGGTCGACAGGTAATCCACCAGGGCTAATTGCATCGGCGAGCTGGTGGAGAGCGTACTCATCAGCTGCAGCTGCTGGATCCGCCGCGCCTGTTTCCCTGCCGCCACCCAGCCGATACGAAAGCCGGGCACCAGACATTTTGAAAAAGAACTGCAGTGCAGCGTCATATCCTGTTGATCCCAGAACTTCGCCGGCAACGGCTTCTCGCGGCCAAAATAGAGCTCACTGTAAACATCATCTTCAATCAGCATCACGTTATAGCGCGCCAACAATGCCACCAGCGCCGCTTTTTTTTCGGCGCGGAGGGTGAAGCCGAGCGGGTTCTGACCGTTGGTCATCAGCCAGCAGGCCTTGACCGGATAGTTTTGCAGGGCCGCCTCCAGCGCCGTCAGGTCAATGCCCTCCTTGACGTCGGTGGCCACCGACAGCGCCTTCAGGCGCAGCCGCTCCAGCGCCTGCAGGGCCCCGTAAAAACAGGGATTTTCCACCACCACCCAGTCCCCCGGCTCGGTCACCGCCTGCAGGCTAAGGTTTAACGCCTCCAGCGCTCCGGCGGTAATGACGATCTCGTCGGGCGAGACGTTCATCCCCTGCAGAGCATAGCGCCGGGCAATGGCGTGCCGTAGCTCCGCGTTGCCCGGCGGCAGGTTCTCAATCACGCTCATGGCGGTGGCAGTTTTACTCACCTGCGCCAGCGAACGGTTAAGCTGCTGGAGCGGAAAGAGGCGCGGATCCGGGAAGGCCGAGGCAAAGGGCAGCATTGACGCCTGGCGGCTGGCCTGAAGCACCTCAAAGATGTAGGTATTGATATCAACCGCTTCATCGCGGGTCACCTGGGCAGGCGGCGCCGGCTGACGAAGCTTCACCGGCTGGGGGGCAACGTAATACCCTGACTGTGGTCGGGCGACGATGCGCCCCTGGCTTTCCAGTAGCTGATAGGCATGGCTGACGGTCATAAAGCTCATGCCGCTGCTGATCACCTGCTCGCGCAGCGAGGGGAGCCGATCGCCCGGTAACCAGACGCCCAGCGCGATCTGGTCGGTCAACTGCTGCGCCAGCTGTTGATACTTTTTCATTGTTACCCTTTCCTTGCTGCAAACTCCTTTTATCATATATCAGTTGTTATAAATTAACAGTTTTAAGAAACTGTTATGTAAAACAGCGCAACCCTATCGCTCAGAAAGCCCCCAGGCCGGAGTTACGCGAAAATTGCCCAAAACAACGTAATTATGCCCAACCAAAAAATGAGCATGATACCGAGCGTAATACATAAACTATGTAATCCTTTTTCTGACATGTACATTCCTTTGTATTGATATCCTGAGAATAAAATACAAAGCGCGGTAAAAGACGACAATTTAAAATTATTTAATTCACAATTAACTGCCTCATCTTTTTTACTGTTCCTAATACTAATAAATGAGTTGAGGCATAAACTTTTATGAATAAAGTACCGACAAGAAATGCTTTGACTGTCGTGCTCTGAGGATATTGCCCAAAAAACCTGAATGGCCATACCCGCCTCAGTTCAGGTCTAAGCCAATTCGTAAGCCTGCGATAATTAAAGGATATATATAATCCATATTTCCCCATGGCCAATAATTTGGTTGTGCTTTTAGGGTTGAAAAAACGGCGCGACTCCCCCGAGGGGCAGTACTGCGCTGAATGTCCCGGAGACAGGCAAAAAGATCATAACAGCCGCTAACTGTTATGCTAAAAAATGGCCCGACTGCCTCTGCCCCCTTGCCACCGCCCTGCCTAAAATTGCGCTGAATCAATTTTGTTGTGGAGTCCTGCATGTTCGGTCTTGATGCATTCCATCTGGCGCGAATTCAATTCGCCTTTACGGTCTCGTTTCATATTATCTTTCCCGCCATCACCATTGGCCTGGCGAGCTACCTGGCGGTTCTCGAAGGCCTGTGGCTGAAAAGCAAAAATCCCACCTGGCGCTCGCTGTACCATTTCTGGTCGAAGATCTTCGCCGTCAACTTCGGTATGGGAGTGGTATCCGGGCTGGTGATGGCCTATCAGTTCGGCACTAACTGGAGCGGTTTCTCGCAGTTCGCGGGCAGCATCACCGGCCCCCTGCTGACCTATGAAGTCCTGACGGCGTTCTTTCTCGAAGCCGGTTTTCTCGGGGTCATGCTCTTCGGCTGGAACCGCGTGGGGCCGGGGCTGCACTTTTTCGCCACCTGCATGGTAGCCCTGGGGACCATCATCTCAACCTTCTGGATCCTCGCCTCCAACAGCTGGATGCAGACTCCCCAGGGATTTGAAATCGTCGATGGCCAGGTGGTGCCCGTCGACTGGCTGGCGGTGATATTTAACCCGTCGTTCCCCTACCGCTTACTGCACATGACGGTGGCGGCATTTCTCAGCAGCGCGCTGTTCGTCGGCGCCTCGGCGGCCTGGCATCTGCTGCGCGGCAATCAGTCGCCAGCGATCCGCAAGATGTTCTCCATGGCGCTATGGATGACGCTGCTGGTCGCGCCGGTCCAGGCGCTGATCGGCGATATGCATGGCCTGAACACCCTGAAACACCAGCCGGCAAAAATCGCCGCCATTGAGGGACACTGGGAAAACCCGCCAGGCGAGCCGACGCCATTATTGCTGTTTGGCTGGCCAGATATGGAGCAGGAGCGCACCCGCTACGGGCTTGAGATCCCGGCGCTGGGCAGCCTGATCCTCACCCATAGCCTGGATAAACAGGTGCCGGCGCTGAAGGAGTTCACCCCTGAGGATCGCCCAAACTCCACCGTGGTGTTCTGGTCATTTCGCCTGATGGCCGGTCTGGGTATGCTGATGCTGCTGCTCGGGGTGCTGGCCCTGTGGCTGCGCCGTGGCGACCGGCTGTACCACTCGCGGCCGTTTCTGCGCTTCGCCCTGTGGATGGGCCCCTCAGGACTGATTGCCATTCTCGCCGGCTGGGTGACCACCGAAGTGGGCCGCCAGCCATGGGTAGTGTATGGCGTTCAGCGCACCGCCGAGGCTGTTTCCGCCCACGGCGATCTGCATATGTCGGTCAGTTTGTTGACCTTTATTGTGGTTTACAGCGCCGTCTTCGGGGTCGGCTACAGCTACATGCTGCGCCTGATCCGCAAGGGGCCGCAGGAGGTGCAACCCGCGACAACCGGTACGCCAGCCCGCCCGCTGTCCGCCGCTACTGAAGGTTATCTGCAGAAGGAGTCTCGCTAATGGGTATCGAATTATCGGTGATCTGGTTCGTGATTATCGTCTTTGCCACGCTGATGTACATCGTCATGGACGGCTTTGATCTGGGCATTGGCATGCTGTTCGGCACGGTCCGGGGCAGCACAGAGCGCGACGTGATGGTGAACAGCGTCGCCCCGGTATGGGATGGCAATGAGACCTGGCTGGTGCTGGGCGGCGCCGGTCTGTTTGGCGCCTTTCCCCTCGCCTACGCGGTGATTATCGACGCCCTGTCGATCCCCCTGACCCTGATGCTGATCGGCCTGATCTTTCGCGGCGTGGCCTTTGAATTTCGTTTCCAGGCCACGCCGTCGCACCGGCCATTCTGGGACCGCGCCTTCTTTGGCGGTTCCCTGCTGGCGACCTTCAGCCAGGGCGTGGTGGTCGGAGCGGTGATTAATGGTTTTACCGTCAGCGGTCGCGCCTTCAGCGGCGGCATGTTTGACTGGCTGACCCCGTTCAGCCTGTTTTGCGGACTCGGGCTGTGCGTGGCCTATGCGCTGCTCGGCGCCACCTGGCTGGTGATGAAGAGCGAAGGCGCGCTGCAGCAGCGGATGCGCAGCACGTCGCGACAGTTGCTGGTTGCCCTGCTGGCGGTGTTTGCCGTCATCAGCCTGTGGACGCCGCTGGCGCACCCGGCGATCGCCGCCCGCTGGTTCAGCCTGCCGAATCTCTATTTCCTGCTGCCGGTGCCGCTGCTGGTGCTCCTGATTAGCGCCTGGCTGTGGCGCACACTGCCTCTGCACGACCGCCATGTCTCGCCTTTCACCCTAACGCTGGGCCTGGTGTTTCTCGGCTTTAGCGGCCTGGGGATCAGCATCTGGCCGCATATTATTCCGCCATCGATCACCCTGTGGCAGGCCGCCGCCCCGCCGCAAAGCCAGGGCTTTATGCTGGTGGGCGCGCTGCTGATTATTCCGGTTATTCTTGGCTATACCTGCTGGAGCTATTACGTGTTCCGCGGCAAAGTCCAGCCAGGGGAGGGTTATCATTGATGAAAACCGTCTGGTCCAAACGTCTGCTGTGGCTGATCGCGCTGTGGGGAGGCAGCGTGCTGACGCTGGCCGCCATCAGCCTGCTATTTCGCCTGCTGATGACCGCCGCAGGTCTTAAAGTTTGAACCGGGATGCAGAGTATTCCGGATCTGGACTTCTCCATCTTGTCTTCACTTTTACCTGCTGAAATACGCGGACACATCAGAATAAAGGATATTGCTATGAAGAAGTTAGCTTTACTCTCCGCCGCGTTGACGCTGGGAATATCGTCATGGGCTTTCGCTGCCGACAACCCGCCGCCGCCAGAAAAAGGCGCGCACCATCAGGGTAAATTGCCGGCGAAAAAGGGCCAACACGACGGTAAGCAAGTGCAACACAACGGCAAGCAGCCGCAGCATGATGGCAAGCAGCCGCAACGAGACGGCAAACAACCGCAGCATGGTGGTAAGCAGCCGCCAAAAGGCGGCGAGCACAGCGGGAAACCACTGCCGCCAAAAGCGTAATCCCTCAGGCCTGGCCTTCTACGCCAGGCTTTTTTCACCCTCTTTCAGCAGACATTGACAAACCCTTGCCCTTCTTTGATAAACCGGGAAAAAAACCTGCACAGCCCCTGGCATAGTAAGCCCACGCCATTGATTCGCAGAGAAAAGGTATGTTGAGAAGAAGCACGAGTGCCCTGCTGTTGTTGTGCGCGCTATTTTCCGGGCATCTGCTGGCCCACCGTCAGGGGCACGATTACTTTCCGGTACAGGGTCTCGAACAGCAGCTGCTGCATGAGGCGGATAGCGATGAGCTTCGCAGCCGGTGCGAAGAGAACGCCGCCGACCTGCGCGAGCATCACCGCTGGCAGGACGCCCGCAAACCGCGGGCATCACACAGCCAGTAGCGTCGCCGCAGATCAGGCCCCTTTGCGCTTCGGCAGGGTCTTCATCAGCTCGTCAGGGCTAACGGAGGCCACGATGCTCCCCGGATGCGGCATTTTGAGGATATGGTTTTTGATCTTGCCGACCACGTGCATTTCGCACGGACGGCAGTCAAACTTCAGGGTCAACACTTCATCGCCATGGATCAGCTGCATCGGCGTGGCTTTCCAGCTCTTGATGGAGCCTTTCGCCTGTTTCGGACAGAGATTGAAGGCAAAGCGCAGGCAGTGTTTGGTGATCATCACCGGCACATCGCCCTTCTCTTCGTGCGCTTCATAGGCGGCATCAATCAGCTGCACGCCATAGCGCTGGTAGAACGCCCGCGCCTTATGGTTATAGACGTTGGCGAGGAAGGAGAGATGGGTCTCCGGGTAAACCGGGGGCGGCACGGAGACCGGCTTGCGGGTACCGCGCTGCCAGGCGTTGAGACGCGCGTCATCCAGCATTTCGGCGGTTTCACGACGCAGCTGGTTGAGCAGGCTGTTGGGAACAAACAGCGGCGGCAGGTTGACCTGCACATCGCGCGCATAATAAATGGTTTGCCCCAGTTTTGTGACACCGTCACGCAGGTTGGTTAGCGCTTTCTCTGCCTGGTTAGCTTCGGCAAACACCCCGTCAAGGGTATGGGTCACGCTGACGCCATCTTCACAGGTCATGGTGAGAACCAGCTGCTCCTGCCAGCCGCTTAGGGTGACGTCTACGGCGATGCGGCGTTCGCTGGAGGTCTTCAGCAGCGCCTGCTGCCAGTTGTGGTCGAGGTTGCGGTTAAGCGCCTGATGCGGACGCACTTTATGCAGATCCGCAGGCATCTCGTTCGGCCACACTCGATAGCGATTTTCGCCAGTTTTTTCCACGGTATTGGCGCGGAAACCCACCACTTCGCGCTTAATCATCACGTTAAGGCCGTCGCCGTTGGTTAACGGTTCGCTAACCTCGACGTCGAGATGGTCTTTACCCACCTTCAGCACTTCGCCCACCGGCAGTCCGATAAATTTTGGCGAATCAAAGGCGCCGATATCGCCTTTACGGGCATTAACGAAGTAGTCGGTGCTGCCGCGGTGGAAGGTTTTATCGGTGGACGGGATAAAGAAATGCTCAGTGCGGCCGGCTGAAGCGCGCGCGAGGTCGCCGCGGTCTTCGATTATGGCGTCCAGCATCTGGCGGTAGTGAGCGGTGATGTTTTTCACGTAGCTCATGTCTTTGTAACGGCCTTCAATTTTGAAGGAGCGTACCCCGGCGTCGATCAGCGCCGCCAGGTTGGCGGTCTGGTCGTTGTCTTTCATCGACAGGAGATGCTTTTCATAGGCCACCACGCGCCCCTGATCGTCCTTCAGGGTATACGGCAGGCGACAGGCCTGCGAGCAGTCGCCGCGGTTGGCGCTGCGTCCGGTCTGGGCGTGGGAAATGTAGCACTGGCCGGAATAGGCCACGCACAGTGCGCCATGGATAAAGAATTCAATGGTGGCGTCAGTATTATCGTAGATGGCTTTGATTTGACTGAGGTTCAGCTCGCGCGCCAGCACGATCTGGCTGAAGCCGGCGTCTGAGAGAAACTTTGCTTTCTCCACGCTACGGATATCGCACTGGGTGCTGGCGTGCAGCTCGATTGGCGGCAGATCCAGCTCCATGATCCCCATATCCTGAACAATCAGCGCATCGACGCCCGCGTCATAGAGATCCGTGATCAGCCGCTGCGCCGGCTCCAGCTCATCGTCATGCAGAATGGTGTTCAGCGTCACAAAGACCTTGGCGCCAAAGCGATGGGCGAAAGGCACCAGCCCGGCGATGTCACTCAGGCTGTTGCTGGCGTTGTGGCGGGCGCCAAAGCCAGGTCCACCGATATAAACGGCGTCAGCGCCGTGAAGGATCGCTTCGCGAGCGATACCGGCGTCGCGGGCAGGACTAAGAAGTTCAAGACGATGATTGTGCAGGCGCATACGCGTGTTGTTATCCAGTATAAGGGGGTCGAAATGGCGGCTATTGTAGTCAGAACCGGGCGCAGACGAAAACCTTTTCCGCCGTCATGGGACGACGAATTTTCAGTTTTCAGCAAAGTATTGAAGGAAAAGATATTTCCTTCAAATCACCGTACAGAGTACTGTCATTACGTATTCCGGATTTTCCTCGTCACGTTGTGAGTGGTTATCATCAGTCATCTTGTCTGGCCGCGGGTTCGCCCGCGGTTTTTTCTTTTGGATAATGGATAAGCGAATGGAAATGAGCCGCCAGGACGCCGCTGTTCCGATAGGCATGCGCCGCATCGCCGGCAAAGCGCCGACCCTCACCCGCCTGCAGCGAGTGCCATTCCCCCTGTAAGCAGAGCTCCAGAGTACCGCTAATCACCACCACATGCTCAATCACCCCTTGTTCATGCGGCGTCGATTCACTCAGCGCCCCGGGAGCGAGGGTTATCGAGAAATGATCAAAGCGCAGCTCCGGGTCCCACGGAAAGACCGGGGTTACCACCATCGCCTGCTGCTGCGGGTCAAACGCGGAGGGCGCCACGCTGTCATCCGGAACGATAAATGCCGAAAACGGCACGTTCAGCCCGGTGGCAATCTTCCACAGCGTCGCTACCGTCGGACTCGATTCATTCCGCTCTATCTGCCCGAGCATGGCTTTCGACACCCCGGTCTCTTCCGCCAGACGCGACAGGCTCCAGCCGCGCTGCTGACGCAGATGTTTGAGGGTGGCCGCCAGATGTTGCGCAATATTCATCCTACCTCCTGATTTTTCAGCCCAGAGTATACCCCCATTTGCCTCATTCTACAGGGCGATTAGCGGCATCGCGGGCCGTTTGCGACGAGCGCCTCGGTGGCGCTACCCTCACGCCGCGGATAGCTTGTGCGCTATAACGTACAATGATAGAGTAAACGGACGTTATAACGCACAAGAGAAAACTATGCGCTCGTTTACCGTTCCGCTTCCCACCCTGTTCGCCGGCTTCGTCGCCGTGCTGGTGGGCTACGCCAGTTCTGCCGCCATCATCTGGCAGGCCGCCGCGGCCGCCGGCGCCACGCCCGGGCAGATCGCCGGCTGGATGACGGCCCTGGGCCTCGCCATGGGCGTCAGCACCCTCGCGTTGAGCGGCTGGCGAAAAGTGCCGGTGCTCACCGCCTGGTCAACGCCGGGCGCCGCCCTGCTGGTCAGCGGCCTGCAGGGGGTGACCCTACCCGAGGCGGTGGGGGTATTTATCTTCGCCAATGCGCTGATCGTCCTCTGCGGCGTCACAGGCCTGTTTGCCTGGCTGATGAAAATCATTCCCCATTCGCTGGCCGCCGCAATGCTGGCCGGCATTCTGCTGCGTTTCGGTTTGCAAGCCTTCGCCGGCTTACAGGATCATCTGCTGCTGTGCGGCGGCATGCTCGCCGCCTGGCTTCTGTGTAAGGCGCTGTGGCCCCGCTTCGCCGTGGTGGCCGCGCTGGCTGCGGGGGCGCTGATAGCCGCGGTCTCCGGGGAAGTGGCCAGCGCCGCTGTGCCGCTGGCGTTTGTCGCACCGGAATGGATCGCCCCGCAGTTTACCCCGGCGCTGCTTCTCAGCGTCGGCCTGCCGTTCTTCCTCGTCACCATGGCTTCACAGAACGCGCCCGGGTTCGCTACCCTGCAGGCAGCAGGCTATGTCGTACCGGTCTCCGCGCTGATCGTTGTCTGCGGGGGGCTGGCGCTGCTGCTGGCGCCGTTTGGGGTCTACTCCATCTGTATTGCGGCGATCACTGCCGCCATCTGCCAGAGCCCGGAAGCGCACCCGGATCCCCAGCAGCGCTGGCTGGCGGCCATGGCCGCCGGCGGTTTTTATCTTCTGGCCGGTCTGTTCGGGGGATCGATCACTGCGCTGATGTCGGCCCTGCCGACAGCATGGATCCAGATGCTGGCCGGCCTGGCGCTGCTCGGCACCATCGGCGGTAGCCTGTTTCAGGCGGTACACCAGGCCAGTGAGCGCGATGCGGCGGTGCTGATCTTTCTGATCACCGCCAGCGGGGTGACGCTGGCGGGAATTGGTTCGGCGTTCTGGGGCGTGGTGCTCGGCGGAGTGAGCTACGGCGTGTTATCCGCGCTGCGCCGCTCGTAGCTGGGAGGGCGTCAGGCCGGTGGCGGCTTTGACCCGATGGCTGAAATGGCTGGCGGAGCTGAAACCGCAGGCCAGAGCGATCTCGGTGAGCGGCAGCGCGCTGTGGCAGATCAGGTTTTGCGCCTTCGCCATTCGCTGCTGCATCACATATTGATGCGGAGCCATATTCAGCGACTGGCGGAACATACGGGCAAAATGAAATTCACTCAGTCCCGCCTGCTGCGCCAGATCGGCCAGGGTCAACGGCTGATCGAGATGAGCGTCGATCCAGGCCAGCACGTGACGCTTCACCCCTGGCGCCAGTCCTCCGGTGACCGAGGGCAAGCGCCACTGCACTGTGGAATAGTGCTGGATCAGATGGGTGAGCAACAAACTGCTGGCGGCGCTAAGGGTCAGCTGGTTCGCCGGCTGTCGCCAGTCATTAGCCAGCAAAAACTGACGATACACGCTGGTGATTTTGTCATCGCTGGCGAAGGTTTTTTCCTGCAAAGTGAAGTTTGCCGGGCTGCGATCCCACACTTCCTCCCCAACGCGGCGCAGATGCGCATCGGTACAATAGAGATGGACAAACGACAGATCGCCGCGGATATCCCAGACGCTTTCATCGCCTTTCGGCATCAGGCAAAAGCGATCCGGGCCGCCGCCATTCTTCCAGCCGTGCGGCGTCTTTTGATAGCTTTCATAACCATCGGCGATGTACAGGCTTAAGGTATGATGATCGCTGCGCACCGTCACGGTATCGCAGTTGTTATACCACGCGGCCAGTTGAATACCGGAATTCAGCTCCACGGTGCCCTTCAGCACCGCATTCTGTCGCCGTAATGTTTCAAACGTCCCGTAACCCATCGCCTTCACACATCTGTTCTGTCAAGAAAACTCTAGTCTAGGGAGACTGCGATGCGGTTTCCAGTCCTCACCGCCGGCAAAAGACAAATAAGCGCAAGAATTTGCAAGCCGACAACAAGCGGATGAAAGCCGCAGGTTGCGGCAGGCGGCATACTCCTCCGTTCAACAAGCAGAGGAGAACCAGGGTGAACGCATTACTTTATGCACTCGTTGTCGTTATCTGGGGGACGACGTGGATTGCTATTTTTTTACAGCAGGGGCCGGTGGCGGCGCCGGTATCGATATTCTGGCGTTTCGCCGTGGCCAGCGTCACAATGCTGGCGATTCTGCTCGTCACACGACGTCTGCGGCCGCTGGGCGCGAAGGACCATCTCTGCTGCCTGCTGCAGGGCTGCTGCGTCTTCTGCTTCAATTTCTGGTGCTTTTATACCGCCGCCGCCTGGATCAACACCGGTCTGGAATCGGTGATCTTTTCCATGGCGGTACTGTTTAACGCCATCAACAGCTTTCTTTTCTTCCGCCAGCAGCCGCCGGGACGCTTCTGGGCTGCCGCCGCGCTCGGTCTGGCCGGTATCGTCACCCTGTTCTGGGATGACCTGCTGGCCAACGGGCTAAACGCAACGCTACTGTGGGGGATCGGTCTGAGCGCGCTGGGCACCTATGGCTTTTCGCTGGGCAATATGTTCAGTATTCGTCACCAGCGGCGGGGGCTGGAGACGCTGACCACCAACAGCTGGGCGATGCTGTACGGCACGCTGGTGATGGGGGCTATCGCTCTGCTCCGCGGGGATAATTTCATGCCGGAGTGGACCGTCAGCTATCTTGGCGCCCTGCTTTACCTGGCGCTGTTCGGCTCAGTTGTCGCCTTCGGCGCCTATTTCACCCTTGTAGGGCGCATCGGCGCCAGCAAAGCCGCCTACAGTACGCTGCTGTTTCCGCTGGTCGCCCTGTCCATCTCCACCGTCTATGAAGGGTATGTATGGCACAGCAACGCCGTTATCGGACTGGCGCTGATCCTGTTGGGTAATCTGGTGATGTTTGCCAAACCGGAACAGCTGCTGCTGCGCCGAAAACTGGCCTGAAACGGCGGAAGATAAATCAGCGCCGTCGGCAGACGGCGCTGACGAGATTACCGCTGGGAAGGGTCGAATTTGACGGCGTCTACCGCCATATCATCGATCACCTGCTTCATGGTTTCGATAGTCAGCGGCGTGTTTTCATTGGCCAGGGTTTTGCCCTCACCTTTACGAACCACTTTGATCACTGGCTTGTTGGTGCTGGCGTCAATCAGTTCGGCTTCAAAATAGAGGTCGGTGTCCATCGTACGATGGCCGGTGGCGGCTTGAGTACCGGCAACAATCATCGCTACCGGAACCACTTCATAGAACTGCAGCCCTTCTTTGCTGGAGTCCACTCCGGTGATCGCCCCGCGGAAAATAAGGCTACGCTTGCCGGCAGTGGTTGCCAGCGGTTTACGCTCGGAAATGGCCTGTTTGAGCTGCTTGTTGGTGTAATTCAAAATATCCTGCAGCGCCTTTTCACCCACCTGGGTCGTCGGCTTCGGTACCGGATAGTACGTTACCGGATGGTAGACGACATTATCGTAGTTGGCCGGATTGTAGTTTGGATCGATCCAACGCAGCTCCGACTTACCGGAGGCAGTGGTGGCTTCTTTCAGGTTGGAATAGTCTTTTAAAAAGCCCGAATACTGATTCGGTTGCGCCAGTTTGGACGCACAGCCCGTC
The DNA here is from genome assembly GCF_021869705.1 of Klebsiella sp. PCX. NCBI lineage: Bacteria > Pseudomonadati > Pseudomonadota > Gammaproteobacteria > Enterobacterales > Enterobacteriaceae > Klebsiella > Klebsiella sp. PCX. Next base: position 2,787,690 of record NZ_CP091527.1, read on the forward strand.
AACGCTAACATCCCCGCCAGAGCGGCGACTTTAAATAACACGCGAGTACGCATAAAGAGATCCCTGTAAATGCAGTTTTTTCGGCAGACGTTATAGCAGATAAGACCCACTAGTTTTGTGACAAAATGAGGGCTTCGTCAAGGAAGATATACAAATATTGATGGGATCAACATTACGTTATTAAATAATTACTTAAAACGTTAACAGGTCGGCTTTAACCTTTCTTTTCAGCGAGGATTTTCGCGCTTCTTGATCCGAGGTGTATTCCTGAGAGGCGGCGCGGTCAATCTCAGTAATTACACGCGCCGCTGAGGATTATGCGGGCTTGCGCGCCAGCAGCGTGGCGAAGCGCAATTTGATCCGGTTGCCGCTGGCGTCGGTCCGATGCAGCTCACCGACGTCCTCATTATATTTCAGTAATTCCCAGTCCCGGTAGTACTCCCGAAGTTCATCGGGTTTAAAAGCAAACGGGAAGCCGACGGTGCAGGGATAGTCCTCGGTGTCCATCGCCGCGACAATCAGGTTATAGCCCCCGGCGGCGGTGCAGCGCTGCATATTGCCGATGAGTCCAGGGATGGTGTCAGGCTCGAGGAACATCATCACTACGGTGGAGAGGATCAGATCATACTCGCCGTCAAAGGCCAGGCTGTTGAGGTCTTTCACCGCGGTCTGCAGATTATCCAGCCCTTCGGCGGCGCGAATAGTCTCCAGATTGTTGATGCTCATCGCATTTTTATCCCACGCCGTCACCGTGAAGCCATTCGCCGCCAGATAAAGACTGTTACGTCCGTTGCCGCAGCCCAGATCCAGCGCCCTTCCCGGCGGCACAATCGTCGCGGCATGCAGCACCTCAGAGTGGGTGCGGGTCAGGCCATATTTTTCACTAAAATAATCCGCGTCTCGCGTTGTCATGATCCTTCCTTCTTATTCAGGAGTGTTTCCCGGTCGACCTGTAGCAACAGTTTCCCGCTGACCAACAGCAGCCCTGTGCGCAGCAGCAGCAGGCCGATGACCAGATTGCTAAAAATAAAGAGCGGCAGCGCCAGATGATGAAAAAAGCCGTCCGCCTTCGCCTGGCCCAGATGCAGGCCGGTGGTGGCCAGGGCGGAGATACCGAACGAGAAGCTCCAGAAAGAAGCATTGAACGGCTGGCGAAGATACCAGGGCATCAGACGCAGCATAAACAGCAGCTGCAACAGACCGTAGCCGAACAGCAGCTTAGCGAAGGTATCGGCCTCACCGCCGTTAACGCTGAGCCAGGCGCTGCAGGCCACCAGCGCAGGCGCCAGCTGGATCCCCAGCGACGTGCGCAGCGCGGTCGGCAGTTCGCCTGCGCTGCGCAGACGATGGAGGATAGCCGGCTCGAGGCTCAGCCAGGAGAAGACCCCGGCGCCAAGGAACACCAGTCCGGCGTCGGTAAACCCCAGCGCGCCGCAGGCCATCGCGCTGATAAAATTATTCGCCACCGTGGGCAGATACAGCCCCGGCGTAGTGGCCTCGCGAGGATGGTTTCCCCGCCACAGGCCGCCGCTTTGCCAGGCGGCATAGGCCAGCTGCAGCGCCACGCCCGGCACAAACAGCCCGATGGCCAGCGGTCGGCACCAGGGCGCCAGACCAATCGATACCAGCAACGTGGTGGCGGGAAACAGGCTGACGAAGCTGCTGCTGACCGGATGTCGCATCTCCTGCAGCACACTCGCCGGAAAGCGGATCGCCCGGCTGATAAACGCCATACTGAGCAAGACCCATATCGCTATCGCCAGCGTCACCAGCCCATCACCAATACTGCGGCTGACCGGCCAGAGGGTGCTGGCGTAACGCCAGGCAAAGCCCATCCCGATGGTGCCAAGCACCATGCCAAAATATCCCGCCGGCAGGTTAAGCACCTGCTGCGACCTATACGTTTTGTTCATTTTATTGATGTTATCAATTAAATTTGAAGTTGCATTCTAAAGGAACCTTATACCACGCGCTACGGCGATCTTTGCTATGTTTATGTTAACCATAAGTAATGAGGATCGGGAATGCGTAAATACCGTCTCAGCGAACAGACCCGGCAGTATTGTTACCAGGAAGAGGATGGCAAACAGTGCGTCACCCTGCGCCAGATCGTGGCGCTTATCGATTTCGCTGACGTCAAAGCGGGCAGCGAAGGCGGCTGGGTGGATGAAGAAAGCGCCCTCAGCCAGCAGGGAGAATGCTGGATCTACGATGCCAATAGCGTGGTCTTCGCCGGGGCGCGCATCCTCGACGATGCCCGACTCAATGGCCCCTGCGTGGTCAGCCATGGGGCTATCATCAGCGGACGGGCATCCATTCACGCCTCGCAGGTCAGCCATCACGCGCAGATTGGTGACAACGTCACGATTAGCCAGAGTTTGGTGCGCGGCTACTGTCGCCTCGCCGATGAGGCTCGTCTTCTGCCCCACTGTCAAGTCATTGCCGCCCGTGGGCTGACCGCCGATCGCGACAAAGTGCTGCAGATTTATCAGCGAGCCACCGTCAGCGCGTCGCGCATTCTCCACCAGGCGCAGATCTATGGCGAGGCCTTCGTCGAACACGCTTTTGTCGAACATCGGGCGGAAGTCTTTGACCATGCCAGGCTCGAGGGAAACGAGGAGAACGACGTCTGGGTGTGCGATAACGCGCGGATTTACGGACATGCCCGTCTGATCGCGGGACGCGGTGAGGACGCCATTCCCACCGTGCGCTACAGCTCGCAGGTCGCGGAGAATGCGGTGATTGAAGGCAACTGTCTGCTAAAGCATCGGGCGATGGTGGGCGGCGAGGCGCAGCTGCGCGGTGGACCGATTCTGCTTGATGATGACGTGCTGATCCAGGGGCGGGCTGTCATCGTCGGCGATGTGATCGTTGAGCACCAGGTCACTCTTGGGGACGAGGTGCAAATCGCCGCACGGGAAGGAGAAGCCATTCACCTGCGCGGCCCGAAGACCCTCGGCGGCCAACAGCAGATCACCCGAACGCCGCTGTTAGGCGCCCTGTAGCGCCTCGTCGCGGTCAATAATACGGGCGTAGATATTCTGATCGTCATAGCTGCCGTTCAGATACTCGGCCTGTCGGAGACAGCCTTCCAGAACAAACCCGTTACGCAACGCCACCTGGTTGCTGCGGGTATTCGCCACCCGACATTTGATCACAAACCGGCGCACCAGCCCGCTGCGGGCATAGTGGTGGATAAAGGCCTGCAGGGAACGGGACAGATACCCCTGCCCCTGGTGATCCTCATCGATCCAGTAGCCAATATAGGCCGTCTTATTCTGCGGCTCGATCTGGTTAAACGACAGAACGCCAATCGGCCGCTTTTCGAGAAACAGCAAAAACATTTTGGCGTAATCCCGCTGATGCAGCATCACGTTACCCTGCACATGGCGGCGGGTCTCCTCTTCGCTGCGCACCTCGCCGGCCCAGCTGAGCGACTGCTGTAGCCAGCGCTGGTTTTTCACCACCAGCTGGTGCAGGTCGCTGACATAGCGTTCATCAATGGCGATAAGCGTCAGCGCCTCGGTCACCGGGATCGACTCCGGTACTGCTGGAATGTCTGTGGTCATGGGGCTCTCTACGGGCCCGCAGGGGGTGCCTGGGGCCACGGCTGTCACGGGGTTATTTCATGATCCGGTCGTCAATGTAGTTACGTTTATCCGGCGCCGGCGGGAAGTACTGATAGAGCCAGGTTTCGCTGATGGCTTCTCCCTGACAGCGCAGGAACAGACGCATCTCCACCGGGTCGGTCGAGTTGGAAGTCGGATACCAGTCGAAGAGGATCCGGTAGCCATCGAACGGCTCGACGTAGAGGATTTCAATCTGCTTCGCTTCGCCGCTGGAGAGGGTGATCACCGGTTCAATACCGCGCGGCGCGGCCGCTTTCAGATCGCCGCCAACAAAGTCGATGGCAAAACGACGCGCCCACTTGTCCGGGTAGTGTTCGCCCGGCGCCCATCCCTCTGGGAAGCCCCCCATCCCGGTGCGGGTGGCGAGCACACGCGCCAGCGGTGTGCTGACCGGCGGCTGTGCGCTCCAGTAGAGACGGTAGCTGAAGTCGAGTTCGTCGCCCGCCTTCACTGCCTTTTCCGGCTGCCAGAAGCAGACGATATTATCCAGCGTTTCACCGGTGGTCGGGATCTCCATCAGGCTGACCGCCCCTTTGCCCCACTGGTTACGCGGCTCAACCCACAGGCTGGGACGCTTGTTATACCAGCCCATCACGTCCTGGTAGTGGGAAAAATCACGGTCCAGCTGCAGCAGACCAAAGCCGCGCGGGTTCTTGTCCTGGAAGGCGTTGAACTGCAGCTTCTGCGGGTTGTTCAGCGGCCGGCAGACCCATTCGCCGTTGCCCAGCCACATCGACAGCCGATCGGAGTCGTGGATCTGCGGGTGGATGGTATCGCACATCCGACGCTCGTTGTTGCCGCAGCTGAACATGCTGGTCATCGGCGCGATCCCCAGCTGTTTGATATCCTTGCGGGCGTAGAGATGGTTCTCCACGTCCATAATGACCTGGGTATCCTGGCAGTGGATGGTGAACTTGTAGGCGCCAGTGATGCTTGGGCTGTCGAGCAGGGCGTAAACGGTAAAGACCGTGGCGTCCCCTTTGACCGTTTCGAACCAGAAAGAGGTGAAATCGGGGAACTCTTCCGGGGTATCGGTAAAGGTATCCACCGCCAGCCCACGGGCCGACAGGCCATACTGGTAGGTGCTGTCTACCGCGCGAAAATAGCTGGCGCCGAGAAACGCCACGATATCCCGGCGCGCCAGCTCAGGTGCTTTAAATACCCGGAACCCGGCGAAGCCGAGGTCGGACTGCCCTTCCAGCTGCCGGGTATCTACCCCGGCGTCATTGTACTTGAACAGCTCCGGACGGAAGTGGATCTCGCGCGCCTGCTGGGTGGCGGCGTCTAAAGAGAACATGCGCACGCGGCGACGGAACCCCATCCCGACGTGGAAAAACTGGATATCCAGTTTGCGTTCTTCAATATTGTTCCATAGCGAGTGGTTAGCGTCATACTGAATGCTGTTATAAGCCTGCGGGGTGAGATTGGCCAGCGTCGGCGGCAGATCGCGCGGTGCCCCGCCCCACGGCTGGCGCGCCAGATCGTGGGCCATCGCCTGCAGCACGGCATAATCGAACCGACGCGTCTGCCCGTCGGCAATGCCCGCGTCTTCAGCAAACGCGGCCTGACTGAATAAGGAAGCGACTCCTGACGTTCCGCATACGGCGGCAACAGCCATGGAAGATTTAAGAAAACGTCTGCGGTTCATGCCTGAGAAAGCGTCCTTCTGCACGGGTGAAATGATTCGCAACGCGTCATCACGCTGCGTGATAATTTCCGCCCACTCTAGACAAAAACGATTAATAATCCAATTGTTGCCAGCAGAAAAACGGTAAAAAAGCCCTGTCTACCAGAACAGGCTGTTTTTTCATCGCCGGCGGAGGGAGAGCGCAATATCTAACGCAAACCCGCCTTAAACAAAGCGGACAGCACTCTCCCGGCGCCCTGTCTCATCGCCGGGCCGTTTCTTAGCCACCCGCGGCCTGCAGCAGGGGCGTGCCCCGCTGAGCCGCCCCCATCCCCTTTATTCGAGGGTCACGTGGTGCTTCATCACCCGGCGAAACAGTGCCAGCCGGGCGCGCATAAAGCGATTCTCCACTTTAAACCCGGCACGCTTATGCAGGCCAATGCGCAGCAAACGATCCCGTCCGCGCAGGCACGCCGGCCAGCGCACCGCGCCGGCAAGCACCTGCTCGCCGCTGGCGACGCGGGCAAACTGGACCCAGTAGTCAGCGACCTGAGCGGCGAAGGCCAGATCCGCTTCACTGGCATACTGCCGCACCGGGTCGGTGAGCCGCAGGTTATCAAACACGTAGGGCACCTCGTTGCCGTGCCAGGCGCCGTGCGGATAGGCGTCATGTTCCGCTTCCGCGACATAATCGAACCAGTACCGCCAGCATGGCTGGCCCACGCGCTGCTGGGCCTGCATCACCACATAGCCGAGGGTGGTAAACGCCATATCCCGACAGACTTCCCGCCCCAGCGCTTCATCGCCTTTTACGCCGGGATAGAGGAGTTTGATCAGTCCCAGACCCAGACGGCGCTCACGGCGCAGTTTCTGGATCTGCCCGGCGATGTCGACGCCAAACACCGCCATCACGCTGGCTTCATCGCTGTTGGAGCCGATGATCACCGGCATCGGATGCTGGCGCCCGGCAAAAAAGGTCTCCAGCATCGGCTGCGGGAGCACGATATCGCCTGCAATGGGCGCTGGCCCGATATTCAGCGGGGCGGAAAGCGACCAGAAGGCCTCCGCCGGGATTGCCCGCAGTTGCTCAGCGCTGGCCTGTGGTAAGGCGAAATGCTCCGCCAGCAGACGGCCTTTCTCCAGCGCCTTTTCCCGCGGCAGATCGGGTAAGGTATACCCGCTCTGAATAATCGCTTTATGGAACAACCCTTTCGCTTTCGGCGAGGCCATCAGCGACAGCACGCTGCGCGCCCCGGCGGATTCGCCAAACAGCGTGACGTTGGCGGCGTCGCCGCCGAAGGCGTGAATGTTTTCCTGGACCCACTGCAGGGCGGCGATCTGGTCGAGCAGCGCGAAGTTATACAGCCGCTCGCCCGCCTCTTCTTCCAGCGCCGGGTGGGCGAAAAAGCCGAGGTGGCCCAGACGGTAGTTGACCGTCACCACCACCACGTCGCGGCTGGCCAGCGCCAGGCCATCGTAAGGCGGCAGGCTACCGGCGCCGATGGTAAACCCGCCACCGTGCAGCCAGACCATCACCGGCAGCGGCTGCGCTGCGCTGGCGGGGGCCCAGACGTTGAGATAGAGACAGTCTTCGCTGAAGCGACCGGGATCCCCGCCGCCAAGTTCGCGGCAGTAGTCAATGTCCTGCCAGCTGGCGGCGGAAAAGGCGTCGGCCTGACGCACGCCCGGCCAGCGGGCGGGAGGCTGCGGCGCGCGCCAGCGCAGCGGCCCCACGGGCGGCGCGGCGTACGGAATGCCGCGCCAGATATGGATCCCCTGCTCTGCGCTGCCGGCCAGCGTGCCCTGCCGGGTTTTCGCCAACGGTTTCGACGGATGTTGCATAACCTGCTCCCTGTAAGGCTGATGCCAGCAGGTTACTGATTTTACAGCAGACCGCAACGTCGTTTGCTGCGCTCCTCCGCCTGCTGGTACAGTTCAAATTCATCCTGCACCGGACAGCCCAGCGCCGCTTCAAAGGCTTCGCGGCTGGCATTCCCGTGGCTGCGGGCCTGGGTTTCGTTACCCAGATTGGACTGAAAAATGCCCGCCGCGCTGACCGGTAAAAAATCCTCATAGACGATAGGCTGGGCCACTATCCACCCGCGCTCGATCAGCGGCTGGGGATCGTCGCCCGGGCGAAACGCGTGGCGATGTGCCTCGCCAGCCGGCGTCAGGCGGTAGCGAAACCAGGCCAGCCCCTGCTGACGCAGCAGAAATTCGCTGTCGGGAAATTCGCGGAATACCTCCTGCAGATGCAGCTGGTGGCTGAGATTGTCTTTGCCGGTCCCTGCTGCCTGCAGCAATCGGTCGTATAGCGCGCGTCCTTTTGGCGTCAGCGCCACGCCGCGCTGCTCAATTTCGCCGAAGCGGGCGCTGTGAGTGCCGCGGTGTTCGCCGGCGAACATTACTGGTTCCTCAAGCGCCTTGAAGCTGGTCTGTCGCAGGAGGATCGGTACCTCCCGGCGCGGCGGACCTTCGATCAGGGCCTTTGGCTCAATGCCGCACTCCGGCATCAGGGCCTGCGCGCGGTCAATATCCAACGTTCGCGGCGTGAGGTGGTTGATATGGCATCCCGGGAAGCAGACCACATCGGCTATCAAGCGATGCTCGCGATGCAGCGCGTGGTAGGTCTCCTCATCGACGGTGGCATGCCGGTGCCAGCGGAAGGTCTCCAGCGCCTCCTGCACGAACTCGCGGGCTTCCGCAGGGGTGAACGCCCCTTCGGCCTCATGCCGGGCGATCAGCGCCAGACAGCGGGGAGTGAATATGTTGCGCCGGGCGAGGATCGCCTCGGCTCGCTCACGCAGAGCGCGGTTTTCGATCAGCTCCAGACGCAGCAGCGAGGTAAAAACCCGAAACGGATTGCGCGCCAGCGCGGCATCGTCGACAGGACGAAACGCCGTGGAATGAACCGGCACGCCGGCCTGTGAAAGATCATAATAGCTGACGGGATACATCCCCATGATGGCAAACATGCGACGTAGCGTCGCCAGTTCCTCCGCTGTGCCCACGCGGATCGCCCCGTGGCGCTCAACGTTCAGGCGAGCCAGCTCGTCGGCGTTGGCCAGTTGTTCATGCAGCTTCGGATTATTTTCCAGTACCGCCAGGTTGACGTCAGCCACCAGCTCCAGCAGCGTCCCGTACTGCGGAACTTCCTGCTGGTACATGGCCGACATGGCCTGCGAAAACTGCTCCCGAATCTCATCAGCCGTGATGGTGTTCGCCATGATGTGTTACCTCCAGTGAATACTTCCTGGAGTGTAGGAAAGCTGCCTCCCGGCGGGGGGAAGAATTTACAAACTGTGATGGCGATAACCTGCTTCCGGTCACGGGCATAGCGCAGGGCATAACCGACGGTTATGAAAAACACCCGGTAATTTCACTTTAAATTAACAATATATTTACACACACTGTTTCTGGCGACATTACAACAACATGCCTCTCTACCCTCTATACGGAGTACCCGATGAACGATAAATGGTCCCCGCGCGAGGTTATCCATCGCGATTACAGTAGTCACCCGCCCGCTTACGCCCCGGGCTATAAAACCAGCGTCCTGCGCTCCCCGAAAAACGCCCTAATCTCCCTGCAGAACTCGCTGTCAGAGATCACCGGCCCGGTGTTTAGCCGCGACGACCTGGGCCCGCTGGATAATGACCTTATCCTTAACTATGCCAAAGAAGGCCTGCCGATTGGCGAGCGGATCATTGTGCACGGCTATGTGCGGGATGGTTTCGGCCGACCAATGAAAAACACCCTGGTGGAAGTGTGGCAGGCCAATGCCGGCGGCCGCTATCGACATAAAAAAGATCAGTATCTGGCGCCGATTGACCCGAACTTCGGCGGCTGCGGTCGGGTGCTGACCGACGAGAACGGTTATTACTGTTTTCGCACCATCAAGCCCGGCCCCTACCCCTGGCGCAACCAGGCCAGCGACTGGCGTCCGGCGCATATTCATTTCTCGCTTTCAGGCGACGCCTGGGCCCAGCGCCTGATCACCCAGATGTATTTCGAAGGCGACCCGTTGATCAAGCAGTGTCCGATCGTCAGGACCATTAATAATGACGACGCCGTGCGCACCCTGATCGCCGAGCTGGACATGCACGCCGCCGTGCCGCTGGATTGTCTGGCCTACCGCTTCGACCTTGTTCTGCGCGGCCATCGCGCCACGCTGTTTGAAAATCGCACTCAGGGGGCCGCCCGATGAAAGAGTATCTGCCTGAAACCGCCTCGCAGACTGCGGGACCCTATGTTCATATCGGTCTGGCACCGGACGCGGCGGGTTTTCATATTTTTGAAAAAAATTTTGGTTCGGTTCTCACCACCGCCGATACGGTCGGGGACCGGATCACCATTGAAGGCCGGGTTATCGACGGCTCGGGGACCCCGGTCCGCGACGTGCTGCTGGAGATCTGGCAGGCTAACGCCGCGGGACGCTATAACCATCCTGAGGACCGTCAGCAGCAGAAAGCGGTCGACCCAGGCTTTCGCGGCTGGGGGCGCACCTGCTCTGACTTCACCTCCGGCGTCTGGCGCTTTGAAACCATCAAGCCCGGCGCGGTGGTTGGCCGCGACGGCCGTCTGATGGCGCCGCACGTCAATCTGTGGGTGGTGGCGCGGGGGATCAACATTGGCCTGAATACGCGGATGTATTTCGCCGATGAGCACGAGGCCAATGCCAGCGACCCGGTGCTGAATCTCATCGAATGGGAGGTGAGACGCAAAACCTTAATCGCCGAGCGCGAGGTTCGCGGTGCGGAAGTGGTCTATCGTTTCGACATTTATCTGCAGGGCGAGAACGAAACCGTCTTTTTCGATATCTAGCGGCCATGCTGACCACCGCCGTCGCCCCGCACAGCCGGGGCGACGGCGTGTTAAACCATAGGGAAAGATCTTGTAATGTAATCAGCTCAAATGTTAATAATATTTTGCTATCTGGTTATCAAATTTAAACAAGGCCGCTTGTCTCTTTCACCGCTGTGTTTTTAACATCATCTTACTATGGAAAAAAATGGTCTCTTCAGTCAGCGCATTCGCTTGCGCCATCTACACACCTTCGTGGCCGTCGCTCAACAGGGAACGCTGGGGCGCGCGGCTGAAACTTTAAATCTGAGCCAGCCAGCACTTTCAAAAACGCTTAACGAGCTTGAACAGCTGACCGGTACCCGTCTGTTTGAGCGGGGACGTCTGGGGGCGCAATTGACCCTGGTCGGGGAACAGTTTCTGACTCATGCCGTGAAAGTGCTTGATGCCCTTAACTCGGCGGGCCAGGCGCTGAACCGTAAAGAGGGCCTGAATAACGATATCGTGCGCATCGGCGCGCTGCCTACCGCCGCGCTGGGGATCCTGCCGACGGTGATCGGCCAGTTCCATAAGCAGCAAAAAGATATCACGCTGCAGGTCGCCACCATGAACAACACCATGCTGCTCGCCGGGTTAAAATCCGGGGAGATCGACATCGGCATCGGACGGATGTCCGATCCGGAGCTGATGAGCGGGCTGCATTACGAACTGCTGTTCCTGGAATCCCTTAAGCTGGTGGTACGCCCGGGACATCCTCTGCTGCAGGAGACCGTGACCCTCAGTCGGGTGATGGAGTGGCCGGTGGTGGTCTCGCCAAAGGGCACCGTGCCGCGGCAAAACGCCGAAGCGCTGCTCCAGAGCCAGGGCTGTAAAATGCCCGCCGGCTGCATCGAGACCCTCTCTGCTTCACTGTCGCGCCAGCTGACGGTCGATTTTGACTATGTCTGGTTCGTCCCTTCCGGGGCGGTGAAAGACGATCTTCGCCGTGGCGTACTGACCGCCCTGCCGATTGCCACCCAGGGCGCCGGGGAGCCCATCGGCATTCTAACCCGCGTCGATGCGACGCTGACCCCCGGTACACAAACCCTGCTCAGCGCTATTCGTAAATCAATGCCTGCCTGATCCGCTGATCCCCCGGCCCGTAGCGGCCGGGGAGCCAACGCTGACTGCGTCACATTCAGCAAAATAATCATTTAGTGCGAAATTATTTATTAACATTTGCGCAAATTTCTTTAACAGATCTATCATATCGCGATTTCACCAAATGGTTCATACGAAATCAAAACAGGCAATAAATTTGGCTTTATGAAGATACAAACCACTTCATTCAAAAATAAAACAAAATAACTTTGTTTCATTTGGTTCGCACTGAGGTGGCTGGTGTGGTTAAGGAGATTTCATGACAACTGGCAACGCGCCGCGCGGATTCCCCCGGATCCTGCAGTGGCTTCTCGCCGGACTGATGCTCATCATCGGTCTGGCTATCGGTATTCTGGGGGTAAAACTGGCTCTCGTCGGCGGCACGCTGTACTTCGCGCTGATGGGCGTGGTGATGGTTATCGCGGCGGTGCTGATTTTCCGTCGCCGCCGCGGGGGTATTCTGCTGTACGCCGTGGCGTTTATCGCTTCGGTGATCTGGGCGATCGGCGACGCTGGCTGGAACTTCTGGCCGCTCTTCTCGCGTCTGTTCGCCCTTGGCGTGCTGGCCTTCCTCGCCGCCCTGGTCTGGCCTTTCCTTGCCAGCTCGCCGGCGAAAAAAGGCCCGGCTTTTGCCATCGCCGCCGTGCTCGCCGTGGCGCTGGCGGGAAGCTTTGGCTGGATGTTTAAATCCGAACCGCTGGTCAGCGCCACGGAAGCGGTGCCGGTGAAACCCGTCGCGCCGGGCGAAGAGCAGAAAAACTGGGCGCACTGGGGCAACACCACCCACGGAGACCGCTTCGCCGCCCTGGATCAAATCAACAAGCAAAACGTCAACCAGCTGCAGGTAGCCTGGGTGGCGCATACTGGCGATATCCCACAGAGCAATGGCTCCGGCGCGGAAGATCAGAATACCCCGCTGCAGATTGGCGATACCCTCTACGTCTGTACCCCTTACAGCAAAGTGCTGGCGCTGGATGTCGACAGCGGCAAAGAGAAATGGCGCTATGACTCCAAATCCTCTTCGCCTAACTGGCAGCGCTGCCGCGGCTTAGGCTATTACGAAGATAGCCAGGCGCAGACGACGCCAGCGTCAGGCGCTCAGCCTGCCGCTTGCTCCCGTCGTCTGTTCCTGCCAACGATCGATGCCCGCCTGATCGCCATTGATGCCGACACCGGCAAACTGTGCGAGAGCTTCGGCGATCGCGGTATTGTCGACCTTAGCGTCGGGATGGGCGAAGTCAAAGCAGGTTACTATCAGCAGACCTCCACCCCGCTGGTCGCGGGTAATGTGGTGGTGGTCGGCGGCCGCGTCGCGGATAACTACTCTACCGGGGAACCGCCGGGGGTGGTCCGTGCGTTTGACGTCCACACCGGTAAACTGGCCTGGGCGTGGGATCCGGGTAATCCGGCGCTGACCGGCGTACCGCCGGAGGGCCAGACCTATACGCGCGGCACGCCGAACGTCTGGTCGGCGATGTCTTACGACGCGAAGCTGAACCTGATCTATCTGCCGACCGGTAACGCTACGCCTGACTTCTTTGGCGGCGAACGAACCGCGCTGGACGATAAATACAGCTCCTCCATCGTCGCCGTGGATGCCGCTACCGGCCAGGTACGCTGGCACTTCCAGACCACCCACCACGACCTGTGGGACTTTGACCTGCCGTCTCAGCCGCTGCTGTACGATCTGCCTGACGGCAAGGGCGGCACCACCCCGGTGCTGGTGCAGACCAGCAAGCAGGGCATGATCTTTATGCTCAACCGCGAAACCGGCGAGCCGGTGGCGAAAGTGGAAGAGCGGCCGGTGCCGGTGGGCAATGTCAAAGGCGAGCGCTACTCGCCGACGCAGCCTTACTCGGTGGGAATGCCGATGATCGGTAACCAGACGCTGACCGAGTCCGATATGTGGGGAGCGACGCCGATCGACCTGCTGCTGTGCCGTATCCAGTTCAAAGAGATGCGCCATCAGGGCGTCTTTACCCCGCCGGGAGAAGACCGCTCCCTGCAGTTCCCGGGCTCGCTTGGCGGCATGAACTGGGGCAGCGTCTCGGTGGATCCCAACAACAGCCTGATGTTCGTTAACGATATGCGTCTGGGTCTCGCCAACTATATGGTGCCGCGCGAGAAGGTGGCGAAAGACGCCAGCGGCATCGAGATGGGCATCGTGCCGATGGAAGGCACGCCGTTTGGCGCCATGCGCGAACGTTTCCTGTCGCCGCTGGGCATTCCGTGCCAGAAGCCGCCGTTCGGCACCATGTCCGCGGTGGATCTGAAAACCGGGAAACTGGTGTGGCAGGTGCCGGTAGGTACCGTAGAGGATACCGGGCCGCTGGGGATCCGCATGCACATGCCGATTCCGATCGGTATGCCGACCCTTGGCGCGTCGCTGGCGACGCAGTCCGGGCTGCTGTTCTTCGCCGGCACTCAGGATTTCTACCTGCGCGCCTTTGATACCGCTAACGGCAAGGAGATCTGGAAATCCCGTCTGCCGGTTGGCAGCCAGTCAGGCCCGATGACCTACGTGTCGCCGAAAACCGGTAAGCAGTACATCATTATCAATGCGGGCGGCGCCCGTCAGTCTCCGGATCGCGGCGATTACATTATCGCCTACGCGCTCCCTGACCATCACTGATTGACTTAAGCAAAAGGGCCCATCCGGGCCCTTTTTTGCTGTTGCCGAAACGCCTTGCGCGTTAGCGATTACTGGTCGCCAAAGTGGATCACGGTGCGAATCGATTTGCCTTCATGCATCAGGTCAAAGGCCTCGTTAATCTGCTCCAGCGGCAGGCGATGAGTAATAAACGGGTCGAGGCGAATTTTACCCGCCATCGCGTCTTCCACCATTCCCGGCAGCTGGCTACGGCCTTTCACGCCGCCAAAGGCGGAGCCGCGCCACACGCGGCCTGTCACCAGCTGGAACGGACGGGTTTTGATCTCCTGCCCGGCGCCGGCCACGCCGATAATGACGCTCTCGCCCCAACCCTTATGGCAGCACTCCAGCGCCGCGCGCATCACATTGACATTACCGATGCACTCGAAGCTGAAATCCACCCCGCCGTCGGTCAGCTCAACGATCACATCCTGAATCGGCTTATCGTAGTCGTTGGGGTTGATAAAGTCGGTAGCCCCCATCTCTTTAGCGAGAGTGAACTTATCCGGGTTGGTATCGACTGCCAGAATGCGCCCGGCTTGCGCCTGCACAGCGCCCTGGATCACCGCCAGGCCGATGCCGCCCAGACCAAAGACCGCGACGGTATCCCCGGCCTTAACCTTCGCCGTGTTGTGCACCGCGCCGATACCGGTGGTCACGCCGCAGCCCAGCAGACACACTTTATCCAGCGGCGCCTGCGGATTGACTTTCGCCAGCGAGATCTCAGCGCAGACCGTGTATTCGCTGAAGGTGCTGGTGCCCATGTAGTGATAAATCGGTTCGCCGTTATACGAGAAACGGGTGGTGCCGTCCGGCATCAGCCCTTTGCCCTGGGTAGCGCGTACCGCCTGACAGAGATTGGTTTTACCCGACTTACAGAATTTGCACTCGCCGCATTCGGCGGTATACAGGGGGATGACATGATCGCCCGGCTTAAGGCTGGTGACGCCCTCGCCCACTTCCACGACCACGCCGCCGCCTTCATGGCCCAGCACCGCCGGGAAGACCCCTTCCGGATCGTCGCCGGAAAGGGTGAAAGCATCGGTATGGCACACGCCGGTATGGGTGATTTTCACCAGAACTTCGCCTTTTTTCGGCGGCGCGACGTCAATCTCTACGATTTTTAACGGCTGACCGGGGCCAAAGGCCACTGCTGCGCGTGATTTCATAACTGTCTCTTCCTCGTCGTGATGTTATTTTAAATAGGATCGTAGCAGATGACCGACCTCTGCCATTCTCGCGGCCCGCTGGTCCGGGGTGGTGTCGCCGCTGACCAGCTCGTCCTGCAGGTGGATCTCCACCATTTCGCCCATCAGACCGTTTGCCGCCCCGCGAATCGAGGCGATCTGCTGCAGGATGGTCATACAGGGCTCGCCGGACTCCAGCGCGCGTTCAAGGGCTTCAACCTGGCCGCGGATGCGTCGTACGCGGCTGAGCGCCCGTTTTTTATCTTCAGGTGAATGTGGCACGATAACGCCTCCGTATCATATAGGGGGGTATACTATATTTTATTTACCACAAAGGCAAAAAAACCCCGTCTCGGGACGGGGTCTGAATGTTGAAGCAAACCCTTCAGCGCTTACGGGGCATCATTCGCAGCAGGGTATTATCTTTCCACCAGTAATGATGGAGCAGCGCAGCAAAGGCATGCAGGCCAATCACGAAGTAACCGGCGTTCGCTAACCATTCATGGATCGCTTTCAGGGTGTCCACCCGCTCAAAATCGCTCTGCGGAGCATACGGCATCGTCAGGCCAAAGGCGTACCAGGGATTCCCGCGCCAGTACATCATTACCATGCCAATCAGCGGCAGGCCGATAAACAGCAGATAGATAATCAGATGGCCGAGATGGGCGAAACCAGTCATCATCGGTGACGGCTTTGGCACGATCGGCGGCGTCGGCATTTTCAGCCGCACCAGCAGACGCGCCACCATCAGCACGCCAATGGTGATTCCGCAGGAAACATGAACCATATTGATCAGCGGCCGATCGCTGCGGGGGAAAAATCCGCGCAGCTCCATCGCCGCATAGGCCACCACCACCAGCAGAAAGACCAGCCAGTGGATGCCGATCTGCAGGCCGGAATATTTATCGCGCATGGAATATCCTTAATGGAAAGTGTGATTGTGCCAACATAGCGGCCTTCTCTTAAATTTTCATTAACCTTTACGTTGAATTAACAATTGATTACCGCATTGTGCCGAGCCGCTGCACCCGGACCACGCGAACGGGCGCCGGATACCATCCGCTATTACAAAATTAAACATTTTTGTTACCTGCCGCCGCGCTCTCCCCTCTATAGTTGAGAACATCTGTCGCCCACGCTGCGTATGGAGATGAAAATGAAGAAAATCAGCTTACCGCTATTGCTGCTGACCGCGCTGGCCAGCCCGACTTTCGCCGCGGACTGTCAGCCTAACGGCATCGGCGGCTCATTTTGCATTAACGATGACGGGACCACTACCGACACGGTGCCGAATGAAGTCAACGGTATGGATACGTATTCGAATAATGGCGGGTATAGCAGTTCTCTGCCCGACCAGTCGGGGGCAGAGGAAGCGCTTGAAGGGTCAACGCTGTCGACGCAGCAGGACAGCGTCGCCAGTAGTGGTCAGAGAGACAGCGCCCTGGCGGGTCGCGACTGGCATTCGCCGTCCAATCTGAATGATGGCGCCGCCACCTCCAGTATGAGCCTGCTGGATAAACCCTGAGGCCTGGCGTCAGGCAAAGCTCCAGCCTGCGGCGCCGATGGCGACGGCGAACAGCAGGCAGGCCAGCGCCGTTTTGCGTAACAGCATGGTATAGAAGGAGATCGCGACGCCAACGAATACCACCAGCAGAATGGGCCACATGCTTAATAACAACAGCAGAAAACCCTCAATATTATTATGGATTACGCTTTCCACATCCGCATCCCTGCCTCATCGTCGATAAAGTAAGCAGAATTTAATATGTAACATGAATACATTCAAATAAAATATAAATGTAAATGATTATGCGGCTCGCGGCGGGTCACTGTTACGCGTCCGGGGAGTTAGCATCAGAAGCAGTGCGCAAAAAATAGGTCAGGATTGTTCCACAACCCTTTAGCGGTACGATCGTATTCTCACTAGAATTCCGCAAACCCTTCACGACATTATTCGGCGCTGGTATCTGATACAACGCGCCGGCGATGACAGTCGCCTGGTTGCAATTTATCTCCCTGAGCAGAACGCACATCCAGATATTGAAGCGGCTGGCCGTGTTCGTTATCCAGCAGGACAGAGTAGGTTTCTCCCTGCTCAAACATATAACGCTCTCCCCATTGACGCATCGCCACAACAATGGGAAACACGGAGCGCCCCTTTTCAGTCAGGACGTATTCCTTATATGCGCTGCCATCCGATGCCGGTAAAATCTCGAAAATACCGATATCGACCAGGTGCTTCAGGCGCGCGGCAAGGATATTTTTGGCCAGCCCTAAATTTTTTTGAAACTCGCTGAATCTCCGTACATTGTCAAATGCTTCGCGGATAATCATCAGGCACCAGCGTTCACCAATTGATTCCAACGTTCTCGCCACCGGACATTCACTGGTTCTGAGTGATTCCTGTTTTGCCATCTGCGCGCTCCTCATCAATCTGTCTACTAATGCTAGCTTAATCTTCCGTTTTACTAGTTGCAAAAAAAAACCACTATGGCTATTTCTATAGGTAAACGAGTTTTAAAAAGCAACCAGATAGAAGGTCTCTTATGAAAGATAAGACAAGCAGGTGTACCGGCCACGGAATTCAAACCGCGTTAGCCCCTGACGCGATGCTCACCGCAGGGATAACGACGTTGTTTTCACTGACCTGCGCGCTGGCGGTAGCCAACGTTTATTCAGCTCAACCTTTACTCGACTCGATGGCGGTCAGCCTCAAGGTGGCGCCAGGCATGATTGGCGGCGTCATCACCGCTACGCAGTTGGGCTATGCCATTGGCTTACTGTTCCTGGTTCCGCTCGGGGACTGGCTGAACCGTAAATACGTGGTGATGACTCAGCTGTTGCTTTCAGCGGCGGCGTTAGTTGTAGCAGGGTTATCCCCCAACATAGCCACTCTGCTTGGCGCCATGCTGATCGTTGGCCTGATGGCCGTTGTGGTGCAGTTGATGGTGGCGTGGGTGGCAATACTGGCGACACCGCAGAAACGAGGCCAGGCGGTGGGTACCCTGACCAGCGGAATTGTTTCAGGCATCCTGTTGTCTCGGTTTATCTCAGGCGCGATAGCCGATATTGCCGGCTGGCGAGCCGTTTATCTCACGGCTGCCTGTATGATGCTGTTGATGGCCGGTGTCGTCTGGAAGGTCATGCCTTCGCCCTCAAAGCAATCGCAGCCACAAAAGTCCACCTACCTTTCCTTATTGAAGTCAGTGTTTCAGCTATATATCACTGAACCGCAACTGAGAAAGCGCGGCATCCTGGCGCTTCTTATCTTCGCCGCCTTCAGCATGCTATGGACAACTATGGTCATGCCGCTTACCGCCCTTTCCCTCTCGCACACCCAGGCGGGGATGTTTGGCTTAGCCGGCCTCGCTGGCGTGCTGGCCGCCTCAAGAGCGGGAAAGTGGGCTGACCAGGGATGGGCTCAGCGTACTACCGGCTTGGCGCTGGCGCTGCTGGCTCTCTCATGGCTGCCTATCGCCTATGTTGAAACCTCTTTGCTCTGGCTGTTAGCTGGCGTCATTGCGCTGGACTTTGCGGTACAGGCCGTACATGTCTCTAACCAGAGCCTGATCATTGCCGCCAGGCCTGCAGCAGCAAGCCGCCTGGTTGGGGCTTACATGTGTTTTTATTCGCTGGGTAGCGCGGCAGGTGCTATCGTTGCCACACAGCTTTATTCCCACTGGGGATGGCAGGCGGTCTGCCTTGCGGGTGCCGCGGTCAGCGCGTGTGCTTTTCTTGTCTGGTCAGGATCGCGTCGATCATGACATTCGGCCCCTGTTTTGAAGGGGCCAGTCAAAAAGCGCGTAAAAATGACCTGATTGCCCCCAGCTGTTTGTATCGCATAGATTTTTTCAATGCTTTTAAACAGTTATGCTCATGTTGTATAATGACGTGCACTTTAACTAAAAAAAGAGTGCGACCATGATTGATTCCTCATTGCCATTAACCGACATTCACCGCCACCTTGACGGTAACATCCGGGCCCAAACCATCCTCGATCTTGGCCGCGAGTTTAATATCACCCTTCCCGCTACCACCCTTGACACGCTGCGTCCCCACGTCCAGGTCACCAGCCTGGAGCCCGATCTGGTCAGTTTTCTCGCCAAGCTCGACTGGGGGGTGAAAGTCCTGGCCTCGCTGGAAGCCTGCCGTCGCGTGGCGTATGAGAACGTCGAAGACGCGGCGCGCAATGGCCTGCACTACGTGGAGCTGCGCTTCTCCCCACGCTATATGGCGATGACCCACCAGTTGCCGGTTGACGGCGTGGTAGAGGCAGTGATCGCCGGGGTACGTGAGGGGTGCCGCGATTTTCAGGTCGACGCCCGCCTGATCGGCATTTTGAGCCGCACCTTTGGCGAAGCGGCCTGTCAGGAAGAGCTCGCGGCGCTGCTCGCCCACCGCGATGGCATCACCGCCCTCGACCTCGCTGGCGATGAGCTGGGCTTCCCGGGGGCGCTGTTCCTTAGTCATTTTAACCAGGCCCGCGATGCCGGGTGGCATATCACCGTTCACGCTGGCGAAGCGGCCGGCCCGGAAAGTATCTGGCAGGCCATTCGTGAGCTGGGCGCCGAGCGTATCGGCCACGGGGTAAAAGCGGTACAGGATCCCGCCCTGATGGACTATCTGGCCGAGCACCGCATCGGGATTGAATCCTGTCTCACCTCGAACGTGCAAACCAGTACCGTACCCTCTCTGGCCCAGCATCCGCTGAAGCAGTTCCTTGAGCACGGCGTACTGGCGAGCCTCAACACTGACGATCCGGCGGTCCAGGGGGTCGATATTATCCACGAATACACCGTGGCGGCGCCGGCGGCGGGCCTGAGCCGGGAGCAGATCCGCCAGGCCCAGATCAATGGTCTGACCCAGGCGTTTCTGAGCGAACAGGAAAAAGCCGCGCTCATTCAGCGGGTGGCTAAAGGCTGATAGCCGGCCCGGCAGCCGCGCTGCCGGGCTATCTCTCACACAAGGCTGAGCGTGGCGCGATGCCGGGCCGACTCGATACCGAGCTCAAGCAGGGTCATGATTTGAATCGCCTCGCTGGCCGGAACCGGGTTTTCTCCCACCCCATTGAGCGCATCGCGGATAGCGGCATAGTAAGCGGGATAATTGCCCGGTAGCGTCAGCCATGTCTCCTCGCTACGTTCGTCGCCTTCGGCGCGGGTCAGGGTACCGTCACGCATATCATACCCCCAGTCCTCCTGCGGCAAACGCTCGCCATTTTTCAGCCGCTCCTCCTGCGGGTCGAGACCGTACTTGATAAAGCTGGCCCGCGAGCCGTGGACGATAAAGCGCGCGCTCTCCGCGGCGGCGAGCAATGTGCCGTGCAGCACCACCCGCCGCTGTGGATAGGCCAGCACCGCGTGAAAATAGTCGGTGGATTGCGCGCCGGGCCGAAGTTGAGCGAGATCCACCGTGATGCTCACCGGCAGACCAAACAGCACCACCGCCTGGTCGAGCAGATGCGGTCCGAGATCATACCAAATTCCACTCCCGGGCCCCGCCTGTTCCCGCCAGCGCTGGCGTACCTGCGGGCGGAAGCGGTCGAAATGGGATTCGAAGTAACACACCTCTCCCAGCAGGCCTTCGTCGATTAACGTTCTGACCGTTAAGAAATCACTGTCCCAGCGCCGATTGTGAAATACCGACAGCACCCGGCCACAGTGCTTCGCCAGGCTCTCCAGCTCACGAGCCTGTGACAGTGTCACGGTAAAGGGTTTATCCACCACCACGTGCTTACCGGCCTCCAGCGCCGCTTTCGCCAGTGGGAAGTGGGTGTCGTTCGGCGTGGCGATGACCACCAGATCGATCTCCGGGTCGTTCAGCAATTCACCCGCCGCATTGACCACCTTCGCGCCAGGCCAGTCGGCATGAACTTTGGCCGCGTCGCTGCTGGAGACCGTCGTCAGCGCCAGGCCCGGCGTGCCGCTGATTAATGGCGCGTGAAACGTTTTGCTGGCATAGCCATAGCCCACCAGCCCCACCCGGATCGCATCACTCATTTAACCGCCTCTCTTATTCAGCTGATGTCAATATCTGACTAATGAGAATATTCTTACAAAACGTGAATAAAACTTATCATTTTTTCACTTAAGGTTTTAACGCATGCGTGCAAAATCAGACAGATACCCCTTGTGATCTGCTGACCATAGAGTAACATTTCCCACTGTGTTCAAAGGATATTGAAGTGTTATGACGACTGTTTTTACTCGTATTGTAGAACTTATTGGCTGGATTGTTTTTGGGATTTCCGCACTGCTTTTGGTTATCGCGCACCATATTGATAACTACCAGTCGCCACCGCCAGCGGATGTGGTGCAGACAAAGTAGCGCCGCCGTGAAACAGTGACCCGCTTCGCAACTGTGCAACCGGTTTCAGAAACCGGTTGCACAGTTATCCTTGCTTTGATTACACTCCCTCTATCATCAGACTGGGAGTTTTTTCATGGCCGCTTTTCCGCAACATTTTCTATGGGGTGCCGCTACCGCAGCGTATCAGGTTGAAGGTGGGCACGACGCTGACGGTAAGGGACCGTCAATCTGGGATATCTACTCTCACCTGCCGGGAACCACCTTTGAAGGGACCACCGGCGATATCGCCGTCGATCACTATCACCGTTTTCGCGAAGACGTGGCGTTGATGGCCGAGATGGGCCTGCAGAGCTATCGCTTTTCCATCTCCTGGCCGCGCCTGCTGCCCACCGGGCGCGGCGAGATTAATGAAGCAGGCGTGCAGTTTTATAGCGATCTGATCGATGAACTGCTGGCGCATAATATTGAGCCGATGATTACCCTCTATCACTGGGACCTGCCGCAGGCCCTGCAGGATGAGGGCGGCTGGGAAGCACGCAGCACCGCCGAAGCCTTCGCCGAGTACGCCCGCCTGTGCTACGCCCGCTTTGGTTCGCGGGTGAAGCTGTGGGCTACCTTTAACGAGACCATCGTCTTTATCGGCCACGGCTACATTAACGGCCTGCATCCGCCGGCCGTTCGCGATCCGGCGCGCGCCATCCAGGCCTGTCATCACGTGTTTATCGCCCATGCGCTTGCGGTGAAGGCGTTTCGCGAGATGGCCGTGGCGGGCGAGATTGGTTTCGTCAATGTGCTGCAGCCGCATACCCCGCTCACCGACAGCGAGGCGGACAGGCAGGCTACCGACCTGGCTGACGCCATCCATACCCACTGGCTGTACGATCCGGTGCTAAAAGGCACCTATCCTGCTGCCCTGCTGGCGCAGACTCAAGCCCTGTGGGGAGTACCGCGCTTTGCTCCAGGCGACGACGCGCTGCTGCGAGACAACCGCTGTGACTTTATCGGTCTGAATTACTATCGTCGGGAAACGGTATCCGCCCAGCCGCCCGAAATCCCCACCGGCGGCGAGCCTGGCGTGGAGGGGTTATTCTATTTCGTGCGTAATCCGCAGAGCACTTATACCGAATGGGGCTGGGAGATCTGGCCGCAGGGGCTAACCGACGGCATTATGATGATCAAGGCGCGCTATGGCGATATCCCGATCTATATCACCGAGAATGGCCTGGGAGCGAAAGACCCGATTATTGCCGGTGAGGTGGTCGACGATCCGCGAATCGACTACCTGAGCAGCCATATTGGCGCTCTGGAAAAGGCGCTGGCGCAGGGAGCTGACGTTCGCGGCTATTATCCCTGGTCGTTTATCGATCTGCTTAGCTGGCTCAACGGATATCAAAAGCAATATGGCTTTGTCTATGTGGACCACCAGCAAAATCTGGCACGGAAACGAAAGAAGAGTTTTTATTGGTACAAATCTGTTATTGCCAGTCGCGGCGAACAGCGTTAATCTTCTCCTGCGGGCGCCATTCGGCGCCCGGTCTGATTTAGAATATTCTTAAACATCTCCCTGCTCTTCAAGGCTGGCTTTGCCCCTTGTCATGGGTTTATATAACCTGAAACATTCCACGCGGCCCCGGCAGAAGGCGCCGTTGGTTGAGAGTAGGTTTAGTGAATGCTGATAATATTCAACGTAATTATTCCGATTATAAAATGGATACGAAAATGACCGTTCTGGACTATTTATTAAAATTCCGCAAAATCAGTTCGCTGGAAAGTCTTGAAAAACTATTTGATCACCTTAACTACTCCCTGACAGACACCGAAGAGATCGTTAATATGTATCGCGCCGCCGATCACCGCCGGGCAGAGCTGGTTTCCGGCGGTAAATTGTTCGATGTGGGCCAGGTGCCTAAATCCGTTTGGCGATTCGTGCAGTAAGACTGTCATCCTTCACGCCAGTTGCTTATACTTCCCGGCCTGCTTTTATATACTGGCGTTAAATAGGGGAGAACCATGACGTCTCAATCTGCGGAACGCATCGGCGGATGGCTGCTGGCACCGCTGGCCTGGTTGCTGGTGGCGCTGCTGAGCGCCTCGTTATCGCTGCTGTTTTTTGCCAATGCCCTCATGTCGCCGCAAACCTGGGCCCTGCTGCGCGCCATGAGCACCGGACACATGGCGCTGTGGGTCGCCTCGTTGCTGTTTGCCCTCGCCATGTGGTTTTATACGCTCTGGCTGACCATCGCCTTTTTCAAGCGGCGCTCGCTGGTGCCGAAACACTATATTATCTGGCTGCTCATTACGCTGCTGCTGGCGATAAAGGCGTTTGCCTTCTCCCCCGTTTCGGATGTCCTTGCACTGCGTCAGCTACTGTTTCCGCTGCTGGCCGCCGCGCTGCTGGCGCCCTATTTTCGCCGTTCACAGCGGGTAAAACGGACCTTTGTTAATCCGTAATAACCCCACACTTAACCTGTTGTCGCCGGTATCGTTTTATTCGATAATAAGCGGCTTTTTTTCGTTTCAGGTCGCATGATGGCTGATTATTTACTGCTCTTTATCGGTACTGTCCTTGTCAATAACTTCGTTTTGGTGAAGTTCCTTGGCCTGTGTCCGTTTATGGGGGTTTCCAAAAAGCTGGAAACCGCAATGGGGATGGGGCTCGCCACCACCTTCGTGATGACCCTGGCCTCTATTTGCGCCTGGCTGATTGATACCTGGATCCTTATCCCGCTAAATCTGGTTTATTTACGTACCCTGGCCTTTATTCTGGTTATCGCCGTGGTGGTCCAGTTCACTGAGATGGTGGTGCGTAAAACCAGCCCGGCGCTCTATCGCCTGCTGGGCATCTTTTTGCCCCTTATCACCACCAACTGCGCGGTGCTCGGGGTGGCGCTGCTGAACATCAACCTGGGCCACAATTTCCTGCAGTCGGCGCTGTACGGCTTTGCCGCCGCCGTCGGCTTCTCGCTGGTGATGGTGCTGTTCGCGGCGATCCGCGAACGTCTGGTGGTGGCCGATGTCCCCGCGCCGTTCCGCGGTAATGCCATCGCGCTGATTACCGCCGGTTTAATGTCTCTGGCCTTTATGGGCTTTAGTGGTTTGGTGAAGTTGTAATGAGCGCAGTCTGGATAGCCGTGATCGCCATCAGCCTGTTAGGGCTGATTTTCGGCTTAATACTGGGGTATGCGTCGCGCCGTTTCGCGGTGCAGGACGACCCGGTGGTGGAAAAAATTGATGAACTGTTACCGCAGAGCCAATGTGGGCAGTGCGGCTACCCTGGCTGCCGCCCCTATGCGGAAGCGGTGGGCGTGCAGGGTGAGAAAATTAATCGCTGCGCGCCGGGTGGCGAAGCGGTGATGTTAAAAATCGCCGCCTTGCTCAACGTCGACCCGCAGCCTGTCGATGGCGACGAGCAGGCAGCCGAGCCGGCCCGCATGCTCGCCGTGATTGACGAGCCGAACTGCATCGGCTGCACCAAATGTATTCAGGCGTGTCCCGTGGATGCCATTGTCGGGGCGACCCGCGCCATGCATACCGTGATGAGCGACCTATGCACCGGCTGCAACCTGTGCGTTGCCCCCTGCCCGACCCAGTGCATTTCACTCGTTCCGGTGGCGACCACCCCGGAGACCTGGAAATGGGATCTGCACACGATCCCGGTGCGAAATATTCCTGTGGAACAACATGTTTAAGCTATTTTCCGCTTTCCGAAAAGACAAAGTCTGGGATTTTAACGGCGGTATTCACCCGCCGGAGATGAAAACCCAGTCAAACGGCACCCCGCTGCGCCAGGTTTCCCTGCCGCAGCGCTTTGTGATCCCGCTGAAGCAGCACATCGGCGCCGAAGGCGAACTGTGCGTCAAAGTAGGCGACCGGGTGCTGCGCGGCCAGCCGCTAACCCGCGGTTGGGGAAGAATGCTGCCGGTTCACGCCCCCACCTCCGGCACCGTTGCCGCTATCGCCCCGCACACCACCGCCCATCCATCCGCGCTGGCGGAGATGAGCGTGATCATTGACGCCGACGGCGAAGACCGCTGGATCGAACGCGACGGCTGGAGCGACTACCAGACCCGCACACGTGAAGCGCTGATTGAGCGCATCCACCAGTTTGGCGTTGCCGGCCTCGGCGGCGCCGGCTTCCCCACCGGCAGTAAACTGCGCGGCGGCGGCGATAAAATTAAAACGCTGATCATTAACGCCGCCGAGTGCGAACCCTATATCACGGCGGACGACCGCCTGATGCAGGACTGCGCGGCGCAGATTGTCGAAGGGATCCGCATCCTCGCCCACATTCTGCAGCCTGACGAGGTGCTGATCGGCATTGAAGACAATAAGCCGCAGGCCATCTCCATGCTGCGGGCGGTACTCTGCGACGCCCATGGCATTTCGCTGCGCGTGATCCCCACCAAATACCCCTCCGGTGGCGCCAAGCAGCTCACCCAGATTCTCACCGGGAAACAGGTGCCGCACGGCGGTCGTTCTTCGGACATTGGCGTGCTAATGCAGAACGTCGGTACAGCCTACGCGGTGAAACGCGCGGTAATTGACGGCGAACCGTTAACCGAGCGCGTGGTCACCCTCACCGGCGAGGCGGTAACCCGGCCGGGCAATGTCTGGGCGCGCCTTGGCACGCCGGTGCGCCATCTGTTGAACGACGCCGGATTCTGCGCCAGCGCTGAGCCGATGGTGATCATGGGCGGCCCGCTGATGGGCTTTACTCTGCCGGGGCTCGACGTCCCGGTAGTGAAGATCACCAACTGTCTGTTAGCGCCCTCCGCCAGCGAAATGGGCGAGCCGCAGGAAGAAAAAGGCTGCATTCGCTGTAGCGCCTGCGCCGACGCCTGCCCGGCCGATCTGCTGCCGCAGCAGCTGTACTGGTTCAGTAAAGGCCAGCAGCACGATAAAGCCACCGCTCACAATCTGGCGGACTGCATCGAATGCGGCGCGTGCGCGTGGGTATGCCCAAGCAATATTCCGCTGGTGCAGTACTTCCGCCAGGAGAAAGCCGAGATCGCGGCGATTCGTCTGGAAGAGCAGCGCGCTGCGGAAGCCAAGGCGCGATTCGAGGCGCGACAGGCGCGCCTGGAGCGTGAGAAAGCGGCCCGCGCCGAGCGGCATAAAAAAGCCGCCGTCCAGCCAGCCGCCAAAGATCAGGATGCGATTAACGCCGCCCTGGCCCGGGTACGTGATAAACAGCGCGACGCAGCGCAGCCTATCGTGATTCAGGCCGGCGCCAGACCGGATAACAGCGAGGCGATTGCCGCCCGCGAAGCGCGGAAGGCCGAAGCCCGGGCGCGTAAAGCGCAGCAGCAGTCCGCGCCGGTGGAAACTCCGTCGACCGACGCAGCCGATCCCCGCAAGGCGGCGGTGGAAGCCGCTATCGCCCGCGCCAAAGCGCGCAAAGCCGAACAGCAGGCCGCGCCGGCGGAAACCCCGCCAGCCGAGCCGGTCGACCCGCGCAAGGCGTCGGTGGAAGCCGCTGTCGCCCGCGCCAAAGCGCGCAAAGCCGAACAGCAGGCCGCGCCGGCGGAACCCCCTCCAGCCGAGCCGGTCGACCCGCGCAAGGCGGCGGTGGAAGCCGCTATCGCCCGCGCCAAAGCGCGCAAAGCTGAACAGCAGGCCGCGCCGGTGGAAGCCCCGCCAGCCGAGCCGGTCGACCCGCGGAAGGCCGCGGTGGAGGCCGCTATCGCCCGCGCCAAAGCGCGCAAAGCCGAACAGCAGGCTGCCCAGGCGGAAGCCCCGGCGGCCGATCCGGTCGACCCGCGCAAGGCTGCGGTGGAGGCCGCTATCGCCCGCGCCAAAGCGCGCAAAGCCGAACAGCAGGCTGCCCAGGCGGATATAGCGTCAACCGCAGCCAATGACGACCCACGCAAAGCGGCCGTCGCCGCGGCGATCGCTCGCGTTCAGGCGCGCAAAGCAACACAGCAGGCAGTTAACGAGGAATAAATGGTTTTCAGAATCGCAAGCTCCCCCTATACCCATAACCAGCGGCAGACCTCGCGCATTATGCTGCTGGTGCTGCTCGCCGCCGTGCCTGGTATTGTGATCCAGACGTGGTTTTTCGGCTGGGGCACCGTCCTGCAGATTGTCCTCGCCGCCCTGACGGCCTGGGCAACGGAAGCCGCTATTCTCAAACTGCGCAAACAGCCTGTTGCGGCCACCCTGAGGGATAACTCCGCCCTGCTCACCGGCCTGCTGCTGGCGGTGAGTATTCCGCCGCTGGCCCCCTGGTGGATGGTGGTGCTCGGCACCGCCTTTGCCGTAGTGATCGCCAAGCAGTTGTACGGTGGACTCGGCCATAATCCTTTCAACCCCGCAATGATCGGCTACGTCGTGCTGCTGATTTCGTTCCCGGTGCAGATGACCTCCTGGCTGCCTTCTTACGAGATTGCCGCCCATATCCCGACGTTCAGCGATACGCTGCAGATGATCTTCACCGGTCATACCGCCGTCGGAAACGACATGGCCACCCTGCGGCTGGGTATCGACGGCATCAGTCAGGCCACCCCGCTGGATACCTTCAAAACCTCCCTGCATGCCGGGCATAGCGTCCAGCAGGTACTGCAGTTGCCGGTTTACGGCGGCGTTCTGGCGGGGCTGGGCTGGCAGTGGGTGAATATCGCCTGGCTGGCGGGCGGTCTGTTTCTGCTGTGGCAGAAGGCGATCCGCTGGCATATCCCGGTCAGCTTCCTCGTCAGCCTTGGCCTGTGCGCAACCCTCGGCTGGATCTTCTCGCCGCAGAGTCTGGCCTCGCCGCAGATGCATTTATTCTCCGGGGCCACCATGCTTGGCGCCTTCTTTATTCTGACCGACCCGGTGACGGCCTCGACAACCAACCGCGGACGTCTGATCTTCGGCGCCCTCGCCGGCCTGCTGGTGTGGCTTATTCGCAGCTTCGGCGGTTACCCGGACGGCGTGGCGTTTGCCGTTCTGCTGGCGAATATTACCGTGCCGCTGATCGATTACTACACGCGCCCGCGCGTGTATGGCCACCGTTGAGAGAGCGATGATGTTAAAAACGATGCGAAAACACGGCGTCACGCTGGCGCTTTTTGCCGCCGGCTCCACCGGGCTAACGGCGGCAATCAATGAGCTGACCAAAAGCACCATCGACCAGCAGGCGGCCCTGCAGCAAAAAGCGTTATTCGACCAGGTTTTACCTGCCGACCGCTATAATAACGATCTGCTCAAGAGCTGCTATCTGGTCAGCGCCCCGGCGCTGGGCAAAGGCCAGCATAAAGTGTGGATCGCCAAAAATAACGACCAGCCGATTGGCGCGGTCATGGAAGCCACCGCGCCGGACGGCTATTCCGGAGCGATCCAGCTGCTGGTGGCCGCCGATTTTAGCGGCACGGTCCTCGGCACCCGCGTGACCGAGCATCATGAGACCCCGGGTCTGGGGGATAAAATCGAGCTTCGCCTGTCGGACTGGATCACCCATTTTGCCGGGAAAGTCATCCACGGTCAGGGCGACAGCCATTGGGCGGTCAAAAAAGACGGCGGCGATTTTGACCAGTTCACCGGCGCCACCATCACCCCCCGGGCGGTGGTCAATGCCGTTAAGCGCGCAGGCCTGTATGCACAAACGCTGCCTGCGCAACTTCCTGAATTCAGCGCCTGTGGAGAGTAACCATGAGCGAAGTTAAAGACGTCATCGTCCAGGGTCTGTGGAAAAACAACTCCGCTCTGGTTCAGCTGTTAGGGATGTGTCCCCTGCTGGCAGTCACCTCGACGGCCACCAACGCCCTTGGGCTGGGTCTGGCGACCACCCTGGTGCTGACCCTGACCAACCTGACCATCTCCAGCCTGCGCCGCTGGACCCCGGCGGAGATCCGCATCCCGATCTACGTGATGATCATCGCCTCGGTAGTGAGCGTGGTGCAGATGCTGATCAACGCTTATGCGTTCGGTCTGTATCAGTCTCTGGGGATATTTATCCCGCTTATCGTCACCAACTGCATCGTGGTAGGCCGTGCCGAAGCCTTTGCCGCCAAAAAAGGGCCGGCGCTGTCGGCGCTGGACGGTTTCTCTATCGGTATGGGGGCCACCTGCGCGATGTTCGTGCTGGGCTCCCTGCGCGAAATCCTCGGCAATGGCACGCTGTTTGACGGCGCCGACAGCCTGCTTGGCAGCTGGGCAAAGGTGCTGCGCATCGAGGTTTTCCATACGGACACCCCTTTCCTGCTGGCTATGCTGCCGCCAGGCGCCTTTATTGGCCTCGGCATGATGCTGGCGGTAAAATACCTTATCGATGAACGTAGCAAGCAGCGGAAGGCGCAGGCGGCCCGGGCCGACGCTGTCGCCCCGTCTGACGCGACAGGGAAAGCGTAACATGAACAAAGCCAAACGCCTGGCGATCCTGACCAGGCTGCGGGACAATGATCCCCACCCCACCACCGAGCTGCACTTCAGCTCGCCGTTTGAGCTGCTGATTGCCGTCCTGCTCTCGGCGCAGGCAACCGACGTGAGCGTCAATAAAGCGACAGCCAAACTCTACCCGGTGGCCAACACGCCCGCGGCGATGCTGGCGCTGGGGGTGGAGGGCGTGAAATCCTATATTAAGACCATCGGCCTGTTTAACAGCAAAGCGGAAAACGTCATCAAAACCTGCCGGATCCTGCTGGAGCAGCACAACGGCGAGGTACCAGAGGACAGAGCGGCGCTGGAGGCATTGCCCGGCGTGGGCCGCAAAACCGCCAACGTGGTGCTGAATACCGCCTTTGGCTGGCCGACGATCGCCGTGGACACCCATATCTTCCGTGTTTGCAACCGGACGCAATTCGCCCCCGGGAAAAACGTCGAACAGGTGGAAGAGAAGCTTCTGAAGGTCGTTCCCGCCGAGTTTAAGGTCGACTGCCATCACTGGCTTATTCTGCACGGCCGTTACACCTGCATCGCTCGCAAGCCGCGCTGCGGCTCCTGCCTGATTGAAGACCTTTGCGAATTCAAAGACAAAGTCTACGCCTGAGCGCCTTTCTCACGACCATAGCCTCACTCTGGGTTATGGTCCGTATTTAGCTATTTAACCCGCCGTTAACACCGCATAAACCGCATTTTGCTGGGCAATTATCCGGTTATATAACAAACAACTAGCTCATTCATTTTTTATCAACGCAAAATTTCTATATATTTGTGATCCAGATCATGCTCGCAACTCAATGTTGAACGAATGTTATGAAAATGGAAATTAAAGTCAGGTAATACAACGGCTGAGCAAAGATTGCCAGGATAATAGCCCATGAATTTTTAGGATAATGGACCATATCACTACCTCACTGCGCGATCAGCAGAATATATCGCCATTTTGGCGAAAAGCGGGCAATCAAAAAGATAAAAATATCAACGATAACGTAACGGTGAAATTTAACTCTGGATAACATTCATATGTCCGGAGCATTATGCCACCCTGATTATGTGTAACAGATTATTACAAAAGCCTTGCCTGATACGCCAGGATAGTGAACATTACCTGCCGTTTTCCCTCCAAGAATAACTATAAAGGCGGCGGTCCAACGAGATTGCGCCCCGAACACCCCCCAGTAAATATGGGATGTAAAAAAAGAGGTATATGTGTCTACTGCAAACAATAAACCAGCAGAAAGCGTGAGTCTGAACGCTTTCAAACAACCACGCGCGTTCTATCTCATTTTCTCGATCGAGTTGTGGGAGCGTTTTGGTTACTACGGCCTGCAAGGGATCATGGCCGTTTACCTGGTAAAACAGCTGGGTATGTCGGAAGCGGATTCCATTACTCTGTTCTCCTCCTTTAGCGCGCTGGTTTATGGCCTGGTCGCCATTGGCGGCTGGCTGGGCGATAAAGTGCTGGGTACTAAACGCGTCATTATGCTGGGCGCTATCGTGTTGGCCATCGGCTATGCGCTGGTCGCCTGGTCCGGCCATGACGCCGCTATCGTCTATATGGGTATGGCGACTATCGCCGTCGGTAACGGCCTGTTTAAAGCCAACCCGTCTTCCCTGCTCTCTACCTGCTATGACAAAAACGACCCGCGTCTGGACGGTGCATTTACCATGTACTACATGTCCATCAACATCGGTTCGTTCTTCTCGATGCTGGCAACTCCGTGGCTGGCCGCGCGTTTCGGCTGGAGCGTCGCCTTCGCCCTGAGCGTGGTGGGGATGGTGATCACCATCATCAACTTCGCCTTCTGCCAGAAATGGGTGAAACAGTACGGTTCGAAACCGGACTTTGCCCCGGTGCATATGGGTAAACTGCTGGCGACCATCGCTGGCGTGGTGGTGCTGGTCGCTATCGCGACCTGGCTGCTGCACAACCAGGGTATCGCACGCATGGCGCTGGGCGTCATCGCGCTGGGTATCGTGGTGATTTTCGCCAAAGAAGCGATGGGCCTGAAAGGCGCCGCGCGTCGGAAAATGATCGTCGCCTTCCTGCTGATGGTAGAAGCGATCGTCTTCTTCGTACTGTACAGCCAGATGCCGACCTCTCTGAACTTCTTCGCTATCCGCAACGTGGAGCACTCGATCCTCGGCATCGCCTTCGAGCCGGAACAGTATCAGGCGCTGAACCCGTTCTGGATCATGATTGGTAGCCCTATTCTGGCCGCCATCTATAACAAGATGGGCGACCGCCTGCCGATGCCGCACAAGTTCGCTATCGGTATGGTGCTGTGCTCCGGCGCGTTCCTCGTCCTGCCTTTAGGGGCGAAGTTCGCCAGCGACGCTGGTATCGTCTCGGTTAACTGGCTGATCCTGAGCTATGCGCTGCAGTCTATCGGTGAGCTGATGATTTCCGGCCTCGGCCTGGCGATGGTCGCTCAGCTGGTTCCTCAGCGTCTGATGGGCTTCATTATGGGCAGCTGGTTCCTCACCACCGCCGGTGCGGCAATCATCGCCGGGAAAATCGCCAACCTGATGGCGGTACCGGAAAACGTCACCGATCCGCTGGTGTCGCTGGAAGTGTACGGTCATGTGTTCCTGCAGATCGGTATCGTCACCGCGGTCATCGCCGCCCTGATGCTGCTGACCGCGCCGAAGCTGAACCGAATGACTCAGGACGACAGCGCGGACGTAAAAGCACGCGAAACCGCGGCAGCCTGACGCCGCAGGGAAAACCAATTATTTTTAAGCCGCTAACGTTAGGTTAGCGGCTTTTTTTTTACCCCTGGCGGGACTAACATACAGAAAACTGCAGCCACGAGGAGTAACGCATGAAACTGTTCTACAAACCCGGCGCCTGTTCCCTCGCCTCACACATCGCCCTGCGCGAAAGCGGCCTGGATTTCACTTTGCAGAGCGTGGATCTGGCAAGGAAACAGCTGGAAAACGGGGAAGATTATCTGCTGATCAACCCGAAAGGTCAGGTGCCGGCGCTGCTGCTGGATGATGACATCCTGCTCACCGAGGGCGTGGCTATTATGCAATACATCGCCGATCAGGTGCCGGACCGCCATCTGCTGGCGCCCGTGGGCTCCGTTGCCCGTTACCAGACCCTGGAATGGCTGAACTACGTGGCTACCGAACTGCATAAAGGCTTTACGCAGCTCTTCCGCCCGGACACCCCGGAAGACTATAAGCCCGTTGCCCGCGCGTTGCTCGAGAAAAAACTGCAGTACGTGGATGCCTCGCTGGCGGATAAACAGTGGCTGACCGGCCATCGCTTCACCATCGCCGATGGTTATCTGTTCACGGTGCTGCGCTGGGGCTATGCGATTAAACTGGATATGGCCGCCTGCGGTCATATCGGCAGCTGGATGGCGCAGGTGGCGGCGCGTCCGGCAGTGGCTGACGCACTGGCGGCGGAAGGCTTAAAGTAAGACCAGACTCTGCCCGGCGGTCTGCCGGGCAGAGTCAGAAAGTTACAGCCGGGTAGCGCTGAAGCAGTGCTCCGGCACGGCAATACGATCCTGCGCCGCCACCACCTGCAGTTCATACTCATGCATGTTTTTGGTGGTCAACATGATCTCGTACACCGCGGCGGTGACGTGCTCAAGCGCGTCGCGCAGGCTGGCGCCCTGCAGCAGTTTCACCAGCAGCAGACCGCTGGTCACATCGCCAACGCCCACCGGCTGACGCAGGCCAAAATCCACCAGCGGCCGGCTGATATGCCAGGCTTCCTCTGCGGTCACCAGCAACATCTCAAAGCGGTCCATGCTCATGCCGGCGCGGGAAAGATGCTTAACCAGCACCACCTCCGGCCCCTGGGCAATCAGCTCCCGCGCGGCGGCCACCGCCTCGCTCACGCTGGCGACCGGATGACCGCAGAGGATCTCCAGCTCCACCAGATTAGGCGCAATGATATCGCTGGCCGGCAGCGCATAGCGCACGTGGAATTCCGCCACGCCAGGGGCGACGATGCAGCCCTTTTCCGGATGGCCCATCACCGGGTCACAAAAATACTTCGCCTCCGGATTGGCCGCTTTTACCTGACGCACGATGCCCAGGATATGCTCGCCCTGTTCAGCAGATCCGAGATAGCCGCTCAGTACCGCATCGCAGGTCTGCAGCTTGTCAATGTCGGCGATGCCCTGGACGATCTCCGTCAGGTGCGAAGGCGGCATCACACAGCCGGTCCATTTGCCGTACTGCGTATGGTTAGAGAACTGTACGGTATTGAGGGGCCAGACATTGGCACCCAGGCGGCGCATCGGGAACTCGGCGGCACTGTTGCCGGCGTGGCCAAACACCACGTGAGACTGAATGGCGAGGATGTTCTTCATTTTCTTACCACAACCCTAAAAAGAAAAAGGGCGTGGTTTCCCACGCCCTGGTAGTATTTTTTTATTTCCAGCAGACCAGGCAGTAATTCTTCTTACCGCGGCGCAGCAAGGTGTAGCGACCAAACAGGCGATCGCTGTCAGCAAAAACATATTCCGGATCGGCCTGTTTTTCACCGTTGATGGTCACCGCGTTAGAGGCGACGGTTTTACGCGCCTGGCCGCGGGACGGCTGCAGCTCGGAATCCACCAGCGCCTGCAGCAGATCGGCGCCTTTTTCCATCTCGATCATCGGCACGCCGTCCTGAGCCAGCTGTTCGAAGTCAGCTTCGCTGAGGTCGCTCAGGTTGCCGTTGAACAGGCTCTCGGTAATGCGTTTCGCCGCTTCCAGACCCTCTTCGCCATGCACCAGACGCGTCACCTGCTCTGCCAGCACGTACTGGGCGCGCGGCGCTTTACCGCTGTTTTTATCTTCTTCTTCCAGGGCATTGATCTCTGCAATGTCCATGAAGGTGAAGAACTTGAGGAAGCGATAGACGTCAGCATCCGCGGTGTTGATCCAGAACTGATAGAATTTATACGGACTGGTCTTTTTCGGATCCAGCCACACGGCGCCGCCCTCGGTTTTACCGAACTTGGTGCCGTCCGCTTTGGTAATCAGCGGCACGGTGAGGCCAAACACCTGGTTCTGGTGCAGACGACGGGTCAGATCGATACCGGAGGTAATGTTGCCCCACTGGTCGGAGCCGCCAATCTGCAGCGCCACGCCATGCAGTTTGTTCAGACAGGCGAAGTCGTAACCCTGCAGCAGATTGTAGGAGAACTCGGTAAAGGAGATGCCCTGATCGTCACGATTCAGGCGCTGCTTCACCGCTTCTTTATTGATCATCTGGTTAACAGAGAAGTGTTTACCGATATCGCGGAGGAAGGTCAGCACGTTCATGCTGCCAAACCAGTCATAGTTGTTCGCCGCGATCGCCGAGTTGTCGCCGCAGTCAAAATCAAGGAACGGGGCTACCTGTTTGCGGATTTTATCCACCCACTCCTGCACGGTATCCTCGGTATTCAGCTTACGCTCAGCGGCTTTAAAGCTTGGGTCGCCAATCAGACCGGTAGCGCCGCCCACCAGCGCCACAGGTTTATGACCTGCCTGCTGGAAGCGTTTCAGGCATAACAATGGAACAAGATGCCCCAAATGCAAGCTGTCAGCGGTAGGATCGAAGCCGCAATAGAGCGCGATCGGGCCTTGCGCCAGTCGCTCTGCTAACGCTTCCTCGTCCGTCACCTGGGCTACCAGCCCCCGCTCTTGCAATTGTTTAATCAAGTTACTGCTTGCCATCAAATTCTCCATGTATAAACGACTGCACCTCTGCCGGTACACGACTTTTCGCCAGATGCGAAAAGTACATAGAATAAAGCGCCGGCCCTTTCAGCGCCAGCGCTTCGATAACTAATTTCGGCAATTACGGTGCCAGGCGGTCTATTTTCCAGGCGCCGTTATCGCGCTGGTATAAAAAGCGATCGTGCAGGCGATGTTCGCCCCCCTGCCAGAACTCCATCTGCTCAATGCTGACGCGGAATCCGCCCCAGAAACTCGGCAGCGGTACTTCACCCTGCTGGAATTTCTGCTTCAGCTCGAGGAATTTGCTCTCCAGGATACCCCGAGCAGAGATCCGACTCGACTGCTTCGAGACCCAGGCGCCGATCTGGCTGTCGCGCGGGCGACTGTGGAAATATTTGACCACCTCCAGCGTGGACAGGCGTTCCGCTTTGCCGATCACCATCACCTGGCGCTCCAGCATATGCCACGGAAACAGCAGACTGACCTGCGGGTTATTTTCAATCTGATGGGCTTTGCGGCTGCCAAGGTTGGTATAAAACACCAGCCCTTTTTCGTCGTAATGCTTTAGCAGCACAATACGCTGATAAGGTTGGCCGCTTTCATCAACGGTGGCAACCACCATGGCCGTCGGGTCGGCGAGTTTCGCGTCGCAGGCCTGACGCAGCCAGCGCTCAAACAGCGGCAGAGGTTCAGCTGGAAGATCGTGGCGACGCAAACCGCCACGGGTGTATTCACGGCGCAAGTGCGCGATTTGCTGGAGTTCGTCGTTATCAGACATGGCCATCGAGGATATAGTCATAAGGTGGCGTTATTGTGCGCCCCCCGGACAGAAATCTCAACGTTTGGCGGTCTGCAGCTGGCAGTTATCGAGAACGATGCGGTCGCGCTTATAGACGGTGGCGGTATCGCCTTTCGACCAGAAGACATAGACGCCGTCGGTGTAGCGCGCTCCGGAAGCCGACAGCCCCTCTGACAGATTCAGCTGCTGGTTGTCATAGATAAAACTCACCTGCTGGCGTGAGTTATTGCGATGGACCGTCAACGGTTTCTGGTCGCATTGATACTCCAGCGTGTCCGTCTGCATCCGCTCGACAAACTGGTTGTAGTAGCTACAGCCCGCCAGCATAAAAGGTACAACTGCGATAAGAATTTTTTTCATTCGTTTGCCTTCGACTTTCCCGGTCACGGAGGGCACTCCGCCCTCCGCTTAACTTGTCCAGTTTACCGGTCGCGTCGTAATTAAGATTTCAGTTAACTCCGATTCTGCGGCGGGTTAGCAGGGAAAATGGCGCCCAGCACCGTGGCTTCGCTGGCGCCAGTCACAGAGGGCAGATTCCCCGGCAGGCCAGCGATGGTGCGCCAGGCCAGCCAGGCAAAGGCCAGCGCTTCCATATCATCGCCGCTGATCCCCGCTTCATCGGTGGTGGAGACTTCGGTTCCCGGCAGCAGGGCCGCCAGGCGCGCCATTAACAATGGGTTACGCGCGCCGCCGCCGCACACTAACAAACGCTCGCAGCCGCCGCTTAACAATACCTGCTCACTGATGGTCACGGCGGTTAATTCCGCGAGGGTTGCCTGCACATCCTGTCCGCGCAGCCCCGGGTAACGAGCCAGATGCTGCTCCAGCCAGCCGTAATTGAAAT
Organism: Klebsiella sp. PCX; assembly: GCF_021869705.1. Taxonomy (NCBI): domain Bacteria; kingdom Pseudomonadati; phylum Pseudomonadota; class Gammaproteobacteria; order Enterobacterales; family Enterobacteriaceae; genus Klebsiella; species Klebsiella sp. PCX. Next base: position 2,824,709 of record NZ_CP091527.1, read on the forward strand.
ATTCCCGACCGGTGCTTTTCGGCGCCGGCAAGGCAAACCACGGATCGCTCAGCATATCCTGCAGCAGCGGCAGGAGCACTTTGCCTTCACTGGCCCAGTGGGCGTCTTTATCGTAAGGTTTACCTTGCTTACGCCAGATCCAGGCGTCCAGCAACATATTGCCCGGCCCGGTATCATAGCCGCGCACCGGCTGGCCCGGCACCAGAAGCGACACATTAGCGATCCCGCCAATATTCAGCACCATCCGCCGCTCAACGGGGTGCGCCAGCAGCGCATGATGAAAAGCCGGCACCAGCGGCGCCCCCTGCCCGCCAAGCGCCATATCACGCCGACGGAAATCCCCCACCACAGTGACGCCGGTATGGGCGGCGATCTGGTTGTTATCGCCAATTTGCAGCGTGTGCGGGGCATCGCCCTGCGGCTCGTGCCATACAGTCTGCCCATGACAGCCGATGGCGATGACGTCCGCGGGTTTGAGATTTTCCTGACGCATCAGCGCCAGCACGGCCTCGGCAAACAGCCTTCCGAGGCGGGTATCCAAACGCCCCAGCTGCGAGAGGGTCAGCGACTGGCCCTGACAAATCGCCAGGATCTCTTCTTTTATCGCGTGTGGGATGGGCCAGGTGAGACTGGCCTGCTGCGCCACCATGTTTTCGTTGATAGCGGCTAAAACGACATCGATACCATCAAGGCTGGTACCCGACATAACGCCAATAAAGCGACCCGATCTCATACGTTTTTCCTTCATTCCATGACCCTCGTATGCGTCTCACTCCATCATAAAGTGTCCGCTAATGCTATGTTGTAATAATACTTTTTAACAATAGAGAGACATTTCGGAGAACATCGTAAAGAACCGGCGTTTAGTTTAGGTTGAAGCACCATTAATTATTATTTTTTGTATATCCCGGGGGGAAGCTATGCCCGCCGACGACTAAATGCCATATAATTAACCGCATGGACGTTCAATTGAACACCTTCGGTGAACAGGAGATTCATAAATGATTTTACGTGTTTTGGCTGTATCGATGATTGGTTTTACGCTCGCGGGCTGTGTGAGCAGCAGCGGCCTGTCCGGCGACGTTTATTCCGCATCTGAAGCCAAACAGGTGCAGAGCGTGACATACGGTACCATCGTGCATACCCGCGCCGTACAGATCCAGAGCGGCGACGACAGCAATGCCATCGGGGCGATTGGCGGCGCGGTTCTGGGCGGCTTCCTCGGGAATACCATCGGCGGCGGCACCGGACGTTCTCTGGCCACTGCTGCTGGCGCGGTCGCGGGCGGCGTAGCCGGTCAGGGCGTACAGGGCGCCATGAATAAAACCCAGGGCGTGGAACTGGAAATTCGTAAAGATGATGGCAACACCATCATGGTGGTACAGAAACAGGGCAGCACCCCGTTCTCTGTTGGACAGCGCGTAGCCATTGCCGGCAGCGGCAGCCAGGTCACCGTCTCTCCTCGCTAACACCTGTCACGATGCGGCCAGTTGCGCCGCATCGTACTTATCACCCACATTTATCTCGCCGTAAAAGTTTTGTATTAGCGATAACACATATTAATTTTAATATTTCATCAATCATTGCGCCTGCGCAATATCTTTGCCCACAGCCCCCACTACTCTTATAACCGTTAATATTATTAAGCCAACCCAACCTCGTTGCTGTTGTTTATTATTCTGGAATATTGCCTATGACCAAACATGTGAATCATGTTGTTAGACGTCTTATCATTTATTTTTTTATTTGTTTGCTGGCCGGAGTCGGCATTACCGGATTAACCAGCTCTTTTGAGACCAGATTCAACAGCACCTCATCAATACTATTTCCCCTGCTGACCAGTTTTCTGATGGTTTTTCATATCACTATTGCCTGTTTTATGGGCATGAAATACTGGAGCAGCAAGCGTCGCCTGTATCTGACGCCTGTCGCTTTCGGTTTTGCCTGTTCGGCGTTACTGATGCTGGGCACCCTCAGTAGCTATCCGGACTGGCTCAGCTGTAATCCCGCGCCGGTGGTGAAACAAAATGACGCTGTGATATATTATTTCTTTCGCAATATAATGATGGCCGTCTTATTCACGTCGTCAATTATTTTGTATTACTTTCGCCGACGGATCATGCACTCCTTTAAAGCCCATGTAATGACTTTCGCGGCATGTATTGTTTTTACGTTAATGATAATTTTTTTGTCATGGATCTACTCCAGCCACTCGCCATGGTTGAGCATTAGGTTTATTGACGATCTGAGCCATACTTTTACGCCGCTGTGGCGGAGTATTATTGGCTGGCTGCTGATGGCAGTCTGGTTTATCGCGCTGATTTTAATAATTTGGTTTAGCAAACTGCGCAATATTTTCTGGTACAGCGGCGCTTTTTTTTGCAGCGCATATTTGTTCACCATTTTCCAGCTGCTCTCTGCCGTTGGGGAGCTCGATCAGGCCTGGTATCAGGCGCGTTTTTTTGAAACGCTGTGCACCCTGTTCCTGATCCTGGTGCTGCTGGTAGACGTCTTTATCCTCTATCGCGAGTCTAACCACAAGTATGTCAACTCATACCAGAATTCGATCCGCGACCCGCTGACCCGGCTTTACAACCGCAGCTTCTTCTACGATACCCTCAACCAGCAGCTGGCAAAGGTGAAGGCCCAGCATCCGCTGTCGGTGATCATCTGCGACCTCGACCATTTTAAACGCATCAACGATAACTATGGCCACATCGCCGGCGACAAGGTGATCCAGTTTGCCGCCTCGGTGCTGGACAGCCATTCGCGTAAGGATGACGCGGCCGCCCGCATTGGCGGTGAGGAGTTTGCCCTGCTGCTGGTCAACACCGCAGAGGACGAGGCGCAGGCGATCGCCGAGCGCATCCGCCTGGCGGTCAGCGCCGAGCAAACCCCTCTGCCAGAGCGGATGACCATCAGCATGGGCGTGTATACGACCCATGACGGCAGTGTGACAGCCGAAGAGTGCGTCCAGCGCGCGGACGAAGCCATGTATGAAGCAAAAAACAGCGGACGTAACCGGGTGGTAATCTGGCGACGCCAGGGCAGGTAAAAAAAGGCCCGGGATAAACCGGGCCGCAAAACGATTAATCTTTTGCCTGGAGATCGAGGATATTTTGTTCAAGTTTACGAATTAAGTGAAGCAACGTTTCCACTTCCTGCTTCGAGACCCCTGCGAGGATTTCATCGCGGGTTTTGCCTATCACCTCTTCCATCTCGTTGATCAGCGGTTCGGCTTTTTCCGTCAGCTTGATGCGTTTGGCTCGCCGATCGCTTGCGCAGGTCTGGCGAGAAATAAGCCCTTTCTCCTCCAGCTGATCGAGCGTGCGCACCAGGGACGGTTGTTCAATACCGATGGCTTTCGCCAGCTGGATCTGCGACTGCTCAGGCGGCAGCTGGTGGATGTTATGCAGCGTAACCCAGTGGGTCTGCGTTAACTCCAGAGGTTTCAGGCGATGGTCGATTAGCGCGCGCCAGACGCGAACTAAACGTGCCAGATCAGAACCAAGTGGCGATTCCAATTTCATCTCCTTATAATTAGCTTGCTAAGTTATTATACTGATTTTAGAATAGTGTGCAGCATTTGAATAATCAAAACAAATGAATTACTTGATTCAACAAAAACCAAAACAATGATTTACACTGTTAAAGAGTAGCACGTCCTGAGGTTATCCCTGTTATGGCAAAGGATTTTTGCTTGTGAAACTGAGTCTTAATTCATCCGGATTGCCGCTGCAGGACCTTGTGTTCGGCGCATCTGTCTATTTCCCTCCGTTGTTCAAAGCCGTCCTGCTGGGCTTCTTTATCTGGCTGTTTTTACATCGCCAGCTGCGTGACTGGATGTATGCGGGCGACATCTGGCATCCACTGCTGATGGATCTCTCCCTGTTCGCGCTCTCGGTCTGTCTGGCCCTGGTGTTACTGATTGCCTGGTGATCTTCCTGCTATGAAAAAATTAAAATATCTTTCAACACTGTTGGTGGCGGCCATCGCTCTGGTTGCCGCGTGGTTGTTATGGAATTTCTACACTCAGTCCCCCTGGACCCGCGACGGTAAAGTGCGCGCCGAGCAGGTCGGGATCACCCCTCAGGTTTCCGGCAGTATATTGCAGCTGAACGTGGCCGATAACCAGCAGGTCAAGGCCGGTGAGGTATTGTTTACCATCGACGACACCCCCTACCGCATCGCGGTGCTGAACGCCCAGGCGCAGCTGGCGAAAGCGCAAGCTGAGGTGGCGAAAGCGCAGGCGGAGCAAAGCAAAGCCGCCAGCGAAGCCCGCCGTCGCAGAAACCTGTCGCAAAATGCCATCTCAGCTGAAGACCTTGAAAACGCCAATACCGCCCTGAATACCGCCACCACTACCCTGGCGGCCGCCAGAGCGGGAGTCGGTGTCAGCGAGGCGGCGCTGAAACATGCGCAGTGGCAGCTCAGCCAGACGGTCGTCAAAGCGCCGGTAGACGGCTGGGTGACTAACCTCTCCACCCGGGTCGGCGATTACGCCACCACCGGCCATCCGGTCTTTGCCCTGGTGGACAGCCATTCGTTCTACGTGCTGGGCTACTTTGAAGAGACCAAACTGCGCCATATTCGCATCGGCGATCCGGCGCAAATCATTCTCTACAGCAATCAGCAGACGCTGCAGGGGCATGTCGCCAGCATCGGTCGCGCGATTGTCGACCAGAGCGTGGAACAGGGAACCGGGCTGGTGGCCAATATCAAACCGAATATCCCCTGGGTCCGCCTCGCCCAGCGCGTGCCGGTGCGGATTGCCTTTGATACGTTGCCGGCCGATGTCACTCTGGTCTCCGGTACCACCTGCACCGTCTCGATCGGCGGACAGTGATGAATCTGCAGACCCTGTCATGGCGCACGCTGCCCTGGGTTAAAGCCACCCGACCGCAGTGGCGATACGCGCTACGCAACGGCATCGCCATGTGTCTCGCGTTAAGCATCGCCTACGCACTGGATCTGGATGAGCCCTACTGGGCGATGACCTCCGCGGCGGTGGTCAGCTTTCCCACCGTCGGCGGGGTGATCAGTAAAAGTTTTGGCCGCATTGCCGGCAGCCTTCTCGGCGCCTGCGCCGCCCTGCTGCTGGCGGGCCATACGCTCAACGATCCCTGGCTGTTCCTGTTCAGTATCTCCGGCTGGCTGGCGCTGTGCACCTGGGCCTGCGCCTTGTTCACCAATAACGTGGCCTACGCCTTTCAGCTGGCGGGCTATACCTGCGCCATCATCGCCTTTCCGGTGATTAATATCAGCGACAGCTACGAGCTATGGGTGATTGCCCAGTCGCGCGTGTGCGAAGTCATCGTTGGGATCTTGTGCGGCGGGTTGATGATGATGATCCTGCCCAGCACCTCCGATGGCAGCAATCTGCTGACGGCCCTGAAAACCATGCACGCCCGCCTGCTGGAGCACGCCAGTCTGCTGTGGGTCCCGGAAACGACGGATGCCATCCGCACCGCCCATGAAAGCGTAATTGGCCAGATCCTGACCATGAACCTGCTGCGCATCCAGGCCTTCTGGAGCCACTACCGCTTCCGTCGGCAAAATCCCCTGCTGAACTACCTGCTGCACCAGCAGCTCCGCATGACCAGCGTCATTTCCAGTCTGCGGCGTATGCTGCTGAACTGGCCTGACGCCCCGGCCAATACCCGCCAGGTGCTGGAATCGTTGCTCGCGGAGCTCGCCACCTCCAGTGCTGACAGCTATCACGTCGCCCGCATTCTGGCGCCGCTGGCGCCGCCGCCGGACGCGGATTACCGCCACCTCGCCTTTTGGGCTCGGTTACGCTATTTCTGCCGCATTTATCTGGAAAGCAGCCGCTGGATCCGCCGGGTTGAAAATGCCTCGGCGATCGCCGAGTTCAATGTCCCTTCCGCGCCCGCGCTGGCCCGCCACACCGACCAGGCAGAGGCATTGCTCAACGGCATCCGTACCTTTTGCGCGCTGGTGGCGATTGGCGCGTGGGGGATCAGTACCCAGTGGACCAGCTGCGCGGCGGCCCTGACCCTGGCCTCCATTTGCTGCGTGCTCTATTCGGTTTCCGCCTCGCCGTTTCGTTCGTTGACGCTGCTGATGCAGACCCTGGTGCTGCTGTCGCTGTTCAGTTTTGTGGTGAAATTTGGCCTGATGGTGCAGATAACCGACCTGTGGCAGTTCTTGCTGTTTCTGTTCCCGTTGCTGACCACCATGCAGTTACTCAAGCTGCAGTGGCCAAAATTTGCCGGCCTGTGGGGGCAGCTTATCGTCTTTATGGGCTCGTTTATCTCCGTCACCAACCCACCGGTTTACGACTATGCGGCCTTTTTTAATGACAATTTAAGTAAGATTGTCGGCGTGGGCTTTGCATGGCTGGCCTTTGCGGTGCTCAGTCCCGGCTCGGACGCCCGTAAAGGTCGACGCCATATCAGAGCGTTACGGCGTCACTTTGTCGATCAGCTCAGCCGCCACCCCCAGCACAGCGAGCACGAATTTGAATCGCTGGTATATCACCATGTCAGCCAGCTCAGTCAGAGCCAGGATGCGCTGGCTCGCCGCTGGCTGCTGCGCTGGGGGGTGGTATTGCTGAACTGCTCCCACGTGGTCTGGCAGCTTCGCGAGTGGGAAACGCGCTCCGATCCTCTCGCCCAGGTGCGCGACCTGTGTATCAACCTGCTGCGCGATGTGATGAGCGAGCGTGGCGTGCAGCAGCGGCCGCTGGCCTCCACGCTGCAGGAGCTGCTGCGGATCTGCGAAGTTCTGAACCACCATCATCAGCCGGCGGCCCGGGAGCTGGCCGCCGCGATCTGGCGGCTGTATTGCGCGCTGTCGCAGCTGGAACAGGCTCCGGTCGCCGGAACGATTGGCGAAAAGATTACTTAATCACCCCGCAGGCAAACCGTTCGCCGCCGCCGCCCAGCGGCTGCGGACTGTCGGCCATATTATCGCCGCCGACATGAACCATCAGCGCTTTGCCTTTCACTTCCGCCAGCGTTTTCAGACGCGGAGCGATAATCGGCTGGTCAGCCACACCCGCGTCGTTGACCACCAGCAGCGGTAGATCGCCAAGATGCCCGGTGCCCAACGGCCCTTCATGTTTACCGGTATGTTGCGGATCGTAATGTCCGCCCGCCGCTCCGGCGGCTACGGCTTTGCCCTCTTTCATCGCCGGCTGGCAGCTGCCTTCAGCATGAATATGAAAGCCGTGCTTGCCCGGCGGTAACGCCCGCAGATTAGGAGCAAATTCGAGTCCGCGGTCGGTTTCGGTGATTTTTACACTGCCGATGGATTGACCAACGCCCTGGCTGGTCACGAGATTAAGTGGCACATCTTCACTGACGGCCTGCGCGCCAGCGCAAAATGCGAGGGAAAGGATAGCGAGAATACATCGTTGCATAACACCTCCGGATGGCTGTCTCTCTGTTAAGTGTAAACCAGGAACTGCTTTCCGGAGGCGAAATGCCCGTTACGGCACGTCGTAACCGAGCGCGGCTTTGCGGATACGGAACCACTGCTGGCGGGTCATACTCAGTTTTTCGGCCACAATCGCCGAGCGCACGCGCTCAATTTTACCCGAGCCGATAATCGGCAGCGGCTGCGACGGCAGGCGCATCACCCAGGCGTAAACCACCTGCTCGATGCTGTCGGCGTTGAGCTCGTGGGCCACCTGGGCCAGCTCGTCGCGCAGCGGCTGAAAGCCCTCTTCATTAAACAGGCGGCCGCCGCCGAGGCAGGACCAGGCCATCGGACGAATACGCAGCTGCTGCAGCTGGTCGAGGGTACCGTCAAGCAGCAACGGCTGATGCACCGGCGAGATCTCCACCTGGTTGGTAGCAAGCGTAAACGGCAGGCGCGACTGCAGAAGGGTGAACTGGGCAGGGGTAAAGTTCGAGACGCCGAAATGACGTACCTTGCCGCTGTGGTGCAGCGCGAGGAAGGCTTCAGCCACCTCGTCGGCGTCCATCAGCGGATCCGGCCGGTGGATCAGCAGCAAATCGAGATGGTCCGTTGCCAGGTTGCGCAGCGATTGCTCAGCGCTGAGCACGATGTGGTCCCGGTCGGTAATGTAGTGACCGATGGTGTTTTCAGCGCGCGCCCGGGTGGCAATGCCGCATTTGCTGACAATCTCCATCCGGCTACGCAGATGCGGCGCCAGCTTCAGGGCTTCACCAAAGGCGGATTCACACTGGTAATCGCCATAGATATCGGCGTGATCGACGGTGGTAATGCCTAAATCGAGATGCTGTTCGATAAAGCCGACCAGCTCGCCTGGCGACATTTTCCAGTCCATCAGACGCCAGTAGCCCATCACAAAACGCGAAAATTCCGGCCCCTGGGGAGCCATAGCAATACGCTGAACCATAACCACTTCCTCAATAAAAAAGTGCTCTGAGTATACGTAATTTTTGGCTTAAAACAGTGAGGGTTGCTGCGGTTCTTCCGCCGCCTCTGGTCTGTTCGCGCGTATTTTGCGCAGCAGGCGTTGACGGCACAGACGCAATACCTCCTGTTTCTGCGCATCGCTCATCGTTTGCCAGTTAAAACGCTCCTCACGGCTACGGAAACAGCCGCGACAGTAGCCGCGCTCATCGGTCTGACAAATTCCCCGGCACGGGCTCTGCACCGGGAAAAACTCTAACTGCTCTGCCACCACACGCCTCCTGTCCCCTCATCTCCTTTCATTGAAGACGTTTCCCTGCGCCGACGCAAATTTTGTTCACTCCGTGCTGCGCCAGTTAACATTTTTGCGCTAAGTCTTGCATTAGACCAATCGGTCTACTACAGTGTGCGCCATGAACAGACACAGCGATTGCGATACCCGAGAACATATCCTGGCCACCGGCGAGCAGCTATGCATGCATCGCGGCTTTACCGGCATGGGCTTGAGCGAACTCCTGAAGACGGCGGAAGTGCCCAAGGGCTCTTTCTATCATTACTTTCGCTCTAAAGAAGCCTTCGGCGTCGCCTTGCTTGAAAACCATTACGCCGGATATCTGCAGCGCCTGGTCGATCACTTCGCCCATGGCGAGGGCAACTATCGCGATCGGCTGCTGGCCTACTATCAGCACACGCTGAATCAGTTTTACCAGCAGGGGATTATTAGCGGGTGTCTCACCGTCAAGCTGTCGGCAGAGGTTTGCGATCTGTCGGAAGACATGCGCACCGCCATGGACCACGGCGCCAGCCAGATCATCGCCCTGCTGGGCGACGCGCTGGAGAAAGGGCGTCAGGAAGGCAGTCTGACCTTTGACGGCGAGGCCAGGACGCTGTCGCAGGTACTCTATTCCCTGTGGCTCGGCGCCAACCTGCAGGCCAAAATAACGCGTAGCGCAACGCCGCTGGAGAGCGCCCTTGCCCACGCGAAACAGATTATTGCGGCGCCTGCTGTATAACAGGCGTTTTTATTTCATCAGTTCCTAGACGACCGGTCTACTCAGGAGTCATTATGTCGGAATCAAAATTATTCACCCCGTTGAAAGTCGGTGCCGTCACCGTCCCTAATCGCGTATTTATGGCTCCACTGACGCGTCTGCGCAGCATCGAGCCGGGCGATATCCCTACCCCGCTGATGGGCGAATACTACCGTCAGCGCGCCAGCGCCGGGCTGATCATCACCGAAGCGACGCAGATTTCCGCCCAGGCCAAAGGCTATGCCGGCGCGCCAGGGCTGCACAGCCCGGAGCAGATTGCCGCCTGGCAGAAAATCACCGCCGGCGTTCACGCGGAAAACGGCCATATCGCCGTGCAGCTGTGGCACACCGGACGAATTTCCCATAGCAGCCTGCAGCCCGGCGGCGCCGCACCGGTAGCGCCGTCTGCGCTGAGCGCCGGCACCCGCACCTCGCTGCGCGACGAAAACGGCCACGCCATCCGCGTCGACACCTCGATGCCTCGCGCTCTGGAAACCGAAGAGATCCCGGGGATCGTCGATGATTTCCGTCAGGCGGTGGGCAATGCCCGTGACGCCGGTTTCGATCTGGTTGAACTGCACTCGGCCCACGGCTATCTGCTGCACCAGTTCCTCTCGCCGTCGGCGAACCAGCGTACCGACCAGTATGGCGGCAGCGTGGAAAACCGCGCCCGTCTGGTGCTGGAAGTGGTCGACGCCGTGAGCAAAGAGTGGAGCGCTGACCGGATTGGCATCCGCGTGTCGCCGATTGGCAGCTTCCAGAATGTGGATAATGGCCCGAATGAAGAAGAAGACGCGCTGTATGTGATTAGCGAGCTGGCGAAACGCGGTATCGCCTATCTGCACATGTCCGAGCCGGACTGGGCGGGCGGCAAGCCGTATAGTGAAGCTTTCCGTCAGAAAGTTCGCGACCGCTTCCCTGGCGTGATCATTGGCGCTGGCGCCTACACCGTTGAAAAAGCCAACGACCTGATCAACAAAGGGCTGATTGATGCCGTGGCCTTTGGCCGCGATTACATCGCCAACCCGGATCTGGTGGCCCGCCTGCAGAAAAAAGCGGCGCTTAACCCACAGCGCCCGGAATCCTTCTACGGCGGCGGCGCGGAAGGCTACACCGATTATCCTACGCTGTAATCCCTCCATTGATAGCGGCGACGTATCGCCGCTATACTCAACGCTCTGATCTAGCAAATAAACTGCATAGGGGACATTATGCGCTTACTCCATACCATGCTGCGCGTTGGCGACCTGCAACGTTCTATCGACTTCTATACCAACGTGTTAGGCATGAAGCTGCTGCGCACCAGCGAAAACCCGGAGTACAAATACTCCCTCGCCTTCGTCGGCTACGGCGAAGAGAGCGATACCGCGGTGATCGAACTGACCTACAACTGGGGCGTGGACAGCTATGAGCTGGGCACCGCCTACGGTCACATCGCGCTGAGCGTCGACAACGCCGCCGAAGCCTGCGAGCGGATCCGCCAGAACGGGGGCAACGTCACCCGTGAAGCCGGGCCGGTAAAAGGCGGCACCACCGTTATCGCCTTCGTGGAAGATCCTGACGGTTACAAAATTGAGCTGATTGAAGAGAAAGACGCCGGCAAAGGGCTGGGCAACTAACCCCTCCCGACCATAGCGTCTTTATTTTCATCGCTCGCCCGGGCGCTGCGGCGCCCGTTGTTTTCACCCCTGCCTGCTGCAAGCCGTGGCAAAATTTGCCATAATGCGCGCTACTTTTTACCAGCTAAGAGAATCTGATGTCCGAGAACGCTCAACTGAATGGTCTGTGCGACCGTTTCCGCGGTTTTTATCCAGTGGTGATTGATGTTGAAACCGCAGGATTTAATGCCAAAACCGACGCCCTGCTGGAGATCGCCGCCATTACGTTGAAGATGGATGAGCATGGCTGGCTGATGCCCGATGAAACGCTGCATTTCCATGTTGAACCTTTCGAGGGCGCCAATCTCCAGCCCGAAGCGCTGGCCTTTAACGGGATTAACCCGCACGATCCAGAGCGCGGCGCCGTTAGCGAATACGATGCCCTGCATGCCATCTTCAAAATGGTACGCAAAGGGATGAAAGAGAGCGACTGCAGTCGGGCTATCATGGTGGCGCACAACGCCACATTTGACCACAGCTTCACCATGACCGCCGCCGAACGGGCGGGGCTAAAACGCAACCCGTTCCATCCGTTTGTCACCTTTGACACCGCCGCGCTGAGCGGGCTGGCGCTGGGCCAGACGGTGCTGTCGAAAGCCTGTATTGCCGCAGGTATGCCGTTCGACGGCGCGCAGGCCCATTCCGCCCTCTACGATACCGAGCAGACGGCGCAGCTGTTTTGCGAGATAGTGAACCGCTGGAAGCGTCTGGGCGGCTGGCCGCTGCCGGTAGCGACGCCGGAGTGATAAAAAAAGCGACTTCCAGGAAGTCGCTTTTTTACTGACAGCGGGAATTATTCCGCTTTCGGCTCGTCAGTGTGATATTTCGCCGCGGTCTCTTTGATCAGCTGCTGCAGTTCACCGCGCTGGTACATTTCGATGACGATATCGCAGCCGCCCACCAGTTCACCGTCCACCCACAGCTGCGGGAAGGTCGGCCAGTTGGCATATTTTGGCAGCTCAGCGCGGATATCCGGGTTCTGCAGAATATCAACGTAAGCGAAACGTTCGCCACAGGCGGACAGCGCCTGAACGGCCTGAGCGGAGAAACCGCAGCTTGGCAGCTTCGGCGAACCTTTCATGTACAGCAGGATCGGGTTTTCAGCGATTTGGCGTTGGATCTTTTCTAAAGTCGAGCTCATTGTCGTGCTTCCTTAAACTTCTTTCTACGGCAGTAACTTGTCATTGTAGCGTCCCGAGGGCAGGACCGATAATAACATTTTTTTCACTATTCATATTTTATCTTCTGTTGCGCGAAGTTGCCTTAAAAATATCATTTTGACGCCGCGGGCAGGCGCGCGTTGCGCATTTTCTGTGCGAGGCGGTCAATGTCTGACGCGTTTTCTTGCAATCGTTAACCAATCGACATTTTTGATACAAAAGAATATTAACTTTCCGGGTTTTTATGCTTTAGAATCGTTCCGGTTTGTCATTCATCGTCAGGCATTTGTACATGTCTGTAATTAATCAGGGGATTGCTCAGTGGCGCGGCTAAACAAAATCGCGATATCGCTCTGTGCATTACTGTTCACATCTATCTCATTCACACCACTGGCTCAGGCTTCAGGGCATACGCACGCCTCCGCCTCGCCAAAGGCGTTGCCCGCGAAAAGCGGCTCAGAGCGCAAGAAAAAAGCAACCAGTCAAAAAAGTAAAACCACCGCTAAAACCACCAGTAAAAAGTCCTCGAGCACCCGGCTCCCTACCCGCACTACCGCAGCAAGCCAAACCGCGCTTCATCGTCAGGCCGTCGGCGCCACGAAAAAATGCGTGCTGCGTAAAGGGTATAAAAAGCAGTGCGCGAAAACGGTGGCCGCCAGCGCCGAGCCTACCCTGGCGTTGAACAGCGTCAAAAGCAAATGCGTGGTGCGTAAGGGCTATAAAAAGCGCTGTAAACCCGAGGCCAGCGAAGCGAATCTGACGATCGCCGATGCGCATAAAGTCCGGGTGCAAAAAGCGCAGAGTACCGCCATGAACAAACTGATGGGCCAGCTGGGTAAACCATATCGCTGGGGCGGCACCTCCCCGCGCACCGGGTTCGACTGCAGCGGGCTGGTCTATTACGCCTACAAAGACCTGGTCAAGATTCATATCCCGCGTACCGCCAACGAAATGTATCACCTGCGCGATGCGCGTCCGGTCGATCGTGACGAACTGCAGAGCGGCGACCTCGTCTTCTTCCGCACCCGCGGACGCGGCACTGCCGACCACGTAGGCGTTTACGTCGGCAACGGGAAATTCATTCAGTCACCGCGCACAGGTCGCGATATACAAATCACCTCCCTGAGCGAAGATTACTGGGTTCGCCATTACGTCGGCGCCCGGCGCGTCATGACCCCGAAAACCATTCGCTGATCCCGGTCTGCCGCTACGGCGGCAGCCCTCTTCACCTGCCCGTTCTCCGCCCCTACCGTCAGGGGAAACTGCATATTCGCCTCTGTGACCGGCCCTTCCCGACGATAGCGGGTGGGCGACATGCCAAAGTGACGGTGAAAGGTGCGGCAGAATGCCGCCTGCCCGTCGTACCCCAAACGTTGAGAAATACTCTGCATCGAGGCCTCGGTCTGCGTTAAGTAGATTGTCGCGATGGTCATCTTCCGTCGGCTGACGTAGCTCGCCAGCGTACAGCCGGTCACCATGGCGAATTGCCGTTGGAAATACCAGTGCGAGTAGCCGGACTTTTTCGCTATCGCGCTCACCGGCAGGGTGTCAAAAATATGTGCTTCGATCCAGTCAACGATCCCCTGCACTACCGGGATCATTTTCGGGCTTACCACTTCATCTGTTTTTGCCATCGTAGCCATCCTGTGGAAATTGCTGCCGGCGGCTATATTTGTCATACAAATATGAAAATAGACAATGAATTATTGGCATAGCGGCGATTACCTGAAAGCATAGCATCATTAATTAATTGATTTAGAATGCTTATTTCCACTCAGGCGCTTGCGCTGCAGGGATCTTCGAATGACGAGCTGAGCAATGAACCATCGCGGCGAGAGACCCGTGCCCCTGCCCCCTTTAACTTATACATTTTTGCAACATCTACGGGCGTCTTAACGCTCTGCTCCGCAGAAAACGGTTAAGCCTTCGGCAGTTGCGCCTGTGATAATAGCCTTTATCGTTGTAAGGCTTTTCACTGCCTGCGGCAAATGTTAACATTCTCAATACAATAACAGGCCCGGGACGCGACAGCGCCGGGCGGTCAGCACTCGATTCAGGTGAAAACCTCATCTTGTCAATGTGAGATAAAACAAAAAAGTTATAAGGAGAGTAGCAATGTCGTTTGAATTACCTGCATTACCATATGCAAAAGACGCCCTCGCGCCGCACATTTCCGCAGAAACCCTGGAATACCACTACGGTAAACACCACCAGGCGTATGTCACTAACCTTAACAACCTGATCAAAGGCACCGCATTCGAAGGGAAATCGCTCGAAGAGATCGTGCGCACCTCTGAAGGCGGTGTTTTCAATAACGCGGCGCAGGTCTGGAACCACACCTTCTACTGGAACTGCCTGGCACCGAACGCCGGCGGCGAACCGGAAGGCGAGCTGGCTGCCGCTATTGCCAAATCCTTCGGCAGCTTCGCTGAGTTTAAGGCCAAATTTACCGACGCCGCGGCGAAAAACTTTGGCGCTGGCTGGACCTGGCTGGTTAAAAATGCCGACGGCAGCCTGGCTATCGTCTCCACCAGCAACGCCGGTACCCCGCTGACCACCGACGCCAAGCCGCTGCTGACCGTTGACGTCTGGGAACACGCTTACTACATCGACTACCGCAACGCCCGTCCAAGCTATCTGGATCACTTCTGGGCGCTGGTTAACTGGAAGTTTGTTGCCGCTAACCTGGCCGCATAAACGACAAACCGCAGCTGGGTCCCCCCGGCTGCGGTTTTTTTTAGCGCTTTCCCACCCGTTTATGACTGACTGGCAAAGGCCTCTTCCGGCTGCGCTCGTCCGCTAAACCAGACCAGCAGCAGCGCCAGACCGGCAATGATCGCGCCCATCACCGGCACAAAAGCGTATCCCAGTCCGCCGGAGATCACCGCCCCGCCGGCGGCGGCGCCCAGCGCGTTGCCAAGGTTGAACGCCCCAATATTCACCGAAGATGAGAGCCCCGGCGCCTCATGCGCCACGCGCATCACTCGCATCTGCAGCGGCGGCACCACCGCAAAGGTGGCTGCGCCCCAGACGATCATACTAATGGCCGCACCCGCCTGGGATTGCGCCAGCAGCGGGATCGCCAGCATGATCGCCATCAGCAGCAGCAGAAAGCCTTTCAGCGTGCCGGAGACCGACCGGTCGGCGAATTTGCCACCCAGATAGTTGCCCAGCGAAAAACCAACCCCAATCAGCACCAGCATCGCGGTAATAAACAGCGATGAAGCATGGGTCAGCGTATTTAGGACCGGCGAAATGTAGGTATACAGCGTAAACATCGCCCCGGCGCCCAGCACGGTGGTCAGCAAGGCTGAGAGCACCTGCGGCCGTAACAGGACCGAAAGCTCTTGTTTGACATCCGGCCGCTCGCCCGCGCTGCCCTTCGGCAGGGAGAACCACAGGCTCACCATTGCCAGCAGGCCTAACCCCGCGGTGGCGAGGAAGGACATCCGCCAGCCGATGGTTTCCCCAAGCCAGGTCGCGGCAGGCACGCCGCCGATATTAGCGATGGTGAGGCCCATAAACATGGTGGCCACCGCGCTGGCCTGCTTGTGCCTGGGCACCACGCTGGCCGCCACCACCGACCCCAGGCCAAAAAAGGCGCCGTGGTTGAGGCTGGTAATAATGCGCGACAGCAGCAGCGTAGTGTAATCCGGCGCAATGGATGACAGCAGGTTGCCGACGGTGAAGATCCCCATCAGAAAAATCAGCGCATTGCGTCGGGCGCGATGCGACAGCAGCAGAGTCATCAGCGGCGCGCCGACCATGACGCCGATGGCATATGCACTGATCAGCATTCCCGCCACCGGTATTGAAACGTCCACGCCTTTGGCAATCACCGGCAGCAATCCCATTGGGGAGAACTCGGTGGTACCGATGCCAAAGGCGCCGATCGCCAGCGCGAGTAAAGGAAAGTTGATTTTCATTCAATGACTCCATCAGACCGTCGGGAGGGACGGCATAACATCAGAAGCCAAAAGCATGACATCAATCACAAAAAAACAAAAGTGAACGAAATGACAAAAGATTTTTGCAGAATTGATAATAATGGCGGGATACGGGGAGGAAGCCGCGCTCCTCCCTCATTGGAGCATTAGTGCAGAATGGCGGTCAGGCTGAATGCGACGATCACGCCGAGAGCAATAATCGTGGTGATCAGCGAAAACTTTAAATTGGTATCCATCATTTTTCCCTCTTGTTATCCCCACACCAAAAGTGAGCTTGCTCATTTTTGCACAAAAAATCGCAAAAATCTTCCGGGATTTAGGGCGATGCACATTTTTGCTCTTCCACTTTGCCCCAAGATCGGACAAAATCCCACGCTAATTTAAAAGCGTATCGGCCATTGACCCCTTCCTGTCGTTCTGTGTCGTTTTCCCGACGTGATGCAATGTTGAAAATTGTATTCAGGGTGTGTGTAGGCAAACGTTTACGTATCGATGATCAGGCGATCAGGTCAAGGCATGGAGTGAGATGTAATGGCAACTATTAAAGATGTAGCGAAGCGCGCAAACGTTTCCACTACAACTGTGTCACATGTAATTAACAAAACCCGTTTCGTTGCCGAAGAGACGCGTAATGCGGTATGGGCGGCGATTAAAGAGCTGCACTACTCGCCGAGCGCGGTGGCCCGCAGCCTGAAAGTCAATCATACAAAATCGATTGGCCTGCTGGCGACCAGTAGCGAAGCCGCCTATTTCGCTGAAATTATTGAGTCCGTGGAAAAGAGCTGTTTCCAGAAGGGCTATACTCTGATCCTCGGCAACGCCTGGAACGACCCGGAAAAACAGCGTGCCTATCTGTCGATGATGGCGCAAAAACGCGTCGACGGTCTGCTGGTGATGTGTTCGGAATATCCGGATTCCGTCCTGAGCATGCTGGAAGAGTACCGCCATATTCCGATGGTGGTGATGGACTGGGGCGAAGCCAAAGCCGACTTTACCGATGCGGTGATCGATAACGCCTTCCAGGGCGGGTATATCGCCGGACGTTACCTGATTGAACGCGGTCACCGCGAAATCGGCGTGATCCCGGGCCCGCTGGAGCGCAACACCGGCGCGGGGCGACTGGCCGGCTTCATGCAGGCGATGAAAGAGGCGCATATCAGCGTGCCGGAAAACTGGATTGTTCAGGGCGACTTCGAGCCGGAGTCCGGCTACCGCGCCATGCAGCAGATCCTCAGCCAGCAGCACCGTCCAACGGCGGTCTTCTGCGGCGGCGACATTATGGCGATGGGCGCCATCTGCGCCGCGGATGAAATGGGGCTGCGCGTGCCGCAGGACATTTCGCTGATCGGTTATGATAATGTGCGCAACGCCCGCTATTTCAGCCCGGCGTTAACCACCATTCATCAGCCGAAAGATTCGCTGGGCGAAGCCGCGTTCAATATGTTGTTGGATCGTATCGTCAACAAGCGCGAAGAGTCGCAGTCTATCGAAGTGCACCCTCGGCTGGTCGAACGCCGCTCAGTGGCGGATGGCCCGTTTGTCGACTATCGTCGCTAAAGCATTGGCGGGCGTGGATCACTCCGGCGCCCGCAGCCACTCCCGATTCAACGTGTCGCTGTCCCCCAGGTAGTCCAGCATCCAGTTTAACGCCGGTGAAGCATCATTCTGCTGCCAGGTCAGACAGCAGGCCGCATCCGGAAACGGATTTTCCAGCGCCAGCGCGGTCCACTCGCCGCGATCCACCCATGGCCGGGCGAAATGGCTTGGCACCATGCCGACGCAGAGCCCTGCCGACAGACAGGTGGCCGACGATTCCCAGTCGGGGACCACCACCCTCTTCTGGTTATCCAGCAGCCACGTTGTCCTTTTGGGCAATGAACGCGAGGTATCCTCCCGCACCAGCGACGGCCAGTTGCGCAGAACATCATCGCTCAGCGGACCCGCCATCTTCGCCAGCGGATGATCGCTCGCCACCACGCAGTCCCAGCTCAGCATCCCCATATCGCGGAACGCGTAGCGCCCCCCGACCGGAATAGAGCGCGTTGCGCCAATCGCCAGCTCCACGCGGCCGTCGGCCAGCGCATCCCATACGCCGTTAAACACTTCCTGGAAAACGATCAGTTCGACGTCGGGAAAATGGCGATAGAAATCCACGATCATCTGGCGCATCCGCGCGGGTTTCACGATATCGTCCACCGCGATTGACAACTGCCCGCGCCAGCCGTTAGCGATTTGCTGGCACTGCTGGCGGGTGATCTGCATTTTTTTGATAACAGAGCGCCCTTCCTGTAAAAACCAGACCCCGGCGGGGGTCAGCTCCACGTCACGATGACGGCGCTCAAACAAGGGGACGGCCAGCCACTCTTCCAGCTGACGCACGGTATAGCTGACGGCGGAAGGCACCCGGTGCAGCTCCTTCGCCGCCGCGCTGAAGCTGCCGTTACGGGCGACGGCATCAACCACTTCCAGAGAGTATTCAGACCACATTTTCTGCCTGCAAAATTTTTGAATGCATGTGACAAATATTAGCGTTTCACAAGCCACAATGCACTCCCTACACTCTGCGGCATCGTACCTGTACTCCAAAAATGAGAACGTTATGTCACAACCTGGGAAAGGATTTTTAGTCTGGCTGGCCGGCCTGAGCGTGCTGGGCTTTCTGGCCACCGATATGTATCTGCCGGCATTTGCCGCCATGCAGCAGGATCTCAACACCTCCGCCGCATCCATTAGCGCCAGCCTGAGCCTGTTCCTGGCCGGCTTCGCTCTGGGCCAGCTGTTCTGGGGGCCGCTGTCGGACCGCTACGGGCGCAAACCGGTGCTGCTGAGCGGCCTGGCGATTTTCGCGGTCGGCTGCCTGGGGATGCTGTGGGTGCCGAACGCCACTCTGATGCTGGCGCTGCGCTTTCTGCAGGCGATTGGCGTCTGCGCCGCTGCGGTTACCTGGCAGGCAATGGTGACCGATTACTATCCCGCCCAGCGCACCAACCGCATCTTCGCCACCATTATGCCGCTGGTAGGACTGTCGCCTGCGCTGGCCCCGCTGCTGGGCAGCTGGCTGCTGGTGCATTTCGAGTGGCAGGCCATCTTCGCCACCTTGTTTGCCATCACCCTGCTGCTGATGCTGCCTGCCCTGCGCCTGAAAGCCGCCGCTAAGTCGGCCACTGTGACTGAAAAGAAAATCACTTTTCTCGCGCTGCTGCGCTCCCGGGAATACAGCGGCAACGTCCTGATCTACGCCGCCTGTTCCGCCAGCTTCTTCGCCTGGCTTACCGGTTCGCCGTTTATCCTTCATGAGATGGGCTACGGCCCAACCGCTATCGGGTTGAGCTATATCCCGCAGACCATCGCTTTTCTGGTGGGTGGTTATGGCTGTCGCGCGCTGCTGCAAAAATGGTCCGGACAACAGATGCTCCCGTGGCTGCTGGTGATCTTCGCCGTCAGCGTCGCCGCCACCTGGCTGGTGGGTCTGCAAACGCATGCCTCGCTGGTGGCGTTAATGATCCCGTTCTGCCTGATGGCGGTAGTCAACGGTGGGATCTACCCTATCGTGGTCGCTCAGGCGCTGAAGCCTTTCCCGCAGGCAACCGGCCGCGCGGCGGCGCTGCAGAACACGCTCCAGCTTGGCCTGTGCTTCCTGACCAGCCTGTTAGTCTCCGCGCTGATCGCCACGCCGCTGCTGACCACCACCAGCGTGATGCTGGTCTCTATTTTGTTAGCCGGAGTGGGTTATCGACTGCAGCAGACGCCAGAGCTGGCGGCCCACTCTTCCCACGCCTGACGCCCGTCGCCAGAGCCCGGACCAGTGATTAGCACGCTAAGATATTTTTATTGAAAGCCAGTACTTAGCGTCCTATACTGGATCCGGGTTCACATAAATAAAAAATATTTAACAGATTAACGGATGCAGGATGCCTCCGTTTCACCATGGAAGGCCTTTCGGCAAGGGTTATCTCCCTTCCTCTGTTCTACGTCGGATAGCGACTTCACGGATTATCCGTGAGATTTCTCACAAAGCCAAAAAAGCGTCTACGCTGTTTTAAGGTTCTGATCACTTGGGCGTGATGGAGAAGCTATGAGTTCATCGTGTATAGAAGAAGTAAGTGTACCAAATGATGACTGGTACCGGATTGCAGCTGAATTGTTGGGCCGTGCGGGAATTGAAATCAACGGCTCCGCGCCGTCAGACCTGCGGATTAAAAACCCTCTTTTTTTTAAACGCGTATTGCAGGAGGGGTCGCTGGGTTTAGGCGAAAGCTATATGGACGGCTGGTGGGACTGCGAGCGTCTGGATATATTCTTCCATAAAGTGCTCCGCGCCGGGCTGGAAAAACAACTCCCTCATCATTTCAAAGACACACTCCGCATCGCAGGCGCTCGCCTGTTTAACCTGCAAAGTAAAAAACGCGCCTGGATTGTCGGCAAAGAGCACTATGACCTCGGCAACGATCTTTTCAGCCGGATGTTGGATCCCTACATGCAATATTCCTGCGGTTACTGGAAAGAGGCGCAGACCCTCGAAGCCGCGCAGCAGGATAAGCTGGATCTCATCTGCCGTAAGCTGGAGCTCGAGCCAGGCATGCGAGTGTTGGATATCGGCTGCGGCTGGGGCGGTCTTGCCGAATATATGGCGCGAAATTACCAGGTGAGCGTTGTCGGAGTGACCATCTCCGCCGAACAGCAAAAGATGGCCCAGGCGCGCTGCGATGGCCTTGACGTAGAGATTCGTCTTCAGGATTATCGCGATCTGCACGACAGCTTCGACCGCATTGTCTCCGTCGGCATGTTCGAGCATGTGGGTCCCAAAAATTACGCCACCTACTTTGAGGTCGCCGATCGTAATTTAAAACCCAACGGCCGCTTCTTACTGCACACCATCGGTTCCAAAGTCACCGACCATAACGTTGACCCGTGGATCAATAAATATATCTTCCCCAACGGCTGCCTGCCGTCGGTACGGCAGATCGCCGACGCCAGCGAGAAGCACTTTGTGATGGAAGACTGGCACAACTTCGGCGCCGATTACGACACCACCCTGATGGCCTGGTATGAGCGTTTCCTCGCCAGCTGGCCGGAAATTGCCGATAACTATTCAGAGCGTTTCAAACGCATGTTCAGTTATTACCTGAACGCCTGCGCCGGCGCCTTCCGCGCCCGCGACATTCAGCTCTGGCAGGTGGTGTTCTCGCGCGGGGTTGAACACGGACTGCGCGTCGCCCGTTAAAACACAGTCCCCCGCTCACCGGCGGGGGATTTTTTTTCAGGCTTCACTGACCTTTGCCGCCATCTCTTTCGCCGCCAGCACGCGTTCGACCGTATCGACAACCGCCTGGGTTTGCGGGTCGATCTCGATATTGACGCGGTCGCCCAGCTTTTTCGCCCCCAGCGTGGTCCGCTGCAGCGTCTCCGGAATAAGATGCACGCAGAATCGGGTTGCCGTCACCTCACCTACCGTCAGGCTGATGCCATCGATACCGATGAATCCTTTATAAAGGATATATTTCATCAGCGTCGGGTCCTGTACTTTAAACCAGATCTGACGGTTATTTTCGGAAGTGAGGATCTTCACGATTTCCGCGGTGGTCATAATATGGCCGGACATCAAATGCCCGCCGATTTCATCACTGAATTTCGCCGCCCGCTCGACGTTAACTTCATCCCCGACCTGAATATCGCCGAGATTGGTAATCCGCAGCGTCTCTTTCATGAGATCAAAGCTGATGCGCGCGCCGTTGATGTCGGTCACCGTCAGACAGCAACCGTTGTTGGCTACCGATGCCCCGGTTTCGAGCCCCTCCAGCATATGCGCCGGCAGCTCCACCACGTGGGTGCGAAAATTGGGTTTATCATCAATGGAGACCACTTTCGCGGTTCCCTGAACAATACCAGTAAACATGTTTGGCTCCTGTTGAAAATCATGACGGTATCATTACCGTTTTCGCTATCGGGAACAATAACAGGAGGGCTGAGCGGTTGCCAGCGCGCTTCGTGCCTCGACTCTTTTTTCACTGGCTTAATGGCTAATCCTCGCTACAATAGACTGGAATTTCCTCATTTTTATCCCCTTGCTGCCAGTTACGGCGGCTTTTTTAGTCTCAAAATAACAACAATACAAAGGTGTTCACGTGCAGAAGTATTTCATTGAAGCGCGTCAGTTATTAGCTCTGGCTATACCCGTCATTCTTGCGCAGGTAGCGCAGACGGCGATGGGTTTTGTCGATACCGTGATGGCGGGCGGCTACAGCGCCACCGATATGGCCGCGGTGGCCATCGGAACCTCCATCTGGCTGCCGGCCATTCTCTTCGGCCATGGGCTGCTGCTGGCGCTGACCCCGGTGGTGGCGCAGCTTAATGGCTCCGGGCGTCGGGAGCGTATCGCGCCGCAGGTGCGTCAGGGCTTCTGGCTGGCGGGGCTGGTCTCGGTGCTGATCATGGTCGTGCTGTGGAATGCCGGGTATATCATCAGCTCCATGCATAACATCGATCCGCTGCTGGCGGAGAAAGCGGTTGGCTATCTGCGCGCGCTGCTGTGGGGGGCGCCGGGCTATCTGTTCTTCCAGGTCGCCCGTAACCAGTGTGAAGGGCTGGCAAAAACCAAGCCCGGAATGGTCATGGGCTTTATCGGTTTACTGGTCAACATTCCGGTGAACTATATCTTTATCTATGGCCATTTCGGCATGCCAGAGCTGGGCGGCGTCGGCTGCGGCGTGGCGACCGCCTCCGTTTACTGGGTGATGTTTGCCAGCATGCTGTGGTGGGTGCGCCGGTCGCGTTCGATGCGCGATATCCGCTGCGCCGAGGGCTTCAGCGGCCCCGATTTCGCCGTCCTGCTGCGGCTGGTGCAGCTGGGGCTACCCATCGCCCTGGCGCTATTCTTCGAAGTGACCCTGTTTGCCGTCGTCGCGCTGCTGGTCTCCCCGCTCGGGATCATTGACGTCGCCGGCCACCAGATTGCGCTGAACTTCAGCTCGCTGATGTTCGTTCTGCCGCTGTCGCTGGCGGCCGCGGTCACCATTCGCGTCGGCTTCCGCCTCGGCCAGGGCTCAACGATCGATGCCCAGGTTTCCGCCCGTACGGGTGTGGGCGTGGGCGTCTGCCTGGCGGTGTTTACCGCTATCTTTACCGTGCTGATGCGTAAGCAAATTGCCCTGCTGTACAACGATAACCCGGAGGTGGTGATGCTGGCCTCGCATCTGATGCTGCTGGCGGCGGTCTACCAGATCTCGGACTCTATTCAGGTGATCGGCAGCGGTATCCTGCGCGGCTATAAAGATACGCGGTCTATCTTTTTTATCACCTTTACCGCGTACTGGGTGCTGGGTTTACCCAGCGGCTACCTGCTGGCGCTGACCGACGTGATTGTCCCCCGCATGGGGCCCGCCGGCTTCTGGTGCGGATTTATCATCGGCCTGACCTCCGCCGCTATTATGATGATGCTGCGGATGCGTTTTCTGCAGCGCCAGCCCTCCAGCATCATCTTACAGCGCGCCGCGCGCTAATCCTGCCAAAGCCCGCCACCCTGGCGGGCTTTTTCTTTCTTCAGTTATGTTCCGACGTTGTACATTCCGTTACTCCCCGACACCAAAGACTCACTGATGAGCGCCCCGGAGATGCATATAGTGTGGCCAACAGCCCCGCAGTGGGGTTACTCAGGAAACCAATTCGAGGATTTCAGCATGAAAAAAGTATTAGCTCTGGTTGTTGCCGCTGCTATGGGTCTGTCATCTGTTGCTTTCGCAGCCGACGCCGCGACCACCACCCCGGCTACCGCAGCCAGCCACACCACCGTTCACCACAAGAAACATCACAAAGCGGCGGCGAAACCGGCAGCCGAACAGAAAGCCCAGGCAGCGAAGAAACACCATAAAGCGGCGACAAAACCGGCCGTAGCGCAGAAAGCCCAGGCAGCGAAGAAGCATCACAAAGCCGCGGCGAAACCGGAAGCAGCGCAGAAAGCCCAGGCAGCTAAAAAGCACCATAAAGCCGCGGCGAAACCGGCCGTAGCGCAGAAAGCCCAGGCAGCAAAGAAACACCATAAAGCGGTGGCTAAACCGGCCGTAGCGCAGAAAGCCCAGGCGGCGAAGAAGCACCATAAAGCGGCGCACCACGCAGCCAAACCGGCGGTACAACCGGCGGCATAACGGTCAGGCGTTAAGGTAATAAACCGGCGCTGAATAGCGCCGGTTTTTTTTCAGGAGGACATCATGCTGCAACGCTATCGCTTCGAATTGCTGTTGGTTATGCTCATCGTCTGCGCGCTGTTTACCCTTCGCTTGATGTTTAAATAGCGGGCTGCTGAACCCATTTACGGGCCGGCGGCGTATAGTCGCGGAAACCGGCGATAATCTCCTCTGGTGAAGCAGCAAACGGCAGCATCTCCGCGTAGCGCGAGTGCATAAATCCTTCCCGTACCATGTTATTGACCATCGCCTGCAGCGGATCGTAATACCCCTTGATATTCAGGAATGCGCACGGTTTTTCATGGATGCCCAACTGCGCCCAGGTCCACTGTTCGAAAATCTCTTCAAGCGTCCCCGCTCCGCCCGGCAGAGCAATAAAGCCGTCGGCCAGCGCCGCCATTTTGGTTTTCCGTTCGTGCATATCCTCCACCACATGCAGCTCCGTCAACCCGCGGTGGGCAATTTCCCGCTCCACCAGGCCGCGCGGCATTACGCCGATGACCGTGCCCCCGGCCTCCAGCGCCGCATCGGCAACCGCCCCCATCAAGCCAACTTTGCCGCCGCCATAGACAACAGCCAGTCCCTGCTGCGCAAGCATGTGGCCAACCCGTCGGGCAGTTTCGAGATACAGCGGATGTTCGCCAGCTGAAGAACCGCAGAAAATACCAATCGATTTCATCTTCCTTATTACTCCTCTCTTCTGGTGGGCGATAATTTAACACAACGGCAACCCTTACGCGCAGGGTGAGACCGGCAAAGAAAAGAGAGGCGAGACGCCTGCTGGCGAAGAAATATCCTTGTGGTTCAGTAAAATATCGCCGGAGTGGGTAAAAGATCCGCAATCGCATACAATGTACAAGAAAAGTGACGTTTACCTCTTGCCACATCCCCTGCCTGCCGCTAATATGCGTCCCCGTTGTCACCACAACATTGCGTTCGTAGCTCAGTTGGTTAGAGCACCACCTTGACATGGTGGGGGTCGTTGGTTCGAGTCCAATCGAACGCACCATTATGCGTTTATAGCTCAGTTGGTTAGAGCACCACCTTGACATGGTGGGGGTCGTTGGTTCGAGTCCAATTAAACGCACCATAATGCGTCTGTAGCTCAGTTGGTTAGAGCACCACCTTGACATGGTGGGGGTCGATGGTTCGAGTCCATTCAGACGCACCAATCTCGTTTCGTATCATTCCCTCTCAACATTAGCCTGCTGCATCGTGACCGGAAAACGCACGCCTTCTGCGCTTCCAGCCTGAACGTCATCGAACCCTGCCAGCGACAAAGCGAAACCCGATTATTCGCGACTATGAATAGCCTGCGCCATCGCCAGGGCATCCTCCCCTGCCGGCAACCGCGAAGGGGCTTGAGGATCGTTCACCATCCGCCAGACGGCCTGAGCCACATCGGCAGCCTGCGTCACGCTGGCGTTATCCTGGATGCTGTCGAGGATCTGCTGGCCGAGCGGCGCATAGCTCTCCGGGAGCTGGCCCATCGTTCGACGAGCGTTTTCCCCGAAGCGGGTCTGGGGAGCGCGTCCCGGCAGGATCACACCGACGCGAATATTAAAGGGCCGCAGCTCCAGCGCCAGCGACTCCGTGAAGGCATTCACCGCCGCTTTACTCGCGGTATAGACCGCCAGCAGGGGCATCGGCTGCAGGGTGACCGCCGAGGTGATATTAATGATCGTCCCGCTACGGCGCGCTCTGAACCGGGGAAGTACCGCCTGGGTCATGGCGATAGTCCCAAGCGTGTTGGTGGCAAACAGGTTCGCTATCGCCTCGTGTGACGCCCCCTCCAGGGCATTGAGCATCCCCACTCCGGCGTTATTGACCAGAACGTCAATCTCTCCGGCCTCGGCAATCGCCTCGGCGATACTCTGCGCTGAGGTGACGTCAAGACACACCAGCCGCAGACGGTCGCTGGCCGGCAACAGATCCTCGCGCGGAACCCGCATTGTGGCGATAACCTTCCAGCCCTGTTCAAGAAAATAACGCGCCGTCTCCAGACCAAAACCCGATGAACAGCCGGTGATCATAATCGTTTGCATATCTCTGTCTCCGATTGGTTTCTTCCTTTTCATCATAGACAGCCCGCTCCGGACGATATAGGGTCAATAATCCATTATTCTTTAGCAGGAGTCCGGAAATGAGCGACCCGCTGGCGGAAATCATAGCGATGCTCAATCTCAGAGCGGTGCTGACCAAAACCATTGAGGGGGCGGGAGAATGGCGCGTTAAACGTTCAGACCAGGGAATGTCGTTCTACGGCGTGGTACTGGAAGGCGGCTGTCGGCTGGAAATAGACCAGCATGCGCCGCAGATCCTGCGCGCCGGGGATTTTATGTTGATCCCGGCGGCGTACCGCTTCGCGTTAACCAGCCTGACCCCGCCGCCTTCACCGGCGCTGGAGACCACCCCGGTGAAGCTTGCGGCGGAACACTTTCGCCTGGGAGCTCTCGACCAGCCAGCGGAGATGCAGGCGCTGATTGGCCACTGCGCTGCCGATTCGGATAACGCCAGCCTGCTAACCTCCCTGCTGCCCGCCTTAGTGGTGGTTCGCAACCAGCCGCGGCTGGCCACCTTTGTCGGGCTGCTGAAAGAGGAAGCCCAGGCGGATCGCGCAGGCAAATCTTTCGTTCTGGCGCGGATGGTTGAGCTGCTGTTTATCGAGGCCATCCGATCCTGCGGAACGCTCGCCACCCCCGGTCTGATGCGCGGCCTGAGCGACCCGCGGGTCGCCCAGGCAATCCGCCTGCTGCATCAGGCCCCCGCCAGACGCTGGACCGTCAATGCCCTGGCCGCCGACTGCGCGCTGTCTCGCTCGACGTTATTTGAACGCTTTACCGGCCTGACCGGAATGACCCCGATGGGCTATTTGTTGAGCTGGCGCATGACCCTGGCCATGCAGTGGCTGGGCGAGACGGGCATCAGCATAGCGGATATCGCCGAGCGCCTCGGCTATGGCTCGACCAGCGCGTTCAGCGTGGCCTTTACCCGATATGCCGGGATATCGCCGGGCAAATATGCCCGCCAGCGGGCGGCGCAGCGCCCCCCAGGCCCGCCATAAGTTAACCTGCCGCAATCGTCGTCTGCAGCCAGCGCTCAAACACCTGCAGCGCCGACTCCCCCTCGCCGCCGCCGGGTTTGATCAGGCAAAAGCGCTTGGCCAGCGTCGGCGAGCCCGGCCATGGGGCGACCAGCGTCCCGCTGCGCAGTTCGCTCTCCACATACATCTTCGGCACCAGGGCCACGCCCTGCTGGCTGAGTACCGCAGCGATTGCCATCTCATGCAGATCATAGCGCGGCCCCTGCGCCGGGTTATCCAGCGCCAGACCGCACTCGCGGGCATAGTGCAGCCAGGCGTCCGGGTTTTGCCGCCGATGAATGCGCGGCAGCCGGTTCAGCAGCCCCGGGAGATCGTCATCCGTCAGCAGCGCGGCATGACAGACCGGCAGCAGATACTCCGCAAATAAAAACGTCACATCCATTCCGGTCCACGCCGGGTGATCAAAATGGATGGCCGCATCAAATCCGCTGCCCGGCAGAATAAAGGGGTCGCTGCGGGCGGCGATATTGACCACGATATGCGGATGCTGCGCCGTGAACTGCCCGAGCCGGGGGATGAGCCAGCGGCTGGCGAAGGTGGGTAGCACGGCGATCTCGAGACTGCGGCCATCGGCGGGCATCCCGCTGACGTCGTGGGTTTCCCGCTCCAGCCTGCTGAGGATCTCGCGGACCTGTCTGGCATAGCGGGCGCCAGCCGGATTGAGCCGTACCCGGCTCCCGATCCTGTCAAATAGTTTGCTGTCGAGGAGAGCTTCCAGACGGGCGATCTGCCGGCTGATGGCCCCTTCCGTTAACGCGAGCTCCGCCGCCGCGCGGGCAAAGTTGCCGTGGCGGGCGGCGGCCTCAAAGGCCAGTAGCGCAGCGCTGCTGGGGATTTTACGACGCATAGCCAATGCTCCTTGTGCGGGCCCATTGAAAGTCAGTGACATAATATCACTGAGTGATGAATAAACATCGTTTTGCAGCGCCATTATTGCCGGATAGGATGAAGAAAACTCACTAAGGCGCGTTATGCGCTGAATCATCTGTCTCTCGAGGTCACTATGCTCTATGTCGTCGAATGCGCCTACACCGACCCGCAAAGCGAAGCGGCGTGGAATACCTTTTACAATCGGGAAAAATTGCCGGCGCTGGTCTCGGTGCCCGGTTTTCATGCCTCCCAGCGCTTCTGCGCGTTCAGCGAGGGCTGCCCTCGCTACCTGGCCCTACACGATATCCGCGATGCCGCCGTCCTCAACAGCGACGCCTATCGCCGCAATGGTGGGGGTCATTTTGCCCGCTGGCAATCGGCGATCGCCGACTGGCATCGCCACCTCTATCTCACGACTCACGCGCTGCGGGAGGTGGCTCCTGACGAGGTGCTGCTGCTGAGCGATACCGCGGAAGCCCTGCCCGTCGCTGCGCCGATCGTCCTGCAGCCCGGGGGTCTGGCCACCCGGCATACCCGCTATGCCGCCATCGTCCCGCGTGACGACCTGCATCACCGGGTCACCTCTGCCGCGGTCTTTATCTATCAGCCCATTACCGCCAGGTTGCGTCACCCGGCGGAGCAAGCGTGAGGTCAACATGACACCAGCTCCCTTTTATACCCTGACAGCAGGCGACCTGACGATAAGCGCCATCAGTGATGGTCAGATGACAGCGCCGCTGACGCTACTCGCGGGGATCGCCCCTGAAGAGGCGGCGCGTCTGCAGCGCCAGGCCGGGTTAACCTCGCCGGAGGCCATCGAGATCGGTGCTTACCTGATCCGCGGACGCGGGCACACGGTGCTAGTGGATACCGGCACCGGCGGGGCCAACGGCGTCGGCGGCGCGCTTATTGCCAATCTGGCGCTGCTCGGCGTGCGCCCTGAGGAAATTGACACCATCCTTCTCACTCACGCGCACCCGGACCATATCGGCGGCCTGCTGACCGCCGCCGGTACACCGGCTTATCCCAACGCCATGGTGTTCCTACCCTCGCGGGAAAGCGCTTACTGGCTGGCGCCATCGACACTGGACAACGCCAGCGATCGTGGACAACGTAACGTGCTGCTCGTCCGCCGCATAATGGCGATCTGCGCGACGCAAATTCGTGATATTGATGAAGACGAGCCGGTAGCCGGGATCCGGCCATGTCCCCTGCCCGGGCATACGCCAGGGCATACCGGATATCGCCTTGAGGCGGGCGGAACGTCGCTGCTAATATGGGGGGATATCGTCCACTTTCCCTCGATCCAGAGCGCCCGGCCAGAGGTGTCGGTGGCATTTGACGTCGATCCTGACCAGGCCCGGCATACACGGGAAAGTCTGCTGCGCCAGGCCGCCAGCGAACGGTGGCTCATCGCCGGTATGCATCTTGGCCTGCCAGGTTTCGCCAGCGTGGAGAATACCGCCTCAGGCTACTGCCTGCGCCCGGTGTGACCTTCGCGGCGAACACCGATCACAGCGAAACCCCGGTCGTGACATTAACGCGACCGGGGCGTGGTGTCTGGGGAAGTGGACTAGCCGTTAACCGCGGCTCTTCCAGCCTTTTTTACTTTTGCAGCTGGCTTTGGTGGCGACCCATGGGTGACGCAGCTGGGTCAACTGAAGATCCTGAGAGGCCGGGCTGGCGGACCAGCGTTTGTTGCACAGAGGCTTACGAGTTGCAATGACCATAAAAACGCTCCTGAAAGTAATGAACAGTTCCCTGGGTAATTCCATAAGTTCAGAATCAGCTTATCACCGCTTAAACGTAGTTATTTCAATCTTTGTTTTGCTATGTAAATGGTGATTGCCACCTGAAAGGTATTAAATTGATCTAGATCAATGTAAGTGCGATTTTTTGATTTCGCCACCTATATTTTCAACCGTTTAACTTCGGCCACCGCTTGATTAAGACTTTTCCTATACCACATAATCCAACAGAAGATAGCAAGATTATCAGATTTTTATTCTAGTTATGTATGTTAATGTGGTTAATTGTTTTGATTATTCTAGCTAATAAAATTCACTTGGTCAGACCGCCGCAGGCGGGTACTCTGCACCGGCAATACGGGGATTTGTCAGGGAGTGGTGGATGACTACAGGCTATAAACTACTTGGCTATAAGTTAGCGGATAATATTTTCTACTGCCTGCATCATCGGGAAATTATCGCGTTACGTGGGACGCGAACGCAGGTTCAGCTGCGCAGCACCATGGCTTGTTTACTGGAGTATTTGCTGGCACATGGCAGAGAACGTCTGGTCAGCGATGAAGAGTTAATGATTAACGTCTGGGAAAAAAATAATCTCCGTCCGTCCGCGCAGCGATTATGGCAGGTTATCCAGACCCTAAAATCTCGCTTAAACCAGGCGGGGGTCGAAAGCACGTTAATTGTCCGCGTTAAATGCGCAGGGTATTATATTAATCCTGCTTGCGTAGCCGAAATTTATTCCTTCAAACCGCCGGGCATGATGAATTATATAAACAACTCGCCTGCTGATATGAATAAGCTCCTGGTTCGCAACTAATCTCCTCTCCACGCCGTTTAGATCGCTTGCAACAGGGTTTATTCTTTGAATATTTTAATTCACAGCAATAATATTTATTTTAATATCGGCATCGCCCAGTGTTTCAGAGATATTCAGGAAACCCTGCCCGGTCTGAATATTATTCATTCACTGCCGCTCAGCCATCTGCCCGATCTGGCCGGGATGGATGTAATTATTTTAGCGCTGGAAAACTATCACGATTATCAGGCCGCTGCTGAATTAGCCCAGCGCTATCCCGGTCTGGTGGTCGGATTTACCTCCGCCAACAATGTGAGACGCGGACGCGCCTTTTACGCGGATACCCTCCTGTGGGTCAGCCAACGGGAAAGCGTTCACGAGATCGGCCGCCTTCTGCGCCAGCTGGCAGACCGTAGCCGCCCTTTCGCGCCGCGCCATCAGCGTCAGAGTCACTCCTCCCGGCTGCGAGCCCCACTTAATGACCTGGAGATGCAGATGATTCGTGGCGTGGTCGACGGACAGTCAATTAATCAGATGGCGGACGCGCTGGGGGTTAATCGCAAGCGGGTTTATAACGGACTGGAGCGGATCAAAATGAATTTTCGCCTCGTCAGCCATACCCATTTTCATCATTTTATGACCGCGGAGGCCACGTTTAGCCACCTCTGCGCCGATCTCAGCTGCTATAGACCAGGAGTACGGCCAGCCCGGCAACGACGTGCCGCATCGCGACCGGCCGAAAGTCATTCATATAATTTGAATGAGTTTCGCAAATTGTTTTGATTTTAAACTCCAGGTACTGCGCGTATTCTTTATCACATCAGGGCGACAAGCCCTATATCAGACACCAGATTAAGGAATACGACCATGAAATCCATCAAAACTTTCGTTGCTGTTGCTGCACTGTCACTGTTCTCTTCCGTTAGCTTCGCCCAGAGCGTCAGCGCCACCGCCTCCACCCTGGACCGTGCTGAAGCCAAAATCGCCGCCCAGGCCGCTGAGCAGGGTGCGTCCTATAAAATCACCAGCGCCCAGTTTAATAATCGCGTCCATATGACGGCTGAGCTGAGCAAATAATCTCTTCGTTCTTTCGCAATGAAAAAAGCGCCGTCAAAAACGGCGCTTTTTTTTCGCCTCTTTCTCCGGGCAGTGATTTCCTGAGCGGCGCGCTGTGGCGTTCAGCCAATTCCGGGCCAATACTTACCGTATCCCCCGGAAAAGAGAACCCGATGATGAAAGCCTGGATCGTCAACAAACCCGGTTCACTGGACAATCTGCAGCTTGTCGATCTTGCCGACCCCGGCGCGCCGGCGGCAGGCGAGATCCGCGTAGCGCTCCACGCCACCTCCCTGAATTATCACGATTTGCTGGTAGCGACGGGGGTGATTCCCACCGCCGATCGGCGGATCCTGATGGCGGACGGCGCGGGGGTGGTCGAAGCGGTTGGCGCCGGAGTCAGCGAGTTTCAGCCAGGCGACCGGGTGGTGGCTGGCTTTTTCCCGCAGTGGCTGGATGGCCGTCCTGGCCCGCAGGTGAAGGACTTCAGCCAGACCCCGGGCGACGGCGCCGAGGGGTTTGCCTGCCAGTATGTGGTCAGACCGGCCAGCCATTTTACCCATGCGCCTGACGGATGGAGCTTCAGGGAAGCGGCGACTATCACCACCTCCGGCCTCACCGCCTGGCGCGCGCTGGTGGTGGAGGGGCGGCTAAAAGCGGGCGATACGGTGCTGACGCTCGGCACCGGCGGCGTGTCGATAACCGCCCTGCAGCTGGCGAAAAGCATGGGCGCGCAGGTCATCGTCACCTCCTCATCAGATGAAAAGCTCGCCCGCGCGCGCGCCCTGGGGGCTGACCATCTCATCAATTACCGCACCACCCCGGCATGGGGTGCTACGGTGCAGGACATCACCGGTCATCGCGGGGCCGATATTATCCTCGAGCTCGGCGGACCGGGCACCCTGAGCCAGTCGTTCGAAGCCGTCCGTGTTGGCGGACACATCGCCCTCATCGGCGTCCTGACTGGCTTCGAAGGTCATGTGCCCACCCATCTGCTGATGAGTAAACAGGCCCGGCTGCAGGGGCTGGTGGTGGGTCATCGCCGGCAACAACAGGACTACGTCAACGCGCTGAACTTGCAGGCGTCGCGGCCGGTCATCGATAAAGTGTTTGATTTTGCGGCCTTACCAGACGCCTTCCGCTATCTGCAAAGCGGCGCCCATTTCGGCAAAATTTGCGTGGAGTGGTAGGGGTGAGGAGATGAGATGAACAGGGCCTCCGTGCCCTGGGAACGGCTTTATTCGAAAAAGACGTCCGGATTGTCCGACAGCGAAACAAAGGATTTCGTGTTTTTATCCAGCGCCTGAATCTCGCCGCTTTCAATGTCGTAGAACCAGCCGTGCAGGCGCAGGGTATGGTCGCGCAGGCCGACGGCCACCGACGGGTGGGTTTTGATGTTGTTCAGCTGAGCGATGACGTTTTCCTGCACCATGCCGTTGACCTTATCGGTTTCGCTGGCCCAGGTTTTCTTTTCCACCACCGCTTTCGCAGCATCAGCGTAGCGCAGCCAGTGAGACACCGCCGGCATCGGCTCCAGGCACTGGCAGGTGGCGATCGCTTTCATCGCCCCGCAGTTTGAGTGGCCGCAGATCACGATATCAGTCACGCCCAGCGCAACCACGGCATACTCAATGGTCGCGGATACACCGCCCGGCTCCGGCCCGAAAGACGGCACGATATTCCCGGCATTACGAATAACAAAGAGCTGTCCCGGCTCCTGCTGGGTAACCAGTTCCGGCACCAGACGGCTGTCAGAGCAGGAGATGAAAAGCGCTTTGGGATTCTGGCTGGAAGCCAGGCTGCGGAAGAGCTCTTTACGCTGGGGGAAGATCTCTTTCTGGAAGTTGAGGAAGCCCTCAATGATATGTTGCATAGCAGTGTCTCTTCTCTGTAGTTATTACGGTATGACAAAGATCACAGTTATTCAGTTTACCATTGCTGACAAGAATGGGAATCGTTATTCAAACAGTTGCGCAGAAAACGCGCGCCGCGGATGCCCATTCAGCCTCGCCTATTCCACAGGGTTTTCACGTGCTTTCCTGAGCCAGTTTGCTACTCTGTTTGCTCGTACCGTCCCCACGTTGCCGACCGCCTGACGGCGGCGAACACACCAGGAGTTGCTATGTTCTTATCCAGCCTGATGGCCATTGCCGCGGTGCTGATCATGGGCGTGATCAGTCCCGGCCCGAGCTTTATTTTTGTCGCGCGCAATGCGGTCGCCCGCTCGCGCCTGCACGGTCTGGTGACCGCCCTCGGCACCGGCGCGGGCGCCGCCATTTTTTCTATTATGGCGATGCTGGGCCTGCAGAAGGTGCTCACCGCGGTGCCGGAGCTGTTTATTGGCTTGAAAGTAGCGGGCGGGCTCTACCTGTTGTGGCTGGGCTATAAGATTTTCCGCGGTTCGGCGCAGCCGATGGATTTTTCCGCCAGCGGCATGGCCGGCAACCATTCGTTGCTGAAGACCTTCCGCGACGGGCTGTATACCCAGCTGAGCAATCCCAAAACCGCGCTGGTGTTTGCCTCGATTTTTACCGCCCTGCTGCCGACGCAGATCCCCACCGCGTTCTATTACATCGTGCCGCTGATGAGTTTTCTGATTGACGTTAGCTGGTATTCACTGGTGGCGCTGGTGCTCTCCGCCGATCGCCCGCGTCGGGTCTACCTGCGGTTGAAGCGGCGAATCGATATCGCCACCGCGACGGTGCTGGGGGCGCTGGGCCTGCGGCTTATCGCGACCTCTCTCACCCGCTAGCGGCTACACGGTATGGATACGGATATCGTGTTGCTGAAAGGCAACGCGATATTCGCGACTAATATTATCCTCCACCACCAGCACATCGATATCGCTGCTCGCGGCCACCACGAACCGCGCCACCGCCGGAATTTTATCCGAGGTCAGGCCGATGATAATTTCGCTGCACTGCTTAATCACCGCTTTCTTAAACTCACAGTCGGCATAGTCAAAACCGGTCAGGCCTGACTCTGGCGCCATGGCGCAGCCGCCGATAAACCCCTGGTCGAATAACATCCCCTGCACCTGAGCCACCGCCGCGGCCCCAACGCAGCCCCCGCTCGCCCGCTGCACCTGACCGCCGAGCATCACCACGTCGTAGAGCGGCTTTTTCACCAGCACCGCGGCGATCTCCGGAGAGTTCGTCACCACCGTCAGCGCAAGCTCGGCGGGCAGCGCCTCGGCCATCGCCAGATTGGCGGTGCCGGTATCAATGAAAATAGTGCCGCCGGGTTTCACCAGCCGGGCGCACTGCTGCGCGATCCTGAGTTTTGTTGCTCGGTTTTTATCTTTCCGTTCACTGTAGTCTCCCGCTTCCGGCAGGCTCAACACCGCCCCGCCGTAGACTTTTTTACAGACGCCTTCGCGGCTAAGCTCATGCAGATCGCGGCGGATAGTATGTTCAGACACCTGAAGACGCGCCGCCAGATCCGCACACACCACCCTGCCGTTTTCCTGCAGGATCTGGCAAATCAGCGCTTGTCGCTGTTGGGGAAAAGCAGCATAATCGAGCAAATCAACTCCTTAAATAATCATAAACGAGCAACAGTAAGCATGATCGTCTGCCCTGCTGTGATTGTCAATGTTCCTGCCCGGAGGTTTACCATGAAAATTGCCCATTTCGCTCTGTGGACCCAACAGCTTGAGGCTCAGGCCCGCTTCTGGGTCGAGTTCTTTGCCGCCAGTATTAATGAAAAATACCTCAGCCAGACCAACCCCGGATTTGCCTCCTATTTTGTCACCATCGACGACGAAGTAGTGATCGAGCTGATGACCAAGCCTGGCCTGCAGCAGGCCAGCGCGGATAATAACCATACCGGCTGGGCGCATCTGGCCCTCTCGGTGGGCGGCGCAGAACAGGTCGATGCCCTTGCCCAACGCGCTGGAGCGGCGGGAATACTGGTTTCACCCCCGCGCACCACCGGCGACGGCTATTATGAGGCGGTGATCGCCGATCCCGATGGCAACCTGATTGAAATCGTCGCATAGTCAGTAGACCGCCAGCTATAAGGAGGCATCCATGGCACGTTACCGGATCATCGACACCGCGGCCTGGCCCCGCCGGGACCATTTCACCTTTTACCGACAATTTGCCAACCCCAGCTTTAATCTCTGCGTTCCGATAGAGGCGCAGCGCCTGTACGAATGTGCGAAGGACCGGCGGGTCTCATTTTTTCAGCTCGCGCTCTATGCCCTGCTGCGCGCGGCCAACGGGGTGCCGCAGCTCCGGCAGCGCGTGCGCGATGGCGAGGTGATTGAATATGACAGCCTGGCGGTCATGACGCCGGTGATGACCGTCGAGGAGGGCTTCCGCCAGGTATGGTGCGACAACGCTGCCGAGTTCACCGCCTTCAGCGCCGCGGCAACGCCGAAGATCGTCGCGGCAAGAGAGACACCGCCGGCGCCGCTCATCGTCGATGGCGAACATTTTATCTGCGCCAGCTGTCTGCCGTGGCTCCACTTTACTTCGATGACCCATGCGGAATACGCGGTGGGCGCCGCGGTTCCGGCGCTCACCTGGGGGAAACTGCAGAACGGCGTGATCCCGGTAGCCGGGCGATTTAACCATGCCTTCGTCGATGGTCTCCATGCCAGCCGCTTTTATGCCCTCGTCGAAGCGGGGTTTCGTGACCCCGAGCGGCTCTGGCAGCCGCTAACCGCGACCGCCCCCTCACTGCTCCCCCCTACGGCGAAGGATCGCTGAGAACTCGCCACACTCACCGCCGGGCAGTCTTCCCTCTGTCCGGAGGTCGCTTTTCCCTAACTGTCGCCTTTGCAACAGGCAGCGCAAAAGCGCGCTGCATTTGCAGCAGTCCGCTCCGTCAGCAGACATAGCCACCCCGCTAAATATCGCCAACCTGCCTTCCTCTCTCGCTGGCACGTGTTTTGCTTACTCATACATATAACCCATGGGCATTATGAATAATTTATTTATCCAATTTACGCATAAGCTATTCACTGAATAAGAGAGAAGATGATGTCAGCCAGTTCACCCGCTCTGCCTTACACCCAGTCCTCGCCGCAGGCGCATATTATTGCCAGCGATGCGGAAGCCCTCGCCATCGCCGATGAGATCGCCGCCGTGCTCAAACCCGGCGCCGCCGAGCGCGACCGCACGGGTATCGTCCCGGTGGAGATCGTCAATACCTACTCCAACAGCGGGCTGTGGGGTATTACGGTGCCGCGCCGCTTTGGCGGCGCCGAGGTCTCGGCCGCGACCCTGGCGCAGGTCATTGCCATTCTTTCCGCGGCCGATCCATCGTTAGGTCAGATTCCCCAGAACCACTATTGCCTGCTGGAAGATATTCGTCTGCAGGGCAGCGACGACCAGCAGGCGTTCTTTTTCGCCCAGGTACTGCAAGGCTATCGCTTCGCCAATGCCCTGTCGGAAACCGGGGGGAAAACGGTCCTCGATATTCGTACCCGTATCGTGCAAGGCGCCGAGGGGCTGCGGATCACTGGCCGTAAAGGCTATTGCACCGGATCACTGTATGCCCACTGGATTGGCATTCTGGCGCTGGATGCTGACGATCGCGCCCAGCTCGCCTTTGTGCCACAGAACAGCCCGGGGCTGACGGTGGTCGATGACTGGGCGTGCCTCGGTCAGCGAACTACCGCCAGCGGCACCGTACTGGCCGATAATCTTCCGGTCAATCCCTTCCACCTTTTCCCAACGTGGAAGTCCTACGCCAGCCCGACCCTTGCCGGCCCCTTTGCCCAGTTGACCACCGCGGCGATAGACGCCGGTATCGCCCGCGCGGCGCTGGACGATACCGTGGCGTTCGTGCGCAACAGCGCCCGACCATGGATCGACGCCGGTGTGGCGCGAGCCAGTGACGACCCGCTGACTATCTACCATATCGGTCAGCTGGATAGCCGTCTTGCCGCTGCCGACGCGCTGCTGGAGCGGGCCGGACGGGTGCTCGACCGCTATAAAAATGACCTCAGTGAGGAACATGTCGCCGAGGCGTCGCTGGCCGTCGCCCGCGCCAAAATCTGGACCACTGAAGTGGCGCTGGAGGCCGCCAGCCGCCTGTTTGAGCTGGGGGGCACGCGGGCTACCGGTGAGTCGCTCAACCTCGACCGCCACTGGCGCAATGCCCGGGTGCACACCCTGCACGACCCGGTACGCTGGAAGTATCAGCTGCTCGGAAACTGGGTGCTGAACGGTATTCGTCCGCAACGACATGACTGGAACTGATATGACGAGTCTGCTGGCATTTTTCGCACAAATCGACTGGAGCGATGTGGCCCAGGCCGCCCTCGATACCCTCACCATGCTGGCCTGGTCGCTGGGCTGGACCGTGCTGCTGGGCCTTCCGCTGGGGATCGTACTCTATCTCACCGGCGAGCCGCGTTTGCTGTACGCCCCGCGTCTTTACCGCCTGTTGTCATTGTGCGTCAACGTGCTGCGCTCCCTGCCGTTCATCATTTTACTCATTGTTATGATCCCGTTGACCACGTTGCTGACCGGCACCTCGC
This sequence comes from Klebsiella sp. PCX, assembly GCF_021869705.1. Classification (NCBI taxonomy): domain Bacteria; kingdom Pseudomonadati; phylum Pseudomonadota; class Gammaproteobacteria; order Enterobacterales; family Enterobacteriaceae; genus Klebsiella; species Klebsiella sp. PCX. Next base: position 2,863,118 of record NZ_CP091527.1, read on the forward strand.
TGGGGGTGGAAGGAACCATTCCGCCGCTGGTCGCCGGCTGCGCCCCGTTCTTCGCCCGGCTGGTGGAAACCGCACTGCGCGAGGTGGAGCACGGCCTGGTGGAGGCCAGCTGGTCGATGGGCGGCAGCACCTGGCAGCTTATCTGGCACACGCTGTTGCCGGAGTCGCGGGCCGGGCTGATCGCCGCTGTGACCGTGACGGCCATTTTGCTGGTCGACTACACCTCGATGGCGGGGGTGATTGGCGGCGGTGGGCTGGGCGATCTGGCCATTCGTTTTGGTTATCAGCGCTTTCAGACTGACGTGATGGTGGTCACCGTCCTGATGCTGATTGCGCTGGTACAGCTTCTGCAAATGAGCGGCGACCGCCTGGTGCGCTACGTCAGCCGCAAATAACTTACCCTTCCAGGTTTCAGGAATCACTATCATGAAAAAATCCATTATCGCCGCCGGACTTCTGGCCCTCTTCTCCACCACAGCAATGGCTAACGAGACGCTGATCGTCGGCGCCACGCCGGTACCGCATGCGGAAATCCTGGAGTTTGTGAAGCCCGTGTTGGCAAAGGAAGGCGTCGATTTACAGATCAAAGTATTTAACGATTTTATACAGCCCAATCAGCAGCTGGCGGAGAAACACCTCGACGCTAACTACTACCAGTACCGTCCGTTTCTCGATAACTACAACCAGACCCGGCATACCAACCTTATTCCGGTGGTCGGGGTGCATATCGAACCTTTCGGCGCCTACTCCAGCAAATACACGAGTCTCACCGCGGTGCCTGACGGGGCGACGATCGCCATTCCTAACGATCCGGTGAACACCGGACGCGCGCTGGTGATGTTAAGCAACGCCGGGCTGATTACCCTCAAGGATCCGCACAATCCGCAATCGGCAACGAAGGACATCACCAGCAACCCGCATCACTTTAAAATCCGCGAACTGGAGGGCGCCATGCTGGCGCGGGCGGTGAAGCAGGTCGACCTCGCCTTTATCTTTGCCAACTATGCGCTGGAGGCCGGTATCGACACCGATAAAGCGTTGCTGGTGGAAAAAGGCAGCGATCTGTACGTCGAATATCTGGTGGCGCGTCCGGACAATATTCAGGACCCGGGCATTCAGAAACTGGCGCAAGCGCTGCATTCGGACGCCGTTCGTCAGTTCATTCTGACGCGTTATCAGGGCAAAATTTTACCCGGATTTTAATCACCGCGGGCAGCGGCGACAGCCGCTGCCCGGGCAAACGGAGCGCATCATCGTGACGCATATCCCCGCCCCACCGATCCATATTGAGTTTGCTGGTATCAGCAAAGCCTATCCTAACGGCGTGCAGGCGCTACAGGACATTGACCTGACCATCCGTCAGGGCGAAATTTTCGGCATCATCGGCCGCAGCGGCGCCGGAAAATCCACCCTGCTGCGCCTGTTTAATCGCCTGGAAAGTGCCGATAGCGGCGAGATGTTCATCCACGGCGAGTCGACCGTTCGCTACTCCACGCGCCAGCTGCGCGACCTGCGTCGGCGGGTGGCGATGATTTTTCAGCACTTTAATCTGATGGCCACCAAAACCGTGGCGCAGAATATTGCGCTGCCGCTGAAGATGGCTGGCATCCCGGCCGGCGAACGTCAGCGGCGGGTTACGGAAATGCTTGAGCTGGTGGGCCTCAGCGCCCTGCGCGACAGCTACCCTGCCCGCCTTTCCGGCGGCCAGAAACAGCGAACCGGCATCGCCCGGGCGCTGGTCACTCAACCGGAAATTCTGCTGTGCGATGAGGCAACTTCGGCGCTGGATCCGGAAAACACCTTGTCGGTGTTAACCCTGCTGAAGGAGATTAACCAGCGCCTGGGGCTAACTATCGTGCTGATCACTCACGAAATGGAGGTTATTCGCACCCTCTGCGATCGGGTCAGCGTGCTCGAAGGCGGACGCATTGTCGAACAGGGGGAGGTCTGGCGCGTGTTTGGCAACCCGCAACATCCGGTGACGCGCGCTATGCTCGGCCTGCAGCACCCCGATCGCCCGGAGGCCAGGCCATCGCTGCGCGACGGCGAGCAGATCGTGACCTTACGGTTTGACGGCAGCAGCGGTCGCGAACCCAATCTGCAGCATATCGCCAGCCTGCTGGGGGGCGACGCCCGCCTGCTGTACAGCAACTGCGAGCGTATCCAGGGCCGGGTCATCGGCCAGCTGCAGGTCCGGCTGAGCGGGCCGCTGGCCGCCAGCGCGCTGGTGCAGGATGGCTGGGTCGCGGACAGCATTTTGACCCACCCTCTTCAGACAGCGGAAACCACTGCGCCATAGCCATAGAATGGAATTATATTTCCGATCCTTTGCTAAGGATAATTGGTTATAAATCATAGCGTTTCAGTGTTAGACAGGGCGAAGTGCGCCTCTTATCTTTCGTCATGAATTGTAAATCACCACGCAATCACTTGATGAGGTAGTACTTTTGTCCAGATTACAACAAGGATTAAAAACCCAAAAAACCCGCTTCGCCCTGGCGCTAAAAGTGGCCCTGCTCGGCGGCGTGGTAGCATTTTCTTCTGCTGTCTTTGCTGAGGGTCTCCTGAAAGAAGGCATCACCCCGGCCACTGACGCCAGTCAGATCCCGGCCAGCGCCAAGCTGCGTAAAGACACGGTGGTGGCCGGGATCTCCGAGCCGCAGGGGATCTTTAACCCCTACTTTTTCGTCAACGGCTGGGATGAGAACGTCACGAACGTCATTTTTTCACGCCTGATCGACTGGGACAGCCAGGGCAAGCTGGTCCCGGGGCTGGCGGAGAGCTGGACGGTCAGCCCGGACAGTAAAGTCTATACCATTAAATTGCGCCCTGGTCTGACCTTCAGCGATGGTTCACCGCTGACGGCGGAAGATGTCGCCTTTACCCTGACGGTCCTGCTCGACCCCAAATATGATGGCGATACCGACATCACCCTGGCCAATATCGCTGGCGGCGCAGAATACAAAGCCGGCAAGGCTGACAGCGTCAGCGGCCTGAAGGTCATCGACCCGCTCACTCTTCAGGTGACCACCACCCAGCCAGGCGCCACCACGCTGGCCAAAATTGGCGGGCCAGTGCTGTCGAAAGCCTGGTACGGCAAAGGATATCAACGGGGACATCTCGACTATCTGCGCTCACTGCACGGCAAGCCGCTGGGCAACGGCCCTTACGTGTACGATACCTATATTCCCGGTCAGGAAATTCGCTTCCATGCCAATAGCCATTTTTACCGTGGGACGCCGCCAACGCCGCGCTTTATCTATCGCGTGACCAATCCGTCGACCAACTTCCAGTTGTTCCAGACCGGGGAGACCGACTACGACGCCTTTACCTCGCGTCCTGACGATATCGAACAGCTGAAGATGCTCGGCTTCGCCAACATTAATCTTTACGGCTCCAGCGACTACAGCCAGGTGGAATTCAACGTTCATCGTCCGGCGCTGCAGGATAAGCGGGTGCGCCAGGCGCTGATTTACGGCCTGGACCGGCAGAAGCTGATCGACGTGGTCTACCAGGGGTACGGCAAAGTCGCCATCGAGCCGATCGCCCCGATCTCCTGGGCCTTTAACGCAGAAGGCGTCAATCCTTACCATTACGATCCGGCGCAGGCGAAAAAGCTGCTGGATGAGGCCGGCTGGAAAGCTGGCGCCGACGGTATCCGCGTCAAAGAGGGCCAACGCCTGGAGCTAACCCTGCTGGTGAGCAAGAAGGTGCTCAACGATGCGTTGATCCCCATCGCCAAAGAGAACTGGCGGCAGATCGGCGTGCTGCTTAAGCCGCAGGTGGTGGATTTCAACGCTCTGATGGCGCAGCGCAAAGCCGGAAATTACGATCTCGCCTCGTTCAGCACCAGCACTCTCAACGACCCGCACGACGGGGTATGGGATTTCTACAGCAGCGAAGCTAAAGAGTCCGGCTACCACAACGCGGAGGTCGATAAGCTGATTAACGCCGGCAACGCGGTGCTCGACATCGAAAAGCGCAAGCCGATCTATCACCAGCTGTATAAAGTGCTGGCCGACGATCCGCCGGTGATCCTGCTCGGCTATCGCAACATCCTTTCCGCCAGCAGCGCCCGCGTCACCGGCTTTAAACCGGATATCTACAACGGCCTGACCGGCAGCCTGCCGGATGTGAAAATCGTTAAGTAAATCCCCTGGCCGCCGGGTTAACCGGCGGCTGATGCGAGATCGTCATGAAAAATTTCATCCTGAGGCGCCTGCTGCAAACGCTGCCGATGCTACTGCTGGCCTCGTTCATTATTTTTATGCTGTTTGCCAAAACCCCCGGCGACTTTATCGATGGCAATATTACCCTGACCGCCGCCCGCGCTGCGGAGCTGAAGGCGATCTATGGCCTCGACCAGCCGCTGTTCACCCGCTATCTCCACTGGCTGGGACAGCTTCTGCGCGGCGATTTAGGCTTTTCGCTGCAGTATCAGATCCCGGTCAGCCAGCTGCTCAACCAGTACATCTGGAACTCTTTTCTGCTGGCCAGCGTCGCGCTGGTCTTTTACTGGGGCATTGGCCTGGCGGTCGGCGTGGTGTCGGCCCTGCGACCTGGCTCCTGGTTTGATCATCTGGTGAGCGTCGCGGTGTTTGCCGCCATGTCATTCCCCACCTTTTTCCTCTGCCTGTTGCTGATTAAATGGTTTGCCGTCGATCTCCACTGGCTGCCGGTAGGCGGGATGACCAATACCGGCAGCGACGAAAGCGGCTGGCAGTATGTGCTGCAAGTGGCTGCCCACCTGGCGCTGCCGGTGCTGGCGCTGGTGATGCTGCAGGCGGGCAGCCTGACGCGCTATGTGCGCGCCAGTATGCTCGACGTGGTGAAAATGGATTTTATCCGTACCGCCCGCGCCAAGGGGTTGCATGAGCGCACGGTGATCCTTAAACATGCGCTGCGCAACGCCCTGCTGCCGATCATCACCCTGCTGGGCTTTGAGCTGCCGGGGCTGTTCTCCGGGGCGATCATTACCGAAAAGGTATTCAACTGGCCGGGGGCAGGCCACATCCATATCGACTCGCTGGCCGCACGCGACTATCCGGTGCTGATGGGGTTTACTCTGTTTCTGGCGGTGCTGACGATAGTCGGTAATTTGCTCGCCGACGTGCTGTACGCCTGGGCCGATCCGCGTATTCGGGTGAGGTCATGATGATCCTGTCTTACTTTGCTTCCCGTCGCCGTCAGCGGCAGGCGGCTATCCCGGTGCTGGCGCACATTACCCCCTCTCCCTGGCGCCAGGGATGGCGACAGCTGCGCCGTAACCGGCTAGCCATGTTCTGCCTGATCCTGCTGGCCGTAATGGCGGTGTGGTGCGTGCTGGGGCCCGTCTGGTCGCCGTGGAAAGATGATGCCACCGACGCCCTGAGCATCAACCAACCGCCCGGGGCGGAACACTGGCTGGGGACCGATTTCCTTGGTCGCGATGTCTACACCCGCCTGCTGCTGGCCGGGCGCATCTCGCTGATTATCGGCCTGCTGACCATGGTGATGTCGGTATTCCTCGGCTATCTGCTCGGCGCCCTCTCGGGTTATGTCGGTGGGTTAACCGACAGAGTGATTATGCGCGTGGCCGACCTGGTGATGACCATCCCTGGATTGCCGCTGTTGATTGTCGCCGGGGCGATGCTTTCCGAGCTCGATTTTTCCCCGGACTCGCGCATCTATATGGTGGTGGTAATGCTCAGCCTGCTGGAGTGGCCCCGACTGGCGCGGCTGGTGCGCGGGCAATGTCTCTCCCTGCGCGAACGCGATTTTATGCTGGCCACCCAAGTACTGGGCCTGTCGGCGCGTCGTCGGCTGTTCGGCCATCTGCTGCCGAATACCATTCCGATTCTGGTGGTGATGGCGACCATGGCTGTCGCCAACGCCATTCTCAGCGAATCCGCGCTGAGCTATCTCGGCCTCGGCGTGGTGCCGCCAACGCCGTCGTGGGGCAATATGATGGATGCCGCCAATAGCCTGATCGATTTCCAGCGCCGTCCCTGGCTGTGGATGCCGCCTGGGATCGCCATCTTTCTCACCGTGATCGCCATTAACGTGCTGGGCGATGGCCTGCGCGACGCCATGGATCCCAATATGAAACCGAGGCTGAAATGACCCTACCGTTAGTCTCTTTTAATCATCTCTCCGTCTCTTTCGCTGGCGAACGTCATCGCGTGCGCGCGGTGCAGGACGTCTCTTTCACGATTCAGGCCGGGCAAACCGTTGGCGTGGTGGGCGAGTCCGGCTGCGGCAAAAGCGTCACCGCCATGGCGCTGATGGGCCTCCTGCCGTCGCAGGCCGCACGCATCGACGGCGGCGAAATTCGTTTCGCGGACCGCGATCTGCTGCGGCTGAACCCCAGACAGATGGCCGACCTGCGCGGCCACCAGCTGGCCATGATCTTTCAGGAACCGATGTCGGCCCTGAACCCGGTGTTGACCATCGGCGAACAGCTGTGCGAACCAGCGATCCGCCACCTCGGCGCCACGCCGAAAGCCGCCTGGCAGCTGGCTATCCGGCTGCTAAGCGAGGTCGGCCTGGCGCGCGGCGACAGCCTGATGGCCAGCTACCCCCACCAGCTATCCGGCGGCATGCTGCAGCGGTTGATGATCGCCATGGCGCTGAGCTGTCAGCCCAAACTGCTGATTGCCGACGAACCGACCACCGCGCTGGACGTCACCGTGCAGGCGCAAATCCTGCGCCTGCTGCGGGACCGGGCGCGGGCCAGCCAGATGGCGATGATGCTGATTACCCACGACCTGGGGGTGATCGCGCAGATGGCCGAACAGGTGGTGGTGATGTATGCCGGGAGGATCGTGGAACAGGGCGCCACGGCGGAGGTGCTACGCCATCCGCAGCACCCTTATACGCGTGGGCTCATCGCCTCCCGCCCGGTGCCGGGCGAGCGGCGTCGGCGACTGTACTCGATTCCCGGTCAGGTACCGGATCTGGCTGCCCTGCCGGCGGGCTGCGCTTTTGCCGGGCGCTGCGAACGGGCGACGCCGCGCTGCCGGGAGGCGATTCCGCCGCTGCTCGGCGAGCGCCAGCGGGCCGCCTGCTTTTATAGCGAATTTGCGGAGGCGACAGCATGAGCGATCGCTATGTTATTGAAGTGGATGGATTGAAGAAGTATTTTCCGCTGCGCGACGGCCTCTTTGGCCAGCAGACCGGCGAGCTTCGCGCGGTGGACGGCGTCAGCTTTAACATCCGTCCGGGCACTATTTTTGGCCTGGTGGGCGAGTCCGGCAGCGGCAAAACCACCGTCGGCCGAACCCTGCTTGGCCTGTACGAGAAGAGCGCCGGCAGCGTGAAATTTCACGGTCAGGAGCTGGCCGACCTGACCGCGCCTGCCCTGCGCGCCATACGGCCGAGGATGCAGCTGGTATTTCAGGATCCCTACAGCTCGCTGAACCCGCGGCTGCGTATTGGCGAGGCGATAGGCGAAGCCATGCTGCAGCACAAGCTCTGCACCCGCGATGAGCTCTATGACCGGGTGATCGACGTGATGAAGATCTGCGGCCTGGCGCCGGAACACTACGCCCGCTTTCCGCATCAGTTTTCCGGCGGCCAGCGCCAGCGGATCGGTATTGCCCGGGCGCTGATCCTCAACCCGGATTTTATCGTCGCCGATGAGCCCATCTCGGCCCTCGATGTGTCGATTCAGGCGCAGATCATCAATTTGTTTTCCGACCTGCGCGACGACCGCGGCGTCACGTTTCTGTTTATCTCCCACGACCTCGGGGTGGTGGAGCATTTATGTGACGATGTGGCGGTGATGTATCTCGGGCAACTGGTGGAAAGCGCCAGCCGCGATGCGCTGTTCAGCCGCCCCCTCCATCCCTACACCCGCGCTCTGCTAGCCGCGGTGCCGACCCTCGACCCGCACAGCGAACCGCAGGCGCTGGTGCAAGGCGAGATCCCGGATCCGACCAATCCTCCCGCCGGCTGCCGCTTTTCATCCCGCTGCCCGCAGGTCGGCGAGCGGTGCCGCAGAGAAGCGCCGGCGCTGCGCGAAGTGGCCCCTGGCCATCGGGTCGCCTGCCATTGGGTCGCGTCCTGAGCGCGATCGGCGGGGTTATTTATTTCTAAACAACCGGCCGATTGTGCACAGCGGCGCCAGGATTTACTATCCGCTCCGTCTTGTGAGACGCGTTATGAATGAAGCGTAATATTTTTGTTCATTTTTGCCCGATGGCTTCGGGCATTTTTTTGCGACACGCCCGGGAGCGATCCTGCCGGCGACAAATTTAGCGGGGCGCGGTCGCCCGTCTGTCAAAACGCAGCAAAGGAATTGCTTGTCCGCGCCCCGCTATCCTTTCATCACCTTCCCGTGAAACCCCGGCAAAAAATAAGACAACATGAGATTGCCTGAGGCATAGCTTTATCTTATTTTTTATGCGTGTACTCCACATTAAGGAATCAAGATCATGCTTAAGCGTCGCACTATTAAAACAGCACTGGCGGCGGTTATTTCTCTCGCCGTCATGGCGGCACCGGCCTATGCCAACCCGGGTAACGGCAATGGCAACGGCGGCGGCGGTGGTAATCACGGGAACAGTGGTAACCATGGCAATAGCGGCAATCATGGTAACAGCGGTAACAGCGGCGACCATGGTAATAAAGGACAAAATAAAGGTCAGTCCACTGACGATCATGGCAACCGCAAAAACTACGGCAAGCCCGACCACGTTGACAGCGATATTAGCTTCTCACGGGCGCGCTCCCTGGCCGTGAACTACGGTCTGGTCGGCTATCAGGCGCTGCCTCCGGGTATCGCCAAAAATGTCGCCCGCGGCAAACCGCTCCCTCCGGGTATCGCGAAAAAGACCCTGCCAGCTTCTATGATTAACGATCTGCCCTATTATCCGGGCTATGAATGGCGGGCGGTCGGCGATGACCTGGTGCTGGTAGCGCTGAGCACTGCCATTGTCACCGCCGTGATTAACGGTGTGTTTGACTAACTCACCTGCTTATTAAAAAGCCTCGCTCCGGCGAGGCTTTTTTTGTGCCTGGCGCTGGAGAGTGACAACTCGCTGGCATCATCGCTAAGATAATGGCTCAACCAACCCGGGACCGACTATGGACAAAGATACTGTAGTGACGCTGTTGAAGTACAAGCGCTGGATTGACCTTGCCACCTTGCAGGCGATCCGCGCGATAGACGGAACAATACATGGCGAAAAGCGTCACCTGACCCTCAGGCTGATGAACCATATCCATGTCGTTGACATGATTTTCCGGGCGAATCTGCGCGGCATGACGCACGGTTACACCGCGCTGAATACCCCCGAGACGCCAACCATTGATGCGCTGGAAACGGCAATGACCGCCTGTACGGACGAATACATTCACTACGTCAGCGCCATGACCCCCGCCGATTTCCACGAACGTATCGCCTTCAAATTTGTCGACGGCGGCGACGGCAATATGACCGCGATGGAGATGTTGAACCACATGCTCTTTCACGGCGCCTATCACCGCGGCGCGGTGGGCTGGATGATTGGCGAATGCGGCGGCGTGCCGCCGAAAGATGTGCTGACCGTTTTCCTGCGCGACCATCATTCCTGAGGATGCGAGACCATCAGCCGTGAATCGCGCGGATGATCAGCAGCAGTTCTGCCTGATTACGGGTGTGGGTTTTCCGGTACAGGGCGCTAAGGTGGGTTCTGATGGTGGCGATAGATACGCCCAGATGTAAGGCGCACTCATCCGGCGTCATGCCCCGCACCAGCAGCTCCGCCACCGCATTTTCGGCAGGCTTGACGTTAAACAGTTCCATCAAGGCGCTGCCGGTGAGAAACGGCTCGGGAATAATCACGCAGGCCATCCCGGTCTGGCGGGCCGCCGGGATCACGAGGATCGGTTTCGGCTGACGCCCGGCGGTATAGCACACGCCTGCCCTCGGCGGCTCTGCCGTCCGGGTGGCCTGCTCGATAGCCCGTTTCAGTTTTTTGCTGTCGGTATCAAGGCACAGCGTATCGCCCCCGTTATACCAGGAGAGGCGGGCGTTGGCGCGCAGGTAGCGTTCGGCATGCGCGCTGGCGTAGAGAATTTTACCGCCATGATCCACCAGCCATACCGGGTAGATCCCGTTGTCCATCACCGCGCTCTGGTATTTTATGGTGTCTCGTAGCTGTTCAAATCGGGCGTGAAGCTGGCAGGCGGTTTTTAGCGCCGGGATCAAACGCCTGAACAGCTCAAACTGCGCCGGCTGCGGATAAGCCGCCGTATTCGCCGTCATCAGTGACAGATAGGTGGTATAGCCATTGAGGGTGCACAGCTTGACGCTGGTAAGATTATTCAGATCGTTGGGGTGATGAAACTCATTGTAATAGACGCTGCCGGCAATAAATTTATCGCCTAAATACTCGCGGTCCCGGTACATTTGCCCGACCGGTAACGCGGTCAATATTTTTTCGGCGGGATCGATGGCCAGAAACACGTCGCGATAGGCGGTAAAGACTTTTTCCTCGAGCAGGAGTGAATCGGTCAACAGGTGCGCATTGCCTTTATCGTAGAACAGAAATGCCGCGTACTGATGGCCGGTGAGGAACGCCAGTTTCTGCAATGCCGATTTCCACAAATCAGGATCCAGGGTGGCCATCAGCACCGTTTCCAGGATCTCGATATAAATCAGTTCCGGATCACTCGCCATACCGCCACCTGTGAGTCACTGTTTCCGCGGCCGGAGCGGCGCATGTGGCCGCCCTGATCAGCATAGTTCCGCCAGCGAAACAATGACAGTCCCGGTTCGCTGAGCGGACCGGGAAAGGCGGTTGCCGGGAGCGTGACGCCAATGCGTTATCAAGGGGGCTCAGGATCCGCTGTTGCGGGTTTAGATAGCGCCCGCCTTCCGGCATAGTGTCCGCCAGACCATCAGGGCGCACACCAGGGTGACGACCGCCAGCCCGCTAAACAGTAGCGTATAAGCAGAGTCATAGCTCTCGCGCAGCGCCCGGAGGGAAAAGTCAGGCAAAAGCGCAGCCGCCTGCGGCATATTGCCGGCTCCCAGCCAGCCTGCGGCGCGGTGAATCACCTCGGGGGCATACCCGTGAACGCGACTCTGCAGGGTCAGGGTATTGCTTGCCGTTAATACCGCGGAGACTATCGCCAGGGCGATCCCCTCGCCGGCAACGCGAACGGTGTTGAACAGGCCTGCCGCCATACCGGCTTTCGCCACCGGCACAGCGGATATCGCCAGGCCGTCCATCAGCCCCCAGGGAAGCGCCGCCCCCGCCCCACAGAGGATCAGCGCCAGCACCAGTTGCGGAAGATGGTTACTGTGAAAAGCATTCCCCAGCAACAGCAACCCGACGGAGGCCATCATCAGCCCTCCCGTGGACACCCGCCCCGGTGAAAACCAGCGGGTGAGCAGGGCCGCAACGGATGGGAAAATCAGCATCGGCGCGGTCAGCGCCATCAGATACAGCGCGCTCTGCGACTCACTCATCCCCTCTCCGCCCATAAAATGCAGTGGAACAACAATCAGCAGGACCACGTAGCAACAGCAGGTGGCGACAGGCAGCAACAGTACGCCGACAAAACGCGGATGGCGCAGCAGGGAGAGTTCCAGCACCGGGTTGCTCACCCTCTGGCAGCGCACGGCAAACGCCACGAACAGTCCCGCCGACGCGATGAACAAGGCCAGCGTGGTCAGCGATAAAAAGCCGCGGGCCGGAATGACCATAAGCGATGCAGTAAACAGCATCAGGGCCAGCGTAAACAGGGTTAAGCCGAGGTTGTCGGGTGTCCGCGGCTGGCTTTGTTCTGCCGCCGGCAGATACGCCAGACCGATAAGCAGAACCATCGCCGAGAGCAGTGCAAACAGGGCGTATACCCCGCGCCAACCCACCGCGTCGGTCATGAAGCCGATCAGCAGCGGGCCGAACGCCAGGCCGGCGCCGAACACCGTGCCCAGGATGCTGAATGCCCGCGTCCGCTGAGTGCCGTCATACAGCTGGGCCAGCGCCGCACTGCCGCTGGCTAAAATCATCGCCGCGGCCAGGCCCTGCAGAGCCCTCAACACGCCTGACAGGAAGAGATTGTGCGTCAGACAAAACAGCAGGCTGCTCAGGCAAAACAGCGCGGCGCCGGCGATAAAAATACGTTTTCTGTCGATGGCATCCGCCATCACCCCTGCGGCCAGCAAAAAGCTGCCGAAAGTCAGCATAAAGCCGTTGGTCAGCCACGACAGCGCAGCGGGAGAGCCGCCCAGCGACTGCTGTATCGCCGGGGTGGTCATGACGCCGCCGGTAAAACATAACGGCAGCAGCAAGGCCGCCATAAAGACAGAAAGCGCCGCCAGGGCGCTGGCGTATCGGGAAGGTGTTCTGGCGGTGAGTAACATCGGGCGGCCCTCATCAGTCGGCAAGGAATGAATAAACTATCGCCATCCTATTGCGGATGTTCTTGCCGATAAATAGACTGAAAATATCTTCTTAAGAGACAAAAAGTTTATAATCGATGGACAGCCTCACTTCGCTGACGTCCTTTGTCCGCACCGCCGAAACGCTAAGCTTTGTTCAGGCCGCCAGGCTGCTGGGGATATCTGCCTCGGCGGTGGGTAAGAATGTCGCCCGGCTTGAGCATAAGCTGGGGGTCCGGCTGTTCAACCGCAGCACCAGAAACGTCAGCCTGACGGCGGAGGGGGCCGCGTTTCTGACCCGCTGCCAGAGTATCCTGGAGCAGATCCAGGAGGCCGAGTCTGAGCTGACCAGCAGTCTTTCACAGCCCACCGGTAAACTGAGGATTTCACTGCCTGTCATCGGCTACCGCCTGCTGCTCCCTGCCCTCACCGCCTTTAGCCGTCTTTATCCGCAGGTTGAACTGGATCTCGATTTTAGTGACCGGCTGGTCAATCTGATCGATGAAGGATTTGATGTCGCTATCCGCAGCGGCGAACTAGCGGACTCCCGCTTGATCGCCAGAAAGCTGGGGGGCTTTCGTTTTGTGCTCTGCGCCAGTCCGGCCTATCTGGCGGAATACGGCGTTCCCGGCTCGCCAGCGGAATTAGCGGCGCACAAGTGCATTTTTTTTCGCTTCCCCGCGACGGGGCTAATCCAGCCCTGGGAACTGCGCGATATGCGGCTGACGGGAGATTTCAGGGCCGCTTCCATTATGACAGTCAATAACATTGAGGCCGCCATTCGCTTAAGCGCGGCGGGGATGGGCATCGCTTATGTGCCTGATTTTGTCGTGCGCGAGGCCATCAACGAGGGACAACTGCAGGAGGTGTTGCCCGGCTGTTGCGTCAAGGATGGGCATTTCTCGGTCCTGTGGCCCGCCAGCCGCTACCTGTCACCGCGAATACGCTGTTTTATCGATTTTATGGCTGCGGCAGAGATACCCTTGTCACCCGTATCGGCAAGCCCTATCCCCTGAAAAGCTCAGCGCCGGATGTCCTGCCGCGCGGCCAGCGAAAGCCGGCGGCAGGTGCGCATCGTCAATCATCCGTCAGTACAATGCGCCCAATGACCCGGTACTTTTGCGCATCAAAGAGGTAAAACCAGACCGCGATGGCGGCGCCAAAGCAGAAGCAGGCCAACACGATCCACGGAATGGCATGATAAAACGAGGAGCTGGCGGCAGCGCCCGCGGCAAACGCCATATTGTTGAATAGCAGGTAGACGATGTAGATCATCCCCATCCCCCCAAGCAACGGCGCAACGCCCGTTTTAAACCAGTGTCCTTTGCCAATATTTTCTTTATTGCCGTGGAAGTAAACGATCACCGCAAAGGCGCAAAGCGCCTGGACAATCATAATGCCCATCGTACCCAACAGCGCCAGCAGGGTGTAAATATCCGCGTAAGGATCTTTGCCGGTGATAAAGAACAGCAACACAATCAGCGTGGCGATAACGGTCTGCACTGTAGAGGCAACATGGGGAGAGCCGTGGCGCGAGTGTGAACGACCCAGCGTGCGCCCGGCAAACGGAAACAGATTTTCCCGCCCGAGCGCATAGAGATAGCGCGCCGCGCAGTTATGAAACGCCATCCCGCAGGCAAAAGAGCCGGTGATCACCAGTAGCTTAAACACCCCGACCGCCCACTCCCCCAGATACTGGCGTGCCGGACCGTAGAAAATCTCTCCTGCGCGGTTAGGATCCTGGGCAAGGGCAATAGCCCGCTCCGGTCCCGTTCCGGCAATCGCCATCCACGAAATGAACACGTAGAACACGCCGATACCAATCACCCCCAGCAGGGTGGCCAGGGGAATGATCTTTTTCGGGTTCTTCGATTCTTCACCGTACATTGCCGATGACTCAAAGCCCACCCATGACCAGAAGGCGAAGAATAATCCAATTCCGGCACTGGCGCCGACCACCCCTTTTGCCGGGGTAAAGGCGTTCAGCGGGTTGATCGACTCAGGGACAAAACCCTGTGGCCCTCCGCCGTGGATCAGCACCGCCACCGCGACGGCGGTGAGGATCAAAATTTCCAGTACCAGGCACAGGCCGAGCACCCGGGAAGTGAGCGAAATATCGAAATAGCTCAGCACTCCGGTAGTCATTAGCATGGCGAAGGCAAAGATAAGCCAGGGGACATGTACGCTGAAGACCGTATTGATTAAATCCTCGCAGAAAAAGGCGAAAATCCCAACCAGCGCGGCTTCAAAGACAATGTAGGTCATGGTCACCGTCACTCCTGACGCCATGCCAACGATCCGCCCCAGCCCGTGCGAAATGAAGCCATAAAATGCGCCGGTGGCGGTAATATACCTGGCCATCTGCGCATAGCCGATGGCGAACAGGGCAAGGATTAGCGTGGCGACCATAAACCCCGCGGGCGCGAACTGGCCATTACCACTGCCCACCGCGATCGGCACATTGCCCAGCATCGCAGTGATCGGCGCCGCCGTGGCGATAGTCATAAACAGCACCCCGCCAAGGCCTACCGCATTTGGCCGCAGCCGCTGCACAACATGTTTTTCCACCGCTGGCGCGGGATTGGCAAGAATTTCATTGCTCATGATGAACGCTCCGTTCAGTTCAGGCACGCGGCGGATTCAGGCAGGATCTGCCCACCGTCAACAATTAACGACTGGCCGGTGATATAGCCAGCCTGCCGGGAGGCGAAGAACAGCGCCGCCGCGGCAATATCTTCCACCGTACCGAGGCGTTTGAGCGGCACGGCGCTGGCCATACCGGCGATATAATCCTCTCCCATATCCCTCAGCCCTTCCGTGACGATATTCCCCGGCAGGACGGCATTGACGGTAATGTTGTCGCCGGCCAGTTCCAGCGCCGCGCTGCGCATAAAACCAAGCTGGGCCGCTTTGCTGGCGGCATAGTGCGCCCAGCCCGGATAGCCCGTTACGGGGCCGGTAATGGAGGAGGTGAGAATAATGCGCCCATACTCTGCTCGTTTCAGCCACGGCAGCGCCGCCTGGACGGTTAAAAAAGTCCCTTTACTGTTGATCGCCTGCACCTCATCCCATTGCTGTTCACTCATGTCTGCCAGCGGCGCCGAAGGAAAAATCCCCGCATTGCAGCAGACTATATCCAGACCACCCCACTGCTGCGCCGCTTCAGCCACGCAGGCTTTTACCTCTTCGGCATGGCTGACGTTGCAGGTCAGGCCGCGTAGCCTTAGCCCCTGCTCCGCCGCCAGGCCGATCGCGCTATCGATACGCGATGGCGTGCGGGCGGTGATGGTTACCTTTGCTCCGGCGCGGGCAAAGCCGAGTGCAATGCCAAGACCGATCCCACTACTCCCGCCGGTCACCAGCACATGTTTGTTCATAAAATCTGACATCATTTTTCCCCGTCTGTGAAAGTTCTGCGATCCCATCCGTTTGTCTGGCCGTGCAGCGATCTCCGTCGCTGGCAGGAAAAGAATAATCACGTAAATGTTGAATGTTCAACATTTTAATGTGTGATTTCAGCATAAAAATATTGCGCTATGATTGGGCACAGAACTGGTGCAAAGAGCTGGCTTATTAATTTTTATATATCAATAAATTAATAAATAACATCACGCTTTTATCACGCCTGAATGAGAAAAGCACACTTTATACGTTCTATTTTGGTGCAACAGGCTAAATCAAGCCAACAAAATCACTTTAACATACTGTTATTAATATAATTAAGTAACAAGATGGATGCTTGAAACGCAACAAAAAACAAAAAAAACGTCACACATATTGCAAAAGCCACAACTACAACATAAAAATGTGTTAAGAGTGTCATTTCACATTGAGGACAGCATGTTTAACGACGAGTATTTAACAACACTTACCCTGAAGCTGCGGCCGCTCCTGCCCCGCTGGGGGCTCAGCGAAGGCGCAGAGATTGGCCTGCTGACGGTTTCAGAAAATGCCACGTTTCTGGTCAGCGATAAGGCGATGCAGAGAAAGATCGTGCTGCGAGTACATCGCCCAAACTACAGTTCAGCGGTGGAGATCCATTCTGAGCTGATGTGGCTCAACGCCCTGCATGCCCGGGGAGGTATCAACATCGCCGTACCGCTTGTACTGGATGATGGGAGCTGTATCGCCAGCCTCATCGACGGCGAAACGGTCACCCACGTCGTGGGATTCACCTTTGTTGCGGGCAGCGAACCTGATACCGGTAGCCATCTCACCGGCTGGTACCATGCCCTGGGAAGGGTTGCGGGAGAACTGCACAGTCACAGCGAAGGCTGGGTAAAACCCGAGGGTTTTCATCGCAAGGTGTGGAACAGCGAGACAATTATCGGACGCCATGCCTGGTGGGGGGACTGGCGGAAGATGACGCAGCTGAGCGCCGACGATATTACGCTGCTGGAGGCGGTGGAGGCCACAGTGGTCGCCAGACTGGAAGCGTACGGACAGGACGCCGACCGCTATGGGCTGGTGCACTGCGACATGCGGCTGGCCAACCTGCTGGTGAATGAGAATTCGCTGACGGTGATTGATTTTGACGACTGCGGCATCTGCTGGTTTGGCTGGGATTTTGCCACCGCCGTCAGTTTTATTGAAGACGACCCGGCCCTTGCGGACTACCGCGCTGCGTGGCTTGCCGGCTACCGTAGCGTCCGCCCCTTCAGCCAGCAGGACGAAGTGATGCTTCCGGTGCTGGTGATGCTGCGCCGCTTACAGCTGACGGCCTGGCTGGCCAGCCATAGCGAAACAGCCACCGCCCGTCGCTACAGCCCACAATGGGGCGCCATCACCGTACGTCTGGCACAGGCGTTTCTCCATCAGGCGTCACCGCTTAGCGTTACCGTTAACTGCAAGGAACCTGCTGATGAACAATAAAACCCCTATTCTTCAACTGAACCGCTTTGACGCGCTGACCGGCGTGGCCGACGAAAACCTGAGCCGACAGATAGCCCGTCGCCACGCCACCCAGGGGACCGGTTCGGTGCTGTTTTATCCACAACCGATCGTCATGGCGTCGGCCTCCGGAGCCTGGATGGAGGACTCGGCCGGCAACCGCTATCTGGATATGTATAACAACGTGCCGGGCGTAGGGCATTGTCATCCGCATATCACCCAGGCGATGGTGCGCCAGGCCGGGTTACTGAACACCAACACCCGGTATCTGTTCCCGGTACTGGAGCAGTACGCGGATAGCCTGCTGGCGACTTTCCCCACCGGGCTGTCGAATGTGATATTTACCTGCACCGGCAGCGAGAGCAACGACATTGCTCTGCGGATGGCCCGCTTTATCAGTGGTCGGCAGGGGATCATCGTCACCGAGAGTGCCTATCACGGCAATACAACGGCGGTGATGGAGGTCTCTCCCTCCGGGCACAAAGAGGCCCTTCTGCCCCCGTGGGTGCATACCATTCCCGCCCCTGACCTGCGCAGGCTGTCAGCGGGCCAGACGCTGCCTGAACTCTTCGCCGCCGACGTTGAGCGCGCCATGGACGCGCTGGAGGCGCGGGGCTACGGCTGTGCGGCGCTACTGGTGGATACCATTTTTTCCAGCGACGGCGTTTTCGCCGATCCGCCGGGATTTCTGGCCCAGACGGTAGCCCGCGTACAGGCCCGGGGCGGACTGTTTATCGCCGATGAAGTCCAGCCGGGCTTTGGTCGGACAGGCTCTCATTTCTGGGGCTTCCAGCGTCACGGTGTGCAACCGGATATCGTCACGCTCGGCAAGCCAATGGGGAACGGTTTTCCCATGGCCGCGGTCATCACGCGCCCGGCTATTCTGCAGGCGTTCAGCGAAAAGACCGAGTACTTCAACACCTTTGGCGGTAACCCGGTGGCTGCCGCCGTGGGCCTCGCGGTACTGGAAGTGATTGAGCAGGAGGCACTGATGACCAACGCCCAGCGCAACGGGGACTATCTGCGTGCCGGACTACGTCAGCTGGCCCAGGATTTCCCGGCCATCGCCGACATTCGCGGCGCCGGGCTGTTCAACGCCATCGAGTTTGCCCGGCCAGACAGCGGAGATCCGGATCCGCAGCTGACGAGTCGCGTTATCTATCACCTGAAGCTTGAGGGCGTGCTGATTGGTGCGGCCGGTCGCTTTGGCAACAGCCTGAAGATCCGTCCGCCGCTGTGCTTTAGCCGCGATGATGCAGATTTCTTCCTCGAACGGCTGGCGAAAGTCATGGGCCGCCTGAACGGATAGTCTAACCGACAGGGCAAACATCCAGTTTGTTTGCCCTCGGCGTGCAGGTATATTAACGGCATCAGCGACTTCAGGGAGAGTAAACAGCGTTCATGTCGAAGAGAAAAGAAGACCGTCAGCAACAGATCTTGCGCGAACTGGCCGAGACCCCCACCCTGCGGATTGGGGATATGGCGCGCACCCACGGCGTCTCTACCGAAACCATCCGTCGCGATCTCGACGAACTCACCCGCCGGGGCGTGCTGAACCGAACTTACGGCGGCGCAGTGCGGGCCATGAACAGTGAGCCGACGGTCACGGAGCGCCACCAGCTGTTTACCGAAGAGCGCGAGCGCATCGCCCGGGACGCCGTACATTGTATGCGCGAGGGCAAAATATTTATGATCGGCTCCGGCGCGACCACGGTACATGTTGCCCGCCGGATGGCCAGCGAGCTGCGGGATATTACGGTCATCACCCACGCCTTCGGCGTCGCAACGGTGCTGTCGATGAATCCAACCATCCGGGTAATCGTCGCTCCCGGGGAGTACTGCGCAACCGAAGGGGCAATGACCGGTGCGCAGACGCTACAGTTCCTCAGCCAGTTCACGGCGGACTATACGTTACTGGGCGCCAGCGGTATCGCCGCCGACGGGCCGAGCGAGGCGTTAATCGACAGCGGAACGGTTTACCGGGCGATGATCCAGCGCGCCGCGAAGAGCATTGTCGTCGCCGACCACTCGAAGTTTGGCCTCACCTACCCCTACCATTATGCGGGCTGGTCGGGCATCAGTCGTTTAATTACTGACCAGCCCCTGCCCGACCATCTCGCTACCGTGCTCGGCCGGGAAAAAGTGGTCGTGGCGCGTGGTCATGCCGCCCCTGAGCAGCAGTGACCCGCGCCCGTGCCTCCTACCCTTTGGCAAAATTGGCCTGGATCCGCTGCTGCAGATAGGCCTCGGCGCTGATGGGCGGGTACTTTCTCTGCGGCCCGAGGATCTCGACATCTTTATTGGCCTGGCAGAAAAACGCCAGGCTGTAGCGCGGCCCCTGATATTCGTGGGGCAGCGGGTTTCTCACCCGGTGGAAGTTAGACGGCAGCTGGTCGTCGCTCCAGCGCATTAGCATATCGCCGATATTGCAGGTGATGACCTCTTCGCGCGGCTCAATGCTGGTCCACTGCTGGCTTTCGCGGTCTTTACCGGGACAAACCTGCAGGCCGCCCTGGCCGGGGCGCTGGAACAGCAGCGTCAGACAGTCAAAATCGGTATGCGCGCCGGCCCGCCACATTCCCTGCTGCGACTGCTCGGTTGCATAGTAGTGCAGCATGCGCAAGGTGCTCTGATAGGTGTCACGCTGCGGATCGTGCGCGGTGGTGAAAAACGATTCCGGAAAACCGAGCTTTAACGCAAAGCAGGAGAGAATCTTCATCCCCAGCTGCCAGCACTGCGATTCAAACCCGAGCATCGTCTGCCGGAAGCCTGGCAGCTCCCGATCGCTGGGCCAGCGCCCATCCATCAGCGGACGGGTTATCTGATAGGACTCTTTTTGATCCGGCGTGCGGGTCGATGGCCGAACCTGCGCCTTGCTCTCCCAGCCGGCGTTGCCGGCCAGCGGATACTGGCGCTTCACCTCGTCGGGCAGGTTGAAAAACGCCTCGGTCGTGCTGAACGCCTGGCGGATCTCCGCCAGCGGAATACCATGGTGGCTGACCTGGAAGAAGCCGATCTCCACCGCCGCCTCCCACAGTTGTTCGGCAATATCATGTTTTCTTTCTGCAAAGTTCGACAGGTCGATACAGCGCACTTCGCGGGCGAAGGTCTCTTCGCCCTCGGCGCCCATCAGCGCCTCTTTTTCCAGTTCCTGTAAGGCATAGCGTTGATTCTGGGTGGTTGCGTTCATCGTCATTATCCTGTTATCAGTTAAACAGCGGCGCGCTGTTGGAGGGTACGGACGGCCGCCAGCGCGTCGTGGCGCATCGCGTCAAGGTCGAGACCGGGAATGGCGTCATCTTCCACGATGGGTCGGCCATTGAGCAGCAGCGCCTTCAGCGCGGCGCGCCCGCCGCAGGCCACCGGCCCAATGGCCATATCGTGCAGGCCGAAGTAGCGCGGATCGTCCAGCCGGTAAATGGCGAGGTCCGCCTGCATCCCGACCTGCAGAGTGCCGCTCTGCGCTAAGCCGAGGATCTGCGCCCCGCCGGCGCTGCCCCAGCGCACCACATCCTCCACCGTGGCCGCATCGGCCCCGCCCTCGAAGGTGCCTCCGGCGTAGCGCGGCTGCGCCAGCATCCCCTTGCGCGCGCGCTGCAGCAGCCATGCGGCGTGGGCTTCGCTTTGCATATCCGCCGCCTCATTGGAGGCAGCGCCATCCACCCCCAGCGAGACCGGGACCCCGGCCTGCTCCAGCGCCAGCAGATCGGCGATGCCGCTGCCCAACCGACCGTTGCTTTGCGGGCAATGGGCGATGCCGGTTCCGGTGCGGCCCAGCAGGGCAATCTCCTCCGGCAGCAGCTTCACCAGATGGGCAAACCACACGTCATTTCCCAGCCAGTCATGCTCCGCGCAGAACTGCACCGGCGTCATGGCGAATTTCTGCCGCGCGGCGTCAAGATAATCGACGGTTTCCGATAAATGGCTGTGCAGCCGGATCCCCAGCTGGCGGGCCAGCTTCGCCATCTCCCGCAGCTGGGCGCCCGGCGCGGAGTGCAGGACGGTAGTGGGCGCCATCACCACCCGGCGCAGAGAATCGGGCCGGGGGTCGTGATAGCGGCTGACCAGCCGTTCGATATCCGCCATATAGCCGTCGAAGGTTTCCGGACGCAGCGCCACCGGCAGATCCTGTTCCACCGCCCGCCCCTGGGTCGCCCCACCCCGGCACAGAACGATGCGCATCCCCAGCGCTTCCCCTTCGCTGAAGACAATCTCCGAGGTATCGAAAGGCATATCCGGCCAGTACAGGTAGTTGTGATCCGCCACGCTGGCGCAGCCCGAGCGCAGAAGCTCCACCAGGCCAATGCGCACCGCCAGACGAAAAGTATGCTCATCGAAAGCCGCGCGAAAGCGGTACGGCGTGGCGCTCAGCCAGGCCGTCAGGCTCTGGTTCAGCCCCTGCGGCTCGCCCTTCAGCAGCGACTGAAAAAGATGGTGGTGCGTGTTCACCCATGCCGGATAGATCACACAGTCGCGGGCATCGATCTGCCGCTCTTCCGGCAGCGGCGTCAGGCTGCCGATGGCCGCAATCTTGCCGTCGCGGATGCGAATATCTGGCCCGGCCAGCCGCGCCGCCTCTCCGGGCAGACCGCTGAGGATGGCATGGGCATTTTTAATCATTAATGACATGGCGTCGCTCCTCAGGGTTTAACCTGCATGGCCTGAACAAATTCGGTGGTGTAGGCCTGTTTCCAGTCGGTGGCCGCCGCCAGCAGACCGGCGCTGACCATAAAATCGCGGGTCTTCTGCCAGCGCGCGTCGGTCATCGTCCCCCAGCCCTGGCTGGCGGCATCCCCGCCGTCGATCAGATGATGCTCACGGATCTGGGTCACGCCCCAGGCGAGCAGATCGTCGGTCATTTTGGGGTTGTCCTGCTTAATCAGCGCATTGCCCGGCGCCGGATCCTTGAGATAGCTCACCCAGCCCTCCATTGAAGCGCGGACAAACTTCGCCATCGCCGCTTTACGCTCGGCGATGGTGTCCGGGCGGGCGATAAGAATGCCGCCATAGGGAGGGTAACCATGCTCAGAAAAGAGGAAGAAGTTCGCCTTCACCCCAGCCTTCTGCACCTGGAACACCTCGGAGCTGACATAAGCCTGCTGGGCGACAGCGTCGTCGACGACAAAGGGTTGAATATTGAAGGTGTAGGGGCGAACCTGAGCGTCGCTCAGCTGGTATTGCGCCTTCAGCCACGGCCACCATGTCGCCTGACCGGAGCTGGAGACCAGAATGGTTTTATCTTTCAGCCCCTGCAGGGAGGTGACATCGGCATGGGTCAGCAGCCCCTGGGGATCGTACTGAAAGGGCGCGGCAATGGCTTTCGCCTGGAAGCCGCGCTGAATGCCTTCCAGTAGCTGCAGATCGTAACCGATGATCACATCGGCCCGCTTCGACAACAGCAACTGCATGCCGTTGACCTGGGGGCCACCGGAGCGGATCTCGACGTCGAGACCATATTTTTTGTACAGCCCAGTGGCCTGAGCCTGATAATATCCCCCCTGCTCCGCCTGAGCGTACCAGGAGGTCAGCAGAACGATTTTCTCCTCGGCCTGAACGGCCAGCGAGACACCGCCGAGGGCCATCAGGCCCAGCCAGCGTAAACCCCGGGGAAGGCGTGCGCCTGTTTTCATTATCCCTCTCCTCTTTACGCCGGGAGGGGGAGCGAGCGAATTTGGCTCAGCCTCCCATCCCGGTCAACATTGAACCGCGACATGGTGACTGAGCAATGTCCCGTATGGATAACCCGTACTGACCGCTTCTACTCACACTTAGCTATACAAAAACAATGCCAGATTTTATCGCCCGCGCGCGGCCGCGCAAAATCGCCTGCGCCGCCACCCTGGGGCATGCAACCTTTGATTCATGCACACAAAAAACGCACCATTATGGTGCACTAATGAATGATTTTAGTGCCTGCCGGTCTCTCACAGCTGGCTGAAGAGCATCTCCAGCTGGTTCAACATCATCGAGGCGGCAAGTGAAAGCTGGCGGGCGGGCGAAACGCACAGCGCCAGCGTGAAAGGCTTAAGCTGCGGATCGGTAAGCGGCACAAACGCCAGCTGGCCGGACTCGATCTCATCGAGAATATCCAGCCGGCACAGGATGCCGATACCCATCTGCTCTTTAATCAGGGTGCGGATCATGTGGATGTTATTCGACACCGCCACCTCCTTTACCTCGTTGCCGCTGATGTTCACCAGCGCCTCTACCGGTTCGCTGATCATCAATGGGGCGGAGGGCAGGATAAACGGGTAGTCGATGCACTGGCTAAAGCGCACAGCGCTGCGGCTGGCCAGCGGATGGCCGGTCGGCACCACGATCCCCATATTCATTTCGGCAAACGCCCTCACCTGCAGTTCACGGGAGGTCTGCGGATTGAGCATGATGCCGAAATCCGCCTCGCCGGAGATCAGCGCCTGCTGGATGTGGATATTGTTGATGGTGGTCAATGTAAAAGAGATGTTGGGATAATGTTTATGCACCTCTTTGAGCATCGTCGAAAAGAAATGCCGGTTAATGGCATCGATGGTGGCGATGCGCACATGCCCGCGCCGCAGTCCGCGCAGGTCATCCAGCTGCTCACAGACCCGGGTAAAGTCCTTTTTCCAGTTATTGGCCGCATGCAGCAGCAGCTCGCCGGCGGCGGTCAGCCGCAGCCCGGCGGGATGGCGCTCGAAGAGCGGCATCGCCAGCTCCTGTTCTACGCGCAAAATCTGACGGTCGATAGAGGACGCAGAGACATGCAGCGCCTCTGACGCTTTACGAAACGACCCCTGACGGGCCACTTCAGTGAAATAGAGCAGAAATCGGGAGAAGGCAAACATCGTTTGGGTGCTCTCTTTTTTGCAACGGGTTGTGCGAATCAAAGCTCTGGACGCAACAGTTTTATCACAATACCGTAGCATTCATAGCGGAGAAACGATCGTTTCACCCATTTTCTTGCACGCCGGACAGTTCACCGCGAAGGGGAGTTATCTCTTCGCCGACCCTGGCCGCCCTGCAGACAGCGGAATGAGGGAGAGTAAACGATAATGCACAGCCACGATTTTATTTCGGTCTCGGTCGGGGAAATACGGCCTAACGGCGAGGGAAATCTGTCTTTAATATTGCAGGCAGCGGCCGGGGAAATATTACCGGCCTACTCCGCCGGGGCGCATATCGATATTATTATTCCCGGCGTTGGCCCGCGGCAATATTCCCTGTGCGGCATGCCTGACCGCGGTAATCGCTATGAAGTTTGCGTCAGGCTGGCGGACGCTTCCACCGGCGGCTCACGCTATTTGCACCAGCAGCTCAAAGCCGGCGATCGGCTCGCCATTTCGCAGCCGCGCAACCATTTCCCCCTACCGCAAGCCGGGCGCTACCTGCTGTTTGCCGGCGGTATCGGCATCACGCCGTTGCTGGCGATGGCTGACGCGATTGCCGCCAGAAAGGGAGAGCTGGAGCTGGAACTGCATTATTATGTCGCCAGCTCGCGCCAGACCGCCTTCGCCCCGCGCCTGGCTCAGCTGGCTGCGAGCGGCACGGTGGCGATTCACTGCAGCGAGGAAGGCGAGTCGTTTCGCCAGCAGATCCCCGAATGCTTAACCGCGCCCGATCCTGATACCGCGGTGGTGGCCTGCGGCCCGGAGGGCTTTATTCAGCGACTGCGGTCGGTCATGGATGAATATCGCTGGTCGCCGTCGCAATTTGTATTCGAGCGCTTCACTCCCGCGGCGGAAAATAATACTGCGGCGAAAAACGCTTTTTATATTGAGCTGGCCTCCAGCGGGCAGCGTCTGCAGGTCGCCGCGGATCAAACCATTGCTCAGGTATTACAGCACGCCGGGGTGGAGGTCATGCTCTCCTGCGAACAGGGAATGTGCGGATCGTGCATTACCGGGGTCCTCGACGGGATCCCCGAGCACCGGGACAGCGTGCTGACGGCGCAAGAAAAAGCTGGCAACGACCAGATCACGCTCTGCTGTTCGCGGGCGAAATCACCGGGTCTGGTTTTGGATCTGTGAGGAGACTGACGATGACATTCTCCTCCTCTTGCGCGCCGCTCACCGGTATCAGCCGCGCCCGACTCCCGGCCTGGGCGCTGCCCGAAGGCTGGCCGACGCAGGCCAACGGTGAACCGCTGCTGGCGGACCTGGCCTTTCGCGATGGCCGGATCGCCGCATTGACCCCAACCGACCAGCCGGCTCCCGGCCTGTGGGATCTGGCGGGGGCGTTGACGCTCCCCGGCCTGGTGGAACCCCATGCCCATCTGGACAAGACATTCACCATTGAACGCTGCCGTCCGGCGCAGGCCGGGCTGCTGCCGGCGATCCACGCCATGCATGAGGATCGCCGACATTGGACCGGGGCGGATATTCAACGTCGGGCGTCCGCCGCGCTGGCCCGGGCGGCAGCGAATGGCGTGACCCATTTGCGCAGCCATATCGACTGGTTTACCGCCGACGCGCCGGACGCCTGGCAGGAGATCGCCCGCCTCGATACCGGCGGCATCACCCTGGAGCGGGTGGCGCTGGTCCCGCTGCCCCTGTTTCAGGATCCGGCGGATGCCGAGGCCATTGCCCGTGCGGTCGCCAACAGCGGGGAGCGCTGCCTGCTGGGCGGCTTCATCCACTCCTCCAACTGGGACGCCGCCGCCATGGCAAACCTGCTGCATAGCGCAGCCCGCTGGAAACTGGATCTGGATTTGCATATCGATGAGGAGCTCAGCGAGGTGTCTCAGGGGCTGACCTGGCTGGCGGATCATCTCTCCCGCCACCCTTTCCCCGGGCATATCTGCTGCAGCCACGGCTGCGCGCTGGCCGCCGGCAGCGAGGCGCAGGCGGCGCAAATCCTGCGTCAGCTGGCGGCGCACGGCGTCACCCTTATCGCCCTGCCGATGACCAACCTGCTGCTGCAGGATGCGACGTTCGGCCGCACGCCGCGCCAGCGGGGGATCACCCTGCTGCACGAGGCGCAGGCCGCCGGCGTGGCCACCCTGCTTGGGTGCGACAACGTGCAGGACGCTTTTTGTCCGGCGGGAAGCTACGACCCGCTGGACACCCTGGCCTGCGGCCTGTTCAGCGCCCAGCTCAGCGACCCGTTCGACCGGCAGTCGCGGCTGATCTGCGATCGCGCGGCGCTAACCAGTTCGCCGGCAGACACGGCGCCCTTTGCCGTCGGGGCGGCGGCCAGCGTGGTGATTTTCCCGGGTAGCGACCGCTTTACCTGGCCTTTAAACAGCGCCGCCCGTCTGGTGGTTAACCACGGCAGGTTAACCCACCGGCGCGTGTGGCAGGAGGAGATGGCACATGAGTCTTGAAGCAGGCGCGGGGGCGCCGCTGGCGCGGTATGCCGCCTGGCGCAGAGCCGGCGATTTTATCTTTCTCTCCGGCATTATTCCGGTCAATCCCCTGACCGGCACCATCGTCAACGGCTTTCAGGATGTGCCTGAGCCGGTGCGGGAGCTGCTGGGGGCGACCGGCGAATTTTCGACCGATGCGAAACAGGGCCCGATCCTCGCCCAGAGCTGGTACGTCCTGGAAAGCATCCGCCGCACCGTGGAGTCCGCGGGAGGGCAGATGAGCGACGTTATCAAGCTGGTGCAGTACTTTCGCAACCTTGACCATTTTCCCTATTACAGCCGGGTCAGGAAGCTGTTTTATCCCGACCAACCGCCCGTTTCCACCGTGGTGCAGGTCAGCGAAATGCTGCCCGACGCCACGGTATTGATTGAAGTCGAAGCAACCGTCTGGTTACCCCAGCCAATTCACTCGAGGCACCGCGATGATTAACGGTTACATTCCTGCAGCGCGCTTTCTCCCTTTCCTGAGCTGGACGGACGTGGCCGCCCTGCCGGATAAAAGCAATACGGTTATCGTCCTCCCCACCGGGGCGATCGAACAGCATGGCCCGCATCTGCCCTGCTCGGTGGACAGCGTGATATCTTCCGGCGTGGCGGGCCATGCCCTCGCCCGGCTGCCGGCGGCGATCCCGGCCTACGCCATCCCGCCGATCGTCTACGGTAAGTCAGAGGAGCATCTGCATTTTCCCGGCACCCTGACCCTCAGCGGCGATACGCTGCTGCATACCCTGCTGGAGATCGCCGAATCTCTCTATCGGGCCGGTTTTCGCAAGCTGCTGATGATCAACGGCCACGGCGGCCAGCCGCAGATCCTGCAGATCGCCTGCCGGGAAATGCGCCTGCGCCACGGGGATTTCATCGCCATCCCGCACGATGTGTTCAACGTGCCCAACTGCGAAAAACAGTTTCTCAGCCCGCATGAACAGCGGATGGCGATGCACGCCGGCCATAGCGAAACGGCGCTGATGCTGGCGCTGGCGCCGGAGTGCGTTCATATGGAGCGGGCGGTCGCCAACTTCCCGCCGGAATTCCCCTGCCCGACCCTGTCGAAAGGCCGTCCGGCGGCGGCATGGGCAGCGTATGACTTTGGCCCGAGCGGGGTGATTGGCGACCCGACCCCGGCGACGCGGGAGCAAGGCGAAGGGCTGCTCGACTCCCTCGCCGCCAGCTGGGCGCAGGCAATCATCGAGATCCACCGCATGGCCTGGGTCGAACGTCGAGAACCGACCTGGGGCAAACAGCACTGGCACGGCTTTGTCCAGTCCCTCCCCCCCTCTTTCGCTGCTGATTCCAAGGAGCCCTGATGAATACCAGATCGACGCCAGTTTTAACCCTGCTGACCGTGGCCGCCCTCGCCACCTCAGCCTCCTCCTTCGCGGCGGAGAAGTTTACGTTTCTCACCAACTGGTATGCCCAGGCGGAGCACGGCGGGTTTTACCAGGCCCAGGCCACCGGGCTGTACCAACACGCCGGTCTCGATGTCGAAATTAAAATGGGCGGCCCGCAGATCAACGTTATGCAGCTGATGGCGGCCGGTCAGGCGGACTGCACCCTTGGCGACAACGGCCAGGCGCTGGAGACCTGGCAGGCCGGGGTGCATGCGGTAACCGTCGCCACCGTGTTCCAGCACTCGCCGACGGTGTTTATCACCCATAACAAAGTAAGCAACCCGGCTGAACTTAAAGACAAAACCTTCCTGCTCGCCACCGAGGCCTATACCTCCTTCTGGCCGTGGGCGAAGAGCGAGCTGGGTCTGGCTGGCAGCAAAGTGCGCCCCTATACCTTTAACGTCCAGCCGTTCCTCGCCGATAAAAATCTGGTGCAGCAGGGATACGTGACCTCCGAGCCGTTCTCCGTCGCCAAAGGCGGGCAGCCGTTCTATGTCTATCCGCTCAGCGACTGGGGCTACCCGCCCTACGGCAACTCGATCATCTGTATGGCGGACACCATCCGCAAACGTCCGGCGGCGGTGGCGGCCTTCGTCAAAGCCTCCATGGAGGGCTGGAAAAGCTACCTGCAGGATCCCACCCCCGGAAACAACCTGATCGGCAAAGCGAATCCGCAAATGGGCGCCGAGCAGATCGCCTTTGGCATTGCCCAGATGAAACACTACCAGCTGGTGACCGGCGGCGATGCTAAGACCGGCGGCATCGGCATCATCACCGAGCCGCGGCTGAAAAAAACCTGGGACATGCTGGTGAAAAACAAACTGATCGACTCCAGCAAGGTGCCGTTTGAGCAGACTTACACCCTGGAGATGGTCAAAGACGCCGGAGTGATGCCATGAATACCGCCCCGATACTGACCGTGATGAGCGACACCCGCTTTACGCCCGCCTCCGCCACGCCGGCCATTGAGGTGCTGTCGGCGGAGAAGATCTACAGCAACGGCACCCGGGCGCTGCTGCCCGTCAACCTGACCATCAATCAGGGGGAGTTCATTACCCTGCTCGGTCCGTCCGGCTGCGGTAAAAGTACGCTGCTGAAGATGGTCGCCGGCCTGGTGGAGCCCAGCGACGGCAAGCTGATGCTGTGGCGGCGCGACAGCCGGGAAAAGGCCCAGCATCCGCTCTCGTTCGTCTTCCAGGAAGCCACCCTGATGCCGTGGAGCAGCGTGCGCAATAACGTCAGGCTGCCGCTGGATCTGGCCGGCGTGCCGCGCGCGGAAGGTAATACCCGGGTAAGTGAAGTCCTTGAGCTGGTGGGGCTGGGCAAGTTCGCCGACGTCCTGCCGCGCGAACTCTCCGGCGGCATGCAAATGCGCGTCTCCATCGCCCGCGGTCTGGTCACCCGGCCAAAGCTGCTGCTGATGGATGAGCCCTTCGGCGCGCTGGATGAAATTACGCGCAACAAGCTCGACAGCGATCTGCTGCGTCTGTGGCAGGAGCAGAACCTGACGGTGGTCTTCGTCACCCACTCGATCCACGAAGCGGTGTTTCTCTCGCAGCGGGTGATCATGATGGCGGCCCGTCCCGGACGGGTGGTGGAAGATATCGCCATCCGGGAGCCGTTCCCGCGCAGCGAGGCGTTCCGCGTCAGTCCGGCCTTTTCCCTGTATGCCCGTCAGCTGCAGGACAGTCTGTTGCAGGCCAGCCAGTCTGGTATGGAGCCATAATATGAAAACCACAACCGCAACGCCGTGGATCCAGCATCCGCGTTTTCTCAAAATTCTCTATCCGACCCTCGTCGCGGTGGCGGTGGTGCTCCTGTGGCAGGGCGCGGTAAGCTATTTCCGCATCCCGGCCTTTCTGGTGCCGTCGCCGCTGGTGATGCTGGACAGCCTGTGGACGCATCTCACGCCGCTGCTGCTGGCGCTGCTGTTCACCCTTAAGATCACCCTGATCTCGTTTCTGCTGTCGATTGTCATCGGCGCCGCCGTGGCGTTTATCCTGGTGCAGAACCGGTTTGTGGAAACCGCCCTGTTTCCCTACATCGTGTTTTTGCAGGTGACGCCGATCGTTGCCATCGCCCCGCTGATTATCATCTGGGTGAAGGACGCCACCCTCTCGCTGGTGGTGTGCGCCACCCTGATGGCGGTCTTCCCCATCATCTCCAATACCACCCAGGGACTGCGCAGCGTCTCTCCCGGCCTGCTGAGCTATTTCCGCCTCAATCACGCCAGCCGCTGGCAAACGCTGGTGCGACTGCGTATCCCCTCGGCGCTGCCCTATTTCTTCGGCGCGCTGCGTATTTCCAGCGGGCTGTCGCTGATTGGCGCGGTGGTAGCGGAGTTTGTCGCCGGCACTGGCGGGACCAGTACCGGGCTGGCCTATCAGATCCTGCAGGCCGGCTATCAGCTGGATATCCCGCTGATGTTTGCCGCGCTGCTGCTGATCTCTCTCGCCGGGATTGCGCTGTTCGGCGTGATGTCCTGGGTCTCGCGTCGGGCGCTCAGCGCCTGGCATGAAAGCGAAGCCGTGCAATCTCATTAATGTTCTGCTGACGAACAGGAAAAAGAATGATGACTGATGAACAGCGTCAACAAGCGATAGCGGCGATCCAGCAGGCACTCCCGGCGCTGGAGTGGACCCTGCAGCCGGCGAAACTCAAACGGCTTTCCCGCGATTTTCACTGGTTCAGTCCGGTACTCACCGAGCAGCTGGCGGGAAAACAGGCGGACGCGGTGGTTCGCCCGCGCGATGAAGAGGAGCTGCGGCAACTGGTCGCCTCCTGCGCGCAGCACCAGCTGCCGCTGACCCTGCGCGGAAGCGCCACCGGCAACTACGGCCAACTGGTCCCCCTCGAAGGCGGGATGCTGGTGGATATGACCGGGCTCAACCAGATCGTCGCCCTCGGCAACGGCACGGTGAGGGCCCAGGCCGGCATTCGCCTGGCGGACATCGAAACCGCCGCCCGCCCGACGGGCTGGGAGCTGCGCTGTATGCCGTCGACCTATCGCCTGGCGAGCCTGGGCGGCCTCTACGGCGGCGGGTTCGGCGGCATCGGCTCCATCAACTATGGGCCGCTGGCGGCGCCCGGCAATGTGCTCAGCGTCAAAGTGATGACCGTCGAGCCGGTCCCTCGCGTACTGACCGTCCCGGCTCCCGAAGCGCTGCTGCTGCATCACGCCTACGGCACCAACGGCATCATTCTCGAGGTTGAGCTGGCGCTGGCTCCCGCGCACCAGTGGATAGAACGCCTGGACGTGTTTGACGATTTCGCCGATGCGCTGAACTATGCCAACGCCTGCGTCCGCTCCCCGGGACTGGTGAAGCGCCAGGTGGCGCTGCTGGCCACGCCGATCGCCGATTATTTTAGCCACCTGAACGATCGTTACCGCGCCGGCCAGCATGCGGTTATCAGCCTGATCGCCGTGGAGAGCGAAGGACTCTGCGCCAGCCTGTTACCGCGCCATCGCGGGAACAACGCCATCCGTCAGGCCAGCGACGAGGCCCGGACGCAAAACGCCTCGTTAATGGAATACTGCTGGAACCACACCACCCTGCATGCGCTCAAGGTGGACAATACGCTGACCTATCTACAGACGGCGTTTGATCCGCTGCGCTATCCGCAGCAAATTTTACAGATGGAGCAGCATTTCGCCGGGGAGGTGATCTCCCATATTGAATTTCTGCGCGATATCGAAGGCAACCTCACTGCCAGCGGTCTGCAGCTGGTGCGCTATACCACGCCCGAACGTCTCAACGCGATCATGCAGATATTTCGCGATAACGACGTCAAAATTAACAATCCCCACGTACTGCAGGTTGAGGACGGCAAACAGGGGGTTATCCGCCCTGACGTGGTGGCGGTTAAACAATCTCTCGACCCGGCAGGATTGCTTAACCCCGGCAAGCTGCGCGGCTGGGCGCTGCGCGACCAGCTGGAGCTGGACAGCAACCCGCTGGCGCGGGCCACCCGCGAAAGCCCCGCGACCTGATCGCCCCCGCTCCGCGTGCGGGCTAACGCGGAGCGGGCCCGTCTCTCTTCCCCTGCCCGCACGGCGAGTTTTTTTACGTCACTCATTCATATGAATGAGTGGTGTCTCTGTTTCCTCCGTTATACTCATCAAAAAAGCGACGATGAATTTATTCTCGTGGGTTAATTTCGCGGATAGATATGCTTGTTCTGACCACTATTTTATCGGACTCACTAAAAATTACTGGTGAATATGATGAAGAAAATCACACGCAGCGCAGTCGTTATTCTATATGCATTACTCTTCCGCCATTTTACTGGTGGGAGGCATCCTCTTTCATCATGATTAATAAATAACAAAGAAGCATGGGCAATTTTTAAATTACCACGCAGCCATGACGCATCCAAATAGATTCTGTCTTTTGCAAGACATAAAACTTGCCGTCATTAATAGTGTTTATATCTAGCGGTTAGAGAAAACTGAAACCAGTAGCTATTGCGGTTCTTTTTTCCTCATATTGGTCTCGCGACAATAAGTATTAGTCTATCGATCATCAGTTAATTTGATTTGTACTCACGGAGGAAAATGATAACTAAAGCCTGTAGCATTGAAAATCAAAATCATTTTTTATGGTAATTCAGGATGCCTCATTATGACGTCCTGCCAATAACGGCCCCACATCGATGAGGTGACTATGGCTAACCAATCAGAAATAAACTGGGCACGGATTTGTAAACTTCCACTGCAAATTGCGATGGTGGGTCTATCTATATTTGCCGTTGCCAAGCTTTTTACATATCTCGATTTACCCCCCATTTCCTGGCCCTCGAAAGAGACAGGCAGTGGGCTCAAGGCCTTTATTGCCATCATCGTTTTCTTAGTCGGCACAGGAATGGTGTCTTTTCTTTGGTGGCTCTCTTCTCGCTATTTTAGACTGGTGGGTTGCGCCGGGGAAAATATCGATAAGGTAGCGCAACTCAAAGACCTGCCCATGGGGCTGCCTGAAGGCACCGTTCGGGCCGTTTTAGCGCTGATCGTGGCCGTTGTGGGCCTGCCTCTGTTGCTGTTCAGCTCTCAATTGGGTACCAGCCCGGAGATTGCCGGGTATCTCAATGGCATTATTACCGGTGTTTTTGGGTATTACTTTGGCACCCGGGCGGCAGCTTCGACGACTAATACGAACAACAGCGTCGCCAGTGCACAGCAAGCGGCGCAAGAGCAAACCAGGCAAGCGGAGAAAGCGCAGAATAATGCCAACGAGAAAATGCAGCTTGCCGAAAAAATACAAAGTACGGCGGATGTCGATTCTTTGCTCGACAAAACGCAACGGCAGTTGGCCTTAGCGAAGGCATTACTGGCAATGCTCCCACAGACTAACTCATTGCCTACCGGACTGGGAGATGTTCTACCCGGAGACCTGAACAATACTATTACCCGCGCAGAGAGCATTATTAATGCCTTGCGTAATCTCAGTAAGAAAGATGTCACCTCCGATCAACTTGACGAACTCAATCAAGTCGTCAATATCCTGACCGGCGCCACTTCACCATTGAGTGTCCTTTTAAGCAAAGCGGCACCCTTAGTGGCACCGGCCATGCCGGCATTAGGCCCCATCGCCGGGATCGTGATGCTGCTGGGTGTCGGCGCTAAACTGGGTTCCGATCAGTTCAAGCGCTGGCGCGCTCGCGTACTGGCAGCCCCGCTGGCCCAAGGGCTGGTTGAAAGCGGGACGCTTACACTCCCCCTGACCCGTGCCGCCCTGGAGAACGCACCTGCAGCCACCTCCTTTTTTGCCTCACGGCCAGCGGCAGAGGTCGACAGCGTCCTGGCAAATGTGCTGGCAGCTGACGATCCTGTGTCTGTGCTCAATGAGGCCTATGGGCCCAACGGATACGTCGCTGCTGACATCGTCCATGACATCGAGGAAGCCACATCTATCGTTACCGCACTGCAGCAATCTCTCCTCGCTCTCTATGGCAAGGGTGACATTACGGAAGAGATCGCCAGCAAAGTGCGCGCAAGCCTGACATCACCCGCGTCTCAAGCATTGGGGGCAGCCAGCACAGCCTTGAACAATTTGAGTGCTTCGGACATCAATCAGCTTATTAATCAGGTCTCTGGTGTTTCAAGGGTGGAAGCCAATCCTGCAGACAGCAGGGCTGCTTTCGACCTGCTGATCATGCTTGTCGATGCTGCCCGCCGTGAGAACGTCGACTTTGTCCAGGCGATTGCGGATCTCAAGTTATGAAGCGCATGCAACGTTTTCTCAGACTGGCCAGCTTGCTATGCCTGCTGACTGCCTGCGCCACCATGCAACTGGCCCACATGAAACAGTTGCAAAGCACCCGGCAGTACGAAGCGATCATTGCGGAAACGCCAGTGGCTTCCTGCAACGATCCCTCTCAAAGTCGTGAAGTCTGTCGGCAGTTCTACGCTATTCGGGGCCATGCCTATCTCAAACTCGCGATGAATGAGTCTCAGCCGGGGGCTCACTGCCCCATGCCAACCCCATCAGCACGGGCCAATATCGACAATGCGGTGCACGATTATGCGCTTGCGTCTTCTGCCGCCGCCAGGGGCAGTGAAGATGAGACACATCTGTTGGAGAATCAGGCCCTTGCTTTGACCTGCTCAGCCCCCTTTAAGCAACCCGCTGAGGCAGTGGCAATGACACGTGAAGCCGTGGCAAAACTGGACCTGTTACCGCCGAATCAATCCCGCGCGCTTACCGCCAGTAATGCCTTCCTCAGCCTGGCTCAGCGTACCGACCTGCCGCAGGCCGATCGCTGTCAGGCCGCCCGTGATGCTCGAATACGCGCCCTGGGAGGACTGAACGGGCAACCGCCAGCCACAGGCGAGATAGCAATACGTCTCCATCAGACCGTCAATGCCGCTGCCATCGGTGGCCCAGGTCTTCCCTCCACCTGTGTATGAGGTAGATACCATGAGCGAACCACGTGACCTGTTTTATTGTTTTCCGCTGATGCGGGGTGAAGATGTACGTGCTGTACAAAAGGCGCTGACCACTCTCGGAGTGCAACCCCCTTGTGGAACTTCAGACGGTATTTTTGGCAATGCCACTCGGCTTTCAGTGGAAGCCTTCCAGCGTAGCGTACACGATTTAATTGTCGATGGCGTCGTGGGCAGGTTGACCCATGATGCGTTATTCGGGAAGACACTTGCGGCGTTTCCTGAGCCGAAAGCCGGGATAGCACCGGCTCAGTGGTCACCTCCGGACGTCTCCTCGTTGATACGCTCAACGGCTTCAAAACCGCCTCTCAGTCGTGAACAGGCCCTCCAGTGCCGTGACTGGTTAATGCAAAACTTTGGTTCCGGGATAGAGAAAGCCGTTGCGGGCACCCCTTTTGATGCTTTGCTGATTTGCGCCATCGCCGCCAAGGAAACCGCCCCGATATGGCTCAACTGGATAAATCAGATGAGTGCCAACGAAATTCTTGCCCGCTGTGTTTTTGATGCCAGCGGTGATGCCCCAGGCACCAGCCGAATCGCATTTCCATCCACTACCGCCGACTTTCGTGACAAGTATGGAGATCAGATAACCACAGAGTTTATCGACGAGGCCAACCGTACCCGAACCCTCAGAAAGATGGAGCCGAAGGACTGGGTCTATAAAGGTTATGGAATATTCCAGTACGACTTGCAACACATCTTGACAGATCCCAGTTTTTTCCTGAACAAGCAATGGCGAGATTTCCCAAGTTGCCTGACGCGGGTGTTGAATGAATTAACGTTAAAGCACCATTCCGCCGACGGAGATTTACGCGAGACTATCCGCCTCTATAACGGCAAGGGGGAACGCGCACAAATCTATGCAGACCACGTACTCATCATGTACGACTGGATGAAGAAAAGCGCCTAGCAGCTTTGTATATGTTCACTATTACCCAACCCAAAATGACGAGGACAAAACTATGCCTAATGGTTACGACTTAATAGACGCAGCAAGAAGTCAGCTTAATGTTAAAGAGGAACCACTTAACAGCAACTCTGGCCCGATGGTAAATACCTATCTCGACTACGTGGGTAGCCCCTCCGGCTCGCCATGGTGTATGGCTTTTATCTACTGGTGTAGCTGTCAGGCTGGTATTCCCGGCCTGCCTAAAACCGCCAGCGTAGCGAAATTCTATCAGGAGTCATTAGCGCACGGAAAAATAATAAATATTTCCGACATTGCCGTTGGCGATATTGTTTTAAGAGTAGATTATCCCGCCCAGTCTAACGGCAAAAAGCCAGGAGATCACGCCGGGATTTACACAGGTAAAAATAAGGCAGGCATCCCGTTATATATCTCAGGTAACACCGTCTCCACAAATCCTGTAGTCACCGATGAAACTAGCTCATATGTTGATGAACATCAGATGAAGCATTTTAATTACGCAGCTCGCTTTTGGTAACGCGAAGTCTTATAGATGCTTTGAGAAATAGAGACATTGCTATTACCACACCTTCCGGCCGACGACTGTTTCACCAGGCATCGGCCCCTTTCCCCATACCGTCCCTGCCTCCCGCCTTTTCAGCCCAACGCCGACCTCACCCTGCGCCGGACAGTCCCGCCATATGGACGATAAGCCCTACCGCGGCGGCGGCGGCCAGTACCCAGGTCAGCTTCCACTTATAGCGAAACAGCAGCCCGGCGGCGGCGAGAGCAATGGCCGCAGACCATGGGTCGAAACCGGATGGCCCCCAGACGCTATGCCAGATAAAAAACAGCGCCAGATTCAGGATAACGCCCACCACCGCGGCGGTAATGGCGGTCAACGGCGCGGTAAATCCCACTTTATTATGCGTGGTTTCAATAAACGGCCCGCCGGCGAGAATAAAGATAAACGAGGGTAAAAAGGTAAACCATGTCACCAGGCACGCCGCCGCGATGCCCCCCAGCAGCACATCATCAACGCCCAACACCGCTTTGGTGTAGCCGCCGACAAACCCGACAAAGGTCACCACCATGATCAACGGTCCGGGGGTGGATTCCCCCAGTGCGAGGCCGTCCATCATCTGCCCTGCGCTCAGCCAGCCATAGTGTGTCACCGCCCCCTGGTAAACGTAAGGCAAGACGGCATACGCCCCGCCGAAAGTCATCAACGCGGCTTTGGTAAAGAACCAGCTCATCTGGGTCAGCGGGTGCGCCCAGCCCAGCATTAGCGCCAGGGTGGCCATCGGCACCAGCCACAGCAGTATCCCGGCGATCAGCACCCGGGCAGTGCGCCGCCAGCTGAACAGGGCGTGGGCTGGGATCGGCGTCGCGTCATCAATAATGGCGGCCCCGCCAGGCTGACTCTGCGCGCGATGGGCGTCGGCTTTGCCGAAGGTCGCCGGCGCCACCCGTCCGCCGATAAACCCGACGATCGCCGCGGTCAGGACGATCAGCGGAAAAGGTACGTTCAGCGCAAAAATAGCGACAAAGGCTGCGGCGGCAATGGCCCAGTAGGCGCCATTTTTCAGCGCCCGCGAGCCGATGCGGTGCGCCGCCTGCAGCACGATCGCCGCCACGGCGGGTTTGATGCCATAAAAAATCCCCGCCACCACCGCGACATCTCCCCAGACGAGGTAGATCCACGCCAGCGCGATGAGCAACACCAGCGAGGGCAAAATAAACAGCACCCCGGCGATGATGCCTCCCCAGGTTTTATGCATCAGCCAGCCGATATAGGTCGCCAGCTGCTGGGCCTCCGGGCCCGGCAGGACCATACAAAAGTTGAGCGCGTGCAGGAATCGCCCTTCCGAGATCCAGCGTCGGTTATCCACCAGCTCCTGGTGCATCATGGCGATCTGCCCGGCTGGTCCGCCGAAGCTGATGAAGCCGAGCTTCAGCCAGAAGCGAAATGCCTGCCAGAAGGATACGGAAGCGACGACGGAAGGGCTGTCAGTCTGCGGAAGAACCACCGTTTTGCTCATGATTACCAGACCTCATTTCACAGGACTTCAGTAAGCCGTCGAACAGCGAGCAGGCTGCCGCCAGCAGTTGGTCATCGTCCGTAATGGTTTCCCGCAGCCCTGCAAGAATGCTTTCTACCCCCGCCGCCTCCGGGGTGGATACCCCACCGACGTCCAGGAAGTGGATCAGCCGGCCCAGAGCGTCGGGGATAGCGGCCTCCAGAGCAAAGCGCCGGACCAGAACTTCGAAGGTCACCCGCGTGCCAACGTGGCTGAACGGCGCCCCGTCATAATCAAAACCAACCGCCGTCGCCGGACAGTCCTCAGGCGCGGCAAGCCACAGGAATCGCGCCTCAGGGTCGATAAAGCGCTGAATTAGCCAGGCGCTGGCCAGACGATCGACCCACGGGCGTCGGCGGGTGGCCCACAAACGGCCGCGAAAGGCCTTTCTATCCAGCAGGCTCAGTTCACCCGCAACCGCCTGCGGCTCGTCCGGCGATAGCCGCTGATTAATCGCCTGCTCGAGGGTGGCCAGTCGCTCAGCGGCCTGCTCCCGGGCGGCCCCCGGGAAAAAATCGATAGCCGCGATCCGCTGGTAGTCACGCTGAATTTTACGCAGCTGTTTGAGCTGAGCCGCCAGTCCGTCGGCGGATAACGTCTCCTGCAGCGCCAGCAGATCCTGCAACAGCACATCATACTGTTCGCGACGATCGAATAGCGGCCTGAGCGCCTCCTCTTCCGCCGACTCAATCGTAAACACATACCCGGCCCCGCCCTCCGCGCGGATCGCCTGGCAGGTGCTGAGGAAAATGTCATAGCCCTGACGCATGTCGGGCAGCAGATAGACCCCGTCGCGCAGGACCGCCGCCCCGCTCTGCTTCAGGGTTCGCCAGACACGCATGCGCAACGTGGCTTGAGACGTCGTCAGGTTAAGGATCAAGAGATGCATTGTCATGATGTAGAGATTACTACAGCATGTAGCGTGTGTGACGTTCATTCGCGCGCAGGTTAAGATGAATTTCAGCAATGCATAGCTAAAAAGCACAAAACGAGGGCCCGCGCAGCGGCAGGCCAGGCGCTAAGCGCGGGGCGGCGATAACGGGCGCAGCAGCAGGGTGAACAGCGCCAGCCCCACCGGCGCCAGGGATCCCCACAGCACCGCGTTCCAGCCGAAGGCGTTGAGCAGAACGCCGGACGAAAACGAACCCACGATCATCACGCCGAAGACCAGAAAATCGTTGAGCGACTGAACCTGGGTCTTCTCTTCCGGGCGGTGGAAATCGATGATTTTCGCCGAGGCGCCGGTGAAGCCAAAGTTCCAGCCGATGCCGAGCAAAATCAGCGACAGCCAGTAATGATACACCCCGACGCCGCTGAGACCGACCGCCACCGAGGCGCCGGTGATCAGCAATCCCGCCGCCGCCATGCGCGCTGCGCCGAAGCGCTGGATCAGCCGGCCGGTGACAAATCCCGGACCGTACATCGCCATCACATGCCACTGGATCCCGAGGTTGGCGGCCTGCTGGGAAAGGCCGTGCATATGCATGGAGAGCGGCGCGGCGGTCATCAGAAAATTCATTACCATATAAGCCACCGCGCCGCTGAACACCGTGGTGGCAAAGCCCGGCTGGCGGACAATCTCGCGCAGCGGCCGCCCTCCGCGAACGCTGGCCGCCGCGGGCTCTGCTGGCGTCACGCCTGCCAGCAGAATGGCGGCGAGCGCCGCCACCAGCGCCTGAGCGAGGAAGGTGAAGGCGAAGGTATGAGTCGGCCAGAGGTGCATGGTGCCGGTGACCAGCATCGGGCCAATGATCCCGGCGGCCACGCCGCCGCCCATCACCAGCGACAGCGCGCGGGCGCGACGTTCCGGAGCGACGCCGTCGGTGGCGGCAAAGCGAAAACTGAGCGCCACCGCGGCATAGGCGCCGCCAAGCATCGCGGCGAAACAAAACAGCAGAAAAGAGCCCAGCACCACCGCCAGAGCGGCCGCCAGACCGGTAACCACCCCGGCGCCGGTACCGGCCATAAACGCGGCTTTGCGGCCCCGCTTACGCGCCAGCGCGCCGAAAGGCAGAATCGAGGCCGCCATCCCCAGCACAAACAGCGTGATAGGCAGCGTGGCCAGCGACGGGCTGGGGGCGATAGTATTGCCGACGATAGCGCCGGTGGCGTAGAACACCACCGAGTTGGCGCCGGCCAGCGCCTGAGCGACGGCCAGGCGGATGATATTGTTGTTCTGCGCCGCCAGCGGCAGCATCTGTTCGCTAGACATCCGTTGTTTTCACCAGTTTGAGAGTGGCGCCAGGCGGGTCGTCTGGCATCGCGCCCTGTTTGTTGGGTTCCCTGACCGTTACCTTAGCTGCAAAATACGCTTTTGCACCATAGTGAATAGCAATATCACCCGGCGACCTGACGCCGCTTCTGCGCCAGATAGCCGGGCCGGGCTTCGCAGCCCGCTTTTTTTCACGGGATCAGTCGCGCCGCGCCGCGGCGAATTTAGCCGCAATCATCGCTTCCGTCGGCTGGACGCCCCCCAGGCTCCACTGCTCCGGGTCATGTTCATCAATGCGGATCCACACCGACTGGCGGAACTGCGGATCGCCCTGCCCCTCAATCTCCACCAGCAGATCGGTCATCCGCCGCAGCAGCTCACTTTTCTGTTCCGCGGTCATGATCCCTTTAATGGTTTGCACGTTAACAAATGGCACGCTATGCTCCTTAGCATCTAAGTCAAAATTTCAAACTCAGAGTAGAAGGCCAATCTCACGATGTCAAAAAATAAATCATTGCCCTACCTCGATCCTGAGCTGTGCGGCCTGGCGGAAGGAGCCAAAATACTGGGCGACCGCTGGGTGCTGCTGATCCTCCGCGAGGCGTTTTACGGCGTGACGCGCTTTGAAACGATGCAGGCGCATACCCATATTACCCGCCAGACGCTCACCATCCGGTTGAAAACCATGACCGAAATGGGCTTGCTTCGCAAAGTCCCCTATCGGGAAGCGGGGGCTCGCGAGCGCTATGAATATGTTCTCACCGAAAAAAGCCGTAGCCTGGCGCTGGTGCTGTTCGCCCTGATGGAATGGGGCCACCAGCAGGTGCTGCACAGCACGCCGCATATTGCGCTGGTGGACAGCGCCAGCGGCGAGGCCGTCCATCCCGGGTTCGTCACCGCCAGCGGCAGCGTGGCGAATCCCGCCGCGCTGCAGATCGTTAAGGCAGACGAACGCTGAGAGCGGCGCGGTTGCCCTGATACAGAACTTTCGTAGGCCTCTGGCGGAAGCCGCGACGAGCAGGTATGTTGCATTGCCACGTTACCCGACGACTGGGTGACATTTTGGTTTCATCGAACGGTGCGATAAAGAATGAGGCTCTCTGCCGGATCCGATCCCGGCTATTATTCGTGGCGCACGCCATGACCGCCCTGGTCCGCCGCTGATCCGCGGATCGTTCATGCTAAAGGAAGAAAATGTCGCTTCGTTCACTGCGGGCTTTATGTTTGACCAGCTTCTTTATCGCCGACGTTCGCGACGGCCTCGGCCCGTTTCTGGGGATCTTTCTCACCCAGCGTCACTGGCAGGCGGAGGACATCGGCCTGTTGATGACCGTCGGCGGCGTGGCCGGCCTGCTGGCGACCCTGCCCGCCGGCTTCATCACCGACACCTCGCGGCATAAGCGCGTGCTGTTGGCCGGGGTCTGCCTGGCGATCACCCTGACCACCCTCCTGCTCTGGTTCAGTCAGAAGACCAGCGTGGTGGCCCTTTCACAGGTTGCCAGCGGGATCTGCGCGGCCTTTGTCGGACCGTTAATCGCCGGGATCACCCTTGGGCTGACCCGACAGCGCGGCTTTAGCGCTCAGATGGGAAAAAACGAAGCCTTCAACCATGCGGGGAATTTCTTCACTGCGCTGATTGCCGGGGCCATCGCCTGGTACTGGGGCATCGGCGGCATTTTCATCCTGATGGCCTGTACCACCCTGTTTACCCTGATCGCCCTGCTGGCAATCCGCAGCAGCGATATTGACGATGACGCCGCCCGCGGCCTCGAGTCGGCCGTCACGCCCGCTGTGCCTGGGTTTGCCATCCTGTTCCGCCATACGCCGCTGCTGATCGCCGGCGTGACCCTGATGCTGTTCCATCTCGCCAACGCCGCGCTGTTGCCGATGCTCAGCATGCGGATCGCCGCCGCGCCGGGACACCTCAATCCGGGGCTGTTTGCCGCCGCCACGGTGATTATTTCGCAGGTGGTAATGATCCCGGTGGCCATCCGGGTCGCCGGCAGCATCGACAAATATGGTTACTGGCGATGCATTCTGCTGGCGCTGCTGATCATGCCCATCCGCGCGGCGCTGGCGGCCGCCAGCGACGCCCCGGCGATGATGGTCCCGGTGCAAATTCTTGATGGTCTGGCGGCAGGGATTTTGGGGGTGGCGGTGCCCAGCTTTATCGTCTCGCTGCTGCGCGGCAGCGGGCACGTTAACGCCGGACAGAGCGTGGTGATGCTAATGCAGGGCGCCGGGGCGGCGATGAGTCCGGCGTTAACCGGCGCTATCGCCGGGCGCTACTCTTTTGCTACCGCCTTCGGCGTGCTGAGCGTTATCGCGCTGGTCGCGCTGATAGTGTGGTGGCGCAGCGCCCCGCTGCTCACCAACTCGGTGTCGCCGCCGATCGGCGAGAGCGGCCAGTAAAGAAAGGATATCGTCAGGCGGACAACAGCCCCCTGCTGCCTGCCTGACGTGGGAAAGGCGTTAATTCATCTGCGGATTCAAGGTTATTTGCCGCAGAGCGTTCGCCATTTCGAGCTGAATCAGCTCTTTGACACCTTCGCGCTTAATAAACTGGCTGCGGTGTTTACTTTTTACCTCTTCAAGACTTTTTTTGATCTCCTGCGCCGGCAGTTTATACCAGCCGCGAGCCTGTTTCTCTCCGCCCATTTCCAGCCACAGCGATGAATAACTGGCTTTCACCAGATCGCTTTTCACGTGGTAATCGGAATCGATCGCGTAGACCGTAGTGATGCCGAAATAACGCAGGAAACCATACAGCACGCTCATGATGATATTTTTCGGCCGCGCGCCATGCAGCTCTTTGGTCAGCACCTTCACCTCATCATTGGTGATATCTTTCCCGCCCTGTATTCCGCCGATATAAGCGCGGCTATCGTCGGTACAGGAAAAACAGACGCTATAAACGCGCCGGTCGCCGAGAAACAGCTGCAGCATCAGCTCACCCTCCTCCTGAAACGGCGATGCCAGCAGCTTAACGTCAAGCTTTTCGCCATTTTTCAAAGGAATAGCAAACATCGTCCGGCCAAAATCCGCCACGTTATAGAGCTGCGGCAGCACATCGGGCTGAAACGTTTTCTCGATAAAATTCAGCGAACCGTGGGCAATATCCAGCTTGCGCCGTTTTGACATCCGTTTATTAAGATAGGCCTTAAAGGGTTTATCCTCGAAAGGCACCAGTCCCTGGGTCACGGCGGTCAATCGTGCGCACTGATATTTGGCGCAAAGTCCTTGATATTCTCTGTATTTACCTCCTGCGAGCGAGAGCTCTCTGCATTTTCGTAAGAATTTTTTATAGCTTATTTTGACCTGACCGATCACTTTATTATGTTTACGCCATTCTTTGATGGCGCCTGTAACAGTATGTTCCATTGATTAAGATCCATAGATTCATCCATAATCGCGGCCATATTAACATAAAAGCCATTCGTCAATGCTTAATTACACCTTCGTTGTCCTTTCATTTAATATTTAGGCAGGAAATTATTCTGGTGGAGATATTTAAAGCTAACGCCATCCTGTCAACGGTTATTTATGGTGGGTTTTATCTGCTGCCGGCGGACTTAACGCTCTGTGCGTTCGGCGCGAAGAGCGGTTACCTCCGCAGGCGGTTATGCCCTATACTTGACGCTGATTCAAAACCAGCAACGATAGGTAACTTATGGAAATTGATCTCGACAACCTGGTCTTCAGCGGCCTGGATGAAGCGGAAGAGCGCAACGCGGAGCGTCTGGAAGAAGCGGACAAAAAAGCCCAGGCGATCGTTGCCGATGACGATTGCGGCGACGCCTGCAAAATCTGATTATCAAACCGGCCTGCGGGCCGGTTTTTTTTCCCCACGCCCCCTCAGGTGGGTAAATACCCTTTCAACGTATCCAGTAGCGCCTGCGCCGCCTTCGACAGCGGCAGATGTCCGGCATGGATCGCCCCAACGCACTTTTCAATCGGCGGATCGCTGAGCGGAATGCACACCGCCCCCAGCGAGGTCATCTGCGTTTTGCATAGCGCCGGCACCGCGCTGCCTCCCAGCCCGCTGGCTACCATCCTCCCCACCGTCACCAGCTGGTGGCTCTCCAGCGCCACGTCCAGCTGACGCCCGCTGCGCGCCAGCGCCTCCTCCAGCATCAGGCGCACCGCCGAGGGACGCTGGAGGGTGATAAAGTCGAGAGTTAACAGCTCCTGCCAGGTGAGCTTTTTTTTCTTCGCCAGCGGCGATTGCCGGGGAACGATCGCCACGAAGCGGTCCACCGCCAGCGGGGTAAACAGCAGGTTGTGGTTGGGCGATGGCTCGAAAGCGATGCCCATCTCTACCCGCCCCTCACGCACCATCTCGATTACCTGCTCATTGATCACATCATGCACCGTGACGTTCACCCCGGCATAGCGGTCGCGGAAGGCTTTCAGCGCCTCCGGCAGAACGTTGGCGGCGAACGACGGCATCGCGGCGACCGAGATTTTGCCGCGCTGCAGGGTAA
Source organism: Klebsiella sp. PCX (assembly GCF_021869705.1). Classification (NCBI taxonomy): domain Bacteria; kingdom Pseudomonadati; phylum Pseudomonadota; class Gammaproteobacteria; order Enterobacterales; family Enterobacteriaceae; genus Klebsiella; species Klebsiella sp. PCX. The sequence goes on from NZ_CP091527.1 coordinate 2,907,715, forward strand.
AGCTCTGGCGCATCGCCTCCTCAACGTTATCCCAGTCGGCCAGCAGTTGACGGGCCATCGGCAGAAAGAGTTCCCCCTCCTGGGTGAGGGTCACTTTGCGGGTGCTGCGCTGCAGCAGCGCGCCCCCCAGCGCCTCCTCCAACCCTTTGATGGTCAGGCTGAGCGCTGGCTGCGACAGATTCAGCCTTTCGCTGGCGTGGGCGAAATTGAGAGTGTGAGCTACCGCTAAAAACGCGCGTAACTGTTTGACACTCATTCTCATTTTTCATCCTGTTAACTAATTGAAAGAAATTAGTTAACAGGAAATTAATTAAATTTCCAAATGAGTGAGTCACAAATTCAAAATTATCAAATCAGTCGCCCGCGCCAATGATAAGGGTATCGCAAGGCAGGAGAGACAAGATGGCAGGACTGGATAAACGCGTCGCCAGCTACGAAGCGGCGCTGGAAGGGTTAACGGACGGCATGACGCTGCTCGCCGGCGGCTTCGGCCTGTGCGGTATACCCGAGAATTTGATCGCCGAGGTGAAGCGTCGCCAGGTGAAGGGGCTGACGGTGGTTTCCAACAACTGCGGCGTCGATGGCTTCGGTCTCGGCATGCTGTTGGAGTCGCGCCAGGTCAGCAAGGTAGTGGCCTCTTACGTCGGGGAAAACGCGCTGTTTGAACAGCTGGTGCTGAGCGGCGAGCTGGCGGTAGAGCTCACCCCGCAGGGAACGCTGGCGGAAAAAATCCGCGCCGGCGGCGCCGGGATCCCCGGCTTTTACACCGCCACCGGCTATGGCACGCCGGTCGCCGAAGGCAAAGAGGTGCGCCAGTTCGACGGTAAAAATTACATTCTTGAACAAGCTATTCGCGGCGATTTCGCCCTCGTGAAGGGCTGGAAGGCTGACTGGTACGGCAATGTGGTTTATCGCCATACCGCACAGAATTTCAACCCGCTGATGGCCACCGCCGGGCGCATTACGGTGGTGGAGGTGGAAGAGATTGTGCCGCCGGGCGAACTGCCGCCCTCCGCCATTCACACCCCGGGGATCTATGTCGACCGGCTGATCGTCGGGCAATTCGAAAAACGCATTGAACAGCGCACCTTGCGCGCCGGAGGGCACTGAGATGTTAACCCGCGAACAAATGGCGATGCGCGTCGCCCAGGAGCTGCGCGACGGCGACTACGTCAACCTCGGGATCGGTATCCCGACGCTGGTGGCCAATTACATTCCCGCCGGCATTGAAGTGATGCTCCAGTCGGAGAACGGCCTGCTGGGGATGGGCGAGTTTCCCGATGAGCAAACTCTCGACGCCGACATGATCAACGCCGGCAAACAGACCGTCACCGCGCAAACCGGGGCGGCGATCTTCGATTCGGCCCAGTCGTTCGCCATGATCCGCGGCGGCCACGTCGATCTTACGGTTCTTGGCGCCTTTGAGGTCGACGTCGCAGGGAATATCGCCTCGTGGATGATCCCCGGAAAAATGGTCAAGGGGATGGGCGGCGCCATGGACCTGGTGGCCGGCGCGCAGAACATCATCGTGGTGATGACCCACGCCTCAAAGAACGGCGAATCCAAACTGCTGCCGCAGTGCACCCTGCCGCTCACCGGCGTGGGCTGCATTCGCCGGGTGCTCACCGACCTGGCCCTGCTGGACATTGTCGACGGGGCGTTTGTCCTGCGCGAAGTGGCCCCGGGGGTCAGCCCCGACGAGGTGATACGTAAAACGGCGGGACGGCTGATCGTCGCCGACGACGTGCGCGAAATGCGCTTCAGCTAAGGAGAGACCATGACCGATATTGCCATTGTTGCTGCCGTACGCACCCCGGTCGGCAGCTTTCGCGGCGCCTTCGCCCCGCTTTCCGCCGTCGACCTCGGCGCGGCAGTGGTGCGCAGCCTGCTTGAACGCTGCCAGCTGCCCGCCGCAGCGGTCGATGAACTGATTTTCGGCCAGGTGCTCACCGCCGGCTGCGGGCAGAACCCGGCGCGCCAGACCGCGCTGCGGGCCGGCCTGCCGGTGGACACTCCAGCGGTCACCGTCAATCTGGTGTGCGGCTCCGGGCTGAAAGCGGTTCAGCAGGCGGTGCAGGCGATCCGCTGCGGCGACGCCGAGATCGTTATCGCCGGCGGCCAGGAGAGCATGAGCAATGCTCCCTATCTGATGAATGGCGCCCGAGACGGCCTGCGTTTCGGCCATGCCAGCCTGCAGGACAGCATGATCCAGGACGGCCTGTGGGACGCTTTTAACGACTACCACATGGGCATCACCGCCGAGAACCTCGCCGACGCCTTCGACATCAGCCGCGAGCGCCAGGACGCCTTCGCCGCCAGCTCCCAGCGCAAAGCGGCGGCCGCTATCGCCGCCGGACGCTTTCGCGAGGAGATCGTCCCGGTCAGCGTCCCGCAGGGCAAAAAGCCGCCGCGTGTCGTGACCGACGATGAGCAACCGCGCCCGGAGACCAGCGAGCAGCAGCTGGCCCAGCTGCGCCCGGCGTTTCGCCCGGCTGACGGCAGCGTCACCGCCGGGAATGCCTCATCGCTGAACGACGGCGCTGCGGCGGTCCTGCTGATGAGCGTCGATAAAGCGCACGAGCTTGGGCTGCCGGTGCTGGCGCGCATTGTCAGCGCGGCGGTCGCCGGGGTCGACCCGTCGGTGATGGGCATCGGCCCGGTGAGCGCCTGCCGCCAGGCGCTGCAGCGCGCCGGCTGGACGCTGGACGAGGTGGATCTGATCGAAGCCAACGAGGCCTTTGCCGTCCAGGCGCTGGCCGTCGGCCAGCTGCTCGAATGGGACAGCGAGAAGGTCAACGTTAACGGCGGCGCCATCGCCCTTGGCCATCCCATCGGCGCCTCCGGCTGCCGGATCCTCGTCAGTCTGGTGCATGAGATGCAGCGCCGGGGCGCCAGCAAAGGGCTGGCCACCCTGTGCGTCGGCGGCGGACAGGGCATCGCCATGACCCTTCAACGTTAACAGGAGCCACTATGTTTACACCACGCCTGGCGGTACTCGGCGCCGGACTGATGGGCGTCGGCATTGCCTGCCATTTCGCCCGTCACGGTCACGCCGTCCGCCTGTATGACACCGATCCGCAACGTCTCGCCGAGGTACCCACAGTAGCCGGGGCGATCCTGCGCGAGCTGGAGGCGAGCGGTCAGCAGGATCCCGCCGACCGCGACGCCGTGCTGAGCCGTTTAACCCCTACCCCGGCGCTGCAAGCGCTGGCGGACGCCACGCTGCTGATTGAAGCGATCCCCGAACGGCTGGGGCTGAAGCACGCCCTGTATGCCGAACTGGAAACGCTGATCGCCGACGAGGCGATTATCGCCAGCAACACCAGCGGCCTGCCGCCGGATCAGCTGGCGCAGGGCATGCGCCTCCCGGAACGGCTACTGATCGCCCATTTCTGGCATCCGCCGCACCTGATCCCGCTGGTGGAAGTGGTGCCCGGGAGCGCCACCCTGCCTCATCTGGCGCGCCAGGTGAGCGACTTTTGCGCCGCCTGCGCGCTGGAAGCGGTGGTGCTCAACCGCGCCGCGCCGGGCTTTGTCGGCAACCGGCTGCAGTTCGCCCTGCTGCGCGAAGCGCTGCATATCGTCCACAGCGGCATCGCGTCCCCGGAGGTGGTGGACCAGGTGATGCGCGCCTCGCTGGGCCGCCGCTATGCGATGGTCGGCCCGCTGGAGGCAGCGGACATGACCGGCCTGGCGACGGTGCAGGATATCTGCCAGCACCTGCTGCCGGAGCTGGCCAGCGGCACCGAGATGATGTCGCTGGTGGCAGAGAAAGTGGCGCGAGGCGACACCGGCGCCCGCAGCGGGCAAGGCTTTTACCGCTGGGACGAGGCCCGGCGCCAGCGCATCCAGTCGCGCCGGGAACACCAGCTGCGCTTCGCCCTGAAACCCTAGTATCTCGTTCTGTACCCCTACAATAACAATGAGAGTGAGACGTCGTGATGAGTGTGATAATAGCCCTGGCCGCGCTGGCATTACTGATGCTGGCAGCCTACCGTGGATACAGCGTGATCCTCTTTGCGCCGATCGCCGCCCTCGGCGCGGTGCTGCTCACCGACCCGGGCGCGGTCGGCCCGGCCTTTACCGGCCTGTTTATGGAAAAAATGGTCGGCTTTGTGAAGCTCTATTTCCCGGTGTTTCTGCTGGGCGCGGTATTCGGCAAGCTGATTGAGCTGTCGGGATTCTCGCGGTCGATTGTCGCCGCCGCCATCCGCATCCTTGGACGCCGCCATGCGATCCCGGTGATCGTGCTGGTGTGCGCCCTGCTGACCTACGGCGGGGTATCGCTGTTTGTGGTGGCCTTTGCCGTCTACCCTTTCGCCGCCGAGCTGTTTCGCCAGAGCGGGATCCCCAAACGGCTGATCCCAGCCACCGTCGCCCTCGGGGCCTTTTCGTTTACCATGGACGCCCTGCCCGGCACGCCGCAGATCCAGAATATTATTCCCACCAGCTTCTTCGGCACCAACGCCTGGGCGGCCCCGTGGCTGGGGCTTATCGGCTCGCTGTTCATTATCCTCTTCGGTTTGCTGTGGCTGGAGCGCCAGCGCCGCAAAGCGCAGGCCAGCGGCGAAGGCTATGGGACCGACCTGCAAAATGAGCCGGAGACCCCGGATGACATCAACCTGCCGCATCCGCTGATCGCTATCGCCCCGCTGCTGCTGGTGGGGGTGCTGAATCTGCTGTTTACCCACTGGATCCCGCAGTGGTACGGCGCCAGCCATGAGCTCACCCTCCCGGGTCTGGCGAAGCCTGTGGTCACCGAGGTGGGGAAAATCACCGCCATCTGGGCGGTACAGGCGGCGCTGCTCTCCGGCATTGTGTTGGTACTGGTCTGCGGCTACCGCAATATTCGCGGCCGGCTGGCAGAAGGAAGCCGGACGGCGGTGGGCGGGGCTATTCTCGCGGCGATGAACACCGCCTCTGAGTATGGCTTCGGCGCGGTTATCGCCGCCCTGCCGGGTTTCCTGGTGCTGTCGAAAGCCCTCGCGGCTATTCCCAATCCGCTGTTAAACGAGGCGATCAGCGTCACGGTGCTGGCCGGGATCACTGGCTCGGCCTCCGGGGGAATGAGCATTGCCCTGGCGGCGATGTCCGAGACCTTTGTCGCCGCCGCCCACGCCGCCAATATTCCGCTTGAGGTCCTGCACCGCGTCGCCGCCATGGCCAGCGGCGGCATGGATACCCTGCCGCATAACGGGGCGGTGATCACCCTGCTGGCGATCACCGGCCTGAGCCATCGCCAGGCCTACGGCGGCATTTTCGCCATCACGGTGATCAAAAGCCTCGCGGTACTGTTTGTCATTGCCACGTTCTATGTGACCGGCATTGTCTGAGACCCGACTGAAGGAGAAATATGATGAATTTAAACGGTAAAACAGCGCTGGTCACCGGCTCCACCAGCGGCATCGGCTTAGGGATCGCCAAAGTGCTGGCGCAGGCAGGCGCCCAGCTGGTGCTCAATGGCTTCGGCGACAGCAGCCACGCCCGGGCTGAAGTCGCCGCGCTGGGCAAGATCCCCGGCTATCACGACGCCGACCTGCGCGACGTCGGGCAGATCGAGGCGATGATGCGCTATGCCGAAAGCACCTTCGGCGGCGTCGATATCGTGATCAATAACGCCGGCATCCAGCACGTGGCCCCGGTGGAGCAGTTCCCGGTGGACAAATGGAACGACATCATCGCGATCAATCTCTCCAGCGTCTTCCACACCACTCGCCTGGCGCTGCCGGGCATGCGCCAGCGCAACTGGGGGCGCATCATCAACATTGCTTCAGTGCATGGCCTGGTGGCGTCGAAAGAGAAATCGGCCTATGTCGCCGCCAAGCACGCGGTGGTCGGCCTGACCAAAACCGTGGCCCTGGAAACCGCGCGCAGCGGCATCACCTGCAACGCCATCTGCCCCGGCTGGGTGCTGACTCCGCTGGTGCAGCAGCAGATCGATAAGCGCATCGCCGAGGGGGTCGACCCGGAGCAGGCCAGCGCCCAGCTGCTGGCGGAAAAGCAGCCCTCCGGGGAGTTTGTCACCCCGCAGCAACTGGGCGAAATGGCGCTGTTTCTGTGCAGCGACGCCGCCGCCCAGGTGCGCGGCGCGGCGTGGAACATGGACGGCGGCTGGGTGGCGCAGTAAGCCGCAGGCGTCGCGAAGATCAGAACATCGCCAGAAAGCGTTTCACCGTGCGCGAGCGCTCGAAGCGCCGCCAGGCGATGGCGATATCGGTCTTCAGCGGCGCCCCGCTGAGCGGGTGATAGCTGACGTTCGGCTGCTGGATGCAGGTCATTGACTGCGGGACCAGCGCGAAGCCGAACCCGGCATTGACCATGCTCAGCGACGACGAAATCTGCGACGACTGCCAGGCGCGCTCCATATCGATGCCGGCGCGCAGGCAGCTGTTGTACACCAGCTCATACAGCCCCGGAGCCACTTCCCGCGGGAAGAGGATCGGCGCCACGTCGCGCAGCTGCTCCAGGGCCAGGGTCGGCTGCGTCGCCAGCGGGTTATCGCGCGGCAGCGCGATAACCATCGGCTCCTCATCGATAATCCGCAGATTAAAGGCCTTACTGCTCTCGCACGGCAGACGGACGAAGGCAATATCCAGCTCGGCCTCGCTCAGGGCGGTCATCAGATTGGCCATGTTGTCTTCCATCTGGTGCAGGGTCACCCCGGGGTGGTCGAGCTGAAAGCGGTGCAGCAGCGTGAAGATTTGCGGGTGGAAAGCATCAGAACTGGTAATGCCTAGCGACAGGCTGCCGTTCATCCCGCGGGCAATGCCCTTGGCCTTCTCCAGCGCCGCATCGCTCATGGCGAGGATCTGACGGGCATCCTCATAGAACGACTCACCGGCCTCGGTGAGCTCCACCCCGCGGGTCAAACGCCGAAATAGCGGAGTCCCCACCTCGCGCTCAAGCCGCTGAATTTGCTGACTTAACGGAGGCTGTGAAATACCCAGCTCCTTGGCAGCCTGGGTGAAGTGCCGCGTCCTGGCGACGGCGACAAAATAGCGAAGATAACGAAGTTCCATATCGAAAACGTCTCAAACCAGCATGGTTTCTATATTGGAACTGTGAGCTGAATCGGGTCAACATTTATTTAACCTTTCTTATATTTGTTGAACGAGGAAGTGGTATATGAATCATTCTGCTGAATGCACCTGCGAAGAGAGTCTATGCGAAACCTTGCGGGCGTTTTCCGCGCAGCATCCCGAGAGCGTGCTCTATCAGACATCGCTCATGAGCGCCCTGCTAAGCGGGGTTTACGAAGGGAGCACCACCATCGCCGACCTGCTGAAGCACGGCGATTTCGGTCTCGGCACCTTTAATGAGCTGGACGGGGAGCTGATCGCCTTTAGCAGTCAGGTCTATCAGCTGCGGGCCGACGGCAGCGCGCGCAAAGCGCAGCCGGAGCAGAAAACGCCGTTCGCGGTGATGACCTGGTTCCAGCCGCAGTACCGGAAAACCTTCGACCACCCGGTGAGCCGCCAGCAGCTGCACGAGGTGATCGACCAGCAAATTCCCTCTGACAACCTGTTCTGCGCCCTGCGCATCGATGGCCATTTCCGCCATGCCCATACCCGCACCGTGCCGCGCCAGACGCCGCCGTACCGGGCGATGACCGACGTCCTCGACGATCAGCCGGTGTTCCGCTTTAACCAGCGCGAAGGGGTACTGGTCGGCTTCCGTACCCCGCAGCATATGCAGGGGATCAACGTCGCCGGGTATCACGAGCACTTTATTACCGATGACCGCAAAGGCGGCGGTCACCTGCTGGATTACCAGCTCGACCACGGGGTGTTGACCTTCGGCGAAATTCACAAGCTGATGATCGACCTGCCCGCCGACAGCGCGTTCCTGCAGGCCAATCTGCATCCCGATAATCTCGATGCCGCCATCCGTTCCGTAGAAAGTTAAGGGGGTCACATGGACAAACAGTATCCGGTACGCCAGTGGGCGCACGGCGCCGATCTCGTCGTCAGCCAGCTGGAAGCCCAGGGGGTACGTCAGGTGTTCGGCATCCCTGGCGCCAAAATCGACAAGGTATTCGACTCACTGCTGGATTCCTCCATTCGCATTATTCCGGTACGCCACGAAGCCAACGCCGCGTTCATGGCCGCCGCCGTCGGGCGCATTACCGGTAAAGCCGGCGTGGCGCTGGTCACCTCCGGCCCGGGCTGCTCCAACCTGATCACCGGTATGGCCACCGCCAACAGCGAAGGCGACCCGGTGGTGGCCCTGGGCGGCGCGGTGAAACGCGCCGATAAAGCCAAACAGGTCCACCAGAGTATGGATACGGTGGCGATGTTCAGCCCGGTGACGAAATACGCCGTCGAGGTGACCGCGCCGGACGCGCTTGCGGAAGTGGTCTCCAACGCCTTCCGCGCCGCCGAGCAGGGCCGCCCGGGCAGCGCTTTCGTCAGCCTGCCGCAGGATGTGGTCGATGGCCCGGTCAGCGGCAAAGTGCTGCCGGCCAGCGGGGCCCCGCAGATGGGCGCCGCGCCGGATGCCGCCATCGATCGGGTGGCGAAGCTTATCGCTCAGGCGAAGAACCCGATCTTCCTGCTCGGCCTGATGGCCAGTCAGCCGGAAAACAGCGCGGCGCTGCGCCGTTTGCTGGAGGCCAGCCATATTCCGGTCACCAGCACCTATCAGGCCGCCGGGGCGGTGAATCAGGATAACTTCTCTCGCTTCGCCGGCCGGGTCGGGCTGTTTAACAACCAGGCCGGGGACCGTCTGCTGCAGCTCGCCGACCTGGTGATCTGCATCGGCTACAGCCCGGTGGAATATGAACCGGCGATGTGGAACAGCGGCAACGCGACGCTGGTGCATATCGACGTCCTGCCCGCCTATGAAGAGCGCAACTACACCCCGGACGTCGAGCTGGTGGGCGATATCGCCGGCACCCTCAACAAGCTGGCGCAAAATATCGATCGCCGGCTGGTACTCTCCCCGCAGGCGGCGGAGATCCTCCGCGACCGCCAGCACCAGCGCGAACTGCTGGACCGCCGCGGCGCGCAGCTGAATCAGTTTGCCCTGCATCCGCTGCGCATCGTTCGCGCCATGCAGGATATCGTCAACAGCGACGTCACGCTGACCGTGGACATGGGCAGCTTCCATATCTGGATTGCCCGCTACCTGTACAGCTTCCGCGCCCGTCAGGTGATGATCTCCAACGGCCAGCAGACCATGGGCGTCGCCCTGCCCTGGGCCATTGGCGCCTGGCTGGTCAATCCTGAGCGCAAAGTGGTCTCCGTCTCCGGCGACGGCGGCTTCCTGCAGTCGAGCATGGAGCTGGAGACCGCCGTCCGCCTGAAAGCCAACGTGCTGCACCTGATCTGGGTCGATAACGGCTACAACATGGTGGCCATCCAGGAAGAGAAAAAATATCAGCGCCTGTCCGGCGTCGAGTTCGGGCCGATGGATTTTAAAGCCTATGCCGAGTCCTTCGGCGCCAAAGGGTTTGCCGTGGAAAGCGCCGAGGCGCTGGAGCCGACCCTGCGCGCGGCGATGGACGTCGACGGCCCGGCGGTGGTGGCCATTCCGGTGGATTATAGCGATAACCCGCTGCTGATGGGCCAGCTGCATCTGAGTCAGATTCTGTAAGTCATCACAATAAGGAAAGGAAAATGAAAAAAGTCGCACTTGTTACCGGCGCCGGCCAGGGGATTGGTAAAGCTATCGCCCTTCGTCTGGTGAAGGATGGATTTGCCGTGGCCATTGCCGATTATAACGACGCCACCGCCAAAGCGGTCGCCTCGGAAATCAACCAGGCCGGCGGCCGCGCCATGGCGGTGAAAGTGGATGTCTCCGACCGCGATCAGGTGTTCGCCGCCGTCGAACAGGCGCGCAAAACGCTGGGCGGCTTCGACGTCATCGTCAACAACGCCGGCGTAGCGCCGTCCACGCCGATCGAGTCCATTACCCCGGAAATTGTCGATAAAGTCTACAACATCAACGTCAAAGGGGTGATCTGGGGCATTCAGGCGGCGGTCGAAGCCTTTAAGAAAGAGGGTCACGGCGGGAAAATCATCAACGCCTGCTCCCAGGCCGGCCACGTCGGCAACCCGGAGCTGGCGGTGTATAGCTCCAGTAAATTCGCGGTGCGCGGCTTAACCCAGACCGCCGCTCGCGACCTCGCGCCGCTGGGCATCACGGTCAACGGCTACTGCCCGGGGATTGTCAAAACGCCGATGTGGGCCGAAATTGACCGCCAGGTGTCAGAAGCCGCCGGTAAACCGCTGGGCTACGGTACCGCCGAGTTCGCCAAACGCATCACCCTCGGTCGGCTATCCGAGCCGGAAGATGTCGCCGCCTGCGTCTCCTATCTTGCCAGCCCGGATTCTGATTACATGACCGGTCAGTCATTGCTGATCGACGGCGGGATGGTGTTTAACTAATAAATAATAAGCTCTGACATGGCTTGCCCCTGCTGATATGCAGGGGCTTTTTTTGGTTTGGGTGTGAGCATCGTGCAAAACGCAGCAACGATATTTGAAGGTCTCTGGCACGACGTGGGCAATCTGACTGGGATGAAGGCCTGCTTTGAGCGAGGAGCGGACATGCCTCACTTGCGGTGTAAAAAACTTTCTGGTAGCAAGGTGGTATTGATGTATCAATGGCCGGTAAACTTAGGCGCAGCCCCTGCGCGGTATCATTTTGAATAATAAAGGATGACACTTTGAGACTTTATGACGTAATTACTGACTGCATCCAGCTTAAATTAAGTGGAGCTGCAACAGATAATGTTATTCAATGCTTCGGTGGCAATATACTGACAAAAGAAAAGCCAGTTTTGGCAATTGAAGTTTTGAGCAAAGAAATATTGCTTTGGATGATGCAAGGAGCAACGAATGTACATGTTTATATCAGCGCAGGTACTTTTCATGTAAATGCAATGTATGCACCAACTGTCCGCTTTCCAGCAGCCAGAATTTATTTTATGAAATCAAAAGACCTTTTCTGGTTTGGCCATATTGGTGTTTATCTCGAACAACACGGAATCAAACTTACTCCAGTAGATGATGCCAGCTTCTCAAAGCTCATTGATGATACGGGGTATGTACAACGTTATAAGCCGTGGTACGAAAAAAGGAAAGCTGACTCGAGATTATTCGATGGTCTGCTAGGAGGGCGGTTTAAGAATACTGCTGTAGATCAAGCTATATGGCTATCCTCCGATGGAAAGTGCTTGGTTTGCGGTGAAAAAGCCAATCGCATGGCGACCAGTACTGTTTGGGGAAAGTCAGGGATGATGATTGGTATGCATCTGTGTTTGACACATGAAGAGGAATCTCAGAAGCAATCAATTCTTCTCAACTACCTCTCGAATCATTTGGGTGGAATAGTTATGTTCTCAAATATGCGTCCACTGACTACTGAAGAAATGCTTGAGCAAACCTGCGAAATACTTAAAGTAAATTTCAAATGCACTATCATGAAAGTTGTAGGGGAAACTGTAACAGCCCGAAGACAGTCAGGGATCACGGTAGTGATTAGACACCAATCTCCATCGAATTATGCCTATATAATAATGACCCCTGAAGGAAAACAGTTGTCTAGGATCGATTCAGCCGATCATCACAAAATACCTTACGGCCCTGATCATGTACATTCTGATCTGCGTAAATATACAAAAAATGTTGTCGAGACAAGCTTTACATACGGACATATTGGTCTAGATATGAAACTACTTTTAAAGCTGATCCAAGAGGCTGAAGATAAATTATAAGATGTTCTAATGATGCTAGTAATGGCAGCTCCAGGCCCGCAGTCGATGGGCTGCTATAATACGTACTCTATTGTGATAGGCATCCCTGATGATATTAAAGCTAAATTAATTACTTCTTTAGGTGACACACAAACCTTGAGAGCTCCATCTATATCTCTTGCGTATACTTTATCGGCAACATCTCTATTCCTTCTATTAATTGCCTTTTTTAATCTAATGACAGGAAACTTGCTTTGTCTTTCATCCTCGACTTTCCAACGAGAAGTATTTGAGTATCTTACGCTGTTTTGAAAATATTCTAAAGCACAAGGAAACTCCGAGCTCAACATATCAATAAACGATGTATCTTACCAAATTTGCCTATGTGCAGATATCAATACGATATTATTATAATCTCTTAGTTTTTTTAGTATGTGATATATTAGTGGTGACTTGCCAGCACCATCAACTCCAAGAATGAAAAGAACCTGTCCTTTATAGATGGGCAATAAGCCACTTTCAATGTTCTCTGAAGGAATAGGAATACCAACGTAATTTCCAAGCTTTTCTACTAAACTAAGTAGAGCTACTATTATTTATATCTATCCATTGTATTCTAAGGTTTTGGCAGTCGCTACATTACTTTTCTTAGCTCTTGTAGCTAGAATTGTCTGCTCATACTGAATCGGCATGTCTATATTTTTCGATAGAACCGTGTCTTTGAACAATAACTCAGTTAGCTCGTCCGCTCTTGGCACAGAGCGGACATTTGAGCTTTGCTCTATCCCGAACATCCATACTTAGCCTTGGCATATAGTATGCTCGACAGATTGGCCATATATATTGAGCATATTCAGGTTATTAATCTCCTCTGCCGCAGTTGCATGGCCCGTTCCTCCTAATAGGCTTACCCGCCGTGAATTAGGGCTTTCCTGCAGGAGTTGAGGTTAAGTAACACTGCTTTGATTCAAGTGTTTTCGGATGCTGCTGTTTTTGCCAACATTGAAGCTATATTAGTTCGCATTTTTATCTCTACTTTTTCCGCCATCTCTTCTATCAATTCTGGCAATTCTGCATGGTTATTTCTTGCGTTGTAAGGTATTACGATTAATTTTCTTAATCTCCTATGTATCTCTCTTATGTTTTGAGGTATGTTACTGCTGGTAATAATATAATGTGGCCGTGATCTAGGATAGCGATAAGCGTATAATTCCATTAATGAAGTGATTGCAGGATCATCCATTGAAAAACCTACAAAAAGGAATGTGTAGTTTAGTAATAATGAATCGAGGAATAGTGAGTAGTTCTCGTTACCAAAAGCAAGTCTAATGTATTGTGAACGAGAGAATACAATATTGCTTACATCATCTATTGAACCGTGTATTTTTATTATATAAGAAGTATCATGCTCTTTTAAAACTTTAAAAATATCATTGTCTACTTTAGAAATAACCTTAAAATGGCGATCGCCATCTGCTAATGAAGAAGTCCATGCACTTTCTATTAGCTTATCAAAGTTAGTTGTAAGTATTATTCTTTGGCCTAGTGATATCAGGGCCCTATGAAGACTTGAGGGTTGAGCTGCGCGACCATACTCTTCTGTTATTTTACGTTCCCACGATTCTCCATAATCTGCTTGTAATAATTCACATGCAAGAAGATAATCTTTGGAGGACAGTAATTTTTTGATTTGTTTCTTTAAAGATGGCTCTCTATCTTTAGATGCATCTTCTAAAAATGTTGGCCAACCTTTAAATCTATTATCGGCATCAAGGTTAACGCTTGAAGACACCCCTGCCCCTAAAAATAAAACTACTTTTTGCTGTGCAAGATCGTTTATTAAATCCTCATTATATATAGCCATAAACTATTTCTCGCTATTAGCAATCTGAATGTTCTCTAAGTATCTTCTTGCAATATCTCGATAAAGTTCACGCGCACTTTTTCTAAGTCTGGTGTAATTTCCTGTACCAGACACTGATATCATCGGAACGTGTTGTGATTGTGATTTCGGAGCTAAACTACCTAAATGACGTATATCTCCAAGGTGCGGGTTCATATCTTTTGATGCATAAAGTTTAGAAAGATGCTCAGTAATTTTAGAAGGAAACACCTCTCCAATGTCTTCATACGCCTTTACCCGACGCTTCGATTTTATTTCTTCCTCAGTATTCTCAAGCTGAATTGTATCGTATCCAGAGCGTTCTTTATGTTGTTGAGTGACGTAACCGAGAAATTTTAGTTTTCCTTGAGGTGATAATTGTGATAATTCGCTAGGTTCCTCTGAGAGACGTATCCCTGTGTCTAATTCTTTTTTCCATATTGAAACCGTGGAGCCGATATTTTTAATAGCCCATAGTGAAAATACATCGATTGACATTGGGACGACAAAGAATTCCATTGCCAGTAATACTGCCCTGTTGATTGCGCCTAATGATGGTCCCATGTCAAAGAAAACAAAATCATAATTTAGTTCACGAGCTTTCTTAATTAACTCTGCAAATACAAAAGTTGTCCTAATTCCTCGCATCCCTCCGCCTTTGGCATCTCGCCAGTCTCCAGCTAAAAGGTCTTCCTGTAAAGCAAGTCTAGGGTCACCGACAATTATGTCAAAACCGAAATTCTCTACATGCCTTATAGGGAGGTCACTTTCATATCCTTTACCAAAGGATAGTGGTCTTATTACTGTATAAATACTATCTGGATTTTCTTGCCCATATAAGTCTTGAGTTTCTTCATCACTTAATACATACTGCGTGAGATTACATTGAGGGTCGGCATCCACAATAAGTACTTTTGCACTAAAGTTTATTGATAGCTCTGCTCCTAAATTTGCTACTAATGTAGTCTTCCCAACCCCTCCTTTATTATTAAAAAAGCAAGTGGTTTGTGTTTTAAGCTTTTTTATTTGACTTATTAATAAATAGTCATGTTCAGTTAGTTCTATATTTGTATTTTTACTTCTACTTTTCCTAACCATAACTTAGCTCCAGACATTGAATAAATTCAAATTTAAAACAGCAATTTTTGCATAACTGCCATGAGGTTACAATCAAAAATATGCGCGAGTACCAAAAATCAGTTCAGAGTTCAGGAGCCCCTGGCAATTAATCCGGTCTTGGTAAACCGGAGGGCTTTCTTCGCTTTGATAGCGCTGCCAATAGGTAGCTTTGTCTTTCCTCACATAGCGAGCATGTTCGTCCTCTCCTGGCACAAACTAGACGTGAAATTGTTCAATGGCATTCGTACACTTACAACATCGACTAGCTTCAGTATGCCGAGTCAGCGGCATGACAGCGCCAGATGATCTCTATGTGGCAGTCCAGCCAAATGGCGCCGAAGGCCCGGCGCAGCCGGTTATCGGGTTATAAATTCTGCCGGTCCCCCTGCCCTGATTAGCCTTAACTCGCGTTCCGCGCTGAAGCCCCTTTTAACCTCGTTGATCGAGTTCTACCGCGCTTGCAACCTTAAAAGAGTGATCTCCGGGGCCTAAGCGGCAGCCTGCTGCTGATGCTAAGGGGGAGATTCTTCAGTCATTCCTGCGACACCTGAAACTTAACACGGAAGCAGCTGATCATAGCGCCAGCAGGGAGAATCCCGGATAGCGATGCGTGACGCCTAATCCCGGCTACACTGTTGGGCCGCTCTTGTGCCGTATTTTTGCCGGGTGGCGGCTGCGCCTTACCCGGCCTACAAAAACTCGCTAGCTATCTGACTGGCTTGCACCGCGTTGAGTGGTACCTGGTGTTGTCAGCGCTTTCCGCTCCTGGCATCAAGCGGACAAACCAGGTGAACCCAGGTCCGCCATAAGCGAGGAGCGGAAGTTTGCAACTCCCACAACTACGTTACTAACATTGAGGTGCCGTAATCAACGGAGAGCAGGTCAAAGTCATTTTAGCTGCTTCAAGGGATAAGAGTTCGTGGTACTGGAACCGTCACTATAGAGCTCGGTAATAATTATTTTTTTACCATCAATAGAATATTTGACTGTACTGTCCGCAGGATCATCCCGCCAGCGACCGGTGCTGTCAGGGTTATCAGATGCCCACATAACCTGATCACCTATAAGTTTGCACTTTATTGCCCAACGAGTGCTATCGTTCTGTCGGATATAATGTACGTAGGCAATACCTGATTCAACTTTATCCAGTTGCATGATCTTATGGTCACGGCCAAACATCGCAGCAGAAGTAGCCTTACAAATCTGACCTACCGTGACTTCAGAAGCCTGTACCGGCGCAGTAAACACCAGCGGAAAAAGAAGTAAAAGTTTTTTCATACGGCTCAATCCATTTTGTTTATTTTCAGGGATTACGTTAAATGTATATGTCGGCAATCTAAAGCGTTTATTGAGGCTAATTTAGTGTTGCGATGGCAGGACTGATTTTAGTCCCTAGCGAAATCTCAAGCTCTGCCTGATTGCCAGCTTGACTCCTTTGACACGCTCCCCGTTGCACCACACAGAATGTTGTAACCACTTCCGCACTTGGGCACAGAAGAAATTCATGCTAAGCAAGGTCCGGACGGTGCAAAGAGCGGACGTTAACTTTTGAAGCTTTTAAGATCTATCTGCAGTGGTTACTGGGTATAGTGATCATTGCGATTAGACAGCGAACTACTATCCCAGGAGATTTATAGACATTTCCATGCAGCGCAGTTCAGCCTGCGCCAAGGCAGAGGGATACATGCTTTCCTGCATAAGTTTGAAACCATGCTTCTCATAAAAAGTCTGGGCATTAGGTGTTGAGGACAAAGTCAATTGCTCAAATCCACGTTCACGAGCTTCACTTTTGATGGCTTCAATAATCTGACTACCTAACCCTTTACCTGTATATCGAGGTAACGTAAATACAGCCTCAATACTTCCTGTAGATAGATCAAGATAGCCTGTAGCTAATAGTCTGCCATCAGCCGCAACAACGAAAAAAGGATTCGCTACAATGACATTCCTGTAGCTTTCAGGCATTTTTTCCGGTGTCCAGGCTGCAATAACCGCATCATCATAACTATTCTTACATCCGTAACGTATAGCCTGATTTCGAATGTTCCAGCATTCTTCTGCCTCTACAGGCACAGCTAGTCTGATCCTCATAGCTTTTCCTTGTACGTTTTATTCTGCGAGCTATTTACATCTACCATAAAAGTTCTAAAGCATCCCCATCAAATTTGAGTGAGGCGACAATGTCCGCTCCTGGCACACAGCAGACGTGAAATTCTGCAATAGCATTCGTACCCTTACAATATCAAGTAGCTTCTGGATACCGCGTCAGCGGCATGACAGCGCCAGATGATGTCCATGTGGCTGTTCCAGCCAAATGGTGCCGAAGGCCCGGTGTAGCCGGTTGTTGGATTATAAATTCTGCCGGTTCCCCTGCCCTGATTAGCCTTAACTCGCGTTCCGCGCTGAAGCCCCTTTTAACCTCGTTGATCGAGTTCTACCGCGCTTGCAACCTTAAGGGAGTGATCTCCGGGGCCTAAGCGACAGCCTGCTGCTGATGCTTAGGGGGAGATTCTTTAGTCATTCCTGCGACACCTGAAACTTAACACGGAAGCAGCTGATCATAGCGCCAGCAGGGAGAATCCCGGATAGCGATGCGTGACGCCTTATCCCGGCTACGCTGTTAGGCGGTATTTGTGCCGCTCTTGTGCCGTATTTTTGCCGGGTGACAGCTACACCTTACCCGGCCCGCGATTTGGTGCTCTATTCGCGCCCTTCGTAGGCCCGCGCAAGCGTAGCGCCGCCGGGCAAGGACAGCGGGCACGGAGCCGATTTTGTGCCGGGTGGCGGCTGCGCCTTACCCGGCCTACAGGGTTCGTGCGACCTGTCGTTAATATATTCACCATGGTTGCTGAAACTGCCGGTGTTGGCGGCCTCAAAATCGCTGAGACGTTCCCGGAAGGCCGGGGCAGCCCGCATGGATGCGGGCTGAGGGCCGTGTTTTGCATGGACGCTGCCTCGGCCCGACCCGAAGCCTGCAGGGATAAGTCGAAGGCACCGCGCAGCGGCGATTTTGCTGGCCGGAGCCCGGGGGTACAGGGGGCGGGCGGCGGCGACTGGCCGCCCCCTGTGCGCTCCCTGCGCCATGATTGACATAACGCAGAAGACTAACCGGGAGCGCAAACTACGCTGAAGTCACGCGTGATAAACGCTTTCCCCGGGCTGAGAACCTGTAAAACCGATAACAGTCTCCCCCGCCGCCGGGCAAGATATCGCACCGTGCCCCCCATGTTGCCGGGTGGCGGCTGCGCCTTACCCGGCCTACAAAGGCCTCCCGTCAGCTCATATCCCCAGGCCCACGCTAACGCAGCGCCGCCGGGCAGTTACTGCGCCTGCTGCTGCGCCTGCGCCAGCTGGCGGACGATCGCCTCGCGCCGCGCATCCCCTTCCGGCAGCCGGGCCAGCAGCGCCTGCAGGGCGGCCACGGCTTCGGGGTAATCTTCATTACGCACCGCGCTCAGGGCCAGCATCTCCAGCACCGGCAGGCTGTTCGGCTGCCGCTGATGCAGGTCACGCAGCAGCAGCTCGCCCATCCGAACCTGACCGCTATCTCCCGCCCGCACCAGCGCGCTGGCGTAATCGAAAGCCGCCGCCGGGTCATCCGCCGCCAGAGCATGCGCCCGGCCAAAGGCGCCGATCGCCGTCTCGCCATCGTTTAACAACAGGCCCAGCCGTCCAAGCAGCTGCCAGCCGGGGAGGTCATTCGGGGTATCCTGCAGGTGGCTGCGCAGGCCAAGCCGCAGCTCCGCCAGCTCATCCATTCGCAGCGGCGCCGCCGTCGGGTCCTTAACCTGCTGCAACAGCGCAGGATAATGCCGTTCAGCCTGCTGCCAGAGCAGCACCTGGCCGATATCGCTGGTTTTCAGATACAGGCCCAGACTCAGGACTACCAGCAGCAGCGCCCCCGGAAGCAGCGCCCAGCGGCTTAGCGGCCGTTCGCCAGGCTGTGCCTGGGGCGGGATATCGGTCAGCAGCGTGCGCTGCAGCTCGACGACCAGCGCCGGGTTGTCCTCGCCGCGCTCCTGCGTCAGCTCCTGCAGGCGCGACTGATACAGGGCGCGGTTGAGGGTATCGCGGTCCACCGCCCCGTTGCCCGTCCATGGGTAATAAAGCAGTCCCAGCGCGCCAGCCAGCAACAGCCCGGCGATAACCACCAACAGGCTCATCGTTCTTTTCCTTCTTTTAATAATTCCGCCAGCCGCTGGCGCTCTTCAGCGCTGAGCGCCGCGTCAGGGATGTCGCGACGACGCGCGCGGGCGATAATCATCCCGGCGCCCGCCAGGACGAACAGCCCCGGCCCCAGCCACAGCAGCACCGTGCCCGCGGTCAGGGGCGGCTCGTAGCTGACAAAATTGCCGTAGCGGGCCACCATATAGTCAACAATCTGCCCTTTCGTTTTCCCCTGCTGCATCAGCTCGTACACCTTCTGCCGCATATCGGCGGCAATCATCGCGTTCGAGTCGGCGATGCTGTTGTTCTGGCATTTCGGGCAGCGCAGCTGGGAGGTGATCTCGCGAAAGGCCTGCTCCTGGGCCTCATCCTTAAACTGCCAGGTATCGATGGCGGCCCACGCCTGGCCGGTCAGCATCAGCGCCAGCAGGATGCCCATTACCCCTCTCATCAGCCCGCCCCCCGGTTGTATTGATTCCACAGCGGCTGGAGCTCCTCGCGCCACACCCGTTCGTTCAGGTCGCCGGCGTGCCGCCAGCGGATGATGCCCTGACCGTCGATGAGAAACGTCTCCGGCGCGCCATAAACCCCCAGATCCAGGCCGAGCATGCCGTTGCCGTCGTACAGGCTCAGCCTGTACGGATTACCCAGGCGCTGCAGCCAGCTCATCGCCTTCTGCCGATCGTCTTTGTAGTTCATCCCCACCACCCGCACGCCCTGCTGCGCCAGACCGTTGAGAAACTGATGCTCGGCGCGACAGGTTGGGCACCAGGTGGCCCAGACGTTGAGCAGCAGCGGCTTGCCGTCAATCAGCGTCCGCCGGTCCAGCGTCTGACCGGGGGTATTCAGCGCTTCAAGGCGAAACTCCGGCAGCGGTTTGCCAATCAGCGCCGACTCGAGGGTCGTCGGGTCGTCGCCATCGGCGTTGCGCATCAGCTGCCAGAACAGCGCAGCGGCCAGCGCCAGAAACAGCGCCAGCGGGATAAACAGCAGCTTCCGGTTCATGAGGCCTCCTGCAGCTTCTTACGCATCCGATAGCGCGGGTCGAGCATGCAGCACAGACCGCCGAGGGCCATCAGCACCCCGCCGTACCAGATCCAGCGAACGAACGGTTTGTAGTACAGACGTACCGCCCAGCTGCCGTCGCTCAGCTCTTCCCCCAGCGCGGCGTACAGATCGCGGGTCAGCCCGCCGCTGATCGCCGCCTCGGTCATCATCATCCGGCTGGCGGTGTAAAAGCGCTTCTCGGCATACAGCGTCGCTTCCGGGCGTCCGCTATGGGTCACGGCGATAATGCCTTCGCCGCCGGTCCAGTTGGGGCCGACGATATTGCGCACGCCGTTAAACACAAAGTGATAGCGATGGATATCGATACTGTCGCCGGGGCGCATCCGTACATCGCGCTCCACGCTGTAGTTCTGGCTAAAAGTGATGCCGATAACGGTCACCGCCACGCCGACGTGACCGAGCACCATCCCCCACTGGCTGCGGGTCAGCGTCCGCAGGCCGCGCCAGAAGCCGTGGCGATGAGTAGCCCGTTCGTGAACCTCCAGCAGGGCGAAGATCAGCACCCACAGGGCCATCATCAGGCCTATGACCGCCATGGCGGTGATACGATCCTGCAGCAGCCACGGCAGCGCCAGAGAAAGTGACAACGTCACCACCAGAGCGATAATCAGGCGCTTAATCTGCCTGGCGATGTCATCGCGCCGCCAGCGGATCAGCGGCCCCAGCCCCAGCAGCAGCGCAAACGGCGCCATCAGGGCGGTGAACATGGTGTTAAAGAACGGCTCGCCGATGGAGATGCTGCCGAGGCCCAGCTCTTTATGCACCAGCGGCAGCAGCGTTCCGAGGAGCACCACCAGCATCGCGGCCATCAGCAAAATATTGTTGCCAAGCAGGAACGACTCGCGCGACCACAGCGTATGTTCCACCCGCGCCCGCACCCGGCCGCCCTTCAGGGCGTACAGCAGCAGCGACCCGCCGATGGCGACAATCAGCAGCGCCAGAATAAACAGCCCGCGCGACGGATCCGAGGCGAAGGCATGCACCGAGACCAGCACCCCGGAGCGCACCAGGAAGGTGCCCAGCAGGCACAGGGAGAAGGCGGCGATGGCCAGCAGCACCGTCCAGGCGCGGAAGCTGCCGCGCTTCTCGGTCACCGCCAGGGAGTGCAGCAGCGCGGTTCCCACCAGCCACGGCATAAACGAGGCGTTTTCCACCGGGTCCCAGAACCACCAGCCGCCCCAGCCCAGTTCGTAATAGGCCCACGCCGAGCCCAGCACGATGCCGAGGGTGAGGAAAATCCATGCCGCCTGGGTCCAGGGACGCGACCAGCGCGCCCACGCGGTATCCAGCCGCCCCGCCAGCAGCGAGGCGATGGCGAAGGCGAAAGCCACCGAGAAGCCGACGTAACCCATATAGAGGATCGGCGGATGAAAAATCATGCCGATATCCTGTAGCAGCGGATTGAGGTCGCGGCCGTCAATGGGGTACTGCGGCAGGCCGCGGCTGAACGGGTTGGAGGTAAAGAGGATAAACAGCAGGAACCCCAAGGCGATCATCCCCATCACCGCCAGCACCCGGGCGACGGCGTCGAGCGGCATCCGGCGGCTGAAGAGGGCGACGGCGAAGGTCCAGACGCTGAGCAGCAGAACCCACAGCAGCAGCGAGCCCTCATGCGCCCCCCAGGTCGCCGCCACCCGATACCACACCGGCAGCGCGCTGTTGGAGTTTTCCGCCACGTAGCGGACGGTAAAGTCGTTGACCACGAAGGCGTGCACCAGCAGCAGGAAGGCGCCGCCGATACAGGCGAACAGCCCGCAGGCCAGCGGCCGGGCCAGGGCCATCAGCCGCCGGTCCTGCCGCGCCGCGCCCCACAGGGGATAGACGCTCAGGAGCAGCGCCAGCCCCGCCGCCAGACACAGTAAAAAGTTGCCCAGCTCCGGCATCATGGCTGCGCCCCCGTTTTCTCCGGCGTCATGGCGTTTTTCACCTCCGGCGGGGTGTAATTTTCATCATGTTTGGCCAGCACCTGCTGGGCGGTAATATGCCGCTCGCCGTCCAGCACGCCCTGGGCCACCACGCCCTGCCCCTCACGGAACAGGTCCGGCAGAATGCCCTTATAGCTAACGTCCACCACCCCGCGGGCGTCATACAGCTTAAAGCGCACGTCGAGAGTTTGCGGGTCGCGCTGCAGGGAGCCCGGCTGAACGTAGCCTCCCACCCGAAGACGCTGCCCGGTATGAGGTAGCGCCCGGGTTTCCGTTTTGCCGTAGATAATTTCGCCCGGGGTGTAGAACAGATCGATATTGCTGCTCAGGGCGTACAGCGTCAGGCTGACGGTGAGCCCAAGTCCGGCGAGCACCGCCAGCACGATATACAGCCGGGTTTTACGACGCGCTTGCATCCGCGGCCTCCTTGTCATGTTCGCGGGCAGCAGCGATCCGCCGCTCGCGCGCCTGCTGGCGTCGCACTTCATGGAATAGCGCCCGCCGCGCCCACAGGGTGTGCACCGTCAGCAGGCCAAAGGCGGCGACGGCCACCGCCACCGCCAGCCAGACGTACTGGGCATAGCCGCCCATATTCAGGAAGGCGGCGAACGAAGAAAAAGCGGGGCTCATCGGACGGCTCCTTTGTTAGCCAGCGCCACCACCCACGGTCGACGGCGCTCCAGCTGGAGTATCAGGTTACGCAGGCGCATCAGGGTCAGGGTGACCGACAGCGTGAGGAAAGCAAAGATACAGATCCGCAGCGGCAGACGCATGCTCGGGTCGATGGTTTGCTGCAGGTTGGTCGAACCCTGGTGCAGGGTATTCCACCAGTAGACCGAGTAATGAATGATGGGCAGATTGACCACCCCGACCAGCACGAGGATCCCCGCCGCGCGCCCGGCCATCCGCCGGTCGTCAAAGGCGTGCCACAGGGCGATGATCCCGGCATACAGAAACAGCAGCACCAGCTCCGAGGTCAGGCGGGCGTCCCAGATCCACCAGGTCCCCCACATTGGCTTGCCCCACGCCGCGCCGCTGACCAGCGCCACCAGGGTGCAGATCGCCCCCACCGGTGCCAGGGCGGCGATCGCCAGGTCAGCCATTTTGATCTGCCAGACCACCCCGACGAAGGCCGCAACGGCCATCGCCAGGTACAGCCCCATCGACCACATCGCCGCCGGGACATGAAGATACATGATCCGGTAGCTCTCCCCCTGCTGATAGTCCGCCGGGGCGAAGCCAAAGCCCCACCCCAGACCGATGACCAGCAACAGCGCGCTCAACGCCGCCAGCCAGGGGATCCAGCATCCGCACAGGCGGTACAGCCGCTCGGGGATCGCCAGTTGATGTAACGCTTTCCACATAGACGCTTACTCACACGGTTATGATGGCCGCGCCCGCAGGCGCAGCGAATTATTGCACGGTCAGCCGCAGCGCGGCGGCGGTGGCGAACGGACACAGGGTGGCGCTGGCGGTTAAGAACGCCGCCAGCATCGCCAGATAGCCGCCGACCGGGAGCCCGGCGGCGGCGGCCTGGCAGGCCGCGGTGGCGAAAATCAGCAGCGGCACCGCCAGCGGCAGCACCAGCAGGCTCAGCAGGACGCCGCCGCGCTTCAGGCCGACCGTCAGGCCAACCCCCACCGCGCCGAGAAAACTGAGCGTCGGGGTGCCGAGCAGCAAGGTCAGCGCCAGCACGCCGGCGTCATGCAGACTCATCCCCAGCAGCAGCGCCGCCAGCGGCGAGACGATCAGCAGCGGCAGGCCGCTCATCATCCAGTGGGCAACCACCTTCACCAGCACCACCGCCACCAGCGGCGTCGGCAGAAGCAACAGCTGCTCCAGGGAGCCGTCCTGCCAGTCGTCACGAAACAACCGATCCATCACCAGCAGCGCCGCCAGCAGCGCGGCGACCCATACCACGCCCGGCGCAATCTGCGCCAGCAGCTGCGGCGCGGCGCCGACGCCGAACGGAAACAGGGTGATGACGATCAGAAAGAACCAGAGCGGATTGAGGATCTCCGCCCCGCTGCGCCACGCCAGGCGCAGTTCCCGGGCCAACAGCGCCCGCATCATTGCCACCTCCCGTCGCCGCCGCCGAGGCGCAGGGTGCGCAACGGGCAGCGCAGCGGCCGCAGCGGCTGGTGGGTAGTGAGGATCGCGCTTCCCCCCTGCCGGGCGTGCTGCTCCAGGCGTCGGGTCAGGGTTTCCATCGCCGTGGCGTCGAGGGCGGTGAACGGCTCATCGAGGATCCACAGCGGCGCGTCGGTTAACCACAGGCGGGTCAGCGCCACCCGGCGCTGCTGCCCGGCGGAGAGCTGGCTCAAGGGGAGATCTTCATAGCCCGCCAGGCCGACGGCGGCGAGGGCGCGTTCCCGCTGCTGAAGGCGGCTGGCCGGAAAGAAGAAACGCAGGTTTTCATCGGCGGTCAGCGCCGCGTTGACGCCGGGCTTATGGCCCAGCCACAGCAGCTGACGATGAAATGACTCCCGGACCTTCGCCAGCGGCTGGCCCTGCCAGCTCACCCCGCCGCTTTCCGGGCGCGCCAGGCCGCAGAGGATCCGCAGCAGCGAGGTTTTCCCCGCGCCGTTATCACCGGCGACCTGCAGCAGCTCACCGGCAGCAAGGGACAGCGTCAGCTCCGCAAACAGCGGTCGATCGTCAACGATGCAGGTCAGTCGCTCTGCATGCAGCATGAAGGCAAACTCCTTGATTCAGACAGTATTTTACGTCCTGGCTAAGTATGGGTTGCGCCGCGCGGGCGACGCAACCCTGACGGTTACTGTCCGGCCCCCGGCAGCTTCGAGATATCAGCGTTGCCTAACGCCTTCTCATCGTGCGCCGCGGTCTCCTTACGCACCTTCGCCACATCGCTGGCGCTGACCGCCGGCGCGTTGTTGCCCCAGCTGGTGCGGATGAAGTTGACCACATCCGCCACCTGCTGGTCGTCCAGACGCCAGCCGAACGATGGCATGGTCAGGTTGGAGACCGCGTCTTTCACCGCCGGCGTGGTGCTCCCGGTCAGAACGATATGGATAAGCGAAGTGGCATCTTCGGTCTGCACCACCGAATTGCCCTTCAGCGACGGGAAGGCGCGTTTATAGCCTGCGCCGTCGGTGCGGTGGCAGGCGGCGCAGTTATCGACGTACAGCGCGGCGCCGATTTTGCTGTCGTTACCCTTCCACAGATCTTTCGCCACGCTGTCTTCCACCGGGGCTGGGGTCTGTTTGCCGCCGCGCGGCGGGAGCGACTTCAGATAGCGGGCGATGGCGGTGATGTCGTCATCAGAGAGATACTGCAGACTGTGCTCCACCACATCGCTCATGCCGCCGAAGACCACCGATTTATCGTTACGTCCGGTTTTCAGGAACTCGGCCAGCTCGGCTTCGCTCCAGGTCCCCAGACCGTCGCGGTTTTCGCCGCGCAGGCTGGAGGCAACCCAGCCGTCAATCGGCGCATTGCTGCCCGCCAGGTAATCATCGCCTTCGCTTTCGCTGAGCGCTTTTTCCTGCATCGTCAGGCTACGCGGGGTATGACAGGCGCCGCAGTGGCCCAGGCCTTCCACCAGATAGCGGCCGCGCTCCAGCACCGGGTCAACCTGCGGGTTGGCGACAAAGTCGCTCGGCGTCGGCGCGAAGATGCCGCGCCAGAACGCCAGCGGCCAGCGCATCGACAGCGGCCACGGGATGTCGGTGTCCTTGTTGGCGACATTCACCGGCTCCACGCCGTGCATAAAGTAGGCGTACATGGCGCGCATGTCCGCTTCGCTGATCCGTGCGAACGAGGGATAAGGCATCGCCGGATAGAGCGTGGAACCGTCTTTCCGCACGCCCTTGCGCACCGCGTCGTCGAACTCTTCGAAGGTGTACCCGCCAATGCCGTGTTCTTTATCCGGCGTGATATTGGTGGAGTAGATGGTGCCGATCGGCGTCTCCATCGGCAGACCGCCGGCGAAAGGTTTGCCCGCTTTGCCGTTGGTGTGGCAGGCGACACAGTCCCCCGCCCGCGCCAGATACTCCCCTTGCTTAATCAGATTGCTGTCCACAGGCGCCTCTTCGGCGAAGGCCGCGCAGCTCAATGCCCCAAGCACCAGGGCCGATAACCATTGCATTTTCATCATCTGCCTTCCTTTATGCCTGCACCAGGGGACCCGGATTTTTCAGATACTGCTCGCGGATCGCCTTCGCTGACCAGTAGGCCAGCGCGGCCACCGTGCCGGTTGGGTTATAGCCCAGCCCCTGCGGGAAAGCGGAGGCGCCGATGACGAAGACGTTATGCACGTCCCAGCTTTGCAGATAACGGTTAACGGCGCTGGTTTTCGGATCCTCCCCCATCACCGCCCCGCCGTTCATATGGGTGGTCTGGTAGGTGGTGGTATCAAAGTGGCTGTTGGCGTTTTTCGGGCTGCCGAGGATATATTTCGGCTTCATCGCTTTGGCGATCGGCGCCATCTTATCGAACATAAACTGCGCCATCTTGATGTCGTTTTCCTGCCAGTCGAAGGTCATGCGCAGCAGCGGCTGGCCAAAGACGTTTTTGTAGTTCGGATCAAGATCGAGGTAGTTCTGCCGATAGGACTGGTGCGCGCCGTGGGCATCCATCGACAGGTGATGGGTGTAGGTATCGGCCACCGCCGCTTTCCACTTGCTGCCCCACGCCGGGGTGCCCGGCGGTACCGGGAAACCGGAGATGGGCTTGGTCCCGGCCTGGTTGACCCAGAACGGCGAACCGCCGACAAAGCCGGCCGCGCCGTGGTCGAAGTTGTCGGCGTTGAAGTCGTCGACGCCGACGCCGTTGCCGCCCGCGCCGATAAACGGGTTGGTATAAGTGTCTTTGTCGAAAATGGCCTTGATGGTGGTCATGTTCTGGTAGGCGAAGTTACGCCCCACCACCCCTTCGCCGGTCTCCGGATTGTACGGTTTACCGATCCCGGAGAGCAGCATCAGGTGCACGTTATGGAACTGGAAGGCGCCGATGATCACCAGGTCCGCCGGCTGCTCCATTTCGCGCCCCTGGCCGTCGACGTAGGTCACGCCGGTGGCGCGGGATTTGTCGTCGGTCAGGTTGACCTTCAGCACGTTGGCGTTGGTCCGCAGCTCAAAGCGTTTTTCCTGGCGCAGCGCCGGCAGGATGTTCACGTTCGGCGAGGCTTTAGAGTACATGTAGCAGGCGTAGCCGCTGCAGAAACCGCAGAAGTTGCACGGACCCATCTGCGCGCCATAGGGGTTGGTATAGGAGTCGGAAGTGTTGGCCGACGGCAGGTTGTAGGGATGGTAACCCACCTCGAGCGCCGCTTTTTCAAACAGCTGCGCTGACCAGGTGTTTTTCTGCGCCGGCAGCGGGAAGTCGTCTGAGCGGTCCGGGGCGAAAGCGTTGCCGCCGCGGCCTTTACCGACGACCTTGCCCTTGATCGACCAGGCAGTCCCGGAGGTGCCGAACACTTTCTCCGCTTTATCGAAGAACGGTTCCAGCTCGTCGTAGGTGACGCCGAAATCCTGGATGATCATATCCTGGGGAATGAAGTTTTTGCCGTAGCGCTCTTCATAGTGGCTGCGCATCCGCAGTTCGATGGGATCGACGCGGAAATGGACGCCGGACCAGTGCAGCCCGGCCCCACCCACGCCGGTACCCGGCAGGAAAGCCGCCAGCTGGCGATACGGCACCGCCTGCTGGCTGGTGTTATGGCGGATGGTGACGGTGCTTTTCGACAGATCCTGGAACAGCTTGCGGCGGATGTTGTAGGTCAGCTCATCAATCACCTGCGGATAGGCGCCGTCCGGCCAGGTGTCGCGCATCGGACCGCGCTCCAGCGCCACGACGTTGAGCCCGGCTTCGGTCAGCTCTTTGGCCATGATCGCCCCAACCCAGCCGAAGCCGACGATCGCGACATCGGTTTTTTTCAATACGGTGGCCATGATTACGCCCTCTCCCCATTAATTGATACCGGCGGGAAGGGGTAGCGTTCGCCCCGTTCAACCCAGTCCATAAAGTCGGCGCGCGCGCCGGGAAAATTAATCAGCGTCCAGCCGACCATGCCTTTATTACCGCCATGGATCGGGTCGCTGAAGAAGCCTTCTCGGGTGTTCTGCAGCAGATAGGTGAAGAACAGCGAGGCCGGAAGCTGTTTGAACTCGGCTTTGCCGGATTCCCACAGGCCGAGCGCCTCGTCCTGTTGCTCGTTGCTCAGTTCAGCGAAGGTCTTGTGATACTTGTCCTGACACCAGGCCTCGGCGTCGGCGATCCCGAGGTTATAGATCTGTTTGGGCACCAGCGGCAGCTGATAGCCCATCTCTTTCGGCACGTCGGGGTTGAAGGGCCCCTGCATATACCAGATGGAGCCGGTGGCGTAAGGGGTATTAAGCTGGCGGTCGATAAACTCCGGCACGCCGGCCTCTTTAGCGCCGGGGCCAAGTTCATCCGCTGGGATCAGGCGCGCGACGGCGGCGTTGATAAACGCCCACTCACGATCGTTGAAGAACTGCGGCTTCCAGTCGCTGGCCGCCGCCGTGTTCCCGGAGGCTGGCTCTGAAGCGGGGGCCGCCTGCGCGGTCGCGCTGGTGGCCACGCCAATGGCCCCTGCTCCCGCGCCGCCGATCACCACCGTCGGGATCAGCGCCATCGACTTCACCAGGAAATCACGCCTGGAATTGTTAGTTTTCTCGCTCGACATCATCACATTCCTGTCATTGAAAATTACTGTTTTTGTCGCTGACAAAACCAGTGAATGTCGTGCTGGAACCGATACCATTGCGCTTTTAAACCGCTTAGCGTCTGGCCCGGCCCGGCAAGTCGGATAAAACATCGCCAGAGGCGATATCATTTATAGGGTTATCGTTTGGATAGTAGACGATTCTCAACGAAACGCGGGAAATCGGAGAGAAATTCACCGGAATGTCATCGTGAGAAGGGTGCTGCCATAACCTTGAGGCGGTAAACCGGCGGCGTTCACACCGCGCTGAGCTTACCCATGCGCCAAAAAAGAGTGACTTGTATCACAAATGTTATTTTTTGTTTATGGTACATGGCAGATTAAACGTCTGTAAATACTCGTATTAGGAATAATTAAACATTTTGAGCTGTTAAAAAAGTTAATAACCGTTGTTAACTATTTTGCATCTATTTCCCGGCTAACGCGTTCGGCTGGCGATATCCCGTCCACAGGAGAAGAGAAGATATGTTCGATCATGTGAAATTCGGCGTCAGTGATTATGCCGCGAGCAAAGCGTTCTTTTTACAAGCCCTTGCCCCGCTTGGCGTAACGCTGGTCGGCGAAGGCGAGCCGACCTACGGCGCAGAGCTGGCCGGCAGCGGCGATGTCTCTTTGTGTCTCTATCAAAGTGCGGACAAACCGGCGCCGCTGCATATCGCCTTTCGCGCCGACAGCCGCGAACAGGTCGACGCCTTCTGGCAGGCGGCGCTGGCCGCCGGAGGAAAGGACAACGGCGCGCCGGGGTTACGGCCAAACTACCACGCCAGTTACTACGCCGCCTTTGTGATTGCGCCAGACGGGCACAATATTGAAGCCGTGTGCCATCTGGCGTCTTAACCAGCGGTTACCGCTGCGGAAAAACCCACACATCCTCCGCCGGGAGCGTCAGATGACAGTGTTCGGCATCGCGCAGCGCCGTTCCGTAGGCGCGCAGCGGGAAGTCGTCGCCTTCGGTGCGGAACAGGTACTCCCAGCGGTCGCCGAGGTACATGCTGGTCAGCAGCGGTAGCTGGAGACTGTTATCCTGCGCCGCGCCGTCCAGACGCAGGCGCTCGACGCGGATCACCGCCGTCGCTGGCTCGCCGACGCTAACCCCCTCGCCCGCTCGCCCCCACAGGCTCCAGCTGGCGCCTTCGATCCGCGCCCTGCCGTTCTCCAGCGCCATTACCTTGCCGTGCAGGCGGTTATTGCTGCCCATAAACTCGGCGGCGAACAGCGTCGCCGGGCTGCCGTACATCTCCTGCGGCGTCCCCTGCTGCTCGATGACGCCATTGTTCAGCAGCAGAATACGATCCGAGATGGCCATCGCCTCATTCTGATCGTGGGTGACCATCAGCGCCGACAGGCCCAGCTTGACGATCAGCTCGCGCAGAAACACCCGCGCCTCTTCGCGCAGCTTGGCGTCAAGGTTGGAGAGCGGCTCATCCAGCAGGATCACCGGCGGGTTGTAGACCAACGCCCGGCCGATGGCCACCCGCTGCTGCTGGCCGCCGGAGAGCTGGTGCGGATGGCGGTTGCCAAGGTGCCCGAGCCCCAGCTGATCCAGCACGCGCTGCACCCGCTCTTTTATCTCCCCGGCGGCCACTTTACGCAGCTTCAGCGGATAGGCCACGTTGTCGAACACCGTTTTGTGCGGCCACAGGGCATAGGACTGGAACACCAGCCCGAGGTTACGCTCTTCGGCCGGGATTTCGCTGCGCGGCGTGCCGTCGTACACCGTGCGGTTGCCGATGGCGATCCGTCCGCTCGTCGGCTTCTCCAGCCCGGCCACCGCCCGCAGCAGCGTGGTTTTGCCGCTTCCCGACGGCCCCAGCAGCGACACCACCTCTCCCCGGCCGAGCGTCATCGACACCCCTTTCAGCACCGGGTTGTCGCCATAGGTGAGATGCAGATTTTCTACCGATAACTCAATCATGTAATTTCACTCCAAAGCGCAGGGCGATGCCAAGGCCAATCACCACCAGCAGAATATTGATAAAGGAGAGCGCCGCGACGATATCGATGGCCCCCGCCGCCCACAGCGACACCAGCATCGAGCCGATGGTTTCGGTACCCGGCGACAGCAGATAGACGCCAGTGGAATATTCGCGCTCAAAGATCAGGAACATCAGCAGCCAGGAGCCAATCAGCCCATAGCGCGACAGCGGGACGGTGACGTGGCGGGTGATCTGCCCCCGTGAGGCGCCGGTGCTGCGCGCCGCCTCCTCCAGCTCCGGGCCCACCTGCAGCAGCGTCGAGGAGATGAGCCGCAGGCCATAAGCCATCCATACCACGGTGTAGGCCAGCCAGACGCTGAAGATGGTGTTGCGCAGCGCGCGCAGCTGCACGATAAGGTGCTCCCGCAGCCAGTCGGCCACCGGCAGCGCCGAGAGCCAGCCGTGCTTCAGCGACTGATCGAGCCACATCGGCACAAACAGGAACACCCACAGGAAGGCCAGACCGGCCAGCAGCCCCGGCACCGCGCGCGGGACCAGCACGCTGTAGTCGAGAAAGCGGGTGACGTTGTCCGCTTTGCGGTGCATGGCGATACCGACAAACAGATAGCAGATCACCGCCAGCGCGCCGCCGACGATGCCGATAGCCATCGAGTTGACGATCGCCCGCAGCAGGTTGGGCTGCTGCCAGATATTGTGGAACGTCGTCAGCGACAGCTCATCCCACAGCGACACGCCGACGCCCCAGTTGGAGATAAAGGCCCGCAGCGCCACGCCGAGCAGCGGCACGCCGATGGTCACCGTCAGCCAGGCCACCACCACCGCCCCGGCCACCCAGCGCCATTTACCCAGCGGCAGCGCCCGCGCCTGCGACGCCTTGCCCTTCATGGTGACAAAGCGGTTGGCGGTGCGCATCAGCCGCCTCTGGAGCATCACCAGCGGGATGGTGATGCAGATCAGCACCACCGCCACCGCCGCCATCAGATGGTAGGAGGGGGTGCCGAGCTTGTTGGTCAGCTTATAGAGATAGGTCGCCAGCACCATGTTGCCCTCGGGGT
Source organism: Klebsiella sp. PCX (assembly GCF_021869705.1). NCBI lineage: Bacteria > Pseudomonadati > Pseudomonadota > Gammaproteobacteria > Enterobacterales > Enterobacteriaceae > Klebsiella > Klebsiella sp. PCX. The sequence goes on from NZ_CP091527.1 coordinate 2,939,272, forward strand.
CGCCCAGCACCAGCATCAGACCGAAAACCTCCAGACCGAGGAAGAAGAGCAGCACGCAGGCGTAAAGGATGGACGGCCGCACCATCGGCAGACTCACCGAGGTCATCACCTGCAGCGGCGTGGCGCCGACGGTGCGCGCCGCCTCTTCCACGTCGGAACCGACGCTGCGCAGCGCCGAAGAGATATAAAGATAGGCGTGCGGCACGTGGGTTAAGCCGGCGATGACCACAATGCTGAACATCGAGTAGATATTCCACGGCACAAAGCCGATCAGCTGCTGCGCCCACTGGGAAAAGAAGCCTACCGGCCCGGCGGCCACCACGTAGCCAAAGCCCAGCACCATCGGCGAGACGAAGATCGGCACCAGGATCAGCGGCTCAATGAACCGCCGGCCGGGTAAATCGGTGCGTACCATCAGAAAGGCCAAAATACCGCCCAGTGGAATGGCGATAATCACCAGACCAAAGGCCAGAATAAAGCCTGACCTTAACGCCAGATAAAAATCCGGGTCGGTAAAAATAAAGGCGAAGGCTTCCAGGCTCCAGGATTTGGAGCGGGAAAAGAACGGCGCGGAGAGAAAACTCTGCACCACAATAAATAACAGCGGGACATAAATCACCAGCGCCGTGATGCACACCACCACACCGCGCGGCAGCCCCTGCCACTTTCTGCGTAATACATTCATGGTTCATCCCTTTGGTCAGGTGAATAAACCCGCCGGGTGTGAATAAGGGGCATCGGCGATGCCCCGGGGGAGGATTATTTCGCGGCGGCGCTGCGCCATTGTTTAATAAACTGCAGACGTTTTTGCGGCTGTAAATAATCCAGCAGCGTTTCGTTGACCGGGATCGGTTTTAACGCTTTGCCCAGCAGCGCGGTCATGCCGTCGATATCATTTTTGCCTTCAATATCGCGACGAATAGAGGGAATATCCGCCTGACTGGCGAGGATCTGCTGGCCTTTTTCCGACAGGACATAGTCCAGCCACAATTTTGCCGCATTGGGATGTTCGCTCTCCTGGCTAATAAACGAGACGCGGGAGAGCACCAGCACGTAATCTTTCGGATAGGCAATGCCTAAAGAGGGATCGTTTTTCGCCCGCGCTTCCGCATAGGAGCCAAGGATGTTATAGCCGATCAGGTTTTCGCCAGAGGAGACGCGCTCCATCATCGTGCCGGTGGAAGACTGCACCGTCAGGCCGCCTTTGGCGATATTCGCCAGGTCGGTAAAATAGTTCGCGTCGGCCTGGCTGTCCTGCACCGCCAGCATAAAGCCGAGGCCCGATTTTTCGATATCGTAGGTGGTGACTTTGCCTTTAAATTTATCGGCCTGGCTGGCGATCAATTTTGCCAGCGCGGTATGCGAATCCGGAACCTCATTCTGCGGGATCAGCCGTTTGTTATAGATAAATACCACCGGCTCGTAGGTGGTGCCATAGGCTTTCTGCTGCCACACCGCCCAGTCGGGCAATTGCTTCACCTCCGGCGAGGCATATTGTTCCGCGTATTCGGTGGCTAATTTCAGCGCCGTATCCATCGATGAGCTCCACACCACGTCCCCGCTGCCGCCCCCGGCGGCCTGCTCGCTGATATAGCGGTTATACAGCTCGGTGCTATTCATGTCGTTATATTCGACTTTGACGCCCGGATATTGCGCTTCGAATCCTTTAATTAACGGCCCGGCGGCTTTGGTATCGGTGGTGGAATAGATCACCACCTTGCCCTCTTTGACGGCGGCATCAACCGTTTTTTGATAATCCGCCGGATAGCCCGCAGGCACCTCCGCCCAGGCGGCACAGGCGAAAACGGCCGTCAGTGAAACCACTAAACCACTTATTTTCTTATACATGATACCAACCTTTAATCATCAATTAATAAACACAAATTTAACATATAGTGGTATCAGCTGCCCTTGCAACGCCGGGGCTGGCTTTTTTCTGGCTTTTGTGACAGTGGCAGAATTTAAAAATGTGGTGTTTATGACGTTAATTAAAACGCGATCGCGGACCGGTTTTTTATCGTCTGGCGTATAACGCAGACGCTGGCGCAGTGGCGTGACGCCCGGAGCCCCCGCCCTTGACCTTCTGCGCCGGGCGGCGCAGCATAAAACGGCAAACATAACAAAATAACAACAGACTACAGGAGAGAATCAGTGCCAACAGGACACCGCTTTCTGGCGACGGATCTGCATCAGTTTGTCGTCTCACTGTTTACCCATCTCGGCAGCCGCTCAGAAGAAGCGACGCTGGTCGCCGACCACCTGATCGCCGCCAACCTGGCCGGGCATGACTCCCATGGCGTCGGGATGATCCCAAGCTATGTGAAATCCCATGCCGGCGGTTTTCTGCAGCTCAACCGCCACGCCACGGTCACCAAAGATGCCGGCGCCGTGGTCACCCTCGACGGCAACGCCGGCTTCGGCCAGGTAGTCGCCCACGAAGCGATGCAGTTAGGTATCGAAAAGGCGAAGCAGCACGGCATGGCGGCTATCGCCCTGCGCAATGCGCATCACGTCGGGCGCATCGGCTACTGGGCCGAGCAGTGCGCCGCCGCCGGACTGATCTCCATTCACTTCGTCAGCGTAATCGGCGACCCGATGGTCGCTCCGTTCCGCGGAAAAGACAGTCGCTTCGGCACCAACCCCCTGTGCGTGGTGTTTCCGCGAGAGGGCCATCCGCCGCTGCTGCTGGACTACGCCACCAGCGCCATCGCCTTTGGAAAAACCCGCGTCGCCTGGCACAAAGGGGAAGCCGTGGCCCCCGGCTGCCTGATCGACGCCGAGGGGTTGCCCACCACCGACCCGGCGGTGATGCAAACCTCGCCGCTGGGCGCCCTGCTCACCTTCGCCCAGCACAAAGGCTATGCCCTGGCGACGCTGTGTGAAGTGCTCGGCGGCGCGCTCTCCGGGGGGCAAACCACCCATCAGGAAAGCCTGCAGACCAGCGTCGACGCCATCTTTAACTGCATGACCACCGTGATCCTGCGCCCGGACGCGTTCGATGCCCCGGACAGCCAGGCGCAGACGGAGGCCTTTATCGCATGGTGTAAACAGTCGCCGCACGATCCCGATGCCCCGGTGCTGGCCCCCGGCGAATGGGAAGCCGCCAACCGCGAAGCGCGCCTGGCCGAGGGGATCCCGCTGGATGCGGGCAGCTGGCAGGCAATCTGCGCCGCCGCACGCGACGTCGGCCTGAGCGAGTCGCATATCACCCGCTGCCGCCCTCTCGCGTAGCGGCGTTTTCCCCCGCAGAGCGTCTGACGTCGGCGCTCTGCGTCATCGTCATTAGTGACGAGGTCACGCTCCCGTCATCATCCATCTGAAGTTTTTCATTATAAATAAACACATTAAAATCTGGCACGAGACCTGCATAGCGCAGCGGGCCTGCGTCCGCATCACCACCAGGCGATACCGCGATCGTTGCCCGTCGGGCCCGGCGCGACAGCGATCCTCTGTTCACTGTTAACAGGTCTGTTACTGATGAAAAAAATCACGAGCGTGTGCCCCTACTGCGGGGCGGGTTGCAAACTTAAACTGGTTGTCGACAACAATAAAATCATTCGCGCGGAAGCCGCCGACGGCGTCACCAACCAGAACCAGCTGTGCCTGAAAGGCTATTACGGCTGGGATTTTCTGAACGACACGCAGCTCCTGACGCCCCGTCTTAAACAACCAATGATCCGCTACCAGAAAGGCGGCGCCTTTACGCCGGTCAGCTGGCAGGAGGCGATTCGCTATACCGCCAGCAAGCTCAGGGAGATCAAAGAGAAGCATGGCCCGCGCGCCATCATGACCACCGGCTCCTCGCGCGGCACCGGCAACGAAACCAACTATGTGATGCAAAAGTTCGCTCGCGCGGTGCTGAACACCAATAACGTCGACTGCTGCGCCCGCGTCTGCCACGGCCCTTCCGTCGCCGGGCTACAGCAGGCGCTGGGCAACGGGGCGATGAGCAACTCGATAAGCGACATCGAAAACTCGAAGTGCCTGCTGGTCTTTGGCTACAACTGCGCCGACTCCCATCCCATCGTCGCCCGCCGGGTGATCAAAGCCCGGGAAAACGGTGCCAAGATCATCGTCTGCGATCCGCGACGCATTGAAACCGCACGCATAGCCGACCGTCATCTGCAGCTCAACAACGGCAGCAATATGGCGCTGGTGAACGCCTTCGGCTATGTCCTGCTGGAGGAGGAGCTGTACAACAAAGCCTATGTCGAACGCTACACCGAAGGGCTGGACGCCTACCGCGAGGCGGTGAAGGATTACGCCCCGGAAGCGGTGGAAGCGATTGTCGGGGTCAGCGCGCAGGCGATCCGTGAGGCGATGCGCATCTTCGCCGCCGCCCCTTCCGCCACTATTATGTGGGGCATGGGCGTCACCCAGTTTGGCCAGGCGGTGGACGTGGTGCGCGGTCTGGCAAGCCTGGCGCTGCTCACCGGCAACCTGGGGCGGGCGAACGTCGGCGTGGGGCCGGTTCGTGGACAAAACAATGTGCAGGGCGCCTGCGATATGGGCGTGCTGCCGAACCTGTTCCCCGGCTATCAGGAGGTCACCGACCCCGCCGTGCGGGCCAAATTCGCCGCCGCCTGGGGGATCGACCCGGCGCAAATGGATGACCAGGTCGGCACCCGCATCACCGAAGTGCCGCATAAAGCGCTGACCGGCGAGATCAAAGCCTACTACATCATGGGCGAAGATCCGCTGCAGACCGAAGCCGACCTCGGCCTGGTGCGCAAAGGCATCGAGGCGCTGGACTTCGTGGTGGTGCAGGATATCTTCATGACCAAAACGGCGGAGATTGCCGATGTCCTGCTGCCGGCCACCTCCTGGGGCGAGCACGGTGGCGTCTTCACCTGCGCCGACCGCGGGTTTCAGCGGTTTGAACAGGCAATCCCTCCGGCGGGGAATGTGAAGCGCGACTGGGAGATCATCAGTCTGCTGGCCAGCGAAATGGGCTATCCGATGCACTATGAGAACAACCAGCAGATCTGGGACGAGATGCGCGAGCTCTGCCCGCTTTTCTACGGCGTGACCTGGCAGAAAATGGGCGATATGGGCCATGTTCAGTGGCCGTGCCCGACCCTCGACCACCCCGGCACGCCGTGGCTGTATAAAGACAACCGCTTCGACACCCCATCGGGTAAAGGGCAGCTGTTCGCCACCGCCTGGCGCGCTCCGGCGGAGCGTCCGGATGATGAATGGCCGCTGGTGCTCTGCACGGTGCGGGAGGTGGGGCACTACTCCTGCCGCTCGATGACCGGCAACTGCGCCGCGCTGCAGTCGCTGGCCGACGAGCCGGGACGGGTGCAGATGAATCCGGTGGATGCGCAACGGCTGGGGATCGCTGACAAACAGCTGGTGTGGGTTAGCTCCCGACGCGGGAAAGTCATCACCCGCGCCGACCTCAGCGATCGCATCAACCCGGGCGCGGTCTATATGACCTATCAGTGGTGGGTGGGCGCCTGCAATGAGCTGACCCAGGATAACCTCGATCCGATCTCCAAAACGCCGGAAACCAAATACTGTGCGGTGAAAGTGGAAGCGATAGCCGACCAGCAGTGGGCGGAGCGCTATGCCTGGACGGCCTACAGCGACATGAAGGCGCGACTGAAAGCCGCCGCCGACGTCTGACCTCAGGGAGCGCGCGCGCTCCCTGCTGCCGCTGCCGGTGGGTTACGCCGCCGGCAGCTGTTTCTCCACCAGCGCCACCCACATCGCCACCCCGTGGCTAATCAGCGCATCGTTAAAGTCATAGCTGGCGTTATGCAGCGGCTTCGACGGCGTTTCGCCATCGGTGCCGATCCAGAAATAGGCCCCCGGACAGGCCTCCAGCATGCAGGCAAAATCCTCAGAGGCCATCGACGGCGCCTGGTTCCAGCGCACCGCCTCCGCGCCAAGGGTGGCGACCGCCACCTCGCGCAGCAGCTGCGCCTGCGGCGCATGGTTTTTGGTCACCGGATACCCCGGAAACCAGCTAATCTCGCCCTGCACATCGGACACCTGCGGCTGGGTCGCCACATAGCTTTCGATAAGCTCCCGCACGCGGGCGCGAACGCGATTGCTCAGGCAGCGGAAGGTGCCGCGCAGCACCACGGTGTCCGGCAGGACGTTGATCGCCTCGCCGCCGTTTATCTGGGTGATGCTGACCACCGCCGAATCCTGTGGCGACAGGCGGCGGGAAGGAATGGTCTGCAGCGCCATAATCAGCTGCGCCGCGGCGACGATGGGATCGGCCCCGCTCTCCGGCATCGCCGCATGGCAGCTTTTGCCGCGCAGGGTGATCTCGAAGGCGTCGAGGGAGGCCATCATCGCGCCATCGCTGAGCGCCACTTCGCCAAGCGGGATCCCCGGCCAGTTATGTAGCGCGTAAATCGCATCCATCGGGAAGCGTTCGAATAATCCCTCCTCCACCATTTTGCGCGCGCCGCCGAGGTTCTCTTCCGCTGGCTGGAAAACAAAGTGGACGGTGCCGCTGAACTGACGGGTCTGCGCCAGATGGGCGGCGGCCGCCAGCAGCATCGCGGTGTGGCCATCGTGGCCGCAGGCGTGCATGACCCCGGCGCGGCGCGAACGGTAGCTGACGCTCCCCAGCTCGGTGATCGGCAGGGCGTCCATATCGGCGCGCAGGCCGATGACCGGCCCGGGGCCGTTTTCCAGCGTCGCCACGACGCCGGTGCCGGCCAGCCCGCGATGAACCTGCAGGCCAAACGAGGCCAGCAGCTCGGCGACGCGGCGCGAGGTCTCCTGCTCCTGATATCCGAGCTCAGGCGCGGCGTGAAACTCACGTCGCCAGCCTGTGGCTTCGGCGATCAGTGACGGCGATACGGCCATGTATTACTCCTTTCCTGCATAGCGTAATGCTGAATAATTTGGTCATGCGTTGCGTTTTTACCCGTCGCTCACCGGCGTCGGGTCGCTGCCGCTCCCTCCGTTATATCCTGTCGTTAACACGCTGACAACGTCACGAAATGCGGCGGCGGCGCGGCGTACAGGCCTGCCGTCGCCCGGCGGTCCTTTTTTGGTAGTGATTTCAACGGTGACAACGGCCAGGCGATTAATTATTATGCAGCTCAGGACGGCAATTTGCCGAAGGATCCACTACTGACATCTCCGTCATCGGAAATAAAATGTTTAACCCAGACCAGAATCGTCTTGCTCCCACGCTGGCGATGATCATGGCCGCGTCGCTCGTGGGATTTATCACCGGCTATACGGTGCCGTTAATCAGTCTTGAGCTGGCGCAGCAGCAGATCGCGCCGCTGTATGTCGGCCTGCTGGCCGCCCTGCCGCCCGCCGGCATGATGATCTCCTCTTTCCTCTCTCCTGCGCTGTGCCGGCGCGTTGAGATGGGCGTGCTGCTGAGCGGCAGTTTGATCCTGCTGGCGCTGGCGACCATCGCCTCATGCATGACCACCGATATGACGCTGCTTCTGCTGCCGCGCCTGCTGACCGGCCTGGCCTCCGGGGTCATTATCGTCCTCGGTGAAAGCTGGATCACCGGCGGCGCGGCAGGCAACCAGCGCGCCACCCTCACCGGTATCTACGCCTCGGCCTTTACCGGCTGCCAGCTGGCCGGGCCGCTGCTGATCTCCGTCGGCCCTGCCTGGCAGGCCTCGGCGCTGATGGCGATCGTCGCGGTCACCGCCGTCTGCCTGCTGATGCTGCGCCATCTGCCCACCGGCACCCGCGAAAGCCTTGGGGAGCGCGCCAGCTGGCGCAGCCTCGGCGCCTTCCTGCCGGTACTGGCCTCCGGGGTCTTCTGCTTCGCCTTCTTCGACGCCAGCATCCTCGCCCTGCTGCCACTGTACGGTATGGATAAAGGGCTTAATGAAGGAATGGCGGTGCTGCTGGTGACCGTGGTGCTTACCGGGGATGCGATGTTCCAGACCCCGCTCGGCTGGCTGGCCGACCGGGTCGGCATTCGCCGCGTGCATCTGGCCTGCGCGGTGGTCTTCAGCCTGTCGCTGCTGGCCCTGCCGCTGATGCTCGGTTCGCGCATTCAGCTGATGGCCATTTGCCTGCTGCTGGGCGCCGCGGCGGGGGCGCTTTATACCCTGTCGCTGGTACGGGCGGGGAAAACCTTCAGCGGACAGAAGCTGATTATGATTAACGCCCTGTTCGGCTTTTTCTGGTCCGCCGGCAGCGTCGCCGGGCCGGTAGTCAGCGGCATGCTGATCGGCATCACCGGCTACGATGGCCTGATCGCCACCCTGGTGGCCAGCGGCGTGCTGTTCCTGCTGATCCAGTGTCTGTGCAAAAACGAGAAAACCCTGCTCGCCAGCGAGCAGGAAGACGACATGGACGAAGCGACGGAGTCCGCGCAGTAGTCCTGACGGGCTGGCCTGGCGCCAGCCCTTTTTTTATGGCCCTTACCTGAGGGAATCCTGTTCTTGCTGGCTCACTGCTATAACCATTGCCGGCCCCCTGCCGAGAGGAAATTCCATGGAAAGCATGACGTTACATCGTGGCAGATTGATCGATCATATCCTGCTGGTTGTCGAAGACTTTGAGGCAAGCAAAGACTTCTATACTGCCGTACTGTCGGCGCTGGAGATCCCGGTTATTACCACCGCTAATGACTACTTGCTGGCCGACGAACTGGTGGTGGCCTCACGCCACAGCCCGGAGGCTGCCGGGAAACTGACAGGACGCCACCACCTGGCGTTCCAGGCCAGAGATCGTGACAGGGTGGACGCTTTTTACCATGCGGCGCTGACCCATGGCGGCCGCGATAACGGCGCGCCTGGCGAACGACACTATCATCCTGGTTACTATGCCGCTTTTGTGCTGGATCCGCAGGGGAATAATATTGAGGCGGTCTACCATGGCGAGGCTGAGCGCAGCGCCGGGTCTGTTGCGATCAGCTTCACGCAGTAAGCGGGCGAAAGTCACATTTTCTTACCTACGCGATTCCCATAATAAATGTGGGTGTTATCATTTCCTTAATGAATAATTCATACCCATAGCTGAGGCGTCGATGCTGGAAAACCTAATCATCTGATAATCAGACTTCCGACCATGACTGGCCGGACTGATTATCACTGCGCTGAAATCGAATGCGGACACTGGCGAATGTTCGCCTATTTTGCCCATGATGATACAGGTTTCCCGGTATGAATGTTTTCCCTCAGGAGCAAGCGACTTTATTCATTCTCGTCCCCTGCGGACAAACGCTCCACATCCACGCGATGGCAGCGAGCCCCCTCCCTCGCATAAGAAACGTCACCCCCAGCCAGTTCACCCGGTGCGTTATCCCTCTGCCATGCTCGATCACTCCCTCTGCATGCCGTTGCGTTGCCGTACCCAATGACCGTCGCCAGGCGAATTTTATCTTTCGGTTTGTCATTCCCCGGCCAGCCTGTGACGACAGCCGCAAGGGATCCACATCAACCAGGCCCCGATACCAGGGAAACCGTCACCGACCAGGGAGTCTTCGCGTATGAAATTAGCGTTGGAACCGCATATCCGTTTTAGCAGAATCTTGTTGTTTCCGCTGGCGATGGTTATCTATGATTTTTCTGCTTATCTGACTACCGATCTCATTCAACCTGGTATTATCCACATCATCCGGGAATTTGAGGCTGATGTTGCGTTAGCCCCGGCTTCTGTCAGTCTCTATTTAGCCGGGGGGCTGGCATTACAGTGGCTGCTGGGGCCGCTCTCCGACCGCATCGGTCGCCGCCCCGTACTACTGACCGGAGCCATCATCTTTGCTTTGGCCTGCTTCAGCATGATCTTTGTCACTTCGATTGATCAATATCTTATCGCCCGCTTTATCCAGGGAACCAGTATCTGCTTCATTTCGACAGTCGGCTATGTCTCCATCCAGGAGGCTTTTGATGAAAAAGAGTCTATCCGCATTATGGCGGCGCTGACATCCATCGTTTTGCTGGCGCCGGTAATCGGGCCCCTGGCGGGCGCTGGCCTGATGAATTTCCTGCACTGGAAGTTATTGTTTGCGATCATCGGCGCAATGAGCTTACTGGCCTGGGCGTTACTGATTTTTAACATGCCAGAGACGGTCACCCCTCAGGGCCGGGGGTTTCGTCCGGAAGAGGTATTTTCCGATTTTGTCCGCGCCTTTAAACAGCCGGTAGTGCTGATTGGCGCGCTGGCGTTGTCATTCAGTAACCTGCCGATAATCACCTGGGTAGCACTCTCTCCGGTGATCCTGATCGATGACGGCGGGATGTCGCGCGGCGCCTATGCCTGGACCCAGGTGCCTGTCTTTAGCGGCGTTATTATTGCCAGTATCATCGTGGCCCGTTTTATCAAGGATCCGACTTCTCCCCGCTTTATCTGGCGCACTATCCCGATACAGCTGACCGGGTTGTTGGTATTACTGGTGGGAAATATTGCGTGGCCCCATACCTGGTGGTGGTCCGTTTCAGGGACAAGTCTCTATGCCCTCGGAACAGGCCTGTTGTTCCCCGTATTATTCCGTTTTGCGCTTTTTTCCCACTCCCTGCCGAAAGGGACGGTTTCAGCCACCATCAACATTGTGGCGCTCAGTTTTATGGCAGCCTCGGTGGAAGTAGCGCGCTGGGTTTACTTCCATGCTGGCGGCAGAATACCTTTTCACTGCCTGGCGCTGATAGCGGGAATCGTCGTCATCATGCTGGTCTCGCGCTTGTTAAAACTCCGTCAACAACATCTCCTTCAGCCAGCCTGAAGGTTTACACCTTTTTGCCCACAACAGGAGGACACTATGTTTTCATACATCATGTTGGGAACCAATGACCTGCCACGCGCCATCAAGTTCTATGACCCGTTAATGGCGCTGCTGGGACACGTCAAAGCCGGTCGTAACGAACAGGGGGCGTCCTGGGGCACCTTCAACGGCAACCACACCTGTGGGCTGTGCGTGGGCGTTCCTTTTGACCAGCAGCCTGCCGGGGTGGGCAATGGAACGATGGTGGCGCTTAACGCCCGCTCCGTCGAACATATTGCGGAACTGCATGCCCTCGCCCTGCAACTCGGCGGACGTGACGAAGGCGCTCCCGGTCACCGCCCACAATATGGCAACGGCTTTCACAGCGCCTACGTCCGCGATCCCGACGGCAATAAACTGGCGTTTGTTTATTATGCGTCTGCAGTTTGAATGGCTGCAGCGGAAGTGCCTTTTTCAGGCAGTAATGCGTCATTCAGGACGGCCGACTTCGCCGTCCTGATTTCATTGAGAATCACGAAAAACCGCGGTTAAAGCGCTACGACTTCTCTCCCCGACGAGTTATCTACCGCGAAGTGATAACGTAATCCGGCGTCGCGCATACAGCGTTTCCGCCGCCAGCTGAAAATGATATTCCATCGCCTTCAGCTTTTTCGTCTTGAGCTGTTTTAGTGGAATACCCTCGATATGCCCTGTCGCGACCAACCACCGGATTTCAGCCGTACTCAGCTTGAGCTGTTTTTTCAGTATTGATAGCAGGCTGATGCGAAATGGCTGACTGACTCTGACGCGCACCGTTATCCGCGGGCACGCCATCAGCGTCACCGACCATTGCTCATGAATACGAAAATCGCGATGCCCCGACGGCTCGGCGCCGTTGCGCTTCAGGGTCGCGAGGTCAGCGGCGTAATAGTGGACCATAGCTGCATCGTTCTGCATCAAGCGCTGAAGCAGTTTACGGTTTATCTTGCTGACATGCAGCCTGGAAAACAGGGCGATATTCCACGTGTAATCGCAGTGCGTACATTTATAGATGCTCCAGATATCCAGCAGCTTCTTTTGCGAATTCACCCGGATGGCGCCGGAAGGTGCGAAGTCGCGTTTTACATTGCAGGCGGGGCAGCGTTTGGCAATGTGCTGATACCCCACGGGCGTGACCGTCCATGTAACTGTCATAACGTACCTTTTTTAACCCATACGAAACCGAGTCCGTCATTAACGGACCATGATTTTTGGCGTATGAAAAATAGTTAGTCGCTATTTTTCAGCGGGTTAAAAAAAGATTTCCAACGTTATATTCCTGAAGAAGCCCAAAGCGATACCCGGAGATTAACAAAGGGGTTATCGCGGGATATATGAGTTCAGTCAATGTTTATACTGATGATGAAAAACATCATCAATATATTTGACAACACTCAGCGGGCTGGCCTGGCGCCAGCCCGCTCGGTTTACAGCACCTTGCTGAGGAACGCGGCGGTGCGTGGGTTGCTCGGCGCGCTAAAGATCTGCCCCGGCTTGCCCTCTTCCTGAATCACGCCCTGGTCGATGAAGATCACCCGGTCGGCCACTTCGCGGGCAAAGCCCATTTCGTGTGTCACGATCACCATGGTCATCCCCTCGCTGGCGAGGTTTTTCATTACCTCCAGCACGTCGCCCACCAGCTCTGGATCCAGCGCCGAAGTGGGCTCATCAAACAGCATAATCGACGGCTTCATCGCCAGCGCGCGGGCGATGGCTACCCGCTGCTGCTGGCCGCCGGACAGGCTCGAGGGCCAGGCGTCGCGCTTATCGCTTAAGCCCACCTTCGCCAGCAAGGCTTCCGCCAGGTCGACCGCCTGCTGGCGCGGCATATTGCGCAGATTCATCGGCGCCATAATCAGGTTTTCCAGCACCGTCATATGCGGGAACAGGTTAAAGCGCTGGAACACCATGCCAACGCTTTCGCGCATCTTGTTGAGGTCGGTAGTGCGGTCGTGAGCGGCAAAGCCGTTGACCACCACCTCGCCTTCGCTGACTGTCTCCAGGGCGTTCATACAGCGCAGGAAGGTACTTTTCCCCGAGCCGGACGGGCCGATGATGCACACCACTTCCTGCGGTTTAATATCGCAGCTGATGCCGCGCAGCACGTGGCTGTCGCCGAAGCGCTTATGTAAGTTATTAATGTGAATCACTTTTGCCAAACCTCTTTTCCAGACGGTTAACCAGCTGCGCCAGCAGGAAGGTGATCACCCAGTAGACCAGGGAGATGGTCAGGTAGGGTTCCCAGTAGGTGGCGTAGGCGCCGGAGACGGTGCGCGCGGCGTAGGCCAGATCGGCCAGGCCAATCGCCGAGGCCAGCGACGAGTCCTTAACAATGGCGATGGCGTTGTTGCCCAGCGGTGGCAGAATGCGGCGAAACGCCTGCGGCAGGATCACCTTGCGCATGGTTTTCCACCACGGCATGCCCAGCGCGCGGGAGGCCTCCATCTGCCCTTTGTCGATCGACTGGATGCCGGCGCGGAAAATCTCCGACACATAGGCCCCGGCGTTAAGGGTGATCGCCACGATGCAGGAGAGGAACGCCCCGTAGCTGGCGCGCAGCTCGCGGGCAAAGTCGGCGCTCATCAGGCCGCTGGTCACCAGCAGGCCGTCGCGCGGGTTGATAAATAGCGGCACCAGCGCAAAGTGCACCACCATGATCTGCACGAACAGCGGCGTACCGCGGAAGGCGCTAACGTAAAAGCGCACCGGAAACTGCACCAGGTAGCGGAGAATATATTTCCACGGCCCGTGCTCGGCCTTCGCCATCCGTCCGAGACCGAGGGTTAACCCCCACAGCGTCCCGAGGATCACGCAGATAATGGTACATTTAATCGTCATCAGGGCGCCGTCCACAAACAGCGGGCCGTACTCCTCGATGATCTCCCAACGGAATCCCGTCATAGTCCTTCCCTAAAAAATACGGCTATCGCCTGGGCGATAGCCGTGGTCACTGAAAAAGGTGGCTTATTGCGCTGGCAGCGTCGGCACGTTGTCGTCGAACCAGGTTTTATAGATTTTGGCGTAAGTCCCGTCGGCAACGATCTTCTGTAGACCGGCGTTGATTTTGCCCAGTAGTTCGCTGTTGCCTTTCGCTACCGCGATACCGAAATACTGACGTTCGAATTTGGCATCCGGCACCAGCTTGAACTGCTTCTCCGGGTGCTGTTTGATGTAGTACTTCACCACCCCGACGTCACCCACCGCGGCGCTGACGCCGTCCTCGAACAGTTCCTGGAGCATCAGCGGGGTATTGTCGAAGCGCTTGATCGCCGTACTGTTCTTGCCCAGCACCTCAGAAACCACGATATCGCCGGTGCTGGAGTTCACCACCCCGACCTTCTCGTTTTTCAGGGCCGCCAGCGAATCCACCTTCGAGTCCTGGGCGACGACGATAGACTGCTCAGCCGGGAAGTACGGCGCGGAGAAATCGACCATCTGTTTGCGTTTATCGGTGATGGTGATCCCGGAGATGATGATGTCGCGGTCGCCGGTGCTCAGCGTGGCGAAGATGCCTTCCCATGGGGTATTGACCAGCTTGACGTCAAAGCCTTCGGCTTTGGCGATGGCTTTAATGATGTCGATGTCGAAACCTTCCAGCTGTTTCTGGCTGTTTTCAAATTCAAACGGCCGGTAGGTGCCGCCGGAGCCGACGGTATAGGTTTCCGCAGCCGCCTGTCCGGCTGCCGTCAGCGCGGCCATCATGAAACACGCTTTGAGCAAATTCTTGACCATGAGATTTCCTTTTTATGCATTTATTTTGCATAAAAATACACACACTGACTTTTATATGCAACCGGAAACCTTCCCGCTGGTGAATTATCTTATCAACTGCCGCGTTTACCCCCGGATTTACCAATGGCCCGGTGCAGGTCGTTGATTCGCTTCAGGGATTTCACCGTTTTTTGTGGCGTGGTGGAGGCCACCGACAGAACAATCATCTCCAGACAGACCAGCACCGTGCCGTGCAGCGGCATCCGGCTACTGTCCCCGCCGCGCGGGACGTCAATCACCACCTGCGCCTCCTGGCTGAAACGCGAGTCCACCGCCTGGGTCAGCAGGATGGTCGGAATACCCAAGCGCTTCGCCTCGCGCAGGGTGGTCATCCCCTCACGATGGGGCGATTTTTGCCCCATCATGATCAGCACATCGCCGCGCTGCAGGCCGATGAGCTGCTCGGCGAGGCTGAAACCCGTGCGGTTCATCACATACGCCGGCAGGCCAATGCGGCTGAACAGCCGGGCGGTGTACTCGGCGAGGATCCCCGAGGCGCCGATACCGAAGATCCCCACCTGGCGTGCGTCGCTGAGCAATGCCACCGCCTGAGCCACCGCCGCGCGGTTGTCGGCCCGCGACAGGACCTCGCAAACCCGTTGATGGCCTTCCAGCACAAAATCAATACTGGAATTGACGTCGCTGGAGAGCGCGGTGACCGTGGAGCGCATCTTTTCCGCCGAGGTGACCGAGGTGCCGAACCAGCGCTCCATGGTCTGCTTAAGCTCGCGCAGCCCGGCGAAGCCCAGCGCCTGGATGGCGCGGACCACCGTGGCGTCGGAGGTCTGGGTCGCAGCGGCGATCTCCATCGCCGTCTGCTCCAGCACCACCTCGCGGTTGTCGTTGATATAGCTGACCACGGCCCGTAGCCGGGGGGAAAGCTGGTGCGCCCGGGCGCGATAGCGTTCGCCGAACAGGTCGACTTTGCCCTTCTCTTTTTTTATCGCGCTTTTCATTTGGCCTCCGCCGGGAGCGGCCTGCCGGCAATATGCGACTGCACCTGGGCCACCATCAGGGAGAGCGCGGCGTAGGAGTTGGAGATCACCTCCTCCCGCGGCAGTAAAATATAGTGCCCGGTGCGGCAGGCGCGCATAAAGTCGCACCAGCCGGGCATCACCGCTTCCATCGCCTGCAGCTCATCCTGTGGCTTGCCGCCGGTATCCGACCGCCAGGTGGCGAAGACAAAATCGGCGTCCAGCTCCGGCAGCTGTTCCGCGCTGACGTCAATACGCTGGCCGTCGGGTATCCGCTCAATCAGCGGCGGAAAGCGGAACCCGGCGTCGCGCAGCACCCGGCCCAGGGCATGATACGAATGATGCACCGTGACCTTGCCATTGTTCGCCTGGATCACCGAGACGGTGTACTGAGAAGGGTTGACCATCGCTTTCAGCTGCTTGATTTGTTCCTGATAGCGACGCTCAAGGATCGCCAGCCGCGGCTGGGTGCTGGTCAGCTGGGCCAGCTTGCGGTAAATCTCCGGGGCGCTGCCCTGTAGATGGTCGATACTCACCGTCGGGGCAATCTTCTCCAGCTGCTCCACCGACACGTGGCGGCTGGGCTCGGTGATGATCAGATCCGGCCTGACGGCAGCCACCGCTTCCAGATCGATATCGGCGGTGCCAATAAAGCGGATATCGCTGTTATCGAAATCGACACCGGTGAGCTGGGCGCTGGAGCGCAGATAGTGGCTGCCGTCCGGGCGCGTGCGGCCGTGGCTGGCGATCGGTGGTACCCCGAGCTCAATCAGCGGAATAGTAATATCGAGATCGTGCATCGAAACAATGCGCTGCGGATGCAGCGGGACGGCGACCGTGCGGCCTAAATCATCGGTAAAAGTTTGAGTATGTGGGTCGGCGGCGCTGACGGCCCCCGTCAGCAACAGCAGCAATGAGACGAACCAACGCATAATACCTTCCTGATTAAAGGGCATCACGGCGACGCCAGAGCAAGACAACAAAGAACGGGCAGCCCACCAGGGCAATCACAATCCCCGCCGGGATCTGCAGCGGCGCAAACGCCAACCGGCCAAGGGTATCGGTCGCCAGCACCAGCAAGGCGCCAATCAGGGCGCTGCCGCTCAGCAGCGAGACCTGGCCACCGCGCAGCACGAAACGCGCCATATGCGGCGCCATCAGGCCCACAAAGCCCAGGCTGCCGACGCAGGAGACGCTGGCCGAGGTCAGCAGCACCGGGGCGAAAAAGCGCAGCAGAGTCAACTGCTGCAGACGCACCCCAAGGCCAATGGCGGTTCGGTCGCCCAGCAGCGCCGCGTCCGCCGCCCGGGCGGTACAGAACAGGATGATGGCCCCGGGCAGCGCCCAGCAAAAGGCCACCGCCAGCAGCGGCCAGGAGGCGGCTTGCAGGCTACCCGCCAGCCAGATCATCGCTGTCTGTACGTCGCGTACGTCGGCGGTGGTCATAAAGATGCCGACAGCAGCCGCCAGGGTCCAGGAGACGCCGATGCCAATTAAAATAAAGCGCGGCCGCGAGCAGTCGCGGGCCAGCGTCAGGACCAGCAGGGCCACCGCCACGCCACCGACCATCCCCGCCAGCGGCCGCCAGACCAGGCCTACCGCCGGGAAAAACAGCACCAGCGCCAGGACCACGATGCTGGCCCCCTCTTTAACGCCGATCAGCCCCGGGTCGGCCAGCCCGTTGCGGGTGATACTCTGCATCGCCGCGCCGGCCAGCCCCAGCATGGCCCCGCACAGCAGCGCCATCAGGATCCGCGGCAGGCGGATATCAAACAGAATAAAGCGCGGCTGCTCGCCCATCTCCTGTGGCGCCAGCAGGGCCTGCGCCAGCGTCGATGCGGGCAGCGGATAGCTGCCGCGGCTGAGGCTGTACAGCCCGAGCGCCAGCAGCATCAGCAGCATAAAGGCGGCAATTTTCAGCGCCGCCGGGCGCAGCAGCAGCTGGCGGGAAGCGAAAAGCAGCGGCCGAAAACCGGCCCGGTGAACGGCGCGCGTCATTTAAAAAACCTCGCGGCGATAAAGATAAACAGCGGTGCGCCCACCAGGGCGGTCATCGCCCCGGTGGCCAGCTCCTGCGGCGCGACCAGCGTCCGGGCGGCGATATCTGCCAGGAGCAGCACCAGCGCCCCCACCGGCGCCGCCAGGGGCAGCGCCAGGCGGATATCTTCCGTCACCAGACGGCGCACCACGTGCGGCACCACCAGCCCGACGAAGCCGATCGGTCCGGCCACCGCCACCGCCGCGCCGCAGAGCAGCGCAATCGCCAGCAGGCCCAGCAGCCGCGTCTGGACGAGGTTCACGCCGAGGCCCAGCGCCACCTTATCCCCCAGCGCCAGCACGTTGAGGCGCGGGGCAAGGAACAGCGCGACGCCAAGGCCGATCAGCGCCGGGACCAGCGCCGTCCGCAGCGTGCTCCAGTTCAGCCCGGCCAGATCGCCCGCCAGCCAGGTGCGCATCGCCAGCAGCGTTTGTTCATCGAGAATTAATATCGCCGCCGTCACCGCCGACGCAAACGCCGACAGCGCTACCCCGCACAGCGTGATGCGCAGCGGCGTCGCTCCGCCGCGACCGGCAGAGGCCAGCGCCATCACCCCGCCGAACAGCAGCGCCGCGCCGCAGGCGGCGGTCAGCGGCCGCGCGGCGGGGAAAGCGCCGAGAGAGAGCCCCAGCGCGGAGGTCGCCACCACTGCCAGTGACGCGCCGGCGTTAAGGCCGAGGATATGCGGCTCGCCCAGCGGGTTGCGGATCACCGTCTGCAGCAGCAGCCCGGCGACGCCGAGCGCCGCGCCGGTCAGCAGCGCCGCCGCCAGCCGCACCAGGCGCAGTTCGACGATAATCCGCTGCTCGAAATTGCGAGGATTGTACTCCAGCAGCGCCTGCAGCACCGTCTGCGGGGCGATCCAGCGGGCGCCCAGGCCAAGATGCACCAGCGAACCGGCGATAAGCAGCAGCGTAAGCAGGAGCAGCGCCCGCCGGGGACGGGCGCGCCGCCGCGCGGAATGCTGGATAGTCACGCTCATTGCGCCGCCGCCTGGCGGGCGCGAAACGGCATAAAGAAGGGTTTGCCGGTTTGCGGGTTAATCGACATCTGCACGTCAACGTCAAACACGCGTTTAATCAGCTCAGGGCTACAGACTTCGTTGTCGCTAATCGTACCGGCGATGCGCCCCTGTTTGAGAAACACCAGCAGATCGGCGTAGTTCACGGCAAAGTTGAGGTCATGGAGCACCGTCACCACCGTGCGGCCATGTTCGCGGGTCAGGGTCTGGAGCAGCTCGAGGATATCGACCTGATAGCGCAGATCGAGCCAGGTGGTCGGCTCATCGAGCAGAATGGTGGCCGTTTGCTGGGCCAGCGCCATGGCGATCCAGCAGCGCTGACGCTGGCCGCCGGAGAGGCTGTCCACCGGCAGATGAGCGAACTCGCGGGTGCCCGTTAAGCGCAGCGCCTCCTCCACCGCCAGCTCATCGGCGTCTGACCACTGGCGCATCAGACCCTGCCACGGATAGCGCCCACGCGAGACCAGCTCGAAAACCGTTAACCCTTCCGGGGTCAGCGGCGATTGCGGCAGGATCCCGAGCTGGCGCGAGACGGCCTTCGTCGGCATCTGATGAATGGCTTGCCCGTCCAGACGCACGCAGCCGCCGAGCGGCTTCAGCATCCTGGCGATAGTCGACAACAGCGTTGATTTGCCGGAGCCGTTCGCCCCTGCCAGCACCGTCATTTTGCCGCTGGGGATGGTCAGGTTGATGTCGTCAACGATCAGGGTCTGGCCGTAGCCGGCTGACAGGGCATCCAGTACGATCCCCTGCTCTGCAGGTGTCACCCGCTGTGGCATAACTCGCTCCTGCGCCGCAGCGTTCCAGGCGATGGCTGGACATTCTGCAGTCAAATCAAAATAAATCTCATTCTCTTTTGATCATGACGGGGATGAATGTAGTAGTCAATAGTCGCCATCGTCTTCCTGCGGGGACGCTGACTACAGCGAGGCTGCGCCAACGCAACATAATTTAAATAAAATAATATCAAAGAGATAACTACATAAAGCTCCCTACTGAAGGCGTTTAAAACGTCCTGTTCCTCGCCGCTGAAATTTTATCTTGCATAACGTTTACTACTACATTCCTTCATGGTTGAATGATTCTCAATTACACATATAAAGGCGCGTTCAGACGCTAAACCACGTGTTTTTATTATTCAGGGCAATGATTTTATTGGCTTTATCTGACCGCAAAGGCAGATTCGTTCACGAGAAAAAGATAATGACTCAACCCCATGTCGCCTTCACCTCGTTGCAAGGGCGGGCGCTTTTTTCGCTTCTTTTTTTAGCCTCACCGGGATTAATGGCCGCGGAAAATCACGCGGCGAAAGATAACAACGATGCGGAAGAGACCATCATCGTGGTGGCCAACGACGCCCGGCAGAGCGCCACCAGCGGCTATCAACCGCTCAGCTCCTCTACCGCGACGTTGACCTCAATGCCGCTGCTGGATATTCCGCAGGTGGTGAATACCGTCAGCGATCGGGTTCTCGAAGATCAGCACGCCACCTCGCTCGATGAGGCGCTGTATAACGTGGCCAACGTGGTGCAGACCAACACCCTTGGCGGCACCCAGGACGCTTTTACCCGCCGCGGCTTCGGCGCTAACCGCGACGGCTCGATCATGACCAACGGCCTGCGCACCGTGCTGCCGCGCAGCTTTAACGCCGCTACCGAACGGGTGGAAGTCCTGAAGGGACCCGCCTCGACGCTGTACGGTATTCTCGATCCCGGCGGGCTGATCAACGTCATCACCAAACGTCCGGAGCGGCAGTTCTCCGGTTCGGTTTCCGGGACCTCCACCAGCTTTGGCGGCGGCACCGGCAGCGTCGACGTCACCGGTCCCATCGAAGGCACGAATCTGGCGTACCGGCTGATCGGCGAATATCAGAATGAGGATTACTGGCGCAACTTTGGTAAAAACAAAAGCCGCTTTATCGCCCCTTCCCTGACCTGGTTTGGCGACCGGGCGACGGTGACCGCGTCCTATTCGCACCGCGACTACAGCGCCCCCTTCGACCGCGGCACTATCTTCGATCTCAATACCGGGCATGCGGTGAACGTCGATCGCAAAACCCGCTTCGATGAAGCCTTTAATATTACCGATGGCTATTCCGACCTCGCCCAGCTGAACGCCGAGTATCGCCTTAACGACGCCTGGACCGCGCGCTTCGATTACAGCTACAGCCAGGATCACTACAACGATAACCAGGCGCGAGTGGTGGCCTATGATTCGGCGACCGGCAACCTCACCCGCCGGGTTGACGGTACCCATGGCTCCACGCAGAAGATGCACTCGACCCGCGCCGACCTGCAGGGCAACGTGGTGGTGGGTGGCTTTTATAACGAACTGCTGACCGGCGTCGCCTATGAGAATTACGATCTGCTGCGCACCGATATGCTGCGCTGCAAGAACGTGAAAGGCTTTAACATCTATCATCCGGTCTACGGCACCCTGGACACCTGCAATACCGTCTCCGCGTCCGACAGCGATCAGCGGATCCAGCAGGAGAGCTATGCCGCTTACGTGCAGGACGCGCTGTACCTCACCGACAACTGGATCGCCGTCGCCGGCGTGCGCTACCAGTATTACACCCAGTACGCCGGTAAAGGCCGACCGTTTAACGTCAATACCGACAGCCGAGATGAGAAATGGACGCCGAAAGCCGGCCTGGTCTACAAAGTGACGCCGAACGTGTCGCTGTTCGCCAACGTCGCCCAGTCGTTTATGCCGCAGTCGTCGATTGCCAGCTATATCGGCGAGCTGCCGCCGGAAGAGTCCACCGCCTACGAAGTGGGCGCCAAATTCGACCTGCTGGAGGGCATTACCGCCAATATCGCGCTGTTTGATATCCATAAGCGCAACGTGCTGTACACCGAGAGTATTGGCGATGAGACGGTGGCGAAAACCGCGGGCAAGGTGCGTTCCCAGGGGGTGGAGGTGGATCTGGCCGGGTCAATTACCGATAACCTCAGCATGATTGCCAGCTACGGCTATACCGACGCCAAAGTGCTGGAAGATCCGGATTACGCGGGGAAACCGCTGCCGAACGTACCGAAGCACACCGGTTCGCTGTTCCTGACCTATGACATTCATAACGTCTACAACAGCAACACCCTGACGATCGGCGGCGGCGGCCATGCGGTCAGCAAGCGCTCCGGCACCAACGGCGCGGATTATTATCTGCCGGGCTATGCGGTGGCAGACGTGTTCGCCGCCTATAAGATGAAGCTGCAGTATCCGGTGACGCTGCAGGTGAACGTGAAGAACCTGTTTGATAAGACCTATTACACCTCTTCCATCGGCACCAATAACCTCGGTAACCAGATTGGCGATCCGCGTGAGGTGCAGTTCACGGTGAAGATGGATTTTTAACCCTTACCCTGGCAACTGATGTCGATTGCCGGGCGGCGCTGCGCTTGCACCGGCCTACGGACCTTCCCCTCGAGTTCGTAGGCCCGGTAAGGCGCAGCCGCCACCGGGCAAAACGTGGCGCATGGCGCCGGATGCCCATTGCCGGGCGGCGCTGCGCTTGCACCAGCCTACAACAGCATGGCCTGCGGTCCTTCCCCTTCCTGTGGAGTTCGTAGGCCCGGTAAGGCGCAGCCGCCACCGGGCATTGCGTTCACCTTACCAGTCCTCCTCCTGGCCGAGGATGCGCAATATATCCTGACGATGCTGCAGCAGCTGCGGGTTATCGCGATGGCGGGGAAAGTCCAGCGGCAAGGCGAACTCGGCGATAATCCGCCCCGGACGCGGCGACATCACCAGCACCCGCTCGCACAGCAGCAGCGCCTCTTCGATATCGTGGGTCACCAGCAGGCTGGTATAACCCTGCTGCTGCCAGAGGGCGATCAGCTCCCGCTGCATACTGATGCGGGTCAGCGAGTCCAGCTTGCCCAGCGGTTCGTCGAGCAGCAGCAGGCGCGGCTCGTTCAACAACGCACGCGCCAGCGCGGCGCGCTGCGCCATCCCCCCTGACAGCTGCCGCGGCCACGCCTCGCTGAAGGCCTGCAGCCCGATGCGGTCAATCAGCGCGTCGGCCTTTGCTTCCAGCCCCCTTTTGCCCTGCGCCTGCGGGCCCAGCAGTACGTTCTGCCGCACCGTCAGCCACGGATAGAGCGTCGGATCCTGAAACACCAGTATGCGCTCCGGCCCCGGAGCGCCGAGCGGCGCGCCGTCGAACTGCATCTGTCCGCTCTGCGGCGCTTCCAGCCCGGCCAGCAGCCGCAGCAGGGTGGATTTACCGCAGCCGGAAGGACCCAGCAGCGCCACGCTTTCCCCCGGCCGCAGCTGCAGGCTGATATTCTCCAGCACCGGCACCGCCTGTTTGCCGAGCGTAAACGCGTGATGAAGATGACTTATCGATACCGCCGCGCCGCGCGCTATCGTCTGCGAACCTGATGTCGCGGTTACCATTGCATCCCTCCCCGCTGCCAGCTCAGCAGCTTATCTCGCAGCATAAATAATCCGCTAATCAGGCCGGAGCACAGCAAGGCCATCACCAGCAGCGCGGCGTACATATTGGGATAGGCCGCCCAGCCCTGGGCCCACTGGAGGTAAAAGCCGATCCCCGACTTCACCCCGACCATTTCAGCCACAATCAGCACCGAAAACGACGCGCCAAGCCCCATAAACAGGCCGACAAAGACGTTCGGCAGCGCGGCGGGGATCGCCACCCGCAGGATCAGGAAACGCTGGCTGGCGCCGAGGGTACGCGCCACGTCGTACCATGCCTTGTCAATGCCAATGACCCCGGACCAGGTCAGCACCGTGACCGGGAACCAGGTGCTCAGCGCAATCAAAAACACGCTGGCGCCGAAGCTTGACGGAAAAATAAACAGGCACAGCGGCAGCAGCGCGGTAGACGGCACCGGCCCCAGCAGGCGTAACACCGGATGAACCCAGTAGCCAATCCGTTGCGACCAGCCAATGGCCATACCGGTGATGAACCCGCTGCTGGTGCCGAGCAGCACGCCGAGCCCCAGCAGCCCCAGGGAGTGCAACAGGCTGTCGAGCAGACGCGGCCAGTCATCATGCAGCACCTCGATCAGCGCCTGCGGCGGCGCGAAAAACGGCACCGGCAGCACGCCGCTCTTGGCGGTCAGCCCTTCCCAGGCAGCGAACAGCACTGGCAGCAGCGCCAGCCACTTGCCGGCATGCCGCACGCGCGCGCCGCGCGCTCGCCAGTAGCGATAGCTCAGCGCCAGCAGCAGCAAGCCGCCGCCGAAGGTGAACTGCGCCAGCGCCCAGCCCTCGCTAAACGGCCAGCGCCGCCCGGCATCGGGCCAGGTCAGAGTAAACAGACCGCCCAGCAGCCACAGCGCGGCGGCCAGCAGCCCTTCTCCCCACAGCGGCGCGCGGCCGGTGGGGCGCGACAGAGCCTGCTCAAGCGAAGACGTTGGCATAGATACTCTCCGCAAACTGATGGGGATCGGTGCCCGGTTTGATCACCTGCACCCGCTGCAGGTCGACCGCGTACTGCGTCAGCTCTTTCACGAACGCCTCACCCACCGCGTGGTGGCCGTGCCCCTGCCCGTGCAGAATACCGCTCACCTCCGCTTCATTGGTATTGAGCGCATGGGCAAGGAAGGATTGCGCCACGCTTTCCGGGTGTTCTGCGGCATAGCTGTGCGCTTCAAGGATCGCCTGAGTGAGCGCCGCGGCGGCCGGTTTATGGTCCCGCGCCAGGCTCCCGCTCACCCCCAGCACGCAGCAGCTGAGGTTGGCATAATCTCCGGTCATATTGCTGGCGACAAGCTGATACTTGCCGGTCTCCAGCAGCCGATAGCTGAATGGCTCGCTGCCGCTGATGGCGGCGATTTCGCGTTTGTCCAGCGCCACGCTGAGCAGATCCGCCGGGTAGACTTTCCACTGCACGTCGCTGATCGGGTCGATACCGTGGCGCTTAAGCAGAATGGCGAAGAAATTTTTATCCGGCCCGGCCATGTCGGTGACGCCGATGGTTTGTCCCTTCAGGCTCTCGAGGCCGCCGAACGGCGAGTCTTTGGCCGTCAGCAGGTTCAGACAGCCGCCGTGGGTCCCGGCGGTGAGCTTGACGTCAAAACCCTGCTCCAGCGCCTTCAGCCAGCGCAGCGCCATCCCCACCCCGGCGTCGGCCTTGCCGGTGGCGATCGCCTCCAGCAGCACATCGGTGGAGTTGCCGAAGTTAACAAACTCAACGTCGAGGTTATATTTACTGAAAATCTTCTGCTGCTCGGCGACGGCGACCGGCGCGAGGCATACCGCACTTTTATTGATCGCCAGCTTGATCTTGTAGGGCTCTGGCAGGCGCAGCGCCGGATGGGCATCGCCGCTGGCCATCTCCGCCATATCGTGAGCCCACAGCGGCAGAGAGACCCCTGCCAGCGCCAGGCCGCCGCTGAGCTGTAAAAAACGGCGGCGGGAAAAAGCGGATCGGGTCATGGCGTCACCTCCGCGTGGGCCGCCGCGGCGGGCACGCTAAAGCTGGGGTCAAAGGTCGGCTTCACGTCCAGCCGGGTGCGGATCAGGCCGTTGGCGAGATAAAAGTCCGCCGTCGCCTGCTGTTGGGTCACGGTTTCCTCTGCCAGCGGTTGCCACTGCGACTGGCGGTTGGCAAACTGCGCGCGGGCGATCTCCGCCGGGAAGCGGATGATCTCCCCCAGCGTTTTGCCGTAGCTGTCGAGATTGGCGTAGGCCCAGCGCTCGGCGCCGGCCAGGCGCTGGAGATAATCCTGCAGCGCGGCGCGCTTTTGCGGATCGTTAAGCGCGGAATCCGTTGCCGCAAGGAAGGTATTCCCCGGCAGCAGCCCTTTGCCGCTCACCAGGATCTGCCCCTCGTTGGTCTTCACCATCTGGGTGGTGTAGGGTTCCCAGGTCGCCCAGGCGTCCACCGAACCGTTAAGCAGCGCCACTTTGGCGTCCACCGGGCCGAGGAACACCCACTGCACCTCCTTCGGCGAGATGCCCGCCTGCTCGAGCGCTTTCAGCGCCACGAAATGACCAATCGACCCTTTGCCGGTGGCAATGCGCTTGCCTTTTAACCCGGCGGCGGTTTTTATCGCGCTGCCGGGGGAAACCAGCACTGCGGTCCCCGCCGGGTTGCTTTTGTCCACGGCAATCGCTTTCACCGGCGCGCCGTTAGCCAGGGCGAAGAGCAGCGGCGCATCGCCGATGATCCCCGCGTCCACGGCGCCCGCGTTAAGGGCTTCCGCCAGCGGTGCGGCGGCCGGGAACTCGGCCCACTTAATGTCGTAAGGGAGATTTTGCAGGGCGTTGGCCGCCTCCAGCTGCGAACGCATGCCGCCTTTTTGATCGGCGATGCGCAGGGTAAGCCGCTCCTGCGCCGTCGCGTAACCGCCCAGCGCCAGCAGCATCAGCGCTGCCGCCACCCGGCCTGAGAATGATAGACGCATCGTGATTATCCTTGTGATTGAAAGACGAAGTGGCCGGCTGCCAGCCAGGCGCTGTCGCTCTGCGGGGTATGCACCCGGCCGCAGAGCACATTGCGGTAGTGGCGTTCCAGCGGGTTCTGTCGGCTGAGGCCATGATTGCCGGTCAGCTCGAGCGCGATATTCACCGCCTGAATGGCGTTGTCGGTAATAGTGACTTTCGCCAGATTGGCCTCGATGGCGGAAAAGCGCAGTGCGGCGGCCTGCTCCAGCAGGCTGCGGTTCACCAGCAGCAGCCCGGCGATCTGCCCGACCTTCTCCTGCACCCGCGGCAGGCGGGAAAGCGGATGGCCGAGGCCCGCGGGCACCCGCCCCGTCAGCCACCTCACCAGCCAGTGGTGAGCGGCGCGGGCGATGCCGTCATAGATCGCCGCCAGCAGCGCCGTCTGCCGGTTGGCGAACAGGCGCAACGGTTCCGCCTGGGCAGCGGGTGGCGCATCGACCGGCCAGACATCCACCGCGTTCTCTGCCGCCACCCGCACGTGGCGAAAAATCACCTCATGGCTGCCGGTGGCCCGCATCCCGGCGTGATCCCAGCTTTTCACCACGCTAATCCCGGCGCTGTCGCCAGGCACCAGCCAGGTGCCCACCCGCGGCGGGTTATCATCGCTTCTCGCCCATACCGCCAGCCAGCGTAGCCCTTCAATGCCGGTGGTATAGATTTTATGACCGTTGATGTCCCAGCCGTCCGCGCAGCGGCTCGCCACGGTGTCCGGCAGGCCGCCGCGCGCCGGGGAACCCAGCTCCGGCTCAACGCGCAGGCTGTTGATCAGGCCACCGCGTTCGACGGCGTCGTGAAAAACCTGCTGGCGCAGCGGCGCGTGCCAGGCGTCGTTTTCCGCCAGCCGCAAATGGTGCAGATACTGCATGCAGACGATCAGCGCCGTCGCCGGCTCACCCCAGGCGATGGCGGCGATGGCCTGCTGCAGCTGGGCCAGGCTGGCGCCCGCGCCGCCGTAAGCACGCGGCACGGCGAGGCTTAACCAGCCCCCCGCGCGCAGGTGGTCGATATTGCGCCAGGGAAAGTCGCCGCTGGCGTCGAGGCTGGCCGCCTGCTCCGCCATCTGTTGGCGTACCGCCGTCAGCTGCTGCGCCCAGTCGTCGCGCTCAGGATGGATCACGATGCGCGCTCCGCCACCGCACGCCGCGCGGCTTTTTCCCGAGCGATCGGCAACAGCGCCCGGCCGTAGTCTGCCGCATCGTTCAGCGGGTCGAATCCGCGGATCAGGAAGTTGCGCACCCCGAGGTCGTAGTAATCGAGCAGCGCATCGGCCACCTGCTCCGGGGTGCCCACCAGGGCGGTAGAGTTATGCCCGCCGCCCACCAGCTGGGCGATGCCGGTCCACAGGCGTTTGTCCACCACTCTGCCCTGCGCGGCGGTGGCCCGCAGCCGCTGGGCGCCGATGCTGTCCGGTTTGGCCTTGAAACCGCCCCCGCGCTGCGCCGCCTGCTCGGTGGCGACATGCAGGATATGCTCGGCTTTCTCCCAGGCCTCGACTTCGCTGTCGGCGATAATCGGCCGGAACGAGACGCTGAAACCGATGTCACGCTGGTGTTTCGCCGCTTCGGCGCGCACGCGCTGGATGGTCTCGCCGGTTTGCGCCAGCGACTCGCCCCACAGGGCGAAGACGTCGGCGTGTTTGCCGGCGACGGCGATGGCCGCTGCCGACGAGCCGCCAAAGTAGATGGGAAGATGCGGCTTTTGCAGCGGACGAATAGCTGACCAGGCCTGTTCGGCCTGATAAAACTCGTTGTGAATATCGACAGGCTGCTCGCTGGTCCACACCTGGCGCACCACGTCGAGGAAGGCGTCGGTGCGGGCATAGCGCTGGTCGTGGTCGAGGTAATCGCCGTCCCGGCGCTGCTCGGCGTCATTGCCGCCGCTGATGATATGCACCGCCAGCCGGCCCCCCAGCAGATGCTCAAGGGTGGCGAATTTGCGCGCGGCGAGGGTCGGCGATACAAAACCGGGCCGATGGGCCAGCAGGTACTGAATTTTCTGCGTCGACAGTCCGGCCAGGGCGGTTACCAGAAAGCCGTCGGGTTGATCGGACCAGTGACCCACCAGCAGGCGATCGAACCCGGCGGCTTCATGGGTTTGCGCGAAGCGAACAATATAGTCGCGGTCAAAGATCGGCCCCACCGGGGCAATCGTTTCGGAAGAGAGGCGGTGGCCAATCATGCCAAGAAACTGAATGCTCATGAACAACTCCTTGCGTCAGGGTAATGGAGTGGCCGCGACGGCGGCGCTGGTCATTACCCTATACAGAGTGTGTTAATGAACAAAATGCATTTTTATCATATCTTAATATGCAAGGCTTGCATTAATAGAAAATGAGTAGTGTTTTCAGTCGGATACTGTCAGCTGCTGCACCACTTTGCTGGCGAAAAAGATCAGCGGCGACTGCAGGTTGGCCAGATACTGAGCGTGGATCAGCCACAGCGACACCGCAGGCTGAAAATCGCTGAGGTTGACGACCTCGAGCTCGTCCCGCCACGGGCTGGCCGCCAGCGCCGCCCTCGGCACCAGACCCAGCCCCAGTCCCTGCGCCACCAGCGCCATCTGCAGCTGGGCGCCCGCGCTCTCGATGTTAAGCTTCAGGCGCAGGCCCTGGCTTTGCAGCTCGCGGATGAGCCCGGCGCGCAGGCCACAGCCATCGGGGTTAAGGATCCAGCCCTGTTCGACGCACTCCCGCAGCGACGACGCCCGCAGATTCAGCCGCCTGGCGGCAATCGGCACCACCTCCAGGGGGCACAGCAGACGCCCGCTGTAGCCCTCGGCGAGGGTCTGCTGGGCGGGGCCCATCGCCAGCATCCCGTCCAGTTCGCCGTTTTCCAGCCGGCGCTGCAGCTCTCCGCTCCAGCCGCAGGTGACCTGCGGGGACAGTGCGGGAAACTGCTGGCTCAGCGCCGCCAGCGCCGTCGGTAGCGCGATCTCGCCGATACTCTGCGGTACGCCGAGACGCAGCGCGCCGCGCGGCTCGCCTTGCGGATCCAACAGGCTGTAGAGCTTTTTCGTCTCGCGCTTAATGCTCAGGCACTGCTCGTACACCCGCTGACCGGCGGCGGTCAGGGTCAGCGGGCGGGTCTGACGCGCTAACAGCGTGACGTTCAGCTCCTGCTCCAGACGCTGCAGGCGCCGGGTGATCGCCGACTGGGTGATCCCCAGATAGTCCGCCGCCTGATTGAGGGAAGAAAACTGCACTGTGGCCAGCAGAGCGTCAATATCGTCGATGCGCATAGGATCCTTATGTGAAATTTGCATATTAATATATGCGTAAATTGCATTTAAATAATATTAACGCCTCTGTTAGCGTTTTGACCAGTCCCTCTGACAGGAAGCGCACATGACTGCACCACGACTGGAAAAATTACGCCATTTTATTCATGAGGTTGACCGTCTGCACCGTGAACACCACTCGACCGCGCCGCTGCTTGACGCCGTGGCGCAGCGGCTGGCGGCGCTGGTGCGTCACGACGACTGGCTGCCGGAAGAGTACACCCTGCCGCACCCACACCATTACCAGCAGTATCTGCTGCATGCCGACTCCGGCGAGCGCTTCTCGATCGTCAGCTTCGTCTGGGGGCCGGGACAGGCGACGCCGATCCATGACCACCGGGTGTGGGGCGCCATTGGGATGCTGCGCGGCGCGGAGGAAAATCAACGCTACCAGCTGGATGCCGATGGCATACCGCGCGCGCTGGGCGCCGCCACGCTTCTGCAGGCAGGTCAGGTGGAGAAAGTCTCCGCTGACGATGGCGACATTCATCGCGTCAGCAATGCGCTGGCGGATCGCGTCTCCATCAGCATACATGTTTACGGCGGCAACATCGGCGCGGTGAAGCGCGCAGTGTATACCCCGGAAGGCCAGCAAAAACCGTTTATATCCGGCTACTCCAACCGCCATTTACCCAATATCTGGGATTCCTCCCGCGAACACCAAGGATAACCATTATGTCCACTTACGCTTATCGCCAGGCCGCCGGGATCCGTCAGGCGCTGCTCGACCGTCGTGAACTGGCGCTGATCGACGTCCGTGAAGAGGCCGATTTCGCCACCGCTCATCCACTGTTTGCCGTCAATCTGCCGCTCAGCAAACTGGAGCTGGAGGTCCGCCGTCGGATACCGCGCTTCACCACCCCGATCACCGTCTACGACAACGGCGAAGGGCTGGCGGAGATCGCCGTCGAACGGCTGCGGACCTGGGGCTATCAGGATGTGGCCCTGCTGGCCGAGGGTCTCGCCGGCTGGCGCCGCAGCGGCGGCGAGCTGTTTCAGGACGTCAACTCTGCCAGTAAAGCTTTTGGCGAGCTGGTGGAAAGCGTGCGTCACACGCCGTCGCTCAGCGCCCAGGAGGTTCAGGCGCTCATCGACAGACGACAGGAGGTGGTGATCGTCGACGCCCGGCGCTTCGATGAGTACCAGACCATGAGCATCCCCGGCAGCATCAGCGTGCCCGGCGGCGAGCTGGTCCTGCGGGTGGAGAGCCTGACGCCCTCCCCGCAGACGCCGATCATCGTCAACTGCGCCGGACGCACCCGCAGCATCATCGGCACCCAGTCGCTGATCAACGCCGGAGTGCCGAACCCGGTCCATGCCCTGCGCAATGGCACTATCGGCTGGACGTTGGCTGGCCAGACGCTGGCGCACCAGCAGCAGCGGCAATACGACCCCTCCGCCCGCGCCTCTGGCGTCCGGGCCGCCGAGGCGGCGCATCTCGCCGAACGGGCCGGGGTGGCAGTCATCGATGAAGCGACGCTACAACGCTGGCGGCAGCAGAGCGACCGCACCACCTTCCTGTTTGATGTCCGCAGCCCCGAGGAGTACGCGGCGGGCCACTATCCTGGCAGCCTGAGCGCGCCAGGCGGCCAGCTGGTGCAGGAGACCGATCACTTCGCCAGCGTGCGGGGAGCGCGGATAGTGTTACTGGATGACGATGGCGTCCGGGCGGCGATGACCGGCTCGTGGCTGGCGCAGATGGGCTGGGAGACGGCGCGGCTGAGCGCGCTGTCGGCCAGCCAGCTGAGCGAGCGCGGGGTGCCGGCCGCCGAAGTGCCCCCCACCCCGCCGGCGGAGGAGATAAGCCCGGCGCAGCTGGCGCAACAGCTGGAGGAGCCCGGGACGGTGGTGCTCGATTTCACTACCAGCGCCAACTTTGTCGCCCGCCATATCCCCGGCGCGTGGTGGCTGACGCGCTCGCAGCTGCGCCAGGCCCTGGAAGCGCTTCCTCCCGCGCAACGTTACGTGGTGACCTGCGGCAGCAGCCTGCTGGCCCGCTACGCGGTGCCCGAGGTGGCGGCCTTAACCGGTAAGCCGGTACAGGTATTGCGCGGCGGGACGCTGGCGTGGATCGCCGCCGGTCTGCCGCTGGCCCATGGCGACGACGGCCTCGCCGTCGAGCGCCGGGACCGCTATCGCCGTCCCTATGAAGGGACCGATAATTCCGCAGAGGCCATGCAGGCCTATCTGGAGTGGGAGTACGGCCTGGTGGATCAGCTGGCCCGCGACGGCACCCACGGTTTTCGGGTGATCTAACGCCAGCGCGCCTCAGGCCTGACGCATGATCCACGAGTACTGAAAGCTCTTCGGCGCCGGAAAATGGGTCCGGCGCCGGTAGGAGCCCAGCAACTGCGGCGTGCAATAGGTGCAGCTCCCCAGCCATTCAACGCTCGCCGGCGCCACCCCCGCCTCTGCGAAGATCGCTTCAGCGAAAGCGCGCAGATCAAACCACAGATTATCGCTGCCGCGCGCTGCGGCTTTAAGCGGATCGCTGACCGGGGCCGAACGGGAATGGAACAGCCGCTGGCGGTGGCGGGCCACCCGGTCACCGCCGGGCTGGTCCAGCAGTTGCTGATAAAATCCGGCGGAGACTTCGTAACAGCAAGGGTGAATATGCGGCCCCACGGCGATGACCAGATCGGTCAGCGCCACCCCCTGCTGGCGAAAAGTCGCCAGACTGTTGTCGACAATGCCGCTGGCCAGCCCCTGCCAGCCGGCATGGACGCTGCAGACGAAGCGACCGTCGCGCGAGGCGATCAGTATCGGCAGGCAGTCGGCGGTCACCACCCCCACCTTTTGCCCGGCCACGGCGGTAAACACCGCGTCGGCGTGCGGCCGCGTCGGCAGCGGCTGCTGATAGTGATGCACCTCATTGCCATGGACCAGCTTCACCGGGGCCAATTCGGCATAGGGAAAAGCGGCGGTTTCGTGGACATCGAGAAACGCGTGGCGGATGCCAGGGATAGCGTCGAGCAAGCGGGAGCGGTAAGCCATAGAGACGATAAACGACAGGGAATGATGTCTTACCTTAGGCCAGGACACGCGGAGAGGCAAGGCGGCGGCCCGGCATTTTTCCGCCAGACCGCCGGACAGCATCAGACCATGGCCGCGCGCTGCTGGCGATGCATCAGCCAGAACACCGCCACGCCGGCCAGCACGATGCCCGGCGCTGAGGCTGCCATCACCCCGACGGTGCCGGTGCCGAGGGCCAGCATCTTGCCGGCCAGCAAAGGGCCGCTCATCGCCCCGAGGCGGCCCACCGCCACGGCGGTGCCGACCCCGGTGGCGCGGATCGCCGCGGGATAGAAGAGCGGCGCCAGCGCGTAGAGCACGCTCTGGCCGCCGGTGGCGAACAGCCCGGCGACAAACCCCGCCAGCAGCATCCCGCTCAGCGTCGACGCACTGCCCAGCGCCAGCAGCGATGTCAGAATGCCGCTGTATATCAGAAGCGACATGCGCAGCGGAGTAAGCTTATCCATCAGCGCGCCCAGCAGCAAAGTACCGCAGGCGGCGCCGATCTGCAGAGAGAACATCACCCCCGCTGCCTGGCTGGCGCTGAACCCCTGGCCCACCAGCAGCATCGGCAGCCAGTTGATGAGCATATAGACCACCAGCAGGGTGAAGAAATAGCCCAGCCACAGCAGCAGCGTGGCGGCAGCATGTCCCGGGGCAAACAGGGTGCGCAGCGGTACGCTGGTCTCCACGCGCTGAAACGCCTGCGACTCCGGCAGCCAGCGCATCAACAGCGGGATCAGCAGCAGCGGGACCACGCCGCCAATCCAGAAGATGGTCTGCCAGGCCGCGGCGAGGCCAGAGAACCCCAGCGCCGCCGCCAGCGCGGCGCCAATGGGCACGCCGCAGTACATCAGGCTCACCGCCCGGCCGCGAAAGCGTGGGCCAGCGGCTTCCGAGGTTAAGGCAATCAGGTTCGGCAATGCCGCCCCCAGCCCGACGCCGGTGAGCAGGCGCGCCAGCAGCAGCGTCGGGAAGCTCCAGGCCACCGCGGTGGCCAGCGAGAACAGGCCAAACAACAGCACCGAGCTCAGCAGGATGCGTTTGCGCCCGTGGCGGTCCGCCAGCATGCCGCCCACCAGCGCGCCGGGCAGCAAGCCGAGGATCCCGGCGCTGAAGATCCAGCCCATCTGCATTTTATCCAGCGCAAAGGCCTGCGCCATGCCGACGGCGGCGATCCCCGCCGCCTGCAGATCCAGCCCCTCCATCAGGGCCACCATAAAACAGAGCCCGATGGTGACCATCAGGCGCGAGGAGTTTGCGGTCGTTATCTTGGTCATAGGGTACCTTGGCGATAGCCGGACAAGCGGATCAGGTGATGGGCGGCTGATGCGTGGTCAGCCGCGCGTTGTTATTTTTGGCGGTTAAGCAGATCCAGCGCGACGTCGACGATCATATCCTCCTGGCCGCCGACCATCCGCCGTTTGCCCAGCTCGACGAGAATATCCACCGCGCTGAGGCCATAGCGCGCCGCCGCCGCTTCGCTGTGGCGCAGGAAGCTGGAGTAGACCCCGGCGTAGCCCAGCGCCAGCGTTTCGCGGTCGACGCGCACCGGGCGGTCCTGCAGCGGCCGCACCAGCTCGTCGGCGGCGTTCATCAGCGCATAGAGATCGGTGCCATGTTGCCAGCCGAGCTTGTCGGCGGCGGCAATAAACACCTCCAGCGGCGCATTGCCCGCCCCCGCCCCCATCCCGGCCAGGCTAGCGTCTATGCGATCGCAGCCCTCTTCCACCGCGACGATAGAGTTGGCCACCCCGAGGCTCAGGTTATGGTGGGCATGCATCCCGGTGGCGGTCTCCGGCTTCAGCACCGCCTTCAGCGCGCGGAAGCGGTCGCGAATGTCGTTCATGTTCATCGCCCCGCCGGAATCCACCACGTAGATGCAGGTCGCCCCATAGGATTCCATCTTCAGCGCCTGCTGCGCCAGCGCCTGCGGGGAGATCATATGGCTCATCATCAGAAAACCGACGGTGTCCATCCCCAGCTCGCGGGCAAAGGCAATATGCTGCGCCGCGACGTCCGCTTCGCTGCAGTGGGTGGCGACCCGCACCACCCGCGCCCCGGCCTGATACGCGGCTTTCAGGTCGTGCAGCGTGCCGATGCCCGGCAGCAGCAAGGTGGCGATTTTCGCCTTGCTGACCACCGCCGCCGCCGCTTCAATCCAGGCGATATCACTGTGGGCGCCAAAGCCGTAGTTGAAGCTGGATCCCTGCAGCCCATCGCCGTGGGCCACTTCGATGGAGTCCACCCCCGCCTTATCCAGCGCGCCGGCAATCTGCTGCACCTGCGCCAGGGAATACTGGTGACGAATAGCGTGCATACCATCGCGCAGCGTCACATCCGAAATGTAGAGTTTTTTACCGTTCATGCTGTCGCTCCCGCCGCGCTGTTCATTGCCACGGCCATTTGCTCCGCCGTCGCCAGCGCCGCCGAGGTCATAATATCGAGGTTGCCGGCGTACGCCGGCAGATAGTGCGCCGCCCCTTCCACTTCGAGGTAAACCGCGGTTTTCAGGCCGGAAAAACGGCCCACGCCGGGCAGGTTGACCGGATTATCCTCGGGGATAACCTCAAACTGCACCTGCTGCTTCAGCCGGTAGCCAGGCACGTAAGCCTGCACCGCCGCCGCCATCTCGGCGATCGAGGCGGCAATCGCCTCCTGGGACGCCATCTCGCTCAGCACATACACGGTATCGCGCATCATCAGCGGCGGCTCCGCCGGGTTCAGCACGATAATCGCCTTGCCCTTGCCCGCGCCGCCGACTTTTTCAATCGCCTGCGAGGTGGTTTCGGTGAATTCGTCAATATTGGCCCGCGTGCCCGGCCCGGCGGATTGACTGGCGATGGAGGCCACGATCTCTGCATAATGCACTTTCGCCACCCGCGAAACCGCGGCGACCATCGGGATGGTCGCCTGGCCGCCGCAGGTCACCATATTGACGTTGCCCTGGTGGAGGTTGGCCGCGAGGTTGACGACCGGCACGCAGTATGGGCCAATCGCCGCCGGCGTCAGGTCGATGACGCGGATCCCCGGCTTCGCTTCGCGCAGCGCGGCATCGTTTTTGACGTGCTCCCCGGCGCTGGTGGCGTCGAAGACGAAGTCGATATCGGCAAACTCCGCCATCTGCATCAGGCCGCCCACCCCTTCGTGGGTGGTCGCTACCCCCATGCGCCGGGCGCGGGCCAGACCATCCGACTGCGGGTCGATGCCGACCATCACCGCCATTTCAAGATGCTGGCCGTGGCGCAGAATTTTAATCATTAAATCGGTGCCGATATTTCCGGAGCCGATAATGGCGACTTTACGTTTACGCATCACGATGTCCTTCTCCGGCGGCGACGAAGCGTGCCGCGACTGAGCCAATACCTTCAATATGGGCGACAAAGCTGTCCCCCTCGTTAATCGCCACCATTGGGCCTAGCGCCCCGGTGAGCACGATATCCCCCGCCCGCAACGGTTCGCCGAGGCTGGCCATCTTGCGCGCCAGCCAGACCGCGGCGTTCAGCGGATGCCCCAGGCACTCGCTGCCCCGGCCGCTGGAGACCAGCTCCTGGTTGCGGGTCATCCGCATGGCGCACTGCTTCAGATCCAGCCCCGCCGGGCGCTGCGCCGGGCCGCCGATGACGTACAGGCCGCAGGAGGCGTTATCGGCGACAGTGTCGACAAAGCCGATTGACCAGTCGCGAATGCGGCTGCCCACCACCTCCAGCGCCGGCAGCACCCATTCGATGGCGTGATACAGTTCATCAAAAGTGGTATCGGCATGGGGCAAATCATGTTTCAGCACCAGGGCGATCTCGGCCTCCACCTTCGGCTGCAGCACGCGGCCAAACGGCACGTCGGCGTTGTCGCCGTAGCACATGTCGGCAAACAGGGTGCCGAAATCCGGCTGGTTGACCCCCAGCTGCTGCTGCACTTTGGGATGGGTCAGGCCCACCTTGCGGCCCACTACCCGCCGGCCATGGGCCACGTGGTGCTGAACGTTCAGGCGCTGGATGGCGTAGGCGGCGTCGGCGTTGTCGACGCCGAGGATATCGCGCAGCGGGGCGATCGCCTGGCCGGTCCGTTCGGCGTCGCGCAGCTGCTGCGCCAGCGCGTCAAGAGAAAAAGTCATCATCACTCCTTAGGCCCGTGCGAGGAAATTGAGCACCAGCTGATTAAAACTGTCGGCATGTTCCCACTGCGCCCAGTGGCCGCAGTCGCGGTAAATATGCAGCTCAGAGCCGGCGATCCCGGCGAGCAGGCGCAGCCCGGCGTCCATCGGCACGAAGCGGTCGTTGCGTCCCCAGACGATCAGAGTTGGCGCAGCGATCTCGCCGAGCCGCGGGCCAAAGTCAGGGAACTGCTTCGGGTTGGCTTCGAGGCTCTTGACGAAGTTGTCCAGATGGTCGCGGCGCGACAGCATATTGTTCAGCCGCGCCTCGAACAGCGCGTCAGTGAGGTCGCGGGTGTCAAAGACGAAAATGCTCATCATCTTCTTCAGGTTTTCAATGGTCGGCTCGCGGTACAGGGCGTTCAGCAGCTTGATGCCCTCCGTCGGCATCGGCGTGAACAGGCTCATGCCGCCGGTCCCCCCGCCCATCAGCACCAGCTTAGCCACCCGCTCCGGCCAGCTCAGGGTGAAGGCCACTGCGCTGTGGCCGCCCATCGAGTTGCCCAGCAGATGGACTTTATCGATCCCCAGCTGATCGACCACGCTTTTCAAAATGCGGGCGTTGAGATCCGAACGCGAGCCGCTGTTGATGATCGAATCGCTCTTCCCCCACCCCGGACAGTCGAGGAGCAGCACGCGATAGCCCGCCTCGACCAGCGGGTCAATATTGCGGCTGAAGTTGGCCCAGCCGGTAGCCCCCGGCCCGGAGCCGTGGAGCATCACCACGGTCTCTTTCCCGTCGCCGCAGTCATTGATATGGATACGCAGCGTGCGGCCCCCTTCGTCGACGTTGAGGAATCGGCTGGTGGCGGCTTCGGTTTGCGGTTGATAGCTCATGTTAGTCTCCCGGTTAATCAAATCTCGGTGGTGGCGCTCAGCGAGCCGAATCCGGCGATCCACTCGGGGATCGGCCGGTAATAGCGGCCTTCGCTACGCCAGCGGCCAAAAGCGGATAGCGCGGCAAAAGCGGCCACCCAGGTCTTAATTTCGTGCGTCGATTTGCCGGCCATCGCCGACAGCTCGTCGTTGCCGATCGCGTCCAGTTCGCTCAGCCGCCCCTGCTCCAGCAGGCTCATAAAGCGGTTGTCCCACACCGGATTAAGGGGATGGAGCGAGCGCGGGTCCTCGGTAAACCGGCGGGCGGCGCTGATCACCCGCTGCTGGCGCAGCTCGC
Organism: Klebsiella sp. PCX; assembly: GCF_021869705.1. Classification (NCBI taxonomy): domain Bacteria; kingdom Pseudomonadati; phylum Pseudomonadota; class Gammaproteobacteria; order Enterobacterales; family Enterobacteriaceae; genus Klebsiella; species Klebsiella sp. PCX. Next base: position 2,976,797 of record NZ_CP091527.1, read on the forward strand.
GTTCGTCCGGCGGCAGCTGTTTGCCGCTGCCGAGCAGGCGGTGGCGCAGATGGGCGTCGGCCTTCGCCAGCTCCGGCACAGGCGGCTGGTGCGACAGCCCGCCAGAGCCGAGGATCAGCACCCGCTTATTGAGGGTGTTGAGGAAGCGGCCCATCGCCTCGCCAAGCTGCCGGGTGCGTTGAAAACCCGGTAGCGGCGCGGCGACGCCGTTAATAAACACCGGCAGCACCGGCAGGCGATCCAGCCCACCCAGCAAAAACTCCAGCGGCTGGGCGAAGCCATGGTCCACCTGCATGTTGTACGACACCGCCAGGTCGATACCGCTGTTGAGCACGGCGTGAGCGCAGGCTTCTGCCAGCTCGGTGGGCACCGGCAGGTCGCCGGCGGCGCTGGCGAAGTCGCCGATGGCGGTGGCGCCGACGCCGAGGCAGAACGGCGGCATCACGTCATAGAAAAAACCGTTGTAGTGATCGGGGGCGAAGAGCACCACCAGTTCGGGATCGAATTCAGCGATCCGCCGCCGGGCGTCGGCAATCACCCCGTTGACCTCATCAAGGACCGCCTGCTCCGGGTCAACGAATCCCACCAGCGGGGTGTGCGACAGACAGTGCAGATAGGCATGCATATCAGGCCACCTTCTCTTCAGCGTGGGCGGTATCCCCGGCTGCGAGGGTCATTTTTTCCGCCAGGGCGGTCAGCTGCGCGCCGAGGGTTTGCGGGATAGCGAGGGCGGCGACAAAGCGGTCCGGCCTGACCACGGCGATGGCGGTGTGATGGTGCGCAAACCAGCTCTTCAGTCGGTTTTGTTTATCCCCTACCCGCAGCGTGCCCGGAGCGTTATCCTGCTCGCGGTGGATCTGCACCTCCGGCACCACCTGAATAAAGCGCACCCCTATCGCGCGCCAGCGGGCGATCTGCCCGGCGTCGAGCCCCCACTGCGGGTTGCAGCCCCAGCCGATAATGGCGAAATTCGCCCCGATAACCTCGTCGAGCAGGAGGCTCTCGCCATTCTCCAGCGTCACCTGCGGTTGAATAAACATTTTGCCCACCGGCGAGGATTTATCTGCGCCATCGGTCAGCAGCGCCCCCTCGCGATACTGCGGCATCGGCTTAAAGCGCATTTCGAGGAAGTAACGTTTCACCGGCGGCAGGTAGTTCAGCAGCCACGAGAGGCCATCGCGCACGGCCCCCTGCCAGCGCTTCGGCGGCGCCAGCACGTGGCCGGCGGTCACCGACAGGTCAATCATCGCCTTCGCGTGGTCGCGACGCTCCTGCTGGTAGCTGTCAAGCAGCGCCTCTCCCGCTTTGCCGTTGACCACCAGCGCCAGCTTCCACGCCAGGTTGAAGGCGTCGCGCATGCCACTGTTGTATCCCTGGCCCTGCCAGACCGGCATGATGTGCGCGGCGTCGCCGGCCAGCAGCACCCGGTCAATGCGAAAGCGCTCGGCAAGGCGCGCGTTATGGGTGTAGACCCGCTGGCGGATCAGTTCGACGCGATCCGGGTCCGGTAGCACTTTGCTCAGCAGGCGGCGCATATTGTGCGGCTCGCTGAGCTGGGCTTCGGTTTCCCCGGGCATCACCATAAATTCAAAGCGGCGCACGCCGTGTGGCAGCGCAGCGGAAACATAGGGCCGCACCGGGTCGCAGCACAGATAGACGTGCGGGGTGGCCAGCGGGTCGTTGGCAATATCGATGACGATCCACTGATTCGGCGCGGTCTTGCCTTCAAAGGGGACGTTCAGCGTACGGCGAATAAAGCTGGCGCCGCCGTCGCAGGCCACCAGCCAGTCCGCGCGCACCGTCTCCCGCTCGCCGTCCGGCCCTTTGATATTTAACGTGACACTGTCACTGTTCTGACTAAAGGCTTCCACCTCGCGGGAGAAGAGGCAACGGACCTGTGGGAAACGCTGCAGGCCGTGATACATCACCGCATCCACCTGCGGCTGGATAAAGGCGTTGCGCCGCGACCAGCCAAACTCATCGGTCATCGGCTGGATGTCGGCAAAGCAGCGGCCCTTCGGGGTCAGAAAGCGCATGGCGTGCCACGGCGTGGTGTGCGGCAGCACGTCATCCACCAGCCCCACCGCCTGCATCGCCCGCAGCGATTCATCGTCAATACCGATGGCCCGCGGGTAATCGATCAGTTTGTCGAGCTTTTCCACCAGCAGCACGCTGATGCCCATCTGGCCAAGGTAGTTGGCCATCATCAGGCCTACCGGACCGGCGCCGGCGATGGCGACCTGGGCGGTATGCTGCACGGCGGGTTGAATATCGGGTGTAGATGTTGTCATTCTCAGCGACCTCACGACTCGGAAACGGCCAGACCGGCAGGCCATTTGTTAATCATGTGTAAACGTATTTTTATAATGGGCTGAGTATAGGGCGGGGGTTTTCGGCTACAATCAAAACATTATCGAATGTGCACCAGGTGCACAGCGCTGTTTATAAAGCGTTTTCAGGAGGGTTTGATGCATGACGATGGGTCCACAGCGTACAAAACGGTGCGCGGATTAAGCCGGGGTTTATTGTTATTAAAATTGTTAAATAAATTCGACGGCGGCGCGACGCCGGGCCTGCTGGCGGAGTTTAGCGGCCTGCATCGCACCACCGTGCGCCGGCTGCTGGAGACGCTACAGGAGGAGGGTTTTGTCCGCCGCAGCCGCTCCGATGACAGCTTTCGTCTGACCATTAACGTCCGCCAGCTGAGCGACGGATTTCGTGACGAACATTGGATTTCTGCCCTCGCCACGCCGCTGCTCGGCGAGCTGCTGCGCGAAGTACAGTGGCCGACGGACATCACCACCCTCGACGTCGACGCCATGGTGGTGCGCGAAACCACCCACCGTTTCAGTCGGCTGTCGTTTCACCGGGCGATGGTCGGACGGCGACTGCCGCTGCTGCTCACCGCCTCCGGTCTGACGTGGCTGGCCTTTGCTCCCGACGCGGAGCGCGACGCCATTCTCAGCATGCTGGCCGCCCGTCCGGAGGCGGAGTATCAGCTGGCCCGCGAACCGGAACGGCTGGCGGCAATCCTCGCCCGCACCCGCCAGAACGGCTATGGAGAAAACTACCGCGGCTGGCGGCAGGAGGAGAAAATCGCCTCTATCGCCGTGCCGGTCTGCAGCCAGCAGCGGGTCATCGGCTGCCTCAACCTGGTCTATATCGCCAGCGCCATGACCATTGAGCAGGCGGCGCAAAAGCATCTCTCTACGCTGCAGAGGGTGGCGGGCCAGATAGAGGCGCGCATGGAGGATCAAGAAGTGTGGTACGAAATGCCTTGATCGTAGTGAGGGTAAACGCGATCAACCATTGCGCCCGGCGTCGTTATATAATTTAATACACAACGAATTTTTCACGCCATTCGGGCCAAATCATGCCAAAACACCCCTTACTGCTGGGCCTGACGCTGCTCAGCGCCAGCCTGTTCACCGGTCAGGCCTTCGCCGACCGCACTGTCACCGACCAGCTGGGTCGCCAGGTCACCCTCCCCAACCACGTCACCCGCGTCGTGGTTCTGCAGCATCAGACGCTCAACCTGCTGGTGCAACTGCATGCCGCTGAGGATATCGTCGGCGTCTTAAGCAGCTGGAAGAAACAGCTCGGGCCGCAGTTCGCCCGCTTTATGCCCGAGATCGGGCAACTGGCGACCCCGGGCGATCTCACTCAGGTCAATATTGAAAGCCTGCTGGCGCTGCGTCCGCAGGTGGTTTTCGTCGCCAACTATGCGCCGCCGGCGATGATCGCGCAGATCCAACAGGCCGGGATCCCGGTGGTGGCCATTTCGCTGCGCCAGGATGCCGCTGGGGAAAAAAGTAAAATGAACCCCACCATGGCTGACGAGGAGCAGGCCTATAACGCCGGACTGGTAGAGGGGATCCGCCTTATCGGCGAGGTCGTCGAACGCCAGCCCGAGGCCGAGGCGCTGATTCACTACACCTTTGAGGCGCGTAAGCAAGCCAATGCGCCGGTGGCCGATATTCCCCAGAACCAGCGGGTGCGGGTGTATATGGCCAACCCCGATCTGAATACCTACGGCGCCGGCAAATACACCGGTCTGATGATGGCGCACGCCGGGGCGCTGAACGTGGCGGCCGCCAGCGTAACAGGCGCCCGTCAGGTGTCGCTGGAGCAGGTGCTGGCGTGGAACCCGCAGGTGATCTTCGTCCAGGACCGTTATCCGCAGGTGGTCAAACAGATAGAGAACGACCCGCAGTGGCAGGCGATCGATGCGGTGAAACATCACCGCGTGTGGCTGATGCCGGAGTACGCCAAAGCCTGGGGTTACCCGATGCCGGAGGCCCTGGCGCTGGGCGAGCTGTGGATGGCGAAAAAACTCTACCCTTCGCGTTACCAGAACATCGATGTGGACAGTAAAGCCAGGGATTACTATCAACGCTTTTACCGCGTAGCGTGGACGCCAGATGCCCGCTAACCACCGTCCCTGGCTGTTGCAGGGCAGCCTGGCGCTGGCGACGCTGGCGATCGCAGTCGCCTCTCTCTGTTTCGGCCAGTTCCCGTTAAGCCTGAGCGCCGTTGGCCACACCCTGATCCATCTCCCACCAGGCGAAGGGGTGATCGGACAGATCGTCTGGTCGGTTCGCCTGCCGCGCGTGGTCATAGCTTTGCTGGCCGGGGGCGCGCTGGGGCTGTGCGGCGCTACCTTACAGGGCGTGTTCCAGAACCCGCTGGTCGACCCGCACATCATCGGAGTGACCTCTGGCTCCGCCTTCGGCGGCACGCTGGCGATCCTGTTGGGCGTCGGCGGCCTGCTGATGATGGCCTCGACCTTTTTCTTTGGCCTCGTCGCGCTGGGGCTGATTTACGCCCTCGCCGCCCTGCAGGGGCGGGACAGCACGCTGGGGCTGATTCTGTCCGGGATCATCCTCAGCGGCTTCTTCGCCGCGCTGGTCAGCCTGATGCAGTACCTCGCCGACAGCGAAGAGACGTTACCGAACATTGTCTTCTGGCTGCTCGGCAGCTTCGCAACCGCCAGCTGGCATAAGGTACTGCTCATGATCCTGCCCATGGCGGTGGCCGCCGGGGTGTTGTGGAAGCTGCGCTGGCGAATCAATCTGTTGGCGCTGGAGGAGCGCGATGCCCGCAGTCTTGGCGTTCCGGTGGCCGCGCTGCGTCGCGCCGTGCTGGTCTGCTGCGCGGTGCTGGTGGCAGCGCAAGTGGCGGTCAGCGGCAGCATCGCCTGGATGGGACTGGTGGTCCCGCACCTCGCCCGTCTGCTGGTGGGCGCCGACCATCGTCGCCTGCTGCCCGCCGCCTTCTGGCTCGGCGCCGCCCTGATGCTGGTGGTGGACGATATGGCGCGCACGCTGACGCAGGCGGAGATCCCGATCGGGATCATCACAGCCCTGCTCGGCGCGCCGCTGTTTACCTTGTTGCTGGTGCAATCCCGACGCCGGAATACGCTCCAATGAACCGCTCATTGTCGCTGGAAGCGCTACGTTACGGCCACCGTCAGCCGCTCTTCGCCCCGCTCACGCTGGCCTGCCGTCCCGGCGAGATCTGGGCGGTGCTGGGCGCCAATGGCCGGGGAAAAAGTACTCTGCTGGATACCCTGACCGGCGTGCTGCCACCGCTGAGCGGCCGGGCGCAGTGCGAGGGCGGCGTCGCCCTGGTTCCGCAGTCGTTTCGTCCCGCTTTCCGCTGGCGAGTGAGCGATGTGGTGCTGATGGGCCGCGCCCGGCACGTGGATCTCTTTGCCCAGCCGGACGAGGAGGATGCCCGGCGGGTTGAGCAGGCGCTGGCGCAGCTGGGGATTGCCGCCCTGGCCGGGGATGACTTCGACGCGCTCTCCGGCGGCCAGCAGCAGCTGGTGCTGATTGCCCGCGCGCTGGTCAGCGCCAGTCAGAATATCCTGCTGGATGAGCCCTGCTCGGCGTTGGATCTCGGTAACCAGCAGGTGGTGCTCCAGCTGATCGACGACCTCGCTCACCGCCAGGCGCGCACCGTCCTGTTCACCACCCATGATCCGAATCATGCGCTACAGGTGGCCAGCCATACGCTGCTGCTTCTGCCGGAGGGCCAGTGGCTGGCGGGCGAGACTGCCGAAGTGCTCAGCGAAACGCACCTCCGGCAAGCATACGGCCTGCCAGTACGTCTGATCTACCATCCCGCGTCCGCGTCCCCTCTGCTGGCGCCGGGGTTTACTCTGCGTCGCTGAACGGCATAAAACCCGCCTGCCGGAGATACCCCTGGCCAACGTCGCCGAGGATAAAGCGATATAGGGCCAGCGCGGCGGGATCGGCACTGAGGCGCGCCAACTGGTAATCGCAGCGAATATTCCACGCTGCCGGGATGGTCAGGGTACGCAGATCGTCGCAGGCGGCCAGCGCGGGGGCATAGTGCGCGTAGCCGATAAACAGATCCGCCAGATTCTGGCGAATGAGCCACGCGCCGGCTATCTCTCCCGGCGGCACGCTCAGTGAGTCTCTGCCGCCGACCAGCGGCTGCGCCCGCCCGGCCATCGCGTTGCCCAACCCTGGATAGCGCGCCTCAATTCGGGCGAACAGCTGCCAGGTATAATCTCCTGACGGATCGCAGCCCGGCGTGGAGGTTGCCAGCCGCAGGCGGGGCGTGCTGAGCAGCGCCAGCCAGTCCAGGCCATCGTTGTCCGGCGACCGCCTGGCGGTCAGCATCAACTGGTTGCCGGCAAATCCCTGGCATTCCTGCGCCAGACCCGCCTGGAGCAGCGCCTGCGGGTGCGCCGCGTTGGCGGAAGCAAAAACCGCGCACGGGGTCCCGGCCTCGATCCGCTCGCGCAGCAGGCCGGCAGGGCCAAACTGCGCATCGACCGCCAGGCCAGTCTGCTGCTGAAAGTACGCCACCAGCGGCAGAAAAGCGCTTTTCAGGCTTCCCGCCGCCAGCAGCGTGAGAGGAGTGGACATTATAGATCGTCGCTATAAACCGGATAATATAGCGCTATATTACCCGGTTTGCCGCCACGTCAGTAGCGAATTTCCGCCAGCGCCCGGAGCTGTTCAGGGGTGGCTACCGGCAGGTCGAAAAAGCGCAGATAGGCGGGGATCATTTCAAACAGCATGTCGGTCCCGCGCTGGATGGGGCACTGTCGCGCCTGGGCGGCCCTCAGCAGCGGGGTATACTCCTGGGTCATCACCACCTCCCCCACCCAGGTGCCAGGCGCCAGACGGTCCACGTCCAGCGGCAGCGGATCGCTGACCTTCATCCCCAGCGGCGTGGCGTTAACCACCAGCTCGTGTCCGGCCGGATCGCGCTGCATCAGGGTGATATCGAGCTGCGGATAGTGCTGATGCAGCCGTCCGGCGAGAGCGTGCGCCACCTCCGGTCGGGTATCGTACAGGGTCAGAGCGCTAACCCCTGCCGCCGCGAGAGAGGCGGCGATAGCCGACCCCACTCCGCCGTTGCCGACCACCAGCGCCCGCGTCCCCTCAGGATGAAATCCTTTGCGGCGCAGGCCCAGCACAAAGCCGTCACCATCGAACATGTCCCCGGAGAGGCTGCCGTCCGCCTCGCGACGGATGGCGTTACAGGCGCCGGCGATAGCCGCCGTCGGGCTCAGGCGCTGCACCAGCTCGCAGGTGGCGATTTTATGTGGCATCGTCACCAGCGCGCCGATGATATTGGTCATCGTAAACAGCGGCGGAATAAACGCGGCATAGTCCTCCGGTTTGACCCCCATCGGCACCACCTTCACGTCCACCTGCTGGTCGACAAACCACGGGTTGTAGATCATCGGCGCCTTAAAACTGGCGGTCGGATAGCCAAGATGCGCTATCAGCCGCGTATTCCCACTAATCACCATGCCTTGCTCCTTTGTTTACTGCGATAACTCGATACGTTTGACGTCGCCGAGGATAAACAGATAGGCCACCACACCCAGCAGCGCGGCGCCGCCGATGTAGATCAACGCGTAGAAGAAATTGCCGAACCCGGCGACGATAAAGCCGATCACCAGCGGGGTGAGGATCCCCGCGAGGTTGGCGCAAAAGTTGAACAGGCCACCGGTAAGTCCGCCCAGCCCCTTCGGGGCGATGTCGGAGATCAGCGTCCAGCCGAGGCCCACCATCCCCTGGCCAAAAAAGGCAAACGACATCACCAGGATCACCGCCAGGTCACTCTGCAGCCAGTTGGCGGAGATGATACAGCTGGCCATCAGCAGGCCAGCGACGATCGGCAGCTTACGCCCCAGGTTGGCCGACCCGGTGGCTTTGAGCAGCTTGTCGGAGATCCAGCCGCCAAACATCACCCCACCGGCGGCGGCGACAAACGGCAGGATGGAAAAGAAACCAACCTTCAGCCACGGCATATGGCGTTCGGTGGCCAGCCAGGTCGGGAACCAGGTGAGAAAGAACACCAGCACGGTATTGCCGGCAAACTGACCGATGCTGGCGCCGATGATCTGGCGTTTGCTCAGCAGCTGGCGGACCAGCGGCCAGCTGAACGCCACCTGCTGGTCCGTCGGGGCGCTCAGGCCGCCGCCGTTTTCGATATGCTCACGCTCCTGCTGGCTGAGACGAGGATCTTCATGCGGTTCGCGGTAGCAGTGCCACCACACCAGGGCAAACAGAATGCCAACCGCGCCGACGCTGACGAACAGCACCCGCCAGCCGAAGCCATCCATGATCCAGAACAGCAGCGGGGCAAAGCAGGCCAGCCCAAGATACTCCCCCACGGTGTACACCGCCGTGGCCTTCGCGCGCTCCTGCTGCGGGAACCAGGCGCTGACCACCCGGCTATTGACCGGAAAGCACGGCGCTTCGCTGACGCCAAGCCCGAAACGGCACAGCAGCAGCGTTTTCAGCCCCACCGCCATGCCGTGGAACAGGGTAAAGAGCGACCACAGGGTCAGCGACAGAAAATAGGTGACTTTGTTGCCAAAGCGGTCAAGAAACAGCCCGCCGGGGATTTGCGCCAGGGCGTAGGTCCAGGCGAAAGCGGAGAAAAGTATCCCCATGATCGCTGGATCGATCCCCAGCTCAGCGGTGAGCTTTGGGGCGGCGATCCCCAGCACGGTGCGGTCGAGGTAGTTGATCATGGTGCCGATGGCCAGCAGCGCAAGAATGCCGATGCGCCGCCGGGAGCGGCGCACGGTGACGGCCGGCTGGGCGGCAGCCGTCGGGTTAGGGCTATATGAGCTCATAGTCAGTTCCTGTCTCGGGTACAGAGGGTGTTGTTATTGTGTTTCAGGCATAATGAACCATTTGATTCAGGCTAACAATACTGCATCGCCGCCAGGCGGACGGCCGCATTCGCCGCGCCATAGAGCGCGTAGCCTGCCCGTCGTTCGGTTAATTCAAAGAAGAAGCGCCCGGCGGTGAAGGGCCGGGTATACAGGTGCAGGAACGCCCCGCCCTGCGGATCGCGGTCGTAGAGAAGCTGCCGCCGCTGGAGCTGCCCGACGTCCAACTCGCCGCCAAAACGCGCCAGCAGGTCGTCATAGTAATTGGCCGGGATCGGCAGCGCATGGCCGGCAACCGCGGCGAGCTGGTCGCAGGTGGCCGGCAGATCGCGGCAGGCAAAGGCGGCATGCTGCAGCCCCGCCCCCTGGTAGCAGGCGACCGATCGGGCGATCTGCGTCGCCCGGCTCTGGGAGATATTCAGCGCCAGGCGGATATCGCCCTGCGGGCTGCGCACCGCCAGACTGCGCACCAGTCCATAGGGGTCCGGCAGCGTCTGCTCATGTTCAAGGGTAAAGCCAAACACCGTGCGGAAGAACATCACCCAGTTGTCGCGGCTGTCTGCCTCCATGCCCAGCGCCAGATGGTCGATACCGAGGTAATCTTCGCGCACCGTCAAACCGTCGCGCAGGAGAAAATCGCGCTCGTAGATCGCCTCTCCGGCGTCGATCAGATAGACCAGGCTGCCGTCAGGGGCGCAGATCGCCGGGATCGGCGTCTCGTTCGGCCCGGCGTCGCCCTGCCAGGTGGCATACCCCAGCGCGCGGGCGCGAGCGACAATCGGCGCACTGCTGTCGACCCGCAGCGCCATCGCACAGAGCGATACCCCATGGCGTTGATAAAAGTGATCGGCCCAGCTATGGGGCTGATGGTTAATCACGATCCGCGCCCCGCCGTTGCGCCACAGCGTGACCTGTTTGGAGCGGTGGCTTCCCTCGTGCTGAAAACCCAAAGCCTGCAGATGCTGCCCCAGGCGCTGCGCCTCGGCGACGCTGGCGGCGAATTCAATAAACTCCAGCCCGTGATAGTTCGGTAACGGCGGCGGTGAAAACAGATCGGCATCGCACGCCGGGAGCCGGCGACGAGTCTGCTCCTCCAGCCACAGCAGCGAACGATAACCATCTTTGGCCGTCGCGCCGTTTGGCGAGGCGCGAAAACCGTCATTAAAGATCTCCAGCGACCAGGGGCCGCGATAGCCGCAGCGGGTGATCTGCTCGGCAAACGCCTCCAGCGGCAGCTCCCCCTGCCCGGGGAAGCAGCGAAAATGGCGACTCCACTCCAGGAGATCCATTTTCATATACGGCGCATCGGCGAGCTGTACGAAGGTGATTTTCTCCACCGGCACCGATGGCAGTGCGTCGAGGGTGTCGCCCCGGGCCAGGATATGGAAGCTGTCGAGCACCAGGCCCAGCGCCGGGCTGTCCACCTGCTGCACCCGCTCCCAGGCCTGCTGCCAGCGGTTCACATGGGTTCCCCAGGCCAGCGCCTCATAGCCGATTACGATCCCCTCCTCTTCCGCCAGCGTGGCTAGCGCCCGCAGGTCCGCCACCTGCAGTTCGCTATCCGCCGAGCAGTCCGGCTGCACATTGCTGCACAACAGCAGCGTGTCGCAGCCCAGCTCGCGCATCAGCGCAAATTTGCGTCTGGCACGGGTCATATTGGCCGAAAACTGCGCCCGGCTGGCGCCTTCAAAATCGCGAAAGGGTTGAAAAAGCGTGATTTTTAATCCTAAATCGGCGGCCAGCTGGCGGATTTCCGCCGGCGTCCCCGTATAATAGAGCAGATCGTTCTCGAAAATTTCCACACCCTGATAGCCCGCCGCCGCAATAGCGTGCAGCTTCTCTGGCAGGGTGCCGGAAATCGAAACGGTGGCGATAGAGCGCAGCATAAGGTCCTCGGGTCAATAGCTGACGTGAGTCTTGAATATGTATCATTTGGTTCATTTGCGCCATACCAGGTTGCTAAATTGTGATCATTATGTGTATTTTTTGTCACCCAAGAAAAAGGAGTTGCCATGACCGTCGTTGCTCATGATGAAGCACAATCTCTGAAGGAGCGGATCTTCAGCGCCGCTATCGCCGTCTTTGCCGAACACGGGCTATCAGGCGCCCGCATGGAGCAGATCGCCACCGAGGCGCAGACCACCAAGCGCATGGTGGTCTACTACTTCAAAAGCAAAGAGCAGCTCTATCAGGAGGTGCTGCAGCATGTGTATGCGCGGATCCGCGAAACCGAGCAGCAGTTGGGGCTGGAGAATGTGCCGCCGGTAGAGGCGCTGGTGCGGCTGGTGCGCTGGAGCGTGCGCTATCACGCCACCCATGCGGACTATATGCGGGTGATTTGCATGGAGAACATGCAGCGCGGCAAGTGGCTGAAGACCTCAGGGGATCTGAAGCCGCTGAATCGAACCGCCCTGTCGATTCTGGAAGACATTTTGCAACGCGGCCAACAGCAGGGCGTCTTTCAGGCGGGGCTGGAAGCGCGCGATGTCCACCGGTTGATCAGCAGCTTCAGCTTTTATCAGGTGTCGAATTTCTACACCTTCAGCAGTCTGTACCTTGACGATCCGCTGCCCGCCATTGACGATGAAGCGATGGTGGCCCACCACTGCGACATTGCCGTCCGGGCGGTGGTCCGCTTTGTGATTTCCTGACCCGCCGGCGAAAGGCGTCAGTGTCCGGAGAGGGCGTGAATGACCTTCGCCATCGCCTCCTCGGTGAGCGGTGAACGCTGGATTTTGCTGTTCGCCAGCGAGGTGCGCAACACGCCGGCGATGACAATGTGTTTCGGCTCCTGACCAAGGTCACGCATCTCCAGCACCACTTTGCCCACCACGCGGCACATTTCCTGGTACAGCTCGTCGTCTTTCGCTTTATTTCCCATTGAGTCTGGCTCGCATTTTCTCATTATCAATCAAATCATTATTGATAGATTTTTCCGACAACGCAAATCATCCCACCGTTAACGGCTCAATGGGGTATTTTAGCGCCTCATGATGTCAGTAAAATCCCTTTCTTACGCCCCTTTTCATGCCGCCTGATGAAATATTGTGTTGCGTAGTTTTATGCATAACGTGCCGGTTTTGTTACGCGTTTTGTCCATAATTTGAAACGAGGTTTTTATTTTCCTTTTTGATTTCGGCAGCGTATAATGCGCTTCGATTCTTTCTTGAATGGTTTCAGCGCATTGGACTGCATGATAAAACGCATAACACCTTGCCACATTTCATGGGCTGAACCGCCAGCACACATTCTTCTGCACGCTTCAGGGTTGTCACCTATCCTTAGGGCGTGGCTTAGCAACTTTCGTAATACAGGTTTGGCTCCCCGGCAGTGCGCCCGCGGAGCGAGAATTCCATATCCTTCACAACTTAAAGACTAAAACTGTCATGAAAAAGACCAAAATTGTTTGCACCATCGGTCCGAAAACCGAATCTGAAGAGATGCTGACCAAAATGCTGGAAGCCGGCATGAACGTGATGCGTCTGAACTTCTCTCACGGTGACTATGCGGAACACGGTCAGCGCATCCAGAACCTGCGCAATGTGATGAGCAAAACCGGTAAGAAAGCCGCTATTCTGCTGGACACCAAAGGACCGGAAATTCGTACCATCAAGCTGGAAGGCGGCAACGACGTCTCCCTGAAAGCGGGCCAGACTTTCACCTTCACCACCGATAAATCCGTTATCGGCAACAGCGAAATCGTAGCGGTAACCTATGAAGGCTTCACCTCTGACCTGAGCGTCGGCAACACCGTTCTGGTGGACGATGGCCTGATCGGCATGGAAGTGACCGCGATCGAAGGCAACAAAGTTATCTGTAAAGTGCTGAACAACGGCGACCTTGGCGAGAACAAAGGCGTGAACCTGCCGGGCGTCTCCATCGCCCTGCCGGCGCTGGCGGAAAAAGACAAACAGGATCTGATCTTCGGTTGCGAACAGGGCGTGGACTTCGTCGCGGCCTCCTTCATCCGTAAGCGTTCCGACGTCGTCGAGATCCGTGAGCACCTGAAAGCCCACGGTGGCGAAAATATCCAGATCATCTCCAAAATCGAAAACCAGGAAGGCCTGAACAACTTCGACGAAATCCTCGAAGCCTCTGACGGCATCATGGTTGCTCGTGGCGACATGGGCGTTGAGATCCCGGTTGAAGAAGTTATCTTCGCGCAGAAAATGATCATCGAAAAATGTATCCGCGCGCGCAAAGTGGTTATCACCGCCACCCAGATGCTTGACTCCATGATCAAGAACCCGCGTCCGACCCGCGCTGAAGCCGGCGACGTGGCCAACGCCATCCTCGACGGCACCGATGCGGTGATGCTGTCCGGCGAATCCGCGAAAGGTAAATACCCGCTGGAAGCGGTCACCATCATGGCGACTATCTGCGAACGTACCGACCGCGTCATGACCAGCCGTCTGGATTTCAACAACGACAACCGTAAACTGCGCATCACCGAAGCGGTGTGCCGCGGCGCGGTAGAAACCGCTGAGAAACTGGAAGCGCCGCTGATCGTCGTCGCCACCCAGGGCGGTAAATCCGCACGCGCTGTGCGCAAATATTTCCCGGATGCCACCATCCTGGCGCTGACCACCAACGAAACCACCGCTCGCCAGCTGGTGCTGAGCAAAGGCGTTGTGCCGCAGCTGGTGACAGAGATTGCCTCTACTGATGACTTCTATCACCTGGGCAAAGATCTGGCGCTGAAGAGCGGCCTCGCGCGCAAAGGCGACGTGGTGGTGATGGTCTCTGGCGCATTAGTCCCGAGCGGCACCACTAATACCGCTTCCGTGCACGTGCTGTAATAATTTACAGGTTAATTGGTTTTTTTTAATAAAGCGCCTCTCGGGGCGCTTTTTTTTTATTCACCGGCTAGCTCTTCCTATTAAAAATGCAAATCGGAATTTACTATTTAATAAGAGATTATCTAAGATGAATCCGATGGAAGCGCGCTGTTTTCACTCGCCTTTTTCAGCGATTTTGACCAATTCGATGCTTCTTTGAGCGAACGATCAAAAATAAGTGCGTTCAGGTAAAAAAAATATTCTCATCCCAAAAAAGTTTGTGTAATACTTGTAACGCTACATGGAGATTAACTCAATCTAGAGGGTATTAATAATGAATCGTACTAAACTGGTACTGGGCGCGGTAATCCTGGGTTCTACTCTGCTGGCTGGTTGCTCCAGCAATGCTAAAATCGATCAGCTGTCTTCTGACGTTCAGACTCTGAACGCTAAAGTTGACCAGCTGAGCAACGACGTGAACGCAATGCGTTCCGACGTTCAGGCTGCTAAAGACGACGCAGCTCGCGCTAACCAGCGTCTGGACAACCAGGCTCACTCTTACCGTAAGTAAGAGTTCTGGTAATAAAAATGGCGCACTCAGTGCGCCATTTTTTTTGCCCTCGCGCTGACGGCTACTGGGTGAGCAGGCCGTTATCAGACGAACTGTTCTGCGCCGACAGCGACGTCGCCGCGCTCCCCGCCCCCGTCGATACCACCACCGGATAGCCCGCCCTTCTCGACATCGCTTTTTTCAACTGCTGGTCATCCACCGCTTTATCCTCTGCGAAGGCGTGAAACGCCGCTGGCAGCGTGTAAGCGATGGTCCGGGTGTTTTCCCCTTCCGTCTGCGACAGCGGCCTGTGGACCTCTACGTAGCGTTTACCATCCGGTTCGACGGCAAACTTCACCGGCTGATTGATGATCCGCACTGGCGTCCCGGTTTTCACCTGACTGAACAGCGCCTTGATGTCATCAGCGTTCATCCGCATACAGCCCGAGCTGACGCGCAGCCCAACGCTGTCCGGGGCGTTAGTCCCGTGGATGAGATATTCGCCGTTACCGTAGGCCAGACGCAGCGCATAGCGACCCAGCGGGTTATTCGGCCCGGCCGGCACCACCGCCGGCAGCGTCACCCCTTTCTCCAGCGAGCGCGCACGGATGCCGGCGGTGGGTGTCCAGGTCGGGTTAGGGATCTTCTGCCCGACGCGGGTGGTCATCTCCGGGGTTTCCAGTCCTAACTGGCCGATGCCCAGGGGATAAACCTGGACCTGATTCTCTCCCGGCGGGAAGTAGTACAGCCGCAGCTCCGCGAGGTTGACGACAATCCCCTCCCGCGGCGCGTCAGGCAGCAGCATCTGCGAAGGGATCAGCACCTGGGTCCCGGGCTTCGGCTGCACCGGCGCAATGGTATCATTGGCTTCGAGGATCAGCATCGCCGCGGTATCGAAATGGCGGGCAATCGCCTGCAGGTTGCGATCGCTCTCCTGAACCGTCCAGTACTGGTTCTGGCCAATCAGCCGGCTGTTAGCCGGAGGCAGCGGGTAGTCGACGGCCCAGGCGGCCGGGGAGGCGCCAAGGGCGCTGAGAAGGGCTAAGGTGATCATCGTTTTGCGTTTCATACTGAGATTCCTTCTTTCGCTGATAAAACGCCAGGAGACTGAACGGCGGCAGGGTCAGCGCCCTGCCGGACGTAACAGAATGAAATCTACCTGTTTATTCTAGCTAATATTTGCGGCTTTCGCGCGTATCGCGCGGATCATGGCTTCGAGGCCCTGCGAGCGGGAGGGGGTAAGATGCTGGGTGAGAGCCATTTTTTCAAACCACGGGCGGACGTCGAACTCGACGATGTCCTGGGCGGTCATCCGGTCATAAAGAATAAACACCACCGCAATCAGCCCTTTGACAATCGCCGCATCGCTGTCGCCGCGCAGGGTGACAACGCCGGAAGGATCCTGCGCCATCACGATCCATACCTGGCTTTGACAGCCCTGAATAATATTCTGCGGGCTGTGCTCCGCGTCGCTCAGCGGCGCCAGCCGCTGGCCCAGCTCAATGATATAGAGATACTTCTCTTCCCAGTTGGCGCAACGGCTAAAATTGCGCAACAGTTTATCTTTGTCCGGTAATGCCGTCATCGTCACGTCCTTTACCCTAATAGTTTGTGGATCCGCTGGAGGCCGGCCACCAGGCGGTCCACCTCTTCCGTGGTATTGTACATGGCCAGCGACGCCCGACACATGGCCGGTACCTGATAGCGGGCCATCAACGGCATGGCGCAGTGGTGCCCGGTCCGCACGGCGATCCCGTAGTTATCGAGGAAGCTGCCGACGTCATAGGCGTGATGCTGGCCGAGGTTAAAGGCAATCACCCCTTTGCGCTGCGCCGGACCGTAGAGGATCAGGTCCGGCACCGCGCGCAGGGCCTCCAGCGCGTAGCGCATGAGCGTCTGCTCGTATTCGGCGATCTGCGTCAGTCCCAGTTGGCTGACGTAGCTCAGCGCCGCGCCGAGGCCAATGATCCCGCCGGTATTCGGCGTGCCGGCCTCAAAGCGCCACGGCGCCTGGTTCCAGGTGGTGCCCTCCGTCAGGCTGACGGTGGCGATCATCGACCCGCCCCCTTCCCAAGGCGCCATGGTCTGCAGCAGCTCGGCCCGGGCGTAGAGCACGCCGATCCCGGTCGGACCATACAATTTGTGGGCGGAGAAGACATAAAAATCACAACCCAGCGCCTGAACGTCCACCGGGTGGTGCATCACCGCCTGAGCACCGTCCACCAGTACTTTCGCGCCATGCTGATGCGCAAGGGCAATCAGCGCCGACAGCGGGTTTTCGGTGCCCAGCACGTTGGAGACTTCGGTGATCGCCAGCAGGCGGGTACGCTGGTCAAACAGCCCGGGAACCACGTCCAGCTGCAGGGTGCCGTCCGGGTTGAGGGGAATCACCCGCAGCTCTGCCCCCACCCTGGCGCAGAGCATCTGCCACGGTACGATGTTGGCGTGGTGCTCCATCTCGCTGATGATGATGTTATCCCCGGCGCCGACGTTGGCATTTCCCCAGCTGTTGGCCACCAGGTTGATGCCCTCGGTGGTGCCGCGCACGAATACCAGCTCCTCCGCCGATCCGGCGTTAAGGAAAGTGGCCGCCTGCTGGCGCACCGCTTCCATCCGCGCGGTGGCTTCCGCGCTGAGGGTATGGATCCCACGATGCACCGCCGCGTAGCCGTGACGATAGAATTCCGCTTCGGCGCCGATCACCGCCTCCGGTTTCTGGGCGCTGGCGGCGCTGTCAAGATAGACCAGCGGCTGGCCGTTGACCTCCCGGCTCAGTACCGGAAAATCGGCGCGAACCCGTTCTACTGAAAATGTCATGCTGTGCCTCCCGGCAAACGCTCTCCAATTCGCGCCAGCACCTGCTCTCTGAGCGCGTCGCTGCGGATAGCTTCGGTAAGCTCGGCGGCGAAGGCGTAGAGGATCATCTGCTGCGCCGCCTGCTGTTCAATCCCGCGCGAGCGCAGATAGAACAGCTGTTCTTCGTCTATGCGCCCGACCGTCGCCCCGTGGCTGCATTTCACGTCATCGGCGTAAATCTCCAGCTGCGGTTTGGTGTCGACTTCCGCCAGCCGCCCGAGCAGCAGATTGTTGTTGGTCATCTGCCCGTCGGTTTTCAGCGCGTGCGGCGCGACGTTGATCAGCCCGTTAAACACCGCCCGGCCCTTATCGCTGACGATGGTTTTGTGCAGCTGGCGGCTGGTGCAGTACCCCACCTGGTGATCCAGCCAGGTGCGGCTGTCGCAGACCTCATTTTTTACCGGCATCGCCAGCGAATTAAGGCGCAGGTCGCTATTTTCGCCGCCCAGACGCGTGCTGGTGTGGTGACGCAGCACCTGGCCGCCGAGCAGGAAACTGCTGCTGAAGGCCGAGGCGTCGCGGCCCAGCTGCAGGTCGTTATGGGCGAAGTGGTAGCTATGCGCGTTCTCGAACGCCAGCTTGATGTGCTGCAGGCGTGCGTTGTCCGCCACCGTCATGGTCAGCCGCCCGCCGGTGAAGTGCGGTTGTTCATCGAAACTGAGGTAATGCTCGACAATCGTCGCCTCCGCCCCGCTCTCCAGCGTCAGATGGTGACGATAGTGGGCGGTATTCAGCGCATCGCCGGCCAGGCCGCGGGTGATATGCATCAGCAGCAGCGGCTTATCCAGGCGACGGTTGCGCGGCACGCGAAGGCGGGTCACCGACTGCGCCAGGCTTTCGGTCAGATGGAGAAACACTTCCGGCTGCAGGGCATCCGGCAGATGCTGGCGCTGGTTATCAACGCTAACCTCCACGCCGCTGGCGGCGAGATCGTCGCTCAGCTCAGGATGATAGCGGCCGTCGATAAACACCAGACGCCAGGCGTCCAGCGGCAGCGCCAGCGCGTCACGCTGTTCAGCGCTGAGCGACGCCCCCTCATCGGCGACGAAGCGGCCGTTAAGTAGCGCGTCCAGCGGGGTGTATTTCCAGTCCTCCTGCTTGCGCGTCGGCAGCCCCAGGCGCAACAGCTGCTGCAGATGCTGGCTGGCCTCCGGCGTACGCTGGTCGGCCTGCGCTTCAAACAGATGGTGCCACTGCTGCAGCGCGTTACTGCTGTTCGGTAAGCCAGCCATAGCCCTGCTCCTCCAGCTGTTTGACGAGGGTGAAATCCCCCGACTTCACAATCCGCCCCTGATAGAGCACATGGACATAGTCCGGCTTGATATAGTCAAGGATGCGCTGATAGTGGGTGACGATGATGAAGGCGCGTTTGCCGTCGCGCAGCGCGTTCACGCCCTGGGAGACGATTTTCAGAGCATCGATGTCCAGCCCGGAATCCGATTCATCGAGAATGCACAGCTCCGGCTCAAGCACCGCCATCTGCAGAATGTCGTTGCGCTTTTTCTCGCCGCCGGAGAAACCCACGTTCACCGAACGGGTCAGCAGATCTTCCGGCATCTGCAGCAGCTTAATTTTCTCTTCCATCAGGTCCTGGAAATCGAAGCGATCCAGCGGCTCCTGGCCGCGATAGCTGCGTACGGCATTCAGCGCAGTCTGCAGGAAGAACTGGTTGCTGACGCCGGGGATCTCCACCGGATACTGGAAGGCCATAAAGATGCCTTCCCCGGCGCGATCTTCCGGGGCGAGCTCCAGCAGGTTTTTGCCCTTAAATTCGACGCTGCCGCCGGTGACCTCGTAATCTTCGCGCCCGGCCAGAGTGGCCGAAAGCGTACTTTTCCCCGAGCCGTTTGGCCCCATAATGGCGTGGACCTCCCCCGGATGCACCTCAAGGTTCAGCCCGCGCAGGATCGCTTTATCTTCGGCGGCGACATGTAAATCTTGAATACTTAACATCTTTTTTCCTTAATTATCAGCCGACGCTATGCTCAAGGCTAATGGCCAGCAATTTTTGCGCCTCTACGGCGAACTCCAGCGGCAGTTCGGAGAAGACGTCTTTACAGAAGCCGTTGACGATCATCGAGATGGCATCGTCTTCGCTGATCCCGCGCTGCAGGCAGTAGAACAGCTGGTCCTCACCGATCCGTGAGGTGGTCGCTTCGTGTTCCAGCTGAGCGCTGTTGTTGCGACATTCGACATAGGGGAAGGTATGCGCCCCACAGTCCGGGCCGATCAGCATTGAATCGCACTGGGTATAGTTGCGGGCATTGGTGGCGGTCGGCATGATTTTGACCAGCCCGCGATAGCTATTCTGGCTGTGTCCGGCGGAGATCCCTTTCGAGATGATGGTCGAGCGGGTGTTCTTGCCGATATGGATCATTTTCGTGCCGGTGTCCGCCTGCTGATGGCCGCTGGTCAGCGCCACCGAAAAGAATTCGCCGATCGAGTTATCGCCGCGCAGGATGCAGCTGGGGTATTTCCAGGTGATGGCCGAGCCGGTTTCCGACTGAGTCCATGACATTTTGCTGTTCTCCCCTTCGCACAGGGCGCGCTTGGTGACAAAGTTGAGGATCCCTCCGGTGTTGTTGTCCCCCGGGAACCAGTTCTGCACCGTGGAGTATTTCACTTCCGCGTCTTTATGGATGATGACCTCCACCACCGCGGCGTGCAGTTGATAGCTGTCGCGCACTGGCGCCGAGCAGCCCTCGATGTAGCTGACGTAGCTGCCTTCATCGGCCACCAGAATGGTGCGTTCAAACTGGCCGGTCTTTTCGGCGTTGATGCGGAAATAGGTCGATAGCTCCATCGGACAGCGGACGCCCTTCGGCACATAGATAAAGGTGCCATCCGAAGCCACCGCGGCGTTCAGCGCGGCAAAGAAGTTGTCATTGCCCGGCACCACGGTCCCCAGATACTTTTTCACCAGTTCCGGATGGTCGTGGATCGCCTCGCCGAAAGAGCAGAAGATGATCCCCTGCTCCGCCAGCTTTTCACGGTAGGTGGTCGCCACCGACACCGAGTCGAATATCGCGTCCACCGCCACCTCGCGCCCTTCGCGCACCGGTACGCCCAGCTGGTTAAAGGCTTCTTCCACCTCGCTGGTCAGAAAGGTGTTGGCCCCGGTCTGCTGCACCGCGCCGGGCTCGGAGGCGCAGGTCTCATCGCAGTTGCCGCAGGAGGGGGCGGAATAGTAGCTGTAATCCTGATAATTCAGCTTATCGTAATGCGCCTTCAGCCAGTGCGGCTCTTCCATCTCCAGCCACGCCCGGTAGGCATTGAGCCGGAACTCCAGCATCCACTGCGGCTCATTGCGGCGGGCGGAGATGGCGCGAACCACTTCTTCATTAATGCCTTTGGCCAGCTCATCGGTCTGCAGGCGAGTGAAAAAGCCCTCTTTATAATTGAGCGGGCCGCCGGTCCAGGTTTTGACATCGTCTGTTGCTTCAGTATTACGCGACATAGTTACTCCGCCTGCACCCCAAAACTTTCGCCGCAGCCGCATTCGTGCTGCGCTTTCGGGTTATGAAATTTAAAGATTTCATTTAATCCTTCCCGGACGTAATCCAGCTCCGTACCGTCAATGAACGGCATCGCCTGCAGCGGCGCGTACAGCTTCGCCCCTTCAGATTCAAAGAGCAGATCGTCGGGCGCCGGCTCGGCAATCATTTCGAGCACATAGCCAAAACCGGCGCAGCCGCTGGTTTTAATACCCAGCCGTAGCCCCTTTTTATCCGGTTGCTTGCGCATCAGATCGCGAATATGCGCGGCAGCCGCCGGCGTCATGGTCAGTCCCTGCCAGCTGAAATCGGCGGGATTAAAGGTTCCTGCTTGTACTTCCATCGATAGACCTCCAGGTTGGCGCCATCAAGGCATACCGCCATGTTAGTGATAATGATTATCACTTCAACCCTTCTCCAGCAGGGGTATTGCCCCAATTAGCGCTTTTTATAAGCATAGACCCTTGACCGGGGATTATCAGGGTGCGCAAGTTGAACCTAATCATATGATTTATAATATTTAATTCTGATATCGTTCTATCACCGCACGCAATGGCAAAGATGTATCGAAAATACCGATTTATGCGATAGCAGCAGACCACCTTCCTGATTAACCTTGTCGTAGAAACCAAAAAAGTGACGGCGTCACTAAGCAGCCATGCGCGCTGAACAGGCGCTGGCCTGCGGAATGAGAAAGCGTAAACAGAAAGCGTCGAGGCGCAACGCTTTCGGCAGGGGCGTTCGCGGCCTGGCGGGGGACGTGGCCGCGATCGGGGGGAGATAAACCGCGATAAAACGGGTAGCCAGGAAGGCTATCGGTTGGCTAAGTTCCTTTTCTCACCAGGCGGGCGGCCTGGACAAAAACTTCATCCTCCACCCCATCCCCCTTCTGTCTGCCCAGCCGCACCAGCTCATCCACGATACTCCCCTGATTAATCTGCTTTTGGGTCGCCACTAAGCTAATGACCGCCGCGCCGATAGCCATGCCAATCAATGCCGTTTGTTCATCTTTATCTTTCATGGTGTCGCTCCGTCTGTCCTCCTCAGAAAGGCTAGCAAAAGATAGCATCTGCTCAATTTCAAAATCACCTTCTTTACGCCATGAGAAAAGTGCGCGAAAGGCATCACGGCCTGGATAATTCAAACTAATTTGTTGATTTAAATAAAATAACACTCACGGACAATTAACAGACTTGTTAGTCTTATAATTATTTCTTAGACTCCGCGGTCTGTTAATTCACATTTGCGTAAAATCTCATGACTAATTCAACCTCATTTTTCATTACTCTCTGTCTCTCCCGCGTCCTGGTGACTTTTTTCTTCTGGATGGCTGGCGTCTACGGCGTCTTTCATTTCACGGAGATCGTTCGGGAGATGTTGGCCGTTGGCCTGCCATGGCCAATATTGTTCGCGGTTGGTACGATTGGTTGCCAGCTGGCGGGCTCCGCGCTGCTCGTTTTTAATCCTGCCGGCTACGGCTGGATTGGATCGCTGATGCTGATTGTGTTTACATTACTCACCATTCCGCTGGGACACGCTTTCTGGGCCTTTAGCGAGCCCCGGCGCACAGAGGAATTCCACGTTGCGCTTGAACACATTACCGTGGTGGGAGGATTAATCATGAGCGCGTTGTTTGCAGGTTATCGGCGATGAGCGATACCCCTCGTCAGAAAGGACGGCCAAAAGATCCGCTGAAAATGCAGGCCATCCTTCAGGCCGCCCGTAAATTGTTCCTTGAACAAGGCCTGGAGGTCACGACGGCTGAAATCGCCCGGGTGGCAGGGGTGGCGAAAGCCACCTTGTATGCCAATTTCAGCGATAAAGAACAATTGATAGAGGCGGTATTGCGCCGGGAATCAGATCTCACCATCAGCGACCACGATTTCGCCCAGCGCCATCACCTGCCGCTGGTCGAGGTGCTGACCGCATTTGGCAATCGCTTTGTCCGCTTTATCAATCAGCGGGAACTGACCGGCTGGGACCGGCTGATTGCCTCCGCCGCCCTGCGTCATCCTGAACTGCCCGGCCGCTTTTACGCCGCCGGGCCGGGGCGGGCACAGCAGATGCTGGAGGTGATTATCGCCGAGGCAATCGAAGCCGGTGCTCTGCGGGCATGCGATCCGCAGGAGGCTGCCGACGATCTGGCCGGTTTATGGTTGGGGATGACCAGCCTGGCAATAAAGCTTGGCGCAAGACGGCCTTTATCCGACGACGAAATCAAACTGCGGGTTGAGCGCGCGCTGGAGGTTTTTCTACGCGCCTATTCGCAGGCGCCGAGCTGACCACGCTTCCTTGCTATGGCGATAGCGCAAAACGCTGTCGCACCACATCGGGTCTTTTATTTGGCCCGAATTCACGCTTCGCGGAAATAAATAAAAATAACGCGCGTGCCCAAGGCAAAAAAAAGAAATAACCATTTAAGCGACAAATCCAGTTTATTCCGTTAGGGAATGGCTTGGATGCTAATATTTCATTTCCTCACCGCCTTTTAGAAGCCTATAGTTTTTTTGCCTGCAGAACATCCACTTAGGTTAAAAGACATAAGGATATAATCATGATTGTTTCAGCCCCCAGCGATTATCGCGAAGCCGCTCGTCGCCGTCTGCCACGTTTCCTTTTTGACTATATTGACGGTGGCGCGGTGGCGGAAAATACCATGAACGCTAATGCCGCCGAGCTCGCCTCGGTAGCCCTTCGCCAGCGCGTGCTGTGCGGAGCGGGTGAGCCGACGCTGGCCACCACCATCCTTGATGCCCCATGGGCGATGCCCGTGGCGCTGGGGCCGGTCGGGGCCACCGGAATGTACGCCCGCCGCGGCGAAGTCCAGGCGGCCCGCGCCGCCTCCCGCGCCGGGATCCCTTACACTCTGTCCACCGTGTCGGTCTGCTCCATTGAGGAGGTGGCGAGCCACGCCAGCGGCGCGCTCTGGTCCCAGCTGTACGTACTGAAAGATCGCGGCTATATGCGTAATGCCCTGGAACGCGCCTGGGCTGCCGGCATGAAAACCCTGGTATTCACTGTCGATATGCCGATCCCCGGCTCACGGTATCGCGATAACCGTTCAGGGATGTCCGGGCCGCACGCCACCTTGCGACAGTATCTTCAGGCCTGCACCCACCCGCGCTGGGCAATGAACGTAGGCCTGGCGGGCAGACCCCTGTCGTTCGGTAACATCGAAGCCTATACCGGCCACAAAATGACCATGGATGACTATATGGGGTTCATCAGCAACAACTTCGACCCGTCCATCGCCTGGCACGATCTGGAGTGGATCCGCGACAGCTGGCCAGGAAAGCTGATCATTAAAGGGATCCTCGATGCCGACGATGCGCGCAATGCCGTGCGGCTGGGCGCCGATGGCATTGTGGTCTCCAATCACGGCGGCAGACAGCTCGATGGCGCCATCCCCACCGCCCGGGCGCTGCCGCGGGTGGCGGATGCGGTCGGCGACGATCTGACGGTCCTTGCCGACTCCGGAGTGCGCTCCGGCGTGGACGTTATTCGCCTGCTGGCCCTCGGCGCGAAGGGAGTCCTGCTTGGTCGGGCCTATATTTATGCCCTCGCCGCCGCAGGCGAAGCGGGGGTGGCACACCTGCTGCGCTTATTTGCCGAGGATATGAAGGTCACCATGACCCTCACCGGCGCCACCTCGGCCTCCGCCATCAGCCTCGATTGCCTCGACCGGCTGGAAAAAGATCAACAGCGCAGCCGTGCGGTCCCGGTATCCTTATCTGCCTGACGCAGCCCGGGGCCGGGCCTGACCGCGTGCCCTGGCCCGGTCCGGCAAGGGGGAATTACCCCTGAGGGTCCAGCGCCGGACGTTGCGCTGCGTCAGCCGGTCGCTCGGGGCGGATGCGGAACCAGATCGCATACATGGCCGGCAGGAAGATAAGGGTCATGATGGTTCCCCCCAGCGTCCCGCCAATCAGCGTATAGGCGAGCGTCCCCCAGAAAACCGAATGCGTCAGCGGAATGAACGCCAGGATCGCCGCCAGCGCGGTCAGCAGAACCGGACGGGCTCGCTGCACCGTCGCCTCCACCACCGCGTGGAACGGATCGAGCCCCGCCTGCTGGTTATGGTGGATTTGACCAATCAGGATCAGCGTATTTCGCATCAGGATCCCTGACAGGGCGATCAGGCCCACAAGGGCATTGATGCCAAACGGCTGATTGAACAACAGCAGCGTCGGCACCACGCCAATCAGCCCCAGCGGCGCGGTCAGGAAAACCATGACCATCGCCGACAGGGAACGTACCTGCAGGATAATGATCAGCAGCGTGAGGGCGATCATGATCGGAAATAACGGTACCATTGCCCGGGTGGCTTTGCCTGACTCCTCGATCGAGCCCGCCGTCTCGATGCGATACCCAGGCGGCAGGGAGTCGATAATGGGCTGCAGCGGCTTCATCAGCGCGCTGGAGACATCCGGCGGCTGCAGGTTATCCGCGACATCTCCCCGGACGGTAATGGTCGGCGTGCGGTCGCGACGACGGAGCAGGGGTTCTTCCATCCTGACGTCGACTTCACCGATCTGCGACAAAGGAACCCGCTGCCCGCCGCTGCCTACGAGAGTGAAGTCGGCGATTTTCGCCGGGTCCAGACGGATATCGCCCGCCGCGCGGCCGATGGCCTGCACCGCGCGAATATCCTCCCGGACGGTGGTGATGGGGATCCCTGACAGCAGGAACTGCAGCTGCTGGGCGACGGCCTGGGAGCTGAGCCCACTCGCCTGCAGCCGGTCCTGATTGAGGCTGAAATGCATCACCGGTACCCGCGACCCCCAGTCGCTATTGACGGTGCGCATCAGCGGACTGGCCTGCAGCACCGCTTTCACCCGATCGGCGATATCGCGCAGGGTGTGCGGATCGGGCCCCATCACCCGCCAGGCGACCGGATAAGGCGAATAAGGGCCAAAGACCAGCTGCGTGACGCGCACCCGCGCCTGTGGCGCAAGGCCATTGGCCACCGCCTCCCGCAGCCGCAGCTTAAGCGCCTCGCGCGAGGCCGGACCGTCGGTCAATACCACCAGCTTGGCAAATGAGGGATCGGGCAATTCCGGAGCCATCGCCAGGTAAAAGCGCGGCGCGCCCTGGCCGATATAGCTGGTGACAATCTTCGCCTCCGGCTGCTGCTGCAGCCAGCGCTCAATTTTCGCCGTCGCGGCGCTGGTCTGGATAATCGACGACCCGTAAGGCATCTGCACCTCAACCAGCACTTCCGGGCGGTCGGAGGTGGGGAAAAACTGCTTTTTCACCACGCTCATTCCCAGTAACGCCACCATAAACAGCACCACCACCCCGGCGGTCACGCGCCATTTGCCGGCGATAACCCGGGTCAGCAGCCGGCGGAAGCGCTGATAGCGCGGGGTGTCATACAGCGCGGCGTGGCCTGCCGCCGCGGACTTCCTCTCCGGTAACAGGTGTACGCCCAGCCAGGGGGTAAAAATCACCGCCACGATCCAGGAGGCAATCAGCGCGATACCGACGATCCAGAACACGTTGCTGGCATACTCCCCGGCGGTGGATTGCGCAAACCCGTTAGGCATAAAGCCCACGGCCGTCACCAGGGTACCGGCCAGCATGGGCGCCGCGGTGTGGCTCCAGGCATAGGCGGAGGCTTTGAGGCGGTCATACCCCTCCTCCATTTTGACCACCATCATTTCGATGGCGATAATGGCATCATCCACCAGCAGCCCCAGGGCGAGGATCAGCGAGCCGAGGGTGATGCGGTCGAAGTTTTTGCCGGTGGCGGCCATCACCACAAACACCACGGCCAGGGTGAGCGGCACCGCCGCCGCGACCACCACCCCCACGCGCCAGCCCATGCTGACAAAGCACACCGCCATCACCACCAACAGAGCGACAAAAAATTTGATCATGAACTCATCGACCGCCGCGCTGATATTCACCGACTGATCGGTCACTTTGGCCAACGACATGCCGAGCGGCAGGCTCTGATTGATGCTGTCCGTTTCGGCGTCCAGCGCTTTCCCCAGCGCCAGACCATTCCAGCCCTCGCGCATCACCACCCCCAGCAGCAGCGCCGGTTCGCCCTGATTGCGGATCAGGAAGGTAGCAGGATCTTCATACCCCCGCTCAACCGTGGCGACATCGGCGAGTTTCAGCGTTCTGCCCCCGGCAATAATCGGCGTGTCGCGGATCTGCTGCAGGCGGTCGAACGCCCCGTCGAGGCGGATAAAGATCTGCCCGCCACGGGTCTCAATGGCCCCGGCGGCGGTCAGCACATTCTGATTGTTCAGCGCGGCAAAAATCGCCTCCGGCGAGAGCCCCAGGGTGGCGAGACGGTCATGAGAAAAGGAGAGATAAATGCGCTCCGCCTGTTCGCCGAGAATATTCACTTTTTTCACCCCAGGTACATGCAGCAGCTGCTGGCGCAGGGCTTCAGCGTCACGCACCAGCTGCCGCGGCGGCTCTCCCCGCGCTTTCAGGGCAAAGAGGGCAAAGGTGACATCGGCGAATTCGTCATTCATCATCGGGCCGGAGACGCCGGCAGGCAGGTTATTCGCCTCATCCCCGAGCTTTTTGCGCGCCTGATAAAACTGCTCCGGCACCTCGGAAGGCGGCGTCTGATCCTGCAACGATAAGGTGATTAACGCCATCCCGGGACGGGTATAGGTCTCGGTGCGATCGTACCACTTCAGCTCCTGGAGCCGTTTTTCCAGCGGCTCGGCGACCTGATCCTGCATCTCCTGCGCGGTGGCACCCGGCCAGACGGTGATGACCGTCATTTGCTTGACCGTAAAGGGCGGATCTTCCGCCCGACCGAGCCCGAAAAAGGCCACCAGCCCGGCGACCGAGATAAGGATAATCAAAAACAGGGTTACCGACCGCTCGCGGACGGCCAGCGCGGAGAGATTAAAACGCCCGCCGCTCATGGCTGACTCCCGTCGGCATCATGCTCGCGTCGGTCCGCCAGACGCACCGTCTCACCCTGGTGCAGAAGATGGGCGCCCAGGGCGACGATGGGCTCCCCGGGCTTCAGCGGGCCGGTCACCCGCGCCGTTTCATCATTCAGGCCGATCACCGTCACCGGTTGCCAGGAGACGGTGGCCGGGCGCGACGCAATGCGCCAGACGCCAGGGCCGTTGCCCGGATCGTAGACCGACGCCAGGGGCACCTCCAGCACCTCGCCTGGCCCCTGGTCGCTGCTGATACGCAGGGTCACGGTAGACCCCAGCGGCGCATTCGCCAGCGCGCCGTTCAGCACATAGCGCGCTTCAAAGGTGCGGGTGGCGGCGTCAGCCGCGTCCGAAAGCAGCCGCAGGGTCGCGGTGACCGGCTGAGATTCGCTGCCATAGCGTGTCGCCAGCGCCTCGCTGCCGACCGCCGGGCGCAGCGTCTCCGGAAGCTGCACCCGCGCTTCGCGCTGCCCTGCCCGCGCCAGGCGGATCACCACCTGCCCGGCGCTGACCACCTGTCCCGGCTCGGCGAGCGTTTCCACCACCACGCCGTCGGCATCCGCCAGCAGTCCGGCATAGTCGGTGGCGTTTTGCGCCACGTTTGCCTGCGCCTGGGCCGCGCTGAGGTCGGCTCTCGCCGCCTCTGCCGTCGCGTTGATCTGGTCGAACTCCGCCGCCGAGACGGCGCCGCTGGCCACCAGGCCGCGATAGCGGGCCAGATCGTTGGCCGCCTTTTTGGCTCGCGCCCGCGCGGCGTCGACCGCCCGCTGTTGGGAGTGCGCCTGCAAGGTTAGATCAGCCGGATCCAGGCGCAGCAGCAGTTGACCGCGCCGGACGCTCTGCCCGGTCTCCACCAGCCGGGCAAGGATTTTTCCCGATACCCGGAAGCCGAGATCGCTTTGGGTACGAGCGACCACCACGCCGGTAAAGGCCCGCGAGCTGGCCTCCGCGCGCTCGACGGTCGCCACCCGCACCAGCGGCGGTCGGGTGCGGGGATCGTCATGATCGGCAGGTTCGCCGCAGCCCGCGAGGGCCAGCGGCAGGAGGCAGACGGCAAGATGGACGGCGTTGGGCCTGAGCATGGGTCACCTTAATGAAAAGACCGGTTGGTGACTGCATTCTCAGACGAGTGACCAATAAAGTCAATGGTCACAAATCAGGGGGAGAGACTTCTCAGGATCAGGGAGGCAAGCAGCACCGCCGCGGTGGGCGCGGTGTCGAGATTGTATTGCAGCTGCACCGGGTTGATGAAAGGACACATCACCATATAGACCGCCAGGGTCGCCTCATCCAGCGGGGTTTTGCGCTCGAACTCACCCCTCTGGCGGCCTTCGACCAGAATTTGACCAATCAGCTGCTGCAGATGACCGGCATACTGCTCCGTTGAGGGCCATTTATCGCGCGCCGCGACGGCGGCGATGTCGTACAGTTTGCGATCCTCGAAAAACAGTTCACTGCCGGCCTCGGTCAGCGCCCGGAACAGGCGGCGTAGCTTCTCGCTGGCGGAGGGTGCATCGGCGATGGCCTCGCTGACGGCCACCATGATCTTCTCCAGCCGGCTGGCGCAGATTGCCTCGCCAATCGCCTGCTTGGAGTCAAAAAACTTGTAGATATAGGCTTTGGAAAAGCCTATTGCTTTGGCGAGATCGGTGACCGTGGTCTTTTCATAGCCATAGCGACTGAAGTGCGCCATGGCCGCGTCAAGAATCTGGTCCCGAACGCTGTGGTCAACGGGGCCACGGCTTGCTGGGGTGGGGGTATTTTTCGTCATCCGTTTAGCTTAATGCGATCGCTATCGTTTGACAACGAGTGACGTTATTATGATTTGGTCACAATAACGCCCCACCCTCCTCACCTCTCTCGCCGCGTTATGCCTCACGCGCCTCATGGTTAATCGCGCCGGCGGGCAGACAGCCCAGGCCTTGCAGCGTCAGATGCACGGCACGATCGAGCGGGGTATGCGGCTCCGCGCCTAAAAAAGCCACCAGCTTATCGTTGCGCAGGCGTACCGGTAGACGCCAGAGATAGTGCATCTCGACCATTTCGCGCAGGGTGGCGTTGAAGGGTGCCGCCAGCTTCACCAGCCACCAGGGAAAGGACTTCACTACCGCCCTGCCGCCATAGCGGGCGATCACCCGCTGGATCGCCTGGCTCATTTCGCTGCCGTCCGGGTCCCAGTGGCCCTGCATATGAAAGCGGGCAAACGGCTCAAGCTCATGCCTGCGGGCCAGCAGCGCGGCGATGGTGGCGGCAACGTCGGGCAGCCAGGCCCACTGATGCCCCACGCCGATCGCCCCTGGTAGGCTGAGAGTCCGGGGAAGCTGACCTGGCTTGACCAGCCCCTGGGAAAACCAGTTATTTCCGGCGCGCGGACCAAAATAATCGCCCGCCCGGACAATCAACGCCCTGCCGCCGCGCTGTACGTAATCCTCCAGCGCCTGCTCCATTTCCACCCGGATGGCGCCTTTGCGGGTCACCGGCCGTTGCGCGGCAGCTTCAGCAATCAGCGGAAAGGCATCCGGTCCATAGTTGTAGACCGTGCCGGGCAGGACAACTAACGCCCGCTGCTGGGCGGCGGCCTGCAGGGTGTTGCGCAGCATAGGTAGTACCTGCTGCCGCCAGTGCCGGTAGCCCGGCGGATTGACCGCATGGACGATCACGTCGCAACCGGCAGCCGCCGCCGCCACCTGCCCGGCATCCAGCGCGTCGCCGGCAATCCACTGCATGCCCTCTTGGGGCCCATGAAGCTGGGCGCCGCGCTTCAGCGCCCGAACCTGCCAGTTGTCCGCCGCCAGCCGACGCGCCACTTCCCCGCCTATGCCCCCGCTTGCTCCCAAAATCAGGACTTTGCCGCTGCTGTTCATCGTCTTTCCCCGTTCGCTAATGGATGCTTGACAGCCTACCTGCGGCTCATATCAAATGAAATTGCATACCATCATCGAGCGGCTATACATTTTTGTATGAATACCTCTATTCCCTGGGAGTGGTACCGAACCTTTCTCGCCGTCCTGCAGGAAGGCTCTTTATCGGGCGCATCGCGCACCCTGAACATCACTCAGCCGACGGCGGGTCGCCATATCGCCGGCCTGGAGGCCGCCCTCGGCCAGGCCTTATTTACCCGCTCGCAAACCGGCCTGCTGGCGACCGACGCGGCGCTGGCGCTGCAGGCGCACGCTGAGACAATGGCCAACACCGCCCGGGCGCTGGAACGCACGGCGGCTAACTTTAGTCGCGACAGCACCGATCTGCGTGGCGTGGTGCGGGTGGCCGCCAGCGAGGTGGTCGGCGCTGAGGTGCTGCCGCCGCTGATTGCCCGGCTCAGGCAAGCGTGCCCGAGTATCGTCATCGAACTGATGCTCTCCAATCGGTTTCAGGATCTGCTTCACCGGGAGGCGGATATCGCGGTGCGGATGGTCGCTCCGCAGCAGGAGCAGCTTATCGCGCGGCGTCTCGGCAGGATCGAGCTTGGGCTGCATGCTACCGATGCCTATCTGACCCGCCAGGGTCGGCCCGCTACGCTCGAGGAGCTTGACGGCCACGCGCTGATTGGTTTCGACAGCGCCACGCCCCTCGTTCGCCGGGCTCTTGCGCGCTATCCCCGTTTTCAGCGCGAGGTCTTCGCGATGCGCACCGATAGCGACCTCGCCCAGCTGAGCCTGATCCGCGCCGGGGCAGGGATCGGCATCTGCCAGGCGCCCCTCGCCGACGGCATTATTCCCCTGCAGCGAGTGCTGGCGGCAGACTTTTCTCTGTATCTCGATACCTGGCTGGTGATGCATGAGGACCTGCGCCATAGCCCCGCCTGTAAGCGGGTATTTAATTTCCTCGCCGAGGGGTTGCAGACGTATATTCGCGGCCCTCTGGCGCGCTGACCCACCCGCCTCGCGGGTAATCCCTTCCCTGCTGAAATAGTCACTCATTGACACTGTAAATACGGCATTGTATAAAACCCCGCCCCAATAATGAGTTTCATTTGCATTACTCCCATTTGCTGGTCATTTACTCGCCTGTTTACAAGGATAGCGTTTAATGAAGAAGGTCCTCTGCGCGTTAGGCTTGATGTTCACCGCCGTCAGTTCCGGGCTGGCAACAACCTACCCCCTGACGATTGAAAACTGTGGCTATCAGGAGACCTTTACCCGGCCGCCGGAGCGCGTGGTCGCGCTGGGGCAAAATACGGTCGAAATCCTGCTGCTGCTTGGGCTGCAAAAGCAGGTGGTGGCCAGCGCCTTCTGGCCGACTACGGTATTACCGCAGCTGGCTGAGCAAAACGCGAAGATTAAAACCCTGACGGTGGAAATCCCGAGCCTGGAATCCGTGCTGGCGCAAAATCCCGATTTCGTTCCCGCCCAGTTGCCGCTGCTGCTGGGGCCGGAAAGCAAAGTCGCCAGGCGTGAAGATCTTGCCACCGTTGGCGTGAACAGCTACGTGTCGCCGGGGATGTGCGCCACCAAAAAGGCTACCGGCGATATGTACGGCAGCCGGCAGAAGCTGTGGGACATGACCTGGCTGTATCAGGAAATTAGCGATTTCGCCCGCATTTTCAACGTCGAAGATCGTGGCCAGGCGCTGATCGCCGATTTCAAAAAACGTGAAGCCGACCTGCGTCAGGAGTTCGGTAAAAGCAAAAAAGATCTCTCCTTCGTCTTCTGGTTCTCCAGCGCCTCGCCATCGGCCGATGCCTATGTCGGCGGTAAAAACAGCGCCTCCGGCTTTATCGCCAACGTGCTGGGCGGTCATAATGCGATAACCTCCGAGACCGAGTGGCCCACGGTGAGCTGGGAGAGCATCATTGCCGCCAACCCGGATGTGATCGTGGTCTCGAGCCTGGATCGTAACCGCTGGGCGCTGGATAAGGCCGAGGAGAAGATTAAATTCCTCAAAAGCGATCCCGCCGTCAGCCAGCTGGAGGCGGTGAAAAAAGGCCATATCGTGGTGATGGACGGCCAGGCGATGAATCCGACCATCCGCACCCTTTACGGCGCGGAGCAGGTGGGCGAACAGCTGAGAAAAATGGGGCTTAACTGATGAGCGCCGCCGTATTGCAGACGCGCCGCAGCATGCTGCTCACCGGCTGGTGTGTCGTCGCCGTGTGCGTGCTGGCGCTGGTGATTGCGGTGGGCGTCAGCGTCGGCGAACTGCCCATCCCGCTGCAGAACGTCTTTTACGCTATCAGCAATAAAACCGGCTTAACCGCGGTGCCTCTCAATCGTATCTCCGAGAGCGTTATCTGGGATTTCCGCCTCAGCCGGGCACTGGTCGCCGCCTGCTGCGGCGCCGGCCTCGCTATCTGCGGCGCCGTGCTGCAAAGCCTGCTGAAGAACGCCCTCGCGGAGCCCTACGTCCTCGGCGTCTCCGCCGGGGCCTCCACCGGCGCGGTATCGATTGTGGTGCTGGGCCTTGGCGCCGGGGCGATCTCCCTCTCCGCCGGGGCGTTTGCCGGAGCCTTCGCCGCCTTCGCCTTTGTTGCCTTTCTGACCAACGGCGCGCGCGGCGGCAATGAGCGCACCATCCTGGCGGGCGTCGCCGCCTCGCAGTTATTTAACGCCCTCACGGCCTACACCATCAGCACCTCCGCCAGCGCGCAGCAGGCGCGCGATGTGATGTTCTGGCTGCTGGGCAGCTTCAGCGGCGTCCGCTGGCCCGAATTCCAGCTGGTTCTGGTGGTGGTCCTCGCGGGCCTGGCGGTCTGCCTGTGGTATGCCCGGGCGCTGGACGCGTTCACCTTCGGCGACGATGCCGCCGCTTCGCTGGGCATTGCCGTGCCGCGCGTGCGCCTGATCCTCTTCACCACCGCGGCGGTGATCACTGCCACCATCGTCAGCATGGCCGGCTCGATCGGCTTTGTCGGCCTGGTGGTGCCGCACGTGATGCGCTTCTTCTTTGGCCCGCTGCACCGGACGTTGCTGATCGCCAGCGCGCTGGCGGGGGCGATCCTGATGGTGCTGGC
This sequence comes from Klebsiella sp. PCX, assembly GCF_021869705.1. Classification (NCBI taxonomy): domain Bacteria; kingdom Pseudomonadati; phylum Pseudomonadota; class Gammaproteobacteria; order Enterobacterales; family Enterobacteriaceae; genus Klebsiella; species Klebsiella sp. PCX. The sequence continues at coordinate 3,010,517 of NZ_CP091527.1, forward strand.
GGACATTGCCTCGCGCCTGCTGATTGCCCCGCAGAGTCTGCCGGTCGGAGTGGTGACCGCCCTGGTTGGGGTGCCTTTCTTTGCCGTGATTATCTACCGCTCAAGGAATAAGTGATGAGTATTTGCGCTGAAAATATCACCTGGAAGGCAGGCAAAAAGGTCATCGTCAATAATGTCTCGCTGCGGGTGTCGCGCGGCGAAACGGTGGGTCTGCTGGGCCCCAACGGCTGCGGCAAATCCTCGCTACTGCGGGTTCTGGCGGGCCTGCGCCGCCCGGATGCGGGTCGCGTCACCCTCGACGGCCACGACATCGCCCGGATCGCGAAAAAGCAGCTCGCCCGCCGGGTGGCGTTCGTCGAGCAACACGGCATGACCGAGGCCAATATGCGGGTGCGCGACGTCGTGCGGCTGGGACGTATTCCGCACCACTCGCCGTTCTCCAACTGGAGCGTTCAGGATGACGAGGCGGTCACCGCCGCGCTGCAGCGGGTGGCGATGCTGGAGAAAAGCGACCAGGGGTGGCTGAGCCTCTCCGGCGGCGAGCGGCAGCGGGTGCATATCGCCCGCGCGCTGGCGCAGAACCCGAGTGAGATCCTGCTGGATGAACCTACCAACCATCTGGATATTCACCATCAGATGCAGCTGATGCAGTTAATCAGCGAGCTGCCGGTGACCAGCATTGTGGCCATTCACGATCTTAACCATGCCGCGATATTCTGCGATTCGCTGATCGTGATGCAGCAGGGGCAGATCCTCGCCAACGGGACGCCGGAGGAGATTTTGTCCGAAGCGCTGCTGTGGGACGTTTTCCGGGTGAAAACCAAAATCGAGATCTCCCCGTACCACGGTAAAAAGCACATTCATTTCATCGTTTAGGTTGGGCGAGTATGCCTCTCTTCCCCCTGCGCCCTGCGGCGACCCTCTGGCCTCCCGTTTTACTGGGAAGCCAGTTCGTTTTTAATATTGGCTTTTATGCGGTCGTCCCTTTCCTTGCCCTCTTCCTGCGCGACGAGATGCTGCTTTCCGGCGGGCTTATCGGCCTGATCCTCGGGCTGCGCACCTTCTCTCAGCAGGGCATGTTTATCATCGGCGGGACGCTGGCCGACCGCTATGGCGCTAAGGCGATCATCCTCGCCGGCTGCGTGGTCCGCGTTGCCGGCTATCTGCTGCTGGCGTGCGGCACAACGCTGGAGCCGATTATCCTCGGTGCCTGCCTGACGGGCGTCGGCGGGGCGCTGTTCTCCCCGTCGATCGAGGCCCTGCTGGCGCGGACCGGTACCCACAGCCAGGCCAACGGAAAACGCAGCCGCGCCGAGTGGTTTGCGCTGTTTGCGGTGTGCGGTGAGCTGGGGGCGGTTATCGGCCCGGTGGCCGGGGGGCTGCTGAGCGGGATCGGCTTTCGGCATATCGCCCTCGCCGGTGCGGGGCTATTTCTTCTGGCGCTGCTGGTGCTCTTTTTCTGTCTGCCCGCCGACGGGCAGCGGACACAAACGCGCAGCCGGGTTCCGTGGTGGACCCCTTTGCGCCAGCCGCGCTTTGTCGCGTTTATTCTCGCCTACAGTTCATGGCTGTTGAGTTACAACCAGCTGTACCTCGCCCTGCCGGTGGAGATCCAACGCGCCGGCGGCCGTGAGCAGGATCTGGCGCCGCTTTTTATGCTGGCCTCGCTGTTGATTATCACCCTGCAGCTCCCTCTCGCCCGCTTCGCCCGACGAATTGGCGCCGTGCGCATCCTGCCGGTGGGCTTTCTGCTGCTGTCTGCATCTTTTGCCAGCGTGGCGTTATTCGCCGCCACCCCGCCCGCCGAAGGCTGGCTGCGATTTTTGCCGTCGGCCTGCTTTGTCACGCTGCTCACCCTCGGCCAGATGCTGCTGGTGCCCTCAGCTAAGGATCTGATCCCGCTGTTCGCCGAGGAGTCGACGCTGGGCGCCCACTACGGGGCGCTCGCCACTGCGGGTGGGTGCGCGGTGTTAGCCGGGAATTTGCTGCTCGGCCATTTGCTTGACCAGGCGCTCACCCCCTCGCCGCAGGCGGTCTATCCCTGGCTTCTGCTGGCGCTGTTTCCGTTGTGCAGTGCCGTGGCCCTGCGGGCGATCTGCCGCCCGCTGGCGGCAACCTGACGCTGAGCGGGTAACGGCCCGCTCAGGAGGTTAACCGGGAGAAGCGCACGAAAGCCAGTCCGCCTTATTTTACCGCCAGCTCGCGGCGAACGATCTCGGCACCGGCGCTTAAGGCGTGCAGTTTGCCGGTCGCGACCTGGCGCGGCAGCGGCGCCATACCGCAGTTGGTGGAGGGGTAGAGCTTGTCGGCATCGACGAACGCCAGCGCCTTGCGCAGGGTAGCAGCCACCTCTTCCGGAGTTTCAATCGCATGGCTGGCGACATCGATCGCCCCGACCATCACCTTTTTACCGCGGATCAACTCCAGCAGATCCATCGGTACCCGCGAGTTGTGGCACTCGAGAGAGATAATATCGAGGGACGATTTCTGCAGCTGCGGGAACGCCTCCTCATACTGACGCCACTCTGAGCCCAGCGTTTTTTTCCAGTCGGTATTGGCCTTGATGCCGTAGCCGTAGCAGATATGCACCGCCGTCTCGCACTTCAGCCCTTCGGTGGCTCGTTCCAGCGCGGCGATCCCCCAGTCGTTCACCTCATCGAAGAAGACGTTGAAGGCCGGCTCATCGAACTGAATAATATCGACCCCGGCGGCCTCTAACTCTTTCGCTTCCTGATTGAGGATTTTGGCGAACTCCCAGGCCAGCTTTTCCCGACTTTTATAGTGATTGTCATACAGCGTATCGATCATGGTCATGGGGCCCGGCAGCGCCCATTTTATCGGCTGACTGGTGAGCTGACGCAGATAGCGCGCGTCCTCAACGAAGACCGGTTTCTGGCGCTCTACGGCGCCCACCACGGTTGGAACACTGGCCTCATAGCGGTTACGAATTTTCACGATCTCGCGTTTGGCAAAATCAACGCCGCTGAGGTGTTCAATAAAGGTGGTGACAAAGTGCTGCCGCGTTTGCTCGCCGTCGCTGACAATATCGATCCCGGCCCGCAGCTGGTCGTCGAGGGACAAACGCAGGGCGTCGCGCTTGCCGGCCAGTAATTCTTCGCTGGACAGTTTCCAGGGCGACCACAGGGTCTCTGGCTGCGCCAGCCAAGAAGGTTTCGGTAAACTGCCAGCGGTGGAGGTCGGAAGCCATGTTTTCATAATAAGTAGCCTTTTATATTGGTTTAGCAACGCGCGAAGTTAGCAGACCATTGCTCAAGCAACGTCTTGTGCGGGTCGATAAAATGTTGTTGTGTAAATTTACCCTGCTCTATCGCCAACAGGCTGCGCTCTTCCCGGTCATACACAATTTTGGTGACGGAATGATCCTGGTGATTGAGATTGGGCTGATAGTATTGCCCCGCCGCGGAATTCGCGTTGTAAATCTCCGGACGATATATTTTTTGAAACGTCTCCATCGTGCTGATGGTCGCGATCAGCTCCAGGCTGGTGTAATCGCTGAGCAGATCGCCGGAAAAATAGAAGGCCAACGGCGCGACGCTGTGTTTCGGCATAAAATAGCGCACCTGCAGCCCCATTTTGCTGAAATAGCGCTCGGTCAGCGAGACGCCTTCCTGGGCATATTCAATGCCGAGAACCGGATGTTCGTTACCGGTGCGACGATAAACATCTTTGCTGGATACGCTCAGACAAATCACCGGCGCCTTGCTGAAACTGGTCTTATAGGCGCTGGATTGCACGAAATCCTTAAAGATATTGCCGTGCAGCTCGCCAAAGTTTTCGGGCACGCTGAAGCGGCTCTGGTCTTTATTATGCTCCAGCAGCAGCACGCTAAAATCATAATCCCGTACCCAGGAAGAGAAGTTATTGCCGACGATACCGGCATGGCGCTCACCGGTTTTTTTATCGACAATATGCGTTTGCAGGATCTCTATCACCGGAAAACTGGCGGCATCAGCAATATTCATCTCGACAGAAATAATATCCAGTTCCACCGCATAGCGATCGTTGTAGGGATTATCCCAGTGCGCCAGGGTATTAAACCGGTTATTCATCATGATTAACGTATTGCGCAGATTGTCCTGACGGCTCTCCCCTCTCGCCAAATTGGCAAAATTGGTGGTAATACGCGTATTTTCCGCAGGGTTATAATTTTCATCAAACCGGCTGCGCTTAATCGTATAGGTAAATTCGTTATTCATGGCGATTGTCCATCCTGGTGTCGGGCATAAAGCGGAATAAGCGGAGTACTCTCCACTAGCGACGCAGAGTCAGACCTGGCGCGCTTCAACCGGTAAATGTTGTTGATTCGTTAATGGGTCTATTTTTGCCAGAGTCGGTGATGGAGGGAAAGCGACTTAAATTCATTGCAACATGAGCTATCCTCATGTTGCTCCGCTAAGGGCAAGGTGCGGTTCGCGGTATCATCATGAAGCCATGGTCAGGCGCGGCAGTTCAGGCAACGCCAGGCTAATAATCGTTTGTCCAGGGAATGCATGCAGGGTACAATCTTTAACCACTATAATACGTGCTGTGACCTGGCCGCCGTACCCGTTTGCTGGAGCTTTTGTCGTAAAGAATGATTGTTGATATCAGTATTATGTCGATGTGCATGGCCGTGCTGCTGATTATGAGCGTGCTGCTGAATTAAGAGGCTCCCGAACACAATGACACCCGCTCTCATCTGACCTTCACATTCGCGAGGAATAAAGGAGATTCAGAGGATTCGCGCCGCACGGCATTGTCCCGCCTGCCGCCGCCCTCTACTCTTTATGCACTTGCTTATCGAGGATAACCAGATGAAAAAAGCTCTCTTTGCGCTGTTCGCTATTGCTGCCGTGGCCGCCGCCAGCGCTTTTGCGGCTGATAAAACCGACGCTCCGACGCCCGCTGTCGACAACGGCGGCCGTCCTCCGCTGGAGATGGGTCATGGTCCCCTGCCGCCGTTCCCGCCACCGTTTCCGCCGCGCAAGCCGGTGCTGTTTTCAGCAACGGTCGCGACCGATACGCCGGCGGAAACCATTAACAAACTAACCGCCCTGATCCCGACCGGTCAGGCGAAGCACTACGAAGTTCACGTGGAGGTGGTGCCGGTTGCGGAGGATGCCGACGGGCAATAGCCCTGGCGTGGGTACGCTGCCTGAGTCCTGCGATAATAAAAAAGCTGCCGCTTATCGCGGCAGCTTTTGTTAACTTGAATAAAACAGAATGCAGAGAATTAGCTGCGCACTTTACGGTAGATAAACAGCACAACCAGCGCACCGATTACCGCCACCACGAAGCTGCCGAAATTAAACCCGTCGACTTTGCCAAAACCAAAGAAGGTACTGATCCAGCCGCCGACCACGGCGCCGATGATCCCCAGAATAATGGTTACAATAAACCCGCCGCCGTCTTTCCCCGGCATAATCCACTTGGCTAAAATACCGGCAATAAGTCCAAAAATGATCCAGGAAAGAATACCCATGGTTAACCGTCCTCTTGTTACCTTTATGCATTTCGTATTGAAAAGAGTAGCATATATAACGAGATTGGATCGGTAATAATCTATTTATTAGATAATTTCTTGCCGCTGCGCGGTAGTGTTCTCACGCCATCTCTCGCGCTGCCAGGCCCTTTGCCGCTTATTACCTTGAAAAAAGGGAGGCTATTCGCCTCCCCCTTACGGTTTATATTACCGCGGTGGTTAGCCGCGATGAACAGCACAATCGCGACTGTTCGTCGAAGATTTCAATTTGCCAGACCTGATGGCGAGTCCCGACGTGCAGCGCTTTGCACACGCCCCGCACCCGGCCCCCACGCGCTGAACGGATGTGGTTGGCGTTAACCTCCAGCCCCACCACCTTCTGTTCGCCTTCGCTGCACAGATAACCCGCTACCGACCCCAGCGTCTCCGCCAGCACCACCGACGCCCCGCCGTGCAGCAGACCAAACGGCTGCTGGGTGCGGCCATCCACCGGCATGGTGGCCTCCAGCGTATCGTCGGTAAACGTCTCAAAGCGAATATCCAACAGCCCTACCATGTTTCCCTCACCGAGCCGGTTGAGCTGCTCCAGCGTGGTCTGACGTTTCCAAATCATCCGATTATCTCCAGTAACGCCTGCAGCGGGTGGCGAACGCCGCTGCCTTCAATGCGCTTCACCTGGCTGCGGCAGGAGTAGCCCGTCACCAGACAGCGGTTACGCGGCAGCCGCTGCATCGCCTGCTGCCAGGAGAGCGCGTAAATGGCCAGCGAGTTGGCATGGTTTTTCACTTCATGACCATAGGTGCCTGCCATCCCGCAGCACCCAACGCTGACGTTTTCCAGCTTCGCGCCGAAGTGGGCAAAAATCTCTGCCCACTGCTTTGTCGCCGCCGGCAGCGCGGTCACTTCCGTACAATGACCGAACAGGTACCAGGGCTCGCCGCCGAGATCGGGACGGGCGTTGGTCGGCAGGGCCTTCGGCAACCACTCATGCACCAGCATGACCTGGAAATCGCCGCGCTTGTCGCCGAGCGTTTGCTTATATTCATCGCGGTAGCAAAGCACCAGCGCCGGATCGACGCCGACCAGCGGCATACCCAGCTGCGCCACGCGGTTAAGGAAGTCTGCCGTTTTCTGCGCGGTGCGCGCGAAGCGGGTCAGGAATCCTTTAATATGCTGCGCCTTGCCGTTCGGCGAGAACGGCAGGAGCACCGGCTGATAGCCTAAGGCCTCGACCAGACGGATAAAGTCAGCCACCACCTGAGCGTCGTAATAGCTGGTGAAGGGATCCTGCACCACCAGCACCATCTTCGCCTTCTGCTCGTCGCTCAGCGCTTCGAGCTGCTCAAGGGTCATATTGGCGGAGCGGTGGCCGGCCATCTGCTGCTTCAGCGACGGCGCCGAGAGCAGCGGCAGATCGACCATCCCGATATGCTTCTCCGACAGCTTTTTCAGCCACGGCTGGTTAATGAAGAAGTTAAAGGTCTTCGGCGCCTGGGCCATCAGCGGCGCATAGGACTCCACCGACGCCACCAGATGATCCCGCACCGGACGCAGATAGCGGCTGTGATACAGCTGCAGGAAGCGCGAGCGGAACTCCGGGACATCGATTTTGATCGGGCACTGGGTCGAACAGGCTTTGCAGGCCAGACAGCCGGACATCGCCTCTTTGACCTCGTGCGAGAAGTCATATTCCCCTTTGCGCGCATGCCAACTGTTACGGGTGCGCGCCACCAGCGAGCGCAGGCTAACGCCCTGCTCCGGCAGCGCCTTCTCCAGCTGATTGGGATCGACGCCGCGATCCGCCAGCAGACGCAGCCATTCGCGGACCAGCGTCGCCCGCCCTTTCGGCGAGTGGATGCGCTGGTTGCTGACTTTCATCGACGGACACATCGGACTTTTTACGTCAAAGTTGAAGCACAACCCGTTGCCATTACACTCCATCGCCCCGCGCCAGCTGCTGCGCACCGCGATGGGGATCTGCCGATCCCAGGTGCCACGCTTCACCGCGTCGACTTTCATCATCGGCGCGTCGACCCCTTCCGGAGGACAGATTTTCCCTGGGTTCAGGCGGTTATAGGGATCGAAGACCGCTTTGATCTTCCTAAGTTCGCCGTACAGCGCCTCGCCAAAGAAGGCCGGGCTGTACTCCGCGCGAAAGCCTTTGCCATGTTCCCCCCACAGCAGGCCGCCATACTTCGCCGTCAGCGCCACCACATCGTCGGAGATCTGCTTCATCAGCACCTCCTGCTGCGGATCGCACATGTCCAGCGCCGGGCGCACATGCAGCACCCCGGCGTCGACGTGGCCAAACATGCCGTAGCTCAGGCCGTGGCTGTCGAGCAGCGCGCGGAACTCGACGATATAATCCGCCAGGTGTTCGGGCGGGACGCAGGTATCCTCGGCAAAGGGGATCGGCTTGGCGGCACCTTTGGCATTACCCAACAGGCCTACCGCCTTCTTGCGCATGGCATAGATGCGCTCCACGCCATCAAGATCGTGACAAACCTGCCAGCCGATGACTCCCGCCTCGCTGCGGGCCATCAGCTCGTCCAGCCGCTGGCACAGGGTGGTGACCTGCTGGTCAATCAGCGCCGCGTCATCCCCGGCGAATTCGACGATATTCAGCCCGAGCATCTCTTTATCCGGTACGTCGGTGATCAGTTCGTTCACCGAGTGCCAGACGATATCCTCGCGCGCCAGATTGAGGACCTTAGAGTCGACGGTCTCCACCGACAGGGCCTTGGCTTCCACCATAAAGGGTGCATTACGCAGCGCAGAGTCAAAGGAGTCATATTTGACGTTGACCAGCCGGCGCACCTTCGGCAGGCGGGTAATATCCAGCCGCGCTTCGGTAATAAACGCCAGCGTCCCTTCCGAACCGGTTAAAATTCGGGTCAGGTCGAACTCGCTCATCTCATCGTTAAAGACGTGGCGCAGATCGTATCCGGTGAGGAAGCGGTTGAGTTTGGGAAACTTATCCATGATCAGCTCGCGCTGCGCCTTGCAGCGCTGGTAGACCGTGTTGTAGATCCGGCCGATCGTCGAGGGCGTATTGCCCAGCGTCTCCGCCAGCGCCACCGGCACCGCCTGGGTATCGAGGATATCACCGCCCATCAGCACCGCCCGCAGGCCAAGCACGTGATCCGACGTCTTACCGTACACCAGCGATCCCTGTCCGGACGCGTCGGTGTTAATCATCCCGCCCAGGGTAGCGCGGTTGCTGGTGGAGAGCTCCGGGGAAAAGAAATAGCCATAGGGCTTGAGAAACTGATTCAGCTGATCTTTGATGACTCCGGCTTCAACGCGCACCCAACCCTCTTCGGGGTTGATTTCGATAATGCGGTTCATATAGCGGGACATATCGACGATAATTCCGCCGTTCAGCGCCTGGCCGTTAGTGCCGGTGCCGCCGCCGCGCGGGGTGAAGATCAGCGATTTAAAGCGTGGTTCGGCAGCGACGCGCGCCAGTAGCGCGACGTCTGCCGTGGAACGTGGAAAAAGGACCGCATCCGGCAGCAGCTGATAGACGCTGTTGTCGGTGGCCATCGTCAGCCTGTCGGCATAGCTGGTGGCGGTATCGCCGGTAAAACCCTGTTGCTCCAGTACCTGCAAAAAATTCAGCACCAGCTGAACTACCCCTGGCGCCTGAGAAATTTGTGGGATCATCACACTTGACCCTGCCTGACTATGTTGTGTTTGAAAATATTGTGTTGGTGCTAACTAAACGTTTGCGTAGCGCATTCAACTTTTTATCACATTTTTTTCATATGCGCCCACGTGTTTTCTGTGCAAAATCAGCCCGGCAAAATTATTGATATTATTATCAGTACATGGATTTACGCGGCGCCAGCTTTTTGGCGCGACTGGAAAGGTAAAATTTATCTATGATTAACCCCCATCAGCCTCGGGACATACCGCAAATACTGCTGTCGGTGCTGTTCCTGGCCCTGATTATCATATCCTGCCTGTGGGTTGTGCAGCCGTTTATTCTGTCCTTCGCCTGGGCCGGCACCGTGGTGATCGCCACCTGGCCGGTGCTGCTGCGTCTGCAGCGTGTGCTGTTCGGCAAACGGATGCTGGCGGTGCTGGCGATGACCCTGCTGCTGTTTTTGCTATTCGTTATTCCTATCGCTCTGCTGGTCAACAGCCTGGTGGATAACAGCGTTCCGCTGATCAAACTCATCAGCAGCGGAAATGTGACGCTGCCGGATTTCGCCTGGCTCAACAGCGTGCCGCTGGTGGGCGATAAGCTCTACTCCGCCTGGCATGGCCTGCTGGATATGGGCGGCTCGGCGATTATGGCCAAGGTTCGCCCCTATATTGGCACCACTACCAGCTGGTTTGTCGGTCAGGCGGCGCACATCGGCAAGCTTCTGGTCTACTGCGGTTTGATGCTGCTGTTCAGCGCGTTGCTCTACTGGCGCGGTGAGCAGGTGGCCTACGGTTTCCGCTATTTCGCCACGCGCCTGGCGGCTAAACGCGGTGACGCCGCCGTGCTGCTGGCCGGCCAGGCCGTGCGCGCCGTGGCGCTGGGCGTGGTGGTGACAGCCCTCACCCAGGCGGTGCTGGGCGGTATCGGCCTTGCCATCTCCGGCGTGCCTTACGCCGCTCTGCTGACCGTGGTGATGATCTTTACCTGTCTGGTCCAGCTCGGGCCTTTGCTGGTTCTGGTGCCGTCGATTATCTGGCTTTACTGGAGCGGGGACACCACCTGGGGCACCGTGCTGCTGGTGTGGAGCTGCGTGGTCGGCACCATGGACAACGTTATACGCCCGGTGCTTATCCGCATGGGCGCCGACCTGCCGATGATCCTCATTCTTACCGGCGTCATTGGCGGCCTGATCGCCTTCGGCATGATCGGTCTGTTTATCGGTCCGGTGCTGCTGGCCGTCTCCTGGCGCCTGTATGACGCCTGGGTGCACGAAGTGCCGCCGCCGCCGAAAGATCCCGACGTCGTGCTCGAAGAGCTCAGCGAGCTGGAGGCCGGGCGCAAGTAATGCATTGTCAGGCGGGGAGACCCGCCTGTTTCCCCGCCAGCACAATTGTTAAGCAAAATTTATTGATCGCCGGCTCAACGCCAGACTTGTAGGCCCCTCACCCGCGTTTCACCTTCCGGACCTTCACAACAATTTAACTATTGAGAGGAATCTGATCGACGGCAAAGGCCCCGCTGCCTACTATTAGCTCACGGTTATAAATCAACACCTTGATTTATAAGCATGGAAATCCCCTGAGTGAAACAACGAATTGCTGTGTGTAGTCTTTGCCCATCTCCCACGATGGGCTTTTTTTTGTCCTGCGCTCACGTTGCCTGGCGCTCTGACACAGGCAAAAAAAATCCCCGGCATCGCTGCCGGGGATCGGTGTTGTCAGGGCGAACTTATTTATTCAGTTCCGCCAGACCTAACCAGGTTTGCACCACGGTGTCCGGGTTGAGGGACAGGCTATCGATCCCCTCCTCCATCAGCCAGGCGGCAAAATCTTCATGGTCAGACGGCCCCTGGCCGCAGATGCCGACGTATTTACCCTGCTGCTTCGCGGCGCGGATCGCCATCGACAGCAGGGCTTTCACCGCGTCGTTGCGTTCATCAAACAGCTCAGAGACCACGCCGGAGTCGCGGTCCAGACCGAGCGCCAGCTGGGTCATGTCGTTCGAACCGATGGAGAAGCCGTCGAAGTATTCGAGGAACTGCTCCGCCAGCAATGCGTTCGACGGGATCTCGCACATCATAATGATCTTCAGCCCGTTCTCGCCGCGCTTCAGCCCCTGACGCTCCAGCTCTTCGACCACCGCTTTCGCCTGGGCAACGGTACGGACGAACGGCACCATCACTTCAACGTTGGTCAGCCCCATGTCGTTACGCACGCGCTTCATGGCTTCACATTCCAGCGCGAAGCAGTCGCGGAAGCTTTCGGAAACGTAGCGTCCGGCACCGCGGAAGCCGAGCATCGGGTTCTCTTCTTCCGGCTCATAGCGCTCGCCGCCTACCAGGTTGGCGTATTCGTTCGACTTGAAGTCCGACAGACGCACGATCACCCGTTTCGGATAGAAAGCGGCACCAAGGGTGGCGATCCCTTCGGTCAGGCGGCCAACGTAGAACTCTCTCGGCGAATCGTAGCCTTTCATCAGCTCGCGGATTTCGTTCTGCAGGCCCGGCTCCTGGTCGTCAAACTCCAGCAGCGCGCGCGGGTGCACGCCAATCATGCGGTTGATGATAAACTCCAGCCGCGCCAGACCCACGCCTTCGTTCGGCAGGCAGGCGAAGTCGAAGGCGCGATCCGGGTTGCCGACGTTCATCATCACCTTCAGCGGCAGATCCGGCATGTCGCCGACGCTGGAACTCTTGACGCTGAAGTCGAGCAGCTCGGCGTAGACATAGCCGGTATCGCCTTCGGCGCAGGAGACGGTCACGTTCTGGTTTTCCTGAATGCGATCGGTGGCATCGCCGCAGCCGACCACCGCCGGAATACCCAGCTCACGGGCGATGATCGCCGCGTGGCAGGTACGGCCGCCGCGGTTGGTGACGATCGCCGAGGCTTTCTTCATGATCGGTTCCCAGTCCGGGTCGGTCATATCGGTAACCAGCACGTCGCCCGGCTCAATGCGGTTCATCTCGCTGATATCGTGGATCACCTTCACCGGACCGGCGCCAATGCGATGGCCGATGGCGCGCCCTTCGGCGATGATCTGCCCCTGAGCGTGGAGGGTATAACGCTCCATCACCTGGCCGCGGGAACGCACGGTTTCCGGACGCGCCTGGACGATAAACAGCTTACCGGTGTGGCCATCTTTCGCCCACTCGATATCCATCGGACGGCCGTAGTGCTTCTCGATCTGCACCGCCTGCTTCGCCAGCTCCTGCACCTCCTCGTTGGTTAACGAGAAGATATCGCGCTGCGCCTGCGGCACATCTTCGATACGCACCTGCTTGCCGTGCTCCTGGGTCGGCGCGTAAACCATGCGGATCTTTTTCGAGCCCATAGTGCGGCGCACGATCGCCGGGCGGCCAGCGGCCAGCGTCGGTTTGTGGACGTAGAATTCGTCCGGGTTCACCGCGCCCTGCACCACCATCTCGCCCAGACCCCACGCCGAGGTGATAAACACCACCTGGTCAAAGCCGGATTCGGTATCGATGGAGAACATGACGCCGGAGGAGGCCAGATCGGAGCGGACCATCCTCTGCACCCCGGCGGAGAGCGCCACGCCGCGATGATCGTAACCCTGATGCACGCGATAGGAGATCGCGCGATCGTTAAACAGTGAAGCAAATACGTGCTTCACGGCAACGAGCACGGCGTCAAAGCCCTGCACGTTGAGGAATGTCTCTTGCTGCCCGGCGAAGGAGGCATCCGGCATATCTTCCGCGGTGGCGGAAGAGCGCACGGCGAATGAGGCCTCGGCGTCATCGGCGGACAGCAGGTCATAAGCATCGCGAATCGCGTTTTCCAGTTCGCTCTGGAAGGGGGTATCGATGATCCACTGTCGGATCTGCGCGCCCGCTTTCGCTAATGCGGAAACGTCGTCAATGTCGGTTTCATCCAGCAGCGCATAGATGCGCTGGTTAACACCGCTTTGGTCCAGGAACTGGTTGAAAGCATCAGCGGTGGTGGCAAACCCGTTAGGTACGGAAACACCCATACCGGACAGATTCGTAATCATTTCACCAAGGGAGGCATTTTTGCCCCCAACTCTGTCTACATCATTCATGCCGAGTTGGTTATACCAAAGCACCAGCGGTGACGAGCCATTGTTGGACATCGAGACAATCCTTTTGTGATTTAATACCAGTGAAAAAAATTTCACGATCGACTGCAAGATTATCCTGACATATTTATGGTGCTGAAAAAAACGGTGAATCGTTCAAGCAAATTATTTTTTCTTTTTTCGGACTGTTCCTCTGATATAGATAACTTGATGATTTTTAGGAATTATGACGAGAAACGCTGGAAATAACGGCAAAAAAAAGAAAATGAACCACCCTTTTCATAAAAAACAAAAATAGTGTTTCAATTTTAACAAGAGACAAATCAAACAGGGATATGCTTAAATTTAATATCCGCTTTCAGGCAATTAAACTCATTATACCGGATGGTCAAAATGGAAAGTGCTGTAGATCGCCACGTATTTTATATTTCTGACGGTACCGCCATTACGGCGGAGGTGCTGGGACATGCCGTCATGTCGCAATTCCCGGTCGCCATCAGCAGCGTGACCCTGCCGTTTGTGGAAAATATCAGCCGTGCGCGGGCGGTGAAAGAGCAGATTGACGCGATTTATCAGCAAACGGGCATCCGCCCGCTGGTGTTCTATTCCATCGTCATTCCGGAGATCCGCGATATCATTCTGCAAAGCGAGGGCTTTTGTCAGGATATCGTTCAGGCGCTGGTGGCCCCGCTGCAGCAGGAGCTCAACCTCGACCCGACCCCGGTGGCGCACCGCACCCACGGCCTGAACCCCGGGAACCTGATCAAATACGATGCGCGTATCGCCGCCATCGATTACACCCTCGCCCATGACGATGGCATCTCGCTGCGCAACCTTGACCAGGCGCAGGTGATCCTCCTCGGCGTGTCGCGCTGCGGCAAGACGCCCACCAGTCTGTACCTCGCCATGCAGTACGGCATTCGCGCCGCCAACTATCCGTTTATCGCCGACGATATGGACAATCTGGTTCTGCCGGCCTCGCTGAAACCCCTGCAGCATAAGATGTTCGGCCTGACCATCAATCCGGAACGTCTGGCGGCGATCCGCGAGGAGCGCCGGGAGAACAGCCGCTACGCCTCGCTGCGCCAGTGTCGGATGGAAGTGACCGAAGTGGAGGCGCTGTATCGCAAGAATAAAATCCCCTGCCTGAACAGCACCAACTATTCCGTCGAGGAAATAGCGACAAAAATCATGGACATCATGGGGCTGAATCGCAGGATGTACTAATACACTAGTACGTTATTAAAAATTTGTTTATGCTATCACCCGTGGCCTATACAGGATCATGCCCTGCTCTTGCAATAAGCAGGGATTGGTTTATCGTGATGCGCATCACTTCCCGGCATTTTCGCTGGCGAAGAAACAGATTTTTGAGACCCCAATGAATAAAACAGACGAATTGCGTACCGCGCGCATTGAAAGCCTGGTAACGCCCGCGGAGCTGGCCCAGCGCCATCCCGTTACGGCCGACGTGGCCGCCCACGTCTCGGCCTCCCGTCGCCGAATTGAAAAAATCCTCAACGGCGAAGACCGCCGCCTGCTGGTGATTATCGGCCCCTGCTCCATTCACGACACCGACGCGGCGATGGAGTATGCCCGCCGCCTGCAGACCATGCGCGAGCGCTACCAGCCGCAGCTGGAGATCGTGATGCGCACCTACTTTGAAAAACCCCGTACTGTGGTGGGCTGGAAAGGCTTAATCTCCGATCCGGATCTCAACGGCAGCTACCGGGTCAACCACGGGATTGAGCTGGCACGGCGCCTGCTGCTGCAGGTCAATGAGCTGGGGGTGCCGACGGCCACCGAGTTTCTCGATATGGTGACCGGTCAGTTTATCGCCGATCTCATCAGCTGGGGAGCCATCGGGGCGCGCACCACTGAAAGTCAGATCCACCGTGAAATGGCTTCGGCGCTCTCCTGCCCGGTCGGGTTTAAAAACGGCACCGACGGCAATACGCGCATCGCCGTGGACGCCATCCGCGCCTCCCGCGCCAGCCATATGTTCCTCTCCCCGGACAAGCAGGGGCAGATGACGATTTACCAGACCAGCGGCAACCCGTTCGGGCATATCATTATGCGCGGCGGCAAACGGCCGAACTATCACGCCGAGGACATCGCCGCCGCCGGCGAGGCGCTGCGGGAATTCGATCTGCCGGAGCAGCTGGTGGTCGACTTCAGCCATGGCAACTGCCAGAAGCAGCATCGCCGTCAGCTGGAGGTGTGCGCCGATATCTGTCAGCAAATTCGCACGGGCTCTACCGCCATCGCCGGCATTATGGCGGAGAGCTTCCTGCAGGAAGGGACCCAGAAAGTGGTTCCCGGCCAGCCGCTGGCCTGGGGCCAGTCGATCACCGATCCCTGCCTGAGCTGGGAAGACAGCGAACGTTTATTGAGTGAGCTGGCGGCCGCCACGGCCACCCGTCTGTGACCGCTCCGCCCGCCGCGCATGCGGTGGGCGAACCCCTTCTGACATTCCCTACCAAATTCGGTAACACGATAAATAACGCTTGCCGTCAAAAACAACATTATTGATAATGATTATCATTGTTGCTTTGATTTTTATTTTGAGAGCTATGACGCGTATGGATAACTCTGCCACAGCTGAAAAACCAAAAGACAATGCCCCCTATCCCGTGGCGACGGACAGACAGATCAGCAGTCGGGTTCTGTTAGGCAGCGAAGGACGGGTAGTCATTGAGCATGGCGGCCAGCGCTATCTGCTGCGCCAGACCCACGCCGGGAAGTTGATCCTGACCAAATAGTCGCCCCGCGGTGCGCGGGGCGAGGCGAGTTAGCTCGAGCAGCTGACTTCCAGACGTTTCCCCCAGTCCGGCGGCCGGCGGACGTAGTCGTCCTCGCGATCGGTGAAAGGATCGGCCAGCGCGGCATGCAGACGCTCCAGCTCCCCCATATCGCCAGCCTCAGCCTGCTCGATCGCCCGCTGCGCAAGCCAGTTACGTAATACCAGCGCCGGGTTGACCCCCTGCATCCGCTGCTGGCGCTGGGCATCCCCCACCTGTTCATCACGCAGCCGCGCGCGATATCCGGCGAACCAGCTGTCGAAAGCCGCACGGTCGATAAACTCGTCGCGCAGCGGCGAGGCGGCGCTGAGCTGTTCGCTGTGGCTCAGCAGGCGGAACGTTCGGGTATAGTCGCTTCTCTCGCGGATCATCAGGGCAAACAGACCGTCGAGCAGGTCGTTATCCCCTTTCTGCTGGCTGAACAGGCCAAGCTTGTCGCGCATCCGCTGGCCATAGGCGGTCAGCAAGGCGTGCTGATACTCATCCAGCGTCGCATTCAGCGCTTCGGCGCTGATAAACGGCGACAGCGACTGGGCCAGACGCTGCAGATTCCACAGCCCCACCGCCGGCTGGTTTTCAAAACTGTAGCGCCCCTGATAGTCGGAGTGGTTGCAGATGAAGTCCGGCTGAAAATCGTCAAGGAAGCCATACGGGCCGTAGTCGATGGTCAAACCGAGAATCGACATGTTGTCGGTATTCATCACCCCATGGGCAAAGCCCACGGTTTGCCAGCTGGCGATGGTCTGCGCGGTACGCGTGACAACGTCACGGAACCATAACAGGTACTTGTCCGCCTCATCCTGCAGCTGCGGCCAGTGGTGGCGAATGACATAGTCGGCCAGCTGCTGGACCTTCTGCGGCTCGCGACGATAGTAAAAATGTTCGAAATGGCCAAAGCGGACATGGCTCTCGGCCACCCGCATCAGCATCGCGCCAGGCTCCACGCGCTCGCGGTAGACCGGCGTATCGCTGGTCACCATCGCCAGGGCGCGCGTCGTCGGGATCCCCAGGGCGTGCATCGCCTCTGACGCCAGACTCTCCCGGATCGTCGAGCGCAGCACGGCGCGGCCGTCCCCCATCCGCGAATAGGGGGTCAGGCCGGCGCCTTTCAGATGCCAGTCGTAACGACGGCCATCCGCCAGCTGCTGCTCGCCGAGCAGGATCCCGCGGCCGTCGCCCAGCTGGCCGGCCCAGGCGCCAAACTGATGGCCGCTGTATACCTGCGCCAGCGGGGACATGCCCGGGAGCAGCGCTTCCCCGCCCCAGACGCCGGCCCCGTTTTCAGGCGCAAACAGCGCGTCAGGGACGCCCAGCTGTTGCGCCAGCGGGGCGTTGCGCCAGATGAGTCGGGCGTTATCCAGCGGCGTTGGTGACAGGGAAGTGTAAAAGTCCGGCAGTTCATCCCGCCAGTGGGTGGTAAAAGAAAGGGTCATGGTTCCTCCTCTCTCCAGTGTAGTGCCTGGAACAGCGGATTAACACGGGTGGAGTGCAGGGTTATCGGCATAAAAAAGGGAAGCGCTCGCTTCCCTCAGGCCGCTGAATGACGTCAGATACGCCGCGCCTGCCAGAACTTTTTGTTCCAGTAGACGTTATCCAGCGAGGAACGGGTGACGCCCTGACTGGTGGAGGCATGTATAAACTGGTTATCGGTATCGTAGATGCCGACGTGCAGGCCGCTTTCGCCTGAGCCGGTTTTGAAGAACACCAGATCGCCAGGCAGCAGATCGCGCTTATCAATCCGGGTACCGATTTCCGCCTGCTCGCGGGTTTCGCGCGGCAGCTGGAGGGCAAATTTATCGCGAAACGTGCGCACCACAAAGCCGGAGCAGTCGACGCCGCGCGGCGTCATGCCGCCGTAGCGATACGGTGCGCCGCGCCAGCTGCGCAGCTGCTCGTTCAGATTCGCCACCACCGTAATGGAGTCAGCCAGCCGAGGATTCGGCGGCGGTGCCCGATGGCTGCTGCAGCCGGCTAAAATTAACGCCGCCGCCAACATGAACCAGAAGCGCATTTCAGATGATCCCTCTGTCCCTAGTCTCTTTATCGCAATAATTTAGCTTGTTTATCAATATAGTGACAAGATAACTGCGTGCTACTGTGACGCGATGAGCATAATATGACCGGCCACCTCCACGCGCTGGAACGGGATCGCATAGGCGGCGGTTAAATTTTCCTCATTCAGCACCTCGGCGGTCTCCCCGCAGGCGATGGCTTCCCCCTGGCAGAGCAGCCAGCTCTGTCCGGCATGGCGCAAAGTGTGGTTGAGATCGTGACTGCTCATCACCACCGCAATTCCCGCCGCGCTTAGCTCGCGTAACAGCCGATCCAGCGCCGCCTGCTGGGCCACATCCAGACTGTTCATCGGCTCATCCAGCAGCAGCAGTTGACCCACGGGATTGCTTAAGGGATCGATCTGCAGGATCACTGCCGCCAGCCGCACGCGCTGCCACTCGCCGCCCGACAGCTGATTGACCGGACGGCCCAGCTTATTGTCCAGACCAAGCCGGGCCGCGATATCGCTCAGACGGGCGCTATCACCCTGCTGCTGCATATGCAGCGCCAGGTAGTGCCACACCGGCATGGCGAACGGCGGGGTCTGGTGTTGACACAGATATCCGCGACGGCGCGCCAGCTCCGTCGCCGGCCACTCGTCAAGCCGTCGTCCGTTAAAATGAATCGTACCGGGGCCGTCGGACAGTCCCGCCATGCGGGCCAGCAGCGTGCTCTTCCCTGCGCCGTTAGGCCCCACCAGGTGGACGATCTCCCCGGCGCGAAAGGCCGCAGAAAACGGGGCCAAACGCCCCGCCGCTTCTACATCCTGTAGCTGCATCAGAAACGACATTATTTCGCCAGCGCTCCTTTAATCGCCGCCACCAGCTGCGGATCGTCCGGCGTCATGTCCGGAGAGAAGCGCTGAATGACGTTGCCCTGGCGATCGACGAGGAATTTTTCGAAATTCCACAGAATGTCGTCCACGTACAGCGGCGCCCGGCCCTTGCTGGCCATCCGCTCATAAAAACCGCTGCCTTCCGGGGCCACCGCCTTCGGCGCGGCGGCAACCAGCTTTTGATAGAGCGGCGCGCGATGTTCGCCGTTGACGTCAATCTTGCTGAACAGCGGGAAGGTGACGCCGTAGGTGGTGCTGCAGAAGGTCTTAATCTCTTCTT
The DNA here is from genome assembly GCF_021869705.1 of Klebsiella sp. PCX. Lineage (NCBI taxonomy): Bacteria > Pseudomonadati > Pseudomonadota > Gammaproteobacteria > Enterobacterales > Enterobacteriaceae > Klebsiella > Klebsiella sp. PCX. Next base: position 3,029,672 of record NZ_CP091527.1, read on the forward strand.
CACTGCCCGGCTCCTGGCCGAGGAACTGGTTGCAGGGGAAGCCCAGGACGCTGAAGCCCTCGCCGGCAAACTGCTTTTGCAGGTCCTCCAGTTGCTCGTACTGCGGCGTCAGGCCGCATTTGGAGGCCACATTGACGATCAGCAGTACCTTGCCGGCAAAGGATGCCAGGGTGGTTTTCTCGCCATCAATGGTCGTCACTTCGGTATTCAGAATGTCATGTTGCATAGCCTGTCCTCAATGGATAAACCGGTTTCCGGTGAAGGTGATCCCTATCTACTGTAGCGGATTCAGCGCCCGCCATTCTACTGCCAATCCCCGCGAGTTGTCGCATGATGTAACAGCGCTTCGCTGCCCGTCGGCAACATGAAATCCTCTCAATTGGGCAGGCAACCATTTCCGTGTACAGTGTTCCATGAATGTAATATGGTTTTGTTACTTGTTAATTTAAGAGAGTTTTATTGATGAAGAAGTTGTTTAGCCTGGCGTTAATCGCCGCCTCTGTCGCCCTGCTGAGCGCCTGCTCTCCGGATGAAGATAATAAAGTGAAAGTCGCTATCAATACCGGGCCGGACGAAGCCATCTGGAAAGTAGTGGAGCAGGTAGCGAAGGATAAATATCACCTCGACGTCGAAGTGGTCTCCTTCAATGATTACGTGCTGCCTAACGAAGCGCTGAACAACAAAGATGTGGATGCCAACGCCTTCCAGACCCTGCCTTACCTTGAGGCGCAGTCGAAAGAGCGCGGCTATAAATTCGCGGTGGTGGGTAAAACCTTTGTCTTCCCTATCGCCGCCTATTCACATCGCATCAAAAATATCAGCGAGCTCCCTGAGGGGGCGACAGTGACCATCTCTAATGAAACCACCACCCTGGGCCGCAGCCTGCTGCTGCTGCAGGCGCAGGGACTGCTCAAGCTGAAACCGGGCGTCGGCTATTTACCCACCACGCTGGATATCATCGACAACCCAAAACAGCTGAAAATTGTGGAGGTGGATACCCCGCAGCTGACTCGTACTCTGGATGACCCGAACGTCAGCCTGTCAATCATTAACACCAACTTCTCCGCCCAGGCTGGCCTGTCGGCCGCCCGCGACGGCCTGTTCATGGAGGGACCGGATTCCCCTTACGTGAATGCGATCGTCGCCCGCGAGGATAACAAGGACAGCAAGAAAATTCAGGAACTGAAAGCCGCCTTCCAGACCAGTGAAGTCGCGGAAAAAGCGAAGGAAGTCTACAAAGGCGACGCGATCAAAGGCTGGTAAGCCCGAGCCGGCGCCGTCCCTGCAGACGGCGTCGCGCTATCCCCGTCACCGCGAGCGCAGCAGCAACCAGATAAAGACCGGCGCGCCCAGCGTCGCCGTCACCACGCCAATCGGCAGCTCAGCGGCGGAAAGCGCCAGCCGGGCGATAATATCCGCCCCCAGCAAAGCGCTTGCACCCGCCAGCATGCAGGCCGGGAGCAACACCCGGTGATCGCTCAAGCCGCACAGCCGCAGAATGTGTGGGATCACCAGGCCGATAAAGCCAATCGACCCCGCCAGCGCCACGCTCACGCCGACCATCCAGCCGGTCGCCACCACCAGCAGCTTGCGCCACAGCCACAGCGGCAGCCCGAGCTGACGGGCGGAGACTTCGCCCAGCGCCAGTAAATTCAGGGGTTGTGACTGCAGACAGACCCAGCAGAGCACCGGCAGGAGGGCTATCATCAGCCACAGCTGCTGCCAGTCGACGCCGCCAAACCCGCCCATCATCCAGTACATCAGCTGCCGCAGGTCAAAAGAGGTGGAGAAGTACACCGCCCAGGTCATCAGGGCGCTGCAGATGATGCCCAGCGCCACCCCCGCCAGCAGCAGACGGCTGGTGGAAAGATGGCGGCGGGCGAAACGCAGCAGAATAAAGGTGATCAGCAGCGCGCCGAGGATCGCGCACAGCCCAAGCGCCCAGCCTGGTAACAGGCCTTTGCCCAACAGGACGGCGGCAATCAGCCCGACGCCCGCGCCGTTGGAGACGCCCAGCAGACCCGGTTCCGCCAGCGGATTTTCAAACAGCGCCTGCATTATCGCCCCGGAGAGCGCCAGCGCCGCCCCCACCAGCAGCACCGCCAGGGTCCGCGGCAGGCGGATCTGCCAGATAAACAGATGCCCCTTGGCGCTGAACCACTCGCCGGGCGGGATCCATTGATCCCCCGCGCACAGACTGATCAGCAGGGTGACCAGCAGCAACAGCGTTAAACCAAAGAGCCAACGCCGGCTGCGGCGCTGTTGGAGATGGGCGAGAGTCAGCATAGATTCCATTACGCACTGGGAACAAGAGGCTGATTTTACGGTGGCTGTCGCGGTGAGAAAAGGAAAACCTCACAGCCAAACGTCGACGCGGAGGAGGCTCCCCCGCGTCGACCATCCCGCTTTACACCAGGATCTGAAACAGCAGCGCGAAGAGAATGATGTTCGCCACCACGATTGCCCAGCCGTTATAGAGCATGTATTTCAGATGAGTAGACTGTGCCAGCCCCATCTGGCCGAACATGTCCGATGAGGGGAACGGCCCGAACCAGTCCACCTGAGACGAGGCCAGCAGCACCGCGGTGGTCCCCTGCGGCGGCACGCCGGCGGCCATCAGCATTGGGCCAAAGATTTTATGAGTAAAGGTCATCTGGGCCACCGCCGCGCCAGGCACATGGCCGATAATATTGAACGCGAAGATGCTAAAGCACAGCCAGGCCGGGGAGATCCCCTCCAGCAACGGCTGGGTATACTCCAGCAGCCCCTGATAGGCGTGCAGGCCATCCATCAGCTCAAGGATCGGGTTGTACAGCCAGTAGAGAATAAACATCCACACCAGACGACCGCAGCCGTGATAGAGGGCCTGCAGGATCTGCGTCGGCCGCAGGCCGCCCACCAGCCCGGTCATCAGCGCCACCAGCAGCATGACGATAATTGCAAAGCTAAAGCCGGCTTTAATCACCACTCCAACTACCGCCATCACGATGATGGTCGCGGCGAAAGCCAGCGCGCTTAATTTACGCCGGCGCTGCTGCGCGGCGTTAAGTTCCTCTTGCGGCTTTTCCGAGAGATCGACCTCATAGCACAGTTTGCCTTCGGTCATCTTCTGGATCCGTCCCGCCATGATCCAGCCGGCTAACAGGGTGACGGCGCTCATCGGCAGGCCGACATACAGCAGATAATCCGGATAGCTCAGTCCGCCAAGGCTGAGGATCGTCACGGTGCTGGGGGTGAAAGGCCCGGTAAAGAGTCCAACGGAACCGGCGGTCATCATCAGCGCGGCCACCGTCGGCGGCGTTAAGCGTACCGCCGCCGCTACGGGGATAATCACTGCGACAATAATCGCGTTGCCACCGGCCATGGTGCCCAGCGAACCGCAAATTAAAATCGATGACACCACAATGCCGAACTTGACCCGCGTCTGGCTCGACAGCCCAATACGGTGGACCACGAATTTCACCAGCTCAACCGCCGCGCCGGTACGGGTGGCTACCTCCCCCACGCCGGCGCCGAGCATAATGATAAGCCCGACGGTGGCAATAAATGACCCGGTGGATTTCGCCAACATCACGCCCATTTCCGGCAGACCGGTTGAGGTCATGATCATGGCGATAATAATCGAGGAGATGACCGCCAGCACAATATCGACGCCGATCAGCGATAATATCGCTAACGCCACCAGCGGCGTAAATCCCAGCAGGCCAAGCTCGCTGCCCGGTCGACCGTGGCACCACAGCGCAATCAACACGAACAGCAGCAATAACAGACCGGTAATAACGTTTTTTCGCGTGATATTTCGTCTGACAGGCGTATTGCCTGCGAGCGTTGAGTCACTCATAACACTCCTTAATGCCAATCAATCCGACCGTAAAGGTCAGGTGGTGTATTGGGGCCTGCTCAGAAAATATCCTCCCTCTTTTTCATTATTGGCCGCGGCCTGAGGGTCTGGTGGGGTACAAAGGAAACGATTCTGAGAGCGTTTTATTCCGCCATCAGGCGGGGCCAGCAGCACAATATGTAACCAATGCGCTGATTGGTGATTAAATTTATGTTAACTTAGTGTTAGTAGAAAATGACTTTTTATCGGTAGGCTATAACCCTGAGTTAACTGTTCATGAAACTGCGTCATCTGGAAATCTTCTATGCCGTCATGACCTGCGGCTCTCTGTCGCGGGCTGCGGAATCGCTCAATATCTCCCAGCCAGCGGCCAGCAAAGCGTTAAAAAGCGCCGAGCTGAAGCTGGGCTTTACCCTCTTTCAGCGGGTGCGCGGCAAGCTGCTGCCGACCAGCGAGGCGATCACACTTTTCGAAAAAGCGCAGACTATTTATCAGGACCTCGATAACCTGCGCCTGCTGGCCGATAACCTGGCCCGCGATCCGCGCGCTAAAATCACCTTAGGCTGCCTGCCGAGCCTGGGGTTAAGCCTGGTACCGGAGCTGGTGACCGATTTTTATCAACAAAACAGCAACCTGGTAATGACGCTCACCACAGAACACACCGAGACGCTGGTTAGAAAACTGGATTTACGCGAGATAGATTTAGCGCTGACGCTGCAGCCGGTGCAGCAGGGAGAGATCCTTACCACCCTGATAGCCGAAGTGCCGCTGGTATATATCGACCGTCATTATCGTCAGGGTGCGGTGGACATCAGCGAGATCGACCAGCAGCGGTGGATCTCGCCGGGGCCGCACTCGCTCTCCGCCGCCATCGCCACCCGTCGCGACTTTTCCACTACCCGGCTAAACGTCCAGACCTACTATATGGCCACCGAGTTCGTGAAGCGCGGCATGGGCTGCAGCATTACCGATATCTTTTCCGCCCAGCACAACCTTTCTCCCGAGATGATCCATCCCATTACGCCGCCGATCGCGATTAACCTCTGCCTGTTACGGCGGGCCGACGTTTCCATGAGCCCGATGGCGCAAAAGTTCGTCGATTTTCTCTGCCAGCGCCTGCGCCAGCAGCTCAAGGAGATTAACCTGCGGTTATACCCTGACCATAAAAAGTCAATTGCGCCGCTGGGGTAAATGCTTTGACATAACCCGATAAATTGATCAGCGGTGGATATATCGGGTTATGAACAAACGCATTGTCATTATCGGCGGCGGCGTGGTCGGTCTGGCCACGGCCTGGGAACTGATTAAGCGCGGCCATCAGGTGCAATTACTGGAGCGCAATGGCGAACCGGCCAGCGCCACCAGTTTTGCCAACGGCGGACAATTAAGTTACCGCTACGTCGCTCCCCTTGCCGACAGCGGCGTTCCCCTGCAGGGGATGAAATGGATGGGTAAAGCCGATTCGCCGCTCAATATGCGTCTCAATATCTCTTTTCAGCAGTGGCGCTGGCTGCTGCAGTTCCTGCGCGCCTGTAATAGCCAGACCAATAAAATAAACGGCGACCATATATTGCGTCTGTCGCTGCTCAGCCGGCAGGTTATGCAGTCGTGGCGGGAAGAGGATAGGCTTGCCGATTTTCACTGGCGACGCAGCGGAAAATTAATTATCCATCGCCGGGAATACGATTTTACTAAAGCGGCAAAAGGGATAGATCCTCAATATCAGCAGGTGCTGAATGCTGAAGCCTGCCTGCGGCTGGAGCCGGCGCTAAAACATATCAGCCCTTCGCTACAGGGCGGCATTTATTCGCCGGGGGATGAAACGGCGGATTGCCATCAGTTTTGCCTTGCGCTGCTCGACAAGCTCACCGCCAGCAGCCGCTTCAGCCTGCTGACCCACTGTGAGGTGCTGCAGCTCACTAAGCGCGGCGGACGCGTCAGCGCCCTGGAGACCAGCCGCGGGAGCATCACCGGCGATGAGTATGTCGTCGCCGCCGGAAACGGCAGCGGCCCGCTGCTGGGACATCTGGGCGTTCGCGTGCCGCTCTGCGCCCTGAAGGGGTATAGCCTGACCCTTCCCTATCCCCAACAGACGGGCATTGCGCCGGACATCAGCGTTACCGACTATGGGCACAAAATTGTCTATGCCCGCCTTGGCCAGCAGTTGCGCATCGCAGCGATGGTGGACATCGGCTACGACGGCGACGAACTGCGCGAAAGCCGCATTCAGGCGCTGAAGAGCATCGTCGCCCGTAGCTTTCCCGAACTCGAGGGGTTGGACAAGGCCGAAGCCTGGACCGGCATGCGCCCCTCAACGCCAGCCGGCCCACCGCTGCTGGGACGCGCCGGCTACCCCAACCTGTGGATGAACCTCGGCCAGGGAAGCCTCGGCTTTACCCTCGCCGCCGGCAGCGCGGTGGTGCTGGGCGCGTTAATCGACAATCAGATGCCAGACATTTCTTTAGAAGGTCTCACATGGAAACAAACCGCATGACAATTATTCGCAATCATCCACAACCTCGTCTTTCCGCCAGCGTTGAGTATGGCAATCTGCTGTTCCTCTCCGGACAGACGCCGAAAAGCAACGAGGAGGAGATCACCTTGCAGACCCGCGAAGTGCTGGAGAAGATCGACGCCCTGCTGGCAGAGTCCGGGAGCGATAAGCGGCACATTCTCTCCGCGCAGATCTGGCTGAAAAATATCGAACGTGACTTTGCTGCGTTCAATGAGGCGTGGGTGGAGTGGATGCCGGACGGCCATAGCCCGGCGCGAGCGGCCGTGCAGGCGGAGATGGCGCGACCAGAAATCCTGGTGGAGATCATGCTCACTGCCGTTAAAGCGTAAGTTTCGACAGAAAAGAAAAAGGCCGCGATGCGGCCTTTTTAATTAGTTCAGATTATTTGTCTTTAGGCGACGCGTTTTCGACACGGCTTTTCAGCTTCTGACCGGGTCTGAAGGTCACCACGCGCCGGGCTGTAATGGGAATATCCTCCCCCGTCTTCGGGTTACGTCCCGGGCGTTGGTTTTTATCCCGCAAATCGAAGTTGCCGAACCCGGAGAGTTTGACCTGTTCTCCGTTTTCCAGAGCACGACGGATCTCTTCGAAAAACAACTCGACCAGTTCTTTGGCATCCCGCTTGCTAAGCCCAAGCTTATCAAACAGATATTCTGACATTTCAGCTTTTGTAAGCGCCATAGGTTCAATCCCTCAATGATGCCTGGAATCGCTCTTTTAATGCCTCTACACATCTGGCAACGGTAGCGGCAATCTCCTCTTCTTCGAGTGTACGGCTGGTATCCTGCAGGATCAGGCTAATCGCAAGGCTCTTATACCCTTCCGCCACACCTTTACCACGGTACACGTCAAATAAGTTTACGCCAACTACCTGATTTACGCCAACTTTCTTACATTCGGCTAAAACATCGGCGGCAGCCACGTTTTCCGCGACCAGCACCGCGATGTCGCGACGGTTCGCCGGGAAGCGGGAAATATCGCGCGCCTGAGGCACCACGCGGTCTGCGAGCTTGTTCCACTCCAGTTCAAACACCAGAGTGCGACCGTTCAGATCCAGTTTACGTTCCAGCTCAGGATGAACAACCCCAATGAAACCAATGCGTTCACCTTTAAGATAAATCGCTGCGGACTGCCCCGGATGCAGCGCGGTGGTCGCTTCAGCACGGAATTCGATATCCGCTAATTTTCCGGTTAAATCCAGAACGGCTTCCAGATCGCCTTTCAGATCATAGAAATCGACCGTCTCTTTCGCCAGTGTCCAGTGCTCTTCGTAGCGGTTGCCGCAGATGGCCCCGGCCAGCATCACATCCTGACGAATGCCCAGCGGCGCATTGGTGTCCGGCACAAAGCGCAGACCACTCTCAAAGATGCGTACCCGGCTCTGCTGACGGTTCTGGTTGTAGACCACGGTCCCCAGCAGGCCAGTCCACAGCGACAGGCGCATCGCCGACATTTCGCTGGAGATCGGGCTTGGCAGGATCAGCGCCTCTTCACCGGCGTGGATCAGCTGCTGGACTTTCGGGTCGACGAAGCTGTAGGTGATCACTTCCTGATAGCCTTTGTCATTCAGCAGCGTTTTCACGCGCTTCAGCGACAGATCGGCTTCACGGTGGGTACCCATGATCAGACCCGCCTGCACCGGCTCATCAGGAATGTTGTTGTAGCCATAAACGCGAGCCACTTCCTCGACCAGATCCTCTTCGATCTCCATGTCGAAACGCCAGCTCGGCGCCACCGCCTGCCATTCGCCTTCGCCCACCGTCACTTCGCAGCCGAGGCGCTGCAGAATGTCGGTGACCTGCGCGTCGTCGATATGGTGGCCAATCAGGCGATCCAGTTTGCTACGACGCAGAGTGATGGTGGCGCGTTTTGGCAGAGTCTCTTCGTTGGTCACGTCGATCACCGGGCCGGCTTCGCCGCCGCAGAGGTCGATCAGCAGACGCGTGGCGCGCTCCAGCGCTTTATACTGCAGGGCCGGATCGACGCCGCGCTCATAGCGATGAGAGGCATCGGTGTGCAGGCCGTGACGGCGCGCGCGGCCGGTGATAGACAGCGGGCTGAAGAAGGCACACTCCAGCAGCACGTTCTGGGTTTCGTCGTTAACGCCGGAGTGCTCCCCGCCGAAGATCCCGCCCATTGCCAGCGCTTTGTTGTGGTCAGCAATGACCAGGGTATCGCTGTCGAGCTTCGCTTCGGAGCCATCAAGCAGGACCAGGGTTTCGCCCTCTTTCGCCATACGCACCACGATCCCGCCTTCGATACGGTCACGGTCAAAGGCGTGCATCGGCTGGCCCAGCTCAAGCAGCACATAGTTGGTTACGTCAACCACCGCGTCGATGGAGCGGATCCCGCAGCGGCGCAGTTTCTCTTTCATCCACAGCGGCGTCGGCGCTTTGACGTTGATGCCTTTCACCACGCGGCCCAGATAGCGCGGGCACGCCTGCGGGGCGTCAACCTGAATCGGCAGCACATCGTCAATGGTGGCGGCAACCGGGGTGATTTCCGGCGCGTTCAGCGGCGCCTTGTTCAGCACGGCCACGTCGCGCGCGACGCCGATGATGCCCAGGCAGTCGGCGCGGTTCGGGGTGACGCTGATCTCGATGGTGTTATCGTCTAGCTTAAGGTATTCGCGAATATCGGTACCGATCGGCGCATCCGCCGGCAGCTCGATAATTCCGCTATGATCGTCGGAAATGCCCAGCTCGGAGAAGGAGCACAGCATCCCTTCTGACGGTTCGCCGCGCAGCTTCGCAGCCTTGATTTTAAAATCGCCCGGCAGCACGGCGCCGATGGTCGCCACGGCGACTTTCAGCCCCTGACGGCAGTTTGGCGCGCCGCAGACGATGTCCAGTAGGCGTTCGCCGCCGACGTTGACTTTAGTGACGCGCAGTTTGTCGGCGTTCGGGTGCTGACCGCACTCCACGACTTCACCAACAACGACGCCGTTGAAGCTGCCGGCAACCGGCTCAACGCCGTCCACTTCGAGGCCCGCCATGGTGATCTGATCGGAAAGCGCTTCGCTGTCGATCGCCGGGTTAACCCACTCGCGTAACCACAGTTCACTGAATTTCATTGTTCTGTCCTGCCCTTATTTAAACTGTTTGAGGAAACGCAGATCGTTTTCGAAGAACGCGCGCAGATCGGTGACGCCATAGCGCAGCATGGTCAGACGCTCCATGCCCATGCCGAAGGCGAAGCCGGAATACACTTCCGGATCGATACCCACGTTGCGCAGCACGTTCGGGTGCACCATCCCGCAGCCCAGCACTTCCAGCCATTTGCCGTTTTTACCCATCACGTCGACTTCCGCGGACGGTTCGGTGAAGGGGAAGTAAGACGGACGGAAGCGTACCTGCAGATCTTCTTCAAAGAAGTTGTTCAGGAAATCGTGCAGGGTTCCTTTCAGGTTGGTGAAGCTGATGTTTTTATCAACGATCAGACCTTCCATCTGGTGGAACATCGGGGTGTGGGTCTGATCGTAGTCGTTACGATAGACGCGTCCCGGCGCGATAATACGGATCGGCGGCTGCTGGTTTTCCATGGTGCGGATCTGCACGCCGGAGGTCTGGGTGCGCAGCAGGCGAGTGGCATCGAACCAGAAAGTGTCGTGGTCAGCGCGCGCCGGATGGTGACCCGGGATATTCAGCGCATCGAAGTTGTGGTAATCGTCTTCGATTTCCGGGCCCGTCGCCACGGTAAAGCCGAGCTCACCGAAGAAACTTTCAATACGGTCGATGGTGCGGGTGACCGGATGCAGGCCGCCATTTTCAATGCGGCGACCCGGCAGCGAGACGTCGATGGTCTCTGCAGCCAGACGAGCATTCAGCGCCGCCCCTTCCAGTTCGGCTTTGCGCGCATTCAGCGCCTGCTGTACCTGCTCTTTCGCTTCGTTGATGACCGCACCGGCTGCCGGACGCTCTTCCGGCGGCAACTCACGCAGGGTGGTCATTTGCAGGGTCAGATGCCCTTTCTTACCCAGGTATTCCACGCGGACGTTGTCCAGCGCAGCAACATCTGATGCCTCGTTAATGGCTGCCTTGGCACTGGCAACCAGCTCTGCGAGATGTGACATGGTTTTCCTCATTATGTCGGTGCAGACACCGGTTATAGTGAAATTAATATTCCGAATCCATATACGAAAAAAGCCTCCACAGGGGAGGCTTTCTGGCGCTGTTTTCCGTTTCTTCTTTCACGCGCTAGCCTCCTGAGTTCAGGTGCTAAAGTAAAAAAAGAAGCGGAAAATAGCAGCATTCATGCTTGCATTACCTTGTCTGGTAAGAAACGTCAGACCTGTATTGAAAAGCCTGCGCCGATAAAAGTCAATGTATTGATGGTGTTGAAACGAAAAGAGGGAGACAAGCTCCCTCTTTCAACTGGCTTATGCCAGAGCTGCTTTCGCTTTTTCGACCAGAGCGGTGAACGCTACTTTGTCGAATACGGCGATGTCAGCCAGGATCTTACGGTCGATTTCAACAGAGGCTTTTTTCAGGCCATTGATGAATTTGCTGTAAGAAATACCGTTCTGACGTGCTGCTGCGTTGATACGTGCAATCCACAGTTGACGGAACTGACGTTTACGTTGACGACGGTCACGGTAAGCGTACTGACCAGCTTTGATAACAGCCTGGAAGGCAACGCGGTATACGCGAGAACGCGCACCGTAGTAGCCTTTAGCTTGTTTCAAAATTTTCTTGTGACGTGCACGTGCAATTACACCACGTTTTACGCGAGCCATGTGTGCTCTCCTGTATCTATTCTAAGTTAAAAAAGTTAAACGTTAACGACTTATGCGTACGGCAGGCACGCGATAACCAGGCCCAGATCGCCTTTGGAAACCATGGCTTTCGGACGCAGGTGACGTTTACGCTTGGTAGCTTTTTTAGTCAGAATGTGACGCAGGTTAGCGTGCTTGTGCTTAAAACCACCTTTACCGGTTTTTTTGAAGCGCTTAGCAGCACCGCGTACGGTCTTAATTTTTGGCATTTTAATAACTTCCACTTCGCATTGTTAATAAACGAAACAAAGGCGAACAAAACCAGTGAGCCGAAGCCCACCGGAAATGTTTCTTGATGGCCTTACTGTTTCTTCTTAGGAGCGAGCACCATGATCATCTGGCGGCCTTCGATCTTCGTTGGGAAGGATTCGACTACTGCCAGTTCAACCAGATCGTCTTTCACGCGGTTAAGCACTTCCATACCGATCTGCTGGTGGGCCATCTCACGACCGCGGAAACGCAGCGTGATCTTGGCCTTATCGCCATCTTCGAGAAAGCGAATCAGGCTGCGGAGTTTTACCTGATAGTCACCTTCATCAGTACCAGGGCGGAATTTAATTTCCTTAACCTGGATAACTTTCTGCTTCTTCTTCTGTTCCTTAGAAGACTTACTCTTTTCATAAAGGAACTTGCCGTAGTCCATGATACGACAAACTGGCGGCTCGGCGTTAGGGCTGATTTCAACTAAATCTACTCCAGCCTCTTCAGCCTTTTCGATAGCTTCTCTCAGACTCACAATACCCAGCTGCTCACCTTCCAGACCTGTTAAGCGAACTTCCTGGGCGCGAATCTCGCCATTGATACGATTCGGACGTGCCGTTTGAACTCGTTTTCCGCCTTTAATACCTTATTCCTCCAGTTGTTGAAGACTGCGGCTGCGAATCTCTTGTTGCAGCTTCTCGATCACTTCATTTACGTCCATGCTGCCGAGGTCTTTCCCGCGACGGGTGCGCACGGCCACTTTGCCGGCTTCGACTTCTTTGTCGCCACAGACCAACATATACGGGACACGACGTAAAGTGTGCTCGCGGATTTTAAAGCCAATCTTCTCATTTCTCAAGTCTGCTTTTACACGAATGCCCGCATTTTGTAGTTTACGCGTCAATTCGTTAACGTATTCAGCCTGAGAATCGGTGATATTCATGACCACCACCTGCACTGGCGCAATCCAAGTTGGGAAGAAGCCAGCGAACTCTTCGGTCAGGATGCCAATGAAGCGCTCCAGAGAACCGAGAATCGCACGGTGGATCATGACCGGCACCTGACGCTCGTTGTTTTCGCCCACATAGGAGGCGCTTAAACGCTGCGGCAGAGAGAAGTCCAGCTGTACCGTACCGCACTGCCATGCACGATCGAGGCAGTCATACAGGGTAAATTCAATTTTCGGGCCGTAGAACGCCCCTTCACCCAGTTGATATTCAAATGGGATATTATTTTCTTCCAGCGCCACCGCCAGATCCGCTTCCGCGCGATCCCAGGTCTCGTCGCTGCCGATACGTTTTTCCGGGCGAGTCGACAGTTTGACAACGATCTTCTCGAAGCCAAAGGTGCTGTACATATCGTAGACCATACGAATACAGGCGTTCACTTCATCGCGAACCTGATCTTCAGTACAGAAGATATGCGCATCATCCTGGGTAAAGCCACGAACGCGCATCAGACCGTGCAACGCGCCTGAAGGTTCGTTGCGGTGGCAGCTACCGAACTCCGCCATACGCAGCGGCAGGTCACGGTAGGATTTCAGCCCCTGGTTGAAGATCTGCACGTGGCCCGGGCAGTTCATCGGCTTAATGCAGTATTCACGGTTCTCAGAAGAGGTGGTGAACATCGCATCTTTGTAGTTGTCCCAGTGGCCGGTTTTTTCCCACAGCACGCGGTCCATCATGAACGGACCTTTCACTTCCTGGTACTGGTACTCTTTGAGCTTGGAGCGCACGAAGGTTTCCAGTTCACGGAAGATAGTCCAGCCGTCGTTATGCCAGAAGACCATACCCGGCGCTTCTTCCTGCATGTGGTACAGGTCGAGCTGCTTGCCGATTTTACGGTGGTCGCGCTTCGCGGCCTCTTCCAGGCGCTGCAGGTAGGCGTTCAGGGCTTTCTTATCGGCCCACGCGGTACCATAAATGCGCTGCAGCATCTTGTTGTTGCTGTCGCCGCGCCAGTACGCGCCTGCGGTTTTCATCAGCTTGAAGTGATGGCAGAAACGCATGTTCGGCACGTGCGGACCGCGGCACATATCGATATATTCTTCATGATGATACAGGCCAGGCTTGTCATCATGAGCAATGTTTTCGTCAAGAATAGAAACTTTATAGCTTTCGCCGCGCTTCACGAAGGTTTCACGCGCTTCGTGCCAGCTCACTTTCTTCTTGATGACATCGTAGTTTTTCTCGGCGAGCTCATGCATACGTTTTTCGAGCGCGTCGATATCTTCCTGAGTCAGGGTGTGGTCGAGGTCTACGTCATAGTAGAAGCCATTATCAACAACCGGACCGATAGCCATTTTGGTGTTGGGCCACAGCTGTTTGATAGCATGGCCTAACAGGTGCGCGCAGGAGTGACGAATGATCTCCAGCCCTTCTTCATCTTTAGCCGTGATAATAGAGAGGGTGGAATCGGTTTCGATCGGGTCGCAGGCGTCTACCAGTTCACCGTTTACCCGCCCGGCGATGGTGGCTTTCGCCAGGCCTGGGCCGATATCCAGCGCGACGTCCATCGGGCTGACGGCGTGATCAAAATGGCGTTGGCTGCCATCAGGAAGCGTAATTACAGGCATTTTATGTCCTTATTTGCAGTGGTGCCCCACACGAAAGAGCACATACAAAACAATATAATCATCATTATCATCAGGTTAAGGCGCAGTTCCCGCTTCACTCTGCGAAAAGAGGAGCACGACCGGAGCGATCGTTCCCGCCTGCTGCCGCCTGCTGATAACACCGGGGAGTAGTTTACACATCATTGGTACGTGATTAAAGCCGCAATAGCATAAATGATGGCGGAATGCGGAGAAAACAAGAGCGGCGCGGATAAAAGAAGAATATCCGCCAGGAAGGGGCGATAATAATCACCAGCGAAGCCGGACGATATTATGCGGACAAACTAAAAGAGACGCGTTGATATTGCCTGCGTGATGTTTAGCGCGGGTCGTTAAACCGGTACCACTTTACCCGGCTTAATAGACTGCCCGTGAAGCAGTAGCCTGCGATATTAAGACCACTCGCCTGCCACCAGCGTATGCACATTAAAGGCATCGCTCATGGATTGTCCGGTGCTACGGGAACCGGGGGCAATATTCGATCCGGCCTCAACGTCGGTAGCTTTGGCGATACCTACCTGCGTATGGTCCTGGTTACCCGACGGCGGAACTGGCGTGGCGGCCGATGCGCCAAAGGAAAGCACGCACAGCGCCAGGGCTGCGATGGTAAATTGGCTTTTTTTCATGATGTTTATTCTCTTATTACGGAAGACGGACCGAACAATGTCTCCATTCGGTCAGTGGCTGTTAGTATAGATCCAGATCACATATTTGTCCGTCGAATATTTAGCTTTTCGTGTCAAATAGAATGAATATTTGTCAGCAAATGGAGAATAATGGAGAAAAAATGGAGGCCAGTTTCTTTTTATAAAAACTAAAACGAATTGCCAGAAAAAATAATGTCACTTATTGCTAAATCTAAAACGATCAGGCCGGGAAACCCGGCCTGAAAATATTACATTTTATACCCGAGGGAGAGCGAGGTCCGGCGATCGGTATGCTCCGGCGCAGACGCCGGCGGCTCCGAGTTCCAGGTGACGTTGTACGCCACTTTCAACGCAAAGTGGGCGTTAATCGCCACGTTTAACGCACTCTCTGAGTTGACCGTGGTGTCCTCGGCGCCAAATACCGATACCCCTTGGGTAAATTTGGCGTTATCGGTCATCTGCCAGGCCCAGGTTCCGGAGGCGTAGCCCAGCGGTTGAGTGTCGGTATCCCCGTCGGTGTATTCGTCATAGCGGACGCCAGGACCAAATTCAAACCGCAGGCTGTGCACCGGTCCGTTGAGGATTTGACGACCATAGCCCGCCGTCAGGACATCGCGCTGCTGATAGCCGTTATAACGGTCGGTTAGCCAACTGCCCTGCCCAAAGACGTAGTTCATATCGGTCAGGTTATAGCGACTACGACCACCGACTGCATATTTCTCTGAGGAGCGCTCATCGTTGGACGAGGTGTTGCTGGCGTTGCCCCACAGGGACCAGGCGGTGGTGTTGCCATACCAGGTCAGGGTGGAATCAGCCGTCATTGAGGAGTTCTTGGTGTTGCCGGACTGCGCCAGGTAACCTGCGTTGACCACCCCTTCGAACGGTTTTTTGGCAGCGGAAGGGTCATCCATGACGGTAAATACAGAATCATCGGCCATTGCGCCAACAGACGCAAAAAGCCCCCCCGCCAGCATGACCGCTGCGGGTACTGTCTTTAAAAGCTTCATTATAACTCTCTAAAATACATTTTTTTAGGACAGTACAAATGATGAACAGGCCTAACCATGCCGGCTCATTGAATTTAGCGTCCGTACAACATAAAAGAGACCTGTGGGTCCCGGAAACTTTCGCGAGGATCGCGGAGTGCTGGTCCTAAGAAAGGTAGCAAATTATAAAAAAGCACGAATAACATAGCAATCACTTACTCTTTCGTTTTTTGAATAAGACAGCTCCGGAAACAATCTTTATTTCATAATGAAAATACAGGCTTCTTTGCAAATCTCTCAGGGACAGCACTTTCCCTCCCTGAATCATCGTGCCATGCTTAAATAAAGCACAGTCGCCGTATTAAGGAGGAGAAGGAATGACCAAAATTTATACGCTCACGCTGGCCCCCTCGCTGGATAGCGCCACCCAGACCCCGCAGATCTACCCGGAAGGGAAACTCCGCTGCAGCGCGCCGGTATTTGAACCCGGCGGCGGCGGGATCAACGTCGCCCGCGCCGTGACCTTTCTCGGCGGCAAAGCCACCGCCATTTTCCCGATTGGCGGCGCCACCGGCGAGCACCTTGCCGCCCTGCTGGCCGATGAGCAGGTGCCGATCGAGACCGTCGAAACCCGCGACTGGACGCGACAGAACCTGCACGTTCACGTGGCCGCCAGCGGCGAACAGTATCGCTTTGTGATGCCCGGCGCCGCGCTGACAGACGATGAATTCCGCCGCCTGGAAGAAAAAGTCCTGACCATCGACCCCGGCTCACTGCTGGTGATCAGCGGCAGCCTGCCGCCAGGTATCAGCGTCGAAAATCTGATGCAGCTGGTTAAAAATGCGCAACAGCAAGGCCTGCGTTGCATTATCGACAGCTCCGGCGATGCGCTGGCCGCCGCGCTGGACGTCGGCAATATTGAATTAGTGAAGCCAAACCAGAAAGAGCTCAGCGCCCTCGTGCAGCGCGATCTGAGCCAGCCTGATGACGTCCGCCTTGCCGCTCAGTCGTTGATCCAGTCCGGTAAAGTGCGCCGGGTGGTGGTCTCCCTCGGTCCGCAGGGGGCGTTAGGGGTTGACGCCAGCGGCAGCGTTCAGGTGGTGCCGCCGCCAATGAAAAGCCAGAGCACCGTCGGCGCCGGCGACAGCATGGTGGGCGCCATGACCTTGCGTCTGGCGGAAAACGCCAGCCTCGAAGACATGGTACGCTTTGGCGTCGCCGCCGGTAGTGCCGCGACCATCAACCAGGGTACCCGCCTCTGTTCGCAGGCCAATACGCAAAAAATCTACGATTATCTCTGCGGACGTTGATTTCCCCTGCCCCTCCGCGCCGGCGGAGGGGAGCCGCGAGATTTGCAGGATGGTCTATGCTGGAAAGGCCATACATAACAACGGGGTGTCGAGATGAGCAATGAAATTACCGCCTGGGTCGTCAGCGTAACCTTCCATGAGCAGGCGCTGACGGAGATCAATGAGGTCAGCAACCATTTTACCCGTGCCGGGTTTGTACTAACGCTCAATGATGAAGAGGGCACGCCCCATGAGCTGGGCACCAATACCTTTGGCCTGCTGAGCGCCCAAACAGCCGAGGAAGTGAAAGCTCTCAGCGCCGGCCTGGCGGAATCGGCCCTTGGCCGTCCGGCAGAAATCGCCGTCAGCACATTCGCCGAGTGGTTAAAAGCTCAATAAATGCGTTTAGCGCAACGGAAAGCGTCAGTTGTGCGTCAGTTCCAGGTTTACCCGGTAGTAATGCGCTAACCTTATGATATGGTGGAAAACATGGGGAGAGACAGCATGTGGCAAGCAATCAGTACTCTTTTACGCGATTGGCATACCGAAGACGCTGAAATCGAACTGAAAACCGAGCTGCCCGGCGGAGAGATCCATTCCGCCTGGCATTTGCGCTTCGGCGGCAAAGATTACTTCGTGAAATGCGACGAACGGGAACTCCTGCCTATCTTCACCGCCGAGGCCGATCAGCTGGAGCTGCTGTCGCGAAGCAAAACCGTTCGCGTACCGCAGGTCTTTGCCGTCGGCAGCGATCGCGACTACAGCTTCGTGGTCATGGAATACCTCCCTCCCCGTCCGCTGGATGCGCATAACGCTTTCCTGCTTGGCCAGCAGTTAGCCCACCTGCATCGGTGGAGCGATCAGCCGCAGTTCGGTCTGGATTTTGATAACGATCTTTCCACCACGCCGCAGCCCAACGCCTGGCAGCGTCGCTGGTCGGTGTTTTTTGCCGAGCAGCGTATCGGCTGGCAGCTGGAGCTGGCGGCGGAGAAAGGGTTGCACTTTGGCGATATCGATACCTTAGTCGATGTGGTACAGCAGCGGCTGGCCAACCATCAGCCGCAACCTTCGCTGCTGCACGGGGACCTGTGGTCCGGCAACTGCGCCTTAGGGCCGGATGGCCCCTACATCTTCGACCCGGCCTGCTACTGGGGCGACCGCGAGTGTGATTTAGCAATGCTGCCGATGCACCCGGAACAACCCCCGCAGATCTATGACGGCTATCAGTCCGTCTCGCCGCTACCGGCTGGTTTTCTCGAGCGTCAGCCGATTTACCAGCTTTATACCCTGCTGAACCGGGCGATATTGTTCGGTGGCCAGCACCTGGTGACAGTCCAGCAGGCGCTGGACGATGTCCTGATGGAAAAAACGCGTTAGACAAGGTTTACGGCGGACCTCACCGGTCCGCCGCCCTGCATTATCAGTTAATCTCGACGCCGTTGAGGCGGAATTTAATGGTCATCGTCACGCCGGTTCCCGGTCTTGCCTGCTCGTAACGCCATCTGCGCATCGCGCTTTTCACCTCGCGCTCGAACATATTCGCCGGCTGGGCGGAGAGGATCTGCAAATTATCAATTCGGCCATCTGGCGTAACGTCAAACTTCACCCGCACCGTCCCTTCAATGCGCAGCGCCTGAGCGCGCGCCGGATAGGTCGGCTGGACACGGCTGATGGCCCGCGGGCCGCTCGGGGCAGTGACGGTGGGTTTGGCCGCTGCGGTGGAGGTGCTCGGCGCGGTGCGCGCTGGCGTCGTATTGTTGTTTTCAAACGGTGAAGCCGGACGCGGCTCCGCTGCCGGCTTGACGTCCCGCTTCGGCTGTTCAACCTTTTTCTCCGGCTTGGGCTTCGGTTTAGGTTTAGGTTTGGGCTTCGGCTTAGGTTCCGGTTTATGGATCACCACCGGCGCCTCTTTCGGCGGCTCAGGGACCACCTCAGGTTCCGGCTCCGGTTCGGGTTCAACAACGGGCTGCACGACGGGTTGCGCCGCCGGGGGCGGCTCAAGATCGGCCGGCGCCACCATGGTGATCTCTATCGGCTGCGTCGGGGAAGGCTGTTCAATAACCTGATGTACCGAGGTATAAAGCAGCCCCGCCACAACGGCACCGTGGATAGCCACGGACAGCAGCGTTGGCCACGGGAAGCGGCGAGGTAAATCAAGGGTCATTGCGCTCATAGTCGTTTCTGTTGAAAAATGATGCTCCGATTTTAAATGCAAATAGCAATCATATTCAATAAGCCGTCTTAACCTGAGTCAATTTTTGCCAGCATTTGCGGAAAAAAGCCGCGTCGGCAGGGCATTCGGCGCCGGGGCGCATCTTTGCATTGCAGTCCATCGTCGTTTAACTTAACGTAATTCGCCTGTTTATTGATAAGGAGCTTTGCCGTGCTTTACGTTATCTACGCTGAAGATATCGCCGATTCTCTGGAAAAGCGGCTCTCGGTTCGCCCCGCGCATCTTGCGCGTCTACAACTTTTACATGATGAAGGTCGGTTGCTTACCGCCGGACCAATGCCGGCCGTTGACAGCAACGAACCGGGCGCAGCTGGATTCAGCGGCTCAACGGTAATCGCTGAGTTTGAATCGCTGGAAGCGGCTCAGGCCTGGGCCAATGACGATCCGTACATTGCAGCTGGCGTCTACCGCCAGGTCTCTGTTAAGCCGTACAAAAAAGTATTTTGAAAAAAATCCCCTGCTATTTTTCTGGTTAACCGCAAAAACACACCAGGCCATCAGATGAAAGGGCGCATTTTGCTACACAACATTAAAATGCCGCCCTTTTTAACCGCACGAAAGCGCTGGCTGTTATCCGCCTGAGATGCCTGGAAGATGAGCACATCTCTTCCCCAGCGAGGACATCATCGACCATCACCTCGCCTTTTGCGGCAACAGAAAATGCCGACCAAACGTCGACGCCGGGCATGATATTGAATGGCTAATATATTGAATAAGTCTGTGACAGAGATCTTGCATGGATCTATCGCTTGCTTTGCATGCCAGCGCATCCCGACATCGCCCGGTAAATCTTAAATACAGTTGAAAGAAGCTCGATAAAGAGAGAAGGATTCTCAGCAACAGATATTAACGTCTGGAGTAAATAAGCATGCATATCCGGTTCAGCTAGCATAGGACCAAATATCGCCTATCTTGCTGCATTCAGGATCGCGGTGACTGGAAAGCAACCGGAAATAAAAAATGCGCTGATCCGGGCACATCCCGTAGGGATGAACGTATAAAGATCACGTGACCAGATTTACATTGCAGAGGACTTTTTAATGCCTATTAATTTCGTTAGGTAAAATTCACGCGGAGTGATTGTAGGGTTATTATTGGTTGGTTAAAATATTTGAACGGGAATAACAAATGTTTTCAATAAGCCCTGCATTTTTTTGGGCTACCATTTATGCACCTGACGCTTATGAGGATTTTTGTATGAATACCCTGAAAAAAACCGCATTATTTTCTCTGTTTGCCTTATATATTCCTGTATCACAGGCCGCTGCGACAGAATATAGCCTGGATCCACAGCATACTTCGGTTGTTATTGCCTGGAACCATTTTGGTTTCTCTAACCCTACCGCCTATATCTCTGATGTTTCAGGGAAACTCTCTTTTGACAAAGACAACCCAGAGAAATCCTCTGTGCACGTCACGCTGCCAGTCAAAACCATTGATACGCATGTCAAAGCGTTAACGGATGAGTTTTTAGGCAAAGAGTACTTCGATGTCAAAACGTATCCTGAGGCAACCTTTCAGAGCACCCGGGTGGAAAGTAAAGGCGGCAATAAATATGATGTTGAAGGTAACCTGACCATTAAAGGCATCACCAAACCGGTAGTATTGCATGCCACCCTGAACAAGCAGGACATGCATCCGATGGTGAAAAAAGAGGCCATTGGTTTTGATGCCACTGGGGTAATAAAACGTTCAGACTTCAAGCTTGATAAATATGTTCCGGCGGTGAGTGATAACGTGACCATCACGTTATCTACGGAAGCCTATGCCAAATAAATTTACACCCACAAAAGCGGTGCATTTTAATCAGAGTGGTCACCCCGATAGTTAGCATGAAATTGAAAAACGATCGGCAACCCCGCGCCCTGTTCAGGCTTCTGCAGGGCGGTTTATGTCTGTCGCAGAATAAGGAGTTCTGTCGGTAATTCCCCGTCATACCCTGACAGACATCGCATAGATATTTTATTAGGCCACCTGGCGATGTTAAAAGGGAGTTCGGCGCAGGGCTGAGAAAACGACAACGGCACCGCGCACGGTGCCGTTAGCCTGCTCGCTTAACAGTCGGGGAAAATAAACAGCAGAGCATGACGCTGCCGTTTTACCAGCCCCTTTCTGATGGCGAGGATCCGCATATTGCGGCGTGATTGGGCTTCCAGCCAGCGCGCTTTACGGCGATTCACCTGTCTCAGCATGCGCCAGCGCCCTACTTCCGTTCTACTACGCTTCATTGCAACGACTCTACGAGTGAAAACAGCCCCCATTATAAACCTCTGCCTGCGGCTGACCACCGCTTTCGCTGCGTTTTTATTTGCCAGAAAAATACTGATGCGTAAACTCATCACATAACGTCATTCAAAAGGATTTTACATCTATGACAACCTTTTACACGGTGGTGAACTGGCTGGTCATTCTGGGGTACTGGCTGTTGATCGCCGGTGTAACATTACGAATTCTAATGAAACGCCGCGCTGTGCCGTCCGCGATGGCCTGGTTATTGATCATTTATATTCTGCCGCTGGTGGGGATCATCGCCTATCTCTCCTTTGGCGAGCTGCATCTTGGCAAGCGGCGGGCAGAACGCGCGAGGGCGATGTGGCCTTCCACGGCCAAATGGTTAAACGACCTCAAAGCCTGCAAACATATCTTCGCCGAAGATAACAGCCCGGTGGCCGAGTCCCTGTTCAAGCTGTGCGAACGGCGCCAGGGCATTGGCGGCGTAAAAGGCAACCAGCTGCAGCTGCTGACGGAATCTGACGACGTCATGCAGGCCCTGATCCGCGATATTCAACTGGCTCGCCATAATATTGAGATGGTCTTCTATATCTGGCAGCCAGGCGGCATGGCCGACAGCGTCGCCGAATCGCTGATGGCCGCCGCCCGTCGCGGGGTTCACTGCCGGTTGATGCTCGACTCCGCGGGCAGTGTGGCTTTTTTCCGCAGCCCATGGGCGGCAATGATGCGTAACGCCGGCATTGAAGTGGTCGAGGCTCTCAAGGTCAATCTGATGCGTGTGTTTCTGCGCCGGATGGACCTGCGTCAGCATCGCAAAATGGTGATGATCGATAACTATATCGCCTACACCGGCAGCATGAATATGGTTGATCCCCGCTACTTTAAACAGGACTCAGGGGTCGGACAGTGGATTGACCTGATGGCGCGCATGGAAGGCCCGGTGGCGACCTCGATGGGCATCGTCTACTCCTGTGACTGGGAGATCGAGACCGGAAAGCGTATTCTGCCGCCGCCGCCGGACGTCAATATCATGCCGTTTGAAGAGGCCAGTGGACATACCATCCACACGATCGCCTCCGGCCCGGGCTTTCCGGAAGATCTGATCCATCAGGCGCTGCTCACCGCCGCCTACGCGGCGAAAGAGCATTTGATCATGACCACGCCCTACTTCGTACCCAGCGACGACCTGCTGCACGCGATCTGTACCGCTGCCCAGCGCGGCGTGGACGTGAGTATTATTTTACCGCGCAAGAACGATTCGCTGCTGGTGGGCTGGGCCAGCCGGGCCTTTTTCACCGAGCTGCTGGCAGCAGGGGTGAAGATTTACCAGTTCGAAGGCGGCCTGTTGCATACCAAGAGCGTGCTGGTCGATGGCGAACTGAGTCTGGTGGGTACCGTGAATCTGGATATGCGCAGCCTGTGGCTCAATTTTGAAATCACGCTGGTCATCGATGACGCCGGCTTCGGCAGCGATCTGGCGGCGGTCCAGGATGACTATATCTCGCGCTCGCGCCTGCTGGACGCCCGTCGCTGGTTAAAACGTCCGCTGTGGCAGCGGATCGCCGAGCGACTGTTTTACTTCTTCAGCCCGTTGCTGTAAAACGTGCCCATCAGATACCGAATGAGTAGCAATCATGGATATGGATTTAAACAACCGTCTGACCGAAGACGAAACGCTTGAGCAGGCATACGACATCTTCCTCGAACTGGCGGCCGATAACCTCGACCCGGCGGACATCATTCTGTTTAACCTGCAGTTTGAGGAGCGCGGCGGCGCCGAGCTGTTCGACCCGTCTGCAGACTGGGAAGAGCATGTGGATTACGATCTGAACCCGGATTTCTTCGCCGAAGTGGTGATTGGCCTGGCGGATACCGACGGCGGGGAAATCAATGATATCTTCGCCCGCGTACTGCTGTGCCGCGAGAAAGATCATAAGCTGTGTCATATTCTGTGGCGTGAATAACGCTGACTAGCCAGTGAAAAGCCTGCCGCGTTCCTCCCGGCAGGCTTTTTTTATGCCGAGGGTTTACTGCGGTAACGCATGGCCACAGGCGTGACAAAACCGGGCGTTATCGTCATGGTGGCCCTGCTGGCACTGCGGGCATACCCGCTGCTGACGCCGCCGGTTCAGGGCGCTGGTCATATGGGTGGTGATAAGCCCGGTCGGAATGGCAATAATGGAGTATCCGATCAGGATGAGAATGGAGGCCAGGATGCGGCCCAGCGGTGTATGCGGCGTGATATCCCCGTAGCCGACGGTAGTGATGGTTACAATGGCCCAATAGACCGAAGCGTTGAGCGTGGTAAAACCATACTCTGGCCCTTCTATCAGGTACATTAACGAGCCGAAAATCACCATCACAATGGCGATAAACGAATAGAACAGGATCAGCTGATGGCGCGCGCTGACAATCGCCCGCCAGAACACATTGAGCGAAGGCATAAAGCGCAACAGTTTGAGAATACGCAACGCGCGGATCGCCCGCATTGCCCGCCAGGCAAAGACATAATTGAGGCTAATTTCCGGCCACAGCCACATCACGTACAGCGGCAGGATGGTCGCTAAGTCAATAAACCCCCAGAAGCTGAAAATGTAGTGGAGCGGATTGGGCCATGTCGCAATACGCAGCAGATACTCCAGGGTAAAGACCGCGGTCACCAGCAGCTCCAGCCAGACGAAAATATGCCATTCATCTAATGTCAGATGATATTGCGTGCCCAGCCCCGACTCGACAAATATCACCACCACGCTGAGCAATGCGAAAAGTCCGCACAGACCTTCGAAGCGGCGGCCGGAACGTCGGTTCTGATCGAAAAGCAAATGATAAAGCCGCAGGCGAGCGGCAGAAAGCATACCCACTTCGTTAACCTCGCAAAAAAAAGGACTGACCTGCGTCAGCCCCTGAGATTATAACGGGTCTACCTTAAGGCAGGAAACCGCATGGCGGAAGCTGCCTTCCAGCACCGGACGGGTTTTGGCGCACTCCGGTCCAGCGAGCGGACAGCGGGTGCGGAAGACACAGCCCGAAGGCGGATTAATCGGCGAGGGTAATTCGCCCTCCAGCAGTTGGATGGTTTTCGTTTTTTCGAGGTCCGGATCGGGGATCGGCACCGCCGACATCAGCGCTTTGGTATAGGGATGCAGCGGATTATGGTACACCTCATCGTAGGTTCCCAGCTCCACCGCATGGCCCAGATACATCACCAGTACGCGATCGGAGATGTGCTTAACTACCGCCAGATCGTGGGCGATAAATATCAGCGACAGTCCCATTTCACGCTGCAGCTGCTGCAGCAGGTTGACCACCTGGGCCTGGATGGACACGTCAAGTGCGGACACCGGCTCATCGCAGATAATCAGCTTCGGCTCGAGGATCAGCGCCCGGGCGATGCCGATACGCTGGCACTGGCCGCCGGAAAACTCGTGCGGATAGCGGTTGATCAGGTTCGGCAGCAATCCTACCTTCATCATCATCGCCTTCACGCGGTCGCGCACTTCCTGACGCGGCATCTTCGGATGATAGGTACGCAGCGGTTCAGCGATGATTTCTCCGATGGTCATACGCGGGTTCAGCGAGGCCAGCGGATCCTGGAAGATCATCTGGATATCGCTGCGCACGTCGCGCCACTCTTCCTGCTTCATGCCCAGCAGATCTTTACCCAACCAGGCCACTTTGCCATCGGTGGCCTTCACCAGGCCAATGATGGCGCGGGCGAAAGTCGATTTACCGCAGCCTGACTCCCCCACCACGCCGAGGGTCTCGCCTTCATAGAGACGCAGCGTCACGCCATCTACGGCTTTCAGCGTTTTCGACGGCTGCCAGAACCACTGTTTGCCATCTTTAATATCGAAATGCACCTTCAGGTCGGCAATTTCGAGCAGGACTTTTCGTTGTTCAGTTACGGCGTTCATAGCAGATCCCCCACCGGTTTAAAGCAGGCGCGCAGGCGACCTGGCGCGAAAGACTCCAGCGGCGGCGCGCTGCTGCACTGTTCCATTGCATGCGGACAGCGCGGCTGGAATGGGCAGCCTTTCGGCAAACGCAGCAGGTTCGGCGGGTTGCCCGGAATGGTCAATAACGCATCGCCTTCGGCATCCAGACGAGGAACCGCATTCAACAGCCCAATAGAGTATGGGTGCGACGGCTGATAAAAGACATCGCGCGCCTGACCGTACTCCATGGTGCGGCCCGCATACATCACCAGCACTTTATCGCAGATCCCCGCCACGACTCCGAGGTCATGGGTGATCATAATGATGGCCGTATTAAATTCGCGTTTCAGCTCATTCAGTAACGTCATGATCTGCGCCTGCACAGTGACGTCCAGGGCGGTGGTCGGCTCATCGGCAATCAGCAGCCGCGGCCGGCACAGTAGCGCCATGGCAATCATCACGCGCTGGCGCATCCCGCCGGAGAACTCGTGCGGGAACATCTTCATGCGCTTGCGCGCTTCCGGCATTTTCACCGCGTCGAGCATTTTGACCGACTCCTCAAATGCTTCGGCTTTGCTCAGCCCCTTATGCAGCATCAGGACTTCCATTAACTGCTCTCCCACCCGCATATATGGGTTCAGAGAGGTCATCGGATCCTGGAAAATCATCGAGATTTGCTCGGCGCGCAGTTTGTTCAGCTCACGCTCGGGCAAATTGAGGATTTGCCGACCGTTAAAGGTGGCGGAACCACCGATGCGACCGTTGGCCGCCAGCAGCCCCATCAGGGCGAAGGCGGTCTGCGATTTACCGGAGCCGGACTCCCCGACAATACCGAGCGTTTCGCCCGCCTGGAGGGTGAAGTTCAGATCATTGACGGCGGTGACATCGCCATCCGGCGTTTTAAAGGTGACGCGAAGATCTTTCACGTCCAGCAGCAGGCCGCTGTGACTCTGCGCTTGCGGCGCTTTTGCCGTTTCAATCATGGTCATGGCAGCGCTCCTTAGCGGTCTTTCGGGTCGAGGGCATCACGCAGACCATCGCCGATAAAGTTGAAACAGAACAGGGTCACCACCAGGAAACCCGCCGGGAACAGCAACAGCCAGGGCGAGACCTCCATTGAGTTGGCGCCATCGCTGAGCAATGCCCCCCAGCTGCTGAGCGGCTCCTGCGTCCCCAACCCCAGGAAGCTGAGGAAGGATTCAAAGAGGATCATACTGGGGACCAGCAGCGAGGCGTACACCACCACCACACCCAGCACATTAGGAACGATATGGCGCAGCACGATGCTCGCTGTGGAGACCCCGCCGACCTGCGCCGCCTCAATAAACTCTTTGCGCTTCAGGCTCAAGGTCTGTCCGCGTACGATACGGGCCATGTCCAGCCAGGAGACCATGCCGATAGCGACAAAAATCAACAGGATATTCTGACCAAAAAAGGTCACCAGCAGGATAACGAAGAACATAAACGGGAAGGAGTTGAGGATCTCCAGCAGACGCATCATCACCGAATCCACTTTGCCGCCGAGATACCCGGAAAGCGAACCATACAGCGTGCCGAGGATCACCGCCACCAGCGCCGCCGCCACCCCAACCATCAGCGAAATACGCCCGCCGATCGCCACGCGCACCAGCAGATCGCGACCGGAGGAGTCGGTCCCAAAGTAGTGGCCAGAGGCCATGTCCGGGGCATTGGACATCATGCCCCAGTCGGTATCGAAATAGGAGAATGACGACACCATCGGCGCGAAGGTCACGAACAGCGCAATGAGCACCAGCATAATCAAGCTGGTGACCGCGGCGCGGTTATGCATAAAGCGGCGACGCGCATCCTGCCAGAGGCTACGCCCCTCCACTTCCAGCTTCTCACTGAAGTTTTCCAGCGCCTCGCTATTTTTCTTACTTAACATCATGGCGAACTCCGGCTTCAGTAGCGAATCTTCGGATCGATAACGGCGTAAAGCACGTCAACGATGGCGTTGAACAGAATAGTCAGGGCACCCACGAGGATCGTCAGGCTGAGCACCAGCGAGTAGTCGCGGTTAAGCGCCCCGTTAACGAACAGCTGGCCAATCCCCGGCAGGCCGTAAATGGTTTCAATGACCATTGAGCCCGTAATGATGCCCACGAAAGCCGGCCCCATATAGGAGAGCACCGGCAGCAGCGCCGGCTTCAGCGCATGGCGCAAAATAATGCGGCGCATCGGCAGCCCCTTCGCCCGCGCGGTGCGGATAAAGTTAGAGTGCAGCACTTCAATCATTGAGCCGCGGGTAATTCGCGCGATGCTGGCGATATAGGCCAGGGAAAGCGCCACCATCGGCAGGATCATAAATTTCAACGCCCCGCCGTTCCAGCCGCCGCCCGGCAGCCAGTGCAGGGTAATAGCAAAGATCATCACCAGCAGAGGCGCCACCACAAAGCTCGGAATAACCACGCCGGTCATGGCTACCCCCATCACCGCATAGTCCCAGCGGGTATTCTGCTTCAAAGCGGCAATAACGCCCGCAGCGACGCCGATCACTACCGCCAGCAAAAAGGCAGCGAAGCCCAGTTTCGCCGAAACCGGGAAGCTGGCCGCCACCAGATCGTTGACCGAATAATCTTTGTATTTAAAGGAGGGACCAAAATCGCCATGCGCCAGCTGCTTCAGGTAATTGAAGTACTGCGTCATGATGGGGTCGTTTAAATGGTATTTTGCTTCAATATTCGCCATGACTTCCGGCGGTAGCGTGCGTTCCCCGGTAAAAGGACTTCCCGGAGCCAGACGCATCATGAAGAATGAAATGGTAATAAGAATGAATAGCGTCGGAATCGCTTCCAGACAGCGACGTAAGATAAATTTTAACATTGCCCGTACCTTCTGGCGTGTGCCTTTGCACTGCTCTCAAATAAGACACGATGGAGCGAGCACAGGCCCGCTCCACGTATTGCCATTAATGTTTGATAACGTAAAGGTCTTTGGTATAGACGTTATCCATCGGGTCTTTACCGGTGTAGCCACCGACCCACGGTTTCACCAGGCGGGCGTTAACGTAGTAATAGACCGGTACGATCGCGCTGTCTTTGTCCAGCTGCTGCTCTGCTTTCGCATAGGCTGCAGTGCGCTGCGCTTCATCGGATGCTTTCACGGATTCAGCCATAATCTTATCGAACGCCGGGCTCTTATAGTGCGCAGTGTTCATTGAGCTGTCTGAAAGCATGGTATTCAGGAATGAGGTTGGCTCGTTATAGTCGGCGCACCAGCCTGCACGCGCCACGTCATAGGTACCCTGATGACGGGTATCGAGGAACGTTTTCCACTCCTGGTTGACTAACTTCACGTCAATGCCCAGGTTTTTACGCCACAGCGAGGCGGCGGCAATCGCCAGCTTCTTGTGCAAATCAGAGGTGTTATACAGCAGGTTGAAGGTCAACGGTTTATCGGCGCTATAGCCGGCTTCGGCCAGCAGTTTTTTCGCTTCTTCATTCCGTTTTTCCTGCGACCAGGTAAACCATTCCGGCTCGGTCAGTTTCGCGCCATCGGTATACGGCGGGGTGTAGCCGTAGGCCGGCAGATCGCCCTGTCCTTTTACCTTATTGGCAATAATGTCGCGGTCCAGACCCAGCTTCAGCGCGGTACGTACGCGCACGTCGGTGAACGGTGCTTTCTGGTTGTTAATTTCGTAGTAATAAGTACACAGATACGGGTCAACGTGCAGCTCGTTCGGGATCTCTTTTTTCAGTTTCTGGAAGAGCTCGATCGGCAGCTGGTTATAGGTCATATCCAGCTCACCGCTGCGGTAACGGTTAACATAGGTCACTTCAGAAGAGGTCGGCAGCCAGGTGACAGTGTTAATAACGGTTTTGGCATTATCCCAGTAATGCGGGTTGCGCTCCATGACGATACGTTCGTTGACCACCCAGTCTTTCAGGGTGTACGCGCCATTGGTGACGATATTGCCAGGCTGCGTCCACTTCTCGCCAAATTTTTCAATCGCTGGTTTGTAGACAGGAGACATCGCCGGGTTAACCAGCAGTTTATAAAAATAGGGTACTGGCTCGCTGAGGGTGACTTCCAGCGTGTGGTCGTCAATGGCTTTTACGCCCAGTTCGCTCGGAGCTTTCTTGCCGTCAATGATTTCGTCGACGTTCACGATATGACCATACTGCGGATAGCTGGCATAAGGAGACGCGGTTTTCGGATCCACCAGACGCTGCCAGCTATAAACGAAGTCCTGGGCGGTCACCGGCTCGCCGTTAGACCATTTCGCATCTTTACGCAGATGGAAAGTCCAGACTTTGAAATCTTTATTATCCCAGCTCTCTGCCACGCCAGGGATCGGGTGGCCATCTTTCGGCGAGGTATTCAGCAAGCCTTCGAACAGGTCGCGGCTAATATTCGCCTCAGGCACCCCTTCGATTTTATTCGGGTCCAGCGATTGCGGTTCGGCGCCGCTATTTCGCACCAGCGTTTGCTTATCCGAAAGCTGCACACCGGCCGGGACATCCGCTGCCATAGCCATATTGCCGGCCATGAGTGCGGATAGCACTCCTGCGGCGATCAAACGTTTTTTAGTGATGATGGTCATTGTGTTGTAACTCCAGTCATTATAATTACTGGTTTTTTAACCAGCCTGTTTTTTTCCCGTTTAGGGGATCTGTCCAGCGCAGGAGTGTTTGCGATTGGCAGATTGCTATCACCGACTTATTTATTACGACCGCTCGAACGGCAGTCTTAACGTCGATTCGTTCCCCCTCGCTGGGGGGCAGTTCCGGCATAGCGAGATCATTAAAAATGATTCTCATTTACGCACATAATTCAGCAGACGATAACGGCGGAAAGTACCAAAAGGTAAACACCTCCGCCAATGCAATTTGCAAATATGTTACCGGATTCTCTTTTATTGCCGGCTTTGCCAGCGTTACTCGCGGTTGCCACAAAACGCCGATAGAAAAATATCATTATTAATCATTTAGTTATGACACTTTCACCAGCCAACATACTGATCAACGACCGCAAGATGATTTTTTGTACAAAAATTTAACAATAGATTACTTTTTAGCACATTCATCTACAGCCTTGTTAAAATTACTAATATCATTTCGATGATCCGACAGCAAGTACCAGAGAATGATGTGAAGAAAATAACATCACAGGATGGGGAGACGTGAGGGGAATGTTAAGAGAAATATTTCATATATTAATGAAAATTATGGAATTAATAGCGATATCGCAAAATGTTATTCCTACCGCCGGTTACGCGCTGGCTAATAGGTTTTGCTAATAATCGCGCAGGCGAGAAGGGAACCTACCCGCCTGCGTGGCAACCAGCTAACTCAGCAGCCCCGGAAAGAGCGCTTTAATCCCCGTCACAATAAACTCAATGCCAAGGGCCATCAGCAGCAGGCCCATAATACGGGTGATAACGTTGATCCCTGTCTGCCCTAGCAGACGCACCAGCCACGGCGCCATGCGGAAAATCCCCCAGCAGCAGAGGGCAAAGACGGCAATCGCCAGTGAAAAACCGACGAGGTGCACCCAGGAGTGATACCGCGTACCCCACACGATAGTGGAACTGATTGCCCCCGGTCCGGCCATCAGCGGTAGCGCGAGAGGAACCACGCCGATGCTCTCCCGCACCGCCGTCTCCGACTTCTCCTGCTTGTTCTGCTTATCTTCACCGAGCTTACCGCTGATCATCGACATCGCGATGGTCACCACCAGGATGCCGCCGGCGATACGGAATGAATCAATGGAGATACCAAAAATCTGCAGAATGCCATCGCCGAGAAACAATGACGTCAGGAGGATGATCGCCACCGACAGGTTGGCGGTCAGGTTGGTCTTATTGCGCACTGCTGCCGGTTGGTAGCTGGTCATACTAATGAACACAGGAATAATGCCCACCGGGTTAACCAGAGCAAATAAGCCGATGAAAAACTTGAAATATGCAGAAAAATCGAACAGTGATTGAGTCACAATGGGCTCCGCAGCATCATCAAAATTGGCGGTTGACTGTTAACAGCATAAAATAACTGCGCGAAACATACGCTTTTTGCATGCAATATTCATTATAAATATGCATAACCCGGTGATATGTATCGAATGTTAGCTATTTGTAGTTTTAATGCTAATCGTTTTTTTAATTTCAAAACCCTCCCATTACACTTGATCGAACCGGTCAAAAAGCAGTCAGCTGAAAGGTATCAGCAGTGCCAATACTTGATCTAAATCACGTAATTTGTACTCAGAAGTGAGTAATCTTGATGACACCAACAGAGTGGAAGGCAGCAGTACCTGAAAGTTAAAAAGATAAAGCTTTTTTAGTAAATCGGTAAAACAGCGTCCTGATTTTCCTACATAAACATTTACATGCAAGCTGTTTACAGCCTGTCTATAATGTCGAATCGAGCGACTGATTTACTAAAAAAGTTTAACATTATCAGGAGAGCATTATGGCTGTTACTAATATCGCTGAACTGAACGCGCTTGTTGAGCGTGTCAAGAAAGCCCAGCGTGAATATGCCAGTTTCACTCAAGAACAAGTCGACAAAATCTTCCGCGCCGCCGCGCTGGCCGCTGCAGATGCTCGAATCCCTCTCGCCAAAATGGCCGTTGCCGAATCCGGCATGGGCATCGTTGAAGACAAAGTGATCAAAAACCACTTCGCTTCCGAATACATCTACAACGCTTATAAAGACGAAAAAACCTGTGGCGTCCTGTCAGAAGACGACACTTTTGGTACCATCACTATCGCTGAACCTATCGGCATCATCTGCGGTATCGTTCCGACCACGAACCCGACTTCAACAGCCATCTTCAAATCGCTCATCAGCCTGAAGACGCGTAACGCCATCATTTTCTCTCCGCACCCGCGTGCTAAAGAAGCCACTAACAAAGCGGCTGACATTGTCCTGCAGGCTGCCATCGCTGCCGGCGCACCGAAAGACCTGATTGGTTGGATCGATCAGCCGTCTGTTGAGCTGTCTAACGCCCTGATGCACCACCCGGATATCAACCTGATCCTTGCAACCGGTGGTCCAGGCATGGTGAAAGCAGCATACAGCTCCGGTAAACCTGCTATCGGCGTAGGTGCCGGTAACACCCCGGTGGTGATTGATGAAACGGCTGACATCAAACGCGCCGTTGCTTCCGTTCTGATGTCTAAAACCTTCGATAACGGCGTTATCTGTGCTTCTGAGCAGTCCGTTGTGGTGGTTGATTCCGTTTATGACGCGGTTCGCGAACGTTTCGCCAGCCACGGCGGCTACCTGCTGCAGGGTAAAGAGCTGAAAGCCGTTCAGGACATTATCCTGAAAAATGGCGCGCTGAACGCCGCTATCGTTGGTCAGCCTGCAGCGAAAATCGCTGAACTGGCAGGCTTCACCGTACCGGCCACGACTAAAATCCTGATTGGCGAAGTCACCGACGTTGACGAAAGCGAGCCGTTTGCTCACGAAAAACTGTCTCCGACGCTGGCGATGTACCGTGCGAAAGATTTCGAAGACGCCGTGACCAAAGCAGAAAAACTGGTCGCCATGGGCGGTATCGGTCATACCTCTTGCCTGTACACCGACCAGGATAACCAGCCGGCTCGCGTGGCTTACTTCGGCCAGATGATGAAAACGGCGCGTATCCTGATCAACACCCCGGCTTCTCAGGGTGGTATCGGTGACCTGTACAACTTCAAACTCGCTCCTTCCCTGACTCTGGGTTGTGGTTCCTGGGGTGGTAACTCCATCTCTGAAAACGTTGGTCCGAAACACCTGATCAACAAGAAAACCGTTGCTAAGCGAGCTGAAAACATGTTGTGGCACAAACTTCCGAAATCTATCTACTTCCGTCGTGGCTCCCTGCCTATCGCACTGGATGAAGTGATTACTGATGGTCACAAACGCGCGCTGATCGTGACTGACCGCTTCCTGTTCAACAACGGTTATGCCGATCAGATCACCTCCGTACTGAAAGCTGCGGGTGTGGAAACTGAAGTCTTCTTCGAAGTTGAAGCTGACCCGACGCTGACCATCGTACGTAAAGGTGCTGAACTGGCGAACTCCTTCAAACCAGACGTGATCATCGCGCTGGGCGGCGGTTCCCCGATGGATGCGGCGAAAATCATGTGGGTCATGTACGAACATCCGGAAACCCACTTCGAAGAACTGGCCCTGCGCTTTATGGATATCCGTAAACGTATCTACAAGTTCCCGAAAATGGGCGTTAAAGCCAAGATGGTGGCGATCACTACCACCTCCGGTACCGGTTCTGAAGTTACGCCGTTCGCCGTTGTGACCGACGACGCGACAGGTCAGAAATATCCGCTGGCGGACTACGCGCTGACCCCGGATATGGCCATCGTCGATGCCAACCTGGTGATGGATATGCCGAAATCGCTGTGTGCGTTCGGTGGTCTGGATGCAGTGACCCACGCCCTGGAAGCTTACGTTTCCGTTCTGGCTTCTGAGTTCTCTGACGGCCAGGCTCTGCAGGCGCTGAAGCTGCTGAAAGAGTACCTGCCGGCGTCCTACCACGAAGGTTCCAAGAACCCGGTTGCCCGCGAGCGCGTACACAGTGCCGCTACCATCGCCGGTATTGCGTTTGCTAACGCCTTCCTCGGCGTGTGCCACTCCATGGCGCACAAACTGGGTTCCCAGTTCCATATCCCGCACGGTCTGGCCAACGCCCTGCTGATCTGCAACGTTATCCGCTACAACGCGAATGACAACCCGACCAAGCAGACCGCGTTCAGCCAGTACGACCGTCCGCAGGCTCGTCGTCGCTACGCTGAAATCGCCGATCACCTGGGTCTCTCCGCACCGGGCGACCGCACCGCAGCGAAAATCGAGAAACTGCTGGCATGGCTGGAAAGCGTGAAAGCTGAGCTGGGTATTCCGAAATCTATCCGCGAAGCTGGCGTTCAGGAAGCTGACTTCCTGGCCCATGTTGATAAGCTGTCTGAAGATGCATTCGATGACCAGTGCACCGGCGCTAACCCGCGCTACCCGCTGATCTCCGAACTGAAACAGATCCTGCTGGATACCTACTACGGTCGCGAGTTCGTCGAAGGCGAAGCCGCCGCGAAAGCCGAAGCGGCACCAGTGAAAGCTGAGAAAAAAGCGAAAAAATCCGCTTAATCAACAAGCATAAACTTTCTGCAAGCCCCGTCATCTGACGGGGCTTTTTTTTGCCTGCCGTCAGCCATGCTTTAACCCTGCTAACCCAACGGAGCGCAGGCAATAAAAAAGGCGCCTACAGGCGCCTGGACGAGCTTCTGCGCGTATTAGCAGGGGCGGTGCAGGTTTTGTACCTGGGTTAACGAGCCGACGCTCAGCGCTTCTTTATAATGCTTACGACAGACTGAAACGTATCGTTCATTACCGCCGATGACGACCTGCTCGCCCTCATTATAAGGACGCCCCTCCTGATCGAGGCGCAGCACCATGCTAGCCTTTCGTCCGCAGAAACAGATGGTTTTTAGCTCCACCAGCTTATCTGACCAGGCCAGCAAATACTGGCTACCGGTGAAGAGCTCACCGCGAAAGTCTGTCCGCAGGCCATAGCAAAGCACCGGAATGTCCAGCGTATCGACAACTTCAGACAGCTCATGAACCTGCTCGCGCGTCAGAAACTGGCTTTCATCCACCAGCACGCAGTGAATCGGTTTTAACTTGTGCTCTGCGGCAATATCGTTATATAGCGACGTCTGTGGATTATACAAACGGGCCGGCGATGAGAGACCGATACGCGAGCTAACTTTTCCGGCGCCAAAGCGGTCATCAATCTCAGCGGTATAAACGACGGTACGCATCCCCCGCTCCTGGTAATTGTACGAAGATTGCAACAGAGCGGTCGACTTACCTGCATTCATTGCAGAGTAGTAGAAATAAAGTTGTGCCATCGGCTGCGTGACCCCAATCAAAGTGTTTTATCGCGGCGGCGATTATACCATATTTTATGCGTACAGCCGCCCATTTAGCAGGGGTATTGTATCGCAGCCGAAGAGCCTGCAAAGCCAAAGGATTAAGAGGATGAATTGAATTTACAGGGCCATTATTTGTGCGCCCCGTTACGCTACTGGCGGGGTAACCATTGTCTTTTCGTGCTTATAGGGCGGTTAACTATGGGGCTATAAGCTGGGCCGCACGTTGTTTTATATTAAGTCTCGTAACCAAAAATGCGCTAATACTGACGAGGGTTATTTACCCATGTAAAGGATAATTTTTCTCACCGTACCTCAGAAAAAGCATACCGTCTCAGGGTTTTAGCTTACCTTCTCCTCATCGCTATAAGGATGAAAGATGTGAAGCGGCACGGGAATTTTAACTTAAATTAATTAATTCTCGCGACAAATAACCAGTAATTTTGAATTCCTTACATTCCCCCCTATTGCACAACGCATTTTATCGCTCTATTATTAGTTCAACAAACCACCCCACAATATAAGTTTGAGATTACTACAATGAGCGAAGCACTTAAAATTTTGAACAACATCCGTACTCTTCGTGCGCAGGCAAGAGAATGCACCCTGGAAACGCTCGAAGAAATGCTGGAAAAATTAGAAGTCGTTGTTAACGAGCGCCGTGAAGAAGAAAACGCCGCCGCAGCAGAAATTGAAGAACGTACGCGTAAGCTGCAGCAATACCGTGAAATGCTGATTGCTGACGGTATTGATCCGAATGAACTGCTGAGCACCATGGCAGCCGTTAAAGCCGGTACCAAAACCAAGCGTGCTGCACGTCCGGCTAAATACAGCTATGTCGACGAAAACGGCGAAACCAAAACCTGGACCGGCCAGGGCCGTACCCCGGCGGTGATCAAAAAAGCAATGGATGAGCAAGGTAAATCACTGGACGATTTCCTGATCTAATCTCCGTTGTTTTGATATAAAAAATCCCGCTGCGGCGGGATTTTTTTTGCCCTCGGGGCTGATATAAAAAACCGGGAGCGCATCTGCAGCTCCCGGTTTTGTGCTTTCAGCAGCGCGGCGGATTACTTCGCAACCGCGGTTTCCAGCCAGGCTTTAAAATCGTCGCCCAGCGTTTTGTGGCGAATACCATATTCGACGAACGCCTGCATGTAGCCAAGCTTATTACCGCAGTCATGGCTCTTGCCTTTCATGTGATATGCTTCGACTGTCTCTTTTTCGATCAGCATATCAATCGCGTCAGTCAGCTGAATTTCATCACCGGCACCCGGAGGAGTCTTCGCCAGCAGCGGCCAGATATCGGCGCTGAGGACATAGCGCCCCACCACCGCCAGGTTGGACGGCGCAACGTCAGCTTTCGGCTTCTCTACCACACCCACCATCGGTACGCTTTCGCCCGGCTGCAGAGATTCACCTTTGCAGTCAACCACGCCATAGGCGGTCACGTCCTCGACAGGCTCAACCATAATCTGGCTGGCGCCGGTCTCATCGAAACGAGAAATCATCTCCGCGAGGTTATCGCGGCTCAGATCGGATTCATATTCATCCAGAATAACGTCTGGCAGAATAACCGCGACCGGCTCATCACCCACTACCGGATGGGCGCAAAGTACCGCGTGCCCCAGACCTTTCGCCAGGCCCTGACGAACTTGCATAATGGTTACGTGCGGCGGGCAAATAGACTGCACTTCTTCCAGCAGCTGGCGTTTTACGCGTTTTTCCAGCATCGCTTCCAGCTCAAAACTGGTATCGAAATGGTTTTCGATAGAGTTTTTGGACGAGTGCGTTACCAGAACAATTTCAGTAATTCCTGCAGCGATACATTCATTAACAACGTACTGAATTAACGGCTTATCTACCAGCGGCAGCATTTCTTTTGGAATCGCTTTGGTGGCCGGCAGCATCCTGGTGCCTAATCCCGCAACCGGGATAACCGCTTTTCTGACTTTAGAATTAAGGGCAGCCATTGAAATCTCCTGGACTGTTTGTTTTTTAAACTTCTCGTTACAAATAACGTGTCGAGTATATCAGTCAACCGCGTATTCACTGGTCTGAAAAGCTTCCGATAGCCTCGAATTAGGACTTTTACGCATAAAACTGCTCGATGTTACCACCGCTAAAGGGCAACGGGTAATCCCGTCTGCTTAGATATAACCGTAATTGCTCATTCCGCAGACAACATTAAGCGTAAACGCCCTCCAGCCCCCCAAATTTGGCACTGCCATGAGGTACAACGCTGGCTAATTTGGTTAAGGTAAGCATCACCCAACGTTCCCAAAGGAACGCCATTACTAATCTGAATTTGATGCTCACCGGTATTCAGCGTGCCATTGAGCCCCGCCGACACCAGAATTAAATTTTTCAGTCCGCTGTGGTAATACCCCACTAACAAAGGAAACTGACCGGGAAGGTTTGCCTGACGCAGCAGCTGATTCACCTGTTTTAGCAGACTCCCCATTTCTGGAAGCCGTTGTCCCTGATGCGCCAGTTGCTCCTGTAACAAGCCATTGAACAACGCGCGCAATAATAAAGCTGCCAGTACGCCATTATCTCCTGCTCGTGTGACATCCAGACAATAGAAGGCCAAATCATTGTCCGAGAGCGGCGCGATATCGAGTACCAGACCGGGTTTATCCGCCGACACCAGCTGGCGATAATGAATGCGGCAGTGCGACATTTCCTGTTGCACCGGCGGCTGTAATTCCTGCAGTAATCGTGAGGCGGCGGTAGGATTACTGACCAGCGCGTCCCAGTCCTCAAATAGACGCTCTTCCTCTTCCACACGTGAACTGAACATCGCAGGATAGAGGCACGCATAAACGGTTTCACGCAGGCGATTGAAATCTTTTACTGGCTTTAACAACACGTCCTGAACGCCAAGCCGCAACGCTTTGGCTATATCGGCCATGTTTTCGGTAGCGGAAATCATCAGGATCGGTAGCTGCTCGCCGCGATTACGCAACGTCTCCACCAGCTCCAGACCGTTCATTCTCGGCATCGAAATGTCGCAAATCATCAGGTCCGGATGCACCTCCGTCATTTTATGCAGGGCATCCTTGCCATCTTCCGCCTGGAAGGTCGTTGCTCCCAGCGAGGTCAGCCATCCATGCAAGAGTGAGCGGAAAACGGGTTCGTCTTCAACTATCAGAATCTGTTTTCCCGCCAATGGCTGCGTCATGATATCTCCCCTGGCTGACGATAATTCAATAGTGGCACGCTATTCTCACTATCGCCTGTCAGAATTTGCTTAAGTCAGGTACTCGTGCGTCAAATCGCGGTACGCACTAAGGGTAATAATTCATCCATTTTCTTTTCTACCGCCAGCTGCCCTGCGGTAATCGCCTCGCCGGCGCGATGGAAATCAAGCGTCGAGATTTGTGGACAGTACGGTTGCAACAGGATATCCGGCGGGTCGCCCGCCATACGATTGCGTTTAAGACGATTCTCCAGGACCTGGATAGAAGTGGTCATGATCTCCATCGCCGTCGGCGTCACGGCCGTCCGGCGGGAACTCATTTGCGTCAAGCGTGCGCGCAGACGAGTATGCCATGGCCCCTCCTTCGCTTCGGCTTCGCGCCGCGGCGTTTCGAGGGAGAATAAATCCTGCTGCATAAGGTGGGCATCATGTTGCAGATCCACGGCAATCACGATATCGGCCCCCATTGCCCGCGTAAGCGACACGGGAACCGGATTGACCACCGCGCCATCGACCAGCCAGTAACCATTATGCCTTACCGGCGACATTAACCCCGGCATACTGCAGGAGGCTCGAATCGCTAAATGCAGATCGCCTTCGGTAAACCACAGCTCCCTGCCAGTGCTTAAATTTGTCGCGACGGCGGCAAATCGCCGTTCGCAGTGTTCGATATCGGTCACGGGCATGATGCGGCGATAATGATTGAATACCTTTTCACCCCGCAACAGTCCACCGCGGCGCCAGGAGAGGTCCATCAGTTTCAGAACGTCCCAGTTGCTGAAAGAGCAGACCCAGGACTCAAGCGCCGGGAGCCGGTTACAGGCATACGCCGCCCCTACCAGCGAACCGATAGAGCAACCGGCCACGATATCAATCTCAATGCCGGCCTGCTGGAGGGCGTTGATGACGCCAATATGCGACCATCCGCGGGCGGCACCCGCACCTAACGCCAGACCAATTTTAAGCTTTCTCATTAGTACTGATAACTATCCTTCCACTCTGAGCGTGGCAACATTGTCACGGCTCAGTTAACATAAAGCCCTTTGGCGTAGAAGCGCCGTTACTCATTCTTCCATGGAGGCTGTTTTGTCGCAATTATGCCACTGTGGCAGCGCACTGGAGTATAGCTCATGTTGCCAGCGATATCTGTCCGGCGCTGAGCTTGCGCCAGGCCCGTCACAGCTTATGCGCTCACGTTACAGCGCGTTCGTCATGAAAGATGCCGACTATCTGATCAAAACCTGGCATCCGTCCTGTCAGGCGCGGCAGTTTCGCGCCGAACTGGAGAAAGGCTTTGCCCACACAGAATGGCTGGGCTTAACCCTGTTCGCCAGCGATGAAGGACGAGCCGCAAATGAAGGCTTTGTCAGCTTTATCGCCCGCTTTAATGACAATAACCGCCCGGGCGCCATTATTGAACGTTCCAGATTCTTAAAAGAAAATGGACAGTGGTACTATATCGACGGGACACGACCGCTGATTGGCCGTAACGACCCCTGCCCTTGCGGTTCAGGTAAAAAATTTAAAAAATGCTGCGGCCAGTAACGCTGCCGCAGCGCTTGCAAACACTACAGGATTTTCCTCGCGATGCATTCATTACAACGTAAAGTACTACGCACTATTTGCCCTGATCAGAAAGGCCTCATCGCGCGTATCACCAATATCTGCTACAAGCACGAACTTAACATTGTGCAGAACAACGAATTTGTTGACCACCGCACCGGTCGTTTCTTTATGCGCACCGAACTGGAAGGCATTTTCAACGACGCTATTCTACTGGCCGATCTGGACAGCGCCCTGCCGGAAGGCTCGATTCGTGAACTCAATCCGGCAGGCCGCCGCCGGGTGGTGATTCTGGTGACGAAAGAGGCCCACTGCCTCGGCGATCTGCTGATGAAAGCCAATTACGGCGGGCTGGATGTCGATATTGCCGCGGTTATTGGTAACCATGACACCCTGCGCCCGCTGGTGGAACGTTTTGGCATCCCGTTTGAACTGGTCAGCCATGAAGGGCTGAGCCGCGAAGAGCACGACAAACAGATGGGCGACGCGATTG
The DNA here is from genome assembly GCF_021869705.1 of Klebsiella sp. PCX. Lineage (NCBI taxonomy): Bacteria > Pseudomonadati > Pseudomonadota > Gammaproteobacteria > Enterobacterales > Enterobacteriaceae > Klebsiella > Klebsiella sp. PCX. The sequence continues at coordinate 3,070,089 of NZ_CP091527.1, forward strand.
CCGCCCACGAGCCGGATTACGTGGTGCTGGCCAAGTATATGCGCGTGCTTACGCCGGAATTTGTCGCCCGTTTCCCGAACAAGATCATTAACATTCACCACTCGTTCCTGCCGGCGTTTATCGGCGCGCGTCCGTATCATCAGGCCTATGAGCGTGGCGTGAAGATCATCGGCGCCACCGCCCACTACGTGAATGATAATCTGGACGAAGGCCCCATCATTATGCAGGACGTCATTCACGTCGATCATACTTATACCGCAGAAGATATGATGCGTGCCGGGCGCGATGTCGAAAAAAACGTATTGAGCCGGGCGCTGTATCAGGTACTGGCGCAGCGCGTCTTCGTCTACGGCAACCGGACGATTATTCTTTAATCGACTGAGAAATGAATTGGTTAGCTTTACGGCGTTACGGGTAAAAATCAGGCAACCAGTTTATTTTTGTCAAAGGAATGCTTTACAGGGGCGCATCATTTGGTATGATGCGCCCCGCTTCCCGAGAAGGAAGCAGGCCAGTACTAAGCATTACCCCGTGGTGGGGTTCCCGAGCGGCCAAAGGGAGCAGACTGTAAATCTGCCGTCATCGACTTCGAAGGTTCGAATCCTTCCCCCACCACCATTCAATGTGCTGAATAGCCTACAATGTGATTTTACCCCTGGTGGGGTTCCCGAGCGGCCAAAGGGAGCAGACTGTAAATCTGCCGTCATCGACTTCGAAGGTTCGAATCCTTCCCCCACCACCATCTCTTCATGTCATCCCCAGCTTACTCCATCTGCGATACTCTATATTCTGCCCCACGGGAAAGGATGAGAAGCTTCGACTAAGGTTCGACTCGAGCGAAGCGAGAGAACGTTGCCGCAGGCAACGGTCCGAAGGGCGAGGCGCTTTAGCGCCGAGTTATCCTTCCCCCACCACCATCTCTTCATGTCATCCCCAGCTTACTCCATCTGCGATACTCTATATTCTGCCCTACGGGGAAGGATGAGAAGCTTCGACTAAGGTTCGACTCGAGCGTAGCGAGAGAACGTTGCCGCAGGCAACGGCCCGAAGGGCGAGGTGCTTTAGCGCCGAGTCATCCTTCCCCCACCGCTGTTGCACTCTCGTCAGCCACCTGTTCTGCTATCTCCTCGCTCGCGCTTCGCTTAGCGAGGCTACAGGTGTGCCGTCTGGTAGTCCGGTCAGGTGCGCCGCACCGCCTCCGGGAAAACTCACAGCGGGGGCAGTCGCCTCTTCACCGGCGAACTTTTCACCACCGAGGTATTGCACTGCGCAAATTCGGCCAGGCCGTCCAGTAGCGTATCCAGCTGGGCAATATCACGCACCACCAGTCGCATCACGAAACAATCCTCTCCGGTCACTTTGTCACTTTCGATGCACTCCGGCATCGCCTGGATATATTTATCCACCTTCTGCAGTAGACCAGGCAGCGGCCGAACCCGCACCAGCGCCTGCAGGCTGTAGCCCAGCGCGGCGAGATTCACCCGCGCCCCATAGCCCTGAATCACGCCCCGCTCCTCCAGGCGCTTCACCCGCTCGGCGATGCTCGGCGAGGTCAGCCCCACCCGCGCGCTCAATACCTTCAACGAGACTCTGGCATCCTGAGTCAGGCAAGTAAGGATCGCCCGGTCAATTTCATCAAGTACGTCATTCATGTTTTTTACCTAATTATGAAAGGGATTTCCCCCTGTTTGCCTTAATTCAGCCATGTCAGGCTGTCAGGATTTTTCGCACAATACTGGAAAACTTCTGGAGGTGAAATATGCAAATTACCCGCGGCGTCTGGCAAATGAGCCTGGCGATGATAATTTCTGGCTCGATCGGCGCGTTCGTGCTGCTCTCTGGTTTGCCGGTAATTGATGTGGTGTTCTGGCGCTGCCTGATTGGCGCGCTCACCCTGCTGCTGTTTATCGTTCTCAGCCGCCAGCCCTTCAGTCGTCTCACGCGCTTCACCCTCGCCCTCGCGGTACTTGGCGGCATCGCGCTGGTCATCAACTGGCTGCTGCTGTTTGCCGCCTACTCGCGTATTTCAATTGGCATGGCCACGGTGGTCTACAACACCCAGCCGTTTATGCTGGTGCTGATGGGCATGGTGTTGGGGGAACGGGTCAGCGCCGTAAAATGGGGATGGTTACTGCTGGCCTTCGGCGGCGTGGTGATCCTGCTGTCAAGCGAGCTTGCCCCGACGCACGGCGAAAGTCTCACGGCCGGCGTTTTGCTGGCATTAGGCGCGGCATTTTTCTATGCCCTGACCGCCATCATCGCCCGCAAACTGCATCCGCTCCCTGCTCAGCATATTGCCTTTATTCAGATGCTCGTCGGCGTCGTGATGCTGCTGCCGCTGGTGCAAATGCCCGACTTTTCTGCCAGCTTCCCCTGGCGCTATCTGCTGATCCTCGGCATCGTCCATACCGGGATCATGTATCAGCTTTTATATAGCGCGATACAGAAGCTGCCGACGCCCATTACCGGTTCGCTCTCCTTTATTTATCCGTTGGTGGCGATGGGGGTCGACTATCTGGTCTTCCATCATGCGTTAACCCCTGTGCAGTTGCTCGGCGGGATGCTTATTCTGTTTGCCGCCGCCGGTAATAACCTCGGCTGGGGCGAAAAAAAACCCCGCCAGGGCGGGGTCAGTCAGCGGTCGCGGGCCAGTTAGCGACGGGCGCGGACAATCTGGTATTTGCGCGTCAGGTACTCTACCGGCGCGCTCCAGATATGAACCAGGCGAGAGAATGGGAACAGCAGGAACAGGGTCATCCCCAGCACCAGGTGGACGCGGAAGATAAACGCCACGCCATCCAGGTGCTGCGACGCACCGCCGTGGAAGGTGACCACCGACTGCGCCCAGCCGACCAGCTTCATCATTTCGCTGCCGTCCATATGCTGGGCAGAGAATGGGATCGTCAGTAGACCCAGCGCACACTGCACCATCAGCAGGGAGAGGATCAGAATATCCGCGCCGGTGGTGGTGGCACGCACGCGTGGGCTGAGCAGACGACGCTTAAGCAGCAGTAAACCGCCCACCAGGGTCATCACGCCGCAGGCGCCGCCGGCGATCATCGCCATCTTCTGCTTGACGTCGATCGGCAGGAAGGATTCATACATCCAGTGCGGGGTCAGCATGCCGAGGAAGTGGCCGGCGAAAATGCCGAGGATGCCGATATGGAACAGGTTCGACGCCAGGTTCATTCCCTTACGGTCCAGCATCTGGCTGGAGGCGGCGCGCCAGGTGTACTGACCGTAGTCGTAGCGCAGCCAACTGCCGATCAGGAACACTGAACCCGCAATGTACGGATAAATGTCAAAGAAGAACATATTCAGGAAGTGCATTATTGCTGTCCTCCGTTAGAGATATTCAGATATTGCGGGGCCACGGCTCCGGCAAAACGACGCTGGTGAGCGGAAATCTCCGACTCGCCGCAGCTCTGGTCGGCAAAGAATTTCACCTGTTCTTCTTCCCAGACCGCGTCCAGCGCCTGCGGCGTATCGTCGCGGGCTTCGTCGGCAATCTTCTCCGCCACCTTCTGGCTGTCGACCTGAGTGTTTGCCAGCTTCAGCAGCAGTTCGAACAGCACCGCATAGCGGCTCTCGCGCTGCTGCAGCCGCGCGCTGAGCAGGCCGAGGATCGGCGCAACGTCCCGCAGGCCGCCAAGCGCTTCCTCTTCCGGCAGCTGCGCCAGATACTCCAGATACAACGGCAGATGATCCGGCAACTCATGGCTATCGAGCAGCAGACCGTGGCGCTCATACTGCGCCATCAGATCAACCATCGCCTGCCCGCGATCGCGGGATTCGCCGTGCACGTGTTCAAACAGCAGCAGCGAGGTGGCCCGGCCGCGGTCAAACAGTTCGCTATAGGCCGCCTGGGCATCCAGCGGATCCTGAGTCAGCAGATCGCGCAGAAAAACGCCCAGCGCGTGAGCATCCTCTTTGCTGAGTTTCTCTGATGACGCAAGCGCCTCGAACATCTCCTGCTGATGCTGCCATAAGGCAGCGTCAGGGTATTCGAGCAGGCGCGACACAATCACAAGTTCAATCATGCGTGCGGCTCCGTTTTGCTGGTCACGTCGATGGCGTCGATGCGACGGCTGTTGAACAGGTTGAACTGGCTGTCAGAGCCGTGGCAGCCGTCACCAAAGCTAAAGCCGCAGCCGTTTTTCTCCGGGAACGCTTCCCGCGCCTGTTCACGATGGCTGCTTGGCACCACGAAACGATCTTCGTAGTTAGCGATCGCCAGGTAGCGGTACATCTCCTGAGCCTGCGCTTCGCTTAAGCCCACCTCATCCAGCGCGCGGGTATCGACAACGCCGTCAACGGTTTCCGCCCGCTTATAGTGACGCATCGCCAGCATCCGCTTCAGGGCCAACAGGACCGGTTGGGTATCGCCGGAGGTCAGCAGGTTCGCCAGATACTGCACCGGAATACGCAGGCTTTCCACGTCCGGCAGGATCCCATTGCTGCCGAGTTCGCCGGCATCGGCGGCGGACTGAATCGGCGACAGCGGCGGCACGTACCAGACCATCGGCAGGGTGCGATATTCCGGGTGCAGCGGCAGGGCCAGCTTCCAGTCCATCGCCATTTTCCAGACAGGCGACTGCTGCGCGGCTTCAATCACCCCCTGCGGTACGCCATCTTTCAGCGCCTGCTCAATCACTTTCGGGTCGTTCGGATCGAGGAACACGTCCAGTTGACGCTGATAGAGATCTTTCTCGTTATCGGTGCTGGCGGCATTTTCGATCGCATCCGCGTCATACAACAGGACGCCGAGATAGCGGATTCGGCCCACGCAGGTTTCGGAGCATACCGTCGGCATTCCGGATTCAATACGCGGGTAGCAGAAGATGCACTTTTCGGACTTTCCGCTCTTCCAGTTGAAGTAGATTTTCTTGTACGGGCAGCCGGTGATGCACATCCGCCAGCCGCGGCACTTGTCCTGGTCGATGAGCACGATGCCGTCTTCTTCACGCTTATAGATGGCGCCGCTTGGGCAGGTCGCGACGCACGCCGGGTTCAGGCAGTGCTCGCACAGGCGCGGCAGATACATCATGAAGGTGTTCTCGAACTGGCCGTACATCGCCTTCTGCATGTTGTCGAAGTTCTGGTCTTTGGCGCGCTTTTCAAACTCGCCGCCGAGGATCTCTTCCCAGTTCGGACCGCTGGTGATCTTGTCCATCCGCTGGCCGGTGATCAGCGAGCGCGGACGGGCGATCGGCTGATGTTTACTCTCCGGGGCGTTATGCAGGTTCTGGTAGTCGTAATCGAACGGCTCGTAGTAATCATCGATGCCCGGCAGATGCGGGTTCGCGAAGATTTTACCTAACAACATCGCGCGGTTGCCCATGCGCGGCTGCAGCTTGCCGTTGATTTTGCGGATCCAGCCGCCCTTCCATTTCTCCTGGTTTTCCCAGTCGTTCGGAAAACCGACGCCAGGCTTACTCTCCACGTTATTGAACCAGGCGTACTCCATCCCTTCCCGGCTGGTCCAGACGTTTTTACAGGTGACCGAGCAGGTGTGGCAGCCGATGCACTTATCGAGATTCAGCACCATGCCGACTTGTGAACGAATTTTCATTTTACGCTCTCCTGTACCTGGTCATTGCCTTCGCCGTCTAACCAGTTAATGTTCTTCATCTTACGTACCACCACAAACTCATCGCGGTTGGAGCCGACGGTGCCGTAGTAGTTAAAGCCATAGGCCAGATGGCCATAGCCGCCGATCATATGGGTCGGTTTCGGCGTAATACGGGTAACCGAGTTGTGGATCCCGCCGCGCTGGCCGGTAACTTCAGAGCCAGGCAGGTTCACGATGCGTTCCTGTGCGTGATACATCATGGTCATCCCGGCCGGTACGCGCTGGCTCACCACGGCGCGCGCCGTCAGGGCGCCGTTGGCGTTGAACACTTCGATCCAGTCGTTATCTTCGATCCCCAGATCTTTCGCATCCGCCTCGCTCATCCAGACGATCGGTCCGCCGCGTGACAGGGTCAGCATCAGCAGGTTATCGCTGTAGGTCGAGTGGATACCCCATTTCTGGTGCGGGGTCAGGAAGTTCAGCGCCTTCTCCGGGTTGCCGTTGGACTTCTCGCCCATCACCGCTTTCACCGAGCGGGTGTCAATCGGCGGACGATAAACCAGCAGGCTTTCGCCAAAGTCGCGCATCCACTGGTGATCCTGATACAGCGACTGACGACCGGACAGGGTACGCCATGGGATCAGCTCGTGAACGTTGGTGTATCCGGCGTTATAGGAGACGTGTTCGTCTTCCAGACCTGACCAGGTCGGGCTGGAGATAATTTTCCGCGGCTGCGCCTGAATGTCGCGGAAACGGATCTTCTCGTCTTCTTTGTTCAGCGCCAGGTGCGCGTGCTCACGGCCGGTGATCTCGCTCAGCGCTTTCCACGCCTTCACCGCCACCTGACCGTTCGTTTCCGGTGCCAGGGTGAGGATCATCTCCGCGGCGTCAATGGCCGTCTCCAGCTTCGGCTGACCTTTCGCCGGGCCTTCCGCCTTGGTGTAGTTGAGCTTACGCAGCAGGTCCATTTCGCTCTGGGTATTCCAGGCGATGCCTTTCCCGCCGTTGCCGATGGTTTCCAGCAGCGGGCCAATAGAGGTGAAGCGCTCGTAAGTCGCCGGATAATCACGCTCGACCGGAATAATATGCGGTGCGGTTTTCCCCGGAATCAGGTCACATTCGCCCTTCTTCCAGTCTTTGACGTCCAGCGGCTGCGCCATTTCCGCGGCGGAATCATGCTGGATCGGCAGCGTAACGACGTCGGTTTCTTTACCGAGGTGACCCACGCACAGTTCAGAGAATTTCTTCGCGATACCTTTATAGATATCCCAGTCGCTCTTCGATTCCCAGGCCGGGTCAACGGCCGCCGACAGCGGATGAATAAACGGATGCATATCCGAGGTATTCATGTCGTCTTTTTCATACCAGGTGGCGGTCGGCAGCACGATGTCTGAGTAGAGACAGGTGCTCGACAGACGGAAGTCGAGAGTCACCACGAGATCCAGCTTGCCGTCGAGGCCGTTATCTCGCCATTCGACTTCTTCCGGCTTCACGCCGCCCTGCTTGCCAAGGTCTTTACCCTGAATGCCGTTCTCCGTACCCAGCAGGTACTTGAGCATGTACTCATGGCCTTTACCGGAGGAGCCCAGCAGGTTGGAACGCCAGATAAACAGGTTACGCGGATGGTTTTTACCGTTTTCCGGCTGCTCCGCCGCAAAGCGAATCGATCCCTCTTTCAGGGATTTGACGGTGTAATCCACCGGCGTCATGCCGGCTTTTTTCGCCTCATCGGCGATGCGCAGCGGGTTAACGCCCAGCTGCGGCGCCGACGGCAGCCAGCCCATCCGCTCGGCGCGGACGTTGAAGTCGATCAGATGGCCGCTGTAGCGGGATTTATCCGCCATCGGCGACAGCAGCTCCTGCGCGGTCACGGTTTCATAGCGCCACTGGCTGGAGTGGTTGTAAAAGTACGAGGTGCTGTTCATATGGCGTGCCGGACGCTGCCAGTCAAGGGCGAACGCCAGCGGCTGCCAGCCGGTCTGTGGACGCAGTTTTTCCTGGCCCACATAGTGCGCCCAACCGCCACCGCTCTGGCCGACGCAGCCGCAGAAGATCAGCATGTTGATCAGACCGCGGTAGTTCATGTCGAGGTGGAACCAGTGGTTGAGACCCGCCCCGACGATAATCATCGAGCGACCATGGGTTTTATCGGCGTTATCGGCAAACTCGCGGGCGGTACGGATGATATGCGCGCGGGAGACACCGGTAATTTTCTCCGCCCAGGCCGGGGTGTAGGCTTTCACTTCATCATAGCTGGCGGCGCAGTTGTCATCGTTCAGACCGCGCTCCAGGCCATAGTTGGCCATGGTCAGATCGTACACGGTGGTCACCAGCGCGCTGGAGCCGTCGGCCAGCTGCAGGCGTTTGACCGGCAGTTTGTGCAGTAGAATGTTTTCAAGAGCGACTTTGTTGAAGTGCTCAGAACCTTCGCCGCCGAAGTACGGGAAGCCAACGTCCGCCACCTCGTCATGGCTGCCGAGCAGACTCAGACGCAGCTCAATCTCTTCGCCGGTTTTGCCATCGCGCTGTTCGAGGTTCCATTTGCCTTTATCGCCCCAGCGGAATCCGAGGGAACCGTTCGGCACGGTGAGATCGCCTTTCTCGTCAAAGGCGACGGTCTTCCATTCCGGATTCTTTTCCTGACCAAGGGAATCTACGAGGTCGGACGCGCGCATCGTGCGGCCGGCGGCGTAATAGCCGTCGCGCTCCTCAAGCATCACCAGCATCGGCATGTCGGTGTAGCGACGCACGTAATCGGTGAAATACTGGCTCGGCTTATCAAGATGGAACTCACGCAGCATCACGTGACCCATCGCCAGCGCCATCGCGGCATCGGTACCCTGCTTCGGCGCCAGCCACAGATCGCAGAGCTTGGCGATTTCGGCGTAGTCCGGAGTGATGGCCACGGTTTTAGTCCCTTTATAGCGAACTTCGGTAAAGAAGTGCGCATCCGGGGTACGGGTCTGCGGCACGTTGGAGCCCCAGGCGATGATATAGCTGGAGTTGTACCAGTCGGCGGATTCCGGCACATCGGTCTGCTCGCCCCAGGTCATCGGCGAGGCCGGCGGCAGGTCGCAGTACCAGTCGTAGAAGCTCAGGCAAGTGCCGCCGATCAGCGACAGGTAACGGGCGCCGGAGGCGTAGGAGACCATCGACATCGCCGGGATCGGCGAGAAGCCGGCCACGCGGTCCGGACCGTAAGTTTTCACGGTATAGACGTTGGAGGCGGCAATCAGCTCGTTCACTTCCTGCCATGAGGAGCGGACAAACCCGCCGCGACCGCGAGCCTGTTTGAAGCTTTTGGCTTTGTCGGCGTCTTCGATAATCGAGGCCCATGCCGCGACCGGATCGCTATGCTGAACCTTCGCCTCCCGCCACATCTTCATCAGGCGTTTGCGCATCAGCGGGTATTTCAGGCGGTTCGCGCTGTACAGATACCAGGAGTAGCTGGCGCCGCGCGGGCAGCCGCGCGGTTCGTGGTTTGGCAGGTCCGGACGGGTGCGCGGATAGTCCGTTTGCTGGGTTTCCCAGGTCACCAGCCCGTTTTTGACATAAATCTTCCAGCTGCATGAACCGGTGCAGTTAACACCGTGAGTGGAACGCACAATTTTGTCATGCTGCCAACGTTGACGGTATCCATCCTCCCAGTCCCGGTTGGTGTTTAGAAGCTGGCCGTGCCCATCGGCAAAGGTTTCACCCTTCTGTTTGAAGTAGCGAAACCGGTCCAGGAATTTACTCATCGGGTTTCTCCTGATATGGAGCCTGACGGCTCTCTGATAAATCGACATTGCTGGATTTGCAGCGAAGGTAACGCTATGAAAGCGGGCGGGAATTGATAGCGATCAATACGGACTGGCTTGTTAACGTGCCGCAAATTGGCAATTACCACCAAGGTGGTACAAAACTCAGTTTTTTAATTTTCTGTTTTTTAAGGTTTTTTATCGGAAAATGGCTCACCGGGCGCGGAATTGTTCACCAGGGAGGTATTAAGGGGTAGAGCGGTGACGCTGGTAAGCCATCCCTTCCCGGCTCAGTGGCCAAAATGAATAAAAAAGCCCAATAGTATGTTGTAACTAATTAAGCCAGTAAAAAAGGCGCCTCCCTCAGGAGTGCGCCTTTATGAAGCGATACGACTATGGCGAATTACTGACGCTTACGGCCGTATACCGCCCAGGTGATGATTACGCAGGCAATATAGAAGATCAGGAACACTTTCATCGCGCCGGCCGGCGAGCCGGTCAGATCCAGCGAGATTCCGAACGCCTTCGGAATAAAGAAGCCGCCGATGGCGCCAATGGCGGAGATAAAGCCCAGCGCCGCCGCGGTATCGGTCGCCGCCTCGCGCATCGCCTGGGCTTCGCTGCCGCCCTGGGCCTTCACCCGGTCCATGGTCAGCTTACGGAAGATCACGGAGATCATCTGGAAGGTGGAGGCGCTGCCCAGCCCGGCGGTAAGGAACAGCACCATAAACACTGCAAAGAAGGCGATGAAGTTGCCGCCCTGGCCATTGGTCGGCAGCGTCAGGAACAGCAGCGCGCAGAATACAGCCATCACCACGAAGTTCACCAGCGTCACGCGGGTACCGCCGAGACGGTCGGAGATCGCCCCGCCCATCGAACGCGCCAGCGCGCCAATAAACGGACCGAAGAAGGCGTAGTGCAGGATCTGCACGTCCGGGAACTGGGTTTTCGACAGCATGGCAAAACCGGCGGAGAAACCGATAAAGGAGCCGAAGGTCGCCAGATAGAGCAGCGCCATGATCCACAGATGCAGACGTTTAAGCACCGGCAGCTGTTCGCTCAGCGAGGCTTTGGAAGCGGACAGGTCGTTCATAAAGAACCACGCCGCCAGGGTGAAGATAATCAGGAAAGGTACCCAGATCCACGCGGCGTTTTCCAGATACAGCATCGAGCCGTCCGGCTGCTGGCTGCCGGTCCCGCCAAAAATGGCAAACACCGAGACCGACACCACCAGCGGTGCGACCAGCTGCATCACGCTGACGCCCATATTGCCGAGGCCGCCGTTGACGCCCAGCGCCCCGCCCTGCTTCGCTTTCGGGAAGAAAAAACTGATGTTGGCCATACTGGAGGCGAAGTTGGCCCCGGCGAAGCCGCACAGCAGAGAGATGATGACGAAGACGCTAAACGGCGTGGAAGTATCCTGGACCGCAAAGCCCAGCCACACGCACGGCACAATCATGATCCCGGTGCTGAACGCCGTCCAGCGACGGCCGCCGAACAGCGGCACCATAAAGGCGTAAGGCACGCGCAACAACGCGCCGGAGAGCGCCGGCAGCGCGGTCAGCATAAACAGCTGATCGGTCGTAAACTGAAAGCCCACTTTGTTGAGGTTAACGGCAACGGCGCTGAACAACATCCATACGCAGAACGCCAGTAACAGACAGGGAACGGAGATCCATAAATTGCGGCTCGCCACATGGTGGCCGCGCTGTTGCCAGAATTCAGGATCTTCAGGCCGCCAGTCGGTAATGACCGAGCGATTAGCCTTCTCCGGGAGGGAAGATTGACTCATAGATACCTCTGATTATTCATATTTCCTGCCGCTACCTTAGGGGTTGCCCGGGGCGGTAAGTTGATATAAATCAAAGGAAAAGCGCGGACTAATTTGTGCAAAAATAGACCATGCTCCGAAGTGAGTAGAGAATGGTGGGAAAAAAAGTGTGGTTTTTCACACGGCTGCCGGGATGCGTATAACCCCTCTCCCAACGGTGCCTACCACCGACAATTAAGGAGTAACTCTTTGGGGGTATGGGTATACTCCAGGGGATAGTCGAGAATAAGCGCCACTCCCGGAGACACGACCGGTCAGGAGCCACGCATTCCATGTTAAAACGTCTTTTTACCCCGCTGACGCTGGTCAATCAACTGGCGTTGATCGTCCTGCTTGCCACCCTTACAGGCGTCGCCGGCATGGCGATCTCCGCGCGCCTGGTCAACGGCGTACAGGGCAGCGCGCACGCCATTAACAAAGCCGGATCATTACGCATGCAGAGCTACCGGCTGCTGGCGGCGATCCCGCTGAATGAACACGATCAAAAGCTGGTCGATGATATGACCGCCACCGTCTTCAGTCCGGAGCTGCAAAACTCCGCCCGCCGCGACGGACAGGAGCGCCAGCTGCAGGCCCTGCAGCAGTACTGGCAGCTGTCGCTGGCTCCCGGCATGCAGCGCGCGGTCAACCAGGCGGAGGTCGCCCAGGATGTCGCCGACTTTGTCGATCGTATCGACCAGCTGGTGACCGCATTCGACCATACCACCGAGCAGCGTATCGAACGGGTAGTCTGGATCCATCGCCTCCTCGCCATCGGCATGGCGCTACTGCTGATCTTCACCATCATCTGGCTACGCGCGCGGCTGCTGCGGCCATGGAAACAGCTGCTGAGCATGGCGCGAGCGGTGAGCCAGCGTGATTTCACCCAGCGGGCGCACATCAGCGGGCGCAACGAAATGGCGACTCTTGGCATGGCGCTAAATAACATGTCGGAAGAGCTGGCGGAAAGCTACGCCGTGCTGGAGCGCCGGGTGCAGGAGAAGACCGCCGGGCTGGAACAGAAGAACGAGATCCTCGCCTTCTTATGGCAGGCCAACCGCCGGCTGCACGCCAACGCCCCGCTCTGCGAACGCATTTCGCCGGTGCTGAACGGTCTGCAGGGTCTGACGCTGCTGCGCGATATCGAGGTGCGGGTCTACGATCTGGAAGATGAAGACAACCATCAGGAGTTTACCTGCCACTCGGATAATGAATGTGATGACATGGGCTGCTACCTCTGCCCACGCAACCTGCCGCCGCTACCGGATGGCGGCACGACGCTGAAGTGGCGGCTGTCAGATGCGCATAATCAGTACGGCATCCTGCTGGCGACGCTGCCGGTTGGCCGTCATCTCAGCCACGATCAGCAGCAGCTGGTGGATACGTTGGTTGAACAACTGACCAGCACCCTGGCGCTGGACCGCCATCAGGAGAAACAGCAGCAGCTGATCGTCATGGAAGAGCGGGCCACTATCGCTCGCGAGCTGCATGACTCCATAGCCCAGTCGCTATCCTGTATGAAGATGCAGGTTAGCTGTCTGCAGATGCAGGGCGACGCTTTGCCGGCGGAGAGCCGCCAGCTGCTGGGGCAAATTCGTAACGAGCTGAATACCTCGTGGGCCCAACTGCGGGAGCTGTTAACCACCTTCCGCCTGCAGTTGACCGAGCCGGGCCTGCGCCCGGCGCTGGAGGCCAGCTGTCAGGAGTACAGCGCCCACTTCGGCTTTACGGTGCAGCTTGATTATCAGCTTCCGCCGCGCTTTGTGCCGTCGCATCAGGCCATACACCTGCTGCAGATCGCCCGCGAAGCGTTAAGCAACGCCCTGAAGCATGCCTGCGCGACGGAAGTGACCGTGACGGTGTCACAACGCGATAACCAGGTCCGTCTGGTGGTGGCGGATAACGGCCGCGGCGTGCCGGACCACGCCGAGCGGAGTAACCATTACGGTTTAATTATTATGCGGGATCGCGCGCAAAGCCTGCGCGGCGACTGTCAGGTTCGGCGCCGGGAAACCGGCGGGACCGAAGTGATCGTCACGTTTATCCCGGAAAAAACGTTTTCCATCCAATAAGGAGACCCCCATGAGTCAACAGGAACGGGCAACCATCCTTCTCATTGACGACCATCCGATGCTGCGCACCGGCGTGAAACAATTGATTAGCATGGCGCCGGACATCCAGGTGATTGGCGAAGCCAGCAATGGCGCGCAAGGTATCGAGCTGGCGGAGTCGCTGGATCCGGATCTGATCCTGCTGGACCTCAATATGCCGGGCATGAACGGCCTGGAAACGCTGGACAAACTGCGTGAGAAATCGCTGTCTGGGCGGGTGGTGGTCTTCAGCGTCTCTAACCATGAAGAGGACGTTGTTACCGCCCTCAAGCGCGGCGCCGATGGCTATCTGCTGAAAGACATGGAGCCGGAAGATCTGCTGAAAGCGCTGCAGCAGGCGGCCGCCGGAGAAATGGTATTAAGCGAAGCGTTAACCCCGGTGCTGGCCGCCAGCCTGCGCGCCAACCGCGCCACCTCCGATCGCGACATCAGCCAGCTGACCCCGCGCGAGCGCGACATCCTCAAGCTGATCGCCCAGGGGCTGCCGAACAAAATGATCGCCCGCCGGCTGGATATCACCGAAAGCACCGTCAAAGTGCACGTCAAGCACATGCTGAAGAAAATGAAGCTCAAATCCCGGGTGGAAGCCGCGGTATGGGTCCACCAGGAGCGAATTTTTTAAGGCGAGTCCGTCCAGGAGACGCCTGGCGTGGTGAACTTGACCAGCGGCTCGGTCAGCGCCAGGGCGATCTCATTGGATGAGACGCGCTGCCCCTGTTTATCCTCTACCACCACCGACAGGCGCCAGCGGTTCGCGGCGCCCGGTTCACTGTTCCACACCGGCATAATCACGCTCCAGCCATCGGGACTGCGGGCATCCACCGGCGGCGTCAGGCTGAGCGCCTGGGTGTCGCCCTGCCAGTGCAGCGACTTGATACCGTGCAGACTATGGATCTGCAGCTTCAGCTGCACCGTCTCCCCGGACTGTAGATCCCAGGGCGGCGTGGCCAGATAGACCGTCAGATTTTTGCGCTGCCGATACTCCACTACCGGCAGATTATCCCGCTCCGGGCTGTCGAAGCGGCTGCCGCGCAGCGAGTTGCTGAACGCCACCTCGTCCGCCGCCAGCTGCTGCTTGAGCGGCACACCAAAGCGGTAGTTGAGCTTCAGGCCAACGTTATTCTGGCTGACGCCATTTTCCCCTTGCTTATGCTTGGCGGTCACGGTGACCAGCGGGACCGGGGTGTAATTGAGCCCGACGGAGACGGCCACCGGGTTATGGTAGCCAGTGCCGGTATGAAACAGATCGACGCTGTCGCCGAAGTACTGTTCGACGCTGACGCTGGTGTTGATGTGCTCATAAAACGGCAGTCGCGCCTGGGCGGTAACGTCATACCCTGCGGCCATCCGCTGCTCCTGGGTTTGATTCTCCCGCAGCTGCCAGTCGCCCAGCGGATGGTAGTAGTTCGCCGACAGGCGGAGATATTCTCCCCACGCCTCGGCGCCGACGCTGCCGCGAGCCAGGCTTTCGCTCAGCACCTTGTCATAAAACGAGTTATAGCCCAGCAGCCAGCCGCCGACCCGCCAGCGCTGGCCAAGCCCAATGTTGCCCACCAGATCGTTCTCGCGCCGGGTTACCGAATACTGGTTCCACGTCAGGTAGCGATCGTTATCCTGCAACGGCACGAACCAGCTCCCTTTACTGCCAGTGAACTTCCCCTCTTTATCGACCAGCAGGTCGACATTGGCGTTGCCCCATGGCGAGAGCCAGCTCTCCAGCTGGTGGCTCACTTCATTGCCGAGTTTGTTGATGGCGAACATCTGCGCCTGTTCGCCCGCCGTCAGTCCGTTATCGCTCATGCTGGCCTCGCCGAACTTCTTAGCCACTTCGGCAAAGTGTCTGGCGTCGTCATCGACCTGCGGGGCGATCCCCAAATCGGGCAAGGAAGGTTCTTCCTGGGGAGTAAGAGTGGTGTGACTGGCGGTCAGCGCCCAGACGGGAACGCCCGGCAGCAGCAGGAGAAAGATCAGGGATGGCAGCAAACGGTACGACACAGGCATCAACTGGTTTTGCGCGGGCTCGCAGAAAAAATTGGAAGATGGTTTTAGTTTATCGTTTTTTCCCCTCTCCCGCAGCCTTGCGGACAATTCCAGGAATATGCTGAAACCGGTTGGGCAATCTGTCGCCCAACCACAGAAGATATCGCCGCGCCGTTAGGCCCCGGCGCGGGCCGGTTGCGTCGCCAGCAGCGCGTTGAGCTCCGGCACGCAGGAGCCGCAGTTGGTCCCGCACTTCAGCCTGGTGCCCAAAGCCCCGACGCTGGCGCAGCCGCTGGCGATGGCCTCGCCGATCGCCCGCTCGCCGACCCCAAAGCAGCTGCAGACAATCCGCCCCGGCGGCGCGGCGGCGGCGTCCGGTCGGCCGCTGAGCAGCGCATGGCGCCGGGCGGCATCGGACGGCGGCGTGGCGAAGGCGGCGCTTACTCCTGCGCTATCCACCGCCGGCTCGTGCGCATCGCTCCACCAGCCCAGCATCAGCCTCCCCTGATGCCACGCCAGCAGGTTCCACACTGCGCCGCCGTCTGCTATCTGCAGCTGCCAGCCGCGCTGCTCGCACCAGACCCTGAGCCACTGGCGGGCTGACGCCTCCCCGGCCAGCGAGTAGTGCAGCACTCCTGTCGCCGCCCGCCGCCGCCAGTGCCAGGCCGCAGGAAATGGCAGCGGTTCGCGACAAAACAGTTCGCTGTGCCAGGCAGGCTGCCAGGCGGCAATGGCCACCGCCGCCTGTTTACTCTCCGGCTGGGCGGAATGCGGGTCCGTGACGGCGGCCAGCAGGTTATTCACCCGCCCCTGGCGGGCGAACTGATTGTTCCAGTGCATGGGGACAAACAGCGAGCCGGGGCGCTGGCCTTCGCTGATCGCCACTTTCGCCACCATCACCCCATGGCGCGACCAGATCCGCGCCAGCCCCTCGGCGACAAGCTGGTAACGAACGGCGTCCTGCGGCGCCACCTCCACCACCGGCTCCGCGATATGCTGCATCAGCCGCGGCACGGCACCGGTGCGGGTCATGGTGTGCCACTGATCGCGGATCCGCCCGCTGTTGAGGATCAGCGGATAAAAGACATCGGTTGCCGCCCGGGTCGGCTGAGGCGTCACCGGCACCATTCGCAACCGGCCATCGCGATGCCAGCCGCGCGTGACAGCCAGGTCGGCGCGGCGGCGGCTGACTGGCCAGCGGACCGGCGCCATGGCGTCCCACGCCTCGCGGCTGAGATCCGCCAGCGCGCCGATATCAAACGCCCGCTGGCCGTCGTTTTCGAAACCGGACAGCGCCGCATGCTCGCGGAAAACGTCATGCGGATGCTGCCAGGCAAACGCCTCGCGATATCCCAGCGCCTGCCCCACTCTGGCGATGATCCACCAGTCCGCTTTCGCCTCTCCCGGCGGCGGCAGAAAGCTGCGCTGACGGGAGATGCGCCGCTCCGAGTTGGTGACCGTGCCATTTTTCTCGCCCCAGGCCAGCGCCGGAAAACGGATGTGGGCGAAATGTCCGGTATCCGTCTCAGCGGCAACATCCGAGACGATCACCAGCGGACAGCCGGCCAGCGCCTGGCTCACCGCGTGGCTGTCGGGGAGGGACACCACCGGATTGGTGCCCATGATCCAGACCGCTTTCACCTCGCCGCGGCCGATGGCGGCAAACAGCTCCACGGCAGTCAACCCCGGGGTCTGCGCCAGCCGCTCGGTTCCCCAAAAGCGGGCCAGCCGCTGCAGATCAGCCGGCACAAAATCCATGTGCGCCGCCAGCATCGTCGCCAGCCCGCCGACTTCGCGCCCACCCATGGCGTTGGGTTGACCGGTCAGCGAAAAGGGGCCGCAGCCGCGGCGGCCATACTTTCCGCTAGCCAGATGGACGTTGATGATGGCATTACATTTGTCGCTGCCGCTGGCTGACTGGTTAATTCCCATGGTGTAGAGGGTGATGGCCCGCGGGGCGGCGATAAAATCGCGATAGAAACCCGCCACCTCATCGGCAGCCAGGCCGCAAAAATCAGCTACTTTCGCCACGTCCCAGCCACTCGCTTCGGCCAGCGCCTGCGCGCCATCGCGAAAACCGTCGACGCAGGCTCCAGCCTGCGCCAGGGCGTTAAGCAACCCCACGAACAGCCCGCCGTCGCTTCCCGGCGCCAGCGCCAGATGGCGATCGGCGATCTCGCAGGTGGCGGTGCGTCGGGGATCGATCGCCACGATCTGCAACCGGGGATTGTCCCGCTTCGCCTGCGCCAGACGCTGGTACAGCACCGGATGCGCCCAGGCAGCGTTTGAGCCGACCAGCACCACCAGATCGCTGTTTTCCACATCCTCATAGCTACAGGGCACCACGTCGGCGCCAAAGGCCCGCTTGTAGCCGGTCACCGCCGACGACATGCATAGCCGCGAATTGGTGTCGATGTTCGCCGCGCCGATAAACCCCTTCATCAGCTTGTTGGCGGCATAGTAATCCTCGGTTAACAGCTGGCCGGAGGCGTAGAAGGCCACCGCCTGCGGGCCGTGCTGGTCGATAACCTGTTGCAGGCGAGAAGCGGTCTCCGCCAGCGCCTGAGGCCAGGTCACCTTCTGGCCGTCCACCTCCGGCGCCAATAGCCGCCCCGCCAGGCCCGTGGTCTCCCCGAGGGCAGCCCCTTTGACGCACAGACGGCCGAGGTTGGCCGGGTGCTGGTCGTCGCCGCGCACGCTCACCCGCCCCGCGTCATCTACGCTCGCCAGCACCCCACAGCCTACGCCGCAGTAGGGACAGGTCGTTCGGATGGTCTTCATCAGGAGGCCTCCGCTCGCGCCAGCAGCTGCTGGCTGCCCACCCACACTTTGCCGTTTTCCACTTTCACCGGCCAGGCGCGCACCGCCTGTTCACCGCCGTCGCACGGCCAGCCGTCGCGCAGGCGAATCCGCTGTTTGTACAGCGGGGAGATCACCACCGGTTCCCCGCCGACGTCCCCTAGCAGCCCCCGCGACAGCACGTTGGCCGCGCTGCCCGGCTCGCGGTTATCCAGGGCATACACACGATCGCCGAAGCGGAACAGGGCGATCTGCCGCTCCCCTAACCGGGCGCCAATCCCCGCCTGCGCCGGAATGGCGTCAAGGTCGCAAATCGCCTGCCACGGGCGGGATGGGAGTTCGCCTTCGGGCAACGCTTCAGCAGGCAGCGGCTGCGGCTGACCGCGCAGCTCGTGGCGCTGCACCGCCTCGTCGGGCTGGTCGCTATTAACGAAGGAGCGGAACAGCGCCAGACGCTGAGGATCGTTGAGGGTGGTCTGCCACTCGCACTGGTAGCTGTCGACGATGCGGGCCATCTCCTGCTCCAGCTCCTCGCCAATGCCGAGGCTATCCTCCAGCACCACCTGCCGCAGGTAGGCGACGCCGCCCTCCAGGTTGTCCATCCAGGTGCTGGTGCGCTGCAGGCGGTCGGCGGTACGGATATAGAACATCAGCAGACGATCGATGCTGCGGATCAGCGTCGCTTCGTCGAGATCGCTGGCAAACAGGTCGGCGTGACGCGGTTTCATTCCACCGTTGCCGCAGACGTACAGATTCCAGCCTTTGTCGGTGGCAATCACTCCTATATCTTTGCCCTGGGCTTCGGCGCACTCGCGGGTGCAGCCAGAGACCGCCATCTTGATCTTGTGCGGGGCGCGTAGCCCTTTATAGCGATGCTCAAGCCGCACCGCGAGCCCGGTGGAGTCCTGCACGCCGTAGCGACACCAGGTTGCGCCGACGCAGGACTTCACCGTGCGCAGCGACTTGCCATAGGCGTGGCCGGTTTCAAACCCGGCGTCGGCCAGCTCGCGCCAGATAGCCGGCAGCTGTTCCAGCCGCGCGCCAAACAGGTCGATGCGCTGGCCGCCGGTCACTTTGCTGTAGAGCTGATAACGTTTGGCGATCTGCCCGATGGCGATCAGCCCGTCCGGCGTCACTTCCCCCGCCGCCATCCGCGGCACCACCGAATAGGTTCCGTCCTTCTGAATGTTGGCGAAATAGCGATCGTTGGTATCCTGCAGCGGCAGGTGCGCCGGCTTCAGCAGGTATTCGTTCCAGCAGGAGGCCAGCACCGAGGCCACCAGCGGTTTACAAACCTCGCAGCCGTGCCCCTGGCCGTAGCGGCTAATCAGCTGCTCGAAGGTATGGATATGGTTGACCCGCACCAGGTGGTAGATCTCCTGGCGCGACCACGGGAAATGCTCGCAGACGTCTTTTTTCACTTCGACGCCCTGCGCCGCCAGCTGGTACTCCATCACCTGTTTCACCAGCGCGCTGCAGCCGCCGCAGCCGGTGGCCGCTCTGGTGCAGCTTTTTATCGCCGCCATATCCCCCGCGCCATTGTTCACCGCCTGGCAGATATCGCCTTTGCTGACGTTATGGCAGGAGCAGATCGGCGCGCTGTCCGGCAGCGCCGCGACGCCGAGCGCCTTCGGCGCGGCTCCCTCCAGCACCGGGAGGATCAGACTCTCCGAACGCGGCGGCAGCGCCATGCCGTTCAGCATCATCTGCAGCAGCGTGGCATAGTCGCTGGCGTCCCCCACCAGCACGCCGCCAAGCAGGGCTTTGCCGTCCTGACTGACGACGATTTTTTTGTAAATCTGCTGCGGACCGTCGGTCCATTGATAGCTCTGACAGCCCGGCGTGCGCCCCTGCGCATCGCCAAACGAGGCCACGTCAACCCCCAGCAGCTTCAGTTTGGTGCTCATGTCGGCACCGCTAAAGCAGGCGTCCTCTCCTGCGAGAGTGGCCGCGGCGATGCGCGCCATCTGATAGCCCGGCGCCACCAGACCGTAAATTTTATTGTCCCACAGGGCGCATTCGCCTATCGCCAGCACGTCCGGGTCAGAGGTGCGGCACTGGCCATCAATGCCAATCCCCCCGCGCTCGCCGACCTGCAGCGCGCAGCCGCGGGCCAGCGCGTCCTGCGGGCGGATCCCCGCCGAGAAGACCACCATGTCGGTCAACAGCGTGCCACCGTCGGCAAAGTTCAGCCGCAGGCCGTCGGCCTCGCTCACGATGGCGGTGGTGGCTTTGCTGGTATGTACCCCCACGCCGAGGGCGACGATCTTCTCCCGCAGCATCGCCGCCCCGCCGTTATCCAGCTGGACGGCCATCAGGTTCGGGGCAAACTCCACCACGTGCGTCTCCAGCCCCAGCTGTTTCAGGGCGTTGGCGGCCTCCAGCCCGAGCAGGCCGCCACCGATCACCACCCCGCGCTTCGCCGCGGCGGCATGGGCGGCGATGCGGTCGAGATCGTCAAGGGTGCGATAGACAAAGCACCCGTCGAGATCGCTGCCAGGGACAGGCGGAACAAAGGGATAGGAGCCGGTCGCCAGCACCAGTTTATCCCAGTGGGTTTCATGTCCCTCGGCGTCCCGCACCAGCCGCGCGTCGCGGTCGATCGTCGCCACCGCCTTGCCGAGGCGGAGTTCGATGCCGTGCCGGTGAAAGAAATCATCGGCCACCAGCGACAGCGATTCGGCGCTGCGTCCGGCGAAATATTCGGAGAGGTGCACCCGGTCGTAGGCGGCGTAACGCTCTTCGCCAAACACCACGATACGATATTGCTCATGCAGGTTGCGGCTCACGCATTGTTCCAGAAAATGGTGGCCGACCATGCCATGTCCCACCAGCACTAATACAGGTTTCGTCATCGTCATTATTCCTGCAGCCTGCGGCTGCGTTGAAGAAGGGTCAAAAAGCCAGTCCGCGGTGGCGGGCTCGTCGCTTTCCAGGCGCGCGGTGAGCGCGGCGGCGGCAGTGCAATCGCCCATCAGCAGCACGCCGCGCAGGCGGCCGTCGCGCAGCAGCAGGCGACGATAGTGGCGGTCGATGGGGTCCCAGCTGGTAAAAATGTCATCCTGTTCGCCGGCCTGCTGCTCGCCAGCGCTAAAGAGTTCAATGCCGGTGACCTTCAGCCGGGTGCCGGCGTCCTGCCAGACAAAGCCCGCGCCGGGGACGCCGCACAGGCGATCCGCCAGCACTTCGGCCTGGCGCAGGCAGGGAGCCACCAGCCCCCAGGTCTGGCCGTCAATTTCGCAACATTCGCCAATGGCGCTGATCCCCGGCAGCGAGGCGGCCATCTGGCGGTCAACCACGATCCCCCGCTGGCACAGCACACCGGACTGCGCCGCCAGACGGCTGTTGGGCTGCACGCCGGTCGCCAGCACCACTCTGTTGGCGCGGAATACCCGCCCATCCGCCAGCCGCACGCCGTCGGCGTCGATGGCGGCGATCCGGCACTCCAGCACACAGCGAATGCCGCGCGCTTCAAGCTGCTGCCTGAGCTCATCGGCGGCAAAAGCGTCGGTCAGCGGCGCCATTAATTCACCGCCGCGATGCAGGAGAGTGACCTCCCCGCCGTGGCGACGCAGCGCCGCCGCCGCTTCCACCCCCAGCACCCCACCGCCAATCACCACCGCCGGGCCGGGTATCGCCAGAATACGTTCCACGTCCGCCAGGGTGCGGAAGGGCATAACCTGCGGACGATCAATGCCCGGCAGCGGCGGGATAAAGGGCCGCGAACCGGTGGCGAACACCAGCTCATCCCACGGCAGCCAGGTCTCCGCGATGCGCAGCCGCCGTTGCACAACATCGACTTCATCCACCGCCTCGCCAGACCGCAGGCACACCCCGTGCCGGGTGTACCACTCCGCCGGCAGCAACGGGAGCTGCGCCGCTGTTTTTTCGCCAGCCAGCAGCGGCGAGAGCTGGATGCGGTTATAGGCCGGGTGCGGCTCGTCGCCGACGACGGTAATGGCAAACCGCGCAGGGTCGCGCTCAACCAGCCGCTGCACCAGACGGGTGGCCGCCATGCCGTTACCGATCACCACCAGTCGCCGCGTCATGACCGCCTCCTTACGCCGCTTTCGGCTGTTTTTCATACAGGAAATGGAGGATCTGCTGGCGCAGATGGTGATACCGGCTGTCGTCCGCCAGCTGAACGCGGTGGCGCGGACGCGGCAGATCGACCGCGAGGATCTCGCCGACCGTCGCTGCCGGGCCGTTGGTCATCATCAGCACCCGGTCGGAGAGCAGCACCGCTTCATCAACGTCGTGGGTGATCATGACGATGGTGGTATTGAGCTCCTGCTGAATCTGCATCACCGTGTCCTGGAGGTGGGCGCGAGTCAGCGCGTCCAGAGCGCCGAAGGGCTCATCAAGCAGCAGCACTTTCGGCTTCATCGCCAGCGCCCGGGCGATACCCACCCGCTGCTTCATGCCGCCGGAGATCTCCCCGGGCCGTTTATGCAGCGCATGACCCATCTGCACGCGCGCGAGATTGTGTTCAATCCACTCCCGACGCTCATGCTTGCTCATGGTGCGACGGAACACCTGATCCACCGCCAGCGCCACATTGTCGAAACAGCTCAGCCACGGCAGCAGTGAGTGGTTCTGGAAAACCACCGCCCGCTCCGGCCCGGGACCGGCAATTTCCCGGTTATCACACAGTAGTCCGCCCTCGGTAGGGGTGGTGATCCCGGCGATCAGGTTTAGCAGAGTCGATTTTCCGCAACCCGAGTGGCCGATCAGGCTAATGGTCTCCCCTTCGACGATATCGAAGGAGACATTCTGCAGCGCCAGGAACTCGCCGCTGGCGGTGTTGAAGCGCTGGCTGACGGCCTGCACCTGAATTAATGGTTTCATGTTGGCTCCTTATTTTTCCTGCCAGCTAAAGCGGCGGGCGAGCAGCATCAGACCCTGCTCCAGCAGCAGGCCGACGACGCCGATAATGACGATGGCGATGATGATGTTTTCCACATTGAGGTTGTTCCACTCGTTCCAGATCCAGAAGCCGATCCCCAGCCCGCCGGTGAGCATTTCCGCCGCCACGATCACCAGCCAGGCGATGCCGATGGAGAGGCGCACGCCGGTAAGCACCGCCGGCAGCACCGCCGGAAAGAGGATTTTGCGCATCACCGTCCACTCCGAGAGCTGGAGGACGCGGGCGACGTTGAGATAGTCCTGCGGGATCCGCCGCACGCCTTCCGCGGTGTTGATCACCATCGGCCAGATGGAGCAGATAAAAATGGTCCAGCTGGAAGCCGGCTCCGCCTTCTGGAACAGCAGCAGGCCAATCGGCAGCCAGGCCAGCGGGCTGACCGGGCGCAGCAGAGCAATCAGCGGATTAAACATGCGGGCGAAGAACAGCGAACGGCCGATCAAAAACCCCAGCGGAATGCCCGCCAGCGCCGCCAGGCCGAAGCCCACCGCCACGCGCTGCAGGGAAGCCAGCACGTTCCAGCCGATGCCCATGTCATTCGGCCCGTCCTGATAGAACGGATCGGCAAACAGGGTCAGCGCCGAGTCCAGCGTGCTCAGCGGCGTGGGAAAGCCTTTGCTGTGCATCGCCGCCAGCTGCCAGGCCAGCAGCAGCACCCCCAGCCCCAGCAGCGGGGGCAGCAGGCGCTGGATGAGCTCACGCAGCCAGCGCGTGACGGTTGGCGTGGTGCGCCGGACCTGCACCGGCGGCAGGAGAATCACTTCGCCAGGCGCGTTCTCCACGCTGACGACCGGTTGCTTACGTTGTGCCTGCTTCATCTCATGCCCCCTTACGTTGAATAGCGAAATGGCGGGCGTAGCCTTCCGGGTCGGACCCGTTCCAGACCGTACCGTCCATCAGTGTGCTGCTGCGCATCGTGGCTGCCGGCGCGCTGATCCCCCCTACCGCCTGGGCGGCAGCCTGCCAGACGTCGATGCGATTAATGCGCGACGCCACCGCGAGATAATCCGGAGCCTGTTTCAGCAGCCCCCAGCGACGAAACTGGGTGAGGAACCACATCCCGTCCGACAGCCAGGGGAAGCTCACCTCGCCCTCGGCGTAAAAGCGCATCGGATGGGGATCCTGCCAGCGGCGGCCGAGGCCGTTGTCATACTCCCCAAGCATCCGGCCGGTGAGGTACTGCTCTTTGGTATTGAGCCAGCCGCGCCTGGCGAGCAGGCGGGCCGTCTCCCGGGTGTTCTCCGCCGAGGCGGCGATCCAGCGCTGCGCCTCCATCAGGGCCGCCACCAGCGCGCGGGCGGTGTTCGGCTGGCGTTCCACCCAGTCGCGACGGGCGCCCAGCACCTTTTCCGGATGCTCGGGCCAGATATCCTGGGAAGTGGCCGCGGTGAAGCCGATACGGTCGTTTATGGCGCGGGCGTTCCACGGCTCGCCGACGCAAAAGCCGCTCATATTGCCGATGCGCATGTTCATCACCATCTGCGGCGGCGGCACCACGACGGTGCGCACATCGTTAAAGGGATCGATGCCGGCGCTCGCCAGCCAGTAGTAGAGCCACATAGCATGGGTGCCGGTGGGAAAGGTATGGGCGAAGGTGTAGCTGCCCGGCGCGCTGCGGTCGATCAGCCGCTTCAGACCGCCGAGGTCGGTCACCCCTTTCTCCTGCAGTTCGCTGGAGAGGGTGATGGCCTGACCATTGCGGTTGAGGGTCATCAGATTGGCCATCGCCTGCGGCTTGCTGGCGATCCCCAGTTCAAGTCCGTACAGCAGGCCATAGAGAATATGCGCCGCGTCCAGTTCACCGGCCACCAGCTTGTCGCGCACCGCCGCCCAGCTGGCCTCCTTACTCGGCGCCAGGGTAATGCCATATTTTTTGTCAAACCCCTTCGCCGCGGCGATGGCCAGCGGCGCGCAGTCGGTCAGCGGAATAAACCCGACCCGCACGGTGGTCTGCTCCGGTCTGTCCGAGCCGCCGGCCCACGCGGCCTGCATCACGCCCGGCAGCAGCATCGCGCCGCCCAGCGCGGCCCCTGCCTGCAGCAAGCGCCGCCGTGAAATTGAAAATTTATCGCTCATATCCGCTCCACACGCGCAAAAAAAAAGCGCCCGACAGTGCATACGCACTGCAGGACGCCTTTATCCACGGACACCCGAACCGCCATTGGTTCGTCGCCCGGACTTTTATTCACTCACTATAACTAATGCAAAGAGGATGCCAGCTTTAGCAATGGCGCACGGGCGGGCTTTTCCTTTCGCCCGGGTCGGCTTGTCAGGCAAAAGTGCACCGCCGACAGGCAGCAAATGCCCATCGGTTGTGCATCTACTCCTTTGGGGTTACTGGCCAGATCGCCTTCACCATCAGCAGCGCGCGGGCTATCTCAACCATCCGCTGATTCTTGTCCATGGCCATCTTGCGCAGCGTCTGCCAGGCCTGCTCCTCCGGCATTCCCTGGTGTGTCATCAGCAGGCTTTTCGCTTTTTCGATCAGCTTGCGTTCCTCGAGTGCGTCTTTCAGCGAAGCCAGCTGACTGGAGAGCTGCTGCAGCTCATAGGCCTGCTGGCGCACCAGCGGCAGCAGCTGTTTATCCAGCCGCGGCGTCACGCTATCGCTCTCCTCCCCGGCCAGCCAGCCAGGCGCGTCGTCTTCTAACAGCGCGTCGGTGGCGTCCAGCAGATCGTCGATCAGTTGCTCTTCCACTTCGCGCAGCTGCTCAAGCCGCTGGGTCTGCAGGCCGAACCAGCGCAGCGCCGTTTCCCCACCGTCCGCCGCCGGCTGGCGGGTGCAGGCGATCCGCCGCAGCTGCTCTATGTCCAGACCGGCCTGACTCTGGGTAGTAAACAGCTGGACGGTCGCCGGGCTGCCCAGCGCCAGGAAGCTGTCGAAGCAGGGCTGCTGACCGTCAATACGGTCCACCAGCTGCTGGCGCAGGCTGTCGCTGAACTCGCCGCGGGTAAAGCCCAACGCTCCCAGCGCGCGCTCCTGACCCACCAGCTCTTTTCCCTGCATAAAGCTGTACAGGGCGACCATACGCCCGGCTACCGGCGGGTCGTCAATACTGTCATTGAGCTGCGGGACGATATTCAGCAGATGGCGGATAATACGGCTGAATTGCTCCGTCGCGGCTTCAGCGGCTACCTGCCGGAGGCTGACCTGCTCACGCAGCGTCGGGAGCTGCGCCAGATCGCCTACCGCCCGGGCGATGCGCCAGCACAGCGCGCTGCCGGCGACCGCGCGCGCCCGTTCGAGGGCGGCATAGAACAAGGCCAGCCGCTCATCAACCAGCGCCCCACCCGCCCGACACTCCGCCGCGTACAGCTGGCCGCCCGAGCAAAGAAAAATATTCGACGCCCCGCGCTCGCACTGCAGCATATGCACCAGCGCGCTGAGCTGACTTGCCAGCTCGCCCAGCCGGGCTAGTTGCTGAAGCTGTTGTTTTTGCAGGCGGCGCGCCAGCTGCAGCCAGGCCGTCGCCTCGTCCGCGTGACCAGTCGTATTATTCATACCCCTCCTCCGGGTTAACGCTTTATACTGCGGTAAAGCAATAACCGTGCCTTTAAGAAGGAGTTTGTATGCAACGTATTGTGATTATCGCCAACGGCGCCGCCTACGGCAGTGAATCCCTGTTCAACAGCCTGCGCCTGGCCATTGCCCTGCGCGAACAGCAGTCCGACCTCGATCTCAAGCTGTTTCTGATGTCCGACGCGGTCACCGCCGGGCTGCGCGGGCAGAAGCCGGCGGAAGGGTATAATGTGCAGCAGATGCTGGAGATCCTCACCGCCCAGCAGGTTCCCGTGAAGCTGTGCAAAACCTGCGCGGACGGCCGCGGGGTCAGCGCACTGCCGTTAGTTGACGGGGTGGAGGTTGGCACTCTCGTTGAGCTGGCCCAGTGGACCCTGGCGGCAGATAAAGTGCTGACCTTCTGAATCTGGGGTGCCGAACGGCAGGAAATATCAGGTTTCGCCACCTGAAGAGGCGAAAAAAACGTTAGCTGAATGCTTTCAGGAACAACGTCATTTTTGTTTAATCTTTATCCCTTTTTTTGATCAAAATCAGCATCCCGACCCGCGCCGTTTGGTGTGATGAACAGAGCAAAGTGTGAACAATATCACGCGAGGACTGGGTGGGCAGGATGCTGTAGCAGGACAGAAACGGGGTACAAAAATGGCGATGGTAAAAGCAAGTTTGACGTTGTTTGGCGGTGACACGCTGGTGGTGCGGTGCTCAGAGCGCTGCCATATTCATCTGATGAGCGCGAAGGTCCCTGGCGACAGCCATGCGGATATTCTGAGCGTGCAGGATCGGGACAGCGCCTATCTGACGGTGCCCTACAGCGGCACCTGGAACGTGCTTATCGACAGTCACAGCCAGTCACTGGAGCACTCCATCAGCTACGTGCCAGCCTGACCGTCACTGACAGAACACCCGCCCGGCCATGCCGGGCGTTTTTCTTTTCCGCGCGCTCAGGCCAGGCCCGGCGTCGGGCTCTCGCCCAACAGCGCGCGGACGCTGGCCACCAGATCATCAAGACTGGCGTCGTGCATCCCGAGCTTACTTAACGCCTGTTCCAGCGAAAACAGGTACTGGGCGTTGGTCCCGAGCGGCCCGCTGGCCCGGGCGATCAGCGGAGCGATGACCTGGGCGCTGGTATCCGGCTCAAACAGCGGATGACGCGGATCCATAATAAACACCAGAGCATTTACCGTTCGCCCGTCGTCCAGCTCCAGCTTGCACCAGGTGGGCAGATAGCAGCCGGTGATCATCTCTCGTTTCCACAGCAGAGTCAGCTCTTCTTCCAGCGTGTCGTCCGGCAGACGATAAGCGACGCCGGTAGTCCGGCCGCCCTCTTTCAGAGCCAGCATGCGTCCCGGCTGGCAGGCGCTCCCGCGCCCGGCGGTCAACCGCAGGCAAAACGCGCGGTGCCAGCCCGGCAGCGTGCCGGTGCAGGACTCGCGATAATTGAGCGCCGGGTTCCAGATAAGCGAACCGTAGCCAAAGATCCATACTGAGCCATCATCCGGGCGGCAGGCCAGCGTCGCCGCCAGCGAGGCTGCACGTTGTTCTGCCGACCAGAGTAGCGATTCCTCAATAGCGCCAAACGCTGTCTTACAATCCGCATTCATCAAGAAATCACGAGTTAACACTGTTTACTACCTCCGCCACTGCCCGCTTCCCGGCGTTCGTCTCATGCATCCGTCAATATTGCTGAAATATTATCCAGCTTTATCTTTCAATAAGCAATCAGCGGGGCGCTGGCAAGCGTAAAAGCGGCGTCAGCAATTATTTTTTCTTATGCCACTTATCGTCATCGCCTTTCTCGTAGCTGTTCTTCACCGCCGCCCAGGCGACTTTGTGTGCCGTCTCTTCGCGGCTGGCGTCATCGCGCCGGTCGTCTTTATCCTTATATTGATCCCAGGCGCTGTTAAACGCTTCTTTATAAATTTCCTGCGCATGGGCAGGCAGAACATGCTTAACGCTGTCGGGGAGCTCTTGTTTACTGTGATAGGGCATTATGGCCTCCTGTTTGAGCATAAAGTTTAAGTCTGGAACGCAGGCGGCAGGCTATCAAGCCCATGATGAGTTAAAAATGAATTTTAGTAATTATCTGAATATTAATAATAAAAATAGAGTAATCGCAAATTATAATAAACTAATCAAGATATCTCTCGACACCCGTAAATTTAAGTAAAAATCCAGCGGCAATTTAGCAAAATCTGTTACTTTATCGCCCTGCGTTTTTATAATTATAACACCTGCATAAATGGAGATGGTTCATGACCCATGCACATGAGGCGGTAAAAACCCGCCATAAGGAGTCCTCCCTCGTCTTTCCGGTGCTAGCGCTGGCGGTGCTGTTTTTCTGGGGCAGCAGCCAGTCACTGCCAGTGGTTATCGCGATTAACATCCTCGCGCTGGTCGGTATTTTAAGCAGCGCCTTCAGCGTGGTCCGCCACGCCGACGTCCTCGCCCACCGCCTGGGCGAACCCTATGGCTCCCTGATCCTGAGCCTGTCGGTGGTTATCCTTGAGGTCAGTCTGATCTCGGCGTTAATGGCCACCGGCGACGCCGCGCCGACCCTGATGCGTGACACGCTCTACTCCATCATTATGATCGTCACCGGCGGTCTGGTCGGTTTTTCCCTGCTGCTGGGCGGGCGTAAATTCGCCACCCAATATATGAATCTGTTCGGCATTAAGCAGTATCTTATCGCCCTGTTTCCGCTGGCGATTATCGTGCTGGTGTTTCCCATGGCGCTGCCGGGCGCGAACTTTAGCACCGGGCAATCGCTGCTGGTGGCGGTGATTTCGGCGGCCATGTACGGTGTTTTCCTGCTTATTCAGACCAAAACCCATCAGAGTCTGTTTGTTTATGAGCATGAAGACGACGGCGACGATGACGACCCGCACCACGGTAAACCCTCCGCCCACAGCAGCGGGTGGCATACCGCCTGGCTGCTGGTGCACCTGGTGGCGGTTATCGCCGTCACGAAAATGAACGCCAACCCGCTGGAAACGCTGTTGACCAGCATGAACGCCCCGGTGGCCTTTACCGGCTTCCTGGTAGCCCTGCTGATCCTGTCGCCGGAAGGCCTTGGCGCGCTCAAAGCGGTGCTCAACAATCAGGTACAGCGGGCGATGAACCTGTTCTTCGGCTCCGTGCTGGCCACCATCTCACTGACGGTCCCGGTAGTCACCCTCATCGCCTTCCTGACCGGCAATGAGCTGCGCTTTGGCCTTGGCGCGCCGGAGATGGTGGTGATGGTCGCCTCGCTGGTGCTGTGCCATATCTCCTTCTCCACCGGACGCACCAATGTGCTGAACGGCGCGGCCCATCTGGCGCTTTTCGCCGCCTACCTGATGACCATTTTCGCCTGACCTCGCTTCCCCGCCCGGCGGAGTCCGGGCGAAAAAAAAGCCTGCCGGTTTTGACGCCGGCAGGCTTTTTAACTGATGAGGTCAGGCTTACTTGCTGGTATCCAGCTCGTCGAAGCTTTTCACCAGATCGTCAATCGCTTTCATCTGCTTGAGGAACGGCTCCAGTTTATCCAGCGGCAGCGCGGACGGACCGTCGCATTTCGCGTGGTCCGGATCCGGATGCGCTTCGATAAACAGACCGGCGATACCTACCGCCATACCGGCGCGGGCCAGCTCGCTCACCTGCGCACGGCGACCGCCGGAGGCAGCGCCAAACGGGTCGCGGCACTGCAGCGCGTGGGTGACGTCGAAGATAACCGGTGAGTTGTTGGAGGCTTTCTTCATCACGCCGAAGCCAAGCATATCCACAACCAGGTTGTCGTAACCGAAGTTAGCGCCGCGGTCGCAGAGGATCACTTTGTCGTTACCACCCTCGATGAACTTATCGACGATGTTGCCCATCTGGCCCGGGCTGACGAACTGCGGTTTCTTGACGTTGATCACCGCCCCGGTTTTGGCCATCGCTTCCACCAGGTCCGTCTGGCGCGCGAGGAAGGCGGGAAGCTGGATCACGTCCACGACGTCAGCCACCGGCTGCGCCTGGCTGGCTTCATGAACGTCGGTGATGATTTTCACGCCAAAGGTCTGCTTCAGCTCCTGGAAAATCTTCATCCCTTCTTCCAGACCCGGCCCACGATAGGAGTGGATGGAGGAACGGTTGGCTTTATCAAAGGAGGCTTTGAAGACGTAGGGGATGCCGAGCTTCTGCGTAACGGTGACGTAATGTTCGCAGATACGCATCGCCAGGTCGCGTGACTCCAGCACGTTCATCCCGCCGAACAGCACGAACGGCAGGTCGTTCGCTACGTTGATATCACCAATGCTAACCACTTTTTGTTTCATAAGTTCGCCTTATCAGGGTGTAACCGGAATGGTTCCAGACTAATGCAATGTAATTTGTTTGTGCGAAATCGTGTTGATTTGTGCGCGGATCATCTCGCTAATCGGATCCTCCGGACATTGCTCGACAAAATAGCTCAGGTCCAGCAGCGCCACGTGATCGCAATCCAGCTGGGCATATATCAGCCCGCGGTCGCGGATCTCATACGGGTCTTCCGGGTTAAACTGCAGCAGCGCTTCGCTGGCGCGCAGGGCCAGCTCCATCTGCCGCTCTTCCATCAGCGCCGACTTCAGGGTGTCCAGCAGCTTGCGGATCACCTCGGCGTTATCCGCTTCGTCGAGATCTTCATTAAACAGTTCCGCCACCGGCCCGATGTTGCCCTTCAGCCATACCTCCAGAGTATGTTCGTCGAGGGTTTCGCCATTGAACGGATTAATCAGCCACATCTCTTCGCTGGTTTCCGGGTCCGCGCGCAGCAGCATCTGGGTCGGGAAGATCACCGGCACCACCGGCAGCCCCAGACGCTGGGCGATCCACAGCAGGATCGCGCCTAACGACACCGCGCTCCCCTGACGGTTGACCAGCACTTTATCCAGCCAAAGCGCGTCGGAAAGACGATAAACGCCCTGCGAGGCGCCAAAGCCCCACTCCTCGTAAAACAGCGCCAGCAGGCGTTCTATCTGGCGTTCCTGGTCCCACGAAGGCGCAATCTCCTCCTGCGCGAGGCGCAGCAGCCGCTGCAGCTCTTCCTCGACAAAACGCGTCGGAAAATCGTCGCGAACCTGTTCAGAAATGAGGACCATGCCATCACACAATGGCGCTTTGTTAAATTCGAAATCCGCTAATGACCCCATGACCTACCCCAGTATCGGTATTCTTGTGATGGCGAGTTGAATGATGATAAACAACACCACCAGCGCCAGCAGGAACGCGATAAAGCGGCTCTGCTGGCTGCGCGGACGACGACGGCCCAGCGCGATAAAACCTAATGCGATATAAATGATAACGCCAAACAGCTTTTCAGTCAGCCATGCGCCGTCTTCTGTGAACGGCAGGTAGTGCGTTATCGCCATTAATCCCGCACCGCTGAGAAACAGCAGCGTATCGCTGCAGTGCGGCGCAATTCGCACCCACCGCTGGTTCAGCAGCGGGCTCTGGTGATACATCCACCAGTAACGTAAAACGAACAATCCTACCGACACCACCACGCTGGCGATGTGCAGATAGAGGACAGCCGTGAATAAGTTCATCAGCCAACGTTCTCCATGTCGGGTAAACGTCCGAGGGTCAGACGCTCATTGTCGCCATAGTCGCGACAGGTCGCGACGTCCAGATAGCCCGCTTCGCGGAACAGCGCGCGCACCGCTTCGCCCTGGGTCCAGCCATGCTCCAGCAGCATCCAGCCGCCGGGCTGCAGATACTGCCGCCCCTCGCGGATAATCTGCGCCAGTTCGGCCAGCCCCTCATCGCCCGCCACCAGCGCCGTTAGCGGCTCAAAGCGCACATCGCCCTCGGCGAGATGCGGGTCTGCAGCGTCGATATAGGGGGGATTGCTGACGATCATGGCGAAACGCTGCCCGGCCAGCGCGGCAAACCAGTCGCTTTGCCGTATCGTCACGTTAGCGATGCCCAGATGGGCGGCATTACGCAACGCCAGCGCCACGGCGTCCGGCATGACGTCCACCGCGGTGATCTCACAGTCCGGACGCTCGCTGGCCAGCGCCAGGGCAATGGCGCCGGTCCCGGTGCCGAGGTCGAGAATACGGCACGGCGCGACGGGCAGACGCGCCAGCGCCTGCTCTACCAGACATTCGGTATCCGGGCGGGGGATCAGCGTCGCCGGGGAGACAAACAGCGGCAGCGACCAGAACTCCCGCTGCCCGACCAGATGGGCGATGGGCTCTCCGCGCTGGCGTCGCTGCAGGAGCGCCTCCAGCGTCGTCGCCTCGTCAGCGGAGAGCGTCGTTTCGCCGAAGGCCAGGATCCAGGTGCGCGCCCGGCCGGTGACGTGTCCCAGCAGGATCTCGGCGTCGCGTCGCGGACTGTCGCTCTCCGCCAGGCGGGCGATTGCCTGCTGCAGCCAGGCCTGAAAGGTCATCATTCCTGCTCGGACAGCGCCGCCAGCTGATCGGCCTGGTGTTCCTGGACAATCGGCTCAATCAGCATGTCGAGTTTGCCCTCCATCGCCTCATCCAGACGGTAAAGGGTCAGGTTGATGCGGTGGTCGGTCACGCGGCCCTGCGGGAAGTTGTAGGTACGGTTGCGATCGCTGCGGTCGCCGCTGCCCAGCAGGTTGCGGCGCGTGGAGGCTTCCGCCTGCTGACGCTTGGCTACTTCGGCGGCGCGGATCCGCGCCCCGAGCACCGACAGCGCCTTGGCTTTGTTTTTATGCTGAGAACGTTCGTCCTGACACTCCACCACGATGCCGGTGGGCAGGTGGGTAATACGGATCGCCGAGTCGGTGGTGTTAACGTGCTGCCCGCCCGCGCCGGAGGAGCGGAAGGTATCGATGCGCAGATCCGCCGGGTTGATATCCGGCATTTCCGCCTCCGGCAGCTCCGGCATCACCGCCACCGTACAGGCGGAGGTGTGGATACGTCCCTGCGACTCGGTGGCCGGCACGCGCTGCACACGATGACCGCCGGATTCAAATTTGAGCCGGCCGTAGACGCCGTCGCCGCTGATCTTGGCGATCACCTCTTTAAAGCCGCCGTGTTCACCTTCGTTGGCGCTGAGGATCTCCACCTGCCAGCGGCGCGATTCCGCGTAACGGGTGTACATGCGGAACAGATCGCCGGCAAACAGCGCCGCTTCGTCGCCGCCGGTCCCGGCGCGTACTTCCACGAAGGCGTTACGCTCGTCATCGGGATCTTTCGGCAGGAGCAGGACCTGCAGCTGTTGCTCCAGCTGTTCGCCTTTATCTTTGGCGTCCCGCAGCTCTTCCTGCGCCATTTCGCGCATTTCCGGATCGTCGAGCATCATCTGTGCGGTTTCAATATCCTCCTGCACCTGACGCCAGTCGGTATAGCAGCGCGCCACATCGCTCAGTTGAGCATACTCCCGCGACAGCGCGCGGAATTTATCCTGATCGGCAATCGTCGCGGCATCGCCGAGCAGCGCCTGCACTTCTTCGTGGCGCTCGTACAACGCTTCCAGTTTGGCAACAATAGAAGACTTCATAGGCGTGAATTCACCCTGTCCTGAAAATAAGAGAAAGGTGCGCTATTCCAGCCCGAGGCTGTTGCGCAGAATATGCAGGCGTTCGTCGTCCCCGTCACGGGCGGCCTGCTGAAGAGATTTGGTTGGCGCGTGGATCAGGCGGTTGGTGAGCTTACGCGCCAGATCCTGCATAATTTCCTGGGCATCGCCGCCCTGCTCCAGCGCGGCCAGCGCCTTCGCCGTCAGCTCCTCACGGACCTGCTCAGACTGCGAACGGTACTCACGAATGGTCTCGCTAGCGCTCTGCGCGCGCAGCCAGGCCATAAATTCGCTGGTCTCCTGCTCGACGATCGATTCCGCCTGCACCGCCGCGGCCTTACGCTGCGCCAAGTTATGCTGAATGATGTTTTGCAGATCGTCGACGCTGTAGAGGTAGGCGTTAGCCAGTTTACCGACCTCCGGTTCGACGTCGCGCGGGACGGCGATATCCACCAGCAGCATCGGCTGGTTACGCCGCGCCTTGAGCGCGCGCTCCACCATGCCTTTGCCTATGATCGGCAGCGGACTAGCGGTGGAGCTGATAATGATGTCGGCCTCTTTCAGCCGTTCGTCGATATCGCTAAGGGCAATCACCTCGGCGCCCACTTCTTCCGCTAGCGCCTGGGCGCGTTCACGAGTGCGGTTGGCGATCACCATTTTGCGCACGTGATGTTCGCGAAGATGACGCGCCACCAGTTCGATGGTTTCACCGGCGCCGACCAGCAGCACCGTCACGCTCGACAAGGATTCAAAGATTTGCCGCGCCAGGGTACAGGCGGCGAAGGCGACGGAAACGGCGCTGGCGCCGATATCGGTTTCGGTACGCACGCGCTTGGCCACCGAGAACGATTTCTGGAACATCCGCTCCAGTTCGCTCACGTTGAGGTGGCCGCGGCTGGAATCGGCGAAGGCTTTTTTCACCTGACCGAGGATCTGCGGTTCGCCCAGCACCAGCGAATCAAGGCCGCTGGCGACGCGCATCAGATGGCTGACGGCGTCGTTATCCTGGTGCCAGTAGAGGCTTTTACGCAGGTCTTCTTCATTGAGGCCGTGGTAATTGCACAGCCAGCGGATCAGCGCTTCCTGCAGGTTATCCTGCTCTTCGACGCTGAGATAGAGTTCCGTGCGGTTGCAGGTCGACAGCACCACTCCACCCTGCACCATCGGCTGAGCCAGCAAGCTCTCCAGCGCCTTATCGAGCGTTTCCGGCGAAAACGTGACGCGTTCTCGCAGGGCGACCGGAGCTGTTTTGTGATTGATGCCAAGAGCTAAAAGGGTCATTGTGAGGGAGTAGTACCAGCGTTGCTAAGGTTAGTCTGAGTGCATCATACAGGATGCGCGTAATCAATAAAAGAGAGGCTCCCCTTTTGGAGTAATAGCCAAAGCAAGACCGCCATTAAGGTTAATTTTTTGATTTCAGACAACTTGAACGTAGACGCTATCGCCCGGCGACGCTAGCATTAAGGGTTATAAATGTAACCTGCTACACAAATCGGCCCGCTGTTCCCCTGCCGCCGGATTTCACTGTAGACATCAAGGATTTGTCATCATTATGAATCGACTGTTCCGCCTGCTGCCGCTGGCCAGCCTCGTCCTGACCGCTTGTTCTGTTCATACCCCCCAGGGGCCTGGCAAAAGCCCGGATTCGCCGCAGTGGCGCCAGCACCAGCAGGCTGTTCGCAGCCTCAACCAGTTCCAGACCCGCGGGGCGTTTGCCTATCTCTCCGACGAGCAAAAAGTCTATGCCCGCTTCTTCTGGCAGCAAACCGGTCAGGACCGCTATCGCCTGCTGTTAACTAACCCGCTGGGTAGCACCGAGCTGTCGCTGACCGCCCAGCCGGGCAGCGTGCAGCTGATCGACAACAAAGGCCAGACCTATACCGCCACCGATGCCGAAGAGATGATTGGCCGCCTGACCGGGATGCCGATCCCGCTGAACAGCCTGCGCCAGTGGATCATCGGCCTGCCGGGTGACGCCACCGACTATTCGCTGGACGATCGGTACCGTCTGCGCGAACTGAACTACACGCAAAACGGCAAAACCTGGCACGTCACCTACGGCGGCTACACCACCGATACCCAGCCAGCCCTGCCGTCTAATGTCGAGCTAAACAATGGCGCCCAGCGCATCAAGCTGAAGATGGATAACTGGATCGTGAAATGATGAGCCGCTGGCCCTCACCTGCAAAATTGAATCTGTTCTTATATATCACCGGCCAGCGGGCCGATGGTTACCACACCCTGCAGACGCTGTTTCAGTTCCTCGACTATGGCGATACGCTGACCATCGAACCGCGCGCTGACGGCGAACTGCGTCTGCTGACGCCGGTGGCCGGTGTACCGGATGAAGAAAATCTGATTATTCGCGCCGCGCGTCTGTTGATGCGCGCAGCCGGCGAAAGCGGCCGCCTGCCGGCGGGCAGCGGCGCCGATATCAGTATCGATAAGCGCCTGCCGATGGGCGGCGGCCTGGGGGGCGGCTCGTCCAATGCCGCCACCGTGCTGGTGGCGCTTAACCATCTCTGGGGCTGCGGGCTTTCGGAAGATGAGCTGGCGACCCTTGGTCTGCAGCTGGGGGCCGATGTGCCGGTCTTCGTGCGCGGCCATGCCGCCTTTGCCGAGGGAGTGGGTGAAATTCTCACGCCGGTGGAGCCCGAGGAAAAATGGTACCTGGTGGCTCATCCAGGCGTCAGTATTCCGACGCCGATCATTTTTCGCGACCCGGAGCTACCACGAAATACCCCGCGCCGGTCAATTAATACGTTATTAAATTGTGAATTCAGCAACGATTGCGAGCTTATCGCAAGAAAACGTTTTCGCGAGGTTGATGCCGCGCTTTCCTGGCTGTTAGAATATGCGCCGTCACGCCTGACCGGCACAGGGGCCTGTGTGTTTGCTGAATTTAACACCGAATCCGCTGCCCGTCAGGTGCTGGACACTGCCCCGGCATGGCTAAATGGCTTTGTGGCGCGCGGAGTCAATCTTTCGCCGCTCAAGCAGGCCCTGCTCTGATTCCTGCGCTGTGATGGCGCAACGATCATGAGTCAGCCGGGGAAATTGAGTTACGGTGACAACGTCACCCTGTTCCAGACGTTGCATCGTGCTCTTTAAATACACCGACTGGATCGAATGGCGCCAGCCCGCACATTATTGGCCCATTCATCCACCACTGGACGCATGCCTGAGGTTCTTCTCGTGCCTGATATGAAGCTTTTTGCTGGTAACGCCACCCCGGAACTAGCACAACGTATTGCCAACCGCCTGTACACTTCTCTTGGCGACGCCGCTGTAGGTCGTTTTAGCGACGGCGAAGTCAGCGTACAAATCAATGAAAACGTACGCGGTGGTGATATTTTCATCATCCAGTCCACTTGTGCTCCCACCAATGACAACCTGATGGAACTGGTTGTTATGGTTGATGCTCTGCGTCGTGCTTCGGCAGGTCGTATCACCGCCGTTATCCCTTACTTCGGTTATGCTCGTCAGGACCGTCGTGTTCGTTCTGCTCGTGTGCCAATCACCGCGAAAGTGGTGGCGGATTTCCTGTCCAGCGTCGGCGTTGACCGCGTGCTGACCGTTGACCTGCACGCAGAACAGATCCAGGGCTTCTTCGATGTGCCAGTTGATAACGTGTTCGGCAGCCCAATCCTGCTGGAAGATATGCTGCAGCTGAACCTGGACAACCCGATCGTGGTTTCTCCAGACATCGGCGGCGTAGTTCGTGCTCGCGCTATCGCTAAACTGCTGAACGATACCGATATGGCCATCATCGACAAGCGTCGTCCGCGCGCCAACGTCTCCCAGGTGATGCATATCATCGGCGACGTCGCTGGTCGTGACTGCGTGATGGTCGACGATATGATCGACACCGGCGGCACCCTGTGTAAAGCGGCAGAAGCGCTGAAAGAGCGCGGCGCGAAACGTGTATTCGCTTACGCGACGCACCCAATCTTCTCCGGCAACGCAATCCAGAACATCAAAAACTCTGTGATCGATGAATTTGTCGTCTGCGATACCATTCCGCTGGCACCAGAAATTAAAGCGCTGGATAAAGTGCGTACTCTGACGCTCTCCGGTATGCTGGCTGAAGCTATTCGCCGTATCAGCAATGAAGAATCAATCTCTGCTATGTTCGAACATTAATCGAGCCGAGCACAAAAACCCGCTGCGGCGGGTTTTTTTGTCTCTGCATTTTTAATTCTTCCACAACATCATTCGGCATGCGTCAAGGCGGCAAGTGAATGAATCCCCGGGAGCGTACAGGCAGTACGTGACCGGGGTAAATGAACGCAGCCAACACAGAGGCATCCCGAAAGATGACGTGGAAATGATCAATGCCTCCTTCACCTGCCATTTAGTTGACAGATGATGCGCTCATGGATGAAACATTATTGTGAACAGATTATTTTCCTCACATGTGATGCCTTTCCGCGCCCTCATCGACGCTTGTTGGAAAGAACAGTACACCACCGCCCGCTTCACGCGTGACCTGATCGCCGGGATCACCGTCGGGATCATTGCGATTCCGCTGGCGATGGCGCTGGCGATTGGCAGCGGTGTGCCGCCGCAGTACGGCCTCTATACCTCAGCGGTGGCAGGGATTGTGATCGCCTTAACCGGCGGGTCGCGCTTTAGCGTTTCCGGCCCGACCGCCGCCTTTGTGGTGATCCTCTATCCGGTTTCCCAGCAGTTCGGCCTGGCGGGGCTGCTGGTGGCGACGCTGATGTCGGGGATCTTTTTAATTCTTTTCGGCCTGGCGCGCTTTGGCCGCCTGATCGAATATATCCCGCTGTCGGTCACCCTCGGCTTCACCTCCGGGATCGGTATCACTATCGGTACCATGCAGATTAAGGATTTTCTCGGCCTGCAGATGCCCCATGTGCCGGAGCATTATCTGCAGAAAGTGGCCGCGCTGGCCATGGCCCTGCCGACCATTAACGTCGGGGACGCCGCCATCGGCGTCGTCACCCTCGGCACCCTGATCTTCTGGCCGCGGCTGGGTATCCGTCTGCCGGGCCACCTCCCCGCGCTGCTGGCCGGCTGCGCGGTGATGCTGGTGGTCAACTTGCTCGGCGGCGATGTGGCGACGATCGGCTCGCAGTTTCACTATCAGCTGGCGGACGGCACTCAGGGCAACGGCATTCCGCAGCTGCTGCCGCAGCTGGTGCTGCCCTGGGATATGCCGGGCTCCAGCTTTACCCTGAGCTGGGCTTCGCTGCAGGCGCTGCTGCCTGCCGCCTTCTCCATGGCGATGCTCGGCGCGATTGAATCTCTGCTGTGCGCGGTGGTGCTCGACGGTATGACCGGTACCAAGCATAAAGCCAACAGCGAGCTGATTGGCCAGGGGCTGGGCAACATCGTTGCGCCGTTCTTCGGCGGGATCACCGCCACCGCGGCGATTGCCCGCTCGGCGGCGAACGTGCGCGCCGGCGCCACATCGCCGGTTGCCGCCGTGATCCACGCCCTGCTGGTGATCATGGCGCTGCTGATCCTCGCCCCGCTGCTCTCCTGGCTGCCGCTGTCGGCGATGGCCGCCCTGCTGCTGATGGTGGCATGGAACATGAGTGAGGCGCATAAAGTCATCAATCTGCTGCGCCACGCGCCGAAGGACGACATCGTGGTGATGCTGATGTGCATGTCGCTGACGGTGCTGTTTGATATGGTGATCGCCATCAGCGTCGGGATCGTGCTGGCTTCGCTGTTGTTTATGCGCCGTATCGCGCGCATGACGCATCTGGCGCCGGTCAACGTCGAAGTGCCAGACGATGTGCTGGTGCTGCGGGTGATTGGGCCGCTGTTCTTTGCCGCCGCCGAAGGTTTATTCAACGATCTGGAGACCCGGATCGCCGGCAAGCGCATCGTGGTGCTGAAGTGGGACGCCGTGCCGGTTCTCGACGCCGGCGGTCTGGATGCCTTCCAGCGCTTTGTGAATAAGCTGCCGGAAGGCTGTGAATTGCGCGTATCTAACCTCGAGTTTCAGCCGCTACGCACGTTAGCGCGCGCCGGCGTCAAGCCGCTGCCAGGCCGCCTGAGCTTCTACCCCGATCGTCAGGCCGCGCTGGCTGACCTGTGATCACCCGGCGGCAGGCCCCTGCGCCTGCCGCATCAACGCCCCCGTCGCCTGTTGTAGCCAGCTCAGCACCGCCGGCGTCATCCAGGTGCCCTTCATCAAATGCGGCTCCTGCTCCATTGCCCGACGAAACTTCTGCAACGTCTGCGGCCGGGTACCGGCGTAGGACTGAAACAGCTCAAGCCACGCCCGGGCCAGCGCCTGACCCGACGCCGAGTCCGGCGCTACGCCCTCCCGGCACGCCTGATGCAGCTTCGCCACCAGCGCAGGCCACTCCTGTAGCCGGTCGAAATAGTGCCGGCGGGTGAACGCCATCTCCTCGTCGTCGAGGTAACGCGCCCAGATGGCCAGTTTGCTTTCGGCAAAGGCTTCGGTGATAAAGGCGATGATGGCCGGGGTGACGCCGGTCTGTTCAACCATTTGCGGCTCGGCGGCATGCATCTCGTTCAGGCGGGTCAGAAACTCCGGGCGCCCGGCCGTATCCTGCTCCAGGCGCTCCATCCAGCGCGTCGCCAGACTCATCGCTTGCGGACTGTCCGTCGGGCAGCCGCTCGCCATCAGCGTCTGCACCTCCTCCGTTAGCTCGCGCCACGCCTGGGCGCGCTGTTCATCTTGTGCCGCAAACGGCAGCGCGGCTAACTCCTGTTGACTAAACCAACGATCGTACATTTTCATTAACTCCAGCGTCTGTAGCCAGGACTCCAGATCGGGTTCATTGCCGCTCGCCAGCGCCTCGCGCAGCGCCAACAGCCGGTCGCGCAGCCTGGCGACATCACGCAGTTGGTCATTCAGCGTCTCTATCTGCTGCGTCAGTAGCTCAGGCAGCGACAGCGTTTGCCGATCGAGATAGTCCTTGATGGTGGCGAGCGTCAGCCCGGTCTGCGCCAGCGCCTTTATCATATGCAGGCGCTGAACCGCTGACAGGTTATAGAGCCGATAGCCCGCCTCGCTTCTGGCCGAAGGCATTAACAGCCCCGTCTGTTCATAATGATGCAGCGTACGCACCGTCAGTCCGGCGCGCTTCGCCAGCTCTCCCACCTGAATTAACATGACTGCTCCTCTCTGTGGCCAGGTCCGCTACTCTGCTGCCTGACGTAACGTCAGGGTCAAGCATAAAACGCGCTTAATATTCACTTTTGGCGGCAACCATAGCATCACGAAGCTCAGGTCGGAATGGGGGTCGTTATATGGCGGGAAAAAGAAGAAGCGATAACGAGAGTCAGAGAAAAACGCATCGGCCGCGGAAGGCCGATGCGGAAAATGCGGTTGCGGTTAGCTGTGACGATGCTGGTTACGACGGCAGCGTTTATCGTAGTGGCGCACCCACCAGTAGCGGTCGCTGACCTGCTCGTGGCCGCCAATACGGGCTCCGGCCAGCCAGAGCACAGCACCGACGAAGATGCTTAAGATAGCGCCATGCGCAAAGAATTGTGGCAGGTTAAGCTGCGGAAGCTGGTTCAGAATGGAGTAACCCACCCCCACAACCATCACCACCAACCCTAACCCCATGAGTACGTTACCGAGTAACGAAGCGTTTTTGCGTTTCATGTGTCACCTCCGGACTTTGGGTTGCCAGGGAATGTCCCCAAATCTTATAGGTGTAGTATAGACAAGGTCTCTTCTGCGGAGTGCGCCCACGATCACATTAGTGAACAGCGAATAGACAAAAATTTACAAATAAGTCTATGAACCATATCAAATTCTAATGATTTAGTGAGTAAATCATCAATGCCGGTATTGTCTTATAGCCAGAATTTTGTCAAGCGCGCCCGCAGACAGTACACTACGCGGCAGAGAATGCCCCATGCAGGATAGAAAACGTGACCATTAAACTGATTGTCGGCCTGGCCAACCCCGGTGCGGAATATGCCGCCACCCGGCACAACGCTGGCGCCTGGTATGTGGATTTACTGGCGGATCGCCATCGCGCGCCGCTGCGCGAAGAGAGCAAATTCTTCGGCTACACCTCGCGCATCAACCTGGCGGGCGAGGATGTTCGCCTGCTGGTGCCCACCACCTTTATGAACCTTAGCGGTAAAGCCGTGGCCGCGATGGCAACCTTTTATCGCATCAACCCGGACGAAATTCTGGTTGCCCATGATGAGCTGGATTTGCCGCCGGGCGTGGCGAAATTTAAGCTTGGCGGCGGCCATGGCGGCCACAACGGCCTGAAGGACATCATCAGCAAGCTCGGCAATAACCCGAACTTTCACCGCTTACGCGTCGGGATCGGCCATCCGGGCGATAAAAACAAGGTTGTCGGCTTTGTGCTCGGCAAACCGCCGGCCAGCGAGCAGAAACTGATTGATGATGCCGTCGACGAAGCGGCGCGCTGTACGGAAATCTGGTTAAAGGATGGTCTCACCAAAGCGACCAACCGTTTACACGCCTTTAAGGCGCAATAAGCCGTTGTCGTGCGGCATTTTTGCCGCGCACCGTGTATAATAGGCAAAGCTATTCAATTTTCTGCAATCTGTTCCTTGTAACAGATTGATTATCCAAAGATTAAGGTGATTTAAATCATGGGATTCAAATGCGGTA
Source organism: Klebsiella sp. PCX (assembly GCF_021869705.1). Lineage (NCBI taxonomy): Bacteria > Pseudomonadati > Pseudomonadota > Gammaproteobacteria > Enterobacterales > Enterobacteriaceae > Klebsiella > Klebsiella sp. PCX. Next base: position 3,112,647 of record NZ_CP091527.1, read on the forward strand.
TCGTCGGTTTGCCCAACGTCGGCAAATCCACCCTGTTCAATGCGCTCACCAAAGCGGGTATTGAAGCGGCCAACTTCCCCTTCTGTACCATTGAGCCGAACACCGGTGTCGTACCGATGCCCGATCCGCGTCTGGACAAGCTGGCTGAAATCGTCAAACCGCAGCGTATCCTGCCGACCACCATGGAGTTCGTTGATATCGCGGGCCTGGTTAAAGGCGCGTCCAAAGGCGAAGGTCTCGGCAACCAGTTTCTGACCAACATCCGCGAAACCGAAGCTATCGGTCACGTGGTTCGCTGCTTCGAAAACGACAATATCATTCACGTCGCGGGGAAAGTGAACCCGGCGGAAGATATCGACGTTATCAACACCGAACTGGCGCTGTCTGACCTTGATACCTGCGAACGCGCGATTCACCGCGTCTCCAAAAAAGCCAAAGGCGGCGATAAAGACGCGAAAGTTGAGCTGGCCGCGCTGGAGAAATGCCTGCCGCAGCTGGAAAACGCCGGTATGCTGCGCGCGCTGGATCTGACCAAAGAAGAGAAAGACGCCATCCGCTATCTGAGCTTCCTGACCCTGAAGCCGACCATGTACATCGCGAACGTCAATGAAGACGGTTTCGAGAACAACCCGTACCTCGATCAGGTTCGCGCCATCGCCGAGCAGGAAGGGTCTGTGGTGGTGCCGGTGTGCGCCGCGGTTGAAGCGGACATCGCCGAGCTGGACGATGAAGAACGTGACGAGTTTATGGCTGAGCTGGGCCTCGAAGAGCCGGGTCTGAACCGCGTGATCCGCGCTGGTTACGCCCTGCTGAACCTGCAGACCTACTTCACCGCTGGGGTGAAAGAAGTGCGCGCATGGACCATCCCGGTAGGGGCGACTGCGCCGCAGGCAGCCGGTAAGATCCACACCGACTTCGAGAAAGGCTTTATCCGCGCGCAGACCATCGCTTATGAAGACTTTATCGCCTACAAAGGCGAACAGGGCGCGAAAGAAGCCGGTAAAATGCGCGCTGAAGGTAAAGATTACATCGTCAAAGATGGCGATGTGATGAACTTCCTGTTCAACGTCTGATCCCGCTGGCTGGCATTTCTGCCGCCATCGAGTAATAAAAAATCCACGCTCCGGCGTGGATTTTTTTTCGTGCGCCAGACGGCGCGCTACTCCACGATATGGGTCTCTTCTGCCGCTTCGTAGCCATCAACGATCTGCACAATCTTTTTTAACTCGTCCTCAATAAAAGCCGGGGTGGCGCTTTCCCCTGAGGCCGGGTGATGAAGCTCCACCGAGATGCCGCTGGCGGCATTGGTCAGCGACAGGCTAATCTCCTGCGGATCCGCCGCAGACGAGGGTCGCCCGATATGCTGCGCGATGGTCGCCGCCGCCGCGCGCGTATCGACTTCCGCGAGATGCCCCCACCTCATTTCAACATGCCCCTGCTGCCCTGCCTTTATCACCTGCAGCGTATAACCGCTTTTTGCCGTTGCCATGTCTTATCCTCCGGTTTCATTACCCGGGCGACACATTCTCAGCCCGGTTTTATCAGCAAAGTTCGAACACTTCCGCCTTGCCGTTAATGACTCTTTTCCACATAGGTTTGCATATTTTCTTTGGTCACTAACTCAAACGGGATCCAGACATGGGACTCGACTTTTTCTCCTTTAATCAGCTTCAGCGCCACCGCTAAGGCCGTTTTGCCCTGACCAACGGCATCCTGGAAGACTGTTACCTGGATCTTATCGCTGGCCAACGCTTTCAGCCCATCCGGCGTGGCGTCGATCCCGCCGATCAGCATCTTCTTCTGGCTCTTCTCCAGCGCCATCGCCGCGCCAATCGCCATCTCATCGTTGTTCGCCGCCACAATATCAATCTCTTCCCCGTTACCTGCCCAGTTCTGCATCAGATCCATTCCCTCGCTGCGGGAATAGTTGGCCGGCTGTTTCTGCACCACTTTCATCGCCGGGTATTTGGCCACCACCTGCTCTACGTCTTTGGTGCGCTGCAGCGCGCCGGCATCGGTGAGATTGCCGATCATGATGGCGACGTTGCCTTTGTAGTTTGCCAGCTTCGCCAGCGCTTCCATCTGTAATGTACCGGACTCCCGCTCGTCCGATCCGACAAACACCACGCCAGGCGGTAACGTTTTATCCCCCGGCGTCCGGTTCACATACACCAGCGGCATTCTGGCCTGCTGCGCCATCTTCGTCAGCTGCGGGGTGCTGGCGGAGTCCACGGGGTCCACGATGATGGCGTCCACGCCGGAGGCGATGAAGCTCTGCACCTGATCGGCCTGGCGTCCGGTGTCGCCGCGGGCGTCTTCGAACTGCACATCGACGTGACGGGCTTGAGCTTCTTTCTCAATGGACTGACGGATAATGGTGAGAAAGTTTTGATCGAAGTAAGCCATCGAGACGCCGATCTTATCCGCTAATGCCGAAGCGGAACTGGCCAGAAGGCCTACTAACAGGATGATTTTACAGTGCTTCATAGCATGCCCTCAGAGGTCGAAATAAAATTTTCAATATAAACACAAACGGTATATTTAAATCATTTTCAGACTACGAAGGGCGTTCGGTTCTTGCAATCATGATGTAAAGAAAATGTTGCCATGCGCACATTTTATTTTACCGCCTCACTCATCAAGGCCTCACCGGTTTCGGGGAGCGCAGCGGGCGGCGAGGCCGGCTGATTTCGCTTCAGTAGGGCATTCTCCACGATCGGCTGTTGCAGATGCAGTTCGGCGAGGCTGCCGCGGGCGGCAGACCAGGGTTGACCCACGGGGAGCGCGGCCACCTCGCGCAATTGCTCTTCCAGCGGAACGGCGCGGTTAAGCGACTGCATGATGGCAAACACCGCCGTTTTCAGTTCGCTCACCGTCAGGTGCTTCCCCTTCTGCTCGTCGAGGGCATTGAGCTGACCGGCGAGCCGTTGCAGCTGCCGCATGCCCTCCGCCCAGCCGGTGAGGTGTTCCGCGGGCAAGCTGCTCGGCATACGGCCAGTTAATATTCGGCCGCGCCGGGTGGTTGAGCTTGTTCATTTCTGCACGCAGCGCAATAAAATCGGCCAGCGTGCGCGGGTCGCCACCGGTTTAATAGCGGAGGTCTGTATGTGTTGTCATCATGATGTCTGTCAGCGCGAGAATTAGCGGGCGGAGCGAGCGTCAAGGTACTGCTGGCGGTTGAGGTGGCGGATCAACACCCGGCCATTGCCAGGCGCTACATTACCCCGTATTTTGGGTTTCCGCTGTGGGCGGATGAAGTCACGATCGCGAGAGGAACAATGAAACCGTTATTTGTCTATGGGACGCTCTGTCCCGGTCGCAGCAATGCGCATATTCTGGAGACGATCGGGGGCGAGTGGCGTCCGGGTTACGTCACTGGCACCTTTTACGCGCGCGGCTGGGGCGCTGCCGCTGATTTTCCGGGGATCGTCCTCGACGCCAACGGCCCGCGGGTCAACGGCTATTTGTTCCTGTCCGACCGGCTGGCGGCGCACTGGCCCATGCTGGACGAGTTTGAGGAGGGGTACGATCGGGTGTCGGTTGAGGTGACCACCGACGATGGACAGCAGGTCAGCGCCTGGATTTATCAGCTCCAGCCCCGGGAGTAATCCCCCGCCAGTATCGCGCTACTGGCCACAGCGGCCCAGCACGTCCGCGGGTCTGGCGTCGTTTCCGCCAATGCAGGTATACTTGCCAGATGTTTCCTAAGCTTCAGATACGCAAATGACAAAACTTACCTTACAAGAGCAGATGCTCAAAGCCGGCCTGGTCAGCAGCAAAAAAATGGCCAAAGTCCAGAGAACGGCGAAAAAATCCCGCGTGCAGGCCCGTGAGGCCCGGGAAGCGGTGGAAGAGAATAAAAAAGCCCAGCTGGAGCGCGATAAACTGCTCAGCGAGCAGCAAAAGCAGGCGATGCTGGCGAAAGAGTATAAAGCCCAGGTCAAGCAGCTGATTGAGATGAACCGCATTACGGTCGCCCGGGGCGATATCGGCTTTAACTTTACCGATAATAATCTGATCAAAAAAATCATGGTCGACAAGACCACCCAAACCCAGCTGATTAACGGCCGTCTGGCGATTGCCCGCCTGGCGGTGGATAACAAACCTGAAGGGGAGTATGCGATTATTCCGGCGGTCGTGGCAGAGAAAATTGCCCAGCGCGATGCCAGCAGCATCGTGTTGCACAGCGCCCTGAGTCAGGATGAACAGGATGAAGACGATCCGTACGCCGACTTTAAGGTGCCCGACGACCTGATGTGGTGATCGCGGGCTTCCGGCGGCAGGCGATCAGAACGAGCTTGCCTGCTGGATATGCATCGGCTCGTGGCTGACGGGATGGACAAAGCGCAGCTCGCTGGCGTGCAGCATCAGCCGCGGAGCCTGTTCCGTGCCCGGCAATTCCCGGCCGCCATACAGATCGCAGCCAAGGATCGGATAGCCCAGCAGCTGACAGTGGATCCGCAGCTGATGGGTGCGCCCGGTCTCCGGGGTAAGCGCCACCCTCGTCAGCGCCAGCGCCCTCTCCCCTTCCCGCGTCTGGTACAGGCGGTCAATGACCCGGTAGCGCGAACGCGCCGGTTTGCCGTGCCGGACACTGATCGACATGCGCGGGAAACGGGCCGGCTCTTTGGCGATCGCCGCCTCCACGACCCCCTCGTCTTCCGGCAGATGGCCGCACAGCAGCGCCGTATAGACCTTACCCACCGTGCGCTGGCTGAACTGTTGGCACAGCGCAGCGTTAATCCCCTTGTTGCGGGCGACCACCATCAGACCGGAAGTGCCGAAGTCAAGGCGGTGTACAAGGGTACAGCCCGGAAAGCGCTGGACCAGTCGATGATGGACAGAGTCGAGGTTGCGCGGATCTTTGCCTGACAGGCTCAGCAGCCCGGCCGGTTTATTGATCAGCAGCAGGTGTTCATCCTGATACAAGAGGGTGATCTGGTCGCGGCACGGCGGCGCGACAAAGGTATCGATAATGGTGGACATCAGGCGGCCCGAAGAAGGAGTGGCTGGCGATAGTACCCCATTTTGTCCGCCGGTACGACGCTGGCGCACGATCCGCCCTCGCGGCGGTGTCATTTATCACCCACACTTATCGTAAAGGCATGGTCTGCGCAGGCAATGTGCTTTACACTGCGCGCTGCAAAATTTGAGTTAACCAACGAGTAAGAACGGTAATGGCGATGAACGGAACAATCACAACGTGGTTTAAAGATAAAGGTTTTGGATTTATCAAAGATGAAAACGGCGAAAACCGGTATTTTCATGTGATTAAGGTCGCCAATCCCGATCTCATCAAGAAAGACGCGGCGGTGACTTTCGAACCAACCACCAACAATAAAGGGCTGTCGGCCTACGCGGTCAAGGTCATTCCGGAGAGCAAATATATCTATATCGCCGGCGAGCGGCTGAAGCTGACCTCCATCAAGTCCTATGTGGTTTACCGGGAAGAAGAGCCGGTCGAGACCCGCGTGGATAAAGAAAACGCGGTGCTGTCGGTCGGGCTGCTGATGAACAGCATCCGGCCAAAATCCACGGTGCAGCCGGGAGAGATGCGCTCGGTGAAAAAGCTGGCGATCACCACCTTTCAGGGGACAACCCTGATCTTCTCGGAAGACGAAATCGATATCGATGCCACGGTAAAACTGCTCAAGGTTTGACGACCCGGCGTGCGGTCAGCCGCGCGCCCAGTCACCTGCCGAGCCGATTTTCGTCGCCATCGCCCCTCACCGGACGGGGCGAGGCGTCAGACAGCCGATAAGGATGCCGCCGCCATGCCCGTAAATTTTGACTTCAACGATCTCTATGCCTTTCGCGCCCTGATGGAGTATGGCAGCTTTCGGCTGGCCGCAGAATCCATTTGCCTGTCGCAGTCGGCCCTCAGCCGGCGCATCGAAAAGCTGGAGACCGCCTTGGGCAACCGGCTGTTCGAGCGCACCACCCGCCGCGTGACCCTTACGCTGTATGGACAGAATTTTGCCGAACGTTCAGAGCAGCTGCTGGCCCACGTCGAGACGGTGCTGGCGGATATCAGCCAGGTCAGCAAGGCGCGCACCGGGCTGGTGACGGTGGCGACGGTACCCTCTGCCGCCTACTACTTTATGCCGGACATCATCCGCAGCTTTCAGGCGCGTTATCCCCAGGTGCGTATCCGGCTGATTGACAGCAGCGTCGGGAATGTGATCGAGGCGGTCAGCAGCGGACAGGCTGACTTTGGGCTCTGCTTTGCCAAAAACCTGCCGGCCAGCATCGAATTCACCCCGCTGGCCGACGACCGCTATGTCGCCGCCTGTCGGCATGACCATCCGCTGGCAGGCAGGACGCACCTCAGCTGGCAGGCATATTTTGAACAGGATTATATTGGCCTCGATCGGGTCTCCGGCAACCGGACGCTGCTCGACCGGGAGCTGGCGCATCTGACGCCGGCGCGGCCAAGCATTTGCGAAACCCGCCACGTCACCACGATGCTGGGGATGGTGGAAGCGGGCATCGGCATTGCCGCCGTACCCGCGATGTCAATGCCCGCTGGGGAGCATTCCGTTCTCCGCGCCGTGCCGCTCACTGATCCGGTGGTCACCCGCACGGTAGGCCTGATCCGCCTCAGCGGCCGTATTCAGTCCTACGTAGCGGCAGAGCTGGAGAAGCTGATTATTGAACAGTATCCTTCTGGCTGAGCGGCGCAGCGGCGGCCACGCTTCGCATACCGGTGGCGTGGATGGTCTCCTGCGCCGCCGGTGAGGCCAGATAGGTCAGCAGCGCCTTTCCTTCCTGCGGGTGGTCGGCGCTGACGGTCACCGCCCCGGCAAAGCGGGTGATGTACTGCAGGTTATCCGGCAGTTCGCCGACGAAGGTTACGCCGGGCACCGGCAGCAGTTCGCTCACCTGCTGAAAACCGATCGCATAACGTCCCTTCGCCACTTCCGAGGCCACCGGAATACGCTCCACCATCTGCGCTTTGCTCTGCATCGCCTCATCAATGCCCAGGCGGTGGAACAGCGTCGAGCTGACATAGCGTCCGCTGGCGCTGTCGGAGTACGCGACCGACGGGGCAGCCAGCAGCGCCGCCCGCAGCTGGTCTGCGCTGCGGATGGCCGGCAGCGGCGCTCCCGCTTTCACCACCACGCCGATGGGCGAGTCGGCCAGCTCCCGGCGCGAATCCGGCTGCGTTCGGCCCGCTTTCTCGAGGCTGGTCAGCGCGTCGCCGACCATAATCACCACGTCCGCGTGTTCGCCCCGCGCCAGGCGGTTAGGGATCGCCTGCGGCGTTTTCCCCATTGACGGGCCGGGGATCACCACGAGATGGTTGCCAGTTTGTTTTTCCCACGCCGGGGCCAGCTTTTCCAGCGCCGCTTTGAAGCCGCCGGAGATCATCACGGTGACCTCAGCGGACAGCGCGCTGCCGCCGGTGGCGGCCAGCAGCAGCGTGGCCAGCAGGGTTCCTGTCGTTTTACGCATCATCCTCTCCCTGATTAACGTGCCGTCTGCAGCGCGACGGCGCTGCGGCGATAGAGGTAGCAGGTGGCCAGCAGACCGCAGACGGCGGCAAAGCTCATCCAGTAGCCAGGGGAGGCTTTATCACCGGTATATTCGATCAGCGCCGTGGAGATCACCGGCGTGAAGCCGCCAAACACCGCGGTCGCCAGGCTATAGGCCAGCGAGAAGCCTGCCACGCGCACTTCGGCGGGCATAATTTCGGTCAGCGCCGGGATCATCGCCCCGTTGTACATGCCGTAGATAAACGACAGCCACAGCAGCACGCTCAGCATCATCAAAAAGCTCGGCGCGTTCGCCAGCATGGTCAGCGCAGGCCAGGCAGTAGCCAGCGCCAGCAGCGTCATGGCAATCAGCACCGGTCGGCGGCCAAAGCGGTCGGACAGCGCCCCGCCCACCGGCAGCCAGAAGAAGTTGGAAATCGCCACCAGCAGCGTGACCAGCAGGCTGTCAGAGGCGCTGAGCATCAGCACTTTTTTGCCAAAGGTCGGCGCATATACAGTGATCAGGTAGAACGCGGTGGTGGTCATCGCCACCATCATCATCCCCGCGATGACCACCTGCCAGTTCGCCAGCAGGGTGGCGAATACCTGGCGCATCGCCAGGTGATGGCGGCGGGCAGTAAACTCCTGGGTCTCCTCCAGCTTACGGCGCAGCACAAAAATGAACGGCACGATCAGGCAGCCGAAAAGGAACGGAATACGCCATCCCCAGTCGCTGATGGCGCTCTGCTCCAGCACGGCGTTGAGGGCAAAGCCCATCGCGGCCGCCACCATGATGGCGACCTGCTGGCTGCCCGACTGCCAGCTGGTGTAAAACCCTTTGCGGCCCGGGGTGGCGATCTCGGCCAGATAGACGGATACCCCGCCCAGCTCAGCGCCGGCGGAGAAGCCCTGCAGCAGACGGCCGATCAGCACCAGCAACGGCGCCCACAGGCCAATGGTCTGGTAAGAGGGGATCAGCACGATCAGGAAGGTGCCGGTGGCCATGATCGACAGGGTCACAATCAGCCCTTTGCGCCGCCCTACCTTGTCGATATAGGCGCCAAGCACGATGGCGCCGATGGGCCGCATCAGAAAGCCGGCGCCAAAGACCGCAAAGGTCATCATCAGCGAGGCGAATTCACTGCTGGCCGGAAAAAAGGTATGTGCGATGTAGGTGGCATAAAACCCGAACAGGAAAAAGTCGAACTGTTCGAGAAAGTTACCGGACGTGACGCGCAGAATGGCGCCGAGCCGATCACGGGTACTCATCAGTGAGGTTGTCGAATGCATGCAGGTCTCCAGTTTGTTATCCACGCGTTGTCGCGCGCCTGTTGCTGAAGACTGAAACAGAACCCGGTATGAAATAAGCGTAATAAACGCATCCATTGATGCAATTTACGCATAAATAACATTTAGCTAATTAACATTACTTTTATATACAATCATTTAACACTTTCTGTACCCTCAGCATCGGTGGTGGAGATGAAAATGTGAGTTTTCCGTTTTGTGACCGAGGCCAGGGTACGCGGTTGCGCCCCCGACGGTATAAGACATGCCCGGTCCGGGACGGTTAACGCGATGCGCAGCGGCGATAGGTTAATAACCCGGATGTGGCCTCAGGGCGCCGGCGCCGTGGCGACGTTCCCCAGCGTCTGCAGCAGGGAGATCAGCCAGCGGGTGGCCTCGCGTTTCCCGCTGCGTTTATGGGCGTAAATCTTGACGTCAAACGGGGGAACCGGAAACGGCAGCGGGAAAATGGTCAGCCGGGCGGCGCGGGCCATCGTCTCCGCCGCCCGCCGGGGCAGCGCCATCATCAGATCGCTCTGCTCAATAATAAAGGGGGCGCTCAGCATCGAGGGCGTTTTCACCGCCACCTGCCGCGAATAGCCCTGCCGCTCCAGCTCGCAGTCCAGCACCCCCTGCCGCTCATTCCACGGGGTTACCACCAGATGACGGGCCGCAAGATAGGCGTCCAGGGTCAGCGCCGTGCGGTCAGCCTGACTGATGACCACATATTCGTCCCGCAGCCAGTTGATCTCCTCAAGATCGGGATGGGCTGGCTCGTCAGGGGTGTTGAACCCGAGAGCCAGGTCGACCTCGCCCGCCAGCAGCTCGGTCAGCGCCGGGCTATGGGGCAGATAACGAAGCTCAAACCGCAGCCCGGGCGCCTCCCGCTGCAGGCGGTGCATCAGCGTCGGAAAGACGCAGAATGCGGTGAAATCGGTGATCGCAATCTGCATGCAGTCGGTGCTGGCGCTCGGCACAAACGCCGCCGGCGGCGTCAGCTCCTGATTGAGAAATTTCAGCGCCGAAGCGATAGAGGGCGCCAGCTGGCTGGCATAGACGCTGGGACACATCCGGTGGCCTTCGCGATAGAACAGCGGGTCGTTGAGGGCGCTGCGCAGCCGGGAAAGCGCATGGCTCAGCGCCGAGGTGCTCATCGCCAGCTCTTCCGCCGCCAGGCGCACCGAGCGGGAGCGATAGACCGCGTCAAAGACCGGCAGCAGGTTGAGGTCAATCCGGCGCAGGACTGGATGCATAATATTCATCATTTGCTGATTTCATTGCACTTAATTCTTTTCACAATACCGCTTATGCTCTGGGTCAGCAATGTTGCTTTCCTTGATACCATTCAGACAGGACGACCCATGAGCATCACGATCCGCCAGGCCACCCCGGACGACGCCACCGCCATTTACGACATGATTTATGAACTCGCGGTCTACGAGAAAGCCCCCGAAGAGGTGGTGACGACGGCAGAGGAGATCAGAGAGACGCTGTTTGCCAGCAGCAGCAAAACTGAGGCGCTGATCTGCGAGGTGGCGGGCAAAGCGGTGGGCTACGCCGTGTTCTTCACCAGCTACTCCACCTGGCTTGGCCGCAATGGCATCTATATGGAAGATCTGTACGTGACCCCCGACTATCGCGGGATCGGCGCCGGGAAAGCGCTACTGAAAACCATCGCGCAATATGCTGTACAGCGTCAGTGCGGGCGTCTGGAGTGGAGCGTACTCGACTGGAACCAGCCGGCGATTGATTTCTATCTGAGCATTGGCGCGCAGCCGCAGGATGAGTGGGTGCGTTATCGCCTCACGGGCGATGCGCTGCGGGCCTTTGCGGAGTAAAGCGGCTCGCCAGCAGGTCGGCGCCAGGCGTCGACCTGCTGGCCGCGGATCAGGCTTCGACCGCGCTATTCTGCAGCTGCGGACCGGCCAGCGCCAGACGCGCGCCCGCTTCGGTATCGCTGTACTGCTTAAAGTTATCCATAAACAGCTGAGCCAGACTCTCCGCCTTCTCCTGCCACTTATCCGCTGAGCTCCAGCCATTACGCGGATCCAGCACCGCGCTGTCGACTCCCGGAATGCTCTGCGGGATCGCAAGATTGAATACCGGGATGGCCTCATCGCGCAGCGGGCCGGTGGTACCGTTGAGGATTGCGCTAATGATGCTGCGGGTATCGCGCAGCGACAGGCGTTTGCCCTCGCCGTTCCAGCCGGTGTTGACCAGCCAGGCTTCCGCACCGGATTCCGCCATCTTCGCCGCCAGGACGCTGGCGTACTGGGTCGGGTGAAGCAGCAGGAACGCCGCGCCGTAGCAGGCGGAGAAGGTCGGCGTCGGCTGGGTAATGCCACGCTCGGTGCCCGCCAGCTTCGAGGTGAAGCCCGACAGGAAATGGTACTGCATCTGCTCGGTGGTCAGACGGGAGACCGGCGGCAGGACGCCAAACGCGTCAGCGGCAAGGAAAATGACCTTCGACGGATGGCCTGCGCGGGACACCGGCTTGACGATATTGTCGATATGCGACAGCGGATAGGAGACGCGGGTATTCTCGGTTTTGCTGCCGTCGGCATAATCCACGCTGCCGTCGGCGCGCACCACCACGTTTTCCAGCAGCGCATTGCGGCGGATGGCGCCATAAATCTCCGGCTCCGCCTGCGGGTCGAGATTAATGGTCTTGGCGTAGCAGCCGCCTTCGAAGTTAAATACCCCGTCATCGTCCCAGCCGTGCTCGTCATCGCCAATCAGCTGACGATGCGGGTCGGTGGACAGCGTGGTTTTGCCGGTACCGGAGAGGCCGAAGAACAGCGCGACGTCCCCTGCTTCGCCACGGTTGGCCGAGCAGTGCATCGACGCGATGCCTTTCTGCGGCAGCAGGTAGTTCATGACCGAGAACATCCCTTTTTTCATTTCGCCGCCGTACCAGGTGCCGCCGATGAGCTGAATACGCTCGCTCAGGTTAAAGGCGACGAAGTTCTCGGAGTTCATGCCCTGCGCCTGCCAGTTGGCATTGGTGCAGCCGGCGCCGTTGAGCACCACGAAGTCTGGCGTAAAGCTGGCCAGCTCGTCGGCGCTCGGCACGATAAACATGTTTTTGACAAAGTGGGCCTGCCACGCCACCTCGGTAACGAAGCGCACGCCAAGGCGGGTGTCCGGGCTGGCGCCGCACCAGGCGTCGATGATGTACAGTTTTTTGCCGCTCAGCTGGCCTGCGACCAGGCTTTTCAGGCTGCGCCACACGTCTGGCGATAATGGCTTATTGTCATTGCGGCCGAGGCCGGAGTCAGCCCACCATACGGTGTCGCGAGTCTGCTCGTCTCTGACGATATATTTATCGCGCGGCGAGCGGCCGGTGAAGATACCGGTATCCACTGCCACAGCACCAGAGTCGGTCATCACGCCGCGGGCCGCGCCGGTCAGCTCAGGGGAGGTTTCATGTGCAATAAGCAAATCGTAATCAGGGTTGTAAAACAATTCGCCGCTTGCATTAATCCCCAGCTCCTGCAGAGCCATTTTTACTGATTCAATTTGTTGTGACATGGAACTCCTGACAAACTATTTAAGGTAAGAGGCCTGGGTTATTCATTGCTTTCGTCTTCGTCGCCCGCTATTGAATAAGATAATTCCGGGGCAATGAAATAAAGCAATAAATAACCGTGAGTCGCGATTTCATATCGTGCTCATGTAGGGTCGCCGATACGCATTCATAAATCTCAACTTTCCAAAAAATGTTAACACCTGTCGATAATTATGTTAATTGCATAGTTTCTATGCGCTATGCTAAAATTGCATAGCCTTTATTGCGTTTTTGAGGACTGGATCGGTGTTGGCAAATCTGGAAGTTAAATGGCTGTATGATGTGATTGCTCTCGAGGAGTCACGCAGCTTTACCCTGGCGGCCAAAGCCCGCAATATCTCCCAGTCCTCGTTCAGCCGACGCATCCAGTCGCTCGAGGCTTCCCTCGGATTCAGCATCTTCGATCGCAGCGCCAACCCCCTGCAGTTGACCAATCGCGGGAAGATTTTTGTCGGCTATGCGCGAAATATGCTCGACGATATGGATTTTCAGATCAGCCGAATTAAAGGCTTAAATAACACCACGCAAAAAATAAGAATCGACGCCGCGCCTTCGCTGTCGGTGTTATTGCTGCCGGAAATTATCGCCGGTTACACCGACCGTAAAAATAAGACTTTTCATGTTGAATCGATTAACGTCAACGACGCCGTATTTAACCTGAAAGAGGGTAAAAGCGATTTTATCCTCTCCTTCTATAATGAAGAATTAATGAACTATCCGTTTATTAATCATAAAATTTTTGATTCCTACCTGCACCTGGTCTCCCCCTGCGACGAACATGGCCGGCCGCTGTTTCATTTACATCGCGGCGTGCTGCCGCTGATGAAATACGCCAACGACAGCTATATGGGGCGCCAGGTGAACCAGGTCATCGACCGCACGCCGGAGATCACCTTCTCCCTCACCTTTGTCTCTTCCATGAGCGAGCTGCTCAAGCGCATGATCCTCAATGGCGACGGCGTGGGCTGGCTGCCGCAGTACTCTATTCAGCGCGAGCTGGACGAAGGCCGTCTGACGATCCTCGATGAGAGCCTGTCGCTGCCGATCGGCGCCTGGCTCTACCGCTCCGGCTCGCGGCTTAACCAGGCCGCCGAACGTTTCTGGCAGTACATTAAAACCCGTAACGAAGCGCAGGATTAACTCTCTCAGCCGCTGATCCCCAGGTACGCCTTACGCACCTCCGGGTCGTTGAGCAGCGCCTGGCCGCTACCGCTCAGGCGGATTTGACCGTTCACCATCACATAGGCGCGGTCCGACAGGTTGAGGGCATGGCGGGCGTTCTGCTCCACCAGAAACAGCGTCATTCCCTGGGCCGTCAGCTCGCGCAGGATCTGAAATATCTGCTTCACCACCAGCGGCGCCAGCCCCAGGCTCGGCTCATCCAGCAGCAGCAGGCGCGGCCGGCTCATCAGCGCCCTGGCGATGGCCAGCATCTGCTGCTCGCCGCCGGAGAGGGTCATCGCCCGCTGTCCCCGCCGCTCTTCCAGCCGGGGGAACAGCTGGTACATCCGGGCCTTGTCCTCGGCCTGATAGCGGTTGCCGATGGCAATGGTCCCCATCAGCAGATTCTCCTCGACGGTCATATCGGGAAAAATGCGCCGCCCTTCCGGGGCTTGGGCGATGCCGTTGCTGGCGATAAAGTGGGTCGATTTCCGGCTGATCGCCTCCCCGCGATAGAAAATCTCCCCGCCGGCAATGCGCGGCTGGCCGAAGACCGACATCAGCAGCGTTGATTTACCGGCGCCGTTGGCGCCAATCAGCGCCACCGTCTCCCCCTCGTTGACGGTGAGGGAGACCTGCTTCAGGGCGTGGATCGGCCCGTAGAAGACATCCACCTCATCAAAGGCAAGCAGTGGCTGGCTCATCGGCGGGTCTCCTCTTCCTCAGCGCCAAGATAGGCGGCAATCACGCTGGCGTTGGCCTGGATCGCCTGCGGCGCGCCGCGGGCGATGACGTCCCCGTGGTCGAGCACGATGATATGATCCGAAATCTCCATCACCATCCCCATATCATGTTCGATCAATAGCACCGTGATGCCGTGCTGCTGACGCAGAAAGCGGATAATCCGGCTCAGCGCCTGGGTTTCCACCGGGTTGAGTCCGGCCGCCGGCTCATCCAGACAGATCATCTCCGGGCGGGTGCACATGGCGCGGGCGATCTCCAGCCGCCGCTGCTGTCCGTAGGAAAGCGTTCCCGCCAGACGGTTGGCACAGTCCACCATATCCACCACCTCCAGCCAGTAAAAAGCGCGATCCAGCGCCTGACTCTCCGCCTGCCGATAGCCGCGAGTATTGAGGATCCCGGCCAGCAGATGGCGGTTAACCTGGGTATGCTGGGCCACCAGCAGGTTCTCAATCACCGACATCTCGCGGAACAGGCGAATATTCTGGAAGGTACGCGCCAGGCCGGCGCGGTTCACCAGATGGGTGCCGCCGAACATCTTGTAATAGATCCGCCGCCCCAGCTGCGCCGGGTGGAGAAAATCGTCCGGGTGAAGCTTTTGCCCCAGCACCTGAATGACATCGGTGACCTTTTCCCGCGCCCGCAGCACGATGCTCCCCCCCGTCGCCCGATAAAAGCCGGTCAGGCAGTTAAATACCGTGGTTTTGCCCGCGCCGTTGGGGCCGATCAGGGCGGTGATCGACCCCCGCTCCACCTCCAGATTGACGTCATTCAGCGCTTTGATGCCGCCGAAATGCATCATCAGATGCTCAACGCGTAAGATGCTGTCGGTCATGGCGCGACTCCTTTTCGCCACGCTACCCCGCTGCGGCTGGTGCGCACCAGGCCGCGCGGCCGCCAGATCATCATCATCACCATCAGTACGCCAAACAGCAGCACGCGATATTCGTCAAACCCGCGCAGCAGCTCCGGGGTGACCGTCAGGACAAACGCCGCCAGCACCACCCCCAGGGTGGAGCCCATTCCTCCCAGCACCACAATCGCCAGGATCAGCGCCGACTCAAAAAAGGTGAACGACGTCGGGTTAACAAATCCCTGATAGCTGGCGAAGAACACCCCGGCGATGCCGGCGGTCGACGCGCCGAGCATAAACGCCGAGAGCTTGACCAGCACGTGGTTGAGCCCCATCGCCCGACAGGCGATCTCATCCTCGCGCAGCGCCTCCCAGGCGCGGCCGATGGGCATCCGCGTCAGGCGATGCTTCACCAGCAGCACCAGCATCACCACCAGGCACAGCACGGCGTAGAGAAAGATGAATTTCAGGTTGGGGTTGTAACTGACGTGGAAGAACTCATGGACGGGGATGCCGCCATCCTTAGCCCGGCGGGTAAATTCGAGGCCAAACAGCGTAGGGGACGGCACCGGTACGCCGTTAGGGCCGCCGGTGAAGCTCACCCAGTTGTTGAGCACCAGGCGGATAATTTCGCCAAAGCCGAGGGTGACGATAGCCAGGTAGTCGCCATGCATGCGCAACACCGGAAAGCCAAGCAATGCCCCGGCGAGGGCCGCCATCACCGCCCCCAGCGGCAGCATCGCCCAGAAGCCGAGCCCGAGGTACTGGTAGCCCAGCGCCAGGCCGTAGGCGCCGATGGCGTAAAACGCCACATAGCCCAGATCGAGCAGCCCCGCGAGGCCCACCACAATATTTAACCCCAGGCCAAGCAGAACGTAGATCAGCCCAAGGATGGCCACGGTCAGCAGATATTTTGTGGCGAGAAACGGAAAGACAATGGCCAGGCCCACCAGCATCGGCATTATCCAGCGCAGCCGCGAGCGGTAGCCCGGCGGCCGGACGTACACCCCGTCATCCGCCCCCTCAAAGCGGGCAATAAAGGCTTTTCCCCTGTGGCTCTGCAGCAGCAGGCTGAGCGCCAGCCTGCCGGCCATCACCACCGCCACCAGGATCGCCACCCGCGCGGGCGCGAGGGTAAAGCCATACCCTTTGAGCACCACGCCGACGATCGGGCCAAAGACAATTAATGCGCAAAGACCGGCCAGCACGCTGTCGATCAGCGCGCGTTTGATTTCCCGCGCAGGCTGGCGCGTCAGTTCACCCATAGAGCCCCCTCAGACCTTGGCCACCAGCGGACGACCCAGCAGCCCCTGCGGGCGAAAAATCAGGATCGCCACCAGCAGCGCAAAGGAAAAGACATCTTTGTAATCCGAATTCACCAGCCCGGCGAACTGGGCTTCGGCCACCCCAAGCAGCAGTCCGCCCAGCATCGCGCCCGGCAGCGAGCCAATCCCGCCCAACACCGCGGCGGTGAAGGCTTTGATGCCGATAATAAATCCGATGTAGAAGTCGAAGGTGCCGTAGTTCATGGTCACCAGCACCCCGGCCAGGCCGGCCATCGCCGCGCCGATGACAAACACCAGGGAGATCACCCGGTCGGTATTGATGCCAAGGATCGCCGCCATGCGCCGGTCCTGCTGGGTGGCACGGCAGATGCGCCCCAGCCGGGTGTACTGAATAATCCAGGTCAGGATCAGCATCCCCGCCAGCGCCGCGACGAGAATAAACACCTTGGTCCAGGTGATCTGCACCACCCCATCGCCCACCGTCATGCGCAGCGCGCCGCTGAGCAGCGTCGGGATCCCCTGCTGGTTCGGCCCCTGGCTCAGCTGGACATAGTTCTGCAGGATCAGCGACATCCCGATAGCCGAGATCAGCGGCGCCAGGCGCGTCGAGTTGCGCAGCGGCCGGTAGGCGATGCGCTCGATCGCCCAGCCGTACACGCCGGTGACCACGATGGTGAACACCAGGGTGGCGAAAATCAGCAGCGGAAAGGAGTGGATCCCGAAGAAAGAGAGCAGCGCCAGGCCGATGGCGCACAGGTAGGCGGAGACCATATACACCTCGCCGTGGGCGAAGTTGATCATGCCGATGATCCCATACACCATGGTGTAGCCGATGGCGATTAAGCCGTACACCGCCCCCAGCGTCAACCCATTGATCAGTTGTTGTAGAAAAAACGCCGTCATAGCCCCTCCAGCCGCCAGGCCGACGGCCGCCGGGATGGGTACCCGGTCGACCGCCGTCATGTGACGATTCGCAAGTCAAAAGGACAGAACGTCCTCAGGTCGTGGCCGATCAGAGCTGGTGATATTTGCCCTTGTCATCCCACTGATAGACCACGTAGTCGGACACCTTGAGGTCGCCTTTGCCATCCCAGGCTTTCTTGCCCATCACCGTCTCGACGTCGTGGTTCTTCAGCCAGTCGCTGGCTTTGGCGTTATCGGTGCCGACGGCGTTCCAGGCCGCGGCAATAGCCTGAATGGAGGCGTAGGCGTAGAGGGTATAGCCTTCTGGCTCAAAGCCGCTGGCGCGGAACTTCTCGATCACCGCTTTGCCTTCCGGGAGGGTGCGCGGGTCCTGACCAAAGGTCATCAGCACGCCGTTGGTGAACTGCGGCCCGCCGGCGGCCGTCACCAGCTCCTCGGTGACGATACAGTCGCCGGAGAAGAATTTAGCCTGCACTCCCTGCTCGCGCATCTGGCGCACCAGCGGGCCGGCCTCAGGGTGGCAGCCGCCAAAGTAGACCACGTCCGGCTTGAGGGCGCCGATCTTGGTCACCAGGGCGTTAAAGTCTTTTTCACCGCGGGAGAGGCCTTCGTACAACACTTCTTTGGTGCCCCGCTTCGCCAGCGCTGCGCGGGTGGCATCGGCCAGCCCCTGGCCATAGGTGTCTTTATCATGGATGACGGCAATTTTCTTCGCCTTCAGCACGTCCAGCATATAGTTGGCGGCAATCGCCCCCTGCTGATCGTCGCGACCACACATGCGGAAGAGATCCTTCATGCCGCGCTCGGTGATCTGTGGGTTGGTGGAGCCGGGGGTAATGGTCAGGATCCCGGCTTCGTCATACACCTCGGAGGCTGGCATCGTTGAGGAAGAGCAAAAGTGCCCCACCACGGCGGAGACTTTCGCTTCGTCCACCAGCCGGTTAGCCACCGCTACCGCCTGTTTCGGTTCGCACGCGTCATCCCCCTGCACCAGCACAATTTTTTCGCCTTTGATGCCGCCGGCGGCATTGATATCAGCCACCGCCTGCGAGGCCCCTTTCCAGTACTGGGCGCCGTAGGTAGCGTTGGGGCCGGTGAAGGGCCCGGCGACGCCGATCTTCACGTCAGCCTGGGCGTAAAAGGCCATGCTCATACAACCTGCTATCACAACATGAAGCGTCATTGTTTTCAGTTTCAAAGACATTCGGATATTCCTCAGCGATTTAGAGCCTGGCGTCATGGAATGACGCAGAAAATATCACTTACCGTGTGGTGCCGACGCAGGCGCAGCGCCAGGACGGCCAGGGTGGAAGAAGCAAAAATCCCGCCAGGTAGAGAGGGCGCGCCGGAGAGCGGACGCCCCGGTCGGTGCGCACGCGACGGCAACCCGTGCCGCATCCGGCAAGGGCGCATTCCCTTTCAGGTCAGGAGATTGGTTGCCATCACGTGGCGAGCCGGACAACGCGGTATCCGTACCGGCCCGTGAGCTAAACATAGATGCAGTTAGCGCTCGCTGCGCGCCAGCGTGGTGCAAAAATGCGAATATGATCAACAGTGGTGATTATTTTGTTGCGGTAATGTGAAGATGATAACAGGAGAGCCCGTTAAGGGCTCCCCTGTGGCCCGGCGGCCGCTCAGAGTTGGCTGGTGAACGTTCGGGAGATCACATCCTGCTGCTGCTCGCGGGTCAGCGCGTTAAAGCGGACCGCATAGCCAGAGACCCTGATCGTCAGATTCGGATACTGCTCCGGATGTTCTATCGCATCGAGCAGCTTTTCCCGGTTCAGCACATTGACGTTGAGATGCTGTCCCCCCTCCACCGTCTCCTCGTGATGGAAGTAGCCGTCCAGCAGCCCCACCAGGTTATTTTCCTGCGCCGACGGCGCTTTGCCGAGGGCCGCCGGCACGATGGAGAAGGTGTACGAGATGCCATCTTTGGCGTAGGTAAACGGCAGTTTCGCCACCGAGGTCAGCGACGCCACCGCCCCTTTGCGATCGCGGCCATGCATCGGATTGGCCCCCGGGGCGAACGGCGTCCCCGCCCGACGTCCGTCCGGCGTGTTGCCGGTTTTCTGCCCGTACACCACGTTGGAGGTGATGGTCAGGATCGACTGGGTCGGCACCGCCTGGCGCCAGGTGGGCAGCGCCTGAATTTTGCGCATAAAGCGCTCCACCAGGTCGCAGGCGATGGCATCGACGCGATCGTCGTTGTTGCCATACTGCGGATAATCCCCCTCAATGACAAAGTCCACCGCCAGCCCGTGATGGTCGCGTACCGGCTTCACCCGGGCGTACTTTATTGCCGACAGCGAATCCGCCGCCACCGACAGGCCGGCGATGCCACAGGCCATCGTGCGGTAAACGTCGCGGTCGTGGAGGGCCATCAGCGCCGCCTCGTAGCTGTATTTATCATGCATGCAGTGGATGATGTTCAGCGCGCTGATGTACTGCACCGCCAGCCAGTCCATAAAGTGGTCGAGGCTGGCCATCACGGTGTCGTAGTCCAGCACCTCATCGCGCAGCGGCGCGGTTTTCGGCCCCACCTGGATCTTCAGTTTCTCATCCATCCCGCCGTTAATTGCGTAGAGCAACGTTTTGGCCAAATTGGCGCGGGCGCCGAAGAACTGCATCTGCTTGCCGATGACCATCGGGCTGACGCAGCAGGCGATGGCGTAGTCGTCGCTGTGGAAATCGCTGCGCATCAGATCGTCGTTCTCATACTGCAGCGACGAGGTGGCGATAGAGACCCGGGCGGCGTATTTTTTAAACGCCACCGGCAGCGCCTGCGACCAGAGCACGGTCAGGTTGGGCTCCGGCGCCGGGCCCATGGTGTGCAGGGTATGCAGATAGCGGAAGGTGGTTTTGCTGACCAGGGTGCGACCATCCAGCCCCATGCCGCCCAGCACTTCCGTCGCCCAGATGGGATCCCCGGAGAACAGCGAATCAAATTCCGGGGTGCGCAGGAAACGCACCATGCGGATCTTCATGATGAAGTGGTCAATCAGCTCCTGGGCCTGCTCCTCATTCAGTAAGCCGGCGCGCAGATCGCGTTCAATATAGATGTCGAGGAAGGTGGCCGTGCGCCCCAGCGACATGGCGCCGCCGTTCTGCGACTTCACTGTCGCCAGGTAGGCGAAGTAGAGCCACTGTACCGCCTCACGGGCAGTGCGCGCCGGGTGGGAAATATCGCAGCCGTAGCGGGCCGCCATCTCCTCCATCTGCAGCAGCGCGCGCCGCTGTTCGGCCAGCTCTTCGCGCAGGCGCAGGGTGGCCTCCAGCGCCTCGCCGCGCTCCAGGGCTGGCTGCAGGTCGGCAAACTGCAGCTCACGTTCGCGGACCAGAAAGCGAATGCCGTACAGCGCCACGCGGCGGTAATCGCCGATGATCCGTCCGCGACCGTAGCCGTCCGGCAGCCCGGTCAGCACCCCGGATTTACGGCAGCGCAGCATATCCGGGGAATAGACGTCAAAAACGCCCTGATTGTGGGTCTTGCGCAGCGCCGTAAACTGATACTCAAAGTCAGGATCCATTTCGCGACCATAGGCCTCGAAGGCGCTTTTGATCATATTGATGCCGCCAAAGGGATGCAGAGCGCGCTTCAGCGGCTGGTCCGTTTGCAGGCCGACGATCTTTTCCAGCGGCTGGTTGATATAGCCCGCCGCGTGGGCGGTGATGGAGGTAGCGACATTGGTGTCGAAATCCACCGGCGCATGGGTGGCGTTCTCGACGCGGATCCCGGCCATCACTTGCTCCCAGAGGGCGGTGGTGGCCGGCGTCGCGTCGGCGAGGAAAGACTCATCGCCCTCGTAAGGGGTGTAGTTATGCTGAATAAAGTCGCGAACGTTAATCTGCGTTTGCCACGCCGTACCGCGAAAGCCCTGCCAGGCGTCGGCGTATTGTGCGTCGTGGGTGTCGATATCTACTTTCATGAACATCGTCTCTCTACAGAATAAAAAAATCAGGCCAGCGCCGCCGCGGTGTGGATCCGGCCTAAGCGGATCGCATCGAGGGCAATCATGCGCTCTTCATTGGTGGGGATAACCGCACAGCGCACCCGGCTGCCGTCGGCGGAGATCAGACGCTCACCGTCCGAATTGGGCTGCTGGTTGCGGGCGGCGTCCATCTCAAGGCCAAAGACCGCCAGCCGCTCGCTTACCAGCCGGCGGATTAGCACCGAGTTTTCGCCAATCCCGCCGGTAAAAATAATGCCGTCGAGACGCTGCAGCGCGGCGGCGTGGCCGGCGATATGGCGGGCGATGCGATGGACGAAGGTTTTGATCGCCAGGCGGGCGCGGGCATGGCCCTCATGCCAGGCCTGCTCCAGCACCCGCAGGTCGGAGGAAAGGCCGGAGATCCCCAGCAGGCCGGAGGCGGTGTTGGCCACCCGCTCCAGGTCACTGAGGGTCTGCCGGGTTTCCGCGGCAATCCACGCCATGGCGCCGAAGTCGACATCGCCGCTGCGGGTGCCCATCATCAGCCCCTCCAGCGGCGTCATCCCCATCGAGGTGTCTACGCTGCGGCCGTTGCGCACTGCGCAGACCGAGGCGCCATTGCCCAGGTGGGCGATCACCAGACCACTCTCCTGCTCCGGCAACCCGAGCAGCGCCAGGGCGCGCCGGGAGACATAGCGGTGCGAGGTGCCGTGGAAGCCATAGCGGCGCACCCCGAGGTTCTGGTAATACTCCCACGGCAGACCATAGAGAAAGGCTTCCGGGGCCAGGGTCTGGTGAAAGCTGGTATCAAAGACCGCCACCTGCATCACCTCCGGGAACAGCCGCTGCGCCGAGGCGATGCCGCTGAGGCTGGCGTAGTTATGCAGGGGGGCCAGGGACGACACCTGGCGAATATTGTCGATAACCTCCTCGCTGATAATGACCGACTCGGTGAAGAGGTCGCCGCCGTGGGCGACGCGGTGGCCAATCAGGGCCACGCTGCCGATGAGGTCGCGTTGGGCTAATGCCCCGGCAATCGCCTGGAGGGCGCCTTCGTAGCCGCGCGGCGCCAGCGCCACCGGTTTGCCGCCGTTAAGCGAGAGAGACGCCTGGTCTGCGTTGATGCCCTCGGCCACGCCGTTGAGCAGGCAGTCGCAGCTGGCGGCGTCCAGCACGGAAAATTTGATCGACGACGAGCCGCAGTTGATCACCAGAACTACCGGAAATTCAGTCATGTTGTACTCCGCGTGGCCTGAGCCGGATTAGAACAGTTTGTAAACGATGTTGAGGATGGTCAGCAGACCAATAGCGGTCACAAAGAGGTTGTCGAGACGGCCACGGTATTTGGCCAGCGAAGGCGCTTTACGAATGGCGTACATCGGCAGCAGACACAGCAGCGAGGCGATAATCGGCGCGCCCATGGCCTCAATCAGGTCGAGGATATTGGGGTTGGCATACGCCACCACCCAGGTCGAGCCCATGATGAACACCATGCTCAGGGTATTGAGCTTGCCGCTGGAGACGCGGGTTTTATCCCCTTTATAGCCGAAGCGCAGGATCAGCCCGTTCAGCCCCTCGAGGGTGCCGAGATAGTGGCCGAAGAACGATTTGAAGATGGCCACCAGGGCGATAATCGACGCGCCATATTCCAGCAGGGTGGCAAAGGTGGATTTAGTGCCCGACATCGAGGCAAAGTGATTCGCCAGATAGGAGAGCACCGGGATATTCTGCGCCTTGGCGTCCGCCATGTTCTGCGGCGAGAGGGTAAACAGGCAGCTGAAGGCGAAGAACATCACCACCGCCACCATCAGCATGCTGGCCCGGGAGATAATCTGCGAACATTTTTGTTCGGTGTACTCCCGGCCAAACTGCGCTTCATACTCTTCGCGTTTGGAGACCACAAACGAGGAGACGATCGGCGAGAAGTTGAAGGAGAACACCATAATGGAGATGCCCAGCCATACTGTCACCAGAATGCCGTCATGACCGGTTAAGGCGATATCGCTGAGGTTCACCTGGTCAATCACCGCGCTATTCCAGTAAGGGATCAGAGACAGGGAGATCACCACCAGGCTGGCGATAAACGGCCACACCAGATAGCTCATCACCTTGACCATCAGGTCTTTACCAAACCAGATGACAAACGCCATCAGCAGCAGCAGGAGCAGCGCCACCACCCCGCGGTTGAGGGCCGGCATCTGTAGCTGGTTCTCCCAGAAGGTCATGAAGGTATTGGTGATCGTGACGCCATAAATCCACAGCAGCGGGCAGATGGCGAAGAAGTACAGAAAGGTGATCACCACCCCGCCGGTTTTGCCAAAATGCTCTTCCACCGTTTCGGTGATATTGCCGGAGGGGTTAGCCCCCGACAGGCACAGCCGCGCCAGCGCCCGATGGCAATAGAAGGCAATGGGATAGGCCAGCACCAGCATCACCAGGATCGGGATCAGCCCGCCGAAGCCGGCGCGGATGGGGAAAAACAGTACCCCGGCGCCGATAGCGGTGCCAAACAGGCCCAGGGTCCAGGTGGTGTCAGATTTACGCCAGGACGAAAGGCTTGTCTGGCTGGATGCAATGCTCTCAGTCGTACTCATATCCTGTCCTCACTTCTGTATTGAATTAAGCGTCAACAAAACCCGTAATTTGCGAGACCCGCGAGAGATCGATATTGCCGCCGGAAATCAGGCTGACCGTTTTGCGGTTCTGGATATAGCTGTCTAATTTGCCGCTTAATAACGCGGCGCAGGCCAAGGCCCCGGCCCCTTCGGTGATCACTTTATTGCGCTGAATTAAGGCGACCATGCTCTGGCGAATGTCGTCCTCACTGACGAGGACGATGTCATCCACCAGCTGGCGGGCGATTTCATAGGTCAGTTTCCCCGGGCGGGCGACATCGCAGCCATCGGCTAAAGTGCCGGCGTGGCGATGGCTGGTGATCTCTCCGGCGTACCAGGAGGCGGCCATACCGTGAACATTCTCCGACTGCACGCCGATAATACGGATCGTCGGGTTAATGGATTTAATCGCAATCGCGATGCCGGCAATTAAGCCACCGCCGCCAATCGGCACGATGACATTATCCACGTCATACAGATCTTCTAATATTTCGAGACCGATGGTGCCCTGCCCGGCAATAACCTGCGGGTCGTCATAGGGGGGAATAAAAATACGGCCTTCAAGTTCAACAATATCGCTGGCTTTGGCGAGGGTATCGTTAAAATTATCGCCATGCAGCACCACCTCCGCCGAATAATCGCAGGTGGCGGCGACTTTCGATTTCGGCGCCCCTTTCGGCATCACCACTTTCCCGTCAATGCCGAGCATGGCGCAGGAGAGCGAGACGCCCTGGGCGTGGTTGCCCGCTGAGCAGGCCAC
This sequence comes from Klebsiella sp. PCX, assembly GCF_021869705.1. Lineage (NCBI taxonomy): Bacteria > Pseudomonadati > Pseudomonadota > Gammaproteobacteria > Enterobacterales > Enterobacteriaceae > Klebsiella > Klebsiella sp. PCX. The sequence continues at coordinate 3,137,249 of NZ_CP091527.1, forward strand.
CACCCCTTTGCGTTTTTCCGCCGCGGTTAACCCGCTGAGCTTATTAAAGGCGCCGCGAATTTTAAATGAGCCCGTGCGCTGCATATTTTCGAATTTAAGAAATATTTCCCCCTTGCAGCGTTCGCTAAAATAATTCGAGCGCGGCATACCCGTTTTATATATCTTTCCTGCCAGGCGTTGTTTCGCTTCGAGAATATCGTTAATCGATACCGGAAGATCGTAGGTAATATGCATGATGGCCTCTGTTTCTTAAGATAAAGTCAATAACCGGGCGTCATCCTGCTGATAACAGCGAGGATGGGTGTTGGGTTATTTAATAACTATCAGTCAGGCAATTTCTATTGGCTGCCAGTGGCGGTTGCCCTGCCCCGATGAATACTGTTTCGCCATCTCCACCAGCGACGCCGCCGCGGTTTTCAGCCGGTAATTTTTCGACCACACCGCCGCATAGCGCGCCACCGGCAAGGCCTCTTTAATGGGGATGGTGACAAACTGGCTCGAGCCGAACGGCGTGGTCATGTCGCAGGGAATGACCGTCAGAAAATCGGCATTGAGCACCAGGTTATAGATCGTCACCACCGAATCGGTATTGACGATATTTTCGCGGCGGATGCCGCTGCGCTGCAGGGTGGTCAGCAGTTCGCTGTAGTAACCCATATTGGTCTCCGGCAGCACCCACTGCTCGTGCTGGAGCGAGGCCAGGCGGACGGTGCCGTTGCCGATCCGCGCCCGGTTCGCCACCAACACAAACTCAGACTCAAACAGCGGCTCGACGTGCAGGTCCTGCAGCTTCATCTCATCGCTCAGCGTCCCGATGGCGAAGTCGAGGCGGCCGTCGCGGATTGCCGGCAAAAAGGCGGAGAGCTGCGCCTCATACATTGAGACCCGCGCCTTGGGGAAGGTCATTTTGAACTGATGCACCATCTCCGACATAAAGGTAAACCCCACCAGCGAGGGGAAACCAAAGGAGACATCCACTACCGTGCTGTTGGTCAGGGCATTCATTTCATTGACCATATTTTTCATTTCACGGGTGATTGTCTCTGACCAGTTAAGAAATACCTGCCCGGCCTCGGTGAGCGAGACGCCGGTATTTCGCCGAACGATTAACTCGCTGCCAAAATAGCTTTCCATGTCGCCAATGATTTTACTGACCGCCGGCTGAGTGAGTCCTAACGCTTTTGCTCCAGCCCCGATTGACCCGCTGCGGATCACTTCCTGGAAAACCACCAGATGCTGAGTTTTAGGCAGAGAAAAAGTATTCATCACGTCTCGCTTTCATTCCTTTGTTGACGGCGGAAAGTGTAACAAATCGCGATCACCGGGTTATGTGAGAGCTCTCACAAAGGCTCCGCCGCGGCGGATGAGCAAGAGTCACAAGTCAGAATAAATAAATTAAAATCAATACATTAAAAGCATCATGAACGCTATTTGCACGTCTTTTGCCGTGCCCGAATGCGGGGATAAAAATAATTGATGGCAATAACATCGACGGCAAAATGGCGATAAAAAATACGCCTTTTGCACGCTATTTGACCAACACTGTCAGGGTGAAAAGAAAGCCGAAAATTAAATTAATGCTGTAAAGAATAAAAAGCAGACGTAATCAACGCCCTTATTTAGCGACAAGTCGGTTTGGCATCACATTTTATCTGCGGCGAGCGGGAAAAGGGCACAGGCAATATTTACATCAAAGAAACATTATATTCACAATCTGGTTTTTCTTGTGCGGCGGACGGTGCGGCTTTTTCCGCCCTATCGCAGGCGGTCATACTTTGATTAAAATCAACCCTGGTAATTTATCTTTTACGGTGGCCGCTTGAGAGTCATTTGTGTTGCCGATCACAAATCCATAAAACAACCTTCCGGCTTTTCTTCCACCGCAACTGATTAACCAGCTTTTCACTATGCAAATGCAAATAACGTATTTGCCCTCCCCGCAGGCGCTCTGTAGTTTGAGCCAGGATCCCGGCGCTACTTTATCCGGGTCAGGACTTTATTATTCAGAGTGTTGAATTCCACCATGATTAAATTAACGCATCTTTGCAAAACCTATCCAGGCAGCGCCCAGCCGGCCATTCGCGACCTCAGTCTGGATATTGATCATGGCGAATTCTGCACCTTCGTCGGCCCGAGCGGCTGCGGAAAAACGACTATCCTGCGCATGATTAATCAGCTGGATATTCCCGACAGCGGCGACGTCTATATTCAGGGCGTCCGCCTCGCTGACGCTGATATTATCCAGGTCCGCCGCCAGATCGGCTTCGTGATGCAAAGCGCCGCGCTCTTTCCCCATCGTACCGTGGCGCAAAATATCGCCACCGTACCGCGGCTGGCGGGCTGGAGCAAAGCGCGGATCCGCGCGCGCATTGACGAACTGGTGGCGCTGATGTCGCTCGACAGCCATCTGCTGCACCGCTATCCGCATCAGCTCTCCGGCGGCCAGCAGGGACGCGTAGCCATCGCCCGCGCCATCGCCGCCGATCCGCCGATTTTACTGATGGATGAGCCCTTCGCCGCCATCGACCCGGTGGTCCGTGAACGCCTCCAGGACGAGCTGTTGCTGTTGCAGCAGCGGCTGCAGAAAACCATTGTACTGGTGACCCACGACATCAATGAAGCGATCCGTCTCGGCGATAAAATCGCCATTTTCCAGGAAGGCGGCTTGCTGGCGCAGTTTGATACCCCCGACCGTATTCTGGCCCACCCGGCAAGCGAGTTCGTGCGCCGCTTTATTGGTCCGGAACCCAATCTGAAGCGGCTGGGCATGATACAGGTCGGCCAGCTGCCGCGTCACGATGTCCCCCTGCTCGACGAAGCGCTAACGCCGATCGCCAGCGCCCATCCACCGCTGGCCAGCCCGCTGCGCCTGGTGCTTGACCGCCAGCGACGCCCGCTGCACTGGTTTGATCCGCTGCGGGGTCTCACCCTGCCGGTGGAGCGCCCGCTCGCCAGCAGCCACAGCCTGCGTTTTGCCTATAGCGCGCTGCTCGACGTGGCGACCGGCGTGCTGGTGCATGTGGATGGCGAAGGACAATACCAGGGGGCGGTGTCTCACGCCCTGCTGCAGCAAGTGCTCGACGGCGCGGTGGGAGTGAGACCTCATGATTGACTGGGGCTGGGTTATCGATAACCGCGCGATGATCGGCGATCTCCTCTGGCAGCATGCGCGGATGGTCCTGCTGGCGCTACTTTTCGGCTCCCTGCTCACCGGCGGCCTGTTAGCCATTACCCTGCGCTGGCCCGCGACGGCGCAGCCGCTCATCACCCTTTGCGGCGTGCTGTTTACCATTCCCTCGCTGGCGCTATTTATTTTATTGCTGCCGTTTACCGGGCTGTCGCTGACTACCTCGCTGATTGGCCTGACGCTGTACTCGTTGCTGATCCTGTTGCGCAACATGCTGGCCGGCATAGAAAAGCTGCCACAGGCGGCGCTGGAGTCGGCGCGGGCGCTCGGCTACACCCGGGGATTCCGCTTCTTCGATATCGAGCTGTGGCTGCTGCTGCCCTCCTTGTTTGCCGGGCTGCGCATTGCCTCGGTAACGCTGGTCGGCCTGGTCACCGTCACCGCGCTGATCGGCCAGGGCGGGCTGGGACAGCTGCTGCTGGCGGGTTTTAATCAGGACTTTCTGACGCCGATTATCGTCAGCCTGGTCCTGAGCCTGCTGCTGTCGCTGGTCTTTGACGGGCTGATCGCCCGTCTCGGCGACTGGCTAACGCCGTGGACGAAATGATGACACTGCTTCTCGCCACCTTTCACTGGTTGACCCAGCCGGAGCACTGGCTGGGCGACGAGGGCATCCTGCTGCGCCTGGGCCAACACCTTTATTACGTGCTGGTCAGCATGGCCGTGGCCTGCGCCATTGCCCTGCCGCTTGGTATCGCCCTTGGCTACTGGCGCAAAGGCGCCTTCGTGGTGATCAACCTGTTTAATCTTGGCCGCGCCATCCCTTCGTTAGGGCTGATTTTATTATGCATCATCGTTTTTGGCTTTAACGATATCCCGGTGCTGGCAGCGCTTATCGCGCTTTCTATTCCGCCGATTCTCACTAACACCTGGGTGGGGATTTATCACGCCGACCGCCCGCTGTGCGATGCGGCCATCGCGCTGGGCATGACCCCCTGGCAAAGCCTGTGGCAGTTGCGGATCCCGCTGGCGGCGCCGCTGATCCTCGCCGGAGTGCGCACCGCGCTGGTTCAGCTTATCGCCACGGCGGTGGTCGCAGCCTATGCCGGTCTGGGCGGGTTGGGACGATTTCTGATCGACGGACTCGGGCAACGGGATATCCCGCAGGTGATCGGCGGCTCGCTGGTGGTTTCCCTGCTGGCGATAGGTGGCGAACTGCTTTTCGCCCGCTGCGCCGGCCGCCTGGTTCATCGCCGTATTGCCGCGCCTTATTAGCGTGACACTGACATGACCCCAGCGCCTGGCGCTGATTAACCTGAAAATAAAAGAGGTATTATGAAGCAATTATTTGGCAAGGCCGTCACCGCCCGTCGATTTCGTCTCTCGTTGCTGGCCGCCGGGCTGTTCAGCCTGAGCGTTTACACCTATGCCGCCAGCGTCACGGTGGGCGGGGCCAACTTTACCGAAAGTTCCATTCTCGCCAACATCTACGCCAGCGCGCTAAAGAAAAATCATATCGAGGCCAACACCCGTCTCAACCTCGGCAACCGGGAAATTATTATTCCGGCGCTGCAGAGCGGTGAGATCGATATCGTTCCGGAATATCTTGGCGCCCTGCTCAATTTCTATAACGGCAAAACCGAGGCCACCAGCCAGCAGGACGTCAGCGCTGAGTTGGCTCAGGTCCTGCCTGCCGATTTCACTCTGTTGAACCCGGCCCCGGCCACCTCGATCACCGCCTGGGCGGTACGTTCCGAGACCGCGGAGAAATACCATCTGCGCACCCTCTCCGACCTGAAGCCCGTCGCCCCGCAGCTGGTGATCGGCGGACCGCCGGAGCTGGCGGTACGCGCCCTGGGCCTGCCGGGGCTGAAACGCGTCTATGGTCTTGAGTTCAAAGCGGTGAAATCGCTGGACATGGGCGGGCCGCTGACCCGGCTGGCGCTCAATTCGGGCAAAATCGACGTCGCGACGGTCGTCTCCACCCAGGGCAATCTGGCGAAGGAGAAATGGGTGGTTCTGGAAGATAATAAACATGAGCAACCGAGTCAGAACGTGGTGCCGCTGGTGCGCAAAGCCAGTCTGACGCCGGAGATCGGCGCCGTGCTCAATGAAGTCTCCGGCAAACTGGACAATGCCACACTGATTGCCCTCAACCAGCAGGTAGATCTTCAGCATAAAGATCCAGCGGCCGTCGCCGAACAGTGGGTTAATGCCAACCTATCCCAACACTGACCTTCACTCCGCCACGGATGGCGTTCAGCCGCGAGTCCACGCTATGTCTACCCGACACATGATCCTGAACCTGTTCTTTTATAACCCACAGGGGGATTACCGTTTCTCCTGGCGTCACCCTGACGCGCCTGAAGCGGACATATTTACCCTCAACTATTACGCCAGTCTGGCGCGCAAGGCCGAAGCGGCGACCCTCGACGCTATCTTTGTCGCCGACCATATCGCGGTGTGGGATACGGTGCCCAGCGGCCTGACCCACTACGCCAACGCCCGGCTTGAACCCCTGACGCTGCTCTCCGCCCTCGCCGCGGTGACGGAGCATATCGGCCTGATGGCCACCGCGTCCACTTCCTATAACGAACCCTATAACCTGGCTCGCTACTTTGCCTCGCTGGATTTGCTCAGCAATGGCCGGGCAAGCTGGAATGTGGTCACGTCGTGGCTGGAAGAAGAAGCAGCAAACTTCGGTCTGGAGCAGCTTCCCCGCCACGGCACGCGCTACCAGCGGGCCAATGAATTCATCGACGTGGTCACTCGCCTGTGGGATTCCTGGGAAGATGGCGCGGCGATCTTCGATAAAGCGCGCGGATTATTTGCCGATGCCGACAAGGTGCATCATCTCGAGTATCAGGGCGAGTACTTTCGCGTGCGCGGCCCGCTCAACGTCCCTCGCCCGCCGCAGGGCCATCCACTGCTGGTGCAGGCCGGCTCTTCGGAAGCAGGGAAAGCGCTGGCCGCCGCCTGGTCCGATATGCACTTCGTGTTTATTCACTCGATCGCCGAGGGGCTGGCCTATCGCGAAGAGATGAATCAACGGCTGCGCCAGCACGGGCGCGATCCGGCCCATTTCAAAATCATCGCCGGGGTCCTGCCGGTGGTGGTGAACTCCGACGAGGAGAAGGCGGCCCGCCAGCAGCTTAACGAACAGCTGATGAGCGACCAGATGGCTATCGATCTGCTCTCCTCTTATCTTCGAATGGATCTCAGCGCCCTGCCGAGGGACCAGCCCCTGCCGCCGCTCCCTGATGAAGAGAGCTTTGACGGCATCCGTACCGCGCTGAAGCTTATCCGCCAGTACGATCCGCGGCTCACTCTGCTGGAGTTGGGGAAGTTGTTATTACAGAGTTCTGATAGCTGGCTGCTGCTGGGCAGCGCCGAGGAGATTGCCGCCACCTTAACGGAGACCTGGCAGGCGGGCGCCGCCGATGGGTTCAACCTGATGTTCCCGCTGCTGCCGGGAGACTTTGACCGCTTTGTTGACCAGGTGGTGCCGCTTCTGCAGCGTAACGGCGTCATGCGTGACCGCTATCCGCCCGGCACCCTGCGTGAAAAGCTCGGTCTGCCGGCGGTGGCAAACCGCTTCACCGCCCCTTCCCGCCCCGCGTTACCGCCGACGCCGTAGTCTGCCATGACCCGCCCCGGCGCAGATCGCTGGCCGGGGCATTTTACCTATAGCTGGCTGACTCCCTGCGCCGCGGCCTCATCCCGCCACGCCAGCAGCGGAGCATAGGCCTCCCGCGACATATCGCTATAGCCGCAGATCAGCAAGGCGTCGCACAGGGAACGATAGCGCGCATCGCTCACTAACTGCTGGAGCGCCTCGCGCAGGCTGTTCAGCGTCGAAGCCGGGGTGGCGCTGGCAGTGATCAGCGGCAGCCCTGGCGCGTCCGGGCTCCAGCCGATCGCCACCAGTCCTGCCAGGGCCTGCGGCTGATGTCGCTGCAGCAGAGCGTAGGTCACACAGTCGATGGCGGCGATATCGGCGTTTTCCTGCTGCAGCTCGCGCAGCGATTGCCGATGGCTGCCGCTAAACACCACAGCCGAAAAAAATCGCCCCTCCCGCGAGAGCGGCGCGACCATTTTGCGCAGCACGTTGTAGCCGGACTGCGAGTGCTCGGCATTGCACACGGCCCGGCGGCCAAAAAAGTCCGCCAGCATCCGGTGACTATCCGCTTCGCGGACCACCAGCAGGCTGCGGTAGCGGCGCCCTTCGCAACCGGGCGCGGCGTAGTGGAAGCAGCCCACCGTCTGCACCTCCGGCAGCTGGGTCACCAGCGGATAGCCACAGGTCTGACTCAGCAACAGCCTCGGCTGACGCCAGTGGGCCAGCAGATCCTCGGGGTCATCCGCCGGCGGGTCCCCCGCCACCATCACGCCGCGTTCGGCCAGCAGCGACTGTACCGCCTGCCACAGAGCCTGGGTCTGTTGACGGTGGATGGCATACATCGGAAAGGTCATGCGTTCAGCCATGTTCTCCTCCCGCCTGCGCCTGCTCGCCAAAGCCCGGATGGGCGTTCACCGCCACCGCCCGGCGGCTAAAATGGCGTCGCCACTCACCGTACCCACGCACCAGGAACCCCTGATTACGCTGCAGATAGGCCGTCTGGCGATGCAGATACAGCTGACGTAAAGCGTACCAGGGAACCCCTGGCAGGTCATGATGCACCGCATGGTAGTTGAGATTGAGGAACAGCACTCGCCAGGGGAGCCCGGCCTCGTTGATCACCGAGCGGGCCAGCGGGTCATCCGCGGCCCGGTGTTCGAGAAAAGAGCGCACTTTGGTCAGGGCCAGCGCCGGGTAGCTCACCGCCAGCACAAACCACAGCGGGGATAAACCCTGCGCCGCCATCCAGGCCAGCAGGCCCGTCAGCAGCAACAGATGCAGGCTCCACATGGCGATGGCGCGGTGGTCGCCCTCGCGGAAAGCCCGAAGCGCGCTGCGCAGGGTGTGAACGATATCCATCAGCGGCGCCAGCAGCAGACGCCCCCAGAAGGTATTGCGCAGGTGGATAAGGCGGCGTTGCCAGGCTGAGAAGCGCTGCCAGCTTTCCGCGGTCACGTAGTACGATTCGGGATCATCCTCGGGGTGCGTCAGCAGATGGTTGCGATGGTGCGCCAGATGGCTGTCGCGATAGACGCCATAGGGATACCAGACCGCCAGCGGCAGCGTCCCCAGCAGCTGGTTAAACCATGCCAGCCGGGTGGGATGCCCATGGATCAGCTCATGCTGTAAGGACATATACCAGGCGGTAAACCAGATCAGCAGCAGCGTGGCCGGAAACAGGCCCAGCGTCCGCCAGCCCGCCACGCAGGCAAACCAGCCGCCGTAAACCGTCACCAACAGCAGCCAGGTCGGCAGCTCGCTGCGCCACAGCCAGCTGCGCGCCAGCTGGCGGATCAGGATGCGCTGTTGGTCATCCACATAGACAGCCGTCTTCTTTTCCGTCACTTCCGATACCTTGCCGTGTTGCCTCATTCCCTCCGAAGATGTGAGATAACACGTTAAATAACAAAGTATTTAATTTACTTAGCTTTGCCAAAAAGCGCGTTTGTATTTACCGCTTTCATCAACACCTGAAACTGCGGATTAAATTCGTCAAAGATCGGCAGCGCAGCGGCGCCCAGCGCGGCGGTATCGGTGCCGGTCATCCCCATTTTGACACGCTGGGCCGGCAGGTAACGCCCGCGGACGGACTGATACAGCGGCGGCAGACGCGCCAGCACTCTCTCCAGCAGCGGGGCGGGCATCATGCCGCCCACCACTACCGTCTCGGCATCGAAGACGCACTCCAGCAAATTGATCGCCTGACGCAACGGCGCCAGGATGCTGGTGATCCACTGGTCGAAAAGCGCAGCGTCCACCGACAGCAGATCCTCCGGCAGGGCGCGATAGGGATCGAGGCCGCAAAACTCATAGGCCGCCTGCAGGGAAACATAGCGCTCAAGACATCCCTCATTCCCGCAATAGCAAGGGCGACCATTCGGCGCGACCACAATATGCCCGACCTCGCCGGCGTTATGAGCATGGCCGGTATACACATGACCATCGGTAAAAATTCCGGCGCCCAGACCAGTGCCTATGTAGAGATAGACAAAGGAGTTGAGCTGCCGCGCCACGCCGTGAAAGCGTTCGCCAATGGCGGCCACCGTGGCGTCGTTTTCGAGGGTCACCGGCAGGCCGCTCAGTCGCCCGAGCTCCGCTGCTACGTCTACCCCTTCCCAGCCGTTAAGCGTCGTGGGTCCCGTCGACGAAATCCCTTCCACGCCAAAGGGCCCCGGCATCACAACCCCCATCCCCAGCACCCGCGACCAGTCCAGCGCCGGCAGCGCACGGATCTCATCCAGCACCTCAGCGAGGCGGGCAAAGGTCGCACCAGGCTGGGGCTTTTGCACCAGAATGAGTCGGCGAAAATGGACCTCGCCAGTCAGATCCACCAGCACCACAATCAGCGTCTGATGATCAAGATGGATGCCAATCGACCAGGCGCTGGCGGGATTGAGGCTCACCGGCACCGCTGGCTGTCCCCGGCCGCTGGCGCGCCGCGGTTGGTGGCTGGTCAGGAGATCCATCTGCTCCAGCTCCGCCACAATATTCGACACGGTCTGCGGGGTCAGCGCGGTCAGCCGCGCCAGCTCGGCGCGGGTCAGCTCGCCATGTAAACGCACCGCCTCAATGATCACCCGGCGGTTATGCACCCGGGCATGTTCAAGGTTTGTACCTGATGTTTTCATCGTTTCCCTTCCAGGCTGGACTGGTGAAATTTTAGCCGGCATCACAGATCTGACAACGACCCGCGCAGGCGAGCCTTCGCGATGGCATACCCTTTGCTACGCTTAGTCCCAGGGCCACTCGGGAGATGTTGCCGATAGTGTCGCCCTGATTAAATCAATCAAATTGATTTAATAAATCATAACCCCTTTCAGTACAGCACAGCGGAGAGCAAAGATGAAATACCACAGCGCACTACGGGTCAACGCCTGTCTGCTGGCGATGCTCGTTATCAGTGGGAGCGTCAGCGCAGCGACCCAGATTAATGCCCTGTTTATGACCCAGGCGGCCTATAGCGAAAACGACATTCGCGCGATGACCAGCGATTTCGAAAAGCAACATCCTGATGTGAAGGTCAACCTCGAATTCGTTCCCTACGAAGCGCTGCACGACAAGATCGTCGCCGCCCGCGGCGCGGGGGGTAACGGCTACGACGTGGTGCTGTTCGACGCGATCTGGCCGGCGGAGTTTAGCCGCTTCGATCTGCTGCAGGATGTCTCTTCACGAATTGCCCCAGACGAGCGTGAGAAGATTTTCCCCGGGGCGATGAATACCGTGGTGTATCAAGGCAAAACCCTCGGCATGCCGTGGATCCTCGACACCAAATATCTGTACTACAACAAAGCCATGCTGGACAAAGCAGGGATCAAAACGCCGCCAGTCAGCTGGCAGCAGGTGATGGACGACGCTAAAGTGCTTAAGGACAAAGGGATCGTTAAATATCCGCTGGTGTGGAGCTGGTCGCAAGCGGAAGCGCTGGTCTGTGATTACACCACCCTCGTCTCCGGCTTCGGCGGGAGCTTCTACCAGAACGGCAAGCTCGATTTTTCGACGCCCGCCTCGCTGAAAGCGGTCACGCTGATGAAAACCTCGCTCGATCAGGGGCTGAGCAACCCGGCATCACGTGAATACCTTGAGGAAGATGTGCGTAAGGCTTTCTCCAATGGCGACGCCGCCTTTGCGCTCAACTGGACCTATATGTACAACATGGCCAACGATCCGAAACAGAGTAAAGTCGCAGGTGATGTTGGCATTGTCCCCGCCCCAGGCGATACCCCGGATAAACCCGGCGCTGTCAACGGTTCAATGGGGCTGGGCATCGCCAAAGCCAGTCAGCATTCGGAAGAGGCCTGGCAGTATATTCACTACCTAACCTCCCAGCCGGTACAGGACAAGTATGCCAAACTGAGCCTGCCGGTATGGAAAGCCTCGTACCAGGATCCTGCCGTTGCCAAAGGCCAGGAGAGCCTGATCGCCGCCGCCGACAAGTCGTTGAACGTGATGCTCTCTCGCCCCGAAACGGCAGATTACTCGCGCCTGTCAAACACCCTGCAACAGCAGCTTCAATCGGTACTGCAGGGTAAAGCCACGCCCGACGTCGCCCTCAAGGCGGTCGACACCAGCGCGGCCCGTCTGCGTTAAGGAGGCGTGATGCTGAGTCTGCAACGACGCGAGCATCGTCAGGCATGGGTGCTGTTAGCGCCCATGCTTATCGCGATGTTTATCCTCACTGCGTGGCCGCTGGCGCGCACCCTGTGGCTGAGTTTCACTGATACTGCGCTGGCGGGAAGCGGCGAGGCGACCCACTACGTCTGGCTGGATAATTATCTTTATGCCCTGACCGACCCGGACTTTCGCGCCGCCTTCGCGCGAACGCTCTATTTCACCGTGGTCTCGGTGGCGATTGAGGGGGCGATCGGCGTACTGGTGGCGCTGTTGTTGAATCAGCGTTTTGTCGGGCGCAATGTCCTGCGGGTGCTGGTGATCCTGCCGTGGGCGTTGCCGACGATCGTCAACGCCATGATGTGGCGGCTTAACTTTAATCCCGACTACGGCAGCGTTAACGCCCTGCTCAGCCAGCTGGGGCTGATTGACAGCTATCGCAGTTGGCTGGGCTCGCCGGATTCTGCGCTGCACGCGGTGATGCTGGCGGATATCTGGAAAAACTACCCGCTGGTCACTCTGCTGGTGCTGGCCGCGCTGCAGTCCGTCCCCGACGATCTGTACGAGGCGGCGCGGCTCGACGGCGCCTCCGCCTGGCGGCGCTTTCGCGCCATTACCTTTCCGGCCATTGTGGGCCCCCTTGGCGTCGCGCTGGTGCTACGCACCATTGATGCCTTCAAAGTGTTCGACATTATCTATGTTATGACCCGCGGCGGCCCGCTGGACAGTACCAAAACGCTGAGCTTTTTTGTCTATCAGGAGTCATTCAGCTATCTGCACGCCGGCAGCGGCGCGGCCTACGCCATGCTGATGAGCCTGATGTGCGCCGTACTGATCGCCCTGTATCTGTTTTTGCTGCTGCGTCAGCGGCGCCGGAGTATTGATGATGAAGCGTAAAGGGTACATCGTGCTGCGTTACATGGCGGCGCTGGCGGTGGCGGTCTCGATCCTCGCCCCGATGCTGTGGCTATTTTTGATGAGCGTCAGCACCACCGCGGACCTCACCCGCGTCCCGCTGGCGTGGATCCCGCGGCAGTGGGACTTTAGCCGCTATGGCCATCTGCTGTCGCTGGCCCCTGGCGAACCCGGGGCGCTGTTTCTCCCCGCGCTGGGCAACAGCGTGCTGGTGGCCGCTGGCGCGACGCTGGTCTCGTTGTTGCTGGCGATCCCCGCCGCCTTCAGCTTTTCTCGCTACCCCGGACGCGACGGCTGGCTGTACGCCGGCCTCGGCATCTATATGGTGCCGCCCGTAGCCTTTGTGCTGCCGCTCTATTTTATTCTCGAACACTTTGGCCTGCTCAACACCCGCAGCGGACTGGTGCTGGTCTATTGCTCGCTGATCGTGCCGTTTCTGACGTGGATGGTAAAAAACCAGTTCGATACCCTACCGCAGGATATCGAACAGGCGGCACGGCTTGACGGTCTGCGCATCTGGCAAGTCTTGCTGCGCATCACCCTGCCGCTGGCGAAACCGATGCTTGGCGCCGCCGCGCTGTTCGGTTGGCTGCTGGCGTGGGATGAGTTTTTCTATGCGCTACTGTTTACCAGCAACCTCGCCGCCCAAACGCTGCCGGTGACCATCGCCGGCTTCACCGCCGGCCGCGCCACCGATGACGGACTGGTGGCGGCGGTAGGCATACTCGCCTCAGTCCCTCCGCTGCTGATTGCAATCTGGTTGCAAAAATCGCTGGTCAGTGGCCTCACCAACGGGGGAAGTAAAGGATAACTATGGATAACACCAGGACACCTGTGCTCTATATCGTGGGCAATTACAATATTGATTTAGTGATGGGAACCCTGCCCCACTGGCCCGCGCAGGGAACTGAGATGATGCTCGAGCACAGCGCTCTGCGGCCCGGCGGCTCTGCTGGCAACTGCGCGCTGGCCGCCGCCGCCATGCAGCTGCCGCACTGCGCGGTCGGCTGTCAGGGCGACGACGCGTTTACCCCGTGGCTGGCGGCACAGTTTCCCGGCGATAGCGCGCGCTGGCCGCAGTATCCCTGTGAAACCTCGCTGACGGTGGCGGTCACCCATCCCAACAAAGAGCGCTCGTTCCTCAGCAACCACGGACACATTACCCGCCTGACCGCCGGGGATGTGCTGGACCAGTTGCCTGCCGCCGCTGGCGAGGGCGATATCGTGTTGCTCTGCGGCACCTTTCTCTGTACCAGGCTGCTGTCCGACTATCCGCAGCTGCTCGCCACGCTCCGCCAGCGCGGGTTTACCCTTGCCGTCGATACCGGCTGGCCGCCCCAGGGCTGGAGCGACCCGCTGCGTCATGAGGTCGACCGCTGGCTGGGCGACTGCGACTGGCTTTTGCTCAACGACGTTGAAACCCAGCAGCTGGCCGCCCGCCCGACCCTCGCCGAAGCCGCCGCAGCCCTTGCGGCACGGCTCAGCGGCAGCGGCGGGTGCGTGGTGAAGCGCGGCGCTGACGGCGCGGACTGCTGGACGACCGACAGCCATCACCATGCGCCAACCCGGCCCGTCACCGTCATCGATACCATCGGCGCTGGCGACAGCTTTAACGCGGGCTTTCTTGCCGCGCTGCTAAGCGGTAAACCGGTGCCAGAAGCGCTGCGCTGGGGAAATACCGTCGCCGCGCAGGCGATCGGCACCTCCCCGCGCCGCTATCCCGACTGGCATACCCTGCAACATCACCTTGAGGAGGCCACCGATGGCCAGTGTTGAACTGATCGATGTCGCCAAGCGATACGGGAAACAGACGGTGCTCCAGCCGCTGGACCTCACCATCCCCGACGGCAGCTTTACCGTGCTGGTGGGCCCTTCCGGCTGTGGCAAGTCGACCCTGCTGCGCCTGCTGGCCGGTCTCGAAACGCTTTCCGGCGGCACCATTCTGATGAACCAGCGGCCGGTCAACGATCTGGATCCCGCCGACCGCGATGTGGCGATGGTCTTTCAGAGCTATGCGCTTTACCCCCACCTGACGGTGGCGGAAAATCTCGCCTTTCATATGCAGGTGAAAAAGGTGGATAAGCAGTTACAGAAAAGCAAAGTGCAGCAGGTCGCCAGCCTGCTGGGGATTGATAAACTGCTGGCTCGCTATCCGCGTGCGCTCTCCGGCGGCCAGCGCCAGCGGGTGGCGATGGGCCGGGCAATGGTCAGGAACCCGCAGGTTTTCCTGTTCGATGAGCCGCTGTCGAACCTTGACGCTCAGCTGCGGATGGAGCTACGCGCGGAGATCAAATCCCTGCACCAGCGCATCAATACCACCATGATCTATGTCACCCATGATCAGGTGGAGGCAATGACTCTGGCCGATCAGATTGTGGTGATGCGCGACGGGCAGATCGTCCAGCAGGGGGCGCCGCTGGCCATTTACGACCAGCCATGCAACACCTTCGTCGCCCGCTTTATCGGCTCCCCGCCGATGAACCTCCTGCCCGGTCAGCGAGACGTGCGCAATGGCCAGCCCGGCGTCGCCTGCGGCGCGCTGTGGTTTCCGCTGGCCGAACGCTGGCATCAGGCGGTGGCGAACCAGGGCGATGCCCCGTTGATTGTCGGCCTGCGCCCGCAGGATATTCTGCCGGATGCGCATGGCGCGCTGGCAACGGTAAACATTATGGAGGTGACGGGGGAGTCCACCCTGCTTCATCTCGACTGGCAGGGTTTTCCGGTGCATGTGCAGGTTGCCGGCAGGGTGGCGGTCGCGGCGCAGCAGACGCTGGGGCTGACTCTCCGCTGCGAGAGCCTGCATCTGTTTGATGCCGCCAGCGGCGAGCGGCTGGCGGAGACGCGTTAAGGGCGAAGGGAGCCGGTCATCATCCGTGTGGCCGGGCTCCGGGCGAGGTCGTATTCCAGGGCTACTCCCCTTCCCGCTCTGCTGGCGTCCAGGCCGGCAGAGTCTGGAAGGTGTGCAACAGCCCCTCGGACCACGCCTTGCGGATGCGGTTGAAGTAGGGATCGCTGTCGGTGATGCGATGCTGCCCGGCGCTGCTCAGGCTGCCGCTGCGGTAGAGCAGCGTATCCAGCGGCAGGCCAACGGACAGATTACTGCGCAGCGTCGAGTCAATGGAGATCAAGGCGCAGCACATCGCCTGCTCCAGCGGCGTATCGATGGTCAGCACCCGATCGATGATCGGCTTGCCGTACTTGCTTTCGCCAATCTGGAAATAAGGCGTGTCGCGGGTGGCTTCAATAAAGTTGCCCTCCGGATAAATATGGAACAGACGATGGGTTTCGCCGGCGATCTGGCCGCCAAGCAACAGGTTGCAGTTGAAGTTAGTATTACTGCAGTTTTGCTGGTTGCTGCTGTCGCGCTGGATCACCTCCAGCAGCGTTTTACCGATCAGCATGGCGGCGTCGTAGAGGGAAGTCACCTGCATCAGGTTCGGCTCCTGCTGGGTACGGATCCGCGCGCTGAGCAGGCTTATCACGCTCTGGGTGGTGGCCAGGTTGCCGGCGGATTGCAGCACCAGCACCCGTTCCCCTTCCTGATGGAAAACGTGCAGCTTTTTAAAAGTGGCAATATGGTCGACGCCCGCGTTGGTGCGGGAGTCGGAAGCAAACACCAGTCCATCCGCCAGGCACATGGCCACACAGTAGGTCATTGCGGTTATTCCCGTATTATTGCTGCTGCGCCTGCTGGCTGTGTTCGCGCACTTCAGCGTTGGTTAACATAATCTCCCCGCCGCCGCCCAGCCGGGTGCCCCGTACCGGGCAGGCGTCGAGATAATCCAGCCCAGTCGCCAGCCGCAGATGCTGATTCAGGCGACGGGTATTATTGGTGATATCAAACGACAGCCAACGGCCGTCGAGCCACACTTCCGCCCAGGCATGCATCGCGACATGCTGGGCATTATCGCTGTAGACATAGCCGCTGACGTAGCGCGCCGGGATCTCCAGCGCCCGGCAGCAGGCGAGAAAAACATGGGTATGATCCTGGCACACGCCCTTCGCCCGGGCGAAGGCGTCGGCAGCGGAGTCCTGGACCTGGGTCGCGCCGGGGGAGTATGGCATTCTTAACAGCAGATCCGCCATCAGTTGATTCAAACTCTCTTCCGCCGCATCGGGACGATAGAGGCGCTGGGCGAACTCACGGATCGCCGTATCGGCGCGGGTCAGCGGCGTACTGCGCAGAAAAACCAGCGGCGACAGCAGCTCGGCCTCTTCATCACGCGTCTCTTCCCCCTCGTCGGCGATATCGACAATCCCGCTGGCGCGGATGGTGATCTCTTTATGCGGGTTATCCAGCGTCAGCACATGCAGCACATTACCCCAGCCGTCGGTCGTGGTCACCGCCGCGCCGTCCGGCAGGGTCAGCGTCCAGGCGGTGATCGTCTGCCGTCCGGTGCTGCGCGGGGTCAGGCGCAGATACTGGGTGGAAAACTTCACTTCTTCATCGTAGCCATAGCGGGTGAGATGATCGATGACCAGTTTCATAAGGCCTCCAGATAGGTTTGTCTGATGCTGTCGGACAGGGCGTTAATTCTCGCCAGCAGTCCGTTAAGCGTGGTCTGCAGGTCCGCCTGCGCCAGGTCGTCACGGGTGCTGAAGCGCAGGTCAACGTTGAGCTGATGGGCGAGGCGCAGCGGCTGATAAGAGCGATCGTTGGCGATCTTCTCCAGTTCGCCCACCAGGTCGGCAATGCTGGCGCGCAGCGAACGTGGAATATCGTTACGCAGGATCAGCAGCTCCATCACCGTTTCGCGACTGACCGGCTGGCGGTAGAGGCTGTTGTAAGCTTCGCGGGCGCTGACCGCATTGAGCAGGGTATCCAGCCGGTAGTATTCGCGCACCGGGTCCGGATCGTTGGTCAGCTGTTGATCCTTAATTAGCAGCAGCTGGGTGGTGGCGAACGCGCGCTCGATCAGCGTGCCGATACCGATAAAACTCAGGGCGTCGTTGCGCAGCAGCGTGCCTATCACCGCTCCGCGAAACAGATGCACCCGCTCTTTCACCCACTCGAAAAAGCCGTCGCTCCCCAGTTCGCCCAGCCCCTGCTGGCGGAGGGTCCGCAGTTCGATGCGGGTGGCATTGATGCTCTCCCACACTTCGGCCGACAGACTGCCGCGCACAGCGTGCGCGTTGTTCCACGCCATCTCCACGCAGCTGTAAATACTGCAGGGGTTGTTGCCATCGAGGGCAAAAAAGTTGAGTAGATTGCTCATGGTAAAGCGGGCATGGCGCGCCTGAAACAGCTCGTGGGTCATTGACAAATTCAGCGGTAGCGCCAGATCCCGCGACTGCTGGCTGTGGCGGGGGATCATTGATAATTTCCAGGTCACGTCCAGCACCCGGGCGTAGCTCTCCGCCCGCTCAAGGTAGCGGGCCATCCAGAACAGTTCACTCGCCGTACGACTTAGCATGATGCGTCATCCTCCATCACCCAGGTATCCTTGGTTCCGCCGCCCTGCGACGAGTTGACCACCAGCGACCCTTCGGTCAGCGCCACGCGGGTCAGGCCGCCGGGCACCAGCCGCATCTCCTGTCCGGAAAGCACATAGGGGCGTAAATCGATATGCCGTGGCGACAGCCCTTCATCAACGAAGGTTGGGCAGGTCGACAGCGCAAGGGTATCCTGGGCGATATAGTTGGCCGGATTGGCCAGAAGGCGCTGGCGGAAGGCCTCCCTCTCCTCTTTGGTGGAACGCGGGCCGACCAGCATGCCGTAGCCCCCGGCGCCATGGACCTCCTTGACCACCATCAGCTCCAGATTGCTCAGCACGTAGCGCAGATCCTCCGCTTTCCGACACTGCCAGGTGGGGATATTGCTGAGGATCGGCTGTTCGCCGAGGTAAAAGCGGATCATCTCCGGGACGTACGGATAGATCGATTTGTCGTCAGCCACCCCGGTGCCGATGGCGTTGGCCAGCACTACGCCGCCGGCGCGGTAGACGGACAGCAGCCCCGGGACGCCGAGCATCGAATCGGCGCGGAAGGCCAGCGGGTCGAGCCAGGCATCGTCGATGCGGCGATAAATCACATCCACCCGCCGCGGCCCCTCAGTGGTGCGCATATACACCGCGCCGTTTTTAATAAACAGATCGGCGCTTTCCACCAGCTCGACCCCCATCTGCTGCGCCAGGAAGCTGTGCTCGAAGTAGGCGCTGTTGAAGCGACCCGGGGTCATCACCACGACGCAGGGATCATCCACCAGCGAACTTTCGCGCAGGGTCTGCAGGAGGTAGCTCGGGTAGCGCTCCACCGGCGCAATGTGATGCTGCTCGAACATCTCCGGATAGAGGCGCATCATCATCTTACGGTTTTCGAGCATGTAGGAGACGCCGGACGGCGTGCGCAGATTATCCTCCAGCACGTAATACTGACCGTCGTTATTGCGCACCATATCGACGCCGGTGATATGGGCATAGGTGTTGTTTGGCAGGTTGATGCCCTGCATGCACGGTTGATACTGCTCGTTGGCCAGCACCTGCTCGGCCGGTATCAGCCCCGCACGCAGGATATTCTGTTCATGATAGATGTCATAGAGGAAAGCGTTCAGCGCTTTCACCCGCTGGCGAATGCCGCGGTCAATGCGCTGCCACTCCCCGGCGGGTATGATCCGCGGCACGCTATCAAACGGGATCAGCCGCTCGGTTCCCTCATCCTCGCCGTACACGTTAAAGGTGATGCCGATACGGTGAAAAAGCAGTTCCGCTTGCGCTTTTTTCTGCCGGATAGAGAATTGATCGGTGTTGCGAAACCATTGCCACCAGGCATTATAGTGCGGCCGCTGCTCACCCTGGGCGGTCAGCATCTCGTCATAATAATGCCCGTCAGGAAGCGTTATTTTTATCATGGCCGTCTCCTCCGGTTGTACTCACTTTGTGGTAATCCCGATAAGAGATAAGCATTAATTATGCCAGGTCATCCGCCGCCGCGGCGTTGTGCAAATCGGTTCTGACCCGCCGTCTGATTGTGCAAAAAATCGCCACAATGGCCGCCTGCGCCCGGCTGCGGTTGCACCGTCGTGAGGCAGGGCGACGATTTTTGCGCCATGGTGGACGCCAGCGCCGTCAGCCAGTGTGCCGCAGGCCGGGCCTCACAGCCCTTCTCGATCCGCTGGTATTCGCCTCCAGCGCGCCGTGGCCAGTGGCCCGGGCGCGTTGGCTTGTCTGTAAGACTAATCGCGTTGCCGGCGGTTGTAGCAGAAAACCAGGCAGGTAAATCCTCTGTTTTCGCGCAAAATGTTACCCCTGACACGCGCAGCGGCAGATATTCGTCTAAGGTTTTTGGATGGCCAAACGTCGTGGCCCGCAGTCGATAATGATAAGGAGAACTCCCCATGACGAGTACTGATGCACATCGTCCCGCTGCTTTGCCCTGTTCCCTGCGCCTGGCGATCGGCGGCGCCCTGCTCGCCCTGATGAGCCTGAATGTCCAGGCGGAAGACGGCAAAACCGCGCCGCCACCCTCGCCGGATATTCTGCTGGGCCCGTTGTTCAATGATGTCCAGAGCGCAAAGCTCTTTGCCGATCAAAAAACCTTCGCCGACGCGATCCCTAACAGCGATCCGCTGATGATCCTTGCCGATTACCGGATGCAAAAAAACCAGGCCAGCTTCGACCTGCGCCACTTCGTTGAGCTGAACTTCACGCTGCCGAAAGAGAACGACGCCTATGTGCCGCCCAAAGGGCAAACCCTGCGTCAGCATATCGACGGCCTGTGGCCGGTCCTGACCCGCAGCACCGTCGAGGTGGAAAAGTGGGACTCGCTGCTGCCGCTGCCTAAGCCCTACGTGGTCCCCGGAGGACGCTTTCGCGAAGTCTATTACTGGGACAGCTATTTCACCATGCTGGGTCTTGCCGAAAGCGGTCACTGGGATAAAGTCGAAGATATGGTCGCCAACTTCGCTGCGGAAATTGACACCTGGGGCCATATCCCCAACGGTAACCGCACCTATTACCTCAGCCGTTCGCAGCCCCCCTTCTTCTCCTTTATGGTAAGCCTGCTGGCGACGCACGATGGCGACCAGGTGCTGAAAACCTACCAGCCGCAGCTGGAGAAAGAGTATCGCTACTGGATGGCCGGGGCGGACGCGCTGGCACCCGGCAGCGCCGACAAACGGGCAGTGCGGATGGCGGATGGCGCGCTGCTCAACCGCTACTGGGACGATAACGACACCCCACGTCCCGAGTCCTGGCTTGACGACGTCAAAACCGCCAAAAGCAACCCGAATCGTCCGGCCACCGAGATCTATCGCGACCTGCGCTCCGCCGCCGCTTCCGGCTGGGATTTCAGCTCCCGCTGGATGGACAATCCGCAGCAGCTCGCCACCATTCGCACCACCTCGATTATCCCGGTCGATCTCAATGCCCTGATGTTCCATCTGGAGAAAACCCTCGCCCGCGCCAGTAAAGCAGCGGGGGACAGCGCCGGCGCTACCCGGTACGACGCGCTGGCCAACGCCCGCCAGCAGGCTATCGAGAAATACCTGTGGAATGAAAAAGAGGGGTGGTACGCCGATTACGATCTGAAAACCCACAAGGTGCGCAATCAGCTGACCGCCGCGGCGCTGTTCCCGCTGTACGTCAATGCCGCGTCGCGCGAGCGAGCGACGAAAGTGGCGGCCGCCGCCGAGTCGCGGCTGCTCAAACCCGGCGGGCTGACCACCACCACCGTCAACAGCGGCCAGCAGTGGGACGCCCCCAACGGCTGGGCGCCGCTGCAGTGGGTGGCCGTCGAGGGGCTGCAAAACTATGGTCAGCAGAAGATCGCCATGGAGGTCACCTGGCGCTTCCTGACCAACGTGCAGCATACCTATGACAGCAAGCAAAAGCTGGTGGAGAAGTATGACGTAAGCTCAACCGGCACCGGGGGCGGCGGTGGGGAATATCCACTGCAGGACGGCTTTGGCTGGACCAACGGCGTCACCCTTAAGATGCTGGATCTGATCTGCCCGCAGGAGAAACCCTGCGATGCGCTGCCTGCTACCCGTCCGGCGACAACGCCTTCACCGCAGGACAAACCTGTTGCGGCGCCCGCGGCTAACGACCCCGCCCCTGCGGAACCGCAAAAGACCGGCTCCTGACGCTTTGCCGCCCCCTACCAAAATCGGTAGGGGGAAGCGGTCTCCCTGGTCACTACCGTCCCGCGCAGGCCCATTCTGCGGCTCGCGGGAAACCCTTCTCCATCCCCTCGCGCTGAACAGATCACCTTTTCGCTTGATCGCATAAATACAAACAATAATAATTCGCATTACTTTTTAACGAATAATGACAGATTCGTTTTTCCCGCGGCGGCGTACAGGAGTACCAAACCGCGCAGGTTCAGGATGATCTTATGAACGTGGCTATTTCTCGCAAACGCCCGGGGCTGCTGTACGCCCTCGCGGTCGCACTTCCCTTCACCGCGCAGGCCGAAGAGACGGTGGTGGTAACGGCCAGCCCGCCGGCATCCGCCAGCGCGCCGACTGAGGGCTATAGCGCCAGCACCTCGCTCGGGGCGACAAAAACCGACCAGCCGTTAATCACCACCGCCCAGTCGGTGTCGGTTGTCACCCGCCAGCAGATGGCGGATCAGGGCGCGAATACCATCAGCCAGGCGCTGGAATATACCCCGGGGGTCTACTCCAGCTTCGGCGGCGGCGCCACCCGGTTTGACGCCATCTCCCTGCGCGGCTACCACGGCGGCGACGTCGATAACCTGTTCCTCGACGGCATGCGTCTGATGAGCGACGGCGGCAGCCATAACGTGGTGCAGATCGACCCGTGGTTTATCGAACGCGTCGATGTAATCCGCGGCCCCTCCTCCGCGCTCTACGGGCAGAGCGTGCCGGGCGGCGTGGTCAACCTGACCTCCAAGCGCCCGCAGTTCAGTCAGCAGGGCCACGTCCGCCTGACTGGCGGGACGCAAAATACCAAAGGCGCGGCCTTCGATTACACCGACGCCATCAATGAGCAGTGGGCATGGCGGCTGATCGGTATGACCCGCAGCAGCGACACGCAGTATGACCATACCCGCGAAGAGCGCTACGCCATTTCACCTTCCCTGCTGTGGCAGCCGGACAGCGATACCTCGCTGCTGCTACGCGCCTATCTGCAAAAAGATCCTTCCGGTGGCTATCATGGCTCTTTGCCGCTGGACGGCACCCGCTACGCGCACAATGGCCGTAAGCTCTCCACCAGCACCAACGAGGGCGATCCGGGAGATGGCTATCAGCGCCGCCAGCAGATCTACAGCTATGAGTTTGACCACCAGTTCACCGATGTCTGGTCGGTCTATTCCGCGGGAAGCTACACCCACACCAACGTCTCCCTCGATCAGGTCTACCAGGTCGGCTGGATAGATGACAGCGACATGCTGGCTCGCGGCTACAGCGGCTCGCGCGGTTCGCTGGACGGCTGGTCAATCGATAACCGCCTGCGCGCCGATTTCAATACTGGCGATCTGGCGCATACCCTGATCCTCGGCGCTGAATACCATCGCTTTCGCAACGATCTGTGGACCGGCGCCGGCGGCGCGGCGCCCCTTAACCCGTTTACCGGCTATACCGCCCAGACCGGGCATACCGTGACCTACAGCGATGATAATAATCGCCGTTATTACCAGACCGGGCTGTATCTGCAGGATGAGATGGTCTGGGACCGCTGGCATGTGGATGTTTCCGCCCGCTATGACCGTATCGTTTCCCAGCAGGTCAGCGATACCCTGGGCACCTCAAACCGCCGTTCAGACGACCATATCAGCGGCCGCGCCTCGCTGTTGTACGCCCTGGACAACGGTCTTTCGCCCTACCTGAGCTACAGCCAGGCGATTACCCCGGCGATGCTGCCCGGCGCTGACGGCAAACCGTTGAAACCGACCACCGCCGAACAGGTCGAAGCCGGCCTGAAGTTCCAGCCGCCGGGCAGCAGCGACCTCTATAGCATCGCGATTTACGATCTGATGCAAAAGGATGTCGCCACCCGCGACCCCAACATCGCCACCGCCACCTATATTCCGGCGGGTAAGGTCCATTCCCAGGGGGTTGAGCTGGAAGCGCATCACCAGATCACCCCGCAGCTGAGCACCCTCGCCTCGTATACCTGGAATCGTCTGCGCTTCCAGGACACTAAGGACGGTACCGACAACAACACGCCGCAGCTGACCCCGGATCAGATGGCCTCCTTCTGGGCGCGCTATCAGTTTCCGGCGGGGATCTCGCTGGGCGCCGGCGTCCGCTACATTGGTAAACAGTGGGCGGATGATGCCAACACCGCGCGGCTGCCGTCGGTCACGCTGATGGACGCCATGATGCGGGCTGACCTCGGCGTCTGGTCGCCGGGGCTGAAAGGCGCTTATGTGCAGGTCAACGCCAACAATATCGGCAATCGTGAATACGTTTCCGGCTGCTACGGCACCGGCAACTGCTACTGGGGAGCAGAGCGCAGCGTCATGGCCACCGTGGGCTACGACTTTTAACTGACAGCGTAAAGATAAGCCTCCGCCCGTGACGGCGGAGGCTTTCGTTAACAGGTGACGTCACGCTTTGATGGCTAATATTAACTTAAAGATGCCAGGCCATTATTTCACTTGCCCCCCTGTGATGAGAGGACTTAATATGCTGGCGAAAACAGGTTAGGACGCTCACAAGGAATAAAAGTGAACCCTGTCATTAGCTATCTCGCCAATTTACATCCGTTATCATTTATGGGTTACCATATATTATCCACCACAGTGATATATATTCTGGTAAATATAATTATTGCGAAGACCCGCCCTACTGAAAATACCACAGCCGTTCCGGCGCCCTATTCTATCTCACCCTCTTTTTTAGCCTGGCTACGTAATAGCGCCACCAGCGTCATTCAGCTGGCCATGTTCAGGCTGTTAAGAAAAAGCTATGTCACTCTCATCCATTCTGCGGACAATATTCAACTCTGCGCCAATCAGCAGTACGCAGAATGCAAAATGACCTGTGTGGAAAAAATACTGTTTGACCATTTCGCTACGCCAAAATCCAGTGACCAGGATCTGCCGCTTTCTCTGCACGTCGCCGAAAAGAACCACTGGGCCACCGATCCTCACTGCCAAGGGCTGCGGCTCAGCCCGACGCACCAAACGTGGAATATGATATTGATTGCCGCGCCCTCCCTGCTATTGATCGCCGCGCTCGCCTGGAAAACGCTTTTTGATAATCAGGCGATAATTCACTCCAGCGTGTTCAGCTGGCTGACAATGGGGATGGTTTCCGGCCTGTGGTGGCTGTGGCTGTTATGCATCACCTTAAATGCCACCCGGCTGGACCGGGAAGGGATCGCCGTTAATATCTTTCATCACTATATTGATACCCTGAAGGAGACGCTTATTGCTGACGCAGATACCCTGACCGATGAAAACGCCGATTATTGCGTGGCGATCGGTAAAACCGCCCTGCTTCCCGAAAGATATGGTGAATATGTAAAAATCATCAACCTTATTAAGTATCCCTTTTGTCTGCAGAGGCTGGATTAACGAGGGGATGGTATGTGGAATTTTATAATGCATCTGCATCCACTGCTGTTTCTTGGCGGTTTTATACTTATCGTCCCGGGTATCTATATTGCTATTGGTATAATGATTATCCTGTCGCGGCCAGCGGCTCAGCCCCAGCCGCACGCGATAGAGGTTAGCCCCTGGTTGCTGGCGTGGCTGACCGGAGAAGGGACCCGGGTGATTCAACTGGCAATGTTCAGCTTACTCAGTAATAAGCATCTGTGGATCCCGGAGCCCGGGCAGGTTTTGGCTAACGGACGCTATGCAAACCACGAAATGAACGTCATTGAAAGCATACTATTTGACCATTTTGCGGTGCGAAAGCCGTGTCATGAAGATCTGCCCTGCTGCCTGAGTATCGCCGGACGTAACCTCTGGCAGGAACAGATAGCAAGTGCGGGTTTAGCCTTAAGTCCGCTGCGCCGCGGATGGAATATGCTGGCCATCAGCATCCCTTCGGTCGCCCTCGGCGTTATCGTTGCCAGTAAGACCTTTATCTGGCTCGACCTCACCGCTTACAGCATCTTCAGTTGCCTGCTCATGCCCTCGGGTTGCGTTCTGTGGGGCGGATTATGGATAGAGGCCATTAGCAAAACCATTCGTCTCGATATCAACGGCATTTCGCATCATGACGCCCATGCCTGCATCAATGCGTTACGAGAAACGTTAGCGTATAAAGGCGCGCAGGAGGATGACGCGACGGCCATGCTCTGCGTGGCGGTAAACGGCGTGGAATCGCTTCCCGAGCGCTACCGGGAATATAAAGCGTTAATAGCGCCGATTAGCGTTATCACGTCGCTGCGCACAGAGGATTAGGACCCCGCCAGGCCGGCGGGGCGAAGGTAAGGTTACATGGCGTCCAGCGCTTTCTGCAGCTTCCAGATATAGCGCGGCGCCTGCGGAGCCGGGTGTTTTTTCGCCACATGCTCGAAGAACTCATCGGCGTCGAGGTCGTTAATCTCCTCGATGGCGTCCTGCCGGTTTGACGAGAAGGTGCGCAGCAGCGCGCCAGCGCCGTTGGCATAGGAGACCACCACCGCATAGCGCATCACCTGCGGGTCTTTGATCCCCGCCAGCGGACCATTCTCCAGCATGCTCAGATAGGCGGCCCCCATCGAGATATTCCGTTCCGGGTTTTTCAGCTCACTGACCGACGGCTCGCCGCGCCAGCCCATCCGCCGGTAAACATCGCGTCCGGAGGTCGACGGCTTAAGCTGCATCAGCCCGACGGCGCCGGATTTACTCACTACCGCAGGGTTACCGCCCGACTCGATGGCAATGATCGCCGTGATCAGCTGCGGATCCACGCCCCAGGCGGCGCCGGCTTTTTCACTGATCGGCATCCACTGCATCGCCCGCTTCACCGGGACCTCGGGGTTCCACGGTGGATTGGTGTAATCATGTTTCGAACTACAACCGGCCAGAAAAACGACTAAAATAAGCAACCATCTCAATTTCACACATCTATCCTTATCTACCCAAACGCCATCATGCTGCAGAACGACGGCAGCGGTACGTCCCCCGCCCGCCGACAGCCTGATGGATGACGGGTGCGGATTGAAGTTAGCCACCTGGAGATGACAATCGCCATTCCAGGCGGCATCATAACCCTTTCATTCATAGCAAGGAATTATCATGTCTCAGTTTTATCTGGTCGCGCCATCCGGTTATTGCATCAACCAGCAGGCGGCGGCCCGCGGCGTCGAGCGTCTGCAGCAGGCCGGGCACGAGGTGGCCCACCAGCAGGTCATTCCCCGTCGGCAGCAGCGTTTCGCCGGAACTGAACATGAACGGCTGGCCGATATTAACCAGCTTGCCCAGTTGCCGGGCCGCAACCGGATCGTTCTCGCGGTGCGCGGCGGCTACGGCGCCAGCCGCCTGCTGCCGCATATCGACTGGCAGGGGCTGATTGCCCGCCAGCAGCGTGACCCGTTGCTGATTTGCGGCCACAGCGATTTCACCGTCATCCAGTCGGGCCTGCTGGCCATGGGCAACGTCGTCACCTTCAGCGGGCCGATGCTCGCAGGGAACTTCGGCGCGGAGACCCTCGATCCGTTTACCGAACAGCATTTCTGGCAGGCGCTGCGCCAGCCTGAATTCACCCTCGAATGGCCGGGCGAAGGGCCGAACTGCCGGGTGGAAGGCACCCTGTGGGGCGGGAATCTGGCGATGCTGACTTCGCTTATCGGTACCCCGTGGCTGCCGGCGATCCGCGACGGCATTCTGGTGGTGGAGGATATCAATGAGCACCCGTTCCGCGTCGAACGCATGCTGCTTCAGCTGTTGCACAGCGGCGTACTGGCGGCGCAGAAGGCGGTGATCTTCGGCAGCTTCACCGGCGGCGCGCCGAACGACTATGACGTGGGATATGACCTGCCGCAGGTGTTTGATTATCTGCGCCAGCAGCTCTCTGTACCGCTGATAAGCGGACTGGAGTTTGGCCACGAGCAGCGCACGGTGACCCTGCCGCTGGGCGCGCGCGCGCGGCTGGTCAACCAGCCATCAGCCACCACCCTGACAATCAGCGGCCACCCGGTGCTGGCAGAATAAATTTCCCAGACGCATAGGCGGATTCCCTGCGAATTGTTAAAATAGTGTCACTTTTAGCCATTTTTTCACGCCAGTCAGGGAGTACGTGAACATTGGACGCCGCTGCGGTCATTAGTCTGTTTATTCTGGGTTCTGTTTTAGTAACCTGCAGTATCTTATTGAGCTCCTTTTCTTCGCGCCTTGGCATCCCGATTCTGGTCATCTTTCTGGCCATCGGGATGCTGGCAGGCATTGACGGCATCGGCGGCATCCCCTTCGACAACTACCCCTTCGCCTACATGGTGAGTAACCTGGCGCTGGCGGTGATCCTGCTGGACGGCGGGATGCGCACCCAGGCCAGCTCCTTTCGCGTCGCGCTGTGGCCAGCACTGTCGCTGGCGACGGTCGGGGTGCTGATCACCTCGGCGCTGACCGGGATGATGGCGGCCTGGCTGTTCAAACTGGATATGATCGAAGGCCTGCTGATCGGCGCCATTGTCGGCTCCACCGACGCCGCGGCGGTCTTCTCGCTGCTCGGCGGCAAGGGGCTCAACGAGCGCGTCGGCTCGACGCTGGAGATTGAGTCAGGCAGTAACGACCCGATGGCGGTCTTCCTGACCATCACCCTGATCGAAATGATCCAGCAGCACCAGACCGGCCTCAGCTGGATGTTCGCCGTGCATATCATTCAACAGTTCGGTCTCGGGATCGCCATCGGCCTCGGCGGCGGCTACCTGCTGCTGCAGATGATCAACCGCATCGTGCTGCCCGCCGGGCTCTATCCGCTGCTGGCGCTGAGCGGCGGGATCATGATTTTCGCCGTCACCACTACCCTCGACGGCAGCGGTATCCTCGCCGTCTATCTCTGCGGCTTTCTGCTGGGCAACCGGCCTATCCGCAACCGGCACGGTATCCTGCAGAACTTCGACGGTCTGGCGTGGCTGGCGCAAATCGCCATGTTCCTGGTGCTGGGCCTGCTGGTGACGCCCTCCGACCTGCTGCCGATCGCTATCCCGGCGCTGTTGCTGTCGATGTGGATGATTTTCATTGCCCGTCCGCTGTCGGTATTTGCCGGTCTGCTGCCGTTCCGCGGGTTCAACCTCCGCGAACGGGTATTTATCAGCTGGGTCGGCCTGCGCGGCGCGGTGCCGATTATTCTCGCGGTGTTCCCGATGATGGCCGGCCTGGACAACGCCCGCCTGTTCTTCAATGTCGCCTTCTTCGTGGTGCTGGTGTCGCTTCTGCTCCAGGGCACATCGCTATCGTGGGCGGCGAAAAAAGCCAAAGTGGTGGTGCCGCCCGTCAGCTGGCCCATCTCCCGCGTCGGGCTGGATATTCACCCGGAAAACCCGTGGGAGCAGTTTGTCTACCAGCTGGGCGCCGATAAATGGTGCATCGGCGCGGCGCTGCGCGACCTGCATATGCCGCCGGAGACGCGGATTGCCGCCCTGTTTCGCAACAATGCCCTGCTGCACCCCACCGGCAGCACCCGCCTGCGGGAAGGCGATATCCTGTGCGTCATTGGCCGCGAGCACGACCTGCCGGCGCTGGGCAAAATGTTCAGCCAGTCGCCGCCGGTGGCGCTCGATCAGCGTTTTTTCGGCGACTTTATACTTGATGCCGAGGCCCGCTTCGCCGATGTGGCGCAAATCTACGGCCTCGACGGCGGAGAGGAGTTCCGCGAACATCAGCAGTCGCTGGGGGAAGTGGTGCAGCAGCTGCTGGGCGCCGCGCCGGTGGTGGGCGACCAGGTGGAGTTCGCCGGGATGGTATGGACAGTCGCGGAAAAAGAGAACGATCACGTGCTGAAGGTAGGGGTACGGGTCGCGGAAGACGAGGCGGAGTGATCCGCCCCGGAACAGGTTACAGGGTCACAACCGGCACCCGCGGCGCCAGGGCGCACATCAGCTCATAGCCGACGGTGCCGCAGCTGGCCGCCACGTCGTCGATTTTAATCTCTTTGCCCCACAGTTCGACCGGCGCGCCGATCCCGGCCTGCGGACAGGGCGTTAAATCGACCGCCAACATATCCATCGACACGCGCCCGACGGTGGTGGTGCGTACGCCGTCCACCAGCACCGGCGTGCCGCTCGGCGCTACCCGTGGGTAGCCGTCGGCATAGCCGCAGGCGACGATGCCGATCCGCTGCTCCTGGGTGGTGCGATACAGGCCGCCATAGCCAATCGCTTCGCCGGGGCGCAGGTTCTGCACGGCGATGATTTCGCTGCGCAGGGTCATCACCGGCTTCAGGCCGGTGTTCGCGATATCCTGCCACTGCCCGGAAGGCGATGCGCCATACAGCACGATGCCGGGACGAACCCAGTCAAAATGCGCTTCCGGATGCCAGAGCGTCGCCGCCGAGTTGGCCAGCGAGCGTGGGCAATCCAGCCCCTCCGCCGCCTGTTCGATCCGGCGCATCGGCTCAACAATCCCCTGCGGGTTCTCCGCCTCCGCGAAGTGCGACATCAGCGTCATCTCGCCGACGTTGCTTATCGCCCGCAGCTGCTGCCAGACGGTATGCACCCGCTCCGGCATAAAGCCCAGCCGGTTCATACCGCTGTTCACCTTGAGATAGATATCCAGCGGCGCGCGCAGCTTCGCCTGCTGCAGCGCCTTAATCTGCCAGTTGCTGTGGACGCTGGTGGTTAAGCGATATTGATCCAGCACCGCCAGCTCATCGGCATGGAAGAAGCCCTCCAGCAACAGGATCGGCCCTTTCCAGCCCTGCTCGCGCAGCAGGATCGCCTCTTCCAGGTTGAGCAAGGCGAAACCATCCGCCGCACTTAACGCACTCCATACCCGCGCCACGCCATGGCCATAAGCATTTGCTTTGACCACCGCCCACAGGCGCGACCCGGGGGCCGCGCGACGCACTATCTGTAAATTCTGCCGCAAGGCCAGCAAGTCGATACTGGCCACTACCGGACGGGTCATGCAAGCTCCTTAGTTGTGTGCGCCATGCAGATGCTGCGGACGCGCCGGGGTAAACCCGGGGCTATAGCGGGCGACAGCCAGATCGTCGTAAGGGATCGCCGGCGTGCGGCCGGAGATCAGATCGCTGATAAGCTGCCCGGAGCCGCAGGCCATGGTCCAGCCAAGCGTGCCGTGGCCGGTGTTGAGCCACAGGTTTTTAAACGCCGTGCGCCCGACCACCGGCGTGCCGTCCGGCGTCATCGGCCGCAGGCCGGTCCAGAAGGTGGCCTGCTCAACGTGGCCGCCGCGCGGGAACAGATCGCGCACCACCATCTCCAGGGTTTCGCGACGCGGCTGCAGCAGCGCTTTATTAAAACCGACGATCTCGGCCATACCGCCGACGCGAATGCGCTGATCGAAACGGGTGATGGCGATTTTATAGGTCTCATCAAGGATAGTGGAAACCGGCGCGCCGTCTTCCTGGGCAATCGGGATGGTTAACGAATAGCCTTTCAGCGGGTAGACAGGAATATCCACCAGCCCCTTGAGCATCGCCGTCGAGTAAGAGCCAAAGGCCATGACATAGGCGTCGCCCTTGATAATCTCATCGCCGCATTTCACCCCGGCAATGCGATCGCCCTCCTGCAGCAGGGCGTCCACCGCGGTGTTAAAGCGGAAGGTGACCCCGGCCTGTTCCGCCATCGCCGCCAGACGGGTGGTAAACAGCTGGCAGTCGCCGGTTTCATCGTTTGGCAGACGCAGACCGCCGGTCAGTTTGTGGCTAACCTCCGCCAGCGCGGGCTCCACTTCCGCCAGCCGCTTCGCCTCCAGCAACTGATAGGGCACGCCGGCGTCCTCCAGCACCGCGATGTCGCGGGTGGCGTTTTCATACTGTTTGGCGGTACGGAACAGCTGCAGCGTCCCGCCCTGACGCCCTTCATACTGAATGCCGGTGGTGTCGCGCAGCGCCTTCAGGCAGTCGCGGCTGTACTCCGCCAGGCGCACCATCCGGCCTTTGTTCTCCATATAGTGGCGGGTGTCGCAGTTGCGCAGCATCTGCCACATCCACTTCAGCTGGAACGATGTGCCGTCAAGGCCGATCGCCAGCGGCGCATGGCGCTGGAACATCCATTTGATCGCCTTCAGCGGCACTCCCGGCGCCGCCCACGGCGCCGCATAGCCGGGAGATATCTGCCCGGCGTTGGCCGCGCTGGTCTCCTCTGCCGGACCGGGCTGACGGTCGATGACCGTCACCTCATGACCCGCCTGACTCAAATACCACGCGCTGGCTACCCCAACCACCCCACTTCCCAGTATGACGACACGCATAGCAACTCCGTAACAGTTAAAGAACAATCATCTAATTACAAATTGATAACTCAGTTGAAAATATTATTCAACATACGCTTTATTTATGGTGACTTAACTCACAGCAAACCGCACCAGTCCTGAGCTGTAAGATTTACGATCTCATGCTGCGCTTTATTTTTACCCAGCATTTAATTCTGCAAATAAGCGCAAAAAACGGCTTTGAGATGGGGAAATCGCGAAGAAAAGCGATTGGCTGACAACACAGTTTGCTGTGCGGTGTTCTATGCTTGTTTAGAGGTTTTCCGTTCAGAGAAAACCAACAACAACGAGGGCGCGCTAATGGCTACGATTGACTCCATGAACAGGGACACCACCCGTTTAAGCGATGGACCCGACTGGACGTTCGAGTTACTGGAGACCTACCTGGCCGAAGTGGACCGGGTCGCTAAGCTCTATCGTCTTGACACCTACCCGCACCAGATCGAAGTCATTACTTCCGAACAGATGATGGATGCCTACTCCAGCGTCGGCATGCCCATCAACTATCCGCACTGGTCGTTCGGCAAAAAATTCATTGAGACCGAGCAGGCCTATAAGCACGGCCAGCAGGGCCTGGCGTATGAGATCGTCATCAATTCCAATCCCTGTATCGCCTATCTGATGGAAGAAAATACCATCACCATGCAGGCGCTGGTGATGGCGCACGCCTGCTACGGGCATAACTCGTTCTTCAAAAACAATTACCTGTTTCGCAGCTGGACCGACGCCAGCTCAATCATCGACTACCTGATTTTCGCCCGCAAATACATTACCGAGTGCGAAGAGCGCTATGGCGTCGACGAAGTGGAGAAACTGCTCGACTCCTGCCACGCGCTGATGAACTACGGCGTCGACCGCTATAAACGTCCGCAAAAAATCTCGCTGCAGGAGGAGAAGGCGCGGCAGAAAAGCCGGGAAGAGTATCTGCAGAGCCAGGTGAATATGCTGTGGCGTACCCTGCCGAAGCGCGAAGAGGAGAAGGCGATTGAGTCCGCCCGCCGCTACCCTTCCGAACCGCAGGAGAACCTGCTGTACTTTATGGAGAAGAACGCCCCGCTGCTGGAATCGTGGCAGCGCGAGATCCTGCGCATCGTGCGTAAAGTCAGCCAGTATTTCTACCCGCAGAAACAGACCCAGGTGATGAACGAGGGGTGGGCCACCTTCTGGCACTATACCATCCTCAACCATCTCTATGATGAAGGGAAAGTGACCGAACGCTTTATGCTGGAGTTTCTCCACAGCCACACGAACGTGGTGTTCCAGCCGCCGTACAACAGTCCGTGGTACAGCGGGATTAACCCCTACGCGCTGGGGTTCGCCATGTTCCAGGACATCAAGCGCATCTGCCAGTCGCCTACCGAAGAGGACAAGTACTGGTTCCCGGATATCGCTGGTTCCGACTGGCTGGAAACGCTGCATTTCGCCATGCGCGACTTCAAGGATGAGAGCTTTATCAGCCAGTTCCTGTCGCCGAAGATCATGCGCGATTTCCGCTTCTTTACCGTGCTCGACGACGATCACAACAATTATCTCGAGATCTCGGCGATCCACAACGAAGAGGGCTATCGCGAAATCCGCAACAAGCTCTCGGCGCAATATAACCTCAGCAATCTCGAGCCGAATATCCAGGTGTGGAACGTTGACCTGCGCGGCGACCGCTCGCTGACGTTGCGCTATGTGCCGCACAACCGCGTCCCACTGGACAAAGGGCGGCGCGAAGTGCTGAAACATGTGCATCGTCTGTGGGGGTTCGATGTGCTGCTGGAGCAGCAGAATGCCGACGGCAGCATTGAGCTGCTGGACCGCTGCCCGGCGCGGCCAAACGCGCTATAGCATTGCGGGACGTTAAAACGACGAAGGGGGCCATCGGCCCCCTTATTTTGTTTATCGATCGCGAATAGCCGGCTTAACGCACATTCATGGCTAAATCGCCGGGCAGCGATTTCTGCATCCGGTGCCAGATCTCGCCGCTGTCATGGCCGTAGCGACGAACCAGCTCATACACCTGATCGTGCAGGCCGCCTTCGCACACCTTCGCCAGCTGATGATAAAAGCCCAGCGCCAGGCTGCGCGCTTCCGGGCTGGAGAAGTAGTGGCGGCCGATGCGGGTATATAGCCCCTTCATGCCGTTGAGGATCAGGCCATAAATCGGGTTGCCGGAGGCGAAAGCCAGACCGCGGAAAATGTTGTAATCGAGATCGGCGAAGGCGTCGGCGTGATCTTCCACTTCCCGGGCGCTGTCCAGCACCGCCAGCGCTTTATCCGGATGCTGACGGAACGCGGTGCGAATAAAAATCGTGGAAATATTGGTGCGCACGGAGAGCAGGTTATCAATCAACTGGGGGACGCTGTCGTGATCGAGACGCGCCAGTGTTTCAAGGATATTCAGCCCGGAGGTCTCCCAGAAGTTGTTCACTTTGGTGGGTTTGCCGTGCTGAATGGTCAACCAGCCGTCACGCGCCAGACGCTGCAACACTTCGCGCAGCGTGGTGCGGGTGACACCGATCAGCTCAGAAAGCTCGCGTTCAGCGGGGAGAATCGATCCAGGTGGGAAGCGGTTATTCCAGATGCTCTCAATGATATACTCTTCCGCGAAACCCGCAGGGCTCTGCGCCTTAATGACCATAATAATATTTCCATTACACATTGTTGCAATTGCACTCATCATACCAGAGCCGCTATAGCGCAGATAGCATCGCAAGTGAATTAAAAAGGGATCGCCGTTTCATTTTCCGTTTTTACTTTACGCTTTTCCTTATCTCCCGTAACCGCCGCCGCGCTGCGAAGAAAGTTGCTTCTCATTTTGCTCAACTGGTACTCTTGCCAATAGTTACGCACAAAATCATGCACTAATTGACGGGGAAGGATTCTGTCGTGGAAATTTCTTATGGCCGCGCGCTGTGGCGCAATTTTCTTGGCCAGTCGCCTGACTGGTACAAGCTGGCATTAATCATTTTCTTAATTATCAATCCGCTGGTGTTCGCCGTGGCGCCATTTGTCGCCGGCTGGCTGCTGGTGGTTGAGTTTATCTTTACCCTCGCCATGGCGCTGAAGTGCTATCCGCTGCTGCCGGGTGGCCTGCTGGCTATCGAGGCGCTGCTGATCGGTATGACCAGCCCAGCGCACGTGCGAGAAGAGATCGCCAGCAACCTGGAAGTGCTGCTTCTGCTGATGTTTATGGTGGCGGGCATCTACTTTATGAAGCAGCTGCTGCTGTTTGTCTTTACGCGCCTGCTGTTAGGGATCCGCAGCAAGATGCTGCTGTCGCTGGCCTTCTGCCTGGCCGCTGCCTTCCTCTCCGCCTTTCTCGATGCGCTGACGGTGGTGGCGGTGGTGATAAGCGTCGCCGTCGGGTTCTACGGCATCTATCACCGCGTCGCCTCGGCGCGCCCGGACGATAGCGACCTGCTCGACGACAGCCATATCGAGCAGCACTACCGCGAGGTGCTGGAGCAGTTCCGCGGCTTTCTACGCAGCCTGATGATGCACGCCGGCGTCGGGACCGCGCTCGGCGGCGTCATGACCATGGTCGGCGAACCGCAAAACCTGATTATCGCCAAAGCGGCGGGCTGGCATTTTGGCGAGTTCTTTCTCCGCATGGCGCCCGTCACCCTGCCGGTGATGGTCTGCGGTCTGTTAACCTGTCTGCTGGTGGAAAAGTATCGCCTGTTTGGCTACGGCGAACCGCTGCCGCCGACGGTGCGCAAGGTGCTGCAGGAGTTTGACGATCGCAGCCGCGCCCAGCGCAGTCGTCAGGAGCGGCTACGGCTGATTGCCCAGGCGCTCATTGGCGTTTGGCTGATCGTCGCCCTCGCTTTTCACCTGGCTGAGGTCGGCCTGATTGGCCTGTCGGTGATCATCCTCGCCACCACCTTTACCGGGGTGACCGATGAGCACGCGATTGGCAAAGCGTTTACCGAGGCGTTGCCCTTCACCGCGCTGCTCACGGTGTTCTTTGCCGTAGTGGCGGTGATCATCGACCAGCAGCTGTTCACGCCGGTCATCGAGTTTGTTCTGCAGGCCTCTCCGCACGCGCAGCTGTCGCTGTTTTATCTGTTTAACGGCCTGCTGTCGTCCATCTCGGATAACGTTTTTGTCGGCACGGTCTACATCAACGAAGCGAAAACCGCCCTCGAGCATGGCGCCATCAGCCTGAAGCAGTTTGAGATGCTGGCGGTGGCAATCAACACCGGCACCAACCTGCCGTCAGTGGCCACCCCGAACGGCCAGGCGGCATTCCTGTTCCTGCTGACCTCCGCGCTGGCGCCGCTTATCCGGCTCTCCTATGGCCGCATGGTGTGGATGGCCCTGCCCTACACCCTCGTACTGACGCTGGTCGGCCTGCTGTGCGTCGAGTTCACCCTGATGCCGGTCACCGAATGGTTGCTGGCTCACGGCTGGCTGGTTACCCCCACCCTGCCGTGATCCACGCGTCACCCGGGTTCGCCCGGGCGATTCAATAACCAGTTACGTAATATTTTCCGCCGGGCCGCTGGCGTCGGTACGGTTTTCGTTTACACTGCCATGATTTAGCATCTTCCAGGGAAATGATTATGTTGCAATATTTAAACCAGTGCTCGCGGGGACGCGGCGCCTGGCTGCTGATGGCATTGACCGCGTTCATTCTCGAACTCGTCGCGCTGTGGTTCCAGCACGTGATGCTGCTGCAGCCGTGCGTGATGTGCATTTATGAACGCTGCGCCCTGTTTGGCATCATGGGCGCGGGGCTGGTGGGCGCTATCGCCCCTAAAACGCCGCTGCGCTATGTCGCCATGCTGATTTGGCTGTACAGCGCGGTACGTGGGCTACAGCTGGCGTGGGAACATACGATGATTCAGCTGCACCCATCGCCGTTCCAGACCTGCGATTTCGCCGCCCGTTTCCCGAGCTGGCTGCCGCTGGATAAATGGTTGCCGCAGGTGTTTGTCGCGTCCGGCGACTGTTCGGTACGCCAGTGGCAGTTCCTGTCGCTGGAGATGCCGCAATGGCTGGTGGGGATTTTCGCGGCTTATCTGGTGGTCGCTATCCTGGTGATCGTTGCTCAGCCTTTTAAAGCCAAAAAGCGCGATCTGTTTGGCCGCTAAGCCGCAGTGAGTACCGCACACTGAAACGCCCTACGGGGCGTTTTTTTGTGCCTGCCGTTCATCACTGAATCGTTTCCTGTCCGTGGTTGACCACACACACCAAAAGGCGCATATTAAATACATCTTTTATAACCCCACAGGAGCTCACATGTCATCATTACTGATCCCCGCAGACTGGAAAGTTAAACGCTCCACGCCGTTCTTTACCAAAGAGAACGTCCCCGCCGCCCTGCTGAGCCACCACAACACCGCGGCCGGTGTCTTCGGTCAGTTGTGCGTCATGGAAGGTACGGTCACCTATTACGGTTTTGCCAATGAACAGGCGACGGAGCCGGAGAAAAAAGTCGTGATTCATGCCGGGCAGTTTGCCACCAGTCCGCCGCAGTACTGGCACCGCGTCGAACTCAGCGACGATGCCCGCTTCAATATTCACTTCTGGGTGGCGGAAGAAACCGACGGTGAAAACGGGCTGTTTCACGCGAAGAAAGCGTGACGGGCTTACCGCGCCCTGTCAGGCAGATTGAGGATATGGTCCTGCCAGTCGACAACGGTGGACTCGGGCACCGCTATATGGCGGACGGAGATGCGTTCGCCGTGCATCGCCGCTTTTGAGCCGGTCAGCAGCGGGTGCCAGGCCGGCAGAGGTTTGCCTTCCGCCAGCAGGCGATAGGCGCAGGTCGGCGGCAGCCATTCGAAGGTCGGCAGATTTTCACGAGTGAGCTTGATGCAGTCCGGCTCATATTCGAAGCGACGCTCGTAGTTACGGCACTGGCAGGTTTTGATATTGAGCTGACGGCAGGCGACGTTGGTGAAGTAGATCTCATCGGTATCTTCATCCATCAGCTTATGCAGGCAGCACTGGCCGCAGCCGTCGCACAACGATTCCCACTCCGCGTCGGTCATGTCATCCAGGGTTTTTTGTTGCCAGAAAGGTTGTTCGCTCATCGGAATGTCCGTCGTTGCCAGTTAAGGGTGCACCTTATAACCAGTCTGGCACGACGATGCAAGTTTTGCCGCCCCAAAAGGCGGCAAACCGCGCTTACAGTACGCGGGTGGTGAGCGACAGGCCGTTGAAACCGACCTCCAGCTCGTCGCCGCTGTACAGCGGTCCCACCCCTTCCGGGGTGCCGGTGAGGATCACGTCGCCGGCTTTGAGGGTAAAGAAGCGCGACATATAGGCGATCAGTGGCACAATCTTATGGATCATGTCGGCGGTAGTGCCCTGCTGGCGCACTTCGCCGTTAATCTTCAGACTTAACGGCGTATTCTGCGGGTCGCCGTGGAACTCGGCCGCCGGAATAAAGCCGGAGATCGGACAGGCGTTATCGAAGCCTTTGGCCTTCTCCCACGGCTGCCCGGCCTTTTTCATTTTAGCTTGCAGGTCGCGCAGGGTGAGATCCAGCGCGACGCCATAGCCGGCAATCCCTTTCAGCACATGCTCTTCCGTCGCCTGACGCAGCGTACCGCCGATCAGCACCGCCAGCTCCACTTCATGATGCACCGAACCCAGCCCCTCAGGAAGCACCAACGGCTGACGGAGATCGCACAGCGCGCTCTCAGGTTTAATAAACAGCACCGGCTCTTCCGGCGTCGCACTGCCCATTTCCTTGATGTGCTTTGCATAATTGCTGCCGACGCAAACCACTTTGCTCACCGGATAATCCAGGAGCGCTCCCTGCCAGTTATGATGTTGGTACATTATTTTCCCTCGTGGGTTAATCGGATTGTTTCCCCTGTTCCGCCAGGTGTTTCTTTAGTAGATTTTCAGATGGCGGAGGAAGTTGCAGGTAATAGCCCTGTTCGCTTAGCGCCTGTTTCACTTTTTCAAGGTCGGCGTTAACCAGTTTTTTGCGCCCATCAAGCGGCAGCAGCATCGCCATTTGCGGCGTGCCGAAACCGCGCATGAGCTCGTCAGGAACGCGTGAGAAATCGTCCTTTTTTTCGACGTATAAATAGGTTTGTTCACGTTTAGTACTTCGATAGATCACACAAAACATAGTTTTACTCGGAATTAGACCCGTGGTCACTTGCCTCAATATATCAGTGACTATAACATGCCTTTTAGTCTTCGGAATATCACCGCACTTCGGCGGTCGATAAACAGCAAATTGAGTAAGGCCAGGATGTCAAATACGCCAATCGAACTTAAAGGCAGTAGCTTCACGTTATCTGTCGTTCATTTGCACGATGCAAATCCCGAGGTTATTCGTCAGGCGTTAGAAGACAAAATCGCCCAGGCTCCCGCCTTTTTACGCCATGCTCCGGTGGTGGTGAATATCGCCAGCGTCGAGGAGAGTGTCGAATGGCGCGCCGTCAACGAGGCTATCGCCGCGACCGGTTTACGCATTATGGGCGTCAGCGGATGCAAAATCCCGCGCCTGAAAACCGAAATCGACCGCGCCGGGATCCCGTTATTAACCGAAGGGAAAGAAAAAGCCCCTCGTCCGGCACCGTCCGAACCCGCCCCGCCGCCGCCAGTTGCTAGTCAGATCACAAAAACGCGTTTGATTGATCAGCCGGTACGTTCCGGTCAGCGCATTTATGCGCCACACTGTGATCTTATTGTTACAAATCATGTGAGTGCCGGTGCGGAACTTATCGCTGACGGCAATATCCATGTATATGGCATGATGCGAGGACGCGCATTGGCAGGCGCCGGTGGCGACAGAGACGCCCAGATATTTTGTACCCACCTTGCGGCGGAGCTGGTCTCCATCGCCGGGGAATATTGGCTGAGCGATAACATCCCGGCCGAATTTTATGGCAAAGCGGCACGCCTGCGTTTAGGCGAAAGCGCTTTGACAATTCAACCGTTAAATTAATCCCTTTTTAACAAGGAATTTCTATGGCACGCATTATTGTTGTGACTTCGGGTAAAGGGGGCGTTGGCAAGACCACCTCCAGCGCGGCCATCGCTACAGGTTTGGCCCAGAAGGGAAAGAAAACCGTCGTTATCGACTTCGACATCGGCCTGCGTAACCTCGACCTGATTATGGGCTGCGAACGTCGCGTCGTTTATGATTTCGTCAACGTCATCCAGGGCGATGCCACATTGAACCAGGCGCTGATCAAAGATAAGCGCACGGAAAACCTCTACATTCTTCCGGCGTCCCAGACCCGGGATAAAGACGCCCTGACCCGCGAAGGCGTCGACAAAGTTCTCGAAGAACTGAAGAAGATGGAGTTCGATTTCATCGTCTGTGACTCCCCGGCAGGCATTGAGACCGGTGCGCTGATGGCGCTCTATTTCGCTGACGAAGCCATTATCACTACCAACCCGGAAGTCTCCTCCGTTCGCGACTCCGACCGTATCCTTGGCATTCTCGCCTCCAAATCCCGTCGTGCGGAAAATGGCGAAGAGCCGATCAAAGAGCACCTGCTACTGACCCGCTACAATCCAGGCCGCGTCAATAAAGGCGATATGCTGAGCATGGAAGACGTGCTGGAGATTCTGCGCATCAACCTGGTGGGCGTGATCCCGGAAGACCAGTCAGTCCTGCGCGCATCCAACCAGGGTGAGCCTGTGATCCTCGATGCCGCGTCGGACGCAGGCAAAGCCTATGCCGATACCGTTGAACGTCTGCTCGGAGAAGAACGCCCTTTCCGCTTCATTGAAGAAGAGAAGAAAGGATTCCTCAAACGCCTGTTCGGAGGATAAATTATGGCTTTACTCGACTTTTTTCTCTCGCGAAAAAAGAACACGGCTAATATTGCGAAAGAACGCCTGCAAATCATCGTCGCCGAGCGCCGCCGCGGGGACGCGGAGCCGCATTACCTGCCGCAGTTGCGCAAAGATATCTTGGAAGTGATCTGTAAATACGTGCAGATCGACCCGGAGATGGTCAGCGTGCAACTGGAGCAGCGGGACGGTGATATTTCCATTCTTGAGCTGAACGTGACCCTACCCGAAACGGAAGAGTCGAAACCCTGACCTGCTGTTCCATCCCGAAAAAAAACCGGCTACGCCACGCGCCGCCGGTTTTTTTATGGCCTGAACCAGACCGTCCGCTAGCGCGGATAGTCGCTTAACAGCCTCTTCAGCCGTTCGGCCATCAGCTCACCACGCCAACCGGAAATCAGCTCAGGCTCAGCGGCCTGCGTTTTCAGCTGCCAGTGCCAGTTCAACAGCTGGTTGATCTGCCGACGCGACGCCAGCAGCTCCGCGCTTACGCCCTTCTCAGCGCTCACTTCCTGCACCAGCGCTTTAATATCTTTAAAGGCTTTGCGGTAGCCCGGCATGTCGATCAGATTCTGCAGCGGCGCCGGCAGGGCCGACTCCGGCAGCGCCTGTGCTTTCTCGACCAGGCTAATCAGCGTTTTGCCATGAAAGCGAATTTC
Organism: Klebsiella sp. PCX; assembly: GCF_021869705.1. Taxonomy (NCBI): domain Bacteria; kingdom Pseudomonadati; phylum Pseudomonadota; class Gammaproteobacteria; order Enterobacterales; family Enterobacteriaceae; genus Klebsiella; species Klebsiella sp. PCX. Next base: position 3,178,236 of record NZ_CP091527.1, read on the forward strand.
GCTACCGGACAACCCGAGGCTGTCGAGCTCGCCGAGGCTGGTGGGCATATAGCGCGCCACGCTCCACAGATGCTCTTCCCGCACCACAAAGTTCACCGCCAGGTCGCGCTCCCGCGCTTTGCGCAGGCGCCACTCCGCCAGCAGCTGCAGGCAGCCCAGCTGGCGGGTACGCAACTGCCAGGCGTTGCCGATATCGCGCCAGGCCTCGGCCGGGTCGACCACCTCCTGGCGACGCTGCTGCATCAGGCGGCATTCGTCCAGTGCCGCCGATAGCCAGCCCGCGCGATCGGTCTCCGCCATTAATTGGCTGGCGATCGGCAACAGGTACCAGACGTCGGCCGCGGCATATTCACACTGACGCTCGGTTAGCGGACGCGCCAGCCAGTCGGTGCGGGATTCGCTTTTGTCCAGCGCAACCCCGGAATACTCTTCCACCATCGAGGCGAAGCCCCAGGACATCGGCCGACCGCAGAAGGCTGCCAGGATCTGGGTGTCGATCAGCGGCTGCGGCATCAGGTTGAACGCGTTGAGAAAGACTTCTAAATCTTCGCTGCCGGCATGCAGGTATTTGGTCACATCCGGGTTGAGCAGCAGGTCGCGCATCGGCGCCCAGTCGGTAATCGTTAAGGGATCGATCAGAGAGACCTGGCGGCCGTCGAACAGCTGCAGCAGGCCCAGCTGCGGGTAATAGGTACGGGTACGGACAAATTCCGTATCCAGAGCGACGGCGGAGGCGGCGCTTGCCGCTTCGCAGACAGCGCGCAGGCCATCGTCGGTGGTGATCATCTGATAGTTCAAAGCATACTCTCTTAACTTGCGCCCATAAAAAACGCCGGCGTAGCCGGCGTCTGGCGACTCATTCGTTACTTAGCCTTTATTGTCCACTTTAGCGCGCGCTTCGTCACGCAGTTCTCGCCGCAAAATTTTCCCGACGTTGGATTTCGGCAGTTCGTCACGGAATTCCACCAGCTTCGGTACCTTGTAACCGGTCAAATGGCGACGGCAGAACGTAATCAGCGCTTCTTCGGTTAACGCGGCATCTTTCTTCACCACGAAGATCTTCACCGCTTCGCCGCTGCTGCCGGACGGCACGCCGATGGCCGCCACCTCAAGCACGCCGCTGTGCTGCATGACCACATCTTCGATTTCATTCGGATAGACGTTAAAACCCGACACCAGGATCATATCTTTTTTCCGGTCAACGATGCGCAGGAATCCCTCTTCATCCATCACCGCGATGTCCCCGGTGTGCAACCAGCCGTCTTTAATAATCTCATCCGTCGCGTCAGGACGCTGCCAGTAGCCCAGCATCACCTGCGGCCCCTTGATACAGAGCTCGCCCGGCTGACCCGGCGCCACTTCGTTATCGTCGTCGTCCACCAGTTTGGCTTCAGTGGAGGGCACCGGCAGGCCAATGCTGCCGCTGTGGTAGTCGATGTCGTGCGGGTTGACGCTGACCAGCGGCGAACACTCGGTCAGGCCGTAGCCCTCCAGCAGATATTGTCCGGTCAGTTTCACCCAGCGCTCAGCCACCGCCTGCTGCACCGGCATACCGCCGCCGGCGGAGAGGTGCAGCGAGGAGAAATCAAGCTGCTGGAACTCTTTGTTGTTCAGCAAGGCGTTGAACAGGGTATTGACCCCGGTCATGGCGGTAAACGGATATTTCGCCAGCTCCTTCACCAGCCCGGGGATATCGCGCGGGTTGGTGATCAGCAGATTCTGCCCGCCCAGCTCGATAAACAGCAGGCAGTTCATGGTGAGGGCGAAAATGTGATACAGCGGCAGCGCGGTGACCACAAACTCTTTGCCGCGATGCAGCAGCGGGCCGTAGGTGGCATTGACCTGCTCAAGGTTGGCCAGCATGTTGCGGTGGGTCAGCATCGCCCCTTTAGCCACCCCGGTGGTGCCCCCGGTGTACTGTAGAAACGCCAGATCTTCCGCAACGATCTCCGGCTTCACGTACTGCATGCGATAGCCGTGCTGCAGCGCGCTGCGAAACGAGATGGCATCCGGTAGATGGTACTTCGGCACCAGGCGCTTGATGTACTTAACCACAAAGTTCACCAGCGTGCCTTTGGCGGTGGAGAGCTGGTCGCCCATGCGCGTCAGGATCACATGTTTCACCTGAGTCTTCGCCACCACTTTTTCCAGGGTATGGGCAAAGTTGGAGACGATGACGATCGCCGCCGCGCCGCTGTCGTTGAGCTGATGCTCCAGTTCACGCGGGGTATATAAGGGGTTGACGTTAACCACGATCATCCCGGCGCGCAGGATGCCAAACAGGGCCACCGGATACTGCAGCAGGTTAGGCATCATCAGGGCCACCCGGTCGCCCTTCTGTAGTCCTAAGCCCTCCTGAAGGTAAGCGGCGAAGGCGCGACTGCGCTCTTCCAGCTTACGATAGGTCATCACTTCACCCATATTGATAAACGCCGGTTGGTCGGCGTAGCGGGTGGTGGCATGTTCAAACAGTTCAACCAGGGATTGATAGCGGTCAGGATTTATCTCCGCCGGAACATCTGCGGGATAACGGTTTAGCCAAACCTTTTTCACTGCATCACCTCTGAAATAGTTATTCGTCGTCATCACAGCCCCTGAAAAATACATTTTGTTAACATTATATTAACTCAGCGTACCAGTTTATTAATTAGGCAATGAGCAGGTTGCGAAGCGCGTCACTATTTTTTTTCTTATTCGACTGAAAACAAAGAAACAGCGGACCGGCCGCTGTTTCTTTGAACTAACAAAAACAACAAAATCATTCGGTTACAACGTTTCTGACCTCAGCTGGGCCGGGGTTGTACCACCCCCATCCGCCATAGCCGTAACCCCAGGGGCGCGGACCCAGCATCCACGGGTCGATCGGCTGCGGGGGCATCACCACCTGCTGCACCACGTTCCAGCGTTTGTAGCCGGTGGCGTTCATCAGCATAAATTTGTAGGGCGTGCTGCCTACTTTGCCTTCGACCACCCCGGCAATCGGCCCGACCACGGTCACCAGCTGACCGCGGAAGTCCACCGGATCGAGGAAGCCATTAACATCGGCATAGATCCGCCCGCGCGAGGGTTCGCCCAGTTCCGGTCGCGCACCGCTGTCCAGCGGCACGGTAGCGATTTCTAAGCGGGTTTTACCCTGCTGGTTCTGCACGTTGACCACCTTGCCGCCAAAGCGCGCTTCCTGACCGACGTACAGCTGCGGGGCATTCATCACCCGCACTAAATCCTGCTGCGGCGTGGGGCTGGTGCCTTTGATGGCATCCGGCACCGATACGCAGCCGCTCAGCGCAACGGCAACCGCCGCGGCCAGCAGCCAGCGAACGCCCTGTTTTTGACCCGCCATGATGCGACTCCTTTTCTCAGTCTTCTTGTTACTGAGATTCACTCGCGGCCCGGAAGTTTCTTCCACGCCACCTCGTTACGCAAATAAACCGGCTCCGCTTTCTCCACGGCCACGGTTTTCCCTGCCGCCAGCAGATAACAGGCTAACGGCAGCATATCCTCTGCCGCCGGCAGTTCAATTTCGCCGCTGCTTAAGATCAGTCCGCTCTCTTTCGCCAGATCCGGCCACGCCTGCCAGCCGGTGCCGACGGTGGCCCATTCGCCGGAAAGCTGTGCCAGCCGTTCGGCCACCGCGTCCGGTTTGAGCACCGCTTCCGTCTCTTCGCCGTGCCAGACGCCCTGCTCGTCGCGCTGATACTCGGCCCAGTAGACTTCCCCCATCCGGGCGTCAATCGCCGCCAGCACGCGGGTGGCGCCGGTTTTGCGCCACGCGCCCTGCGCCATGGTGGCCAGTGTGGAAACACCGATCATCGGCAGCTCCGCGCCCAGCGCCAGCCCCTGAGCGATACCGATGCCAATGCGTACGCCGGTAAAGCTGCCAGGACCGCGGCCAAAGGCCAGCGCGTCCAGCTCGGTCAGGGTGGTGCCGCTCTCGGCGAGGACCTCCTGCACCAGCGGCAGGATACGTTGGGTATGTTCGCGGGGACAAATTTCGAAATGAGCACTAAGGGTGCCATCATTCCACAGCGCTGCGGAGCAGGCTTCTGTGGCGGTATCGATAGCCAAAATTCGCATGGGTGGTCACGCTCTCGTTACATAGTTCAGGCCTTCAGGCAGCCTGTTTTCCGGCAGACGGACAACCCGTCGCCACACCGCCCGAAGTCTAGTGGGAACCGCTAATTAACAAAATGGCGCGCAGCTTAACACATTTCAGGGCGGATTACCTCGCCGGCGGCACGGCGAGGAAGCGCACCGCCCGGCGGATATCGCGGGTTCGCGGCGCCGGCGGCAGACTGGCCAGAAAGACCGCGCCGTAGGGGCGCATCACCAGCCGGTTGTCGCAGATCACCAGCACCCCGCGATCGTCGATATCGCGGATCAGGCGGCCCACCCCCTGCTTAAGGGTGATCACCGCGTCCGGGAGCTGCACTTCATCGAACGGATCGCCGCCGCGCAGCCGGCAATCTTCCATCCGCGCTTTCAGCAACGGATCGTCCGGCGAGGTAAACGGCAGCTTATCAATGATCACCAGCGACAGCGCGTCGCCACGCACGTCGACCCCTTCCCAGAAGCTGCTGGTGGCCACCAGCAGGGCATTGCCGGCGCTGACGAACTGCTGCAGAAGCTGGCCTTTACTGGTCTCGCCCTGCAGCAGCACCGGCAGAGTCATGGTGGCGCGGAACTGCTCCGCCAGATCGCGCATCATGGCGTGCGAAGTGCACAGCATAAAGCAGCGACCGTCGTTAGCCTCGATCAGCGGCTTGAGCATCGCCGCCAGATGGCGCGCCGCGCCGGGCTGGTTCGGCAGCGGTAGGTTACGCGGCACGCAGAGCAGCGCCTGATGCTGATAGTCAAAGGGGCTCGGCAGCAGCAGTGTCTGCGCCTCGTCGATCCCCAGCCGGGCGGTGAAATGGTGCAGATCGTCGTTTACCGACAGCGTCGCCGAGGTAAAGATCCAGCTCCCCGACTTCTGCGCCATCACCTCTTTAAACTTCTCGGCCACGGTCAACGGCGTCAGCGCAAGGGTAAAGTGGCGCGAAGTGCACTCATACCAGTAACTGTAGCCCGGCTGATTGATCTCTTTCAGCCGCTTCAGGCGCCCGCGATAAAGGGTGGCGCGCTCAAAGGCGGCATCGAGCAGCGCCGAGCGCCCCAGCGAGAGTTTGGCGACGTCGTAACACAGTTCAAGCGCATCATCGAGCAGCAGCAGCGCCCGCTGAATGTGGCTGTCCGCCAGCAGTTCGCGCAGGTTGCCGCGGTAGCCAGGGTCCCCCAGCTGCAGGCGGAAATCCTGGGCGCTTTGCGCCAGGCGGTCGGCGCATTTTTGCAGCTGTTGAGTGTCTTTCAGTTCGGTGCGATAGGCAATAGTGATGTCTTTCGCCAGATCCAGCAGCTGGCGGCTGGAGAGCGACTGGCCAAAGTACTGGCTGGCGATATCCGGCAGCTGATGGGCTTCGTCGAAGATCATCACCTCCGCCTCGGGGATCAGTTCGGCAAAGCCGCTCTCTTTGACCACCATATCGGCAAGGAACAGGTGATGGTTGACGACCACTACGTCGGCGTCCATCGCTTTTTTACGCGCCTTCACCACGAAGCAATCTTTATACAGCGGGCAGTCGCTGCCGAGGCAGTTATCGTTGGTACTGGTGACCAGCGGCCAGGCCTGGGAATCTTCCGCCACGCTGGCGCAGGTGCTGATATCGCCATCCTGAGTTTGGTTCGACCAGGAGCGCAGGAGGATCACGTCGCTGAGGGTTTGCACCGGCAGATCGCCGCCCGCCAGCGCCTGCTGTTCCAGGCGTTCTAGGCACAGGTAGTTGGAGCGCCCTTTGAGCAGCGCCAGTTTGCCGGTGAATTTGAGCGCTTTTGCGACGGTGGGCAGATCGCGGCTGTAGAGCTGATCCTGCAGCGCTTTCGACCCTGTGGAGATAATCACCTTTTTTTTCGCCCGCAGCGCTGGCGCCAGGTAAGCGTAGGTTTTACCGGTTCCGGTCCCCGCTTCCACCACCAGCGGCCGGGAGGCCTCAATCGCTTCGCTGACCGCCACCGCCATCTGGCGCTGCGGCTCGCGCGGTTTAAATCCCGGTATGGCTTTGGCTAGCTGGCCGTCTGCTGCAAAATCGTCGATCACATTGCCCCCTGGTTATTTGGACAGTGATTATGTCAGGGAGGGCGGCGTTTCGCCAGTCCGGGTAGTGACGCGAGCGGAACATTATGGCAGTCTTGCCGCAGCTAAATGGAATGCTCAGAGAGGAATGAGAAATGACAATTACGCGTATTGATGCCGAAGCCCGCTGGTCAGATGTAGTGATCCACAATCAGACCCTTTACTACACCGGCGTGCCGGCGAATCTTGATGCCGATGCCTTCGAGCAGACCGCCAACACCCTGGCGCAGATTGACGCGGTGCTGGAAAAACAGGGCAGCGACAAGTCGCGCATTCTTGACGCCACCATTTTCCTCGCCGACAAAAGCGACTTTGCGGCGATGAATAAAGCGTGGGACGCCTGGGTGGTAGCCGGTCACGCCCCGGTGCGCTGCACGGTGGAAGCAACGCTGATGAACCCGCAGTATAAGGTTGAAATCAAAATTATCGCCGCGGTGTAATTACTCGTCTTCGTCTTCATCTTCAAAGCGCGCGACGATCCGTTCGCCGGTATGCGTCGCGCGTAGCTCTTCCGCCACCAGGGCAATCGCCTGGCCGCTGCTCATCCCCTGGGCCATCAGTTCCTGGATACGTTCGACCGCTTTTTGCTGTTGCTCGTGGCTCAGCGAAGGTAAACCTGCAAACATCTTGTACTCCTGCTACATTGTGGGGCGTAATTATTTCACGCCGTCCCCGCCTACGCCAGAGGGACGGTAACGTTCAGGATCGAGAAAGATGTTGTCCCCCGCGATTATTACCCTGCCCTGGCGCCCGGATGCCGCCGAACACTATTTTACGCCGTTAAGCGCCCTGCCCTGGGCGATGCTGCTACATTCCGGCTTTGCCGACCATCCGCATAACCGTTTTGATATCCTGGTGGCGGCCCCGCGCGCCACGCTGCTGACGCGCGGTGAACAGACCTGGGTCGATGACGGCGAGACCACTTTTGTCTCGGCGGACGATCCGCTGCAACTACTCCAGCAGCAGCTGGATCGTCAGCCGTTCACGCCGCAGCCCCATGAGGATTTGCCGTTTCTTGGCGGCGCGCTGGGGCTGTTCGGTTACGATCTGGGCCGCCGTTTTGAGCGACTTCCCACTGTGGCGCAGGCCGATATCGCGCTGCCGGATCTGGCGGTGGGGATTTATGACTGGGCGCTGATCGTCGACCATCAGCGCCAGCAGGTGTCGCTGCTCAGCTATGACGACCCGCAGCAGCGTCTGCAGTGGCTGGAGGCGCAAACGCCGGCGCCAGGTGAAACCTTCACCCTGACCTCTGCCTGGCAGTCAAATATGAGCCGCCAGCAATACGGCGAGAAATTTCGTCAGGTGCAGGCCTATCTGCGCAGCGGTGACTGCTATCAGGTCAATCTCGCCCAGCGTTTTCAGGCCCGCTACGTCGGGAATGAATGGCAGGCTTTCCGCCAGTTGAACGCCGCCAACCGCGCCCCCTTTAGCGCCTTCATCCGCCTTGCGGAAGGGGCGATTTTAAGCCTGTCGCCGGAGCGATTTATTCAGCTCCGCCAGGGGGAAATCCAGACGCGCCCGATTAAGGGCACCCTGCCGCGGCTCGATTCGCCGCTGGCGGATGCGCAGCAGGCGGAGAAGCTGGCGAACTCGCCGAAAGATCGCGCCGAGAATTTAATGATTGTCGACCTGATGCGCAACGACATCGGCCGCGTCGCCGTCCCGGGCAGCGTGCGGGTCCCCGAGCTGTTCGTGGTGGAGCCCTTCCCGGCGGTCCATCATCTGGTCAGTACCATCACCGCCCGCCTGCCGGCGACGCTGCACGCCAGCGATCTGCTGCGCGCCGCCTTCCCGGGAGGGTCGATCACCGGCGCGCCGAAGGTCCGGGCGATGGAGATTATTGATGAACTGGAACCCCAGCGACGTAACGCCTGGTGCGGGAGCATCGGCTATCTGAGCTATTGCGGCAATATGGATACCAGCATCACCATTCGCACCCTAACGGCCTGGCAGGGGCAACTGTACTGTTCCGCCGGCGGCGGGATTGTGGCGGATAGTGAGGAAGCCGCAGAATATCAGGAAACTTTTGATAAAGTTAATCGTATCCTGCACCAACTGGAGAACTAGACCATGGCGGACCGCGCCCTCAATCTGGATGACTTTCTGTCCCGCTTTCAGCTGCTGCGTCCACAGCCTTCGCCACAGGCGCTAAACCAGCGGCAGGCGGCGGTGCTGGTGCCGATCGTACGCCGGCCGCAGCCTGGCCTGCTGTTGACCCAGCGTTCGCCGTTGCTGCGCAAGCACGCCGGCCAGGTCGCCTTTCCCGGCGGGGCGGTAGATAATACCGATGCGACGCTTATCGCCGCCGCTCTGCGCGAAGCCCAGGAAGAGGTGGCGATCCCGCCAGAGAAGGTTGAGGTGATTGGCGTTCTGCCGCCGGTGGACAGTGTCACCGGCTTCCAGGTGACGCCGGTGGTGGGCATTATTCCGCCGGATCTGCACTATCACGCCAGCCAGGACGAGGTCTCCGCGGTTTTTGAAATGCCGCTCGCCGAAGCCCTGCGCCTCGGGCGCTACCATCCGCTCGATATCCACCGCCGGGGCAACGACCACCGCGTCTGGCTCTCCTGGTACCAGCATTATTTTGTCTGGGGAATGACCGCCGGGATCATTCGCGAGCTGGCGCTGCAGATAGGCGCGCGCCCTTAGCTATACTGATTATGAGAGGGCGCTCTCACTATTAGTAAAATCGCGGTTATCCATTAGTTTAATTCATGTGAATAGTTGAACTGACAGGGCGCTTCCCTCTTACACTATGCGCAGTTATTACATCGTTACCGCACCCGCGGTAACCCTGTCAGGAGTATTATCGTGATTAGTCTATTCGACATGTTCAAGGTGGGGATTGGTCCCTCATCTTCCCACACTGTTGGCCCGATGAAGGCCGGTAAACAGTTCGTCGATGACCTGGTCGAAAAAGGATTGCTTAATGCAGTGACCCGCGTGGCGGTTGACGTCTACGGTTCGCTGTCATTAACCGGCAAAGGCCACCATACGGACATCGCCATTATCATGGGACTGGCGGGCAATCAGCCCGATACGGTCGATATAGACGCGATACCGGCATTTATCCGTGACGTCGAGACACGCGGCCGTCTGCTGCTGGCCAACGGTCAGCACGAAGTCGACTTCCCGGCGGATGACGGCATGCGTTTTCGCAGCGACAATCTGCCGCTGCACGAAAACGGCATGACCATTCATGCCTGGGCCGGCGAGAAAGAGATCTACTGCAAGACCTATTACTCGATTGGCGGCGGCTTTATCGTCGATGAAGAGCACTTCGGCAAAGAGAACGCCAACGAACTGCAGGTGCCCTACCCGTTTAAATCGGCGCAGGAAATGCTGGCCTACTGCAAGGAGACCGGCCTGTCGCTCTCCGGGATGGTGATGCAGAACGAGCTGGCGCTGCACAGCAAAAAAGAGATCGAGGACTATTTCGCTAATGTCTGGCAGACCATGCGCGCCTGTATCGACCGCGGCATGAACACCGAAGGCGTGCTGCCTGGCCCGCTGCGCGTACCGCGTCGCGCTTCGGCGCTGCGTCGTCTGCTGGTGGCCAGCGATAAGCTCTCCAGCGATCCGATGAACGTCGTTGACTGGGTCAACATGTTCGCGCTGGCGGTCAATGAAGAGAACGCCGCCGGCGGTCGCGTGGTGACCGCGCCGACCAACGGCGCCTGCGGCATCGTTCCGGCGGTACTCGCTTATTACGATCACTTTATCGAATCCGTCAGCCCGGAGATCTATATCCGCTACTTTATGGCCTGCGGTGCGATTGGCGCGCTGTACAAGATGAATGCCTCCATTTCCGGCGCCGAAGTCGGCTGTCAGGGCGAAGTGGGCGTCGCCTGCTCGATGGCGGCGGCGGGTCTGGCCGAACTGCTCGGCGCCAGCCCGGAACAGGTCTGCGTGGCGGCGGAGATCGGCATGGAACACAACCTCGGACTGACCTGCGACCCGGTCGCCGGCCAGGTACAGGTGCCGTGCATTGAACGTAACGCCATCGCCTCCGTGAAAGCGATCAACGCCGCGCGGATGGCAATGCGCCGCACCAGCGAACCGCGCGTCTCGCTCGATAAAGTGATCGAGACCATGTACGAAACCGGCAAAGACATGAACGCCAAGTACCGCGAAACTTCGCGCGGCGGACTGGCGATTAAAGTTCAGTGTGACTAAAGTGTTGGCTTTCGCCTGCCCCCTCCCGGTGCGCAGGCGTGAAGCGAGGGGAACTGAAAGCCCCCTGCCTTCCTGATGCGCCCTCTGTGGCGCATTTCTTTTTTCTATACCTGACGATATTCTGCCACTACAATTGCTCTATTAAATAAGCCACGCTTAACCACTCGTCCTGTCGACAGGGTGTCGCACATGCAGACTGCACAAAAAGTCATTACGGCCTATCGTCGCAAACGCATTATTGTCTGCCTGCTGGTAGCCCTGGTGACCCTGGGCGCCACCTTAGCTATCCGATTTATTTCGCAGCGTAGCGAAAATGAAGGCTATATTCGCATGGCCGCCAACCAACGGGTGGCGGCGCTGGATAACATCCTGCGTCCGCTGAGCGCGCAGCGAACCACTCTGCTTCCTCTGGTGGGTCACCCCTGCCCGGATATCCATCTGTCGCTGCGTAAAATCGCGGCCTCGTTGCAGACCGTTCGTTCCGTCGCGCTCGTGACGTCAGGTATCGTTTACTGTTCGAGTATTTTTGGGCCGCGACAGGCGGATTTACATCGCCTGCAGCCTGCGCTTCCTGCACCCCGTCCTCTGCTGCTCTTTTCGAATGACAGCTCCTTGCTCAAAGGCTCACCGGTGCTGATACAGTGGTATCCAGCCTCGGAGAGAGGCGTGGACGGCGTGATGCTGATTGTCAATATCGAGCTGCTGGGGACCTTAATTCTCAACGAAAAATCATCCCTGATAAGCGACGTCAGCCTGCAGGTTGGCGATCGTTATTTTAGCAGCAGCCATGGGCTTCTCGAGAAAGCGCATACCCCGCCGGGAACGGTGATTTATCGCCAGCGCTCTACCGAGTTTCCGTTTATCGTCAATATCAATGGCCCTGGCGCCTCGGCGATTGCGCTTGAGGAGCTGCCCGGCGAGCTGCCGCTGGCGCTGATCTTCAGCCTGTTGATGACCGGCATCGCCTGGCTGGCCACCGCCGGCAGAATGAGCTTCTCGCGGGAGATAAGCCTCGGTATTTCCGCCCGGGAGTTTGCCCTCTGGTGCCAGCCGCTGCAGGATGCGCGCAGCGGCCGCTGCTGCGGGGTGGAGATCCTGCTGCGCTGGAACAACCCTCGCCGCGGTGCGATTTCGCCGGAGGTGTTTATTCCCATCGCCGAAGGGGACAATCTGATCATCCCCCTCACCCGCTATGTGATTGCCGAAACCGCCCGCCGTCTGGATGCTTTTCCCCGCGACCGCCAGTTTCATATCGCGATTAACGTCGCTGCCCGCCACTTTGCCAACGGCTTACTGCTGCATGACCTGCATAATTACTGGTTCAGCATGAACCCGGTACAGCAGCTGGTGGTCGAGCTGACCGAACGCGATGTCCTGCAGGATGGCGACCAGCACATGGCCGAAGATCTGCACCAGAAAGGCGTCCAGCTGGCGATCGATGACTTTGGCACCGGCAACAGCTCCCTGTCGTGGCTGGAAACACTGCGCCCGGACGTGCTGAAGATTGACCGTTCGTTTACCAGCTCGGTGGGGATAGACAGCGTCAATGCCACGGTGACCGATATCATTATCGCCCTCGCCAACCGGCTGAATATTATTACCGTTGCCGAAGGGGTGGAGACGCAGGAACAGGAAAGCTACCTCAGAGACCACGGTGTCGATGTGCTACAGGGGTTTTATTATGCCCGGCCGATGCCGGTGGAGGCATTCCCGGCGTGGCTGGCCAGTCGAGAGGCAACAGAATAACTCGCCGGCCCCCACGGGGACCGGCGCGCAGGACGATTACTCTTCTTCGTCACTCGGCGGACGGGTGACCACCGCGCGAACCAGATCGACCCGGTAGTCATTCGCTTCCACCACGGTGAAATGCAGCGGCGGCAATGACACCACGTCGCCAATGCGCGGGATATGGCCATTGGCGGAGATCACCAGACCGGCAACCGTAGCAATATCCTCATCGTCATTGATCAGCGGATCCAGCCCCAGCGCCTGCTGCAACGCATGCAGGTCGGTCGACCCCTTAATAAGCCAGCCGTCGCCATCGATAACGATCTCCGGCGTCTCATCGGCGTCCGGGAATTCTCCGGCGATCGCTTCCAGAACGTCCAGCGGGGTCACCAATCCCTGCACCACGCCAAATTCATTGGTCACGATGACGAAACTGCCGCGGGCGCGGCGCAGGACGCCGAGCAGATTGATCGGATCCAGCGTTTCAGGTACCACAATCGCCGGGGAGGCGGAGGCCAGCGCCGCGACGTTTTCGCCCGACTCCAGAGCCACCAGCATCTCCTTCGCCCGCACGATACCAATGATTTCATCCAGTTCTCCGCGGCAGACCGGGAACAGACTGTGCGGCGACGAAAGCAGCTGACGGCGAATTTCATCTTCACTCTGCTCGGCGTCGACCCAGCTGATTTCCCCGCGCGGCGTCATGATGCTGCGCAGAGAGCGCTGAGCCAGGGTCAGCACGCCGTTAATCATGTAGCGCTCTTCTTCCGCAAAGGCGCCTTCCGGTACCGGCACCGCCGCCGGGCTGTCAGCGTCGTGGTTGACGGAGGCCTGTTTATTACGGCCGCCCATCAGACGCAAGATCGCATCCGCGGTACGGGCGCGCAGCGGCAACGTCGACTGGTGACGTACAAAGTTGCGGCGCGCCACCTGGTTAAAGAACTCAATGATGATCGAGAAACCGATCGCCGCGTAAAGGTACCCTTTCGGAATATGGAAGCCAAACCCTTCCGCCACCAGACTCAGGCCGATCATCAACAGGAAGCTCAGACAGAGCACCACCACCGTCGGGTGCTGGTTGACAAAGCGCGTCAACGGCTTGGAGGCCAGCAGCATCATGATCATCGCGATCACGACCGCTGCCATCATCACCGGCAGATGGTTCACCATCCCGACCGCGGTGATCACCGCGTCCAGTGAGAAGACGGCATCCAGCACTACGATCTGCAGTACCACCACCCAGAAACTGGCATAGCCTTTCCCGTGACCGGCATCGTGCTGGCGGTTTTCCAGCCGTTCATGCAGCTCAGTTGTCGCCTTGAACAGCAAGAAGATCCCGCCAAGCAGCATGATGAGGTCACGCCCGGAAAAGGAGAAATCGGCGATAGTAATCAGCGGCTTCGTCAGCGTCACCATCCAGGAGATCACCGACAGCAGCCCCAGGCGCATCACCAGCGCCAGCGACAGGCCGATCAGTCGCGCTTTATCACGCTGCTTCGGCGGCAGTTTGTCCGCCAGGATGGCAATAAACACCAGGTTATCAATACCGAGCACAATTTCCAGAACGATAAGCGTCAACAGGCCGGCCCAGATTGAGGGATCCATTAACAATTCCATGTGCGACTCCGGTTAGCGGCAAGGTCAGTCATCGCCATGTCATGCACGGACGCGACAATAGATGCTGAAAGATAAGCGTGATGCGTGGAGGTGGCAACCAGGTGCCAGAAAGTGAAAAGACGTCGATGACGGTCCATACTGCGGGCTATGCCCTATACTCCTGAGTAATTAAACGGAAGTTAAACATAGCAAAATATAGAGCGAAATTGGAAAAGATTTACCTGAATTTGCAATAACTAAGGCTATTTTTTGCGCTGCAAAATTATTAGCAGGCGATGCCTGATTAACGGATCTTCATCACATTAATTATTTTTTCACTGTCTAAAATAATTCGCGGTAGTAACTATTTTCTATCTTACACCCTAACTGAATCGATTTTGTCCTCAAGAGTGATTCAGGATGTATCAAAGCAGATGATGCATTCACGATAATAAAGGAGGTAGCAAGTGACGATTGCTATTGTAATAGGCACACATGGTTGGGCTGCAGAACAGCTGCTGAAAACAGCAGAGATGCTGTTGGGCGAGCAGGAAAACGTTGGCTGGATCGATTTCGTTCCGGGTGAAAACGCCGAAACGCTGATCGAGAAATACAATGCCCAGTTGGCAAAACTGGATACCAGTAAAGGCGTGCTGTTTCTCGTCGATACATGGGGAGGCAGCCCGTTCAACGCTGCGAGCCGCATTGTCGTCGATAAAGAGCACTACGAAGTTATCGCCGGCGTCAACATCCCGATGCTGGTGGAAACCTTCATGGCCCGCGATGACGATCCTTCCTTTGATGAGCTGGTCGCCTTAGCGGTAGAGACCGGCAGCGAAGGCGTGAAAGCGCTGAAGGCCAAACCGGTGGAAAAAGCGGCCCCTGCGCCCGCTCCAGCCGCGGCGCCAAAAGCCGCCGCACCGGCCAAACCGATGGGCCCGAATGACTACATGGTGATTGGCCTCGCGCGTATCGACGATCGCCTGATCCATGGTCAGGTCGCCACCCGTTGGACCAAAGAGACCAACGTCACCCGCATCATCGTCGTCAGCGACGAAGTCGCCGCGGATACCGTGCGCAAAACCCTGTTGACCCAGGTTGCGCCGCCGGGCGTCACCGCCCACGTGGTGGACGTCGCCAAAATGATCCGCGTCTACAACAACCCGATGTACGCCGGACAGCGCGTCATGCTGCTGTTTACTAACCCGACCGACGTTGAGCGCGTCGTCGAGGGCGGCGTGAAAATCACCAGCGTCAACATCGGCGGTATGGCGTTCCGCCAGGGCAAAACCCAGGTTAACAACGCGATTTCGGTCGATGCCAAAGATATTGAGGCGTTTAACAAGCTGAACGCACGCGGTATCGAGCTGGAGGCACGTAAAGTGTCCACCGACCCGAAACTGAAAATGATGGATCTGATCGCCAAGGTCGATAAATAACCCGGACGATCGCGCCCCAGTTTTCACTTTAAGACTTAATCAACAGGAGAAGTACAATGGAGATTACCCTTCTTCAGATTGTGCTGGTGTTCATCGTCGCGTGTATTGCGGGTATGGAGTCGGTGCTTGATGAATTTCAGTTCCACCGTCCTCTGGTCGCCTGTACGCTGATCGGCGCCGTTCTCGGCGATATGAAAACCGGTATTATTATCGGCGGTACGCTGGAAATGATCGCCCTGGGCTGGATGAACATCGGTGCGGCGGTTGCCCCTGATGCCGCGCTGGCGTCCATTATTTCCACCGTTCTGGTTATTGCCGGCCATCAGAGCATCGGCGCCGGCATCGCGCTGGCTATCCCGCTGGCGGCTGCAGGCCAGGTGCTGACCATCATCGTGCGTACTATCACCGTAGCCTTCCAGCACGCGGCGGATAAAGCGGCGGAGAATGGCAACCTGACCGCCCTATCGTGGCTGCACGTCTCGTCCCTGTTCCTGCAAGCGATGCGTATCGCTATCCCGGCCGTCATCGTGGCCATTTCCGTCGGTACCAGCGAAGTCCAGGGCCTGCTGAACGCAATCCCTGAAGTGGTCACCAGCGGCCTGAACATTGCCGGCGGCATGATCGTGGTGGTTGGTTACGCGATGGTCATCAATATGATGCGCGCGGGCTACCTGATGCCGTTCTTCTACCTCGGCTTCGTCACCGCCGCCTTCACCAACTTCAACCTGGTGGCCCTGGGCGTGATTGGCGCGGTCATGGCAATCCTCTACATCCAGCTGAGCCCGAAATATAACCGCGTCGCCGGTGCCCCGGCTCAGGCGGCTGGTAACAACGATCTCGATAACGAACTGGACTAACAGGTGAGCGAAATGGTTGATATGACTAAAAATACCACCGAGAAAAAACTCACTCAGAGTGATATTCGTGGCGTGTTCATTCGTTCTAACCTGTTCCAGGGTTCATGGAACTTCGAACGTATGCAGGCGCTGGGCTTCTGCTTCTCTATGGTTCCGGCGATTCGTCGTCTGTACCCGGAGAATAACGATGCGCGTAAGCAGGCGATTAAGCGTCACCTTGAGTTCTTCAATACCCATCCTTACGTTGCCGCTCCGGTACTGGGCGTAACGCTGGCGATGGAAGAGCAGCGCGCCAATGGCGCAGAGATTGACGATGGCGCTATCAACGGCATCAAAGTCGGTCTGATGGGACCGCTGGCCGGCGTCGGCGACCCGATCTTCTGGGGCACTGTGCGTCCGGTGTTCGCGGCCTTAGGCGCTGGGATCGCGATGAGCGGTAGCCTGCTCGGTCCTCTGCTGTTCTTTATCCTGTTCAACGCAGTGCGTCTGCTGACCCGCTACTATGGCGTCGCCTATGGTTACCGCAAAGGCGTGGACATCGTTAAAGATATGGGCGGCGGCTTCCTGCAGAAACTGACTGAGGGGGCGTCAATCCTCGGCCTGTTTGTCATGGGGGCGCTGGTTAACAAGTGGACGCACGTGAATATTCCGATGGTGGTGTCAAAAATCACCGGCTCTGACGGACAGGTTCATGTCACCACGGTGCAGACGATCCTCGACCAGCTGATGCCGGGCCTGGTACCGCTGCTGCTGACCTTCGCCTGTATGTGGCTGCTGCGTAAGAAAGTTAACCCGCTGTGGATCATCGTTGGCTTCTTCGTCATCGGTATCGCAGGCTACGCTGTCGGCCTGCTGGGTCTGTAATTTCCAGGTTGTACGCCGGGGGCTAGCCCCCGGCTTTTTTTTATCAGGAGGAACGCAAAGCAATGACATTCACGGACCTGGTGATCATCCTGTTCATCCTTGCGCTACTGGCCTACGCGGTGTATGACCAGTTTATTATGCCGAGGCGCAACGGCCCGGTGCTGCTGGCCATTCCCCTGCTTCGCCGCAGCCGCGTTGACGGCCTGATCTTTGTCGGCCTCATCGCCATTCTAATCTATAACAACATCACCCAGCACGGCACCCCAATCACCACCTGGCTATTGTCTGCGCTGGCGCTGATGGGACTCTATTTATTCTGGATCCGTACGCCGAAAATCATTTTCAAACCGCGCGGCTTTTTCTTCGCCAACGTGTGGATAGAATATCAGCGAATTAAAGAGATGAATTTATCCGAAGACGGCGTGCTGGTGATGCAATTAGAGCAACGGCGGCTGCTGATTCGCGTACGAAATATCGACGATCTGGAGAAGATATACAAACTTCTTGTTTCAACTCAATGAGTTATAAATATAGCCAGCGCTATGTTTTTTCCGATTTCGTCTGGGGGATTATATAGCCATGGCTATATTTCCCCACCTGCTCTTCTGTTTTTCATTAACTATTTATTTACTTATAAATTCAAATGAAAATCGTTATCATTTGGTTATTAAAATAGCCCTCTTCTGTTATTGTTTTATATTCTAAAAATATGTTAAGGTTGCGCCCGTCGTTGGGGAGTAGCCGATTTCCTGCCCGCCAGGAAATGTACGTGTCAACATACTCGTTGCAAAACGTGGCACGTACGGGTTGAAGTGATTCAATCAGGCGAGACCATAGATACATCACTGCTGTACGTATTGCTCAGCCATTGAGCGGCTCCGCGTATATTTACTGGGGGCAGCGATGTGTCATATGGATTATCCCCGGTCAGGACAGGCACATGAATTTATCCGCAACCCTTCTTCTCGCTTTCGGCATGTCTATGGACGCCTTCGCGGCCTCTATTGGCAAAGGCGCCACCCTGCACAAACCCAAATTCTCAGAAGCAGTGCGCACCGGGCTGATTTTTGGCGCTATTGAAACCCTGACGCCGCTGGTCGGCTGGGGACTGGGCATGCTGGCCAGCCAGTTTGTTCTCGAATGGAACCACTGGATTGCCTTTATTCTGCTGGTGTTTCTCGGCGGGCGGATGATCATCGAGGGGTTTCGCGGCGACAGCGACGAGGCGTGCGAGGCGCCTCGCCGGCATGGCTTCTGGCTGCTGGTCACCACCGCCTTCGCCACCAGCCTTGACGCCATGGCGGTCGGCGTCGGCCTGGCCTTCCTGCAGGTCAGCATTGTCACCACCGCGCTGGCGATCGGCTGCGCCACCTTTATCATGTCGACGCTGGGGATCATGGTAGGTCGCTTTATCGGCCCGCTGCTGGGCAAACGGGCCGAAATTCTCGGCGGTATCGTGCTGATTGGCATCGGCAGCGAAATCCTCTGGAGCCATTTCGCCGGTTAAGCTTTACTCCTCGCGCTGCCAGCAATGGATCATAAAATCGGTCTGACAGCCAAAGGTTGCCTGCTGACGCAGCGCGTCATGCACGTCGGCGTTGGCCCGCCACGCGAAAGGCGTCATCTGCAGCAGGGCCTGCGCTTCACTGCCCGTCAGGGTCATCGGATAAGCCAGCTGCTGCTGCGCATCCAGGCGGAACCCCGGCATCGCTTCCGTCTTCAGCTCATGCAGGCGGATCTCATCGTAAATCAGCCCTTTCAGCTCCAGCAAATGGCGGGGTCCCGGCGTGGCGGTGATCACCCACCCGCCAGGCCGCACCACTCGCGCCAGCTCACCGGCGTTGCAGGGGGCGTAAATGCGCACTACCGCATCGAAGCTGTTATCGGAGAACGGCAGACGCTGGCTGGAGGCGACGCAAAAACTCACCTGCGGATAGCGTTTTGCCGCCGCGCGGATTGCCGGCTTCGATACGTCCAGCCCCCAGCTGCGGCTGGCGATGGCGGCAAACGCGTGGGTGTAATATCCTTCGCCACAGCCGATATCCAGTAACGCCTGAGGGGCAGCGTGCCGCAATCGCTCAGCGATAGCGTCCCGCAGCGGCTGATAATGCCCGGCGTCGAGGAACGCCCGACGGGCCTGCATCATCTCAGCGCTGTCGCCGGGATCGCGCGACCGTTTGAACTGCACCGGTAGCAGATTGACGTACCCCTCTTTCGCCAGATCGAACTGGTGCCGCTGCGGGCAGGAATAGTGGTTGTCGCTACGGCTGAGCGGCGCGTGGCAAAGGGGGCAACTGTATGACATGACGGCTCCGGTGTCGCTGAAAGGGCGAAAGTGTAGCGCTATTCGCCCTTGCAGACCACTGTTACAGCGCCGGTGCCAGCGGGTGGCTGTCGTGCATGACGATCAGATTCTCCGCGCCTTGCGGCATACCGTCCGGCATGACGTTCTCCAGCCGCAGGACGTCGCCCATAATCTGGCTGAATACCGGGGCGGAAACGGCCCCGCCGTAATACGAGCCATTGCTCGGATCGTTCATCACTACCACCAGCGCGAACTGCGGACGGCTGGCGGGCGCCACGCCGGCGGTATAGGCCACATATTTATCAATATATTTGCCGTCCGGACCGATCTTCTTCGCCGTCCCCGTTTTTACCGCCACCCGGTAGTCGCGCACCGCCGCC
Organism: Klebsiella sp. PCX; assembly: GCF_021869705.1. Taxonomy (NCBI): domain Bacteria; kingdom Pseudomonadati; phylum Pseudomonadota; class Gammaproteobacteria; order Enterobacterales; family Enterobacteriaceae; genus Klebsiella; species Klebsiella sp. PCX. The sequence continues at coordinate 3,197,750 of NZ_CP091527.1, forward strand.
TTGGTGCCGCCTCCGCCCGGGAGCGCCACGCTCTCCATCATATGCTCCACGCTGTGGACAATATTCTCCGGCATTACGCGCGTGCCAATCACTGGCGGGTCGATGCGGGTGATCGACAACGGTCGTTCAATGCCGAAGCCGCCGATGGTGGCATAAACGTGCGCCAGCTGGAGCGGGGTCACCATCAAACCATAGCCGAAAGCGAAGGTGGCGCGATCCAGTTGCCCCCAGTAGCGACGATGCGGCATCAGCCCGGCGCTTTCCCCGGTCAACCCCAGCCCCGTCGGCTCGCCGAAACCGAAAGCCGTATAGGTGTCAATCAGATGCTGCACCGGCATGGCCAGCGAGAGATGCGACACACCGGTATCGCTGGATTTCTGCAGGATCCCGGTCAGGCTCAGCTCCGGATAATAGCCGACATCGCGGATACGGTGGCCGTCAAGGACAAACGGATGGGTGTCCACAACGCTGTCCGGCTGGACAATCCCCTGCTGCAGCGCGGTCATGATCACCAGCGGTTTGACGGTCGACCCCGGCTCGAAGGTATCGCTGATGGCCCGATTGCGAAAATCATCCAGCGTTGCGGCATCACGATTGTTTGGATTGAAGTCGGGATAGCTGGCCATCGCCAGGATCTCGCCGGTATCGATTTTGATCAGCACCGCTGCCCCTGACTCGGCTTTATTCCAGCGAACAGCGTTGTCGAGGGCATCTTCCGTTACCGTCTGCAGGCGCTCATCGATACTCAACTGCAGATTATGCGCCGGCACCGGCGGTACTTCGGTAATATTCTCAATCACATTGCCATGTTTATCTTTACGCACCAGACGTCGCCCGGGTTTACCGGTCAACTGGGCGTTGAAGCTTTTCTCCACCCCTTCGATGCCCTGATTATCGACATTGGTAAAGCCCAGCAGATTGGCAGCCACGTGGCCTGCCGGATAGAAACGCCGCGATTCATCACGCAGGTAGACGCCAGGCAGATGCAGTTTATCAATCCACTCCGCCTGCTCGGGATTGATCTGCCGCGCCAGATAGAGAAAGCGGGCGTGAGGATGGCTCTGTACCCGCTGGGCCAGTTCCCCGAGGTTGAGATGCAGCGCTTCGGCCATCGCCTGCCAGCGGGGCCCGTAGCCGACGCCGCCTTTCTCCATGGTGGTCTGCGGATCGATCCAGATCGCGCTAACCGGAACGCTCACCGCCAGCGGTCGTCCTTCCCGGTCGGTGATCATCCCCCGCTCAACCGCAACGGGCTCTTCGCGCAGAGAACGCATATCCTCTTGTTTTACCAGATTATCGGGGGAAACAATCTGCAGCCAGCCCACGCGGGCCAATAGCAGTCCCAGACAACCGAGTATGGCCACACAGAGTAACCCGAAGCGAATCGGGGTAAAGCTGGCGGCGGACTTCATTTTTTTGTTTAGCACCATAGCTCCGGCATTGTTTTGCAACCAACTGATTTAACAGAAAATTAGCAAAACAGACTGCTACACAATGCTAATAAAGTTGAGTATTTGCAACAAGACGCGACGAGAGAGGGAAAAATGACATGCTTTGCAATAAAAACGCAAAAGCCCCGCACAGGCGAGGCTTTTATACAAGAAGAGTGGTCTTGTATCAGATAGCAGTTACGTTAACTGCAGCCGGACCTTTCTGGCCGTCCTGAATTTCGAACTCAACGTTCTGGCCTTCAGCCAGAGTTTTGAAGCCGTTACCCTGGATAGCGGAGAAGTGTACGAACACGTCTTTGCTGCCATCAGCCGGAGTAATGAAACCAAAACCTTTAGACTCGTTGAACCACTTAACTTGACCTTTAATCTTTGCCATTTGCAAAATTCCTTAGACTGTTTTCTTCGCCTGCTGGCGTTTACATAGATAAAACTGACACATAACTGCATGAGGCACTAATTTAAGGTTCGGCAGAGAAGCGGTATTCAACGACAACGTGTTTACTCAGGACTTCTTTACTGAAAATGCCACACATAAACAGAACTGTACCTCGTTTAACCCGAAAGGTGTTATCACACACTACGTAAATAATGGCAAGCCATTTTTAAACGTGTCTCGATCGTTCGCACAAATTATAAGGTAATCCTTTGATCGCCTGCACATTTATGCGTCTTTGCCGCCCCTGGCAAGGCGCTATGGCGTTTATCAATAACGCCGGAGCGCTGCCTTGTAACTGCAACTTTTTTACCATAGCTCAACAACTTCGCTTCGTCCAGGTATGTCCGTATACGAACTGCCAGTATACGGGCGACTGACGAGCCGTGATGAATATTGATGCGCAAAATTCGTTATAACCCCAGACGAAAAATCGCTAAAGCCAGGCCAGTGTAGTGATAATAAATCCTTTCAGTCGTCTCGCTAAAAATAGTGCTAATTCTGCACCTTAATAATGAAAAAAAGATGACAGCGTCACGTTATCCGACAATAAACGCGGCGGGGATCACTTTATTTACAGCGTGTATAAAAGAGGATAGTGCATTGAGAAAGGAATAATGGAATAAGAATAAGATATTACCGACCGCTATCATGCAGGTGCGCATCATATGATGCACACCTGTCGAGGTACTTAGCGCTCTGCCACCAGGCGGATAAACTCATCCTCCCCTTTCGCCTTACCGGCGACGGTCGGCTCGACCACGTCCTCTTTTTCCGGCGCACTGGCTTCGCACAAGCGACGTAGCAGCGCATTCTGCCGCTTTTGCTGATCCAGCAGAGCCTGCAGCAGTTCTATCTGCTCATTCGCCCGCGAGCTGGCGCGGTTGACGAAGAACCATAACAACAGACCGACAAGCAGCAGCGCCACAGACACGGCCAGCGATGCCAGATTTAAGATCCCAGGATTTAGTAACTCACTCATTTCACCACCTCAAAGAGAAGGCGTTCATTCTACCACCCGCGGCGCAGAAGGAAATCAGTCGTCAGAAAAATGTCTTACCACGGGATAAATTTATTGATAGTGCAAATGCCGCTGAAAAACTGAACATCCTGGTCGCACATTACGTTAAGCATCTGAGTCCACAGCAACAGGCAGCCTGCTATGATGACTATCAGTAAAACCCACCGTAATTTTTTCACTCCACTCTCCGCATCAGTACTTTATGTCGCCAGGATAACACGGCCTTCTTAAACCGCGGCTAACTGTAATACGAAAGGCAAGTTTAGGAATCATCGACTTGTTTCAAAACGTGTTCGTGTCAAAATCACGGCAAGGATCATACAAATAATGAGGCATTAATGCGATTAATCATTCGTACTATTGTGGTCGTGGCTATCTTATGGATTGGCGTATTATTAAGCGGCTACGGGGTATTATTCCACAGTGAAGAAAACGTCGGCGGCCTGGGCCTGAAGTGTCAATATCTCACCGCCCGTGGGGTCAGTACCGCACTTTATGTGCATTCCGATAGCGGCGTGATCGGCGTCAGCAGCTGCCCGCTGCTGCGTAAAAGCGCAACCGTCGTAGATAACGGCTAAGATCGAACCGGCGACCGCGACGATAGCGCCGCGGTCGCCGAATGCTTCAGCGCGGTCAGAAGGGGTAGTCGTTGTAGCCCATCTGTTCAGAAATCTTGCGCGCCGCCTGGTGCAGCATCGCCACATATTCATGCAAACGTTCTTCAGAGAACCGTAAGGTCGGGAAAGAGATGCTCAACCCGGCGATGACTACGCCGAAACGGTCGAATACCGGTACCCCAATGCAGCGCAGCCCCTCTTCCTGCTCTTCGTTATCTTCGCCGTATCCCTGCTCGCGAACGCCATCCAGCACCTTCAGCAACTCAGCGGTACTGGTGATGGTCCGCTCGGTGCTGCGTTTATACTCCACGCCGTCAAGGATCTGCTCCACTTCGCTGCGATCGCGCCACGCCAGCAGTACCTTGCCAATCGCGGTGCTGTACAACGGATTGCGACGGCCGATACGAGAGTACATCCGCAGGTTATACATCGAATCAATCTTGTGAATGTAAACAATACTGTCTTCATCCAGCGCGCCGAGATGGATCGTCTCTTTCGTCAGTCGGGAGAGTTCCCGCATCTGAATATCAGCGCTGCGCACCAGGTCGACGTTCTGCAGCGCGCGCGCCCCCAGCTCGAACAGTTTGAGCGTGAGGGAGTATTTCTCAGACTCTCCCTCCTGCGCCACATAGCCCAGTGATTTCATGGTCTGTAAAAAGCGATAAACGGTGCTTTTCGACATCATGACGCGCTGGGACAGTTCGGTAATGCCAATTTCACGCTCTTCACCCAGCGCCTGCAGGATGCCGAAAACCTTCAATACCGAAGAGACAGAATCTGGCTGTTTATCCAAATCTGCACCTGCCATTTATCACCTCGTCGTAACTGTTTTATAAAATTTAGAACCGGTTTTTATTATAAATTCGCCGCCTCTGCGCCGCAATCATTCTTCTGCCACTTCGTTACAAATCTGCGACATACGGCGGAATAATCAATGCTAAACTCATCATTCAAAAAACCGTTTCATTTAAGACTCATTTTCACCATGGATAAAAACTCTTCCGATGGCGTGCCGCTGCCGCAGCGCTATGGCGCCATTCTGACCATTGTGCTTGGGCTGACCATGGCCGTGCTCGACGGGGCCATCGCCAACGTCGCGCTGCCGACCATCGCCAGCGATCTTAACGCCTCGCCGGCGGCTTCAATCTGGATCGTTAACGCCTACCAAATTGCCATTGTTATCGCCCTGCTGCCGCTCTCTTTCCTCGGCGACATGGTCGGCTATCGCCGTATCTATAAGATAGGCCTGGTGGTGTTTATCTTTACCTCACTAGCCTGCGCCCTCTCGCGCAGCCTCGAAATGCTGACTTTCGCTCGCGTCGCCCAGGGGCTGGGCGGCGCCGCGCTGATGAGCGTTAACACCGCCTTGATCCGCCTGATTTATCCGCAACGCTTTCTCGGTCGCGGCATGGGTATCAACTCCTTTGTCGTCGCCGTCTCTTCAGCAGCAGGCCCGACGATCGCCGCTGCGATCCTCTCCCTCGCCTCATGGCAATGGCTGTTTTTAATTAACGTGCCTCTCGGCATCGTCGCCTTACTCCTGGCGATGCGCTTTCTGCCGCCCAACAGCGCGCGCAGCAAAATCGTCCGCTTCGATTTGCCGAGCGCCATCATGAACGCGCTGACCTTCGGGCTGTTGATCACCGCCCTGAGCGGTTTCGCCCAGGGCCAGTCCACTCAGCTGGTGCTGGCGGAGGTCGCCGCTATGCTGGTGGTGGGCTTTTTCTTCGTTCGCCGTCAGCTCACGAAGCCCGTCCCGCTGCTGCCGGTCGATCTGCTGCGCATCCCGCTCTTCTCCCTCTCTATCTGCACCTCCATCTGCTCTTTCTGCGCGCAGATGCTGGCGATGGTCTCTCTGCCCTTCTTCCTGCAAACAATGATCGGGCGCAGCGAAGTGGAGACCGGCCTGCTGCTGACGCCGTGGCCGCTGGCAACGATGGTGATGGCGCCGCTGGCCGGTTATTTAATTGAAAAATGCCATGCGGGGTTGCTGGGGGCCATTGGGCTGCTGGTTATGGCCTGCGGCCTGTTCGGCCTGGCGCTGCTTCCGGCGTCGCCCAGCGATCTGGATATTATCTGGCGTATGGCGCTGTGCGGCGCCGGCTTCGGGCTGTTCCAGTCGCCAAACAACCACACCATTGTCGCCTCGGCCCCGAGCCATCGCAGCGGCGGCGCCAGCGGCATGCTGGGTACCGCTCGCCTGCTCGGCCAGAGCACCGGCGCCGCGCTGGTGGCCCTTTTATTCAACCTGCTCGGCAACAGCGGCACCCACACCGCCCTGCTGCTGGCCGGCATCCTGGCGACCGTCGCTGCGCTGATTAGCGGTCTGCGCGTCACTCAGCCGCGCGCAGCCTGACGATTAAGGACAAAAAAAATCCGCAGCCTTCGGGCTGCGGATTTTTATTTTCAGCGTCAGATTGACGGACTATTTCAGATATTCTCCGCTACGCAGCGCTTCAATACGCTTGTCCAGCGGCGGGTGGGTCATAAACAGCTCGCTCATGGACTTCGCTTTACCGTTGATGCAGAACGCCATCATGCTGCTGGCTTCCTGCGGCTCATAGCTGGTTTTCAGGCGCTGCAGGGCGGCAATCATCTTCTCGCGGCCCACCAGACGCGCCGAGCCGGCATCAGCATGGAATTCGCGATAACGAGAGAACCACATGGTGATAATGCTGGCCAGAATACCGAACACCAGCTCCAGCACCGTGGCGACGGCGAAGTAGATCAGCGGATTACCATTGCTGCTCTCGCCTTCATCTTCCCGGTTGCCGCCGAGGAAGCCGGCCGCAATCTGCGCGATAACGCGGGAGATAAAGATAACGAAGGTGTTCACCACCCCCTGAATCAGAGTCATGGTGACCATATCGCCATTGGCGATGTGGCTGATTTCATGGGCGATGACCGCTTCCGCTTCATCACGGCTCATGTTTTGCAACAGCCCGGTACTGACAGCGACCAGCGAGGCGTCGCGACGCGCACCGGTAGCGAAGGCGTTGATGTCAGGGGCGTGATAGATAGCCACCTGCGGCATGGCAATGCCCGCCTGCTGCGCCTGCTGCGCAACGGTGTTCATCAGCCAGCGTTCCGTTTCGTTGCGCGGCTGCTCGATCACTTCCCCACCCACAGACTTCAGCGCCATCCATTTCGACATCATCAGCGAAACGATAGAACCACCGAAGCCGAACAGCAGGGCCATAATCAACAGACCGGTCATGCTGCTGGATTGGATCCCCGTGAGGCTTAACACCAGCCCGAACACGACCATCACTGCCAGGTTCGTCAGCAGGAAAAGCGCGATTCGCATCATAATTTTCTTTTTACCTCAATTTAACAAAACGCACTATGCGATTACCCACATCGTATGGGTCAGGCTGCAATTTTCAACCATCAGCCCCCGCTAAGTCACGATAAAAACACAACTTTACATTTTGTAGCATCTTGCTGACAGCGGCAGAGCAGGTTGACATTTTGTTAGATGAGCTGAATGGCGATGACAAAGGGCATAAAAAAAACGGGCACCTCTCAGGGTGCCCGTTGGCGACTTATTGGCTGGCCGGCGGTTCCACCGCCGGACGCGCTTTTTCGAGATGGGCGAGGTCTACCGCGATATGGACCGTCTCATCAAGATACGGATCCGGCTCCTGGTAATCCTTCGGCAAATCGTCCAGTTTTTTCAGCGGCGGTTTGCCTTCGCGTTTCAGGCGATCGTTAATCCGCGCCAGACGAATCGCATCATCCTCTTCGTTCTCTTTTTCACGCTGAGCGTAGTTCAGAGAGACGATGTTACGTTTGTCCTTCATCGCGTTATAACGGGCAATATCCTTCATGATGTACTGGAACTCAGGATCCTGGGCAATACGCTCGTCGTGGCGCTTGAGCAGTTCCGGTCCAAATGGGGTCAGATCCCCGGACTTCACGTAGGTGGCCGCGTTGATGCTATCCCACGGCAGCGCGTTGTCTTCATACTGCTCGCCGGTTTCGCGATCTTCATTGCCGGTTGGCATCATGATATCCGGCGTAACGCCTTTGCGCTGAGTACTGCCGCCGTTAATGCGGTAGAACTTCTGGATAGTGTACTGCACGGAACCTAACGCCGGCCAGTCCGGACGCAGCATCTGATCGTAGATACGATTCAACGAGCGATACTGCTGTACGGTACCTTTGCCGAAGGTCGGCTCGCCAACGATCAGCGCGCGGCCATAATCCTGCATTGCGGCGGCAAAGATCTCAGACGCCGAGGCGCTAAAGCGGTCAACCAGCACCACCAGCGGCCCTTTGTAATAGACTACGCCATCGTTATCGCTGTCTTCGCGCACCTTGCCATTGTTATCCCGCACCTGCACCACCGGGCCGGACGGAATAAACAGCCCCGACAGCGATACCGCTTCGGTCAGCGCCCCGCCGCCGTTGCTGCGCAGATCGATAACGATGCTACTGACGTTCTGTTTTTCCAGCTTCTGCAGCTGCACCTTCACGTCATCGGTCAGGCCAACGTAAAAGCCCGGGATATCCAGCACGCCGACTTTTTCTTTACCAACGGTTTTCACCGACATCTTCACCGCGCGATCTTCCAGACGGATGCGCTCGCGGGTCAGGGTGACGATACGCGTCTTGGCCCCTTTGCCGGCCGGCAGGATCTCAAGGCGAACCTTGCTGCCCTTCGGCCCTTTAATTAGCGCCACGACGTCATCCAGACGCCAGCCAATGACATCGACCATCGACTTCCCGGTCTGGCCGACGCCGACGATGCGGTCGCCGACGCTGATCGCTTTGCTCTTCGCAGCCGGACCACCGGCCACCAGCGAATTAATCACCGTGTAGTCATCATCCATCTGCAGCACAGCGCCGATCCCTTCGAGTGAGAGACTCATCTCGGTGTTGAACTGCTCGGTATTGCGCGGCGACAGATAGTTGGTGTGCGGGTCGATTTCGCGGGCGAAGGCGGTCATCGCCAGCGAGAAGACATCCTCGCTGTTGGTTTGCGCCAGACGACGGATAGCGAACTTGTAGCGACGGGTTAAGGTGTCGCGGATCTCTTTATCGTCTTTTCCCGCCAGCTTCAGGCTTAACTGGTCAAATTTAACCTTGGCGTCCCACAGCTTGTTCAGCTCGGCCTCGTCTTTCGGCCACGGCGCTTTGGAGCGGTCAAGGTTGAAATTGTCGTTGCCGGTAAAGTCCATTGGACGTTCCAGCACCTTCAAAGCATACTGATAGCGCTCGAAGCGGCGCTGCTGCGCCAGGTTGTAGAGGTCGTAGAAGACATCCAGTTTCCCGGTGCGCAGTTCGTCGCCGATTTGGTTTTTTTTCGCCGCGAACTTCGCCACATCGCTGGCCAGCAGCACATTATGGCTGTAGTCCAGCAGGTTCAGATAACGGTCAAAAATTTTTGCCGAGAAGGCGTTGTCGAGATCGAACTGACGGTAGTGAGAGCGGGTAAAGCGCGACGTCACGCGCTCGCTCACCGTCGCGTGCTGCGGCTCTTCTTTCAGCACGGGGATTTGATCTGCACGGGTTATTTCATCAACAGCGAAAGCATGGCCTGCTATTGCCAGCAGGCCCGCAAGCGCGGTGATTTTAAAAAATGTGTTCATGCCTGGCCCGGCCTCCGTTTCAGAACACCAGGTGTTCTGCGCGTACAATCATTGACATACCAGAAGTCAGCTGTACACGAACGCCATCTTTGGTGATTTCCAGAACGGTGGCGTCCATTGCGTTATTGCCTGCTTTTACCTTCAGCGCCTGGCCGACGGTCAGAACGGAAACATCCGATACCGGAGTAAGACGCTCTTCACGCGGAGCTTTGGCCGCAACAGGACGCGGTTTACGCTGTTCAGCGCCCTCTTTACGACGCGGCTGCTGAGGACGCGGTTTACGCTCGCGGCGAACGCCTTCATCCGGCTGGCCTGCAGCGGCAGCGGCCTCGCGTTTTTTCGCCTGCTGGGCAGCGCGCTGCGCCTGAACGCGAGCTTTCGCTTCTTCCAGCTGCTGACGCGCATGGGCAATGTGCTGCTCTTCCAGTTCGCCGCACGGGTTGCCGTCCAGGTCAACGCGGATAGCGCCGGCTTTTACGCCGTAGAGATAGCGCCAGCTCGAGGTATAGAGACGTAATGCAGCGCGAAGCTGGGTTTTGCTGAGATTCATCTCACCACCCACTCGCTCAACGAGATCCTGAAAAATTCCGATTTTCAGGGGGCGCGCTTCGCCTTCAGCGCTGAAGCACTGAGGGAAACGTTCGGCCAGAAAGGCGATAACTTCTTTACTGCTATTCAACTTAGGTTGATTTTCCATGAAATTTCCTGATTACAACGGACGTAGCCAACAAGCCGCAGGCATGAACAGGCGACATTATAATGACGTCCTCGCTAAATGCTACGTTATCCGTTGATTATCCCACGACACGGGTAAAGATTTTTTGATAATCAGTGGCCGCGATAAGTTTTTCCAGATGCTCGACCAGCGTGCGCAACCCCTGCTCATCTTCAGCAGTGAAGCGGCCGTAAGCCGGACTGTCGATATCCAGCACGCCGATAATCTGGTCGTTCACGCGCAGGGGGAAGACAATTTCCGAATTACTGGCGGCATCGCAGGCAATGTGGCCGTCAAAGGCGTGGACGTCCTCGACGCGCTGCACCTGGGCTTGCGCCACCGCCGCGCCGCATACGCCGCGCCCAACCGGGATCCGGACGCAGGCCAGTTTGCCCTGGAACGGCCCCAGCACCAGGGTATCGCCTTCCAGAAGATAGAAACCGGCCCAGTTGACCTCGCCCAGTCGTTCAAACAGCAGCGCGCTGGTATTAGCGATCATCGCCAGAAAACTGGTTTCACCTGCCATTAATGCCTGGAAATCGCGGTTCAAATCCGCGTAAAATTCTGTTTTGCTCATTATATCTTCACTTGGTTGTCTTACTGCCTGATACGTACAGCCTACTAAAATAAGCATTAAATGCGCTTGGGCTCAAGATGAATTCATTCATAGGTTAAGATAGTGAGATACATTCATTCCTGTACGTAATAAATGCCGATAAAAACACCCACCCTTAAGCCTGCGAATAAGATGGTCGTGCATGCCGTCAGCACGCCGCTTCCCTATGCGCATTATCAGCGCTGTACGCAGTGTGACATGCTGTTCCGCTTACCGGTGCTCAAACGCAACCAAAGCGCCTGGTGTCCACGCTGTAACGCGAAGGTGCGCGATGGCCGCGACTGGTCGCTGACCCGTCTGGGCAGCATGGCCCTGGCCATGCTGCTGTTAATGCCCTTTGCCTGGTCCGAACCCCTACTGCGCCTTCACCTGCTGGGGGTTCGCATTGACGCCAACGTCCTGCAGGGGATTTGGCAGATGACCGCGCAGGGCGACCCGCTTACCGCCGCGATGGTGCTGTTTTGCGCGGTGGTCGCCCCGGTACTGCTGGTGGTCTCGATTAGCTATCTGTGGCTGGGCAACGTGCTGGGGATGAACCTGCGCCCGGTGCTGCTGATGCTCGATAAGCTCAAGGAGTGGGTGATGCTGGATATCTATCTGGTGGGCATCGGCGTCGCCTCCATCAAGGTGCAGGATTACGCCTTTCTGCAGCCCGGCATCGGCCTGGTGGCGTTTATCTCCCTGACGCTGCTGAGCATCCTGACGCTTATCCATATGAACGTCGAAGAGCTATGGGAGCGCTTCTATCCCGAACGGCCGGCGACCCGCGCCGATAACAATCTGCAGGTGTGCACCGGCTGCCACTACACCGGCTACCGCGACGCCCGCGGCCGCTGCCGACGCTGCCACACGCCGCTGCACCATCGCCGGCCGCAGAGCCTGCAGCGCAGCTGGGCGGCGCTGATTGCCTCGCTGGTTTTCCTCCTACCGGCCAACCTGCTGCCGATCTCTATCATCTACGTCAACGGCGCGCGCCAGGAAGACACCATCCTCTCCGGGATCATCTCCCTCGCCAGCAGCAATATCGCCATCGCCGGCGTGGTGTTTATCGCCAGTATTTTGGTGCCATTCACCAAAGTTATAGTGTTATTTACCCTGCTGCTCAGCATACAATTCAAGTGCGAGCAGGGGCTGCGCACCCGCATCCTGCTGCTGCGGCTGATAACCTGGATTGGCCGCTGGTCGATGCTGGATCTGTTTGTTATCTCACTCACCATGTCGCTCATTAATCGCGATCAGCTCCTCGCCTTTACGATGGGGCCGGCCGCGGTTTACTTTGGCGGCGCGGTAATTTTAACTATTCTTGCAGTTGAATGGCTGGACAGCCGCTTACTTTGGGACGCACATGAGTCAGGAAACGCCCGCTTCGCAGACTGAAGCCAGAATAAAAACCAAACGTCGTATCTCGCCATTCTGGCTGTTGCCGGTCATCGCGCTGCTGATTGCCGCCTGGCTCATCTGGACCAGCTTTGACGACCGCGGATCGACGATTACTATCGATTTCCAGTCTGCTAACGGCATCGTGCCGGGGCGGACGCCTATCCGCTATCAGGGGGTGGAAGTCGGTACCGTCCAGGATATTAGTCTCAGTAAAGACCTGAGCAAGATTGAAGTTTCCGCCAGCATCAAGCGCGATATGAAAGAGGCGCTGCGCAAAGATACGCAGTTCTGGCTGGTCACGCCGAAAGCCTCTCTGGCCGGCGTGTCGGGCCTCGATGCGCTGGTGGGCGGGAACTATATCGGCATGATGCCGGGCAAGGGCGAACCCGAAGATCACTTCGTCGCCCTCGACACTCAGCCAAAATACCGTATCAACAACGGCGAGCTGATGATCCACCTGCAGGCGCCCGACCTTGGCTCTCTGAGCAGCGGCTCGCTGGTCTACTTCCGTAAGATCCCGGTCGGGCGGGTGTATGACTTCACGCTGAATGATAATAATCAGGGGGTCACCATTGATGTGCTGATCGAGCGCCGGTTCACCAACCTGGTGAAAAAAGGCAGCCGTTTCTGGAACGTCTCTGGGATCAAAGCCGATGTCGGCCTGAGCGGGGCCAAAGTGCAGCTGGAGAACCTTTCCGCGCTGGTGAACGGTGCCATCGCCTTTGACTCCCCTGCCGATTCGCAGGTCGCGTCGCAAAACGATGACTATCATCTGTATGAAGACCTGGCGCACAGCCAGCGCGGGGTGGTGGTGACCCTTGACCTGCCTGACGGCGACGGCCTGAAAGCGGGCTCGACGCCGCTGATGTATCAGGGGCTGGAAGTGGGCCAGTTAAGCAAACTGAATCTTAACCCCGGCGGCAAAGTCACTGGCGAGATGACCGTCGATCCAAGCGTGGTGACCCTGCTGCGGGAGAAAACGTTGATTCAGATGAAGAAGCCGAAGATCTCCCTCGATAACCCCAGCGTCAGCGCCCTGCTCACCGGCAATACCTTTGAGCTGGTGCCCGGCGAAGGCGAGCCGCGTAATCACTTCTCCGTCATGCCAGCGGATAAAGCGCTGCTGGAGGAGCCCAATGTCGCCACCGTCACCCTTTCGGCGCCGGAGAGCTACGGGATCGACGGCGGCCAGCCGCTGGTGCTTCACGGAGTGAAAGTCGGCCAGGTGCTGGAGCGCAAGCTGACGGCCAAAGGGGTAACCTTCCAGGTGGCGATTGCCCCGGAATACCGCGATCTGATTCGCGGCGACAGCAAGTTTGTGGTGAACAGTCGTCTGGACGTCAAAGTGGGACTTGATGGCGTGCAGGTGCTGGGCGCCAGCGCCAGCGAATGGGTGAACGGCGGGATCCGGGTGATCCCGGGTGAAAAAGGCGAAATGCAGAGCAGCTATCCGCTGTACGCCAACCTCGAAAAGGCGCAGGAAAACAGCCTGAGCGAAGTGCCGACCACCACCCTGAGCCTCTCCGCTGAGACGCTGCCTGACGTTCAGGCTGGCTCGGTGGTGCTGTATCGTAAATTCGCCGTCGGCGAGATCATCGCCGTGAAACCGCGCAAAGACGCTTTCGATATCGATCTGCATATCAAGCCGGAATACCGCTACCTGCTGACCAACAACAGCGTCTTCTGGGCGGAAGGGGGTGCGAAGGTTAAACTTGACGGCAACGGACTCACCGTTCAGGCCTCGCCGCTGGCCCGCGCCATAAAAGGGGCGATCAGTTTCGATAACCTCAACGGCAGCAGCGCCAATGTGCGGCTGAATAACAAACGTATCCTTTACGCTTCTGAAACGGCGGCGCGCGCCGTGGGCGGCCAGATCACCCTGCATGCGTTCGACGCCGGGAAGATGGCGGCCGGGATGCCGATTCGCTATCTCGGCATCGATATCGGTCAGATCCAGTCGCTGGAGCTGATCACCGCCAAAAACGAGGTGCAGGCGAAAGCCGTGCTTTATCCGGAATACGTCGGCACGTTTGCCCGCGCCGGGACCCGCTTCTCGGTGATCACCCCGCAGATCTCCGCCGCGGGCGTGGAGCATCTCGACACCCTGTTCCAGTCCTATATTAACGTTGAGCCCGGACGCGGCCCGGCGCGCCGCGACTTTGAGATCCAGGATACGACGATCAGCGACTCGCGCTATATCGACGGCCTGAATATCGTGGTGGAAGCACCGGAGGCCGGATCGCTCGGCATCGGTACGCCGGTGCTGTTCCGCGGCCTGGAAGTCGGGACGGTGACCGGTCTGTCGCTGGGATCGATGTCTGACCGGGTCATGGTTAAGATGCGCATCAGCAAGCGCTACCAGTACCTGGTGCGCAATAACTCGGTGTTCTGGCTGGCCTCGGGTTACAGCCTCGACTTCGGCCTGGTTGGCGGCGTGGTGAAAACCGGGACCTTCAATCAGTTTATCCGCGGCGGGATCGCCTTTGCCACGCCGCCGGGTACGCCGCTGGCGCCGAAGGCCCAGGACGGCAAGCACTTCCTGCTGCTGGAGAGCGAGCCGAAAGAGTGGCGGGAGTGGGGCACCGCCCTGCCGCAGTAATCCTCGCCTCCCCTTCTCCCGCCCCGGCAAACGCCGGGCGCGGGCAGACACAAACCTCACGCCCCGGTGTCCTGCACCGGGGCGTTTGTGCTAAACTGCGCACCCTTTTTTTCTGTGGTGCGCTGCCTGTGGCCGAAAATACTGTCTATTTCCCTGAAGCGTTTCTCGCTCAAATGCGCGCGGCGATGCCGGCGCACCTCTCTTTCGACGAATTTATCGCCGCCTGTCAGCGCCCGCTACGCCGAAGTATTCGCGTCAATACGCTGAAAATCAGCGTCGATGATTTTCTCTCTCTGGTCGCCCCCTATGGTTGGCAGCTGACGCCGGTCCCCTGGTGCGAGGAGGGATTCTGGATCGAGCGGGACGACGACGACGCGCTGCCGCTGGGCAGCACCGCCGAACATCTCAGCGGTCTGTTCTATATACAGGAAGCAAGCTCAATGCTGCCGGTCGCCGCCCTGTTCGCCGATAACCCGCAGCCTGAACGAGTCATGGACGTTGCTGCCGCTCCGGGGTCGAAAACCACCCAGATCGCCGCCCGGATGGGCAATGCGGGCGGCATCCTGGCGAATGAGTTCTCCGCCAGCCGGGTGAAAGTGCTGCATGCCAACATCAGCCGCTGCGGCATCAGCAACGTCGCCCTGACCCATTTCGACGGCCGGGTGTTCGGCGCGGCATTGCCCGAAGCCTTCGACGCCGTTCTGCTTGATGCCCCCTGCTCCGGCGAAGGGGTGGTACGCAAAGATGCGGACGCGCTGAAAAACTGGTCGCCGGAGAGCAACCTCGACATCGCCGCCACCCAGCGCGAGCTTATCGACAGCGCTTTCCATGCCCTGCGCCCCGGCGGGACGCTGGTCTATTCGACCTGCACCCTGAACCGCGAAGAAAATCAGTCCGTCATTCACTGGCTGCTGTCCCGCTACCCGCAGGCGGTGGCGATCCAGCCGCTGGGAGAGCTGTTTCCCGGCGCGGCCGATGCCTTAACCGCCGAGGGATTTCTGCATGTTTTCCCGCAGATCTACGATTGTGAAGGCTTCTTTGTCGCCCGCTTGCGCAAGACGGCGGCTATCGATCCGCTCCCGGCGCCGGGCTACAAGGTCGGCAAGTTCCCGTTTGCGCCGCTGAAGGGCCGGGAGGCCGCCGCGGCGACCGCCGCCGCCCGCGCTGTCGGGCTGGAATGGGACGCGAGCCACACGCTGTGGCAACGGGATAAAGAGCTGTGGCTATTTCCGCAGTCTATGGAGCCTCTGTTTGGTCAGGTGCGGTTTTCGCGCATTGGCGTGCGTCTGGCGGAACTGCACAATAAGGGTTACCGCTGGCAGCATGAGGCGGTTATTGCCTTTGCCGCGCCGCAGCGCGCCTTCGAGCTGACGCTGGAGGAAGCGGAGGAATGGTATCGCGGACGCGACGTCTATCCGCAAACCCCGCCAGCGCAGGATGAAGCCATTGTCACCTTCCAGGGCGTGCCGCTGGGCCTGGCCAAGCGCGTCGGCTCCCGTCTGAAGAACAGTTACCCGCGCGAGCTGGTACGCGATGGGAAACTTTTTGCCGGCAAGGTGTGACGCCGCGCAAAAAATACGCACTTTTTGACTGGCGGTTTTCCCCCCATTGACTACGCTGAAAAATGACGACCGCAACTGGTCGTACCACAACTCAGCTGAAAAAATGGGGTGAAGCGATGAGTAAAACCAATGTCCGCATCGGCGCGTTTGAGATAGACGATGCCGAACTGCATGGTGAACATCAGGGTGAGCGAACGTTAAGCATTCCCTGCAAATCCGATCCAGATTTATGTATGCAGCTTGACGCCTGGGATGCCGACACCAGCGTTCCCGCGATTCTCAATGGTGAACATTCCGTCCTCTACCGTAAACATTACGACCGCCAGTCCGATGCCTGGGTCATGCGCCTTGCCTGACGCCAATGAACCCGTCGCCTGAGACGGGTTATTTATTTCCCCGTCCCGCCGTCATCCCCTACACTAAACAGTATGTCCCCCCGAACATGAGGCCAGGATGTTTGCCTTAGTGTTGTTTATTTGCTATCTGGATGGCGGCTGCGAGGACATTGTGGTTGACGTCTACCGCGAGGAAACGCAGTGCCTGGTGGCGATGGAAGATCAGCGGATCCGCCACGGCGGCTGCTACCCGATAGAAGATTTTATTGACGGCTTCTGGCAACCCGCCAGCGAATACAGTGACTTTTAGTCTGCCGACTGCAGCGCCACCAGCGTCAGCGTGCCGCCGAACACAGCGCCGGTGTCAATATAGTGTTGATTGTCGTAGTCATAACGCGCGCGAAGCGGCGTATGGCCAAACCAGAAATGGTCAGCCCCGGCGATAGCGCCATGACGCCCCGCCAGATGTTCACTCAGACGATGGCGGCTCCACAGGACCCGCTGGGGATCCACCGGCTGCTGCCAGCGATAGACCGGCGCCGGATAATCGGCATGGGCGATCACATGCCGCGCTTTTGCGCACTCCACTTCAATAATCAACGGCAGCCGCTGACAGCGCGCCAGCAGGCGATCGACGTCAGCCCGCTGCCGCACGTTGCTCCGGGCGTACCAGTCGCCGCCGTTCATCTGCCAGAGCGTCATATCTCCGCTCTCCAGCGCCTCGAGCGCCATCTGCTCATGATTCCCGCGCACGGCCCGGAACCAGCGGCTGCGCAACAGGCCGAGACAGTCAGCGCTTTGCGGCCCGCGATCGATCAGATCGCCCACCGAGATCAGCAGATCGGCCCAGGGATCAAAGCGCAGTCGGCGCAGGCGCGCCATCAGCAGCGCAAAGCAGCCATGCAGATCGCCCATCAGCCAGATATTACGCCAGTCTCTGCCATTAATACGCTGATACATATAATTACCTCTCTGCTGTAATTATAGGTAATTCCAGCTTATAGCCGCTGTTTTTTATTTACACCTCAATCGATTTTAAACAAACGGCAAATATAGTCGGCCAGAGGATTAAGCTTATCAGCGCCTCGTTTTAAAATAGCAGGAAATAACAACGAGGTGTTTATCGTGACAGACAATAGCCTGCATTCATCCAGCGTGCTTACGCCGCGCTCGCATCTCATTGCCGATCTGGTGATGGGTAGATTAACACCCGCACCTATATGGCGGCAGAAAAATTACCGCTTTAAATTTCTACTGCGCACGGCATTATTTTATAGCCCGACTAAAGCGATGCTGGAGGCGCTGAGCGCTCGTGACGATTTTAACCAGCTGCTGGCGGCGCAGGCGACGCTGCCGGGGAAAGTGCACCGTCAATATCTAACGCGCGATCTCAACGCCTGGCAGCGGGCGATGGCGGTAATAAGCCATTATCGCTACGTCGATACCCTGCGCGGTTCCCGGCTGGCGCATGCCATGACCGCGGTGTGCGAGGTCCCGTTGCTGACGCTCAATGGAAAGGATGAGCGCCAGTTTTCCCTCTCGGCCTCTTCGGCCGGGAAGGCCGAGCGTGAGGGTGAAACCACCCTGTGGCTGCGCGACAGCGATCATACCCTGCTGGCCAGCGCCACCTTCAGCGTGACCTGGGATGGCGAAGCCTGGCAGCTGATCATCGGCGGCTTGCAGGGACCGCGACGCCACGTTTCTCACGAGGTGATCAAGCAGGCGACCCGCGCCTGCTACGGTCTGTTCCCGAAGCGCCTGCTGCTGGAGTTTATCTGGCTGCTGGCCGCTCGCAGCCATATCGCAGCGATTTACGGCGTTAGCGATAATGGCCATGTGTTTCGCGCCCTGCGCTATCGCCTGAGCAAGGGGCGCCATTTCCACGCCAGCTACGACGAATTCTGGCAATCCATCGACGGCAAGCCGGAAAGCCACTGGCGCTGGCAGCTACCGCTGCGTCTGGAAAGAAAACCGCTGGAGAGCATCGCCAGTAAAAAACGGGCCGAATACCGGCGTCGATTCCAGCTGCTGGATCAGCTGGCGGAGCAGGTGGCAATATTGACGCAGCCACTGCCGGGCGAGTAATTTCACGACCAGTGAACTCGCCCCGTCACGCGGCGTTTGCTTATTATGTTCTTATTTCGCTACTATCATGGTCCCCGCAGACCACTGGATAGTCGTTAGCATGATGAGTAAAACCGAAATTTTCCTGCTGATTATTCTCGCGGTCGTCCTGCTGGGCAGCATATGGTTTATTTTCAGCGATGAAATTTGGCTTTTACTCTGCTATCTGGAAAGTCAGATATTTCCCACCTTCAGCGTTCCGGAATAATACCGGACGCTCGGAACTACGCCTCTCAATATTATTTCCCGCCCTTTCGTGGGGCGCGGACGGCTAATCGCATGAATTGCCAAATCAATAAGGTTTTGTTTATTCTATTTATCATACAAATATGTATACTAGCAGCCTTCCGATGTTGGCCCGCCAGTTAACCTGCACGCCGGGCCTGTTTAGGTGCAGGTTTTTTCTTTTCCTCTCCCCTCGCTTACGGTTCCGCCTTCCCCATACCGTTCTTCCGCAGGATGCAATTTGTGTGTAAATGAATTGTGTATGCTAAAAACGGTGTGCTATAACGGGACATCCAGAGGCCAGCCTGGTGATTGACTGAATTGACTGACAGGATGTCGCTGGTGATCGCGAAAGCAGACAGATTAAGATAAAAAGAGACCGAATACGATTCCTGTATTCGGTCCAGGGAAATGGCTCTTGGGAGAGAGCCGTGCGCTAAAAGTTGGCATTAATGCAGGCTAAGTCGCCTTGCACTATAAGAATAGTTTAACGCGTCAGCTTTTCCAGTCTGCGGCCAATGTGGCCGAATAATTCCTGGAAAAGTGGGCGCTGCCAGCAAAAAAACCGCCACTGCCGTTGTCCGGCAAGGGCGGTTTTTTTTATGCTATTACAGCGAGATAGCGCGAAAATCTAGCAGAGCTTCTGCGCGCGCTCGATAAACGGCGCGAGGCTCATTTTTTGCCCAGGATGCTGCGGATCGTCGATCTGGATCACTGAGATCGGCTGGGCGGTGGTTTTGCCGGCTTTGACCTGCTGCTCAGCCACCTCATTGAGCGGATACTGGACCAGAGTGCTCGGGTTGATAGCGTAAAGGGCATTGCCCGGACGACAGGTCAACATCACCTCTTCACGGTTGAACGCCCAGCTCTCCTTCCCTACCTCAAAGCGGCTCACGGTGATAATTTGCGGCGCCGCCAGTGCAGCGCCGGAGCTTGCCAGTAACAACATGGTCAGAACAATTTTTTTCATGATTTTGCCAGTTAATTCAATAAGGTTCCCAGGTGGCAAACAGACTGACGGCCAGCAGCGCCAGCGCGCCCAGCCCTATCTCAGCCTGCGTGGTTCGCAGGATCAGACTTTCCGCCCGCGAACCGCTTGCCGACATGCGCGGTACCAGAACATACCTGTTCACTAACGCAATTACCACCATCCCGGCCACCAGCGCACATTTGATCAACAGCAGACGTCCCCAGGGCGATGCGCCAATCATCCCTCCCTGGATCAACAGCGCATTGATCGCCCCGCTGGCAAGGGTGCCGGCGACGGCCAGATGCCCGTAACGTGAAAAGCGCGCCATGGTATAGACCGCGGCCTGCCGCCAGCGCCCCTGCGCAAGGCGCAGGCAATAGATAAAGGGCAACAGGCCGCCGAACCAGCTGGCAACGCAGAAGAGGTGGACAGCATGATTAGTACGCTGCAGGGCGCCGAGTAAACCATCATGCATGGCGGCATGCCCTACCCCAGCGGAAAGCAGCAGCTGGGCCGCCAGCAGGGCCACCAGCTGGCGAGCGCCATGTCGGGGACGGATCCACACTACGGCGAGGGCGATCCACGCCAGCAGGATCTGCCAGATCCACACCCCGCCGAAGCGGGTGCCCGCCACCGCCTGCCAGACGGCGGGTTGCCAGACATCTGCCCAGCCGTCGCCCATCAATCCCCCCTGCAGCAGATACAGCGCCAGGGTAGAGAGGGCGCCGATCAGCAGCAGCGGGCGCAGCAGCGGATAGAAGCGCAGCATCAGTACGCGTCGCAGCGGCACCGGCGCCCACCAGGCGCCATACAGCACGCAGCCAAAAGCCAGCATCAGGGTGATAAAGTGCCCAAAGCGCAGAGTAATGTAGAGCCCGGTCAGCATCGCTTACTTCACGCTAAAGGTGTATTGCCCTTTGGTTTTATGGCCATCCACTGAGACCACATGCCAAGCCACAGTGTATTCTCCCGGCGGCAAGGTTTCCGCTACAGGCACGGTGACCTGGGCGGGGTTGTCGGCGCTGCGGGTCAGTTTGCCGGTGGCTACCGCATGCTGCTGTGGACCGGTGACGGTCACGCCGCTGAACGCGGGTTCAATGCCTTCGGAGAAACTGAGCGTCAACGTCTGCGGGGAGGCCGCCAGCTGCGCTCCGGCGGCGGGGATCTGCTGCTGCAGGTGAGCGTGGGCGAGCGCGCCCGCCGCGGTTAATAGCCCGGCAAACGCAACGGAGAGGCGCAATGCGCGTCCAGCAAGAAGTCGCATATTCGTCATTCCCTTTTGTTATGTCTGTAGCACAGAGAATAACCCTGTATAATGGCAGAGTCGAGCCGGGCGTCAGGCCCTGACCGGGTTTACAAGCAGAGTGGAGTGTATGATGGAAAGAAATCTGGCCAAAATTTCGCAAGATGAGATGGATAAAGTTAACGTCGATCTCGCCGCCGCCGGCGTCGCCTTTAAAGAGCGGTATAATATGCCGGTGGTCGCTGATTTGGTCGAGCGTGAACAGCCCGCCCATCTGCGCGACTGGTTCCGCGAACGGCTGATCGCCCATCGGCTGGCCTCCGTTTCACTGTCCCGCCTGCCCTGGGAGCCGAAACAGAAATAATGCCTACTTGCCCCCTCGCCGTCGGTTGGCAAGCCCGACCAAATACTTTACGCTTATTGTTTTGCTCTGGAGCGAGCCATGCTGCGCGTCATTGATACCGAAACCTGCGGACTGCAGGGGGGCATTGTTGAAATCGCCTCGGTCGACATTGTCGACGGGCAAATCACCAATCCCATGAGTCATCTGGTGCGTCCTGACCGCCCCATCAGCCCGCAGGCGATGGCTATCCACCGGATTACCGAAGAGATGGTCGCCGATAAGCCGTGGATTGAGGAGATTATTCCGCACTATCATGGCAGCCCGTGGTACATCGCGCATAACGCCAGCTTCGATCGTCGGGTGCTACCGGAGATGCATGGCGAGTGGATCTGTACGATGAAGCTGGCCCGCCGGCTGTGGCCGGGGATCAAATACAGTAATATGGGGCTCTATAAATCACGTAAGCTGAACGTGGCCACGCCGCCGGGGCTGCATCACCACCGGGCGCTGTATGACTGCTATATCACCGCTGCGCTGCTGCTGGATATCATCAACGTTTCCGGCTGGACGCCTGACGAAATGGCCGATATCACAGGTCGGCCGGCGCTGCTCACCACCTTTACCTTCGGCAAATATCGCGGTAAAGCCGTCGCCGAGATTGCTGAAAACGATCCAGGCTATCTGCGCTGGTTATTCAACAATCTCGACCGCATGAGCCCCGAACTGCGCCTCACGCTCAAGCATTACCTTGGGGAATAGCCCCTACACTGCCGCTTTCCCCGGCAGTGTCCCCTGCGCCAGGGCGATGAAAAAGGCGTACTCCAGCGCCACCCCCTCATAGCTTTTAAAGCGCCCGGATTTTCCGCCATGCCCGGAGTCCATATCGGTGCAAAGCAGCAGCAGGTTATCGTCGGTTTTCAGTTCACGCAGTTTTGCCACCCACTTCGCCGGCTCCCAGTATTGCACCTGGGAATCGTGCAGCCCGGTGGTCACCAGCATATGCGGATACGCCTGCGCCTTCACGCCGTCGTAGGGGCTGTAGCTTTTCATGTAGTGGTAATAGGTTTCATCCTGCGGGTTCCCCCACTCTTCAAATTCGCCGGTCGTCAGCGGAATGGTCTCATCCAGCATCGTGGTTACCACGTCGACGAACGGCACCTGGGCTATCACGCCGTGGAACAGCTCTGGACGCTCGTTAACGGCCACCCCCATCAGCATCCCGCCGGCGCTGCCGCCCATGCCATAGCAGAGCCGCGGGTCGCCGTACCCCTGAGCCAGCAGCGCGTCGCAGACGTCGAGATAGTCGTTAAAGGTATTTTTCTTACACAGGAATTTACCGTCCTCATACCACTGCTGACCCAGCTCGCCGCCGCCGCGGACGTGGGCGATGGCGTAGACAAAGCCGCGGTTGAGCAGGCTCAGCCGACTGGCGCTGAAATCGGCATCGATACTCTCGCCATACGAGCCATAGCCATAGACCAGCAGCGGATTGCTCCCTTTACGAAAATGGTCGCGATGGTAGACCAGCGAGACCGGGACTTCGACGCCATCGCGGGCGGTCACCCACAGGTGCTCGCTCTGATAGCAGCGTGTGTCCAGCCCCTTTACCTCCTGCTGCTTGATCACCCGTCGTTCGCCGGTATCCATATCCAGTTCAAACAGGGTGTCGGGCGTGGTCATCGAGGAGTAGCCGTAGCGCAGGCGCGACGTTTCGGGCTCCGGATTATAGGCAAGCCAGGTGACATAGGCCGGATCGTCAAAGGCGATCCCCACCACCTCCCGGGTCTTGCGGTTAATCTGCCGCAGACTGGTCAGGCCGCGCTGACGCTCCTCGACGACCAGCCAGTCGGTAAACAGGGTAAATCCTTCAAGCATCACGTCGTGACGCGGCGGGATCAGCGTGGTCCACTGATCTTCATCGCGTAGCACGGTACGATAGAGACCAAAATTCTTCCCGTCCCGGTTGGATCGCAGATAGAAGGCGTGCTGATAGTGATCGAGGCTATATTCATGATCTTTACGCCGCGGCAGGAAGCAGACCGGCTCAGCGTCTGGCAGTTCGGCGTTGAGCAGCAGTACTTCGCTGGTGGTGGCGCTGGAGAGATAAATCACCACGAACTGCTGGGATGTGGTTTTATGCACGCTGACGTAGAAGGTCTCATCTTTTTCCTCGTAGACCAGCACGTCGCTCTGCGCCGGCGTCCCGACGGTGTGGCGCCAGACCTGATAAGGAAGCAGCGTGGTGGGATGTTTACGCACGTACCACACAAAGCGTGAATCATTGCTCCAGGCAAAGCCGGAGGTGACATTTTCCAGGGTCTCCGGATACCACTCGCCGTTGCTGAGGTCGCAAAAACGCAGACCGTACTGGCGACGGGAGAGATAATCTTCCGCCACCGCCATCAACTGGTTGTTGGGCGCAATACCCAGCCCGCCCAGGGTGTAAAACTCGCTCTTTGCCGCCCGCTGGTTGGCATCAAGCAGGATCTCCCACTCGTCCCACTCTTCTTTCAGCACCGACTGTCGCTGGTAGATAGCGTATTCGCAGCCCGGCTCATACACCTGCCGGTAGCGAAAGCCGTTTTTACTATAGGGGGCAGAGACTTCACGCTGCGGAATGCGGTCGATAATCTCTTTCAGCAGACGCTCCTGCAGGCTGAGCTGCGAATCCATCACTTGCTTGCCGTAGGCGTTTTCCGCGTGCAGATATTCCAGCACATCAGGCCGCGCGCGTTCATCGTCGCGCAGCCAGTAATAGTTATCGATGCGTGTATCGCCATGCAAGGTCATGGCGTGAGGGATCCGTTTGGCTTTAGGTGGCATGTTATTCTTCTGCTGCTTTTTCGTGACACAAGAGCATTCAGGCCGCAGGGTGGCGCCTGAATGATGACGTGTCTATAAGGGTGGCAAAAGACGCGGGCGATGCAAGCGAAACGTGATAATTTAAACGCTTAGCGCCTGTTTTTGTGACTGGATGTCCTGTTCGATGTCGGCCCGGACATCTTTTGGCAACGCCAGAGCCTCACCCAGGGCGTTGAGATAGCTGCGCTCCATAAAGTGGTCGATATCAATCACCGCGCAGCTGACGTAGTAGATCTCCAGCGCCTCCTGCGGGTCAACGATGCCCTCGGCGAGACGCTGCGGATCCAGCGGCTGAGCCAGCGCCTGGTCAATCAGCACCCGGGCCTGCACGTCAATATTGGCCTCCCGAAGCTGGGCTTCAATCCTCGCCCGCTCGTGATCGTCGATATGACCATCGCTTTTGGCGGCAAACACCAGGGCGGTGATCAACCGCACGCTGCGCGGATCGACCTCCGTCGGCGCCGCAGCCGTCTCGGGTGTCGGAGCGGGCGTGTTCTGAGCGCGCATTTTCTGCTGATACTTGTTCCACAATACGGTACCCGCCACCGCCCCACCGCCAGCCAGCAGCGCGCTGGTGCCATATTTCGCCAGCAGCTTGCGTGACGATTTGCTGGCCACCAGCAGCCCCGCCAGCCCGCCGATGGCGCCGGGCAGCAGGGCGCTCCCTTTTGACGACTCGCCGGACGGCGACGCGCCCTGCTGTCCGAGCAGCGACTGCAGTTGATTTAGCCAGTTAGCCATGGTTTTCCTCTCAGGTGACAAACACTGTTATCAGCCTAAACGACGCGATGTCAGGAAATGTTAGACATGGCTAAAGATGCGCAAAGGTGCGCGCGGCGGCGGCACCGGGTCCAGCCGACCGACCGACCAGCCCATCAACCCATCAGCCCATCAGCCCATCAGCCCATCAGCGGCTGACCGCCAGCCATCAGGCCGCTTTGGCTTTCCGCGTTTTGGCAGCCGGCGCGGCGGCCTCTTCCGCCGGGGAAGCCTCAGCGTCCGTTGACGGCGCGGGCGCATCGTGCACAGTCGCATCCTGCTCCGGCAGTCTGCCGGCGCGCAGAATATGCTGCAGCGCCTCTTTACGCTCCGCCAGCCACATCGCCATGGTATCGCGCTGGGCATCGTCCATTTCCAGCGGCGATGCTACCAGCCAGTCATTCAGCACCTCTGCCAGATCGAGCATTTTGTCGTAAGCGTCGGCCTCTTTTTTGCTGGCAAAAGACATTTTTTCCTCACCTTCGCGGATCACTACATATTTAATTTCAACCGCCATGCTGCAGCCTCTTAGTACTGTATTTTTATACAGTATAGCAAATTTCCCTTCCGGACTCAACTCACGCGCATAAAGACAGACGCAAACGTTTTCGTTTATAATCGACCGCATCTTTTTTTACTGCGGAAGAGAGTTATGACTGTATTAGGCACCGCGCTGCGCCCGGCAGCTACCAAAGTTATGCTGTTAGGCTCCGGCGAGCTGGGTAAAGAAGTCGCCATCGAATGTCAGCGTCTGGGCATTGAAACTATCGCCGTCGACCGATACCCCAACGCCCCGGCGATGCAGGTCGCCCACCGCGCCCACGTCATCAATATGCTGCACGGCGAGAGCCTGCGCGCGCTGATCGAACAGGAAAAACCCGATTACATCGTGCCGGAGATCGAAGCTATCGCCACCGATACCCTGGTCGAACTGGAGCAGGCCGGGCAAAAAGTGGTCCCCACGGCGCGGGCAGCGAAGCTCACCATGAACCGCGAAGGCATACGCCGTCTGGCGGCCGAAGAGCTGCAGCTCCCCACCTCCAGCTACCGTTTCGCCGACAGTGAAGAAGCCTTCCGCGCGGCGGTAGCGGAGATCGGCTTGCCGTGCATCGTCAAGCCGGTGATGAGCTCCTCCGGTAAAGGCCAGAGCTTTATCCGCTCGTCTGACCAGCTCAGCGAAGCCTGGCGCTACGCCCAGCAGGGCGGCCGCGCCGGCGCCGGGCGGGTGATCGTCGAAGGGGTGGTGAATTTCGACTTTGAAATCACCCTGCTCACCGTCAGCGCCGTCGATGGCGTGCATTTCTGCGCCCCGGTCGGCCATCGTCAGGAAGACGGCGACTACCGCGAGTCCTGGCAGCCGCAGCAGATGAGCGACCTGGCCCTTGAACGCGCGCAGGATATCGCCCGCAAGGTGGTGCTCGCGCTGGGAGGTTATGGCCTGTTCGGCGTGGAGCTGTTCGTTTGCGGCGACGAGGTGATCTTCAGCGAAGTCTCCCCGCGCCCGCACGACACCGGAATGGTGACGCTTATTTCGCAGGATCTCTCGGAATTCGCCCTGCACGTTCGCGCCTTTCTTGGATTGCCCGTCGGCGCTATCCGCCAGTATGGTCCGGCCGCTTCCGCGGTGATCCTTCCGCAGCTGACCAGTCAGAACGTCAGCTTCGGCCAGCTGCAGTCGGCCGTCGGAGCTGGCCTGCAGCTGCGTCTGTTCGGCAAGCCGGAGATTGACGGCACCCGTCGTCTGGGGGTGACCCTCGCCGTCGCCGATTCGGTGGAAGAGGCTGTGACGCGGGCTAAAACCGCCGCCGCGGCGGTTATCGTCGAGGGGTAAAGACAAAAAAACCCGGTCGCGTTGCCGCTGACCGGGTTGTTGACCTTGAGGCGCGGTTTACTTCGCGCCTTCCACCGCTTCACGCGCCAGGGTGGTGATGCGATCGTAGTCGCCAGCTTCCAGGGCGTCGGCCGGCACCAGCCAGGAGCCCCCGATGCACAGCACGCTGTTCAGCGCCAGGTAATCACGGTAGTTAGCCGGGGAGATACCGCCGGTCGGGCAGAAACGAATGTGACCGAACGGACCAGCAATCGCCTGCAGCGCTTTCACGCCGCCGTTGGCTTCTGCCGGGAAGAATTTAAACTCTTTCAGACCGTACTGCATGCCCAGCATCAGCTCGGAGACGGTGCTGATCCCTGGGATCAGCGGAATAGTGCCGTCTTCGGTCGCCGCTTTCAGCAGAGATTCGGTCAGCCCCGGGCTGATAGCGAACTGCGCGCCGGCTTCCGTTACCGCTTTCAGCTGCTCGACGTTGGTAACCGTGCCCGCGCCGACAATCGCATCCGGCACTTCTTTAGCAATTGCGCGGATCGCCTCCAGGGCGCACTCGGTGCGCAGAGTCACTTCCAGCACGCGCACGCCGCCCGCGACCAGCGCTTTCGCCATCGGTACCGCGTGTTCCAGCTTTTTCACTACGATAACCGGGACAACCGGACCGGAGGTGAGGATTGCTTCTGCTGTTGTTTTCCAGTTTTTCATCAGGATTTTCTCTCGCCAGATCTACAAATTAAATCGTCTTAAAAAGTGATGCAGGTTGCGCCCTGCTCCGCGCCAGAGAGCTTCTCACGCAGCGCCCCAAACATCTCCCGACCGGTTCCTACGCGCGACGCGCTGAGGTCAGGGATATGCGGCTGACGCGCCGCCAGTTCGGCATCGTCCACCAGCAGCGTCAGTTCCCCCGTCTGCCCGTTCACGCGAATAAGGTCGCCATCGCGCACTTTCGCCAGCAACCCGCCGTCATAGGCTTCAGGCGTGACGTGGATGGCTGACGGGACTTTACCGGAGGCGCCAGAGAGTCGGCCATCGGTCACCAGCGCTATTTTGAAACGGCGGTCCAATAATACACCAAGTGGCGGCATAAGTTTATGTAATTCTGGCATCCCGTTCGCTTTTGGCCCCTGATGACGGACCACCACCACGCAGTCTTTGTCCAGCAGACCCGCTTCGAAGGCCGGCAACACGTCGTGCTGGCTCTCGAACACCACCGCCGGCGCTTCGATCACCTGGTTCTCAGCCGGGACTGCCGAGGTTTTCATGACCGCGCGTCCCAGGTTACCGCTCAGCACCTTGGTGCCGCCGTGACGTGAGAACGGTTTCTCGAATGTCGCGATGACCTGATCGTCAAGCGGCGCCGTCGCCCCTTCCCGCCAGTCCAGCTCGCCGTTGTTGAGCCACGGCTCGAGGGTGTAGCGCGACAGACCGAAGCCAGCGACGGTGTGAACGTCCTCATGTAGCAGGCCGCCTTTCAGCAGCTCGCGCACCAGAACCGGAACGCCGCCCGCTGCCTGGAAATGGTTGATATCCGCCGGACCGTTGGGGTAGAGGCGCGCCAGCAGCGGTACCACGTCTGACAGGTCGGAGAAATCATCCCAGTTAATGATAATGCCCGCCGCGCGGGCCATCGCCACCAGGTGCATAGTGTGGTTGGTGGAGCCGCCGGTCGCCAGCAGCGCCACAATGCCGTTGACCACCACTTTTTCGTCAAACATTTTGCCCAACGGCATCCACTCGTTGCCATTGCCGGTCATGCGGGTGACCTGGCGCGCGGCGGCGGCGGTCAGCGCTTCCCGCAGCGGAGCATCCGGATGGACAAAGGACGAGCCCGGCAACTGCATGCCCATAAACTCCACCACCATCTGGTTGGTGTTCGCCGTACCGTAGAACGTACAGGTTCCCGGCGCGTGGTAAGAAGCGGCTTCGGACTCCAGCAGTGCCATGCGGTCAACTTTGCCCTCCGCGTACAGCTGGCGAATGCGAACCTTTTCTTTATTAGGCAGGCCGCTGGCCATCGGACCGGAGGGAATAAAGACCGACGGCAGGTGGCCGAATGAGAGCGCGGCCATGGTCAGTCCGGGCACAATTTTATCACACACGCCGAGGTACAGAGCGCCATCGAACATGTTATGCGACAGGCCGATGGCCGCGGACATGGCGATCACTTCGCGACTCAGGAGAGAGAGCTCCATGCCGTCCTGTCCCTGGGTCACGCCATCGCACATCGCCGGCACGCCGCCGGCCACCTGACCGACCGCATTGGCGCTGTGCAGCGCTTTGCGAATGATATCCGGGTAGTGTTCATAGGGCTGGTGCGCGGACAACATATCGTTGTAGGAGGTGATGATGGCGATGTTGTTGCGCAACATGCTTTTCAGAGAGGCTTTGTCGTCGGCCTGACAGGCCGCGAAACCGTGAGCCAGATTGCCGCAGGCCAGTTGCGCACGATGCACGGTGTCGGTTTTGGCCTGGTTAATCCTTGCGAGGTAAGCCGCGCGGGTATCACGCGACCGTTCGATAATGCGATTTGTTACCCGTAACATTGTCGAATTCATAAAGGCTCCTCAAAATTTTATCTGTCCGGCCGCTGTGAGATGACGTGTTTTGGTGTCCGAAGCCACCAACACCAGCGCTCAGGGGCAAAATGTCTGAAGGCAGTGTAATAAAAAAAGCCCCGTGGGTGAATCCTCACGGGGCTTAAAAGATTAAAAAGCGTGCGACTTTCTGCGTCAGATCATGTTACCGGTAAAATAACCCTGACGGATAAGATCGCGAGCTTACTCAAACTCGTTCCACGAGCGTCCATCGCGGGTGATCATGGCCACCGAGGCCACCGGTCCCCAGGTCCCGGCCTGATACGGTTTCGGCGCATCGCGGTCGGCCGCCCAGGCTTCGGTGATGGAGTCCACCCACTTCCATGCCTCTTCCACTTCATCGCGGCGGACGAACAGCGCCTGGATACCGCGCATGGTCTCCAGCAGCAGACGTTCATAGGCATCGGCCAGATGCGTCTGGTTGAAGGTTTCGGAGTAGCTCAGATCCAGCTTGGTGATCTGCAGGTTGTGCTTATGGTCGAGGCCCGGCACTTTGTTCAGGACCTGGATATCCACCCCTTCGTCCGGCTGCAGACGAATGGTCAGCTTGTTCTGCGGCAGCTCCTGCCAGGTCTCTTTAAACAGGTTCAGCTCCGGCGTTTTGAAGTAAACCACCACTTCGGAACATTTGGTCGGCAGACGTTTGCCGGTACGCAGATAGAACGGTACGCCAGCCCAGCGCCAGTTATCGATATCAACGCGGATCGCCACGAAGGTTTCGGTGTTGCTGGTTTTGTTCGCCCCCTCTTCTTCGAGGTAGCCTGGCACTTTTTTGCCCTGGGCAAAGCCGGCGGTGTACTGGCCGCGAACGGTTTTCTCGCGCACATTGGAGCGGTCAATACGGCGCAGGGATTTCAGCACCTTGACCTTTTCATCACGGATGCTGTCGGCGCTGAGATCGGACGGCGGCGACATGGCAATCATGCACAGGATCTGCAGCAGGTGGTTCTGGATCATGTCGCGCATCTGTCCGGCCTGGTCGAAGTACCCCCAGCGCCCTTCAATGCCTACCTCTTCCGCGACGGTGATTTCCACATGATCGATGGTACGGCAGTCCCAGTTATTGACGAACAGAGAGTTGGCAAAGCGCAGCGCCAGCAGGTTGAGGACTGTCTCTTTTCCGAGGTAGTGGTCGATACGGTAGACCTGGCACTCTTCAAAAAACTCGCCGACCTGATCGTTGATTTCCCGCGAGGTTTCCAGCGAGGTGCCCAGCGGTTTTTCCATAACCACGCGCGCAGGCTTGGCATTGAGCTTCGCTTCGCCCAGACCTTTACAGATGGCGCCAAAGGTGCTCGGCGGCATGGCGAAATAGTTGATGGTGACGCGATTTTTTTGGTCCAGCATGTCACCCAGGCGGGTGAAGCCGCTGGTGTCATTGACGTCAAGATTACAGAACTCCAGGCGGCCGCTCAGGGAATCCCACAAACCTTCATCAATTTTTTCCTTCATGAAGGTTTCCAGCGCTTCGCGCACCACTTTGGTGTAAGCCGCTTTATCCCAGTCGGCACGGCCGACGCCAATGATCCGGGTGTCGGCGTGGATCTGGCCCGCCTTTTCAAGCTGATACAGGGAAGGCAACAATTTACGCCGCGCCAGGTCGCCCTTCGCGCCGAAAATGACCAGGTCGCATGCCTGGGCCGTTTGCGTTACCGCCATGTCATTCTCCTCAGTTGATAGTCTGGTGCTTTTGCCAGGCTATATTTGTAATTTTCTTACACTGCACTGTACTGTGTTTACCTGTTTCCCGAAAGCCTTCCCCTCCGTTTGCAGCGGGAAAACCGCACAGGGTGAAAACATTCGGCGATGATTTAGGCATTTGGCTGATATTGTTCGTTGTTTGTACCTGTTTCAGGTCAGTAAAATACGACTCTGATCATGTAATGAAAAAAAACAACATTTTTTCCCGTCATTCCTCACCGCTTGCGCTTGCGGAGGGGTATATTCTTGCTAAAACGCCCGATGATTTCACCCATTAATGAAATCGTTTCCATTGATGAGCGCCCTGTTACTAATGAACATGCTGGAAAAAATCCAGTCCCGACTGGAACACCTTAGCAAATCTGAACGCAAAGTGGCGGAAGTGATCCTTGCCACCCCCGCGCAGGCCATTCATTCGAGCATCGCCGCCCTCGCCCTTGAGGCCGGAGTGAGCGAACCGACCGTCAATCGCTTCTGCCGTAGTCTCGAAACCCGCGGCTTTCCTGACTTCAAACTGCATCTCGCCCAGAGCCTTGCGCACGGCACGCTCTATGTTAACCGCAATGTTGATGAAGACGACAGCGTTGAGTCATACACGGGAAAAATATTTGAATCGGCCATGGCGAGTTTAGATCAGGTCCACCATTCTCTCGACATGTCGGCGGTGAATCGTGCGGTGGATCTGCTGACTCAGGCAAAAAAAATCGCCTTTTTCGGCCTCGGCTCCTCGGCGGCGGTCGCTCATGACGCGATGAACAAATTTTTCCGCTTTAACGTGCCGGTCATCTATTCCGACGACATTGTCCTGCAACGCATGAGTTGTATGAATTGCGATGACGATGATGTGGTGGTGATTATCTCACATACCGGAAGAACCAAGAGCCTGGTAGAGCTGGCGCAGCTGGCGCGTGAAAACGATGCCATGGTGATCGCTCTCACCTCCCCCGGCTCGCCGCTGGCCCGGGAAGCCACGCTGGCCATTACCCTGGATGTGCCGGAAGATACCGACATCTATATGCCGATGGTCTCGCGTCTGGCCCAGTTGACCGTCATTGACGTGCTGGCGACAGGCTTTACCCTGCGCCGGGGGGCAAAATTCAGAGATAACTTGAAGAGGGTCAAGGAAGCGCTGAAGGAATCGCGTTTTGATAAAGAACCGTTCGTACCCAGTGATAATCAATAAAAGTTGTTAACAAGCAGTACCCCATTACACCTTCGATAACGATCCGGCTGTGCGACGTTGCAGGCTGGCGCTACCGAATCCATGTTCACGCAACACCAAAGTTGTATCAGTCAACGGAGTATTACATGTCCAGAAGGCTTCGCAGAACCAAAATCGTTACTACCTTAGGCCCGGCAACTGACCGCGATAACAACCTGGAAAAAGTTATCGCCGCGGGCGCAAACGTAGTGCGTATGAACTTCTCTCACGGCACCCCGGAAGATCATCAGCTCCGTGCCGATAAAGTGCGTGAGATTGCGGCAAAACTGGGCCGTCACGTGGCCATCCTCGGCGACCTCCAGGGACCAAAAATTCGCGTATCGACCTTCAAAGAAGGCAAAATTTTCCTCAACGTCGGCGACAAATTCCTGCTCGATGCCAACCTCGGCAAGGGCGAAGGCGATAAAGAGAAAGTCGGAATCGACTATAAAGGCCTGCCGGCGGACGTCGTGCCTGGCGATATCCTGCTGCTCGACGATGGTCGTGTGCAGCT
The DNA here is from genome assembly GCF_021869705.1 of Klebsiella sp. PCX. Classification (NCBI taxonomy): domain Bacteria; kingdom Pseudomonadati; phylum Pseudomonadota; class Gammaproteobacteria; order Enterobacterales; family Enterobacteriaceae; genus Klebsiella; species Klebsiella sp. PCX. The sequence continues at coordinate 3,230,434 of NZ_CP091527.1, forward strand.
GAAAGTCCTCGAAGTTCAGGGGATGAAAGTCTTCACTGAAGTGACCGTTGGTGGCCCGCTGTCCAATAACAAAGGGATCAACAAGCTCGGCGGCGGCCTGTCTGCCGAAGCGCTGACCGACAAAGACAAGGCCGATATCGTCACCGCCGCTAAAATCGGCGTCGACTATCTCGCCGTCTCCTTCCCGCGCTGCGGCGAAGACCTGAACTACGCCCGTCGCCTGGCGCGCGATGCCGGCTGTGATGCGAAAATCGTCGCCAAAGTCGAGCGTGCGGAAGCCGTCTGCGATCAGGACGCCATGGACGACGTGATCCTCGCCTCCGATGTGGTGATGGTTGCCCGCGGTGACCTTGGCGTCGAAATCGGCGATCCGGAGCTGGTGGGCATCCAGAAAGCGCTGATTCGTCGTGCGCGTCAGCTGAACCGTTCCGTCATTACCGCCACCCAGATGATGGAGTCGATGATCACCAACCCGATGCCGACCCGTGCGGAAGTCATGGACGTGGCCAACGCCGTGCTGGATGGTACCGATGCCGTGATGCTCTCCGCGGAAACCGCTGCCGGTCAATACCCGTCGGAAACCGTGGCCGCGATGGCGCGCGTGTGTCTGGGCGCCGAAAAAATCCCGAGCCTCAACGTCTCCAAACACCGTCTGGACGTCCAGTTCGACAACGTGGAAGAAGCGATTGCCATGTCGGCGATGTATGCCGCCAACCACCTGAAAGGCATCACGGCTATCATCACCATGACCGAATCAGGCCGCACCGCGCTGATGACCTCGCGCATCAGCTCCGGTCTGCCAATTTTCGCTCTGTCCCGCCACGAGCGCACCCTGAACCTGACCGCCCTCTACCGCGGGGTGACGCCGGTGTTCTTCGACAGCCAGAATGACGGGGTGGCCGCTGCGCACGATGCCGTCAATCTGCTGCGGGACAAAGGCTACCTGGTCTCCGGCGATCTGGTGGTTGTTACCCAGGGTGACGTGATGAGCACCATCGGCAGCACCAACACCACGCGTATCCTCACCGTCGAGTAAGCCTCGGTGTCTACCTGCCAGCGATACGGCTGGCAGGTTTTTTTTGCCCTCCGGCAGGCTACACCATCCAGCTCAGTAATAGCGTCGCGGCGATCACCGTCGACGCCCCGCCGATACGCGTCGCAATCTGTGCAAACGGCATCAATCCCATGCGGTTTGAGGCCGAGAGAATGGCCACATCCCCCGTTCCGCCTAACCCGCTGTGGCAGCTGGTGACAATGGCGGCTTCCACAGGATACATATTTAGACGTGAAGCGATAAAGAACCCGCTCAGCGCCATGGCAATGACAATTGAGCCGCACACCACGACGTAGCCAACGGAGAAGACCGATACCACGCTCTCCAGCGGTACATACAGCATGCCCAGGCCGATCATCAGCGGCCACACCAGCGCGGCGGAGACGAACTTGTAGCAGCTGTGCGCCCCCAGCTCCATCGCCGCCGGGATAACTTTGGTATATTTGCAGAATACCGCCGCCAGAATCATCAGCACCGGCCCCGGAATATGCACCACCTTCTCCAGCAAGCCGCCGACAATGAAAAAGGCGCAAATCATCAGCAACCCGGCGCCCATGAGCTGAAAATCGGTCGGCTGCGTACTCTGATTCTGCGCAAAGACGCTGTTATCTTCATGGCTGCGGATCAGTAGCCCGTTGCCGGACAGCGCCGGGCGACGGGCGCCCATGCGGGCCAGAAAGCCGGCGCAGATAATGGCGAAGATGTTACCCACCACCGCCGCCGGCGCCAGCTGGGCCACGTAGACATCAGGCGTCTGCCCGAGGATCGCCGAATAAGCCAGCGACAACGGCAGGATCCCTTCGCCAATGCCGCCGCCGATAATCGGCACAATGATAAAGAAGAAGGTGTGATACAGACTGTAGCCGAATAAGCTGCCCACCAGCAGGCCGGTGGCGATTGCCGCGCCGGTCCCAACCACCAGCGGGACAAACATGCGCACCATCCCCTGGATCAGAATCGTGCGGTTCATTCCCAGGATACTGCCGACCACCAGGCAGGCGATGACGAAATAGAGGAGATTGGCCTCCTTCATCAGCAAATGCACGGTATCGAGCGTATGCGCTTCAAACACGCCAAAGTAGACCAGCACTGAGGGCATCATCAAACACAAAATCGCCGGACCGCCAATATCTTTTAACACCGGCACCATGCGGCCAATTTTCGCCAGCGCGAACCCCAGGGTCATGATGACCGCCAGTCCGCCAATCATGTTTTTTGGCAACAACCCCGCGCCCGCGGAGAGCGCCACTATCGCGGCGATACCGATAAACAGCGTTAACGGCACAGCGCCGACTTCGATATTGGTGAAAAGTCGAGTCGCTTGCCCGTTCGGCAATGTTTTATCTATCGGTTGGTTGAGTGAATTAATTTTCATATTTTTACCTGAATAATAAAGAGGTCACGTAGGGTCAGGATGCAATATTAAAATTGCGCAGCACTATGAATTCAAAAGCGCTAAACGCCGTATCAACTAAATACACCGAAACGGTAACACAGGACTTTAAAACTAAAAACGACAACCGTATTAACGCTGTCGGCTTTGTGACTGAGCCATAAAGTTTATTTTAAGTAATTTAATTTATTATCACGAAGCTAAAGTTATCGCCCGCTAAAATAATTATTCCTGTTAATGCAACCCCATGATTTAATCCTCTTTTCCCTATTTGTAAGTAAAGTAGCCAAGGCGAAATTATTTAAAGCCAGATGACTGTGATGGCTATCACCTTTTAAATATTAGGGGATCGTTAGATTGGCAGCACAACAAACCGATAATATATGTCAGGACATTTTATGCCTTCACTGCTCTTGCAATCTCTTTTCCCGTTGGTATTTATCATGCTGCTCGGATGGCTTAGCGGCAAACTCGGCTATACTCGCCGTGAGGACGCATCCGTTCTCGCCACGGTAGTTATCCGCTTTGCGCTTCCTTTTCATCTTTTTATCGGCGCATTACATACCAGCCCGGATAAAATAAAAAACTTCACCTTTATGGCGGTGCTGGTTATCGGTCTAATGGGGTCGTATTTTCTTACGCTACTGATCTCGCGCTATGTTTTTCGTCATGATATTAAAACTAGCGCGATTCAGTCGCTGGTTTGCGCCTTCCCTGATATGGCCTACTTCGGCGCCCCCGTGCTGGCGGTGCTGATAGGTCCGGAGGGCTTTCTCGGGGTGCTTATCGGAAACCTGGTGACCAGCGTGTTGATGATCCCTCTGACCATCATCCTGATCCGCATGGGAGACCAGCCCGGAGACGCTGGGGCTCCCCAGCTCCACGCCGGGCAGTTGATCCTGCAAAACCTGCTGAAAGCCGTGAGAAACCCCATTGTCTGGATCCCCATTTCCGGCGTACTGCTCAGCCTGGCCGGGATCCAGCTGCCGCATCTGCTCAGCGTACCCGTTGAAATGGTGGGTAAAATCGCCGGCGGTCTGTCACTCTTCGCCCTTGGGCTGCTGTTTTACGGTGAACGTCCGACGGTCAATATTCAAACCTGCACCAACATCAGTATTAAAAACCTGATCCAGCCGGCCATGATGGCGCTGGCCGGGCTAGCCTTTGGGCTCAGTCATACCCTGATGCAACAGGTTATTATCATCGGCGCGACGCCTTCCGCTATCGCGGCAGGGATGTTTGCCCTGCGCAGCGATACCTATATTGAACCCGCCTCATCTTCTATTTTGCTGGGCACCGCCATCGGCGTGGTCACCGAAGGCGTCATGATTTATCTCATTTCGTAATCACGGAAATAAAATACCTAGACATCAGGCAATGTTTTAATTTGATATTCAGGAGTCATGTCATGTTAGCCACAGAAACCTTATACACCCCCTATAATGGTGCCGTCCTGCTGGAAAACCCGTTATTAAATAAAGGCCTCGCGTTTACGGAAAGCGAACGCACAGCTTTTAATCTTCAGGGACTGTTACCGCACAATGTGGAAACCATTGAAGAACAAACCGAGCGCGCATGGGGCCAGTTTTGCCAGTTCAAAAAAAATATTTCGCGCCATATTTATCTCAGAAATATTCAGGACACCAACGAGACGTTATTCTATAACCTGCTGCGCAGCCATATGAAAGAGACGCTGTCGATTATTTATACCCCGACGGTGGGTGAAGCATGCGAACATTTTTCAGAAATATATCGCCGAGGACGCGGCCTGTTCATCTCCTGGCCCAATCGTCACCATATTGACGAGATGCTGCAGGGATTTTCCCGCAACGATATCAAAGTCATCGTGGTGACCGATGGCGAGCGTATTCTGGGGCTGGGCGACCAGGGGATTGGCGGGATGGGGATCCCCATCGGCAAACTCTCGTTATATACCGCCTGCGGGGGTATTCATCCGGCATCAACGCTGCCCATTATGTTAGATGTCGGTACCAACAATCCGCAGCATCTGGAAGATCCGCTTTATATGGGCTGGCGACATCCGCGCATCAGCGACGAGCAATACCTGGAGTTTATGGACATGTTTGTCCATGCCGTTCAACAGCGCTGGCCGAATGTCTTGCTCCAGTTTGAAGATTTTGCCCAAAAAAATGCCACGCGACTGCTCAACCGCTATCGACACCAGCTTTGCTGTTTTAACGATGATATTCAGGGAACCGCCGCCGTGACATCGGGGACGCTGATCGCCGCCGCTGCCGCCGCCGGGACGCCGCTCCGCGATCAGCGGGTGGTTTTCCTTGGCGGCGGTTCGGCCGGATGCGGCATTGCGGAAAAAATCATTGCGCTGATGGTGGATGATGGGCTCTCAGAGACGGAAGCACGCCGCCGCATCTTTATGGTTGACCGCTTTGGTCTGCTGACTGATCAGATGCCTAATCTGCTCGATTTTCAGCGCGAGCTGGTCACCCCCCGAGCCAGTATCGCCCACTGGGATACCGAGGCGGCCCAGCTGTCGCTGATGGATGTCGTACGCAACGTCCACCCTACCGTGCTGATCGGCGTGTCAGGCCAGCCGGGGCTGTTTAGCGAAGAGATAGTGAAAGAGATGCATCGGCACTGCCCGCGTCCGATTATTATGCCGCTCTCTAACCCCACTTCCCGGGCCGAGGCCCAGCCGAAGGATCTGCTGGAGTGGACTCGGGGTAGCGCGCTTATCGCCACCGGCAGCCCGTTCGACCCCGTCTTCTATGACGGCAAAACCTACGACATCGCCCAGTGCAATAACGCCTATATTTTCCCCGGTCTGGGGCTGGGGATCCTTGCCAGTAAAGCCGAGCGCGTCACCGAAGCAATGCTTATCACCTGCAGTAAAACGCTGGCCGCCCACTCGCCTCTGGCGACCCGCGAAACCGGCGGGTTGCTGCCGCCGGTAGAAGAGATCGAAATGATTTCCCGGGCCATTGCCGCTGATGTCGCCCGCGCGGCTCAGCAGGACGGCGTAGCGCCGCAGATTGACGAGGTGCAACTGGCGGCGAATATCGATAAAACCTTCTGGCGAGCGCGCTACACCGCGTATAAACGTTCGTCATTGTGATCGCTCATCTCGCGGGAAGCCGGCAGGCTTCCCGCCACTCGGGGGAACCACTCATGTTCAATGTGCTGATTGCCGATGATGATCCCATGGTGGCCGAACTGAACCAGTTATTTATCAGCCGGGTAGCTGATTTTCACTGCTGTGGAGTAGCGGCGACGATCGCCGACGCCAAAGCGATGCTAAGCCATCTGGCGCAGGTCGATCTGCTGCTGCTGGATGTCTATATGCACCAGGAGAGTGGCCTGGACCTGCTGCCAGCGCTTCGCGCTGATGGGCGGAATATTGACGTCATCATGATGACGTCCGCTGCCGATGCGCTCACCGTCCAGACGGCACTGCGCTATGGCGTGGTTGATTACCTGATTAAACCGTTTCAGTTGTCGCGCTTTGAGGAGGCGCTGCGGACCTGGCGCAATAAACGCGATGCGAAGCAAGCGAAATCCTGCTACGCCCAGGCGGATATCGACACCCTGCTACGCCGCGGGGTTCTGCAACAGGACGGTCCCCGCCGCTTGCCGAAAGGGCTGACGCCGCAAACGCTTCGCCTGGTGTGCCGGTGGATAATCGCGCATCAGGCGCGGGATTTTTCAACCAATGAGCTGGCGGCGGCGCTGCAGATCTCCCGAGTATCGTGCCGCAAATACCTGATCTGGCTGGAGCAGATCAACGTGCTCTTCACCAGCAATCACTACGGCATCACCGGCCGCCCGGAGTATCGCTACCGGCTTGTGGCCGAGAGCGTGATGTTGCTGACGCAATATAGCCAGTGAGCCTGGAATGCCCACTGGCGCGCTTGCAGTCTACTTCTTAGGGTACAGCTCTTTGCGTTTGTAGGGCTCGATTTCACCCGGCTTGCGCGTCTTCAGCAGCTTCAGGATCCAGGTGTACTGCTCGGTGTGCGGCGTAACAAACACCTCCACCTCTTCGTTCATCCGCCGGGCGATTGTTGTATCGTCAGCGTCCAGCAGATCGTCCATCGGCGGGCGCACCAGCACCGTCAGGCGATGCGTCTTGCCATCGTAGACCGGGAACAGCGGAACGACGCGGGCGCGGCATACCTTCATTAAGCGGCCAATCGCCGGCAGGGTGGCCTTATAAGTAGCGAAGAAATCCACAAACTCGCTGTGCTCGGCGCCGTGATCCTGATCGGGCAAATAGTAGCCCCAGTAGCCCTGGCGCACCGACTGAATAAACGGTTTGATCCCGTCGTTGCGCGCATGCATCCGTCCGCCAAAACGACGACGCACGGTATTCCACACGTAATCGAAGACCGGGTTGCCCTGGTTGTGGAACATCGCCGCCATCTTCTGCCCGCCGGAGGCCATCAGCATCGCCGGGATATCCACGCCCCATGCATGCGGGACGAGGAAAATCACCTTCTCGTTATTGCGCTGCAGCTCGTCGATGATCGCTTTACCCTGCCAGTCGACGCGGGCGAGAATTTTCTGCGGATCGCGCAGACCCAGCTCGGCCATCATCACCATCGCCTGCGGCGCCGAGGCGTACATGGCGTCGATGATCGCTTCCCGCTCGTGCTCGCTTTTTTCCGGGAAGCAATACAGCAAATTAATCTGCGCCCGGCGGCGCGAGCTTTTCGCCAGACGCCCGACCAGACGACCGAGTTTGCCGAGGAGCGGATCGCGGAAGGATGGCGGCGTCAGCGCAATACCGGCGAAGGCAAAAACACCCAGCCAGGCGCCCCAGTAGCGCGGCAGTAAAAAAGATTTTTCAAACTTAGGGATAAACTCAATATTATTTTTTTTCGTTTCCATGCCCAATCCGCAGATCGACTGCTTAATCAAGATAATGGGATAGTGTAGCGAGACGTTTGGTATCCTACAAAAGAAAAAGCCGGCGCCCTGGGGCACCGGCTTTCCACTGACCGGTGGTTAGTCAAACCGCAGCTGCGGAACGACCTCTTTGACCTGCGCCAGATAATCGGTACGGTCGGAACCGCTCAGCCCTTCGGTACGCGGCAGTTTCGCCGTCAGCGGGTTGACCGCCTGCTGGTTGATCCACACTTCGTAGTGCAGGTGCGGCCCGGTAGAGCGTCCGGTATTCCCCGATAGCGCAATACGATCGCCGCGCTTCACTTTCTGCCCCGGCTTCACCAGCAGTTTACGCAGGTGCATGTAGCGAGTGGTATAGGTACGGCCGTGGCGGATCGCCACGTAATACCCGGCGGCGCCGCTGCGCTTGGCCACCACCACTTCGCCATCGCCCACTGCCAGCACCGGCGTTCCCTGCGGCATCGCAAAATCGACGCCACGGTGCGGCGCGACGCGCCCGGTGACCGGATTCAGACGACGCGGGTTAAAATTAGAGGAGACGCGGAACTGACGCGCTGTCGGGAAGCGCATAAAGCCTTTCGCCAGCCCTGTCCCGTTGCGGTCGTAGAATTTACCGTCTTCGGCACGGATGGCAAAGTAGTCCTTACCGTCGGAGCGCAGACGCACGCCGAGCAGCTGGCTTTGCTCGCGTTTGCCGTCAAGCATTTCGCGGGACATCAATACCGAGAACTCATCGCCTTTCTTCAGCTTACGGAAATCCATCTGCCACTGCATGGCCTTGATCACCGCGCTGATTTCCGTGCTGGTCAGCCCGGCATCGCGCGCGCTTGAGACAAAGCTGGCGCCGACGGTGCCCTTCAGCACGCTGTTGACCCAGTCGCCTTTCTGCAGCTCGCTGCTCATTTTAAAGCCGTTATCCACGCGGGTGTAGGTGCGGGTTTCGCGGCGGGACATCTCCCAGGTCAGACTCTGCAGATCGCCGTCGGCGGTCAGGGTCCAGGAGAGCTGCTGGCCAATCTTCAGATTACGCAGCTCTTTATCGGCGGAGGAGAGCTGGGCGATATCACCCATATCGATACCGTACTGATTCAGGATGCTGCTGAGGGTATCGCCGGTCGACACCACGTATTCGTGCCCGCCGGCATCGCTATCGGCTTTTTCGTCGAGTTCATCCTGAGGAATGGCTTCTTCTTCCTGCGGGGCCTGATCGATCGGCTCGGAGGCTTCCGGCAGCAGGGAGCGGATCTCGCTTTTTTCCAGCTCAATGGTTCTGACGATGGGGGCGGATTCCGGGTGGTAAATGTAGGGTCGCCAGACGGCGACCGCTAAGGTAAGAACGCTAAGCGACCCCAGCATAACGCGATGAGGTCGTGGCAGATTGTTAAATGCCTGAGTGACAGCGCGGGCTATCTGTTGCACGTATTCACTTCCTCGTTAATCTCCTTTCAGGCAGCTCGAATACTGATTCGCCAGTTGGGTGAGGAATTGCGGGTAACTCGCTTTACCCAGCTTAATTCCGCTACCCAGTGGATCCAGGGTCCCCATGCGCACAGACGTGCCCCGGGCAACAGCTTCGATAACCGCTGGCCTGAACTGTGGCTCAGCAAAAACGCAAGTGGCTTTCTGCTCAACCAGTTGTGTTCTGATTTCGTGTAAACGCTGCGCACCAGGCTGTATTTCAGGGTTGACGGTAAAATGCCCCAGCGAGGTTAAACCGTAGTGTTTTTCAAAGTAACCGTAGGCGTCATGAAAAACGAAATAGCCCTTTCCTTTCAGCGGTGCCAGCTCATTGCTAACCTGCTTGTCGGTCGCCGCCAGCGCGGCCTCGAACTGCTGTAGGTTGCTGTCGAGTTTGGCTCGACTCTGCGGCATAAGTTCCAATAATTTATCGTGGATTGCAACCGCCGAAAGCCGCGCTATCTCTGGGGATAACCACAGATGCATATTGTAGATACCGTGATGGTGATCGCCGTCACTTTTTTCCGCTGCGCCATGGTCATGACCATGATGATCGTCATCATCGTCAGCGCCAGCGATCAGCAGCGGTTTGACCCCATCCAGCTCAGCGATGGTCACCTTTTTATTCGCCGCAATGCTTTGCGTCGACTTATCCATAAAGGCTTCCATTTCCGGACCGATCCACACCACTAAGTCTGCGTTCTGTAAGCGTTTTACATCGGAAGGACGCAGGGAATAATCATGCTCAGAGGCACCATCGGGCAGCAGCACCTGGGTGTCGGTGACCCCATCTGCGATGGCTGCTGCGATAAAGCCCAGCGGTTTCATGGAAGTCACCACGGCGGCGCTGGCCTGCGGTACCTGTGCGAACAAAAAAACAGCGCCAAGTCCAGCGCAAAGAAGCGTATTTTTATGTAACATAATGCGTCTAGTCATCGAAACGAGTGAGTGTGATGTGATATTATAACATTCACTAGCTTGTGCAACCCCTAAATGATTATGACAAACCTTGTAACGCTGGAAAATGTCTCGGTGGCCTTTGGCCAACGCCGCGTGCTGTCTGACATCTCGCTGGCTCTCACGCCAGGCAAAATATTAACCCTGCTGGGGCCCAACGGCGCCGGTAAATCGACGCTCGTGCGGGTGGTTCTCGGGCTGGTAGCACCGACAGAGGGTGTTATCAAGCGCGAAGAACGCCTGCGGATCGGCTATGTACCGCAGAAACTGCATCTGGACGCCACGCTGCCGCTGACCGTCAGCCGCTTCCTGCGTTTACGTCCGGGCACCCGCAAAGACGACATCCTGCCGGCGCTGAAGCGCGTGCAGGCCGGGCATCTGATCGACGCGCCGATGCAAAAACTTTCCGGCGGCGAAACCCAGCGCGTGCTGCTGGCCCGCGCCCTGCTCAATCGTCCGCAGCTGCTGGTGCTGGATGAACCGACCCAGGGCGTCGACGTCAATGGCCAGGTGGCGCTCTACGATCTTATCGACCAGCTGCGCCATGAGCTGGACTGCGCGGTGCTGATGGTCTCCCACGACCTGCATCTGGTGATGGCCAAAACCGACGAGGTATTGTGCCTGAACCAGCATATCTGCTGCTCTGGCGCACCGGAAGTCGTCTCGATGCATCCGGAGTTTATCTCCATGTTCGGCCCGCGCGGCGCGGAACAGCTGGGGATCTACCGCCATCACCATAATCACCGCCACGATCTTCAGGGGCGAATTGTATTGCGTCGGGGAAACAGCCGCTAATGATTGAACTTCTCTTACCTGGCTGGCTGGCCGGGATGATGCTGGCCTGCGCCGCCGGCCCGCTGGGCTCCTTTGTGGTCTGGCGCCGCATGTCCTATTTCGGCGATACGCTGGCGCATGCGTCGCTACTCGGTGTCGCTTTCGGTTTACTGCTTAACGTCAATCCGTTTTATGCGGTGATCGCCGTGACCCTGCTGCTGGCCGGCGGGCTGGTATGGCTGGAAAAACGGCCGCATCTGGCGATTGATACCCTGCTGGGCATCATGGCGCACAGCGCGCTGTCCCTTGGGCTGGTGGTGGTCAGTCTGATGTCTAACGTCCGCGTCGATTTGATGGCGTACCTGTTCGGCGATCTGCTGGCGGTCACGCCGCAGGATCTGATCGCCATTGCTATTGGCGTGGTGATTGTGATTGGCATTCTGCTCTGGCAGTGGCGGAATCTGCTGGCGATGACCATCAGTCCGGACCTGGCGTTTGTCGATGGCGTGAAGCTGCAGCGGGTCAAGCTGCTGTTGATGCTGGTCACCGCCCTGACTATCGGCGTGGCGATGAAGTTCGTCGGGGCGCTGATCATCACTTCTCTGCTGATTATCCCGGCCGCTACCGCCCGCCGTTTTGCCCGCACGCCGGAGCAGATGGCCGCCGTGGCGGTGGGCGTTGGCATGCTGGCCGTCACCGGCGGGTTAACCTTCTCGGCTTTCTACGACACGCCGGCCGGGCCGTCGGTGGTGCTGTGCGCTGCGGTGCTGTTTATTCTCAGCATGACGAAAAAAGCCGCCAGCTAAAAGTGAAAAAGCCCGGTCGCGCTGCTGACCGGGCTTCACCATGAACGGCTCAACCACAACGCGCTACGGCATTTCCGGCGGCGTAATCCCGAAATGGTTCCAGGCGCGCACCGTCGCCATTCTTCCCCGCGGCGTACGCTGTAGAAAACCCTGCTGAATTAAGTAGGGCTCCAGCACATCTTCAATGGTTTCCCGCTCTTCGCCAATCGCGGCGGCGAGGTTATCCAGCCCCACCGGCCCGCCGAAGAACTTATCTATCACCGCCAGCAGCAGCTTGCGGTCCATATAGTCGAACCCTTCCGCATCGACGTTGAGCATATCCAGCGCCTGGGCGGCAATGTCGGCGGAGATGGTGCCGTCGTGGCGCACTTCCGCGAAGTCACGCACCCGGCGCAGCAGACGGTTGGCAATACGCGGCGTGCCGCGTGAACGGCGGGCCACTTCCAGCGCGCCCTCGTCGCTCATCTCCAGCCCCATATGGCGGGCGCTGCGGCTGACAATATGCTGCAGATCGGGGATCTGATAGAACTCCAGACGCTGCACGATGCCAAAGCGGTCGCGCAGCGGCGAGGTCAACGAACCGGCCCGGGTGGTGGCGCCAATCAGGGTAAACGGCGGCAGGTCGATTTTAATCGAGCGCGCCGCCGGCCCTTCGCCAATCATGATATCCAGCTGGTAGTCTTCCATTGCCGGATAGAGCACCTCTTCCACCACCGGCGAGAGGCGATGGATCTCATCGATAAACAGCACATCGTGCGGTTCGAGGTTGGTGAGCATCGCGGCGAGATCGCCCGCTTTCTCCAGCACCGGGCCGGAGGTGGTACGCAGATTCACCCCCATTTCATTGGCGACGATATTGGCCAGGGTGGTTTTCCCCAACCCTGGCGGGCCAAAAATCAGCAGGTGATCGAGGGCGTCGCCGCGCAGCTTCGCCGCCTGGATAAAGATCTCCATCTGCGAACGCACCTGCGGCTGGCCGACATACTCTGCCAGCAATTTTGGGCGGATGGCGCGGTCAGCGGCCTCTTCGAAGCCGCTGCTGTCTGCCGATACCAGCCGGTCTGCTTCAATCATCCCTTACCTCACAACGCGGCGCGCAGCGCTTCGCGGATTAGCGTTTCACTGTTGGCGTCCGGACGCGCGATCTTGCTGACCATCCGGCTGGCCTCCTGCGGTTTATAGCCCAGCGCGACCAGCGCGGCAACCGCTTCCTGCTCGGCATCGTCCGCCGTCGGGCCTGCCGGCGAGGTTAGCACCAGATCGGCCGCCGGGGTGAACAGATCGCCGTGAAGCCCTTTGAAGCGGTCTTTCATCTCGACGATCAGGCGTTCAGCGGTTTTTTTACCAATCCCCGGCAGCTTCACCAGCGAGGCGACCTCTTCCCGCTCAACGGCGTTGACGAACTGCTGCGCCGACATGCCGGAGAGGATCGCCAGCGCCAGCTTTGGCCCTACGCCGTTGGTTTTAATCAACTCTTTAAACAGGGTACGCTCCTGTTTATTGTTAAACCCATACAGCAGCTGGGCATCTTCACGCACCACAAAGTGGGTGAAGACAATCGCCTCCTGCCCGGCCTCCGGCAGCTCATAAAAGCAGGTCATTGGCATGTGCACTTCATAGCCGACGCCCGCCGTTTCCAGCAACACCAGCGGGGGTTGTTTTTCGAGAATGATGCCTCTGAGTCTGCCTATCACGTGGGGCTCCTGCGTTATGGTCTAAGTATCTGGCGGTATCATAAAAAAAGGCTGGATAGATATCCAGCCTGATTTGCGATTATCGTAAGCGCCCTCGCGCCAGATTGAGCCGGGTCTCGCTGATCTGAGCGGCATTCTGGCTGACATGGCAATGGGTGATGGCGATCGCCAGCGCATCCGCCGCATCCGCCTGCGGATTGGCAGGCAGCTTGAGCAAGGTGCGCACCATGTGCTGGACCTGACTCTTTTCAGCGCTGCCAATGCCGACAACCGTCTGCTTAACCTGGCGGGCGGCGTATTCAAACACCGGTAGCGACTGATTGGTTGCCGCCACGATCGCCACCCCGCGCGCCTGCCCGAGCTTTAACGCCGAGTCGGCATTCTTGGCCATAAAGACCTGCTCAATGGCGAAAAAGTCGGGCTGGAACTGGGTGATGATCTCCGTCACCCCGGCGTAGATCAGCTTCAGCCGCGACGGCAGATCGTCCACTTTGGTGCGGATACAGCCGCTGCCAAGGTAGCTCAGCTGCCGGCCGACCTGACGGATCACGCCATAACCGGTAACGCGCGACCCCGGGTCAATGCCGAGAATAATAGCCATCACGCGCCTCCGGTGAACCGTGGATGCGGCTGCATCACAGGGTGGCTGCGACCTCGTCGGAGATCTCGCCGTTATGGTACACTTCCTGCACGTCGTCGCAGTCTTCGAGCATATCGATCAGACGCAGCAGCTTCGGCGCCGTCTCGGCATCCATATCCGCTTTGGTGGACGGGATCATCGAGACTTCAGCAGCGTCGGCTTTCAGGCCAGCGGCTTCCAGGGCGTCGCGCACGGCGCCCATCTCTTCCCATGCGGTGTAGACGTCGATCGCGCCGTCGTCATAGGTCACCACGTCTTCAGCGCCAGCTTCCAGCGCCGCTTCCATGATAGTGTCTTCATCGCCTTTCTCGAAGGAGATGACGCCTTTTTTGCTGAACAGGTAGGAGACAGAACCGTCGGTGCCGAGGTTACCACCGGTTTTAGTGAAGGCGTGACGCACTTCCGCAACGGTACGGTTACGGTTGTCGGACAGACATTCCACCATCACCGCGGTGCCGCCAGGGCCATAGCCTTCGTAAATGATGGTTTCCATGTTCGCGTCTTCATCGCCGCCGACGCCGCGCGCGATGGCGCGGTTCAGGGTGTCGCGGGTCATGTTGTTAGACAGCGCTTTATCCACCGCCGCACGCAGACGCGGGTTGGACGCCGGATCGCCGCCGCCCAGACGCGCTGCGGTAACCAGTTCGCGAATGATTTTCGTAAAGATTTTACCGCGCTTGGCATCCTGTGCCGCTTTGCGGTGTTTGGTGTTGGCCCATTTACTATGACCTGCCATAAAAAACTCTCCAAAAAGCGCGCCCTTTCAGGCGGCGTTAATTACAAATTCTTCAATCGCCTGCCGGTTGCTCCACGACTTGGTCAGCGCAGCGGCTTCCGTCGCGCTGACCCAGCGGTAGGCCAGATGTTCGGTAAAGGTAATTTCCCGCTCATGAGGCAGCGCAAGACAGAACCAGAATTCCGTATTTCGCTCCACTCCCGGCGCATAGCGATGACGCAAATGAGAAAAGATCTCAAACTCCACCGTGCGCTGACAGTCGATTAAGGTCAGTTGCTCGCAGGCAACGTCAATGGCGACCTCTTCCTTTACTTCACGCGCGGCAGCCTGCAGCGCGGTCTCTCCTGCTTCCAGGCTGCCGGTGACCGACTGCCAGAACGCGGGATCGTCGCGCCGCTGCAACATCAGCACCCGTTTCGTATCTTCGGCGTAAATCACCACCAGCACCGAAACGGGCAGCTTAAATGACATATTACTTGTTCTCCAGAGACGCTTTTGCCTCTTTCTCCACAACCTGAATACCCAGTTCACCGAGCGCCGCCGGATTGGCGAAGCTTGGCGCTTCGGTCATCAGGCAGGCGGCCGCGGTGGTTTTCGGGAAAGCGATAACGTCGCGGATGTTATCGGTACCGGTCAGCAGCATGGTCAGACGGTCAAGACCGAACGCCAGGCCCGCATGCGGCGGGGTACCGTATTTCAGCGCATCGAGCAGGAAGCCGAATTTCTCACGCTGCTCTTGCTCGTTAATGCCCAGAATACCAAATACCGTCTGCTGCATGTCGCCGCGGTGGATACGCACCGAACCGCCGCCGACTTCATAACCGTTAATCACCATATCGTAGGCGTTGGCCACGGCCTCTTCCGGCGCGGCTTTCAGCTCGTCCGCCGTCATATCTTTCGGCGAGGTGAACGGATGGTGCATCGCCGTCAGGCCGCCTTCGCCGTCGTCTTCGAACATCGGGAAGTCGATCACCCACAGCGGCGCCCATTTGCTCTCGTCAGTCAGGCTCAGGTCTTTACCCAGCTTCAGACGCAGCGCGCCCAGCGCGTCGGCCACCACTTTCTTATTATCGGCGCCGAAGAAGATCATGTCTCCGTCCTGCGCACCGGTGCGGTCAAGGATCGCTTCCACGATTTCAGCGGTGAGGAATTTGGCCACCGGGCTGTTGATCCCGTCCATGCCTTTGGCACGCTCGGTCACTTTAATATAGGCCAGCCCCTTCGCGCCGTAGATCTTCACAAAGTTGCCGTATTCGTCAATCAGCTTGCGGGTCAGAGAAGCCCCGCCCGGAACGCGCAGCGCCGCCACGCGCCCTTTCGGATCGTTGGCCGGGCCGGCAAAGACCGCGAACTCCACCGATTTCAGCAGGTCGGCGACGTCCACCAGCTCCATCGGGTTACGCAGATCCGGTTTATCGGAACCGTAGCGACGTTCGGCTTCGGCGAAGGTCATGATCGGGAAATCGCCCAGGTCGACGCCTTTAATCTCCAGCCACAGCTGACGCACCATCGCTTCCATGATCTCACGCACCTGCGGCGCGGTCATAAAGGAGGTTTCCACGTCGATCTGGGTAAATTCAGGCTGACGGTCGGCACGCAGGTCTTCATCGCGGAAGCATTTGACGATCTGATAGTAGCGGTCGAAGCCGGACATCATCAGCAGCTGTTTAAACAGCTGCGGCGACTGCGGCAGCGCGTAGAATTTGCCTTTATGCACGCGGGAAGGCACGAGGTAATCGCGGGCGCCTTCCGGGGTGGCTTTGGTCAGCATCGGGGTTTCGATGTCGAGGAAGCCATGGTCATCCATAAAGCGGCGCACAAAGCTGGTGATTTTCGCGCGGGTCTTCAGACGCTGCGCCATTTCCGGACGACGCAGGTCGAGGTAGCGGTATTTCAGACGCGCTTCTTCGGTGTTGACGTGATTGGAGTCCAGCGGCAGCGATTCTGAGCGGTTAATGATCGTCAGATCGGAAGCCAGCACTTCGATAGCGCCGGTGGCCATGTCCGCGTTGATGTTTTTCTCTTCACGCGCGCGAACGGTGCCAGTGACCTGAATGCAGAACTCATTACGCAGTTCAGAGGCTAACTTCAACGCATCCGCACGATCCGGATCGAAAAACACCTGAACGATGCCTTCGCGGTCGCGCATATCGATAAAAATGAGGCTACCGAGATCGCGACGGCGGTTGACCCAACCACACAGAGTCACCTGCTGCCCAACGTGGGACTGTCGAAGCTGTCCGCAATATTCTGTACGCATGAGATATCCCTTAACTTAGCCGTCGGCGGATTGTCGTCTGCCCTGCAGGCGACGAGGTCGCAGCTTTAGCTGATGTCACAACTGAATGAAAAAAGGCGGCTATTATACTGGAAATTCTGTCGTTCGATAAGTCCGACGCACGATGTACGCTGCTTTGCTGCGCGCTTAACGTCCACACTCACATAAATTAACAAAATTTGTTACCCTTTTGCTGAAGCCGCAAAGGTATTGTAGCCGCCTGACAACAGATGAAGATACGGGGATACCATGTTAGAACTCAATGCGAAAAACACGGCGCTGGTGGTGATCGATCTGCAGGAAGGCATTCTGCCTTTCGCCGGCGGCCCACATCGGGCTGACGAGGTGGTGGCGCGCGCCGCTCGCCTGGCAGACAAATGCCGGCAACAGGGTTCGCCGGTGATCATGGTCCGCGTCGGCTGGTCGGCCGATTTCGCCGAAGCGCTGAAACAGCCTGTCGACGCTCAGGCCGGGGCGCATACGCTGCCTGAGAACTGGTGGACCTATCCGGCCGCGCTGGGTAAACAAGAGCGCGATATCGAAGTGACCAAACGCCAGTGGGGCGCGTTCTATGGCACCGACCTTGAGCTTCAGCTGCGCCGCCGCGGTATCGACACCATTATTCTCTGCGGCATCTCCACCAACATCGGTGTCGAATCCACCGCCCGCAACGCCTGGGAGCTGGGCTTTAACCTGGTCATCGCCGAAGATGCCTGCAGCGCCGCCTCCGCCGAACAGCATCAGGGCAGCATGACGCATATTTTCCCGCGCATCGGCCGCGTGCGCAGCACCGAGGAGATCCTCGCCGCGTT
This sequence comes from Klebsiella sp. PCX, assembly GCF_021869705.1. Taxonomy (NCBI): domain Bacteria; kingdom Pseudomonadati; phylum Pseudomonadota; class Gammaproteobacteria; order Enterobacterales; family Enterobacteriaceae; genus Klebsiella; species Klebsiella sp. PCX. Next base: position 3,247,920 of record NZ_CP091527.1, read on the forward strand.
ATGATTTATATTGGGCTTCCCCAGTGGTCGCACCCGAAATGGGTGCGCCTTGGCATCACCAGCCTTGAAGAGTACGCCCGCCACTTCAATTGCGTCGAGGGCAACACCACCCTGTATGCGCTGCCCAAGCCGGAGATTGTCGCCCGCTGGTACGAGCAGACCCACGATGACTTCCGCTTCTGCTTTAAATTCCCGGCGACTATCTCGCACCAGGCCGCCCTGCGCCATTGCGACGAGTTAAGTAGTGAATTCTTCACCCGCCTGGCGCCGCTGGCCTCGCGCATCGGCCAGTACTGGCTGCAGCTGCCGGCGACCTTTGGTCCTCGCGATCTGCCCGCGCTATGGCACTTTCTCGATGGGCTACCGAAGGATTTCACCTACGGCGTCGAAGTTCGTCACCCCGAGTTCTTCGCCAAAGGGGAAGCGGAACAGCAGCTCAACCGCGGGCTGCACCAGCGCAACGTCAACCGCGTGATCCTCGACAGCCGCCCGGTCCACAGCGCCGCGGCCACCAGTCCGGCGATGATCGACGCGCAACAAAAGAAACCGAAGGTGCCGGTGCATGCAGTGATGACCGCCCGGCAGCCAATGGTGCGCTTTATTGGCGGCGACGATATGGTCCATAATCGGGAACTGTTTCGCGTCTGGCTGCAGACGCTGCCGAAATGGCATCAGTCGGGGACGCCGTGGCTGTTCCTCCATACCCCCGACATTGCTTACGTGCCGGCGCTGGTGGATACCCTGTGGGGCGATCTGCGCGCTGCCCTGCCGGCGCTAGGAAATGCGCCGTCGATTCCGCAGCAATCTTCTCTTTTCTGATATCCTGCTATCATATCCGGAGCCATCTGCCAGAGTTAAAGGGAGTTTTCGTATGGTCAGCGCGCTGTATGCCGTTTTAGGTGCGTTATTGTTAGTGAAGTTCTCATTTGACGTGGTGCGTTTGCGCACCCAATACCATGTAGGCTATGGCGACGGCGGCTTCAGCGAGCTGCAGGTCGCCATCCGCGTTCACGGCAATGCCGTCGAATATGTGCCGATTGGCCTCATTTTGCTGTTATTTATGGAGATGAACGGCGCCCAGACCTGGATGGTGCACGTTTGCGGCATTTTATTGATCCTCGGACGACTGATGCACTCCTGGGGTTTTCATCACCGTGTCTACCACTGGCGCCGCTCCGGCATGAGCGCCACCTGGTGCGCGTTGTTGCTGATGGTGCTGGCCAATCTCTGGTATATGCCCTGGGAGTTGGTTTTCTCCCTCCGTTAGCGCACAATACGCCGTTTTCGTTTTTTCGGGTTTAACGTTATGTCTCACCGCGATACGCTTTTTTCCGCGCCGATTGCCAGCCTCGGCGACTGGACCTTTGATGAACGGGTTGCTGAAGTCTTCCCCGATATGATCCAGCGTTCTGTGCCTGGCTACTCCAATATCATCTCGATGATCGGCATGCTGGCCGAGCGCTTCGTTCAGCCCCACACCCAGGTTTACGATCTTGGCTGTTCGCTGGGCGCCGCCACTCTTTCCGTGCGCCGCAATATTAGCCACCCGGGCTGCCGCATTATCGCCATCGATAACTCCCCGGCGATGGTGGAGCGCTGCCGTCGCCATATTGACGCCTATAAAGCACCGACGCCGGTCGAGGTGATTGAAGGGGATATCCGCGATGTGGCCATTGAAAACGCCTCGCTGGTGATCCTGAACTTTACCATTCAGTTCCTTGAGCCGGGCGATCGCCAGGCGATCCTCAATAAAGTCTATCAGGGGCTGAATCCCGGCGGCGCGCTGGTGCTCTCGGAGAAATTTAGCTTCGAAGACGCCCACGTCGGCGAGCTGCTGTTCAATATGCATCATGACTTTAAGCGCGCGAACGGCTACAGCGAGCTGGAGATCAGTCAAAAACGCAGCATGCTGGAAAATGTAATGCTGACCGACTCTGTGGAAACCCATAAAAAACGCCTGCGTCAGGCTGGGTTCGAACATGCCGAACTGTGGTTCCAGTGCTTTAACTTTGGCTCGCTGGTGGCAGTAAAATCCGGGGAGCAGGCATGATCGACTTCAGTAACTTCTATCAGCTGATCGCCAAAAGCCCGCTGTCTCACTGGCTGGAGACGCTGCCTGCCCAGGTAGCCGCCTGGCAGCGCGAGGCCCTGCACGGCAAGTTTCGCGAATGGGAGCGCGCCGTTGAGTTTCTTCCGGAATTAACGCCCTGGCGTCTGGACCTCCTGCACAGCGTCACCGCCGAAAGCGAAACGCCGCTCAGCGAAGGCCATCGGCTGCGGATAGAAAATCTGCTGAAAAACCTGATGCCATGGCGCAAAGGGCCTTATTCGCTGTACGGCATCAACATCGATACCGAATGGCGCTCCGACTGGAAATGGGAGCGCGTCCTGCCGCACCTGTCCGATCTTAGCGGACGAACCATCCTCGACGTGGGCTGCGGCAGCGGCTATCACATATGGCGGATGATCGGCGCCGGCGCGCATCTGGCGGTCGGCATCGATCCCACCCAGCTGTTCCTGTGTCAGTTTGAAGCGGTACGTAAGCTCCTCGGCAACGACCAGCGGGCGCATCTCCTGCCGCTGGGCATCGAGCAGTTGCCGGCGCTGGAGGCCTTCGACACCGTGTTCTCGATGGGCGTGCTCTACCACCGCCGCTCGCCGCTGGATCATCTGTGGCAGCTGAAAGATCAGCTGGCGCCGGGAGGCGAGCTGGTGCTGGAGACGCTGGTGGTCGAAGGGGATGAAAATACGGTGCTGGTTCCGGGCGACCGTTATGCGCAGATGCGCAACGTCTATTTTATCCCCTCGGCGGCGGCCCTGAAAATGTGGCTGGAGAAGTGCGGATTTATCGATGTGCGCATCGTCGACGCCTGCGTCACCTCGACGGAGGAGCAGCGGCGCACAGAATGGATGACCAGCGAATCGCTGGCCGATTTCCTCGACCCGCAGGATCAGCGCAAAACCGTGGAAGGCTATCCGGCGCCGCTGCGCGCGGTGATTATCGCCACTAAACCGGAAACCCAGCAGTCGCTGGCGAAAAAAGCGAGATAAAAAAAGGCCCCTGTTTAATGGGCAGGGGCCTGGTACGGGCAATCATCATATTGGGCGACATGATGTGCAGCAAAAACCGTTTAACTTCTGTTAGCGGAAATTATCTTTTTCATCTCCGCCACCGCTGCGCCATTCACGGCGTAGCGTCTGTATTCGTCTGCATCGGGATCGGCTGACATCGAAACGCCTGGATGACGAAAACGCATTTCCGATGGCAACCACTGGCCTGCAGAGCTATGAACCTCTTTCACCCCCGCCTGCAGAAACAGCGGCAGGTTCGCGGCGCGCACTCCCGCACCGGCCATAATGATTGGAGTATCCCCTGCGGCAATAAGTTCCGTAATTAATGAAATACCTTTCTCCGCCGAGGATTGCTGACCGGAAGTCAGGATACGTTTAACCCCCAGCTCACCCAGCGTCTTCCAGGCCTGACGCGGGTCGGCGCACAGATCGAACGCGCGATGAAAGGTCACCGCCAGCGGCCCGGCCGCAGCCATTATTTTTTTCATCCGCGGGATATCGACCTGACCATCGACATCCAGTACGCCGGTCACCAGCCCGGGAAAGCCGAGCTCCCGCACCATGCGGATGTCGCTAAGCATCGCGGCGAACTCCTCTTCGGTATAGCAGAAGTCGCCGCCACGCGGGCGGATAATCGGATGCACCGGGAGAGTAATCGCCTCGCGGACCGAGACCAGCACCCCGTAAGAGGGGGTTAATCCCCCTTCCTGCGGCGCGGCGCAGAGTTCAATACGATCGGCGCCGCAGCGCTCAGCTTCCCTGGCGCACGCCATGCTGTAACAACAAACTTCCAGTACCGCCATTCCTCACTCCCTGATCCAGACAACTTTCTTAGCATGTCATGATTTCACGCGGCAGACGCCGCGCAGCTTCACACTGTTACGTATCGGCTTGCTCGCTGGCGACGATTTGTTCAATAGACCACGGATGAAATTTGACCGTCACGCTGCCGTCGGTGACCGCCAGGGTGGGATTAGGCAGGCGCTCGTGTTCCCCTTTCGGCGAGCTGGTTTTGACGACGATCCCCGGCTGGCTGAGTCCGTCATCGGCCAGCAGCGCCAGAGCGCGGGCATTTAAGGTAGCCGGATCGCCGGGCAGGACAATTTCGATATGCTCCCAGCCTTCATGGGGATAGCGCTTTTCACCCGGCCACGGCAGCTCAACGATATGGAAGCGCCAGTGCGCCACGCAGACCGGCTCCGCCAGTTTAAACAGGCAGATAGGCCGGCCGTTGATTATATTCTCCGACAGCAGAGTGCCGCACTGCGCCAGACCGCTGCGCCAGCGCTCCGCGGTAGCGTTCTGATGACAGCGCAGGGAGATATGGTCGGCGTCGAGTCCGCCGATCTCCAGTCCCACTCGCGCAGCGAAGCGCTGCAGCGCATCGGAAAATCGCGGGAGATCCGCCGTAATATCGGCCAGTTGTTCAATCTGCTGCCAGTTCGCCATGGGTTTGCTCGTCAATTAGGTTCGTCAATAATAAAAAGGCTAATCTACCGTGTTTCCGGCCGCTGACCAACCGCCACCCTGCCGATACGTGACTGACCGGCGATGGATTGCCCACGCCGCCGGGCCGCGCGCGATGCTGACGGACGGGGACAAATGCAGTATACTCCCGCCCTAATTTGTCCACATTCCGGCGCCGCCTCCCTCGGGGGCTGGCGCATTACACGTAAGGTATTCCGGTGAATATTCAGGCTCTTCTCTCAGAAAAAGTCAGCCAGGCCCTGATCGCGGCAGGCGCGCCTGCCGATTGCGAACCTCAGGTCCGCCAGTCAGCAAAAGTTCAGTTCGGTGACTATCAGGCCAACGGCGTGATGGCTGTCGCCAAAAAACTGGGCATGGCGCCGCGACAACTTGCAGAGCAGGTACTGTCTCATCTTGACCTCAACGGCATTGCCAGCAAGGTTGAAATCGCCGGGCCGGGCTTTATCAATATTTTCCTTGACCCCGCGTTCCTGGCGGACAACGTCAACCGCGCGCTGCAGTCCGAACGCCTGGGCGTCGCCACGCCGCAGGTACAGACCATCGTCGTCGACTACTCGGCGCCGAACGTGGCGAAAGAGATGCACGTCGGCCATCTGCGTTCGACCATCATTGGCGATGCCTCGGTCCGTACCCTGGAGTTTCTTGGCCATAAGGTGATCCGCGCCAACCACGTCGGCGACTGGGGCACCCAGTTCGGCATGCTGATCGCGTATCTGGAAAAACAGCAGCAGGAAAACGCCGGTGAGATGGCCCTGGCCGACCTCGAAGGTTTCTATCGCGAAGCGAAAAAACACTACGACGAAGACGAAGCCTTCGCCGAGCGCGCACGCAGCTACGTGGTTAAGCTGCAGGGCGGCGATGAGTACTTCCTGCAGATGTGGCGTAAGCTGGTCGACATCACCATGTCGCAGAACCAGATCACCTACGATCGCCTGAATGTGACGCTGACCCGCGATGACGTGATGGGCGAAAGCCTGTACAACCCGATGCTGCCGGGGATCGTCGCCGATCTGAAAGCCAAAGGGCTGGCCGTTGAGAGCGAAGGCGCCACCGTGGTGTTCCTTGATGAGTATAAAAACAAGGAAGGCGAACCGATGGGCGTCATCATCCAGAAAAAGGATGGCGGCTACCTCTATACCACCACCGATATCGCCTGTGCGAAGTATCGCTATGAAACGCTGCACGCCGACCGCGTGCTCTACTACATCGACTCCCGTCAGCACCAGCACCTGATGCAGGCGTGGACCATCGTGCGCAAGGCAGGCTATGTGCCGGACTCCGTGCCGCTGGAGCACCATATGTTCGGCATGATGCTGGGTAAAGATGGCAAGCCGTTTAAAACCCGCGCCGGCGGCACCGTGAAGCTGGCGGATCTGCTGGACGAAGCGCTGGAGCGCGCGCGTCGCCTGGTGGCCGAGAAGAACCCGGAGATGTCCGCTGATGAGCTGGAAAATCTGGCGAAAGTGGTGGGTATCGGCGCGGTGAAATATGCCGACCTGTCGAAAAACCGCACCACCGACTACGTTTTCGACTGGGATAATATGCTGGCGTTCGAAGGCAACACCGCGCCGTATATGCAGTATGCCTATACCCGCGTGCTCTCCGTGTTCCGCAAAGCCGGCATTGATGAAAACGCCCTCACCGACGCACCGGTGGTGATTGCAGAAGATCGCGAAGCCCAGCTGGCCGCGCGCCTGCTGCAGTTTGAAGAGACCCTCTCCGTGGTCGCTCGCGAAGGGACGCCGCACGTGATGTGCGCCTACCTCTACGATCTGGCAGGCCTGTTCTCCGGTTTCTACGAGCACTGCCCGATCCTCAGCGCGGAGAGCGAAGCGACCCGCAACAGCCGCCTGAAGCTGGCGCTGCTGACGGCGAAAACCCTCAAGCTGGGTCTTGATACCCTCGGTATCGAAACCGTCGAGCGTATGTAAAACCAACCCGGCGAAAGCCGGGTTAATTTTTTCAGGCGCCGCGCCAGCGGGCTCTCTTGCTCAGAAATACTTGCGCAGATACTCGGTCAGACAGAGGATCGCCATCGCCTGGCCGTAGGGCATCGAGGTGAGTGGGATCTGGCGATAGAAATCGAGGTCTGACCCCATTCCGGTGCCAAAGGAAGTCTGCAGCAGCTCCCCCTGCGGCGATATATTCTGCACAATTCCGCGAATCGCTTTTTCTGCCACTCCGGCATAGTGCTGCCCGACATATCGCTTGCGCACCGCTTTAAGTATGCCGTAGGCAAAGCCGGCGGTCGCCGAAGCCTCAGGATAAGAGTGCGGGTCGTCCAGCAGGGTATGCCACAGGCCGCTGTCATCCTGGCATTTCGCTAAAGCGGCAATTTGCGCGTTCAGCACCTCGGTCAGATAGCGCCGTACCGCATTCCCTTCTGGAAGATCCACTAACTCAAGAAAATCCGGGATCACCATGGTTAGCCAGCTGTTGCCCCGTGCCCAGCGCGCCCGGGCAAAGTTATGCCGACCGTCATAGCTCCAGCCGTGAAACCACAGTCCGGTTTCCCGGTCCATCAGGTTTTGCACATGAAGCAGGAACTGATAGGTCGCCTCCTCCACATAATGCGGACGGTGAAGCAGCTTGCCTATTTTGGCTAACGGCAACACGGTCATCATCAGCGTGTCATCCCACATTTGCTGGTGGTTCTCTTCCGCCAGGGTGATGTGCTGCATACCGCCCTGCTCGGTACGCGGCATCTCATACATCGCCCACTCCGCCCAGCTCTCCAGCCACGGCAGATACGCCTTACATCCGGTCTCTTCAAAGCGATAAGCCAGGGTCAGGAACGGCGCCATGGTGTTGACGTTTTTGGTCGTTGCCCCCTCGGCGAAGCGGTCGGCAAACCAGCGGTCGATGATATCGCGCATCTCGATATCGCCGGTTTGCTGATAATACTGATAGATGCCGTACAGCCCTACGCCGTGGGTCCACTCCCAGCCGGCCCAGCCTTTGGTATCAATAACGCGCCCGTCATCCAGGCGCAGTAAAAATTGCCCGCTCTCATCCTTAATATTCACCAGGTTTTGCGTCACGTTGCGGATCAGCGCCTGCAGTTCGCTGCGGGCGATAAAACGCTCAGGCTGACAGAGTAATGGGCTATGTTTGACCGGCCAAACTTTCATGTTGTTAACCTCGGGTATATGTCGAATTCAAAGCGCCGCCCTGGGTGAGCGCCGGGGCAGCAGGTTTATGACGATTCAGATAGCCAATATTGTTATTCCCCCACAGGCAGTCGTAGGGCATCCCCGCCAGCATCTCGACCACCGCGCGGTGTTCCGCACTGGTCAGCTCCGGCCGGGCGTGACCGCTTTCGCGCATTCTGAGGGTTTCGCTGCGCAGGACGCTGTGGGTGTGCAGATTGAGTTTGAAGCGCAGTGAAACGAGGAAGCCGCAGGCTAACACCACCAATGTACCGACGCTGAGGATCAGCAGAATGGTATGGCTGACCCCTTCAGGCTGTATTTTTTGCCCGGAGACAAACCCCGACAGTTGCATAATGATGCCCACCAGCATCACCGCCCCCGCCTGCGAGGCTTTGCGGGTCAGGGTCATGATGCCGGCAAAAATCCCCTCCCGGCGCTGGCCGGTGATCGCTTCGTCGACGTCGGCAATATAGGTGTAGGTATTCCACGGCACGTAGTTAATCCCGCCGCGTCCCAGTCCGGCGACAGCAGAGATGAGCAACAATAATGAATAGACGTCGCTCAGTCCGGCGTAATAGAGCAGCGCATAGGAGAGCGAACTCAGGCCAAAGAGGACCACCACCATGCGGTACGACGGCGCGGGGCCAAAGCGAATGCACAGCGGGATCATGGCGATCACGGCAATAAACTGGAAAATCGCCATCGTCCCCAGCAGATTCGAGGCGACAGAAGCTTCCTGCATCAGAACAAAGACCACGTAGTAGGTAAACACGGCATTGAAGACGTCCTGGGCGATATAGCCCCCCAGATACATGCCGAGGTGCTGGCGGAAAATTTTTATCCGCAGCGTAGAGCTCAGCTCAATCACCAGGCGATTGAGGCTCTGGGCGAGAGTGAGGTTCTGTTTTTCCGCTTCCGCCCGCAGCGCCGCCTCTGACCAGGCCTCACGCGGCCGCTCCCAGGTGAAACACCAGACGAAGGTCAGCATCACCGCGCACAGGACCGAGAACACCAGACTGGCATAAAAGAACGAGCTGGCATTGTCTTTGCCGAGCCAGGTAAGGAGGATCCCCGGCAGAAAGGAGGCTAAAATCGCCGACATTTGCGCCATTGAGATGCGCGCGCCGGAGAATTTGGTTTTCTGTTTAAAGTCATCGGTCATCTCCGGCACCAGCGTCTCGTAGGGCACCAGAATCATGGTGTAGACCATATCAAACAGCAGATAGGTGACCAGGTAGTACCAGAATCCCATCTCGCCGACCCACATCGCCGAGTAGCTGAATACGCAGGGGATGCCGAGCAGAATAAAGAATTTTCTGCGGCCGAAGCGCTTGCCGAGCCAGGTGGTGCCGAAGTTATCGGTGAGAAAGCCCATCAGCGGGCTCACCACCGCATCCAGTACGCGGGCGGAAGCGAATATAAGCGTGGCTTCTATCGGGGAGAGTCCGCAGAAGGTGGTGTAAAAGTAGAGCAGCCATGCGGCGGTTAGCGCCGTGGTGCCGGCGCCGAGGAAATCGCCCGCGCCGTAGGCCAGGTAGTTAGCCAGTCCAATCTTTCGTGTTTTCATCGCCGTGATCCTGTGTCTTTTTTTAAGAGAACGCCGACAATCTTTCCGGATTTGCCACCGGAAGGGAGTGGGTACCTGGCTACACTAAAAGCAGTGAAACGACGTTACCTTTGTGTTTTTGCCACGGAAGAACCGCCGATGGCAAAATGACAAAGAGACGATGTCTCAACTTCACTCATTTATAAAACAGCATTTCTTTTAAATAAAAAATTAGGTTCATTTATGTGATCTTGTCGGGGAAACACGGACTGGCGAAGAGCGTCGCAAATCACGGGAGCGGCCCTTGCGTAGCAGGGTAAACAGGAGTAAAGAAGGAAAGAAAGGGTTATTCCGCGTATCTCAAGGAGGCCAGATGCCTTATTCACATCTGCTGGTTGCCGTCGCGCCAACGCCGGAGAGTCAGGTATTAATTACAAAAGCGGTGTCAATTGCCCGCCCCGTGAACGCGAAAGTGAGCTTTATCACCCTCGCCACGGATCCGGAGCTGTATAACCAGTTCGCCGCGCCGATGATGGAAAATCTGCGCGAGGTGATGCAGGAAGAGACGCGTGATTTTCTCAACGAGCTGGCGCGTCACGCGGACTACCCGATAGAAAAAATGACCATCGCCTGCGGCGAACTGGGCCATCATATTAAGGACTTCTGCCGGTCACACCAGGTCGATCTGGTGATCTGCGGCAATCATAATCATTCCCTTTTTTCGCGCGCCACCTGCTCGGCGAAAAATATCGTCGGCAGCTGCGGCGTCGATGTCCTGCTGGTTTCCCTTGAAAAGGGCTAACGCCGGTTAGCCCTTTTCCTGAACTAGGCCAGTTTAGGGAACGTGGCTATCTTCCCCCGCAGGCGGCTCTCCTCGCTGCGCGGCGAAATATGCTGCAGATCGTCGACAAAGCGCGCCTGCCAGTTATGAATATCATTTTCTCTGATCACATCCAGCATCGCGGAATGACGGGCAATACGTTCCGCCAGCGGCATGCTTAGGGCGCGATCCAGCGCGGCGGCAACCTCGTCGCGATCGTAGGGATTGACGATCAGGGCGCTGTTCAGCTCCTGCGCCGCGCCGGCAAACTGCGACAGGACCAGTACGCCAGGGTTATCCGGATCTTGCGCCGCCACGTATTCCTTCGCCACCAGGTTCATGCCATCGCGCAGCGGCGTCACCAGCCCAACGTCAGAGTAGCGGAAGACCTTCATCAGCAGCTTACGGTCAAAATGCTGGTTCAGATAGTAAAGCGGAGTCCAGCCAAGCTGGCCGAACTGGCCATTGATGCGTCCGGCTGCGGTTTCCAGCTGGTGGCGGATATCCTGATAGGCCTGCACATCGCCGCGGGACGTCGGCGCGATCTGGGTATAACGGATCTTACCGTGATGCTGAGGATACTTTTCGAGCAGCGTCTCATAGGCGAGGAACCGCTCCGGCAACCCTTTCGAGTAGTCAAGGCGCTCCACTGAGAAGATATTCTTCACGTTTTTGAGCTCGTTTTTCAGCTGGACCAGCTTCGGCGGCAGCGGACCTTTGGCGTTGCGCGTAATCTCGTCCGGATCGATCCCTATCGGATAAACCTCGGTGCTAAACGCTTTACCCCACGCCTGATAGCGTTTGTCTCCGAGGTCGGAGAGTCGGGTCTGCATGGCAATGCTGTCGAGAAAGGCGGTTCTGTCGCTTTCAGTCTGGAAGCCCAACAGATCGTAGTCGCACAGTTGCTCCAGCAGCTCAGCGTGCGGCGGTAGCGCATTAAAAATCTCCGGCGTCGGGAAAGGAATATGCAAGAAGAAGCCGATGCGGTTGTTGACCCCGCGCTTGCGCAGTTCGCTGGCGAAGGGCAGCAGATGGTAATCATGGATCCACAACGTATCATCTGGCTCGATCAGCGGTAGAAGCTTGTCCGCCAGCATGGCGTTAACTCGCTGATATCCCTCCCAGGCTTCGCGCTGGAAGCTGACCAGATCAAGACGATAGTGGAAGGCCGGCCACAGCACGGCGTTAGAGAACTGGTTGTAGTATTCATCATGGTCACGTTCGTTAAGGTTGAACGATGCCCATGAAATATTTCCGCGGGAGACCTGCTTCAGCGGCTGCTGGTCATCGCCAATTTCGCCGCTCCAGCCAAACCACAGACCCCCTGCCGCTTTCAGTGCCCCCAGGATGCCGACGGCCAGACCGCCAGCGCTCGATTTTTTATCGTCCGGTAAGGCGATACGGTTAGAGACTACGACTAAACGACTCATGGTCATCCCTCCTTTCGGTTTGCGCGTCATACGCCAGATGTTGCAACCACGTCCTTACGGCGGCGGCATCCGCCAACCGCCAGTGCGCCTGAGTTTCCCCGGCGCCAACTTTTATCGACATTCCCTGCAGTTGATTCACCACGCTGAATCCCGCCTCGTCGGTCAAATCATCGCCGACAAAAACCGGTTCGCGACCGGCAAACGGCGCTTCCTGCATGAAGGCAGTGATCGCCTCCCCTTTGTTGACACCGCGGGGTTTAATCTCCACCACGCACTTGCCAAGCTGCAGCGCCAGCAGCGGGTAGCGCTGAACAATGCGCTGCGCCAGCTCCAGCACCGCGGTCTGCTGCTGCGGGGCCTGACGGTAGTGCAGCGCGAAGGCCATCTCTTTACTCTCCAGCTCGCACCCGGGGAGCGCCTGCAGTGCCGAGCTCAGCTCAGCCGCGATTTCATCCCGCAGGGCCGACGGCAGAGAGACAATATAGGTTTTACCATTGATATCACGGCGCTCGGCCCCGTGAACGCCGGCCAGCGGTAGCCGCCAGGGATGGGTCAGCGCGTCAAGTTCAGCCATTGAGCGCCCTGAAATCAATGCCACCGCCCCGCCCTGCTGCCGGGCCAGCGCGTTGAGCGCCTGCAGCGTGTTGTCGGGTATCACCACCTGATCGGGGTGCGGCTGGATATCGGCAAGAGTACCGTCGAGGTCAAAGAAAAAAGCGTAGTTTCCGGTTAGCGCAGGCGGTACAGATATCTGGTTATCCACCCTGTTTCCTCCTTATCATGGCCAGCCGAAGCTGGTTGTTAATTATATGTTAGCCATGTAAGTATAGACAGTGTGACCAACCTCGCCATTTTTGATAGATACCGCCAGCGAAACGGGCGCTGGCGGCAATTACTCTGTAGACTTAAAAGTTATGCCTGAAATCAGGCCGCACGTTTGGCTTTTTGTTTGTAACGGTCAAAGATCACCGCCGCCAGCAGGATGACCCCGCGCACGACGTATTGCGAGAACGGCGAGATGTTAAGCAGGTTCATCGCATTTTCCACGGTCCCGAGGATCAGGATCCCGGCCACCACGTAGGAGATCTTGCCGATCCCGCCCTTCAGCGACACCCCGCCCAGCACACAGGCCGAAATAACAATCAGCTCATAGCCAATCGAAGTCATCGGCTGGCCGCTGGTCATTCGCGACGCCAGGATAATCCCCGCCGCGGCCGACACCAGACCGGAGAGCACAAAGATAATAATCTTGGTGCGCACCACCGGAACACCGGCCAGACGCGCCGCCTCTTCATTGCCGCCTATAGCCAGCGTATTACGGCCAAAGGTGGTTTTGTTTAGTAATAATCCGAAAACCACCAGGCAGGCGACCGTCAGCCAGATCGGCGCCGGCAGACCAAACCAGTTGGCGTAACCGAGGGTGAAGAAGCGCTCATCTTCGATCCCCACCGCTTTACCGTCGGAGATAATGTAGGCCAGGCCGCGGACAATCTGCATAGTGGCCAGCGTGGTGATCAGGGCGTTTATCTTCAGACGGGCAATGACAAAGCCGTTGACCAGGCCACTGACTGCCCCCAGCAGCAGACCGGCGGCAATCCCCAGCCACAGGCTTTCGCTCAGGTTAATCACCACCGCGGTAGTGACCCCGGCACAGGCGATAACCGACGCCACCGACAGGTCGAAATCGCCGGAGGCCAGGCAGAAGAGCATGCCGCAGGCCACCATCCCGGACATCGAGATCGCCAGCCCCAGCCCCTTCATATTGACGAATGAGGCAAAGTTAGGCACAAAAATTACGCAGCCGATAAACAGCACCGCAAACACCACCAGCATGCCAAACTGATCCCAGATACGGGCGAAGCTAAAGGCAGAGCGGGTAGCGCCGGACGTAGTCACTGATGACATCATTTACTCCTTACTCAGGCGACAGCCTGACTCACTTTTGGCATCGCAAGGCTTAACGCCTGCTGTTCATTGGCTTCTTCATGCAGCAGTTCGCCGGCGACTTGCCCTTCACGCATCACCACGATGCGGTCGGCGACGCCCAGCACTTCCGGCAGGTCGCTGGAGGCAAATACCACGGCGACACCGGCGGCGGCGAGGCCATATATCACGTTGTAAATTTCATGTTTGGCGCCGACATCGATGCCGCGGGTGGGCTCATCGAGCAGGATCACCTTCATCTCTTCCGACAGCCAGCGGCCAAGGATCGCTTTCTGCTGGTTGCCGCCAGACAGGTTCATGATCAGCTGTTCCGGGCCCGGCGTTTTAATGTTCAGCGACTGGATATGCTGATCGGCGTTGTCCGCCTCCCAGGCGTTGTTGATCAGGCAGCCGGCGTGGATATGCTTGCGCCGGGCGCTGATATTGATATTGTCGCGCACGGAGTGAACCGGAATAATCCCCTCCGCTTTACGATCTTCCGGACACAGCATCATCCCGGCCTGGATGGCCTGGGCCGGTTTGCGGATGTCGACGGGCTGGCCATCGATATACACCTGACCGCCGGTGATCCGCGTCCCGCCGAACAGACCTTTCATCAGTTCGCTGCGCCCGGCGCCCACCAGCCCGAACAGGCCGACGATTTCGCCACTGCGCACCGAGAGGCTGACCGGCGTGCGCACGCCCGGGGCTTTGACCTCCTCCAGACGCAGCCGCTCTTCGCCATAGGGACGAGGATTCCAGCCGTAAATATCACCCAGATTGCGCCCGACCATCGCCTGGACCAGCGCGTCGTGGCTGACGCTCGACATATCGTCAAAGGTGCAGACGTAGCGACCATCCTTAAAGACGGTGATGGCATCGCTGAGGGCAAAAATTTCTTCCATCCGGTGTGAGACATAGATGATGACCCGCCCCTCCTCCCGTAGCTCGCGGATAACGCGAAACAGGTTGTCGATCTCCCGGGCGGAGAGCGAGCTGGTCGGTTCATCGAAGGCGATAATCTTGGCGTTACGCGCCAGCGCTTTGGCAATCTCCACCATCTGCCACTGGCCAATGGAGAGATACTTCAGCGGCGTCTCCGGGTCGATATCCAGCCCCAGATGCTCCAGCTGCAGACGGGCCTCATAGTTGAGCAGCGAGCGGTTGACGATGCCGCCTTTGTGCGGCAGCTGGCCAAGATAGATATTTTCCGCGACGGTCATCTCCGGGATCAGATGCAGCTCCTGATAGATAATCGCCACGCCGGCGTTGAGCGCCGCCATCGTATTAGTGAACGCCATCTGCTGGCCGCCGATCTGCAGGTGGCCAGCGGTGGGGATGTAGTTACCGCTGAGAATTTTCAACAGCGTCGATTTGCCTGCGCCATTTTCGCCCATCAGCGCGTGGATCTGTCCTGGGTAGCAGTCAAAACTGATATCGGACAAGGCCTTTACGCCAGGGAACGTCATGGTGATGCCGCGAAATGAGAGATAAGGGGTAGACTGTTGCATAACGACTCCGCTCTTCTGCACTCAGCCCCCGCCGCGGCGGGGGCCAGTTCAACCGGGCTGTTACAGCCCTTTTTTCGCCAGCTCTTCTTTGAAGTTATCGCGGGTAATCAGCACCACATCGGTCACCGCAGTGAACTTCGGCGGCTCAACGCCCTTGGTGACCCAGTTGTAGAGCATTTCACTGGTTTTATAGCCATGGATGTCCGGGCTTGGCAGCAGGGAGCCATAGAAGCCGGTCGCCTGCGCCTTCGACAGTTCGTTGACAGCATCCACGCCGTTGATGCCAATACCAATCACATCCGGCGCTTTAAAGCCCTGCCCTTCAGTGGCACGCACGCCGCCAAGCACAGTGTTATCGTTCATCCCAACGATCAGCCAGTGTTTCACCTGCGGGTGCTGGACCAGCATTGAGTTACCGGCGTCAAACGCCCCCGGGATATCGTTAGATTTTGTCGGAACGCGGTAGATTTGCGCTTCCGGGAAGCCGGCCGCCTTCAGGGCATCGATGGAGCCGGTGGTGCGACGACGGGCGGTGTCCAGCTCATCGGCGGTGATGGCCATCACCGCAGTGTCTTTGACATCCCAGCCGCGTTTCTGCATTTCTTTATACAGCTCCTGTCCCTGGCGGGCGCCAATTTCGCTGGCCGCCATCATCACCAGCGGCACGCTCTCCATCGGTTTACCTTTGGCGTTGACGAACTGGTCATCGACGGTAATCACCTTCATGTCATAGCCGCGTGCTTTAGCGACTATCGCCGAGCCGAGCTTAGGATCGGGGGTACAGATGACAAAGCCCTTCGCGCCGCTGGCCGCCAGGCTATCGATGGCGTTCAGGGTTTTCTCACCATCCGGTACCGCTATTTTAATGACGTCAAAGCCTAAATCTTTTCCTGCTTTATCAGCAAATTTCCACTCGGTCTGGAACCATGGCTCTTCCGGCTGTTTCACCAGAAAACCTAATTTAAGGTTTTCCGCCATAGCTGATTGTGACATAACCGCTGCGAGACCAATGGCCGCCAGCGCTTTAGTAAATTTGTGCATGGTAAACTCCAGCTTTAATTCGCTTTCATGTAGGGAAAAATCGGAATTAACTTTTTTATCAGCATCAAAACAAGGCATTAGAAAAATCGCATCCCCTACTGCCGTTGTTAGAGTAGTAATACCCGGAAATTATTTCTCCATACGAGAGCATTATCACATCGCGGAATTACAGTAATTGCGTACATAGATTTAGCAAAAAAAGACATAAAAAAAGACATAATTGTCATACAATTTAACCAGTGAATAGCAGGATCATCTATACCACCAGCAGGCTTATCCTTGTGATGTCAGTGGGTGTTTAACAGAGGGTTACGGCACTGTTATAACCAGCGGCTAAGGGGGTCGCAGCGGCGGTCGACTGCCCGCCGGCGCTGTTGTGCAACAGACGCGCGCCGCCAGTCCAGCGTCGGCCGTTTTATATCGCGATAAAACGGATCTTTTGCGTAATTTATTCCGAATTGATAAAAGATATTCCCGCTGCATAGAAAAGCCTGCAACAAAAAATAAAAATAATTATCATCACAACGAAACATTGCCCTCTGAAATAACTTATAGCTTTGAGTTATACGATGAATCTCGTAGTCAAATATCTATAACTTATACCTGACACACCGCACCCACGCCCCAGCCTGAGCCGCAATCCCACTGCATGTCGTCATGCAGGAATAATGGTGTAACAAAACGTAAATTATCCATCTTGAGAGTTTTCTTAATCGCATTCAGCGAGTATTCTTAAATTGTCGGCAAGTGGAAAAATTACCCGACTCATACGGAATGTGTAGAGTTTTATTATTCTGCAACAGTGCAGCGCGTCACTCTTTTATCCTGTTGTTTGCTCCAGGAACCGCTGACGCGCACCAGTAACCCCTTCCCGGTTAATAAGGATATTTTTATGGCAGTTCCAGGAATGGCACAAAAGCTAAACACCCAGATGAACCTTGAGTTCCACGCCTCTAACGTTTACCTGAACTTAAGCGAGTGGTGTGCCCGGCATCGCTTCGACGGCGCCGCGACATTTCTGCGCAACCGCGCGCAATGCAGCATCACCCTCACCATGCGCGTATTTGACTATCTGAAAAAAGCCGGCAGCTGGCCGATAGTCAATCCCGACCGCGCCTGTAATCCCGAATGTACCTCGCTGGAAGATCTCTTTACCCAAACCCTGGTCGATTACCGCCAGCGGAGCAGTAT
Organism: Klebsiella sp. PCX; assembly: GCF_021869705.1. Classification (NCBI taxonomy): domain Bacteria; kingdom Pseudomonadati; phylum Pseudomonadota; class Gammaproteobacteria; order Enterobacterales; family Enterobacteriaceae; genus Klebsiella; species Klebsiella sp. PCX. The sequence continues at coordinate 3,265,094 of NZ_CP091527.1, forward strand.
GCTGAGCGGTCTCGCCGAGGAAGCCAAAGCGCAGAGCGATGACAACACCTGGCGTTTTCTGACCCGCCTGGCGGAAGAGCAGCAGCAGGATGGGCTGCTGCTGCAAAGCGTGCTCGAGGAAATTCGCAATGCCGACAAAGCCGGGATAGGTATGGAACAGACCGATCGCCGTCTGATGACCCTCGTCGGAGCGTCACAGAACCCCCACTAATCAGACGCGCCGGGCCTTTCTCGCCCGGTCAGGGGGAGCGCGTTCGCGCTGCCCCGCCCTGTTTATTAATCCGTTCTTGCTATTCTCCCCTGCTATTTATTCCTCAAACGAATAAAAAAGTTTTAACTCGATCCCATTCCCTCGTCACCGTTACCCCTTAGGGGGGATTAGTGAGCGCGGTCACTTTTTGTTGAGTCATAAAGAAATATAAAAACACTGTTTCAAAAATATAAAACACGAGGTTTATTTTTTATGGCTAGATACACGGCTTCAGCCTCTGAAGGGCTGCAGGGAAGACCGATCTTGTTACGCCATCAGTTAGCCTACGGCGGCGGTAACCTGTTAGGGAGTGGCGCACTGGCGATAAGCGGAGCATGGCTACTCTATTTTTATACGACCTTTTGCGGCCTGACGCTGATCGAGGCCTCATTTATCTTCTCCGTCGCCAGCATCATCGACGCCATCAGCAACCCGCTGATGGGCTATCTGACGGATAATTTTGGCAAAACGCGGTTAGGCAAGCGCTTTGGACGTCGGCGCTTCTTTTTGCTGATCGGCATTCCTCTGATGCTGTTCTACCCGCTGCTATGGGTAGAGGGCCTGAGTTTCTGGTACTACCTGTGTACCTATGTGGTGTTTGAGATCATCTATACCTCCATCATGGTGCCCTATGAGACGCTGGCGACAGAGATGACCGATGATTTCTCGCTACGCTCAAAGCTCACCGGCTATAAAGCCATCTTCGGCAAGCTGGCCAACTTCCTCGCCGCGTTTATTCCCGGACAGTTCATTCTGCTGTACGGCAAAGATTCCGCCACCCCTTTCTTCCTCACCGGGCTGACCTATGGCGCGATCCTGATCGTCGCGATTACCTGCCTGTGGCTGTGCAGCTGGGAGCGCGAGCGTGCGGAAGCCGTGGATACCAGCGCGAAAAAGGGGCTGCTGAGCACCCTGCTGTCGCTGGCGAAAGACATGCGTTCCACCTTTTATCTGCGCGTGTTCCGCAAACATCTCGGTATGTACCTGTGCGGGTTTGGCGCGGAATGGCTGTTTGCCTCCATCTTCACCTATTTCGTGATATTCGTTCTGCAGCACGATCCGGCAATGGTGGCCGGGCTGAACAGCCTGAACTCGATTCTGCAGCTGATCTCCACCGCGCTGTTTATCGGCCTGTGTGTGAAAAAGGGCTTTAGCAAACCCTATATCCTCGCGCTGGGGATCGTGATTTTCGCAGTCCTGCTGTATACCTCGCTGTGGTTCTTCCATCTGCCGTCAGGCCTGGCGACAGTGCTGATGTTCGGTATTACCGTGCTGTTCGGCCTGGGGACCGGCGGGGTTTACTATATTCCCTGGACCGTTTACACCTTCCTCGCCGATGTCGACGAAATCTACACCGGACGCCGCCGGGAAGGCATCTATGCCGGCGCCATGACCTTCTCAGGGAAAATTCTGCGCTCGATTGTGGTGTTTTCGATGGGGGCCATCCTGAGCTTTTACGGTTTCCAGTCAAAAGCGCACAGCCAACCGGAAAGCGCCGTGACCGCCATCGCGGTGGTATTCTGCGTCGGTGTCGTCGCCTTAGCCCTGGCCGCCATCGTCTTCAGTAAGCAGATGAAACTGGACCGTAAAGCCCATCTGGTGGTTCTGCAGGAAGTCGCGCGGATTAAAGCTGGCGGTAAAATCAGTGATATTGCGCCGGAGGTGCGGGCAATCGTTGAGGATCTGGTTGGCCATCGCTACGAAGAGTGCTGGGGCAACAGCAAATTGTTTAAAACCGCTGAGCCTGCGCCAGTGCAGACCGTGGTTTCTCATTAAAGAAAAAGGCCCCGGCGGTAATCCGCGGGGCCGGTTATTAATGCGTTTCTTCCTGCGGGGTAAACTTCAGCTCAATCAGGGCAATCGCTTTTTGCACCGCGCGAAGCGTCACCGGGTCGGCAGAAGCCGGGTGACTGGCGAAGTCGATGGCTTTCAGCTGACTGGTCATTTTTTCACGCACTTCCACCGGCGCGATGACGTCAATCACGTCGAGGATCTGCTTGATAACCAGCTGGCAGGCAACCACATCGGAAACCAGCTCGTCGTGTTCGGTAAGATATTGAGACATTAATTACTCCTTTTTTCAGGAGCGTAATAGTACCCTAAATCGATAACGATAATAAAACCTGCCGCGGCAGGTTTTTTTCACCACCCGAGTGGCTGGCGGCGCCTCTGCTGCCGCTTTGCCGAGGATCCTCTTGATGGCAGCGACAACATGAACACCGCGATCTCTTCCGGTAACGAACGTGCCTTTTCAGCCCCGGCGCTGCTGGTGGCTGGCGCCTTTTTTATGGAGTTTCTCGACGGGACGGTGATCGCTACCGCCCTGCCCGACATGGCGAGAGATTTTGGCGTCACCGCCGTCGAGCTTAATATCGGCATCAGCGCCTATCTGATAACCCTCGCGGTGCTGATCCCGGCCAGCGGCTGGATCGCCGATCGCTTCGGCGCCCGGGCTATCTTCACCCTCGCTCTGGCCATTTTTACCCTTGCCTCGATCTTTTGCGGCCTCTCCAGCGACGTGCATACCTTTGTCGCCATGCGTATCCTGCAGGGGATCGGCGGCGCGCTGATGGTCCCCGTCGGCCGTCTGGCGGTACTGCGCACCACGCCGAAACACCTGCTGATTAAAGCCATCGCCACCCTCACCTGGCCTGCGCTGGTGGCCCCCATTATCGGCCCGCCTTTGGGAGGCTTTATTACCCGATACGCCAGCTGGCACTGGATCTTCTTTATCAATGTCCCGCTGGGCGTTGCGGCGATTATCCTGTCGCTGCGCATCATTCCTGATATCCGCGAAACGGAGCGGCGCGCCTTCGATATGACAGGATTTATCACGACCGCGGTGGCGATGGTTAGCCTGGTCACGGCGATGGAACGGCTCGGCGATCGTCAGCCGCAGTTCTGGCCGACGCTGGCCCTCGCCGCGCTGGGCTTCGGCTGTCTGGCGTATGCTGTCCGCCACTTCCGCCGGGCGACAGCGCCAATGGTTCGTCTGACGGCGTTGCAGGTGCCGACGTTCCGGGTGACGATGTACGGCGGCTCGCTGTTCCGGGCCTCCATCAGCGCAGTGCCCTTTCTGCTCCCCCTGCTGTTCCAGGTGGGGTTCGGTATGGATCCTTTTCACTCCGGCCTGCTGGTGCTGGCGGTATTTGTCGGCAATTTAACCATTAAACCCGCCACCACGCCGCTGATCCGCTGGCTGGGCTTTCGTCGCCTGCTGTTGATCAACGGCGCGCTGAACGTCTGTTCGCTGCTGGCCTGCGCGCTGCTCACGCCACAAACCCCGGTCTGGGCGATCATGCTGATCCTTTATCTCGGCGGGGTGTTTCGCTCTGTCCAGTTCACGGGCGTGAGCACGCTGGCCTTTGCCGATGTCCCCGCCGCGCAGATGAGCGATGCCAATACCCTGTTCAGTACCGCGTCGCAGCTGGCGGTGGGGCTGGGGATCACGCTTGGGGCGATCGGCATTCGCCTGGGGGAACAGGTCGGCGACTGGCTGCACCTTTCCGCCGTGCCGGGGATCAGCTTTCGCCTGGCATTTGTGTTTATCGCGGTGATCTGTCTGGTGGGGATGATCGACAGCCTGCATCTGGCTAAAACGGCAGGCAGCAGCGTGTCGGCGAAGAAAACCTGAATGATGGAAGGGCCAGCGGCGCTGGCCCTGATAACGATTACCCGACGATCTGACGGACGAACGCTTCGATCGCTTTATCCTGGCAGTTTTCGAAGAAGCATTGCTGGAAGCGAGGGCCAGAGACCGCAGTTTTCACCAGCTCCGGATCGATGGCGCGCAGGGTGTCGAGATAATTTTCTTTGACTACCGCCGCTTTGACCTGGTTGAGGATCCCGGCATTACGCACCTGCGGTTCTTTGCGCTCCGGCGGATAGCCTTCCCCGTTACGACCGGTAAAGGCTTTTTCAAAGATAAAGCGCACATTCAGCTCGGCGCCCCACCCGAAACCTTTGGCAAACGGCAGCGACAGCGCGTTACCGTTGTTGATCTGGGCAAACAGGAACGCGTCCGCCGGGTCGATACAGTAGCCGCAGACCACGCCAGGATGGATGTTCAGCGACATCAGTGCTCCCTGGCCGGTACCGCAGCCGGTGACCACGAAGTCAACCGCCTTCGAATTCAGCAGGATGCTGGCCATGATCCCGAGGTGAATATAGGTCAGATGATGATCGTTCTCATCGCTCATACCGACGTTAAAGACCGGAAATCCTTTTTCGTCGGCAACCGCGTTAAGCTCCTTGAGGATGATGGCGTTTTTGTTCGCCTGGCTGTTCTCCATCATCAGTGCAATCTTCATGGTTTACTCTCCTGAATGCTGTGCGGGCCTGCCCGCAGAATGTCATTGGCGTTGACTGCACTCTACTACCTGGAAAACAAACTTTCAAATTTTATGAAAAGTTGTTTTAAAAATTACGCAGCGCTTCACACTTTCACCGCCTCTGCCGCTCAGGTTAGCGTGTCGCCCCTCATCAGGACCACTCCGCCTGGCGCTCCCTACCTGGCAACCCGCAGAGGGCGTCGTTTCGCCTCCGCAAAAAACTAATAATAAATTAAAACCATTCTCATTTATTATTAAATTGCCAATGCGTGTTATTCCCATTAGCATTTTAAATAAATTCTTTTTAAATTTACTTTTTGCAAATAATTAAATAACAAATTATAGTGGCAGCCGATAACATCTATTTTTTAATTCCAGGAGCGCGACGATGCTGAAAACGGAAATGATCGACAAACTGAATGAACAGATGAATCTTGAACTTTATTCTTCTCTTCTTTATCAGCAGATGAGCGCCTGGTGCAGTTACCATAGTTTTGAAGGGGCTGCGGCCTTCCTGCGTCGCCATGCCCAGGAAGAGATGACCCATATGCAGCGCCTGTTCGACTACCTGACCGACACCGGCAGCCTGCCGCGCATCAACGCCATCGCCTCCCCGTTTGCCGAGTATGCGTCACTGGATGAACTGTTCCGCCAGACCTATGAGCACGAGCAGCTGATCACGCAAAAAATTAATGAACTGGCGCACGCGGCTATGACCAGTCAGGATTACCCGACCTTTAATTTCCTGCAGTGGTATGTCGCCGAACAGCATGAAGAAGAGAAATTATTTAAATCGGTAATTGACAAACTGACCCTCGCCGGGAAAAGCGGTGAAGGTCTGTACTTTATCGACAAAGAGCTGGCCACTCTCGATACGCAGAATTAATTGCTCGCGCCGCGACGCTTCTCCGTCGCGGCATTTTTAATGCTGGCAAATCTTATTTTCTGCGGTGGTAAACCCTGTCGCTCTGGCAATAAATTTACCTTTTTGCTCTAAAAACGCCACCAGCTCCGCAGCGCTCAGATTTTCCGCCGAACAGGTGTGAAAGCGCGCCTCTGCGCCAAAGCGACGGTGTATGGCCACCTCCAGCGAAGCTGCCGTCCAGCACTCCCCCGACGCCAGCATCATCTGCAGCACTTCATGACCATGTATAGAAGACATAACCCCTCCGGAAAAAAACGTCAGCTTAGGCCAGACCGGCGGCCCGCGCCTTGCGCCAGCGCAGGCTTTCGCCCTTTCGAATTCGTAAAGTTTTTATTACACTGCTTGTAACCCTGATTTGACGAAAGACGCAATATCCCCTACTCTGCGCGGCATAAATTATTGTGATTTGCTGTAGGGATAGCGAAAAGCGTGAAGAACCGCACTCTGGGCAGTATTTTAATCGTAGCCGGCACCACAATCGGTGCAGGAATGTTGGCAATGCCATTGGCCGCCGCAGGCGTCGGGTTTACCGTCACGCTGGGTTTACTTTTCACCCTGTGGGCATTGATGTGCTATACCGCCCTTTTGCTGCTGGAAGTCTACCAGCATGTCCCTGCCGATATGGGGCTCGGTTCTCTGGCGGCGCGCTATCTGGGCCGTTACGGACAGTGGATCACCGGGTTGTGCATGCTGTTTCTGTTATACGCCCTCACGGCGGCCTACATCAGTGGCGCCGGCGAATTACTCGCTTCCAGCCTCAACCAGTGGCTGGACTGGCAGCTGCCGCCGGCCGCAGGCGTACTGATCTTCACCCTGCTCGGCGGGGCGGTGGTGTGCATTGGCACCGCGCTGGTCGACCTGTTCAATCGCTTCCTGTTTAGCGCCAAAATCGTCTTCCTGGTGATTATGCTGGCCCTGCTGATGCCGCACATTCATCAGGTGAATCTCCTCACGCTGCCGGTTGAGCAAGGCCTGGCGCTGTCGGCCATTCCGGTGATCTTTACCTCCTTCGGCTTTCACGGCAGCGTGCCGAGCATCGTCAGCTATCTGGGGGGCGATATCCGTAAACTGCGTCGGGTGTTTATTATCGGCAGTTTTATTCCGCTGGTGGCCTATATTTTCTGGCAGCTGGCGACGCTGGGCAGTATTGACGCCCCAGCCTTTACCGCCCTGCTGGCGCAACATGCCGGTCTGAACGGTCTGCTGGAGGCGATCCGCGAAGTGGTAGCGTCACCGCACGTGGAGCTGGCAGTACACCTGTTTGCCGACCTTGCGCTGGCGACCTCCTTCCTCGGCGTCTCGCTCGGGCTGTTTGATTATCTGGCCGATATGTTTCAGCGCAAAAACAACGTCAGCGGGCGTCTGCAGAGCGGGATGATCACCTTTTTGCCGCCGCTGGCGTTCGCCCTGTTCTATCCCCGCGGCTTCGTCATGGCCCTGGGCTACGCCGGGGTGGCGTTGGCCGTTCTGGCCCTGATGTTACCGGCCATGCTGGTCATGAAGAGTCGCCGACTGCATCCGCAGGCCGCCTGGCGGGTGGCCGGCGGCGCCCCGGCGCTGTGGCTGGTCCTGCTGTGCGGGATCGGCATCGTGGCGATCCAGTTCTGCATCGTCGCCGGGCTGTTACCGGCGGTGGGATAAAAGAAGGGGCCAGCCGGCCCCTTTTTCATTTCGCTAAGCAACACTGCTTATACTTTTTACCGCTGCCGCACGGGCAGGGATCGTTACGTCCGACTTTCGTCTCATTTCTTACCGGCTGCGGGACCACCTCCGGCTGCGGATTCGCCATCCAGTACTGGTAAAGCGCCAGCGCCGCCGGGGTGATACGCTCGATACTGGCGATAAATTCATCCGCCGTCAGATTATCCAGCGCGGAAAACTGTTCTTCGCTACCGTGAAGCGCAATCGCCTCCAGCTCAGGCTGAAGTTCAGCGGGTAGCGTCGACCAGTCGCTCAGCGCCACGCCGCGCAGATAGCCAAAACACCACTCTTCAACGATGGTTAGCTCCTGACCTTCCGCTTCGCGGGTGCCGAACAGCGGTTCGAACTGATCGGGATAAGACTCAAGCCGTTCGGCGATATCGCTCATATGCTGCAGCGTCAGATTGACAAAGCGATCGCGCTCGCGGTCGTTGGCCCAGCGTGGCACATTATCTGCGCCACCCCAGATCGCCAACAGCCACTGGGCGGGTTCAATAGCGGTGGGCGCCGAGAGGATCGCCGTCAGCAGGCCATCCAGTTCAGAGACATCCAGAATAGCGCCTTCGGTGGCGTATTTCGCCAGCGTCTCGTCCAGCCATTCCAGTTCGTTTTCGTTTAAGGGTCCGGTATTCATTCACAGGCTCGCATGGTAAAAATCGGGCCTACAGTAGCCGAAATGCCGGCAGAAAGCCACCCGGCAGCGCCCATTGCGCCTGCGCTGACCCGACACAATCAGGCCAGCCCTTGCAGCGCCGCCGCCACGTCGCGACAGGCCTCCTCCCCTAACGGCAGCAAGGGGCGGGGAAGCGAGTCAGGGTCGCACAATCCCAGAATGGCCGCAGCGGCGGCGACCACCCGCAGGCTGCCGCCGTAGCGGTCAAAGCACCGCCAGAGGGGCGCCAGTTCCTTATTCAGTGCCGCCACCTGTTCCGCGTCGCCGTGACGGATGGCTTTTACCAGCGCCAGTGAGATCCGGGGAAAGAGTCCGCCGCAGACCGAGTACCAGACCTCACAGCCGGCCTGCAAGCCCGCTGTCGCCCGGACGTCACCGCTCACGCCAAGCGTGACGCCGCAAGGCAGATGACGACGCAGCGCCGCCACCCGTTCGCTGGCCTGTGGCGCGGGCAGACCGGGAATTTTAATCGAGGCGATGGCCGGTAAGGCGGCAATACGCCCCTGCAGCTCATCCGATAACGTCACATGGGTGGTACGGGGATTGTCATACAGGCAAACCGGCACCGAGGCATGCCGGCAGACCTCCTCGTAAAAAGCATAGATCTCCTCCGCAAACAGCGGCTGATAGGACATCATCGGCAGGAGCAATGCATCCGCCCCGGCCTGCTGAGCATCCTCCACCAGCCGCAGCACCTCGCTGGTGGCGATGGCGCCGACGCCGACCATCATCGGGGTCGGCCCGGCATGCGCCTTTGCCACCTGCACGACCCGCTTGCGCTGCTCACGACTGAGATAAGCGTAGCTGCCGGTTGAGCCTAAGATGCCCAGGGAGTCGACTCCGGCATCGGTAAGACGAGCAAGAATACGAATAAACGCTTTTTCATCGATATTTTGCTGATGCAGCGGCGTCAACGGAAATGCGCAAAGCCCTGTGAACATGATGCCTCCGGCAGGCTGGGAGAAGTGTCCGGACGATAGTAGCAGGGAGAGATCGTTTTGTCCTGGGACAAATGAGCGATTGCCGGTGACAATGGAGTGGTTCCCCACTACGTGGCGTTCCTATTCGCGATATTGCCGCTGTCAGCCCAGGCATCGATAGCCACCAGTTTCTGCCGAGGATATTCAACGACGCCGTTCCCTGCAGTCGCTATTTTTTGCTGCATTGCCAATCTTGAATCAATTTGCCATAAGACCGCATGATTGATGTTGTTATATATAAGCAGCAATTAAATAAGGTACCACTACGGCTTCAAATGGATAAAAAATGGCAGATGACAACCAGGAAAAATATCTAAAAATATGATTAATAAAGTCAACGTATAAAATATTACTGGGTCGACCTGGAGATCCTCACGCAACTTCTGACAAGCCGCTTGCAGAATCAACACAACTTCTTAACGCATCGCTGATAAACAGTGACGAGTTCAAGGGATTAACAACATCCAGAATGGCATTCGAGAATATGTGTCTCCCGCCACATTGTGTATCAGGGACGGAGACTCAAGAGCGGTTGGCTGTAAAGCACATTGTGTCGCCAGGAAGCCATTGTTTAACATCGCGGACACTGAAAAAATTCAATCTGAAAACACCTCTCTGCCTTTTGACTGGATTTTTTCCTGCCCCGCGATGGTCATCGATTGCCTGAGGGACGATTTTCACCCATCGCGATCCCTCGAACCGTTTAGGCGTATTACGTCCGGGCAGTAAAGAGGTTCAGGAACATATTAAAAAGCGCGGATGGCAAGCTTTTTGTCATTTGCTGCAGATAAGAGATCAATCTTGTAAAGGTGCCCCCGGCATTAGTCGCTGAACTGGCTCAGCACACGACGAACTTCTATCTGTTAGCTTTTTCACTGCGGAAACCCTCTCATATTCAGCTGGAGAGCATCGCTCCTGGGGACAATTATTCGCTATATCGTTTTACTCCAGAGTCTGAAGAAAAATTTACCGGCAAATTCCCTTCGCTTACGGATGAGATGGTATTTATATCGACAGTACTTTCTTTCAACCTCGAACTATAGAGACGGTTTCAACGCCGGTCCGCTGTCTCGTCTTGTACCCACTCGCTTCCTCCCTGCTGGCCTGGGGGAGCGAGATCGTCCCGAACGCCTTATCCCCCACCCGTTAAGCCGATTATCCACGGCGACCCGGACCTGCTTCACTACGGTAAGCTTCTATGCCAGAAGTCTGTGCCAACCACAGACCTTGACTTCAAGCCTCTCCTTGCCCGGAGTCAGAACGCCATACCGTATCATCAGGCGCAGGCTTAACCAGTGACAATAATTCGGGTGTAGCGCAAGATGGACAAGAGAAACAGGATGACATGTCGTGATGAAGAGGGATTTAAAAACAAAAAAACCACCCGTAGGTGGTTTCACGACACTGCTTATTGCTTTGATTATTCTGCTTTTATCCCAATGGTACCCGGAGTGGGACTTGAACCCACACAGCGCGAACGCCGAGGGATTTTAAATCGTGCGCTTTTAATGTCATAATCAAAGGCTTATGATCGAATTTCATAACAAACTTTTTTAGCTTAGCTATAGTTATCAAATGGTTATAGGTTATTAAACAGTTTAATTATGAAGGAATTGTCCATAAATTTGTTGGAAACTCGTCATAGCAGTTTTTTATAGTAGGTCTCAATTTCCGCAACAACCTCACCTCTAACGTTCGCTTTGGATTATGTAGAAGTCCTGCGCAAACAGCGTAAACCGTTGTTATTGAATACTTCATCTTATACAACAATGATCGTTTTTCTGAATCTGCTGGACTGGATTATGTTATAAAGGAGGTTAAATGGCTTGTACCAGCTGTAGAGTCTTTTAAGGTAATTATATCTCTGAAAGTTAATTATATTTTTTAGCGCTAGATAATAAAAACTACCCGCTCATTTTTTTGTGTCAGTTTCTGATAAAACTGAACGTATCTCGTCACCTACGAAGTCAGATTAAGACTAGACACTTGAGTTCCATAAGGAAAATTTATTCGCACCTTAATTCCTTCCTCAATGATACAGACTATGGTGGTGACGGTTCCTTCTATACAGACAGCAGGGCAAGTGCCATTAGTTACGTAACGGGTGTAGCTTTTGTGAGAAAGATCGCAACTGACATTTAGGCTTCATACTTCGCCTATGAAAATTCTAGTGTTATAGTATATTTATGTTGTAATGTATTTGATATTTTATGTAATGTACTAACAGTTACTTATTGAAGAGGGTTGGAGATGGATTTTTCAGAACTAAACATACAACGCCTTTTTGGTCAAGAGGCGGCTGAAAGTGAAGAAATAGATCGACTAAAAGAATACTATTTTAAAGGAAAAATTTATTCAAAAGTCATTGTTGACATTCCTTTAAGAATATTGGTTGGGCATAAGGGAATCGGTAAGTCGGCTTTATTTCAAATTGGCATGGATGATGAAAGAAATAATGGGCGGTTAACTTTCATTATAAAACCAGATGATATAGCAGGTATTGGCGGTAAAGATGAGGATTTTTTATCCCTCATTACTCGTTGGAAATTAGGAATAAACGAAATCATAACTAATAAGATTATGACCTACTTCGGTTTATTCGACGAGGACAAAAGCATAATACATAAAGCATTGGGGGCGGGTGTAACTCTATTAGATGTTTTGAGTGAAACAATCAATATCAAAGATAAAGTTGATTTATCCAGGATAAACTCCGAAATAAAAGCCAAGGCAATACGTAATTTTTTAGACACAAACAAAGTTTCAATTTATATAGATGATCTTGACCGAGGATGGCAAGGAAGATTAGAAGACATACAGAGAATCTCCGCACTACTTAATGCTGTGAGAGATATTTCCAGTGAAAATCGTGGTGTGTATTTCAGGGTAAACTTGAGATCAGATGTTTATTTCCTTTCAAGAACATCGGATGAGTCTACCGATAAAACTGAAGGCTCTGTTATTTGGTTCGACTGGTCAAACCATGAAATATTTGCACTTCTGATAAAAAGGGTTGCAACATATAATGGACATTATGGTGTAAGTGATAAAGAACTTCTACAAAAAAAACAATCAGACTTGATGAATTACTTAACAGATATAATTGAAGATAGATTTACAGGAAGAGGTAAGTGGTCTAATGCACCCATGCATAAAATTTTAATGTCATTGATTAGAAAAAGACCTCGAGACCTAGTAAAGCTTTTAACCCTCGCTGCTAGGCAGGCTCAGGATGATGAATCCCCAATAATTAAGACGAAACATTTGCAGGCAATACTAGATGAATATTCTCAAGGCAGATTACAAGATACAATTAATGAATTTGTATCTGAATTACCAGATGTCGAACGCTTAATACTGGGAATGAAGCCCTCAAAACGACAACTTAAAGCATCAGAGAATTATAACTACTCTACGAACTCCTTGCTGGAAAAAATAAAATCAATAGAACAACAAGGCATATTCAAAGGAAGAAACAATAAAACTCTATCAACAAAAGAATTAGCAGCATTCTTATATAAAATAGGTTTCATTACAGCAAGAAAAGTTCTGCCAGACGGAACAATAGACAGAAAATACTTCGAGCAAAATAGATATCTTTCCAGCAAGTTTGCTGATTTCGGCTATGATTGGGAGGTACACCCTGCGTACAGATGGGCATTGCAGCCAGACAATATTTTTGACCTTCTTGATAGCATAGATTAATATTCACAAAGTATAGATAGAGGGATATCAGAAATACCTATAAGTCTAATTTGTAGATAATCCAAGTTCTAATAATATCAATGTCCGCTCCATGCGGACATTTCAATCAGTAAGCTGTCCGCAAAGTGGCAATAGCGAACATAACAAAAACCCAAGTTGTACTTACCAATGGATCTAGACGCAATAAATATGAATGCAAGGTTATAACATTAATCACAGGATAATAAATTAGCAATTAATACATATAATCAAAAGGCAGAATAATGAGCTGCGCCAATTTATCCTGCCTAAAATCCTTTGAGAGTAGCTTTTATTCAGGGCTCGCGCTTTATTTCAAATTCTTTATATAATGCATGAGCCTTCTTTTTCCTCTCTTCAATTAATGGGGCGTAAACACAATGATAGTATTCAGATGTAACTTTCTTTAATCTTTCAGCGACATCTAAAAGTAAATTATTTGCTATCATGAAACTGGCAAGATTTACTCTAAACTGAGTTATAGAATTTTTTTTGGTTATCGGATTAACAACATAGGAATATTCATACTTTTCGAGTTCAGAAATATGAAAACTTCCAGCCGCGGCTTCGAGTATCGATTCATCTAAAAATTCATCATGTAGGCGCTGCCCTCCTCTCATCAGTGGCAAGAGGTCAACTCCAATCTCTGAAGAGATTAACGCAACCAATTGCCATGTAACTTTCTCGTTTTCTGTTTTCTCAGCATATAGGCACATTTTTTTTATTTTACTAATAATAAAATCGCACACTTTATTCAGTTCAGCTTCTGCAATAGCCGCCAGGCCTAACCTTTCGAAATATTCGATGGATATATATTTCTGGAAGGCATCTTTATCTATGTAATGTAAAAAAGTCAAAACATTATCGAATTTATCATTAGACAATAAGTTTTCTGTAATCGAATCGTAAAATTGTTTTTTTATTTCTTTGGGAAGGTTGCTTATTGTATAAGCGGCATGATATTCCTGTACTGACTTATGGAGAAATACATACCGGTCTAAACCATCCTGCTGAATTAAACAAGTAATATTAATGATATCATCTACAAACGCTTCGTATTGTTTTACATCGAAACTAGCAGCGCTTAAGGATTTTTTCGCATATTTGGTAAGTGATAATGTGTCAAATTCAAAAACTTCATCTCTCATCGAAAAATAGCACAAGGCAGAAAAACACCATAGCGAATCATCTGTGTTAAGCGTTGATTTACGTTCACGAGCCCAAGATTTCATCCTATCATGTTTAAGATAAAGTGTAATGTAAAGCTTGTTATAAAACTCAACAACGTTACTGGGTAACTCATCCCAATATGGATAGCATACATATAAAAGGTTTATCAAGATGGGTGTTTTGAGAGTTTCTTTGAGTTGTGGGTTGTCTCTAATTACACTTGATAATTCAACAAATTCAGATTGATTTGATAATACTTTTAATATTCCTAGTTGACTTTCCTCGTCCAACTCTTTAACTAATAGGTTACTAATGGATGTCTCTCTGCACACTTCAGTTTCTGGACGGCTTGTAACTATAACGGGGCAATTATATCGTATATTCAACTCTGTTATCTGAGAAAGCATTTCGTACCTTGAGTTAGCTTTTACTTCATCGAACCCATCAAGCATTAAAACAATCTTTCCGGATTGTAGAAGCAATTCAACATGATTGTTGGTACGATTTATATCAACACCGAGTGACTCAAGTGTTGATTTAAAATATTCTATCAATGTCCCTTTTTCAATTCTTCTTAACTCTATAAAAAAAGGGATTCTGTTATTTAATCTAATTTCATTTTGAAATAACTTTCTTAGTATGGTGCTTTTACCTTGGCCTGCGATACCAATAATATTTAAAATCCGTGAGTGTGTTATGATGCACTCATTGTCAACTATGAATTCATCTTTATTTGATACGTTTACAATTGTTAACGGGAAGTAGATATCATCAAGCAAGATATCATGTTCTCGTTGGTGGAGCGTTCTCATGCGTAGCGCATTAGACACATGTTTCTCTATATATTTAGACCTTATTTCAGGTTGGTCTAATTGTTCAATTATCCCAATGGCCTCCTCTGTCCCTTTAAGCCATCTAGAAGAGAGGAGTTTCTCGGTCATGACTTTTACCGCTTCGCCTGTACCACTAATAACTATTTGATTAAGTAATGGGTCCATGTTTTTTTCTCATCAATATTTTTTTTACCATACATGAATCATGGGAGAATTTAAACCTATTATTGAAAAATATTTGCAACTGCCACATCGTCCAACACCTTACCATATCTTGGCACAAGCACTTTCTCCGTAATTTTTACAAATTCATTTCTGCTGCCCTGTTAAATTAGTGCGGTACATGCTTTCTTTGTTTACTGAGAATTCCACGATAAAATATCCATTTTCTATCTGTTGAACAATCCGTGTGATAAGACCGGAGTAAAAGAGTTTATCGAAAGTTAGGCCCCCTCTACATAGAATGATGCTGAACACGGAACAAACGCGGTTACACCCCTCAGTCCGGGTTGTATAGCTGGAACGTTCGCTCATCGCCTTCCTGCGTTGAGACATCACGGAAGGCCGTCACATAATGCTCTATCCACTCGTTAGCTTGGCGAGGTGACCATATCCAGTTAACTTTTGCGAATTCACGAATAAACCCGGAGGTTGTCACTGCACGGCGACCATTTGGCTCAATAACTATTGCGTGACGCCAGGCCTTTTCGAAATCTGAGTTCCGCGGCATAATTTCACTCTCACAATAACTATATTTATGCACAGTATTATTTTTCAGAAATTTGATCAATGCTTTTTATAGCTATTGATTAAGCGCACCGGTACTGTGACAATTAATTTGTTTATTCATTTCCATTAAATCAGAAAGCTGCTTTCTAAGCTCCTGCACTGACGAAACAAGATCAGCAATGATGGCTACATAGTCCACGTTCATTACCTGAAACTTTTCCCCATCGATCTCCTGTTCACATCCCATGAAGGTGTAAGTTGTGTCCACGGTGTCAGCCTGCTGCGCGATAAATCCCCTGCGTCGCCGGTTTTCTCCTTTCATCTGATACTCGCACACCCCTAACCTTCCAACGCGCTGCAGCGCATTTTGAGGAGCTTCCGTAAAACCCTCTTTCAGCCGCACGTCTGATCCAGTGGTCATGACGTCACCTTTCCCGGTGGAGATGGTGCCACCAGCCCGAAAAATCCATGCGTCAGTGCGTCCGAAACCATCCGCGTACAACACCAGGCGATGCTCATTGCCGACCTGCTCTTCCATGTACATCTGAACGTAAGCGCCGTCTACGTCACCATATGCCCCACGCCCGGCCATCAACGAGCGTACCGGGTTGGAGGTCAGTTGTGTTCCGATGGATGGGTTGGCTGGCATGGTCGATGATGCAGTGATCCTTCCGTCCGTTACCCAAAAGCTTTGCACCTGCGCGTTCAGGCGGTTCTGCCTGTCGTGGATGAGGCGCGCGGTATAGTCCGCAGTGCTGTTGTTGTAGTGGAAGTCAATGTAAGGTGTCGACATAGACAGCTCAATTGCCTGCGTGAGAAGTTTCCCTTTCGATGTATTGTCAATGCTGCCACCAGCAGCAAGAGGCCCAGCCAGCGTGACCTGCTTGTTCGTGCCAATAACGAGAATGTCCTCTACCGTCGATGATGGCGAAACGGTCGCTGTGTTCGTGCGCTGGATCCTAAACGGCGTCCCGCTGCCCACGGCAATAGTCCCGCCCTGACCACTCTTTTTCAGCAGCGCAAGATCTGAGTTCTTGCCCAGGTAGATCATTGCGTTGTCAGCAGTACAGTTAATATTCCCGTTAACCTTCATCCCTGCACTGAACGTCTGAACGGCGGTGAAGTTGTTCTCTGCTCCGCGCTGTGCTGCGGTATCCAGTGAGCCAATCACCTTGTTCCAAGATCGCACGGTCGCGGTGGTGCCGTCCTGCTTCGTGATTGTCACGTCACCAACGCCGAAAAAGATCTGATCCTGATTGGCTAGGTCTGTGTAGTATTTGCTGAAAGCGTTGTGAATGTCCGCCGCGAGTTGGTCGCTAATTGTTGCCATTTAATATCGGCCCCCGAAGGGGCCGCCTCCATTAGCTGAATGAGTTGCTATCGGTGCGGAAAGCCGTGGCGGTGATATTCTCAACCGACACGGTGTAGTCGGTCACTGCATCACGACCGCTGGCTTTGATGAAGAAGCTAACCTTGTTGTTATCCGCATCAAGGCGTGCAGCGAAGCGAAGCTCATAGGCCGTAGTACCAAGAACAATGTTCCCGGCGTCTACGTAAATGCGTCGCGTAACCTGCTGGCCGCCGATGTTGAAAGTAACGTCAATGGTGTACCCGAGCTGATTGTTACCGTTGCCGTATGTCTCACAAACCAGCGTACATGCGAGTACGACAGTCATGCTGTAACCGCGATTCTGATAAGCTCCGTTACGCTGCACGGTCTGGTTGCGGCGAAGCGTCAGGCTGTCATAGCCCTTCGCCACTGCAATATCACCTATAAAAGCGTCAGCTTGCACCGTTCCCTTGAAAACACCGCTATTCGCCTCAACCCTGCCGCGCACGATCACATTATTGAACTGCGAGCTGCCGTCTTTGCCGATGCGCCAGCCCTGCGAGCCATCCACGAAGTTGTTAGACTTGATCTCGTTGCCGATCTTCGCGTTGGTGATCGAACCGTCGCGGATCAGCGCTTCCTGCATGTACGCCACGCCGTTCTGAACCACGAACGGGTAAGTTTTGTTCGTCCCGCCGGTGTACACGGCGAAGGTGTCGGCCATAACCAGGAACTGAGATGATCCGCTTGCGTCGATCCCAAGCTGAATACCAGCGATGCGCGGGTTGCCGCCGCCGGTGTCAGTCTGAACTTTTACGCCCCACTGCGCCGACAGCTTGCCGTTGATATCCGCAACCGCCGTTGAGGTCTGCTGTACGGTGGCGCTCATGCCATCCATTGACGCGTTGATCGTGTCGATCTGCTGCGCCGTTGCAGACTCAAGATCCACCACTGCCTTGTTCGTCTGCGTGATGGCCGCCTGGTTGTCACCGATTTGCGCGCGCAGTTGCTGGAAGCCGTTAGCCATCGCCAGCCCGTTCGCCGCTGTCGTCTCGTTCAGGCCGTCAATCGCCGACTCGGCATCGTCAACGCGGGAAGTGATGCTATTCAGCGCCGTGGAGTTGGCGGTGATCTTCCCTTCCGCGTTGGTAACGCGGGTAGTCAGCTGAGATACGGCTGACGCACTGGCCTTCGTGTCGACCACACCGGACAGGTCGGAAAGGTCGCTGTTCAGCTTGGTGATGGCCTGCCCCTGAGTGGTCAGGGTGTTGCCCTGCTGGGTAACTGTCGACTGCAAGCTGGTGATGGCGTTGGCGTTCGCCGTGATCTTCCCGTTCGCAGTGCTGAGGTCTGCGGTAAGTTGAGTGATCGCCGTACCCTGCGACGTGATCTTGCCTTCCGCCGACGTAACGCGAGTCGTTAGGTTGGTGATGGCCGTCGCGTTCGCTGCGTTGTTGATTTCGTCGGTGACGTCCACAAAGAAAATGTCGTCAAAGTAGAAGTTACCGGCAGTCAAAAGCACGTTAATGCTGAAAGTGATGTTTTGATCGCTTGCTGGCACCCAATCGCCAGTAATGAGAGTCCAGCTTGTCCCTACGTTACTTTGCGAGTATTCGACCTGATGAATCGGGCCAGTGCCGGTGTCGGCATTGCCGATCCTGAACTTGTTATTACCTTGGTTTCCGATGGTCGTATTTGAATCGCGGCGCATGTATCCGCCGTAACGGTAGGTGCGGCCTTTCTTGATCCCGAGGATGACCTGAGACACGGCCGCGTTACCGCCAGGAAGCCCGCGCATAATATATGCGCCAGTTCTCGGCGATTGAGCCGCATAGATATCCGCGTAAGCGTTAAAGCCACTCCAGTTATCAGTGCCACGCTCAAAACCAGAGTTTGCAACCATGTTGTTGGGATTAGTAGCCAGTGCTACTGCGTCATTCGTCAAGCTGGATTTCAGCTGCGTGAGAGCGTTCGCCTGCGCTGTGATATCTTTCCCGTTCTGCGTCACGGTGCTGGTCAGCGTGTTTAGCGCGTCGCTGTTCGCCTTGATCGTCACTTCTTCGGTAATGTCGTAAACCTTGAAGGAGTCGATCCAGATCTCCGCGTTTGTAGGGTGGCAATAGAGACCAAAAGCCGCCCCATCAACGCCTGTCGCCTGGCTGAGATCGGTTTCCCATGTCAGAGTCTGCCAGCTGGTCGTAAGAGTAAAGTTCTTATCTGCATAAGAGCCTTCTACGCTGCCGTTATAGTTCCAGCGACGCATTAGCAGGTTCATAGCCCCGCTTACACCCTTAGCGCGCACGACATAGCGGTAGCGGCGCTGCCCGTTCTGCGGGATCGGCTTCTTGTTGTTGGCGAAGATGCCAGGCGAGTTGCCGTCGGTGCGAACCATGCGCACGCCCACCTTGCCGTCGCCATAGTCGCCGAAAGTCACCTTGCTGGCGTTCTGCACGTTGTAGGCGGTGTCGCCTTGCAGGAAGTCGAAGTTCTGAACGAGGTTTTCACCGGTGCGGCGATACGCCTCAAGCCCATTCGTAAGCTGGGTGATGGCTGTACCCTGGCTCTCGATCTTGCCTTCTGCGGTGGTAACGCGGGACTGCAACGCGTTTACCGCGCTGGCGTCGGCCTTCTGGCTCAACGTGCCGTTAATGGTGTTGATTTCGCCGGTTAGCTTGGTGATCGAGTCAGCTTGTGCGGTGATCTTGCCTTCCGCCGTGCTCACGCGGCTGGTCAAGCCGGAGATGGCCGAAGAGTTCGCGTCGGCGGTGGTCTGCGCTGCGTGCGCGTCGGTAACGTCGGTGATCACCAGATCGTCGATGTACAGACGATACCCCGGGCCGCCAGCGGTGCCGCGAGTGGAGATCCACAGACGGCCGCGAGTCTTCTGCTTGCCGTCAATCGCCAGCTTGCCGGAGAACTTGACCCATTTACCACGTCCGCCGCCAGCGGTCAGCGCTGCCTCATTGATGGCAAAAGCTGTCGGCCATGCTGCGGTGCCTGCTGCGGTGCGAACGATCATCCCGACGTTACAGCCCCAGCCATCCGGCGGCGTCTCGCCTTCCGGCATCATTGCCCAGCACTCATAGCGATAAACGGCGTTTTCGCGGATGGTGGTTTCATAGCCGAACTGCTTATCAGAGTTGCCGGTTTCACCGTCAGCACGGCGACACTTAAGCGACTTCGAACCGCTGAACGCGTATTCAGTGGTTACGGCAGCATTGGCCCCGCCGATGGTCTGCCCATCTGCGTATGATTCAAACGACCCGTCCACCCATGGGTTGCTGTTCGAATACTGCTTAGTCTTGAGGCTGTTAGTAAGGTTGGTGATCGCGTTGCTCTGCGACGTAATGTCGTTGCCCTGCTGCGTTACCTTCGTGTTCAGCGAGGTGATCGCGTCGGCGTTCCCTTTAATGTTCGTCTCGTTGGTGATATCGACCACATAGACGTCGTCAAAGTACATCACGCCGGTTTTAAGAAACGCAGTAAGCTGGAATTTTGCGACGGTGTTTTTTGACGCTGTCCAGTCCATGGATACGTGTTGCCACATATTGGTAAACGGCCCGTAATTGACACCGGCCAGCAGGTTATCTGAACCGTCAGCAATGCGGAATTTAGTGTTAGCAGGATCTTGAATCTCGGTTCCTGCGTTCTGTCTTGCGAACACCCCGAAGCGGTAACGGCGGCCTTGTGTAACCTCAATGCTTTGGCCGATTTTGACGCCAGCGCCAGCATTCATTCTAAGGATTTTCCCTCCAGAATGCGGGTTAGTGGCATCAATAACATCTGCTAGATCCGACCACCCATCAAAAGCAACCTGTCCGCGTTCAAACGAGGCGTTTGCCAGCAGGTTCCCCGGGATCTTGCCTTGGGCATCCATGGCCGACTCGGTGTTGATGATGCTGTTGGTAAGCTGGGTAATGGCCGTCCCTTGAGAATCAATCTTGCCTTCGGCAGTCGTGACCCGGGTGGTGAGCGCAATCAGCGCCGCAGCGTCGGCTTTAGTGTTGACGATGCCGGTCAGCGTGTTGAGGTCGCTGGTCAGTTTCGTGATGGCCTGGCCCTGAGACGTGATCGAGCCTTCCGCCGTGGTGATACGGGTGGTCAGCTGGGTGATCGCTGTGGCATTGGCGTCTGCCTTGCCTTCTGCGGTCGCTGCTGCGGTGACGTCCCGAACGCTCCAGTCAGTGGCGTACCAGACAGAGCCGAAGTCCGGGCCAGTCTGCGCGATTTGCAGGAACGGTCGGAAATAACCCTTCGCCGCATGCGTGGCGTTAGCCTTGAAGCGCCAGGTGGTGCGCGTCCACTGTGCGCCGGTTGCTGCGGAGATCTGGCCGCCATTCGCCTGCGGTGAGCCGATACCAGAGGCCACGCTAGACGCTGTCCCGATGTAGTGCTGGAACGGCGCGGTGCCGGTGCCACATGCAGCCAGTACAGACAGCTCAAACACCTGACCTTCACGGCACGGGATGTTATTCATCACCGGCACGTGATCGCGGTACTGACACTTGATCGCCCACGCGTAAGGGCATCCCCCCGGAACGCCTTCGGATGCAGTGGAAACTACGGTCATCCCCATTTGCGGGTATGCCGGGTCTACCGTCGGGTTCGGGATGAGGTTCGCGGCCTGAGTCAGCCCCCCCTTGAGAGAGGAGTTGATTGTAGTGATGGACTCAGCCTGTGAATCAATCTTCCCTTCTGCGGTGGTGACGCGGGTGGTCAGGTTCGTGATCGCCGTGGAGTTCGCGGTGATCTTCCCGTTCGCCGTCGACAAGTCGCTGGTCAGCTGGGTTATGGCGTTACCCTGCGCGGTGATCTTCCCTTCGGCAGAGGTGACACGGGTGGTCAGTGACTGCAACGCGTTCGCATCGGCCTTG
The DNA here is from genome assembly GCF_021869705.1 of Klebsiella sp. PCX. Lineage (NCBI taxonomy): Bacteria > Pseudomonadati > Pseudomonadota > Gammaproteobacteria > Enterobacterales > Enterobacteriaceae > Klebsiella > Klebsiella sp. PCX. The sequence goes on from NZ_CP091527.1 coordinate 3,286,613, forward strand.
TTGTTCAGCGCGGTGTTGATGTCCTGCACTGAGTTGTTCAGCGTGACAATCGCGGCGCTGTTCGCGTCAACCTTCCCGGAGGTCTGCTCAACCTGAGAAGAGAGGATCTGCGATGCGGATGCAGCCGCCAGCTGACCGGCACCACTGAACAGCTGATCAACGTTGTCGGAGAGTTTGAGCCCGAAGTTGATAAAGAACTGGCCGGTGATCTGTGCAACCACAAATTCCAGCGTGTTCCAGCCCTTCTTGAGCACCAAACTATAGGTGATAGTCCCAGCACCGAAGGTGGCTACCTCTGCCCCGTTGATGTACAGGCGCGCGGTGTCGTCCACGATGCGTGAGCCAGGAGCAATTGCGATAGTCTTGTCAGCTGCGACATACACCAGCGACTTCGCATACGCGATTTTGTAGTCGCCGTAAGTCAGGAAGTCCAGTTTTGCAGCGTCGGCCATCTCAGACACGGCCAGCGGCGGAACGCCAGACAGGTCGGACAGTTTCGGGATGTACCCGCTACCGCTCACCTTGATGTCGAAGACCTTGGTCAGCCAGTACTTCGCTTTCCCGTTCTGCGCAGTGTTCTGCAAATCGGTGATAGCCTGCCCCTGCGACGCCAGCGTATTCCCCTGCTGGGTAACAGTGGTTGCCAGCTGCTGCAATGCGCTCGCTTCGGCTTTGGTCGCCATCTGACCCTGCAAGGTGCTCACGTCGCCTTTGAGCTGGGTGATCGCCTGGCTGTTGGTGGTGATGGCACCCTCTGCGGCGGTGACGCGGGTAGTCAGCCCGGTGATCGCGCTGGCGTTGGCGTTATTCCTGATTTCTTCTGTCACGTCGATGAAAAAGACGTCGTCGAAGTAGATTTCACCAGCGGTGAGGATCCAGTTGACGCTATACAAAATCGTCATGTCGCTGGAAGCGGTGAAGTCCTTGGTGAACAGCGTCCAGTTAGTGCCGACGTTGGTGGCGTTGTACAGGAGTTCGGACAGCGGGCCGGTACCAGTATCAGCGTTGCCTAACCGGAACTTGTTATTCCCGGTGGTGTTCGGACTCATCGCCATGTCGCCGGAGCGCTTGACCCAGCCACCGTAGCGATAGGTTCGCCCTTTCTGAACGTTGGCGACGTTCTGGCCGATGGAGGCAATGCCGCCAGCCTTCCCGCGAAGGATCATAGAGCCGGATTTAGGCACCTGTGCTGCGTACACGTCGGAATAGGCGTTAAAGCCAGTCCACGCTGCCGTTTTGCGCTCGAAGCCGGTGTTCGTCAGGAGGTTATTCGGGTTAGCGGCCAGTGCGATAGCGTCGCCGTTCAGCGTGCTCTCAAGCCCGGTGATAAGCTGGCTGTTCGCCGTCACGCGCCCGTCAATGTTTGTCACATCAGTCTTGAGCTGGGTGATGGCGGTGGCGTTCGCCGTGATCCTGCCGTTCGCGTCGGTCAGACCGCTTTGCAGTTGGGTGAGTGCCTGCGCCTGCGCCTGATTCTCACTGGTCAGCGTGTCGAGGCGCTGGGTTACTACCGCCTTGTTCGCGTTGTAGTCGGTGCGCAGGGTGTTGACGTCGCTGGCGATCGCCTGTTCTGCGGTAACGCGTGTCTGGCGCTCGTTGTAAATGATGCCAGTTACCAGCTTCGCCGGGTCGGTTCCCTCATAGTTGCCGCGTAGCTGAACAGCCAGCGTGTTACGTTCCGCAGCCTCTGCAGAATCCGCAGCGGTCATGGCAGTCTTGAGATCCTGTATCTGCGCCTGCGAAGCGCCAGGTGTCGGACGGCCTACTGCCAACCAGTCAACGGCGTAGTAGTTATTGGCATCCTGGTTGGTAGAAAAGTCCAGACGCAGGCGGCGCAGGGTGCCGGATGTCGCCCACAGCAGATCGGGAAGCGATAGAACAGTCACGCCGGTTGCCGGGTCAAAGTCAGGTGCCGGGATGGTCAGTGAACGGGCGTCAGTCCAGCCTGTTTCCTCAGCTCCGATCCAGTACAGTTTGCCAGCCCATGCAGGATTGCCTGTGCGCTTCATGCGAAGCCGCATGTACTTGTAGCTGCGCGCATCGATCGCCAGCGGGTTCGGTGAGCGCATCGTTGACGTTGCGCCAGCCGGGTAGATCCAGCCGTCTTGATCGACCGGCAACAGGTTGGTGTTGTTGTCGTTCGATGCCCAGCCTTCAGGACCGTTGTCGAAGTACCAGATCGCGATACTGTCGAACTGCTCGCCAGTGCCAGCGGAGATGGAGGCCATCTGCTGCGCCAGGCTGTCGAAACCGTCCTGCATCGTGGTGTTCGTGGTGCTGATCTGCGCTTCAACTTCGTTCTTCGCCGTCAGCAGATTGGCCGCAGCCTGCGCCGCAACCGCTGCATCGTCAGTCTCAGCTTTGGCGATAGCGTCCGCGACGTCACTGGCCGCCTTATTGGCGGTGGCTATATCGCCAGCCTTACGATCGAGGATCTCCTGAGCAATAGCCCCGGCGTTAGCGGCGCCAGCGTTCGCAGCATCGGTGATGTCCTTCGCGTTCTGCCGGATATCAGCAAGCTGGTCGTTCAGCTGCTGCTGTTGCTGCTTGTTGGTTGCTACAGCGCCGTCAGCAGTCACCTGTGCAGCCTGTGCGGCATCCTTAGCAGCCTGCGCGCTGTCTGAAACCTCTTTAATACCGCCAGTTAGCTCTTCGTAGGTATCCGTGTCTTTAATCGCATCATCGAGTTGCTGGTAATAGTCATCGACGTTATCGCTGGACATTCCATGCACCCAGCCGGTCCATGGCGAGGCATTACCGAGGCGGTCGATCAGGCGTGCGCGATACCAGAACTGTGTGGCAATCTTCAGCCCCATCTGCTGGTACTTTTTACCAGGATACGCTAAATCGGTCAGCGGCAGCGCGCCTTTACCGTCCTGATCAGGACTGTACTGCAGCTCAGTGCGCTGGGTATCCTCCGCCCCCTCAGGGAACTCCCAGCGGATCTCAATTCCCGCGGTCAGTGATGCCGTCGTTAACGCCAGCGGCGGCAGCGGTTCACCAACTTTCCCGGTCAGGGTCTTCTCTTCGGAATACGCCCAGCCGCTCGAAATCTCCGCCGCATTGATCGCGCGGACACGCACCAGATAGCGGCCGGCATAAATACCGCTAACCTCGAACGAAGTGGTTGAGTTACGTGGCACGCTGATCCAGTTTCCCTCATTTCGTCGCCACTGCGCCTCATAGGAAATCGCACCGCTGACCGCTGACCAGTTGACCTGCATCGTTTCGACGCTGATCCCCTGATTTACGACCGAGCGGGATGTGATGACAATATCGTCAGGAGGTGACTGGTTGCCCGCCGGCAATACGCTAACCGGACGCTGGTCGATAATAGCGCCGGTATCGATGCGGGGAAATTTATCCGGGTCATGTGCCACGCCGGTAATGGTGAGCGTGCCGTTATTGTTGTCCTTTACACCAATGACGCGGTACTGCTGCGGCACCAGGTCAGTATATTCGACGATCCAGACGCACTCCGCCTCTAGTGCCTCACTGTATGCCGTTGTAACCGTCACCTGCCGACGACCGTTTACCGACTGAATGGTCCGTGCCTGCGAAATACCCGATGGCAGGTTCAGATGCAGGCGGTCGCCCTCTTTTGCATCGATATCACGATCAAGCGTGATTACGCGTCCATTCACCGCGCTGATACGACCACCATTAACTCGCCCGGCCAACCGTTCGTCGCCCAGCCCAATGATGTAACCCGGCTGCGGGATCCTGCCGTCCAGCCCGACATCAATTTCGACCATGCGGTCCTTATTGTTGGTCAGGATCCCCCACAACCCTTTACGATGGGCTTCACTCTGCCGCGTACAACCAATGGCCGTGACTTCCAGCTGGTTAAAACTGTATCGGGAAACCAGTTCCGGGATAAATGCGGGCTCCATCGCATCGGCATAGGCGTTATCCGGATCAGACCAGGAAACCAGCGCGTTGGTGTAGCGGGCCTTACTGGTGCTACTGGAATATCGCGGGCTACCAAGAATATTTGCGCGCGTATAGTTGAAATCGACATCACGCGGCATATCGGCCTGAACGATAATCTGCTCACCACTCCAGCAGGTCATCCCCCGGAAAATAGCAGCGAAATCGCGCAGTACGGTGTAGGCGTCGTTACGCTCCTGAACATAGACATTGCAGATATAACGAGGCTCCATGCCATCGCCGCCCCTGCCATCGGGAACTAACTGATCACAATACTGCGCAATCGGGTAGAGCGCCCATTTGGAGATATTCGCGCTGGTCAGACGATCGCCAAGACCGAAACGATCAGAGACAACAATGTCGTAATAAATCCATGCCGGGTTATCAGTCCATGCCCATTTGAAGCCCCCTGTCCATGTGCCGATATATTCGCGCGTTTCCGGGTTGTAGTTATCCGGGACACGGATAACACGCCCACGCGGCTCGCAGGAGATTTGCGGGATGGAACCATTGAACTGGCTGGAGTCGAATTCGATGTACAGCAGCGCGGTGTGTGGGTAACGCAGCTTCGCGTCAATAACCTCGGTGTAGCTCTGCAGCGTCATGACGTCGCCGATTTTCACGCTGTTCGCGTCCGGCGATATCTTGCGAAGACGCAGCGTCCAGGTGCTGCCTGCCTGCGGTAAATCGATGCGGTGGCTACGTTCATACCCGGAAGTAGTTTTGCCGGAGACGGCGGTCTCGAGTACGGTCTGCCAGGCTCCGCCATCCGTCTGTAAATCGATGGAGTATTTAACGGTATTCCCCACCACATCGCCGTCGTCTTCCTGCTTCATCAGGGAGGGCCATTTCAGGCGGACGCGAACGGCAGAAAGCTGGGTATTCGTAAACGTGTGGGTCCAGGCGGTCTGGCTGGAAACTTCCGTCCCTACGCTAATTTCATTCTCGGTACCGGGAATACCCTGAATATAACTCTGCGCCTGCGTGCCAGGACGAAACTCCCAGGCTACTCCGCTGAAGTTTTGAGAACCATCGGCATTCTCAAGAGGAGTACCGTCGAGATAAATATCTTTCCCGGTTAAACCACCCGCAAATTCACCCTCACCCAATGCGATAAGAATTTTGGCTTTTGCTACAGACTGTAAATCGTCCGGCTGTTCTGTAGGTGTACGTTGGCTTGAACTGCCACCTTTGCGCCCTTTAATGATGTTATTTGCCATATTACGTCCATAAAAAAAGCCACCGCGAGGTGGCCTGAATTGGATGGTATAACTTACTAATTATTTATTGCTGGTCTTCGACATAGATACCGGCGGAAATAATCGCCCCGCCAATTCGCCGCTTACCATATAGCCAACCAACAGGATAACCCTGTGAGGCGGTATTGGTTACGCTACCAAAGGCATAGCTGGCTTTATTGTCGGGGGATTCTTTTCGTGCCAGCCCTCCAGGCTGAGGGGAAAGCATCTGAGCTACACCACCTATCGACATTGCTGCCCCTGCCATCATTACATTAGCCCCCCATGCCTGGCCAAATCCGATAGAGGCTATGGCTCCAACTGCGACAATAACCGCGCCTAAAATAGTTTGAAGGAAACCAGCTTTTTTGCTGCCAATAATTATAGGCACAATCCGAATTACCTCTCCTGCTATTGGAAATCCTAGGTCGTCTACCCCTATGTTTTTTTCTCCTTTAAATACCGCATAGGTTAGTCCACGCTCTTCGCTGGTAATCATGAATTTTTCAAATCCAGGAATGGTACTCGCCAATGCTATTCCTGCTTCATGGGGGCATGAAATAAGGCGATGATGAGTTTCCCCAAACTTTTTACCGAGCGTTCCACTTAGTTCAATACGCGTCATGACTTCTTTCATGTTTTCTCTTAAAAAAACCGCCTGACGGCGGCTTTTCCGGTAAAAAATTAAAAAGCTGTAGGGTATATACCAAAATCACCGTTGGTCCCATAACCTACACGATACATTAACGTTTTCCCTTCGGTAACTTCTCCTGATTGTTCACTCATACCCCCACCACACATTCCTTTAGGCCAGGCACTGAAGATATGAGTACCTATTACAGGATAAATAACTGCTTTTTCCGCCGTATCCAAATCAGCAATTTCTTTACCATCAATATAAATTCGAGTCATACAAGCACTTCCCATAAAGCCCGAATCTCTTTTTATGATGACTTCGCCCGTACCTTCTTTTTTAGTGAAAAGCGATGGATTTAAAATTTGTTTAGAAGGTATGTTTTTTGCCTGCTCATTAGTTACAGGCTTAGTCGCGCATCCTGTAATTCCCACGATCACTAACGCCAGTGCAATTTTTTTCATCTCGGTGTCCCTTTTGCTTTATAGTTAAAAATCCACAAAAGATTAACACAGAGAACGATATCGGACGATTTTCATCGTCCTGTCTAACCAGTATCCACCATACGGCACGCGCTTGCTGAGATGACCATAAAGGTGGTGCAACAGCATGTTGCCTTCCAGTAGAATCCCGGCATGGTTCCACTTATCCGCCTGCACCTGCATGATCACCATATCACCCGGTTGCGGCGGACCATCAAACTCCCGGAACCCGCATTCATACCAGCAGTCCTGATAAAAATTGTCCGAATACTCCTTTTCCCACCACGGATAATCGACGCGGTAATCGTGCAGCTCGATGCCGTGGGTTTGCCTAAAATAGCTCATCACCAGGCCCCAGCAATCATAATGACCAAGCACGAACGGACGCTCAAGGAGGGGCAACTCTCCGCGTGGGTGGATGGTACGCAGATCGCCTTCCGGCCAACTGATAATATGCCAGGGGAGCAGAGTGGCATCGCACTGCGCCTTATCCAGTTCACTGGGTTGAGTGGTCGCATCAGGATGGCTGTGAACAATGCCGATGATCGTCCCCCAGTCTTCTACCGCTGCGTAATCATCTGGCGCCATTACAAAATTATCATTCGACTCACTGGCCATATTTCTGCAGGGGAAATAGCGCTCCACTCGCCCCTTTTGGGCAATCAGGCCGCATGCCTCACGCGGGTAATCAGCGGCAGCATGGGCCTGTATCGCCATAATCGTTTTCTGGCGCATATCAGCTCCTTATCAGCGACGTGCCAGGAAATCCGCCAAACGGCAACTCGTTATGCTCACCAAAACGCAGTTTGCAGGCTGTGAGTGTTCCGTTGCAGACGTCTTTCGATGGGTCATCAACCGGCTTGTTATTCTTGTCGAAATACTTTGTCCCTGTATAATCGCAGCCATCGCCACTTCGGTATTTATTGCGAATACACCAGGTGCAAACCGAATGATATTGCCGGGTCGGAATCATCATCCCCTGTAGGTCCATCGGGCTGGAAAGCGTGAACTCCACTGTTTCATCGGTTTCAAGACTTTTGGTGTCGATAAAATACAGATGACGTTTTTCCTGCGTCGGGTCCGTTGTGGCATTACCTTCAGGGAAGTTTCGCGCATCCAGATACTGCTTTTGTGTCTCATGGATAATGACCCGAGCCATCGCCAGATCGTCATAATGCAAACACAACGCGGAAATCGAACCATCAATGTTGCCCACCCTCAGTGTCGGCTGCGCGTCGCTTCCTGAAGTCGAGGATTCGATCCCCTCTAATTCACACGGCCACGCTTTATATTCGGTTCCCTGCCACCAGATACTTTTAGCGGGCAATTTCGATTCATCGCCACCAGCGGCTAAAATTTCCGCTTCAGTATGGGGAATGTTATATCCGTGGAAATATAAAACATCCCCCATGTTAAAAGCACTACCATCAATTTCTAAAAGCCGGACTTCATCTCCCGGCTCCAGTTTCTGATAATCAGCGTGAAGACTCATGGTACGAATGCCTGTTCAAATGTTGCAGTGACTGTCATGACTCTGTTATTCAGAACGGCTTTTTGCAGGCTGTCGGCCTGAACCCGCCATAGCGCCAGCTCGTCATAGGGTGGTTTAAACGCAAAGGATTTTGTTTTATGCCGTCGCAGGAATTTATATATATCCAGGCCTGTTTGCAGATCTCCGGTAAATGAAAATGCATAATTTAAGGTTTCCGGGTTTATTCCCTCCCCTGAAACCTGCGCATAGCCGTCGCCAAATTGCGCCTTTCGAATATTATCCTTACTCGTTATTGCGGGCTGACTGGCGGCCTGAATTCGCCAGGAAAATGTTTCAATAGTCATAAATAGCCTTTATCTCAGCCAGTAAAAAGGCCGCAAAGCGGCTTCAGGTATTAACGCCCTTCTTTTATTGCCTTCCAGAGTGGCGTTCCGGGCCGTTGGGCCTGTTCACTGACGACACTAATAATGGCGGGTTTCAGTTGCTTGAGGATACCGTTACTGTCAATCGCTGACCGCTGCGTAGACTGCTGTTCGTTGCTGCTACTGATATAGACGCCGCCCATGTTGACCATCACACCACCAGAGGACACACTCGCCGGACTGGCAGCGTTGCCGACATACCCGCCGGAGGCATAACCGCGCATCATCCGGTAAAGGTTGCTAACGCCGATGCGGCTGGTTGCCTCCTTGTTGAAAACGAATTCGCCGCGGTGGACAACCCCAGCGGGCTCGTATTTCCCCCCATGCCCGGTATAACCGCCACCATCAAAGCCAGAGGGACGATAGAAAGGAACGGCAAAAGACTGACCAGAATTTGAAGAACTGCTCCCGCCGCTGATCCACCCCATTGCAGCCTGAAAGGTGTAGGCCACAATAAGCTGATCGATGACCTGAGCGATCATCTTCAGAATGGATGTGGTGAATTCCTTAAAACTCGCTTTGCCGGTGGTATTGAGCAATGTCAGCTGATTTGCCAGCCCCCCAAAAGTGGCCTGCGAAATTTGTTGAACAGAGGAAAATACATTAGTGGCAGAATCCTGATACTCAGCCCAGCCCTGTTTGGCGCCGGCCAGCCAGTTACCGCGCAATGCGTCCTCGGCTTCATAGGTGGCTTGCTGTTCCTCCAGCACCTTGCGCTGCGCATCAGGGTTGAAAGCATACGTTTCACTCAGCTTTTCAAGCGTGCTTCTTCTGTTCGCTTCCCTGCCAGAAAGTCCGTCGGCCTGAGCCTTGATCCCCGCCCGGATCGCACTCTGCTGCTGAGCGAATTTATTGGCCTGATCTGCCAGATTATTCAGCTTCTGCTGCCGGGCGACCTTATCACCGAGATCTGCCAACTGACGTTTGTATTCCAGGGTTTCGTTTTTGTGGGCCAGCAGTGATTTTTCCTGGGCGGAGAGCTGGCGGCGGCCGGCCGCTTCCTGCAAAACAGCATACTGATTTTCTGCCTGCCAGAGATCCCGACGTTGCTTACTGATCACGTCGTTGACGTCTGTATGCTGCTGGAGGGTTTTCAACTGAGCCTGCAGGGTCAGTAATTCGGCCTGAGCCCCTTCCTCTGCTTTACTCCCCGCGGGTGTTGTGTACTGCCTCCCTTTCGGCGTTTTAGGGTCTTTGTACTTCGCATCAATACTTGCGCGAATTTTTTCTATATCGCTGGCTGTCCAGCGGGTCGCAATCCCATCGATCGCATCTTGCTTGTTTTTCTCAACAAGCTTATTAAATTCGGCCTGAGCGCGAGCCCGTCTCTCTGCCGGCTTGAGGCCTGCTTCCAGAAGTTGATTAAACTGCTGCTGGTTCCTGATGGCTTGCTGTTGTTGTTCGTTACGCAGCTTCTCGCGTGCCGCGGCTAAACCTTCCTTAGCGTATGCTTTGTCGGCTTCATCATAAGTTTGTTTCAGCAACTCAGCACGTTGAGTGGCAATACGCAAACGTTCTGCATCAGCCTTAATGAGGGGGTTATTACCGGAATAGTTGGGATCGACCTTTAAGTTGGCTTCCAGCGCCCGGCGTTCTTTTTCCGCAGCTTGCCAGTCCGCAAAAGCCCCCTGCCGCTTCATGGCCGTATCAGGATTCCGACCAATACCCATCATGGCATCCCAGGCGCCGCTGGCAGCATTTTTCACCCAGTTCCACGCGGTTTCCAGTGTCCCCAGATTTTCCTTTATCGCATTCGCACGCTGGATAACGCTGTCGGAATAGGCGCGCATCGCAAGCTCGGCAGCGCGCTGCGAATCCCCCATTGCCTGAGCAGCTGAAATCTGCTCAAACTGACTTGCGGTCAGAAAATGCAGAGATTCATTCAGCGTTGCGACCGCATTAACCGGATCTTCTTTTAGCCGCTTAAACTGGTTAATGGTTTCATTTACCGCCTGGCCGGTAGCCTGTTGAAGCCTTGCCGCCACATTGGCAACCCGTTCGACGTCGGCGCCACCGAATGCCCCGCTTCCCACAACCTGCGCTAATACGGCTGCCGCGGCGTGCTGAGTGACTCCATTTCCTGAGATGTTCCGTGCCAGCGCCTGCAGTTGTCCCGAGGTTTTACCGGCATAGTTCCCGGTGAGAATGAGCTGTTTGTTAAACTCCTCGGCTTCCTTCCCGCCCTCGTACCACGCTTTTCCCAGCAGAACGACGGATGCCGCTATGCCACCGACCACGCCGGCGATCCCCAGTCCGCGTAGCGTCATCATTTTTTCGAGCCACCCGGCCTGATTCGCCAGGGTTATCCCGGAGCCACGCAGCGCGCCGAAGTTGCCCCGCAATAACTCTCCAGCCAGTACACCAAGCTCCCGACGTGCGCCGGCGCTCTCGAGACCAAGGCTGTGCGTTGCGACCTTTGCCGCTTCCAGTTTGCAGATATAAACTTCAGCAGCATCGCTGGCGCCTACCTGCGCGGCTTTCATTCTCAGCAGCTCAGTGCCAGATAGTTTTTGTTCGACCACCAGGGCCTTAAGCTGGCGAAGAAATTTTTCGCGAGCCAGGTTCGCTTTTTCCTCAACCTGCTGGAGCTCTTTCTGCCGGGCCGTGGTATGGGAGATCAGAGAAAGGTAATCGCCCTGGGTAATATTTCCCTGCGCGCGTGCCTTACGGAATTGTTCCTGGATACTGGCAAGCGTTCGTGTTTCGCCGTTGAGTGTTCTGACACCATCTATCTGCCTGAAGAACGACTCCGCAAGCGCATCCTGCCGCCGCGCCAGTGCCTCTGCCTGCGTGTCGTTCTCACGATATCGCTGATTCAACCCTGTTACGCGCTGGTAAGTCTCGTCGACCGATTTGGAGACCCGCTGCAGTTCGCTCTGAAGCCCGGCGGCGGCATCCGCCTGTCGCCTCTGCATATCGGACACGGCGCCGGCACCGGCATCGCTGGTCGTTTTCAGCGCGGTGATTTGCGCCTCTGCCGCACTGCGCATGCGCGTCTGCACTTTTTCCGACTCATTCGCCACACCGGATAGTTGCCCCTTAATCCTGGCAATCTGTTCGGTGAATGTGGCGCTGTCGACATCCAGGTTAATGACAAGGTCGCTAATCTGCTGGGCCATATCTGGTGCCTCCTGTAATTCCCTCCGCGGCCAGCATCATGGCTTCATCGTCCTGTACATTATCCGCTGCAGCCTCAGCGGAGGGAGACAGCAGGCTGAAGTGTGCAGGGGTGATGTCCGGATCCCGGTATAAGAAGGTTGAAATGGTGTAAAGCAGCCCGGAGAAGTGGGCATCGAGCTGCGCGTCCTGAAAAAAACGCTCCCGGTAAAAGTGATGCCAGTCGCCCAGCTCGGAGGACGTCATGCCAGCAAGCATGGCGCGCCAGTCAGGTCGCCCGAACTCACGCGCCAGCTTCAGGACAAAATCAAGCTCGCTGGCTAGGGCTTTTCCGCTGTAACAGGTTCATCCCCCAGCGCGGTGGTATCAATATCTTCATCCGTGGATTGCTCTTCTTCGGCAACCGGCGCCAGCATGCCGGAGAGCAGCTTGATCTGCATTTCCGCTTTGCCAATCGCTTCCGCCGGCCAGGTACTCATCACCTGCTGGTGGAGTTCCTCTTCAGAAGGCCCCTTCGGATCGTTATGCCAGAGCGAGAGCGCAATCAGGCGCGCGCCTGCGCGAATACTCATGCTGACCAGCCCGGCGGACATTGTCTGGTCATCCACGTCATCAGAAATGGCGGATAAGGCTTTTTCTTCTGCGGCCAGATATTCGAGATAAGTAATGCGCTGCAGTGCCGACAATTCGGTGATCGTCACCGTAGCGCCGTTATGGGTAAATTCGTCTTTCTTCAAAAACATGCTCATGCCTTTATCCTCAGGACGCCGTCACGGTGGTTTTGCAGGTCGCCACAAAATTACCGTCATTGCTCATGACAATAATGTCGGCCGCGCCAGCCGCCACGCCGGTAACAATCAGAGATTTGCCACTCACGGCCACGGTCGCCTTCGTGCTATCCGAGGTCGCCGCACGGAAAGACTGTTCCGACGCGCTGGCAGGCAGGAAGGTGACGTTTAGCGTTGTGGTGGCGCCAACTGCCACGCTGGCCGTTGCCTTATCGAGTTTGATCCCGGTCACTGCGATCGGCGGGTTGCCGCTTTCTTCCGCCAGTTCCGGTTTCCCGGTATTGGTGATTTTGGCGGTACGCGTGATCACTTCCTTCGCGGGGATGGCTTTACCCAGGCTACTGCACCAGCCTTTGAACACATCCACGGTGCCATTCGGGTATTTAATTTTGTAGGCCCGCACATCGCCGTCGACAAACCAGGCCACCAGCGACTTTTGCCCTTCTTCACCCGGTTTCCAGGCCAGCGTTAATGATGTATCACCTGCCGATTTTGCCCCCTGTGCAGTCGCGGTCCAGTCTGCGTCGTCATCGTCAAGGTAGGTGTCATCGTAGGACTCCGCCGTCATTTCGCCCGGCGTCAGTTCCTTAATTTTCGCCAGGCGTTGCCAGTCAGCATCTGAAAGCGGGTTAGCGTAGGGATTTCCCGTTCCGGTATACAGCCAGAGCGTGGTACCGGCCCCTTTTACCGGGGCCATTGGATTAGGAGTTGCCATAAAATTCCTTATCTAAAATAAGTGAGGGTATAGGTCAGATCGACCGATCCCCAGGTGGCCATTTCGTCATCACGCTGGTAGTCGTAGCCCATGGGGATCATCGTTTCGATTAAGGGGAATAGCGCCGGAATAGTTTCGAGGGCCGGATACACCTTCTCTTCCATCCACGCATCCAGCGCGCTATCCGGCGTGGTGGATTTCAGAAATACCTCGATATGAAGGACTGCTTGCCAGCTATCCTCATCCAGGCTTTCTCCCGTGTATTCGGCATCCGTCAGATAGACTGCGAGCGCCGGTAGATCCTGCTCTTCCAGAAAGACAGGGCGTCCGTCAAACCATGTCACGCGGTCCGGAATGGACGTCTTTAACTGGTCCAGAACAGCAAGACGAATAGCGGTGTGTTTGCTCATCGCTTCAGGTGGATCCTCAGTTGATTTTTCAGCGCGGACGACAGCTCCTTCGGCATGTCACTGTCGATAAGCTGCTTTGATATAGTGGTGAAGTTTTGGGTTAACGGGGTTTCGAGAGGAACTTTTACAACATCAATCGGATAGCGGGATTTGCCCAGACGGTGCATCACCTGCCACCGCCCGTTCGCAAGCTGCTGGATAAATGCATTTTTGAAAATGTACGGTCCAACACGAAGCACGCTCCCGCGCCCGCGTTTTTCGCCTTTTCGCCTCGAAAGCTGCACCCGTGCAGCACCCAGTTTGATTGCAGGCAGGTTCCCTCTGTTAATACGAATGGCTGCCACCAGACGATCAGGTTTCGCGCGCTTAAGACGTGACCGCTGCCGGACCAGCCTCACCGGTAACCCTTTTTTGCGGTTATCACCAACCGTTGCCTCTTTCGCCACCTTGCGGCTACCTTGCGTAATCGTCCGCCCGGCAACCCGGTTAAGCGCCTGCGCGGTAGCCGTCGGTACCATCAGTCGGCTCAGACTGTTCAGATTCTGGATAGCACGCTCAAGACCTTTCAGAGACATGATTCACTCCAGCCAGATTTGAGGCTTCCCGTTAAAAAGCTGATAGCGAGTAACGATCCAGTCTTTACCGTCATATTCCACGGCATCGTTTCTGGCTGGCCGATAACCAGCAGCAAACACGACCAGCACCGTGGCGGCACCGGAAAGTACGCCCATCTCCTCCAGCAACTCAGCAGGCACGACGTCAACGCTTATGCCGTTAATGACCGCTTCCCTGCCCATTTTTTTGAGGGTGGCGGCATCCATCCGGGCCGCCATCTTGTCGAAAGGGTTAGGCATTGATCTTGACGTCAATGACGGTACTGTTTGCGCCCGCATCTTCCCAGGCAACCCCAGCAAAAACTGCGTCTGTTGCTTCCAGCTGTACCTTGCCCGCCTTGAAATACACCTTCTTTCCCGCTTCAATTTCATCAGCGGGCAGCTTCGGCAGCTGGAATACCCCTTCAGTAAGACCATCGCCAGTATCGCCGCCGGGGATATCAGTGATCGCGATAGCAATCAGCTCACCGACAACAACAGCTGCCCCACTCAGAATCGGTTCCTGTCCGGCATTAACCAGATGAATCGTCTTTCCTTCCTGCACAAAGTTTTTAGCCATAACATCTCCTGGCAGCCCCGCAGGGCTGATTTCAGGTATAAAAAAAGCCCTGATGGGCTAATGAGATTTGAGTTGGCAGAGAATTACTTGCCAGTTGATTTCGCCAGGCCACGGAAGTCTAACGGAGCAACACCCGCATCGATACGCACCTTCGTGGCGATCCCGTCGGTATTGAAACCTTCCTGCTGGTCAATGTAAGGCGTGTCAACACCATTCAGATAAGCTACTTCGATGGTATCGGTGCCTTTCGCAGCGGCCAGGTACCAGGCGTTCGGATCCTTGTCATCCAGCCGTGCTTCAGCAATCACTTCGGCAAAGTTCTGGATAGGGTTAATGATCCCGGCGTTAATATCTGCGCCCTTAACGCTTGCTGATTTAATGGTCTGACTGGCAATCGTTTCGAGCCCTACCGGCACCAGCATGTAAGCTGGACGAATATTCAGCGATCGTTCCCCTTCTTTCTGCAGGCGCATCAGTTTGCGGGCATCATCAATGCTCGAAACCGAAATGGCGCCAGAGGAGAGGTTTTTATGATCGGCATGGAATAGCGGCTTGCCGTCAGACAGTTTCGGATTATCCAGCAGAATCGCATACACCAAATCACCGATAGTGGCTTTCGCAGCGCGCCCCATTTTCGCCGGGACGTCAGTTAACGCGTTCAGGTCATCGTTGATGATGGCCTGGCGTGTGATGGAGAAAATTTCCCCATAGGTAGCCAGCGCGATCGTTTCACCTTTATCGCCCGTGGTCACATATTTATATTCAGCCCCTTCGCGAACCTTACGCAGGGAATTGAAGCCCCCCATTCCCACACGGTGTGCCGTTTTAAAGTCAGACAACTGGCCTTTCTTCGTCCAGAGATCAAAGGTTTCAGCTGCTTCATCCCACCCCTGCAGAAGTGCCTTGTTTGCGACGTCGAGAAGAATATTGCCAAAATCCGAGGTACTGTGGGTCAACGCCAGCCCAACCATCTGCATAGGATTGTAACTCGCGACGCCGATACCGCGTTCAGTAAGCGCCATACGCGCATACTCGCGCAGCGTCATCCCGTTGTACACGTTATCGCGTTCCTGATTTTCGTACCCTGCACGGGCCATCAGCGCCTGGCGGATGCCATCACCTACAAAATTGCCGTTGCCGGCATAAATGTGAGCCTGTTCGTTTTTGTTTGACGGGGTCGCAGTCTTGCCCAGGGCAGCCAGCAGCACATCTTTCGCCTGCTCCACAGTGCAATCTGGGTCCGCAATACACTGGTTTTGCAGCTCCTGGTGCTTACCGCCGAACATAGCGAACAGATCATTAATCCCGTTCACACGGTTACGCTGTTCGGCATAAACCTGCGCCCGGATAGCATTCTCATCCACAGCTGCAGACTGAGGGGCGGAAGGTTGGTGTGCCTGAGGTTGTGGTACCGGCTGCTGCGGTTCGCGCTGGGTGGAATTACGCGGCGGGGTGACCATATTACGAATGCTGCTTGGCATTTTTTCAAATTCCTCAATACGTTTTGAATGGATACAGGCCATTGCCTGAAGAGATGGGATCACCTGGTCAGCAAAACCCATGGCAAGGCATTCAGCGCCATCCAGCCAGGTTTCGCCTTCCAGCATTGCGGCAATCTCATCAGAGGTTTTTCCGGTTTTGGCTGCATAGGCGGGGATTAACACCGATTCAACTTTATCCAGCAAATCAGCGTAGTCGCGCATGTCGTTGGCATCGCCGCCGGCAAAGCCCCATGGCTTATGGATCATCATCATAGTGTTTTCCGGCATGATGACCGGGTTACCCACCATTGCGATAACAGAAGCCATGGAGGCAGCCAGGCCGTCGATATGAACGGTGATCGCGGCGCCGTGATGTTTCAGGGCATTAAAAATGGCGATGCCATCAAAGACATCGCCACCGGGCGAATTAATGTGAAGGTTAATGTGGCTGATATCACCCAGCGCTTTAAGATCGCTAACAAACTGTTTGGCCGTTACTCCCCAATAACCAATTTCATCATAGATATAGATATCCGCTTCATTGTTGGCGCTGGCCTTCATGCGGAACCATGAATTACTTTTTACGCTGGCTTTCGGACGTTGATACGCCCGTTTCTTTGGCATCGGCACTGGTGCCTCCTCTGTCATTGGCAGGATCAGTATCAAATACCAGCCCCTGCTCACGGTTTTCGTCTATTTCGGCCTTGCGGCGCGCTTTCACATCATCCGGATGGCGTCCGCTGGCGCGAACCCAGTCTGACTCCGTCGCCGCACCACCACGGATTTGAGCCTTCCAGGCATTCGCCTCCTTGACGGGATCAATCCATGGCATCACGGGGCCGGAATACACCGCGGTGTATAAGGACTCAACATCCAGCCCACGCGGTAAGGTGATCTCGCCGCTGGCGACTGCCATTTTCAGCCAGGCGCGATACATCGGACGTGTCACGGCGCCAATAAACCAGTCCTGAAGAATGAGATATCCGTCTGTCGATTCCACCAGCTCCTGCCGCTGAGCACTGTAAGTGCCGTTATAGTTTCTGGCGGTACTGGAAAAACTCAGACGGCTGCCGGCGGACACAGCTCGCAGCTGGCCGTTGCGGAAGGTTTCAAGATTGGGATTCGGGCGGTCGGATTTGACCATGCCGATATCCTCGCCAGGCAGCAGGTCGTCGTAGATAATGCCGGGCTGAATATTCAGCTCACGATCATCATCCTTACCGGCGTTTTCATCCCAGCTTTGCCCATCCCCTTTTTTGATATACATCCCAAGGGCGGCGGCGATGCGTGCTGCAGTCAGTTCAGCATCTTCGTACTCTTTCAGAGCACTGAGACGCATAAGAACGCCGGACAAAAGCGACGTTCCGCGCGTCTGATGCAGCCGGCGGACAAACTTCAGGTGGAGCATGTTTTCCGCATCAACCCGTTTCGTTTCCAGTTGCCTGCCAGAGACCGGCAGGCTTTTATAGACCAGATAGCCCTTTGGCCTTCCCCAGTTATCGGTATATACCCCCTGATTTAGCTTGTCTGACTCGTTGCTGGTCTGGGGAACAAAATCAGCCTCAAGCGCTTCCAGCCAGAACGGCACCCCGGCGGTAGGCGTCAGGCCATTGCCTGTGCCGCTGACGATCTGTGCAAAAACCTCCCCGTCGCGCAACCAGCTGCGTAACATCAGGCGCTCCAGCATGGGGCGGGTAAACTGATGGGTCACTTCCGGTCGAATAGACCATTCCCCCCATTTCTGCCGGATATCCGCCGCCAGCTTTTTAGCAATCTTGCCGTTCTTGAGCTTCGGATGCGGCTCCACGATAATCCCGCTTTTACCTACCACCCGCTCTTCAAGCTTATCGAAAATGCCAATCACTAAATCGTGGTTATTATCAAGCCACCTCGCCTGCTCACGGAGAGAGACGGCCCCCATCTTGCTGAGCTGGTCAGCGGAACGATTCTCTCTTCGGGCTTTGTGGGTACGGGTGGGCTTAACGGCTTCATATGCCTGTATCATGGCGCGGGATCTTAGCCTCGCAGCCTTCCAGCCGGGAGAAATGACACCTATCGCATCATCAAGTAAAGACATTAAAACCTCGCCAGTTTGTAGCCAGGCCGCCCCCGGCGCTGATTATTCAGGGAAGAAAGACGCCGCTCCCACTCCTGCCGCCCTTTACGGATTTCGGACAGGTTTTCCATAGTCATTTCCTGACCGTTAAATTTGATGGATTTGCCATCCAGTACCGCCATCTCCGCTTCGGCATAGCGCTGGATCATGGCCTCAATATCACTTTTATTCATAACCAACCTCCTGAGGTGGCCCATGGGTTAGCATCATCAGTTACGGTTTTTTTGCGTTTGCGCTTTTTGGTCTGCACCGGCGCTGGCGCCGGGGGTGCTTCTTCGCCAGTTTCCGGCGGCACGTTCTCCATCCACGTTTCCCGCCGCGCCCAGTCAGGCGCATCAGGCCATTTAATTTTTTCGTATCCGCGAAGGATAACCAGCGCATCAGCGTAAACCAGCAGGTCAAAAGCTTCGTTGGCGCCGCGACCCGGCTTGCTCCATTTGCCATCAGAATCACGCTCCTCGTAAGTCAGTTCGTCGTAAAACCAGCTCCCCAGCCACTTCGGGAAATGGATGTAATTCGGCCCCGGTGTTTCGCGCCACAAGGCATTGTTTACCCGGTCTTTGAGGTCATTGGTTTGCAGCAGATATAGCGGGACATCCCCCGCGGCTTTCGCCCGGCGCGCCGAACGGCCGGTGTTATCTGGCAGGGATTGAGTGATCAGCTTTTCGCGTCGATGACCGTCACCTTTAAACAGGTAAACATTCCGGCCAATCCCCTCCCGACGGCATTTACGCCAGAATCGGTAGGCATTATCGGTGACACCATCTTCACCGCCGGAATCGACTGCCATTGCCATCAGGCGCATACACAGGCGGGGATCGGATGCCATTCGCCACGTCTTGCAAAAGACATCAGTCAGCAGCAGATCCCAGTCCTCCGGGTAACTGGCAGGATCGATTGGCAGGCTTTCACCGTCCGCATCGCACCGGAGTGACTGGCGAATGTTGTAACGGTCCACCAGCCACCGTTCGCCCATGCTTCCGTAGCCAGTAACCTGAACGACAAAGCGGCGATTACGTCCCCCCTGAACGTCAACCGTTGCCACCAGGAAACAAACACCATCAGGCACACAACGTTTCGGGACATCCTCGGCCCGTTGTTCGAGCAATTCGCTTTTACGCTGTTCGGTACTCGCCCGCGGCAGATAAGGGCGACCAAAGTCAGTGTTAACGACCGTTTTTAGTGTCTCTTCGCTTTGGGTTTTTTCGTACTCCTGTTCAGCCGCCAGATATTTATAAATTAGCTGTGACCAGGTCTGGTAAGCAGCTGCAGGCCCTTCCATCCAGAAAGAAGCAATGCGTGACCGCCGGCCCTCCCCTGTAATGTTTCCATCCCGATCAATTGACTGCCCGTCACGTAGCCAGACGCTTTTCATGTTCAGCTCGCGCTTCATCGCAGGAAGCACTTTTCCTTTGCAGGCCGGGCATTGCAGATAGGCCGCTTCGCTGGCTGTGACCAGGTCCGTCGTGTCGCGGTAGCCCGTCATGTTGGCAACTTCAGGCTGAAAATATTCCCCACAATGCGGGCAAGGCCAGTAAAGCCGCCGGCGGTCCCCGCGGTTATACAGCGACAACACGCCCGTTGTGGGCGGTGCTTCATGGGGGGAACTCTGCCGCCATTTCGTATCGAGAATGTCGCGGCCCGGTGAACTTTCGACCAGGGTCATCCCCGATGACATAAATGTGGTGGTACGTTTGGAGGCAAGCGAGAATCCGTCCCCTTCCCCGTCGATGTCCTCCGGGAATCGGTCGTAGTCGGTTAGAGCAACAAATTTATAGTCCGACGAGGACATAATATTGACTGAGGGCCAGCCAAGTTTCAGATAGTTACCAGCGCGGAAAGTACGATCGTGAACGTTGTTATCGTTACGACGCGGACTCAGTCTTGATTTAACCTGCGGGCTGCAACGGAATGTGCGATCAAGACGCTTTTTTGAATGTTCGCGCGCTTTCTCTTCGGAGACCTGGATTACCAGCATATCCGCCGGGTCACAAACGATGCTGTATACAATCCAGCCATCAATCAGACCAATCGTCTTACCCGTTCGTGCCGGGCCGACAAACACCACAGCATCATACTCGCGTGACGCCAGGCAATTCATTGGCTCGATAACATAAGGGGCCAGATTAGGATCCCACGGGACCGAGTTACCAGCGCCCATTGGTACACGCATATACTCGGCCACCGCGTCGGCAACCAGCATGCGGCGTGGCGCGCGTAAAATTCCGGAGACATCCCGACGGATCCCCCTGGCGGATGCCCGCTTTGCCATCAGTCCTCCTCTGGCTCGTCCTCCTCTGCTTCGGCTTCCATGACCTTCTGGGCCATCTGGTCGCGCAAATCGTCGATCACACTTTGAACACGGGAAACAGCTGCAGGTGGAAGCGCACAATCGCGCTCGAGTACATCAGGGAGGGTTTCCAGCACCATCACTACAGCTTTTGCCATTACTGAAAACTCCCTGGCAACTTCATCTGCCGGGATCAGTTGCCCCGTATCCTGCTCAAACTTGATCCGCTCATTCTCTGCTTTCCAGTGCGCCAGCCTGTCAGCCGGCGGCATGTCCTCAAGATTTGTTGCAACCGTGGGGATCATTAACTCAGCCAGAACGTCGGTAACTAAATACAGTTTTAGTTTGCTGTTGCTGCCCGGCGCCGGCTCGACATTTTTCAGTCTGGCGGCCACCGTCTGACGGTGGACATTGGTTATGCCCGCCAGCTGATTGATATTCAGCTTCAGAGAAGCGATTTCCTGATCCATGATGATGAGCACTTTTTAACCAATTCGACATCATTGCAAAACACGGTTCAATAAAATCAAGAACCTGCGCAAATGATGATGATGACCATGGATCCAGAAAACCAGCCGATTCCCGCGAGCGCGCCGCCCCGTGGAAGGCCACCCCGCCGGGAGGACCCATTAGATAATGATTATCGTTTGTAATTGCTGGGCAATTATCGAGGCCGCTCATTGAACAGCCTCTGTGAATACTCAGCCTGCAGATGCGCCACCGTCGGCCTGCAATACACTTTCAGGGATACGCTCCGCCAACGGCACATTGTTGAAGATCTTCAAACCACTGAATCCAAGGTATGTAGAGGACTGGCTGACGTTACCCGCGATAAAGTCGCTCACATCTGCCATCAATCCATTAACGACGGCCTCGGTATTCACTCGCCAGTAGTTTTCGAGGGCAATCAGCAGTGGATCTGAGCCATCACTTATCGTTTGTTCACCAACGGAATAACCCTTCTTACCAGACTTGTCAGTAATGCATTGCAGCGTATTGCTCTGCACAGCCACCATGTCTGTATTGATTACCTGCACAGTAAACATTGCGACTTTACTCCCCTCATCACTCGTGCTGGATGCATAGAACAGTGTGAGGGTTAGATCATTACGGTTAAACATTACTGGCTCCTGTTACGGTTACGGTTGCGATGACGGGAACGGCGTTCTGCCCTGGGGGCACTATCATCAGGAGGCATAAGCTCTCCTTCCTTCACTGTCACCGTTTTTTCGGCGGCCGCTGGTGGCTGCACCGGTTCTGCCGGGACATATGGCTCACCACCAGCCTCAATCTCTACCTTGAGATACGGGTTAGTTTTCATACTGTGTGTGAAGTGAACCGCGCTTACCGGCAAATCCATGTAGGATTTACCATCCCGTTCGAGGGCCACCAGCTTCCCGTCTACGTATTCAATTTTTAGGCTCTTCATCGTCTTACCTTTGCGAATAAAAAAGCCCCGCAGATGCGAGGCCATACGGTTTTTACCCCCAGAAAGGGATAAATGGCATCTTATCCCTTTCTGGGGATAGACGTTCTCATTGATTCGTGAATCCGCTTACAGGGCATTCCTGTTTCCCCTGATTGGTTTTGTCACATATTCTCGTCCAGGATGTCCTCAAGCCATGAAACCGGCTAAAAAAAAGGCCGCATAGATATGCGACCTTTGGTTAGTACCAGTTAGAAAACTAAAATCTCTCAGGAGCCACCCAAGAGAGGCTTTTCTGCTTTTTAACTGACCACTGCCGTTTCGGTGTTGGCTGGCAGTGATAACGTGATGATAGCTTCATTTAAGTTATCGATAGCATTTAAATATCGAAAGAGCTCATTGAACCAATCATTTTCAACTTGCCGGAACATTCAACCAGAGCAACAGGCTTCTATGCTGGTCTTTTGAGAGCAATTATCAGTTCGCCCTAACGAGGCTGGTAACTAACATATTATTCGATGGTTCCTTAGACAGTGACCCATAAATCTAATTGTTTAATGTACCATTGGATGGGCACACAAATAACCACACCATCCCCAAAGTTAACAGATTTGATAACACACCCTTGTGGCGGAAAAAATTCCGCACCAGTCTGGGGCCGGATCGAGCGCTCAATGCCGTAACGATAACCGCATGGTAGTTGTGGTAGTAAGTTTACTGTCATGAGTGGCTACTTAGTTAAGAGTGGTTTGAGATCCTATAGTGCATGACACTCCCTGAATTAGATACAAACATTTCGATGCTGAAAGCTTGAATGTCTTGTTTTCAGATTTTTTGTTCACTTAAGGCCACTTATTTCATGTGCTATGCCTGTTACTTACTCACCGCCCGATAGTACGCCTGCCAGCGATACTTATCCAAACGGAGCTGGCGCAGGCATTGAGCGGTTTCTACATCAGACTGTAAATCTTCATCGCTGTCATTCCCTGCGTCACTTGCTTTGCACGGCGGACTCATCAAATCCGGGGATGGAGTTGGCAGCATCGATGGCGCGCTGACGCAACTGCACAGCAGCATCATCAAACCTACACACAGTACGATTCGGAGACTGAACATATTTCACCACGTCGCGGGTTATTGTTTTGTAGATGACCTTACCCGCTTCGTTAGCAGTAGCGGCCTTTTCCTCTACAGGCTTAATGGCATTCTCGGCCTTCTCTCTCTTCTTCGCAGCCTGAGCATTGATGTGGTCAGCGTGGGAACTCCATCCCATACGCCATGAAATGGCACAGGACATTAGCAGGATTGCTATTGCGATGATAACGGCGGTTAAGCGACTCATCTTTGCTCCCATAAACACACTTCACGCTCAATTTCCCTCCGGGTAATAAGTCCTTTCCACTGCTTACCTTTGGCATAGGTCCAGCGGCGCAGCTGATCACACGCACCTTTCTGGTCACCCTGGTTGATTTTGCGAAGCAGAGTAGAGGTCTGGAAGTTCCCGGCTCCGACGTTATAGGCGAATGAGTACAGAGCCCCACGCATTGTTTCTGGGATCGGTTTTTTGATGTAAGGGTTGATCTGCCTGGCGACGGTATTCAGGTCTTTATTTAGTAGCGCCCGACACTCTGCCTCGGTATAGGTTTTGCCGAGCATGATGTCTTTACCTGTGTGGCCGTAACAAACCGTCCAGACACCTACCACATCCTGATAAGGGTCGTATCGCACTCCCTCAAGCCCATCATTACCCATAGGGCCAGTGATGAGTGCAGAGGCAATCGCCAGGGCCCCGCCGCCGACTGCCGCAAGAACACTTTTACGTAGTGTCGGAGACATTATTCACCTCGCACAGCTTTTCGCCGGTCTTCTTTAATTTTGAAATACAGATTCGTCAGGTATGTCAGCAAGCCAAATACCAGACTTCCCAGAACACCGATCGCGGCCCACTGAGATGGGGATACTTTGTCGAGCAATTGCAACATCCAGAACCCCGCGTTACCTGCGGACGTTCCGTAGGCAATACCTGTTGTTAGCTTGTCCATTCGATACATACTCCACCTCCGGGTTAACGGGGTGCTTTGTGCGTGTAGGGGTCAGGCTCATCGGGCTGATTTAACAACGAGCCGTATCGATGATGATTCCCGTGAGCCTGAAATAAGAAAGGCCACGCAAAGCGCAGCCTTCAAATGATGTTTACCTTTTCTTTCTGAAGCGCCCTATTGATGGCGTAAAAAAGCCCGCCTGAAGGCGGGCAGAAAGTAGGCATTCTAGGTAGTAACGAAACGAAGGCACTCCTAATAGTCCGAGCTACCGATTTACCAAGAAGCATTCACTTTTGCCGTTACGTTCTATAAACATAGAAGGGCAACCGCAAAAGTAAACCTGCCATAAATCTTAAATATGTTTAGTGGCAGTGTGGTGCCGGGTGCCTCCCGGTGAGCATGCCCCAGCCGGCATGGCCCGCGCTGCATTTACAGGTTTCTGTAACTGACTGGCCGCCCCTCCGCATAGGGGGATTCACCACATCGATAATTTATGATCCAAACATTTGAAGCGTCAATGTCAGAAACATAACTGCCGATGCTAAAAAACCTCCCAGCCTTAACCACAGAACGCAGCAAGGTTACCTAGCGGCATATCACCAAACTACTTGCGCGCAACTCTAATAGCTCAAGCTGGCTATTGTGGAACCTGGACCCTTTCAATGTATCCACATCCGGCTTAACGGGTTCCTGGAAAGAGATAGTATAAGTCTCAGGCTCAGGTGACAAATGAGTTCTGGAGGCTCAAGCCTAGGCCTGAGATGCAACAGTCCCGCAGTTTGACGAGGTTCTGATGATTAAGCTGTGTGTCGAAGTGACCACTCTTAACACAGTAAACGAGAAAATGCGGACCGCGTAAGTTTTTTTTGATAGATTACGCATATGCAACGAACCTAGGATCATTCATGAATCACAACACATTGATTCAAAAGGATAATAAAGGGTACTTTTAATGACTACTACAGCCACCTCCGCGCCACTAACCAAACAAAAAAAGATGCGTATCGGTTTCTTCCAAAGCTCTTCAGGAACGAAGTCAACTACATCAAATGCACAACTTGCATTTGACAAAATGTATACAACCGTTGTTACACCTTCGCAAAACTCTTATACAGCTGAGTTCAATAAGAAAAAATTAAAGATTGTATTCTTAGAAAAAGACTCACAGGCAGAGTTCTATTTTGGTTATCTATCATGCTCTCGTGATGGTTTCCACTTACCTTATATTGGTGATGAAAATTGGGACGAACACAATATTCCATTGGATGATAAAAAATATATAGTCGAACGCACTTATTTTATTTACTACTATAAGAAAGATATTCTTGTTTTATCTCAAAATCATTTAGGGCCTAAAGATTCCGATTTAGCATTTCTTTTATTCAATTTTTCTGAAGTAAACAAACCTGTAGCGTTTGAGGCAATTTGGAAAAAAGAAAGCGTAAAAGAACTACTTGAGACAGGAAGCACTTTACGTAGCTGTGAAATTACACTCGCCGCTCCGCGTAATTTTAGCGCAACGGATTATGACCTTTCGAATTCATTTTCCAAGAGTATGATTGAAATGATGGCTGGGATGGGCGGTTCACATTTAAAACTATCGCTCAGAGGTAGAGCATCGCAACGTAAATTAGTCCGTGGATATCTCAGCGATGAAGTAAAAAGCGGAATAAAGGAATTACTAGAAAAAGTTCCTCATTTATTACGTAAAGCTAATGTTACCGAACCTAAAAATACTCGCTCAAGGAGTCTTCTCGATCAAGTTCTGATCAGTGAAAAAAACGTTAATACAAAAGATGGCTACGCAAAAGAAACTGATGTGCGTACTGCCTTGATCAGTGCTAAAATTGAACATAGTCAGTATTTAAGGCAATATGAAATCTGATCTTATTTTTATGGATGATGATTATGCTTATTAAAGTTTTAATTAACATAGTTATCAGTGGGCTGTTAGCTTGGGTGCTTGGGAAATACCTAGCACCTATGGCTCACTCTGATATCTTAAGTACAGCCGGAGTATTATCTACGGTGGCAGGCATTTTGTTTGGGTTTGTATTGGCCGCCATTTCCATCTTTAGTTCTGCAAGTTCAAGCACTGATGGAATTATTTTTGCTTTAAAACAAAATAAAATTTTACCTAAAATTATTCGTAACCTGTTATCTACGGGCGTCACCTTAATATTAGCATGTATTTTCCCGTTGATCGCAATGTTTATAAATGAAAAAATCATCATTACCTCGGTAAGACTTGATTTCACCCTTACCTTATATGGTTTCTCGACTCTAATCGTATCTATAGTTTCATTTGCAAGTACTTGGAGAAAAATCAACTGGATATTGCCCCATATATAATATTAAGCAGGTGCAAGCACACCTGCTTATCCAAACCCAGATATTAATCCATATCTAAACTAACATTTAGAATAGCTAGACAACCCTCTATAAACCCCTCTGCCATCTGTATCTCTATACGAATCAGTTTTTCATCCTTCTTTCGTGCCTTTGCTATCTTCCGCTTCGAGATGCCATACAAATAATGTGCAACCAATAGTGAATGCTCATAGGGTTTTCGTTTTTGAAGCCGAGCCAAACACCCTTCGATAATCAGGGCGTCGTCGTCAGTGCATGAAAGGCGCGATTTACTTGTTTGAGGAAGAAGCCCTTTGAAACCAGCAGCGATTGGTGAGTAATCCACGCCTGAACTATCGCTCGCGGCCCAAGCCCCCCAACGCTCTAATACCATTTGAATATCACGCATGTTTTCTCCACTTTTCATGCTACTACGCCAATTGCCAGCGAACGATCCAGAAATCGAAACAGCAGCTCCAGCTGTGAGCCGTGCTTCTCCTCAAATGCCACGGTGTCAGCGTGCAACTCGTCGTGATGCGCTCTGCAAAGCGGCAACACAAACAGGTCGTGCGCTTTCGTTCCCATTCCACCTTGTCCGTGGCCTATCAGGTGGTGGGGATCATCTGCTGGTTTGTTACAACAGACACACTGCTGGGACTTAACCCAGCGAGTCCAGCTATCGTTAACCCAGCGGCGGCGCTTTGGTCGCAGCATGAAAGATTCCGGCGTTTCAGGATCTACGCGAAGACCGAGAATCTTTTTCTGCACCACTTCGCTCGCCGCTGGCTCCGGCACTATATCGCTCTCCTTCATCACCGGTTGATGCTTTGTTTCCGGCAATCGCAGGGCTTTCCGGGCCAGCGATTCAGGGATGACGTGCGCCAGATTGTTTATCACCAGCCACCAGCACAATTCCGGTATCGTCAGTTGATGGTCTTCGTTGAACCCCAGCTGAGCGCGGATGACCGTTATCAACCAGGATACCAGGTTCTCACGCGCAATGCCTGCAAGCGTCTCTGTGTACTGATCACGCACCAGGTTATCGCAGGCCCAGCAAAGGCGGATACTGCCAGGCTCATGCCGGAACAGAGTAAAATTATCGCTATGCCACGAACCATACGGGTACTGGCATTCAAAACGACGCTCCAGCTCAGCCTCCAGCGCGCTGATACCACCCGCGCGCAGAATGACGTCTTTGCTTTCGAAAATTTGTTTCAATACCAGGTCTTCTGCCAGTGGCTGCGTGGCGGGAGGGATGGCGCCGGTTTCGTAGTCACTGTATTTTTCCGGTGCAGGCTCAATCAGTACCCGCCCTCTCCTGAACATCGGCATTAGATCGGCGCCAGGGCGAAGCAGAACAATGCCCATGCGTGGGGCAATTTCAGGAGTCAGTAATGCTCTCATGTCATTTTCTCCACGGCAGGTAACTCACAGGATAGCCACGACATCTTTTGCGACTTCCCGCGTACTGCTTTTGCAGGAGATCGAACGGCGCGCTTTGATGAACTCCAGGTTAAAACCATGCTCCCGGTACAGGTCGAGAACCTTCGGGGCGGATGAGTTTGAAATCACTACATGAGCTCCACGGTGAAAAGCAGATACACATTGCTTCGCCAGGTCTACCTGGCTCTCCCAGTTAAAACCACCAGCGGCGTAGGCGGTGAATCCGGTTGTTCCTGGCATCGGTTCGTAAGGCGGATCGCAGTAAACCACATCCCCTTTCCCAGCCAGGCTGATAGTTCGGCGATAGTCAGCAGTCATGAAGACGCAGTTATGCGCCATAGCGGCGAAGGATTTCATTTCGCCCAGCGGATAATACGGAGCCTTGTACCCCCCCCACCCCACATTGAACTTATTCGCCTGGTTGTAGCGCATCAGGCCATTGAAGCAATGCCGGTTGAGATACAGGAATGCAGCTGCGCGTTCAGTAGCATCCAGCGTCTGAGCGTTGAACTCTGAACGGATCAGCTCATAGCCATCTGATGACCGCATGTGCTCAAACATCCAGCGGGCCTTTAATTCCACTTCATCCGGCACCACCGCTAACATCTGATACAGATTAATCAGGTCCGGGTTAACGTCCGCCAGCAGGTAATCTGCGTGCTTATCGCTGTTCAGGAATACCGCCCCACCACCAACGAATGGCTCTATCAGGCGTTTCCCTGCCGGGATATGCACGAACAGGTCAGCCAGCTGGGTATACTTTCCACCAGCCCATTTCAGAAATGGCTTGCTCATGAACGGAACCCCGCTGGCACTGAATAATCCACGTCGGAATAACTGGACTTGAACGCCGTGTCTTGTTTAACCCACTTTCCGCCAGTCCAGGCTGGGCGCCCGGCTGCTTCCCATTTTTTGGCCTTGTCGAAATACTCGACGCAGTTCTCGGGAGCAAACAGCGTTTTGGGCCGCAGGTAGTCGCTCATCTTCGGATCCTGAGCCCATTTCTCGTTCAGGTAGTCAACCACCAGCATCAGGTCTTCAGGGCTGTAATCTTCGGCCAGCCGTCCCCGGATATAACCCAGCGTCGTTTTGGTTCGTCCCCCCTTGCCATAGGTCGAATTAGTTACTCGATTAAAATGATCCAGAACGAGTGCAGCCGGATCGGTCTGGTCTGGTTGCAGCGCAACCGGACAAGAGTCTTTACCTGTAATCTCTGTAGTACTCTCTGTTGTATTCTCTGTAAGATCATCGTGCCAATTTGACCTGATGACAGCGGTTCGTTTTGACCTAGTGGAGCGTTTAACATTGACCTCTTCCATCGTGTCATTTTGAACTGATGGAACGGCGCATTTTGACTTCTTCGATTTGGTCACTTTGACCTCATCTAAAAGCTCGCTCTCGTAGTTGATCGTGTAGTAGTTCGTCATGTCACGCTGCGACTTGTTAAGCTGCTCAACTTTAAGCACGCCCAGGCTCTTCAGCCGGGTGAAGGTGCGCTTCAGAGTGGACTCAGACCAGAACGGGAATTGTTCCAGCCATTGCTCTGTTGTGTTGTAGATCCAGCGTACGCCGTCACGCTCCAGCCCTGAGTTAGTTTCCTGCAGCCAGTAGTTAACCTGCTGCAGCGCAATGGCTTCATTCAGGCCAATGCTGTACGCAAGGTCGGGATTAATGACTATCGGCCTTGATGGCATTAACAGGCTCATAAGACCCCTCTATTTCCCTGAATTTTCGTTTGAACTGTTCAAGTGGGCTGAAACACTCATGCTGATACCCTTCGCGCAGGTATATAACGCGCTGTGTTTGGGGCTCCCAGCGTATGACCCTGACCGGGACGCCGTAGTGATCTCTGAACCATCGGTTAAGTTCTCGCATACGCTTTCCGCCTGACTTCTAAAGTCATCTACCGCCCATTGAGCAAACTGGTAGCAGACAGGTTCTATCCCACCGGGTACTCTTACCCCATACACGAACTGCACCGGCCCCTCTCCTCCAGGGACCGGCCGCGCCACAAGTTGCGACCTGCGGTACTGTGTTGGTAGACTGTTCATGCGTTAGTAATCTCCACTGATAACGACACGCCACGACGCCAGGAGCTGCAACTCGCTGGCGTCACTTCTTTTTGCGTGAAAATAACGTGATAATTGCGGCAATCTCTTCTTCCCGAGCTGCCAGATGGCGGCGGTGATGCACCATGATTTCTTCGGCCTCATGCCTTTCAATAACGCCATCTTCAAGCGCCTGTTCGATAATCTGATCAACCTGTCCCCTGGCAGCAGAGGTACGCATTGCACGACTAAACAGGTCCACGCGATCGAGTTCTTCCAGGTGCGGCACATCCACCAGCAGGGCGCCACGACGGCGGGCGAAGTAGTCTGCCAGCAGCGACGTGTTGGAAATGTCTTCCATCGCTTCCAGCTCCGATACTTCAAAAAATCGACAGCCGTTTTTCTCGTAGAGGTTGTTGTTGAACTGCGTCACGGTCATACCCAAGGCGCCAGCCATTGCTTCGCGGCCACCCGGATATGATTTGCACATACCTTTCACGACTTCTTTCAAGTTCATACCTACCCTTTTTGCTTACAATTAGTAGTAACGGTTAAGCTGCTGTTTGATTAGCCTTTAAATACAACTCCGGGTTAACTTTCAGCTTCATTTCTGTTAGAGCTTGGATTTCAAATGCTCGCCCTTTTGGAATGACCTCCCCCCAACCGGATACAGAGGCATGAGATATACCCAGCGCTTTTGCCACATTACCGACGGAGCCAAAGTAAGTAATCACGTCAACTTTTTTCATTTTTTCCTCATATGTAAGGGAAGCAGACAAACAAATGGTAGGATATCTTACACTCAAAGGTCAAGGATTCCTACATTACAAAATGGTAGGATTGCCTACATGAAAATGAATGAACGCATCCGTGCAAGACGTAAAGAGCTGAAACTAACCCAAGCGGTCTTAGCCAAATTAGTGGGCGTTAACCGTGTGACTGTTACTGGGTGGGAGTCAGGAGATTATGAGCCAGGGGGTTCTAACCTTCAGGCGCTTGCTGCTGCGTTAAAAACGAATCCTCAATGGATAATTCATGGTATTGGAGATCCTGTATCGGAGGCACCAACCTATAAGCCTACCGAACGTTTTGGCGTGAAAAGGATTCCAGTCTTATCTTGGGTTCAGGCTGGTGAATGGACCGAAAGCGGCGCGCCAGTTACCGAAAATGATGTTTCAGAATGGATTTACACAACCGCAAATCTTTGTGATGAAGGATTCGCTCTGAAAGTACGTGGTGATTCAATGACTAACCCTAACGGTGCCCCAAGCATACCTGAGGGCTCAATCGTTGTTGTTGACCCAGACTACGGCAGTATTTACGAAGTAAACGGTAAGATTGTCGTTGCCCAAGTGATGGGCTCAGCAGAGGCAACGCTGAAAAAATTTGTAATTGATGGACCTATAAAATATTTGGTTCCTCTTAATCCGAACTATCGTGTGATGGAAGTTAATGGCAACTGTAAGATCGTTGGTGTTGTCAGGCAGGTTGTCACGGACCTCTGATTTTTGAAGAACAATGAAACCGGCATCAAAGCCGGTTTTTTTTACACCTTAATGTAAGTTTTCCTACAAACGGCATTGACACCAAAAGGTAAGTTATCCTACATTAATGTCGTAAGGAATAGGTGAATAGCACACAACACGGAAGCGCATTCCTCTTCTTCCGGTGGGGATCGGTTTGTAACTGAAGGAGTGCGCTTCCAGTTGTGTGGAGAACTAACGTGCCGCCATTGCAGTGGCGGCTAACCCATCAGCAAGAAATTCTAACCAGCTATTCACCCACTTTCATGGGTTGGGTTGCTGCACCCTAAATTCACGCTTTGCAGCGCGTCAGATGGAGAATAAGAGATGGCTAAGACAGCAAATCAACTAATTAAAGAGGCATACGAAATTGCCAGAGATATGCCACCAGCTCAGGGAACGATCGTCAAAGAACTGGCGGCTATCCTCGATGTTTCGAACGTAGCTCTTCGCCAGGTTCGTGTCGAACGAGACGCTCTTCTCATCGAAGTCAAATCATGGGCGAAGGAGTGTGATCGTATTACTGAGCGACATACCAAGAAACGCACAAATCTGCATGTCCTCGAAGCAATGCGCGATTTGAAAGCAATTTGCCCCACCAGCTTCCGTAACGTGGAGGCTCTCTGATGGCTAAAGACTCAAAGCTTGTATACGGCGCCAACGGCAAAACCAACGTTCTGATGTTCGAACCGGAAAAGCTGCATCTTGTTACCGACAAAACCCATCTTCTCTACGATGAACGTATCAACCTGCCGATCGACGAAGGGATGGTACTGAACATCAAGGAGCTGGGTGTACTGGAGCCGATTATTGTCTGGAAAGACCCTGAAATTGGACTCACCTGCGTAGTTGCAGGCCGTCAGCGCGTTAAACATACGCTGGAGGCAAATAAGCTTCTTTTGAAAGAGGGCAAAGACCCACTGCTTGTTCCCGGAGTCGTTAAGCGTGGTTCGGCAAATCAGATGGCTAAATATATGGTCAGCGAAAACGAAATTCGCCGACCCGATACGCCGCTGGGCCGGGCTAAAAAAATGTCAGACGCGCTCGACCGCGGGCTCGATGAGGACGACATTGCGGTGTTGTTTGGCTGCAGCGTTCAGACCGTACGCGCAACGCTGTCACTGCTGGATGCCACCCAGGCTGTTCGCGATGCAGTGGAGTCCGGAACGGTCACCGTTACCCAGGCGCGTCAGCTTGGTGCGCTCCCACCTGAAGAACAGCGTGCAAAAGTGTCAGCAATCGAGCTGGCGACAGCTGGCACAACCGGCCATGAAAAAGCCCGGCGTCAGCGTAAGATTCTCGGCGAGCAAAAGCCGCGTCTGAAAACCCGCAAAGAAATTACTAAAGCCCTGGAATCTGCCGAAGGTGAGTATGCAAGCGCACTCCGTTGGGTACTTGGGGAGTCCGTATGACAATCATAAAAACCCATACCGGTACCGTGATCACCAAAGACGGTCCGAAGGTTAAAAAACTGCATCAGACAGAGCGGATGTGGGTCGTTGGCAAAAACGAGTTTTACCACAAAGCGACCGGATGCCGTCATTTTGCAGAAAATACGCGCCGCCGGCTGCTGCTCGACACCATCAAGCCTATCGAGTGACGACTGGCCCGGAGAAAAGAATTGTAGAAGTTAAGCCGGTTGCAGCCGGACTTGTGGAGATACACTATGAATCTTGATAACGAGATCATTTCAAACGCAGACCTCGAACGAATTACTGGATACAAGATCCCCTCAAAGCAATCACAGTGTTTACGTGATGCCGGGATTTTCTTTGTTGAAGGGCGAGACGGAAGACCACGCACTACCTGGGCGCATTTCAATAATCCTTTAGCTCAGAGATTACGACAGAACAACGTCGATAATTCGCTGCAGCCCAACTTTGGAGCACTTGATTAATGCCACGCCCAAGAAAAAATAAAGACGATGCCTGGATGCCACCGAGGGTTTACCTCGGGAGATCAGCATATGAATATCATCCTAAAGGAGGCGGCAACATTCGCCTCTGCGACAAAACCAGTACACAAGCTCAGGTATGGAGTGCATGGGAAGCGCTAATGAACGATCGCCCGGACGACTCCATGATGGAAGGACTTATCGAACGCTTCTTTAAATCTGGTGAATTTTTCGAGCTGGCTCTGGAAACCCAAAAGGACTATAGAAAGTACTCAAAAAAAATTATTGATGTATTTGGGAAAATGCCGCCGGACGCTATCAAACCTGAACATGTCCGGCGTTACATGGACAAGCGGGGAATAAAAAGCAGGACACAAGCTAACAGAGAAAAAGCTTTCATGTCTCGCGTGTATCGCTGGGCTTATGAACGCGGGTTCGTTAAAGGGAACCCCACAAAGGGTGTCCGCCAGTATAAAGAAGTTAGCCGAGATCGCTACATAACCAATGAGGAATACCAGGCGCTGTACTCTGTAGCGCCAGACATTGTGAAAGTCGCAATGGAACTCGCTTACCTCTGCTGTGCCAGACAAAACGATGTACTGGAGATGAAAAAAAGCCAATTTATGGAAGAAGGTATCCTGATAAAGCAAAGTAAAACGTCTGTTGCTCAGATAAAAGCATGGAGCCCGCGCTTGAACGCTGCACTTGAGTTGGCAAAAAATTTACCTCTTAACGCTGGCATGAGCAGTCTGTATGTCATCCACCAGCCAGCAGGCGGAAAATACACACGAGACGGCTTTAACAGCCGCTGGAGAAAAGCAAAAATTGAGGCGCAGGAACAGTACCCTCACCTTTCCTTTGACTTCACGTTCCACGATCTCAAAGCAAAAGGGATATCTGACCTCCAGGGTAATCTGTACGAGAAACAGGCAATATCAGGGCATAAGAACGTTGAGCAAACTGCCCGGTATGACAGAAAAATTGCGGTAGTTCCGGTTGTAGATGGACAGGTGGAAAGGAAAAATATTATGAAGTGATATTATGAAATGGGTGGTTTTGGAACAAAAAAACCACCCGTAGGTGGTTTCACGACACTGCTTATTGCTTTGATTATTCTATATTTCCCAATGGTACCCGGAGTGGGACTTGAACCCACACAGCGCGAACGCCGAGGGATTTTAAATCCCTTGTGTCTACCGATTCCACCATCCGGGCTCGGGATATAAAGTGGAGGCGCGTTCCGGAGTCGAACCGGACTAGACGGATTTGCAATCCGCTACATAACCGCTTTGCTAACGCGCCTTTGATACTGAAGCACCCGCCTATGCCGATGCTATTAATTTGGAGCGGGAAACGAGACTCGAACTCGCGACCCCGACCTTGGCAAGGTCGTGCTCTACCAACTGAGCTATTCCCGCATCATCAAGTTATTTGCTAATCACTTGATTTTGTTATCGTCTGGAAGACTGTGCCGCCGTTCGATGCGTTGCATTCTACTTATCTCTCGCGGTGAGTCAACGGTATTTTTCGCAACTTTGCATCGTTTGCTGAAAATAACGGCGAAACGATCACTGATCAAGCAAATCGCCGCGCGCCGCGTTCAAATATTGCAGCATCGACCACAGCGTCAGCACCGCCGCCACGAGGAAAAGCGCGATCCCTGCCCATTCCACCCACGGATAAGGACGCCACAGCATCCACACCAGGGCGGTCATCTGCGCGGTGGTTTTTACTTTGCCAATCCACGAGACCGCCACGCTGCTGCGTTTTCCCAACTCCGCCATCCACTCGCGCAGCGCGGAGATAATAATTTCCCGGGCAATCATCGTCGCCGCCGGCAGCGTGACCCACCAGGTGTGATAGTGCTCAGCGACCAGCACCATGGCGATAGCCACCATGACTTTATCGGCCACCGGATCGAGGAAGGCGCCGAACCGGGTACTCTGGTTCCAGCGACGGGCGAGGAAACCATCAAACCAGTCGGTCACAGCGGCAACAAAGAAAATCAGCGCGCAGGCAAACGGCGCCCAGCTAAAGGGCAGATAAAACGCCAGCACAAAGAACGGGATCAGGATGACGCGGAACAGAGTAAGCAACGTAGGGATATTAAATTGCATAGTGACGGGTAACTATCTGTTGTAAGTAAAAATTAGCCCTATGTTGCTACAGAGCCCCTAATGTTTCAACGAGTAGAAGATCTTTTCTGCCAGAGCGTGAGAGATGCCCGGTACTTTGGCAATTTCTTCGACGCTGGCCTGCTGCAGCCCCTGCAGTCCACCCATGTACTTCAGCAGCATCTGGCGACGCTTCGGCCCCACCCCCTCGATAGTCTCAAGCGAGCTGGTGTTCTTCACTTTCGCCCGTTTTTTGCGATGGCCGGAGATTGCATGATCATGCGATTCATCGCGGATATGCTGGATCACGTGCAGAGCCGGCGAATCCGGTGGCAGGCTAAACCCCTCGCCTTCCGGCTCAAAGAATAACGTTTCCAGGCCGGCTTTACGATCGCTACCTTTCGCCACGCCCAGCAGCAGCGGATGATGTTTATCCCAGGGGACGTCCAGCTCCGCAAATACCGCTTTCGCCTGCGCCAGCTGCCCCTTGCCGCCGTCTATCAGGATCACATCAGGAATCTTGTTGTCATCAATCGCTTTGCCATAGCGACGGCGCAGGACCTGATTCATCGCCGCATAGTCATCGCCCGGGGTGATGCCGGCGATATTGTATCGCCGGTACTCCGCGCGCAGCGGACCATTGCTGTCAAATACCACGCAGGAGGCGACGGTCTGTTCGCCCATGGTGTGGCTGATATCAAAGCACTCCATCCGCTTCACCGCCGGCAGCTCCAGCACGGAGGCCAGCGCCTGCAGACGCTGATGAATGGTCGATTGCTGAGACAATTTGGTGGTTAACGCCGTCGCGGCATTGGTGCGCGCCAGCTTAAGATAACGAGCCCGGTCGCCGCGCGGCCTGGTCTGCACATGGATTCGACGCCCCGCCAGTTCTGACAGCGACTCGGCCAGCAGCGTCTTATCTCCGAGGTTAAAGTCGAGCAAAATTTCCCCCGGCAGCGTGCGCATCTGGCTGCCCTGCAGATAGAACTGGCCGACAAAGGTCTCGACGACCTCGCCCAGCTCGGTGCCGCCAGGCACTTTCGGGAAGTAGCTGCGGCTGCCCAGTACTTTACCCTGGCGGATAAACAGTACATGGACGCAAGCCATGCCGGCATCGAAGGCAACCCCGATCACGTCAAGATCGTCGCCGGTGTTAGAGACAAACTGTTTCTCAGTCACGCGGCGGACGGCCTGAATCTGGTCGCGAATGCGCGCCGCCTCTTCAAACTCAAGGTTCTGGCTCGCCTTCTCCATCCGCGCGATGAGCTGAGTCAGCACCTGGTCATCTTTGCCGGCAAGAAACAGCCGCACATACTCCACCTGCTGTGCATACTCGTCTTCACTGACCAGCCCCGCCACGCACGGCCCGAGGCAGCGGCCAATCTGATACTGTAGACAGGGACGGGAGCGATTGCGGTAGACGCTGTTTTCACACTGACGGATGGGAAAGATCTTCTGCAGCAGCGCCAGGGTCTCGCGCACGGCATAGCCGTTGGGAAAAGGACCAAAATACTCGCCCTTCGCATGTTTGGCGCCACGATGCATCGCCAGACGCGGATGGGTATCGCCACTGAGGAAAATAAAAGGATACGACTTATCGTCGCGCAACAGCACGTTGTACCGCGGCTGGTACAGCTTGATATAGTTGTGCTCAAGCAGCAGCGCTTCCGTCTCGGTATGGGTGACGGTCACGTCGATTTGCGCGATCAGCGCCACCAGCGCTTCCGTTTTACGCGACGCGAGGTTGCTGCGGAAGTAGCTGCTGAGCCGCTTTTTCAAATCTTTGGCTTTGCCAACATAGATGACGGTTCCGCCAGCATCATACATCCGATACACACCGGGCTGGCTAGTTACCGTTTTCAGGAAAGCTTTTGCGTCAAAAACATCACTCACTGGCTTGCTAACGACTCCGCATTACACAGGCCATGGCGAATTGCCAGGTGGGTCAGCTCGACATCGCCATGAATGTTCAATTTGCTGAACATCCGATAGCGATAGCTGTTAACCGTTTTTGGACTCAGATTCAGCTGCTCTGAGATCTCATTCACCTTCTGACCTTTGGTGATCATCAGCATAATCTGCAATTCGCGTTCAGACAAACTGGCAAACGGCGATTCTGTTTTTTCCGGTTCAATCTGACTTAACGCCATTTGCTGAGCAATATCAGAGGCAATATAACGTTGCCCTGACGCGACGCAGCGAATCGCATTCACCACTTCCTGTGGCGCGGCGCCCTTACTGAGATAACCTGCCGCCCCCGCCTGCATGACCTTGGCAGGTAAGGGATTCTCAGTATGCACGGTCAACATGATCACTTTCGTGCCCGCTACCGAGCGCGCAATTTTGCGCGTCGCTTCCAGACCCCCGATCCCGGGCATGTTCATGTCCATCAGGACGACATCGGCGGAATTAGCCCGGCACCACTTGACGGCGTCTTCGCCGCAGCAGGCTTCGCCAGCGACTTTAATCCCTTTTATATCTTCCAGAATGCGTCGTATCCCTGCGCGCACCAGTTCGTGGTCATCAACAAGAAGAACGTTGATCAAAGGAATAATCTCCAGAATGAGGGATAACGCTACTGATACTTTATCTCCCACATATTACCGGGTTTTATTGCTATTTTAAAAGGCAAAAAAATGCCCTCGCCTCGATTTGGCTCTCATTTATGGCAATGTCTGTGCACACTCAGTGGAAAGTCATTGCGAACAGTCGGTTGCACGAGTCTTATTTTTTAACAATCCCCATACAGAAGGCACAAAAAACACAACAGATTACGTAGCGCATAAATACGAAGCTAAATATGTAACAATTATTAACGTACTAAATAGATAGTGGCAATTATTGGCCTGACGATGGCTATTACGTCTTATCTGAAGCATAAAACCATTCACAGCTCAGATGAGAGAACAGAAATTAAGCACTCCTTTTTTTTCTGTCGCTTGTGGTATACTGCGCGGCCTTCACATTGAGTAGAGCGCAATAGCGCAGCGAGTAAACGAGGATATCGATGAGCACACCAGATTTTTCCACTGCAGAAAATAATCAGGAACTGGCGCAGGAAGTCTCCTGCCTGAAAGCGATGATGACGCTGATGCTGCAGGCGATGGGCCAGGCAGATGCTGGTCGCGTGATTATTAAAATGGAAAAGCAGATCGCGCAGATGGAAGATGAGGCTCAGGCCGCCGTATTCTCCAGCACCGTTAAGCAAATTAAACAAGCTTATCGGCAGTAATCCTGTACCGGCTGAAAGTATGACTGACAGCCGGTATCACGTCTGGCACGCAGAACGGCAGGCGCCTTCAGATTAACCCTGTCGCCACAGCGTAACAGGCAATTTGCGTTTTATTCGGCGCGTTAAATTTCCGTTGCATATTCTTCTGATGGAAATTGACCGTATTTTCCGAAATCGAGAGAATCATCGCCACCTCCGCAGAGGTCTTTCCTTCCGCGGTCCATTTGAGGATCTCCAGTTCGCGCCGGCTGAATTTCATCTCCGGCGGCATCACCATCTCATCTTCAAGACGCAAGAGCGTCAGCAGGCTCAGCTCCGTCAGCGTTCGCAAGCGCAGCTCCAGCTCATCTTCAGCATAAGCGTTCGGCAAACGGTTGTTCGCGGAGACGGAGAGAAAACCCTGAGCATGATTTGGCAACGTCAGGCACTGTGTCACCCCTTTTTGCAGACCATGGTCGCGCGCGCCGTCCCATAACGCCTGCGCATCGCGAAACAACCCATCTTCCCACGGCAGATGGCCACGCATAAAATTCTCCGGGCGTAATACGGGATCTATGGCGAAATAATTCTCTGCCTGGTAATGAGACATCCATGCGCGGGGATAGGTCGACTGAAACGTGACGCGGGGGCGAGTGAAAGGCACCGGGTGACGCACACAAAGCGTATAGAAATCATATTCCAGCGTTTCTGTTTCTCGTTGCAGGAGATTATAAACCTCCTGAGCGGCGGCCATGGACTGAAATTGATGCAGCATATCCCGCCGCCAGCTGAAAAAATCATTGTCCCTCATAGCTGTGCAAATAACTCCTGATTGATAATCATTATTATAAATACAGAAAACTAACACATAAATCTTATTTATATGTATAAAATATCGTAGCTGTCGCATTTATTAGCCTGAAGACTTGCCTTTTCCCAGTTAGCTGCGCTGAAACTAAGGCCCCTCCCTTCATTTTCTACACCCTACAAGGGGGGATGGGAAGCGGTGTATACGGCCAGGGGAGTAAATAGCACAAAGACGTGACGATGGGGTGTTGCCCCAGCGTGGAATTGGGCTCATTGCGGCGGCTCACACGAAGGCGAGCCGCCGCGCCTGCGCCTGCTCTATTGCATCAGGAATTTTTCGAGGAACTGGCGGGTTCGCGGCTGCTGAGGCGAGGCGAACAGCGCTTTGGCCTCGCCTTGTTCAACGATGCGTCCCTGATCCATAAAAATCGCCCGATCGGCAACGTCGCGAGCGAAGCTCATTTCATGGGTCACGATAACCATGGTACGTTTCTCCTGCGCCAGCTGGCGGATGGTATTGAGCACCTCCCCTACCAGCTCGGGATCGAGAGCCGAGGTCGGTTCATCAAACAGGATCACGTCCGGACGCATGGCCAGCGCGCGGGCAATCGCGACCCGCTGCTGCTGCCCGCCAGAGAGGCGGCGCGGATAGCTGTTCTCTTTGCCGCTGAGGCCCACTTTCGCCAGTAGATCGCGCGCCCGCGCCATCGACTCCTGCTTGTCTTCACCTTTTACGATGACCGGCCCTTCAATGATGTTCTCCAGCACCGTCCGGTGGGGAAACAGGTTGAAGTTCTGGAAGACAAAGCCAACGTGCTGGCGCAGCCGACGGATAAGCCCTTTTTGCGGCCCGAGGCTGCGACCAGCGTCGATCGTCACATCGCCGACGCGGATAGTGCCGCTCTCCGGTTGCTCCAGCAGATTAATGCTGCGCAGCAGGGTGGTTTTACCCGAGCCGCTGGGGCCGATGATTGCCACCACTTCGCCTTCCTGCACCTCCAGGTCGATACCGTGGAGCACCGTCTGGCCATGGAATTTTTTCACCAGGCTTTTTACTTCAATCGCACTCATTTCGGATCACGCTCCTGGCGGTTCAGCTGGTTTTCAAAATAGTTCTGCAGCGAGGAGAGTACCGTCGCCATCACCCAGTAGATCAGAGAGGCGGCCAGATACATGGTGAAGACCTCCAGCGTACGCGAGGTGATAAGCTGCGCCTGACGGAACAGCTCCGGCACCTGGATCGTCGCCGCCAGCGAGGTATCTTTTACCAGGCTGATAAAACTGTTAGAGAGCGGCGGCAAAGCGACCCGCGCCGCCTGGGGTAAAATAGCCCGACGCATCGTCTGCCAGGGGGTCATACCGATACTGGCCGCCGCTTCCCATTGCCCTTTGTCAATCGAGGCGATGGCCGCGCGCAGGGTTTCCGCCGCGTAGGCCGCCGTGTTCAGCGATAAGCCGATCATCGCCGCCGGGATCGGGTCAAGCTCAATGCCAAACTGCGGCAAGCCGTAGTAGATCATGAACAGCTGGGCGATAAGCGGTGTCCCGCGAAAAATGGAGATATACATGCGCGCCAGCCATTTTACCGGCCAGAGGGTCGACATGCGCATCAGCGCCAGGATAAAGCCCAGCACCAGGCCGAAAAACATCCCGCCAATGCTCAGCTGCAGCGTAAAGACGGCGCCTTTCAGCAGAAAAGGCGCAGAATCGATGACCAGTTGAATACTTTCTTGCATGCTGTGGTTTCTGTATTAGAGGTGAGGATGATAGGCAAACAGCGCCGGCGCTCCGCCGGTATGGACGAACAAAATCGGCCCTTCATCCTTAAAGCGTTTCTGCGTAATGCCATCGATAAGTCCGGCCATCGCTTTGCCGGTATAAACCGGGTCGAGCAAAATACCTTCCAGTTGCGCCAGCAGCTTCACGGCGGCCATTCCTTCCTCATTTGGCGTCCCGTAGCCTGGGGCAAAGTAATCGTCCCACAGGATGATGTCGGCTTTCGCCTGCAGCTCAAGGCTGTTGGCCACGGCCTGCTGCAGCGCTACCACTTTCGGCAGCTGGTCGGCAACAGCGCGCGACACCGTCACCCCAATCAGTTCCGCCTGCGGCATCAGCTGTTCAAGGCCGACCGCCAGTCCGGCATGGGTGCCGGCGCTCCCGGAGGCGACCACCACCGACGAAATCTCCACCGCGTCTTCGCACTGCTGGGCGATTTCCAGCGCGCTTTCCACATAGCCTAGCGCCCCAAGGGCGTTTGAACCGCCGACCGGAATGACATACGGGCGGTACCCCTGCGCTTCGATACGGGTCGCCAGCTCGTCGAGCTGCGCAGCGGGATCGGTCAGGGCATCGCACATCTCAACCTGGGTATTAAACAGATCCAGCAGCAGGCGGTTGCCATTGCTCAGATAGTTCTCCGCACGGGTGCCGATGGGATTTTCCAGCAGCGCCACGCAGTGCAGGCCCAGTTTGGCGGCGACCGCCGCCGTCTGGCGCACATGGTTAGACTGGATCGCGCCGGCGGTAATTAAAGTATCCGCCCCTTCGCGCAGCGCATCGGCGGCGAGAAACTCCAGCTTGCGCAGTTTGTTTCCCCCCATCGCCAACGGCGTCGTATCATCACGTTTGATAAATATTTCGCGCCCGAGGTGATCGGACAGACGCGGCAGATACTCCAGCGGCGTCGGCGCGCCGATCAATTCCAGACGCGGAAAGCGGGTTAAATTTTGCAGTGACATGGCCCCTCCTGACTCAGTTATGCTTCATTATGCACACAGTTACGCGCTAAATAAAAAAAGGCGCTTCCAGGAGCGCCTTTTTTCACCGCTGGCCTTTATTTTGTCACGTCAGCGCCAAACCATTTCTCTGACAGGGCCTTCAGGCTGCCATCTTTCTGCATATCCGCGATCGCGCCATCTACCGCTTTCAGCAGGTCATCGTTGCCTTTGCGTAGTGCAACGCCAGCTTCCTGACGGGAGAACGCTTCGCCGGTTACCGCCAGCGTGTTGTTAGTTTTCTTCACCAGATCCAGCGCCGCCAGACGGTCAACCAGAATGGCGTCAATACGGCCTACGCGCAGATCCTGGTATTTGGTCGGATCGTCATCATAGGTGCGGACATCCACGCCCTGGACGTTCTGACGTAGCCACTCTTCATAGTTTGTGCCCAGCCCGACGCCCACTTTCTTGCCTTTCAGATCCGCTGCGGTTTTAATCGCGCCTTCGTTGCCTTTCTTCACCAGCGCCTGCACACCGGAGATGGTGTACGGGGTGGAGAAATCGTATTTTTTCTTACGTTCATCAGAGATAGTGACCTGGTTAATCACCACGTCAATGCGCTTGGAATCCAG
The DNA here is from genome assembly GCF_021869705.1 of Klebsiella sp. PCX. Taxonomy (NCBI): domain Bacteria; kingdom Pseudomonadati; phylum Pseudomonadota; class Gammaproteobacteria; order Enterobacterales; family Enterobacteriaceae; genus Klebsiella; species Klebsiella sp. PCX. Next base: position 3,329,107 of record NZ_CP091527.1, read on the forward strand.
CGAGGCCAGCATACCGTCCCACTTGGTCGGTTTGAGGTCAGCCTTCACGCCCAGATGTTTCGCCAGCTCGTTGGCGAACTCCACTTCAAAGCCGGTCAGCTTACCGTCATCGCCCTGGAAGCTAAAAGGAGGATAGGTGCCTTCGAGGCCCACGCGCAGGGTGCCGCGCTCTTTAATCTGATTGAGCAGGTTTTCCGCCGCAAAAGTTTTCACGCTAACGCCAGCCATCAAAACAACGGCCATCGCGCCCATCAGCGCCTGACGACCCAGAAGTGCTAATTTCATAGATACCCCGAAGGTTAGGATTTTCCTGTAGTGTAAAGCGCTTAACGGCCCGACACCAACATCGTTACGCTACATCTTATGCAAATTTATTATATATGATCCGCTTTAGGGTATAGCGAAATTCAGGGCTTTCCTCACCCGTTTTGCGGGATATCTCCCATACTGCAAAGGTCAGCCTGTTGACGTCAGGAGCATGGAAGATGAAAAACCCCACCTTGTTGCAATGTTTTCACTGGTACTACCCCGCCGGCGGCGAACTGTGGCGTGAAGTCGAAGCGCTGGCCCCCAGTCTTAACGAAATCGGCATCAATATGGTCTGGTTGCCCCCCGCCTACAAAGGCGCCTCGGGCGGCTATTCCGTCGGCTATGACACCTACGATCTCTTCGACCTCGGCGAGTTTGATCAAAAGGGCTCTGTCGCCACCAAATATGGCGATAAGACCCAGCTGCTGGCGGCAATCAACGCCCTGAAGGAGCACGACATCGCCGTGCTGCTGGACGTGGTGGTGAACCATAAAATGGGCGCCGATGAAAAAGAGGCCCTGCGCGTGCAGCGCGTTGATGAGCAGGATCGCACGCAAATTGACGAGACGATCATCGAGTGCGAGGCATGGACTCGCTATACCTTCCCGGTGCGCGCCGGACAGTATTCGCAGTTTGTCTGGGACTACAAGTGCTTTAGCGGCATTGACCACATCGAGAATCCGACGGAAGACGGTGTATTTAAAATCGTCAACGACTACACCGGCGAAGGCTGGAATGAACAGGTCGATGACGAGCTTGGCAACTTCGACTACCTGATGGGCGCCAATATCGATTTTCGTAATCACGCCGTCACCGAAGAGATCAAATACTGGGCGCGCTGGGTGATGGAGCAAACCGGTTGCGACGGTTTTCGTCTTGACGCTGTGAAGCATATCCCCGCATGGTTTTACAAAGCGTGGATCGAGCATGTTCAGGAGGTAGCCCCGCAGCCGCTGTTTATTGTTGCGGAATACTGGTCCCATGAAGTGGAAAAGCTCCAGCAGTATATCGATCTGGTCGAGGGCAAGACGATGCTGTTTGACGCCCCGCTGCAGATGAAATTTCATGAAGCGTCCCGCCAGGGGCGCGATTACGACATGAGCCAGATTTTCAGCGGGACGCTGGTGGAAGCCGACCCCTTCCATGCCGTCACCCTGGTCACCAACCATGATACCCAGCCGCTGCAGGCGCTCGAGGCGCCTGTTGAGCCATGGTTTAAACCGCTGGCCTATGCGCTGATCCTGTTGCGTGAAAATGGCGTACCCTCGGTCTTCTATGCCGATCTCTTCGGCGCCTCCTATGAGGATACCGGCGGCGACGGACAAACCTACGCCATAGAAATGCCCGTTATCGAACAACTCCACGAGCTGATCGACGCCCGTCAGCGTTTTGCCCACGGCGTGCAGACTCTCTGGTTCGATCACCCCAACTGCATTGCCTTCAGCCGCAGCGGCACGGACGAGGATCCCGGCTGCGTGGTGGTGATGTCCAATGGTGATGAGGGAGAAAAGACCCTGACGCTGGGCGAGAATTATGGCAACAAACGCTGGCGGGATTTCCTGGGCAATCGGGAAGAGATTGTCGAAACCGACGGCGAAGGCTGCGCCACCTTTACCTGTAACGGAGGAAGCGTCAGCGTGTGGGTGCTGGAGGCGGTGCTGTAGTCATCTGACGCCGGACGGGCCAGCGGTGGCCCGCCGGAATCTTAGTGCGCGGTGGTCGGCGCGCTGACTGGAGCGGTGGCACGCGCTTTAGCCCACGCTTTCTCGCACTCCGGGGTGAGACGTTCAACGCGGGTCAACGTCATACGATCGTAGGAAAGGGTGTTGCCCTCGCGCTCGATCGGGTAGATATCCAGGGAAGCGGTCACGTTGTAGATATCGCTATCGCGGTTCATCAGTTTCCCCGGCTGGGCGATCACGCGCTGCCACTGGCGGCAGTCGAAGGTGTCCCCATCTTTGGTGACGATCAGGCTGGCGATGGCGTCCGGACTCATCATCTCACTCTGCGGCCCTTTCGTCTGCCAGTAGCCTTCCAGGCCTGCCGGCGCGGGGGCTTTAACAACGTCTTCGTAACGATCAACCTGCACGCATCCGGCCAGCGCCACCACCATGCCAGCAAAAACTAACTGTTTCATCATTCATCCCACAAGCTGATAAAAAAGTATTGTGGCATTAAAGCGTTAAGCCTTCCACCCCCGCAGCGGACGGAGAAGCCGGGTAAAACACGGCCAGGCATCGCGACCTTCATATGAAATAAGGAAATTCTGAAAGTAAAAGAATCTTTGGCGCCTAACCATAGCAGCCACGGGCACTTTTTGTTTTTAATTCGCTCACACTACCGGTTCTCGACTTTACTTTAAGAGTTTTCCTGGCAAATTATATGCAGAGATGCGGAATAGTTTAATGGAACTAATGGGTTCTTTCTTAAACCTACTATTATTACCGCCCGCAAGGACTGCTTCGCACAGCCAGTGCGAAGTGTATATCGTTACGTGTTGATTGAGGATGGGTCATGTCAACGATGATTATGGATTTGTGCAGTTATACCCGGTTAGGACTTACGGGATATCTGACCAGTCGGGGAATTAAAAAACAGGAAATCGTTGAGGTCAACTGCGCTGAGGATCTGCACAGGCACTGTGCGTCATGTTGCCCGGCGGTGGTGTTTCTGAATGAAGATTGCTTTGTGCATGATGATGAAAGTAATAACATTATTCGCCAGATCATCACGCAAAATCCGGCGACGCTGTTTGTGATTTTTATGTCGCTGGCGAACATCCATTTTGACCGCTATCTGCGGGTACGTAAGAATCTGCTAATCAGTTCAAAATCGATCACCCCAAAAGACCTTGATGTCATTCTGGTTAATTATCTTAAATACAAGAACACGAGCCTGGGGCAGTTGAATTTACCGACGTTGTCGCTAAGCAAAACAGAATCAAATATGCTGCAAATGTGGATGGCCGGGCATGGTACTTCGCAAATTTCAACGCAAATGAACATCAAAGCGAAAACGGTATCATCGCACAAAGGTAATATTAAAAAGAAAATACAGACGCATAATAAGCAGGTGATTTACCACATCGTTCGGCTGACCGAAAACATTACCAGTGGTATTCAGGTGAATCTACGCTGAAACAAACTGGCGGTGGTCCCGCCAGTTCGGTTTTACGAGATTTCTTTTTCCACGAAGATCCCATCCGGGTGCCCTATTTCATTGAAAAACCAGATCCCCAGGGGATAGTCTTCCAGCGAAACCAGATACATCGTCCCTTCGCTAAACGACTCAATTGCCAGCACTACGCCCGATCGACGTGGGCCACCGTCGGTCTTCACCGTGACACGATCGTTCACCTGCATAATCCATCTCCTCTCTATTTTCAGCCAGTGTAGAACAAAACCACGCCGCTCGCAGCGTCGCGGCCGGTGACTGGCGTTTTTTTAGACCGACTATACTTAAAAAGGCTTGAGCGACGCTCAGCGAGGGGGGTAATGATGAAGAACCGATTGACAGACCAGACCGGGAACGACGTTGATGTCAACGTTGATGCTCTACTGGCGGCGATTAATGAGATCAGCGAAAGCGAAGTCCACCGCATCCTCGATGACCCTCAGCGCGCCAGTATTGATGGCCGCGGGGCGCATACCTGGCGCGAACTGGCGGAGGCATTTGAACTCGATATTCATGATTTCAGCGCCAGTGAAGCCAACCGCTAGTGATGGGCGAAAAAAATCCCGACTCGCAGGAGTCGGGATCAAACTTGCTAATGCAAGAAGCACTTGAAAATTCGTTACACCGGGAAATCCGATGCGTTGAAACATTATCCTCAATTATTTTGCATGACAAGCGATATTCATGACGCAAAATATTGAGAAAGTCGGCGCTTCGCAGCAGAAAGGGCTGCAAGGCTGATGCGAGAAGGCTTAGCCGCAAACCGGTTTCATCCGATAGTACGATCGCCAGACATTACTTTAAGATAAATCTCAAATCCGCTGGCGCGAGCGAAACGTTTTACTCACGCTTCGCTGCGAAAACAGACCTGGTTGCGGCCATTCTGCTTGGCCAGATACAGTCGACCATCGGCGACCGACTGCAGCGCTTCAAAGTGATACTCTCCCTGCTCTTCGCTGGCGCTTACCCCTAACGACGCGCTGACCCGCAGCGTCACGTTGTTATGCAAAAAGACCTCCCGGCCATGAATACGCAGGCGTAGCCGCTCCGCTATCGCCGCCGCTTCCTGCAGCGTGGTATTCGGCAGCACGACACAAAACTCCTCTCCCCCCACGCGGCCCAGCAAATCGCCTTCCCGCACAGTGCCGGCAAGGGTACTGGCCACCATCGACAGCACCCTGTCACCCGCCTGATGACCATAGCGATCGTTAATGCTCTTAAAGTGATCCAGATCGAGCTGGATCACCGCCAGCGGTAGTCCGCTGCGCTGGCAGGCGCTGGCGAGCGCCATCGCCTTTTCAAACAGCGCCCCGCGATTGAGCAGGCGGGTTAAGGCATCGTGCCAGGCCTGCCACTCCAGAGAGGTCTGGAGGACGCTCATATTGCGGACCATACGGCGGATCACCAGCCAGGAGAGCAGCAGCATCAAGGTGAAGAGGATCCACATCAGGGTCAGGGCGATGGTGATGGTGCCAAAGTTGCCGCGTACGCCTTCCCGCAGGGTGTGGATCCGCAGCAGCACGCCGTCAAAATTCCGTAGTTTGGCCCAACTGATATAGCGCGTCAGCAGACGCAGGCCGCCCTGGTTATCATGGGCAAACGCGCGGCTGAGCAGCTCCTGCTCGCGCGGCGACAGCAGCGTCAGGACATTCCCCGGCGCAGAGGAGGTCAGCAGGCTAAGATGGCTGTCATAAAGCTGGTATTCCCCCTCCTGCCCGCCCTTCATCGCGCTGATTAAAAATGCTTTTATTTCGCTGACTGAGAAATCCATCGCCAGCACGCCGCGCCAGTAACCGGCAAAATCCAGCGGTATCGAGGCGGTAACCACCTGCTCTTCCAGCTGTGGGTCATCGTCAGGAAAGGTTTGCCAGATAACGCCGCGGTACGGATTGTTCCGCTGGGTCTGCCGGGTAAACCAGAGGGCGCTGATAGCGCGCGAATAGTGCGTCTTCACCTGCGATTCATCGCGCAGCGGCAGGGTCGAGGTGAAAAAGCCGCTGCGGGAGATATATTGCATCCGCTCGGCAAAATCGCGGTCATGCTGCGTCAGATTTAACAGATAACCCAGCTCCAGCGTCGCCATCAGTTCATTGACCACCAGCGGATCGTCCGGCAAGAGCAGCGGGTGCTCCCTGACGACGCTCTCCGAGACGCCAAACACCGGCAGCGTCCGGCGGTTCGGGAGCGCCACCCGCCAAATCTCCTGATGGCGCTGGTTCAGATAGCGCTGGCTGGCCTCGTGCAACACATCGACGTCGAGGGGGCGTTCAAGTGCGGACTGCATACCGTGGCGAAAAAACATCATCCTGTCGATGTTAAACTGCAGCAGCCCATCCATTTCATGCGCGACGTTAGCCAGATTATTGCGCTGGTTCGCCACGTAGGCCTCTTCCAGGACGTTGATTTCACGCCAGATCAACAGCGTGGAGAAAAATAGCACCACGATAAAACAAACGTTAACCACATGTGCCGGGCGAGTCAGGAAGTAGCGCTTTTTCAACTTCAACCGCAGTGGCTTATCCATCTTTCTCTCGTAGTACGTTGCGCAAACCTGACGTTGTCAGCGCACGCGGTTTCTGTCGATACCGGACGCGCTTTTTAGCGTAGACCACGCGGCGCCAATCCGCTGCGCCGCACCTGACTACTTCGCCGCGCCACGCAGGCGGCTCACCGCCTTGACGCCGGCCAGTACCACCGCACCGATGATAAAACCCAGCACCAGATTGACCACCATCGGCAGCAAGGCGGCCAACATGCCGCCCAGGCCCGCGCTCCAGTGCTCAATGGCATGGTGCAGCGGCGCAATACCGTGGACCACAATCCCGCCGCCAACGAGGAACATGGCCAGCGTCCCGACGACAGAGAGCAGTTTCATCAGCCAGGGAGCCACGGCCAATAACCCTTTGCCCAGCCACTGCGCCAGCGTACTGCGTTTCTCCGCCAGCCAGTAACCCATGTCATCCAGCTTGACGATCACCCCCACCAGGCCATAGACCCCGACGGTGACCAGAATCGCGATCCCTGAGAGAATGAGGATCTGATTCAGCAGCGGCGCTTCCGCGACAATGCCGAGGGTGATGGCGACAATTTCCGCGGACAAAATAAAGTCGGTGCGAATCGCCCCTTTTACTTTGTCACGCTCAAAGGCCAGCGGGTCACGATCCGCCAACGCCTGAAGACGCTGCTGCCGTTGCGCTGGGTCCTCCTTGTGCTTACGCGCTTCCAGACTGTGGAGCACCTTCTCCACCCCTTCAAAACAGAGAAACGCGCCACCCACCATCAGCAGCGGCGTGATCGCCCAGGGAATAAAGGCGCTGATCAGCAGGGCCAGCGGCACGAGGATGATTTTATTGACGAACGACCCTTTCGCCACACCCCAGACCACGGGCAGCTCACGATTTGCCCGCACGCCGGTCACCTGTTGGGCATTCAGGGAAAGATCGTCGCCCAGCACCCCCGCCGTTTTTTTCGCCGCCAGCTTGCCCATCATGGAGATATCGTCCAGCAGCGTGGCGATATCATCAAGTAATGTTAAAAGACTACTTCCTGCCAAAATGATTTTCCTTCTCTTTTCATCAATGTCTCCCTCGAGTATGCGTTAAAAAACGGCCGCTGCCCAAGGTACAATTAGTCAATATAAATTTAACAACCTGGCGCAAATTAAGCGCTCGCCAGCAGGATAGTTTTCACGTTTACTATATGTCCCCTTTCTATCTCTGCACCGTCGTGAGGAAGTATGTCTACCCGTCAGCTGTTACCGCTTATCGGGGCGCTGTTTGCGCTGTATATCATTTGGGGCTCTACCTATTTCGCCATCGCCGTCGGCGTCGCCAGCTGGCCGCCGCTGATGATGGCCGGAATTCGCTTTCTCTCTGCCGGCGTGCTGCTGCTGGGATGGCTGTTGGCCACCGGCCATAAACTGCCGGCCCGCAGGCCGTTGCTTAATGCCGCGCTGATCGGGGTTTTGCTGCTGGCCGTCGGCAACGGCTTTGTCACCCTGGCCGAACATCAGCACGTTCCCTCCGGGATCGCCGCGGTGATGGTCGCCACCGTTCCGCTGTTCACCCTGTGCTTCAGCCGCTTTTTCGGCATCGCCACTCGGAAGCTGGAGTGGCTGGGGATTGCCATTGGCCTCGCGGGTATTGTGATGCTTAACAGCGGGGGCAACCTGAACGGCAACCCCTGGGGCGCACTGCTGATTCTGATTGGCTCTCTGAGCTGGGCCTTCGGCTCGGTTTACGGCTCGCGGATCGTGCTGCCGACCGGCATGATGGCGGGGGCAATCGAGATGCTCGCCGCCGGGATCGTCCTGCTGGCCGCCTCATGGCTGAGCGGTGAAACCTTAACCCGCGTTCCGTCGTGGTCCGGGATCGCCGCCGTAGCCTATCTGGCTATCTTTGGCTCGCTGATTGCCATCAACGCCTACATGTTTTTGATCCGCAATGTCACCCCGGCGGTGGCCACCAGCTACGCCTATGTCAACCCGGTGGTAGCGGTTCTCCTTGGCACCGGATTCGGTGGCGAAAGCCTGTCACTGATCGAGTGGCTGGCGCTGGCGGTGATTATTTTCGCCGTCGTGCTGGTGACGCTGGGCAAATATCTCTTCCCGGTTCGCAGCGAAGTTACTCCTTGTAAGGCGTCGAAATAAGCGCCAGTTCGCGGATCCCCTGGGTGTCGATCTGCGCGTCGTGTCCGGCGCCGCAGATCCACTCTTCCAGACGCTCGGTGAGCGCCTCGTCATTCAGCTTCAGGCGACCGCGCAGGGCGCACTCCCAGACGATAAGCACCCGCCAGCCCTGCGCGGCCAGCTTTTGCCGGTCACGGGCATCGCGCGCTACGTTGCCGGCGATCTTGTCCAGCCAGAACGCCGTCCGGGTGGCCGGCACCTTAAACAGGTAACAGTCATGGTGGTGCCAGAAACAGCCGTGGGTAAAGATGACGCAACGGTAGTCGGGTAAAGCGAAATCGGGGCGCCCCGGCAGCTCGCGATCCTGAGCAATAAAGGTGAATCCCGCCTGAGTCAACAGCGCCGCTATCCGCTTTTCGATCGCCGTATCGCGCGTGGCGATAGCCCGCATATTTTTACTGCGTGTGGCTTTATCGTGAACATCCGCCATCGTTATCATCCGCTTCGCGAAGCGCCACCGCCTGAGCGATGCGCGGGGCCAGGAGCTTCGCCACCGCGGCGAAGACCGGAACCACCACCGAGTTGCCGAACTGACGATAGGCCTGGGTATCCGACACCGGGATGCGGAAACGCGCCCCCTGAGGCGATTCGAAGCCCATCAATCGGGCGCACTCCCGCGGCGTCAGCCGACGAGGACGCCGCTGTTGATTCTGCGGATCGTCAAAATGCGTCTCGCCCAGCGGCCGGTCCCAGCCGCGATCGACGAGAATTTCGGCGCCATCTTTATAGTAGCGGGCGGAAAGCGTCCGGGCCACGCTGTGGGGATTGGCGGGGTCCACCAGGCCATAACCAAAGCCATTGCCCCGCGCCTGATGCTTGCGCGCATAGCGATAAAGATATTTCCACAGTACCGGCGTGAGGATAAATTTGGCATCCACCGTCGGCTCCAGCAGCTCGCCAAATGTTGGCCGAACCGCCGGGTAAAGCGCCGCGATATCGCGCAGCGTAAACCCTTCGTGCAGGTGCAGATCGCGACGGAAGCCTACCAGCACGATGCGCTCCCGGTGCTGTGGTAAGAAATGGCGCCCGTCGATCACTTTCGGATCGTCCGGCCCGCTATGCCCGGCGTCAGCGACCTCATACCCCAGCTCATCCAGTGTCTGCATGATGATGCGGAAGGTGCGTCCCTGATCGTGACTTTTGAGATTTTTAACATTCTCCAGCACAAAGATCGCCGGCTGACGGGCGGCGATAATTCTCACCACATCAAAAAACAGCGTCCCCTGGGTTTCGCAGGCAAAGCCGTGGGCGCGACCCATGGCATTTTTTTTCGATACGCCGGCGAGTGAGAAAGGCTGGCAGGGAAAGCCGGCCAGCAGCACATCATGCTGCGGGATAGTCTCGCGGATATGCTGCGCCGCCTCGTCATCGCTAACGTCGGGGCGATGGCTGAGGGTGATATCGCGGATATCTTCATTGAAACGGTGTTGCTGCGGATCGCAATACCAGTTGGCCTTATAGGTGCGCACCGCATGCTTATTCCACTCGCTGGTAAAGACGCACTGCCCGCCGATGGCTTCAAAACCGCTGCGGATCCCGCCGATACCGGCAAACAGATCGACAAAGCGGAACCCATAGTGTGGATGATGGGCCGGCGGCGACGGCAGCAGCGTCGCCAGATGAGCGACCTCCTGCGGACGCAAACGCCCCGCCGCGCGGCCGAGGGCCGCCACGCGCTTGAGGATCGCCGCGCTCCAGTGCTGCTCCCCGACGCTAACCAGCTCGGCGACCAGCGTTTTCACATCGTAGATCGTCATCAGCTGACGCAGCAGCGCCTGAGCCTCTTCACCGGCCTGCTCCGTCAATGACAACGACCTGTTTTCCTTGATTAACTTTTGTGGCATATCCTCAACCAGCGCGGACGATTTTTGCAGAGAGTACCATAAATCACTGGTCGGTTGACGGCTGCGGTGCAAAGCGGCGTAAAACCGCCTCATCCAGCGTCATAGGCTCCCCCTTCAGCTCCGCGCTGATCTTGGCCATAAACTCAACGAGGAAGCGCGCATTATGCTGCGCCATAGCCCTTCCTGCGGCGGTCTGCATGGTTTCCGGCAGGCGCAGGAGTTTGCACTGGAAATGGTCGAGGGCATATTTTCTGTCATCCAGCGCTCGCCGGTCGGCGAAAGGATCGTCGGCATCAAACAGAATGGTGTTCAGGGCGCCGGCGACGGCGAAGACCCGCGCCAGGCCAATCGCCCCAAGCGACTCGAGACGGTCGGCGTCCTGGACGATTTTCGCCTCCAGCGTGCGCGGCGGGATCGCCGCGCTAAAGCTGTGCGCCTCAATAGCATGGCTGACCGCCGCATAGCGGTCTGCGGGAAAATCGGTAAACGACGACTGCAAAATCGCCAGGGTTTTCTCGGCAGCCATCATCGAGGAGCGGCTTCGCTCCGGATGATTTTTAGGCAGACTGACAATGTCATGAAAATAGCAGGCCGTGAGAAGCACCAGCCTGTCGACTTCCACCTCCCCGGCGGCCAGCCGGGTGGCGGTGGCCCAGACGCGACGAAAATGGGACAGATCGTGCGCCGCATCCTCCTGGGCGTGGTGCGTCAGTATCCAGTGCTCAAATCGTTGCTGCCAGTCTACCAGGTTCATAGGCGTTCCTTATCTGAAGGTCAGCCTCGAGCATAGCAACTTTACGACCGATGATCCCGCCTGCTTCTGGCGGGCCGTGTATACCAGACGACAGCACCAAGGATCGCGCCAATGCCGGCGAGCACCAGCATCCCCAACAGGGCGCCAAGCCATTTCCCTGCCATTGTGCCAAAGTCGCACTCCGCGCTGGCGCCGGGAACGCTGTGAATTTTCCCTACCACCCACCAGTAACGCACAATGACCCAGACACAATATCCGCAAAAGGCATACAACGCCCAGAGCGCGAGTTTGCCGCCCGGGCTGCGTTTTGCCTGCTCTTCCATCTCATTCTTCTCCGTGACAAATCATACTACTGCCACCCAAAACGTGACACGCATCACATTATACCGCCAACCTGCGCCACAGGCAGCAGTTTCATCCTTGTCTTCTGCACCTACTTATCTCTTATGCTGCCAATGGAAATACCCAAGGGTTTGTTCTTTATTACTTACCCACAGGATTAAACATTAACGACATCAACCATGCCGCGTATTGTACTTATCTCCCCCGGCGAGTTTTACTCATAAATTATATTTAAATGCTGAATAACCCTCTCGCCGTAAATTTATACAAATAATTTCATTTGGTTAACCGAGGCCGCGACAAAGCAACATAACCCATTGCTATATAATAAAATAATAATAAAAGAAGATTCATTTAAATTTAATATAACGAACCGTTTGGAAATATTTTGCAATATCTTACATTATTTATTTACATATTTTATTTTAAATAAAAATGAACCTGGTCGTTAGTATCTGATAGTCATTCCGGAGGGATTGTCATAATTCACAGAAATTATTATTAAAAGGGAATATATAATGAAAAGAAAAGTACTGGCTCTCATGGTTCCGGCATTATTAATGGCCAATGCCGTTAATGCCGCGGAAATCTATAACAACAACGGCAACAAACTGGACCTTTACGGGAAAGTCGCCGGCCTGCACTATTTCTCAGACGACACTTCAGAGGACGGCGATCAGACCTATGCACGCTTTGGCATCAAAGGCGAAACGCAGATCGCTTCCGAGTTAACCGGCTACGGTCAGTGGGAATACAATATCAAGGCCAATACCAGCGAAAATGAAGGAGCGAATTCCTGGACCCGTCTGGCCTTCGCCGGTCTGAAGTTTGCTGACTATGGCTCACTGGACTATGGCCGTAATTACGGCGTGGTGTACGACATCGAATCCTGGACTGATATGCTGCCAGAATTCGGCGGCGATACCTACACCCAGACCGACGTTTACATGACCGGCCGCACCAACGGGGTGGCCACCTACCGTAACAGCGATTTCTTCGGCCTCGTCGACGGCCTGCATTTCGCCCTGCAGTATCAGGGTAATAATGAAAACGCCGGTTCTGGCGAAGGCACTAACAACGGTGGTGCTCGTAAACTGGCGCGGGAAAATGGCGACGGGTTTGGTATCTCCAGCTACTACGATCTCGATATGGGCATCAGCTTCGGGGCCGCCTACTCATCTTCCGACCGTACCCATAACCAGCTGGCGGCAGCACGTAGCAGCCATATTTATGCCAACGGTGATAAAGCCGACGCCTGGACCGTCGGCGCCAAATATGACGCCAACAACATCTATCTGGCCGCCATGTATGCGGAAACCCGCAACATGACCTTCTACGGCAACGGCGCTATTGCCAACAAGACGCAGAACTTTGAAGTCGTCGCCCAGTACCAGTTCGATGAGTATAATTTACCGCTGCGTCCGTCTGTGGCCTATCTGCAATCAAAGGGTAAAGATCTCTACTCCTCTTCTCGCTTCGGCGACAAGGATCTGGTCAAGTATGTCGACATCGGCATGACCTACTACTTCAATAAAAATATGTCCACCTATGTGGATTATAAAATCAATCTGCTGGACGAAGACGACCGCTTCTACAGCAACAACGGTATCTCGACCGATGATATCGTGGCCCTCGGTCTGGTTTACCAGTTCTGATCCCCATCTAAGCCCGCGCTCAGCGGGCTTTTTCTTGTTCCCGCTCCGTTGAGATCACTCTTTTCGACATTGCCGCTTTCCAGGCGTACCTTCCCTCTTTATGATGCGTTTAAGCTCGTTCGGGCAAATTGCGGCGGTAAGACCACACAAGGACAAGGCAAAGTACCGCGTCTTTACGCTGAAACCAGGACGATGATGATGGCGATACCCCAGCGCAGGCGTTATACCTGAAGCTAACGGTGTTATTGAAGGGGAATGGTCAGAGAAAGAATAGTGGCGGAGAGAGGGGGATTTGAACCCCCGGTAGAGTTGCCCCTACTCCGGTTTTCGAGACCGGTCCGTTCAGCCGCTCCGGCATCTCTCCGCTGTTGTGGTTGCTATAATGCCAGGATCTTTGGCATTTTAATAGCTCCCGTTTCGGTAATCGTGTTCAAGTGACGACTTTGCGAGCAATATGATGTTTAAATGGCCCTGGAAAGCAGATGATGAGTCCGGCAACGCAGAGATGCCCTGGGAGCAAGCGCTTGCCATTCCGGTTTTAGCCCACCTTTCGCCCGCTGAGCAGCATAAGCTGACGCAGATGGCTGGCCGTTTCCTACAGCAAAAACGTCTGGTAGCGCTTCAGGGACTGGAGCTGACTCCGCTGCATCAGGCGCGGATAGCTATGCTCTTTTGCCTGCCGGTACTTGAGCTGGGGATAGAGTGGCTGGACGGTTTTCATGAAGTGCTGATCTACCCTGCCCCGTTTGTCGTGGATGATGAATGGGAGGATGATATTGGCCTGGTCCACAACCAGCGGGTGGTGCAATCGGGGCAAAGCTGGCAGCAGGGTCCCGTGGTGCTGAACTGGCTGGATATTCAGGACTCCTTTGATGCGTCAGGCTTTAACCTTGTGGTGCATGAGGTAGCGCATAAGCTCGATACGCGGAATGGCGATCGGGCCAGCGGGGTACCGCTGATCCCACTGCGCGAAGTCGCCGGCTGGGAGCACGATCTCCACGCGGCGATGAACAACATTCAGGATGAGATAGATCTGGTGGGGGAAAGCGCAGCCAGCATTGACGCCTATGCCGCCACCGATCCCGCTGAGTGCTTTGCCGTCCTATCGGAATATTTTTTCAGCGCGCCTGAACTGTTCGCGCCCCGCTTCCCGGCCCTGTGGCAGCGTTTTTGCCATTTTTACCGCCAGGATCCGCTGGCGCGCAGACGGGAGAATGGCCTGCAGGACGAAGACGATCGGCGCACTGTTCACTAAAACAACGTGTTGAGCTAAATTTAGCCATTTGAATCAGCAAGTTAATTTTAGTGTTGACACAAAAATGCCGGGCCAGTAGTATGCGCCTCGTTCACACGATTCCTCTGTAGTTCAGTCGGTAGAACGGCGGACTGTTAATCCGTATGTCACTGGTTCGAGTCCAGTCAGAGGAGCCAAATTTAAAAAGCCTGCTTTTAAGCAGGCTTTTTGCTTTTCGGGCCCCGCCGGGCCGCCATCCCGCATCAAGGCTTAACTTTTTCCACCGCTACAAACTTCCCTGCGCCGCTGTGGCGCTGATATTCACCGGCATGCCGGAGCGGCGCTGCAGGGTTTGCTCGGCCTGCGAAGGACTCACTCCCGGCCCCTGAGTAAACTCGCGCAGCGCCGAGGTCATCGGCAACGGGACTTTTCTGTCGGATTCAAACTCCGCGCGGTTGCGCGACAGCGGCTCGTGCACCTCCAGCCAGTGACTGCCGTCCGGCTCCACGCTGTACTTCACCGGCTGATCGATGAGCTGGACGCGCGTCCCAACCGGCACGTTATCAAACAGGAATTTAATGTCGTCATTACGCAGGCGGATGCATCCCTGGCTGACGCGCAGCCCGATACCAAAGTTGGCATTGGTGCCGTGGATGGCGTACAGCCTGCCGATATAGATCGCATACAGCCCCATCGGATTATCGGGCCCGGGCGGCACCATCGCCGGCAGCGTTTTGCCCTCTTTCGCATACTCGCGGCGGGTATTGGCGGTCGGTACCCAGGTGGGTCCCTCCTGCTTGCGCTCTACCGCCGTCACCCAGTTACGCGGCGTTTCACGTCCCGCCTGACCAATGCCGATTGGCAGGACTTCCACGCTATTGCCCAGCGGCGGGTAATAATAGAGACGCATCTCGGCGACGTTGATGACGATCCCCTCCCGCACGGTGTCAGGCAGGATCAGCTGTTGCGGAATGGTCAGCGTCGAACCGGAGTGCGGCAAATAGACATCGACGCCGGGGTTAGCCTCCAGCATATTGCTCAACCCCTGGCCGTACTGGGCGGCAAAACTTTCCAGTGGTTGAGTGTTGTTCTCCGGCACGGCAATGGTAAATGCGCTGCCCACCAGACGGCTCCCCTCCGGCGGCAGCGGATAGCTAACGGCCAGCGCGCTGTGGCTGGCGAGCAGCATCAGCGCCGAACAAAGTAATTTCACACGCCGCATCGTCATTTTCCCTTCCTCAGTCGCGACTCTCGTGTGTGAATTATAGCGGTATTTCCTCTCCCCGATCCGCTGGCCAGCATTTCCTTAAATCTGATAGTCGATAGCGGCCTCTTCCGGCTCCATCGCCTGGCGCTTGATCTCATCCAGCGACAGTCCGGCATTGCACAATTCGATAAAGCGCCAGACGTAATTACGCTGCAGCTGGCCCCGCTTCAGTCCCAGCCACACGGTATTGGCATCAAACAGATGGCGGGTATCGAGGCGCGTAAAGGTGTCCGCTTCGCGGGCATCCCCGGACTGCTCGGCGACCAGCCCGACGCCCAGCCCCAGCTCGACGTAGGTCTTGATGACATCGGAATCCTGGGCGCTCAGCACAATATCCGGCATCAGCCCTTTGCGGTTGAAGGCCTCATCGATCCGCGAACGGCCGGTGATCCCCTGGCGATAGGTGATTAACGGCCAGCGGGCAATCGCCTCCAGCGTCAGAGGAGACACCTGGGTCAGGGGATGGTCTTTGGGTACCAGCAGGCTATGATGCCAACGAAACCAGGGGAAAGCCGCCAGCGTCGGGTCGTTGCTCAGACGCTCGCTGGCGATGCCGATATCCGCCCCGCCGTTATGCAGCAGCGCTTCAATTTCCTGCGGGGTGCCCTGCACCAGCTCGACGCGAACGTCGGAGAACAGCTCGCGGAAGGCTTTAATCACCGGGGGCAGGCTGTAGCGCGCCTGGGTGTGAGTGGTGGCGATGGTTAAGACGCCGGAGGCATCGTTAGTAAAGAGATCCGCCAGCCGCCGGACGTTGCTGGCTTCATTGAGGATCCGCTCCGCAATGGATAACAGCGCTTTACCCGGCTCGGTCATGCCTAACAGGCGTTTGCCGCGACGGATAAAGATCTCAATCCCCAGTTCCTCTTCCAGTTCCCGGATATGGCGGCTGACGCCTGACTGCGAGGTATAGAGCATATTCGCGACTTCCGTCAGGTTGTAATCCTGACGGGCCGCCTCACGGATAATTTTCAGTTGCTGGAAGTTCACCCTTTCCTCCGGGCCAATGGACTTAACGTATCTGCTATTGTTAAAGTCTGTTGTCCCGGGTAACAAATAATAAAAACCAGCAACTTATTCTTTAAGAGAATATAGCCTAACTCACCAGCTGCAGTTCGCGGTTCTCCAGCGATGGACGGCTCACCAGAGACAGCAGGATCTCCTTCACCGCCTGCGCCTGCGGCGACAAACCGCCGCGCGCCGACATGTTCAGCGACAGCGACAGGCTCATTGACGGCGTGCTAATCCGCGCCATCCAGCCGTTCGCCGCGCCGCACAGGGAGCGGGCAGCGGATTCCGGCAGGACCGTCGCCCCCATGCCGCTGGCGATGGCCGCGGTCAGGGTGGTAATGGATTCAATCTCGCCGATAATTTTCGCCGACAGCCGACGCAGGGTGAACGCTTCGGTGACCCGCGCCCGTACAGCGCTGTAGTCGCGCGGCAGAAACAGGTTCATCTCCGCCACCGCCGTGAGGTCCACGCTCTGCCCCGGGCAATCGCGAGTACCGACCAGGTAGAGATCTTCTTTCAGCAGCGGCTGGCTGACGATGCCGGCCACCGGCGAACGCTCATACAGCACCGCCATATCCAGCTGGCCCGCCAGCAGCTTGTCATTCAGCGCCGTGCCGCTGCTCTCCTGCAGATAGACCATCACCTCGGGCAGTTCATTACGCACCGTCTGCAGCAACGGCATAGTAATGGCAGAGGCCGCCGTGCCCGGCGCCAGGCCGATCGAGACCTGGCCACGCAGCGTCTGACCGACGTTATTGACCGCCAGCTGCGCCTGCTCACACTGGCGCAGGATGGTCCGCGCATGGGTATACAGGATTTTACCGGCTTCCGTTGGCGTGACCCCTCGCTTAGTGCGTATCAGCAGCTGCTGGTCCATTTCACCTTCCAGGGTCGCAACCTGCTGGCTGAGGGCCGGTTGGGCGATGTGCAAGACTTCAGCGGCCTGGGTCAGACTGCCGATATCGACGATTTTCACAAAATATTTCAGTCGTCTTAAGTTCATTTTGCCTCCTGTAAGGAACGCCAGCGTCAACGCTGGAAGTATGATGAAACTGGTTTTGCAATTTGCTTGCCAGCTTTTCATTTCCGCTGCCGCTGCCCGCCACAGGCGGTGTTATAAGGGATAGTGATAGCAATCCGGTTTTTATTTGCCCGGTAAGCAGATTGTGGTATGCCCCATTAGGGGTACATTCGCACTACAACGGTGCAATCTGCTGAAAAAAACAGCGCACGAGTGAGGGTTGCTGAAATTGTCAGCAGTCGAACGCAATTCTTTGAATCAGGCTTTGACAAGGCCGGGTGGCATCGTTAATATGCGCCCCGTTCACACGATTCCTCTGTAGTTCAGTCGGTAGAACGGCGGACTGTTAATCCGTATGTCACTGGTTCGAGTCCAGTCAGAGGAGCCAAATTTAAAAAAGCCTGCTTTCGAGCAGGCTTTTTGCTTTTCCGCGCCAGCTGCGCGGCCGGAGGGCGAAGGCTCCCCTCCAGCAATGGCGCCCCTAGCGCAAACTCTCTTCCTTCAGGTCTATCTCCCGCAGCACCTCATAAAAGGTGATATCGCTAATGTTGTGGGCGCGACGCAGCCGGAACAGCTCCTGACGCTGGGCGATAATGACCTCTCTTTGCATATATTTCTCCAGCCTGGCGCGCTTCGCCAGCTCCAGCCCGACGTCCTGCCCTTCGTCATTGTCGTTATAGTGAAGCCGACGCTGGTAGGTTTCCAGTAGCATATTACCGGCATCCGCCCGCAGGGCCTGCTCAGTGGGATCCTCCACCGGCTCGTCGAGTAGCGCATTTAGCCGGTTGATGGCCACTTCGGTCATGACGGCGCCAATATCGTCCTTGCCGGTGTCATGGGGTAAATCATCGGCAAGATAGCGGGTCATGAACGGCAGACCGATAGCCGCCACCACCAGCGACATCAGGATCACCGCCATTGAGAGAAAGATCAGCAGTTCGCGGCCCGGGAATGGTGAACCATCCGCCAGCACCGCCGGCAGCGTCAGAATACCGGCGAGCGTCACGGAGCCTTTAACCCCCGCCAGCGCCATGACGGCGAGGATGCTGAATCGCGGACGGACGGTGATGGCCTTGCCCCGGCGTTTACGGCGAAAAATGGTCAGCGTCATCGACAGCCATACCCAGGCGAAACGCATCAGACCGAGCGCGAGAGTGATGGCCACGGCGTACAGCAGCAGATACCAGGGCGAAGGGACGCCGGCCTGGCTGGCTACCGCCGGCAACGTCCTGAGCATGCGGGGCAACTGCTCGCCCAGCATCAGGAAGATCATCCCATTGAGGGTAGTCTGCAGCATGGACCACACCGCGCTGCTTTTCATGCGCGTCGCGGGAAGCCGTGGCCCCGACAGCTGCTCATAGTGCATCGCAATGCCGGCGGCGACGGCGGCAAGAATGCCGGAGACATGGAACGCCTCGGCCAGCAGGTAGGCGGCGAAGGGGATGAGCAGGCTGATCAGGATCTGGATGGCCGGCTCCTCGCGGGTGCGCCGCACCAGAAAGTTATTACATTTGCCGGTGACCCACACCACCACGAGCCCACTGAGGATGCCCCCGAACGCCATCAGGAAAAACTTCATCACCGCCTCTCCCGGTGAGAAGCTGCCGGTCAGCACCGCGGCGATGGCGAAATTAAAAGCGACGAGACCCGAAGCATCGTTTAACAGCGACTCCCCTTCGAGGATATGCGCCATCCGGGAAGGCAGCGGCGAGCTGGCGGTCATTGCCGATACCGCCACCGGATCGGTGGGTGACAGAATCGCCGCCAGGGCGAACCCCGCCGCCACGGTAATCGCCGGAATAAGCCAGTGAATAAACAGGCCAATACCGAGGATAGTCACCATCACCAGGCCTATCGCCAGCGACAGAATAGGCTTCATATCGCGGAAAAACGCGTCTTTCGGGATCCGCCAGCCATCGAGGAAAAGCAGCGGCGGGATAAACAACAGCAAAAAGATGTGCGGATCGAAATCGACCTGAAAACCACCGGCGGCCAGCGCGGCGCCCGCCGCAATCTGGATCAACGGCAGCGGCACTTTAACGGGCAGAAGATGGGAAATGAACACCGTCACCACGATGGCCATGATAAAGACCAGCACAATAGCGATTAGCGACATTCCTCCCCTCCTTTGACGGCAATATTCATTCTGTACATCAGGCTGTTATTCCTTTTTCGCAGGTGTGGTTTCAGCGGCGGGTTATTTATCCAGACGCCGATAATAAAGGACAGGCTTTCCTGTCTGGCGGCGTGTTTATTTAAACTGAGGTGGCAACCGGCGCCCGTTCAGGGGGGACAATGTGTTTTATCATGCCGGCATTGTCAATCCGCCATGGTCTGCAAATCATCGTCAGCCCGGCAATATAATCTCTACCATTCATCCTTATCATTCCGTGGCGACCAGAGAGATATATGGTCAGCGGAATAGCCTCAGCGGATTGATATTCTCTGTCGTAACGGCCCGATATCCATGCATTAGCCATTATGGATAATCCGCGTCGCCTTCATAAGCCGAATGCCTCGAAATCCCGCCCTTCGCTGCCATACATTGCTTGCCCCATACCAGGATTGGGGGTACCCTGACAAACAATTAAACCACACGGTCTAAATGATGAATCCCGCTATCTCCGCCAACATGAAGCCCCGCCGCGGCCGACCGCCAAAGGCCAATCGGCAGTTTGTCGACACCCGCCAGGCGCTGATTCGCTCGGGCCTGGAGGTGCTGACCGAAACGGGCTATCTCGCGGCGGGGATTGATGCGGTAATCAAGAATATCGCCGTGCCAAAGGGGTCGTTTTACCACTGTTTCAAAAGCAAGGAGGCCTTTGGCCTCGCCGTGCTTGCCGCCTATGGCGACTACTTTGCGCATAAATTAGATAAATTCCTGCTGGACGACGCCGTGCCGCCGCTGGAACGGATGGCGGCCTTCGTGCGAGATGCCGGTCAGGGAATGGAGAAATACCAGTTTCGTCGCGGCTGTCTGGTAGGCAACCTGCTGCAGGAAGCTCCGCTGTTGCCCGAGGCATTTACACAGCGGTTGCAGGCCATCCTGGCGGCATGGGAGGCGCGCGTGGCCCGCTGCCTGCACGAGGCGCAGGCTGCCGGGGCGATTGCCAGCGACACCTCACCGGAGGCGCTGGCCCAGGTGTTCTGGATCGGCTGGGAAGGCGCGGTGATGCGCGCCAGGCTGGTCCAGTCCGCCGCTCCCCTTAACCAGTACTGGGATTTCTTTGCGCACAATATGATGACAATAACACCTGCACAGGACGGCGATAGCGCCGATAACTCCCTTCAGACGAGGAATACTCAGTCATGAAAGCATTAGTTCTGGACCAGATTGACAACCGCACCGTGGCCGCCGTCAAAGCGATTGACCTGCCCGCCCTTGCCGAAGGCGACGTGCGGGTCGCCATCGACTGGTCGAGTCTCAACTATAAAGATGCCCTGGCGATCACCGGCAAAGGCAAAATCATCCGCCAGTTCCCGATGGTGCCGGGGATTGATTTTGCCGGCAGGGTAAGTGAAAGCCGCGATCCGCGCTTTGTTCCCGGCCAGGCCGTGATCCTCACCGGCTGGGGCGTGGGCGAAAACCACTGGGGCGGTCTGGCCACCGAGGCCTGTGTCAAAGGCGACTGGCTGGTTGCCCTGCCGGAGGCACTCAGCGCGCGCCAGGCGATGATCATCGGCACCGCCGGCTTTACCGCAATGCTGTGCGTCGATGCCCTCGTCAGTGCGGGCATCACCCCGGAAAGCGGTGATATCCTGGTCACCGGCGCCAGCGGCGGGGTCGGCAGCACCGCCGTGGTACTGCTGAAAGCGCTCGGCTACCGGGTGACAGCAGTATCGGGCCGCGAGTCGACGCACGATTACCTTCGCCAGCTCGGCGCCGACGCCATCCTGCCGCGCAGCGACTTCGCAGAGACCCGCCCGCTGGAGAAACAGCTGTGGGCGGGCGCGGTGGATACCGTTGGCGGCACGATGCTGGCTAAAGTGCTGGCGCAAACGCAATATCGCGGCTGCGTCGCCGCCTGCGGTCTGGCCGGGGGCTTCGATCTGCCGACCACCGTAATGCCGTTTATTCTGCGCAATGTGCGTCTGCAGGGGGTGGATTCGGTGATGGTGCCCACCGCAGAACGTGACGCGGTCTGGCAGCGTCTGGCCCAGCTGCTGCCGGAGGGCTACTACCAGCAGACAGCCACCGAAATCACGCTGGAGCAGGCGCCAGCGTATGCCGCAGATTTCCTCAGCAACAATATTCATGGCCGCACGCTGGTCAACATCGGCCAGTAATTCTCTCCTCCCGGCGCCCCATGGCGCCGGTCCCCCGGGCGATCCTGACATATCATTTCCTTCCCCACGGGATTATGATGACGCGAACGAATGGCTTTGCGAGTGGTAAAGAACGTAAATGGATGTCATAAGCATCATTATGGCGGCGGGCAAATCGTCCGTTGACGTCGCGCTGTATACGCTGTTGCCGATCATGGTGATCATGCTGATTATCATGAAATATCTGGAGGTCCGCGGCATCCTCGATGTGATTGTGCGCTGGGTTGCGCCATTGCTGAAGCCCTTCGGCTTAACCGGGATGAGCGCCTTCGCCCTGATCCAGATTAACTTTGTCAGCTTCGCCGCCCCGCTGGCCACGCTGTCCATTATGGACAAACGCGGCGTTTCTGACCGGCAAATGGCCGCCACGCTGGCCATGGTCTTCGCCATGGGGCAAGGCAACGTCTTCTATCCCCTCACCCCTTTCGGCCTCCACTGGCTGGCCTCGATCGTTATCTCAGTGGTCGGCGGCCTGTGCGCGGCAGCAGTCGCCTGGCACGTCACCGGACGGCGCTTATCAGTCGCCGAGAATCCTCGCGCGGAAGCGCTGCCCAACGCCGAGCAGAACAGTCAGGGCATTCTGGCGGTGATCAATAGCGCCGGCTCCGACGCCATCCGCCTGGCGCTCGGCGCGGTGCCGATGCTGATCCTGTCGTTAACCATCGTCGGACTGCTGCAGGGCGCTGGCGCCATCGACCTGCTGCAGCAGCTGCTGAAACCGGTGCTCGGCTGGCTGCACATTCCGCAGAACTTTGTGCTGCCGGCGCTGGTGAAGTGCGTCGCCGGAGGCACCGCTTACTTTGGCGTCATTTCCGAGCTGATCCAGCAGGGCAAAGTCACCGTCAGCCAGGTCAACGCCTCGGCAGGCCTGCTGATCCAGACCTTCGATCTGCCCGGAATCGGTATTTTCCTCGGCATCAGCTCACGGTTTGTCCGCCTGTTTCGCTTCGTGGTTCCCGCGGCGATCGTCGGCATTCTGCTGCGCACCGTCCTGCACCTGAGCCTCTTTTAACGCCTGCGCGCTGGCCTGCGCCTTCAGGCAGGCCACTACCGCCGCTTGCTCGCCGCAGGCGATATGCTCATCGACGCGCGCCAGCATCCACGGAAAGAAAGGATTAGAGGTGACGCGCATTAACGTCTCCAGCCCCACGCTCAGCGTTCCGGTTTCTCCACGCAGTGAAATGGTGCCCAGGCTAATGCCGTAGCGGTTCTTCTCGTCCGGCTCGCGGCCATACAGCGAGTCGCTCAGGGGAAACGGCACCGCCACATGCGACAGGGAGTACATATCCGCCGGCCAGGCAAGGTGTAGAGGATAACGATGCTCTTCCCGTTCCTGCGCCAGCGTAGTGCGGGCGACGGTCTGCAGCGTATGCGCCGTCGCGTTGGTCACCACCGTGGTGGTATAGGCCCTCGGCGCCGGCGGCAGCAGCGTATTCACCGCCGCATAGAGCGCGGGACGGAACAGGACCCGGAGATCCGCCGCCTGGTTTATGTCGAACACCACCAGCTCACTGCCGTTGTCCGGCAGGTAGCGATACAGGGACTCCACCACCGCCCGGGTGCTGACGGTGGAATCCATCACCGACTGAAAGGTGAGGACTGGCGGCAGCGCTTTCAGCTCCCCCTGACGGGACGCGCGAATAATCTGCTGCTGCAGCGCCTGGCTTAACAGCCAGGACTGTCTCGCCGCTTTTACCGGAAAAGAGTTGTACTTGAACGGGTTAAATTCAGGCGCCACGTTTAGCCAGGCCGCACGGGCAAACGCCGGGAAGATGGACGGCAGCCCGGCGAGACCGGCAAAACGGGCAAACGCCGTCACGCCGATCATCGGCGACAGCAGGATAATCTGCTGCGGCTGGCGTAAATGGCTGTCCTCCAGGCTATCGAGGGCATACTTGAGCGCCAGCGCGCCGCCGTTAGAGTAGCCGACCAGATGCAGCGGCACGTCCGCCCCGGCCAGGCGCGTCGCTTCGCGCACCGCCAGACGCGTTGCCGCCAGCCAGGTCTCCCAGTCAACGGCGGTTAACGCCCCCGGCGCGGTGCCATGGCCCGGCAAACGCGGCGCCACCGCCACATAGCCCCGCTGCCGCCAGAGTTGCGCCAGATAGCGCACGCTGTAGGGCGAATCGGTCAGGCCATGGAGCAGCACCACGCTGCCGCGCGGTTTGCCCTGCGGCAATAGTACAAAAGAGCGGTTCCAGTCCTGCGTAAACTGTCCCGGCCAGACCCGGCTATGGCGATAAAAGCGGTTGACTGGGGTTTTATCTTCTTCCGGCAAGGCCTCTGTCACCTCGCGCTGAAGATCGGCGAAAATCGTTTTCTCCCGCGCCAGATACTGGGCAAAGGTCGCCTGGTCGATCTCTTTGGCCGTCATCTCGTTGCCATGCCAGGTATGCCAGGAATGCAGCGCGGGGCCGCGCTGGGACTCATAGATCCGTCCGGCGAGAAACACCACCAGCAGCGCCAGCACCGCAACGATCCCTTTTTTTAACAGTGAGCCAATAACGGCGCCTGACGTTCGCCAGTGGCGTAAAAGATGCTTCATGACGCTCTCTCTATTATTTTTCGCATAGCCGAACTCAGCTGCCCTATTCCTGACAGGCTATTTTCACTGTCTGCTTCTCAGCATAGTCATCGGCTCCGGCAAATTAAACCCGGCAGATCATTCATGTTCAGCGAAAAAAAGCCTACCGCTGAGATCAACGTTAGGTCGCCTATTTTTAAACACTGTATAAACCAAGGGGATAATCTTATTGTCAGGCCTTCAGGAAACATGAATTATCGGCAGGGATGTGATCAGGACAGGAAGATATAGATGGAGTGGTGGGTAAAAAAAGTGAGAAAAAATTCAATGACCAGCCCCTGCTGCGTCGTGCTTCAGAGCGGTACATTAGCGATGATTGCTGAAATTGAAGCCTGTCGCCTTGACCTGCAGGAAGGCGATAAACTTACTCCGCTGGCCGATGCGCGTTATTGTCTGAATAATAACCCGACACAGACGTTGAAGATCCTCAAAGCAACCCATTATAGCAGTGAGCGCTGGGCAAACGCCGGCAAATAAATCGGGTCCGACCCCTTTGCCAGAGATGATCTGGGTCTCTTCGCATCTGACAGATAAATTCCCCTTCGCCCTTTTCACGCTGTGACATACTATCGGGAATGTCAGCAGACCTGAAACAAGGAGCGAATCATGAATAACAAGGCCGCCAGTCTGACCCCGGAACAAGCGCTTGCCGAGCTGGAAGCGCGCTATGAAGCCTCGGTCACGGCATTACGCAAAGCCATCGGCGACTATATCGACCATAATACGCTCCCCGATACCGAAGCCCGCGCGGAAGGTCTTTTTGTCTACCCGCAGCTCTCGGTCTCCTGGGACGGCGCCGATCATAAAGCCCTCAAAACGCGCGCCTGGGGACGTTTCACCCATGCCGGGTGCTATACCACCACCATCACGAATCCGAAACTGTTCCGCCACTATTTGCTGGAACAGCTGACCCTGCTGTATCAGGACTATGGCGCGCATATCAGCGTCGAGCTGTCGCAGCATGAGATCCCCTATCCTTACGTGATAGATGGTTCCACCCTGACACTCGACCGCTCGATGAGCGCCGGTCTGACGCGCTATTTCCCTACCACCGAGCTGTCGCAGATTGGCGATGAGACCGCAGACGGCCTGTTCCATCCTACCGAGTTCTATCCGCTGTCGCACTTTGACGCCCGCCGCGTCGATTTTTCGCTGGCGCGTCTGCGGCACTATACCGGCACGCCGGCGGAACACTTCCAGCCCTACGTGCTGTTCACCAACTATACCCGCTACGTGGATGAGTTCGTCAGCTGGGGCTGCAGCCAGATCCTCGATCCCGACAGCCCCTATATCGCTCTCTCCTGCGCCGGCGGGATCTGGATCACCGCCGAAACCGAAGCGCCGGAGCAGGCCATTTCCGATCTGGCGTGGAAGAAGCACCAGATGCCGGCCTGGCATCTGATCACCCACGACGGCAAAGGGATCACCCTGATTAACATTGGCGTCGGCCCGGCCAACGCCAAAACCATCTGCGACCACCTGGCGGTGCTGCGCCCGGATGTCTGGCTGATGATCGGCCACTGCGGCGGCCTGCGCGAAAGCCAGGCCATCGGCGACTATGTGCTGGCCCACGCCTATCTGCGCGACGACCATGTACTGGATGCGGTGCTGCCGCCGGATATCCCCATCCCCAGCATTGCCGAAGTGCAGCGCGCCCTGTACGACGCCACCAAGCAGGTGAGCGGGATGCCGGGCGAGGAGGTGAAGCAGCGGCTGCGTACCGGGACGGTGGTCACCACCGACGACCGTAACTGGGAGCTGCGCTATTCCGCTTCGGCGCTGCGCTTTAATCTCAGCCGGGCGGTGGCTATCGATATGGAGAGCGCGACCATCGCCGCCCAGGGCTATCGCTTTCGCGTCCCCTACGGCACGCTGCTCTGCGTCTCGGACAAACCGCTGCACGGTGAGATCAAGCTCCCCGGTCAGGCCAACCGCTTCTATGAGGGGGCCATCTCTGAGCATCTGCAGATCGGCATCCGGGCCATCGATCTGCTGCGCGCCGAGGGGGATCACATGCACTCGCGTAAGCTACGCACCTTCAACGAACCGCCGTTCCGCTAACCGGTGACGTGGGAATAAAGAGGAAAACGCTGGCGTTCCCCGCAGGGGAGCGTCAGCGCTCGGGTGAGCGAAACAAACGTCCCGGCGGTGAATCCAGATTTTTCGTCCGCAAGGAAACAGGCAGACAGAAAAGCAAAAAGCCTGCTCGAAAGCAGGCTTTTTTAAATTTGGCTCCTCTGACTGGACTCGAACCAGTGACATACGGATTAACAGTCCGCCGTTCTACCGACTGAACTACAGAGGAATCGTGTGAACGGGGCGCATATTAACGATGACGCCGGACGCTGTAAAGCCTGTTTTTAATAAAATGAATCGTTTGCCGAATAATTCCTCACTTTGCGCAAAAAATGGCGTTTATCCGGCAAACGGATCAGGTTTCCGGCGTTGAGGCCTTCACCCGCGGGTACTTCCACAGCCAGCGGCCGCTCACCATGCGGAAGTAAAACAGCGCGCCGCGCACGGCCCAGTCGAGCACCATCCCTAACCAGACGCCGATCACCCCCATCCCCAGCACGATGCCCAGCGTATAGCCCGCCACCACCCGACAGCCCCACATACCGAGCATCGACACCCACATGGTATAGCGTACGTCACGGGCGCCTTTGAAGGCGCAGGGTAAAGTCCACGACAGCGACCAGATCGGCATAAACAGGGCGTTGAGCCACAGCAGCTGCTTCACCACCTCTTTTACATCCTCTTCATGGGTATAGAAAGAGGCGATAAAGCCCGCGAACGGGGCGCTGCCCCAGGCAATCAGCGTCAGAATAATGGTCGACAGCCAGAACACATGCCAGGCCTGGAATTCCGCCTGACCAATCTGCCCTTTCCCCAGCCGCTTGCCGGTGATGATCGTCGAGGCGGAGCCGAGGGCGTTGCCCGGCAGGTTAATCAGCGACGCCACCGAAAAAGCAATGAAGTTGCCGGCGATAACGTTGGTGCCCATCCCGGCGACGAACATCTGGGTCAGCAGCTTACCGCCATTGAAGAGAACCGATTCGATACTGGCCGGGATGCCGATCCCCATCACTTCCCAGATAATGGCGAAGTTAAAGGGTTTGAAGTAGCCTTTCAGCGACAGCCGCAGCGCGGGATTGAGGCCCACCATCAGCACCCAGATAGTGGCGATGGCGCCAATATAGCGGGCAATGGTCAGCCCGAGACCGGCGCCGACAAAGCCCAGCCCCGGCCAGGAGAAGAGGCCATAGATGAGCACGCTGCTGATTAGGATATTGAGGATGTTCATCCCGCCGTTGATCAACAGCGGGATTTTAGTGGTACCGGCCCCGCGCAGCGCCCCGCTGCCGATCAGCGCAATCGCCGCCGCCGGATAGCTCAGCACCGTCAGCTCGAGATAGGTCAGCGCCAGGTCCTTGACCTGCGGGGTGGCATCGCCGGCGACAAAATTAATAATTTCCTGACCAAAGGCGTGGATCACCCCCGCCAGCACAATGGAAAACAGGGTCATAATGGCCAGCGACTGGCGCGCGGCCGCTCTCGCCCGCCGCCGATCTCGCTTGCCAAGGCTAAAGGCCACCACCACCGTGGTACCCAGATCGATGGCGGCAAAGAACGACATGATCACCATGTTAAAGCTATCGGCCAGACCCACCCCGGCCATGGCCTCTTTTCCCAGCCAGCTGACAAGGAAGGTGCTCAACACCCCCATCAACAATACGCAGGCATTTTCCAGCAGAATGGGCACAGCGAGGGGGCTGATTTCGCGCCAGTACAGCACACGATAACGCTGACGTTTTTTAAACCAGGATGTCCGTTCGACTGCCTGGCGTACGGCGGAGGTGACGTTCAAGAGAGACCTTAGTGAGAGATGTTGAAACAACATTTCAAATGATGATCGAGAAATGGATATCCTGCAAAGTATTTTTCCGTAATAATTGTCGGAAATGACAACAAATTGTTGATGGAAGCGGCAGTTGCACCTGAACGGACGAATTGATGTTTGACAAAAGATTTTTCGCCGCTAAGATACGACTCCACACGATTCCTCTGTAGTTCAGTCGGTAGAACGGCGGACTGTTAATCCGTATGTCACTGGTTCGAGTCCAGTCAGAGGAGCCAAATTTAAAAAAGCCTGCTTTCGAGCAGGCTTTTTGCTTTTCTGCGTCTCTGGCCTTAACGCAGAATCGCATCCAGCCCGGCAAGCACCTCATTGACAACGGCGACAGGTATGCGTTTCAGACGCTTGCCTTTCGCTACCGCCGCCCTACGCCCCAGGTATCCTCCATGAACACGCCGCCGCTCAGCCTGAAAAAGCGCCCGGCGGTAGGATGATTTTGCTGACGCTTGCGGGTGAGATAGCGTGAATGAATCACTCTGTCCCATGTCTTATAAGGAGGCGCCATGAACCTCAGACAACAGCAGCAGCAGGCGTTTGACCGCAGCGGTCAGCCGCTTACCGTCGGCGACGTCAACCACTGTCCACTGCCGCCGGAGACCCTCGCCGCGCTGGGTCCGGATTCCCCCTATGTGGTGCAGGTATACGGTTCGGGTCTGACCGGCGAGGTTTACCGGCTGCGCATCGCCGGTAAAGAGTATAATTTAAAGAAACGACGTGCCGTCGCCGGCGTTGCCAACCTTAACGGCCAGCTGTCGTTTTTGAATGAGGTACAGCGCCGGCAGGCGTTGCAACGGCTGAAGGATGACCCAAATACCGCACCGCGCTTCACCCACATCGTCCCAACGCTGTATGCCGACTATCGCCTCGGCATCCTGCTCTCCCCCTGGATCGATGGCGAGCCGATTCACCAGCTGACCCCGCCGCTGATCGCCCAGCTGTTCACCACGCTGGAAGCCTGCGAGGAGCAGGGGCTGATGGAGTGGGATCTCTGTAGCGGGAACCTGTTGGTGGACCGGGAGGAGCAGCTGTGGCTGTTCGATTTTGGCTATATGTATCCCTTCGACCCGCTGAAAGAATTCAACAGCAACGGTCTGGCCGATCCCCTGTTTCACTTTGTCGAGCGCTTTGAGACCCGCTTCTTTTTTAGCTGGCTGATGACCCGGGTGCCCGATGCCGAACAGCAGCTGGCGCAGTATCGCGAGATGAAGCGGCTGGCCGTCGAAAGCTACCGGCGCAAGCTGGTCTGGCTTCGCGCCCGGCGGGCAGCCCCGCAGGTGCAGGCTCATTTTCAGCAGATAACGACGCGCTGGGAGACGGCGCTGGCTGACCCTGCCGCGCTGCGCCGCTTGTTCGCCCTGGAAGCCTTCCGCTCCCATGTGCTGGATATTGAAGACGACCTGCATGGCCAGTCCTGCACCTTGCTCACCCTGCAACGTATCGACTGGGTGATAGGCCAGCTGGAACAGCATTATCGCTTTATCGCCGACGAAGGCGGCCTGTTTTACGACAACGCTGGGAAATCGCAGCAGGCGCTACTCGGTGACTATGCGCAGAAGCGGCAGCAGGCGCAGCAGTACCTGCTCAATGCCGCCGCGGCAAAGGATTAACGGCGTTCGCGCCCCTGTTTCTGCTTCGCCTGATACATCAGGCGGTCGGCGGTGGCCACCAGCGCGTTGAGACTGGGATGGCTGGCGGGATCGTACTCGACGCAGCCCCAGGAGAACGCCAGCTGCCAGGGGTGAGCCGCCTGTTGATTGAAACGCGCTACGTTGTGGCTGAGCGTCTCCATTGCCGCCGCGGCATCGTGGCGGCTGGTATTGGCGAACAGAATAATAAACTCATCGCCTCCCTGCCTGGCGAGGATATCGGATTCACGGAAGGCGCTTTTCATCAAATCGGCGATGGCGATCAGCGCGCGATCGCCCTCTTCATGCCCCCAGGTATCGTTGATGTGCTTAAAGCGATCGAGGTCGACAAACGCCAGGCTCACCGGCTCATGGCGGCGCTGGGCCGTCAGCAGGGCATACTCGGCGAGGGTGAGGAATCCCCGGCGGTTAAACAGTCCCGTCAGCTCATCGGAGGTTGCCGCATCCAGCACCTTGAACTCATCCTCCACGATCGCCGCCAGATCGCTTAAGATCTGTATTTCATGCGCGGAGAACGAACGCGGCTGATGGTCCATCAGACAAAAAGACCCCACCGTCGCGCCATCCGGCAGCTGAACCGGGTACCCGGCGTAAAAGCGGATAAACGGCGCCTGAATCACCAGCGGATTGTCGTGAAAACGCTCGTCCTGCTGCATGTCGTTAACGATAAGCGGGTCGGTTTGCAAAATGGTATGGGCGCAAAATGAAATATCTCTCGGCACCGTGTCCACATCCAGACCGGCACAGGATTTGATGTGCAGCAGATCTTCCCCTACCAGGCTGATGGAGGCCACCGGCAGGTTATACAGCGAACGGGCAAGCCTGGTCAGGCGATCAAAGCGTTCTTCTTTTCCGCTATTCAACAGCCCGGAAGAGCGAAGCGATTGCAGGCGACGCTGCTCGTCGGGATGAAGTCCGGCTAATTTCATTGTCTCTCTCTTGTCTCTTGCGCAGAATTCCACCGGGATTCCCGCTGGAAACCCGGTGTTTTATCCTGCCAGGGGAAAAATAGTCGTCAGGTATCCCATGAGTTAAGCAGATTTCCCCTGCTCGTCAACCGGCGCGCCCCGGCGACTGGCGGCCAGGGCGCTGGCGGAAGGCCATTGACGGCTTTCCGCCCGGCGAAAGGGAAGATCAGGCGCGGATAAACGCCAGCAGGTCGGCGTTGATGGTATCGGCGTGAGAAGTGTGCATCCCGTGCGGGAAGCCAGGATAAATGATCAGCTGGCTGTTGGGCAGCAGCTGGTCCTGCAGGATAGCGGCATTTTTATAGGGAACGACCTGATCGTCATCCCCCTGCATAACCAGCACCGGCAGCGTAATCGACTTAAGATCTTCGGTCTGGTCGGTTTCTGAAAACGCCTTGATGCCTTCATAATGGGCTTTGGCGCTACCGATCATCCCCTGTCGCCACCAGTTCTGGATCGTCCCCTGCGACACCTCCGCCCCGTCACGATTGAAGCCATAGAACGGGCCAGAGGCGACGTCGAGATAGAACTGGGCGCGGTTAGCCGCCAGCGCTTTGCGGAAACCGTCAAACACCTCGATCGGCGTGCCGCCAGGATTCTGTTCGGTCTTAACCATCAGGGGCGGGACGGCGCTGATGAGCACCGCCTTCGCCACCCGCCCCTGCGGCTGACCGTAGCGGGCCACGTAGCGGGCGACCTGGCCACCGCCGGTAGAGTGTCCAACATGGACCGCATTGTGCAGATCCAGATGCTCCACTACCGCCGAGACGTCTGCCGCATAATGGTCCATATCATGCCCCTCGCTGACCTGATCGGAGCGGCCATGGCCCCGGCGGTCGATAGCGATGACCCGAAAACCTTCGGCAAGGAAAAACAACATCTGGTTATCCCAGTCGTCGGCGCTTAACGGCCAGCCGTGATGGAAAACAATCGGCTGAGCTTCCTTTGGACCCCAGTCTTTGAAGTAAATATTGACGCCGTCTTGGGTGGTGACAAATGCCATGTTACAGACTCCTCTCTCAGGATAACCAGCCTGCAGGCCCGTGCCTGGGCTGAATGCCGACGGCGGCCGGCTGAGATGCCAGCCGCGCAGGAATGTGATGCCAGTAACAGTGTAGAAGAAATTTATCACCCCGCCGGACGACTTATCCCGTCTCGCTTGATCGGCTCGCTCAAGCCCAGCAAGCGCCAGCGGCTACGCCGCACTCTCCTGCTGACGGATCCGCACAATCAGCGCGCCGAGCAGCGCCCAGTCCAGCAGCACGGCGAAGGCAAAGCACACGCCGCCGCGTCCTGCCCCGGCGGTGTGCCAGGTCAGCAGCGTCGCCGCGATGGCGACAGCCACGCTCAGCGCCGTGGCGCCGCTGATGCGGCTACCCGACAGTGCCGCCCGTCCCGCGGCAACGCGCCAGGCGACAGCCGCCCCCGCGCTGCCGAACGTCACGCCGGGGAGCAGCGCCGGCCAGGCCTGGCCGCCATACCACGCCACCAGCGCCAGCAGCCAGCCGGCCGCCGACAGCAGGAAAGCCCAGCGCGTCGCCGCCAGGGGCGCCCGATAGAGCCTGGGCTGCGCGCGCGCGAATCCCCATCCGGCGCCGAAGGCCGCGCTCAGGAGCGCCAGCAGACCCAGCGTGCCGCTCGCCCCGATAACGGGGGCCATGATTAACAGCAAGGCCCCGGCGGCGAAGACCACGCTGAGAGCGATGGCGCGGCCGCGCGGGTCGATGGTTCCCGCCGCGTCCGCGGCGGCATGGTGGTGTAAAACGTGCATATTCAGCTCCTGACACCGCAAACGACATGAAAATAACTCATGTCATCGTCTTTACATGCCCGTAGCCTATCGCCACTATACAGGGACACACAAACGCATAGTTTTCAGCCATAGATGAGAAAAACTCAGCCATGAGAACACCCCGCCTGCCGCCGCTGGGCGCCCTGCGCGCATTTCACGCCGTCGCCCGCCAGCGTAGTTTTAAACTGGCCGCCGGGGCGCTCGGCGTCAGCGCGACGGCGGTCAGCCATCAGATTAAACTGCTGGAATCAGTCCTGGAGTGCCGGGTCTGCGAGCGCAGCGCGCAGGGCGTCAGCCTGACCGCCGACGGCGAGATCCTCTACGCCGCCACCCAGCGCGCCTTCAGCGCCCTGGAGCAGGCCGTTGTGCAGATTGCCCAGGCCCGCCAGCCGCCATCCTTAACCGTCACCACCACCTCCAATTTTCTCACCCACTGGCTGGTGCCACGGCTGGCGGACTTCACCGCCCGCTTTCCTGCTATCGACCTGCGTCTGCACACCAGCGTCGAACGGGTGGATCTGCATCTGGGCACGGTGGACGCCGCGATTCGCTATCGCGAAACGCCCGAGCCGGATCTGTGCTGTACGCTGCTGCATGAGGATCGCTTTATCGTGGTCGCCAGCCCGACGCTGGCCCTCAGTCGGCCTGACGATCTGGCGGAAGTAACACTGTTTCACGTCGCCAACCGGCACGTACCGGCGGATTCGCCGAGCTGGGAGAACTGGCGTCGCCGCTATGGACCGCCGACGCTGAATATTGACGCGGGGTTAACATTTAGCGATGAAACCCATGCCCTGCAGGCGGCGGTGGCTGGCCAGGGGGCGGTGATCGCCAGCGAACTGCTGGCGCGGGATCTGCTGCAGCGCGGAGTGTTATCCGCGCCATTCAGCAGCGCGTTACCGGGCGCCAGCTACTACCTGGTCACCACCGAGGCGGCAGCGCAGCGGGGGGATATTATCGCGCTGCGGGAGTGGCTGGTGGGGCAGATGGCCTCGGGCGACAGCGGCCAGCCGGCAGCGGGATAGCGGCCTTACCAGCCGCAAACGTTGGTCTCTTCGTCGGACTCATAGCCGCGGACGATATTGATCAGCTCCTTCACCGCATCGGCCGCGGTGAGCGGGTCGCGCAGCGCCGCCAGCGAGGAAAAGCTTTTATCGACCGAGACGCCGTTATTGTTATTGATGACCGTCAGCACAAACTCCCCCTCTAAATTGTCGTCCGGCAGATCGCTCAGCAGCCCATTAACGGCCTCCACCGCCTGCTGCGGAATATACAATACCATCGGTTTGAGGAATATTTTTTCTTGTTTCCGCTGAAGGCGGCCATTCTCTACCGCTAAGGTATAACCTTTATTTTCACTGTTCATGCTTTTAGCCCTCGATGAGAATATTCGGATCAACATAGAAGTCGACATTAAATACCGTGTCCTCCGACAGGGCCTCAATGCAGTGCCATTTTTCCGGCGGAAAAACGCCAAACTGGCCGGCTTCAATGGTCAGGGTTTCAACCGGCTCGGGGCTGCTCTCATCGGCATAGCCGAGATAGCGGATCGCCCCCTGCATCACCGACAGCCGGGGATAGACCCCCTGGCGGGTGCCAGCGTCCAGATGGCGGCGCCAGATAGAGGCCGGAGCGGTCTCCTTTGTCCACAGCGGCGTGCTGCGGGTATGAACGTAATGGGTGGGAATAATAATTCGCTGCATGATTGCGCCTCACTTTACCGTCGCACAGGATACGGTCAGAAATAATCGATACGATGCATATCATATACCTCTTTCAAAGGGGAAGGATATTATTTTGCTGGTGAATTTTACCTCTACTCCTTTTTATACCCCTCAGGGATTAACGCTTTGATAAAATAAAAAAGGCGATTACAGTGTCCTGAAATCACCCCGCAATAATTATGTTAAGCCGTTTACATTTAAATTAGCGCAGCGGACTCGGTTTGCCGATTAAATAGCCCTGCACCAGGTCGCAGCCCAGCGCCTGTAGCGAGGCCAACTGCTCTTCGGTCTCCACGCCTTCAGCCACAATACGCATATGCAGGCTCTTTCCCATGCTGATAATCAGGCGCACGATATCCAGATCGTCTTTTTGCTCCGGAATATTAATAACAAACGAGCGGTCGATTTTGATTTTGTCGAACGGGAAGTAGCTTAAACGTGACAACGAAGAATAGCCGGTACCGAAGTCATCGATGGAGATTTGAATGCCCTGCTCGCGCAGCTGGCTGAGAATTTCCAGCGAACGGGTGTTCTCATTGAACACGTCCGACTCGGTGATCTCCAGATCCAACCGTCGCGGGTCGAGGCCAGTCTGCTGCAATACGCTGATAATGGTGTCGGTCAGCGAGGTGTTCATCAGCTGAATCGGCGAAACGTTGACCGAGACCTTGAGCGGCGTCGCCCAGCTGGCCGCTTCGGCACAGGCGGTTTTCAGCACCCACTCGCCGAGGGCATTGATAAGGCCGATTTTCTCTGCCACCGGGATAAACACCGTCGGCGGCACGGCGCCGCGCACCGGATGGAACCAGCGAACCAGCGCTTCGTAGCCGTAGATTTCGCGCGTGACGGTATCGGCGATCGGCTGGTAGTAGACTTTGAATTCGTCATGGGACAGGGCCTGCAGCAGATCGTCTTCAAACGATTTATTCTCCTGCAGACGCTGCAGCATCCCCGGCCGGAAGATTTGTACATGGCCGCTGCCCTCTTTTTTCGCCTCATACAGCGCGAGGTCGGCGCACTTGTACAGATAATCGGTCCGGCTTTCGCCATCAGAGATCACGATCCCGATGCAGGCGTCGATATTAATCTGCGCATCGTAGATCTGATAGGGCTGGCTGATCTTCTCCCGGATAACATTGGCCCGCTCAAGGGCCATCTCTTCGGTCAGATCGTAAGAGAGCATCGCGAACTCATCGCCGCCGAGGCGATACAGCGTCTCAGAGGTTTTACGGAAAAAAGAGAGGCGGCTGGCCAGATCCTGCAGCAGCTTATCGCCGGCGTCATGGCCGAGGGTATCGTTTACATCCTTAAAGCTGTCGAGGTCAAAAAGCATCACCACGGCGCATCCGTTATAGGGACGCACCTGATTGACGATCTCCTGCAGACGCTGCCAGAAAGAGAGACGGTTTGGCATACCGGTCAGCGAATCATGGTAGGCATCGTACTGCAGACGACGGTTCTGCACCTGCAGCTTCTCTTTCGAGGCCTGCAGATCGTTGGCCAGGGTTTTCATATGAACGTGGGCGCGCCGCAGGTTATTATTCTGCCGCAGCATCAGCAGCCCGAGGGTAATACACATGGCGATCAGCAAAATGGAGATCACCGAGTAGATATAATAGAGATGCTGAATTTTATCATGGGTGATATTAACGATATTAATATCTTGCGTCAGCGTGGCGGCCGCCATTGAGGTCAGAGGACCATCCAGCTCGCTTAACACCGGCAGGATCGCTTTAACCTGCGCCGGCGTCATGGTGTCAACTTGTTTATCAAGCAAATGGAGATTGCGGATCAGCGTGGCGACCACCGCCTTCCGCTGTTCGCTTTTATTAATAAAGCGACCCAGATCGCCCTGCTGCAGAAGTTCGATCTGGCTCATCATGATCTCGAGGCGCAGGCGCACCTCATCGTGGTCCGCCCCTTCGGCCCCAATCGCCATGCCCGCCAGACGAGACTCCAGTCGCATATATTCCGATACCATCTGCGACATTGACCACGAGTCCGTATAGCGGGTAAATTTTTGCAACTCACTTTGTCGCTCATGCACCAGATAAGTAATATATCCAGTAACAATAAACAACGACAAAATAATAGCCGTGAGTATTCGATTCAAGATCCAACCCTTACTCTATAATAATCTTAGAAACTTGCCAGGCCGATCGGGAATAATAGATCTGGTTCTGTAATTCAGCACTGCTGTCGTAAGGGTAGACGATAAATAACGGGCCTTTATCCCGAACGCGCATATATTCGCCGTTCATTTTTAACGCCATAATGACCGGGAATTTATAAAAATCGTCCATCGGGATAAGGGTGGTGTAGTCGTTGAGCGCCAGCACGCGGACGGATTGGCCTTTAGCACCGACTAAATCCATGAGTTTATTAAGGGGAATGCCATCAAAACGGACCTTCCCGGTGTACCAGGGGGTGGTAGTTTCCACCGTCTTCATACCCAGTTTTTCCAGCATCGCGAGATCAAAAACCGCCTTGTCACCGACGTTCGTATTCCCGATTTTCCCGGAAATGGTCAGTACAGGTTTTCCTGTCGGCGCAGGCAGTTTTTCAGCATAAGCAGAAGGCAACATGACAGAACAAAATAAAACTGCAAGAAGTAGACGCATTTAACTCACCATTCCAGAGAAGGAGACATGTTAAGTGTAAACCATTTACGTCAATTCTTAAAAGGTGCTCCTCTTTGTTATCCGTTGATTTAATTAAAAGTATAAGCTGGCTGGCAAATTGCCAGAATGTTTAGTAAAGGGTGTGATTTCGCCCGCCTTTCCGGCCGCTTATTTTTGCACCAGTTCTCCGCTTAGCAGGCAAACTACTTTCCTCCACGGCCGCCGCGCGGTAGTCTCAGAGCAGACGCAATGCTAAAAGCGTCTCATTCCAATAACAACGAATATGTGACTGACAGGACAGGGTATGGATTCAACAATAAGCGTGCAGCCCGACGAGGCGCCGGATTCGCTGCATCGGGCCCGGCGGGCGGCATGGGGCAGCTTTGCCGGCGCCGTGGTCGACTGGTACGATTTTCTTCTCTATGGCATTACCGCCGCGCTGGTGTTCAACCGCGAATTTTTCCCGCAAATCAGCCCGGCGATGGGCACCCTTGCCGCATTTGCCACCTTCGGCGTCGGGTTTCTTTTTCGCCCGCTGGGCGGGATTATCTTTGGCCACTTCGGCGACCGTCTCGGGCGCAAGCGGATGCTGATGATGACCGTCTGGATGATGGGTATCGCCACCGCCTGCATCGGCCTGCTCCCGTCGTTCAGCCAGATCGGCTGGTGGGCGCCGGTGCTGCTGGTGTTTCTGCGGGCGGTTCAGGGCTTTGCCGTCGGCGGCGAATGGGGCGGCGCGGCGCTGCTCTCGGTGGAGAACGCGCCGAAGGGAAAAAAAGCCTTTTACAGCAGCGGCGTGCAGGTGGGCTACGGCGTCGGCCTGCTGCTCTCCACCGGGCTGGTATCGCTGATCAGCAGCCTGACCACCGATGAGCAGTTTCTCAGCTGGGGCTGGCGCTTACCCTTCCTGTTCAGCGTGGCGCTGGTCCTGATTGCGCTGTGGATCCGTAACGGTATGGCCGAATCGCAGGAGTTTGAGGCCCAACAGCGCCAGACCAACGCGCCGCAGGTGAAAAAGCGGCTGCCGGTGGTGGAAGCCCTGCTTCGCCATCCCGGGGCGTTTTTACTGATTATTGCCCTGCGGTTGTGCGAACTGCTGACCATGTATATCGTTACCGCCTTCGCCCTCAATTACTCAACGCAAAACCTCGGCCTGCCGCGCGAGCTGTTCCTCAACATCGGCCTGCTGGTGGGCGGCCTCAGCTGTCTGACTATCCCCTGCTTCGCCTGGCTGGCGGACCGTTTTGGCCGTCGGCGGATCTACATTACCGGGGCGCTAATCGGCACGCTGAGCGGTTTCCCGTTCTTTATGGCGCTGGAGAGTCAGTCCGTTTTCTGGATCCTGTTCTTCGCCCTGATGCTGGCCAATATCGCTCATGATATGGTGGTCTGCGTCCAGCAGCCGATGTTTACCGAGCTGTTCGGCGCCAGCTATCGCTATAGCGGCGCCGGCGTCGGCTACCAGGTAGCGAGCGTAGTCGGCGGCGGCTTTACGCCGTTTATCGCCGCGGCGCTGGTCACCTTCTCCGGGGGAGCCTGGCACAGCGTGGCCCTCTATCTGACCGCGGGATGCCTGCTGTCAGCACTCACCGCGCTGCTGATGAAAAAACGTACCGTCGACTGACCAGCCTTCGGAGGGCGCGACCCGCGCCCTCCGGTAAGGAGAATGCATGTCTTTATTGCCTCTGGCCGACTGCTGGCCACGCCGCTTTACCCCCGCCTCGCTGGCGCTGCAGTTTTGCGAGGACCCCACCCTGGCAGAACAGCCGCTGTTTGCCAAAGCCTGCGCCGGCGAAGCCGTCGCCCAGCTCTGGCAGGCGCCGCAGGGATTCGTGGTGCCGGGGAGCTATCGTCAGTTTGCGGACCTGCCGGCGGTCAGCGCGCATTTTGCCGCGCGGGGCTGGCCGGTATGGCTCCGCCGCTCCGGGGGCGGTCTGGTGCCCCAGGGGCCGGGGATTATCAACCTCAGCCTCGCCTGGCCGGTGCAGCAGCCGCTCGGCGAAGCCGCCGAACCCATCTATCACTCGCTGTGCGCTGTGCTTCAGCGCACCCTCGCGCGCTTCGGCGTTGCCAGCCACCCCCGGGCGGTGAGCGGTTCCTTTTGCGATGGCCGGTATAACCTCGCCTGCGGGGAGGGAGAGGCGGCGCGTAAGATTGTCGGTACCGCCCAGTACTGGCGGCCGCTGACGGCGAGCGGCGGCCATGTGGTGCTGGCCCATGCGGTGATCCTTATTGACGCCGACCTTAGCGCGGCGCATCAGGCGGCGAACGCCTTCGAAGCGCAGCTCGGCAGCGAGCGGGTCTACCGCGCCGACAAAACCGTCACCCTGGCGCAGTTGCTTCCCGGCGAGCGCCATCTGCTCCCCCGATTCAGCGAAGCGCTGGCGCGGGAGCTGGACGCGGCTCGCTGAAGGTCGCTTTCAGGTAGCGGCTGAATGTCTCCACCGCGCGCGACACCCGCGGAGTATAGGGCCGGATGACGTACAGCCGATCGGCGAACACCTCCACCGGCTGCCACACCGGCAGCAGCTCCTGCACCTGCCCGCGGCCGATAGCCTCCCGGGCGCTAAAATCCGGCAGCAGCGCCACCCCCAACCCCGCCAGCACCGCATCGCGCAGCGACTCGCTGTTGTTGGTGGCGAACGGCCCCTGCACGTTGATGGTCACCCGTTCATCGGGCGTCTGGCGGGAGGCAAACGTCCACTGCGGGCGCTGGGGCCCACGGGGATAGGTCAGGCACTGGTGATGACGCAGATCGTCAGGCGTCTCCGGGCGGCCATGGCGGCGAATATAGTCGGCGGAAGCGACGATCAGCGTCGCGGTGTGGCACAGCGGCCAGGCGACGTGGGTGTCCGGGAGCGCCTCGCGCCGACAGTGGCGGATGGCGAGGTCGAACCCTTCGCTGCCGAGAGAGACCAGCCGATCGGTCACCTCCAGCTGCAGATGCAGCTGGGGATGCTGATGCAAAAACGGCGCGATCGCCGGCACCAGCTGTTGACGGGAAAAAGCCACCGGCGCGGTCAGGCGCAGCGTCCCCCGCAGCGGCCCGCCCTCATCGCAAGCGCCGGTGAAAATATCCCGCAGCTGGCCAAACGGCTCATTGAGCTCCGCCACCAGCCGCAGCCCGTCGTCGCTGAGGCTGACGCTGCGGGTGGTGCGATGGACCAGCGTTTTACCGGTCACCCGCTCCAGCTCGCTGATTTTCTGGCTGATGGCCGACTTGCTGATCCCCAGCTTTTCCGCGGCCCGGGTATAGCTTTTCTGCTCTTCCAGCACCGTCAGCCAGTACAGATGGGCCCAG
This sequence comes from Klebsiella sp. PCX, assembly GCF_021869705.1. Classification (NCBI taxonomy): domain Bacteria; kingdom Pseudomonadati; phylum Pseudomonadota; class Gammaproteobacteria; order Enterobacterales; family Enterobacteriaceae; genus Klebsiella; species Klebsiella sp. PCX. The sequence continues at coordinate 3,369,283 of NZ_CP091527.1, forward strand.
TAACTCTCCGGACGACTCTCACTCATGTTGATTGTTCACCAGTAAAAACAATGTATTCGACTATAGCGGTTTTTGCCCGCGACGGCATCGGCTAGCATCTTTATCAGACCGCGATTATTGCCTAACCATAAGGAACACCTGCATGCCATTACTGACATTTGACCTGATTGAAGGCCGTACAGAACAGGAGATCAGAACCCTGCTGGATGCCGCTCATCGCGCCGTGCTGCGCGCCTTCGAGGTACCGGAACGCGACCGCTACCAGATTGTTCACGAAAACAAGGCCCATCATATGGTGATTGAAGATACCGGTCTCGGACTGACCCGCACGCGGGATCTGGTGGTGGTGCGGGTCTATACCAGCCCGCGCAGCGACGCGCAGAAGCAGCGCTTCTTCGCCATATTGCAGGAGGAGCTGGCGGAACACTGCGGCCTGAGCGGCGATGATCTGATGGTGTCGATTATCAGCAACCAGAAAGGCGACTGGAGCTTTGGCCGCGGGGTCGCCCAGTATCTTACCGGCGATCTTTAACCCGCGGCCGGGAGAGCGCTGTCAGCGGCGGCCAGCCGCCGCGATGCGCTGGCACGCCTGCTGTTCGATATTTTCCAGCAGTTCCTGGACATCGTCTTCGTCAATATCGAGGAACTGTCCTTCCAGCAGCGCGGCGTGAATATCTTCCCGGGTAACCGAAATGCCCAGCGGCACCGTCCGGGATTTGACCTCCTCTGCCGCCAGCGGATGGGGGTAGCGGCGGCCAACCAGATTGTTAAACACGATGGCCAGCAGCGCCAGCATCAGGGAGTTGAGCAGCACCGGCGTCAGCACAAAGTGATAGCCTTCGCTGTGCACCCCGGCGCCGCCGAGGATCGCCGTCAGGGCCACCGCGCCGCCGGGAGGATGCAGGCAGCGCAGAAAATACATTCCGGCGATGGCCAGCGCCGCCGCCAGCCCGCAGGCCAGCGCCGGGTCGGGCACCAGCATACCCACCGTGACGCCGATCAGCGCCGACAGCACATTGCCGCCGACAATCGACCACGGCTGCGCCAGCGGACTGCTCGGCACGCCAAACAGGAGTACCGCCGAGGCGCCCATGGGGGCAATAAACCACAGGTTAACTTCGCCCAGCAGCCAGTGGCTGAACATGCTGGTCACCGCCAGGCCGGTGCCGGCGCCGATGGATCCCAGCACAATATGCCGTCGAGCCACCGGCAGCGCATGCGGCTTCAACCGCCCAAGGAAAATCCGCAGCCGTGAAAACAGGCCCGCGGGAATGACACTCAACATCGCTTTATCGCTCAGATCATAGGAATAACTTATATTTTATTTTCTTTTTTTAACCTTTCATTAACAACCCTGTATTTCGCAGGGGATTGCACGGGCGGCGATTTCCAGGCGGCACAGGGCTGTGAATTCTCGCCCGGACTGATAGAATCCCTTTTCTGTCAGGGGGATACCCCTTTGCGAACTGAAGGTCATAACCCAGTGAATAATAAAATCTCTTTAGCGAAAGAAGTGGCATGGGCCAGCCAGAATATGCCGCGTACCCTGCGCCAGGTCGCCGCCCTGCCCGACCTCAGCGGCGTCCGCCTGGCCTGCTGTATGCACCTCGACATGAAAATGATCCCGCTGGTGCAGGGGATCCTCGACAAGGGCGCTCAGGTCTTTTTAACCACCTGTAACCCCACCACCGTGCAGGACGACGTGGTGGCCTGGCTGGTGGAGCGTGGCGCCGAGGCCTGCGCCTGGCGCAATATGAGCGATGCCGACTGGCAACAGTCATGGGAAAAAGCGATCGCCTGGCAGCCGACTCACCTGTGCGAAATGGGAGCCGATATCACCACCCTCCTCCACCAGCGCGGCGAGTTCGGCAACATCGTGGCGGGTCTGGAAGCCACCGGCTCCGGCGTCAATCGGCTGGGGGATATTCAGCCCGGCTATCCGATCTTTAACTGGGACGATCTGCCGGTCAAAGAGGGGCTGCATAACCGCCATATGGTCGGACTCACCGCCTGGCATACCTTCTTCCAGACCACTCATCTCACCCTGCATGAGAAAAAAGTGCTGGTCATCGGCTACGGCCTGGTTGGCCAGGGCGTCGCGGCGGCGGCAAAAGCTTTTGGCGGCCAGGTGATGGTGGCGGAGATCGATCCTGCCCGTCGACTGCAGGCGGCCTATGACGGCTGGCACGTGGTCGATCTCCAGGAGGCTATCGCCTCGGCGGACGTGGTCGCCACGGCGACCGGCGGTAAAAACGTGGTTAATCGCCAGGCTCTGGACCGGGCGAAAGCGGGAGTGTTTATCCTTAACGTCGGCCACGTGGCGGAAGAGATCGATGGCGAATACCTGCGCCAGTACCCTCAGGAAGAGGTGATGCCGTATATCAACGCCTACCGCATGGCTGACAAAACCGTCTACCTGATGGCCAATGGCTCGATGCTCAACCTGACCGCCGGCTTCGGCGACAGCCTGAACGCCTTTGACGTCACCCTGGCGGTGATGGCCAGCGGTATCGGCCATATTGTCAGCGACGGTATGCGCGCCCCGGCGCAGGTTTACCTGCTGCCGCAGGCGGTCTGGCAGCAGGCGCTGTAAACCCGGCGCACCGTCCCCCATCCTCGAGACGATGCGCTTTATCATCAGGACGCTGGCGCGCTATCGGGCAGCACAATGTTGCTCTGCGCCAGGGTCCCCATCTGGTGGTACATCGCGCTGGCGGCATCCAGCAGGTGCATGGCCAGCGCCGCGCCGCTGCCCTCCCCCAGGCGCATGTCCATATCGAGATACGGGCGCAGACCCAGCGCGTCGAGGGCGATCCGCGCCCCTTTCTCCGCCGACAGGTGCGAAGGGATAAGATACGGATGCGCCGCCGGGGCCATGCGGCAGGCCGCCAGAGCCGAAGCGTAGGAGAGGAAGCCATCCAGCACCACCGGCAGGCCGCAGGAGGCCGCCCCGAGGATCACCCCGGTCATACCCACCAGATCAAAACCGCCCACCTTCGCCAGCACGTCCAGCCCGTCCGCCGGGTTCGGCTGGTTATGAGCGATCGCCTGGCGCACCACCGCCACCTTATGGCCCCGCTGCGCCAGCGGCAGATTAGCCCCGCAGCCCACCACCGCGTCGGGGTCGCTGCCGGTCAGGACGCTGATCGTCGCTGCCGCCGGAGTGGTATTGGCCATCCCCAGCTCTCCCACGCCAAAGACTTTCACTCCGTCGGCGGCAAGCTGGCGGGTGAAACGCATGCTGGCCAGCAGCACCGTCTCCGCCTGCTGACGGCTCATCGCCGCCGCCCGGCCGATATTCCCGCTACCGCGGGCCACCTTGAGGTTGATCAGGCCCGGAAGCGGCTCGGCGTCGATGCCGACATCCACCACCTCCACTCTCACCCCTGCCTGCGCCGCCAGCACGCAGACCCCGGTGTTGCCCCGCACCATATTGCCGGCATGAATGGCCGTCACCGCCTGCGGCGAAGGGGTCACGCCTTCATGCCAGACGCCATGGTCGGCGCACATGACCACGATGGCTTTATCGCTCAGCGCCAGCTGCCCCTGCAGCCCCGGCAGACCGGCCAGCTGCACCGCCAGGCTCTCCAGACGGCCAAGGCTGCCGGGCGGCTTTAACAGGCCATCAATATGCTGCTGCGCGCGCGCCATGCCCGCCACATCGGGCTGCGGAATGGCAGCCAGTAACGCCGAAAGTGTTTCCATTCTGTTCCTCACCGTGGATGCCAGGCCTTACAGTAGCGCCAGTAAAAAGCATACTTCGCCCAGCTCGATCGCCGCTCCGAGGGTATCCCCGGTCTGCCCGCCGAGGGTGCGCTTCAGCGCCCACCCCAGCCCCCCGATCAGCACCAGGGCGATCAGCGCGGCGCGCAGCCCCTGCAGCCCCAGCAGGGCGGTGGCCAGCGCGATCGCTATCGCCAACGTCGTTAGCGTCTGCTGCAGGCTAATCTTGCCAATAAACAGATTGCCCAACCCTTTTTCCCGCGCATAGCGATGGCGATACATCAGCAGTACCGCCATCCCGCGACCGACGGCGCAGGCCGCCGCCAGCGCTGCGATGGGGTTGACATCGCGCAGCAGCAGTTCGCCGACCACCAGCACCTTGGCCACCAGCACAAAAATCAGCGCCAGCCCGCCGTGGGTCCCCAGCCGGCTGTCGCGCATGATCTCCAGCATCCGATCGCGGGTGCGGGCGGAGAAGATGCCGTCGCAGGTATCGGCCAGCCCGTCAAGGTGAAATCCGCCGGTGAGCAGCGCCAGCGCCAGCGCGCCGAACAGCGCCGCCAGCGGGACGCCGCACCATGGCTGCAGGAGGTACACCACCGCGCCGGCGATGGCGCCGAGCAGTAAACCGACCAGCGGGAAGGTAACGATACTGCGCTGGTACTGTTCGATCTCCAGGCCCTGGGATAACCGCGCCGGGACCGGCAGACGGCTGATAAACGAGAGTGCAGCAAAGAATGACTTAATCACGTGGGGTTGACTCCTGTCGGCGAAAGCAGCGGAAGAGTTCTGTCGCGCCCGGTCAGCACCTGAGTTTGTCTTCTGGCGAATCGATCGTCGGAGAGGTGAGAGGTGTTGAGATATCGCCCTGACGCCGCTGCGTCAGATGCCCGGCCAGGATGAGAGAAACCTTTCCGATATCAATACGTTTTCGCGGGGCAGTATAGCAAAGAGTCGGTGAGGAGAGGCAGTTGCCGGGACAAAGTTTTCGCAGAAAAAGAGACAGGAGATGGTAGTGCTGAACAGTCCGGCGACGCTGACCGCCGCCGGACAGCAGGCATTAGCCTTCGACTTTGGCTTCGCCCATCACTTTCAGTTTTTTGGAGATGTCACGACGCTCTTTGGACAGCTCGGCATTCTTGATGATGTAGTCGTCAACGCGGTCTTCGTAATCGCTCTTCATGCTGGCGATGATGCCCTGGATGGCTTCCACGCTCATGCCCGGCTTGATGTAGTCGCTGAGGTTGTCCAGCAGCAGAACGCGCTTCTGGTTATCACGGATCTTTTTCTCAACGTCCTGAATTTCACGCTGCAGTTTGTTCTTACGACGGTACAGACGAACAAACTCCAGTACGTCCTGGAAAGAAGGCTTAGTTGTTTCCATTTTTACACCCCTAATAATTGAGATTCGGATTCGTAAAGCGACTGCGTTATAGGGCTAACATAACTGCTAGCAGTCGCTGATGACAATGTTTTTTCCTTTGCGTTTATCATAACCCTAAACGCTGCTGAATCGAAACAACCCATGCAGTTACCCGGCGCATCTGGTGCTTATTTGCGCAATGCGCGGCAGATCAGATGCGACAGCAGCTCCAGCTGGCGTGCCAGTTCAATAGAGAGCCAAACATAGCCATGGATCGGGGTTTCCGCCAGGCTGTCGTCCCCCTGCTCTTTCATCAGCTGGCGCAGTTCGAGGACAATCTCATTCAGCTTTTCATTGTTGGCGCGCACAGGCTGAGGGTTTCCTTCGTACAGCGCGTGGGCGATGGCCAACAGCGTCTGCTGGGTCATCTGCTGCGTCTCGCGCAGGGTGTGCGCATTGAGCATCACGAAGTGACCCGGACGGGTTGCCCACCAGGCGTTGATCTGCAGCTCCAGCATGCACACGAGGTTGCGGCTGACGGTCTGGATAGCCTCGAAGATCGCCTTCTGGATATGCGTCTCTTTGCTGGCGGGAGTGATCAGCCCGCGCATTTTGACGACGTCGTTGAGCGCCTGCTGAAGATGTTTTTCCAGCCGCGGCCGATCCACCAGATTTGGCGAGAAGCCGGCCTGGTAGAGGCGGTTGAAGTTGGTGACGTAGCTGGCCATCTGGATACGCCAGTGGATAAACGCCCGCTGCGGCCAGATACCGGTAAACAACATTGCCAGCAGCGAGCCGAAGATCACGTCGCCGCTTCGCCACAGCGCGGTATGCATATCGCCGGGCGGCGCCCCGACCACCACCGACAGGGTAATGCCGATCAGCAGCGCCTGATAGGGTTTCTTGCCCAGCGCCAGCCAGCCGCAGAGGAACATTGCCGCCGCGCACCAGAGGACCATCAGCGGCAGGGAGATAAGCTCAAGCTTCAGCGCCACCAGCCCCAGCGCCGAGCCGAGGATCGTGCCGCCGATGCGCTGAAACGCCCGCGGCACGACGTTGCCCCAGAAGGAGATCGGCCCCATCACCACCACCAGGGTAATAAGAGGCCAGGTCCCCTCGGGCACGTTCAGCAGCCGCACCAGCAAAAAGGTGAGCACAAAGGCCAGCGCAATCCGCACACCATGCACCACCCGATAATGGCGATACAAGCGGATCTCAAATGGCTTGAGTGATTTATCAGCGCGCACAACCCTCTCCGGCAAAACGAAAAGGCCAATTGTAACTGCTTTTTCGCCCGGAGCATGCCGGGAATGTAAAAATCCTTGTCCGGAACAGGGGTAAACCGCTACGACGCAACGCGCTCAACGGGGACATACATGTCGATATCCCAGTAGCCGTCATGGTTGCCATCGTTGAGATAGATCTCAAAACAGGGCCTGGGGGCCACGCGATGCGTTGTGCTCTGCAGCAGACTGTCGAAAAACTGCATCCACGGGGTAGCAAAATCGTAATCCACCACTCGCGCGCGGGCGCAGGCGTAATCCCCGCCGGCAATCGCCGCCAGTATCACCCCTTCGCTGTTGGCGGGAATGACGTAATCCTCGTCAACGGCGACCACGGTGGCGCAGCGTAGTTTTTCCGCTGGCACGTCCTCCGGGTTATCGTAGTAGACGGCAAGCCACTCGCGGGCGGGCACCTGATGGTTCTCAACCCACATCATCAGTTGCTCAAACCCCTGCTTGACGGTTTGATCCCAGGGCCCGACCAGATGGAAACCGGCAATGGTTTTCTTGCCGAGGGTGGTGACGCTGTAGTTCATCTTGCCTCCTTCGTGAATATATTACTGTATAAATGTACAGTTAATCTAGCAGGAGATCCCCCCTCAGTATGTGCGCGAATTCACAGAGTCGCCATTGCGGCTGATGAAAAAAACGGCGATTTTGTCGCCGCGTCTGCCGGGCGGTAGCCGAAAAAAAACCGCCTGCAAAGAGGCGGTTATCATGGTTACAGCTCGTGGTGCAGGTAATCGCTCATTCGCGAGAATACCCCGCCTTTATTAATGCTTTCGAGGGTGACCAGCGGATAGTGGCCCACGACCTTGTCGCCGTCATACAGCGAAATCTCGCCGACCCGCTGGTTGGCGGCGATCGGCGCCTCCAGATCCTTTTTATCCAGCACATATTTCGCCTTAATCCGCGATACTTCCGCCTTCGGCAGCGCTAACCAGAAATCTTGATCGGTGCCGAGCTTAATCTGCTCTTTATCGCCGTACCAGATGCGCTCAGTGCCGACCTTCTGCCCCTTCTGCAGCACCTGCACGGTGTCGAAGTTCTGCTGCCCCCAGTGCAGCAGTTTAGCGGCCTGCTGCTCGCGGCCTTTCGGGCTGTCGGCCCCCATCACCACGGCGATCAGCCGGCGCTGACCGTCCACCGCCGAGGCGATCAGGTTGAACCCGGCGCCCGATGTGTGGCCGGTTTTCAGGCCATCGACGTTCATGGTTTTATCCCACAGCAGACCGTTACGGTTTTGCTGAGTAATGCCGTTCCACGTCAGGCTTTTCTGGCTGTACATGTGGTAGACGTCAGGCTCGCCATGGATAATCGCCCGCGACAGCACCGCCAGGTCATAGGCCGAACTGTGCTGGCCCGGGGCATCGAGGCCGTGGACGGTTTCGAAATGGGTGTCCTGCAGATGCAGTTTTTCGACATACTGATTCATCAGGGCGACAAACTGCGGCTGACCGCCGGCGACATAGTCGGCCAGCGCGACGCAGGCGTCGTTGCCGGAGTCGACAATCAGCCCACGGCTGAGGTCGCGGACGCTGACGCGGTCCCCTGGCTTTAAGAACATCAGGGATGACCCGTCGAACACCGGGTTGCCCTTCGCCCAGGCGTCTTTACCTACGGTGACGATATCGTCAAAGGTGATACGATGGCTGTCGATGGCACGATCGACCACGTAGCCGGTCATCAGTTTGGTCAGGCTGGCAGGATTACGCAGCTGATGTTCGTTACCCGCGGTCAGCACCTGACCGGTGGTGTAATCCATCAGCACCCAGGAGCCAGCCTGAATGGAAGGCGGCGCGACCGTAGCAGGTAAGTCGACGGCAAATGCGCAGGAAACGCTCGAAGCGAGCAAAGATACAGCAATAAACAAACGGCCTTTCAACGGCATATCCTCTAGATTTACAGATCCGCCGTCCTTTTTACGGAACTTCGCGTTTCATATCAGGGTTTAATTGCAAGAAAATATGACACAGCAGAGGAAGTTGCTTGCCGTTACCCTTCTGATGACCGGGCAAATCGTTTACCATACCGGTCGCACGCCACCACGGATAATGAACAGACTATGCAAGATAGCGTCAACCAGCCCGGATTTTTATTCCACGATTATGAAACCTTCGGCACCAGCCCTTCCCTCGACCGGCCGGCGCAGTTCGCCGCCATCCGCACCGACGCGGAGTTAAACGTGCTCGGCGAGCCCGAGGTGTTTTACTGCAAGCCCGCTGACGATTATCTGCCGCAGCCGCAGGCGGTGATGATCACCGGGATCACCCCGCAGGAAGCGCTGGCCAAAGGGGATAACGAGGCCGCGTTTGCCCGCCGCATCCACGATCTGTTCACGGTGCCGCAGACCTGCATCGTCGGCTATAACAACGTGCGCTTTGACGACGAAGTGACGCGGAATATCTTCTATCGCAACTTCTATGACCCTTATGCCTGGAGCTGGCAGCACGATAACTCGCGCTGGGATCTGCTCGACGTGATGCGCGCCTGCTATGCCCTGCGTCCGGAAGGGATCGCCTGGCCGGAGAATGACGAGGGTCTGCCTAGCTTCCGGCTTGAACATCTGACCGTCGCCAACGGTATTGAACACCAGAACGCCCATGACGCGATGGCCGACGTTTACGCCACCATCGCCATGGCGAAGCTGGTGAAAAACCGGCAGCCGCGGCTGTTTGACTATCTCTACAGCCACCGCAATAAGCGCAAGCTGGCGACGCTCATCGACGTGCCGCAGATGAAGCCGCTGGTGCATGTCTCCGGCATGTTCGGCGCCGCGCGCGGCAACACCAGCCTGGTGGCGCCCCTGGCCTGGCATCCGGAAAACCGCAATGCGGTGATCATGGTCGATCTGGCGGGGGATATGGCGCCGCTGCTGGAACTGGATGCCGACGCCCTGCGCGAGCGGCTTTACACCCCGCGCGCCGAGCTTGGCGATCTTCCGGCGGCGCCGATTAAGCTGGTGCATTTGAACAAATGTCCGGTGCTGGCCCAGGCCAATACCCTGCGCCCGCAGGATGCCGACCGGCTGGGGATCTCCATTCAACGCTGTCTGGAGAATGCCCAGCTGCTGCGGGCGAATCCGCAGGTGCGGGAGAAAGTGGTGGCGGTGTATGCCGAAGCCGAGCCGTTCGTGCCGTCCGAAAACGTCGACGCCCAGCTTTACAATGGGTTCTTTAGCGATGCCGACCGCGCGGCGATGAAAATCGTGCTGGAAACCGAACCGCGCAATCTGCCGGCGCTGGATATCACCTTCGCCGACAAGCGCATCGAACGCCTGCTGTTTAACTACCGGGCGCGCAACTTCCCCGGCACGCTCGATGAACATGAGCAGCAGCGCTGGTTAGAGCACCGTCGTCAGGTATTTACGCCTGAGTTTTTGCAGGCCTATGCCGATGAGCTGCAGATGCTGTATCAGCAGTATGCGGATGATAAAGAGAAGCTGGCGCAGCTGAAGGCGTTGTGGCAGTACGCTCAGGATATCGTCTGATTGGCAGATATGCCCGGGTTGCGGCTAACGCCTTACCCGGGCTACAAACGATGACCGGGGAGGACGCCTGACCGTAGGCCCGCGCAAGCGCAGCGCCGCCGGGCATTGCCTCCCCAGTTCGTGCTTACCTTTTTGCCCGGTGGCGGCTTCGCCTTACCGGGCCTGGACGCTGGTACCAGAGTAGCCCGGGTAAGGCGCTAGCCGCTACCCGGGATGACTGGCTTAACTTTTCGCACGGCTGGCGATGATTTCATCCGCTACGTTGCGCGGCGCTTCCGCGTAGTGGTGGAACTCCATGCTGTAGGTTGCTCGTCCCTGAGACATCGAGCGCAGCGTGGTGGAATAACCAAACATCTCCGCCAGCGGCACATCGGCGCGGATGATCTGGCTGCCGAAGCGCTCTTCCATCCCCTGCACCATCCCGCGACGGGAAGAGAGATCGCCCATGATATTCCCGGCGTACTCTTCCGGCGTCTCCACCTCCACGTGCATCACCGGCTCAAGGATCACCGGGTCCGCTTTGCGCGCCCCTTCCCGGAAGCCGAAGATCGCCGCCATGCGGAACGCCATTTCCGAGGAGTCCACGTCGTGGTACGACCCGAAGGTCAGGGTCGCTTTCACGTCAACCACCGGATAGCCCGCCAGCACGCCGGTGCCCATCGCTTCGCGCAGCCCTTTCTCCACGGAAGGGATGTACTCGCGCGGCACTACCCCGCCTTTGGTGGCGTCCTCGAAGACGAAACCGCTGCCCGGCTCCAGCGGCTCCAGGGTCAGCACGACGTGCCCGTACTGTCCTTTACCGCCGGACTGGCGCACAAATTTGCCTTCCACGTCCGTCACTTTCTTGCGCAGGGTTTCGCGGTAGGTGACCTGCGGACGACCAATGTTGGCCTCAACGCCAAACTCGCGCTTCATCCGGTCGACAATGATCTCCAGATGCAGCTCGCCCATGCCGGAGATAATCGTCTGGCCGGACTCTTCATCGGTATGCAGACGGAACGACGGATCTTCCGCCGCCAGCCGCTGCAGCGCGATGCCCATTTTTTCCTGGTCCGCTTTGGTCTTCGGCTCAATCGCCAGCGAAATCACCGGCTCCGGAAACTCCATGCGCTCAAGGGTAATAATCGCATCCGGATCGCATAGCGTATCACCGGTGGTCACATCCTTCAGCCCAACGCAGGCCGCGATATCCCCGGCGTGCAGTTCGTCAACTTCATGGCGATCGTTGGCCTGCATCAGCACGATACGCCCGATGCGCTCTTTCTTGCCCTTCACCGAGTTCCACACCGCATCGCCTTTCTTCAGCGTCCCGGAGTAGACGCGGATAAAGGTCAGCTGGCCGACGTAGGGGTCGGTCATCAGTTTGAACGCCAGCGCCGACAGCGGCTCTTCGTCGCTCGGATGGCGTTCCGCCGGCTGGCCTTTCTCATCCACGCCCTGTATCGCCGGAATATCCAGCGGCGACGGCATCAGCTCCACCACCGCGTCGAGCATGCGCTGCACGCCTTTGTTTTTAAAGGCGCTCCCGCAGAGCACCGCCTGGATTTCACCCTTCACCGTGCGCTGGCGCAGACCGGCGACGATCTCCGCCTCGTCCAGCTCGCCGGTTTCGAGGTATTTGTCCATCAGCGCGTCGCTGGCCTCCGCCGCCGCCGAGACCATTTTCTCCCGCCACTCGCGGGCAGTCGCCAGCAGATCGTCAGGGACCGGCCCGTAGCTGAAGGTCATGCCCTGAGTGGCGTCATCCCACAGGATGGCACGCATTTTCACCAGGTCGACGACGCCGGTGAAATGCTCTTCGGCGCCAATGGGGATGACAATCGGCACCGGGTTGGCCTTCAGGCGGTCGATCATCATCTGCACCACGCGGAAGAAATCCGCCCCGGGGCGGTCCATCTTGTTGACGAAGGCCAGCCGCGGGACATGGTATTTATTCGCCTGGCGCCAGACGGTCTCCGACTGGGGCTGCACTCCGCCGACGGAGTCATACACCATCACTGCGCCGTCGAGCACGCGCATGGAACGTTCCACCTCAATGGTGAAATCCACGTGCCCCGGGGTGTCGATGATATTGATCCGGTGCGGCTCGAAGCTGCGGTCCATACCCGGCCAGAAGCAGCTCACCGCCGCCGAGGTAATAGTGATCCCGCGCTCCTGCTCCTGGGCCATCCAGTCGGTGGTTGCCGCGCCATCGTGTACTTCACCCAGCTTATGGCTCATCCCGGTGTAAAACAGGATGCGCTCGGTGGTGGTGGTTTTACCGGCATCGATATGCGCGGAGATACCGATGTTGCGATAACGTTCGAGGGGGATGGGTCGGGGCATGATGCGTCCTTAGTCGTTTTGACTGTCAGTCTGCGGTCGGAATGATCCGCAGTTCATTTCACTGCCGCTTATGATAGTACAATTGTACGAGTATATTCGAACTATTTTGACTATTATTATGATTGGTCAGGTTGCGGCGGCGCGCGTGGCATCAGACCTGGAGTTTGGGTATAGTAGCCGCCAGCCGCCGATACGGGCTGCGACCGCCATGCGCCGCGCCACCGCCGACACAGGATTATTATGATCGCCAATCACCCCGAACGAGAACAAATTCGCCTGGAAAATGTCCTTTCCGCGCTCGGCAACCCGCTGCGACTGGAGATCATCCGCACGCTGGCCGACGGCAGCGAGCAGAGCTGCAACGCGCTGCGTCAGCAAGAGGTGGCCAAGTCCACCATGACCCACCACTGGCGCGTCCTGCGCGACAGCGGTGTGATCTGGCAGCGGCCTCAGGGACGGGAGAATATGATTTCGCTGCGCCGGGAAGATCTGGACGCCCGTTTTCCCGGCCTGCTGGATACGCTGCTGAACGTGATGCAGCAGCCGTGAATCGCTAACCGACAGCCTACTCCTCCCCCGCCAGCCGCTGATACTGTCTGAAACGGGCCCGGGCATCGTCCTCCGTTTGCCGGAACAGGGCGTCCGCCAGATCCGGTGTGGTTTTGTGCAGCGCGGCATAGCGCACCTCGCCGAGCAAAAAGTCGCGGAAGCTCTCTTCCGGCTCTTCGGAGTCCAGTATAAACGGCGTTTTGCCCTCGGCTTCGCGCTGCGGATGATAGCGCCACAGGTGCCAGTATCCCGCCTCCACCGCCTGCTTCGCCTCGCGCTGACTGCAGCGCATCCCGGCTTTCAGACCGTGGTTGATACAGGCGGCGTAGGCGATCACCAGCGACGGCCCCGGCCAGGCTTCGGCCTCGGCGATGGCCCGCAGGGTCTGATCTTTATCGGCGCCCATGGCGATCTGGGCGACGTAAACATTGCCGTAGCTCATCGCCATCATGCCGAGATCTTTTTTCCGCGTGCGTTTCCCCTGCGCGGCAAATTTGGCGATCGCCGCCACCGGGGTCGACTTGGACGACTGGCCGCCGGTGTTGGAGTAGACCTCGGTATCAAACACCAGAATATTGACGTCTTCCCCGCTGGCCAGCACATGATCGAGGCCGCCGAAGCCGATATCGTAGGCCCAGCCATCGCCGCCGAAGATCCACTGCGAACGCCGGACGAAATAGTCACGGTTCTGCCAGAGCTGCTCAAGCAGCGGAACCCCCTCTTTTTCCGCCGCCAGCAACGCACTGAGGCGGTCCGCGCGTTCGCGGGTCCCCTCCCCCTCATCCTGCTGCGCCAGCCACTGCCGCATCGCGGCGTGAAGCGCGTCGCTGACCGGCAGGGCCAGGGCGCGGGTCATCTCCTCGGCGATCTGTTGGCGGATCGCCTGGCCGCCAAGCATCATGCCAAGCCCGAACTCGGCGTTATCCTCGAACAGCGAGTTTGCCCAGGCCGGCCCGTGGCCGCGGTGGTTGGTGGTATAGGGCATTGAAGGCGCGCTGGCGCCCCAAATCGAAGAACAGCCCGTGGCGTTGGCGATCAGCATCCGGTCGCCAAACAGCTGGGTGATCAGCCGGGCATAAGGGGTTTCGCCGCAGCCCGCGCAGGCGCCGGAAAACTCCAGCAGCGGCGTTTCGAACTGGCTGCCTTTGACCGTCGTTTTGCGAAACGGGTTGTCTTTTGGCGCCAGCCCCAGGGCGTAATCCCAGACCGGGGCCATCGCGCGCTGGCTGTCGAGGGAGACCATCTGCAGCGCCTTGCCGCGCGACGGGCAGCTCTCCACACAGTTGCCGCAGCCGGAGCAGTCCAGCGGCGAGATAGCCAGATGATAGTGGTAGTCTTTGGCCCCCTGGGCCGGTTTGCTCAGCAGCCCGGCGGGCGCCGCGTCCTGCTCTTCAGCGCTCAGCAACGCCGGGCGGATCGCCGCATGCGGGCAGACGAAAGCGCACTGGTTACACTGGGTGCAGCCGTCGGGCTGCCAGACCGGCACCTCCAGGGCAATGCCGCGCTTCTCCCAGGCGGCGGTGCCGGAGGGAAAGGTGCCGTCTTCCATCCCGGCGAAGGCGCTCACCGGCAGCAGGTCGCCGCGCTGGCGGTTCATGGGCTGCAGAATATCGCGGATAAAGTCCGGCATCAGGGTTGTCGCCTGCGGCGCCGGCGCCTCGAGGGTCGCCCAGTGGGCGGGAACCGTCACCCGACGCAGCGCCGCCATCCCCAGCTCGATAGCCCGCTGGTTCATCTCAATGACGCTCGCCCCTTTGCTGCCATAGCTTTTCTCCACCGCCTGCTTGAGATAGTCCGCCGCGGTTTGCGGATCGATAATGGCCGTCAGCTTAAAGAACGCCGCCTGCATCAGCATGTTAAAGCGCCCGCCGAGGCCCAGCTCGCGGGCGATGTCCACCGCGTTGAGGGTATAAAAGTCGATCTTTTCCTGCGCCAGATAGCGCCGGACGCTGACCGGCAGGTGCTGCTCCAGCTCCGCCTCGGACCAGCTGCAGTTGAGCAGAAAAGTGCCCCCCGGCTTCAGCCCCTCCAGCAGGTCGTAGCGGTCGACATAGGATTGCTGAGAGCAGGCGATAAAATCGGCCCGGTGGATCAGGTAGGGCGAGGTGATCGGCCGATCGCCAAAGCGCAGGTGTGAGACGGTGATCCCCCCGGACTTTTTCGAGTCGTAGGAAAAGTAGGCCTGAGCGTAGAGCGGCGTGTTATCGCCGATGATCTTGATGGCGCTTTTGTTCGCCCCGACGGTACCATCCGAGCCCATGCCCCAGAATTTGCAGGCAGTGATCCCGGCATGGGAGACCGCCAGCGGTTCCTGCCGGGCGGGCAGCGAGGTAAAAGTGACATCATCGACAATGCCCAGGGTAAAGCCGTCCTTCGGCAGCGGCTGCCTGAGGTTATCAAACACCGCGGCGATATCGTTGGGCAGCACGTCCTTACCGCCGAGCGCGTAGCGGCCGCCGACGATCAGCGGCGCATCGTCGCGCTGATAGAAGGCGTTTTTGACGTCGAGGCACAGCGGTTCCGCCTGCGCCCCCGGCTCTTTGGTGCGGTCAAGGACGGCAATGCGCTGCACGCTGGCGGGCAGTTGGGCGAAGAAGTGCGCCAGCGAGAACGGCCGATAGAGATGGACGCTGAGCAGCCCCACCTTCTCCCCCGCCGCATTGAGCGTCTCCACCACCTCCTGGACGGTGTCGCACACTGAGCCCATGGCGATAATCACCCGCTCGGCGTCCGGCGCGCCGTGGTAATTAAACAGGTGATATTCCCGCCCGGTAAGCGCGGTGATCTTCGCCATATAGCTTTCCACCAGATCGGGCAGCGCGAGGTAGAAGCGGTTACCGGCCTCCCGCTCCTGGAAGTAGATATCCGGGTTTTGCGCGGTGCCGCGGATCACCGGGTGATCCGGGTGCAGCGCCTGACGACGAAAGCGCTCCAGCGCCGGGCGGTCCAGCAGCGTCGCCAGTTGCTCATACGCCAGCACCTCGATCTTCTGTATTTCGTGCGAAGTACGAAAGCCGTCGAAGAAGTTGATAAACGGTATCCGCCCGGCGATCGCCGCCAGATGCGCCACCGCCGACAGGTCCATCACCTGCTGAACGTTATTCTCCACCAGCATGGCGCAGCCGGTCTGGCGCACCGCCATCACGTCCTGATGGTCGCCAAAAATATTCAGCGAATTGGTCGCCAGCGCCCGGGCGCTGACGTGAAAGACGCCCGGCAGCAGCTCCCCGGCGATTTTGTATAAATTGGGGATCATCAGCAGCAGCCCCTGCGACGCGGTGTAGGTAGTGGTAAGCGCCCCCGCCTGCAGCGCGCCGTGCACCGCCCCGGCGGCGCCGGCTTCAGACTGCATCTCCATCAGGCGCACCGGCCGACCAAAAAGGTTCTTTTTCCCCTTAGCGGCCCATTCATCGACATTTTCCGCCATCGGCGTGGAGGGGGTGATGGGATAGATGGCCGCCACGTCGGTAAAGGCGTAGGAGATCCAGGCCGCCGCCGCGTTGCCATCCATTGTTTTCATGTTTCCGGACATCGTTCAATCCTCGAAGGTGAGCGTTCTCTTTACCGCGACAGCCCGCGGCAAACCCTGTTTCCTCTTCAAGCACAGCCTGTGCCAGCTCGCGAATTACCGCCTGTCGCTTATTAATTCAACAGGTTAAGGGAAGAAAGGCGCAGATCCGTCCGGCGCAATTGCGGGGAATAAGACACAGGGCGCGACAAGCTGTTGAACAGGCGACAAAGCGCCGCGCCGGGCCGGTGGCGGGAAATTGTTCTGTTTCGCACATTTGGTGGCGTTATTGTGCCGTTTGCGCAGGCCCCCTGCGCGGCCGGTTTACAAAAAATACTTACTTATCAAACGCATAAATAAAAAATTACAGCTGGTATGTTCCCTGCACTTCTCTGCTGGCAAACACTCAACAACAGGAGAACTCACCATGACCATGCGTCAATGCGCTATCTACGGTAAAGGCGGTATCGGTAAATCCACCACCACCCAGAATCTCGTCGCGGCTCTCGCCGAGATGGGTAAGAAAGTGATGATCGTCGGCTGCGATCCGAAGGCGGACTCCACCCGTCTGATCCTCCATGCGAAAGCCCAGAACACCATTATGGAGATGGCGGCGGAAGTGGGCTCGGTCGAGGATCTGGAGCTCGAAGACGTGCTGCAAATCGGCTATGGCGATGTCCGTTGCGCCGAATCCGGCGGCCCGGAGCCAGGCGTCGGCTGTGCCGGACGCGGGGTGATCACCGCCATCAACTTCCTCGAAGAAGAAGGCGCCTATGAAGAAGATCTGGATTTCGTCTTCTATGACGTCCTCGGCGATGTGGTCTGCGGCGGCTTCGCTATGCCGATCCGCGAAAACAAAGCCCAGGAGATCTACATCGTCTGCTCCGGCGAGATGATGGCGATGTATGCCGCCAACAATATCTCCAAAGGGATCGTGAAGTACGCCAAATCCGGCAAGGTACGCCTCGGCGGCCTGATCTGTAACTCGCGTAAAACCGACCGCGAAGATGAGCTGATCATCGCCCTGGCGGAGAAGCTTGGCACCCAGATGATCCACTTCGTTCCCCGCGACAACATTGTGCAGCGCGCGGAGATCCGCCGGATGACGGTGATCGAGTACGACCCGACCTGTCAGCAGGCCAACGAATATCGTCAACTGGCGCAGAAGATCGTCAATAACACCAAAAAAGTGGTGCCGACCCCCTGCACCATGGACGAGCTGGAGTCGCTGCTGATGGAGTTCGGCATCATGGAAGAAGAAGACACCAGCATCATTGGTAAAACCGCCGCTGAAGAAAACGCGGCCTGAGTACAGGATCCTCACCATGACCAACGCAACAGGCGAACGTAACCTTGCGCTCATCCAGGAAGTCCTGGAGGTGTTTCCCGAAACCGCGCGCAAAGAGCGCAGAAAGCACATGATGATCAGCGATCCGCAGATGGAGAGCGTCGGCAAGTGCATTATCTCGAACCGTAAATCGCAGCCCGGGGTGATGACCGTGCGCGGCTGCGCCTATGCGGGCTCGAAAGGGGTGGTGTTTGGGCCAATCAAAGACATGGCCCATATCTCGCACGGCCCCATCGGCTGCGGCCAGTACTCGCGCGCCGGACGGCGCAACTACTATACCGGCGTCAGCGGTGTCGACAGCTTCGGCACCCTGAACTTCACCTCTGATTTTCAGGAGCGCGATATTGTCTTCGGCGGCGATAAAAAGCTGAGCAAACTGATTGAAGAGATGGAGCTGCTGTTCCCGCTGACCAAAGGGATCACCATCCAGTCGGAGTGCCCGGTGGGCCTCATCGGCGATGACATCAGCGCCGTGGCCAACGCCAGCAGCAAGGCGCTGGATAAACCGGTGATCCCGGTGCGCTGCGAAGGCTTTCGCGGCGTATCGCAGTCGCTGGGCCACCATATCGCCAACGACGTGGTGCGCGACTGGGTGCTGAACAATCGCGAAGGGCAGCCGTTTGCCAGCACCCCGTACGATGTTGCCATCATTGGCGATTACAACATCGGCGGCGACGCCTGGGCCTCGCGCATTCTGCTGGAAGAGATGGGGCTGCGGGTAGTGGCGCAGTGGTCCGGCGACGGCACCCTGGTGGAGATGGAGAACACCCCGTTCGTTAAGCTCAACCTCGTCCACTGCTACCGCTCGATGAACTATATCGCCCGCCATATGGAGGAGAAACATCAGATCCCGTGGATGGAATATAACTTCTTCGGCCCGACCAAAATCGCCGAATCACTGCGCAAGATCGCCGATCAATTTGATGACACCATTCGCGCCAATGCGGAAGCGGTGATCGCCAAATATGAGGGGCAGATGGCGGCCATCATCGCCAAATATCGCCCGCGGCTGGAGGGGCGCAAAGTGCTGCTGTACATGGGGGGGCTGCGGCCGCGCCACGTCATCGGCGCCTATGAGGATCTCGGGATGGAGATCATCGCCGCCGGCTACGAGTTTGCCCATAACGATGATTACGACCGCACCCTGCCGGACCTGAAAGAGGGCACTCTGCTGTTTGACGATGCCAGCAGCTATGAGCTGGAGGCCTTCGTCAAAGCGCTGAAGCCCGACCTCATCGGCTCCGGGATCAAAGAGAAATATATCTTCCAGAAAATGGGGGTGCCGTTCCGCCAGATGCACTCCTGGGACTATTCCGGCCCCTATCACGGCTATGACGGCTTCGCCATCTTTGCCCGCGATATGGATATGACCCTGAACAATCCGGCGTGGAACGAACTGACTGCCCCGTGGCTGAAGTCTGCGTGATTGCCCCTTCACTGTCCCGTCAGTCCACCGATTTGTGGCGCGGGAGGAGAACACCATGAGCCAAACGATCGATAAAATTCACAGCTGTTATCCGCTGTTTGAACAGGATGAATACCAGACCCTGTTCCAGAATAAAAAGAGCCTTGAAGAGGCGCACGACGCACAGCGTGTACAGGAGGTGTTTGCCTGGACCACCACCGCCGAGTATGAAGCGCTGAACTTCCAGCGCGAGGCACTGACCGTCGACCCGGCCAAAGCCTGCCAGCCGCTCGGCGCCGTACTCTGCGCGCTGGGGTTCGCCGGCACCCTGCCCTACGTGCACGGTTCCCAGGGCTGCGTCGCCTATTTTCGCACCTACTTTAACCGCCATTTTAAAGAGCCGGTGGCCTGCGTCTCCGACTCCATGACCGAGGACGCGGCGGTGTTCGGCGGCAACAACAACATGAATCTGGGCCTGCAGAATGCCAGCGCGTTGTATAAACCCGAGATTATCGCCGTCTCCACCACCTGCATGGCCGAGGTGATCGGCGACGATCTGCAGGCGTTTATCGCCAACGCCAAAAAAGAGGGATTTGTTGACGACAGCATCGCCATTCCTTACGCCCATACCCCCAGCTTTATCGGCAGCCATGTCACCGGCTGGGACAATATGTTCGAAGGGTTCGCGAAGACCTTTACCGCTGACTACGCCGGGCAGCCGGGCAAACAGCAAAAGCTCAATCTGGTGACCGGATTTGAGACCTATCTCGGCAACTTCCGCGTGCTGAAGCGGATGATGGCGCAGATGGATGTCCCGTGCAGCCTGCTCTCCGACCCATCCGAGGTGCTCGACACCCCCGCCGACGGCCATTACCGGATGTACGCCGGCGGCACCAGCCAGCAGGAGATCAAAACCGCGCCGGACGCCATTGACACCCTGCTGCTGCAGCCGTGGCAGCTGGTGAAAAGCAAAAAGGTGGTTCAGGAGATGTGGAATCAGCCCGCGACGGAGGTGGCCGTTCCGTTGGGTCTGGCCGCTACCGACGCGCTGCTCATGACCGTTAGTCAGCTAACCGGCAAACCGATCGCCGACGCCCTGACCCTGGAGCGCGGCCGGCTGGTGGACATGATGCTGGACTCCCACACCTGGCTGCACGGCAAAAAATTCGGCCTCTATGGCGATCCGGATTTCGTGATGGGCCTGACGCGCTTCCTGCTGGAGCTGGGCTGCGAGCCGACGGTGATCCTCAGCCATAACGCCAATAAACGCTGGCAAAAAGCGATGAAGAAAATGCTCGATGCCTCGCCGTACGGCCAGGACAGCGAAGTGTTCATCAACTGCGACCTGTGGCACTTCCGGTCGCTGATGTTCACCCGCCAGCCGGACTTTATGATCGGTAACTCCTACGGCAAGTTTATCCAGCGCGATACTCTGGCGAAGGGCGAAGCCTTCGAAGTGCCGCTGATCCGTCTCGGCTTTCCGCTGTTCGACCGCCATCATCTGCACCGCCAGACCACCTGGGGCTATGAAGGCGCGATGAACATCGTCACGACGCTGGTGAACGCCGTGCTGGAAAAACTGGACCACGACACCAGCCAGCTGGGCAAAACCGATTACAGCTTCGACCTCGTTCGTTAACCATCAGGCGCCCCGCCGCAGGCGGGGCCAGGAGGGAGTATGCCCATCGTGATTTTCCGTGAGCGCGGCGAGGCGCTGTATGCCTATATCGCCAAACAGGATCTGGAGGCTCGGGTGCTCCAGGTCGAACATGACGAGACCGACCGCTGGGGCGGCGCGATTGCCCTTGAAGGGGGACGTCGCTACTACGTCAATCCGCAGCCGGGTCGACCAGTCTTCCCGATAAGCCTGCGCGCCACCCGCAGCACGCTGCTATAAGGAGCTGGAAATGTCCGATAACGATACCCTTTTCTGGCGTCTGCTGGCGCTGTTCCAGACGCTGCCGGAGCTGCAGCCGGTGCAAGTCGTCGACTGGCTGGCGCAGGAGTGCGGCGAGACCTTGACCCCGGCACGCTTAACCACCCTGACGCAGCCCCAGCTGGCCGCCAGCTTTCCTTCGGCGACGGCGGTGATGTCCCCGGCCCGCTGGGCGCGGGTCATCGCCTGCCTTCAGGGGGCGCTGCCCGGCCATTTACGCATCGCCCGCCACCCTCAGCGAACGCCGCAGCTGCGGGTCGCTTTTTGCTCGCAGGATGGCCTGACCATCAATGGTCATTTTGGCCAGAACCGGCTGTTTTTTATCTATGCCTTCGATGACCAGGGCGGCTGGCTGGCAGATCTGCGCCGCTATGCCTCCCCTTCGGCGGCGTCTGACGCCAGCGAGATGCGCGCCAGGCTACTGGAGGATTGCCATCTGCTGTTTTGTCAGGAGATTGGCGGGCCTGCCGCCGCGAGGTTGATCCGCCATCAGATCCATCCGATGAAAGCGCCGCCGGGCACGACGATTCAGGCTCAGTGCGCCGCGGTGAGCGCGATGCTGGCCGGTCGGCTGCCGCCGTGGCTGGCGAAGCGCCTCAACCGGGATAACCCTCTGGAGGAACGTGTTTTTTAATCGTTGTGTTGTGCTTGTTGCCCGCCGACCCCGCGGGCCTTTTTTTACCCCTGCAGGGACATCCTTTCTTTCAGCAAGGCAAGCGCCGCAGGACAGGGACAAAAGTGACAGCGGGGGGTTGGGCGCATCAGGAAAATTGGCGAGAACGCAGGCGCGCATCCAGGACTGGCCGCCAGGACGGCGGCCAGAGGGCGGTCGAGACAGGGATGTCGAGTCCGCCCGTTCCGCCAGATGAAGCCGGAGTGGAGCGGACCGCGCAGCGGCAATTTTCAGCGCCATGCGGGGGGTCATGGGGGGCGGGCGAAACGCCCCCCATGCCGTTCACCCGCAGAGGGCGCGATGAAATAGAGAGGAAGGTCGGTGAACGGAATAGTCCACCTTATCGACCTTTCCCGCCATTCACCAGTCTGCAGCAATACTGTCGCGGTAAATCCAGTTATCAGCGCGATAAATCATGCCCCCCTTGTCCGATTGTTGCCTTTGTCGCAAAACCCACAACCCTTTTTCCTTAAAAATCAATCCCCCTCTCCCTGGAGCGCGAATTGCATCACCTCTCCGGTCTCCCACCGTCAACGAGGTCACTATGAAGGGAAAGGAAATTCTGGCGCTGCTGGACGAATCCGCCTGCGAGCACAACCAGAAGCAAAAATCCGGCTGCAGCGCCCCTAAGCCCGGCGCCACCGCCGGCGGCTGCGCCTTCGACGGCGCGCAGATAACGCTCCTGCCCATCGCCGACGTCGCGCACCTGGTGCACGGCCCCATCGGCTGCGCGGGCAGCTCGTGGGATAACCGCGGCAGCATCAGCGCCGGCCCGGCCCTCAACCGGCTCGGCTTTACCACCGATCTCAACGAACAGGATGTGATTATGGGCCGCGGCGAACGCCGCCTGTTCCACGCCGTGCGTCACATCGTCGACCGCTATCATCCGGCGGCGGTCTTTATCTACAACACCTGCGTACCGGCGATGGAGGGCGATGACATCGAGGCGGTATGCCAGGCCGCGCAGACCGCCACCGGCGTGCCGGTCATCGCCATTGACGCCGCCGGCTTCTACGGCAGCAAAAATCTTGGCAACCGGATGGCGGGCGATGTGATGCTCAGGCAGGTGATTGGCCAGCGCGAACCCGCCCCGTGGCCGGACAACACGCCCTTTGCCCCGGCCCAGCGCCACGATATCGGCCTGATTGGCGAATTCAATATCGCCGGCGAGTTCTGGCAGGTCCAGCCGCTGCTCGACGAGCTGGGGATCCGCGTCCTCGGCAGCCTCTCCGGCGACGGCCGCTTTGCCGAGATCCAGACCCTGCACCGGGCGCAGGCCAATATGCTGGTCTGCTCGCGGGCGCTGATCAACGTCGCCCGGGGGCTGGAGCTGCGCTACGGCACGCCGTGGTTTGAAGGCAGCTTCTACGGGATCCGCGCCACCTCCGACGCCCTGCGCCAGCTGGCGGCGCTGCTGGGGGATGACGACCTGTGCCGCCGCACCGAGGCGCTGATCGCCCGCGAGGAGCGAGCGGCGGAGCAGGCGCTGGCGCCGTGGCGCGAGCAGCTCCGCGGGCGCAAGGTGCTGCTCTACACCGGCGGCGTGAAATCCTGGTCGGTGGTCTCGGCCCTGCAGGATCTCGGCATGACCGTGGTGGCCACCGGCACGCGGAAATCCACCGAGGAGGATAAACAGCGGATCCGGGAGCTGATGGGCGACGAGGCGGTGATGCTTGAGGAGGGCAACGCCCGCACCCTGCTCGACGTGGTGTACCGCTATCAGGCGGATCTGATGATCGCCGGCGGACGCAATATGTACACCGCCTGGAAAGCCCGGCTGCCGTTTCTCGATATCAATCAGGAGCGGGAGCACGCCTACGCTGGCTACCAGGGCATCATCACCCTCGCCCGCCAGCTTTGTCTGACCCTCGCCAGCCCCGTCTGGCCGCAAACGCATGCCCGCGCCCCGTGGCGCTAGGAGAACACCATGGCAGACCTTATCCGTAGCGAAAAACCGCTGGCGGTGAGCCCGATTAAAACCGGGCAACCGCTCGGGGCGATCCTCGCCAGCCTCGGGCTGGCCCAGGCCATCCCGCTGGTCCACGGCGCCCAGGGCTGCAGCGCCTTCGCCAAGGTTTTCTTTATTCAGCATTTTCATGACCCGGTGCCGCTGCAGTCGACGGCCATGGATCCGACCGCCACGATCATGGGGGCCGACGGCAATATCTTCACCGCGCTCGACACCCTCTGCCAGCGCCACAGTCCGCAGGCCATCGTGCTGCTCAGCACCGGTCTGGCGGAAGCGCAGGGCAGCGATATCGCCCGGGTGGTGCGCCAGTTTCGCGAGGCGCATCCCCGCCATAACGGGGTGGCGATCCTCACCGTCAACACCCCGGATTTTTTTGGCTCTATGGAAAACGGCTACAGCGCGGTGATCGAGAGCATCATCGAGCAGTGGGTGGCGCCGACGCCGCGGCCGGGGCAGCGCCCCCGGCGGGTCAACCTGCTGGTCAGCCATCTCTGTTCGCCAGGGGATATCGAATGGCTGAGCCGCTGCGTGGAGGCCTTTGGCCTGCAGCCGGTGGTCCTGCCGGACCTCTCGCTGTCGATGGATGGCCACCTCGGTCAGGGGGATTTTACGCCCCTGACCCAGGGCGGCGCCTCGCTGCGCCAGATTGCGCAGATGGGCCAGAGTCTGGGCAGCTTCGCCATCGGCGTGTCAATGCAGCGGGCGGCATCCCTCCTGAGCCAGCGCAGCCGGGGGGACGTGATCGCCCTGCCGCACCTGATGACTCTCGACCACTGCGATACCTTTATCCATCAGCTGGCGAAGCTGTCCGGACGCCGCGTACCGGCCTGGATTGAGCGCCAGCGCGGCCAGCTGCAGGATGCGATGATCGATTGTCATATGTGGCTGCAGGGCCAGCGCATGGCGATGGCCGCGGAGGGCGACCTGCTGGCGGCATGGTGTGATTTCGCCCGCAGCCAGGGGATCCAGCCCGGCCCGCTGGTTGCCCCCACCAGCCACCCCAGCCTGCGCCAGCTGCCGGTCGAGCAGGTGGTGCCGGGGGATCTTGAGGATCTCCAGCAGCTGCTGAGCCACCAACCCGCCGATCTGCTGGTGGCTAACTCGCACGCCCGCGATCTGGCGGAGCAGTTTGCCCTGCCGCTGATCCGCGTCGGCTTTCCCATCTTCGACCGACTCGGCGAGTTTCGCCGGGTCCGCCAGGGGTACGCCGGCATGCGCGACACGCTGTTTGAGCTGGCCAATCTGCTGCGCGACCGCCATCACCACACCGCCCTCTACCGCTCGCCGCTTCGCCAGGGCGCCGACCCCCAGCCGGCTTCAGGAGACGCTTATGCCGCCCATTAACCGACAGTTTGAGATGGTCCACGCCGACGAGTGGTCGATGAAAGTCGCCTTCGCCAGCTCCGATTACCGCCACGTCGATCAGCATTTTGGCGCCACGCCGCGGCTGGTGGTCTACGGCGTCAAGGCGGATCGGGTCACCCTGCTGCGGGTGGTGGAGTTCCCGGTCGTCAGCGGCCATCAGACCGAGAAGATAGCCGAGCGTGTCCACGCCCTGGAGGATTGCGTCACCCTGTTCTGCGTGGCGATTGGCGAGGCGGTTTTTCGCCAGCTGCTGCAGGTGGGCGTCCGCGCCGAACGGGTTCCCGACCAGACCACCATCCTCGGCTTACTGCAGGAGATCCAGCTCTCCTGGTATGAAAAAGCGCAGCGCCGCAGCGCGCGGCAACGCGACCCGCAGCGCTTTAACCGCCTGCTGGAGGAGCAGACATGGCGGGAGGAGCCCGACCCGCAGCCCTGAGCCTGTCGTTTATGTGACAAAGCCCACAAAACGCCACAACAGTGTCGGCTCTGTCGGGGGAGCTGATTCAGCCAGGTAATTAATAAATAAGGTTTTTATGCGTTGGTACTGCAATTGCTTGGGGAACAGTACCACCGCCAGTCTGCGGTGCACCGCGCCCCGGCGTTTTCGTCATCATCCCTGGAGCTGACAGCATGTGGAACTACTCCGAGAAAGTGAAAGACCATTTTTTTCATCCCCGCAACGCGCGCGTGGTCGACAACGCCAACGCGGTGGGCGATGTGGGTTCATTAAGCTGCGGCGATGCGCTGCGCCTGATGCTGCGGGTTGATCCGCACACCGAGATCATCGAGGAGGCCGGCTTCCAGACCTTCGGTTGCGGCAGCGCCATCGCCTCCTCTTCCGCGCTGACGGAGCTGATTTTCGGCCACACCCTGACCGAAGCCGGGCAGATCACCAACCAGCAGATCGCCGACTACCTCGACGGTCTGCCGCCGGAGAAAATGCACTGCTCGGTGATGGGCCAGGAGGCGCTGCGTGCGGCCATCGCCCATTTTCGCGGCGAAAGCCTTGAGGAGGAGCATGAGGAGGGCAAGCTGATCTGTAAATGCTTCGGCGTCGACGAAGGGCATATTCGCCGGGCCGTGGTGAACAACGGCCTGACCACCCTCGAGGAAGTGATCAACTACACCAAGGCCGGCGGGGGCTGTACCGCCTGCCATGAAAAAATTGAGCTGGCGCTGGCGGCGATCCTCGCCCAACAGCCGCCCGCCCCCCTGCCGGCGGAGACGACCCAGGATGCGCACTGGCAAAGCGTGGTCGATACCATCAACGAGCTGCGCCCGCACATTCAGGCCGACGGCGGCGACATGACGCTGGTGAGCGTCACCCCGCGCCAGGTGACCGTCAGCCTCTCCGGCAGCTGCAGCGGCTGCATGATGACCGACATGACCCTCGCCTGGCTGCAGCAGAAGCTGATGGAGCGTACCGGAAGTTACATGGACGTGGTGGCGGCCCCGGCCGCGGTTAACTAACCCAAGGGGGATACGATGAAACCTGTTTATCTCGATAACAACGCCACCACCCGTCTCGACCCGATGGTTCTCGACGCGATGATGCCCTTTTTGACCGACTTTTACGGCAACCCTTCGTCGATACACGATTTTGGTCTGCCGGCGCAGGCCGCCCTTGAACGGGCGCACCAACAGGTGGCCGCCCTGCTCGGAGCCGACTACCCCAGCGAGATCATCTTTACCTCCTGCGCCACCGAGGCCACCACCACCGCCATCGCCTCGGCGGTGGCCCTGATGCCGGAGCGGCGCGAGATCATCACCAGCGTGGTCGAACATCCCGCCACCCTGGCGGTGTGCGAACAGCTGGAGCGCCAGGGATACCTGATCCACCGTATCGCCGTGGATCGGCAGGGGGCCCTCGATATGGCGCAGTTTCGGGCGGCGCTTAGCCCGCGCGTGGCGCTGGTCAGCATTATGTGGGCCAATAACGAAACCGGCGTCATGTTCCCGGTGCCCGAGCTGGCGGAGCTGGCCCATGAGCAGGGCGCGCTGTTTCACTGCGACGCCGTGCAGGTGGTGGGCAAAATCCCGATGGCGCTCAGCCAGACGCGGATCGATATGCTCTCCTGCTCGGCGCATAAATTCCACGGCCCCAAAGGGGTGGGCTGCCTCTGGCTGCGGCGGGGAACGCGGTTTCGCCCGCTGCTGCGCGGCGGCCACCAGGCGCATGGCCGGCGGGCCGGTACGGAAAATATCAGCGGCATTGTCGGGATGGGTGCCGCCAGCGAGCTGGCGCAGGTCCATCTCCCGGGCATGGCGCAGATTAGCCAGCTGCGCGATCGCCTTGCACACCATCTCCAGGCCACTATCCCGGCGGTAACGGTGATGGGCGGCAGCCAGCCGCGGGTGCCCGGCACGCTTAATCTGGCCTTCGAGTGCATTGAAGGCGAGGCGATCCTGCTGCTGATGAATCAGGCCGGGATCGCCGCCTCCAGCGGCAGCGCCTGCACCTCCGGCTCGCTGGAGCCGTCGCACGTCATGCGGGCGATGAATATCCCCTACACCGCGGCCCACGGCACCGTTCGCTTCTCCCTCTCGCGCTACACCCGGGAAAAAGAGATCGACTACGTCATCGCCGCCCTGCCGCCCATTATCGACCGGCTGCGCGCCCTGTCGCCCTACTGGCGGAACGGCCAGCCGCACCTGCAGGATGGCGCCTTCACGCCGGTCTATGGTTAAGACGGAGAGACGAAAATGGGACGCATACTGATCAATGACACCACCCTGCGCGATGGCGAACAGAGTCCCGGCGTGGCCTTCCAGGCCAGCGAAAAAATCGCCATCGCCGAGGCGCTGTACGCGGCGGGGATCGAGGCGCTGGAGGTCGGCACCCCGGCGATGGGCGAGGAGGAGTGCGCCCGTATCCGGCTGGTGCGCCGTCAGCTCCCGGGCGCCACGCTGATGACCTGGTGCCGAATGCAGGCCGGCGAAATTCGCCAGAGCGCCGAGCTGGGCATGGACTGGGTGGATATCTCCATTCCCGCCTCCGACAAGCTGCGGCAATACAAACTGCGCGAGAGCTTACCGCTGCTGCTGGAGCGGCTGGCGGCCCTGATCCACCTCGCCCACACCCTTGGCCTGAAGGTCTGCATTGGCTGTGAGGACGCCTCGCGAGCCAGCGACGCGACGCTGCAGGACATTGCCCGCCTGGCCCGGGAGGCGGGAGCCACCCGTCTGCGCTATGCCGATACCGTCGGTATCCTCGAACCGTTCACTACCGCGGCGCAGATCGCCGCCCTGCGTAACGTCTGGCCCGGCGAACTTGAGATGCACGCCCATAACGATCTCGGGCTGGCCACCGCCAACACCCTCGCGGCGGTACGCGCCGGGGCCACCAGCGTGAACACCACCGTGCTGGGCCTGGGCGAACGGGCGGGCAACGCGGCGCTGGAAACGGTGGCGCTCGGACTGGAGCGCTGCCTGGGCGTCGAGACCGGGGTGCGTTTCACCGCCCTGCCGGCGCTGTGCGAACAGGTGGCCCTCGCCACCCGTCGCCCTGTCGATCCCCAGCAACCGCTGGTGGGCGAGCTGGTCTTTACCCATGAGTCCGGCGTGCACGTCGCGGCGCTGCTGCGCGACAGCGAGAGCTATCAGGCGATCGACCCCGCCCTGCTGGGCCGCGGCTATCGGCTGGTGCTGGGCAAACACTCTGGTCGCCAGGCGGTTAACGGCGTCTTCGACCGGATGGGCTATCACCTGACATCAGCGCAGATTGACCAGCTGCTGCCAGCGCTCCGTCGCTTTGCCGAAAACGGCAAACGCAGCCCGCGGGATGATGAGCTGGCGGCAATCTTTCACGCGCTCTGCGGCGCCGAAACGCTGCAGGCCAGGGGGTAAGCATGGAGTGGTTTTATCAGATCCCCGGCGTAGACGACCTGCGCTCCGCCGACGCCTTCTTTCAGTTTTTCGCCGTTCCCTTCCAGCCCGAGCGTCTGGCCCATTGCAGCCTGCCGGTGCTGGCCGCCTTTCACCGTAAGCTGAAGGCGGAAGTGCCTCTGCTCAACCAGCTGGAGGAGAACCCGCGCGCGCACTGGCTGCTGGCGCGCCGGCTGCTGGCGGAGAGTTATCAGCAACAGTTCGAGGAGAACAGGCCATGAGACCCACATTCACCTTTAGCGAAGCGGTCCGCGTCGTGCGCGCCATCCGCAACGATGGCACCTATGCGGGCCTGCCATCCGGCGCCCTGCTGGTGCGCCGGGGCAGCATCGGCTATGTCCGCGACTGGGGGGTGTTCTTGCAGGACCAGATCATCTACCAGATCCACTTCCCGGACTGTGACCGGGTTGTCGGCTGCCGCGAACAGGAGCTGATTGCCGGCGATCGGCCCTGGCTGGCGGGGAATCTGCAGTATGGCGATAACGTCACCTGCCAGACGGCGCTGACGTTGCAGGGCGAAGTGGTGGTCAACGTCGGTCAGCAGGGGCGCATTGAAGCCACCGATCGGGGCGAGCGCGGCGACGGCTATATCGTCGACTTCGGCGGCCGCTGGTTCCAGGTGCCGGTGACCGCGCTGGCCCTGGCAGAGGAGGAAGAATAATGCAGCCATGGCAACGATTTGGCCGGCGGCGGCTGGCGCAGAGCCGCTGGAACTGCGAACCGGCGGCCATCGCCGCGGCGGACCGGGAGGCCTTCGAGGCGGCCTGGCAGCGTCAGGCCAGCGTGGAGCAGGCGCTGGTCGGCCAGATTGCGGCGGAGGCGATCCCCGCCGCGCTACGGGAAGGCCTCGCCGCTTCGCTGGGCGCCTGGCTGGATGAGGGCGGGTTTACGCCGCCGGAGCGGGCGGCGATCGTCCTGCATCATGCCCGGCTGGAAACCGCCTTCGCCGGGATTGCCAGCCAGGCGCCGCAGCCGGATCCCGCCACGGTGCAGGCCTGGTATCTGCGGCATCAGGCGCAGTTTATCCGCCCGGAACAGCGGTTGACCCGCCATCTGCTGCTCACCGTCGATGGCGACGACCAGGCGGTTTACTCGCGCATCCAGGCGCTTCATGGGCAAATCGCGGCCTCCCGCGAGGCGTTTGCGCCGCTGGCCCAGCGACACTCCCACTGTCCAAGCGCCCTCGACGGCGGACTGCTGGGGTGGATCGGCCGGGGGTTGCTTTATCCGCAGCTGGAGGAGGCCCTGTTCGCGCTGACGGAAAACGCGCTGAGCGCGCCGGTGGCCAGCGAGCTGGGCTGGCACCTGGTATGGTGCGAAGCCATCCGCCCCGCCGCGCCGATGACGCCTGAGCAGGCGCTGGAAAGCGCCCGCGATTACCTTAGTCAACAGAGCCAGCGCCGCCACCAGCGCCAGTGGCTGGCTGAGATGTTAGCGCGCCAGCCGGGGCTGTGCGGGTAGCCGACAGGCCACCCGCCAGCGTTTACAGCAGGTGCGGTTTAATCTCCTCAAGCCAAGTAGCCAGGCGCGTTTCGGTTTCGTCGAACTGGTTATCCTGGTCCAGCACCAGCCCGACAAACCGCTCCCCCTCCAGCGCCGATGAGGCGCTGAACTCATACCCCTCGTTCGGCCAGCTGCCGATCATCGTCGCCCCGCGGGCGCGCAGGGCGTCGTACAGCGGCCGCAGCCCGCTGGCGAAGTTATCGGGATAGCCGCGCTGATCGCCGAGGCCAAACAGCGCCACCGTTTTCCCCTGCAGGCTGACGTCGCCGAGGGTCTGAAGAAATTCCGCCCACGACTCGCTCTCGCCCCCGGCCTCAAGGCCCGGCAGCTGGCCGTCGCCAAGCGTCGGCGTGCCCAGCAGCAGCGCCGGGTAGGCCAGCAGGTCCGCCAGCGTGGCGCGGTTAATATTGACCGGGGCGGCGGCGGCCTCCCCTAATTGCTTGTGGATCATTTTCGCGATTTTGCGGGTTTTACCGGTATCGGTGCCAAAGAAAATGCCAATGTTGGCCATAGTACGCTCCTGTCGGAATGGTGTCGGAAATAGGGATAACCGCAGGGGTATTGCGAAGGCTGTGCCAGGTTGCCCTGCACCGTGACGGCCCATCCCTGCCCCATCAGGATCGCTTCCCGCCGCAGCAGCGCCCGCGAAAGGCGCCCCCGGCGGGCCTAAAGGTAAAAATCAGCGGATTTTCCCCCTGTCGGATCAATGTTTCGTTCGGTCGTTTCGATAAGGGCGCACAGTTTGCATGGTTATACGGGTTCGGCTCAGCCCGCCGCGATCCGCGCACGGTGTCGGACAATTTGTCATAACTGCGACACAGGAGTTTACGATGACCCTGAATATGATGCTCGATAACGCCGCGCCGGAAGCCATCGCCGGCGCGCTGACTCAACAACATCCGGGGCTGTTTTTTACCATGGTGGAACAGGCCTCGGTGGCGATCTCCCTCACCGACGCCAGCGCCAGGATCATCTACGCCAACCCGGCGTTTTGCCGCCAGACCGGCTATTCGCTGGCGCAATTGTTAAATCAGAACCCGCGCCTGCTGGCCAGCAGCCAGACGCCGCGCGAGATCTATCAGGAGATGTGGCACACCCTGCTCCAGCGTCAGCCGTGGCGCGGCCAGTTGATTAACCAGCGGCGTGACGGCGGCCTGTACCTGGTGGAGATTGACATCACTCCGGTGCTCAGTCCGCAGGGGGAACTGGAGCACTATCTGGCGATGCAGCGGGATATCAGCGTCAGCTATACCCTGGAGCAGCGGCTGCGCAACCATATGACCCTGATGGAGGCGGTGCTGAATAATATTCCCGCCGCCGTGGTGGTGGTGGACGAGCAGGATCGGGTGGTGATGGACAACCTCGCCTATAAAACCTTCTGCGCCGACTGCGGCGGCCGGGAGCTGCTCACCGAGCTGCAGGTCTCCCCTGGCCGAATGACGCCCGGCGTGGAACAGATCCTGCCGGTGGCTATCCGCGGGGCCGCGCGCTGGCTGTCGGTGACCTGCTGGCCGCTGCCCGGCGTCAGCGAAGAGGCCAGCCGCTACTTTATCGACAGCGCCCTGGCGCGAAGCCTGGTGGTGATCGCCGACTGTACCCAGCAGCGCCAGCAGCAGGAGCAGGGCCGCCTCGACCGGCTGAAGCAGCAAATGACCGCCGGCAAGCTGCTGGCGGCGATCCGCGAGTCGCTGGACGCCGCGCTGATCCAGCTGAACTGCCCGATTAACATGCTGGCGGCGGCCCGTCGGCTGAACGGCGAGAGCAGCGGCAACGTGGCGCTGGAGGCCGCCTGGCGAGAAGGGGAAGAGGCGATGGCCCGGCTCCAGCGCTGTCGCCCGTCGCTGGAACTCGAAAGCCCCGCCGTCTGGCCGCTGCAGCCCTTTTTCGACGACCTGTGCGCCCTCTACCGCACCCGCTTCGATCCCGAGGGGCTACAGCTGGACATGGCCTCACCGCATCTGATCGGCTTTGGCCAGCGCACTCAGCTGCTGGCGTGCTTAAGCCTGTGGCTCGACCGCACCCTGGCCCTCGCCGCCGAGCTGCCTTCCGTCCCGCTGGCGATGCAGCTCTATGCCGAGGAAAACGACGGCTGGCTGGCGCTGTACCTGACCGACAACGTGCCGCTGCTGCAGGTGCGCTACGCCCACTCCCCCGACGCGCTGAATTCGCCGGGCAAAGGCATGGAGCTGCGGCTGATCCAGACCCTGGTGGCGCACCATCGCGGGGCCATCGAGCTGGCTTCCCGGCCGCAGGGCGGCACCTGCCTGACCCTGCGTTTCCCGTTGTTTAACACCCTGAACGGAGGTGAAGCATGATCCCCGAATCCGACCCGGACACCACCGTCAGACGCTTCGACCTCTCTCAGCAGTTCACCGCCATGCAGCGGATAAGCGTGGTGCTGAGCCGCGCCACCGAGGCCAGCAAAACGCTACAGGAGGTGCTCAGCGTATTGCACAACGATGCCTTTATGCAGCACGGGATGATCTGTCTTTACGACAGCGAGCAGGAGATCCTCAGTATCGAAGCGCTGCAGCAAACCGAGCAGCAGACCCTCCCCGGCAGCGCGCAGATCCGCTATCGTCCCGGCGAGGGGCTGGTGGGGACGGTGCTGGCCCAGGGGCAGTCGCTGGTGCTGCCGCGGGTCGCCGACGATCAGCGTTTTCTCGACCGTCTGAGCCTCTACGATTATGACCTGCCGTTTATCGCCGTGCCGCTGATGGGGCCCAACGCCCGGCCCATGGGAGTGCTGGCGGCCCAGCCGATGGCGCGCCAGGAAGAGCGGCTGCCGGCCTGCACCCGCTTTCTCGAAACCGTCGCCAACCTCATCGCCCAGACCATCCGGTTGATGATCCTCCCGGCCTCCGCCACCCTGCCGGGCCGCCAGCCGCCGAAGGTGGAACGGCCGCCGGCCTGCTCGTCGTCGCGCGGGGTGGGCCTTGACAATATGGTCGGCAAGAGCCCGGCGATGCGCCAGATCGTGGAGGTGATCCGCCAGGTTTCGCGCTGGGACACCACCGTGCTGGTGCGCGGCGAAAGCGGCACCGGGAAGGAGCTGATCGCCAATGCCATCCACCACCATTCGCCGCGGGCTGGCGCCGCCTTCGTCAAATTTAACTGCGCGGCGCTGCCGGACAACCTGCTGGAAAGCGAACTGTTCGGCCATGAAAAAGGCGCCTTTACCGGGGCGGTGCGCCAGCGTAAGGGGCGTTTTGAGCTGGCGGATGGTGGCACCCTGTTTCTCGACGAGATTGGCGAAAGCAGCGCCTCATTCCAGGCTAAGCTGCTGCGCATCCTCCAGGAGGGGGAGATGGAGCGGGTCGGCGGCGATGAGACCCTGCGGGTGAATGTCCGCATCATCGCTGCCACCAACCGCCACCTGGAGGAGGAGGTCCGGCTGGGCCACTTCCGCGAGGATCTTTACTATCGCCTGAATGTGATGCCCATCGCCCTGCCCCCGCTGCGCGAGCGTCAGGAGGACATCGCCGAGCTGGCGCACTTTCTGGTGCGCAAAATTGGCCAGCATCAGGGGCGCACGCTGCGGATCAGCGAGGGGGCGATCCGCCTGCTGATGGAGTACAGCTGGCCGGGCAACGTCCGCGAACTGGAGAACTGCCTCGAACGATCGGCGGTGATGTCCGAGAGCGGCCTGATCGATCGCGACGTGATCCTCTTCACCCACCAGGAACGTCCGGCCAAAGCCCTGCCCGCCAGCGGGCCAGCGGAAGACAGCTGGCTGGACAACAGCCTGGATGAACGCCAGCGGCTGATCGCCGCGCTGGAAAAAGCCGGCTGGGTGCAGGCCAAGGCGGCGCGGCTGCTGGGGATGACGCCGCGCCAGGTCGCCTACCGGATCCAGATCATGGATATCACCCTGCCGCGTCTGTAGGCCGCGGTGTCAGGTTCAGGACATTGTCGCCCGTGCGGCGGGAACACGACAATATTTTGCCGCAGGGATGCGGAATAACACCTTTCTTTTCAGAAAGATAAAAAAAACCTCTCTGGTATGCCCTTTGCAGCAGGAAGGTATCGCCCAACCAAGAAGGTACGACCATGACTTCCTGCTCTTCTTTTTCCGGCGGCAACGCCTGTCAGTCGGCGGACGCCAGCGCGCTAGCGCCGCGGGTGGCCGACAAGGTCGCCGCGCACCCCTGCTACTCCCGCAGCGGGCACCACCGTTTCGCCCGGATGCATCTCCCGGTCGCCCCGGCCTGCAATCTGCAGTGCAACTACTGCAACCGTAAATTCGACTGCAGCAATGAATCCCGCCCCGGGGTGTCTTCGACGCTGCTGACCCCCGAGCAGGCGGTGCTGAAAGTGCGCCAGGTGGCCCAGGCCATCCCGCAGCTGTCGGTGGTTGGCATTGCCGGGCCCGGCGATCCGCTGGCCAATATGACCCGCACCTTCCGCACCCTGGAGCTGGTCCGCGACCAGCTTCCGGACCTGAAATTATGCCTGTCGACCAACGGGCTGATGCTGCCCGACGCGGTGGATCGCCTGCTGGAGGTCGGCGTGGATCACGTTACGGTGACCATCAACACTCTGGATGCCGAGATCGCCGGGCAAATCTACGCCTGGCTGTGGCTCGACGGCGAACGCTACCGCGGGCGGGAAGCCGGGGAGATCCTGATAGCCCGCCAGCTGGAGGGGGTCCGCAGGCTAACCAACGCCGGGGTGCTGGTCAAGATAAACTCGGTGCTGATCCCGGGGATCAACGACAGCGGCATGGCCGAGGTCAGCCGTTGTTTGCGGGAAAGCGGCGCGTTTATTCACAATATTATGCCGCTGATTGCCAGACCGGAGCACGGCACGGTCTTTGGCCTCAACGGCCAGCCAGAGCCAGACGCCGGGATGCTCGCCGCGATCCGCAGCCAGTGCGGGGCCGCGATGCCGCAGATGACCCACTGCCACCAGTGCCGCGCCGACGCCATCGGCATGCTGGGCGAAGATCGCAGCCAGCAGTTTACCCAGCTTCCGGACCCGGACAGCCTCCCCGACTGGCTGCCCATCCTCCACCAACGCGCCGAACTTCATGCCAGCCTCGCCACCCGGGGAGAGTCGGAGGCGGATGACGCCTGTCTGGTGGCGGTAGCCTCCAGCCGCGGCGAGGTGATTGATTGTCATTTTGGCCATGCCGACCGCTTCTCGATCTACAGCCTGTCGGCCGCCGGCATGGTGCTGGTAGGCGAGCGCTTTACGCCGAAATATTGCCGCGGCGCGGGGGAGTGCGAACCGCAGGAGAACGAGGCCAGACTGGCGGCGCTCCTCGCGCTGCTCGCCGACGTGAAAGCGGTGTTCTGCGTGCGTATCGGCCATACGCCATGGCAACAGCTCGAGCGACAGGGCATTGAGCCGCAGGTGGACGGCGCGTGGCGGTCGGTCGCCGAGGTGCTGCCCGCCTGGTGGCAGCGGCGGCGACAGAGCCTGGCGGCATCGCGTCTGCGTCAGGGGGTCGCCTGATGGCGCCGGTCGACTGGTTGACCCGCCTGTGGCAACTGTATCACGCCGGAAAAGGCTGCTTTCCGCTGCGGATGGGTCTGAGCGTCGAGGCGTGGCTGGCCCTGCAGCAGCGGTTGGGCGAGATGGCGACGCCGCTGGACAGCGAGGCGCTGAGCCGCCGCCGGCTGATGACGGAGCTGAATGCCACCCGCGACGAAGAGCGCCGCCAGCTGGCGCGGTGGCTGGCGGAGTGGATGGCGCCGGGAGCCGAACCGATGGCGCCGATCGTCGCCGGGGCGGCGCTGGCGTTTAATCATCTGTGGGAGGATCTGGGTCTGGATTCGCGGGCGGAACTGGGCCGGCTGATGCGCGACTGCTTTCCGCAGCTGGTGGCGCAGAACGTTCACCATATGCGCTGGAAAAAGTTCTTTTATCGCCAACGCTGCCTGCAGTCGCAGGGGGAGATCGTCTGCCGCTCGCCGAGCTGCGACGAGTGCCTGGAGCGCAGCCTCTGCTTCGAACCGCCGCCGCAATAAACAACCCGCAGGTGTCCTGACCGCTAACCCAATACTGCTTCTGTTTTACCGCTTTACGCGAATATCTGCCGGGTGGCGCTTCGCTTACCCGGCCTACAAAGCCATTTATATATCAGAAGGTTATTCATTACCGTAGGCCCGGCAAGCGCAGCGCCGCCGGGCAAGGGTAGCGGCCGCGGAGCCGCTTTTGTGCCGGGTGGCGGCTGCGCCTGACCCGGCCTACAAAGCCATTTATATATCAGAAGGTTATTCAACACCGTAGGCCCGGCAAGCGCAGCGCCGCCGGGCAAGGACAGCGGGCGCGGAGCCGCTTTTGTGCCGGGTGGCGGCTGGCGCCTTACCCGGCCTACAGGGTTCGTGCGACCTGTCCTTGATTTACCCACTTGCGTGACTGAAACTGCCGGTGCTGGCGGCCTCAAAATCGCTGAGACGTTCCCGGAAGGCCGGGGCAGCCCGCATGGATGCGGGCTGAGGGCCGTGTTTTGCATGGACGCTGCCTCGGCCCGACCCGAAGCCTGCAGGGATAAGTCGAAGGTACCGCGTAGCGGCGATTTTGCTGGCCGGAGCCCGGGGGTACAGGGGGCGGCGGCGACTGGCCGCCCCCTGTGCGCTCCCTGCGCCATGAGAGACATAACGCAGAAGACTTACCGGGAGCGCAATGCCCGCTGAAGCCACAGATAACATAAAAGACTTCCCAGCAGTGCTTTCCCTCACCCTAACCTCTCCCGGGGGGAGAGGGAACCGTCCGGCAGTCGTTTCCGTGGCCAACATATTGCCGGGCAAGGACAGCGGGCACGGAGCCGCTTTTGTGCCGGGTAGCCACTGCGCCTGACCCGTCCTGCAAAGACCTGCCGTCAGCTTATATCCCCCAGACCCGGCAAGCGCAGCGCCGCCGGGCAAAAGATATAGCACCGGGCCAAACGAAAAAAAGCCGGAGGTTTCCCTCCGGCTTTTCTCATTCAGATCACGCTACGCCTTACGCCACGTCTTCGTACTGCGGCACCGGGTTGCGGAAGCTTTTGGTCACGCAGGCCAGATAGACCAGACCGATACCGGCCCAGATCAGGCCCAGAATCATCGAGCTCTCTTCCAGGTTGACCCACAGCGCGCCGACGGTCAGGGCGCCGCACATCGGCAGGAACAGATACTGGAAGTGGTCTTTCAGCGTCTTGTTGCGTTTCTCACGGATCCAGAACTGCGAAATTACCGACAGGTTAACAAAGGTAAACGCCACCAGCGCACCAAAGTTAATCAGCGCCGTCGCCATCACCAGGTCGAAGTTAATCGCCAGCAGGGCAATAGCGCCGACCAGGATGATGTTCATCGCCGGGGTGCGCCAGGTCGGGTGGACGTAGCCGAAGAAGCTTTTCGGGAATACGCCGTCACGACCCATCACGTACATCAGACGCGCCACGCCAGCGTGCGCCGCCATACCGGAAGCCAGTACGGTGATGGTGGAGAAGATCAGCGCGCCCACCTGGAAGGCTTTACCTGCCACGTAGAGCATAATTTCCGGCTGTGACGCATCCGGATCTTTAAAGCGCGAGATATCCGGGAAGTACAGCTGCAGGAAGTAGGTGGCAAAGATGAAGATCAGGCCGCCGATCAGCGCGGTCAGGAAGATCGCGCGCGGAATGACGCGCTCTGCATCTTTGGTCTCTTCAGACAGGTTGCTGATGCCGTCGAAGCCGGTAAACGAGAAGCACAGGATCGTCGCCCCGGTAATCATCGGGATCACGTGCGCGTCACCGGACCAGAACGGACGGCTGCTGGCCAGCGTACCGGCGCCTTCGCCTTCAAACACGCCATAAATCACCATGCCGAGAATGACGGCAATCAGCACCACCTGCAGCACCACGATCACGGTGTTGAAGTTGGCCACGGATTTAATGCTGCGCAAGTTAAAGGCGGTCATAAAGGCGACCAGCGCGATAACAAACACCCACGACGGAATCGAAGGCACCAGCGCTTCAAAATAGATTTTCGCCAGCAGAATGTTGATCATCGGCGCGAACAGGTAGTCGAGCAGCGAGGACCAACCCACCATAAAGCCAACGGTCGGGCTGATGGATTTCTGCGCATAGGTATACGCCGAGCCGGCGGACGGGTAACGACGTACCAGCTTGCCGTAGCTCAGCGCAGTAAACAGGATAGCGATTAACGCAAAGGCGTAGGCCGTCGGCACGTGACCGTCGGTCATACCAGAGACGATACCAAACGTATCGAACAGCGTCATCGGCTGCATATAGGCCAGGCCCATCATTACAACCGGAACTAGCGTAAGCGTTTTACGTAATTCCACGCGAGAGGTATTTGGAGTAGCGTTATGCGACATAGTTATCCCCTTTTACGGTGAACGCCAGCGCGTAAGCAAAAAATTGCCCCATTTCTTTCTATTCCTCAGCGACAACGACTGTCGGTTTTTAGTAAATATCTATCCGGTACGAAGCCCGGCCTCTTGGTATTGAATGATGTGTCTTTCGACCAAAAAAATAACCGACACTTTAAAAAAAAGCGTCGGCTAGTCTCTGGTTTTCAGGCCGCATATTTTGCAACAAATTCAACGGCGTTGACAAGATGTTATGAAGTTCATTGCGTAAGCATATTTTTTAACGTGCTAATATCTATACGGTTTCCATATGATAAATTGTAAAAATAGCACTATTTGCTAATAGCGTTTCCCGCCACCATTTGCCAGCCAAACCGCAGGTAGCGTCATTCCAGCCGATCCACGCGTGCTGACGAGGCGACTGCCCGCGCACGGTCAAGCTGACCAGTTCGCCGCTCTCCAGCAGCCCCTGCACCTGGTAACGCGGCAGGCAGCCCCACCCCAGCCCCATTCGCAGCAGCGCCAGCTGCCCCGTAACGTCACATACCGTCAGGGTCTCCTGATCGCCGAGCAGCGCCCCGCCCTCGCCGGTGGCGACCGCGCGGTAACGACGCAGAGTTCGCCAGCTCAACGGGGCGCGACGCTCCGCCAGAGGATGCTGCGGGGAGACCACCAGCTCCAGATCCAGCTCGCCAAGGGGAAGATAATCATAGCCGCTCAGCGGCGGCGGCTCGCCGAGCGCCCCCAGCAGGAGATCGGCCTGCCCTTCAGTCAGCGGCCGCCAGTCCAGCAGCGAGGGGTTCAGCGTGAAGTGCAGCCGGGTCAGCGGCTGCTGTTGATAAAATGCGGCGATCAGCGGCGAGAGTTGCGCCACGGGAAAAGTGCTGTCCACCGCCAGGCGGAGGGTATGCTCCCACCCCTGCTGCAGCTTAACCGCCCGGATCTCCAGTTCGCGGGCAATATGCAGCACTTCCCGTCCTTTCTCCAGCAGCATCTGTCCGGTGGGGGTAAAGCGCGCGCGGTGACCGCTGCGGTCGAGCAGCTGAATATTGAGATCGCTTTCCAGCCGGTGAATGGTGTAGCTCAGCGCCGAGGGCGTTTTAAAGAGCCTTGCCGACGCCGCGGCAAAGCTCCCCTCTTTTTCCAGTGCGTCGAGGATCACGAGGACATCCAGCAGTGGTTTCATCGCTACCCCCTTACGGTATGCGAATCACCGCTGGCGAATCACTCCATCGGCATCACCAGCGGATCGGGGTACTGGTATTCAAACCCCAGCTCATTGCAGATTCGATTGCCATCCACAATCTTGCCCTGGCCGCCGTCCGGGCTGTCACTGAACACCGGCGGCGGCAGCCCCAGCTCGCGGGCCATCTGCGGATAAAAGAGGCCGCGCGCCGGATGGCGGGGCGCACATAGATTATAGATGTGCCCGCCCTTCGGAGCCTGCAGCAGCAGTTCGATGGCGGCCACCACATCCTGCAAATGCACCAGATTGACCACATGCTGGCCATCCGGCGCCGACTTGCCGGCGAAAAAACGTCCCGGATGTCGGGACGGCCCCACCAGCCCGGCCAGGCGCAGAATATCCACCGACGTCCCCGGCAGGTTGTGCAGCCAGTCTTCCAGCTCCTTGAGCACCTGCCCGCTGGCGGTCTCCGGCAGGCGCGGGGAGTTCTCTTTCACCGTGCCGTTGACGTTGCCATACACCGAGGTGGAGCTGGTGAAGACGATCCGCGGAATATGGTACGCCAGCGCGGTATCGACGATCTCCTGCACCGCCTGCAGATAAAACCCTTCCCCCGCGCCGGTCCGCCGGGCCGGCAGCGTGATCACCAGCGCATCGACGTTCATCAGCGCGTCGAGGTCCTCGGTATCACAGACCAGCTGCGGCTCCAGGCGCAGCGGATAGCTGTCGATCCCGCACATCCGCGCCGCCTCCACGCCATCCTGCGTGGTTTTACTGCCGGTGACCTGCCAGCCTCGCGCCGTCAACGACAGCGCCAGCGGCATCCCCAGCCATCCCAAACCGACTATCGCGACCTTTTTCATCCCAGGCTCCTGACTCTTTCGCTGTGCTGATTACAGGCTACGCCAGCCAGCGGCAACTGACAATTTCTTCGCTCAATGTGAAATGAATTAATGATAGAAAAAAGCCCTTGCTTTCTGCGGCGGAAGTGGTTTAGGTTAAAGGACATCAAATGCATAGTCATTCACAGAGAATTTTATGAACCGCGTTCAATTTAAACACCACCATCATCACCATCATCCTGACTAGTCTTTCAGGCGATGTGTGCTGGAAGACATTTGGATCTTCCAGTGGTGCATGAACGCGCAGAGAGCCCCCGGAAGATTCACTTCCGGGGGCTTTTTTTTGGACCAAATTCGGACAGATTCAGACAGGTATTCAGAGGAAAAGAACAATGTTAGACAACACCCGTTTACGCATAGCTATTCAGAAATCAGGCCGTTTAAGCGAAGATTCACGCGAATTACTCAGCCGCTGCGGCATTAAAGTCAATTTGCACACCCAGCGTCTGATTGCGCTGGCGGAAAATATGCCAATCGACATTCTGCGCGTGCGTGATGACGATATCCCGGGCCTGGTGATGGACGGTGTTGTCGACCTCGGGATTATCGGCGAAAACGTGCTGGAAGAAGAGCTGCTCAGCCGCCGCGCCCAGGGCGAAGACCCGCGCTACTTCACCCTGCGTCGTCTGGACTTCGGCGGCTGCCGCCTGTCGCTGGCGACCCCGGTGGATGAAGCC
This sequence comes from Klebsiella sp. PCX, assembly GCF_021869705.1. NCBI lineage: Bacteria > Pseudomonadati > Pseudomonadota > Gammaproteobacteria > Enterobacterales > Enterobacteriaceae > Klebsiella > Klebsiella sp. PCX. The sequence goes on from NZ_CP091527.1 coordinate 3,410,674, forward strand.
TGGAACGGCCCGGCGGCGCTGGACGGCAAACGTATCGCCACCTCTTACCCGCACCTGCTGAAGCGCTACCTCGATCAAAAAGGTATCTCCTTTAAATCCTGTCTGCTGAACGGCTCCGTGGAAGTGGCGCCGCGCGCCGGCCTCGCCGACGCCATTTGCGACCTCGTCTCCACCGGCGCCACCCTGGAAGCCAACGGCCTGCGCGAAGTGGAAGTGATCTACCGCTCCAAAGCCTGCCTGATCCAGCGCGACGGCGAAATGGCCGACGCCAAACAGCAGCTGATTGACCGCCTGCTGACCCGTATTCAGGGCGTGATCCAGGCCCGCGAGTCGAAATACATCATGATGCACGCCCCGACCGAACGCCTTGAGGAAGTGGTTGCCCTGCTGCCGGGCGCCGAACGGCCGACCATTCTGCCGCTGGCGGGCGACAAGCAGCGCGTGGCGATGCACATGGTCAGCAGCGAAACCCTGTTCTGGGAGACCATGGAAAAACTGAAGGCGCTGGGCGCCAGCTCCATTCTGGTGCTGCCGATTGAGAAGATGATGGAGTAATCGGCCAGCCGGTCACGGGACACACAGGGGAAAACAATCATGAGCTTCAACACAATCATCGACTGGAACGGCTGTAGCGCAGACCAACAGCAACAACTCTTAACGCGCCCGGCGATTTCCGCCTCCGACAGCATCAGTAAAACGGTGGCGGAGATCCTCGATAACGTCAAAGCCAACGGCGACGCGGCGCTGCGCGAATACAGCGCGAAGTTTGATAAAACCACCGTCGCCGCGCTGCAGGTGAGCGAGGCGGAGATCGCCGCCGCCGGCGAGCGCCTCAGCGACGAGCTGAAGCAGGCGATGGCGGTGGCGGTGCAAAACATCGAGACCTTCCACAACGCGCAAAAGCTGCAGGCGGTGGATGTCGAAACGCTGCCGGGGGTGCGCTGCCAGCAGGTCACCCGCCCTATCGCCTCCGTCGGGCTGTACATTCCCGGCGGCTCGGCGCCGCTGTTCTCCACGGTGCTGATGCTGGCGACGCCGGCGCGCATCGCCGGCTGTCAGCAGGTGGTGCTCTGCTCGCCGCCGCCTATCGCCGATGAGATCCTCTACGCCGCGCAGCTGTGCGGCGTGAAAACCATCTTTAACGTCGGCGGCGCGCAGGCCATCGCCGCCCTCGCCCTCGGTACCGAGTCGGTGCCGAAGGTGGATAAAATCTTTGGCCCGGGTAACGCTTACGTCACGGAGGCCAAACGCCAGGTCAGCCAGCGTCTGGACGGCGCGGCCATCGACATGCCGGCCGGCCCGTCGGAAGTGCTGGTGATCGCCGACAGCGGCGCCAATCCGGACTTTGTCGCCTCCGACCTGCTGTCGCAGGCGGAACACGGCCCGGACTCGCAGGTGATCCTCCTGACCCCGGACGCCGGGATGGGCAACCGCGTCGCCGAGGCCGTGGAGCGCCAGCTGGCCGCCCTGCCGCGCGCCGAAACCGCCCGCGTGGCGCTCTCCGCCAGCCGGATCATCGTGGCCCGCGACCTGGCGCAGTGCGTGGCCATCTCCAACCAGTACGGCCCGGAGCACCTGATCATTCAGACCCGCCAGGCCCGTGAGCTGGTGGACAGCATCACCAGCGCCGGCTCGGTTTTCCTTGGCGACTGGTCGCCGGAATCCGCGGGCGACTATGCCTCGGGCACCAACCACGTCCTGCCGACCTATGGCTATACCGCCACCTGTTCGAGCCTCGGCCTGGCCGACTTCCAGAAACGGATGACCGTGCAGGAGCTGTCGCGCGACGGCTTTGCCGCCCTCGCCTCGACGATTGAGATTCTGGCCGCCGCCGAACGCCTTGACGCCCACAAAAACGCCGTAACGCTGCGCGTTGCCGCCCTGAAGGAGCAAGCATGAGCATTGAAGATTTAGCCCGCGCCAACGTTCGCGCGCTGACCCCGTATCAATCCGCTCGCCGCCTGGGCGGGAAAGGCGACGTCTGGCTGAACGCTAACGAATTCCCCACCGCCGTGGCCTTTCAGCTGACCGAGCAGACGCTGAACCGCTATCCGGAGCCGCAGCCGAAGGCGGTGATTGAGAGCTACGCCCGCTACGCCGAGGTTAAACCGGAGCAGGTGCTGGTCAGCCGCGGCGCCGACGAAGGCATTGAGCTGCTGATCCGCGCCTTCTGCGAGCCAGGCGAAGACGCCGTGCTCTACTGCCCGCCGACCTACGGCATGTACAGCGTCAGCGCCGAGACCATCGGCGTCGAGTGCCGCACCGTGCCGACGCTGGCCGACTGGCAGCTCGACCTGCCGGGCATCGAGGCGCAGCTGGACGGGGTGAAGGTGGTCTTCGTCTGCAGCCCGAACAACCCGACCGGGCAGATTATCGACCCGCAGTCGATGCGCGACCTGCTGGAGATGACCCGCGGCAAAGCTATCGTGGTGGCCGACGAAGCCTATATTGAATTCTGCCCGCAGGCGACGCTGGCCGGCTGGCTCAGCGACTATCCGCACCTGGTGGTGCTGCGCACGCTGTCCAAAGCCTTCGCCCTCGCCGGCCTGCGCTGCGGCTTCACCCTCGCCAACGCCGAGGTGATTAACGTGCTGCTGAAAGTGATCGCCCCGTACCCGCTCTCCACGCCGGTGGCCGATATCGCCGCCCAGGCCCTGAGCGCGGAAGGGATCGCCGCGATGCGTCAGCGCGTGGCGCAGATCCTCGACGAGCGCCGCTACCTGGTGGAACAGCTGCGCGGCATCGCCTGCGTGGAGCAGGTCTTCGATTCCGAAACCAACTACGTCCTGGCGCGGATAACCGCCTCCAGCGCAGTGTTTAAATCTTTGTGGGATCAGGGCATTATCTTACGTGACCAGAATAAACAACCTTCATTGAGCGGCTGTTTGCGTATCACTATCGGTACCCGTGCCGAGAGCCAGCGCGTGATTGACGCCTTGACTGCGGAGAATGTATGACCCAGAAGTATCTCTTTATTGACCGTGACGGCACCCTGATTTCCGAACCGCCGGTGGATTTCCAGGTGGACCGTTTCGACAAGCTGGCGTTTGAGCCGCAGGTGATCCCGGCGCTGCTGAAGCTGCAGCAGGAAGGCTATAAGCTGGTGATGATCACCAACCAGGATGGTCTGGGCACCGACAGCCTGCCGCAGGAGGCGTTTGATGGCCCGCACAACCTGATGATGCAGATCTTCGCCTCGCAGAGCGTTAACTTTGAAGAAGTGCTGATTTGTCCGCACTTCCCGGGCGACAACTGCGCCTGCCGCAAGCCGAAAACCCAGCTGGTGCTGCCGTGGCTGGAAGAGGGCGTACTGGATAAAGCCCACAGCTATGTGATTGGCGACAGGGCCACCGACCTTGAGCTGGCGGATAACATGGGGATTATCGGTCTGCGCTATGACCGCGAGACGCTGAACTGGCCGACCATCTGCGAGCAGCTGACCCGCCGTGACCGCTATGCCCACGTCGAGCGCATCACCAAAGAGACCCAGGTGGATGTAAAAGTGTGGCTGGACCGCGAAGGCGGCAGCAAGATCCACACCGGCGTCGGCTTTTTTGACCATATGCTCGACCAAATCGCCACCCATGGCGGCTTCCGCATGGAGGTCAACGTCGGCGGCGATCTGTACATCGACGATCACCACACGGTGGAAGATACCGGCCTGGCCCTCGGCGAAGCCCTGAAGCTGGCGCTTGGCGACAAGCGCGGCATCAACCGCTTCGGCTTCGTGCTGCCGATGGACGAGTGTCTCGCCCGCTGCGCGCTGGATATCTCCGGCCGTCCGCACCTGGAGTATAAGGCGGACTTCACCTATCAGCGCGTCGGCGATCTGAGCACCGAGATGGTGGAACACTTCTTCCGCTCGCTCTCTTACACCATGGCGGTGACGCTGCACCTGAAAACCAAGGGCAAGAACGATCACCACCGCGTGGAGAGCCTGTTCAAAGCCTTTGGCCGTACGCTGCGCCAGGCGATCCGCGTCCAGGGCGATGCCCTGCCGTCTTCCAAAGGGGTGCTGTAATGAATGTGGTGATCCTTGATACCGGGTGCGCCAACCTCAATTCGGTGAAATCGGCGATTGGCCGCCACGGCTATGAGCCGGTGGTCAGCCGCGACCCGGAGGTGGTATTGCGTGCCGATAAACTGTTTCTTCCCGGCGTCGGCACCGCCCAGGCGGCGATGGACCAGCTGCGCGACCGCGAACTGATCGACCTGATCAAAGCCTGTACCCAGCCGGTGCTGGGGATTTGCCTGGGCATGCAGCTGCTCGGCAAGCGCAGTGAAGAGAACAACGGCGTCGATCTGCTGGGCATTATCGAGGAAGAGGTGCCGAAGATGACCGACTACGGCCTGCCGCTGCCGCACATGGGCTGGAACCGGGTGTATGCCAAAGCAGGCGATCGTCTGTTCCGCGGCATTGAAGAAGGGGCTTACTTCTACTTCGTGCACAGCTACGCCATGCCGGTCAACCCGTACACCATCGCCCAGTGCAATTACGGCGAGGCGTTCACCGCCGCGGTGCAGAAAGATAACTTCTTTGGCGTGCAGTTCCATCCGGAGCGCTCCGGGAGCGCCGGGGCGCAGCTGCTGAAAAACTTCCTGGAGATGTGATGATTATTCCTGCTTTAGATTTAATCGACGGCACCGTCGTTCGTCTCCACCAGGGCGATTATGGCCAGCAGCGCGACTATGGCAGCGATCCGCTGCCGCGCCTGCAGTCCTATGCCGCTCAGGGAGCGGAAGTCCTGCACCTGGTCGACCTGACCGGGGCGAAGGATCCGGCGAAGCGCCAGATCCCGCTGCTGAAATCGCTGGTCGCCGGCGTTGACGTCCCGGTGCAGGTCGGCGGCGGCGTGCGGACCGAGGCGGATGTCGCGGCCCTGCTTGAAGCCGGCGTCGCCCGCGTGGTGGTCGGCTCCACTGCGGTGAAATCCCCGGAGGAAGTGAAAGGCTGGTTTAAACGCTTTGGCCCTGAGCGGCTGGTGCTGGCCCTCGACGTGCGTATCGACGCCGACGGCAATAAGCAGGTGGCGGTCAGCGGCTGGCAGGAAAACTCCGGCGTGACCCTGGAGGAGCTGGTGGAGAGCTATCTGCCGGTCGGCCTGCAGCATGTGCTGTGCACCGATATCTCCCGCGACGGCACGCTGGCGGGCTCCAACGTCTCGCTGTACGAGGAGGTCTGCGCCCGCTACCCGCAGGTGGCGTTTCAGTCGTCCGGCGGCATCGGCGATCTCAATGATATTGCCGCCCTGCGCGGCACCGGGGTGCGCGGCGTGATTGTCGGTCGCGCGCTGCTGGAAGGCAAATTCAACGTAACGGAGGCCATTCAATGCTGGCAAAACGGATAATCCCCTGCCTCGACGTCCGCGACGGCCAGGTAGTGAAAGGCGTGCAGTTCCGTAATCACGAGATCATCGGCGATATCGTCCCGCTGGCTAAGCGCTATGCCGACGAAGGCGCCGACGAGCTGGTGTTCTATGATATCACCGCCTCCAGCGACGGCCGGGTGGTCGACAAGAGCTGGGTGTCGCGGGTGGCGGAAGTAATCGATATTCCTTTCTGCGTGGCGGGCGGGATCAAGTCGCTGGAAGACGCGGCGCAGATCCTCTCCTTCGGCGCCGATAAGATCTCGATTAACTCCCCTGCTCTCGCCGACCCGACGCTAATCACCCGCCTTGCAGACCGCTTTGGCGTGCAGTGCATCGTGGTGGGGATCGATACCTGGTTTGATGCACAGACCGGCAAGTATCACGTTAATCAGTACACCGGCGACGAGAGCCGCACCCGGGTGACGCAGTGGGAAACCCTAGACTGGGTGGAGGAAGTACAGAAGCGTGGCGCGGGCGAGATCGTCCTCAATATGATGAACCAGGACGGGGTGCGCAACGGCTACGACCTGCAGCAGCTGGCGAAGGTCCGCGCGGTGTGCCATGTGCCGCTGATCGCCTCCGGCGGCGCAGGCACCATGGAACACTTCCTCGAAGCCTTCCGCGACGCCGACGTTGACGGCGCGCTGGCGGCCTCGGTATTCCACAAACAGATTATTAATATTGGCGAACTGAAAGCGTACCTGGCGGCACAGGGCGTGGAGATAAGGGTATGTTGACTGAACAGCTGGACTGGGAAAAAACGGACGGCATGATGCCGGCCATCGTGCAGCACGCCGTATCCGGCGAAGTGCTGATGCTGGGCTACATGAACAAGGACGCGCTGGAGAAAACCGAAGCCACCGGCAAGGTCACCTTTTACTCACGCACCAAACAGCGGCTGTGGACCAAGGGTGAAACCTCGGGAAATGTCCTCAACGTGGTGAGCATCACACCGGACTGCGACAACGATACGCTGCTGGTGCTGGTGAACCCGATTGGGCCGACCTGCCACAAAGGCACCACCAGCTGCTTCGGCGACGCCGGCCACCAGTGGCTGTTCCTGTATCAGCTGGAGCAGCTGCTGGCCGAGCGTAAGCACGCCGACCCGGAGAGCTCCTACACGGCGAAGCTGTATGCCAGCGGCACCAAGCGCATCGCGCAGAAAGTGGGAGAAGAAGGCGTGGAGACCGCGCTGGCCGCCACGGTGAACGACCGCTTCGAGCTGAAGAATGAGGCGTCAGACCTGATGTATCACCTGCTGGTGCTGCTGCAGGACCAGGGGCTGGATCTCGGGGAAGTGATTGATAATCTGAAGAGTCGTCACTAACGCGTTGACCCCCGCCGCAACGGCGGGGGTAGCTAGCCTCAGGATTTGCTTTCCAGCAGAGTAGTGTAGAGATTGACGTAAGCGTCAATCATATGGTCGGCAGTAAACATCTCTTCAAAACGACGACGCGAGTTTTCGCCATAGCGGCTGGCGGTTTCATCGTTTTGCCAGAGCTCATTCATCGCCTCCACCAGCGCCTGACTGTCATTCGGCGGGATCACGCAGCCATTCACTTTGTCCTGGTTAATGAACGAGGTCCCGGTGCCGATCTCGCAGGAGATCAGCGGCCTGGCGAAGCGCGCGCCTTCCAGTAACGTAATGCCAAACGCCTCGGAGCGCAGATGCGAGGGGAAGACCACGCCACGGCAGAGCTGGAAGAGAATGTATTTATCTTCGTCGTTGAGCATGCCGGTAAACACCACATTGCTCAGCCCGCGCTGCTGCGCTTCACGACGCACTTCCGCCTCCAGCGGCCCGCCCCCGACGATCACCACCGGCAGCCGGCTACGCTCGGCGGCATCCAGCAGAATGTGCAGCCCTTTGTAGTAGCGGAAAGCGCCGACGAAGAGGAAGAAGTTATCGCCGACGGTTTCCCGCCAGTGCGCCACCCGCTGCGGATCGTGCTGCACGTCATGCTGCTCCAGACCAAACGGGATCACCACCGTTTTATCCTGATATTTTTTCAGGGTCTGGCTGGAGGCCACGTAGTTGGGCGACGAGGCGACGATGCAGTCGACGCTGGCGAGAAATCGCTCCTGCAGCGGCTGGTACAGCTTCATTAACCGTTTTTGTTTCACAATATCCGAGTGATAGGTCACCACTGTTCTGGCGTCAGGCCGCGCCGAGAGATGCAACATATCCATGAATGGAAACGGAAAATGGTAGTTGATGATGTCGTAGTCATCTTTAATCTGCTTAAAACGCGTTAACGCTTTCAGCGAAAACGGCGTGGAGGCAATTTCAAAAAGCTGCTTATTATAAATGACCCTATGGTCTTCGTAGGCGACAGGTCCTGTCTCTTTGTCCGGGCTAAAAGTAAAAACATCGGCTGCGATTCCCCGGCGGGCGCAGCCCTGACTGAGCTGATAAATGACCTGCTCAATACCGCCGTAGGTATCGGGATAGTAGGTCTTATAGACGTGTAGAACTCTCAACTGACACCCTTAGAGTAATTTATAGGCGTTAATGGTCTGGGTCGTACAGTTCTCCCACGAAAACTGTTTCGCCTGGGCAAGACCGCGCGCGGTGGCGATTTCCCGCCAGCTATCATCCTGCAGGCTCTGCAAAATATGCGCGCTAATCGCGTCTACATCATTAGGATCGGCAACGAGGCCGGCATCGCCAACCACCTCAGGCAAAGAAGTGACATTGGAACATACTACCGGCACACCGCAAGACATCGCTTCAAGAATAGGTAAACCGAATCCCTCGTAGAAGGAGGGATAAACAAAGGTTCTGGCCGCCGCGTACAGATAAGGCAGGTCTTCATCCGGGACATAGCCCAGGTAACGGATCCACCCTTCTCGCGTACCGCGCTCGACTAACTGCCACAGCACATCGTCTTCCCATCCGCGATAACCGCTGAGGATCAGCGGGTAGCGCATGCGGGTCTCCATCGGCAGCAGCTGATAGGCCTGCAGCAGACCGCGGATATTTTTACGCGGCTCCATGGTGCCGATATACAACGCATAGCCCTGCCACGCCAGCTGATATTTCTGCAGGACCGGCAGGCACTCCGCCGGGCTGCGCGGAATATAGTCGCTGCTGCAGGCCAGCTTGGTGGTGACGATCCGCTCCGCCGGATAGTTGAACAGGCGGATGATTTCACTGCGCGAGAAGTCAGAGACGGTCAGGATCAGCTTTGCCGAATCCAGGCTCTCGTGCAGGGACTTCTCCATATAGCGAACCCGATCTTTTGGATGATATTCCGGGCAGGTAAATATAGAGATGTCATGAAACGTGGTTACGGCGCGTTCCAGGCGATGCGGCAGATAGAAGTTAGGGCCATGGTAAATGTAGTCTTTGTAATCGCGCAATGCCCACGCCTGGCGCCGCGGATGCAGCAGGCGATACGCCTCAATCAGCAGCGGCTGGCGGCGCAGTAACGCCGACAGACGACCATGATTGCTGGCTTTGGTATCGCTTTTATTCTCAACCTGGGGGATCTGGTCGATAAACGACGCGCCGTGAAACAGCTTCAGCTCTTCGATTTCACGAGCAACCGCCAGCCGCTTAACCAGTTCCAGGGAATACCGACCGATGCCCGTTAACGGATATTTAATTGGCTCAGTAGCAAAAATAATTTTCATTATAAATGACACATCATCATCTATCCCCCTTGTATTCAAAGGCAAAAATACAAGAGGGATATTTTTATTTAAAGTATTTAGCTTTAGCTAAGCCTTGACACATATTAACCAGACGGCGTGAAACAGCATGATAATCATGTTGTTCCCGCCATGCATCGGCACGTTGTTGAGTCCTGGTCGCCCAAGCGTCCTGTTCACGGATGGAATGCAGGATCCGGTCAATCCCCTGACTGATATCATCGACGCTGCATCCATCAAATTTAAAGACTGCATCGTCCAGGTCATCAAATATCGCCAGAGGCGTTACCGCGACAGGTTTTTGCGTCGCCATACCATAACGTACCGCCCCGCTAGCAGACTCCCCGGTATTCTGATAAGCAAAAATCAGAAGGTCAGCTTCCGAGAGCAGCCGCAGACTATCTGCGTCCGGCAGGAAATCATTATGCATCTCAATGAGATCGGTAACACCTAGCCGCTGAGCTGCTGCTTTGAGCTCAGCCACCAGATCGCGTGACTCTCCAACCGGATACTCCGCGTTCACCAGGCGTAAACGAACCGGCTTACCGGCTTGCTTGAGACGATGGACGGATTCGACCAGCTCCATCAGGCCCTTATGCGGTAAGCAGAAGCCATAGCTCGCAATCAACGGTAAAGCCTGCTGTTGACGCGCGACGCTCGCTGCGGAGTAGTTGATTACACCGTGCGGGAATAAAGCAACATTCTCAGTTAAGCCTAAATCTTTAAGGCGGTTCATATCGGCAATAGAATGCACCAACAACCGGTCGCAAAGCGCCAGCGCCTCCGCCATTTCGGCAAGACGGAAATTCCAGGTCGGCTCTTTTTCCAACGGATCCACAGTTGAATGCATCGTCATGACAACTGAACGACCAGCATCATGCTGGCGACGAATAAAGGCCGACAGTTCGCGATGATTGAAGAATCCATAATTGAACTGGATCACGATGACATTGAGTCGCAGAGCATCAATTTGTGGCTGGAGGTTTTCCAGATAGTTGCTCTCTTTACCTACAATCCAGTTCCGCAGTACAAACTCTTCGTCTGCACATACAAGATCTTCAGCACTGACCTGAGGAGCAAAAACAACATCCGCGCCATGCGGTGCACTCTCCACCAGATGTTGGGAATAGGTTGCGATCCCACATTTCGTGTTCCAGGTCGTCAACCAGCCAATACGCGCCCGATGCTGAGCAATATCAATATGCGCACGCAGGGTCTTGACCGCCTGCCAAGAACGATCGGCCACTGCTTTCCATGTAAACTGCTGCAGAATAAGCTCGCGTCCAGAATCGGCCATGCCACGCAGCACCGATTTATCGGTCGAGGCTGCGGCTTTTAACGCATCCGTTAAGTTGTCAATGTCCACACTGGCCCAGGTTGAGGAAAACAGACCAAAGTGTGTTTTTACCCGGGTAAACTGATAATCAACCAGCCATGAATTTTGTGAATTAACAAAATCAAGTTGCCCGCTCCAGTTGGTGACGATGGCCGGTAGCCCACTCAGCATTGCTTCAGCGATAGGTAAGCCAAAGCCTTCGGCGCAACCTGGAGCAACCAGAACATCGCAGCTTTCATAAAGCCCCTTAAGCTGGCTGGCAGACATATCCTCTTTGATCACTTCAACTTTGGGATATTCCGCGAATTGAGCCTGGGCGTGTGCCAGCCACGCGTCAATTTCATTGTGTGGATTGTTAAAAGTCTTGATGATCAAGATAACATTGTCACGACGAGTGAACGCCCTGCCCCAAGCCTGAAGCATTGCCTGCACCCCTTTTCGTGGGAAGCAGGAAGAGACATGCAGGAAACGGAAGGTTCCCTCATCCACATCTTTTGCCGTTTCAGCTGCTGTGGTGAGCCAATGATCGCAGCCGTTGCCTACAACAAATGCAGGCACATTCAAGCCGTTGTCAATCAATACCTTACGGACATGTTCTGAAGTACACAGCACGCCGTCAAGTTCCCGGTTAAATTCATTAATCCACGGCTGTGGAAAACCCGTTTCTTCCCAGGCATAGCAATGAAGGAGTTTTACTTTGGCATCCATATCGGCAACCCGCGGTGGATAGATATTTCTGCTAAGAATATCTATCTTTTCGTTACTCTTGCGGGTACGACATTGATTATAAAATGCCAGAAGATCGCTATTTTCCGGCTGTGCCATAAACGAGGCATCCGGCGCAAAATCGCCCGGCCCTTCAGTGGAGTGCAATAGTACTTCTACACTATCGGCTGAGAGTGCCCGGGCAAATTCCCGGTTGACTAGCGCCAGACTATATGAACTATCGAATGGGCCTTCCACACGCCAGGTCATCGCCTTATCGTCAATTTGATAAAGTTCTGCCGTCTTCAGATTGTAATCAATGGCCGTTGCGCACAAGCGCAGATCGCGCTCATCTGGTTGTCCATGAGAGATTGCAAGGATCTTCTGAATCAATGCCTCAGGCAACATCTGCGCAATACCTGTATCTTCTGTCGCAATCTTCTCGAAAGCTTCCAGAGCAGTCACCGCAGCTTTATCCCAAGAAAAATTACCCGCTTGCTGCTGCGCCATTTCTTTCAGACGTGCCAGGAAGGAATCATCAGTCAAACATTGCGCCATCTTATCCCGAATGGAAGAGACAGAATACGGGTCGAATAATGCCTCAGGATTACCGATGACTTCAGGAATACTGGTGACATTTGAGCCAATGGCCGGCGCACCACACGACATGGCTTCCAGAACAGGCAATCCAAAACCTTCATGTAACGAAGCAAAGATGAACAGCTTACACAGGCGATAGAGCTGGATCAGCTCATTTTCCGGCACATAACCAGTCAGCACAAGTTCGCCCTGCTGTAAACCATTACCTGATGCCAGGGATTCCAAATACTGACGATCGCCAATGGAAAGCTTACTGACGATAACCAGTTGATGACTGCGACGTAAGGCATCACTGAGCCCGGCATAGGCCTCAATTAAACGTTTAAAGTTTTTCCTTGAGTCAAATCCTCCGGGCGCATACAACACGAACTCGCGCTGAATATCGTAATGGCCAAGGACCGTCTCTTTTTCTCTCGTTGTCACCTCCGCCATACAAAACTGAGGATCAGCTGCGGCTGCAATATTCTGTACATGATCGCCCTGCAAATGCAGATGCTCGATCGCTTCCTGGGCGGTATACGCTGAGTTCGTCAATAAAAGGTCAGCGTTTTTTAACCATTCAACTTTCTGTAAATAGTAGGGTTTGAATACATCGTCCAGAAGATAGGTTTCCGCCTGCACCAGGGGGATAAGATCGTGGTGCAGTACGGCTACTTTATACTGACGACTAAATTTGTGTACCGATGTGGCCGCATCGTCGACATGACCTTCAAACAAGCTCGTAATGAAAACGACATCTGGACGCAATGATTCAAGAAATGCTTCCCGAATCAGTTCCGCGCTCTCCCGACGCCATTCATTACCTTGGTCCATCGCACGCACAGGGCCTGCGGCATGCCAGACGACAATATTTTCAGCCGGCAAGAGATCGGCAAATTGCGCCTTAACATCCGCAATTGACTCATCCAGCATGGCAGATAGCGCGATGAAAATCTCATGCTGGCTGTTATTTCTGATTATGGCTCTGGCGATAGCGATACTATAACGACCAATGCCACGAAAGCGGCTTTCCGTCTGCGCGCCTTGTAAATCAATGACAATACGCATCGTTATTTCTCCGTATTTTTATTTTTTAAATCGTTATAAATACTCAACGCGCGGCTTGTCATTTCTTCAGTACCCACATCATATCTTCTGGACTGCATCATCATCGTGTCAGAGTGCACCAGCATGACCCGCTGGAACAAACGTTGTAGCAATGTGTAGCAGCCTGTTTTTCTCAAAACCTTAAACAGATAAACCTTTGACTTAGGATAGCGATGGAAAAAGACCAGCGAGAGCGCCATTCCTTTGCGCAATATTTTTTTCGCCGCCCTACGGGCTCTCACTTTTGCCCCTTCCTGACGTAATAATTGACGTTGCAAAGACAACCAGCGTAGTGGTTGAGTGATACGCCATGAACGACTGTTATGTAAGTCCGCCATTTGCTGATGAAGCTGATGATTCTGACCGATGATATGGCTCAGTTCGTCGATCTGACCTTGCAACGTCTGAATAGTGTCCGACATTTTGCTTATCTGGCGCGTATAGGTATGGTTCAACGTCTCCAGCTGTGAGGCATAGGACGAAAACTGTTCGCGCAAAATCTCATCGTAACGGTTGCTCAGGGCATCCAGCGTCAGACCATACTGTTGAGTAAACAGGGTTTCAAAGCCTTCAAGAATACCTTCAGGCGCGGCTTTCTGAGCAATGATGCTGTAGTCTGGGCTAACCCCTTTTAGTACATCGATCAAATTGACGGCAGCATCCGGAGATTTAAGAGCCTCTTTTTCCTGAAGACGAACGGTAATTGCCCGCTTAAAACCATAATGAATAGGTAAAAACTCAAGCAGTGGCGGCGGCAGAGGGTGATTATGCGTGGGATCCATATAAAATGAACAGGTGCCGACACTTACATTCTCAGGGTTCGGCGTTTCGAGGATCAGTAAACCGCCAGGTTTCAGCACCCGCAAGGTATGCATGACGAGCTGCTGCAGTACCTCAAAAGGCAAATGTTCAGCAATATGAAAACCTGTCAACGCAATCAGGCTCTGATCCGCCTGATTTTGTAGAAACTGCAGACAATCCATTTTCTGCACGTTCAGTCCGGCTTCCTTTGCGCGCGCCAGCATGCCATCATCGAGATCGACGCCGATGTTCGCAATGCCATTTTCAGTCAGGATCTCCAGCCATTCGCCACGCCCGCAACCAATATCCGCAATCACGCCATCAGGATAAATTTCCTTAAGACGTGACAGAAAAGGCAAATAAAAACTCAGGCGGCTCTTGATATCTTCAACCGAACCTCTGTGTCGTTCTTCAAATGAACGATAAAACGACGAACCCATTAAGAAATCTCCAGTTCAGGTGGCAACCAGGACACGCCGACAAACTCTTGTTGTTCCGTGTTAACGACGTTGAATACCACGGCCAGATCGCGCCATTCATAGTTTTTGCCGAGGTGCGTACTGGAAGTATGCAACGCGACAGCGACAGAATAGGAACCAACCCCCAATCTCGCATCGAAAGAGAATAAGAACGAGCGCTTTTCTCCTTTTTTCAGGGAAGTGAGAGTCTGTTTGAGATGATGCGTATTGGTCCCAAAAATCGGCTGCCCTAGTCGATCCTTAATCATATATCCGACGACAAGCTCAGGAATATCGTCCTTGACCTCAACGTTGACCTGCAAGCTAACACGATGCCCTACTGAGGCAAATTCAGTCACATTGCCCTGTTCATCGAGAAGATGAACCTCAGAGATAGTCACTTCACCAGTGCCTGAAACAGTTTGCTTTTTACCATTGTGCTCAACTTGTTTAATGGACTGATTCTGCTTATCGGCCAGAAGCGCATTGTAATAATCCATCACTGCTTCAGGTTCGCCTTCCATCTCAATGTGGCCTTTATTCAACAAAATGGCCCGATCGCAAATGCTTTGGATCGCCTGTTTATCATGGGATACCAGCAACAGCGTGGTCCCTTCCTGACGAAATTTTCGGATACGCTCAAAGCTTTTATGCTGAAAATAAGCATCCCCAACAGATAATGCTTCATCAATAATTAGCACATCGGGACGGATAGCCGTCGCTACGCTAAAAGCTAATCGAACCTGCATACCACTGGAATAGACACGCACAGGTTGATCAATATAGTCCCCAATCTCCGCAAATTCTTCAATTTGCGGCATCAGTTCAGTTATTTTCTCTGAGGATAATCCCAGCAGTTGCCCAGACATATAAACATTCTGCCGACCCGTGAAATCAGAGTGAAACCCCATCCCCAGTTCGAGTAATGCAGCGACACGACCGGAGATTTCAATTTCTCCGGTCGTAGGCCTGGACGTCCCGGTAATGAGTTTAAGTAGGGTACTCTTACCCGCACCGTTGATACCGATAATACCGACAGCCTCTCCCGGAGCGACTTCGAAATTAATATCGCTGAGGATCCATTTCAAATTATGGCGTTTGGTATTCAGTGGAGATAACCATTCGATTAGTCTCCCTGTCTTTGAGTGATACTGGCGATACGCCTTACCGACATTCTTTACTCTGATGTAACTCATTATAATTCATCCACCATATCCGCCGCATGTTTGCGGAACATCCTGAAACCGATGACGCAGAAAATAATGGCGAGAGCCAATACTGGCCATAGCGAATACCAGTTAGGAGCCTGATGATAGGCAAAGATGGACTGATAAGATTGCATCACCCGCGTCATTGGGTTATACAGCAGCAGATTTTTTGCCCATGCTGGCAATGAATTTAGTACATAAACAATAGGGGTGAACCAAAACCAGAATTGCAGTGCAACCCCAACCAATTGTCCCACGTCCCTGAAAAAGACGTTCATCACACCAAGGATCATTCCCAGCCCACCGGCAAACAGGATCTGCAAAAGCAGTACTGGTATTACCGAGAGAAAGAGCCAGCCAGGGAAGTTACCTGTGACAATGATAAAAATAAGAAACAGACTAAAGATAATCGCGAAATTAAGTACCGCCGATAACGTCACGATGATCGGCAGACAGATTTTCGGAAAACTGAGTTTCTTAATCAGATTAGCATTATTAATGAATACGCTCTGACCTTTATCCAGCATCTCTGTAAATAATCCCCAGGTCAGCACCCCGGAGCAGAGATAAATACTGTAGGCAAACGGCCCCGTATTATCGGGCATTCTGGCTTTCATTACCTCGGAAAAAACCAAAGTATAGACCAGAATCATAGAGAGCGGTTGTAAAACGAGCCATAATGCGCCCAGCATACTGGTTTGATAGCGTGCCTGAAAGTCACGCTTAACACTGCTCCAGATAAATCCCCGATAACGATAAATCGTCGTTAGTAAATCTCTCACCTTATTCCCCGCTTAACAGGTGTAACAGCTCGGTCGTTTTTTCATTCATAAGCGCTACATCCGCTCTGGACTCCACGTTCAGACGCACCACCGGCTCGGTATTGGACGTGCGCAGGTTAAAGCGCCACTCAGGGTATTCAATACTGATACCGTCCGTTGTGTCGATGTGGGCGGCCGCCGGCTCATACTGCGCCCGGATGCGCGCGATCGCCTCCGCCGCATTACCCAGCTTGCGGTTGATCTCCCCCGACGCCGGGAATGCCGCCTGGCGGTCCGCCACCAGCGATTTCAGCGAACTGTTCTTCAGACACAGCAGCTCCGCCACCAGCAGCCACGGGATCATCCCGCTGTCGCAGTAGGCGAAGTCGCGGAAGTAGTGGTGCGCGCTCATCTCCCCGCCGTAGATGGCATCTTCCTGGCGCATCCGCTCCTTGATGAACGCATGCCCGGTCTTCGACATCACCGGCTGCCCGCCGCTGCGGGTCACGATGTCCACCGTGTTCCACGTCAGGCGCGGGTCGTGAATGATTTTCGCCCCCGGCTGCTTCTGCAGGAACGCTTCCGCCAGCAGGCCGACAATATAGTACCCCTCGATAAACGACGCCTCGTCATCGAACAGGAAGCAGCGGTCGAAGTCGCCGTCAAAGGCGATGCCCATGTCTGCCTGATGCGCACGCACCGCGTCGGCGGTGTCCTGGCGGCACTCCGGCAGCAGCGGGTTCGGGATACCGTTCGGGAAATGGCCGTCCGGCTGGTGATGCACCTTGATAAAGGTCACCGGCGCCCCGGCCGCCGCGAAGCGTTTCTCCACCTCATCAATCACGTGCCCCGCCGCCCCGTTGCCGGAGTTCACCACCAGCTTCAGCGGACGGGTGAAGTTCGCCAGGTCCACGTAGCCCATCAGGTGGTCGACGTACTCCTTCAGCACCGATATCTGGCGCAGGGTGCCGCGACGCGCCGGGTCCACCGGCGGGAACTGGTTTTCCTCCGCCAGGCGCTGGATGTCACGCAGGCCGGTGTCGCCGCTGATGGGCTTCGCGTTCTCGCGCACCAGCTTCATGCCGTTGTAGTTCATCGGGTTATGGCTGGCCGTCACCTCGATGCCGCCGTCCACCCCGAGGTGGAAGGTGGCGAAGTAAATCTCTTCCGTGCCGCTCAGGCCGATGTCCAGCACGTCGGTGCCGGCGTCCATCAGCCCGCGGGCCAGCGCCAGCTTCAGCGACTCGCTGGTGAGGCGTACATCGCCCCCCACCACTATCTTCCCGGGTTTCAGAAATTCGCCGTAGGCGCGGCCGATACGGTAGGCGATATCCTCGTTCAGCTCCTCGCCCAGTTCACCACGGATGTCATAAGCCTTAAAGCATGTTAACTGTGTCATTCTGCGTTTTGTCCCGAAAAAATTAGCAACGACCATACTGGTCTTTAATACGAATAATGTCGTCCTCGCCGAGGTACGACCCCGACTGGATCTCCAGCACTTCCAGCGGAATACGGCCCGGGTTTTCCAGGCTGTGCTCGGCGCCAATCGGAATAAAGGTGGACTGGTTCTCGGTCAGCAGGAACTGCTTGCCGTTGACCGTCACCTGGCCGGTGCCGGCGAGAATGACCCAGTGCTCGGCACGGTGGTGGTGCATCTGCATCGAGAAGGCGCCACCCGGTTTCACGGTAATGCGGTTGACGTTGAAGCGCGGGGTCTGGACCACCACGTCGCAGCGGCCCCAGGGACGGTAAATCTCGCGGTGGCGCTTGTATTCGCTGCGCTGGTTCTGCTTGAGGAACTCGACCGCCTTCTTCACGTCCTGGGAACGCTCGCGGTTCATCACCAGCACGGCGTCCTTGGTGCTGACAATCACCAGGTTCTCCACGCCGATGGCCGCCACCAGCTTCTCGTCGCTGTTGATGTAGCAGTTTTCGCTGTTGTGCACCCACGCGTCACCGCTGAGGACGTTACCCTGCTCATCTTTCGGGCTGACCTCCCACAGGGCGGACCAGGAGCCGACGTCGCTCCAGTCGGCATCGAGACCGACCACCACCGCGTCGGCGGTTTTCTCCATCACCGCGTAGTCCACAGACTCATCCGGGCACTCGCAGAAAATGTCATGCGGAATGCTGATGAAGTCGCTGCCGTTGTCGGCGGCATTGACCGCGGCCTGGCAGGCTTCGAGGATATCCGGGCGGAATTTGGCCAGCTCGGAGAGGTATTTTTTGGCGCGGAACATAAACATGCCGCTGTTCCAGTAGTACTCCCCGGAGGCGAGGTAGGCCTCGGCGCGCTCGCGGTCCGGCTTCTCCACGAAACGGGCCACCTGGTACGGGGTGTGGGCGCTGTCGGTGAGGGCCACGCCGCGCTGGATATAGCCGTAGCCGGTTTCCGGGGCGTTCGGCACGATACCGAAGGTGACCAGATGGCCTTCATCGGCATACTGCTCGGCGACGCGGATGGCGTCGTGGAAGACCGGCTGGTTATTGATGATATGGTCGGCGGCGAGGACCAGCATCAGCGGGTCGTCGCCGTGGCGGGTGGCCTGGAGGGCCGCCAGGGCGATGGCCGGGGCGGTGTTGCGCCCGACCGGCTCGAGAATAATGTTGTTGGACAGCTTGTTGAGCTGGCGCAGCTGTTCGGCCACCAGGAAGCGGTGCTCTTCGTTACAGATGACCATCGGTTCATGGATTTCAAGGCCCGAGAGTCGGGTGATGGTTTCCTGCAGCATGGAGTTCTGCCCGAACAGACGGAGGAACTGTTTCGGGTAAAGCTCGCGAGACATCGGCCAGAGACGACTGCCGGTACCACCAGCCATAATTACAGGAAGTAACATAATGAAATCCTTAAATAAATAATTGCTTTATTTTACTATCAATCAATCGACCGTCGGGTGGAATGGCCTTTTTCAGGCACGCTACCGCCATTGGCTGTCGCAACCAAAATGCGTACTGCTCCCGTGCTTCAGGCTAAACGCCACCCTCTTTCGCTTCAGGTTGTCGGCAGAACGTTCACTCAGCGGTCTGAAAAGCCAGCCTGACGGAACGGGTGTCCTGAAAACCTAAAAGCAGAGATATACCTTCAGGCATATCTCTGCTTTTAACATGCATCTTCCCTCACCTGGCCGCCAAACGCACCACACTTTCCGCATTTGCCGCCGGGTTAACCATCAGGACTTTCTCATTTACGCAGGGCAAAACGCACGCGCTTGCCGCCACCGAGGAAAACGAAACCGGCGGTTTACCGATGCCAGTAACCGTCATAGAGGGGCGTTCACGATAAAGGGAAAGATGAGAAGAGACATCGTCTTCGCCGCTGAGGAGACAACGCGCTTGCGGGCCTGGTTGCCCTTTGCACATGGCGACGGCGCTACGTTCCGACAGGTGGGATAAACGACTCATGCTCTACAATGCACATTCCACTAAGAAAATCGTCCGCAGATTATAGCGCTGGTCGCAGGGAATAAAAATAAAAAAGCCTACTGATTAATGGATTACTCAAATAATACACATCTCAAACATTTGTTAAACAAAAAGATAATCATTAAGCAATTGATATTTAAGACAAAAAATGCAAATTCGACGAGAATTTTGCCCATTTGCTAAATGATCCGCCGACCAAAAATATAACTTTAAACAAAATTACGCCGTGCCTGAGGGTATTGACTGCCTTCATGGTATCGCCACGAATCGCTAAGCCGCTGACCAGTCACAAGGTTATTATTCGACAGCTAACGGTCAAATGAGGTGGTGCGCGTTCAGGATGTGATCCCACAGGCTAATGCTGACTGGACCGTTGAGAGCGGTTCCCCGGCCACCAGTTCCGCGCCGTATCAGGTCTATAAATATTGGCAACAGCTCGCCAGTGGAACTGATGGACTACATCACCGCTCTGGAAGAGGCGCTGGGGATGGAAGCAAAGAAAAATATGATGCCGATTCAGCCGGGCGATGTGCTGGAGACCAGCGCAGACACCCAGCCGCTGAATGACCTGGTGGGTTTCAAGCCACAGAAGTCAGTGAAGGAAGGCGTGAAGAACTTCGTCGAGTGGTATAAGGATTACTATCAGATCTAACCTGTCTCTGCCCTGCCGCGATCAGCTGATTGCGGCAATGGATAAACCTCCCGTATTCTCTTCATTGATCATTCATTTCTTTACCCGAGCCTGGCACAGGCTATACTTTTTTGTGCTAAAGAATAATTTTTACTGGTTTTAACGACGGTGCTGAAACCAGTTTCATCTACCCGCCAGCGAAAAAGCCAACAACTTTAAGCCAGGTTATCTGCAGTCACCCTTTTCAATACTATTTTTAATGGCTTCTTCAGCATTTTCTCCTGATAAATAAAAGACATTACTTTCTGTAGGAATTTTCTTAAGAACAGGATATGTTAGAGATCGCAATACAGCACCTTCCACGCTGATATATTGCTTAACTTGCTAATGATTCAACCAACTAAAGCTGTGGTAGATATTATGGAAAACCTGTTTTTCTTAGTGGTGGCTGCCATACTACTTGCTGTGTCGGTTTTCTTTTTAATTTCATATCTGAAAGACAGAAAGAAAACGAAACTGACGTTTAATAAACGCAAGTGGTAAGGCCCACTCCATATTGCAATTAGATTAAGATAATATTAAGAGATAAAAAAATGATATGACAGAATGACCGTTCATTCTGCGTTTTGGCGTGGCCTTAAGGCAAGAAAAAATAACATTACTCACGCCCTGTTCCTCATATTTCCCCAGGGCATAAATAACAAAAGCCTGCGTTGCAGGCTTTGTTTTACCTCCCGGCGCTTATCTCCGGCATCTACATCACAGTGACGGTAGCTCTTCACAAGGTAAGTTTAACTTATCGGACCTGTTTTCGACCCGCAACGGCTTTTGAGCAGGATCGTAATGTCCATCACAATTTATTGAGGTTAATCTGAATGTGCGAGAAATACGCGCAGTGAGGGATAGAGCGGGGAGATAAAGAAGCACACTGGCGGCAGGGAGCCGCCAGTGTCAGACAGGCAGGATTAATCGTTACCAAACAGATCGCGGGTATAAACCTTTTCTGCGACATCCGCCAGCTCTTCCGCCATACGGTTGGAAATGATACATCCGCTACTTGATGCCGGCATGAAGGAGACGCGAAAACGTTTCTATCCCCCACTTCCAATAAACTAGTTATATTGATAGTACTCTTTATACCAATCTACAAAGTTTTTAACACCTTGCTGTACTGGCGTTTCCGGTTTAAAACCAATAGTTTTATAGAGAGCTTGTGTTTCGGCACTGGTATTCAACACATCACCCGGCTGGATAGGCATCATATTCTTCTTCGCTTCCAATCCCAATGCCTGCTCCAATGCATTGATATAATCCATCAGTTCCACCGGTGAGCTGTTACCAATGTTGTAGACCCGATATGGCGCGGAGCTGGTAGCCGGAGATCCTTCCTCGACTGTCCATTCAGGATCAGGCTGAGGGATTACATCCTGGATACGAACAATAGCTTCGACAATATCATCTATATAGGTAAAATCACGCTTCATTTTACCGTAGTTATAAACATCAATGCTTTTCCCTTCCAGCATCGCTTTAGTGAATTTGAATAACGCCATGTCCGGACGTCCCCAGGGACCATAGACCGTAAAGAAGCGCAGCCCTGTCGTCGGGATGCTGTACAGGTGGGAATAAGTATGTGCCATCAGCTCATTGGCTTTTTTTGTTGCAGCATACAACGAAACGGGGTGGTCGACTGAATCATCTGTTGAGAATGGCATTTTACGGTTTAGACCGTAGACAGAACTAGATGAAGCATATAATAGATGTTGTACTTTATTGTGACGGCAACCTTCCAAAATATTCAGGTAGCCCGTTAAATTGGAGTCTGCGTAAGCATATGGATTTTCGAGAGAATAACGCACACCTGCTTGAGCCGCAAGATGGATAACACGTTCAAACTGCTCTGTTTCGAACAGTTTAGCCATACCATCACGGTCAGCGAGATCTAACTTATAGAAAGTAAAAGCGGGAGATTCTAATTGTTCAAGACGAGATTCTTTTAACTTTACATCATAATAATCATTAATGTTATCAATCCCAACAACTTGATGCCCATCATTCAAAAGGCGTTTGCTGACATGAAACCCAATAAAACCAGCCGCACCAGTGACTAAAAATTTCATATTTAAACTCCTAAGAAATACTCGATTGGCAGCATTGATGTTTTACAAAATAAGTTTATATCACCAGAAAAAACTCACTAACCGTAAATAACTATCTGGATAACCATTTCCATAAGTTAATTAACATCAATGAAATCCAATTTCATATAAAATTTGGCTGGAGATATACTCATCCAGCCAAAGGTTAAAATCCTAATCATTACCAAACAGATCGCGGGTATAAACCTTGTCCGCGACATCAGCAAGTTCTTCGGCCATACGATTGGAAATTATCACATCTGCCTCTTGTTTGAAGGCATCCAGGTCGCGCACGACGCGTGAGTTGAAGAACTCATCTTCCTGCATCACCGGTTCATAGATAATAACCGGAATACCTTTCGCCTTGATGCGTTTCATGATGCCCTGGATAGAAGAGGCACGGAAGTTGTCTGACCCGCTCTTCATGATCAGGCGATATACACCCACCACTTTCGGCTTACGAGCGAGGATGGAATCAGAAATAAAGTCCTTACGGGTACGGTTGGCATCCACTATAGCGGCAATGATATTGTTCGGGACCGATTCGTAGTTCGCGAGCAGCTGCTTGGTATCTTTCGGCAAGCAGTAGCCGCCGTAGCCAAAGGACGGGTTGTTATAGTGGTTGCCGATACGCGGATCCAGGCATACCCCTTCGATAATCTGCTTGCTGTTCAGCCCCTGGCTTTCAGCATAGCTATCGAGTTCGTTGAAATAGGCAACACGCAGCGCCAGATAGGTGTTAGCGAACAGTTTGATCGCTTCCGCTTCGGTGGAATCGGTAAACAGAGTCGGGATATCCTGCTTGATCGCGCCTTCCTTCAGCAGGTCTGCGAAACGTTCGGCACGCGCAGAGCGCTCACCGATGACAATACGCGACGGGTGCAGGTTGTCGTACAGCGCACGGCCTTCACGCAGGAACTCAGGGGAGAAAATAACATTATCAATCCCTAAACGTTCTTTGATGTCGCGGGTGAACCCCACCGGGATGGTCGATTTAATGATCATCACCGCATTCGGGTTGATCTCTGTGACATCGCGAATAACCGCTTCCACCGTAGAGGTGTTGAAGTAGTTAGTTTTGGGATCGTAATCGGTCGGCGTGGCAATGATCACGTAGTCGGCATTACGGTATGCGTCGTGCTTATCCGTAGTGGCACGGAAATTTAACGGTTTTTCTGCCAGATATTCCTGAATCTCTTTATCGACAATCGGAGAGATCTTCTGGTTAAGCATATCCACTTTGGCCTGTACGATATCCAGGGCCACTACTTCGTGGTTTTGCGCAATCAGGATACCGTTCGATAAACCAACATAACCTGTACCGGAAATAGTAATTTTCATGAGATTACACTTTAATCAGTTAACTGGATAATGGCGGATAGCCACAAAATTAAATAATGCTGTGGGCGGTTTTACGCTTAGAAAGAAGGTTAGTCAAGTCAGCCGGTTGACCCGGCTTGTTAACGAATAAACATGACGAGTTCCATCTGGAACCCGCCATTTGAGGAAAAAACAACCTAATTATTTATATACTTCTGCGGTGGCCAGAGTATGTGCCTGTAGATCTTTCTCCGACAGCGACAGTGCGCAGTCGCTCAGCGCCGGCCAGTCAATCCCTATCTCCGGATCGTTCCAGATGATGCTCCGTTCTGACTGCGGCGCGTAGTAATTCGTCGCCTTGTAGACAAACTGCACAGTTTCGCTCAGCGCCATAAAACCGTGGGCGAACCCTTCCGGGATCCACAACTGACGTTTATTCTCTGCGCTGAGCACCACTCCCACCCATTTGCCAAAGGTTGGCGATGAACGACGGATATCCACCGCCACGTCAAATACCTCGCCTTCCACACAGCGGACCAGTTTGCCCTGGGCGTGCGGATCCAGCTGATAGTGCAGCCCGCGCAATACGCCTTTCTGGGACTGGGAGTGGTTGTCCTGGACGAATTCCACCTGGCGGCCCACCGCCTCATTAAACACCTTGCTGCTGAAGCTCTCAAAGAAGAAGCCTCGCGCATCACCAAACACGCGCGGTTCAAAAATCAGCACGTCAGGAATATCTGTTTTAATAATGTTCATCTTTTGCTACCCGTTTATTTGCCCAGGACTTCTGTTACCACGCGAGCCACACCCTGACGCCAGTCCGGGAGAGTCACCCCAAATGCCTGCTGAAATTTTTCATTCGACAGGCGCGAGTTGAGCGGACGCTTCGCCGGCGTCGGATAGGCCGTCGTCGGAATGCCCTTCACTTCCTGAACCGCCAGCTCTGCCCCGTGGGCTTTCGCCACCTCAAACACATAGCGGGCGTAGTCGCACCAGCTGGTCTCGCCGCTGGCCACCAGATGATAGGTACCGGCCAGGGCCGGATTACGCAGCGTTTCACGGATTGCCGTCGCCGTGCAGTCTGCCAGCAGCTCAGCGCCGGTGGGCGCCCCGTGCTGGTCGTCAATGATGGAGAGCGTCTCTTTCTCACCCGCCAGGCGGAGCATGGTTTTGGCAAAGTTGGCGCCGCGGGTGGCATACACCCAGCTGGTACGGAAAATCAGATGACGCGGGTTGCCCTGCTCCAGCGCCAGCTCACCGGCGCGCTTGGTTTCACCGTAGACGTTCAACGGGCCAGTCGCTTCATCTTCCCGGCGATAATGGCTGCCGGCACCGTCGAACACATAGTCTGTGGAATAATGCACCATCAGGGCACCCAGCTTCGCCGACTCTGCCGCCAGCACCGCCACCCCTTTGTCGTTCAGCAGGTCGGAGAGCTCCCGCTCGCTTTCTGCCTTGTCCACCGCCGTGTGCGCGGCTGCATTGACCACAACATCCGGGCGGACGGTACGCACGGTCTGCGCGATGCCTTCCAGATTCGTCAGGTCGCCGCACAGCTCTTTGTCAAAATAGTCCACCGCGACCACGTCGCCGAGGGTGGACAGTGAACGCTGCAGCTCCCAGCCCACCTGGCCATTCTTGCCAATCAGTAAAATCTTCATTCTCTGTATCCTGTCGTTGACGGAGAGGGCATTAACGCTCGTTCAGCAGGCGCTTCAGATAAGCACCGTACTCGGTTTTCTTCAGGCGTTCGGCCTGAGCCGCCACCCCTTCCGCCGACAGCCACTGATTGCGGTAACCAATCTCTTCCAGGCAGGCGACCTTCATCCCCTGGCGCTTCTCAATGGTGTGAATAAACTGTGATGCGTCCATCAGGCTGTCGTGGGTGCCCGTGTCCAGCCAGGCAAAACCGCGCCCCAGCAGTTCAACATGCAGATCACCTTGCTCCAGATACATTTGATTCAGAGTGGTGATCTCCAGCTCACCGCGCTCAGAAGGCTTCACGTCCTTCGCCATCTCCACCACGTTGTTGTCGTAAAAGTAGAGCCCGGTCACCGCCCAGTCGGATTTCGGCTTCAGCGGTTTCTCCTCGATGGACAGCGCCTTAAAGTTCTCATCGAACTCCACCACCCCGAAGCGCTCCGGATCCAGCACCTGATAACCAAATACCGTGGCACCGGAGGTCTTCGCCGCCGCCGCTTCCAGCTTTTTACCGAAGCTCTGGCCAAAGTAGATATTATCTCCCAGCACCAGGGCGCAGGCATCGTTGCCGATAAACTTCTCGCCAATGATAAAGGCCTGCGCCAGGCCGTCTGGTGACGGCTGGACGGCGTAGCTGAAGTTCACCCCGAACTGCGACCCGTCACCCAGCAGGCGCTGGAAGGAAGGCATATCGTCCGGCGTGGAGATGATAAGAATATCGCGAATGCCCGCCAGCATCAGGACAGACACCGGGTAGAAAATCATCGGCTTATCGTAGATAGGCAGCAGCTGCTTGGAGACGCCCTGGGTGATCGGATATAAACGCGTGCCGGAGCCGCCGGCCAGAACAATACCTTTCATAAATCTATTCCTTAATTTGTCAGATATCAGTTATTTAGGCCCAGACGCTCGCCGGCGTAGGAGCCGTCCAGCACGCGCTGCCACCAGGTCTGGTTGTTCAGATACCAGTGCACGGTTTTTTCAATCCCGCTCTCGAAGGTCTCCTGTGGTACCCAGCCCAGATCGCGCTGAATTTTCGCGGCATCAATGGCATAACGTAGGTCATGTCCAGGACGGTCGGTGACAAAAGTGATCAGGTCTGCGAAATGAGTGATGTTACCCGGCTTCTGCGCCACTACCTTGTCGAGAATGGCGCAGATGGTGCGCACCACATCGATATTTTTACGCTCGTTATGACCGCCGATATTGTAGGTCTCGCCGCTCTTGCCTTCGGTCGCCACTTTGTACAGCGCACGGGCATGGTCTTCAACATACAGCCAGTCACGGATCTGCTCCCCGTTGCCATATACCGGCAGCGGTTTACCCGCCAGGGCATTAAGGATAGTCAGCGGGATTAGTTTCTCCGGGAAGTGATACGGACCATAGTTGTTGGAACAGTTGGTCACCACCACCGGCAGGCCGTACGTGCGGTTCCAGGCGCGAACCAAATGGTCGCTGCCCGCTTTGGAGGCGGAGTACGGGCTGCTCGGCGCGTACGGGGTTTCTTCGGTGAACAGGTCATCGGTGCCGTGCAGGTCTCCGTACACTTCATCGGTGGAGATATGATGGAAGCGGAAAGCTTTTTTCTGCGCTTCTCCAAGCCCGGACCAGTAGTGACGGGCCGCCTCCAGAAGAGTGAAGGTGCCGATCACGTTGGTCTGGATAAAAGCAGCCGGGCCATCAATGGAACGGTCTACATGGCTTTCTGCCGCCAGGTGCATCACGATATCCGGGCGGAACTCGCTGAACTGGGCTGCCACGGCAGCGGCATCCGTGATATCAGTCTGGGAAAACGAATAGCGTTCGTTCCCGGCCACCGGTGCTAGGGATTCGAGGTTGCCGGCATAGGTCAGGCAGTCCATCACACGGACTTCGTCCTGGGTATTTTCAATGATATGACGAACCACGGCAGAGCCGATAAAGCCTGCGCCACCGGTGACAAGAATCTTCATATTTTATTTACCTTTGATTACTCATGCAAAAAGAAAATAATTGCATACATCTTCATATTAAAATGTTTGAGATGTAATTTTATGGGGATAATATCGAAGGAACACTTTAAAAACAAATAGCGAAACTCTTAAATTTCCGCTATTTGTCAGAATAAAACTTGATTATATATGTACTTTGACATTAGACCTCCAATAAATTTCAGGAGGTCTAACAAGATAAATATTAATCTAACCACTCAGTATGGAAAACGCCTTCCTTATCAGTACGCTTATAGGTGTGCGCACCAAAGTAATCACGCTGAGCCTGAATCAGGTTAGCGGGCAGAACAGCGGAACGGTAGCTGTCGTAGTAGGCAATGGCGGCTGAGAACGTTGGTACCGGAATACCATTCTGCACGGCATAAGCTACAACATCACGCAGCGCTTGCTGATAGTCATCAGCGATCTGTTTGAAGTATGGCGCCAGCAGGAGGTTAGCAATACCAGCGTTTTGTGCATAAGCATCGGTGATCTTCTGCAGGAACTGCGCACGAATGATGCAACCAGCGCGGAAAATCTTAGCGATCTCGCCGTAGTTCAGAGCCCAGTTGTACTCATCTGAAGCAGCACGCAGCTGTGAGAAGCCCTGAGCATAGGAAACAATTTTACCGAGGTACAACGCGCGACGAACTTTTTCGATAAACTCAGCTTTATCACCGGCCGGCTGAGCCTGCGGACCACTCAGCACTTTCGACGCAGCTACACGCTGGTCTTTAAGCGAAGAAATATAGCGAGCAAACACGGACTCGGTGATAAGGGACAGTGGTTCGCCGAGATCCAGTGAGCTCTGGCTGGTCCATTTACCGGTACCTTTGTTTGCTGCTTCATCAAGAATGACATCGACTAGGTAATTACCCTCTTCATCCTTCTTGGTGAAGATATCTTTGGTAATGTCGATCAGGTAGCTGCTCAGCTCGCCTTCGTTCCATTCAGTGAAAGTTTGCGCCAGCTCTTCGTTGGAAAGAGCCAGACCGCCTTTCAACAGCGCATAAGCTTCAGCAATCAGCTGCATGTCGCCATACTCGATGCCGTTATGAACCATTTTCACATAATGGCCTGCGCCATCAGCACCGATATAGGTCACACACGGCTCACCGTCTTCAGCAACCGCTGCGATCTGCTTCAGAATTGGTGCAACCAGCTCATAGGCTTCTTTTTGGCCACCAGGCATGATGGAAGGTCCTTTCAAAGCCCCCTCTTCACCACCGGAAACACCGGTACCGATAAAGTTGAAACCTTCGGCAGACAGTTCACGGTTACGACGGATGGTGTCCTGGAAGAAGGTGTTGCCGCCATCAATGATGATGTCGCCTTTGTCAAGGTAAGGCTTCAGGGAATCGATGGCGCTGTCGGTGCCAGCCCCGGCCTTCACCATCAACAGAATACGACGTGGTGTTTCGAGGGATTCAACAAACTCCTGTACTGTGTAGTAAGGAACCAGTTTCTTGCCTGGATTTTCGGCAATTACTTCCTCGGTCTTTTCACGGGAGCGGTTGAAAACGGAGACGGTATAACCACGGCTTTCGATGTTAAGGGCAAGGTTACGCCCCATCACAGCCATACCGACAACCCCGATCTGTTGCTTGGACATTACATACTCCTGTCAGGTGTAAACACTGCGAGAAAATCACAGTTTATATTCTGAAAATACATTTTAGTTTAAAACAAACAAAAGGTATAGTGAAATTAATTAGGAGATAAAAAATAAGAAAAGACAAAAACGTAACTATGTTTAAAGTTAATGGTTTTTTGTTAAAAAAACATTATTGGAATCTGATCACGACAGCTGGACTACCTTTAACAATAGCATTGTCTGGAATATCTTTGTTGACCAAACTGCCCGATCCAATAATAACATTATTGCCTACTTTTATATCACCAATAATGCATGCATTGGCGTACACTATAACATTATCACCTAAGACAGGATATTTTTCTTCATTATTATTTCGAACACCAATTGTAACATTTTGATATATTGTGCAACCACTCCCAAGAACTACATTTTTACCTATTACAATACCAACAGGATGAGGGATTAATGTTCTTTTTAAAAAAAGATACTTTATACCTACTGTTATATGACAAGCTCGAACAAGAGATAAACTATTATAGTAAGTTAACGAAAAATAACGATCATTAAAATATCTAGCCAGAGATTTAATATTAAAAAAAACCTTCCCGTGAATAAAAACCAACAAAGCATACAAATAATTAGTCTTTTTTATATGATTTTTAATTAATTGACTCACTTTTTCTCTCCTTCATTGTTTTCTTAAGTAGGCTTACAATCCCGGGAATACCAAGGGTAACTACTGACAAAAATTGTAGCTTAAAACATAACCATGTTCTTTTATTAAGTCCGTTTGCTAAAAATCCAGAAAAAAACTGACTAAATAAAGATGCGTAAGCTGCGCCAACGATACCAATGCGAGGGATCAAGATGATATTTAAAATGAAATTAACTATCAACCCCGCAACAGCACGAATTAATCGCATATAAGTAAGATTTATGACTACTAAATAATTAGTGCTTGCCGCCCCCATTACTGCAAACACTGTGGAAAATACAGTTATTGAAAGTACTGAGAAACTTCCGGTATAAGCAGGCCCAAAGATATCCTCTAAAAAAAGCCATGAAAAAAGTATTACAAGCAACGCAGAAAAAAAAGCGCTAGCAAAAACAAGGTCAAAATAGGTTCTGATATCGCTGTTATTGTTCTTGTTATTTATTATCAATGGAAAAAAGGCTGTAACGACCGCTACGGGTATGAAGGAATAAGACTCCGAAATCTTAACGGCGACGCTGAATATTCCGAGCGACTCAGAACCCATCATTTTCAAAATCATGACTTGGTCTAATCGCGTATATAAAACCACCAATAAAGATGAAAGGATTATTGGGTAAGATTTTTTTAACAAGGCAAATAAAACATCTCGTCTAAAATCAGAAAATGAAATATATTTATCTTGATTCCTCATTCCAATCAACAGCAAATAAAAAAGAACGATAACATCAAAAGAAAAAGAAAAAGAAAACCAATAAACATTTGCATGTAAAATCAAAAGTATAACTTTAAAAATTGTTGAAATAATTATTGCAATAAAACTGAACTTAGCCAAGAGAAGCGCTTTTGATTTAGCCTGAAAATATGCATAGAAAGTGCTGTTTGACTGAAACACAAGTGATATAAGAGATAATACAAAAATCAGCTTATTATTAAATGATATATTTGCTATAAGTAATATCAATAAGCATACAATCACACAGACAAAAGAAATGAAAAATTTAGCAATCATAACTGTTGAATAAATAAAATCTTCATTTTTATTTTCGTTAAGACGCTCTGATTTATCATTTGAAAACTCGCTAATTAAAATGCTATCGAGCCCTAAATTTGTTACGCACAATAACATTATAACTAGACTTTGACTAAAACTTAGAATACCTGTATCAGCGGGGCCAAGCTGTCTAGAAATAAATGCAAAGGTTATAAATGTAATTATAACCCGAGCTATTTTTTCTGCAAAAATCCAAGTCGCATTATAAACATATTTCTTCATAAAAGGCCTTAAGAAGTAATCATCTAAAATCAAATTTTAATTTATATCATATATAAATGATGCATTATTTATCATTCGCTCGTTTTTTTCTAAATTTCTTAAGGGTCGAAAGCATTTTATAGTTGAGCCCCTAAAATCGGCATCGCCTTTGATGAGCAATGGTTCTACTTGTAAGTCACCTCTTATGTCAAAGTGGGATGAAATTATAGCACCAACTTTAAATCTACCAGTTGAAAGATTAAGTACAGCAGCACCGTCTTTGTTTTGAGGAGCAATAAAAGATACATTATCAATACGAATTATATCACCTCCACCTCTTATATAGTGCATGTTTTTATTTTGTTGTGTGAGCGTGATAAATCCACCAGACATAGTAAAGCATCTATGATTATTACCTATATATATAGGGTATTCTTCTTTATATCTCTGATCTTGATTAATCGCTTCAAACTTATTATTTGTAAGAAAAAAAGAATAACAATAATCTTCAATGTATATCGCACCTCTTTTAAGGTGTTCGAAATGGCAATTGGTAATTCTTATTGCATTGCAACTATCATATTTTCTTTTAAAAACGAGTGCCTGATAATAATCATCATCAGTCTCCCATAGTAAGCACTGTCCACATTCATGAAACTTGCAATTATGAATATCCCCATCCCATAAATCTTCTGCAACAATCGCTCGACAGCCAATATTATAAAAATTTAATGATGATAGTTCAAAATCAAAGCCAATTCCATGCAAAGAAAGTGCATCGCGGCAAGATGATTGCTCTTTATTTCCTTCTATTTTTCCAGTAAAGCAGAAATCGCTAAGCTTCAACCCATGTAATCGACAAAGAGCTGGATCAGAATTAATATCCCAATTTTTATTTTTTATCAAAAAAATTGGAGAATTTGCTGATACATTGGTACCGAAAACGAAAGTGTTATTTGATCCTTGACCTCTACAACGAAATCCTTCACCATTACATTTCCAGACACCATCTACTCTGAGATAACCCCTAGGCAAAACTAATTCTATATTGTTTATTAATGCATATTTAGTTGCATTATTTAACTGTTCAGTTATGTCTTCCCCAGTATCTAATACACCAAATATCTGAGCATTGAGACCTGAGGAAAAATCATCAGTTCGTCGCCAGCAACTTCCAGATCTTGTTCGGATATTAATACCGCTATCATCTAAATTGGTATTATTTATATCATATAAAAAATACCCACCTCCTTGAAAAGGAGTGTCTTCATAATATCCTGATACAAAAATTATTTCAGATGCATAGTTTGGTTCTGTCTTACGCAACTCAGCCACGGAGGAAACTTTTCTAATACTAGTGATATTTTTTTGCTTACTATCATTTTTGATATTTTTAGATAACACTTCACCCGAAAAAAAAAACTTAGTAGCGGATATAAAAAACCGCCACCTAAAAAAGAACGTCTTTTCATATAACCCTCCTATTACATTTGTATTACTCTATTAGCTAAGGCATCTACCTCTTCTGAAAAAGATATTTTTCTAGCTGTTCTGACCGCTTTATCTTTAATTTCACATAAGGAATCATAACTATTGACCAGCTCAAAAATTCTCTTAGAAGCTTCATCAATTGAATTGACTATAAAACCATTCAAGCCATCTTCAATGTATATTTCAGGCCCGCCACATTTAAAAACAACAGGGATTACACCGCGAGCCATACATTCCAGTGGAGGTAATGAAAACCCCTCTTGCGAACTAGTTAGAAGATAGAGCTTACATTTATCTATTAATGAAATAAGTTCTTGATCATTTTCTGGAATAAAAACAGAAAGTTGCGAAGAGTATCTTTCAGCTAAGTCAAGAGATTGAGTAACACATAAAACAGAAATATTATTTTTATGAAGGAAAGGTAGCATCTCATCAAATCTATCAATTCTTTTCCTGGGGTCTTGTCTAAGAAAATATATCAAGTCGTATTGTCTGTGCGTTTCAACAGAAGCAGTTGTGATAAATTTCTCATCAATCCAAACATTGAATAATTTAATAGCATCGTTTTTAACTAATAACTGATCATATAAATATCTGTTTGCAGCGACAATATCTGCTTTTTTATAAGTATACGAAAACTCGCATAATTTTCTTGCAATTTTTTTAATCAATCCTCTGAAAAACTCATATTCTATATCTTGAATGAAATATACGATTTTAATTTTTTTATATAATATTCGGGAAAGAAGCGAAGCATAAAAAGTAACAAAAAAATTAGCAAATACAGTGTCGTTATTTTTAACGTAAAATGGAAAAAGGATTGTAAAGTAAAACCAACGACAAATTTTATTAGATATCGCAGGCCCTATTTCAATTATTTCAACCTTATCAGAAATATTATACCTAGTATCATATGTACCCTTAGGACATATGATTTTAGTACGACCACCTTTATTAGCAATGCTATTTGCTATCTGCAATAAAATTCTTACACCACCATGATTTGAAATGGATAACATTGGAAAAATAACATTTTGACTCATTTAAAAGATCTCATTTTATTATTAATTTTTTTTACAAAATTGAGTACCAGCATGGCAGTCCTATGTAATCCCTTATAATGTTTTTTAATGAAAATTTCCTCAGCATAATATTTCTTTAGCTGTGTTTTGTTATTACGCCAACGAGTTCTAGAAGACCCACCTCCAGTATGGGTTAAGACAAGACATGGATTATACATTATTGAGTAACCTAATCTCTTAGCTCTATAACACCAATCCATATCTTCAGCATAAAGAGGATAATCGCAGTCTAGCAAACCAACATGGGCAAGCACTTTTTTCGAAGTTAACATGAAAGCCATTATCCCCATTTCAATTGGCGTAGTTTTATTAATTGCTTCATAATTAACCTTCGCCCCAAAGGCTCTTGAAAATGATGCATATTTACCAATACAGTCCTGAAATGTTCCATCCTCATTCAAAAGCTTAATAAATAATACATCTTGTTTATCGTAATTTGACTTTAATTCGCTCCAAAAGCTATTTGTTATATCAAAAACATCAGGATTTAAAAGCAGCACATTATCATATTTACAATTAATAATTAACCTGTTATTTCCATATGAAAAGCCCATGTTTCTTTTATCAAAATCGATTGTAACGTTATCCGTTTTAACTGATTTTATATAGTTAATTACCTCATCTGACTTAGAATTATCAAAGTATAAAACCTCCCATTCAGAATATCCCTCTAAGCTTCTTGTAAGCTCAGTATGGAATTTTTTAACCATATCTAACGATTCATAGGTAACTACACAAATTGATAATTTTAAGGTATTCACAAAGTATCCCGCTAAATTGAATTAAATTAAATTAAACAATGAAGATTCGCCATAAAAACTATTTTTCAAACCAATCAATATATAAAGTGCGAACACCAACTTCAGATATAATGATTTTTTAAATCCATCAGATAAAAGAATGATAAAAAACAAATTAGTCATTTCAAAAAATCTGAACGCAAAAACAGGTATC
Source organism: Klebsiella sp. PCX (assembly GCF_021869705.1). Lineage (NCBI taxonomy): Bacteria > Pseudomonadati > Pseudomonadota > Gammaproteobacteria > Enterobacterales > Enterobacteriaceae > Klebsiella > Klebsiella sp. PCX. The sequence continues at coordinate 3,444,926 of NZ_CP091527.1, forward strand.
ATATGTAGTGAATAAAAGAGAATAACCCCAAGTGCAGATATACTAAATTCGAACTTATTCGATAAATCTTTTATTGATTTCGAAAAATAAATAATCAACAATCCTATTATTTGCAGGATTGGTAAAGTTGAAAGCAAGTTTATTTGATCGAATTTCTTTTCATTTCCTAACATATTTATATAAGTTGTTATTCGTTCTACGGGAATAACGCCTGAAAATACAATGGACGGTATAATTAAAGCAAAAGGCAATAATTTTATAATTTTTTTAGGGCCTAGAATTCTAAATGCATAATAAAATAATACAAGCAATATACATGACAAATGTATCAAGCATGCAACTACAAACAATAATGCCTTAATTATTTTACTATCAGCGCAGTACAAAGCCAGAACAAAAACCCCAAGAGCCAATGCAACTCGTATCTGGACATAATCATGAAGAAATAGTAAATAAGAGCAATACAACAACAAAAAAATATAAAAGTTCTGGCATCTTTTATACATTGAAATTAATTTCAGAGCAATAGTTACAAATGCTATAACAATCAGAAATAAATGAAAACCTTCGTTTCTCCCGCTATGAACAAAAGGTTTAATTAGTATAGTAAATATTGGGTCCTGAACATTTGAAAAAATATAACTAACATTGTAGAAATATGCAAAATCATAATAAGCCCAATATGTATCGACATCTCGCCAAATATAAAAATTTTTGAAGCCTACAACACATGATAGAACGATAGTCAACATTATAAGCAAGTAAATACTGAGGTACCATGGTAGCTTCCGCATTTTCAATCCTAGTTCAGTTGATTTTTTTCTTAATGTTTGACAATATACTTATTATTTCGAAAGCCAATCTATGCAACATATTCTGATCCCTCGTTGAGCTTACATAAAATGCAACTTTTTTTATAATGGGCATGTTGCTCGCATTTTTGTGCATTTTAAATCTGAAAAAAGAATTATTATTCCGAGATGACTCATCCATATATTTATATTCTATTTTCAACAACCATAATAAATACATTAATGAAAGCTGATCTCTTTTTGGATATCCGTTTTTAGAAAAAATATCCCACCATGACTCCATGAGTTTAATTACACGCTCTGAATTATGTCGGCGCATAATTATATTATTTTCAGCCAATCCATATTTCTCTGGAAAACCAGCACTTTTTATTTCATTAATCAATAGCTCTACTTCTTTTTTGATAGCCTTCCCGCTAGATATACACATTTCACTTTCAGTATATATGCAGTCTCTTTCAAAATGTTTTGGAAGTGCAATATCAACATCTTGCAGATACTTTATTACTAAAGATTCAGGACTTCTTAATAATCGAATGTTTGAATCGATATATACACTATATACATACTCAGACAAATAAACATGGGGTAAAATTTTATACTTCCTATTTTGCAAGACATTACTATCACTACTATTTTCTATCTTAATAACTTTCCAACCTTTATTATTTTTAATTTCTTGGTCAGTAAAACAAATAAAATCACACTTATGCATTCCCTCAGGAATTTCGATTAATTCATCGTAGTCACCAAAAAGAGCCGTGTAAACGACAATGTTGTTTTTAATATAATCTTCTTTTTGCGTATGCATTCTATTAATCCCTAAACTCAATCGATATTAATACATTCATGGACTGAATATTTATCGTTTTTCTGAATTAAAAACCAGTAATGATATATATAATCAATATGCAGATTTATTAACAAAACCTTTAAAAATAGTCATGATAATGATTTTTAGATCAAGCCATACACTCCATGACCGTATATATTCTAAGTCAAACTCAATCCTTTTCTCCATCTTATCTAGTGTATCAGTTTCTCCACGCCATCCATTAATTTGAGCCCAACCAGTAATTCCTGGTTTAACTTTATGTCTAAGCATATACCCCTCAATTAAGCTTCGGTATTGCTCATTGTGCGATACTGCATGTGGCCTTGGACCAACAATAGACATCTCCCCAAACAGCACATTGAAAAACTGAGGTAACTCATCTAAAGAAGTTCTCCTCAAGAATTTCCCAACAGCTGTAACTCTAACATCATCCTTTGTTGCCTGTTTAACTTCTGTATCGTTTTCCATAACAACCATTGAACGAAACTTCCATACCTTGATAGGCTTGCCGTCCATTCCATAGCGCGTCTGTCTAAATATGACTGGTCCAGGTGATGTAATTTTAACAGCTAAGGAGATAATAATTAGCAATGGCGAAATTAATAGTAAAATAAATAAAGATAAAATAATATCCTCCATTCTCTTAAATACCATATTAATTCCATTAAGAGGGGTGTCAAATAATGGAACAACTGGTACGCCATTGACCTCTTCTGTACGAGATTGCAATATATTAAAAGTGAAAATATCGGGTATTAAAATTACCGAGCATGTTGTATCAGTAAGTGATTTGATTAACCCTCTCATTTTCGCTTCTTCACTCATGCTCATTGCAATATATATACGGTCCAAGTGGCCAGCTCTCGCATCTTGAACTAAAGCATCAAAATCACCTTTATATTCAATACCGTACTCTTCAGCTTCTTCGACTAAGGTTTTGGTATCATAAATTCCAACTACCTTAAATCCCAACCATGGTTCCTCAATAAAACTCTTTGCAAGATTTAAACCGACAGGCATAGAACCAGCAATAGCAACATTTCTTGTATTATAACCTAAATGTCTGATTATACGTGCCCCTGCTCGTATTGACATTCGTGAAAAAAGCAAGCAAACGCATACTAAAATGAACCACTCTATAAAAATCTGAAAGGGAAGCCATAATCCATTGAGATATGAAAGAACTCCTAATGATAATAAAATACTTACTGTCCAATTTTTAAGAACTAAAATAAACTCTGATGAGAATTTTACTCCACGCCATGAACGGTAAAAATCTGTTATTCCTCCTGTCATTTGATATAAGACAAGAACAATCATGCTCGCTAAAATTTGATTATATCCATAATCTTTACCATTTAAATAAAATACTAAATATAGCCCAAACAAAATTATTATAATGTCTGAAAAACGTTGAACCATGGATATCAATGACGCATTTGTTTTGGCTCGCACGTGATGAGGTAATCTTGTCATAAATTTCACTTATCATTTATTTTAAGTGGTATTCTGCGTAGAATTCCCTAACAGGGTTCTAACTCCAGTATCGTTTATGCATACTCAAATTCTTTAGATATTTTTTCGGTATTTTTTTATAGTTTTGCCCTAGTTTATACCCTACAATTTTGGCGAAGTTATGGACGCCAGCAGATAATATTTCAGTGGGTTTGTTTTTAATAAGATAATTAAATTCAGACCTGATAAAACGAAGCCCTTCTCCACCTGCACCGCCAAAATTATCTCTTATCCACGATTCATCAGTATGAAACACACCAATATCGAAATACCTTTTGAATTCTTCTATACTATTATAGTTATGAGAATGACGAACTGTCGCATCAGGACAATACGCCAGCTTGTAACCTTCCATTATAGCCTTCGCTGCAAAGTACATATCTTCGCTTAATATAGTATTATCAGGAAACCCACCTAGATTCATAAATGCTGATATTCTATAAGCACTAAATGAATTGGACGAGAATACTGTTTTAATCCCCATTTCAGATATTTTATCTTTAGAAGAGATATACTTTTTATCCGAATAATTAAAATAACGCGCATGCTTAGCAATAGCTGTTGCATCTTTATGCGGTAGTTGGCGCCCAAAAGCACATGCTACACATGGATCATGGAACTCAGAGATTATATTTTCAAAAAAGTTTGATTCTGGAATAGCATCTTGAGTTAAAAAGATAACAATATCAAATTCATGTTTATGTAATTCTACAGCTAAATTTCGTGTTCCACCATGGTTGAAATTAGCGGGATCAATCTTTAATACCTGAAATCCATAATTCAGCGCTATATCAACAGTATTATCTCTACTTGAAGAGTCTATAACCTGTACCAATGTATCTTTAGGAGTATATAGGCTGATATTTTTCGCTGATTCTTCCCAGACTGAACCACCATTATATGTAGGAATAGCAATATAAGCTTTCATTTTTACCTAAGCCGTTTAATTTTGAAAAGCCGGATATTCCGGCATTCCATTATTTTTTATCGGTATAAGAGTACCCATAATGGCTATAGCCATAGCTATAATAACTGCTAGCTTTTTTGACCATACCATTAAGAATACAACCTTTAATGTGTACTCCGCTTTGCTCAAAACGTTTAATACTCACTTCAATTTCTTTTGGTGAATTAAGCTCAAATCTAGCGACAAGCAAAGTGGTTCCGCTATAATTACCTATTATTGCGGCATCAGTCACTGCTAAAATAGGAGGTGTATCTAATATTACAAGATCATAGTTTTCATTAGCCCATTTCAATAACTCACCGAATCGTTTATGCATAAGCAATTCTGCAGGATTGGGTGGTACAATTCCCCTAGGTATAAAATCAAAACCTGCAACATCGATAGTTTTTATAGTTTTGTTAATATCGTTCTTTCCAGAAAGAAAATCTGATAACCCATGATCGTTATTGATATTAAATAACTTATGCGTATACCCCTTACGCATGTCAGTATCAATAAGCAAAACTTTTTTTCCCGTCTGTGAAATTACAGCTGCCAAATTTGTACTTACGAATGTTTTACCTGCATTCGGGCTTGCACCAGAAATCATCAATATATTATTCCTAGCTTCCATCATCGCAAAATGGAGGCTAGTACGAAGCCCACGAATTGCCTCGATAGCTAAGTCTGCGGGGTTTTCTAAAGCCAGAAATATTTCAGCATCACTGTAGCTATTTCTCTTAGATTTCTTCACCGTTTTTTTGAGCGAGAATGTTTCTGATACTGGAATGCTGGCATAAACATTTATACCTAGTTCCTCTAGTTGCTCAGGTGTTTCAATGCCCCGTCTTAAAAATACTCTTAAAAGAACTACTCCGACGGCAACAAATAATCCTAAAATTATACTTGCCAGCAGTGTGATAACTTTTTTGGGTTTCACGGGTTTAGGCTGAGTTACAGCATTATCAATAATCCTAACGTTCCCTATAGCGCTAGACTTAGAGATATTGAGTTCCTGTTGCCGATTAAGCAACTGCATGTAAACCGCGCGTCCTGATTCAACATCTCGACTAAGACGTAATATCTCCTGCTGGGTTTCAGGCATTGCTGAAACTCGTTTATTAAGTTTACCTTTTTCTTCCTGTAAGGTTTTTCTCTTTTCTAAAAGAGCCTTATAAGTAGGATGTTCTTTGGTATATAACTGTGAAATCTCAGACTCTCTGAAAGTCAATTCATTTAATTGATTGTCGACATTTACTATCTGATCTAATACAGCCTTAGCTTCTAAAGATAAATCAACTGAATCATTTTTTCTTCGATAATCATTTAATTTACTTTCTGCTTCGTCTAAATCACTACGTACTTTAGGAAGTTGCTGGTTTAAGAAATCCAGACTCTTTGCATCTTGGGCTGCTTGTCGTGCAATATTCTGAGCTAAATAGTTTTGGCTTATACTATTAATAATATCCTTAATTAGGAAAGGGTTCGTTCCATTTAATGATATAGCTAATATTCCGGTATCTTTACCTTGATCATTAATTGTTAAAGACTCTTGAATATCAGAAATCGCCTTTAACTTTGAAACATAAGTTACAGTAAATGTGGTACCAGGCTCTGCTTGTATAGAGCTTAATTTTACTGTAAAACCATTTTCATCTAAGGTTTCACCAACCTTACCTTTTAATTCTACATTTTCCCCATATATAACATAACTTCCATTTTCCTCAACCGTTAATTTAAACTTTTGTATATCTTCTGTTTGGTCAACCGGAGAAAATATGGAGATATTTAATGTGCCATCCTTTTGTCCAAGTAACCGTGACAATCCCTTCCCAATAATTGGAAAATGCTCTTGTTCAACTCTTATCTGGAGATTAAGATCATCAACCGTTTTTCCTAAGATCATTCGCGACTGCAGCAACGCTATTTCTGGAGCTGATTGAGGCTGGCTATCAGGTAAAATCTGACTTAAATTACCCAAAATAGCATTTGCTTGTTTCTGCTCGACCTGTATTAATGCATCTGCTTGATATACAGGAGTTGATAAGAGTATATATAACAACCCAGTAAACGCAAAAAGAGAAGTTATGGAAATAATTAATTTGCGATGATCTATAATTTCGCCTAGCAAACGGCCAATATCAAAATCTTCTGAGTCTTTTACTTCTGGCTTATTTTTAATTGATGACATGAAAAAATTCCTAAGTTAAACACCTAGTTTTTCGGCCCAGCATTTACCTGCCTGCTCGATGAGTTGGAATACTGAAGCAAATGCTTCTTCACTTTTACGATAGGGATCGGGGATGTCTCTTTGCTCTATCCAATGACCAAATAGCATGGTTTTCCCTCTGGCTTCAGGCGCTAATCTACCAATTTGTTCAATATGGTTTTTTTCCATAACCAATATCAAATCATAGTTCCTAGCTAATTGGGGTGTAAATTGTTTTCCGTTATGCCCGCTTAGAGAAAGGCCATGCTTCTCTGCGATTTTAACGGCCATTGGATCAGCCTCATGATCTATCAAAGCTCCAGTACCCGCTGAATCAATTTTTTTTTCAGGTAATAAGGCTCTTAGGTACCGTTCACCTATCGGTGAGCGACATATATTTCCCGTGCATACTATTAAAATCGAATCAAACATTAATTTCACCAGGTTCTAATAAATTTACCCGTTTCAGTCAAATCATGAACGCCCGTTATTGTTGGAACCAATTGAGAAATGACACGATTCCAACGTACAATTGGAGCGGAGGTGACATAAACTATGTCATAAGGCTGAAGTTGAAACTCTGTGCCTAACACCATAGCTGATGCATCCTGTGCATTAAGTTGATAAATATTCGCAATTTTACCATCTTGACTTTGTTTTAATTGCCTGATAACAAATACGCCAGTGGCATCACTGAAGGCTTGTGACATACCTTCTGCGTTACCAATTGCTTCAGCAAGAGTCATGCCGCTACGATCCATTTTAAGCGTGCTTTGCTTACCAACTTCACCCATTACAAAAACCTTCAGATCATCGTTACGTGGAACAAAAAGTATATCTCCAGGATATAAAAGATGATTCTGAGTTAAGTCGCCCTTTTGCATAAGGGCATATAAAGACACTTTTGTGTCTTTACCATTATGAGTTAAAACTACATTGCGCCAGTCAGCATCAGGAGCAAGACCACCTGCAGCATTAATAGCATCCATAACTGTGAGAGGTATATTCGTTATTGGTTGCTGTCCTGATTTTATAACTTCACCAGTTACATATGTTTTTTGAGACCTAAATGCCGCAACACTTACATCAACCTGTGGACTCTCGATATAAGTTGTTAGTCTACTTGCAATATCTTGACGAACTTGACTTAGCGTTTTACCTGCCACATGAACTTTACCGATGTAAGGATAGAAAATCGTACCATCGGAATTAACCCAGTTACCTGTATCACTTGCGCTACGGTACTGCCCTGCTGGAGTAGTCAGCTCAGGGTGATCCCAAACTGTTACCATCAGAACATCCCCTATTCCAATGCGGTATTCATAATTTCTTATTAAATCCTCTAATTGAGGATTAGGCTGTGCCAAAACAGTTGCAGGGCGGAGTTGATCAATAAGCCCCGGCGTCATCGGATAAACATTGACCAATTTATCCAAATCATAGTCACTGTCTGGTAGTTCAACTACGTTCTTACGCAGACTGTTTAATCCCTGACCAGGGATAATGGTACAACCTGATAAAAACCCAATCGCTAACGCTAATGCCGAAAATCTAACAATTTTTTTCTTCATAATGTCACATCATCAGTAAATCAAAATTTGCCAATTCCTGAGCCGCTGTCATCGCCATTGCTTCCCTGCCGGCTTGTGGAGAGAGTAATCTTGACTGCGTCCTGCAGCGTTTCCACCCTCTCTCCCCTATTTTCAGCATTCAGCCTTATAAACTAAATGGTATTTCTATCCCTGCACTGGCCCCAACGTCATCGCTGTCGCTGTTGTTAGCGTTGGTGTACCACAGGGAGGTATTCAGACGAACAGACTTGTAAACATCACCACTCCAGCCCAGCTGAATGCCTTTCAAAGTATCGGAATGCGGGAAGACTTTATTAAATGATTGGTTATCTGGATTTACTTTTGAATACACTAAACGAGAACTCCATCTTTGGCCGCTCTCTGTCACTAATTCAACTTTTCCAGCTAATAACTGCCCATCCCCCCCCATGGCATCTCCAAGCGGGTAGCCCTGTTGATAATAACCATCTTTATAAATGTGATGATTGTAGCTATAACCTGTCCGGCTCATATTTGTACGAGTATCATGCGCTTCCAGATACCAGTTCACTGCATCCTTACCCCAGCCGTGGTGTCCTTCGACCCCACCGAGGAACATATTTGCCGATGGCAGGTAACCAGATTCATCCTCACCGATCATCTGTCCGTAGAAACTCACCGGCCAGCCAAGAGTCGGCTCGAGTTTGAATTTAAAGTCAAATCCGGCAAGCTGGTTGCCCGGCTCGTTATCCGTTCCGGTATTGTCTTTCCCGGTAAAGCCATCCCAGAAGCTGCTGAAGGATTCCGGTCGGCCTTCCCCACCCCACTGCATAATACGCGATGCGCCTAACTCTAAAGACTGGAAAGGTGAGAAGGTGAAGCGCCCGCCGATAATTTTAGTATGTGGGACAGCAGTGTACTGATTCATCTGGCTGGCAGAGATCTGGTACTGCCATGGGCCCACCCAGCGTAGCCACCAGGTCTCTGGTGCGGCCTGTTCGGCTCTCTGCATCAAAAAGCCGGTCATCGGCCGCATGGCATCCCCACGAATCAGGCTTCCTTCATAGCCCGGCCCCCACCACTGCGGTACCTGGCCAAAGGAGAGCCACTGGTTCCAGAACTTCACCGCGCCATAGGCGCCGTTGGCGTTGAAGCGCGATCCGTTGCTGATCCGCTCTCCCCCTTCGACGTTACCCTGCAGGTGGACATCCCACCACTCACCGCTGTTGTTAAACGCCAGGCCTAACGAGTTATCTGCTGGCTGCGTCTGGCCAAACCCCTGCGGGGTGCCCGGCTGGTCGGTCGAGGTGTAGCCGGTGACCCGGAAATCGGCTTTTAAAGCAGACAGTCGCTGGTTGATACGAGCCAGAACCACTTGCTCAGAAGAATAGGACGGTTTAGCTTTTTTTAGCGCCCGGGCGATCTCTTCCTGACTCAGCGGCCAGGTCGACAGGCTTAGATGGATGACCCCGCGATCGGAAAGCCAGGCAAGGTCGTTACGCAGATCGTTATCATTTACCACTAACCCGGCCGCGTAAGCCTGGGCACCCAGGGAGGAAAGCAAACCCAACGTCACGGCAATGCGCGCAATTTTTATCATTGTACAAGATCCATTTTCAGCCCCGCTGTCGTATCTCAATGAGAATGAGGGGAATAGCAAGATAGAAAGCGCTCGCGGCACCAGCTGACTTCACTGTGCAACACCGGCGAGGCAAGTACCAGTTACCCTAAGCTGCTCGTAACCATTATCACATCCATCCAGCTCACAATGTAGGCGAATTTTACCCTACAGGCTATCGATGAGATGGGAAAATTAATGTCCAGGTGATATTAGCAGCCGCTCCTGACCAACTTCTGAGGATATCCGTGGAAGATGGATAGATATCTGATGAGGGTATTCATCCTTACTAGGTCGATTTTTACAGCCGTTGAACAGGAGCCTTTGTACAGCAGCAAGCGGCTTCAGCGACGCTACCGCCCCTGGCTTCACAGCTACCAGCGCACTGACTACCTGAACGACTTATTTTATCGACCTGTGGATGAATAATTGGTCAGGCCTTTATTTTTTGCGGCGTTAAGTTTACGGGATTTCGGTCACAATTGGGAGTCTTGTTACCGAATATCTGCCATTTAATACCGCCTGCTCTTTTATTGGCAAAAATAAGCGGTCAACACTTAAGATTATTCACTAAGTTAAACGGCCAGACAGTGTCCCGTTGTTGCTAACCTATCAAGCATGAAGCTAACCATCTGTAAAACAAGATCTTTTACGTTAATGTCGCGTCGTTCAAAAATCAGATGATGGCGTCTAAGTCAACTACAATTTCTAATAGTTTCCTGGTAACGGAATATTCAGCAGACGTGCTCCAGGTTCTTTCTCATCGCATTTAAGAAACGTCTGAACACGGCTATATCCAGGCAAATATGCAATAGCAATGTAGTAGCACTTCATTATTTCATAAATATGAATTATCAATAGCCCGGCATATAGTAGATTATTTTCTTATTTGACTAATTAACCAGCAAAAACTTAATTTCCCCTGTAAAACAAATGGCAATTACCAGACCTGCTTGTACAGGTCGTTGCGGGTAAAGGGTTTATCCAGCGGGCCTACCGCAATAGCAATTTGCCCCAGCAGGGACTGAGTTGGCGCCTTATTGCCGCTATGCAACAGGATAAGCGGGACCATCACCAGGCACACAGCGCCGCCCCAGGAAATATTCACGCTATCCGCACGGGCGGTACGTTTTTGCAGCAGCAGGAACAAAGCGCTGCCGGCAGCGCCCAGCAGCAGGCCAGCTATCACTTCCGAGACGGAATGCGCATGGATGACCAGCCGTGAATACCCCACCACTGCGGCTAAAACATAGCCGGTGGCGACCGCTGCTCTTTGCACACCCGCCGAAAAACGGGCGCTGAGCAGCCATAAGAAGATAGGCCAGAAGGCTGCGGAGAGCGCTGAGTGGCCGCTGAAGCCGGTGTAATCCAGCTCGCGAATACCCAGCCCCCAGCCCATAAAGGCCAGTTTAGAGGCGCAGACGATAGCGCCGGTGATGCCGAACAGCAAACTCCACTGCCACGCCAGCAACCGCGACGTTTTACGCAGCATCAGGACAATAAACAGCGCCGCTGCGCTGGGCAGCAAAACGGTGCTATCGCCAAAAAATGAGATGAGTTGCCAGTTCATATACCTGTGATCCTTCGATGATGTCCACTGCCGTGCTCAGGGATTATCCGTAATGTCTGTACCAGCTCGCATGCCAATTCATTTCACATTTTTATGCATGCAAGTGAGATGTTTAAAGCGGAAACATGATCGCAGTCAAGTTTTATTTTTGGCTGACGTTAACCGCTTACCCTGCACTTTAGGAATTGTCGCACTAAGTGACTATTCGCAAAGCATTATTGCCGCTACTCCGACCATTGCACCACAGAGGCCAGAGACAAACTACCAGAAGTCTCCGAAGCCATACGTTTCTTTACAATCGTTATAACATTCACGTTATGAATAATTTCTGCATAACGTTATGAGCGGCGTGGCGAAAGGTTCTGCCCTGCCGCTCATCTTTACGCCAGCGGTCAGGCCAGCAGTTTTTTAATGCTTTCGCGGAATTTGGCACCTTCTTTCAGGTTACGCATTCCGTAGGTGACGAAGGCCTGCATGTAGCCCATTTTCTTACCGCAGTCATAACTTTCGCCGGTCATCAGCATCGCGTCAACAGACTGCTTTTTCGCCAGTTCGGCAATGGCGTCGGTCAGCTGGATACGGCCCCAGGCACCCGGTTCGGTACGCTCCAGTTCGGCCCAGATATCCGCCGACAGCACGTAGCGGCCCACCGCCATCAGGTCGGAGTCCAGGGTCTGCGGCTCGTCCGGTTTTTCAATAAACTCAACGATACGCGCTACCTGCCCTTCCGCCACCATCGGCTCTTTGGTCTGAATCACGGAATATTCGGAGAGATCCCCCGGCATGCGTTTTGCCAGCACCTGGCTGCGGCCGGTCTCGTTAAAGCGGGCGACCATGGCGGCTAGGTTATAGCGCAGCGGGTCCGCAGTGCCGCCGTCGAGGATGATATCCGGCAGCACCACGACAAACGGGTTGTCTCCGACTACCGGGCGGGCGCAGAGGATGGAGTGGCCGAGACCTAGCGGCTGCGCCTGGCGCACGTTCATGATAGTTACGCCCGGCGGGCAAATGGCCTGGACTTCCGCCAGCAGCTGGCGCTTCACGCGCTGCTCAAGCAGGGCTTCCAGCTCGTAGGAGGTGTCGAAGTGGTTTTCCACCGCGTTCTTCGAGGAGTGCGTCACCAGGACAATCTCTTTGATCCCGGCGGCGACGATTTCATCAACGATGTACTGAATCATTGGCTTATCAACGATCGGCAGCATCTCCTTTGGAATTGCCTTTGTGGCCGGCAGCATATGCATGCCTAGTCCTGCGACCGGAATAACCGCTTTCAAATTCGCCATATTCATCTTCACCTGTTTGGTTGCAAAACACGCAGTTATGCAAAATTGTACATGTCACAAATCCATTGAAACTGATAATACACGGATACTGCCCGGGCATCTGCCCGCCAAATTCTTAAATTCACTGTCACGTAAAAGAATACACACAACTTCCATTTACCAACAGTTAGAGCTGAGAATAATCTTATTTTCGTTCAGGTTATTCAGCGGCTCGTTTCCTGCACCGCGCCATGTGGCGGAGAGGCGCGCCAGGCGGGCTTTCCGGGGCGCCGGACCCGCCACGCCGCGCCTGTGCCCGGAAAGAATAGATATAGATAATAAATTTCGCCAGACAATATATTTCAGCATAAACAGCCAGATATGGTGACATATTACCGCAATTCCGCGTCTATGAGCTGCGATCTGCCCTATTCTGCGCTCACTTCATAATATGAATTTTGCCGGTTTTGTGAGCGGGCTTCGCGCTTCGTTTCTCCTGTGCGCATCAATGCTCGCCGTAACGAACCGTGGGATGAAGCCCTTTTACCGCCCTCGCTGATACGCAGCCGAAAAGTTCTTATACCGTCTCGCTTATTCCAGAGCAGTCGCCATGGTGTTATTTTTTCACTGTTCTTTACCGGAACATAATTCTTATCGGTTCGCTTTATGTGCTGGAAATATATCCATCCATGGCAGGGCGATATCCGCGTCGTTATTGCATTTTAGACTCATCTTATCCATGATCGTGGTAACACATACCGCAGTCGTACAGGTTTTAATACATATGGAATGGATTGCCGATCCGTCAATCTGGGCAGGTCTCGTCACGCTGGTGGTTATCGAACTGGTGTTGGGCATCGATAACCTGGTCTTTATCGCTATCCTCGCCGAAAAGCTCCCGCCCGCCCAGCGCGACCGCGCGCGGATCACTGGTCTGATGCTGGCGATGGTCATGCGTCTCCTGCTGCTGGCCTCTATCTCCTGGCTGGTCACCCTGACCAAACCGTTAATTGCTTTTCGCGACTTCAGCTTTAGCGCCCGCGATTTAATCATGCTGTTTGGCGGCTTATTCCTGCTGTTCAAAGCGACCGTTGAGCTTAATGAGCGGCTGGAGGGGAAAGACAGCGATAACCCCACCCAGCGCAAAGGGGCGAAATTCTGGGCCGTGGTGGCGCAGATCGTGGTGCTCGACGCCATTTTCTCCCTCGACTCGGTGATCACCGCCGTCGGCATGGTCGATCACCTGGCGGTGATGATGGCCGCCGTGGTTATCGCCATCAGCCTGATGCTGATGGCCAGCAAGGCGCTGACGCGCTTTGTTAACAGCCATCCAACCATCGTGATCCTCTGTCTTAGCTTCCTGCTGATGATCGGCTTCAGCCTGATTGCTGAAGGCTTCAGCTTTATTATTCCGAAAGGCTATTTATATGCGGCAATTGGCTTCTCGGTGATGATTGAAGCCCTTAACCAGCTGGCGCTGTTTAACCGCCGTCGCTTTCTTTCCGCCAATATGACGCTGCGTCAGCGCACCACCGAGGCGGTGATGAGCCTGCTGAGCGGTCAGAAAGAAAAAGCTGAACTGGATGCTGACACAGCGTCACTAGTCGCCGATCAGGATCATCATCCACTGTTTAATCCGCAGGAACGCTTGATGATTGAGCGGGTGCTGAACCTGAATCAGCGCAGCGTCAGCAGTATTATGACCTCCCGCCATGATATCGAGCGCATCAACCTCAGTGCGCCGGAGGAAGAGATCCGCAGCCTGGTGGAAAAAAATCAGCATACCCGCCTGGTGGTGACCGGCGGGAAAGATAATGAAGACCTGCTGGGAGTGGTGCATGTTATCGACCTGCTCCAGCAGTCCCTGCGCCAGGAGCCGCTGGATCTGCAGGCGCTGGTGCGCCAACCGCTGGTCTTTCCTGAGGGGCTGCCGCTCCTCTCCGCGCTCGAGCAGTTCCGTCAGGCCCGCACCCACTTTGCCTTTGTGGTGGACGAGTTTGGCTCCGTCGAGGGGATTGTGACCCTGAGCGACGTGATGGAGACTATCGCCGGCAATCTGCCCAACGAGGTGGAGGAGATCGACGCCCGACATGATATTCAGCATCATCAGGACGGTTCGTGGACAGTTAACGGCCATATGCCGCTGGAGGATCTGGTGCAGTACGTTCCGCTGCCGCTGGATGATAAGCGTGAGTACCACACCGTTGCCGGTCTGCTGATGGAGTATCTGCAGCATGTGCCGCAGGTGGGGGAAACCATTGAGATTGACGGTTATACCCTGAGCACGCTTCAGGTCGACAGCCATCGGGTGCAAAAGGTGCAGATCGTCCCGCCGGTAAAGCAGGATGAGCTGGATTATGAGGTGTAATCCTAAGGGATAAATAACGGCCCGGGGTATCCCGGGCCGTAGAATTGATAGCCAGGTACCCTGTTTATTGCCTGATGGCGCTTCGCTTATCAGGCCTACGGAATGGCGACACAAACCGGGGGACTCCCCCACCGCACAATCCTGGCCGGATCAGGCGTAGCCGCCGCCCGACATTAACGTGACATCACACTTTGACGACATGCTCACATCACAGGGAATTGATGCTCTACAGCCGCCACACTGCCTGATGGCGCTTCGCTTATCAGGCCTACGGGAGGGCGACACAAACCGGGGAATTCCCCCTATCGCACAACCCTGGCCGAGTCAGGCGTAGCCGCCGCCCGGCACCAATATGACATCACCCTTTGACGGCAATGACACAGCCCGGAAGTCCCGGGCTGATGGTCTGGACGATTACAGCTTATCGAGCAGCTTTTTGGCGTCTTTGCTCTCTTTGCTGCCTTTATTACGTTCGACCCAGTCGTTGAGGCGCTGCTTCGCTTCATCCTGCAGCTGTTTGCGCAGGATCTGGTCGACCTGCAGGCTGTAGCTCAGCGACTGCCAGTCGCCATAGATGCGCAGCGGGATGGCGGTCTGTTTCAGGCGGTCGATAAGTTTGCCCTCGCCTTTCCAGCCGCCGAGCACGCGCACGTTAAAGCGCATATCGCAGTTCTCTTTCTGCAGATCGAGCTGACCTTCGCCGGTCATCGCCATCACATCGGACTGCCCCTGCAGGCGGTTCAGCGTCACCAGCCCGTTATCCAGCGTCAGCTGGCTGCTCACGGCATCCAGGCGGGTGGCATTGTCATAGTTTTCCTGCGCCCGCACGTTGGTGCTGCGCTCCACGGCCTGTTGCACCAGCTGCTGGAAGTTAAGTCCTTCGGTTCGGGTATCGGTCATCTGGAGCTGCGCCTGGCCCTGCCAGTGACGGCGGAAATCATCTGCGTCAATGCGCGTTCCGGAAAACTCGCCGGTCAGTGACAGCTTGCCGGTCAGGCTTAATGAATAGTTGAAGGCTTTGATCAGCGAACCAATCTCCACGTTCTGCAGCGCCGGCTGGAACGTCGCCTGCGGCGTGTCGCCGCGGGCATCAAGGGTCCCGGGGAGGGAGAGCTGGCCGCCGTCGAGGGTGCCCTGCATTTTGCTGACCGTCAGCAGCCCCTGCTGATTGCTGATTTCGCTCTGCACCTGGGTGAAGTTCAGGCCGCGCCACTGCAGCTGGTCGGCGCTCAGGGCCATCCGGCCGTTAAAACCGCGCAGGCTCTGATAATCTTCGCGCTCATCGCTGTCGGCGATCACCGGACGCAGCGGTCGCGTCTGGCTCTGGCCCTGCTGGCTGGCGCTGCTGTCGATCGCCGGCGAAGAGGATGCCAGCAGACTGTCGAGATTCAGGGTGGTGGCATGCAGATCCAATGACCAGTCCGGGCGGTCTCCCAGCACCACGCTGCCGTTGCCGGTGAGGGTGCTGCCGCTGGCCATCAGGTTCAGATTATCAAAGCGCAGCGTCTTGCTATCTTCCTGCCAGCTGGCCTGCAGGCTCCCCTGACCATTGATGCCGTCGGGGGGCAGCTCGGCGCCGCGCAGCTGCCAGCTGAGCTGGCTAAAGTCGGCTTTTAACGAGTGCGGATAGTCGCCACCCTGCACGGTGGCGGAGAAGCTCAGCGCCAGGTCGCGCTGGTCGCGGTTGACGCGGCCGGAGAAATCGACGGTGGCCCGGTGGTTCTCATCCTGCTCCATCTGCAGGCGGATGTCGCGCACGGTCACCTGCTCGCCGTTCTCATGCTGGAAGAAGAGCACGCTGTCGGCCACCTGCAGCTGGCGCACGTCGTACGACCATCCGCGGTCCTCCGGAGCCAGCGGCAGGGTGTTGTCATGCGGCACCACCGGCGCGGCGCTGTCGCGAACCGCCTCGGTTTTCGGGGTCAGCTGGATCACCGCCCCCTTGAGCATCACCTGCTTCACCTGCAGCTGGTGCGAAAGCAGCGGCAACAGCGCCACGTCGAGGCGCATGTTGTCGGCGCGGATCACCGGCTCTTCGGCGCCTCGGGCGGTCAGCGTCATGCGTCCGCTGAGAATGCTGAGCTGCGGCCAGACGTGCCAGCGCAACGGGCCATCGAGTTCAAGCTGATAACCGCTGCGCTCTGCCACCTGATGCACCATATAGGCGCGAAAATCGTTGGGATTGACCAGCAATACCAACGAGGTAAGCCCGGCGACAATGACCGCCAGCAGGATCATCAGCGTTGTCAGTATTCGTCTCATGGCACCCTCAGCAACACCCCGTTGACGTTATCAATCCTTGTCGATTCGGCTCGCCACCGCGCCCTGTTGGTCGCGATATTTGGCGTCTTCACGGCGGTTATATGGCCGCGCCGCCGGGCCCGATAAGGGTTCAAAGCTCAGCGCGCCGATGGGCATCCCCGGGCGCAGCGCCAGCGGCAGTTTGCCGGAGTTGTAGAACTCAAGCACGATGCAGCCGGACCAGCCCGGGTCGATGCGGTGCGCGGTCACGTGCACCATCAGCCCCAGGCGCGCCAGCGAGGAGCGACCGTCGAGCCAGCCCACAAGGTCGGCAGGCAGGGTGACCGACTCGTAGGTCACCGCCAGCGCCAGTTCGCCCGGATGCAGGAAAAAGGCCTCCCCTTCCGGCAGAACGATCTCTTCGCTCATCACGCGGTCCAGCGCGGCGCTGACCTCGGCCTTCGGGCCGCTTAAATCGATAAACGGCGCCGTGTGGCCGCGGAAGGTGCGGAATTTATTACCCAGCCGTACATCAACCGTCGCGCCATTAATCCGCTCAATGGGCGGGCGCGGATTGATGGCCAGTCGCCCTTCATCCAACCAGGCTTCGATATCTCGGTCACACAGACGCATGGGCTTTCTCCTTATAAGGCTGCTTCCCGCACGCTTCGCGGCGGAGAGGGCAACAGGGCTACTCTTTGCACGTTACACAATTCGGCCAGGTTATTCAAAGAACTGACTGATTTTGGCCTTCAGAATATCAATCGCGATGCGGTTTTTGCCGCCGCGCGGCACGATGATGTCGGCATACTGCTTCGACGGTTCAATAAACTGCAGGAACATCGGGCGCACGGTTTTCTGATACTGGGCCATCACCGAGTCCATGGAGCGGCCGCGCTCGTTTACGTCGCGCTTAATGCGGCGCATCAGGCAAATATCGAGCGGGGTGTCGACGAAAATAGAGAAGTTGAGCTCGTTACGCAGACGCGCGTCGGTCAGCAGCAGGATCCCTTCAAGAATAATCACCTTCTTCGGCTCGACGTGAATGGTGTTCGGCGTGCGGGTATGCTCGACGTAGCTGTAGACCGGCAGTTCAATCGGCTGGCCGCTTTTCAGCATCTGCAGGTGCTGGAACAACAGACTGTGGTCCATTGAGCTCGGGTGGTCATAGTTGGTTTTGACGCGCTCTTCCATCGACAGATGACTTTGATCTTTGTAATAGCTGTCTTCCGGAATGACGCCAATATGTTCGTCGCCAACTTGTTCACGCAATTCGCGATAGAGAGTACTGGCAATAAGACTTTTGCCAGAAGCCGATGCGCCGGCGATACCTACAATGACGCACTGATGGGACATATCAGTCATAAATTTTTGCGACCTGATTAACCTGGATAGAGATGGAGGGTGGCGGCGGACCGCCAAACGCGGCAATTATAGGGATTTCAGCGTCCCGATACCAGTGGTATGCGCCCCGGACGGCTATTCCGCCGCCGGCGCCCAGTCATCGGTATACCAGATATGCAACAGCGCATAAGATCGCATCGGCTGCCAGCGGCGGGCATAGCGGGCGATGGCGGCTGGCGTCATTCCCGGAAAGCGCTGTTTAATCAGGTAGTCGTCCGGCAAAAAGATATCCTTCGCCTGCCAGCCGCGCAGGGCAAAGTAGTTTGCCGTCCAGCGGCCAATCCCGGGCAGAGTCTGCAGCTGACGCAGCCCGGCGTCGATATCCGCCGGTGCCGTCAGGGGCAGCTCGCCGCTGAGCGCCGCCCGGGAGAGGTGGATCAGCGCCTCCGCGCGGCGAAGCGGCATCCCCAGCGCCTTCAGCCCCTGCGGATCGGCCCGGGAGAGCGCCTCCGGCGTCGGGAATAAGACATAGCCGGGGGCGTCCGCCAGCGGTTCGCCCCAGCCGGCCACCACTTTGCCGGTGAGCCGGGCGGCCATCGCCACGCTCACCAGCTGGCCGAGCACCGCGCGCACCGCCTGTTCGAAAGCGTCCAGCGCCCCGGGCAGGCGCAGCCCCGGTCGCGCCTGCGCCAGGTCGCCAAGCGTGCGAGCGACCTGCTGCGGGTCGCAGGCCAGATCGAACAGCTGGCCAATTCGCGCATAGCAGATCTCAGCCACCGGCTGCAGCCCCGGGGAGAGCGTCACCCGCAGGCCCTGCGCCTCCTCGTCCGGCGCCAGATGAATCAGCCCGCCGTGGCCTGCTACGCGAAAGCTGCGGCTGTAGCCGCCGTCATGAAAACGCTCGACGCCAGCGACCGCACGCGCCTGCAGAAAACCAACCATCCACGCCCAGTCGTAAGGCGGGGTCCAGGGTAACAACACCATAAGCTCTCCTTTATATAGCGTTTCAATGATAGTCGCCCTTCACCGTCAGCGCCTTGCTTTTAAATTCCGGTTGTCGGCATGACGGCGATCCGCTAAAGTCGCCCCCCTTCTTCACCGGCATGGGGATTTTGCAGACGATGTTTATTGGTTTTGACTACGGCACCGCCAACTGTTCGGTGGCCGTGATGCGGGAAAACAAGCCCCAGCTGTTGACGCTGGAAAACGGCAGCGCCCTATTGCCCTCGATGCTCTGCGCGCCGACGCGCGAAGCGGTCAGTGAGTGGCTCTATCGCCATCACGATGTGCCTACCCACAGCGACGAAAACCAGGCGCTGCTGCGCCGGGCGATTGCCGCCAACCGCGACGAAGACATCGAGGTGCTGCGCAACAGCGTGCAGTTCGGCCTCGCCTCACTGCATCAATATGTTGAAGATCCGCAAGAGGTCTACTTCGTTAAATCGCCAAAGTCCTTCCTCGGCGCCAGCGGCCTCAAGCCGCAGCAGGTGGCCCTGTTTGAAGACCTGGTCTGCGCCATGATGCTGCACATCAAACTGCAGGCGGAAAGCCAGCTGCCCGAGCAGATTGACCAGGCGGTGATTGGCCGACCGATTAACTTCCAGGGCCTCGGCGGCGACGACGCCAACGCCCAGGCGCAGGGGATCCTTGAGCGGGCAGCCCTCCGCGCCGGTTTCCGCGACGTGGTCTTCCAGTTTGAACCGGTGGCCGCCGGCCTGGATTTCGAAGCTACCCTCAATGAAGAGAAGAGGGTGCTGGTCGTCGATATCGGCGGCGGCACCACCGACTGTTCTCTGCTGCTGATGGGTCCGCAGTGGCGGGAGCGCGCCGACCGCCAGCAGAGCCTGCTCGGCCACAGCGGCTGCCGCGTCGGCGGTAACGACCTCGACATTGCCCTGGCCTTTAAATGCCTGATGCCCCTTCTCGGCATGGGCGGCGAAACGGAGAAAGGCACCGCGCTGCCGATCCTCCCGTGGTGGAATGCGGTGGCGATCAACGACGTCCCGGCGCAGAGCGATTTCTACAGTACCGCCAATGGCCGACTGCTGAACGATCTGCTGCGCAGCGCCCGGGATGCCGATAAGGTGGCCCTGCTGCTGAAGGTCTGGCGTCAGCGTCTGAGCTATCGCCTGGTGCGCAGCGCCGAAGAGAGCAAAATCGCCCTCTCCAGCGCCGCCCGCGTTGAGACCGCGCTGCCGTTTATTCAGGACGAGCTGGCTACCGATATCGCTCAGCAGGGTCTGGAAGCGGCGCTGGATCAGCCTCTGGCCCGCATTATGGAGCAGGTGCAGCTCGCCCTCGACAGCAGCCAGACCACCCCGGATGTGATCTATCTTACCGGCGGTAGCGCCCGCTCGCCGCTGATCAAAAAGGCGCTGGCGGCCCGGCTGCCCGGTATTCCGCTGGCCGGTGGCGATGATTTTGGCTCGGTAACCGCCGGGCTGGCCCGCTGGGCGCAGGTGGTTTTCCGCTAGTCCCCCCCGGCGCTGCCGCGCAGCAGGTCTGTCCTGATCGTGGCGCTGCAGATTACGCTGGAATATTCCTGGTCTCCCACGCAAAATGGCCTGTTCTTCCGGACAGGCCAGTCCACTTTCCTCCGCTTCCGGGGGCGTATTATCCATACCGTAGCCAGTCGTCTGCGGTCAGTAATCTTTCCATGCCGCAAGGGGGCGTGATTGAAAAGGGTGTCTGCGATCTTCGCAGCGGTCCGGCGTTGCCGGCCGCGATTCCTGGCAGGCTGGCTGGTCAGCTGTGGATTGCTCTTGCTGCTGATCGCTCCGCAGGCGCAGGCGGCGCCCCGACAACTGGGGACGGATATCCCCGTCGAATGGTACGCGGACGACAGCGGCCAGATGACCATCGATCGCTTTGCCGACCTGCCCGTGGACCAGCTCGCCACCACCCGGCAAATCCCCTCCTTCGGCTATTCACGCAAAACCCTGTGGCTGCGCAGCGAGCTGCCGGGTGATTGGTTTGCCGGCGAGTCGCGCTGGCTGCAGATTGGCCCCTCTTTCGTCGACCACCTGACTCTCTATTACCGGCCGTTGGGTAGCGATGCCCCGTGGACAGCGCGTACCTTTGGCGACCGCGACCCGGCCCGCGAGAGCGATCTTCACTATCGGGAAAGCGTGCTGATCCTCCCTCCGCCGCCGACCGCCGCCGGCTATGAGATAGTCTTTCGCCTGCAGAGCACCAGCACTCTGATCCTGCTGGCCTCGCTCTCTTCGCCGCAGGCCTACGTGCAACGGGCCGCCGCCGACACCGCCTTCTGGAGCTTCTATTTTGGTCTCGCGGCGGTCGCCAGCGGCGTGGCGCTGTGGCTGGCCCTGGCCCTGCGCCGGCGTCTGCTATGGGGCATCTGCTTCTTCTCGCTCAATTATCCGCTGGTGGCTGCCCTGCACGGCTTCCCGGAGTGGTTCTTCGGCCACGCCGCGCTGCCCTTCCAGGATTTTATGATCAGTAGCCTCTCGCTGTTCAGCTATGCCACCGCCCTCTGGCTGCACAGTGAGATATTCGATTTAAAGAAAAATATGCCGCGGCTTTACCGGCTGCTGATCGCCGCTGTGGTGCTCAACCTGCTGCTGCAGGTCAGTATTCCGCTGGGTTTTTACGGCCTCGCGATGCAGATTGAAGGAGTGATCTTTATCATTATCACCCCGGTGCTGCTGTTCACCTCCTGGTGGCTGTGGCGCAAAAAAGCTATCGACCGCAACACCCTCCTGCTGGGGCTCCTGCCGCCGTTCTATGTCGCCGCCGCGGTGTTGGTGCAGCTGTCGATCCATGGGATTATTCCATTCCATATGGCGATCTATTCCCTCTGGCAGTACGCGCTGATCGTCCACATTATTACGGTGCTGATCATTGCCATCCTGCGGGTGCGGGCTGAAAACCGCCAGCTGGAGCAGAAGCAGCGCCTGGCGCGCGAGCTGCAGATTGAGCGCGAGGCCAGCTTCCACCAGCGGCAGTTTATGGGCATGGTGGCGCACGAATTCCGCACCCCGCTGGCGGTGATCCAGGCGGCGCTGGAGAATCTCCGCCTCTCGGCAGCTTCCGCCAGCCAGGAGGCGCGCTTCGATCGCATCGGCCGCGCCGCCACCCGTCTGGTACAGCTCACCGATAACTGCCTCGCCGACGCGCGCCTCGCCTCCCACGATCTGCACGTCGACCGCCAGCAGACCGCCCTGCTGGCGGTGATCAACATGGCCGCCTCGGTGGTGGCCATCTCCCATGATCACTACCTGAACATCCGCCATCACGGCGCGGTGGAAAGCCCCCAGCTGCAGGCCGATGCCGGCCTGCTGTGCATCGCCATCGCTAACCTGCTGGATAACGCGGTCAAGTATTCGCCGCCGGGCGAAATCACCATCGATATTCACGCTGATGCCGGGCAAACAGAGCTGCGCATTCGCGACTACGGTCCTGGGCTCCCCGCCGGACAGGCGGAACTGATCTTTGAGCGCTATCGCCGCGGGGAACATACGTCGCCGGTGCCGGGCGGCACCGGTCTCGGACTGTATGTTGCGCGTCAGATCGTGCAGGCTCATGATGGCAAACTGTGGCTGGCCGAGCATGGCCCGGACGGCTGCACCTTTATTCTCACCCTCCCCACGGTTGCTTAAGAGGAGAACGACGCATGGCTTTACGGCTGGCGATAATTGAAGATAACCCCGATCTGCTGGATGAACTGCTGGCCTGGTTGGGCTATCGCGGCTTCGAGGTATGGGGGACGCGGAGCGCTGAGGCCTTCTGGCGGCAACTGCACAGCCATCCGGTGGACATCGTGCTGATTGATATCGGTCTGCCCGGCGAGGATGGCTTCAGCGTGCTGAGCTACCTGCACGAGCTGGGGCACTACGGTCTGGTGGTGGTCAGCGCCCGCGGCCAACAGCAGGATAAACTGCAGGCGCTGAGCCTCGGGGCCGATGCCTATCTGATCAAGCCGGTTAACTTCGCCCATCTCGCGGAGACCCTGACCGCCCTCGGCGCCCGCCTGCAGCAGGATCGGCCGGCCCCCCAGCAGCCAGAGATGGCCAGCGCCGCCCCCGCTCCCGCCACCGGACTGTGGCGTCTGCATGAGGATAAACTGATCTCCCCAGACGCGCGGACGCTGGAATTAACCCAGCAGGAATATCGCCTGGTGGAACTCTTAATGCGCAATCGCAACGAAGTGTGTAGCAAACTGGAGCTTCATGCTTGCCTGTTTGCCCATGAAAGCGAGCCTGACCTGCACCGTATCGACGTGGTGGTTAGCCGCCTGCGCCACAAGGCTCGCCAGCAGGGGATCCATCTGCCCGTACGCGCAATCTTTGGTAAGGGGCTGGCCTTTATCTCCTGAACGACGGGGCATGTCGGCGGCCGCGCGGGATATGAATGACTCGCAAGTGTTAATTTTTCTCATTTTCTGAGAGAAATGAGAGGAATGAGACTGACGATGACCTTAAGAACTTTCTTATAGTGCTACTACATCAGGATGATGTCGTATGATTTTCATCGGACAGAAAAGCATATAACAAAACGTATTAGCCGTTCGCGGCAAATTCTGACACCATGCAACACAAACAAGGTATAAACAATGGCCATGCAAACGTGGTTAGTTTTATTGCTATGCATTTTTTTCTTCAGCATCTCTGTATACAGTTTTATTTCCTATCTGAAAGACAGGAGACGGCAGAAATTTACCTTTAACGATAAGCGTTCAATGCGTCGTAAATAATTCACTGTAGAATAATAAAAACATATTGTAGGTACTTTAATACAGTCAACACACCGCATACGCCCGGAGGATGTGTCACAGCATGGCGTTATGTTTTTGCGTAAGGAAATAACGCCATGAGAAACATTAATGTCACCATCAACACCCGCAATACCTTTGTCCGTGAATCGCTGATGGCTATGGTCAATGACCTCACGCAGGGCGAAATACGGGCGCGTTTTTCCTGGCGTAATAATGACCTGTCAGGGGAAGACATCATCATTTGCGAAGTGATCCCCGGCGAAATCTACCTGTGCAATACGCTGATTAAAAACAGGAAAAAAGGCAGTTCGCTGATTATCCTCCACAGCTACGACCAGTTGCCGGAAGATGATTTCATGATTAACTGCCTGAAAGGGGTTATTTTTGTTTCGCTAAAAACCGCCAGTATTCCGCAACTGCTGACGATCATTAAAAGCGAGCTCCAGCATTGTATGAGCCCGTCAGCCACCGACGCCGCGGGTCGGGAACTCAGCTGCGCCAGCTGCCCGCACCGCGTGCTGTCGCGCTCGCAGACCGCCGTGGTGCACGGTATTCTCGAAGGGATGGATATGAGTAAAATCGCCGCCCTGCAGCGCGTCAGTCCCCGTACCGCCGCCTATCATAAAAATAAGATTATGGAAAAATACAGTCTGAATAATAACCATGACTTTTTCCAGTTTATGAATCTGTTACGAGAGCGCTGGTAGGTAAATAGCGAGCAGAAGAGAATAAGATATTCGCCTGGCGATATTGTCGTAAATCCGAAAATAGCCACAGGATGCTAAAAAAGCGCCAGCGCTGCCAGACATAACGTTAAACTCTGACGCTTCCTCGGTATAAAGACGTTACCGCGCGCCTTTATATAAGAAAAAAGACTATTTACGAGGAAAACTGATACTTCGTCACATTGCCCCTGACGTGCCTGTCAGGGGTCTTTTTTTCGGTGTGAAATGGCGCCCTCTGCGCGAGGGCGCGGCAGGATCAGGCTTCCACTTTCTCCACTTGCCAGTCCGGCTGCGCTTCCTCGTCGGTCAGCAGACCTTCGTTTTTCGACAGCATAGCGGTGGCGATGCCGTTACCCAGTACGTTGATGGCGGAGCGCCCCATATCGAGGAAATGGTCGATGCCCATCAGCAGCAGGATCCCGGCAACCGGGATATGGAAGCTGGGGATAGTGGCCGCCAGCACCACCAGCGCCGAGCGCGGTACCCCGGCGATGCCTTTCGAGGCCAGCATCAGGGTCAACATCATGACCGTAATCTCGCTGAAGCTCAGCGGCACGTTATAGGCCTGGGCGATAAACATCGCGGCGAAGGAGCAGTAGACCATCGAGCCGACGAGGTTAAACGAGTAGCCAATCGGCAGAACGAACGAGACGATATTGCGCGAACAACCAAACTTCACCAGCCGTTCGAGGGTCTTCGGATAGGCAGCTTCCGAGCTGCTGGTGGTAAAGGCTACCAGCACCGGATCTTTCAGCATGTTCAGCAGACGGAAGACCTCTTTCTTCAGCACCATATAGCCGACGGCAATCAGCACCGCGCTGGTCAACAGCACCGCCAGGTAATAACCGCCGATGAACGAAGCGTAGTTGAGTAAAATCCCCAACCCCTGCGAGGCAATCACCGACGAGATGGCGGCGAAGATGGCCAGCGGCGCAACGTACATCACATAGCCGGTCACCTTCAGCATAATGTGCGACACCACGTTAAGGGCCGCCACCAGCGGAGCATTAAACTTCTCGCCCAGCGACGCGCCGGCGATGCCAAAGAACATCGAGAACACCACGATCTGCAGGATCTCGTTGTTGGCCATCGCCTCGGTGATGCTGGTAGGGATGGTATGCGACAGGAACCCTTTCAGGGTCATGCCGCTGACCGCCAGGCCGGTATCCACCGCCTCTTTCGGTACCGTCAGGTTCAGCCCGGCGCCCGGGTGCTGGAAGGTGACGATCACCAGCCCGACGAGAATGGATAATACCGATGAAGTGATAAACCACACCATCGCCTTACCGCCCACCCGGCCGATGGTCGCCGTCTCGCCGAGGCGCATGATCCCGACCGTCAGGGTGCTGAACACCAAGGGCGCGATAACCATTTTGATTAAGCGCAGAAACAGATCGGTCAGCAGCGTGATGTTGTCTGCCCAGGCGGAGATAGTAGTCGGCGTCGCGTAGGCATGGATAGCCGCGCCGGAGAGGATCCCCATCAGCATAAAAACGACGATGAAGAGCGTGAGTTTGTTTGCGTTTGCCACAGCAATGACCCCTGATTATTTAACACGTTGATTTTTAAGTGCATATTTTATTATTATGAGAATGCACTGATTTATTCACCGCATAAATCTAATTAAAGCCCCCGCGGATACAACTATTTTTTGCTTTTTTAAACTAAAAGTTGATATCACACCGGAAATCAGCGGCGAGAACGCCCGGCGTCGCGGCCGTTATCCAGACATTTCTCAACCTTCTTTTCATAATTCCTCCATTTTTACGGCCCCTTCCCTCACTAAACTAGTATCATTCAGCGAAACGCTTCAGGATGAGACCGTAAACTAATGAAAGGCAGTAACATACGTCGTTGGGGCGCCGCGCTGGCGGTAGTGATTATCGCCGGGGCCGCCTACTGGTTCTGGCACGATCGTGGAACGAGCGGCAGCGGGACGCCCGCCGCCGGGCAGGGTCCGCAGGGGCCGGGTGGCGCGCGCCATGGCCGCTTTGGCGGCGCGCTGGCGCCGGTGCAGGCCGCCACCGCGACCGAACAAGCGGTCCCGCGCTATCTCACCGGGCTGGGTACCGTGACGGCAGCCAATACCGTCACCGTGCGCAGCCGGGTCGACGGCCAGCTGCTTAGCCTTCACTTCCAGGAGGGTCAGCAGGTCAAAGCCGGCGATCTGCTGGCGCAGATCGATCCCAGCCAGTTTAAAGTCGCCCTCGCCCAGGCGCAGGGTCAGCTGGCGAAAGATAACGCCACTCTGGCGAATGCCCGCCGCGATCTCGCCCGTTACCAGCAGCTGGTGAAAACCAATCTCGTCTCCCGCCAGGAGCTCGACACCCAGCAGTCGCTGGTGGTGGAATCCGCTGGCACCGTAAAAGCCGATGAAGCAGCCGTCGCCAGCGCCCAGCTGCAGCTCGACTGGACGCGCATTACCGCGCCGATCGACGGCCGCGTCGGCTTAAAGCAGGTGGATATCGGCAACCAAATTTCCAGCGGGGATACCACCGGGATTGTGGTTCTCACCCAGACGCATCCGATCGACGTGGTCTTTACCCTGCCGGAAAACAGCATCGCCACGGTGGTGCAGGCGCAGAAAGCGGGTAAAGCGCTCAGCGTCGAAGCCTGGGACCGTACCAATAAGCAGAAAATCAGCGTCGGGGAGCTGCTGAGCCTCGACAACCAGATCGATGCGACCACCGGGACCATCAAGCTGAAGGCGCGCTTCAGCAATCTGGACGACGCCCTGTTCCCCAACCAGTTCGTTAACGCCCGCCTGCTGGTGGACACCCAGCAGAACGCGGTAGTCATCCCTGCCGCCGCTCTGCAGATGGGCAACGAAGGGCATTTTGTATGGGTGCTGAACGATGAGAATAAGGTCAGCAAACACAGCGTCACCCCGGGGATCCAGGACAGCCAGAAAGTGGTCATCAGCGCCGGGCTTTCCGCCGGGGATCGCGTGGTCACCGACGGGATTGACCGCCTGACCGAAGGGGCGAAAGTGGAAGTTGTCACCGCCAGCGGCAGCGAGCAGGCGCAGCCCGCCCCGCGCCAGAGCGGTAAACACGGAGCGCGTTCCTGATGCAGGTGTTACCCCCAGGCCGCACCGGCGGCCCGTCCCGGCTGTTTATTATGCGTCCGGTGGCCACCACTCTGCTGATGGTGGCGATCCTGTTAGCCGGGATCATCGGCTACCGCTTTCTGCCGGTCTCCGCGTTACCGGAGGTGGATTACCCGACCATTCAGGTAGTCACCCTCTATCCGGGCGCCAGCCCGGACGTGGTGACCTCCGCCATCACCGCCCCGCTGGAACGCCAGTTCGGCCAGATGTCCGGGCTTAAGCAGATGTCATCGCAAAGTTCCGGCGGCGCCTCGGTCGTCACGCTCCAGTTCCAGCTGACCCTGCCGCTGGACGTTGCCGAGCAGGAAGTGCAGGCGGCCATCAACGCCGCCACCAACCTGCTGCCGAACGATCTGCCCAACCCGCCGGTCTACAGCAAGGTGAACCCGGCGGATCCGCCGATCATGACCCTCGCCGTTACCTCCTCCGCGATCCCGATGACCCAGGTAGAGGATATGGTGGAGACGCGGGTGGCGCAGAAGATCTCTCAGGTTTCCGGCGTCGGTCTGGTGACCCTCGCCGGCGGCCAGCGCCCGGCGGTGCGGGTGAAGCTTAACGCCCAGGCCATCGCCGCCCTCGGCCTGACCAGCGAAACCGTGCGCACCGCCATCACCAGCGCCAACGTTAACTCGGCGAAAGGCAGCCTCGACGGCCCGGCCCGCGCGGTAACGCTTTCCGCTAACGATCAGATGCAGTCCGCTGAGGATTACCGCCGCCTGATTATCGCTTATCAGAACGGGGCGCCGATCCGGCTCGGCGATGTCGCCAGCGTCGAACAAGGGGCCGAAAACAGCTGGCTCGGGGCGTGGGCCAACCAGCAGCGGGCGATCGTGATGAACGTCCAGCGCCAGCCGGGGGCCAACATCATCGACACCGCCGACAGCATTCGCCAGATGCTGCCGCAGCTCACCGAGAGCCTGCCGAAATCGGTGAAGGTGCAGGTTCTCTCTGACCGGACCACCAACATTCGCGCCTCGGTGCGCGACACCCAGTTTGAGCTGATGCTGGCCATCGCCCTGGTGGTGATGATCATTTACCTGTTCCTGCGCAACGTGCCAGCGACCATTATTCCCGGCGTCGCGGTGCCGCTGTCGCTGGTGGGCACCTTCGCGGTGATGGTGTTCCTCGACTTCTCGATCAACAACCTGACGCTGATGGCCCTGACCATCGCCACCGGCTTTGTGGTGGATGACGCCATCGTGGTGATCGAGAACATCTCGCGCTATATCGAGAAAGGCGAGAAGCCGCTGGCCGCTGCGCTGAAAGGCGCGGGAGAAATCGGCTTCACCATTATCTCCCTCACCTTCTCGCTGATCGCGGTGCTGATCCCGCTGCTGTTTATGGGCGATATCGTTGGCCGCCTGTTCCGCGAATTCGCCGTTACCCTTGCCGTCGCCATCCTGATCTCGGCGGTGGTCTCCCTGACCCTGACGCCGATGATGTGCGCCCGCATGTTAAGCCACGAATCGCTGCGTAAGCAGAACCGCTTCTCGCGGGCCAGCGAGCGCTTCTTCGACCGGGTGATCGCCGTCTATGGCCGCTGGCTGAGCCGGGTGCTGAACCATCCTTGGCTGACGCTCAGCGTCGCCCTGAGCACCCTGGCGCTGTCGATCCTCCTGTGGGTCTTTATCCCGAAAGGCTTTTTCCCGATCCAGGATAACGGCATTATCCAGGGCACCCTCCAGGCGCCGCAGTCGGTCTCCTTCGCCAGTATGGCCCAGCGCCAGCAGCAGGTTTCCGACATTATTCTCAAGGATCCGGCGGTGGAGAGCCTGACCTCGTTCGTCGGCGTTGACGGCACCAACCCGGCGCTGAACAGCGCCCGCCTGCAGATCAACCTCAAGCCGCTGGATGAACGCGACGACCGCGTCCAGACGGTGATTAGCCGTCTGCAGCAGGCGGTGGCCGGTGTCCCGGGCGTGGCGCTCTATCTACAGCCGACCCAGGATCTGACCATCGACACCACGGTGAGCCGCACCCAGTACCAGTTCACTCTGCAGGCGAACTCTCTCGAGGCGCTGAGCACGTGGGTGCCGCCGCTGCTCAGTCGCCTGCAGGCTCAGCCGCAGCTGGCCGACGTCAGCAGCGACTGGCAGGACAAAGGCCTGGCCGCCTATATCAAGGTGGATCGCGACAGCGCCAGCCGCCTCGGCATCTCGATGGCCGATGTCGATAACGCGCTGTACAACGCCTTCGGCCAGCGGCTGATCTCCACCATTTACACCCAGGCGAATCAGTATCGCGTGGTGCTAGAGCAGGATACCGAGGCGACCCCGGGCCTGGCGGCGCTGGATAATATCCGCCTGACCAGCAGCGACGGCGGCATCGTGCCGCTGACCGCCATCGCCACGGTGGAGCAGCGCTTTACCCCGCTGTCGGTGAACCACCTCGATCAGTTCCCGGTGACCACCATCTCGTTTAACGTTCCGGACAACTACTCGCTGGGCGAAGCGGTAGAGGCAATCCTCACCGCCGAACAGTCGCTGGATTTCCCGAGCGATATTCGCACTCAGTTCCAGGGCAGCTCGCTGGCCTTCCAGTCGGCGCTGGGCAGCACCGTCTGGCTGGTCGTGGCCGCGGTGGTGGCGATGTATATCGTCCTGGGGGTGCTATATGAGAGCTTTATCCATCCGATCACCATTCTCTCCACTCTGCCCACGGCCGGGGTCGGGGCGCTGCTGGCGCTGTGGCTGGCGGGCAGCGAGCTGGACGTGATCGCCATCATCGGCATCATTCTGCTGATCGGCATCGTGAAGAAGAACGCCATCATGATGATCGACTTCGCGCTGGCCGCCGAGCGCGAGCAGGGCATGCCGCCGCGGGAGGCGATCTACCAGGCCTGTCTGCTCCGCTTCCGACCGATCCTGATGACCACCCTCGCCGCCCTGCTCGGCGCCCTGCCGCTGATGCTGAGCACCGGCGTCGGCGCGGAGCTGCGGCGTCCGTTGGGGATCGGCATGGTTGGCGGCCTGATGCTCAGCCAGGTGCTGACCCTGTTCACCACCCCGGTGATCTATCTGCTGTTCGACCGCCTGTCGCTGCACCTGAAGCGCCGCTTCCCGCGTCAGGAAGAGGAGGCGTAAGTGAAGTTTTTCGCCCTCTTCATTTACCGCCCGGTGGCGACGATCCTCATCTCGCTGGCCATCACCCTGTGCGGCATTCTCGGCTTCCGGCTGCTGCCGGTGGCCCCGCTGCCGCAGGTCGATTTCCCGGTGATTATGGTCAGCGCCTCGCTGCCGGGGGCCTCGCCGGAGACCATGGCCTCGTCGGTGGCCACCCCGCTGGAGCGCTCCCTGGGGCGGATTGCCGGGGTCAATGAGATGACCTCCTCCAGTTCACTCGGCAGCACCCGCATCATTCTCGAGTTTAACTTCGACCGCGATATCAACGGCGCGGCGCGCGATGTCCAGGCAGCGATCAACGCCGCGCAAAGCCTGCTGCCGAGCGGGATGCCCAGCCGGCCGACCTACCGCAAAGCCAACCCGTCGGATGCGCCGATCATGATCCTGACGCTGACCTCCGACACCTACTCCCAGGGTGAGCTGTATGATTTCGCCTCCACCCAGCTGGCGCAGACCATCGCGCAGATTGACGGCGTCGGCGATGTCGACGTCGGCGGCAGCTCCCTGCCGGCGGTGCGCGTCGACCTCAACCCGCAGGCGCTGTTCAACCAGGGCGTGTCGCTGGACGCGGTGCGCACCGCCATCAGCGACGCCAACGTGCGCAAGCCGCAGGGGGCGCTGGAGGACAGCGCCCACCGCTGGCAGGTGCATACCAACGATGAGCTGAAGACCGCCGCCGACTATCAGCCGCTGATCGTCCACTACCAGAATGGCGCCGCGGTGCGGCTGGGGGATGTCGCCACCGTCTCAGATTCGGTGCAGGACGTACGCAACGCCGGGATGACCAACGCCAAACCGGCGATCCTGCTGATGATCCGCAAACTGCCGGAAGCCAATATTATCCAGACGGTGGACAGCATCCGCGCCCGCCTGCCGGAGCTGCAGCAGACCATTCCGGCGGCTATCGACCTGCAGATCGCCCAGGACCGCTCGCCGACCATCCGCGCCTCGCTGGAGGAGGTGGAGCAGACGCTGGTGATTTCGGTGGCGCTGGTGATCCTGGTGGTGTTCCTGTTCCTGCGCTCGGGGCGCGCCACGCTGATCCCGGCCGTCGCCGTCCCGGTATCCTTAATCGGCACCTTCGCCGCGATGTATTTGTGCGGCTTCAGCCTCAATAACCTGTCGCTGATGGCCCTGACCATCGCCACCGGCTTCGTGGTGGATGACGCTATCGTGGTGCTGGAGAATATCTCCCGCCATCTGGAGGCGGGGATGAAACCGCTGCAGGCGGCGCTGCAGGGGAGCCGCGAAGTCGGCTTTACCGTGCTGTCGATGAGCCTGTCGCTGGTGGCGGTGTTCCTGCCGCTGCTGCTGATGGGCGGCCTGCCCGGCCGCCTGCTGCGCGAGTTCGCCGTCACCCTGTCGGTGGCGATCGGCATCTCGCTGGCGGTCTCCCTCACCCTGACGCCGATGATGTGCGGCTGGCTGCTGAAAAGCGGCAAACCCCACCAGCCGACGCGCAACCGCGGCTTTGGCCGCCTGCTGGTGGCCGTACAGGGCGGCTATGGTAAATCGTTAAAATGGGTGCTGAAGCACAGCCGCCTGACCGGCCTGGTGGTGCTGGGCACCATCGCCCTCAGCGTCTGGCTCTATATCTCGATCCCGAAAACCTTCTTCCCGGAGCAGGACACCGGCGTGCTGATGGGCGGCATTCAGGCCGACCAGAGCATCTCCTTCCAGGCGATGCGCGGCAAGCTGCAGGACTTTATGAAAATCATTCGCGAAGATCCGGCGGTGGATAACGTCACCGGATTTACCGGCGGCTCGCGGGTCAACAGCGGGATGATGTTTATCACCCTCAAGCCGCGCGACCAGCGCCACGAGACGGCGCAGCAGGTGATCGACCGGCTGCGCAAAAAGCTGGCCAACGAGCCCGGGGCTAACCTGTTCCTGATGGCGGTGCAGGATATCCGCGTCGGTGGCCGGCAGTCGAACGCTAGCTATCAGTACACCCTGCTGTCCGATGACCTGTCGGCGCTGCGCGAGTGGGAGCCGAAGATCCGCAAAGCGCTGGCGGCGCTGCCTGAGCTGGCGGACGTCAACTCGGATCAGCAGGACAATGGCGCCGAAATGGACCTGGTCTATGACCGGGATACCATGTCGCGACTCGGCATCAGCGTTCAGGACGCCAACAACCTGCTGAACAACGCCTTCGGCCAGCGGCAGATCTCCACCATCTACCAGCCGCTTAACCAGTACAAGGTGGTGATGGAGGTGGATCCGGCCTACACCCAGGACGTCAGCGCCCTGGATAAGATGTTTGTCATCAACAGCGAGGGCAAGCCGATCCCGCTGGCCTACTTCGCCAAATGGCAGCCGGCCAACGCCCCGCTGTCGGTGAACCACCAGGGGCTGTCGGCGGCGTCCACAATCTCCTTTAACCTGCCCACCGGCCGCTCGCTGTCGGAAGCCAGCGAGGCGATTAACCGCGCGATGACCCAGCTCGGGGTGCCGTCCACCGTACGTGGCTCCTTTGCCGGTACCGCTCAGGTGTTCCAGCAGACCATGAACGCGCAGGTGATCCTGATCCTCGCGGCCATTGCCACGGTCTATATCGTGCTGGGGATGCTCTACGAGAGCTATGTACATCCGTTGACCATCCTTTCGACGCTACCCTCCGCCGGGGTGGGCGCGCTGCTGGCGCTGGAGATATTCGATGCCCCGTTCAGCCTAATCGCCCTTATCGGGATCATGTTATTAATTGGCATCGTGAAGAAAAACGCCATCATGATGGTTGATTTTGCCCTTGAGGCGCAGCGCACCGGCAACCTGACGCCGGAAGAGGCGATTTTCCAGGCCTGCCTGCTGCGTTTCCGGCCGATTATGATGACCACCCTCGCCGCGCTGTTCGGCGCCCTGCCGCTGGTGCTCTCCGGCGGCGACGGCTCCGAACTGCGCCAGCCGCTGGGGATCACTATCGTCGGCGGTCTGGTGATGAGCCAGCTGTTAACGCTCTACACCACGCCGGTGGTCTATCTTTTCTTTGACCGTTTGCGGCTGCGTTTTTCGCGTCATTCCACTCAACCGGTAAGCGAATAAGATGACAGACCTCCCGGCCAGCGTGCGCTGGCAGCTATGGATAGTGGCGTTCGGCTTCTTTATGCAGTCGCTGGACACCACCATCGTCAACACCGCCCTCCCCTCGATGGCCAAAAGCCTCGGGGAGAGTCCGCTGCATATGCATATGATCATCGTCTCCTATGTCCTGACGGTGGCGGTGATGCTGCCGGCCAGCGGCTGGCTGGCCGACCGGGTCGGGGTGCGCAATATTTTCTTTACCGCCATCGTGCTGTTTACCGCTGGATCGCTGTTTTGCGCCCGGGCCAGCACCCTTGACCAGCTGGTGATGGCGCGGGTGCTGCAGGGTATCGGCGGCGCGATGATGGTGCCGGTCGGCCGCCTGACGGTGATGAAGATCGTCCCGCGCGATCAGTACATGGCGGCGATGACCTTCGTTACCCTGCCGGGCCAGATCGGCCCGCTGCTCGGCCCGGCGCTGGGCGGGGTACTGGTGGAGTACGCCTCCTGGCACTGGATCTTCCTCATTAACATCCCGGTGGGGATCGTCGGCGCCATCGCCACCCTCTGCCTGATGCCCAACTACACCATGCAGACCCGACGCTTCGATCTCGCCGGCTTTGTGCTGCTGGCGGCCGGGATGGCGACCCTGACACTGGCGCTGGATGGCCAGAAAGGGCTCGGCATTTCCCCCGCCTGGCTGGCGGGACTGGTGGCCGTTGGCCTCGCCGCCCTGCTGCTCTACCTGTGGCACGCCCGCGGTAACGCCCGGGCGCTGTTCAGCCTTAACCTGTTTCGCAACCGCACCTTCTCCCTTGGCCTCGGCGGCAGCTTCGCCGGGCGCATCGGCAGCGGCATGCTGCCGTTTATGACCCCGGTGTTTCTGCAGATCGGCCTCGGTTTTAGCCCCTTCCACGCCGGGCTGATGATGATCCCGATGGTGCTCGGCAGCATGGGGATGAAGCGGATCGTGGTCCAGGTGGTCAACCGCTTCGGCTACCGTCGGGTGCTGGTCGCCAGCACTCTGGGGCTGGCGGCGGTCAGCCTGCTGTTTATGTTTTGCGCCCTGGCGGGCTGGTATTACGCGCTGCCGCTGATCCTGTTTCTGCAGGGGATGATCAACGCCAGCCGCTTCTCGTCGATGAATACCCTGACCCTGAAAGATCTCCCGGACGATCTGGCCAGCAGCGGCAACAGCCTGCTGTCGATGGTGATGCAGCTGTCGATGAGTATTGGCGTGACCATCGCCGGGCTGCTGCTGGGGCTGTACGGCCAGCAGCATCTGAGCCTCGACGCCGCCGGCACCCATCAGGTCTTTCTCTATACCTATCTGAGCATGGCGGCGATCATCGCCCTGCCGGCGCTCATCTTTTCCCGGGTACCGGATGACGTCGGCAGCAATACCGTCATCCGTCGACGCAACAGGAGTGGATCGTGAAATTTTGGCGCCCGGGCATTACCGGCAAGCTGTTCCTCGCTATTTTCGCCACCTGCATCGTGCTGCTGATCAGCATGCACTGGGCGGTGCGCATCAGTTTCGAACGCGGGTTTATCGATTACATCAAGCGCGGCAATGAGCAGCGGTTAACCATGCTTAGCGACGCGCTGAGCGAGCAGTATGCCCAGCACGGCAGCTGGGCGTTTCTGCGCAACAATGACCGCTTTATCTTCCAGCTGCTGCGCACCTTCGAACGGGATAATGACGACCGCTCGCCGCCGGGGCACGCCATGAAGCCGGGGGCGATGGACGCCGGTCCCGATGGGCCGCCGCCGGATGGTCCCCCTGACGGCCCGCGCCCGAGGCCGGAAATGCCGCCCCACGGCTGGCGCACCATGTTCTGGGTGGTCGATCAGTCTGGCCGGGTGCTGGTGGGCCCCCGCGAGCGCGTGCCGGAGGACGGCAGCCAGCGCAGCATTATGGTCAACGGCGTGGAGGTAGGCAGAGTGATCGCCTCGCCGGTGGAGCGGCTAACCCGCAATACCGACATTAACTTCGACCGGCAGCAGAAGCGCACCAGCTGGCTGATTGTCGCCCTCGCCACCCTGCTTGCCGCGCTGGCCACCTTCCCGCTGGCCCGCGGCCTGCTGGCGCCGGTGAAACGGCTGGTGGAAGGCACCCATAAGCTGGCGGCGGGCGACTTTTCCACCCGCGTGACGGTGACCGGCGGCGATGAGCTCGGCCGCCTGGCGCAGGATTTTAACCAGCTCGCCAGCACCCTGGAGCGCAACCAGCAGATGCGTCGCGACCTGATGGCCGATATCTCCCATGAACTGCGTACCCCGCTGGCGGTGCTGCGCGGCGAGCTGGAGGCGATTCAGGACGGGGTCCGGCGTTTTACCCCTGAATCCATTCCCTCTCTGCAGGCTGAAGTGGCCACCCTCACCAAGCTGGTAGACGATCTCCATCAGCTGTCGATGTCCGATGAGGGAGCGCTGGCCTACCAGAAAACCTCGCTGGATATCATCACCCTGCTGGAGGTGGCTGCAGGCGCTTTTCGCGAGCGCTTCGCCGGCCGGCAGCTGAGCATCCAGGTGTCGCTCCCGGAGCAGGCGATGATCTTCGGCGACCGCGACCGCCTGATGCAGCTCTTTAACAATCTGCTGGAAAACAGCCTGCGCTATACCGACAGCGGCGGCAGCCTGCACATCACCGCCCGCCGCAGCGGACGGATGCTGGTGATCGACTTCGCCGACAGCGCCCCCGGGGTCAGCGATGAGCAGCTGGCCCGCCTGTGCGAGCGCTTTTACCGGGCAGAAGGATCGCGCAACCGCGCCAGCGGCGGCTCCGGCCTTGGGCTGGCGATTTGCCTCAATATCGTAGCGGCCCACGGCGGCACCCTGCGTGCCGACCATTCGCCTTTTGGCGGGGTTAGCATTAAAGTTGAGTTACCTCTGGAACATGATTTACCGAGAGACGTATGACTGAATTGCCTGTAGATGAAAACACCCCGCGCATTCTTATCGTGGAAGATGAACCCAAGCTCGGCCAGCTGCTGATTGATTATCTGCAGGCCGCCGGCTATGCGCCTACGCTGATTAACCATGGCGACAGGGTCCTGCCCTACGTTCGGCAGACTCCGCCGCACCTGATCCTGCTGGATCTGATGCTGCCCGGTACCGACGGCCTGACGCTGTGCCGCGAAATTCGCCGCTTCTCCGACGTTCCGGTGGTGATGGTGACGGCGAAAATCGAAGAGATCGACCGCCTGCTGGGGCTGGAGATTGGCGCCGACGACTATATCTGCAAGCCTTACAGCCCGCGGGAAGTGGTCGCCCGGGTGAAAACCATTCTCCGCCGCTGCAAGCCGCAGCGCGACCTGCAGGCGCTGGACGCGCAGAGTCCGCTGATTGTCGACGAGGGCCGTTTTCAGGCCTCGTGGCGCGACAAGCTGCTGGACCTCACCCCCGCCGAGTTTCGGCTGCTGAAAACCCTCTCCCAGGAGCCGGGCAAAGTGTTCTCCCGCGAACAGCTACTCAACCATCTGTATGACGACTATCGGGTAGTCACCGACCGCACCATCGACAGCCACATCAAGAACCTGCGGCGCAAGCTGGAGGCGCTGGACGCCGAACAGTCGTTTATCCGCGCCGTGTACGGGGTTGGCTACCGCTGGGAAGCCGACGCCTGCCGGCTGGCGTAGTGAGCCTTTCCCGGCTCGCGCTGCGCTTAGCCGGGCTACAAGTCCACCGCCGTCTGCAATCCGTAACCCGGGTAAGGCGTTTACGCCGCAACCCGGGAAACTCCGTAGCGTCTATCCCACCAGGCGTTATGAGTGCTGTCAGTGTGAGCACTGCCCAGGTTCAAAATGGCAAACAAATTAGCCATACTGAAAGATACCCATCTGATATTTACTCCCCTTCGCCGCGGCGCTACAATGCCCGCCCTTAATGTGGGGACACTCCCCAACTCGCCGCACCCGGTGCGGCGAATCTGACCTGTCATCAGAACGAGAACACCATGTTTAAACCAGAACTCCTTTCCCCGGCGGGAACGCTGAAGAATATGCGTTACGCTTTCGCCTATGGCGCCGATGCCGTTTATGCCGGCCAGCCGCGCTACTCGCTGCGCGTGCGTAACAACGAATTCAATCACGAAAATCTGCAGCTCGGCATCAATGAAGCCCACGCGTTGGGTAAAAAATTCTATGTGGTGGTCAACATCGCCCCGCATAACGCCAAGCTGAAAACGTTTATTCGCGATCTGAAGCCGGTGGTGGAGATGGGTCCGGACGCGCTGATCATGTCCGATCCGGGTTTAATCATGCTGGTGCGGGAAAACTTTCCGGATATGCCGATCCATCTTTCGGTGCAGGCCAACGCCGTCAACTGGGCGACGGTAAAATTCTGGCAGCAGATGGGCCTCACCCGCGTGATCCTGTCGCGTGAACTGTCGCTGGATGAAATCGAAGAGATCCGCCGCCAGGTGCCGGAGATGGAAATTGAGATTTTCGTCCACGGCGCGCTGTGCATGGCCTACTCCGGCCGCTGCCTGCTCTCCGGGTATATCAACAAGCGCGACCCGAATCAGGGAACCTGCACCAACGCCTGCCGCTGGGAATACAACGTGGCGGAAGGTAAAGAAGACGACGTCGGCAATATCGTTCACAAATATGAGCCGATTCCGGTGCAGACCGTGGAGCCAACCCTCGGCATTGGCGCGCCGACCGATAAAGTCTTTATGATCGAGGAAGCCAAACGTCCGGGCGAGTACATGACCGCCTTCGAAGATGAGCACGGCACCTACATCATGAACTCGAAAGATCTGCGGGCTATCGCCCACGTTGAGCGTCTGACCCAGATGGGCGTTCACTCGCTGAAGATCGAAGGCCGCACCAAATCCTTCTACTACTGCGCGCGCACCGCCCAGGTTTACCGCAAGGCGATCGATGATGCCGCCGCCGGCAAACCGTTTGATACCAGCCTGCTGGAAACCCTTGAGGGGCTGGCCCATCGCGGGTACACCGAAGGCTTCCTGCGCCGCCATACCCATGACGATTACCAGAACTACGAATATGGCTACTCCCTCTCCGAACGCCAGCAGTTTGTCGGCGAATTCACCGGGGAGCGGAACGGCCCGCTGGCGGCAGTGGCGGTCAAAAATAAGTTCAGCGTTGGCGACAGCCTTGAACTGATGACTCCGCAGGGTAACGTCAACTTCACCCTCGAGCACATGGAAAATGGCAAAGGCGAAGCCATGCCGGTGGCCCCGGGCGACGGCTATACCGTATGGTTGCCTGTGCCGGACGACCTGCCCCTGCAGTATGCGCTGCTGATGCGCAACTTTACTGGTCAGACAACCAGAAACCCGCACGGTAACTAGTTAATTTGCGTTATTTTTTCACGATGTAAGGATATTAGAATCGGATCACATACCGTTTCGATCGAAACAGGTATCATCCATTTCGCTGAAAAACATAACCCATAAATGCTAGTTGTACCAGGAACCACCTCCTTAGCCTGCGTAATCTCCCTTACGCGGGCTTATTTTTTTGCCTCTCTTCCGGCCTTCACTTGCGTCATGCGGTACACTTTATGCAACATTGAGCAATAAAGGTTCCCTTGATGATGTCTACGTTTCCTGCCAGCTTACTGATCCTTAACGGCAAAGGTGCCAATGAACCGCAGCTACGCGAAGCGGTTAACCTGTTACGCGATGAAGGGATTGATATTCACGTCCGCGTGACCTGGGAAAAGGGCGATGCCGCGCGGTTTATCGATGAAGCCCTGCAGCTGAACGTTGAAACGGTGATCGCCGGCGGCGGCGACGGCACGATTAATGAAGTGGCGACCGGGCTGGTGGAGCGCGGCAGCAACATGGCGCTGGGGATTTTACCGCTGGGCACGGCCAACGACTTCGCCACCAGCGTCGGTATTCCACAGGATCTGGCCAGCGCCCTCAAGCTGGCGATCGTCGGTCGCGATGTGCCGATAGATATCGCCCGGGTTAATGATAAGACCGGCTTTATTAATATGGCGACCGGCGGGTTCGGCACCCGGATCACCACCGAAACGCCGGAAAAGCTCAAAGCCGCGCTCGGCGGTGTCTCTTATTTAATCCACGGCCTGATGCGCATGGATACCCTGAAGCCGGACCGCTGCGAGATCCGCGGGGAAAACTTTCACTGGCAGGGCGATGCGCTGGTCATCGGCATCGGCAACGGCCGCCAGGCGGGCGGCGGCCAGCAGCTATGTCCGGAGGCGTTGATTAACGATGGTCTGCTGCATCTGCGCATTTTCACCGGCGAAGAGCTGATCCCTGCCCTCTTCAGCACCCTGGCGAATCCGGAAAACTCGCCGAATATTGTCGACGGCGTCTCCTCCTGGTTTGAGATCACCGCCCCCCATGAGATGACGTTTAACCTCGACGGCGAGCCGCTCAGCGGAAAAACCTTCCGTATGGAGCTGTTACCGGCGGCCCTGCGCTGCCGGCTGCCGCCCGACTGCCCGCTGTTGCGCTGATCAGGCTTCGCAAAGCAAAGACGGTGCCCGGCTGGTATACAGCAGCCGGGTTCGTTGATTGAGCCTCTGAATGTTAAGGTAAAACGGCACCTGCGGCTGCAGGAAAAACCTAGGCAGGATATCGATCCAAACAACGCGCTTACATTAATAGACGATACCCACAACCACAAAAAACCTATAACATCAAATAGTTACCTATTAAAATGGGCGCATCTGCCGTGAGACAATGCGCCATAAAGCTTAGTATTCCGCCACCTCACGCGCCATTTCGCGCGTATATTGCCGACTGGCGTTAACCAGCATCTGCGTATAGGCCGTCTGCGCCTGGCCGCTGACCAGCGCATCGACCGTCAGGGTTTCGAGGATCTTCCCGTACTGCATCACCGCCACTTTCTGGCATAAGTGGGCAATAACCCCAAGATCGTGGGTGACCATCAGGTAAGTGAGCTTAGCCTCCCGCTGCAATTCTGCCAGCAGGTTAAGGATCTCAGCCTGCACCGACACATCCAGCGCCGACGTCGGCTCATCCAGCAGCAGCACCTGAGGCTCAAGAATCAGCGCTCTGGCTATCGCCACGCGCTGCCGCTGCCCGCCGGAGAGCTGATGCGGATAGCGCTCGCGAAAGGCGCGGTTGAGGCCAACTTTATCCAGCAGCACATTGATCCGCCGGTCGCGGTCGTTGATACGATGGATCTGCAGCGGCTCTTCGAGGATATCGCCAATGGTGTGACGGGGATGCAGCGATCCGTAAGGGTCCTGAAATACCATCTGCACCTGACGGCAGCGCTCGCGGCTAATTTCATGCCCTAAGGGCTGAGCATCGATGGTCAGTTCCCCCTGCCAGTGGGTAAACAGCCCCGCCAGGCACTTGAGCACCGTCGTTTTACCGGAACCGGACTCTCCTACCAGACCGTAGATCTCGCCGGGCTTAACGTGGAAACTGACGTCATACAGCACCTGGTTACGCTTCTCCCCCTCGCCAAACGCGAGGTTGAGATGTTGAACTTCAATCATTATCCGCTCCTTAATCCGTTAACCAGCTGGCCTGACGCTGCAGCACCGGCAGTATCGGGCGACGATGCTGCATATCCGGCAGCGAGTTAATCAATCCCTGAGTGTAGGGGTGACGGGCGTGATCGAGATCTTTAGCGGCGATGGACTCCACTACCCGTCCGGCGTACATCACCAGCACCCGGTCGCAGAAGCTGCGCACCAGGTTGATATCGTGGCTGATAAAAATCAGCCCCAGCCCGCGCGACTGAACCAGGTCATCCAGCAGGCCCAGCACCTGCAGGCGCACCGACACGTCCAGCGCGGAGGTGGGCTCATCGGCAATGATCAGCTCCGGGTCGGTAATCAGCATCATGGCGATCATGATGCGCTGCCCCTGTCCGCCGGATATTTCATGCGGATAAAGCTGATAAACGCGCTCCGGCTGGCGAATACGCACCACCTCCAGCATCTCCAGCGCCCTGGCTTTCGCCTCATCTTTGCGCCCGGGATGATGAGTAAGCCAGGCCTCGGCGATTTGCTTACCCACGCAGACCACCGGATTAAGCGAATATTTCGGGTCCTGCATAATCATAGAGATACGTTTGCCGCGTACGCCGCGCATCTGCGCTTCGCTAAGATGCTGCAGATCGAGGTCGGCAAACTGCATCCGGCTGGCGCTGACGCGGGCCTTTTTCGGATGCAGCTGCAGCAGCGCGCGCCCAACGGTGGACTTACCCGAACCGGACTCGCCGACAATAGCCAGCTTCTCATGCCCCAGCTGGAAGGAGACGCCGCGCACGGCGTGGGTCACCGCGCTACCGTTAACAAAGTCGACGCACAAATCGCGCACGTCGAGCAGCGGTGCATTATTCACTACGGGGATCGAGGATGTCACGTAGGCCATCTCCTAAGAAGTTGAACGCTAAGCTATTGATCAAAATCGCCAGCCCCGGAATGGTTACGACCCACCAGCACTCCATCATATAAGTGCGCCCGCTGGAGATCATCGCTCCCCACTCCGGCTCTGGCGGCTGCGCGCCGAGGCCGAGAAAGCCTAGGCCGGCCGCGGTCAGAATGATCCCGGCCATATTCATGGTGATACGGATAATGACCGAGGGCAGACACAGCGGCACGATATGGCGCCAGAGGACGCGGGCCGATGAAGCGCCCTGCAGACGCACGGCGGAGATAAAATCAGCCTGGCGCAGAGAGAGCGTTTCGGCGCGCGCCAGACGGGCAATCGGCGGCCAGGCGGTCAGCGTGATGGCGATAACCACGTGCTCCAGCCCCGGTCCTAAAGCGGCGACAAACGCCAGCGCCAGGACCAGACTCGGGAAGGAGATGAAAATATCGGTGACGCGCATCAGCACCATATCGACTTTACCGCCGAAATAGCCGGCACTGACGCCCAGCAGCAGTCCGAGCGGACCGACGGTCACTGAGACCAGCAGCACGATATAGAGCGTGATGCGGGAGCCGTACACCAGGCGACTAAAGATATCTCGGCCAAACTCATCGGTGCCGAACCAGTGCTGCGCATTCGGCGCGACCAGCGCACTATTCAGGTCCTGTACCAGCGGGTTATAAGGCGCAATCAGCGGCGCGAAAATCGCCACCACCAGCAGCATAAAGATAATTCCTCCGCCGATGGCCGTGAGCGGATTGCGCGCCATTTTGCCGATAAACCCGACGGCCCGCACCGCCGCGCGTTGCAGCCGCTGACGGCCTTCGCCCGCACCACCCGAAAGCGGCGAATCCAGAGAAACGGTCATGATTTTGTCCTCGGGTCAAAGAATTGATACAGCATGTCGGAGAGCAGGTTGAGCATCACGAAGATCACCCCCACCAGCAGCACGCAGCCCATCACCGCATTCATATCGCCCAGCAGCAAGCTTCCGGTAAGGTAGGAGCCAAACCCCGGCCATGAGAAGACGGTTTCAATCAGCACCGCGCCTTCCAGCAGCGCGCCGTAGGCCAGCGCCACCACCGTCAGCAGTTGCACGAGGATGTTACGAAACGCATGGTTCCAGATAACCTGGCGCTCTGTCAGCCCTTTCACCCGGGCGGTAATAATGAACTCCTGCGACAGCTGGGCCAGCATAAAGCTGCGGGTCATACGGCTGATATAAGCCAGCGAGTGAAAACCCAGCAGCGAGGCGGGAAGAATCAGATGATTAATGGCGTTCCAGAACACCTGGCCGTTGCCGGCCAGCAGCGCATCAACGGTCATCAGCCCGGTGCAGCGCGGCACCACACCATCCAGCCCGAGCTCTACCCTCCCGGCGCCGCCTACCCAGCCAAGCCAGGCATAGAACACCAGCAGCCCCATCATCCCGACCCAAAAGATCGGCATCGAGTAGCCCGCCAGGCTGATAATGCGTACCACATAATCGGAGACGCTATTGCGCCGCGCCGCCGCCAACACGCCCAGCGGAATACCAAGACCCGCGCCGACAATAATCGCCATCGTTGCCAGCTCCATGGTGGCCGGGAAGACGCGGATAATATCGTCCACCACCGGTTTCCCGGTCAGCAGCGCGTTGCCCAGATCGCCGTGCAACAGGTTGACGAAATAGATGCCAAACTGGGTGGTCAGCGATTTATCAAACCCCAGCTGCTGGTAAACCTGCTGATAGGTACTCTGGTCAGCATCCGGGCCGACAATCGCCAGCACCGGGTCGATGGGCATGACGCGGCCAATGGTAAAGGTCAGCAGCAGCAGGCCGAACAGTGTAATCACCACCTGCAGTAGCCGTTTTGATAAGCGCCGGCCGCGTGAGCCGGGCGCAAGGATTGCGGTACTCATCCTTTCTCTCCTTCGCGAACTTTATAGACGTCACGCAGAAAAGTGGTGGCGGAGGGGTGCGGCTGATACTCCCGTACCTCGTTGCGCACGACGACCGAATCAACCATCTGCGAAAGCGGAATTAAAGCCGGAACCAGCTGGTCGTAGCGTGTCTGGATGGCCTGGTAGTCAGCCACCTGTTTTTGCGGATCGCGTTCCAGCAGGGCCTGGTCAATCATCGTATTCAGTTG
The DNA here is from genome assembly GCF_021869705.1 of Klebsiella sp. PCX. Taxonomy (NCBI): domain Bacteria; kingdom Pseudomonadati; phylum Pseudomonadota; class Gammaproteobacteria; order Enterobacterales; family Enterobacteriaceae; genus Klebsiella; species Klebsiella sp. PCX. The sequence continues at coordinate 3,489,392 of NZ_CP091527.1, forward strand.
CGGGTCGTAAAAACCGGTACGCCAGCCCTGGAAGTTGGTCAGGCGCGCCTTATCGCTGTTATCCGGGTTATAGACCAGCGCGCGCAGGCTGGAGTGCGGATGCGGCTCCATCCCGCTGCCGCCGCGACCTACCAGCAGGTCAAATTTACGCTCGCGCATTGCGCCGTAGATCTGGTTACCAGTGCCGGTGATGATTTTGGCGTTAATCCCCGCCTGCATCAGCGTCGACTGCACGGCGATAGCGATGTTAAGAAATGGCTGATCGGAGAGTACCCGCAGCGTGGTATCAAAGCCGTTGGGATATCCCGCTTCCGCCAGCAGCTTTTTCGCCCGCGCCACATCCAGCCTGTAGCCGGGATCGGGTAGCGTGGACGGCATTCCCGCTTTGATAGGCCGCTGGTGCAGCACGCCGTAGCCCGGCATCAGCGCTTTATTGATACCCTGGTAATCAATCAGATAGCGCACCGCCTCGCGCACTTTCGGATTGGCGAAGTGCGCCTCTTTCATGCTCATCGCCACGTAGTACATGGTGCCGCGCTGCACCGCATCGACGGTCAGCTGCGGATCGCTGCGCAGGGCGTTGATATCGGAAACCGCCATATTGTTGGCAATATCAAGGTCGCCTTTTTCGATCATCAGGCGCAGAGTTTGCGACTCCTGGAAATGACGCAGTACCACGCGGCTCATTTTCGCCTCGCCGCGCCAGTAGTCAGGGTTGCGCTTCATGCGCAGCACATCTTTCGCCTGCCAGGTTTCGAGGATAAACGGCCCGGAACCGGCTTCATGGGTGGTTAGCCAGCGGTTACCCCAGTCGTTATCCTGCTGGTGGCTTTGCACCGTTTTACTGTCCAGCACTCCGAGGTTGCCCAGCGCCGCCAGCGAGTAAATCACCAGCTGCGGATCGTTATCTTTGGGTAATACGATTTGCACCGTGAAGCGGTCCGGCGCGCTGACCTGGCTGTCGATATTTTTCTTACTGAAGCCATAGGATTTCCATACTGAGGCCTGGGCCAGGTTGAGGTGCAGGATGCGCCGCATTGACCACACGACGTCGGCGGCGGTCAGCGGGTTGCCGGAGTGAAACTTAACGTCATCGCGCAGATGAAAGGTCAGGGTTTTGCCGTCGGGGCTGATATCCCAGGATTTCGCCAGCGCGGGCCTGACGGTGGTGAGCTGCTCAGGGTCAAGCTCCACCAGCGAGTCGTAGAGGTTGACCACGATCCCCACCACTTCGTTACCGGTCATCGCCGCCGGGTCAAGGGTGAGCAGGTTATTCATATTCATGCCGATGATCAGCTGGTCGGGCGGCGTTTTCGCCACCGCCTCCCCGCTCCCCATCGACATGGCGAGCGCGAGAATACACGCTCCCAGTAAGGAGGTTTTTTTCATATCTCTGTTTGCCTGTACTGTAGGGTACATGTTGCCGGATGGCGGCATTTTCGGCTTATCCGGTCTACCGGGCCGCAGGCTCGATAAGCGCAGCGCCATCGGGTATTTATTTTTTTAAATCAGTCGTGGCTAACGGTATTGGCTTCGATATACGCAAAATTAATGTCTTCACCGAGACCCGGACGTTGTGACAAATGCACAAATCCCTGGTCATCCATCGGGTCGACAATGCTGTTGAGATAGGCCGCCGGTTCATCGTAGTCGAGGAACGGATGCAGCAGGCCGCGCTCGTACCAGCGGCAGTTGCGGATCGCGCCCACCACCGCCAGGCTTGCCGCTCCGTTGCCGTGGACTTCGCAATCCATGCCGAAAGATTCCGCCAGCGCCGCCACCTTCATGGTCGGTGTAATCCCCCCCACGCCGTTAGCGCCGGCGCGCAGAATGTCGCAGGCCCCGGCTTTCACCCATTCGGCGCGCATGTGGTGCTTGCCGCCGAAGCTCTCCGGCCCGACGATGGGAATCGACAGGTTTTCCGCCAGCCACGCATAGGAGGACATCGAATCCTCCTCCATCGGCTCTTCAAACCAGGCGAAATTGAGTTTTTCCAGCTCTTTGCCGATCCACAGCGCCTCGGCGCGGCTGTACCAGTGATAGCCATCAATCATCAGGTCAATATCCGGCCCTACGGCTTCGCGCACCGCCGCGCAGGCTTTAATGTCCATTTTGGGATTGGGCGCAAAAGAGATTGGCGGCATCCAGGTGTGCAGCTTGATGGCCTTGTAGCCGCGGGCGACCAGCTTCTCAGCAAAAGCGGCATACTCTTCCGGGGTCGACAGGCCGCCCGGCAGATCGTCGCCGCACATGGTGCTACCGTAAGCCGGGACAGTGTCGCGATAGCCGCCGAGCAGCTTATAAACCGGCATCTTAAGGCTGCGGCCGATCAGGTCCCACAGCGCCTGTTCAACAAACGACAGCGCGCGCTCCGTTAGCTGATGTGCGCTGCCGCGCTGCCAGTGGTTAAGATCCTGCCAGATACGCTCACGGTTAAACGGGTCCTGTCCCACCAGCACTTTGCGAAAAAAAGTATTCACCACGAACGGGCGCACGACTTCCGGAGGCGCAAACGAAAAGCCCTGCGCCCCATCATCAGCGGTGATGGTCAGCATCGCCATTTTGGCCATGCTTTCACCCCCCGGATGGGAGTGCCCGGCGCTGTCGGAAACCCGACGAGTGGGATATTGGAAAACGGTGACATTCACAGATTCAATTTTCATGCTCGGTCCTTATCACGGCCAAATCCGATCGACATAATCAAACCGGCAAAGCGGTTTCACATTATTGAAAATACGTTTCAATATATAATCTAAGCACAACTTCGTAGTAGTGCCTCGGACAAACACCGCTAAGCAAGGCCATAAATTTGGGCATTGGCACAACAAGACGTGACTGTTTTCACAAAAGATGAGCGAAATGTGAGGCAGATCGACCAGGAGAAAAAAGGGCGTGAGCGCAGAGAAGAGATTAACCGACCAGCTACATCCCGGGAATGTCTGCGCCCACAAATGGCTGACTTAAACCGCCGCCGCTGGCTCCGCGCTAAGCGCTTCCAGCAGTTCAGGTAAGGTTTGATAGCGGCCAGCGGCGGCCTGGAAACGCGCGTGCTGGCTATCTTCTGCAATCACTATCGTGGCAATCCCCGCCGACTGGGCCGCGCAAAAGCCGGTAAAGCTATCCTCAATCACCAGACACTGGCTGGCGTTGAGATTGAGCTTCCGCAGCGTCGTGAGGTACACCGCCGGGTGCGGTTTGCCGCGTGGTTCATCATCCGCGCTGGAGATCGCGTCAAAAAAGTGCCAGAGCGAGAGCTTGTTCAGCACGGCGGCGATAACCTGGCGGGATGATGACGTGGCGAGCGCAATTTTATAGCCGGCAGCGCGAAAATAGCCTAACGCCTCCTGCACCCCACGCATCGGCACGCCTTCGGCGGCAATCAGGCCGGTGATGCGCTGCAATATGGCCTCTTCCAGCAGCGATGGGGCAAGGTTAAGCTGAAAATAGCGGCACCAGGTGTCGGCGATTTCGTCGAGACGCTTGCCCTTGGTCAGGGTTTCACACTCAGCCACGCTCGCCGTTGCTCCCCACTGCGCGAGGGCGTCAATCTGCGCCTGGCGCCACAGCGCCTCGGAATCAATAATCACGCCATCCATGTCAAAAATAACCGCCTGCATACTCATTCGTTCACCTCATTAAGGCTGGCATGGAGCCCATGCCAGCCACATCACCTTAAGAGAATTCAACCTGCTCACGGGCAGTCGCTTCCTTGTGGGAAAATCCCGGCTGCTCCACGCGGATAAACGCACAGAGGAAAAAGGCCACCACGTACAATGCGGTATAGGCGATGACTACCCCAATGGTGCTGAAGAACGGCAGCAGCACCACGGCAATCGCCGGAGCGAGAAAGTTAGACATCCCCGCCGACAGGTTATACACCGAAATCGCCGCGCCTTTGTGCTTCGGCTCCAGCGCCGGGAACACGGCGGCCAGCGGCACAAAGGCGGCGACAAAGATCCCCAGGGCGATGGCCGGGATCAGCGCCATCGCAAAGCTGTGGCCAAAGTGCTGAGGGATGTAGTAAAACGCCAGGCTGGAAAGCGCCATCCCGATGCAGCCGAACCAGCGCACCACCTTCATCCAGCCCAGTTTTTCACCCAAAATGCCCCACAGCACGTTAGAGAAAATGGTGGTGAAGAAGAAGACCGCCCACACCTGAAGCCATTCTGAAGTGCTGAAGCCCAGCTCATCAACGAACATCATCGGCATAATCACCGCAAACCCGAACAGCGAGAGGGTATTGATGATCCTGACCATGCTCGACAGCAGAATATTGCGGTTGGTATAGAGCAGCGTCGCGGCGCGTCCCAGCTCGGCAAACTTCTCACGGGTGGTGAGATTCTGCATATGCTGCGGCGTTTGAATATGGCGCAGGGAAGCCAGAGCAATCACCCCCCCGGTAAGGCAGAAGGCCAGCGCCAGCCACAGGGTGCCCATTTCGCCAATATGCGGAATGGTGAAACTCGGAATATAGCTGCCGAAGACCCCGATGCCGATGGAATAGACCGCCCAGAACCAACCGATGGCCGAGCTGGCGTTGTCGCTTTTGACGTTATGGACAATCGCCACGATAAACGAGTAGAGGAACAGCGGATAGGCGAAGCCGCGGATGCCGTAGAAAAGCAGGATCAGCGCATAGTTGGCGTGACCGAGGCCGAAAACGAGGAACAGCACGTGGAACACGCACCACAGTACGAAGCCAATCATCATCGTTTTCAGCGGGGTGATAATTTCCGCCACCACGCCGGAAATCCACGCCGACAGCGCGGCGGCCAGGCCGTAGAGGGTAAAGGCAAAGGAGGCCTCCGCCGGAGAGAAGCCGAGCGCTTTGATATAGTGCGAGAGAAAAGCTAATTCGAAACCGTCGCCGGTCATAAATACGGCAATGGCGATGTATCCCCAGAGCAGGTTCAGGGGTAAACCGAGCCACTGTTTATTATTGATAGACATAATGACCTCGTTTTCAGGGTACAGGGTGGCCGCTCCGCGACGTTCAACGAAGCGGCTGTGGTGGTAAAATCAGTGCTGCCGATAGTGCAGATCGTTTAAATACAGGGCTTTAAACTGCGCGTAGCGTTGCATCAGGGTGTGGTGGCGAATAGGATCCGCACGCCAGGTCTGCCAGACTTCCGGTTTTTCACACACCGCGTCAATGGGTTTGCCCGTCGCCAGGCAGGCCAGCCGCGCCGCGCCCAGTGCGCCGCCGGTCTCTCCGCCTTTGTGGGTCACCACCGGCATAGCGAGAATATCGGCCAGCAGCTGGGCCCAGAACGGACTGCGGGCGCCCCCGCCCACCAGCGAGCACTGCGCGATCGGTGTCCCGCTCTCTTTCAATGCCTGCAGACCGTCGTTGATGCCAAAGCTCACCCCTTCCAGCACCGCGTAGCCGAGCTGGGCACGCAGGCTGGAGTGGGTCATGCCCCAGAAGATGCCGCGGGCGTCAGGATCGTTATGCGGGGTTCTTTCCCCGGAGAGATAAGGCAGGAAGAACGGCGCGCTGGCTTTATCCTCCTCGCTTAGCTCGGCAATCTCCGCCAGCAGCGCCACTTCCGTGGTACCGGTGAGGCGGCAGAACCACTGCAAACAGCTGGCGGCGCTAAGCATCACGCTCATCTGATGCCACAGGTTCGGCAGAACGTGACAAAATGCATGGACCGCCGACTGCGGCGCCGGACGATAGGCGTCGGTCACCACAAACAGCACCCCGGAGGTACCGAGCGAAATAAACGCGTCCCCCGGCGAGACCGCGCCGACGCCAATGGCGCTGACTGCGTTATCGCCGCCGCCCCCGGCCACCACCACCGAGGCGTTCAGCCCCCAGCGTGCAGCCACCTGCGGGTCAAGGGTGGCGGAAACCTCACAGCCTTCCACCAGCATCGGCATCTGGCTGCGCGACAGGCCGCATTTATCCAGCAGCGAGTCGGACCAGTCGCGCTTCGCCACGTCCAGCCACAGCGTTCCGGCGGCGTCCGACATATCGGAGACTTTCTTCCCGGTCATCTGGTAGCGCAGATAATCTTTCGGCAGCAGCACCGTGGCGGTGCGCTGAAAGTTTTGCGGCTCGTGACGACGCACCCACAGCAGCTTCGGCGCGGTAAAGCCCGGCATCGCCAGGTTGCCCGCCACCTGATGCAGCTCCGGCGCCATCTCCTCCAGCTCTGCGCACTCTGCGGCGCAGCGGGTGTCGTTCCACAGAATGGCCGGACGGATCGTCTCCCCCTTTTCATCCAGCAGCACCGCACCGTGCATCTGTCCTGAGAGGCCTATCGCCTTGACGGCCGACCAGTGCTGAGCGCATTTTTCCCGTAGGGTGGCCATCAGGTACTCCGTCGCCTCCCACCATAACTCCGGCGATTGTTCTGACCAGTGCGGATGAGGCCGCTGAATGCTCAGCGGCGCGCTATGGCTGGCGATAACCTGATTGTTCTCATCAATGACCAGCGCTTTGACTTCCGATGTGCCAAGATCGATACCCAGATACATAGCCACCTCTTATTTAATCAGCGTGTAAACGGCGGCGACTTTCTCGCGCATCAGCGCCAGGAAATCCGCGTTGTTGGCGAGATCACCAAACAGGGCTTTATCACGGGCGAAGACAGCCACCGGATCCTGAGCCTCGAACATCTCATGCACCGCCTGCGCATCCAGGATGCCGTCCTGGTACTGATACGGCAGGGTTCCCTTGTGCCACTGCTCCATAAAGACGAAGAACAGCGCCGGCAGCATGGCGGTCGCTTCCGGACGGACGCCGCGCTGATAGCACTCCTGCAAGGTTGGCGCGATCATCGCCGGAATTTTTGAGAAACCATCGGCGGCAACGCGCTGGTTGGTGTCCTGGATATGCGGGTTGGTAAAGCGCTTGAGCACCACATCGCGGTAGGTCGGCAGATCAATGCCGTTATCGCCGAGGCAAGGAATGACATCCTCCGTGACGTAGCGGTCGGCAATGGCGTAGATAGCATCGGTGAGCGTGCTTTCGTGAATATACTGCTGGCCGATTAAGGTCCCCGCCCAGGCAATGCAGCTGTGGGACGCGTTCAGGATGCGGATTTTCGCCTCTTCATAGGGGATAACCGACTCGACCATCTCCACGCCGACCGCTTCCAGATTTGGGCGGGCATCGCGGAAGTTGTTCTCCACCACCCACTGGATAAAAGTCTCGCCCATTACCGGCGCCTTATCGTCAATGCCGGTTTGCGCTTTGATACGGGTCGGCAGATCGGCCGCCGGACGCGGGGTGATGCGGTCCACCATGGTATTCGGACAGGTGGTATTCGCGGCCATCCAGTCAATCACCGCCTGTTTGCCGGTAAGCTGCAGGAACTCCACCATCCCGTCGTGGAAGCGCTCACCGTTATGCCGCACGTTGTCGCAGTTGAGCAGGGTCAGCGGCCCGGCGTTGTCCGCCATGCGCTTTTCCAGAATTCGTGCGAGGGTGCCGTAAATGGTTTTGCATTCGCCTTTCAGGTCGGCCTGCAGATCGGGGTTGCTGGTTTCCAGCTGATGGCGGGTGTTCAGGTAGTACCCCCCTTCCGTCACGGTAAAGGCGATAACTTTTGTTTGCGGATTGGCCCCTTCGTTAATCAGCGGCTGCAGCCCTGCCTGCCACGGCAGCAGTTTCTGAATAGAGGTGATTTCTTCATATTCGCGCTCCCCTTCCGGGCTGACGGTCTCCAGCACGTAACGTCCTCCCTGCGCCGCCAGCGCCTGCACCACCTGCTCGGCGTCGTTGCGGATATTGCCCGCCGCGATGCGCCAGCGCTTATCCCCGGAAGCCATCAGACGATGCAGATACCACGCCTGATGCGCGCGATGAAAAGAACCCAGACCAATGTGAAGCCATGTGAATTGATTGTTCATGTTCTGCTCTCCTTGAGTTGATGGCGCCACTGTAATTGATCATTTGACCAAAATAAGAGCCACAGATCACAAAAGAACAATTACTCAATTAAATTACAAATGACCAGTCAAGAGCAAAAGCTTGCCAGTTATGCCAACCACGGCGAGAATGCGGGTATTCGCCGGGCCAATTGCGTGCCCAGGCCAGCAACTTAGGGCGGGAGACCATGAGTAAAGAAGACGATATCCGGTTGGATCAGAAGGTGCGTGCCGCATGGATGTACTACATCGCCGGCCAGAATCAGAGCGAGATTGCCAGCCAGCTGGGCACCTCCAGACCGGTGGTGCAACGGCTGATCGCCGCCGCGAAAGAAGAAGGGATTGTGTCGATTAATCTGCACCATCCAGTGGCGAACTGCCTCGATTATGCGCAGTTGTTGCAGGAAAAGTATCAGCTTCTTGAGTGCAATGTGGTCCCCGCCTTTAGCGAAGAAAGCACCCTCGATAGCGTATCGTTTGGCTGCTATCAGCTGATGGCTCGCTACCTGCAGGATGATAAAGAGAAAATCATCGGTCTGGGCTCGGGCCTGACCCTGAAAAAAGCGCTGCAGCGCATCGATTTCGACAGCCTGAATACCCGCTGCGTGGCGCTGATCAGCGCCATGGACGCCGACGGGCAGTGCAACTATTACGATGACGTGCCCCTGCTGCTGACGAGCAAAATAAAAGCCAAGTACTATCAGTGGCCGGCGCCGCGCTACGCCCAGACCGCGGATGAGTATGAGATGTGGTGCACCAATCGCTTATTCCGCAGCGTCTCTGGCGTCGCCCGGGAGGCGGACGTGATTTTTGTCGGTATTGGTCCGCTGGGCACGCAAAGCCCGATCTTTAAAGACGGATTTATCAATCAGGCGCAGATGGATGAGCTGACCGCCCGCGGCGGCATCGGGGAGATCCTCGGGCGGTTTATTGATGCAGAAGGCGAGGTGGTCGACAGCGAGATCAACCGCATGATCACCAGCTATGATATCCGCCAGAACCACTGCCCGCGGATTGCCGCGGCCTGTGGAGAATACAAACGACCGGCGATCCTGGCCGCCCTTAAAGGCGGCTGGATCAACGGCCTGGTGACCGATGAACATACCGCTCGCTGGCTGCTGACGCGCTAACGGCAAACAGCAGACAGCGACTCAACTGCTGCTCATCAGTCGCGGCGGAATTTCAATCCGCTGCTGGCTGGCTTCGCCGGCGTCAATAATCGAAAAAACAGCGTCCAGCATCGCCGGCACGTCCTGCTGCACCATGTCGATATCGTGCCCCAGCAGATAGACAAACGGATCCCAGTCGAAGCAGCCCATCGGCGGCTGCTCGCTGCCGGTCAGCCCCACCTGCGACAGCCAGCGCACAACCCCTTCAAGGGATATCGTCGAGTTAACAAATATCCCCTGCAATAGCGTCTTCGCGCTGCCAAACCGCTCCTGCAGGCATTCCTCAACGTGACCTTTCGAATAGCCGGGAGCCAGAATATTCGCCTGCGGCACGCTCAGCCCCTGCTCGTGATGCGCATCGTGGAAACCGCGTAAACGCTCGCTGGTGTTATGGTCGCTGCTGCGCCCGCCGATGAAGGTCAGCGGCGCCAGCGATCCCCGACGGCGGGCGCTGTTAGCGAGGATCTTGTGGGTCAGCGCTTTCGCACCGCCGTAGTTATCCGAAATCACCGACGGAGAGAGAGACCCCGGCAGGTCGAGATTGACCGTAGGCACGCCCGCCTGCTGGCAGAGCGCGGAAATTTTATCCGGATTGGTCGCCCCGGTCGCGATCACCCAGTCAACCTGCCAGGAGAGCATCGCTTTTACCGCTTCGAGCTCCAGCTCCGGGCTTCGGCGCGTACAGGTGATAATCGGCAGCAGGCCACGCTCGCGGGCCATCTCCTCAAAGCGTTCGGCGACGGAACCGAAGTAGCGGTTATCGTATTTGGGGATAATCATGCCAATGACGTGTGATTTTTTACTGCGCAGCATGCTGGCCTGGCGGTTAATCGCATAGCCCTGCTCCTCAGCAATCCGGGTCACCTTCTCGGCAAGCTTTGCGCTGATGCGGCGCTTTTTCCAGTTACCGTTGAGGATAGCGCTCACCGCGCTCGCCGAAACGCCGGAAAGCTCCGCCAGGTCGTAAATCGTTATCTTCTTCATTTTTCCAACTTGCGTCACAAAATCATGTCGCTGTTAATTTCCCCACTTGCTCAATCGATGAAGCGAGCGCAACATAGCTTCATCGATTGAGCATCCATTTCACGCCAGGAAGTACGCGCGCATACTGCCTTAACATGCCAGCAAGCCTGAATAATGATGCTGATATTCAATATGTTACCAGGTTTTTGTCCATAACCTCGAACGCGATGCCCTCGGGTTCGATAGTTTTAACCAGACACGGCAAAGGATTATAAAATGAACCACTCTGTCTCCTCTATGAATACTTCCCTCAGCGGTAAAGTCGCCGCGATCACTGGCGCGGCGTCCGGTATCGGCCTCGAGTGCGCGAAGACCCTGCTGGGGGCTGGCGCAAAAGTAGTGCTAATCGACCGCGAAGGCGAAAAGCTCAACAAACTGGTCGCCGAACTTGGCGAAAACGCCTTCGCTCTGCAGGTGGATCTGATGCAGGCGGACCAGGTCGATAATCTTCTGCAGGGCATTTTGCAGCTTACCGGGCGTCTCGATATCTTCCACGCCAACGCCGGCGCCTATATCGGCGGGCCGGTGGCCGAGGGCGACCCGGACGTCTGGGACCGCGTGCTGCACCTCAACATCAACGCCGCCTTCCGCTGCGTGCGCAGCGTCCTGCCGCATCTGATCGCGCAACAATCCGGGGATATTATTTTCACCAGCTCCATCGCGGGCGTGGTGCCGGTGATCTGGGAGCCTGTCTATACCGCGTCGAAATTCGCTGTGCAGGCGTTTGTCCACACCACTCGTCGTCAGGTGGCGCAGTATGGCGTGCGCGTCGGCGCCGTACTGCCGGGCCCGGTGGTGACCGCGCTGCTGGACGACTGGCCAAAAGCCAAAATGGATGAAGCGCTGGCCAACGGCAGTCTGATGCAGCCGATTGAAGTGGCGGAGTCAGTGCTGTTTATGGTGACGCGTTCGAAAAACGTCACCGTACGCGACATTGTGATCCTGCCGAACAGCGTGGATCTCTGACCCGTAACCAGCCTGTGAGAGGATGTGATGCAAAACGATACGCAAAACATTATTGGTGTGGATGTCGGTTCGGGCAGCGTGCGCGCCGGAGTCTTCAATCTGCGGGGCGAGCTTCTCGCCCACGCGACCCGGGAAATTACCCTGTTTCGCAGCGCCGGGAATAGGGTTGAGCAGTCGAGCCGTGAAATCTGGCTGGCGGTGTGCTACTGCATTAAAACCGCGGTGGCCAGCGCCGGCGTTCCGCCGTCGTCGATCGCCGGGCTCGGCTTCGATGCCACCTGCTCGCTGGTGGTGATTGGCGATAACGACGCGCCGCTGGCGGTCGGGCCTTCGGACGATCCGGACCGCAATATTATTGTCTGGATGGATCATCGCGCCACCGCGCAGGCGGAAAAGATCAACGCGACGGGCCACCCGGTACTGCAGTACGTTGGCGGCAAAATCTCGCCGGAGATGGAAACGCCGAAAATTCTGTGGCTGAAGGAGAATCGCCCGCACATCTATCAGCAGGCGCGCCACTTCTTCGATCTCGCCGATTACCTTACCTGGCGCTCAACCGGCGATGACGCCCGCTCGGTCTGCACGGTGACCTGTAAATGGACCTACCTGGCGCATGAACAACGCTGGGATGCCGGCTACTTCCGCCAGATTGGCCTCGACGAGCTGGCGGATGAAGATTTTGTCCGCATCGGCCAGCGGATTGTCGCCCCTGGAACCCCCTGCGGCGACGGTCTTTGCGCCACGGCGGCAGAAGAGATGGGCCTGCCGATCGGCACGCCGGTGGCGGTGGGGATGATTGACGCCCACGCGGGCGGCATCGGCACCATTGGGGTGCTTAACGGCGCGGTCAACAATATGGCCTACGTCTTCGGCACTTCTTCCTGCACCATGACCACCACTGAGGAAGCGGTGTTCGTCCCCGGCGTCTGGGGCCCCTACTGTTCGGCGATGGTCCCGGGCTACTGGCTGATTGAAGGCGGACAAAGCGCCGCCGGCGCAGCAATCGACCAGCTGCTGAGCTTCCATCCGGCGGCGGCGGCGGCTTGCGAGCAGGCTAAAGCCGCGGGCGTCCCTCTGCCGGTCTGGCTGGCAGATCGCGTACTGGCGCAGGCTGCCTCGCCTTCTGAGGCGGTCAAGCTGGCCGCCGGTCTACACGTGGTGCCCGAGTTTCTCGGTAACCGCGCGCCGCTTGCCGACCCCCACGCGAAAGCGCTGATTGCCGGGCTGGGGATGGAGCGGGACCTGGATAACCTGACCGCGCTGTACGTTGCCGGGTTATGCGGGATTGGCTATGGCCTGCGACAGATCCTCGACGCCCAGCGCGCCTGCGGAATTGAGAGTGAAAATATCGTCATCAGCGGCGGGGCCGGACAGCATCCGCTGGTGCGGCAGCTGCTGGCCGACGCCTGCGGCGTTAGCGTCGTGAGCACCGCCTGCAGCGAGCCGGTGCTGTTAGGCTCCGCCATCCTCGGCGCCGTCGCGGGCGGAATCGCGGCTTCACTGCCGGAGGCCATGAAGCAATTTACTCAGGTGGATGCCACCTATCACAGCGAGACTGCGTTTAGCTCGCTACATCAGCGCAGGTATGAGGCCTATAAGGCGCTACAACAGGCCGGCAGGCTGATTCGCGAATAACAACCCTCTTTTTTAATAACAATAATGCTCCGCTGCTGTGCAGCGGAGACACTCATCTGCACTCTGAAATCGAGGTCAACATGTCCGTTAATAACAAACAGTGGTACGGTCTACCGCTCAACCTCATCTGGGGATATGTCGCCATCGCCGTGTTTATGACCGGCGACGGCTTTGAGCTGGCTTTTCTGTCGCACTACATCAAAGCACTCGGATTCACCCCGGCGCAGGCTTCCTTTGCCTTTACGCTATACGGTCTGGCCGCCGCCCTGTCGGCGTGGGTCTCCGGCGTGGTGGCGGAGATCATCACCCCACGCAAGGCCATGATGATCGGCTTCGTGCTGTGGTGCGTATTCCATGTACTGTTCCTCGTCTTCGGCCTCGGTCGCGCCAACTATGCGCTGATCCTGCTGTTTTATGGCATCCGCGGCCTGGCCTACCCGCTGTTCCTCTACTCATTTATCGTCGCCATTATCCACAACGTTCGCAGCGACAGTTCCAGCTCTGCGCTGGGCTGGTTCTGGGCGGTCTACTCCGTGGGCATCGGCGTGTTCGGCAGCTATATTCCGAGCTTCACCATTCCCCACATTGGCGAAATGGGGACCCTGTGGCTGGCGCTGGTCTTTTGCGCCACCGGCGGCATCATTGCGCTGGTGTCGATGCGTCATACCGAAACGCCGCGCCATATGCAGAACCTGACCACTCGCGAAAAACTCGCCGAACTGGGGCGCGCCGCGACGCTGCTCTATACCAACCGCAGCATCCTGTTCTCGAGCATTGTGCGCATTATTAACACCCTGTCGCTGTTTGGTTTTGCGGTGATTATGCCGATGATGTTCGTTGATGAGCTGGGCTTTACCACCTCGGAGTGGCTCCAGGTGTGGGCGGCCTTCTTCTTCACCACTATCTTTTCGAACGTTTTCTGGGGGATCGTGGCGGAGAAAATGGGCTGGATGAAGGTGATTCGCTGGTTCGGCTGCATCGGGATGGCGTTCTCCAGCCTGGCGTTTTACTACATCCCTCAGCACTTTGGCCACAGCTTTGCGATGGCGCTGGTGCCGGCTATTGCCCTGGGTATTTTCGTCGCCGCATTCGTGCCGATGGCGGCGGTGTTCCCGGCACTGGAGCCGAACCATAAAGGCGCGGCGATTTCGGTCTATAACCTGTCAGCCGGGCTGTCGAACTTTCTGGCGCCGGCGATCGCCGTGGTGCTGCTGCCCTATTTCAGCACCATCGGGGTGGTGATTGCCTATACCGCCTTATATATTCTGGCCTTCTTCCTGTGCCCGTTAATCCGCGTTGAACAGCCTGGCTTTACCAGTGCTCAGAGTGCAAAACCGTTTACCGCCAACGCGGCGGAGTCTTAATAAACCCGACATCGGGTAGGAACAACGAGCAATCCGGGCGGTGACGCCCGGATTTTCGCCTTAGGCGATGGTGACTTTGCCGTCGAGGTAGACATCCTGCACGGCATTGATCAGCTTCACGCCGTCGGCCATCGATTTCTTAAACGCTTTACGGCCAAGGATCAGCCCCATGCCGCCGGCGCGTTTATTGATCACCGCCGTGCGCACCGCGTCGGCAAGGTCGGTCTCCCCGCCCGCCGCGCCGCCGGAGTTAATCAGCCCGGCGCGGCCCATATAGCAGTTGGCCAGCTGGTAGCGCACCAGATCGATAGGGTTATCGCTGGTCAGTTTGCTGTACACCCGGTCGTCGGTATAGCCGAAGTTAACCGCTTTGTAGCCGCCGTTATTCTCCGCCATTTTCTGCTTAACGATATCGGCGCCGATGGTGGCCGCCAGGTGGTTGGCCTGACCGGTCAGGTCAGCGGACACATGATAGTCGACACCGTCTTTCTTGAAAGCCGAATTGCGCAGATAGGCCCACAGCACGGTGACCAGGCCCAGCTCATGCGCCCGCTCAAAGGCAGCGGAAATCTCTTCTATCTGACGACGCGATTGTTCCGAGCCGAAATAGATCGTCGCGCCCACGGCCACCGCCCCCATATTGAACGCCTGCTCAACGCTGGCGTAGAGGGTCTGGTCGTACTCGGTGGGGTAGCTCAGCGTTTCGTTATGGTTGAGCTTCACCAGGAAAGGAATGCGATGCGCGTAACGGCGCGACACCGAGGCCAGCACGCCGTAGGTCGACGCCACGCAGTTACAGCCGGCTTCGATCGCCAGCTCGACGATATTTTTCGGATCGAAGTACAGCGGGTTGGCGGCGAAGGAGGCCCCCGCCGAGTGCTCCACGCCCTGGTCGACCGGCAGAATGGAAAGGTAGCCGGTCCCCCCCAGACGTCCGGTGTTGTACAGGGTTTGCATATTGCGTAGCACCGCCGGTGGCCGGTTGTTATCCACCATCACCCGATCAACATAATCTGCGCCAGGCAGATACAGCTGGTCGGCCGGAATGGTTATACAACGGTGCTGCAAAAGGCTCTCGGCATCTTTGCCCAGCAACTGCGTAATATCAGTCATAGCAATCTCCCGTAAGGCCGGCCGGAGCCGGCATGCATTATCCCAACCCAATTATTTTGGGCAGGTTAAGCCTGGTACCGACTTAGCCTATTTTCCAGCCGGGAGGGCATTTTTTCAGGAGATTCTGCTGTCCCGTTACGCTGCCATTTACCACCAGGCGTGGAAATGGTGTACCGGTCCGATGCCGTGGCCCACCTCCAGGGAGTCGGCCTGGGCCAGGGCCGCCGACAGCCAGGCCTTGGCCTCGGTAACGGTGGCCGCCCAGTCGGCGTGACGCGGGCGCAGCGCCGCCAGCGCGGCGGAGAGTGTGCAGCCGGTGCCGTGGGTGTTTTTGGTCTGCACTCGCGGCGCGGTAAATCGCTGTTCCCCTTCGCGGGTGAAGAGCCAGTCCGGGCTTTCGGCATCGTCGAGATGGCCGCCTTTCATTAATACTGCGCCGCAGCCCAGCGCCAGCAGCGCCCGCCCCTGCTCCAGCATTTCGCGCTCGTTGCGCGCATGGGGGGCGTCAAGCAGGGCGGCCGCTTCCGGCAGGTTTGGAGTGATCAGCGACACCTGCGGCAACAATCGTTGACGCAGGGTCTCTACCGCCGAGGCCGACAGCAGCGGATCGCCGCTTTTCGCCAGCATGACGGTATCCAGCACCACATTGGCCACCCGGTAGCGCGCCAGCCGCTCGGCCACGGCTTCCACAATATCGGTCTCCGCCAGCATGCCGATTTTGGTGGTATCGATGCGCACATCGCTGAATACCGAATCGAGCTGCGCCGCCACAAAGTCCGGTTCAATACGATAGACCGACTGCACGCCGCGGGTATTCTGCGCCACCAGGGCGGTGATCGCCGAGCAGCCATAGGCCCCCAGCGCGGAGAAGGTTTTCAGATCGGCCTGGATACCGGCCCCGCCGCTGGGATCGGTGCCGGCGATGGTCAGGGCATTGATGCGTTTCATGCGCGCACCTCCTGATACAGCGCGTCGAGAAACGCCGGAACAAAGCTCCCGGGTCCCCCGTGACGGGCGGCGATTTCCCCGGCCTGCTTCATTAACCCGCAGGCGGCGGCCACGTTTTCCAGCCGGTCGCCCGGCAGCGCCGCGCTCGCCGCCACCACCGCCGACAGCGCACAGCCGGTGCCCACCACCCGGGTCATCAGCGCACTGCCGCCCGCCACGCTGAGCACCCGCTCGCCGTCGGTGACGTAATCCACCTCGCCGGTGACCGCCACTACGGTGGTCAACTGACGAGCCAGCGCCTGGGCCGCCGGCAGCGCCGCGGCGGCCGTATCGGTGGTATCCACCCCGCGCCCGCCGCTGCTCATCCCGGCCAGCGCCAGAATTTCAGAGGCATTGCCGCGAATGGCCGCCGGCTGCAGGGCCAGCAGCTCGTGACAAAAGGCCGTGCGCACGGTCAGGGCGCCGACCGCTACCGGATCCAGCGTCCAGGGCTTGCCGGCCTGGCGGGCCTGCTCCACTGCGGCGCGCATGGCCACGGCGCGGTCTGCGGTCAGGGTGCCGACGTTGATTAACAGAGCATCAGCGATAGCGGCAAATTGCGCCGCTTCGCGGGGATCGATCACCATCGCCGGCGAGGCGCCGACGGCCAGCAGAACATTGGCGGTAAAGGTCTGCACCACGTCATTGGTCATGCAGTGCACAAGGGGGGAATGGGCGCGCAGCAGATGGCGCAGGTGCGCGACAGGCGCGGGATTCAGCAGCTCAGGCATGGTTTGCTCCCGCCAGACGAGGTAGAAGCAATGACCCTGCGGTCTCTGACTTCCCTACGCTGGCATTATCCAGATCAGGTGGTACGGGTATTTCTCAGCCTTCAACGAAGAAGGGCACCCCGAGTCATAAAAGCGGTACAACATTTTCCTGAAGCAGAGTACGAAATGTGGCGGTGTAACACAAGCCAGGCTGATTTCTTTTCCCGCCAGCGTCAGTAATACAAAAGAAGTAAAACGCGCATTTTTTGTAAGCAAAACTGGATGAATGTTAATGCATGGTTATATTTAAAAAATCCGTAACAAACAGTCACCTGCGTTATATCGGTAAAACCGAACGAACCATGCCATTAATGAGGATTCCAATGAAATTAACCCCGATAGTGAAAGGGTTAGCGTTAGCGGGTATGTTAAGTAGTCTCGCTTTTGCTGCCTGGGCAGATACGTCAGCCAAAGAGGCGACCGAAGCGACCAAAAAAGCAAACGATGCCCTCTACAACCAACTCCCCTTCTCCGATAACACCGATTTCACCAATGCGCATAAAGGCTTTATTGCCGCCCTGCCGCCAGAGGTCATCAAAGGCGAACAGGGCAATGTCATCTGGGATCCGGGCCAGTACGCCTTCATTAAAGAAGGGGAAAAAGCGCCGGAGACGGTGAACCCGAGCCTGTGGCGCCAGTCGCAGCTGATCAACATCAGCGGCCTGTTTGAAGTCACCGACGGGGTCTACCAGATCCGCAATCTTGATCTCTCCAATATGACAATCATTGAGGGAAAAGAAGGGATCACCGTCGTAGACCCGCTGGTCTCGGCTGAAACCGCCAAAGTCGGCATGGATCTCTACTATAAAAACCGGGGTAAAAAACCGGTCGTCGCGGTGATCTACACCCACAGCCACGTTGACCATTACGGCGGCGTGCGCGGCGTGGTTGATGAAGCCGACGTCAAAGCGGGTAAAGTAAAAATCTACGCGCCGTCCGGCTTTATGGAAGCCGCAGTGGCGGAAAATATCATGGCTGGGAACGTCATGAGCCGCCGCGCCAGCTATATGTACGGCAACCTGCTGAAACCGGACGCCAAAGGCCAGGTGGGCGCCGGTCTGGGCACCACGACCTCCGCGGGCACTGTCACCCTGATTGCGCCAACCAATATTATTGACAAGGACGGCCAGAAAGAGGTGATCGACGGCCTGACCTACGACTTTATGCTGGCGCCGGGCTCCGAAGCGCCGTCAGAAATGCTGTGGTATATCGAAGAGAAGAAATTGATCGAATCCGCAGAGGATGTCACCCACACTCTGCATAACACCTACTCGCTGCGCGGGGCGAAGATCCGTGAGCCGCTGCCATGGTCGAAATATATCAACCAGGCGATCGTTCGCTGGGGCGATAAGGCTGAGATCATAATGGCCCAGCACCACTGGCCAACCTGGGGCAACGAGAACGTGGTTAACCTGCTGAAGAGTCAGCGTGACCTTTATCGTTACATCAACGACCAGACCCTGCGGATGGCTAACGAAGGCCTGACCCGCGATGAAATCGCCGCTAACTTTAAGCTGCCGGACGGCCTCGCCAATACCTGGGCTAACCGCGGCTACTACGGCTCGGTCAGCCACGATGTGAAGGCCACCTACGTGCTGTATCTCGGCTGGTTCGACGGCAACCCGGCCACCCTTGACGAACTGCCGCCGGAAGAAGCGGCGAAGAAGTTCGTCGAGTACATGGGCGGCGCGGATGCCATCCTGAAGAAAGCGAAAGAGGATTACGACCAGGGTAACTACCGCTGGGTGGCCCAGGTGGTGAGCAAAGTCGTCTTCGCCGATCCTAACAACCAGCAGGCGCGTAATCTGGAAGCCGATGCCCTGGAGCAGCTAGGCTATCAGGCGGAGTCCGGCCCGTGGCGTAACTTCTATCTCACCGGCGCCCAGGAGCTGCGTAACGGTGTGGTAAAAGGCCCGACCCCGAACACCGCCAGCCCGGACACCGTCCGCGCCATGACCCCGGAAATGTTCTTTGATTATCTGGCGGTCCATATCAATGGCGAAAAAGCGGGTAACGCGAAGTCGGTGTTCAATATCGATCTCGGCAGTGATGGTGGCCAATATAAGCTGGAGCTGGAAAACGGCGTGCTGAACCACACCGCGAATGCGCAAGCCAAAGAGGCGGATGCCACCCTGACGCTGGATCGCGCCACCCTGAATAAAATCATCCTCAAAGAAGAGACCCTGAAGCAGGCGGAAGATAAGGGCGAGGTGAAAATCAGCGGTAACGGGGCTAAACTCGATGAAATGCTTGGCTATATGGACCCGTTTGACTTCTGGTTTAACATCGTGACGCCGTAATGATTCGCTGACGGCTATCCTGAGTAACAAGGCGGCGATCCCGCCTTGTTACCCTTCTCAGCGTCGTTCAATAGTCCGCGGGCAGCGGGCGATCGATAGAGATAAGCTTGCCACGTTTCATGGTGATATATCCCCCCGCCTTTAAGTCCGCCAGCACGCGAAAAACATGGGTGCGCGAAAGATTGGTACGCCTGATGATAAATAACGCCAGTCCCTCATTTTCACCCTCATGCGTATGCTGCCGATACAGATAACGATACAGCATCGGGCGAATCGTCTGATAGCTGGTCACCTGACGGCGTTCATTGTGCAGGTCGATGGTAAAGATACTCATGAACACCAGCACTTTCGCCAGCGCTTCAACGCGCTGCGGGTGATTATCAATGAACAGACGATCGAAGGTCGCGTAGGTAATTTTACGCAGCGTCACCGGAGCGCTACCGATATATTCAAATTTCGCCAGCGGGCAATATCGCTCCATCAGGCCAATCGGCATATGCTCAATGGAATTACCAATACTCAATCCATTATCCGGCATTAATATTGATAACGAACCCTCGGTACAAAAATAAATATATCCTGACTCCGGACGCCATTTTTTACTGGCGGCGAGAATAACCTCTTCACCTTCCACGAGGATATCGGCAAAAAAGTCGGCTATGGCTAACGTTTTATAATAACTATGTATTTCCTGGAAATTCATCCTCTACCCTCGCCTGCGCCGTTAGCGACAGTATAGCAGTCCTCGCCTGCTAAAGACGAGAGGATCCTTTGGCGGCGCCGCGCCAGTCCCATATGGGACTATTCAGCGGAATATTAGTCTTTAGAATAAACCGCAAGCCATTCACTTTTTAAGCGGGAAATATTGCTTTTATTCCCACGTAATAAATTACCTGAGAGGTAGTGATGAAATTAAATCAGATAGCCAAAAATCTGGCGCTGGCCGGAATGTTATCGTCTTTGTCGATAACCGCCTTTGCCGCCGCGCAACAACAAGATGCCACACCGGCCACGCGGGAGGCGAACCAGGCGCTATACCGCAAACTGCCGTTTGCGGATAAAACCGATTTTAACAACGCCCATCAGGGATTTATCGCGCCCCTGCCGCCGGCGATGCTCAAAGGTGACCAGGGAAATATTATCTGGGACCCGGCCAAATATCATTTCGTCAAAGAGGGAGAAAAGGCGCCGGACACCGTCAATCCCAGCCTGTGGCGACAGTCACAGTTGCTTAATATCGGCGGTCTGTTCAAAGTCACCGACGGCGTTTACCAGATCCGTAATCTCGATCTTTCCAATATGACCATTATTGAAGGCAAAACCGGGATCACCATCATCGACCCGCTGCTAAGCGCCGAACCGGCCAAAGAGGCTCTGGCGCTCTATTTTGCCCACCGGCCGAAAAAACCGGTGATGGCGGTGCTGTTTACCCACAGCCATGTGGACCACTACGGCGGTATCCGCGGCGTGGTGGATGAAGCCGATGTCAAAGCCGGTAAAGTGAAAATTTACGCCCCGGCCGGCTTTATGGAAGAAGCGGTTTCCGAAAATATCATGGCCGGGACCGCGATGAGCCGCCGCGCCAGCTATATGTATGGCAACCTGCTGAAGCCGGACGCCAAAGGTCAGGTTGGCGCCGGTCTCGGCACCACCACCTCGGCGGGTACCGTCACGCTGATCCCGCCGACCAACTACATTACCCATACCGGTCAGCAGGAAGTGATCGACGGTCTGACCTATGACTTTATGATGGCGCCGGGCTCAGAAGCGCCGTCTGAGATGCTGTGGTATGTCAAAGAGAAGAAAATGATCGAGGCGGCAGAGGATGTGACCCATACCCTGCACAACACTTACTCGCTGCGCGGCGCCAAAATCCGCGATCCGCTGGCGTGGTCGAAATACATCAACGCCGCCATCGACCGCTGGGGCAGCGATGCGGAAGTGATTATCGCTCAGCACCACTGGCCGACCTGGGGGAACGACAATATCGTTAAGCTGATGAAAGGTCAGCGCGATATGTATCGCTATATCAACGACCAGACTCTGCGGATGGCGAATTTGGGCATGACCCGCGATGAGATCGCCGCCAACTTCAAGCTGCCGGATTCACTCGAGAAACAGTGGTCCAGCCGCGGCTACTACGGTTCCGTTAGCCACGATGTGAAAGCGACCTACGTCTTCTACCTCGGCTGGTTCGATGGCAACCCGGCCACCCTCGACGAGCTGCCGCCAGAGCAGGCGGCGAAGAAGTTCGTGGAATATATGGGCGGCGCCGATGCCATCATGCAGAAAGCCAAAGCCGACTACCAGCAGGGGAACTACCGCTGGGTGGCGCAGGTGACCAGCAAAATCGTCTTCGCCGATCCTAACAATCAGCAGGCGCGTCATCTGGAAGCCGACGCCCTGGAGCAGCTTGGGTATCAGGCGGAAGCCGGGACCTGGCGCAACTTCTACCTCACCGGCGCTCAGGAGCTGCGTAACGGCGTGCAGAAACTGCCGACGCCGAACACCGCCAGCCCGGATACCGTCCGCGCCATGACGCCGGAAATGTTCTTCGATTACCTCGGGGTGCATCTCAACGGCGAAAAAGCCGGGGCGGCTAAAGCGGTCTTTAACATCGACCTGGGTAAAGACGGCGGCAAGTACAAACTGGAGCTGGAAAACGGCGTGCTTAACCATACCGCCAATGCGGTAGCCGACAACGCTGACGCCAGCATCTCGCTCAGCCGCGACACCCTGAATAAGATCATCCTGAAACAGGAGACGCTGCAGCAAGCTCAGGCTAACGGCGAGGTTAACATTAGCGGCAATGGCGCTAAGCTCGACGAAATGCTGAGCTACATGGACACCTTTGCCTTCTGGTTCAACATCGTCACCCCGTAAGCGCAACGCGCCGAACGCTCCCCCGCCGCCCGTCAGGCCGCGGGGGGGCGTTATCTTCAGGCAAACGCGCCCGAGGGTTTGCCATCCCCCCGCCAGCGGCTCAAAATACGCTGAGGACAACTTTATGCGCGGAGGTATTTATGGCGCTTTATCACCATGCGCTGGTACTGATCAACAGCAGTCAGGACGGCGTCCCGCTGCTCGAGCATGCCGCCAGAATGGCAGAAGAGAACGGCATGCGCATCACCATCGCCCACATCAGCACCGACTACCGGGCGCTGAACTATGTTTCCGACAGCCTGCGCGACGATCAGGTCTCGCAGGAGGTGATCCAGGCCAAAGCCCTGCTCAACGAGCTGGCCTGCACCGTCTCCCTGCCGGTGGATACTCTCTCGCTGGTGACCACTCGCCGGTTTGAAGATGTCGAAGCCTGCATTCGACAGCGGCAGATCGATTTAATTATTGCCGGGCACCATAACAGGCTGCTGGGCGTCCTCTCCTCACACTCGCTGGAGTACATCAACCACTTAACCATAGACGTGCTGATCAAGCACCTGCCCTAGCGCAAGGCGGCCTGTAGCAGGGAAAAACAGTCTTCGATAAGCGGCGGCAGCGCCTGCGGCCCGCGCATCAGGGCCACCGTGCGGGTCAACGCCGGCTGCTGCAGCTGCGCGACCTTGAGCGCCGGGTCCTGCAGATGGGTGGTGTACAGCTCCGGCAGAATCGCCACCGCTAAGCGCGAGCGTACCAGGCCATACAGGGTTTCGATATAGTCCACCTGGTAGCGGGTGGTCAGCGTCAGGCGATGGCTCTCCACTAATGCCGCCACCAGCCGCTGGATATTGCCCTTCGAGAACACGGCAATGTCCCGCCCCACCAGCTGTTTCCACGGCAGATGCGCCTGCGCGGCCAGCGGATCGTCGCGGTGCAGCACCGCCACGAAGGGATCGTCGCGCAGCGGATAGACCAGCAATTCCGCGGGCAGTGAGCTGTCGATCGCCCCGATGCCGAAATCAATCTCGCCACGCTGCAGCGCCAGGATAAGCGCATCGTTGGTCTGATCGTGAAATTCAATGCGCAGGCGGGGAAAGGCCTGGGCCAGGGTCTGCGGCAGCAGAGGAAACAGCAGCGAACTGACCGACGGCACCAGGCCGATGCGCACCGTCCCGTCGCCGCCCGCCTCGACGATCTGCTGCATATCGAAAAAGGCCGCCTGCGCCACGCTGAGGATCCGCTGGGCGTGGGGTAAAATCGCCGCCCCCAGCTCAGTCAGGGTGACCGCCGAAGCGGTGCGGTTGACCAGCTTGCCGCCGAGCACCGTTTCAATCTGCCGCAGGGCGCTGCTCAGCGCCGGCTGGCTAATCGCCAGCCGACTGGCGGTATCGGTAAAATGGCGCAGCTGGGCCAGGGTGACGAAATACTGAAGCTGTTTAAGTGAGAGCGCGGGCAGCCGCTGCCAGGGTTCTTTCATTATCGGGTTCGCTACGGTGGTCCTGCACAATAACCCGAGCTTATCGGGTGATAAATTTATTCATCTGGGCAAACGTTTGCTGTGCCCCTAGAGTATCCGCATTATCCTTGTGCCGGAGTGGTTATGTCCAGCAATGCTCAAGTCCGCCGTCGCGCCGTACAGGCCGCGCGCGGCGAATCCCCGTTTGATCTGCTGCTGGTCGATGCGCAGATCGTCGATATGGCCACGGGCGAAATTCGCCCCGCTGACGTCGGTATCGTCGGCGAGATGATCGCCAGCGTCCACCCCCGCGGCAGCCGCGCCGACGCCCATGAAGTGCATTCCCTGGCCGGTAGCTATCTGTCGCCCGGCCTGATGGACACCCACGTGCACCTCGAAAGCTCGCATCTGCCACCCGAGCGCTACGCCGAAATCGTCCTCACCCAGGGCACCACCGCGGTGTTCTGGGATCCGCATGAGCTGGCCAATGTGCTCGGCGTCGAGGGCGTGCGCTACGCGGTAGACGCCAGCCGCCACCTGCCGCTGCAGGTGATGGTCGCCGCGCCGTCGAGCGTGCCCTCCACCCCCGGCCTCGAAATGTCCGGCGCCGATTTCGCCGGCGCGGAAATGGAGACCATGCTCGGCTGGCCGGAAGTGCGCGGCGTGGCAGAAGTGATGGATATGCACGGCGTGCTGCACGGCAGCGAGCGGATGCAGGAGATTGTCCAGGCCGGTCTTAACAGCGGCAAACTGATTGAAGGCCACGCCCGCGGCCTGAGCGGCGCCGACCTGCAGGCCTACCTCGCCGCCGGCGTCACCTCCGATCATGAACTGACCTCGGCGGACGACGCGCTGGAAAAACTGCGCGCCGGTCTGACGATCGAGATCCGCGGCTCGCACCCCTATCTGCTGCCGGATATCGTCGCGGCGTTGAAAACGCTGCCGCACCTCTCCTCGCAGATCACCGTCTGCACCGATGACGTGCCGCCGGATATGCTGCTGGAGAAAGGCGGGATCATCGCCCTGCTCAACCTGCTGATCGAGCACGGTTTACCGGCGGTCGACGCGCTGCGTTTCGCCACCCTCAACGCCGCTATTCGTCTGCAGCGCCACGATCTCGGGCTGATTGCCGCCGGGCGGCGCGCCGATCTGGTGGTGTTTGACTCCCTGGAAAAACTGGCGGCCCGCGAAGTCTATGTTGGCGGGGAACGGCTGGCCCAGGCCGGCCGCCTGCTGAAGCCGATCGCCCCGGCGCCGGGCGTAACGCCGCCGCGCGATACCTTACAGATAGCCCCCCTCGCCGCCGATGACTTTATCCTGCGCATCAAGGGCATTCGCCACGGCGTCGCCCGCCTGCGCCATATCCGCGGCGCGCGCTTCACCCAGTGGGGTGAGGTCGAGGTGCAGATCCGCGACGGCCAGGTCCAGCTGCCCGCCGGCTTCAGCCTGATCTGGGTCAAGCACCGCCACGGCCGCCATCAGGCGACGCCGCAAATCGCCCTGCTTGAAGGCTGGGGCGAGCTGCGCGGCGCCATCGCCACCAGCTACTCCCACGACTCACACAATCTGGTGGTGCTCGGGCGCGATGCTGAGGATATGGCGCTGGCGGCCAACCAGCTTATCGCCTCCGGCGGCGGGATGGCGCTGGCGCAACAGGGCGAGATCCTCGCCCATGTGGCGATGCCGATTGCCGGCATGCTGTCGGATCTGCCGGCCGCCGAGCTGGCGCGTCAGTTCCGCGAGCTGCGCGATCTGAGCAGCAGAGTCGCTGACTGGGAGCCGCCGTACCGGGTCTTCAAGGCTATTGAAGGCACCTGTCTTGCCTGTAACGCCGGGCCGCATTTAACCGATTTGGGTCTCACCGACGGCGGCAGCCGCCAGATAGTCGACCCGTTGATAGCCTGCCGGGAGACCCCGGCGCCAACGCCTCACAACAATAATCCTCAGGGAGCCTGAGCATGGCCGATAA
Source organism: Klebsiella sp. PCX (assembly GCF_021869705.1). NCBI lineage: Bacteria > Pseudomonadati > Pseudomonadota > Gammaproteobacteria > Enterobacterales > Enterobacteriaceae > Klebsiella > Klebsiella sp. PCX. The sequence continues at coordinate 3,514,899 of NZ_CP091527.1, forward strand.
CACACTTCACTCTTCCGCCCGCGATAACTGGCTGGAGCGCCGCTTTGCGCTGCGCTCGCGCGGCGGCACGCTACGCACTGAATGCCTGGCCGGGATCACCGGTTTCCTCGCCGCCGCCTATTTACTGGTGGTCATCCCGGGACTGCTGGCGATCGGCGGGATGGACAAAGGCGCCGCCACCACCGGCACCATTCTGGTCTTCGTCGTCGGTTCGCTGCTGATGGCGTTTTACGCCAACCTGCCGTTTATCGTCGGCCCGGGCATTGGCGGCTCGGTGCTGGTAGGGGTTACGCTGGCCGGTAGCGAGGGGATTGGCTGGCAGACAGGCCTCGGGATCGCCTGCTGGTCAGGGGTTCTCTTCTTCCTGCTGACCCGCTTTGGCCTGCGCGAAGTGGTCACCCGCTCGGTGCCGCAGTCGATCAAGCTGGGGCTGACGGCCTCCATCGGCCTGTTTGTCGCCGTTCTCGGCTTTCGCAACGCCGGGCTGGTGCTCGCCAATGCCAAAACCAACGCCCTGATGCTCGGCGACTTTCTCGCCCCCGGCGCGCTGGTGGCGCTGTGCGGCCTGTTCCTGGCGATAGCCCTGCAGGCGCGTAAGGTGCCGGGCGCCATTTTGTGGGCCATTCTGTGCGCTACCCTGGTGGGGATCCCGTTCGGCGTGACCAAACTGCCGACGCATTTTATCGATGTCCCCCACTCGCTGGCGCCGGTGCTGGGACAGGTTGACCTGCTGGGGGCGTTAAACATCGCCTTCCTGCCGTTCCTGTTCGTCTTTTTCGCTTCTGAGTTTTTCTCCACCATGGGGACGACGCTGGCGGTGGGCGGCGAGGCAGGTCTGCTGGATGAAGAAGGCAACATGCCGCAGATTAATCGCCCGTTTATGGTCGATTCGATTGCTGCGGCGCTCGGCCCGTGGGTGGGGATTCCGGCGGCAACGGCGCTGATCGAGTCCTCGGCGGCAGCGGAAGCCGGCGGCAAAACCGGCCTCACCGCGCTGTCGGCGGCGGTGATGTTCCTGCTGATGCTGCTGTTCACGCCGGTGGCGCTGATGATCCCGAAGGAGGCCACCGCCCCGGCGCTGATCCTGATCGGCCTGAACATGTTCAGCGGCCTGCGCAAAGTGGATCTCGGCAACTTCACCGACGGCCTGCCGGTACTGATGATGGTGATGATCACCCTCATCGCCAACAGCTTCGGCACCGGTATCGCCGGCGGGCTGCTGTTTTACATTGTGATCAAGGCCATCGCCGGCAAGTGGCGGGAAATCCCGATTGGCCTGTGGGTGCTGGCCGTCCCTCTGGTCTACTACTTCGCGACCTTAGTTAGACATTAAGCCCTTCACAATGTGCTTTCACCTCTTCATATAACAAACGCACCGCGGCAGAGAGCTGCTTGCGGTGCGGACAAATCAGGTTCAACGGCACCATATCCCCCTGGTAACGCGGCAGCAGGCGCCGCAGGCGGCCCGCCCGCAGATCGTCGCTGACGTCGAGCATCGATTTATAGGCAATGCCCTCCCCGGCCACCGCCAGCCGCCGGATCACCTCCGCGTCGTCGCTCATCACCGTGCCGGAGACCTTCTGCTGCTGAACTTCTCCGTCGAGGCTCAGTGACCAGCGGTCGAACGGGCGGCCGCGCAAAATGTAGATCAACGCATTGTGCTGGCCGAGCTCCTGAAGGGTCTGCGGCTCGCCGTGGCGGGCGATCCACTCTGGGGAGGCCACCAGCACCCGACGATTTTCCGGCGCCACCGGCAGCGAAATAAACGAGGCGTCATCGTTATTGCCATAGCGAAACGCGACGTCCACCGGATCTTTAAACACGTCGGTCAGTTGGTCGGAAAAGAGCAGCCGCAGGCGCAGCGCCGGATGGCGTTGCCGAAAGTCGCGGAACAAGGTCAGGAGCAGGTTACGCCCGAGGTCTGACGGCACGGCAATCTGCAGCATGCCGCGAATTTCATCATCCGGGGTCTGGATCTTCTGCAGGCCGGCCTCGAGGGTATCGAGCATCTGGGTGGCATACGGCAGCCAGGTCTCCCCCTCCGGCGTCAGGCGCAGGCTGCGGGTCGAGCGGGCGAACAGGCGAATATTGAGGATCGTCTCCAGACGTTTAATCGCCGCGCTCACCTGCGCCGGCTGCTGCCCCGCCTCGCGCGCGGCGTCGCTAAAACTGCCCAGTGCCGCGGCGCGGACAAATAAGGTCAGATCTTCCAGCCTGAACATGCCGATTCTCCCCTGCTTCAGATTGCTCCCAAAATACGCATCACCGTCGCTGCAACGCAAGCAGCGCAGGACTTGCGCCGTGTTTTGCTTACACTTTTTAAAAATCCAGTGCTTGCCATTTCAGCAACGCATCAGGAATGATACGAGGCTGCTATTTTGAGTCCAGGTAATATTGAGGAAATTATGCGTAAAACAAAAATGATGCTTCTGGGCGTACTCCTTGCCACCGCTGGCGCCAGCTGGACGGCTTCTGCCGCGGGGATCGAGCAGTATGCGCTGAAAGAGTTCACCGCCGACTTCACCCAGTTTCACATTGGCGACACCGTTCCGGCGATGTACCTTACCCCGGAATACAACATCAAAGGCTGGCAGCAGCGTAATCTTCCCGCGCCGGACGCCGGCAGCCACTGGACCTATATGGGCGGTAACTACGTGCTGATCACCGACACCGAAGGCAAAATCCTCAAGGTGTACGATGGCGAGATCTTCTATCATCGCTGATCCGCTCAATATCCGCATCCGCCCCGGCGAACCAGCGGACTCTCCGGCGCTGCGCCAGCTCTTCCTGCGGGCGCGCAGTGTATCGTGGACCTGGCTTCCCTCCACGACGTGGCGGCTGGAAGATTTCGATGCCGCCACCGCGGATGAACAGCTGTGGGTCGCGGAATGCGACGGCCTGCCGGTGGGCTTTGCCGCCGTATGGACCGCCGATAATTTCCTTCACCATCTGTTCGTCGACCCGGACTGGCAGGGCAAACATATCGGCAGCGCGCTGCTGGCGCAGGTCGAACGGACCTTTACCGCCAGCGGGACGCTGAAGTGCCTGATGGAAAATAAAAACGCCCTGCGCTTCTACCAGCGTCACGGCTGGACCATCGAAGCACAGGGCGCCTCGCCCGAGGGCGGATACTGGCTGATGCGCTCGCCGCGGCCTTAAACGGCGCGGAAGGCAATCTCACCCGGGATCACTTCTCCCTGCCAGTACATCTGGGCCGCCACCCGGCCCGCCAGCTGGCGGTAAATGTCGGTAAATTCGCTGTCCGGACGCGCCACCACCGTCGGCGTGCCGTTATCCAGATCTTCCCGCAGCGTAATATGCAGCGGCAGCTGGCCCAGCAGCTGGGTGTGGTATTTCTCGGCCAGTTTTTGCGCGCCGCCGGTGCCGAAGATCGGCTCGTGGTGCCCGCAGTTGCTGCAGATATGCATGCTCATGTTTTCCACGATCCCCAGCACTGGCACTTCCACTTTCTCGAACATCACGATGCCCTTTTTGGCGTCGATCAGCGCGATGTCCTGCGGCGTGGTGACCACCACCGCGCCGGTCACCGGAATGTTCTGCGCCAGCGTCAGCTGAATGTCGCCAGTGCCCGGCGGCATATCCAGCACCAGGTAATCCAGATCCGGCCACAGGGTCTCCTGCAGCATCTGCATCAGCGCCTTGCTGGCCATCGGGCCGCGCCAGACCATGGCGTTGTCGTCAGTCACCAGGTAGCCGATGGAATTGGTGGCCAGCCCGTACTTCATGATCGGCGCCATATGGGTGCCGTCCGGCGAGGTCGGGCGGCTGTCCTCCGCGCCAAGCATGGTCGGAATCGACGGGCCGTAGATATCGGCATCCAGAATGCCCACCTTCGCCCCTTCCGCGGCGAGTGCCAGCGCCAGGTTTACCGCCGTGGAGGATTTACCGACGCCGCCTTTCCCGGAGCTGATGGCGATAATGTTCTTCACGCCGTTGATCCCGGGCTGGTTTTTCACGCGCTTGAGGGTGGCGATGCTGTGGGTCAGCTTCCAGTCGATAGCCTTCGCGCCAGTGATGCGCAGCAGCTCGGCGCTGCACTGCTCTTTCAGCGCTTCGAAGGCGCTGCTCCAGACGAACGGCATCTGCAGCTCAATATGAATGGTATCATCCAGCCAGGCGACATGGTGCAGCGCCTTGAGGGTGGTGAGGTTATGCTTCAGGGTTGGGTGCTGGAAATTGGCCAGCGTCCCGGCGACCATCGCACGTAGGCGCTCGGGGGATTTGGCCTGGGATTGCGAATTCATCCCGACTCCTTTGTTGTTTTGAGATGCTTTCAGTAATCACAGAGTTTATCACAGGTAAGGATTATCCATATATGGGCAGCCATTTATGGCGCACCCACAGCCCTTTTGGTAATATCGGAAGCCCTTTTTACAACAGAAGATGTAATGCTCACTATGACTCAAGTCGCGAAGAAAATTCTGGTAACGTGCGCCCTGCCGTACGCCAACGGCTCCATCCACCTCGGCCACATGCTGGAGCACATCCAGGCTGATGTCTGGGTCCGTTACCAGCGAATGCGCGGCCATGAAGTCAACTTCATCTGCGCCGACGACGCCCACGGCACGCCGATTATGCTCAAGGCGCAACAGCTCGGTATCACTCCGGAGCAGATGATTGGCGAGATGAGTCAGGAGCATCAGACCGATTTTGCCGGCTTCGACATCAGCTACGACAACTATCACTCGACGCACAGCGATGAGAACCGCGAGCTGTCGGAGCTGATCTACACTCGTCTGAAAGAGAACGGCTTTATCAAAAACCGTACCATCTCTCAGCTCTACGATCCGGAAAAAGGCATGTTCCTGCCGGACCGTTTTGTGAAAGGCACCTGTCCGAAGTGTAAATCTCCAGACCAGTACGGCGATAACTGCGAAGTGTGCGGCGCGACCTACAGCCCTACCGAGCTTATCGACCCGAAATCGGTGGTCTCCGGCGCCACGCCGGTGATGCGTGACTCCGAACATTTCTTCTTCGACCTGCCGTCATTCAGCGAAATGCTGCAGGCGTGGACCCGCAGCGGCGCGCTGCAGGAGCAGGTGGCGAACAAAATGCAGGAGTGGTTTGAGTCCGGCCTGCAGCAGTGGGACATCTCCCGCGATGCGCCGTACTTCGGCTTCGAAATTCCGAACGCGCCGGGCAAATACTTCTACGTCTGGCTGGACGCGCCGATCGGCTACATGGGCTCCTTCAAGAACCTGTGCGACAAGCGCGGCGACACCACCAGCTTCGACGAATACTGGAAGAAAGACTCCACGGCCGAGCTGTATCACTTTATCGGCAAGGACATCGTCTACTTCCACAGCCTGTTCTGGCCGGCGATGCTGGAAGGCAGCAACTTCCGTAAGCCGACTAACCTGTTCGTGCACGGCTACGTGACGGTCAACGGCGCGAAGATGTCCAAGTCGCGCGGCACCTTCATCAAGGCCAGCACCTGGCTGAAACACTTTGATGCCGACAGCCTGCGCTACTACTACACCGCCAAGCTCTCTTCGCGCATCGATGACATCGACCTTAACCTGGAAGACTTTATCCAGCGCGTGAATGCCGACATCGTCAACAAGGTGGTTAACCTCGCCTCGCGCAACGCCGGCTTTATCAGCAAGCGTTTTGACGGCGTGCTGGCCGCTGAGCTGGCCGACCCGGCGCTGTACAAAACCTTCACCGACGCGGCGGAAAGCATCGGCGAAGCGTGGGACAGCCGCGAGTTCGGTAAGGCCATCCGCGAAATCATGGCGCTCGCCGACGTGGCCAACCGCTATGTCGATGAGCAGGCGCCGTGGGTGGTGGCGAAACAGGAAGGCCGCGACGCCGACCTGCAGGCCATCTGCACCATGGGTCTGAACATGTTCCGCGTGCTGATGACCTGGCTGAAACCGGTCCTGCCGCAGCTGGCCGCGCGTGCGGAAGCGTTCCTCAACAGCGAGCTGAGCTGGGACGCCATTCAGCAGCCGCTGCTGGCGCATAAGGTCAATCCGTTTAAGGCGCTGTACAACCGCATCGAGATGAAACAGGTGGAAGCCCTGGTTGAAGCGTCAAAAGAAGAGGTGAAAGCCGCAGCTGCGCCAGTGACCGGCCCGCTGGCGGACGATCCGATTCAGGACACCATCACCTTTGACGATTTCGCCAAAGTCGATCTGCGCGTGGCGCTGATTGAGAACGCGGAATTTGTTGAAGGCTCCGACAAGCTGCTGCGCCTGACGCTGGATCTGGGCGGCGAGAAGCGTAACGTCTTCTCCGGCATCCGCTCCGCTTATCCGGATCCGCAGCCGCTGATTGGCCGCCTGACGGTGATGGTCGCCAACCTGGCGCCGCGCAAAATGCGCTTCGGTATCTCGGAAGGGATGGTGATGGCCGCCGGCCCTGGCGGGAAGGATATCTTCCTGTTAAGCCCTGACGACGGCGCCAAGCCGGGTCAGCAGGTGAAATAATAAAAAAGCCGGATTAACCATCCGGCTTTTTTTTGCCCGGCGGCGCTGCGCTTGCACGGGCCTACGGGTTATGTAGACCGGGTAAGGCGAAACCGCCACCCGGCAAAAATCACGGTTTCGGGTGATGCACCCGCTGGGTCAGCCCGCGCAGGAAATTGCGCAGAAACTGGTCGCCGCACTCGCGGTAGTTTTTGTGGTCAGGCGATCGCATCATGGCGGTCACTTCCGGCACCGACACGCGGTATTTCTGCTCGCTCATGATCGCCACAATATCGTCCGTTTTCAGCGAGAAGGCGATCCGCAGCTTTTTCAGCACCGTGTTGTTATTCACCCGACGCTCCAGCGCTAACTCCGGCGCCGAATCGTCTTTGCCGCGCTTGTCATAGATAAGGCCGTTGAGGAAACCCGACAGGATAATGTCCGGGCAGCGGACAAAGCCCTCTTCATCCTCTTTCGTGGTCCAGGTGTCGAAGCTGGCGGAGGTGGATTCCATAGCGGATAGCGCAAGAATGCGCACCATATCGTTATTATTGACTTTCAGGGTGTAGCGCAGGCTACGAAGAATATCATTACTGAGCATGAGTGCCTTTTACTGTCGATGATGCAATGGGGCGCAGTGTAGCAGCTTTACAGGCCAATCGCCTCTTTCAGGCTTTTTAAATAGCGTCGGCTCACCGGCACCGTTTGCCCGGCGCGCATTAGCAGCTCCGCCTGACCATTCTCCTCCAGGCGAATCTCCTTCAGGTGCGCCATATTCACCAGATACTGGCGATGGCAGCGCAGCAGCGGCGTGCGGCTCTCAAGGGTGCGCAGGGTCAGCTCGGTAAACCCTTCCTTGCCCTCGCGGTCGGTCACGTAGATGCCGCTCATCCGGCTGCTGACGAAGGCTACATCCTCCATCTGCAGCAGCCAGATACGGCTGTGACCGGTACAGGGTATGTATTTCAGCGTCTGCTGAGCATCATCCAGCAGCGACACATCCTGCAGATTACGCTCCTGGCGCAGGCGGGCGAGGGTTTTCTCCAGCCGCGCAGCTTCAATCGGCTTGAGCAGATAGTCAAAAGCGTGCTCCTCAAAGGCTTTCACCGCGTATTCATCAAAGGCGGTGAGAAACACAATATAGGGGCGGTGCTCCGGGTCGAGCATCCCGACCATCTCCAGACCGCTGATGCGCGGCATCTGGATGTCGAGAAACAACACGTCGGGACGCAGCTTATGTACCGCGCCAATCGCCTCCACCGCGTTGCCGCACTCGCCGACGATCTCGATATCGCGCTGTGTCTCCAGCAATATACGCAGGTTTTCCCGCGCCAGCGGCTCATCATCGACGATCAATACTCTCAGCATGCATTCTCCTCCAGGGGCAGACGTAGGGTGACACGGGTAAAGCGCTCCGGCTCGCAGGTGACGCTGATGCCGCAGTCGGCGCCAAAACGCGCCCGCAGCCGCCTGTCCACCAGATTCATCCCCAGCCCGCTGGCCTGAGGGTTGGCCTGGTACAGCCCGGCGTTATCTTCGATATCCAGCTGCAGCCAGCGATCGTCCTGGCTGGCGCGAATGGTAATTTCGCCGACGCCTAGATGCTGCGATGTGCCATGCTTAATGGCGTTCTCCACGATCGGCTGGAGGGTAAAGGCCGGCAGCTGGTGATGCGCCAGCCCTTCCGGCACCGCCATCTGGATCTGCAGGTTAGCCTGAAAGCGGGCCTTCTCAATCTGCAGATAGGCGTTAACATGCTCTATCTCATCGGCGAGGGTGACGATTTCCGTCGGCCGCTTCAGGTTCTTGCGAAAGAAGGTCGACAGATACTGCACTAGCTGGCCGGCCTGCTCGCTGTCGCGACGGATCACCGCCTTCAGGGTGTTGAGCGCGTTAAACAGGAAGTGCGGGTTAACCTGGGCATGCAGGAGCTTGATTTCGGATTGCGTCAGCAGCGCCTTCTGCCGCTCGTACTGCCCGGCGAGGATCTGCGCCGACAGCAGCTGAGCGATCCCCTCTCCTAGGGTGCGGTTGATCGAACTGAACAGACGGTTTTTCGCCTCATACAATTTGATGGTGCCGATCACCCGCTGGTTCTCACCGCGTAAGGGGATCACCAGCGTCGATCCCAGCTTACAGTGCGGATGAATCGAGCAGCGGTAGGGCACCTCGTTGCCGTCGGCATACACCACCTCCCCGGTCTCAATCGCCCGTTGCGTATACGACGAGGAGATAGGTTTGCCCGGCAGATGGTGGTCGTCGCCGATGCCGGTGAACGCCAGCAGCTTGTCGCGATCGGTGATCGCCACCGCGCCGATATCCAGCTCCTGGATAAGCACCTGGGCCACCTTCATGCTGTTCTCTTCGTTGAACCCCTGACGCAGGATCCCCTCGGTGGACGCCGCCACCTTCAGCGCCGTGGCGGAAAAAGCGGAGGTGTACTTCTCGAACATCGCCCGCTTGTCCAGCAGAATGCGCATAAACAGCGCCGCACCGACGGTATTGGTCACCATCATCGGCGCAGCAATGCTCTGCACCAGATGCAGGGCGTCCTGGAACGGGCGGGCAATCAGCAGAATGATCATCATCTGCACCAGCTCGGCCACGAAGGTGATCGCCCCGGCGGTGAGCGGGCTAAAGACTTTGTCCGGCCGGCCGCGTTTGACCAGCACGCTGTGCACCAGACCGCCCAGTAGCCCCTCGACGATGGTGGAGACCATACAGCTTAACGCGGTCATCCCCCCCAGCGAGTAGCGGTGCAGGCCGCCGGTCAGCCCCACCAGCCCGCCGACCACCGGGCCGCCGAGCAGGCCGCCCATCACGGCGCCGATGGCGCGGGTGTTGGCGATAGAGTCTTCGATATGCAGACCAAAATAGGTCCCCATAATGCAGAAAATGGAGAAGGTGACGTAGCACAGCAGCTTGTGCGGCAGGCGAACGGTGACTTGCATCAGGGGGATAAACAGTCGGGTTTTGCTCATCAACCACGCGATGACCAAAAATACGCACATCTGCTGAAGCAGCAGCAACACCAGATCAAACTCGTACATACCCGCAAACCACACATTTCAGAAAGCGCGTACCATACCCTGACTGGAGAAAACTTTCTTTGAAGCCCTGCATAAAAATGAAAAATGACGGGCAGGATCACACTTTTTTGCGGCGCGTTGCTCAGCCAAAGCGGCAAAAAGCCCGGCGCGGCGCGCTAAACCGCAATTAATGTTTCATTAACACCTGCGCTTCACCGTATAATCCCCCTGTTAACATCAGGAGCCTATTATGAAGCCAGCGAAAATCGCGGTCGTCACTCTCTTCTTACTTATGGCCATCGGCGGGATCAGCGGCGTAATGCTGGCCGGCTATTCCTTTATTGTGCGTGGCGGTGTCGGCTGATCCAGCGGGTCAGACGCTCAAACGCGCGGTCGACAATGATCGCCGCCAGCGCCACCAGTAGCGCCCCCTGCACAATATAGGCGGTATTAAACCCGCTCAGGCCGATGATGATCGGCGTCCCAAGCGTATTGGTCCCCACCGTCGAGGCTATCGTCGCGGTACCAATATTGACGATGACCGAGGTGCGGATCCCCGCCAGGATCACCGGGGCCGCCAGCGGCAGCTCCACCTTATACAGACGCTGCCAGCCGGTCATTCCCATCCCTTCTGCCACATCTGACACGCCCGACGGTATCGAGCCCAGCCCGGCCAGCGTCCCCTGCAGCACCGGCAGTATGCCATACAGCGCGAGGGCGATCAGCGCCGGCAGCCAGCCAAAGCCCAGCACCGGTACCGCCATCGCCAGCACCGCCACCGGCGGAAAGGTCTGCCCGATAGCGGCGATGGTCTCCGCCAGCGGACGAAACGCGCTGCCCGCGGGCCGGGTAACCGCCACCCCTGCCCCCAGCCCGACGGCGATTGCCGCGAGGCTGGATACCACTACCAGCCAGCCGTGATCGAGAGTGAGCGCCCAGAAGCTCTCCTGCTGGTAAACCGGCCGCGGCAGCTCCGGAAACAGCCGGCTGAACAGCGGCGCGCTGTAGGGTAGCCCCATCAGCAGGCCGATGAACAGCGCGATAAGCCACCACAACGGCTCACGAAGCGCCTTCATGGCTCGCCTCCTGGCGCAGCAGATCGGCAAAATGCAGCGTGCCGCAGGGCTGCCCCTCGGCATCCACCACCGGCAGCGCCTCGCAGCGCCGGGCGACAAACTGCGATAGCGCTTCCCGCAGGGTCATGGTGACGGTCAGCCCCTCGCCCGCCAGCCGCTCGTCGGGGCGTAGATAGTCCCGCACCTCACGCAGCGACAGCAGGCGCACGCCCAGCTCGCTGCGGCCAAAAAAGGTCTGCACAAAGCTATTCTCTGGCCGCAGGAGCATCGCCAGCGGCGCCCCCTGCTGGATCACCTCGCCACCATCCATCAGCACCAGGTGGTCCGCCAGGCGCAGCGCTTCGTCAATATCATGGGTCACCAGGACAATGGTTCGCCCCAGCAGGCGGTGAATGCGCAGCATCTCCTGCTGCAGCGCCTCGCGGGTCACCGGGTCGAGGGCGCCGAAGGGTTCATCCATCAGCAGCACCTCCGGGTCTGCCGCCAGCGCCCGCGCCACCCCGACCCGCTGCTGTTGGCCGCCGGAAAGCTGATGGGGATAGCGGTCGCGCAGCGTCGCCTCCAGCCCCAGCAGCGCCATCAGCTCGTCGACCCGGTCGGCGATCCTCGCCCGCGGCCATTTTTGCAGCTGCGGCACGGTGGCGATATTCTGCGCCACCGTCCAGTGGGGAAACAGGCCGATAGACTGGATGGCATAGCCCATCCGTCGCCGCAGGGTCAGGAGCGGCTGCTGGCGGATGTCTTCGCCGGCAAAGCGAATCATGCCCCGGTCCGGCTCCAGCAGGCGGTTGATCATTTTCAGCGTCGTCGACTTGCCCGAGCCGGAGGTTCCCACCAGCACCGAAAAGGCGCCTTCGCGCAGCTCCAGGGTCAGGTCCTTCACCGCCGGGTGGCCGGCAAACGCTTTGCTGACCCCTTGAAATTCAATCATTGGCCTCTCCTTTTAGCCAGGCGCCCCACAGCGCGAACAGGGCATCCACCACCACCGCCAGGGCAATGGTCGGCACCACGCCCAGCAGCACCAGATCCAGCGCGCTGCTCAGCAGCCCCTGAAATACCAGCGCGCCAAAGCCGCCGGCGCCGATCAGCGCCGCCACCACCGCCATGCCGACGGTTTGCACGCTGACCACCCGCAGGCTGCGCAGCAGCACCGGCATCGCCAGCGGAAGCTGCACCTGACGAAAGCGCTGCCCGGCGCTCATGCCCATCGCCGTCGCGCTCTCCAGCGCATCCTGCGGCACCTGCTGCAGGCCGGTCACCACCCCGCGCACCAGCGGCAGCAGCGCATACAATGTCAGGGCAATCAGGGCCGGCGCCACGCCGGTCCCGGAGACGCCCAGCTCGCCCAGCGCCGGAAAATAGCGCGCCACACCGGCAAGCGGGGCAATCAGCAGGCCGAACAGCGCCACCGACGGGATAGTCTGGATCACATTGAGCACAGTGAAGGCCGGCGCCTGCCAGCGCGGACGCCGCCAGAGCCATACCCCCAGCGGCAGGCCGATCAGCAGACCCGGCAGCAGGGTGCCAAACAGCAGAAGCAGATGCTGGCGCAGAGCGTCGTCAAACACCTCCTGGCGGTTGGCATACTCTTTCAGCAGCGAGAGCTGATCGAGCGCCCCGGCGGCGAGCAGGATGATGGGCAGAAGCCAGACTTGCGCATTGAGCAGCCAGCGCCATAGCGGCCGGGCGGTAAGATGACGAATGGCCTCGCTGGCCAGCAGCAGGCAGAGCGCCAGCGACAGCCACAGGCCGCTGCCGGGCGAGGTGCGCGCCAGCGGCGAGCCTTGCCGGGAGAGCTCAAGCGCCGCCTGGCCGCTGCCCCAGATAAGCAGCGGGAAGAGCAGTTCGGCCAGCAGCAGATGGAGAAGCGGCGCGACCCTGCCCGGCAGCCAGCAGAGCAGGATCCCGGCGAGGGCTGCCGCCAGCTGAACGCCGGCGAGCCAGGGCATCACCTGCCACAGCCCGCGCCCTTCCCCGGAGAGTAAGCGATTCGGCGCGTAAGTGATAAACGGCAGCGCCAGCGTAACCAGCAGCAGGCCTGTCAGCAGCAGGCCGACGCGGTGAGTACAGCGAATGGTCACCGGTGGCTTACTTCAGCAGGCCTTTCTGCTGCAGATAATCTGCCGCCACGCGCTTCGCATCCTGGCCTTCCACCGCGATGCGGGCGTTCAGCTGCTGCAGAGTCTTTTCATCGAGGCTGGCGAAGACCGGCTTCAGCCAGTCGGCGATCTGCGGGTAGGCTTTCAGCACCGTCTCGCGCACCACCGGCGTTGGGGCGTAAATCGGCTGCACGCCCTGCGGGTCGCTCAGCGTCTGTAATCCCAGGGCCGCCACCGGGCCGTCGGTGCCGTAGGCCATCGCCGCGTTGACGCCGGAGGTCTGCTGCGCCGCCGCTTTGATGGTCACCGCCGTATCGCCCCCGGCCAGCGACAGCAGCTGATTCTGGTTGAGTTTAAAGTCATACGCTTTTTCAAACGCCGGCAGCGCGTCCGGGCGTTCAATAAACTCCGCCGAGGCCGCCAGCTTAAATTCGCCGCCCTGCTGCAGATAGCGGCTGAGGTCGGCCAGCGAAGTCAGGTGATTTTTCTCCGCCAGCTCCTGACGCACGGCGATAGTCCAGGTGTTGTTAGCCGGCGCCGGGGTAAGCCATACCAGCTGATGTTTCTCCTGATCCAGGCGCTTCACCTTCTCATAGCCCTGCTGGGCATTCTTCCACGCCGGGTCGTTTTCATCTTTAAAGAAAAAAGCGCCATTGCCGGTATATTCCGGGTAGATATCCAGCTCGCCGGCGACAATCGCCCCGCGCACCACCGGCGTGGTGCCGAGCTGGATTTTGTTAATCGTTTTGACGCCGTGGCTTTCCAGCACCTGCTGGATCATATTACCGAGCAGCGCCCCTTCGGTATCAATTTTCGAGCCGACCTTCACCGGCTCCGCCGCCTGCAGCGGCATACTTATCAGGGCGGCCAGCGCCAGCGCGCCGGACCATTTCGTCGCCATCTTCATCCCGCATCCCTCAGTTCTTTTGCGCTTCGCTTACAGAAGCTTAAGAGAAAAGCGTAGTCCATTTGCCAGCGATACGAAAAAGAAAAGGCCGATTAATCGGCCTTTTAAGTATGACGTTGGGCTTAAGGGCTATGTCTTACAACAGCTCAAACTCGCTCTGCTTCACGCGGGCGGAGTCCACGCCGATAAAGACATTGAATTTGCCCGGCTCAGCGACGTATTTCATCTGCTGGTTCCAGAACTTCAGCGCGTCGACGTCGATCGGGAAGCTGACGGTTTGCGTTTCGCCCGGCTTGAGGTTGACCTTTTTAAAGCCGCGCAGCATTTTCACCGGCCGGCTCATGGAGGCAGTGACGTCCTGCAGATACAGCTGAATGACCGTCGCCCCTTCGCGTTTTCCGGTATTGGTCACCTGCACGCTGGCGGTCACGCTGCCGTCGCGCGGCAGGGTGGCCGACGACATGGTGACATCGGAGACGCTAAAGGTGGTATAGCTCAGGCCGTAGCCAAACGGGTACAGCGGGCCGTTGGCTTCATCGAAGTAACGCGAGGTGTACTTGTTCGGCTTCTCCGGATTATACGGACGACCGGTATTCAGGTGGCTGTAGTAGGTTGGGATCTGCCCCACCGAGCGCGGGAAGGACATCGGCAGCTTGCCCGACGGGTTATAGTCGCCAAACAGCACGTCGGCGATGGCATGCCCGCCTTCGGTGCCGGCAAACCAGGTCTCCAGCAGCGCATCGGCTTGCTGATCCTCTTTCACCAGCGCCAGCGGACGGCCGTTCATCAGCACCAGCACCAGGGGTTTACCGGTGGCCTTGAGGGCGGCAATCAGGTTGCGCTGGCTCTGCGGCAGGGTGATGTCGGTCCGGCTGGAGGCCTCATGGGCCATGCCCTGCGCCTCGCCCACTACGGCAACCACCACGTCGGATTGCTTCGCCGCCGCGACGGCTTCGTCGATCATTTCCTGCGGCGAGCGCGGGTCAACCTGCACCGCGTTCTCATACAGGTTGAGGAAATCGACAATGCCTTTGTCGTCGGTAACGTTCGCCCCTTTGGCGTAAATCACTTTGGCGTTATCGCCCAGCGCTTCTTTGATGCCGGTCAGGACGGTCACCGACTGGTCGGCCACGCCCGCCGCCGACCAGCTGCCCATCATGTCGCGTTTGCTGTCCGCCAGCGCGCCCACCACCGCGATAGTGCCGGATTTTTTCAGCGGCAGCGTATCAAGCCGGTTTTTCAGCAGCACCAGGCTCTCGCGGGCGACTTCCCGCGCCTCTTTACGATGCAGACGGCTTTCCGCGTTGGTGTCCTGCGGGTCAGAATCTTTTGGCCCCAGGTGGCTGTACGGATCGTTGAACAGCCCCATATCATATTTGACGTTAAGCACGTGACGGGTGGCGTCATCCAGCTCGGCCATGGTCACCTTGCCGGACTTCACCAGCCCCGGCAGGTACTTGCTGTAATACTCGTCGCTCATGCTCATGTTGATGCCGGACTTGAGCGCCACGCGCACCGCGTCTTCCGGGTCGGAGGCCACGCCGTGCTTGATCAGCTCTTTGATAGCGCCGTGGTCGGAAACTGTGATGCCTTTAAAGCCCCACTGGTCGCGCAGGACATCTTTCAGCAGCCAGGAATCGGCGGTCGCCGGGGTGCCGTTCAGCGAGTTCAGGGCCACCATCACCGCGCCGCTGCCGGCATCGAGACCGGCTTTATACGGCGGCATATAGTCGTTGAACAGGCGCTGCGGGCTCATGTCGACCGTGTTGTACTCTTTCCCGCCCTCCACCGCGCCGTAGGCGGCGAAGTGCTTGACGCTGGTCATCACCGAATAGCGGTCCGCCGGGCTCTTGCCCTGCATCGACTCCACCATCGCCTGACCCATCATCGTGGTCAGATAGGTGTCTTCCCCGAACCCTTCGGAAGCGCGTCCCCAGCGCGGGTCGCGGGAGACGTCGACCATCGGCGCCCAGGTCATGTTCAGCCCGTCATCGGCGGCTTCATAAGCTGACACCCGGCCCACGGTCTTCACCGCGTCAAGGTTAAACGACGAGGCCAGGCCGAGGCTTATCGGGAAGACGGTGCGCTGGCCGTGCAGCACATCGTAGGCAAAGAACAGCGGGATTTTCAGGCGGCTAAGCTGCATCACCTGATCCTGCATAACGCGGATATCCGGGCGGGTAACGGTATTAAAAATCGCCCCCACCTGACCGTTTTTGATCATTTCACGGATCGCCTCTTTGGGGTTATCCGGGCCGACGCTTATCAGACGCAGCTGGCCGATTTTCTCGTCTACGGTCATTTTTTTCAGCAGGTCGGTGACAAAGGCATCCCGCGCCTGCGGGGTCAGGGGGTGGTTACCAAACAGTTCATCCGCCAGCGCGGGTTGCAGCGCCAGACTCACGGCGACGCCTACAGTGCAGAGCCATTTCATTGTTATCTCGCTTTTTCTCAGACGGGGACTCGGTAAAACATAATAAAAACCGCAGTTTGCCATATATATAAACAACGCGCCCGCAGAATGCTAAGGTTCTTCTCTGATTTTTGCGAAACATTCATGCATCAAATTGTCATACAAAGCGCTATGCTTATCCTCGATATTTCGCGCACCACCACAAGGAGTGGAACATGTCATCTGCACCCACTAACACCAATAAAACGTTTCTGGCTGACCTCGCGCGCCTGGTTGGCCCTTCGCATCTGCTGACCGACCCGGCAAAAACCCAGCGCTACCGCAAAGGCTTCCGCTCCGGTCAGGGCGAGGCGCTGGCGGTTGTCTTTCCCGGCACCCTTTTGGAACTCTGGCGCGTGCTCAACGCCTGCGTCGACGCCGATAAAATCATTCTGATGCAGGCGGCCAACACCGGCCTGACCGAAGGCTCCACCCCCAACGGCAATGATTACGATCGCGAGATCGTGATTATCAGCACCCTGCGCCTGGATAAACTGCATCTGCTGGACAAAGGCGAGCAGGTGCTGGCCTGGCCCGGCACCACGCTCTACTCACTGGAAAAAGCGCTGAAACCGCTGGGGCGCGAGCCGCACTCCGTGATCGGCTCATCGTGCATCGGCGCGTCGGTGATCGGCGGGATCTGCAACAACTCCGGCGGTTCCCTGGTGCAGCGCGGGCCGGCCTACACCGAGATGTCGCTGTTCGCACAGATTGACGCCGACGGCAAGCTGAAGCTGGTCAACCATCTGGGCATCGATCTCGGCAGTACGCCGGAGCAGATCCTCAGCCGACTCGACGACGAGCGGATCAGCGATAGCGATGTGCTGCACGATGGCCGCCACGCCCACGATCACGACTATGTTACCCGCGTGCGCGATGTCGATGCCGACACCCCGGCACGCTACAACGCTGACCCGGACCGCCTGTTCGAATCCTCCGGCTGCGCCGGCAAGCTGGCGGTTTTCGCCGTGCGTCTCGATACCTTCCCGGCGGAAAAGCGCCAGCAGGTGTTTTACATTGGCACCAACCAGCCGCAGGTATTGACCGAGATCCGCCGCCATATCCTCGCCGAGTTCCAGCATCTGCCGGTGGCCGGGGAATATATGCACCGCGATATTTACGATATCGCCGAGAAGTATGGCAAAGACACCTTCCTGATGATCGACAAGCTCGGCACCGACAAAATGCCGTTCTTCTTCACCATGAAGGGGCGAACCGACGCGATGCTGGAGAAAGTGTCGCTGTTTAAACCGCACTTTACCGACCGCTTTATGCAGAAGCTCGGCCACGTCTTCCCGGCGCATTTACCGGAGCGGATGAAAACCTGGCGCGACAAATATGAACACCATCTGCTGCTGAAGATGGCCGGCGACGGCATCGAAGAAGCACAGCGCTGTCTGACGGAATACTTCCAGCAGGCCGAGGGAGATTTCTTCGCCTGTACGCCGGAGGAAGGCAGTAAGGCGTTTCTCCATCGCTTTGCCGCCGCCGGCGCGGCGATCCGCTATCAGGCGGTGCATGCCGACGAAGTCGAAGATATTCTGGCGCTGGATATCGCCCTGCGCCGCAACGATACCGAGTGGTTCGAACATCTGCCGCCGGAGATCGACAGCCAGCTGGTGCACAAGCTCTACTATGGCCACTTTATGTGTCATGTGTTCCATCAGGATTACATCGTCAAGAAAGGAGTCGATGCCCATGCGCTGAAGGAGCAGATGCTGGAGTTGCTGAAAGCGCGCGGCGCCCAGTACCCGGCGGAGCATAACGTGGGTCATCTGTATGAAGCGCCGGAGAGCCTGCAGCAGTTCTATCGCCAGAACGATCCGACCAACAGCATGAACCCGGGGATTGGTAAAACCAGTAAGCAGAAATATTGGGGTGAAGCGGCCCCGGCGCCGGTCTCCCCGGCGGATCCGCAATAATCGGCGGCAGGGCTATTCAGCCTGGCGCTTCTGTATTACGCTGCACGCCGGAGAATGTCTCTCCGGCAGATTCAGGAGCGCCGCCATGCCCGCAGAGGCCCCGTTACTCGACAGTGATTTAGAAATTCGTGAAGCGCTGCCCGACGATGCGCACGCCATCGCCGCGCTGTATGTCTGGCACGTGCTTAATGGCCGCGCCTCCTTCGAAGAGATCCCCCCCACCGTTGACGAAATGCGTAAACGGATCCAGACCGTGCGCGATAACGGGCTGCCCTGGCTGGTCGCGCTGTGGCGCGGGGCTATCGTCGGCTACTGCTACGCCACTTTCTATCGCCCGCGCCCGGCCTATCGCTATACCCTCGAGGAATCGATCTACGTGGAATCCGGAATGGGCGGGCGCGGCATCGGCAGCGCGCTGCTGTCGCGGCTGATCGCCGAATGCGAGAAAGGCCCGTGGCGGCAGATGCTGGCGATCATCGGCGATGGCCATAACAATGCCGGCTCGCTGGCGATCCATAAAAAGTTCGGTTTTACCGTGGCGGGTCAGCTGCGCAGCGTCGGCTATAAGATGGGCGACTGGCGGGATACGTTGATTATGCAGCGCGCGCTGGGTGACGGCGACTGGACGCTCCCGGAGTAATATTCGGCGTCAAATCCCCGGCTCGCGGCGTAAACGCCTCAGCCGGGCTACCGTTCAGCGCGGTTCCCCAGGCCGGATAAGACGTCAGCCGCCATCCGGCACAAACACCGGCACTCAGCCTGATTACCCGGCGGCGCTGCGCTTGCCGGGCCTACGAAGGGGGCGAACCGGGTGCCAAATCACGTAGCCCGGATAAGGCGCAATGCGCCGTCATCCGGGGGATGTGCAGATTAATCGTTCTGCGCGGTCTGGGCGCCGCCTTTCAGCATCGCCTCCGCCATCTGCGCTTCGCGCTGCTTCTTATAGCTCAGCGCCGAAGCCGGCACCGGCATCACCTTCCCGGTCTCGATCCACGTGCGCAAACGGCTGGCGTCGGCAAAGTGGGTATATTTGCCGAAGGCATCCATCACCACCAGCGCCACCGGGCGTTGGTTGATCACCGTGCGCATAATCAGGCAGTGGCCGGCGGCGTTGGTGAAGCCGGTTTTGGTCAGCTGGATGTTCCAGTTGTCGCGATACACCAGATGGTTAGTGTTGCGGAACGGCAGGCTGTAGGCCGGATGGGCAAAGGTGGCGGTCTCTTCTTTGGTGGTGCTCAGCTGGCCGATCAGCGGGTACTGCTCGCTGGCGATCAGCAGTTTGGTCAGATCGCGGGCGGTGGAGACGTTATGCACTGACAGTCCGGTGGGCTCCACGTAGCGGGTATGGGTCATCCCCAGCGCCTGCGCTTTGGCGTTCATCGCGCGAATAAAGGCGTCGTAGCCGCCCGGATAGTGATGCGCCAGGCTGGCGGCCGCACGGTTCTCGGAAGACATCAGCGCCAGCAGCAGCATATCGCGGCGGCTGATTTGGCTGTTGAGACGCACGCGCGAGTAAATCCCCTTCATTTCCGGGGTATGGCTGATATCCACCGTCAGCATCTCATCCAGCGGCAGATGGGCATCGAGCACCACCATGGCGGTCATCACCTTGGTGATCGACGCCATCGGGCGCACCAGATCCGGCTGGCTGGCGTAGATGATTTTTTTGGTGGCCAGATCGACGATCATGGCGCTGCCGGAAGCGATGTCCGGCTGCGAGGCGGTCACCGCCATCGGGGTTTTTGCTAACGCCTGGGGCGCAAAAGGCACAGCCAGCAGCAAGGTCAGGCTGAGCAAAGAGACTCGAAATTTCGGCATCATGGGCATTCTGAAAAGTATTTTTGCACGTTATGCAACGTACGCCGCGAGGTTAAGTGGGCAACTTCGCTGGCAAACGCCATCATACCGCGCTGTAAGGCCCTGTGCCTAATAAGAATCGTGAAGAAATGCTGCATTGCCGACATAAAATACATATTTGCCGGCAATGCATATTGACCCGTTACGTCCGATCAGAAGAGTCGGTAGCCATACCCCCACAGCACCACGGTGATCGCCAGCAGGACTTCCAGCACCAGCACCCCGATGGCCAGGGTTGAGCTGGCGAAACTGAGCCCCTCTTCCCGGTTAATGCTCAGGAAGGTCGGGATCCCGAGATAGAGCAGATAGCCAGTATAGAACAGGGCAATGGTACCGATCAGCGCGCATAGCCAGACCAGCGGATAGAGCGCCACAATCCCGCTCAGGAACAGCGGTGTGGCCACATAGCCGGCAAATACCATGCAGCGTTTCAGGGAAGGCTGCTGTGGATATTGCCTGGCCATCCACCAGATGACCCGCCCCATGATCGCCACCCCGGCGAGCATCACGGCATAAAACAGCACCGCCAGCGCCAGCCCGGTCAACATCGACAGTTTAATAATAGTGCCGTCGCCGAAGTTCCAGCCCAACTGCGTGGTGCCGATAAAGGCGCAAACCACCGGAACCGCCGCCATCAGCAGCACATGGTGCGTATAGTGATGAGAAATGGTTTCATTCTCGCTCTTAATCACGCTCATCTCCCGGTTGGGATGAGCGAAGAGCCCCCAGACATGGTTCATAGCGTCCCCCTTGTCACGGCTTCGTACTGCACTGATCCAAGTATAATTCACCCTGTAGATTATTTTGTGTACAGCGCAAAAAATCTGCTTCGCCGCGTTTTGGTCAGCAGGGTGTATGATTAAGAGGTGATGAGGTAAGGAGAAAAGCTGTTTATGGATATCAATCACCTGATTTCCCAGTATGGCTACGCGGCGCTGATCGTCGGCAGCATGGCGGAAGGTGAGACCATTACCCTGCTGGGCGGCGTCGCAGCGCATCAGGGGCTACTGAAGTTTCCCCTGGTGGTGATCGCCGTCGCCCTCGGCGGGATGATTGGCGATCAGCTGCTCTATCTGCTTGGTCGCCGCTTCGGCGGGCGCATTCTGCGCCGTTTCGCCAGCCAGAAGGCGCGGATCCGGAAAGCGCAGCGCATGATCCAGCACCGGCCGTGGCTGTTTGTCATCGGCACCCGCTTTATGTACGGCTTCCGGGTGATCGGCCCCCTGCTGATCGGCGCCAGCCGCCTGCCGCCGCGCATTTTCCTGCCGCTGAATATTGTCGGAGCGCTGGTGTGGGCCCTGCTGTTTACCACCATAGGCTATCTTGGCGGCGAGGTGGTCGGCCCGTGGCTGCACCATCTGGACGCCCATCTGAAGCATTGGATCTGGCTGATCCTCGCGGTGCTGGTGGTCGTGGCCGCCCACTGGTGGCTCAGGCGGCGCGAGAGTAAGAAGAAAGACTGAGCGGCGCGCCCGCGGGCGCACCGTGGTTGGCGGTTACTTCACCGTCTGATGGTAGCCGCCGCCAAGGGCCGAGGTCAGCTGAATGCTGGCGTCAATCCACTGGCCGTGCAGGCGCAAGGCGGTGATACGCTCCTGCAGCGCCGGGAGTTTCGCCAGGCTCACCCTGGAGCCGGGCAGGATCCCCGCCGCCATTCGGGCCTGCGCCAGATCCACCACCCGCTGGGCGTCTTTTTCAACCTGCTGCTGCTGTTGGCTTTTGGCCATCAGCGTCTCGACCTGGCTGGCGGTTTTCGCCACCTGGTTGACGGCGTCCACCACCGCTTTGTTGTATTGGGCGATGGACAGGCTGTTCTGCGCGCTGGCGATATCCAGATTAGCATTGAGACGACCGCTGTCGAAGATCGGCAGCGTCAGTCCGGCGGTGACGCCCATCTGCTGCGCCGAATGGCGGAAAAGATCGCTTAAGTGCAGGGCATCCTGCTGCAGGAACGCCATCAGGTTGATGTCCGGATAAAACGCCGCCTTCGCCGCGTCCACTTCGCTCAGCGACGCCTCGATATACCAGTGAGCGACCTGCAGATCCGGGCGGCGCGCCAGCAGCTCATAGCCGAGGGTATCCGGCAGCTGCGCGCTGACCGTCGGCAGGCTGGCGGGTTTGAGGTTCAGCGACTGGCTCTGGCTGTTGGTCAGGGCCATCAGCCGCGCTTCAATCTCTTTCATCGTGCCCGCCACGTCCGCCAGCTGCTGGTCGGTTTTGCTGACGTTAATATCGTTCTCCGCCCCTTCGGCGGAGTTGGTGATCCCGCGCTGATACAGGGCCTTGTCGACCGTCACGATATTATTTTGCTCGTTTTTCACCTGCTGCAGCACCGCTTTGATCGCCGCTTCCGTCTGCCACTGCCAGTACAGGCGCGCCACGCTGCCGGAGAGCAGCTCGCGGGTCTGTGCCTGCTCGGCCACCTGGGCTTTCAGCTCGCCGATGCGCGCTTTCACCAGCGCGCGGTTTTTGCCCCACAGATCGAGATCCCAGCCGGCAGTCAGGCCGAAGGTGCCATTGGTGTACCACGGGCCGGTATTGCCGTCGGTATCGGTGGCGAACGGCCCCATCAGGCCTTCAGCGGACATTTTCTGCCGTTCGATATCGGCGGAGAAATCCATCTGCGGGCCAAGATTCGCCTGCGACATTCGCGCCTGCGCTTCAGCAAGCCTGATGCGCTGTTCGGCAATCTGCATGTCCGGCGCGTTGGCGAGTGCGCGCTGAATCAGATTATCCAGTTGGGCATCGTGGTAGTCTTTCCACCAGTCGGTGTGTGGCCAGCCATTTTTGACGGCGGCGGGAAGATCCATGGAAACGTGGGAAGCCGGAATTTGCTGCTGCGGCGGATTAGCGACCTCATGAGAAGGCGCGCAGCCAGCCAGCGCGATGGCCAGGGGCAACGCCGCCAGCACGCTATTTTTTAATATCAATTTCATTTAACAGGTCAGATAACATAATCAGGTTGGTTATCATAAATTAATTGAATTAAACGCGTTTAGTAAAGCGTGTGACTAAATTATTAGTTAGCTAAAAATAAACAACCTTATCAATTCAAGGGATGAATATGAGTCAGAATATTTATGACGACCCGCAGTTCTTTGCCGGCTATGCGACCCTCGATCGCTCGGTGAAGGGACTGGAGGGTGCACCAGAGTGGCCATCGCTGCAGGCAATGCTGCCGCCAGTAACCGGTTTGCGGGTGGTGGATCTCGGTTGTGGCTACGGCTGGTTTTGCCGCTGGGCGCAGCAGCAGGGAGCCAGCCAGATAATTGGTTTTGATATCTCCCGACGTATGCTGGCGCAGGCGCGAGAGATGACCCGCGGGGATGAGATTGACTACCGCTGCGCCGATCTGCAAACCCTGACGTTGCCCGCCAACAGCTGCGATCTGGTTTACAGCTCACTGGCGCTCCATTACTTACCAGACATCGCCCCGCTCTTCACCGTCCTGCAGCAGGCGCTGGTCCCTGGCGGCATCCTGGTCTTTTCCGCGGAACATCCCATCTATACCGCGCCGCTGCAGCAGGGATGGCAGGTAAATGAGCAGGGGCAAAAAAGCTGGCCGGTCAGCCACTATCAGCAGGAGGGCGAGCGCGTAAGCAACTGGTTTGCCGAGGGCGTCATTAAACAGCACCGCAAACTCTCAAGCTGGGTAAACGCGCTTATCGCCGCTGGTTTTGTGCTGGAGCAGCTGGATGAGTGGGGTCCGAGCGCCGAACAGATTGCTCAACAGCCCGCCCTGGATGAAGAGAAAGAGCGTCCGATGATCTTTTTACTGCGCGCGTGTAAACCGGGCTGATCCCTCGCCCGGCGATGGCCGGGCGGGGAAGCATTACGCTTTCAGGCTGGCGCCGCGGCTGGCAATCACCTCTTTATACCAGTCAAAGCTCTTCTTCTTACTGCGTGCCAGGGTGCCGGTGCCGTCATCATGGCGGTCAACATAGATAAAGCCGTAGCGCTTCGACAGCTCCGCCTTCGAGGCGCTCACCAGGTCAATCGGCCCCCAGCTGGTAAAGCCCATCAGCTCAACGCCATCGTCAATGGCTTCCCGCGCCTGCACCAGGTGGTCGTTCAGGTAGCTGATGCGGTAGTCATCATTAATGCTGCCGTCGGCTTCCACCTTATCTTTGGCGCCCAGACCGTTTTCCACGATAAACAGCGGCTTCTGATAGCGATCCCACAGCACGTTCAGCAGCGTACGCAGGCCGAGGGGGTCTATCTGCCAGCCCCACTCCGAGCTCGCCAGGTGCGGGTTCGGCACCATGCTGAGAATATTGCCGCGCGCCTGCTGGTTCAGCGCCTCATCGGCGGTGACGCACCCGGTCATGTAGTAGCTGAAGGAGATAAAATCGACGGTGGTTTTCAGCGTTTCGCGATCGGCCTCGGTGATGTCGAGCGTGATGCCGTTGTCGCGGAAAAAGCGCTGCATATAGCCCGGGTACGCCCCGCGCGCCTGCACGTCGCCGAAGAACTGCCAGCTGCGGTTCTCCTGCAGCGTCGCAAACACATCTTCCGGTTTGCAGCTCAGGGGATACATCAGCCCGCCGAGCAGCATATTGCCGATTTTGCCCTCGGGCACCAGCTCATGACAGGCTTTGACCGCCAGAGCGCTGGCCACCAGCTGGTGATGAATGGCCTGATACACCTCGCCTTTACTGCTGCCGGCCGGCAAGCCGACGCCGGTCATCGGGGCATGCAGCGACATATTGATTTCGTTAAAGGTCAGCCACAGTTTGACTTTGTTTTTATAACGGCTGAACACCGTCCTGGCGTAGCGCTCAAAGAAGCCAATCACCTGCCGGCTGCCCCAGCCGCCGTAATTTTTCACCAGCGCCCATGGCATTTCATAATGCGACAGCGTCACCAGCGGAGTGATGTTGTGCTTCGCCATCTCGTCGAACAATTTGTCGTAGAAGGCGAGTCCGGCTTCGTTCGGCTCGGCGTCGTCGCCGTTGGGGTAGATGCGCGTCCAGGCGATGGAGACCCGCAGGCAGTTAAAGCCCATCTCAGCGAACAGGGCGATATCTTCCGGGTAGCGATGGTAAAAATCGATCGCCACATCCTTTATGCCGCTGTCGCCGGGTACGCGCTCGACCACTTCGCCGAAGACGCCGTGCGGCTGCACATCGGAGGTGGATAACCCTTTGCCATCTTCCAGGTACGCCCCTTCCACCTGATTCGCCGCGGTCGCGCCGCCCCATAAAAAATCTGTCGGGAATGTTTTCATCTCTCTCTCCTGTGATTAATGGCTGACTGACAACAACGGCTGACCGGCTTCGACGGCGCTGGGCGCCACCGTGTCGATCTCACGATAGTCATCGCTGTTGCTGATAATAATCGGGGTCGCCAGGTCGTAACCGGCGTCCAGAATCGCCTGACGATCGAACTCAATCAGTAGATCGCCGGCCTGTACCCTGTCGCCCTCTTTCACATGCGCGGTAAACGGCACGCCGTCGAGTTTGACCGTGTCGATGCCAACGTGGATCAGCAGCTCGATGCCGCTATCGCTCTGCAGGCCGATGGCGTGTTTAGTCTGAAACAGGGAAGCCACTTCGCCCGGGAATGGGGCGATGACTTTGCCCACCGCCGGAATAATGGCGACTCCTTTTCCCAACAGGCCGCTGGCGAAGGTGCTGTCCGGCACCTGATCGAGGGCGATGACGCTGCCGCTCATCGGCGCCAGGATGTCATTTGCCGAGACCGGCGCTACCGCCACGGCGCCCGGCGCGGCGCTGGCGCGCGGCAGGCCGGCGAAGAAAGTTAAACCACAGGAGATAATCAACGCCGCGAAGATACCCACTACGCCGCCCCAAACGGTGCTATCAAGCCCTTGGGGCGGGATCATTTGTGCGACAGTAAAAATGTTCCCGAAACCGAATGAATAGACGTGAGCGTTACTGAAGCCCACAATCGCGCCGCCAATGGCGCCCGCCACGCAGCCGAAGATAAACGGCCGGCGCAGCGGCAATGTTAAGCCATAGATAGCCGGCTCGGTAATGCCGAAGATGCCCGCTGAAAACGCAGAGCCGGCCAGCACTTTCTGGCGGGCGTCGCGGGTTTTCAGCAAAATACCCAGCACCGCGCCGACCTGTCCCATCACGGCCGGCAACAGCATGGGCAGCATGGAATCATGGCCAAGCACCGTCAGATTGTTAATCATCAGCGGAATCAGCCCCCAATGCAGGCCGAAGATCACACAAACCTGCCACAGCGCGCCCATCGCCGCTCCCGCCAGCCACGGCGCCACCGCGTAGATAATCTGATACCCCTGGGCCAACAGATGACTGAGCCAGGTCGCCAGAGGACCAATCAGCAGAAACGTCAGCGGAACCACAACGGCGAGACAAATCGCCGGGGTAAAAAAGTTTTTCATCGATGACGGCAGCAGCGCGTTGCTCTTGCGCTCCAGCCAGCAGCAGACCCATGAAGCGAGAATAATCGGGATCACCGATGAGCTGTAATTGATAAAGGTCACCGGGATGCCGAGAAAGTGCTCCACCGCCGCGCCCGGCGCCTGGCTGGCCTCAAAGGCCTGAATCATCAGCGGGTGGGTTAACGCTCCACCGATCACCATTGAGACAAACGGGTTACCGCCAAATTTTTTACCGGCGGTGTAACCGAGAAACAGCGGGAAGAAAAAGAACAGCGCGTCGCTGGCGGCAAACCAGATTTTATAGGTTCCCTGTTGCGGGGTCAGCCAACCGCAGACGACCGCCAGCGCCAGCATTCCTTTGAGGATACCAGAGGCTGCCAGCACGCCGATAAACGGCGTGAATATCCCCGACACGACATCGATGATCTGCCCCAGCAGCGACCCTTTTTCAACGCTTTCCGCCGTCGGCTCGCTGTCATCGCTCAGCCCAGCCTCCTGGCGCACCGCCTGCCAGACGTCGTGGACGTGGTTGCCAATCACCACCTGAAACTGGCCGCCGCTCTCCACCACCATAATGACGCCCGGATTCGCCTTCAGCCCTTCGGCATCGGCTTTGCCGTTATCTTTCAGTTTAAAACGCAGACGTGTCGCACAGTGAACCAGACTCACAATGTTCTCTTTGCCGCCGACGCGGTTGAGAATATCCTGCGCGAGTGCTTTATATTCCATGCTCTTTTCCTTACTGCCGCTGCCCGCAGACAACCGGCGACTGAGTAGTAAAAATAAAAAAACCCGAGAACCACGCCGGTAGGCGTCGCGCTCAGGTTTTGCCTGCATCATGCAGTAACAATCCAGTTTGTCGGGAGACTTAGCGTCCCTCTTTTCTTACCCGTTCAATATGAATGGCAAGAAACATAATTTCTTCGGTGGTCAGCACCCGCTGATACTGCTTTTGCAGATGCGTCGCCACCGTTTCCGCACACTTCCACGCTTTGGCGTAGTTGTCTTTCACCGCGCTGTGCAGCGAGACGTCGTCATCTTCCACCACCGTGCGGGTCAGCATCCGCTGAGCGAAAAACTTCAGGTGGGTGACGAAACGCTGATAGCTCAGCGACTCCTCGTCGTAGTTCAGCTGCAGCTGATACTTCACCAGCTGCAGGATCTCCTGCATCACCCTGGTCACGTGCATGACCTCCGGCATTTCGCTGTTGAGCTGCGCCGTCACCAGATGCAGGGCGATAAATCCGGCTTCATCCTCCGCCAGCGCCACGCCTAGCCTTTTGGCAATGATGGCCCTTGCCTCCTGGCCCAGCGCGAACTCCTTCGGATAGAGCCGCTTGATCTCCCACAGCAGTACGTTACGCAGCGCGATGCCCTTTTTTTGCCGCTCGATAGCAAAGTGACAGTGATCCGTTAACGTGATGTACAAACTTTCCTGTAACTTGCCCAACCGCCCGCGTGCCAGGTCGATAATGCGATCGCAGGTGGTCATCACTTCTAACGGTATTTGACTGAGCAGCTCGCCTAAGCGGCCGACCAGCTCATCGCTTTGTAAGGCGAAAACTTTTTCAATTTTACTGTCGTCCAGCGCGTCGCCCGGGCGTTTCTGAAAGGCCAGCCCTCGCCCCATCACCACCTGTTCGCGCTGGTGATCGTCAAGAACCACCACCACATTGTTATTGAGTACTTTGGCGATTTGCATATTGACCCCAGAAACAAAAAAACCTGACCCCCGACGAAACGCCAGGTAATCAGGTTTTGCCTGCCGCAGCAGTTGCAATCCAACGGCAGCACTGTAACAACTTCTGCTGCGCGCTCAACCTGACAAGTGAAAAAACGTGATAAAGATCGCGACTATCAGAAGGTCACGACGGTTTTCCACTCCACCACCCACGCGTCCTGGGTCTGCGCAACGCCGCCCGGACGGTGCCAGTACTGCAGGCCCGGTTGCAGCTCCAGCCAGGAGACCGGGCGGAAGCGATAATAGAGTTCGCCATTCAGCGAGTGGCCTGCCACCGGCAGCCAGGCCGGATCGTTATAGTCGGTGGCGCCGCTGAGCTGGTTCATATAGCGCTGATTGCGCGCGTAGTGGCTGCTCATGTCGATCCACGTCAGGCCGAAGCCGATCCAGTCCTCCGGACGGGCGTCAAACAGCCCGCGGTAGCGCAGTGAGGCGGCGACGGCGGAGTGGATATAGTTGCTGCGCTGGTCGCTGAGGCTGCCGCTCAGCGAGACGCTCATTCCCCGCAGCGGATCGTCGGCATGGCGGGTAATCTGCTGGTTCAGGCCAGCGTACATAAACCAGGTGCTGTCGTGCTCGGCGTAGCCTTGCGGGTCCGTCGCCCCGGCGCCGCCAGATTTGCCGCTATAGAGGTCGCTTTGCGGCGCGTTAGTCCAGACCACACCGAGGTTATAGGCCCCCGGAAGGCCATTAATCAGCGGGCGGGTTTCGATCTCCATTGGCAGTAAAATGCCTTTGCTGCCCTTCGTCGACCAGCTCCAGGCGTGGCTGCGCGAGGCGGCCTGCGGGTTCTGCTCCATCACCCCGCCTTTGAGGGTGACCGTCGGCGTCAGCTTGTACTCGAGGGTGGTGCCCCAGGTGTGGATGTTCCAGTTATTCCACGTCAGCGAGTTGGCCGATTTGCCGCCGCACTGGGTCAGCAGCTGGAAATCGCAGGGAATGATTTGGTCGAAGGTTTGCACCTTGTTCATCATGCCGATACGCCAGGTCAGGCGACGGTCGTCAAAGCTGCGGGCGAAGGTCAGCCAGCCGAGACGGGTGATCGACCCGCCGCCCCAGCTCTCCTGCGACAGATCGTTAAAGCTGACCCGCGGATCCTGCAGCCGTTTCGTGGTGAGGTTATCATCATGGTTGCGATTGACGATATTACCCTCAAGCCGCGCGTCCGGTATGCCGGTCCAGCGCTCCAGATCCTGGGTAAAGGTCAATGACACCTGGTCAATATAGGCCAGATGTTTATCATGGTTATAGCCGCCGCCGGCGTTGTAGGCCATCTCGTTAAGATAGCCAAGATTATAATGAAAGCCGTTCTCTTCAAGGATGGGACGAATGCCCAGCATATCGCCCAGCAGCCCTGGCTGTCCGGCTTCAAACCCCAGCACGCTGCCGTTCCACGCCGGGGTTTGCGCCGCGTTCACGGCGGGCGCCATAGTCGCCAGCGCCGCGCCGATAAAAAGCTGATTTATTTTTTTGTTATACATTGTGATCTCCACCGTGACTGAATAAAAACAAAGGGGATCCCCAGGCTATTTATTTACCTGTTTTCTTTTTTAAAAAATGAATGGCAAGGGGCGTCCTTCGGTAATAAAACCGCGACCGAGCCAGAGAAAAGATTAATTACAACCTCTTGTTTTACGTCATCATTTACCCACCGTTAAATTTTTGCCAAAAAAAAACCTAAGCACTTGCCGCCACGCATGACGGAAGTGCTTAGGTTTTGCCTGTGTTCAGTAGCAATCCTGAATTGATTGACGGCACATTATCACTTTATTCAACCCATGCCTATCATCAATAGGCATGCAAGTAATAATATGTGAAGCGAATAACAATATGGCGCTTAATAGCGGGCGATCGCCGCCGCTATTTCAGCAGAGGTTTGCAGGGCGCGAATTTCATTAAATAGCGTCAGCGCCTCGGTATATTCCTTGCGTAAATAGCCTAACCATTGCTTAATTCTCGCTACATGATACAGGCCGGTATCGCCCTGCTTTTCCAGACGGGTATATTTTTGCAACAGCTGAACCACCTGCGGCCACGGCATACGCGGTTCGTTGTATTTGATCACCCGGCTGAGGTTCGGCACGTTGAGCGCCCCGCGGCCAATCATCACCGAATCGCAGCCGGTGACGGCCATACAGTCCTGCGCGCTTTGCCAGTCCCAGATCTCGCCGTTGGCGACCACCGGAATAGTCAGACGCTGGCGGATCTCGCCGATGGCCTGCCAGTTGATGCGCTCTGCTTTGTAGCCATCTTCTTTGGTGCGGCCATGGACCACCAGCTCGCTGGCCCCTGCCTGCTGCACCGCGTCGGCGATTTCAAAGCGCCTTTCGCCGCTATCCCAGCCGAGACGCACCTTGACGGTAACCGGTAAATCCGCAGGGACCGCTTCGCGCATGGCTTTCGCGCCGCGATAGATCAGCTCTGGATCTTTCAGTAGCGTCGCCCCACCGCCGCTGCCGTTCACCAGCTTCGACGGACAGCCGCAGTTTAAATCAACGCCCCACGAACCCAGCGCCACCGCGCGGGCGGCGTTTTCCGCCAGCCACTCGGGATATTGTCCCAGCAGCTGGACGCGCACGCGGGTACCGGACGGGGTGCGGCTTTGATGATGCAGTTCCGGGCACAGCCTGTAGAACGATTTGACCGGCAGCAGTTGGTCCACCACGCGCAAAAATTCGGTGATGCACAGATCGTAATCGTTAACCTCGGTCAGCAGCTCGCGCACCAGCGAATCGAGCACGCCTTCCATCGGCGCCAGTAGTACACGCATATCGTTACCCGGAAAAAAAAGAGGCGCTATGGTAGCGCCTCCGGGCGTTGGTTGAAAGCGCTCAATGCGTCCGACCCGGCGCACTCCGGTCCCCGGACGCCCGAGGCGGCAAAACGGCGAGATAATCTCTATGCTTTACAGGGGCCTGTGGCGTCTCATTTACCTTTATTTGCCGCGCCTCGTCCAGCAAGGTAGCGTGGGGAGAGAAACCGTCTAAGCCGCAAGGCTTCGGACTCTGACGGGCGAGACGATGGTTCCCGTAAGCTATCAGCGCTATGCATAGAATTCATGATGTGATCGGTAGCACATTTTAGGGATTAATTGTATGATGAATGAACTTCATCAAGGGTTATTACCATGAGTAAATCGCTGACTATTATCTGGCAGTACCTGCGGGCTTTCGTCCTGATTTACGCCTGCTTGTACGCCGGAATATTTATCGCCGGGCTGCTGCCCATCACCATCCCCGGCAGCATCATTGGCATGCTGATCCTCTTCGTGCTGCTGGCGCTGCAAATCATGCCGCCGCAGTGGGTCAACCCCGGCTGCAATATCCTGATCCGCTATATGGCGCTCCTGTTCGTGCCGATCGGCGTCGGCGTGATGCAGTACTGGGATCTGCTACGCGCCCAGCTTGGGCCTGTCGTTATCTCCTGCGCCATCAGCACGCTGGTGGTGTTTGTGGTGGTGAGCTGGAGTTCCCATCTGGTGCATGGCGAACGTAAAGTGATTGGGCAAAAGGAAAAGAAAAATGATGCATGAAATCTGGTGGTCGCTACCGCTTACCCTGATCGTCTTTTTCCTCGCCCGCAAACTGGCGGCCCGCTTCAAATTCCCGCTGCTCAACCCGCTGCTGGTGGCGATGGTGGTGATCATTCCCTTTCTGCTGCTGACCGGGATCTCCTATGAACGTTATTTTGCCGGCAGCAAGATCCTGAACGATCTGCTGCAGCCGGCGGTGGTCGCGCTGGCCTTCCCGCTATATGAACAGCTGCACCAGATCCGCGCGCGCTGGAAATCGATCATCACCATCTGCTTTATCGGCAGCTGTGTGGCGATGATCACCGGTACCACCGTGGCCCTGCTGATGGGCGCCACGCCGCAAATCGCCGCCTCTGTTCTGCCCAAATCGGTGACCACGCCGATTGCGATGGCGGTGAGCGGCAGTATCGGCGGCATCCCGGCCATCAGCGCCGTGTGCGTGATTTTTGTCGGTATCCTTGGCGCGGTATTCGGCCATACGCTGCTCAACCTGATGCGTATTCGCACCAAAGCATCGCGTGGCCTGTCGATGGGCACCGCCTCGCACGCCCTCGGTACCGCCCGCTGTGCGGAACTGGACTATCAGGAAGGAGCGTTCAGCTCGCTGGCGCTGGTGCTGTGCGGGATCATCACCTCGTTGATGGCGCCATTTTTATTCCCGCTGATCCTCGTGGTGGTGGGATAAATTGTGATTCAAGTCACATTTATTAATGCAACAATGAAAAGTTGCATTAGCAATGGGATGTAAATCACATTTGAAACCCCTTGACGCCCGTACACTGGTTCCCCATTACACTGTTATGAGGCAACGCTATGCACTCACGTTTTCAAGCTGCTTTGACTACCCTGGCAGCAGACCTGCAGGCGGCCATCTCCCCGATGCTCGCCGACCCGCACTTCCCGGCGCTGCTCGAAGCCGATCAGGTGGCGACGCTGCAACAGGCGACAGGTCTGGACGAAGACGCGCTGGCCTTTGCGCTACTGCCGCTGGCCGCCGCCTGCGCGCGCGCCGACCTTTCTCACTTTAACGTCGGGGCTATCGCCCGCGGCGTCAGCGGCCGCTGGTACTTTGGCGGCAACATGGAGTTTCTCGGCGCCACCATGCAGCAGACCGTCCATGCGGAGCAGAGCGCCATCAGCCACGCCTGGCTGCGCGGTGAAACCTCCCTGCGCGCTATCACGGTGAACTACACGCCGTGCGGCCATTGCCGTCAGTTTATGAACGAACTGAACAGCGGACTGGCGCTGCGCATTCATCTGCCCGGTCGCGAAGCCCATGCTCTGCAGCACTATCTGCCGGATGCCTTCGGCCCGAAAGACCTGGAGATCAAAACCCTGCTGATGGACCACCAGGACCACGGCTTCCCGGTCAGCGGCGATGCCCTGACGCAGGCGGCGATTGAGGCCGCTAACCGCTGCCATGCGCCGTACAGCCATTCGCCTTCCGGCGTGGCGCTGGAGCTGAAAGATGGCACCCTTTTCAGCGGCAGCTATGCGGAAAACGCGGCGTTCAACCCGACGCTGCCGCCGCTGCAGGGGGCGCTGAATCTTCTCAGCCTCAACGGCTATGATTATCCGGACATCCAGCGGGCGATCCTGGCGGAGAAAGCCGATGCGGCGCTGATTCAGTGGGACGCCACCGTCGCCACCCTGAAGGCGCTGGGCTGCCACAATATCGAGCGCGTGCTGTTAGGTTAATCCGCCTGCGCAGACGGCCGGATGGCGTCTTCGGCTTATCCGGCCGACCTTTTATACCCTTAGGTGTCGGGTGGCGCTACGCTTACCCGACCTACGGTTCGCGCCATGGCGAGCTGAAGATCCCTATGCCGGGTGTCGGCTCACGCCTTACCCGGCCTGCGTTCGGCGATCTGTCTATATTGCTGAAAATCCCCGCAATCAAACGCGGGTTTCTTGCGCTTACCCGGCGGGTAAAGTAGCCTGAAGACTCCGTTGTCTATTATTGAGCCAAGTTCATGTTAAAGCGTGTGTTCTACAGCCTGTTAGTCCTGCTCGGCCTGCTGCTGTTGACCGTGCTGGGTCTTGACCGTTGGATGAGCTGGAAAACCGCGCCCTATATCTATGACGAGCTGCAGGACCTCCCCTACCGCCAGGTCGGCGTGGTGCTGGGCACTGCTAAATACTACCGCACCGGCGTCATCAATCAGTATTACCGCTACCGCATCCAGGGCGCGCTCAACGCCTACAACAGCGGCAAGGTCAACTATCTGCTGCTGAGCGGGGATAACGCCCTGCAAAGCTACAATGAACCGATGACGATGCGCCGGGACCTGATTAAAGGCGGCGTCGATCCGGCGGATATCGTGCTGGACTATGCCGGTTTCCGCACGCTTGATTCGATCGTCCGCACCCGCAAAGTGTTCGACACCAACGACTTCATTATCATCACCCAGCGCTTCCACTGCGAACGGGCGTTGTTTATCGCCCTGCATATGGGGATCCAGGCCCAGTGCTACGCGGTGCCGTCGCCGAAGGATATGTGGAGCGTGCGGCTGCGCGAATTCGGCGCCCGCTTTGGCGCGCTGGCGGACCTCTACATCTTCAAACGGGAACCGCGCTTCCTTGGCCCTTTAATCCCGATTCCGGCGCAGCAGCACGACGTGCCGGATGACGCCCAGTCCTACCCGGCGGTCACGCCGGAGCAGCTGCTGGAGCTGCAGAAAGAAAAGTAGCCTCCATCATCGCATCCGTTTCAGGTATAAAAAAACCCGCGCCAGGCGCGGGTTTTTACTCAGGCAAAAATTACTTCTTACGGGCGTATTTCAGGGAATCCAGCGCCACGGCGAAGATAATGATCGCCCCCTTAATGATGTACTGCCAGTAAGGGTTGACGCCAATGTAGGTCAGGCCGTAGTTGATCACGGTGAAGATAATTACCCCTGTCACCACGCCGAATACGGTCCCTACCCCGCCGCTGAACGATACACCGCCCACCACGCAGGCGGCGATGGCGTCCAGTTCGTACATAAAGCCGAGGTTATTGGTCGCCGAGCCGATACGACCGGCTTCCAGCAGGCCGCCGAAGGCGTAGAACACCCCGGAGAGGGCATAGATCATCAGCAGGTTCAACGCCACGTTAACCCCGGAGACTTTCGCCGCTTCCGGGTTACCGCCGATAGCGAAAATGTTTTTGCCAAAGCGCGTCTTGTTCCACAGGATCCAGACAAAGAAGACGGCAATCAGCGCGTAGAAGGTAATGTAGGACAGGCGGAACGAGCCCAGCGCCACAAACCCCTGCGCGAAATGGGAGAAGTGACTGTCGAAGCCGGAGATCGGCGACGCGCCCACGAAATCGTAGTACAGCGAGTTAATGCCGTAGACGATGATCATGGTCCCGAGGGTGGTAATAAACGGCGTTACGTTCAGATAGGCAATGACGATCCCGTTAATCAGCCCGATGACCGCCCCGATGGCGCATACCAGCAGGATGACCAGTGGGATCGGCATGGTCGCCATATCCGGGAACACCTTGTTGGCATTATCCACCGCCTGCAGCATGGTCGCGGCAATCACCGCCGCCAGTCCCACCTGACGGCCGGCGGAGAGGTCCGTGCCCTGCGTGACGATCAGTCCGGCCACGCCGAGGGCAATAATAATACGCACCGAGGACTGGGTCAGAATATTACTCAGGTTGAGCAGACTTAAAAATGTCGGATCCTGGAAAATAATAATGGCCAACAGGACCAGAAGGACGACGTATATCCCACCCTCTTTCAGGTAAGTGAGAAAACTCTTTTTATTTAACGCACTCATGTGAAGCCCCTGATCTTAAAGGTGCAATGACGCAAGACGCAGTATTTCGTTTTGCGTGGTGGTTTTAGTCTCAACAATGCCCGCGACCAGGCCGTTGCTCATTACCAGAATGCGGTCGGTAATCCCCAGCAGTTCCGGCATTTCGGAAGAAATAATAATGATCCCTTTATCTTTTTTAGCCAGCTCGGCAATCAGCTGATAGATCTCGAATTTGGCGCCGACGTCGATACCGCGCGTCGGCTCGTCCAGCATCAGGATCTCCGGCTGGGTCAGCAGCCAGCGGCCAATAATGACCTTTTGCTGGTTACCACCGGAAAGCGAACCAATCTGCGTATGCTGGCCGGGGGTTTTAACGCGCATGGAGTCAATCACCCATTGGGTATCGCTCTTCATCCGCGAGTTATCCAGCAAGCCGACGCTGTTTTTATATTTCTTAATATTGGAGATCAGCGA
The DNA here is from genome assembly GCF_021869705.1 of Klebsiella sp. PCX. Taxonomy (NCBI): domain Bacteria; kingdom Pseudomonadati; phylum Pseudomonadota; class Gammaproteobacteria; order Enterobacterales; family Enterobacteriaceae; genus Klebsiella; species Klebsiella sp. PCX. Next base: position 3,550,542 of record NZ_CP091527.1, read on the forward strand.
GTTAAAACCGATGTCCAGATAGGCGTAAATTCCGGTGGAGCGCCGCTCCTCGGTTACCAGCGCAAAACCGTGGTTAATCGCCTCATTGGCGCTGTGGTTGTTGATCTTCTTCCCGTGCAGGGTGATGGTGCCGCTGGCCTTCTCACGGATCCCGAACAGGGTCTCCACGATGTCGGTACGCTTCGCGCCCACCAGACCGGCGATACCGAGAATTTCGCCCTTATGCAGGTCGAAGGAGACATCGCGAATGGAGGGCTGGCGCAGGGAGGTGAGATTGCGCACCTGGAGGATGACTTCCCCCGGGGTGTTTTCACGATCCGGGAAGCGCTGATTGAGCGAACGCCCGACCATCATGGCGATGATCTTGTCCATATCCAGCCCTTCCAGCGGCTGGGTAGCGATCCACTGGCCGTCGCGCAGGATGGTAATTTCATCGCACAGCTGGAAAATCTCTTCCATTTTGTGCGAGATATAGACGATACCGCAGCCGCGATCTTTCAGCTTGCGGATGATCTTGAACAGATGGTTGACCTCTTTCTCCGTCAGCGATGACGTCGGCTCGTCCATGATGACGATTTTGGCGTCATAGGAAAACGCCTTCGCGATCTCAATCATCTGCATCTGAGATACCGATAAAGTCCCGACGCGGGCGCGCGGATCGATATCAATATCCAGCTCATCAAAAATAGCCTTGGTATCCCGGTACATTTTGTCCTGATCGACAAACATGCCTTTGGTGGGATAGCGGCCGAGCCACATGTTGTCCATGACCGAACGCTGTAAGACCAGGTTTAATTCCTGATGCACCATCGAAATACCGTTTTCCAGGGCTTCTTTCGCCGAATGGAAATCGATCTCTTTTCCCTGAAAAAGAATGCTGCCGGAATCTTTTTGATAGATCCCAAAAAGGCATTTTAATAATGTCGATTTTCCGGCGCCGTTCTCACCCATTAACGCATGAATGGAGTGCGGACGAACCTTCAGGTTGACATTATCAAGAGCCTTGACGCCAGGAAACGATTTGTTGATGTTGGTCATCTCCAACAAATATTCGCCTGACCGTTCGCTATTATTGCTGACCATAGTTATACCTGGCTGCGTTCATGCACGCCCCGTCCGGCGCAATAACGCCAGCAGGAGTCTGGTTCTGTATCAGGAATAATCGGGCGTGGATAACCCACGCCCGCAACTCACATCACGATTATTTGCCGGTAAACTGGCTCAGGTTGTCTTTATCGACCCCCACGTAGGGGACGCGAACAATCTTGTTGTCAATTTTCCAGTTGGTGCCTGCCGCCGCCTCTTTTCCGTCGGCAAGGTTTTTCGCCAGCTCGAAGGTCGCTTTCGCCTGGTTGTTAGCATCGTTCAGCACGGTACCGGCCATCGCGCCGGATTTCACCAGCGCCAGGGCTTCCGGCAGGGCGTCAACGCCGAACACCGGAATGCTGCTCTTGTTGTGCGCTTTCAGCGCTTCAACCGCACCCATCGCCATGGCGTCATTGTTGGCGATCACCACTTCAATCTTGTTCGCATTCGGGCCGGAGAGCCAGGCGTCCATTTTGTCTTTCGCCTGGGCGGTATCCCACATAGCGGTGTCCATCTGCAGCTGCTGGGTCTTCAGACCTTTATCGTTCAGCTCTTTGATAACGTAGGTGGTACGCGCTTCCGCATCCGGATGGCCCGGCTCGCCTTTCAGCAGGACGTACTGGATCTGGCCGTCTTTATTCAGATCCCAGTTCGGGTTTGCTTTCCAGTGCTTGGCGATCAGATCGCCCTGAATAATCCCGGACTCTTTCGAGTCGGTACCGACGTAGTAAGCCTTGTCATAACTATCCAGCGCTTTACGGGAAGGCTCTTTGTTGAAGAACACCACCGGAATATTCTGCCCGCGCGCTTTTTCGATGACCGTTCCCGCCGCAGCCGGGTCAACCAGGTTGATCGCCAGGGCTTTCACGCCTTTCGCCAGCAGCACGTCAATCTGATCGTTTTGTTTCGACTGGTCATTCTGCGAGTCATTCATCAGCAGCTGGACGTCAGGCGCGGATTTGCCATCTTTTTCAATCGCCTTACGCACCACCGACATAAAGTTGTCGTCATATTTATAAATCGTCACGCCGATACGGGTATCTGCTGCGTGTGCTGCGGCGCCAAATAACAGACCAGCCATTACAGCAGAGAGGGTAAACACCTTCTTATTCATGGAATCTCCGGTTTTATTATGCAGGGTCATTTTTGTGAAAAGTGCGGGCGGGACTTGTTGCATTAGTGTTACCGCACAACGCATTTCACGACGAAAATTCGGTCTTCCGTGTCGGGTAACGCTCCAGGAAAATACGACTCTAATACTCGTTTAACGCCTTGTTCCTAATAGTAAAAGTGAGGATTTCCCATCACCTTGTGGTTCAGACTGGTAAACGCTGCCATCATAATCAGGCGAATGTTAATATACTGTGAATTTACTCACAAATTGAAAGCGGTTACATCCCGCTGCCGCTTCAGTTAGTGATCGGCCCCACAGTTTGCCGCTGGGCAACGGAGTGACGGCGCACCAGGGTCGGCATAAAGCAGTGCGTCGCCTCGCGATCCAGCTTGCCAGCCGCCCCCAGCAGCGCCAGCTCGGTGGCCAGCTTCGCCATCGACATCACCGGATAGCGCACGGTGGTCAGTTGAGGATCGGTGTAACGGGAAATAGGAATATCATCAAAGCCAATCAGCGACAGATGCTGCGGCACGACAATGCCGTTATCCTTTAGCGTTGTCAGCGCGCCGGCCGCCATGCTGTCGTTATAGGCGAACACGGCGGTGAGGCCGAGATTCCGCCCCAGCAGTTCGACCATCGCCGCTTCGCCGCCCTGCATGTCCGGGGAGCCGGACCCGACCCAGCTGTCCGGGGCGATGATGCCCTGCTCCTGCAGCGCTTTGCTCCACCCTTCCCGGCGCATATCGTCGTCTTCAATGCCGTGATTTGAGGAGAGATAGCCGATGCGCTGGTGGCCGTGATTGAGCAGCATGCGGGTAGCCATCAGCGCGCCGCTGACGTTGTCGAGACCCACGCAGCGATGGGCAAAGCCCGGCACGATGCGGTTGATCAGCACCATCCCCGGGATATGTTGCATAAAGTCGCTCAGTTCAGCATCGCTGAGCGCTTTCGAATGGACGATCAGCGCCGAGCAGCGCTGGCGGATCAGCACCTCGATGGCGTGGCGCTCTTTTTCCGCCTCGTGATAGCTGTTGCCGATCAGCACATACTTCTGATGCTGCTGGGCGACAGTATCCACCGCTTTCACCAGCGCGCCGAAGAAGGCATCGGAGACGTCCATCACCACCACGCCGATGGTATCGCTGACCTGGGTGGCCAGCGCCTGGGCATTAGCGTTTGGCCGGTAGCCCAGCTGGGTCACCGCTTTCATCACGACGTCGCGCGTATCCGGACTCACCAGCGCGCTGTTGTTTAGCACCCGCGACACGGTGGCCACGGATACGCCCGCCTGGCGGGCGACATCACGAATGGTGATCATACTCAGCGACCTTAAGAGAATTACAGCACGTCACATTCACCTCCTGTGCTCAGCAAGGAGGCTATTCTGGCAGCGACCCGCGGTCCGCTACGTGAGTGAGGTCACACGGCTGGAAACGTTTACATCCGTTTTGTTAATGATTGTGATCGAGATCGTTATCTGGATGTATCTTTCAATGATGTCCCTGACGCACGCAGGGTTAACTGACGCCACAGCCATTCCACCGGCCCCTGGCGGAAGCGGCGCAGCCAGAGTGATGACAGAAGGAGGTTTACGGCCCAGATGGGGGGAACAAAGGCCAGCAGCTGCAGACGATCGAAGCGCATAAACAGCCCGAGATGATAAAACAGGGTGGTGCAGATCAGGGTCTGCACCAAATAGTTGGTCAGCGCCATGCGTCCAACGCAGGCGATAGCCCCCACCAGGCGGAAACGGCAGAGCTGCGGCCAGTAGCCCCAGGCCAGCGAGGCATAGCCGATAGCCTGCAGCGGGGCGCTCAGTTCACGCGGCGCCTGCAGTAAAAACGCGCACCAGCGATAGTCCCAGGCCAGATACCACTGGGCGACGATGGCCGGCACATTCACCGCCATCCCGGCCGCCACCAGCAGCACGCCGGTGCGCCGATAGTGACGCTGGCTGAACTGCCCTTTCAGCCAGCCGCTGCGCATCAGCGCCGCGCCTATCAGCATCATCCCCGCCAGCTGCCAGCCATACTGCGCGCCGAGCGCCAGCAGATTGTCCGACAGCATATCCGCCCGGTTGCTGACCGCCTCCATGCCGCCGTGTAGCTTCCAGTACTGCTCATACTGCAGATTGGCCGCGTCCGGGACCCAGGAGCGATTGGCTGCGGGTCCGGAGATCATCCCCAGCAGGACCAGCACCGCAATGCCGGTGAGGTAGAGCACCACCCCGGTGTTGAACAGCGATTTGACATGCTGCGCCTCGCGCACCATGCGCCAGCTCACCAGCCCCACCAGGGCGTAGGCCAGCAGAATATCGCCATCCCAGAAGAAAAGACCGTGAATGAAACCAAGCAGCGCCAGCAGGGTCAGGCGCGACTGGATCCAGCGTTTTCCGCGGGGGAGCAGAAGCTGCAGACCGGCGCCAAACAGCAGTGCGAACAGGGTGAGAAATTTCACCTGCGCCAGCAGGTCGAGAAGCGCCCAGGTCCAGGTATCGCTGAGGGTCGCGCTTCCTGACCAGGCCGGATTGAGGTAAGCGGCCTTCGGCAAGCCGAAGGCGCTGATATTGAGAAGCAGGATACCGAGGATGGCGACGCCGCGGACAAAGTCCAGCGTGACATTTCTCTCCATGTACCCTGCTCCGTTTTAGCTGTGGTGACGTACTGCGCGCAGGAATTCCTGGCGGGTATTCTGGCTGGATTTGAACAGGCCACCGAGGGAGGTGGTGGTAGTGGCGCTGGTCGCGTCGCGGATGCCGCGCGCTTTCACGCAGTAATGCACCGCGTCAATGGATACCGCCACGTTGCTGGTGCCGAGCAGCGTCTGCAGCGCGATCAGGATCTGCTGCGTCAGACGCTCCTGGACCTGCGGACGCTGGGCGAAAAACTGCACGATACGGTTGATTTTCGACAGGCCAATCACCGAATCTTTCGGGATATAGGCTACCGTCGCTTTACCATCGATGGTGACGAAATGGTGTTCACAGGTGCTGGTCAGGGTGATATCGCGTACAGTGACCATTTCATCGACCTTCATTTTGTTTTCAATGACGGTGATTTTCGGGAAGCGAGAATAATCCAGTCCGGAGAAGATCTCATCGACATACATTTTGGCGATGCGATGCGGGGTCTCCATCAGACTGTCATCACTCAGATCCAGATTCAGCAGTTGCATAATCTCGGTCATATGACCGGTAATCAAACGCTTGCGTGTTTCGTTATCAATTTCTTGTACTGGCGCACGCATCGGCGTCTCCAGCCCACGAGCGACCAGCGCTTCATGAACGAGGACGGCTTCTTTACTCAGTGATGACATTTGGGTTTCTCCTGCAGGTGTGGCGCTCTTTGCTTTTTCTGGGGGCAAAGTTTGTATTCATTGTGCGTGAGGCGGCGCACAGAATCCAGTAGCCGTAACGATAATTATTGAAATTGGCGCTGCCTTTTATTAAGGCGCGAAGTCTCGCCTCAAGCGCGGCGCCAAATCCCTACCGCCGAATCCGGAATGATCCAACCGCTGTACGCATCCATAAGCGCCATCGCTACACCGGCATGTTGGCTATAAGTTGCATTAATGATGCAGTAAGTTCTCAAAAGGAGAAAGTGAAAGTTGCTCACCGGCTAATGAAATATCTGTATTATGAACGTTTACGCGCACACCCCTTCCGAGGAGCCTTGCATGGAACTGCTTGAAGAGCATCGCTGTTTTGACGGCCGGCAACAACGCTGGCGTCATCACTCCCCTGTCCTGAACTGCGCCATGACGTTCAGCATTTTTTTACCGCCTGAGCGCGAAACGCCGCCGCCGGTGCTGTACTGGCTGTCCGGGCTGACCTGTAACGATGAAAACTTTACCACCAAGGCGGGCGCGCAGCGCATTGCCGCCGAGCTGGGCATCGCGCTGGTGATGCCGGATACCAGCCCGCGCGGTGACGAGGTGGCCAACGACGACAGTTACGATCTGGGGCAAGGCGCCGGCTTCTACCTGAACGCCACCCAGGCGCCCTGGGCGGCGCACTACCGAATGTACGATTACCTGCGCGACGAACTGCCCGCGATTATCCGCAGCGAGTTTAGCATCGGCGACCGCTGCGCCATCAGCGGCCACTCGATGGGCGGTCACGGCGCGCTTATCATGGCGCTCAACAATCCCGGCCGCTACGTCAGCGTCTCCGCCTTCGCGCCGATCGTCAATCCCTCCCAGGTGCCGTGGGGTAAGAAAGCGTTTACCGCCTATCTCGGCGCCGATGAATCGACATGGCACGCCTGGGACAGCTGCGCCCTGATGCAGGCCAGCCAGCCGGCGGACGCTGTGCCAACGCTTATCGATCAGGGCGACAGCGATCCATTCCTTGCCGGACAGTTGCAGCCGGCGGTACTGGCGGAGGTCGCGCGGCAGAAGGCCTGGCCGTTAACGCTGCGCATCCAGCCCGGTTACGACCACAGCTACTACTTCATTGCCTCGTTTATTGAAGACCATCTGCGCTTCCATGCGCAGCATCTCTTTGGCTAAACGCAAATGCGCCGCGAAGCTGCTTCGCGGCGCATGTTCAGGCCTACAGGACGCGTTTTAGCGCCGGCAATCAGAAGCGATAATCCACCGCCATAAAGTAGCGACGGCCCTCTTCGGTATAGCTGTAGTCGTCCCGGCTAAGATCTTTATCGCCCACGTTCTGCACCCCGGAGCGCAGTTTCACATTCTTGGTGACCTGCCACGCCGCGCCGACGTCAAACAGGGTATAGCCGCCCGGCGTTTTGCCGGTGGCGCTCACCGCGCGCTGCTGGCCAGTATAGTTGGCCGTCACGTAGAAGGACCAGTCATCCAGCGGTTTCCAGTCGAGCGTGCCGTTGGCGGTATGGAACGGCAGCGTCTGCAGCGGTTTGTCGCCGCCGTTGCTCAGATCGCGACCATCGTTGTAGGTGTAGTTCACCGTCAGCTTCCACTCATCGCCAAACGGGATCTTCACCTCGGTCTCCACCCCTTTGATGCGCGCTTTGTTGACGTTGAAATAGCGGAAGATCGGCACGCGCTTGCCGTTGACGGTTTTCCAGCCGACAAAGTTCGGGTAGCCCGGCGCTTCGCTGGCGCTGGAGGTGCGCAGAACATCGATCATGTCGTCGACATTATTCTGGAAGGTGGTGATGCTGCCTTCGACATTTTCAAGCCAGCCCTCTTCCCCGCGGTAGTAGAGACCGAGCTCGAAGCTTTCGCTGGTTTCCGGTTTTAGATCCGGGTTACCAACGATGCTGCACGAGCCGCGGCAGGAGTTGGTGGTCCAGTCGGGATTAAGCTGCAGCAGGGACGGGGCTTTAAACGCCGTCGCCCAGCCGCCTTTAACGGTGACGGTATCGGTGGCGTTATACACCAGATAGGCGCGCGGGCTCCAGTGATCGCCATAGGTCTGATGGTCGTCCATACGAATGCCGGTGGTCAGCGCCAGCGGCTCGATGATGCGCCATTCGTCTTCAATAAACAGGGCGTACTGGCTGGCCGACGTTGACTGACCGCCGCTGCTCAGGTTGACCGGATCTTTCAGCTTGTCGTGGCGCCATTCGCCGCCGAAGGTCACCAGCTGGTTAATCATGTCCAGCGGCAGAACGTACTTGCCGTCGATGGCATTGCTTTCCGAAGTGATGGTCCCGTTCTGCCCCGGATTTTTGTTATCCACCTTTTCGCCGTAGAACTTGAGCTCGCTGTTGCCCATATCCCAGCGGCCGTTATGGCTCAGGGAGTAGTTCTCACGCTCAAGGCGGTTGCGGTCAAGGGAATCGGAGTCGCGATCCTGGCGGTCAAAGCCATAGCCCGCGGTGAAATCGTGGCTGTCGTTCGGCGTCCAGGCGAATTCAACATTGCCATCGCGGCTGGTGAAGCCCTCGATGCGCGGCGTTTCGCCGGTGGCATTGCTGGAGGACTGCGGATCGTCCTTGGCGCGTTTCGCCAGGCTGCCGTAGGCCTTCATCCCGAGCACGCCGTCGATCAGCGGGCCGCTGGTGAAGAACTGGCCGTTCCAGGTATCCCCGCGGTCGCGGTGCTCCTGGATGGTGGTATCAGCACTCAGCGTCCCGGTCCATTTCTGGCCGATTTTTTTGGTAATAATGTTGACCACGCCGCCGAGCGCATCGGAGCCGTACAGGGAAGACATCGGGCCGCGCACCACTTCGATACGTTCGATGGCATCCACCGGGATCCAGTTAAGGTCGAAGTCGTTGTGGCGGAAGACGGCGTTCCGCGAGTTGACGCGCTTGCCGTCAACCAGGATCAGGGTATAGCTGCTGCTCAGACCGCGGATGCTGACGCCTTTGCGGTTATCCCCTTCGTTGGTGAGCTGGACCCCGGGCACATCGCGCAGTACGTCTTTCAGGTTCTGGACCGGCTTGCGCTGCAAATCCTGCTGAGTGATGACGCTGATGCTCGCCGGCGCGTCTTTGACGCTCTGTTCAGTCGCCGAGGCGGTCACCACCAGCGTTTCTTCATTCACGTCGGCCAGGGCCGGAAACGCCAACGATACGACGGACGCAGACAATCCCGCCCGGATAAAAGGGTTTAACCTGAACATTCCAAATCTCCATGAGGTGTACAACCAAACAAACAAAAAAGGTGCTGCTCACACGCGCTGGCGGCCTGCCGCTCTGTCGGCGGTAGACTCGCTGTTTTCTTGTCGATGTGGCTGGTCGCCCGATGTCAGTCTGTACACATGGCAGAGACGGGGGAGTGGCTTCATCCGTAATGGTCGGAAATGATAAAGATAATGATTTCTATTATCAATATAATTATGAAGAATTGTGTCAGGCTGTAACTGCGCGGACATAAAAAAAGCCCTCTGTATCAGAGGGCTTATGCTGTATCACCGCCGGGATTAACGCTTAAAGCGGTCCGGGAAGGTCATATCGCTGTAACGAACGAAGCGGGTGCCTTTCGCCAGTTTGTAGCCAAACCAGATGACGAGGAACAGCGGAATACCGATGTAGGTCGCCGCCACACCGCCCCAGTCAATGGTGTCCTTGAGGAACGCTTCATAGTTCTGTCCCAGGGTGATGATGAGGCACAGCACGAAGGCGAAGATCGGCCCCAGCGGGAAGAACCCGGAACGATACGGCAGGTTATTGAGATCGTTACCCTGCAGGACGTAGCCGCGACGGAAACGGTAGTGGCTGATGGCAATCCCCAGCCAGGCGATAAAGCCCGTCATCCCGGAGGTGTTCAGCAGCCACAGGTACACCGTCTGGTTACCGAACATCGAAGTCAGGAAGCACAGCGCCGCGATAACGGTGGTCGCGTACAGGGCGTTGCGCGGCACGCCGCCACGCGACAGCTTCGAGAAGATGCGAGGCGCTTTGCCGTCGCAGGCCAGGGTATACAGCATACGCGTAGAGGCGTACATCCCCGAGTTACCCGCCGACAGAACGGCCGTCAGGATAACGGCGTTCATGATCGCCGCCGCCGACAGCAGACCGGCGTGCTGGAAGACCAGCGTGAACGGGCTGACGGAGATATCTTTAACGTCGTTGCGCAGCAGGCTCGGATCGGTATATGGAATGATCAGGCTGATAATCAGGATCGCGAAGACGTAAAACAGCAGGATACGCCAGAAGACCTGGCGCACCGCGCGCGGAATGTTCTTCTCCGGGTTCTCAGACTCACCGGCGGCAATACCGATAAGCTCGGTGCCCTGGAAGGAGAAGCCGACAATCATCGCCACGCCGATCATCGCCGAGAAGCCGCCGGCAAACGGCGCATCCGCGATCCCCCAGTTGCTCCAGCCGGCAGGCTGCGCCCCTTTGAAGATGCCGACAATCATCATCACGCCGACGATGATAAAGATAATGACGGTGGCCACTTTGATCAGCGAGAACCAGTATTCCGCCTCGCCAAAGCCGCGCACCGAGATCCAGTTCAGCAGGAACATAATGCCGAGGAACAAGGCGCTCCAAATCCAGCCCGGGGTGTCAGGGAACCAGTAGCTCATCACCAGCTGCGAGGCCACCAGATCAACGGCGATCGTTACCGCCCAGTTGTACCAGTAGTTCCAGCCCAGCGCGAAGCCAAAGCCCTCTTCAACATAATTCTGCCCGTAGGTGGCGAAGGAACCGGACACCGGCATAAACGCCGCCAGTTCACCCAGGCTGGTCATCAGGAAATAGACCATCAGACCGATCAGAATATAAGACAGCAGCGCCCCGCCGGGACCTGCTTGCGAAATCGTTGCGCCAGAGGCAACAAAAAGACCCGTACCGATGGAACCGCCGATGGCGATCATGGTCAAGTGGCGCGCCTTCAGTTCACGACGTAGCGTGGGCGCTTCTGTGGTTTTAGTTTCCGAAACCATGTGATAATGCTATCCATCCAAAAAATGAGGCGCGATTGTAGCAGACGATCGGGGTTCCATCCGGTACAAATGCAAAGTTATAAGAGAGCTTCATGATCGACCGCAAATTATTAGTAAAGCACTAACCTGCGGAATTGCCAGCAAATTCCCCCCACCATTATCAGGCGATAAAGCCGGATCGCTACACCTGGCAATACTGCAGAAAACGTTGTAATGCTTTAGAAATATGCTTCTGCCGGTGGTGGATCCGCCATAGCGTGCGCGTCAGCCGGGGCAGCGGCACTTTCAGCTCCGCCAGCGTGCCGGAGGCCAGCTGTTCGGCAATCACCCGCCGCGATAAGCAGCTGATCCCCAGCCCATGGCGTACCGCGTGTTTGATCGCCTCCGAGTTGCCGAGCTCCATCCCCAGATGAAACGCCGGCAGATGCGACAGCAGAACGTAATCGACAATCTCCCGGGTGCCGGATCCATGCTCGCGCAGGATCCACGGCGCCTCGGCCAGTTGCTGCAGGGTCACCTCCCCCGCCAGCAGCGGCGAGTCAGGCGCGGCAAACACCACCAGCTCATCTTCCAGCCACGGCTCGGCAATAATATCGGCGGCATGACACGGCCCCTCGATCAGACCGAAATCCACCCGCAGGTCGGCAACGGCGTTGATCACGTCCAGGCTGTTGCCCACGCTCAGCTCAACCGGTAGATCCGGGAAGTCATGGCGATAGCGGGCGATGATCTCCGGCATAATATAGTTGCCGATGGTGCTGCTGGCGTAGACCCGAATCGCCCCGTTGTCGCCGCGAAACAGCTGCTCGATCTCCAGGGCCCGCTCCAGCAGCGCCAGGGCGCGCGGATAGAGCAGCCGTCCATGCTCATTGACCACCAGCCGCTTGCCGACGCGGTCGAACAGCTGTACGCCGAGCTGCCCTTCCAGATCGGTCAGCGCGGCGCTGACCGCAGATTGCGAAAGCGCCAGCATCTGTGACGCCTGAGTGGTCGACCCACTCTTGTGGACTTCGGCGAACACTTCCAGCTGCCGCAGCGTAATATGCATAACCCACCCGTTGAGTAATCCAGTCTGAATAACCTTTCTTACTATGGTGACACAAATCGAGGCGGCTGATGGAAGGAAAATCCCCTTACGTCACAAAATCATCGTCTTGCTGACAAGAACAGCTCGCCTCCGCGCCTCACTCCCCTGCCCCATTGTCACCGGCAAAGCGGTCATTAACCACTTATTACGATTGATTATAAACATATAATCAATTTTATATTTAATCCCGCGCGGCGTAACCTTTAGGCAGACAAAGGAGAAGGTTATGACAGCACTCACTTTACCCACCAAACATCGTTCCCTGTGGCATTTTGTCCCAGGCCTGGCGCTGACCGCCGCCCTGACCGGCGCCGCCCTGTGGGCCGGTAGCTTTCCGGCCATTGCCGGGGCGGGCTTCAGCGCCCTGACCCTCGCTATCCTGTTCGGGATGGTCGTCGGTAACACGGTCTATCCGAAAATCTGGCAACCCTGCGACGGCGGGGTGATCTTCGCCAAACAGCATCTGCTGCGCCTGGGGATCATCCTCTACGGCTTCCGCCTGACGTTCGCCCAGATTGCCGACGTCGGCGTGAGCGGTATTTTGATTGACGTTCTGACGCTCTCCAGCACCTTTTTCATCGCCTGCTTCCTGGGCCAGAAAGTGTTTGGGCTCGATAAGCACACCAGCTGGCTGATCGGCGCCGGCAGCAGCATCTGCGGCGCTGCAGCTGTGCTCGCCAGCGAGCCGGTGGTCAAAGCCGAAGCCAGTAAAGTGACCGTCGCCGTCGCCACGGTGGTGATCTTCGGTACCATCGCCATCTTCCTCTACCCGGCGATGTACCCGCTGCTGGCGCACTGGTTTACCCCGGAGACCTACGGGATCTATATGGGTTCCACCATGCATGAAGTGGCGCAGGTCGTCGCCGCCGGCCATGCGGTCAGCCCGGATGCGGAGAATGCCGCGGTTATCGCTAAAATGCTGCGCGTGATGATGCTGGCCCCGTTCCTGCTGTTCCTGGCGGCGCGTGTTAAACAGCTGACCCCGGCGGGTAACGGCGAGAAAAGCAAAATCACCATTCCGTGGTTTGCCATTATGTTCATCCTGGTGGCAGTGTTTAACTCCTTCCATCTGCTGCCGAAAGCGGTAGTGGATATGCTGGTGACGCTGGATACCGTCCTGCTGGCGATGGCCATGGCCGCTCTTGGGGTGACCACTCACGTCAGCGCGCTGAAAAAAGCCGGGGCGAAACCGCTGCTGATGGCGCTGATGCTGTTCGTCTGGTTGATTGTCGGCGGTGGGGCCATTAACGTCGCGATCCACAGCCTGATGGCATAAAGCACTACATCTTTCTCCAGTTAAGCCGCTATCATTACCCACCCCCCAGCGGCTTTAACTGGAGTTTTTTTATGAAATACGTAGGAGCGCACGTGAGCGCCTCAGGTGGACTGGCCAATGCCGCCATTCGCGCCGCCGAAATCGAAGCAACCGCCTTCGCCCTCTTCACCAAAAATCAGCGCCAGTGGCGCGCCGCGCCGCTCAGCGACGAGACCATCGCCGAATTCAAAGCCGCCTGTGAAAAGTATCACTTTGGCCCCGGGCAGATCCTGCCGCACGACAGCTACCTGATTAACCTCGGCCATCCGGTGGAAGAAGCGCTGGAAAAATCCCGTGATGCCTTCATCGATGAGATGACCCGCTGCCAGCAGCTGGGGCTGACGCTGCTCAACTTCCACCCCGGCAGCCATCTGCAGCAGATCCCGGAGGAGGAGTGCCTGGCGCGCATCGCCGAATCGATCAATATCGCGCTGGCCAAGACCGAAGGCGTCACCGCCGTGATCGAAAACACCGCCGGCCAGGGCAGCAACCTCGGCTTTAAGTTCGAGCATCTCGCGGCCATCATCGACGGCGTGGAAGATAAATCCCGCGTCGGCGTCTGCATCGATACCTGCCACGCCTTCGCCGCCGGCTACGACCTGCGCAGCGCCGAAGCCTGCGAGAAGACCTTTGCCGACTTCGAGCGTATCGTCGGCTTTCAGTATCTGCGCGGCATGCACCTCAACGATGCCAAGAGCGCCTTTGGCAGCCGGGTTGACCGTCACCATAGTCTGGGGGAAGGCAACATCGGCCACGACTGCTTCAGCTGGATCATGCAGGACAGCCGCTTCGACGGCATTCCGCTGATTCTGGAAACCATCAACCCGGATATCTGGGCGGAAGAGATAGCCTGGCTGCGGGCGCAGCAGATCGCCGAAGTGGCGTAAACAGAGACATAAAAAAAGGGCCGAACAGTCGGCCCTTTTTATTGCGGAGAGATTATGCCGCTTTTTCGACTTCCGCTACCTGCGCTTCCGGGCGTTTCAGCACCGCGTAGGAGAGGCCCGCCACCAGCGTCCCGGCGACAATCGCCAGCAGGTAGCCCAGCACTGGCGTAATCGCCCCCGGGATCAGCAGAACAAACAGCCCGCCGTGCGGCGCCATCAGTTTTGCGCCAATTGCCATCGAGATAGCGCCGGTTACCGCGCCGCCGACGATACAGCAAGGCAGCACGCGCATCGGGTCACGGGCGGCAAAAGGAATCGCCCCTTCAGAGATAAAGCACAGGCCAAGAACCAGCGCGGCTTTGCCCCCTTCCCGCTGCCCTTTGTCGAACTTATTGCGGGCAACCAGCGTCGCGACACCCATCGCCAGCGGAGGCACCATACCGGCCGCCATGATCGCCGCCATCGGCGCGTATGTCTGGGTACTCAGCAGGCCAACGCCGAAGGCATAGGCCGCTTTGTTCACCGGGCCGCCCATGTCGGTACACATCATCGCGCCGAGGATCGCGCCCAGCAGAACCGCGTTGGCGGTGCCCATGGTTTGCAGCCAGTGGGTCAGCCAGGCGAGGATACCGGCGACCGGTTTACCGATCAGGTAGATCATCGCCAGGCCCACGATCAGGCTGGAAACCAGCGGAATGATCAGGATTGGCTTCAGCGCTTCCATACTCTGCGGCAGTTTCAGCTTAGTGCTGATGGCTTTCGCCACGTAACCGGCAAGGAAACCGGCGATGATCCCGCCGATAAAGCCGGAGCCGCCGCTGACCGCCAGCATACCGCCGATAAGACCCGGGGTCAGACCCGGACGGTCGGCAATAGAGAAGGCGATAAAGCCCGCCAGCACCGGCACCATCAGCGCGAAGGCCGAGCCGCCGCCGATTTGCATCAGCGCCGCCGCCAGGGTGTCTTTTACTTCAAACGCTTTGATCCCGAAAGCAAAGGAGAGCGCGATACACAGGCCGCCCGCCACCACCATCGGCAGCATGTAGGAGACGCCGGTCAGCAGGTGGCGGTAGGCGCCCGCCGACTCTTTTTTACCTTCGCCAGCAGCCTGAGGTTTCCCGGAAGGCTGGTACGGTTTGGCTTCCACCACCGCTTTGTCCAGCTCCTGGGCGGTTTTCTTCAGCGCCAGACCGGTGGTAGTGCGATACATCGGCTTGCCGGCGAATTTCGCCAGGTCGACTTCGATATCAGCGGCGACGATCACTAGATCCGCCTCGGCCACCTCTTCCGGGGTGATAGCATTGCCCGCGCCGACGGAGCCGCGAGTTTCCACTTTCACCCACCATCCGCGTTTTTTCGCTTCGGTTTCAATGGCTTCAGCGGCCATAAAGGTATGGGCAACGCCGGTCGGACAGGCGGTGACCGCGACAATACGTTTCGGTCCGCTGGTGGCCGCCGGGACTGCCGCGGCGGCAGGCGCCGCGTACGGCGTCGCATGGCCCTTGGCTTCGCTCAGGAACAGCTCCGGGTGCGCCACGGCGCGATTAATATCGCCGAGGAAAACCTGTTTGCCGTTCAGCGCGCTGTCAGTGGGCAGCGCCGACCCGAGAACAATCACCAGTTCGGCGTCGTTGGGGTTATCAATCAGTTCAAGGTGCGCTTTTGGCGCGGCGGCGCCCAGCAGGGTTTTCGCCATATAGGCGCGCGCCTGTCCGAGTCCGGCATCAATAATCAGCAGCGTTTTCATTATGCCTCTCCTGCTGTCAATTAAAGGGTTGTAAGTCGACGCGCGCCATCATCGCGGCCAACTGGGTACGGTCGGTGATCCCTACATTGCTCTGGCTGACGGCCAGGGCAGCGACAGCGGTCGCCAGGCGCAGGGTATGCTCGCTGGATTCACGCATCAGCAGGCCGTAAATCAGGCCGCCGACCATCGAATCGCCGGCGCCAACGGTGCTGACCACTTCGACTGAAGGCGGTTTGGCAATCCACTCGCCGGAGGCGTTCACCCACAGCGCGCCCTCTTCGCCCAGGGAAATCACTACGTGAGCGATCCCCTGCTCGCGCAGCGCATGGGCGGCGTCGATAACGTCTTTCATCTCCGGCAGCTTACGGCCAGCCCAGATTTCCAGCTCGCGACGGTTCGGTTTCACCAGCCACGGCGCCGCTTTCAGTCCGGCAACCAGCGCTTCGCGGCTGCTGTCGAAAATGATGCACGGGCACTGGCTGCGCAAACGGGTCATCCAGTCGGTAAAGGCCTCCGGGCTGACGCCGGACGGCAGACTGCCGCTGACGCAGACCATATCGAACTGCCCGAGCCAGCTCAGGGAGTCGTTGACGAAGCGTTCCCAGTCGCCCGGGGTCACTTCGAAGCCGGAGAAGTTGAAATCGGTCACTTCGCCATCTTTTTCCGTCAGCTTAACGTTGATGCGGGTCCGGCCCTGCACCACCTGGAAACGGTTGGCGATCCCCAGCTCGCTGAACAGCTGCTGAAAGCCATCCTGGTTGTCTTTCCCCAGGAAGCCGCCGACGGTGACGTCAATGCCAAGATCTTTCAGCACTTTCGCCACGTTGATGCCTTTCCCGGCGGCGTGCAGGCCGGTGGTACGCACCAGGTTCACTTCACCGCGCTCGATCTCCGGGGTGAAGCCCACCAGATCGTACGCCGGGTTTAAAGTAATGGTTGCTACACGTCTGCTCATTTATGCGCCCTCCCCAAGGCCTGCGGCGATCGCTTCGCCAATCGCATCCAGCGCTTGTTGCGCATCTTCACCCTGCGCGGTAAAGCGCAGACGGTGACCTTTTTTCACACCCAGCGCCACGACCTTCATCAGGCTACGACCGTTGGCCGGCTTGCCGGAACCGTCGAGGTTAGTGACGGTGACGTCGCTGGAAAATTGTTTAATGGTGTTGACCAGCATGGTGCCCGGACGGGCATGCAGGCCATGCTCATTGCGCACCACAAATTCGGCGCTCAGCACATCTTCGGCAATCGCGTCGTCGCTGGTCAGCAGCGCCAGCACGGTGGCGGCGTCGGCTTTCAGCAGATGGTCAGCTTTCTTGTCCAGCAGCAGCTTGCTCAGGCGGTTCAGCACCGCGGTTGGCTGCTCGTCGGTCATCGCCACCGTGACCAGCAGGGAAACCGGCTGATCGTCGCGGGTGAAGGCGGTGGCGGCGCGGCTGACCGCCACGGCGCTGCGCAGATTGCCTTCAGCGCTGTCGTTCAGCCAGATGCCCTGACCGAGGTTCAGCGGCGTATCGTTAATGACGTGGCTAACGAAGGCGGAATCCACCGCGCCTGCTTCTTTCAGACGCGCGGCGTTCAGCGCCTGCAGGGTCAGCAGATCGCTGGCCGCGACGTCGAGACTGAGGGTCTCGTTATCCAGCTTCAGCGCTTCGCTCTGTTTCTCTCCCATCAGCAGCGCACGCAGCTCTTCCGCGGTGGTGGCGGACTGCAGCTGGGCGGCGACGGCGTCATCGCTCAACACGTGGGTCAGTTGACGCAGCAGGCCGAGGTGTTCATCTGAGCTGGCGGCAATCCCGATCGCCACATAGGCGGTCTGCCCTTCGCCCCAGGTGACGCCCTGCGGGAACTGAAACACCTGAACGCCGGTCTTCAGCACCTGATCACGCGTATCCGTCGTGCCGTGCGGGATCGCGATCCCGTTGCCGAGGAAGGTCGAGGTCTGCTGCTCGCGTGCCAGCATGCCGTTCACGTAGCCATCGGCCACGTTGCCGGCGCTGACCAGCGCGGCGGCGACCTGCCGGATGGCCTCTTCTTTATTACCGGCCTGCTGGCCGGGATGAATATCCTGCACAGATAACTGGAACATGGTTCTCCTCTCCTGCTGAATTGAATCGTTTCAGCTAACTTGAGAAAAAAGGCGCCATCTGACGGTGAACGATATGTCGAATGACGCTGAAACGTTTCAAGAATTTTGTACCTTTCTTGCTCAATGCGCAAGGTACGTCAGCGACTTGATTGCAGAACTTAGAGGTACTGCACACTTTTGCTGAAGCCCTGGCGCCTGGCTGGGGTAAGCGTCAGCTTTTTGCTGAACCTTGTATTTTGAAACGCCTTTTTAATTATTCGTGCCATACTACTGTTTATTTTCAGCCAGCAGGCGTAAACTCCGCGCCGTCTCCTGAAACTACAGAAAACCAAACACATGGAAAACCGAAGCGCCGCCCTTCCCCGACGCGGGTTCGATGTCACCTCTTCCGCCTTCCTTATCGTCGCCTTTCTGACGGGCATTGCCGGGGCGTTGCAGACGCCGACCCTGAGCCTGTTTCTGACCAATGAAGTACACGTCCGCCCGGCGATGGTGGGTTTCTTTTTTACCGGCAGCGCCGTCATAGGCATTCTGGTCAGCCAGTTCCTCGCCGGACGTTCTGACCGTCAGGGCGACCGCAAGCAGCTGATTGTCGTCTGCTGCCTGCTGGGAGTGCTGGCCTGCGTGCTGTTTGCCTGGAACCGGAACTACTTCATTTTGCTGTTCGTCGGCGTCTTCCTCAGCAGCTTTGGTTCGACCGCCAACCCACAGATGTTCGCCCTCGCGCGCGAGCATGCCGACAAAACCGGCCGCGAAGCGGTAATGTTCAGCTCCATTTTGCGCGCCCAGGTTTCCCTGGCATGGGTGATTGGTCCCCCGCTGGCCTATGCGCTGGCCATGGGGTTTGGCTTTACCGCGATGTACCTCAGCGCCGCGGCGGCGTTTATCGTCTGCGGGATTATGGTCTGGCTGTTCTTGCCCAGCATGCGCAAAGCGAAGGCGGTGGCGACCGGCCGGCTGGAAGCCCCGCGCACGCACCGCCGCGATGCGCTGTTGCTGTTCAGCATCTGCACGCTGATGTGGGGCACGAACAGCCTGTACATCATTAATATGCCGCTGTTTATCATTAACGAGCTGCATCTGCCGGAGAAGCTGGCCGGCCTGATGATGGGTACCGCCGCCGGGCTGGAAATCCCCACCATGCTGATTGCCGGTTACTATGCCCGGCGCTTCGGTAAACGCTTTCTGATGCGCCTCTCCGCGGTGGCTGGGGTGCTGTTTTATGTGGGTATGCTGACGGTGCATACGCCGGGGCTGCTGCTGGCGATGCAGGTGCTGAACGCCATCTATATTGGGATCCTCGCCGGGATTGGCATGCTTTATTTCCAGGATTTGATGCCCGGGCAGGCAGGCGCTGCCACCACCCTCTACACCAATACCACCCGCGTCGGTTGGATCATCGCCGGCTCACTGGCGGGCGTGGTGGCAGAGATCTGGAGCTATCATGCGGTGTTCTGGATTGCGCTGGTCATGGGGATCGCCACGCAGGCCTGCCTGTGGCGGATCAGGGACGTCTAGATAAGGTTGCCCGGCCGGAGCCGGGCAATGGGGATTAATGATCCAGATAGAGATAATGCAGCCAGCTGGTCATGCGCAGCAGCACTTTGCGCATAATCGACACATGGGCAAAATAATCGGTATACACCGCCGCCTGGGCGCTGACCCCGTCCGGTAAATGTTCCACTTCCGGATGGGGATCGAGGTCGATCAGCACGTAAATGCCCTCTTTCCCTGCCCCGGCGTTCAGTCCTTGCAGCGCGCCGCTGGCCTGGTAGCTGCCGTCCGGGACGGTCGGCAACACCCGCGATACCTTACCGCTGTAGACGCTGCCCGGCAGACCGTTAAACACCACCTCCGCGCTATCCCCGGCCGTCAGACGCAGGACCGAATTCTGGCGGAATACCGCCACCACCTGGCGCTTTTGCTGGGGAATAAACACCAGCACCGGCTTGAAGGGCAGACGCACCGCGGTCATCCCCGGCCGCGCCAGAAGCTGGGTGACGTAGCCGTCGCTCGGCGCGCGAATCACGGTTTGCGCCAGATTATACTCCGCTTCAAGGATCTGCGATTTCAGGCTGGCAATATTGGCATCCAGCCCGTGGTAGCGTCCGGATACCTGCTCTCGGGCGTTTTGTAATTGCGCTTTCGCCGCCTGCAGTACCGCCGACTGGATCTGCACCTGCTGCCTGGCATGGGTCACATCCTGTTCCGAAAAAGGATTCACCGGCATGGCCGCTCCCTGGGCATAGCGCTGGTAGTCGCGGGTGACCCGGTCGTACTCCGCCTGCGCCTGCTGTACTCTGGCGCTGGCATCGTCAATGGTTGCCTGCTTCGCCCGCAGCGTGGCCTCCTCGGCCGCCAGATCGGCTTTCAGCTTGTTCAGCCGTGCGCGGTAGCGGGTATCGTCGATGCGAAACAGCAGTTCGCCCTTCTTCATTAACACATTGGTTTTACTGGTCACCTCCACCACCTCGCCTGATACCTGCGGCACCATCGGAATGGAGACGACAATTTTTTGCGCTCGCATCGTATAGGGGTGGTTATAGTTCATCGTTAATATTAGTGCACCGACGATCACTATTCCGCCTAATATAGCGGTGGGGATCGTCCATTTATTTACTGGAATGCGAAATATTTTAAACACGCCCCAGGCAATGGCGACATAGCAAAGGATAATTAACAGATCCATATTATTTCTCGCTATTCTCCACCGACGCCTGCTGGCTGTTTTTTAATGCCGCTTCAAGTAACGCAATGCGTTTCTCCAGCTCCGCTCGCTGCTGATGTCCTTCGGTCTGTGAGGCCATCCCCCAGCCACGATCAGGCCGGTACAACGTGGCCCAGATCCACAGAAAAGGCCAGATAGCATGCAGGGTAAACAGGCTTATCCAGCCTGCTACATGAATCGCGTCCTGATGGGGATGCTGGCGTTTTTGCGCGATGTGATAGGGAATATCGTGGATAATAATAACTCCATAAAACAATATGAGAAATACCAGTATTAATACAAACAAAGCAAAATAATTAAGCAGCATGGTGCATATACACTCAGTAAGCCAGCGGGAAGATCGTTATTTTTAATCACGTCGAGAACCACAAAAGAAGCAATAAAACGCACAGATTTCCTTAAATAAACGACTGTTCAACGCAAAGGCCATCATACGTTCAGCGGATCAATAAATCACATGGCAATTCAGCCAAACTGGTATATCATTTTTGATATATCATTAATATCAGGCAGCGATAAGATGTTGAAAGACTTTAAAATGGACGAGCTGAGGATCCTCTGCGCCATCGCCGAAACCGCCAGCGTAAGCCGGGCAGCCCAGCGCCTGAATATGCCCCAGTCTAACGTCTCACGGACGCTGACCAGCGTGGAGCGGAAAGTCGGTCTGGCTATTTTTCTGCGCACCGCCAGGGAACTGGTGCGTACCGAGTTCGGCGAGCAGTTTATTCACGCCAGCAGCGCCGTTCTTGCGCAGCATGAGCAGCTTATCAACCTCGCCGACCGTTATAAGAACACACTGCAGGGCGTTGTCACCCTTGGAGCGCCCATCGGCATCCACCAGTTTCTCGGGCGCTATATTCTGCCAGCGCTAAGAAAAACGCTGCCGGAGCTGCAGATCAATCTGGTCACCCGCAACGCCAGCGAGCGGGAACAGAAATACGGCGCCATTTTCAATAGCGACTGCGATCTGCTGATAAGCCCCTTTAAGCCACAGAATGAAAACCTCATCGCCCGCCCGTTTACCCGCTTTCGTACCGGCGTCTTCGCCTCCCCGGATTACCTCGCGCAACACCCTATCGCCGAACCGGAGGCGCTGGTGGATCATGAGTGCATCACCCTGCGTATGCTGGGCGGCAGCGACAATATCTGGACCTTCAAAAGCAAAAACGGCAAACCGCTTAATCTCACGGTAAAGGGGGGATTCGTGTGCGATAACACGCTGCCGGCGGTGGAGCTGGCGAAGCTGGGGATGGGGATCGTTTATGCGCCCTACTATTCACTCGCCACCGAGCTGGCGGCAGGACAGTTGGTTCCCTGTCTGAAAAAGGAGCGCTGTATCGATCTGCAGGCCTGGCTTATCTACCAGCGACGGGACATTCTTCCGCTGCGCGTCCAGGCGCTGCTGGACGGCCTCAGCGTCCATATCAAAAACCTGTCTCATTTGCTGCTTTAAGCTCAGGGCGCGGTGGCCAGCTCAAGCGCCAGCAGCCAGGTAATGGCTTCATCACGATGAGTCAAGCACATCTCCGGCGAGGGCTGCAGGCTGGCGCACACCTTCGGGCGCAGTGGGGAACCGAAAATGAGGCACAGATTGTGCTCGGAGAGCTGAATACAGCGAGTGTTGGCCGGCTTGCCCTGCGGCATACCGGGGATCGGCGATGATATAGAGGGGGCGATGCAACATGCGCCACAATCAGTACGACATTCCACAACCCAGCTCCCGAACGCTCATTTTGCGCCACAGCCTAAACGTTTTGCCAGAAGATAGCAAAACTCGCGAATTCCACTTGCCTGAACGCCCGGGCGCGAGTAGTTTTACGCGATATTTTTGACTCGTTAAGTGACAGGATTACTGCAATGCCAAGAGCGAATGAAATTAAAAAAGGTATGGTGCTGAATTACAACGGCAAGCTGCTGATTGTGAAAAATATCGATATTCAGTCACCCAGCGCCCGCGGTGCTGCGACACTGTATAAAATGCGCTTCTCCGATGTGCGTACCGGCCTGAAAGTAGAAGAGCGCTTCAAAGGCGACGATATCGTCGATACCGTGACCCTGACCCGCCGTTTCGTTGACTTCTCTTATGTCGATGGCAACGAATACGTGTTCATGGATAAAGAAGACTACACCCCTTACACCTTCACAAAAGAGCAGATCGAAGAAGAGCTGCAGTTTATTCCGGAAGGCGGCATGCCGGATATGCAGGTGCTGACCTGGGATGGGCAGCTGCTGGCGCTTGAGCTGCCGCAGACCGTGGACCTGGAAATTATCGAAACCGCGCCGGGGATTAAAGGGGCATCCGCCAGCTCCCGCACCAAGCCCGCCACCATGAGCACTGGCCTGGTGATTCAGGTGCCGGAATACCTGACCACCGGTGAGAAAATCCGCATTCATATCGAAGAGTGCCGCTATATGGGCCGCGCGGATTAATCTTCCGTGACGAGTTGACATAAAAAAGGACAGCCGCTGGCTGTCCTTTTTATTATCCCCATTGCCGCGATTACAGCAGTTCAGGGTATTTGGTCATCTTCAGCGCCAGCTCCACGCCGCGTACTTCCGCCATCCCCTTGAGACGGCCAATCGCCGAATAGCCTGGGTTGGTTTTCTTGCGCAGATCGTCGAGCATCTGATGACCATGATCCGGACGGAAGGGGATCGGGCGCAGATCGCCGGCCTGCTTACGCCGCTGCTCTTCACGCAGAATCGCATCCACCACCGCCACCATATTAACGTCGCCGCTAAGGTGCGCCGCCTCGTGGAAGGTTTTCGGGTTCGCTTCACGGCAGGTGGAGCGCAGATGGGTAAAGTGGATACGATCGCCAAAGGTCTCCACCATCTTCACCAGATCGTTATCGGCGCGGACGCCATAGGATCCGGTGCACATGGTAAAGCCATTATTAATGCTGTCCACTGTCTCTTTCAGCCACTGCATATCTTCAATGGTCGAGACGATACGCGGCAGGCCAAGGATCGGCCGCGGCGGATCGTCCGGATGCACAGCCAGACGGATCCCCACCTCTTCGCACACCGGCACGATGGCCCGCAGGAAATAGGCCATATTTTCGCGCAGCTGCGCTTTATCGATGTGGTCATATTCCGCCAGACGCGCGCGGAACTGGTCGAGGGTGTAACCCTCTTCCGCCCCCGGCAGGCCGGCGATGATATTGCGGGTCAGTTTCTCAATGTCCGCTTCGCTCATCGCCTTGTAATACGCCTCGGCCTGGCGCTGCTCTTCTTCGCTGTAATCCGCTTCCGCCCCCGGGCGTTTGAGGATATGCAGTTCAAAGGCGGCGAAGGCGATCTGATCGAAACGCAGCGCCCGGGAGCCGTCCGGCAGCTCATATTCCAGATCGGTGCGCGTCCAGTCGAGGATCGGCATAAAGTTGTAGCATACGGTATCGATGCCGCAGGCCGCGAGGTTGCGGATGCTCTGCTGATAGTTGGCAATCCAGGTCGTATACTGCCCGCTGTGGGTTTTAATATCCTCGTGCACCGGAATGCTTTCGACCACCGACCAGGTCAGCCCTTTCGCCGCTAACAGCGCCTGACGCTCTTTAATCTCGTCGACCGGCCAGACCTGACCGTTTGCAATATGGTGCAGCGCAGTGACGACCCCGGTCGCCCCTGCCTGCCGTACATCATCAAGCGATACCGGATCGTTCGGCCCATACCACCGCCAGGTTTGCTCCATCGCTATGCCCTCACAAAAGTTGTTATACCAATAATGGCGACACTAATGACGACTACCATACATGTTTCTCAGCAGGCTGCAAACAGTGCCGGTGCATTGATTGATCCAGCTCACAGTCAGCGGATAATTTCGGCTTACCAATTTAATTTCCTGTCATATAACTTTAGACTGGCAATGTTAATAAGCAGTTAAACAGGTGTGTGAAGAATGACAACAATTGCAACCGCTACGCTACCGGAAAACGTGCAACGTCCTCAGTACGATCGCAGCCAGCTCCGCTCGCGTATTGTCCATTTCGGCTTTGGCGCGTTTCATCGCGCGCACCAGGCGCTGCTGACCGATCGCGTGCTGAATAACATCGGCGGCGACTGGGGGATCTGCGAAATCAGTCTGTTCAGCGGCGATACGCTGATGAGCCAGCTGCGCGAACAGGACCACCTGTTTACCGTACTGGAAAAAGGCGCCGACGGTAATCAGCCCATTATTATCGGCGCAGTGCACGAATGCCTGAACGCCAGGCTCGATTCGCTGGCGGCGATTATCGAGAAATTTTGCGAGCCGCAGGTGGCGATTGTCTCGCTGACCATCACGGAAAAAGGCTATTGCATCGATCCGGCGACCGGCAAGCTGGATCCGACGCATCCGCGCATCGTTCACGATCTGGAAAATCCGACGCTCCCGCAGTCGGCTCCCGGTATTTTAGTTGAAGCGCTGGCCCGCCGCCGGGAACGCGGCCTGCCGCCCTTTACCGTGCTCTCCTGCGATAACATTCCCGATAACGGCCACGTGGTGAAAAATGCCGTCCTCGGCATGGCGGAAAAACGCAGTCCGGCGCTGGCGAGCTGGATCGCCGACAACGTTAGCTTCCCGGGCACCATGGTGGATCGCATTGTTCCCGCCGCCACCGCCGAGTCGCTGGCAGAAATCGCCGCCGTGCTGGGAGTGGAAGATCCCTGCGCCATCAGCTGCGAACCCTTCATTCAGTGGGTAGTCGAAGACCACTTTGTCGCCGGGCGCCCCGCCTGGGAGACGGCAGGCGTGCAGATGACCGACGACGTGCTGCCCTGGGAGCAGATGAAGCTGCGGATGCTCAACGGCAGCCACTCTTTCCTCGCCTGGCTTGGCTATCTGGCAGGTCATGCGCACGTTAGCGACTGCATGCAGGATGAGGTCTTCCGCCGCGCCGCCCGCCAGCTGATGCTCGACGAACAGGCCCCGACGCTGACCATTACCGGCGTCGACCTGGCGGCCTATGCCGACAGCTTAATCGCGCGCTTCAGCAACCCGGCGCTCAAACACCGTACCTGGCAAATCGCCATGGACGGCAGCCAGAAGCTACCCCAGCGCATGCTCGACGGTATTCGCGTGCATCTTGAGCGCGGCAGCCGCTGGCCGCTGCTGGCCCTCGGCGTGGCCGGCTGGATGCGCTACGTCAGCGGCACGGACGATGCCGGTCAGGCCATCGACGTGCGCGATCCGCTGGTGGACAAGATCCAGCAGCGGGTGGCGCAGAGCGATGAGCAGCAGCGTGTTGACGCCCTGCTGGATCTGGAGGAAATATTTGGCCGCGACCTGCCGCACAACGCCCTGTTTGTGACCGGGATCCGCGCCGCCTGGCAGCAGCTGGCGATGCACGGCGCCCGCGAGGCAGTTGCCCGCGCGCTCGATTCTTAACAATATTTGCGCTTATGCGGACAGAATTCCCTTCTGTCCGCCTCAGGACTTCTCTTTTCCCTCTTTTTTCGTCAGGATAGGCATAACTGTTACAACATTACATTTATCCTGGAGAAAAGAGTGACCAGAACCAATTTGATCACCGGCTTTCTCGGCAGCGGTAAGACGACCTCGATTCTTCATCTGCTGGCGCAGAAGCCTGCGGATGAAAAATGGGCCGTACTGGTTAACGAGTTTGGCGAAGTCGGGATAGACGGCGCGCTGATGGCCGACAGCGGCGCCCTGCTCAAAGAGATCCCCGGCGGCTGCATGTGCTGTGTCAATGGCCTGCCGATGCAGGTCGGACTGAACACCCTGCTGCGCCAGGGGAAACCCGATCGTCTGTTGATCGAACCTACCGGACTTGGCCATCCAAAGCAGATCCTCGATATTCTCACCGCGGCGGTGTATGAACCCTGGATCGATCTGCGCGCGACCCTGTGCATCCTCGATCCGCGTCAGCTACTGGACGAGAAAGCGGTCAACAACGACAACTTTCGCGACCAGCTGGCGGCGGCGGATATCATCGTGGCCAATAAAAGCGATCGGGAAACGCCCGAAAGCGCTCAGGCGTTTGCCGACTGGTGGCAACGCTGGGGCGGCGAGCGTCGCCAGGTGTCGGCGACCCAGGGGAATATCGACCTCGCCCTGCTTGATGAGCCACGACGGAACACCGCCCCACTGCCGGCGAGCGGGGAGCACGCCCATCGCCATCCCCCAACAGCCGGTCTCGCCGCCCTTAGCCTGGCGGAACACCAGCGCTGGCGCCGCCACCTTAACAGCGGCCAGGGCTATCAGGCCTGCGGTTGGATCTTCGACGCGGAAACGGTCTTTGACACCATCGCCCTGCTGGAGTGGGCCCGGCTGGCGCCGGTGGCGCGCGTCAAAGGTGTGCTGCGCATTGCCGAAGGGGCGGTGCGGATCAACCGCCAGGGTGAGGATCTGCATATCGAGACCCTCAGCGTTGCACCGCCCGATAGCCGCATCGAGCTTATCTCCGCTAATGAAGCCGACTGGAATGCGCTCCAGACCTCATTGTTGAGGCTTCGTTTAAGTTAAGGCGGCTAAGGTTGCCGCCGACTGTCACAAAATCGCAATGGCTATGATGAAAAACCGAATTCCTTTAATCTTGCTGCTAAACATCGCGGGTGTGGCGCTATTTTGCTCCTGGTATCTGCCAGCCAACCACGGCGCGTGGGCGCCTGTTGACTCCGCGATCTTCCATTTCTTTAACCATGGCGTCAGCGTCAGCCGCGCTTACGCCTGGCTGCTGGCGATCATCAACAATCGCGCCTTCGACGCCTGCTCGCTGCTGGCTATGGGGTGCCTGATGCTTAGCTACTGGCTCAAGGCGCCGGCGGCAGGCCGTCGTCAGATCGCCATTATGGGCCTGGTGATGCTGCTGGCGGCGGTGATCATCAACCAGCTGGCGCAGCACCTGATGCCGGTTCAGCGCGCCAGCCCGTCGCTGTTTTTCAGCGATGTAACCCGCGTCAGCGACGTCGTTAACTTCCCCACTAAGGATGCTTCCAAGGACAGCTTCCCCGGCGATCATGGGATGATGCTGCTGATCTTCGCGAGCTTTATGTGGCGCTATTTTGGTCGCCGCGCGCTGGCCGTGGCGCTGGTGATATTTGTGGTCTTTGCTTTCCCGCGGGTGATGATTGGCGCCCACTGGTTCAGCGATATTGCCGTCGGCTCGCTGACCGCCGTGCTGATTGGCGCGCCCTGGGTATTGATGACTCCCCTGAGCGATAAACTGATCGCCTTTTTCGATCGCTACTTACCCGGTGGAATATCAGCCAAATAATGTCTCCGGCAGTCGCCAGACTCATTATCTATAAGGGGACCTTTTGGGTCCCTTTTTTTCAATTGTCCTTTTTTTCTACATCACGTTCATCTTCTTGTCACATTAATCCCGTGACAAATGAAGGAATTGTCTGTTTTTTGCCCGATATTGTCGCTATTTTGGCCTTTCCCGATGATTCACTTTTTGTCACCAAAATACTTATAAGAAATCGCGCAAAACCGCTCGCCATGCGGCGTTTGATAGGGTAATCTCGTTCTCGTTTTGCCTTTTCCGCAACATTAATTCAAGGCGTGAATAAAATTGTGCGTGACTGCACAAATTTAAGCTTAAGGAATTGTCTCATTGCGGATGGGTATTTAGGCTCTAACACGTTTGGCATTTTTATAACGACATTGTCGTTAAGGACAACAAGGGAAAATAAACAGCATGGTCAAATCTCAGCCGATTTTGAGATACATCTTGCGGGTAGCCCCCGCGATTGCAGTAGCGGTTCTGCTTTCCGCGTGTAGTTCAACAAGTACCGCCAGGAATATGCATTCTGAGACGCATGCTGTGGGTAGTGGCGATTTATCATCACTGCAAGCCTCTCAGGATGAATTTGAAACGATGGTCCGTAACCTGGACGTGAAGTCCCGTTTAATGGATCAGTATGCCAGCTGGAAAGGCGTGCGTTACCGCCTCGGCGGCAGCACCCGCAAAGGTATCGACTGCTCGGCGTTCGTGCAGCGCACCTTCCGCGAACAATTTGGTCTGGAACTGCCGCGTTCAACTTCTGAACAGCAGGAAACCGGAAAATCGATTTCCCGTACCCAGTTGCGTACTGGCGATCTGGTTCTGTTCCGTGCCGGTTCTACCGGCCGCCATGTAGGGATCTACCTCGGCAACAACCAGTTTGTTCACGCCTCTACCAGCAGCGGGGTGACTATCTCCAGCATGGATGAGCCATACTGGAAAAAGCGCTACAACGAAGCGCGTCGAGTCCTGAGCCGCTCGTAAACTGTCCTCTACCGCCGCCGGTTATCCCTTGGCTGGAAGCGGGATAAAAAACACTGCCCCGGCAGTGTTTTTTTTTGCCACCTGATTCTGAACGACGCAAAATAAGCTATGTCTTTTAAGTGGGAATGAGAAAAACGACGACTGACAACCCGTTGCTGCGCATCAATAACACGGAAAGACTATAGCTATGCTGACTCGCTACTTTTCGCCCCAGCGTAAAACCTGGATAACCAGCTTGTGCGTGGGAGTTATCGTCGCGCTACTGGCCGGCAGCATTCAGTTTATGGTGATTTACCATAACCGGGCGGAGCGTTTCGACGCCATTATCAACAACGTTAATACCTATCTGAAGAGCTACTTTCACGACCTGCGGCAGACCATCAACGGCCTGCAGCCGCTGGTGGACCAGCCCTGCGAGAATATTGACTCCGGGCTCACCTCCCATGCCGCTTTCAGCCCTAACGTCCGCGCCTTTCTGCTGGTCAAAAACGGCGTGGCCTTTTGCTCCTCGGCAACCGGCGCCATGGATACCCCCCTCACCCAGCTGATCCCGGCCATTGATATCCGCAAACCCCTTGATATGGCCATTTTGCCGGGCACGCCGATGATGCCGAAGAGCGCGGCGCTGGCGTTGTGGGTAGGAAAACCTGGTGATAAAAACAGCGGCATTTTCGTGTCGATTAACGCCAATCTCACACCGTATATCCTCTATTCTGCACGGCAGAATGATTTCAGCGGCATTGCGCTGGCCATCGATCACACCGCCATCTCCACCTTCAGTAACCGGCTGGTGGATCCGCAAACGCTGCATGACGCGCCGATCCGCCAGACACAGATCGAGGGTTTACCGCTGAAGGTCTACCTGTATGCCAACAGCTGGCTGGCGGAAAATACGCAGTTTGCTCTGCTGCTCGGGGTGGTGTGCGGCCTGCTGGCGGGGCTACTCTGCTATTACGTGCTGACGATCAAATCCGATCCGCGAAAATCCATTCTCCTGGGGATCAAAAACAACCAGTTCTACATCGTCTATCAGCCGGTGGTGAATGCTCAGACCTTGCGGATCACGGGCGTGGAGGTCCTGATGCGCTGGCGCCATCCGGTGGTGGGCGAAATCCCGCCTGACATCTTTATTAACCTCGCGGAAACCCAGCAGATGATCGTGCCGCTGACCGATCACCTGCTGGCGCTGATCGCCCGCGATGCTGCGGTGTTGAAGCGTATTCTGCCGCGCGGCGTCAAGCTGGGGCTGAATATATCCCCTGCCCATCTGCAGGCCGACAGCTTCCGCGACGATATGCTGCGCTTCGCCGCCGCGCTGCCCGCCGGCCATTTTCACGTGGTGCTGGAGGTGACCGAGCGGGCGATGATTGATAAAGAAAAATCGATGGCTAACTTCGCCTGGCTCCACCAGCACGGTTTTGAAATCGCGATTGATGATTTTGGCACCGGGCATAGCGCGCTGATCTATCTTGAGCGCTATAACTTCGACTATCTGAAGATCGATCGCGGCTTTGTGCAGGCGATTGGCACAGAAACTGTTACCTCGCCGGTGCTGGATGCGGTGCTGACCCTCAGCCGCCGGCTGAAATTAATGACCATCGCCGAAGGGGTGGAGACCCAGGAGCAGGCGGAGTGGCTCCGCGCTCAGGGGGTTCATTTCCTGCAGGGGTACTGGATCAGCCGGCCGCTGTCGCTGGCGGCGCTGGTGGCCGCGCACGATGAACCCGCGAACTATTTCACAACGC
Source organism: Klebsiella sp. PCX (assembly GCF_021869705.1). Taxonomy (NCBI): domain Bacteria; kingdom Pseudomonadati; phylum Pseudomonadota; class Gammaproteobacteria; order Enterobacterales; family Enterobacteriaceae; genus Klebsiella; species Klebsiella sp. PCX. The sequence goes on from NZ_CP091527.1 coordinate 3,580,870, forward strand.
GTTAAGTCTCACTTATGATGCGGGAACAGAAGTCGGCCATGGGGGCCGGCTATGACGGGGTATTCTGCCGCCTATGTATGCGCGACTTTTTCTGCTTCTGCTTGCTCTGTTTAGCCTGAGCGCTAACGCGCAATCCATTCAGGAAAGCGTCGCCTTCGCGATTATCGGCGAGCCCAAGTACGCCGCCGGTTTCAGCCATTTTGATTATGTCAATCCACAGGCGCCGAAAGGCGGTACCCTCACCCTGGCGGCAATCGGCACCTTCGACAACTTCAACCGCTATGCGCTGCGCGGCAATCCCGCGGTACGAACTGAGGCGCTCTACGATCCCCTGTTCACCACTTCGGATGATGAGCCCGGGAGCTATTATCCGCTGATTGCCGAGCGGGCGCGCTACGCCGGGGACTATTCATGGATGGAGATCGCTCTCAACCCCCGCGCCCGTTTTCACGACGGCACGCCAATCACCGCCCAGGATGTCGCTTTTACCTTCAAGAAGTTTATGACCGAAGGGGTGCCGCAGTTCCGCCTCTTTTATAAAGGCACCACCGTGAAGGCCATCGCGCCGTTGACTGTGCGTATCGACCTCGGCCAGCCCGGTAAAGAGAATATGCTGAGCCTGCTGAGCCTACCGGTGATGCCCGAGGCGTTCTGGCGCCATCACAAACTTAGCGACCCGCTGTCAAAGCCACCGCTGGCCAGCGGACCCTATCGCATCAGCGCCTGGCGGATGGGACAGTATATTACCTATTCCCGGGTCGCCGACTACTGGGCGGCCGACCTGCCGGTCAACCGCGGTCGCTGGAACTTCGATACGCTGCGCTATGACTATTATCTTGACGACAACGTCGCTTTTGAAGCCTTTAAAGCCGGGGCCGTTGACCGCCGGGAAGAGACGGTCGCCAAAAACTGGGCTACCCGCTACGTTGGCCGCAACTTCAGCCGCGGCTATATCATCAAAGAGGAGTATGCCAACACCTCGGCGCAGGATACCCAGTGGCTGGCGTTCAATATCCAGCGCCCGGTATTCGCCGATCGCCGGGTGCGGGAGGCCATTACCCTGGCGTTTGATTTTGAATGGATGAACAAAGCGCTGTTCTACAGCGCCTATCAGCGCGCCAATAGCTATTTCCAGAACACCGAATATGCCGCCCGCAGCCTGCCCGACGCGGCCGAACTGGCCCTGCTGACGCCGATGAAAAACGAACTGCCCCCCGAGCTCTTCAGCCAGGTTTACCAGCCGCCGGTCTCCCGCGGCGATGGCTTTGACCGCGCCAACTTACTCAAAGCCGACGCCCTGCTCAACGCGGCAGGCTGGACGGTGAAGAACCAGCGCCGGGTTAACGCCGCCACCGGTAAGCCGCTGCGCTTTGAGCTGCTGATGCCGGCCGGAAGCAATGACCGCTGGGTGCTGCCGTTCCAGCACAACCTGCAGCGCCTGGGGATCGTCATGGATATTCGTCAGGTGGATAACTCGCAGTACAGCAACCGCCGCCGCAGCCGCGATTACGACATGATGCCAAGCCTGTGGCGTGCCATGCCCTGGCCGGGGACCGACCTGCAAATATCCTGGGCGTCAGACTATATTCACTCCAGCTACAACGCGCCGGGGGTGCAGAGTCCGGTGGTAGATAAACTGATTGCGCAGATCCTGCAGTGGCAGGGTAATAAGCAGAAGCTGATCCCGCTCGGCCGGGCGCTGGACCGCGTCCTCACCTGGAACCACTATATGTTGCCGATGTGGTATATGGCGCAGGACCGCACCGCGTGGTGGAATAAATTCTCGTTCCCGAAAACCCGCCCCATTTATTCGTCCGGCCTTGATACCTGGTGGTATGACGTGAACAAAGCGGCCACCCTCCCCGCGGACAGACGCTAAGGACATACCATGGGCAGTTACCTGATCCGCCGTTTGCTGTTAGTGATCCCCACCCTGTGGGCCATCATCACCATTAACTTTTTTATTGTGCAGATCGCCCCCGGCGGCCCGGTCGACCAGGCCATCGCCGCCATCGAATTTGGTCAGCACGGCGGAATGCCAGGCGCCGGCGACGGCGGGATGGGCGCCAGCCATGCCCGCACCGGCGCCGGCAATATCAGCGAGGGGCACTATCGCGGCGGGCGCGGCCTCGATCCGGAAGTCATCGCCGAGATCACCCACCGCTACGGCTTCGACAAACCGCTGCACGAGCGCTACCTGAAGATGCTGGGCGATTATCTGCGCTTTGATTTTGGCGACAGCCTGTTTCGCAGCGCCTCCGTGCTGCAGCTGATTAAAGACAGCCTGCCGGTCTCGGTGAGCCTCGGGCTGTGGAGCACGCTGATCATCTATCTGGTCTCCATTCCGCTGGGCATCCGCAAAGCCGTCAGCAACGGCAGCCGCTTTGACATCTGGAGCAGTACGCTGATTATCATTGGCTATGCGATCCCCGCCTTTCTGTTCGCCATCCTGCTGATCGTGATTTTTGCCGGCGGCAGCTATTTCGACCTCTTCCCGCTGCGCGGTCTGGTCTCGCCAAACTTCGACACCCTGCCGTGGTATGAAAAGATCCTCGACTATCTGTGGCACATCACCCTGCCGGTGCTGGCGACGGTGATCGGCGGCTTCGCCGCCCTGACCATGCTGACCAAAAACAGCTTCCTCGACGAGATCCGCAAACAGTATGTGGTTACCGCCCGCGCCAAAGGGGTCGGGGAGAAACAGATCCTCTGGGGACACGTGTTCCGCAACGCCATGCTGCTGGTGATCGCTGGTTTCCCAGCCACCTTTATCAGTATGTTCTTTACCGGCTCGCTGCTGATCGAAGTGATGTTCTCGTTGAATGGTCTGGGGCTGCTGGGCTATGAAGCGACGGTCTCCCGCGACTATCCGGTGATGTTCGGGACGCTCTATATTTTCACCCTGATCGGCCTGCTGCTTAATATCGTCAGCGATATCAGCTATACGCTGGTCGACCCGCGTATTGATTTTGAGGGCCGCTAATGTCGTTCTTCAGTCCCGTTAATCAGGCCCGCTGGGCGCGCTTTCGCCACAACCGTCGCGGTTACTGGTCGCTGTGGCTGTTTTTAATTCTCTTCCTCTGCAGCCTGGGGGCTGAGCTGCTGGCCAACGATCGGCCGCTGCTGGTGCAGTACCGGGGCCAGCTGTACGTCCCGGTATTAAAAAACTACACCGAGCAGACCTTCGGCGGCGCATTCGCCACCGCCGCTGACTATAAGGATCCGTGGCTGCAGCACCAGCTGGCCAGCCACGGCTGGGCGCTTTGGCCGCCGGTGCGCTTCGGCGCGACGACGATCAATTTTGCCAGCACGGTTCCTTTTCCCTCGCCGCCCTCAGCCAGCAACTGGCTCGGCACCGACGCCAACGGCGGCGATGTGCTGGCGCGGATCCTCTATGGGACGCGCATCTCGGTACTCTTTGGCCTGCTGCTGACGCTGTTCTCCAGCGTGCTGGGGGTGCTGGCCGGGGCGATCCAGGGTTATTACGGCGGTAAAATCGACCTCTGGGGGCAGCGTTTTATCGAAGTCTGGTCCGGCATGCCGACGCTGTTTCTGATCATTCTGCTCTCCAGCGTGGTGCAGCCGGGCTTCTGGTGGCTGTTGGCGATCACCGTCCTGTTTGGCTGGATGACGCTGGTGGGCGTGGTGCGCGCTGAATTTCTCCGCACCCGCAACTACGACTACATCCGGGCGGCGCAGGCGTTAGGGGTCAGCGACCGGCAGATCATCCTGCGGCATATGCTGCCCAACGCGATGGTGGCGACCCTTACCTTCCTGCCTTTTATTCTCTGCAGCTCTATTACCACCCTGACGTCGCTGGATTTTCTCGGCTTCGGCCTGCCGCTTGGCTCGCCCTCACTCGGCGAGCTGCTCCTGCAGGGCAAAAACAACCTGCAGGCGCCCTGGCTGGGTATTGCCGCGTTTCTTTCCGTCGCCGTGCTGCTGACGCTGCTGATTTTCATCGGTGAAGCGGTTCGCGACGCCTTTGACCCCAGTAAGGCGGTGTAATATGACCCACCCGCTGTTAGCTATCGACAATCTCTCTATCGCCTTTCGCCAGCAGGGCGAGACGCAGACCGTCGTGCATAATCTGTCGCTCGAGGTGGCGGTCGGCGAAACGCTGGCCCTGGTGGGTGAATCCGGCTCCGGTAAGAGCATCTCCGCCCTGTCGGTGCTGCGGCTGCTCCCTACCCCGCCGGCCAGCTACCCCAGCGGCGATATCCGTTTTCATGGCCAGTCGCTGCTGCATGCGGATGAGACGACCCTGCGCGGCGTGCGCGGCAACCGGATCGCGATGATCTTTCAGGAGCCGATGGTGTCGCTCAATCCCCTTCATACCCTGGAAAAACAGCTCTACGAGGTGCTGTCGTTACACCGGGGAATGCGCAAAGAGGCGGCGCGCGGGGAGATCCTAGACTGTCTGGAGCGCGTCGGGATCCGACAGGCGCCGCGGCGGCTGGCGGACTATCCGCACCAGCTCTCCGGCGGCGAGCGCCAGCGGGTGATGATCGCCATGGCGCTGCTGACGCGCCCTGAGCTGCTGATCGCCGACGAGCCGACCACCGCCCTCGATGTGTCAGTGCAGGCGCAAATTCTGCAGCTGCTGCGCGAGCTGAAGCGGGAGCTGAACATGGGGATGCTGTTTATTACCCATAACCTGAGCATCGTCCGCCAGCTGGCTGACCGGGTGGCGGTAATGCAGAACGGCCGCTGCGTGGAGCACAATCACTGTCGGGCGCTGTTCAGCGCGCCGGCTCATCCCTACACCCAACGCCTGCTGGATAGCGAACCGGACGGTGAGCCGGTGCCGTTGGCCGTCGATGCCCCGGTGCTGCTGCAGGTGGACGATTTAAACGTGGCATTTCCTGTTCGCAAAGGGATCCTGCGCCGGGTTGTCGATCACCATCGGGTGGTCAACAGCCTCAGTTTTCAGCTACGCGCCGGCGAGACGCTGGGGCTGGTGGGCGAATCGGGATCGGGGAAAAGCACCACCGGTCTGGCGCTGCTGCGCCTGATCTCATCCGAGGGCAGGATAACCTTTACCGGTCAGCCGATTCAGGGGCGTAACCGTCGACAGCTGCTGCCGCTGCGCCGGCAGATGCAGGTGGTTTTTCAGGATCCGAACTCGTCGCTCAATCCGCGCCTGACGGCGCAGCAGATTATTGAAGAAGGATTGCGCGTCCACCAGCAGACGCTGACGGCAGTCGAACGCGAACAGGCGGTAATTTTTGCCATGCAGGAGGTCGGGCTCGATCCGGCCAGCCGCCAGCGCTACCCGGCGGCATTCTCCGGCGGCCAGCGCCAGCGTATCGCCATCGCCAGAGCGTTAATCGTCAAGCCGCAGCTGATCGTCCTCGACGAGCCGACTTCCTCGCTGGATAAAACCGTTCAGGCGCAGATCCTGAATCTGTTGAAAGCATTACAGCTGAAGCATCAGCTGGCCTATATTTTTATCAGCCATGATTTAGGCGTGGTGCGCGCGCTGTGTCACCAGGTGATGGTGCTGCGGCAGGGAGTGGTGGTTGAACAGGGCGAGTGCCAGTCCGTCTTCAGCGCGCCCCGGCATGAGTATACCCGCCAGCTGCTGGCGCTAAGCTGACGGTCAGAAAGGGTTATTGCCGGAGAAGGGCTCGGCGATCGCCACGCCAAAATTTTTCAGACGACAGGTGGCGGCAAACTCATCCTGCAGATTAACGAACAGGCAGGGTTCGCCTTCGCACTCAAGAACGGAACAGTCGACTTCGATGTCGCTTAACGCCTGGCTGAGCTTATGCATCACCGGCCAGGCTTTTTCACCGTCCGGACTCAGCAGTTTCAGGGCGACGAGACTGTTTTCGTTCTGCGCGCCGTTTTGCGGAATCGGTTCAACTCTGGAACCCGCAAAACCGGCCAGCCAGCGATAGCTCTGCGGCAGACGGTGTACGATAGAGAGTTGTTGTGTATTCACGTGGTTTCCCCGGAAGCAAAAGGCTTCACAATAAATTTACATCAATATTAACACACTGTTGACAAATAGTCCTGCTCAGACGCAGAAAACGTTTACAGCCGCGTCGGACCAGGGTTAAGCGCTTATATTCCAGCGTGTTATTTTTTAACCCGGCAAGCCGATTGGCGCTATATGTACCCGTTTCTGTGATCCAAAACAACTTTTTTATCGCAACAATGCGACTTTTTACACTAATTGATTTTACATAAAGGAAACAAATCACAGAACCCTGAAGCCCATTGCGGTTGACATGCATCAAGAAAGGGGCGATTTCGCCCCTGAAAATGTGACCTAGCGTGCGATTTTTCGCCGGCGGGAAGCGTAAAGCGAGAAGAAAATAGAGCTGGTGGCGCAGAAGGCGATAGAGATCAGCATCGGCCAGGCGGTGGTAAAGGTCGCCATCGACAGCAGCGCGCCGATAATCGCCCCGATACCAAAGCGGAAAGTCCCCGCCAGCGACGAAGCGGTGCCCGCCATATGCGGAAACTCATCGAGGATCACCGCCATAGCGTTAGACGACACCATCGATACGCAGCCAACGAAGGCCGCCACGCCGATCACCAGCGACCAGAAACCGACGTCGAGCAGCGCGCAAACCACCATCCATACCGCCATGGCAAACTGGATCCACAGCCCGGCGCGGAACATGCGCAACGCCCCGACTCGCCGCACAAACCGGCTGTTGAACATGGTCATCAGGAACAAAAAGACAATGTTCAGCGCAAAATAGTAGCCAAAGTGCTGAGGCGCAACGTGGTTAATATTGATATAGACGAAAGGCCCGGCGCTAAGGAAAGAGAACATGCCCGCGAAGCTAAAGCCGCTCGCCAGCATATAGCTCAGGACCCGCTTATGGCGGAACAGGGTGGCAAAGTTACCCAGCGTGGTGCGCAGGTGGAACGGCTGACGCCTTTCAGCCGGTAGCGTTTCGCGGATAAACAGGCCGATCATCAGCGAGGCCAGCAGGGCCACCAGGGCGAGGATCCAGAAAATAGCATGCCAGCTGAACCAGACCAGCACCGCCCCGCCGACCATCGGCGCCACCAGCGGCGCAATGGTCGTCACCAGCATGACAAACGACATCATCCGCGAAAACTCATCTTTCGGATAGATGTCGCGCATCAGGGCGTTAATCACCACGCTGGCCGCCGCGGCCGCCAGACCGTGGAAGAAGCGCATGGCGATCAGCATCTCGATGGTCTGCGACAGGGCGCAGGCCACCGCCGCCGCCGCGAAGACCAGCGTTCCGCCGAGGATCACCGGCTTGCGGCCGAGGCTGTCAGCCATCGGACCGTACAGCAGCTGACCCAACGCAAAGCCGAGGATATAGGTGCTGAGGGTCATCTGCGCGCTGCCGTCCGGCACGTGGTACTGGGCAGCGATCACCGGCAGGGCCGGGAGGTACATATCGATCGACAGCGGCATCAGCATGGCCAGCAGGCCAAGGATAAACACAATCCCCAGTGAAGAATTCTGCTTCAGCGTCACGTTTTACTCCGTGGCTGCGGGGCGCCCACGCTGGCGATTTCCGCTTCCGTCAGCGGACGATATTCACCCGGCGCCAGCGATTCATCCAGCTGGATGTCGCCGATGCGTTCCCGATGCAGGCCAACCACGTGGTTACCCACGGCGGCGAACATGCGTTTCACCTGATGGTAGCGGCCTTCGCTGATGGTGAGGCGCACTTCGGTCGGAGTGATCACTTCCAGCACCGCCGGTTTGGTGAGATCTTTTTCGTTATGCAGCTGGACCCCTTTGGCGAACAGCTCCGCGGTCCCTTCCGCCAGCGGGCTTTCCAGCGCCACCAGATAGGTTTTTTCACAATGGTGGCGTGGCGAGGTAATGCGGTGCGACCACTGGCCGTCATCGGTCATCAGCACCAGTCCGGTGGTGTCGATATCCAGCCGTCCGGCGGCGTGCAGCTTATGCGCCACCGGCTCGTCGAGGAAATAAAGGATAGTCGGATGATCGGGATCGTCGGTGGAACAGACGTACCCTTGCGGCTTGTTGAGCATAAAATAGCGCGGGCCGTTCTGCTGGGTCAGCGTGTTCCCGTCATACTCCACCTCGTGCTCCGGCTGAAGCTTAAAGGAAGCATCTTTTACAATGTCGCCGTCCACGGTAACGCGGCTGCCGCGGATTTCACGCCCGGCAATAGCCCGGCTGACGCCAAGCTGCTGAGCGATAAACTTATCAAGTCGCATGAGATTTTTTTAGCCTGTCAAAGTGCTGGAGCGGGCAAATCGCCCGAAAAAGAAGAATTTCACTGGCTAGTATAACGGGCTCTTAACACCACTCAAGGGAAAAGATTCATGGCATACTATTCGCGAGTTAATTAGCCCCGTGAATTCATGACTTTTACATTACGTCCTTACCAACAAGAAGCCGTCGATGCCACCCTCGCCTGGTTCCGTCGCCATACCGAGCCGGCGGCGATTGTCCTGCCCACCGGCGCGGGCAAAAGCCTGGTGATCGCCGAGCTTGCCCGCCTGGCCCGCGGCCGCGTGCTGGTGCTGGCCCACGTCAAAGAGCTGGTGGCGCAGAATCATGCCAAATACTGCGCCCTTGGCCTTGAGGCGGATATCTTTGCCGCCGGTCTGCAGCGAAAAGAGAGCCACGGCAAAGTGGTGTTCGGCAGCGTACAGTCGGTGGCGCGCAATCTCGACCAGTTTCGCAGCGAATTTTCGCTACTCATCGTCGATGAATGCCACCGCATCAGCGATGATGACGACAGCCAGTATCAGCAGATCATCGGTCACCTGCGGCAGGTCAATCCGCAGATCCGGCTGCTCGGCCTGACGGCCACTCCGTTCCGCCTTGGCAAGGGCTGGATCTATCAGTTCCACTACCACGGGATGGTGCGCGGCGATGAAAAGGCCCTGTTCCGCGACTGCATCTATGAGCTACCGCTGCGCTATATGATTAAGCACGGCTACCTGACGCCGCCGGAGCGCCTCGATATGCCGGTGGTGCAGTACGACTTCAGTCGCCTGCAGGCGCAAAGCAACGGCCTGTTCAGCGAAGCCGATCTTAACCATGAGCTGAAAAAACAGCAGCGTATCACCCCACATATCGTCAGCCAGATCGTGGAGTTCGCCGAAAGCCGCAAAGGGGTGATGATCTTCGCCGCCACCGTGGAGCACGCCCGGGAAGTGACCGGCCTGCTGCCGGCAGGCCAGGCGGCGCTGATCACCGGGGAAACCCCGGGTCCGGAACGGGATCGCATCATCGAGGCGTTTAAAGCGCAGAAGTATCGCTATCTGGTGAACGTCGCGGTGCTGACCACCGGCTTCGACGCCCCGCACGTCGACCTGATCGCCATCCTCCGCCCCACCGAGTCGGTGAGTCTTTACCAACAGATCGTTGGCCGCGGCCTGCGCCTGGCGCCGGGAAAAACCGACTGCCTGATCCTCGACTACGCCGGCAACCCGCACGACCTGTACGCCCCGGAAGTGGGAACGCCGAAGGGTAAAAGCGACAACGTGCCGGTCCAGGTCTTCTGCCCGGCCTGCGGCTTCGCCAATACCTTCTGGGGCAAAACCACCGCCGACGGCACCTTGATTGAACACTTTGGCCGCCGCTGCCAGGGGTGGTTCGAAGATGACGACGGCCACCGCGAACAGTGCGACTTCCGCTTTCGCTTCAAAAACTGTCCGCAGTGCAACGCGGAAAACGATATCGCCGCCCGCCGCTGCCGGGAGTGCGACACCATTCTGGTTGACCCGGACGATATGCTGAAGGCGGCGCTGAAGCTGAAGGACGCGCTGGTGCTACGCTGCAGCGGCATGGCCCTGCAGCACGGCGGCGACGAGAAAGGCCCGTGGCTGAAAATCACCTACTACGATGAAGACGGCGCTGACGTCAGTGAGCGCTTCCGTCTGCAGACGCCCGCCCAGCGCACCGCCTTCGAACAACTATTTATTCGCCCGCATACCCGCACCCCCGGGGTGCCGCTGCGCTGGATAACGCCGGCGGATATCGTGGCCCAGCAGGCGCTGCTGCGCCATCCGGACTTTGTCGTCGCCCGCATGAAAGGCCAGTACTGGCAGGTGCGGGAAAAAGTGTTCGATTATCAGGGGCGTTTTCGCCGCGCCAACGAGCTGCGTTAATCACCCGAAAGCTGAGGTTTTGATTGCCCGGGTGTCGTTTGGCGGCTATAATGCCGCCCGCTTTTGCATTCGCAAAGCAGATAATCCGCCTGTTGCTGGGTCGCCTGTAGCAGGCTTTATATATAGAGAGACATCAATGTTTACTATCAACGCAGAAGTACGTAAAGAGCAGGGTAAGGGTGCGAGCCGCCGCCTGCGCGCAGCTAACAAGTTCCCGGCAATCATCTACGGTGGCGAAGCTGCTCCGGTTGCTATCGAACTGGACCACGACAAAGTATGGAACATGCAGGACAAAGCTGAGTTTTACGGCGAAGTTCTGACCGTCGTGGTTGATGGCAAAGAAGAAAAAGTCAAAGTTCAGGCTGTTCAGCGCCACGCGTTCAAGCCGAAACTGACTCACATCGACTTCGTTCGCGCGTAATCGCCGATAGCAAGTTGTATGGCAAGCGCCCCGGGGTCTTCGGCTCCGGGGCGTTTTGTTATCCGCGCCGCCAAAGCTCCGGCGCCTCGTCCACGATGTCGCTAAGCATCCGGTGCTTATTCATTCCGGGCAGCCAGAGCATCACCATGGTGACGTTCAGCCCCTGACTGCCGACCTCCGTCGCGATTTCACTGACTCCCTGCCACTCGCCTGGCCGCAAATGGTCCGGTAAAAACCCCCAGCCCCTCCCCTGCTCCAGCGCATGGCGCAGCAGAGTAATTTCGTTCATATACAGCGTATGGCCGGAGATCTGCAGCCGGCGGGCAATCTGATCGTCACTGCGCCGGTGCATCACTAACTGCGGCGTCAACGAAAGATTCAATAGCGTCAGCGGCCGCGGAGCGTCGTGGAACAGGCTGTCCGCCGCGTAGAAACGCAGATCCACGGTGCCGAGCGCCCGCCACTCCATTTCGCTCCCCAGCGTGCGGTTGTTAGCCTGGCACAGCGCCATATCCGCCACGCCATCGCTCAGCGCCTGCTCGGCTTCGCGCCGCGAGGCGCTCCAGCAGCTCAGGCGGATCTGCCGCCGGGCCAGCGTATCGGCCAGCGCGCAGAGAAAATCACGTGGGATAAAGGGATCGTACACCAGACGCAGCGCCTGTCCGGTGGTTTGCGGCAGCGTTTGCGCAAAAGACTCGAAAGCCTGCGCCTGGCGCAACAGCAGATGCGCCTGACGAAAAAGCTGCTCGCCTTCGGCGGTTAAGATCAGGGTACGCCCTTCGCGGCGGAACAGATGGTAACCCAGCGCGTCTTCCAGATAGTCCAGCAGATCGCGCAGCGTGGTTCGGTCTTTACCTAACCGAATGGCCGCCCGCGACAGGCTGCCGGTCTCGGCGATGGTGGCGAATGCTTCAATTTGCGCGAAAGAATATTGCAGGGTTTTCATCCTTCTCTCCCTTACGGGGGAAAATCCCCCCTGGGCTGATTTTAGCCGGCGCGCGCCGATTTATATACTGCGCAGCGAATCTATGGCAAACGAGGAAAGGAAGATGATAAGAAAACCACTGGCCCTGGCGTTAATCCTGGCGGCGCTGCCGGTGGCGGCAATGGCGCAAAACTGCGGCGGCCTGACGCTGGATGTCTGCCCAACGCCTTACGATCAAACGCTACCCGCGGCCAAAGACATGCTCAGCTGGGATCAGACTTCACGCGTGATTGGCTTTCGCAATGACTATCGCAACTATGCCGGGGATGTCTTCCGCCACGGCGCCTCAGTGCCGCTGGAACGCGCTGAAAAACAATTGACCGATGCCCGCTATACCCTTAACGGCCATACCTGGACCCTGCAGGATTACCTGAAGCGCGAGAACGTCAGCGGTATGCTGGTGCTAAAAGACGGCAAAGTCGCCTGGAAATATCTTGGCGACGGCAACACCGATACCACCCTGTGGACCTCACGCTCGGTGGGAAAATCGGTGGTCTCGACGCTGGTGGGTATCGCCATTCAGCAGGGTAAGATCCACTCCCTCGATGATCTGATTACCGTTTATGAGCCCGAACTGAAAGGCACCGCCTGGGACGGCGTGACGCTGAAGCAGTTAATTCAGCACACCAGCGGTGTGGAATGGAATGAAGACTACACCGACCCGCAGTCGCACTTCGCCCGCCTGACCCAGTGCGAGGCGCAGCCCGGCGCCTATGCCTGCGTGCGCAAGATCGTCACCGGCCTGTCACGCAAACATCCTGCGGGCGAGCAGTGGTCCTACTCTTCCGGCGGCGCCTGGCTGTTGGGCGATATCCTGGAGCGCGCCACCGGTATGCCGCTGGCCGCCTGGCTTGAGCAGTCGCTGTGGCAACCCGTCGGGATGGCCCACGACGGCGTATGGCATGCTTATCAGCAAGGGAAGCATGATGTTGGCGCCCACGGCTTTAACGCCACCCTCGAAGACTGGGGCCGCTTCGGCGAATTCGTCGCCCGCGATGGTCGGTTAAGCAACGGCAAACAGCTGGTGCCGGCGGGCTGGTTCGATCAGGCCGCAAGCTGGACCACAGCGCTGAACTCGGTCTCGGCGGCGCATCCGCAAGGTATCTACGGCTATCAGTGGTGGAATAACGCCATTCCGGCGAATGCGCAAAACGTCCAGCCGACGCCGCAGGAAGGGCTGAAGGACTCGCTGTGGGCGCTGGGGATCTACGGCCAGGTGATCATGGTGAACCGCGCGGAACACCTGGTGATCGTCCAGTGGTCGACCTGGCCGCAGGCGGAACCCTCCTTTAACGCCCAGCCGTTGGAAGCGGCGCTGATGTACAGCGCCATTGCCCGCGAGCTGCGTTAACCCCCCCGCTCCTTGCCGCTCAGCCGGCGAGGAGCGAGTCGGCATTCAGCGCAAGGTGCTGCAGCAGGATAATGGTTTTGGCATCCATGATCTCGCCATCGCGAATGGCCTGCAGCGCCCGCGCCAGCGGCCACTCCAGCACTTCAATGTCCTCACCTTCCGCCGCCAGCCCGCCGCCCTCTCCCTGCCGGTCATCGGCCTGATATTCGGCGATAAAAAAGTAGAGTTTTTCGGTGACAGATCCGGGGCTCATAAAGACGGTGAAGACGGGCTCGATGCGCGTCACCCGAAAGCCGGTCTCCTCTTCCGCTTCGGCAACGATCCTCGCCTCCGGCGAGGCGTTATCCAACAGCCCGGCCGCCGCTTCAATGAGATATCCGTCGTGACCGTGAGTAAACACCGGAAAACGGAACTGACGAGTCAGGACCACCGTTCGCTTTTCCCGGTTGTAGAGTAAAATGACCGCGCCGTTGCCGCGATCGTAGGCCTCGCGGCTCTGCTCCTGCCAGCGTCCGTCCCGGCGCTGCAGTTCAAAGGTATATTTTTTCAGCGTGTACCAGTTATCAGAGAGCAGCGTCTCGCGAATGTGGCGGACGTGCGGTGCATGAGTTTGCATGTTATATCCCCTTTAAGATGACAGCAGGCACCATAACATGCATAATCGTGCACAAACAAGATCACTCGTGAAGGAAAACTCATGCTCGCCAGTCAACGAAAACAGCAAATCCTGCAGATTCTTGCGGAGGAAAAACAGGTGATGTCCGGGGAGCTGAGCCAACGGTTTAACGTCTCAGAGGACTCCATTCGCCGCGACCTGCGCGAGCTGGCGGCGGAAGGAAAACTGCAGCGGGTCCACGGCGGGGCGCTGCCGGTCTCCGCTGCCATCGCCCCTATTGAAACACGCAAAAGCGTGCAAATCGCCTCCAAGCAGGCGGTAGCGCGCGCCGCCGCCGCCCTGATCCAGCCTGGACAGGTGGTGATTGTCGATGGCGGCACCACCACCGCGGCGATGATCGGTTTCTTACCCGCCGACCTCAGCTGCACGGTGGTCACCCACAGCCCCGGCATCGCCGTGGCGCTGGTCGATCACCCGCGAATCGAGGTGATCCTGCTTGGCGGCAAAGTGTTTAAGCATTCAGTTGTCGCCGTCGGCCCCGAAACGCTGGAAGGAATGGCGCGGATCAACGCCGATGTGTTCTTTATGGGGGTGACCGGCGTCCACCCGCGTGCGGGTTTTACCACCGGTGATTATGAAGAGGCAGGCATCAAGCGCGCGCTGGCGGCCAGGGCCGCGGAAACCATGGTGATGGCCTCCCGGGAAAAGCTCAACGCCGCGTCGGCCTTTGCCATCGGCGAGCTGAACCTCGCCAGTACGCTTATCGTCGATGGGGATCCCGACGCCGCGCTGCGCCAGCAGCTGGTGCAGCGCGGCGTGGAGATCGTCCCCGTTCAGCGGTCGCGCTGACGGGGCGCGGCGCTTAGTTGCCGCCGGAGGTCCGGCGCTGCAGCTGGTCGCGCAGGTTCGGCGGGGTGCCCTTAATGGTCAGAGTATCGGTTGCGGGATCCCAGAATACGCGTTCGCCCAGCAGCATCGCGTCGAAGTTAATGGTTAAACCGCCGCCGCTGCCGGCAAACTTGGTCAGCTGACGTAAGGTGCTGCGATCCGCCGGGAAGCTCTCTTCCAGTTCGTAACCCTGCTCGGCGGTGAATTCCTGGAAGCTCTTTTCGCTGACGCCGGCCAGCTCTTTGGACAGCGATTCCAGCTCAATCTCTTCCCCGGCCTGCAGCTGTTCGTTGCAGTACGCATAGACCTGCTGACGCACATTCTGTCGCTCGGATTTATCAAGCTGCGCGTCGGCGGCGAAGTCGTCTACCGCCTGCAGCAGGCCGCGGTTCTGCGCTTTGGCGTTGAGGCCTTCGCTGGCCCCGAGGAAATCCATAAAGAAATCGGCCACTTTGCGCCCCACCCGCCCTTTCAGGAAGGTTAAGTAGCGGGTCGACTCCGGGTTGGTTTCCCACTCGGTCAGATCGATGCGCGCGACGATATCGGCATGGTTAATATCCAGATAATGGGTCGAGCGGATATCCAGCTCTTCGTTGACGCGCATACTGCTCAGGTTATTGAGCACCGCCACCAGCAGATACTCGACCGCCAGATAACGATACTGGCAGAAGAGGACAATGCCCCCTTCGGCGAACGGGTATTTCGCCAGCTCATCGCGTAGGCGGCCGGTCGCCGCGCGGCTGAACGCCAGAAACTCCTCTTCGCCCTGACGCTGCAGGCGCAGCGCCTGCGCCAGTTCGCTCTCTTCATTGAACAGCCCATAGGCTTTGCTTTTGGCGCTATAAACCCGGTGCAGTTCAGCCATCATCTCGACGACCGTCGCGTTCGGCTCCAGCAGTGACTCGCGCAGCACCAGCTCCAGATTTTGTTCATCACGTTTGATTAACTGATGCAGGGCAATCTGGTCGATATCCAGACTCATGTTAAACTCTCCTTTTAGACCGGGCGGTATTCAACCACCGCCGGGTAGCCGACGCAACTGGCGCCACACATTTCGACGTCATGACTGACGATCGGTGCGCTTTTGCGCCGCGGCGAAAAAATGCGGAAAAAAAGCTGCTGCTACGGTAATATGTTGCCCTTTCACGAACAAACAGATTTTGAGTTTATGCCGCAAATTTCCCGCTATAGCGATCAACAGGTCGAACAGTTGCTCAGCGAGCTGACGAACGTCCTGGAATCACACAAAGCCCCGGTTGACCTTTCACTGATGGTGTTAGGCAATATGGTGACCAACCTGATCAACAGTAGCGTCGCGCCGGCGCAGCGTCAGGCCATCGCCCGTTCTTTCGCGCAGGCTTTGCAATCTTCGATTAACGACGATCCAGCGCATTAAGGATAACAGCAACAGTATATGGTGACTCTACGTCAGCCCTACCGAGAAAAAGTCTCCCAGATGGTTAGCTGGGGGCACTGGTTCGCCCTGTTCAACATGTTGTTGGCCATGGTGCTCGGCAGCCGCTACCTTTTTGTCGCCGACTGGCCGACGACGCTTGCCGGACGACTCTTTTCGTACGTCAGTCTCGTCGGGCACTTCAGCTTCCTGGTGTTTACCAGCTATGTGCTGATCCTCTTTCCGTTGACCTTTATCGTGGTCTCGCAGCGCCTGATGCGCTTCCTGTCGGTGATCCTTGCCACCGCCGGGATGACGCTGTTGCTGATAGACAGCGAGGTCTTTACCCGCTTCCATCTTCATTTAAATCCGGTGGTCTGGGAGCTGGTCATCAACCCTGACCAGAATGAGATGGCGCGCGACTGGCAGCTGATGTTTATCAGCGTCCCGGTCATCTTTTTGATTGAAATGCTCTTCGCCACCTGGAGCTGGCAAAAGCTGCGCAGCCTGACGCGCCGCCGCCATTACGCCCGCCCGGTGGCCTGGTTCTTCTTTTTGTCGTTCGTCAGCAGCCACCTGGTCTATATCTGGGCGGATGCCAACTTCTATCGCCCGATCACCATGCAGCGAGCGAATCTACCGCTTTCCTATCCGATGACCGCCCGTCGTTTCCTTGAGAAACATGGCCTGCTCGACGCCCAGGATTATCAGCGTCGCCTGGTGGAACAAGGGGCGCCGGAGGCGGTATCGGTCCAGTATCCGCTCAGTAACCTGCGCTACCGCGACCTCGGCGCGGGCTATAACGTGTTGCTGATCACCGTCGACAACCTGAACTACTCGCGGTTTGAAAAGACGATGCCGGCGCTGGCGGCGTTTGCCAAAGAAAACGTCAACTTTACCCAGCATATGAGCTCGGGCAATACCGCCGACAGCGGCCTGTTTGGCCTGTTCTACGGCATTTCGCCAGCCTATATGGACGGTGTCCTCTCGGCGCGTATTCCCGCAGCGCTGATCACCGCCCTCAACCAGCAGGGCTACCAGCTGGGGCTGTTCTCTTCCGATGGGTTTAGCAGCCCGCTGTATCGCCAGGCGCTGCTCTCCGACTTCTCGCTGCCGAGCGCGAAGACCCAGAGCGACGAGCAGACCGCCAATCAGTGGATCAGTTGGCTGGACCGTTACGCGCAGGATGAGAATCGCTGGTTCTCGTGGATCTCGCTGAATGGCACCACTCTCGACGACACGCAGCAGCAGAACTTTGTCCGCCGTTATAGCAAGGCGGCAGGCGACGTTGATGCCCAGATCGATCGGGTGCTGACCGCGCTGCGCGAAGCCGGCAAGCTCGATAATACGGTGGTGATTATCACCGGCGGCCACGGCAAGCCGCTTAACGTCAAACACGACTCATTCGACTGGTCGCGCGAGCAGCTGCAGGTGCCGCTGGTTATTCACTGGCCGGGCACGCCAGCCCAGGAAATTGCCACCCTGACCGATAACAAAGATGTGATGACCACGCTGATGCAGCGCCTGCTTCACGTTTCGACGCCGGCCAATGAGTATTCGCAGGGTGAAGATCTGTTCAGCGCCGCGCGGCGTCGGAACTGGGTCACCGCGGCCAACGGCGATACGCTGGCCATTACCACCCCGACCATCACCGTGGTCCTCAACCATAACGGCACCTACACCACCTGGAGCCGCGACGGCGAGAAAATCAAAGATCAGAAACCGCAGCTCAGCCTGTTGCTGCAGGTCCTGACCGACGAAAAACGCTTTATCGCTAACTGATTGATTAATTATGAATCAATCGCGCGCGACCCGCTTGCATTCGCCTGGGGAACGGGTAATATTGTTCCCCACGCGTCGGCACGTAGCGCAGCCTGGTAGCGCACCGTCATGGGGTGTCGGGGGTCGGAGGTTCAAATCCTCTCGTGCCGACCAAAAATCCCAGAGAAACCAGCCTCTTAAGGCTGGTTTTTTTATGTCTCTCTTTTACGCCCGTCCCCCACCTCGTTGAATTTGTGCCCTTTCCGCGCCACAGCGTATAGAGTACGACTATCCTGATGGTAAATTACGTCGTAGCATCTATTATTCGACCGTATGACTCATAAGCAGGAGCGGATGACATGAGAGTTAATGGACTTACCAAAGGATTTTTCATCCTTATCGTCTTCATTGTAACCCTGGCCTTTTTTGATGTTCTCTCACCCTACTATTCCGCCATTCTCTGGGCCGCGATCCTCGCGGTGATTTTTAATCCGGTCAAAAACAAAATTCGCACCCGCCTCGGCGAGCGTAATGGCCTCGCGGCGCTGATGACCATCGTCATTATCTGCCTTATCGTGTTTACGCCGCTGGCGATTATCCTGTCGTCACTGGCCTACGAGCTGAACGTGGTGTACAGCAAACTGCAGCATAACGATACCCAGTTCCCGACGGTGGTCGCCAGCCTGATTGCCCACCTCCCCGGCTGGGCCAGAAGCTTCCTGGCAGAACATAACCTTGATAGCGCGCAGCAGATCCAGCAGCAGCTCTCCGATGTCGCCCTGAAAGGTGGCCAGTATCTGGCCGGCAGTGCGTTTCTGATTGGCAAAGGGACCTTTGGCTTTACCGTCAGCTTCGGCATCATGCTGTACCTACTGTTTTTCCTGCTGAAGGATGGACCTTACCTGGTGCTGTTGATCCTCGAATCTCTGCCGTTATCCAGCTATGTGAAGCAGCACCTGTTCGCTAAGTTCGCCGCAGTGGCCCGCGCCACGGTAAAAGGCACCGTCGCCGTGGCGCTGGCGCAGGGGGCGCTGGGCGGCTTAGCCTTCTGGATCGCCGGTCTGGACGGCAGCATTCTCTGGGGGGCGCTGATGGCGTTCCTGTCGCTTATCCCGGCGGTGGGCTCGGCTATTATCTGGGTGCCGGCGGCTATTTACCTTTTTGCTACCGGCCAGTTGTGGCAGGGCGCCTTTATCGTGGGCTTCTTTGTCGTTGTGATTGGTCTGGTGGACAATATTCTGCGTCCGCTGCTGGTGGGCAAGGATACCAAGATGCCGGACTACCTGATCCTGATCGCCACTTTAGGCGGCATGGAGATCTACGGTATCAATGGATTCGTGATCGGGCCACTGATCGCCGCCTTGTTTATCGCCTGCTGGAATTTGCTGTCGGGACGGGAACATGCTGGCAACACCGATGAAATCGATGAAGAGTTTATTGAGGAAGCGAAAAATAGCCGTACTGAATAGCTTCTCCGGCAGGCGTCTGGCGGCCCGCCAGCGCCTCTGTTGCGCTCTGAACGCTGCCCTTTTGCCAGTAGATAACACTGTTCACTTTGCAAAAAATGGTAAATAAATCTTAACATTCAGCTAAGTGATGATAGGCTATCCCTGTCAGGAACGAAAATAAAGGATGATCAACCGTGAAAAAAATCACTACGCTAGCCGTTTCTCTGCTCACCGCCGCCTGCATGTCTGCCGGCGCCCTGGCCGCAGACCAGCCGCTGGAAAAAGTCGCGCCGTTCCCGAAAGCGGAAAAAGGCATGAAGCGTCAGGTTATTCAGCTGCCGCAGCAGCAGGATGAGTCGGCGTTGAAGGTTGAGCTGATGATCGGCCAGACGCTGGAAGTCGACTGTAACCACCATCGTTTTGGCGGGCAGCTGGAAAGCAAAACCCTGGAAGGCTGGGGTTATGACTACTATGTCTTTGATAAGCTGAGCGGCCCGGTATCCACCATGATGGCCTGCCCGGACGGCAAGAAAACGAAGAAATTTGTTACTGCCGGCCTCGGCGATGACGCTATGCTGCGCTACAACAGCAAGCTGCCGATCGTTATCTACACGCCGACTAATGTCGATGTAAAATATCGCATCTGGCGCGCCGACGAGACTATCGGCAACGCCGAGATCCGCTAAGGCGCGCAATTAAATCAGCAATAAAACAACGGCAGCCCGCAGGCTGCCGTTTTTGTCAGAGCGCGATGTCCGCCATCGGCTTGCCGCCGCTCAACGGCTTCAGCTCCGCCTGCGGAGCTTCATCCGCAGCCGTGGCCGGCTCATATTTCAGCTCCAGGACTTCACTGGTCCACGCCAGCGCTTTCTCAATCTCCGCCGGGTTGCCATCAAGGCGAATACCGTAGGTCGGGATGATCGCCTTCAGCCTGGCCTGCCATTCCGGCGAATTCACTTTGTCTTTAAACACTTTTTCCATCAGCTGCAGCATGATAGGCGCCGCGGTGGAGGCGCCTGGCGATGCGCCGAGCAGCGCCGCGACGGTGCCTTCGTCATCGCTGACCACTTCGGTGCCCAGGCGCAGTACCCCGCCCTTCTTCGCATCGCGCTTGATGATCTGCACGCGCTGGCCGGCCTGCCACAACCGCCAGTCCTCTTTCCGCGCTTCCGGATAGTATTCGCACAGCGCGGCCAGACGATCTTTATCTTTCTGCATCACCTGGCTAATCAGGTATTTCACCAGATCGAAGTTGTCCAGGCCGACGTTGAGCATCGGCAGGATATTCGAGGTATTGGTCGAGGCCAGCAGATCCCACAGCGAACCGTTCTTCAGGAAGCGGGTCGAGAAGGTTGCGAACGGCCCGAACAGCACCACGCGTTTACCGTCGATAATACGGGTATCGATGTGCGGCACCGACATCGGCGGCGCGCCCACTTCGGCCTGGCCGTAAACCTTCGCCAGATGGTGGTTTACTACCTCCGGATTTTCGCAGACCAGGAATTGGCCGCCGACCGGGAAGCCGGCATACTCTTTGGCCTGCGGAATGCCGGTTTCCTGCAGCAGGGTCAGCGCTGCACCGCCGGCGCCAATAAAGATAAATTTGGCTTTAATAACCCGCTTCTGACGACGGTTGTCGGCATCCGCGAGGGTCACCGTCCAGCTCTTGTCGGCGTTGCGCTTGAAGCGACGCACCACGGTGCCCAGCTGCAGGGAGAAATTATCATGCTTTTGCAGGCTGGCGATCAGCTGGCGGGTGATTTCCCCATAGTTGACGTCGGTTCCCATTTCCGTACGGGTGGCGGCCACCTTTTGCAGCGGGTCGCGGCCTTCCATCACCAGCGGCGCCCAGGCTTTGATCTGCTGATGGTCTTCAGAATAACGAATGCCGCGGAACAGTTCGCTCTGCTGCAGCGCCGCATAACGTGCGCGCAGGAAGTTGACGTTATCTTCGCCCCACACAAAGCTCATGTGCGGCACGCTGTTAATGAATGATTTTGGTTTGTTCAGGACGCCGCGCGTCACCTGATGCGCCCAGAACTGACGCGAGATGTGGAAGGCTTCGTTGATGTCGACCGCTTTGTCGATATTGATGCCGTTGGCGGTCTGCGGCGTATAGTTCAGCTCCATCAGCGCCGCGTGGCCGGTACCCGCATTGTTCCACCCGTTTGAGCTCTCTTCCGCCACGCTGGACATCTGCTCAACCATGGTAATAGACCAGTCTGGCTCAAGCTCCTGCAGCCAGGTTCCCAGTGTGGCGCTCATAATGCCGCCGCCAATCAACAATACATCCGTCTCTTGCTCATGGCGGGTGTTGGTCCGAGTGCTGTTGGGACCAACCGCCTGTGAGCGTGGTACGGCCATCTTTTTATTCATCGGATTTGAGCCTTACTTTACTCGCTGTTTTATTTAGCGCAGGTGATACGATTGTCACCCCTCACGTTACCACCGAAGCTCAAAAATTTAAATATTGTTTAAATTTTAAGTTCTGTTTTGAGATCCGTTATAAAAATGTTTAATAAATGTATACACCAAATCACTTTTTGTACTGGTGCCCTGGCAGATTCCGCGCTATCATCCCTGGTTTTGTGACAGACCGCACGGAAGCAGGGCCTGACACCGCTCCTCCTTTTTTTATAATCTGCGAACTTTTTTTATGCCCCCAGTTTCAGACCCCGCCGCTTCCGGCAACCTGCGTCCAATCCTTCGTTCTCCGTCGCTGCTGACGCGCGAAGTCCTGGCCGGCGTGCTCACCGCCCTGGCGTTAATTCCTGAAGTGATTTCGTTTTCGGTTATTGCCGGCGTTGACCCGCAGGTGAGCCTGATTGCTTCCGTCGTGCTCTGTCTGGCGATGTCGATACTCGGCGGACGCCCGGCGATGGTCACCGCCGCCGCGGGATCAGTGGCGCTGGTCATTGGCCCGATGGTGCATCAGCACGGCGTGGGTTACATTCTGCCAGCCGTCATTCTGGCGGGTATGATTCAAATTTTGTTTGGTCTGTGCGGCATGGCGCGCCTGATGCGCTTTATTCCCCCGGCGGTGATGACCGGGTTCGTCAACGCCCTCGGGATCCTGATTTTCTTCGCCCAGGTGCCGCACTTCTGGAGCCGCCAGCCGCTGATCGTCGGCCTGTTCGTCCTGACGCTGCTTATCGTTCTGTGGGCGCCGCGCTTTATTAAGACTATCCCGGCGCCGCTGATCGCCATCGTCGCGCTCACTCTCTATACCGCGACCACCGGCCAGCTGCTGCCGACCGTGGGTGATGAAGGGTCAATGAGCGGCGGCCTGCCGGGGTTCACCGCCCTGACCGTTCCCCTGAACCTGACCACCCTGCAGATAATCTGGCCGTGCGCCCTCAGCATCGCCTTTGTCGGCCTCATGGAGTCTCTGCTGACGGCTAAGCTGGTGGATGACCTGACCCATACGCCGTCGAATAAATCGCGGGAGAGCGCCGGGCTGGGGATCGCCAACATCCTCGCCGGCTGTTATGGTGGTATCGCGGGCTGCGCGATGATCGGCCAGACTATCGTTAACGTGGAAATGGGCAAAGCCCGTAGCCGTCTCTCAACGGTTATCGCCGGCCTGGTGCTGCTCCTGCTGGTGACAGCGCTCAGCCAGGTGATGGCGAAGATCCCGATGGCGGTCCTGGCCGGGGTGATGGTGATCGTGGCGGTGAAGACCTTTAGCTGGCACAGCATTCTCCCGGGCGAGCTGGCGCGCAATCCGTGGCCGGAAACGCTGGTGATGCTGATGACCGTCGCCGCGACGGTGGGAACCAGCAATCTGGCGATTGGCGTGCTGGCGGGGATTGTCGCGATGGCGATCATCCCCCGCCGCCTGCGGGCAAAAGCGCAGGCTACATCAGAAACAGCGTCGCCAGACCCAGAAAAATAAAGAAGCCGCCGGTGTCGGTGATAGCGGTGATCATTACGCTGGAGCCGACCGCCGGGTCACGCCCCAGCTTCACCATGACCATCGGGATTATCACGCCCATCATCGCCGCCATCAGCAGGTTGAGCATCATGGCCAGCGTCATCACCCCGCCAAGCTGCGGATCGTCATACAGCCACCAGGTGATGGCCCCCATGATCCCGCCCCACACCAGGCCATTAATCAGTGCAACGCCCATTTCACGCAGGATCAGAAAGGTAAAGCTGCCGGGCTGGATCTGCTGCAGCGCCATCGCCCGAACGATCATGGTGATCGTCTGGTTGCCGGTATTGCCGCCGATCCCGGCGACGATCGGCATCAGCGAGGCCAGCGCCACCAGCTGTGAAATGGTATGTTCGAAGCCGTCGATGACCCTGGAAGCGATAAACGCCGTACACAGGTTCACCGCCAGCCACGCCCAGCGCGTTTTCACCGCTTTGCTGACCGGGGCGAAGACATCTTCTTCATCGCTCAGGCCGCCCATCCGCCGCAGATCGTTGTCGGTCTCTTCATAGACCACATCGACGATCTCATCGATGGTCAGACGGCCGATCAGTTTGCCATCGGCATCGATAACGGCGGCGCTGAGCAAGTCATCACGCTCGAAGGTGCGCGCCACCTTCTCCGCTTCTTCATGCGGCTGAAAGGTGACCGGATCGCCCTCCATCACCTCCCCCACCCGCTTCTGCGCATCGTTGAGCAGAATGGTCTGCAGCTCCAGCTCGCCGAGCAGCAGCTTATTGCGGGTGGTGACGAACAGTTTATCGGTGTTCTCCGGCATTTTCCCGAGACGCCGCAGATAGCGCTGGACCGCCGCCAGGGTGGCCTCCGGCCGCACCGTAATGACCTCAAACTCCATGATCGACCCGACGCTGTTGTCGGCATAGCGCATAATCTGGCGAATACGGGCGCGCTTCTCAGCCGGCAGGGTCGCCAGCAACCGTCCGGTCAGATTGCGCGGCAGATGCTGCAGCAGGTAAACCTGTTCATCGATATCCAGCGGCTGCATCGCCTGCAGCAGCTCGTGGTCGCTCATCTTATCGATGAGGTCGCCCCAGACGTTTTCTGAAGCTTCCAGCAGCACTTCGCCGCGTTTATCGTCGGGCACCAGGCACCACAGCGCGGTGCGGGCGTCATAGGGGAGCGCTTCCAGCGCATCGGCGAGATCCGGCGGCGGCAGATGCGAGACCAGCATTTCCACTTCAGCCAGGTCATCGGCCAGCGTCCCTTCATCGTAACGTTCGGCCAGCGTCAGTTTGCCCAGCAGCGCGGAGGTCACCGCTTTATCGGTGCTCAAGAGCCAAATCAGACGGGCGCGCTCTTCGTCACGCAAGCGGGCGCTTTTTTTATGCAAAACGGACATCGGTCAGGCAATCCTTTTGAGAATAGTGAGCCGGCCTGCGGGCCGGAAGCCTTAAGCATAGCGCGAGGAGGGGGAAATAATAACCGTCAGCACTGTAGACGCTGAAAATTTCAGCGGCGCCCGGCTTTCCCCGGGCGCGCAGCGTGAATCAGGCCGTGCGGGCCACCGCATCGCGGGAGGCCTGCGCCCGCTCTTCGCCAGTGAGCTCGGACAGCTGCCCGGCACGCATCTCCAGCAGGCGATCGGCGTGCTGGAAGTAGTGATCGTCATGGCTGATGGCAAACACGGTTTTCCCCATCTGCTTCATCAGCGGCAGCAGGACCTGGTAGAACTCGCGGCGGAAATGCGGATCCTGATCCGCCGCCCATTCATCCAGCAGAATGATATCCCGGGACTCGGCCAGCGCCAGCAGGAGCGCCACGCGCTTCTTCTGCCCTTTCGACAGCCGCAGGTCGCCGATCTTACCGTTTTCCAGCTGCAGCTTGTGGGCCATTTGCAGACGCTCCAGCCACGTTGCCACCAGCGCCGGATCGGCCTCTTCGCCCTGCGGCCCGAGCAGACGGTCGAACAACCAGACGTCAGTAAACACCGCGGAGAACAGTTTGCGGTACGCCTCCGGTTTATCCGCCGCCAGCGGCTGGCCGTCCACCAGAATCTGACCGGAAATCGGCTGATACAGGCCGGTCAGGAGCATCGCCAGGGTTGATTTGCCGCTGCCGTTGCCGCCGATGAGAAACACCAGCTCGCCGCGTTTTAGCGTCAGATTAAGCGGCCCTACCGCAAAGCGCTGGTCCGGATAATGGAAGGTGACATCGCGCAGCTCCAGCGTCTGCCAGTCAGCCTGCGGCTGCGGCCGGGGGAAATCCGCCCGGTAAGGGGCGAGCGAGAACTGGCGCAGCTTGTTGAACGCCACCTGGGCGCTAAGCAGCGTGGGCAGCGCGCCGACGGCGGAGAGCAGCGGCGTGCGCAAAAACAGCAGCGTCAGGGAGTAGGTCGCCGCCACGGCGGTATCGGCCCAGCCGAGGCTGTTGGCCATCCAGAACACCAGCCCGATGGCGCCAAGCATCATAATATTCGACCAGTTGACCGCGCTGAGATGGAAGGTATCGGCGCGAACGATGTGGTGCCGGTAGTCGCGGGCGTCCGGGAGATAGAGCTGATTAAACACATACTCCGCGCGCTCCCGGTTGAGGGTCAGCTCTTTACGCCCTTCCAGCACCGTCTGGTAGTCGTGATAGAGCTTATCTTCCGTTTCGCGCAGGCTGGCCATATGTTTGTACACCCGCGACACCAGCACAAAGCCGCCCCAGATGGTGAGCGCCATCCACAGCGCCGTCACCAGCATCATTTTTCCTGACAGCCAGGCCAGATAAGCGGCGGAGCCGAAGGTGAGAATGATCCCCTGCACCAGCTCAGGGAGGCGTACAAAGGCGATGGTAATATTGCGGATATCGCTGGTCAGCCCGGCAAGCAGCGACGCGCTGCCGATCTTCTCCACCTGTTCAATCTGGGTATCGAGGATGCGTTTCACAAACTCGCCGCGCAGGCGAAAAACAAAATGGTGGCCGAGGGTGGTCAGCGCCAGCTGCGAGCCCAGGGTCACCGCCATTAACAGCCCCAGCAGGCCAAGAAATTCCGGCAGCACCCGCAGCGAGGTATCGACAGTGGCGATCAGGCGCATGTTAATAAAAGCGATTAAGCCGATACCCAGCGCGGCGCTGAGCAGGCTAAGGGCAATAACGCCCAGAAACGGCCAGCGATACTGGCGCCAGACGAGAGAAAGAAGTTCCATAACAGGCTATCCGGAAAAGCAAAACAGCCAGCAGTTTAAACGGCTCGCCGGTGACATCAAGAATAATTCTTATTTTAATCGCCGGGACGGCCCGCCTGCCGAAAGGTGAGGTTATATCGACAGTCGCCGGTCTCGGGATGATGGCCCGCTTTCAGCGGCTGAACGCCATGATAAAACAGGCGCGACTCCCCGCCCCAGACCACCACATCGCCATGCTCCAGCAACAGCCGCCGCAGCGGGTCGCTGCGCTGCAACCCGCCAAACTGAAAGATGGCCGGCAGGCCCAGGGAGACCGAGACGATCGGCGCCCGCAGATCCTGTTCATCTTTATCCTGATGCAACGACAGCTTTGCGCCGGGCTGGTAGCGGTTAATCAGACAGGCGTCGGGGGAAAAGCCCGGATAGCCGCCGGCCGCGGCTGCCGCCAGCGCCAGTTCATGGAATACGGCCGGCATCGGCGGCCAGGTATGACGGGTGACCGGATCGACCGGGGCGTAGAGGTAGCCGTGGCGATCGGTGGTCCAGCCCAGCCGGCCGCAGTTGGTCATCGCGACCGACATGGTGTACCCGCCCGGCGTGACCATCTGGCGAAACGGCGACTGGCGGGCGACGTCGGCAATCGCCTGCAGCAGCCCTGGGGCACGCTCGCGGGCAAAGCGGCGAAGCACCACCGCGCCGGGGGCCAGCGGCTCCTGCCACGGTGGGGTATCGCTAAACAGATCGAGCATTACTCCTCCTCTCGTTGCGCCTCGCGCGCCAGCAGCTGCGCTTTTCGCGCCGTTCCCCAGCGATAACCGGATAGCGCGCCATCTTCACGCACCACCCGATGGCAGGGAACGATCACCGCCAGTGAATTCGCCGCGCAGGCGCCGGCCACGGCTCTTACCGCCCGCGGCTGGCCAATATGCTCGGCCACCTGGCGGTAGCTTCGGGTCTCCCCCGCCGGGATCTGCCGCAGCGCCTGCCAGACCTGCAGCTGGAACGCGGTGCCCCGCAGATCCAGCGGCAGCGACACCGGCCGCCGGCTGTCGTCGAGGTGGGCGAAAATCTCCGCCATCTGACGACGAAACTCAGGGTCGCCCTGACGCAGCTCGGCGCGGGGAAAGCGCTGACGCAGATCGTCGAGCAAAGCAGCATCGTTATCACCCGGCAGCACAGCGCAGACACCGCGTTCACTTTGCGCCACCAGGCAGCGGCCCAGCGCGCAGTCGCCCGTCGTCCAGGTCACCACGGTGGCGGCGCCGCCGCGGCGAAACTGGCTGGCGGTCATCCCTAATGCGGCATCGGCCTGGCGATAATAGCTGCTGCTGTCGGGAAAGCCGGCCGCCAGCGCGGCGCGGGTCACCGGTTTCCCCTGCTCCAGCGCCTCCCGCAGGCGTCGCGCGCGCCACGCCTGCTGCCAGGCTTTCGGGGTCATGCCGGTGACGGATTTGAATAAACGGTGGAAATGAAACGGGCTGACCGCCAGCTCGCGCGCCAGCGCCTCGAGGGTCAGGGGCGCCTCCTGCTCCAGCAGCCGACAGGCCTGCGCCACCTTGTCGATCCTTTGCTGCTGCGGAGAGTCTTTATCCGGCTGGCAGCGTTTGCAGGGGCGGAATCCCGCCGCCACGGCAGCAGCGACGTCAGCAAAAAAGCGCACGTTTTCCCGCCGCGCGCGCCGTGAGCGGCAGGAGGGACGGCAGCAGACGCCGGTGGTCAGTACCGCAAAGACGAACTGACCATCGGCCCGGGTATCACGCTCGCAGACCGCCTGCCAGCGGCGGTCATCGGTATCGGCAACTATCGGTTTCATCACGGGTCTCCTGCTGTAAGTGTATCCTCAGTCTGCGGTAAAGCCCGCAGCAAAAAACCCGCAATCTTGCTTTTTAATTTTTTTCGCCGACGAGAAAGGTACGGAACTGCGGCGACATCCAGGTTTTAAAGCCCTCCCCCTCTTTGACGATCATGTAGACCGCCAGGCCCTGCTCGCGCACCACCTGCTGCGCTTTTTCCGGCCCCAGCACCATCAGCCCGGTATCCCAGCCGTCCGCCTCCAGCGCCGTTGGCGCAATGACGGTCACGGAGACCAGCTTATGGGTTATCGGCTGCCCGGTCTGCGGATCGATGACGTGCGAGATACGTTTGCCATCGAGTTCATAGTAGTTGCGATAGCTGCCAGAGGTGCTGATGCCGTGACCATTGATGTCGACAATCGCCTGAACGGCGTTTTCCCGGTCGGTCGGTTTCTGGATTGCCACCCGCCAGGGCTTGCCTTCGCCGTTCATCCCGCGGCTGACCAGCGCCCCGCCTACCGACACCAGATAGCGGGAGATCCCTTCCTGCTCCATCAAGCGCGCGAGGTGGTCGGCGGCATAGCCTTCACCCACGGTGGAGAGGTCGACAAACAGATCGGGAATATCTTTTTGCAGGAACTGCCTGCCGCTCTGATTGATAACCTGCAGATGCTGCAGGCCGGTGCGCGCTTTCGCCGCGGCGATCGCCTGCGCATCCGGAGTGGCAACCGGCTGTTTATCCGGGCCAAAGCCCCACAGATTGACCAGCGGCCCGACGGTGATATCCATCGCGCCATGCGTTTTGGCGCCAATCCGCAGCGACAGGGTCACGATGTCCGCCATCGCTTCGCTCACCGGCCAGGGCCGGGTATCCGCCGCGTGGTTGAAACGCATCAGCGCCGAGTCGTTTTTCCAGGTCGACAGCAGGCGATCGTCGGCGTCCAGCTGGGCCTGAACCTTGGCGCGCAGCGCCTGGGCCTTTGCCTCATCCACGCCGATAACGCTGACCCGCCAGAAGGTGCCCATTGTTTTACCATCCAGCACGGTGGCCGTTGATGCGGGTGTCGCGGGAGTGGTGGCTGAATCGCAGCCAGAGAAGAGTACGCAGGCGCCCAACAGCGCGGCGCGAAAGAAAGTCATATCCATTAATCGAGGCTCCTCTTACCAGGGCGACAAGAGTATACCAGCGAGGTTAAACCAGACATAAAAAAAGGCGCCGGAGGCGCCTTTTTGTTTTGCAGCTTGCGACTTAGAACTGGTAAACCAGGCCCAGTGCAACCACGTCGTCGGTAGAGATACCGGCGTTGCGGGTGAAGCTGTTGTCGTCCAGCAGGTTGATTTTGTAGTCAACATAGGTGGACATGTTTTTGTTGAAGTAGTAGGTCGCGCCCACGTCAACATATTTCAGGATGTCCTGGTCGCCGTAGCCTTCCAGATCCTTACCTTTAGACTGCAGGTAAGCCACGGACGGACGCAGACCGAAGTCGAACTGGTACTGAGCAACCACTTCAAAGTTCTGCGCTTTGTTAGCAAAGCCCAGAGAACCAGCGCGGGTCGCGTTGTAGGTCTGGGTGTACTGAGTGGCCAGGTAGATGTTGTTCGCGTCGTATTTCAGACCGCCGGTGTAGGTTTCAGCGTTGTCGCCGTTACCCAGAACCAGGTTGTTCTGATCGTCGGTACGTTTAGAGTGAGAGTACGCGAAACCAGCGCTGATGCCATCAAAGATGTCATAAGTTACAGAGGTACCGAAGCCGTCGCCGTTCTGTTTCTGAGCGCCACGACCGTTGTTGGTCGCGCCTTCGCCGCTGACGCTGCCGTTTTTACCCTGGTACTGCAGAGCAAAGTTCAGGCCGTCAACCAGACCGAAGAAGTCAGAGTTACGATAGGTTGCAACGCCGTTAGCACGGGACTGCAGGAAGTTGTCAGAACCGTAGGTGTCGCCGCCGAATTCCGGCAGAACGTCGGTCCAGGACGTTACGTCGTATACTACGCCGTAGTTACGACCGTAGTCGAAAGAGCCCGCGTCGCCAAATTTCAGACCGGCGAATGCCAGACGAGTCCATGCCTGATCGCTGGAGCTTTCAGTGTTGTTCGCCTGAACGTTGTATTCCCACTGGCCGTAACCGGTCAGCTGGTCGTTGATCTGAGTTTCGCCTTTCACGCCTACACGCATGTAGGTCTGGTCGCCGTCGACGCTCTTGTCGTCAGAGAAGTAGTGCAGACCGTCAATTTTACCGTACAGGTCTAATTTGTTGCCGTCTTTGTTATAAATTTCAGCCGCATTTGCTGCGCCTGCTACCAGCAGAGCCGGTACCAGGAGGGACAGTACTTTAACTTTCATGTTATTAACCCTCTGTTTGTTATATGCCTTTTATTATGCCACTGCTTACTGATTACCCTTCTAATCAGTCGGCTATTTCATTGTGCTGCAAAATGCAGAATAATCCAACAAGAATATGATACTAAAACTTCTAAGATGTTTCAAAGTTCCCACAAGATGTTTCAATTTGTAAATATGGCGGAACTTTTTTTTACCCCAAAATGGCCAGGGAAATACGCACTAATAATCAAAAAAATTATTTAGCCATTTAAAATCAACACGATATACAAAACTAAGCCTATAGCACTGAATGGTAAAACAAAATGATCATCGGTGACTAAAATAATAGTCGCTATCATCATTAACTTTATTTATTACCGTCATTCAGTTCTGAATGTCTGTTTACCCCTATTTCAACCGGATGCCTCGCATCCGGTTTTTTTTACCCTTCTTTACACAACTTTAATTTATCTGTGCTACAGCCAATGATTCCCTAACGACTATTAATCAATCAATTAGGCCGTCTTTTGCGCTTATTCTGCCAATGTCTTGTTATTTCGTGCGATTCCTGGCTTTTGTTTCTGTCAATATCGTCACTGGTCAGTCTTGCGGACGCGGTTTCATTTACGCTTCGTTTCTAAGATAATTCCTGGGCGGTATCGCGCCGCTGGCACCAATCTGTAGTATGGATTTACGCCATTAGCCTTTATACTGCCTGCAGCATCTGCTTTGTTGCCAGTTACTCTGGCGCTACATCCTGTTTACAAACAATGATGAGTCGTTCAGCCACAAGATGACCCCGAAAAAATTCTCTCTGATCCCCGGCAACATCAGCCGCTTCTTCATTTTGATGGTTATTGTCCTGCTGGCGACGATGGGGGTGATGATTCAAAGCGCCGTCAATGCCTGGCTGAAAGAGAAGAGCTATCAGGTAGTTGATGTCTCCCATGCCCTGCACCAACGCATTGATACCTGGCGCTATGCCACCTGGCAGATCTACGACAATATCGCCGCCACCTCCGCCAACACCGCCAGCGGCGGTCTGCAGGAGACGCGTTTAAAGCAGGACGTGTACTATCTGGAGAAGCCCCGGCGTAAAACCGAAGCCCTGATCTTTGGCTCCCACGACAGTTCGACCCTCGAGATGACGCAGAAAATGTCCGATTATCTCGATATTTTGTGGGGCGCGGAGACCATTCCGTGGTCGATGTACTATCTCAATGGGCTGGACAATAGCCTGATCCTTATCTCCACCCTGCCGTTGAAGGACCTCTCCTCAAGCTTTAAAGAGTCAACGATCAGCAGCGTGGTGGAATCCCGGCGCGCGGAAATGCTGCTGCAGGCCAATACCCTTGATGAGCGCGAGACCTTCTCGCCGCTGCGCCATCTTGCCTGGCAGAACGCGCACTACTTCACGTTACGTACTACCTTCAATCAGCCAGGACACCTGGCAACGGTGGTCGCCTTCGACCTGCCGATTAACGATCTGATCCCGCCGGGCATGGCGCTGGATAGCTTTCGTATCGAGCCTGATCCCACGCAAAATGTGGCCGCCAGCCCCGAGAAAGAGGCTAGCGATCATATCGGGATCACCTTCAACGGCATGCAGATTGACATCGCCACCGACATCAGCACCACCGGTATGCAGTTAGTGTGGACGGTACCGATGAGCACCATGCTGCTGGAAT
Source organism: Klebsiella sp. PCX (assembly GCF_021869705.1). Taxonomy (NCBI): domain Bacteria; kingdom Pseudomonadati; phylum Pseudomonadota; class Gammaproteobacteria; order Enterobacterales; family Enterobacteriaceae; genus Klebsiella; species Klebsiella sp. PCX. The sequence continues at coordinate 3,612,694 of NZ_CP091527.1, forward strand.
CCCTGCAAAACATTCTTCTGCCGCTGCTGCTTAACATTGGCCTGCTGGCGCTGGCGCTGTTCGGTTTCACGACCTTCCGGAATTATAAAGGTCGCAGCAGCACCTCGGGCGCCGGGCTCCCCTCCGCCGCCAATAGCGAACTGCGTTTACTGCGCGCCCTTAATGAAGAAATTGTTTCTTTGCTGCCGCTGGGGCTGCTGGTCCACGATCAGGAAGCCAACCGAACGGTGATCAGCAACCCGATTGCCGACCATCTGCTTCCGCACCTGAATCTGCAGAACATCACTAACATGGCGGACCAGCATCAGGGGGTGATCCAGGCCACCGTCAACAACGAACAGTATGAGATCCGCCAGTATCGCAGCCAGGTCGCGCCTCGCACGCAGATCCTGATTATCCGAGACCAGGACCGCGAAGTGCTGGTCAATAAAAAGCTCAAACAGGCCCAGCGCTTGTATGAGAAAAACCAGCAGGGCCGGACGACCTTTATGCGGCATATCGGCAGCGCCCTGAAGCAGCCAGCCCTTAACCTGGCGGCTGAGGCAGCGGCGCTCGACGGCGCGGAGAGCCGGACGCTGGCGCAGCATGCCGATGAGCTGGTCAAACTGATCGATGATATTCAGCTCGCCAACCTGCTGGAAAGCGATGCCTGGAAAACCAGCCAGTCGCTGTTCTCGGTGCAGGAGCTGATCGACGACGTCGTACCGGAGGTGCTGCCGGCGATGAAGCGCAAGGGTCTGCAGTTGCTTATCAATAACGCGCTGCCTGCCGGCGAGCAACGCTATGGCGACCGTGAAGCCCTGCGGCGCACGCTGGTACTGCTGATCCAGTATTCCATCACCACCACGCCTATCGGCAAGATCACCCTCGACGTCTGCCAGGAAGAGTCGGCCAGCGATCGCCTGACCTTCCGCATACTGGATACTGGCAACGGGGTCTCGGCAAACGAGATCGACAATATGCACTTCCCGTATCTCAATGAGACTCAGAGCGATCTGTACGGCAAAGCGAACGCCCTTACCTTCTGGTTATGTGACCGCATGACGCGCAAGCTGGGCGGGCAGTTGACCATCAAAGCGCGGGAGTCGCTGGGGACTCGCTATAGCCTGCATCTGAAAATGCCGGCCAGCGAAGAGGCGCCAGAGGCGGGAGAACATCTGCTGGATGACGTTATCGTCCTGCTGGATGTGACCTCCAGCGAAGTACGGCGGATTGTCACCCGCCAGCTGGAGAGCTGGGGGGCGTCCTGCATCACGCCGGACGATCGAGCGACAAGTCAAGCGTTCGATCTGTATTTAACGGATAATCCGTCTAATCTTACTGCTTCGGGCTTGCTTTTAAGCGATGATGAGGTTGGGATACGCAAAATCGGCCCGGGCCAACTGCGGGTCAACTTTAATATTAGCACGGCGATGCAGGAGGCTATCCTGCAGCTTATTGAGCAGCAGCTGGCGGAGGAGGCGGTTCAGCCCGCCACCTCAGGAAACGAGAGTAACGCCGAACTCCATGCCAGCGGCTATTACGCACTGTTTGCCGATACGGTACCGGATGATGTTCAGAGATTGTATACTGAAAACGAAGCGGGTGATTTTGCTGCTCTGGCGCAAACCGCCCACCGCCTCAAAGGGGCATTTGCTATGCTTAATCTGATACCCGGCAAGCAGTTATGTGAAACGCTTGAGCATCTTATTCGCGAAAAGGATGCGCAAGGCATAGAAAAATATATCAGCGACATTGACGCTTACGTCAAGAGCTTGCTGTAGAAGGTAGCCTTATACATGAACACTATGAACGTAATTATTGCCGATGACCATCCGATCGTACTGTTCGGTATTCGTAAGTCACTTGAGCAAATTGAGTGGGTGAACGTCGTTGGCGAGTTTGAAGACTCCACGGCCCTTATCAACAATCTTCCGAAGCTGGACGCCCATGTGCTGATCACCGATCTGTCCATGCCCGGTGATAAATACGGCGACGGGATCACGCTGATCAAATACATCAAGCGCCACTTCCCGGATTTGTCGATCATTGTTCTGACCATGAACAATAACCCGGCGATCCTCAGCGCGGTGCTGGATCTGGATATCGAAGGGATCGTCCTCAAGCAGGGGGCGCCGACCGATCTGCCTAAAGCGCTGGCCGCGCTGCAGAAAGGAAAGAAATTCACCCCGGAAAGCGTCTCTCGTCTGCTGGAAAAAATCAGCGCCAGCGGCTATGGCGATAAACGCCTGTCGCCGAAAGAGAGCGAAGTGCTGCGTCTGTTCGCCGAAGGCTTCCTGGTGACCGAGATCGCCAAAAAGCTTAACCGCAGCATCAAAACCATCAGTAGCCAGAAAAAGTCGGCGATGATGAAGCTGGGCGTCGAAAACGACATCGCCCTGCTGAACTACCTCTCCTCCGTCTCGCTGAGCTCGACGGACAAAGAGTAATCCCGACGCGCTCTCCGTCTCGCCCTGGCGAGACGGAGCTCCCGATTATTCCCGCCCTTTACGTACCCGCGCCGCATATACCGTCAGCGTTTGCTTCAGCACGTCAAGCGTCACCGGCTTGGACAGACAGCTGTCCATCCCCGATTCCAGACAGCGCTGCTTCTCTTCCGCCAGGGCATTGGCCGTTACGCCAATCACTGGCAGCGTCAGGCCAAGCTGACGAATACGCTGCGTCAGGCGATAACCATCCATATTTGGCATGTTGACGTCGCTGAGCACGATATCGATGTGCTGCTTGCTGAGGACGTTGAGCGCGTCGACCCCGTCGTTGGCGGTCACGCACTGGTAGCCGAGCGATCCCAGCTGATCCGCCAGCAGGCGGCGGTTGATCGGATGATCGTCGACCACGAGAATCATCATGTCGTCGTTATTGCCGACCTGCGCCTCCGGCGCCATCAGCGCCCGGCTATTCTCCGCACTGGCCAGCGCGACGTGGAAAATACGTCCCAACAGCGGCAGCAGTTCATGCGGCGTCGTCACGCTATGCAGCCACTCGCCGGCGGCCCGCTCCTGCGGAATACCGATATGACGACGGCAGAAGATGACCATCGCCCTTCCCTGCCAGCCGCTCAGCGCTTCATCGTCAGTGAGTAAGACATCCTCGGCGTCCGGGGTTTCTCCGACATGGCGGCGTACCGTCAGGCCGTGATAGCTGAGCAGCGAGGTGACGAACATCGCCAACGAGGTGTTGTGGATGGCCAGCCAGCAGGTCTTGCCAGCGAAACCGTCCGCCGTCACCTGCGGCGTGTTCTGCACGCCATACAGCGGAATGCGGATGGTAAAGCGGCTGCCCATTCCCGGCTCCGTTTCCACGGCGATATCGCCATCCATCATGCTGATCAGTTTTTCGCAGATCGCCAGGCCAAGGCCGGTGCCCTGGAAGTTGCGCTGCACGCCGGTCCCCACCTGGAAGAAAGGGTCGAAGAGGCGCAATACCTCTTTCGCCGGGATCCCCTCCCCGGTGTCGCGGACGCTAATCTGCAGATAATCTCCCGCGCACTGAACGTGGAGGATAATGCAGCCGGTGTCGGTGAACTTGATCGCATTGCTCAGCAGGTTTGAGATCACCTGCTGCAGACGCATCGGGTCGCCGGACATCTGTTCCGGAACGTCCGGTTCGATAAAGCAGTACAGACCCAGCTGCTTGCGCACCACCAGCGGCAGATAGTTGGCGGAGATATGGTTCATGACCTCGCGCGGGGAAAATTCCCGCGGCTCGATCTTCAACTGCTCGGACTCGATTTTGGAGAAATCGAGAATATCGCTGATGATTTTCAGCAGCAGGCTCGAGGAGTTGTTCATCGCCGTCACCAGGCGATCGACGCCTTTCGGCAAGGCTTTAGTCTGCAGCAGATCGAGGTTACCGATGATGCCATACAGCGGGGTACGCAGCTCATGGCTGACGGTGGCAAGGAACATCGATTTCGACTGGCTGGCCTGCTCCGCCGCCTGGGCCATCTCCTGCAGCGACTCCTCCATCTTCACGCGGGCGGAAACGTCCACCAGCACGCAAATCGCCACGTTTTCATTGCGATAGCGCGAGTGGACAAAGCTAATCTGCAGGTTGGTATGGTTGCTGGTCAGCACATCGACAAAGTTGACCTGCTGGCCGCAGATAATCTGCGTCAGCCGCTGGCGGTCCTCGTGGGTCAGCATGTTCAGATAGTTGTGCGCCAGCTCGTTACTGAGAATGTTGGTCCCGTCGAGGGTGCGCAGAATACAGATCCCCACCGGGGCGGAGGCCACGATTTTGCGGTTGAACTGCTCATGCTCTTCCAGCCGTTGAGCGTCATTTTCCGCCGGGATAAAAATGCGCCGCTCATACATCCGCGCCAGCGCAAACAGCATCGCGCCGCTGAGGATATTGAGAACGATGGCGTTGATGATCAGCATGCGGATCCGCTCCAGCACCTGGTCTACCGAGACGGAATAGACGATGCTCAGGGAGGACGGCGCGAGGCTTTTCTTCAGCACCAGCTCGCGGAAACCCGTGCTGTAGCCAAACCACATTCGCTCCTGCATCCACTTCGCTTCGCTCTGGACTTTGCCTTCCGCGCCGGCCAGCGAGATCAGCGGCTGGCCGTTATCGTCGAAGATCGTCACGCTCATCGGCAGGCTGCCCGGCGTAAAGAAGCTTTCCATGCGGATGGTCTGCTCCACGCCGAGCATCGCCTGCAGGCGATTGGCCATATAGATCGGCGTCAGGGCGTAAAAGTAGCCCACCCCGGGGCGCACGCCCTGGCTTATCCAGAACAGGTTGTTGCCGCGCTCGTTTTGCGGCGCATTGCGGTATTGCTCAATGCGTTGATGCAGGACTTTCAGCGCCTGATCGCGCTCAATCGGCACGTCCCGCAGGCCAAAGTTGGCCATACAGAGATTATCGCTGCCGATGAGAAAGATGCGGTTAAGGTCGTAGGCGGCGGTAAAATTATCCCGCCAGTAGCGCATAAACCACGCCAGCGATTGGAGCGAATTACGCCAGGCGCTACTCATCGCGCTGCAGTCGGAGTCAGGATACAGGGGTTCAAAGCTGGGGATCGCAATATCGCCGCTTTGCCCTTGCGCTACCGCATCCCCTGCCGACAGCCGGTTACCGGCGACATACTTGAGCTCTTTAATCACGTCCGCCGTACGCTGAATGTAGCGCTGGGCCTGATCGGCATTGAGATTGAGCTCCTGATGGATCTCGGCTTCCCGCTCGTGTAGCGCGTTGACGATATAAAACACAGAGACAAACGCAATCAGCAGCCACAGCAATACCGCCAGCGCTCTGAACAGATAACGTGAAACCTTCAGGGTTGTGTGGAAAGAGGCAAGATATTTCAATGTGGCGATGCTCGGCCGTCAGGGACTCAACAGAATGGGGTTAAAGTAGCGGTAAACCGGCTTTGCCGCAATGTTAATGCAAAAAGGGCCGGGAGAATACCCGGCCCTTTCAGAACATTTACCTGGGACGATTACTCTTCGTCTTCGGCGATGTCGTCATCGGTATCTGTTTCCGGGGCGATATCATCATCGCCTTCCGCCGCGCTACCGTCGATGGCGTCCAGCTCTTCATCGTCTACCGGCTCAGCGACGCGCTGCAGACCCACCACGTTTTCATCTTCCGCGGTGCGGATGAGGATCACGCCCTGGGTGTTACGGCCCACGATGCTCACTTCGGAAACGCGGGTACGCACCAGCGTCCCGGCGTCGGTGATCATCATGATCTGATCGCAATCATCCACCTGTACGGCGCCGACCACGGAACCGTTACGCTCGGTGACTTTGATCGAGATAACGCCCTGAGTGGCACGCGACTTGGTCGGATACTCAGCCGCGGCGGTACGTTTACCGTAACCGTTTTGCGTCACCGTCAGGATCGCGCCTTCGCCGCGCGGAATAATCAGCGAGACGACGCTGTCGTTTTCCGCCAGCTTAATGCCGCGTACGCCGGTGGCGGTACGGCCCATGGCGCGAACGGCATCTTCTTTGAAGCGCACGACCTTGCCGGCCGCAGAGAACAGCATCACTTCGTCCTGACCAGAGGTCAGATCGACGCCGATCAGCTCATCGCCTTCGTTCAGGTTCACCGCGATGATGCCAGCGGAACGCGGACGGCTGAACTCGGTCAGCGCGGTTTTCTTCACGGTACCGCTGGCGGTGGCCATAAAGACGTTAACGCCCTCTTCGTACTCGCGGACCGGCAGGATAGCGGTGATACGCTCATCGGCTTCCAGCGGCAGCAGGTTGACGATCGGACGACCGCGCGCGCCGCGGCTGGCTTCCGGCAGCTGATAGACCTTCATCCAGTACAGACGACCGCGGCTTGAGAAGCAGAGGATAGTGTCATGGGTGTTGGCCACCAGCAGGCGGTCAATAAAGTCTTCTTCTTTAATGCGCGCTGCCGATTTGCCTTTACCGCCACGACGCTGTGCTTCGTAGTCGGTCAACGGCTGATACTTCACATAGCCCTGATGCGACAGGGTGACCACCACGTCTTCCTGGTTGATCAGATCTTCGATGTTGATATCAGCGCTGTTGGCGGTGATTTCGGTACGACGTTCGTCGCCGAACTGGTCGCGGATCAGCTCCAGCTCTTCGCGAATCACTTCCATCAGACGGTCGGCGCTGCCGAGGATGTGCAGCAGTTCCGCGATCTGTTCCAGCAGCTCTTTATATTCGTCGAGCAGTTTTTCATGCTCAAGGCCGGTCAGTTTCTGCAGACGCAGATCCAGAATCGCCTGAGCCTGCTGCTCGGTCAGGTAGTATTTACCCTCGCGCACGCCGAACTCTGGCTCCAGCCATTCCGGACGCGCGGCGTCATCACCGGCACGTTCCAGCATCGCCGCCACATTACCGAGATCCCACGCCTGGGCAACCAGCGCCGCTTTCGCTTCAGCCGGGGTCGGCGCGCGACGGATCAGTTCGATAATCGGGTCGATGTTGGCCAGCGCCACGGCCAGCGCTTCGAGGATATGCGCCCGGTCGCGCGCTTTGCGCAGTTCGAAAATCGTACGACGGGTCACCACTTCGCGGCGGTGGCGCACGAAGGCGGCGATGATGTCTTTCAGGTTCATGATCTTCGGCTGGCCATGGTGCAGCGCAACCATGTTGATACCGAAGGAGACCTGCAGCTGGGTCTGGGAATAGAGGTTGTTGAGCACCACTTCCCCTACCGCGTCGCGCTTCACTTCAATCACGATGCGCATCCCGTCTTTATCAGACTCATCACGCAGCGCGCTGATGCCTTCCACGCGTTTTTCTTTTACCAGCTCGGCGATTTTCTCAATCAGGCGCGCTTTGTTCACCTGATAAGGAATTTCATGCACGATGATGGTTTCGCGGCCGGATTTGGCGTCCACTTCCACTTCCGCGCGCGCGCGGATGTAGACTTTACCGCGACCGGTGCGGTAGGCCTCTTCAATGCCGCGACGGCCGTTGATAATGGCGGCGGTCGGGAAATCAGGGCCAGGAATATGCGCCATCAGCCCTTCAATGCTGATGTCTTCGTCGTCGACATAGGCCAGACAGCCGTTGATCACTTCCGTCAGGTTATGCGGCGGTATGTTGGTGGCCATCCCGACGGCGATCCCGGAGGCGCCGTTTACCAGCAGGTTAGGAATTTTGGTCGGCATGACGTCCGGAATACGCTCCGTACCGTCATAGTTGTCAACGAAATCGACCGTCTCTTTTTCAAGATCGGCCATCAGCTCATGAGCGATTTTCGCCAGACGAATTTCGGTATAACGCATCGCCGCGGCGGAGTCGCCGTCGATGGAACCAAAGTTACCCTGGCCGTCCACCAGCATGTAACGCAGCGAGAACGGCTGCGCCATACGGACGATGGTGTCGTATACCGCGGAGTCGCCGTGCGGGTGGTATTTACCGATTACGTCACCAACGACACGGGCTGATTTTTTATAGGCTTTGTTCCAGTCATTGCCCAATACGTTCATGGCGTAAAGTACGCGACGGTGTACCGGCTTCAGGCCATCTCGGACATCCGGCAGCGCACGGCCAACAATGACCGACATCGCATAATCCAGATAAGAGTTCTTAAGCTCTTCCTCAATGTTGACCGGTGTAATTTCTCTCGCAAGGTCGCTCATCTAACCGCTATCCCTCTACTGTATCCCGGATTCAAAGGTCGCAAATTATAACACAGCCGCGCTAAGAGAGGTAAAGCAATACGGTTTATTCATGGCGCGCTGCTGATATACTCCCAGGTCTGAACAGAAAAGGAGTAAAAGCGCCCATGAATGCCGAAAAAACGTCGGTAGCCCCTAACGTCGATCATGCTGAAATCGCCAAATTCGAAGCCGTCGCCTCGCGCTGGTGGGATCTGGAGGGCGAGTTCAAACCGCTCCACCGCATTAATCCCCTGCGGCTGGGCTATATCGCCGAACGCTCAGGCGGCCTGTTCGGTAAAAAAGTCCTCGATGTCGGCTGCGGCGGCGGCATCCTCGCCGAGAGTATGGCGCGCGAAGGCGCGACGGTCACCGGACTGGACATGGGCGCAGAGCCGCTGCAGGTGGCGAAACTGCACGCCCTGGAGAGCGGTATTCAGGTGGAATATGTTCAGGAAACGGTTGAGGAACATGCCGCGAAGCACGCGCAGCAATACGATGTCGTCACCTGCATGGAGATGCTGGAGCACGTCCCTGACCCACAGTCGGTAGTCCACGCCTGCGCGCGGCTGGTGAAGCCTGGCGGTCAGGTCTTCTTCTCCACCATCAACCGCAACGGTAAAGCGTGGCTGATGGCGGTGGTCGGCGCGGAATATGTCATGAAGATGGTGCCCAAAGGCACCCATGATGTGAAAAAGTTTATCAAGCCGGCCGAACTGCTGGGCTGGGTAGATCAGACTACTCTGAAAGAGCAGCATATCATCGGTCTGCATTACAATCCGTTGACCAACACCTTCAAGTTGGCGCCAGGGGTTGATGTTAACTATATGTTGCATACCAGCGCCAAAAAAGCGTGACGTCAGCAGCTGCGCTTATGATGATTGCGCGGCATCAAGCCGCGTGATTATTTCTTCCGATGAAGAAATCAGCACTCGATCAAATTTTCATTTTTTTTTCTGTTTTATTGACTTCTTCTCCAGGCCTTATGCGACGTGGACTTGCGGATTATTACCCTTCCGCAACCTCAATTTAACGTCAAAATCAACCCTTGTACTCAAAAGATTCCTTACTAAAATACTCACCATATAGCGTTCCTTTTATCGACAACCCCCTACATATAGTATTTATCCACAGAGTTAGTCACAACGGCCTTCTGTGGATAAACGGGGGATATTTTCTTTCACGGACAGGTAAAATCCACATGAATCAGAGTCTGCTGGTGACAAAGCGCGACGGGACCACCGAGCGCATCAATCTCGACAAAATCCATCGCGTACTGGATTGGGCGGCAGAAGGACTGAATAACGTTTCGATTTCCCAGGTAGAGCTGCGCTCGCATATCCAGTTCTATGACGGCATTAAAACCGCGGACATCCACGAAACCATTATTAAAGCCGCTGCGGACCTGATCTCCCGCGAGGCGCCGGATTACCAGTACCTCGCCGCACGTCTGGCGATCTTCCACTTGCGTAAAAAAGCCTTCGGCCAGTTTGAGCCGCCGGCGCTTTACGATCACGTGGTGAAGATGGTCGAGAAGGGTAAATACGATCATCATCTGCTGGAAGACTACACGGAAGAAGAGTTCCAGCAGATGGACGGTTTCCTCGACCACTGGCGCGATATGAACTTCTCCTACGCTGCCGTGAAGCAGCTGGAAGGCAAGTATCTGGTACAGAACCGCGTCACCGGCGAAATTTATGAGAGCGCGCAGTTCCTTTATATTCTGGTGGCTGCCTGCCTGTTCTCTAACTACCCGCGCGAAACGCGTCTGGACTACATCAAGCGTTTCTACGACGCGGTGTCGACCTTTAAAATCTCGCTGCCGACGCCGATCATGTCCGGCGTGCGTACCCCGACCCGTCAGTTCAGCTCCTGCGTGCTGATCGAGTGCGGCGACAGCCTGGATTCCATCAATGCCACCTCCAGCGCGATTGTGAAATACGTTTCCCAGCGCGCCGGCATCGGCATCAACGCCGGCCGCATTCGCGCGCTGGGCAGCCCGATCCGCGGCGGCGAAGCCTTCCACACCGGCTGCATTCCGTTCTACAAACATTTCCAGACCGCGGTGAAATCCTGCTCGCAGGGCGGCGTTCGCGGCGGCGCGGCGACCCTCTTCTACCCAATGTGGCATCTGGAAGTGGAAAGCCTGTTGGTGCTGAAAAACAACCGCGGTACCGACGCCAACCGCGTTCGTCACATGGACTACGGGGTGCAGATCAATAAGCTGATGTACACCCGTCTGCTGAAGGGCGGCGACATTACCCTGTTCAGCCCTTCCGACGTCCCGGGCCTGTATGACGCCTTCTTCGCCGATCAGGACGAGTTTGAGCGCCTGTACACCCAGTACGAGCAGGACGACAGCATTCGCAAGCAGCGCATTAAAGCGGTTGAGCTGTTCTCGCTGATGATGCAGGAGCGCGCCTCCACCGGCCGCATCTACATCCAGAACGTCGACCACTGCAACACCCACAGCCCGTTCGATCCGGTGGTCGCCCCGGTGCGCCAGTCTAACCTGTGCCTGGAGATCGCTCTGCCGACTAAACCGCTGGAAGACGTCAACGACGAAAACGGCGAAATCGCGCTGTGCACCCTGTCGGCCTTCAACCTCGGGGCTATCGACAGCCTCGACGAGCTGGAAGAGCTGGCGGTGCTGGCGGTGCGTGCCCTGGACGCGCTGCTCGACTATCAGGATTACCCCATCCCGGCCGCCAAACGCGGCGCAATGGGCCGCCGTACGCTGGGCATCGGCGTGATCAACTTCGCTTACTATCTGGCGAAGCATGGCAAACGCTACTCCGACGGCAGCGCCAACAACCTGACCCACAAAACGTTCGAAGCGATTCAGTACTACCTGCTGAAGGCCTCCAACGAGCTGGCTATCGAACAGGGCGCCTGCCCGTGGTTCAACGAAACCACCTATGCGCAGGGTATCCTGCCGATCGATACCTACAAAAAAGACCTGGACAGCATCGTCAGCGAATCCCTGCACTACGACTGGGAAGCGCTTCGCGAGTCCATTAAAACCCACGGCCTGCGCAACTCTACGCTCTCCGCGCTGATGCCGTCCGAGACCTCGTCGCAGATCTCCAACGCCACCAATGGCATCGAGCCGCCGCGCGGTCACGTGAGTATCAAAGCCTCGAAGGATGGGATCCTGCGCCAGGTGGTGCCGGACTACGAAAACCTGCAGAACGCCTACGAGCTGCTGTGGGAAATGCCGAACAACGACGGCTACCTGCAGCTGGTGGGTATCATGCAGAAGTTTATCGACCAGTCGATCTCTGCGAATACCAACTACGATCCGACGCGCTTCCCGTCCGGAAAAGTGCCGATGCAGCAGTTGCTGAAAGACCTGCTCAACGCCTATAAATTCGGCGTCAAAACGCTGTACTATCACAACACCCGTGATGGCGCTGAAGACGCTCAGGATGACCTGGCCCCGTCCATTCAGGACGACGGCTGCGAAAGCGGCGCTTGTAAGATCTAAGGTATTTTTGCCGGGTGGCGCTACGCTTACCCGGCCTACGATTTTGTAGGCCCGGCCAACCCATTCCCGCCGGGCAATACAGTTCAACAGGACTCACTTCAATGGCATACACCACTTTTTCACAGACGAAAAACGATCAGTTGCTTGAGCCAATGTTTTTTGGCCAGCCGGTTAACGTGGCCCGCTACGATCAGCAAAAATACGACATCTTTGAAAAGCTGATTGAAAAGCAGCTCTCCTTCTTCTGGCGCCCGGAAGAGGTTGACGTTTCCCGCGATCGCATCGACTACCAGGCGCTGCCGGAACATGAAAAACACATTTTCATCAGCAACCTGAAGTACCAGACGCTGCTCGACTCCATCCAGGGCCGCAGCCCGAACGTCGCTCTGCTGCCGCTGATCTCCATCCCGGAGCTGGAGACCTGGGTGGAAACCTGGGCCTTCTCTGAGACCATTCACTCGCGCTCGTACACCCATATCATCCGCAACATCGTCAACGATCCGGCGACCGTGTTCGACGATATCGTCACCAACGAGCAGATCCAGAAGCGTGCCGAGGGGATCTCCCACTATTACGATTCGCTGATCGAAATGACCAGCTACTGGCACCTGCTGGGCGAAGGCACCCACACCGTCAACGGCAAGACCGTGACCGTCAATCTGCGCGAGCTGAAAAAGAAACTCTATCTGTGCCTGATGAGCGTTAACGCCCTGGAAGCGATCCGCTTCTACGTCAGCTTCGCCTGCTCCTTCGCTTTCGCCGAGCGCAAACTGATGGAAGGCAACGCCAAAATTATCCGCCTGATCGCCCGCGATGAAGCGCTGCACCTGACCGGCACTCAGCATATGCTGAACCTGCTGCGCTCCGGCAGCGACGATCCGGAAATGGCGGAAATCGCCGAAGAGTGCAAACAGGAGTGCTATGATCTGTTCGTGCTGGCGGCCCAGCAGGAGAAAGAGTGGGCGGACTACCTGTTCCGCGACGGCTCGATGATTGGCCTGAACAAAGATATTCTCTGCCAGTACGTCGAGTACATCACCAATATCCGCATGCAGGCGGTGGGCCTTGATCTGCCGTTCCAGACCCGCTCCAACCCGATCCCGTGGATCAACACCTGGCTGGTCTCCGACAACGTTCAGGTCGCGCCGCAGGAAGTGGAAGTCAGCTCTTATCTCGTCGGCCAGATCGATTCTGAAGTCGACGCTGACGATCTGAGCAACTTCCAGCTGTAATGAAGCGGATCTTCTTGAAAATCTCTGACACTCGCCTTGAGTGTCAGGATGAACACCCTTCCCTGTTGGCTGCTCTTGAATCGCATAATATCGACGTCGAGTATCAATGCCGCGCAGGCTATTGCGGCTCCTGCCGCACCCGTCTGGTCTCCGGCCAGGTTGACTGGCTGACCGAGCCGCTGGCCTTTATCCAGCCGGGCGAGATTTTGCCCTGCTGCTGCCGGGCGAAAGGCGATATTGAGATCGAGATGTAGTCTTGTCAGGTGGCGCTACACTTACCTGAGCTACTGTTCCAGGACCGGCCGTTTACGTACTGCCGCCCTGGGCTGCTGAAACTGACGGTGTTGACGGCCTCAAAATCGCTGAGACGTTCCCGGAAGGCCGGGGCAGCCCGCATGGATGCGGGCTGAGGGCCGTGTTTTGCTTGGATGCTGCCTCGGCCCGATCCGAAGCCTGCAGGGATAAGTCGAAGGGACCGCGCAGCGGCGATTTTGCTGGCCGGAGCCCGGGGGTACAGGGGGAGGCGGCGACTGGCCTCCCCCTGTGCACTCCCTGCGCTATGAAAGGCATAACGCAGAAGAAATATCGGGAGCGCAATCTTCCAGGAAATATCATAGAACAAACGTTATTCCCGGGTCGAAATCGTTGCACGCCGAGAACCGTGTCAACAAAACCGCAGTTCGTACGCCGGGTAAGGCGCAACCGCCACCCGGCTTTTTAGCGTTTCGCGTCCAGGAACTGCACCGCTTTATCCGGGAAATCGGTAAACAAGCCGTCGACGCCCGCCTGGTTATACAGCAGGTCATAGAGCTGATTAACGTTAGTCGCGTACTCCGGCAACTGATCCGCGCGCACGGTGTACGGATGCACCTGCAGATGGCTGGCGTGCGCCTCTTTCACCATCGCCGTCAACTTCACCGCCCCCGGCTTTGAGCCTTCCGCCACCAGCATATGGTAATCCGGACCAATGCCGTCGGCGTATTGTGCAATCTGCGCCATGGCCCCCGGCTTGAACATCCAGTCATAGCTGTAGTTCACCCATTGGCCATCGGCCTGTTTCTGCTGGGTTTCATTCCAGTCGGTATAGGCGATGAGCTGCACCAGATTAAGATCCATGCCCATCTTCGGCTCCAGCTCATTTTTAATGCGCTTCAGCTCGTTGGCGTCAAAGCACTGCAGATAGACCTTATCCTGCTTGCTGGTGTAGCCATACTCTTTCAGCACTTTCAGGGTGCTGGCAGCAATATCTTTGCCTTCCTGATGGTGGAACCACGGCGCTTTGATTTCCGGGTAAATACCGATGTTTTTGCCGGTGGAATGATTCAGCCCCTGGACAAACTCAATCTCCTCTTCAAAGGTATGAATGCGGAAATCGGATTTGCCCATCGGGAAACGCCCGGGGTAGGTTTGCACGTTCTTGCCATCTTTCGGCTCAAAGCCTTCGGTAAACTTCAGCGACTTAATCTCGGCCAGGGTAAAGTCGATGGCGTAGAAACGGCCATCTTGACGCGCCCGCTGCGGGAAGCGCTGAGCGACGTCGGTCACCCGGTCGAGATAATGGTCGTGCAACACCACCAGCCGGTCGTCTTTGGTCATCACCAGGTCTTGCTCAAGGTAATCCGCCCCCTGCGCGTAGGCCATCGCTTTCGCCGGCAGGGTATGTTCGGGCAGATAACCGCTGGCGCCCCGGTGGGCGATAACCATTTTATCCGCCGCTGTCGCGCTGAAGCACAGCGCCGAACTGGCCAACATCATGCCGCTCATTAGCGCGGTGAGTTTCATGTTCATCGCCGCTCCTTAGGCTTGTTTCAGCTGTTGATGATGGCGGCGTTCACCGAGCATCACGATAACCAGCAGGACGACCGCCAGCACACTGCCGCCGATCATTACCATAAAGCCGCCGTCCCAGCCGAAGAAATCGACGGTGTAGCCGACGATGGCGCTCGCGGCCACGGAGCCGCCGAGATAACCGAACAGACCGGTGAAGCCTGCCGCGGTACCGGCAGCTTTCTTCGGCGCCAGCTCCAGCGCATGCAGACCAATCAGCATCACCGGGCCGTAGATCAGGAAGCCGATAATAATCATACAGGCCATATCGACGCCCGGGTTACCCGGCGGGTTCAGCCAGTACACGACGGTGGCGATGGTGACCAGGGTCATAAAGAATACGCCGGTGGCGCCGCGGTTGCCTTTAAACACTTTATCCGACATCCAACCGCACAGCAGGGTGCCCGGGATCCCCGCGTACTCGTACAGGAAGTAGGCCCAGGAGGATTTATCCAGCGCGAAGTGCTTCACCTCTTTCAGGTAGGTCGGCGACCAGTCGAGAATGCCGTAGCGCAGCAGATAAACGAAGACGTTGGCGACCGCGATGTACCACAGCAGCTTGTTCGGCAGAATGTACTGCATAAAGATCTGCTTCGCCGTCAGCTCTTGTTCATGCTCTTCGCTGTAATCGTCCGGGTAGTCATTTTTATATTCTTCGATTGGCGGCAGGCCGCAGGATTGCGGAGTATCGCGCATCATCGCAAAGGCGAAAATCGCCAGCAGGATAGCGGCGAACGCCGGCATATAGAGCGCCGCGTGCCAGTCGTTAAACCAGGCCATACCCAACAGGAACAACAGCGGCGGGATCCCGCCGCCGACGTTATGCGCGCAGTTCCACACTGAAACAATTCCGCCACGCTCTTTCTGCGACCACCAGTGGACCATGGTACGGCCGCACGGCGGCCAGCCCATCCCCTGGAACCAGCCGCAGAGGAACAGCAGCACGAACATGATCATGATGCTCGAGGTGGCCCACGGTACGAAGCCCATCACCAGCATCACCAGCGCGGCGAGGATCAGCCCCGCCGGCAGGAAAATGCGCGGATTCGAACGGTCAGAGACCGATCCCATGATGAATTTCGAAAATCCGTAGGCAATGGAGATGCCGGAAAGGGCGAAACCGAGGTCGCCGCGGGAGAAACCCTGCTCGATAAGATAGGGCATCGCCAGGGCAAAGTTCTTACGAACCAGATAGTAAGCGGCATAACCAAAGAAGATGCCGATAAAAATCTGCCAGCGTAACCGACGATAGAGCGGGTCGATCTCCGCGGCTGGCAAACGCGCTTTATGCGCGGCGGGTTTAAAAATACTTAACATATCAGCCTCCGTGGCCCTTGCTGTTTTTTACTAACGTCACGACAACAATCCCAGATTAATCACTAACTTCGAATCTGGCCGCGATGGTAGGCAATACGTAGAGCTGATACTGTGAAACATCGCACAATTTGTTACATAAATATGACAAAAGGTTCCAATGTGAGCACGAAATCACATAACACGCTCAAATAACGCGCGAATATGCTCGAAATCAAACAATAACCTTATAGACTGTGGCTAAATGGTGTTAAACGAAAGCAAAGGAGCTGAAGATGACGGGACGTCTGGATAGCGAGGTTATTATCATCGGCGGCGGAGCAACCGGCGCCGGTATCGCCCGCGATTGCGCCCGGCGCGGATTACGCACACTGCTCATTGAGCGTCATGATATCGCCACCGGGGCCACCGGCCGTAATCATGGACTGCTGCACAGCGGCGCCCGCTATGCGGTGACTGACAACGAATCCGCCCGCGAATGCATCAGTGAGAACCGCATCCTGCGCCGCATCGCCCGTCACTGTATCGAACCAGCCGGCGGTCTGTTCATAACCCTGCCTGAAGACGATCTGGCATATCAGCAGACCTTTATCGCCGCCTGCCAGCAGGCTGGCATAGAGGCCACGCCGCTCTCTGCGCAGGAGGCGCTGCGCCGCGAGCCCGCCGTCAACCCGGCGCTGCTGGGGGCGGTGCAGGTTCCGGACGGCACCATTGACCCGTTTCGCCTCACCGCGGCCAATATGCTCGACGCCCGCGAACACGGCGCGCAGATCCTCACCGGCTGCGAAGTCACTGGCCTGCTGCGCCAGGGCGATCGCGTCTGCGGCGTCCAGGTATACGACAGTCAGCTTCACCAGGCCCGCACGCTGTACGCCGGGGTAGTGGTTAATGCCGCCGGGATCTGGGGGCAGCGCATTGCGGAATATGCCGACCTGCGCATCACCATGTTCCCGGCGAAGGGATCGCTGTTGATCCTCGACCACCGGATTAACAACCTGGTGATCAACCGCTGCCGTAAGCCGGCCGATGCCGATATTCTGGTGCCTGGGGATACCATCTCGCTGATTGGCACCACCTCGATGCATATTCCTTATGATGAAATTGACGACAACCGGGTCACGACCGCGGAAGTCGATACCCTGCTGCGCGAAGGCGAAAAGCTGGCGCCGGTCATGGGCCACACCCGGATCCTCCGCGCCTACTCCGGCGTCCGCCCGCTGGTGGCCAGCGACAACGATCCCAGCGGACGCAGCGTCAGCCGCGGCATCGTCCTGCTCGACCATGCTCAGCGTGACGGCATGGAAGGCTTCATTACCATCACCGGCGGCAAGCTGATGACCTATCGCCTGATGGCCGAGTGGGCCACCGACGCCGTCTGTCGTAAGCTGGGCAACACCACCCCCTGTACCACGGCCGAGAGCCCGCTGCCCGGCTCACAGGAGCCGACGGAAAGCACCCTGCGAAAAATTATCTCCCTGCCTGGCCCGCTGCGCGGCTCTGCCGTCTACCGCCATGGCGATCGCACTCCGGCCTGGCTTGGCGACAGCCGCCAGCACCGTAGCCTGGTCTGCGAATGCGAAGCCGTCACCGCTGGTGAAGTGAAATACGCGGTGGAAAATCTGGCGGTTAACACCCTGCTCGACCTGCGCCGCCGTACCCGGATTGGCATGGGGACCTGCCAGGGGGAACTCTGCGCCTGCCGCGCCGCCGGGCTGCTGCAGCGCTTTAACGTCACCACCCCCGCGCAGTCGTTGGCCCAGCTGTCGGCGTTTCTCAATGAACGCTGGAAGGGCGTGCAGCCCATCGCCTGGGGCGACGCGCTGCGCGAAAGCGAATTCACCCGCTGGGTCTACCTCGGCCTGTGCGGACTGCCACAGGAGCATCAGGATGAAATTTGACTGCGCGATTATCGGCGGCGGACTGGCCGGTCTGCTGTGCGGCCTGACGCTGAATCAGTCCGGCCTGCGCAGCGTTATCATCAGCCGCGGGCAAAGCGCGCTGCATTTTTCCTCCGCGTCGTTAGATCTGCTCTCGGCGCTGCCGAACGGCGATAACGTCACTGACCTCGCGCAAGGTCTGCAGCAGCTCGCTGAACTGCTTCCTGAGCACCCTTATTCCCGGCTCGGGGCCGGGGCGGTGCTCGAATACGCTAAACAGACTGAAGCCCTGCTGACCACCTGCGGGGCGGTGATGCAGGGCGACGCGCACCACCCGCACCGGCGAGTAACGCCGCTGGGGACGCTGCGCGCGGCGTGGCTATCGCCGCAGGAGGTGCCTGTCGCGCCACTCCCCCGACAAGGGGTCTGCCTGGTGGGGATCAGCGGCTTTGCCGATTTTCAGCCGCATCTCGCCGCCGCCGCGCTCGGGCAAACCGGCGTTACCGCCGTGGCGGCGGAAATCGAGTTACCGCTGCTGGATGTGTTGCGTGACAACCCCACCGAATTTCGCGCCGCCAATATCGCCCGCCTCCTCGACGATGAAAACCACTGGCCTGCCCTGCACGCGGCGCTGCTGCCGCTGGCGCAGCAGCATGAGCTGCTGATCATGCCCGCCTGCTTTGGTCTCGCCGACGATCGCCTGTACCACTGGCTGCAGGCGCGCCTGCCCTGCCCGCTGCGTCTGCTGCCAACGCTGCCGCCTTCGGTTCCCGGGATGCGCCTGCACAGTCTGCTGCAGCGGCAGTTTATTCGCGGCGGCGGCACCTGGCTTGCCGGCGATGAAGTGGTGAACATCAGCCATCGACAGGGCGCCGTCGAGGCCGTCTGGACGCGAAATCACGGCGATATTGCGCTGCGTCCGCGTTTTACCGTGCTGGCCAGCGGCAGCTTTTTCAGTAACGGTCTTGTCGCCACGCGGGAGAGCGTGCGCGAACCCATTCTTGGTCTCGATCTGCAACAGACCCTGCCGCGCGACGACTGGTACCAGCGGGACTTCTTTGCCTCCCAGCCGTGGCAGCGCTTCGGGGTGAAAACCGATGCCCTGCTGCGTCCCCTGCTGAGCGGGCAGCCGTTCAGCAATCTGTTCGCCATCGGTTCGCTGCTCGGCGGGTTCGATGCCATTCAGCTCGGCTGCGGCGGCGGGGTCTGTGCCGTCACCGCGCTGCACGCCGCCAGACAGATCCACGCCCTTGCCGGAGGCCGGCCATGAACGATACCCATTTTGAAAGCTGCATTAAGTGCACGGTCTGTACCACCACCTGTCCGGTAAGCCGGGTCAATCCGCGTTATCCCGGGCCGAAACAGGCGGGGCCGGATGGCGAACGCCTCCGCCTGAAGGATGGCGCGCTGTACGATGAGGCGCTCAAGTACTGCATCAACTGCAAGCGCTGTGAGGTGGCCTGCCCGTCGGATGTGAAAATTGGCGATATCATTCAACGCGCCCGGGCACAGTACGGCCAGCAAAAGCCGACCCTGCGCGACGCCATCCTCAGCCATACCGACCTGATGGGCACCCTTTCCACCCCCTTTGCCCCACTGGTTAATGCCACCACCGGCTTAAAACCGGTACGCCGCCTGCTCGACGCAGCGCTCCATATCGATCATCGCCGCACGCTGCCGAAATATGGCTTCGGTACCTTCCGCCGCGCTTACCGCCAGCTCGCGGCCCACCAGACGCAGTACCCTGAGCAGGTGGCCTTCTTTCATGGTTGCTACGTCAACTATAACCACCCGCAGCTGGGCAAGGACCTGATTCGCGTCGTCAATGCGCTGGGCACCGGCGTGCAGTTGTTATCAAGGGAAAAATGCTGCGGCGTGCCGCTGATCGCCAACGGCTTTTTTGACAAAGCACGTAAGCAGGCGCTGAGCAACGTCGCCGCGATGCGGGAAAACGCGCTGCCGATCATTGCCACCTCTTCGACCTGCACCTTTACCCTGCGCGATGAATACCCTCACCTCCTGGATGTTGACAACAGCGACCTCCGCGACCGGGTGGAACTGGCCACTCGCTGGATCTGGAAACAACTGGATAGTGGCAAAACGCTGCCGCTGCGCCGGCTGCCGCTGAAGGTGGTCTATCACACCCCGTGCCATATGGAGAAAATGGGCTGGTCGCTGTATACCCTCGAACTGCTACGGCTGATCCCCGGCCTGCAGCTGGAGGTGCTGGATTCCCAGTGCTGCGGCATCGCCGGCACCTACGGGTTTAAGACTGAGAATTACGCGGTATCCCAGGCTATCGGCGCCCCGCTGTTCCGTCAGATTGAGGAGAGCGGAGCCGACATCGTCGTCACCGACTGCGAGACCTGCAAATGGCAGATAGAAATGTCCACCAGCAAACGCTGCGAACATCCGCTGACGGTGCTGGCGCAGGCGCTCGCCTGAGTCCGGCGCCAGCCTGCGCCGTCAATAGCTCGCTTTCCCCTGCGGCTGAGCGCTGGCGGATTTAAACATCGCCAGCCGGCGGTCCAGCGCCTCGGTGTAGAGCATGGTATCGACCCCGACGGCGACGAAATTGGCCCCCCAGGCGAGACATTTTTCCGCCATCGCCGGGTCGACCGCCAGAAATCCGGCCGCTTTTCCCGCCGTGCGAATGCGCCGGATGCTCTGCTCAATCACCCGCTGCACGTCAGGATGGCCGGCATCGTCCGGGTGCCCCAGCGAAGCGGAGAGATCCGCCGGACCGATAAATACGCCGTCAATGCCCTCCACCTCGAGGATAGCGTCCAGATTTTCCAGCGCGGTTCGGCTCTCTACCTGAATCAGCAGACAGAGTTCGTCATTCGCCTCCGCCATATAATTCTCCACTCTGCCCCAGCGTGCCGCCCGGGCCACGCCGGCGCCCACGCCGCGGCTACCGACGGGAGGATAACGGGTTGCCGAGACGACTTCCCGCGCCTGCTCGGCGGTATCGACCATCGGCACCAGCAACGTTCTGGCGCCAATATCCAGCACCTGTTTTATCAGGCTGCGGCTGCCCTCCACCGGTCGGATCACCGGCTGACTGGCATAGGGAGCGATGGCCTGGAGCTGATGATAAAGGTCCTGAATGGTGTTCGGGGCATGCTCGCCGTCGATCAGCAGCCAGTCATATCCTGAGGTGGCGGCAATCTCCGCCATATAGGAGGAGGTCGAGCTCAGCCACAGGCCAATTTGCGTCTCACCGCGTAATAATCCACGTTTGAAGGGGTTAGATAACAGTGCGTTCATAGCGATTCCTTTAATCAATGCTGTACGCTGCCGCGCTGAGGAACCGCGCGGGTGAGGCTTAATGAGAAGATGATGATCACCCCGACGATGGCCACGCCGGCCAGGGTTAACAGTCCGGCGGCGCTGCTGGCGAACAGCGTTTCGGCCTGCACGCGAACGATCGGCGCCAGAAAGCCGCCAATGGCGCCAAACAGGTTAACGAAGCCAATCCCGGCGGCCAGCGCCGTGCCGGAGAGCAGCTGCGTCGGCATCGTCCAGAAGACCGGCTGCACGGCAATCACCCCAACCGCCGCCACGCACAGCGCGATGATAGCCAGCACCGGCGCCACCAGCCCGGAAACCGCAATCCCGACCGCTGCCGCCAGCAGCGTCAGCGCGGCAATATTGCGCCGCTCGCCGGTGCGATCGGAGTAGCGAGGGATAAGCCAGGTGCCGAACAGCGCCGCCACCCATGGGATAGCCGTCACCACCGACGCAATGAAGCCGACTTTGGTGCCCAACAGCGCGGCGACCTGAGTAGGCAGGAAGAAAATCAGGCCATAGACCGCCACCTGAATGGTCATGTAAATCAGCGCCAGCTGCCAGACCCGCCCGTTACGCAGCGCATCGGACAGGCGCGAGGTGACCTTTTTCTCCTCCTCTCGCGCCAGCTCGCCGATCAGCGCCTGTTTCTCCGCAGCGCTCAGGAAGCGGGCATGCTGCGGCGAATCGTCCAGCCAGAAGAAGGTGAACGCTCCCGCGGCGACAGCAAGCAGGCCTTCAATCACAAACATCCAGAACCAGCCGGGATGGCCCATAAACCCATGCATCTCCAGCAGTGCGCCGGATAAAGGCGAACCGAGCGTCAGCGCCAGCGGCGCCCCCATATAAAAAAGCCCCATAATGCTGGCGCGGTTTTGCTGGGGAAACCACTGTGAAGTGAGGTAGATCATGCCGGGGAAGAAGCCCGCCTCCGCCGCGCCCAGCAGGGTGCGTACCAGCAGGAATTTCGCTTCCGTATCCGCCCACGCCATCGCCGCCGACAGCACGCCCCACAGCAGCGTGGTGCAGCCGATCCATTTTCTGGCGCCGAATTTGCGCATCAGCAGGTTGGCCGGTACCCCGAGAAAGGCATAGACCACAAAGAAAATCCCCGCCCCCAGCGCATAGGCTTCGTTGCTGAGGCCCGTATCCAGCTGGTAGGTCTCTTTGGCGAAACCGATATTCGAACGGTCAAGAAACGCCAGCACGTACAGCGCCAGCATAAAGGGGATTAAGCGGGCGCGGTTTTTCTTCACCACGCTCTCCAGCAGAGTGTTGCTCATCATAATATCCTCAGGCGTGGGCCGCCGGGCGGCCCGGGGGATCAGTGTTGATAAGGACGTTTCAGGTTGCAGTCGCGATTGAGTTCGACGCCAAAACCGGGTTTATCCAGTACCGATTTATGAATGCGCCCCCTCTCAGGCACCGGCTCGTCGAGCAGGATCGGGTCGAACTGCGGACGCAGCGTGGCGCAGTCCGGACTGGTCATCAGAAACTCGCTGAACGGCGTGTTGGTGAAGGTGATCACCGCATGATGTGAGTACACCGACGAGCCGTGCGGCACCACCAGCTGCCCGCGCGCTTTAGCAATAGCCGCTATCTCCACCAGCGTGGTTAAGCCGCCGCACCAGCCGACGTCGGGCTGCATAATATCAATCCCGGTCTCCGACAGGGTGCGGAAGGACTGCAGGGTGCCGTGGTGCTCGCCGCTGGTCACCATCATCCCGGCCGGCGCCTGGCGCTTCAGCTCGCGATAGCCTTCATACTGCTGCGGCGGCAGGCACTCTTCGATCCACTTGAGGTTGTAAGGGACGCAGGCATGGGCAAGTTTGGTGGCATAGTTAACGTCCTGGCTCATCCAGCAGTCCAGCATTAACCAGAAATCCGGGCCGCATTTTTCGCGCATGTCCGCCACCATGGCGACGTCTTTGCGGATCCCGGCGTCGCCATCGTGCGGCCCCCAGTGGGTGGGCATTTTGCCGCCGATAAAGCCCATCTCCTGCGCCAGATCCGGACGAGCGCCGGTAGCATAGAACTGGATTTCGTCACGCACCGCTCCGCCCAGCAGTTTGTAGACCGGCAGGCCAACCACTTTCCCGAACAGATCCCACAGCGCGAGGTCGACACAGGAGATAGTGTTCATCACCAGACCGCCGGATCCCGCGTAGTAAAGGGTGGCGTTGAGCATCTGGTCATGGATCAGTTTGATATCGCTGACGCATTTGCCTTCGATAAAGCGGTTGAGATGTTTCTCCACGATAAAGCAGCCCATCTCTCCGGCCGTCGACACGGCAAAGCCGGTCTGCCCGTTGTCAGCCTCCACTTCCACAATCAGCGTGCCCAGCACGTTGATGCCAAACGACTGGCGGGACTGCTCATACTGTTTATATTTGCTCATCGGGGTAGCGATATGATCGTCAATCCAGTGGTTAGCCCCCTGATCGTGGTAATCGCCGCCGCCGGCGCCCTGCTCTGCCGTGGCGCCGCCGGTAAACCAGGCACGGACGTGTTTAATTTTCGGTAGGGTCATGGTGTTCTCCTTATGATGAGGCGAGTTGTTCGAAGGGGCTTTTCCACCCCAGCAGTCGTGAAATATCTTTCGCGCAGGCAATCGCCTTACCGGCCAGATAATCGCGATTGTCTTCATTGATTTGCAGACGGGTGCCCACCACCGAGATGGCGGCGGTCAGGTCGTTATTGGCGTTAAAAACCGGGGCGGCCACGCAGCGCACATCCGGGTAGTCCTCGCCATTATCAAAGCTCCAGCCCCGGGCGCGGATCCGCCGCAGCTCCTCCCGCAGCTGTTGAGCATTGCTGATGGTCGTTGGCGTAGCCCGCTCCCACTGCAGTTCATCGATAATGGATGCCTGAACCCCGGCGGGCTGCCAGGCCAGCAAACATTTGCCGATCCCGGAGCGGTAAAGCGACAGGCTCTTTCCTTCGTGCGAACGCACGCTAATGGTGGCGGGTGATTCAATTTTCAGAATGTAGTAGGCGTTACCGTGATCGATAATGCCCAGATGGCAGAGCAGGCCGCACTCATCCATCAGCCGGGTCAGGCGTGGCCGCGCCAGCTCGCGCAGGTCCATTTTGCTTAGCGCCTGCCCGGCCAGCTCCACCAGTTTGGTCCACAGGCAGTAGTTATCCTGATTATCCATACTGATGAAGCGCTGCTTTTTCAGCTCGCCCAGCAGCAGATAAACCGTGCTTTTCGGGATCCCCAGCTCCGCTATTATCGTCGCCGCGCTGCAGGGTCCGATGCGGCCAATTAAATTGAGGATCTCAATCGCGCGGGTCAGCGCCGGGACTTTCGTTGATTCCAACATACTGGACTCCAATCCTGAATACTGGAATCAGTGTTGCGGTTGTCCGGGCGGTAAAGTGTGAGCGACATCGCGGGGCAATCGCTTTCCCGTATGCTGGACCGTTCGCAGCGGAAAATTGCGACTTAACGCACAGAATTTTTTCAGGAGAGTACAACAGGCTGGACAACCGGCGCCAGGGAGAAGCCCGTGCGCCGGGAAACGACTTACAGCGAGAGGGAATCCACCACGTTAATCCAGCCATGTTCGCTGGCCAGCGGTTGGCCATTCAGCCAGCGACGCAGCAGGTTTAATGCCATCATGGCGCAGACTTCCTGACGTACCGCCAGGCTGTGGCGGGTGACGCTGAACTTCACCCGCAGCGCGAAGGTGCCGTCCGGGGTGGCCAGGGCCACGTTAAGATGATCGTTCTCCTGGCCGCTCACCGCCAGGGCCAGGCCGGCAAAATGGTTTATGCGCCGCTCGGCCGCCCAGCGGGCCGCCTGCGCCAGCGTCTCCTCCTGCGCCGGGACCACTTCGCTGGCCAGCAGCGGCGCGCCGGCGCGGGACAGCTGGAGCGCCAGCAGACCGCCGGTAAACTGCTCGCTGAGCGTCAGGCTCAGCTGCCGCTCCTGCAGGGAGCGTGCAATCTGCGCCGGTAACCCTTCAGTGCCTTCGAAAATCAGGCTGTCGCCAGCCACTTTACGCACTTCCGGCCACAGAGCCAGCATGGCGTCACGCTGCTCAGCCGGTCCGGTCAGCTTCAGCTCAATGATCGGCATCGACGAGCGGTAGCCCATCACGACGCCAGGCGGTAACGTCAGCGGATTGAGGCTTTGCGCCAGCTCGCTCTCCGAGCGGCCAAAGGTGGTCAGACGCAGGCATACCGGCGGCTCCGGCAGCGTAAAGCGCTGGCGCAGACGCGGTAAAATCTCCTGCTCGACCATCACTTTAAATTCAGAGGGTACGCCGGGGGTGAAAAACATCAGGCAGCGATTGAGCTGGATGGCAAAGCCACAGGCCGTGCCCACCGGGTTATTGATCATCTCGGCGCTGGCGGGGATTTCCGCCTGCTTACGGTTGCTTTCCGCCATCGGCCGCCCACGTTCGGCAAAGAAGCGGGTCATGGTATCCAGCCACTCCGGATGCAAAATAAGCCCTTCGCCTTTCGCGGTGGCCGCGGCCAGCGCGCTCAGGTCGTCGCTGGTGGGGCCGAGGCCGCCATTGACGATCAGCACATCCGCCTGTTCGCTGCGTTCGCGCAGAATCGCCACCAGCGCATCGAGATCGTCGCCGACGGTATGACGGCGCGTTAACGGTAAACCCTGATTAAAAAAGAAATCCGCCAGCCATGCTGCATTGGTGTCAACGATTTGACCATGCAACACTTCATCGCCAGTGGACAGCATTTCCACATTCAACATTGCTCACTCCTTGCCTGCCAGGTGGCAAATACTATAACGCAAAGCGGGAGGCTGACGAGGAGGAAAATCTGGCGCGGCAAGAAGAGACCGCGCCGGAGGAGATTAGAAGCTGGCGCTGGCGCCGATGTACGGGCCGTCGGCGATGGTGTTATCGCGATTGCCATCTTTACCCGCCAGGTTCAGATAGCGATAGCCCGCCTGGATGCTGAGCGGACGCATAATGGTCCAGCTGGCGCCGACGTTGGCTTCCTGATAGCTGTCAATACCGCTGGAGAGGGAATCTGGAGAATAGTAGTAGTCGCCATACAGACGGAAGCTGTCGCCGATTTTCCACTGCAGGCCGCCGCCGACCGCGGCCGCATAGCCTTCATCACCCTGTTTCGGGTTGGTGTATACCCCTTTACCGCCCACGGTCGCGAGGAACGGCCCCAGCGGAATATTCAGGCCCAGGCCTAAACCCGCGGCGTCGCCGTCGTTATCGCTGTGCAACCAGTTACCCGAAACAGCCAGACCGGTGGACTCGGTGCCGAAGCCGACCCCAAGGTTGGTGTAATGCTCGCCTGCTTCGCCGGTAACGCTGATCGCATGGGCCGCCGAAGAAACCAGCATGACGCCAGCCAGCGCCATAAAAATGCTTTTTTTCATTATTTACTCTATCCAGAAAATTAAAATCAAAGAAGTCCCGAAAAAACCCGAAAATTCTACTGCGCACTCGTCAGGAATCAATGACCTGGCGAAATGATTTTTCACAAGAGTGTAACCAGTTGCGTCTTTTTACAGCAATACCGCCGCGCATTTGCGAAAGAAAGTAAATTTCATCGCATTCAAATTCAGTGGAATTATATTTAATTAGGTTGTATTGATTAAATAAATCTATATTTACCTGCGCAATCGCCGTCGCGCAGGCTGTTTGAAGGAAGCAGAAAAATTAATGGGCGAGCAGGGCCAGGCGCTCCGGCGCAAGCCCCGTCAGCTTCGCCACCAGCGCCAGATCAAGCCCGTTTTCCAGCATCGCCTGGGCAATACGTTGCGCAGCCAATTGTTCTCCCTGTTCAAGACCTTGCTGCAGGCCCTGCTCAAGGCCCTGCTCAAGGCCCTGCTGATGGCCGCGTTGTTCCAGAAACTGGGCAATGTTCATTAGCGTCTCCTTATGCAGCCGCCTGGGGACATTTTGCGCAAGATTACGTAAAAAGGCGACCGGATCGGCGGCATTTCCTGCCTGCAATAAATAGTGAAGCAGCGTCCTGAGCTGTCTGCGGCTAGTGTATCCCAGCGCTAACAGGCTGGCTAGTTGCTCCTGCAGTTCCATCATATCGCGTTGCCGGATATGCTTTTGCAGCAACTCAAGCATCGCGACCCGTCGGTGCTGCATTATTGTATCGTCAGGAAGCACCGTGATATCGATTAAGTGAAAATCCTGATTGTATACTTGCCGCGCGGTTTGCGGATGAGCAAATCCTTCCAGCCAGCACATGGGATACGGCCAGGGCGAGACTTGCCCATGATAAAAAAGCAGCGGGATCACCAATGGCAGTTGCGTATGTCCTTTATCCAGATGGCGCTGCATCGCTGCTATCGCATAACGCATCAGGCGAAATGCCATATGACGGTCCGCAGAGCTTTGATGTTCGATAAGCAGATAGATATATCCGTCCCCCGCCTGGGTTTGCAGCGAGTAAAGAATATCGGAATGGCTGGCGCGCAGGTCTTCATCGATAAAACTTCCGGACTCCAACTGCAGCGTTTGCAGATTGCATAATTCTCGCAAATGTTCAGGAAGGTGAATGTCCAGAAAATCCCGCGCCGTCGCCCGATGCGACAGTAGGTGTTTAAACACGGCGTCATGTGGGGAATGGGTGGTCCTTTCCATGGTGGCTCTCCATACGATAATTTTCGCTTAACTTATCACTCTGTAAAGCCAGCGCCGTATTTCCCTTGCGGTTTGCCGAGGCGCCTCGCAAACTGTTTCCTCGATACCCAGCCCGACTTACTGCGAAGGAGAAAGATCATGCGTCAAAGGACGATTGTTTGCCCGCTAATCCAAAATGATGGCCATTACCTGTTGTGCAAGATGGCTGCCGACCGCGGCGTTTTTCCCGGACAATGGGCCTTATCCGGCGGCGGCGTAGAGCCTGGGGAACGTCTTGAAGAGGCGCTGCGCCGGGAAATCCGCGAAGAGCTCGGCGAAAAACTCATCCTTACCCATATTGCGCCGTGGAGCTTCCGCGATGATACCCGTGTTAAAACTTACCCCGACGGGCGCCAGGAAGCGATCTATATGATCTATCTGATCTTCGACTGCGTCAGCGCCAATCGTGACGTGACGATCAACGAGGAGTTTGACGATTACGCCTGGGTGAAAGCGGATGAGCTTAAAAACTACGATCTCAACGCCGCTACCCGCCTCACCCTGAGCATGAAGGGGCTACTCTGACGCCACGGTCGGCAGGCGCAGCGTCGCCTTCAGTCCGCCCAGGCTTTCGCTGCGCGAAAGCTGCAGGTGGCTACGATGCAGACGCGCGATATCGTTTACCAGCGCCAGCCCCAGCCCGGCGCCGGGTATCGCGCCCGCGTTATCGAGGCGGCGAAACGGCATCAGCGCCTGGTGTACCTGCTGGTCGTCAATTCCCGGGCCGCTGTCTTCCACGCTGAGCAGCACGGCGTCGCCGTCGCGATGCAGGCTAAGCGTGACCGTACCATATTCCGGGGTATAGCGAATGGCATTGTCGAGCAGGTTAGCGCACAGTTCCCCCAGCAGAACGCTATCGCCTGCCACCTGTACCGCCGACTGCTCGCCCTCATAGCCAAGATCGATATGTTTGCTCCGCGCTTGCGCAATACGCGAAAAGCAGCTGTTGCGCACAATTTCCGGCAAGTTAATCACCGCAAACGCCTGATCCCGCTGTTTTACCGTCGCCAGCTGCAGCAACCGCTCCGTTAACAAGACCGTATCGTCCAGCGTGGCGCGCATCGCCTGCAGGCTTTCGCGCCACAGTTGCGGATCGTCGCTGGCCAGCGCAACCGAAGCCTGCGTTTTCAGCACCGCCAGCGGGGTTTTCAGCTGATGGGACGCATCGGCGCTGAAGCGCTCCTGGCGGGAGATCATCACCCGCAGGCGGTCGATATAGCGGTTGAACGCGACAATCAGCAGCCGCGTTTCTGACCAGGGCAGCAGCTCCGGCAGCGGCGTCAGCAGGCCGGGTTCACGGCGCACCATCAGCGCGGAGAGCTGGCGCATGGGCCGCAGCACGCGGCGCAGCAGCCAGGCTGCCAGCACCAGCGTCAACAGGACCAGTAAGCCCTGCGACACCCAGGATGAGAAGAGTAATTGTCCAGCCAGCCAGCGGCGGGACTGCAGCGTTTCGGCAATATAGATCTCCGCCATGCCCACGATGCCCCCTTCGTTGATGGGCTGCAGCAGGCGCGCCACGCGAATTGCCTGACCGCGATATTCGGTATGATAAAACCATGCCAGCGCCGGATAGAGCTGAGTTCGCGAGGTGGAGGGCGGCATCGCGGGCAGATCGTCATAGCCGGAAATGACCTTCCCCTGCGGGTCAAGCACCTTGTAATAGAGGCGATCGTTCATGTTGAGCTCGAAGCTGTCCAGCACCACCCAGGGCACATTCACCTCCAGTTGTCCTCCGCGAACCACCAACCGCTCGGCCACCGTCCGCGCCGACGACAGCAGGGTACGATCGTAGGCTTGCGTCGCCGCCTGCAGCGCGCTGACGTAGCTATTAAACGCGGAGAGTCCCCACAGCAGAACCAGCGGCAGGCCGAGAAACAGCAACAGTTGGGCATAGAGCGATTGCGGCTTACCCCATCTCATGGCGCTCGCACTCAAGCAGATAGCCTAACCCGCGCAGGGTGGTTATACGCACATTGCTCGCCTGAAGTTTCTTGCGCAGACGGTGAATATAGAGTTCGATGCTTTCCGGACTGACGTCGTCGCTAAGACTGAACACCTGTTCGAATAACTGCTGGCGCGAAACCGGGCGGGTGCGGCGAAACATCAGCACCTTCAATAACGCCAGCTCACGCGGCGTCAAAGACAGCATCTGGCCACGGAGTAAAAAATAGCCTTCGTCACAATACGCCAGCTCACCAAGCTGCTGCACCTCATGCACCTGCCCTTCGCTGCGCCGGAGCAGCGCCCGCAGGCGGGCGTCAAGCTCTTCCAGCTCAAAGGGCTTGGGTAAATAGTCATCCGCGCCGGCATTTAAACCTTTCACCCGGTCCGCTACCGCGCTGCGGGCGGTCAGCAACAGCACCGGCAGAGTCTGCCCGCGCTTGCGCAGCCGCTGGACCACTTCAAGGCCATCGTACCCCGGCATACCGATATCCAGCACCGCCAACGCATATTGCTCGCTTTGCAGCAGATGGTCGGCTGCACGCCCGTCAGCGACACAATCCACGGCAAAACCGCCCTGCACCAGCGCTTTTTCCAGCCAGTGAGCCAGCTCACGGTTATCCTCGGCTAATAAGAGACGCATATCACATCCTGTAACGTTGCTGCCGCATTGAAAGGGAAATGAAAGGTAACTGTTTTAACAATCATGCAACCGAATCGCCATATGTCGGTTCACATAATCAAAAAAACCTGCCCTGTACCTGCTGAGGAAGCCTATGAAAACGCCATTTCTCCGTCATCTGAGCGCCATCGCGCTGTGCCTCTGTACCACATCCGCCTTCGCCGCGGAGGCCCCGTCCCGCACCGAATGTATCGCGCCTGCTAAACCGGGCGGCGGCTTTGACCTGACCTGTAAGCTGATTCAGGTGAGCCTGATGGAAACCGGCGCCATCGAAAAACCGATGCGCGTCACCTATATGCCCGGCGGCGTGGGCGCGGTGGCCTACAACGCCATTGTCGCCCAACGCCCGGCAGAGCCGGGGACCGTCGTCGCCTTCTCCGGCGGCTCGCTGCTAAACCTGTCGCAGGGTAAATTCGGCCGTTACAGCGTCGATGACGTGCGCTGGCTGGCGAGCGTCGGCACCGACTACGGCATGATCGCCGTGCGCGCCGATTCGCCATGGAAAGATCTGAAATCGTTTATGACCGCGATGGAGAAAAACCCCTCCAGTATCGTGATTGGCGCCGGGGCCTCTATCGGCAGTCAGGACTGGATGAAAGCGGCGCTGCTGGCGCAAAAAGCCAACGTCGACCCGCATAAAATGCGCTATGTCGCCTTTGAAGGCGGCGGCGAGCCGGTGACCGCGCTGCTCGGTAACCATGTGCAGGCAGTCTCCGGCGATCTCAGCGAGATGGTGCCCTATCTGCAGGGCAATAAAATCCGCGTGCTGGCGGTCTTCTCCAGTGAACGGCTGCCGGGGGCGCTCGCCGATGTCCCCACTGCAAAAGAGCAGGGCTACGACCTGGTCTGGCCGATTATTCGCGGCTTCTTTATGGGCCCGAAAGTCAGCGACGCCGAGTACCAGTGGTGGGTCGATGAATTCACTAAACTGCAGCAAACCGAAGCGTTCAAAAAGCAACGTGAACTGCGCGGCCTGTTTGAATTCAATATGAACGGCAAGGCGCTCGATACCTACGTTAAGCAGCAGGTCAGCGACTACCGCGAACAGGCGAAAGCCTTTGGCCTGGCAAAATAAACCGCGGAGGCGCTCATGAGCGATCGTATTTTTGCCGGAGTATGGCTGTTGTTATGTACTGGCGGTCTGTTTATCGCCTGGCAGATCCATAGCGAATACTCCTATGAACCCGTCGGCCCGCGCCCCTTCCCGCTCGGGATCATCGGCCTGATGCTGCTGTGCTCGGCGTTAATGCTGCTGCGTCGCCCGGACGCCGTCGAGTGGCCGGGACGGCATGTGCTGCAGCGTCTGCTGACCATGGTCGTGGTGCTGGTGGTGTACGCCTGGGGGTTTGAATGGCTCGGTTTTCCGTTGGCCACCGCGCTGCTGACGGCGATCATTGGTCTGCTGTTCGGCGCGACGCTGCCGGCGGCGGGCATTGCCGGCGTCGCGATGGGCGTGTCGTTATGGTACGCCTTCGACACCCTGCTCGATGTCACCTTGCCCCTCGGCATCTGGTTTAATTAACGGAGGCGTTTATGGATACCTGGATCTATCTCTCGCAGGGCTTCGCCGTCGCCATGACGCCGGAGAACCTGCTGATCGCCCTGATCGGCTGCTTTGTCGGGACTATCGTCGGCCTGCTGCCGGGGCTGGGGCCTATCAACGGCGTGGCGATCCTGCTGCCGCTGGCTTTCGCCCTGCATTTACCCGCGGAGTCGGCGCTGATCCTGCTGGCGACGGTCTATATCGGTTGCGAATACGGCGGGCGTATTTCATCGATTCTGCTGAACGTGCCCGGCGATGCCGCCGCCATTATGACCGCCCTCGACGGCTATCCGATGGCCCAGCAGGGTCGCGGCGGCGTTGCGCTGTCGATTTCCGCCGTCAGTTCCTTCTTTGGCTCACTGATCGCCATCGGCGGCATTATTTTGTTCGCGCCGCTGCTCGCCCAGTGGTCGCTGGCGTTCGGTCCCGCGGAATACTTCGCGCTGATGGTCTTCGCCATCGCCTGTCTTGGCAGCATGATGGCGCAGAACCCGCTGAAGTCGTTCCTCGCGGCGTTAATCGGCCTGGGACTGGCGACGGTGGGCGTAGACGCTAATACCGGGGTTTACCGCTTCACCTTCGACAGCGTCCATCTCTCCGACGGCGTACAGTTTATTGTGGTAGT
This sequence comes from Klebsiella sp. PCX, assembly GCF_021869705.1. Taxonomy (NCBI): domain Bacteria; kingdom Pseudomonadati; phylum Pseudomonadota; class Gammaproteobacteria; order Enterobacterales; family Enterobacteriaceae; genus Klebsiella; species Klebsiella sp. PCX. The sequence goes on from NZ_CP091527.1 coordinate 3,645,249, forward strand.
GATCGGCCTGTTCTCGGTTTCGGAGATCCTGCTGATGCTGGAGAGCACCAGCGGCGGACAAACCCTGGTGCGGAAAACCGGACGGATGCTGTTTAACACCAAAGAGGCCGCACAGTGCGTCGGCGCGACGCTGCGCTCCTCGGTGGTGGGTTTCTTCGTCGGTATTCTGCCCGGCGCCGGGGCGACCATCGCCAGCGCCATTACCTACATGACGGAGAAAAAACTCAGCGGTAACAGCGATAACTTCGGCAAGGGAGATATTCGCGGCGTGGCGGCGCCGGAAGCGGCCAATAACGCCTCCGCCTGCGGTTCCTTTATTCCCATGCTGACGCTCGGCGTGCCAGGGTCCGGCACCACCGCGGTGATGATGGGCGCGCTGACGCTGTATAACATTACGCCCGGCCCGGCGATGTTCACCGAACAGCCGGATATCGTCTGGGGGCTGATTGCCGCCCTGCTGATCGCTAACGTGATGCTGCTTATCATGAACATTCCGCTGATCGGCCTGTTCACCCGTATGCTGACCATTCCGCTGTGGTTTCTGGTCCCGGCCATCGCCGCGGTCTCCGCCGTCGGCGTTTACGCGGTACACAGCACCACTTTTGACCTGTTGCTGATGGTGGGGCTTGGCGTGCTTGGCTACATCATGCGCAAAATGCACTTCCCGATGTCGCCGCTGATCCTTGGCTTCGTGCTGGGGGAGATGCTGGAGCAGAACCTGCGTCGCGCGCTGTCCATCAGCAACGGCAACCTGGCGATCCTGTGGCAAAGTGGAGTGACCAAAACGCTGCTGGTGCTGGCCATCGCCGTGCTGGTGGTGCCGCCGCTGCTGCGTCTACGGCGTAAACAGCGCCAGCGTCGCGCCGAAGCCAATATCGGCTAAGCCGGCGAATTGACCCATTCGCGCAGCGCCCGGCGCGAGATCTTAATCCCACCGTTCTTTAACGTTTCCGGCAGCCGCAGCCAACGCACCGGCTGCTGGAAACGCGCCAGCCGCTCCGCGCTCCATGCCGCCAGCACGCTCATTTCGCAGCCATCATCGCATTCCACCACCGCGACCGGACGCTGGCCATATTCCGCATCGTCCAGCGGCACGACAAACGCCTGTTGTATCTGCGGATGCGCCACGATGATCCGTTCCACCTCCTCAGGCTGGATCCCTTCCCCACCGCTGAAAAAGAGATTATCCAGGCGCCCGAGGAGAGTGAGCCGTCCATTGATGATCTCGCCGCGATCGCGGGTGGCAAACCACCCTTCGTCGTTGGTCAATGGCAACAATTGACCGTCGCGCCAGTAGCCCGCGGCCATACTCGCCGCCCGCAGCCAGACCTCGCCAGCAACGATTTTCATCTCCCGCCCCGGCAACGGCGCGCCCACATCCGCCGCACCGTCGGCCTCTTTGGCGCAGACGGTGGAAGCAAATTCGGTCAGGCCATAGCCGCAGTAGGTGCGTACCCCCTGCCCCCGCGCCCGCTCGGTCAACTCGACGGGGATCGCCGCGCCGCCAAGCAGCACCGCCTTGAGGGAGAGCGCAGCACCGTCATTCAGCAGGCGCCACAGCTGAGTCGGCACCAGCGAAGCGTGGGTGCAGCCCTGCAGCATCTGCGCCAGCGGCTGTTTATCGCGCACCGTCAGCCGCGCGCCGGCCAGCAGCCAGCGCCACATAATCCCCTGGCCGGAGACATGAAACAGCGGCAGCGACAGCAGCCAGTCATCTTCTGCGGCAAACGGCATCAGCGCCAGCACGCCGGCGGCGCTGGCCAGATGGGCGCTGGCATCATGCACTGCAGCCTTCGGCAGACCGGTCGACCCCGAGGTCAGCGTCATTGAGGCGAAACGATCCCCGCGCCACGGCACAGCATGGGTTCCCGCTGCCGCCTGCAGGGTTAACGCCGGTAAATCCCCCGGCAGCGCATCGCCGTTAAGCACCAGCTGATGCTGGACGGTCAACGCTGGCAGCAGTTCCTGCAGCAACGCTGCGGGCAGCTGCGGATTCAGCGGCAGCACCCGCGCGCCGCACTGCAGCAGCGCCAGCCAGGCCAGCAGCGTCGAGGGCTGGTTAAAAGCCTGCAGCGCCACCCCGTGACCTGCCGTTACGCCCTGCGCGGCAAAGCCGGCCGCCAGCGCGTCAACGTGGTCGCACAGGTCGCGCCAGGTCAGCGGCTGGTCATTCAGGCGCAGCGCCTGCGCCTCTCCGCGCCGCTGGCGCCAGTGGCGCCAGGGCCAGTCGCAAAAGCTCACAACAGCGCCTCCAGCGTATCCATGTTGATCATCGGCAGGGTGCTTTCCGGCCACGGCCGCACCAGCTGGGCGCCCATCAGCGACAGGGTGTCCAGTCCGGGGATGGTCTGCGGCGTCAGCCAGGCGGCAACCCGCGCCAGCTGAGTTAACCCGAGGCTGGACTCGATCGACGAACTGATCACCGCGCTCAGCCCCAGCGCATGGGCCGCGGCGACCTGCTGCTGAACCTGGTGTAAACTGCCGGTTAGCGTCGGCTTAATCACCACCGCGCGCACGCCCGGCTCGGCGACAAAGCGAAAATCCGCCTCGCGAAGGCTTTCATCCCAGGCGATAGCGATCCCGGCTTCGCGGCTAAAGGCCCGCGAGTCCTCCCGCGTTTTACAGGGCTCCTCAATAAACGCAATGCGCTGGCGATACGCCGGATTGACGTATTTCGCAAACTGCTGCGCTTTCAGCGGCGTCCAGGCCCGGTTGGCATCCAGACGCAGCTGCAGGTCGGGGATGGCTTCCAGCAGCAGATTAACCACCATGCCGTCGCGGACCGCCTCCCAGAGCCCCACTTTCACCTTAGCGACTTTCTCGCCGGGCATCGCCGCCAGTCTGGCGAACAGCTCATCCGGATCGCCGGAGCAGAGCGGCGCTGCGCGATAATCCGCGGCCAGCGGCAGCTCGCCGCTGAGCTCCGCCTGCGCGCAACTGATGCCAAACGCGACAGAAGGCAGCGCAGGAAGCGCCGGCTCCGCGCCGTCGCGCCAGGCCTGCGCCCAGAGCAATAGCGCCGCCTGCGCCTCCTCCAGGGTCTCTGCGCTGAATCCCGGCAGGGGAGAAATTTCCCCCCAGCCTTCGCGTTCACCCTCCCGCAGGCGGATGAACAAGCCGTCGCGGGTTTTTAACCGCCGTTCGCGCAGCACCACGCCCGCGTCCATCGGTATCTGCCAGCGGTAAACCTGCGATACGCGCATTAGGGATTCCGTTTAAATTTGCTGAAGTCCGGCTGACGTTTCTGGTTGAAGGCATTGCGGCCTTCCTGCCCCTCTTCCGTCATGTAGAACAGCATGGTGGCGTTGCCCGCCAGCTCCTGCAGACCGGCCTGGCCGTCGCAGTCGGCGTTCAGCGCCGCTTTCAGGCAGCGCAGCGCCATTGGACTGTTCTGCAGCATTTCCCGACACCAGCGCACCGTCTCTTTTTCCAGATCCGCCAGCGGCACCACGGTGTTCACCAGCCCCATATCCAGCGCCTGCTGGGCGTCATACTGACGGCAGAGGAACCAGATTTCCCGCGCTTTTTTCTGCCCGACGATGCGCGCCATATAGGAGGCGCCCCAGCCGCCGTCGAAGGAGCCGACCTTCGGCCCGGTTTGACCGAAGATGGCGTTTTCCGCCGCGATGGTCAGATCGCACATCATGTGCAACACGTGGCCGCCGCCGATAGAGTAGCCGGCCACCATCGCCACCACCGGTTTCGGGCAGGTGCGGATCTGGCGCTGAAAGTCGAGTACATTGAGATGATGTACGCCGGAGTCATCCTGATAGCCGCCGTAATCACCGCGAACTTTCTGATCGCCGCCCGCGCAAAAGGCTTTCTCACCTTCGCCGGTCAGGACAATCACCCCGATATTGTCGTCATAACGGGCATCCGCCAGCGCCTGGATCATTTCTTTGACGGTCAGCGGGCGGAAGGCGTTGCGCACCTGCGGGCGGTTGATAGTGATTTTGGCAATGCCGTCGGCCGATTTGTGGTAGCGAATATCGGTATAGCCTTCGGAACAATCGCGCCATTCAACAGGGGCATAGAGCATTGCTTCATCAAGAGAGATCATAGAATGTCCTTCAGTTAACTTGCCAAAATCTGCGCCAGACAGGCAATCACCGCCGCCGGGTTGTCCCGGTGCGCGTTGTGTCCGGCATGGTGAATAAGATGGAGATCCGCCGCGAGCGCCTGGGCGATGGCATGAAACTTCGCGTCGCGCTCGCCGCACAGGTAATGAAAGGGGAAATCGCGCGCCTGCAGGGGTGCGCGCAGATCGGCCTGCCCGGCAAGGGAGGTCGCCTGCAGCATCGCCGCCAGCGTCGCGCCGTTGTTCCGGCTGCGTAAGGCGACCAGCGCCGCGCGCTGCCCGGCGTTCAGTGAAGCGAAGACCGGCTGCTGATACCAGTCGGCAAAGACCTGTGCCAACGGCTCATGGCGAAAACGGTCCGCCCAGGCGCTGTCGTTGCTGCGCCGCGCCCGCCGCGCTTCGGCATCCTGCAGGCCCGGATGGCCGCCTTCGACGATCAGGCCGCGCAGACCCGCGCGCGGCTGGCAGGCGAAGTTCATCGCCACCCGGCCCCCCAGCGAGTAACCGATCAGCCAGTATTTAAGTATGTTGTAACTATTAAGCGTAGCCTGCAGCAGGATATTGACCCCGGCAAAGTCCTGCACTGCGATATTCGCGGAGCCGCCGTGGCCCGGCAGATCGAGATACAGCCGCGGCCAGGCGCGAAACGCGTCGCCCACTTCCCGCCACTCGTTGCGGTCGCCGGAAAAACCGTGCAGAAAGACCAGCCAGGGATAACCCGGCTGGCCATGTTCGATAGCCGCGCTGAGAGTCACAGGCGGCTTACCTGCGCCAGCAGCTGCTGGAGGGTCTGTGTGCCGTCGGTCTCATTGACCGCCAGCTCAATCACCGTCGCCCCTGCCCTGCGCCAGGCGCCGGCCAGCGCCTCATCCAGCGCCTGCCAGTCAGCCGGGCGATGATAGGCCAGGCCGAACATCGCCGCCGCGTGGCTGAAATCAACATCCTGCGGCATTAAGTAGAACTGACGCCGCTCGTCCTGCGGCGTCGGCAGCATGGAGAAAATCTGCCCGCCGTTGTTGTTCACCACGATCAGCACCAGCGGCGCCGACGCCTGGCGCAGTAGAGCCAGCGAGTTGAGATCGTACAGCGCCGAAAGATCGCCGACGATGGCCAGGGTTGGCCTGGCGCTGGCGCGCTGCACGCCGGCGGCGGTGGCGATCAAGCCATCAATGCCGCTGGCGCCGCGGTTGCTGTAAACCGGGTAGCCGGCCGGCAGCTGCGCCAGGGCGTCGATCAGGCGCACCACCAGGCTGTTGCCGACAAACAGTTGCCCCTGTTCCGGCAGATAGCGGCGAATTCGCTGCGCCAGCTGCGCTTCGCCAAAGGGTTCGTTGCTGGCGACCGCCGCCTCCCACGCCTGACGGGCCAGTTCAGGAATGGCCGTCGCCCACGGCTGGCGTTTCTCCGCCGGGTGCAGCTCAAGCCAGCGGTCAACGCTGGCAAGCAGACGGCGGCCGCGGTGCTGTGCCGGATCGAGACGACCGGGCAGATTATCCACCAGCCAGTATTCATCAGGCTCGCAGGTGGCCTGCCACTGCAGAACCCGCTTGCCGGTCAGGCTGCTGCCGAGCTGAACCACGATCTGCGCCTGCGCCAGCTCGCTCACCGCTTTGCCATTGCCCAGCCACAGGTCAGCGCACGGCAGCGGCTGCCCGGTCTGCGACAGGACATCGCCGATCAGCGGCCAGCCGAGGGTTTGGGCCCACTCGGCCACTTTTTTCCCTTCGGCAGCGCTCATTCTGCCCGCCACGACCACGCCGCGCTTTTGCCGCCAGAAGAACCAGTCGCGCTGTTTCTCACTTTCCCTCTGCAGCGCCTGACGCAGCCAGGGCTTATCGCTCTGCCACCAGCTGCCGAGCTGATGCTGCCACTCCACGCCGGTATCATCCATATCGCCATACAGCGGTTCGGCGAACGGGCAGTTGATATGCACCCCGCCGGCGTGCAGCTCGCCCAGCGCCTGGTCGATGGTCGAGACCAGCCAGCGGGCGGAAATATCCTGCGAGGGACGCGGCAGAGAAATCGTCTGCGACGGATGGGAGGCGAACATCCCCGGCTGACGAATCGCCTGATTGGCGCCACAGTCGATCAGCTCCGGCGGACGGTCGGCGGTCAGGAGAATCAGCTTTTCCCCGGTGAGACCCGCCTCAATCAGCGCCGGATAGAGGTTCGCGGTGGCGGTCCCGGAGGTCACAATGACCGCCACCGGCTGGCGACTGGCTTTCGCCAGACCGAGCGCCAGGTGGCCAAGGCCGCGTTCGTCAAAATGGGTATGATGGATAAAGGCGCGGTTTTCCGCCGCCGCCAGGGTTAAGGGTGTCGAGCGCGAGCCCGGCGCGATGCAGATATGCTGCACGCCGTGGCGCGTTAAAGCTTCCAGGATCACTGCCGCCCAGCGTCGGTTAAATGCGCTTACTGACATGAAATTGTCCGGTATCAAATATTGATGCTAAGTATAGATAAGCCAAAGTGACGGCGTTTTGATATGCATCGTCATTCCCGCTTATGGACAGAGTAGCGAGCGCAGCCCGGCCGCTTTGTTGTCAATCTCCTGCCACTCCTGCAGCGCATCGGAGCCGCTGACGATCCCCGCCCCGGCATACAGTCGCAGGGTGTCGTTGTCCACTTTCGCCGAACGCAGCGCCACGCAAAACTCGCTTTGCGCCAGCGACAGATACCCGGCGGAACCGGCGTACCATTCACGGGAAAAAGGTTCATGGCGCTGAATGAATGCCAGCGCCGCCCGCCGCGGCAGGCCGGCCACCGCGGCGGTAGGCTGCAGCTGCAGCAGACAGCGGCTGTCGTCAGGCTCCGCCAGCTCGGTCCAGATGCAGCGTCGAAGATGCTGTACCTTGCGCAACCTCACCACCTGCGGCGGCAGAACGTCCAGCGTCGAGGCCTCACTCTGCAGGCGCTGGCAGATATCCTCCACCACCAGCATGTTTTCCCGCTGATTTTTGTCGTCTTTCATCAACCAGTCGGCCAACTGCTGCGCCTTCGCGTCATCCTGATGATTAGCGACGGTGCCCGCCAGCGCTTCGGTGCGCAGCAGCGCGCCGCGCCGGCGCCACAGCCGCTCCGGCGTGGAGCCGAAAAACGCCTGACGGGCATTGAACGCCATCAGGAAATGAAAACAGTTAAGATTGCGGCTGCGGCTGGCGGCCATGATGCTCACGGCATCCAGCGGCGCGGCAAACTGCAGGTCGGTTGCCCGCGCCAGCACCACTTTATCCATGTCGCCGGCGGCGATGGCCTGCGTCGCCAGGTCTATCATTGCCTGCCACAGGGGATAATCGGAGGAGTGGCGCTCGCTCAACAGCGGCGGTACGCCGCCAGGGGTCGCCTGGGCGGTGGTCAGGCTGGCGAGAAAATCACGCGCCGTCACGGCATCGTCGCGCAGGGAGAGGTCGCTGTGCAGCACCAGCCGCATCACGGCCCTGCCGCCGCACCGACGCCATTCCAGACGCGGCAGCACCAGCCGGCCTTGCTGCGGGGCAAACGCATTCAGGCCGCAGATGCGCAGATCCTGCCGTCCGGCCTGGTGTAAAAAGCGGTTCGCCGCGTCGAGCGAGGGAAAGCTTTTTACCGCCCCCAGCGCCGCCATCTCCTCGTCGCCATTGCGCTGTTGCCAGTAGAACTGCGGCCACTGCGGCTGCTGGCCGCACCATAGCAGCGGATCGAAGGCATCATTCAGCGGAAAGGCAATATCGATAATTCGCGTGCCGGGTGAGTCAGGAAAGGGCTCACTCAGGCCGTCACGTAAACGGGCCAGCGCAGTGGAAACAGACAGCACGCAAACCTCCACGGTAGTAAAACCCCACATTATAAGGGGTTCGTCGGCGGAATAGCAGTACCCATGACGAGGGAGCGGGTTTTATCTCACCTGCTCGCCGGCCCGGAACAGGGTTGGAATGTGAGTGTTAAGGGGTCAAACAGCGCGGCTTTCCCGCGCCATGCCGATGTGCGGAATGCCATCCTCATCATAGACCTCAGTCACCGGCGTAAAACCGAAGTGGGCGTAAAAAGCTTGCAGGTGCGCCTGCGCCCCAAGGTAAATCGACTTTTGCGGCCAGTGCCGCTGACAGCTGGCCAGCGCCTGCGCCATCAGCTGATGGCCAAGCTTTTCGCCGCGCGCGGCGGGGGTGACGATAACCCGGCCAATCACCACCGGATCGTACATCTCTTCGCTTTTAAGGATCCGCGCATAAGCCACCAGTTCGCCATCGCGCCAGCCGAGAAGATGGCGATTTTCCCCAACCAAATCATCGCCGTCGACATCCTGATAAGCGCACTGCTGCTCCACGACAAAGACTTCGCTGCGCAGCTTCAGCAGCGCATACAGCTGGGGAACGGTGAGTTCACTATGATGGAGATCCTGCCAGGTCATCATCTGCTGCTCCTTATTGATATACTGATGTTTTGCGACTCGCCCTGAGGACACTGGACGATGGAATTAACTTTTTTGGGGACATCCGCCGGGGTGCCGACCCGCACGCGTAATATGACGTCGATAATACTCAATTTGCAACAGCCAACCCGCGCCGAAATGTGGTTGTTTGACTGCGGCGAAGGGACCCAGCATCAGTTTCTGCATACGCCCCATCATCCTGGCAAACTGAATAAGATCTTTATTACCCATTTGCACGGCGACCATCTGTTCGGCCTGCCCGGGCTGCTGTGCAGCCGCTCGATGCAGGGGAATTCGCTGCCGCTGACGGTCTACGGACCAACAGGAATAAAAGAATTCATTGACACCGCGCTGCGCCTCAGCGGCTCGTGGACCGACTATCCTCTGACCATCATCGAAGTCGGCCCCGGTCTGGTGTTCGACGAAGAGGGCTATCGGGTCACCGCGTTCCCGCTTAGCCATCCGGTGGAGTGCTACGGGTATCGCATTGAGCAACACGACAAGCCCGGCGCCCTCGACGCCGCCCAGCTGATTGCCGACGGCGTGCCTCCCGGGCCGCTGTTTCACCGCCTTAAGCGCGGTGAACAGGTGACGCTGGCGGATGGCCGGGTGATCGACGGCAGCCGCTACCTGGGGCCCGCCACGCCGGGTAAAACGCTGGCCATCTTTGGCGATACCGCCCCCTGCCCGCAGGCGCTGGAGATGGCGCGCGGGGCGGATGTGATGGTCCACGAGACCACCCTGGAGCAGGCGATGGCGGAGAAAGCCAATAGTCGCGGCCACTCCTCCAGTCAGCAGACCGCGACGCTGGCTAAAGAGGCAGGCATCGGCACGCTTATCGCCACCCACTTTAGCTCACGCTACGATGCCGAGGGCTGCCTGCGGATGCTGGCGGAATGCCGGGAGATTTTCCCGGACACCCTGCTGGCGGAAGACTTTATGGTTTACACGGTGGCGTAACATTCCGGGCATAAAAAAACCGCCATTCCGGCGGTTTTTTTATTGAGTCAATCCACTTACATCAGCGGCGTCGCCAGCTGCACGATGCTAATCAGCGGCTGCGGCCAGATACCGAGCACCAACACCAGCAGGGCAGAGATCAGCACCACGATACCGCCAGCGCTGTACTGCCAGTTCGACGGCGCATCACGGTTCAGCTGCTCCGGCGCGCTCAGGTACAGGCTCACCGCCACGCGCAGGTAGTAGTAGAGACCGATCGCCGAGCCGACAACTACCGCAGCAACCAGCCACCACAGATGGGCGTGAACACCGACGGCCAGCACGTAGAACTTACCGATAAAGCCAAGAGTCATTGGGATACCGGCCAGGGAGAGCATCATCACCGTCATCACCGCCGACAGGATCGGACGGTGCCAGAACAGACCGCGGTAGGAGAACAGCGAGTCCGCGTCCGGGCCACGGTATGGGCTGGACATCAGGCTGACCACGCCGAACGCGCCGAGGCTGCTGAACAGGTAGCCGGCCAGGTAGACGCCAACGGCTTCCATCGACATTTCGCCGCTTTGCAGGGCGATCAGCGCCACCAGCAGATAGCCGAGGTGGGAGATAGAAGAGTAACCGAGCAGACGTTTGATATTGGTCTGGCTCAGCGCCATCAGGTTACCGAAGATGATAGAGGCGAAGGCGATCAGCCCCAGCACCACGCGCACCGCTTCGCTGTTGCCCACCGGCATGTACAGGAACAGACGCATCACCACGCCGAAGATGGCGATCTTGCTGGCGGTCGCCAGGAAGGTGGAGACCGGCGCAGGCGCCCCCTGGTAAACGTCCGGCGTCCACAGGTGGAACGGCACCAGCGACAGCTTAAAGCCAAGACCGACGATCATCAGGCCGAGACCCGCCAGCAGCAGCGGCTCGTGCAGCGTGTTGTCCGCCAGGCTCTTGCCCAGCGCAAGGAAGGACAGGTTGCCGGAGTTCGCATACACCAGCGCCATACCGAACAGCAGGAAAGAGGAGGCTGCCGCGGAGAGGATGGTGTATTTGATGCTCGCTTCCAGCGAACGCTTCTGGCGGAAGGCGTAGCCGACCAGGCCGAACAGCGGCAGCGAGATTAACTCAATGCCGAGGAACAGCGCCGCCAGATGATTCGCACCGGCCAGCAGAATGCCGCCCAGGGCGGCGATCAGCACCAGCAGGTAGAACTCTTCTTTGTTGTCCTTGTAACCCTCAAGCCACGGATAGGCGAAAGTACAGGTGGCGAGACTCGCCAGCAGCACCAGCCCAGTGTAGAGCATCGCGTAGCCGTCAACGCGGATCAGCGGCGTGACGTCCATTGCCCCATTCTGGCCGACGAACCAGAGCGAGACCAGCGCGGCGTTAAGCCCGAGAACCGACAGCGTGGCATTGAGAAAATGATTGCGTCGCCACGCAATGGAGAGCATCACAACCACCACCGTCAAGCCGACGATCAGCAGCGGTAGCAGTGCGATCAGTTGTTGTGGAGTTATTGTCATGGCGAATTACGGCCTTGTAGTAGAAACAGAATTAACAAACCACTGCTGAATGTTGCTCATCGCAGCATGCGAGGTGTCGAGGATCGGCTGCGGGAAGAAGCCCAACAGCACCAGCAGCACCACCAGCAGCAGGATGATAGACAGTTCACGCAGGGACATCCCCGGCAGCGCTTTCGCCGCGATTTCGCTTTTCGCTTTACCGAAGTAAGCGCGATGCAGCATCGACAGCGAGTAAACGGACGCGAATACCAGACCAAAGGTCGAGATCACGGTGATCACCGGCACCACTTTATAGCTGCCGAACAGGATCATAAATTCGCCGACGAAGTTACCGGTGCCCGGCATCCCCAGGGTGGCGACGGCGAAGAACATCGACATCGCCGGCAGCCATTTGATTTTGCTCCACAGACCGCCCATCTGACGCATGTCACGGGTATGTAGACGTTCGTACAGCTGGCCGCAGAGAATAAACAGACCCGCCGCGGAGAGACCGTGAGCAATCATCTGGATCACCGCCCCCTGATACGCCAGCTGGCTGCCGGTGTAGATAGCAATCAGCACGAAGCCCATGTGGGACACGGAGGTGTAGGCGATGAGACGTTTGATATCAGTCTGGGCAAAGGCCATCCACGCGCCGTAGAAGATCCCGATCACGCCCAGCCACATGGCGATAGGCGCAAACTCGGCGGAGGCGTTCGGGAACAGCGGCAGCGCAAAGCGCAGCAGACCGTAGGCCGCAGTTTTCAGCAGGATCCCCGCAAGGTCGACGGAACCGGCGGTCGGCGCCTGGGAGTGGGCGTCCGGCAGCCAGCCGTGCAGCGGCACCACCGGCATTTTCACCGCGAAGGCGATGAAGAAGCCGAGCATCAGCAGATATTCCACGCCGTGGGACATCGGGGTTTTCAGTAGCTCTTCATAGTTGAAAGTCCACACGCCGGTGGCGTTGAAGTGGACGAATGCCAGCGCCAGAATGGCAATCAGCATCACCAGGCCGCTCGCCTGGGTATAGATGAAGAACTTGGTGGCCGCCGTGATACGCGTTTTACCATCAGAGGCTTTGTGGCCCCACAGCGCGATCAGGAAGTACATCGGCACCAACATCATTTCCCAGAAGAAGAAGAACAGGAACATGTCGATGGCGAGGAACACGCCGATGACGCCGCCCAGGATCCACATCAGGTTGAGGTGGAAGAAGCCCTGGTATTTTTCGATTTCGCGCCAGGAACAGAGCACCGCCAGCACGCCGAGCAGGCCGGTCAGCACTACCATCAGCAGCGACAGGCCGTCGATCGCCAGATGAATGCTAATGCCGAAGCGTGGGATCCACGGCAGCACGAACTCAGATTGCCACTGCGGAATACCCGCGGATTGCGTCAGAGAATAGCCGCCCTGCATCCACAGCTGCAGGCCAAGCACCAGCGTCAGTCCCATGGTAATCAGCGCGATCCAGCGCGGCACTTTCACGCCAAAGCGTTCGGTCTGCCAGCACAGGAAGCCGCCGATAAAGGGGATTAATATCAACCAAGGCAATAACATGGTGATTTTTATTCCTTATTTAAGTCCGGTTCAGGCTATCTTACTCGTCATAACGAACTCCGGCTGTGCTCACAATCCTCACGTATTTTAGTACGCTCCGATTGCTCCGCGCAGGCGGCGTCCACTTTGACTTCGCCGATAACGCCTGTCCTTTACGACCTGATTTTCAACGAATTCTCACAGAAAATTCACTTCGGTTTGAGGCTTGTTTTGTCGGGTGGCGCTAACGCTTACCCGACCTACGCTCCCGTAGGCCCGGCAAGCACCGCGCCGCCGGGCAACACAATCGTTCTCAAACTCAACGCAATACCATCAGCAGCGCCAGCACCACCACCGCGCCAATGCTCATTGACGCCACATACCAGCGCAGATAGCCGTTCTCGCTCACCAGCAGGCCTTTACCTGCGAAGCGGGAGAGGAGTGCCGGGATGTTCATCAACGAGTTCAGCGGATCGCTCTTCAGCAGCCAGGCAATGCCGAGGAATGGCTTAACGAATACTTTGTCGTATAACCAGTCGAAGCCCCAGGCATGGAACCACCAGGTACCGAAGAAGCGGCCAGGCGCGCTGTTGGCGATAGAGGTCACCAGGGTGCGTTTGCCCAGCCACAGCCATGCGGCGATCAGGATGCCGGCAATAGCGATGATCCCGGAGGCAATCTCCAGCGTCATCACGCTGCCGTGCGCCAGTTCAGTGGTCTGCGGTAAGACGCCTTCCAGCGGCGGCACGATCAGCGCGCCAACGAAGGTGGACAGCACCAGCAGCACAATCAGCGGCAGATGATGGGTGATCCCCTTCCCTGCGTGCGCGTGAATTTGCTCTTTACCGTGGAACACAATGAAAATCATGCGGAAGGTGTACAGCGAGGTCATAAAGGCGCCGACCAGGCCCGCCACCATCAGGTTGATATGGCCGTTGGCCATCGCCCCCGCCAGAATCTCATCCTTACTGAAGAAGCCTGCGGTAATGAGCGGCAGAGCGGACAGCGCCGCGCCCCCCACCAGGAAGCAGACGTACACCAGCGGAATAGATTTGCGCAGGCCGCCCATCTTGAAGATGTTCTGTTCGTGATGGCAGGCGAGAATCACCGAACCAGACGACAGGAACAGCAGCGCTTTAAAGAACGCGTGAGTCATCAGATGGAAAATCGCCGCGTCCCATGCCTGCACGCCCAGCGCGAGGAACATGTAGCCAATCTGGCTCATGGTGGAGTAAGCGAGAACGCGTTTAATGTCGGTCTGCACCAGCGCGGCGAAGCCCGCCAGCACCAGGGTAACCGCCCCGACGATCCCGACCAGATGCAGCACTTCCGGCGTCATCAGGAACAGACCGTGGGTACGGGCGATCAGGTAGACGCCGGCGGTGACCATGGTCGCGGCGTGGATCAGCGCGGAAACCGGCGTCGGACCCGCCATCGCATCGGCAAGCCACGTTTGCAGCGGCAGCTGGGCGGATTTACCGACCGCGCCGCCGAGCAGCATCAGCGTCGCCCACTGCAGCGTGGTGCTGCCGTTAGCAAAGTGCTGCGGCGCCAGCTCAACCATTTCGCGGAAGTTGAGGGTACCCAGTTCGTTGTAGAGGATGAACAGCGCGAAGGCGAGGAACACGTCGCCGACGCGGGTCACCACAAACGCTTTCATCGCTGCGGCGCCGTTCTTCGGATCGGTGTAGTAGAAGCCGATCAGCAGGTAAGAGCAAAGACCCACCCCTTCCCAACCCAGGTACATCAGCAGCAGGTTGTCGGCCAGTACCAGAACCACCATGCTGGCGATAAACAGGTTGGTGTAGGCGAAGAAGCGGGAGTAGCCCTCTTCACCGCGCATATACCAGGAGGCGAACATGTGGATCAGGAAGCCGACGCCGGTCACCACGGAGAGCATGGTCAGCGACAGGCCGTCCAGCACCAGGTTGAAGCCGATGTTGAAATCCCCTACCGACATCCAGGTCCACAGCGGCACGCTGACCGCCTGTTTGCCGTTAGCGAAAAAGTCGACGCCGACATAGGCGGTGACCAGCGCCGCCAGGCCTACCGAGCCCATGCCAACGGTGGCGGAAAGGTTTTCCGACCAGCGCCCGCGGGAGAAGGCCAGCAGCACAAAGCCAATCAATGGCAAAAGAATGGTTAAGGCAAGCATGTTCATCCACGCAACTCACTTACTGAATCGATGTTCAGGTTCTGGCGGCGACGATGGAGCTGCAGCAGCAGCGCCAGACCGATACTCGCTTCCGCAGCCGCAAGGCTGATGGCGAGGATATACATAATCTGACCATCTGCCTGGCCCCAGTAGCTGCCCGCCACCACAAAGGCCAGCGCGGCGGCGTTAATCATGATTTCCAGGCTGATCAACATAAACAGCAGATTGCGGCGGATCACCAGCCCCGTCAGACCAAGCACAAACAGGATGGCCGCGAGGATCAGTCCATGTGTTAAGGGGATCATGCGTGTTCCTCCGTTTTTCTTTTGTCGCTGTCGTTCACGCGGTTGCTCAGCACCTCGCCGGCGCGCTCTTCGCGACCGATGTGGAAGGCGACCACCAGGCCCGCCAGCAGCAGCATGGAGGCCAGCTCCACCGCCAGGACGTACGGCCCAAACAGCGCAATACCCACTTCTTTAGCGTTGATTGCCGCGCCGTCGATACCCTGGTCGTTAATCCCCAGAATGGCGTAAACGATAACCACCAGCAGCACTGCGGAGAGGATGGCCGGGCCAATCCAGATCCCCGGCTGCAGCCATTTGCGTTCCTGTTCGATTTCGCTGCCGCCCAGGTTGAGCATCATCACCACGAAGACGAACAGCACCATAATGGCCCCAGCGTAGACGATAATCTCCAGCGCCCCGGCGAAGTACGCGCCCAGCGAGAAGAACACCCCGGCAATCGCTAACAACGAAATGATCAGGTACAGCAGCGCATGCACCGGATTGGTGTGGGTGACGACCCGCAAGGTTGCGAGGATGGCGATCAGGCCACAGATATAAAAAGCGAATTCCATTGCCCTCTCCTTACGGTAACAGGCTCTTGACGTCGATCGGCTTAGCTTCGTTTTCCGCTTCGCCCTTATCTTTGCCGTCGATTGCCATACCCGCCATCCGGTAGAAGTTATATTCCGGGTATTTGCCCGGACCGGAAATCAGCAGATCCTCTTTTTCGTACACCAGATCCTGACGTTTGTATTCACCCAGCTCGAAGTCAGGGGTCAACTGGATCGCCGTGGTCGGGCACGCTTCTTCGCACAGACCGCAGAAGATGCAGCGTGAGAAGTTGATGCGGAAGAACTCAGGGTACCAGCGGCCGTCTACCGTCTCTGCTTTCTGCAGCGAAATACAGCCCACCGGGCAGGCTACCGCACACAGGTTACAGGCGACGCAGCGCTCTGCACCGTCCGGATCGCGCGTCAGCACGATGCGGCCGCGATAACGCGGCGGCAAATAGACCGGCTCTTCCGGGTACATCCGGGTTTCACGTTTGGCGAAGGCATGCAGGCCAATCATCCAGATACTCCGGACCTGGGTGCCGAACCCCACCAATAATTCTTTTAAGGTCATGTTCAATTCACCCCTTATTGCGCCTGCCAGAGAATGACAGCCGCCGTTACCAACAAGTTGACCAGCGTTAACGGCAGGCATACCTTCCAGCCAAAGGACATTACCTGGTCATAGCGCGGACGCGGTAATGATGCGCGGATCAAAATGAACATCATCATGAAGAACGCGGTTTTCAGCGCGAACCAGATGAAAGGAGGTAACCACGGGCCATTCCAGCCGCCGAAGAACAGTGTGACGATCAGCGCTGAAACGGTGACGATACCGATGTATTCACCCACGAAGAACAGACCGAACTTCATGCCGGAGTATTCAATGTGGTAACCATCGGCCAGCTCCTGCTCCGCTTCCGGCTGGTCGAACGGGTGACGGTGACACACCGCCACGCCGGCGATGGCGAACGTCACGAAGCCGAAGAACTGCGGGATAACGTTCCACAGATGCGCCTGGTTGTTGACGATATCGGTCATGTTGAATGACCCCGCCTGCGCCACCACGCCCATCAGGGAGAGGCCGAGGAACACTTCGTAGCTTAGGGTCTGCGCGGAAGCACGCATCGCCCCCAGCAGGGAGTATTTGTTGTTGCTCGACCAACCGGCGAACAGCACCGCGTAAACCGCCAGGCCTGCCATCATCAGGAAGAACAGGATCCCGATGTTCAGGTCAGCCACCACCCACGTCGGGCTGACCGGCACGATAGCGAAGGCCAGCAGCAGCGAGGTAAAGGCGATAACCGGCGCCAGAGTAAAGATCACGCGATCGGAAAAGCGCGGGATCCAGTCCTCTTTAAAGAACATCTTGATCATGTCGGCGACCAGCTGCAGCGAACCGCCCCAGCCTACCCGGTTTGGCCCGTAGCGGTTCTGGAACAGACCGAGCAGACGACGCTCGCCGAAGCTCATGAACGCGCCGCAGGTGACCACCACCAGCAGAATGACCACGGCCTTCAGGATGCTTAACAGAATGTCGATAAGATCCGGCGTTAACCAGCTCATGCTTTCGCCTCCTGCAGTGAATCAATACGCGATCCGGTCAGTACCGGCGCAATGCCCGGCATGCCCATCGGTAAGCCAACCTGTCCTGCGGTCAGACCTTCAGAGATAACCAGCGGCAGACGCAGGGTCTGGCCTTCCACGCTAAAGGAGAGCATCGCCCCGGCGTTGACGCCAAGCTTCGCGGCATCCGCCGGGTTCAGCTTGATGTACGGCTCAGGCATCCGGCTCTGGAACACCGGCGCGCGCTGCGACAGCTCATCGCTGCCAAACAGGTGGTAGTACGGCGCGATACGCCATTTCCCGTCTTCCGCCTGGAAGCTGGCCGGCACCGCCGTGAAGTATTCCAGCCCGCTGGCGGACGCTTCAAACAGACGGACGCCCGGATCGCCGTGGCGCAGTTTCCCGCCCACTTCATCCTGGAACTTGTTCCATGCCTGCGGGGAGTTCCAGCCCGGCGCCCAGGCGAACGGGATCTGCGAACGCGGGGCAGACGGCTGGTTGTTCCCTTCCATAGAGAAGGCGAACATCGTGTCTTTATCCTGCGGCTGACGCGGCTCGTGGACGCTGATGTTAGCGCGCATCGCCGTGCGGCCGCTGTAGCGGTGCGGTTCACGCGCCAGTTTCTGCCCACGAATGCGGAAGGTCGCATCCGGCGCGGCATCTTTTATGCCCGCCAGCTGCGGCAGTGCGGCAATCGCGGCATCGATAACGTGGTCCAGCTGCGTCCAGTCAACCTGACGGTTGTTAACGGTGCTGTGCAGAGAATGCAGCCAGCGCCAGCTTTCCAGCATCACGGTTTTCGCGTCGTAGTAGGCCGGGTCGTAGACCTGGAAGAAACGCTGGGCGCGGCCTTCGTTGTTCACCACGGTACCGTCGCTTTCCGCAAAGCTTGCCGCGGAGAGCACCAGGTGCGCTTTGTCCATAATCGCCGTGCGCTGATGGTCAACCACCATCACCAGCGGCGCTTTGGAGAGCGCTGCGTCGACGCGGGCGGCGGAAGCATGACGGTGAAGGTCGTTTTCCAGCACGATAACTGCGTCTGCGGCACCGCTTTCCAGTTCGTCGAGCGCCTCCTCAAGCGAGCCGCCGCCGATCATACCCAGACCGACGCTGTTCACCGCGCGGGCAACCATGGTCACGCCGACGTCGGCGCCACGGCCTTTCAGGGCTTTCGCCACGTTAGCGGCGGCCTGGATGATCTCCATGCTGCCGGCGTTGGTCCCGGAAATAATCAGTGGTTTTTTCGCCCCGGCCAGCGCCTGGACGATGACATCGACTTTACCCTGCAGTTCGCGGCTCAGGCCGTCAACCGCCGGCGCGCTGTCGTCCAGCGCATGGGCGATGGCGAAGCCGAGACGCGCCTGATCTTCTACCGGCGCGCGGTAGGTCCACGCGGCGATGTCATCCAGGCGGGTGTCATCGATGTTGGTGACGAATAGCGGGTGCTTGGCGCGCTGGCCGATGTTGAGGATCGCCGCAATCTGCCAGTCGGCCACTTTCTGTGCCGCCGCCATTTCGCGTGCTTTCCCTTTCACCGCCTGACGCACCGCCAGCGCGACGCGCGCGCCGGTCTGGGTAATGTCTTCGCCCAGCACCAGTACCGCGTCGTAGGATTCGATATCGCGCAGGCTTGGGGTGTGGATCCCACCTTCGCGCAGCACTTTCAGCATCATCTGCAGGCGCGCTTGTTCGCCTTTGGCGATGCCGGTATAGAAGTTGTCGGCACCCACCAGCTCGCGCAGCGCGAAGTTGCTTTCAATGCTGGCGCGCGGAGAACCGATACCAATGACTTTCTTCGACTGGCGCAGGATATCCGCCGCGCCCTGCATCGCCTGTTCGGCGTTGAGCGCGATCAGATCGTCGCCGCGGCGCTGAACCGGCTGACGCGGACGATCTTTGAGGTTTACGTAGCCATAGCCGAAACGACCGCGGTCGCAGAGGAAGTAGCGGTTAACGGTACCGTTATAGCGGTTTTCGATACGACGCAGCTCGCCATAGCGTTCGCCTGGGCTGATGTTGCAGCCAATGGAACACTGCTGGCAGATGCTCGGCGCAAACTGCATGTCCCACTTACGGTTATAACGCTCGGAGTGCGTTTTATCGGTGAAGACGCCGGTCGGGCAGACTTCCACCAGGTTGCCGGAGAATTCGCTCTCCAGGGTGCCATCTTCCGGGCGGCCGAAGTAGACGTTGTCGTGGGCGCCATAGACGCCCAGATCGGTGCCGTCGGCATAATCTTTGTAGTAGCGCACGCAGCGGTAGCAGGCGATGCAGCGGTTCATTTCGTGAGAAATAAACGGCCCCAGATCCTGGTTGCGGTGGGTACGCTTGGTAAAACGATAGCGGCGGAAGCTATGGCCGGTCATCACCGTCATATCCTGCAGGTGGCAGTTGCCGCCCTCTTCGCAGACCGGGCAGTCGTGCGGGTGGTTGGTCATCAGCCACTCCACCACACTTTCTCGGAACTGCTTCGCTTCGCCGTCGTCGATAGAAATAAAGGTGCCATCGGATGCCGGAGTCATACAGGACATCACCAGGCGACCACGCGTGTCTTCCGCGTTCTGATATTGCTTCACCGCACACTGGCGGCAAGCACCGACGCTCCCTAGCGCCGGATGCCAGCAAAAGTAGGGAATATCAAGCCCAAGAGAGAGACAAGCCTCCAGCAGGTTGTCCGCTCCGTTGACCTCGTATTCTTTGCCGTCTACATGAATCGTAGCCATTAGCGTGCTTCCAAAAATAAAAAAAGCTTTAGATTACCAGCGCGTCTTAAGCAGGTTCGGCTGAATCCCGTTGATTGCATGGGTATTGCTGAACTGCTGCTTAATGCCAGCCTCGAATTCTTCGCGGAAATATTTAATCGCGCTCTGCAGCGGCTCAACCGCGCCCGGCGCGTGCGCGCAGAAGGTTTTCCCTGGGCCCAGGAATCGACACAGTTGCTCAAGCGTTTCGATATCGCCAGGCTGACCTTCGCCGCGCTCCAGGGCGCGCAGGATCTTCACGCTCCACGGCAGACCATCGCGGCACGGCGTACACCAGCCACAGGACTCGCGGGCAAAGAACTCTTCGAGGTTGCGCACCAGCGAGACCATGTTGATCTCGTGGTCAACGGCCATCGCCAGCGAGGTGCCCAGACGGCTGCCCGCTTTACCAATGCTTTCGAACTCCATCGGCAGATCGAGGTGCGCTTCGGTGAGGAAGTCGGTCCCTGCCCCACCCGGCTGCCAGGCTTTAAACTTCAGGCCATCGCGCATACCGCCGGCGTAATCTTCAAGGATCTCGCGGGCAGTGGTGCCGAACGGCAGCTCCCAGACGCCCGGGTTCTTCACGCGGCCGGAGAAGCCCATCAGCTTGGTGCCGGCATCTTTACTGGTGGAGATGTTCTGGTACCACTCGACGCCGTTAGCCAGAATCGCCGGCACGTTGCACAGGGTTTCCACGTTGTTGACGCAGGTCGGCTTACCCCACACGCCGGAGCTCGCCGGGAACGGCGGCTTGGAGCGCGGGTTAGCGCGGCGGCCTTCCAGGGAGTTGATCAGCGCCGTCTCTTCGCCGCAGATATAGCGTCCTGCCCCGGTGTGGACAAACAGCTCGAAGTCAAAACCAGTGCCGAGGATATTTTTCCCCAGCAGGCCCGCCTCGGTGGCTTCGGCAATCGCGCGGCGCAGATGCTGGGCCGCTTCGATATACTCTCCGCGCAGGAAGATGTAGCCGCGATAAGCCTTCAGCGCAAAGGCGGAGATCAGCATGCCTTCCACCAGCAGGTGCGGGAGCTGCTCCATCAGCAGGCGGTCTTTATAGGTGCCCGGCTCCATCTCATCGGCGTTACACAGCAGGTAACGGATGTTCATGGACTCGTCTTTCGGCATCAGGCTCCACTTCAGACCGGTGGAGAAGCCCGCGCCGCCGCGCCCTTTCAGGCCAGCGTCTTTTACCGCCGTGACGATCTCGTCCGGCGCCATGCCGGTCAGCGCTTTTCGCGCCCCTTCATAGCCATTTTTGCTGCGATACTCGTCCAGCCAGACCGGCTGCTTGTCGTCGCGCAGGCGCCAGGTGAGCGGATGCGTTTCCGCAGTACGAATTACGGTTTTCATTTGTACTGCTCCAGCAGGTCAGGAATTGCCTCCGGCGTCAGATGGCTGTGAGTGTCCTCATCAATCATCATGGTCGGTCCCTTGTCGCAGTTGCCCAGGCAGCAGGTCGGCAGCAGGGTAAAGCGGCCATCAAAGGTGGTCTGCCCTGGCTTGATGTTCAGCTTCTTCTCGATGGCGGCCTGAATCCCCTGATAGCCGGTAATGTGACACACCACGCTGTCGCAGTAGCGGATCACGTGACGGCCAACCGGCTGGCGGAAAATTTGGCTGTAGAACGTCGCCACGCCTTCGACGTCGCTGGCCGGGATGCCCAGCACATCGGCAATGGCGTAGATCGCGCCATCCGGCACCCAGCCGCGCTGTTTCTGAACGATTTTCAGCGCTTCGATGGACGCCGCACGCGGGTCTTCGTAGTGGTGCTTCTCGTGCTCAATAGCCTCACGCTCTGCCGCACTCAGCTCAAAAGCCTCGGTTTGTGGTTGTTGATTCTCGTGCATAATTAGCGGTCCACGTCTGACATAACAAAATCGATACTACCCAGATAGACGATCAGGTCGGATACCAGGCTGCCGCGGATCGCCGACGGGATCTGCTGCAGGTGCGCAAAGCTCGGCGTGCGGACGCGGGTACGGTAGCTCATGGTGCTGCCGTCGCTGGTCAGGTAGTAACTGTTAATCCCCTTGGTCGCCTCAATCATCTGGAAGGATTCGTTGGCCGGCATGACCGGGCCCCACGATACCTGCAGGAAGTGGGTGATCAGGGTTTCGATATGCTGCAGCGTGCGCTCTTTCGGCGGCGGCGTGGTCAGCGGGTGATCCGCTTTGAACGGCCCTTCCGGCATATTGTCGAGGCACTGCTGAAGAATGCGCAGGCTCTGGCGCAGCTCTTCGACTTTCAGCATCACGCGGGTGTAGCAGTCAGAAACGCCACCGCCGGTCGGGACTTCGAAGTCGAAATTTTCGTAGCCAGAATAAGGACGCCATTTACGCACGTCGAAGCCGATACCTGTGGCGCGCAGGCCTGCGCCGGTGGTGCCCCACTCCAGCGCCTCTTTGGCGGTATAGGCTGCCACGCCGACGGAACGGCCCTTCAGAATGGTGTTGCGCAGGGCGGCTTTTTCATAGGAGTCCAGACGCTTCGGCATCCACTCGAGGAACTCACGCAGCAGACGATCCCAGCCGCGCGGCAGATCGTGCGCGACGCCGCCGATGCGGAACCACGCCGGGTGCATACGGAAACCGGTGATCGCTTCCACCAGATCGTAGATTTTCTGCCGATCGGTAAAGGCGAAGAAGACAGGCGTCATCGCGCCGACGTCCTGAATAAAGGTTGAGATATACAGCAGGTGGCTGTTGATGCGGAACAGTTCGGAGAGCATCACGCGGATCACGTTGACGCGATCCGGCACGGTGATCCCGGCCAGTTTTTCTACGGCCAGCACGTACGGCATCTCGTTGACGCAGCCGCCAAGGTATTCGATACGGTCGGTGTACGGGATGTAGCTGTGCCAGGACTGGCGCTCGCCCATCTTCTCGGCGCCGCGGTGGTGGTAACCGATATCCGGCACGCAGTCGACGATCTCTTCGCCATCCAGCTGCAGAATAATGCGGAAGGCACCGTGCGCGGACGGGTGGTTCGGACCGAGGTTGAGGAACATGAAGTCCTCGTTGTCGGTGCCGCGTTTCATGCCCCACTCTTCCGGTTTGAAAGTCAGCGCTTCCATCTCCAGATCCTGTTTGGCTTTGGTCAGCTCAAACGGATCGAATTCGGTGGCGCGCGCCGGGTAGTCTTTACGCAGCGGGTGGCCTTCCCAGGTCGGCGGCATCATGATGCGACGCAGATTTGGGTGGCCATCGAAGGTAATACCAAACATTTCCCAGGTTTCACGTTCATACCAGTTGGCGTTGGGGAACAGTTTGGTGAAGGTTGGCAGATGCAGATCGTTTTCAGACAGCGCCACCTTGAGCATGATGTCGCGGTTGCGGTCGATGGAAATCAGGTGATAGAAAACGGAAAAATCCGCGGCGGGCAGGCCATCGCGGTGCGTGCGCAGACGTTCGTCCATACCGTGCAGGTCAAACAGCATCACGTAAGGCTTCGGCAATTTCTTCAGGAAATCACCCACCTCAAGCAGCTGCTCGCGCTTGACCCATACCACCGGTACGCCGGTGCGGGTTGGCTGAACGGTAAAGGCATCCGGCCCAAAGCGGTTGCGCAGTTCGCCGATCACCGGGTCATCAAGGTGATCGCGGGTTTGCCAGGCTGGTGCGGCGTCATGCGCGGTTAAATCGGTCATATTGTTCACCATTGCAAAAGGTCCGTGGTGACTGCCGGGCGAGACTTCGCGCTGTTGTAGATTGATTTGCGAAGTGATTCTCCCGCCCGCAGGCGCAAATTAAATCTCGTCCGGCGTCCGCAGATTGGTCACTGCAATACGTTCGCCGCGTTTACGCTCGCGTTCCGACTGCATATTGGCGCGATAGACGCCCTGATCGCCAACCACCCATGAGAGCGGACGACGTTCTTTACCAATGGACTCCTGCAGCAGCATCAGCGCCTGCATATAGGCCTCCGGACGCGGCGGGCAGCCCGGGATGTACACATCGACCGGGATGAATTTATCCACGCCCTGGACGACGGAATAGATGTCGTACATGCCGCCGGAGTTCGCGCAGGCGCCCATGGAAATCACCCACTTCGGCTCCAGCATCTGATCATAGAGACGCTGAATCACCGGCGCCATTTTGGTGAAGCAGGTTCCGGCGACCACCATCAGGTCCGCCTGACGCGGAGAGGCGCGCAGAACTTCGGCCCCAAAGCGCGCAACGTCATGCACCGCAGTGAATGACGTCACCATTTCCACATAACAGCAAGAAAGGCCGAAGTTATACGGCCAAATTGAGTTCTTACGGCCCCAGTTCACCATGTCATGCAGCGCGTGTTCGAGTTTCCCCATATACACGCTTTTGTTGACTTCCTGCTCCAGGGGGTCGGTAACGATCTCCTGTTTCTGCAGGGGGTAACGGTCGTTCTCACCGTTAGGATCTATGCGGGTGAGCGTATAATCCATCTTATTGCCTCGCTTTTACTGCATATGACGGTTAGTGGGACTGTCTGTTTCCGGGTTAACCAGCGTGCGACGGGAACGCGCAGGCGTCCAGTCCAGTGCGCCGATGCGAACGAGATAAACCAGACCAGCCAGTAGCACTAAAATGAAAATTGCGGCTTCCACAAAGCCGACCCAACCGCTCTCGCGGATGGAGGTCGACCATGCGTAGAGATACAGGGCTTCCACGTCGAAGATAACGAAGAACATGGCAACCAGATAAAACTTCGCAGAAAGACGTAAGCGGGCCGAACCAACGGAGTCGATCCCCGATTCAAACGGCGTGTTTTTGCTACGCGCGCGCGCGCGACCGCCAAGGTACCAGCCGCCGACGAGCATCAGGCAGCACAGGCCGATAGCGATGATGAGAAATATAGCGAATGCCCAGTGATGAGCGATGACTTCAGTGGATGTTGACATACGCATTGCTTAACCAAAAAAGTGTAGCGCCAAAACCCTCTGCTCTTACTGGCAGATGAACGCCACAGCGTTTCACGGGAGGAATAAAAAATAACCGTGCAAAAAAGCGTCCCTGGAAGATGTGAGAAGCCCAGATGCCGTGGCTTTTTACCCCTTTCTTTAACCTTTTGTCAACTTTAACAAAAGTTTTCATAACATTAATTTACATTGGAATCTTTTCATTAACATTAAATGCCCTTTTATGCGAAATAACCTTGCATACTGTTCGGTTTTAGTGTTGTTGAATCGTGTCCGTTTCCGTCGTAAATCAAAAATCCCTGCTATTTTGACAGGATTTAGCCTCGATTCCTCCCCCCAAAGAGGGGTATTTTCTTGATCTGCGACACGGTTTTGTTAATTACCCCAGGAAATCGGCAACAATCCATCCGGTTTTTTAACATTAGCAGGAAGTGTTGAAAGTGCTGGGAAAAGTCGGCAAGGTGAGCGCCAGGTCACGCCAATATGCTGATTTTCTTGCAAAGAAATAAAAAAAAGATTCAAAACATCAATAATAGTGCAAAAAAAAGAGCCACCAGACGGGAAACCCACCCTTGAGGCTCTTTTTGGGCACTTACATTCTGTTACCAGTTTTTGTGATCTTTGTTAGCAAAATAACCTCACAAAATGAAGGTGCTTCCTCCCTCTTCCGGAGTAAGTGCCGGCCCGGCGCGCCAGGGATCGCTCTCCTGGCTCAGAGATTGAAAAATCGCCTGCGGTAGTTCGCCCACCGTCTGCGGATTGCAGCTAACGACGTACCGGGTATCCGGCAGGACCGGCAGGCCATCGCTGATGCCGGCCACGCGCAAATCCGGGCTCATCATTTCGACCGGACGCGCGGTGACCCCCAGCCCGGCTTTCACCGCCGCTTTCACCCCGGAGAGCGACGAGGCGCCGTGAGCCAGATGCCAGGAGACGCGGGCAGCCTCCAGCGCGGCGATGATGTCCTCACGGAACGGGCCAGGCTCTTCGAGCAAGATGAGGGGGATCGATTCCCCTTTCGCCAGCACGTAGTCCGCTGCACAGTACCAGAGGGTAGGCGACGTTCTCAGCGTGAAAGCGGTAAAACCGGGAAGCTGATGGGTGGTTAATGCCAGATCGACCTCTCCCGCGCTCAGCATCGCCATGATGACGGCATGGGGATGGACTTTAATCTCCAGCGTCATTCTGGGATAGAAGCAGCCGATGCGGTTTAACAGAAACGGCAGGATAGTATCAGCGGTTTCTTCCGACGCGCCGATGGTCAGTCCCCCCTGCAGGCTGCCATACATCAGCGACATGCAGGCTTCATCGTTAAAGCGCAGGATTTTGCGGGCATAGCCCAGCAGCTGGATGCCCTGCTCGGTCAGCAGTTTATTGCGTCCGTGACGAGCGAAAAGCTCCTTGCCAACCAGTTGCTCCAGGCGTTGCATTTGCTGGCTGACCGCGGACTGGGTACGACACACTGCGGCGGCGGCGGCGGCGAAGGTGTTCAAATCAGCGACTGCTACAAAGGTGCGCAGCAGATCGAGATCGAGGTTGAGTATCGGACGTGTTGTATTAATCATCTTTCTTCACTTACAGGTGGCTAACGCTGACCTGCCTTGTTGATGCTTTACGCCAGGTTTCCGGCTATTCCCTGAGCCTCGTGCTCACCGTCTGATGGCGGATAAACAACTGGACGAACGTTATTACATGCCAAAGTACTCGTCTGAGCAAATGCGCAGAACACCGGAGTAATATATTGTTCGTATTTCTCATTATTATTTATTACCACGGCCAGCCAGGCGTCTTACGTCGCCCCGGAAAATCGCGCAGTAGTGGTGAGAAAGCCTCTCTTTCGCCGGACTTCTTTTTGGCGAACAACGAACAATAAAATCCTGTAATAACAATATATTAAATATCAATTCAGCCATAATTCATGCCGACTACCACTGATATTAACGGCGATATTCTAACCGATTCCCATCCTTTTTATAAGCCTTAATAAGGATTAACTGAGATAATTTTAAATTTTTTTCAACATTTTATATAAATTAACAAACCTCAGATTATTACCTGTCAAAAATAATAATAATGCGCTTGCACGCAGTTTTTTATTAAAATTATTTAACATCAAAATTACAAATCAACCGCTATGAGATTAAAAATAGCGTTTTCTAGCCGCCCCCCATTCTCCAGCGCCCCGTTTACCTAACCAACAAACCAGATAAATGATGGTAAAAAAGGCACTACATCAACATAGACGACCGAAAAAATGCCATGAAAAGGCATAAACAATAGGAAAAACCAGCAACCAACAGATAAATCAATTACGCTTAAAATCCTGCATTAGCAAAATCTTCTCCTGCAAAGCCTTCAAAACAGCGGGGAGGCGGAGTACATTGTTCCGTGCTGACTTCCACGGCAGGGAGTGGCGATAACAGCTAAAAGGTCAAGATTCATGTCCCCCATCGAAAAATCCAGCAAGTTAGAGAACGTCTGTTATGACATCCGCGGACCGGTTCTGAAAGAAGCGAAACGTCTTGAAGAAGAAGGCAATAAGGTTCTGAAACTGAACATCGGCAACCCGGCGCCCTTCGGCTTCGAAGCCCCTGACGAGATCCTCGTCGACGTCATCCGCAATCTGCCCACCGCCCAGGGATACTGCGATTCGAAAGGATTGTACTCGGCGCGTAAAGCTATCATGCAGCATTACCAGGCGCGGGGAATGCGCGATGTCACCGTGGAAGATATTTACATCGGCAACGGCGTGTCCGAGCTGATTGTGCAGGCGATGCAGGCGTTGTTAAACAGTGGCGATGAGATGCTGGTTCCCGCTCCGGACTACCCGCTGTGGACGGCAGCGGTGTCTCTTTCCAGTGGTAAAGCGGTGCACTATCTGTGTGACGAATCCTCTGACTGGTTTCCGGATCTTGACGATATCCGCGCCAAAATCACGCCTCGCACCCGCGGGATCGTGATCATCAACCCCAACAACCCCACCGGCGCGGTCTACTCCAAAGAGCTGCTGCAGGAGATCGTGGAGATCGCCCGCCAGCACAACCTGATTATTTTCGCCGATGAGATCTACGACAAGATCCTCTACGACGAAGCCCAGCATCACTCGATTGCCGCTCTGGCGCCGGATCTGCTGACGGTGACCTTCAACGGACTGTCGAAAACTTACCGCGTCGCTGGCTTCCGTCAGGGCTGGATGGTGCTGAATGGCCCGAAAAAACACGCGAAAGGCTATATCGAAGGACTGGAAATGCTGGCCTCGATGCGTCTGTGCGCCAACGTGCCGGCCCAGCATGCTATCCAGACCGCGCTGGGCGGCTACCAGAGTATCAGCGAATTCATCATTCCCGGCGGGCGTCTGTATGAACAACGCAACCGCGCCTGGGAGCTGATCAACGATATTCCGGGCGTCTCCTGCATGAAGCCAAAAGGCGCGCTGTACATGTTCCCGAAAATTGACGCCAAACGCTTCAATATTCACGACGACCAGAAAATGGTGCTCGATTTCCTGCTGCAGGAGAAAGTGCTGCTGGTGCAGGGTACTGCCTTTAACTGGCCGTGGCCGGATCACGTGCGTATTGTGACCCTGCCTCGCGAAGACGACCTGGAGATGGCGATCTCCCGCTTTGGCCGCTTCCTCTCCGGCTACCATCAGCTTTAGTCGTGCTGCCGCCGGCATTTGCATCCGGCGGCGATCCCTGCGCACAATGGAACCCGATGTTGTCACTGATTAAGGGTTCCTATGAGTCAGAGTCATTTCTTTGCCCACCTCTCCCGTCTGAAACTGATTAACCGCTGGCCGCTGATGCGCAACGTGCGCACCGAAAATGTCTCCGAGCACAGCCTGCAGGTGGCGATGGTCGCCCACGCGCTGGCGGCGATTAAAAACCGCAAATTTGGCGGCCTGGTCAACCCAGAGCGTATCGCCCTGCTGGCGATGTACCACGACGCCTCCGAGGTTTTAACCGGTGATCTCCCTACCCCGGTGAAATATTTTAATTCACAGATTGCTCAGGAATATAAGGCGATTGAGAAAATCGCCCAGCAGAAGCTGGTGGATATGGTGCCTGACGAGCTGCGCGATATTTTCGAACCGCTGATTGACGAGCATCATTACAGTGAGGAAGAGCAGTCGATCGTCAAACAGGCTGACGCCCTCTGCGCCTACCTGAAATGCCTCGAAGAGCTGTCGGCGGGCAACAACGAATTTCTGCTGGCCAAAGGCCGTCTGGAAAAAACGCTGGCGTCGCGGCGCAGCGCGGAGATGGATTACTTTATGCAGGTGTTTGTCCCGAGCTTCCAGCTGTCGCTGGATGAAATCAGCCAGGATTCGCCGCTGTAATTTTTCAGGCCGGGCAGCGGTCGCCCCCTACCCGGCCTGCATATCTTAAAACGGGAAGAGCACCGGGATCAGCAGAACGCAGACCACCATCACCAGCACGGTAAAGGGCACGCCGATTTTGACAAAATCGCTAAATGAGTACTTACCCGGGCCAAGCACCAGAGTATTAACCGGCGAAGAGACCGGGGTCATAAACGCCGCCGAAGCCGCCATCGCCACCACCATGGCAAAGGGATAAGGCGACACACCCATCGACTTCGCCGCCGCCAGGGCAATAGGCGCCATCAGCACCGCGGTGGCCGTGTTAGAGATAAACAGGCCTATCGCCGCGCACATCACAAACAGGCAGCCGAGCATCAGATAAGGCCCCTCGCCTCCGGCGACGTCCATTAGTCCCTTAACCACCAGATCCACCCCACCGGTTTTCTGCAACGCCAGGGCGAACGGCATCATCCCGACAATCAGAATGATGCTCGGCCAGTGGATCGCCTTGTAGGCGCTTTCGGCGTTGATACAGCGGAATTTGCCCATCAGCAGACAGGCGATGATCGCGGCGATGGGGTTGGGGATTTCATCCGTCAGCATCAGGGCCACCATCAGCACCAGACAGAAAATCGCGTGCGGAGCCTGGCTGTGGGCCGGCGAAGCGTCATCAACCTCAACCGGCATATTGAGCACCACGAAATCCCGGCCGCGCTTCGCCAGCAGGGCAATTTGCCGCCAGTTGCCGACCACCAGCAGAATATCGCCGAGCTGCAGCGGCTCATCGACCACGGAACCATCCATCGCTTTGCCATCGCGCTTCATGCCGACGATATTGAGACCAAACCGGGTGCGGAAGGCTATCTCACGCACCGTTTTTCCTATCATCTCTGAATCCGGGATCAGCGCCACCTCCGCCATCCCCACATCCAGCGCCTGATCGGCAAAATACTCCCCGCGCAGCACCATCGGCTCGAGCATTTGCTCGCCGCAGAACTGGCGCAAGTCGACATCGGAGGCAGACATATCGATCAGCAGGACGTCGCGGGCGCGAAATTCCGAGACCCCATTAACGTTAACAATCACCCGACGGAACCGCCGCCAGCGCTCAACGCCGATGACGTTGGCACAGTAGCGCTCACGCAGCTTTAAATCATCCAGCCGCTGACCGATCATCGGCGAACCGGGTCGGATCGCCAGCCGGCGAGCGCGGCCGGTGAGGTGATATTCGCGGATCAAATCGCGAAAGGTACTTCTTTTTCGCCCATCGCGCGCGGAATCGCCATTATCCGTCTTCAGCATAAAGCGCACCGCCAGCATATAGACGATGCCCAGGATCAGCACCACCAGGCCAATCGGCGTGACGCTGAAAAAACTGAAGCCGTGCAGTCCTTCGCGCAGCAGTTCACTGTTGACCACCAGGTTGGGCGGCGTCGCCACCAGGGTCATCATCCCGCTGATAAGCCCGGCGAAGCTCAGCGGCATCATCAGCCGCGAGGGTGAGGTATTCATCCGCGCCGAGACGCTAAGGACCACCGGAATGAAAATGGCGACCACGCCGGTGGAGCTCATAAACGCGCCCAACCCGGCGACGGTGAGCATCAGGTAGATCAGCATTTTGGTTTCGCTGTTGCCTGCCACGCTCACCAGCCAGGCGCCCATCTTGGTGGCCACCCCGGTACGCACCAGGCCGTCGCCGATAATAAACAGGGCGGCAATCAGGATCACGTTAGGATCGCTGAACCCGGAAAAAGCTTCGGTCAGCGTCAGCGTGCCGCTGAGGACAAAGGCGACAATGACCATCAGGGCGATAGCATCCATGCGCACCTTACCGGTAGCAAACAGCACAACCGCGATGGCCAGGAGGGATAAAACCCAAATCAATTCACCGTTCACAACGTTTCCTTGTCACAAGTGGGAGTCGACATAGTGGCATAAAAAAGCCCCGACGACGCGGGGCGAAATCATGGGTTTACGCTTTAAGACGCACATTTACCACGCCGTCAGTCTGGCGTTCAACCACCAGATCTTCCAGGCTGCTCAGCACGAGGTCGGCTTCATCCCGACGGGGGGCATCGGCGGGCACGTTGACCGCGATAGTGCGACAGCCGGCCGCCAGTCCGGAGAGGAGCCCCGCCGGCGCATCTTCCACCACCGCGCACTCCCCGGCAGGCAGACCCAGCCGCTCGGCGCCCAGCAAATAGGCGTCCGGCGCCGGCTTGCCATGCTTCACCTGCTCAGCGGTGACAAACACCTCCGGCATCGGCAGGCCCGCCGCGCGGTGACGCGCATGGGCAACCGGAATCGAGCCGGAGGTGACAATCGCCCACGGGATCCCGGCCTCATTGAGCGTATTCAGCAGGGCTAACGCCCCCGGTAGAGCGACGATGCCTTCGATATCAGTGGCTTCCATCTGCTCGAGATAACGGAATTCGGCCTGGATATCCTCCTCGCTGCGACCCGGCATAAAATGGCGAATGGAGGTAATGGCCTGCTTGCCGTGAATAAAACTGAGAATTTCATCATGGTCAATGGCGAAACGATCCCCCCATTTGCACCATGAACGCTCCACCACCGGCAAGGAATCCACCAGCGTCCCGTCTAAATCGAACAGGAAACCTTTACACTGCACGGGCACCTCCCTCAGGCATTGATGATTTGGTTAATTTCGTTACTGCTCAGATGATACTGGCGTGGGCAGGCGTGCCAGACGCTCAGCATCCGCTGATATTTCTCCCACATCGGGGTCTGCGAGTTAAAGCCATGGGTGCCGGCGTCAAAGTGGCTGTAACGGCCTTCAACGTTGACCATAAAGCGCACGTAGCCGAGAAAACGCGCTTCGGTGGCGGCATCAAATCCGAGGAAGGTGACCCGACGCTCGTCGATACCCGCCGCATCTTTCAGGTTGGTCCAGGAGACGTGTAGCGCGTGGTACATCTCCATGATGTCGATTACGGTACGGCAGGTTTCTTCCGTCAGCTGGCCGAACTCGCGGTCCAGTTCACGCATCTGCAGCCCATACCCACGCTCAATGATGGTTTGCAGACGACGGTAGCGCTCCGCATTGTCCGGGTCGAGCATCGTCATCATCTTGTACTGATTGGATAAAATCAGACGCTGCGCATTGGTCATTTCCATGTTGTGACTCCTGTAGCACGGTAGGGCGTGAAATAAAGAAGGCGCATAAATCATGCGCCTTCTTTTATATGCGTTTTCCGTAGTGAATTACAAATCATCAAGGAAAGTTTTATCGAGTTGTTTGAAGGCGCGCTTAAGCGTGTCAGCCAACGCCTGATAATCGGGCTTGCCTTCGACAGGCGCCAGCGCCTGCCCCGCCTCCTGCAGTTTGCCGCGTACTTCGTAGAACCAGTTAAGAATGGAAGGCGGCAGCGGCGTCACTGAACGTTTACCCAACCACCATAACCCCTGCATCGGCAGGCTCAGTGCAAACAGCGCAGTGGCCACGGCGGGCCCCAGCTGGCCGCCCAGCGCTATCTGCCAGCAGAGGGTGAAAATGGCGATCGGCGGCATGATGCGGATGGCGTAGCGGGTGGCACGAATGATGCGGTTTTCAATAAATACCGGCGCGAGGCGCTTGTCGAGAGGCCAGGTCTTCGCGTAGTGCTGCCCGCGGTTGAACAAGCTAAAGAAGCTAACGGGGCGTTTCTCAGGGGTCGACATGGCTTTACCTCAACTTTACATATAAAACTTAAAAAATTCGTGCAAAACACCAACTATGCATGACATCGTTCAAAAGATTTTGGCAAAGGATGCCGCAATCAGGTATCCTGTGCCCGCCTGAAAGGGCGGATAGACTCTTTTGCCAGGCTAGTCAAATTATCGCATATTCTGCCATTGGCTGAAAATTATGCAAAATGGCATAAAATCAAATGTACTTATCTCATCGTGCCTGAAAACAGAACAAGGCATGATGTTAATCATAAATGTCGAGGTCATCCTGCGCTACGCTAATGACACACTGACGTTTTTTTAGCCACGTATCATAAAAAGGTACTTCCATGTCGAGTAAGTTAGTACTGGTTCTGAACTGCGGTAGCTCCTCTCTGAAATTTGCTATCCTTGACGCCGTTAACGGCGACGAATACCTGTCCGGTTTAGCGGAATGCTTCCACCTGCCAGAAGCCCGTATCAAATGGAAAATTGACGGCGGCAAACAAGAAGCCGAATTAGGCGCGGGCGCCGCGCACAGCGAAGCACTGAACTTTATCGTTAACACTATTCTGGCACAAAAACCAGAACTGTCTGCTCAGCTGACCGCAATTGGCCACCGTATCGTCCACGGCGGTGAAAAATACACCAGCTCCGTCGTCATCGACGAGTCCGTGATTCAGGGCATTAAAGACGCGGCGTCCTTCGCACCGCTACACAACCCGGCACATCTGATCGGCATCGCTGAAGCGCTGAAATCCTTCCCGCACCTGAAAGACAAAAACGTGGCAGTATTCGATACGGCGTTCCACCAGACCATGCCGGAAGAATCCTATCTCTACGCCCTGCCGTACAGCCTGTACAAAGAGCACGGCGTTCGTCGTTACGGCGCACACGGCACCAGCCACTTCTACGTGACTCAGGAAGCCGCTAAGATCCTGAACAAGCCGGTTGAAGAGCTGAACATCATCACCTGCCACCTTGGCAACGGTGGTTCGGTTTCCGCTATTCGTAACGGCAAATGCGTTGACACCTCCATGGGTCTGACCCCGCTGGAAGGCCTGGTGATGGGTACCCGCTCCGGCGATATCGATCCGGCAATCATCTTCCATCTGCACGACACCCTGGGCATGAGCGTTGACGCCATCAACAAAATGCTGACCAAAGAGTCCGGCCTGCTGGGCCTGACCGAAGTCACCAGCGACTGCCGCTACGTAGAAGACAACTACCAGGAAAAAGCCGACGCTAAACGCGCGATGGACGTCTACTGCCACCGCCTGGCGAAATACATCGGCTCCTACACCGCGCTGATGGACGGCCGTCTCGACGCCGTGGTCTTCACCGGTGGCATTGGTGAAAACGCCGCGATGGTGCGTGAGCTGTCGCTGGGCAAACTGGGCGTACTGGGCTTCGAAGTTGACCATGAGCGTAATCTGGCTGCCCGTTTCGGCAAGTCTGGCTTCATCAACAAAGAAGGCACCCGTCCTGCCGTGGTTATCCCGACCAACGAAGAGCTGGTCATCGCGCAAGACGCCAG
The DNA here is from genome assembly GCF_021869705.1 of Klebsiella sp. PCX. Lineage (NCBI taxonomy): Bacteria > Pseudomonadati > Pseudomonadota > Gammaproteobacteria > Enterobacterales > Enterobacteriaceae > Klebsiella > Klebsiella sp. PCX. Next base: position 3,679,445 of record NZ_CP091527.1, read on the forward strand.
CCGTCTGACCGCATAATTCCACACCGCCAGCCCTGACCCGCAATACTTCGAGCTGCAGGAAGGCGGCGACACAGCAGATCCCCGGCGCATACGCGACCGGGGTGAGCAAGTAGAGCCAACGCACGTGCAACGTGGAGTATGACGGGTCGCTGGTGGTGCTGTTTTGTATCCCGCCTGATACTGGCGGTAACGAAAGAGGATATACCGTGTCCCGTACTATCATGTTAATTCCTACCGGTACCAGCGTAGGTCTGACCAGCGTCAGCCTCGGTGTGATCCGCGCTATGGAACGCAAAGGCGTTCGTCTGAGCGTCTTTAAACCTATCGCCCAGCCGCGCTCCGGCGGCGATGCCCCGGACCAGACCACCACCATCGTTCGCGCCAGCTCCTCCACCACCACCGCTGCTGAACCGCTGAAGATGAACCACGTTGAATCTCTGCTCTCCAGCAATCAGAAAGATGTGCTGATGGAAGAGATCATCGCCAACTATCACGCGAACACCCAGGACGCGGAAGTGGTGCTGGTGGAAGGCCTGGTGCCGACCCGTAAGCATCAGTTCGCTCAGGCGCTGAACTTTGAAATCGCCAAAACCCTGAACGCGGAAATCGTCTTCGTCATGTCGCAAGGCACCGATACGCCAGAACAGCTGAACGAGCGTATTGAACTGACCCGCAACAGCTTTGGCGGCGCGAAAAACACCAGCATCACCGGCGTTATCATCAACAAACTGAACGCGCCGGTCGACGAGCAGGGCCGTACCCGTCCTGATCTGTCGGAAATTTTCGACGACTCATCCAAAGCGAAAGTCGTGAAGATCGACCCGGCTCAGCTGCAAAAAGGCAGCGCGCTGCCGGTGCTGGGCGCCGTACCGTGGAGCTTCGATCTGATCGCCACCCGCGCGATCGACATGGCCCATCACCTGAATGCGACCATCATCAACGAAGGCGATATCAACACCCGCCGCGTGAAATCCGTGACCTTCTGCGCGCGCAGCATCCCGCACATGCTGGAGCACTTCCGCGCAGGTTCGCTGCTGGTTACTTCCGCAGATCGTCCTGACGTGCTGGTTGCCGCCTGCCTGGCAGCGATGAACGGCGTGGAAATCGGCGCCATCCTGCTGACCGGCGGCTATGAAATGGACGCGCGCATCAGCAAGCTGTGCGAACGCGCCTTCGCCACCGGCCTGCCGGTGTTTATGGTCAACACCAACACCTGGCAGACCTCCCTGAGCCTGCAGAGCTTCAACCTCGAAGTACCGGTTGACGATCACGAGCGCATTGAGAAAGTTCAGGAATACGTTGCCAACTACATCAACGCCGACTGGATCGAATCGCTGACCGCGACCTCCGAGCGCAGCCGTCGTCTCTCTCCGCCAGCCTTCCGCTACCAGCTGACCGAGCTGGCGCGCAAAGCCGGCAAACGCGTCGTTCTGCCGGAAGGCGACGAGCCGCGTACCGTGAAAGCCGCAGCCATCTGCGCCGAACGCGGGATCGCCACCTGTGTGCTGCTGGGCAACCCGGATGAGATTAACCGCGTTGCAGCAGCGCAGGGCGTTGAGCTGGGCGCCGGTATCGAAATCGTCGACCCGGAAGTGGTGCGCGAAAGCTACGTGGCTCGCCTGGTCGAACTGCGTAAGAACAAGGGCATGACCGAAGCCGTCGCCCGCGAGCAGCTGGAAGATAACGTGGTTCTCGGCACCCTGATGCTGGAACAGGACGAAGTCGATGGCCTGGTGTCCGGCGCGGTACACACCACCGCCAACACCATTCGTCCGCCGCTGCAGCTGATCAAAACCGCACCGGGCAGCTCGCTGGTCTCTTCCGTGTTCTTCATGCTGCTGCCGGAACAAGTTTATGTTTACGGCGACTGCGCGATCAACCCGGATCCGACCGCAGAGCAGCTGGCGGAAATCGCGATTCAGTCCGCTGACTCCGCGATTGCCTTCGGCATCGAACCGCGCGTGGCGATGCTCTCCTACTCCACCGGTACTTCCGGCGCGGGTAGCGATGTAGAAAAAGTCCGCGAAGCGACCCGTCTGGCGCAGGAAAAACGTCCTGACCTGATGATCGACGGCCCGCTGCAGTATGACGCCGCGGTGATGGCTGACGTCGCGAAATCCAAAGCGCCGAACTCGCCGGTAGCTGGCCGCGCGACCGTGTTCATCTTCCCGGATCTGAACACCGGTAACACCACTTACAAAGCGGTACAGCGCTCTGCCGACCTGATCTCCATCGGGCCGATGCTGCAGGGTATGCGCAAGCCGGTCAACGATCTGTCTCGTGGCGCGCTGGTTGACGATATCGTCTACACCATCGCACTGACCGCGATCCAGTCAGCTCAGCAGCAGAAGTAATCGCCCGCTGAGAGAAAGCAAAAGGCAGCCAGATGGCTGCCTTTTTTGTCAGGAGGCGAACAGCAGTTGCTGCCACGCGTTAGCGCGTTTATTCGCGCTCGCTCTCTTCCGCGTCATCATACTCGTTGCCGGCGTTACGGGTCATCCACAGCGCCAGCGCTTTCAGCGAGTCGGGCGTGAACTCATCGCAGCGGGCGGTGATCTCTTCCGGCGTTAACCAGCACACCTCGCTCACCTCCTCTTCCTGCAGGGCAAACGGCCCATGGGAGACGCAGCTGAACAGGCTTCCCCAGACGCGGCAGAATTTATCTTCGTAGTAGAACTGGCCGTGATCGGCAAACGGCACCCCGGCGATGCCTAACTCCTCTTCCGCCTCGCGACGGGCCGACTCCAGCAACTGCTCATCAGCCTGCACGACGCCGCCGGCGGTGGCATCCAGCATGCCCGGATGAAAGTCTTTTGTCTCGGTGCGTCGCTGCACCAGAATTTTCCCCATTCCGTCGTGAACGACGATATAGGTCGCCCGGTGGCGCAGGCACTGCGCGCGCATCTGCTCGCGGCTGGACTGTGCTATCACCTCATTGTTTTCATTAACAATATCGACCCATTCTGTGCTTGCCAAATGATTCTGTTCCGCCATCAGGAAACCTTACTTTAAAAGCGCTCTTGCGGCGCGTCTTTATGATTGAGGGCTAAATTACGGGTAAATTGCGACCTCTGCAATAACCTGATTATCATTGAGTGCTAAAACCTGCAGACGCCCCTCATCCAGTAGCCCATAGCTGGCGGAATATCCCCCTTTTGGGATACTCACTGAGCCTGGATTAAACAGAGAGAACGCCCCGCGTTTTTCAGCAACCGGAATATGAGTATGGCCATACGCCAGGACATCGCCAGCGGCAAGTGGTGGCAAATTGTCCGGGCTATAAAGATGACCGTGGGTCAGAAACAAGCGGTAGCCTTCGCCAAGCACCTGCTGCCAGGGCGCGGTCATGGGAAAACGAAGCAGCATTTGATCCACTTCGCTGTCGCAGTTACCGCGAACCGCAATGATGCGCTCCGCCACGCTGTTCAGCCGCTCGGCCACCTCCGCCGGCGCATAGCCTTCCGGCAGCGCGTTGCGTGGCCCGTGATTAAGCACATCGCCGAGGATGATCAGCCACCTGGCGCCACTTTGCGCGAACCGCTCAAGCACGCGTTCCGTCGCAGGTAGCGAACCATGAATATCGGAGGCAAACATCAGCTTCATAGGTTCCATCTCCACTGGTTACGATGCCTCTATGATAGCGGAAGCGCGGCGGGTTATCAGCCTCCGCGTTTGGCGGAAAGCGCCGCGTAACGCTGGATTGAGGCCCGCTGCCACTGGAAAGTCGCATAATCCGCCAGCGCCTCCGGCACCTCATCGCCATTAAGAACCAGACGATTGAGCATCAGCGCCAGGTCGGCATCGGCAATAGACCATTCGCCGAATAAATTTTGCCCGCCGTGGGCCAGCAGCGTGGTAGCGGTGGCAAACAGTTTTTCCGCCGACCGCTTGCCTGCCTCGCTGAGCGCCGGCATTTTCACCCCGCCAAACACCACGGCGGTGGATCGCTCTTCACGAATGGGCACCAGATCGCTGCGTAGCCAGGCCTGGATCTGCCGGGCGCGGGCCCGCTTTTGCAGATCGTGTGGATAAAGGCGCTCCCACTCAGGCGGCGCGAAACGCTCATCCAGATATTCGGTAATCGCCGAAGACTCGCTCAGCGCGAAATCGTCAACCTCCAGCAGCGGTACGCGACGGGTGGCGGTATAGCCCGTCCAGCCGGCCTGCAGATGTTCGCCGCTGCCCAGGTCGATGGTTTTAAGGCTAAAAGGCAGGCTCTTTTCCTGCAGCGCGACATAAACAGACATCACGTACGGTGAGAAAAAATCGGCATCGGACCACAGGGTAATCACAGGCTGGCTCATAACTTCCTCAGGGTTGGTAGACAGGGCAATAAACCAACATAGCCTGTCTTACCGGCGATGTCACTGCTCGTCCGCTGCGTGGCTGGCGCCCCGCTCGCGGATTTTTTCCCGGGTCGCGCAGCTTCACCTATACTCGATCAGTTTGCGACCCACGACGGCGGGAAATATTATGATCGATCTCTACTATGCACCCACCCCAAACGGCCACAAAATCACCCTGTTTCTCGAAGAGGCGCAGCTGGCCTATCGGCTAATTCGGGTCGATATTGGCAAAGGGGAGCAGTTTCATCCGCAGTTTCTGGCGATTTCGCCGAATAACAAAATTCCAGCTATCGTCGACCACATGCCTGCCGACGGCGGCGCGCCGTTGAGCGTCTTCGAGTCCGGCGCCATCCTGCTCTATCTGGCGGAAAAAAGCGGCAAGCTGCTGAGCGGGGAGCTGCGGGCGCGCTATACCACCCTGCAGTGGTTGTTCTGGCAGGTCGGCGGCCTGGGGCCGATGCTGGGGCAAAATCAGCATTTTTCCCACTCAGCGCCGCAAACCGTGCCCTACGCGATTGAGCGTTTTCAGGTGGAAACCCAGCGACTCTATGGGGTACTGAATCACCGCCTGGGATCCAGCCCGTGGCTGGGCGGGGACCACTACAGCATCGCCGACATCGCCGCCTGGCCCTGGGTGAACTGCCATGTCCGCCAGCGGATCGATCTGGCGAACTATCCGGCGGTGCATAACTGGTATGAGCGCATTAAGCAGCGGCCGGCGACGGTGGAAGCGATGCTAAAAATTCAGCCTTATTAACCCCCTGCTCGCCCGTCGCGCTTTGTTGTATGATTGCAGGACTTAAAACACGGAGGAAGCCTGCAATGTCTCAACCAGACGCCATTATTCGTATTAAGAACCTGCGCCTGCGTACTTTTATTGGTATTAAAGAGGAAGAGATCGCCAACCGCCAGGACGTGGTAGTGAATGTGGCCATTCACTACCCTGCCGATAAAGCGCGCGACAGCGAGGACATTAATGATGCGTTGAACTACCGCACCATTACCAAACGCATCATTAGCCATCTTGAGAATGGTCGTTTCTCGCTGCTGGAAAAATTAACTCAGGATGTGCTGAATATCGCATGCGAACATCACTGGGTCACATATGCTGAAGTGGAGATCGATAAACTTCACGCGCTGCGCTATGCCGACTCGGTATCCATGACCATGAGCTGGCGGCGCTAACCATGTCAGGGAGGTGGTATGAAGATCCTGCTTACTGGTGGTACCGGCCTGATTGGCCGACATCTGATACCCAGACTGCTGGAGCTTGGGCATAGCGTCACGGTCTCCACCCGACATCCGGATACCGCCCGCGCCCGTCTCGATCCGCGCGTCACGCTGTGGCGCGATTTCGAGGGCCATCACCACCTCAATGACATTGATGCCGTCATCAATCTGGCGGGCGAGCCCATCGCCGATAAACGCTGGACCGCCGAGCAGAAACAGCGCTTATGCCATAGTCGCTGGGATCTCACTCAGCGGCTGGTGGGCTTGTTCCACGCCAGCGATACTCCTCCCTCCGTGCTGATCAGCGGGTCAGCCACCGGCTATTACGGCGACCTCGGCGAAGTGGTGGTGACAGAAGAAGAGCCGCCGCACAATGAGTTTACCCATAAGCTCTGCGCCCGCTGGGAGCAAATTGCCTGCGAAGCGCAAAGCGAGCGCACCCGCGTCTGTCTGCTGCGCACCGGCGTGGTACTGGCGCCGCGGGGCGGTATTCTTGGCAAAATGACCCCGGCCTTTAAGCTCGGCCTCGGTGGGCCTATCGGCAGCGGCAGACAGTACCTGGCCTGGATCCATATCGACGATATGGTTAACGGCATTCTGTGGCTGCTGGATAACGATCTGCGCGGCCCATTCAATATGGTTTCGCCCTATCCCGTGCATAACGAGCAGTTCGCGCACGCGCTGGGTCATGCGCTCAATCGACCGGCGATTTTCCGCGTTCCCGCCGCCGCCATCCGCCTGCTGATGGGCGAATCCGCTGTGCTGGTGCTCGGCGGCCAGCGCGCGCTGCCTAAGCGACTGGAAGCCGCCGGCTTCGCCTTCCGCTGGTACGATCTCGACGAAGCGCTAAAGGATGTGCTGAGTTAATGGCTGACACAGGGGAGCATTGGCTCCCCTGATTCCATTCTGCTGGCTCATGCTCCACGCCTGGATGGCCTCAGCCTGGCGCTGCAGCATCGCCATATCCCGGACAGCCAGCGCCCTGAAGCGCCTGAGTTCATCGCCAGTCGGCCGGTTCGCCGGTGTTACCTGGCGAAGCAAAGTGCTAAGGTAGGCCTTTCCTTCTTCGAATTGACTGCTTTATGACGACCATCACCACGCCTCGCCTTTCGCTTACCCGCTTTGTTACCGATGACTGGCCCTTTTTTCTGCGCCTGCGCCAGGATCCGCAGGTGATGCGTTTTATGGGCGAAGTGTTAAGCGAGGAGACGTTGCGCAGCGTGTTCGCCAGTCGCTGCGCCGATCCCGGCGTGTATGTTCTGCGTAATAAGCGCGGCGATGCGCTGGGCGATATTGGGCTTCGCATCAGCCCTAAAAATCCGCACGAGGCCGACGTCGGCTATGCGCTGCTGCCCGAGGCTCAGGGAAAAGGCTATGCCAGCGAAGCGCTGCGGGCGATCTGCGATTATGGTTTCAGCACGCTGGGGGTACAGGCCATCAATGCCTGGGTGTTGGGAGAGAATCGTGGATCATCGCGCCTGCTGGAGAAGCAAGGCTTTGTGCGCACGCAGGTGCTGGAGAAAGCCTATCATCTGAACGGCGTCGATTACGATGACTGGATTTACCGGCTGGAGCGTGAATCCCACCCGGCGCCTGCAGACGCCGGGTAAGCCGTTTATTTCAACGAACCTTTCAGAAACTGCTGCAGGCGCGGGCTTTTCGGCGCGCCGAACAGCGCGTCCGGATGCCCTTCCTCTTCGATTTTTCCCTGATGCAGGAAAATGACATGTGAAGAGACGTGGCGGGCAAAGCCCATTTCGTGGGTCACCACCACCATGGTTTTCCCCTCTTCCGCCAACTGCTGCATGATGCGTAACACTTCGCCCACCAGCTCCGGATCCAGCGCGGAGGTCGGCTCATCGAACAGCAGCACTTCCGGCTCCATCGCCAGCGCGCGGGCAATAGAGACACGCTGCTGCTGGCCGCCGGAAAGATGCACCGGGTATTTCGCCTGCTGACGTTCGTCTATCCCGACCTTGGCCAGGTATTTTACCGCCCGTTCGCGCGCTTCCTGTTTGCTTAAGCCCAGCACCTGAATCGGCGCCTCCATGACGTTCTCCAGCACCGTCATATGGCTCCACAGATTGAAATGCTGAAACACCATGGTCAACCGGGTGCGCAGCAGGCGCAGCTGGTTCTTGTCGGCCACCTTCAGCTGACCGTCTTTATCCCGTACCAGGCCAATATTCTGGCCGCTGACGACGATCGTGCCTTCGCTCGGTTTTTCAAGGAAGTTAATACAGCGTAAAAAGGTACTTTTCCCGGAACCCGATGAACCGATGATACTGATAACGTCCCCGGCTTTCGCCTGCAGCGAGACGCCCTTCAGCACCTCGTGTTCCCCATAGCGTTTATGCAGATCGATAACGTTTAATTTATTGTCGGACATGGCGTTCTCAATGCGTCGAAGAAGGTTTGATATGCTGCAACCAACGCTTTTCCGCTTTGCGGAACAAGCTAATCAGCACATACGAGATAATTAAATAGAGCACCGCGGCGATGCCAAAGGCGGTGAACGGCTGATAGGTGGCCGAGTTGATATCGCGGGCGATTTTCAGCAGATCCGGCACCGTAGCGGTAAACGCCAGCGCCGTCGAGTGCAGCATCAGGATCACTTCGTTACTGTAGGCCGGCAGCGCAATCCGCAGCGCGGAAGGCAGGATGATGCAGCGGTACAGTTTGACCGAAGAGAAGCCGTAGGCCCGCGCCGCTTCAATTTCGCCCGCCGGTACCGAGCGGATCGCGCCGGCGAAAATTTCGGTGGTATAAGCGCAGGTGTTCAGGGTCAGCGCCAGCACCGTACAGTTTAGCCCGCTGCGGAAAAAGGCGTTCAGCAGTTCAGTGCCTTTGACGATTTCCAGGGTGTACATACCGGAGTAAAAGACCAACAGCTGCACATACAGCGGCGTGCCGCGAAATATGTAAGTAAACAGCCAGATGGGAAACTGGATGAACTTATTGCTCGAAACGCGGCCGATTGCCAGAAAGACCGCCAGGATGCCCCCCATGACCACCGAAGAGATCAGCAACCATAAGGTAATCGCCACGCCGGTAAAGCGATAGCCGTCGGTCCACAGCAGGGATTTCCAGTATTCCTGAATAATTTCAATCACAGGTCAGCCCTCTTGACGCCAACGGTATAGCGGCGTTCGAGCAGCAGCAGTACGCCATTAGAAAGGGTGGTAAATACCAGATAAATCAGGCCGCAGACGATGGCGAAGTAGAACGGCTGCCAGGTGCTTTTGCCCGCCAGCTGCGTGGCTTTGACCACATCCTCCAGCCCCAGCAGCGAGACCAGCGCCGTCGCCTTGAGGATAACCTGCCAGTTGTTGCCGATCCCCGGCAGCGCGTAGCGCATCATCGCCGGGAACAGGATGCGCCGGAACGTCTGCCCGCCGCTGAAGCCAAAGGCGGTGGCCGCTTCGATATGCCCCTTCGGCACCGCCAGGTAGGCGCCGCGGAAGGTTTCCGTAAAATAGGCGCCATAGATAAAGCCAAGGGTAATAATCCCGGCGATCATCGGGTCAATATCAAACTGCGCCATGCCCAGCGCGTCGGTAACGCTGTTAAGCGCAATCTGCAGGCCGTAGAAAATCAACAGCATCAGCACCAGGTCGGGGACGCCGCGAATCAGTGTGGTATAGCCTTCAAATACCAGCGCCAGAGGACGATTGCTCGATAGCTTTGCGCCAGCGCCCGCCAGCCCAATCAGGACGGCGAGAACGACCGAGCTGAGCGCAAGCTCCAGGGTGACAAGCGCACCCTGCAAAATAACCTGTGAAAACCCATACAGCATGCTGCCTACCCTGTCTGTCATCCACCATTGCGCGTGAATCAGACGCGCAATGGTGAGGCGTGAGAATTATTCGCCGTATACGTTAAAATCGAAATATTTTTTCGCCAGCTTGTCGTAGGTGCCGTCCTTACGCATCTCTGCAAACGCTTTATTCAGCGCTTCGCGCAGTTCGTTGTCTTCCTTACGCAGCCCCATACCGGTGCCGACGCCGAACAGCTTTTCGTCCTTAATCGACGGACCGCCAAACTGATAATCTTTACCGATAGGCTGTTTCAGGAACCCTTCGCTGGCCGCGACCTCATCCTGGAAAGCGGCGTCAATACGGCCGGCGGTCAGGTCGGAATAGATATTGTCCTGCCCCTGATAGGAGACAATTTCGATACCTTTCGGCGCCCAGTGCTCATTACCATAAGTTTCCTGCGTCGTACCCTGCAGCACGCCCACGCGCTTACCCTTCAGGGTGGCAAGATCCGGCGTTACCGGGCTGCCCTTTTTCACCACCAGACGCGAATCAGCCGCATACAGTTTGTCGGTGAAAGCGATTTCCTGCTGACGCTTTTCGGTAATCGACAGCGAAGACATAATCGCGTCGATTTTCTTCGCTTTTAAAGAGGGGATCAGCGCATCCAGCGGGTTTTCCACAAAGGTACATTGGGTATTAATACGCTTACACAGCTCTTTTGCCAGATCGATATCAAAACCCACCAATTCCCCCTGCGCATTCTTCGATTCGAAGGGAGCATAAGTCGGATCGGTACCGATACGAATTTTTTGCGGAATAGCGGCAAAGACCGTGGAAACGCTGGAAAGGGCCAGCGCTAAAGAGAGAGACAACGCCAGTTTTTTCATAACTATCCTCGACAGACTGTCATTCTAACGGGTTTATTAGAACTATTAACACCAGTTATCGTGCCATTATTCGCCCCTTGAGGGCAAAGATTTATGCACCAGAAAGGCCATTTTTTTGCATCACAAACGCTTAACTATGCATTTTTTAGCCACAAAAGCGCCTGCCTTTGCACTAAAATGATCCACAGCGTCTGACGATGCACCTTTTCAGGGCTTTTACACGAGCATGGCGGCAGGCCCACCCGATAGCGCGGGCCTGCGGCAGTCTTAGTCGCCGTAGACGTTAAAATCGAAGTATTTCTTCGCCATTTTGTCGTAGGTGCCGTCTTTGCGCATCTCGCCCAGCGCTTTATCAAACGCGGCTTTCAGCTCGGCGTCGTCCTTACGCAGGCCGATACCGGTGCCGTCGCCAAAGTACTTTTTGTCTTTAACGGACGGGCCGGCAAAGGCGAAATCTTTCCCGGCAGGCTGCTTCAGGAAGCCTTCGCTGGCGGCGACTTCATCCTGCAGCGCCGCATCCAGACGACCAGCGGAGAGGTCGGAATAGATCAGGTCCTGGTTCTGATATGCCACCACGTCAACGCCCTGGCTGCGCCAGCGATCGTTAGCATAGGCTTCCTGCGTGGAGCCCTGCAGCACGCCGACGTGCTTACCTTTCAGCGCCTCCAGCGTCGGCTGGATCGGCGAGCCTTTGGCCGCGATCAGCCGGGAGTCGGCGGCATAAAGCTTGTCAGAGAAGGCGATCTCTTGCTGGCGCTTCTCGGTGATGGAAAGCGAGGAGATGATGGCGTCAATTTTCTTCGCCTTGAGGGAGGGGATCAGGGAGTCAAAATCACTGCCGACCCAGGTACATTTCACCTTAATACGGGAGCACAGTTCATTGCCTAAATCGATATCAAAGCCAACAAAGTCCCCTTTCGCGTCTTTCGACGAAAAGGGCGCATAGGTCGCGTCAGTGCCAATGCGAATGCTCTGCGGCAGAGCAGCAAACACACTGGCCGTGCTGCTCATTCCCACGAGTAAAGAGAGAGCCAGAATCGTCTTCTTCATACAGTACCCTTAAGTGTCGTGATGTGGTGCGTTGCTTGTTATGGTGATTGCCGATCAATCCTGCAGTTTTTGTGCCATCTTCCCGGTGCGTGCCGGGAACAGGGTTAAATTTGTTAAAATAAAGTTGCAGGATTGTCTTAAAAGGGAAGATACCAGCATTACTGGCGAAACCGCAGCGCCTGAGCGCAAAAAGACGAAATAAATGTCGAGGATTTGATCGGGACGACAAATTTGCACCAGCGCAGCGCAAGCGTACATTTCACGCACCTATTTGGTGCAATCCTGTGACCCTTGCCAGCGCGTAAATAAGTCTTGTTCCAGGCTAATGTCGAACTGATCGAGTACCCGGTTGACGGTCTGGTTGATAACATCATCCAGGCTTTGCGGCCGATGGTAGAAGGCCGGCACCGGCGGCATAATCACCGCCCCCAGCTCCGCAGCCTGCACCAGCAGTCGCAGATGGCCAAGATGGAACGGAGTCTCCCGCACGCAGAGCACCAGCGGACGACGCTCCTTCAGCACCACATCCGCCGCCCGCGTCAGCAGACCATCCGTGTAGCTATGGACAATACCCGAGAGCGTTTTCATTGAGCAGGGTAAAATCACCATCCCGGCGGTTTTAAACGAGCCGGAGGAGATACTGGCGGCGATGTCGCGGGCATCATGCACCACATCAGCCAGCGCCTGCACTTCACGCACGGTAAAGTCGGTCTCCATCGCCAGCGTCTGGCGCGCCGCCTGACTGAGGATCAGATGGGTTTCAATATCCGGCACATCCCGCAGCACCTGCAGCATCCGCACGCCATAGATGGCGCCGCTGGCGCCGGAAATGCCAATAATCAGTCGTTTCACGTTCTGTTACCCCTTGCGCGTCGTGCCGCAGACTTTGCCGGATTATAGCCGTTGGCGCAACCATTGACGCACCGTTGCCGGGCGAAAAAAAGGCCCGCCGTCCATCAGGAACGGCGGGCCCGCGACGCGTGAACGGCTTAACCCTCGTTGTGCATCTCGAGGTTTTCGACTTCGTTCTGCAGCTGAACCGCTTTGGCATCATCGTTACGCAGGGAATCGAGGTAGTCGAGGTACTGCTGGTCGACATCCCGGGTGACGTACACGCCGTTGAACACAGAACATTCAAACTGCTGAATATCCGGATTTTCCGCGCGCACCGCCTCGATCAGATCGTTGAGATCCTGGAAAATCAGGCCATCGGCGCCGATGATCTGGCGGATCTCATCCACTTCGCGGCCATGAGCGATAAGTTCGTTGGCGGTCGGCATATCGATACCGTACACGTTCGGGAAACGAATTTCCGGCGCGGCTGAGGCCAGATACACTTTTTTCGCCCCTGCTTCGCGCGCCATCTCGATGATCTGCTCCGAGGTGGTGCCGCGAACGATGGAATCGTCCACCAGCAGCACGTTCTTATCGCGGAACTCCGCACGGTTGGCGTTGAGCTTGCGGCGCACAGACTTACGACGCAGCTGCTGGCCAGGCATGATAAATGTGCGGCCGACGTAGCGGTTCTTCACGAAGCCCTGTCGATAAGGCTTGTCGAGGATGCGGGCGATCTCCAGCGCGATATCGCAGGAGGTCTCCGGGATCGGGATAACGACGTCAATATCCAGATCTTCCCACTCGCGGGCAATCTTCTCGCCCAGCTTGGTCCCCATATTAACGCGGGCGCTGTAGACGGAAATTTTGTCGATAAACGAGTCCGGACGGGCAAAATAGACGTACTCGAACAGGCACGGGTTGCTGACCGGGTTATCGGCGCACTGACGGGTAAACAGCTGGCCCTTCTCGGTAATATAAACCGCTTCGCCCGGCGCCACATCGCGCAGGAATTCAAAGCCAAGGGTGTCAAGCGCCACGCTTTCCGAGGCCACCATATACTCGGTGCGGCCATCGCCTACGTCACGTTTGCCCAGCACCAGCGGACGAATGCCGTTCGGGTCGCGGAAGGCCACCATGCCATGACCGATGATCATCGCCACGCAAGCGTACGCGCCGCGGATCAAGCGGTTGGTCGCCGCAATCGCGGCAAAGATGTTATCCGCTTCCAGTGGGTAGTGACGGAAGTTATCCAGCTCACTGGCGAAAATATTGAGGAGGATTTCGGAATCTGAGGTGGTATTGATGTGGCGGCGTTTTTCTTCAAACAGCTTTTTACGCAGCTCATGGGCGTTGGTCAGGTTGCCGTTATGCGCCAACGTGATGCCATACGGCGAGTTGACGTAAAACGGCTGCGCTTCGGAGGCGCTGGAGCTGCCCGCCGTGGGGTAACGCACGTGGCCAATCCCCATATTGCCCTGCATACGCTGCATATGGCGGGCTTCGAATACGTCGCTTACCAGCCCGTTAGCCTTACGCAACCGGAAGCAGTTGTTGGCATCAATGGTGATGATGCCAGCGGCATCCTGTCCACGGTGCTGGAGCACCGTTAGCGCATCATAAATCGACTGGTTAACCGGCATAACACCGGCGATACCGACAATACCGCACATACGTCTTTTCCTCGTTCAGCAACGACCTAAAGTCTATACTTTAGGCAAGAAACTTGACGAGCTTTGCAGGTATTCAAAAAACCATCTGATGACGGGGGTAAAATAGGGAATAAACTGCGACTGATGCCAGTCATCGCTCTTCGCCATCCCGGTAAAGGTGTCAAGGAAGAACAGAATAGCGGCGATGATCAGCACCCCACGTAGCGCGCCGAAGCAGATCCCCAATACCCTGTCGGTACCTGACAAACCGGTCTTCTCCACCAGCTGGCCTATCACATAGTTCACGATAGCGCCAACGATGAGCGTCACGATAAACAGCGCCGCAATAGCAATCCCATTTCGAACCCGTTCATCCTCAAAGCCCGTAAACCAGACAGACAGATCAGCGTAGTAGTGGCTGGCGACATAAAACGCGCAACCCCACGTGACTAACGATAAAGCTTCGCGAACGAAGCCGCGGATCAGGCTGACCAGGCAAGAAAGACCCAGCACCGCCATAATGGCGTAATCAATCCAGACCATATACGTCCCACGATTTTACGCCCTGTCGTCCAGTTCGGGGCGCATTCTAACAGAAAAAGAAAACGTTTGCGTAGGGATTTCCTTGCCCTACAGAAATAAAAATGGCGCTGAAAAAACATTCAACGCCAGACTGTCTTTCGCCTCTTCAGGGCGGCTGAGACAGGGTTTACGGGGCGTTTAGCCCCGCCGCGTTCTTTCCGCATCGCGGAAAAAACAATCAGTTCGGGGTGAAGCCCATCACTACCCCGCTGAGCCCGGAGATCTGTTGCAGATCGCCCAGCTGGCCCTTGAGCTTGTCTTTTGACGCATCCGGCCCGACGAGGATACGGGTAATTTTACCCTGTACCGGCGTCGAAGGCGACGTATACACTTTGAAGCCCGACGCCCGCAGTTTACCAACGATCTCGTTCACCTTATCGGCGTTCTTCAACGCGCCCAGCTGAACCACATAGGCTTTGCCGGTCGGCGCCGGCAGGGCCGCCTGCTGCTGCGGTTGTTGCTGCTGTGGCTTAGCAGGCGGCGGCGTTGGCGTCGCGGCCTGCTGTTGCGGCTGCGGCTTCGGCTGAGGTTTAGGCTGGGGTTTCGCGGCCACTACCGGCTCCTGAACGTCATCGAAGCTGTTGCTGTTCACCGGGATACGCGACGGATCTAACGATGGCGCGGCGGCATCGCCCGCCCGCACCTCTTCCGCCGCCCCTTCCGGCGGCTGCGAAGGCAGCGCCTGAGTCGCCGCCGGCAGCATATCCGGTTCATCACGATCGCCCGGTTTCGGCACCAGCGGGATCGCGGCAAACTCATCCTGGTAATGCTTTTTCTGCCCGTCCAGCAGCCCTGGCAGGATAATCACCCCCAGCGCCACCAGCACGATTGTCCCGACTAAACGGTTCTGAAACTTACTTGCCACCGATTCTCCCCGCGTCTATCTCTTCCATAACCTGTGCGACCGTGTGAAACGAACCACACACCAGCACGGTATCTTCCACTTTAGCGTCAGCCATGGCCGCATGCCACGCCTGCGCCACGCTGCTATAGACTGTGCCGCCACGCAAATGTTCCACCAGCTGCTCCGCCGTCGCCCCGCGCGGCCCTTCCAGCGGCGCGCAGTACCAGGCGTCGACTTCCGGGGCCAGATTGGCCAACGTGCCGGCAATGTCCTTATCATGCAGCATACCAATAACCGCCAGCACGCGTCCCGTTTTCGCTAACGTTTTGAGACGCCCGGCGAGATAAGCCGCCGCGTGCGGGTTATGCGCCACATCGAGGATCACCCGCGGGGCGTCGCTGATTATCTGAAAGCGTCCCGGCAGCATCGCGTCGCGGATCCCCGCGCGCAGGATTGCGTCATCCACGGCAAGTCCGCTGGCGCGCAGCGCCGCCACGGCCGTGGCGGCGTTCGGCAACGGCACCTGAGGCAGAGGCAGGCGGCTTAACGCCCCGCCCGCGTCGCGGAAAGACCATGTCTCGCCTTCCACCTCATAGCCCCAGTCGACGCCGCGGCGCTGGAGCAGGGCGCCCTTCTCGCTCGCCACTTCAGCAATGGTGTGCGGCATATCCGGCTCCCCTACTACCGCCGGTTTTCCGGCACGGAAGATACCGGCTTTCTCCCGGCCGATACTTTCGCGATCCGGTCCCAGCCAGTCGGTATGATCGAGAGCGATGCTGGTAACCACTGCGACATCGGCATCCACGATATTAGTGGCGTCGAGACGGCCGCCGAGCCCCACCTCCAGGATCACCACATCCAGCTGCGCCTGCTTAAACAACCATAGCGCAGAGAGCGTGCCGTACTCAAAGTAGGTCAGCGAGATGTCGCCCCGCGCCGCTTCAATCTCCGCAAACGAGGCCGTATGCGCCGCCTCCGGCAGTTCCGCTCCCTGAATGCGCACGCGTTCGGTGTAACGCACCAGATGCGGAGAGCTGTAGACCCCCACTTTATAGCCGGCCGCCATCAGGACGGTTTCCAGCGTGCGGCAGGTGGTGCCTTTGCCATTGGTACCCGCGACCGTAAAGACGAACGGCGCCGGTTTGACGATATCCATCTGCCGCGCGACCTCGCTGACGCGCGCCAGCCCCAGGTCGATGGTTTTACTGTGCAGATGTTCCAGATAAGAAAGCCACGTAGCCAGGGGCGACGTGGCCTGAGGAATAGGATCTTTTTCCATGATGCCCGCAAGAATTGACGGTTAACGCGTATGAATAAAAAAGGGCAGCGCCGCCAGGCCCTGCCCTCTGCTTTATCAGGCCTCGGGTTCCTGATCCGGTGCCGGCGGCACCACCACGCCTTCATGAGGCGTTTCCGAAGCGGCAACCGGCGCCGGCAGGTTCATCAGCTTCGCCAGAATGCTGGCCAGCTTGAGACGCATTTCCGGACGGCGAACGATCATATCGATCGCCCCTTTTTCAATCAGGAACTCACTGCGCTGGAATCCCGGCGGCAGCTTCTCACGTACGGTCTGCTCAATGACGCGAGGACCGGCAAAGCCGATCAGCGCTTTCGGCTCGGCAATGTTCAGGTCACCCAGCATCGCAAAGCTCGCCGATACGCCGCCCATGGTCGGGTCGGTCAGCACAGAGATGTACGGTAATCCGCGCTCCTGCATTTTCGCCAGCGCCGCGGAGGTTTTCGCCATCTGCATCAGCGACATCAGCGCTTCCTGCATACGGGCGCCACCGGAGGCGGAGAAGCAGATCAGCGGGCAGTTATCTTCCAGCGCCTGCTCCACCGCGCGCACAAAGCGTGCGCCAACGACGGAACCCATCGATCCCCCCATAAAGGAGAACTCAAAGGCGGCGGCCACAACCGGCATCGCGTAGAGCGTACCTTTCATTACCACCAGCGCGTCTTTCTCGCCCGTCTCTTTTTGAGCGGACGCCAGGCGGTCTTTGTATTTTTTTGAATCGCGGAACTTCAGCACATCTTTTGGCTCAAGTTCGCTACCCAGTTCCACCAGAGAACCTTCATCCAACAGGCTATGCAGGCGATTACGCGCCGACATGCGCATATGGTGATCGCACTTAGGACAAACCTCCAGGTTGCGCTCCAGCTCGGCGCGGTAGAGTACCTGACCGCAGCTGTCGCACTTGGTCCATACACCCTCAGGAATGCTCGCCTTGCGGGTGGGAGTGATGTTGCTTTTAATTCGTTCAATCCAGCTCATTGATAACCTTTCTGCCTGAACCTGGTCGATGCCAGTTTTGTCGTAAGGGGCGCATAATGCCATTTTTGCCTCTTACAGACCATGAATGTTGCACATTAAATCATATCATCCCGGAACATGGGATAAAAAAGTGGTCAAACCGCTGCGCGTGACGCTCTGCACCGTCACGCGCAACACAGGCTAAACTACTTCGCCTGCTTCGCCGCCGCCCGCTTATGGCGAATAATCTCAATCACGCCCGGCAGGACGGAAAGCACGATGATCGCCACGATCAGCAGCTTAAGGTTCTCCTGCACCACCGGCAGATCGCCAAACAGATAGCCGGCGTAGGTGAACAGCAGCACCCACAGCAGCGCCCCGACGACGTTATAGGCCGCAAAATGACGATAGGACATATGCCCCATTCCCGCCACAAACGGCGCGAAGGTTCGGACTATCGGCACAAAGCGCGCGAGGATAATGGTTTTTCCGCCGTGACGTTCGTAGAAGCTATGGGTTTTATCCAGATAGCTGCGACGGAAAATCTTCGAGTTCGGATTGCTGAACAGCTTTTCGCCGAACAGCCGGCCAATGGTGTAGTTGACCGCATCGCCGACGATAGCCGCGATAACCATCAGCAATACCATCAGATGGACATTAAGATCGTTGGTGGGCAGGGCCGAGAGCGCGCCCGCGACGAACAGCAGGGAATCTCCCGGCAGAAACGGCGTCACCACCAGCCCGGTTTCGCAGAACAGAATCAAAAACAGAATGGCATAAACCCAGACGCCGTACTGGGCGACCAGCTCGGCCAGGTGCACATCAATATGCAGGATGAAATCAATTAAAAAGTGAATCAAGTCCATGTTTGTCTTTACCCTTAATGACCCTATTAGTCCGCCAGAAACAGCGGGCCCATTGGCAGCACCGGTAAATCATAATGGGCCGGGTAATCCACCGACACCAGATACAACCCTTCCGCTTTTGCCGTTGCCGCAGCGAGCGTCCTGTCTTTTGCTGCCAGCAGTTCTGCCATCCAGCTCTCCGGCTGGTTTCCGGCCCCGATTTCCATCAGGCTGCCCACAATATTCCTGACCATATGATGTACAAAGGCATTCGCTTTGATATCCACCACCACATAAGCGCCGTAACGGGTAACGTTAATGTGCATCACGTTGCGCCACGGGGTTCGCGACTGGCACTGCACTGCGCGAAACGAGGTAAAGTCATTCTCCCCCAGCAGACACTGCGCGGCGCGCTGCATGCGCGCGGCGTCGAGCGGCTGGTGAAAATGCGTGACGCCATGACTCAATACCGCCGGACGCAGGCGATGATTATAGATGACGTAACGATAGCGGCGCGCCGTGGCGCTGAACCGGGCATGAAAATCCGCCGGTACATGTTTGACCCAACGCACCGCAATGTCACCAGGTAAATTCGCATTTACCCCCAGCGTCCAGGCGGCATCTTTACGCTGCGCCCGGGTTTCGAAATGCACCACCTGGCCGGTGCCATGGACACCGGCGTCGGTGCGGCCGGCGCAAAAGACGGTAATCGGTTCGTTCGCCACCTGCGAGAGCGCCTTTTCCAGCTTCTCCTGCACGCTGCGCACTTCGTTTTGCCGCTGCCAGCCGTAATATTTGCTACCGTCGTACTCGATGCCCAGCGCGATTTTACAGACCGGCTGTTGCTCCATCTCAGACATCAGTACAGGTACTCCTCAATCAGCTTCTCGGCGATCTTCACCGCCATCAGCGCGCCGCCGAAGCGGACGTTATCCGCCACCGACCAGAACTGGACCTGCTCCGGCATGCCGTAGTCATTATGCACGCAGCCGATGGAGAGACGGGCGTTACCGGAGGCGTCGCCAACCTGAGTGGGGAATTCGCCCTCTTCAGACAGTTCGATCTCCTCGCCGCGGGTAAAGGCGTCACGCGCCTCTTCCGCCGCCAGCGGACGCATCGCTTCAAAGTTCACCATCTGCGCATGGCCGTAGAAGACCGGCGACTGGACGACGCTGGCGGAGATCATCAGCCCGTCATCCTGCAGAATTTTGCGCGCTTCATCGACGATACGGCGCTCTTCGCGCACGCTACCTTCACGATCCGGCAGCAGCGGCAGCATGTTGAACGCCAGCTGGCGGCCAAAGAAATCGTCTTCATCGATGGGGATGCCGTTCAACAGCTTGGCGCTCTGCCCTGCCAGCGCATCCACCGCTTTTTTCCCCTGCCCTGAGGCGGAGAGCAGGTTAGTGACGCTAATGCGCGACAGTCCACCCTGATCGATAAGCGGCTTGAGCGCCGTCAGCAGCTGGCTGGTCAGACTGTTGGGCACCGCAATCAGATTGCGGTTGCGGTAATCGCCTAACACAAACGGGTTCACGTCCGGCACCACCAGCGGTACGTCCGGCTCCAGCGCAAACAGGCCGCTGAGATCGATAACCAGACACCCGGCGTTTGTCGCATCTTCGACATACGCCGCACTGGCTTCTGCACCTGCGGCAAAGAAAGCCAGCTGGGCCTGGGTCCAGTCAAACTCGGCGGCGTCCTTGACGATCACCGACTTGCCACCAAAACGCAGATGTTCGCCCGCGCTTTCATTGCGCGCCAGAGCAAAAATCTCCCCCACCGGGAACTGGCGTTCAGCAAGAGTTTCGAGCAGGGCTTCGCCTACGGCGCCCGTTGCGCCCAGTACGGCAATATTCCAGCCTTCAGACATGGTGGTTTACTCCAGAAATAAAGCGGCCCTGCCGGAGTATCCGGCAGGGGCATTAAGAAGACATTAACGAACAGGATGATGCACGGCGTTAAAACCGAGCTGGCGCAACAGGGCCGCCGCCTGCTCATCGCTGCACTGCACGTACAGCGAAGACCATTCGCGACGTTCCTGATAATTTTTACGCAGCTTGTCGAATTCACCGGCGACGCCCGCCACCTTCCGCAGCGGCGCATCATCGCGGCGCACATCATACACCAAATGAACCAGTCTTTTCAGCGTCGGCTGATCGAGCGGGCCATGCAGGGTGATGCGGCCAAACTCCGGGGCCGGCAACAGGGTATCCAGCGCCACCTGCTGCGGATGGCCGATAAAGGCGCTATAGGCTTCGAACACCTGCGTCGTCCCGCGCGCCTTCCCTTCAAGGGTATAGCCGGCGATATGCGCCGTGCCGATATCCACTCGCTTAAGAAGCTCTACGTTGAGATCCGGCTCCGGCTCCCAAACGTCCAGCACCACGCTCAGGGACTGACCGGCTTCCAGTCGTTTCAGCAACGCAGCGTTATCCACCACCGGCCCGCGGCAGGCGTTGATCAAAATCGTTCCGGGCTTCAGGCGGCTAATCAGCGCCTCATCCGCCAGATGCAGGGTTTTATATTGCCCTTCTTTATACAGCGGGGTATGGAAGGTGATGACATCAGCTTGCTGGACCAGATCGTCGAGGGAGCGGAAGTCGCCTTCGTCGCCGCGGTCGGCACGCGGGGGATCGCAAAGCAGGGTTTTGATACCCAACGCCTCCAGGCGCTTTTGCAGCCGCCCGCCGACGTTACCGACGCCGACGATCCCGACGGTGCGATCGCGCAGCGCGAAGCCGTCACGTTCGGCCAGCATCAGCAGCGCTGAAAAGACATACTCCACCACCGCGATAGCGTTGCAGCCGGGCGCCGCGGAGAAACCAATCCCCGCCTGCTGCAGCCACGCCTGATCGACATGATCGGTGCCTGCGGTCGCGGTGCCGACGAACCTGATGGCCTTGCCGGCAAGCAATGCTTCATTGACCCGGGTGACCGAGCGCACCATTAAGGCATCCGCATCGGTCAGGGCATCGGCCGGAACCGGGCGGCCCGGGATCGCCTGCACGTCGCCTAAACGGCTAAAAAGCTCACGGGCATAGGGCATATTTTCATCAACGAGGATTTTCACAGTTCAGTACCTGTCTGAGAACGAGAGTTAACCGGGGAAGTGTGCCATAATCTGGCCGCCAGGCATACTCATCACCTGGTTCCAGTACCGCGATATCGAAAGGATGAATCATGACGCACCCCCTTGCAGATATGCCAGACCGTCCTCCTGGGCGAGGCCCATCAGGCACTGCCGCCACCGGCGAACCTTCGCTTTCCATGCAGCAACGCACCGTCCTGGAGAGATTGATCACGCGCCTGGTGGCGCTGACCTCGCAGCAGAATGCGGAAGTGTGGGCCTGCGTCAAACATGATCTCGGACTAAAAGGCGACACGCCCCTGCTGGCCCGCCATTTCAGCGCCGCAGAGGCCAGTCTCAACCAGCGCTTAGCCGCCGCGCAGGACAATCATCATCATCGCCAGACCCTGGCGCAGCTCAGCGATCTGCTCGGCCAGGGCAATAACCGTCAGGCGGTGAGCGATTATATTCGTCAGCATTATGGGCAAACGGCGCTGCATGCCCTCAGCCAGACGCAACTGGAGCACATTCTGCATCTGCTGCAGCGTGGTCAGCTGTCTATCCCGCAGCCGCAGCAGCGCCCGCCGACCCTCCGCCCGCTGTTGCCAGCCGAGCACAACACGCTCAATCAGCTGGTGACGAAGCTGGCGGCCGCCACCGGCGAACCAAGCAAGCTGATTTGGCAGTCCATGCTGGAACTTTGCGGCGTCAAGTCAGGGGAGCTGATCCCGGCGACGCACTTCACGCCGCTTTCCTACTGGCTACAGGCGCGGCAGACCCTCAGCGCGCAAACCGCGCCGACGCTGACCTCACTGCAGGGGGCGCTCAAGCAGCCGCTTGAGACCGCAGAGTGGCAGAAGATTGTCGACTTTGCCCGTCGCAACTGGCAGGTTACGCCGCAGACCACGCTGAGCCCGGCGCAGATCCTGGCGCTGTTGAACAAGGTGTTTGTGCTGCGGGTAGCCCGCGCCCAGGAGACGCTGGCGATCCCGCAGGAGGAGCCCGTGACCCGGCGGACATGGGCCGCTAAGCCCTGGCAGCTGGCGCTGGGAGCGGTTGTCCTGCTCCTGGTGCTGTGGCTCCTGCTGTAGCCCAGCAGGCACAGGTGGCGTTTACGGCTCCCTTTCATGCCAAACGCCACGGTGTTGACTACAGCGGTTTCAGGCCGGACAACAACCTAGCGGCGAAATGAAATGAGGGTGACGAGGATCCCCAGCGCCGCGCAGAGGGCGCCGGCAAGAAATACCGACGAGTAGCCCAGCGAAGTGGCCAGTAGACCGGTCAGCGGCCCGGTCAGGCCATAAGAGATATCCTGAAAGGCCGCATAGCCGCCGAGCGCAGTGCCGCGCACCTGCGCCGGGACGCGCTTCACCACCTCCACGCCAAGCGACGGGAAAATAAGCGAACAGCCGCATCCGGTCAGCGCCGCGCCGGCCAGCGCTACCCAGACGCCCGACGCCAGCCCCAGCAGCGTCAGACCGACCGCCTCTATCAGCAGCGAGACCATCGCCACTTTAACGCCGCCAAACCGATCCGGCATCCAGCCGAACAGCACCCGCATCAGCACAAAAGCGCCGCCAAACGCCGTCAGGGTAAAGCCGGCCATCGGCCAGTGATGGCTGGCAAAATAGAGGGAGACGAAGGTGCCGATCACCGCAAAGCCGACGCCCTGCAGGCCCAGACCAATCCCCGGCCGCCAGATCATGCCGATGACGCTCCACAGTGAAGGCCGCTCGCCTCCGTGCGCCGCCACTTTGCGCACCGTCCCGTTGATGAGCCAGGCGACGAGCGGCAGTGTCATGGTGACGCAGGCGAGGACCGCCACGCCAAAATGGCTATATATTAACAATCCCAGCGGGGCGCCCACCGCCAGCGAACCGTACATCGCCATGCCGTTCCATGACATCACTTTGCCGGAGCGGGCCGGCCCCACCAGGCCCATCCCCCAGCTCAGGTTGCCGGTCAGCAGCTGGCTTTCGCCAAACCCGAGGATCAGGCGGCCCAGCAGCAACAGGCCCAACTTCGCGAACACCGGCAGCGGCAGCAGCGCAGCGGCCAGCCAGGCCGCACCGGCCAGGGCGCAGGCCAGCATCCCCTGCAGGACGGAACGTTTGGCGCCGTACTGGTCTGCCAGACGCCCGGCGTAGCCGCGGGTCAGAACGGTGGCGAGGAACTGGATCCCCACCGCCACGCCGACCACAGTGTTACCAAATCCCAGCTCCTGATGGACAAATAGCGGGATCACCGGCAGCGGCAAACCGACGGTCATATAGGTCAAAAAGACGGCGAATGTAATGCGAAAAAGCGAAAAATTCGCGGAAGAATGAGATGTTGTTTCAGTGACTGCGGACATGCATTACTCCAGATTCGCAGAGTAAGGCGAGCAAAGCGACACGCCCCCTCCACCTGACTATCAGGGTTAAGGCGCGTTGGTTGACGTTAAACGCTTACGCATTAGTGGAGAGACTAATGGATTCGCCAGCAGTGTGCCTGCGGGACCTTACCCTGTCAAGATGACAAAAAAGGGGAGCCGGTGGCTCCCCTCAGTGCATCGCGTGCTGATTAGGCGTTGTATTTACGCATCACCAGCGTGGCGTTGGTGCCGCCGAAGCCGAAGCTGTTGGACATCACGGTGGTCAGCTTAGCGTCAGTCGGTTTGGTGACGATGTTCAGGCCGGCTGCCTGCTCGTCCAGCTCTTCGACGTTGATGCTCGGCGCGATAAAGCCGTGCTCCAGCATCAGCAGGGAGTAGATAGCTTCCTGTACGCCCGCCGCGCCCAGCGAGTGGCCGGTCATCGCTTTGGTCGCCGAGATAGCCGGGCTGTTATCGCCGAACACTTCGCGGATCGCGCCCAGCTCTTTCACGTCGCCGACCGGCGTGGAGGTGCCGTGAGAGTTCAGGTAGTCGATCGGGGTATCCACGCCGTGCATCGCCATCTGCATACAGCGCACTGCGCCTTCACCCGATGGAGCTACCATGTCTGCGCCATCGGAGGTTGCGCCATAGCCGACGATTTCGGCATAGATGTGCGCGCCGCGCGCCAGAGCATGTTCCAGCTCTTCCACCACGACCATACCGCCGCCGCCGGCGATAACGAAGCCGTCACGGTTGGCGTCATAGGTGCGGGAGGCTTTTTCTGGAGTGTCGTTGTATTTGGTGGACAGCGCGCCCATGGCGTCGAACTCGCAGGCCATTTCCCAGCACAGTTCTTCGCCGCCGCCGGCAAAGACGATATCCTGTTTGCCCAGCTGAATCTGCTCTACCGCATTACCGATGCAGTGTGCGGAAGTGGCGCAGGCGGAGCTGATGGAGTAGTTAACGCCGTGGATTTTAAACGGCGTGGCGAGGCAGGCGGAAACGCCGGAAGCCATCGCTTTGGTGACCACATACGGACCCACGGCTTTCAGACCACGCGGGCTACGCATGGCATCAGCGCCGAAGACCTGGAATTTCGGGGAGCCGCCGCCGGAGCCTGCGATCAGGCCGACACGCGGGTTATTCTGGTATGCTTCCGGCGCCAGACCTGCGTCGGCAACGGCCTGTTCCATGGACAGGTAAGCATAGATGGAGGCGTCGCTCATGAAGCGCACTACTTTGCGGTCAATGAGGCCAGTGGTATCCAGTTTGACGTTGCCCCATACGTGGCTGCGCATCCCTGAATCTTTAAGCTCCTGAGAGAAAGTGATCCCTGAACGTCCTTCACGCAGAGATGCCAGGACTTCCTGCTGGTTATTACCGATGCTGGAAACGATGCCCAAGCCAGTAATCACTGCACGTTTCATTAAATACCTCTGTAAGTCTCACTATTTTAAGTTTCGTGTCGCACAATAGCGTACACTTGTACGCCGAACAAGTCCGATCAGACATTTTGTGTATAAATTTGCGCCCTCAGGCACACATCGCTAAGATCGCGCTACGCCTTGTGATTCGAGTAACTTACGTGAAACAAAACGCTATACAACCCGCCAACCTGGAATTCAATGCTGAGGGTACACCTGTTTCCCGAGATTTCGACGATGTTTACTTTTCCAATGACAACGGTCTGGAAGAGACGCGCTACGTCTTTCTCGGCGGAAATCGCCTGCCGGAGCGCTTCTCCAGCCACCCTCGCCCGCTGTTGATCGTCGCGGAGAGCGGCTTCGGCACCGGGCTCAATTTCCTCACTCTCTGGCAGGCGTTTGACGTTTTTGTTCGCGATAACCCGGACGTTACCCTGCAAAGGTTACATTTCATCAGTTTTGAGAAATATCCGCTGAAGGCGGAAGATCTCCGCCTGGCGCACCAGCGCTGGCCAGAGCTGGCCCCATGGGCAGAACAGCTGCAGGCGCAATGGCCTTCGGCCTTCGCCGGGTGCCATCGTCTGCTGCTCGACGGCGGACGGGTGACGCTCGATCTGTGGTTTGGCGATATCAACGAGCTGACCAGAGAGCTGGATGATTCGCTGAATCAGCAGGTGGACGCCTGGTTTCTCGACGGCTTTGCCCCGGCGAAAAATCCCGACATGTGGACCCAGGATCTGTTCAATGCCATGGCGCGCCTGGCGCGTCCCGGCGGAACGCTGGCCACTTTTACCTCCGCCGGTTTTGTCCGCCGCGGCCTGCAGGAAGCCGGATTTACTCTGCGTAAAACCAAGGGCTTCGGCCGCAAACGGGAGATGCTGACCGGCGAGATGGCGCAAACGCTGGCCTTTCCGGCGCGCGCGCCCTGGTTCGCCCGCCGAGGCAGCGAGGCCCGCGAAGCGGCCATCGTCGGCGGCGGTATCGCCAGCGCCCTGCTCTCCCTGGCGCTGCTGCGTCGCGGCTGGCAGGTGACCCTCTACTGCGCGGACGACGCCCCGGCGCAGGGCGCCTCCGGTAATCGCCAGGGCGCGCTCTACCCGCTGTTAAGCCAGCACGATCCGGCGCTGGCGCGCTTTTTCCCGGCCGCCTTTACCTTCGCCCGCCGCACCTACGACGCGCTGCCGGTGCTGTTCGATCATCAATGGTGCGGGGTCACCCAGCTTGGCTGGGATGAAAAAAGCGCGCACAAAATCGCCCAGATGCTGGCCCTGGAGTTGCCCCCTGATATCGCCTGCGCGGTGACGGCGGATCAGGCCGCGGAGCTGACCGGCGTCGAGACCGGCTGCGGCGGCATAACCTATCCGGCCGGCGGTTGGCTGTGCCCACAGCAGCTCACCGCCGAGCTACTGGCGCTGGCGGCGACTCGCGGTCTGCACGTGCATTATGGTTATCAGGTCGAGACGCTGAGTGCAGAAGGCGATGGCTGGCTGCTCAACCACCAGCGCTATCATCAGGCGGTCGTGCTGGCCAACGGCCACCGCATCGCGGATTTTGCGCAAACCGCGCCGTTGCCCGTCTATCCCGTGGGTGGCCAGGTCAGCCATATACCCACCACCCCGCGGCTTTCCGCTTTGCGCCAGGTGCTGTGCTACGACGGCTACCTGACGCCGCAGAATCCGCAAAACCAGCAGCATTGTATTGGCGCCAGCTACCATCGCGGCAAAACCGACACCACCTTCAGCGAAGGAGATCAGCAGCACAACCGGCAACGGCTGATCGACTGCTTCCCGGGCGCGGAGTGGCCGCAGGACGTGGATATCAGCGCCAGTGACGCCCGCTGCGGCGTGCGCTGCGCCACCCGCGATCATCTGCCGATGGTCGGCAACGTCCCGGACTATGCGGCGACATTGACGCAATACGCCAACCTCCACGAACGGCAGGATAGCGCCGGTAGCGCGCCGGTCTTTCATAACCTGTTTATGCTTGGCGCCCTCGGATCGCGAGGCATTTGCACCGCGCCGTTAAGCGCTGAGATACTGGCGGCGCAGATGAGCGCTGAACCACTGCCGCTGGATAGCGACACCCTGGCGGCGCTGAATCCGAATCGGCTATGGGTGAGAAAACTGCTGAAGGGAAAAGCGGTGAAATAAAACCATGAGGGCAGGCAATTTCCCGGGTACGGCTGACGCCTGACCCGGGCTACAACATGGCTCAGGCCTGATTTTTTGCCTGCAGATACAGGTTTTCCCACATGCCCTGCACCAGATTTTGGTCCGGCGGCGACAGCTCGCCAGCGCCGATGGCTTTCTCCAGGCTATGGCTGACTTTGCTGTGTATCGCTTCAGCTGAATGCTCGCCCTCACCTTCCAGCTCAGCCACCGCCAGCGTCAGGTGGCCGCGCAGATAACCGCCGGCAAACAGTTCATCATCACTGGCGTGGTCTACCATGTTGTCAATCAGCGCCAGAATGCGTGATTCAAACTCCGCGATCATCGTCTTACCTCTTGTCATGTAATGTGTGGCCTTAGTGCAGGTCTTCCGGCCACGGAAAGTGTTCTGCCGTCAATGGCGGCGTTTGATAATAGTGTTGTAGTGCGCGAATAAGACGCGCCGGACGTTCGGGGATCCCTTGTTCAAGCAGAGTCATCACCTGGGCATGTACCCGGCGCTGAAAGGCGATGCGATCGGGTTCGACGTCACCTTCCAGATTGTCACAGCTGACGTTAAACGGAAATCCCGCCGCCACGCAGAACAGCCACTCCAGGGCCTGCGGTTTCACCTCGACGTCCTCAAACTGGCTTTGGGTCATTGCATCGCGACCGTCCGGGCAGTACCAGTAGCCAAAATCCACCTGTTCGCGGCGAGCCTTGCCGGCGATACACCAGTGGGAGATCTCGTGCAGGGCGCTGGCAAAAAAACCGTGCGCGAACACGATACGGTGATATGGCGTGTCATCGTCTGCCGGAAGGTAGATCGGCTCATCGTCGCCTTTCACCAGGCGAGTATTAAAATCTGCGGCAAAGCAGCTATCGAAGAGATCGATCAGCTGCTGATAATGGTGTTGCTGTTGCATTAATGAATTCCCAACCACTGCAAAATCTCCGCCCCGTGGCTGTCGTAGAGAAGCTTCGCGCTCATCACCGCCGAGACGATAACGATCATCGGTCGGATCAGCGATTGCCCTTTACTCAGCACCAGCCGGGAGCCGGCGCGGGCGCCAATAAATTGTCCGGCCATCATCACAAAGCCGGTGGCCCAGATAACCTTCCCGCCGATAATAAACAGCAGCAGGCCGCCGACGTTCGAGGTGGCGTTGAGCAGTTTGGCGTGGGCCGTCGACTTCGCCAGGTTAAACCCGGCGAGGGTGACAAACGCCAGCGCATAAAACGAACCGGCGCCGGGGCCGAAAAAACCGTCGTAAAACCCGACGCTGCCGCCAGCGACCAGCGCAAACGGCAGACCGTAGAGCCGACGCTGCCGGTCCGCTTCGCCCAGTTTCGGCATCAGCAGAAAATAGAGACCGATGCCGATCACCAGCAACGGCAGGATCTGCTTAAGAATATCGGACTGCACGTGCTGGACCAGCAGCGCGCCGGCGGTTGAACCGATAAAGGTCATCAGAATATTCAGCTTCTGATCGGCGAGATTGACCACCTTGCGCCGGACAAAGTAGAGGGTCGCCGACAGCGATCCGCCGCAGGCCTGCAGCTTATTGGTCGCCAGCGCCTGGGCCGGCGGCATGCCTGCCGCCATAAGCGCCGGCACGGTCAGTAAGCCCCCGCCCCCGGCCAGTGAATCAATAAAACCGGCCAGGATGGCGACAAAAAAAAGCACCACCAGCACCAGCGGCGATACGGAAAACAACTCGATAAAACTATCCATTACAGCACATGCTCATCCAGTAGCGCCTGGCAGGAAGGCGGCAACGGCGGCGGCGTCTTCTTCACAGGTGGGGTAGACCCGGGTTTAGGTGGCTCGAACCAGCTCTGCAGCTCCGCTCCGCAGCCATCGCCGGCCGGCGGTGGCGCCTGATCTTCGCACTCCAGGCTGCCTGCCGGGCAGCGCAGACGGACGTGCATATGGGCGCGATGCTGGAACCAGGGACGAACTTTGCGCAGCCACTGGCGGTCGCTTCCCGCGTCCAGGCACAGCTGCTGTTTAATCGCCGGGTTGACGAAGATGCGGGTCACCTCGCTATCTTCCGCCGCCAGCTTGATCAGCTGGCTGATTTGCGGACTCCACAGCGACGGTACCACGCGTTTGCCATCGCTGGCGACCAGATCCAGGGCCTGCGGCTTCAGCAGCTGGGACGATGTCCAGCGCGTCTGCGGCAGCTGGAGGAAGATATCGACATCGAGGCCCGTCTGATGGCTGGCGTGGCCGCCGTTAAAACGGCCGCCTGCCGGCATCCCCATGTCGCCAATCAGCACGGTCCCCATGCCTTTATTGTGCACCTGATTGCTCAGGCGCTGAATAAACTGAATCAGATCCGGATGACCGAAGTAGCGCCGCTGATCGGTACGCATCACCTGATAGCCGACAGCGTTCAGCGGCAGCGCCTCGGCGCCAACGATACAGCCATTGGAGAACGCGCCAATCGACTGCGCGCTGCCGCCGATTGGCTGGGATATCTTCTGCCATGGCGTGGCGGCCAGGCTGCCGGCGCTGGCCAGCAGCGCCAACAGGGCGATAACGGTGTTTTTCATGGTTACCAGCGTGGAATTGTCGTCGTCACGTCGCCATTCTGCGCGCGCTGACGCATAAAATGATCCATTAAAACGATCGCCAGCATGGCCTCAGCGATCGGTACGGCGCGAATGCCGACGCACGGATCGTGACGCCCTTTGGTGATCATCTCCACCTCTTCGCCAAAGCGGTTAATGGTATGACCGGGAACGGTAATACTGGAGGTCGGCTTCAGCGCGATGTTGGCAACGATCTGCTGACCGCTGCTGATGCCGCCAAGAATGCCGCCGGCGTGGTTGCTCTGGAATCCGGCTTTGGTGATCTCATCGCGGTT
This sequence comes from Klebsiella sp. PCX, assembly GCF_021869705.1. Classification (NCBI taxonomy): domain Bacteria; kingdom Pseudomonadati; phylum Pseudomonadota; class Gammaproteobacteria; order Enterobacterales; family Enterobacteriaceae; genus Klebsiella; species Klebsiella sp. PCX. Next base: position 3,709,597 of record NZ_CP091527.1, read on the forward strand.
TTCGCTGCCGCGCAGCTTCACCACCTCGAAACCGTCGCCAATCTCCACGCCTTTCACGGCGTTGATGCTCATCAGCGCATGGGCGATATCGGCGTCAAGGCGGTCAAAGACCGGCTCGCCAAGGCCCGGCGGTACGCCGTCGGCGACGACGGTAACTTTGGCGCCAATGGAGTCGCCCTCTTTTTTCAGACCGCGCATCAGTTCATCGAGAGCGTCGATTTTCTCCGGATCCGGGCAGAAGAAGGGATTCTGTTCAACCTGTTCCCAGTCCTTAATGGCCAGCGGAATGTCGCCCATCTGCGTCAGGCAACCGCGAATGACGATGCCGAACTTCGCGGCGAGGAATTTTTTGGCAATCGCCCCGGCCGCCACGCGCATCGCGGTTTCGCGGGCGGAGGAGCGACCGCCGCCACGATAGTCGCGTAGACCATACTTTTGTTCGTAGGTGTAATCCGCATGGCCAGGACGAAACAGATCTTTGATCGCGCCGTAATCCTGCGAACGCTGATCGGTGTTCTCAATCAGCAGCCCGATACTGGTCCCGGTGGTGACGCCTTCGAAGACGCCGGAGAGGATTTTGACCTGATCCGGCTCGCGACGCTGCGTGGTGTAACGCGAGGTGCCCGGGCGACGACGATCGAGGTCGTGCTGCAGATCGGCTTCGGTCAGCGGAATGCCCGGCGGCACACCATCAACGATGCAGCCAAGCGCCAGGCCGTGCGACTCGCCGAAGGTGGTGACGCGAAAGAGTTGTCCAATTGTATTTCCTGCCATCACGGCTCCATTATTTGTCGTTATGTTGGCGTGTTGTTTTTTTTAGTCTTTATAAATACCGAAGTGCGCGCGAGCGTCAATCAGCTGTTGTTTGGTCAGCATAAAGACGCCGTCGCCGCCGTTATCAAACTCAAGCCAGGTAAACGGCACGTCCGGATACTGCTCCATCAGATGTACCATGCTGTTACCGACTTCACAAATCAGAATGCCGTCGTCGCTGAGATAATCCGGCGCATTGCCGAGGATGCGGCGCGTCAGCTTCAGGCCATCGCTTCCGGAGGCCAGACCCAGTACCGGCTCATGCTCATACTCTTCCGGCAGGTCGGCCATGTCCTCTTCATCGACATACGGCGGATTAGTGACGATCAGATCGTACTGTAGCTTCGGCAGATCGCGAAACAGGTCGGAACGGATCGGGGTCACGTGATGGATCAGGCCATGGGATTCCACGTTGTGCTCGGCGACGGCCAGCGCGTCCGGGGAGATATCCACGGCGTCGACTTCGGCTTCCGGGAAGGCATAGGCGCAGGCGATGGCGATGCAGCCGCTGCCGGTGCACATATCAAGGATATGCTGCGGCTTATGGTTAATTAGACCGGCAAACTGGTTATTGATCAGTTCGCCGATCGGGGAGCGCGGCACCAGCACCCGCTCATCAACGTAAAACTCATGGCCGCAGAACCACGCTTTGTTGGTCAGATAGGCGACGGGAATACGCTCGTTCACGCGGCGAATCACCCGCTCTACAATGCGGTGTTTCTCGCTGGAGGTCAGGCGCGCAGTGCGCATATCTTCCGGGATATCCAGCGGCAGATACAGCGAAGGCAGCACCAGCTGTACCGCCTCGTCCCACGGGTTGTCAGTCCCGTGACCGTACCAGATATTAGCAGCGCTGAAACGGCTTACCGCCCAGCGCAGCATGTCCTGAATGGTATGCAGCTCATTGACTGCCTCATCAACAAAAATTTTATCCACGACATCCTCCAGGGCACACTCTGCTATAAATTCGGCGGCTAGTGTGCCATGAAGACGGCGATAAATCAGCATTCTTGCGTGGGGTGGCGGGGGAAAAAACAGGTTTTCCTTGCCCGAAGGGATATTGAGTCGGGTAAACTAGCGCAAAGTATTAATGAGAGCGGACAATGAAAAAGAAGACATCGCTTAGCGAGGAGGATCAGGCGCTGTTCCGTCAGCTGATGACTGGCACGCGGCAGATCAAACAGGACACCATCGTGCACCGCCCGCAGCGCAAGAAAATCACCGAGGTTGCCCCTAAGCGTCTGTTGCAGGAACAGGCCGACAACAGCCACTATTTTTCCGATGAGTTTCAGCCGCTACTGAATACCGAAGGCTCGACGAAATATGTCCGCGCCGACGTCAGCCATTTTGAGCTGAAAAAGCTGCGCCGTGGGGATTATTCGCCGGAACTGTTTCTCGATTTGCATGGGCTCACCCAGCAGCAGGCCAAACAGGAACTGGGCGCGCTGATTGCCGCCTGCCGCCGCGAGCATGTGTTTTGCGCCTGCGTGATGCACGGGCACGGCAAGCACATTCTCAAACAGCAAACCCCGCTGTGGCTGGCGCAGCATCCACACATCATGGCTTTTCATCAGGCGCCAAAAGAGTACGGCGGTGACGCCGCACTGCTGATTCTGATAGAGGTCGAGGAGTGGCAACCACCGGAACTGCCTTGACGGCGAGCTCCGGGGGCCGTCAGATGGCGTTGGCCATTTTGAGGTTGCAGGGGCTTTTCTGCCAGAGGTATTCACCCTTGCCGTCGGCGTCCAGATTGACGCAGGCGATAGCCGAGGTGGTGAACATCGGGGGCGTTTCCCCCGGGCACAGCTCTGAGACGAGGTACCCCACCAGCGGCAGGTGGGAGACGACCAGCGCCGTCGCCACGCCTTCATTTGCCAGCGCCTGCAGATAGGCGCTCACCATACCTACATCGCCGCACGGCGTGAGTTCCGGCATCACGTCGACATGTTTCGGCAGGTTCATGCACTCCCCAACAATATCCAGCGTCTGTTCCGCACGCAGATAGGGACTGACAAGAACGCGCTCAATATCCACTTTTTGACCTTTCAGCCAGGTTGCCATCTGACGAGACTCATCACAACCGCATACGGTTAATGGACGAACCGAGTCGCTGGCTGCATCGAGGGCAGCGTCGCCGTGACGCATAATAAAAACTTGCATATTGCACCGCTTTTGTTAACCAGAAGCACCGAAGTTTAGCCTGCGAAGACAATACGCAGGCAACCCGGTGGCCGGGCATTGTGCCTGATCCATTCAACGAATGAAACGCTGTTTTTTACCTCAATGGCGTAAGTATAGTCAATGATTGTTTACAAAACAGCCAATCAACAGCGTCATCCGCAGCCGGATTTACCTTCTTTGACCACAACTTAGGTCAGCCGTTCATCCGCTGGCCAAAAGGTGGTCCCCTGTTCGGCCATGCGTAACAAAGTGTCACAGGGTGTAAAACGTGGGCCGTACTGGGCGGCCAGGCGCTGCAGGATCGCGGCAACTTCACCCGCGCCGATAGTATCCATATACCGGAACGGGCCGCCAAGAAATGGCGGAAACCCTATACCAAATACGGCGCCGATATCACCATCGCGCGCGCTACGGATGATCTGCTCATCAAAGCAGCGCGCCGCCTCGTTAAGCATCAGCATCACACAGCGCTCGGCCACCTGCTGCGCGGACAACCGCGACTGCGGGCGGTCGATGCCCAGCAGCGGATAGACTGCCGGGTCGGGCCGTTTTTTGCTTTTACGCCCTTTTATCTCATAAAGATAGAAACCACGATTATTTTTTCTACCTTTGCGATCGTCCTTCAAAATCGCGTCAATGATGTTTGCAGGCGGGCTAAAACGTTCTCCAAAGGCATTCTCCAGTACGGGAATAATTTTGGTGCCGGTATCGATACCCACCTCATCCAGCAGTTGAACCGGTCCAACCGGAAAACCGAATTTCACCAGGGCCTTATCAATCACCTCAACCGGTTCTCCCTCCACCAGCAGACGCATCGCTTCATTTATATACGGCGCGAGAATGCGGTTCACATAGAAGCCCGCTTTGTCCGCCACGACGATCGGCGTTTTCCCCTGACGTTTAGCCAGTTGCACCACCGTGGCAATGGTCTGCGGATCGGTTCCCTTATGCGGGATCACCTCAACCAGCGGCATTTTCTCCACCGGACTGAAAAAGTGCAGGCCGACCACCCGCTCAGGGTGGCTGGCATGGGCGGCTATATCGCCTATTGGTAACGACGACGTATTCGAGGCAAAGATAGTCTGCGGCCCGCCGTTTTGCTCCACTTCACTGACCATCCGCTGTTTCAGCGCCAGGTCTTCGAATACCGCCTCAATCACCACGTCGCGATGGGCAAAGCCCTGATAGTCGGTAGTGCCTGTGATCAGCGCCAGCTGACGATCGCGCTTGCTGGGGCGCAGTCGGCGCTGGCGAACCTGTTTGTTCAGCAGATCCCAGCTGTACTTTAAGGCGTGGTTGATCCCGCTCGGCTGAATATCTTTAATTCGCACCGGCAGTCCGCCTTTACAGGCGGTCACATAGGCGATCCCCCCGCCCATCAGGCCGCCGCCCAGTACTGCAACGCTTCTCAGCGGAGCGGGTTCCGCCTCGGCGCCACGGTCTTTTTTCAGATCGGTACTGGCAAAGAAGATCGATCGCAGCGCCTGCGACTGCGGGGTCATCGCCAGTTCGCCAAACGCGCGGGCCTCTTCGGCGTAACCGCTGCTGCAGCCGTGGGCCAGACCATTCTCGACGACCTGCAAAATTCGCTTCACCGCCGGGTAGTTGCCCTGGGTCTTGCGCTGCGTTTGCTTGCCGACGTACTGAAATAACAGATGGCGACCGAGGGGGCCCGCCAGCACGCGTTCGCGAACCGGCACCTCGCGGCTGGTCGGACGTCCCTTCAGCGCCAGCTCCACCGCCGCCTGCAGTAAAATTGTCTGCGGCACCACCTCGTCCACCAGACCGGCCTTCAGCGCCTGGCGCGGCCGTAATTGCCTGCCGGTGAGCATCATATCCAGCGCCGTGCTGACGCCGATTAGCCGCGGTAAACGCTGCGTCCCACCGGAACCCGGCAGCAGACCAAGCTGTACCTCCGGCAACCCGAGTCGGGTTTTTTCGTCATCGCTACAGATGCGGCCATGGCAGGCCAGCGCCAGCTCCAGTCCGCCGCCCAGACAGGCGCCATGGATGGCGGCAATGACCGGAATCGACAAGCCATGGATTTCGGCCATAATCTGCTGCCCCTGGCGCGCCAGCGCTTCCGCCTCCTGCGCGCTGCGGCAGCGGGCAATCATGTTGATGTCTGCGCCGGCGATAAAGTTATCGGCTTTGGCGGAGATAAATACCACGCCGCGCACCGACTTATCGTCGCGTATCTGGCGTATCAGTCCCCGCACCTGATTGCCGAACTCGGCCTTCAGGGTATTCATTTTTTCACCCGGAGCATCAATGGTGATCACCGCGATTTTGTCCGCACGGACCTCAAGCTTAAAAGCGGAAACAGTATCCATTATTCAGCCTCCACAATCATCGCCGCGCCCAGACCGCCTGCCGCGCAGGCCGTCACCAGACCAAATCCCCCTCCCCGTCGCCGCAGCTCATGCAGCGTCTGGGTGATCATCCGCGCGCCGGTGGCGGCAAAGGGGTGACCGTAGGCGATAGAGCCGCCGAGGACGTTAAATTTACTCTCATCCACCTCACCGGTGGCCTGCGCGCGGCCCAGCACCTCGCGGGAAAAGCGGTCGCTTGCCAGACACTGGAGATTGGCCAGCGTCTGCGCGGCGAAAGCTTCGTGCATATCGATAAGCGTGAGATCAGCCAGCGTCAGGCCAGCGCGCTCCAGCGCCAGCGGCGTGGACCATGCGGGCCCCAGCAGCATATCCTGCCAGACATCGATGGCGGTAAAGGCATAGCTGCGCAGATAACCCAACGGCGTCAGACCCAGCTCTTTGGCCCGCGACTCGGTCATCAGGATCACCGCCGCCGCGCCATCCGTCAGCGGCGTGCTGTTGGCGGCGGTAACGGTGCCATGTTTACGGTCGAAGGCCGGACGTAACTTTTGGTAATCCGCGAGGGTTGAATTTTTACGGATATTGTTATCCTGCTCCAGCGGTTCGCGGAAGGGAGAAGCATAGGCGGTCATCACCTCTGCGGACAGTTTGCCCTCCTCCCAGGCTTTCGCTGCCAGCTGGTGTGAACGATGTGCCAGCGCATCCTGTTGTTCCCGGGTGATCCCCCAGCTTTTCGCCATCTGCTCGGCGGTATCGCCCATCCGTAAGCCGGTTGAATATTCAGCAACCGCCGGGGGAACCGGCAGCAGGTCGCGCGGCCGCAGGCGGGAAAACAGCTTCAGTTTCTGGCTCAGCGTGCGGGCTTTGTTCGCATCTACCAGCGTGCGGGCCAGCGTTTTGCTGACGCCGATAGGCAACACAGAGGAGGAGTCGGCACCGCCGGCGATACCGGCGCGGATGGTGCCGGCCATCAGGCTTTCAGCGACATTCGCCACGGCCTGGAAGCTGGTGGCGCAGGCGCGACTGACGCTGTAAGCGTCGGTGTGCACGCTCATTCCGGTACCGAGCACAATTTCCCGGGCGATATTCGGCGCCTCCGGCATCTGCACAACCTGACCAAAGACCAGTTGCTCAATGGCTTGCGCAGGAATGTCGCTGCGCGCCAGCATTTCGCCAACCACCATTTTTCCTAAATCAACGGCGGGAATGCCATGAAATGCCGTCGCCTGACGCGCAAACGGCGTGCGTAACCCTGTGACAATGGCAATGCGATCGCCCTGCCGGGTGATAAGCGGTAATGCCTGACTCATAACTCTCCCCTGTTAACCAAGACAAACAAGTGGTCTGACCTGATAGCATTGTTAACTAATTTTTTACATTAAGCCAATCGGGGAAGCGAAAAATTGCGAGCCAAAACACATTGAACGGAAAAGATAACGCCCCTTTCACGGGGCGTTAAGCGGAGGGATTAACGCAGACCCAACTGGAAGATCAGGGATTCGGCCTCACAGCTAAACACAAAATCGATATCCAGCTGTACGCCGCCGTCAACGTCGGCGAAGACGGGATTAATCTTGCACGGTTCAGATTCCACACTGCGGGCTTTTTCGCTCAGCGCGGCGAGCATTTGCTCTGCTTCCGCACGGTTGGCGAATACGCGGCTGTATGAGGCGGTGCAGTCGGTGTTGTCGACAATGGTCCCAACATCCATACAGCAGCAAACCGGGGTTTCATCAGCGCTACATTTACTCATCGTAGATTTCCTCTGGATATGCACCTGCGGTGCCAGACAATTTATGTGCCTATTTTACGCCCGCTCCCTGGTCTGCCTCCAGCCGATAATCGCCATCGCGGCGTTAAGTGACAGAAATCACACTTAAAAATGATCTAAAACAAAAATCACCTTTTCTCTCTCTCCTTCCCCCCGACAATTTTGCCAGCTGGATCGCGTTTCTGTTATCACAATTGAAAAACTTCATAAACAAACTTGCAACAACTCATCTGGTCAGACCTATACTCAGCGCACTGGTCTGATTTCTCTGTTGTACCGCAGACCCTACACTTCCGCGCTTCTGTTACGGCATGTAACATAGTTTAAAAAAAAATAACTCAATGAGGTTATGGGCATGAGCCAGAAAACCCGCTTTACCCAATCTGCCCTTGCAGTGGCTGTCGCACTTGTTTCCACCCAGGCCTGGTCAGCAGGCTTCCAGCTCAACGAATTCTCTTCATCAGGGCTGGGTCGGGCCTATTCCGGTGAAGGGGCTATCGCAGACGATGCAGGCAATGCCAGTCGTAACCCGGCATTAATTATGATGTTTGACCGTCCGACCATGTCGGCGGGCGCCGTTTTTGTCGATCCGGGCGTCAATGTCTCCGGGACTTCACCCACCGGCAAAAGCCTGAATGCAGACAATATCGCCCCGACGGCGTGGGTACCTAACTTCCACTTTGTCGCGCCGATTAACGATCAGTTTGGTTGGGGGGCGTCCATCACCTCCAACTACGGCCTGGCAACCGAATACAACGATGACTATGCCGCCGGCAGCATGGGCGGGAAAACCGACCTGACCACCGCGAACTTTAACCTGAGCGGCGCCTACCGTCTCGACAGCAACTGGAGCTTCGGCTTAGGCTTTGACGCGGTCTACGCTAAGGCGAAGATCGAGCGCTATGCTGGCGATCTGGGGCAGATTGTCGCTGGCTCGGGCGCGCTGCCGCCGGCGCTGGCGGGCCAGGTAGCGAAGATCCCGGCCGACACGCAGATCGCCCATCTTAACGGCAACGCCTGGGGCTTTGGCTGGAACGCCGGTATCCTCTACGAGCTGGATAAAAATAACCGCTACGGTTTAACCTACCGTTCCGAGGTCAAGATCGACTTCGACGGTAACTACCGCAGCAGCCTGCCGGCAGCCTATAACCAGATCCTCGGCAACTTCGGTCTGCCAGCAGGTACTAATGGCCAAACCACCGACGGTTCACTGACCCTTAACCTGCCGGAAATGTGGGAGCTGTCGGGTTATAACCGCGTAGCACCGCAGTGGGCGGTCCACTACAGTCTGACCTACACCAGCTGGAGTCAGTTCCAGGAGCTGAAAGCCACCGGCAGCAACGGCCAGACGCTGTTCTATAAAGAGGAAGGCTTTAAGGACGCCTACCGACTTGCGTTGGGGACCACCTATTATTATGACGATAACTGGACCTTCCGCACCGGTATCGCCTTCGATGACAGCCCGGTACCAGCCAACAATCGCTCCATTTCCATTCCGGATCAGGATCGCCTGTGGCTGAGCGCGGGTACCACCTACGCGTTCAACAAGGATGCGTCGGTTGACGTCGGGATTTCCTATATGCATGGGCAGCATGTTGAAATCAAGGAAGGCCCGTATACCTTCCGCTCCGAAGGGACCGCCTGGCTGTACGGCGCCAACTTCAACTACCGCTTCTGATAAGCGGCACACAACAAAAAAGGGTGAACATCATGTTCACCCTTTTTTTTCTTTGCCGATTACTGTGAATCGATATCTTTCAGTTCATCCTGAATGGCCTGGGCGTTCGGATTGTCCGCCGGGGTCAGCTTACCGCCGTTGGCGATAAAGTCATGACGCTGGAAGTAAGCTTCACGCACCATAATGTAAGGATCGGAAGACTGGCGCAGCAGACCGTCGGAATCCAGCAGCTGAGCGCGTGTTTCAATGCCTTCCACCGCCCATTTGCCGATCGACATCGGCCAGGTCAGCCAGGAGAGCACCGGATAGAGGCCATCGGCCATATCGCCGCCTTCGTCGCGCAGGGTAAAGCTGCCGTAGAATGGCAGTTGCACATACGGACCATAGCCGACGCCATAGTGGCCAAGCGTGCTGCCGAAACGATGCGGTTCAACGCGCTGCAGCTGCGGATTAGCCATCCCGGCGACATCGATCAGCCCCCCCATCCCGAGGATGGTGTTCAGGAAGAAGCGGGTAAAGTGGACCATTCCTTTATAGGGGTCGCCCTGCAGGAAGGAGTTCACCATCACCGCCGGCTCTTCCAGGTTGCTGGTGAAGTTACTTAAGCCATTGCGCGCCGGCTGCGGAACATAGTCACGCCATGCCACCGCGACGGGACGAAGCACGTAAGGATCAACCACGTTAAAGTTGAAATTGAACATCGTGCGGTTAAACCCTTCTAACGGGTCTGAGCGCCCCTGCGGCTGATCGCCAGAGCTGGAACTGGCACATCCCACCAGCAATGTGGCGCCAAGCGCAAGCGCCGACAGGCGATAATTCATAGATGTCTCCCTGGTTTTTATGGCTATCGCGAGTTGCCATCCATGACGGAAAGACAACGTTTCCGCCCGTAAAGATGTGAGCGATTGTAACAGCACGTTGAACGATGTCTATATCACCCAAGTTGTTGATTTGATCATAGCCTGGGAATAACGAGATCGCGGGGCTCCTATTCTAGCGGAGCGATAAAAATCTGGCGTAACCATTTTTGCGATTTAAGAGTATCCCCAGCCAGTCGCCAGGGAAAGCCGCTACGCTTTAACTAGATAACTTGTCAGCGAGGGCCGTGAAATGGATGAACCAGACGATAACAAATTAAAGCCTGCGGATGACGAACGCGAGGTCGAAAGTGAAGAAAAACAGCGCGGTGAAGAGATAGAAGTTGACGAAGATCGCCTTCCCTCTCGGGCGATGGCGATCCATGAACATATTCGCCAGGAAGGGGAAAAAGAGATGGAGCGCGATGCGCTGGCCCTGCTGTGGTCGGCGATTGCGGCCGGTCTGTCGATGGGCGCCTCCCTGCTGGCGAAAGGGATTTTTCACGTCAAGCTGGATGGGATCCCTGGCGGATTTTTACTCGAGAACCTCGGGTATACCTTCGGCTTTATTATCGTGATTATGGCCCGCCAGCAGCTGTTCACGGAAAACACGGTCACCGCCGTACTGCCGGTGATGCACAATCCCACCCCCGGAAACGTCGGTTTGCTGATGCGGCTATGGTCGGTGGTACTGGCGGGCAATCTCATCGGCACCGCGGTGGCCGCATGGGCCTTCAATTATATGCCTGTTTTTGATGAGCCGACCCGCCAGGCCTTCGTCAGCATCGCCGAAGATGTGATGAAAAACAGCCCGACGGAGATGTTCGCCAATGCAATTATTTCCGGCTGGCTGGTCGCCACCATGGTCTGGATGTTTCCCCTCGCCGGCGCCGCCAAGATCGTGGTGATCATTCTGATGACCTGGCTTATCGCCCTGGCGGATACCACTCATATCGTGGTGGGCTCGGTAGAGATCCTCTATCTGGTATTTAACGGAAGCCTTCCCTGGAGCGACTTCATCTGGCCGTTCGCCCTGCCGACGCTGGCGGGAAATATCTGCGGCGGAACCTTCATCTTCGCGCTGTTGAGCCATGCGCAGATCCGTAACGACATGAGCAACAAGCGAAAAGCAGAAGCCCGCGCGCAGGCCGCCGGAAAAGCCAAAAACGCCGACCGGGCATAAAAAAAGCGCTCAGAATGGCGAGGGTTTAAGCAGTCAGACGGTATGGCACTTACTCAGGCGGGCGAAAAACGCTATACTCGTGCCGCCTTGTCCCCTTAGTTAAATGGATATAACGAGCCCCTCCTAAGGGCTAGTTGCAGGTTCGATTCCTGCAGGGGACACCATGACCCTCCTGTTTTATGTCGGATCCACGGCGATTTTTGATGATTTTTCTGCAGCTCCGGTAGATAGTTCACTCAAGCTAGTACCGACCTGATCATCAATGCCCCTCCCTGTTAACGCACAAAGTGATTTATTTATAGATATAAAACCCGTTGCGCCATTCCTCTTTTTAAAAAGAGGAAAACACCAGTGATCATTTTACAAATAAAATGAAAGACTCACAGGAAAAGACGAGTTGTAAAACGTAATGATATCGTCAGCAGCAACCGCACGAAAAGCATACTACTCCCTCCTCACCGTCATTCACAATATTGATATTCACGATCATAACAACATAGTTTTCTTACCCTGACAGGTATGACCTAATGAACAGGCCTTCAGCCTCATCAACGCTCCGGACACCGTTGTTTTTTATTGTATCTATACTGGCGCTATTTTGCTTAATTAATTTTACCACAACCTACATTAACACGATAACGACCCCGGCGCCGTTGTTGTTTTACGGCATGACCCTTATTATTCTGATATTTTACTTTTTAATATCAATAACTATCGCTTTAAAATACTTAAGTGATAAACGCTGTCTGTTTCTCATACCAGTAGCCTGTGCCTTTATTGGCTCTGCCATAATGATGATTCTTGCGTTACATAATTACAGCAAAATGTTTTATTGCAATCTCAACGACTCAATCTCATACAATGAAATTCTGCGGTATTACTTTTACCGCAACGCCTTAACACTCACCCAAATCATCACCGCGGCATTAGTATACAGATTTCGTTCTCATCGCCTGCTGGCCTCCCATAATCACATTATTATTACCTTTGCCTGCATAAGCCTTACTTTAGCTATCGTCCTGATTGTTGGATTTTCCTCAACGCACTTGTATGAACCAACGATTCGCTTAGCCAGTAATATAATGGTTTACATGTGGACGCTCCTCTTTTTCACGACGATTGCATTAACCCGCTTCAGAAATATATTCTGGACAGGAATCTATTTTTACTGCTTCGTTTATATCTTAACCTTCTCTTTCTTAACAACCGCAGATGTCGCTAGCGAAAACACATGGTATAAAGCGAGGCTTTTCGAAACGCTGGGCACCCTGATCTTTATTATTATTATTTTCCTTAATGCGTTTAAGCTTTATCAATTATCCAACAATAAATATGAGAATGCCTATCAGAACTCGATTCGTGATTATCTGACGCAGCTGTACAACCGTCGCTATTTTTACCTTGCGCTGACAAAAAAAATGCAACGGGTCTCTGTGCAAAAACCATTGTCTATCTTGTTATGCGACATCGATCATTTCAAACGCATAAATGACAAATATGGCCACTTTCAGGGAGATCTTGTTATTCAGTATGTAGCCTGGGTTCTTCAGGATCAGGTTCGAAGAGATGATATTGTGGCCAGAACAGGCGGCGAGGAATTTGCACTATTACTGCCTGACGTCGGCCAACAGCAGGCGCAACTCATCGCTGAGCGGATTCGCCAGGCTATTATCTCCCCAGGCGACGTCAGCAGCAGGGTTAAACTCCCCGAGAGCGTCACGATCAGTATCGGCCTTGCCACTACGGAGGATCCTAAAACGGTAGAGACTGAATTACTTAACCGCGCCGACGACGCCCTGTACCAGGCAAAAAAAGCAGGAAGGAATTGTGTGGTTGCCTGGCAGAAGTCCTCCTGTACTCGATAGCCTCGACAATTAACCGACAGCAACACGCTTTCTGCGTACAATATGGCGTGGCCTGGGCGTCAACCTGCCGCCCTGCCGATTCAACACTCTCTGGACAACAAAGGAGCCAGGCGTTGGTATGAAACAGATCACCCTTAGCGATATGCAGCAGCAGAGCGAAGCGGCAACCACTTCCCCGCGCTTACGTGCCCATCGCAATTTTCACCCTGAGCTGAGAGATCCGGTGCAGCGCCTGGCTATCGCTATGGAACCCGGCACCTATATCCGCCCGCACCGGCACCGACATACTTTTGAACTTTTGCTGCCGCTGAAAGGCCGCTTTGTGGTGCTAAATTTTGATGACCATGGCGTGATTACTAACCGGGTGGTGCTGGGTGAAACCTGCACGGCCCTGGAAATGGAGCCCGGCACCTGGCATACGGTGCTCTCACTTGACGCAGGAGGAATGGTATTTGAAGTCAAACAAGGCGCTTATCAACCGCTTGCTGAAATCGACACCATGGACTGGGCGCCAGCCGAAGGTCAGCCGGGTACCGCAGAGATGATGGCCTGGTATGCCATCGCGCAGCCGGGGGATCGCTATCCCTCTGTGTCGCAGTAAGCCTGGCCGCTGCAAACGGATGCTGCGAGCATCCGTTTGCGTTATCCCGGTCGTCGCGGCATTTGTCTCCAGAGCCGCGTACTCCTCATGCTGCGTTCGCCCTCGTCGGAGTCATTAATAAAAATAACAAAAAAGTGTTGTATTCAGGCGCTAAGCAAACTATTTTTCTCGAGCGAAATAAATGATAGGATAACGCAGTCAAGTTAATATCTGACGTAACAATAAGAATAATCAACTTATCGATATAATATTCTCTACGTGAATGCGTTTCATTAATCAGGTCAGGGAGTCCAGGCAATAAAACGTGGCTGTTAGATGATTACGCCCAATACTAACCGCTATTTTTTAGCAACAAAAAAACTTATGAATATAACAGAACGGAATATCTGGAAATTAAATAATTTACCGCCAATGGAGTATTGCTCTCTCCCCCGGGCGCAAAAATTATTAAACTGCGAAATTGAAGACATTCTTCACTGGCATGATATCGGCGCGATCAATCTATGCCTGAAGCTTAACCCGACGCGGGGAACATTAAAACTCGCCGTCCTTTCTCATCAGGAAAAAGAAGTAACCAGCACATTTAATCCACTCAATTCATCGGAGACGGTGGAGACCTTCTTGTCGCCACACTCTCATATCCATAGCATTCTGCGGCTTGATGGCGATATTCCCGTCATGGAAACCCTGCGCGGGAATACCGTCACGCAGTTCAACGTCAAGGTCACTGCGTCAGGACTCTGGCATCCGCACAGCCGGAATTTAATGGCGTTACTGGAGGCGCCTGACGATATTCATCATGAAAACAGGCTCAGCATGATGCTGCCTGAGAAACCGTTTGTATATTGTCACTTCATTCCGCAGGAGGCAGAAAACCCCACCCTGTCATTGAACCGGCTCTATATTACCAGTCAGGCAATTGAGAAAATATTTGCCCATAGCATTAGCGCCCGACCGATGGATGTCACAAAAAATCCGCTACGGCAACAAACCGGTTATATCCATCAGGAATTAACCTCCCTTCCGCAAAGTGAGGTACTGCTGGAATTTATCCACGATCTAATTCAGTCCCATACTTTATTTAATGTGAAATTGCAGAAGATGGCTGAGCCAGACAAGACCCAGCTCTTTCATCACGTGCTGGAAAGGCTTAAGGAGGAAGTCATGCTGAGAGAGGATGTCCTGCCCAATGAGGCCGACTTCAGCAGCGCAACCCACCGTTAGTCCAGGCTCGCCGCCGAGCGACGCAGGCCGTCAGGCAGGAGGCAGGCGGTTTTCCTGCTCAAGCGTTAGCGCAATCTCCCGCGCCAGGGCGATAAATTCGCGTGCCGCGGCGCTCTGCCATGCATCCCTGCGCTGTAGCAAACAGGCCGTTCGCTGCAGCAGCGCAGGTTCGAGCTCAATAGCCACTACATCATCAAACTGCCCGGCGATCGCCGCCGGCAGCAGTGTCGCAAGGGGCGTGCGCCGAATGACCGACATAACGGCGCCGATAGAGTTGGCCTCCATCCGCACGTCAGGTTCGAGCCGATGACGACGGCAATAACGATCGATCTGCTCCCGGGTGGCAAACTCGCTGCTCAGTAAAATCAGCGGCTGCGCGTCGAGCGCCTGCAGCCGGAGCGCGTTCTCTCTGGCCAGAGGATGACTGCGGCTCACCACCAACGCGAGGGTTTCCGTCAGCAGCGGATGAACGACAATATCCCGGGAACGGCTTTCGTCAAAGGCAATGCCGACATCCAGTTCATCCTGCAGCAACATCGTTTCCATGCGCTCCTGGTTCATCTCCTGAATCAGCAATTTCACTCCGGGGTAGCGTCGATAGTAGTTTTCCACCAGCGGTCCCAGCATATAGGTGGTGAAGGTCGGCGTCATGGCAATGCGGAGTTTGCCACGCTGCAGATCCTCAGCGTCATGCAGAGCGCGCCGCCCTTCCTCAAGATCGCGTAACGCCCGGCGAGCATACTCCAGCCAGATCTCTCCGGCATCGGTTAACCGGGTATAACGGCCAGAACGGTCGAAAAGCTGAACCTCCAGCATGGCTTCAAGCTGGCGGATCTGCTGTGACAGCGCAGGCTGGGAGACGTGCAGCGCCGCGGCGGCGCGAGTAAAGCCACGGTGTTCTGCCACGGCGATAAAGTAGGAAAGATGGCGCAGGAGCATCCGCTTACCTATAAGTAATTCAACTAGGGTTAATCATAAATAAGTCTTTTAACTTATGAAACAAGTTACGTACCCTCTACGCACGACCCGTTGCCTTTTTTTCCCTGAACAGCATCTTATGCAGGAGTGACTATGTCCGCTCACGATCGCTATCTCCAGCGCGCCCTAACGCTGGCAAACCACAACATCAGCCACGGCGGTCGTCCCTTTGGCGCCGTGCTGGTGCGCCATGACGAGGTTGTCGCCGAAGCCGTCAATACCTTTCATCTAAGCGGCGACCCAACGGCGCATGCCGAACTGAATGCCGTTCGCGATATTGCCGCCAGGCTGGGGAGCGAGGTTCTGCGCGAGTGCGTTATCTACGCCAGCGGACAACCTTGCCCGATGTGTCTTAGCGCCCTCTATTTAACCGGCGTGCGGGAAGTGTTTTTCGCCAACAGCAATCAGGACGGAGAACCTTTCCAGCTATCTACCGCCGCGATTTATCAGCAGTTGCAGCAGCCGCTGGCGCAGCAGACGTTGCCGATCCATCATCGCCCGCAGCCGGAGGGGCTGGCAGTTTATCAGCGGTGGGCGGAACAGCAGCCATGAAAGCCGTGTTGCGACAGAATCTGACGCTGGGGATCCTGGTGCTGATCGGCATAAATATGCGACCGCTGCTCACCTCCATCGGCCCTTTACTTCCGGAGATCCGTGCCGCCAGCGGGATGAGCTATACCCTGGCCGCGCTACTGACCGCCCTGCCGGTGATAGCGATGGGCGTGCTGGCGCTGGCCGCCGGTTCGGTCGATCGTTATGTCGGTCAAAACCGTAGCATTGCGCTAAGTCTGCTGATTATCGCGGCGGGCGCCCTGCTGCGGGAAATCGCTCCGAATAGCGGCCTACTGCTCACCAGCGCCCTGGCCGGAGGCGTTGGCATCGGCATAATCCAGGCTGCCATCCCGGCGGTAATTAAGCGCTTGTTCGCCCGCCGGACGCCGCTGGTGATGGGGCTATGGTCAGCGGCGCTAATGGGCGGTGGCGGGTTAGGCGCTGCGTTTACGCCATGGCTGGCGTCGCATAGCACAGCATGGCGGGATGCGCTGGCCTGGTGGGCGCTCCCCGCCCTCCTCGCCCTGTTCAGCTGGCTGGCGATTTGTCGGCACCTGCCCCGCGCCCCGCATCAGACCAGCGCCGCGCCCCGGGTGGCGATTATTGGCCAGCGCCGCGCCTGGACGCTGGGACTCTATTTCGGACTGATCAACGCCGGCTACGCCAGTCTAATCGCCTGGCTGCCGCCCTACTATATGCAGCTTGGCGACAGCGCCCAGTACAGCGGCTCGCTGCTGGCGCTGCTGACGGTTGGGCAAACCGCGGGCGCGCTGCTGCTGCCGGCGCTGGCTCGCCAGGATGACCGGCGCCAGCTTCTGCTGCTTGCTCTGGCGCTACAGCTGATTGGGTTCTGCGGCTTCATCTGGCTGCCGCAGCACTTCCCAGCGCTTTGGGCCCTCGCCTGCGGCGTGGGTCTGGGCGGCGCGTTTCCCCTGTGCCTGGTGCTGGCCCTCGATCACGCCGGACAACCGACGGTGGCTGGCCGGCTGGTAGCCTTTATGCAAGGTATCGGATTTATCATCGCCGGCCTGTCGCCCTGGCTTTCCGGCCTGCTGCGTAGCCTGAGCGGGAACTACACCCTTGACTGGTCCTGGCATGCGCTTTGTGTCCTGTTACTCATGGCGCTCACGCTGCGCTTTATCCCAGCGCACTACCCGGCCGAGTGGCGACAGCGCGCCTCTGATCTGCATTAAACCGGCGGCGCGTGGCAACCTGAATGCCGCGCGCCAAGCCTGACTAGCCCCGCTAATCTCACTAACGAGAAACCCGTTTTGGTAGCGTCGCTGGCGCTAAATTTATTACCGGGCGAAATTAATGTGTCGCCGAATCACGACACTCGTAAGTAACTAAAAATTAATAAAAAAATGCCCCTTGTTTCCCTGATTTTTTAGGCGTACATTAGCGCCATCTGGAGCACTAAACGCACAGAATTGCGAGCTGCCGCAGGGTGAGATTTCACCGGCGACAGCCCTTGAAAAACAGAACAATTAATTCATTTGAACGTCGCATAAGCGCGTGGAGTGATGAGTCGTGAAATACTTCTTTATGGGTCTCTCTTTTATGGTCATCGTTTGGGCCGGTACTTTTGCCCTGATGATCTAGACTGCAGCGGTGTCAAAAAAACGGGAGCCCACAGGCTCCCGTTTTTGTTATAGCGTATTCGCCGAAGCGCTAGCTCGCGGCGGGCAGTAAGCCATCCGCGCGGAACATCGCCTTGATGCCGCGGATCGCCTGACGCGTCCGGTCCCGGTTCTCGATCAGCGCGAAGCGGACATGGGTATCGCCATAATCGCCAAAGCCAATCCCCGGAGAGACGCAAACCTTCGCTTCGTTAAGCAGCTTTTTCGCAAACTCCAGCGAGCCCATGTCGGCATAAGGTTCCGGAATTTTCGCCCAGACGTACATGGACGCCTTCGGACACTCAACCATCCAGCCGGCCTCGTGGAGCCCTTTCACCAGCACATCGCGGCGGCGCTTATACTGTTCCGCGATATCCCGCACGCATTGCTGATCGCCCTCCAGGGCCGCTATCGCCGCCACCTGCAGCGGCGTAAACGTGCCGTAGTCATGGTAGCTTTTGATGCGGGCGAGCGCGTTCACCAGGGTCTTATTGCCGACCATAAAGCCAATGCGCCAGCCGGCCATGTTATAGCTTTTCGACAGGGTAAAGAACTCGACGGCGACATCGCGCGCGCCGGGCACCTGCATAATGGAGGGCGCTTTCCAGCCGTCATACACGATATCGGCATAGGCCAGATCGTGGACGACCAGGATGTCATACTGCTTCGCCAGGGCGACAACCTTTTCAAAGAAATCCAGCTCGACGCACTGCGCGGTCGGATTCGAGGGAAAGCCAAGGATCATCATCTTCGGCTTCGGATAGCTCTCGCGGATGGCGCGTTCCAGTTCGTTAAAGAAATCCACCCCTTCCACCAGCGGCACCGAGCGCACCTGCGCCCCGGCAATCACCGCGCCGTAGATATGGATCGGATAGCTGGGGTTCGGCACCAGCACGGTATCGCCATGATCCAGCGTCGCCAGCATCAGGTGCGCCAGCCCCTCTTTCGAACCAATGGTGACAATCGCTTCCGATTCCGGATCGATATCGACGTTATAGCGTTCTTCATACCAGCGCGAAATAGCGCGACGCAGGCGTGGGATCCCCCGCGAGGTAGAGTAACCATGGGTGTCAGGCCGCTGCGCGACGGTGCAGAGTTTTTCCACGATATGCGGCGGCGTCGCGCCATCGGGATTGCCCATACTGAAATCGATAATATCTTCGCCGCGCCGGCGCGCAGCCATTTTCAGTTCGGCAGTAATATTAAAAACGTACGGGGGGAGACGATCGATACGCGTAAAACGGCGTTCAGGACTGGATTCAGCCATAGGTTCCTCTGATTAACGTTAGCGCCCGGACCGTCCGAGCGACGCTGCCGCTGTTGCGGCTCGTTTAGAAAATAACCTGAAAAAAAACACGTTGTCGAGTGCCCTGACGAAAAATAATCACTGGCGTTAAAAACGGGTATCGTCTGCGCTAAATACGGCAGTACGCCGCGGGATGAATACCGTTTTGTATGCAAGTGGTAACATATTGATATCTTTTCTATCACGGGTATTTATCGTTTCCCCTGCTGTCTAGCGGTTTGTCGCCTTGCCATGATTCAATCCCCTTTTAAAAGTGTGTCTTTTCCTCATTATTTTTCTGCGGCTGGTCTTCTGTCGTCAGGTTTTTTATCATGTCCTTTTCTGGCCACTGACGCGGCGCACCCATGCACGAAATCTTTACTATGATGCTGGCGGTCTATGATCGTGCGGCCCTGATGCTTATTTGCCTGTTTTTCCTTATTCGCCTGCGCCTGTTCCGCGAACTGCTGCATAAATCAGCGCATACGCCGAAAGAGCTGCTGGCTGTCACCGCCATCTTCTCGCTGTTCGCGCTCTTCAGTACCTGGTCCGGTGTGCCGGTGGAAGGATCGCTGGTAAACGTGCGTATCATCGCCGTGATGTCCGGCGGGATCCTGTTTGGCCCATGGGTGGGAGCCATTGTCGGGGTGATTGCCGGTGTGCACCGCTATCTGATTGATATTGACGGCGTGACCGCCGTACCCTGCTTTATCACCAGCATCATCGCCGGTCTGCTGTCGGGGTTGATTAACCGCAAGGTGGCCCGCGATCAACGCTGGAAAATCGGCATTCTGGCCGGCATGGTCTGCGAGACCCTGACCATGATCCTGGTGATAGTCTGGGCGCCCTCTCTGAGCCTCGGCCTGGATATCGTCTCGAAAATTGGTATCCCGATGATCCTCGGCAGCGTCTGCATCGGTTTTATCGTGCTGCTGGTGCAGAGCGTGGAAGGGGAAAAGGAGGCCAGCGCCGCGCGGCAGGCGAAACTGGCGCTCGACATTGCCAACAAAACCCTGCCGCTGTTCCGTCAGGTCAACAGCGATTCTCTGCGCCAGGTTTGCGACATCATCCGCCGCGACATTACCGCCGACGCGGTGGCAATCACCAATACGGAACACGTGCTGGCCTACGTGGGCGTCGGTGAAGCCAATTATCAACACCATGACGATGTCATCAGCCCCACTACCCGACAGGCCATTCGTTATGGAAAGATCATTATAAAAAACAATGACGAAGCCCACCGCACGCCGGAGATCCACTCCTTAATGGTCATCCCGCTGTGGGAAAAGGGGGTGGTCACCGGCACGCTAAAAATCTATTACTGCCACGCCCATCGCATCACCTCGACGCTGCAGGAGATGGCGATAGGCCTGTCACAAATCATCTCCACCCAGCTGGAGGTTTCCCGCGCCGAACAGCTGCGGGAGATGGCCAACAAAGCGGAGCTGCGCGCTCTGCAAAGCAAGATTAACCCGCACTTTTTATTCAATGCCCTGAACGCGATCTCCTCCTCGATTCGCCTTAATCCGGACACCGCGCGCCAGCTCATTTTTAATCTGTCGCGCTATCTGCGCTATAACATCGAATTAAAAGACGATGAGCAGATCGATATCAAACGAGAGCTGTATCAGATCAAAGATTACATCGCCATTGAACAGGCGCGATTCGGCGACAAACTGACGGTCATCTATGATATTGACGACGACGTCAGCTGCGTGATCCCGAGCCTGCTTATCCAGCCCCTGGTGGAAAATGCCATTGTGCACGGCATTCAGCCGTGTAAAGGGAAAGGGGTGGTGACGATTGGCATCAATGAGTGCGGCAATCGGGTTCGCATCAGCGTTCGCGACACCGGCAACGGCATCGATCCCGCCGTGGTCGCCCGCGTGGAAGCCGATGAAATGCCAGGTAACAAAATCGGCCTGCTCAACGTTCATCATCGGGTGAAACTGCTCTACGGCGAGGGGCTGCATATCCGCACCCTGACGCCAGGAACGGAAATCGCCTTTTATGTCCCCAATCACTCTACGCCGCAGGCGCTGACGGAGTCTCTGTTGTCATGAGCGGAGAAAAGATGAAAGTTATCATTGTGGAGGATGAGTTTCTGGCCCAACAGGAGCTCACCTGGCTTATCAACACCCACAGCCAGATGGAGATCGTCGGCAGCTTTGACGACGGTCTGGACGTGCTGAAATTTCTCCAGCACAACAAGGTCGACGCCATCTTTCTCGATATCAATATTCCGTCGCTGGACGGCGTTCTGCTGGCGCAGAACATCAGCCAGTTCGCCCATAAGCCTTTTATCGTTTTTATCACCGCGTGGAAAGAACACGCCGTGGAAGCCTTTGAGCTTGAGGCGTTTGACTACATCCTCAAGCCCTACCAGGAGTCGCGCATCATCAATATGCTGCAGAAGCTGACCGCCGCCTGGCAGCAGCAAAATAACGCCGCCTCCGGGCTAGCCAGCGCGGCGCCTCGGGAAAACGACACCATCAATCTGATAAAAGATGAACGGATCATCGTCACCAGTATCCATGATATCTATTATGCAGAGGCACACGAGAAGATGACCTTCGTCTACACTCGCCGGGAGTCTTTCGTCATGCCGATGAACATTACCGAATTCTGCAGCAAACTGCCCACCGCACATTTCTTTCGCTGTCACCGCTCGTACTGTGTGAATCTCAGCAAAATTCGTGAAATTGAGCCATGGTTTAACAATACCTACGTGCTACGCCTGCGCGACCTGGAGTTTCAGGTTCCGGTCAGTCGCAGTAAAGTGAAAGAGTTTCGCCAGCTGATGAATCTGTAGACGACGGGGAGCCCCGCCTTGCCGGGCTACGGCGGTAGCCCGGGAGGAATGCGCTTACAGCACCTGACCCAGCGTCTGACGCAGATGCGCGCCGGAGCCCAGCAGGCCTGGGTTGTCATGCACGATCAGGTAAACCGGGATATCCTGGACATAGGCTTTAAATCGGCCTTTATCCTCAAAACCGCCGCGGAAGCCGGAGGCTTTAAAGAACTCCAGGAAGCGCGGCACGATGCCGCCGGCGATATACACGCCGCCAAACGTCCCCAGGGTCAGCGCCAGGTTTCCACCGAAGCGCCCCATAATGACGCAGAACAGCGACAGCGCCCGGCGACAGTCGGTGCAGCTATCCGCCAGCGCCCGCTCGGTGACCTCACGCGGCTGCAGGTTCTCCGGCAGTCGACCATCCGATTTGACTATCGCGCGATAGAGGTTGACCAGACCAGGCCCCGAGAGCACGCGTTCTGCGGAGACGTGCCCCAGTTCAGCGCGCAGCTCTTCCAGAATAATGCCCTCTTCTTCACTGTTCGGCGCAAAATCGACATGGCCGCCTTCGCCAGGCAGGCTGACCCAACGCTTATCAACGTGCACCAGATGGGCTACGCCCAGCCCGGTTCCGGCGCCATAAACGGCGATCGGTTTGCCGGCTACCGGCGCGCTGCCGCCGAACTGAATCAGGTGCTCAGCTTTCAGCATCGGGATGGCCATTGAAACGGCGGTGAAATCGTTAATAATCTCCAGGTGCGCAAAGCCAAGGTTGCGCTTCATCTCGGCGATGGAGAAGGCCCAGGTATGGTTGGTCATCGCCACCCAGTCGCCGGTGATCGGGCAAGCGATGGCGATACAGCCTTCGCTGACCGTCACCTGATGCTCCTCGAGATAGACGCGCACCACCGCCTCCAGACTGGGGTAATCGAGCCCGGAATAGGTCTTTGCACGAGAGATCTCTCCGCTCGCCAGATCACACAGCGCCAGGCGGGCGTTGGTCCCCCCGACATCTCCTACTAAAGCAAATTTTGTCATTCCGTTACGGCTCCGCTAAAGTCAAAATAAATCTTTTGGCACACTGTAAATTCATGGCGGCTTAACAACAACGTCCAACTCGCGGACGCCCCTTGTTTAGCGACACAGGTCACATTTAGTTTGTAATCAATGCAAAGTAGCCTATTAACGAGGCCACGGGTATCAGACGCCGCCTTAACTTTATCGTTTCAGCACCATTTGCATCGACGGTCCCCGTCGACAAAGGCAAAGTAGTGCTCCTGAACTTTAACAAGGACATTTTCATGCTCCATCCTCGCGCCAGAACAATGCTGATCCTGTCGGTGCCAGCTATCCTGATTGGCATCGCCTCCAGTTTGATCCTGATCGGCGCGATGAAAGTTGCCGCGTTGCTGCAGCGCATCCTGTGGAGCGATCTGCCTGTGCAGTTTGGGGTGAGCGCCGACAACCCGCTGTGGATCATCGCCATTCTCACGGCGACGGGGATCGCGGTGGGCCTGGTCGTCCGTTACAGCCCGGGGCACGCCGGGCCGGACCCGGCGACCGAGTCGTTAATCGGCGCGCCTATTGCCACCGGCGCGCTGCCCGGGCTGCTGGCGGCGCTGATCCTTGGCCTCGCCGGCGGCGTCAGCCTGGGCCCGGAGCATCCAATTATGGTGGTGAATATTGCGCTGGCCGTCGCCGTCGGCTCCCGACTGTTCCCCCGGGTCAGCTCTCTGGACTGGACCATTCTCGCGGCCTCAGGCACCATCGGCGCCCTCTTCGGCACCCCGGTGGCCGCCGCGCTGATTTTTTCGCAAACCCTGAACAGCAGCAACGAGTCGCCGCTGTGGGATCGTCTGTTTGCCCCGATGCTTGCCGCCGCCGCGGGCGCGCTGACGACCGGGCTGTTTTTCCACCCCCACTTCACGCTGCCGATCGCGCACTATAGCCAGATGCACTTCGTCGATATCGTCAGCGGCATGATCGTCGCCCTGATCGCTATCGCTGTCGGTATGGTCGCCGTCTGGTGTCTGCCGCGCCTGCACACGCTGATGCATCGCCTGAAAAACCCAATCCTGACGCTGGGCCTCGGCGGCTTGCTGTTAGGGATCCTTGGAACCATTGGCGGACATTTAACGCTGTTTAAGGGGCTGGATGAGATGCAGCAGTTGGCCTTCAGCCAGACGCTGACCGCCTCGGATTATCTGCTCATTGCGCTGGTCAAACTGGCTGCGCTGGTTCTCGCCTCGGCCTGCGGCTTTCGCGGTGGGCGGATTTTCCCCGCGGTCTTCGTCGGCGTGGCGCTGGGGCTGATGCTGCATGCCCACGTGGACGCCGTGCCGGCGGCAATTACCGTCTCCTGCGCGATCCTCGGCATGGTGCTGGTCGTCACCCGCGACGGCTGGCTGAGCCTGTTTATGGCCGCTGTGGTGGTTCCGGACACCACGCTGCTGCCGCTGCTGTGCATTGTGATGCTCCCGGCCTGGCTGCTGCTGGCCGGGAGGCCCTTAATGATTGCCAGACACCATACCGACTAAACGCGGCTGTTTCGTTCCTCCAGCGCCTGCGTCACCGCGCGCAGGAAATCGGGGATATCCATTTTCGGCAGCATCACTTCCACCAGGGTGAGAGTATCGGAGGTGATACTCTCCGCCATCGCCTCCCGTAGCTCAGCAGTGTGCGTAACCCGCCAGCAGCGCGAGGCAACGTCCGGGGCGAAGGCTTCCGGCAGGCGCCGCCAGTCCCACAGGGCAATATCATTGTAGCGCTGCTCCGGACCGTGAATCGCCCGTTCTACGGTATACCCTTCGTTATTAAGCAGCAGAATAAGCGGCTTTTGTTTATCGCGCAGCATAGAGCCCATTTCCTGAATCGTCAGCTGGGCGGCGCCATCGCCGACGATCAGCACCACCCGCCGCTCTGCCGCCGCGGTTTGCGCGCCATAGGCGGCCGGGAGGGTAAAACCAATCGATCCCCACAGCGGCTGGACGATCAGCGATGCCTCAGAGGGGAGCTTAAGCGCCGCGATGCCAAATGCCGCCGTCCCCTGATCGGCGAGGATAATATCGCCGGGGCGCAGCGCATCCTGCACTGTCGACCAGAAATTCTTCTGGGTTAACTCGCCTTCACCCTCCTCTTCCACTTCCGGCGCCACGACCTGAGGCGCCGCCCACTCCGCCGCCAGCGGTGCGGAAAGGGACATCAGCGCAGCCAGGGCTTGATCCATCGGCACGCCGCTGAACCAGTGATCGCCCACCCTGACGGCGAAGGGCTGGATCTCAATGGTCTTCTCCCGCGCCAGATGCTGGGTGAACCCTGCGGTGATAGTGTCGGTGAAGCGCGTACCAATGCAGATGATGGTGTCGGCGTTTTCGATAGCCTCCCGGGTCTGAGGCGCGCTGGCGATGCCGCTGTAGGTGCCGACAAAACCTCTCTGCTGCTCATCGAACAGCCCCTTGCCCATGAGCATGGTGGCGTGGGAGACGGGGGTTTTCGCCACCCACTCCCGGAGCGTGTTCTGCAGGCCATAGCGTTGCGCGAGGAAGTCCGCCAGCAGGGAAATGCGTCGACTGCCCCGCAGAAGGCGGCTGGCATGTTCGCAGAATCCGGCGAGCTGGTTTTGATCCGCCGGAGCGGCCTCAACCAGCAAGCGCTGCGCTGGGGCAATCGCTGCCGCTCTGGCGACATCGGCCGGCAACATCAGATAGCCGGGTCGATGATGCGTCAGCATATCGCGCAGAACACGGTCGATTTCATGGCAGGCGTTGCCAGCGGTCAGCAGCGCCTGGCTACAGGTGATCTGCTCGCTCATTCGCGCAAAATGGCGGAAATCGCCGTCACCCAGGGTGTGATGCAGCAGTTCGCCGCGCTGCTGAGCGCCAGTGGAGGGCGCACCGACGATATGTAATACCGGAATATGCTCCGCATAGCTTCCCGCCACGCCGTTCAAGGCGCTTAGTTCGCCGACGCCGTAGGTTGTTAGTAACGCGCCGGCCCCCTTAATGCGTGCGTAACCGTCAGCAGCATAGGCCGCATTCAGCTCGTTGGCGCAGCCGACCCACCCCAAGGCGCTGTGCGCAATGACGCGATCGAGAAACTGTAAGTTGTAATCTCCTGGTACGCCGAACAAGCGGTCAATACCGCAGTCAACGAGGCGATCCAGCAGATAATCCCCAATAGTGTAGGTCGGTTGCATGTCCATTATCCTCATTTTGGTGCAGGTGTAATTTGAGTATTGAATAAGCGATCCGCCTGTCCAGAAGGGGGACGATAAAGCCGGTGTAAAGCAATAGTTACGCCCAAAAAGCGGTGTACTCCACGCAAAACATTGATTAGTGTAAACGTATACACACCCTGTTTTATCTGCGGAGGAAGAATGGTTTACCAGGCAAGCACCACGCGATATCAAACGATGGCCTATCGTCGCTGCGGGCGCAGCGGCCTTCAGCTCCCGGCGATTTCTCTCGGTCTGTGGCATAACTTTGGCGATGAAACGCGGGTGGAAACCAGCCGGCAGATGCTCCTGCACGCGTTTGATCTCGGCATTACCCATTTCGACCTGGCCAATAATTATGGGCCGCCGCCGGGATCGGCGGAGAGCAATTTTGGCCGCATCCTTAAAGAGGCCCTCCTGCCCTATCGCGATGAGTTGATCATCTCCACCAAAGCGGGTTACACCATGTGGGACGGCCCTTACGGCGACTGGGGTTCACGCAAATACCTGGTGGCCAGTCTGAACCAGAGCCTGCGGCGCATGGGGCTGGAGTATGTCGATATTTTTTATCATCACCGCCCGGACCCGGAGACACCGCTGACGGAAACGATGCGCGCGCTCGATCATCTTGTCCGCCAGGGTAAAGCGTTGTACGTCGGCCTCTCTAACTATCCGCTCGCCCAGGCGCGAGAAGCGGTGAAAATCCTTAACGACCTCGGCACCCCCTGCGTCATTCACCAGCCTCGCTACTCCATGTTTGAACGCGGTGTGGAAGAGGGATTACTGGATTTTTTGCAGACCGAAGGGGTGGGAAGTATAGCGTTTTCACCGCTGTCCGGCGGCCAGCTAACCGACCGCTATCTTAACGGCATTCCGGCAGACTCACGCGCCGCCAGCAGCAGTCGTTTTCTGCAGCCGGAGCAACTGACCCGCGCCAAATTAGAAAAAATTCGTCAGCTGAATACGCTGGCGGAAGCCCGCGGGCAGAAGCTGTCGCAGATGGCGCTGGCCTGGGTGCTGCGCGAGGAGAAAGTCACCTCCGTGCTGATCGGTGCCAGCAAAACCGCCCAGCTGGATGATGCGGTAGGGATGCTGAAAAACCGTCATTTCAGCGCCGGGGAGTGCGCGGCGATTGATGCCATCCTGGCGCTGTAAAGCAAATGTTACTTTAGCAAAAAGTGCTCTTTTCTGCGCTTTCGGAGTTCGTCCGATGCGACGGGTCTTTACCGGCCCGTAATATCAGGTTAACAGGCCGCTTACGGCCCCGATCGTGAAGGAGAAGAGTATGTTCAGGTCACTGATTCTGGCAGCAGTACTGCTGGCCGCAGCGCCACTAGTCGCTAACGCTGGTGAAATCACCCTGCTGCCATCGGTAAAATTACAAATAGGCGATCGTGACAATTACGGTAACTACTGGGACGGTGGCGGCTGGCGCGACCGTGATTACTGGCGTCGTCACTATGAATGGCGTGATAACCGTTGGCATCGTCATGACAACGGCTGGCACCGCGGCTGGGACAAAGGCAGAGATAAAGCCTGGGAGCGCGGCTATCGCGCGGGCTGGAGCGACCGCGACGACCATCGCGGCGGCTGGGGACGAGGTCCCGGCGGACGCGGTCATGGACATGGCCATCACTAACAGACGAAAAGGGGAGCCCATCGGCTCCCCTTTGCTTTATTCCGCAGCAGGAAGTCATCAATCCACCCCGAGCAGCGATCCCACAATTAACCAGCCGTTCAGGCTCACCACAATGGCGACTATCGCCCAGCCGATGCCTCTCACCCAACGGGTATTCACCAGGTCTCCCATTAGCTTTGCATTGCTGGTAAATATCAGCAGCGGCACCAGGGCAAGCGCAATACCAAAGCTGAGCAACACCTGACTCATCACCAGAATACGCGTTGGATCCAGTCCCAGCAGAATGACGACAAACGACGGCAGCATGGTGACCGCCCGGCGAAACCACAGCGGAATATGAAAGCGGATGAAGCCCTGCATGACCACCTGGCCTGCGAGAGTCCCCACCACCGTCGAGGATAAACCTGCAGCGACCAGGCTGAGGCCAAAGATGGTCGCCGCCGCGTGGCTCAGCAGTGGCTCCAGCGTTCTGTAAGCCTGATCGAGATCGGCGACGCCGGTATGGCCGTTGAAGTGGAATGCCGCCGCGGCGGTCGCCATCATCGCCAGGTTAACGAACCCCGCAATGGTCATGGCGATCGCCACATCCCAGCGGGTCGCGTAATAGCGTTCTTTTCGCGTCCCGCCGTGCAGATGCTGGGTAAGCGAGGAGTGTAAGTAGATCACGTGCGGCATAATAGTGGCCCCCAGCACCCCGGCGGCTAAGAATACCGCCTCGCCGTTGGGCAGCGTAGGGATCGCCAGCCCTTTGGTCAGGGGAGCCAGCGCGGGCTGGGAAAAGATCAATTCAACGACATAGGCGACGGCAACAAACAGCAGCAAGCCGCCAATCACCTTCTCCAGCGGTTTTTGCCCGCGCCGCTGCAGCATCAGGATCAGGAAGGTCGCCACCCCGGTCAGCACCGCCCCTTGCAGAAGCGATACGCCCAGCACCAGCTTAAAGCCAATCGCAGCGCCGATAAATTCGGCCAGATCGGTGGCCATGGCGATGATTTCCGCCTGTACCCAATAAAACCACAC
The DNA here is from genome assembly GCF_021869705.1 of Klebsiella sp. PCX. NCBI lineage: Bacteria > Pseudomonadati > Pseudomonadota > Gammaproteobacteria > Enterobacterales > Enterobacteriaceae > Klebsiella > Klebsiella sp. PCX. The sequence goes on from NZ_CP091527.1 coordinate 3,738,203, forward strand.
CACCGGGCGCGGGTAATGGTCGCGGATCTGCTCGGCCAGGTTTTTACCGGTGGCAATGCCCAGTTTGGCAGAGAGCACCTGGATCAGCATCGCCATCAGGTTGGCCCATACTACGACCCACAGCAGCTGATAGCCAAAGCTGGCGCCAGCCTGAATATTCGTGGCGAAATTACCCGGATCGATATAGCCAATGGCAGCGACGAAAGCGGGCCCCATTAAGGCGAGCTTCACCTTGCGCGCGGCGCGACTACTGCTATTCTCAACGCGACTGCTAGTCATCTTCTGCCTCTGGAAATATAGCCTTTGCTATGTTTCATGCTATCAAAATGCGAATGATTATCAAGTTCATTTATAATGGAGATAATAATTGCTGTGATAGGAGGGAACAATTGCTGGCCGGATATGGAAAAGGGCGTCAGAAAATCCGATCGCGCCAAATATTAAGAGTAGTACAAGAATGCAACTTTTAAAACCTTTACGTAACATAACAAAAGTGGATGTTTGATCACTATTTTTGCCATTGGTCACAGTTCCTTGCAATAGTGTGCAATTGATCTCGTTTTCTTTAAAGCCGTTGCATAGAATGTGCACGGAAATTTAACCTGCCTCATATTTGGAGCAACTATGGACCGCGTCTTGCATTTTGTCCTCGCGATCGTTGTGGTGGCTATACTGGCCCTGTTGGTCAGTCATGACCGTAAAAAGATCCGTATTCGTTATGTTGTTCAACTGCTTGTCATTGAAGTCCTGCTGGCCTGGTTCTTCCTGAACTCCGATATCGGTCTGGGTTTTGTGAAAGGCTTCTCCGAGATGTTTGAAAAACTTCTCGGCTTTGCCAACGAAGGGACAAACTTCGTGTTCGGCAGCATGAACGACAAAGGTCTGGCCTTCTTCTTCCTTAAGGTTCTGTGCCCTATCGTCTTCATTTCCGCTTTGATCGGTATTTTGCAGCATATTCGCATCCTGCCGATTGTTATCCGCGCCATCGGTACCGTGCTGTCGAAAATCAACGGCATGGGCAAACTGGAGTCCTTCAACGCCGTCAGCTCGCTGATCCTCGGCCAGTCGGAAAACTTTATTGCCTATAAAGATATTCTCGGCAAAATGTCGCGCAACCGTATGTACACCATGGCAGCGACCGCGATGTCCACCGTATCGATGTCCATCGTCGGCGCGTATATGACCATGCTGCAGCCGAAGTACGTCGTCGCGGCGCTGGTGCTCAACATGTTCAGCACCTTTATCGTGCTGTCGTTGATTAACCCGTACCGCGTGGAAGAGAGTGAAGAAAATCTGCAGATGTCGAATCTGCACGAAGGTCAAAGCTTCTTCGAGATGCTGGGCGAATACATTCTGGCGGGCTTTAAAGTTGCGATTATCGTGGCGGCGATGCTGATCGGCTTCATCGCGCTGATCTCCGCGCTGAACGCCCTGTTCGCTACCGTCACCGGCTGGTTCGGCTACAGCATCTCCTTCCAGGGGATCCTTGGCTATATCTTCTACCCGGTCGCCTGGGTGATGGGTGTGCCGGCAAGCGAAGCGCTGCAGGTGGGTAGTATTATGGCCACCAAGCTGGTCTCCAATGAATTCGTCGCCATGATGGATCTGCAGAAAATCGCCTCGACGCTCTCCCCGCGTGCGGAAGGCATTATCTCTATCTTCCTGGTCTCCTTCGCCAATTTCTCGTCTATCGGCATCATCGCCGGGGCGATTAAGGGTCTGAACGAAGAACAGGGCAACGTGGTTTCACGCTTCGGTCTGAAGCTGGTTTACGGCTCCACGCTGGTCAGCGTACTGTCTGCTTCAATTGCGGCTCTGGTTCTGTAACAGGCGCCAGTCCTCTGAGCCGGGCAATGCCCGGCTTTTTTTTACCCGTCATTCGCCCAGCGGCCGGGGCTTGCCCACCAGGTAGCCCTGCAGATAATTCACCCCCAGCTCCAGCAAGCGCGCTTTTTGCGGTTCGCTTTCGACATATTCCGCCACCACGCTCATCTGTTTCGCCCGCGCCATCTCAACAATCGATTTCACCATAATGGCATCCAGCGGGTCAGTGAGGATGTCGCGAACGAAGCAGCCGTCAATCTTGATGATATCGGCCTGCAGATGCTTCAGTCGTTCATAGTTCGCATACCCGGTGCCAAAGTCATCAATGGCGATGGCACAGCCAAACGCGCGCAGCGCTTCAAGATTTTGCTGGCTGATGTCGGCATTGGAGAAGGCCTGCTCTTCAGTGACTTCAATAGTGATAAGGCCTGGTGAGACCGCATAGCGTTGAAACAGCGCGATAATCTGCGCGGCGCTGTCCTTTTGCATTAGAGTTGCAGGCAGCAGATTGACCGAGAATCGCTGGCCAGGGTGCTGATGAAGCACGCTGAACAAGGTCTCCAGCACCAGCATGTCGAAACGTTGGCTGAGGTTAAACTGCACAATCAACGGGATAAACTGATCGGGCATAATGACGCTATCGCCACAGCGCATGCGGGTGAGGATCTCATGATATCCCTCCCCTTCCCTGTTATGAATCGGCTGCGCATAGAGCATCAGCGCCCGCTCTTTAAGCACCTGCTTGACGCGCATGAGGAGGCGCACCTGTTCGGTGGTTTGATCCACCACCAGCTCCTGCTCCTCATCCAGGGCCAGCACCCGACGTTCGCTACCCGCCTGTTCGGAAAGCCAGCTTAGCTGACCCAGCATCTGGTGAAGTCCCTCGCGCTGACCGTCGTCGCGGCCCCAGGCCGCGCCAAACTCCAGATCCAGCGGCTGATTGTGCCAGCTGAATTTTTTGTGGTTGAGAACCGCGACCATATGGTGCAAACGGGACGAAGGCTCCGGTCCGTCAAGCACGAGGATCAGCTCGCTGCCCGGCACCTGGAAAACTTTATCCGCTGCCCCCAGCAGCGGTTGCAGCGCCCGAATTATCTGCCGTTTACAGTCCACCCCCATCATCAGGCCATAGTGCCTGCTGAGAAAGTCGAGATTATGAATACGCAGGCTGCAGATAACCTGCTGCGGACAGCTCTGTAAATGGCTCTCCAGCGCGCGCAGGTTAGGCAAGCCAGTCAGCGGATCTTCTTCCGCCTGACTACGCCAGCGGCGTTTATTGCGGTCGCTACGGGCATAGGTGTCTGCCATATAAAACAAACAGATAGTAAAGGAGATCAGCACTGAGAGCACAAAGGATAATGAATACTCGCTTTGGACGCCCTGGAGAAAGTTTTTGTTATACACCACCAGTAAAAAAGCCGAGACCGACCATGAAATACGCAGCAGCGCATGACCAATTCGGCTAATCCCGATAAAGTAGACGATAAAAATCACCGGAACTAAATAACCGGCAATAAATTCAGACTGATACGGCGCACACAATAGCGTTAATATCACCGCCAGCGCAATAAACCAATATAGCGTAAAGGAACGATATTTTGCTGCCAGCCACGGTAAACATTCCTGCCGCCAGAAACGTCGGGCGTAGCGTGGATTGATAATCATCCGCATTGGATAATATAAAAAAGTGGTAAAAATTAATGCCGCGCTGATTAAACTTTGAATATCTATTACGGTATAAATCAATGGCATACTGCCAAAATAGCTGGTAATAGATAAGGGAAAAGCAAAATATTGCCCGGCAAGGTACATGGTGAGTTTCAGCAGCACCGGCGCGAAGAAGCCGCCCCAGAAGATCCGCGCTCCCATATGTTTTGCCGTCGGGCCACAGCGCCAGCGCTTACCCACCATCAGTCTTAGAACAGCGCAGGAGAAGAACACCGCAAACAGCTGACAAAAGAGTAAGATAAGCGCCTGCGGTAGCGTTAATTTAATAAGAAAGCAATTGGTGATGGCAAATGCGAGGATTAATGGCGCAATCGCATAGCGGCCAAAGATAAAAATAACAGAAAACATCACGCTAATGGGCAGCCAGGCAATATAAATAAGATTGCCATCAATAACCGTTTGCGGTGAAATAAAACGAGCCAGCGGAATAGCGACTAAACAGACGATAAAGGCCAACAGAGTTTTTTTGATATTAATGTTAATTTTATCAACCATTATTGTTAATTAAAACTCCGGCAACCTCATTACGTTTAATGGGGGAAATGTTATGTTGCTTATTTAGGGCAGGCAAGGTGATTTATCAGGAAAAAGTCTGAAATTACTTTCGATTTTAATTGCTGGAGATTAACTGACTTAAGCAGAAAATGCTTTACATGAAAATAGATAAAAACAAAAACCCCCGCCGAAGCGAGGGTTCTGAATTTTGGTGGAGCTAAGCGGGATCGAACCGCTGACCTCTTGCATGCCATGCAAGCGCTCTCCCAGCTGAGCTATAGCCCCACAGGACCTCTTTACGAACCAAATCCGCTGGGTGCAGAATTTGGTGGAGCTAAGCGGGATCGAACCGCTGACCTCTTGCATGCCATGCAAGCGCTCTCCCAGCTGAGCTATAGCCCCGTAACGTAAAGCGTGTCGTGTTGACGGGCGGCATAATATGAATTCCTCGCTCAGGTGTCAACGGCAAAATTATCCTTCTCGATTCAATCGCTGAAAAAGCAGGCAACCTGCTGACATTGCGAGCCTTATCGCAGCCAGAAGTTAAACAGGTCACCTTTTCCAGTAAAAGGATGCTATAACATGGACAGCTAATTCCCATACATTTACTCAGGAAATAGTATGCTCAAGGAACGAATGACACCTGAAGAAATCGCCCATCTGACCGGCTACAGTCGGCAAACTATCAATAAGTGGGTGCGGAAAGAAGGCTGGCAGACCTCTCCGCGGCCTGGCGTCCAGGGCGGCAAGGCGCGCCTGGTCCATGTCAATGAGCAAGTCAGGGAGTTTATCCGCAGCGCCCAGCGCGTGGCGGAGACGCCCGGCACCTATTCTCCCCACGACAGCGATCTGGAATCGCTGCTGCTGACCCTCTGTAAAGAACTCACCCCCAGCGAGCAGAAGCAGCTTATGTCGCTGTTGCTGCGCGAGGGGATCACCGGGTTACTGCTTCGGTTAGGGATCCGCGATCGGTAAACCATGATGAAACTAAAAGATAAAATGACGCCCGCAGAGCTTGCCGACTGCCTGGGGCTGGCCAGACAAACGATCAATCGCTGGGTTCGGGAGAAGAAATGGCGCACAGAAGCGATACCCGGCGTTAAAGGGGGACGAGCGCGACTGGTGGTCATCGACCAACCGGTGCGTGAGTTTTTGACTAACATTCCCGCCAGACGCCATCTTTTTAGCGACAATCATCTCGCGGAATCGCCAGGCGCTTACCTGGTCAATGAGGCGGACGCGATCTGGCGGCAAATCACAGAAACCCTGCAACTGATGACTCCGGCAGAACAGCTGCAGCTCCGCGACCTGCTGGCCCGGGAAGGGATTAGCGGTTTTCTTGCCCGCCTCGGCATCGCCAGCCCGGTATAACAGACAAAAAAAACGGCAGGAGTATATCCTGCCGTTATATCATCTACGTCCCCGTCAGGACGCCTGGCCTTCGCGCTCAGCGATAAAAGCCAGCGCTTTATTGATACGCTCTACGCTACGGGACTTGCCGATTGCATGGACGGTTACGTCAAGCGCAGGAGACTGCCCAGCACCGGTAACGGCCACGCGCAGCGGCATACCGACTTTACCCATGCCCACTTCCAGCTCATCAGCGGTTGCCTGAATCGCGTGGTGGACGTTTTCCGCCGTCCAGTCGCTAATCGCCGCCAGCTTGTCGCGGACGACCTCCAGCGGCTGACGCGCTACCGGACGCAAATGTTTCTTCGCCGCGTCGGCGTCGAACTCAGCGAACTCTTCATAGAAGTAGCGGCAGCTCTGGGCAATCTCTTTCAGCGTTTTGCAACGCTCGCCGAGCAGCTTCACCAACTCGGCCAGCTGCGGACCGTTGCGGGTATCGATATTTTCCTGCTCGATATGCCACTGCAGATGGGTCGCCACATACTCCGCCGGCAGCGTATTGATGTAATGATGGTTCAGCCACAGCAGCTTGTCGGTGTTGAACGCACTGGCGGATTTGCTGACCGCCCCCAGCGAGAAGAACTCGATCATCTCTTCGCGGGTGAAGATCTCCTGATCGCCATGGGACCAGCCCAGACGCACCAGATAGTTAAGCAACGCTTCCGGCAGGTAGCCATCGTCGCGATACTGCATCACGCTGACCGCCCCGTGGCGCTTGGAGAGTTTCTTGCCATCGTCGCCGTTAATCATCGATACGTGCGCGTATACCGGCACCGGCGCGTTCAGCGCTTTAAGGATGTTGATCTGGCGCGGCGTGTTATTGATATGATCTTCACCACGGATCACGTGGGTGATCGCCATGTCCCAGTCATCCACGACGACGCAGAAGTTGTAGGTCGGGGAACCATCGGTACGGCGAATGATCAGATCGTCCAGCTCCTGGTTGCTGAACTCGATAGGTCCGCGGATCTGATCGTCAAAAATAACTGACCCTTCCTGCGGGTTGGCGAAACGCACCACGCACGGCTCATCGTCGGCATGATGCTCGTGGCTATGGCGGCAGCGGCCATCGTAACGCGGCTTCTCACCGTTCGCCATCTGCTCTTCGCGCAACGCTTCCAGACGCTCTTTCGAGCAATAGCATTTATAAGCGGTACCGGCTTCCAGCATCTCATCGATCACGTTGTTATAACGATCGAAACGTTTGGTCTGGTAATAGGGACCTTCGTCCCATTGCAGATTCAGCCAGTTCATGCCATCCATGATGGCTTCAATTGCTTCCGGGGTGGAGCGTTCGAGATCGGTGTCTTCAATACGCAGTACAAACTCACCGCCGTGGTTACGGGCAAAAAGCCAGGAATAGAGAGCAGTACGCGCACCGCCAACGTGCAGATAGCCGGTTGGGCTTGGCGCGAAGCGAGTTTTGATTTTCATGAATTGGCCTTACGTTTAATAAAGATGCCGATAGACGGCAATGTCCGGTGGAAATTATGGGTCAATATTCTAACACCGTGGGCTGATTCCTCAATGTTGTTCCCGTCGGAACGTCGCGGTTTGCCATTTTTGTTTATAAATCATGCTATGACGCCGGTTTTACGATCGCTTTGTTTAATTTTACGACGAACGAACGAATTCTTTAGAAAAGGCGTTGACTCATTTTCAACTCTCCCTATAATGCGACTCCACACAGCGGGGGTGATTAGCTCAGCTGGGAGAGCACCTCCCTTACAAGGAGGGGGTCGGCGGTTCGATCCCGTCATCACCCACCACTACTTAACGTAGTCTCCGCCGTGTAGAACAGAAAATTGAGAAGTGGGTGATTAGCTCAGCTGGGAGAGCACCTCCCTTACAAGGAGGGGGTCGGCGGTTCGATCCCGTCATCACCCACCACTTTCTCGCCAGCTGAATTTTCTGTCAAAATGTGAAGTACCGAAGTGGGTGATTAGCTCAGCTGGGAGAGCACCTCCCTTACAAGGAGGGGGTCGGCGGTTCGATCCCGTCATCACCCACCACTTCGGGTCGTTAGCTCAGTTGGTAGAGCAGTTGACTTTTAATCAATTGGTCGCAGGTTCGAATCCTGCACGACCCACCAATGTAAAAAGGCGCCCTAAAGGCGCCTTTTTGCTATGCGTGGAACACAGCCCCGGCCACGAGCTTCCCCGTGGCGATAAACCGCGATCAACGCTGATACAGCGGATCTTCAACCCTGGCGGCGGTGAGATTGCCCCCTTCTTCTCGCACGATTTCCCATAACGCCTGGGCGGCGGTCGACAGCGAGCGGTTTTTCCGGCATGCCAGCATCAGCTGCCGCTCCATTACCGGAGTCAGTCGCTTCACCGCCAGATGGCTTCCCTGCGGTAACGGCAGCGCCAGCGCCGGCAGTACGCTGATGCCAATTCCCGATTCCACCATCGGAAACAGCGTTGCCGGATGGCCAATCTCCTGCACAATGTTCGCCCGGACAGCCAGCCTGCTGAGCGCCGCATCAATCAGCGGACGGCTGCCGGAAGCATAGTCCTGCAGGATCAGTCTCTCATTCTGTAGCGCCTGCCACGGCACTTCAGTCAGTCTGGCAAAAGGATGATCCTCCCCGCAGAGCAGCAAAAAAGGTTCCGCCAGGACCACCTCGCACTGCAGATCGGCCGCCGGGCCCGGATCAATCACGATGCCAAAATCCACTTCTCCCTGGCGAATACTCTCCAGGACCCACTGCTGGGGCCGGTCGTGCAGCACAAAATCGATATCAGGATAACGTCGATTACTGTGAGCAATACACTGCGGAATAAGGTGGGCGGAAATCGTCTGACTGGCGGCGACCTTAACGGTGCCACTCAGCTGCTGGCCTACCCGACCGGCATCGCGCAGCGTCACCGCAAGCTCATCGAGCAAACGCTCCAGCCTGCCTGCCAGCTGCTGACCCGCCTCGGTGAGGACCACCTCCCGGGTGGTACGGTCAAGGAGACGGACTCCGGTCTGATGCTCCAGCTCCTTGACGCTGTGGCTGACGGCCGACTGGCTTAAGCCAATCATCTCCCCCGCCCGGCTAAAGCTCCTGGCGCGGGCAACGGTAACGAATACTTTTAACTGACGCAGAGAGTAATTCATCTTTTTAATTCATGAATAGATGCAATAAATCAATTTTATTTCTCAAATCAAAAAAAGCACAATAGCGCATCTCTTTTCAGGAGCGTTTATGAAACTTTTCCGCATTCTCGATCCGTTTACGGCAACCCTGGTCACCGTTGTCCTGTTGGCCTCATTCTTCCCGGCCCGTGGCGCTTTCGTCCCCTTCTTTGAACATCTCACCACCGCCGCCATCGCCCTGCTGTTCTTTATGCATGGCGCCAAACTCTCCCGGGAGGCAATTATCGCCGGCGGCAGCCACTGGCGTTTGCATCTGTGGGTGATGTGCAGCACCTTTATCCTCTTCCCGGTGCTGGGGGTTCTGTTTGCCTGGTGGGCGCCGGTGAAGGTCGATCCGATGCTCTACAGCGGCTTTATTTATTTGTGCATTCTGCCGGCCACCGTGCAATCCGCCATCGCCTTCACCTCGCTGGCCGGAGGCAACGTCGCGGCGGCGGTCTGCTCAGCTTCGGCCTCCAGCCTGTTGGGCATCTTTGTTTCACCACTGCTGGTGGGGGTCCTGATGAACCTTCACGGCGCAGGCGGTAGCCTCGAGCAGGTCGGAAAGATCATGCTGCAGCTGCTGTTGCCTTTCGTGCTCGGCCATTTATCGCGGCCGTGGATCGGCAACTGGGTGGCGAAGCATAAGAAGTGGATTGGTAAGACCGACCAGACCTCGATTCTGCTGGTGGTCTACTCCGCCTTTAGCGAGGCGGTGGTGAACGGGATCTGGCATAAAGTGGGCCTGGGATCGCTGCTGTTTATCGTGGTAGTCAGCCTGGTGCTGCTGGCCATCGTCATCGCGGTCAACGTGTTCGTCGCCCGCCGCTGCGGCTTTAACAAAGCCGATGAAATTACCATCGTCTTCTGCGGTTCGAAAAAGAGCCTGGCCAACGGCATCCCGATGGCCAATATTCTCTTCCCGACCTCCATCCTCGGCATCATGGTGCTGCCGCTGATGATCTTCCATCAAATCCAGCTGATGGTCTGCGCGGTGCTGGCGCGGCGCTATAAACGGCAAACCGATGCGCGTCTCGCTCAGGAAAAAACTAACGCCGCCAAAGCCTAACGCGCTTTCTTCAGGGGCTGGACCAGATCGCTCAGCCCCTCGCTTTTAATCAGCAGGGTCAGCGCCATCAGCTCGCCGAGATGGCCGGCAGGGAATTGATCCTTGCGCGCGAACCACAATAAATACTCCTCCGGGACATCGATTAAACGACGCCCCTTGTATTTACCGAACGGCATCTCGGTATTGGCGATCTCGACCAGCTGCGCTTTATCCACGTTATTCTCCCAACAGGCGCATCATTTCGGCTTCGTCAATCACCTCGATGCCGAGCTCCTGCGCTTTCGCCAGCTTAGAACCCGCCGCTTCGCCTGCAATCACCAGATCGGTTTTCTTCGACACGCTGCCCGCCACCTTCGCCCCCAGCGCCACCAGACGCGCTTTGGCATCATCCCGCGACAACTGACTGAGGCTGCCGGTCAGGACGACGGTTTTGCCTGCAAACGGGCTGTCAATCTCTTCCGCCTTCACCACCACCGGCGCCGGCCAGTGAACCCCTTCCGCCAGCAGCTGCGCGATGACATCGCGGTTGCTCTCTTCGGCAAAGAAGTTGAAAGTATGTGTGGCGACGACGATGCCGACATCAGGGACCTTCTGCAGCTCCTCAATGGAAGCCTGCTCCAGGGCTTCGAGGGTGCCAAAATGCGCCGCCAGGCCTGCCGCCGTGGCTTCTCCTACCTCGCGAATGCCCAAGGCGTAGAGGAAACGCGCGAAGGTTGTCTCTTTGGCTTTCTCGAGAGCGTTGACCACGTTTTGCGCGGACTTCGGCCCCATCCTATCCAGCCCGGTCAGTTTCCCTGCGGTCAGCCGGAACAGATCCGCCGGGGTATGGACGTACTCTTTCTCCACCAGCTGGTCGATGATCTTATCGCCCATGCCGTCAACGTCCAGCGCGCGACGGGAGACAAAGTGTTTGAGCGACTCTTTGCGCTGCGCGCCGCAGATAAGGCCGCCGGTACAGCGGGCTACCGCCTCGCCTTCCACTCGCTCAACGTCTGACTGACAGACCGGGCAGTGGGTCGGGAATTCAACATCCCGGGCATCTGCCGGACGTTCGGAAAGCACCACGTTGACCACCTGAGGGATCACGTCGCCTGCCCGGCGAATCACCACCTTGTCGCCGATTTTCAAGCCTAAGCGTTCAATCTCATCGGCGTTATGCAAAGTGGCATTGCTCACCAGCACGCCGGCGACATGGACCGGCTCCAGGCGCGCCACCGGCGTAATCGCCCCGGTGCGACCCACCTGGAACTCCACGTCCCGGACGAAAGTCATCTGCTCCTGGGCCGGGAACTTAAAGGCCACGGCCCAGCGCGGCGCGCGGGCGACGAAACCCAGCTGTTCCTGCAGCGCCAGCGAATCGACTTTGATCACCACGCCATCAATGTCAAAGCCCAGATGGGGACGATCTTCCTCGACTTTACGATAGTAAGTGAGCACTTCCTCGGGGGTATGGCAAAGAGTGACGCGATCGCTCACCGGTAATCCCCATGCTTTAAACTGCTGTAAACGGGCCGAGTGGCTGGCCGGCAGCTCACCGCCCTCCAGCACCCCAACGCCGTAGCAGAAGAAAGTAAGCGGTCGCTTCGCGGTGATGCGCGGGTCCAGCTGGCGCAACGAGCCCGCCGCCGCATTGCGCGGGTTAGCAAACACTTTTCCGCCGGTGCGGCGAGCTTCTTCATTGATTTTTTCGAACCCGGCCTGCGGGAGGAACACTTCCCCGCGCACCTCCAGGCGTGCGGGGATATTATCGCCATGCAGCCTGAGCGGGATGGTGCGGATGGTTCGCACGTTAGAGGTAATATCCTCGCCGGTGGTGCCGTCGCCGCGGGTCGCCGCCTGCACCAGCACGCCGTTTTCGTAGAGAATGCTCACCGCAAGGCCGTCGAGCTTCAGCTCGCAGCAGTAGATGAGCGGGTCAGTGCTTTTCAGGCGATCCAGCACCCGCTTGTTGAAGGCCAGAAAGCTCTCTTCGTCAAACACGTTGTCCAGTGACAGCATCGGCACTTCATGGCGGATCTGGCTGAAGGCGGTCAGTGGCGCCGCCCCCACGCGCTGAGTCGGCGAATCCGGGGTAATCAGCTCCGGATGCTGGCTCTCCAGCTCGCGCAGCTCGCGCATCAGCCGGTCATACTCCGCATCGGGCACTTCCGGCGCGTCCATAACGTGGTACAGGTATTCATGATGGCGAAGCGTGGTTCGCAGTTCAGTCAGTTGTTGTTCGATCGGTTCCATATCACACCATCAATGATAAAAAACCCCCGACAGGCGGGGGTTGAGAAGGAGTTGAGATAACGCGGGACGTCAGGCGTTCGCGTCTTTCACTTCGCGAATACGATCCTGGTATTCACGCAGTTTTTGCGGCGTCATCATGCGACGCTGATCGTCAAGCACCACGCCGCCCACTTCATCGGCGATATACTGCGCAGACTGCAGCATCAGCTTGAAGTTCTGCAGTTCATCACCGTAGGAAGGGACCTGCATAAAGATAGTCACCCCAGGGGTCATCATATCCGCCATGCTGTCCGGATTGAAGGTCCCCGGCTTCACCATGTTGGCCAGGCTGAACAGCACCGGGCCGCTGCCGTCCGGGCTCAGATGGCGGTGGAAAATATTCATTTCACCAAACTTGAAGCCAGCCTGCTGGATGCTATTGATAAGCACCTCGCCGTTAAGCTGCGCGCCATGGTGCGCGGCGACGTTCATCACGATGACCGTCTCTTTACGCTCTTTCGGCTGCGGCGCTGCAGGCTGCTGCGGCTCTGTCGGCTGCGGTTCAGCCACCGCGGGCTGCGGCGCGGCAACAGGCTGTGGCGCAGGCTGCTGCGGAGCGGCCGGCTGCGGCTGGGCGACGGTCGGGGTCACCGGCTGCGGCGCGACAGGCTGTTGCACAACAGGCTGCGGCTGGTGTTGCGGTTGCACGGGCGGCTGCGCGGGTTGCGGCTGTTGCCAGCCCGGCTGTGGAGCCGCATGCGGCGCAGACGGTTGTCCCTGCGGTTGTACCGGGGCCTGGCGCGGCGGCGGCGCCTGACGAACCGGTTCCTCAGGACGCACAGGCTGCTGCATCTGGCGCTCGTAAGGCGGCTGGTACTGGTGCTGCGGCGCCTGACGAGGGGCTTCATGCTCCCCATGCGCGCCGTGCGGAGCGTGAGTCACCGGATGAACGCGGACTTCACCTACGCCTTCAACATTATCATCAAAGTCGTCGTTTTCCGACTCATCGTCGCGCGACTTCATACGTTTCAGTGGGCGATCGCGAAACATCGAAGAACGTTCTTTACGGCTGGTCCAGAAACCATGTACCAGTAAAGCGATTATGGCGATCGCGCCAACAATGATTAATATCAGACGCAAATCCTGCATCATTATATTCTCTGTTGTTCTAACACCTTGCCACCACGGCAAACATTTACTCACTAAGAGTATTTGCCGATTACCTCAAGTGCAAGTGCGTCGGTCGCTTTCACCACATAAAGATGAACTAAATCGTGCTTTTTGCTGTTTTTTCGAACATTTCCTAACTGGTTATTGTCTGACGACCCGATAAAATAAGCGAGCATTCACACTGGATGTTAAAAAAGGAGCAATGCCTGGCTATGGTTTCATCATCCGCACCGACCCCGCGTAGCGGCGTACACTATTTTTCGCAGGGCTGGAAACTCATCGGGCTGCCGGGCATACGTCGTTATGTCTTCCTGCCTTTACTGGTTAACGTGCTGCTGATGGGCGGTGCTTTCTGGTGGCTGTTTACCCGTCTCGACAGCTGGATCCCTTCGCTGATGAGCCATGTACCTGACTGGCTGCAGTGGCTGAACTACCTGCTGTGGCCGGTGGTGGTGCTGTCGATCCTGCTGGTGTTTGGCTACTTCTTTTCTACTATTGCCAACTGGATTGCCGCCCCGTTCAGCGGCCTGCTGGCGGAACAGCTGGAAGCGCGTCTGACTGGCGCCACCCCGCCGGACGTCGGCGTCTTTGGCATCATGAAGGATATTCCACGCATCATGAAGCGTGAGTGGCAGAAGCTGGCATGGTACCTGCCCCGCGCCATCGTGCTGTTGCTGCTCTACTTTATACCCGGCGTTGGCCAGACGGTGGCTCCGGTACTCTGGTTCCTGTTCAGCGCATGGATGCTGGCGATTCAATACTGCGATTACCCCTTCGATAACCACAAGGTCCCCTTCAGGACCATGCGCGAAGCGCTGCGCAGCCGCAAGGTGATGAATATGCAGTTTGGCGCGCTCACCAGCCTGTTCACCATGATCCCGGTGTTAAACCTGGTGATCCTCCCGGTGGCTATCTGCGGCGCCACCGCCATGTGGGTCGATTGCTATCGCGACAGACACGCCAGCTGGAAGTAGTCGTCACACCTCCCCCGGGGAGCGGCGAGCGCCGCTCCTTATATCTCCGCTTATTCCTTCTTGCTCATCATTATTTCCCTTACGCATATAGATATGCTAAATCCTTACTTCCGCATATTCTTTAAGCGGGTATGCTGATGCCGTACCCCCAAATTTCATACAGTTAAGGACGGGCCATGAGTAAGATTTTTGAAGACAACTCCCTGACTATCGGTCATACGCCGCTGGTACGACTGAACCGCATTGGTAACGGCCGTATCCTGGCAAAGGTAGAATCTCGTAACCCGAGCTTTAGCGTAAAATGCCGTATCGGCGCCAATATGATCTGGGATGCTGAAAAGCGCGGCGTGCTGAAACCTGGCGTGGAACTGGTCGAACCGACCAGCGGCAACACCGGTATCGCCCTCGCCTACGTGGCGGCGGCACGCGGCTACAAGCTAACGCTAACCATGCCGGAAACCATGAGCATTGAGCGTCGTAAGCTTCTGAAAGCGCTGGGCGCCAACCTGGTGCTGACCGAAGGCGCCAAAGGCATGAAAGGCGCCATTCAGAAAGCGGAAGAGATTGTCGCCAGCAACCCGGAAAAATTCCTGCTGCTGCAGCAGTTCAGCAACCCGGCTAACCCGGAAATCCACGAAAAGACCACCGGTCCGGAAATCTGGGAAGACACCGACGGTCAGGTGGATGTCTTCATCTCCGGCGTCGGTACCGGCGGTACGCTGACCGGCGTCAGCCGCTACATTAAAAACACCAAGGGCAAAAAAGATCTGATCACCGTCGCGGTTGAACCGACCGATTCGCCGGTCATCTCCCAGGCGCTGGCGGGTGAAGAGCTCAAGCCGGGCCCGCACAAAATTCAGGGCATCGGTGCCGGCTTCATTCCTGGCAACCTGGATCTGAAGCTGGTGGACAAAGTAATCGGCATCACCAATGATGAAGCGATCTCCACCGCACGCCGCCTGATGGAAGAAGAAGGCATCCTGGCGGGTATCTCTTCCGGGGCCGCCGTTGCCGCGGCGCTGAAGCTGCAGGAAGATGAGGCCTTTACCAATAAGAATATTGTGGTTATCCTGCCTTCCTCGGGTGAGCGTTATTTAAGCACCGCGCTGTTTGCCGATCTCTTCACCGAGAAAGAACTGCAACAGTAGTGCCAGCTTGTAAATAATGTGTAAAAAAGCACCTTTTCAGGTGCTTTTTTGTGGCATACGTCAAAGTTTTACCCCTCCTGGCATTGATTCACCTCGTAGGGTCTGGTATTTAACCAGCACATTTATTTTGATGCGCGAAATTATTCAGAAGAGGATTTCCGCCAGCTGAATCGATTTTATGATTTGGTTCAAGTCTTCCTTTCGCGGCATAATGTTTAATGACGTGCTAGACGTCAATGGCCCGCAGGTCTTCGCAGCGCCAGGCGCTGCCGACGCCAAGGCCGGAAACGTAACGCCGGCGCTAACAATACAGGCTAAAGTCGAGTCGTTAGACTAGACTTTAGGTCCACAACACTAAACCTATAAGTTGGGGAAATATAATGTTCCAGCAAGAAGTTACCATTACCGCTCCGAACGGTCTGCACACCCGCCCTGCTGCTCAGTTTGTTAAAGAAGCTAAAGGCTTCACTTCTGAGATCACTGTAACCTCCAACGGCAAAAGCGCCAGCGCCAAAAGCCTGTTCAAACTGCAGACTCTGGGCCTGACCCAGGGCACCGTAGTGACCCTCTCCGCGGAAGGCGAAGATGAGCAGAAAGCTGTTGAGCATCTGGTTAAACTGATGGCTGAACTCGAGTAAGTTCACGGGTTCTTTTTCATATCAGTCACAAGTAAGGTAGGGTTATGATTTCAGGCATTTTAGCATCCCCGGGTATCGCCTTCGGCAAAGCACTGCTGCTGAAGGAAGATGAAATTGTCATCGACCGGAAGAAAATTTCTGCCGATAAGGTTGATCAGGAAGTCGAACGTTTCCTGAGCGGCCGCGCCAAGGCCTCCGCCCAGCTGGAGGTCATCAAAACCAAAGCTGGTGAAACTTTCGGTGAAGAAAAAGAAGCCATCTTCGAAGGGCATATTATGCTGCTGGAAGATGAGGAGCTTGAGCAGGAAATCATAGCCCTGATTAAAGATAAGCACATGACTGCCGACGCGGCAGCCAATGAAGTTATCGACGGTCAGGCCACTGCCCTGGAAGAGCTGGACGATGAATACCTGAAAGAACGTGCGGCTGACGTACGTGATATCGGTAAGCGCCTGCTGCGCAACATCCTTGGTCTGGCTATCATCGATCTGAGCGCGATTCAGGATGAAGTCATCCTCGTCGCCGCCGATCTGACCCCGTCTGAAACCGCACAGCTGAACCTGAAAAAAGTGCTGGGTTTCATCACCGACGCGGGCGGCCGTACCTCCCACACCTCCATCATGGCACGTTCCCTGGAACTGCCGGCCATCGTGGGCACCGGCAGCATCACGGCGCAGGTGAAAAACGGCGACTATCTGATTCTCGACGCGGTGAACAACCAGGTTCTGATCAACCCGTCTAACGAGCAAATTGAAGCGCTGCGTAATCTGCAGGCTCAGGTTGCGGAAGAAAAAGCCGAACTGGCGAAACTGAAAGATCTGCCGGCGATTACTCTCGACGGCCATCAGGTTGAAGTGTGCGCCAACATCGGTACCGTTCGCGACGTCGAAGGTGCTGAGCGCAACGGCGCCGAAGGCGTAGGCCTGTATCGTACTGAATTCCTGTTCATGGATCGCGACGCGCTGCCAACCGAAGAAGAGCAGTTTGCGGCTTATAAAGCGGTGGCTGAAGCCTGTGGCTCTCAGGCCGTTATCGTGCGTACCATGGACATCGGCGGCGACAAAGAGCTGCCGTACATGAACTTCCCGAAAGAAGAGAACCCGTTCCTCGGCTGGCGTGCCGTGCGTATCGCCATGGATCGTAAAGAGATCCTCCGCGATCAGGTTCGCGCCATCCTGCGTGCCTCCGCTTTCGGTAAGCTGCGCATTATGTTCCCGATGATCATCTCTGTTGAAGAAGTGCGTGCGCTGAAGAAAGAGATCGAAATCTACAAACAGGAACTGCGTGACGAAGGTAAAGCATTTGACGAATCCATTGAGATCGGCGTGATGGTGGAAACACCGGCTGCGGCGACCATTGCTCGTCATCTGGCCAAAGAAGTTGATTTCTTTAGTATCGGCACCAATGATTTAACGCAATATACTCTGGCAGTTGACCGTGGTAATGATATGATTTCACATCTTTACCAGCCGATGTCACCGTCTGTACTGAATCTGATTAAGCAAGTTATTGATGCTTCTCACGCTGAAGGTAAATGGACTGGCATGTGCGGTGAGCTTGCGGGCGATGAACGTGCTACACTTCTGTTGCTGGGTATGGGGCTGGACGAATTCTCTATGAGCGCCATTTCCATCCCGCGCATCAAGAAGATTATTCGTAACACGAACTTCGAAGATGCGAAAGTATTAGCAGAGCAGGCTCTTGCTCAACCGACAACGGACGAGTTAATGACGCTGGTTAACAAGTTCATTGAAGAAAAAACAATCTGCTAATCCACGAGATGCGCGGCCCAAATTACTGCTTAGGAGAAGATCATGGGTTTGTTTGATAAATTGAAATCTCTGGTTTCTGATGACAAGAAAGACACCGGAACTATTGAGATTGTTGCTCCCCTCTCCGGTGAGATCGTCAACATTGAAGACGTGCCGGATGTGGTTTTTGCGGAAAAAATTGTGGGCGATGGGATTGCCATCAAACCGACCGGCAACAAAATGGTCGCGCCGGTAGACGGTACCATTGGTAAAATTTTCGAAACCAACCATGCGTTCTCTATTGAATCTGATAGCGGCATCGAGCTGTTCGTTCACTTCGGTATTGATACCGTTGAACTGAAAGGCGAAGGCTTCAAGCGTATCGCTGAAGAAGGCCAGCGCGTGAAAGTCGGCGACCCGGTTATCGAATTCGATCTGCCGCTGCTGGAAGAGAAAGCCAAGTCTACCCTGACTCCGGTGGTTATCTCCAACATGGACGAGATCAAAGAGCTGATCAAACTGTCCGGTAGCGTGACCGTGGGTGAAACCCCGGTAATCCGCATCAAGAAGTAATGATTGCTGCATAGAAATGGCGCCGAAAGGCGCCATTTTTTTATATCGCGTGGGTCACCGGCTGATAGCATTTTTCGCGAGATAAGAGACGCAATCCTTCCGGGGTGCTCTCCAGAATGCGCCGCTCGCCGTCAGAGACCAGCAGTTCGCACTGATATCCACCGGCCAGGCCGAACAGCGACCGCGCCACGCAGGCATCCTCCAGCGCCGCCTCCCCTGTGGTATCAAAATGACCAACAATGCGTCCCTGCTGACGGATCACTAACCGATAGCTTTTCATCTGTGTTGCTCCAGCGGCGGCAGGATCAGTTCGTCACACCCCTGCGCGGCAGTCCAGTTCATCACCTCCAGCACGCGCTGGGCGGCTGCTTCCGTCGCTGCTCCCAGCGCCAGGCCCGAAAGCAACCCGCTCACCAGCTCAGCGCAAAACAGATCGCCGGTACCCTTCAAGTCCGTCTCCACCCGCGGGTGAACCACCACCTGCACTGCATCGGCCGTCACCACCAGCACATTGATTGTCGAAGCGGCCTCTCCTGGCGCGCTGGTGATCACCACCCACTTGAGCCTGTCCGACAGCAGGCTTCGCGCCGCGGCGACCGCCTCCTGCTGATTGCGACAGCGCCGGCCGCTCAGCGTCTCCAGCTCAAACAGATTAGGGGTGATCCCTTGCGCCAGCGGCAGCAGGTGCTGACGATAGGCGTCCGGGATCTCGGCCTTGACGTAGATGCCGCTGTCGACATCGCCAATCACCGGATCCACCAGAATACAGAGATCGGGATGGCGGTCACGGACCCGCGTCAGCCACTGCGCCAGGCGTTCAATTTGCACGGCGTTGCCCATATAGCCGGTGGTCACCGCACGCAGTTCGCGCAACGCGTCGCGCTCCTCAAGCGCCTGCAGGTACCCGACAAACCACTCCTCCGGGATAATGCCGCCATAGAACGTCTCATAATGGGGCGTATTGCTGAACAGCACCGTCGGCACCGCCAGCACGCGCAAACCGTGCTGTTTAATCGCCGGTACCGCGATGCTGTTGCCGACGCTGCCGTAAACTACCTGCGACTGCACGGCGACGATATCGACTTCCGACGCCCGGCTTTTGTCGTGAAAGAGCACTGATTGTATGTCATCTTGCTGGCCCATCTTTTCTCCCCCCGCTGGACAGCGGGTCACGCTCTGATTATGATTCGTCCTATGCTAAATTTCATTTTGTCATAGGTCAATAATGTTTGCCGGAAAAACCGCCAGCGATATCTTCGATCATATCCGCCATCTGGTGCAGAGCGGTGGCTTGCAGCCCGGAGAGGTTCTGCCGCCGGTACGCGAGCTCGCCAGCCAGCTGGCGGTGAATCGCAATACCGTCGCCGCCGCCTATAAACGGCTGGTGACATCTGGTCTGGCCGTGAGCCAGGGACGAAACGGCACGGCCATCAAAGCACGGGATCCGCTGCCGGCGCTGGAGGGCGGTGACCCCACGACGCCGCTGAACGATCTCTCCAGCGGCAATCCGGACCCCGCCAGGCTGCCTGATTTAGCACGCTATCTGGGCCAAATTGCCCGCACGCCCCACCTGTATGGCGATGCCCCCATCGAGCCGCGGCTTGGCGAATGGGCTGAGGCATGGTTTTCCGGGGAGATAACCGTTCCCTTTGCCCTGAACCTCGCCAGCGGGGCGATTGACGCGCTGGAGCGTCTGCTGTGCGCCTTGCTGCTCCCCGGCGACGGCGTGGTGGTTGAAGATCCCTGTTTTCTTAGCAGCATCAATATGGTGCGTTACGCTGGCTTTACCCCCTGCCCGGTGGCGGTGGATGCCGAGGGGATGGATCCTGTCGGGCTGGAGGAGGCGTTACGCAACGGCGCGCGGGCGGTGATCTTAACCCCGCGCGCGCACAATCCTACCGGCTGTAGCCTGACGGAAACCCGGGCGCATGCCCTGCGGGAGGTGCTGGTCCGTTATCCGCAGGTGCTGGCGATCGTCGATGACCATTTTGCCCTGCTGTCGGCTACGCCCTGGTTTTCTCCTCTGCCCGCGAGCACCCAGCGCTGGGCGGTGGTGCGTTCGATGTCAAAAACCCTCGGGCCCGACCTGCGGCTGGCCTTTATTGCCAGCGATATCGACACCTCCTCGGCGCTGCGCCTGCGGCTTAACGCCGGCAGCCAGTGGGTCAGCCATCTGCTGCAGGATCTGACGCTGGCCTGTCTCACCGATGAGGCATTTATCGCCTCGATGACGGAGACCCGCCGTCACTATCGCCAGCAGAATGAGAAACTGGCGGCAGCGCTAGCCCGGCACGGCTACAGCCATGCTACGCCTGGCGACGGCCTTAATTTCTGGCTGCCGCTGCCAACGGCGAGCCAGCCCTACGCCTTACGGCTGGCCCGCGCCGGCTGGCTGGTCCGCGAGGGGGAGGTGTTTGGCATTCGTACGCCCTCCCACGGGCTACGCCTGTCGCTGGGCCGCCTGAATGACGATGAGATTGCCCGCCTGGCGGCCGATATAGCCCAGGTCTTAGACGCTCCCTGACGCAGGCAGTGCGTCGAACACATCGGGGAGTGGTAGCTACTGCCGACAAGTTACTGTAAAAATAAACGAAAACAGGCGTAGTCTTACCTGCATGCCCGGATCGTCGAAACGGATGAAACGCTCACGGTGGCGGACACATCGCTCACAATAAGGAGCACCAGAGATGCATCACATTGACCTGACCCTAAAAGCAGTCATCGAAGCCTGCGACCGCGCTATCTCGCAGGAAGATTACGATACCCTGATGGGCTATTACGCGGAAGACGCCGCGCTGGTCGTCAAACCGGGCATGGTGGTCAGAGGGAAAGAGAATATCCGCAAAGCGTTTATCGCCATTGCCGACTATTTCCAGCACCGGCTGATAGTGACCCAGGGGAAAATGGAGGTCATTGAGGGCGGCGGCAATGCGCTGGTGATAATGGAGACCCGGCTGGATATCCCGACGGCACAGGGAACAACACAGGTTACGCGACGCGCAACCTATGTCTTTCAGAAGCAGGGGGAGCGCTGGTTGTGCACGGTCGATAACTCCTACGGCACCGACCTGCTCGATGATTAAATACCCGCTCCCTGGCTAAAGTGTTCCTCGCCGAACACGCCGGTGGAGAGGTAGCGATCGCCGCGATCGCAGACGATCGCCACCACCACCGCGCCTGGATTTTCGCGGGCGATACGTAACGCCCCGGCTACCGCGCCGCCAGAGCTGACGCCGCAGAAAATGCCTTCCCGCACCGCCAGCTGACGCATGGTGTTCTCGGCATCCTGCTGATGAATATCCAGCACCGCATCCACCAGCGAAGCGTTAAAGATCCCCGGCATATACTCTGCCGGCCAGCGGCGGATCCCGGGAATACTGCTGCCCTCCTCCGGCTGCAGGCCGACAATGGTCACCAGTTTACTCTGTTCGCGCAGAAATCGTGACACGCCGGTAATGGTGCCGGTGGTCCCCATACTGGAGACAAAGTGGGTGATACGCCCTGCGGTCTGCTGCCAGATTTCCGGCCCGGTTGTGGTGTAGTGGGCGTAGGGGTTGTCCGGGTTGTTAAACTGATCGAGCAGTTTGCCCTCCCCGCGCTGAGCCATCTCGAGGGCCAGGTCGCGAGCCCCCTCCATCCCCTGCTCTTTGGTGACCAGGATCAGCTCGGCGCCGTAGGCGCGCATCGCGGCCCGGCGCTCCTGGCTCATGTTGTCGGGCATCAGCAGCTTCATCCGGTAGCCTTTCAGCGCGGCGATCATCGCCAGCGCGATACCGGTGTTGCCGCTGGTCGCTTCGATCAGCACGTCGCCGGGCTGAATTTCGCCGCGCTTTTCCGCTTCGACGATCATCGACAGCGCAGCGCGATCTTTCACCGAACCGGCCGGATTATTGCCTTCGAGTTTGACCCAGATTTCGCTGCCGTTGTCCGGTCCGAGACGCTGAAGTTTGACCAGCGGGGTATTGCCGATGGTGTGTTCGAGTGTATTCACGATGTTTACTCAATAAAAAAGCCGGGCGGCGCTTCGCTTACCCGGCCTACCAGACGCGTGATAATTTCAGACCGGGTAAGCACAACCTCACCCGGCAAAAGCACATGGATTTAAGCTATCAGGCCGACTGCGCCAGAGCAAGCTCGCCGCGTGGCTCGATACGCTCGGTACCGTTGTACAGGCGCGCATTTTGCAGCCCGACGAACAGCCGTTCGCCGCGGGACGGCGCCTCATCGCCCGTTAACACCACGCTCAGCGGTTCGTCATACCACCCCAGAGGCTGGACGACTAATTGGGTGTAGTGTCCTTTCGGACTGGCCTCCAGGACCTGCACCGGCAGCGGCGAATCCAGGCTGGTTCGGCGGCTGATGTCCACTTCCCACGGACGCAGGAACAGATCCACCGGCCCCTGGTATGCCGGGGTATAGCCTAACGGCCAGCGGTGGGCGCCAACGTGGAACTGTCCGCCGCGGATAACCCCCTGCAGACGATTCACTTCCCCCATGAACTCCAGCACGAAGCGGGTGGACGGCTCACGCCACACGCGTTCAGGCGCATCGGCTTGTTCGATGTTGCCCTGGCTCATCACCACCACCCGGTCGGCAACTTCCATCGCCTCTTCCTGATCGTGGGTGACGAACACGCTGGTAAATTTTAGCTCTTCATGCAGCTGACGCAGCCAGCGGCGCAGCTCTTTACGCACCTGCGCATCCAGCGCGCCGAAAGGTTCATCCAGCAGCAGAATTTGCGGCTCTACCGCCAGGGCGCGCGCCAGCGCCACGCGCTGCTTCTGACCACCGGACAGCTGCGCCGGATAGCGATCCGCCAGGTGAGCCAGCTGCACCATCTCCAGCAGTTTGGTCACTTTGGCTTTAATCGCCGCCGCATTGGGTCGTTCACGGCGCGGCAGCACGGTCAGGCCAAAAGCGATGTTATCGAACACCGTCATATGGCGGAACAGCGCATAGTGCTGGAAGACGAAGCCCACTTTACGGTCGCGGGCGTGCATCCGGCTGACGTCGGTGCCGTGGAAGCGGATATGACCGCTGGTCTGATGCTCCAGCCCGGCGATAATCCGCAGCAGGGTAGTTTTCCCGGAGCCGGAAGGCCCCAGCAGCGCGACCATTTGTCCGGAAGGGATATCCAGCGAGATATCATTCAGCACCTGGGTGCGACCAAACGATTTCTTAATATTGGCAATCTCAATGCTCATGATTTCCCTCCTGTTGCGCGCGTTTTTCCTGGTTGGCCAGACGCCATTGCAACATACTCTTTAAAAACAGGGTCAGAATAGCCATTAACGTCAGCAGGGCCGCGGCGGTAAACGAGCCGACGGTGTTGTAATCCTGCTCCAGTAATTCAATTTGCAGCGGCAGCGACAGCGTTTCTCCGCGGATCGAACCGGAGACCACCGATACCGCGCCGAATTCGCCGATGGCGCGGGCGTTGGTCAACACCACGCCGTACAGCAGCGCCCAGCGAATATTGGGCAACGTCACCCGGCGGAACATCTGCCATCCGGAAGCCCCCAGCAATACCGCCGCCTCATCTTCATGGCTGCCCTGACTCATCATCACCGGCACCAGCTCACGCACCACAAACGGACAGGTGACAAAGATCGTCGCCAGCACCATGCCCGGCCAGGCGAACATGATTTGCAGATTATGTGCATCAAGCCAGCCGCCCAGCGGACCGTTAGAGCCGTAGAACAGCAGATAAACCAGACCCGCGACCACTGGCGAGACGGCGAACGGGATATCCAGCATCGTCAACAGCAGCTGGCGTCCCGGGAACGTAAAGCGCGTGACCAGCCAGGCCAGCAAGGTCCCGAACACCAGGTTCACCGGCACGGTAATCAAGGCGATCATCACCGTCAGCCAGATGGCGTGCAGCATGTCCGGGTTCGCCAGGTTTTCCAGCACCGGCATTAACCCTTTGCTGAAGGCCTGGATGAAGATGTAGAGCATCGGCACCACAAGGATGAAGGCGGAAACCAGCATCCCGACGCCAATCAGAAACCATTTGCCCCAGTTGATGCGGGGCGCGTCGTAGCGTTTCAATTGAGTAACTTCCGCCATTAGTGACCTACCACGCGTCGACCAAAGCGA
Organism: Klebsiella sp. PCX; assembly: GCF_021869705.1. Taxonomy (NCBI): domain Bacteria; kingdom Pseudomonadati; phylum Pseudomonadota; class Gammaproteobacteria; order Enterobacterales; family Enterobacteriaceae; genus Klebsiella; species Klebsiella sp. PCX. Next base: position 3,762,416 of record NZ_CP091527.1, read on the forward strand.
CTCTGCAGGGTATTGATGGAAAACAACAGCAGCAGCGAGGCGGCCAGGATCACTGAGGCGATGGCGCTCGCCGCCGGATAGTCAAACTCCTGCAGACGAATAAAGATCATCAGCGACGTCACTTCCGTCTTCCACGCGATGTTGCCGGCGATAAAAATCACCGCGCCGAATTCGCCGAGGCTGCGGGTAAACGACAAGGCGATGCCCGCCAGCAGCGCCGGCGACAGCTCCGGCAGGACCACCTTGCGAAAACTCTGCCAGCGCGTGGCACCCAGCGTTTCCGCTGCCTCTTCATATTCCGGTCCCAGCTCTTCCAGCACCGGCTGCACGGTACGCACCACGAACGGGATGCTGGTGAAAGCCATCGCCACGGCGATACCGAGCCAGGTATAGGTCACTTTAATATCGAACTTCGCCAGCCATTCCCCGTAAATGCCGTTTACCGAAAACAGCGAGGCCAGGGTCAGGCCGGCTACCGCCGTCGGCAGCGCAAACGGCAGGTCCATTAAGGCATCCAGCAGCGTGCGGCCCGGAAAACGATAGCGGGTTAGTATCCACGCCATCAGCAGACCGAAGACGCCGTTAAAAATCGAGGCCACGAACGCCGACAGCAGCGTCACCTTATAGGCCGCCACCACCTGCGGGTTGGTGATCACATCCCAGTACTGCGCCCAGCTCATCTGCGCCAGCTGCATCACCAGCGCGCTGAGCGGTAATAACAGAATCAGACAGACAAACAGCAGGCTGGTGCCGAGGCTCAGGGTAAAGCCCGGCAGCACGCGCTTGGACGACACAGCAAACATTACTTACGCCCCGCCGCCAGCAGTTTGTCCAGTTCGCCGCCGCTGGCGAAGTGGGTTTTCATCACCTCAGGCCAGGAGCCAAACTTGTCCTCCACGCGGAACAGTTCGGTCTGCGGGAATTTATCCTTCAGCGAATCCATCACTTTCGGGTTGTTTACCCGATAGTAGTAGTCGGTAATGATGGTCTGCGCCTGCGGGCTGTAGAGCCAGTTCAGATAGGCTTTCGCCGCCTTTTCCGTGCCGTTGGCTTTGACGTTTTTATCCACCCAGGCCACCGGGAACTCCGCCAGAATGTTGGTTTTCGGGATCACCACTTCAAATCCCTGCGCCTCATACTGCTTGCGAATATTGTTCACTTCCGACTCGAAACTGATCAGCACATCGCCCAGGCCGCGCTCGGCGAAGGTAGTGGTCGCCCCGCGTCCGCCGGTGTCGAAGACTTCGACGTTCTTCAGGAACTGGGTCATAAACTGTTCGGTTTTGGCTTTATCGCCACCGTCGGCTTTATCCGCCGCGCCCCAGGCCGCCAGGTAGGTGTACCGCGCGTTGCCCGAGGTTTTCGGGTTCGGGAAGATCAGCTTAACGTCAGAGCGGACCAGGTCGTTCCAGTCATGAATGTTTTTCGGGTTGCCTTTGCGCACCAGGAAGCCCATCGTCGAATAGAACGGCGAGCTGTTGTTTGGCAGGCGGCTTTGCCAGTCGGCCGGGATCAGGTTGCCTTTGTCATGCAGGATCTGCACGTCCGTCACCTGGTTGTAGGTCACCACGTCCGCCTTCAGGCCCTGCAGGATCGCCAGCGCCTGCTTGGAAGAACCGGCGTGCGACTGCTTGATGGTCAGCTTGTCTCCACCATTGTCCTTCGCCCACTGCTGCTCAAAAGGCGGGTTAAGGGCGGCAAACAGCTCGCGGGAGACATCATAGGAGCTGTTCAGCAGCTCCGTCGCCTGCGCCTGCGCCACCAGCAGCAGGGAAGCCGCCAGCGCCAGATATCCTTTTTTCAGTGATTTAACGGCCATTGCGCACCCTTATCAAAAATGATCATTTACTGATGATCATCATATTTATAACGGGTACGAAAGGAGTAACGGTTTTATATACCGTTTGGCGATTTGGAAGTCGAAAAGGGAATAAGCACCTGGCAAAGCTTAGCTGAAAGCGGCTCGCAGATTAGACGTGTCATTGTGACAAACGGCAGCCAGGCGCGCACTGTGTTTATATGAAAAACACACAGATATTTGCTCGTCAGCTCAGACGTAGCTTAACGCCAACAGAACGTCGACTATGGTACTTACTGCGCAACCGCCGTTTTGCTTGCTATAAGTTTCGCCGCCAGCATCCCGTTGGCCCCTATATTCTCGATTTTGCCTGCTGCGCAACACGGCTGGCGATTGAACTTGACGGCGGTCAACACGATCAGAGACGCGTCTACGATGTTCGCCGCACCCGCTGGCTACAGAGTCAGGGATGGCGGGTTTTACGCTTCTGGAATAATGAGTTTGAAGAGTATGAAGAGGCGGTGATGGAGAGGATACTTGAAGCGCTTGAGTCGCCAATGCCCTCACCCCGCCCCTCTCCCTGAGGGAGAGGGAGAAAGAGAGTCCGCACGCAGATTCCATAACCGCACCGAACGATTCCCTCTCCCTCAGCGAGAGGGAGAAAGAGAGTCCACACGCAGATTCCATAACCGCACCGTACCGTCCCCTCTCCCCTTTGGGGAGAGGGTTAGGGTGAGGGGCAACATTACAGCGCCTGAATACGCTCAAGCGACGGCGCGAAGTAATAGCCGCCGGTCACTGGTTTGGTGAAGCGCAGCATCGCGTCGCGTTTGCCGTCGGTATCGCCGAACATGCTCAGCAGCTGCTGCTCGATGTTGTACAGACGCGCGCAGTAAGCGCAAAAATAGAGGCCATGGGTACCGCTGGCGGTGCCATACGGCAGGCTCTGGCGAACAATTTTCAGCCCTTTGCCATCTTCTTTTAAGTCAACGCGGCTCAGGTGCGACGTGACCGGACGTTCGTCGCCATCGATCTCTTCATTGGCTTCCTTGGTGCGGCCGATCATCATCTCCTGATCCGGCACGCTCATGCGGTTCAGCTGTTTGAGATTATGCTCCCAGCGCTGGACGAACACGTAGCTGCCGCCCGCGTCCACGCCGTCTTTGATCACCGCCACTTCACGACGGGTTTCTTCCCCCGCCGGGTTTTCGGTGCCGTCGACGAAGCCGCTGAGGTCACGCTCTTCCACCCAGCGGAAGCCGTGGATCTCTTCTTTCACCTCGATAGCGTCGCCAAAGGCGGCCAGCGCGGCCTGCGCCACCGAGAAGTTCACTTCATGGCGGGCGGATAAAATATGAATCAGCAGGTCATACTGGGTGGACGGCGCCAGCCCTTTGCCGTAGACCGGAAAATCTTTTAACTCTTCCGCCCCTTCGCCGCCGCTCAGCTGACGCCAGACGTTATTGCCGAACGCCACCACGGCACCGAGTTTGGCGTCAGGGAATTTAGCCTGAAAGGTGGCCACTTTATCGACAAAAATTTTGCTCGCTTCGCGCAGGGCGTTAACGTCCCCTTTGACATTGGCTTCAATCCAAATCGCCGCGCGGCAATGTTCCGGCAAAATGCCGCTCTGAACCTGAGACATCGCTCCTCCTGAAATGATGCAACCACAACGCTGTCGCGTTGCTAACGCGCCATTGTAACCGTTTTTCAGGGCCGTCGTGTCTCTTCAGATCAATTTAGCGACGCCAGATAATTTTGCTGACCTTCCAGTTTTTCAGCGTATCGTCGGAGGGCATCAGTTCGTCCGGGCCGCTCCAGTGGCCGGTGAAGGCGTAACTGATATGCTGGCTCCCCTCGGCCTGACACTCGACGACCGCCCCGTTGTCATTGCTGCCTTTCTGGCAGTTGCCGAAGGCTTTGCTGTACAGATCGCTGAACGGTGTGCCGATTTTCACGCCGCTGGCGGTTTTGATTTCGGCATCACGCACCTCAATCCGGCTGATGGCGCCGTTGTCGCCATTGATGGTCAAGGCCACGCTGTTGTCTTTCAGCGCTTCAAAGTAGTGGACGATATTGCCCTTATCGGTCTTCATTCCGCTGCGCAAACGATAGTCGCCCCCCAGGGCATCGCTAATGGCCTGTTCGTTGAGCGGCGTGGACGCCGTCAGTTTACCCACCCCCTGCTCGGTCACCTCGGTGGAAGAACCAAACCAGTTCCACGGATAGGCCGCCGACCAGTTGACCGCGCTCATCGTTGAGCAGCCGGTGAGCGCCAGCGAAAGCGCGCAGAGCATTACACGTAGCGATTTCATTTCACAATCCTTTCTGAGTCATTCAACGCATGTTGGAGTTCACGATCGGTAAAAAGTGCCATTAAAAGCTAGTCTGGCGAAAACAGGCGCCGAGGCGACGGCTGGTTGCCAGCCACCACAGGGCATAGCCATCCGCGACCAGCAGCGCAATGGTCAGCGATGAGGGCGATTCGCCGCTCAGCCATAGCATCGGCTGCCAGAGCAACAGCAGCACTTGCGATAGCACCAGCAGCCAGCGCATCGCCCGCCACAGGCGCGGCAGGCGCTGACGATAGCCGCTAAGCAGAAAGGCCAGCACCGCCGGCACGCCGGGAAGTAAACCGAGCCAGAAGCGGTCGTGATCGGGATAGAACAGATTCAGAATCGCGTCGCCCTGCTGGCGCGACGCGCCGGCCATCAAGAACAGCACCCACGTGCGGGCCTGTAACAACAGTACGCACCAGAAAAGAAAAGGCAGGCGCAGACGGCCATGGGCATCAAAATCGGCGGGGATAAATTCAGTATTCTTCATCTTCGATCAGGCGCTTGCCCAGGGTCAGGACATCGGCGTACTCATAACCCAGCCGCTCGTACATTCCCTGCACCACATCGTTATCTTCGCGGACCATAATGTTGATTTTCGGGCAGCCGCGGGCAATCAGCTTTTTCTCGAGCCGGTTGAGCAGCGCGTTCGCAATCCCCCGGCCGCGATATTCCGGATGGACCCCCAGATAGTAGGCCGACCCGCGATGGCCGTCATATCCGCCCATCACCGTACCGACGACTTCGCCGTTCACTTCCGCCACCAGGAACAGGCTGACATCGTGATTCAGCTTGCGCTCAATATCCATCTCCGGATCGTTCCAGGGACGCAGCAGATCGCAACGCTCCCACAGCGTCACAACCTCTTCGAAATCCTGCTGGCGAAAAACGCGAATCTCCATGGTATTCCCCACCATTGACGGTTAAAAACAGTGATTATGGCGCGAATATGACTGATAGCCAATATCAGGCGAAATCAGCGACAAAAAATGGCATAATATGACTTTGTCATGTATTGAAATGAAAAGTAAAACAATTCTTATTTTGAATGGTCGTAACGGCAAACGCGATACGATATAACATTGGACATCACTTGTTTACAATTCAGGCCGAATGAGCACTTTTAAACCCTTAAAAATACTTGCTTCGCGCCGTCAGGTGCTGAAAGCCGGGCTGGCTGCCATGACGCTGAGCGGCGTCACTGCACAGGTCAGCGCAAAAGAGCAGCCACTGAAAACATCAAATGGACACAGCAAACCCGCCGCCAAAAAGGCCGGCGCCCGCCGCATTGTGATGCTCGACCCGGGCCACGGCGGCATCGACACCGGGGCTATCGGCCATAATGGCTCGAAAGAGAAGCATGTGGTACTGGCGATCGCTAAGAACGTGCGCAGCATCTTGCGCAGCAACGGCATTGACGCCCGCTTGACCCGCACCGGCGATACCTTTATCCCGCTGTATGACCGCGTGGAGATTGCCCATCAGCACGGCGCCGATCTGTTTATGTCGATCCACGCCGACGGCTTCACCAACCCGAGCGCCGCCGGCGCCTCGGTGTTCGCCCTGTCAAACCGCGGGGCGAGTAGCGCCATGGCAAAATACCTCTCCGATCGCGAAAACCGCGCCGACGAGGTCGCCGGTAAGAAAGCGACGGATAAAGACCATCTGCTGCAGCAGGTGCTGTTCGATCTGGTGCAGACCGACACCATTAAAAACAGCCTGACGCTGGGCTCGCATATCCTGAAAAAGATCAAGCCGGTGCATAAGCTACACAGCCGCAATACCGAACAGGCGGCGTTCGTGGTGCTGAAGTCGCCGTCCATACCGTCCGTGCTGGTGGAAACCTCGTTCATTACTAACCCGAACGAGGAGAAACTGCTCGGCACCACCGCCTTCCGGCAGAAAATCGCCACAGCGATTGCCAACGGCATTATCAGCTATTTCCACTGGTTCGATAACCAGAAAGCCCATTCGAAGAGACGTTAATGAAACCCGATGCCGCGCAGGTTAAAACTTTTCTGCTCCAGCTGCAGGACAGCCTCTGTCAGCAGCTGAGCGCCGTAGATGGCGCGCCGTTTATTGAAGACGCCTGGCAGCGGGAAGGCGGCGGCGGCGGACGCAGCCGGGTGCTGCGCGACGGCAATGTGTTCGAACAGGCCGGGGTCAACTTCTCCCACGTCCATGGCGACGCCATGCCTGCCTCCGCCACCGCCCACCGCCCGGAGCTGGCCGGACGCAGCTTTGAAGCCATGGGCGTCTCGCTGGTAGTTCATCCGCTGAACCCCTATGTGCCCACCAGCCACGCCAACGTGCGGTTCTTTATTGCCGAGAAGCCCGGCGCCGACCCGGTGTGGTGGTTCGGCGGCGGCTTTGATTTAACCCCCTACTACGGCTTTGAAGAGGATGCCGTCCACTGGCATCGTACCGCCCGCGATCTGTGTCTGCCGTTCGGCGAGGAAGTCTATCCGCGCTATAAAAAATGGTGCGATGAGTACTTCTATCTCAAGCACCGCCAGGAGCAGCGCGGCATCGGCGGTCTGTTCTTTGACGACCTGAACACCCCGGATTTTGACCACTGCTTCGCCTTTATGCAGGCGGTCGGGAACGGCTATGCTGACGCCTATTTACCCATCGTCGAACGCCGGAAAGCCACGCCGTACGGCGAGCGCGAGCGCCATTTTCAGCTCTATCGCCGCGGCCGCTACGTCGAATTCAATCTGGTCTGGGACCGCGGCACCCTGTTCGGTCTGCAGACCGGCGGTAGGACGGAATCGATTCTGATGTCGATGCCGCCGCTGGTACGCTGGGAATATGATTACCAGCCGGAGGCCGGCAGCCCCGAAGCGGCGCTGAGCGAGTTTATTAAAGTGAAAGCTTGGATCTAAACGAAGCCAATTCAGACCAAAAGCCCCGGAGTACCGGGGCTTTTTTATGACGTTTACAGCGGTTCGGTTTGCGCTTCGACAACCGCCAGCGCCACCATATTCACGATGCGACGCACGGAGGCGATCGGCGTCAGAATATGCACCGGCTTCGCCACTCCCATCAGCACCGGCCCGACGGTTACCCCTTCCGAACTGGAGACGCGCAGCAGGTTATAGCTGATCCGGGCGGCTTCCATATTCGGCATCACCAGAATATTGGCCGACCCCTTCAGCGGGCTGTCCGGCATGCGATCGTTGCGGATGCTTTCCACCAGCGCGGCGTCGCCATGCATTTCACCATCGATCATCAGCTCCGGGGCGCGGGCCTTCACCAGCTCCAGGGTTTTACGCATCTTGCTGGCTGACGGGCAGTCGGCAGAGCCAAAGTTGGAGTGCGACAGCAACGCCACCCGCGGCTCAATACCAAAGCGACGCACGCTTTCCGCCGCCATCAGGGTGATCTCTGCAAGCTCTTCCGGCGAGGGATCGTGATTGACATAGGTATCGGCGATAAAGGTGTTACCGCTCGGCAGCAGCAGCGCGTTCATCGCCCCGGCGGTGCTGACACCGTCGCGATAGCCGAACAGCGGCTGCACCACGCGGTAGTGGTCGTGGTACTCGCCAATGGTGCCGCAGATCATCGCATCCGCTTCGCCACGGTGAACCATGATGGCGCCAATCACTGTGGTGTTGCTAATCACCGCCCGCTGCGCCTGCTCCTGGGTAATGCCGCGGCGCTTCATCAGCTGATAGTACTCGCTCCAGTACTCTTTAAACCGCGGGTCAGATTCATTATTGACGATCTCGAAGTCAACGCCGGCCTTGATCTGCAGGCCCAGCTTCTGGATGCGCATTTCAATCACGCTTGGGCGGCCCACCAGAATCGGTTTGGCCAGCCCCAGCGACACCAGCTCCTGGGTGGCGTGCAGCACGCGGGTCTCCTCCCCTTCCGCCAGCACCACACGCTTCGGCTCTTTGCGCGCCTGAGAGAAGATAGGCTTCATAAACAGGTTGGTCTTATAGACGAACTCGCTCAGCTTCTCGATATAGGCGTCAAAATCAGCGATCGGGCGCGTCGCCACGCCGGAGTCCATCGCCGCCTTCGCCACCGCGGGGGCGATCTTGACGATCAGCCGCGGGTCGAACGGTTTCGGAATGATGTAGTCCGGGCCAAAGCTTAAATCCTGATCGCCGTAGGCGGAGGCCACCACTTCGCTCTGCTCAGCGTGGGCCAGCTCGGCAATGGCATGCACCGCCGCCAGCTTCATCTCTTCGTTGATCGCCGTCGCGCCGACGTCCAGCGCGCCGCGGAAGATGAACGGGAAGCAGAGCACGTTGTTGACCTGGTTAGGATAGTCGGAGCGGCCGGTGCAGATGATGGCATCATCGCGGACCTGCTTCGCCAGCGGCGGCAGAATTTCCGGCTCCGGATTGGCCAGGGCGAGGATCAGCGGCGCGCGCGCCATCTTCTTCACCATCTCCGGGGTCAGCACTTTCGGACCGGAGCAGCCGAGGAAAATGTCCGCGCCGTCGATCACGTCATCGAGGGTGCGTTTGCCGTCGTCTTCCACTGCATAGGCCGCTTTGGTTTCCGCCATGTTGGGCTCACGATCCTTATAGATAACGCCTTTCGAATCGCAGACCACGATGTTGTGCTTTTGCATCCCCAGCGCCACCAGCAGGTTCATGCAGGCAATTGCCGCCGCCCCGGCGCCGGAGACCACCATCCGCACGTCGGACAGATTCTTCTCAACGACGCGCAGGCCGTTGAGGATCGCCGCGGTGCTGATGATCGCCGTGCCGTGCTGATCGTCGTGGAAAACCGGAATATTCATCCGCTCGCGCAGCTGCTGCTCAATGTAGAAACACTCAGGCGCTTTAATATCTTCGAGGTTGATACCGCCGAAGGTCGGCTCGAGGGCGGCGACGACGTTAATGAATTTATCCGGGTCCAGCTCATCGACTTCGATATCAAACACATCGATGCCGGCGAATTTCTTAAACAGGACGCCTTTGCCCTCCATCACCGGCTTGCCGGCCAGCGCGCCGATGTTACCGAGTCCCAGCACCGCGGTGCCGTTGGAGACCACCGCCACCAGGTTGCCGCGGGCGGTATATTTGTAGGCCGCCAGCGGATCTTTTTCAATTTCCAGACAGGGGGCCGCGACGCCCGGCGAGTAGGCCAGCGCCAGATCGCGCTGGGTGGCGAGAGGTTTGGTCGGCGAGACCTGGATTTTTCCGGGAACCGGAAATTCGTGGAAGTCGAGGGCGCTCTGTTTTAACTGCTCATCCATTTTATATTCCTTTCTTTCACGTATCGTTCGTAGGGAAAAAGCGTGATGACCATCCTGTCGTTCACCTTTCAGTGGCAGACAGTATCCCTCCTGGCGGGGCGATAAACTTTGAACACCGCCAAACTCTGGCCATCGCTATGATCTGGTTGTTATCAATTTATAGCGGTTATGTTACCCGGATTCGCCGCCAATAATAGCCCCGTCTGCTATGCTTTTTGGTTATGTACCTCATCAATATTTATACCGCATACCGGCAAGCACTCATGTAACACCTTGTTCCAGGAGGACTTATCTATGAATCAGCTAGACAGTATCAAGCAGTTCACCACCGTGGTCGCCGACAGCGGCGACATCGAATCCATCCGCCACTACCATCCGGAAGATGCCACCACTAACCCCTCCCTGCTGCTGAAGGCCGCCGGCCTGGCGTCCTATAGCGGACTCATTGACGACGCGATCGCCTGGGCGAAAAAGCAAGGAGGCGGCCGTGAAGCGCAGGTGACTCACGCCTGCGATAAGCTGGCGGTCAATTTTGGCGCGGAGATCCTCAAAAGCATTCCTGGCCGGGTCTCCACCGAGGTGGACGCCCGGCTCTCCTTCAACCGGGAGAAGAGCATCGAGAAAGCGCGCCATCTGGTGGCGCTGTATCAGGAGATGGGCATTGATAAGTCGCGGATCCTGATCAAGCTGGCCTCCACCTGGGAGGGGATCCGCGCCGCCGAGACCCTGGAAAAAGAGGGGATCCACTGCAACCTGACGCTGCTGTTTTCCTTCGCCCAGGCCCGGGCCTGCGCCGAGGCCGGGGTCTATCTGATCTCCCCTTTCGTCGGACGTATTTATGACTGGTATCAGGCGCGCAAACCGCTGGATCCTTACGTGGTTGAGGAAGATCCCGGGGTGAAATCCGTGCGCAATATCTATGACTACTTCAAACAGCATAAATACAACACCATCGTGATGGGCGCCAGCTTCCGCCGCACCGAGCAGATCCTCGCCCTGGTCGGCTGCGACCGGCTGACCATCGCCCCGCCCCTGTTAAAAGAGCTGCAGGCCAGCGACGCCCCGGTGGTGCGCAAACTGATCCCTGCCAGCCAGATCCTGCCGCGCCCGGTGCCGCTCAGCGAGGCGGAGTTCCGCTGGGAACATAATCAGGATCCGATGGCGGTCGAAAAGCTGGCGGAGGGTATCCGCCTGTTCGCCGTCGATCAACGCAAACTGGAAGATCTGCTTGCCGCCAAACTGTCACTTTAGTCTCACGGAGAAAACTATGTCCCGAAGAGAGCTTGCCAACGCCATCCGCGCCCTGAGCATGGACGCGGTGCAGAAAGCCAATTCCGGCCACCCCGGTGCGCCAATGGGGATGGCAGACATTGCCGAAGTGCTGTGGAACGATTTTCTCAAGCACAATCCGCAGAACCCTGGCTGGGTGGACCGCGACCGTTTTATTCTGTCCAACGGCCACGCGTCGATGCTGCTCTACAGTCTGCTGCACCTGTCCGGCTACGATCTGCCGCTGTCAGAGCTGAAGCAGTTCCGCCAGCTGCACTCTAAAACGCCGGGTCACCCGGAGCATGGCTATACCCCCGGGGTGGAGACCACCACCGGCCCGCTGGGCCAGGGGCTGGCGAACGCCGTCGGTATGGCCATCGCCGAACGCACCCTGGCGGCGCAGTTTAACCGCCCCGGTCATGAGATTATCGACCATCACACCTGGGTTTTCATGGGCGATGGTTGTCTGATGGAGGGGATCTCCCATGAGGCCTGTTCGCTGGCAGGCACGCTCGGACTGGGCAAGCTGATCGGTTTTTACGACCACAACGGCATCTCCATCGACGGCAAAACCGACGGCTGGTTTACCGATGATACGGCAGAACGTTTCCGCGCCTACCACTGGCACGTGATCGGCGACATTGACGGCCACGATCCTCAGGCCATCAAACAGGCCATTACGGAAGCGCAGGCGGTGAAAGATAAGCCGTCGCTGATCATCTGTCGGACCATCATCGGCTTCGGTTCGCCCAACAAAGCCGGCTCAGAGGAGTCGCACGGCGCGGCGCTGGGTGAAAAAGAGGTGGCCCTGGCCCGCCAGCAGCTGGGCTGGAAACATCCCCCCTTTGAGATCCCGAAAGAGATCTATCAGGGCTGGGATGCGCGTCCACGCGGCGAAAAAGCCGAGCACGACTGGAACGAGAAATTCGCCGCCTACCGGCAGCAGTTCCCGGAGCTGGCCGCTGAGCTGACCCGCCGCATGGATGGCGCCCTGCCGGAGGATTTTGCCGCGACCGCCCGCGACTACGTGGCGAAGCTGCAGGCCGAGCCGGCGAAGATCGCCAGCCGGAAAGCCTCGCAGAACGCGCTGAACGCGTATGGCCCGCACCTCCCGGAGCTGCTGGGCGGTTCGGCGGATCTGGCGCCGAGTAACCTGACCATATGGTCTGGCTCGACATCGATTAAAGAGGATGCCGCGGGCAACTATATTCACTACGGCGTGCGCGAATTCGGCATGACCGCGGTGGCCAACGGCATCGCCCTACACGGGGGATTCATCCCCTATACCTCGACCTTCCTGATGTTTGTGGAATACGCCCGCAACGCCGCGCGCATGGCGGCGCTGATGAAGGCCCGGCAGATCATGGTCTATACCCATGACTCCATCGGTCTGGGGGAAGACGGTCCGACCCACCAGGCGGTGGAACAGCTGGCCAGTCTGCGGCTGACGCCCAACTTCAGCACCTGGCGCCCATGCGACCAGGTGGAGACCGCTGTCGCCTGGCAGGCGGCCATCGCGCGTCAGGGCGGACCGACGGCGCTGATCCTGTCGCGACAAAACCTGGCGCAGATGCCGCGCACCCCGCAACAGGTGCAGGATATCGCCCGGGGCGGCTACGTGCTGAAGGATGCCGGAGGCAAACCCGACCTGATCCTCATCGCCACCGGCTCGGAAGTGGAGATCACCGTCCTGGCGGCGGAAAAATTGTTGGCCAACGGGGTGAATGTGCGAGTGGTTTCGCTCCCCTCCACCGATGTGTTTGACGCTCAGGACGAGGCCTGGCGCGAGTCGGTGCTGCCGTCGGACGTCAGCGCCCGGGTGGCGGTCGAGGCCGGGATAGCGGACTACTGGTATAAATATGTCGGCTTAAAAGGCAAGATTGTCGGCATGACCGGCTACGGTGAATCCGCCCCGGCGGAGCAGCTGTTCCCGTTCTTTGGCTTTACGGTCGACCATATCGTCGCCACCGCCGAACAGGTGCTTAACGGGTGATCCACAGCGTGGGCCAGGCGTCTGGCCCCTGCCAGTTGTCGCACGTCGGCTGCTGCGCGTAGCGGGAGAGGCTGAACCGCTGGCCGTCAAAACGCCAGCGGGTCTGGATCCCGCAATCGCCAGACGCGCGCCCCTTGTCCAGGGTCACCAGCTCATGGCGGCGGTCATCATAGCTGGCGTTAATAAGCTCTATCTCCCGCGGCGCCTCGCCCGGCGGCTGAAATGGCAGCGTTAGCCGCACCTGGCGGGCGACATACGGGCGCTGGCGGGAGACCAGCCAGGCCAGCCAGACGGTGTTGTACGCCCCGGATTCGCAGCTGGTCATCAGCAGCACTTTGTCATCCGTCAGGGCAGTGACGCGAATTTCGCGGCGGAACGGATCGAGGGAGCAGTTACTGTTGCTCATCCGCTCATTGCCATAGTCCATCAGATCGTTGAGCTCATCACGCCCCAGCGGCGACTGCGCCATGTCTGCGCTCGCCACCGCGCGCAGCGCCGGCGCCGGCGGTACGCTGAGCGGCGGCTCCTCCCCTTTGCCAACCCAGGCCGTTTCGCTGCCCACCCGCTTTTGCCGGGCGTCGATAAAAAACAGGGCCGCTTTCAGCCCCTGCAGGGAGATAGTCTGCAGGCCGTTGGCCAACGAGAGGGTTTTTCCCTCCTGTACCCGCTGGAGGAACGCATCGATCGTCACGCTGTCGTCAGTTTTAATGAGTTTATCTTCAATGCGCCAGCGCTTGTCGGTCAGGGACAGCGGTTTACCATCCAGCAGCAGGCGCGGCGCTATCGGCGCGAGCGTCGCCACCGGATTGCCGGTGCCGCCCAGTTCGATACGCAGGCTGGCATCAGTAGCCGCCCCGGCGCTGCGGCTGAGGGTCATCACCAGACCATAATGCAGCCCCACGTTGCGGGTGACGCAGAAGTTTTGGTTATTACAGGTGACCTGCCAGTCGTTGAAGCGCTGCTGCGCCGGTGCCGACCATGCCTGTGAGCAAGGCAGCACCGCCAGAAAGAGGAAAAAAATGATGCGAAAAAGCATGAACCGCCCGACCCCAGATAAACCCAACCACGGCGCCTATCCTGGACAACGGCAGCCGCTGACTCAATCGGATTTGTCAGAGTTCCCCGACATCAGGCCAGAGGTTTGCAAATACTGCAGCAGAATGACGGCTTTCCCGTCGCGGATCTCCCCGTCAGCGACCATCTGCAGCGCCTGGCTAAAGGGCAGCTCCAGCACCTCGATGGCTTCGTCATCCACCCCGCCGCCGCTGGTCGTTCGCTGCGCGTCGCTGTACTCAGCGATAAAGAAATGCACCACTTCGGTGACGCCCCCTGGCGACATAAACAGCTCAAACAGCTTTCGCACCTCGCCCACTTCATAGCCGGTCTCTTCCACTGCCTCTTTACGAATGCAGGCCTCCGGCTCGTCGTTGTCCAGCAGCCCGGCGCAGGTTTCAATCAGCATGCCGTCATGATTGCCATTGACCCAGGTGGCGACCCGAAACTGACGCACCAGGACCACCGTCTGCTTATGGCGGTTATAGAGCAGCACGGTGGCGCCATTGCCGCGATCGTAGACCTCGCGCTTGTGGCGCACGACGCTGCCGTCCGCCCGCGTCAGCTCATAGGTCATGTTGCGTAGTACGAACCAGTTCTCAGAGAGGATTTTATCTTTAATGACGTGAATATTGAGTGACATACCGACCCCACAGCGTAAAAGGACGCCCTCATACTACGCTGCGGAGCCGGGTTTGTCGTCAGTGAAGCGGCGTCGTTTTCAGCCCCAGGTAGTCAAGGATCCCCTGCGCCGCGTGACGGCCTTCCGCCATCGCCGTCACCACCAGGTCGGCGCCGCGCACGGCATCGCCGCCGGCAAAAATCTTCTCCTGGCTGGTCTGATAACGGTAACGGCTCTCCACTCCGGCTTTAATACGCCCCTGGCTGTCCAGTGCCACCCCCGCAGCTTCCAGCCAGGGCATGCGGTGCGGGTGGAAGCCAAAGGCCATGATCACCGCATCTGCCGGCATAACAAACTCGCTGCCGGGGATCGGCGTCGGGCGGCGTCTTCCCCCGGCGTCCGGAGCACCCAGCTCGGTGCGCAAAAAGCGAACCCCGTTCACCCGCCCGTTCTCGTCCAGCTCAAGCGTCACCGGCTGGACGTTAAACTCAAAAAGCGCTCCCTCTTCGCGGGCGTTTTTGACCTCTTTTTTCGAGCCCGGCATGTTGGCTTCATCCCGCCGATAGGCGCAGGTCACCTGGCGGGCGCCATGGCGCAGCGCGGTACGCACGCAGTCCATTGCCGTATCGCCGCCCCCCAGCACCACCACGTTCAGCCCGGCGGTGTTGACATAAGGCTCCTGCGCCGATTCCGCCAGCCCCATCACCTGTTTGGTGTTGGCGATAAGAAACGGCAGCGCATCGTAGACCCCGGGGGCCTCTTCATTCGGCAGGCCGGCCTTCATGGAGCGATAGGTTCCGGCGCCGACGAACACCGCGTCATACTCGGCCAGCAGCGTCGCCAGAGGGATATCTTTCCCCACCTCGCAGTTGAGCTCAAAGCGGACGCCCATCTCGCTGAAAATCGCCCGCCGCCGGGTCAGCAGCGACTTATCCAGCTTGAACGCCGGAATGCCGAAGGTCAGCAGACCGCCGATCTCCGGATGACGGTCAAAGACCACCGGCTGCACGCCGTGGCGCACCAGCACATCGGCGCAGGCCAGACCGGCCGGCCCGGCGCCGATAATCGCCACCCGTTTACCGTTCAGCTTAATCTGCGAGAGGTCCGGACGCCAGCCACTGGCCAGCGCCTGGTCGGATATAAATCGCTCAATATTGCCGATGGTGACCGCACCGCTTTCCTCGCGCAGGGTGCAGGCGCCCTCACACAGCCGGTCCTGGGGGCAGACGCGGCCGGTGATCTCCGGCAGACAGTTGGTCTGATGGGACAGGGCGACCGCGGCGGCGATATCCCCTGCCTTCACCAGCTCGACCCACTGCGGAATAGTGTTATGTAGCGGGCAGGTCCATTCACAGATGCTGTGTTCTCCACATTTCAGGCAGCGGGCGGCCTGCTGCCGGGCCTGGGTCGGGCTGAACGGCTGATAGATCTCCTCAAAGTGGTTCTTGCGCACCTCCGCCGGCAGCTTATCCGGCTCTCCGCGCGGCGGCGTCATCGCCATCTGCCTGACCTTCTCGCCGGCGTCGGGCTGTCTGGCGGGGGCCGCGCCGCGCTGCCACGGCTGCGCCTCCTGGCAGGCCGAACGCAGACGCCGCTGCCTGGCCATCGTGGTCAATGTCTCATCGTCGGCGAGGGTCAGCGCCTGCGCCGGACAGTTTTCCACACAGGCCGGTCCCGCCTCGCGGCCCGCGCACAGATCGCATTTCTGCGCGCTGGCTTTCACCTGGCCTGCGGCCTGCGGCGTCACCACCACCTCCATCACCCCGAACGGGCAGGCCACCATGCAGGATTTACAGCCAATGCATTTCTCCTGACAGACCTGAACGCTGTCGCCAGTCTGGGCGATGGCGCCGTTGGGGCAGCTGCGGAGGCAGGGGGCGTCTTCGCAGTGGCGGCAGGTGATGGCGTTACGCTGCCCCTCTGCTTTAATCACGGTGATACGTGGCAAAAAGCGCTGCGGGGTCAGCGCATGTTGCTCCTCGTTATGCGCCATTACGCAGGCCACTTCGCAGGCCTGGCAACCGATACATTTTCGGCTATCGCTCAATATAAAGTGGTTCATGGCTTCCTTTTGTCTTATTGGTGAATAACCCCTTAATGCGCATGCCTATTTATTACCCGACAAGACGAGGCCGGAACAATGTTCATTTGCCCAGGATACCCTTTTTCTGGAAAGAATCCGTTTTGGATCAATTTTTTTGACTTATATGAAATCAGGTTTCACACCGGCAAGGGATAATGCGTCCCCGGGTGCGGCGGGCGAAGCGGTGTGGCCGACCTGGCGGCACGAAAGGTCGATGTTTCTTTACGATACGGCAAAAGCAACATGATAAATTACACTATCTCCTTAATTTCTCCACGATTGCCGGAGGCGCTGGCGCTAAAGTGGCACAGGCTGTGCAATAACAAGAACATGTGCATATGAGGTTTTCATTCTGATGGCGAATTTCTTTATCGATCGCCCCATTTTTGCGTGGGTGCTGGCAATCCTGTTATGCCTGACGGGCACCCTTGCCATTTTGTCGCTGCCAGTTGAACAGTATCCCGATCTGGCCCCGCCGAATGTACGGGTTACAGCCAACTATCCTGGCGCCTCCGCACAAACCCTGGAGAATACCGTCACCCAGGTTATCGAACAGAATATGACCGGCCTCGATAACCTGATGTATATGTCATCCCAGAGCAGCGCCACCGGCCAGGCGACCATCACCCTCAGTTTTACCGCCGGTACCGACCCGGACGAAGCGGTACAGCAGGTGCAAAACCAGCTGCAGTCGGCGATGCGTAAACTGCCGCAGGCGGTGCAAAACCAGGGGGTTACGGTACGCAAGACCGGCGATACCAATATCCTGACCCTCGCCTTCGTCTCCACCGACGGCAGTATGGATAAACAGGATATCGCCGACTACGTCGCCAGTAACATTCAGGACCCGCTCAGTCGCGTCAACGGCGTGGGGGATATCGACGCCTACGGCTCGCAATACTCAATGCGCATCTGGCTCGATCCGGCAAAGCTCAATAGCTTCCAGCTGACCACCAAGGATGTTACCGACGCTATCAGTTCGCAGAACGCCCAGATTGCCGTCGGCCAGCTCGGCGGCACGCCTTCCGTGGATAAGCAGGCGCTGAACGCCACCATCAACGCGCAATCTCTGCTGCAAACCCCGGAACAGTTCCGCAATATCACCCTGCGCGTCAATCAGGATGGCTCAGAGGTGACCCTCGGCGATGTCGCTACCGTGGAGATGGGGGCGGAGAAGTATGACTATCTTAGCCGCTACAACCGTCAGGCCGCCTCTGGCCTGGGAATTAAGCTCGCCTCCGGCGCCAACGAAATGGCCACCGCGGAGCGCGTGATCGCTCGCCTCAATGAGCTCTCGCAGTATTTCCCGCACGGGCTGGAATATAAAGTCGCCTACGAGACCACCTCCTTCGTGAAGGCTTCTATTACCGACGTGGTGAAAACCCTGCTGGAGGCGATCCTGCTGGTTTTCCTCGTGATGTATCTTTTCCTGCAGAACTTCCGCGCCACTCTGATCCCGACCATCGCCGTACCGGTGGTGCTGATGGGCACCTTCGCGGTGCTCTATGCCTGTGGTTACAGCATCAACACCCTGACGATGTTCGCGATGGTGCTGGCGATCGGCCTGCTGGTGGATGACGCCATCGTGGTGGTGGAGAACGTTGAGCGCATCATGAGCGAGGAAGGCCTGTCGCCGCGGGAAGCCACCCGCAAATCGATGGGACAAATTCAGGGCGCGCTGGTGGGGATCGCGATGGTGCTGTCGGCGGTGTTTGTGCCGATGGCCTTCTTCGGCGGCACCACCGGCGCTATCTATCGCCAGTTCTCTATTACTATCGTCGCGGCGATGGTCCTCTCGGTGCTGGTGGCCATGATCCTCACCCCGGCCCTTTGCGCTACCCTGCTCAAGCCGATTAAACCAGGTGAATCCCATGAGCGAAAAGGCTTCTTCGGCTGGTTCAACCGCACCTTTAACCGCAGCGCCAACCGCTATGAAACTTTCGTCGGCAAGATCCTTCACCGCTCGCTGCGCTGGATGCTGATCTACATCGTCCTGCTCGGCGGGATGGTATTCCTGTTCCTGCATCTGCCCACTTCGTTCCTGCCGCTGGAGGATCGGGGGATGTTCACCACCTCGGTACAGTTGCCGAGCGGCAGCACCCAACAGCAGACGCTGAAAGTGGTACAGAAAGCGGAAGATTACTTCCTCAATAACGAGAAGCAGAACGTCGAGTCAGTGTTCGCTACCGTTGGCTCCGGCCCCGGCGGCAACGGGCAGAACGTAGCCCGCATGTTTGTGCGCCTCAAAGACTGGGACCAGCGCGATCCGCAAACCGGCTCCTCCTTTGCCATTATTGAACGCGCCACCAAAGCGTTTAATCAGATCAACGAAGCCCGGGTCATCGCCAGCAGCCCGCCGGCAATCAGCGGCCTCGGCAGTTCGGCAGGCTTCGACATGGAGCTGGAAGATCACGCCGGTAAGGGGCACGATGCGCTGATGGCGGCGCGCGATACGCTGCTTGAGCTGGCGGCTAAAAACCCGCTGTTGACCCGCGTCCGGCATAACGGGCTCGACGACAGCCCGCAGCTGCAGGTCGATATCGATCAGCGTAAAGCTCAGGCGCTGGGCGTCTCCATTGACGACATCAACGATACGCTGCAAACCGCCTGGGGGTCGAGCTACGTCAACGACTTTATGGATCGCGGGAGGGTGAAGAAAGTCTACGTCCAGGCGGCGGCGAAATATCGGATGCTGCCTGACGATATCAATCTCTGGTACGTCCGCAACAGCAGCGGCACGATGGTGCCGTTCTCGGCCTTCGCCACCTCGCGCTGGGAGACCGGTTCGCCGCGCCTGGAGCGCTACAATGGCTACTCGGCGGTGGAGATCGTCGGTGAAGCGGCGCCGGGCATCAGTACCGGTACCGCGATGGACATGATGGAGAAGCTGGCCGCGCAGCTGCCGACCGGCTTTGGCCTCGAATGGACCGCCATGTCCTATCAGGAACGCCTCTCCGGCGCTCAGGCGCCGGCCCTGTACGCGATTTCCCTGCTGGTGGTGTTCCTGTGCCTGGCGGCGCTGTACGAGAGCTGGTCGGTGCCGTTCTCGGTGATGCTGGTGGTTCCGCTCGGGGTGATTGGCGCTCTGCTGGCGACCTGGATGCGCGGCCTGGAGAATGACGTTTACTTTCAGGTGGGCCTGTTGACGGTGATCGGCCTGTCGGCGAAAAACGCCATTCTGATCGTCGAGTTCGCCAATGAGCTTAACGAGAAAGGCCAGGATCTGCTCAGCGCCACGCTGTCGGCCTGCCGTCAGCGCCTGCGCCCTATCCTGATGACCTCGCTGGCGTTTATCTTCGGCGTGCTGCCGATGGCCACCAGTACCGGCGCCGGCTCCGGCAGCCAGCATGCGGTCGGCACCGGGGTGATGGGCGGGATGATCTCCGCCACCGTGCTGGCCATCTTTTTCGTACCGCTGTTCTTTGTGCTGGTGCGTCGCCGCTTTCCGCTGAAGGAGCGTCCGCAATAAACCGTCGGGCGACGGCGGCGAGCCGTAATAACAGAAAAGGCGACCTGGATGGTCGCCTTCTTTATGTGTTCAGAACCATGACGCGCTTATTTACGTCGCGTTATTCCCCTGCTCACATTGCGGAAATTTATTTACGAAGCATGCCTTCAATAAAATCTTTCCAGTTCCCCAGTTCATGTTCAATCATAATAGCCTCTCTTATTATTATGGTCGATTCTATATAACTTCATTGCTGATGGGAAGTTGTGCTCCCCTATTGCTCTGATTGTCTTGTGGACCGCTGACAGAGATAAAACCTCTGGTTGCCGCCACTATGCCGTCTCGTATGTAAAAATTATGTGATACAGAGCACCATCAAGCAACATTTTCGTAATATTGTTAATGCCCTCACATCATGCCCGCGGCTGGGCGAATTTTAATCACCCTAACGCATTGCATGAGATACCCGGTAAAAGGTTATATTTATTCATCTGAATCACGTATTATTTCAACAAGGCTTATATATTCGGAAATATCTGAGTTAACCGCTTAATTGAATGTTAAAGGTTTATCTATGCTCACCATGTACGGAATTAAAAACTGCGATACCATTAAAAAAGCCCGCCGCTGGCTGGAAGCACATCAGATTGACTATCGCTTCCATGACTACCGCACCGATGGCCTCGACCGCGCGCAACTGGATACCTTTATTGCCGAACTGGGCTGGCAGGCGCTGCTGAACACCCGCGGCACCACCTGGCGCAAACTGGACGAATCGCTGCGCAACAGCATCGATAATGCCGATGCCGCCGCCGCATTGATGCTGGAAATGCCGGCGATCATCAAACGCCCATTGCTCTGCGCGCCCGGTCGTCCTATGCTGCTGGGTTTTAGTGAAGCAAGTTATCAGCAGTTTAACGAGGTATAGTCTATGTCTTGCCCGGTCATTGAGCTGGCTCAGCAGCTTATTCGCCGCCCTTCCCTTAGCCCCGATGATGCGGGATGCCAGGCGTTAATGATTGAACGCCTGCGTGCGATCGGCTTTACCGTTGAACCGATGGATTTCGGCGATACGCAGAACTTCTGGGCCTGGCGCGGCCACGGCGAGACGCTGGCCTTCGCCGGCCACACCGACGTGGTCCCGGCAGGCGACGCCGACCGCTGGATCAACCCCCCGTTCGAACCCACCATCCGCGACGGGATGCTGTTTGGCCGCGGGGCGGCGGATATGAAAGGCTCGCTGGCGGCGATGGTGGTTGCCGCGGAGCGTTTTGTCGCGCAGTACCCGAACCACCGGGGCCGACTGGCGTTTTTGATCACCTCTGATGAAGAGGCCAGCGCGAAAAACGGCACCGTCAAAGTGGTGGAGACGCTGATGGCGCGTAACGAGCGTCTGGACTACTGTCTGGTCGGCGAACCCTCCAGTACCGAAGTGGTCGGCGATGTGGTGAAAAACGGCCGCCGCGGCTCGCTGACCTGCAACCTGACCATTCACGGCGTACAGGGCCATGTCGCCTATCCGCACCTTGCCGATAACCCCGTCCATCGCGCCGCGCCGATGCTGGCGGAGCTGGTCAATATCGAGTGGGATAAAGGCAATGAATACTTCCCGCCGACCAGCATGCAGATTGCCAACGTGCAGTCCGGTACCGGCAGCAACAACGTGATCCCTGGCGATATGTTCGTCCAGTTCAACTTCCGCTTCAGTACGGAACTGACTGACGAGACGATCAAAGCCCGGGTGGTCGCCCTGCTGGAAAAATACCAGCTGCGTTACAGCGTGGAGTGGTGGCTCTCCGGACAGCCGTTCCTTACCGGACGGGGCAAGCTGGTGGATGCGGTCGTCAATGCCATTGAGCACTATAATGAGATCAAACCGCAGCTGTTAACCAACGGCGGCACCTCAGACGGACGGTTTATCGCGCGCATGGGGGCGCAGGTGGTTGAGCTGGGCCCCGTGAACGCCACGATTCACAAAATTAATGAATGTGTGAACGCCGCCGACCTGCAGCTGCTGGCGCGGATGTATCAACGCGTAATGGAACAGCTGGTCGCCTGACGTACTGACGTAAAGAGGAAGCGCGCATGGAATGGCTTATTAAACACTGGTGGATTCTGGTGCTGGTCTTTTTGGTGGGGGTAATTATCAACGTGATTAAAGATCTAAACCGCGTTGACCACAAAAAATTCCTCAACAACAAACCCGATCTGCCGCCGCACCGTGATTTTAACGATAAATGGGACGATGACGACGACTGGCCGAAGCACGACCAGTCGAAGAAACCGTAAGTTTGCCGTTATCGCGGTAGCGCCCGCCTGTAACCCCGCCCGCCGGGGTTACAGCATTTCGATGATATCGTCCCCTTTCGGCGTACTGCCGCTCAGCGCCTCATCAAAATAGTGCTTCGGCACGGTGTAGCGCAGTCGCTCGATCGCGAACTGCATGCTGCGATCGTCAATGGCATGCCCCAGATCGTCCACAATATCTAAGGTCACGTCGCCCCCCGCCTGCAACAGCGCCTCCTGTGCCGACACCGCCCACGCCAGATCGATAACCCGATCGTCACCACCGTGGATCAGGTGAATGGTGGTGGCCGTCGTTGCGGTAACCGGCAGCGTCGCGTAGCGGCCATTAAAGGCGATCACCCGCGAAGCCAGATCCGGCGCTGCTTTGATGCTTTCCAGCGACATGATCGCCCCCTGAGAGAAGCCGATCAGCGCGGTGGCCAGTGGGCTGATGCCGCTCTTTTCCTGCCAGTAGCGCACAATTTCAATAAAGGTCGGCATAATGGCGTCGATACGCTGCTGACGATTCTCTTCCGTCACTCCCTGCACCGAAAACCACTGCCGACCGTCAGGACCGCAAGGCTCCACCCCGCCAATGCTCACGATCAGCGCATCAGGAAACTGCGGCGCGAACCAGCTGCCAATTTGCCCCATGGAGACCGGGTTATCCCCCACGCCATGAAACAGCAGCAACAGCTGTTGCGCAGGCGTCGCAGGGCTTTGAACAATAAAATGATCGTGTTTCATGGCTGTCTCCTTAGTGTATGCGGGCAGTGTACGCCGCTCGCCAGATATGACCATGCCATTTAACTGAATGAGTTAGTTAAAAAAATTGCAGGTTCGCCACCTGCTGATGCAGCGCCTCGGCGCGCGCTGCATCGAGGAAGCGCAAGGCGTCAGCGGCCTCCTGACGCCATCTCGCCAGCAGGGCTTTACGCCCTGTTAGCTGCAGCGCGGCGCAGAGTTCGGCCTCTTCTTCCCCCTGCAGACGCCCGCGCAGGGCCGGCAACGGGATGTCGGCCTGCAACAGCAGGCGATTGAGGCAACCCAGCGCCGCGGCCAGCGGGCGATGGGCGAAAGCAAAGCTCGCCGCTTCCAGCCAGTCCTCATCACTAAGCATAGCCCCTGAAACGGCCGGCAGCGGCGCGGACGCTTGCCGCCACGGGCGCAGCCAGTATTCATCACGCTGTAGCCGCTGTGCCTCCCGTTGCGCGAGCTGATGCCCCGCTGCAGTCAGCGGGAACAGAGCCATCGCGGTATAGCACCCGCTGCTGGCCTCGCGATGGGTGCCCAGCCGCACGAGAATAAACCCACAGCGTTGCCAGAAGCGCCACAGCTCAGGGGTATAGCCAAAGCTGACGGAGAGATAATCATAACCTGCGGCATCGGCGGCGATATCGGCGATCATCTGCTGCCCAAGCCCTTCGCGCTGGCGGGCTGGGTGGACGGCGATCCGGCTGACCCGCAGCCCGCGCAGCGTCGCCGCCAGGGGAGTGCCGCCATGCGCCGCCAGCGACTGGGCGACCAGGTTCCCCCGCGGCCGGCGAAAACCCGCCCACACCGCCCGGCTGAGTTCGGGAGAAAGTCCCCCTTCGGCCACCAGCCACAGGGCGCCCGCCACCGCACCGCCGGCGCGAGCGCAGCGGAAAGCCTGGCCTGGAGCGTCCATCATGCGCCGCAGATCGAGAGGAGAAGTGCGGTAATGCGCCCCGGATAATAGCTGGTACATCGCTTCCGGCAGCGCCGGCTGCGTTTGCCAGCTGGACTGATTGACCGCCTCCAGGACTACCTCCCCCGTCGGCGCGTCGCGAAATGCCTCATCGCTGAAGATCAGCAGCTGGCTGATGGCCGACTCCAGCGGGCAGCCTGCGGCCCAGCGGATCGGCGCGCTCAGGCTGAACAATTGCAGATAGGGCAGGCTGGCGCAAAATTTCAGCAGGAACCCGCGACCGGTGCCCTCATAACCCTGCACCGTCGTGGTAAGTAGCGTGCGGGGAAAACGGCTAACCAGCTGCCGGAGAAGCGGAGCCGGTATAGCCGCGGCCTCATCGACAATCAGCCAGGACGCCTTTTCCTTCGACGACAGCAACGCATCAGGAGCCATAAAGCGAAACGCCTCGCCGGCAAAGCTCGCCAGCACGTCGACGGCGCTGCGGGTCGGGGCGGTAACGATGGCCTCACCCGCGAGCTGGCGCAGCAGCATGCCCGCGAGGGCGGATTTCCCTCGCCCTCGTTCAGCCGTCACTGCTGCGATACCAGGCGGTAGACGCAATAATTGCCCAAGGATCGCCGCCTGTTCGGCCAGCGGGTGACCATCGGCGGGATGCCAGTCAGGGCGCCGGACGGCCAGCGGGAGCCGCGGCGAGTCCGACTGCCGCCAGAGCAGCACCTCGGGGTCGGCGATAAACTGCCGACAGCAGCGGAGAACAAAGTTGGGGGTAGAGATCGGGTCGGGCGTATCGCTCCAGCGCAGGGAGTCCTCATCCACCCGGGACGGCCAGTCGGCGAAAGAGGGCGTCAGCAGCACCAGCCAGCTTCCCGCCCGCAGCGTACCGCTCAGGGCCGCCAGGGCGGCCACATCAAACCCGCGCCGGGCATCGAAAAAGGCGTGCATCACTTCCCGCCCCAGCAGCGTCTTCAGGGCGCCAGGCGCCACGCCGGGCGCAGAAACCGGCTCGGAGCCCACCCACAGGCCATCGCCGCCGAGCCGCTCCCGCAGCGCCTGCGCCTGCTGCAGCGTCCAGGCCTCGTCGCCGCTGAGCACCAGCAGGCGGCGAATCCCCTCCCGCGCCATCTGCGCGGTGAGGTCAAGCAGCGCGTCCATCATCAGGGGCGATTACAGCGCGCTGCCGAAGGTGTTGCACTGCGCCGGGTCGCCGCTGTCGAAACCGCGTTTGAACCAGGTGTAGCGCTGTTTTGACGTTCCGTGGGTAAAGCTGTCCGGTACCACCCGCCCCTGGCTCTGCTGCTGCAGACGGTCGTCGCCGATGGCCTCGGCGGCGTTTAACGCCTCCTGCAGATCGCCGGTTTCCAGAATATCCTGCTGCTGCATATTATGCCCCCAGACGCCGGCGAAGCAGTCTGCCTGTAGCTCCATCTTAACCGACAGCCGGTTGGCTTCGGCCTCTGTGGCATGCTGCTGTTGCTGGCGAACCTTCGGCTCAATGCCCAGCAGTTTTTGTACGTGATGACCCACTTCATGGGCAATGACGTACCCCTGGGCAAAGTCGCCATCGGCGCCCAGTTTATTTTTCATCTCATCGTAGAATGACAGGTCGATATAGACCGTACTGTCGGCAGGACAGTAGAACGGCCCCATCACCGACTGGCCGGTACCGCAGCCGGTACGGGTCGCGCCGCGGTAGAGCACCAGCTTTGGCTGAGGGTACTGGCGGCCCATCTTTTCAAAAATCGGTCCCCAGGTATCTTCGGTGGTGGCCAGAATGACGGAAGTAAACTTCGCCGCTTCATCGTCTTTCGGACTGATGGAGCGCTGCGTGGAGGTCTGCTGCTGCGGCATCGGTTCGCCGGTCAACATGCCGGTCAAATCCACGCCGTAGTAGCCCGCCACCAGCACAATAATCAGCAGTACAATGCCGCCCTTCCCGCTCGGCAGACGGAAGCCGCCGCCCCCGCCGCCGCCAAACGGCGAGCCTGATTGTCCACGTCGATCTTCAACATTGTCGCTTTCGCGACGCCCTTGCCAGCGCATAAGCACCTCATTCCCTGTTATGTATCAATAGCAGAGATCGTAGGCGGTTCAGCGCAGGATTACCACAGGAAACAGCAAGAGACGCCAGAAGATGAGGCCATCTTCTGGCGGCGGGCGGGTTAGTCGAGCTTAACGCCCAGACGGTGAGCCACTTCTTCGTAGGCTTCGATCAGGCCGCCAAGGCTCTGGCGGAAGCGGTCTTTGTCCATTTTATCGAGGGTGTTTTTGTCCCACAGGCGGCTGCCGTCCGGCGAAAACTCATCGCCCAGGACCACTTCGCCTTTGAACAGACCAAACTCCAGCTTAAAGTCCACCAGAATCAGACCGGCGTCATCGAACAGCTTTTTCAGCACGTCGTTGGCTTTGTAGGTCAGCTCGCGCATCCGCGCCAGATTCTCTTTGCTCACCCAGCCGAAGGTTTCGCAATAGGAGTCGTTGACCATCGGATCGTGCATGGCATCGTTTTTCAGGAACAGATCGAACAGCGGCGGATTCAGCTCGATTCCTTCTTCAATGCCTAAACGTTTTACCAGCGAGCCTGCCGCACGGTTACGCACCACGCACTCCACCGGCACCATATCCAGTTTTTTTACCAGGCATTCGGTATCGGAGAGCAGCGCTTCCATCTGGGTAGGGATGCCCGCTTCTGCCAGTTTGCTCATAATGAAGTGGTTGAACTTGTTATTCACCATGCCTTTACGATCGAACTGCTCAATGCGCGCGCCATCACCTGCTGACGTATCGTTACGGAATTCCAGTACCAGCAGGTCCGGATTATCGGTGCTGTATACTGTCTTCGCCTTACCACGATACAACTCAGCTTGCTTTTTCATCTTTCACTACTCCAGTGATATTGAGCCTAAAAATACGTTTCCACCTATACACAAAATCATTCAAAGTGCATCGAGGCGGCAACTGAGCGAATCCCCAGGAGCTTACAAAAGTAAGTGACTGGGGTGAACGAAGGCGGCCAACAAAGAGGCAATTTGAAGGATGATGTGCATACGCACACGTTTGCGTCACTATATATTAAAAGGGCCGGATTGCTCCAGCCCTTTCGTTTACTTGTTAAATGCGGCCTGGAATACGGCTACCAGGGCGTCATTTTGCGACTGCGTCAGGGTGTGGCCTTTCGGGTCGATGAACTGCAGGCTACTGCGGTTATCGAGGTCGCCGACCTGAAGTTTGTAGTCACCGGAGGCCAGCTGCGGGTCGCGTGCGCCCAGCTCCTGCCAGCTGCTGTCAGACAGCGGCTTGTAGGTCAGCGCCATGCTGCCCTGAGAGCGCGTGCTGTCGGTCACTTTCATCCCCACTTTCTCGAGGGCGCCTGGCAGACGCTGCCACACCATGTTAAACGGCGCGCGAACAACGAGCATCGGCAGACCCGTATCGTCGGCAGCGCTCTGCACGTCGAAGGTGGCGCCCGCGCTGCGCTGGGCGGCGTTCTGGGCGCTGGTGGCGTTCATGTCCAGGCCTTCCGAAATGACGTTCAGCATGGCGGTGCTGTAGCGCTGCAGTGACGCCGGATCGGCAACCGGTTTACCCGCCTGCTCCAGATTCACCAGCTTGACCACCACCGCTTGCTGATAGCCCTGCGGTTTGACGGAGATTTGATAACGACCGCGATACTGCTGATCTTCATCAAGACGGTTCCACTCAACCCAGTCGGTGTTCAGCGTCTGGCTCGCATCATCGCGCTTGGCGATAACGTAGTTCTTCGACTGAAGAATGCTGGTAACCTGCGCCCACAGCGAACCGCTGCGGCCGTTCTCGACCATCAGCGTCGCGGTATCGCCGTTGAACTGGGTGCGGGCGCCGCTAACCAATGCCAGCGGCTGCGCCGGCGGGCGAATGTCCAGCGCCTTGCCGACCGCGCCGGTGCTGTTGGCCACCGGAATGTTGTAATCACCCACCTGAATCGGCAGGATCATCCCCGCCGGCGCGTGAAGTTCGCTCAACGGTGACGCCTGTAAATAGGCCTCATCACCGCTCACCTGACGCTTATAGCGCGAGTCGGAACTACAGGCCGCGAGGAGTAGAACCAGCGAAACACCCGCAACCTTCGCCAGGCGCGACTTCTGTACTGAGTAAGCCATCAAATCTCCCTAAACTTTACAGCAAACCGGCATGCTTCAGCGCGGCGGTAACGGCTTCACGACCCTGGTCGGTGATAGGCGTCATCGGCAAGCGCAGCGTATCGGTCGCCACAAGACCCAACGCCTTGCATCCCCATTTCACCGGGATAGGATTGGGTTCGACAAATAATTTTGTATGCAATGGCATCAGACGCTGGTTAATCGCCCGGGCTTCGGCAAATTGACCCGCCAGCGCCAGACGGCACATGTCGGCCATTTCGCGCGCCGCCACGTTGGCGGTGACGGAAATCACGCCCACGCCGCCGAGCTGCATGAAGTCCATACCGGTCGCATCGTCACCGCTTAGCAGAATAAAGTCGTCTGAAACCAGCTCTTTGATCTGGTGAACGCGACTTAAGTTCCCTGTAGCTTCCTTAATACCGACAATATTTTTAATTTCCGCCAGACGGCCAACGGTTTCCGGCAGCATATCGCAACCGGTACGGGACGGCACATTATACAGAATTTGCGGCAGGTCAGTATGTTCGGCGATAGCTTTAAAGTGCTGGAACAGGCCTTCCTGGGTAGGACGGTTATAATAAGGAGTGACCGTCAGGCAGCCGACAACGCCGCTGTCGTTAAAACGCTTGGTCAGGCTAATCGCCTCTGCGGTTGCATTGGCTCCCGTTCCAGCGATCACCGGGATACGCCCGTCAGCCAGTTCCAGCGTCATCATCACCACGTCGCCGTGCTCTTCATGGCTCAGCGTTGCGGATTCACCGGTAGTCCCTACCGAAACGATCGCCGAGGTTCCGTTGGCGACATGGTAATCAATCAGTTTTTTCAGGCTTGTCCGGCAGACATTACCGTTTTCATCCATCGGCGTGACAAGCGCTACAATACTTCCCGTGAACATGGGCCATCCTCAGAGCAGAAGTGCGACAAGATTCTCAATGTTACGTTTGGAGCTGCAATAAAAGCAAGAGACCCGACGCCATCAGGGATGTTGTATGGCGGTTTTTTTTATGCTTTCCTAATGTTACCTCACCTTTTTAAAGGAAGAACAGGTTTGACAGCCTCATTACAACACTATCTGGTTATTACCGCCCTGGGGGCTGACCGTCCCGGCATCGTGAATACGATCACTCGCCACGTCAGCAGCTGCGGTTGTAATATCGAAGACAGCCGGCTGGCCATGCTCGGTGATGAGTTTACGTTTATCATGCTGCTTTCCGGGTCGTGGAATGCGATTAACCTGATCGAATCAACCCTGCCGCTGAAAGGCGCGGAGCTGGAGCTGTTGATCGTGATGAAACGCACCACCGCGCGCCCCCCGCAGGCCATGCCAAACACCGTCTGGGTCCAGGTTGAGGTGCCGGACTCACCGCATATCATCGAGCGCTTCACTGCCCTGTGCGATACATGGAATATGAATATCGCGGAACTGGTTTCCCGCACGCAGCCGGGAGACGGTGATTCCGCGCAGCTTTTTATTCAGATAACTGCCCACAGTCCTGCGACGCAAAATGCAGCAAATATCGAACAAGCGTTCAAAGCCCTATGTACAGAACTCAACGCACAAGGCAGTATTAACATCGTTAATTATTCACAGCATGATGAACAGGATGGAGTTTAACCCATGACCCCACTGAAAGCCGGTGATCTTGCACCGAAATTTAGCTTACCGGACCAGGACGGCGAGGAAGTAAATTTAACCGACTTCCAGGGACAGCGTGTCCTGGTTTATTTTTACCCGAAGGCCATGACCCCGGGCTGCACCGTCCAGGCGTGCGGCTTGCGCGACAACATGGACGACCTGAAGAAAGCCGGTGTGGAAGTGCTGGGCATCAGCACCGATAAACCGGAAAAGCTCTCCCGCTTCGCCGAAAAAGAGCTGCTGAACTTTACGCTGCTGTCTGATGAAAACCATCAGGTTTGCGAGCAGTTTGGCGTCTGGGGCGAAAAATCCTTTATGGGGAAAACCTACGACGGGATCCACCGTATCAGCTTCCTCGTCGATGCCGATGGCAAAATCGAACACGTCTTTGATGACTTCAAAACCAGCAATCACCACGACGTGGTGCTGAACTGGCTGAAAGAAAACGCCTGATGCAAAGCAAGACGCCGGGTGAGAGAACCTCGCCCGGCGTCTTTTTTTATCCTCAATGCCTTAGTCGTCGTCGACCACCAGGCCATCCGGCCAGGCATGCACCACCGCTTTAATCAACGTGGCCAGCGGAATGGCGAAGAAGACGCCCCAGAACCCCCACAAACCGCCAAAGATCACCACCGACAGGATAATCACCAGCGGGTGCAGATTCACCGCTTCCGAGAACAGCACCGGGACCAGCAGATTGCCGTCAAGCCCCTGAATAATCAGATAGACCGCGAACAGACTCCAGAACTCGGTGCCCGCGCCAAACTGAAACAGCGCCACCCCCACCACCGGAATGGTCACCACAAATGCACCAATATAGGGGATCAGCACCGAGAAGCCCACCAGCACCGCCAACAGCAGCGAGTAGTTGAGGCCGAAAAGGATGAAGCCTATCCAGGTGGCGACGCTGACGACAATCATCTCCAGCACCTTACCGCGAATGTAGTTGGTGATTTGCTGGTTCATCTCCTTCCATACCTGCCCGGCCAGGCCGCGGTTGCGCGGCAGCACGCGGCGTACCGCGTTGAGCATCTGCTCTTTATCCTTCAGCAGGAAGAAGACCATCAGCGGCACCAGCACCAGATACACCGCCAGCGTAAGCAGCCCCACCAGCGAGGCGAGAGAATACTTGACCACCGAGTCGCCCACCGTCAGCATCCGGGTGCGCATATTTTCCGCCATCGCATCGATGATGCCGGCATCCATTAACGCCGGATAGCGCCGCGGCAGCGTGGCGGCAAAATCAGAGAGCTTGTTGAGCATGCCCGGCATATCGCGGATAAGGTAGATCCCCTGCTGCCAGGCCACCGGCAGCACCACGAAAGCCAGCAACAGCAGGATGCCCACGAAGAGGATCAGCACCAGCGAGGTCGCCCAGGTGCGCGACAGACCGATGCGCTCCAGGCGCACGGTCGGCCACTCCAGCAAATAGGCCAGCACGATAGCCACCAGTAACGGGGCCAGCAGGCCGCTGAAAAAGAACATGATGCCGAAACCGGCAAGCAAAATAACCAGCAGCGCTATCGCCTCAGGGTCGCTGAATCGACGGCGGTACCACTGCATTAACATCTCGAGCATAAAACCTTCCCTGAAGCGCAAAGCGGCGACAAACGGAGGAATTGTATCGAAATGTCACAAAAAAGACTTCGCTTTTTGATGCGCAGCAGACAAACCCGTCTCCGCCGTGAAGAACCTATTTTCAATGTGTCTAACGCCAGCTAAACTCGCTGGGATGCGGCCAGGGAACATTGCGTCGCACAATCGGTCAAACTGGCACACCCACATTACAGGACAGAGGTTATGTTCAGGCAGTTGAAGAAAACGCTGGTGGCGACCGTGATCGCGTCGCTGACGCTGGGTTCGTTAGGCCCTGCTTTTGCTGACTCCGCAGATACCCTGCCGGACATGGGGACCTCCGCAGGAAGCACGCTGTCGATTGGTCAGGAAATGCAGATGGGGGATTACTACGTCCGCCAGCTGCGCGGCAGCGCGCCGCTGATCAACGACCCTCTGCTGGTGCAATACATCAACGGGCTGGGCATGCGTCTGGTCTCGCATGCGAATTCGGTGCGCACCCCGTTCCACTTCTATTTGATTAATAACGACCAAATCAACGCCTTCGCCTTCTTCGGCGGCAATGTGGTCCTCCACTCGGCCCTGTTCCGCTATTCCGATAATGAGAGCGAACTGGCCTCTGTCATGGCGCACGAAATTTCCCACGTTACGCAGCGGCATCTTGCCCGCGCAATGGAAGATCAGAAGCGCAATGCGCCGCTGACCTGGGTCGGCGCGCTGGGTTCAATTCTGCTGGCGATGGCCAGCCCGCAGGCCGGGATGGCGGCGCTGACCGGGACGCTGGCCGGTACCCAACAGGGCATGATCAGCTTCACCCGCCAGAACGAAGAAGAGGCCGACCGGATTGGTATTCAGGTTCTGCAACGCTCGGGATTCGACCCGCAGGCCATGCCGATGTTTATGGGTAAACTGCTTGATGAGTCGCGCTACTCGACGCGGCCGCCGGAAATGCTGCTCACCCACCCCCTGCCGGAAAGCCGGCTTGCCGATGCTCGTAACCGCGCCAACCAGATGCGCCCGGTTGTCGTACAGTCCTCAGCGGACTTCTATCTGGCGAAGGCGCGTACCCTCGGAATGTACACCAACGGCGACAATAAGCTGGGCACCGATCTGCTCAACGCCTGGGATAAAGGCAATATCCGCCAGCAGCATGCCGCGCAGTATGGCCGCGCCCTGCTGGCGATGGAAAGCAACAACTTTGACCAGGCGCGCAAAACGCTGCAGCCGCTGCTCAGCGCCGATCCGCAAAATCCCTGGTATCTCGATCTGGCTACCGATATCGACCTCGGGCAGAAGAAAACCGGCGACGCCATCAACCGCCTTAAAAACGCCCGCGAGCTGCGCACCAATCCGGTGCTGCAGTTGAACCTGGCCAACGCCCTGCTGCAGGGCGGCCAGCCCGGGGAAGCGGCGACCATCCTGAATCGTTATACCTTTACCTATAAAGAGGATGGCAACGGCTGGGACCTGCTGGCTCAGGCGGAAGGCGCCCTGGGCAATCGCGACCAGGAGCTGGCGGCGCGGGCAGAAAGCATGGCGCTGGTCGGCCAGCTGGAACAGGCGATTTCCCTGCTCAGCAGCGCCAGCTCGCAAGTGAAACTCGGTAGTCTGCAGCAGGCCCGCTACGATGCCCGCATCGACCAGCTACGTGAGCTACAGGCCCGCTTCCGCCCCTACCAAAAAATGTAAGGAGACCCCATGACCGACGCGGTAAAAATTTACCATAACCCACGCTGCTCGAAGAGCCGCGAAACGCTGAGCCTGTTGAAGAGCCACGGCATCGATCCTGAGGTGGTGCTTTATCTTGAGACGCCACCGGATGCCGGGACGCTGCGTCAACTGCTGCAGCTGCTGGGTATGGAGAGCCCCCGCGAGCTCATGCGCCAGAAAGAGGATCTGTATAAATCGCTCAATCTTGCCGACCCGGCGCTCAGCGACGCGGCGCTGATACAGGCGATGGTCGCCAATCCTAAGCTTATCGAACGCCCCATTGTCGTTAGCCGCGGCCAGGCGCGTATTGGCCGACCGCCGGAGCAGGTCCTCGAGATCGTAAGCTAACCCACCCGCGCCGCACTATCGCGGCGCTTTTTTACGTAGCCGATTCCAGATCTTCCACGCCTATCCCTCCCGCCCGCCTTGCAGTGCTACTGTTCATCTATCGCTCAATCCACTGGACGGATGAACATGAAAAAACCAACCTCAACGCCTCATGATGCCGTATTTAAGAGCTATCTCTCCCATCCTGATACCGCCCGCGATTTTCTGCGGCTGTACCTGCCCGAGACGCTGCTTAAGGTGTGCGATCTGCGTACGCTGCATCTCGAGTCCGGGCATTTTGTCGAAGACGATCTGCGTCCCTTTTACGCCGACATTCTGTATTCCCTGAAAACCACGGCGGGAGACGGCTATATTTATGCGCTTATCGAACACCAGAGCACGCCCGATCGGCATATGGCCTTTCGTCTGATGCGCTACGCCATCGCCGCCATGCAGCGCCACCTTGATGCCGGCCACGATCGGCTGCCGCTGGTGATCCCTGTTCTCTTCTACCACGGTCTGGTGAGCCCCTACCCGTTCTCGCTGCGCTGGCTCGATGAATTCGTCGCTCCGGAGCTGGCCGGCCACCTTTATCACGGGGCGTTTCCGCTGGCGGACATTACCGTCATTCCGGATGACGACATTGCCACCCATCAGCGCATGGCGACGCTGGAGTTACTGCAAAAACATATTCGACAACGCGATCTGGCGCAGCTCCTCGACAAGCTGAGCGAATTATTATTGACTGGTCTGGCGACGGAATCGCAGGTACAAGCCCTGATGCACTATCT
Source organism: Klebsiella sp. PCX (assembly GCF_021869705.1). Taxonomy (NCBI): domain Bacteria; kingdom Pseudomonadati; phylum Pseudomonadota; class Gammaproteobacteria; order Enterobacterales; family Enterobacteriaceae; genus Klebsiella; species Klebsiella sp. PCX. The sequence continues at coordinate 3,796,369 of NZ_CP091527.1, forward strand.
GGTGCAGGCAGGCAACGCGCGAGAGCCGATCAAGTTCATTCGCGAGCTGGCGTTACGTACGCCGCAGCACAAGGAGACGTTGATGACAATTGCGGAATATCTGGAACAACAGGGCCTGGAGCGGGGCCTGGCGCAGGGCCTGGCGCAGGGCCGTCAGGAAGGCCGGAAGGAAGAGGCGCAGCGTATCGCCGCCGCTATGCTACACAGTGGCCTGGCGCGCGATCTGGTCGCCCGGTTGACCGGGCTGACGGAGGAGGAACTGACTCCGCAGGCGGACTAGAGTTTAAGGATCTCTTTCACGAAGGGGATCGTCAGCTTGCGCTGAGCGGTAATCGAGGCATGATCCAGCTGATCGAGGGTCATAAACAGCGAGCGCATTTCGCGATCCAGCCGCTTCAGCAGGAAGCGGCAAACGTCCTCCGGCATCTCGAAGCCGCGCAGTCTGGCGCGCAGCTGCAGGGCCTGCAGCTTGTCTTCATCCGACAGCGGCTGCAGCTTATAGATCTGCCCCCAGTCAAGCCGCGAGGCGAGATCCGGCAGACCAAGATTCAGTTGCCGCGGCGGCCGGTCCCCGGTGATCAGCAGACGGGTTTTACCTGATTCCAGGATCCGGTTGTAGAGATTAAAGATGGCCATTTCCCAGGGCTCATCCCCGGCGACGCACTCGATGTTATCGATGCAGACCAGCGCCAGCTGTTCCATCCCCTCCAGCACCTCCGGCACAAACCAGGTGCGTTTATCCAGCGGCACGTAGCCCACGGCATCCCCGCGCTGGGAAAGCTCGGCGCAGGCGGCATGTAACAGGTGGCTGCGACCCGCCCCTTCACGTGACCAGATATAAATATACCCGCTGTGTTCCTGGCGCAGTACGTTCTGGAGGGCAGCAAGTAGGGAAGGATTATCACCCGGCCAGAAACTCGCGAAGGTTTCGTCGTCAGGAAGATACAGTGGCAAAGAGAGCTGTGCCGGTGCGTTCAGATGGACCTCAACATAGGCTTACAGAAAAACCCGAAGAGTTTATCACAGATTTAGGTCAGGAGAGAACCGGGCGGGATCGCCGCCCGGCCAGACGATCGTTATTTAACCTCTTCGCTATCCGCGGCGTCGAGAACCACCTCTTCCGGACGCAGGACGCTGATAAGCTTGAAAATCAGGCTGAGCGCGATACCGACGATGGTGGCCAGCGCCATCCCTTTCAGCTCAGCGGCGCCGATGTGCACTTTGGCACCGCTGACGCCGATGATCAGGATCACGGAGGTGAGAATCAGATTCTGCGCCTTGCTGTAATCCACCTTCGATTCAATCAGTACGCGGATCCCTGAGGCGCCGATTACCCCGTACAGCAGCAGCGACACGCCGCCCATCACCGGCACCGGGATGATCTGGATCGCCGCCGCCAGTTTGCCGACGCAGGAGAGCAGAATCGCAATGATCGCCGCGCCGCCGATAACCCAGGTGCTGTAGACGCGGGTAATCGCCATCACGCCGATATTTTCCCCGTAGGTGGTGTTAGGCGTCGAGCCGAAGAAGCCGGAAACGATCGTCGACAGGCCATTGGCAAACATCGAACGATGCAGGCCCGGGTCGCGGATCAGATCGCGTTTGACGATATTAGCCGTCACCACCAGGTGACCGACGTGCTCGGCAATCACCACCAGCGCAGCGGGCAGAATGGTGAAGATGGCGAACCATTCAAAACGCGGCGTGTAGAAGGTTGGCAGCGCGAACCAGTGCGCTTCGGCGATCGGGGTGGTATCGACCACGCCCATCACAAACGACAGCGCATAGCCCACCAGAACGCCAATCAGGATCGGGATAATCGCCAGGAAGCCGCGGAACAGGACCGAACCAAACACCGTCACCGCCAGGGTCACCATCGAGATAATAATGGTTTTACTGTCCGGCGACTGGCCGTCGGCCGGCAGCAGCCCGGCCATGTTGGCCGCCACGCCCGCCAGCTCCAGACCGATAACCGCCACGATGGCCCCCATCGCCGCCGGGGGGAACATCACATCCAGCCAGCCGGTACCGGCTTTTTTGACAATAAAGGAGACGAGGCAGAACAGCACGCCGCACATAATGAAACCGCCCAGCGCCACTTCATAGCCCAGCGGCAGCAGGAGCAGCACTGGAGAGATAAAGGCGAAACTCGATCCCAGATACGCCGGGATTTTGCCTTTACAGATAAAGAGGTACAGCAGCGTACCAATACCGTTGAACAGCAGCACGGTGGCCGGGTTGATGTGGAACAGGATTGGCACCAGCACCGTTGCGCCAAACATGGCAAACAGGTGCTGCAAACTAAGCGGGATAGTCTGTAAAAGCGGCGGTCTTTCACTCACCCCGATAGCACGGCGCGTCATAGTGTTTTCCTCTGAGATGGTTAGTTATGTGTGTTTTATTCAAAAAAAAGCCGACTCTCAAAGTCGGCTTATTTATCGTTATGCGATTATTTCGTACCAAAGATCTTGTCGCCGGCATCGCCGAGACCGGGAATGATGTACCCGTGCTCGTTCAGTCCCTTATCGACAGAGGCGGTGTACAGCTCAACGTCCGGGTGCGCTTTCTCCAGCGCGGCAATTCCTTCCGGCGCCGCCACTAGTACCAGCACCTTGATGCTGGTGCAGCCGGCGTTTTTCAGCAGATCGATAGTGGCGATCATCGACCCACCGGTGGCCAGCATCGGGTCAACCACCAGCGCCATACGCTCATCGATGTTGGACACCAGCTTCTGGAAGTAAGGTACCGGCTCGAGGGTTTCTTCATTGCGATAAATACCCACCACGCTGATACGCGCGCTCGGCACGTGCTCAAGTACCCCTTCCATCATGCCGAGGCCTGCGCGCAGGATTGGCACGACGGTAATTTTCTTGCCCTTGATCTGCTCAACTTCCACCGGGCCGTTCCAGCCTTCGATGGTCACTTTCTCGGTCGCCAGATCGGCGGTGGCTTCATAAGTCAGTAAGCTGCCCACTTCAGAGGCGAGTTCACGGAAGCGTTTGGTGCTGATGTCGTGCTCGCGCATCAGGCCCAGCTTGTGTTTGACGAGTGGGTGTTTGACTTCCACAATCTTCATTCTCTTTCTCCTCTGAGGGGCAGCCACAAAAAAAATCGCGGGATTATACCGCTTTTTTCGGATTAGGCCATACCCATCTTGCTTGACGTATATCAAGCAAAGTGATTTAGAGACAAAAAAACCGGAGGCGAGGCTCCGGTTTTAGCGCGGGGTTCTGCCGGGCGGCGCTAACGCTTACCCGGACCGCAAACCCCGCCGTCCCGATAAGCGCAGCGCCACGGGGGAATTATAGCTGCTCCCCGTTGCTGGCAATCACCTTCTTATACCAGTCGAACGACTTCTTCTTACTGCGCTCCAGCGTGCCGTTGCCTTCATTATCTTTATCCACGTAGATAAAGCCGTAGCGCTTTTTCATCTCCCCCGTTCCGGCGGAAACCAGATCGATACAGCCCCACGGGGTATAACCCATCAGATCGACGCCATCCTCGACCACCGCCTTTTTCATCTCCGCGATATGCGCGGAGAGATAATCGATACGGTACTGGTCATCCACGCTGCCGTCCGCTTCACGAACATCGATCGCGCCAAAACCGTTTTCGACAATAAACAGCGGTAGCTGATAGTGATCCCAGAACCAGTTCAGAGAATAGCGCAGGCCGACCGGGTCAATCTGCCAGCCCCAGTCCGACTTTTTCACGTACGGGTTGGAGACCAGGCTGGTGGTTTCATCATAATCGAGCAAGGGGTTGTCTTCGGTGGCTTTGGTGGCGAAGGACATATAGTAGCTAAAGCCGATGTAGTCGACACAGCCTTCGGTTAACGCCTGACGATCGGCTTCGGTGATGTCCAGGCTAAAGCCGCGGCGGGCAAAATAGTTGAGCAGATGCTGCGGATAGCGGCCGCGGACGTGGACATCGGTGAACCAGTACCGACGGTGCATGGCGTTCATCGCCATCATCATATCGTCCGGCGCGCAGGTCAGCGGATAGATAGGGCACATGGCGATCATGCAGCCTATCTGCAGAGCAGGGTTGATCTCGCGCGCCGCTTTCACCGCCAGGGCGCTGGCCACCAGCTCATAATGTGCGGCCTGGTACATTACCGGTTCCCGATCTTCACCCGGCAAATACTTCAGACCGGAGTTGGTGAAAGGGGCAAAGTCCTCATGGTAGTTAGCCTGGTTGTTGATCTCGTTGAAGGTCATCCAGTACTTCACTTTATGCTGATAGCGGGTGAAGACGACCCTGGCGAAGCGCACGAAAAAGTCGATCAGCTTGCGGTTACGCCAGCCGCCGTACTCGGTGACCAGGTGATAGGGCATTTCAAAATGCGACAGCGTAATGACCGGTTCAATACCGTGTTTCAGACATTCGTCGAACAGATCGTCATAAAACTGCAGGCCAGCCTCGTTCGGCTCCTGTTCATCGCCCTGCGGGAAAATACGCGTCCAGGCAATCGAGGTGCGGAAACATTTGAAGCCCATTTCGGCAAACAGCGCCAGGTCCTGCGGGTAGCGATGATAAAAATCGATCGCCTCATGGTTCGGGTAGTTTTTTCCCGCCACCACGCCGTCGGTGATTTCCCGCGGCACGCCGTGGGCGCCGGCGGTCATCACATCCGCCACGCTGACCCCCTTGCCCCCCTCCTGCCAGCCGCCCTCTAACTGATGCGCCGCCACCGCGCCGCCCCACAGAAAACCTTCTTTAAATCCGGACATAGTCTCTCCCTAAGGTCGATCGTCGCCAGGCGAACGATAGTGCTGATTGAAATGGTAAACCGCGCCAATCAGGCCGGCATCGTTGCCGTGACTGACGGTATCGAGATAGTCGGCAATGCCGAACCAGGCCAGATGCTGGCGCAGCAGCGTCAGAAATCCAGGACGTTCCACAACGCCGCCGCCGATAAAAATGGTCTGCGGATCGAAGATATTGACGAGGTTATAAAGGCCATGGCCCAGGCCATTGAAGAACTCGGCGACCAGACGCTGGCAAACCGGGTCGCCGGCGTCATAGCGGTCAAAAATCATTTCGCCAGTGACGCTATCCAGCGGCGCGCCAATATGTTCTGCATAGCGATAGCGCAGCACCCGCAGGGTGCAGTTTTCATTCATCGAGTAGCGACGGGGATCGCGTCCGCCGGGACGATCGGTAAGCATATAGCCGAACTCGCCGGCGCGAAAACGCGCCCCGTGGATCAGCTGATGTTGGCAAAAAATCGCTCCACCGATGCCAGTGCCGATAGTGAGCACAAGAAAATTGGCCATCTCCGCCGCTTTACCCTGCCAGCGCTCGGCAAGCAGCACACAGTTGGCGTCGTTTTCCACCGAGACCGGCAGCCCGGTTCGCGTCTCGAGCCATGATTTCATGGCGAAGTTATCAAATCGACGGATAGCGCCGCCCATGGTGATAAATCCGCTGTGCGGATCGACATAGCCCGGCGCGCTGATGGCAATGCCTTCGCATGACGGGTGGGCCGCCAGCCACGACAGCATGGTCTGTAAGATATGATCGCCATCGCTGTCATTGATTGACTGCTTCGCGGTTTCCAGCAGCCTGCCGTCGCGGGTCATGACGCCCATCTTTAACGCGGTGCCACCGATATCAAATGCCGCAATCTTCATTCATCCCTCCCCTGTCGAGCATAAATCACCGGTAATCCATACGGTGACTAATCACAGAAACCGGTTTCATTAATATGATGGGGATTACCTGACACTGAGGCAAGCACAAGGCTGTACCCGGTTTCATTTTCGTGAGCAGTATCAAATTTGACCATCCGCCAACGGTTTTACGCCGACTGTAAAGCAGGCTCGCAAACGTTTGCTTTCCCTGTTAGAATTGCGCCGATTTTTCTTGCTTACCGCAAACGCGTGGAGACTTCGCAGTGACCGACAAAACCTCTCTCAGCTATAAAGATGCCGGCGTGGATATTGATGCAGGCAACGCTCTCGTCGACCGTATTAAGGGCGTGGTGAAGAAAACCCGTCGCCCGGAAGTGATGGGTGGACTGGGCGGATTCGGCGCGCTGTGCGCACTGCCGCAGAAATACCGCGAGCCGGTACTGGTCTCCGGCACCGACGGCGTCGGTACCAAGCTGCGTCTGGCAATGGATCTGAAGCGTCACGACACCATCGGCATCGACCTGGTCGCCATGTGCGTGAACGACCTGGTGGTTCAGGGTGCTGAACCGCTGTTTTTCCTTGATTACTACGCCACCGGTAAACTGGACGTCGATACCGCAGCCAGCGTCATCAACGGCATCGCCGAAGGCTGCCTGCAGTCCGGTTGCGCGCTGGTGGGCGGTGAGACCGCAGAGATGCCGGGGATGTACCACGGCGAAGATTACGACGTGGCGGGTTTTTGCGTCGGGGTGGTGGAAAAATCAGAAATCATCGACGGCAGCAAAGTCGCTGACGGCGATGTGCTGGTGGCGCTGGCCTCCAGCGGCCCGCACTCTAACGGCTATTCGCTGGTGCGTAAGATTATTGAAGTTAGCGGCGTTGACCCACAGACCACCGACCTTGACGGCAAACCGCTGGCCGACCATTTGCTGGCGCCGACCCGCATCTATGTGAAATCGGTTCTCGACCTTATTGCCAGCGTTGACGTCCACGCCATCGCCCATCTGACCGGCGGCGGCTTCTGGGAAAACATCCCGCGCGTACTGCCGGACAACACCCAGGCGGTGATTGATGAGTCTTCCTGGCAGTGGCCGTCCGTTTTCAACTGGCTGCAAACCGCCGGTAACGTCAGCCAGCATGAGATGTACCGTACCTTTAACTGCGGCGTGGGGATGGTTATCGCCCTGCCGGCAGCAGAAGCAGACAAGGCCATTGCCCTGCTGAACGAGAAAGGTGAAAACGCGTGGAAAATCGGGTATATCAAAGCCTCCGATTCCGAACAGCGTGTGGTCATTGCATGAAAAACATTGTGGTGCTGATTTCCGGTAGCGGCAGTAATTTGCAGGCGATCATCGACGCCTGTGGCCGGAAACAGATAAACGGCACCCTGCGTGCGGTATTCAGTAACAAGGCCGATGCGTTCGGCCTTGAGCGCGCGCGCGCGGCCGGGATCCCGGCCCACGCGCTGGCGCAAAGTCAGTTTGCCGACCGGGAAGCGTTCGATCGTCAGCTGATGCATGAAATTGACGCCTACGCCCCGGATCTGGTGGTGCTGGCGGGCTATATGCGTATCCTTAGCCCGGCCTTTGTCAGCCACTATCAGGGACGACTGCTGAACATCCACCCTTCGTTACTGCCGAAGTATCCTGGCCTGCATACCCATCGCCAGGTGCTGGAAAACGGTGACGAGGAGCATGGGACCTCGGTGCACTTCGTCACCGATGAGCTGGATGGCGGTCCGGTTATCCTGCAGGCCAAAGTGCCGGTCTTTGCTGGCGACAGCGAGGAAGAGGTTACGGCGCGGGTACAGACCCAGGAACATGCCATTTATCCGCTGGTGATAAGCTGGTTCGTCGAGGGGCGTCTGCGCATGGTGGGCAACCACGCCTGGCTGGATGAACGACAGCTTCCCCCCCAGGGCTATGCCGCTGAAGAATAAGCACGTCTCGCCCCGGTCATTGCCGGGGCTACTTTCTCACTTCTCCCCGGTTATTTATCTGTGTTTTCCAGGCAAAGTGCGTTGTGGTTCCACCCCGCAGGCAATGGCGTCGGCCGCTGGTAATCAAACTCACGTAGCGTCAGGTCAGTCACGCCGTTGGCATACATCACCGGCAGCCCTCCCGGGTAAGGCTCAACCCCCCAGGCACGGCCGCTGTGCGGATTCAGACACCAGGCATTATCCATGCCCATGCCGGTTGGCGACTGCGGGTTACACGGCGGACGCACATCATAAAGCCCCTGCTCCGCCTGTGGATTAAGCTTCTGGTGGAGCTGGATGCCGTCAAAAAGAATGCGCTGGATCAGGCCCGCTGGTTCACTATGCAAATTAATCGCCCCTTCACACTCCCCGACCAGACCGCGAAACTGGATCCGAGTGATGGCGCCGGGGGCGATAGCCGGATCGCGATGGCGTGCGGAAAGAAAAACCGGATCCGCCTCCCCCCAGTGACAGGCTGGCGCGCTCACGCAAGCAAACGCTATGTTGCTGAAGATCATCCGCCGCAGCTGGCCGCCGTCGCGGGATAGCAAGCCGATCCCGCGATTGGAATCAAAGATGGTGCAGTTGCTGACCAGCACATCTTCAATATCCTGCCAGGTTTCCGTACCGACTTTTAAGGCGCAGCTTTTCGACCGCAGCGTACAGTTCACGATCGTAACCTGACGCAGCGGACGCTGAATATGCGCAGGCTTGGCCGTGGTTTTCAGACAGATAGCGTCATCGGCGGCGCTGAAATAGCAGTTGGCGATATGCACCTGCTGGCAGCTGTCGATATCCAGCGCGTCGGTATTGGCCATCGTCAAATCGTTATCCACGGTAATCCCGTTAATCGTCACGCCGATACACGAGACCAGATGTATGGTCCACATCGGCGCATGGCGCACGGTAATATTTTCCAGTCGCACGCCGCGGCAGTTCTCCAGCAAAATGATGCGCGGCCGCCGCTCGACGGGCTGGCGGTACCCCATGGCATCGACATCCCGGGAAAACCAGCCGTCGGCGCTACCGTAGATTTCACCGCCGCCACAGATACTCACATTTTGCGCATCGAGAGCATAAAGAAAGGCCCGGTGGGAGCACTCTGCCTGGCTCAGCGCGACCGCTTGGGTAAAATCATCGCCGTTTTCGCTGACGATCAGCTTGGCGCCCGGCGACAGCCACAGGCAGGTATTTGACCCTATCCGCAAGCCGCCGAGCGCGTACCTGCCGTGATCGACCACCAGCGTACCTCCTCCGGCCTCCGCCAGCTCGTCCAGCGCCTGTTGAAAGAGAGCGGTATCGGGAGTGACGCCATCCGCGTGGGGATGGCGCTGAGAAAGATGAATATTCATAGCGTATCCTGAAAATCAAACAGGCAGCTATCACACCATCTCCTGCCCGACCAGCGTAGGGGAGAAACTGCCCGCGGGGCAATATCTGCGCAGCATTTCACATTCACCAGGTCCGTCAGGGATAAAATGTGATGGATAACGCAAATCCTGCGCGGCCAACCGCGAAAAGCGTACTCTCCGCACAGTTCCCGCCCGCGGCCATCGCGTCAGCCGTGAGCCATATCACGGGATTTATTTCATTTCATCGCCATTTGGCAGGCTGCTCGCAGAACGGCGCAAAATCCCCGTATCCGGCATTTTCGCCCCCGCCCCCCCTCTTTTACTGTGCAACCTCGCTTTCCTTACCAAAGAGATACGCTTATGACGAGGACAGTAACCCCAACGCGAGAAGTCAAAACCCGCAATATCCTCTGCTGGGGGATGGGTGATATTTTCGGTAGCGGCGCGATGACCATTACCGGCCTGTGGCTGCTCTACTTCTATATTGAGGTCGCCGGGCTCTCCCCCGCCGCCGCCGCCTCCATTTTCGCCATCGCCAAAATCTGGGATGGGATCACCGATCCGGTGATGGGCTACATCACTGACAACATCCGCACCCGCTGGGGACGCCGGCGGATTTTCTTTATTCTCGGCGCGCCGATGTCGCTCTGTTTCGCCCTGATGTGGGTGAGCGGTTTCGGTTACGCCTGGTACCTCGGCACTTATTTACTTTTCAGCACCGTGTTTACGCTACTGATGGTGCCTTACGATACACTGCCGGCAGAAATGACCTCGCGCTACGATCTGCGCTCTAAGATGTCGGGCGCGAGGATGCTGTTCGCGCAGGCGACGGCCTTTCTCGCCGCGCTGATCCCCGGGCAAATCATGGCTCACGTCGCCGACCAATCGCAGGCATTTCTCTATATCGGCATCGTCTTCGCCCTGCTCTTCGCCCTGCCGTGGATTTTTGTCTGGCGCGGCACCTGGGAGCGCGACGCTCTTCCGCCACCGCAGGCACGCCAGGGGTTGCTTAAAACCCTGGGGTCGTTATACCGGGAGATGGCTTCAACGTTTCATCTGCGCACTTTCCGCATTCATATCATGATGTACGTCGGCGGCGCGGTGGCGTTGGATATTTTCGGCTCGCTGTTTATGCATTACATGACCTATGTATTGCGCGTCGGGACCTCCCTGGCATCGCAGGCGATGAGCCTGATGACGCTGTTTCAGTTCTTCGCCATCCCGTTCTTCACCTGGCTGTGCATTCGCGTTGGCAACGGCAATGCCTATAAGCTGGCCATTGTGCTGATCCTCTGCGCTTTGCTGTGGTTCAGCCAGCTTAGCGCCGGCTTTAGCCATCTCTCCTGGCTGCTGCTCGGCGGTGCGGTGGTAATGGGCGTCGCCCGCGGGGGAACCTATCTCATTCCGTGGAACGTCTATAACTTTCTGCCGGATGTCGATGAGGCCTATACCGGCGTGCGCCGCGAGGGAATTTACGCCGGCGTGATGATGCTGACGCGCAAGTTCTCCCAGGCGCTGGCGCTGTTTATCGTCGGACTGGCGCTGGAGGCGTTTGGCTTCACCAAGGGCGCTGAAGCGCAGAACGCCGCCGCCCTTAACGGCATCTGGTGGGTTTTCCTGGTGGGCCCCGGCCTGCTGGCGATCCTGGCCATGTATGGCGCATTTCGTTTCCGCTTAAGCCAGCCGCGCCATCAAATTCTGATTAACGAGCTGGAGCGCCTGCGCGCTGGCGGCCATCCGCAGGATGCCAGCCCGCAGACGCGAGAAACTATTGAACTACTAACCGGTCATCCGCACCGCAATGCCCGCTGGCAACACGCCGTCTTACCGCAAGGGAGTGATTATGTCGCAGAAAAGCAACCGTCCTGAACTCCTTCAGCGTATTGAAGCGCTGATCGATAACCTAACCGCCATTAACGATAAGAGCGGCCAGTATCTGCAGCGGCTGGCCGATGGCCGGGTCATTGATACGAAAGGCTGGGAGGGCTGGGAATGGACGCACGGCATCGGTCTGTTCGGACTGTTTCGCTATCAGCAGTTGACCGGTTCCCCCCGCGCCCGTCAGCTGATTGACGACTGGTTCAGCGCCCGCTTCGCCGAGGGAACGCCGGAGAAAAACATCAATACGGCTTGTCCGTTCTTAACGCTGGCGCTGCGCTACCAGCAGGCGCCGCGCAGCGACTGGCGCGCCTACCTCGACTGCTGGGGCGAAGCCATCTATCGCCAGATGCCACGCACCGATGAAGGCTGTCTGCAGCATGTCACCTATGAGAGCGCGCATCAGCAACAAATCTGGGACGATACGCTGATGATGGCGGTATTGCCTCTGGCCATACTGGGCAAAATGTTTGATAAACCGCGCTGGGTGGAAGAGGCCATCTACCAGTTTTTACAGCATCTGCACTATCTCAGCGACCGCCAGAGCGGCCTGTGGTATCACGGCTGGCATTTCGCCGGCCGACACCACTTCGCCGGCGCTCTGTGGGCCCGAGGCAACAGCTGGATAACCCTGGCGATCCCGGAGCTGCTGGAGATGCTCGATCTCGACGAGCATGATGCTGTTTACCGGCAATTGCAAAATACCCTGCAGATACAGGTCGCCGCGCTTGCCCGCTGCCAGAGTGACAACGGTTTGTGGCCAACGCTGCTCAACGACCCCGACAGCTATCTGGAAGCCTCGGCGACCGCCGGGTTTGCCGCCGGCATCTTCAAAGCGATACGCCTCGGCTATCTGGAAGCGGATTATCTGCCGGTGGCCGAGCGCGCGTGCGAGGGAATTATCGACCATATTTCACCACAGGGTGAACTGTTGCAGGTGTCGTTCGGCACCGCGATGGGCCACGACCTTGATCACTATCGTCACATCCCGCTCACCGCCATGCCCTATGGCCAGGCGATGGCGATGCTGTGCCTGGTGGAAGCCCTGCATCGCACGCTGTAAAAGCGTTACCTGAGCGCCGTCAGTTCGGTGCTCAGGCTATCCGCCAGGCTACGCACCCGTCCGGGATCGAACATGACGTAGAACGCCGGCGAGGCGTCGCTCATCTGCTGGCAGAGCGTTTCCATCTCAGACGCGCAACGGTACAGCGCCTGCACATTGATATGGCAGATCTCCCGCATGCTCCAGCTGTTCTCCACCTCGCGGGCGAAATGCAGCGTAAAAAAGGCCTTTTGCGCATGGGTAAACAGCTGGCAATAGAGCGCCAGCCCCTGCCACTCTTCACGCCACTGCCGCTCCAGCGCGGCAGGAAACTCCGCCGTGTGGGCAAACGCCAACGCCTCTTCCCCCAGGCGCTGCGCGCCGCTGGCCACCTCATCCTTTTCCTGCGCGATTTGCGTCAGATTGCTCATCGACTTCTGCGGGTCGTCGCGGGTGAAATGAATATCCTGCGCCGACCCCGGCAGCCAGTGGCTACGCGCCAGCTGACCGTACAGGCTCCACACCGCCTGCCCGTAGCTTTCCGGCAGCTGGCTGTGGCGATGGAAGACGTGGTCGCGCACGTAGATCGCCTGGTAGAGCGTTTGCGCTCCCTGCTCGAGAAGCTGCCGGAACTGCTGCGCCACGTCGTCAGGCGGACACCAGCCGTAGCGCTGCGCCAGCCACTGGTCGAGCAACTGCTGCTGGTTTTTCGCCATCCCGTCCCCCAGCAGCTGGCTGCAGGCGAACAGGTTGCATTCGCTTAAGGTATCGGGGATCCAGTGGTTATCAATACTTTCCCAGCTGGCTTTACAGATAGCGCCGGTGATACGCGGATTCCGGCTTTGGCACCACAGCAGCCGCCCCTGCAGTTCATCGATACGCAGAAACGGCATAACTCCCCAACCAACTTCCTCCCCGGCCAGATCGATATCAACCCACACATCCCGCGTCTGCACCGCCAGCAGCGCCGGGTTATTGGGAAAGGCTGGCCAGAAGCGTTCCGGGGTCAGTTTAATCGATACCGATACCGTCGGCGGCAGCGGTTCAATAGCGTCCAGCACGGTACTGAGATCGTCGTTGCTTGCCGGGAAGACGCGTATTACCAGATGTTTGTTTTGCGCCGCGACGGCCTGGCTCAAGGCGCCAAAACAGCGGCGATACAGCACGAAGCTCTGCGCCGGCTGGCGCCCTTCCCCCGCCTCGCGACGCTGCCTATCCCACTGCGGGCGGGAGATCGGCAACAAGCCGTCAGTGCTGGAAAGGGCGATAATCAAGCCGGTGAGCGCCGGTACGCCCTCGCAGACGGCGCGGACTTTGTCGGTCAACCAACGGCTCCAGAAATCCACATCAAAACGCACACCGCCCGGGTTATCCAGCAGTTCCGGATGCGCTAACAACAGCTCCGTCGGGAAACTGAGCTCTTTCGCCTGCAGATAAAAGCGCAGCCCCAGTTCCCGACAGCGCAGCGCCAGGCGGTTGAGATAGATACAGCGCGCTCGCTGCTGGCTCGACAACCGGTCGTTATAGTCAAACGGCGTGTAGCCCTGCGGCGATACCAGCTTGCCGAACAGCTCCGCCTGGCCGATCACCACGGTATTAAAACCATGTTTTATGGCATATTCCATTAAGCGACAAGCTGACGGCCAGTGCCAGATATCCTGATTATTGAGCTCCAGCGCCCGCGTTTCCCACATCGTTTCGCCCCCCATTTACTCATGATTGAACATAACGTAAGCAAACAAACGCGTCCGCTTTTTCCCGACATCAGGTTGAAAGAAAACTGTCATATTGCTTTGACATAGTTGGACATTCAATGGCAATGCTCGCCATAATGAAACAAGCGACATCAATGATCCGGAGTGTGAGTTGTAATGGGCCAGGAAAAGCTATACATCGAAAAAGAACTCAGCTGGTTATCTTTTAACGAACGCGTGCTGCAGGAAGCGGCGGACAAAAGTAACCCGCTGATTGAGCGCATGCGCTTCTTAGGGATCTACTCCAACAACCTTGATGAGTTTTACAAAGTGCGCTTCGCTGAGCTTAAGCGCCGGATTATTATCAGTGAAGAACAAGGCAGTACCGCCCATTCTCGCCACCTGTTAGGCAAAATCCAGGCCCGCGTTCTGAAGGCCGATCAGGAATTCGATAGTCTGTATAACGAACTGCTGCTGGAGATGGCGCGCAACCAGATCTTCCTGATCAACGAGCGCCAGCTGTCCGTCAATCAGCAGGCCTGGCTGCGCAACTACTTTAAACAGTATTTGCGGCAGCATATCTCGCCGATCCTGATTAACCGCGAAACGGACCTCGTGCAGTTCCTGAAAGATGATTACACCTATCTGGCGGTGGAGATTATCCGCGGGGAGAACATCAACTATGCCCTGCTGGAAATTCCGTCGGATAAGGTCCCGCGCTTCGTAAACCTGCCGCCGGAAGCGCCTCGCCGCCGTAAACCAATGATCCTGCTGGATAACATTCTGCGCTATTGCCTGGACGACATCTTTAAAGGCTTCTTTGATTACGATGCGCTGAACGCCTACTCGATGAAAATGACCCGTGACGCCGAGTACGATCTGGTGCATGAGATGGAGTCGAGCCTGATGGAGCTGATGTCCTCCAGCCTGAAACAGCGCCTGACCGCCGAGCCGGTTCGCTTCGTCTACCAGCGCGATATGCCGGACGCGATGGTCGAAATGCTGCGCGATAAGCTCTCCATCTCCAACTATGACTCAATGCTGCCGGGCGGCCGCTATCACAACTTCAAAGACTTTATCGGCTTCCCGAACGTGGGTAAGGCCAATCTGGTCAATAAACCTATGCCGCGCCTGCGTCATCTGTGGTTTGATAAATTCCGCAACGGCTTCGACGCCATTCGCGAACGCGATGTGCTGCTCTACTACCCCTATCATACTTTTGAGCATGTGCTGGAGCTGCTGCGTCAGGCCTCGTTCGACCCCAGCGTACTGGCGATCAAAATCAACATCTACCGCGTGGCCAAGGATTCGCGAATCATCGACGCGATGATCCACGCCGCCCACAACGGTAAAAAAGTCACCGTAGTGGTGGAGCTGCAGGCGCGTTTTGACGAAGAGGCCAACATTCACTGGGCGAAACGCCTGACGGAAGCGGGCGTCCACGTTATCTTCTCCGCGCCGGGCCTGAAAATCCACGCCAAGCTGTTCCTGATCTCGCGTAAAGAAGGCGATGAGGTCGTGCGCTACGCCCACATCGGCACCGGTAACTTCAACGAGAAGACCGCGCGGATCTATACCGACTATTCGCTGTTAACCGCCGATGCGCGCATTACCAATGAAGTTCGCCGGGTGTTTAACTTTATTGAAAACCCCTACCGCCCGGTCAGCTTCGATTACCTGCTGGTGTCGCCGCAGAACTCGCGTCGTCTGCTGTATGAGATGATCGACCGCGAGATCGCCAATGCGCAGAACGGGCAACCGTCCGGTATTACCCTGAAGCTGAACAACCTGGTGGATAAAGGACTGGTAGACAGACTGTATGCCGCCTCCAGCTCCGGCGTGCCGGTCAACCTGTTAATCCGCGGCATGTGCTCGCTGATCCCCGGTCTGGAAGGCATCAGCGAAAACATTCGCGTCATCAGCATTGTGGACCGCTTCCTCGAGCATGACCGAGTCTATTGTTTTGAAAACGGTGGCGATAAGCAGGTCTGGCTCTCCTCTGCCGACTGGATGACGCGTAATATCGATTATCGCATCGAAGTTGCCGCCCCGCTGCTCGACCCGCGCCTGAAACAGCGGGTGCTGGATATTTTTGATATCTTGTTCAACGATACGGTAAAAGCGCGCTATCTTGATAAAGAACTGAGTAATCGCTATGTGCCGCGCGGCAATCGCCGTAAAGTGCGCGCTCAGATGGCGATTTACGATTATCTCAAATCACTCGAACAACCCGACTAACCTATGCCAATAAACGAAAAAACCCCTCGGCCGCAGGAGTTCGCTGCGGTTGACCTTGGTTCGAACAGTTTTCATATGGTGATCGCCCGTGTCGTCGACGGCGCCATGCAGATCATCGGACGCCTGAAACAGCGCGTACATCTGGCCGATGGCCTCGATGAAAACTCGGTGTTGAGCGAAGAAGCCATGACCCGCGGGCTGAACTGCCTGTCGCTGTTTGCCGAACGCCTGCAGGGGTTCTCCCCTTCCAGCGTCTGCATCGTCGGGACGCATACGCTGCGCCAGGCGACCAATGCGGCAGAGTTTCTTAAACGCGCGGAAAAAGTGATCCCCTACCCGATCGAGATCATCTCCGGTAATGAAGAAGCGCGCCTGATTTTTATGGGCGTGGAGCACACGCAGCCGGAGCGCGGCCGTAAGCTGGTGATTGATATCGGCGGCGGTTCGACCGAGCTGGTCATCGGTGAAGATTTTGAGCCCCGGCTGGTGGAAAGCCGTCGCATGGGCTGCGTGAGTTTCTCCCAGGCCTACTTCCCCGGCGGGACCATCAATAAAGAAAATTTCCAGCGCGCTCGCCTGGCGGCGGTGCAAAAACTGGAAACCCTGGCCTGGCAGTTCCGTATTCAGGGCTGGACCGTGGCGCTGGGCGCCTCCGGTACCATTAAGGCCGCCCAGGAAGTGCTGGTGGCTATGGGCGAGAAGGACGGGTTTATTACGCCGGAGCGCCTCGAAATGCTGGTCAGTGAACTGCTGAAGCATAAAAACTTCGACGCGCTCAGCCTGCCCGGCCTCTCGGAAGATCGTAAAGCGGTCTTTGCCCCGGGGCTGGCCATTCTGTGCGGCGTATTTGACGCGCTAGCCATTAAAGAGCTTCGTCTGTCTGATGGCGCGCTGCGTGAAGGCGTGCTGTACGAAATGGAAGGCCGCTTCCGCCACCAGGATATTCGTAGCCGTACGGCGCAGAGTCTGGCGAATCAGTACAACATCGATCGCGAACAGGCGCGCCGGGTGCTGGAAACCACCACCCTTATGCTGGAGCAGTGGCAAGAGCAGAATCCCAAGCTGGCCAATCCGCACCTGGCGGCGCTGTTGAAGTGGGCGGTGATGCTCCATGAGGTGGGCCTGAATATTAACCACAGCGGCATGCACCGCCACTCGGCCTATATTCTGCAGAACAGCGACCTGCCGGGCTTCAACCAGGAGCAGCAGATGCTGATGGCCACCCTGGTGCGCTATCATCGCAAAGCGATAAAACTCGACGATTTGCCGCGCTTTACGCTGTTCAGGAAAAAGCAGTTTCTGCCGCTGATCCAGCTGCTGCGCCTCGGCGTGCTGCTGAACAACCAGCGTCAGGCCACCACCACGCCGCCGACGCTACGGCTGCAGACGGAAGCTCACCACTGGACGCTGACCTTCCCGCACAACTGGTTTAGCCAGAATGCGCTGGTGCTGCTGGATCTGGAAAAAGAGCAGCAGTACTGGGAAGGTGTGCCGGAGTGGCTGCTGAAAATTGCGGAAGAAGAGCCAGACGCCTGATCGCCTCTATGGATATCATGCGAGCCGGGCCATCGCGCCCGGCTTTTTTACGGCTTCAGGCGCTCATCCCCTCCGCCAGCTGCGTCAGAGGCACCGGGACGCCAATATCATAGCCCTGCATATAATCGATCCCCAGCGCGATGACCGCCTGGCGTATCTCCGGCGATTCAACATATTCGGCCACCACCTGCATGTTCTTCATCCGCGCCAGACGACAGATTGAATCCACCACCTGGTAATCAAGACTGCTGGCGAGCAGATTGCGAATAAAGCTGCCGTCTATTTTAAGAATATCGACGTTCATCGTTTTTAACCGCGCATAGCTGGCGTAGCCGGTACCAAAATCATCGATAGCTACCCGGCAGCCCAGTGCCCGCAGGTGCTCTAATGTCTGGCAAACTAGCTCGGGGTTGCTGAGCGCATAGTTTTCGGTCAGCTCGAAAATAATCTGCCATGGCTCAATGTTGTAGGCCTGCAGCAGGTTTTCGACCTCCTCGGGAAACTGACTGCGGCTCAACGAGACCGGAGAGAGGTTGATCGCCAGCCGCAGACCGGGCAGCGCCCGCCGGTTGGCATCCATAAAGGCCAGGGTATGCTCAATGACCCACTGATCCACGCGCGTGGACAGCCCAAACTCGTGCGCCACCGGCAGGAACTCGTTGGGCCCCGTCAGTTCGCCCGACTCGCCTTTCATCCTCAACAACACTTCATGGTAATTGTCGCCGCGAATGCCCTGGATAGGCTGCGCCATCAGGACAAAATAGTCTTGCTCCAGCGCCTTGAGGATGCGGTTCATCATCGCCACTTTGTCTTTCAGATCCTGCTGGACATGCCCGGCGCCGCGGCGCTGCAAATTCTCCGGATGGCCACTGGCCAGCGACATGTCGGCAATCGTGTTCAGCTCGCCAAGCAGCAAATACAGATGCTTCACCGGCGAGCGGACGTTGCAATAGCTCATGCCGATCCGCGGCTGCAGGGGGACCCCGTCCCAGTGAAAACGGAACTGTCGCAAGGAGCGCTCAATTAAGTGAATGCGCGCCTGGTGCCCTTCGCTGTTGAGACGAAACACTAAATCGTGACCGGCAAGATGATATACCGCTTCGTTCGGCTCCAGCAGCGCACGCAGGTGATTCGCCAGCATTTGCTTATACTGAATACGCAACAGCACCCCGTAGTGGCGGCCCAGCAGTTCAAGCTCAGGAATACGCAAAAAACAGAGCGTCGACCAGCTCGCGCCGTTCAGCGCCCGGCTCAGCGCCCGCAGATTCGGCATATGTACTACCGGGTCGAGGAAGGCCATCTGTCGGATCCGGGCGTAGATCAGCCGCTGCTGTGTTGCCAGCATCGCCGTATAGGCGACAATAAACGAGAACACCAGGTAGCTTGACGAGGTGATCGCCAGCTGAGTGTTATAACTTGGATAAATAGGTAAATAACGGTAATGAAAATGGATCACGGCGATCAGTACCGGCGTCCATATCAGCGAGATAAAGCGATAGCCAAAACGCATCGCCCCCCACAGCATCACCGGCATCAATAAGGATAATGTATAATTTGTACTAAATATGGTGCTGGTATCATTAAGCGGCATCAATAATAGCCCCAGCAATAGGGTTAATATCGCCGCCCAACTGATGATTTCAATTTTCTTTATTTTTGGATCAATTTGTAAGCGAACCTGAGAAATATACCCGCGCAAATAAAAAGGGTTACGAATTACCCGCAGCAGTAAATAACATAACGGTACGCCGGTCAGGCACCCCACCATCAGCGCCTGAAAGGTGATTAACGACCGTAAACTAAACGGCGAGACGCCGGTCATATCCGTTGTGCGCGGATGTAGCCCCAGATACTCGGCGATCTGCGACAAAATCAGAAAAATGACCGAAGGGAGCAGCATTTGCCAGAACAGACGATGCGGCATCAGCCTGACGTTACCGTGCGATACCTGCTGCCGTTGGGGAACAAAGATGCGATATCCGCCCCAGCAGAGCACGCAGGGGATCAGAAAATGGAACAGTACGCCAACGGCCTGCTCCGGCGTCATGCCCCGGGCCAGCGTTAGCAGCAGACCAACGATAATACCGGGGATCGCCGCCCAGCCGAAAAACATCATCAGGCTGAGCACCAGCGCCAGGGGAAGATAATAAAGATAAACCATGTGCCCATTCAGCATGGTATATGTATTCATCCCTCTGGCAAGGGGTAATAATAACACAGGCAGGAGAAGCGGTAAGGCCCACCATTTGTCGCGATATTGTTGATAGTATTTTAATAAATTCATAGGTGCTCTACAGAGAGCCTCTGCTCCTGCGAGGCATATTCAGGCAGGCATCCAACCACCCCATGCTGACCGCATAAGTAATAACGATACGGTAACGTCCGCTGATTTTAGTGGTGAAGAGAATGAGGCTGTTGATGTAAATCAACAAATGCTGACACCAACATTAATAAAACTTATTTTTTCAGCTTTTCGTGGCTAATAAAGAGAGCATGTAAATACGAGGATTATCTTATATAACATTAATTAATGTTTTCACTGCCGCACTTTTACATCTGCATCAATTGACCCCACCTCGTTCCTGTGCCTTAATACCCCCATCGCCCATCTTCGGGTATACTTCAAGGAACCTTTTGTGAGTCAGGCACCCAGTATGCGTAAACGACATCGATTTAACCGTCGCATGACCCGTATCGTACTGCTTATCAGCTTTCTCTTCTTCTTTGGACGCTTTGTCTACTCCTCCATCGGCGCCTGGTATCATCACCAGGATAAAAAAGCGTCGCAGGAGTCAACGCTCACCGTCGAGCCCTCCGCCCGCGAGTAACCCGTTGATCCTGATGCCGGATACGCCACTATCCGCAGGTAGAGACGCCCGTTTCCGAGGCACTATCCCTGACGAGGCATGTTTTGCCGCTGACGATTTATAAGCGCACGGCCTGCAGCAGACGCAGCATTTCCGCCATTCCTTTGGTAATCACTTTATCCTGACGCATGACAACCGCCAGCTGACGGTACAGCGACGGGGCCAGAGAATGTACCGTTAAGCCATAATGATCCTCCGCCTGCTCTACCGCCATGCGGGGCACAATACTGTAGCCCAGCCCGGCCCGCACCATGCGTTTGATCGCCTCGATGCTCCCCAGCTGCATCACCGGCGTGACCGCCAGGCCCGCCGAACGGAACCAGCGGTCAATCAGATCCCGCGTGCCGCTGCCCGCCTCGAAGGCAATGAGCGGCAGCGCCTGCAGCTCCTCAGGGGTACACACCGCCGGGATCCCCGCCTCGTGGCTGGGATGGATGACCACGAACTCCTCGTCCACCACGGCGGTCACCGCCAGACTGCGTCCCTGAACGGGCAGCGTGACCAGCCCAAGATCGAGCCGGTTTTCCTCCACCGCCCGGACGACATCCAGCGTGTTGCCGGTGGTCACCCCCACCGTCAGCAGTGGGTGCTGCTGACGAAGATGCTGCAGCAGCGGCGGAAGAAGATGAATGCAGGCCGTCGCGCCGGTCCCCAGAGTCAGTGAGCCATTAACTTCCTGACTAAATGCACTGACCGACTGCACCGCGCTATTCACCGCCCGATCGATCTGCTCGCTGTGGGCCAGCAGCGCCATTCCCGCCGCCGTCGCCTTGATCCCGCGCCCGGTGCGCTCCAGCAGTCGGGTCTGTAAAAATTGCTCCAGCTGACGCACCTGCAGGCTGACGGCAGGCTGGGAGATCCCCAGCGCGTCGGCGGCGGCTGAGAAGCTGCCGCGCTGTACGACCAGCCGGAAGGTCGCCAGGTTTCCCAGGTTCAGTGTTGTCATGCAAAGTTTCTCTTATACCGCGCATAAGGTGGCCGCTCTGCCAGAACAATAGCCTGCCGGGTATGCTCAGGACAACTCTCTTAACGGAATGAAAAACCATGGGAACACCGGCTATTCCCCGACGCCTAGCCTTCACCGCGGGCGCTCAGCAACTGATCAACTGGGGTATCTCTTTTTATATGCCCGGCACCTTTGCCGGAGCTATCGCCGCCGACAAGGGATGGAGCTCGCCGCAGATCTATCTTGGCCTGACGCTTGCGATGCTGATCATGGCGGCGGTCTCCCCGCTGGTCGCCAGTCTGCTGGCTCGCTTTGGCGGACGACTGGTGGTCACCAGCGGAACCTTACTGATAGCCGCCAGTTGCGCGATGATGGCCTGGAGCCCTTCGCTGGTCGGCTGGTACGGCGCCTGGCTGCTGACCGGCGTCGGCATGCGGCTGTCGTTGTATGATGCCCTGTTCGCTGCGGTAGTGAACCTTTACGGCCAGCAGGCGCGGAAAACCATCTCTCAAATCACCCTCGCCGGCGGTCTGGCCTCTGCCCTCTTCTGGCCGCTGGGGGAGGCTTTACTCACCGTGATGTCCTGGCAGGATGCCCTGCGGGTCTATGCGCTGTTTGGCCTGCTGAGCGCATGGCTGAGTTATCAGCTGCCTCGTCAGCGGCTCGGCTCATCGACGAAAGCGAAAGCCCCAACAGCGGATGGCAATCGGCGTAACGGCATACGTTATGCGCTCTTTATTGCGCTGATCACCTTCATCTCCACCGGCACCTCCACCCATCTGCCGGAGTTTATCAGCCACTTTGGCCTGCCGGTTGCCATCGGAATGCTGTGGGGATTTGGCCAGACCGGCGCCCGGCTGGGGGAAGTGCTGGCCGGTCGACGCATCACCCCGCTCGCGCTGACGCGTTTTACCGCGCTCGCCATGCCGCTCTGTTTTCTCCTTGGTGTCAGCAGCACGGCGTATGCCGGGTGCGCAGCCGGGTTTGTGCTCGGCTATGGCGCGATAAATGGGCTGGTGACGATTGTGAAAGCGACGCTGCCGCTGGCGCTGTTTAGCGCAGAAAGCTACGCCAGCCGCACGGGTCTCCTGCTGATCCCCGGGCAACTGATGGCGGCGGCCGCCCCCTTTACCTATGCATGGCTGAACCATCGGCTGGGTATCGTGGGTGGAATGTGGATTTCCACCGGGTTAACGCTGATCGTTGCCGGACTGGCGCTGGCGATGGCGCGCTCGGTGGGTAAAACAGAGCCGGGCAAGCGTCCAGCCCTCTGCCCGGGGGCAAAACATAGGCCGGCTGAACATCTGCCGGAACCATAAACGGGTACATTCACCGGGGACACAGGAAACCACCCAGTGATGGATAGCGGTGAGGGATGACGGGATTGAGGCTGGGCATAAATTAAAAAACCCTCTGTAACAACAGAGGGTTTCGTTTTATTCAACTAACGCCGGGGATTATTCCCACTCAATCGTTGCTGGCGGCTTACCGCTGATGTCATACACCACGCGGGAGATACCGTTCACTTCATTGATAATGCGGTTAGAGACGCGGCCGAGGAAATCATACGGCAGGTGCGCCCAGTGCGCGGTCATGAAGTCGATGGTTTCCACCGCACGCAGGGAAACCACCCAGTCGTATTTACGGCCATCGCCCATCACGCCGACGGAGCGAACCGGCAGGAATACAGTGAACGCCTGGCTCACTTTGTTGTACAGGTCAGCTTTGTGCAGCTCTTCGATGAAGATAGCGTCCGCGCGACGCAGCAGGTCGCAGTACTCTTTCTTCACTTCGCCCAGCACGCGCACGCCGAGGCCCGGGCCCGGGAACGGATGACGGTAGAGCATATCGTACGGCAGACCCAGCTCCAGACCGATCTTGCGCACTTCGTCTTTGAACAGCTCACGCAGCGGCTCAACCAGCCCCATCTTCATCTCTTTCGGCAGGCCGCCCACGTTGTGGTGAGACTTGATGACGTGCGCTTTACCGGTGGCGGAAGCGGCAGATTCGATAACGTCAGGATAGATGGTGCCCTGCGCCAGCCATTTGACGTCGTCCAGCTTCAGCGCTTCTTCGTCGAACACTTCCACGAAGACGCGACCGATGATCTTACGTTTCGCTTCCGGATCGCTTTCACCTGCCAGCGCGTCGAGGAAGCGCTGCTCGCCTTCCACGTGAACGATGTTCAGGCCAAAGTGGTCGCCAAACATCTCCATCACCTGCTGGGCTTCGTTCAGACGCAGGAGACCGTTATCCACGAATACGCAGGTCAGGTTTTTGCCGATGGCGCGGTGCAGCAGCATCGCGGTCACCGAAGAGTCCACGCCGCCGGAGAGGCCGAGGATTACTTTGTCATCGCCAACCTGCTGGCGAATACGCTCAACGGCGTCGTCGATGATTTTCGCCGGGGTCCACAGCGCTTCGCACTGGCAGATGTCGCGCACAAAGCGCTCCAGCATACGCATCCCCTGACGGGTGTGGGTCACTTCCGGGTGGAACTGCACGCCGTAGAAGCGTTTTTCTTCGTTGGCCATAATGGCGAACGGGCAGTTGTCGGTGCTGGCGACGGTGACGAAGTCAGATGGGATGGCGGTGACTTTATCGCCGTGGCTCATCCACACGTCCAGCAACGGTTTGCCGTCCGCGGTCAGGGAGTCTTCGATACCGCGCACCAGCGCGCTGTCGTTAACCACTTCAACCTGCGCGTAGCCAAACTCACGCTCGTTAGAGCCTTCTACATGGCCGCCCAACTGCATCGCCATGGTCTGCATACCGTAGCAGACGCCAAATACCGGCACGCCGGCTTCGAACACATACTGCGGCGCGCGCGGGCTGTTCTCTTCGGTGGTGCTTTCCGGGCCGCCGGAAAGAATGATGCCGCTTGGATTAAATTCGCGGATCTGTGCTTCCGTGACATCCCATGCCCACAGCTCACAGTAGACGCCCAGTTCACGCACGCGACGCGCCACCAGCTGAGTATACTGTGACCCGAAGTCGAGAATGAGAATGCGATGTTTATGAATGTTTTCCGTCATTGACGCTAATTCCGAGGCAAGTGAAACAGAGTAAATAAATCGCCCGACGCAAGGTCGGGCGAAGAAATCAGGAGCCCAGGCGGTAGTTCGGGGACTCTTTGGTGATGGTCACGTCGTGAACGTGGCTTTCCTGGATGCCCGCACCGCTGATGCGTACGAATTCAGCTTTGGTACGCAGCAGGTCAATGGTACCACAGCCGGTCAGCCCCATACAGGAGCGCAGGCCGCCCATCTGCTGGTGAATGATCTCTTTCAGGCGGCCTTTATAGGCCACGCGGCCTTCGATACCTTCCGGCACCAGTTTGTCAGCGGCGTTATCGCTCTGGAAGTAGCGGTCAGAGGAGCCTTTCGACATCGCGCCGAGGGAACCCATCCCGCGATAGGATTTGTAAGAGCGCCCCTGATAGAGTTCGATTTCGCCCGGGGATTCTTCGGTACCGGCCAGCATGGAGCCGACCATCACTGCCGCCGCACCGGCCGCGATCGCTTTGGCGATGTCGCCGGAGAAACGGATACCGCCGTCGGCGATAACCGGAATTCCGGTGCCTTCCAGCGCTTCCACCGCGTCGGAAACGGCGGTGATCTGCGGCACGCCTACGCCGGTCACGATACGGGTAGTACAGATGGAGCCCGGGCCGATGCCTACTTTCACCGCACTGCAGCCGGCTTCCGCCAGCGCGCGCGCGCCTGCGCCAGTGGCGACGTTGCCGCCGATGATCTGCAGGTCTGGGTATTTCGCACGTGTTTCACGAATACGTTGCAGAACGCCTTCGGAGTGGCCGTGAGAGGAGTCAATCAGCAGGACGTCAACGCCCGCTGCCACCAGCGCGTCAACGCGCTCTTCGTTGCCCGCGCCGGCACCAACCGCAGCGCCTACGCGCAGACGGCCCTGCTCATCTTTACAGGCGTTCGGTTTACGTTCCGCTTTCTGGAAGTCTTTTACGGTGATCATCCCGCGCAGGTGGAAGCTCTCATCCACAACCAGCGCTTTCTCAACGCGTTTTTCGTGCATCTTAGCGAAGACCACTTCACGGCTTTCGCCTTCACGCACGGTGACCAGACGCTCTTTCGGGGTCATATAGACGCTGACCGGCTGGTTCAGATCGGTAACGAAACGCACGTCGCGGCCGGTGATGATGCCGACCAGCTCGTTCTCTTCGGTAACCACCGGGTAGCCGGCGAAGCCGTTACGCTCGGTCAGCTCTTTCACTTCACGCAGGGTGGTGGTCGGCAGAACGGTCTGCGGGTCGGTGACCACGCCGGACTCATGTTTCTTCACGCGGCGAACTTCTTCCGCCTGGCGCTCGATGGACATGTTTTTGTGAATAAAGCCGATGCCGCCTTCCTGTGCCAGGGCAATAGCCAGACGCGCTTCCGTTACGGTATCCATGGCTGCGGAGAGCATAGGAATATTCAGACGAATGGTTTTCGTCAGCTGAGTGCTGAGATCGGCTGTATTCGGCAGAACGGTAGAATGAGCGGGAACGAGGAGGACGTCGTCAAACGTCAGGGCTTCTTTAGCGATACGTAGCATGGGCAATATCTCGACCAGGGTGGATAAATATTGCCGTGGCATTATACAGAGCGTAACCGATTGCATCTACCCTTTTTTGCAAATAATACTTGCCATCCCCTCTGAGCGCGTTACTATCGACTGAATAACCTGCTGATTTAAAGTTTGATCTTGCTCACATGTTACCCTCTCAATCCCCCGCAATTTTTACCGTAAGCCGCCTCAATCAGACGGTGCGTCTGCTGCTTGAGCGCGAAATGGGCCAGGTTTGGATCAGCGGCGAGATCTCTAACTTCAGCCAGCCTTCTTCCGGCCACTGGTACTTCACCTTAAAAGACGATAACGCCCAGGTGCGCTGCGCGATGTTCCGCAACAGCAACCGCCGGGTCACGTTCCGCCCGCAGCACGGGCAGCAGGTGCTGGTTCGCGCCAACATCACCCTGTATGAGCCGCGCGGCGACTACCAGATTATCGTTGAAAGCATGCAGCCCGCCGGCGAAGGGTTGCTGCAGCAGAAGTATGAGCAGCTGAAAACGCAGTTAACCGCGGAAGGGCTGTTCGATCAAAAACATAAGCAGGCGCTCCCCTCCCCCGCCCGCTGCGTCGGGGTCATCACCTCGAAAACCGGTGCCGCGTTGCACGATATTCTCCATGTTCTCAGGCGCCGCGATCCCGGGCTGCCGGTGATCGTCTACCCGACCGCGGTCCAGGGTGACGATGCCCCAGGGCAGATTGTGCGCGCCATCGCGCTGGCCAACGCGCGCCAGGAGTGTGACGTGCTGATTGTCGGGCGCGGCGGCGGTTCGCTGGAGGATCTGTGGAGTTTTAACGATGAGCGGGTGGCGCGAGCTATCTTCGCCAGCCAGATCCCTATCGTCAGCGCCGTTGGCCATGAAACCGACGTCACTATCGCTGATTTTGTTGCCGACCTGCGCGCGCCGACCCCTTCTGCCGCCGCAGAGATCGTCAGCCGCAATCAGCAGGAGCTGCTGCGCCAGCTGCAGGCCGGGCAGCAGCGGCTGGAGATGGCGATGGACTATTTCCTCGCCAGTCGCCAGCGCCGTTTTACCCAGTTGTTCCATCGTCTGCAGCAGCAGCACCCGCAGCTGCGGCTGGCCCGCCAGCAGACCGCTCTGGAACGCCTGCGCCAGCGGATGCGCATCGCCGTGGAATCGCAGTTGAAACGCGCCGATCAGCGGCAAAAGCGTACTGTTCAGCGCCTGAATCACTACAACCCGCAGCCGCGCATCCACCGGGCGCAATCGCGCCTCCAGCAGCTGGAATACCGGCTGGCGGAAACGATGCGTGGCCGCCTCAGCGAGCGGCGTGAACGGTTTGGTCACGCGGTGACCCATCTGGAGGCGGTGAGTCCCTTAGCCACCCTCGCGCGCGGCTATAGCGTCACTTCGGTGAGCGACGGCACGGTACTAAAGCAGACAAAACAGGTCAAAACCGGCGATCTGCTCACCACCCGCCTGAAAGACGGCTGGGTCGAAAGCGAAGTGAGGCAGATTGCGCCGGTGAAAAAAACGCGGGCCAGAAAGCCATCGCCGCCTAAACCAGCGGAATAAATTCCACCCGTTTTTTCGAGATCAGGCCGTGCCCGTGCTGGCAAAAGTAATCCACCGCGCCGCACGCTTTCAGCACCTCCAGCGGCTGGTGGCATTCCGGGCAGCGCGCCTCAAGGGCAAATACCCTTTCGCACTGAGCGCAATGCGCGCTGCTGCCTTTGACATCTAACGGCGCGTGGCACAGAGGGCAATCAAGTTCCATAACCATTCCTTTCAACGTTTATCTGCATCTATTTTACCATGTTCCGGGTTTAATGAGGGCCGCGTAATTGCTGCTGCAACCTGAGCAGCCACTCCACTTCCTCAAGCCGACGCCGCGTCAGCCCGGCCACGCTTTCGGGCGCCCGGGTAAACACATTCTCCGCGCCAAGGATCTGCTCATCGAGACAGTGCGAATAGATCGCTCCGGGCCGGGTCCAGCGCTGGATCCGCTCACCGTCCTGTAGCGTCGCCACCTCGCCATCAGGGGCGCGATCGAGGGCGAGCATTCGCCCATCCCGCAGCCCTATCCGCATTCCCTTTTGCCCGCCCGCGGGACCAGCATATTTGTTAAGCCAGATATTCAGCGGGATATCGCCCAGACGTCCCTGCAGATGCGCCTCTCCCTCGGCGGTGACCATATCCCCATGAGCAATGTCCCGGCCGAGACGGTCTTTCACCGCCCGGACGGCGAGCTCCAGCGTCACATCGCCTCCGCAGCCGAGCAGGGTTTCACGCAGCATCGCCAGGACATGGGTACCGATATCGAGGATCACGCCGTCGGGATGACGCAGCTGCCGGGTATCCAGCTCGCCGGTGGCAAAGTTGAGCGCGACCGGTTCTCCGGCAGCGTTAAAGCCGCTTGGCTCCAGCAAATAGCCTTCGATCCAGACGATATCCTGCGCTGAAAGGTGCGGCGGCGGCAGGCCGCTGGCCTCCTCTTCCGCCTGCCACGGCGGAGCAAGAGCGTTCAGCGCTAACCCACGCGCCATCCAGTGGTCGAGGGCCAGCACGCGACCGGCCTCCCTGGCCGGCGCCAGCAGCGCCCGCAGCCGGGCGGCCTGCTCAAGGTTGGCCACAATCGGTTTCTCCACCACGATGCGGGGAATGGCGCTGGCTAACGCCCTCTCCAGCACGGGCAGGTGCTGGAGAGATGAGGTGGTAATGAAGAGCGTATCCAGGGGTTCGGCCAGCAGCGCCGACAGCGAATTGCGGCGCTGGATCCCCGGCAGCGCTCTGCTGCAGTCCAGGTCATAGCCCTGGCAGCTATCAATACGGTATCCCAGGCGGCGCAGCGCCGGTAAATAGGCAGTTTCTACCACCGCGCCAAGGCCGATAAAACCAATCTGCATAATAAGTCCACTTTTGAGCCGGTCTGTTCCCGGCGAAGTATCGCGGGATTATGGCGGAAAGTTTTGACTTTTACCGGCGCGGCGGCCACAAAAAACCCGCCGAAGCGGGTTTAATGATTATTTGCTTTTCTTGATGTGCTTGATCAGGCGCTTACGTTTACGCATCTGGTTCGGCGTCAGGGTGTTGCGCTTGTTGGCGAACGGGTTTTCCCCTTCCTTGAACTGGATACGGATTGGCGTGCCCATCACGTCCAGGGATTTACGGAAATAGTTCATCAGGTAGCGCTTGTAGGAATCCGGCAGATCCTTCACCTGGTTACCGTGGATCACCACGATAGGTGGGTTGTAGCCCCCGGCGTGAGCATATTTCAGCTTCACGCGTCGGCCGCGAACCAGCGGTGGCTGATGATCTTCCGCCGCCATGTTCATGATCCGGGTCAGCATCGCGGTGCTTACGCGGCGGGTAGCGCTATCGTAGGCTTCACGTACCGATTCAAACAGGTTGCCGACGCCGCTGCCGTGCAGGGCGGAGATGAAGTGCACCCGGGCAAAGTCGATAAAGCCCAGACGATAGTCGAGGGTCTCTTTCACCTGCTCCTTCACTTCCTGGCTCAGACCGTCCCATTTGTTGACGACGATCACCAGGGAGCGACCGCTGTTGAGGATAAAGCCCAGCAGCGACAGATCCTGATCGGAGATGCCTTCACGGGCATCAATCACCAGCAGCACGACGTTGGCGTCTTCAATCGCCTGCAGGGTCTTGATGACCGAGAATTTCTCCACCACGTCAGTAATTTTGCCGCGCTTGCGCACCCCGGCGGTATCGATGAGCACGTATTCGCGCTCGTCACGCTGCATCGGGATGTAAATGCTGTCGCGGGTAGTGCCCGGCATATCGTAAACTACCACGCGATCTTCGCCGAGGATGCGGTTGGTGAGCGTCGATTTACCGACGTTGGGACGTCCGACAATCGCCAGTTTGATCGGCAGATCCTGAGGATTGAAGTCATCTTCAGGCTCTTCTTCCGCTTCACCGTTCTGCTCAGCTTCGAATTTTGCCCAGTATTCGGCGTCTTCATCCACCTCTTCCTGCGGATTAACCTCATCTACCCATGGCAGCAGGGCCTGCTCCAGCAGGCTGGTCACACCGCGGCCGTGCGAAGCGGCAATAGGATAGATATCGCCCAGGCCAAGCGACCAGAAGTCCGCCATCGCCTGGTCGACGTCGATGCCGTCGGTTTTGTTAGCCACCAGGAAGGTGGGCTTTTCACGAGAGCGCAGGTGTTTAGCGATCGCGATGTCCGCCGGCATCAGGCCCGCGCGCGCATCGACCATAAACAGCACCACATCGGCCTCTTCGATTGCCAGCAGCGACTGCTCCGCCATCCGGGTTTCCACGCCCTCTTCCGTACCATCAATACCACCGGTATCGATACAGATGAATTCGCGGCCTTCGACTTCGGCCCGACCGTACTTACGGTCACGAGTCAGCCCCGGGAAATCCGCAACCAGCGCATCACGAGTGCGCGTCAGGCGGTTAAAGAGCGTGGATTTTCCAACGTTAGGGCGCCCGACAAGCGCGACCACAGGTATCATGTTAAATGCCTCATACAATCACTAAGCAACATCGTCATAACGACGTTTTTAAAAAAGTCAAAACGGCCCCTGTCTGCCAGGGGCCGTTTCTTAATCACTCACGACAGCGGTAATTAACGCGTAATCGCGTACAGCGT
This sequence comes from Klebsiella sp. PCX, assembly GCF_021869705.1. NCBI lineage: Bacteria > Pseudomonadati > Pseudomonadota > Gammaproteobacteria > Enterobacterales > Enterobacteriaceae > Klebsiella > Klebsiella sp. PCX. The sequence continues at coordinate 3,826,719 of NZ_CP091527.1, forward strand.
ACCGTCTTTCGCCTGGATCAGCAGTCGACCATCGGCCACAACCGGGTCGGTCAGGAAGCCGGAGCTGTCCACTTTCTGCTGCGCCACAAAATGGCCATCTTCCGGGTTCACCCAGTGCATATAGCCTTCGCTATCGCCGACCACCAGATTGCCATTATACAACACCGGCGCGGTCAGCAAACGGTGCAGCAGATCGCTTTGTGTCCACAGGGTCACGCCGCCATCGGTAGTCAGCGCCAGCAGGCGGTCATTCTGGTCAACCAGATAGATACGGTTGCCATCGACGATGAAATCATTCACCGAACCCAGCTCGCGTTTCCACATAATCTGGCCGCTACGCAGATCCAGCGCGGTCAGGTTACCGTTGTAAGCCAGCGCATAGACAACGCCGTTGACGATAATCGGCGTGGTGTCGACGTCGCTCAGACGGTCGATTTCCGTCGGCCCGGTGGCCGTGGAAATACGCTGCTGCCAAATCATCTGCCCCTGCTGCATCAATACCGCGCTGACGCGGCCATTGTCGCCGCCCACGATCGCCGCGCCGTAGGCGGTGGCCGGAGCGGATTCGCCGCGCAGGGAGAGCGCAGGCATATCCAGGTTCACCGTCCATTTCACGGCGCCATCGGTCTCATTCAGCGCCTGCAGCTGGCCGTTACTGGTGTGGACCAGCACCATGCCATCGCTCACCACCGGGCGCGACAGCGCTTCGCCGGCGACGCGGGTTTGCCAGGCCACGGTACCATCGCTGGTATTCAGCGCATACAGCTGCGCTTTTTCACTGCCGATATAAACATGGCCGCCCGAGACGGTCACACCGCCGGAAAGCAGCGCCGGGGTACGCGAGAACCAGCCATCTTTCTCCGCCAGATTCACCGACCATACCTCTTTACCGTCGTCGGCGTTCAGCGCTTTGACGGTGCCTTTACGGTCAGCGGCATAAACCACGCCGTCGGCGAAGGCCGGATGAAGGTTAGAGTAAAATTCGCCGATACCATCGCCAACCGAGGTGCTCCAGGACGTGGACGGCGTAAACTGGTTTTCTACCGTCGGCAGCGGTGACATTTTCACCACATCTTCTTCGCTATTAAACAGCGAACACCCGCTCAGCAAGGTAACGGAAAGCAGCCCTGGCAACAGTAATTTACGCAATTGCATCGAGTCCCTCTCAGATGGACAAATTATTCATTTTCATACGCATCATTTCGCTGAGCGCAGGAGAAGCATCGCTTTTCACGCCAGCTTCCCACGCCGCACGGGCCCCTTGCTTATCGCCTTTGCTCAACAGAATTTCGCCGCGCAAATCAGCCACAATAGCGGTCCAGCCTTCACCTTTAATGCTGTCGAGGGTTTTCAGCGCCGCATCAGCCTGCTTCATCTGCAGTTGAACGCGGGCAAGACGCATACTGATAACCGATTTCAGATTATCATCAGACGCGGCAGCCAGCCCCTGCTGAAGCTGCTTTTCGGCGTTCGGCAGATCGTTCTGTTCAACAAAATGCTGTGCCAGCTCGAGAGAAGCGAAGGCGCCGTAGGTATTTTTATTGTCAGCCGCGAACTTCTCCGCCCCTGACAGCACTTCTGGCGTATTTGATTTCAGCGCGGAAGTCGCCTGTTCGTAAGCCAGCGACGCGTCTCTGGCGGTATCCTGCTGATGGGAGGTCCAGTAGCGCCAGCCAACCAGCGCGCCAATCCCTAAAATCACCCCGACCGCCAGCGCTTTGCCGTTTTCGGCAAAGAAGCGCTTCAGCGCATCGACCTGATCGTTCTCGTTGTTAAAAGTTTCCACGCAGTCCTTCTCCTGACTAATAATTCCCGGGAGATTAACCCAGAAGTATGCGCAAATGCGCGGCAACGCTCTCCTGCGTTACGGTAGTTTGCTCACCTGAGCGTAAATCCTTCACTACCACGTTTCCGTCAGCGATCTCTGACTCACCCAGCACCAGCGCGACGCGTGCGCCCCACTTATCAGCGCGGGCGAACTGCTTCTTAAAGTTGCCGCCGCCGTGGTTGGTCATCAGTTTCACGCCGGGTAGCGCATCGCGAACCTGCTCAGCCAGACGCATGGCGGCGGACTGAGTATCGGTTCCGGAGGCTACCAGGTATATATCGACAACAGGATCGGCTTTAAATTCCGGATTCACTGCCTGGACCAGTAAAACAAGACGTTCCAGCCCCATGGCGAAGCCCACGCCCGGGGTGGCACGACCGCCAAGCTGCTCAACCAGACCGTCGTAACGGCCGCCGGCACAGACGGTGCCCTGGGAACCGAGACTGGTGGTCACCCACTCAAACACGGTGCGGTTATAGTAGTCGAGACCGCGCACCAGGCGCTGGTTGACGGTATAGCGGATCCCGGCATCGTCAAGCAACGCGCACAGGCCGGCAAAGTGGGCTTTCGACTCTTCGTCGAGATAATCGCCGAGCGCCGGCGCGTCGTTCAGCAGCGCCTGCACGTCCGGGTTTTTGGAGTCCAGCACCCGCAGCGGGTTGGTATACATCCGGCGTTTGCTGTCTTCATCAAGCTTATCGGTAAACTGCTCGAGATAAGCCACCAGCGCGTCGCGGTAGTTGGCGCGGGCTTCCAGCGAACCGATGGAGTTCAGCTCAAGGCTAACGTGATCGGAGATGCCCAGCTCACGCCACCAGCGCGCGGTCAGCATGATCAGCTCCGCATCGATGTCCGGCCCCTGCAGGCCAAAAACTTCGGCGCCGATCTGATGGAACTGGCGGTAACGGCCTTTCTGCGGACGCTCGTGGCGGAACATCGGCCCGACGTACCACAGGCGCTGTTCTTGATTGTACAGCAGACCATGTTCGATGCCGGCTCGTACGCAGCCCGCTGTCCCTTCCGGACGCAGCGTCAGGCTGTCGCCGTTGCGGTCCTCAAAGGTGTACATCTCTTTTTCAACCACGTCGGTCACTTCGCCGATCGCGCGTTTGAATAACGGGGTCTGCTCTACAATCGGCAAACGGATTTCGCTGTAACCGTAGCTACCGAGCACCTGCTTCAGTGAGCCTTCAATGCGCTGCCAGAGAGCGGTTTCGCCCGGCAGATAATCGTTCATGCCACGGATGGCTTGAATGTTCTTTGCCACGTTTATTCTCTTTATATATACAAAAATGAACCCCGGCGCCTCGCGCCCGCAGGTTCAATCATACACGGGAAGCGTATCGCTTCCCAACACGTTATTTTGCTTCAAGCTGTTGAACGTCAATCCGACGGGCTTCATCGAGCATCGAGGCTTTGGCGCGGATCCGCGCTTCAAGCTGGTCGATCATGTCGTTGTTGTCCAGGCGATCTTTACGCACGCCGTCTTCATACAGGCCGCTTTTCTTGTTGCCGCCGGTCACCCCGAGGGTGGAAACCAGCGCTTCGCCCGGGCCGTTCACCACGCAGCCGATGATCGAAACATCCATCGGGGTGATGATATCTTCCAGACGTTGCTCCAGGGCGTTCACCGTACCGATAACGTCAAACTCCTGACGCGAACAGGTCGGGCAGGCGATGAAGTTAATACCGCGGGAACGGATACGCAGCGATTTGAGGATATCGAAGCCAACCTTGATCTCCTCCACTGGATCCGCCGCCAGCGAGACGCGCAGCGTATCGCCGATCCCTTCGGACAACAGCAGCCCAAGACCGATCGCCGATTTCACCGCGCCGCTGCGCGCACCGCCCGCTTCGGTGATCCCGAGGTGCAGCGGCTGATCGATCTGTTTCGCCAGCAGGCGATAAGACTCTACCGCCAGGAAGACGTCAGAGGCTTTAACGCTGACTTTAAACTGATCGAAGTTAAGGCGATCGAGATGATCAACGTGGCGCATGGCAGATTCGAGCAGCGCCTGCGGCGTCGGCTCGCCATATTTTTCCTGCAGATCTTTTTCCAGCGAGCCGGCGTTGACGCCAATGCGGATCGGGATGTTTTTATCCCGTGCGCAATCTACGACCATGCGGATGCGCTCTTCGTTGCCGATGTTGCCTGGGTTGATACGCAGGCAGTCGACGCCATATTCTGCGACTTTCAGCGCAATACGGTAGTCAAAGTGGATATCGGCGACCAGCGGGACGTTGACCTGCTGTTTGATCAATTTGAACGCCTCAGCGGCGTCCATCGTCGGAACAGAGACGCGGACAATATCCGCGCCTACGCGCTCTAACGCTTTGATTTGATTTACGGTCGCAGCCACATCAGTGGTGCGCGTATTGGTCATTGACTGAACGGCGATGGGGGCCCCATCGCCAATTGGCACATTACCAACGTAAATACGTTTAGATTTTCTACGTTGAATCGGAGCCTGGTTATGCATGAAAAATCTCCCGCGTTACCCGTCTGTTACTGCGCCGGTGATGATTCGGCATTAAGGGTCAGACGCGCAACCTGGTTAGTTCTGATAAAACGACTTAAATCGACAGGCTTGCCCAGATACTGGATCTCTACCGCAGCCGGGGCGCCAATTTTCAGCTTATACGGCGCCTGACCGCTCAGGTTCAGATTTCCGCCTTTACGCTGCAGGCCGCTGAACAATTTTTTGCCGGTAGCATCGCTCACTTCCAGCCAGCAGTCGGCGGAAAAGTTCATCACCAGATCCTGCGCCGATGCCGCCGGGTTCGTCACGTTCGCCTGATCGGTCGGCAATGGCGTGGCCGGGGTAGCCGGCGCCGTCGGGGCTGCGCCTGCGGTATCGACATTGGCCTGGGAAGGCGCGACAACGGCGTTATTGTCCGCTGGCGTCTGAGCCGGTGCGCTGGTGGTCGGGGCGCTGGCGGTATCGGTTGGCGCGCTGTTCGCAGCGCTATCGGCGGTCGGGGCTGCCGGGGCGCTGGTATCCAGCGGCACGCTCTGGCTACTGGTGTCGCCGCTGTTCAGCTCAGCGGAAGACTGATCGGCCATGGTGGAGATCTCTTCCTGCTGCGCCTTATGGTCTTGCCACCACCAGGCGCCGCTCAGGCCGATAACCACAAACAGCACCAGCCAGGTGAAGCTCATCAGCCAGCCGTCGCGTTTTTTGCGACGTTTACCTAAAGAGAAGCTCTGCATTGGCGCGACTTTCGCCGCACGGATGGGCGCTTGCTTGGCCATCATCGGCAGCAGCTCGTCTTCTGGAATATGTACGAGGCGAGCATAGGAACGGATGTACCCGCGCAGGAAGGTGGAAGCGAGGTCGGCAGGCGCCTTATCGTCTTCAATATCACGAACCGTGGACACCTTCAGGCATAAGCGTTCTGCCACCGCTTGCTGGCTAAGTCCGAGTTGTTCGCGGGCGTGACGCAGACGCGCGCCCGTGGTGTTTGCTTCTTGATGATCTTGAGTGGCTTCAGTATTCATTCGCTACAACTACTGGTACGTGAAATTTAAAGTTCAGCGCGGGAAAAAGCCGGCGCCGCGAGACATCTGTGGTACGTCAGCCTCACAGTATAGGACTGTCAGCCGCGCGATCACAGAGACGAATCAAAATTGAATGCTAAGCGGTTGTTGTGCCGCTACATACTGCCTCAAAGTCGACAAAAACGCACCGTAATTATTAACCGAATCAGCGTATTTCGCCTGGCTATAGGTCATAAATATGGCCCGTGCCGCCTGCGCTGCACGGGCCATCATTTGTCAGACCGCTTTTACGTCAATCGCTTCGCCCTGCATCCGCTTACGCAGCGTGCGCTTGGTACGGTCGATAACATCGCCCGCCAGCTGACCGCAGGCGGCGTCGATATCGTCGCCGCGCGTTTTACGCACGATGGTCGTAAAGCCGTACTCCATCAGGACTTTGGAGAAACGGTCGATGCGGCTGTTGGAGCTGCGGCCATACGGCGCGCCCGGGAACGGGTTCCATGGGATCAGGTTGATCTTACACGGCGTATCTTTCAGCAACGCCGCCAGTTCGTGGGCGTGCTCGGTGCCGTCGTTGACATGATCCAGCATCACGTACTCGATGGTCACCCGGCCCTGGTTGGCGTTGGACTTCGAAATATAGCCGCGCACCGAGTTGAGGAAGGTCTCGATGTTGTACTTTTTGTTGATCGGGACGATTTCGTCACGAATGGTATCGTTCGGCGCGTGCAGGGAGATCGCCAGCGCGACGTCGATCATATCGCCGAGTTTATCCAGCGCCGGCACCACGCCGGAAGTCGACAGGGTGACGCGACGTTTGGAGAGGCCAAAGCCGAAATCGTCGAGCATGATTTCCATCGCCGGAACGACGTTGTTGAGGTTCAGCAGCGGCTCGCCCATGCCCATCATCACCACGTTGGTGATCGGACGTACGCCGGTGGTCTTCACCGCACCGACGATTTTCGCCGCGCGCCAGACCTGGCCGATAATTTCGGAAACCCGCAGGTTACGGTTAAAGCCCTGCTGGGCGGTGGAGCAGAATTTACACTCCAGCGCGCAGCCTACCTGGGAGGAGACGCACAGGGTGGCGCGGTCTTCTTCCGGGATATAGACGGTCTCGACGCGCTGATCGCCAACGGCAATCGCCCATTTGATGGTCCCGTCGGTTGAGCGTTGTTCTTCAACTACTTCCGGGGCGCGGATCTCCGCCACTTCTTTCAGTTTACTGCGCAGGACTTTGTTGATGTCAGTCATCTCATCAAAGTCGTCGCAGCAGTAGTGATACATCCATTTCATCACCTGATCGGCGCGGAAAGGCTTCTCGCCCATGTTTTTGAAAAACTCGCGCATCTGCTGACGGTTTAAATCCAGCAGGTTGATTTTGGCATCTTTGTTCGGCACCGTCAGAGCGGCGGTATCAGGCGTGACAATTTGTTCAGACATAATGTTTTCCGGCCTCGTTATTACACGTTATGGCCCCAGGTGGGTTGAAAAAGAAACGCCCCGGAGAGCGACAGCTCGTCCAGGGGCGCTATATTCTACAAATTCTGGCGCATCATTGCCACGTTTGCACAAAGCAATGATAAAAAATCTGTAACTGACTGCTCAATCCTCTAAGGCTTTTCGATTGTCGCAAGGCGGCAAGCAAGTGACAAATTCGTCGGGAACGAATTTGACCAGCCGTAGGCTGGCCTCCGGTGAGAGGCAGGAGCCTCTCATTAATCCCCGGGAGCATAGATAACTATGTGACCGGGGTGAACGCGCGCAGCCAACGCCGCGACGGTCGAAAAGACGACGAGGATTAGCGAGTACGCGGGCAAACCTCGCCTTCAGCAAAGAAGAACGCGATTTCGCGAGCAGCGGATTCTACAGAGTCGGAACCGTGGGTGCCGTTCTCGGTGAAGCTGTCAGCGTAGTCAGCGCGCAGGGTACCGGCCAGGGCGTTGTCCGGGTTGGTCGCGCCCAGCAGGTCACGGTGACGCTGAACCGCGTTTTCGCCTTCCAGTACGGAAACCACGATCGGGCCGGAGGTCATGAACTCAACCAGACCGTCGAAGAACGGACGGCCTTCGTGCTCAGCATAGAAGCCGCGAGCCTGCTCAACGGTCAGATGCAGCATTTTGGTGCCGACGATTTTGAACCCTGCAGCTTCAAAGCGAGAAAAGATGCTGCCAATAACGTTTTTTGCCACCGCGTTTGGTTTGATGATGGAAAAAGTACGTTCAATAGCCATGATTACCTCTAATTAAATGTTCTGTTGTTGCACATACGATCGTATGGCCTGGCGCGCATTATAATGAGCAACGTCGGCGATGCCTACGGACGAAGGTAACATTTTGTTAAAATAAGATGAGTATTAGCAACACAAACCGCCAACAACAGATTTACCCTGTTTATTGTAGGGTGAAATTGGCGGCCGCCGTTTGCCCCGCCTCATCCATTACCACCAGTTGCCACTCGCCGGGCTTATCGAGCGTAATTATCGTTCTTGCGCCCGCTGCCTCTAACGGTTCACCGTTAATAAACCACCAGCGCCGCCCTTCTCCACCGCTCGTTTGCACGGGTAACATCACCCGCGCCTCGCCCGGGAGCCGTTTTATTACCGCCCCTTCGCGAATGCCGGAAAGCACCAGCGGCGCGGCATCCTGAGTCTGCAGCGGCGGACACGCCTTCGATGCCGTGCCCAGCCGCGCCCGGCGGCGCTCGCTAACCGGCAGCCAGGGTTCTAACGGTAGCGGCCAGACATCAACAGAAGTTTCTGTCGCGCCCGGACAATCCGCGGCGACCCTTTCTCCTGCTGCGTTACGCCACACCGGGAAGCGGATACCGCGCACGCCCTCCTGACCCGGCAGCAGCAGCGTCGGCGGCTGGCTGTCTTCCAGCAGCCAGCTGGCCAGGCGACGACGGCAGTTGCTGTCGCCCGCCGGCAGCGCCTGGCCGCCGGGCCAGCATAGCGTCCCGCGGCTGACCGTTGCCGGGCGCGGATCGACCGGCAGGCCGCCGCGGCTCATCGCCGGGCGGGCGAGCAGCAGATTATTGACCTGATTGAGCAACGGCACCGCGCTGGCGAAACCAAACTGCCCCACCACCGGCGTACCGTCCGGACGCCCGGTCCAGATGCCTATCAGATAACGCGCATTGAGACCCACCGCCCATGCATCGCGATACCCGTAGCTGGTGCCGGTCTTCCAGGCCAGCGGCGCCACTTGCGGGAGTGAGGCATCGGGAACCGGTTGCGCTTCGCCGGCCAGGATGCGCCGGACGATCCACGCCGCCCCCGGGGATAGCAGCGCCTTTTCCACCAGCGGGTCTCCGGGCTTCATGCGCAGCCGCGCCGCCTTCCCGTGGCGGGCAAAGGCGCTGTATGCCGCGACGATATCTTCCAGCCTCGCCCCGGCGCCGCCAAGGATCAACGACAGATTTGGCTCGGCGCCGGCGGGCAGCATCAGGGGCAACCCGGCATTGCGCAAATTCGCCGCGAAACGTTTGGGCCCGTAGGCTTCAAGTACCTGGACCGCCGGCAGATTCAGGGAGCGCACCAGCGCCTCGCTGGCGCTCACCGGGCCGTGAAAGCCGCTGTCAAAGTTACCGGGGCGATAATCGCTAAAGCGCCGCGGCACATCCTGCAATAACGACGACGGATGAATCAGCCCCTCATCCATCGCCAGCGCATAAATGAAGGGTTTCAACACCGACCCCGGCGAACGGACCGCCGACGCCATATCAATGTGGCCAAAGCGGCTGTCGTCCGTAATATCCGCCGAACCCACCCAGCCGCGGACTTTCATATCCGTGTGATCGACCACGACCATCGCCAGCGAACTGCGCGGCGGCAGGCGCGATTTCCAGTTCAGCGCCAGATCCTCAAGCTGCCGCTGGAGTCCGGCATCGAGGGTCGTCACCACCTTTTCATCGCCACTGCTCGCCAGCGCCCGACGAGCGAAGAGCGGCGCCAGCTGCGGCATCTGGCGCGGAAACAGCCACACCGGCTCCTCCATCGCCTCCTTTACCGCCTGCTCCGGCCAGACGCCCTGACTGACCATACGCGCAAGCACTTTATCGCGCGCCGCCTGGGCCCGCTGCGGCCAGCGGTCCGGACGTAAACGGCTGGGCGCCTGGGGCAGCACCGCCAGCAGCGCCGCCTCGCCGTAGCTAAGCCTGGCAGGCGGCTTCCCGAGATAGGCCCAGCTGGCCGCGCCGATACCCTGCAGGGTGCCGCCAAACGGCGCGCGGTTCAAATAGAGGGTCAGAATGTCGCTTTTTGACAGATGCCACTCCAGCTGCAGCGCACGCCACAGCTGGCGCAGCTTGCCGCCGAAAGTGCGGGGGTGAGGATCGAGCAGACGCGCCACCTGCATGGTAAGCGTGCTGCCGCCGGAAATGACCCGCCCGGAGGTGAGATCCTGCCAGGCGGCGCGCACTACAGCGAAGGGATTGACCCCCGGATGGCGCCAGAACCAGCGGTCTTCGTACTGGATGAGCGCCTGAAGATAACGCGGCGACACGTCGGCGAGAGTGACCGGATATCGCCAGACGCCCTGCGCGTCGGCAAACCGCCACAGGGGGGTCCCGTCCTCCGCCACCACCACGCGGGCGGGCGTAACGTCCCGCAGCGGCAGCGGCCACAGGCGATCGGCCGCCAGCACCGCCAGCCACAGCAGAAAGATAAACGCCGCCAGCCCGCGCCAGCAGCGTTTTACCCGAGGCAATACGCGCATTTACGGCGTCACGGTGAGCGGGCCGCTGGCCGTTCCGGTCGCCCGCCACTGCGGCACATACATCGATTCCACCTGCGGCTGCGGGACCTGATAAGTGCCCGGCGTCACCGCTCGCGCCAGATAGACCAGCGTCACCGGCTGACCTTCATTGACCGCGACTGCGGCGACGAAGCGGTCATCGCGAAACTCGATATGCTGAATATCCGCCTGCTGCATCTGGTTAAGCAGGTTTTGCACCGCTTCGCCATTCTCCTGCAGGCTGGCGCTGCTGTTGGCCAAATTCTGGTTTTCCAGCTCCAGACCTGCTGGCAACAGATCAACCACCAGCGCGTCAGGCACGTTGCGTTTGGCGGTCACCTCCAGCTTGACGAGTACCAGTTCGCCGCTGCGCAGTGATGACAGCGATTTCTGCTGCCCCTGGGTATCGAAAATAGTTCGTTCAATCCCCAGGACGTTGCCGCCCGGCTGCGGCGCGCTTTGCGGATAGCCGCTGCTGTCAAGGCGCAGCCACAGCGGCTGGCTGCCGGTGTTGCTCACCTGCAGTGCCGCCAGCCGATCGCCGTCGAGGTTGCGGGTTTGCGCTTTGTCGCCGGTCAGCGGCTCCGCCTGCAGCGAGGTTTGCGCCTGCCAGCTGCCCGGCAGGTCGGCCAGCGTCCGTCCGGCAAGGAACAGGGCGTTGGTTTCCTGGGTCGACAGCCAGCGCTGGCCATAGGCCTCTTCCGACAGCGTGCTCAAAAGCTGATTTTGCACCTCCGGCAGCAGCTTATTCTCTTCCAGCAGCGCCAGCTTCAGGGCGTCATCGCGAAGCGGGCTACCGTAATCGCCCAGCCAGCGTTTCTCATCCTGACGCGGGGTGGCAACCGCCAGCTTCAGCGCGGCGTCGCCGCGCGGCGCATCGCCCATGGTTTTCAGCGCGATGCCGAGCTGCAACAGCGGCAAGCCGGATCGCGCCTGGTCGTGACGGCTCCAGATTTCACGTAAGGCGCCGAGGGGGGCTTTTTGCTGACGCGCCAGCACCAGCGCGGCATAGGCCTGAGCGGCAAAGCGGCTGGCCTGGGCGTCGTCGCTGTAGCGTACGGTCATCAGCCCCGGCTCCTGCAGGTAGCGCAGCAGACGTTCATTGCCTTTATTGATAGCGTTGATCGGCACGCTGTAACCCTGCTCGCCGGCGCGAACGAGGAAATCCATGGCGTAAGCGGTCAGCCAGTACTCTTCCGGCCCCTCTTTATCCCATAGCGCAAAGCCGCCGTTTTCCAGCTGCATCTGCAGCAGGCGCGAGATGCCGACATCGATTGCCGCGCGGCGTTTTTCGTCGCTATCGCCGCTGATGCCCAGCGCCTTTAGCTGCGCCGCGCTGGTATACAGGGACGGGAACAGACCGCTGGCGGTCTGCTCAAGGCAGCCGTAAGGATAGGCTTTCAGATCGCGGATATAACGCGCGAGATTCAGCGGCGGCTTGCCGCTGAGCAGCAGCTGGCCCTGCAGCGTCTGCGGGGCGAAACCTGCCGATTGTGCCGCTGGCGCCTGCCAGCTTTCGCCGGGCTGCAGCACGGCGCCGCTGTTGACGGTCTGCGCCGGGAACGCCGGACGAACGCCGATTTTCCACTGTTTCTGCAGCGGGGCGAAGGTTTCCCCCGGCAGGCTCAGGCCGCTGATCGTGGCGTTCACCTGGCCATCGCCGAAGCCCGCCAGCGCGCTCACCGGCACAAACAGCGTGCTGCGTGCCCCCGGCGCCAGCTGCACCGGCGGCAGTTGACCCTCGGTCAAGGACACCAGCCCGCTGGCGGCAAGATGCACCTGCAGGGTTTGCGGTTTATCGGTCAGGTTGCTGAGATCCAGCGCCAGACGCGTAGTGTCGCCGCTGGCGAGGAAGCGCGGAGTGTTCAGCTCGGCGATGACCGGGGCGGCCACCACTACTTTATCTTCGCTGCTGCCAAAGTCATTCGCCGTCCAGGCCTGAGCCATCACCCGCAGTTCGCCGTTAAAATCACCGATCGGCAGCGTCACCGTCCCTTCGCCCTGATCGTTCATCACCACCGGCTGCGCTTGTTGGGCGATGATGGTCACATGATTAACCGGCGGTTTACCGCCACGTTTTAACTCGTCGCCATCGCCGCCGAAGCGCAGGCTGGCCACACGTCCCTGTCCTTCAATGACCTGGCCGTAAATATCATAGATATCCGCCCCATAACGTTTCTGGCCAAAGAAGGCGTTCCACGGATCCGGGGTGGCGTAATCGGTAATATTCAGCACCCCGCTATCGACCGCCGAGAGCAGAACGTTCACCTGTTTCGGCGCCTCGCCCTCTTTGACGCTGGCTTTCACTTTCACCGTCAGCGGCTGGTTGGGGCGCATTTTATCCGGGGCCTCCAGCGCCAGCGTCAGGCGACGTTTTTCATCGCCCAGCGGCAGATGCAGCAGGCCCACCGCGCGTTTCGGCGTCGCCGAGCGGGATTTATCGCCAGGACGAACCACCAGCGTGCTGAGGTAGAGGTCGTGGCGATTCCAGGCTTTATCCACCGGGATCGACAGGTCCATTCCCTCGGCAGGTACGTCAATCTCCTGCCACCACAGCGGCCCTTCGCTGGATTCCACCATCGCGTAGCCTTTACCCGCTGCCGGGGCAGCAATGTGCAGCCTGATGGTGTCACCCGGCTTATAGCTCGGTTTATCCAGCTTCATGGTGACCCGGTCCGGGCGCGCTGCGCCGGTGCCTTCGCTGTTATCCTGCCAGCTGTAGCCCGCCCAGAAGCGCACGCTGCTGACGACATCGTCCGGTCCTTTCACCTCCAGGCGATAGGAGCCCCACTCTACCGGAAAGCTCACTTTACCGATCTGGCCGGCCTGCAAATCCAGCGACTCCTCGCCCTCCTGCAGATCTTTTTGATCGAACTGCGACTGCCAGCCTTCGCTGTCGGACCAGTTCCAGTAATAATCGCGGCGCTCGCGGATCAGCCGTACCTGCAGGCCGGAAACGGCTTTTTTCTCGCCTTTGGCGTCGGCATAGACGATATCAAACGCGGCGTTGCTGTTTTCATCCACCACCGGCTGCTTCACCGTAGTGTCAGTGCGGTAGTCGTAAACGTCCTTCAGGGTAAATTGCGGGCGGATCCCCGGCAGCGCCTCGGCAGGCCAGATCGGCTGCATAACCGTACGGGTGACCGGACGCCCGCCGGACTCCAGCAGGCTCGCCTGCAACACCACCTGCAGCGGCGAATGGCTATCCTGCCACTGGCTTGAGGTCGTCACTTCACCATGGCCGTTTTCATCCAGCGTCAGCTGGACTTCATCAAGGCTGCGGGAGAGATTTTCTTCCGCGATATCGCCGAACTGGAAGCCCGGCAGAGCGGCGACGGCGTCGCGCAGCGGGCGCAGGAACAGTTTGCCCTGCAGCTGGTTGCCGCTGGCCGGCGCGCCGTAGAGATAAGCGCCGCTGACGCCAAAGGCGACATCGGCATTCGGCGCGACAGGCGCCGCCTGCGGCGTCAGCTTCAGCGCCATGCGTTCCGGCATGAAGTCTTCGACGTGGAAATCCCATTCGCGGGGCTGATTGTCGCCGGTGCTGGCGCGAATGTGCCACATGCCGGTGGCCGCGCCGCTGTCGAGCGGATAAGTAAACTGGTACAGGCCGTTAACCGGCTTGCTCATCACCGAGCGGATCACCTGGCCATCCGGCTGGACCACCTCCAGCTTCACCGGCTGTTCCGCCAGCGGCTTGCCGTCGCTATCGCGCAACAGCGCATTGAGGATCACCGTTTCGCCCGGACGATAGAGATCCCGTGGGCCAAACATAAAGAACTGTTTACTGAAGCCAGGCGCGCCGGCAATGGAGAACTCCGCCAGATCCAACGCCGGCAGTTTGAGGTCAAGGAGCGTGGTCTGCCCCTCTTTGCGCACCAGCAGCAGCGCGGCTTCTTTATCGGTTTGCAGGGTGACGTGACCCTGGCTATCGCTTTTCGCCTGCGCCAGGGTCTGCCCTTTGGCGTTGAGCAGCTGGACGTCGATACCAGACTGGGCGGCGCCGTTTTCCAGGCTCTGGGTAAAGACGTCCAGCCGGTTGTGGTAACGATGCGCCGACACGCCGATATCGCTAAGGGTAAACAGCGTCGCCGCGTTGCTGTAGCTATAATGACCCGCCGGGTTCATGACCGCCACGTAGACGCCAGGCTGCTGGAGCGGCTTGATGTCGCTCAGCGGCAGCAGCAGCTTTTCGCGGGTATTGCGCGCCGGATTGAGGTCAAAGCGGCCGCTGTATACCAGATCGGCCATCTTCAGCAGCTCGTCGGATTCCCAGTTGCTTAATGAATTGCGGTATTCCCACTGACTGACGAAGGCCGAGAGCGATTCCGGCTTAATGCGGAAGAAGTTCACGTCGACGTTATCGACGTTCAGCGCCATCACCGGCAGCCCGGCGATCACGTTGCCCGGCAGCAGCGAGCCGCGGCTGGCAAACCCAACGCTTGGCGCGATATCACGGGTGGTCAGAGTCTTCTCGAATGGTTTATCGAGCGTCGCCTTGTTCAGGGCGACCAGCGTCGGGTCGACCGAGACAATCAGCTCGCGCTTTGGCTCCAGGTGACGCAGACGCAGCTCTTTGAGGTTCGGCGCCAGCTCCCAGGCGCCATCTACCTTACCGCTCTTCTTATCCACCAGGTGTACGCTGCGGGAGAAATCCTGGTCCGGCTGCAGCGGCACGGAAAAGGTCAGCACCAGGGTCGCGGCGCCATCCAGCTGCACCTCCGAGGCGTCGAGCAGCGTCAGCGCTTTGCCCTGACTTTTTTCCGCCAGCGCCGCCAGCTGGGCGCTGTCCGGTTTTGCCGCCGCTCCAGGGCCGCTATCGGCGGCCGGCGTCGGGGCCGTAGCCTGCGGTGCACCGCTGTCATCACACCCGGTTAATGAAAATGCGGTAAGGAGCGCCAGTGACAGCGCCGCTAAACGAAATGGTTTCATCCTTCTAACCCCTCGGCCGGTGGGCCTGATGCAAATTATCACTTTTTATTATGCGTTAAGGCGGCGCTTCTCAACAGTGATGACGCGGGTTTCTGCCGATTAATCAGAAAAGTGCCGTGACGTCGTCCCCACTCTGGCGTCCTTAACTTGTCAGCACCCGATAAAACGCCGACAATTCAGTCATGAATAGTAAAACGGAGGCACCTATGTCCACCTCGTTTTTTGTCGCCGCCGACTGGCTGGCGGAACATATTGATGACCCGGAGATCCAGATTATCGACGCCCGCATGGCGCCCGCCGGACAGGAGGCCCTGCGCGATATGGCCGCGGAGTACCGCGCCGGCCATGTGCCGAACGCGCTGTTTTTCGATATCGAGGCGCTGTCCGATCACACCAGCCCGCTGCCGCATATGATGCCGCGCGCCGAGGCGTTTGCCGTCGCCATGCGCGAACTGGGCGTCTGCAGCGATAAGCACCTCGTGGTTTATGACGAAGGCAATCTGTTTTCCGCGCCTCGCGCCTGGTGGATGCTGCGCGCCTTTGGCGTGGAGAAGGTGTCGATTCTGGCCGGTGGACTGGAGGGCTGGCGCCGCGACGAACTGCCGCTGGAACAAGGGGTGCCGGAGGTGGCCGAAGGGGAATTCGACGTGCGCTTCGATCCTCAGCAAATTAAGCGCCTGACCGACGTGCTGCTGGTCAGCCATGAAGGGTCGGCGCAGATTGTCGATGCGCGTCCGGCGGCCCGGTTTAACGGCCAGGCTGACGAACCGCGCCCGGGCCTGCGGCGCGGGCATATTCCCGGCGCGCTTAACGTGCCGTGGACGGATCTGGTGATTAACGGCGAGCTGAAGACCGTCGACGAGCTGAACGACATCTTTTTGCGTCAGGGCGTCGATTTTGACCGGCCCATTATCGCCAGCTGCGGCTCCGGCGTGACGGCGGCGGTGGTGGTGCTGGCGCTCACCACGCTTGGCGTGAACGGCGTCTGCCTGTATGACGGCTCATGGAGCGAATGGGGGGCGCGCAGCGATCTGCCGATTGAACCGGCTCCTGCCGCTCAGTAAACGCCGTATGGCCGCGGGCGCCCCGTTCCGCGGCCACTAAATAATTTCTGATTTTCCCCGCCTCTTTCTCCTGCCAGCCGCTAAACCGGTTACTCTGTGCTGCCGCAGGGCTTGCGCCTGCCGTGTTCGCTTTACTGCCACCCACTATATAAGGAAATTGAATGATGGCTTTTTCATTAGCGGATCTCATGGATGTCGTACACAAGCACAACCGCAATCCCACCCCAAAACCGATGCCCGTAGAGGAAGTGGATCGCCTGCGAGTACGGAAATACCGCGATCCGCAAAATAGCGAAACCGTGGCACTTCCGGAAAGTTTGAAAGCGCTGCTGGCTTACGATTGCCAGCTGACAAGCCCCCACGGTCAACGGGTGCTGGAATCGGTTCTGGACGCCATTGATGAACATGGCGTCCTGCTTTCCGACTCGCTGGATGAAGATGCTTATTATATGAATGGCCTTGATATGATCGGGCTGGATATTGAAGAGCTGATGCCCGTCTGGAACGACGATCCGCGTCTTCCTGCCCTGATTCGCCTCTGCCATCCCGGAGATCAGCAGGTATTTATCTATGTCACCGAGCGTGATGAACAGGGTGAATATCCTGTCGTCCGCTTCGAGGGTAAAGAGAATGACCTTTGGCTGGCAGAATCGTCACTGATTGAATATCTGCAGGAGATTTTTGCCGGTGGAGAGGAGAGCCACGACGAATGGCAGCATCAGCAAGCCCTCAACCAAACACGCGATGGCGCCTTGCTGGAGCTGGAATATCTTCATGAGGATCTTTACGCCAGGCTCGAAGGTTGCCCTGACTAATTCACCATCTCCCGCCGAAAGCGCGCTTAACGGGCGCCGTCGGGGCCAGCTCCAGGAGGGAGCGCTTAATCCCTAACCTGATGTCACCACAAGGAGTGAAAATGGCATTAGTCTCCAACCCACATTCTGCTTATTCCCCGCGCCTTCCCTGGCTGGGAGGCATCGCTGGCCTGCTGGTCGGCGGCGCGATCCTCTATTTTTGGCCGCAATGGAACCGAACATGGTTAAGCCTGGTTCCTGCGCCCGTTTCCGTCTATACCCGCTTTCTCGGCGTCACTTTGGCAGACGTCCCGCTGATCACCTATGGTCATCAGGCGCTGCTGGGTTTTCTGATGGTGCTGCTCGCGCCCGGTTATGGTAAATCGACGCTTGCCGCATGGATGATGCACAACCCGGCGTCAAGCCGCCGCTGGCCCGGCGAGGTACTCCGTGCCTGGGTGACGAAATTTGGCCTGCTGGTCATGGTCTTTTGCAATCTGTTCTTTTTGTCCCGGGTCGGATCCGGGACCCTGGCGTTATATATTTTTATTCTCCAGCACATCAGCGTTGCCGCGGCGGTGACGTCAGGAGGGCTGCTGCTGCGTGACGCCCGACGTCTGGCCCGCACATTCGATGCTCAGCTGGCGGATCTGCGCCTTCTGATGCTCCTCACCCTCGGATTCCAGACGATTTTGCCGGCGCAGATCGCGCTGATGAGCGCCCGGAGCGTGAATACGCCGCTGGGCTGGTATATTGTCAGCGCGCAGATGGTGGGAGTGTTACTGGCGTTTATGCTGGTCGCCGGGCTGGTAGCAGCGCTACGCTATCTGCTGGGAGAGGAAAGGTGCCGGGCCTGGCGCGGGGATATGGCGCTCTTCAACGGCATCGTCACGCTGTGCGTGGCGGGATTTCTGCTCTATCACATGGTGTCAGCCTATCCGCGAATCGTTGCCGCCCTGCATTAATCTTTACCAACCCGCTTTGGCATCGAGCTGAAAGTATAGCGAAACCGGGGGCTGCCGCCCCCGCTGTCAGATAATGCGGTTTTGTTTGAAATCGCGCAGGAAGCTGCCCCAGCGCTTTTCATAGAACGGCGTGATATGGGCAATCATAAAGTGGCTGATGCCCTTCTCGCCGTCTACCACCTGGCAAATATCGATCGGCTCATCGCCGGGCAGGGTATCGGTGGCCACGCTGCCGGTGGTCTGAATAATGGACTCGATATCCCCTTCCGCTTCAATGCCGATAAGCAGATTAGCAGGCGCGTCGGCGTGCTCTTTGATCGAGCACAGGAACGCCCGCTTGACGGTTTTCAGCGTTTTGAACAGCGTGGTCAGCGAATCCACCATCTGCGCCGGCGGCTCGGCGACTTCAGACAGCAGCAGCGCTTCGCCCCCCTCCAGCACCGTCTGGGTGCTGAGCGGGCTGCCCTCTTCCCCGAGCAGATGGCTGATTTCCCGCGGGGTGAATTCTTTACCGCTCGGCAGCTTCGGGTTGAGGAACAGCGATTCGCCGAGAGTCATCGCCATCAGCGTGCGGGCCGGCATCATCACGAAAGCCTGTTCGTCTTCCACCGCCTGCTGCAGGGCCTCCAGCGAAGTGAAGAACGGAATGACCGACGTGCCGTCATCTTTTTCCCAGTGCTGCAGATCCAGCGCGCTATCTTCGACAATCTGCTCGCCATCGGCTGCGCTGCCCGGTACCCAGACGGTGGCCTCAAGCAGCGCGCTGAAAAATGCCGGACGATGAGCGGGCTCGGTAGCCGCTTTTTCCAGCAGGGTTTCTAATTCGTTTTTGGTTTCGGACATAGTTTGGCTACTTCAAAAATCGCCCGGCGGCGCGACGTCCGCACGGGCCTGCGGATTTTCCAGGCCGGGTAAGCGTAGCGCTACCCGGCAAGGCCATTACTCAGCCGTCAGCAGATTGGCGATAGTACGTACGCCAAGCCCCGTCGCGCCCGCCGACCACTGCTCAACGGCCGATTTGCGGTAGGTTGCCGAACAGTCGATATGCAGCCAGCCCTGGTGGTAGTTTTCCACGAAGTGGGACAGGAAGCCCGCCGCGGTGCTGGCGCCGGCCGGATAGGCGGCGCTGCCGGTATTGTTCAGTTCCGCGAAGTTAGACGGCAGCTGATTACGGTGGAATTCGGCCAGCGGCAGACGCCAGAACGCTTCATTTTCCGCCTGGGCGCTCGCCAGCAGGCGATTCGCCAGCGCATCGTCAAAGCTGAACAGCGCGTGGTAGTCGTTGCCGAGGGCGGTTTTCGCCGCGCCGGTCAGGGTGGCGGCATCGACGATCAGCTCAGGCTTCTGCGCCGAAGCGTCAATCAGGCCATCCGCCAGCACCAGACGACCTTCGGCGTCGGTGTTCATCACTTCGACGGTTTTGCCGTTGCGATAATGAATAATATCGCCCAGTTTGAAAGCGTTGCCGCTGATCAGGTTGTCGGCGCAGCACAGATAGAGCTTCACGCGCTTATTCAGCCCGCGGGTAATGGCGAAAGCCAGAGCGCCGGTGACAGTCGCCGCGCCGCCCATATCAGACTTCATTGAATCCATAAAGGCGCTCTGTTTGATGCTGTAGCCGCCGGAATCAAAGGTGATGCCTTTACCTACCAGACAGGCGTATACCGGGGCTTCTTTATCGCCGGTCGGGTTATAGTCCAGCGCCAGCAGAACCGGCGGACGCTCGGAGCCGCGGCCGACGGTGTGCAGGCCGAGATAGCCCTGCTCACGCAGATCTTCGCCTTTGGTGATGCGATAGCTCATCTTTTCGCCCGCCACGCTGCACAGCAGGTCGACGGCGCGCTGCGCCAGCTGTTCCGGGCCCAGCTCTTCCGCCGGCGCATTGATGGTGTCGCGCACCCAGTCAATAATGGTCAGACGGTTATCCAGCTCGCTTTTCTGCACATCGTCCAGGGTCGGCCATTCAACTTTTCGGGTGCCTTTCGGGCCTTTATAGCCCGCCCAGAACGCCCACGCGCGGTCGGTGTTCCAGCCTTCGCCGCTTAACGCGACATGCTTGATGCCCATGCCGTCAATTTTACGCGCCGCGCGCTGAATCAAGCCCAGGTCGTCTTTACCGTTGAGATGCAGGGCAATGCCATCATTATTAATGCTGTAAGACGCCTTCTCTCCCCAGCGCGCATCGGCTGGCTGAGTGGAAAGCGTAATCTTCATGGCTTCGGTCATTATCATTATCCTTCTTAGCAAACGGGCCACCGTATGGCAGCCCGTAACGTTCTCTCGCTCGATGATTCATCCGACTTTATACCGCCGCATAAATCATGACGCGAAAATTATTCGGCTTCGTCTAACCAGACTAACAGAATCGCCTCGAGAATTTTTTCATTGGATGCGTTCGGATCATCATCAAACTCTTCCAGATCGCAAATCCACTGATGCATGTCGGTAAAGCGAACGGTTTTTGGGTCGAGGTCAGGGTAAGCGTCATACAGCGCTTCGCCGATTTCACGACTGTCGGTCCATTTCAGTGCCATATTAGTGCTCGCGTGCGTGGTTGATGGTGTAACGCGGGATCTCAACGACCAGATCTTCGTCGGTGACGCGCGCCTGGCAGCTCAGGCGGCTGTCAGGCTCCAGTCCCCAGGCTTTATCCAGCATATCGTCTTCATCTTCGGTACTTTCCGCCAGCGAGTCAAAGCCTTCACGCACGATGCAGTGGCAGGTGGTGCAGGCACAGGATTTTTCGCAAGCGTGTTCAATCTCGATGCCGCTACGCAGCGCCGCATCCAGAATAGTCTCACCGGTCTCAGCTTCCACAACGATGCCATCCGGACACAGGTCCTGGTGGGGCAGAAATACAATTTTTGGCATTTTAAACCTCGTCCACGGATTGGCCTTTCAGCGCGATACGGACCGACTGATCCATACGGCGGGCGGCGAATTCCTGGGTTTGTGTGTCGATATTTTTAATCGCTTCTTTAATGGCGTCGGCGTCGTCGCCTGCCGCGGCGGCGCGTACCTGCTCCGCAGCAGCATCGATAGCCTGACGCTCCGCGGCGCTTAACAGCGCGGCGTCGGCGGCCAGCGCGCTTGTCAGGCTTTCCAGGACGCGTGCGGCTTCTACTTTCTGTTCAGCCAGCATGCGCGCCTGAATATCCTGTTCGGCGTAGCTCATCGAATCTTTAATCATGGTGGCGATTTCGCCATCGGTCAGACCGTAAGACGGTTTCACCTGAATAGAGGCTTCCACGCCGGTCGATTTTTCCATCGCCGTGACGCTCAGCAGGCCATCGGCATCCACCTGGAAGGTGACGCGAATATGCGCCCCGCCCGCCGGCAGCGCCGGGATACCGCGCAGCGCAAAGCGCGCCAGCGAACGGCAATCCTGCACCAGCTCACGCTCGCCCTGCATCACATGAATGGACATCGCCGTCTGGCCATCTTTGAAGGTGGTGAACTCCTGGGCGCGGGCCACCGGAATGGTGGTATTACGCGGGATCACTTTCTCCACCAGACCGCCCATGGTTTCCAGCCCTAACGACAGCGGGATAACGTCGAGCAGCAGCAGTTCGCTGTCCGGCTTGTTGCCGACCAGAATATCGGCCTGGATCGCCGCGCCAATGGCGACGACTTTGTCCGGGTCAATGGCGGTCAGCGGAGTGCGGCCGAAGAATTCGCCTACGCGCTCGCGCACCAGCGGCACGCGGGTCGAACCGCCGACCATCACCACTTCCAGCACCTCTTGCGCCTCAACGCCAGCGTCTTTCAACGCCCGGCGGCAGGCCATTAACGTACGTTTTACCAGCGGGGCGATCAGATCGTTAAACTGGCTGCGGGTAATATCGCCCTGCCAGCCGCCGACCTCAACGTGCGCCACCTCGGCATCGCTAAGGGCAATTTTCGCCGCGATGGCGGCATCCAGCAGCTCACGCTGCAGGCGGTTGTCGCTACGGTCGCTGAAGCCCGCCTGCTCGCGCAGGTAGTCCGCCAGCAGATGATCGAAATCATCGCCGCCGAGAGCGGAATCGCCGCCGGTCGCCAGCACTTCAAACACCCCGCGGCTTAAGCGCAGAATAGAGATATCGAAGGTGCCGCCGCCGAGATCGTAGACCGCAATCACCCCTTCCTGGCCGGAATCAAGGCCATAGGCGATAGCCGCCGCGGTCGGTTCATTAAGCAGGCGCAGCACGTGCAGACCCGCCAGACGCGCCGCGTCTTTGGTCCCCTGACGCTGGGCGTCATCAAAATAAGCGGGAACGGTGATCACCACGCCGTCGAGCTCGCCGGCCAGCGCTTCAGTGGCCCGGGCAGCCAGCGCTTTCAGAATATCGGCGGAGACGCGAATCGGGTTCAGCAGGCCGCCGGCGGTCTGGATCATCGGCAGGCCGTTTTCACTGGCCTGCAGCTGATACGGCAGATGCGGATAGCGATGTTGGATATCGGCGAGGGAGCGCCCCATCATCCGTTTCACGGAGCTGATGGTGTTGGCGGGATCCTGGGCGGCGTTCAGCCGGGCGTCATAGCCGACGGTCAGCCCCGATGCGTGGTAGTTCACCACCGACGGCAGCAGATAGCGGCCTTGATGATCGGGCAGAGTCTCGGCCTGGCCGCTACGCACGGTAGCCACCAGAGAATTGGTGGTGCCCAGGTCGATACCGGCCGCCAGACGACGCTGGTGCGGCGCGGCGCTCAGGCCGGGCTCACTAATTTGTAATAAGGCCATAATTGCTTCCGAAAATTAAAAATCGAGCAGTTTTTCTTCGAGTTCTTCAGCACTGCTGCGCAGTTTATCGAGGAAACGGAGCTTACGCACCGTGTCCGCCGCCGCCTCCCAGCTCTCATTATGCAATTGGTCAACCATCAGCTGATGGCGGGTATCAAACAGCGCTTTCACTCGTTTGATAAAGCTTTCCAGCCGCGCTTCGTCTTTCGCCTGGCCGATCTCATCCAACTCTTCGCGCAGTTCCAGCTGTTCCATCAGGAACGCGGTATCGCGAACGGTATGCTGCTCGCTGGCCAGATCGAAGCCATGCAGCGAGAGGAGGTATTCTGCGCGGGTCAGGGGATGGCGCAGCGTCTGCCAGGCCTGGTTAATGGTGGCGGAATACTGAACCGCCGCAAGCTGCTCCGCAGCGGGCGCGCTGGCAAATTTATCCGGATGGTACTGGCGCTGCAGATCCTGATACCGGACAGCCAGTTGTTCAAGCGAGAGGGTATAGCTGGCTGGTAACCCGAAGAGGGTGAAATAGTCCATAGTAACCTCAGGGTCATGCATCTAAACGAAAACCCCACGCGCGGCGTGACCGCGGTGGGGTTGGGGTGTACCGATTATACGTTAAAGCTTTCGCCGCAGCCGCACTCATCTTTGACGTTCGGGTTGGTGAACTTAAACCCTTCGTTAAGGCCTTCTTTGACGAAGTCCAGCTGCGTGCCGTCGAGGAATTGCAGACTTTTGCCGTCGATCACGACCTTCACGCCTTTGTCTTCAAACACGGTGTCTTCAGCCGCCGGCTCGTCAACAAACTCCAGTACATAGGCCATACCTGAGCAGCCGGAGGTTCTCACGCCCAGGCGCAGGCCAAACCCTTTTCCGCGGTTTGCCAGGAAGGCATTGACTCGCGCTGCTGCACTGTCGCTAAGAGTAATCGACATAACAAAACCTCAACTAATTATTTTGCTTCACGTTTGCTTTTGTAATCCGCAATCGCGGCTTTAATCGCGTCTTCCGCCAGAATAGAGCAGTGAATTTTCACCGGCGGCAGTTCCAGTTCATCGGCGATATCGGTGTTCTTGATCGCCTGCGCTTCGTCCAGGGATTTACCCTTCACCCACTCGGTGACCAGGGAGCTGGAAGCGATAGCAGAACCACAGCCGTAGGTCTTGAAGCGCGCGTCTTCAATGATACCTTCATTGTTGACTTTAATCTGCAACTTCATCACGTCGCCGCAGGCCGGCGCGCCGACCATGCCGCTGCCGACGTTCTCGTCGCTGTTGTCAAAAGAGCCGACGTTGCGCGGGTTCTCGTAATGATCGATAACTTTTTCGCTGTATGCCATGATGAATTCTCCTTATTGGTGCCGAATTAGTGATGTGACCATTCAATACTGTTCAGATCCACGCCCTGTTTGAACATTTCCCACAGTGGAGAAAGCTCGCGCAGACGGCCAATGGATTTACGAATCAGGTTGATGGCGTAGTCAATCTCTTCTTCGGTAGTGAAACGACCTAAAGAGAAACGAATAGAACTGTGCGCCAGTTCATCAGTCATGCCTAACGCGCGCAGCACGTAGGATGGCTCAAGGCTCGCGGAAGTACAGGCTGAACCGGAGGAAACCGCCAGGTCTTTCAGCGCCATAATCAGCGACTCGCCTTCAACATAGTTGAAGCTGACGTTAAGAATGTTCGGCGCGCCCTGCTCAAGGTCGCCGTTGAGGTACACTTCTTCCATATCCTTCACGCCGTTCCACAGACGGTTGCGCAGCGTGCGCAGACGCGCCATCTCGCTTTCCATCTCTTCTTTGGCGATACGGTAAGCTTCACCCATGCCGACGATCTGGTGAACAGGCAGAGTACCGGAACGCATACCGCGCTCGTGGCCGCCGCCGTGGATTTGCGCTTCGATACGAATGCGCGGCTTACGACGCACGTACAGCGCGCCGATGCCTTTCGGACCGTAGATTTTGTGACCGGAGAAGGACATCAGGTCCACTTTCAGCTGGCTGAGATCGATAGGCAGCTTGCCCACGCTCTGGGTGGCGTCTACGTGGTAAATGATACCGCGGGCGCGACACATCTCGCCGATGGTAGCGATATCCTGCACCACGCCGATTTCGTTATTCACATGCATGATGGAAACCAGGATGGTGTCGTCACGCATCGCCGCTTCCAGCTCTTTCAGATCGATAATCCCGTTGCTCTGCGGCGCCAGGTAGGTCACTTCGAAGCCTTCGCGCTCCAGCTGACGGCAGGTATCCAGAACCGCTTTATGCTCGGTTTTGCTGGTGATGATGTGCTTGCCTTTTTTCTGATAAAAGTTGGCAGCACCCTTGATCGCCAGGTTGTCGGATTCAGTCGCACCAGAGGTAAAGACGATTTCGCGCGGGTCGGCACCGACCAGCTCGGCAATCTGGTTGCGGGCGATATCAACCGCCTCTTCAGCCTGCCAGCCAAAACGGTGGGAACGGGAGGCCGGGTTACCAAAGGTCCCGTCCATGGTCAGGAACTGCATCATTTTCTCGGCAACACGCGGGTCCACCGGCGTGGTTGCGGAGTAATCGAGGTAAATCGGTAATTTCATTGCTCTTAAACTCCGTACATCACTCAATGCAAGGAATCAGGCAACCGGCTTGATGTACGACCGAGTACACGGAATGTCGGAGCATCCCGGCCTGATTCTGAAAGCTCTTTATAATCGTTGTCCCGCCGTTTCGCGCTGCCTCGCCCTGTCAGCCGCAGCCCGAAACGGGACGGGTCACTCAGGCGCGCAGTTTAACGTCGATCGCGTCCTGGGTGCGCGCATTGCGCTGGGTTTCGTGCTGATGCTGACGACCGGAAACATCGAGGATCTCCTGGTTATTCACCAGTTCTCCGAGGGTGATATTGTTCAGGAAGCCGGTCAGGCGCTCGCTCAGATCGCGCCACAGCGCGTGAGTCAGGCATTTATCGCCGCCCTGACAGCCGCCCTTGCCCTGGCAACGGGTGGCGTCAACGGATTCGTCCACGGCGCTGATGACTTCGCCGACGGCGATACTGCCGGCATCTTTACCTAACAGATAACCACCGCCTGGGCCACGAACGCTGGAAACCAGGCCATTTTTACGCAGGCGAGAGAACAGCTGTTCCAGATAGGAAAGCGAAATTCCCTGACGCTCTGAAATATCTGCCAACGGCACCGGGCCCGTTTCAGAGTTGAGCGCAACGTCAAGCATCGCGGTCACGGCATAACGCCCTTTAGATGTCAGTCTCATGTCTTACTTAACCTCAAACTCGCCCCTGGCCGGGCTTTTTATTAATATGGGTATTGCATAGCAGGGCCAAGTCTGACATTCCCGAGTAATTTGGTCAACTATTTACTTGACTGTTTTAGTCAGGTATTTGGCTTTCCGTGCCGTTATTAATTTCGAGCCGCTCCCGGGGTCGGCCAAAGGCCTCGCCCGGGCTACAACAGAGATGTAGATTCGTAGGCCGGATAAGCGAAGCGCCATCCGGCGTTAACGCTCTTACTTACCTTTATTCTGCTGCTCAATAGACGCCAGCATGCCGCGCAGGATGTTCAGCTCCTGGCTTTCCGGACGCGCGCGGGTGAACAGACGACGCAGTTTATTCATCACCTGCCCCGGATGGTTCGGACGGATAAAGCCCGTCGCCAGCAGCGTCTGCTCAAGATGGCCGTAGAAACGCTCCAGGTCATCCACCAGCGGGTACGGCGCTTCTTCGTGCTCAACCGCCGGCTGCGCTTGCTCCTGCGCCGCCAGCCAGGCCATCCGCACTTCGTAGGCGATAACCTGCACCGCCATCGCCAGGTTCAGCGAGCTGTACTCCGGGTTGGCGGCGATGGCCACATGGTAGTGACACTTCTGCAGTTCATCGTTAGTCAGGCCAACGCGCTCGCGGCCAAACACCAGCGCCACCGGCGCATGCTGGCCTTCGGCGATGCTTTTCAGACCGCATTCGCGCGGGTCGAGCATCGGCCACGGCAGCGTGCGGGAGCGCGCGCTGGTGCCAACCACCAGGCTACAGCCCGCCAGCGCTTCATCAAGGGTATCGACGATCTGCGCGTTGCCAATGACGTCGCTGGCACCCGCGGCCAGCGCAATGGCCTGGGAATCAGGCTTCACCAGCGGATTGACCAGCCACAGGTTGGTTAAGCCCATGGTTTTCATCGCGCGGGCAACGGAGCCCATATTGCCGGTGTGGGAAGTTTCTACCAGTACGATTCGAATATTTTGCAGCATTATGGTTCTTCGGCTAAAGATTATTCGGGCATGCTACCATAAAACGGAGACATAAGCAGATTTCGCTGTTATTATATGCGCCGTTTTTTCCCGTTCTTTAACATCCAGTGAGAGAGACCGATGCATCCGATGCTGAACATCGCCGTGCGCGCCGCGCGCAAGGCGGGTAATTTAATTGCCAAACACTACGAAACGCCAGACACCGTAGAAACCAGCCAGAAAGGCAGCAATGATTTTGTGACCAACGTCGATAAAGCCGCCGAAGCGATTATTATCGAAACCATTCGCAAATCTTACCCGCAGCACACCATTATCACCGAAGAAAGCGGTGAACACGCTGGTGAAGAGCAGGATGTTCAATGGGTTATCGATCCACTGGATGGCACCACCAACTTCGTTAAACGTCTGCCGCACTTCTCTGTTTCCATCGCCGTACGCATCAAAGGCCGTACTGAAGTCGCGGTGGTTTACGATCCGATGCGTAACGAACTGTTCACCGCGACCCGCGGCCAGGGCGCGCAGCTGAACGGCTACCGTCTGCGCGGCAGCAACGCTCGCGACCTCGACGGCACCATCATCGCGACCGGCTTCCCGTTCAAGGCGAAGCAGCACGCCACCACTTACATGAATATTCTCGGCAACATGTTCACCGAATGCGCCGATTTCCGCCGTACCGGCTCCGCCGCACTGGATCTGGCCTACGTTGCCGCCGGCCGCGTTGACGGTTACTTTGAAATCGCCCTGAAACCATGGGATTTCGCCGCAGGCGAGCTGATCGCTCGTGAAGCAGGCGCTATCGTGTGCGACTTCACCGGCGGTCATAACTATATGCTGACGGGCAACATCGTTGCCGGTAACCCGCGCGTGGTAAAAGCGATGCTGGCGAACATGCGCGAGCAGCTGAGCGATGCGCTGAAGCGTTAATCTCTTACTGATGTCAAAAAGGAAGCCGCGGCTTCCTTTTTTTATGTCATGACAGCATCCTCAGGATCTGGCGAATCACCGCATTACCGCCAATACAGAGCACCGTCAGGCCGCTAAATAAAGCCAGCGGTCCGCGCCAGCGCAGGCAGCCCTGCGGCCCCAGCCAGCACCGGAAACACAGCGCTATTCCTACCGTCGCCAGGCGAGCGAGCAGCACGCCCACCATCGCCGGAACCAGCAGCAGCCATCCCCACAGCGGCAGCTCATACTGCTGCGCACTGAGTAAAATCCATACCAGCTGAAACGGCAGATAAAAACTCAGGGCAACGATCAGCGGAATGCGAATATTGCCTGCCGGTGCGGCAACGCCTTTAACGCCGCGCCAGCCGTCGCGCAGCAGTATTGCTGCCAGCACCAGCGTGGCCAGATAGCAAACGTCGTTACAGATGCCCGCAATCTGCATTAGCCTGTCGCTGCTTAGCTTACTCATAAACGCGAAACGCCAGAAAATGATCACCAGAAAACCGAACTGCAACGCCCAACTGCGCAGGATCCAGTCGACCATCTCCCGCGGCGAGGGTTGGTTATGCACAGCCCAGGCGACGATGGGCAGTTTACTGTGCCCGGGATGGCAAAAGGCCAGCACGAAGCCTGACAGCGTCAGGGTGGCGTAGGCCACCAGCGGGATATCCGCGACACTCGCCACCCCGAATCGCATAACATACGGCATGGCGTGGTAGACGCGCACCAGATCGGACGGCCACCAGCTGGCCAGGGCTGGAAACCAGAAGACGATCGCCAGGCCCGCCAGCAGCCCGGCGGCGCCGGCGCAGCCATAATAGAACCGCCCGCTCTGCGCGGGAGAAACGATATTTGCGGCCATAGCGACTCCTTGTCATCCGCCGAAAAGCGGAAAACTAGAGCATCGCCGCGTCAGCGGCAAGCGCCGGCGCCCACTTTCGGATTTGCGCCCGACGCCTGGCTAAAACGGACGGATCCCGCCGCCGGCCGGGACGGCGCTGAACCACATCACGCCTGCCGCCGCCAGCAAAATGACGCCGCCGGCCAGCGCCAGCGTCAGCCAGCCTACCTGGCGCCACAGCGGCGGCGCCTGATGCTGACCCAGCTTCACCGCCAGCTGGCGAAAACTGTGCACCAGCAGCGCCAGCGCCGTGATAGTCAATGAGGTCCCTGCCGCCATCGCCAGCGCCGCCGCCATCCCCCAGCTGAACACTCCGATCACTTTGCTGAACAGCAGGACCATGATCGCCCCCGAGCAGGGACGCATGCCCATCGACAGGACAATCACGGTGCGAGCCCGCCAGTCATCGCCGGCCTGCAGCTGCTCCGGGGCCGGGAGATGCTGATGCCCGCAGCCGCAGTGTTCGTTATGAACATGATGCGGGGTGAACGCGGTAAACGTTGGCCGGCTCAGCAGCAGACGCAGCTTTTTCAGCGCCCGCCAGCAGAGCAGCAGACCTAACGCGCCCACCAGCAAATAGCTCCCCTTCTCCAGCCAGAAACTGCTGAGATGCAGCTGGCGCGCTGGCAGCTGCAGTAGCGCCAGCACCACCACCACCAGCGCGATAGCCACCAGCCCCTGCAACAAAGAGGCGGCCAGCGTCAGGTTAATACTCGATTTCAGCTTTGAGGGATGGGTGGCAAGCCAGGTGGTAATGACAATTTTGCCGTGGCCGGGCCCTAAGGCATGCAGCACCCCGTAAACGAAGCTGAATCCAAGCAGCGACAGCCCCGCCGCAGCCGGGTTCTCCGCCACCGCCTGCAGCAGGCGGCTGAGCTCCAGATTGAGCGCGCGCTGCCAGACCGCGCTCTGCATCAGCACCTGCGGCCAGGCCAGCCACAGCCAGATGCCGCCCGTTACGCTCACGGCCAGCAGCAGCGCCAGCGGCCACAGCGCTTTCCAGCGCGAAGTTCGCGCGCGGGGGGTAAAAATTACTGACATGTCAGCGTCACCTTCTGGGCAAAATAGCTGCCCAGCGCCATATCCTCAGGCGGCGCATCCGCTTTATCCAGCGACTGGGCGTATGAGAGCATTTTGTCATTCGGTTTTGGCGTCATCACCGTTGCCTTACAGACGGCCTGCAGCGCGGCGGGCAGGGAAAAATCGCTATCTTTGTCATAAAACATATCGACATAGTAGGTCGGATCGAAAGTGGAAAAGGTAAATGTCTGCCCGGCAACGGGTTGCGGCGTCGCCAGCGGCAGGGTAAAGGTCAGTACCGCCTGCAGGCCGTCGCGCTCAAGACCGTAGCCGTCGGGGCGATTGTCAAATTTCACCCGCTGGCCGTTGTGCCACAGCTCGCTGAAATAGTGCTGGCCGAGCACGTTGGCCATCACCTCCGCCGCCAGTTTTTTCCATACTTCGCTGCCCGGTTTAGCGTTTCCGGCGTCGTAAAGCAGATCCGATGAGGTTATTTCATCCATTGTCCAGCGCATTTTAAAGGCGCTCAGCAGGCCGTCTTTGACCACCGGCTCGCTCTGCAAACTGATGAAGCTATGCGGATGCGCAGCGGCTGTCCATGATAAAACCATGAAAAACGCCGCGCTGGTGCATTGTTTCACTCTGTTCATCTGTTCCTCACGTGAAAAATTCTGTGAACTTCGCCAGCAATCCTGAGCTAAAGCGGGCGCACTTCCCTGCCCCCGCCGCCGTCATTGTCTATCCTTAGCGGAAACCCTAACTGGAACTTACCAGATGATGACCGTCATTGAACCACCATCTGCGCTTTCCAGTCCACAGCGCCGTAGCCAGGTGCTCCTGATGTTTTATCTGCCCGGACAGTCGGTAACGACTGAACGGCTTGGCAGAATCAACCTCGTTGATGAGACCACGGCCCGGCAGGATATCGAGGAGACCGGACGCGAAATTCAGCGTTACCACCGCCTGACCCTTCGGTCACAGGTGGACGGCAGCTATCGGATTGAAGGCGCCGCGCTCGACCAACGTTTATGCCTGCTGCATGCGCTGCGGCGGGGCCTGCGCCTGTGCCCGCAGTTCGTTAACCATCATTTTACCCCGGCGCTGAAAACGCAGCTTAAACAGGAAGGCATCGCCCGTACCTTGTACGATGATACCAACCTGCAGGCGCTGGTGAACCGCTGCGCACGAGCGCTCAATCGCCAGTTCGACTGCCGGGACGTCCAGTTTCTGCGCCTGTACCTGCAGTACTGCCTGCTTGAGCATCACCGGGGCTATTCACCCGACTTCAATGATGAACAGCAACGCTGGGCGCAGACCGCCGCCGAGTTCACTCTGGCGCAGGAGATTGTCCGCCACTGGCAGCGCCGGGTCGGCGCTCCGCCGCATGTCGGAGAGCCTTTTTTCCTCTCGCTGCTGTTTATGATGCTCAAAACCCCCGATCCGCTTCGCGATGGTCACCCGCAGGATCGACGCCTGCGGCTGGCTATTTCCGGCCTGATCCACCGCTTCCAGATGCTCGCCGGCAGGTCGTTCAGTGACGAACAGGGGCTGAGCGACCAGCTTTATATTCACTTGTCGCAGGCATTGATCCGCAGCGTGTTTGCCATCGGCATCGACAGCACGCTCACGGAGGAAGTGAGCCGGCTCTATCCTCGTTTACTGCGCACCACCCAGGCGGCATTGAGCGAATTCGAGGAGGCCTGGCACGTCCGTTTTAATGAGGAAGAGACCAGCTTAATCGCGGTGATCTTTGGCGCCTGGCTGATGCAGAAAAGCGACCTGCACGAGAAGCAGGTTCTGCTGCTGACCGATGATAATCCGGATATGGAAGCGGCCCTGGAGCAGCAGCTGCGCGAACTGACGCTGCTGCCGCTGAATATCAAATACCAGAGCGTAGAGCGCTTTCAGAAGGAAGGCGCGCCCAAAGGGGTGACGCTTATCGTCACTCCCTATGCGACGGCGCTGCCGCTGTTTTCACCGCCGCTGATCCACGCGGAGAACTGCTTCACCGAACGCCAGCAGCAGCATATCTGCGCGATGCTCGAGGACTAGGCCGCCACCGTTTTTGGCCGAATAGCCAACGCCGGGATGGTCAGCAGCGCCATTACCCAGAACACGCCCTGGTGCAGGTGCTGATAGAGGAAGCCGGCGAAGACGGTCATAATGGCGATACTCCCGCCCATCGCCACCGCGGAGTAGACGGCCTGCAGGCGGATCACTTCGCTGCCCTGGCGGGCGGCGATATAGCGCATCGCCGCCAGATGACACACCGTAAAGGTCCCGCAGTGAAGGATCTGCGCGAGGATAAGCCCCGGCAGCGCTGTGGTCCAGCCCATCAGCGTCCAGCGAACCAGCCCGCACAGGGCAGAGAGCAGCAGCAGATCCCGCGCGCTGAAGCGGCGGAACACCTTTTTACTCAGCGCGAAGATCACCACTTCCGCCACCACACCTAACGACCACAGATAACCGACCGCCGAGGCCGAATAGCCGGCCTGCTGCCAGTAGATGGCGCTAAAGCCATAGTAGGCGGCGTGCGCCCCCTGCAGCAGACAAACGCAGGCGAGAAAGCGCCAGCTTTGGCGCACCAGCGTCAGCCAGGCCGCCATTCCGGCCCCCTGCTGCTGGCGCGACGCCCCCTGAGGCATCACCGACGGCTTAAGCAACATGCCGAGCAGCATCGAGGCGACGCCCAGGCTTAGCATCAGCAGGATCGCCCGGTAATCGAACAGGCTCACCAGCTTGCCGGTCAGCGCCGAACCAATCACAAAGGCGATGGAGCCCCATAGCCGCACCCGGCCATAGTCCATGGTGATCTGCTTTTGCCAGGTATTGGCCAGAGCATCCGTCAGCGGCACCAGCGGTGAAAAGAACAGGTTGAAGCCGATGATAATCGCCAGCAGCCATGCCACGTGGCTGCCGGCCCAGAAGGCCAGCGCGAAGAGCAAGGTTAACAGCGCCAGCACGCGCAGCGCGGCGATCAGCCGGGAGGGGTCGCTCACCCGCGGGGCGATCAGCAGGCTGCCGAGAAAACGGGCCACCAGACCGGCGCCAAGCAAAATGCCGATGGTTTCCGGGGTCAGCCCGTTGCCGGCCAGCCAGACGCTCCAGAAGGGCAGAAAAATACCGTAGCTAAAAAAGTAAGTGAAATAACTGAGCGCCAGCCAGCGCGTGGAGTGCAAGACCATGATTTCCTCCCGAATGGTGGCGATAGTCTGGCGATAAACCCCATCGTGAGTAAACCTGTGTCTCACTCTCTATATGGAAGTTGAGTACATTTGTCTTTAAATCGTGACGCGCATCACGGAGCACTCCCCACTCCGTCACCGGTTGTATTAAATAAAATCCGATAACCGGGCATCAAAGTGCGACCAACGATACGGCGAAATCCTAATGAAACGAAGCGCGACATTATTATTTTCCTGCTATGGCGGCTGGCAACTTTGTGTATTACGTTTAAATCACACGTCTCTCATAACGAGCTGATTATGAACACACTCCGCTATTTTGATTTTGGCGCATCCCGCTCTCTGCTACTGCTCATCGCCCGCATCGCCGTGGTGGTTCTGTTTCTACTTTTTGGCTACCCCAAACTGCTGGGCTTTAGCGGTACGGTGCAATACATGGCCGCCTCCGGCGCGCCGATGCCGACCCTGGCGGCGATTATCGCCGTCATTATGGAAGTGCCTGCCGCGATTTTAATTGTGCTGGGCTTTTTCACCCGCCCGCTGGCGGTCATCTTTATCTTCTACACCCTCGGCACGGCGGTGATTGGCCATCACTACTGGGATATGACTGGCGATGCGGTATTGCCGAACATGATTAACTTCTGGAAAAACGTCAGCATCGCCGGCGCCTTCCTGCTGCTGGCAATCACCGGCCCAGGGGCAATCTCCCTCGACCGTCGCTAATCTGCAGATGCAAAAAAGGCCGCAAACGCGGCCTTTTTGATGTCAACGCTAACGCTTACGCGTAAACCGGGAAGCGGGCGCAGATATCCAGCACTTTGCCTTTCACACGCTCAATGACCGCGTCGTCATTGATATTGTCCAGCACGTCACACATCCAGCCAGCCAGCTCTTTGACTTCCGCTTCTTTAAAGCCGCGACGAGTCACAGCCGGAGAACCGATGCGGATACCGGAGGTCACGAACGGGCTCTTCGGATCGTTCGGCACGCTGTTTTTGTTGACGGTGATGTTGGCGCGGCCCAGGGCAGCGTCAGCTTCTTTACCGGTCAGGTTTTTATCCACCAGGTCCAGCAGGAACAGATGGTTCTCAGTACCGCCAGACACCACTTTGTAGCCGCGGTTCAGGAACACTTCCACCATTGCTTTGGCGTTTTTCGCAACCTGCTGCTGGTAAACTTTAAACTCTGGCTCCATCGCTTCTTTCAGCGCCACCGCTTTCGCCGCGATAACGTGCATCAGCGGGCCGCCCTGCGCGCTTGGGAATACCGCAGAGTTCAGCTTCTTATACAGCTCTTCGCTACCGCCTTTCGCCAGGATCAGGCCGCCGCGCGGACCCGCCAGGGTTTTGTGGGTGGTGGTGGTCACGACGTGAGCATGCGGAACCGGGTTCGGGTATACGCCAGCGGCAATCAGGCCTGCCACGTGCGCCATATCGACGAACAGGTAAGCGCCGATGCTGTCAGCGATTTCACGCATTTTTGCCCAGTCAACGATACCGGAGTAAGCGGAGAAACCACCGATGATCATCTTCGGTTTGTGTTCCTGAGCCTGCTTCGCCATGTCGTCGTAGTCAATTTTGCCGGACTCATCAATACCGTAAGGGATGATGTTGTACAGTTTGCCGGAGAAGTTAACCGGGGAGCCGTGAGTCAGGTGGCCGCCCTGCGCCAGGTTCATACCGAGCACGGTGTCGCCCGGCTGCAGCAGCGCGGTGTAGACGGCAAAGTTAGCCTGGGAGCCGGAGTGCGGCTGGACGTTAGCATAGTCAGCGCCGAACAGCTCTTTCGCGCGGTCGATAGCCAGTTGCTCAACCACGTCGACGTATTCGCAGCCGCCGTAGTAACGCTTGCCCGGATATCCTTCAGCGTATTTGTTGGTCAGCTGAGAGCCCTGCGCCTGCATTACGCGCGGGCTGGTGTAGTTTTCGGAGGCGATCAGTTCGATGTGCTCTTCCTGACGTACTTTTTCCTGCTCCATAGCCTGCCACAGTTCGGCATCATAATCGGCAATGTTCATTTCACGCTTTAACATCCGCATCTCCTGACTCAGCTAACAATAAAATTTCGGCCTAAAAAGGCGGTCCGATTGGACAACGGCCCACAGTATAACCGAATCATTCTGTGATAACAGGTCTTGACAAAGGATTTTACGCAAACGTTTGGCTCCGCATGACACAAGGCTTTGAGCAATAACGCCTCTCTCAGTATCAACGGATTTCTTTTCAGGATTGTGATGCAAATTCTTCATGTTGTAACTGCAACGGCGGAAAGTGTTAAAGAACCATTTACAACGCAGGGTTATTTCCTTAAGATGCATTTAAAATACATCATTAAGATAACACCCAAGGAAGCACACTATGCTCGACGCTCAAACCATCGCTACGGTCAAAGCCACCATCCCTCTGCTGGTAGAGACTGGACCAAAGTTAACCGCCCATTTCTACGATCGGATGTTCGCGCATAACCCGGAGCTCAAAGAGATCTTCAATATGAGCAACCAGCGCAACGGCGACCAGCGTGAAGCGCTGTTCAACGCCATTGCCGCCTACGCCAGCAATATCGATAACCTGCCTGCCCTGCTGCCGGCGGTGGAAAAGATCGCCCAGAAACACACCAGCTTCCAGATCAAACCGGAGCAGTACAATATTGTTGGCAGTCATCTGCTGGCGACCCTCGATGAAATGTTCAGTCCGGGCCAGGAAGTGCTCGATGCCTGGGGTAAAGCCTACGGGGTGTTGGCGAACGTCTTTATCGGCCGCGAAGCCGAGATCTATCAGCAAAACGCCAGTAAAACCGGCGGCTGGGAAGGGACTCGCGCGTTCCGCATCGTGAAGAAAACCCCGCGCAGCCAGTTTATCACCAGCTTTGAGCTCGAGCCGGTCGACGGCCAGCCGGTCGCCGATTACCAGCCTGGCCAGTATCTGGCCATCTGGCTGAAGCCGGAAGGCTTCGAATATCAGGAAATTCGCCAGTACTCCCTGACCCGCAAAGCGGACGGTAAGGGCTACCGCATCGCGGTTAAACGCGAAGAAGGCGGCCAGGTTTCCAGCTGGCTGCATAACCATGCCAGCGAAGGCGATGTGGTCTATCTGGCCGCCCCGGCGGGAGATTTCTTCCTTAATGTTGAGCCGCAGACGCCGGTCACCCTGATCTCCGGCGGCGTTGGGCAAACGCCGATGCTGGCGATGCTGGATGCGCTGGCGAAGAGCCATCATCAGGGTCAGGTGAACTGGTTCCATGCGGCGGAAAATGGCGAGGTCCACGCCTTTGCCGATGAAGTGCAGGCGCTCGGCGCGGCGCTGCCGGCGTTTACCGCTCACGTCTGGTATCGCAACCCGAGCGAGGCTGACCGTCAGGCAGGACGTTTTGATAGCGAAGGTTTGATGGATTTAGCGGCGGTGGCGGAAACTATTCGCGACCCGCAGATGCAGTATTATCTCTGCGGCCCGGTAGCGTTTATGCAGTTTGCAGCGAAGCAGCTGGTAGAATTAGGGGTCAATAAAGACCACATTCATTACGAATGCTTCGGCCCGCATAAGGTGCTGTAAGCCCCGACGCCGCGGGGATTTGTAGGCCGGGTAAGCGCAGCGCCACCCGGCAATACTGCAGCGAGCGGCGAGCGTTAAATCGCCGCGTCGTCTTCTTCGCCGGTACGGATACGAATGACCCGCGCCACGTCGAAGACAAAGATCTTGCCGTCACCGATTTTACCGGTCTGCGCGGTACGGATGATGGTATCCACACAGGTATCGACGATATCGTCGGTCACCACGATTTCAATTTTCACTTTCGGCAGAAAATCCACCATATATTCCGCGCCGCGGTAGAGTTCGGTGTGCCCTTTCTGGCGGCCAAAGCCTTTCACTTCCGTTACCGTCATCCCGGTGATGCCGACTTCGGCCAGCGCTTCACGCACGTCATCCAGTTTGAAAGGTTTAATAATCGCATCAATCTTTTTCATGGTGTTCCTGTCTTAGTCGCGTAACCGGTTGCTTACCGTATCATATCTTGCGCTATGTTGCGGAGCTACTCTTTAAAGTCATTGGCGTCGAGCTCATGGCGCGACAGCAGCTTATAGAATTCGGTGCGGTTGCGTCCAGCCATCCGCGCGGCGTGGGTGACGTTGCCCCTGGTAATCTGCAGCAGCTTGCGCAGGTAGTTCAGCTCAAACTGATTGCGCGCTTCCACGAAGGTCGGCAGCGCCGTGTTCTCGCCTTCCAGCGCCTGTTCCACCAGCGCATCGCCGATCACCGGCGACGAGGTCAGGGCCACGCACTGCTCGATCACGTTCACCAGCTGGCGCACATTGCCCGGCCATTTGGCGGCCATCAGCCGCTTCATTGCATCGCTGGAAAATGCCCGCACGAACGGCTTATGGCGATCGGCGGACTGACGCAGCAGATGGTTGGCCAACAGCGGAATATCTTCCGTGCGTTCGGAGAGCGGCGGGATCTTCAGGTTAACCACATTGAGGCGATAAAACAGATCTTCGCGAAACTCGCCGCGGGCCATCGCCTTCGGCAGGTCGCGGTGGGTGGCGGAGATGATCCGCACGTTGATCTCGATATCGCGGTTGCTGCCGAGCGGGCGAACCTTACGCTCCTGCAGGACGCGGAGCAGCTTCACCTGCAGGGCGACAGGCATATCGCCGATCTCGTCGAGAAACAGCGTGCCGCCTTCGGCGGCCTGGAATAACCCTTCGCGGTTGCTGACCGCGCCGGTAAAGGCGCCCCGAGCATGGCCGAACAGTTCGGACTCGAGCAGCTGTTCCGGCAGCGCGCCGCAGTTAATCGCCACGAAAGGCTTGTCATGACGCGGGCTGGCGTTGTGGATCGCCTGGGCGACTATCTCCTTACCGGTCCCGCTCTGGCCGTTAATCAGCACGCTGACGTCGGACTGCGCCACCATCCCGGCCTGCTCGAGCAGGCGCAGCATCAGCGGGCTGCGGGTGACAATCGCCTGGCGCCACGCTTCGTCGGTGGCTGGCGATCGCTGCTCCAGCGCCTCATCAATGGCTTTATACAAGGCGTCTTTATCAACTGGCTTGGTCAGGAAGCTGAAGACGCCC
Organism: Klebsiella sp. PCX; assembly: GCF_021869705.1. Taxonomy (NCBI): domain Bacteria; kingdom Pseudomonadati; phylum Pseudomonadota; class Gammaproteobacteria; order Enterobacterales; family Enterobacteriaceae; genus Klebsiella; species Klebsiella sp. PCX. The sequence continues at coordinate 3,864,610 of NZ_CP091527.1, forward strand.
TGCTGGGTGGCCGCCACCGCGTCGGGGATCGAGCCATGGGCGGTGAGAATGATCACCGGCATGCCGGGCTGCCCCTTCTGGATCTCACTGAACAGCTGCAGGCCGTCCATTTCATCCATCCGCAGATCGCTAATCACCAGATCCACTTTCTCACGTCCCAGCACGCGCAGCGCTTCCGGTCCGCTCTCGGCGGTGACCACGCTATAGCCTTCGCTGACCAGACGCATGCCGAGCAGCTTCAGCAGCCCCGGATCGTCATCCACCAGCAGCAAACGCGCCGGTTTACGGATCGTCATGGATCACCTCCGGTACTTTTTCGCTGCCGAAATTGCCGCCCGGCTTGCGGCTGGAGAGCTGGCGTTCAATATCCGTCAGATTCTCCAGCTTACGGGTGGTCAGCTCCAGCTGCTGGCGCAGCGACTGCTCCTGCTGGCGCAACGTCTCCAGCTCGCTATCGCTGGACTGCTGAAGCTTCGCGTAGCGGGCTCGCTCCTCCACCAGCTGCAGCTGACGGGTCTGCCCGTCGCGCCAGAGCTGATATAGCGGGCGGACCTGAACGGCGATTTGCGGGCTGAAGGTGTCGAGACGCGCCACCAGCTCGCGGCGCTCGTCAGGGGTAATTTTGGCATCGGCAAGCAGAATGCCGCGGCGGAATGCGTCCTGCCAGCTGTCGTCGGTATGGCGTTTCGCCTCCGCTCGCGCCTGCACCGGCGCGAGACGATCGGCGCAGTCAATGCCCCGCAGCCAGTAGAGGGGGTTTTTGTCGCTGGCATCGCTGCTGTGCGCCCAGATATCAGCGCAGTCCACGGCGACAAAATCGGCCACCTGGTGCTGCGCCTGCCCGGGGGCAGCGGCACCTTCCGCACTATGCGGCGAGAAGCCGGCGGAACACCCCGCCAGCGTCAGACAAGCAATGCCTGAGAGCAGCCATCCGCTAAGGGAACGGCGCCAGGCCAGGAATTGGGACATAGTTCCCCGATATCGATTCATTAGTTGGATTATTCCGGCGCTGAGGGAAGCGTAATGCGAAAACAGACCTGCCCGGCGGGGGCGTCAACCAGACTGAGTTCCCCTTGCATCTGACGGACACAGTCGCGGGCGATGCTTAACCCCAGCCCACTGCCTTTAACGGCCCCCTTACGCTGGTGACTTCCCTGGTAAAAAGGCTCAAAAATCATATACTTTTCCGCGGCCGGGATCGGTTCGCCGCTGTTGGCGACATCAATACGCACCTGCTCTCCGTGCCGGTAGCTATGGATACGAATGTTACCGGATTCAGCGCCATAGTGCACCGCATTGGAGTAGAGATTATCCATTACGCTTATCAATAACGCAGGCTCCGCCAGACAATGCCGCGCCCGCAGCGCCAGCTCGGTATGCATCAGTTTAGCCCGCGCAGGCAAACTGTGCGCCGCCACGACGTTTTCCACCAGCTCCACCAGGTCCACTGCTTCCCGGGCTACCGGGCCGTCGGCCTGTTTGCGGTTGTAGTCCAGCAGCTGTTCAATCAGCTTTTGCAGGTTGCGGCTGCTGCTGTCGAGGATCTCGACGATCTCCTGCTGCTCCGGCGTCAGCGGTCCGGCGACCCGGTCGGCCAACAGCTCGGTGCCTTCACGCATACTGGCCAGCGGGGTTTTAAGCTCATGCGACAGATGGCGAAGAAACTGATGCCGCTGCGACTCCAGCCATGCCAGGCGCTCGCTGAGCCAGATGATGCGCTTGCCCACCGAGCGCAGCTCGCGCGGGCCAGTAAACAATGCCGCGTCGTCCAGCGACTTCCCTGCGCCCAGCTGATTGATCATTCTTTCGATACCTTTCACCGGGCCGATGATCATGCGGGTGAAAAGCAGCACCAGCGCCAGGCTCAGCAGAAACAGCACCAGCGCCTGCCAGCCGAAAAACTGGCCGCGCTCGGCAATCTCCTGCTGCAGCTGCTGGCCGCGGGAATAGACCACCGCCCGGGTCGCCTGGACCATGTCGCTGTTATTACTGGCGAAAACTTCCAGTCTGGCGGCTGCCTCGGCGTCAGGGCCGCTGTTGTTACACTGCAGCTGCGCCAGATCGCTGACATCCTGGCGCAGCGCCTGCCAGAGCTTTTCGTCCGGCAACACGCCGGCGTGCGCGTCCAGCATCTGGCTGTAGCGCTGCCGCTGGTTTTGATAGACGCGCGCCAGCGTCGGATCGTCCAGCACGCAGTACTGGCGATAGCTGCGTTCCATCTCCAGCGCGGCATTGATCATCGCCTCACTGCGGCGGGCATCGACCAGCGTCGTACGGTTGATATGCGCCGCCTGGGCGCTGAGGGCATTGAGGCTCTGCCAGGCCTGCCAGGCCAGCACCAGTAACGGCAGCAGGATCAGCACAAAGGAGAGCGTCACCAGCTGACGCAGCGAACGGGGAAAAAGAGAGAGTCGCTTCAAAGGTGTGGTCTCAATCATTAGCTCTGGTCGATGCTAACTGAGGAGCGCGCCGGAGAAAAGCGATACCCGTCGCCACGGCGCCCCAGAAACAACAAAGCCAGGCGCAAGGCCTGGCTTTGTTCAGGAATGAGGCGGTGCCTTACTCGACGTTTCGCCCGATGTCTGATAAAGCCAGGCTATTATCAGGAGTTGGACGGCAGGCACCTGTTTGTGCGTCATTCGAAGTTTATGTAGCGCGTCCCGAAGGGGCTGACATAAGAAGGTGAATGAGCCACTGGTTATTATTATGCATGAACTATGCCACCTTTCCAAACATTTTATTAACACATTGATATATATGGCTTTAACCATAAAAGCCAGCCACCCCAGCGCAGTACACTTTTTATCCATAGCGTCGCCAATTAGCGACACCAAATGTATCCCAAGTTACTCATCATTTAAATCAATAACTTAAGTGTCGCCTTTTGGCGACACTGCAATATGCCGGTTGTCGGTGATTCCCGACACCCTGGCGTGCCGGCCGTCACATATAAAAAAAAGCCCCCTGCCTGAGCAGGGGGCCGATACGTTCGCGTGACACGCTGCGGGAAAATTAACCCAGCTGTTTACGCGCATTGCGGAAGATACGCATCCACGGGCTGTCTTCGCCCCAGTTTTCCGGGTGCCAGGAGTTGCTTACGGTGCGGAAGACGCGTTCCGGGTGCGGCATCATGATGGTCGCGCGCCCGCTTTCGCTGGTCACGGCGGTGATACCGTTCGGGGAACCGTTCGGGTTCGCCGGATAGGTTTCGGTCACTTTGCCGAAGTTATCCACGAAGCGCAGCGCCACCAGGCCTTTGCTCTCCAGCTGGGCCAGATGCGCGCTGTCGCGCACTTCCACCTGACCTTCGCCGTGGGAGACCGCAATCGGCATCTGTGAGCCAACCATGCCTTGCAGCAGCAGAGACGGGCTTTGCGTCACTTCCACCAGGCTGAAGCGCGCTTCAAAGCGGTCAGAGTGGTTGCGCACAAAGCGCGGCCACAGGTCGCTGCCCGGGATCAGCTCGCGCAGATTGGACATCATCTGACAGCCGTTGCACACGCCGAGCGCCAGGGTCTGCGGACGATGGAAGAAGGTCGCGAACTCATCGCGCACGCGCTCGTTGAACAGAATCGACTTCGCCCAGCCTTCACCTGCCCCCAGCACGTCGCCGTAGGAGAAGCCGCCGCAGGCCACCAGGGCATGGAAATCGCCGAGACCGGTGCGGCCCGCCAGCAGGTCGCTCATATGCACGTCAATGGCGTCAAAGCCAGCGCGATGGAAGGCCGCCGCCATTTCAACGTGAGAGTTGACCCCCTGCTCGCGCAGGACGGCCACTTTCGGACGCGCGCCGGTGGCAATGTACGGTGCGGCGACATCGTCATTAATATCAAACGAGAGCTTCACATTGAGGCCCGGGTCGGCGTCGTTGGCTTTCGCCTCGTGCTCCTGATCGGCGCAGGCCGGGTTGTCGCGCAGACGCTGCATCTGCCAGGTGGTTTCCGCCCACCACATGCGCAGCGTGGTGCGGCTTTCGCTAAACACCGTCTGACCGCCGGCGGTCAGCACGAAGCGATCGCCCTCGACCGCTTTACCGAGGTAATGCACACAGTCCGCCAGGCCGTTAACCGCCAGAATGGCTTCCACCGCCTCACGGTCTGCGGCGCGGACCTGGATCACCGCCCCCAGCTCTTCGTTGAACAGCGCCGCCAGACGGTCGTCGCCCAGCGCGGCGATATCCGCCTCCACACCGCAGTGGCCGGTAAAGGCCATTTCCGCCAGGGTGACCAGCAGGCCGCCGTCGGAGCGGTCGTGGTAGGCCAGCAGTTTACGCTGCGCCACCAGGGCCTGCATCGCATCCCAGAAGCCTTTCAGCTGCGCGACATCGCGCACGTCAGCCGGCTTGTCGCCGAGCTGGCGATAGACTTGCGCCAACGCCGTCGCGCCCAGCGCGTTGTGCCCTTTACCGAGGTCGATCAACAGCAGGGCGTTATCTTCCGTCGAGAGCTGCGGCGTGACGGTATGACGAACATCTTCGACACGGGCGAAGGCGGAGATCACCAGCGACAGCGGAGAGGTCATCTCACGCTGCTCGCTGCCTTCCTGCCAGCGGGTTTTCATCGACATTGAGTCTTTGCCGACCGGAATGGTCAGGCCCAGCGCCGGGCACAGCTCTTCGCCCACCGCTTTCACCGCCTCATACAGGCCAGCGTCTTCGCCCGGGTGGCCGGCAGCGGCCATCCAGTTAGCCGACAGCTTCACGCGGTTCAGCTCGCCAATCTGCGTGGCGGCGATGTTGGTCAGCGCTTCGCCTACCGCCAGACGGCCGGAGGCGGCGAAGTCCAGCAGAGCAACCGGGGCGCGCTCGCCCATCGCCATCGCTTCGCCGTAGTAGCTGTCGAGGCTGGCGGTGGTTACCGCGCAGTTGGCCACCGGGATCTGCCACGGGCCGACCATCTGGTCGCGAGCGACCATGCCGGTCACGGTGCGATCGCCGATGGTCACGAGGAAGGTTTTCTCGGCCACCGTCGGCAGGTGCAGTACGCGGTTAACCGCGTCGGCGATGGTGATCGGTTGGCGATCCAGCGCGCTGCCCTGGGCTTTCAGAGTCTGCACGTCGCGGGTCATTTTCGGCGTTTTACCAAGCAGGACGTCCAGCGGCAGATCGATCGGCTGATCGTTAAAGTGGCTGTCGCTCAGGCTCAGGTGCTGCTCGGCGGTGGCTTCGCCGATAACCGCATAAGGCGCGCGCTCGCGGCGGCACAGCTCGTCGAACAGCGGCAGTTGCTCCGGGGCGACCGCCAGGACATAACGTTCCTGCGATTCGTTACACCAGATCTCCAGCGGGCTCATGCCTGGCTCATCGCTCAGGATATCGCGCAGCTGGAATTGACCGCCGCGGCCGCCGTCGCTGACCAGCTCCGGCATGGCGTTGGAGAGACCGCCGGCGCCGACGTCGTGGATAAACAGGATCGGGTTGGCGTCGCCCAGCTGCCAGCAGCGGTCGATCACTTCCTGACAGCGACGCTCCATTTCCGGGTTGTCACGCTGGACGGAGGCGAAATCGAGGTCGGCATCGGACTGGCCGGAGGCCATGGAAGACGCCGCGCCGCCGCCGAGGCCGATGTTCATCGCCGGGCCGCCCAGCACGATCAGCTTCGCGCCGACGGTAATCTCGCCCTTCTGCACGTGCTCGCCGCGGATGTTGCCGATACCGCCGGCCAGCATGATCGGTTTGTGGTAGCCGCGCAGCTCTTCGCCGTTATGGCTGGTGACTTTCTCTTCATAGGTGCGGAAGTAGCCGTTCAGCGCCGGACGACCAAATTCGTTGTTAAACGCCGCGCCGCCCAGCGGGCCTTCGGTCATGATGTCCAGGGCGGTGACGATGCGATCCGGTTTCCCGAAATCTTCTTCCCACGGCTGTTCGAAGCCCGGGATGCGCAGGTTGGAAACCGAGAAGCCCACCAGACCCGCTTTCGGCTTCGCGCCGCGGCCGGTGGCGCCTTCATCGCGGATCTCGCCGCCGGAGCCGGTTGCCGCGCCCGGCCATGGGGAGATGGCCGTCGGGTGGTTATGGGTTTCCACCTTCATCAGAATGTGCGCCGGCTCCTGATGGAAGTCGTAGCGCCCGGTCTGGTGGTCGGCAAAATAGCGCCCCACTTCAGACCCTTCCATCACCGCGGCGTTGTCTTTATAGGCCGACAGGACGTAGTCCGGCGTTTTTTCGAAGGTGTTTTTGATCATTTTGAACAGCGACTTCGGCTGCTGTTCGCCGTCGATGATCCAGTCGGCGTTGAAAATCTTGTGGCGACAGTGCTCTGAGTTCGCCTGGGCGAACATGTACAGCTCGATGTCGTTCGGATTGCGTCCCAGACGGGTAAACGCGTCCTGCAGGTAGTCAATTTCGTCATCTGCCAGCGCCAGACCCAAACGGAGGTTGGCGTCAATCAGCGCCTGACGCCCTTCGCCCAGCAGGTCAACGCTGGTCACCGGCGTCGGCTGATGGTGAGCGAACAGCTTTTCGCCCGCTTCCAGCGCGTCGAAGACGCTCTCCATCATGCGGTCGTGCAGTTCCGCCGCCACCGCGGTCCACTGCGCTTCGGTCAGGGTCGAGGCTTCAACATAATACGCCACGCCGCGCTCCAGACGCACAACCTGAGCCAGGCCGCAGTTATGGGCGATATCGGTAGCTTTAGAAGACCAGGGAGAGATGGTGCCAGGGCGAGGGGTCACGAGCAGTAATTTACCGGTCGGGGTATGGCTGTTTAAGCTCGGGCCATATTTAAGCAGTCGCGCCAGGCGCTCGCGATCGTCAGCGCTCAGCGGGGCGTTCAGATCGGCAAAATGAATATACTCGGCGTATATGGCGCTTACCGGAAGGTTGGCCGCCTGAAATCGTGCCAGCAGTTTATTAATACGGAATGCCGACAGTGCAGGTGAACCACGCAAAATTTCCATCATAAGTCTCTCGTCTTCGAAGCTTTCAGGGTGAGCCAGGGGGGGAAACGGGCGTCATTATAGTGAATCCTGCGCCCCGACGAAACCGTTTGCGTAGAAATAAAATCATTGATGCTGTTTATCAATAAATGTGACGCCTATCGCGAATAAGTTGCCAACTGGCGCATTCTTAAGCAGAATGCCGCTCATTCGACGACAACCTTGCGTTTTTTCCGGACATCGCCCGCTGAGGAACCTGAAGCTGCAGAAGATTAACGCGCTGAAAAAATTAAAGATTAATTATCTGCTGATCGGCATTGTCACCCTTTTGCTGGCGGCTGCCCTGTGGCCGTCGATCCCCTGGTCCGGTAAACCCGAGAACCGGGTGGCGGGTATTATCGCTCGCGGCGAGCTGCGCATCAGCACCATCAACTCGCCGATGACCTTTGCCACCATGAACAATAAAACGTTCGGCCTGGACTACGAACTGGCGAAGCAGTTTGCCGACTACCTCGGCGTGACGCTTAAGATAACCGTCCGGCAGAACATCAGCCAGCTGTTTGACGACCTCGACGACGGTCAGGCCGATATGCTGGCTGCCGGGCTGGTCTATAACCAGGAGCGGGTGAAAAACTATCAGGCCGGCCCCACCTACTATTCTGTTTCGCAACAGCTGGTCTACCGCGTCGGCAATACCCGGCCGCGCAGCCTCGCGGCGCTGACCGCCGAGCAGCTCGCCATCGCTCCGGGCCACGTGGCGATCAACGACCTGCAGACCTTAAAAGCCGAGAAATACCCGGATCTTGCCTGGCGCGTGGACGAAAAACGCGGCACCACGGCGCTGATGCAGGCGGTGATTGACGGCAAACTCGATTACACCATCGCCGACTCGGTGGCCGTCAGCCTGTTTCAGCGCGTCCATCCGGAGCTGGCGGTAGCCCTCGATATCACCGACGAACAGCCGGTCACCTGGTTCAGCGCCCGGGACGATGATAATTCCCTGTCGGCGGCGATGCTTGATTTCTTCAACAACATCAATGAAGACGGCACCCTGGCGCGCCTGGAGGAGAAGTACCTCGGCCACGGCAACGATTTTGATTACGTCGATACCCGCACCTTCCTGCGCGCGGTGGAAAACATTCTTCCGGAGGTGCAGCCGCTGTTTGAAAAGTACGCCCGCGAGATCGACTGGCGCCTGCTGGCCGCCATCGCCTGGCAGGAATCCCACTGGGATCCACAGGCCACCTCTCCTACCGGCGTGCGCGGCATGATGATGCTCACGCGCAATACGGCGCAAAGTCTGGGGCTGACTGACCGGACCGATGCGGCGCAGAGTATCGACGGCGGCATGCGCTATCTACAGGATATGATGGATAAAGTGCCGGATTCGATCCCGAAAGATGAACGCATCTGGTTTGCGCTGGCCGCTTACAATATGGGCTATGCCCATATGCTGGACGCCATGGCGCTCACCCGCAAACAGAAAGGCAATCCTAACAGCTGGGCGGACGTTAAGCTGCGTTTACCGCTGCTGAGCCAGAAACCCTATTACAGCAAACTAAAATACGGCTATGCCCGCGGCCATGAGGCCTACGCCTATGTGGAAAACATCCGCAAATATCAGATAAGCCTTGTCGGCTATTTGTCAGAGAAGGAGCGCCAGCAGCAGCAAATGCTGGCCCTGGCGGAAGATTACCCGGCCGTGCTCCCCAATGAGCTCGAACAGCCGCAGGAGACCACCCTGCCCTTTTTCAAGTTTCGCGCCGAAAAACAGATGGATAATGCCCGGATGAAACTCCCAGGCCACCTGTATTAACTTTCCCCGTTCTGCTCCCGGGCTTTCTTCAGCGCTTTTTTCTCTTCCCGCCGCCAGCGGAAGAAGTCGCTCAGCATGGCAGAGCAGGACTCCGCCAGCACGCCTTCGCTAATCTCAACCCGATGGTTCATTCCCGGATGATGCAGAACATCCATCAGCGAGCCGGCGGCACCGGTCTTGGCATCCCTGGCGCCAAACACCAGGCGGGCGATACGGCTGTGCACCATCGCCCCCGCGCACATCACGCAGGGCTCGAGGGTCACGTACAGCGTGGCGTCGATCAGCCGGTAGTTTTGCAGCACCAGTCCGCCCTGGCGTAAGGCCATAATTTCCGCATGGGCGGTAGGGTCGTGACGGCCTATCGGCCGGTTCCAGCCCTCGCCAATGACCTGATTGTTATGCACCAGCACCGCGCCCACCGGTACCTCGCCCTCTTCCCAGGCGCGCTTCGCCAGCGTCAGGGCATGACGCATCCAGTATTCATCATTGAGTTCGAGGTCAGACACAGCGGCCACTCCAGCAGAAAAAGCGGGGCGCATTATACATGGGAGCTATCAATTACACACTATTACTCCAGCTGCTGCAGCTCTCCCTGCGGGGTGACCCGCCAGCGATGCTGGCAAAAGCCGAGCAACGGGTTATCCTGCTCACTGTCGCTATAGCCGCTATACAGCTGCAGCGGTGCGCCAATCTTTTTCTCCAGCTGCACCACCTTTTCATGGCCCAGGCAGCGCAGGGTCAATACCCAGCCGCCCCAGCGGCGCGCGGTGCGGCTGGCTATCAGATTCACCCGCGGCAGCCAGAGGGTATCGCGATAAACCTGTTCCACCAGCGACTGCGGCGAGCCGGTGATCAACCAGACGTCGGCATCGGTACTGGTCAGGTAGGCCGTCAGACGCGCATGAACCACGGGAAACGCTGTCACATGATGACGAAACCAGCCGACAAACTCCGCTTCCAGCCGCTTCAGTACCGCCTCGCGACGGCCAAAGGTTGACGCCCATAGCAGGAGGCTCATCGGCCAGCGCGCCGCCCGCCCGCACACCGCCAGCCCGGCAAGGATCACCGGCCCCATCGCCACCACCAGCAGCAGGTTCAGCGGCAGATGGCGCAGCAGGTAGCGCAGAAAACTGCCGAACATATCCTGTTGATGCAAGGTTCCGTCCAGATCGAAAAACACCACTCTCCGTTCACTGTGCTGCAAACTGCCCCCTTCTCTCAGGATTCGCTTCTCGTTAGGGTAAGCTTAACAGTCTTATGCCATGAAGAGGGAAAACATCCCTGCCGTTAAGGAAGAATTAAATTAGCAGGCGAAGGAAAAATTGTGGCTTATGAATTTTTAATTCGTGGTATACCCCTTATAATCGAATAAAAATTCTTTCAGTCACGAGCCGGACGGCTCCAGTGGAGCTCCAATGAACTGTTTAACGCGTATTCGTCAGCGCTATCCCACCCTGGCGGCGAGCGACAAAAAGTTGGCCGATTTTATTCTGAGCCAACCCGATGACACCCGGCACCTCAGCTCGCAGCAGCTGGCGGCGGAAGCCGGGGTGAGTCAGTCCAGCGTGGTTAAATTTGCCCAAAAACTGGGGTTCAAAGGCTTTCCGGCGCTGAAGCTGGCGCTGAGTGAAGCGCTGGCCAGCAGCCCGGATCCGCACTCCGTCCCGGTACATAACCACATTCGCGGTGACGACCCGCTACGTCTGGTGGGCGAGAAACTCATCAAAGACAATGTCGCCGCCATGCATGCCTCGCTGGACGTCAACACTGAAGAGACGCTGCGGGAAGCCGTCACGCTGCTGCGCAACGCCCGGCGGGTGATCGTCACCGGGATTGGCGCGTCCGGCCTGGTGGCGCGTAACTTTAGCTGGAAGCTGATGAAGATCGGCGTCAACGCTGTCTCTGAGCAGGATATGCACGCTCTGCTGGCGACGGTGCAGGCCATGTCCAGCGACGATCTGCTGCTGGCGATCTCTTACTCCGGCGAGCGTCGGGAGATCAATATGGCGGCCGGTGAAGCGCTGCGCGTCGGCTGTAAGATCCTGGCGATCACCGGCTTTAGCCCTAACGCCCTGCAGCAGCAGGCGACCCACTGCCTGTATACTATCGCCGAAGAGCAGGCGACGCGCAGCGCGGCCATCTCCTCCACCAGCGCGCAAATGATGCTCACCGACCTGCTGTTTATGGGGCTGGTGCAGCAGGATCTGGAGCGGGCGCCGGAGCGCATTCGCCATAGCGAAGCGCTGGTGAAAAAGCTGGTCTGAGCAGAAAATGGGCGTATAATGCCCGCCCTGTTTGTGTTGTTTCTGAGATTTTCCTGATGGCGCTGTTAATTACCAAAAAATGCATCAACTGCGATATGTGCGAGCCGGAGTGCCCCAATGAGGCCATTTCGATGGGTGACAGCATTTATGAAATTAACAGCGACCGCTGCACCGAATGCGTGGGCCATTACGATACGCCCACCTGCCAGAAGGTGTGCCCGATCCCGAATACTATTCTGAAAGATCCGGCACACGTCGAGAGTGAAGAACAGCTGTGGGATAAATTCGTCCTGATGCACCACGCGGATAAAATTTAACCGCCGTCGCGCTTAGCTTTCGACAATCACCGTGGCGCAGGCGTAATGGCGCTCATCGGCGAGCGTGACATGAATATGGCTCACCCCCAACCGTTCCGCCAGCCGTTGCGCCTCACCCCATAGCCGCAGCTTCGGCTTGCCCAGCTCATCGTTGTAAACTTCGAACTGATTAAAGGCCAGCCCGTTGCGGATCCCGGTCCCCAGCGCTTTCGCCGCCGCTTCCTTGACCGCAAAGCGTTTCGCCAGGAAACGCACCGGCTGCTGATGCTGCTCCCAGATACTCCATTCATGGTCGCTCAGCACCCGGCGGGCAAGGCGATCGCCGCTGCGGGCGATCACCGCTTCGATGCGGGCGATCTCGACGATGTCGGTACCCAGCCCGAGAATGGCCATTAGCCGCGCGCTTCCAGCATCAGACGCTTCATTTCCGCGACCGCCTCTTTCAGGCCGCTCATCACCGCGCGGCCAATAATCGCGTGGCCGATATTCAGCTCATGCATTTCCGGCAGCGCGGCAATCGCTTTCACGTTGTGATAGGTCAGACCGTGACCCGCATTAACCTTCAGGCCGAGGCTGGCGGCGTAGGCGGCCGCTTTGGCAATGCGTTCCAGCTCCTTCGCCTGCTCGGCGTCGGTTTTAGCATCGGCATAGCAGCCGGTATGGATTTCGATATAAGGCGCGCCAACGTCCGCTGCCGCTTTAATTTGTGCTTCATCCGCATCGATAAACAGGGAGACCAGGATGCCGGCATCCGCCAGGCGTTGACAGGCATCACGCATCTTGTCGCGCTGGCCGGCGACGTCCAGCCCGCCTTCGGTGGTCACTTCCTGGCGCTTCTCCGGCACCAGGCAGCAGAAATGCGGTTTGGTTTCGCAGGCGATCGTCAGCATCTCTTCGGTGACCGCCATTTCAAGATTCATGCGGGTGTGCAGCGTCTGGCGCAGGATACGCACATCGCGATCGGTGATATGGCGGCGGTCTTCGCGCAGATGCACGGTAATGCCGTCGGCGCCGGCCTGTTCGGCAATGAAAGCCGCCTGAACCGGATCCGGGTAGGCGGTGCCGCGGGCGTTACGCAAGGTCGCGATATGGTCAATATTGACCCCTAACAGTAATTCAGCCATGACAATCCTCGTTAATCATTCTTCGTATTATCCGCTCGCGCCTTTCGCGCGGGCATAAACTGGCGAAACAATTCCCGGCTCTTGAGCGGTTTGCCGCCGAGATAGGGCTTCAGGGCGATACGGGTAAAGCGCTTCGCGGCGCGCAGCGTATCAACATCAGGAAACTCGCGACTCGCCAACGCTTTCAAATGGTGCCCGGTAAACGTGTTGTTATCAATCACCAGGCTGGCAATAAAGCCTTTTTCTTCGCGATAGCGGTAGGTCATGGTGTCGTCCACCGGCTCGCCGCTCCCGGCGCAGTGGAGAAAATCCACGCCATAGCCCAGGTGCCCGAGCAGCGCCAGCTCAAAGCGCCGCAGCGCCGGCTCCGGCGAGCCGCTGGCCCCGGCGAGCGCCTGAATGCAGTGCAAATAGTCAAAAAAGAGTTCGGAGAAGCGCGTTTCGTGCTCCAGCACACGGGAGATAAGCTCGTTAACGTAAAGAGCGCTGTAGAGGGTGATGCCGCTGAGCGGCAGCGCCAGCGAGACAGCTTCCGCGCTGCGCAGGGTTTTGACTTCGCCGCGGCCACCGAAGCGAACCAGCAAGGGGGTAAAGGGCTGTAAAGCGCCTTTAAGATTCGAGCGTTTGGAGCGTGCGCCCTTGGCAACCAGGCGCACGCGACCGGATTCTTCCGTGAAGACGTCCAGCATCAGGCTGGTTTCGCTCCACGGTCGGCTATGCAGGACAAAGGCGCGCTGCCATCCATCCACGTTGCGTTAACTCAGAGGTCGTCAACATAACCGAGACTGCGCAGGGCGCGCTCGTCATCGGCCCAGCCGGATTTCACTTTGACCCACAGCTCGAGGTGCACCGGCGCTTCAAACATCTCCTGCATGTCCTTACGCGCTTCGATACCGATGGTTTTGATTTTGGCGCCTTTGTTGCCAATCACCATCTTCTTCTGCCCTTCACGCTCGACGAGGATCAGGCCGTTGATGTCGTAACCGCCGCGCTCGTTGGTCACAAAACGTTCGATTTCCACGGTGACGGAGTACGGCAGCTCAGCGCCAAGGAAACGCATCAGTTTTTCACGGATGATTTCGGAGGCCATAAAGCGCTGGGAACGATCGGTAATATAATCTTCCGGGAAGTGATGGATCGCTTCCGGCAGATGCTTACGCACGATCGCCGCGATGGTGTCGACGTTGGTCCCCGTTTCCGCCGACATCGGCACGATATCAAGGAAGTTCATCTGGCTGGCGAGGAACTGCAGGTGCGGTAACAGATCCGCTTTTTCCTGCACGTTATCTACCTTGTTGACCGCGAGGATCACCGGCGCTTTCGCGTCGCGCAGCTTGTTGAGCACCATCTCGTCGTCCTGCGTCCAGCGGGTGCCTTCCACCACGAAGATGACCAGTTCAACATCGCCAATCGAGCTGCTGGCCGCTTTGTTCATCAGGCGGTTAATGGCGCGCTTCTCTTCCATATGCAGGCCCGGAGTATCGACGTAAATCGCCTGATACGGCCCTTCGGTATGGATGCCGACGATGCGGTGACGGGTGGTCTGCGCTTTACGGGAGGTGATCGAGATCTTCTGCCCAAGCAGCTTATTCAACAGCGTGGATTTGCCAACGTTTGGACGACCCACGATGGCGACAAACCCACAATAACTTTTTTCTTCGCTCATTCCAGCTCCAGCTTTTTCAGCGCCTGTTCGGCGGCAGCCTGCTCCGCCTTACGACGGCTGGAACCTGTGCCAACCACCGGTTCACTCAGGCCACTGACCTGGCAGTGGATAGTAAATTCCTGATCGTGCGCTTCGCCGCGCACCTGGACCACCAGGTAGGACGGCAGCGGCAGATGACGACCCTGCAGATACTCCTGCAGACGCGTCTTCGGATCCTTTTGCTTATCGCCCGGGCTGATTTCGTCCAGACGAGTCTGGTACCAGGAGAGAATTAAGCGTTCAACGTTCTGAATATCGCTGTCGAGGAAAACCCCGCCAATTAACGCTTCAACGGTGTCCGCGAGAATCGATTCGCGACGGAAACCGCCGCTTTTCAGTTCGCCCGGCCCGAGGCGCAAGCATTCGCCCAGCTCAAACTCGCGGGCGATTTCCGCCAGCGTGTTGCCGCGCACCAGCGTCGCGCGCATACGGCTCATGTCGCCTTCATCCACGCGAGGAAAGCGATGATACAGCGCGTTAGCGATCACGAAACTTAAAATGGAGTCGCCTAAAAATTCCAGGCGCTCATTATGTTTGCTGCTGGCACTGCGGTGAGTTAATGCCTGTTGCAACAGCTCCTGATGATGAAAAGTGTAGCCCAGCTTTCGTTGAAGCCGATTAATTACGATGGGGTTCATGCGTTACCAATAAATGAATGCGTCAAAGATGCAGCACACGAAACCGACCTGAGCATACGCTTCAAACAGGAAGTTGAAACAGACCAATACGCTTTCGTGTGCAGTGTCACCCGGCAGAGCGACAACCAAAAACTTCGGGGGGATATTCTATACGCAACGACACGGGATGTCGTTAGTTTGAATGGATTTAAATACTAAATAATTCACGCCGCTGCGATAACAGCAGCGGCGTGAATTCAGCAGATGAAATTAATGAATTCCACCAATGCGCGATAACCGCACACCGGTCGGCCATTCACCTTCCTGCTTTTCAAAACTCATCCAGATAGCGGTGGCTTTTCCGACCAGGTTTGCTTCCGGCACAAAGCCCCAGTAACGGCTGTCGGCGCTGTTATCCCGGTTGTCGCCCATCATGAAGTACTGACCCGGCGGCACAATCCAGGTGGCCAGCGGCAGACCGCTCTGATGGTAATACATGCCAGCCTGATCCTGAGCAATCGGCACCATCAGAATACGATGCGTGACGTCGCCCAACGTCTCCTGACGCTCGGTGAGGCGAATGCCGTCGGCTTTGGTTTCGCCCTTCGGCAGCTGCCAGAAACCGCTGCTCGCCTCGCCGCCGTTGCTGCGGGAGAAGGTCTGAACGAAATCGCTCGGCTCCACGTTGGAGTAAGTCACCGGCAGCGCGTTGCCGCAGGCCTGTCCGGAACTACAGCCCGGCTGAATAGTGACCTGCTTGGCAATCGGATCGTAGGTGACCTTATCCCCCGGTAGCCCCACCGCGCGCTTGATGTAGTCCAGGCGCGGGTCTTCCGGATATTTAAACACCACGATGTCGCCGCGCTTCGGATGACCCGTCTCGATCAGCGTTTTCTGGTAGATAGGATCTTTAATGCCGTAGGCAAATTTCTCCACCAGGATGAAATCGCCAATCAGCAGAGTCGGCATCATCGAACCGGACGGGATCTGGAACGGCTCATAAATGAATGAACGTACCACCAGAACGATCGCCAGCACCGGGAAAACTGATGCGCCGGTTTCCAGCCAGCCCGGTTTCGGGCCGACTTTCTTCAACGTCTTTTTGTCCAGCTGCTCGCCGGTCGCTGCCTGAGCAGCGGCCTGACGCTCACGACGTTTCGGTGCAAAAATGAACTTGTCCAGGCACCATAAAACGCCCGTCACCAGGGTTGCAATCACCAGGATCAGGGCAAACATGTTCGCCATGCCAACTCCTTAGGGTTATTTGCCGTCTTTACCAACGTGCAGAATGGCGAGGAACGCTTCCTGCGGCAGTTCAACGTTACCGACCTGCTTCATACGCTTCTTACCTTCTTTCTGCTTCTGCAGCAGCTTTTTCTTACGGCTGACGTCACCGCCGTAGCATTTCGCCAGCACGTTTTTACGCAGCTGTTTCACGGTAGAGCGCGCGATGATGTGGTTGCCGATGGCCGCCTGAATCGCGATGTCGAACTGCTGACGCGGAATAAGATCTTTCATCTTTTCCACCAGCTCGCGGCCGCGATACGGCGCGTTATCGTTGTGGGTGATCAGCGCCAGCGCATCGACGCGCTCGCCGTTGATCAGCACATCGACGCGTACCATGTTCGACGCCTGGAAGCGTTTGAAGTTGTAGTCCAGCGACGCATAGCCGCGGGAGGTAGACTTCAAACGGTCGAAGAAGTCGAGCACCACTTCCGCCATCGGGATTTCGTAGGTCAGCGCCACCTGTTTACCGTGGTAAACCATGTTGGTCTGCACACCACGTTTCTCCACACACAGAGTGATCACGTTGCCGAGGAACTCCTGCGGCAGCAGCATGTGACACTCGGCGATCGGCTCGCGCAGCTCCTGAATATTATTCAGCGGCGGCAGCTTGGACGGGCTGTCGACGTAGATAACTTCTTTGGAGGTGGTCTCCACTTCGTACACTACCGTCGGCGCGGTAGTGATCAGGTCGAGATCGTATTCACGCTCCAGACGCTCCTGAATGATCTCCATGTGCAGCAGGCCGAGGAAGCCGCAGCGGAAGCCGAAGCCCAGCGCGGTAGAACTTTCCGGCTCGTAGAACAGAGAGGCGTCGTTGAGGCTCAGTTTGCCCAGCGCGTCGCGGAAAGCTTCATAATCATCGGAGCTCACCGGGAACAGGCCGGCATACACCTGCGGTTTCACCTTCTTAAAGCCAGGCAGCGCTTTGTCTGCCGGGTTGCGGGCGGCGGTCAGGGTATCGCCCACCGGCGCGCCGAGGATGTCTTTGATCGCGCAGACCAGCCAGCCAACCTCGCCGCATTTCAGCTCGGTACGGTCAACCTGTTTCGGGGTAAAGATGCCCAGACGGTCGGCGTTATAGACCTGGCCGGTGCTCATGACCTTGATCTTATCGCCCTTGCGCATGGTGCCGTTTTTAATCCGCACCAGCGACACCACGCCGAGGTAGTTATCGAACCAGGAGTCGATAATCAGCGCCTGCAGCGGCGCGTCCGGATCGCCTTCCGGCGGCGGAATATCGCGCACCAGACGCTCAAGCACGTCGGTCACGCCGACGCCGGTTTTCGCCGAGCAGCGCACCGCATCATGGGCATCGATCCCGACGATATCTTCAATCTCGTCCGCTACGCGCTCAGGGTCGGCCGCAGGCAGGTCGATCTTGTTGAGTACCGGAACGACCTCCAGGTCCATCTCCATGGCGGTGTAGCAGTTGGCCAGGGTCTGGGCTTCTACGCCCTGCCCGGCGTCAACCACCAGCAGCGCGCCTTCGCACGCGGCGAGGGAACGGGAGACTTCATAGGAGAAGTCCACGTGGCCCGGGGTGTCGATAAAGTTCAGCTGATAGGTCTCACCGTCGTTGGCCTTATAGTCCAGGGTGACGCTCTGCGCCTTGATAGTGATCCCGCGTTCGCGCTCAAGATCCATGGAGTCCAGAACCTGGGCTTCCATTTCACGATCAGAAAGGCCACCGCAAATCTGGATGATACGGTCAGACAGCGTCGACTTACCGTGGTCGATGTGAGCGATGATCGAAAAGTTACGTATATTCTTCATATTTAGAGTTAATTATGCCTTACGAGTATCATGAGGCCGCTGTACTGTGCCTGACGTTTTTTAATCCGAAAACGCCGCATTCTACACTACATCCTTGAAACCAGGAAATGCTGTTAGATCCAGCATAACCGCAGAAATTGTGGCGTTGTAACAGGAAGGGTAAATAAAGATAAGGGCCAGTGAAATCACTGACCCATGTCGGAGGAAGGCGTTTCGATACGCACCAGATCCGGCGGCAACGCGACGCTCAGGATCACCGGCTGCCACGACTGGCGCGCTGCCAGCTGCGGCGACAGACCGCGCGCCACCAGGAACCCGCCGACGCCGCCCAGCAGCGCGCCGCAAAGTGACGCGATATCGCTGGCAAACAGCACCTGGAAAATCGACGCCATCACAAACAGCCCCACCAGCGGCGCCATGTAGACCAACAGCGCCGAACCCAGCAGACTGCTCTCGGCGATCCCCAGCTCCACTTTTTGCCCCGCCGTCAACGGCTGCTCGCAGGGCACGCTGATAGTATGGCTGGTCTGCGGCCCCAGCTTGTTTAATACCCGGCTGCCGCAGCCGGCGCGGGAGGCGCAACTGCTGCAGGAGGCTTTAACGTCGCAGTGCACCTGCGCCACGCCGTTATGCCAGGAAACCACGGTGGCCCACTCTTTGATCATTGTACTGCCTTGAATTTAATGCTGTCTGAGATACGCTTCGCCGTCTGCGGCGGCAGTTCGCCCACCACGGTGATCTCCGCGTTATCGCGTACCGTCGTGCTGACGGTGCGTCGGCCGGTGCGCAACAGCTGGTCGCTGCTGGCCGCGGTGGCGCGGTTGATATTGATCGAGAAGCTGAACAAACCGTCGGAATAGAGACGTGATTCTACCGGACCATCAAAGGTGGGTAGACGACGCTGGCTGCTGGAAACCTCAGTCATGCCCTGAGGGAGCCACGTCGGCGCCCAGTTGAAGTTGGCTTTGTCGCCCCCTTCAGGCACCGACAGCTGCGGCGGCAAATTCGCTTTTGCCAGCGTCTCCATGCTGGCGCTGACGTTATCGCCAACGTTGAAAGAGACAACCCGGAACTGCTCCAGCGTTTCACCGTCGCGGTCGAGTAAATCGACGCGCAGCGGCAGCTTAGTCTCAGCGTCCAGCCAGGCGATAAAGCTATAGCGCGTGCCGTCGCGAGCCACGACGCGGATCACGTCGCAGAGGCGGTCGGCGATACGGGTACGGCCTACGGAGATAAAATCATAGGCTGCGCTGAGACGTTTGAAATCGCTGTAAACCAACGACGGCAGCGAATCGACGATATAGTCGCCGTTCAGGGTGAACGGATCGAGGCCGGGTTCAAAATAGCTGATTTCCGTACCGCGCAGGACCACTTCCCGGCGCGGACCGTCCAGCTGCAGAAGCTGCGCCAGCGGTTGATTGTTCAGTCGCGCGTGACGATAGCGCAGCGACTCAACGCCTTGTTTGCTGATGCTGACGAACGAGAGCTCATAGTTGAGGGACTGGCTGGCCAGGTTCATCTGCTGCAACAACGCCCCGGACGATGTATCAGCCGAGGCGTTGACAGAGAACAACAGACTGCCTGCCATGAGCGACATGGCACACCAAAGTTGCTTCATTACTGCGATTGCGTTCCTAAAGTTTGATAACCCGGCACCTGGACTGCGGCCTGCTGAGTCTGGGCCTGGCCAAACTGAAGCTGCTCAGCGTGCAGGCGGCGCTGCAGTTCGTAGTCCTGCAGCATGGCGTTAATCCGCCGGCGCTGTTCCTGGACCTGAGCCTGCTGGCCGCTACCTGCTGATGCGTCAGCCGGTACGCCAAGACTTACCGGGCTCGCTTTGCCCATCATTGGCAGCGTATTGAACACCGGCGCCTCTGGCTGCTGAGCGGCATCAGACTGCCCATTATAGTGCTGGACGCCGACGATAACCGCAAGCGATACGCAGGCGGCAACGCCCATCTGGGTCAGTGAGCTGGCCCACGGACGCACTTTGTTCCAGAACGGCATCTGCCGCCACTGGTGTGGTGCGGGCTGAGATTCAGGAATAAGCGGCGCCGTCTGACGAACGGGCTCATTTTCAATGGCGGCCATCACCCGGGCGGAGATATCAAATTGCAGCACCTCTGCGGTATCGCCACGCAGCGTATCGCGGATAAGGTGGTAACTCTCCCAGGTTTTTTGCATCTCAGAAGAACGACTCAGCTCGTTGAGCAGTTCGTTATCCAGCGTTTCACCATCCATTAAAGCCGAAAGTTTTTCTTTCTGCATGCCTGATACCCTTTTCCAGTATTCCGCTATCGTCAACGCCTGATAAGCGGTTGAACTTTATTATCAATAGCTTCTCGCGCCCGGAAGATACGCGAACGCACCGTCCCAACCGGACAATCCATGATAGCGGCTATCTCTTCATAGCTCAGGCCATCCAGCTCCCGTAACGTAATTGCCATGCGTAAATCTTCCGGGAGCGATTCAATGGTACGAAAAACTATTTGTCTCAGTTCTTCTGACAACATTAAGTTCTCAGGGTTCGAAATTTCTTTCAACGCTCCGCCGCTTTCGAAGTTTTCCGCCTCGTTGGCGTCAACATCGCTGGACGGCGGACGGCGTCCCTGAGCAACCAGATAATTCTTCGCCGTATTGACGGCGATACGGTATAACCAGGTGTAAAAAGCGCTATCTCCCCGGAAAGAGTCCAGCGCACGCCATGCCTTAACGAACGATTCCTGAACGACGTCAGCGATATCGCCCGGCGGTACATAGCGGGAAACCAGGCTCGCGACCTTATGCTGATAGCGCACTACCAGCAAATTAAACGCTTTCTGATCTCCTTTCTGGACCCGTTCAACAAGGACCTGATCCGTTAACTGCTCGCTCATCCGAGGTAATGTCTCCCCAAACCCAATTCCCATGCGTCTTCAAAACACCACCCAAAATCTGCATTATGAGCAAGCTGACTGTTGGAGTGTATGAAAACAATAAAGTTCCGTTACGCTTTTTGTTTTTTGTCTGGCAACGGCGGCAGATCGTTATCAATCATTATATGCCCTGGTTGCTAAACGATAGGTTAGTCAATAAGAAAAAGCGCAGGCCCGTCTGAAGGGTATCGTAACACGGCGTTTATTTCACTATAAAATCCAATGCTATCAACCTGCCACGCGTCTCATTTTCGCCGTGCTCCAGACCGTTTCCGCTCGCCTGCTGTTTAGCCGTCACAACGCCCGCCAAAAAAAATGTACGATTCCTCACGAGCTGGTGCTATTGTGAGCTAAATGTGTTTAGTAAATTAAACAAAGACGATGAATACCACTCCTGACTTCTCTTGTGATGTGTTGATTATCGGCAGCGGCGCTGCCGGCCTCTCCCTTGCGCTGCGCCTGGCAGAGCACAGTTCGGTGACCGTGCTGAGTAAAGGGCCGATCAGCGAAGGTTCTACGTTCTATGCCCAGGGCGGGATTGCCGCCGTTTTCGACGAGACGGACAGTATTGAATCCCATGTCGAAGATACCCTGATTGCCGGCGCAGGGTTATGCGATCGCCATGCGGTCACCTTCGTCGCCAGCAATGCCAGATCATGCGTCCAGTGGCTTATCGATCAGGGCGTATTGTTTGACACTCAGGTCCAGGCCAATGGCGAAGAGAGCTATCATCTCACGCGCGAAGGGGGCCACAGCCATCGGCGCATTCTCCACGCCGCCGACGCTACCGGCAAAGCGGTGGAGACGACGTTGGTCGATAAAGCCCTCGCCCACCCCAATATCCGCATCCTTGAGCGCAGCAATGCCGTCGACTTGATCGTATCGGATAAGATTGGCTTGCCAGGCACGCGCCGGGTGGTCGGGGCGTGGATCTGGAACCGCAATAAAGAGCGCGTGGAAACCTGCAGCGCGAAGGCGGTGGTGCTCGCCACCGGCGGAGCCGCCAAGGTTTATCAATACACCACTAACCCCGACGTCTCTTCCGGAGACGGTATCGCGATGGCCTGGCGGGCGGGCTGCCGGGTGGCGAATCTGGAATTTAATCAGTTTCACCCCACCGCGCTGTATCATCCGCAGGCGCGCAACTTCCTGCTTACCGAAGCGCTGCGCGGCGAAGGCGCCCACCTTAAACGCCCGGACGGCACCCGCTTTATGCCGGACTTTGACGAGCGCGGCGAGCTGGCCCCACGCGATATCGTCGCCCGCGCCATCGATCATGAGATGAAGCGCCTTGGCGTGGACTGTATGTTCCTTGATATCAGCCATAAACCCGAGGCGTTTGTTCGCCAGCACTTCCCGATGATTTACGAGAAGCTGCTCGGCCTGGGAATTGATTTAACCAAAGATCCGGTACCGGTCGTCCCTGCCGCACATTACACCTGCGGCGGCGTGATGGTGGATGATAATGGCCGCACCGACGTCGATGGGTTATACGCTATCGGCGAAGTCAGCTATACCGGGCTGCACGGCGCGAACCGTATGGCCTCGAACTCGCTGCTGGAGTGCCTGGTTTACGGCTGGTCCGCCGCGGAAGATATTGCCCGACGCCTGCCGCTGGCCCAGAAGGTTAGCACCCTGCCGGCGTGGGATGAAAGTCAGGTGGAGATCCCGGATGAACTGGTGGTTATCCAGCATAACTGGCACGAGCTGCGGCTGCTGATGTGGGATTACGTGGGGATTGTGCGCACCACCCGCAGGCTGGAGCGCGCCCTGCGGCGCATTACCATGCTGCAGCAGGAGCTGGATGAGTATTACGCCCGCTTCCGCGTCTCGAATAATCTGCTGGAGCTGCGCAATCTGGTGCAGGTGGCGGAGCTTATCGTACGCTGCGCGATGTTGCGCAAAGAGAGCCGCGGTCTGCATTACACCCTCGATTATCCGCAGTCGCTGCCGAACAGCGGCCCGTCGATACTGTCGCCCCTGGCTCACATAAAGAGATAAAAATCCTCGGTCAGAGCGGTAAAGCCTTCAGAATACTGCTGCTCTGGCCCGCGAATCGCCAGCCTGTCGCTGAAACACTCCCCCGCCGTCGGGGAGAAAGCCAGCAGCACCCGGTGCGGCGGCCGCAGCTCGGTCTCCGCCACGTCAGTGCGCAGTCGCAGGTGCCAGCCCATCGCGGTTGCCCGTTCGATAAACGCATTACCGATATCTACCGGCAGCACCACGCAAAAAAAGCCTTCTTCGGTGATATGTTCAGCGGCGCAGGTCAGCAGAGAAGCGTGATCGAGCGTAGTGGTATACCGCGCCTGCTCCCGCTGCGAGGTGGCGCAAGGCACCCCTTCCGCAAAAAAGGGCGGGTTACTGATTATCAGTTGATAGCGTCGGGTCTGCGGCGGCTGCCACTGATGAATATCGGCCTGACAGACCTCAACCCGCGCAGCCCATGGCGACGCGAGAGCATTTTCCTGCGCCTGGGCGGCGGCCTCTGCGTCCAGTTCAACCGCATCGACACATACATCATCGCCGGTACGCTGGGCGAGCATTAGCGCCAGCAGGCCGCTGCCGGCGCCAATATCCAGCACATGCTTCACCCCGGCAATCGGCGCCCAGGCGCCGAGCAAAATGCCGTCGGTACCCACCTTCATCGCGCAACGATCGTGGGCGATAAAAAACTGTTTGAAGGTAAAACCATTGCGCGGCAGCGCAAACTTCGACTGAGACATCCTCAATAACCTTGCCGACAAAAACTCCTGAACGTAAGGCTATGCACAATACCGGAGAACAGATAGCCTTACAAACAGATGAACATTACGTCAGTAACGTCTATAATCGGCGGCCCACTCAGAGGTAGAACATGACTGTAACGACTTTTTCCGAACTTGAACTCGACGAAAACCTGCTGGAGGCCCTCCAGGATAAAGGTTTCACTCGCCCGACAGCCATTCAGGCCGCCGCTATTCCGCCTGCGCTCGATGGCCGTGACATCCTCGGTTCAGCGCCGACCGGCACTGGTAAAACGGCGGCGTATCTGCTGCCAGCGTTGCAGCACCTGCTCGATTTCCCGCGTAAGAAATCCGGCCCGCCGCGTATTCTTATCCTGACGCCGACCCGCGAGCTGGCGATGCAGGTGGCTGACCACGCCCGCGAGCTGGCAAAGCATACCCATCTGGATATCGCCACCATTACCGGCGGCGTAGCCTACATGAACCACGCGGAAGTGTTCAGCGAAAACCAGGACATCGTGGTCGCCACCACTGGTCGCCTGCTGCAGTATATAAAAGAAGAGAACTTCGACTGCCGCGCCGTCGAGACCCTAATCCTCGATGAAGCCGACCGCATGCTGGACATGGGCTTTGCGCAGGATATCGAAACCATCGCCGGTGAAACCCGCTGGCGCAAGCAGACCATGCTGTTCTCCGCGACGCTCGAAGGCGATGCGATCAAAGACTTCGCCGAACGTCTTCTGGAGGAGCCGGTTGAAGTTTCCGCTAACCCGTCGACTCGCGAGCGCAAGAAAATCCATCAATGGTACTACCGCGCTGACGATATCGAACATAAAACCAAACTGCTGGTGAATCTGCTGCAACAGCCGGAAGCTACCCGCGCTATCGTCTTTGTGCGCAAGCGCGAGCGCGTGCATGAGCTGGCCAACTGGCTGCGTGAAGCCGGGATTAACACCTGCTGGCTGGAAGGCGAGATGGTGCAGGCCAAGCGTAACGAAGCCATCAAGCGTCTGACCGATGGCCGCGTAAACGTGCTGATCGCTACCGACGTCGCCGCCCGCGGTATCGATATTCCGGACGTCAGCCACGTCTTTAACTTCGATATGCCGCGCACCGCCGACATCTATCTGCACCGTATCGGTCGTACCGGGCGTGCAGGTAAGAAAGGCACCGCGATTTCGCTGGTTGAAGCGCACGACCACCTGTTGCTGGGCAAGATCGGCCGCTACGTTGAAGAACCGCTGAAAGCTCGGGTGATTGATGAATTGCGACCAAAAACCCGCGCGCCAAGCGAGAAGCTGACCGGTAAACCATCGAAGAAAGTGCTGGCGAAACGCGCCGAGAAAAAAGAGAAAGAAAAAGAAAAGCCGCGGGTGAAAAAGCGCCACCGCGATACGAAAAATATCGGTAAGCGCCGGAAACCAAGCGCAGCCGGGACGCCATCAGCGCCCAACGAAGAGTAAAAAAAAACGCCGGGTTATCCCGGCGTTTTCACATCTGGCGTTAGCCTTACAGGCTTTCGGTAAAGGTACGAGCGATAACGTCGCGCTGCTGTTCCGGCGTCAGGGAGTTGAAGCGCACCGCGTAGCCAGAAACACGAATGGTCAGCTGCGGATATTTTTCCGGATGTTCAACCGCGTCCAGCAGGGTTTCACGACGCAGCACGTTAACGTTCAGGTGCTGACCGCCTTCCACGCGAACTTCTGGTTTCACGTCTACCGGGATTTCACGGTATTCGATTTCACCCAGTTTGCTGACCGCCACCACGTCATCTTCCGCAAAACCACCTTTGGCGCACAGGCAGCGCGCTTCGCCTTTTTCACTATCCAGCAGCCAGAAAGAGTTCAGCAGGTCGTCGTTTGCCGCTTTAGTAATTTGGATACCAGTAATCATTTGATGCCTCCCAGGCAGTGTTTATTCGATTTTGGCCTCTTCGCGGCCAATTGGTAAAACCATTGTTGTATGAGTGTATATATATCAGCCGCCCCTTCGGCATTCTTTGATGTAAATCAATAAAAACCATTCACTCTAAGTGGGTATGCAAGGATTTTATTGTTTTACATCAAGTTACGCCATGCGCTGCTATAAATAATTTTGTAAATTTTCAATTTTTTTTGCATGAAGGCCCGCGTTGAGCCGTGCCGATTTTGTTCTGTAGAAAGAAGCCGTTAAGCTATAGCAATGACCCTTTGCAGGAGAGCAAGATGACCACCCCTTTAACCTGGCATGACGTGCTGGCGGATGAAAAGCAACAACCCTATTTTCTCAATACTCTAAAGACCGTCGCCGAAGAGCGCCAGTCCGGGATCACCATCTATCCACCGCAAAAAGACGTCTTCAATGCGTTTCGCTTTACCGAACTGGGCGATGCCAAAGTCGTCATTCTCGGCCAGGACCCCTATCACGGCCCGGGGCAAGCCCACGGTCTGGCGTTCTCGGTTCGCCCGGGCGTCGCCATCCCGCCCTCGCTGCTAAATATGTACAAAGAGCTCGAGGCCACTATCCCTGGCTTTACCCGCCCTACCCATGGTTACCTGGAAAGCTGGGCGCGCCAGGGAGTGCTCCTGCTGAATACGGTCCTGACCGTCCGCGCCGGGCAGGCGCACTCGCACGCCAGTCTCGGCTGGGAAACGTTTACCGATAAGGTAATCGCGTTAATCAATGAGCATTGCGAGGGAGTGGTCTTTCTACTGTGGGGCTCCCATGCACAGAAGAAAGGCGCGATTATCGATCGCCAGCGCCACTGCGTGCTGAAGGCGCCGCACCCGTCACCGCTCTCTGCACATCGCGGCTTCTTTGGCAGCAACCATTTCGTGCAGACCAATCAGTGGCTGACCGAGCGCGGCGAAGCGCCGATTGACTGGATGCCGGTCCTTCCCGCCGAAAGCGAGTGATCGACAGCCATAAAAAAAGCCAGCATCAGCTGGCTTTTTTATTCAGGGACAGGTATTACGCCTTGTTCTGACGCCACCACTCCGCCAGCAGAACGCCGGTCGCCACAGAGACGTTCAGGCTTTCGACATTGCCGGTACCATCGATGGCGACGCTGAGGTCCGCGCTGGAGATCGCTGCATCCGACAGGCCATCGCGCTCCTGGCCTAACACCAGCACCATTTTCTTCGGCAGCTCGGCTTTAAACAGCGGGGTACCATTATGGCTGGAGGTCGAGACAATCGCGTAGCCCGCCTGACGGAATTGATCAAGAGTATTGATGAAGCTGTCGCCGGTGATCGGCTCAACATGTTCCGCACCGCCTTCCGCCGTACGGATCGCCGCGCCGGACTCCAGCACGCCGGCATCCTGAACCACAACGCCCTTCACGCCGAAGTGCGCGCAGCTGCGCATGATCGCCCCGAGGTTGTGCGGGTTACCCACGTCTTCCAGCGCCAGAACGCAATCTTCTTCTGCGGCCTTCGCGACCCACTGGGCAACAGAGGTGCCGTGCCGTTTTTTGATCAGGAAGCAGACGCCGCCGTGGTGATCGGTCCCGGAGGCTTTCGCCAGCTCGGCTTCATCAACCACATGATAGGCTTTACGGTTAGCCGCCATCCAGCGCAGCGCCTCTTTAAAACGCGGCGTCACGCTCTGGATAAACCAGGCGCGGACAATAGCTTCCGGGCGGCTCTGGAACAGGGCCTGACAGGCGTTTTCACCATACACGCGGGTCTCTTCCGCGCGCTGGCGACGCAGCACTTCCGGATCGATAAAACTCTTCCCGCTGATCCCGCCGTGATCTTCTTTTACCGGGGTCTCATCGCCAGGGGCGCGGGAAACGGTACGCCACGGGGACGCATCGTCACGATGAAAATCATCGCGCTTGCGGTCATCGCGTTTACGATCGTCACCGCGGCTGTTTCGTTCGTCACGCGCAGGGCGGCTGCGGCCGTCAACACGAGATTTTCCTGGACGACCTCCCCCTTTCCCGGTACGTGGGTTATGGGTGCGTTTGTCAGAATCATCATCACTGCGGACATACATCACTTTGACCTTGCCGCTTTTATTTTTCAGTTCGTCGCTCATCAATTTTCTCCACCTGCGCTGCGCGAAGCGCGCAGATTACCCGATGTGTCATCGCTTCGCCATGATTTCGTTTAAAAGCCGGCCTCTATTGCACTCATCGAACAAAACGCATTGTCCTTAAATAACACTTAATCGATAATATGTAACATCACAGAAACATATCGGCCACGTGCCACGTTGCAACCCATAACCAGAGGTTAGTTATGAATACCGTTTGTGCCAGTTGTCAGGCTCTGAACCGCCTCCCGGACGATCGTAGCGCGGATGGCGCAAAGTGCGGACGCTGCGGTCACGATCTTTTTGACGGCGACGTCATCAACGCGACCGGGGCAACGCTGGATAAACTCTTAAAGGACGATCTGCCGGTCGTTGTTGATTTCTGGGCGCCATGGTGCGGTCCCTGCCGTAGCTTCGCGCCGATCTTTGAAGACGTTGCGGAAGAGCGTAGCGGGAAGATGCGCTTTGTGAAAGTTAACACCGAAGCGGAACGTGAGCTTAGCGCACGGTTTCGTATCCGCAGCATCCCGACCATTATGATGTTCAAAAATGGCGAAGTGATCGACATGCTCAATGGCGCGGTGCCAAAAGCGCCATTTGATAGCTGGCTGAACGAAGCCGGACAGCAGTAATCCTTCCGGGGCACCGCTTGTGCCCCGTTTTAGCCTCTGCGACAATAGCGCTTTTCATTAGCGACTCCCATGACTGATAACGCTGTCCTTCGCCTGCGCGCCGAACGTCTCGCGCGAGCCACCCGCCCTTTCCTTGCGCGCGGTAATCGCATCCGCCGCTGCCAGCGCTGTCTGCTGCCGCTCAAGCAGTGTCTGTGCGCCACGTTAACGCCGGCGCAGTCCACCAGCCGCTTTTGCCTGGTGATGTTTGATACGGAACCGATGAAGCCCAGCAACACCGGTCGGCTCATCGCCGATATTCTGCCGAATACCGAGGCTTATCAATGGTCGAGAACCGAGCCGCCGCAGGGGCTGCTTGACCTGGTCGCCCATCCCGATTACCAGCCGATGGTGGTGTTCCCCGCCTCCTACGCCGGGCCGGAGCGCCAGGTCCTGAGCGCGCCGCCGTCTGGCAAACCGCCGCTGTTTATCATGCTCGACGGCACCTGGACCGAAGCGCGTAAAATGTTCCGTAAGAGCCCTTATCTGGACGCGCTGCCGATAATCTCCGTCGATCTGTCCCGCATCTCAGCCTACCATCTGCGCGAGGCGCACGCCGATGGACAATATTGTACCGCGGAAGTGGCCATCGCCCTGCTGGACCTGGCGGGCGATGCACCGGCCGCCGCAGCGCTTGGCGAACACTTCACCCGCTTCCGGACCCGTTACCTGGCGGGAAAAACCCAGCATAAGGGCAGTATCACAGCGGACCAGGTGGAAAACGTTTAAAATCATTCGGTCACTGGGATGAAAGGAGACCGGTATGAGCCAACGAGGCCTGGAAGCACTGCTGCGACCAAAGTCCATCGCCGTTATTGGCGCATCAATGAAACCGCAGCGCGCTGGCTATCTCATGATGCGCAACCTGCTAGCCGGTGGCTTCAATGGCCCGGTGCTGCCGGTGACCCCCGCCTGGAAGGCGGTGCTCGGGGTGCTGGCGTGGCCCACCATCGAGAGCCTGCCCTTTACGCCGGATCTGGCGGTACTCTGTACCAACGCGCGGCGTAATCTCGAGTTGCTTGAAGCCCTGGGGCAGAAAGGCTGCAAGACCTGCATCATTCTTTCTTCGCAGCCTGAGCAGTATCCGGCGCTGCTGGCGTGCGCCACCCGCCATCAGATGCGCCTGCTCGGCCCCAACAGTCTCGGCCTGCTGGCGCCGTGGCAAGGGTTGAACGCCAGCTTTTCGCCGGTGCCGATCCATCGCGGTAAACTGGCCTTTATCTCGCAATCGGCTGCCGTCTCCAACACCATCCTTGATTGGGCGCAACAGCGCGAGATGGGGTTTTCCTACTTTATCGCGCTGGGTGATAGTCTGGATATAGATGTCGATGACCTGCTGGACTTTCTGGCCCGCGACAGCAAAACCAGCGCCATTTTGCTCTACCTTGAGCATCTCAGCGACGCGCGCCGGTTTGTTTCCGCCGCGCGCAGCGCCTCGCGAAACAAGCCGATCCTGGTGATTAAAAGCGGCCGTAGTCCCGCGGCGCAGAAGCTGTTGCACGTCAACTCCGGGATGGATCCGGCATGGGATGCGGCCATCCAGCGTGCTGGTCTACTGCGGGTCCAGGATACCCATGAGCTCTTCTCCGCCGTAGAAACCCTGAGTCATATGCGCCCGCTGCGCGGTGAAAAACTGATGATCGTCAGCAACGGCGCGGCGCCGGCGGCGCTGGCGCTGGATGAGCTTTGGTTGCGTAACGGTAAGCTGGCGACCCTCAGCGAGGAGACGCGCGAGGCTCTGCGCCAGGCGCTGCCGGGCGGCGTCGAGATCGCCAACCCACTGGATCTACGCGATGACGCCAGCAGCGAACATTATCAGCGGGCGGTGAATATTCTGCTTAACAGCCAGGACTATGACGCGCTGCTGGTGATCCACTCTCCCAGCGCCGCCGCGCCGGGCACCGAGAGCGCCCTGGCGCTGATCGACGCCCTGAAGCACCATCCGCGTGGCAAATATGTCACCGTGCTGACCAACTGGTGCGGCGAATTCTCCTCCCAGGAGGCGCGACGGCTGTTCAGCGATGCCGGCCTTCCCACCTACCGTACGCCGGAGGGGACCATCACCGCCTTTATGCATATGGTCGAGTACCGCCGTAACCAGAAACAGCTACGCGAGACCCCCGTGCTGCCGGACTCGTTAACCGCCAATACCAGCAAGGCGCATGCCCTGCTCCAGCAAGCGATCGATGACGGCGCCACCACGCTGGATACCCACGAGGTCAGCCCGGTACTCCGGGCCTACGGCATCCACACACTGCCAACCTGGATCGCCGCTGACAGCGCGGAAGCGGTGCATATTGCTGAGCAGATAGGCTATCCGGTTGCGTTGAAGCTGCGTTCCCCGGATATTCCGCATAAATCAGAAGTACAGGGGGTCATGTTGTATCTGCGTACCGCGGCAGAAGTGCAGCAGGCAGCGGATGCGATGATCGATCGCGTCAGGCTGGCCTGGCCCCGGGCGCGCATTCATGGCCTGCTGGTGCAGAGTATGGCCAATCGCGCCGGCGCCCAGGAGCTGAGAGTGGTGGTTGAGCACGATCCTCTCTTCGGCCCGTTGATTATGTTGGGCGAAGGCGGCGTGGAGTGGCGGGCCGAGGACCAGGCCGCCGTGGCGCTGCCGCCGCTGAATATGAACCTGGCGCGTTATCTGGTGATCCAGGCGATCAAAAATAAGAAGATCCGCGGCCGCAGCGCATTGCGACCGCTGGATATCGCGGGCTTAAGCCAGCTGCTGGTTCAGGTCTCGAACCTGATCGTCGACTGCCCGGAGATCCAGCGCCTGGATATTCATCCCCTGCTCGCCTCCGGCAACGAGTTTACGGCGCTGGATGTTACCCTTGGGCTTGCACCCTTCAGCGGCGACAGTGAAAGCCGTCTCGCTATTCGTCCCTATCCGCACCAGCTGGAGGAGTGGGTGGTGATGAAAAATGGCGATCGCTGTCTGTTCCGGCCGATCCTGCCGGAAGATGAACCGCAGCTGCTCGCGTTTATCGCCCAGGTCACCAAAGAAGATCTCTATTATCGCTATTTTAGTGAGATCAACGAATTTACCCATGACGACTTAGCCAATATGACCCAGATCGACTACGATCGAGAAATGGCGTTTGTCGCCGTCAGGACCACTGCGGAACAGAGCGAGATCCTTGGCGTGACGCGGGCGATCTCCGACCCTGATAATATTGATGCCGAGTTTGCTGTGCTGGTCCGTTCAGATTTGAAAGGGTTAGGCCTGGGCCGAAGGCTGCTGGAAAAGCTGATCGCCTATACGCAAAGCCATGGCCTGCAACGGCTGAATGGGATTACGATGCCGAATAACCGAGGCATGATCGGCCTCGCCAGAAAGCTGGGATTCACCGTTGATATTCAGCTGGAAGATGGGATTGTCAGTCTGTCGCTGCCCCTGAATCAGGGATAATCGCGCGACGCTGACCGCAATTGTTGACCACATTAGCGGGTAGTAATGGTATTATTGCCCGCTTACGTCGTCTGCATGGTACAGAAGACCCTTCAATAAACAGAGAAGAAACGCACTGTGATGTTGTCAAAATTTAAGCGTAATAAACATCAACAACACCTTGCCCAACTCCCTAAGCTTTCTCAGTCAGTTGATGATGTAGAGTTCTTTTACGCCCCTGCGGATTTCAGGGAAGCGTTACTGACCCGGATTGCCAACGCCACTCAGCGTATATGCATTATTGCGCTCTACCTGGAGCAAGATGATGGCGGAAAAGGAATTTTGCAGGCCCTGTATGACGCCAAGCGTCAACGTCCGCAACTGGATGTTCGCGTCCTCGTGGACTGGCACCGCGCTCAACGTGGCCGTATCGGCGCCGCCGCCTCCAACACCAACGCCGACTGGTATTGCCGGATGGCCACTGAA
Organism: Klebsiella sp. PCX; assembly: GCF_021869705.1. Taxonomy (NCBI): domain Bacteria; kingdom Pseudomonadati; phylum Pseudomonadota; class Gammaproteobacteria; order Enterobacterales; family Enterobacteriaceae; genus Klebsiella; species Klebsiella sp. PCX. Next base: position 3,896,595 of record NZ_CP091527.1, read on the forward strand.
AATCCGGGCGTAGAGATCCCCGTTTACGGCGTGCCGATTAACACCCGGGAGGCGCTCGGCGTTCTCCATTTCAAAGGCTTTATTATCGATGACTGCGTCCTCTACAGCGGCGCCAGCCTGAACGATGTTTATCTGCATCAGCATGATAAGTACCGCTATGATCGCTATCAGTGCATCCGAAACGGCAAAATGGCGGACGTCATGTTTGACTGGGTCGACAATAATCTGGTTCAGGGACGCGGTGTGAATCGTCTCGACAGACCGGATCGGCCAAAAAGTCCGGAAATCAAAAACGACATTCGCCAGTACCGTCAGGAGCTCCGCGACCGCAGCTACCATTTTGTCGGCACCGCCGGTGACGAAGAACTCTCCGTCACCCCGCTGGTAGGCCTGGGGAAATCCAGCCTGCTGAACAAAACTATCTTTCACCTGATGCCCTGTGCCGAGCACAAGTTAACGATCTGCACCCCCTACTTCAACCTTCCTGCCGTGCTGGTAAGAAATATCATCCAGCTGCTACGCGACGGTAAACAGGTGGAGATTATTGTCGGCGATAAAACCGCTAACGATTTCTATATTCCCGAAGATCAGCCGTTTAAAATCATCGGCGCGCTTCCTTATCTGTATGAAATCAACCTGCGGCGTTTCCTCAGCCGGCTGCAGTATTATGTGAATACCGATCAGCTGATCGTCCGCCTGTGGAAGGATGACGATAACAGCTACCACCTGAAAGGCATGTGGGTTGATGATGAGTGGATGCTGCTCACCGGCAACAACCTTAACCCGCGCGCCTGGCGACTCGATCTGGAAAATGCCATTCTGATCCACGATCCAAAGCAGCAGTTGGGGGCCATGCGGGAGAAAGAGCTGAAGCTCATCCGCACCCACACCACGGTGGTGAAACATTATCGGGATCTGCAAAGTATTGCCGACTACCCGGTGAAAGTGCGTAAACTGATCCGCCGACTACGGCGGATCCGCATCGACCGGCTGATCAGCCGTATTCTCTGACAATCAGCCCCGCCTCGACGGGGCTTTTTTCTGGAAGCACTATGCGTACGATAATCGTGATTGCTTCGCTGATGTTAACGGGCTGCAGCCACATGGCAAATGATGCATGGTCCGGTCAGGACAAAGCCCAGCATTTTCTGGCCTCGGCGATGCTGTCTGCCGCGGGCAATGAATATGCGCAACATCAGGGTTACAGCCGGGACCGCAGCGCCGCTATCGGCCTGATGTTTTCTGTCAGCCTCGGCGCCTCAAAAGAGCTTTGGGACAGCCGCCCGGCAGGGAGCGGCTGGAGCTGGAAGGATTTCGCCTGGGATGTAGCCGGCGCGACCACCGGCTACGCTGTGTGGCAACTGGCGCACCAGTAGCGGCTAAAGACGCAGGCCTTTGCCCTTGCGATGCAGCATCAGGGAGACCAGGAAGGCGATGGCCGCCATCACCGTTACGTACCAGTAAAAAGCGTGCTCTATCCCCGCCGATTTAAGCGACAGCGCGACATACTCCGCCGAGCCGCCAAACAGGGCATTCGCGACGGCATAGGAAAGCCCTACCCCAAGCGCACGAACCTGCGCCGGGAACATCTCGGCCTTCAGGATGCAGCTGATCGAGGTATAGAAACTGACAATCAGCAAGGCGCAGATCACCAGGCCGAAGGCAGCATAGGGGGAGCTCACTTTTTGCAAGGCGCTCAGGATAGGCACGGTAAATAATGTCGCCAGTACGCCAAAGCACAGCATGGAGGTACGGCGGCCTACTTTATCCGAAAAAGCGCCGAACAGCGGTTGAACCAGCATATAAACGAACAGCGCCGCAGTCATGATCACGCTGGCGGTGCTGGCCGTCATTCCCGCCGTGTTGACCAGATACTTTTGCATATAGGTAGTAAAGGTATAAAAGGTCAGCGATCCGGCGGCGGTAAAGCCCAACACCATCACGAAGGCCCGGCGATTACGCCACAACCCTTTAAATGAGCCAGCCTCTTTCAGCGCCCGGGTCTCCTGCTTTGAGGTTTCGTCCAGCTGGCGACGCAGCCACAGCGCGACGATGGCCAGTACTGCCCCGAGAGCAAAAGGAATACGCCATCCCCATGCATGCAGATCTTCGTCGCTCAGCACCTGCTGGAGCGCCACGACCACTAATACCGCCAGTAGCTGTCCGCCAATTAACGTGACGTACTGGAAGGAGGCGTAGAAGCCTTTCTTTCCTTCAATCGCCACTTCACTCATATAGGTCGCGCTGGTGCCATATTCTCCCCCGACCGACAGCCCCTGGAACAGACGGGCCAACAGAAGCAACGCCGGAGCCCAGGTGCCGATGACTGCATAGCCCGGCAGGCAGGCAATTACCAGTGAACCAAAGCACATCATGCAGACCGAAATAAGCATGGACGTTTTACGTCCGCGGCGGTCAGCGATCCGACCAAACAGCCAGCCACCGATAGGACGCATCAGAAATCCGGCGGCGAATACGCCTGCCGTTTGTAAAAGTTGAGTGGTGGTATTTCCGGATGGAAAGAAGATATGGGCAAAATAGAGCGAGCAGAATGAGTAGACGTAAAAATCAAACCACTCAACCAGATTTCCCGAGGAAGCGCCAACAATTGCCCAAATACGACGACGGGTGTCAGCCAGCTCCGGCGCGGCCCGTTCGGTAATGCTACTCTCTGTCATTGTTATATTGCTCCAGCAAAGACTGCAATCTGTCTTGTCGGGCGTACCACGTCACGCAGACAAATTAGTTAGTAAACTAAATGTTATATAATTGTTATATCTTTATATGTGATTGCATTCACATTTTTTTTCGTAAGCACGGTTTTCGCGATCAACGCCAGCGCAGGAGCAAGGAAAAAGTGGATTATGGCGAAGGGATTGCCACGACGGGGTTTTATGTTGCTTTGAATGAAGATGATGAGGGAGATATGGTGGGATTTTCGCCGGAGGCGGTGCTGAGCCCCCCTGGCCGGGCTACCGGGGAGGCATGCCGGCACCCTCGCCGGATGACACAAACGCAAAAAAGCTCAGCCTTCCGACTGAGCTTTCTGCTTTATTTGATGCCTGGCAGTTCCCTACTCTCACATGGGGAGACCCCACACTACCATCGGCGCTACGGCGTTTCACTTCTGAGTTCGGCATGGGGTCAGGTGGGACCACCGCGCTAGTGCCGCCAGGCAAATTCTGTTTTGTCAACACGCCCTGCGGACGCATCGACTAATCTGTATCAGCTGAAAATCTTCTCTCAAACCCGCCAAAACATCTTCGGCGTTGTAAGGTTAAGCCTCACGGTTCATTAGTACCGGTTAGCTCAACGCATCGCTGCGCTTACACACCCGGCCTATCAACGTCGTCGTCTTCAACGTTCCTTCAGGAGACTTATAGTCTCAGGGAGAACTCATCTCGGGGCAAGTTTCGTGCTTAGATGCTTTCAGCACTTATCTCTTCCGCATTTAGCTACCGGGCAGTGCCATTGGCATGACAACCCGAACACCAGTGATGCGTCCACTCCGGTCCTCTCGTACTAGGAGCAGCCCCCCTCAATTCTCCAGCGCCCACGGCAGATAGGGACCGAACTGTCTCACGACGTTCTAAACCCAGCTCGCGTACCACTTTAAATGGCGAACAGCCATACCCTTGGGACCTACTTCAGCCCCAGGATGTGATGAGCCGACATCGAGGTGCCAAACACCGCCGTCGATATGAACTCTTGGGCGGTATCAGCCTGTTATCCCCGGAGTACCTTTTATCCGTTGAGCGATGGCCCTTCCATTCAGAACCACCGGATCACTAAGACCTGCTTTCGCACCTGCTCGAGCCGTCACTCTCGCAGTCAAGCTAGCTTATGCCTTTGCACTAACCTCCTGATGTCCGACCAGGATTAGCTAACCTTCGTGCTCCTCCGTTACTCTTTGGGAGGAGACCGCCCCAGTCAAACTACCCACCAGACACTGTCCGCAACCCGGATTACGGGCCCACGTTAGAACACCAGCCATTAAAGGGTGGTATTTCAAGGATGGCTCCATGCAGACTGGCGTCCACACTTCAAAGCCTCCCACCTATCCTACACATCAAGGACCAGTGTTCAGTGTCAAGCTATAGTAAAGGTTCACGGGGTCTTTCCGTCTTGCCGCGGGTACACTGCATCTTCACAGCGAGTTCAATTTCACTGAGTCTCGGGTGGAGACAGCCTGGCCATCATTACGCCATTCGTGCAGGTCGGAACTTACCCGACAAGGAATTTCGCTACCTTAGGACCGTTATAGTTACGGCCGCCGTTTACCGGGGCTTCGATCAAGAGCTTCTCCTTACGGATAACCCCATCAATTAACCTTCCGGCACCGGGCAGGCGTCACACCGTATACGTCCACTTTCGTGTTTGCACAGTGCTGTGTTTTTAATAAACAGTTGCAGCCAGCTGGTATCTTCGACTGGTCTCAGCTCCATCCGCAGGGACTTCACCTACACACCAGCGTGCCTTCTCCCGAAGTTACGGCACCATTTTGCCTAGTTCCTTCACCCGAGTTCTCTCAAGCGCCTTGGTATTCTCTACCTGACCACCTGTGTCGGTTTGGGGTACGATTTCGTGTTACCTGATGCTTAGAGGCTTTTCCTGGAAGCAGGGCATTTGTTACTTCAGCACCGTAGTGCCTCGTCATCACACCTCAGCCTTGATTATCCGGATTTGCCTGGATAACCAGCCTACATGCTTAAACCGGGACAACCGTCGCCCGGCTAACATAGCCTTCTCCGTCCCCCCTTCGCAGTAACACCAAGTACAGGAATATTAACCTGTTTCCCATCGACTACGCCTTTCGGCCTCGCCTTAGGGGTCGACTCACCCTGCCCCGATTAACGTTGGACAGGAACCCTTGGTCTTCCGGCGAGCGGGCTTTTCACCCGCTTTATCGTTACTTATGTCAGCATTCGCACTTCTGATACCTCCAGCAACCCTCACAGGTCACCTTCGCAGGCTTACAGAACGCTCCCCTACCCAACAACACATAGTGTCGCTGCCGCAGCTTCGGTGCATGGTTTAGCCCCGTTACATCTTCCGCGCAGGCCGACTCGACCAGTGAGCTATTACGCTTTCTTTAAATGATGGCTGCTTCTAAGCCAACATCCTGGCTGTCTGTGCCTTCCCACATCGTTTCCCACTTAACCATGACTTTGGGACCTTAGCTGGCGGTCTGGGTTGTTTCCCTCTTCACGACGGACGTTAGCACCCGCCGTGTGTCTCCCGTGATAACATTCTTCGGTATTCGTAGTTTGCATCGGGTTGGTAAGTCGGGATGACCCCCTAGCCGAAACAGTGCTCTACCCCCGAAGATGAGTTCACGAGGCGCTACCTAAATAGCTTTCGGGGAGAACCAGCTATCTCCCGGTTTGATTGGCCTTTCACCCCCAGCCACAAGTCATCCGCTAATTTTTCAACATTAGTCGGTTCGGTCCTCCAGTTAGTGTTACCCAACCTTCAACCTGCCCATGGCTAGATCACCGGGTTTCGGGTCTATACCCTGCAACTTAACGCCCAGTTAAGACTCGGTTTCCCTGCGGCTCCCCTATACGGTTAACCTTGCTACAGAATATAAGTCGCTGACCCATTATACAAAAGGTACGCAGTCACACCACGAAGGTGCTCCCACTGCTTGTACGTACACGGTTTCAGGTTCTTTTTCACTCCCCTCGCCGGGGTTCTTTTCGCCTTTCCCTCACGGTACTGGTTCACTATCGGTCAGTCAGGAGTATTTAGCCTTGGAGGATGGTCCCCCCATATTCAGACAGGATACCACGTGTCCCGCCCTACTCTTCGAGCTCACAGCATGTGCATTTTTGTGTACGGGGCTGTCACCCTGTATCGCGCGCCTTTCCAGACGCTTCCACTAACACACACACTGATTCAGGCTCTGGGCTCCTCCCCGTTCGCTCGCCGCTACTGGGGGAATCTCGGTTGATTTCTTTTCCTCGGGGTACTTAGATGTTTCAGTTCCCCCGGTTCGCCTCATTAACCTATGGATTCAGTTAATGATAGTGTGTCGAAACACACTGGGTTTCCCCATTCGGAAATCGCCGGTTATAACGGTTCATATCACCTCACCGACGCTTATCGCAGATTAGCACGTCCTTCATCGCCTCTGACTGCCAGGGCATCCACCGTGTACGCTTAGTCGCTTAACCTCACAACCCGAAGATGTTTCTTGCGATCCATCATCGTGTTGCGAAAATTTGAGAGACTCACGAACAACTCTCGTTGTTCAGTGTTTCAATTTTCAGCTTGATCCAGATTTTTAAAGAGCAAATATCTCAAACATCACCCGAAGATGAGTTTTGAGATATTAAGGCAGGTGACTTTCACTCACAAACCAGCAAGTGGCGTCCCCTAGGGGATTCGAACCCCTGTTACCGCCGTGAAAGGGCGGTGTCCTGGGCCTCTAGACGAAGGGGACGTATCAGTCTGCTTCGCAAGACGCCTTGCTTTTCACTTTCTATCAGACAATCTGTGTGAGCACTTCAAAGTACGCTTCTTTAAGGTAAGGAGGTGATCCAACCGCAGGTTCCCCTACGGTTACCTTGTTACGACTTCACCCCAGTCATGAATCACAAAGTGGTAAGCGCCCTCCCGAAGGTTAAGCTACCTACTTCTTTTGCAACCCACTCCCATGGTGTGACGGGCGGTGTGTACAAGGCCCGGGAACGTATTCACCGTAGCATTCTGATCTACGATTACTAGCGATTCCGACTTCATGGAGTCGAGTTGCAGACTCCAATCCGGACTACGACATACTTTATGAGGTCCGCTTGCTCTCGCGAGGTCGCTTCTCTTTGTATATGCCATTGTAGCACGTGTGTAGCCCTGGTCGTAAGGGCCATGATGACTTGACGTCATCCCCACCTTCCTCCAGTTTATCACTGGCAGTCTCCTTTGAGTTCCCGGCCGGACCGCTGGCAACAAAGGATAAGGGTTGCGCTCGTTGCGGGACTTAACCCAACATTTCACAACACGAGCTGACGACAGCCATGCAGCACCTGTCTCACAGTTCCCGAAGGCACCAAGCCATCTCTGGCAAGTTCTGTGGATGTCAAGACCAGGTAAGGTTCTTCGCGTTGCATCGAATTAAACCACATGCTCCACCGCTTGTGCGGGCCCCCGTCAATTCATTTGAGTTTTAACCTTGCGGCCGTACTCCCCAGGCGGTCGATTTAACGCGTTAGCTCCGGAAGCCACGCCTCAAGGGCACAACCTCCAAATCGACATCGTTTACGGCGTGGACTACCAGGGTATCTAATCCTGTTTGCTCCCCACGCTTTCGCACCTGAGCGTCAGTCTTTGTCCAGGGGGCCGCCTTCGCCACCGGTATTCCTCCAGATCTCTACGCATTTCACCGCTACACCTGGAATTCTACCCCCCTCTACAAGACTCTAGCCTGCCAGTTTCGAATGCAGTTCCCAGGTTGAGCCCGGGGATTTCACATCCGACTTGACAGACCGCCTGCGTGCGCTTTACGCCCAGTAATTCCGATTAACGCTTGCACCCTCCGTATTACCGCGGCTGCTGGCACGGAGTTAGCCGGTGCTTCTTCTGCGGGTAACGTCAATCGACAAGGTTATTAACCTTATCGCCTTCCTCCCCGCTGAAAGTACTTTACAACCCGAAGGCCTTCTTCATACACGCGGCATGGCTGCATCAGGCTTGCGCCCATTGTGCAATATTCCCCACTGCTGCCTCCCGTAGGAGTCTGGACCGTGTCTCAGTTCCAGTGTGGCTGGTCATCCTCTCAGACCAGCTAGGGATCGTCGCCTAGGTGAGCCGTTACCCCACCTACTAGCTAATCCCATCTGGGCACATCTGATGGCATGAGGCCCGAAGGTCCCCCACTTTGGTCTTGCGACATTATGCGGTATTAGCTACCGTTTCCAGTAGTTATCCCCCTCCATCAGGCAGTTTCCCAGACATTACTCACCCGTCCGCCGCTCGTCACCCGAGAGCAAGCTCTCTGTGCTACCGCTCGACTTGCATGTGTTAGGCCTGCCGCCAGCGTTCAATCTGAGCCATGATCAAACTCTTCAATTTAAGTTTGATGCTCAAAGAATTAAACTTCGTAATGAATTACGTGTTCACTCTTGAGACTTGGTATTCATTTATTGTCCGAAGACATTAAGAATCCATGCCACTTTGAGTGCCCACACAGATTGTCTGATAAATTGTTAAAGAGCAGTTGCGACGCGCTTTAGCGCTCTGTCGCGAGGTCCCGTATAATACGTTTTCCTCATTCAGAGTCAAGCGCTTATTTTGCTTTTCTCTGTCGGCTTCAACGTTATCTTTCGCCGTTGAATCCTGCTGCCCCGGCGGCTTGCTTGCCGTTGTTCCGTGTCAGTGGAGGCGCATTATAGGGGGTAATTCTGAAGTGACAAGGATAAATTCAAAAAAAGAATTCAACCGCTCACTTTTCAACCAAATCAGGTGTTGAGCTTTAATTCTTGCCTGGTTTTTAAACAAAAACGAGCCCGCTGGGCCCGTTTTTGTCGTTTTGTGACTTACTGCACTGCCACGATACGGTCGTCTTTCACTACCAGCTCGACGGTTTTACCCGGAATCAGCTCACCGGAAAGTATCTGCTGGGCCAACGGGTTCTCAATCTGCTGCTGAATAGCGCGTTTCAGTGGCCGCGCGCCGTATACCGGATCGTATCCGTTGGCGCTTAGTAACTTCAACGCCTCATCGGACATCCGCACTTCATATCCGCGCTCTTCCAGACGTTTATACAGACGCTGCAGCTGGATCTGGGCAATAGAAGCAATGTGTTTCTCACCCAGCGGATGGAAGACCACCACTTCATCGATACGGTTGATGAACTCCGGACGGAAGTTCTGGCTGACAACCCCCAGCACCAGGTCCTTCATATGTCCGTAATCCAGCTCGCCGAACCGTTCCTGAATCAAATCGGAACCGAGGTTCGAGGTCATGATGACCACCGTGTTACGGAAGTCGACCGTTCTCCCCTGGCCATCGGTGAGGCGCCCGTCGTCGAGTACCTGCAGCAGAATGTTGAACACATCCGGGTGCGCTTTTTCCACTTCATCCAGCAGGATGACGGAATAAGGACGACGGCGCACCGCCTCGGTCAGGTAACCGCCCTCTTCATAACCGACGTATCCCGGAGGCGCACCGACCAGACGCGAGACGGAGTGTTTCTCCATAAATTCGGACATATCGATACGCACCATTGCGTCGTCGCTGTCGAACATAAAGTTAGCCAGCGTTTTACACAGCTCGGTTTTACCGACCCCGGTCGGACCGAGGAACAGGAATGAACCAATCGGCCGGTTCGGATCGGACAGCCCGGCACGGCTACGGCGAATAGCGTTAGATACTGCTTCAACCGCCTCATCCTGACCAATCACCCGATGATGCAGTTTCTGCTCCATACGCAGCAGTTTGTCACGCTCGCTTTCCATCATGCGGGAGACCGGGATACCGGTCCAGCGGGCCAGCACTTCGGCGATTTCAGCATCCGTCACTTTATTACGCAGCAGACGCATGGTTTTTCCTTCGGACTGAGTGGCTGCCGCCAGCTGTTTCTCCAGTTCCGGAATTTTGCCGTACTGCAGCTCGGACATCCGCGCCAGGTCACCGACGCGACGCGCCTGTTCGATGGCGATTTTCGCCTGCTCCAGCTCGGCTTTGATGGTCTGGGTGCCGGAGAGGGACGCTTTTTCCGCTTTCCACTCTTCTTCCAGCACCGAGTACTGCCGTTCTTTATCCGCCAGCTCCTCGTTGAGCATATCAAGACGCTTCAGACTCGCCTCATCAGACTCTTTCTTCAGCGCCTGCTGCTCCAGTTTCAACTGGATGATGCGGCGATCGAGACGGTCCAGCTCTTCCGGCTTCGAGTCGATCTGCATACGGATGCTGGACGCCGCCTCATCGATAAGGTCGATGGCTTTATCCGGCAGCTGCCGGTCGGCAATGTAGCGATGCGACAAGGTCGCCGCCGCCACGATAGCCGGGTCGGTGATCTGCACATGGTGGTGCAGTTCATAACGTTCTTTCAGACCGCGCAGAATAGCGATGGTATCTTCTACCGACGGCTCGGCGACGAACACCTTCTGGAAGCGGCGCTCCAGCGCAGCGTCTTTTTCAATGTACTGACGGTATTCGTCAAGCGTCGTCGCCCCGACGCAGTGCAGTTCACCACGCGCCAGCGCCGGCTTCAGCATGTTGCCCGCGTCCATCGCGCCGTCGGCTTTACCAGCGCCAACCATGGTATGCAGTTCGTCGATAAACAGAATGACGTTGCCTTCCTGTTTCGACAGGTCGGTCAGCACGCCTTTCAGACGCTCTTCAAACTCACCGCGGTATTTCGCCCCGGCCACCAGCGCGCCCATATCCAGCGCCAGCACCCGGCGGCCTTTCAGCCCTTCCGGCACTTCGCCGTTGACGATACGCTGCGCCAGGCCTTCGACGATAGCGGTTTTACCCACCCCGGGTTCACCAATCAGCACCGGATTGTTTTTGGTACGGCGCTGCAGTACCTGAATGGTACGGCGGATCTCTTCATCACGGCCGATAACCGGGTCCAGCTTGCCCTGTTCGGCACGCTCGGTGAGATCGACGGTAAATTTCTTCAATGCCTGACGTTGGTCTTCGGCACCCTGATCGTTCACGCTTTCACCTCCGCGCATTTGTTCAATCGCCTGAGTCACGTTGGCGGTTGTTGCTCCGGCGGATTTTAAAAGGTCGGTCAGCGTACCGCGTGATTCAAGCGCCGCCAGAACAAACAGTTCTGACGATATAAAGTTGTCCTTTTTCTTTTGCGCCAGCTTGTCGCAAAGGTTCAGGATCCGCACTAAATCCTGAGAAGGTTGCACATCGCCGCCGGTGCCTTCCACCTGCGGTAAACGACTCAGAGCCTGTTCGATGTCAGTGCGCAGTTTCCCGGCATTCACGCCCGCCGAGGTTAATAAAGGACGTACCGATCCCCCTTCCTGATTCAGCAAGGCGCTCATTAAATGAAGAGGTTCGATGAATTGGTTGTCGTGCCCGAGTGCAAGCGACTGGGCATCGGCAAGAGCAAGCTGGAATTTATTGGTAAGACGATCCAGACGCATAACTCCTCCCATAACAGGTCAAATTTGCTACTGGAGATTAAATGAGGTCATCCCTCAATTATTCAAGGTTAAAGACCTGAACTATGCGAAAAATAAGTTTGCCTTCTGGATCGTCTTGATTCTCTAGGTTATATCAGCCAAATGAAACTTGCCATACGACCGGTGGTCTTGTCGCGCCGGTAAGAGAAAAAATCATCCTTTTCGCTTAGCGTGCAGCGATCGCCGCCGAAAATCTGCTCAACGCCGACGTTTGCCAGGCGCTGCCGAGCCAGCTGGTAGATATCAGCAAAATATTTTTCGCCTGCCGGACGAAAAGCCTGATGCGCATTCTCATCCTTAGCCATAAAAGCGTCGCGAACTTCTGGGCCCACCTCAAACGCCTGCGGACCGATGGCGGGTCCCAGCCACGCCATAATGTTTTCGGCTTTATCGGCGAAACGGGCGACCGTCTCTTCCAGAACCCCTTCACATAAGCCGCGCCATCCCGCATGCGCCGCGGCGACTTCGGTACCGGCGCGGTTACAGAACAGGACCGGCAGGCAGTCAGCGGTCATCACCGCGCAGACAGTCCCTGGCGTACGGCTATAAGAGGCATCCGCGCGTTTCGACGGATAGGGTCCGCCGTCCAGCGTGAGCACATCGGTACCATGAACCTGCTCCAGCCAAACCGGGTAAGACGGTAAGCCGCCGGCGGCAAACATCCTCCGCCGGTTTTCTTCGACATGCTGCAGATTGTCGCCGCAATGGGCGCCCAGGTTGAGCGAGTCATAGGGCGGCAGACTCACGCCGCCGATGCGGGTAGAACTACAGGCCGCCACGCTGCCGGGCATTGGCCACTGCGGTACAATCAGTTTAGTCATAACCAGTCAATATCGTCCTTATGGGCTTCAAAATCGGCGCGCATCGCCTCGATGAGCTCGACCATATCTTGTGGGATGGGCGCGTGCCACTCCATTTCAATGCCGGTAATCGGGTGGTACAGACGTAGCATGGTGGCGTGCAGCGCCTGGCGGTCGAATTTACGCAGCGCGGTGATGAACTCCTCCGACGCCCCCTTCGGCGGACGCGGGCGGCCGCCATACACCTGGTCGCCTACCAGCGGATGGGTGATATGCGACATATGCACGCGGATCTGATGCGTACGACCGGTTTCCAGACGCAGGCGCAGGCGGGTATGGATGCGGAAATGTTCCATAATGCGGTAGTGGGTCACCGCCGGTTTGCCCATCGGGTGCACCGCCATATGGGTACGCTTGGTCGGATGACGGCTGATCGGTTCTTCAACCGTACCGCCAGCGGTCATATGACCGATCGCCACCGCTTCGTATTCACGGGTGATCTCGCGCAGCTGCAGCGACTCCACCAGCCGGGTTTGCGCTGGAATGGTTTTCGCCACCACCATCAGACCGGTGGTGTCTTTATCCAGACGGTGGACGATACCCGCACGCGGCACATCGGCAATAGGCGGATAGTAGTGCAGCAGCGCATTCAGCACAGTACCGTCAGGGTTGCCCGCACCAGGATGTACAACCAGATCGCGCGGTTTGTTGATCACGATGATGTCATCATCTTCGTAAACGATATTGAGCGGAATATCCTGCGGCTGGAAGCGCGCCTCTTCTTCGATTTCCACATCGATAGCGATGCGTTCTCCCCCCAGCACTTTTTCTTTCGGTTTATCGCCAATGGTGCCATTGACTAATACGCGTTGGTCGAGGATCCATTCTTTTATCCGCGATCGCGAATAATCAGGGAACAATTCGGCCAAAGCCTGATCTAAGCGTTGACCGAGTTGATTTTCGGTCACCGTTGCGGTGAGTTGTACTCGTTGTGCCATATACAGCTTCTTCGTTTAACGTTGGGTTTTACGGCTTTGCCGTTTAATATAGTGTGCTATTGTAGCTGGTCTTAATCGGGAGCAGGAACAGAGATTCTCCCGCATAAACATTTTGAGGAAGTCAAAACGTCATGACGCGCATGAAATACCTGGTGGCAGCCGCCACACTGAGCCTGGCTTTGGTGGGTTGCTCCGGCTCTAAGGAAGAGGTGCCTGATAATCCGCCGAATGAAATCTACGCGACCGCCCAGCAAAAACTGCAGGACGGTAACTGGAAACAGGCGATAACGCAACTGGAAGCGTTGGATAACCGTTATCCATTCGGCCCTTATTCCCAACAGGTACAGCTGGATCTGATTTATGCGTATTACAAAAACGCCGATCTGCCGCTGGCTCAAGCGGCCATCGATCGCTTCATGCGCTTGAATCCCACCCATCCGAACATCGACTACGTCATCTATATGCGCGGCCTGACCAACATGGCTCTGGATGACAGCGCCCTGCAGGGCTTCTTCGGCGTCGATCGTTCCGACCGCGATCCGCAGCACGCGCGCGATGCCTTCAATGACTTCTCCAAACTGGTACGCGGCTACCCGAACAGCCAGTATGCCACGGACGCCTATAAGCGCATGGTATTCCTGAAAGATCGCCTGGCGAAGTATGAGCTGTCGGTGGTGGATTACTACACCGACCGCGGCGCATGGGTTGCCGTCGTTAACCGCGTGGAAGGTATGATGCGTAACTATCCGGATACCCAGGCCACCCGCGATGCCCTGCCGAAGATGGAAAATGCCTATCGTCAAATGCAGATGAATGCTCAAGCGGACAAAGTCGCGAAGATTATCGCCGCGAACAGTAAGAACACCTGAGCCTGACTCATGGATCGCAAACGGCAGCCACTGGCTGCCGTTTTTTTATTCGTTATCCTGGTTAGCTGAAGCGGTTTAGCGTCGAGTTAACTCATCAAATATGGCCTGCTTTGGCAGGTTCGACAAGTAAAATCTCACTTCTTCCTGCCCTGTCTCACAAAATGAATTCGTTGACAAAAAGTGACAATAAAACGTGATTTAGATCACACATTTTGACATTAGGAAAGGTATGCTGGATTCACCAAGACGGGAAAGACAAGAGGTAAAATTTATGACAATGAACATTACCAGTAAACAAATGGAAATTACTCCGGCAATCCGCCAGCATGTCGCAGACCGTCTCGCCAAACTGGATAAGTGGCAAACTCATTTAATTAACCCGCACATCATTCTGTCTAAGGAGCCGCAGGGTTTTATCGCTGATGCAACCATCAACACGCCAAACGGCCATCTGGTTGCCAGTGCGCATCATGAAGATATGTACGCCGCCATTAACGAATTGATCAACAAGCTGGAACGGCAGCTCAATAAAGTGCAACACAAAGGGGAAGCCCGCCGCGCCGCGACGTCGGTGAAAGAGGCAGGCTTTGTGGAAGAAGAAGAGTAATCCTTAACTTAAGTTGTGTCATGCCACGCGCCTTCGGGCGCGTTTTTTATTGACAGAGTGAAAACAGTACAGGTACTGTAATCCCCACTACTTAAAGGAATTCATCATGAAACTCGTCCCGTTCTTCTTCGCATTCTTTTTTACCTTCCCCTGACCGGGAGGCAATTCGTCGTATAAGAAAGAATGCGAAGACGAACAATAAGGCCTCCCACCCGGGAGGCCTTTTTTATTGGATAACAACAAAGGCAACATCTATGACCGAGGAAAACCCATTACTGGCGCTGCGCGACAAGATAAGCGCGCTGGATGAGAAACTGCTTGCTCTGCTGGCGGAGCGTCGCGGGCTGGCTGTTGAGGTTGGTAAAGCCAAACTGGCCTCCCATCGCCCGGTGCGTGATATTGACCGCGAACGCGATCTGCTGGAGCGTCTGATGACCCTCGGCAAGCGCCATAATCTGGACGCTCATTACATCACCCGCCTGTTCCAGCTGATTATCGAAGACTCTGTACTGACCCAGCAAACCCTGCTGCAGCAGCATTTGAATAAAATTAACCCGCATTCGGCTCGCGTGGCGTTCCTCGGTCCCAAAGGCTCTTATTCGCATCTGGCGGCGCGTCAGTACGCAGCTCGCCACTTTGAGCAGTTTATTGAAAGCGGCTGCGCGAAGTTCGCCGATATTTTTAATCAGGTGGAAACCGGCCAGGCCGATTACGCCGTAGTGCCGATTGAAAACACCAGCTCCGGCGGGATCAACGATGTCTACGATCTGCTGCAGCACACCAGCCTGTCGATCGTAGGCGAGCTGACGATCCCTATCGATCATTGCGTACTGGTCAGCACCTCGACGGATGCCGATAAAATTCAGACCGTCTACAGCCATCCGCAACCGTTCCAGCAGTGTAGCCAGTATCTGAGTCGCTACCCGCACTGGAAGATTGAATATACCGAGAGCACCTCAGCGGCAATGGAAAAAGTCGCGCAGGCGAACGCCCCGACCGTCGCGGCGCTGGGCAGCGAAGCGGGCGGCGCTCTGTACGGTCTGCAGGTGCTGGAGCACTGCCAGGCCAACCAGACGCAGAATATTACGCGCTTCCTCGTTCTGGCGCGCAAAGCGGTGAACGTCTCCGATCAGGTTCCGGCGAAGACCACGCTGTTAATGGCGACCGGTCAGCAGGCGGGTGCCCTGGTGGAAGCCTTACTGGTGCTGCGCAATCACAATCTGATCATGACCAAACTGGAATCGCGCCCCATCCATGGCAATCCGTGGGAAGAGATGTTTTATCTTGATATTCAGGCAAACCTGGACTCGCTGCCCATGCGCAAGGCGCTGAAGGAGCTGGCGGAGATCACCCGCTCCATGAAGGTTCTCGGTTGCTACCCCAGCGAAAACGTCGTGCCGGTGGATCCGGTTTAACGTTCGCGGAACGGTAATTTCTTCATCCCTGCCACCGCCACCGGCAGGGTGAAGATGGCGCCGGACAGCGGATACTGCGCCAGCTCATCGTCCTCCATGTTTTCCCGGGTGGTGGTGATGTAGAGCGTTTGCATATCTGCCCCGCCAAAGCAGACCATCGTCGGGCAACGTACCGGCATCGGGTAGGACTCCAGCTCCTCACCCTGCGGAGAGAAACGGGCGATCCGCCAGCCGTCAAACATTGCGCTCCAGTAACACCCCTCCACGTCAATCGCCGCCCCGTCCGGTATCCCTTCGCCAGGCTGAAAACGGCGAAAGACTTCGCGCCGGCCAGGCTCACCCTGCTCATCCAGCGGCGTACGGTAGATCACGGCGTTCGGCGTATCGGAGGTATACATCCAGCGCCGGTCGGCGCTAAACGCCAGACCGTTGGCGCCATGGATGTCACACTGGATCACCGTCGGCTTCAGGTCGTTATCGACCCGCATCAGCAGCGCGCCGTTATAATCCCCCGGGCCCCAGAAGGTGCCGGCATAAAAGCGCCCATCGCGATCGGTCCCGCCATCGTTAAACCGCGCCAGTTCCGGATTGCTCGGGTTATCGCAGACTTTACGCCGTAGCAGACCGTGGGCGTCGGTCAGCCAGATACCGCTGCGCAATGCAACGATAAACCCACCCTTCTCGCGCAAGGAAAAACAGCCGACCTCCTCCGGAAATTGCAGCACCTGGTGTTCGCCGCTGCGGGTATCGTAGCGGTGAATTTCACATTCCATAATATCGGCCCAGTAGAGAGCCTGCTCTGCCTCGCTCCAGGTCGGGCATTCCGGCAGGTATCCGGTGTAGTCAAACAGCGGTTGTGGTTCAGCCATCGTTGTCATCCCTATAAAAAAAGCCAGCGGTCGCTGGCTTTATTGTATACACCTTTTTCGCTTTACTGCCGATTATCGTTCGCCTGACGCAGCAGCGTGCGGCTCTCGCTCTGGAAACGCTGCGCGTAATCGCCAAACCAGTGTTCGACTTTACGGAAGCTATCGATAAACGCCTGCTTATCGCCCTGCTCCAGCAGACCGATCGCCTCGCCAAACCGCTGGTAGTAGCGCTTAATCAGCGCCAGGTTGTTTTCCGAAGACATAATAATGTCGGCGTAGAGCTGCGGATCCTGGGCAAACAGACGGCCCACCATCGCCAGCTCCAGCCGGTAAATGGGTGACGAGAGCGCCAGCAACTGCTCAAGGCGCACATTCTCTTCCGCCAGATGCAGCCCATAGGCGAAGGTGGCAAAGTGGCGCAACGCCTGAATAAAGGCCATGTTCTGATCGTGCTCCACCGCGCTGATGCGATGCAGGCGCGCGCCCCAGACCTGAATTTGCTCGAGGAACCACTGATAGGCCTCTGGCTGGCGGCCATCACAGTAGACCACCACCTGCTTGGCAAGGCTGCCGCTGTCCGGACCGAACATCGGGTGCAGGCCGAGTACCGGGCCCTGATGCGCCGCCAGCATCGCCTGCAGCGGCTCTGCTTTAACCGAGGCAAGGTCGACCAGAATGCAATCCGCCGGCAGCGGCGGCAGCCTGGCGATCGTCTCCACGGTGGTGTGAATCGGCACGCTGACAATGACCATGCCGGCATCGGCGACGATATCCGTCGCCCGCGCCCAGTCCTCTTTTTCCAGAATGCGCACCTGGTAGCCGGACAGCGTTAACATCTTCTCAAACAGACGCCCCATCTGCCCGCCGCCGCCGACGATCACTACCGGCCGCAGATTCGGGTAAAGGGTTTTGAAGCCTTTGTCGTTTTCGCTGGAATAGGATTCGCGCATCACGCGACGCAGAACGTCCTCGATCAGATCCGGCGGAACGCCGAGCGCAGCCGCCTCTTCTCGCCGGGAGGCGAGCATCGCCGCCTCGCGTTCCGGGACGTAAATCGGCAGGCCATACTGGCTCTTCACCTCGCCGACTTCGGCCACCAGTTCCAGGCGCTTAGCCAGCAGGCTAAGCAACGCTTTATCTACTTCATCAATTTGATCGCGTAACGCGGTCAGTTCAGCAACCATACTTTCCTCTTACACCAAACGGGCCGCCAGGTGGCCGCGGAGATCCTTATCCAGTTCACGCAGTAGCGCATCGGTGGTTTCCCAGCTGATGCAGGCATCCGTTACCGAAACGCCGTATTTCATCGCCTCACGCGGCTGTTCAGAGGACTGATTGCCCTCGTGGATATTACTCTCAATCATCAGGCCGATAATGGAGCGATTGCCATCTTTAATCTGCGCGACAACGGATTCAGCCACGGCCGGCTGGCGGCGGAAATCTTTATTGGAGTTCCCATGACTGCAATCTACCATCAGCGACGGCTTCAGTCCCGCCTGCGCCATCTCTTTTTCGCATTTCGCCACATCGTCCGGACCGTAGTTTGGCGCCTTACCGCCGCGGAGGATCACATGGCCGTTCGGGTTACCCTGCGTTTGCAGCAGGCAGACCTGCCCGGCCTGGTTGATACCGACGAAACGGTGCGGCATCGCCGCGGCGCGCATGGCGTTGATGGCCGTGGCCAGGCTGCCGTCGGTGCCATTTTTAAAGCCTACCGGCATGGAAAGACCAGAGGCCATTTCGCGGTGCGTCTGAGATTCCGTGGTTCGCGCGCCGATGGCGGACCAGCTGAACAGATCCCCAAGGTACTGCGGGCTGTTGGGATCCAGCGCTTCCGTCGCCAGCGGCAGTCCCATATTCACGAGCTCGACCAGCAGACGACGCGCAATCTTCAGGCCGCCTTCAACATCAAACGAACCATCCATATGCGGGTCGTTAATCAGCCCCTTCCAGCCGACGGTAGTACGGGGTTTTTCAAAATAGACGCGCATCACCAGATAGAGGCTATCGCTGACCTCTGCGGCAAGGGCTTTAAACCGACGAGCATATTCGATCGCAGCTTCCGGATCGTGAATGGAGCAAGGACCGCAAACCACCAGCAGGCGCGGATCGCGGCCGGCGATGATATCGGAGATGGTTTCACGGGCGTGCGCGATCTGCGCTTCCTGTTCAACGCTCAGGGGGAATTCCGCCTTCAGTTGCTCCGGGGTCATTAACACATGTTCGTCGGTAATATGTACGTTATTCAGCGCGTCTTTTTGCATGATTGCGATCCTGTGTAGCTCGTTTGCGATAGGGGTTGCCTCAGCGGGCATGACGTAACGATACCATACAAAGTAAAGAATTCAATCCATATTCCGTAAATTTTACTTTACACAAATAAATTAATTGGCACTTACCACGGCGTTAAACGTACAAAAATATTTACACATAGCGAAATCGCGCCAAAATGGCTCATCAGAGCCATCGGCATTACGAAAAATCCTGGTGAGATTTGTCCCAAAGCAAAGGGCGCATCTAATGACGGGTTTTGCTATCAGTGATATTCTTCGCCGGGCATCGGCAGCGGCTTTTCCCGCGCCAGGGCGAATTTGACGGAAGCGTTAATGACAGTATTACACCGTCTTTTATTGACTGTATTTTTTCTCATCGCGGTATCTCCTGTTTTTGCTGCCGGACCTTCAGAACATGTTCGCGCGATTGTTTCCGGGATCGTGACCTATACCCGTTGGCCGTCATTAACAGGGGCGCCGAAGCTGTGCATTTTTGCCTCATCACGCTTCACCCATAGCCTGGCTCATGAAGATCCGGATGCATTGCCCTATCAACCGGTGATAGTACGTAATAGTGAAGAAGCGTTAAAAACAACCTGCGATGGTTTTTATTTTGGCAGCGAATCGCCGACCCAACAGTCGGAATTAACTCGCCGCTATGGCTCGAGGCCGCTGTTACTCATCGCAGAACAAAATACGGATTGCTCAATTGGTAGCGCGTTTTGCCTGATCATCAACGACGACAGGGTCCGCTTCTCCGTTAATCTGGACGTTCTGACGCACAGCGGGGTTCGGGTTAACCCGGACGTCCTGATGCTTGCCCGGAAGAAACCACATGAATAAGGACTTTTCACAGACATCGCGCCCGACGTTCAAACGCGCGCTGCGTCGCATTAGCGTGATAAGCGTGGTGATTTCCATGACGCTGGTCTGGCTGCTGCTGAGCACGGCCTCTATCTTCACGCTCAAGCAGTACGCGCAGAAAAACCTTGAGCTCACTGCCGCGACCATGGGCCGCAGTCTCGAAGCCGCCCTGGTGTTTGGCGACAGCGCGGCAGCAGAGGAGACCCTCGCTTCGCTGGGGAAGCAAGGGCAGATTTCCCAGGCAATCGTGCTCAACGGCCAGAAGCAGCCCTTCGCCGCATGGCGCCACGAACCGCTGGCCAACAAAGAACAAGTGAGCGGCCTTATCAGTAAATGGCTGTTTCCGGAGCCCACGGTGCAGCCCATCTGGCACCAGGGCAAACAAATCGGCGAGCTGCGACTAACCGCGCTTGATGAACTAATTAGCCACTTTCTGGGCATCTCGATTCTGGTACTGACAGGCAGCATTCTGCTCGCCTCGTTTATCGGCCTGCTGCTGACCCACTCCCTGCACCGGGGGATCGTCGCCGCCCTGCAGAGCATCACCGAGGTCGTGCATGATATTCGCGAAAACCGCCACTTCTCCCGGCGGGTGCCGGAGGAGCGTATCGAGGAGTTCCATCTGTTTGCCCAGGACTTTAACAGTCTGCTGGGGGAGATGGAGGACTGGCAGCGCCAGCTGCAGGCCAAAAATGCTCAGCTGTTGCGCAGCTCGTTACACGATCCGTTGACCGGCCTGGCTAACCGCGCCGCCTTTCGCAACGCGCTTGCCGAGCTGATGAAAAATGAAGTGGATCACCAGACCTCAGCGTTACTGTTTCTCGATGGCGATAACTTCAAATTGATCAATGACAACTGGGGACATGCGGCGGGCGATAAAGTGCTGATGGAAGTCGCCAGCCGCCTGATGACTTTCGCCGGTAAACGCCATCTGGCGTGGCGTCTCGGCGGCGATGAGTTTGCCGTTCTGCTGCGCGAGGTGCGCTCGGAAGCAGAAGTCCAGGCCCTGTGCCAGGCGCTGTCGGAACAATTTCTTCCGCCATTCAATCTGCACAATGGCCATAGCGCCACGCTCTCGCTGAGCGTCGGTTATGCCCTGGCGTGGGAGCACACCACTGCGGAATCACTGCAAGAACTTGCCGATCAGAATATGTATCGGATGAAAAACCAACGTATCCAGCAGACGCTGAAATAATAAAGGACGCATTATGATCACGAAATATTTCGCCCCCGCCCTGATGGCGGCGGCGCTTTTGACAGGTTGCCAGGCTCCTCAGGGAAAATTTACCCCCGAGCAGGTGGCGGCGATGAAATCTTACGGTTTCACTGAAAGCAATGGCGATTGGTCCCTGGGCTTATCCGATAGCATCCTGTTTGACAAGAATGACTACCGACTACGTCCCGACAGCCGCCAGCAGATCACCCAAATGGCCTCGCGGCTGGCGACAACCGGGATAACGCATAGCCGCCTTGAAGGCCACACCGATAATTATGGTGAGGATAGCTATAACGAAGCCCTGTCGCTTAAGCGGGCCAACAGCGTAGCCGATGCCTGGGCGGAAGGCGCCCATATCCCGCGCAGTAATTTAGTCACCCGCGGCCTTGGCAAAAAATACCCGATCGCCAGCAACGACACCGCGGCCGGGCGCGCTGAAAACCGCCGGGTCACGGTGGTCATCAGCACGCCGTAAACGTCCGCTTAATCGCTGGACTTCGCCATCCTCATTGCCGTTGCCGCGCGCCAGCGCAGGTAGTCAACGGCAATGAACAACACCAGGCTGATGCCCATCAATGGCATGGCCAGACCCAGGGCTAACGCTATCCCCAGCACCAGCCCACGGGCAGGCCAGGCGAGCGACAGCCACGCCCGCAGCAGCGAATGCGCCGGATCCCAGACGGCCTGAGGCGGACGGCGCATCCACCACAGCCGGTACCCCACGGCGATGGTTACGCACAGCGCACAGCCAAACCCCACCAGCAGCAGTTGATTCGCCAGACCGAAGAGGATCCCCATATGGAAATCGACGCCCCAGCGGGTAAGTTTCGCCATCAGAGGAAAGTCGGCAAAATGGGTGCGATCCACCACCTCCATCGTGGCGCCATCGATCGCTACCGCATCCACCTGCGTCGGCCAGCGGCGGTCGATCTCATTCACCGTCCAGGCGCGTCCGTCTGATACCGGGGGACGGATCTCCAGCCGGCTGGCGTTCAGCCCCGCCTGACGGGCCACCGCCAGAGCCCGGTCAAACTGCGCTGGCTGATGCTGGGTCATGGCCATCGCCTCCCTGTGATGCCCGGCATGGGGATCGTGTGCCATCGGTGCCTCACCGTGCAGCAGGGTATTGACCTGCGGCGTCCACCAGCCGAAAGCCGCCCGCATTTTATCCACATTGCCGCCGGCCCATTGCGACCAGGTCAGGCCGGTGGCGGAGAAGAGCAGCATGCCCAGCAGTAAACTCCAGCCCAGCGTCACGTGCAGCCGACGATGATTCTGCAGGGCGTTATTGATCCGCCGTTTTGGACGCGTCATCGCCCACAGGGCAATGCCCCCCAGCGCGGCCACCCACATCCATGAGGCAGCCAGTTCGCTGTAGAGCCGCCCGCTGTCGCCCAACAGCAGCGAACGATGCGCATAGTCAATCCACTGACGCAGCGGCAGGATGCCGCTGGTGCCGTAGACCGTCATATCGCCCTTCACCCGCAGCGCGATCGGATCGACAAAAATGGCCCGGGATTCCGACTCCCCGAGACGCGGATCGGCAAACATAATGCGGGTGGTCTCGCCCACCACGGGGGCCGGACGCACCGCCAGCAGCCGCAGATTACCCTGGGTCGCTTCTTCTGCCAGCGCAATCTGGGCGCTGAGCGGCTGCGGGGTGCCTTCGGGAAGGCCATACAGCGCATCGTGATAGAGCCAGTTTTCCAGTTGCGGCGTCGCCACATAAAGCGTACCGGTCAGGGCTGCGACAAAGATAAACGGTCCGATAAACAGCCCGATATAGAAATGGAGGCGACGCAGCAGGTTCAGCCATGCCGCGCGCGAGGTGCAGGTTGTCATACTTTTCCTTTTTTAAAGCAAAAGAGGTCGTTGCGCGGTGCGCAGATTGATTTTTATGAAAGGGAAAAAGCAGACAGCCGCGGCGGGGCGCGGGTTTCGGGGTAGAGCCAGGGAAAGTAGCGCCAGTGTTTTAATACCGGGCGAGAAGCCGGCAGGAGAATGCGCCGCAGGAGCATGGCGACGAACAGCGCCAGCGCGAAAATCAGCCCTGGGACATGGGCTAACAGCACGCAATAGCCACAGGCTTCGGCATGGTCCAGCGGCAGTTCGTGTCCGGTAGGCGTAGCACCGTCTGTGCTGTGCATCATCGCCATATCGTGGCCGGGCATCTGCGCCATACTCGCTGGCGAGCTGTCCATCATCATGGCGTGGTGCATGCCGGGCATGGCGCTCATAGGGTCTTTTTGCAGGGAGACGGAGATCAGGGGGGCCACCACGATCAGCAGGATCGCCAACAGCGCCAGCCAGGCGGCTCGCCGTTTAGGTGTCGTTTGCTGAAAACTGTTACTGACCACCGCCCCTCCGAATAGAGGGCGTATTGTAAATGATTTACATCACGATGGTTACAACAAAGATAAAAAAAGGGCCGGCCCTGAGGCCAGCCCTTTTTGTCAGGATGTCGCGAAAGCGAATCTTAGTTAAGACGCTCTTTGATACGAGCAGACTTACCAGTGCGCTCACGCAGGTAGTACAGTTTAGCTTTACGTACAGCACCACGACGTTTAACAGCAATGCTGTCAACTACCGGAGAGTGAGTCTGGAAGACACGCTCAACGCCTTCGCCGTTGGAAATTTTGCGAACAGTGAATGCAGAGTGCAGACCGCGGTTACGAATAGCGATAACCACGCCCTCGAATGCCTGCAGACGTTTTTTGGAACCTTCAACAACCCATACTTTCACTTCCACGGTATCACCCGGACGGAAGGAAGGTACGTCCTGCTTCATCTGTTCTTGTTCAAGTTGCTTAATAATGTTGCTCATAATTTAATCTCTTATCCTGGGTAAACTGATATTGGGGGCTCACGCCTGCCCATCATGTTTATGCTGCTGTTGCGCGTGTTCAGTTTTGAACTCCGCCAGCAGCTTTGCTTGCTCTTCAGTCAGAGCCAGGTTTTCCAGAAGTTCAGGTCTTCTAAGCCAGGTGCGGCCCAGCGACTGCTTCAGACGCCAGCGACGTATCTCAGCATGGTTTCCCGACAGCAATACTGGCGGTACTTCCATCTCTTCTAACACTTCAGGACGGGTATAGTGGGGGCAATCCAGCAACCCATCAGCAAAGGAATCTTCCGTTGCCGATGCTTCATGGCCCAGTACTCCCGGAATGAACCGGGAAACGGAGTCAATCAGCGTCATTGCCGGTAACTCACCACCGCTGAGAACGTAATCGCCGATTGACCATTCTTCGTCAATTTCGGTTTGGATTACGCGCTCGTCTATCCCTTCGTAACGACCGCACACCAGAATCAGTTTCTGATTCGTTGCCAGTTCGCTGACGCCCGCTTGATCAAGCTTGCGTCCCTGAGGTGACAGATAAATCACCTTCGCGCCTTCACCTGCCGCGGCTTTTGCTGCATGAATGGCATCCCGTAAGGGTTGCACCATCATTAGCATCCCCGGTCCGCCGCCGTAAGGACGATCGTCCACGGTACGGTGCCGGTCATGCGTGAAGTCGCGAGGACTCCAGCTTTCGATGCTCAGCAGGCCATTTTTTACTGCCCGGCCAGTTACCCCGTAATCGGTAATTGCGCGGAACATTTCAGGAAACAGGCTAATTATGCCAATCCACATAGCGCCGTCTTTTACCGTTTATCCGGAGAATTTAAAAACCAGGATCCCAATCTACTTCGATAGTACGCGTAGTGAGATCGACTTTCTTGATAACCTGCCCATCGAGGAACGGAACCAACCGCTCCTTGATACCAAATGCATCTTTCAGGTTTGCCTTGATGACGAGCACGTCATTAGACCCGGTTTCCATCATATCGATGACTTTACCGAGGCTATAGCCTTCCGTCGTCACTACCTGGCAGCCCATCAGGTCTTTCCAGTAGTAGTCACCCTCTTCCAGCTCCGGCAACTGCGATGAATCCACGATAATTTCGCAATTAGTCAGTAGATTCGCGGCATCACGATCGTCAACGCCTTTCAGCTTGATGATGATGTCCTGATTGTGGTGGCGCCAGCTTTCCAGCTCAACAACCTGCCACTGACCCGCCTTCTGGATTAACCAGGGCTGATAGTCAAAAATGCTTTCGGCGTCTTCGGTGGAGGAAAACACTCTGAGCCAACCACGGATACCGTAGGAAGAACCCATTTTCCCCAATACGATCGGATCAACAGGTGCTTGTGCGGTGTGTTGCTTGCTCATCATGACCACCGTGACAGATTAAGCTGCTTTTTTAGCGGCTTTGATCAGCGCGGCAACGCGATCGGAAACAGTAGCGCCCTGGCCAACCCAGTGAGCGATACGATCCAGATCCAGGCGAGTTTCTTCTTCCGCACCGTTAGCGATCGGGTTGAAGAAACCAACGCGCTCGATGAAGCGACCGTTGCGTGCATTACGGCTGTCGGTGACAACAACCTGGTAGAACGGACGCTTTTTAGCGCCGTGACGTGCTAAACGAATAGTTACCATAACATCCTCTTGTGTGAATAAAACAACCGGGCCCCATCGAGGAACGGAGCCCGGTGTCATATTAAAAGCCCGAAAATTTTACTGATTTCTGTGCAAAAATCAATTCAAAACTACATACGCTAAATAATTCGAGTTGCAGGACAAAACGCGAAAGCGTTTTGAACAGCGCTTGCGCTGGCCCCGAAGGGGTGAGGCCGAATGGCCGAATCACGCGGCAAGTGAGTAAATCCCCGGGAGCGTACACAAGTACGTGACCGGGGTGAACGAACGCAGCCAACGCATCTGCGGCTTGAATTATGACGCGTATTAACGGCCCGGGAAACCTGGAGGCATCATCCCTTTCATCCCGCGCATCATCTTCATCATGCCGCCTTTCGACTTCATCTTCTTCATCATGCGCTGCATGTCGTCGAACTGCTTGAGCAGACGGTTCACATCCTGCACCTGCATCCCGCAGCCGGCGGCGATACGGCGCTTACGTGAACCTTTGATGATTTCCGGCTTAGCGCGCTCTTTCAGGGTCATCGAGTTGATGATCGCTTCCATACGCACCAGCACTTTGTCGTCCATCTGCGCTTTGACGTTGTCCGGGATCTGGCCCATACCCGGCAGCTTGCCCATCAGGCTGGCCATGCCGCCCATGTTTTTCATCTGGCGCAGCTGCTCCAGGAAGTCGGTGAGGTCGAAGCCGTCGCCTTTCTTCAGCTTGGAGGCCAGCTTCTCGGCCTGCGCGCGGTCGACTTTACTCTCGATATCTTCGATCAGCGACAGCACGTCGCCCATGCCGAGGATGCGGGAGGCGACGCGGTCCGGATGGAACGGTTCCAGCGCTTCGGTTTTCTCGCCGACGCCGAGGAATTTAATCGGCTTACCGGTAATATGGCGAATCGACAGCGCCGCGCCGCCGCGGGCGTCACCGTCCACTTTGGTCAGCACCACGCCGGTCAGCGGCAGCGCTTCGTTAAAGGCTTTAGCGGTATTCGCCGCATCCTGGCCGGTCATCGCATCGACGACGAACAGGGTTTCAACCGGATTAATGGCGGCGTGGACGTGCTTAATTTCGTCCATCATCGCTTCGTCAACGTGCAGACGACCGGCGGTATCCACCAGCAGCACGTCGTAGAATTTGAGCTTCGCTTCTTTCAGCGCCGCGTTGACGATATCAACCGGCTTCTGCCCGACGTCGGACGGGAAGAAGTCGACGCCGACCTGCTCGGCCAGGGTCTCCAGCTGTTTGATCGCCGCCGGGCGGTAAACGTCCGCGGAGACCACCAGCACTTTCTTCTTGTGCTTCTCGCGCAGGAATTTCCCCAGCTTACCGACGCTGGTGGTTTTACCAGCCCCCTGCAGGCCCGCCATCAGCACCACCGCCGGCGGCTGCGCCGCCAGGTCGAGGGTCTGGTTCTCTTCGCCCATCGCCGCCACCAGCTCGTTGCGGACGATTTTGACGAACTCCTGACCCGGGGTCAGGCTTTTATTGACTTCATGGCCGACCGCGCTCTCTTTGACGCGGCTGATGAAATCACGTACCACCGGAAGCGCAACGTCCGCTTCCAGCAGCGCCATGCGCACTTCGCGCAGGGTGTCTTTAATATTGTCTTCTGTAAGGCGTCCGCGGCCGCTAATGTTGCGCAGCGTACGCGACAAACGATCGGTTAAATTATCAAACATTGTCTCTCGCCTGAGGTGGAAACGGTCGGTCGCCGCAGCGACACACAAAACGAATGTGGCGGAGTATAACACGACATCAATCTGAATGTGCTGCAACGGTTGGAGCAGAGGCCTGCTGACGTTATACTGCTTCTCTTTCTTATTTAGCCAACAGCCGACACCTATGCCTGTTTTTGCTCTACTCGCCCTTGTCGCCTACTCCGTCAGCCTCGCGCTGATTATCCCCGGCTTGCTGCAAAAAAACAGCAGCTGGCGGCGAATGGCGATTTTATCTGCGACTATCGCGTTGATTTGCCATGCTTTTGCGCTGGAAGCACGGATATTCCCCGGCGGCGAGAGCGGGCAAAACCTCAGCTTACTGAACGTCGGGTCGCTGGTGAGCCTGATGATCTGTACGGTGATGACTATCGTGGCCTCGCGCAATCGCGGCTGGCTGCTGCTGCCTATCGTCTATGCCTTCGCGCTGATCAACCTGGCCTTCGCCACCTTCGTGCCTAACGAATATATCACCCACCTGGAAACCACTCCGGGGATGCTGGTGCATATCGGCCTGTCGCTCTTCTCGTACGCCACGCTGATTATTGCCGCGCTGTATGCGCTACAGCTGGCGTGGATCGACTACCAGTTAAAGAATAAAAAGCTGGCCTTCAGCAGCGAAATGCCGCCGCTGATGAGCATTGAGCGCAAAATGTTCCACATCACTCAGGTCGGCGTAGTGCTGCTGACTCTGACGCTGTGCAGCGGCCTGTTCTATATGCACAATCTGTTCAGCAGCGAAAACATTGATAAAGCGGTGCTGTCGATTATTGCGTGGTTCGTCTATATCGTCCTGCTGTGGGGCCACTATCATGAAGGGTGGCGCGGACGTCGCGTGGTCTGGTTCAGCGTCGCTGGCGCCGGTCTGCTGACGCTGGCCTATTTTGGTAGCCGCGTGCTGCAACAGTTCGTGAGCTAAGTCTTTTAAGGAATCCTACGTGGAACATATCTCCACCACCACGCTGATCATAACGCTGATCGTCATGGTGATTATCTCTGCCTATTTCTCCGGCTCCGAAACCGGCATGATGACGCTGAACCGCTACCGGCTGCGTCATATGGCGAAACAAGGCAACCGCCCCGCCAAGCGCGTGGAGAAGCTGCTGCGCAAGCCGGACCGCCTGATTAGCCTCGTGCTCATCGGTAATAACCTCGTCAACATTCTCGCCTCGGCGCTGGGCACCATCGTCGGCATGCGCCTGTACGGCGATGCCGGCGTCGCGATCGCCACCGGCGTACTCACCTTTGTGGTACTGGTATTTGCCGAAGTCCTGCCGAAAACCATCGCCGCCCTCTACCCGGAAAAAGTTGCCTACCCCAGCAGCTTCCTGTTGGCGCCCCTGCAGGTGCTGATGATGCCGCTGGTGTGGCTGCTGAATACCATCACCCGCATACTGATGCGCATGATGGGCATCCGCACCGATACCGTCATCAGCAGCGCCCTGAGCAAAGATGAACTGCGCACGATTGTGAATGAATCCCGTTCACAAATCTCACGACGCAATCAGGATATGCTGCTGTCGGTGCTGGACCTTGAGAAGGTCAGCGTTAACGACATTATGGTGCCGCGCAATGAGATTGTCGGCATCGACATCAATGACGACTGGAAATCTATCGTCCGCCAGCTGACCCACTCCCCACACGGCCGCATTGTGCTCTACCGCGATTCGCTGGACGATGCCATCAGCATGCTGCGCGTCCGCGAAGCCTACCGACTGATGACGGAGAAGAAAGAGTTCACAAAAGAGATCATGCTGCGGGCGGCAGATGAGATCTACTTTGTCCCGGAAGGGACGCCGCTCAGCACCCAGCTGGTGAAATTCCAGCGTAATAAAAAGAAAGTCGGTCTGGTTGTCGATGAATACGGCGATATTCAGGGGCTGGTCACCGTAGAAGATATTCTTGAAGAGATTGTCGGCGACTTCACCACCTCCATGTCACCCACCCTGGCGGAGGAAGTGACCCCGCTCAACGACGGCACCGTGATAATCGACGGCAGCGCCAACGTTCGCGAAATCAACAAAGCGTTCAACTGGCACCTGCCGGAAGATGAAGCGCGCACCATCAACGGTATCATCCTTGAAGCGCTGGAAGAGATCCCGGTCCCGGGCACCCGCGTGCGCATTGAGCAGTATGATATTGATATTCTCGACGTGCAGGACAACATGATCAAACAGGTGAAAGTGATGCCGGTGAAATCATTACGCGAGAGCGTCGCGGAGTAGCGCGAGCGAAGGAATTAACCTCGCGGTGGGCTGCGGCCCGCCGTTTTTTTTATCTCGCGCCGGGGAGCGATGACATAAAAAACGGCCGCCCGCGGGCAGCCGTTGAGCAAGGCAGCAAACGTTATTTCGCTTTTGCTACCGTCACCATCGCGGCGCGAATGGTGCGGCCGTTCAGGGTGTAACCTTTCTGCATCACGGCCAGCACGTTGCCCGCCGCCACGTCTTCAGACTCGACCATCGCAATGGCCTGGTGGACGTTCGGATCCAGCGGAACGTTGGTGTCGGCGATCACTTCCACGCCGAACTTACGCACTACGTCCAGCATAGATTTGAGGGTCAGTTCGATCCCTTCCACCATCGGCGCCAGCTCCGGGTTAGCCTTGTCGGCCACTTCCAGCGCGCGGTCCAGGCTGTCGATCACCGGCAGCAGTTCATTGACGAATTTTTCCAGCGCGAATTTGTGCGCTTTCTCGATATCCTGCTCGGTACGACGACGCAGGTTATCTTCGTCGGCTTTGGCACGCAGCATCACTTCACGTTCACGTTTCTGCGCTTCAGCCAGCTGGGCTTCCAGATTCGCAATTTTTTCATCGCGCGGATCCACCTGCTCAGCCGAAACTTCAGGCTCTACCGCCTCAACGTCGTCGTGCTGCTCCGTGATAATTTCTTCCGGGGCTTGCCCCTCAGGCGTTTTCTGTTCTTTACTACTCATGAATTTCTCCGCGTTTTTTTCGCATTCATCTCGCTAACTTCGCTTATTATGGGGATCAGTTTCCGGGTTTCAAGGGAAGCGGACAGATTGTCACTATTTCATTTAACGCAAGGACATCCAGATCATGAAGAACCATTTCAAGTGTATCGGCATTGTGGGACATCCTCGTCACCCCACCGCCCTGACCACACATGAAATGCTCTGGCGCTGGCTGTGCAGCAAAGGGTATGAAGTGCTGGTTGAACAGCAGATCGCCCATGAACTCCAGCTCAGCAACGTGAAAACCGGCACGCTGGCGGAGATTGGCCAACAGGCCGACCTCGCGGTGGTCGTGGGCGGCGACGGCAATATGCTCGGCGCGGCGCGGACTCTGGCCCGTTATGACATTAACGTCATCGGCATTAACCGCGGCAACCTCGGCTTTCTCACCGACCTGGACCCGGACAACGCCCTGCAGCAGCTCGCCGACGTGCTGGAAGGCCACTACATCGCCGAGAAACGCTTTCTGCTGGAGGCCCAGGTGTGCCAGCAGGATTGCCAGAAACGCATCAGCACCGCCATCAACGAAGTGGTGCTGCACCCCGGCAAAGTGGCGCATATGATTGAGTTCGAAGTCTATATCGATGAAGTCTTCGCCTTCTCCCAGCGCTCCGATGGCCTGATAATCTCCACCCCGACCGGCTCCACAGCCTATTCGCTGTCGGCCGGCGGCCCGATCCTCACCCCATCGCTGGACGCCATCACCCTGGTGCCGATGTTCCCGCACACCCTCTCGGCGCGACCGCTGGTGATCAACGGCGACAGCACCATCCGCCTGCGCTTCTCTCACCGCTGCAGCGATCTGGAGATCAGCTGCGACAGTCAGATTGCCCTGCCGATCCAGGATGGCGAAGATGTCCTCATCCGCCGCTGCGATTACCACCTCAATCTGATTCATCCCAAAGACTACAGCTATTTCAATACATTAAGCACCAAGCTCGGCTGGTCGAAAAAATTGTTCTGATTTACATCGCTGCCTCTTTACTGGATAAAAAACCAGTCTATACTGTACGAAAACACAGTATTGGTTTTTCATACAGGAAGGCAGCTATGTTGGCGCAACTCACCATCAGTAATTTTGCTATCGTTCGTGAACTGGAAATTGATTTCCACAGCGGCATGACCGCCATCACCGGGGAAACCGGCGCCGGGAAATCCATTGCCATCGACGCGCTGGGGCTGTGCCTCGGCGGCAGAGCGGAAGCCGACATGGTGCGTCGCGGCGCCACCCGTGCCGACCTGTGCGCGCGCTTCGCGCTGAAAGATACCCCAGCCGCCCAGCGCTGGCTGGAAGAGAACCAGCTGGAGAGCGGGCGTGAGTGTTTACTTCGCCGGGTGATCAGCGCCGACGGCCGCTCGCGCGGCTTCATCAACGGCACCGCCGTCCCGCTCTCGCAGCTGCGCGAACTGGGCCAGCTGCTGATCCAGATCCATGGCCAGCATGCGCACCAGCTGTTGACCAAATCCGAACACCAGAAAACGCTGCTCGACGGCTATACCGGTGAGTATGCGCTCACTCAACGCATGGCAGAGCACTATCGCCAGTGGCACCAGAGCTGCCGCGAGCTGGCCCAGCATCAGCAGCAGAGCCAGGAGCGTGCCGCCCGCGCCGATCTGCTGCAGTACCAGCTTAAAGAGCTGAACGAATTTAACCCGCTGGCGGGAGAGTTTGAGCAGATTGACGAAGAGTACAAGCGCCTGGCCAACAGCGGGCAGCTGCTCAGCACCTGCCAGCATGCCCTGACGGTACTGGCGGACGGCGAAGAGGCCAATCTGCAGAGCCAGCTTTATACCGCGAAGCAGCTGGTCAGCGAGCTGGTGGGTATGGACAGCAAGCTTTCCGGCGTGCTGGATATGCTGGAAGAGGCGGCCATTCAGCTCAGCGAGGCCAGCGACGAGCTGCGCCACTACCATGACCGTCTGGACCTTGATCCTAACCGTCTGTTCGAACTTGAGCAGCGGATTTCCCGACAAATCGCGCTGGCGCGTAAACACCAGGTGATGCCGGAAGAGCTGCCGGCGGTTTATCAGGCGATGCTCGAAGAGCAGCGCCTGCTGGACGACAGCGCCGGCTCGCTGGAATCCCTCAGCCAGCAGGTGGTCGAACATCATCAGCTGGCGCTGGAGACCGCGCGCCAGCTGCACGCCCTGCGCCAGGCCAGCGCCGACGAGCTGACCCAGCTTATCACCGAGAGTATGCACTCACTTTCGATGCCGCATGGGGTCTTCGCGATTGAGGTCGCTTTTGATGAACGCCATCTCACCGCCGACGGCGCCGATCATATTGAGTTCCGCGTCACCACTAACCCGGGTCAGCCGCTGCAGCCGATCGCGAAAGTGGCCTCTGGCGGCGAGTTGTCGCGTATTGCGCTGGCGATTCAGGTGATCACCGCGCGTAAAATGGAAACCCCGGCGCTCATCTTCGACGAAGTGGACGTCGGCATCAGTGGCCCGACCGCTGCCGTGGTCGGCAAGCTGCTGCGCCAACTGGGCGAGTCCACGCAGGTGATGTGCGTGACCCACCTGCCGCAGGTCGCAGGCTGCGGCCACCATCATTTCTTTGTCTGCAAAGAGACCGATGGCGAGATGACCGAAACCCATATGCAGCCGCTGGATAAGCGTGCTCGTCTGCAGGAGCTGGCTCGCCTGCTGGGCGGCAGCGAGGTCACGCGCAACACCCTGGCAAACGCGAAAGAGTTGCTTGCGGCGTAAACTTTTTGATTTTCACAGGGTCATAGTGAACAGCAAATTGCCTGCTGACCGCAGCCGGAGGTTTCCATCGGCGCGAAGGTCTATTATTATCGGCATATTACAGATGAGCCACGTACTGCTCGGGCCCAAAAAGGAATCAAATCACTATGCGCTGTAAAACGCTGACTGCTGCCGCAGCGGTTCTTCTTATGTTGACCGCAGGCTGTTCCACTCTGGAACGAGTGGTTTACCGTCCTGACATCAACCAGGGTAACTATCTGGCACCTAACGATGTAGCAAAAATTCGTGTCGGTATGACGCAACAGCAGGTTGCTTATGCTCTCGGAACGCCAATGATGTCGGATCCGTTCGGCACCAACACCTGGTTCTATGTATTCCGTCAGGAGCCGGGCCACGAGAAAGTGACTCAGCAGACCCTGACCCTGACCTTCAACAATGGCGGCGTGTTAACCAACATTGATAACAAGCCCGCGCTAACCAGTCAGTAAGGCCCGGAAAAGCAAAAAGCGCTCAGTGAGCGCTTTTTTTATGGCTGATAGCCGGTCTGCTGCTGCGGGTTACTTCGCGGCGTTTTTCTCCGCCCGCTGGCGACGCAGCTCTTTAGGGTCTGCGATCAGCGGACGATAGATTTCCACCCGGTCGCCGTCGTGAACTTCGTCATGCAGCTTTACCGGACGACTGTAGATACCCAGCTTGTTTTTCGCCAGATCAATGTCATCACGCAGCGCCAGCAGACCGCTGGCGATAATCGCCTGCTCGACCGTCGCCCCCTCGTCCAGGGTGACCCGCTGCAGATACTGCTTTTCAGGCAGCGCGTAGGCGACTTCAACACGAATATTAGCCGGCACTGTAAACCTCTTTGGCGCGCGAAGTGAACGCCTGCACCATGTTAGCGGCCAGCTCTTTGAAGATCCGGCCAAAAGCCATCTCAATCAGTTTATTGGTAAACTCGAAATCGAGATGGAATTCTATTTTGCAGGCCTCGGGGCTCAGCGGAATAAACTTCCAGCCGCCAATCAGCTTCTTGAACGGGCCATCCACCAGGCTCATCAAAATGCTCTGGTTGCTGGTCAGTGTATTGCGTGTGGTGAAGGTCTTACTGATGCCGGCTTTGGACACATCAACCGCCGCCGTCATTTGCGTCGGCCCGAATTCCAGCACGCGGCTACCGGTGCAGCCTGGCAGAAAATCAGGATAGGACTTCACATCGTTTACCAGTTGATACATCTGTTCCGCGCTGAAAGGCACCAGCGCAGTACGGCTAATCTGAGGCATAGCAGGTTCCACATTTAAACACAGTGCAAATAATATCATTTATCTGCTGCTAAAAAAAACGCTGTGCCGCAACTCGTGCTAAGATGCGCAGTACACCTCGCAGGATGCGATCGAGGTAACTGTGTATAAGACGATGACTTCAGGACATTATGACTAAGAAAAAAGCCCACAAACCTGGATCAGCCACCATTGCGCTGAATAAACGCGCCCGTCACGAATACTTTATCGAAGATGAATACGAGGCTGGTCTCGCCCTGCAGGGCTGGGAAGTCAAATCCCTGCGTGCAGGCAAAGCCAACATCGGCGATAGCTATGTCATCCTGAAGGATGGCGAAGCCTTCCTGTTCGGCGCCAACTTTACGCCCATGGCCGTGGCTTCCACCCACTATGTCTGCGACCCGACGCGCACCCGTAAGCTGCTGCTCAACCAGCGCGAACTCGACACGCTGTACGGCCGTATTAACCGCGAAGGTTATACCGTTGTCGCCCTGTCGCTGTACTGGAAGAACGCCTGGTGCAAAGTGAAAATCGGCGTCGCCAAAGGTAAGAAACAGCACGACAAGCGTACCGACCTGAAGGATCGTGAATGGGCGCTGGATAAGGCGCGTATTATGAAGCACGCCGGACGCTAACCCCCTCCCCTGAGGGCCAGCTTTCGCTGGCCCTTACGCTATATCTTTGTTGATGCTGCTTTTTCGTCCACCCTTGCTGAAAGAATCCTGCGTGATGGGGCTGGTAACGACATTCACAAATCTGTTATACTTGACCTACACATTGGGGCTGATTCTGGATTCGACGGGATTTGCGAAACCCAAGGTGCATGCCGAGGGGCGGTTGGCCTCGTAAAAAGCCGCAAAAAATAGTCGCAAACGACGAAAACTACGCTTTAGCAGCTTAATAACCTGCTCTGAGCCCTCTCTCCCTAGCTTCCGCTCTTAAGACGGGGATCAAAGAGAGGTCAAACCCAAAAGAGATCGCGTGGATGCCCTGCCTGGGGTTGAAGCGTTAAATCTAATCAGGCTAGTTTGTTAGTGGCGTGTCTGTCCGCAGCTGGCAAGCGAATGTAAAGACTGACTAAGCATGTAGTGCCGAGGATGTAGGAATTTCGGACGCGGGTTCAACTCCCGCCAGCTCCACCAAAATTCTCCATCGGTGATTACCAGAGTCATCCGATGAAGTCCTGAAAGCCCGCACGGCGCAAGCCCTGCGGGCTTTTTTGTGTCTATTGTTGTCCGAGGGCATCCGGCTAAATCCAGAGAAAATTGGTACACGTTTAATGGACCACAATATAGCGTGTACCTAAACGTGTACCAATTATGGAAGGGATCCAGATATGGCGTGCATTACACGCCCACTGACTAACAACGAAATACTTAAAGCTAAACCCCGAGAAAAAGACTTTACGCTCCATGATGGCGACGGTCTTTTCTTGCTCGTCAAAACGTCTGGTAAAAAGCTCTGGCGCTTCCGATACCAACGTCCGGTCAGTGGTAGCCGAACTAATCTCAGCCTCGGCTCATACCCTGCCCTTACACTCGCAGCAGCTCGTCAGATACGCGACCAGCATTTAACCACACTCGCACAAGGCATGGATCCGCAACAGCAACAGGAACTGGCGTCAGAACAACGTCAGATTGAGCTGGATAGCATTTTCTCAACAGTAGCCGCTAACTGGTTCCAGATAAAAAGCAGAAGCGTTACGGAGGATTATGCGAAAGACATTTGGCGTTCTTTGGATAAGGACGTATTTCCCGCTATCGGTTCGATACCTGTTCAGGAGATAAAGGCCAGAACTATTGTTGAAGCACTAGAGCCAATTAAAGCGCGTGGTGCACTTGAGACTGTTCGTCGTTTGGTACAGCGTGTTAACGAAATAATGATTTATGCGGTTAACACCGGTCTGATAGATGCGAATCCGGCATCAGGTGTTGGCATGGCCTTTGAGAAACCGAAAAAGCAAAACATGCCGACATTGCGGCCAGAAGAGTTGCCAAAATTGATGCGGTCACTGGTTATGTCTAATTTATCTGTTCCGACACGCTGCCTCATTAAATGGCAACTCCTGACGCTCGTTCGCCCTTCAGAGGCTTCTGGTGCAAGATGGTCCGAGATCGATCTCGATGCCAAGCTCTGGACCATTCCTGCAGAAAGGATGAAGGCCAAGCGAGAACACATCGTTCCTCTATCTCAACAGGCATTAGATATTCTGGAAGTGATGAAGCCCGTTAGTGCTCATCGAGAACATGTTTTCCCGAGTAGGAACGATCCAAAACAACCGATGAATAGCCAGACAGCTAACGCTGCTCTAAAACGTATTGGCTATGGAGGAAAATTAGTTGCACATGGACTCCGTTCTATTGCCAGTACGGCAATGAATGAGGCTGGTTTTAATCCAGATGTAATAGAGGCGTCTTTAGCCCATTCTGATAAAAATGAAGTTAGGCGAGCCTATAATCGCTCCACTTATCTCCCACAAAGGCAAGATTTACTTGCCTGGTGGGGAAACTTTATTGAAAAACCCATAAATTAAAAAGTGGACTAATTCATTTTTACTCTAAAAGAACCAAAGCCCGCTCTTTGTAAGTATTTCCGGTGTAATGGTGAAAGTTTATCTAAATTGTACTGCGATAAAAATTGCTCTGTTGTTTGGTCATCTCTTATTTTTTCATTTCTCAACAACTCAATAGCAGTACTTCTATTTATTCCATAAGCCATCACTTCCAAAACTTGGGGATTATAACTCCCCATTTCTAACATTGAAGAAAGATTTAGAAAAAAAGCTTTCTCTGTACGCTCATTTTCGGACATGAAAGCACTGACAACATCTGACCATAGAGATAAATATTTAACTAAAATAAAGGTAAGATTAGTGTTGATGTGAGTAGTTACAAAATTAGTAATACCATCAATTTTTTTATAGTCAACCGCTATATTTTTCCTATCTAACTTAACCTTGACCATGTTATCAATAAAAAATCTATAGTTTCGCCCCTGCATCCATTTGTGAGAGTCATTGATTAGCTTGAAAATTGACACATAATGTTTTGACTTCCTAGTTACACCATCTTCTTTAAAGTTAATTTCAGCCTCAATATTAAAAATATCATTCATTCGTACGACGATACTTTTATATTGATTATAGTAATTCATATCTTTGAAATCTGCATTGAAATCAGATGAACCAGATTTTGTTCCGGGATATTTATTCATAATCCAGTTATTGACACCATTGGTTTCAACCTCAAAATATAGTTGATCAATCAATAAGGGATCAATAAACGGATTTTTATAAACAATCTCTTTTGGGACTTTCAGATAATCCTCTAAAACCTCAAGCCTATTTGTCATTACTCTAATTTGATTGGCAGTTAGATTAGAGTTATTTATTATTTTCTCATAATGCAATCTATCAACTAAAAATTGACTTCTCAAATATGATGCTAAATTTATAGCATTATAATCGCCTTGAGTATCAATTATATCCTTACTATAAACATCAATGTAACTTACAACAGAGTCTCCGTGTTCATTCAGTTTTTTTAAAACTGCAGATTGTATTTCCTTTATTTCATTTGAATCAATTTTTTCCTCCGCCCACTCTTCATCAACCAGTTGTATGCAAAAAATCTCTCCATATAACGATGTATTTATCCTACCGGCCCGGCCTATTAAATTTAGGAAGTCGAAGTGCGGTAACTGGTAATTTCCAATTTTAGGTGATATTACGATCATTCTATCTGCTGGAAGATTAACCCCTTGCAATAAGGTAGAAGTACATACCAAGTTTTTTATTACTCCATCTACAAAAAGATCTTCCACCTCAAGTCTAGCCACATCTAATAAACCGCCATGATGAAAAGCCACACCTTTTTTTAAACTTCTGACAAGAGAATAAAGGGGATGAATCTCTCTCTCTAAGAAGGAACATAAATCCTCAATTCTTTCGTCATATACTAAATCAGACTCATTATTCTCTAATTCTACATTATCTGTTTTTGATATATCTAATGCCCATGTTTCGGCCAATTTCTTTTTGGGGGCATATATAATATTCTGTTCTTCCGGGTCCAAAATTGAAGTTATATACCTTAAAGCTGTCCCCTTTGAAGCAGATAGTTTGCTGTATAATGCCTTACCAATATCATACTCACCTAGTACCGCATCTCCAACAGGGCTAACAAGTTTATAACTAACAGTTTTCTTTTGTTTATGTACTGTTAGAATAACTTTTAACTGCAAAACAGGCGTTGCTGAAGTTTTTTGTTCCACCAGATTAATATCAACAACTTTGCTAAGTGAGTCTTGCAAATTGTTTATATATGGCCCCGCCATGATAAATTGTGAGGATTTCCACAAGCTAGTCATTCTATAAATAATATTCTCAAACACATTACCTCTGCTGTTGTCTTCAAGATTTTGTATTTCATCGAAGAAAACTATAATAGGTTCTTTATCTTTTTTTTCATTCAACAGCCTCATACATCTTTCAGGCGTTAACACATATACAACCTTAAGATTATCTTCTTCCAATGGTTTATAAGTCGTCATTACAATCGCTATATCTTTCAATTGCCTTGACATCTCGTTGCTAACTTGATTTATTAGCGCCTTAGAGGGAACAACATATACGAAATAGCCGAAATCACTTTTTATAACATTTTCATAAATGTACTTTTTGATTACAAATGATTTTCCTGCAGAAGTTGGTGCAGATACTGCAACGTTTTCACCATGCTCCAATTTATCCCATAAAGCCTTTTGAAAATGCGTAAAATAAATAGGGTTTTCTCCTAAGATTTTCTTTTCAAGCAAATACTTTTGATTTGTGAGCTCAAAATCCAGTGAAACACTAAAGTGTTTTAAGAACTTTTCTTCTTCAAAGAGACCAACTAGGTGCTTCGCAGATACAATATTACCTGCTCTTGATTGCAAAACATAACAGGCTTTGATATATAACTCATTTTTTGTATCATACAAATAAAGCAATGTGCCAAAAGCACTTGCTATATTCCTATCATTTTCATTACCTGACGAGCCTAATGAAGCAAGCCAAGTGGCTCTTCTTATTGCCTCATCAGAAATATAAACCTTTCTTTCTTCTCCTCTATTCCTCAAGAACAGGTTTTCTATTAATGAATTAAATACACATGTAAAATCTTTATGGTTAATCGCTGTTGTAGCAGTATTCTGACTCATATCCCCCCCATACTTTTAATTTTCTTTATAGTCTATTGCATGGATAGCTCTATACAACGATTTTTTAAACTCCCCCACATCGCTCATTGGTATTAAAAAGAAGTCTAAGAAACACGGCCTTACGTTTGGGTATTTCGTTAACCTCTCATCAATCGCAGCTTTAATTGCAATTTTTTTTGTTGTAAGCCACGCATCAAGAGCATTTTCTGCATCAACCTTAGTCACAGAATTTTCTTCAATTACTTTTATCTCCCTATCTTCAAAAATAAGCAATACCGGATGCGTTTTGACACACTCGGAATAAATATAATCTCCGGGAGTAAATGCCCTATATATTAGTTCCATAGTTTCAAAATCAAAATTATTTGAAATATTAGTTCTAGCCATGAAAAGTTCATGGCCGAGTGCACCACTAGTGTAGCTTTTAGTGAATCGATCAAGGGAATCGAATGCACTTTCCAATGCGCCGGAAAAACTTTTATAAATCTTTGACTCGCCAATCAGTATTGATAAATTGTCTCTGTAGACGCCAAAAAAAACGCCATCCCCACCCTTGACCTGATCATTTAAGTTACTCAAGCTTGTGATTTTATGTGAAACCATTGGTGTGCTTAATATAGCTTCAGACAGAATATAGAGAAGTAATTCACCGTATTTACCATCCTTAACTGGATTTGTATCACCGAAGAACTGAGCAGCCTTCCTAAAGGGTACCACCCCTTCAGCCTTCATTTTATCTAGTGTTTCTTTATCAAATACGTAATGCTCAATAGCATCAGCCATTGATTCAACTAAATGATGATGCTCCTGAATAACGCCACTAAAAGGAATCGTGAATATTCTAGATACTATTTTGGCGTGAGTATCTGAAGGATGATTCACTAACCTTGATTCAATCCAAGTATGTTTATTGACGATTAACTCTTTCCAGTTAATCAACTTGAGTTTTTCTACATTATCCATATATGATCTACTCAGCCTAATTTCGGAATGGTCTTATTTTGAATTAAAAAGCAACATTCTCATAGATGATCATTTAACCAGTTGTTACACTTTAAAAGTCTCATTCTATATTGACGTGCAATATTCTGCTGGTCAATCCTTCACGATTTTGGGCGGTTCTCATACCTGTTTTTGACGGTCTCAGGTCATTACAGGTCCCAATTCGTCAGCCAGAGGTGAGTGGTTTCATAAACATCTCCATCAGTACCGAAATGACTGATTCTCCTAGCGACCTTTTCTTTCATCACTCCTGAACACCTCAGAAGCCTACTGCAGCGCCGGACGCTCCCTTGCCGACCAATCCTTACCTTCATACATCCACGCCACAGAGACGCGCTCAGGCCGCGAAATTAAATATCATTAAATAAATACTTTTCCGCTGGCGCGCAGTGCTTTCCCCGCCTCGCCTGCACGCTTCGTGGGTCGGTTTTCACGCAGGTGCATCGGGGGCCTCAGGCCGCGCCGGGACAGGGTTGCGAAGGGAGTGACGGGACGGGAAAGTGCATGCAAAACCATGCACCCTGTGGATGCATGGCTTAATTCGGGAAAAATAGCGGTATTTTCGGGGATTTTTTGCGGGGCTACTTACTGGCCAGTTCCGTGCGCCGGCGGGCATAAATCAGGCTCTGTGCGGGGGTGTATTTTTCCTGATTATCCACCCGCGAAGCCGCGTCAGGCCTGAATCCGATGGCCGTTAAAATATCACTGTCTTCTGCCGCATAATTAATTTCTTCACCGGTACTCAGCCACACGGACAGCGCTTCGCGCAGGTAATGCGCCGAACGGTCGAGCGCATGGCCGGTCAGGAGTGCGGGCTGCTGGCTGAGTCCCATCAGCTCCGGGGCGAGCGTGGCCGCCAGTTCAGCGCCGTGTGTCTGCATAAAGTCATTCAGCCGGTTGCGGATACTGATGCGCTGTACCGCTTCATGGGAGCGGATATAGCGCCCGGCGGCCTGATTTATCTCCCATTTTTTGACATCGATAATATCGCGTAATGTCTGCATTCTGCCCGGTATACGCTCATCCCCGGCCAGCACCTGCTCGCGGTATTCCTGCTCTGCGGCTGCGAGTTCGGCTTTACGGTTCAGCCAGGCGGTTTCGTTCTTCTGACAGGCCTCAAAGGCCTGCTGTAGCGTAAGGGTGGTCATGGTCAGTTCTCCCCTGATTAATGACGGTATGGCGAGCTGTAGCAGCCCTGCGCTTTACGGGGTGCCGGGGGTGTGACCGGCTCCGCGACAGGCGGCGTCTTCTCCGCCGGGGGCCGGATAACCTCGTCGATGGCTTCAGTGGTGCGGAACGTCGCCGAGCACTCAATATTGGTGCACTGGTGATAGCGCTGTTTGACGTTCTCCGACAGATAGCGGGAGGTGCGGGCATGCGCCGACTTTTTGCAGAACGGACAGTGCATCATGGCAGCAGCCCCCGCGCTTTCAGGTCAGCCTCTCTCTGACGCATTTTCTCCTGCCAGACTTTACGCTCGCCGGGTGTGCTGGCGGCGTCGTGGTCCATGTGCGGAAGCGCAACGGCCGGGAAGCCGGTCAGGGAGAGCACCGGCTCATCCGCTGGCGTGACGGAGAAGGCGCTCACTTTCCCGGTCAGGAAGGTGACCACCTGCTGCATGACCTCCTTCTCCGGCTCTATGTAGCCCTGATGGCCGGTGGTGTTGGCGAGCGGATTTGCCATCACATCCGCTTTCAGCACCATCGCCCGGACCAGTGGCCCGAGGGTGTCGTTCAGCGCCCGGTCGAGTTCTTCCTTCGCATATTCAGACAGTACGGCATGATGCGCCTGGCGGAATGCCCGCGCGGTGCTGTTGCAGGCGACCTTCAGCAGGTCACGTTCGAAGGCCAGCACTTCGGTCAGGTTGTCACATTCCTGCGCCAGCTCCCGGCGGGCCACGCGTTCGATATGGCCGCTTTTCAGCTCATCGGTCAGCAGGGCGCCCCCGGCACGGAAAGCAGCGCGCCAGGTGCGGGTATCGCTGCCGTTGTCCTGCTCCAGCGCCGCTTTCTGCTCCTCCGTGCGGGT
The DNA here is from genome assembly GCF_021869705.1 of Klebsiella sp. PCX. NCBI lineage: Bacteria > Pseudomonadati > Pseudomonadota > Gammaproteobacteria > Enterobacterales > Enterobacteriaceae > Klebsiella > Klebsiella sp. PCX. The sequence continues at coordinate 3,939,027 of NZ_CP091527.1, forward strand.
GATGGCCGTCAGGGTGCCCTCCAACCGGCGGGCCTGTTCAAGATGGGCTTCTCGGGCTGCGGCCAGTCGCTCCAGCGCCGGTTTCAGGTAATCAGGGATAAAGGTGGTGTCGGTCATGGCAGGTTTCCTCGTGGTTTCAACATGAGGTGATTCTGCCGGGGCACACACAACAACACGACCTGTTACGGTTGTGGCAGTTCTTGAACAGTGTGAACAGTTAAATGCAAAAAAACTTTTTATCCAGCCTTTTTAGATCCAGAAAAATCATCAGGAGGAAGAGCAATCGACAACTTTAGATAGGTAAGAATGCTATGACATTCCATAATTGGTACACGTTTAGGTACACAAATGAAAGTTGAACACATTAAAATAATTTAAATTTAAATAATTACGCGAGTTATTCAGACTCCGCCAGCCCAAAATTCTCCATCGGTGATTACCAGAGTCATCCGATGAAGTCCTGAAAGCCCGCACGGCGCAAGCCCTGCGGGCTTTTTTTTGTGCCCTCAATTTGTCCCACGACGTCCGAAGAGAACTGATTAAATCCGAACCTTTTAGGCCTATTGATAGGCACAACGAGAAGCTCTGGTATTTTCACGTTACCGATACCCCGCTAGCCCCCCTCTCAGAATTAGACCTCCCACGACACTCGCACAACCCTTGCACCCTCCGGCCGCGTCCGCGGCCGGAGGGATAGATTTACCCCTTGTGAGAATACGCGTCCAGCATGGCAAGGACCGCCCGACGCGCCGCATCGTCTGCGATATTGTCAGGCAGCGCATCAGCCCGCAGGTTGACATAAGCGTCAGCAGCCCTTCGAATGGCAATCCCGACGGAGTGACGATCGTGTGTTGCCAGAGTGGAAGTCAGCAGGCCATCGGGGTCAATGCCGAGGGCTTCTATTCGACGAACGCCGCGTTGCGGTAGATTGGCGCGACGAAACAGCATCGGTCCCAGCACTTGTTCCCGGAAGAAAGACAGCATCCCCAGCGCTTCGAAGAGTTCCCCCCTGCCCAGTTTAACCACGGCATAATGCAGCCAGATCCAGGCCCGGGACTCAAACCACTCCGGCGTCATGTCCGGCCAGTGCGCGCTAAATTTTGCCAGCTGTCGCTTGAGAGCATCGTTATCACGGGTAAATAGCACGGCAGGCTCCTCAACGCGCTGAGTGAGCATGTCCAGGGTGATAAATTTCAGATCGACATGCAGAAGTTCCGGGCCAAACAGGCAGATCAGCAGGCGAGGCTCACCGACGTGTTCCCCGGTGAAAGCATGTAGAAGATGGCCGAGCGTTCCGGCGAACGCCATACGCTGAGCCATGATTTCGTCATAATAGAGAGGGTCGATCACCACCACGAAATCCAGATCGGAGTATTGATCAAACCCGCCATGGATAAACGAGCCGCCGGCGAGAAGGGAGTGGATCCGCGAATCAGACTGTAATTTAAGCTTCAGTTGCTCTGCAAAACTTCTGTGTAAATCGGGTAGCGTATTAAGCATACTTTTTCCTGTTCACAAAAAAGACAAAGCATTACAGAATATCGAGTGATTGATCGGCAGACCAGATATTTCTGCTGGAACCCTCCCCTCCCTGGCGAGGCTCCCGACGCGCTATATCGTAAGCAATACCTCCCTCAAACCACCTCCCGCATCCACTCAGCAAACGCCCGCACGGCGGGAGAGAGAAAACGCTGGTGCGGATAGAGCAAAGTGACGGGTACCGGGGGCGGCTGCCAGTCCGTCAGCACTTCCACCAGTCTCCCCTCCTGCAGGTGGTCAGCAACGATATTCTCCGCCAGCTGCGCCAGCCCAAATCCTGCCAGACACATTTTTATATAGAGCCCCGTTTCATTCACCGCGGCGGTGCCGCTGACGGGTACAGAAAAAGTCTCGCCGTGGCGAACGAAGCGGAACTCATCGGCCCGCCTCGTCTGGCCGGAGAAGTAATGCACGGCCCGGTGCTGAGAGAGCGCCTCCGGTGACGGCGGCACGCCATATTCCCTGAGATAATCCGGTGACGCGCAGGTCACCCAACGAAAGCGGCCCAGAGGCCGGGCCACCAGGCTGGAGTTGTTCAGCTCTCCCGTGCGTATCACGCAGTCGACGCCTTCCTGAATGAGATCGACCGGCCGATCGCTGACGCCGATCATCAGGTAGATGTCAGGGTAGCGTCGGTAAAAGTCTTGCAGATGGGGCATGACGATGAAATGCGCGATGCCCGCGGGCATATCAACCCGCAGGCGCCCCTGAGGCCGCGCCACAGACTCGCTCAGGCTGGATTCGCTATGTTCGATGAGGGCGAGAATTTCCCGGCACTGCGCCAGATACTGCATCCCTTCCGGAGTCAGGCTCACCCGCCTTGTGGTCCGGTTCAGCAGCCGCACCTTCAGGTATTTCTCAAGGTTTTTAATGGTACTGGTGACAGTGGAGGCTGGCAGGGAAAGGGTTTCCGCGGCACGCACGAAGCTCCCTGCCTCCGCGACGCGCACAAACATCTGCATAGCCTGGATACGATCCACCTTCTTTCTCTCCTGTAGCGAGCAGCTTACCGACAGATGGCATGATTATTCGTTAATTATGAATAATGAAAACAATTTACGCACCTTTTTGCGCTTAATCGCCTGGCGTATCGTTGCACGGTGGATGACGAATGAAGGGTTGAAAATGACCATGACCTCAACAAATATCCATACAATCAACAAATTAAATAACACGTATAAAGGAAAAATCATGTCCGTTCAGGCTGTCGAATTACGTAAGGCCTATCGTTTATTGCAGGTCGGGTCCACCACCATGATTTCCGCAAAATATGATGGCGTCGAAAATGTCATGTCAGCCGCCTGGGTTGGGTTGGCAGGCGAGCGAAAAGTGGTGGCCTATATCGGCACCCAGGCCTTCACTCGTCAGCTGGTGGAAAAGAGCGGCTATTTCGTCGTGCAGATCCCCGTAGTCAGCCAGATGGCAACCGTCCTCTACGCTGGCGGGCGCAGCTATGCCGATGCGCCGGATAAAAACGACACCATCCCCTTCTTTTATCAGCCAGGGTTCGATCTCCCCCTTGTCGCAGGCTGCGCGGGCTGGCTGGTGTGCAAAGTGATGCCTTACCCGGACATCCAGCAACAGCACAATCTGTTTATGGGCGACATCGTCGCCGCCTGGAGCGATGACCGGGTATTCCGCAACGGACACTGGATCTTTGATGATGCACCGGACGAACTACGGACCGTTCACTATGTCGCAGGCGGGCAGTTCTATGCCATCGGCAAAGGCAGCAAATTCGATCATGGACCGGGTAAGGACTGACCCTCCCCGGTCATGAAGATCACTGACGAGATGTCTGCGCGGCAGAGCGGCTGATACTCCGGCGCCAGACGCCGGGCGCCTGGCCATACTGGCGCTTGAAGCTGCGGTTGAAGGACTGCTGGGAGTCAAAGCCGAGGGCGATCGCCACGTTGAGGATCGGCTCGTTGCTGTGGGCTAAGCGTTCAACCGATTTTTGCAGCTTTTGCGCCCGGATATACTCCCCGAGGGGGTGCCCGGTATGTTCTTTGAAGATCCGCTGCAGGTGCCACTTCGAATAGCCGGCTCGCCGGGCAACGGTATCAATATCCAGACGGCTATCAAGATGGTTGTCGATCCAGTCGATCAGATCCTGAATGATGGCGCCAGTGTTCATCATATTTCCCCCTCGCGGCCGGTTAAAAGCATCTTTAGCAGTTGCATTAAAAGGTGGCCTGGTTTTACACAAAATGCAAGTTTTATTGTTGCATTTAAAACCCTGCCAGGATCGCGCCTTTTTTCTCCGGTGAGGATCGCACATAAAGTGCAACAATTATTCTTGCACTTAGTTAAGCGCCTTCCTACAATCGCCGCGATAGTGTATTCGAAATTGTTACAATTTTGTGGCGATGATCGACACAAATGGCCTTAAGCCAGCCCGGACAAAGGAAGTGGCGCAGCCTCTCAGGCTGCGTCTTGCCCGGCGGCTACAATGACTGGAATAAAAATAATGAGCCTGCAAAAAACCTGGGGAAACATTCACCTGACCGCGCTCGGCGCGATGATGCTCTCCTTTCTGCTCGTCGGCTGCGACGACAGCGTCGCGCAAAACGCCGCGCCGCCCGCGCCTGCCGTCAGCGCCGCTAAGGTGTTGGTGAAGTCGATCAGTCAGTGGGATAGTTTTAACGGTCGCATTGAAGCGGTGGAGAGCGTTCAGCTCCGCCCCCGCGTCTCGGGATATATTGATAAAGTGAATTATACCGACGGCCAGGAGGTGAAAAAGGGCCAGGTGCTGTTCACGATAGACGACAGAACCTATCGCGCCGCGCTGGAGCAGGCGCAGGCGACGCTGGCGAGAGCCAAAACGCAGGCCAGTCTGGCGCAAAGCGAGGCGAACCGCACCGATAAATTAGTTCATACCAACCTCGTCTCCCGTGAAGAGTGGGAGCAGCGCCGGTCAGCCGCGGTTCAGGCCCAGGCCGATATTCGCGCCGCGCAGGCGGCGGTGGATGCCGCGCAGCTTAACCTCGACTTCACCAAAGTGACTGCCCCTATCGACGGCCGCGCCAGCCGCGCGCTGATCACCAGCGGCAACCTGGTCACGGCGGGCGACACCGCCAGCGTGCTCACCACCCTGGTCTCGCAGAAGACGGTGTACGTCTACTTTGACGTCGACGAGTCAACCTACCTGCACTATCAGAATCTCGCCCGCCGCGGGCAAGGCGCCTCCAGCGATAACCAGGCGCTTCCGGTGGAGATCGGCCTGGTTGGCGAGGAGGGCTACCCCCATCAGGGCAAAGTGGATTTTCTCGATAATCAGTTAACGCCGAGCACCGGCACCATCCGCATGCGCGCCCTGCTGGATAACTCGCAGCGGCTGTTCACGCCGGGGCTGTTTGCCCGCGTGCGTCTGCCGGGCAGCGCGGCGTTCCAGGCTACGCTTATCGACGACAAAGCGGTGCTCACCGATCAGGATCGTAAATATGTCTATATCGTTGATAAAGATGGCAAAGCGCAGCGACGTGATATCACGCCGGGGCGGCTGGTCGACGGTTTACGCATCGTGAAGCAGGGTCTGAAGCCTGGGGATAGCGTCATCGTCGACGGCTTACAAAAAGTGTTTATGCCGGGTATGGCGGTTAACGCCAAAACCGTTGCCATGACCCCCAGCGCCGCCCTCAACTGATCCCTTATCAGAGAATCCAAGACATGGACTTTTCCCGCTTTTTTATCGACAGGCCCATTTTCGCCGCGGTGCTGTCGATTTTAATTTTTATCACCGGGTTAATCGCCATCCCGCTGCTGCCGGTGAGCGAATATCCTGACGTCGTGCCGCCCAGCGTGCAGGTGCGCGCGGAGTATCCCGGCGCCAACCCGAAAGTGATCGCCGAGACCGTGGCGACGCCGCTGGAGGAAGCGATCAACGGCGTTGAAAACATGATGTACATGAAATCGGTCGCCGGCTCCGACGGCGTGCTGGTGACCACCGTGACCTTCCGCCCGGGTACCGACCCGGATCAGGCGCAGGTTCAGGTGCAGAACCGAGTCGCGCAGGCCGAGGCGCGTCTGCCGGAGGATGTGCGCCGTCTGGGGATCACCACCCAGAAACAGTCCCCGACGCTGACCCTGGTGGTACATCTGTTTTCGCCAAACGGTAAGTACGACTCGCTGTATATGCGCAACTACGCCACGCTGAAGGTGAAGGATGAGCTGGCGCGCCTGCCCGGCGTCGGCCAGATCCAGATATTTGGCTCCGGCGAATACGCGATGCGCGTCTGGCTGGATCCCAACAAGGTGGCCGCCCGCGGTCTGACGGCCTCGGATGTGGTGACGGCGATGCAGGAGCAAAACGTCCAGGTCTCCGCCGGTCAGCTTGGCGCCGAGCCGCTGCCGCAGGAGAGCGATTTCCTGATCTCGATTAACGCCCAGGGCCGTCTGCATACCGAAGAAGAGTTTGGCAATATCATTCTGAAAACGGCGCAGGACGGCTCGCTGGTCCGCCTGCGCGACGTGGCGCGCATCGAGATGGGTTCCGGTAGCTATGCGCTGCGCTCCCAGCTCAACAATAAGGATGCGGTCGGGATCGGTATCTTCCAGTCCCCTGGGGCTAACGCCATCGATTTGTCGAACGCCGTGCGTGCCAAAATGGCCGAGCTGGCCACCCGCTTCCCGGAAGATATGAAGTGGGCGGCGCCGTACGACCCGACGGTTTTCGTCCGTGACTCCATCCGCGCGGTGGTGCAGACGCTGCTAGAGGCGGTCGTGCTGGTGGTACTGGTGGTGATCCTGTTCCTGCAGACCTGGCGCGCATCGATTATCCCGCTGATCGCGGTGCCGGTATCGGTGGTCGGTACCTTCAGCATTCTCTATCTGCTGGGCTTCTCGCTGAATACCCTGAGCCTTTTCGGGCTGGTACTGGCGATTGGTATCGTGGTGGATGACGCCATCGTGGTGGTGGAAAACGTCGAGCGCAATATCGAAGAGGGGCTTGCACCGCTTGCCGCGGCGCATCAGGCGATGCGAGAGGTCTCCGGGCCGATTATCGCTATTGCGCTGGTGCTGTGCGCGGTGTTCGTGCCAATGGCGTTTCTCTCAGGCGTTACCGGTCAGTTCTACAAGCAGTTTGCGGTGACCATCGCCATCTCCACGGTGATCTCGGCCATCAACTCGCTGACGCTCTCCCCGGCGCTGGCGGCCCTGCTGTTAAAGCCGCACGACGCGAAGAAAGACCTCCCTACCCGGCTGATCGATCGTCTGTTTGGCTGGATTTTCCGTCCGTTTAACCGCTTTTTCCTGCGCAGCTCAAACGGCTATCAGGGGCTGGTGAGCAAAACCCTCGGACGCCGTGGCGCAGTGTTTGTGGTGTACCTGCTGCTGCTCTGCGCCGCAGGGGTGATGTTTAAAGTCGTCCCCGGCGGGTTTATTCCCACCCAGGACAAACTGTACCTGATTGGCGGCGTGAAGATGCCGGAAGGTTCGTCGCTGGCGCGCACCGATGCGGTGATCCGCAAAATGAGCGAGATTGGGATGAATACCGAAGGGGTCGATTATGCGGTCGCCTTCCCCGGTCTTAACGCGCTGCAGTTCACCAACACGCCGAATACCGGGACGGTCTTTTTTGGCCTGAAACCGTTCGACCAGCGCAAACACTCGGCGGCGGAAATCAATGCGGAAATCAACGCTAAAATCGCGCAAATCCAGCAGGGCTTTGGCTTCTCCATCCTGCCGCCGCCGATTTTAGGACTGGGTCAGGGCTCCGGCTACTCCCTTTACATCCAGGATCGCGGTGGGCTGGGCTATGGCGCGCTGCAAAGCGCGGTGAATGCGATGTCCGGGACGATTATGCAGACGCCGGGGATGCACTTCCCGATCTCGACCTACCAGGCTAACGTGCCGCAGCTGGACGTGCAGGTCGATCGCGATAAGGCGAAAGCGCAGGGGGTATCGCTGACCGATCTGTTCGGCACGCTGCAGACCTATCTCGGCTCGTCTTATGTCAATGACTTTAACCAGTTCGGGCGTACCTGGCGCGTGATGGCCCAGGCTGACGGACCATACCGCGAGAGCGTGGAAGATATCGCCAATCTGCGCACCCGCAATAATCAGGGCGAAATGGTGCCGATCGGCAGTATGGTGAATATCAGTACCACCTACGGGCCGGATCCGGTGATCCGCTACAACGGTTATCCGGCGGCGGACCTGATTGGCGATGCCGATCCGCGCGTTCTCTCCTCCTCGCAGGCGATGACGCTGCTGGACGCCATGTCTAAACAGGTGCTGCCGAATGGGATGAATATTGAATGGACGGATCTCAGCTTCCAGCAGGCCACCCAGGGCAACACGGCGCTGATCGTCTTCCCGGTGGCGGTGCTGCTGGCGTTCCTCGTGCTGGCAGCGCTGTATGAAAGCTGGACCCTGCCGCTGGCGGTGATCCTTATCGTGCCGATGACGATGCTCTCCGCGCTATTTGGCGTCTGGCTGACCGGGGGCGATAACAACGTCTTCGTGCAGGTGGGGCTGGTGGTCCTGATGGGCCTGGCCTGTAAAAACGCCATTCTGATCGTCGAGTTTGCCCGCGAGCTGGAGATTCAGGGCAAAGGCATCATGGAGGCCGCGCTGGAGGCGTGCCGCCTGCGTCTGCGCCCGATTGTGATGACCTCCATCGCCTTTATCGCCGGGACCATTCCGCTGATCCTCGGCCACGGCGCAGGAGCGGAAGTTCGCGGCGTCACCGGGATCACGGTGTTCTCCGGGATGCTGGGGGTGACGCTGTTCGGTCTGTTCCTGACACCGGTGTTTTACGTGACGCTACGGAAACTGGTGACCCGCAGTAAGCCGGTCCAGGAGGATCTGCCCGCCTAGCCTGCAGCAGATAACAAAAAACCGCCTTCACAATTTGAAGGCGGTTTTTTTTCGTCACCAGAAAATGATTAATGCGCTTTTTTAAAGCGGGCGATCATTTCCGGTACCGGGTCGCAGCCGCTGGTATCGGCGTTTTTGAGCGCCTCCAGCGCGCTGGCCACGGTATGGCGAGCGAGGACGTTCAGCGAAGCCTGCTCCGCTTCGTCAGCGACCGATTTGAAGTACCAGCAGGCGTTGGCGCTGACCACGCAGCGGGCCGGGACCTCAGGACGCGACGCCCACAGTTTTTTATCTTCGATAACGGAAAGGTAGATATCACGCAGAGTGATTTTGTCCGCCGGGCGGCCAAGATGAATAGAGCCGTTGCGGCCAAGCGTGGAGACAATGATGCCGTCACGGGTGAGCGGAACCATTAATTTGCGGATAAAGCTCGGGTTGGCTTCCAGGCCGTAGGCCAGAATCGCACTCGTTGAACGTTCACCCATCTGCTCCGCCATTGCTACGCTGAGAACCATCTGCAAAGCTGTCGGGAAGCGGTAATCTAACATGGTTTTGTCCTGGGTTGCGGTGAATCTTGTTCTTTTTGGCACCGCAGAGGTGAGTAATCAATGAACAACAATATAACAAATACGGGAATTTTTTTGAAGCAATCTGCGGTTAGCCTGCGAAGTAAATTTTCTGATTTCACGGTCAAAAGCGGGGCAAACACAGATTCCCTTTCGTACCGTTTTATTAAACGCAAACGCCATCGTTTATTCCGCTAGCCGCGCCCTGCCGCCAGGCGACCTGTCCACACCTGCGGCGCCTAACCCTGTGGATAACCTGGAGGCAGTTGCCTGGCAGCCGCAGCCCGGGCGGGCTACCGGCCGCCGTTCGTTTTTTGAACAGGGAAACCGCCCCCGCCGGGCAGCGCGCTTAGGGCGAAAACCGCCACCACGGCGGAGGGAAGCGCCCGCCCCGCTTAATAATTCCACTTCGGCCGCGCCACCGTGTTCTTCTTCAGCAGATCGCGGAACGCTTTCAGATAGGGTTCATTGCTGCGCCCGCGCTTACAGATAGCCGAGAACGGCGACTGAAAGCCAAACTCGTTGGGCAGCAGCACCCGCAGGCGGTTCTCTTTGATCCACGGCCAGGCGTAATGCTCCGGCAGATAGCCAATATATTTTCCCGAGAGGATCAGCAGCAGCTGGGCGTCGACGGTCTCAACGGTGGCGCTGCCTTTGCTGAAGCCCCGGCGGCGGAGATCGCTGGTGTTCCAGTAGCTGCGGGTCACCAGCGGGCACTGGCTGATCTGCTCTTTATCGAGCTGGCGGCTGAAGAACATCGGGTGCAGATCGCTGCAGTAGAGCCAGTGCTGCTCGCGGTACAGCGGCTCGCTGATGATGTTATGCACCTGCGAGTTGTAGCTGCCGATGGCCAGGTCGATATGGTTGTTCAGCACACCGTTCAGTTGCTCCGCCGGGGTGCGAATAATCAGTTTGATATGCACATGGGGAAATTTGTCGCTGAAGCTGCGCAGAACCACCGGCAGCGAGAGCGCCGTTTCGGTCTCGATGGAGTCGAGCGTCGAGATGCACAGGGTGCCGCTGTGCTCACCTTTAAGCAGGGCCGACTGCCGCTCCAGTTCATTGAGTTCACTCAGCACGCGGATCGCCTGCTGTAAAAACTGCTGTCCTTTTTCCGTTAAGGAAAAGCCGCCGCGCCCGCGCTGACAGAGGGTGAAGCCGAGCTGTCCCTCCAGTTGCGACATCGCATTGCTGATGGCGGAGACCGAAATGCCCAGCTCCTGCTGGGCCCGGCTGTAGCTCTCCAGGCGCGCCACCGCCTCGAAAACCTGCAGCTGGCGAATATTGAGGCTGGCGTCATTATGCATCGTATTTAGTTCACCAATAAATGAACTGAGTATTTACGCCAGACGATGTAAAGTCCAGCGCGGGTTGCGCACTATCTCTCCTGTTACGTTTCATCCGTCAGATTCAGGAGCAGACATGGATAACCTCTTTCACCAACCGCAGGGTGGCAATGAGATGCCACGCTTCGCCGGCCGCGCCACGATGATGCGCCTGCCGTTTATCGAAGATTTACAGGGACTTGATGCGGCGTTTGTCGGCATTCCGCTGGATATCGGCACCTCGCAGCGCTCAGGTACGCGCTACGGACCACGCTATATTCGCGCCGAATCGGTGATGATCCGTCCGTACAATATGGCGACCGGCGCCGCGCCGTTCGACTCGCTGTCGGTGGCCGATATCGGCGATGTGCCGATCAATACCTACAGTTTGCTCAAATCGGTGCAAATTATCGAAGATTACTACACCGGTTTGAATAGTTATCCGCTGATCCCCCTCACCCTCGGCGGGGACCATACCATTACCCTGCCGATCCTGCGGGCGCTGACCAAAAAACATGGGCCGGTGGGGCTCATCCATGTCGACGCCCATACCGACACCAATGATGAGATGTTCGGTGAGAAAATCGCCCACGGCACCACCTTCCGCCGCGCCGTTGAGGAGGGACTGCTCGACCTCAAACGGGTGGTGCAGATTGGCCAGCGCGCCCAGGGCTACGCCGCCGGCGACTTCCAGTGGGGCGTTGACCAGGGCTTTCGCCTGGTGCAGGCGGAGCAGTGCTGGCATACCTCGCTGGCGCCGCTGATGGCCGAAGTCCGCCAGCAGATGGGCGACGGGCCGGTGTATCTCAGCTTTGATATCGACAGCCTCGATCCTATCTGGGCTCCGGGAACCGGGACGCCGGAAGTTGGCGGTCTGACCTCCATTCAGGCGCTGGAGATCGTCCGCGGCTGCCGCGGCCTGAACCTGATCGGCGCCGATCTGGTGGAGGTCTCGCCCCCCTACGACGTGAGCGGTAATACCTCCCAGCTGGCGGCCAACCTGCTGTACGAGATGCTCTGCGTCCTGCCCGGCGTGAAGTACGCCTGAGGAAGCCGCCATGGAGCTGAAATGCTTTCGCACCCTCTGGGGAGTGACGACCCCCTGGCCGCAAACGCTGGATGAACTGCAGCGCGTCGGCTGCTGCGGTATCGAAGCCCGCGTGCCGTTAACGGTGGCCGAACGGCGCCAGCTCGCCGACCGCCTGCAGGCGTCGGGGCTGGAGTATATCGCCATCCTCTTCAGCGGCGGTGGGGTGCTCCCCGCCCAGCATGAAACGCCGGAACAGCATCTGGCGCGCCTGCAGACCCGCTTCGCCGAGGCCAGCGGTCTCAACCCGCGCTTTGTCAATCTGCTGGCGGGCAACGATCGCTGGCCGCTGGCGCAGCAGGTCGATTTTCTCGGCAAGGCGCACGAGCTGGCCGCCGGGTTTGGGTTGACCTGCAGCTTTGAAACCCATCGCGCCACCTCGCTGTACAGCCCGTGGCTCACCCTGGAGATCGTTCAGCAACTCCCCCAGTTGCGCTTTACCGCCGACATCAGCCACTGGGTGGTGGTTAGCGAGCGCTTGCTGGATGACCCCTGCGATGACTTCAGCGCCTTTATCGACCGCGTGCATCACGTGCAGGCCCGGGTGGGCTACGACCAGGGGCCGCAGGTGCCGCACCCGGCGGCGCCGGAGTATCAGCCGGCGCTGGCCTTTGCCGAGCGCTTCTGGGAGCAAATCTGGCATTCACAGCGCCGGCGCGGCTATCAGCAAACTACCCTGACGCCGGAGTTTGGCGCCGACGGCTATCTGCACCACCTGCCGTTCACCAACGTTCCGGTGGCCGATCTCTGGTCGCTCAACGCCTGGATGGCCGCGCGCCAGCAGGCCCACTTTCAGCAGTTTTTAACGCTCACTGAACAGGAACCGCAGCCATGACCGCCGTGAAGCACGCTTTTACTGAACTCCCGACCATCGATATCCGCGATCTGGCCGGCGACGATCTCGCCAGGCGCCAGGCGGTGGCCGACGCCATCGGCCGCGCGGCGCGCGAGGTGGGCTTTTTCTACATCACCGGCCACGGCATCGACCCGGCGCTGATCGCCGGCGTCCGCGAGGCGGCGAAGCAGATCTTCGCCCTGCCGATGGAGGAGAAGATGAACTACTACATCGGCCGCTCCAAAAGCCATAAGGGCTACGTCCCGGAAGGAGAAGAGATCTACGGCGCTGGCAAGCCGGACCATAAAGAGGCGTTCGATATCGGCTTCCAGGCGGCGGACGACCATCCGCTGGTGCTCGCCGGTACGCCGCTGATCGGCGCCAACGAGTGGCCCGATCTGCCGGATTTCCGCGCGCGGGTGCTGGCCTACTACGATGCGGTCTTCGCCCTCGGCCACCGCCTGTTCGACGCTTTCGCCCTCGCGCTCGGCCTGCCGGAAGGGTATTTCAAACCGATGGTGTCCTGCCCGCCGGCTAAGCTGCGGCTAATCCATTACCCGTTTGACGCCAGCGTCGAAGATGTTCCCGGAATTGGTGCACACACCGACTATGAGTGCTTCACCCTGCTGCTCGCCGACCAGCCCGGGCTGGAAGTCCTCAATGAAGAAAGCGTGTGGATCGACGCGCCTCCTGTCACGAACGCCGCCGGAGAAGAGGCGTTCGTGATCAATATCGGCGACATGCTGGAAGTGCTCAGCGCTGGCACATTTGTTGCTACAGCCCACCGGGTGCGCAAAGTGCCGCAGGAGCGGTACTCCTTCCCGCTGTTTTTCGCCTGCGATTACCACACGCTGATCCGCCCGCTACCGACCTTTCTGGCCGCCGGCGAAGCCAGCGAATATCAGGAGCTGAGCATCGGAGAGCATATGTGGAGCCAGGCGCTGCAAACCTATCGCTATCTGCGCGAGAAGGTCAATCGCGGCGAGCTCCAGCTGCCGGAGCGCGCGCGCGGCACCAATACCTTTGGCCATTTGAAAAAACAGGCACAGCAAAAAAAACCCTAACCCCCCGTGAGGAACCATGATGACTAGCACCCTGAAAAAAATCTCGCGCCGCGTCGCGCTTACCCTCGCCGTCAGCGCCTGTTTCTCCTCTGTCACCCAGGCGGCGGAACTGCTGACCGAGGGCGTCTTTAAGGTGGGGATGGAGGTTACCTACCCGCCGTTTGAGTCCTATGACAGCAATAACAACATCGTCGGTCTCGACCCGGAGTTCGCGACGCTGATCGCCGAGCATCTGCAGGCCAAACCGCAGCTGATCGACACCAAGTTCACCAGCCTGATCCTCGGCATCGGCAAGAAATATGACGCGGTGATCTCCGGGATGTACGTGACGCCGGAACGCCAGAAGCAGGCCGACGCCATCCCTTACGCCCTCTCCGGCGCGTCGATCATCGCCCTGAAGGGCGGCGCGGTGCAGCCGAAAACCGAAGATGAGCTGTGCGGCGTGAAGGTCGGTCTGCAGGCAGGCACCACCTGGGTGACCAGCCTGAAAAAACACTCCGATGAGTGGTGCCTGAAAAACGGTAAACCGGCCATCACCATTCAGGAGTTCCCAACGGCGCCGGAAGCCTCCCAGGCGCTGCTGTCGAAGAATATCGACGCCCAGCTCGAGATCGCCCCGGCGGCGCAGATTATCGTCGATAAGAGCCGCGGTCGCCTGGCGATAAGCTCGACGCGCCTGGTCTATCCGCTGCCGCTGGGGATCTACGTCGCCAAAGGCAACACGGAGCTGGCGGAGGCGATTAAGGCCACCCTCACCACGCTGAAAGCCAACGGCAAATATGCCGCGCTGATCAAAAAATACAACTTAGAAAGCATCGATTAAGACAATAAGCACTGCGCAACAGGAGTCGGTATGGCGTTCGATTGGGGATACTTTTTTTCATTGTTTAGCATTGGGGCATTCTGGCAGGCGTGCGTGACCGTGATCGTGGTCAGCACCTTGTCCTGGGGGATCGGCCTGGTGGTCGGTTTTCTGCTAGCCTGCGCGAAGCTCTCGGCGCCGCGCTGGATCAAGATCCCCGTCGAACTCTATATTTGGTTTTTCCGCAGCGTGCCGCTGATGGTGCTGCTGGTGTTTGTCTACAACCTGCCGCAGCTGTTTCCGGTGACCCAGCCGCTGCTCGGGGTGCCGTTTATCGCCGGGCTGGTGTCGATGACCGTCACCGAAGCGGCCTATATGGCGGAGATCCACCGCGGCGGGCTGTTGTCGGTGGCCAAAGGGCAAAGCGAGGCGGGCCATGCGCTGAGCTTCAGCTTTATCGGCATCCAGCGGCTAATTATTATTCCTCAGGCGTTTCGCATCTCGCTGCCGACGCTGATCAATGAATACATCACCATCATTAAGCTGAGCTCGATTCTGTCGGTGGTCTCCTTACCCGAGCTGCTGCTCACCGGCCAGCGCTTGTACGCGCAAAATTTCCTCGTGATGGAGACGCTGCTGGCGGTGGCGGTGTACTACGTCATGGTGGTTACCGTCTTCACCTGGCTGTTCCGGGGGCTGGAGAATAGCCTCGATATTCAGCGCAAGCGTCCGCAAACCCTCAGCGAGGCGGAATGCCAGGCGCTGCGCCAGAGCCTGCCGGCGCTGACGGAGGAGATCAAAACGCCGGCCGTCAACGGCGCGCCGCCGGCGCTGGATCTGCGGGGCATCCGCAAATCCTGGGGCCAGCATGAGGTGCTGAAAGGCATCGACCTGCAGGTGGAGAATGGGGAGGTGATCAGCATCATCGGCCCGTCCGGCTCAGGCAAAACGACCCTGATCCGCACCATCAACGCCCTCGAAAGTATTGATGGCGGGGAGATCATTCTCTACGGCGAGGACTACCTGAAAGGCGGAGCCATCGTCGATAAACGCCAGATGCGCGCCGGGGTGCGGCGTATCGGCATGGTCTTCCAGAGCTTCAACCTGTTCCCCCACCGCACGGTGCTCGACAACGTGATGCTGGCTCCGCGCTACCACCAGCTGCTGGATCAGCCGGTCGCCCGCGAGCAGGCCCTGGCGCTGCTCGACCGCGTCGGTCTGCTGGCCCACGCCCACAAATACCCCGGCCAGCTCTCCGGCGGCCAGCAGCAGCGCGTGGCGATCGCCCGGGCGCTGGCGCTGAAGCCGGACATCATGCTGTTTGACGAACCGACCTCAGCGCTGGATCCCGAGCTGGTGGGCGAGGTGCTGAAGGTCATTCAGTCGCTGGCCCGCGAAGGCATGACCATGCTGATTGTCACCCACGAGATGGATTTTGCCCTGTCGATTTCCGACCGCGTGGTGCTGATGGAGAACGGCGTGGTGCAGGCCGACATCGCCCCGCAGGTGATCCGCAGCCCGCTGGAGGCCCCTTCTCTGCAACGAATCCGTGAATTTATGGGAGTACGCTAAATGGCAACTGAGCAACACCTGCGCCAGCAGTTGGCCGCCGCCTACCGGCTGGCGGCGCTGTTCGGCTGGGAGGATACCCTCTACACCCACTTCTCCGTGCGCCTGCCCGGCGATGGCGAGCCGCGTTTTTTAATTAACCCCTTCGGCATGATGTTTGACGAAGTCACCGCCAGCAACCTGATCGTGGTGGATATGCAGGGCAAGGTCGTCGAGGGCGACGCGCCAGCTAACTCGGCGGGCTTTACCATCCACAGCGCGGTGCATATGGCCCGGGAAGACGCCCACTGCGTGATCCACACCCATACGCTGCCGGGAATGGCGGTGGCCGCCTGCGAGGACGGCCTGCTGCAGCTTAACCAGATCAGCACCGAGTTTTACCAGCGCGTCGGCTACCATCCCTATGAAGGGGTGGCCTTTGACCTCGACGAACGGGCGCGCATCCAGCGCTCGCTGGGGAATAATATCGCCATGATCCTGCAGAGCCACGGCCTGCTGTCGGTGGGCCGCACCGTGGCCGATGCGTTTTACATCATGTACTACCTGAACCGCGCCTGCGAGATCCAGATGGCCACCGCCCAGCTGGCGGCCCTCAGCCCGATCCACACCATCGCTCCGCACCTCAGCCAGCACGCCTGCGAGCAGCTGATGGGCGTGGAGCATGAACGTCAACAGGTCTGGCAGGCGTGGCTGCGCCGTCTTGACCGTCTCGATACCTCTTACAAAGACTAACGCCTATGTCTGATATCACTATCGTTGTGGATTGTAACGACGCGGATTTCGCCCGCGATATTTGCGCCGCCCTGCAGCAGTTTCCCGACGTCACGGCGCTTCTGCCCCATCACCAGGCGGCACGCGACGCCCAGTACGCCAGCTGCTGGTTCCCGGACCCGCAGCTGCTGAGCCGCTCGCCGGGGCTGAAGCTGATCCAGGCCGCGTCCGCCGGGGTCGATCATCTGCCGCCCGCGCTGTTCGCCAGCGAGATCCCGCTGTGCCGGGTGATCGATGAAGATTTTCGCCACGGCATGTTCGAATATGCTCTGTGGAGCGTCCTGTGGTTTCAGCGCCATTTCGACCGGGCGCTGGCCCACCAGCGGACCCAAACCTGGAAGCTCTATCCCCAGCGCGCCGCCGCCGACTTCCATATCGGCATTATGGGGCTCGGCGAAATTGGCGGCTATATCGCCGACCAGCTGGCCCGCCTTGGCTATCGGGTCTCTGGCTGGTCGCGCAGTGAAAAGCAGCTGGCTGGCGTCACCTGCTATCGCGGCGCGGAGGCGCTCGACAGCTTCCTCGGGTCGCTTGACGGACTGATTAACCTCCTGCCGCTCACCGCGCAGACCCGGGGTATCCTCGCCGCGCCGCTGTTCAGCCGGCTTCCCGCCGGAGCGGTATTAATCAACTGCGGGCGCGGAGAGCATATGGTCAATGAGGATGTACTGGCGGCGCTGGAGAGCGGCCAGCTCGCCGGCGCAGTGCTCGACGTCTTCCCGCAAGAGCCACTGCCGGCTGACGATCCGCTGTGGCGCCATCCGCAGGTGGTGATCACCCCGCATATGGCCTCTGCTGCCCCTGCCGAGGTGATCGCCCGCCAGCTGCTGGAGAACATTCAGCGCCAGCGTCGCGGGCTGCCGCTCAAAAACCTGGTCAATAAGCACGCCGGTTACTGATCCCCACCGATACCGTCGCTGCTACGCTTAATGGGTGATTCACAACCAGAAGGCAGGAACATGAAGATTGATTTATCGGGGAAAGTCGCGCTGGTCACCGCCTCCACGGCGGGTATTGGCTTTGCTATCGCCAAAGGCCTGGCGGAGAGCGGCGCAGAGATCATCATTAACGGGCGCAACGAGCAGAGCGTGAACGCCGCCATCGCTCGTCTGCAAAATGAGGTGTCGGGCGCGAAGGTGCGACCCGCCATCGCCGACCTCAGCGGTGCCGACGGCGCAGCCCAGCTGCTGCGGGCGGTGACCGGCGTCGATATCCTGGTCAATAACGCCGGGATCTATGGCCCGCAGGATTTCTACGCCACCGACGACGCGACATGGGACAACTACTGGCAGACCAACGTCATGTCCGGCGTACGCCTGTCGCGGGGGCTGCTGCCGGCGATGGTCAGCAAAGGCTGGGGACGGGTGGTGTTTATCTCCTCGGAATCGGCGCGCAATATCCCGGCGGATATGATCCACTATGGCGTCACCAAGACCGCCCAACTGTCGCTGGCCCGCGGCCTGGCGAAATATGTCGCCGGCAGTGGAGTGACCGTTAACAGCGTTCTGCCGGGGCCGACGATTTCTGACGGCTTTGCCGAAATGCTGAAAGACGAAGTGGCGAGAACCGGCCAGTCGCTGGAGGAACTGGCGAAAGCGTTCGTCATGACCCACCGTCCGAGTTCGGTGATCCAGCGGGCGGCCTCGGTGGAAGAGGTCGCCAATATGGTGGTCTACGTCTGCTCGCCGCAGGCGTCGGCCACCTCCGGCGCCGCGCTGCGCGTCGACGGCGGCGTGGTGGATGATATTCTCTGACGCCTCTCATTCAGGGGAGTCCCCCTCCCCTGTCGCCTTTCCCGGCGCTAAAAAGCGCAAAATGTTAAAAAACAGCCGCAAAGTCGCACAAAGTGAACAGGAACATGTATTCCCAAAACTTATGATATTTGTTTTAACTATAAGTTGTGGTGTTAATGTCTCTGTTACGAAGCTTGCTTTTCTTTCTCGGCGCGGCGGTCGCAGCCGCTCTCGCGGTACTCTGCCTGTGGGTGGATATTCGGGTATTTGGCAACGACATCCCGGAGGTGTCGCTGACTGAAGTGGTGCAGGAGAGCGTGCTGGCCGTCATCGTACTGGTTCACTTCCTGCTGGCGCGCAACTACCCCCACTTACGCTACAGCAATATCCTCATCGGCGGCTTCTTCCTCGCCATGCTGATCCGTGAGCTGGATGGCCTGTTTGATTTACTTTCCCATGGCAGCTGGGTGTGGTTTGCCCTGCTGGCCACCGCGGGGTCGCTGCTGGCGCCGCTGCGCCATCTGCGTCAGACCCTGTCGCAGCTGGCGGCTTATACCCGCACGCCCTATTACGGCATGATGATCAGCGGCCTGCTGGCGATTCTGGTCTTCTCGCGGCTGTTCGGCATGCACGGCCTGTGGTACGCCGTACTGAATGAGAACTTCGCCCGGGTGGTGAAAAATACGGTGGAGGAAGGCAGCGAGTCGTTTGGCTATATGCTGTGCCTGACCGCCACCCTCGGCTACGCCTGCTACTTCCGCGGTCTGGCGCGACAGGCGCTGTCGCCGCAGGGCTGACTGCGGCCGATAACCACCGCCGGACTCGCCCGCCGGCGGTGACGCGCCGCCGCGTTAACCGCGAATTTTCCATTTCCGTTTGAGAACCTCTTTGTCCTGGCTATCCAGCCACTGGTTCACTTTCTCCAGCAGCGCCGGATTATCTTTACTCATCATATACACCTTATCGCTGGCGGTGCCGGCGAACGGCGTCTCGTTGGCGACGCAGAACACACCGGGTTCTTTGCTCTGGTAATAGTCGCCTTCGATCAGATCGGTCACCATCATATCGGCCGTTTTCTGCCGCAGCGCCTCCAGATTATCGACGTTGTTCTGTACGCGAATAATCTGCGCCTGCTTAATATGCTCATCGACAAAGCTCTGGTTTGTGCCGCCAGGGTTGACGACCACCTTCACCTCCGGACGGTCAATCTTCTCCAGCGATCCAAGCCGTGGCGCAGCCTGACAGTTGGCTAAGGCGATTTTACCGTTCGCCACCACCGGGTGGCTGAGGGCGAAGTCCTTCGCCCGCGCCGGCGTCTGCGTCACGCCGCCCATCGCAATATCGAATTTGTCCGCCTGCAGATCGGCGGCGAGCGCGGGCCAGCTGGTGTAGACGAAGCTCACCTTCAGCCCCAGCGTGCGCCCGAGATCGCGGGCCATGTCGACGTCATAGCCCTGCAGCTCGCCGGCGGCATTGCGAAACGCCAGCGGGGCGTAGTCGCCCGGCACGCCGACCTTCAGTTCACCGCTGCGCTCGATGGTTTGCATATCGCGCGCCTGGGCGCCGCAGGTCATTATCGCCAGCGTCAGCGCCAGCCCCACCGTCAGTTTCATCTCGCCATCCTTATTGTTATCGGGTTTGCGCGCCGGGGTGGCGGGCCGCTTCTCAGTCAGCACCCTCCGCCGCGCGTAACAGGGAATTCATCCTATTTTTAAATTCCGGGACATACAACCCGGCGTGGCGGTTGCCGATCGCAAATCTGACAACGAAACAGGGCTACGCCCGGTGAATGATTTCTCATCCGCCGGGCGTAGCCTTACGCCAGCGATCGTATTTTCCAGCCTGACGTGATGTCGAAATTAGGTTCAAAAACAGCAGCAGGAAAAATCTAACTCATTGTATTAAAATAACAAAACATTTTATCTCGCGATATTCCCCCTTCCACTCTGGTCATTGTCCGTCTTATTTACTCCGCTATTTTCCCACGCTAATATCCCGGTAAAGCGATAATAAATAACATGCGCAGATTATTTCCAGACGTAAATAAATTGGTAAGTTAAATAAATTAATTAAAAACATATCCAGTGCAAATAATTCCCCCCTGACGCGGCAGAATTCATGCTCTGGCGATCTGTTTTATCGGCAATACAGAAGGAAAGAAAATGAAAGTAATCTCGCTGTGTCTGGCGACATTGGTTGCCGGACTGGTTGCCGGCCCGGTTGGCGCGGCAGACGGCACGCTGAACTTTATCGGTAAGGTTGTAAACGGGGCATGCAAGCTTGAGGGAGCGGGCGACAACGGGGTCATCAACGTCAGCATGGGCGACATTCCGCTGTCGCGGCTGAAAAACAGTCAGTCTGGCACCGGGCCGGCGGTAGGTGTCGATATTCGCGTCAAAGATTGTGAGAAAGGCACCTACTATATTGTGGTGGATGGCCCCACCCCCACCGGCATGCCTGAACATCGCGTACTGGCCCTCGACGGCCGCGGCAAGCCAGCCGGCAACGTAGGAATTCTGCTCACCGACCGTACAGGCACTCCGCTCAGCCTCGATGAACGCATCGATCCGCAACACGATCCCCGCATTGAGATCCCGGTGGACGGCGGCTCCGGCACCTTCAGGCTCAAAGCTTTCTACTACACCTGGGATAAAGCCCACATGGATCCTGGCGACGGCAACGCGACGGCCCGGTTTACCATTATGCAGGAATAGCTTTCCGGTCAGGGATGAAACGTCGACGTAAAGGAAGCGATCATGAAAACTCAGGTGGCTGTTTTGCTCAGCGCATTGGCCTTTCAGGCCTGCGCCGGGATAACCATTAATGCCTCACGGGTGATCTATTCAGGAAAAGACAAAGTCGCCAGCCTGAATATCAATAACCGCAGCAGCACCCCCTATAAAGTGCAGATCTGGCTGGACGCCGGGCTCAATGCCTCGCGCGTCGGCCTGCCGATGGTGGCGACGCCGCCGCTGGTCTATTTATCGCCGCAGCAATCCGCCCAACTGCGCTTTATCTATCTCGGCAGCGGGCTGCCCGACGATCGGGAAAGCCTGTTCTGGGTCAATATCCAGGAGACGCCGCCGACCGCCGGCGGCAATCATACGCTGCAATTTGTCGTCCGCACCCGTCTGAAGCTGTTTTATCGTCCACCCACCATCGCCACCACCCTCGTCAAAGAGGTGCAAAAGCTGCAGTGGCAGCAGAGCGGCAATAACCTGCGCTTGACGAACTCAGGCCCACTGCATATCACCCTGGTCAACGGGGCGCTGATCGATAATAAAGGCCACCTCTCGCCGATGAGAAACGTGATGCTCCGGCCCTACAGCAGCCATACCGTAATGACCACCGACAGCGCTCGCCTGTACCAGTTGAACTATATCGACGACTACGGCGCGGTAGTGCCGATCCCGCTGCAGGGCAGTCTGCCCCCGGGGCCAGGCTAGTTATACTCCAGGGCGAAGGTCACCATGCTGTTGGCCGTGCCCGCCGCCACG
Organism: Klebsiella sp. PCX; assembly: GCF_021869705.1. Classification (NCBI taxonomy): domain Bacteria; kingdom Pseudomonadati; phylum Pseudomonadota; class Gammaproteobacteria; order Enterobacterales; family Enterobacteriaceae; genus Klebsiella; species Klebsiella sp. PCX. The sequence goes on from NZ_CP091527.1 coordinate 3,960,637, forward strand.
GTGGCGTCGGTTTGCACATACTGCGCGTTAAAATTGATAGCCTCGGCGGTCCCGGCGCTGGCGCCGGTTACCCTTTTCAGGATCGGCAGATTGCTGGCCTCATTGATCTTAACGCTGGTGCCGTCGGGCACCGCCGCGCCGGGGTTATTGCCGTAGGTCAGCTTCACGCCGACGCCGCTGGCGCTGTTGCTGACCTGGCTCAGCGCCAGGGTATCGCTCTCCACGCTCACGCCGAAAAAGCCGATGCGCACGTCGGTCGGCGTCGGACAGAACACCGGGATCGAAAAGCGCTTCGCCTGGCCGCCGGTGCTCCCTTTACCGTGAAACTCCGCCCGGTTTACCGTGCCCAGAGTGACCTGGATCGACGACGTCGTCACCTGACAGCTACCGCTGCTGCCGATGTCCACGTTCAGGGCAGCCATATCGATACTGACCGGCGCGCTGGCGACATAGCTGGCACTGCCGCTGGCCTGCTGCTCAATGGTCATCTCCCCCACCTGCGGCAGCGACGGCGAGTTGGTATGCGTCCCGTCCGCCAGCTGCACCGTCCCGGTTTTATAGAAGGTCACCGCGATCCTGACCGTGGTTTGCTGCTGCGTCATCAGCGCCGGGAGCATCGCGCTGTCGCACACCACCACCGACTCGCCGCCCGCGGAGTGGCTGCCGTCGATAGCGCGCATCGGGCCGCCCGCGCACTGAAAGCTGAGCGAGTACCCGATGCCGTCGATGGCGCTGGGGTAGACGTGCTGTCCGTTAATCACCACCGGCGCGCCGCCGGTTTTCAGCTGCTTATAGACGATGCGTTTGGCGCTCGCCGTCGGCAGCTGCAGGTCGCAGGAAAAAGGGATCCCACTGCCGTTATCCGCCATCGCGCTGGTCATCTGGGTATTGATCGGCAGCGTGGGTAAATACTTGATATTGGGAATATTGACCGTGGTCTGACCGATATTCGCGCGGCAGGTTTCCGCCCGCACGCCGGGAAGATAACCGCTCAGCGTCAGCAGAAAGAGGAAAGGAAGTAGACGAAAAACAGATTTCATAGCCGCCTCAGCGTGTCTGGCACAGTCCGGAGACGGTTTTCACCGTGTTCAGACTCTGCTGTGGGTTATCCGGAAGATGAAAATGCAGCCTGCAGCTCTGCGACTGGTTGTTCACGACCCAGCTCACCGCCAGGGTCCCCTCCTGCGGTACGCCGCTGAGGTACACCTGGCCGCCGTCAGCCACCATGCCGCCCGGCGCATTGCCGCTCTCCTCCGCCGTGACCAATTGCGCGCTGGCGCCAAACGGTAACGGCCCCTGGGCATTGCGGAGGGTAAACAGCACCCGGTTGCCAATGTGGGTCCGGTAGTTGGCCATCACCACCGCGCCGCCGCTGGGGATCACCGTCTGCCCCTGCTGGTCGACGTCGGTATCATCAGCCATCGACTCCGTGTCGAGGGTAATGACATTTTTCCGATAGGCGGTGAGGGACGGCACCACGGCATAACCGCGCCAGTCGGTGTGCACATTGTTGCCGTTTTGTACCGCCACCCCGGCGGCCCCCGGCGCGCGGACGATGGCGAAGCTCTCACCCACCGTCTGGCCGAAAGTGACCCCGTGCGGATGCGCGACCACCGAGCCGGCGCCTCCCCAGGTCAGCTGGTTGCTGGCGGCATCATGGCGATAGCCGAGCTGGGCGTTGCCGAAGCCGCCGTGGTAGTCGAGAGCAGCGCTGCTGTTGCTGCCTCGTCCCTGATTGCCATAGCCCTGCTGAACCGAGTAGAACAGGTTCGGCTGCGACGGCACCGCGCCATACAGCGACACCTGCTGCGAGGTATAGCCATTGCTGTCCGAGGTGGTGTTGTAGCTCACCGCGCTGTCGGACAGCGGACCACCCAGCGGAATATTGATATTGAAAGACCAGGAGCGATCATTTTTTTGCTGACCGCTGGCGCGGGTGTAGTAATAGCCCACCCCCCAGGAGATCCCTTTCCAGGCGCTGTAGAACCCGAGATGTACTGTCTCATCCCGGCTCTGCCGGTGCCAGTATTCCTGCGACCAGGCGGAAACCGCCAGACTCCCCAGATCGCCAAGGCTTTGTGACACCGAGATCTCTTCCCGTCGGCGCCGGTTGTCCACCTGCCCCTGCGCGCTTTCCAGGGCGCTGGCTTCGGCAAAATCGTAATAGCCGCTGGAGGAGTAGCGATAGCTGGCGAGGCTGAATGCGGTGCCCGAGCTGACAAAATTTTTCTGATACTGAGCGCGCAGCGAATGGCCCGCATAGCGCTTACCCGACGGGGTACGGGTGACGGCCTGGGTGACGTCGCCTCCCAGCGATCCGAATTCGCCGAAGCCGCGGCCCAGGCCCAGCGCCCATGACTGATAGTCCTGGGCCAGCTGCGTGCCGCCGTAGAGGGTAAATCCCGCCGACAAACCATAGAACAGGGTGCCCTGCAGGAATTCCGGCGAGCGCACCGAATCCGCCCCGGAGTGGTAGCGGCCGGCGCTGAGGCTGAATTTGCCTCGCCCTTCGCGCAGCATATACGGCACGGCGGAATAGGGTTGGGTAAAGGTGCGCACCGAACCATTGCTCTCGGTCACCTTCACCTCCAGATCGCCGCTCTGCGAGGTGGGGTAAAGATCGCTGATGGCGAACGCCCCCGGCGATACAAAGGTTTCGTAAATCACATATCCGTGCTGGGAGACGGTCACTTTGGCATTGCTGTGCGCCACGCCGCGAATGGTGGGGGCAAAGCCACGCTGGCTGTCCGGGAGCATCTCATCGTCAGACATCAGCTGTACGCCGCGAAACGGGATGCTGTCAAACACGTCGCCGGTGGTGTAAGTATCGCCGATCCGCAGCAGACTCTTCAGCGAGCGGACGTCGCGCTGCAGCCAGGTACTCTGTGAATCCCAGTGTCGGCGCTGCTGGTCGTACTGCATTGAGGAGACGTTGCGCAGCCGCCAGGCGCCCAGGTTAACGCCGCTGCGTAAATTGAGATAGTTTGAGCGGCTGCTCTCCCCGTCATCGGCGTTCTTGATTTGCGCGCCGGAAAAGTAGTAATCGACAAACGCGGCCGGCACGCCATCGTCCCAACGCGAGGGATCGACATAGCCGCGGCTTTGCACGTTCATCGCCGCCTGGGGAATACTCAGCGTCAGGCGCTGGTTAGCGAAGGTGAAGCGGCTGCTGGCGTCGGGAATAAACTTCTCGATCCGGGTGAAGGTCTCACCCTCATGCAGCGTTTGAAAAGCCGGAAACGCGCTAACGTTAACCCCATACTCCGCCAGCTGCCCGGGCGTCAGCACCGGCTGCAGCTTCCCGCCATCGTCAACAAACGTAATATCGGCCTGGCCCAGCTCCTGGTCGTTAACCACCACGGTGACAGGGTAAGTCCCCGGCTGCTGTCCGCCGGGTTTGGCAAAGTAGTGCAGATCGGAGGTTTGCTGCTGCGGGTCGGCAAACTCCAGCGCCGCCGGGTCAAAATAGTCGTCAGCCAGCGCCCGGCTCAGCGGGCTGAGACAACAGATCATCGTCGGCAGCGTCGCCAGCGCCAGCGCCCGTCCGGCGGTGACGGGCAACGCGGCATACTCCCGCACCCTGGCTGTTGTTATTCTTTTCATGCTGGCGCCGTCCGGTAAGCTCATTACAAAGGGGAATTACTGCTGGGCGAAATCGCTGACGCCGCCGTAGTCGTTAATCGCCCGCCATTTGACGGTGCCGTGCCCGGTCACCGACCACGTTTTCTGACCGAAGGGGGCCACCATGCCAGGGTCGTCGATTGCCTGCCCGCCCACCGCGACGGAATAAAAAGAGACAAAATAGGGAGTGGGGTTTGCCACCGTCAGATGACCGCCGGACTGACTAAACTTCAGCTGCTGCCAGGCTTTCGCCGGGTCGCCCGCCAGGCCGTTGGGGCGATAGAAGATTTTGAATTTCGACTTAATATTGACCTGCAGCTTGTTCACCTCGCCCTGGGGCGTCGGGGCGATACTTTTGACGTTCAGCCAGTAGACCGATTCACGGTCGCTGGGCAACGAGGCGCCAATAAAGTTAATGCGCAGGACGTTATTTTGCTCCGGATCGAGACGGAACAAGGGCGGTGTGACAATGAAGGGCACCCTGGCCTTATCGTTTTCCGCGTAATTTTCCACCCATGACTGCACCAGATAGGGCGTATGGGTATCGGCATTAGTGACTGAAATAGCAGCTTCACGCTTCCCTTCCTGATAAATCACACGGGTTCCACCCATGACAATACCGGCCTGCGCTGCCGTGGAGCACAGCAGAAAGGCCGCAACGGCAATTATTTTCTTCATCATGACTTACCATCAGGCAAAGGTTGAACAGACAATAAAATAAAGCAGTAAATAACAGAGCCAGTACCCGTCGGGATAATTAGCAAAAACAACTATACCGTCACGAATATATTTCATGACTTTATGACAATTATCTCTTTAGCTATCTGCAATTAATCAGGACGCAATGGACTGACTCTGAATAACGTGCAATATGATTAGTTATAAATCATATTGAAATTAGCCGTACCGTCGGCTTTACCTGCCGTCACGGTCGCCGAGGTGGAGACATAGTCGGCGTAAAACTCGAGGTCGGCAGTGCCGGTGCCGCCGCTGGAACCCGGAGTGACCGTTTGTTTTGCGGTCGTTTTACCGAGGCTGACCGCCGTCGTCTGATCGTGCTCATACAGCTTAATGGCTACGCCTTTGGCGCCGCCGTTGATGGCCAGCAGGGAGGTATCCGTCTGTTCACGCGCGCCGTCAAACAGCACGGCGACGGTAGTCACGCTGGCCGGGCAATCTTTCACTTTGATATGGAAAGGAGTTTTCGTGGTTTCGGCGCCGGTGCCGGTAAAATAGTTGCTGGCCCATTTGCCCAGATCCACAGGCTGGCCGGAAGAATTACTATCAACGTTGCAAGAGCTGTCGGTGATCGACCCATTGAAGGTGATCTGCCCGCCGGCGCCTTGCGCACTGGTGCCCGAGTTTGGATTAATGGTATTGGCCGCAGTAGCCTGGAAGGCGACGCCAGAAAGCAGCGCCCCTATGAGGATGGTGATAAAGCGAGGTTGTTTTTTCATTATTTATCTCATCGTTAACGAATATATTTTCCATCATCGCTAATAGCTCCATAGCTATCGCGAAACGGCTCGTCAGCTCCTCCCTGTAAATGTTCATTGCGTTCCTTCCGCAGGATAGTAGGCACACGTTCTCTCCACTCTGCTTTATTTCGCCAACAGATGGCCATGGATGACAAGCAGAAGAAAAAAGAGTTATTTTGATGTGCGAAATAAATATATTACCCGAAGTATCAAAAGGCAACCTGAGTAAATGTTAATTGTAGGTTAACAACTGTATTCGCCATAAACTTAATTTTTGAAATGGCTTTTCAATGTTAATTTACATATCTATACAAAAGAAATTAAAATACCTTTAAACAACAACAGATCAATTCCATTAACAAATTTAAAGATAAGTGTTCAAAAAGTCGTCTTGTTTTATTGTGCGCTTGCCGGGCAGCACCAAAAAATTAGGAATTTTCCTGGTATTAATATTCATCATTTCTACACAAACGACGCTAAGACAGTCAGCCCCATCCGATAATTTCTTGTTCTGGAAGTGTTTTTATTTTCAAGTGAAAGTAGTTATATCAGTGATGTGAATATATCGCCGTTGCCGCCGATACTAACCCATCGTTTGCATGGGGTTATTTTGAAGTAAAAAAAATCCGCAACCCGAATGGATTGCGGACTGGGGATCAATCAGAAATGAGATGGACTTCAGAACAGGCCCAGCGGCGCGGTGCCGTAGCTCACCAGCAGGTTTTTGGTTTGCTGGTAGGCATCCAGCGCCATCTTGTGCGTTTCCCGGCCGACGCCGGACTGTTTATAGCCGCCGAACGCCGCATGCGCCGGATAGACATGATAGCAGTTGGTCCATACGCGACCCGCTTTTATGCCGCGGCCCATGCGATAGGCGAGGTTAGTATCGCGCGTCCACACCCCAGCGCCGAGGCCAAACTGGGTCTCATTGGCGATAGCCAGCGCTTCCGCTTCGTCCTTAAAGGTGGTCACCCCGATCACCGGCCCAAAGATCTCCTCCTGGAAGGAGCGCATATCGTTGCGGCCTTTAATTAGCGTGGGCTGAATATAAAAACCATTATCCAGCGCCGGCGCGATAGCCGCCCGCTCGCCGCCTGTCAGGATTTGGCCGCCCTCTTCCCGGGCAATCTGAATATAGGAGAGGATCTTGTCGAACTGCTGGCGGGAAGCCTGGGCGCCGATCATGGTGTCGGTATCTAACGGATCGCCGCGGCGGATCTGCGCCACCTTCTCCATGACCCGCGCCATAAAGGGCTCATAGATGGATTCATGGATCAGCGCCCGCGACGGGCAGGTACAAACCTCACCCTGGTTGAAGAAGCCGAGCACCAGCCCCTCCACCGCCTTCTCAATAAACTCCTCTTCTCCCTCCATCACATCGGCGAAGTAGATATTGGGCGATTTGCCCCCCAGCTCGACGGTGCAGGGGATAATATTCTCCGCCGCGCAGGCGAGAATATGCCGCCCGACCGGCGTGGAGCCAGTAAATGCCAGCTTGGCGATACGTTTGCTGGTGGCCAGCGCCTCGCCCGCCTCTTTGCCGAAACCCTGCACCACGTTCAGCACCCCGGCCGGGAACAGATCGCCGATCAGCTCCAGCAGCAGAGTAATACTCAGCGGCGTCTGTTCCGCCGGCTTGAGCACCACGCAGTTACCCGCCGCCAGGGCCGGGGCCAGCTTCCACGCGGCCATCAGCAGCGGGAAGTTCCACGGGATAATCTGACCGACAACCCCCAGCGGTTCATGGAAATGGTAAGCCACCGTGGTTTCATCAATCTCGGCGGTACTCCCCTCCTGGGCGCGCAGGCAGCCGGCGAAGTAGCGAAAATGATCCACCGCCAGCGGCAGGTCGGCGTTCAGCGTTTCGCGGATCGGTTTCCCGTTGTCCCAGCTCTCCGCCACCGCCAGATATTCCAGATGCTGTTCAATACGATCGGCGACCTGCAGCAGCAGCCGGGAGCGCTGCTGCACTGAGGTTTTGCCCCACGCCGGCGCCGCACGGTGGGCGGCGTCGAGGGCGAAGTCAATGTCTCTGGCATCCGACCGGGGAAACTGCGCAATGTTGCTGCCGTCTACCGGGGAGGTATTCATAAAGAATTCACCGCTCAGCGGCTCGACAAATTTACCGTCAATAAAGTTGCCGTAAGCGGATTTAAATGAAACCAGGGCGCCGGGCTGGCCAGGGTGTGCATAACGCATCGCAAATCTCCTTCTGTAGGGTTGAGACGCAGCGGCATATTGATTTTTTAAACTTGCCGCCGAACGCTTCTCACTTTGCAGGGGTTATGCCAGTTTTTTATTTACTTTAAATCTTTTTATTTATTAATAGGTTGCCTTCACTAACTGGGCAGATGGTCAGCCACTGTTGCACGGGTTTCCACTTATGTGTTGCAAATCGCAACACCAAATAAACCAAATAGCTACAATATTGCAACACAGCAACATCGACCCAGAGGTGCCCTGTGCCAGGCAATCCCTTTCTTCTCGCACCAGAGGTTAACGCCAATCCCCTGCTGAGCGATTCATGGTCTCGCTGCCAGCGCTACGGTCTGGATCCCGCTACCGAGGATTTTCCCCGCCTCGACGCCGGCGAGCTGGCGGATCGACTCGCCAGCCACCGCAGCCTGCAGCAGTTGGCGCAGCCGGTGGTGGAAGCCCTGTCGCGCCAGGTGGCGGACCTGCAGTCGGTGGTGATCCTCTCCGACCCCGGCGGTCTGGTGCTGCACACCGTCGGCGATACCCAGGCGATGCAAAAGGCGCAGCGCGTGGCGCTGGCGCCCGGCAATCTGTGGAGCGAAAGCGGGCGTGGGACCAACGCCATCGGCACCGCGCTGGCGATTGACGACGGCTGCGAAATCGATGGCCGTCAGCACTTTCTCACCCGCAACCAGAATCTGTACTGCGCGGCGATGCCGCTCCAGCGGCCGGACGGAAGTATCGCCGGCGTGCTGGATATCTCCGGCCCGGCGGATTTTCCCCACCAGCATACCTTTGGCTGGGTGAAAGCAGCGGCAAAGCAGATTGAGTATCTGTGGGTGAAGCAGAGCCTGCATCCTGAGCAGTGGCTGATGAGCCTGCACCGGCAGGTGGACAAGCTCGACAGCGTCGAGGAGCTGCTGCTGGTCTTTTCCGATAACGTCCTCACCGCCGGCAACCGGCTGGCGATGCGCGAGTTCGGCCTGAGCGCGGCGCAGTTTGGCCAGCTCACCTTTGCGTCGCTTTTTCCGACGCTGACGCAAACGGCGGTCAGCGTTCCCCTGCCGCTGACCACCCCGCAGGGTCGCTATCACTATCGCCTGCGCGAGCCCACCCGCCGCCGGGTGGCGGTGAGCGCCCCGCCGGCCATGCAGCTCCCCTTCACCAGCCCGCGGGAAGGCGAAAAGCTGCTCCGGCTGCTTAACGCCGGCATCGCGCTCTGTATTGAGGGGGAAACCGGCAGCGGCAAAGAGTATGTCAGCCGCACGCTGCACCAGCACAGCCGCTGGCGCAGCGGTAAATTCGTCGCCATTAACTGCGCCGCCATCCCGGAATCGCTGATCGAGTCCGAGCTTTTCGGCTACCAGCCGGGGGCGTTTACCGGCGCCAGTAAAAATGGCTATATCGGCAAAATCCGCGAAGCCGAGGGCGGGGTGCTGTTTCTTGATGAGATCGGCGATATGCCGCTGGCGCTGCAGACCCGCCTTCTGCGGGTACTGCAGGAGAAAGAGGTGGCGCCGCTGGGCGCCAGCCGCAGCGTGCCGGTGAACTTCGCCTTGATCTGCGCCACGCACCGCAACCTGACCCAGCGGGTCAGTGCCGGCGAATTCCGCGAAGATCTACTGTGGCGCCTGCGGGAGTATGCCCTGGCGCTGCCTCCGCTGCGCGAGTGGCCAGCGCTGGAAACCTTTATCGCCACCCTGTGGCGCGACCTGGGCGGCGCTTCGCGCCGGGTGACGCTGTCCACCGCGCTGCTGACCCACCTCAGCCAGCTGCCGTGGCCGGGAAACGTACGCCAGCTGCAGAGCGTCCTGAAGGTGATGCTGGCCCTCGCCGATGAGGGCGACACATTAACGCCCGATGCGCTGCCGGAGACATATCGCACCGCGCCTGCGCCGCTGCCGCGCGGGGGATTGCAGGCCCATGACGAGCAGTTGATTGTCGATACCCTCGCCAGAGTCAACGGCAACGTCAGCCGGGCGGCGCAGATGTTGGGTATCGCCCGCAGCACGTTATACCGTCGCGCCGCCCGTGCCGGACGGCCACGCCGCTGAGACTATGGCGTAAAGCGCGCCGGCAGCCAGGAGAACATCCGCCGGCTGACGGCCTCGCACAGCAGCACCAGTCGTGGGCCGACCGCCTGCCAGACTCGCTTCGCCACGATGACCCCACCGACGGCGACCAGGGCCGCGCCCACCATATCCAGCGGAAAATGCACCCCAAGATAGATCCGCGACCAAGCCACCGGCAGCGCGGCCAGCAGCATCAGCAGGCCAAGCGCCCGCAGGCGCAGAGACAGCAGCGCAAACGCAGCACTGAACATTACCGTACCGTGATCGCTGGGAAAGCTGTTATCCGCCGGATGGCTTATCCAGGTATGGCCGAGGGGGATCATAAACGGCCGCGGATGGAACCAGAGCGTCCCGCACACCATCCCCAGCCCGAGGGAAATGATCACGGCCAGGGTCATAAACAGCGCCTGACGATGTCCCTCACGGCCACCGAGAAACCACAGGCCGAGCGCGATCGTCGGCATCATAAACACAATGCCATTGGCGCAAAAACTGGCCAGCGACAGCAGGCCATCCGCGGCGCCAGGCTGCGCGTTAAGCGCGAAAAAAACAGATTGATTCAGGGTTTCCAGGGCGTTCATGGCGATAGCTCTCAGTCGTCATCTTTCTGTCATTATCGCCCGGATGCCTTAAGATACCCTTAACCGCTGGGCGGTGTGCTTTTAGCAAGGCGCAGTCCTTCCCGCAGGGCATCGATCGCCACCCGCGTTTTTTGCGGCAGCCACGGCCCTTCCGGCCACACCGCGTGGATAGCGAAACGCACACGGCCGCTGGGCGCCAGAACCTGCTGCAGCGTCCCGTCGGCGAGCGCCTGCGCTACCAGCCAGTCCGGCAGCCAGGCGATGCCCATCCCCTGCTGCGCCGCGGCGGCGATGGCGGCAAAGTCATCCTGCACCAGCCACGCCTCCGGGGTGAAGCGCACTTCGCCCTGCTGCGGGTCGTAAAGTTGCCATTTTTGCAGCTGACCGTTATGCAGATAGCCGAGGGTGCGGTGCTCGCTCAGCCCGGCGATGGTCTGCGGCGCCGGCTGGCGGCGCAGGTACTCCGCCGCCGCGCACAGCACCATGCCATGCTCCCCCAGCGCCCGCGCCCGTAGCGACCCGGTATCGGCCAGGCTCCCGATACGCACCGCGAGATCAACCCCCTCTTCCAGCAAATTGACCTGCCGGTCGCTGTAGTGGAGCTCGAGCTTCAGCAGTGGATAGCGCTGACTCAGGCGGAACAGCAGCGGCGCCACGCAGCGCTGGCCAAACAGCACCGGCAGCGAAATCCGCAGCCGTCCCTGCACCTCGCCTTTGCCGCGCTGCAGCGCTTCTTCGGCCTCGCGAATGCGACCCAGCGCCTCCCGACACTGGTGATAAAATTGCTCTCCCTCTTCCGTCAGCAGTTGCCTGCGGGTGGTGCGCTGGAATAGCGCCACGCCGAGACGCGCCTCCAGCCGGGCAATGGTTTTCCCCACCGCCGATCGCGTGACGTGGAGGATCGTCGCCGCGCTGGCAAAGTTACCGCTCTCGACCACAGTGACAAACACCGGGATCGCGTTCAGATCGTCGCGCACAGATTGGTTCCTTACGGGATACAATAGCGGAAAATAATGTCACTCCAGAGAGAAAAAAGACAGTGTTAGTCTCTGCCTCTACCCTTTACCTGAGGCACTTATCATGGCTAACGTTCTGGTATTAAAATCCAGCATTAATGGCGAAACATCCCTGACCAATCAGCTGATTAACGAATTTCTCGCGGCGCGCCAGGCGGCGGGTCACCCCGATCGGATCCGCGAACACGATCTCAGCGCCATGGCGCTGCCGACGCTGGATGGCGCGCTGTTCGCCGCCCTGCGCGGGGCGGCGGATCCGCAGCCGGCCATCCGCGCGGCGGTTGCGCTCTCCGACCAGCTTATCGCCGAGTTAAAAGCCAGCGACCTGCTGGTGATCGGCGCCCCGATGTATAACCTCAACGTCCCGACCGACCTGAAGAAATGGTTCGACCTCGTGGCGCGGGCGCGGGAAACCTTTCGCTACACCGACAGCTGGCCGCAGGGGCTGGTCGAGGGCGTCCGGGCGGTGGTCGTCAGCAGCCGCGGCGGTATTCACCAGGGCGAAAGCACCGACGCCGTCACCCCCTATCTGCGCGCGGTGCTGGGGCTGATGGGGATCCATGAGGTGGAGTTTATCTATGCCGAAGGGCTGGATAACCGCCCGCACGGTCGCGACGCCGGGATCGCCAGCGCCCGTGCGCAGATAGCCGATCTCGCCGTTCCGGCCTGAGTCACGGGAAAATGTGCTGGCGCTGGCGGTCTTTTTATTTTAGAGTTATCTAAATTTAGAAAAAGCTAAAATACATGACCACACCTGAAGATCTGCAGGCCCGCGCCGGAGAAGCCGCCGCGCTAATGAAAGCGATGAGCAATCCTCACCGATTGCTGATCCTGTGCATGCTGTGCGACGCGCCGCGGGCCAGCGCCGGTGAACTCGCCCGCGCCACCGGCCTGAGCCCTTCCGCCACCTCGCAGCATCTCGCGCGGATGCGTGACGAGGGGCTGATCGACAGCGAACGCGACGCTCAGCGTATTCACTATTTCATCACCCATCCTGCAGTACAGCAGGTGATCAACACGCTGAAAACGCTCTATTGCCCGTGAGGAGCCTATGACCATCGCCACCTTAACCCCTGCCGAAGCCCGGGCGCAGATTGCCCAGGGCGCGAGACTGATAGATATCCGCGATGCGGATGAATACGCGCGCGAACATATTCCCGATGCCGAGCTGGTGCCGCTCGCCGCCCTGAACGGCGGCGCGACCCTAAACGCCCGGGCCGGCGAGCGCGTGATTTTTCACTGCCAGGCCGGCTCCCGGACGCAGAATAACGCCATTCGTCTGGCCGCCGCCGCCGCGCCGGCGCAGGTCAGCCTGCTGGCGGGTGGGATTCAGGCGTGGAAAGCCGCGGGGCTCCCGGTTGAGGAAGATAAATCGCAACCGCTGCCGCTGATGCGCCAGGTGCAAATTGCCGCTGGCGTTCTGATTTTACTGGGGGTGCTGCTGGGCTATACCGTGAACGGCGGCTTTTTCCTGCTCAGCGGCGCGGTCGGCGCCGGGCTCACTTTCGCCGGGGTGACCGGCTTTTGCGGCATGGCGCGCCTGCTGGCGATCATGCCGTGGAACCGGCGCCAGGGGAGTTAAAACGCACTCCAGATAAGCCAGGCAATGCCGCCGAAAAGCAGCCATTTGACGATGTAATAGACCGTCTTATTCCATTTTTTCAGCCGCTTGCCGACAATACGGATCTGGTAGATATAGCGAAATGCCCGGTTAATTCCGCCGGTGCGATCGCTGGCGTCGTTGGGCGCCGAGGCGGCGCTCATCAGATAGCGCCCCAGCCAGTGGTTGACCTTCTGCGCCCAGCGGTAGCGCATCGGCCGTTCAATATCGCAGAACAGAATCAGTCGATTCTCACCGCTGGTATTTTCTGCATAGTGGATATAGGTCTCGTCAAACAGCACGCCTTCCCCGTCGCGCCAGCTGTAGCGCTGACCATCCACCTCGATAAAGCAGCGGTCATCGTTCGGCGTCGCCAGGCCAAGATGAAAGCGCAGGGAACCGGCGTAGGGGTCGCGATGGCGCGGCAGACGGCTGCCGTCCGGCAGGGTGGCGAACATAGCCGCTTTTACCGACGGGATATCCCGCAGCAGCGCGGTAGTTTGCGGACAAAGCTGGCTGGCGGAAGGATGGGCATCCTCATACCATTTCAGATAAAAGCGTTTCCAGCCGGTTTTAAAAAATGAGTTAAATCCGGCGTCATTATATTTATCGGCCGCTTTAATCTGCTCCAGTTGCTGGAGGCGGATCCCTTCTTCGCGAATAACCAGCCAGTTCTGCTGCAATATCGCCAGCTCGGGAAACATCTCCGGGCGCAGATAAGGCGTATTCGGTACGCGGGAAAATAAATACATAAATCCATTCAGCGGCGCGGTAAATGTGGAATGGTCGGAGAGCTGTCGCCAGAAACGATAGCGCACCCGTCCGCGGTAATGGACATACAGTACAGCAATAACAATGATCAACAGAATGATATACTTCATGGTGTCTTTCCTGACCTGATTGGTGGTAACCCTACCCTCGCCGTCCCCCCTTCTCAGCAGCGGTATGGCGCCAGCAAAACATTAACAACTCTAATACATATACCTCCAAATTGTTTTAACAAAAAACAGCACACCCGGTGTTCAGTGAACGGGCGTTGAGCTATGGTTTAGGTTCATACGTAGTATTAACAGTGAGGAGTGAATGATGTTTTCTGTCGGCGATCTGGTGCAACCGCGTGCGGGCGGGCCAAAACTGAAAGTGATCGAAGTGCAGGGCGAGGATCTGGTGGTGGTTCAGGCCGCTCAGGAGCAGGGAGAACGCTATACGCTGAAGTCAGACGAGGTGACGCGATATCAGGAAGAGGGAGACTTCGGCGTCTGCTGAAGCTCCCTCGCTGCAGGTCATAAGGCCAGGCCGGGCGGTGGGTCTTCCCCGCCGTCGTGGCGCTGGCCGAATCGGTTTTAAATTAAAAAGCTGTCCAGCGATTTCCCCTCGGCGACCGCCAGGGCAATCGGCTTCGGCATTCTTCCCTGGCCGGTCCAGGTTTTCTCGGCGCCGGTATGATCGGTATAACGATATTTCGCCGGGCGCGGTTTCCGCTTTTTACCGCCCGCCATCGGCGGCTGAATATCGGCCACCAGCTCGTCAGGAGAAATACCATCGGCGCGCATCAGCTCAAGCCAGGTATTCACTTTTTCCTGATATTCCGCTTGCTGCTGTGCCGCCAGCTGCTGTTGCGTACGTATTTCTTCAGTGACGATCCTGAGCTTTTCCAGCATCTCTTCAAGCACGTCAATGGAGAATTCACGGGACAGCGCGCGCAGTGAACGGATATTATTCAGTTTGTGTAACATTGAAGACATAAAATTAAAAAATTCCAAATAGCAAATTAAAAGACACAACGCGGCAAGTGTAATAGAAACGTTTATTTATTTCCAGCCTGCGGTTGTCCAGATAAATATATTATGCAGAGAGTAAATCTCTTCCGCCTGCCCTATATCGGAAAATCCCCGATTCTTTTTCGCCAGCGCGGGCCAACGAGACCATGAATAAATAAAAGCGGCGGATAGTGAGATAGGAAAATATATTCAGCAGGCGATATTACCTTTATGGTCAGCGGCTTATCCTCTTATCGTCGGCGGATGCGCTGGCCCTCTCCACACGGCCTAATGAATAGTTACCCAGCTAGGAAGAATAAAACGCCACACGTCACTTTAGAATTTTTCACCACAAAAACCGGCATAATGGCATAAAAACATCTAAACGAGACTCTCATCACAGGCTAACGCGATTTTGCGCCACGGCGAGTGCTCAGACGCCGCCTCCCTGGTCAAACACCATGGCAAAACACCACATAACCACCTGAAAATAAACACATTTAATGAAAACAGCAATAAAAGTAGCGTAACGGGCAGAAAACCAACCGTCGCAGAGTATTTTATCGACAAAAAGGCAATAAATAAAAATTTATAGCTAGTTGCCACTTTTAATGCAGAGATATACTCTACGCACATCAAAACAGGCAGCCCAAAAACGCTATACCAACGCGCATTTTTCGGCGTTCTTGACTTCATTTTCGAGGAGCACTCCGATGTTCTCTGCGCACTCCCGCTTGCGGCACGCGGTTGCAGACACCTTTGCGATGGTGGTTTACTGCACCGTCGTCAACATGATGATCGAAATTTTTCTCTCTGGTATGACGTTTGAGCAGTCGTTATCGTCGCGCCTGGTGGCGATCCCGGTCAACATTATTATTGCTGTTCCTTACGGGATTTATCGCGATTTCGCCATGCGTCAGGCCCGGCGCATCACTCCGGCCGGCTGGATGAAAAATATGGCCGACGTGCTGGCCTACGTGACCTTTCAGTCGCCGGTATATGTCGCCATTCTGTGGAGCGTGGGTGCGGACTGGCACCAGATTGTCGCTGCGGTGAGCTCGAACCTGGCGGTATCGATGATGATGGGCGCCGCTTACGGCTACTTCCTCGACTATTGCCGCCGCCTGTTCCGCGTGGCTCCCTACCAGCAGGCAAAAGCCTGACCGACACGTTAACAGCGACTGGCTCTGCCAGTCGCTTCCTCCCGCCAGCCGACTTCGCCCGGGCCTTTATCCAGCGAATTAATTCGTCGACATGGCCGGCTGAGCTTCGCCAAATAGCCCATTCAGAAAACGCTCAAGCGCCATGCGTGAGCTAAATCCGTGCGGAATTCCATAATGCTGCTGCGCATCCCCGGCTAAATACAGCGGAAACTGTTCATAATGGTCGCAGGTTTTGATATCTGAAGCCGGTTCAGCCAGCATATTGCTGCGCTCTTTTAACGCCGGATGAATAACTAACGCTGTTCGCCCCATGCGCGCTTCGCGGTTCACATAAACATAATTATCGCCGCGGCGATAGCCGTACGCTTTTTGCGTCACAACATCCATGGTGAAGCCGGCTTTTTCAAGAACACGCGCCACCTCATCGGGTCTTAAATACATACTGATTCCTCGTTATCTTTTACCGCACATTGACCTTACCTTATTCATTAAGGGCAGTGCTTTCGGAATATTCCAGAAACCACAGCAGTAAGCATAATTCAAAATCTTGTCCTACACTTACTCACTCGATGGAATTAAGGGAGATAACGATGGCTAACCATGTGAACCGCAACAATTTTGACGATAACGCCGAAGATATTCATAACGATGTCAGCCAATTAGCGGACACGCTGGAAGAGGTGCTGAAATCGTGGGGCAGTGACGCGAAAGAGGAAGCGGAAGCGGCGCGTGCCAAAGCGCAGTCGCTGTTAAAAGAGACCCGCGCCCGCATTAATGGCCACAACCGGGTGCAGCAGGCGGCGCTGGATGCGCGCCAGGCAGCATGTGATGCGCTGGGCTGCGCCGATACCTACGTGCGCAATAAACCGTGGCACAGCGTGGGCGCCGCCGCCGCCGTCGGGGTATTTATTGGCGTATTGCTCAATTTACGTCGATAATAGCTATAGCGTTTGCTGCCGCCGCGCGATAAGCGTGCGGAAGCCCGCCTGCTTCACGGAAAGCAATGAAGATAACAAATACGCGTCAGCCCCTGCGCGCCTCTGGCCGCAGGGGTTTTTTATGCGCCATCGGGGGGGACGCCGCCGACGCCGATCGCCTCCCTCAGCCGCCGGGCCAGCGCGCCAGCCATTGCCGGCGAGCGAATATTGGTAAAACTCATCAGTAATCCCCCCTCGCCGGCATGGCGCATCCGCCAGTCGCTCAACGCCTGTACCGCCAGCCCGGCCGCCACCGCCCGTTGGGCCAACAGGCGATCGTCGCCGCTAACCGGCATGACCAGCTGAATCCCCCCTTGCTGCGGCGTAACCTGAAAGCCCTGCGCCTGCAGAGCCGACTCCAGCCACTGCCTGCGCTGGCTGTAGCTGGCGCGCATTTTTTTCAGATGACGCCAGAAATGGCCCTGCTGGATAAAATCCGCCAGCGTCTGCTGCCACAGGGTGGGAACCGTACAGGGCTGGCGCTCCACGGTCTGCTGAAAGCGCGCCGCCAGCGCGCTCGGCACCACCAGCCAGGCGGTGCGCAGCGCCGGAAACATCGACTTGCTGAAGGTGCCCGCGTAGATGACCCGCTGTGGCGCATCAAGGCTTTTCAGCGGCGGCAACGGTTTGCCGCGATAGCGAAACTCGCTATCGTAATCGTCCTCAATGATCCATGCGTCACGCTCCGCGGCCCATGCCAACAGCTGGCGACGCCGGGGCAGCGACAGCGCCACGCCCAGCGGACTCTGATGCGCCGGGGTGAGCAGGGCAAACCGCGCCTGCGGATGATGGCGCTGGCCCCAGGCGATATCCATCCCCTCGTCGTCCACCGGGATCGCATCCACCACCAGTTGCCCGGCCTCGACCACCGGGCGGATAAAGGGATATCCCGGATCTTCCATCCACATATGCTGCCCCGGCTGTGCCAGAGTACGCAGGATCAGGTTCATAGCGGTGGCATAGTTGCCGGCGATCAGCACCTGCTCCGGCTGACAGTCGATACTGCGCGACAGGCGCAGATAGTCGACGATCGCCTGACGCAGAAGCGGGTCGCCGCCGGGATCGCCGGGCGCCAGATCGAACCGCGACTGCGTGCGCAGCCGGCGCCCCATCACCCGCGCCCACAGCCCGCGCGGAAAGAGATCCAGCGCCGGGAGCCCCATCTGAAACGGCAACGGCTCCGCCGGCGCGGCAGGTTGCGCTGGCATTACCGGCGCCAGCTGGCGCGGACTGAGCCGTTCGCTGACAAAGGTTCCCGCCTGCCCGCGTCGCTCGAGCCAGCCCTGAGCGACCAGTTCGCCCCAGGCGTTTTCGATGGTTGCCCGGGAGACGCCCTGCTCCTGGGCAAACACCCGGCTGGCGGGCAGACGGCTGCCAGGAGCCAGTTCGCCCCGTTCAATGGCGGATTTCAGCTGGCGGGCAATACGCTGATAGAGAGGGAGGTGGCTGGCTTCCATTATGGTCTGCTTTTTTCATCACAATATGGCTATCTTTTGCAGTCCATTATAGTGCTATTTTGGCTGCCGTCTTAGAGAGGAGAACACCATGAGCCAATTACGTCAGCCATTCAGTGAACTAAGCCCGGAAGTCTATAAAGGGCTGGTGCAGGCCAGCCTCGCGCTGGAGAAAAGCGAACTGGGCAGCGCCCTGGTGGAGCTGGTCTATTTACGCGTGTCGCAGATCAACGGCTGCGCCTTCTGCCTTGAGAAGCACAGCCAGGCGCTGCGCAAGGGCGGCATGGCGCAGAGCAAACTGGATGCCCTGGCCGGCTGGCGGGTGAGCGACCATTTTACCCCTGCCGAACGCGCGGCACTGGCGTGGGCCGAGTCGGTCACCGACATCGCCGCCAGCCATGCGGAAGATGAGGTTTACCTGCCGCTGCGCGAACATTTTACCCCGCGTCAGATAAGCGATCTCACCTTCGCTATCAGCCTGATGAACGCCTTTAACCGCCTCGCCGTCGCCATGCGTCTGTAGTTTCGCGCAACCTTCCCCCTCCTCCGCCTGGCCATCCCGGAGGGGGAATCCTTTGCTAAAAACGCTATATATTGAGTGGTTGAAGTTTTAAATAACTACATCTAGTATTTCCTTATTGAATGGCCCACAACGTTCGACGCTACGTTTAGCGCCGTGCTGTTATCTTAAATGGAAATACGAATCATGCGCATTATTATTTACACTCGAAATGACTGCGTGCAGTGCCATGCCACCCGGCGAGCCATGGAGAGCCGGGGACTGGCCTTTGAAATGGTCAACGTCGACCATCAGCCGGATGCCGCCGACATCCTGCGCGAGCAGGGATTTCGCCAGCTGCCGGTGGTGATCGCCGGCGACCTGCGCTGGAGCGGCTTCCGCCCGGATATGATCAATCGCCTGCGCCCCTCCGTCGCGGCGGCCAGCGCATGAGCCTCATCGTCTACTTCTCCAGCCGTTCGGAGAACACCCATCGCTTTGTGCAGCGCCTGGGGCTGCCGGCGGTGCGCATCCCGCTGAACGAGCGTGAACATCTGCAGGTAGACGAGCCCTACATTCTCATCGTTCCCAGTTATGGCGGCGGCGGCACCGCCGGCGCCGTGCCGCGTCAGGCGATCCGCTTTTTAAACGACGTACATAACCGTCGACTGATCCGCGGGGTGATTGCCGCCGGCAATCGCAACTTTGGCGACGCCTGGGGGCGCGCCGGGGATGTCATCGCGCAGAAGTGCGCCGTGCCCTATCTCTACCGCTTCGAGCTGATGGGAACCCCCGACGATATCGATAACGTACGCAAAGGAGTCAGCGAATTTTGGCAACGACAACCGCAGAACGTATAACCGCCGCCGTGGATTTTCACGCCCTCAATGCGATGCTGAACTTATACGACAGCGAGGGCCGCATCCCGTTTGAGAAAGATCGCCAGGCGGTTGAGGCCTTTATGGCGACCCAGGTTCAGCCCAACACCCTCGCCTTTGCCAGCCAGGAGGATAAACTCAGCTGGCTCGTCCGCGAGGGCTATTACGATCCGCAGGTGCTGGCCGGCTATGACCGCGGGTTTGTGTTGGCGTTGTTCGACCATGCCCGGCGCGCCGCGTTTCGCTTCCAGACCTTCCTAGGGGCCTGGAAGTTCTACACCAGCTACGCGCTGAAGAGCTTTGATGGCAAACATTACCTCGAGGATTTCGCCGAACGCAGCGTAATGGTGGCCCTGACGCTGGCCCGGGGCGATGAACAGCAGGCGCGGCAGCTGACGGAGGAGATACTCAGCGGCCGCTTCCAGCCGGCTACCCCCACCTTCCTCAACGCCGGCAAACAGCAGCGCGGAGAGCTGATCTCCTGCTTCCTGCTGCGCATTGAGGATAATATGGAGTCCATCGGCCGGGCGGTGAACTCGGCGCTGCAGCTGTCGAAGCGCGGCGGCGGCGTGGCCTTTTTACTCTCTAACCTGCGCGAGGCCGGGGCGCCGATCAAGCGCATCGAAAACCAGTCCTCCGGCGTGGTGCCGGTGATGAAGATGCTGGAGGATGCCTTCTCCTATGCCAACCAGCTCGGTGCCCGCCAGGGGGCGGGGGCGGTCTGGCTGCACGCGCACCATCCGGATATTTTGCGCTTCCTTGATACCCGGCGTGAAAATGCCGATGAGAAAATCCGCATCAAAACCTTGTCGCTGGGGGTGGTGATCCCTGATATCACTTTCCAGCTGGCGAAAGAAGACGCGCAGATGGCGCTGTTCTCGCCGTATGATGTCGAACGGCTGTACGGCAAACCCTTCGCCGACTGCGCCATCGGCGACCTCTATCCGCAGCTGGTGGCTGACGAGCGGGTGGGCAAACGCTGGATCCGCGCCCGCGACCTGTTCCAGCGCCTGGCGGAGATCCAGTTTGAATCCGGCTACCCGTACATCATGTTTGAAGACACCGTGAACCGCGCCAGTCCAGTGGCCGGGCGGGTCACCATGAGCAATCTGTGTTCCGAGATCCTGCAGGTCAGTACGCCGTCCGCCTATAATGAAGACCTCAGCTATGCCCATATCGGGGAAGATATCTCCTGCAACCTCGGCTCGCTGAATATCGCCCATACCATGGACTCGCCGGATTTCGGCCGCACAATCGCCACCGCGGTGCGCGCCCTGACCGCCGTGTCCGACATGAGCCACATTCAGTCGGTCCCTTCCGTGGCGGCCGGCAACGCGGCCTCCCACGCCATCGGCCTGGGGCAGATGAATCTGCACGGTTACCTGGCGCGGGAAGGCATTGCCTACGGCAGCCCGGAGGGGCTGGACTTCACCAATATCTACTTTTACACCGTGACCTGGCACGCGCTGCACACCTCGATGCTGTTGGCTCGCGAGCGCGGTCAGCGCTTCGCCGGCTTCGAGCAGTCGCGCTACGCCAGCGGGGAGTACTTCGACAAATATCTGCATGAGGAGTGGCAGCCGAAAACCGCACGGGTCCGCGCGCTATTCGCCCGCGCCGGCATCTCCCTGCCCGACCGGGAAAGCTGGCGCCAGCTGCGCGACGACGTCATGCGCTATGGCATTTACAACCGCTATCTGCAGGCGGTGCCGCCCACCGGCTCGATCTCGTACATCAACCATGCCACCTCCAGCATTCACCCGATCGTCTCGAAGATTGAGATCCGCAAAGAGGGGAAAACCGGACGGGTGTACTACCCCGCGCCGTTTATGAATAACGACAATCTGGCCCTCTATCAGGATGCCTACGAGATAGGGCCCCAGAAAATCATCGACACCTACGCCGAGGCGACGCGCCACGTCGATCAGGGGCTGTCGCTGACCCTGTTCTTCCCCGATACCGCCACCACCCGCGATATCAACAAGGCGCAGATCTACGCCTGGAAGAAAGGCATTAAGACGCTCTACTACATCCGACTGCGCCAGCTGGCGCTGGAAGGCACTGAAATTGAAGGCTGCGTGTCCTGCGCGCTGTAAGGAGATCAGGATGACTCATTTAACGCGCGTCAGCGCGATCAACTGGAACCGCATCGATGACGATAAAGATCTGGAGGTGTGGAACCGTCTCACCAGCAACTTCTGGCTGCCGGAGAAAGTGCCGCTGTCGAACGACATTCCCGCCTGGCAAACCCTCAGCGCGGCGGAGCAGCAGTTGACCATTCGCGTTTTTACCGGGCTGACCCTGCTCGACACCATTCAGAACACCATCGGCGCGCCGGCGCTGATGGCGGACGCCCTGACCCCGCATGAGGAGGCGGTGCTGTCGAACATCAGCTTTATGGAAGCGGTTCATGCTCGCTCTTACAGCTCCATCTTTTCCACGCTGTGCCACAGCAAGGAGGTGGATGCCGCCTTCGCCTGGAGCGAAAGCTGTGAGCCCCTGCAGCGCAAGGCGCAGCTGATGCTGGGCTTCTATCAGGCCGACGAGCCGCTGAAGAAAAAAATCGCCAGCGTGTTCCTCGAATCCTTTCTCTTCTACTCCGGCTTCTGGCTGCCGATGTACTTCTCCAGCCGGGGAAAGCTGACCAACACCGCGGATCTGATCCGCCTGATCATTCGCGATGAAGCGGTGCATGGCTATTACATCGGCTACAAATATCAGAAAGGACTGGAGATCGTCAGCCCCGGCAAGCGCGAAGAATTGAAAAATTTCGCCCTCGATCTGCTGATGGATCTTTACGACAACGAGCTGGCCTACAGCCGGGAACTGTACGGCGAGAGCGGCTGGTTCGACGACGTTAGCGCTTTCCTGTGCTACAACGCCAACAAAGCGCTGATGAACCTCGGCTACGAGGCGCTGTTCCCGGCGGAGATGGCGGCGGTTAATCCAGCGATCCTCGCGGCGCTGTCGCCCAACGCCGATGAAAACCACGACTTTTTCTCCGGTTCTGGCTCCTCCTACGTGATAGGAAAAATGGAAGAGACCGCCGACGACGACTGGGACTTTTAACCGTACTTTCACCAGGAATATCGCGACCGAATTCCTGGTGATCTATTTCGCAGAAAAGTGGGTTCATCTGTCAAATATTCTCTCCATGGCCTAACCGTCATCATCCCGTCATATTTAGCAGAAAACTGGTCTATTTCAGTCGAATTATCCAGAGATAATCAAAAAATATTACCCACAACAAATTACCGCTCAGCCCTTATATCACGGGGGCTGCGCCGCCATGTCCCTCACTCCATTTTGCCGAGAGTTTGTCATTAAGGGTTGTCACAGAATCTGAGTATGTTAGGGTGTAAAAAGATCATAATCACCATTGGGTACCGTATCGCAATAAACAAATAACAGGAACTTCTCTATTGCATGGCAATTAAATTAGAAATTAAAAATCTTTATAAGATATTTGGCGAGCACCCTCACCGTGCTTTCAAATATATTGAGAAAGGACTCAACAAAGCGCAAATACTGGAAAAAACGGGGCTGTCGCTTGGCGTCAAAGACGCCAGTCTGGCCATTGAAGAAGGCGAGATATTCGTCATCATGGGGCTCTCCGGTTCGGGGAAATCCACCATGGTTCGCCTTCTCAATCGCCTGATTGAACCCACCCGCGGCCAGGTGCTGATTGACGGGGTCGATATCGCGAAAATGTCGGACGCCGAGCTGCGCGAGGTGCGTCGTAAAAAAATTGCGATGGTTTTTCAATCCTTTGCACTGATGCCGCACATGAGCGTGCTCGACAACACGGCGTTTGGCATGGCGCTTGCCGGCGTCCCGGCCGCTGAGCGAGAGCAAAAAGCGCGGGAAGCGCTGCGGCAGGTGGGGCTGGAGAATTATGCCCACGCCTGGCCGGATGAACTCTCTGGCGGGATGCGTCAGCGCGTCGGTTTAGCCCGCGCCCTGGCGATTAATCCCGATATTCTGTTAATGGATGAAGCCTTCTCCGCGCTCGATCCGCTCATTCGCACCGAAATGCAGGATGAGCTGATCAAATTACAGGCTAAGCATCAGCGTACCATTGTCTTTATTTCCCATGACCTTGATGAAGCCATGCGAATTGGCGATCGTATCGCCATTATGCAAAATGGCGAAGTGGTTCAGGTCGGCACTCCGGATGAAATATTGAATAATCCGGCCAATGATTATGTCCGCACCTTCTTCCGCGGCGTCGATATTAGCCAGGTCTTCAGCGCCAAAGATATTGCCCGTCGTAGTCCGGTCGGCCTGATTCGTAAAACGCCAGGTTTTGGCCCCCGCTCAGCGCTGAAATTATTACAGGATGAAGACCGGGAATATGGCTATGTCATCGAGCGTGGTAATCGCTTTGTCGGGATTGTGTCGATCGATTCTCTGAAAACCGCGCTCAGCGCCGGCCAGGGGATCGAGGCGGCGCTGATTGACGCCCCGCTGGCGGTGGAGGCGCAAACGCCGCTCAGCGATCTGCTCTCCCACGTCGGCCACGCCCCGTGCGCCGTCCCGGTGGTGGATGAAGAACAACAATATATTGGCATCATTTCCAAACGAATGTTGCTCCAGGCTTTAGATCGCGAGGGGGTGAATCATGGCTGATCAAACCAATCCGTGGGACAGCGCCCCGGCAACCGACAACGCCGCCCAGGCTGCAGACGCCTGGGGTGGCGCTTCTACTGCCGCGCCGACCAATGGCGGCGGCGCCGACTGGCTGCACAGCGCCCCGGCGCCGCAGCCGGAACAGTTCAATATCATGGATCCGTTCCATAAGACCCTGATCCCGCTCGACAGCTGGGTGACCCACGCCATCGACTGGATCGTGCTGCACTTCCGCCCGCTGTTCCAGGGGATCCGCGTGCCGATCGACTACATTCTCAGCGCCTTTCAGCAGCTGCTGTTGGGAATGCCGGCGCCAGTGGCGATTATCGTCTTCGCGCTGATCGCCTGGCAGATCTCCAGCCTCGGCATGGGGGTCGCCACCCTGGTATCGCTGATTGCCATTGGCGCCATCGGCGCGTGGTCGCAGGCGATGGTCACCCTGGCGCTGGTCCTCACCGCCCTGCTGTTCTGCATGATCATCGGCCTGCCGCTGGGGATCTGGCTGGCGCGCAGTCCGCGGGCGGCGAAAATTATCCGCCCACTGCTGGATGCCATGCAGACCACGCCGGCCTTCGTCTACCTGGTGCCGATCGTAATGCTGTTCGGCATCGGCAACGTGCCCGGCGTGGTGGTGACGATTATCTTCGCCCTGCCGCCCATCGTCCGTCTGACCATCCTCGGGATAAACCAGGTGCCTGCGGATCTGATCGAAGCGTCGCGCTCATTTGGCGCCAGCCCGCGACAGCTGCTGTTTAAAGTTCAGCTGCCTCTGGCGATGCCCACCATTATGGCCGGGGTTAACCAGACGCTGATGCTGGCCCTGTCGATGGTGGTGATCGCCTCGATGATCGCCGTCGGCGGTCTTGGCCAGATGGTGCTGCGCGGCATTGGTCGCCTGGATATGGGCCTGGCCACCGTCGGCGGCGTGGGGATCGTGATCCTGGCGATTATTCTTGACCGCCTTACCCAGGCCGTCGGCCGCGACGCCCGCAGTCGCGGCAACCGCCGCTGGTACACCACCGGCCCGCTGGGGCTTCTCACTAGCCCTTTCTGTCGATAAGTCGATAACAGCGCCGCTCCCCGGCACCAGCCGATGCCGGGGGGCCGCCCTTCCCGTTAAACAATAAGAGGAACCACCATGCGACATAGCACGATGATGGCCACCGCCGCCTTTGCCACCCTGATCGCCACTAGCGCCTTCGCCGCCAACCTGCCGGGCAAAGGCATTACCGTCAAGCCGGCCCAGAGCACCATCTCCGAAGAGAGCTTCCAGACCCTGCTGGTCAGCCGCGCGCTGGAGAAGCTTGGCTACACCGTCGAGAAACCGAGCGAAGTGGACTATAACGTTGCCTATACCTCGATTGCCGCTGGGGATACCACCTTCATCGCCACCAACTGGCAGCCGCTGCACGATGACATGTACGCCGCGGCGGGCGGTGATAACAAATTTTACCGCAAGGGGGTATACGTCTCAGGCGCCGCCCAGGGCTATCTGATCGACAAAAAAACCGCCGAGCAGTACCACATCACCTCCATCGATCAGCTCAAAGATCCGCAGATCGCCAAACTGTTTGATACCAACAACGACGGTAAAGCGGACCTCACCGGCTGCACCCCTGGCTGGGGCTGCGAAGCGGTGATTAACCACCAGATTGACGCCTATGGCCTGAGCAAAACCGTCACCCATAACCAGGGCAACTACGCGGCGATGATGGCCGACACCATCGCCCGTTATAAAGAGGGTAAACCGGTGCTCTACTACACCTGGACGCCGTACTGGGTTAGCGACGTGCTGAAGCCTGGCAAAGATGTCGTCTGGCTGCAGGTGCCGTTCTCCTCCCTGCCGGGCGAGCAGAAAAACATCGATACCAAACTGGCCAATGGCGCCAACTATGGATTCCCGGTCAACACCATGCACATTGTCGCCAACAAAGCCTGGGCGGAGAAAAACCCGGCCGCCGCCACTCTGTTTAGCGTCATGAAGCTGCCGATCGCCGACATCAATGCCGAGAATGCGATGATGCACGAAGGCCATGCTTCTGAAGCCGACATTAACGGTCATGTTGATGGCTGGATCAAGGCCCACCAGCCGCTGTTCGACAGCTGGGTGAAAGCCGCCCTCGCCGCGCAGCAGTAACCCGCTCCCGGATAAGGCCCGACGCCTTATCCGGGCCCCCTTCCCCGCCTTTCATCCCGTCTGGGTCAGGGAAAAGCGGATTGCGGGCATTTTCATAGTGTTAAGGCGCGTCGCGCTCTGTTAAGGTGGGGACATCGGTCAATTTGCCACCTTCACATGGATCCAGCGATAAGTTATTCATATGGAAAACCCCGCGCCCTTAACCTGTGCCTTATCTGAACGCGTCGCCACCGTCGGCGAAGGCATTAAAGACAGTCTCCCCATCGTCATCAGCTACCTTCCGGTGGCATTCGCCTTCGGACTCAATGCCACCCGGTTGGGTTTCACCCCGCTGGAAAGCCTGTTTTTCTCCTGCATCATTTACGC
Source organism: Klebsiella sp. PCX (assembly GCF_021869705.1). Lineage (NCBI taxonomy): Bacteria > Pseudomonadati > Pseudomonadota > Gammaproteobacteria > Enterobacterales > Enterobacteriaceae > Klebsiella > Klebsiella sp. PCX. The sequence goes on from NZ_CP091527.1 coordinate 3,987,064, forward strand.
CGGCGCCAGCCAGTTTGTGATCACCGCCATGCTGGCCGCCGGCAGTTCGCTGTGGGTCGCCGCCCTGACGGTGATGGCGATGGACGTACGCCACGTGCTGTATGGCCCCTCGCTGCGCAGCCGCATCCATACCGCGCTGAACAAAAAGAAAACCGCCCTCTGGGCCTTCGGCCTGACCGATGAGGTTTTCGCCGCCGCCACCGCCAGGCTGGTTCGCGACAACCGCCGCTGGAGCGAAAACTGGATGCTCGGTCTCGCGTTCACCTCGTGGGCATCCTGGGTGTGCGGCACGCTGGCCGGCGCCTGGTCCGGCAACGGTTTGCTGGTGGACTATCCGGCGGTGGAAGCCGCGCTCGGCTTTATGCTGCCGGCGCTGTTTATGAGCTTCCTGCTGGCCTCTTTCCAGCGCCAGCAATCCCTGTGCGTCACCGCGGCGCTGGCGGGCGCCCTGGGTGGCATTCTGTTATTTTCCATTCCGGCGGCGATCCTTGCCGGGATTGTTTGCGGGTGTCTGACGGCGCTGGTCCAGGCCATGCTGAAGGGGATGCCGGATGAACAGTGAGGTCCTTCTGCTCGGGGTGATTGTCGGCGGCGTGAACTATCTGTTTCGCTATCTTCCCCTGCGTCTGCGCGCGGGCCATGCCCGGCCTGCCCGCCGTGGCCCGGTCAGCGTGCTGCTGGATACCATCGGCATCGCCTCGATTTGCGCGCTGCTGGTGGTCTCCAGCGTGCCGGAGATCCTCGCCGATGCCCATCGTCTGGCGCCGACGCTGATCGGCTTCCTGGTGCTGGGGGGCGCCTTCTGGAAAACCCGCAGCATTATTATCCCGACCCTCCTGTCGGCGTTGGCCTACGGTCTGGCCTGGAAAATCGCCAGCGGGCTCTAAGCTTTACGTATCAATTTTGGTCAATAATTCATTTGATTTATTTGTCACAATAGTTATTATATCGGCTGTAATTAATGAGGTCATACCCAAATGGATAGTTCGTTTACTCCCATTGAGCAAATGCTCAAGTTCCGCGCCAGCCGCCATGAAGATTTCCCGTTCCAGGAGATTCTGTTAACTCGTCTTTGCATGCATATGCAAGGTAAGCTGCTGGAAAATCGCAATAAAATGCTCAAAGCGCAGGGAATTAACGAGACATTATTTATGGCGCTGATTACGCTGGAGTCGCAGGAAAACCACAGCATTCAGCCGTCCGAGCTGAGCTGTGCGCTGGGCTCGTCGCGTACCAACGCCACCCGTATCGCTGATGAACTGGAAAAACGCGGCTGGATTGAACGCCGCGAGAGCGATAACGATCGTCGCTGTCTGCATCTGCAGCTGACCGAAAAGGGCCATCAGTTTTTGCGTGAAGTCCTGCCGCCGCAGCATAACTGCCTGCATCAGCTGTGGTCTTCACTCAGCACCAGCGAAAAAGATCAGCTCGAACATATTACCCGCAAACTCCTGAGCCGCCTTGACCAGATGGAAGAAGAAGGCGTGCTGGCGGACTCTCTACGCTAAGGGCGGCGTCGCTCAGCCCATTTTTACGTTGCAAGGAAAACAGCCAGGCCAGCAGATCTCTGCTGGCCTTTCTGATAAACAGGTCGGCTCAGCCGATGTGAAATAATAAGATCGTGGAGAATAACATGAGCGCAAATGCGGAGAGCCAAACCCCGCAGCAACCAGGCAGCAAAAAAGGGAAGCGTAAAGGCGCCCTTCTGTTGCTGACATTGCTCTTCATTATTATTGCCGTGGCATATGGGATTTACTGGTTTCTGGTACTGCGTCACTACGAAGAGACCGACGATGCCTACGTGGCAGGGAACCAGGTACAAATTATGGCCCAGGTCTCGGGCAGCGTGACCAAAGTCTGGGCTGACAACACGGACTACGTGCAGAAAGGCGATCCGCTGGTCACCCTCGATCAGACCGATGCCCAACAGGCGTTTGAGAAAGCCAAGACGCAGCTGGCCGCCAGCGTGCGTCAAACCCGTCAGCAGATGATCAACAGCAAGCAGCTGCAGGCGAATATTGACGTCAAAAAGACCGCCCTCGCCCAGGCGCAGGCTGACCTGAACCGCCGTATCCCGCTGGGCGCGGCGAACCTCATCGGCCGCGAAGAGCTGCAGCACGCCCGCGACACCGTCGCCAGCGCGCAGGCCGAGCTTGACGTGGCCATCCAGCAGTACAACGCCAACCAGGCGATCGTGCTGGGTACCAAACTCGAACAGCAGCCGGCGGTGCTGCAGGCGGCGACCGAAGTGCGTAACGCCTGGCTGGCCCTGCAGCGTACGCAGATCGTCAGCCCGATTAGCGGCTACGTTTCCCGTCGCTCGGTACAGCCTGGCGCGCAGATCGGCACCACCACGCCGCTGATGGCGGTGGTTCCGGCAACTAACCTGTGGATCGACGCTAACTTTAAAGAGACCCAGCTGGCGCATATGCGCATTGGCCAGCCGGCCACGGTGATCAGCGACATCTATGGCGATGACGTGAAATACACCGGCAAGGTGGTTGGTCTGGATATGGGGACCGGGAGCGCCTTCTCCCTGCTGCCGGCGCAGAACGCCACCGGTAACTGGATCAAAGTGGTACAGCGTCTGCCGGTCCGCATCGAACTGGATGAAAAACAGCTGGCGGAACACCCGCTGCGCATCGGCCTCTCGACGTTGGTAGAAGTTAACACCACCGATCGCGATGGCGAAATGCTGGCAAGCCAGGTGCGGAGCTCCCCGGTCTACGAGAGCAACGCCCGCGAAATCGCTCTCGATCCGGTCAATAAGCTGATAGACGAGATCATTCAGGCCAACGCCGGATAATTCGGGGTGAGTGTAATGCAACAGCAAAAACCGCTGGAAGGCGCGCAGCTGGTCATCATGACCATTGCGCTGTCGCTCGCGACGTTCATGCAGGTGCTGGATTCCACTATCGCCAACGTGGCGATCCCGACCATCGCCGGTAACCTTGGCTCATCGCTGAGCCAGGGGACCTGGGTCATCACTTCGTTCGGGGTCGCTAACGCCATCTCCATTCCGATCACCGGATGGCTGGCCAAGCGCGTGGGCGAGGTGAAGCTGTTCCTGTGGTCCACCACCGCTTTCGCCATCGCCTCCTGGGCCTGCGGCGTCTCCAACAGCCTGACGATGCTGATCTTCTTCCGCGTCATTCAGGGGATTGTTGCCGGGCCGCTGATCCCGCTGTCGCAAAGTCTGTTGCTCAGCAACTATCCGCCGGCGAAACGCTCTATCGCCCTGGCGCTGTGGTCGATGACGGTGATCGTCGCTCCCATCTGCGGCCCGATCCTCGGCGGCTATATCAGCGATAACTACCACTGGGGATGGATCTTCTTTATCAACGTGCCCATTGGCGTGGCGGTGGTGCTGATGACCCTGCAGACCCTGCGCAACCGGGAAACCAAAACCGAACAGCGGCGTATCGACGGCGTCGGCCTGGCGCTGCTGATCATCGGTATCGGTAGTCTGCAGGTGATGCTGGACCGGGGCAAAGAGCTGGACTGGTTCTCCTCCAATGAAATTATCATTCTGACCATCGTGGCGGTGGTGGCGATAAGCTTCCTGATCGTCTGGGAGCTGACCGACGATAACCCGATTGTCGATCTGTCGCTGTTTAAGTCGCGCAACTTCACCATCGGGTGCCTCTGCATCAGCCTGGCCTACATGCTCTACTTCGGGGCCATCGTGCTGCTGCCGCAGCTGTTGCAGGAGGTCTACGGCTACACTGCGACCTGGGCCGGCCTGGCGTCAGCGCCGGTGGGGGTGATCCCGGTCATTCTGTCGCCGATTATCGGCCGCTTTGCGCATAAGCTCGATATGCGGCGGCTGGTCACCTTCAGCTTTATCATGTACGCCGTCTGCTTCTACTGGCGCGCCTGGACCTTCGAACCGGGGATGGACTTTGGCGCCTCGGCGTGGCCGCAGTTTATCCAGGGCTTCGCGGTGGCCTGCTTCTTCATGCCGTTGACCACCATCACCCTTTCCGGCCTGCCGCCGGAGCGGCTGGCGGCGGCGTCGAGCTTGTCGAACTTCACCCGTACCCTTGCTGGCTCCATCGGTACCTCGATCACCACCACCCTGTGGACCAACCGCGAGGCGCTGCACCATGCGCAGCTCACCGAATCGGTGACGCCGTTCAACCCCAACGCGCAGCAGATCTACGATCAGCTGCAGGGGATGGGAATGACGCAGCAACAGGCGTCCGGCTGGATAGCACAGCAGATAACCAACCAGGGGCTGATTATCTCCGCCAACGAAATCTTCTGGATCTCAGCGGCCATTTTCATCCTGCTGTTGGGACTGGTGTGGTTCGCCAGACCCCCGTTCAGCGCCGGCGGCGGCGGCGGCGGCGCGCACTAAGCCTCACATTAAGGGACCTGCGGGTCCCTTTTTTACGCCTTCAGGTTGTCCAGTTCTCGCTAGTTTCTGTCTCGTTTGCGAAAGCCCGCCCGCCGGCGCTCGGGCAGGATAAAGGCTGACCATTAAGGAGAACACTATGCTGAGCCATCCTGCTGAAAAGTACCGACCCTATCCGCCGATCGCTCTTCCCGACCGCCGCTGGCCTGACCGGCAAATCAGCCACGCCCCACGCTGGCTGTCGACTGACCTGCGCGACGGCAACCAGGCGCTGGCCGAGCCCATGGACAGCGCCCGCAAACTGCAGTTCTGGGATCTGCTGCTGGAGTGCGGCTTTAAAGAGATTGAGGTCGCCTTCCCTTCCGCTTCACAAACCGACTTCAACTTTGTCCGCCAGCTGATTGACGAACAGCGCATCCCGGAGGATGTCACTATCCAGGTGCTGACCCAGGCGCGAGACCCGCTGATCCTGCGCACCTTTGAGGCGCTGCGCGGCGCCCGCCGGGCCACCGTCCACCTCTACAATGCCACCGCGCCGCTGTTCCGCGAGCTGGTTTTCGGCATGGACAAGGCCGAGGTGATCGCCCTCGCGACCCGCGCCACCCGGCTTATCCGTCAGCAGTGCGAACAGCAGCCAGAGACCCGCTGGCAATATGAATATTCGCCTGAAACCTTCTGCTTCACCGAGCCCGAGTTTGCGCTTGAGATTTGCGAAGCGGTGGCGGATGTCTGGCAGCCCTGCGCCGAGCGACCGATGATCGTCAATCTGCCGGCGACGGTGGAAGTCAACACCCCGAATGTCTATGCCGATCAGATCGAATATTTTTGCCGCCACTTCTCCCGCCGCGGCGAAGTCTGCATCAGCGTGCATCCGCACAATGACCGCGGCACCGGCGTCGCCAGCGCCGAGCTGGCGGTGATGGCCGGTGCCGACCGGGTGGAAGGCTGCCTGTTTGGCAACGGCGAACGCACCGGCAATGTCTGTCTGGTGACGCTGGCGATGAATCTCTACAGCCAGGGCATCGACCCTGAGCTTCGCTTCGAGCAGATGAACCGGGTGGTGGAAGTGGTGGAAAACTGCAATCAGATCCCCGTTCACCCGCGCCACCCGTGGGCGGGAAGTCTGGCTTACACCGCCTTCTCCGGCTCTCATCAGGATGCGATCAAAAAAGGATTTGATGCCCGTCAGCCTGGCGACCCGTGGCGGATGCCCTATCTGCCGATTGACCCGCAGGATATTGGCTGCAGCTATGAGGCGGTGATCCGCGTCAACAGCCAGTCGGGGAAAAGCGGCAGCGCCTGGCTTATCGAACAAAATCATGGCCTGAAGCTGCCCCGCGGGCTGCAGCAGGACTTCAGCCAGCACGTTCAGCAGGTCACCGATAGCGACGGCAAAGAGATGACCCACCATGCGCTGTGGCAGCTGTTCCGCACGCGCTACGGGCTGCAGACGCAGTCTGCGCTGACGCTGGTCGATTATCAGAGCGCCAGCCAGCAGAATGGCCAGCTTTCCCTGCAGGCAACGCTGCGTCACCACGGCGAAACCCGACGCCTGCAGGGCCAGGGCAACGGCCTGCTCTCCGCCGCAGCCAGCGGCCTCAGCGCGCTGTTTCGGCAACCGTTTATGATCAAGGACTATCATGAGCATACCCTCGGCGCGCGCAGCGACAGCCGGTCGGTGGCCTATATCCGCTGCGTTTTTCCGCAAGGAGAAAGCTACTGGGGCGTGGGTATCGATAATGACGTGGCGCGCGCCTCGCTGCAGGCGCTGTGCAATGCGCTCAGCGCCGCCGATCAGGCCGGGGGACGAAAATAGTCGCTGGGGGCGACGCCCATCACCCGACGAAACATGGCGCTGAAGGCGCTGTGGCTGCCGTAGCCCAGCTCCAGCGCCACCCGCAGCACGGAGTGGCCCTGCGCCAGGCGAATCAGCGCTTCCATTAGCTTCGCCCGGCGCACCCACTCGCGCCACGTCAGGCTAGTCTGCTGCTGAAAATGGCGGTTCAGGGTTCGCTCGCTCATGCTGCACGCCTTCGCCGCCTGGCTGCTGCTCCAGACGTCGCCCGGCGCCTCGCGCACCTGCTGGCACAGCCGGCGCAGCGTTTCGCTTTGCGGCTCCGGCAGGCCAAACGGCAGGATCGCCATCCCGCGGATCTCATCGAGGATCAGCTCATAAATCCGTTCGTCGCGGCTGGCGGGGTCATAACGCTCGGCCAGCGCCAGGGAGGAGACGATCAGTTCCCGCAGCAGGGGCGTGATCTGTACGATCTGGCAGCCCGCCGGAAGATCGGCGCGCGCCAGCGGATCGATAAACAGCGTTCGCGCCGCGACGTTGCCGGTCATGCGCAGCGCGTGGGGCGTTCCCGCCGGCAGCCAGACACCGCGCCCGGGCGGCACCACCCAGTAGCCTGCCGGCGTCGCCACCCGCACCACGCCGCTTAAAATATGCAGCAGCTGGGCGCAGTCATGCTGATGCCAGTCTTCCTGGTCACCGTGAGCATAATCATGGGCAAAGGGCACCAGCGGGCGGTGCTGAAAGGAGAAGGTGGTGGTCGTCGTCATGGCGGCGTCGGGAAAGCGGCCCGGCGACAGGCGTCGGGCCGCGGCGGAAGCACTAGATGTGCAGTTCCTGCAGTTTTTCTTTCGGCAACGCCAGTTCGTCGTTGCTGTTGATGCGCACATCGCGCTCGATGATATGACGAGCGATCTCCTGCGCCTCTTCCAGCGAGTGCATGGTGTAGGTCCCGCACTGGTAGACGTTCAGCTCCGGGATCTGGTTCTGATCTTTCACCTTCAGCACGTCGGCCATCGCCGCTTTCCAGGCGTCGGCGACGCGCTGCTCGTCCGGCGTACCAATCAGGCTCATATAGAACCCGGTGCGGCAGCCCATTGGCGAAATGTCGATAATTTCCACGCCATTCCCGTTCAGGTGATCGCGCATAAAGCCGGCGAACAGGTGCTCGAGGGTGTGGATACCGCGCTCCGGCATCACTTCCTGGTTCGGCACGCAGAAGCGCAGATCGAATACGGTGATTTCATCGCCATGCGGCGTGTTCATTTTCTTCGCGACACGCACCGCTGGGGCTTCCATTCGGGTATGGTCGACTGTGAAACTATCTAACAACGGCATTCGTCACCTCCGGGAGTGAATTTTTTTAAAATAAAATGAACTCTTTGTTCAACCGCGAGTCTCAGTATATGAAAGACGCGCATTTATTATCATCATCATCCCTGAATCAGAGATGAAAGTTTGGCCACAGTGATGTGGCCTTTTTCTTTTCCAGCGCTTCGACCGCTACGCGTGCCGCGCCAACAGCGCCTCAAACGGCTCGCTGTCTTCCGCTTCAATTTTCTTCTGTCGCGCCACCGACGCGTCACGCTCGGCGATGAAATCTTCTTCGCTCAGGATCTCCAGCGGCTCTTCACGCAGCTGGGTCCGGTAACGATCGGCCAGCGCACGGCCGGTTCCACCAATCCCTTCTTCAATCATAGAACGCAGAATGCGGGCTGAGAAGGTTAATTCCGGATCGTCAAAACAGGCCAGCAGCTCATCGCAGACCTGTTGATAGGCCTCGCCGCCGTGAATGCTGTCCAGCGTCTGCGCTACACGGCGTAAATCGCGGAACAGATCTTTACCCACCTGCGCCAGCGGGAACTGCGCGCTTTCGCAGCCGATGCCCAACGTTAAGCCCGGCTTACGCCCTTCCAGAATCACCCGGTTCCAGTTGGTGCGGGTGCACAGTAGCTCATCGCTGCTCATCTCCGGCGCGTCGGCCAGCGCGCACCAGACCATAAACAGGTCGAGGAAACGCACCTGCTGGGCGTCAACGCCGATCGGCGAGAAGGGATTGATATCCAGCGAACGCACTTCGATATACTCAATACCACCGCGCAACAGCGCATCGGACGGGGTTTCGCCCCGACGGGTGACGCGTTTCGGGCGGATCGGCGCATAGAGTTCGTTTTCAATCTGCAGGATATTGCTGTTGATCTGCAGATACTTACCGTCTTTTTCCAGCCCGATTTTAGCGTACTCTTCCGACGGCGTTTTAATCGCGCGCTTCAATCCTGCCACATACTCGTGCAGATCGTTAAACGTAATTCCGAGATTGCTTTGCGACTTATTGGTATAACCAAGGTCGCTGAGGCGCAGCGAGGTGGCGTACGGCAAGTAATACATGCCGTTGCCCGTCTCCTCAAAGGGCAGCGTCGTCGGCTTTCCTTGCAGGAACGAAGCGCAAATCGCCGGCGAGGCGCCGAACAGATAGGGGATCACCCAGCCAAAGCGATAGTAGTTACGAATTGAGCGGAAATAGCCCGCCGAAATGGCCTCTTTACCACTCTCAGTGTCTTCCACACCACATTTAGCCTGCCAGAAGGCCATCGGTAGGGAGAAGTTATAGTGCACGCCGGAGATAGTCTGCATCAGCGCGCCGTAGCGGTTCTTCAGCCCCTCGCGATATAGCGTTTTCAGGCGCCCCACGTTAGAGGTGCCGTACTGCGCCAGCTCAATATCCTGACCGGGGGCGATATAGCATGGCATACTCAGCGGCCACATCCGCTCATCACCGATCTGACGCGCGGTATAGCGATGGACATCGCGCATAAAGGTCAGCATATGCTCAATATCGCCATCTACTGGCGTAATAAACTCAAGTAAAGCTTCGGCAAAATCGGTGGTAATCCATTTATGCGTCAGCGCTGAGCCTAACGCCGGAGGGTGACCGGTCGTTGCAAGGGTGCCGTCTGCGTTCACGCGCAGCGTCTCCCGCTCCAGACCACGTTGAATACCCTGCAGGGCCTGCGGATGTTTTTCCAGCCAGGCCAGCGCCTGTGATACGTCCGGGATCAATTTGACCTCCCGCCTGTCGAAATCGTTTGAATAAGCATAATTGTAATGGATGAACTGTCAGTCCAATTAGTGCCACCACGTCATGCCCTGAAGCGTCGCTGCTGCAATGACGATATAGCGCAGCGCCTTTCCAAGGCATAAGAAAAAGAGTACCGGTCCCCAGGAAATGCGCATCCATCCCGCCAGCAAACACAGTAAATCGCCGACAACCGGCGCCCAGCTCAGCAACAGCGTAACCGCGCCGTAGCGCTTAAGCCAGCCGGCCGCCCGCTCCTGCCAGCGCGAGGTTTTACGCAGCGGAAACAGGCGCCCCAGAATAACGTTAGTTACCCCTCCAAGGCTATTGCCGATTGTTGCTATTAATACTAACCACCACGGATGACTGACCCCCGCAAGTAGCATAGCCACCAGCACAACCTCCGAATTGCCGGGAAGTAGCGTGGCGCTTAAAAAGCTACTGGCAAACAGCGAGAGGAGTGACAGCGCATCGCTCACAGCAAACGCACGTCTACAGCGTCCATTCCCGCGCGCTTCGCTGCCTGCAGACCAAAGTCGGCATCTTCGAAGACCACGCATTTTTCCGGCGCGACGCCCATGCGCTCGGCGCACAGCAGGAAGGTATCGGGCGCGGGTTTATGGTTGACCACATGATCGGCCGCCACCACCGCGGAGAAGTAATGACGCAGGCCCAGGTGCGCCAGCAGCGCTTCGGCGACGGCGCTTTCGCTACCGGTGCCGACCGACATCGGGCGACGGCCGTGCCACGCCTTGACCACCTCGATCAGCGGCAATGGACGTACGCTGTCCAGCAGCATCGCCTTAACGGCCAGGGTTTTTTCCTGCGCCAGGCGATGTGGATCGAGATCCGCCTGGTTGAGTTCAATAATCGCCTGGGCAATCCGCCAGGTCGGTGAGCCATTGAGGGCAACCATCGCCTGTTCGTCGAAACGCATACCGTAGCGGCCCAGCACCTCATTCCATGCCTGACGATGGGTCGGCTCGGTATCGAGGATAGTGCCATCCATATCAAAGATCAGTCCTGCGTAACCTTCGTACATCGTCTTCTCACCAACCGGTTAATGAATGGTTACTGTAACGCAAAAGCCGGTCGTTGTCGCGGCCAGCGGCGCAGACGACAAAGGCGCCCACAGGCGCCTTCAGGCATCAGACCGGATAGGCGGCCTTATTTAATTCGAAGATCGTTTTCGACCATTCGCACGCCCTGCACCCGACGGGTGACTTCCACCGCCCGTTTAGCGCTTTCCGCGGAGGAGACAAATCCGCTCAGTTGGACGCGGCCTTTAAAGGTCTGGACGCTGATTTCAGAGGACTTGATGTCTTTATCGTTAAAGAGCGCCGTTTTCACCTTGGTGGTCACCACGGTATCGTCAATATAGCCGCCCGTACTCTCCTTTGTAGCCGATCCCGCACAGCCAGCGAGGGCAGTCGCCACCAGCAGCGTTGCGCAAAAAGCAGGTATTGCTTTGAACCATTTCATGGATTTCTCTCCTTGCATTTATCTCAGCCTGATAACGCTGATATACAAGGATAAATTATAGTGGAAAGCGCGGCTTGCCAATAAAAAAGTCAGGATGAAACTGGCGATGGAAAACGCGGTTATCGGGATGGTGAGAGAAGAGTGAAGATGATGCATTCAGAACGGGTGCTGCGATAATTTCGCAGCCTATGTAACAACATCGTCGTTGTTACTGAGGAGAATATGGTACATCCGGGAGGATGATTCGGCTTCGCCTCACCCTTCGGGCCGTTGCTTACGCAACGTTATCCTCCCTGGTGCTGGCGATGATTTCGCAGACCATAAAACAACATCGTCGCTGTTATTAAGGAGAATATGGTGCATCCGGGAGGATTCGAACCTCCGACCGCTCGGTTCGTAGCCGAGTACTCTATCCAGCTGAGCTACGGATGCATCGGGAAAGCTATTTTACTGCGGGGTTACTCTCCTGGCACTTACGATGGTTTCGCAAACCAGATAACAACAATGTTGCTGTTACTAAGGAGAATATGGTGCATCCGGGAGGATTCGAACCTCCGACCGCTCGGTTCGTAGCCGAGTACTCTATCCAGCTGAGCTACGGATGCATCGGGATTACTGCTGTAATTCTGATATCAAATTTCGCGATTTGCCATTCTTATTAAAGAATGGTGCATCCGGGAGGATTCGAACCTCCGACCGCTCGGTTCGTAGCCGAGTACTCTATCCAGCTGAGCTACGGATGCATCGGGAAACTTGCTTTACTACGCGTCAGTGTCACAACTAACACATGCCACACTGAGTATGACGGCCTAATCGGTAGAGTGACTCGATTATGCCTCGCACTGCGGGCCGCTGCTTTCACAGCGCTCTTCTCTCTTAATTCAGAAAGAAGATGGTGCATCCGGGAGGATTCGAACCTCCGACCGCTCGGTTCGTAGCCGAGTACTCTATCCAGCTGAGCTACGGATGCAAAATGGCGGTGAGGCGGGGATTCGAACCCCGGATGCAGCTTTTGACCGCATACTCCCTTAGCAGGGGAGCGCCTTCAGCCTCTCGGCCACCTCACCACACACGCCTCTTTCGAGTGCTTCGAAGAACTTGTTTCTGCTCTTCGTCGCTGCGATGGCGCACATATTACTTTCTGGTACTTATAAGTCAAACACTTTTTCGAGACCTTTTTTCGTTTGCACACTTCGCACGCAATTCGCGTGCAAAAACGGCAAAAAGGGCAATTTATCAACAGGAAATCAGCCCTGACGCTGGCATAACGCCAAACGACCAAAGCGGCAAAGGGTAATGAAAAGCGGTATGGTGCAGGGGGAAGAAACAGAAAAAGGGAAAAAGCGGCGGTAAGTGATGCGCCTCACTGAACAGCGAGGCGCGGAAACCTTAGTAACTGGACTGCTGGGATTTTTCAGCCTGAATACGCTGGTAGATCTCTTCACGGTGTACAGATACTTCTTTAGGGGCGTTTACGCCAATACGAACCTGGTTACCCTTCACCCCTAAAACTGTCACAGTGACCTCATCTCCAATCATGAGGGTCTCACCAACTCGACGAGTCAGAATCAGCATTCTTTGCTCCTTGAAAGATTAAAAGAGTCGGGTCTCTCGTATCCCGGCATTATCCATCATATAACGCCAAAAAGTAAGCAATGACAAATACCTTACGGTATAAGCAGTCATGGCATCACATTCTGTTAAACCTAAGTTTAGCCGATATACACAATTTCAACCCGACTTTATCGTTATCGGTGTTTCTCGCGCAAGGTGCCATTTCCCTGAGGTTACGGCACCTAAACCCGCCATACTTCAAGTTGCATGTGTGTTGGTTTTCCTCGCTCACCCCAGTCACTTACTTGGGTAAGCTCCTGGGGATTCGCTGTGTCGCCGCCTTCCTGCAACTCGAATTATTTAGGGTATATGCGTTTATAGTTATTACAGTTTTGCGCTGACCCAGCCTTTCACACTGGCTAACGCTGCAGGGAGAGCAGACGCATCGGTACCACCGGCCTGCGCCATATCCGGACGACCGCCCCCTTTACCGCCCACCTGCTGAGCGACCATACCAACCAGCTCCCCAGCCTTGACGCGATCTGTCACATCCTTAGACACACCGGCAATCAGGGAAACTTTACCGTCTGCGACCGTAGCCAACACCACAACCGTCGAACCCAGCTGGTTCTTCAGATCGTCAACCATGGTGCGCAGCATCTTCGGCTCCACGCCGGCCAGCTCGCTGACCAGCAGCTTAACGCCGTTAATCTCTTCCGCTTTGCTGGAGAGGTTTGCGCTCTCCTGCGCCGCAGCCTGCTCTTTCAGCTGCTGCAGCTCTTTTTCCAGCTGACGGGTACGCTCCAGCGCGGCGCGAACTTTCTCGCCGAGATTGTGGCTGTCGCCCTTCAGCAGCTGTGCGATATCGCTGAGCTGATCGCTCTGCGCGTGCAGCATGGCCATCGCGCCCTCACCGGTCACCGCTTCGATACGGCGCACGCCAGCGGCGGTACCGGACTCAGACGTGATACGGAACAGGCCGATATCACCGGTACGCGCCGCGTGAGTCCCGCCGCACAGTTCGGTGGAGAAGTCGCCCATCCGCAGCACGCGGACGCGGTCATCGTATTTCTCGCCGAACAGCGCCATGGCGCCGGATGCGCGCGCGGCATCGATATCCATAATGTTGGTTTCGATAGCCAGGTTACGACGGATCTGCGCGTTGACCAGATCTTCCACTGCACGAATCTCTTCCGGCTTCATCGCTTCGAAATGCGAGAAGTCAAAGCGCAGCGCTTTATCGTTGACCAGCGAGCCTTTCTGCGCCACATGGGTGCCGAGCACCTGGCGCAGCGCCGCGTGCATCAGGTGCGTCGCGGAGTGGTTCAGGCGGATACGCTGACGGCGAGCCTCGTCCACATCGGCCTGCACCGCGTCGCCCACTTTCAGGGAGCCGCTGGCGACTTTACCGATATGACCAATGGCCTGGCCGTACTTCTGCGTGTCGCTGACCGCGAAGGAGAAGCCCGCGCCTTTCAGTTCGCCTTTATCGCCCACCTGGCCGCCGGACTCCGCATAGAACGGGGTCTGGTCGAGGATCACTACCGCTTCCTGACCCGCGCTGACGCTATCCACCGCTTTGCCATCGATGAACAGCGCAGTCACTTTGCCGTTCAGCTCCAGATGATCGTAACCTTTAAATTCAGAGGCGCCGTCAACGCGGATCATCGCGTTATAGTCAGCGCCGAAACCGCTGGACTCGCGCGCGCGACGGCGCTGCTCTTCCATGGCGGCCTCAAAGCCGGCTTCGTCAACCTTGATGTTGCGCTCGCGGCAGACGTCCGCGGTCAGGTCGACCGGGAAGCCGTAGGTGTCGTACAGACGGAAGGCGGTTTCGCCATCCAGGGTGTCGCCTTTCAGCTTCGACAGCTCTTCATCCAGCAGCGCCAGTCCGCGCTCCAGAGTACGGGCGAACTGCTCTTCTTCGGTTTTCAGCACCTGCTCAACCTGAGCCTGCTGCTGCTTCAGTTCTTCGCCGGCGGAGCCCATCACGGCGATCAGCGGGGCAACCAGTTTCCAGAAGAAGGTATCCTTCGCGCCCAGCATGTTGCCGTGACGGATCGCGCGGCGAATGATGCGGCGCAGCACGTAGCCGCGGTTTTCATTCGACGGGATTACGCCGTCAGCGATCAGGAAGGCGCAGGAGCGAATGTGGTCGGCAATAACGCGCAGCGACTTGTTCGTCAGATCGGTGGCGCCGGTGACTTTCGCCACGCTGGCGATCAGATCGCGGAACAGGTCGATGTCATAGTTTGAGTTAACGTGCTGCAGCACCGCGGCAATACGCTCCAGGCCCATACCGGTGTCGACGGACGGCTTCGGCAGCGGCTCCATGGTACCGTCAGCCTGACGGTTGAACTGCATGAAGACGATGTTCCAGATCTCAATGTAGCGGTCGCCGTCTTCTTCCGGGCTTCCCGGAGGGCCGCCCCAGATGTGATCGCCATGGTCGAAGAAAATCTCGGTGCACGGACCGCACGGACCGGTGTCGCCCATCTGCCAGAAGTTGTCTGAAGCAAACGGCGCGCCTTTGTTGTCGCCGATGCGGATGATTCGCTCGCGCGGGACGCCTACTTCATTGGCCCAGATGTCGTATGCTTCGTCATCGGTCTCGTAAACGGTGACCCACAGCTTCTCTTTCGGCAGCGCGAACCAGTTCTCACCGGTCAGCAGCTCCCACGCGTATTTGATGGCATCCTGCTTGAAGTAGTCGCCGAAGCTAAAGTTGCCCAGCATTTCAAAGAAGGTGTGGTGACGCGCGGTGTAACCGACGTTTTCCAGATCGTTGTGTTTACCACCCGCACGCACGCAACGCTGCGCGGTGGTCGCACGCGAATAATTACGTTTGTCGAGACCAAGGAAGACATCCTTGAACTGGTTCATCCCTGCGTTGGTAAACAGCAGGGTCGGATCGTTGTGCGGCACCAGGGAGCTGCTGGCAACTACCTGATGTCCCTTGCTATGGAAAAAGTCGAGAAACGCCTGACGGATCTCAGCGGTGCTCTTGCTCATAATTATCCTGAAATCAAGCTACACGTCATCCTTCAAGTCGCCTCTGTCCTGGCTGCGCTTGCTCTTCCGGCACCGAACTGACGTGCGTTGCGGAAGATAGTCTCTCTTGCCGCCCTGATGCAGCTTGAATGATTTTGTGTAAAGGAATAATCGCCCAGGACGCTGCCTGCACTGTCACAACCAGCGGCCCGACGGAATAAAGTGGGAATAAGATAAGTTTTCTTTACGGCGAAGTAAAATCCCGGATGGGTCAATCTGCAAAATTTCGCCAGATTTCCTGGATATCTTCCATCAGGTAGCCACGGTACAGCAGGAATCTCTGGATTTTCACTTTTTCAGCAAAGGCGGAGGGTAACGGTTCACCGTATTTACGCTGCGCCTGCGCCCTGGCAAGGCTCACCCAGTCGATATCGCATTCGCGCATCGCCTGTTCCACGGCCTGGCGCGCAATGCCTTTCTGGCTGAGCTCCTGACGAATGCGCGCGGGGCCATAGCCTTTGCGGCTCCGGCTGGCGATGAACTGGCCGACAAAACGGTTATCGTCGAGATAACGGTTTTCGATACACCAGGCAACCACCTGCTCCAGCTCTTCAGGGGTGACGTCCAGCGCCTCGGGGCCGTTTTTGCTCATTACCGGAGCAGCCAGTTTGCGACGCAGCTCCTGTTCGCTGTGGTCGCGCATCGCCAGAATGCGGATAGCGCGGTCCAGCAGGCGGGCGTAGCCGGAGCGGCGTGATGAAGGTTCAGTCACAGGCACCTCAATAATCTAAGAAAAGCAAAAGGGCCGCATAAGCAGCCCTTTATCACTCTGTTAGACGATATCAGAAATCTTGTTCCGTTTCTTCTGCATCGTTGCCGTCAACGGCGAAGTCCGGCGTAGAGTCCTGGTTGTTGAGCAGCAGTTCGCGCACTTTCTTCTCAATTTCTTTCGCCGCCGCCGGGTTCTCTTTCAGCCAGGTGATAGCGTTCGCTTTGCCCTGACCAATTTTGTCGCCGTTGTAGCTGTACCAGGCGCCCGCTTTCTCAATCAGCTTCTCTTTCACGCCGAGGTCAACCAGCTCGCCGAAGAAGTTGATGCCTTCGCCGTAGAGGATCTGGAATTCAGCCTGTTTGAACGGCGCCGCAATCTTGTTCTTCACCACTTTGACGCGGGTTTCGCTACCGACGACGTTGTCGCCCTCTTTCACCGCGCCGATGCGACGGATATCCAGACGCACGGAGGCGTAGAACTTCAGCGCATTACCGCCGGTGGTGGTTTCCGGGTTACCGAACATCACGCCGATTTTCATACGGATCTGGTTGATAAAGATCAGCAGCGTGTTGGACTGCTTCAGGTTACCCGCCAGTTTACGCATCGCCTGGCTCATCATACGCGCCGCGAGGCCCATGTGAGAGTCGCCGATTTCGCCTTCGATTTCCGCTTTCGGCGTCAGCGCCGCGACGGAGTCGACGACGATAACGTCAACCGCGCCGGAGCGCGCCAGCGCGTCACAGATTTCCAGCGCCTGCTCGCCGGTATCCGGCTGAGAACACAGCAGGTTGTCGATATCCACGCCCAGCTTGCGCGCATAGACCGGATCCAGCGCGTGTTCCGCATCGATGAACGCACAGGTTTTACCTTCGCGCTGCGCTGCGGCGATAACCTGCAGCGTCAGGGTGGTTTTACCGGAGGATTCCGGCCCGTAGATCTCGACGATACGGCCCATTGGCAGACCGCCGGCGCCCAGCGCGATATCCAGAGAAAGCGAGCCGGTGGAGATGGTTTCTACGTCCATAGAACGGTCTTCACCCAGGCGCATGATGGAGCCTTTACCGAATTGCTTTTCGATCTGGCCCAGTGCAGCCGCCAACGCTTTCTGTTTGTTTTCGTCGATCGCCATTGTTACTCCTAATCATGCAGGGTGAAGCGTGTTCGCTTCGCCGTTAATATTTGTTCAGTTGAGGCAATTATACTGT
The DNA here is from genome assembly GCF_021869705.1 of Klebsiella sp. PCX. NCBI lineage: Bacteria > Pseudomonadati > Pseudomonadota > Gammaproteobacteria > Enterobacterales > Enterobacteriaceae > Klebsiella > Klebsiella sp. PCX. Next base: position 4,004,293 of record NZ_CP091527.1, read on the forward strand.
ATAGTCATACAGTATCAAGTCTTTTATAGAAATTGTTGCCAGAGCAGATTGAGCGCGTAGGCCGTCGCCTGACGACGTACCGCTTCGCGGTCTCCGGCAAAGCATTCCCGCCGCGTCACCCCTTGTCCGCTAACGCTGGCGACGCCAAACCACACCGTCCCGACCGGCTTTTCGTCGCTGCCGCCATCCGGCCCGGCGACGCCGCTAACCGAGATGGCATAGTCCGCGCGCGCGGCGCGCAACGCGCCGATCGCCATCTCCACCACCACCGGTTCGCTCACCGCGCCGTTGTCCCGCAGCGTCGCTTCGCTGACGCCGATCATTTGCGATTTGGCCTCGTTGCTGTAAGTCACAAAACCGCGTTCAAACCACGCTGAGCTGCCGGCAATATCGGTGATAGCTTTCGCTATCCAGCCACCGGTGCAGGATTCCGCCGTGGTCACCGTCGCGCCCTGCGCCTGCAGCGCCCGGCCGACCTTCTCGCTTAGCTGCATTAATTCTGAATCGGTCATTATCGCCCCGCTTTGCTCCGGATAAAGAGGCCATCAAAGATAGCACTTTCCACAGAGATATGGGGACGAGGTGTGGAATTTACGAGGGGACATCCAAAATGAATCATCCCGGCGGCGCCGGGATGAGAAATCGCACGCTTACTTCATGCTGGCGGCGATCAGCGCCACGTTATGACGCATCATTTTGACATAGCTATCCGCGACGCCCCCCGGGGCGGAGAGCGCCTCAGGATAGAGTTCTCCGCCGGGCTGCGCGCCGGTGGCGCTGGCAATCTGCTTCACCAGCCGCGGGTCAAGCTGGTTCTCCATAAACCAGGTATGGACGCCGTCCGCGTTGATTTGCTTAATCAGCGCCGCCACCTGCGCCGCGCTGGCCTCGCTCTCTGAAGAGAGCCCCTGCGGCGCGAGGAAGGTTACATGATAAGCGCGGCCAAAATAGCCGAAAGCGTCATGGCTGGTCAGGACCTTGCGCTTGGCCAGCGGAATGGCGCTGAACTGCCCTTTCGCCCAGCCGTCGAGGGCCGTCAGCTGGTCGATATAGCGCTTGCCGCTGCTGGTCAACGCCGCTTTATCTTCCGGGTCGGCTTTCACCAGACCATCGAGGATATTCTGCGCATACAATGCGCCGTTCGCTGCGCTGTTCCAGGCGTGGGGATCGGTCACCGTTTTGCCGTCTTCATCGAGGGTATGGGTCTTGACGCCCTTCGACGCCACCACCAGCTCGCCCTTAAAACCAGAGGCTTTAATCAGGCGATCCAGCCAGCCTTCCAGTCCCAGGCCGTTAACCACCACCACGTCGGCCTTGCTGAGCAGCGCGCTATCCTTCGGCGACGGCTCGAAGGTGTGCGGATCGCCATCCGGGCCGACCAGGGTATCCACATGGACATGCTCCCCGCCAACCTGCTGCACCATATCACCCAGAACTGAAAAACTGCTTACCACATTCAGCGTTTTCGCCATCGCCCCCTGCGCCATCAGGCCGAAGGCCAGCGCGACCACTATTGCACTACGTTTCATCATTTCCTTACCCCATCAATTTGCGCCAGCCGACCAGCAGTCGGCTGCGCGTGCCAAAAAACAGCGAAATAAAAAACAGCGCGCTGGCGGTCAGCACTATGGCGGGCCCGGCGGGAAGACTGGCCGCCCAGGAGAGACTCAAACCCAGCCAGGCGCAGAGCGCGCCGGAGAGCGCCGCCAGCAGCAGGATGCCCGGCAGCGTTCGCGCCCAGCAGCGCGCGGCAACCGCCGGAAGCATCATCACCCCTACCGCCATCAGCGTGCCGAGCACCTGAAATCCCGCCACCAGGTTAAGCACCAGCAGCGCCAGAAAAAACCCATGCAGCACCGCGGGCAGCCGGCGGTTATTCACCTGCAGCCAGGCACTGTCGAACGCCTCGCTGACCAGACCGCGGTAGCACAGCGCGATGCACAACAGCGTCAGGCTGGCGACGCCGCTGACAAACAGCGCCGCGTCACGATCCACCGCCAGAATGGAGCCAAACAGCAGATGCAGCAGGTCGACGCTGGAGCCGCGCAGCGACACCAGAGTGACGCCCAGCGCCAGCGATCCCAGATAAAATCCAGCAAAGCTGGCGTCCTCTTTTAACGGCGTCCGCCGGCTCACCCATCCCGCCACCAGCGCGACCGCGATGCCGGCGACAAAGCCGCCCACGGTCATGGCCAGCAGCGACATGCCGCTCAGCAGATAGCCCACCGCCACGCCGGGGAGAATGGCGTGCGACAGCGCGTCGCCCATCAAGCTCATGCGCCGCAGCAACAGGAAGACGCCCAGCATGGTGGTGCTTAGCGACAGCGCCAGGCAGACCACCAGCGCCCGGCGCATAAAGCCGAATTCAATAAAAGGTTGAAAGAAGGTATGCCAGATCATGCTGACCTCGCCTGGCTGAAGGCCGGGAGAACCGCCCGGGTGGCACCCCAGCAGGCGCGCTGGCGGGTTAAAAGCAGCGTCTCCGGAAAAAAGTCGGCTACCCGCTGGTTATCATGCAGCACCGCCAGGATGGTTTGCCCCTGCCGGTGCATGTCGAGGATCAGCTCCATCAGTTCGCGACTGGTCGCTTCATCGATACCCGTGAAGGGCTCGTCGAGCATCACCAGCGGCGCCCGCTGCACCATCACCCGGGCAAACAGCATGCGCTGAAACTGGCCGCCGGAGAGCGCTTCGATCGGGGTTTTCGCCAGGCTCGCCAGCCCGACCCGCTCCAGCACCGCGCCGATGCGTCGCCGGGTATCGCCGCTCAGACCGCGCAGCAGCGACACGCCGGGCCATGCTCCCTGACTCACCACATCCTGCACGTTGAGAGGAAACTGTGACTCGAGGGCATGGCGCTGTGCCAGCCAGCCAATCACCGGCCGCTTTCCCTGCCAGCGCAGGCGGCCGCTGACCGGCGGAAGAAACCCGGCGAGGGTTTTCAGCAGGGTCGATTTTCCGCAGCCATTGAGACCAACGATTGCCGTCAGGCTGCCGGGACATATCATCCCGCTCAGCGGAGGGGTGATCGCCGCCCCGCCATAGCCGGTTACCAGTTGTTCCAGTTCAATCATGGCAGCGTCACCGCCCACCAGGTCGCCAGCCATAGCGCCGCCAGCAGCGTTCCAGCGATGGCCAGGCGCGCCGCGCCGGATGCCATAAAAACCGATGCGAACATATCCTTACCCCTTTTATTAAATGTTATAACATAACAATACAGAGGCGAAATTAGATTGTAAATCAGAGCCGGTGAGCGGAAATGTAACAAAGGTAGACAGGAAGCATGCCGACGGGAAGAAACAGCAGGATAAGCGCGGCCTTTCCGGGAAATCCCCCGGTCGCGCTGCGCTTACGGGGCCACCAACCAGATAACAGACCGTCGCCCGGATAAGGCGCTACGCGCCGTTATCCGGGGAGGCTCGGATACTGTCAGCCGGATGACAGTATTAATAACCGCCGCGGGCCTGCGAAACCGCCAGGCCAAGCTGCCAGACGGCCATCGCGTAGTGGGTGCTGTGGTTATAGCGGGTGATGGTGTAGAAGTTCGGCAGCCCGTACCAGTACTCATAGCCGGTCCCGACGTCCAGGCGCAGCAGACTGGCCTGCTGATGGTTACCCAGCGGCTGGGTTGGGGTTAGCCCCGCCGCCGCCAGCTGCGACACGCTGTATTTGGTTTTGAAACCATTCTCCAGCCCCGGCGCCTGGCCCAGCGCCTGCACCGCCACCAGATCGCCGCTCACCCAGCCGTGCTGTTTGAAGTAGTTGGCCACGCTGCCGATAGCATCCACCGGGTCCCACAGGTTGATATGGCCGTCGCCGTTAAAGTCCACCGCGTATTGCTTATAGGACGACGGCATAAACTGGCCGTACCCCATCGCCCCGGCGAAAGAGCCTTTCAGATCCAGCGGGTCGTCGCTTTCGCTGCGCGCCATCAGCAGGAAGGTTTCCAGCTCGGAGGAGAAGTATTCGGCGCGGCGCGGATAGCTAAACGACAGGGTCGCCAGCGCGTCGAGGATGCGGGTTTTGCCCATCACCCGTCCCCAACGGGTCTCCACGCCGATAATACCGACAATGATTTCCGGCGGCACGCCGTAGACCTGATAAGCGCGGTTGAGCGCGTCCTGATATTGATTCCAGAACACCACGCCGTTCTGCACGTTATCCGGGGTAATAAACTGTTTCTTGTAGCGCAGCCAGGCGCCGGTTGGCCCGGTCGGCGGCAAGCCGGTCGGCGCCTGACGATCCATCAGCCGCAGAACGTAGTCCAGACGCTTCGCCTGCGACAGGATCTCCTGCAGCTGCTGCCTGTCGAAGCCGTGCTTCGCCACCATCTTATCGATGAACTGCGCCGCCGCCGGGTTGTTGGCGAAGTCGCCGCCCATCTGCATCACGTTATGCTGCGGTTCCAGCAAAAAGCCGCCGGTTCCACTCGCCATCTCCGTTTCCGCGGGAGTCTTGGGTTTGCTGCTGCAGGCAGCGAGGAGCACACAAAGGGGAAGTAAAGCCAGAGAGCGACGCTTCAACATGGGAATTCCGTTTAACAAATTCAGCAAGGGATAATTATGGTAAAGCATGCGACGACCAACAAGAAAGCGACAATCCGTTTGTAGACAAAATAGTCCTTCACCGCCCCCTTCCCTGCATGCTGTCATGCCCCTCGTTATTTCATCCTCTCAGCGCCAATCTTTCAAAATAAAATATTTATCTTTCATTTTGCGATCCATTTAACACTTTAAAACCTTTCAAAATGATTAAAATCAGTCTGCAGTTAGCAAGAAAAATAACATGCTGAAGGAGAGAACAATGATTGACGTCGTGACCCACGGCGCGGAGTGGTTTATCGGCCTGTTTCAGAAAGGCGGCGAGGTGTTTACCGGCATGGTGACCGGGATCCTCCCCTTGCTGATCAGTCTGCTGGTGATCATGAACGCGCTGATCAACTTTATTGGCCAGCAGCGGATCGAAAAACTGGCGCAGCGCTGCGCCGGGAACCCGATCTCCCGCTACCTGCTGTTGCCCTGCATCGGTACCTTTGTGTTTTGTAACCCGATGACCCTGAGCCTGGGCCGCTTTATGCCAGAGAAGTACAAGCCCAGCTATTACGCGGCGGCGTCCTATAGCTGCCACTCAATGAACGGTCTGTTTCCGCATATCAACCCCGGCGAACTGTTCGTCTATCTCGGCATCGCCAACGGCCTCACCACCCTCGGCCTGCCGCTCGGTCCGCTGGCGGTGAGCTATCTGCTGGTCGGGCTGGTGACCAACTTCTTCCGCGGCTGGGTTACCGACCTGACCACCTCGATTTTCGAGCGAAAAATGGCGATTCAGCTGGCTCAGAAAGTGCATCTGTCAGGAGCGGCATCATGACCCGGATTCGTATTGAGAAAGGCACCGGCGGCTGGGGCGGCCCCCTTGAGCTCGACGTCGTCGAGGGCAAAAAGATCGTCTATATCACCGCCGGCACCCGCCCGGCGATCGTTGACCGTATCGCCAGCCTGACCGGCTGGCAGGCGGTGGACGGTTTTAAAGAGGGCGAACCGGCGGAAAGCGACATCGGCGTGGCGATTATCGACTGCGGAGGCACCCTGCGCTGCGGGCTCTATCCCAAGCGCCGCATCCCGACGGTGAATATCCATGCCACCGGCAAATCGGGGCCGCTGGCCCAGTACATCACAGAAGATATCTACGTCTCCGGCGTCAAGGAGGAGAACATTCAGCGCATCGCGACCGGCGGCACGATAGCTCCCGAGCCACCGGCGGAGAACAACCGCGCGGGTCGCGACTACGACGCCAGCAAAAAGATCACTGAACAGAGCGATGGCCTACTGGCGAAGGTCGGGATGGGGATGGGCTCGGTGGTGGCGGTGCTGTTCCAGGCCGGACGCGACACCATCGATACGGTGCTGAAGACGATCCTGCCGTTTATGGCCTTCGTCTCGGCGCTGATCGGCATCATCATGGCCTCCGGCATCGGCGATTGGATCGCCCATGGCCTGGCGCCGCTCGCCAGCCATCCGCTGGGTCTGGTGACCCTGGCGCTGATCTGCTCCTTCCCGCTGCTGTCGCCGTTTCTCGGCCCCGGCGCGGTTATCGCCCAGGTGATTGGCGTACTGATCGGCGTGCAGATCGGCCTCGGCAATATTCCGCCGCACCTCGCCCTGCCGGCGCTGTTCGCCATTAACGCCCAGGCCGCCTGCGATTTTATCCCGGTTGGCCTGTCGCTGGCCGAAGCCCGCCAGGATACCGTGCGCGTCGGCGTGCCGTCGGTGCTGGTCAGCCGCTTTTTGACCGGCGCGCCAACGGTGCTGATCGCGTGGTTCGTTTCCGGATTTATTTACCAGTAAGAGGGGCCAGAACATGACCGTGATTTACCAGACCACCATTACGCACATCGGCGCCTGCGCGGCGATGGCGCTGGAAGAGCAAATGCTGATCACCTTCCGCGAGGGCGCCCCGGCGGATATCGAAGCGTATTGCTTTATTCACAACCACGGCGAGCTTGCCGGTTCGCTGCAGCCGGGTGCAGAGCTGCAGCTTGGCGAGCTGCGCTACCCGGTGACCGCCGTCGGCGACGTTGCCGAGCAAAATCTGCGCGAGCTGGGCCATATCACCCTGCGCTTTGACGGCCATCGCGACGCGGAGTTTCCGGGGACCGTCCACGTGGCGGGCCCGGTGCCGGACGCCATTGCGCCCGGCTGCGTACTGAAATTTGTTGCTTAACAGGAGAGAAAGATGAATCAGGTTGCTGTTGTCATTGGCGGTGGACAAACCTTAGGAGAGTTTCTGTGCCGCGGGCTGGCCGCCGAGGGCTACCGCGTGGCGGTGGTCGATATTCAGAGCGAAAAAGCCAGCCGCGTCGCCCAGGAGATTAACGCTGAATATGGCGAAGGCATGGCGTATGGCTTCGGCGCCGACGCCACCAGCGAGGCCAGCGTCACCGCGCTGGCCCATGGGGTGGATGAGATTTTCTCGCGCGTCGACTTGCTGGTGTACAGCGCCGGCATCGCCAAAGCGGCGTTTATTAGCGACTTTGCGCTGGGGGATTTCGACCGCTCGCTACAGGTCAATCTGGTGGGCTACTTCCTCTGCGCCCGCGAATTCTCCCGGCTGATGATCCGCGACGGCATTAAGGGACGCATCATTCAGATCAACTCGAAATCCGGCAAAGTCGGCAGCAAGCACAACTCCGGCTACAGCGCGGCGAAGTTCGGCGGCGTCGGACTGACCCAGTCGCTGGCGCTGGATCTGGCGGAATACGGCATTACCGTACACTCACTGATGCTCGGCAATCTGCTGAAGTCGCCGATGTTCCAGTCGCTGCTGCCGCAGTACGCCACCAAGCTCGGTATCGATGAGAGCGAGGTCGAGCAGTACTACATCGACAAGGTGCCGCTGAAGCGCGGTTGCGAATATCAGGATGTGCTGAACGTATTAATGTTTTACGCCAGCCCGCAGGCGTCGTACTGCACCGGGCAGTCAATCAACGTTACCGGCGGTCAGGTGATGTTTTAAAGGGATCCCGGATGGCGCCGCGCTTATCCGGGCTACAAAACTGTAGGTCGGGTAAGGCGTTAGCCGCTACCCGACGAAAAGGCACCGCGGATCGCTCGGGTTAGGCGCTCGCGCCACGACCCGGGTTGTTCCCGCCCCCCTTAAGGAGATACCTATGGTTACCGCATTAATCACCGTCGCCGCCATCGCCTGGCTTACCCAAATGGCCTTTGGCGGCTGGCAGATCCGCCGTTTCAATCGCGCTTTCGACAGCCTGTGCCAGCAGGGTCGGGTGGGGGTCGGCCGCTCCGCCGGACGCTTTCAACCGCGCGCCATCGTCGCTATCGCCGTTGATGATGACAACCGCATTTGCGACACGCTGCTGATGAAAGGCTTCACCATTTTCGCCCGTCCGCAAAAAATCCCCGCGCTGGACGGCAAACATATCGCGGAATTGCAGCCTGATGTGATCTTTCCCCATGATCCGCGCTGTCAGAATGCACTATCATTAGCGCTTAATCCGAAACATGGATAATTTCGTTGTAAAAGTAAATATCTTGCGAAATTATCACTTCGAAACTTAAACGCAGGATAGACGCCTATGAAACCACGTCAGCGCCAGGCAGCCATTCTCGAGTTCCTGCAGTCGCAGGGAAAATGCTCGGTCGAAGAGCTGGCGCAACATTTCGATACGACCGGCACCACCATCCGTAAGGATCTGGTCACGCTGGAAAACGCCGGCACCGTCATTCGCACCTACGGTGGCGTGGTACTCAACAAGGATGAAGCCGATCCGCCGATCGATCATAAGACGTTGATCAACACCCATAAGAAAGCGCGCATCGCCGAAGCGGCGGTGCGTTTTATTCATGATGGCGACTCCCTCATCCTCGATGCCGGCAGCACGGTGCTGCAGATGGTCCCGCTGCTCAGCCGCTTCAATAACATCACGGTGATGACCAACAGCCTGCATATCGTCAATGCCCTTGCCGAACTGGATAATGAACAGACTATCCTGATGCCCGGCGGCACCTTCCGCAAAAAATCGGCCTCCTTTCACGGCCAGCTGGCGGAAAACGCTTTCGAACAGTTCAGTTTCGACAAGCTGTTTATGGGCACCGACGGCATCGATCTGAACGCCGGCGTCACCACCTTCAATGAGGTGTATACCGTCAGCAAGGCGATGTGCAACGCCGCCCGCGAAGTGATCCTGATGGCCGACTCGTCAAAGTTTGGCCGTAAAAGCCCCAATATTGTCTGCGGCCTGGAGCGCGTGGATAAACTGATTACCGATGCCGATATTGACCCTGCATTCCAGCGGGCGCTGGAAGCCAAAGGCATAGAAGTCATCATTACTGGAGAACATCATGAGTAACTTTTTGTTAGAGGCCGGACGCCAGACCCTGATGCTGGAGCTACAGGAGGCGAGCCGCCTGCCGGAACGCCTGGGCGATGACTTCATCCGCGCGGCGGAGACCATCATCCACTGCGAGGGCAAACTGATTGTCTCCGGTATCGGGAAATCCGGTCATATCGGCAAAAAGCTGGCGGCGACCTTCGCCAGCACCGGCACTCCGGCCTTTTTCGTCCACCCGGCGGAAGCCCTGCACGGCGATCTCGGCATGCTCGACGGTCGCGATGTGATGCTGTTTATCTCCTACTCCGGCAGCGCGAAAGAGCTGGATCTGATCGTGCCGCGGCTGGAGGAAAAAGGGATCCCCCTGCTGGCGATGACCGGCAAATCCACCTCGCCGCTGGCGCTGGCGGCGAAAGCAGTGCTGGATATCGCCGTGGAGCGCGAAGCCTGTCCGATGCATCTGGCGCCGACCTCCAGCACCGTCAACACCCTGATGCTCGGCGACGCGCTGGCGATGGCGGTGATGCAAGCCCGCGGCTTCAGTGAAGAGGATTTCGCTCGCTCCCATCCGGCGGGGGCGCTCGGCGCGCGTCTGCTGAACAAAGTGCATCATCTGATGCGCCGCGACGACGAAGTGCCGCGCGTCGGTACAGACGCCAACGTCATGGACGCGATGCTCGAGCTGAGCCGGACCGGGCTCGGCCTGGTGGCGGTCTGCGATGAGGCCAACCGCGTGCAGGGCGTCTTCACCGACGGCGACCTGCGCCGCTGGCTGGTGGGCGGCGGCACCTTAAACGACGGCGTCACGCAGGCGATGACCCGCAACGGCGTGACGCTGCAGGCGGAGAGCCGCGCGGTGGAAGCCAAAGAGCGGCTGATGAAACATAAAATCAGCGCCGCGCCGGTAGTGGATGAAAACGGCCTGCTGGTCGGCGCCATCAACCTGCAGAACTTTTACCAGGCCGGGATCCTTTAAGCCCCAGACGTTTCGCCAGCCGGTGCAGGTTGGCGACGTCCAGTTCCAGCGCGCGGGCGGTCGCCGCCCAGTTGCCCTGATGCGCCGCCAGCGTGCGGGAAATCGCCTCGCGCTGGAAGTTATCCGTGGCTTCGCGCAGATTGACGTTGCCCATCGCCGGCGCCGCTGCCATCTCCTCGGTCGGCAACGTCGGCGCAGCCGCTGTAAACTGGAAATGCTGCGGCTCCAGTACTACGTCATCGCCAGCCTGGGTAGCCCGCGCCAGCACCACCGCCCGGTGAATGGCATGCTCCAGTTCGCGCACGTTGCCCGGCCACGACCACTGCTGCAGCCTGTTACGCGTTGCCTCACTTAAAATTACCCGCGCCAGCCCCATCCGCAGGCGGCACTGCTCGCAAAAATAGCCTGCCAGCAGCACCACGTCATTTTCCCGCTCGCGCAGCGCCGGAACCGACAGCGGGAAAACGCTCAGCCGGTGATAGAGATCGGCGCGAAAGCGCCCTTCCACCACCTCCTGGCGCAGATCGCGGTTGGTCGCCGCCAGCACCCGCACATCGACCCGCAGGCTGCGGTCATCGCCGACACGCTGAATATCGCCATACTGCAGGACGCGCAGCAGCTTCGCCTGCAGCGCCAGCGACAGTTCGCCGATTTCGTCGAGGAACAGCGTGCCGTTATCGGCCATCTCAAATTTGCCGCTGCGGTTGCTGATAGCCCCGGTAAATGCCCCTTTCACGTGACCGAACAGCTCGCTCTCCGCCACGCTCTCCGGCAGCGCCGCGCAGTTGAGGTACACCAGCGGGTTAGCCGCCCGCGGCGAACCCTGATGCACCGCCTTCGCCACCAGCTCTTTGCCGGTCCCCGTTTCGCCGCTGATCAGCACGTTTAAATCCGAGGCAGCGACAATCTCGATCTCTTTTTTCAGCTGCAGCATCGGCGCCGACAGGCCGATGAGCTCCTGGCGCTCCGGCTGCGGGTAATTCACCACCTGCGGCGGCAGGACGTTTTGCGCTTCAAGGCGGGCGATAAGCAGCGCGTTATTCAGCGCCCCGGCCACCAGGGCGGCGATCAGCCGCAGCTCTTCATCGCTGAAGCTGTCGAAGCGGTCGGCATCCATACCGTCAAGGGTCAGTGCGCCGATCAGCGTTTGCCCGGCAAACAGCGGCAGCCCCACGCAGGCGTGAACCTTGAGGCTCTCCTGGCCGGGGATCAGGCCGTCATAGGGGTCCGGCAGGTCGCTGTCCGCCGGGAAGCGCACCACATCGCCGGCGCGGGCGATCGCCTCCAGCCGCGGATGCCCATCCAGCGCAAAGCGCCGGCCAAGCACATCCTGCGCCAGGCCATCGATCGCCAGCGGCACAAACTGATGGGCCTCATAGCGCAGCAGCGCCGAGGCGTCGCAGCCCAGGATCTGCCGCAGGGTGGCGATCAGGCGCGAAAAGCGGTCGACGTGACCGATATCGCTTTGTAAATCAATGGCGATTCTCGCCAGCGCCTCAACGGAAAAACTCATCATCGCTCCATTGTCATTTTGACAACCTTAATAGTCATATCGACTATTTTAATCATTGTCATTTTGACAGCAACGAAAATCATGAAAATTTAAAAATTCTTTTTATTCAATACTTTAAAAAACTGGCACGCAACTTGTAATACGCCAGGCAACTGAGTTTAAACACACTGTATTGATTGAGGTTGCTATGTCTATTGTGGTGAAAAATAACATTCTTTGGGTTGGCCAACGTGACTGGGAAGTGCGTGATTTCCACGGCACCGAATATAAAACGCTGCGCGGCAGCAGCTATAACAGCTATCTCATCCGCGAAGAGAAAAACGTGCTGATCGATACCGTCGATCATAAATTCAGCCGCGAGTTCGTGCAGAACCTGCGCCGCGAAATCGACCTCGCCGACCTCGACTACATCGTTATTAACCACGCCGAAGAGGACCACGCCGGCGCGTTGACTGAGCTGATGATGCAGATCCCGGATACGCCGATCTACTGCACCGCCAACGCCATCGACTCCATCAACGGTCATCACCACCATCCGGAGTGGAACTTCCACGTGGTGAAAACTGGCGACACTCTCGATATCGGCAACGGTAAGCAGCTGATCTTCGTCGAAACGCCAATGCTGCACTGGCCGGACAGCATGATGACCTACCTGACCGGCGACGCGGTGCTGTTCAGCAATGACGCCTTCGGGCAGCACTACTGCGACGAACATCTGTTCAACGATGAAGTGGACCAGAGTGAACTGTACGAACAGTGCCAGCGCTACTACGCCAACATCCTGACGCCGTTCAGCCGCCTGGTGACGCCGAAAATTAACGAAATCCTCGGCTTCAACCTGCCGGTAGCGATGATTGCCACCTCCCACGGCGTGGTCTGGCGCGATAACCCGACGCAAATCGTCGAGAAATACCTCGAATGGGCGGCGGATTATCAGGAAGATCGCATCACGATTTTCTACGACACCATGTCCAACAACACCCGCATGATGGCGGACGCCATTGCCCAGGGGATCACTGAGGTCGACCCACGGGTGGCGGTGAAAATCTTTAACGTCGCCCGCAGCGACAAAAACGACATCCTCACCAATGTTTTCCGCTCGAAGGGCGTGCTGGTGGGCACCTCCACCATGAACAACGTGATGATGCCGAAAATCGCCGGGCTGGTGGAAGAGATGACCGGGCTGCGTTTTCGCAACAAACGCGCCAGCGCCTTTGGCTCCCACGGCTGGAGCGGCGGCGCGGTAGACCGCCTGTCCACCCGCCTGCAGGATGCCGGCTTTGAGATGTCCCTGAGCCTGAAAGCCAAATGGCGCCCGGATATCGACGCGCTCGAACTGTGCCGCCAACACGGTCGCGACATCGCCCGCCAGTGGGCCCTCTCCCCGCTGCCGGTTGCTGAAGCGACAGTCACGCCGGAACAACAGGACTGCGCCTGTGCCGCCGCCACGGCCGCCGATCTCGGTCCCATGATGCAGTGCAGCGTCTGCCAGTGGGTGTATGACCCGGCGAAAGGCGAACCTAACCAGGATGTCCAGCCGGGTACGCCCTGGAGTGAAGTGCCGGACAATTTCCTTTGTCCTGAGTGTTCTCTTGGCAAAGATGTCTTTGACGTCCTGGCGATGGAGGCAAAATGAGTGATGGTATCGTCATCATCGGCTCGGGCTTCGCGGCCCGCCAGCTGGTGAAAAATATTCGTAAGCAGGATGCCGGAATCCCGCTGACCCTCATCGCCGCCGATAGCATGGATGAGTACAACAAGCCCGATCTCAGCCACGTCATCAGCCGCGGACAGCACGCCGACGATCTCACCCTGCAAAGCGCCGGCGAGTTCGCCGAGCAGTACAATCTGCGCCTGTTTCCCCATACCTGGGTGAACGATGTCGACGCTGAAAACCATCGGGTGAAAAGCCTGGATAAGCAGTGGCGCTACGACAAACTGGTGCTGGCCACCGGCGCCACGCCGTTTATCCCCCCGGTGCCGGGCCGCGAGCTGATGCTGACGCTGAACAGCCAGCGCGAATATGGCGCCGCGCAGAGCCAGCTCCGCGACGCCAGGCGGGTGCTGATCGTCGGCGGCGGCCTGATTGGCTGCGAGCTGGCGATGGATTTCTGTCGCGCCGGTAAAGCGGTGACGGTGGTTGATAACGCCGCCAGCGTACTGGCGGCGCTGATGCCGCCGGAGGTCAGCAGCCGTCTGCAGCATCGCCTCACCGGGATGGGCGTCCATCTGATGTTAAAAACGCAGCTGGAAGGGCTTGAGCATACCGCCGACGGCATCCGCGTTAGCCTCGATCGCCAGCGCGTGATAACCGTCGATGCAGTGGTGGCCGCCGCCGGCCTGCGCCCGGAAACCTCGCTGGCGCGCCACGCCGGATTGCAGATTAACCGCGGCGTGGTGGTCAATAGCCAGCTGCAAACCAGCGACCCGGCGATTTACGCCCTCGGCGACTGTGCGGAAATCAACGGTACGGTACTGCCGTTCCTGCAGCCGATTTTACTCAGCGCCATGTGCCTGAGTAAAAACCTGCTGGCGCAGACGGGAGAACTGAAACTGCCGCCGATGCTGGTGAAGGTGAAGACCCCGGATCTGCCGCTGCATCTGGCCGGCGATACCCGTCGCGAGGATCTGACGTGGAACATCGTGGCCGCCAAAGAGGGGCTGGTGGCGAAAGGGCTGGATGGTGAGAAGCAGCTGCGCGCCTTTGTGGTCAGCGAAGACAAGATGAAAGACGCCTTTGCCCTGCTCAAACAGCTGGGGAGTTGATGACCTTCCAGGCAGCCCTGTTGCGCCGTTAGTTTGCCGGGTGGCGCTACGCTTACCCGGCCTACAGGATCCACTCACAGGCTCACACCCCGTAGGCCCGTGCAAGCGCAGCGCCGCCGGGCAAGATATCAGGCACGGTATCCTTGATTTCGCCGGGTGGCGGCTGCACCTTACCCGGCCTACAGCCCCAAATCACCGCTGGCGCTGGGGTCGCTGAAACTGCCGGTGCTGACGGCCTCAAAATCGCTGAGACATTCCCGGAAGGCCGGGGCAGCCCGCATGGATGCGGGCTGAGGGCCGTGTTTTGCACGGACGCTGCCTCGGCCCGACCCGAAGCCTGCAGGGATAAGTCGAAGGGACCGCGCAGCGGCGATTTTGCTGGCCGGAGCCCGGGGGTACAGGGGGCGGCGGCGACTGGCCGCCCCCTGTGCGCTCCCTGCGCCATGAAAGACATAACGCAGAAGATTAACCGGGAGCGCAATGTACGCTGAAGTTACAGGCGACAGACGCTGTTGCCGGAGTGACAAAGTGGCATTCCGATAACCGTATCTGCAATACACGCAGCGCCGCCGGGCAAGCATTGATTACCTCCCACGCAGCCCTGTTGCGCGGTTATTTTGCCGGGAGGCGCTACGCTTACCCGGCCTACGGATGCAGTCCGTAAGCTCAGATACCGTAGGCCCGCGCAAGCGCAGCGCCGCCGGGCAAGCATTGATTACCTCCCACGCAGCCTGTTGCGCGGTAATTTCGCCGGCTGGCGCTACGCTTACCCGGCCTGCGGACGCCGCCCGTAAGTGCATAAGGGCAGAATAATTAACCGGGAGCGCAGGTTCGGTTAACACTTAATACGTTGTTTCTGTCTGAGCCAACTCCTGCAGCACCTGCAGAATGTTGGCCGCGGCGGCGGTCCCCATTTTCACGTAAGAGGCATCGCTAACGCCGCCCACATGCGGAGAGAGAATGACATTATCGATCGCCTGCCAGATATGCGGCGTGGTTAATGGTTCACTATTAAAGCTGTCAAGCGCCGCCCAGCGCAAGGTCCCCGCTTTTAATGCCGCGGCCAGCGCCGCATCGTCAATCAACCCGCCGCGCGCGGTATTCACGAGGATGGCGCCCGGCTTACACTGCGCCAGCGTGGCGGCATTGATCATTCCCCTGTTTTGTTGCGTCAAAGGGCAATGAAGCGACAGCACATCGGCCTGCATGAGCAGCTCGCTAAGTTCAGCAACACGTTCACATTCCGGCGGAACCGCTTTCGCATAGGGATCGTAAGCCAGAACCTTCATGCCAAAGGCACAGGCAATCTTCGCCACCCGGCTGCCAATGGCGCCGAGGCCGATGAGTCCCAGCGTTCTGCCCTCAAGCTCAAGCGATTTATGCGTTGATTTATCCCAGTGCCCTTCGCGCAGGCGGCGATCAAGCGGAATGACCGACTTAGCACAGGCCAGAATTAACGCCCAGGTGTGTTCGGAAACCGCGGCGGCATTCGCCCCGGTCGCCGCGCGAACCAGAATGCCGCGCGCGGCAGCCGCCTCAACGTCAATGACATCGATGCCACTGCCATGTTTGGCAATCACCTTCAATGCCGGGGCGGCATCCATAACGGCGGCAGTGATGTGGCCATAGCGCACCAGGATGGCGACGGGATTGTGCTGCTGGCACAGCGCGATCAGCTGGGCCTCTGTAGGCTGGCGGCCGGCAAAGACAAGTTCGTAATCTTCCAGCATCCCCAGCGCCGCGTCAGCCAAATCGCTGCCGGTAATCAGTATGACATTTTTAGCGCTCATGGCAGTGTCTCCCCTTCGCTCAGCATCCCCGCCTGACGCAGAGCGCTCTCCAGCCAGTGCGGACGAAGGTTGCCGTCGCGGATAGCAACCAGACGTTTTGATTCCATTTCCAGTTTACCTTTCGCCAGCTCGATGATAGTGCGGACTTCATCGCGCGGGATAACAACCACGCCGTCAATATCCCCTACCACTAAGTCACCTGCCTGCACCGCGGCGCCACCGACCGAAATGGCATGATTGACCCGGCCAGGAATGAACTTGGTGGGGCCGCACGGATTCAGGCCGGCTGCGAAAACCGGAAAGCGTTGTTTACTTAAGGTTTCCGCATCACGAACAGCGCCATCGATGACGATCCCGGCGATACCGCTGGCCTGCGCCTGCGTTGCCATGATCTCTCCCAGCAGCGCGCAGGAGAGATCGCCCTTCCCGTCGATGACCAGCACGTCGCCAGGTTTGGCGACGGCCATTGCGGCGTGAATAGCCAGATTATCCCCTGGGCGTACCTCTACGGTAATCGCCGGCCCGGCAACCGTCATATGCGGCGCCAGCGGCTTGATGCGGCCATGTAATGTGCCACGGCGTCCGGCTACGTCAGCCAGGATGGCGGCCTGAAATTCGGCAGCCTGACGGACCTCTTCCGCGTCAACACGCGCAATATCAAGATTGATGAGTTTCTGTTGTGAAGCAGACATGGTGACTCTCCATTTGTTTTACTAGGTACAACTTGTGTGTACTATATAAAACAACTATACGAGCATTGCGTCGCTTTTCGCCAGTGTTGCGAAGTTGTTTGTGATGTAAACACGAAGTTACTCACAAAATTCAGGTACAATTTTGGTCGGCAAAAAGGAGAACATGATGGGGAATGAAGGCGTAATTGCCGTTGAAAAGGCGCTGGCTTTACTTGACTGCTTCCGTCCCGGTAATGACAGTCTGACGTTAACCGAGCTGGCCCAGCTTTCGGGATATCACAAAACAACCGTTTATCGCCTGATGAATTCGCTTGAGCGAATGAACTACATCATCCGGCACGACGATGGCACCTATACGCTCGGCCACCGTTTGCTCTATCTCGGCAAGCTCTATGAGCAATCATTTGAACTTGCCAGAGTCGTACAGCCGGAATTGCAGGCGCTGTCGCAGGCCTCCAGCGAAAGCGCAAGCTGGTATGTGATTGAGGGTGGGCAACGCCTGTGCCTGTTCCGCGCCGAAGCCTCCCAGGGATTACGCCACAGCAACCTGCCCGGCAGCCAGTTCCCGCTGGATGGTTCCGCTATCAGCAAGGTTTTACGCCACTGGGGATTGGGTGAATCGTTGCCGGAAGACGAACCGACGCTGCCGTTCTATACCTCCGGCGCGCGCGACCCGCACACTGCGGCCTTCGCAATGCCTGTTTTTGGCGTCCACGATAAACTGATCGCGGCGCTGGCCCTGACCGGGCCGGCATCGCGTCTGACGGAAGATCGTAAAACGAGCGGCATCAGCCAGCTCATGCAGGAGACGGCCAACCGCCTGTCGCTCAAGCTAGGGGCCAGCAAGCCTTTCTGCGAAACGTTTTACGGTGTGAAAGAGTAAGCTTTGCTGAGAAGGCGGGAAAAATCCCGCCTTTGCTTATTAATGGGTCACCTGTTTTTCCTGCCTGGCAGACTGCGAGTAACGGCGCCCCATCGCCAGCACCGCAATGCCGCCTGCCAGACACAAGACGGCCAGCGGCAGCATCGCCAGCGTATAGCTTCCTGTCCGTTCGCTAATAATGCCATAGGCATTCACCATCACCGCGCCGCCAATCAGGTTGGCGATCGCGCCGATGGCCGCCAGCCCGGCGGCAGCTGACGTGCTGCTCATCCAGCCCGATGCCAGCGCCCAGAAGGGGCCCTTCGCCGCATATGCGCCAATCAGTATGGTACTGAGGATCATAATGGTGGCCGGCAGCGATAGATTGATAAATGCCGCGAACACGCCAGCCGCAATCATAAAGAGGGCAAGGGCCGTGTGCCAGCGGCGTTCATTATTCCGGTCCGAACTGCGTCCCCATACAATCATCAGCACCGAGGCCAGGCCATAGGGGATGGCATTCAGCAGCCCGGTGGTCAGGTTATCAAGATGGAACGACTTCAGCAGCTGTGGAGACCAGACGCTTAGCGTGGTGCCGGCAGAAGAAGCGCCAGCGTAAATCAGCGCCATAAGCCAGATCTGGCGATGCTTCAACAGTTGCCATGTCGTGGTGTGGCCGATCTGTGTCTGCTGTTGCCGCTCTGCCTGAAGGGTGTTTTCCAGCCACGTTTTTTGCCGCTCGGTTAACCAGCCAGCCTGGTGAGGGCGGTCGCGCAGAATAAAAAACGCGGCTATTCCCAGCAGTACCGCCGGCAGCCCTTCAATAATGAATAACAGATGCCAGCCACGCAGCCCTAACCAGCCATCCAGGGTCAGGATCAACCCTGAAAGCGGTGAACCGATAAAGTTAGCCAGCGGAATGGCCACCATAAAAGAGGCAATGATACGCGCACGGTAGCGCGACGGGATCCACCAGGTAAGATAAAGCACCACGCCCGGAAAGAAGCCCGCTTCGGCGGCGCCCAGCAAAAAACGGACGATATACAGTGAGGTCGTATTTTGCACCAGCGCCATACACATCGATACCACTCCCCAGCTGATCATAATGCGCGGCAGCCACAAGCGTGCGCCCACCTTCTGCATCGCCAGATTGCTGGGTACTTCAAAAATAAAGTAGGCCACAAAATACAAACTGCTGGCGAAGCCAAAAGCCGCCTTACTTAGCCCCAGATCTTCATTCATCTGCAGCGCCGCCATGCCTATATTGCCCCGGTCAATAATCGACACCAGGTAGCTCACCACCAGGAAAGGCAGGATGCGCCAGATAACCCGTCGCATGGTTTCTTTTTCCAGCGCGTCGTTATCGTTCGCGCGGTTCGGTAATTGATCGGTCATGGTTTCCTCGCAGGGTTTCATTATGTTTATCAGGAAAACGATGTAGAGATGAAATACGTTACTTCAGCTTGATGCCTCTGGTTTCCGGCGCTCGCCACACCACCAGCATCGCCGCAAGGAAAGCAACCACGGTCGTCGCCAGTCCCGCGGTGAAACCGCCGGCATTGGCGACAGCGCCAATCAGTAGCGGCGCAATAAATCCGCCCAGACGGCCTCCGTTATAGGCGAGCCCCATCAGGAAGCCCCGGGAAGAGGTGTCCCCGATGATTTCCGCCAGGAAGGGTCCGGAGCCCGCAAAAATACCGTTAACCCCGAAACCGGCCATGAAAATCGCCACCATCAGAATGATGGGTTGAGTGGCCACAAGGTAAAGCGCGACGGCAATGGCGCCCGTTAACAGATAAATCAGGAACATTGGACGGCGTCCCCACTTATCCGCCAGCACCGAAAACACCAGAAACCCCGCGATGGCCCCAGCCTGCAGCGCAAGTACAAATTTCAGACTGTGCAGAAAATCCAGGTGTTTGACTTCTCGCAGATAGGTGGGTGTCCAGGTAAATACGCCCCAGAACAGATACTGAATAAAAAAGATAAAGACAAAGGCCAGCAGCAGACCTCGCAGATTGTGTTTCCCCAGCTTCGCGGCAGGTTGACTACTCGTCGCCTTCGCCTGTTGACGAGCAAGCCAAACCTGCGATTCCGGTGTGAACCAGGCCACCACGCTCATAATGAACACCGGCAGCGCGCCGATCATAAACAGATAGCGCCATGCCCCCTGCTCCAGGCCGCCATTAACCGAGCTGACGATTGCCGTCAGGCTGATGGCCAGAATCGCGCCAACGGGCAACCCCATTTGCATCAGCGCGCCGCCGCGCGCGCGCCGCTCTGGCCGCCAGGTTTCCGCAATCAGCGCCGCGCCCGATGTCCACATTCCGCCCATACCCAGCGCGCCGCAAAAACGTAACAGCGCGAAATGTTGTTGATCGTGCGTAAAGGCTAACAGGCCGGAAAAGAGTGAATAGATGGCGATACAGGTCAGCGCCGTTTTTACACGGCCAATTTTGTCGGCGATAAAACCAAACAGGATCCCGCCAATAATCTGCCCCCCGGCCGTGACGCTGATAAACAGCCCAAGCTCGGTTTTATTAATACCGAACACCACGCCCAGTACTGGCAACAGCAATGAAAGCAGAAAGGAGTCATAGCTTTCAAATGTCCAGCCAAGGCCGCCCAGCGCCAGCGTCCGCCTCTCAGCAACGCGCTGTGGCAATGTGTCAGGCGTCGCTTTAGTCGCAGTAAATTGATTCAGCTCGCTTTTACTGGTCATTGATCTTCTCCACAGAGGTTAACCGATAACAGGTTGCGGCAGTGCGCCAGAACAACTGCGCCTGTTCGCCAGGGGACATCTGTTGCGCCAGGCGTTTGCAGGCGTTCCAGAAAACGCCGTAGCTGAACATGCCTTTATCGACCGGAAAGTTGCTGGCGAACATGCAGCGTTCCGCACCGAAAAGCGAAACGATGGTCTCAAACCACGGTTGCCAGGCCTGTGCCAGCATTTGCGAATCCGGCGGTGTTTCTGCCGCTGCGAAGGGAAATCCCCTGACCGTCATACCAAATCCGCTAATTTTTACGCATACGTTCGGCAGTTCCGCCAGATGTCGCATACTGTTTCGCCACTGCTGAAACATGTCTGGATCCCGTTCTGAATAGGGTCCAACGCCGACTGGCCCGCCACAGTGATCGAGCACAATCTGAAGCGTTGGTATGTACCGCGCCAGCTCGGCAATTTCATCCAGTTGCGTGTGGTAAACCCACACATCAAGCGACAATCCATTTTTCGCAAGGCAGAGAGCGCCCCGATGGAACGGATCGCTCAGCGCCAGTCCTGGCGGTGGCGTAACCGGGCTGGACGTGACCCGCGGATCGGGATGCCAGGCCAACGGATTGCGCATCCCACGCAGCCGCCCGCCGGATAACGCTATCGCGCTCTCGATGGCAGGCTGCATCGCATCGCCCGCCAGCAAGCTAAGGCCGCCGATGACGGCTTCGCATCCGAGCGCGTTTGCATAATGTCCGCTGGCGAACATCGCGGCGATACCGCTGGCAAACTCGATTTCACCAAGCGGTTTAAGCGTCTCCGGCCCGTCGCGACGCAACATGGAGCGGCATTGCACGTAGACCGATGAGACAACGCGATGCCCTGAGGTCTGGATATCGTCGCTGAACTCATGGGTGAGATAGCGGCCGGTTTGCCGATCCCAAAGATGATGATGCGCATCAATGATGGGCAGCTCGGGTTGTAATGGCGCTTCACGATGTAACGCAAGCCACTCGTTTCTGACCGCAAGGTGCGGCGCGGTAACGATCTCCATGAATACCTCGTTTTGTTTTACCCTGTACAACAGTGTTTTATTTTACAAAACTACTATAACGAGGCTGCCGTGTTTTTATCCAGTTAACGAATGGTTTAAATGATGTAAATAAGAGGTGAATCACAGATGCTGCGGGTCGTTAAAACGAAGAGAAATGAAGATTTGATAAAAATAATAATTTTTCAATGAGTTAAATAAGTGAGCTGATTAACGTAGAGCGATGGTTCGTGACGACCGGTGGGAACCTGCGCAGAGAAGCGCCGCCAGAGAGTGATGATCGCCCGGCTTAGCGCAGCGCAAGCCGGGAAAATGCTGAACCTAACGCGCCAGATTATCGTAGCCGCGCCAGCGATAATTGAGCACCGACAGCGCCCAACAGGCGACAAACAGCCCGACCACCACAAACCCGGCGTCGCCGAGGTTGTCGTTTAACGCCCCTACCCAGCGCCATATTCCGCCGCTGAGCGCAAACTTATCCATCAGCAGACCCAGCGCTTCCAGGCCGCCGATAAACAGCGCCACCACCACCGAAGTGCCGGTGATGGTCATGTTGTAGTAAAGCTTGCGCTGCGGCTTGCTGAACGCCCAGCCGTAGGCGCCGACCATCAGCACGTTATCGAGGGTGTCCACCAGCGCCATGCCGCTGGCGAACAGCGCCGGGAAGACCATAATCGACCAGACGGAAATCCCGCTCGACGCGCCGGCGGCGGAGATGCCCAGCACGCCGATTTCGGTGGCGGTATCAAACCCGAGGCCGAACAGGAAACCGACCAGGTACATCTGCCAGCTACGGCTGACCAGACGAAAGGTTTTGCCAAACAGCCAGCTCATCACCCCGCCGCCGCTGACGATCTCGTCGCTCAACGGCTCACCCCGCTTCCACGCCCGAAAGCTACGCCAGACGCTGCGCAATATCACCAGGTTGATAAAGGCCATCGCCAGCAGAAACAGCGCCGACACAGCGGTGCCGATGACGCTACCGGTGTCGTGCAGCCAGTTCATCTGCGCGCTGAAGGCCGTGGCGGTAGCGGCAATCGCTGCCGAGGCCAGCACCACAATCGACGAGTGGCCCAGCGAGAACCAGGCCCCGACGGCGAAGGGCCGCCGCCCCTGCTGCATCATCTTGCGGGTGACGTTATCAATCGCCGCGATATGATCGGCGTCCACTGCGTGGCGTAGGCCGTAGCCCCAGGCCAGCAGGCTGGCGGCCATTAGCGCGCCGCTGTCGCCAAAGGCCTGCAGCGCCCAGCACCAGGCCAGTAAGTTCGCCGCGATCAACCCCAACACCAGGCCCGCGGCGCGCGGCTGCTGGCGTAAAACTGTCATTATCATTGTTGTGTTCCTTGAGCCTGAACGCGAGCGGCGGCGATCACCGCCTGACCATAGGCGATTGCGCCGTCGCCGGCCGGCAACTGCTGCGCAAACAGCAGAGTAAAATCCGCCAGATAAAAGGTCAATCGCGCCGCCAGCAGACGGTTATGCAGCACCCCACCGCTGCAGACAATCGTGTCGATGCCGCGGGCAGTCGCACAGTCGCGGGCCATCGCCGCCAGTCCGCAGGCCAGGGCGTCATGAAATGCCCAGGCTTTTTGCGCCGGGCTCGCCTGCCAGCGCAGCCACTGCCGCCAGAAGGTGGCCAGGTCCAGCGCATTGCCGCGCCACGGCAGCGTGACCGGATGGCTGACGCCGGGGCAGCTGGCGGCCAGCGCCTCCAGCCGACAGGCCGCCTCCCCCTCATAGCTCAGGCTCTCCGGGGCGCAGTCCAGCGCGCAGGCGACGGCATCAAACAGCCGTCCGCAGGACGAGGCGCGCGGCGCGTTAATACCGCGGTCGATGGCCTGCGCCAGCAGCGGCCAGTTGCGCTGGCGCAGCGTACCGGTCTGCGGGTAATCCTGCCAGTCAGGGACAAAAGCCAGGCACTGAGCCAGCAGATTACGCCACGGCTGACGCGCCGCCAGGTCGCCGCCCGGCAGGGCGACAGCCGGCAGCCCGCCGAGATGTTCGCACTGGCGATAGTTAACCCGCAGGCACTCCCCTCCCCATAGCGCGCCGTTCTCCCCCATGCCGATTCCGTCGAGGATCAGGGCGATAACGTCTCCGCCGTCGAGCGGCCAGCGGTGCTCTGCCAGGCACGCCGCAGCGTGAGCATGGTGATGCAGCACGGTCTCCACCGGCAGCGGCAGAGCCGCTCCCCACTGCGTCGATCGATAGCCAGGATGGGCGTCAACCACCACCCGCTGCGGCGCAAAGGCGAAGATGTTCTGCATCAGCTGCAGCGCGCTGCGCCACTGCTGCTCGACGCCCTCCTCGCCAAGATCGCCGAAGTGCTGGCTGAGAACCGCTTCGCCCCCGCGCGCCAGGCAGAAGGTGTTTTTCATGTCCGCGCCCAGCGCCAGCAGCGGCGGCACCTTGTCCAGACCCGGCGGCAGCGGCAGCGCATCCGGGACATAGCCCCGGGCGCGGCGCAGCATTTCTCCGCTCGAGCGCACCAGAGAATCATCCAGCCGCTGCACGATGTCGCGGTTATGGAGCAAAAAGCCGTCGGCGATGTCGGCTAAGTCGTTGAGTGCTTCAGTATTACTTAACGCCGGCGGGCGGCCGCTAAGGTTGCCGGAGGTCATCACGATAGGGCGCGCCAGCGCCTGCAGAAGCAAATGCTGCAGCGGATTAGACGGCAGCATCACCCCAACTTCCGCAAGCCCTGGCGCAATCTCGTCGCACAGGCCGGAGACCTGCGCTTTGCTAATCAGTACGATGGGCGCCGCCGGGGAGCCCATCAGCGCCACGGCGTCGGCAGGTAACCCCGCCGCAGAGGGCAGCATCACCGCCAGCGGTTTCGCCGGACGGTGTTTCCTCGCCCGCAGCGTGGCAACAGCAGCGGGGTTGCCGGCGTCGCAGGCCAGATGAAAGCCGCCGACGCCTTTTATCGCCACGATGTCGCCCGCCGCCAGCCGGGCGATAGCCGCCTGCAGCGCCGCCTCGCCGCGCCGCACTTCACCCTGGGCCCGCCACTCCAGCCGCGGCCCGCAGTCGGGGCAGGCCACCGGCTGGGCGTGAAAGCGGCGATCGGCGGGATCGCGGTATTCCGCCTCGCAGGGCGGACAGAGGGGAAACGGCGCCATCGCGGTAAAAGGCCGGTCGTAAGGCATGGCACGAATGATGGTCAACCGCGGCCCGCAGTGGGTGCAGTTGATAAAGGGGTAGCGATAGCGGCGCGCCCGGGGATCATTCATCTCCGCGAGGCACGCCGGGCAGGTCGCGGCATCGGGCACGATCTGGGTGCGCATCCGCCCCGCCCCGCTCTCGCGGATGGTGAAGCCCTGCGGCGGAGCCGCCCAGCGATAAGGGACGCAGTCGGCGCTGTCGACCCGCGCCAGCGGCGGGCAGTGGGCAGCGAGGGCGGCAGTAAAACCGTCATCGCCCCCGGCCAGCCGCACCAGAACGCCCTCGCCGTCGTTACAGACATCGCCGCAGCGAGCCTGCCTCTGAGCCAGCTGCCAGACAAAGGGGCGGAACCCCACCCCCTGCACCTTACCGCGAATGCGGATTTGCACCCCGTTCATGCCAGAGGTTACCAGGCCAGCGCCGTGCGGCGACGTTTCTCTTGGTTCATCTGCTCCAGCTTGTTGCGGTCTACGCAGACCAGGGCGTGCGTCGGGCAGACCTCCATGCAGGCCGGGCCGCTGTCGCGGTGGAAGCAGAGATCGCACTTGTTGGCTTCGGCTTTTTCCGCCACGACGTTCAGTCCGGCGCCGCTATGGCGGATCACCGGCCGCACCACTACCTCCATCGCCCCGTACGGGCAGGCGACGACGCAGGTTTTGCAGCCGATGCAGCGCTCCTGCATCACATGAACAAAGCCTTTATCGCGACTGATAGCGCCGTTCGGGCAGACGTTGGCGCAGGGGGCGTCCTCACACTGACGGCAGGCGGTGGCCGTGGAGACATTGACCCCTTTTATCACATGAATACGCGGCTGAAAGGTGTGCGGCGTCAGGGAGGCGCAGTCCTGATGTTCCTGATGGGACACCACGCAGGCCACTTCGCAAGTGCGACAGCCGATGCATTTGCTCGCATCGGCGATAATGAAACGGTTCATCCATTTCTCCAGCAGTAAGAGGGTTAGGCGCCGGAGTATGCATAATACGTTCCAATTTTTATATTATTGATAATAAATAGATTTTAATCGGTGATGCGCTGTCATCGTCAGTAGTGACGATGACAGCTGACGACGTCAGGCGCAGGGACCCGCCACCAGCGACTCACGCTCGATCAGCGCCCCTGGGAAACTCTGCTGAACATTGAATTCCCCGCCATCGAGCATAAATATCAGGCGATTAATGCTCTCTTTAATCATCTCCGTCACCGGCACCCGGACGCTGGCGAGCGACGGCACCATGTACGGCGCCAGCACAATATCGTCAAACCCCACCACCGAGACCTGCTCCGGCACCTTAATGCCCAGCTGGTGAAGCTGCTTCATCGCCCCGATGGCCATATCGTCATTGCTTGCCACCAGCGCGCTGTAGGTCACCCCGCGCTGACGCAGGCTCTCCACTGCCGCCGCGCCGGTTTCCGGCGTCCAGCGCCCTTCGGCGATGAGCGCCTCGTTCAGGGTAATGCCGTGGCCAGCCAGCGCGTCTTTGTAGCCGGCAAGACGCTCAACGCCGGTGGGCGAGTCAAGGGAGCCGGTAATAAAAGCGATATCGCGGTGGCCCAGGGCAATCAGCCGCTCCACCACCCGCATCGCCGACGCTTTTTGATCGGACCAGACGCAGTGGCTGGCGTGGCGGCGCAGGCGGCGGTTAAGCACCATGATCGGCTGCGAGTGGTTCTCAACGATCTCATCCATCTCGTCGACAGTGAGAAAACGCGGGTAGATGATGATCGCATCGCAGCGCAGATCCAGCAGGTACTGGATCGCCTCCCGCTCCTCTTGCGCGCTGTGCTTGCCATCCGCGAGGATCAGCTGCCGCCCCTTGTCCTCGGTCATCCGCGCCACCTGATACAGCAGCTCGCTGAAATAGACGCCGTGGTACAGGGTATTGGTCACCACCAGGCCGAGGGTTTGCGTGGTTTTGGTCGCCAGGTTGCGCGCCAGCAGATTCGGTCGGTAGCCGCTCTCCGCCACCGCCTTAAACACCCGGTCTTTGGTCTCCTGGCTGACATAGCCGTTGCCCGACAGCACCCGCGACACGGTCGCCTTCGATACCCCCGCGCGCTTAGCGACCTCCAGCATCGTTGCCATGTGATTCTTCCTGTTGCAAAAGTTGCAGGCAGTGTACTGCACGTTTCCCGCTTTTACAGCACTCCCCTGCTCACCGCGACGATTAGCGATCAAAATCACAAAACTGAGATCATATTTTTTTATTTCTTGTGAAATCAAATGAAACTCACCATGATTTTGTGGAACCGGTTTCCTATAAAGCATGGTATCGCCCGGCGATGCGGCGCGGTAACAGATCAGTACCCTATTGATAAACAGGATAAAATCCGATGTCGAAAAATTATGCAGCCCTGGCGCAACAGATAGTCGCGGCATTAGGCGGAGTCGATAACGTCGTCGCCGTGACCCACTGCATGACTCGTCTGCGTTTCGTGGTCAAAGACAACGAACAGGTCGATAGCCCTACACTGAAAGGCCTGACCGGGGTGCTCGGCGTCGTGCGCAGCGATAACCAGTGCCAGGTGATCATCGGCAACACGGTCTCACAGGCCTATCGCGAGGTGGTGAATCTGCTGCCCGGCGACCTGCGCCCGGTCGAGCCGCAGGGCAAAGCGCCGGTCACCCTGAAACGCATCGGCGCCGGGATCCTTGACGCGCTGATCGGCACCATGTCGCCGCTGATCCCGGCGATTATCGGCGGATCGATGGTCAAGCTGCTGGCGATGATCCTTGAGATGAGCGGCGCGTTGCCGAAAGGCTCGCCGACGCTGACCCTCCTGACGCTTATCGGCGACGGCGCATTTTTCTTCCTGCCGCTGATGGTGGCCGCCTCCGCGGCGGTGAAATTCAAAACCAATATGTCGCTTGCCATCGCTATCGCCGGGGTGCTGGTGCATCCCGGGTTTATCGAATTAATGGCCAAAGCCGCTCAGGGCGAACACGTTGAATTTGCCTTTATCCCGGTGACCGCGGTGAAATACACCTACACGGTGATCCCGGCGCTGGTGATGACCTGGTGCCTGTCGTATATCGAACGCTGGGTGGATCGCATTACCCCGGCGGTGACGAAAAACTTCCTTAAGCCAATGCTGATCGTGCTGATCGCCGCCCCGCTGGCGATCCTGCTGATTGGCCCGCTCGGCATCTGGATCGGCAGCGCCATTTCCGCGCTGGTCTATACGATCCACAGCTATCTCGGCTGGCTGTCGGTGGCGATCATGGGCGGGCTGTGGCCGCTGCTGGTGATGACCGGCATGCACCGGGTCTTTACGCCGACCATCATTCAGACCATCGCCGAAACCGGCAAAGAGGGCATGGTAATGCCGTCGGAGATCGGCGCTAACCTGTCGCTCGGCGGCTCTTCGCTGGCGGTGGCGTGGAAAACCAAAAACCCGGAACTGCGCCAGACGGCGCTGGCCGCCGCGGCATCGGCGATTCTGGCCGGGATTTCCGAACCGGCGCTGTACGGCGTGGCGGTGCGCCTGAAACGCCCGCTGATCGCCAGCTTGATCAGCGGCTTTATCTGCGGCGCGGTGGCGGGTATCGCCGGACTGGCCAGCCACTCGATGGCGGCGCCGGGGCTGTTCACCAGCGTGCAGTTTTTCGATCCAGCCAATCCAATGACCATCGTCTGGGTGTTTGGCGTGATGGCGCTGTCGGTAGTGCTGTCGTTTGCCCTGACGCTGATCCTCGGCTTTGAAGATATTCCCGTTGAACAGGCCGCCGCCGACGCCCGAGCGCGCCAGGCCCAGGCCCAGGCAACCCACGCCTGAACACATCATTGATAACGAGGTAACGCATGGCGAGTTTCCCACAGGGATTTTTATGGGGCGGCGCACTGGCCGCCAACCAGTCTGAAGGCGCATGGCGCGAAGGGGGGAAAGGGATGGCCACCGTGGATACCCTCCCCCACGGCGCCCACCGTCTGCCGGTAAAATTAGGCCTGGAGAAGCGCTTCACGCTTCGCGAAGACGAATTCTACCCCAGCCACGAGGCGATCGATTTCTACCACCGCTACAAGGAAGATATCGCCCTGATGGCGGAGATGGGGTTCAGCGTCTTTCGCACCTCCATCGCCTGGAGCCGCCTGTTCCCGCGCGGCGACGAGCAGCAGCCGAATCCGCAGGGCATCGCCTTCTATCGCTCGCTGTTCGAAGAGTGCAAAAAGCACGGTATCGAGCCGCTGGTCACGCTGTGCCATTTTGACGTGCCGATGCACCTGGTAATGGAGTACGGCTCCTGGCGCAACCGCAAAATGGTCGATTTCTTCAGCCACTACGCCCGCACCTGCTTTGAAGCTTTTGACGGTCTGGTGAAATACTGGCTCACCTTCAATGAAATCAACATCATGCTGCACAGCCCCTACTCCGGCGCCGGTCTGGTGTTTGAAGAGGGAGAAAACCAGGAGCAGGTGAAGTATCAGGCCGCGCATCACGAGCTGGTGGCCAGCGCGCTGGCGACAAAAATCGCCCACGAGATAAACCCGCAAAATCAGGTCGGCTGCATGCTGGCGGGCGGTAATTTCTACCCTTACTCCTGCAAGCCGGAAGATGTCTGGATGGCGCTGGAGAAGGACCGCGAAAATCTGTTCTTTATTGACGTCCAGGCGCGCGGCGCCTACCCGGTGTGGGCCGCGCGGGTGTTCCGGGAAAAGGGGGTCACCATTGCGAAGCAGCCGGGCGATGACGAGATCCTCAAAAACACCGTCGATTTCGTCTCCTTTAGCTACTACGCCTCACGCTGCGCCTCGGCGGAGATGAACGCCAGCAACACCAATGCCGCCAATATCGTCAAGTCGCTGAAGAACCCGCACATTCCGGCCAGCGAATGGGGCTGGGGCATCGACCCGCTGGGTCTGCGCATCACCATGAACATGATGTACGACCGCTATCAGAAGCCGCTGTTCCTGGTGGAAAACGGGCTCGGCGCCCGGGACGAGATCGACGCCAGGGGCGAGATCAATGACGATTATCGTATCAGCTACCTGCGCGAGCACATCAAGGCGATGCGCGACGCCATCGGCGACGGTATTCCGGTGCTGGGTTACACCAGCTGGGGCTGTATCGATCTGGTCTCGGCGTCAACCGGCGAGATGAGCAAACGCTACGGCTTTGTCTATGTCGATCGCGACGACGCCGGCAACGGCACGCTGGCGCGCAAGCGTAAAAAGTCGTTCTTCTGGTACCAGAAGGTAATAGCCAGCAACGGCGCCGACCTCGACTAAGCGCGTCTCCGGCGCTCGCCCGTCTCCCTGCGCTGGCCGGGGGCCGGGGGACGGGCGTCTGCTTTCTGTTGCATCCATTACATGTTTTTTTCTCGAGCCTGATTCCAGTTTCTGGTTTGCCTCCCGTTCACAACAACTGGTATTTTATCCAGTATATTTTCAGGGGTATCTTCAGCAAGGAGCAAATCATGAACGCACAGCATCCCCCCGCAGCCAGAGGGATCGTCAGGGCCATTCGCCAGTTAACCGTGGGTTATGTCAGAAAACGCCATGAGAACCGCAAAACGCGGGAGACGCGGCGCTACACCCGCCACGCGGCCCTGAGCCTGAACGGCGACTGGCTGGAGCAGGCGGGATTTCCGGTCGGCACGCAGGTCAGAGTCTCGGTGTCGCCCGGTAAATTAGTGATAGAGAATCTTGAGCTGGCGCCGCCGGTAACGGGGCTCCCGGCAGGCCAGTCGTGCGCCGTCGGGGAGCCCTGATCGCCGCAGGGTTAATCGTCTGCGGCCTCCAGCCGGGCAAAGCCGCCGTGGTCCTGCCAGCCTGCCAGCTGCTGGTATACCCGGGCAACGGCCTCTTTCACCGGCTGGGTCATCGGATAATAAAAACCGACGATATCCGGCTGAATGCCGAGGAAGATCACCTCGCCGACGTCCTCTTTCAGCTGATCGACCAGATAGTTGAGCGGCATGTTATGGGTGGTCATCATAAACATCTCGGCGATGTCGTCGGGGTCGATGACGCGAATGTCGCCGGGGTTAAGGCCCATGTCGGTGGCATCAACAATCAGCAGGCGTTCGGGGCGTAATTCACGGATCGCCACGATGTCGTTTTCCGGCGCGCTGCCGCCGTCGATGACCACCCACTGGCCGGCCGGGTTCGCCGCGCACATCTCCGCCAGCAGCGGGCCGGCGCCGTCGTCGCCCATCATGCTGTTGCCAACACAGAGTAAAACGTCAGTCACGTAATCTCCTCACCATCAGATAGATGGCGCTCTCCTGGTGAATATCATGCAGCATGCTGAGCATCGCTTTGCTCCACGCCTGCTGCTGCGGGGTCTGCGCGGACTGCGCTTTATCAAAGGCGTTGGCCAGCATCGCCACATGGCTGCTGTCGATGACGATTTCGCCATACTTCGGCACGCCCTCCATTTTGCGCCGCGCGACGCTCCCGGCCTCAAGGGTGGCGATCCACGCCAGATACGCCTCCCACGGGCAGCTCAGCGCCGCCTCAAGACAGTCGATAACGCCGAGGTGGTGGCCAATCACCAGGCTGTAATAGACCACCTGCTGCGCCTGATCCGGCGTGGCGTCGTTCTCATCAATAAATTTACGGCTCAGCTGACTGAACACCACCGTCTCGCTCATCGGATACGCGCCCCCTCGACCACCTGGTTGAGATGGGTGACGATCTCGGTCAGACGCGGATCTTTCTCCGCTTCCAGCCAGCGCAGCACCTGGCTGTCGCCCTGGCCGAGCAGACGCATATAGTCGTCAGCAATCTGCCGGCCATAGCGATAGCCCGCCAGACGCCGCGCTTCGCGGTCGATGCGCACCCGCAGGGGTTGCACCATATCGGCGTGCAGCAGCTCGGTCGGCTGTTCGTCAAGCTCGCCCGGCAGGCGGGCGTGAATTTTCTGCTCCAGCAGGCCGAGGGCCATGGCGAAGCCGTACAGGGTGGCGGCGGGCGTCGGCGGGCAGCCCGGAATATAGACATCGACCGGTACGATTTTATCGGTACCGCCCCAGACGCAGTACAGGTCGTGGAAGATGCCGCCGCTGTTGCCGCAGGCGCCGTAGGAGATACAGATCTTCGGATCCGGCGCCGACTGCCAGGCGCGCAGCGCCGGGGAGCGCATCGCGCGGGTCACCGCCCCGGTAAACAGCAGGATATCGGCATGGCGCGGCGAAGGCACAACCTTAATCCCGAAGCGTTCAGCGTCGAACAGCGGCGAAAGGGTGGCGAAGATTTCGATTTCGCAGCCGTTACAGCCGCCGCAGTCGACGCGATAAACGTAGGCGGAACGTTTGATTTTCTTCAGCAGCGAGGCCTTCATGCTGGCGATGGATTCATCCACCGTCATCGGCACCGGAATGCCGTTTTCATCGCGCGGGCCAAGTAAAGTGCTCATCAGCTGGCCTCCCTTATGTGGCGGGTCAGTTCAATACGATCGGACGGCACCAGACATTTCTGGCGCTTGCATTCCGGGCAGGTTTCGAAGCTTTCGCGGTGCAGCTCGGCGCGGGTATCGCCGTTATGCTTGAGCAGCGCGATGGCGTAGTCGATCTCCTTTTGCACCGCGAACGGCCGCTGGCACTCCCGGCAGTGGCAGATAGCGAAGCGCGACTGCTGAAGGAAATCCTCTTTCTTCCACACCGCCAGCTCATACTCCGGCGACAGCTTAATCGCCGCCGTCGGGCAGACCTCTTCGCAGCGGCCGCAGAAGATGCAGCGCCCGAGGTTGAACTGCCACGCCAGCTGGTTAGTGGCCAGATCGGTCTCGACCATCAGGGCGTTCGATGGGCAGGCATTCACGCAGGCCGCGCAGCCGATACACTGCTGCGGGTTATGCTCCGGCTTGCCGCGGAAGTTTTTATCTACCGGCATCGGCTCCAGCGGGTAGGCGTGCGTCGCGGTGCCGGTCTTAATGACTTTTTTAATAAAGGTAAACATGGCGATTCCTTATTTCAGCGGCGAGTTTTTACGCTCGATGCTATAGCGCTCCAGCTCTTTGTACGGCACCACTTTGCTCTTCTTCTTGCGTACATCGACCACGGTCATGCGGTCGGTACAGGAGTAGCACGGGTCGAGGCTGCCGATGATCAGCGGCGCATCGGAAACGGTGTTGCCGCGCAGCATGTAGCGGAGGGTCGGCCAGTTGGCGTAGGTCGCCGCCCGGCAGCGCCAGCGGTACAGTTTTTGGTTGTCGCCGGTCATGCTCCAGTGGATATCGTCGCCGCGCGGCGCCTCGGAGAAGCCCAGCGCGAAGCGGTGCGGGATATAGGTGAACCCTTCCACCATCAGCGGACCGCCGGGCAGGTTATCGAGACCGTAATCAATCATGTTCAGCGCGGTATAAACCTCGTTGATCCGCACCTTGAGGCGGGATATCACGTCGCAGCCCTGCTCGCTGTGAACCTCCATCGGCAGCAGGCCGTAACCGACGAACGGATGGTCGGCGCGGGTATCGCGGGCGTGGCCGCTGGCGCGCACCATCGGGCCAACGTTACTGAAGTCGCGGGCGATTTCCGGGTCCAGCCGGCCAATGCCGACGGTGCGCTGCTCCATGTTCGGGGTGCTGAGCAGCATATCCACCAGCTCCTGCACATCGCGACGCATCTGCTGCGCCAGCTGACGGGTCTGGATCATGTCCTCTTTCAGCAGGTCGCGGCGGATCCCGCCGATCAGGTTCAGACCGTAGGTTTTACGCGCGCCGGTGAGGATCTCCGCCATCTTCATCGAGGTTTCGCGCACGCGGAAGAACTGCATAAAGCCTGAGTCGAAGCCGGTGAAGTGGCAGGCCAGACCAAGGTTCAGGAGGTGCGAATGCAGGCGTTCCACCTCCAGCAGAATGGCGCGGATCATCTGCGCCCGCTCCGGCACCACGATGCCCATCGCGTTCTCCACCGAGGTGGTATAAGCGGTACTGTGGGCGAAGCCGCAGATGCCGCACACGCGGTCAGACAGGAAAGTCACTTCGTTATAACCCATGCGGGTTTCCGCCAGTTTCTCCATGCCGCGGTGGACATAGAACAGACGGTAATCGGCATCGATAATGTTCTCACCGTCAACGAACAGGCGGAAGTGGCCGGGCTCATCGGAAGTGACGTGCAGCGGGCCGATCGGCACCACGTTGTTTTTCTTGCTGCCGAGCTCGTTGATGAACTCGTAGGTTTCGGCGTCAGTGGTCGGCGCCGGACGCTGGCGGTAGTCCATGCTGTCTTTACGCAGCGGATAGAGTTCGTCCGGCCAGTCGTCCGGCAGCACCAGCCGGCGTTCGTCCGGCAGGCCGACCGGCACCAGGCCGTACATGTCGCGTACTTCGCGCTCGCCCCACACCGCCGCCGGCACGCGCGGCGTCACCGACGGGTATTCCGGTTTGTTGGCGTCCACTTCCACGCGCACGGTGATCCAGCATTTGGTGCCCTGCTCCATCGACAGTACGTAATAGACCGCGTAGTGGCCGTTCAGCTTACGTTCATCGTTGCCGAACAGCACCGACAGCCAGCCGCCCTGCTGGTAGTAGAGAAACTCCACCACTTCCGGCAGGTAATTGACCTTCACGGTGATGGTTAACTGGTCTTTGGTCTGCCAGGCTTCGTCCAGCACCACGCCCGGAAAGGCCTGGTGCAGCGCCGCAAGATAGTGTTGACCGATTTTTTCTTCAGACATGCTCAAACTCTCTTAAATCACGCCACCAGCAAGGAGACGAAGGCTAAAAAGGCAAAACCAAACCCGGCCCAGGTGACGCGGGAGGTGGCACAAAAACGCAGACGCGCCATGCTGTTCTCGAACAGCGCGATGATCAGCACGCCCACCACCAGCTTGACGACGGCCACCACCAGCGCCAGCAGCAGGCCGCCGACGCTGAAGCTGGTCATCTGGCCCCACGGGAAAAAGACCCCGACAAACATCTGCAGCACCACCAGCTGTTTGAGGCTGATGCCCCACTTCAGGATGCCAAAGCCGCTACCGCTGTACTCGGAAAGCGGCCCCTCCTGCAGCTCCTGCTCCGCTTCCGCCAGATCGAACGGCAGTTTGCCCATCTCGATAAAGGTGGCGAAGGCGCAGGCGCACAGCGCCAGAATCAAGGGAATGCTGCGCGCTGCCGGCCAGTGATAAAGGGTATCGGTAATGGTGCTGATGTGCGTCGAGCCGGCGACCTGTGCGGCGACCCACAGGCCCAGCAGCAGGATCGGCTCCACCAGCACGCCGAGCATCGCTTCGCGGCTGCTGCCCAGCGCGGTAAATGGGCTGCCGGTGTCCAGACCGGAAATCGCGAAGAAGAAACGGGCGATGGCGAACAGGTAGATCAGGGTGATGAGATCCCCAAGCACCGGCAGCGGAGAGTCCACCGTCACCACCGGCAAGGCGGTGGCGATGGTCAGCATCACGCCCACCATGACGTACGGCGTCAGGCGGAACACCCAGCCCGAGGCGTCGGGACCGACGCTCTGGCGGCCCAGCAGTTTCAGGATATCCCGATACTCCTGCAGCACGCCCGGACCGCGGCGGTTATGCAGCCGCGCGCGGGCGACGCGAACGATCCCGGATAACAGCGGCGCGACGGCAAACAGCGCCAGCGCCTGTAGCAATGCAATTAACAAACTCATTCTCAGGCTCCTCGCGAAATGACAATCACCACCAGCACCGCCAGCTCAACCAGCGCCATTCCGCGCAGCAGCGCTGGCGCCGAGGCCGATTGCCAGCCAGGCACCAGACGCACCGGATTCAGCCAGTGACGCAGCTTCAGCAGCGGCGCAAAGGCCTCTTTCACCGGCATGGCGAAACCGTGGGCAGTGACCACCATCGACTGTTCGTGATCGTAGCCGCAGACCCAGGCCGCGCCGCGCGAGCGCGCCGCCAGGCGATCGCCTTTAAAGAAGATCATCAACAAGAACGGCAGCAGCGGGCAGGCTATAAGCAGCAGCGCGATCATCGGCTGCGACACCACGCTCGACACCTGGGCCTGCAGCGGGAAGGCACCGCTCACCAGCGGCAGCAGCCACGGCGCGGCGATGCCGCCAACGAGGCAGAAGACCGCCGCCATGACCACGCTCAGGGTCATCAGCCAGGGGGCGCAGGTGGCGTTTTCCGCTTCTTTGCTCCGCGGCGCGCCGAGGAAGGTGACGCCATAGACTTTGGCCATACACATCACCGCCAGCGCGCCGGTGATCGCCAGACCGACCGCCAGCAGCGGCCCCAGCAGACGGCCAATAAACAGGTCGCTGGTGCTCATTTTGAAGAAGGACTGGTAGATAACCCACTCGCCGGCGAAGCCGTTCAGCGGTGGCAGGGCCGCCATCGCCATCAGCCCCACCAGCATGGCGAGGGAGATCAGCGGCATTTTTTTACCGATGCCGCCCAGCTTCTCGATATCGCGATGGCCGGTGCGGAACCACACCGCCCCGGCGCCGAGGAACAGCGTAGTTTTGAACAGGCTGTGGTTAATCAGGTGATACATGCCACCGATGAAACCCAGCACCATCAGCGTGCTGTTGCGGGTGGCCACGCCGGTGACGAAGGCGCCCAGCCCCAGCAGGATAATGCCGATGTTCTCCAGGGTGTGATAGGCCAGCAGGCGCTGAATGTTATGTTCCATCAACGCATACAGCCCGCCGATAAAGGCGGTGATCATCCCCAGCACCAGCAGCATCACGCCCCACCACAGCGGCGGCACGCCGCCGGCCAGCGAAACGGTTAACATGCCGTACAGACCGACCTTCATGACCACAGTGGAAAACAGCGCGGCGGCCGGCGCGCTGGCCCCGGCGTGCGCCTGCGGCGCCCAGCCGTGCAGCGGGATAGCCCCCGCCAGCAGGGCGAACCCCGCCAGCCCCGGCAGCCACAGCAGTGGGCTCTGCATCATATCCACCGCCTGAAGATTGATCTGCGCCAGCTCGAGGGTGCCGTAGGTCGACCACACCAGCCAGCAGGTCCAGGCCATCAGCAACGTGCCGAGACGACCCAGGGCAAACCACAGCTTGCCGGAGGCGGCGCAGCCGGTGAGAAACGCCGCGCAGAGCGCCATGATCTCCGCCATCACCACCAGCGAGCCGATATTGGTCACCACCACCGCACAGGTGGCGGCGGCCAGCAGCAGGTTGACCAGCAGGCCGTTGGCCTTCACCTGCGGGTGGCGATGCCAGCTAATGTTAAACAGCGACACCGGCAGCGCCGACAGGCCAATGGCCAGCAGCCACAAGGCATTCACGCCGCCCACCCGCATCGTCAGATGGAGAAACTGCAGCATGCCGCCGTGGATCCGATCCGGCATCAACAGCGCGGCGCCGCCGGCAACCACCAGCATGGCGCTGGCCACCGCGCCGCCGATCCCGGCAATGGCGCCGCTGAGCGGTTTACGCATGGCAAACACAAAGGCCAGCACGGCGCTGGCGGCGTACCATGTCACCGCCTGATTGACTAATCCAATTACACTCATTCCCTCTCCCCCTGTTGCGCCTGGAACAGCGACAAGTCGCCAAGGTCGGTATTAAAGGTCAGCTGGCGTTTACGCTTGCTGGCCAGGGCGATATCACGGCTATCCACCAGCATCAGCGCTTTGGTCGGACAGGTCCGCACGCAGGCCGGACCCTGGTCATCGAAGTGGCAGAGGTCGCATTTCACGGCAATGGCGCGCACCCCAGGCACCCAGTCGAGCAGCGAGCTGACGCGGGCCGGCGCCGGCGGCGCGGGGGGCGCCAGTCGGGTATTGGCATTGGCCGGAATATCCAGCGGACGGCTGCCGGAAAATTCGATCGCGCCAAACGGGCAGGCGATGCCGCACAGTTTGCAGCTTACGCACAGGCTCTCGTTGAGCTGGACAGCGCCATCGACGCGCTGGATGGCGTTAACCGGACAGACAGCGGCGCAGGGGGCGTCTTCGCAGTGGTGGCACATCTGCGGTGCCGATTCTTTTTCATTACGCATCACCTGCAGCCGCGGCATCGCCTGCAGGCCATGTTGGCGATGCGTCTCAGAGCAGGCGGCTTCGCAGGTGCGGCAGCCGATACAGACAGTGGAGTCAGCAATTACAAAACGGTTCACCGGGTCATCCTCGGGTGAAAGTCACTTTTGACGAAATCAGGTTGCGCAGGTGTCATTTTCGACACATGTCGACACCTTGCGATCAGTGGGTCAGAGCCAGATGGCTTAAGTCCACCGGTTGGTCTTGCTCCATGGCGTCGTACAGACGGTCATAGACGGTGGCGATAATCGCCAGATAGTGCTCCAGCACCTGGTCGCGGGAGCGGTTGCTGATCCGCCCGTCCACCGTGCCATCCGCGGCGAGCGTGGCCTGAGCAATCAGATACTTATCACCGCCGCCTTTGTTTTCGACGTAGTATTCGATGGTGTGGCTGTTGAAGCCTTCCGCCAGGGCGACGAACACCTGAAAATGGCCGAACAGCACGAAGCACAGCTCTTTGTCCGGCGCGCAGCTCATCGCGTGATGCAGGCGGGCTTTCGACAGGGTGATCCCCTGAACCAGCGAGTTACAGTAGATATGCCACTGCTCCTGCTGCTGCCGGTGACGGTCGGCGATGTAATCCGCCTTTTCACTTATTTCCCAAATAGTCATATCGGTTTCTCCGTAGCATGAGATGCACCGTTTAAGCATTTTCCGTGCCACATTTTATTTATTTGATTTAATTATGTTTTTATATTTATCTCCTGCCGACGCGACATGTCGATGACAGCCCCGGCGCGTCGTCATCGACATTTCCCACCGCCATGAGTCTGTTCTGGCATCGTTATTGCATAAAAGGCGCATCGCGATACGGAGGCGACTATGCACGAAATCACCCTCAGCCAGCGGGCGCTGGAAATTATTGAACAACAGGCGCAGCAGGCCGGCGCGCGACGGGTGACCGGCGTGTGGCTTAAGGTCGGGGCATTTTCCTGCGTCGAAGCCAGCGCCCTGACCTTCTGCTTTGAGCTGGTCTGCCGCGGCACGCTGGCGGAGGGGTGTGAACTGCATATCGCCGAACAACAGGCTGAATGCTGGTGCGAACGCTGTCAGCAGTACGTCCATCTTGTCTCGCAGCACGTCCGCCGCTGCCCGCACTGCAATAACGACCAGCTACAGATCGTGGCGGATGACGGCTTACAGATTCAGCGTTTAGAATTGGAGTAAATTATGTGTACGACATGCGGCTGTGGCGAAGGCAACCTCTATATTGAAGGAGACGAACGAAACCCGCATTCCGCGTTCCGCAGCGCCCCCTTCGCGCCCGCCCCACGCCAGACGATGACCATCACCGGCGTCAAAACTGACCACTTCGCCCCCACCCGCACGACAGAGGGCGATCTGCATTACGGCCATGGCGAAGCGGGGACTCACGCCCCGGGCCAGAGCCAGCGGCGGATGCTGGAAGTGGAAATCGACGTGCTGGATAAAAACAACCGCCTGGCGGCGCGCAACCGCGCGCGCTTTGCGGCAAAGCAGCAGCTGGTGCTGAATCTGGTTTCCAGCCCCGGCTCCGGCAAAACCACCCTGCTCACCGAAACCCTCACCCGGCTGAAAGGGCGTGCCGACTGCGCGGTGATCGAAGGCGACCAGCAAACGGTCAATGACGCCGCCCGCATTCGCGCCACCGGCACTCCGGCGATCCAGGTCAACACCGGGAAAGGCTGCCATCTCGACGCCCAGATGATCGCCGACGCCGCCCCGCGCCTGCCGCTGGCTGACCACGGCATTCTGTTTATTGAAAACGTCGGCAACCTGGTCTGCCCGGCGAGCTTTGATCTCGGCGAACGCCATAAGGTGGCGGTGCTGTCGGTCACCGAAGGCGAAGACAAGCCGCTGAAGTATCCGCATATGTTCGCCGCCGCCAGCCTGATGCTGCTCAACAAGGTCGACCTGCTGCCGTATCTCAACTTTGACGTGGATAAATGCCTGGCCTGCGCCCGCGAGGTCAATCCGCATATTGAAATTATCCTCCTCTCCGCCACCAGCGGCGAAGGCATGGACCAGTGGCTCACCTGGCTGGAGACGCAACGATGTGCATAGGCATTCCGGGACAAATTTGCGCCATCGACGGCGTGCTGGCGAAGGTGGAAGTCTGTGGCATTCAGCGCGACGTTGACCTGACGCTGGTGGGCGCCGTTGACGACCAGGGTCAGCCGCGTCTCGGCCAGTGGGTGCTGGTGCACGTCGGGTTCGCCATGAGCGTGATTAATGAAGACGAAGCGCGCGATACGCTCGAGGCGCTGCAAAATATGTTTGACGTGGAGCCGGACGTCGGCGCCCTGCTGTACGGCGAGGAGCGATAATGCGTTACGTTGACGAATACCGCGCCCCCGAGCAGGTCATGCAGCTGGTGGCCCATCTTCAGCAGCGTGCCCATCTGCTGCCGCACACCGCGCAGCGTCCGCTGCGCATTATGGAGGTCTGCGGCGGCCAT
Organism: Klebsiella sp. PCX; assembly: GCF_021869705.1. Taxonomy (NCBI): domain Bacteria; kingdom Pseudomonadati; phylum Pseudomonadota; class Gammaproteobacteria; order Enterobacterales; family Enterobacteriaceae; genus Klebsiella; species Klebsiella sp. PCX. Next base: position 4,044,021 of record NZ_CP091527.1, read on the forward strand.
ACCCATGCCATATTTAAGTTCGGTCTCGACCAGCTGTTGCCGGAGAATATTGAATTTATTCATGGGCCCGGCTGCCCGGTATGCGTCCTGCCGATGGGGCGCATCGACGCCTGCATTGAGATTGCCAGCCGCCCGGGGGTGATCTTCTGTACCTTCGGCGACGCCATGCGCGTGCCGGGCAAAAACGGCTCACTGCTGCAGGCGAAAGCCAGCGGCGCCGATGTTCGCATCGTTTACTCGCCGATGGACGCCCTGCGGCTGGCGCAGCAAAACCCGCAGCGTGAGGTGGTCTTTTTCGGTCTCGGTTTCGAAACCACCATGCCCGCCACCGCCCTCACCCTGCGTCAGGCGCGGGAGCGCAACGTCGAAAACTTCTTCTTTTTCTGTCAGCACATCACCCTGCTGCCGACCCTGCGCAGTCTGCTGGATCAGCCGGACAACGGTATCGACGCCTTTCTCGCCCCCGGCCACGTCAGTATGGTGATCGGCACCGAAGCCTACGGCTTTATCGCCAGCGACTATCATCGCCCGTTAGTGGTCGCCGGTTTCGAACCGCTTGATCTACTGCAAGGCGCGGTGATGCTGGTTGAGCAGACAATAGCGCAGCGTAGCGAAGTGGAAAATCAGTACCGTCGCGTGGTGCCGGATGCAGGCAACCCGCTGGCGCAGGCGGCGATGGCCGACGTGTTTTGCCTTGATGGCGACAGCGAATGGCGCGGTCTGGGGGTCATCAGCGACTCCGGCGTGCACCTCACGCCGACCTATCAGCGCTTCGATGCCGAGGCCCATTTCCGCCCGGCGCCGCAGCGCGTGTGCGACGACCCGCGCGCCCGCTGCGGCGAGGTGTTGACCGGTCGCTGTAAACCGCACCAGTGCCCGCTCTTCGCCAGCACCTGCAATCCGCAAAGCGCCTTTGGCGCGCTGATGGTCTCCTCGGAAGGGGCCTGCGCCGCCTGGTATCAATATCGCAGTCAGGAATATGAAGCATGAAAAGCGTCCAGTTAGCCCACGGTAGCGGCGGTCAGGCAATGCAGCAGCTGATCGGCGACCTGTTTATGCAGGCTTTCGCCAACCCCTGGCTGGCGGAGCAGGAGGATCAGGCGCGCCTCGATCTGGCGGCGCTTGCCGCTCAGGGGGATCGCCTCGCCTTCTCCACCGACAGCTATGTGATTGACCCGCTGTTCTTTCCCGGCGGCAATATCGGCAAGCTGGCCGTCTGCGGTACCGCCAACGACGTGGCGGTCAGCGGCGCCATCCCGCGCTATCTCTCCTGCGGGTTTATTCTCGAAGAGGGGCTGGAGATGACTACCCTGGAAGCGGTGGTCGCCAGCATGGCCGATACCGCTCGGGCGGCAGGGATCGCCATCGTCACCGGCGATACCAAAGTGGTGCCGCGCGGCGCGGCGGATAAGCTGTTTATCAACACCGCCGGCATCGGCGCCATCCCGGCGGACGTTCGCTGGGGGACGCAGCAGATCAGCGCCGGCGATGTGCTGCTGGTCAGCGGCACGCTGGGGGATCATGGCGCCACCATCCTTAATCTGCGTGAGCAGATGGGGCTCGACGGCGCGCTGTCCAGCGACTGCGCGGTGCTGACGCCGCTGATCCAAACCCTGCGGCCGCTGCGCGGCGTAAAAGCCCTGCGCGACGCCACCCGCGGCGGCGTCAACGCCGTCGCCCATGAGTTCGCCGTCGCCAGCGGCTGCGGCATTGAACTGCACGAGGCAAAGCTGCCGGTCAACGACACCGTGCGCGGGGTCTGCGAGCTACTCGGACTGGACGCCCTGAACTTCGCCAATGAAGGCAAGCTGGTGATCGCCGTCGCCCGCGAAGAAGCGGAAAATGTACTGACGCATCTACGGTCTCACGCCCTGGGATGCGAGGCGGCGATAATCGGCGAGGTGGTCGCCCGCCCGGGGGTGCGTTCCGTCGGGCTGTACGGCGTGAAGCGGACGCTCGATCTTCCCCACGCCGAGCCGCTGCCGAGAATTTGTTAACGACGGCGTCGGGGCCCGGTTAGCGGCTGGCGCCTTATCCGGCTACAAAACTGCGCGCACTTGTAGCCCGGCTAAGCGCAGCGTAAGCCGGGAAAAGCCAGCATGAGTATCACGCCCAAACCAGCGGGCGCCCACGGATGGGTTAACGGCGGTCAAAACCGCCTTATTAACATACTATTATTTGTACCATCATTTTCTTATGCGCCGCGTTGCCGGCGCGTTTTGGATGTAAGCCATGTCGTATACACCGATGAGCGATCTCGGCCAGCAGGGTCTGTTTGATATCACCCGGCTTTTATTACAGCAGCCCGATCTGGCTGCGCTGAGCGAAACCCTGACCCGCCTGGTGCAACAGTCCGCGCTGGCCGACGAAGCGGCCATTATCCTGTGGAACGCAGGCAACCACCGCGCGGCCAGATACGCCTGCGATGAGGCAGGCCAGCCGGTGAGCTACGAAGATGAAACCGTGCTCGCCCACGGTCCGGTGCGCCGCTTACTCTCCCGGCCGGATGCCCTGCATTGCGATCATGAGACCTTTGCCGACACCTGGCCGCAGCTTATCCGCAGCGGGATCTATCGCCCGTTCGGGTACTACTCGCTGCTGCCGCTGGCGGCCGACGGGCGGATCTTCGGCGGTTGCGAATTTCTGCGTCGTGACAACCGGCCATGGAGCGAGAAAGAGTTCCAGCGGCTGCATACCTTTGCGCAGATCGTCGCCGTGGTCACCGAGCAGATTCAGAACCGGGTCAGCAACAACGTCGATTACGATCTGCTGTGCCACGAGCGCGACAACTTTCGCATCCTGGTGGCGATCACCAACGCGGTCCTCTCGCGTCTGGATATCGACGAGCTGGTCAGCGAGGTGGCGAAAGAGATCCATCGCTACTTCCGGATCGATGCCATCAGCGTAGTGCTGCGCAGCAACCGCAAAGGGAAGCTCAACATCTATTCCACCCACTATCTTGACGCCAGCCATCCGGTTCACGACCAGAGCGAGGTGGATGAAGCCGGCACCCTCACCGAGCGGGTGTTCAAAAGCAAAGAGATGCTGCTGCTTAACCTGCACGAGCATGACACTCTCGCGCCGTACGAGAAAATGCTCTTCGAGATGTGGGGCAACAAGATCCAGACCCTGTGCCTGCTGCCGCTGATGTCCGGCAACACCCTGCTCGGCGTGCTGAAGCTGGCGCAGTGCGACGAACAGGTGTTTACCACCACCAATCTCAAGCTGCTGCGGCAGATCGCCGAGCGGGTGTCGATCGCTATCGATAACGCCCTCGCCTACCGCGAAATTCAGCGCCTGAAAGAGCGACTGGTGGATGAGAACCTCGCCCTCACCGAGCAGCTCAACAATGTCGAGAGCGAATTCGGGGAGATCATCGGCCGCAGCGAGGCGATGAACAATGTGCTCAAGCAGGTCGAGATGGTGGCCCACAGCGACAGCACCGTGCTGATCCTCGGCGAAACCGGCACCGGTAAAGAGCTTATCGCCCGCGCCATTCATAACCTCAGCGGACGAAACAGTCGGCGGATGGTGAAGATGAACTGCGCCGCGATGCCCGCCGGGCTGCTGGAGAGCGATCTGTTCGGCCACGAACGCGGCGCGTTTACCGGGGCCAGCGCCCAGCGTATCGGCCGCTTCGAACTGGCGGACAAAAGCTCCCTGTTCCTTGATGAAGTGGGCGATATGCCGCTGGAGCTGCAGCCCAAGCTGCTGCGCGTCCTCCAGGAGCAGGAGTTCGAACGCCTGGGGAGCAACAAGCTGATCCAGACCGACGTCCGACTGATCGCCGCCACCAACCGCGATCTCAAGCAAATGGTTATCGACAGGGAATTCCGCAGCGATCTCTACTACCGGCTCAACGTGTTCCCGATCCACCTGCCGCCGCTGCGCGAGCGTCCCGACGACATCCCGCTGCTGGTGAAGGCGTTTACCTTCAAAATCGCCCGCCGCATGGGACGCAATATCGACAGCATCCCGGCGGAAACCCTGCGCACCCTGACGCGCATGGAGTGGCCGGGCAACGTGCGCGAGCTGGAAAACGTCATCGAACGGGCGGTCCTGCTGACCCGCGGCAACGTGCTGCAGCTCTCCCTGCCGGAGCGGGATATCGTCGAGCCTCCGCGGTCGCCAGAGGTCCTGCCTGAGGAAGGCGAAGATGAATATCAACTGATCGTCCGGGTGCTGAAGGAGAGCAACGGCGTGGTGGCCGGGCCGAAGGGCGCCGCCCAGCGGCTGGGGCTGAAGCGCACCACGCTCCTGTCGCGCATGAAGCGGCTGGGCATTAATAAAGACGAACTGGTGTAGCCTCGCACGCTCCCTCTTTGCGCGCCGCCAGGAGGGAGCGCTGGCGCAGCGCGCTATTTGTCGCGGGTAAAACCGTTGCTGGTCGCCAGTTCGGCAAACCACAGCGCATTGCGTTTTATCTGTCGCTCGCCGGTATCCAGATCCAGTCGCCAGAAGCCGTAGCGCCGTTTGAAGGCATTGATCCACGACCAGTTGTCGATAAACGTCCACTGATGCACGCCAAAGCAGTTCGCGCCGTCGGCAATAGCGCGGTGCAGCTGCACCAGATGCTCTTCCATCAGTTGAATGCGGAAAGTATCGTCTATGACCCCGTCCGCCCCGGGCTCTCCCTCTGATTGTCGATCCATCGCGATACCGATTTCCGCGAGATACCACTTAATATTGCCGTAGTTTTCACGAATATTGGCGGCAATGTCGTAAATAGCCTGCGGCAGGATCTCGTTGTTATCACGATAGGGGTTAAAGCGGCCCTGCGGGTTCACCGCGTTTTCGAAATAGTATTCCGGGGTGAAATAATCGAGGTCATATTCGCTCTCACGCGCTTTTACCCGCCGCGGCACGTAATAGTTCACCCCAAGAAAATCGATCTCCGCGCTGAGGATCAACGCCACGTCGTCTTTGCTGGTCGTCGGCAGGCAGTCGTGGGCGGCGAGGATCTTGCACAGCGCTTTAGGGAATTCATGTTTTACCAGCGGGTCAAGGAAGCTGCGGTTAAAAAACAGGTCGGCATACCAGGCGGCCTTTTTATCCGCGTCGCTGTCGGTGAGCGTATAGCTCGGAGTCAGGTTGAGCACCACGCCGATCTCGCCCGCCAGCGCCAGTTCACGATAAGCCGTTACCGCTTTGGCATGCGCCAGCATAATGTTAAACGCCACCTGCGCCGCCAGCCGGCCATCTTTCTTACACGGATAGTGGAAGTCGTACAGGTAGCCTCCCTCAACCGGTACAATCGGCTCGTTGAAGGTTATCCAGTATTTAACCTTATGGCCAAACAGGTTAAAGGCGGTGCGGGCAAAGCGGGCAAACAGCTCTGCTACGTGCGCCGATTCAAAGCCACCGTACTGTTTCTGCAGCACCTCCGGCATATCAAAATGGTAGAGATTGATCATCGGCTCAATGCCGTTGGCGATCATCTCATCAAGATAGGCGTGATAAAAACGCACCGCGTCCGGGTCCGGCGCGCCGGTTTCAAAATCCGCGATCAGTCGTGACCACTGAATCGAGGTTCGAAACGAGTTGAAGCCGGTCTGTTTCATCAGCGCCACGTCCTGCGGATACTGATGATAAGTATCACACACGGTTTGCGGCCCTACCTGTTGATAAAATCGCTCCGGCTGTTCAGCAAACCAGCTGTCCCAGATGGAACGATGGCGCTTATTGGTGACCCCTTCCGTTTGCGGGCCGGACGCCGCCGCCCCCCACAGAAACCCTTGCGGAAACTGATACTGCTGCATAACCTCTCCTTTCGAAAAAAGGCTGCGCCCGTCTGGCGCAGCCTGAGCGTACTACTCCGCGACCACTTCGATCGATTTAATAAACATATAGCCCCAGTCGCCGGCGAAGCGGCCGAAGTCAACCTGATTGCTCCCCGCTTTCAGCGTTACGGGTATCCGCAGCTGCTGGCCCTGCTCATCCGTCTGCGGGAAGGCCACGGCCTGCGGAGCGCCCCCGTTGACGACAAAGGAGTTCTGCTTGCCGCCCCATTTGCCGTTGAAGGTTACGTTGAGCTGGAACTGACCGCTCCACGGCGCCTGCACCTGCCAGCTGATCTTATCCCCCTCGCTGGCAAATGGGCCGAGAAAACCGTCCTCGCCAACTGCCAGCGCGTCTTTATCACTCTTCATTACCGCCAGGCGCCCCTCAGCCACGCCATAGACTTTGCCGTGATAACGACAGAAATCCGCCGGCGCCTTCCCCGTCGCCTCGCCCACCGTCACGGTCACGGTTTTGCTGCTTTTCAGCAGCCCATCGTCGGCAGTGAACGTCAGCGCATAGGTGCCTGGCGCCGTGAACCAGGCCCGGGTTTGCGGCCGATCGGCATGGCAGAAATGTACCTGTCCGTCGCCGGCGTGCTGCCAGCCCACTTTCACCTCTCGCGACGGCAGGCCATCGTCCTGCCAGTTGGCCGTAAGCTCGACGCCCTGGTCCTGAGTGGTAGTTAAGGCGGGTTCCAGCGTGATAGCCGGCGGCTGATTCACCTCACTATGCTTCACGCTAATCACATTGGAAGGGGCAGAACGACCGCTCTCGTTTTTCGTCGTCACCCGGTAGTAGTACGTCCGCCCGAGCTGAAGCTGACGATAATCGTCGCGGAACAGAACCATGGTTTCCGGGTTCCATTCGTTAACGCCATCGGATATATCCCGGCCCACCACCGTCCACGGCCCGGTCGGCGAGCCAGCGCGTTCGACATCGTAGCTACGTCCTACCGCGGCACCCATCCAGTTGATCGCGAAGGGCGAGGTGGTCTCGCGCAGCAGAGGCGCGTCCGGCTTCGGCAGCGGCGCCATCCTCTGCTGTCCGGCCATCTGCGCTGCGGCGGTGCGCACCAGATCGACCACCGCCTGCTCCTGGTTCGCTTCGCCTTCTTTTGCAAACCCCGGCAGGTGGTAGCTGTAGTGTCCGGTCGACTCCTTATGCCAGTAGAAGCCGCCGTCGTGACGATGGCCGCGGAAGCCCCAGATAAGCCCCCCGGCGGCTTGCGCCCCGTTGACCTCGCTGTGAACAATCGACTGCATAATGGCGTTCAGCTGATCCGCCGGCAGCAAGCCAAACTCGCCGACGAGATAGACTTTTTGCCCGCCGACGGCGCGTAGATCCTGCGTCACCTGCCCGGGATGGTTATTATCGGCGTTGGTGTAATAGTGATTGCTGACGATATCCACATTGGGGTCAGTCAACGCAAAAGAATTGATTTTCTTATAGGTGCCATCCATCACCAGCTGGTTGGGAGCCCACTTTTTAATCCACGCCGCGGTCTGCTGCAGAAAATCGGCATTGGTATCCTCCAGCTCGTTACCGGTCTCCCAGGCCATGATCGCCTTCTCATCAAAATAGGCGCGGCCGGTGACGGTATTTGTCCGGGTGATGACCTGACGGATCACATCCAGATAGGCTTTGAAGGTCTTGCTATCGGTACGATAAAAGTCTTCCGCTTTTTCGTGGTAGAACGCCGCCAGCTGCTCGCGCCCGCCCCACCACCACCAATGGTCGATAAAGGGCAGGATCAGACGCAATCCCTGTTTATCCGCTTCGGCAATCATGTTGTCATACACCCGCATGGCTTTCTCATTCAGCCGCGGCATGCCGTCCGCCGTTTCCGGCGCGAGAATATGGGTCTCGCGGCCGCAGGCCTTGTCAAACTCCTGCTGCACCGACAGCACGTAGACGCGCTGGGCTTTCGCCCCGGTTTGCACCATCGCCTGGATCCAGTTTTGCTGCTCCTGGGCCGTCGGCCATTTAAAGTATTGCCCCCAGCCGCGCGGGTCTGCCCTGCAGGGGCCGCGGGCGTCGTCTTCAATGCGGTGCAGCTCCGGCGCGTGGATCCCGGCGAAGCGAAACACCTTATCGCCATCCTTGAGAGCGGCGCCGTCGCGAGTGATAAAGTGTTCAAAATGCGAGCGCTCGGCGGCCAGCGCCCCGCCGGCCCCCAGCGCGGACAGCAGCCCCATTAGCAGCAGGTTTTTCATCGGCTTCATCGCTGTCTCTCCTTAGAACCAGACTTCGGCCTGTACGCCGAAGTTAACGGTGTCGGTTGAGCCACTGCGGGAATAACCGCCGGCGGTGATGGTATTGGTATCCCAGTTGTAGTTGCCGTCCAGCGCATCGGAGACACCTTTGTCCCACTTCGCGTAGGTGACGAAGAAACGCAGCTGCGGGCGCGCCCAGAAGCCGGAGTCAAAAGTCAGCGTTGGCGCAACGGTGACTTTGGTCAGGCCGCCTTTGCCTTTGCCGTTAACCCCTTTGTAGTTTTTGTCATCCAGGTATTCGTAGCCCAGCTCGTACTGCATGGCAAAGTTGCGGGTGATCTGATGATAGGGGCGGATACCGGCGACCCACATCGAGCGTCCCCAGCCATTGTCATCTTCCGTCCACCAGCGGTAGTTTTTATCCTTCTGCCAGAAGGCGAAGGTGGAGATTTCCAGATCGCCCATCGAGGCCACGCTATCCAGCACCACCCGCCAGGACTGGGTGTTTTCCAGATTGGCCCAGCCCCAGCCGTTTTTACCCAGCGAGTCGCCCGCCGCCAGCCCTTTGCCGTACTGCAATGCGAGGCGGGAGTACCCCCCGGTGAGGCCATAAAAACCGTCAAAGTTATAAATACCGGTCACGCCATAGCCCTTTTCGGCGGAAGTCGGATGCTTTTCGTTACGGTTCATGTGGTGGCCGATCAGCTCCAGATCGAAGCCTGTCCCGGCGATCTTTTTCAGCCACAGGTTGAGGGAGTAGTCATCCGGGTAGCCCTGATCTCCCTTATCCACCGGGTAGGCTTTGGTTTCATCGGTGGGCGAAAAGGCGTAGACCCCGGCATCGAAGCGCGCGAAGCCCAGATCCATGTTATCGAAGCCGCCGCCGGTGCCATTGTATTGAATGTACTCCCAGTCAAACTGATGGCTGGAAGTGTTGGAGCTGCTGTAGCGCTTACCGGCCCAGAAGGTCATCTCCGGCGCAAAATCCAGATTGCTCAGCTCGGCGAACCCTTCACGAAACTGCACATCATGGCCATCGTCATCCTGACAGTTCCAGTCGGAGGTGCATTTCGACTGGTGAGTGAGGTTGGCCTGCACTTTCGCCACCACGCCGCTGTCCGCCGTCAGCGTCACGGTGGGGATCAGTTCAATCTTGGTGTCTTCTTCGTTGCCCAGTCGCCACTTGCCGTCCGGCATCAGGCCGACGGAGTCCGCGCGGTTGCCATCAGAATTGGCAAGGATCCCGGAGCGAATATAGCCATGCAGCGCAAAATCATACTTCGGATCGGCGCAGGCCAGGCTGCTGGTCCCGGCCAGCGAGAGGAGAGCCAGAGGTATTGAGTGTTTCAGCTTTATCATTATTTTTTTCCCACGTTATGTTTGTTAACACGAACCGATAACGGAGGGGAAATTTACGGATCAAAAATGGAAATGTACATCCACTAATGGAAAGCGCTTTCCATAATTGCCTATCTGGTTCACAAAATTCGCTCTGCGACGAATATATTCGTGAGACTGATCACATAAAATAACAAGAATACCGCCGGAAGCCGGCAGCAGAGCGGAAGAAAGAGAAAGTGAACAGGTGCCGTCGGGGGAGAAGCCGCCGACGGCGAGGGGATCAGCGCTCGGTTTCCGCGAGCTGGCGTTCGTAAACTTTGAAGAAGGGGCGATAAAGCATCCAGGCGTTAAACATCGCGAACAGGCTCATGCACAAATTTTTCCAGCTGCCGTTCGCCGACCATGCCGCCCCCAGCGGAGAAGGCATCGACCAGGGTAGCATCGCCACCGCGCGATCGAGGATGCCCAGCTGAGTCAAATACCATGCAATACAGGCATTTATCAGTGGAACAAAGAGAAACGGCAGTAAAAAAACCGGGTTCATGATCACCGGAAAACCAAACAGTATCGGCTCGTTGATATTAAACAGCGACGGCAGCAGGCCAATTTTGGCCACGCTTTTCAGCTGCCGTGAGCGGCTGCGCATCGCCATCAATACCAGCGGCAGAGTGGAGCCGATACCGCCGATCAGCAGGTAAAAATCCCAGAATCCCTGCAGATAAATATGCGGCAGCGTTGGCGAACCCGCTGCCAAAGCCTGCTGATTTTCAAACAGATAGGTCATCCAGAAGGGGTTCATAATCCCGGTGATAATCAGCGCGCCGTGGATACCGATAAACCAGAGTAAGTTACAGATTAACAAAGAGATAAGTACCGCCATCAACGTGTCGGACGCCAGCACCAGCGGTCGCACCGCTTCGCTGATTAGCTCCGGTACGATGCGCCCGGTCGTCTGCAGCAATATGGCATTCATCACGCTTATCGACAGCATCACCACCAGCAGCGGGATCAGCAGTTGAAAGCCATTGCGAGTCATCAGCGGCACTTCATCAGGCAGGCGGATACACCAGCCTTTTTTGTAGAAAAAACGAATTATCTCAATGGAATAGGTACTGGATATCAGGGCGGTAAATATCCCCATGCCGCCGAGATAAACGTTGCTCACCGCAGTCTCGCGAAAGCCAATAAACAGCAGAAAAGCCAGACACCCGGTTAAACCACAGAGCCGTTCCGGCAGACGGTACTGCTTGGCGAGACTGGCGCTGGCGCCGAAAGCGACAATCAGCGCCACCAGGCCAATGGTTAGCTGAAAGGTCGGCAGCAGGATAGGCCGCAGCAGCAAATAGACCTGGCCGAAACGCGAGGCGCCGTCGATGGAAACGGGCGGAAACAAAATGGGAACCAACAGGCTGCCAACAATCACAAATGGCATCGCCAGCGCAAAGCTATCGCGCATCGCCGTAATGTGGTTGTTGCGCGTCAGAACATTCGCCAACGGCGCCAGCCGCTGCTCGATGATGTCCACGGCCACATTCATTAACTGAATGTTCATACTCCTACCTTTGCGAATGATTGTCTCGCCGGGATGATCGCCCACAACACCGGAAAGTGAAAGCCTGCCATAGGTGATCATGGTCACAATAAATAAATCCATAAATGGAAAGCGCTTTCCGTAATGCATCCATTTTGACTATAGTCCGCACATCCAACCTCATCAGGAGCGGTACTTATGAAAAAAATTATGTTGTGTTGTTCGGCAGGCATGTCCACCAGCCTGCTGATGAAAAAAATGATTGCGGAAGCCGAACAGCGGGGCCTGCCGGTAGAGATCAACGCCTATGGCGTAGCGGAGTTCGCCGAACAGGTTGGCCATTATCAGGTGGTGCTGCTGGGGCCGCAGGTGAAATACATGCAGCAGGATTTGCAAAAGCAGGCGGATAAATACGGTATCCGCGTCGAACCCATCAATATGATGGACTACGGCATGCAAAAAGGCGCCGCAGTCCTTGATTTCGCCCTTTCCCTCATCGAAAACAAGAACTAAGGAAAGATCATGAGCTCTCTGTACGCTAAATTGATCGATGTGATCGAACGGCAGATCACGCCTATGGCGGGAGCGATCGGCCAGCAAAAATACGTTACCTCCATCCGCGACGGTTTTATTACCGCCCTGCCCTTTATGATCGTCGGCTCGTTTTTGCTGGTGTTTATCTTCCCGCCGTTTTCTCCGGATACGACGTGGGGCTTTGCCCGCGCCTGGCTGCAATTTTCGCTCGATCATCGCGAGGCGCTGATGCTGCCGTTCAACTTCAGCATGGGGGTGATGACCCTGTTTATCGCCGTCGGGATCGCCGCCAGCCTCGCCAAGCACCATCACCTGGACTCATTGACCGCCGGGATGCTGTCGCTGATGTCGTTTCTGCTGGTCGCCGCGCCGCTGAAAGATGGCCAGATCTCTACTGCCTACTTCTCCGGCCAGGGGATCTTTACCGCCATTCTGGTGGCTATCTATTCCACCGAGCTGTACGCCTTCCTCAAGCGACATAACATCACCATTCGCCTGCCGCCGGAAGTGCCTGCCGGGGTAGCGCGCTCGTTCGAGATCCTGATCCCGGTGCTGGCGATCATCCTGACGCTACATCCGCTGAACCTGTTTATCGAGGCCCAGCTGGGGATGATCATTCCGGAAGCGATCATGTCGCTGGTGAAACCGCTGGTCGCAGCTTCCGATACGCTGCCGGCGATCCTGCTGTCAGTGCTGGTCTGTCAGGTACTGTGGTTCGCCGGGATCCACGGCGCGCTGATCGTCACCGGGATCATGAACCCGTTCTGGATGGCCAACCTGTCGGTCAATCAGGCGGCGATGGCCGCTGGCACCGCTATCCCGCACATCTATGTCCAGGGCTTCTGGGATCACTATCTGCTGATCGGCGGCGTCGGCTCAACCCTGCCGCTGGCGCTGATGCTGCTGCGCAGCAAGGCCGTGCATCTGCGGACGATTGGCCGGATGGGCGTGGTGCCGGGCGTATTTAACATCAACGAACCGATTCTGTTCGGGGCGCCGATCATCATGAACCCGCTGTTCTTCCTGCCGTTCGTGCTGGTGCCGATGGTCAACGCGACCCTGGCGTACTTTGCGCTGAAGCTGGACCTGGTCAGCCGCGTAGTGTCGATGACGCCGTGGACGACGCCGGCCCCTATCGGCGCCTCGTGGGCGGCGAACTGGAGCTTTAGCCCGGTGATCCTGTGCCTTATTTGTATGGCCACCGCCATGGTGATGTACCTGCCATTTCTCAAAGCTTACGAAAAACAGCTGCTGGCCCAGGAGCGTGAAAACGCCGTCGACCAGGCTGACAACGCGGCGCAAACCGCTTAACGCTAACGATTCAGAGGATAATCATGGAATTAGAAGAACAGGTGATGGGGATCATCATCAACGCCGGCCAGTCCCGTAGCCTGTGCTACGAAGCGCTGCACGCCGCTAAAGCGGGTGATTTCGCCACCGCCGACGCCAAAATGCAGGAAGCGGCGCACTATTCCCGCGAAGCTCACCTTGTGCAGACCCAGCTTATCGAAGCTGACGAAGGCGAGGGAAAAACCAAAATGACGCTGGTGATGGTCCATGCTCAGGATCACCTGATGACCTCCATTCTGGCGAAAGAGCTGATTGCCGAACTGATTGCGATTTACCGCGCGCAACCGCTTCACGCCTAGCGCCTTGCCCGGCCAGACGTGCTGGCCGGGTCTGATTCCCCGAGGTCACTATGTTACATCTTGGAATAGATATTGGCGGCACCAAAATGGAGGCCGTACTGCTGGATCCCGCAGGCGAATGCGTCCAGCGCCTGCGTCGGCCAACCCACAAAGAGAGCTATGACGCCTTTATGCGTCAACTGCTGACCCTGATTGCCGATATGCGCGCGGTCAGCCCGCAGCCGTTCACTCTGGGGATCGGCCTGCCCGGGGCTATCGATCCGCAAAGCGGACGCATTAAAAACTGCAACTGCCTGGTGCTCAACGGCCACGATCTGCGCCGGGATATCATGCAGCAGCTTGGCCAACCGGTGTGGATGGCAAACGATGCCGACTGCTTCACCCTTTCCGAGGCGGTCGATGGCGCCGGCGCCGGCGCCACCACCGTCTTCGGGGTGATTATCGGTACCGGCTGCGGCGGCGGGATCGCCGTTCATCAACAGCTGCTCAGCGGCCCCAACGCTATCGCCGGAGAGTGGGGACATAATCCGCTGCCGGGCTATACTCCTGAGCGCGATGGCCCGCCGCAGCCCTGCTACTGCGGCAAAACGAACTGCATCGAAAGCTTTGTTTCCGGCACCGGCTTCGCCCGCCGCTACGGGGAACAAGCGCGTGCGGAAGCCATTGTCGCCGCAGCGCAAAACGGCGATCCGCGCGCGCTGGCCCACTGGCGTCATTTTATCGACGCCTTTGCCCGCAGCCTGGCGTCAGTGATCAACATTCTCGACCCGCAGGTGATTGTGCTGGGCGGCGGTTTGTCCAACGTCAGCCAGATCTATCGCGATCTGCCTGCCGCCATCGTGCCGTGGATCTTCTCCGACAGCTGCCGCACGCAGATCAAACCGGCCCGCTTCGGCGACGCCAGCGGCGTGCGCGGCGCGGCCTGGCTGCCCCGGTTGCCCGGCGCCGCGGACGGGCCTCGGTAGACACTTTTTTCAGCAGGTATGTTAAGCTAGGCGAAAATGTCCAGACAGAAAAAGCCATGCCAACGATTGATGATGTTTCAAGATTAGCGAATGTCTCAAGAGCGACGGTTTCCCGCGTGCTGACCGGCACCCGGGGCGTGCGCGAAGAGAGCCGGGAAGCTGTGCTGCGGGCCGTTGAAGAACTCAACTATCGCCCGAGCTTTGCCGCGCAAAACCTCGCCAGTCAGACATCCAGCCACGTTGGCCTGGTGATTTCCGCGCAGGACGAGAGCCACGGCGCGCGTCTGTTGCCGCTCCTCTCGCAGGCGCTGAAAGGGCTGAATAAAAGCCTGCTGGTCCAGTACGTCAGCGACCCGGTAGAGCAGGCGGCGGCGATCGACGATCTGCAGCGCCAGTGCGTGGCGGTGGTGGTGCTGGGCGCCGTTGCCGCCGACGCGCCGCGCAACGTTATCGCCTTTGACCGCTTCGGCGTCGCTGGAAGCAACAGCCAGGGCTATGACTTCGCCTTCGCCACCGAAAGCGCCTGCCGCTATGTGATTGGCAAGGGACACCGCAACATCGCCCTGCTGGTGGACAGCGATAGCGACGATGCCAGCCGACAGATGCTGGAAGGCTACCGCAACGTCCTGCAGAACTACTCCATTCCTTTTAACCGCCAGCTGGTGCTGACGGCCAACGATGATGTCGAGCAGGCGCTGCTGACCTTAATTAACAGCTTCAGTAAATACTCAGCCATTATCGTTAAACGCGACCGCTACGCGGCTGAAGCAATGCGCCTGCTGCGCGAATTCACCATCGCCGTCCCGCAGGAGGTCTCCCTGCTGAGCCTTGAGGATTCCCCCCTCGCCTCGCTGCTCTATCCGCCGCTGACCTGCATCTCATGGCCACTGGAGGCGCTGCTGGATAACTGTATTCAGCGTATTCGCAGCCTGATAGACGACCGGCCAACGTTCACCGCCGAGGGCCGCTCGCTGGCCGGCCGCCTGATCCCGCGCCAGTCGGTCGCCGATATCTCTTGATCTCCGCCCGGTTCGCGCCGGGCCAACCTTGCCTCCCCTTTCTCGCGCTCTCGTTTCCCGGCTCATTATTATCCCCGCACGCAAATAAGAATTATTTTCATTTATAAATAGCTTGTGCTATATAACATAGCAATTGCTATAAACGCTGAGAAATTAACCACACCATTGCGAGGGATCCTATGCTGCATCTGACACCGCTGAAATCATTGCTGCTGGCCAGCGCGCTGGCCCTGCTGGCCGCGGCGCCGGCCTCGGCGCAGGAGAAATTCAGGGTTATCACCACCTTCACGGTTATCGCCGATATGGCGCAGAACGTGGCCGGCGATGCCGCCGTCGTCAGCTCCATCACCAAACCGGGCGCGGAGATCCACGACTACCAGCCCACCCCCGGCGATATCAAACGCGCACAGGGGGCGCAGCTGATCCTCAGCAATGGTCTCAATCTCGAACGGTGGTTTGCCCGCTTTTATCAGCACTTGCAGGGCGTCCCGGAGGTGGTGGTCAGCGAGGGGATCCAGCCGATGGGCATCAGCGCGGGCCCCTATAGCGGGAAGCCCAATCCCCATGCCTGGATGTCGGCAGATAACGCCCTGATCTATGTCGATAATATTCGCGACGCGCTGGTGAAATACGATCCGCCTCACGCCGACACCTATCGCCGCAACGCCGAGGCCTACAAAGAGAAGATCCGCCAGACGATGGCGCCACTGCAGGCCAGACTGGCGCAGCTGCCGGAGGATAAGCGCTGGCTGGTCACCAGCGAGGGAGCCTTCTCCTATCTGGCCCGCGACTATGGCCTGCACGAACTGTATCTGTGGCCGATTAACGCCGACCAGCAGGGTACCCCGCAACAGGTACGCAAAGTTATCGACACCATGAAGAGAGAACAGATCCCGACCATCTTCAGCGAAAGCACCATCTCCGATAAACCGGCCCGTCAGGTGGCGCGCGAAGCCGGCGCCCACTACGGCGGCGTGCTGTATGTCGATTCGCTGAGCGCCGCCGACGGCCCGGTGCCGACCTGGCTCGACCTGCTGCGCGTCACAACCGAAACCATCGTCAACGGTATCCAGGACGGGATGAGGAAACAGCCATGAATACAGCGCAAGCGGGTCTGTATGTCGACCAGCTCACCGTTACCTGGCGCAACGGCCACACCGCCCTGCGCGACGCCTCGTTCAGCGTACCACGCGGCGCCATTGCCGCGCTGGTGGGGGTTAACGGCTCGGGTAAATCCACGCTGTTTAAAGCGCTGATGGGCTTTGTGCGCATCGGTCACGGCGAGATCGCCATACTCGGCCAGCCGGTCAATCGCGCGCTGCGCCAGAATCTGGTCGCCTATGTCCCGCAGTCGGAAGAGGTGGACTGGTCCTTCCCGGTGCTGGTGGAGGATGTGGTGATGATGGGCCGCTACGGCCATATGGGCTGGCTGCGGCGGGCAAAGCCGCGCGATCGCGAAATCGTCGATGCCGCGCTGGCCCGCGTGGGCATGAGCGAGTACCGCCATCGGCAAATTGGCGAGCTCTCCGGTGGGCAGAAAAAGCGCGTCTTCCTTGCCCGCGCCATCGCTCAGCAGGGTCAGGTGATCCTGCTGGATGAGCCTTTTACCGGCGTCGATGTGCAGACCGAAGCGCGGATCATCAGCCTGCTGCGCGAGCTACGCGATGAGGGCTGCACCATGCTGGTCTCCACCCATAACCTCGGGTCCGTAAGTGAGTTTTGCGATTATACGGTGATGGTAAAAGGCACCGTGCTGGCCAGCGGCCCGACAGAAACCACCTTCACCGCCGAGAATCTGGAGCGGGCTTTCAGCGGCGTGCTGCGCCACGTCGCCCTCACCGGCGCGGAAGCGCAGATTATCACCGATGACGAGCGGCCGTTTATCAGCCGGCGCGCGGCGGGAGGACCACGATGAGCTGGCTGCTGGAGCCGTTTGGCTATCACTATATGCTCAATGCGATGTGGGTATCGGCGCTGGTGGGCGGCGTCTGCGCCTTTCTCTCCTGCTACCTGATGCTCAAAGGCTGGTCGCTGATTGGCGACGCCCTTTCCCACTCGATTGTGCCCGGCGTCGCCGGGGCCTATATGCTCGGCCTGCCGTTTGCCCTCGGCGCGTTTCTCTCCGGCGGCCTGGCGGCGGGCAGTATGCTGTTTTTGCAGCAGCGATCGCGGCTAAAAGAGGATGCGATTATCGGCCTGATCTTCTCCTCCTTCTTCGGTATCGGGCTGTTTATGGTGTCGCTGAACCCGACGTCGGTGAATATCCAGACCATTATCCTCGGCAATATTCTGGCCATCGCCCCGGAGGATATTATCCAGCTGGCGGCGATCGGCTTTATCTCGATGGCGATCCTGCTGCTGAAGTGGAAAGATCTGATGGTGACCTTCTTCGATGAAAACCACGCCCGCTCGATTGGTCTGAACACCCGCGGCCTGAAGCTGCTGTTCTTTACCCTGCTGGCGGCCTGCACCGTAGCGGCGCTGCAGACCGTCGGCGCCTTTCTGGTCATCTGCCTGGTGGTCACTCCCGGGGCCACCGCCTGGCTGTTAACCGACCGCTTCCCGCGCCTGCTGGCCATCGCCGTCGCCATCGGCAGCCTGACCAGCTTCTTCGGCGCCTGGCTCAGCTTCTATCTCGACGGCGCCACCGGCGGCATTATCGTGGTGGCGCAAACGCTGCTGTTCCTCATCACCTTTATCTTTGCGCCGAAGCATGGCCTGCTGGCCAACCGCCGCCGCGCCAGGGAGGCTGCATGCTGAATCTGTTCCTGGCTCCGTTTCAGTTTCCATTTATGGTCAACGCGATAACGGTATCGATGGTCGTCGCCGTGCCCTGCGCGCTGCTGTCGGTCTTTCTGGTGCTTAAAGGCTGGGCGCTGATGGGCGACGCCATGAGCCACGCGGTCTTTCCCGGCGTGGTGCTGGCCTACATTATCGGCATCCCCTTTGCCATCGGCGCGTTTATCGCCGGGCTGCTGTGCGCCGTAACGACCGGTTTTCTTGACGATAACAGCCGCCTCAAACGCGATACCATTATGGGAATTGTCTTCTCCGGCATGTTTGGCGCCGGGCTGGTGCTGTACGTAGCGATCCAGTCCGACGTCCATCTCGACCATATTCTGTTCGGCGACATGCTGGGGATCTCCCTCAGCGATATTGGACAAACGGCGGCTATCGCGCTGGTGATAGCGCTGATTATCGGGCTGAAATGGCGGGATTTTTTGCTGCACGCCTTCGATCCGACGCAGGCCAAAGCCAGCGGCCTGCGCGGCGGGCTGCTGCACTACGGCCTGCTGTGCATGATCGCCCTGACCATCGTCGCGACGCTGCAGTCGGTAGGGATTATTCTGTCGATTTCGCTGCTGATTGCCCCCGGGGCGATCGCGCTCCTGCTGGTACGGCGCTTTATCCACGCCCTGCTGCTGGCGGTGGCAGTGGCGGTCTGCTGCTCGGCGGGAGGGGTGTGGCTGGCGTTTTATCTCGATAGCGCGCCGGCGCCGACTATCGTGGTGCTGTTCACCGCGCTGTTTGTGGTCGCCTTTGTGGCAAGCACGATCCGGGATAGCCGGAAACAGAAAACTTCAGCAACCATCCCCGGCGGCGGCTAACGCCTTACCGGGGCTACAAAAAACGCGAGTTGTCCGCCGGCTGCGCGCCGCGCAGGCCGGGGAAGGCCGCTATTTTTTCGGTCGGTATTTTTCCGGCAGCGGCGGCACCGGCCGCCTGTCATCCAGCAGATGGCGAAGGGTCAGGATCGGGTGACGCCAGAGCATTCGCGGCCCGGCCCAGCGCATAATCTGCTTCATCTCTTCGCGCTTCGCCGGCTGGTAGCAATGCACCGGACACTGCTTGCAGGCCGGTTTATTGTCGCCAAACACGCACTTATCAAGGCGCTTATCGGCGTAGGCGTTCAGCGCCTGATAGTGTTCGGCGTCGTCGCGGGCCTCCGGACAGCGGCGCTGATAAAGCCCAATCATCCGACCGATCGTCTGCTTTTCACGTTCGATGCGTTTGCCCACCGTCAATTTCCCTCCCCACAAAAAGATGCATCAATAATACACCTTTTAAGCCGGCCACGCAGCCGCTTTCCTAACGATCAGGTCGGGTTAGCGGGTTTATCAACATGCCCCAATGCTTTTTCCGGGAAGCAGACATCGCGCACCCGGCGTTTCAGCTCTGCCGCATCCGGAAAGCCGCCATCCTGCTTGCGCTCCCAGATCTGCTGGCCGTCGATATCGATAGTGAAGATCCCGCCGGTGCCCGGCACCAGCGTCACCGAGGCGATATCGGTGCTGAAGGTGTGTAACAGCTCCTGCGCCATCCAGCTGGCGCGCAGCATCCAGTTGCACTGGGAACAATAGGTGATGGTGATAGCCGCTTTTGAATTCATCGTCATCTCGCTCAGGCTGAAAGGGCACAGTGTAAACAATGTGCAGTTTAAATGAGGAATACATCAATATTTTGTTGCAAACGATAATACCTATCATTACCATTCGCAATCAACAAATGGAGTTAGACCCTATCCGCAACGGAAAAGACGGAGCAACCTGCAACTCTGGAAGTAACGCGTGAGCCGATACTAATAACGATCAAGGCGTGGCGACTATGTACAAATCGACTCCGTCAGCAGCAGGGTGTAAAAAACGCCTGCTGGTGACCTCTTTGCTTGCAGCAATTTATCAAACTTCTGCCGTCGCAGCAGGCACTTCCGCCATCGGCGGCGAGGCGGTGGATGACACCTCGGAACAAATGACCGTCACCGCTCCCGCGCCGGCGCAAAAAGCCGGTAACGAGCACAGCATCAGCGCCCGGGAGCTGGAGGATAAAGGCGCTAACGATTTCGGCTCAATCATGCGCTATGAGCCGCTCATCAGCGCCACCGGGGCCAGCGGCGGCTCCGGCAACGGCAAAAGCGGCTTCGACCGCGGGGGCTACACCGGCTACAACATTCGCGGTATGGAGAGCAACCGCGTCGGCATCGACGTGGACGGTATCGCCCAGCCCAACGCCACCGGCCGCGGCTACGTCGGTCGCGCCGGGCTCAACACCTTCGGCATCGGCCGCGATTATATCGACCCCTATATGTACGGCAGCGTGGATATCCAGTCCGGCGCCACCTCGACGGAAACGGCCAACAGCGCCATCGGGGGGAATGTCTCCTTCCGCCCGAAATCGGCGGATGATTACCTGCGCCCGGGCAAAACCAGCGCCTTCGGCTATCGCAGCGGCTACGACTCCGCGGATCGCAGCTGGCACAACGGGGTGACCGTCGCCGGCGGCGATGAGTTCCTGCGCGGCATTTTGGTCTACAGCCGCCGCGATGGTCAGGAAACCGAAAATAACAGCGGCACCGTCGATGCCTACCCGGCGAACTGGCACTCCGATGCCTTTCTGGCCTCCGGGATCTGGCAGCCCAACGACGAGCACAAGCTAACCAGCACCTTCGACTATTACCATAAAACCAACCACACCCACTACGATACCTGGGACTCCAGCGGCAACAGCACCATCGGCACCGCCAACCAGACCAGCCAGACCCGGCGCTGGGGCCTGAGCCTGAAGGATGACTGGACGCCGATGAATGACTACCTCGACAGCGTCTCCAGTAAAATCTATTACCAGCATACCGAAGCCCATGACTGGACGTATATGCCGGACAGCGTCACCCGCAGAATGCAGACGGTGAACTCCAACTACGACACCGACACCTGGGGCCTGCAGACCGCACTGGCGAAAACCCTGGGCCGCCACGATCTGAGCGCCGGCTTTAACGCCAGCACCAGCAAAACCCAGCGGCCGTTCAGCCAGTCGCCAATCCCCAGCGTTTACAGCGAGATCATGCAGCCGGAGGCGGATAGCCGCAGCTACACCCTCGGCGGTTTTGTTCAGGATAAGATCAACTTCGATCTCGATAGCCACAATTTCGCCATTATTCCCGGCGTGCGTGTGGTACATCAATCGACGAAGCCGGAAAATCTGTCCGACCTCGCCGCCAACAGCAGCGCGCTGACCGAATCGTCAGTGGCCAGGCTGTATGGTAAAAACAGCGATACCCAGGTTCTGCCGTCGTTGAGCTTCCAGTACGACCTCACCCCGCGTCTGATGACCTACCTGCAGTACCAGCGCGGGGCGCAATTCCCCAACGCCAGCCAGCTGTATGGCTCCTGGAACCTTGGCTCCAGCTACGCCGGCAGCCAGCAGTATGCCCTGATCGGCAATACCGATCTGAAGACGGAAACCAGCGATAATCTTGAGTGGGGACTGAAGGGGGAAGTTACCGAAGGCATCACTCTGCGCACGGCGCTGTTCTACAACAGCTATAAGAACTTTATCGCCTATACCCGCTATACCCGGGCGAATAATCCGGGCCAGTTCACCAACGTGCCGTCGAATATCTACACCATTTATCAGGCGGAAAACCGCGATAAAGCCTATATCTACGGCGGTGAAATCAGCACTAAATTTAACTTTGGCACCTGGTATGAGCAGGTGGACGGCCTGAGCGCCACCCTCGCCCTCGGCTATAGCGAAGGGAAATCGAAATCCAGCTACAGCGGCGATAAATACGTCGACCTCGACAGCGTAGCGCCGATGAAAGCCATCGTCGGCGTGGCGTGGGACGATCCGGCGAAACGCTACGGCACCGCCCTGACGGCGACCTTCGTCAAAGGGAAACAGGCGACCGCCACCAATCGCGAAAGCTACAGCAACAGCGGATCCGCCATCACCGATGCCAGCAGCGACTATATGCGCGTGCCGGGCTACGGCATGCTGGACTGGACCGCGTACTGGCAGGTAGCGAAAAACGTGCGCCTCAATGGCGGGGTCTACAACCTCACCGATCGTAAATACTGGGATTACCTGAGCAGCCGCAATATCGAGACCGGCACCAACCAGGACGCCAACGATAAAGCGCTGGCGGTGATGCCGGGCCGCACCTGGCAGCTCGGAGTCAACGTCGACTTCTGATTGCCCGAATAACCACTCACCTGCCCCGGCCCACCGGCCGGGGATATTGATCGTCGAGAAGGATATGATTATGCCAAATGCACAACCTGACCTGTGGCAGCGCTACCAGGCCACCAAAGCGGCCAGCGCCGCGAAATATGCCCGCGATATCGCCGCGGAAATGGGGATCAGCGAAGCCGAACTGACCGCCGCCCGCCTCGGCCACGATACCGTACGCCTGAGCGATGACGCCCGGGCGCTGATTGCCGCCCTGGAGCGCGTCGGTGAAACCAAATGCATCTGCCGCAACGAGTATGCCGTGCATGAGCAGGTCGGCCAGTTCACGCACCAGCACCTCAGCGGCCACGCCGGGCTGGTACTCAACCCGCGCGCGCTCGACTTGCGTCTGTTCCTCAGCCAGTGGGCCAGCGCCTTCCATCTGAACGATAACGGTCGCCAGAGCATTCAGTTTTTCGACCACCACGGTGACGCCCTGCTGAAAGTCTATGCGACCACGCAGACCGACATGGCGGCCTGGGACACCCTGATCGCGGAGTATCGGATGGCGGCCCCGGCACCGCTGACCCTGCGCCCGCTGGAGCCGGTGAAATATGCCGAGAGCGCCGATGGAGCCGCGCTGGAGAACGACTGGCGCGAGATGACCGACGTACACCAGTTCTTCGGTCTGCTGCGTAAATATCAGCTTTCCCGCCAGCAGGCCTTCCGTCTGGTGAGCGACGACCTCGCCTGCCGCGTTGATCGCCATGCGCTGCCAGCGTTACTGGAGACGGTGCGCCAGGAGGGCAATGAAATCATGATCTTCGTCGGCAATCGCGGCTGCGTGCAGATTTTCACCGGTGCCCTGGAAAAGCTGGCGCCGATGCGCGGCTGGCTGAATATCTTCAATCCCACCTTTACCCTCCATCTGCGCGAAGAGAGTATCGATGAAGTGTGGGTGACCCGTAAGCCGACCTCAGACGGACACGTCACCAGCGTCGAGCTGTTCGCCAAAGACGGCACCCAGATTGCCCAGCTCTATGGCCAGCGCAGCGAGGGCCACCCCGAGCAGGCGCAATGGCGCCAGCAGGTGGATCGTCTGACCCGCGAAGGACTGCCCGCATGATGCGCTGGTTACTGCTTCTCATCGCCTTCCCGCTGCTGAGCCACGCCGCTGTGGAGCGGCTCGTCACCCTCGGCGGAGATGTCACTGAGATCGTCTATGCCCTTGGCGCGCAACAGAGCCTGGTCGCCCGGGACAGCACCAGCAGCTGGCCCCCGGCGGCGCAAAAACTGCCGGATGTCGGCTACCTGCGGCAGCTGAACGCTGAGGGGATCCTCGCATTACGTCCGCAGCTGGTGTTAGCGAGCGCCCAGGCGCAGCCCTCGCTGGTCTTACAAAAGGTGCAGGCGAGCGGCGTGAAGGTGGTTAACGTGCCTGGCGGCGAAAACCTGGCCGCGATCGATAAAAAAGTGGCCGTCATTGCCGAAGCATTAGGCAAAACCCCGGCAGGCGACGCGCTGCGCCAGCAGCTTCAGCAGCAGATCGCCGCCATTCCAACGCAGCCGATTGCCAGGCGGGTGCTGTTTATTCTCAGCCACGGCGGAATGAATACCCTGGTGGCCGGGCAACACACCGCGGCCGATGGCGCCATTCGCGCCGCCGGTCTGCAGAACGCGATGCAGGGCTTCGACCACTATCGGGCGATGTCGCAGGAGGGAGTGGCCGCCAGCCAGGCGGATCTGGTGGTGATCTCCGCCGATGGTCTCAAAGGGATGGGCGGCGAAGCCGGGCTGTGGAGCCTGCCCGGCCTGGCGCAGACCCCGGCGGGTCGCCATAAACAGCTGCTGACGATCGACGACATGGCCCTGCTCGGCTTTGGGCCGCGCACCCCGCAGGCAATTATCGCGCTGCGTGAAAAAGCGGAGCAACTGCCCTGATGCGCCCTGCCCTCGCCCGCCGTTTGCTGATGATGACGCTACTGCTGGTTTCGCTGACGCTGTTCGCCACCACCCTTGGCGCGATGCGTTTGCCGCTGGCCAGCCTGCTGCCCGCCGGGGATGAGATGCTGCGCCATATCTGGCTGACCATCCGTCTGCCACGGGTGCTGCTGGCCCTGCTGGTAGGCGCGGCGCTGGCCCTCTCCGGCTGCGTGATGCAGGGGCTGTTTCGCAACCCACTTGCCGACCCGGGCCTGCTGGGCATCAGCAGCGGCGCCGCGCTGGCGGTGGCCTGCTGGCTGGTGCTCCCGCTTTCCGCATCGGGGCTGATCGCCCTGTATATGCCGATGCTGGCGGCGTTTATTGGTAGCCTGGCAGTGATGGTAGTGATTTTTATCCTCAGCCGGGCGGAGGAGGGTTCGCTGTCGCGCCTGCTGCTGGTAGGGATCGCCATCAACGCGCTGTGCGGGGCGCTGGTCGGCGTGCTGGCCTGGCTGAGCAACGACGCCCAGCTGCGCCAGCTGTCGCTGTGGGGCATGGGCAGCCTGGGCCAGGCCGAGTGGCCGACCCTGCTGGTGGCTACGACCCTGATCATCCCGGCGGCGCTGGCGGTGTGGTGGATGGCATCCCACCTGAATCTGCTGCAGCTCGGCGATGAAGAGGCGCACTATCTCGGGGTCAACGTGCGGGCGCTGCAGCGCTGGCTGCTGCTGTGCAGCGCGGTGCTGGTGGCCGCGGCGGTGGCCATCAGCGGAGTCATCGGCTTTATCGGCCTGGTGGTGCCGCACCTGATGCGCCTGTGGCTGGGGCCGGATCATCGCGGGCTGATCCCCGGCTCGCTGCTGGCCGGCGCCATCCTGCTTCTGCTGGCCGATACCCTGGCCCGCACCGTAGCGGCGCCGGCGGAGATGCCGGTCGGTCTGCTCACCAGCCTGCTGGGCGCCCCCTGGTTTCTGTGGCTGGTCTTTCGTCGGGAGAACTCCAGACATGGCTAATGCATACTGCGCCCAGGGTCTGTCACTTCGCCTTGGTAAACGACAGATTATCGACAACGTCTCCGTCGCGCTGCGCGGCGGCGAGATGACGGCGCTTATCGGGCCGAACGGCGCAGGCAAATCCACGCTGCTGCGGCTGCTTACCGGGTACCTGACTCCGGATAGCGGCACTCGCCATCTGGCGGGCACGCCGCTGGAGGAATGGTCACCCGAGGCGCTGGCGCGCCGGCGGGCGGTCATGCTGCAGCGCACGGCCCTGCAGGCTGACTGGACGGTGGAAACGGTCATCGCCATGGGGCGCTCGCCGTGGGGTCCGACCGCGGACCCGTCGGTGCTGGCGGCGGTAATGGCCGTCACCGGCTGCGATGAACTTGCCGGCCGCCGCTATCCCGGCCTCTCCGGTGGCGAGCAGCAGCGGGTACAGCTCGCCCGCTGTCTGGCGCAGCTGTGGCGCGACGGCGCGCCGCAGGGCTGGCTGTTTCTTGATGAACCCACCTCGGCGCTGGACCTTTACTATCAACAGTATCTGCTGCGCTTGCTCAAACGGCTCACCGCCGGCGGGCAACTGCACGTGTGCGTGGTGCTGCATGACCTTAACCTCGCCGCCCTGTGGGCCGACCGCATCCTGCTGCTTCACCAGGGCCATCTGGTCGCCCAGGGCACGCCGCAGGAGGTGATCCAGCAGCCAGTTATCCATCGCTGGTACGGGGCGGATGTCCGCCTCGGCCAGCATCCGGACAACGCGGCCCCCCAGGTCTATCTGGCGCCGTAACCCCCGCGCGGCGCAACCGGAATCCGGATCGCGCCGCGCGCGTTCGTCAGTTTCCCTCGCCTGCCCATCTCCGTTATCATGTCTCATCCATGTGATAACGACGAAAACAACAAAATCGCAGCCATTTCAAATCAGGGATCTGGATAACACCCCATGAGCACAATTGACAATCTCGACGCCCACACGCCGATGATGCAGCAGTATCTCAAGCTGAAGGCGCAACATCCTGACATTCTGCTGTTTTACCGGATGGGGGATTTTTACGAGCTGTTTTATGACGATGCGAAACGCGCGTCGCAGCTGCTCGATATCTCGCTGACCAAGCGCGGCGCCTCCGCGGGCGAACCCATTCCCATGGCCGGCATCCCCCACCACGCGGTGGAAAACTATCTTGCGAAACTGGTTAATCAGGGCGAGTCGGTAGCTATTTGCGAGCAGATAGGCGACCCGGCCACCACCAAAGGGCCGGTCGAGCGTAAAGTGGTGCGTATCGTCACGCCGGGCACCATCAGCGATGAAGCGCTGCTGCAGGAGCGTCAGGACAACCTGCTGGCCGCCATCTGGCAGGACAGCAAAGGCTTTGGCTACGCGACGCTGGACATCAGCTCCGGCCGCTTCCGCCTGAGCGAACCGGCCGACCGCGAAACCATGGCGGCAGAGCTGCAGCGCACTAATCCGGCGGAGCTGCTGTATGCGGAAGATTTTGCCGAATCGTCGCTGATCGAAGGCCGCCGCGGTCTGCGCCGTCGCCCGCTGTGGGAATTTGAAATCGACACCGCGCGCCAGCAGCTTAACCTGCAGTTCGGCACCCGCGATCTGGTTGGCTTCGGCGTGGAAAACGCTCCCCGCGGCCTGTGCGCCGCCGGCTGCCTGCTGCAGTATGTCAAAGACACCCAGCGCACCTCGCTACCGCATATTCGCTCCATCACCATGGAACGCCAGCAGGACAGCATCATTATGGATGCCGCCACCCGCCGTAATCTGGAGATCACCCAGAATCTCGCCGGCGGCACCGATAACACGCTGGCCTCGGTGCTCGACTGCACGGTGACGCCGATGGGCAGCCGGATGCTCAAGCGCTGGCTGCATATGCCGGTCCGCGATACCGCCGTGCTGATGGAGCGCCAGCAGACCATCGGCGCGCTGCAGGAGCGCTATACCGAGCTGCAGCCGGTGCTGCGCCAGGTCGGCGATCTGGAACGTATTCTGGCGCGTCTGGCGCTGCGTACCGCCCGTCCACGCGATTTAGCCCGCATGCGTCATGCCCTGCAGCAGTTGCCCCTGCTGCGCGAGCAGCTGGCTGACGTTGACAGTCAGCCGGTGCAAAAATTGCGCGAAAAAATGGGCGAGTTTAGCGAACTGCGCGAACTGCTGGAGCGCGCGGTGATCGACGCCCCGCCGGTGCTGGTCCGCGACGGCGGGGTCATCGCTCCAGGCTACAGCGCAGAGCTGGACGAGTGGCGGGCGCTGGCCGATGGCGCCACCGATTATCTCGATAAGCTGGAGATCCGCGAGCGCGAGCGGCTGGGCCTCGACACCCTGAAGGTCGGCTACAACGCCGTCCACGGCTACTACATCCAGATCAGCCGCGGCCAGAGCCACCTCGCGCCGATCCACTACGTGCGACGCCAGACGCTGAAAAACGCCGAACGCTATATTATTCCTGAGCTGAAGGAATACGAAGATAAGGTGCTGACCTCCAAGGGCAAAGCGCTGGCGCTGGAAAAGCAGCTTTATGACGAACTGTTCGACCTGCTGCTGCCGCACCTTGCCGACCTGCAGGCGAGCGCCAGCGCGCTGGCCGAGCTGGACGTGCTGGTCAACCTGGCGGAACGCGCGGAAACCCTGAACTACTGCTGCCCGACCTTTAGCGATAAGCCGGGCATTCGCATCAGCGAAGGCCGCCATCCGGTGGTCGAGCAGGTGTTGAAAGAGCCGTTTATCGCCAACCCGCTGCAGCTGGCGCCGCAGCGGCGGATGCTGATCATCACCGGGCCGAACATGGGCGGTAAAAGTACCTATATGCGCCAGACCGCGCTAATTGCGCTGCTGGCCTATATCGGCAGCTACGTCCCGGCGCAGAAGGTGGAGATAGGCCCCATCGATCGCATCTTTACCCGCGTCGGCGCGGCGGATGACCTGGCCAGCGGCCGCTCGACCTTTATGGTGGAGATGACTGAAACCGCCAATATCCTGCACAACGCCACCGAACACAGCCTGGTGCTGATGGATGAGATTGGCCGCGGCACGTCCACCTACGACGGTCTGTCGCTGGCATGGGCCTGTGCGGAAAATCTCGCCAACAAAATCAAGGCGCTGACGCTGTTCGCCACCCACTACTTCGAGCTCACTCAGCTGCCGGAGAAAATGGAAGGCGTCGCCAACGTCCATCTCGACGCGCTGGAGCATGGCGACACCATCGCCTTTATGCACAGCGTGCAGGATGGCGCGGCCAGCAAGAGCTACGGCCTGGCGGTCGCCGCGCTGGCCGGGGTGCCGAAAGAGGTGATCAAGCGCGCGCGGCAGAAACTGCGCGAGCTGGAGAGTATTTCGCCCAACGCGGCGGCGACCCAGGTCGACGGCACGCAGATGTCGCTGCTCGCCGCCCCGGAAGAGACCTCGCCTGCGGTTGAGGCGCTGGAGAATCTTGATCCGGACTCCCTGACCCCGCGTCAGGCGCTGGAGTGGATTTATCGTCTGAAAAGTCTGGTCTAGCACCCCAATCGCCCTATTAAGGTCAAAAACGGCAGCGCCGCTCCGCGCTGCCGTTTTAACAAACTAAAAATGGGTGCAAGAGGATGCGTCCTGACAACCAATACGCGGGGTTGCCCCCGCGCGGATGCTACTTCTTCGATTCGTAAGCGAGAACAGCTTTAAACTCAATACTACGCTCTTTAATACTCAGCTCGCATAGCGAGCTGTGCACCAACAGCGTAAATCCCAGTACCGTAATACACAGTACGATGATTGCTACAAGGGCATATTTTGTCAGCATATCTTGCCTCCCTGCAAAGAAGAGACTAACATCTGAATTGTCTATGTTCATTCGCTAGCCTCAGTTGATAGAAATATCTCCTGGGGCTTTCGTCTGTCTGGGGTCCTGGTCTTGCTCAAGGCCAGACAGCCTCAAGCACCCGCCGCTATTCTATACTCGTCAGGGCGTGAAATTTATCTGCAAGGAATTAATCACACGGATTTTATAATAATCTGGAAGCAGGCTCGCAAAGTCATCCCACGCTATTATCCCTTTACACCATTTCTGGATTTAATGAATAAAATAACTTTTATCATTCTGCGAAATATAAAAAAACCGACTGAGAGATTATCCCAGTCGGCGTATTTGTCGCAGGCAGTTTGCGCACTGCCCAGTTTTAATATGGCCGGTAAAATAGCCCAAATGAAATAGGCCCTTAGCGGGCCCTTTTCATTAACGCTTATCTTCCGGCAATAGCGGCGGGACGTGCGGCACCTGCGGCGCCTCATCAATATCTTTCTGCGTCATCCGGAACGCTTCCGGATAGTGCTCGCGGCTGGTGCGGCGCAGCGGCTCGGTATCCCGCCAGGTATAAAGGCAGTGCTGGCACTGATACACAGTCCAGACCCCTTTCACCGGCGATTTTGCCATGACTTCAATCTTTTCATCGGCGCAACGTGGACAAATCATCTTCTTCTCCTTATTTACTGTTGGCCAGCATAGCGGTCAGTTTTTCAGCCCAGGCTTTGGTTTCCGGCAGATCCTGCACCGGCTGGCTGTAGTGGCCGCGTAGGTCCGGCGCAACCGGGGTGGTGGCGTCGATAATGAGTTTGTCGGTGATGCCCGCCGGGCTGGAGCCTGGATCAAGTTCAAGGACCGACATGTTCGGCAACTGCACCAGGTCTCCCGCCGGGTTAACCTTAGAGGAGAGCGCCCACATCACCTGCGGCAGGTTGAACGGGTCGACGTCTTCATCAACCATAATCACCATCTTCACATAGCCGAGGCCGTGGGGAGTGGTCATCGCCCGCAGTCCCACCGCGCGGGCAAAGCCGCCGTAGCGTTTTTTGGTGGAGATGATCGCCAGCAGACCGTGGGTGTACATGGCGTTGACCGCCTGCACTTCCGGAAACTCTGCCTTCAGCTGCTGATACAGCGGCACGCAGGTGGCCGGGCCCATCAGATAGTCGATTTCGGTCCATGGCATACCGAGATAGAGCGATTCAAAAATCGGTTTGCTGCGATACGAGACTTTGTCGATGCGCACTACCGTCATGTTACGACCGCCGGAGTAGTGGCCGGTAAACTCACCGAACGGCCCCTCTATCTCACGCTTGCGGCCTTCAATCACCCCTTCGAGGATCACTTCCGAACCCCAGGGCACGTCAAAGCCGGTCAGCGGCGCGGTGGCGATGGGATACGGGCTCTCGCGCAGCGCGCCGGCCATTTCATATTCTGACTGATCGTATTTCAGCGGCGTGGCGCCCATCAGGGTGATAATCGGGTCGTTACCGAGGGTAATGGCGATCGGCAGGTCTTCCCCGCGCTCTTCCGCCTTATGCAGATGCAGGGCGATATCGTGCATCGGCACCGGCTGCAGGCCGAGCTTGCGCTTACCTTTCACTTCCATACGGTAGATACCGACGTTTTGCTTACCGAAGTTGTCAGGGTCAAGCGGATCGCGCGAAACGACACAGGCTTTGTCGAGGTAAAACCCGCCATCGCCATCGTTGAGGCGGAACAGCGGCAGAATATCGAACAGGTTGATATCGTCGCCATCCACGGTGTTTTCCGCCCATGCCGGGTTGGCGCGGCGCTCTGGCGTCACCGGGAAGTTATCCCAACGGCGGATGAATTCATCAATCTGCTTTTTCACCGGCGTGTTGGGCGGCAGGCCCAGCGAGATGGCATGGTTCTGCCACGAGCCGATGGTGTTCATCGTCACCCGGGCGTCGGTAAAGCCGCGAATATTATCGAACCACAGCGCCGGGGCGCCGTCGCCGATGCGTCCGGTGGCATTGGCCGCCGCCGCCAGGTCTGGCTCAGCGTTCACCTCTTCACTGATTTTCAGCAGTTGTCCCTGGTCATCCAGCGCCTGCAAAAAGCTGCGCAAATCATCAAAAGCCATTATTCGATCTCCTGTGCAAATTGTTCTGCCGTACGCAAGCCGTTCCAGCGGCGCGCCTTGTGGTAGTCGAGGCCAAACTGATCCAACACCCGGGTCACAATATGGTTGGTGATATCGTCAACCGTTTCCGGGTGGTTGTAGTAAGCCGGCATCGGCGGCACCATCGCCACGCCCATCCGGGACAGCGCCAGCATGTTCTCCAGATGGATCGTGCTGAGCGGCATTTCCCGCGGGACCAGCACCAGCTTGCGCCCCTCTTTAAGCACCACGTCCGCCGCGCGGCCCACCAGCCCTTCGGCATAGCCCGCGCGAATGCCCGCCAGCGTCTTCATACTGCAGGGAATAACGATCATGCCGTCGGTGCGAAATGAACCTGATGAGATGGTGGCGGCCTGGTCGGCCGGGCTGTGGGAAAAGTCCGCCAACGCGGCCACTTCCCGTGCCGTCCACGGCGTTTCCAGCTCGATGGTGGTTTTTGCCCATTTCGACATCACCAGATGGGTTTCCACCTCCGGCATATCGCGCAGCGCCTGCAGCAATGCCACCCCAAGCGGAGCCCCGGTGGCCCCCGTCATCCCAATAATCAGTTTCATTCCACACCTCATTCACTTTGTTCGTACACGAACTTTATGTTTAAATTACCCCCTCCTGATTCAAATAACAAGATCGTTCGTATACGTGCGCATTTTTAATCAAACAGGGAAAAGGTATAAAAAGGCGTACGAACAGCTATCATAGAGGTGACAGTTTTGTTACGGAGTATTCATGGAGTTACGAAACGAAGCATTCCACCTGCTGCGCCAGCTTTTTCAACAACATACCGCCCGCTGGCAGCAGGCGTTACCGGACCTGACTAAGCCTCAGTATGCGGTGATGCGCTCGGTTGCCGAGCAGCCGGGGATCGAACAGGTGGTGCTGATTGAAGCGGCGGTCAGTACTAAGGCCACGCTGGCGGAGATGCTCAGCCGGATGGAAGCGCGCGGCCTGGTGCGCCGGGAGCACGATCCGGCCGATAAACGCCGCCGTTTTGTCTTTCTGACCGACGAAGGCGAGGCGCTGCTTAACCGTTCCATTCCGCAAGGCAATGAGGTCGATGACGAGTTTCTCGGCCGCCTGAGCGATGATGAACGCGAGCAGTTCTCCCGGCTGGTGCGTAAGATGATGGTTCCCTGAGCAAGCGCCTAGTCGAGCTGTTCGCGCAGAAAGTCGATAAACGCCCGCACCCGGGTCGGCATATGCTGCGCATCGGGATAAAGGGCATACACGCCCTGCGGCGGGAAATGGTATTCCGGCAGGACAGCCACCAGCTCCCGCTGCGCCAGTTTCCCGGCCACCAGCCAGGCAGGCAGCAAAGCGACGCCGCATCCGGCCAGAGCAAAGCTCATCAGCGCCGTGGCGCTGTCGGCTGAAAACCGTGGCGCGTTGACTATCGTAAAATCCACCTCTGCCTGTTCATCCGTTCGCAGCTGCCAGCGCAGCGGCGCCGGCAGACGCTCGTGAATAATCCAGTCAGCTTGCGCCAGATCGGACAGCGTCTGCAGCGGATGGCTCGCCAGCCAGGCCGGTGAGGCGACGGGCAGGATCGCAAAACTGGCAATCCGCGTCGCCCGGTAGCGGGAATCGGCCAACGTGCCGAGGCGTATCGCCACGTCAAATCGTTCGGAGATAAGATCCGCATGATGGGAGGACGAGACGTGCCGCACCCGTAACGCCGGATGATGACGGGAAAACGCCGCCAGCGCCGGGATGATAACCTGTGCGCCATACTCCGGCGTGGTGGTGATCCGCAGCTCTCCGCTTAAACCGCTATGGCTGGCCCGAACCTCATCCTGCAGATTTTCCGCCGCTTTCAGCAGCGCCACCCCACGCTGATAGAACAGCGCCCCGGCGTCAGTGAGCCGCAGACGGCGCGTCGAGCGCAGCAGCAGGGTCACCCCCAGCTCATTTTCCAGTTGCCTTACGTTAAAGCTGACCACCGCTTTGGTCTGCCCCAGCGCCGCGGCGGCCTGGGTGAAGCTGCCGGCGTCCACCACGGCGATAAACATGGTCACGCGCTGAAGGTTTAGCATCGTCGTCCGGATGATTGTCAAAAATATTCAGACAGTATATCCCGATTCACCCCGTTTATCCCCCGTGGCGCCGGGTTTACAGTAGCCGCCTGTCTGAGGGAGTGAATCATGACCTATCGCCACCGCGTTGCCACCGTTTTTCTGTTCGGCTTTTTTCTCGACTTAATCAATATGTTTATCGCCAGCATCGCCTTCCCGGCTATCAGCCACGCGCTGGCGGTATCCGTCTCGCAGCTGGCGTGGGTCAGCAATGCCTATATTCTTGGCCTGACGGTCGTCGTGCCGTTCAGCGCCTGGCTCAGCCAGCGCTGTGGACCAAAACGGCTGTTTTTACTCTCGCTGGGGCTGTTCAGCCTCGGCGCGCTGGCATCAGGGCTGGCCCACAGCCTGGGTGCGCTGATTTTCTGGCGGACGTTGCAGGGGATGGGCGGCGGGTTGCTAATCCCCCTCGGTCAGGCGCTGACCTGGCCGCTGTTTCAGCCGCAGGAGCGGGCGAAGCTATCGGCGGCGGTGATGCTGGTCGGCCTGCTGGCGCCCGCCTGCTCGCCGGCGATCGGCGGTCTGCTCGTCCAGGCCTTCAGCTGGCGCTGGGTCTTTTTCGCCAGCCTGCCTGTCGCCCTGCTTACCTTTATGCTGGCGGCGCGATGGCTGAACGACACCTCCGCCCCTGTCCGGCCGGCCCGCTTGCTCCCGCTGTCGTTGCTGGCCGATCCTCTCCTGCGCTTCGCCATGCTTATTTATCTCTGCGTACCGGGAATGTTTATTGGCGTCAACGTCGTGGGAATGTTCTACCTGCAACGCGTCACCGGGATGGCGCCGGGGGCCATTGGCGCCCTGATGGTGCCCTGGTCGCTGGCCTCGTTTGTCGCCATCACCTTTACCGGCAGGTATTTCAACCGCTTCGGACCGCGGCCTCTGGTGATAGTCGGCTGCCTGCTTCAGGCGGCAGGGATCCTGCTGCTGCTGCAGGTCGATGCGCACAGCCCGCTGGCGCTGTTGATTCTGGCCTTTACGCTGATGGGCGGCGGAGGTAGCTTATGCAGCAGCACCGCGCAAAGCAGCGCTTTCCTGCATACGCCTGGCGAAGAGATGCCTGACGCCAGCGCGCTGTGGAACCTTAACCGCCAGCTCAGCTTCTTTGCCGGCAGCGCGCTGCTCGCTCTGCTGCTGAGGATATTCCCGCCGGCCTACGCCTGGCAAGGCGCGTTTAGCTGCGCCGCCGCCATAACCCTGTTGCCGCTGCTGTGTTGCCTGCGGCTGAATAATCGGGCGATTATCCATCGCCTGCACACCACTCTGGAGAAGTCATGAACCCGTATCTGCAGGAAGTCCTCGACGCCCATGTCCTTATCGAACGCTGGTTAAGCCAGGGGGAAGGGAGCGCTGAGGCGCTGATGAGCCGTTTTGCCGCCGAATTCACTATGATCCCTCTGAGCGGCGAGAAGATGGACTACCCGACGGTGAGCCGTTTTTTCCACCAGGCGGGCGCAAGCCGTCCGGGATTACACATCGTGGTGGATCAGACGAAAATCATCAGCGAGTGGCACGACGGCGCCGCCGTGCTATACCGTGAACGCCAAACGCTGGCGGATGGCAGTGAGAACGTACGCTGGTCGACGGCGATTTTTCAGCAAGCGGAAGGGAAAATTGTCTGGCGCCATCTGCAGGAAACCCGCCGCGGCTAGCGCAAAGAAAAAGGCCCCGACTTTCGAGGGGGCCTTTTTGAGAGAAAAGATCTTATTCGCGGAAGAGCGCTTCGATATTCAGTCCTTGCCCCTGCAGAATTTCCCGCAGACGACGCAGACCTTCCACCTGGATCTGACGCACACGCTCGCGGGTGAGGCCAATTTCACGGCCCACATCTTCCAGGGTGGCGGCTTCATAACCCAGCAGACCGAAACGACGAGCCAGAACCTCACGCTGCTTGGCGTTCAGTTCGAACAGCCATTTAACGATGCTTTGTTTCATATCATCGTCCTGCGTGGTGTCTTCCGGGCCGTTCTCTTTCTCATCGGCCAGAATATCCAGCAGCGCTTTTTCTGAATCGCCACCCAGCGGGGTATCCACCGAGGTGATGCGCTCGTTCAGACGCAGCATACGGCTGACGTCATCGACCGGTTTGTCCAGCTGTTCGGCAATCTCTTCCGCGCTCGGCTCGTGGTCCAGCTTATGGGACAACTCGCGCGCGGTACGCAGATAGACGTTCAGCTCTTTGACAATGTGGATCGGCAAACGGATCGTACGGGTTTGGTTCATGATCGCCCGTTCAATGGTCTGGCGGATCCACCAGGTCGCATAGGTCGAAAAACGGAACCCACGTTCCGGGTCAAACTTCTCAACGGCGCGGATCAGGCCGAGGTTACCTTCTTCAATCAGATCCAGCAGCGCCAGACCACGATTGCTGTAACGACGGGCAATCTTCACCACCAGACGCAGGTTGCTTTCAATCATGCGACGGCGTGAAGCGACATCACCACGCAGTGCGCGACGCGCGAAATAGACTTCCTCTTCCGCGGTCAGCAGTGGGGAATAACCAATCTCTCCAAGATAAAGCTGAGTGGCGTCAAGCACGCGTTGCGTTGCGCCTTGCGACAGCAGCTCTTCCTCAGCCAGATCGCTATCACTGGGTTCCTCTTCTACTAAGGCCTTCTCGTCGAAAACCTCAATTCCGTTCTCATCAAATTCCGCGTCTTCATTTAAATCATGAACTTTCAGCGTATTCTGACTCATAAAGGTGGCTCCTACCCGTGATCCCTGAGCAAAGCACCTTCCACGGCGCATCAACAAAAGACGCCAGGACGATTTCCCCTACTCCTCTCTGCGAGAGGCGCATAGACACCGCCCTGGCGCCTGTTAGCTAATGCTTCGCTTATCCGTACTTTGCCAAATTATCGCTGCGGTAAGTACTGCAGCGGGTTGACGGATTTCCCCTTGTAACGAATTTCAAAATGTAATCTTGTTGAGCTGGTTCCGGTGCTACCCATGGTAGCGATTTTTTGCCCCGCTTTGACTTCCTGTTGCTCCCGAACCAGCATGGTATCGTTATGAGCGTAGGCACTCAGGTAATCATCGTTGTGTTTGATGATAATAAGATTACCGTAGCCGCGCAGTGCGTTACCGGCATAGACGACGCGCCCATCGGCGGTCGCGACAATAGCCTGTCCCTTACTGCCTGCAATGTCGATACCTTTATTGCCGCCTTCCGCGCCACTAAAGTTCTCGATAACTTTGCCATCAGTCGGCCAGCGCCATGATGAGATCGGCGAACTGGTTGACGTACTGCTTGCAGTCGGCTGGGTTGTGCTCACCGTTGTTGGTGCCGTCACCGGCGCGACGACCGTCGAGGTCGTGGTCGCTGGTTTATTATTAGGCAACATCTTGGTAGCACTTTGTTCACCTGAGGATTCAGAATACGTAATAGTCGGTTGTGAAGCAACCACCGCGGTCGATTTTTGTGCAGAAGTTGTGGTGGCCGTCGCACCGCCGCTCGCCCTTGCGCTGGCCTGAGAAACGGCATTTTCACCGGTGATCGGCTGGCCTGAAGCGTTGCCGACCTGCAGCACCTGGCCGACGTTCAGGGCGTACGGGGCCGGGACATTGTTGCGTTGCGCCAGGTCACGGAAATCGTTGCCGGTGACCCAGGCGATATAGAACAGCGTGTCGCCGCGTTTGACCGTATAGGTACTGCCGCCGGTATAGCTACCTTTCGGAATATCGCCATATTTGCGGTTATAAACGATCTTGCCATTCACCGTCTGCACCGGCTCCTGCGCCATTGGCTGCGGCTGAATGGTCTGGGTCTGCACCGGCTGGATCGGCTGCGCCTGAGGAGCAGACTTGACGCCGGAGGATGGCGGCGTAATCAACATGCCGGAGTTGGTGCTGGAAGAGGCGGCACCGCCGGCAGAGCTGACCGGCGCAGGCGGATTATTGGTATTGGTACATCCGGCCAGCCAGAGTGAAACCAGTGAAAGAGCCGCAATACGGCTGACGGTAAATTTGGTGCTTCCCGCGCTCATTTATCCCCCAGGAATATGTTAACTGCCAATATCTTGCTTACCGGGCGACGCCCGGCCAGGACACTGAAAAATGTGTCCACCCTACGCCTAAAGTCAGGCAAAAAAAACCTGGAATAATCCGGGTCTCAGGCCAGCTCCCCTTTCACCAGGGGAACAAAGCGAACGGCCTCGACGGTATCAATGATAAATTCGTTGCCCCGGCGACGGATCCGTTTGAGAAACTGATGCTCCTCGCCAACCGGCAGTACCAGCACGCCGTCGTCATCCAGCTGCGCCAGCAGCGCGGTCGGTATTTCCGGCGGCGCCGCCGTCACAATAATGGCATCAAACGGCGCCCGCGCCTGCCAACCTTGCCACCCATCGCCATGACGGGTTGAAACATTATGTAAATCAAGTTGTTTCAGGCGACGACGCGCCTGCCACTGTAAACTCTTAATTCGCTCTACCGAGCAAACGTGATGCACCAGATGCGCCAGGATGGCCGTCTGGTAACCGGAACCGGTGCCGATCTCCAGCACCCGCGACTCCGGCGTCAACGTCAGCAGCTCGGTCATCCGCGCCACCATGTACGGCTGGGAGATGGTTTGCCCCTGGCCAATCGGCAGCGCGGTGTTTTCCCACGCTTTATGTTCAAAGGCTTCATCAACAAACTTTTCGCGCGGGACGCGCGCGATCGCCTCGAGGACACGTTCATCGACGATGCCCTGCGTGCGCAGTTGATTCAACAAACTTTCAACACGTTTACTTACCATTGCCTGTCAACCCCGACACGTTCCAGCCAATCGGTGACCACCTCATGCGCCTGATGGGCGGTTAAATCGACGTGCAATGGCGTAACGGAAACATAGCCTTCATCCACTGCCGCAAAATCGGTGCCCGGCCCGGCGTCGCGCTTATCGCCCGGCGGGCCTATCCAGTACAGGGTATTGCCGCGCGGATCCTTTTGCGGGATCACCTGATCGGCAGGATGGCGGTTGCCGCAGCGGGTCACGCGGATGCCTTTGATCTGGTCAAGGGGCAGGTCCGGGACATTGACGTTGAGGATCCGCCCGGTGCGCAGCGGTTCACGGCTGAGTCCGCGCAGGAGAGTACAGGTCACCGCCGCGGCGGTGTCGTAGTGTTGATAGCCATTGAGCGACACGGCCAGCGCGGGGAACCCCAGATGGCGGCCTTCCATCGCCGCCGCCACGGTGCCGGAGTAAATGACGTCATCGCCCAGGTTGGGTCCGGCGTTGATGCCGGAAACGACGATGTCCGGGCGCGGGCGCATCAGCGCGTTCACGCCAAGGTAGACGCAGTCCGTCGGCGTCCCCATCTGGACGGCGATATCGCCATTTTCATAGGTAAAGGTGCGCAATGACGATTCCAGCGTCAGCGAATTCGAAGCCCCGCTGCGGTTACGATCGGGTGCAACCACCTGGACCTCGGCAAACTCCCTTAAGGCCTTCGCCAGGGTCTGTATCCCCGGCGCATGGATCCCGTCATCGTTACTCAGCAATATTCGCATAGTCACCCGTTGTATTGATAAGCTCCCTGACCACGCTGGTGGCGAAGCTGCCCGCCGGCAGCCAGAAACGCAGTTCAACGGTTACATCATCCCACCAGTTCCAGCTCAACTGCTGCGGATAGAGGAGCATCGCCCGGCGCGCCGCCTCGACTTTCTCCCGCACCAACAGTGTCTGCAGCGAGGTTTCCTCGGCGATGGCGGCCTGCTCGGCGGCCAGGGCGTCGCGCTGGCTTCCCCAGTCGCCGCTGCCCGGTAGCGCAGCCGTGATCATCAGTTCGCGGTTGTGCACCCGCGCCTGCGAAACCTCGAGTTCTTCCGGTGTGACGACAAACCAGCTCCCACGCCCCGCTAATTGTAGCGCATCGCCATCAACAACCTGATTAAATTCCGTTTTTTTTAATCTAATACTGACTTGCTGATTAAACAACGCGCTGCGGGCCGCCGACAACCAAAAACTGCGCTTATTGCGATCGCGCACCGGCGCACCGCTCTCCGCCCAGCGCAGCGCGCCCTGCAGGTTACTGCCGCCAATGCCGAAGCGCTGAGCGCCGAAATAGTTCGGCACGCCCCGTTCAGCGATGGCCTGCAGACGCGTCTCCACTTCCTGGCGATCGCTAATCTCGCGCAGGATCAGGGTAAACTGGTTGCCCTTCAGCGCGCCTAATCGCAGCTTACGCTTATGGCGGGCATATTCCAGTACCTGGCAGCCCTCAAGCTGAAATTTGCTCAGATCCGGCATCTCTTTGCCAGGCACCCGAGCGCACAGCCACTGCTCGGTGACGGCGTGCTTATCTTTTTGCCCGGCGAAGCTCACTTCACGGGCATGGATTTTGAGGAATTTCGCCAGCGCGTCGGCGACAAAGCGCGTATTGCAGCCGTTTTTAAGGATCCGCACCAGCACGTGCTCGCCTTCGCCGTCCGGGGCAAAGCCCAGGTCTTCCACTACCAGAAAATCTTCCGGATTGGCTTTCAGCAGCCCGCTGCTCTGCGGCTTGCCGTGCAGCCAGGTCAGTTGGTCAAAGGCGATCATTTGTCGGCCTTACGCAGCAGCGCGACCGCTTCGCAGGCGATCCCTTCCCCGCGGCCGGTGAAGCCCAGCTTCTCGGTGGTGGTCGCTTTCACGTTGACGTCGTCCATATGGCAGCCGAGATCTTCAGCGATAAAGACACGCATTTGCGGGATATGCGGCAGCATTTTCGGTGCCTGGGCGATAATGGTGACGTCGACGTTGCCGAGCGTATAGCCTTTGGCCTGAATGCGGCGCCACGCTTCGCGCAGCAGTTCGCGGCTGTCGGCGCCTTTAAACGCCGGATCGGTATCCGGGAACAGCTTGCCAATATCGCCGAGCGCCGCAGCGCCCAGCAGCGCGTCGGTCAGCGCATGCAGCGCGACGTCGCCGTCGGAGTGGGCCAGCAGCCCTTTTTCATAAGGAATGCGTACCCCGCCAATGATGATTGGGCCTTCACCGCCAAAAGCGTGTACGTCAAAACCATGTCCAATTCGCATTAAGCTTTCTCCTGGTGTCGGGAACGGGTGAGGTAAAATTCCGCCAGCGCCAGATCTTCCGGGCGCGTCACTTTAATATTATCAGCGCGTCCGGCGACCAGCTGCGGATGGAAGCCGCAATACTCCAGCGCCGAGGCTTCATCGGTGATGGTGGCCCCCTCGTTCAGCGCCCGGGTGAGGCAATCCACCAGCAGCTCGCGAGGGAAAAATTGCGGGGTGAGCGCGTGCCACAGGTCATTACGATCGACGGTATGGGCGACGGCGGTTTTGCCCGGCTCGGCGCGCTTCATGGTGTCGCGCACCGGGGCCGCGAGGATCCCGCCGACGCGGCTGGTTTCACAGAGTGCCAGCAGGCGGCTGAGGTCATCCTGATGCAGGCAGGGGCGCGCGGCGTCATGCACCAGCACCCATTGCGCTTCCGGTAACGCCTGCAGGCCGGCGAGTACCGAATCGGCGCGCTCGGCGCCGCCATCCACGACGGTAATTTGCGGGTGCTGGGCCAGCGGCAGCTGGCTGAAGCGCCGATCGCCGGGGCTGACGGCAATCACCACGCGCTGGACGCGCGGATCCGCCAGCAGCGCGGCGACCGCGTGTTCGAGAATCGTTTTGTTACCGATTGAGAGATATTGTTTCGGGCATTCCGTTTGCATGCGGCGGCCAAAACCGGCTGCCGGCACCACGGCGCAAATGCCCGGAAAAGTGGCTGCCATGTCGTAATCCTGGGCCTGGTTATCGATTGTTCTGCTGTTGCCCCGATGCCTGGTTGCGTTTAGACGCATCCGGTACCAGACGATAGAAGGTTTCGCCCGGG
Source organism: Klebsiella sp. PCX (assembly GCF_021869705.1). Classification (NCBI taxonomy): domain Bacteria; kingdom Pseudomonadati; phylum Pseudomonadota; class Gammaproteobacteria; order Enterobacterales; family Enterobacteriaceae; genus Klebsiella; species Klebsiella sp. PCX. Next base: position 4,084,721 of record NZ_CP091527.1, read on the forward strand.
CGGGTCATGCTGAGTTCATTGCGCGCACGCTCCTCGATCGCTTCCTGACCGCCGTTGAGGTCGTCAATTTCGGCAAACAGCTGATCGTTGCGTGCTTTTAATTTGGCGTTAGTCGCCTGCTGGGCGGTGACGTCGTCGTTAACCCGCGTGTAGTCATGCAGGCCGTTTTTACCGAACCACAGCGAATACTGTAGCCAGACCAGCAAAGCTAATAATAGCAGCGTTAGTTTACCCATCCTGCCCCCTGAAAAACGGCATCATCATCCCAAAACTCGCCCGGGTACGCTACCGGGGCGCGCGGACGATGCCGCGTAACGCGGGGACTGTACCATATTTTTGCCGCTGATACCCATGCTTGATTCATACCAGAAACGGGTTATCCCAACAGCCAGAGGAAGAGTAGCGCAAACATCAGCCCGACGGTCAGGATGGTCGCGCTGGCGCTATAGAGCAGTTTGCCATTGAGCAGAGAGTGCAGCGCAATACCGACCACCACCGCCACTGGCATCAACGCAAGGAAGAATGGCCAGGTGTAGAGGAGGAAGAAAAGTGTATTACTGCCATAGAGAAGGAAGGGAATACCCAGCGCCAGCAGCCATGAAATAAAGCCCACGGCAGCGCCCGACAAAGACCAGGTGGTCTCGTCGCCGGTCGCCGGAGGCGGTTCTGAACGAATAATACTGAGGTTCTGGGTATTGCGCATATCGAATCCTGTAGACCGGGCAACCGGCACCCCTCGATGCCGCTGCCGTTTCAGGATCTGATAATATCGCTCTGTTGCAGCAGGTCTAATAGTTGGTGCACCAAATTTGTTACCAATTGTTCACCATCCAGATGAATTTCCGCCTTTTCCGGTGCCTCATAGACCGAGTCTATGCCGGTAAAATTGCGTAATTCCCCTGCCCGCGCCTTCTTATACAATCCTTTCGGATCCCGCGCCTCGCAAATGGCCAGCGGGGTATCGACGAACACTTCGATAAAGCGTCCCTCCCCCAGGCGCTCGCGCACCATCTGTCGCTCCGCGCGGTGCGGAGATATAAATGCCGTCAATACAACCAGCCCGGCATCGACCATCAGCCTGGCCACTTCACCGACGCGGCGAATGTTCTCTTTGCGATCCTCATCGCTGAATCCCAGGTCGCTGCACAGGCCATGACGCACGTTATCGCCGTCCAGCAGATAGGTGCTGACGCCGCGCTCATGCAAGGCTTCCTCCAGCGCCCCGGCAACGGTGGATTTACCCGACCCCGAAAGGCCGGTAAACCACAGCACCACGCCGCGATGGCCGTGATGCTGTTCCCGCTGCTGCTGGGTCACAGGGTGGGCATGCCAGACGACGTTTTCGTCATGCTGGGCCATTATTTGCCTCCCAGCAGGTCGCGGGCGTCCCAGTGCGGGAAGTGTTTGCGGATCAGCTGGTTCAGTTCCAGCTCGAAAGCGCTGTACTGCGATGCCGACGTCGACGCCTGCAGGTGCGGCTCGTTGACCATCCCGGCGCCGACGGTGACGTTGGTCAGACGATCGATAAAGATAAGCCCGCCGGTCACCGGGTTTTGCTGATACGGATCCAGCACTAAAGGTTCGTCAAAGGTCAGCTCCACCAGCCCGATGCCGTTCAGCGGCAGAGACTCGACTTCACGCTGGGTCAGGTTGTTAATATCCACCTGGTAACGGATAGCGTCCACGCGGGCGCGGGTCTTCTTACCGGCGATTTTGATGTCGTAGCTCTGCCCCGGGGTCAACGCCTGCTCGGCCATCCATACTACGTCGATGCTGGCGCTTTGCACCGCCGGCAGCGTGGCTTGCGCGTCAACCAGCAGGTCGCCGCGGCTGATGTCGATTTCATCTTTCAGCACAATGGTAATGGCTTCCCCGGCGGCGGCTTCCTGCAGATCGCCGTCGAAGGTGACGATCCGCGCTACGCTCGATTCGACGCCCGACGGCAGCACCTTCAGGCGCTGGCCGACCTGCACGGTGCCGGAGGCGACCGTACCGGAGAAGCCGCGGAAATCGAGGTTCGGACGGTTAACATACTGCACCGGGAAGCGCAGCGGCTGGCTCTCTACTACCCGTTGGATCTCCACGGTTTCGAGGACTTCCAGCAGGGTCGGGCCGCTGTACCACGGCATGTTCGCGCTCTGACTGGCGACGTTATCGCCCTCCAGCGCCGACAGCGGTACAAAGCGGATATCGAGGTTGCCCGGCAGCTGCTCGGCAAAGGTCAGGTAAGCTTCACGGATCTCGTTGAAGCGCGCTTCGCTAAACTCGACGAGATCCATTTTGTTGACCGCCACCACCAGGTGTTTAATGCCCAGCAGGGTGGAGATAAAGCTGTGACGGCGGGTCTGATCCAGCACGCCTTTGCGCGCGTCGATCAGCAGGATCGCCAGATCGCAGGTGGACGCGCCGGTGGCCATATTGCGGGTGTACTGCTCGTGCCCCGGGGTGTCAGCGATGATAAATTTGCGCTTCTCGGTGGAGAAATAGCGATAGGCCACGTCGATGGTGATGCCCTGCTCGCGCTCGGCCTGCAGGCCATCCACCAGCAGCGCCAGGTCCAGTTTTTCGCCCTGGGTGCCGTGGCGCTTGCTGTCGTTATGCAGCGAAGAGAGCTGATCTTCATAGATCTGGCGGGTATCGTGCAGCAGACGGCCAATCAGGGTGCTTTTACCGTCATCGACGCTGCCGCAGGTCAGAAAACGCAGCAGGCTCTTGTGCTGTTGCGCGTGCAGATAAGCTTCTACGCCGCCTTCATTAGCAATTTGTTGGGCAATGGTCGTGTTCATGGCGGCTCCTTAGAAATACCCCTGACGTTTCTTCAGCTCCATCGAGCCGGCCTGGTCGCGGTCAATGACGCGCCCCTGACGTTCGCTGGTGGTGGATACCAGCATCTCTTCAATAATTTCCGGCAGCGTTTGCGCTTCAGACTCCACTGCGCCGGTCAGCGGCCAGCAGCCGAGGGTACGGAAACGCACCATCCGCTTTTCAATCACTTCGCCCGGCTGCAGATCGATACGGTCGTCATCGATCATCATCAGCATGCCGTCGCGCTCCAGCACCGGGCGCTCAGCGGCCAGATACAGCGGCACGATTTCGATGTTTTCCAGATAGATGTACTGCCAGATATCCAGCTCGGTCCAGTTGGAGAGCGGGAAGACGCGGATGCTTTCGCCTTTGTTAATCTGGCCGTTGTAGTTGTGCCACAGCTCCGGACGCTGGTTTTTCGGGTCCCAGCGGTGGAAGCGGTCGCGGAAGGAGTAGATGCGCTCTTTGGCGCGGGATTTCTCCTCATCACGGCGCGCGCCGCCGAATGCGGCGTCAAAGCCGTATTTGTTCAGCGCCTGCTTCAGCCCTTCGGTTTTCATGATATCGGTATGCTTGGCGCTGCCGTGGACGAACGGGTTAATGCCCATCGCCACCCCTTCCGGGTTTTTATGCACCAGCAGCTCGCAGCCATAGGCTTTGGCGGTACGGTCGCGGAACTCATACATCTCACGGAATTTCCAGCCGGTATCGACGTGCAGCAGCGGGAACGGCAGGGTTCCCGGATAAAACGCTTTGCGCGCCAGATGCAGCATTACGCTGGAATCTTTCCCGATGGAGTACATCATCACCGGGTTAGAAAATTCGGCGGCCACCTCACGAATAATATGGATGCTTTCCGCCTCCAGTTGCCGCAGGTGAGTGAGTCGTTTTTGGTCCATAACCGTTCCTTAAGCCAGATTGACCACCGAAGAGTTAAACCCCTCGGCGGATGATGTATGTTGAAACCAGGCGAGCTGCTGATGCAGCTGCACCACTTCGCCGACCACCAGCAGGGCGGGCATCGGGGCGTCTTTCGCCAGGTGTTCGAGTTGTTGCAATGTGCCGGTTATCGTCTGCTGATCGTCACGGGTGCCACGGGAAATCACCGCCACCGGCGTGTCGCTGTCGCGACCGTGGGCGATCAGCTGGGCGCTGATTTCCGCCGCCTTCATGGTGCCCATGTAGATCGCCAGCGTTTGTTGGCTCTTCGCCAGCAGCGACCAGTCGAAGGGGGCGCTGTCCGGCTTATAGTGGCCGGTGACAAAGACGGCGCTTTGCGCATAATCGCGATGGGTCAGAGGAATACCGGCGTAGGCCGTCGCGCCGGCGGCGGCAGTGACGCCTGGCACCACCTGGAACGGGATGCCCGCAGCGGCGGCGGCCTGCAGCTCTTCAGCGCCGCGGCCAAAAATAAACGGATCGCCGCCCTTCAGGCGCACGACGGTTTTCCCCGCCTTCGCCGCCTCCACCAGCAGCTGATTGGTTTCATGCTGCGGCACCGAGTGCTCGCCGGCGCGTTTGCCGACGCAAACCAGCTCGGCATCGCGGCGCACCAGCTCGAGAACCGGCTGGGTCACCAGATGATCGTGGAAAACCACGTCCGCCTGCTGGATCGCCTGCAAGCCACGCAGGGTCAGCAGCCCGGCATCGCCCGGTCCGGCCCCTACCAGAATAATTTCACCCGTTTCGCGTTCGGGCTTATCCAGCTCATCCTGCAGCGCCTTTTCCGCCTCCGCAGCGTTGCCCGCCACCATCAGGCTGGCGAAGCGACCGGTAAAGACCCGCTCCCAAAAGCGGCGACGCGCTTCGGTGGTCGTCAGACGGGTTTTCAGATGGTTGCGCCAGTAGCTCGCCGATTCCGCCAGACGCCCGAGGTTCGTCGGCAGCAGCGCTTCGATTTTTTCGCGCAGAATGCGCGACAGCACCGGCGCTTTCCCGCTGGAGGAGATCGCCACCAGCAGCGGCGAACGGTCGACGATAGAAGGGAAAACAAACGAGCACAGCGCCTGGTTATCCACTACGTTGACCAGTCGGTAGCGCGCGTTAGCCGCCGCAAACACCCGCTGGTTAAGCGCCTCGTCCTCCGTGGCGGCAATCACCAGAAAGACATCGTCCACCAGAGCGTCGCTAAATTCCGTCGCCCGCCAGCTAAGCGCCTGGCGCGCCGCCAGATCGGCCAGCGCCGGAGACAACGTCCCGGCGACCACCTGCACCTGCGCCTGGGCTCGCAGCAGGAACTTGATCTTGCGCTCGGCAATCTCACCGCCGCCGATCACCAGTACGGGCCTTTGTTTCAGTTCGGCAAAAAGGGGCAAGTAATCCACGGGGTAACAACTCTCTTACAATCAGCGATACTGCGACTATAGGGTGCGCCTTAGAGCAAATGAAATTACGAAATGGAATGAGTTGTGACGCAAAGGAATAACGCGATGGAAATCCAAATATCAAAAAGTGCTTAACACGCTATTTTTCCGCTATTTAAGAGCAATTGAAATTGTTTAACCGCGGTCACAGTTTCATACTGTACGCGTCAAATTGTCTCGTTCGTGTAAGGACCCCTTATGTTTTCCGCGTTGTGCCGCCGTCTGCTTCCGCTGGCGCTCGGCACCGGTTTTGTTTTCGCCGCCGCCCCCGCCTTCTGTGCGCTGGGCGACACCGCCAGTAGTCAGGCTCGCCATATCGCCACCGTCTTCCCGGGACGTATGACCGGAACGCCCCCGGAAATGCTCTCAGCTGACTATCTGCGTCAGCAGTTCGCCCGGATGGGCTATCAGAGCGACGTGCGGAGCTTCAATACCCGCTACATCTATACCGACAGCAACCAGCGTAAAAACTGGCATAACGTCACCGGCAGTACGGTGATCGCCGCCCATGAAGGCCAGTCTCGCCAGCAAATCATCATCATGGCGCACCTCGATACCTACGCGCCGCAGAGCGATAAAGACGTCGAAAACAACCTCGGCGGCCTGACGCTGCAGGGAATTGACGACAACGCGATGGGGCTCGGGGTGATGCTGGAGCTGGCGGAGCATTTAAAGAACGTCCCCACCCGCTATGGCATTCGCTTTATCGCCACCAGCGGCGAAGAGGAAGGTCGTCTCGGCGCGCAAAACCTGCTGCAGCGGATGAGCGAAGCGGAAAAGAAAAATACCCTGCTGGTGATCAATCTCGATAACCTGGTGGTGGGCGATAAGCTTTACTTCAACAGCGGCCGCCGCACGCCGGCCTCGGTGCGCAAGCTGACCCGCGATCGCGCGCTGGCTATCGCCCGCAGCAAAGGCATCGCCGCCTATACTAATCCGGGACTCAATCCGGCTTACCCGAAAGGCACCAGCTGCTGTAATGACGCCAGCGTCTTCGACAACGCGGGGATCCCGGTGCTGTCGGTGGAAGCGACCAACTGGTCATTAGGCAAGAAAGATGGCTATCAGCAGCGGAGCAAATCGCGCAGCTTCCCGCAGGGCATCAGCTGGCATGACGTGCAGCTGGATAATCAGCAGTATATCGACCACGCGCTGCCGGGACGGATCGAGCATCGCGGGCGCGATGTCGTGAAAGTGATGCTGCCGCTGGTGAAAGAGCTGGCGAAGGTGGAGAAGAAAAGCTGACGGCTGCAAATGAACACGCGGCATCACCCGCGTGTTCTCTTGCACACCTTTCCCTCAGGAGGCGCTATTAACCCTCGTGCAATCCGCACTCGCGTTTAAGCCCGAAGAACCGGGTCTCTTCTTCTGCCATGCCCGGCTCCCATTTGCGGGTGGTGTGGGTATCGCCTACCGACAGATAGCCCTGATCCCACAGCGGATGGTATTTCAGCCCGTGCTTTTGCAGGTACTGATACACCGTCCGGTTATCCCAGTCGATAATCGGCAACACCTTGAACACCCCGCGCTGGACCGCCAGCACCGGAAGCGTAGCCCGGCTGCCCGACTGCTCGCGGCGCAGACCGGCAAACCACGTCTGCGCGTTGAGCTCTTTCAGCGCCCGGTTCATCGGTTCAACCTTGTTGATCTCATTGTATTTCTCAATGCCCTCAACGCCCTGCTCCCACAGCTTGCCGTAGCGCGCCTCCTGCCAGGCCGCGCTTTCAGCCGCGCGGTAGACCTTCAGGTTCAGCTTGAGTTTGTCCGTCAGCTCATCAATAAACTGGTAGGTTTCCGGGAACAGGTAACCGGTATCGGTAAGGATCACCGGAATGTCCGGGCGGATCTGGTTCACCAGGTGCAAACTCACCGCCGCCTGAATGCCAAAGCTTGACGACAGCACATAGTCTCCCGGCAGGTTTTCCAGCGCCCAGGCCACACGCCCTTCGGCGTCGAGCTTTTCCAGCTGGGCGTTGGTTTCCGCGAGTGCCAGAATGCGTTCCACTTTCGGCAATGCATTAAGCGCGTTTAGATCGAGTACGGACATAAGAACCTCGTTTGCCTGTTTTGCCGGGCGGCACTGCGTTTGCCCGGCCTACGGGTTTTACAGGCCCGGATCGCTACGCGCCACCGGGCACCAGGATGTTACTCCCAGAAATCGCGGGCTGGATCGAGCACCGGGCGAATGATGCCCGCACGCACCGTAAAGTCGCCGAAGCCTTCACCCGCTTCGCGCTCTTTCGCCCAGCGCCCTACCAGTTGGTCTAGCGAGTCGAGAATTTCCGACTCGGTAATGTTCTCCCGGTACATCCGCGGGATGCGGGTGCCGCTGCGGTTACCGCCGATGTGCAGGTTATAGCGACCTGGCGCTTTCCCCACCAGCCCCACTTCCGCGAGCATCGCGCGACCGCAGCCGTTCGGGCAGCCGGTGACGCGGGTGACGATATGCTCATCGCTCACGCCGTGCTTGCTCATCACCCCTTCCACCTTGTCGATAAACGACGGCAGGAAACGCTCGGCTTCCGCCATCGCCAGCGGGCAGGTCGGGAAGGAGACGCAGGCCATCGAGTTTTCGCGCTGCGGGGTGACGGCATTCATCAGGCCATGATCCCGCGCCAGCTTCTCGATCCGCGCCTTCTGATCTTCCGGTACGCTGGCGACGATCAGGTTCTGGTTGGCGGTGATGCGGAATTCGCCTTGATGGATCTTAGCAATCTCCAGCAGACCGGTTTTCAGCGGGCGCCCCGGATAATCCAGAATGCGGCCGTTTTCAATAAACAGCGTCAGGTGCCATTTATCATCAATCCCCTTCACCCAGCCGATGCGGTCGCCGCGGCCGGTGAATTCGTACGGGCGGATCGGCTCAAACTTAATACCTGCCCGGCGCTCCACTTCCGCCTTGAAGGTTTCGACGCCAACGCGCTCAAGGGTGTACTTGGTTTTCGCATTCTTACGGTCGGTACGGTTACCCCAGTCGCGCTGGGTGGTCACGACCGCTTCCGCCACCGCCAGAGTATGCTCCAGCGGCAGATAACCGAATTCGCTCGCCGTGCGGGCGTAGGTTTTTTTGTTACCGTGTTCGATAGACAGACCGCCGCCCACCAACAGGTTAAAGCCCACCAGCTTGCCGTTTTCGGCGATCGCTACGAAGTTCATGTCGTTGGCGTGCAGATCGATATCGTTCTGCGGCGGGATCACCACCGTGGTTTTAAACTTACGCGGCAGATAGGTCTGACCGAGGATCGGTTCTTCGTCAGTGGTGGCGACCTTTTTCTGATCCAGCCAGATTTCGGCATAGGCGCGGGTGCGCGGCAGCAGATGCTCGGAGATCTTTTTCGCCCACTCGTAGGCCTCGGCGTGCAGCTGCGACTCGTACGGGTTGGAGGTGCACAGCACGTTACGGTTCATATCGTTGGCGGTGGCCAGCGCGTCCAGCCCCACCGAGTGCAGCATCTGATGCACCGGCTTGACGTTCTTTTTCAAAATGCCGTGGAACTGGAAAGTCTGCCGGTTGGTCAGGCGAATACTGCCGTAAATGGTGTTCTCGGCGGCAAACTTATCGATCGCCTTCCACTGGGTGGTGGTGATCACCCCGCCCGGCAGACGGCAGCGCAGGAGCATTGCATGGCGCGGCTCCAGCTTCTGAGCGGCGCGTTCCGCGCGGATATCGCGATCGTCCTGCTGGTACATACCGTGGAAACGGATCAGCAGGAAGTTATCGCCTTTAAAACCGCCGGTCAGACCGTCGTTTAAATCTTCCGCAATGGTGCCGCGCAGGTAGTTGCTCTCGAGCTTCATACGCTCGGCATCGGTCAGTTTACCTTCGACCACTAAAGGCCCCGGATGTTTTTCGCTCATTAGTAGACATCTCGCTGATAACGGCGCTCAACGCGCAGCTCACTTAAAAATTCGTCCGCCGCTTCGGCGTCCATCGCGCCGTATTCGGCAATCACTTCCAGTAAAGTCTGTTCCACGTCTTTCGCCATACGATTGGCGTCGCCGCAGACATAAATGTGGGCGCCATCATTGATCCAGCGCCACAGCTCGGCCCCCTGCTCACGCAGTTTGTCCTGCACATAGATTTTTTGTTGTTGATCGCGGGACCAGGCCAGATCGATACGGGTCAGCAGCCCCTCTTTTACATAGCTCTGCCACTCCACCTGATAGAGGAAATCTTCAGTGAAGTGCGGGTTGCCGAAGAACAGCCAGTTCTTACCTGGCGCCCCGTCCGCTGCGCGCTGCTGCATGAAGGCGCGGAACGGCGCAATACCGGTGCCCGGGCCAATCATGATCACCGGCGTCTCCGGGTTAGCCGGCAGACGGAAGTTGTCATTGTGCTCGATGAAGACGCGGACTTCGCCATCCTCTTCCACGCGGTCGGCGAGGAAGCTGGAGGCGCCGCCAGCCCGGGCGCGGCCTTCAATGTCATAGCGCACCACGCCCACGGTGACATGCACTTCGCTCTCCACTTCCGCCTGCGAGGAGGCAATGGAGTACAGACGCGGCGTCAGCGGGCGCAGCAGACCGATTAACGCCTCAGCGTCCAGCTGCGCGGGTGAGAAACGGACCATATCGACGATCGGCGTCGCGGCGGCATACTGCTGCAGCTGAGCTTTATCGCCCACCAGCGGCAGCAGCGATTCGCTGCGGGTCAGGGTGGCGTAGTTCTCAACGATAGCGGCGGTGTTGACCGTCAGCTCAAAATGCCACTGCAGGGCTTCCGCCAGCGGCAGGGTTTTGCCCTCGACGGTTACCGGCTCGTCGCCTTTCAGCCACAGCAGCTCCACCAGCTCTTTCACCAGCTGAGGATCGTTTTGATACCAGACGCCCAGCGCGTCGCCCGGCTGATAGCGCAGACCGGAATCACCGAGGTCAATTTCGATATGGCGTACATCTTTTTCTGAATCGCGGCCGGTGATTTTCTGGTTGACCGACAGGGTCGCCGTCAGCGGAGCCTCTTTGGTGTATGGGCTGGTATGAATGTCGTTCACTGCGCCGCTGGCGGCCAGCTGAGCGGGCGCGGCGACCGGCGCACGGGCCTTCAGCACCTCAACGACGCGCGCGCGCCATTCAGCGGCCGCAGCCTGATATTCAACGTCGGCGTCGACGCGATCGAGCAGGCGTTCCGCGCCAAGTTCGGCCAGCTTGCTGTCGAAATCTTTGCCGGACTGGCAGAAGAATTCATAAGAGGTATCGCCGAGGCCAAAGACGGCGAATGCGGTTCCGTCCAGCTTCGGCGCTTTTTTAGAGAACAGAAACTTATGCAATGCGACCGCTTCTTCCGGCGGCTCACCTTCCCCCTGGGTGGAGGTCACGACCACCAGCAGTTTTTCAGCAGCAATTTGTTTGAATTTATAATCACCTGCATTCACCAGCTTCACGTTCAGCTTCGCCGCCAGCAGATCGTCACGCAGCGCTTCGGCGACGCGGCGAGCGTTGCCGGTTTGCGAGGCGGAAATCAGCGTGATCGTCGGGACCTCGGCGGCCGGGGCGGGAGCGGCTGCCGCTGCGCCAGAGTGCTGATTCAGCACGCCCCAGAAATAGCCAGACACCCAGGCGAGCTGAGTGGGCGTGAAGTCAGTGGTGGCCGCCTGAAGGCGCGCCAGTTGCTCCGGGTTGAGCGGCAGCAAGTTGGAAGGTGGGGCCTGTGTCGTCATGCGTCGTTTGTTCCAGTAAGCAAAGCTGTTATTCGCACCCTGTCAGCGCGACAAAAACAGAAGAGAATAGAAGGTTAACGGCGGGCATAGTAACAATTAAAGAAGGGATGGAAATAATAAATAACCAAATGGACTAACCGGTTTTAGTTGTAGTTATTAACAACAAAATCGATTAAATAACCATCTGAAATATCGAAACTTTATGGACTTAACCCAGATAAATGTGTCGATTTTCTGTTCAGGGCCGTTTTAGTTAATGCGAAAAAATGTACTTTCCGGTACCCTACGGCGGTTTTTTTCGTCCTGTTGAGAGTCAATGATGTCCACCACGCTGTTTAAAGATTTCACCTTCGAAGCCGCCCACCACCTGCCGCACGTCCCGGAAGGACACAAATGCGGTCGCCTGCATGGCCACTCCTTTATGGTGCGTCTGGAGATAACCGGTGAAGTCGATCCCCATACCGGGTGGATCATGGATTTCGCCGAGCTGAAGGCCGCCTTCAAGCCGACCTACGATCGCCTGGACCACTATTATCTGAACGATATCCCCGGTCTGGAAAACCCTACCAGCGAAGTGCTGGCCAAATGGATCTGGGATGAGATGAAACCGCGAGTCCCGCTGCTGAGCGCGGTGATGGTGAAAGAGACCTGCACCGCCGGCTGCGTCTATCGCGGCGAGTAAGCGAAAAAAAAGCCCGGTCAGTATGCTACCGGGCTTTTTTATCAGGCGATATTCAGATATTTGTGCGTCTGCATGGACAGGCGCCAGTTGCGGGCGATGCAGGTGTCGATACACAGGCGCGTCGCGTCTTCTTTCTGACTGATCGGCTGCAGGGCGATGATCCGCGGTTTGTCATCGCTCAGCGTTTCCAGCAGTTCGTCCAGCGCTTCGATGTCGCGGACGCGCCCTACCGGATGCTTGATCTCATCCGCCCGCTGCAGGGCCTGAGACAGCACGTCATACCCGCCGCGCATGTTGACCTTCGGGGAAACCGTCACCCAGGTGTTGTGGCTGCAAAGCACTTCATGGGTGCCGCTGGTTTCAATCTGACAGCTAAAGCCGTTTTGTTCCAGAAGCGAGGTTAACGGCGTTAAGTCGTGAATGCAGGGCTCACCACCGGTAATGACCACGTGGCGGGCAGTCCACCCCTGACGACCGATAATCGCCAGCAGATCTTCACTGCTTGCCGGCCCCCACTTATCGCTCTCTTTGGTTTTCGCCAGGATGCTGAACAACGACACTTCCCGATCGGCCAGTTTGTCCCAGGTATGCTTGGTGTCACACCACGCGCATCCTACCGGGCATCCCTGCAGACGAATAAAAATGGCAGGCACGCCGGTGAAGTAACCCTCGCCTTGCAGGGTCTGGAACATCTCGTTAATCGGGTACTGCATAGTCATCTCTGTTTAGGGTGATAAACGCTTATTATCGCAGATTTCACTGTCCAGGTCTTGTCCTGCGCTGCGATCGTTTTTCCCTCACGGGGTCGCTTTCTCACCCCGGACGTTATTCATTGTTAATTAAAAGTATGCATCTGTTTTCGTTTATTTCATTAGTGTGGTAAGGATTTAAATAAACAGCGGAGCGTACTGCAGCGAAGAAAGATGTAACAGAAGATGTTTTTCGTGTTATATACCAGAACATAAAAAACGTCAGCGGAAAAATAAAAACATGTTTAAATACATGCATGTACAAATTGATACATGAAAGAGTGAATTATTTACCTGGTCTGAGAGTCGAATCCAATCCGCCGCCGAAAATAAGCTTAAGCCCCTCTTAATAAAGTCCTGCTGCCCGCCATTTTTTATTTAATCGTCGTTTACTTTGGCCCTCCTAGAATCCCGCAGACCAACCATAATGAGATAGCGTTTATGACCACATTATTCATTACCGGCGTCACCGGTTTTCTGGGCGGCGCGGCGTTAGAGAAAATACTCCATCAGGATAGCCAATTAGATCTGCTGCTACTGGTGCGTGCCAACAGCCCCGAAGCAGGCCTGGAACGGGTCAAGGAAAACATGCGTAAGTTCAACATCGCCGAGGAGAAACTGGCGATGCTGCGACCGCAGCAGATCCTGCTGGGCGATCTCGCCTCTCCGGAGCATTTTCTTAACGATCCGCGGCTTGAGCAAGTCACCCATGTTCTCAACTGCGCCGCTGTCGCCTCGTTTGGCAGCAACCCGCTCATCTGGAAGGTTAACGTTACGGGTACGCTGCGTCTGGCGCAACGGATGGCGCAGGTGGCGGGTCTGCAGCGTTTTCTCCACGTCGGCACCGCAATGTCCTGCTCACCGGAGCCGGATTCGCTGGTCGCCGAGAGCGCGGAGTTTCGGCAGCGCGCCGAGCATCTGGTGGAATATACCCACTCGAAATCGGCCATCGAGCAACTGATGCAGCAGCACTGCCCTACGCTACCGCTGGTCATTGCCCGCCCTTCTATTGTGGTGGGCCATACTCATCACGGCTGCCGGCCTTCCAGCAGTATTTTCTGGGTATTCAGCATGGGACTGATGCTGCAGAAATTTATGTGCGCGATGGAGGACCGAATCGATGTTATCCCGGTGGACTACTGCGCCGACGCCCTGCTGATGCTGCTTAACCAGCCGCTGGCCCACGGCGAGGTAGTGCATATCTCTGCCGGTGAGGAGAACAGCGTGAAGTTTGCCGACATCGACCGGGCGATGGCCCTGGCGCTGGAGCAGGCGCCGGTGGGAGATAAGTACGCCCAGGTGAGTTATGAAACGCTGGTCAAAATGCGTCGCGAACTGAAAGGAATTTTTGGGCCGTGCAATGAGCGACTGATGCTGAAAGCGATGCGCTTATATGGCGCGTTCGCCACGCTGAACGTGCGCTTTAGCAACGACAAGCTGCTGAGCATGGGGATGCCAAAACCGCCGCGCTTTACCGATTACATCGACCGCTGCGTGGAAACCACCCGCGGGCTGTCGATCCCTCAGCAAATGGCCGTCGACTTTAAATAATGGCCGCAGGTATAAAAAAATGCCAGCCCGAAGGCTGGCATGGTTATTTCATCAGGACAGGATTAAGCCTGGCCTTTGATCTCTTTACGACCATTGAACGGCGCTTGCTCACCCAGCGCTTCTTCGATACGAATCAGCTGGTTGTATTTAGCAACGCGGTCAGAACGGCTCATAGAACCGGTTTTGATCTGGCCTGCAGCGGTACCCACAGCCAGGTCGGCGATGGTCGCGTCTTCAGTTTCGCCAGAACGGTGAGAGATGACAGCGGTGTAGCCAGCGTCTTTCGCCATCTTGATAGCAGCCAGAGTTTCGGTCAGAGAACCGATCTGGTTGAATTTGATCAGGATGGAGTTAGCGATGCCTTTTTCGATGCCTTCTTTCAGGATCTTGGTGTTGGTTACGAACAGGTCGTCACCAACCAGCTGGATTTTGTCGCCCAGTACTTTGGTCTGGTAAGCGAAACCTTCCCAGTCAGATTCGTCCAGGCCATCTTCGATGGAGACGATCGGGTACTGTTTGGTCAGCTCTTCCAGGAAGTGAGTGAACTCTTCAGAGGTGAACGCTTTGTTGCCTTCGCCGGCCAGAACGTATTTACCGTCTTTGTAGAATTCAGACGCTGCGCAGTCCATCGCCAGGGTGATGTCTTTGCCCAGCTCGTAGCCTGCTGCTTTAACCGCTTCAGCGATAACAGCCAGCGCTTCGGCGTTGGAACCCAGGTTCGGCGCGTAGCCGCCTTCGTCACCAACGGCAGTGTTCATGCCTTTGGACTTCAGCACTTTCGCCAGGTGATGGAACACTTCAGAACCCATGCGTACTGCTTCTTTCAGGGTCGGCGCGCCAACCGGCTGAATCATGAATTCCTGGATGTCGACGTTGTTGTCAGCGTGCTCACCGCCGTTGATGATGTTCATCATCGGAACCGGCATGGAGTATTTGCCCGGAGTGCCGTTCAGTTCAGCGATGTGCGCGTACAGCGGCAGGCCTTTGGAGGCAGCAGCTGCTTTGGCGTTCGCCAGAGAAACGGCCAGGATTGCGTTCGCACCGAAGTTAGATTTGTTTTCAGTACCGTCCAGGTCGATCATGATCTTGTCGATGCCAGCCTGATCTTTGGCATCTTTGCCCAGGATTGCCTGAGCGATCGGGCCGTTTACCGCAGCAACAGCTTTGGTTACGCCTTTACCCAGGAAACGGGATTTGTCGCCATCGCGCAGTTCCAGCGCTTCGCGGGAACCAGTAGAAGCACCTGACGGAGCAGCTGCCATACCGACGAAACCACCTTCCAGGTGTACTTCGGCTTCAACAGTCGGGTTACCACGGGAGTCGATGATTTCACGACCGATGACTTTAACGATTTTGGACATTAGGTTTTCCTCAGTACAAGTTAAACTAAAACTCCAGACAAACAATGCACCCGGATGGGTGCATTGCCGTTCTAACTCTTTTTACTTCGCCTGGCGTTTCTGGTACTCGCTGGCGGCTTTCACAAAGCCGGCAAACAGCGGGTGTCCATCACGCGGCGTCGAAGTAAACTCCGGGTGGAACTGGCAGGCCACAAACCACGGATGGTTCGGCACTTCGATGATCTCGACCAACTGATCATCCCCGGAACGGCCCGCAACGCGCAGACCGGCAGCTTCAATCGGTTTCAACAACATGTTGTTGACTTCGTAGCGGTGACGATGGCGCTCGGTGATGGTCGGCTCGCCGTACAGCTGGCGTACCAGAGAATCCTCATCCAGCTGGCACTGCTGCGCGCCCAGGCGCATGGTGCCGCCCAGATCGCTCTTCTCGGAGCGGACTTCAACGTTGCCATCTTCGTCACGCCATTCGGTAATCAGGGCCACAACCGGGTATTTACAGTCTGGCACAAATTCCGTCGAGTTGGCGTTTTCCATACCCGCTACATTGCGCGCGAATTCAATCAGCGCAACCTGCATACCCAGGCAAATGCCCAGATAAGGAATATTGTTCTCACGCGCATAGCGCGCAGTGGCGATCTTACCTTCCACACCGCGGTAGCCGAAGCCGCCCGGGATAAGGATAGCATCTAAATCCTTGAGGATTTCGACGCCGCGCGTTTCCACATCCTGCGAATCGATCAGCTTGATGTTGACGGTAACGCGGTTTTTCAGACCACCGTGTTTCAGCGCTTCAATCACCGACTTGTAGGCGTCCGGCAGTTCAATGTACTTACCAACCATACCGATGGTGACTTCGCCTGCCGGATTGGCTTCTTCATAGATTACCTGTTCCCATTCGGCCAGGTTTGCTTCCGGACAAGTTAAGCTGAATCGTTTACAAATATAATCGTCCAGCCCCTGAGATTTCAACAGGCCTGGAATTTTATAAATGGAATCGACGTCTTTCAGA
The DNA here is from genome assembly GCF_021869705.1 of Klebsiella sp. PCX. NCBI lineage: Bacteria > Pseudomonadati > Pseudomonadota > Gammaproteobacteria > Enterobacterales > Enterobacteriaceae > Klebsiella > Klebsiella sp. PCX. The sequence goes on from NZ_CP091527.1 coordinate 4,100,898, forward strand.
GAAATAACAGCCTTTTCCGGAACGTTACAGAACAAAGCAATTTTCGCCCGTTCGTTGGCCGGAACCGCGCGATCGGAGCGGCAAATCAGGATGTCAGGCTGAATACCGATGGAGAGCAGCTCTTTCACGGAGTGCTGAGTCGGTTTGGTTTTGACTTCACCGGCGGCGGCCATGTACGGCACTAAAGTCAGGTGCATAAACAGGGTATGCTCGCGGCCGATCTCTACCGCCATCTGACGAATAGCTTCGAGGAACGGCAGGGATTCGATATCGCCTACGGTACCGCCGATTTCCACCAGCACCACGTCATGGCCTTCGCCGCCAGCCAGTACGCGCTCTTTAATGGCGTTGGTGATGTGCGGAATAACCTGTACGGTTGCGCCCAGATAGTCGCCACGGCGCTCTTTACGCAGCACGTCGGAGTAGATTCGACCGGTGGTGAAGTTGTTGCGACGAGTCATCTTGGTGCGGATGAAACGCTCGTAGTGGCCCAGGTCCAGATCGGTTTCTGCGCCGTCTTCAGTAACGAACACTTCCCCATGCTGGATTGGGCTCATGGTGCCCGGATCGACGTTGATATACGGATCCAGTTTCATGATGGTCACGTTGAGACCACGGGCTTCAAGAATGGCTGCCAGGGAGGCTGCGGCAATGCCTTTACCCAGAGAGGATACGACCCCGCCGGTCACAAAAATATAGTTCGTTGTCATGCTGAACCTGAGAAGTTAGGGTAAAACGATGGAATAACCAGGACGGGAAAGTAGTATACCCGAACATGCGTGACGCCACAAACTTTCATTCTTCCCCTCCCCTTCGTTCTTCAAGTTGCACCTGTGTTGCGACCCGAACAACTCGAAGAGGCAGGCTACATGGTGTTTCAACGACATAACGGAAAGAGAAAATAGACGCTTTTGGCGAAATGTTTTTGACGTAAATCAAGCGCTTGTTATTTATAAAATCACACAAATCGCGCTTGATCACGAAAACTCGTTAGAGATCAGTTTCCTGGCGTTTTACCTGTTGCCATACTTCTTCCATGGTATCGAGGTCGACGCCGGTCATTTCCAGGCCGCGGGCGGCGACAATGCGCTCGACTTCGCGAAAGCGCCGCTCGAACTTGCGGTTCGCTTTTTGCAGCGCCACCTCGGCTTTGACCCCTAAATGGCGGGATAAATTCACCGTGGCGAACAGCAGATCGCCCACTTCCTCTTCCAGTTTCGCTTCATCCACCACCGCCTGCTGCGCTTCATGCATCACTTCATCAATTTCTTCATGCACTTTGTCGAGCACCGGGCCCAGCGAGGTCCAGTCAAAACCGACCGCCGAGCAGCGACGCTGGATTTTATGCGCGCGCATCAGCGCCGGCAGGCTATGCGGAATGTCGTCCAGTGCCGAGTGCTGGGCTTTTTCCGCCCGCTCCGCGCTTTTGATCTGCTCCCAGCGGGCCAGCACTTCGCTGCTGTTTCCCGCGGTGGCATCAGCGAAGATATGGGGATGGCGGCGCTCCAGCTTGTCGCTGATGGCGGCGCAGATATCGTCAAAGTTAAAACGTCCCTCTTCCTGCGCCATCTGCGCATAGAACACCACCTGGAACAGCAGATCGCCCAGCTCACCGCGCAGGTCGTCAAAATCCTCTCGCGAAATAGCGTCCAGCACTTCATAGGTTTCTTCGAGGGTATAGGGGGCGATGGTGGCAAAGGTCTGCTCTTTATCCCACGGGCAGCCGTTTTCCGGGTCGCGCAGGCGGCGCATAATGCCGAGCAAGCGGTCAATCTGAGTCATGTGACAATCCTGGAAATTCAAAAAAAAGTCGGCCGGATAAGGCCTTTCGACCTTATCCGACGTTGCGAAATTGCCGGATGGCGGCTTCGCCTTATCCGGCCTGGAGACGAATTAACCGCCGTGCAGACGACGCGCGTCGATCACATCGGGCACCTGGTTCAGCTTACCGAGCACCCGGCCCAGCACCTGCAGGTTGTAAATCTCGATGGTCATATCGATGGTGGCCAGCTGCTGACGGGTATCGCTGCGGCTGGCAACGCCCAGCACGTTCACCTTCTCATTGGCGAGGATGGTGGTGATATCGCGCAATAACCCGCTGCGATCGTTCGCCTCCACCCTGACCACCAGCGAATATCCCGCCGAGTAGCTTTCGCCCCATACCGCATCGACGATGCGCTCCGGGGCATGCGACTGCAGTTCAGCGAGCTGATCGCAGTCGGCGCGATGCACGGAAATCCCGCGCCCTTGAGTGATAAAGCCGACGATCTCATCGCCCGGGATCGGCTGGCAGCAGCGGGCAATATGGTGCATCAGATTGCCAACCCCTTCCACCACCACCCGGCCATTATCCTTGGTGCGGTTCTGCGGAGCATAGGTTTTCTGCTGCAGCTGCTTCAGCGCTGCCGCATCCTGCTCGGCGGCGCTCGGTTTATTGAACTGCGCCTGCAGGAAGTTGACCATCTGGTTGAGGCGGATATCGCCGCCGCCGATGGCCGCCAGCAGTTCATCGAGCTCATTGAAATTGTAGCGCGGCAGCAGGTGCTTTTCCGCATCCTTCAGGCTGATGCCCAGATGCTCCAGCTCGTCGTCAAGGATCTGCCGGCCGGCAAGAATGTTTTTGTCGCGATCCTGCTTACGGAACCAGGCGTGAATTTTGGAGCGTCCGCGGCTGGTGGTAACGTAGCCGAGGTTAGGGTTGAGCCAGTCGCGGCTCGGGTTCGGCTGCTTCTGGGTAATAATTTCGATCTGATCGCCCATCTGCAGCTGATAGGTAAACGGCACGATGCGGCCGCCGATTTTAGCGCCGATGCAGCGATGACCGACGTCGCTGTGGATATGGTAGGCAAAATCGAGCGGCGTCGACCCCGCCGGCAGGTCCACCACGTCGCCTTTCGGCGTAAAGACATACACCCGGTCGTCAAAGACCTGGCTGCGCACTTCGTCGAGCATTTCGCCGGAGTCGGCCATCTCTTCCTGCCAGGCAATCAGCTTGCGCAGCCAGGCGATACGGTCCTCATAGCCGCGACCGCCGCTGGTACCCGCTCCCGCGCCCTCTTTGTACTTCCAGTGCGCGGCCACGCCCAGCTCGGCGTCTTCATGCATCTGCCGGGTGCGGATTTGAATCTCCACCGTCTTGCCGCTCGGCCCCAGCACCACGGTGTGGATAGACTGGTAGCCGTTGGGTTTCGGGTTGGCCACGTAATCATCGAACTCATCCGGCAGATGACGGTAGTGAGTATGAACGATCCCCAGCGCGGCATAACAATCCTGCAACCGCTCGGCCACGATGCGCACCGCGCGAACGTCAAACAGCTCGTCAAAGGCGAGGTGTTTTTTCTGCATTTTGCGCCAGATGCTGTAGATATGCTTCGGCCGACCATAGACCTCGGCCTTGACCCCTTCGGCTTTCATTTCTGCCCGCAGGTGGCCGACGAACTCGTCGATATAATGCTCGCGGTCGATACGGCGTTCGTGGAGCAGTTTGGCAATACGCTTGTACTCTGCCGGGTGCAGGTAGCGGAAGCAGTAATCTTCCAGCTCCCACTTCAGCTGGCCGATACCTAAGCGGTTCGCCAGGGGAGCATAGATATTGGTGCACTCTTTCGCCGCCAGCACGCGCTCATCTTCCGGCGCGTCCTTGACCTCGCGCAGATGCGCGATACGTTCGGCAAGCTTGATAACCACGCAGCGGAAATCGTCCACCATCGCCAGCAGCATGCGGCGAATGTTATCCACCTGCTCGGAAGATACTGAGTCGGTATGAGTAGCTTTCAGCTGACGGATGGCGGCCATGTCCCGTACCCCGTGAATCAGGGTCACGACCGATTTACCCACGCTCTCCTGCATAACCGCTTCGCTGACGACTTCGCTGTCGGCCAGCGGGAACAGCAGCGCCGCGCGCAGGGTATCGATATCCATACTTAGGGTGGAGAGGATCTCCACCATTTCGACGCCCCGCCACAGCAGCAGGTCCGCCAGCGGGTGTCCTTGCGTTTTTTCGCGACAATAATCCCAGGTTTCGGCTAAGCGCTCACACGACTGCTGGCTGGAAATCCCCAGACTCGCGATCCATTTCTTCGGGTCAAATTCACCAGCTTTATTAAGATGTGCACTTCTTACCGCAACCATTGTCCTCTCCTTAAGGGACCGGCCTGCCGAAGTCGGCAAGCCTCAACTTTCTACATGTCATCCTGCAGGTCGCGTCAGCATTGATGGCCGGGGCGGCACTTCTGCGACGTTGTGAATGACCTTATGTAAGCCTGCGCTCAAACAACACCATTGATTCCAGATGACCGGTATGCGGGAACATATCCAGCATCGCCAGGCGTTGAATCTGATATCCAGCCTGCAACAGGGTTTCGCTGTCTCGCGCCAGCGTCGCCGGGTTGCAGGAAACATACACCACCCGCCGCGGCGCCAGTTTTATAATATGCGGCATCACGCCCGGCGCGCCGGCGCGGGCCGGGTCCAGCAGCACTTTATCAAAGCCGTGCTTCGCCCAGGCCTGGCGGGTGACATCCTCTTCCAGATTTTCATGGAAGAAGGTGACATTGGATAAACCATTGAGGGCGGCATTTTCCCGCCCCTTCTCCACCAGCGCCGGCACCCCTTCCACCCCGACCACGTGGGCGGCGCGAGTCGCCAGCGGCAGGGTAAAATTGCCCATCCCGCAGAACAGATCCAGCACCCGGTCTTCGGGCTGCAGATCCAGCCACGCCAGCGCGGTACGCACCATCTGCTGATTCACGCCGTCGTTGACCTGGATAAAATCCCGCGGACTGAACACTAAGCGTAGTCCGTCTGAGGTATACCATGGCGCTTCGCCGTGAATATGTTCCAGTATCTCGCTTTGCGGCGCGAGGTACAGGGAAAGACCGTGAGTTTGCGAAAAACGTTCCAGTTTTTCCCTGTCAGCGGCCGGCAGCGCAGCGGTATGGCGCAGCACCATTAGTGGGCCGTTGTCCGCCAGCACCAGCTCGACGTGGCCAAGGCAGCGTAATGCGCTCAGCGCGCTTAAGCACTCGCGCACGGCGGGCAGCAGCGCCTCAAGTTGGGGCACCAAAACAGGGCACTGCACCACCTCGACGATCGCTTTGTCGCTGGCCTGACGAAAACCCATCTGCAATTGTTGGGTCTTTGGCTGATAATTCAAGCTTAAGCGCGCGCGACGGCGATAGCCCCACGGCTCGCCGGCGATGATCTCATCCACCTCGCGCTTCATCAGGCGCGCCAGCGCGGCGCGTTTACTTTGCTGCTGAAGCGTGATGCTGGCATGCTGCTGTTGGCAGCCGCCGCAAACGCCAAAATGGGGGCAGCGCGGCGCCTGGCGCTGCGGGCTGTCGGTCAGACGGCGTTTCACCTGGGCGCGGGCGTACTGCTTTTTGTCTTCCACCAGCACCACCTCAGCCTGCTCCTGCGGCAGCACGCCGCCGACGAACAGCGCTTTCCCCTGGTGGCGGGCCACGCCCTGGCCAAAGGGATCGAGGTCGTTGACTGTAACGGTTATGATCTGGCGCGTCGTCACACGCCGTTTTGCAGAGTAGAATTGCGCCATCGTAGAGAGTTGTCTCAATCAAATAAAACGAGCTCGTTCAGAGCGGCAGCGCCGCGAAGCGCACCGACGCGCACCGAACGATGATGTCTATATTCTCCCATAATGGAACCGCATGACCAACTACAGCCTGCGTGCTCGCATGATGATTCTGATTCTGGCGCCAACCGTCCTGATAGGGCTGTTGCTCAGTGTTTTCTTTGTCGCTCACCGTTATAACGACCTGCAACGTCAGCTGGAGGACGCCGGCACCAGCATTATTGAGCCGCTGGCGGTCTCCAGCGAATATGGCATGAATCTGCAAAACCGCGAATCCATCGGCCAGTTGATCAGCGTTCTGCATCGTCGCCACTCGGAGATCGTGCGGGCCATCTCGGTGTACGATTCGCATAACCGCCTGTTTGTCACCTCCAATTACCAGCTCAACCCCAGCGACCTGCAGATCCCAAAAGGCGAGGCGTTTCCCCGTCGTCTCAGCGTCATCCGCGACGGCGACATGATGATCCTGCGCACGCCGATCGTCTCGGAAAGTTATTCGCCGGATGAATCCCCCGAATCCGATGCCAAAATGCCGGGCAATATGCTGGGCTACGTCGCGCTGGAGCTGGATCTGAAATCGGTCCGCCTGCAGCAGTACAAAGAGATTTTCATCTCCAGCGTGATGATGCTGTTCTGCATCGGCATTGCGCTGATCTTCGGCTGGCGCCTGATGCGCGACGTCACCGGCCCTATCCGCAATATGGTCAATACCGTCGACCGCATCCGCCGTGGGCAGCTGGACAGTCGGGTCGAGGGCTTTATGCTCGGCGAGCTGGATATGCTGAAAAACGGCATCAACTCGATGGCCATGTCGCTGGCGGCGTACCATGAGGAGATGCAGCACAACGTCGACCAGGCCACCTCCGATCTGCGGGAAACCCTTGAGCAGATGGAGATTCAGAACGTCGAACTGGACCTGGCGAAAAAGCGCGCCCAGGAGGCGGCGCGCATTAAGTCTGAATTCCTGGCCAATATGTCCCACGAACTGCGCACCCCGCTCAATGGGGTGATCGGCTTTACCCGCCTGACGCTGAAAACCGATCTCAACGCCACGCAGCGCGACCACCTGACCACCATCGAACGCTCGGCCAATAATCTGCTGGCGATCATCAACGACGTGCTCGACTTTTCCAAGCTGGAGGCGGGGAAACTGATCCTGGAGAGTATTCCGTTCCTGCTGCGCACCTCGCTTGATGAGGTGGTCACCCTGCTGGCGCATTCCGCGCATGATAAGGGGCTGGAGCTGACGCTGAACATTAAGAACAACGTGCCGGATAACGTCATCGGCGACCCGCTGCGTCTGCAGCAGATTGTGACCAACCTCGTGGGCAACGCCATCAAATTTACCGAGCACGGTAATATCGACGTGCTGGTGGAGCAGCGGGCCATCAGTAATTCGCGGGTGCAGATCGAAATTCAGATCCACGATACCGGCATCGGCATCCCCGAGCGCGATCAGTCCCGGCTGTTCCAGGCCTTCCGTCAGGCCGATGCCAGTATTTCACGCCGCCACGGCGGCACCGGGCTCGGGCTGGTGATCACCCAGCGTCTGGTCAAGGAGATGGGCGGCGATATCTCGTTTCACAGTCAGCCGAACCGCGGCTCCACCTTCTGGTTCCATATCAACCTCGATCTCAACCCGAACGCCATCCCGGATATGCTGAATACCGACGGGCTGGCGGGCAAGCGTCTGGCCTATGTGGAAGCCAACGCAACGGCGGCGCAGTGCACGCTGGAGATGCTGGCCGCCACGCCGCTGGAGGTGATCTACAGCCCCACCTTCTCCTCGCTGGCGGAAGCCCAGTACGACATTCTGCTGGTCGGTATCCCGGTCTCAATGCGCGATTTGTCACCGCACCGGGAAAAATTAGCCAAAGCCTGCGCGATGTCAGACAACGTACTGCTGGCTCTGCCGTGTCATGCCCAGGTTAGCGCCGAAGCCCTGAAACGCGATGGCGTCGCCGCCTGCCTGTTGAAACCGCTCACCACTACCCGTTTACTGCCAGCGCTGGTGGCCACCAATCATGCGACAGCCTCCGCGCCGTTGACGCAGGCCGACAGCCATAAGCTGCCGATGACCGTGATGGCCGTCGACGACAACCCGGCAAACCTGAAGCTCATTGGCGCCCTGCTGGATGACCTTGTGCAGCAGGTGATCCTCTGCGACAGCGGCCAGCAGGCGGTGGACAAGGCCAAGCAACTGCAGATGGATCTGATCCTGATGGATATTCAGATGCCGGATATGGACGGCATCCGCGCTTGTGAGCTTATCCATCATCTGCCGCATCACCAGCTAACGCCGGTTATCGCCGTCACCGCGCACGCCCTGGAGGGCCAGCGCGAGAAGCTCCTGAGCGCCGGCATGAACGACTATCTGGCGAAGCCGATCGAAGAAGAGAAACTGCACGCCCTGCTGCTGCGCTATCAGCCCGGAGTACACAGCATCGCCCCGGCGGCGATACCGCCCACAGAGCCGGTAATCGACCATAACCAGACGCTCGACTGGCAGCTGGCGCTGCGCCAGGCGGCGATGAAGCCAGATCTGGCGAGGGAGATGCTGCAGATGCTGATCGCTTTTATGCCGGAGGTACGTAACAAAGTGGAAGAGCAACTGGTTGGCGAGCAGCCGGAAGGGCTGGTGGATCTGATCCACAAACTGCATGGCAGCTGCAGCTACAGCGGCGTGCCGCGGCTGAAAAAGCTGTGCCACACCCTGGAGAGCCAGCTGCGCGCAGGCACCGCCGCCGAGGATCTGGAGCCGGAGCTGCTTGAGCTGTTAGATGAGATGGACAATGTGGCGCGCGAATCGTGCCGGATGGGCGTCTAAAACCGCAGGGCTTCCCGGCCTGCACCCGGCTCGCCAGGTATAGGCCTTCGGGCCGTGTTGTGGGAAGAGAGCCGCTTTTGCGCCGGGCGGCAGCGGTGCCTTGCCCGGCCTACGGTCTGTGCGGCCTGCCGTAAATTTACCCACTTGCGCTGCTGAAACTGGCGGTGCTGGCGGCCTCAACATCGCTGAGACATTCCCGGGAAGCCGCGCCAGCCGGGATCCCTCAATTACAGCTTACCGCCCATCTGCAAAACCGCGGCGACGTTTCGCGCCGTCATCCGCAGATTGGCGGCGGCATTGGCCAGCGCTTCATCCAGAGTGCAGATGGTGTACAACACGCTGAATACCGCATCCAGCCCGTGCTGATGCACGACGCCGACATCGGCGGTCAGGCTGCCGGCAATCCCGATCACCGGTACGTTAAATCGCTTCGCCACCCGGGCCACCCCCACCGGCACCTTACCGTGGATAGTCTGACTGTCGATACGCCCTTCCCCGGTGATCACTAAATCAGCATCCGCCACCCGCTCCGCCAGCTGCAGCGCATCGGTGACAATCTCAATGCCCGGGCGCAGCTGAGCGCCGCAAAACGCATACAGCGCCGCGCCCATCCCACCCGCCGCGCCGCCGCCTTCCAGGCTCAGCACGTCGCAATCTAAATCACGGGCGATGATCCGGGCATAGTGCCGCAGGCCGCTGTCAAGCCGGTCAATCATCTGCGCCGTCGCCCCTTTTTGCGGGCCGAATACCGCGCTGGCGCCCTGCGGGCCGGTCAACGGGTTGGTAACGTCGCAGGCCACTTCAATCCGACAATCTGCCAGCCGTGGATCCAGCTCGCTAAGATCGATGCGCGCCAGCGTCTCCAGCGCACCGCCCCCTGGCGCGATCTGCTGACCGTCGGCGGTCAGCAGTTTCGCCCCCAGCGCCTGCGCCATGCCGGCGCCGCCGTCATTGGTCGCGCTGCCGCCAATGCCAATAATGATCTGCCGCACACCAGCGTCCAGCGCATGGCGGATGAGCTCCCCGGTGCCCCAGGAGGTGGTCAGCAGCGGGTTACGCTGCGCCGGGGGAACGCTTTCCAGCCCGCTGGCCGCCGCCATTTCGATAAAGGCGCACTGGCGATCGCCGGACAGCCCATAAAATGCCTCTACCGGCTCCCCCAGCGGCCCGGTCACCGTCAGCGGAACCTGATGCCCGCCGGTCGCCGCCACCATGGCTTCCACCGTCCCTTCCCCGCCGTCGGCAACCGGCAGCCTGACATATTCCGCGTCAGGATAAATCTCGCGAAAGCCTTGCTCTATCGCACTGGCTACTTCCAGCGCGCTCAGGCTCTCCTTCCAGGAATCCGGTGCGATCACTATTTTCATCTGCAGTCCTTACTCTGAGCTAACCCTTGTGGCTATCGCGCAATGCCGGCCCCCGCAGAGGCCGGCGGCCTTTTAGCGCACCATGCATGGACGCTTGTTGTCAAAGGTCCAGCCCGGGATCAGGTACTGCATCGCCATCGCATCGTCGCGGGCGCCAAGGCCATGTTTCTTATATAGCTCATTTGCCTGCATTACGCGGTCCATATCCAGCTCAACCCCCAGACCCGGCGTGCTCGGCACCTGCACCATTCCGCCTTTAATTTCAAACGGTTGTTTGGTCAGACGCTGATTGCCCTCCTGCCAGATCCAGTGGGTATCGATAGCGGTGATCTTGCCCGGCGCCGCAGCCGCAACGTGGGTGAACATCGCCAGCGACACGTCGAAGTGGTTATTAGAGTGCGAACCCCAGGTCAGGCCAAACTCATGGCACATCTGCGCCACGCGAACCGATCCCTGCATGGTCCAGAAGTGCGGGTCCGCCAGCGGGATATCCACCGACTGCAGGGAGAGCGTATGGCCCATCTGCCGCCAGTCGGTGGCGATCATATTGGTGGCGGTCGGCAGGCCCGTCGCGCGACGGAACTCCGCCATCACTTCGCGGCCGGAGAAGCCCTGCTCAGCGCCGCACGGATCCTCCGCATAGGCCAGTACTCCCTTCAGCTGCTTGCCAATCTGAATGGCTTCTTCAAGCAGCCAGGCGCCGTTCGGATCGAGGGTCACGCGGGCATTCGGGAAGCGCTTCGCCAGGGCGCTGATCGCTTCGGCTTCTTCAAAACCGGCCAGCACGCCGCCCTTCAGCTTAAAGTCGTTGAAGCCATATTTTTCATACGCCGCTTCCGCGAGGCGGACCACCGCATCCGGCGTCATCGCCTCTTCATGGCGCAGGCGATACCACTCGCATTGTTCATCCGGCTGGCTCTGATAGGCCAGCGGCGTGGCGTGGCGGTTACCGATAAAGAACAGGTAGCCCAGCATTTCAACTTCGCTGCGCTGTTGTCCATCGCCGAGCAGCGAGGCGACGTTGACCCCAAGGTGCTGACCCAGCAGGTCCAGCAGCGCCGCTTCGATTCCGGTCACCACGTGAATGGTGGTGCGCAGGTCAAAGGTCTGCAGGCCGCGGCCGCCGGCGTCACGGTCGGCGAACTGATTGCGCACCGCACCGAGCACGTTTTTATACTCGCCCAGCGTTTTGCCCACCACCAGCGGAATGGCATCCTCCAGAGTCTGGCGAATTTTTTCGCCCCCCGGAATTTCACCGACGCCGGTATGGCCGGCGTTATCTTTGATAATCACGATATTGCGGGTGAAGTACGGAGCGTGGGCCCCGCTCAGATTCATCAGCATACTGTCATGGCCGGCAACCGGGATCACCTGCATGGTGGTGACAACGGGCGTGGAAGAGAAAGTCGTCATAGCATCATCCTTTTGTAATTTAGTGGCGGCCGAAAACGGGACGTTTGCGGTCGAATGTCCAGCCGGGGATCAGGTACTGCATCGGGCCCGCGTCGTTGCGTGCGCCGCCCGGCAGCGCTTTATAGGCCTCATGGGCTTTGCGCACCTGCTCCCAGTCAAGTTCCACGCCGAGTCCCGGCGCGTCTGGCACGGCAATCTTGCCGTTAATAATCTGCAGCGGATTTTTGGTCAGGCGCGCCTCGCCTTCCTGCCAGATCCAGTGGGTGTCGATGGCGGTGGGCTGACCCGGCGCCGCGGCGCCGACGTGGGTAAACATCGCCAGGGAAATATCAAAATGGTTGTTGGAATGGCAGCCCCAGGTCAGCCCCCATTCGTCGCACAGCTGCGCCACTCGTACCGCGCCAGAGAGCGTCCAGAAGTGCGGGTCCGCCAGCGGAATATCGACGGCGTTGAGCATCACCGCATGACCCATCTCGCGCCAGTTAGTGGCGATCATATTGGTGGCGACCGGTAGCCCGGTGGCGCGGCGGAACTCGGCCATCACCTCCCGGCCGGAAAAACCCTGCTCGGCGCCGCACGGATCTTCGGCGTAGGTCAGAACATCCTGCAGCCCTTTGCACAGGGCGATCGCCTCATCCAGCAGCCAGGCGCCGTTAGGATCGACGGTGATGCGCGCATCCGGAAAGCGCTTTTTCAGCGCCCGGGCGGTGTCAATTTCCTGCTCGCCGGGCAGCACGCCGCCCTTCAGCTTAAAGTCTTTGAAACCGTAGCGATCCTGAGCGGCTTCCGCCAGGCGCACCACCGCTTCGCTGCTCAACGCCTGCTGGTGGCGCAGGCGATACCATTCGTGATCGCCCGGCGTATGGTCCAGATAACCAAGGTCGGTTTTCTGCCGATCGCCGATATAGAACAGGTAGCCCAGCACGGTGACGGCATCACGCTGCTTGCCCGGCCCCAGCAGCTCGCAGACCGGCACATTGAGCACTTTGCCGAGCAGATCGAGCAGCGCGGCCTCCAGCGCCGCTACCGCGTTGACTTTCAGTTCAAAGGTCCACGCCCCTTTGCCAAAGGTGTCGAAATCCGCCGCCTGATTGCCTTTGTGTACCTGCTGCACCACGCGATTCAGCCTGGCGACCTCCTGACCTACCACCTGCGGGATCGCCGCCAGCAGCGTCTGGTAGATAACCTCACCGCCAGGGGCTTCGCCCACGCCGGTGTTGCCGGCGTTATCGGTCAACACCACGATATTGCGGGTAAACCAGGCGTTATGCGCCCCACCGATGTTCAGCAGCATGCTGTCGTGTCCGGCCACCGGAATGACCTTCATCTCTGTAATAATCGGGCTGGATTGGGTAGTCATGATTAACGTCCCGCTACAGGTTTCAGTTCAATACGTTTGATGTCGCCCACCAGCACCAGGTAGCTCAGCACTGCCACCAGGGCATGGATGCCGACGTAAACCAGCGCCCCGTTGAACGAGCCGGTGGTGCCGACGATATAGCCGATAGCGATCGGGGTGACGATACCGGAGATATTGCCGAACATGTTGAACAGGCCGCCGGAAAGACCGCTAATCTCTTTCGGCGCGGTATCCGCCATCACCGCCCAGCCAAGCGCGCCGATCCCTTTGCCGAAGAAGGCCATCGCCATAAAGCCAATCACCATCCACTCCACGTTGACATAGTTACACATCAGCATGGTCATGGAGAGCAGCATCCCCAGTACTATCGGCGTTTTGCGGGCAATGTTCAGCGAGCCGGTGCGGCGCATTAACCAGTCAGAGATCACCCCGCCCAGCACCCCGCCGACGAACCCGCACACCGCCGGAACGGAGGCGACAAACCCCGCTTTGAGGATCGACATGCCGCGCGCCTGCACCAGGTAAACCGGGAACCAGGTAATAAAGAAATAGGTCAGGGCGTTAATGCAGTACTGACCGATATAGATGCCGATCATCATCCGCGATCCGATCAGCTGCTTGATTTGGCCCATTTTGACGCTGAACGGCACCTTCTGCGCGCTGCTCTTTTGATCCATGTTGATCAGGGCGCCGCCTTCGGCGATATATTCCAGTTCCTTCTTGTTTACTCCCGGATGGTTGTTCGGATCGTGGATCACTTTCAGCCAGACAAAGCTAATCACAATCCCCAGGCCGCCCATAAAGAAGAAGACGTGCGACCAACCCACCTCATGCGTCAGCCAGCCCATGATCGGCGCGAAGATAACGGTGGCAAAGTACTGAGCGGAGTTGAAGATCGCCACCGCCGTGCCGCGCTCCTGCGCCGGGAACCAGGCGGCCACGATACGGCTGTTACCCGGGAACGACGGCGATTCGGCCAGGCCAACGAGGAAACGCAGGGTAAACAGCGCGACGATAATGCCAAAGCCGCTGAAGATGTCGACGAAGCCCTGCAGCAGGGTAAACATCGACCAGATGAAGATCGACCAGAAATAGACGCGCTTCGAACCGAAACGGTCGAGCAGCCAGCCGCCCGGGATCTGGCCGATGACATAAGCCCATGAGAACGCGGAGAAGACATACCCCATCCCCACCGGATCCAGGCCGATATCTTTGGCCATTTCCGAACCGGCGATCGACAGCGTCGCCCGGTCGCCATAGTTAAAAGAGGTGACGATAAACAGCATCACCACTATCCAGTAGCGGGCATTGGTGCGCTTTTCAGCCGCCGTCGCCGCCTGACTTAATGAACTCATTGTTGTACTCCTGAATCATAGCGTTTAGCTACGTTCATTCTGAACAGCACAACCTGTAGGGTAATCAGAATGACGTGGTCGTGTTTTGATAGTTGTCGTTATATCTGGCACTGCATTTGTCACTGGCTGGAGCAGTATATGAAGAGGCACACCGCGGCTCACCGTGCATCTACACAGCTTTTACGCCGCTATTGCAGGTGGTTTATGGCCTATGCCTGAAAGAATGGGGGGAAGTTCACGGAAATGAAAAACCAGCGCCGCGGGTGGTCAAAAGGGCAGCAAAAAGAGCCGGAGTGTGAAATACCTCTCTTGACGCGGTGAAACTGGCTAGCTTAACCCATGATATTGCTAAGGATATTGTGCATTTGCCTGAAGGCGTGCGGCCCGAAAAGGGCTACACTTTTGCTGTCCGCGTATCTGGCCGCGACAGCTTGAAAGGGCGCCCTCTGCGTAGGGAGAGGGCAGCGCTTTTATTCTAGCAGGGTAGCCCACTGCTCAACCCATGGATTAGAGACGCTCTCCGGCTCCGGATCTTCGCTGGCGTCAATCTTCAGCATCTCGCCGATGCGCTTCGCGCCCTGCTCCTGCAGTAGCTGATCGAACTTCAGGCCGCCGCCGCAAAAGTTGGCGTAGGTGCTGTCGCCCAGCGCGATAATGCCGTAACGCAGGTGAGGTTGATACATATCTTTGATGCCCTCATACAGCGGGACGATGCTGTCCGGCAGATCGCCCTGCCCGGTGGTGGAGGTGACCACCAGCACATACTTCCCCGTATAGGATTCCCAGTCGTTGACCTGCGGATCCTCATACACGGTAGCCTTGTGTCCCAGTCCGCTGAGGATCGCTTCTGCTTCTTCCGCAACCAGCAGCGAGTTGCCGTACATGGTGCCGACAAAAATTCCGACTTCCGCCATGCTATTATCTCCCAGGATTGTCCTTATTCTCTTCATCCTGACCGCAGTCGTCGGCAAACTCAACCCTTTCATTTAGCGGGAGAAGCCCGCGCCAGCCAAACTGCGACAGCGCACGCATCCAGACGTCGTCAAAACCGGCGCGCAGGGTCAGCGGCTCACCGGTAAAGGGATGATTTAACGACAGTTCGCTGGCGTGCAGCATCAGGC
Source organism: Klebsiella sp. PCX (assembly GCF_021869705.1). NCBI lineage: Bacteria > Pseudomonadati > Pseudomonadota > Gammaproteobacteria > Enterobacterales > Enterobacteriaceae > Klebsiella > Klebsiella sp. PCX. The sequence continues at coordinate 4,115,934 of NZ_CP091527.1, forward strand.
GGTGGCAGCCGAAATGCTCCGCGGCGCTGCGGTTTTGCCGCAGATCGCCGTGCTTGCTGTCGCCAAGGATCGGATGACGCAGGTGGGCCAGATGGCGGCGCAGCTGGTGCTTGCGGCCGGTTTTCGGCTCCAGTTCCACCAGCCCGTAGCGCGTGGTGGGATAACGCCCGGTAGCGACCGGCATCTCTACCGTCGCCAGACCACGATAATGGGTCACCGCCGGCTGCGGGCCTTTATCTTCGCGGGCGAACTTATCGGCGATTTTATCCAGCTCTTCCACCAGCGGATAATCGAGCAGCGCCTCTTCCATCAGCCAGCCGCGGACGATCGCATGGTAGCGCTTCTGGATCTGATGCTGCTCGAACTGCTGCGCCAGCAGCCGACCCGCCTCGCTTGACAGTCCCATGAGCAGGACGCCGGAGGTGGGCCGGTCGAGGCGATGGGCGGTAAAAACGTGCTGACCGATCTGGTCGCGCACGGTCTGCATCACCACCACTTTCTCATCGCGATCGAGCCAGCTGCGGTGCACCAGCCAGCCCGACGGTTTGTTGACCGCCACCAGCCAGTCGTCCTGGTAGATTATCTCCAGCATCAGGCCTGCTCACCGGCAAACAGCGCGTCCAGCAGCAGCAGCTCCGCCAGCATGGATTCGCGAACCGGGTGGGCTTGATCCAGCGCCATTTCGTAATACGGCGCAACGGCGAAATTTTGCGGCAGCGGCTGGCCGCTCTCCAGCAGCTGATGCATACGCGGGATCAGGACCCACTGCAGCCACTCCAGCGGCTCCAGGGTATCCAGGCAAAACGGCTTATCGCTGGCGAAGGCGCTGCTGTCCGGCGCCGTCTCCTGCCAGTGCTCTGTTTCGCGCAGCAGGGCTTCAATGGCGCGCAGGCGATCGCGCACGCTATCGTGAAGAGTCATGGGGGAAACCTCGATGAGTTAAAAACCGGGCGCAGGATAGCAAATCCGCAGGAGAAATAAAAAAAGGGAGCACTGTATAAACAGTGCTCCCGGTTCGTTTTGCAGCATTCCCGCTACATTGGTGCTCCCTGCTCGTCCTTGAAAACTTTTCCTGAGGTCTCCTGACCATGTTCATCCATAAACTCGCGCATCCTGCTTTCACACCACCCCGATGTGAAATGACTTATCCTTAAGTTTGTCCCGATCTTCCTGATCCACCGTTCATCCTGAGCGGCTCTCATTCTCCATCCTGGAGGTGTCCATTACGCGATCCTGCGTTATCCTTGCTTCATCCTGAAGCCTGTCCTTGCAACGCCATCCTGGCGGGTCCTGCAGAAGCGCCATCATCCTGATGTTCGCTTCATTTCGCGACTTCCTGTCGACAGACATAGGATCACTGATTCTGCCTCTTCTTACAACCCTTCTTGAGACAATCTCTTAAGATTAGTCCCCACTCAAAAGGACGAAAAAATTAAGATCTAATTTAATACCAATAACTTAACAAAAAAAGATTGGATTAAATTTGCCTTAAATGATGATGATCTCTTACAGGTTTTGTAAGAGATTTCTCACAAATGACCAGGCAGACTGGATTACAGCACCGGCTCAAGCTGGTTGAGGAAACCCGCAAGCGAGGGGGAAAGGGTGAGGCGTTTGGCGGTGCCGAGGGTCTCTTTGACGACTTCACCGCTGAGATTACAGACGGAAATGACATCCAGTTCACTCTCGAGGGTAGCGATGAACAGCGTCGGCGCCAGCTTCAGCCGCTTCTGCACCACCAGGTGCCCGATGAGGTTTTCCTGCACCCGCTGGAAATCCTCTTCACTCCAGGTCTGCAGCAGCGTGAGCGTTTCGCCGGCGAACCGGCCGGTCATATCGCCGGCAAACTGAGTGGTATAATAAGAATGAAGCGGCTGTTGTACCACAATATCCAGGGCGCGTTCAACCGCACTGATATTTTGCGCCAGCGAAAACGGCTGCGGCTGCCAGAAAACGGCCTCGTCCTGGGTGTCGACGACGCAAGGCGACGGGACGCCGTAAAGCTCTTCACTGCGCGGCAGGCTGTGGCGCTGCTGCTGCCAGGCGGCGCAATAACGTTGGGTAAAAGCATGCAGCGCTTCTGCGGTCTGATGGTCCACCGGTTTCTCTCTTCACGTTAGACAGGATACACTGGGGTAATAGTGTACCCGCTTTACTATGGTGAAACATGTCTTCTTACGATAATCATCAGGCGCTGGCCGGCCTGACGCTCGGTAAATCAACCGATTACCGCGATACCTATGACGCCTCGCTGCTGCAGGGCGTTCCGCGCAGCCTTAACCGCGACCCGCTTGGCCTGCATGCCGACAACCTGCCGTTTCACGGCGCCGATATCTGGACGCTCTACGAACTCTCCTGGCTGAACGGCAAAGGCCTGCCGCAGGTGGCCGTCGGCCACGTCGAACTGCCCGACACCACCGTCAATCTGGTGGAATCAAAAAGCTTTAAGCTCTATCTCAACAGCTTCAACCAGACGCGTTTCGCCAGCTGGCAGGAGGTTGAAGAGACGCTAACCCGCGATCTGAGCGCCTGCGCGCAGGGCGAGGTCAAGGTGTCGCTGTATCGGCTGGATGAACTGGAAGGCCAGCCGATTGCCCACCTGCACGGCGCCTGCATCGACGATCAGGATATCGAGATCGATAACTATCAGTTCAGCGCCGACTACCTGCAGGGCGCCGCCAGCGGCAAAATCGTGGAAGAGACGCTGGTCAGCCATCTGCTGAAGTCCAACTGCCTGATCACCCACCAGCCGGACTGGGGCTCGGTGCAGATCCAGTATCGTGGGGCGAAAATCGACCGCGAGCAGCTCCTGCGCTATCTGGTTTCGTTCCGCCACCATAACGAATTCCATGAGCAATGCGTCGAGCGCATCTTTAACGATATTCTCCGTTTCTGCCAGCCGGAATCGCTTTCCGTTTACGCCCGCTATACGCGACGCGGTGGTCTGGATATCAACCCCTGGCGCAGCAACGGCGACTTTTCCCCTGCCACCGGCCGCCTCGCCCGACAATAATAAACATTTTCACAATTTGCGTGCGTTTAGGCGCGCGCAAGGTTGTGAAAACGCCGCTCGCAGGGCTATTGTAATCACAGGAAGACCATAAGCGTCCTGTAAGGAGTTCACTTGATTACACATGTTAGCCCGCTTGGTTCAATGGATATGCTGTCGCAGCTGGAAGTGGATATGCTTAAGCGCACCGCCAGCAGCGACCTGTATCAACTGTTTCGCAACTGCTCGCTTGCTGTGCTCAACTCGGGGAGCCTGACCGATAACAGCAAGGAGCTCCTGTCCCGTTTTGAAAATTTCGATATTAACGTGCTACGTCGCGAACGCGGCGTGAAGCTGGAACTGATCAACCCGCCGGAAGACGCCTTCGTTGACGGGCGCATTATTCGTTCCCTGCAGGCCAACCTGTTCGCCGTACTGCGCGACATCCTCTTCGTGTACGGCCAGATCCACAATACCGTTCGCTTCCCGAACCTCGATCTCGAAAGTTCGGTCCATATCACCAACCTGGTGTTCTCGATCCTGCGCAACGCCCGCGCGCTACACGTCGGCGAAGCGCCGAACATGATCGTCTGCTGGGGCGGCCACTCGATCAACGAAAACGAATATCTCTACGCCCGCCGCGTCGGTACGCAGCTGGGACTGCGGGAACTGAATATCTGCACCGGCTGCGGGCCTGGCGCGATGGAAGCGCCGATGAAAGGCGCCGCCGTCGGCCACGCGCAGCAGCGCTACAAAGACAGCCGCTTTATCGGCATGACCGAACCGTCCATTATCGCCGCAGAACCGCCAAACCCGCTGGTCAATGAACTGATCATCATGCCGGACATCGAAAAGCGTCTGGAGGCCTTCGTGCGCATCGCCCACGGGATCATCATCTTCCCGGGCGGCGTCGGCACCGCCGAAGAACTGCTCTACCTGCTGGGTATTCTGATGCATCCGGATAACAAAGCGCAGGTGCTGCCGCTGATCCTCACCGGACCGAAAGAGAGCGCTGACTACTTCCGCGTGCTGGACGAATTTATCACCCATACCCTGGGCGAATCCGCCCGTCGCCACTACCGGATCATCATCGACGACCCGGCGGAAGTGGCGCGGCAGATGAAAAAAGCGATGCCGCTGGTGAAAGAGAGCCGTCGCGAGACCGACGACGCCTACAGCTTCAACTGGTCGATTCGTATCTCGCCGGACCTGCAGATGCCGTTTGATCCGACCCATGAAAACATGGCCAACCTCAAACTCTCCCCGGACCAGCCGGTGGAAGTGCTGGCCGCCGACCTGCGCCGCGCCTTCTCCGGCATTGTCGCAGGTAACGTCAAAGAGGTGGGCATCCAGGCCATCGAGCAGTACGGTCCATACAAGCTGCACGGCGACCCGGAGATGATGCGCCGCATGGACGATCTGCTGCAGGGCTTCGTCGCCCAGCACCGCATGAAGCTTCCTGGCGGTACCGCCTATATTCCCTGCTACGAAATCATCGCCTGATTTCCGTCCCGCCGGGGCAGCGCCTGTTGCCCCGGCGGGCACGCTTTCTCTGACTTCCAAAACGCGCCAAAAACCTTTCTGTGACTAATCAAACACCTGAATTGTTTTTACATAGCCAATCGTTTGCGTTAGTAAAAACTGCGACAATTATCACTGCAAAAAATGGTTTTAAGCGCAAAAACGTCGACCACTTCTCTTTTTTACAGTAAATCCCTCGTTATTACGCCGCCCCGCTTTTATCTCATATGCTGCAAATGGTAGCCTGCGCGCCACAAATCGCTGGCTGATCACCAGAAACAGGCTGTTGGACTAAAAATACGCACATTGAAAGTGGATTATTGCATTTGAGATCGCGATCACTGATGCATAAACCATATAAATGTATCTTTCCGGCCCAATTATTACGGAGAAAATTTCTAAAAAAACCGTAATTAAACGAATTTCGTGTTACGCAATTGTATTTGTTCATTAGATTTTGTTGATTCCTCCAGGAGATACAGATGGAAACCACTCAAACCAGCACCATCGTTTCGGGCGAAACCCGCAGCGGATGGCGTAAAACCGACACCATGTGGATGCTGGGCCTGTACGGTACAGCGATCGGCGCGGGCGTCTTGTTCCTGCCGATCAACGCCGGCGTCGGCGGCATGATCCCCCTGATTATCATGGCGATTCTGGCCTTCCCGATGACCTTCTTCGCCCACCGCGGTATGACCCGCTTCGTGCTCTCCGGCAAAAACCCGGGCGAAGACATTACTGAAGTGGTTGAAGAACACTTCGGCGTAGGCGCAGGTAAGCTGATTACCCTGCTCTACTTCTTCGCTATCTATCCAATCCTGTTGGTCTACAGCGTGGCGATCACCAATACCGTCGAAAGCTTCATGGCGCACCAGCTGCACATGACGCCGCCGCCGCGCGCTATTCTGTCGCTGATCCTGATCGTCGGCATGATGACTATCGTGCGTTTCGGTGAGCAGATGATTGTAAAAGCGATGAGCGTGCTGGTGTTCCCGTTCGTTATCGCCCTGATGGTGTTGGCGCTGTACCTGATCCCGCAGTGGAACGGCGCGGCGCTGGAGACCCTCTCCCTGAGCGGCGCCTCCGTCACCGGCAACGGCCTGCTGATGACCCTGTGGCTGGCGATCCCGGTAATGGTCTTCTCTTTCAACCACTCGCCGATCATCTCCTCCTTCGCGGTTGCCAAGCGTGAAGAGTACGGCGAAGGCGCCGAGAAAAAATGCTCCAGCATCCTGGCTCGCGCCCACATCATGATGGTGCTGACCGTGATGTTCTTCGTCTTCAGCTGCGTCCTGAGCCTCTCTCCGGCAGACCTGGCGGCGGCGAAAGAGCAGAACATCTCGATTCTGTCTTACCTGGCGAACCACTTTAACGCGCCAATCATTGCCTGGATGGCGCCGATCATCGCGATGATCGCCATCACCAAATCCTTCCTCGGCCACTACCTTGGCGCCCGCGAAGGCTTTAATGGCATGGTGATTAAGTCCCTGCGCGGTAAAGGCAAATCGATCGAAATCAACAAACTGAACAAGCTGACCGCGCTGTTCATGCTGGTTACCACCTGGATTGTAGCGACGCTGAACCCGAGCATCCTCGGCATGATCGAGACCCTGGGCGGCCCGATTATCGCGATGATCCTGTTCCTGATGCCGATGTACGCGATTCAGAAAGTGCCGGCGATGCGTAAATACAGCGGCCACGTCAGCAACGTCTTCGTGGTGATTATGGGTCTGATTGCCATCTCCGCGATCTTCTACTCGCTGTTCAGCTAATTCAGTCAACACCTCCCCCCGCGCCGCTGAACGGCGGCGCGCTTTCCGACAGCACGGGAATACATATGATCAGCGTATTCGATATCTTTAAAATCGGCATTGGCCCTTCCAGCTCCCATACCGTTGGACCGATGAAAGCGGGCAAACAATTTACTGACGACCTGATCGCGCGCGGCCTGCTGGCCGAGGTGAGCAAAGTCGTCGTCGACGTCTACGGCTCCCTCTCCCTGACCGGTAAAGGCCACCATACCGATATCGCGATTATCATGGGGCTCGCCGGCAACCTGCCGGACACCGTCGACATTGACGCCATTCCGGGATTTATTCAGGACGTTAACACCCATGGTCGCCTGATGCTGGCCAACGGCCAGCACGAAGTGGACTTCCCGGTCGATCAGTGCATGAATTTCCATGCCGACAACCTGTCGCTGCATGAGAACGGCATGCGCATCACCGCCCTGGCCGGCGACCAGGTGCTCTACAGCCAGACGTACTACTCCATCGGCGGCGGCTTTATCGTCGATGAAGTGCACTTCGGCCAGACCACCGACGCGCCGGTGGCCGTCCCTTACCCCTATAAAAACGCCGCCGACCTGCAGCGTCACTGCCGCGAAACCGGGCTGTCGCTCTCCGGCCTGATGATGCAGAACGAACTGGCGCTACACAGTAAAGAGGCACTGGAGCAACACTTCGCCGCGGTGTGGGAAGTGATGAGCGCCGGGATTGAGCGCGGCATTACCACCGAAGGCGTCCTGCCGGGCAAACTGCGCGTTCCGCGCCGGGCCGCCGCGCTGCGCCGCATGCTGGTGAGCCAGGACACTACCAACAGCGACCCGATGGCGGTGGTCGACTGGATCAATATGTTCGCCCTCGCGGTGAACGAAGAGAACGCCGCCGGCGGCCGGGTGGTAACCGCGCCGACCAACGGCGCCTGCGGTATCGTGCCGGCAGTGCTGGCCTATTACGACAAGTTTATCCGCAAGGTGAACAGCAACTCCCTGGCCCGCTATATGCTGGTGGCCAGCGCGATTGGTTCGCTGTATAAGATGAACGCCTCGATCTCCGGCGCCGAAGTGGGTTGCCAGGGTGAAGTGGGCGTCGCCTGCTCAATGGCGGCGGCCGGTCTGGCGGAACTGCTGGGCGGCAGCCCGGGCCAGGTGTGCATCGCGGCAGAGATCGCCATGGAGCATAACCTCGGTCTGACCTGCGACCCGGTCGCCGGCCAGGTGCAGGTGCCTTGCATCGAACGCAACGCTATCGCCGCCGTGAAAGCGGTCAACGCCGCGCGAATGGCGCTGCGCCGGACCAGCGAGCCGCGCGTCTGCCTCGATAAAGTCATTGAGACCATGTACGAAACCGGCAAAGACATGAACGCCAAGTACCGGGAAACCTCCCGCGGTGGTCTGGCGATGAAGATTGTCGCCTGCGATTAACCTGCTGGCCCGCCACGCGTCGCCGCGGCGGGCCCTCTCACCCACCTTTTGTTATATCAATTAAAATTTAGTTATTTAATGGTTATAAGCGCTGTTTGTTACCTTACGCAAAACGCTAAGGAGAACAGACAATGTCCAACCGATTCCGCCCCGCCTGGCTGCTGGTCCTCGCCGCCCTTTCCGCCTCCGCGCTGGCCAAAGCGCCGGAGACCGTCAACATCGGCTATCAAAAGGCGAACATCTTCGCGCTGCTGAAATATCGCGGCACCCTGGATGAGAGCCTGAAAAAACAGGGCATTGCCGTCCGCTGGGTCGAATTCCCCGCCGGTCCGCAAATGCTGGAGGGGCTCAACGTCGGCAGTATCGATCTGGCCGCCACCGGCGATGCGCCGCCGGCCTTTGCCCAGGCGGCACAAGCCGATCTGGTCTACCTTGCCCACTCCCCCGCTAACCCAAAAACGGAAGCGATTGTGGTCCCGGAGCAGTCGACGATCCGCAGCGTAGCCGATCTGAAGGGCAAGCGCGTGGGGCTGAACAAGGGGTCCGACGTCAACTACCTGCTGGTCGCCGCGCTGGAAAAAGCGGGCCTCAGCTATAAAGACATCACCCCGGTCTATCTGCCGCCGGCGGACGCCCGCGCCGCTTTCCAGCGCGGGGCGATTGATGCGTGGGTGATCTGGGATCCGTTCCTCGCGGAAGTGGAAACCAACGCGAAAGCCCGACAAATACGCAACGCCGAGGGGCTGGTGCCGCACTACACCTTCTATCTCGCCAGCCGTAAGTTTGCGGATACCTACCCGGAGACGGCAAAACAGGTGGTGGATGAGCTGGGTAAACTCAGTGTGTGGGCGAACAGCCATCAGGACGAGGCCGCCGGCCTTCTGTCGACCTCAACCGGGCTGGATAAAGCCATCTGGCTGAAGACCCTGGCCCGCCTGCCCTACGGCGCTGAACGCATGACGCCGGCGGTGTATAACGAACAGCAGGCGCTGGCGGATACCTTTACGCGCATCGGCTTGCTGCCGGTGAAAGTCGACGTACGCAGCGCCACCTGGTCGCTGGATAAACCTTAGTTTTCCCGGCGGCGGGAGGCATTGCGCCCCCCGTCGCCGACGGACTTATCCCGCCGTTTTCTCACCATTGCCAATCTGCCAGATGAAGGTCGGCGCCTCACCGTTCACCAGCCAGTTTCCAATATTGCGCGCCTTGTAAATCACCGGATTATGCGAGGCGACCGTCCGCGCATTGCGCCAGTGACGGTCCAGCGCCAGACGGGTACGCGTATCCGACGCCCCGAGGGCATTGAACAGCTCCGTCGCCGCCCGCGGGATCCAGTCGCTGGCGATCACCTGCGCCTGCGCCGCTTCCACTTCCGCCAGCTGGTTGCGCCGGGCGATCAGCGCTTCGTCGTCGCTGACGTGCGCCACATAGGCCTGCTGCAGCGATTCTGCGGCCTGCAGGACCGCGGCCCGGGTCGCCCATGCCCAGCTGCTAATCTGCCCAACGACCTGCAGAACCTGGGCATCATCGCGCGGTACGGCGGCGTTGCCGTGGCTGTACATCCGGGACCGGTGTTTGACGCCCTGCGCGGCATCCCGCTCAACCGCCAGGCCGATGCCCGCGAGGGTCGCCAGCAGCACATGCTGATAGAAGGCGGTCTGATAGCGAAAGCGCTGGGCAAAGTCGTAGACGTGGTCGGTTTCCACCCGGGCGTCGGTGAAGCGGGTGGTCCCGCTGCCGGTCAGCCGCTGGCCAAAGCCATCCCAGTCATCTTCCCGCGCCACGCCGGGCTGTTGGGTGCTGACCAGGGCAATCACATCGCTACCGGTATCGCTGCGCCGGGCAAACACATCGATCCAGTTGGCGTACAGCGCGCCGGTGCTGTAGAACTTCTCGCCGTCGAGTCGCCAGCCGCCCTCTGCCGGCGTCACCCGAGTGTTCACGTCCCCCAGCTTAACCGCGCCGATCTCCGTCCAGCCGCTGCCCACCAGCTCGCCGTCAAGGAAGCGACGAAACCAGCGGTCGCGCCCGGCGGAATCCGGCTGATTCAGCTGATCTTCCACAAAAGCAAAGTGCGCGCGCAGGGCCTGCGGCAGGTTAGAATCCGCTTGCGCCAGCTCAATCAGCAGCGCGCTGAGCTGCGGCAGCGAAGCGCCCCAGCCGCCCTTCTCGCGCGGGATACGCAGCGTGCCGAAGCCCGCTTCTTTCAGCCAGCGGATCGGCTCCTCGGGCAGAACGCGCTGCTGTTCGCGCTCCGCGGCGCCCTGGGCGATGCGGGTGAATATCGGGCGGAAGGCGGCCGCCAGCGCGTCATAATCGGTGCCAGTGGAGAGCAAGGTCATAGTCGGTTCCTTATTCATGAATTGCGTCAATATCTTCTCGTGTCGGTTCATGACGGACCGCCAGCAGGAAGAAAATGGGAATAATGGCGGCAAGCGAGACCACCCAGAACATCTGCGTGCCGAGCGAGGCCTGCAGCAGCGGCAGAATAAACAGCGCCAGCGCGCTGCCGATCCCGGAAAGCGCCCGGCTGAAACCGACCCCGGTGGCGCGAATGGCGGTGGGATAGGAGAGCGCCGGGTAGATCATCAGCTGCGCCCCCGGGCCAAATCCTTCGGCGAAGAGCCACAGTCCCAGCATCGCGATGGCCAGTACGATGCCTGCCGTCGCGTGCGGTTGCCCCACCAGCGCCAGCACAATCAGCGCCACAAACTGCAGGGCAAAGCCGGCTATCGCCACATGACGCGAAGGGTATTTCCACGCCAGATGCATACCAAGCAGCCCGCCGGTAAAGGCAAACAGGGCGTTCAGCCCCAGTGATGCCGAAATAGTTTCGAAGACGCCAGCCCCGAGAAACTGGGCAAGAATTGACGGCAGGAAAAAGGCAATCGCCGTGTACTCGAAGGAGATACAGATATTCATCACCCCGGCGACGATAGTCCGCTCACGGTAGGGTTTTTCGAACAGCACGCGAAAGCTCACTTTCGGCGCCGACGCCGGCTTCGCCGTCGGGACCTCATGGGCATGGATCCCCCAGGAGTCGCGTAAGATGCGCACCGCAGAGGTCAGATCGCCCTGGTTCGCCGCCCACAGCGGGGATTCGTTCATGAACCGGCTGCGGACGGCGATAATCAGCAGCGCCGGCACGGCGCCGAACAGCAGGGAGGCGCGCCACAGCCAGTCAAGATGCTCCTGCGGCAACAGGAAATAGAGACCGAAGATAATAAGAAAGCAGACGGTTGAGGCGGCGTACCACATCGGGCACCACGCCGCGAGGCGAGCCGCTTTGTTGCCTTTGCCGGCAAAGCGGGAAAACTCGGCCAGATAGGACATCGCCACCGGCAGGTCGATGCCGACGCCGATGCCCATCAGGAAGCGAGCGCCAATCAACACCCAGACGTTTGGCGCCAGCCCGGCGGCGATAGCCGAAATAACGAAAAAGAACATATCGGCCATAAACACCGAATAGCGACCATATTTATCGGTCAGCCAGCCGCCAATAATATTGCCGACAATGGTCCCGACCATAATGGAGGAGGTCACAAGGCCGGTCAGCAGCGGCGAGAGCTGAAATTCACGCACGACGTCATCAATACCGTAAGAGAGCGTGGTTAAGTCATACGCGTCGAGAAAAACGCCCCCCAGCGCGAGGAAGACAATCATCCGCGCATATTTCGCCTGTTCCCTGCCGGAATTAATTAGCCGCGCCACATCCCCGACGCTACTGACCGGTACCGAAGCGATACCGGGATTATCCACTGGTAATGTACTCATTTTTTCACCTTATTATTTTGTGCAGGTCATCAGCGGTTATAAACCTCGAGCGGCGAGAATCAAAACAACAATTCATACTATAAAAATCAATATAATCAATAAGTTAATTAAAATCATCAGCACAAAAAGGACGCGCTTTCGCGCATCCTAAAAGGAAGTAAATAACAACGAAAAGAGACGTCGTGCAGGACGCTTATTCCGCCGATACCGGAACTAATACGTCTTTTACCAGCGGATCGTTGGTGGTTTTTAACCACGTCTGGATCCGTGGGTCAGAAAAGGCCTGTTTTAATTTGACGATATTTTCCTGCGATAAATACGGCGTACCAATCACTAATTGCGAAGCAAAGGTGCGCGGCGCCGGCGGGAATAAAATGCCTTTCTCACGCGGCACTTTCCCGGCGTCAAATTGCGAGACATAGCCGATGGCGGCATCCACCGAATTTAACGCCCGCGGCATGGTCAGCAGATCCAGCTCTTTAAAGACAAACTGATGCGGGTTGTCGACAATATTTTTCAGCTTCGCCGTGCGCGGCTCTACCGCCGGGTCGAGCGAGATCAAACCAATGCGCTGCAGCAGCCACAGAGCCTGTCCCTGATTGGCGCCGTCGTCAGGCACCACGATGGTCGCGCCGTTGGGCAACGCCTGTACCGACGAGTAGCGGTCGGAATAGATGCCAAACGCCCACTGGAACACCGGCACCGTAGTCGACAGCGCAAAGCCGTTGGCGTCCACCACCTGTTTAAGCCACCACTGATGCTGATAGATCGTCCCGGCATACTGTCCTTCCGCTACCGCGCGGTCAGCCTGAACCGGATCCTGCACCCCCACCGCCTCCAGCTTCAGGCCGTAATCGGGCGCAATATGCTGATTAATATATTCAATAATCCGCTGCTCGCCGGCCATCGCCGGCTCATAGTGAATTTTTAACGTGCTGCCGAAGACCACCTGCTGGCTTTGGGTATGTCCCCGCCACCACCAGAAAGCGATGGCGAGCAGGATAATCACCGCCAGCGCCGCCAGCCAGGGCCAGCGCCGCGCTTTACGTAACTCAAATTGCTCTGTTGTCATACAAGGTTCCCCTGCGTGTGGCGTAAATGGTTGACCAGGCGGTCACCCAAAAATTGAATCACCTGGATCGTGGCGATCAGGGCCACGATCGTCGCGATCATGATGTGATTGTCGAAGCGCTGATAGCCGTACACCACGGCCAGGTAGCCGATGCCCCCGGCGCCGATGGTCCCGGCGATAGCCGAATACTCGATCATCGAGACCAGGTTTAGCGTCACCGCCGCCACCAGCGCCGGCAATGCTTCACTGAGCTGCGCGCTGGCAATGATTTGCCAGCGCGATCCACCGCAGACGACGCCCACCGCGGTGACCTCCGCCGGCAGCTCGCGCAGCGCGTTCTCCACCAGACGGCCAAAGAACGGGACGCCGGCGGCGATCATGGGCACCACCGCGGCGGGGATGCCAATCGTGGTGCCGGTCAGCCAGTAAGTGAACGGGATAATAGCGGCCATCAGCACCAGAAACGGCAGCGAACGTCCCATGTTGACCACCCAGTTCAGCAGCCGGTACAGCAGTGCGTGCGGAAATAATCCCCGCGGCGAGGCGTTAAATAGCACCACCCCCACCAGCCCTCCCAGCGTGACGACAAACAGCATCACAATGGCCACCATTAGCCAGGTTTCGCCATAGGCGGGAAGCAGCAGCGAAGGGATTTCGCTCCAGGGGGTGTCCTGGCTGATCACTGTCGGTTTCATACCGCCTCCCTGAGCAACGGCGCGCTGTCGAGGATCTCCGCCGTCATGCCGAGCTGCGCCAGCAGGCCCTGCAGCCGCGCGGGCGACAGGCGTTCGCCCTGAAAGCGCACTCCAACCTGCAGACGACCGGCCAGTCGACCGTTAATCACCTCGACGTGGCCGCCAAGGAGATCGATCTGCAGCGCCCACTGCTGGCTCAGGCGGCTGATCCAGTCGGTGGCCACCGGCACATCCCAGCGGTAGCTCAGACGCAGCAGCAAATCACTGTGGGCCGCTGCCGCCGGCGTCAGCGGCAACAGCTGCTGGCCGAGCAGGGAATCGGGACGCGCCAGCAGATCTTCGAGCCGCCCGTACTGGACGATCGTCCCGTCGCGGATCTCCGCCACCGCATCCGCCGCCGAGCGCACGGCGTCCATTTCATGGGTGATCAGGACGATCGCCAACTGGTACTCATCACGCAGCCGCTTGAGCAGAGTCAGCACCGAGGCCGTGGCCTGAGGATCGAGGCCGGAGGTGGCTTCATCCGCCAGCAGAACGGACGGGCGCAGCGCCAGCGCGCGGGCAATGGCGATCCGCTGGCGCTGGCCGCCGGAGAGCTGGGCCGGCCAGGCATCCGCTTTGTGGCTCAGGCCGACGCTCTCCAGCAGCTCACCGACCCGCGCCTTGATATCGCGCTCCACCACGCCAAGCCACGCCAGCGGCAGGGCGACATTCTCCCAGGCGGTCCTGCGGCTCAGCAGCGCCGAAGACTGGAAAACGGTGCCAATCGCCCGCCTCTCCCGGCGCAGCGCCTCGCCGGACAGCACCGACAGATCCAGGCCATTGATACGAATGCTGCCGCTGTCCGGGCGCTCCAGCAGGCTGATGCAGCGCGCGAGAGTTGATTTACCGGCGCCGCTCGGCCCCACCACCGCGGTGATGGAGCGCTCAGGCACCTGCAGCGACAGCCCTTTCAGCACCGCGCTGAGCCGGCCATCCGCCGTGCGGTAGCTTTTATGCAGATCATCGATAGCGATCATGTCACCTTCTCCTCTACCGATGCCGCCGTGCGCGCATCGCGTCGGTAGCTGGCGCCCGGGTGAGGCGCGGCCAGACGCGGACCGGCGCCGAACAGTTTTTCGCGCAGGGTCCCCTCACGGTACTCTTGCTTAAAGACGCCGCGCTTTTGCAGCTCTGGCACCAGCAGCTCGACGACGTCGCGGAAGGTTTCGTGGGTGACGGCATAGGCAAGGTTAAAGCCATCGACATCCGTCTCTTCGACCCAGGACTGCAGTTCGTCCGCCACGGTTTGCGCGCTGCCGACCACCAGCGGGCCGAAGCCGCCGATACCGGCCCAGTCGGCCAGGGCCTGCACCGTCCACTGCCGGTTCGGGTCCGCAGTGGAGAAGGCCTCCACCGCCGACTGAATGGCGTTGGTGTGCAGATACTTCAGCACCTGATCCGGCTGATACTGGCCGAAATCAATCCCCGTCCAGCCGGAGAGCAGCGCCAGCGCGCCTTCATAACTGACGTACTGCTTATATTCCTGCCATTTCGCCTGCGCCTCGCGGTCGGTGTCGCCAACAATTACCGTCTGCAGATTGAAGATCAGAATGCTGTGCGGATCGCGCCCGGCCTCAGCCGCCCGGCGGCGAATATCCGCCACCGTCTTCTTCAGCAGCACTTTCGACGGCGCAGCGACGAAGACGCATTCGGCATGGCCGGCGGCGAACTGTTTGCCGCGGCTGGACGCTCCCGCCTGATACAGTACCGGTGTGCGCTGCGGGGATGGCTCGCAGAGGTGGATCCCCGGCACGGAAAAGAACTGTCCCTGATGGTTAATGGGATGGATTTTCCGCGGATCGCTGAAGATCTTGCGCTCTCTGTCGCGCAGCACCGCCCCGTCCTCCCAGCTTCCCTCCAGCAGTTTGTAGATCACCTGCAAATACTCATCGGCATAGTCATAGCGGGTGTCGTGGTCGGTCTGAGTTTGCTGGCCGATATTGCGCGCCCCGCTCTCCAGATAGGAGGTGACGATGTTCCAGCCCACCCGCCCTTTGGTCAGATGGTCGAGCGTCGACAGACGACGGGCGAAGGGGTAAGGATGCTCAAACGACAGCGAGGCGGTCAGACCGAAGCCCAGATGCTCCGTCACCAGCGCCATCGGAGTGATCAGGGCCAGCGGATCGTTGACCGGCACCTGCGTCGCCTGGCGGATCGCCGCGTCGCCGCTGCCGTTCAGCACGTCGTAGACGCCAAGCACGTCGGCGATAAACAGCCCGTCGAACTTGCCGCGCTCCAGCAGTCGCGCCAGATCCACCCAGTACTCCAGATCTTTATACTGCCAGGAGCGATCCCGGGGATGCGCCCACAGGCCCGGCGACTGATGGCCGACGCAGTTCATATCGAAAGCGTTAAGACGAATTTCACGTTGTGATGACATAGCAATCTCCATAGCGCGGCCCGTCGCCGGGGCGCACGCGGCAAAATGAATCAGGGAAGGTAAAGGGAGGTATTCAGTACGCTGGACATCGGGAGTCCTGCGGGATCCCGAGCGTGAGTAACGCTTGCGCCGCCACCTCAGCGGCATGGTCGGCTACCTGCGGCAGGCCCATCAGTTCGCCAAAACGCCCGCGGGCGGCCGGACCGGCCACCAGCACCGGCAGCGCCTCAACCTGCGGATCAGCCACTGCCCGGGAACGGCTGTCCACCTCCAGGCCCATGCCGAAGGCATCGGCGCGAATCAGGCCGCGGCGGGCGAGGTCCTGTAAAAATGGCTGGCTGTCGGTTAGGGCACGGTGCGCGGGTCCGGTCGTCAGGATCAGATGATCGACGCTCAGGGTTTGCACGCCGCCGCCGCGCCGCGCCAGCGTCAGACGCAGCGTCTCGCCTTCAGCGCTCATCGACAGTAGCCTGGCCGCCTGCACCTGCAGACTGCCCGTGCGCTGGCGCGCCTCCAGCACCTCGGCGACCTGCGGCGCCACGCGGTAGCGGTGGACATCCCAGTAATGGCGCAGATGGCGCAGAAAACGCTGGCGATCGGCGACGCTGAGCGCCTGCCAGATCCGCTGCCCCTGCTGGCGGACCGCATCCAGCACCACCTGCCAGCTCAGGCCCTGCTGCGCCGCATACGCCACATCGAGGCGGATCTGGCGCAGGCGCTGGCGCAAGTTGCCCTGCTGATAGTCGCCGGGCCATGCTGCCCCCGCGCCGCTGAGGTTACCGCGCGACAGCAGGCCGTGGCGCGAAAAGGCGATGATACTGCCGCGGTGGCCCAACCGGTCCAGCGTCGCGACCGTATCGGCCATGGTTAATCCGGTGCCCATCACCGCCACCCGGGCGTGCGGGGCGATGGCGTCGAGCGCGCCAGGCTGCCACGGGTTGGCAATCAGCGCCGGATGGTGACGCCAGGCTTCGGCCTGCGCCGGCAGCGAAGGCGGTGGATGGCTGATCGCCAGCACCAGCAGGTCGGCCTTAAGCTGCAGTCCGCCCTCAGTGCTAACCGTCCCCTGATGAAAAGCGAACGCCCGATCGCGCAGGTGGCGCAGCCGTCCGCCGCTGGCGGCCGCGGCGTCGGAAAAACGCTGTGCCACATAGCGACCAAACTGGCCGCGCTGAGGGTAGACGGAACCGTCCGGGCGCAGCGCCTGCGCATCGGCGGCAAAGGCAGGCTGACGGCGGTACCAGCGATCGAAGGCGCCCTCTTCATCACCGGTCAGTTGCATACGGGCGGCCGGGACGTTAATCCGGTGCGTCGGCTCCGCGGTGGAGTAGGCCACCCCGGCGCCGGGAGTCTGACGCGGCTCCAGCAGCGTCACGCGCACCCCGTTCGGCGCCAGGCGCAGCAGCTCAATCGCCACCGCCGCGCCGCTAAAGCCGCCGCCGATAATCACGATATGCGGTTCTGCACTCATCGCCGCCCTCCTCCGGTATACTGTCTCATGGTCGCGCTCCTGGCCATCAGCTGGCGCTGGCCTGGCGCACCGGGCGCTTATCGCCGCCGATGGTTTCGCCAAACGGACCGGTGTTCACGCTGCGCGCCTTCGACGAGGCCGCGTTTTCCAGCGGCAGCAGAGGCATCACCAGTTCCGCAAAGCGGTGTGCCTCTTCCAGATGCGGGTAGCCGGAAAAGATAAAATTGCTGATGCCGAGCGCCTGATATTCGCGGATGCGCTCCGCCACCTGCTGCGGATTACCCACCAGCGCGGTTCCCGCGCCGCCGCGCACCAGCCCGACGCCGGCCCACAGATTAGGGGCAATACGCAGATTGTCGCGCGATCCCTGATGCAGGGCGCTCATCCGCGCCTGGCCAGCCGAGTCCATACGGGCGAAGATCTTTTGCGCCTGAGCGATGGTGTCGTCGTCAAGATGGGCGATCAGCCGGTCGGCGGCGGCCCACGCCTCCTCTTCCGTTTCGCGCACGATAACGTGCAGACGGATGCCATATTGCAGGGTGCGTCCGCGGGCCGCGGCGCGCTCGCGCACCACCGCCAGCTTCTCCGCCACCAGTTCCGGCGGTTCGCCCCACGTTAGATAACTGTCGATCTGTTCGGCCGCCACATCGATAGCCGCCTCAGAAGAGCCGCCGAAGTACAGCGGCGGGCCATTCTCCTGAACCGGCGGAAACAGCACTTCCGCCCCCTCGACATGAATATGCTCCCCGTGATAGTCCACTTTCTCCCCGCGCAGCAGGCGGGAGTAAACGTCGAGAAATTCGCGAGTCACCTGGTAGCGTTCGCTGTGACTGAGAAAGATGCCATCGCCTTTGTTTTCCACCGGGTCGCCACCGGTGACGACATTGATCAGCAGCCGTCCTTCCGATAAACGGTCGAGGGTGGCCGCCATCCGCGCCGCCAGAGTGGGCGGCTGCAGACCCGGTCTGACCGCCACCAGATAGCGCAGACGGCGGGTCAACGGCGCCAGCGCCGAGGCCACCAGCCACGAATCTTCACAGCTTTTACCGGTGGGGATCAGCACGCCGTAATAACCCAGGCTGTCGGCCGCCAGCGCCACCTGCTGCAGATAAGGTAAATCGACCGGACGTCCACCCTCGGTGGTGCCCAGATAGCGGCCATCGCCATGGGTAGGTAAGAACCAGAAGACATTGATCTTGTCGGGAGCTTGCTGCGTCATTATCTATTTCCTATATAACCATATCCGATATTTATCGAAGAGAAGTTTTAATTTGGTTATATAAGTGTTAGCGATAATCATGCCAATGGTGAATAAAAAATTACATTTTTAAAATCAAGGGATTGAAAACATCCCACGCGCGTCGTGCTGTTGCAAATCCCGCAGCCGCCGCGCATCCGCTGGCGCATTTGCAACAGCCGTCGGCCTTTCCCCCTCTGGTTTCCGCCGCCGCCGCAGGATAAGTTCAGGAGGTCAACGACCGGAGGCCCGCTATGCTGAACCCAGAATCCCCTTCCACCGCGCCCGCGCTGATCGACCCGGCATCGAAGGCTTTCCAGAGCCTGCTGGACAAGCTCGCGCCGACGGAGGCTACCGTGCTGATCGTGGGCGAAACCGGCACCGGCAAGGAGGTGGTGGCGCGCTATCTCCATCACCACAGTCCCCGCCGCCAGCAGCCGTTTCTGGCCGTTAACTGCGGCGCGCTAACCGAGAGCCTTGCCGAAGCCGAACTGTTCGGCCATGAGAAAGGCGCCTTCACCGGCGCGCAGCAGGGACAGCCCGGCTGGTTTGAAGCCGCGGAAGGGGGGACGCTGCTGCTGGACGAGATCGGCGAATTAAGCCTGCCCCTGCAGGTCAAGCTGTTACGGGTGCTGCAGGAGCGCGAAATTACCCGCGTCGGCTCGCGCAAAGCGATTAAAGTGAATGTCCGGGTGATTGCCGCCACTCACGTCGACCTGGCCCAGGCAATCCGCGAGCGCCGCTTTCGCGAAGATCTCTACTATCGGCTGAATATCGCGGTGGTGCCGCTGCCGCCGCTGCGCCAGCGTCGGCAGGATATCCCGCAGCTGGCTCACCACTTTTTATCGCTCTATGCCCGCCGCCTCGGCCGGCCAACCCTGCGTCTGGCGCCGGAGTCGCTGGCCCGGCTGATGGACTATGCGTGGCCGGGTAATATTCGTGAGCTGGAAAACACCCTGCACAACGCGGTGCTGCTCAGTAAAGAAGAGGAGATTAGCCCCGCCCAGCTGCGCCTGGCGACGCTCAACGACGCCCCGTCGCCGGCGAGCGATCATGAACTGGACGACTTTATTCGCCACCAGCTGGCGCTTCCCGGCGAGCCGCTGTGGCAGCGGGTGACCAGCGCGCTGATCCGCCACGCCATGGCGCATTGCGACGATAATCAGAGCCAGGCGGCCGCGCTGTTAGGGATCAGTCGGCATACCTTACGCACCCAGCTCGCTAACCTCGGGCTGATCAAAAGCCGCCGCCGTCCGCCTGCGCCGCCGCGGGCATTCGCCAGCGCGACCGGGGCCGATCGCGAGCTGCGCATTGGCTACCAGCGCTTCGGCAGCCTCGGGATCCTGAAAGCCCGCCAGAGTCTGGAGACCGCCTTCGCCAGCCTCGGCGTCAACGTGCTGTGGAGCGAGTTTCCCGCCGGACCGCAGCTCCTTCACGCCCTCGCCTGCAACGAGATCGACTTTGGCACCACCGGAGAAGCGCCGCCGGTGTTCGCCCAGGCCAGCAACAGCGAACTAATGTACGTGGCGTGGGAGCCGCCGGCGCCGCGCAGCGTGGCGATGGTCGTCCCGCAGGAGAGCGACATTCGCCAGCTCAGCGATCTGCGCGGAAAACGCATCGCCCTCAATAAAGGGTCGAATGTCCACTGGCTGCTGCTGCAGATCCTCGAGGACGCCGGGCTGGGGCTGAACGACGTGCGGGTGGTCTATACCCCGCCGAAATACCCGCTGACCGCCAGCGACTATCTGGCGGTGGACGCCTGGATGATGTGGGATCCGCTGCTCAGCGACGCCGAACACACCGGCGAGCTGCGGGTGGTCGCCAGCGGCGAAGGACGGGTTAACAACCATCAGTTTTATCTCTCGCGACGGGACTATCTCGCTCAGCACGGCGATATCATGCGCCGCCTGCTGACGGAGCTGACCCACACCGGGCAGTTTATCGACTCGCATCGTGGCGAAGCGGCCCGCTTACTCTCAGCAGAGCTGGGGATTGACGCCCGGTCGCTGCGCATCGCCCTCGCCCGCCGAAGCCACCGCCCAAGGCCGATGGATCTGTCGGTGATCCGCGCCCAGCAGACCATCGCCGATCGCTTTTACGCCCTCGGGCTTATCACCAAACCGGTCCCGGTGCGGGAAGCGGTGTGGTACGGCGAGCCCGCGCCCGGCGTCGCCAGCTCGCTGATGGCGGTCAGTTAGCGAAAATTGCGCGTTATCTTCCTGATTGTTCAGGCGCAGATAGCCTCGATCCGATGGCGATGTTACCCTAAAGACGCTGAGAATAAGGGGGTATCTGTGGCTGTTCATCTGTTAATCGTCGACGCGTTAAATCTGATCCGCCGCATCCACGCGGTGCAGGGTTCGCCCTGCGTCGATACCTGCCTGCATGCGCTGGAGCAGCTGATTGTCCACAGTCAGCCCACCCACGCGGTGGCGGTGTTTGATGATGAGGATCGCGCCCACGGCTGGCGCCACCAGCGCCTGCCGGAGTACAAAGCCGGCCGCGCGCCGATGCCGGATACGCTGGTCGCCGAGATGCCGGCGCTGCGGGCCGCCTTCGAACAGCGTGGGATCCGCTGCTGGGCCTCGCCGGGCAGCGAAGCGGACGATCTCGCCGCCACCCTGGCGGTGAAGGTGGCCCAGGCGGGCCATCAGGCCACCATTGTCTCCACCGACAAAGGCTACTGCCAGCTGCTGTCGCCCACCATCCGCATCCGCGACTACTTTCAGAAGCGCTGGCTGGACGCCCCCTTCATCGCCAGTGAGTTCGGCGTCACCCCGGAGCAGCTGGCGGATTACTGGGGGCTGGCGGGGATCAGCAGCTCGAAGGTGCCGGGCGTGGCGGGCATTGGCCCGAAAAGCGCCGCCCAGCTGCTGAACGAGTTTCAGGACCTGGAGGGGCTGTATGCCCGCCTGGCAGAGGTCCCGGAAAAGTGGCGCAAAAAGCTGGCAGCGCATCAGGAGATGGCCTTCACCTGCCGGGAAGTGGCCCGCCTGCAGACCGACCTCCAGCTGGATGGCAATCTGCAGCAGCTGCGGCTGACCCGTTGACCCTACCCAAGCGTGGTGCCGGCGCGGCGGCACCGCCTGCTTCCCCCGGGGCGGCCCCTCACCAGGCCGCCTGATATAACTCGACGATATCGGCCAGGCTCGCCTCGCGCGGGTTGCCGCCGGTACACACATCCGCCAGCGCCGCCTGGGCCAGCGCCGGAATATCCTCTTTCCTGACATCCACCTCGCGCAGATGGCCGGGAATACCGACATCGCGGTTTAGCTGGCACACCGCCTCCACCGCAGCCAGACGCGCGGCGCTCAGGCTTAACGCTTCCCCTTTGACGCCCATCGCCCTGGCGATATCGCGATATTTTTCCCCGGTCGCCTCAGCATTAAAGCGCATCACGTGCGGCAGCAGGATGGCATTCGCCACGCCGTGCGGCGTGTTGTAAAAAGCGCCGAGCGGATGCGCCATGCCGTGCACCAGGCCAAGCCCGACGTTGGAAAATCCCATTCCCGCCACATACTGGCCGAGCGCCATAGCTTCCCCCGCTCCGGCGTCGCCGGCAACCGAGCCGCGTAGCGCGCCGGCGATGATCTCGATGGCCTTGAGGTGCAGCGCATCGGTCAATGCCCAGGCGCCGCGAGTGAGGTACCCTTCGATAGCGTGCGTCAGGGCGTCCACGCCGGTGGCCGCCTTCAGCGCCGGCGGCATGGCGTCCATCATATCGGCATCGATAAAGGCCACCTGCGGAATATCGTGCGGGTCGACGCAGACGAATTTGCGCCGCTGTTCTTCATCGGTGATGACATAGTTAATCGTCACCTCCGCCGCGGTACCCGCGGTGGTCGGCACCGCGAAGATCGGCACGCTGGGCTGACGGGTGGGCGACAGCCCCTCCAGGCTGCGAACATCGGCGAACGCCGGGTTACGCTGAATAATACCGATCGCCTTACAGGTATCCTGCGGCGAACCGCCGCCGATGGCGATCAGGTAATCCGCCCCGCTGCGCTGAAAGGCCTGCAACCCCTGCTGAACCACGGCGATGGTGGGGTTCGGGATCACGTCGCTGAACATGTCCCATGCCAGCCCGGCGGCGTCCAGCTTGTCAGTGACTTTTGCCGCCACGCCGCACTGCGCGAGGGTCCTGTCGGTCACGATCAATGCCTTGCGATAACCGCGCCGCATCACTTCATCGGTTAATGCGTTTATCGCCCCCCGGCCAAACCACGCCGTTTCGTTGAGGATCATTCGGTTTGCCATCGCGTCTCTCCTGTTAGGGTTGCGGCATCACTCTTCAATGCGTAATCCGTAGGTTTTAAACTTCTCCAGCACGATGGCGATCGCCTCGTCATCCAGCACGGGGACCGGGTCGGTAATCGCCAGGGTGCTGAGATAGAGCTGGGCCAGGACTTCCACTTCATGCGCCAGCCAGAGCGCTTTCTCCAGGCTGGCCTCGCAGGCGATCAGGCCATGATGCTGCAGCAGCGTGGCTTTGCGGTGCTTCAGCGCCACCGCGACATGCTCAGACAGTTCGCGTGTGCCGAAGGTGGCATAGGGCGCGCAGGGGATCGAATTCCCGCCGGCGGCGGCGATCATATAGTGGATGGCCGGAATGGGTCGGTTGAGGATCGATACCGCCGTACAATGGACTGCGTGATTGTGAACTACCGCCTGGGCATCGGGCCGCGTCTGGTAGGCCGCCTGATGGAAACGCCATTCGCTGGAGGGCAGTTTTCCCTGCTCATGCTGGCCGTCGGCATCAATAAAGACGATCTTGTCTTCCGTCAGTTTTTCATACGGGATGCCGGTGGGCGTGATCAGCATCCCCCCCTGATAGCGCACGCTGACATTGCCGGCGGTCCCCTGATTTAACCCCAGGCGGGTCATTTCCAGGCAGGTATCGATAATCTGCCGGGCCAGTCTGTTTCTTTCCATTGTTTTCCTCTTTTAGCGACTCATCATCCGTCAACGGCAGGGCAACGTAATTATTGTTGGCGACCGTGGGATAGGTTGAATAATGTTCTCCATCTTCAGCCTGAATAATCGCAGGGGAATTTCCATCGCCATATTTTGTGAACCAGGTCAATTATTCCATCATAAAAAAAGGGATGTGACTGGTTAAGCGGATGTTGAAAATGCCCGTTCTTAAAAATATTTCTTCAAGCGGGCATTTTATTTTTCTGTAACATTTGCCCGTTTTCCACGATATATATTCAATCGGTCATTGGCGTTGTGGTTTTGTGAATTTATTTCCTCAAACGGTCAGTCATTTTGAAAAATTAAAGTGACAATTATCACATAAAATGGTCCACAGAGCGTTAAGTGTGACCCTCATCATATTAACAGGCGGTTTTTATTTGAAAATGAAGCCATGAGTTCCGCCGTGACTTTCATTTCACTCACCGGCGCGTCACCTGAGCTCACTTAATTTTGCGGTCTGCTGCAGCACCAGACTGCGCCCTGAATGCTGTTGTAAATGCTTCTGAACTGATGAGGACGCTATGGGAAACACAACGATACCAACGCAAAGTTACCGCGCCATGGAGAGCGGGCAAAGTAAGAGCTACATTATTCCTTTTGCTCTGCTGTGCTCCCTCTTTTTTCTGTGGGCCGTGGCCAATAATCTCAATGATATTTTATTACCGCAGTTTCAACAGGCCTTTACCCTGACTAATTTTCAGGCCGGATTAATCCAGTCGGCTTTTTATTTTGGCTATTTTATTATTCCCATCCCCGCCGGGATGCTGATGAAAAAATTCAGCTATAAAGCCGGCATTCTTACGGGTCTGTTTTTATATGCTTGCGGCGCCGCGCTGTTCTGGCCTGCCGCCGAAGTAATGAATTACACCTTATTCCTGATTGGGTTATTTATTATCGCCGCCGGGCTTGGCTGTCTGGAAACCGCGGCCAACCCATTTGTCACCGTCCTCGGTCCGGAAAGCGGCGGTCACTTCCGCCTGAATCTGGCCCAGACCTTTAACTCATTTGGCGCCATTATTGCCGTGGTATTTGGCCAGAGCCTTATTTTGTCCAACGTCCCGCATCAGCCGCAGGAGGTGCTGGATAAAATGACGCCAGAGCAGCTCGGCGCCTGGAAGCACAGCCTGGTCCTGTCGGTACAAACCCCCTATATGATTATCGTGGCCATCGTGCTGCTGGTCGCCCTGCTGATCGTCTGTACCCGTTTCCCGTCGCTGCAAAGCGATGACCACAGCGACAGCGCGCAGAGCACGTTTCTCGCCTCGCTGTCGCGCCTGATGCGCATCCGCCACTGGCGCTGGGCGGTACTGGCTCAGTTCTGCTATGTCGGTGCGCAAACCGCCTGCTGGAGCTATCTGATTCGCTACGCTGTCGAAGAGATCCCGGGCATGACGGCCGGTTTCGCCGCCAACTACCTGACCGGCACCATGGTCTGTTTCTTTATTGGCCGTTTCACCGGCACCTGGCTGATCCGCCGCTTCGCGCCGCATAACGTGCTCGCTATCTATGCGCTTATCGCCATGCTGCTCTGTCTGCTCTCCGCCTTCAGCGGCGGCCACGTCGGTCTGCTGGCCCTGACCCTGTGCAGCGCCTTTATGTCCATTCAGTACCCGACCATCTTCTCGTTGGGGATTAAGCACCTGGGCCAGGACACCAAATATGGCTCGTCATTTATCGTCATGACCATCATCGGCGGCGGGATCGTCACCCCGGTAATGGGCTTTGTCAGCGACGCCGCCGGCAATATCCCGACCGCCGAACTGGTTCCGGCGCTGTGCTTCGCCATCATCTTTATTTTTGCCCGTTTCCGCTCGCAAGCGGCGACGAACTAAACCTGTTATCCGCATAACCTGAGGGATCTGTAATGAAAAAAATCAGCTTACCGAAGATCGGTATCCGCCCGGTAATCGATGGTCGTCGCATGGGGGTTCGCGAATCGCTGGAAGCGCAAACCATGAACATGGCGAAAGCCACCGCCGCGCTTATCAGTGAGAAGCTGCGCCATGCCTGCGGCGCCCGGGTGGAGTGCGTGATCGCCGATACCTGCATCGCCGGCATGGCCGAGTCGGCCGCCTGTGAAGAGAAATTCAGCAGCCAGAACGTTGGCGTCACCATCACCGTCACCCCCTGCTGGTGCTACGGCAGCGAAACCATCGATATGGATCCGCTGCGCCCGAAGGCCATCTGGGGCTTCAACGGCACCGAGCGTCCGGGAGCGGTCTATCTGGCCGCGGCGCTGGCGGCCCACAGCCAGAAAGGGATCCCGGCGTTCTCCATCTACGGGCATGATGTGCAGGATGCCGATGACACCTCGATCCCGGCGGATGTCGAAGAAAAACTGTTGCGCTTCGCTCGCGCTGGCCTGGCGGTCGCCAGTATGAAAGGGAAAAGCTATCTGTCGCTGGGCGGCGTCTCAATGGGCATCGCCGGCTCCATCGTCGACCACAACTTCTTTGAATCCTGGCTCGGGATGAAGGTTCAGGCTGTCGACATGACGGAGCTGCGCCGGCGAATCGATCAGAAAATCTATGATGAAACCGAGCTGGAGATGGCGCTGGCGTGGGCGGATAAACATTTCCGCTACGGCGAAGATCAGAACGCCGAGCAGTATAAGCGCAATGAGGCGCAGAGCCGCGCGGTGCTGAAAGAGAGCCTGCTGATGGCGATGTGCATCCGCGACATGATGCAGGGCAACGCGAAGCTGGCGGAAAAAGGGCTGGTGGAGGAGTCGCTGGGCTACAACGCCATCGCCGCCGGCTTCCAGGGCCAGCGTCACTGGACCGATCAATACCCCAATGGCGATACCGCCGAAGCGCTGCTCAATAGCTCCTTTGACTGGAACGGCGTGCGCGAGCCGTTCGTCGTCGCCACCGAAAACGACAGCCTCAACGGCGTGGCCATGCTGATGGGCCATCAGCTCACCGGCACCGCCCAGGTGTTTGCCGACGTGCGCACCTACTGGTCGCCGGAGGCCGTAGAGCGCGTCACCGGGCAGCCGCTCACCGGCCGGGCGGAGCACGGCATCATTCACCTGATTAACTCCGGCTCCGCGGCGCTGGACGGCTCCTGCCAGCAGCGCGACGCGCAGGGCAACCCAACGATGAAACCTCACTGGGAGATTGAGCAGAACGAGGCGGATGCCTGCCTCGCGGCCACCGAATGGTGCCCGGCGATCCATGAATACTTCCGCGGCGGCGGCTTCTCTTCCCGCTTCCTGACCGAAGGCGGCGTGCCGTTCACCATGACCCGGGTGAACATCATCAAAGGCCTGGGACCGGTACTGCAAATCGCCGAAGGCTGGAGCGTGGCGCTGCCCAAAGCGATGCACGACCAGCTCGACGCCCGCACCAACTCCACCTGGCCCACCACCTGGTTTGCCCCGCGCCTGACCGGCAAAGGCCCGTTCAGCGATGTGTACTCGGTCATGGCTAACTGGGGCGCCAACCACGGCGTGCTGACCATCGGCCATGTCGGCGCGGATTTCATTACCCTCGCCGCCATGCTGCGTATTCCGGTCTGCATGCACAACGTGGAAGCGGCGAAAATCTACCGCCCCTCCGCCTGGGCCGCGCACGGTATGGACATCGAAGGCCAGGACTACCGCGCCTGCCAGAACTACGGGCCGCTGTATAAGCGTTAACAGGTTGGTTTCGCCCGGAGGCGCAGGCTTACCGGGCCTACAGACGCGCGCTGTTTGTAGGCCGGATAAGCGCCGCGCCATTCGGCAATGTTGTTTCGGGAGTCACTATGAAGCAAGACGTAATCCTGGTCCTCGACTGCGGCGCCACGAACGTGCGGGCGATGGCCGTTGACCGACAGGGGAACATTATCGCCCGCGCCGCAACGGCGAACGCCAGCGACATTGCGGCGGAAAAAAGCGACTGGCACCAGTGGTCGCTGGAGGCCATTATGCAGCGCTTTGCCGACTGCTGTCGGCAGATCCATGACCAGCTGGCCTCCTGCACGGTGCGCGGCATCACCGTCACGACCTTTGGCGTCGATGGCGCGCTGGTGGATGAGCAGGGTGCGCTGCTGTATCCGATAATCAGCTGGAAATGCCCGCGCACCGCGGCGGTAATGGACACCATCAGCCGGTATATGTCCGCGCGCCAGCTGCAGCAAATCGCCGGCGTCGGCGCCTTTGCATTCAACACCCTGTATAAGCTGATCTGGCTGAAAGAGAACCACCCGCAGCTGCTGGCGCAGGCCCATGCCTGGCTGTTTATTTCGTCGCTGATCAACCATCGACTGACCGGGGAGTTCACCACCGACCTCACCATGGCGGGCACCAGCCAGATGCTCGATCTCCGGCAGCGCGATTTCAGCGCGCCGATCCTGCAGGCGACCGGCCTGCCGCGCCGCCTGTTCCCGCAGCTGGTTGAAGCAGGCCAGCCGATCGGCGCCCTGCTGCCGGAGGCCGCTGCGCTGCTGGGCCTTCCCGTCGGGGTCCCGGTTATCTCGGCCGGGCACGACACCCAGTTCGCCCTGTTTGGCGCCGGCGCCGGGCAGGATGAGCCGGTGCTCTCCTCAGGGACCTGGGAGATCCTGATGGTGCGCAGCGCGCAGGTCGACACCTCGCTGCTCTGCGACTACAGCGGCTCCACTTGCGAGCTGGACAGCCAGCCGGGACGCTATAACCCGGGGATGCAGTGGCTGGCCTCCGGCGTGCTCGAGTGGGTGCGCAAGCTACTGTGGAACACTGACACGCCGTGGCAAACGCTGATTGACGAAGCGCAGGCGATCCCGCCCGGCGCCCAGGGCGTCAGAATGCAGTGCGACCTGCTCGCCAGCCAGCACGCCGGCTGGCAGGGCGTCACGCTCAACACCACCCGCGGCCATTTTTACCGCGCCGCGCTGGAGGGGTTAAGCGACCAGCTGGCGAAGCATCTGCAAACCCTGGAAAACATCGGCCGCTTCCGGGCGCAAGAGCTGCTGCTGGTCGGCGGCGGCAGCCGCAACGCGCTGTGGAACCAGATCAAGGCTGACCGGCTGGGAATACCGATCAAAGTTCTCGACGATGCCGAAACCACGGTGGCCGGCGCGGCGATGTTTGGCTGGTATGGCGTGGGCGAGTTCTCTTCCCCGGAACAGGCCAGAGCGCAGGTCGCGTACCGCTACCGCTATTTTTGGCCGCAAACTGAACCTGAATTAACAGAGGAAGCCTGAGATGCTCAAAACCATTTCCCCGCTGATATCGCCGGAACTGCTGAAAGTGCTGGCCGAAATGGGCCATGGGGATGAAATTATTTTTTCCGATGCCCACTTCCCGGCGCACAGCATGGGTCCGCAGGTGATTCGGGCCGACGGCCTGCGGGTCAGCGATCTGCTGCAGGCGATTATCCCGTTGTTCGAGTTAGACAGCTATGCGCCGCCGCTGGTGATGATGGCCGCCGTCGAAGGCGATGCGCTCGACCCGACGGTGGAACAGCGCTATCGGCAGGCGCTTTCGGCGCAGGCCCCCTGCCCGGATATCGTGCGGATTGGCCGCTTTGCCTTCTACGACCGGGCGCAAAAAGCCTTTGCGATCGTTATCACAGGAGAGTGCGCTAAGTACGGAAATATCCTTTTAAAAAAAGGAGTCACGCCGTAATCTCATGCCGGAGCGTCTGCCTGATGCAGACGCTCAATCAATGATGGGGTGAGAATAAATGAAAGCGGCCCGCCAGCAGGCGATCGTCGATCTCCTGATCAACCACAGCAGCCTGACCACCGAAACGTTGTCAAAACAGCTCAACGTCAGCAGGGAAACCATTCGCCGCGATCTCAGCGAGCTGCAGGCGCAGGGCAAAGTGCTGCGCAACCACGGCCGGGCTAAAGTGATCCACCAGCGCAGCCAGGACAGCGGCGACCCTTTTCACATGCGGCTGAAAAGCCATTACGCGCATAAAGCCGATATCGCCCGCGAAGCGCTGGCCTGGATTGACGAAGGGATGGTCATCGCCCTCGATGCCAGCTCCACCTGCTGGTATCTCGCCCGCCAGCTGCCGGACCGCCCGCTGCACGTCTTTACCAACAGCCAGCCCATCTGTCAGGAGCTGGCTAAACGCGACCAGATCATGCTCACCTGCTCCGGCGGTACTCTGCAGCGGAAATATGGCTGCTACGTTAACCCGGCGCTGATTTCCCAGCTGAAATCGCTGGAGATCGATCTGTTTATTTTTTCCTGCGAAGGCATCGACTCGCAGGGCGCGCTGTGGGACTCCAATGCCTTCAATGCCGACTTCAAATCGATCCTGCTTAAGCGGGCGGCGCAGTCGCTGCTGCTGATCGACAAAAGCAAGTTCAACCGCTCCGGCGAAGCGAGGATTGGTCATCTGGATGAGGTGACGCATATTGTGTCGGATGCGCCGCAGCCTTAAGCATGCGGCGAAGGCCAGAGGACATGCGCGTCTCTGGCCTCAGGGTGAGTGATTAACGCTCGTCGCGACGTCCGCCAACGGCGGCCCACAGGCGACGCACGTGAACGGTCACCTCTTCACGATCGTGATACAGCTGACGCGCCTGGATCTGGGCGTTAACGCCGTGCTCGTCCAGTTGGGCCTGAATGTAGGCCAGATTCTGCGACACCTCTTCATAGCGCTTTTTCATCGGCAGCTTGAGGTTGAAGATGGTCTCCCGGCACCAGCCGTTGACCAGCCACTGCGCCATCAGCGCCGCCACTTTCGCTGGCTTTTCCACCATATCGCAGACCATCCACGAGATGTTATTGCGGTTAGGACGATAGCGGAAACCGTCTTCACGCAGCCAGGTCACCTGGCCGGTATCCATCAGGCTCTGGGCCATCGGGCCGTTATCGACCGAAGAGACCCACATGTTGCGTTTCACCAGCTGATAGGTCCAGCCGCCCGGGCAGGCGCCGAGGTCGACGGCATACATGCCGTTCGCCAGGCGCTCGTCCCACTCGTCCGCCGGAATAAAAACGTGGAACGCCTCTTCCAGCTTGAGGGTGGAGCGGCTCGGCGCGTCGGACGGAAACTTCAGCCGCGGAATGCCCATATAGAACGGCGAGTTATTGTTACTGTACGAGTAGCCGGTATAGCAGCAGCCCGGGGCGATAAAGAACACATGCACCACCGGACGCTTCGGCGTTTCATAGCTGGTCAGGACGCCCGCTTCGCGCAGCGCCGCGCGCAGCGGCACGGTAAACTTGCGGCAGAACTTCATCAGCTCTTTGCTTTCGTTGGTGTCCGCCACCTCGACGCGCAGATCGCCGCCCTTCTCCACCACGCCCTGCAGCATGCCGACGATCGGCGTAATGCGATCCTCCGGCGGCAGGTCGCGCAGCAGTTCGCCCACCACAAACATCTGGCGGGCGAAGATCAGCGAGCTGAACGGCAGATCGCGCACCAGCTTCTCGCCATCATCCTGCTGATAGCCTTCAAAAATCACATAGCCAGAGTCTTCTTTGACCCGGGCAAAACCAAACACCTCGAGGCGGGCTGCCTTATCGGTAATTTCTGCTGCGCACTCTTTCTCAAACCCAGGGCGACAATAGAGGACAACCTTATTCATGAACAACGCCCTTACGTTTCAGACGAATTGCACCAATTAACATTAACACCCAGCCGGCGAGGAAGCTCACGCCGCCCACCGGGGTCACGAACGCCCACAGGCGTAAATGAGAGAGCGCCAGGCAGTAGAGGCTGCCGCTGAACAGCACGGTCCCTAACGCCAGAAACACGCTACTCCAGTAGAACCAGATACTGATCCGACGCTGCATCGCCACCGCCAGACCAAAAATCGCCAGGGTATGGAAGGCCTGATACTCCAGGCCGGTATGGATCCAGGCCATCTCCGCCGCGCCGAGCGATTGACTTAAGACATGCGCGCCGAAGGCACCCAGAGCCACAAAGATAAAGCCGCTAATCGCGGCGAATATCAGCATAAAACGGCTGGTCATGTTGTTACCCTACAAGTAATTATTGTTCATAACGAAAGCGGAATTTTTCTTGTTCACTTGCCGCTTTCGCCAGAATCCACTGCCGGAAAGCGGCTATTTTACCCAGTTCTGCCTGACTGTCATGGCAAACAAGGTAAAACGCATTCTTACTGACCAGAACATCATTAAATGGACACACCAGGCGACCGGCTTCAATTTCGGACTGCGCCATGACATTGTTGGCCAGCGCCACGCCCTGCCCGTGAATGGCCGCCTGCAGCACCATCGCGCTGTGGCTGAAAATCGGCCCCTGCTGCACATTAATATGGCTTAGACCAAGCTGGCGGGTATAAGTTTGCCAGTCGCGGCGGGACGCATCGTGAAGCAGCGTATGTTGCGCCAGATCGGCAGGCGTTTTCAATGCTTTATCGCCGGTGAGCAGCAGCGGGGAACAGACCGGCAGCAGATACTCGGCGTACAGTTTTTCCACACGCAGGCCCGGCCAGTTGCCGCGACCGTAAAAAATCGCCACATCGACATCGTCCGCCAGCTTATCCTCCTGACGGTCCACCGCCTGGATCCTGACGTCGATTCCCGGATAAGCTGAGTTAAAGCTTGTCAGTCTCGGCACCAGCCACTGGATGGCGAAACTTGGCAATAAACTGACCGTTAATGCCCCTTTGGCGCTGCGCGCCTGCAGTTTACGCGTCGCTTCCGTCAGTTGCGAAAAAATCTCTTTAATATCCTGAAAATAGCTCTGCCCTTCTTCCGTTAACAGCAGCGAACGATTGCGCCGACGGAACAGCTTAAGGCCCAGAAAATCCTCGAGAGACTTGATTTGGTGGCTGACTGCGGCCTGCGTCACAAAAAGCTCATCGGCTGCCCGAGTGAAGCTGAGATGGCGTGCGGCTGCATCAAAAACACGTAATGCATTCAGAGGAGGTAATCGCTTCGACATGGTTATTCTGGCTTAGATGTTAACTCAATTTAACAAATAGGAAACAATGGTTAACCTATTAGTTTTTTTTATCTGAGCCATTATAAATTGTCCGTTGAGGTTCTACCAGCAAATACCTATAGTGGCGGCACTTCCTGAGCCGGAACGAGAAGCTTTTTTTGGAATGCGTGTTCCATCAAGCTTTTGGCTTACGGTTGTGATGTTGTGTTGTTGTGTTTGCAATTGGTCTGTCTTTGCAGACCCCGGTAGCAAGGCTACCCCTTTTCACTTCCTGTACATTTACCCTGTCTGTCCATAGTGATTTAATGTAGCACCGCAACGCGCGGTGCTTTTTTTTGCCTTTTTACTGCCTTACTCGTCCAGCTCACCCAGCTGTTTCACGTCAGAGCGATTGATCTGCTGTTTGTTGCCCCACGCGTCCTTATACGAGATCATGCCAGTATCATTATCGGTTTGCGGTTTCCCGTCGGTAACGATGGTCCGCCCATCATTGGTATGCATCACATAGTTAGAGGAACAGGCGCTCAGGCCTAAAGTCAGCATACAGGCAGAGATAATCGCAGCGGCCTTAGTCATTTTCATTTTTCTCTCCTTACGGCTATTTATACTATTCGTGACTCGTTAAGTAATAGGTTAAAACACAAACCCAACACTTTTCAGCATAACCCTCTTTGACCCACGTGGAGTCACATTCGGACAATTCCACAGAGCGCAGAGGCCTTGTCACGCCCGACAAATTGCGCGACGATCGCGGTATTGATACGAGGAATTCCATGAACGCATTCAACCCTGCGCACTTTCGCGCGCAGTTTCCGGCTCTGGCCGATGCCGGCGTCTATCTCGACAGCGCGGCGACGGCGCTCAAACCGCAGGCGGTGATCGACGCCAGCGACCAGTTTTATCGCCTGAGCGCCGGCAACGTCCACCGCAGTCAATTCGCCGCCGCCCAGCGGCTGACCGAGCGCTATGAGGCGGCCCGCGAGCGCGTGGCGGCGTGGCTGAACGCCCCCTCCGGCAAAGATATCGTCTGGACGCGGGGGACCACCGAGGCCATCAATATGGTGGCGCAGAGCTACGTCCGGCCGCGCCTGCAGCCTGGCGATGAAATTCTCGTTAGCGAAGCCGAGCATCATGCCAACCTCGTGCCCTGGCTTATGGTGGCCGGGCAAACCGGCGCCAGAGTGGTCAAGCTGCCGCTCGGCGCCGACCGCCTGCCGGATATCGCCAGCCTCAGCGCGCTCATTACCCCGCGCAGCCGGGTGCTGGCCATCGGCCAGATGTCCAACGTCACCGGCGGCTGCCCGGACCTGGCTCAGGCCATCCGCCTTGCTCACGCCGCCGGGATGGTGGTGATGGTCGACGGCGCGCAGGGGGCGGTACATTTCCCCGCGGACGTGCAGGCGCTGGATATCGATTTTTACGCCTTTTCCGGCCATAAGCTGTATGGCCCGACCGGGATCGGCGCCCTGTACGGCAAAAGCGAACTGCTGGCGGCGATGTCGCCCTGGCTCGGCGGCGGGAAGATGATCGCCGAAGTCAGCTTTGACGGCTTTACGCCACAGCCGGCCCCTTATGGCCTTGAGGCCGGTACGCCCAATGTCGCCGGGGTTATCGGCCTCAGCGCCGCGCTGGAGTGGCTGGCGCAGAGCGATATCGGCCAGGCGGAAAACTGGAGCCGCAGCCTGGCGAGCCTGGCGGAAGAGGCGCTGGCGAAACGGCCGGGCTTCCGCTCTTTCCGCTGCCAGCAGTCAAGCCTGCTCGCCTTTGAGTTCGACGGTATTCATCACAGCGATCTGGTGACGCTGCTGGCCGAGTCCGGCATTGCCCTGCGCGCCGGGCAGCACTGCGCCCAGCCGCTGCTGGCGGCTTTAGGAGTCAGCGGCACGCTGCGGGCCTCTTTCGCCCCCTACAATACCCAAGACGATGTTGCGGCGCTGGTCCACGCGGTGGATCGCGCCCTGGAAATTTTGGTGGATTAATGACGACCCTGCACCCCTTCGGCACGACCATTACCGACGCCACGCTGCGCCAGACCTTCGCCCCGCTGAACCAGTGGGAGGATAAATATCGGCAGCTGATTTTATTGGGCAAAAAGCTGCCGACGCTGACCGATGAGCGCAAAGCGCAGGCCCATGAGATTGCCGGGTGTGAGAACCGCGTCTGGCTGGGCTATGAGGAGGACGCCGAGGGCAGGCTGCACTTCTTTGGCGACAGCGAAGGAAGGATTGTGCGCGGTCTGCTGGCGGTACTTTTAACCGCCGTGGAAGGCAAAAGCGCCGCTGAGCTGCTGGCACAGGATCCGCTGGCGCTGTTCGACGAGCTGGGGCTGCGCGGCCAGCTCAGCGCCTCACGCAGCCAGGGCCTCAGCGCCCTGAGCGAGGCGGTGCTCGCCGCCGCCCGCGAGGTTGGGGTTTAAGCTCATCCCGGGGGCGGCGATTGACGCGCCTTGCCCGGGCTACGGGCTCGTGCAGTTTTGTCGCCCGGACAGGTGCGCAGCGCCGCCTCCGGGGAATTGTCCTGTAGACCGGGTAAGGCGCCTGCGCCGCGACCCGGGAGTTTACGTCGTCTGCCGCTCCGCCTTCGCCAGCATTTTCTTCAGCGCATGGGAGACGGCGACAAAACCAAAGGTCGCGGTCACCATCGTCGCGGCGCCAAAGCCGGATGCGCAGTCCATCCGCTTCGGCCCTTCCGCCGTACTCTTCATCGCGCAGACACTGCCGTCCGCCTGCGGGTAGACCAGCGCTTCCGTAGAGAATACGCAGTCCACGCCGAGCTTGCCTTTACTGTTTTTCACCACCCCAAACTGGCTTTTCAGACGCTCGCGCAGTTTAGCTGCCAGCGGATCCTGGATGGTCTTCGCCAGGTCAGCGACCTGGATCTGCGTTGGGTCAATCTGGCCGCCTGCCCCGCCGGTGGTGACCAGCGGCACTTTGTAGCGGCGGCACCAGGCAATAAGCGCCGCTTTTGGCCGGACGCTATCGATGGCGTCGATGACATAGCTGAAGCCGGCGCCCAGGTATTCGGCCACGTTTTCCGGGGTTACGAAATCATCCACCACCGTCACCCGACACTCCGGGTTGATCAGGCGAATACGTTCCGCCATCACCTCCGCTTTCGCCAGCCCGACGTTGCCGCTGAGGGCGTGGATCTGGCGGTTGGTATTGGTAACGCAGACATCGTCCATATCGATAAGGGTGATCGCCCCGATGCCGGTCCGCGCCAGCGCTTCCGCCGCCCACGAGCCGACCCCGCCGATCCCGACCACGCAGACGTGGGCGTCGGCAAAACATTGCAGCGCTTTTTCACCATATAAACGTGCCGTACCGCCAAAACGCTGGCGCCAGGCATCGCTGATTACAACAGACATAGAACCTCAGAACAAAATGACAGCGCCCGGAGGCCGCCGCAAACGGCGTCATCCGGGCGCCCTGGTCAACAGGCACGGCCAGGGGTGTTAGCCGCTAAAAACATTTCCCGCGCCTGGCGCGTTTTTCAGCACCCATACGCGGCCGTAGTGGTTATACCAGCCGGCACGGTGGCCAGCGTCAGGCCCAATGCCCTGATAGATGTCGAAATGCTGGCCTTTGATGGCCCCGCCAACGTCGAGGGCGACCATCAGACGCAGTTCGTACTGGCCGTTAAACTTGCCGTTATTATCCAGCAGAGGTACCTCGGCCAGCAAGGTGGTTCCCGGCGGAATAATCGACCGGTCGGAGGCCACCGAGGCGCGGCCGATCAGCGGCACGGCGCTGGCGCCTTTCACCGGCGCGAAAGACTGTGGTTTAAAGAACACGAACGACGGGTTCTGCTCCAGCAGCTCGCGCACTTCCGCTTCGCTGTGCTTTTCACCCCACTCGCGGATCGCCTGCATCGACATATCTTCTTTCTTCACTTCCCCGCGGTCGATCAGCACTTTGCCGATGCTGCGATAGGGCCAGCCGTTTTTCCCGGCATAGCTAAAGAAGTTGAGCGGCGAACCGTCGCCAAAATCGATATAGCCGCTGCCCTGCACGTCCATGATGAAGTTATCCATCAGCGAATTGCTGTACGCCAGCACATAGTTGTCGCTCAGCGCGCCGGCATAAATGCTGGCGCGGGACGGCAACTTGCCGCGCTTCGGCGGCATCCGGTAAATGGGGTACTGGAATTCGCCCTGACGGGTGTGGCGCGCCTGCACCACCGGCGTGTAGTAGCCGGTAAACTGGACGTTGCCATAGTTGTCGACGCCCTGCATCTGCCAGGCGTCGATGCCAAACTGGCGCAGCGTGCGAGTGTCGCCGCCGGCGCGCAGCCACTCCTGCAGCGCGTTATAGACGTTGCTCTGGCTGTTATAGAGGCGCGGAGAGGCGTTACGAATTTGATTAACCTGCTCGGAGAAGTCGCCGGCGTTGATCGGCGCCCCGACGGCATCCGGCTGGTTTACCAGTGAAAACGGCTGGGTGAACTTGCCATCGCTATATTGCTGACCGCGGTCGGTCGGTTTTGAGGAACAGGCGGCGAGCATAGCCAGCATCGCCCCCGTCGCTACGTATTTTGCCCAACGTCCTTTCATGGTGTCTCATCTTTTGCTGCGAAGCCTTAGTGCGTGTTGAAGATAACAAAGCGCCAGAGCTATTGAAATGCGCGATCTCATCGATGGCACAGATTTGTGTAAAAAAACACCACAACGTGGCGTTTTATAAGCCAATTCTTACAAAAATGTCGATTTGGTCGAAAAAAGGTTGCATCATCTCGCTAGCGGAGTATAGTGCGCTTCCACGGACGCGGGGTGGAGCAGCCTGGTAGCTCGTCGGGCTCATAACCCGAAGGTCGTCGGTTCAAATCCGGCCCCCGCAACCAATTAAAATTTGATGAAGTAAAGCAGTACGGTGACGCGGGGTGGAGCAGCCTGGTAGCTCGTCGGGCTCATAACCCGAAGGTCGTCGGTTCAAATCCGGCCCCCGCAACCAATCAAATTTGACAACGTGAAGCAGTACGGTGACGCGGGGTGGAGCAGCCTGGTAGCTCGTCGGGCTCATAACCCGAAGGTCGTCGGTTCAAATCCGGCCCCCGCAACCAACATCATAAACACCCTCAAGGGTGTTTTTTTGTTTCTGCCGCCGGCAAAACCTCTGCCGAAAACGGGAACGGCCATTGCCGCCCCATCTCCTGCTTACCCCTTAGGTAACACAATATTGCTGGCCGCCAGCATGCCCATGCGATGGTACATCGCACAGGCCGCCTCGACGATCGGCATCGCCAGCGCCGCGCCGCTGCCTTCCCCCAGCCGCATACCCATATTGAGATACGGTTCGAGTCCGAGGTGCGCCAGCGCGATACGCGCCCCCTTCTCCGCCGAATAGTGGGACGGGATCAGATACGGTTTTACCGCCGGCGCTATCCGGCACGCCGCCAGCGCCGCCGCGTAAGAGAGAAAGCCATCCAGCACCACCGGCAGCCCGCAGGACGCCGCCCCCAGCATGACGCCGGTCATCCCCAGCAGATCAAATCCACCGACTTTGCTCAGCACGTCGAGGCCATCCTTCGGGTCGGGCTGATTAAGGGCGATAGCCCGCCGCACGACCTCCACCTTGTTGCCAACCTTCGCCAGCGGCAAATTGGCGCCAATCCCAACCACCTCCTGCGCATCGCTGCCGGTCAGGACGCTGACCATCGCCGCCGCCGGCGTGGTATTGGCCATCCCCAGTTCGCCGACGCCAAACAGAGTCACGCCCTCCTGCGCCAGCGCGCGGGTGTAGCGCATCACCTCCAGCAGCAGCTCCTGCCCCTGCTCGCGGCTCATGGCCGGGCCGCGGGCAATATTGCCGCAACCCCGCGCCACCCGCATATTCACCACGCCGGGCAGCGGTTCGCTATCGATCCCGACATCAATCACGTGCACTTGCGCCCCGGCCTGGGCGGCGAGCACGCAGACGCCGGTGGTGCCGCGGGTCATATTGGCGGCCTGGATGGCCGTGACCGCCTTCGGCGAAATCGCCACCCCTTCGTCCCATACCCCATGGTCGGCGCACATCACCAGCAGGGCCTTTTTCGCCACCTGCGGCTGGCCGCCCAGGCCGGGCATTCCCGCCAGCTGCACCGCCAGCGCCTCCAGACGCCCGAGGCTGCCGGGGGGCTTGAGTAAGCCGTCGATGTGTTGCTGTGCCCGCGCCATGGCGTCGGCGTCCGGCGCGGGGATCGCCCGCAGTACCTCGTTTACACTTTGCATACAGAATCCCTGCCAGGGCTGGCCCGGTCGGCCAGCGATTGAGTTATTTGATTTTGACGCCGATGCCGGAGACCACCAGCCAGACCGCATCCGCCGCGGCCGCCAGGCGCTGATTGACCCGCCCGGCGATATCACGAAAATGCCGCGCCAGGCGGTTCTCCGGCACAATGCCCATCCCCACCTCGTTGGTCACCAGCACGACGTGCGCCGGGCAGCGCTGACAGGCGGCAATCAGCACGCCAATTTCGTCATCAATAGCCCGCTCCATGGCGGCGTAATCCCAGCCGTCGGGGTCGCTGTCGCCGCCGAGCGCGAACAGCAGGTTGGTGACCATGGTGGTAATGCATTCCAGCAAAATCGCCTCCTCTGGGGCGGTATCCGGGGTGATCAGTTCATCAAGCTGCTGCCAGCGCTCGGCGGTGCGCCAGTGGGCGGGCCTGCCGTCGCGATGATGCTGGATCCTTGCGGCCATCTCGTCGTCAAATATTTGCGAGGTGGCGATATATAAAACCTGCGGCGCATCGGCAATCAGCGCCTCGGCATGGCGGCTTTTGCCGCTGCGCGCGCCGCCGGTCACTAAAGTCAGCATACGGGCTCCTGATGTTGACGCATGATGGCGTAGATTTTTTCGATATCGATATGCTGACGCATCGCGTCCGCCAGCAGATCGAACTGGCGCGATTTATACTGTGCATACTCGAAATCGCTATCCAGCGCCGCCAACCCTTTACGCTGGCGCAGGCCGTTAACCAGCGCGCGGGTAAAGGCATCGCTATCGAATAGGCCGTGCAGATAGGTGCCAAACGCCAGGCCGTCATCGCTGACCGCGCCGTCCGCCACGCTCAGGCCGCCTTTATGTAATTGCATCAGCGAACGACAGCCGTCGCGCAGCTCGGTTTCGCCCATATGAATTTCGTAGCCGCTTACCGCCAGCCCCGCCGTTGCCGCCAGCCACACCGGCAGCGCCGGAGCCAGAGTCGCCGTGACCTGGGTCGTCGTTTTGCTGTGCGCAAAGTGGGTGACGGTATTGAGCAACCCCAGCCCCGGCTGGGTGCCAAGCCCCGACTCCACCTCATCGATAATGGTTTCGCCGAGCATCTGATAGCCGCCGCAGATCCCCAGCACCGGTACGCCCTGACGCCGGGCCTGCAGTACCGCATGCGCCATGCCGCTCTCGCGAAGCCAGCCGAGGTCGCCGAGCGTATTTTTACTGCCCGGCAGGATCACCATATCCACGCCCGCCAGCTCCTGCGGCTGGCGAACATAGCGGACGCGGACGTCCGGCTGCGCCGCCAGCGCATTGAAATCGGTAAAATTAGAGATATGCGGCACCTGGACCACGGCAATCTCAATATCGCGCCTGTCGGTGCGCAGATATTTCCCTTTTTGCAGCGCGACGCCGTCCTCATCTTCAAGATCGACGTCCAGCCACGGCATGACGCCGAGCACCGGGACGCCGGTGAGCGCTTCTATCTGCTCGATCCCGGAATACAGCAGCGCCACGTCGCCGCGAAATTTATTGATAATCACCCCTTTGACCCGCGCGCGCTCGCGATCGTGCAGCAGCGCGAGGGTGCCGTAGATAGAGGCGAATACGCCGCCGCGATCGATATCGGCCACCAGGATCACCGGGCATTGCGCCATCTCGGCCATGCCCATATTGACGATATCGCGGTCGCGCAGATTGATCTCCGCCGGACTGCCGGCCCCTTCCAGCACCAGCACATCATGTTCGGCGGCCAGGCTGTTATAAACCGCGAGGATCTGTTCCCGCAGGCGCGGTTTATATTCGTGATAGCTCACCGCGTCCATATTGGTCGCCACCTTGCCCATCAGCACCACCTGCGCTTTGCGGTCGCTGGTTGGCTTAAGCAGCACCGGGTTCATGCGCACATCCGGGATAATACCCGCCGCTTCGGCCTGGAAAATCTGCGCCCGGCCCATCTCTTTGCCATCCGGCGTGATACCGGAGTTCAGCGCCATATTCTGTGATTTAAACGGCGCGGTGCGCAGCCCATCCTGATGAAAAATGCGGCACAGTCCCGCCACCAGCACGCTTTTCCCGACGTCGGAAGCGGTGCCCTGTAACATAATTGCCAGCGTCATGACGCCTCCTTCATCGCGTTGCTTCGCATCCGCGTAAAAAAATCTTCTTCGGTTTTACACAGCGGCAGCCCGAGCTGCGCGTGCAGTTTCACCAGCCACGGCTGGGTGAGCCCGGCCTGGGCCATCAGTTCGCTGCGGGCAAACACCTCCCCGGGTTCGCCGTGCGCCAGCACTTCGCCGCGGCGTAACACGTAAACCGCATCGCTGATTTCATAGATCAGATCGATATCGTGGCTGGAGATCGCCACGTGGTTGCCGCGATCGGCAATGCGCTTAATGATGTCGATCATCTGCGCGCGTCCCGAAGGATCGAGACCCGCCGTCGGCTCGTCGAGCAGTAAATAGCGCGCCTGCAACACCAGCGCGCCGGCTATCGCCACGCGCTTTTTCTGCCCGTGGCTCAGGCACTGAATCGGCTGGTGACGAAACCCCTGGGCATCGACGAGAGTCAGGGCATCGTCCACCCGGCGGGCGATCTCCTCTTCCGCTACGCCCAGGTTGCGCAGGCTAAAGGCGATATCGCTGTCGATATCGGTATAGAAGATTTGCTGGTCCGGATCCTGAAACACCGTCGCCACCTGCTGGCGCAGCGCCAGCAGGCCGCGCTTGCTGTAATCCAGCGCCTTGCCCTGCCACAGCACTGCCCCTTGCTGCGGGCGCAGCAGACCGCTCAGGTTCATAAACAGCGTCGACTTTCCGCAGCCGTTGGCCCCCACCAGGCCGGTCACCGCATGGCGGGAAAAATCCAGCGTCAGCCCCTTCAGCACCGGCTCGTCCTGATAGCGAAACCAGAGATCGGTCGTGGCAAGCATACTTATCCTTAAAGGTGAAAATCACCCTGGTACAGTTTGATATCCAGCGTGGTGCTCATCTGCTGGTAGCGAATCATCACCCGGGTAAACAGCAGTCCCACCAGCATCGCCAGCGAGCGATAGCCCTGCGGCACGCTACCATAGCCAAAACGCAGGGTTTGCGCGCGGTGAATCGCCAGCGCTTCGTCTACCAGAATAAAAATAAAGCGCCAGGTCAGCAGGATCTGCTCGGTCAGCAGCCGCGGCACCCGCCCGCGCTTGAGCAGTAAAATAAGCTGCGGGAACGGTAAATTAAGTACCAGCCAGAAGGTAGAGGCCAGCGCCGCCAGGCTGCGCCAGAAGGTCTGATTGGCGGTCGACAGCCCCTCCGGGGTGATGCCCAGCCAGACGCTGCCCAGCGGCAGGCTCACCAGCAGATCCTGCGGATTGCGGCTAACGCTGAACAGAATGGTCAGCACACCGATCAGCAGGAAGCCAAACGGCAGCGCCATCCAGCGGCACCAGCGCCACGGCGAGACCCGCAGCAGCCAGCAGGTTAAGGCGGCAATCAGCGCCATTTCGATACCCTGCCCCAGCGGAGGCAGGGTAAAGGCCAGCCCCATCAGCAGCAGCCAGAACAGGAACTTGCGCTCCGGTGCGACGTGAAACCAGCGGCTCTGATAGCTGAGTCGGTCAAACCCGGTCATCACGGCGCTGTCTACCTTTGCTGTAGCCCAGAATATAGAAAATCACCGCCGCGCCAATGGAGCCCTGGAGCGTAAACAGCAGGCTCTCAATTTCCCCGCTTGCCGGTTCGTAGAGCGGCTGGAACCACGGCTCATAATGCGGCGCGACCACCTGAATCTGGCTCTCCGCTTCGCCGTCCGAACCGCCGAATTCGCCGCCGTGATCGACAAAGAACGGCAGGATCACCAGCGCCACCACCATGGCGAACAATATCAGCGTCTTTTTCATGTTAATGCCCCTGTGCGGTAATCAGCTGACGTTTGGTCAACTGGTCGTAGATCATGACGGTTAACAGTCCTTCAGCAATGGCGATCGGGATCTGCGTCAGGCAGAAGATGCCCATAAACTTGGCGATCGATCCACCTGCTCCGGTTGCCGGATCGGGAAAGGCCACCCCGAGCTGGACGGAGGTGACAAAGTAGGTCATCAGATCCGCCAGCATGGCGCAGAGAAAGACCCCGACATCGCGACGGATCCCCGCCCGACAGGCCAGCTTCCACACCAGATAGCCGACCATCGGACCGATCACCGCCATCGACATCCCGTTGGCGCCAAGGGTGGTCAGGCCGCCATGCGCCAGCAGCAGCGCCTGGAACAGCAGAACGATCGCCCCCAGCACCGCCACTACGCCCGGCCCGAAGAGGATCACCGCCAGACCAACGCCGGTGGGATGCGAGCAGCTGCCGGTCACCGATGGGATCTTCAGCGCCGAAAGAACAAAAATAAACGCCCCGCAGAGAGCCAGCAGCACCTTCTGATTGCTCTCTTCCTGGACGATACGCCGCAGGCGCACCAGGCCGTACCACAGGCAGGGTAAAAACAGCAGCCACCACGCCAGCGCCCACATCGGCGGCAAAAAGCCCTCCATGATATGCATGGCGAACGCCTCCTGCGGGACGATGATCAGCAGAACAGCAGCCGCCAGCCCCCCATACGAAAGCTGCTTCAGCGATTGCACCTGATTCATTACGCCTCCTCCCACTGTTTGTTAACCAGGATGGTCGAGAAATAGGGCAGCGGCTGGTCATCGCTGACCTCGCGCAGGCTGCGCCAGCACTGCTCACCCGGCAGGGTGGCCTCTGACATCATCAGCGCCGCATCCAGCAGCCCCGCCTGCGCCAGCAGCGCCTTAATGCGGGCGAAGCGGCCGTAGACTTTCAT
Organism: Klebsiella sp. PCX; assembly: GCF_021869705.1. Taxonomy (NCBI): domain Bacteria; kingdom Pseudomonadati; phylum Pseudomonadota; class Gammaproteobacteria; order Enterobacterales; family Enterobacteriaceae; genus Klebsiella; species Klebsiella sp. PCX. Next base: position 4,159,147 of record NZ_CP091527.1, read on the forward strand.
CAGAACCAAACTGTCATGCTGGCGCAGCGCCGCGGCAATGTCCGCTTCCGGCGCGGTGCAGGAGATCACCGCCAGCGACTGCTGCTCCATGGCCAGCGGGGTTTTCGCCCGCGCAGCAATGGCGGCGAAGGAGGTAACGCCAGGGACAATCTCCAGCCAGTCCGGGCAGCCAATCCGCTGCAGCAGAAAGACCCAGGTGCTGAACAGCATGGCATCGCCGAGGGTGATAAATCCGACCTGCCTGCCCGCCGCCACTTCCTGGGCCAGCGCCGCGGCGACATCGTTCCACACCGCCTCTTTTTCCGCGCTGTCGGCGCTCATCGGAAAATGGCAGCAGCGGACCTCCGTGTGTGCGCCAAGGTACTCGCGCACGATGGAGAGGGCCAGGCTGTCGCCGCCTTTGCGACCGGCTGGCGCATACAGCACATCCAGCTGGCCGAGGATCCGCGCCGCACGCACAGTGATCAGATCGGCCGCCCCCGGCCCGGTGCTCAGGGCGTACAGTTTGCCGCTCATGCTGCTTTCTCCATCGCGTTATTCAGCGCCTGCTGCAGATGGGCGACGAACATCGCCCGCACCGCCGGATTTTCCCCTAACCCGCTCAGCCACGGCGTTGCCGTGATACCGGCGGCATTGAACAGCGTTTTCCAGGAGTCCTCTTCGTCCGAGGCCATATCGTTAATGGCGTGATCGCCGGCCACCAGCATCAGCGGCATCAGGTGCACGCCGGTCACGCCCTGGCGAGCGAGTTCGTTAATCACGATGTCCACTTCGGGATAGCTTTCCACCGCCCCCACCCGCGCCGGAAAACCCTGCACCGCCATCATATGATCCAGACAGGCGTAGGCCGCGAAGGCGTGGTGGCTGGCGCCATGCCCCATAAATACCACTCGTTCCGTCGCCGCCAGCGGCGGCATCTGCTGGCGCAGGGCCTGCATTAGCTGCACGTAATCGCCATGACCGCTCAACAGCGGCGCGCCCAGCGTCAGACGCTGAAAGCGCGGGCGCATGCTCTGCACTTCGCGAACGATCTTCTCGTACTCGTCGCCGTTGATAATGTGCAGGGACTGGATCGCCACATCCTGGTACCCCTGCTCGGCCAGCTTTTGCAGGGCCTGCAGCGGGGTATCGATATGGATGCCGTCGCGCTGCTGCAGTTTGCGAATAATCATCCCCGAGGTGAAGGCGCGAAACAGCGTGCGGTCCGGGCAGCTGGCGGCCAGATCGCGCTCGCAGGCGGCGATGTTCTTCTCGCGGGTGTCGTGATAGCTGGTGCCAAAGCTCACCACCAGAAGTGCTTTTTTCATATCCTGTTCCTCAAGTCGCCGACAGCCAGCGCGTCAGCCGCGCAGCGAAATCGGCCTGGCTTTGCAGTAATTCATCGCCCGTCACCAGCGGCGCCGGACGGGTAATGACGATGCAGGGGATCCCCGCATCGAGACAGGGTTGTACTTTTTCCTGATAGCCCCCTTCCGCCCCCGAGGCTTTCGTCACCACGACGTCGGCCCGGCACTGGCGATAAAAGGCGGCGTTAAATTCAGCGCTGAACGGCCCGCAGAGGGCAAAGAGCTCCCCCACGCCAAATCCCAGTTCGCTGCAGTGCTGAACTACCTCCGGCACCGGCAGCACCCGGGCAAGCAGCGTTTTATCCGCCAGCCCCGCCCGCCAGGCCGCCAGATCTTTGCTGCCGGTGGTCAGCAGGATCCGCTCGCCGAGGCGATGGGCTACCGCGCAGGCCTCGTTCAGATCGCCGACGACGTGAAGAAGCGGATGGCGCAGATCGCTCAGCTGCTCCGGCCTTTGATAGCGGCTGAGCAAGACTCCGACGCTGGCGCAGGCGCGTACAATATTCTCGCTGACCACCTCGGCGTAGGGGTGAGAGGCGTCGATTACCCAGCGGGTGCGTTGCGCCTTCAGCCACTCCGCCATCTGCTGCCACTCCATGCGCCCGCAGCGTATCTGGCCACGGATAGCGCCGGCCAGCTGCTCGCCGGTGGAGGTCGCCACCGACAGGGTGTAGCGCACGCCGGCGGCGTCCAGCTGCTGGCAGATCGCCCGCGCATCGCTGGTGCCCCCGATAACCAGCACGTCGCCGTGGTTCACAGCGCGTAGCCTCGCGGGGTAATCATCAGACCGTTATCGATGTATGTCGCTTTGTTGCCGACGATCACCAGGCTGGTCATATCCACCGGGGCGAAATCCATCTCCCCGAGGGTGGTCAGCCATTTCTCCTGCTTTTTACGCCCGGCGGATTTGACCACGCCAACCGGCGTATCCGCGCTTTTGCTGGCCGCCAGCAGCGCAAAGGCGCGCGCCAGATGCCCTTCGCGGCCGCGGCTGCGGGGGTTGTAAAAACAGATAACGAAGTCCGCTTCCCCGGCGGCGACAATGCGTTTTTCAATCACCGACCACGGCGTCAGCAGATCGCTGAGGCTGATATGGCAGAAATCATGCATCAGCGGCGCGCCGAGCAGCGAGGCGGCGGCGATACTGGCCGTCATCCCCGGGATCAGGCGGACCTCAATGTCCAGCTGCTGCTTATTAACCAGCTCCAGCACCAACCCCGCCATGCCGTAGATGCCGGCGTCGCCGCTGCTGATCAGCGCCACGTTGTGCCCGGCCTGCGCCAGCTCGATGGCCGCCTGGCAGCGTTCAATCTCTTTGCACATGCCGGTTTTGATCACCTGCTTGTCACCGGTAAAGGCTTTTACCAGGTGGGTGTAGGTCTTGTAGCCCACCACAATCTCCGCCGCCTGCAGGGCCTCCACGGCTTCCATGGTCATCATCGCCTGCGAGCCAGGGCCAATTCCGATTACGCTTAACATCAGTGTGAAACTCCCAAAGTAATAGTGACGCCCTGCTCGCGCAGGGTTTCGCCGGACAGGTTTCCCTGACTCAGCAGCCAGGCCACCGGGCCGGAGACGCTGCCGACGCCGACCGTCTCCCGGACAAAAGACGAGGCCGGAAAGCGGTGCTCGTGCTCGCGCAGCGCCTCGGCGCTGAAGGTTTCGAACGGCACCCGGCAGCGATGAGCCAGCTGGCGGAGCCCCGGCTCGTTTGCCTTCAGGCTCACGCTGCCGATCGCTTTCAACGCCAGTGGGTCAAGGCGCTGGGCAGCAAGCTGGCGCTCCAGCAGCGTACTGAGCAGCGCGCAGGGGGTGTCGCGCCGGCAGCCGATCCCCGCCACCACCCGCTGGGGCACCAGCTTCCAGTGAGGTATCGGCAGCGGCGGCAGCGACCGGCGCAGGGTGATGCAGATCAGCGCGTCGAGCGACGGCAAGCGCGTAAGGTTCCTCACCGGAATAAAGCCGCGCTGGTCGCAGCGGCTTAGCGCCTCGGTAAATTCAGCGTCGCACCACAGTCCCACCCGCTTACCGCTCACCAGCATCTGATTGACGGTTTTCACCGTCGCGCGAAAATCGGTCATCCGGGCGTTCAGCTCAACAGCCAGTGTGTCGAGGGCGGCCAACTCGTTGACGTCGGTTGCGGTGGTGATCACCGGGTCGGCGCCGAGCATCCCGGCGAGATAGCGGGTCAGGGCATTGGCCCCCCCGGCATGGCCGGAGAGCAGGCTGATGACGTGCCGGGCGCGCTCATCAATCACCACCACCGCCGGGTCGCTGAGCTTGTCATTCACCAGCGGCGCCAGCACCCGCACGGCAATCCCGGTGGCGCCGATAAAAATCAGCGCCGAAAAGCTGCTGAACGCCTCGCGGGCAGCGCTGGCAAAGCCGCCGTTAAAGGGGATAAACCCCTCCTCCTGCAGCGCCTCGCTGGTGTAGCAGGTGAGCGGCAGCATGGCCGCCAGCCTTTTTGCCAGCCGCACGCCGCCGGGCGTCAGGCAAAACAGGGCAATGGATTCAGGCTTTACGGTATTCATGGCTAAAATCCGCTGCGTACAGTTTGGAGTAGTGATACTCATCGCCGAGGAAGGGACCGACGAGGATCAGCGCCGTTTTGCGGATCCCGGCGTCGCGTACCTTATCGCCGATGTCCGCAAGGGTTCCGCGGACGGTCTGGCTTTCCGGCCAGGTGGCCTTATAGATCACCGCGACCGGGGTGGTCGCCGGGTAGCCGCCCTCCACCAGCCGCTCCGCCACCCGGTGAATACGCTGCACCGACAGGTAAATCGCCATCGAGGTCTGGTGGCTGGCAAAGGCCTCCAGCTGTTCGCGCGCAGGAACCGGCGTGCGCCCTTCCAGACGGGTAATAATCAGACTTTGCGATACCTCGGGCACCGTATATTCCACCCCCAGCTCCGCCGCCGCCCCGAGGAAGGCGCTGACGCCCGGCACCACCTGCCAGCGGATCCCGCGGCGGGTCAGCTCTTCGCCCTGCTCGCGCACCGAGCCGTACAGCGAGACGTCCCCCGTCTGCAGGCGCACCACCGTTTTTCCCGCCTTCACGCCCGCTTCCATCAGATCGAGGATCTGCTCCAGATGCAGCGCGGCGCTGTCGTGACACTCCGCCTGTGGCGGACAGTAGGCCAGCAGCTCGGTGTTGATCAGCGACCCGGCGTAGATCACCACCTGCGCCTGCTGCAGCAGACGGTAGCCTTTGAGAGTAATCAGTTCGCGATCGCCAGGACCGGCGCCGACGAACCACACGCAATGGGGATCAAAAGTCTCAGCCATGGTTTCCTTCCTTCTGACAGGCGATGACAAAAACGGGATTATGGGGTTTGAAGTAGTGGCCGCTGCCCAGCGTGGTCAGCGATGAGACGTTCAGCTGCAGGCAATCAATCTGTGTAATCCCCCGCTGCTGCAGATAGTCGAGAGCCGCATTCAGGTTCTCCTGCAGGATAAAAGTCATCACCAGACGGCCACCGGGATAGAGCTGCTGCCACGACCAGTCAATGAGCTCGTCGAGGCGGCCGCCGCTGCCGCCCATAAAAATGGCGTCGGCGCGTTCGGTCATCACCATCGGCGCTTCGCCGGGCAGGATCTCAATATTGCCGCAGGCGAAATGCTGGCGGTTTTCGTCCAGCAGCCGGAGAGCCGCGGGGTTGCGTTCGATGGCGGTTACCTGCAAAGAGGGATACTGCAGCGCCGCCTCAATCGACACGCTGCCGGTACCGGCGCCGATATCAATCAAGTGGCTTGCCCGGTGTAGCTCAAGTTTGGCCAGCGCCAGCGCGCGAACCGCCTCTTTGGTCATCGGCACCTTCTCGCCGCGCAGAAAAAGCTCATCTTTCATCGAGGATCACCACCGCGTTCATCTCATATTCGGCATCGACCTCACTGACCGGTAGCCAGTGGATCCGCTCGTTATCCATCGCCAGATTTTCGCCAATCACCATCCAGCGATACCCTTTACCCCGCGCCGCCAGCTGGGCGGCGATTTCCCGCGGCCCGCAGCGCCCGTCGGTCACCATCGCCACCTTGCGCTGGCGCGCCAGCTCATCAAAACAGACGTCCCGTCCGTGGCTGCTGGTCAGCCAGATATCGTTCATATCGATACCGGCCTTCGCGCAGAGATACTGCACCGCGCTGATGCCGGGGATAATGCGCACGCGCTCGATGCCAAAGTGGGCGATCAGCCGCGTGCCGATGCCGTAAAAGAGCGGGTCGCCTGAGGCCAGCACCACCACTTTCTGCGCTGCGCGTTCGCCGAGCCAGACCAGCAGTTCGGCAATATTGGCGCCCAGCGCAAACCGTTCGCCGCGAAATCCGGGGAACTGATCTAAATGCCGCTTACCGCCTACCAGCGCATCCGCGCTGGCGACCGCATCTTGCGCCGCCGGCGTCATCAAATGCAGGCCTGACGGCCCCATGCCGACCACCGTTAACATGACATCTCCCGCGCAATCTCGGCGATCGGCCGATTGCTGCCGAGAACCTTGTTATCAAAGGAGAACATGATGGCGTCGCAGACGGGCGGCGCTTTGGTAAAGCGCAGCATCTGCATCACCCGCAGACAGATGCGTTCAGCAAGATGGTTATAGATAGGCTGAAAACCGTACGCGTCGATGTGCTCCATCGCCGCTTCGGTGGTATCGCATTCGCTCACCAGCTGCAGCAGCGCCAGCGGTGCCCCCTGCAGCGCCAGATGCGCGACCAGCGTTTCCATGCGCGCATCGGCGATATGGCTGTGGGTATGGAAGATCCCGGCGGCGACTTTAATCAACTTGCCGGGATGGCCAATCAGCACAATCTGACGGAACCCGAGGCGCACGGCCTCTTCAATCATGTAGCCGACGAAGTTGCTCATGGTGACCACCACCTGCGAGTCGATGCCCATCTGCTCACGTACGAAGCGCTCGCCGTGGTTCCCCGGCACCAGCACCACGCGCTCCAGTCCGGCGGCGCGTTTGATCTCCAGCTCGAGGGAGAGCGAGCGCTTCCAGCTCTCTTCCGACATCGGGGTGACGATCCCGGTGGTGCCGATAATCGAAATCCCGCCGAGGATCCCCAGCCGCGCGTTATAGGTTTTTTGCGCCCGCACCTCGCCCTCCGGGGCGAAAATCTCTACCGTCGCCCCGCGCGACGGGCCAATCGCCTCGCGCACCGCCGACTCGATGGTGTGGCGCGGGGTGCGGTTAATCGCCGGGCTGCCGATGGGCAGGCCGATCCCTTTGCGGGTGACTGTGCCGACACCTTCGCCGCCGCGCAGGGTTATCTCGCCGGAGTCGTCGAGCGTCACGCGGGCGAAAATCAGCATCCCGTGGGTGGCGTCAACGTCGTCGCCGCCGTCTTTACGAATCGCGGCGATCGCCTGCTGCCCTTCGACGTGCGGCGACTCGACGTTAAGGCACAGGGTCACGCCGGAAGGGGTGACAATGGAGACCTGATGAATGAGGTGCTGGCGCATCACCATCAGCGCCGCCACCTTAGCCGCCGCCGTGGCGCACGAGCCGGTGGTGTAGCCCTTGCGCAGGGCTTTGCCGTGATGCCACACCGGGTCGTCAAAGGCCTGATCGCTCATTGCGCCTCCCGCAGGTGGTACAGCAGGGCGTTCACAATTGCTGCCGCCACGTTGCTTCCCCCTTTGCGGCCGAGCGCAGCGATAGCCGGCAGGCCGCTCTCGCTGAGCGCCGCTTTCGACTCCGCGGCGCCGACGAACCCGACCGGCACCCCCACCACGCCGCCGATGGCCGTTTCGCGGTGTTCCAGCAGGCGAAACAACGCAGTTGGCGCATTGCCAAAGACAAACACTTTCTCCCCGGGCTCCTGCACCGCAATATCCACCGCCGCCATCGAGCGGGTCATCCCCCGGCTTTGCGCCTCGCGCACCACCCGCGGGTCGCTGATATAGCAGCGGCATTCGCCGCCAAAGCGGGCTAACAGGGTTTTGTTGATCCCGGACAGCGCCATGGTGGTATCGGTATACAGGGTGCAGGGCCGGCTCAGCGCCTCGCTCAGAGCGATCAGGGCATCCGGAGAAAACCACAGAATATCCAGCCACTCGAAGTCAGCGGTGGTGTGGATCACCCGCTTGATAATCGCCTCGTGCAGCGGGCTGGCGAAACGGTAGTCCGGTCGCGTTTCGGCGATGATCTCGCTGATAATGTCGAAGCTTTTCGCCTCAATCGCCTGCGGTTGTTGTATGTACTGCATCAGGTTCTCCTCAGGCCGCGCCGACCAGCCAGTAGCGCAGGCCGATAAACAGCGCCAGCGCCAGGGTTGACGCCACCCACATCAATCGAATGGTTCGGGAAATATCGTCCACCGCAATGTCGCGGACGGCGTCGCCTATCCAGGGTTTTTCAACGCGCTGGCCGAAGTAGTCGTTCGGGCCGCCAAGGCGGATCCCCAGCGCGCCGGCGACCGTCGCTTCCGGCCAGGCGCAGTTAGGACTGCTGTGCTGATAGCGATCGCGCCAGCCCGTCCGCAGCGCCCGGGCGCCATCTTCCCGACATACCACGGCGGCGAGGCTAAGCAGCAGCCAGCTCAGCCGGGCGGGAAGGAAGTTGGCCACATCGTCAAGACGGGCGCTGACCATGCCGATCGCCCGGTATTTTTCGTGCTTATAGCCGACCATGGAATCGAGGGTGTTGACCGCCTTATAGGCCATGGCCAGCGGCGCGCCGCCCAGCAGCAGGAAGAAGAGCGGCGCGATAATGCCGTCGACGGTGTTTTCCGCCACTGTTTCCACCACCGCGCGGTTAATCTGCTGCGGCTGGAGCTGTGTGGTGTCGCGCCCGACAATCCACGACAGCTTGCTACGGCTTTCCGCCAGATCCCCCGCGCGCAGCGGTCGCTCGACGTCCCGCGCCGACTGCGCCAGACAGCGCCCCGCCAGCACGGTGAAGATCATCCATACCTCCACCAGCCATCCCAGCCAGGGGTGGATCCCGCGCGCCAGCGCCAGTACGCCCCAGGCCACAGCCCACGTCAGGCCGGTCACCACCAGCCACATCACCCCGCCGCCAATGCGCAGCGCCCGCTCGCTATGGCAGACCCGCCGCACCACGCGCTGGCTGATGTTGATCAGACGACCTATCCAGCGCACCGGATGCGGCCAATGCGGCGGATCGCCAATGACGACATCGAGTATCCAGGCCACACACCAGGCGAGAAGAGTCATAGCGTCCTCCTTGCCGCCTGCAGCCAGTGGTTGAGCATGGTGGGTCGCTGGGCAAAATGGACATGGAGATAGCTGGCAAAGGCGCTGCCGGACTGCCATCCTCCCTGCCACTGCTGAAGCGTCTTGCCGTCCCGCTGTTTACGGCAGGCCAGCACGGCGGCGGTGGCGGGAGTAAAATCGGAGTAATGAAATTCATGGCCGCGCAGCCACTCGCCGGGGGCGGCCAGCAGCGTCTGCTGCTGCGCCTGCGCTTCGCAGTAGCCGAACCGGGTCAGACGCGTCCCCATCCGGCTGTAGCCGGGAATGATATCCGCCATCGCATAGCGCTCGCCGCCGGTGACCTCCAGGGCGGAGCCCAGATACATCAGGCCGCCGCACTCGGCGTAGATCGCCACCCCGCGCCGGTGCGCCGCGCGGAGCTGCGCCAGCATCTCCTGGTTGGCTGACAGGCCGGCCGCGTGCAGCTCCGGGTAGCCGCCGCCAAGCCAGATCATCTGGCAGGCCGGCAGCTGGCGATCGCGCAGCGGGCTAAAGCGCACGATCTTCACGCCGCAGCGGACCAGCAGCGCCAGGTTATCGGGATAATAAAAATTGAAGGCCTCGTCGTCGGCGAGGGCCAGCGTCAGCCCTTCGCCGGCGTCGGCGGCAAGCTGCTCCCCCCACTCGCCGGCCGGCAGGTTCGCCAGTTCGCTGAGGGACAGCAGCCGGTCGATGTCGAGGGTGCGCCCCAGCAGGCTGGCAAAATCCCGCCATGCCTGTTGATTAACCACCGACTCGCGGGCGGTCACCAGCCCCAGATGCCGCTCGGGCAGCGCCACGCCTTCCACGCGCGGCACATAACCGAGCACCGGCGCCTGGCAGTAGCGCTCAATGGCGCTTTTCAGCAGCTGGAAGTGAGTGTCGCTGTTGACGCGATTAACGATCACGCCGGCGATATTGAGGGCCGGATCAAAATGTTGAAAGCCCATCACCGTGGCGGCGATGGAGGTCGAGACCGCTTTGCCATCCACCAGCAAAATCACCGGGCAGCCAAGCTGTTTGGCCATCGCCGCGCTGCTGCAGTAGTTGGGGTCGGTGCCGTAGCCGTCATAGAGGCCCATCACCCCTTCAATGACTGCGATATCGGCCTGCTGGAGCTGGTCGACAAACAGCGCGTTGAGTATCGGGGCGGGAAGCATAAAGCTGTCGAGATTGCGGGAGGCGACGCCGCTGATGGCGGTGTGCCAGGCGGTGTCTAAATAGTCTGGCCCCACTTTACAGGGTTGCACCCGCAAACCGCGCTGTTGGAGCAAGCTGAGCAGGCCGAGCGTCACGGTGGTTTTGCCACAACCGCTACCGGTACCCGCAAGAATGAACGCACGCCTGGTTGCCATACCCTGTCCTGTTCAGGTGGTCAGAGTATAGCTGCGCGCATGCCTGGTCCTGCGACCACGCACCGCTAAGCCACCCACTTCCCACCGAAGTTGTTGGTCTGTTACCGGCAGGCAGGTCTTCTGGCTTAGCTTCGTTCTCGCCCGCCCTTCCCAATCTTACGATCAGTGGTTTTTACGGGGTCGTCAGCATCACAGCAGCGGGGGCTGCGGGGGATTGACACCCCCTTCCCTGACACCAAACTGGTGTCGAACCTGTCGGTTTTATTCGCCGATGCGCCCTGCATCGGCGGTTAATGTTTCAAGCTTACTTTTACCGCCTTATCCCCCGCCAGAATGACGCCTGCGGAGTGAAGCGGTTTTGAATAATCATCGGTCTCGTATTAACGGACACTCTATCCCATCACAAAAATAAAAACTGGTGTAGTTTATCCCTCGAATATCATTATTTTGTTGCGCTATGACAATTTATTGCTCTACTGTCGTTTTTTTCATTTTATAATGATGAAGATACTCCGGGATATCAAAAATCGGCAATAGCAAAATATTGTCATTTAAAATGACTCAGTTTGTGATCCGGCATTAATTTGCTGACGAAACGCCTGCGGCGTTACCTGATAGGTCTGGCGAAACACTTTACAAAAATAGCTGGTTTGCGAAAAACCTAAATTCCGCGCAATGCTGGCAATGCTCCAGTCGCTGTGGCAAAGCAGCTCTTTTGCGCTCGCCATCCGCTGCTGATTGACCCAGGCGTTAAAGCCGATCCCCTGATATTTTTTAAACAATTTGCTGAAGTAGTACGGGCTGAGATAGACGTGCGCCGCCACCTCCTCCAGACGCAGTTCATCAGAGAGATGCGCGTCGATATAGCGCAGCGCCTTCTTCATTTTGCCATCGTGCGGCGAGGCCGCCCGGCTGCTCTGCGCCGGGTCGTTCTGCGGCGGGTTATCCTTGATAACCACGAAGTTAAGCTGTTTTTTCAGGCAATTCTCGACGATCAGCTTGAGCAGATCCGCAGAGGCGATAACCCGCGAATAGTCCATCTCAGGCACATCGCGGAACGCCTGAACCAGCGCCGGATCGTCCTGCCAGCGGTCATCCACGTTAAGGATGTCCACCAGTTCGATATCGTTGCTCAGACGAACCTGGCCGCAGAGCACAAAGCCCACAAGGTGCCCGGCGATAACCAGCGGAATGGAAAAATCGGTTAACCCGGCGTGACAGCGGTAGATACAGAGCGCATCGGTTTTCGAGGCCTCGAGGCCGCCGCAGCGGTCGCTCATGCGACAGCGGGAGCTGTGCTGGGGGTGCTGGCGCATCAGCTGGCAGAAAGGGGTGAAGTTAAACAGTTCAGATATTTCATCACCGTGAATATTGACAACCACAACCGCCAGACTGGTGGCCTGCGCAAAATCCTGTGCGATTTTATTAATGAGTTCTGAGTTCAGTGTGCTCGCAGAAATCATGATAAAACCTCTCAGTTAATTTTTTGTTATAAATAAAACATTTCTTTAATATTCACTTCCTTTCATCATCATTTACCGCCAACGATAAAAGAATATTACGATAGCAAAAGTCTCCCATCCGTGGGAGACGTTTTTAGCCAGTTCGTGATACCGGTTCATGAAAATTTTTCGCTATTTCAGCGGATGCATTAATCCTCTAATTTACAGGTATTACACGGTAGATTATTACCAATCAGATAACGATAGATGGCCGCGCCGAGACAGGCGCCGATCAGTGGCGCAATAATCGGCACAATAAAGTACGGTATATCCCTTCCGCCGGTCATCGCGATATCGCCCCAACCCGCCATCCACGTAAACAGCTTCGGCCCAAAATCACGCGCCGGATTCATTGCAAAGCCGGTCAGCGGCCCGGTTGAAGCGCCAATGACCGCCACCAGCAGGCCGATCAGCAGCGGGGCCAGCGGCCCTTTCGGTACGCCGTTGCCGTCGTCGGTCAGCGCCATAATCATCCCCATCAGCATGGAGGTGATCACCACTTCAACCAGCGCCGCATGCCAGATGCTCAGCGATGCCGCCGGGTAGGTGCTGAAAATACTCGCCAGCTGCAGGCTCTCTACGCTGCCGCGCGCGATATGGTGGGCGGATTCAAACTCGGTAAACATCGTGCTGTACAGCACATAGGCCAGCACCGCGCCGCCAAAGGCGCCGGCAACCTGTGAAACGATATAGGGGAAAACTTTGCGTCCGGGAAAGCAGGCAAACAGCCATAACGCGACGGTCACCGCCGGGTTGAGATGGCCGCCGGAGATCCCCGAAGTCAGATACACGGCAAGCGAGATCCCCAGCCCCCAGATAATGCATATCTCCCACAGTCCGAGGCTGGCTCCCGCCACCTTTAACGCGCTCAGGCAGCCGATGCCGAAAAACAAAAATAGCCCGGTGCCCAAAAACTCGGCGGTACATTGCGCTTTTAACGAATCATTCATTATGACACCTTCTTAGCAGAGTTCGTGTCCTGACCAGCCAACATCCTGCTGGCAGTAGAGTACAACGGGCACCACTATATGAACTCCCGTCCGCAAATTGTTGGCAACCTGCTGACGGCAGCCTCCGGAAAATTCGGGCATCAATAACAAATTATTGTCATTAAATAACGCAGAATTGCATTGCTCACGCGCGGCTTTCGCCATTATGCCACCACCATGGCATGCAAAAATATTGCTAAAACCAGCTCATCGTTTTCCAACAAACATCACAAATCAGTTTCTCGCGCATAGCAGATAAAATTGAAATCGTCATGAACAAATTTGTAAATATGGAATATACAAAACAAGATAATCACATCAACACAAATAAAAATAATAATTAACATCAAGCACTTAAATAAATAAAAGACAATTTTATATTATCCAATACCCACTATTTTTTCACCATCACATTGAAGTCAGCCATTCTTTTTCCTCGCATCTTCTTATAGTCCCCACTATCGGAACACTCCATGCGAGGTCTTTATGCAACAAGAAGCACTAGGAATGGTAGAAACCAAAGGCTTAACCGCAGCCATAGAGGCCGCTGATGCAATGGTTAAGTCAGCCAATGTGATGTTAGTGGGCTATGAAAAGATTGGCTCCGGGCTGGTCACCGTCATCGTGCGCGGCGACGTTGGCGCGGTGAAAGCGGCCACCGATGCCGGTGCCGCCGCCGCACGTAACGTGGGAGAAGTGAAAGCCGTACACGTCATCCCACGCCCTCACACCGATGTAGAAAAAATCTTACCGAAGGGAATTAGCCAATGAGCAGCAATGAGCTGGTTGAACAGATCATGGCTCAAGTGATTGCCCGTGTGGCAACGCCGGAACAGCAGGCCATCCCTACTGAAAACCATCCAATACGAGAGACGGCTATGGCAGAAAAAAGCTGCAGTTTAACGGAATTTGTCGGGACCGCCATTGGCGACACCCTGGGCCTGGTGATCGCCAACGTCGATACCGCCCTGCTGGACGCGATGAAGCTTGAAAAACGCTATCGCTCCATCGGCATTCTCGGCGCCCGCACCGGCGCAGGCCCGCACATTATGGCGGCGGACGAAGCGGTGAAAGCCACCAACACCGAAGTGGTCAGCATTGAGCTTCCACGCGATACCAAAGGCGGCGCGGGCCACGGTTCGCTGATTATTTTAGGCGGCAACGACGTTTCCGATGTTAAGCGCGGTATCGAAGTCGCCCTGAAAGAGCTCGATCGCACCTTTGGCGATGTTTACGGCAATGAAGCCGGACATATCGAGCTGCAGTACACCGCCCGCGCCAGCTACGCCCTGGAAAAAGCCTTCGGCGCGCCGATTGGCCGCGCCTGCGGCATTATCGTCGGCGCACCGGCCTCCGTTGGCGTGCTGATGGCCGATACCGCCCTGAAGTCAGCCAACGTAGAAGTCGTGGCGTATAGCTCTCCGGCGCACGGCACCAGCTTCAGTAACGAAGCCATCCTGGTGATTTCCGGCGACTCCGGCGCGGTCCGCCAGGCAGTCACCTCCGCGCGCGAAATCGGTAAAACCGTCCTTGCGACCCTCGGTGCTGAACCGAAAAACGATCGCCCCTCCTACATCTGATACCCGCGAGGCTGATTCATGAGATCGAAAAGATTTGAAGCACTGGCGAAACGCCCTGTGAATCAGGACGGCTTCGTTAAGGAGTGGATCGAAGAAGGCTTTATCGCGATGGAAAGCCCGAACGATCCGAAACCGTCGATAAAAATCGTTAACGGCGCGGTGACCGAGCTGGACGGGAAACCGGTGAGCGATTTTGACCTGATCGACCACTTTATCGCCCGCTACGGTATCAACCTGAATCGCGCCGAAGAAGTGATGGCGATGGATTCGGTCAAACTGGCCAATATGCTCTGCGATCCGAACGTCAAGCGTAGCGAAATCGTCCCGCTGACCACCGCGATGACGCCGGCAAAAATTGTCGAAGTGGTTTCGCATATGAACGTCGTTGAGATGATGATGGCGATGCAGAAAATGCGCGCCCGCCGCACCCCGTCCCAGCAGGCGCACGTCACCAACGTCAAAGATAACCCGGTACAGATTGCCGCCGACGCCGCCGAAGGCGCATGGCGCGGATTTGACGAACAGGAAACCACGGTTGCAGTCGCGCGCTATGCGCCGTTTAACGCCATCGCGCTGCTGGTCGGCTCGCAGGTAGGCCGCCCGGGCGTACTGACTCAGTGCTCGCTGGAAGAAGCGACCGAACTGAAGCTTGGCATGCTGGGCCACACCTGCTACGCCGAAACCATTTCCGTCTACGGTACCGAGCCGGTCTTCACCGACGGTGACGATACGCCATGGTCGAAAGGTTTCTTAGCTTCGTCCTACGCCTCCCGCGGCCTGAAAATGCGCTTCACCTCCGGCTCCGGCTCGGAAGTACAAATGGGCTACGCCGAAGGCAAATCCATGCTGTATCTGGAAGCGCGCTGCATCTACATCACCAAAGCCGCTGGCGTGCAGGGGCTGCAAAACGGCTCGGTAAGCTGCATCGGCGTGCCGTCTGCTGTTCCGTCAGGCATTCGCGCGGTGCTGGCGGAAAACCTGATCTGCTCTTCGCTGGATCTCGAATGCGCCTCCAGTAACGACCAGACCTTCACCCACTCCGATATGCGTCGTACCGCGCGCCTGCTGATGCAGTTCCTGCCGGGAACCGACTTTATCTCCTCCGGTTATTCCGCGGTGCCGAACTACGACAACATGTTCGCCGGCTCCAACGAAGATGCCGAAGACTTTGACGACTACAACGTTATCCAGCGCGACCTGAAGGTCGACGGCGGTCTGCGTCCGGTTCGCGAAGAAGATGTTATCGCCATCCGTAACAAAGCCGCCCGCGCGCTGCAGGCCGTGTTTGCCGGAATGGGGCTGCCGCCGATTACCGATGAAGAAGTGGAAGCCGCGACCTACGCCCACGGTTCGAAAGATATGCCGGAGCGCAACATCGTCGAGGACATCAAATTCGCCCAGGAGATCATCAATAAAAACCGCAACGGCCTGGAGGTGGTGAAAGCGCTGGCGCAGGGCGGCTTCACCGACGTGGCCCAGGACATGCTCAACATCCAGAAAGCCAAGCTGACCGGGGACTATCTGCATACCTCCGCAATCATCGTCGGCGACGGACAGGTGCTATCAGCCGTCAACGACGTTAACGATTATGCCGGTCCGGCAACGGGCTATCGCCTGCAGGGCGAACGCTGGGAAGAGATTAAAAACATCCCTGGCGCTCTTGATCCCAACGAGATTGATTAAGGGGTGAGAAATGGAAATTAATGAAAAATTGCTGCGCCTGATAATTGAAGAAGTGCTTAGCGAAATGAAGAGCAGCGATAAACCGGTCTCGTTTAATGCGCCGGCGGCCTCCGCTGCGCCGCAGGCAACCGCGCCTGCTGGCGACGGCTTCCTGACGGAAGTCGGCGAAGCGCGTCAGGGCACGCAGCAGGATGAAGTGATTATCGCCGTCGGCCCGGCTTTCGGCCTGGCGCAGACCGTCAATATCGTCGGCATACCGCACAAGAGCATTTTGCGCGAAGTGATTGCCGGTATTGAAGAAGAAGGCATTAAGGCGCGCGTAATTCGCTGCTTTAAATCCTCCGACGTGGCCTTCGTCGCCGTTGAAGGCAATCGCCTGAGCGGTTCCGGCATCTCTATCGGCATCCAGTCAAAAGGCACCACCGTTATCCACCAGCAGGGCCTGCCGCCGCTCTCTAACCTGGAGCTGTTCCCGCAGGCGCCACTGCTGACGCTGGAAACCTATCGTCAGATTGGTAAAAACGCCGCCCGCTATGCGAAACGCGAATCGCCGCAGCCGGTCCCGACGCTGAACGACCAGATGGCGCGGCCAAAATACCAGGCGAAATCGGCCATTTTGCACATTAAAGAGACCAAGTACGTGGTGACGGGCAAAAACCCGCAGGAACTGCGCGTGGCGCTTTGATAAAGGATAACTCCATGAATACCGACGCAATTGAATCGATGGTGCGCGACGTATTAAGCCGTATGAACAGCCTGCAGGGCGAGGCGCCAGCGGCGGCTCCGGCGGCTGGCGGCGCGCCCCGTAGCGCAAAGGTCAGCGACTACCCGCTGGCGAATAAGCACCCGGAATGGGTGAAAACCGCCACCAATAAAACGCTGGACGACTTTACGCTGGAAAACGTGCTGAGCAATAAAGTCACCGCTCAGGATATGCGTATTACCCCGGAAACGCTGCGCTTACAGGCTTCTATCGCCAGGGACGCGGGCCGCGACCGGTTGGCGATGAACTTCGAACGCGCCGCCGAACTGACCGCGGTACCGGACGATCGCATTCTTGAAATCTACAACGCCCTCCGCCCCTATCGCTCGACGAAAGAGGAGCTGCTGACGATCGCCGACGATCTCGAAAGCCGCTACCAGGCGAAGATCTGCGCCGCTTTCGTTCGCGAAGCGGCAACGCTGTACGTCGAGCGTAAAAAACTCAAGGGCGACGATTAATTACAGGGGCATGTGATGCGATATATAGCTGGCATTGATATCGGCAACTCATCGACGGAAGTCGCCCTGGCGACCCTGAATGAGGCTGGCGCGCTGACGATTACGCACAGCGCGCTGGCGGAAACCACCGGGATCAAAGGCACGTTGCGTAACGTGTTCGGCATTCAGGAGGCCCTCGCGCTGGTCGCAAAGCGCGCGGGGATCAGTGTCAGCGATATTTCGCTCATCCGCATTAACGAAGCGACGCCGGTGATTGGCGATGTGGCGATGGAAACCATTACCGAAACCATCATCACCGAATCAACCATGATCGGCCATAACCCGAAAACGCCCGGCGGCGCGGGGCTTGGCGTGGGCATCACCATTACGCCGCAGGAGCTGTTAACCCGCCCGGCGGACGCGCCCTATATCCTGGTGGTGTCGTCGGCGTTTGACTTTGCCGATATCGCCAGCGTGATTAACGCTTCCCTGCGCGCCGGATATCAGATTACCGGCGTCATTTTGCAACGTGACGATGGCGTGCTGGTCAGCAACCGGCTGGAAAAACCGCTGCCGATCGTTGACGAAGTGCTGTACATCGACCGCATTCCGCTGGGGATGCTGGCGGCAATTGAGGTCGCCGTCCCGGGGAAGGTCATCGAAACGCTCTCTAACCCCTACGGCATCGCCACCGTATTCCACCTCAACGCCGAGGAGACGAAAAACATCGTCCCGATGGCGCGAGCGCTGATTGGCAACCGTTCCGCCGTGGTGGTCAAAACGCCATCCGGTGACGTCAAAGCGCGCGCGATACCCGCCGGTAACATTGAGCTGCTGGCCCAGGGCCGGAGCGTGCGCGTGGATGTCGCCGCCGGAGCCGAAGCCATCATGAAAGCGGTCGACGGCTGCGGCAAACTCGATAACGTCACCGGCGAGTCGGGGACCAATATCGGCGGCATGCTGGAACACGTGCGCCAGACCATGGCCGAGCTGACCAACAAGCCCAGCAGCGAGATTTTTATTCAGGATCTGCTGGCCGTTGACACCTCGGTTCCGGTGAGCGTCACCGGCGGTCTTGCCGGGGAGTTCTCGCTGGAGCAGGCCGTGGGCATCGCCTCCATGGTGAAATCTGACCGTTTGCAGATGGCGATGATTGCCCGCGAGATCAAGCAGAAGCTCAATATCGACGTGCAGATCGGCGGCGCAGAGGCCGAAGCCGCCATTCTCGGCGCGCTGACCACCCCCGGCACCACGCGTCCGCTGGCGATCCTCGACCTCGGCGCAGGCTCCACCGATGCCTCCATCATCAACCCCAAAGGCGAAATCATCGCCGCTCACCTCGCCGGAGCTGGCGATATGGTCACCATGATCATTGCCCGCGAGCTGGGGCTGGAGGATCGCTACCTGGCGGAAGAGATCAAAAAATATCCACTGGCGAAAGTCGAAAGTCTGTTCCATCTGCGCCACGAGGACGGCAGCGTGCAGTTCTTCTCCACGCCGCTGCCCCCCGCCGTATTCGCCCGCGTCTGCGTGGTGAAACCGGACGAACTGGTGCCGCTTCCCGGCGACTTAGCGCTGGAAAAAGTGCGCGCCATTCGCCGCAGCGCCAAAGAGCGGGTCTTTGTCACCAACGCCCTGCGCGCGCTGCGTCAGGTCAGCCCGACCGGCAACATTCGCGATATTCCGTTCGTGGTGCTGGTCGGTGGCTCGTCGCTGGATTTCGAAGTTCCGCAGCTGGTCACCGATGCGCTGGCGCACTACCGCCTGGTGGCCGGGCGGGGAAATATTCGCGGCAGCGAAGGCCCCAGAAACGCGGTAGCTACCGGGCTGATTCTCTCCTGGCATAAGGAGTTTGCACATGGACAGTAATCACACCGCCCCGGCCATCGTCATTACCGCCATCGACGGCTGCGATGGCTTGTGGCGCGAAGTGCTGCTGGGCATTGAAGAGGAAGGCATTCCTTTCATGCTCCAGCATCACCCGGCCGGGGATGTCGTGGACAGCGCCTGGCAGGCGGCGCGCAGCTCGCCGCTGCTGGTGGGCATCGCCTGCGATCGCCATACGCTGGTCGTGCACTACAAGAATTTACCCGCATCGGCGCCGCTTTTTACGCTGATGCATCATCAGGACAGTCAGGCCCATCGCAATACCGGTAATAACGCGGCACGGCTGGTCAAAGGGATCCCTTTCCGGGATCTGAATAGCTAAGCAACAGGAGAACTGCAGTATGAATAACGCACTGGGACTGGTTGAAACAAAAGGGTTAGTAGGCGCCATTGAAGCTGCCGACGCCATGGTGAAATCGGCCAACGTGCAGCTGGTCGGCTACGAAAAAATTGGCTCGGGTCTGGTGACCGTAATGGTTCGCGGCGATGTCGGCGCGGTCAAAGCGGCGGTGGATGCGGGCAGCGCGGCGGCAAGCGTGGTGGGTGAAGTGAAATCCTGCCACGTGATTCCGCGTCCGCACAGCGACGTTGAGGCCATTTTACCGAAATCAGCCTGATTGTTGGCGAATAAGGAGCACCGCGTGAAGCAATCACTGGGATTACTTGAAGTTTGTGGTCTGGCACTGGCTATTAGCTGCGCCGATATCATGGCGAAATCCGCTTCTATCACGCTGGTCGCCCTCGAAAAGACCAATGGTTCAGGCTGGATGGTCATTAAAATTACCGGTGATGTGGCCTCAGTACAGGCGGCCATCACCACCGGTGTACAGTTTGCCGAACAGCGAAACGGTCTGGTGGCTCATAAAGTCATCGCCAGACCCGGAGAAGGGATCCTGCCAGCAGAGGCTCCCCCACCCTCCGTCATGGAACCTGAGCCTGAAGAGTCAGAGACGGCTAATGTCGTTTCTGAAGCGCCAGCAGAAGAGCCCCTCCAGCAACAAGGCGTGGTGAGCTGCAACCTGTGCCTGGATCCAAAATGTCCACGCCAGAAGGGCGAGCCTCGTTCGCTTTGCATTCATCCCGGCAAGCGAGGTGAAGCGTAATGGATAAACAGCTTCTCGAATCAACGGTCAGTAAAGTCCTCGACGAGATGCGTCTGCGGCCCATTCCGCTGGGGGTTTCAAATCGTCATATCCACCTGTCGGCGTCGGATTATGAACGCCTGTTTCCCGGTCATCCCATCAGCGAGAAAAAAGCGCTGCTGCAGCCGGGACAGTACGCTGCGGAGCAAACCGTAACCCTGGTAGGGCCGAAGGGGCAGCTTAAAAATGTGCGCCTGCTCGGCCCACTGCGTTCGGTAAGCCAGGTGGAAATATCGCGTACCGATGCCAGAACCCTGGGGGTTGCGGCGCCGCTGAGAATGTCCGGCGATCTGAAAGGGACGCCGGGCATCCGTCTGGTCAGCCCTTTTGGCGAGCTAGAACTCTCGACAGGGGTTATCGTCGCGCAGCGGCATATCCATATGTCGCCGCTCGATGCGCTTATCCTGCGGGTTTCCCATGGCGACAGGGTCTCCGTGGCCATTGAAGGCGACGAGCGCGGGCTGATTTTCGACAACGTGGCGGTTCGCGTTTCACCGGACATGCGCCTCGAAATGCACATTGATACCGATGAAGCCAACGCCGCCGGTGCAGATAACCCGCAGGCCTTTGCCCGGCTGGTAGGCCCGCGATGAACGGCGCAGTTTTGCAGCGCATTGTGGAGGAAATCGTCTCCAGGCTGCAGCGTCGCGCCCATAGCACGGCGACGCTGAGCGTTGCGCAGCTCCGTGATGCCGACTGTCCAGCGCTGTTCAGCCAGTACGCCTCGCTGCGCATCCTGCTCGTTGACCTGCCGCTGCTGGGCCAGCTGACAGAGGCGGAAACCGACGATCCTGCGGCGCGGAAAATTCACGAGGCGCTGGCTTTCGGCATCCGCGTGCAGCTCACCCTGCACAGCCAGCTGCTGCCGGTTATCCCGCTCAAAAAACTGGCGCGCCTGCCGGTGATATTCACCGACGAGCGCGGACTGCCGCTGATCCTGCATGCAGGTTCAGTGCTGAGCTATCGCGACGTCGCGCAGCTGGGCCAGGGGCGTCTGGTTATCCACCGCAAATGCATCGTGACCGCGCTGGCGCGCGAAGCGGCACAGGCGCGGCATATTCAATTCATTAAGCAGGAGTAAATCATGCATCTGGCACGAGTCACGGGCGCGGTTGTCTCCACGCAAAAATCGCCTTCCCTGATCGGCAAAAAGCTGCTGCTGGTGCGGCGGGTCAGCGCCGATGGCGAACTCCCCGCCTCCCCCACCTCCGGCGATGAAGTCGCCGTGGATTCCGTCGGCGCAGGGATCGGCGAGCTGGTTCTGCTTAGCGGCGGCTCCAGCGCCAGGCACGTTTTTTCCGGGCCAAACGAGGCCATCGACCTCGCCGTTGTCGGCATTGTCGATACGCTTTCACGTTAAGGAGCGAATATGGCGATTTATACCCGAACGGGCGACGCTGGCACCACCTCACTCTTTACCGGCCAGCGGGTGAGCAAAACGCACCCGCGGGTTGAAGCCTACGGCACGCTGGACGAACTGAACGCCGCGCTGAGCCTGTGCGCCTGCGCCGCCGCGGATAAAAAACACCGCGCCTTACTCGAGGCCATCCAGCAGCAAATATTTTGGTTTAGCGCAGAACTGGCCAGTGACAGCGAACAGCCGTCGCCGAAACAGCGCTATATCAGCAGCGAAGAGATTTCCGCCCTGGAAGCCGCCATCGATCGGGCCATGGCCCGCGTCGAACCGCTGCATAGCTTTATTTTACCCGGCCGCTGCGAAGCCGCGAGCCGCCTGCATTTTGCCCGCACGCTGGCCCGCCGGGCCGAACGCCGTCTGGTTGAGCTGGCGGCGGAAGTTAACGTGCGCCAGGTGCTGATGCGCTACATCAACCGCTTATCAGACTGCCTTTACGCTCTGGCCCGCGCGGAAGATAGCGATGCGCACCAGAACAAAATTATTCGTGAGGTTAGCAGGCGCTATCTGGCCGCCAGCCAGCCGAGCCACAGCAAGGAAACGACGCCCGTGGCCCTTTCATTCCTCGATCTGCACCAGCTCACTCGCGCGGCGGTTGAGCGCGCGCAGCTGCTGCAGGTGCCGGTAGTTATCAGCATCGTTGATGCGCACGGTACGGAAACCGTGACCTGGCGGATGCCGGACGCCCTGCTGGTCAGCAGCGAACTGGCGCCGAAAAAGGCCTGGACCGCGGTGGCGATGAAAACGGCGACCCATGAGCTGAGCGATGTCGTTCAGCCGGGCGCGGCGCTTTACGGTCTGGAAAGTCATTTACAGGGAAAAGTGGTCACCTTTGGCGGCGGTTACGCCCTGTGGCGCGACGGCTTATTAATTGGGGGTCTTGGCATCAGCGGCGGCAGCGTTGAGCAGGACATGGACATAGCACAGACCGCCATCGCGGCTATTAACGTGGGAACACATCAATGAATACTTCTGAACTCGAAACCCTGATTCGCACCATTCTTAGCGAGCAATTAACCACGCCAGCGCAAACGCCGGTCCAGCCTCAGGGCAAAGGGATTTTTCATTCCGTCAGCGAGGCTATCGACGCCGCGCACCAGGCGTTCTTACGTTATCAGCAGTGCCCGCTAAAAACCCGCAGCGCCATTATCAGCGCAATACGTCAGGAGCTGACGCCGCTGCTGGCGAGCCTGGCGGAAGAGAGCGCCAATGAAACGGGAATGGGCAACAAAGAAGATAAATTCCTGAAAAACAAGGCCGCGCTCGACAACACGCCGGGCGTGGAAGATCTCACCACCACCGCGTTGACCGGCGACGGCGGCATGGTGCTCTTTGAATACTCACCGTTTGGCGTTATCGGTTCGGTCGCGCCGAGCACCAACCCGACGGAAACCATCATCAACAACAGCATCAGCATGCTGGCGGCGGGCAACAGCGTCTACTTCAGCCCGCATCCGGGAGCGAAAAAGGTCTCTCTCAAGCTCATCAGCCTGATTGAAGAGATTGTTTTCCGCTGCTGCGGCATCCGCAATCTGGTGGTCACCGTAGCGGAACCGACGTTTGAAGCCACCCAGCAGATGATGGCCCACCCGCGCATCGCGGTGCTGGCTATCACCGGCGGCCCGGGTATTGTGGCAATGGGCATGAAGAGCGGTAAAAAAGTGATTGGCGCTGGCGCGGGCAACCCGCCCTGTATCGTTGATGAAACGGCGGATTTGGTGAAGGCGGCGGAAGATATCATCAACGGCGCTTCGTTCGATTACAACCTGCCCTGCATCGCCGAGAAGAGCCTGATTGTGGTGGAGAGCGTGGCTGAACGCCTGGTGCAGCAAATGCAAACCTTCGGCGCGCTGCTGCTCAGTCCAGCCGATACCGACAAACTCCGCGCCGCCTGCCTGCCTGAAGGCCAGGCAAACAAAAAACTGGTCGGCAAAAGCCCGTCGGCCATGCTGGAAGCTGCCGGGATCGCCGTGCCGGCGAAAGCGCCGCGTCTGCTGATTGCTATCGTCAACGCCGATGACCCGTGGGTCACCAGCGAACAGCTGATGCCGATGCTGCCGGTAGTGAAAGTCCGCGATTTCGATAGCGCGCTGGCCCTGGCCCTCAAGGTTGAAGAGGGGCTGCATCATACCGCCATTATGCACTCGCAGAACGTGTCGCGCCTGAACCTTGCGGCCCGCACCCTGCAAACCTCGATATTCGTCAAGAACGGCCCCTCCTATGCCGGGATCGGCGTCGGCGGCGAAGGTTTTACCACCTTTACCATTGCCACGCCAACCGGTGAAGGGACAACCTCGGCGCGCACCTTTGCCCGCTCCCGGCGCTGCGTGCTGACCAACGGCTTTTCCATCCGCTAACCGAGGTCGCGATGAATACTTTCTCACTACAAACGCGGTTGTACAGCGGTCAGGGCAGTCTGGCGGTGCTCAAGCGCTTTACCAATAAGCACATCTGGATAATCTGCGATGGCTTTCTGGCGCGTTCGCCGCTGCTGGATACCCTGCGTAACGCGTTGCCCGCAGATAACCGCATTAGCGTCTTTAGCGAGATAACGCCGGACCCTACTATCCATACCGTGGTGCAGGGGATTGCGCAAATGCAGGCCCTGCGTCCGCAGGTGGTCATCGGCTTCGGCGGCGGTTCGGCAATGGACGCGGCGAAAGCTATCGTCTGGTTCAGCCAGCAGAGCGGCATCAACATCGAAACCTGCGTGGCCATACCAACCACCAGCGGCACCGGCTCGGAAGTGACCAGCGCCTGCGTGATTAGCGACCCGGATAAAGGCATTAAGTACCCGCTGTTCAACAATGCGCTGTATCCGGATATGGCGATCCTTGACCCGGAGCTGGTGGTCAGCGTGCCGCCGCAGATTACGGCCAACACCGGCATGGACGTGCTGACCCATGCGCTGGAGGCGTGGGTTTCGCCGCACGCCAGCGACTTTACCGACGCGCTGGCGGAAAAAGCCGCCAAACTGGTGTTCCAGTATCTGCCCACGGCGGTGGAAAAAGGTGACTGCGTGGCGACGCGCGGGAAAATGCATAACGCCTCAACCCTCGCCGGGATGGCCTTCAGCCAGGCGGGACTGGGGCTTAATCACGCTATTGCCCACCAGCTTGGCGGGCAGTTTCATCTGCCGCATGGCCTGGCTAACGCGCTGCTGTTAACCACGGTTATCCGCTTTAACGCCGCTGTTCCCCGCGCTGGCAAACGCTATGCGCGGCTGGCTAAAGCCTGCGGCTTTTGCCCGGCAGAGGCCAACGACGTCACAGCGATCAATGCGCTGATTCAGCAGATCGAACGACTCAAGCAACGCTGCGCGCTGCCGTCACTGGCGATCGCGCTGAAAGAAGGACGCTCTGAGTTTTCCGCGCGTATTCCGGCGATGGTGCAGGCCGCGCTGGCGGACGTTACCTTACGCACCAACCCGCGTCCAGCCTGCGCTGAAGAAATCAGGGAACTGCTGGAGGAACTGCTATGAGCGCCGCCATCAACAGCGTTGAAATCTCCCATAGCGCCGATGAAATCCGCGAGCGCGTGCGCGCAGCAGGCGTCGTCGGCGCGGGCGGCGCGGGGTTTCCCGCCCACGTTAAGCTACAGGCGCAGGTAGAGATTTTTCTGGTCAACGCCGCCGAGTGCGAACCGATGCTCAAGGTCGACCAACAGCTGATGTGGCAGCAGGCTGCGCGCCTTGTGCGCGGCGTGCAGTACGCGATGACGGCAACCGGCGCGCGCGAAGGGGTCATTGCCCTGAAAGAAAAATACCGCCGGGCTATCGACGCCCTTACCCCGCTGCTGCCTGCCGGTATCCGTCTGCATATTCTGCCGGATGTCTATCCCGCGGGCGATGAAGTGCTGACCATCTGGCTGGCAACCGGTCGCCGGGTCGCGCCCGCCGCGCTGCCGGCCAGCGTCGGCGTGGTGGTCAATAACGTGCAAACGGTCCTCAATATTGCCCGTGCGGTTGAGCAGCAGTTTGCGGTGACCCGCCGCACGCTGACCGTTAACGGCGCGGTCGCCCGACCGCTGACCGTCACGGTCCCCATCGGCATGCCGCTGCGCGAAGTACTGGCGCTGGCGGGCGGCGCGACGGTCGATGACCCCGGTTTTATTAACGGCGGTCCGATGATGGGCGGCCTGATCACCTCTCTCGATAACCCGGTGACCAAAACCACCGGCGGCCTGCTGGTGCTGCCGAAAAGCCATCCGCTTATTCAGCGGAGAATGCAGGACGAACGCACGGTGCTTTCCGTGGCTCGCACCGTCTGCGAGCAGTGCCGGCTGTGTACCGATCTCTGCCCACGGCATCTGATCGGCCACGAACTCTCTCCGCACCTGCTGGTGCGGGCAGTGAACTTTCATCAGGCCGCTACGCCGCAGCTGCTGCTTAGCGCCCTCACCTGCTCGGAGTGCAACGTCTGCGAAAGCGTGGCCTGCCCGGTCGGCATTTCGCCGATGCGCATCAACCGCATGCTGAAACGCGAGCTGCGCGCGCAAAACCAGCGCTATGAAGGGCCGCTGTATCCTGCCGACGAAATGGCGAAATACCGCCTCGTACCGGTGAAGCGATTGATCGCCAAACTGGGATTAAGCCCCTGGTACCAGGAGGCGCCGCTGGTTGAAGACCAACCATCAGTAGAAAAAGTGACTTTGCAGCTGCGCCAGCATATCGGCGCCGGCGCGGTGCCCAACGTTGCGGTTGGGGAGCGCGTAACGCGCGGACAATGCGTTGCCGATATTCCGGCAGGTGCATTAGGCGCGCCGGTTCACGCCAGCATTGATGGCGTTGTTACGACCATCAGCGAACAGGCCATCACGGTGGTAAGAGGTTAACCATGTCTCAGGCTATAGGAATTTTAGAACTCACCAGCATTGCCAAAGGGATGGAACTCGGCGATGCGATGCTGAAAAGCGCCAACGTCAATCTGCTGGTCAGTAAGACCATCTGTCCGGGGAAGTTTTTGCTGATGCTCGGCGGCGATATCGGCGCTGTCCAGCAGGCCATTGAAACCGGCACTTCGCAGGCCGGCGAAATGCTCGTCGACAGCCTGGTGCTGGCGAATATTCATCCCAGCGTCCTTCCGGCCATCAGCGGCCTGAATATCGTCGATAAGCGCCAGGCGGTAGGTATCGTCGAAACCTGGAGCGTGGCGGCCTGCATCAGCGCCGCTGACCGGGCGGTAAAAGGCTCAAACGTCACCCTGGTGCGGGTGCATATGGCCTTCGGCATCGGCGGTAAATGCTACATGGTGGTGGCGGGCGACGTTTCTGATGTCAACAACGCGGTGACGGTTGCCAGCGAAAGCGCGGGCGAAAAAGGGCTGCTGGTTTACCGCTCGGTGATCCCGCGCCCGCATGAAGCGATGTGGCGACAGATGGTGGAGGGATGATGGAAAGGCAGCCAACAACGGATCGCATGATTCAGGAATATGTTCCCGGAAAACAGGTGACCCTCGCGCACCTGATTGCCAATCCAGGGAAAGATCTCTTTAAGAAGCTGGGCCTGCAGGATGCGGTATCCGCCATTGGCATCCTCACCATTACGCCCAGCGAGGCGTCGATTATCGCCTGCGATATCGCCACCAAATCCGGCGCGGTAGAGATTGGTTTTCTTGACCGCTTTACCGGCGCCGTGGTGCTGACCGGCGACGTTTCCGCCGTCGAGTATGCCCTCAAGCAGGTGACGCGCACCCTGGGCGAAATGATGCAGTTCACTACCTGCACGATCACCCGGACGTAGCGCAATGAAACGTCTGATGCTTATCGGCCCCAGCCAGTGCGGGAAAACCTCGCTTACCCAGGGTCTGCGCGGCGAAGCGCTCCATTACAAGAAAACTCAGGCGATTGAATGGTCGCCGATGGCCATCGACACGCCGGGCGAATATCTGGAGAACCGCTGCCTTTATAGCGCCCTGCTGACCAGCGCCTGCGAGGCCGACGTTATCGCGCTGGTGCTGAATGCCGACGCCCAGTGGTCGCCGTTTTCTCCGGGTTTTACCGTCCCGATGAACCGTCCGACGATTGGCCTGGTCACCAAAGCTGACCTCGCCGACCCGCAGCGGATATCGCTGATCGGCGAGTGGCTCAGGCAGGCTGGCGCCCGGCAAATTTTTATCACCAGCGCGCTGAATAACCTGGGTCTTGATGCCGTGCTGAATTTTCTGAATTCGAAGGAACCTTTATGATGTCTTACAAAATCATGGCCATTAACGCCGGCAGTTCATCGTTAAAATTCCAGCTGCTGGAGATGCCGCAGGGCGACATGCTCTGCCAGGGATTAATCGAACGTATCGGCATGGCAAACGCCCAGGTGACTCTCAAAACGCCGGAGCAGAAATGGCAGGAGACGGCGCCGATCGCCGATCACCGTGAAGCCGTCACCCTGCTGCTTGAAAAGCTCCTCAACCATCGGATTATCCAGAGCTTGCAGGATATCGATGGCGTCGGCCACCGCGTGGCGCACGGCGGGGAGCGCTTTAAGGATTCAACGCCGGTGACCGATGACACCTTAGCGGAAATCGAGCGCCTGGCAGAGCTGGCCCCGCTGCATAACCCGGTAAATGCCTTAGGCATCAAAGTGTTCCGCCAGCTGCTGCCCGACGCGCCGTCGGTGGCGGTATTTGATACCGCTTTTCACCAGACGCTGGATGAGCGCGCCTTTATCTATCCGCTGCCGTGGCGCTACTACAGCGAGCTGGGCATTCGCCGTTACGGCTTCCACGGCACCAGCCATAAGTACGTCAGCGCGACGCTGGCGGAAAAGCTGGGCGTACCATTGAGCGCTCTGCGCGTAGTGTGCTGTCATCTCGGCAACGGCAGCAGCGTTTGCGCAATCAAAGGCGGGCGTTCGGTTAACACTTCAATGGGCTTTACGCCGCAGTCTGGGGTGATGATGGGCACCCGCAGCGGCGATATCGATCCGTCGATTCTACCGTGGCTGGCGCTGCATGAGGGTAAAACGCCGGAGCAGCTGAATCAGCTGCTGAATAACGAGTCCGGCCTGCTGGGGGTTTCCGGCGTCTCGCACGATTATCGCGATGTCGAGCAGGCGGCGGACAGCGGTAATCGTCAGGCAGCCCTGGCGCTCTCGCTGTTTGCTGAGCGCATTCGCGCCACTATCGGCAGCTATATTATGCAGATGGGCGGCCTGGACGCGCTGATCTTTACCGGCGGCATCGGCGAAAACTCCGCCCGAGCCAGGAGCGCCATCTGCCATAACCTGAATTTCCTCGGGCTCTCGGTCGATGAAGAGAAAAACCAGCACAACGCCACCTTTATTCAGGCCGAAAATGCGATGGTCAAAGTGGCGGTGATCAAAACTAATGAAGAGCTGATGATCGCCCGCGATGTGATGCGCCTGGCGCTGCCGCAGGCGCGCGAGCTGGCGGTACCAGCCTAAACGACGCCTCTCCCCTTTGCGGAGAATCATGGTAACCGGCGGGTCGCCGTGCCACTATGCGCCCTGGCGAAGGTAAGCGGAAAGGTGAAAACGTGGCCGTTGCACAATGTCCCGCCTCATGCGGAGAACTTATCCAGGGCTGGATCCTCGGCAGCGAGAAGCTGGTCTCCTGCCCGGTGGACTGGTACAGCACCGTCGAGGTCGAGACCGGCAAACCGCGCAACGATGAGCGGCCGCTGTCGCGGGCGATGGTCGACCAACTGCTGGCCCACTGGGGCTACCCGGCGGCGCTGAGTCAGCAGATCCGCATCACCCTGCACTCGACGATCCCGGTAGCCAAAGGGATGGCCAGCAGCACCGCCGATATCGCCGCCACCGCGGTGGCCACCGCCCATCATCTGGGCCACGCGCTGGATGAGCCGACGCTGGCGCGCCTGTGCGTCGCGCTGGAGCCCACCGACAGCACCCTGTTCCACCAACTGACGCTGTTCGATCATAATACCGCCGCTACCCAAATCGCCTGCCCTGCGCCACCGGCGCTCGACCTGTTAGTGCTGGAGAGCCCGCTGACGCTGCGTACCACCGACTACCATCAGCTGCAGCGCGAGGCGGGTCTGCTGGCTAACGCCTCCCGGCTGCAGCTGGCGTGGGAGAAAGTGCAGCAGGCCTGCCAGCATGGCAGCCCGCAGCTGCTGGGCGAAGCGGCCACTATTAGCGCCATCGCCAGCCAGCGGCTGTTGCCCAAGCCGAGGTTTGACGCGCTGCTGGAGCTGGTGGAAAGCGCAGGATTGTATGGCCTCAACGTGGCGCACAGCGGCAGCGTCGTCGGCCTGCTGCTGGACCGCCGTCGTCATGACGTGGATTTTTTGCAATGGCGGCTGGCAGAGCGCGGCATCGCCGCCCACTGGCCGCAACAGCATCTGCTGGCGATGGTGCCGGGGGGCGTCACCCTGCAGTAGGGCTCAGGCCAGCGCCCGGCGCAGCGCCGCCAGCAGCTGGTCGTTTTCGCCGGCGCTGCGGATCGCCACCCGGAAATAGCGGCTATCCAGCCCCGGGTAGTTGGCGCAGCTGCGGATCAACACGTGCTGGCGCAGCAGGGCGTATTGCAGGTCAAGATCGGGTCTGTCACAGCGCAAGAACAGGTAGTTGGCGCGCCCGGGCCACACGGTCAGCCCGGCCATCTCCTGAAGCTGCGCGTAGAAACGCGCTCCCTCCTCCTGCAGCCACTGCCAGGTGGCCCGCTGATACGCCCGGTCCTGAAGAATGATCTCCCCGGCCAGAGCGGCATAGGCATTGATGGACCATGGCATTTGTCGCTCGCGCAGCCGGGCCACCGCCCGGGCGTCAGCGTTGAGCAGGTAGCCTAGACGCAGCCCCGGAATAGCATAAAATTTAGTCAGCGAGCGCAGAACCCAGACGTGCGGATACTGCGCCAACAGGGGAATAAACCCCGGCTGATCGGGAATAAAGTCGAGGAAGGCTTCATCGAGGATCAGGCTGATATTTAGCGCCCGACAGCGTTGCGCAATGGCTTCCAGCAGGCCACGCTCCGGCAGCAGACCAGTGGGGTTGTTCGGGGTGCATAGAAACAGGCAATCCAGCGCCGGCGTGAGAGCATTGAGGATCCCGTCGGTCAGCTGCCAGCCATCGCGCTCCTGCAGGGCATACTCCACCACCTCGCAGTCCACAGTCTGCAGCGCGCGCCGGTACTCTGCGAATCCGGGAATGACGATCATCGCCCGCCGCGGCTTAAGGCCCTGGACAAGGGTGAAGATCGATTCAGTTTCGCCGTTGCCGGCGAGGATATGCGCCGCCGGCAGCCGATGGTGGGCCGCCAGCGCCTGATGCAGCTGTTGATACTCAACGTCAGGGTAGCGCTCGGCGCAGCCGGGATTGTCGACGATCGCCTGCCTGAGCGAGGCGGGCATTCCCAGCGGATTGATGTTGGCGCTAAAGTCCAGCAGTTCGCCGGGCGCAATGCCCAGCAGGGCGGCGGCCTCGCGGATATTGCCGCCATGGGCGCTTTTCAGTAAGGCCATGTCCCTTTCCTGTGTGGTTATCCGCGGCGGGCCAGCGTCGCACCGTCGGCGAAGTAGGCTTTAATCCCGGCGAGGATCGACTCGGCCACCTGCTGCTGGAATTTGGCCGTTTTCAGCTTCCGCTCCTCTTCCACGTTACTGATAAACGCCGTCTCCACCAGAATGGAGGGGATATCCGGCGCCTTCAGCACCGCAAAGCCCGCCTGCTCTACCCGGTTCTTGTGCAGGTTATTGATATTGCCCATTTTCTCCAGCACTGCCTTACCAAATTTGAGGCTGTCAGCGATGGTGAGGGACTGCACCATATCGAACATGGTGTGGTCGACATAGCGATCGCCGCTCTTGCTGACCCCACCGATCAGATCCGAGGCGTTCTGCGTCTGGGCGAGATATTTTGCCGCGGTACTGGTGGCCCCCTTGGTGGAGAGCGCAAACACCGAGGAGCCGCTGGGCTGGCGGCTGGTAAAGGCGTCGGCGTGAATCGAAACGAACAGGTCGGCGCGCTGCTTCTGCGCCTTGGCGACACGCACCTTCAACGGGATAAACACGTCT
Organism: Klebsiella sp. PCX; assembly: GCF_021869705.1. Taxonomy (NCBI): domain Bacteria; kingdom Pseudomonadati; phylum Pseudomonadota; class Gammaproteobacteria; order Enterobacterales; family Enterobacteriaceae; genus Klebsiella; species Klebsiella sp. PCX. The sequence goes on from NZ_CP091527.1 coordinate 4,190,433, forward strand.
TCGTTGCGGGTCATATAGGCCTTCATATTGCCTTCTTTGTCGATCAGCGCCCGCAGGCGGCGGGCAATTTGCAGCACCACGTCTTTCTCGCGGGTGCGATACTTGCCCACAGCGCCAGAGTCTTCGCCACCGTGGCCGGGATCGAGCATAATGACAATCGGCCGGTCGCGCCCGGCTTTGCCCGGCTGCGGCCCGCTTTGCGCCGGCGGCACCTGTCGCTCCAGATCGCCTTTGTTGTAATCCTCAAGCAGCGCCAGTAGCGGATCCTGAACATCGGTGGCGTTGGCGGGGTAGAGATCCATCACCAGACGCTCTTTAAAGCCAGCTACCGGCGCGAGGGCAAACAGCTGCGGCTTAACGTTCTGCTTGAGCTCGAAGACCATGCGCACGGTTTGCGGATCAAACTGGCCCACGCGGGCGGACTTAATAAAGGGATCGTCATCGCGGATCTGCCCCCCCATGCCTTTCAGCACCGAGTTGAGATTAACCCCTTCCAGATCCACCACCACCCGTTCCGGATTACTGAGGGCAAACTGCCGGTATTTCAGCACATGATTCGATTCCACCGTGACGCGCGTGTAGGTCGATGCTGGCCAGACGCGAACAGCGACCACCCGCGCGGCGGCGGCCAGCCCAACGGGGCTCACGCTCATTAACCACATGGCGCCCGCGCCCTGCAGCAGACGGCGACGGCTTAATCCAGAGTTGTTTCCCGACATGCCACTCCCAAGCAATAAAAACGCATTTATACCCAAAACAAACAGATTGACCAGAAACTTTAACGAAAGGCATATAACCTGTCATCTATAAAAGGGTAAACATTCATTGACACCCTGCGCCGGGTCACATGTTTTTCGTGGCTTAGCCTCAAATTGGGGCTTGCGTTTAACGGCAAAACAGAATAAAAATACAATAATTACGAATAATCATGCATTGAGGGTTTGTCATGGTGAAGGAACGTCGCACTGAACTGGTAGAAGGATTCCGCCATTCTGTTCCCTATATAAATGCCCATCGGGGAAAAACGTTTGTCATCATGCTGGGCGGCGAAGCCATTGAGCATGAAAATTTCTCAAATATTGTCAATGACATAGGACTACTGCATAGCCTGGGCATTCGCCTGGTGGTGGTCTATGGCGCCCGCCCGCAGATTGACGCTAATCTCGCCGAGCACCACCACGAGCCGGTCTATCACAAGCAGACGCGAGTGACTGACGCCAAAACGCTGGAGCTGGTTAAGCAGGCGGCGGGGATGCTGCAGCTGGAGATCACCGCCCGCCTGTCGATGAGCCTCAACAACACCCCGCTGCAGGGGGCCCATATCAATGTCGTCAGCGGCAACTTTATCATCGCCCAGCCGCTGGGCGTCGATGACGGCGTCGATTATTGCCACAGCGGGCGCATTCGCCGTATTGACGAAGAGGCGATTCATCGCCAGCTCGACAGCGGCGCCATAGTCCTGATGGGGCCGGTCGCAGTATCGGTCACCGGCGAGAGCTTTAACCTGACTTCGGAGGAGATCGCCACCCAGCTGGCCATCAAGCTGAAGGCGGAGAAAATGATCGGCTTCTGTTCGTCGCAAGGGGTTTACAACCAGGCCGGGGAAATTGTCTCTGAACTGTTCCCCAATGAAGCGCAGGCCCGCGTCGAAGAGCTGGAAGCGGACGAAGATTATAACTCTGGCACCGTGCGCTTCCTGCGCGGGGCGGTGAAGGCCTGCCGCAGCGGCGTGCGGCGCTGCCACCTGATCAGCTATCAGGAAAATGGCGCGCTGCTGCAGGAGCTGTTCTCACGCGACGGCATCGGCACCCAGATCGTCATGGAGAGCGCGGAGCAGATCCGTCGGGCGACCATCAACGATATCGGCGGTATTCTTGAGCTGATAAGCCCGCTGGAGCAGCAGGGCATCCTGGTGCGCCGCTCCCGCGAACAGCTGGAGATGGAGATCGACAAGTTCACCATTATTCAGCGCGATAACACCACCATCGCCTGCGCCGCCCTCTATCCTTTCCCGGAAGAGAAGATCGGCGAAATGGCCTGCGTGGCGGTGCATCCGGATTACCGGAGCTCGTCGCGGGGAGAGGTGCTGCTGGAGCGTATTGCCGCCCAGGCCAGACAGATGGGCCTGAGCAAGCTGTTCGTGTTAACCACCCGCAGCATCCACTGGTTCCAGGAGCGCGGCTTCACGCCGGTGGATATCGACCTGCTGCCGGAGAGTAAAAAGCAAATGTATAACTATCAGCGCCGGTCGAAGGTGCTGATGGCCGACCTCGCTTAGCTCCTTCTCCCCCCTTTCTAACGGCCCGGGATAGCGCGACGCTCATCGCGTTATCCCCGAGGCCGGTATCCCCCTCTTCGCGCCGATCTGACGTGCGGCACGCGGGCTAAATTCCTGGTTTCCGCGCAGACCATATCTTTCTCGCTGGCTCACCGATATGCTACTGGCTGTCGACAGGATATCGACTGGCGCCACGGCCACCACCCGCCCTGCAAGGATCGCTTAACGAATGGAAACCCAACCGAACTGGCTGGTCAGACATATCAACCTCATTACCGCCGCGGTCGCCCTCTATCCGTGGTTGCTGTTGATTTTGTTGCTCTGGGACAACCAGCGCCATCATCAGAATGGCTATGCCGCGCTTGGCGCCGCCGTGGCGATATTATTTCTGCTGGCCCTGACGTCCGGCATGAATCTTCTCATCTCCTCGCTGGTGATTTTTTGTGCCCGCTGTTCCACCCCACCGCTGGCCGGCGGCGCAGCAGTCCGCTTTTTCGCCATGAACTCGATCTCGGCGCTCTGGCTTATCCCTCTGTTCTTCAGTTACTGATTTTTCCGCCAGCCCGGGCAACGGCTGCAGCATTTTCCATCGCCCGGACCCGGCGTCTCAGGGGGCTTCACGCCCGGCGAAAATCTCCGCCAGGCCGCTGCGCCGCTCGGTGCGGGTCACAATGGCCTGGGAGAGCACCTGCTCGTCGGCATAGAGCGACAATCGCCGTTTTGCGCGGGTGATCGCGGTATAGACCAGTTCGCGTGTCACCAGAGGAACGCTGCGCGCCGGCAGGATCAGCGCCGCATGGTCGAACTCGGAGCCCTGCGATTTATGCACGGTCATCGCCCAGGCGGTGTCATGCTCCGGCAGGCGGCTCGGCTGCACCGACTTGATGGCGCCGTCGGGCATCAGGAACCATACCCGCAGCTCGCCGTTGCGCTCCAGGGCGATGCCGATATCGCCGTTAAACAGCCCCAGCGCGCTGTCGTTGCGCGCGATCATAATCGGCCGGCCGTCATACCAGCGGGAGTGGCGCGGCAGGGCGATCGCCCGCTGGCGGTTGAGCCGCTGCTCCAGCCGCTCATTGACGCCGCTCACGCCGTACGGCCCTTCCCGCAGCGCACACAGCAGCTGAAATTCGCTGAAGGCGGCCAGCATGGCCTGCGGTTCCACCCGCTCGCGGCGCAGCTGCAGGTAGTGCTCATAGCCCTGCTGGGCCGCGCCGAGCATGGCTTCGTACTCTTCGGTCGTACTGAGGGGATGAAGCGCGATATCGTCAAACGGCTGGCGCAGCGTGGCCTTCACCTCCGCGCGCGCGCCAGCGTTCACCGCCCGCGCCAGGCTCCCGATGCCGGAGTGACTGCCGAAGCGATAGCTCTTTTGCAGCAGGCACAAGCTGTCTCTCAGCGCGCCAGCGATAGCCCCCTCGCCCGCTGGTACCGGCGAACCGGTCAGCCGGGTCAGCTCCTGCGCCCGCGCGGCGGTGTAGCCCGAGCTCGCCCAGGCGCAGATATCCCCCAGCACCGCCCCCGCTTCTACCGAGGCCAGCTGGTCACGATCGCCGAGGAAGATCACCCGCCCGTGAGCCGGCAGCGCGTCGATGAGCCGCGACATCATCGGCAGGTCGATCATCGAGGCTTCATCCACCACCAGCACGTCGAGATGCAGCGGGTTGCCGGCGTGATAGCGCATGCGCTGGCTGCCTGGCTGGGCGCCCAGCAGACGATGCAGCGTGCTGGCCTCGGTGGGAATCAACGCTTTCTGCGCGTCGGTCAGCGGCAGTTTTCTCAGCGCCGCGCCCAGCGATTCGGTCAGGCGCGCCGCCGCTTTCCCCGTCGGCGCCGCCAGACGAATACGACAGCGCGGACTATCTTCAATCTGGATCAGCGCCGCCAGAAGTTTGGCCACGGTGGTGGTCTTCCCGGTCCCGGGACCGCCGGAGATCACCGAGATGCGGCGGGTCAGCGCCACCGCCGCGGCCACTTTTTGCCAGTCGGTTTCGCCGGTAGCAGGGAACAGGGCATTGAGGGTTGCCGCCAGCCGGGCCTCATCCATCTCCAGCACCCGGTTGGCTTCGTTGAAGAAGCGGGCGACGGTCAGCTCGTTGCGCCACATCCGGTTCAGATAGAGCCGGTCGCCGCATAAAATCATCGGCGCCGGGGCATCGCCGCAGCTCACCGCCGATGAAGCGAGCAGCAGCGCGGGCCAGTCCTCCGGCGCGCCGGCGTCGGCCAGCAGCCGATCGCGGATCTCCCCCGCTTTCCCGCTTAGCGCCTCGTCGCCGCTCAGCCGCGAGAGCGGCAGGCACACGTGCCCCTCTCCGGCATCACGGCTCAGCAAGGCCGCCGCCAGCTTGACCGCCGGCGGGTCGTTTTGCGCCACCATCAGGGCAAACTGGACGTCCAGCGGCCGCAGCAGACGCTGCTCCACCGCCGCCAGCAGTAGTTGATCAAAAGTCATGAGGCCTCCTCCTGAGTTTCTCCGGCAAAAAGCTGATCCAGACCGTCAATCAGCGGTCGCACCGGCCGGGTAGTGAAGATCCCCTGCCCCCCCTCCTGACCGTCCATGCCGCGCAGGAAGAGATAAATCACGCCGCCGAAGTGGCGGTCATAGTCGTAATCGGCCAGCCGATGGCGCAGATAGCGGTGCAGCGCCAGGCTGTACAGCTGATACTGCAGATCGTAGCGGTGGGCCCGCATCGCCTGCTCCATCGCTGGCCGGGTATAGGCCTCGCGATCTTCCCCCAGCCAGTTGGATTTGTAATCCAGCAGGTAATAGCGGCCTTCGTGGCGGAAGACCAGATCGATAAAACCCTTCAGCATGCCGCGCACCTGGCGGAAATCCAGCGGCGGCGTGTCGGCGGAAAGGGGATCGTACTGGCGGATAAGCGCATCAAGGCGCTCCGCCGTCAGCAGCTGCGCGATGGGCAGGTAAAATGCCATTTCCACCTGTTTATCCCGCGCCGCAAGCTGATTGAGCGCGATATCCGGCCCCGGCAGGCGGGTCTTCAGCACGCCCCCCAGCCAGTCGGTCAGCACCGGCGCCCACTGTGCGTCAAACCCGCTCAGCTGCAGTTTCTCCGCCATCCATCCGTCCGGCACCGGCTGGGTAAAGTCCAGTTCCTCAAACAGACTGTGCAGGAAGGTCCCCGGCGCAGCGCCGCGCGGGAACTGGTGCGGGGTCAGCTGCGGCTCTTCCACCACCTCGCCGACGCCGACGGCATCGATATCCAGACGTGGCAGCAGATCCTGCCCGCTGCTGAAGCCATGCTGCTGCAGACCGGAATAGCTGGTTACCCGCCAGTCATCGGCGATGCGGCGCTGCAGCTCGCGCGCCGACAGCGGGGGGATGCTCGCCGCCGGCGCCTGCCACGGGGTCAGATCCAGCTCGCCCGGCCTCTGCAATGCAATATCGCCATGGCAGAAGTCCGCTAAGCGCGCGGCCAGCCCGGCGGCATCCATGGCTTCGCCCGCCTGCAGCAGCCGCCCCAGGGCGCTCAGATGAAAATCGCTGTTGCCGGACTTTCGGCTGCTGAGGGGCGCTACGCCGAGGCTGCAGTGCCAGACCGCGCGGGTCAAGGCGACGTACAGCAGGCGCAGATCTTCCGCCAGCCGCTCCGCCTCCGCCAGTTCGAGGCTGGCCTCATCCTGGCCCAGATCCAGCACCGCCGCGAACGTCTCGCGATCGTGATAGAACGCCTGGTCCTGTTTGCGAAACCGGGCGATAAACGGCAGCCAGACCAGGGGATATTCCAGCCCTTTTGACTTATGAATAGTGACGATTTGCACCAGGTGCTTATCGCTTTCCAGACGCATCTGCTGGCTGGCGGCGTTGCTGTCCGGCTCGGCGATATGCTGCGTCAGCCAGCGCACCAGGGCGTGCTCGCTTTCCAACTGGCTGGCCGCCTCCTGCAGCAGTTCGCTGATGTGCAATATGTCGGTTAAGCGCCGCTCGCCGCCCCGGGTCGCCAGCAGGTTCTCGGCGATATGCCGGGCCGTCATCAGCGCCCGCAGCATCGGCATCACCCCGCGCTGACGCCAGATCTGACGGTATTCACTGAACTCCTCCACCAGCGCGTCCCACGCCTGCTCATCCTGATTGAGATTTTCAATATCCAGCGCGGTCAGGCCAAACATCGAGGTCGCCAGCGCGCTGCGCAGGGTATTTTCCCGCTCCGGGGACAACACCGCCTGCAGCAGCCAGAGCAGCTCCTGGGCCTCCAGCGTCTCAAAAACGCTGTCGCGGTTGGAGAGGTAGACCGAAGGGATGCCCAGCGTCTGCAGCGCTTCACGCACCTGCGCCGCCTCCAGCCGGTTGCGCACCAGCACGGTAATATCCGAAGCCTGCACCGGGCGCGAGGTTTCCCCACGCCACAGTAGCGCGCGCCCCTGCTGACCGGCGCTCAGCCAGTCGCGGATCTGCGTGGCGCAGAGCTGCGCCATAAACGTCTGATAATCGCCGGCGCCCACGGTGTCGCCGGGCATCAACCAGACGTTCATCGCCGGTACGTCCGCCGCGTCAACGGTAAAGCGCAGCCCCTGGTTCTTCGCCGCCGCCTTCACCGGCAGGAACGGGATCTCGCGAAACATGAAGGGGTTATCGCTGAGGCTGAACAGCCGGTTGACGCTGCCCACCATGCCCGGCGAGGAGCGCCAGTTGGTGTCTAGCGTGTAGTGCGCGGCAACGTCGCCGCGCGCTTTCATATAGGTAAAGATATCGGCGCCGCGAAAGGCGTAGATGGCCTGCTTCGGATCGCCGATCAGCAGCAGCGCCGTCTCCGGCTGCTGGCGCCAGATACGGCGGAAAATCCGGTACTGTTGGGGGTCGGTATCCTGAAATTCGTCGATCATCGCCACCGGAAAACGCTGGCGAATGGCGCTAGCCAGCGCCTCGCCGCTGTCGCCGCGCAGCGCCTCGTCAAGCCGGCTGAGCATATCGTCAAACCCCAGCTCGCCGCGGCGGCGCTTTTCGCGCGCGACCGCATCGCGGATCTCGACCATCGCTCTCGCCAGCACCAGATCGGTGAGCGTCAGCGACGAGGCCAGCAGCGATTCTACGGCGCTAAACAGAGGATGTACGGGCGGTTCGCCACCGGCTTTGGTACGCTCAAGCAGAAACGACTGGGCAAATTTTTCCAGCGCGTCGGGTAACTGATAGCTCAACGTCTCTTCCTGCGCCCAGGCGGTCACTTTCTCAAGCCATTTGCCCTGGTTGCCGCGATTGAACTTCCGCCGGTCAAGACCCGAATCTTCAAGCACGCCTTCGATCTCGCCCACCTGCTCGCGCCACTGCTGCTTGAGCGAGTCAATGCGGTCGATGATTTGCTGATGGCGTTCGGCCAGCGTCTCGTCGGCGGCTGGCGGCGACTTAAGCTGCGGCGCTTCGCCCTGCAGCCAGCGGTCAAGGGACTTCAGCAGATCGCGCGGCCCTTTCCAGACATCGTGGATCACCGCCGCGATATCGCGGGTCAGCGGATAACAGTGACGGCGCCAGAAGTCGGCGCAGGCCTGATAGCGCAGGCGGGATTCATCCTCTATTAGCTGCTGCTCGAACAGCATGCCCGATTCGAAGGCGTTAAGGCTCAGCATCCGCTGGCAAAAACCGTGGATGGTGAACACCGCCGCCTCGTCCATCTGCCGTTCAGCCAGCAGCAATGTCTTTACGGCGTCCTCTTTATCGACGATCTCCGCCAGCAGCGCGCTGTAGAGCGGGTTATCGGATTCACCGCGCATACAGGCGATGCGCAGCTCGTGGATGTTGCTGCGGATACGCCCGCGCAGCTCTTCGGTCGCCGCCTCGGTAAAGGTCACCACCAGCAGTTCTTCAACGCTGATGGCGCGGGGATAGGCTGCCTCGCCGCCCAGCCCCAGCAGCAGCCGCAGATACAGCGCGGCGATGGTAAAGGTTTTTCCGGTGCCCGCAGAGGCTTCTATCAGGCGCTCGCCCCTCAAGGGCAAGCGCAGGGGATCCAAAGACTCAGCGGTGTCGGTCATTCATTCTCTCGCATCAGGGGTAAGGATTGCTGCAATGCGCTGACGTTTTCCCACACTTTGCCGCCTGCCGGCTGGGCATAGTCCGCTTTGCCATTCTGGCTACCGGAAATCTGGGACAATATCGTCATGCCCTGCGGCTCCACCACCGTCTGATGGAAGAAGTCAGCAAGTTTTTGCGGCGTCAGCAGTTTAATCTGAGCCACTACTTTATCACGTGAATCAAAACGCATATTACCGCGATCGAAATCTTTGCTCAGTTTCGATGCCTCTTCGCCCAGCGTCTGCGGCGCCTGCATCATCTGGCTTATCACCGCCTGCTGGAGCTGGGCAAACTCTTCCGGCTTCATCGCCCGCAGCTTCGCCTCCGCGGTGGGGAAGAAGGCCTGGAACCGCTGCCAGAGGAAAGCCGGCTGCTTATCGCTACTTTGCAGCAGGAAGCCCATGCCCCACTGACGTCCCACGTTCATCGGGAAGGCAAAGACCGCGTAGCCGAGCTGCTCTTCGGTACGCAGCTGGTTATAGAACCACGGCTGAATAATCTGTCCCAGCAGGGTGCTGGCGGCGGTGCTGCTGAACTCATCCACGTTGGGCGGTGCGAACACCGCGGCCAGCGCAGAGTCGGTGCTGTTGCCCGCTTTGTTGAAGATCGCCAGCTGCTGCCGGTTCACCACTACATCTTTATTGCGGCACCATTCGTTGCCGTCAGCGCCCAGCTGCTGCTGGATCTGGCGAGCCAGCGTCGTGGCGGCATCGGCGGACATATTGCCGATCACCATCAGTTCAGGGCGTCCCTTGGTTTTCAGGTTGGCGCGGTAGTCGAGCACCTCCTGCAAAGTGATGGAAGGCAGCAACGCCCGGCGTACTTCGCGCTGGAAATACGGAACCTGGGAGACCATCTGGATCGGCATTATCGCCTGATCGTAGGCTTTGCCCTTCTCAGCGGAGTCCATCATTTGCGCATACCACGATTTGGCCTGCTCCAGCTGCTCCTCGGTCGGCGTATAGCTGAAGTACCCCTGCAGCAGGTCGCTGAACAGCGCCGGCAGGTGCTGGGTGTAGCCGTTGGCATTGACCATTAACCCGTTATTGGCGCCGGTGGAGAACGAAATGCCGCCGACCGCCGCCTGGTTACTGAGCTGATCGAGGGCGATGCCGGCGAGATAATCGTTGAGGGCAAACATCACCTGCCGGCGAGCGCTGTCCATCGCCTGGGGATTACGCAGCACCAGGGAGATATCCGCCTTCGGCTCGCTGGCGAAATACTGGCTCGGGGCATAAACCACCCGCAGCGTCGGTTCATCGAGGATCAGCTGCGGGTGCGGCCAGGCTTTATCGCTTTTGATGAGGGTGAAATCATCCGGAATATAGGGGTTGAGCACCGGCAGCTGCAGCTTGATGGCCTGCGCTTTTTGCTGCCAGTCAGCGAAGGTCTGCTCGCTAATCTTATCCACCTGATACGGCGCATCGACAAAATAGGCGGTCTTGTTATGCGGTTCCTGCGGGCTGATATACCAGATGCGCGCGTTCTGCGGGGTCATCATCGCCAGCCGGTCTTTAATCGCCTGCGGGTCGTACCGATCGGCAATGTTGACCACGTCCAGCGCATGCTCGACCGGCACCCGGATCATGGTATCCGCCAGCCATTCCACGTAATCCATATCACGGTTGATCGACGGATAGCGGAAATCCAGCGCCAGCACATGCGCCAGCTCGTCAAAGTAACGTTTGTCGACGCCCTGGGTACGCAGGAGGTCGAGGTAGCTGAATATGGCCGCCGTCACTTCGTCGCGGTGCGCCAGGCCTTTATCGGTGAGGGTGGCAGAGATCGCCAGCACGCCGCTGTTGCCGTTCACCACCGGGTCAGAATCCGCGCGGATGCCTTCCGCCAGTCCCTGCTTTTGCAGCCAGTCGGAGAGCGTCCCCGGGCTGCGGTTGCCGATCAGGTAAGTGACCAGCTCATCGGTTTTGCTGCGGAAGCGATCGCTGTTGTTGTCGATGCGAAACTCGACGCGCAGCACTTTACGCGGCATCGCCGGCACATAGTGAATAATGATGCCTTTTTGCGCATCGGTTACCACCGGCACGCTTATTTCCGGCCTGCTGATTTGACGATTCGGCACGCGGCCAAAGGTGTCAGCGGCCATGCGCGCCAGCTCCGGCAACGGCTTGTTGCTGTAGATCACCGCCTTCATCAGATTGGCGGAGTACCAGCAATCGCGGAAGGTATGCAGCGCATCAAGTACCGGGCTGCCGGGCTTATCGCTGAGCGTCTCGAGGTTGCCGCCAGAAAAGTGGGCCGCCGGGTGAGCCGGGTTAATGGTTTCTGCGCTGACCTGAGCCATGCGCATCCCGTCTCGCGTCCGGGCCATGGTTAGCTCGGCGTTGACCGCGTTACGTTCGCGGTCGGCATATTTTTTATCCAGCAGCGGCGCGGCAATGGCATCCGCCAGGCGGTCTACGGCCCCGTCCAGCGCATTATTCTCCACTTCGAGATAGAACGCGGTGCGGTAGGGCGCGGTGCTGGCGTTATGGCTGCCGCCGTGCAGTTTAAGAAACTCTGCCAGACTGTCAGGCTGGGGATATTTTTGTGACCCCATCAGCGTCATATGTTCCAGAAAATGCGCCAGCCCCTGATGATCGGCCGGATCCTGCAGGGATCCCACCGGCACCACCAGCGCCGACAGCGATTTCACCGCCTGCGGATCGGAAACCAGCAGCACGACCATGTCGTTATCAAGACGGATCGCCTGATACTGACGCGTATCTTTTTCGCTTTTGCGGATCGTCTCCTGAACAGGCTGCCATCCGGTGTCGGCCTGACTAAACGGCGCCCAGAGGGCGGCCAGCACAACAAAAATCTTGAACCATAAACTGCGGGGCATTCACGAACCTCATCATTAACAAACTTGCGCTGCACAGCGTGCAGCCTTTTATGTCCATCAGTCCGTGATACGTTGCGCATAATAAATGAACCGCCATTCACTGCGCAATTTTTATACTATTTAAATTTGTGTGGACTGATGGTAACGATATAGCGGTAACAGATAACGCTGCGTCTGGGCAATGATTTCTTCGTAATGCGCCGGCTCCAGCGAACGCCACAGGCGTTGATACCAGATATCGGCCCCCTCCCCGCTGACCACCATGTTACCTTCGTAGGTCTGCAGGAATTTGCTCCGCGCTTTCTGCTGCGTCTCTTCGTCCATTAAAATGACATCCTTTTCGGCGTCATAACAGGCTTTCAGCCAGGCGCCACCGCTTTCCGGCAGCAGCAGCAGCGGCTGCGACATCCCCAGCAAATAGCCATCCACCAGCTCATTCAGGTACGCCTGCGCCTCGGCGGGCGCCAGCGGCGGAAAACGCCACTCTCCCTCTTTACGCACAAACAGCCGGCTCTCGCCGGTACCGCCGCTGGCACAGTAGACAAGGTGTTCCAGCCAAAGTTGCATCCCCTGGGAGACGCTCAGCAGCGAAGGCCGCCAGCGCAGCAGCCCGTCCGGCTGCACCTGCTGCAGCCAGCCGGTCAGATTTACGCCGCCGCACTGGAGATCGATCTCCATGCTCTGCGCCTGCTGGCGCTCGGCCATCACCCGCTCGGCCAGGGCCTGCATCTCCAGTCGCTGCGTCTCCCACACCAGTTCGCCAAAGGCGCCATACGGCAGCTCGCCGGCGGCGCGGAAGCGGCGGAACATGGCCGAGACGTCCTGCTCCTCGATAAGGGTATTAAGCAATTGCTGGTTCAGTTGATAACGGCTCAGCCCTTCCAGGGTGAAGGGCTCGTCATCGGGAATATCATCCTCTTCCGCACGGAAATTGACCCGCAGACGCTGCTGAAAGAACGCGCGAACCGGGTGCTGCCAGAAGCGCAGGAGCTGCTCGAACGGCAGGCTGTCTATCGGCGGCGGGGTAAGCGGTTGAATGAAGTCGCTATGCGCCTCCCCCTGCTGGCCGGCGGCAGCCAGCCATTCCCGGGCGTAGCTCTTATTCTCGTTATCCTGGAAATTAGCGACGTCGAACGGCATGCGGGTATGCAGATGGGTGATGTGGGCTTTAACCCGCGCCTCGCTGGCGTCGCAATCAAGCTCCTCATCGCCGGCGAGACAGTGGCTCTGGCCGACGTAATCCACCAGCTCCTGCACCAGCACCGAGGGAAAGCGCTCGCTGTTGTCCTGGATAGAACGGCCGATGTAGCTGATATACAGCGTCTGTTCGGCGGACATCAGCGCCTCCAGGAACAGGTAGCGGTCATCATCGCGCCGGCTGCGGTCGCCGCGCTGCGGCTTCTGGCTCATTAAATCAAAACCCAGCGGCGGCAGCGTTCGCGGATAAACCCCATCGTTCATCCCCAGCAGGCAAACCACTTTGAAAGGAATAGAGCGCATCGGCATCAGGGTGCAGATATTGACCGGGCCGGCGAGAAAGCGCTGGCTGATCCGTTGCTGATCGAGGCGCTGGGCCAGCTCATCGCGCAGCAGCGTCAACGGCACCTGGTCGCCATACTGCGCCTCCAGACCGCTATCAATCACCGCCAGCCACTGCTGCTCAATCAGCGCCAGCGCCGCTTCGGTCTCACTGTCCGGCAGGAAAAAGTCATTCAGCAGATCGCGACAGACCGGCAGCCACTCCGCCAGCGGCCGCTGTTGGGCGAGACCGCGTCGCCACAGGTTAAGCTGCATCAGCAGCGATGCGAGGTTACCTACCAGCTCGGCGATCAAACCGCTGGATTCGTCATAGGGCAGCACCGACTGCCATTCGCCCTCCCGGCTGTCCATCGCGTAGCCCAGCAGCATGCGGGTAAGGCCGAACCGCCAGGTGTGCTGGCCGGTCGCCGGCAGGTCCAGCTCACGGACGTTGTCGTCATCCATTCCCCAGCGGACCCCGGACTCGTTGACCCACTGGCGCAGGTAGCGCAGACCCTCTTCATTGATGTTAAAGCGCGCCGCCAGCACCGGCACGTCCAGCAGCGCCAGCACATCTTCGCTGGCGAAGCGGCTGTCGGGCAGCGAGAGCAAAGTGATAAACGCCTGCAGCACCGGGTGCGACTCGCGGGCGCGGCGATCGGAGATCGCCCACGGCAGCCAGCGGTCGCCGCTGGCGGCGCCAAACACCGCCTGTATATAGGGGCTGTAGCTGTCGATATCCGCCACCATGACGATGATATCCCGCGGCGTGAGCGTCGGATCCGCCTCCAGCATCGCCAGCAGCCGATCGTGCAGAACCTCCACTTCACGCTGCGGACTGTGGCAGACATGAATGCTCAGGCTGCGGTCATCCTGCGCCAGCGGACGTTTGTCGCGACTGTGGGCGAAAGCCTCCGCGCTCTGCCCGGCCACCGCCGCGTTGCGCAGTTCCAGGATATCCGACTGTAGATTATGCAACAGGTTATCGGGAACGATATCGACAAAGGCGTCCAGCTCCTCATAGCGCTCCAGCCCCGCCAGCAGGTAGATATAATCGCGCCCCAATTTACCCCAGGAGGCGAGCAACGGGTTGCCGACATCCTGCTCCCCGGCGTCATTAAACAACCCCGGCGCCTGCTCGGTGTCGCGAAACAGGGGTAGCGCGCGCGCCTCGCGGTGATGGCGCCGCTGACGCGATAGCAGCTTCGCCAGGAACGCCGGATCTTTAATATCACCCCAGTAATAGCGGCAGGGGTTGGTGAACAGCACATAGACATCGACATGCTTACCCAGCGCCTGCAGCGCCTGAAGATAGACCGGCGGCAGCGCGGAAATTCCACAGATAAAGACGCGCGACGGCAGCCCGGCGGGCGGTTCATCCGCCTTTTCCAGGGCGCTGATAAAGCGCTGATAGAGATTGGCGCGGTGCCACTGCGGCTGCCCCAGCTCGGCGGTATAGCGCACCAGCGCTTTCCACAGCGGCGCCTGCCACTGCTGGGCGTCGCCGAGGCCGTCAACCCGCTGGTCGGCCTCCCAGCGCATCAGCCATTCCGGGCGATAAACCAGATATTGGTCATAGAGGTCCGCTACCCGGGCGGCCAGCTGAAACAGCTTGCGCTTGTCGCCGTCATCGCTCAGATACTGGCGCAGCAGGATAAAATCGTCCTCTTCCAGGTGCTGCGGCAGGAGAGTCATCAGCTTCCAGCTCATGCTCTGCTTGCTGAAGGCGCTTTCGCCAGGGATATCCTTCAGGACGCGCACGAACATATCCCAGATAAAGCTCGCCGGCAGCGGGAACTCGATGTTGGCGGCAATGCCGAAGCGCGAGGCCAGGGTCATCTGCAGCCACTGCGCCATACCGGTACTCTGCACCAGCACCATTTCAGTCTGAAAAGGGTCATCCAGCCGCTGGCGCTCGACGATAAACTCCATCAACGCTTCGAGAACATCCAGCCGGTTTGAGTGGTAAACCCTTAACATAATTGCTCCTGACTACTGGCTGACCGGGCAATGCAGCCGGGTCATCTGCGCCCGCTTTGCAACGGGCATACTGATCGTTACCGTGATGCTGACACATCTTTGCGCCGATGTCTGCATACGGCTTACCTGTCCGCCTGCCGGCGGAGACGGCGCAGAGAGCTGACTATAGCGCCAGGCGTCGCGCCATAGCTGACGCGTCTTGTTCAGCTGGTGGACCCCTTGCGCCATTCCGCGCTGATAGCCGCCCAGCGCGGTGACCGTTAGCACCATCAGCGCCATCGCCAGAACGGTCTCCGGCAGGCTAAAACCCCGCTGGCGCTTCATGGCATTTGACATAGGCTCACCTCCCTGAGCGGGCAAAAATCGCTCCAGCCATGGGCGGAGAAATGCACTTGCCCGCCGCGCACCTCGCCGGACTGCCAGACCTGCACCTCGCCGCTGGCGCTGCTGAGCAGCAGCGAACCGTCGTCGAAGATGCGCAGACAGGCGCGCCAGCCCTGCTGCGCCTGCTCGCGGCAGGCCAGCGGCGCCTGCGCCGACCAGGCCTGCTGTTTTCCCCACTGTAGCGCCGAATGGGCCACCGCCGTATCGCGGATCGTCTGCGTTTCGCTGGTGGTTTGCGCCAGCAGCGCCCGCTGCTGCAGGTTAAGCCCCTCCAGGAGCAGGCTGCCGAGAGTCAGCAACAGGAGCACCATCAACAGCGACGACATTCCACGCTGGCGGATCACAGGTTATACCCCGTCACCCGCTGCTCCACCTCGGCCGCCAGACCCATCTGCCGGGCAGAGCGCGCTGCCAGCGTCACGCTCAGCTCCGGCGCGAAGCCCTCGGTCAGCCGATGCTGCACCGCAAAGCGCGTCACCACGATAGCGGCCGGATTGGTGATTTTCTCCCATCCGCTTCCGCGGCAGTCGCTGGCTCCGCGCAGAGTCTCCAGCGCGCCGTCGCGCAGGCGAAAGCCGGTGCTCTCCGCCGCTGCCGCGGGGGAGGTTTCCCATGTCCCATTGCTGTTCGCGTCCCAGCGCACAATCAGGCACTCGCCGTCGGCGGCGAGCTCCAGCCCGGCTCCGCCGCACACTCCCCGGCAGTATCCGGCGCGCTGCAGATGCTTCCCCACGGCATGCACCCGCTGCCACAATTCGTTCTCCAGGGCCAGCTGTTCGCCCTGACGCAGAATATGGCGCTGCAGAGCGGGTAGAAAGCGGCAGGCGCCGATCAGCAGCAGCGAGCCTATCGCCATGGCAATAAGCGCCTCCGCGAGGGAAAATCCGCGGCGGCTCACTGACATCCTCCTGCGCTGTCACTGCGGCATAAACGAATCCGCCCCCAGTGTGAAATCACAATGCTCCAGCTGCCGGCCTCGCTCTGCAGACGCAGATTCCCCGCCCAGGCGGTGCTGCGCAGGCCATAGAATCCCAGGCCAGGGGTGACGCCTGCCAGCGAGATCCCCGGCCAGCGCGGGCGCAGCGTTAAGGGCGACCCGGAGGCGCACGCCGGCCCCTCCCCCTGGGCACTCAGGCACCATCCCTCTTCATCCTGGCCGACGCGAAGCACGCGGTCCCGGTTGTAGGCGTTGGCGTCATCGCGCAGGAAAACCAGGAAATCCCGCACCTGAACGGCGGTTTGCCACAGTCGTTGCTGCTGCTGCCAGCCGTACAGGCCGCCGACGCTGAGGATCATCATTAACGTCAGCGTCACCAGGGTTTCCATCAGGGTATAACCATGTTCTCTGTTCATGGCGCAGAGTATGCCGCTGCGGTTAGCCCTGGCGCGACGACGGAAAATGGCTTTCCCGGCCAGACACGCAAAAAAGGTTTGCATGACCAACAGCAGAACATTTTTTTGCGAGCCTCTTTCCAGCTTTCCCGCCCACCAACGCCTGCGGCCAGCGGGCGGGATGAAGCGTTCCTATCGTAATGGCAACGAGGGTAGCCCCCCTATTCAGGTGGTGAAAACGGCATAAAAAAACCGGCGCCATCAGACGCCGGTTGGTCATATCTGCAGAGGGGGTTAAATCGCCACCGGCGCTTTGATTCCCGGGTGCGGATCGTAACCTTCAATCTCGAAGTCTTCAAAGCGGTAGTCGAATATCGACTCCGGCTTGCGTTTGATGACCAGCTTCGGCAGCGGACGCGGTTCGCGGCTCAGCTGCAGATTGGTCTGCTCGAGATGGTTGCTGTACAGATGAGTGTCGCCACCGGTCCAGACGAAATCGCCGACCTGCAGATCGCACTGCTGCGCCACCATATGCACCAGCAGCGCGTAGCTGGCGATGTTGAACGGCAGGCCGAGGAATACGTCGCAGGAGCGCTGATACAGCTGGCAGGAGAGCTTGCCGTCAGCGACGTAGAACTGGAAGAAGGCGTGGCACGGCGCCAGGGCCATTTTATCCAGCTCGCCGACGTTCCACGCCGAGACGATGATCCGGCGGGAGTCCGGGTCGTTTTTCAGCTGGTCCATCACTGTGCTGATCTGGTCGATATGACGACCGTCCGGCGCAGGCCAGGAACGCCACTGTTTGCCGTAGACCGGTCCCAGGTCGCCATTTTCATCTGCCCACTCGTCCCAGATGGTGACGTTGTTGTCGTGCAGATAGGCGATGTTGGTGTCGCCCTGCAGGAACCACAGCAGTTCATGGATGATGGAGCGTAAATGACAGCGCTTGGTGGTCACCAGCGGGAAGCCTTCCTGCAGGTTAAAACGCATCTGATGGCCGAAAATAGAGATCGTGCCAGTGCCGGTGCGGTCATTTTTTGGCGTGCCCTCGGCGAGCACTTTCTGCATCAAATCAAGATACTGTTTCATGGTTCCTCAAGAATTCAGTTGCTGCGGACGGTGGCGGTAAGCCCAAACCATCATGATGATACCCGCAAGCACCATCGGGATCGAAAGAATCTGCCCCATGCTGATGTACTGCACCCAGCCGCCGGTGAACTGGGCGTCGGGCTGGCGGAAGAATTCCACGATAATGCGGAACAGGCCGTAGCCAATCAGGAACAGGCCGGAAACGGAACCGGTCGGGCGCGGTTTACGGATAAACAGGTTCAGGATCAGGAACAGCACCACGCCTTCCAGCGCCAGCTCGTACAGCTGCGACGCGTGGCGCGGCAGCGCGCCGTAGGTATCAAACAGCGATTGCCATTCCGGATGGGTCGGCAGCAGCGCCAGATCTTCGGCACGGGAGCCCGGGAAAATCATCGTGTAATGGAAGCTCGGGTCCACGCGGCCCCACAGCTCGCCGTTGATAAAGTTGCCCAGACGCCCGGCGCCAAGGCCAAACGGGATCAGCGGCGCGATAAAATCGGAGACCTGGAAGAAGGTGCGTTTGGTGCGTCTGGCGAAGATAATCATCACCAGGATCACGCCGATCAGGCCGCCGTGGAACGACATACCGCCATCCCAAACGCGGAACAGATACAACGGATCGGCAAGAAATACCGGCAGGTTGTAGAACAGCACGTAACCGATACGGCCGCCCAGAAAGACGCCGAGGAAGCCCGCGTAAAGCAGGTTTTCTACTTCATTTTTCGTCCAGCCGCTGCCCGGACGATTCGCCCGACGGGTGGCCAGCCACATCGCAAAGACAAAGCCCACCAGGTACATCAAACCGTACCAGTGGAGGGAGACCGGGCCTAGAGAAAAAATGACCGGATCGAACTCCGGAAAATGCAGGTAGCCACTATTCATCTGTCACCATAAAGACTTGTTATTCCGCCGAAAGTGGACAGCGGTGATGATCCATGCCCGATTAAAACGGGCACGCCGAAGGAGGCGAATCATAGCATAAGCCAGGAGTGCGATCCGCGCCGGCGTGTAAAAGATATGTATACGGATGCTAACAGAAGCCGTTTCGCCGGCTGTACTGTATTTTGCCGGATGGTGTGAACAGAGTATTCCCGGGTTACGGCTTACGCCTCACCCGGGCTATCGCTACCGCCCGCCGCGGATCAGGCCGCCGAGACCGCGACGCTCCATAAAGGCCGCCACCTGATGGCGCACCTCGGCGGTCATCTGGGCTTCGAGGCTGCGACGAGACAGCTCCTGCGCCTCTTCGATATCGATGCGGCGCAGCAGATATTTCACCCTCGCCACCGAGCGGCCGTTCATCGACAGGTGGCGATAACCGAGACCGACAAGGATCGTCACGCACATCGGGTCACCTGCCATCTCGCCGCACAGTCGCAGATCGATGCCAAAGCGCTCCGCGTCATGAGCGATCATCGCCAGCGCCCGCAATACCGCAGGATGCAGGCTGTCATACATGCTGGCGACCCGGGTATTGTTACGGTCGACGGCCAGCAGGTACTGGGTCAGGTCGTTCGTTCCTACCGAGATAAAATCGATCCGGCTGGCCAGCTGCGGCAGCATAAAGACCATCGACGGCACCTCCAGCATCACCCCCAGACGCGGACGCGGGATGGCGTAGCCGATCATCTCTTCAACTTCCCGACTGGCGCGGTCGATCAGTCGGCGGGCCTCATCGACCTCTTCCAGACTGGTCACCATCGGCAGCAAAATGCTGAGGTTGCCGGTGGCGGCGTTGGCGCGCAGCATCGCCCGCACCTGGATCAAAAAGATCTCCGGCTGATCGAGGGTGATGCGGATCCCGCGCCAGCCGAGGCATGGGTTCTCTTCACTGATCGGCATGTACGGCAGCTGTTTATCCGCGCCGATGTCCAGGGTACGCAGGGTCACCGGTTTGCTGTTAAACATCTGCAGCATGCCCTGATACTGGGCGACTTGCTCCTCTTCAGAGGGGAAGCCGCTCTGCAGCATAAAGGGAATTTCGGTACGGTACAGACCAATGCCGTCCACAAAACTGCCGAGCTTCTCTTCGTGCTCCGGGCTTAAGCCGGCGTTGAGCATGACTTTTACCCGCTCGCCGCTTTTCAACTCCGACGCACGCTGGAGATCGTCCTCCGCCAGGCGGCTGAGCTCGTTCTCTTCACTGATAAGGCGCTGATATTCCTGTAACAGAACAGGTTCAGGATCCACCAGCAGCTCACCGCGATAGCCATCGACAATCAGCGTATGGCCATGCAACAGCGAGGGCTGAATATCGGCGCCCATCACCGTTGGGATGCCAAGGGCCCGCACCATAATGGCGGCATGGGAGTTGGCGGCGCCATCGCGCACTACCACGCCGGCCAGGCGATCCTGCGGCACTTCCGCGAGGGTGGTGGCCGACAGCTCGTCCGCCACGAGGATAATGCGCGCCGGCCAGGTGTTGGGGCCCTGAATACTGTCGTCGAGATGGAACAGCAGACGCTGACCCAGCGTGCGCAGGTCGCCGGCCCGCTCTTTCAGATAGCCGTCGCTCAGCGCGGCAAACTGTTCGGCGAACTTCTCAATGATCTTTTTGACCGCCCACTCGGCGACGGCGCCTTTGTCGACTTCGGCAAAGAGCTCGCGACGCAGGCGGGCGTCGGAGAGCAGGTGCGAGTAGAGATCGAAGATCGCCGCCGTCTCTTTTTGCGCGCCGGCGGCGTAGCGTTTGCTGTAGCGACGAAACTCGTTGGCCGCTTCTTCCAGCGCGCCGGTCAGGCGTTCACGTTCCGAGGCGGTATCCAGCGTCGAGGCTTCATACACCTGTTCCATCAGCGGCAGGCTGACGTCCATCCAGCCCTCGGCGATCGCCACCCCGGAAGAGGCCGGCAGCGCGCGAATGCGCGTCTGACGATACTGGCCAAACAGGGCGTTCAGCTGGGACTGGGAGAGGATCGCCGCCATCTGGGTGGCGAGGGTGACGAGGAAAGACTCTTCGCTTTCATCAAACTGGCGCAGCTCACGCTGCTGGACCACCAGCACGCCCAACAGCTGGCGGCGCTGGATGATCGGCACGCCAAGGAAGGCGCGGAAGCGGTCCTCTTTGACGGCGGGGATATACTTGAAGCTGGGGTGTTTTTGCGCATCGGCGAGGTTGATGGGCTCCGCCAGGCGGCCAACCAGCCCCACCAGGCCTTCATCGAACGCCAGCGCAACGGTGCGCCCGCGAGGTTTTTTTAACCCGCGGGTGGCCATCAGGTAATAGCAGCGTCGGTCATTGTCAGCCAGGTAAACCGAGCAGACTTCCGTCTCCATCGCCTGGCAGACATCTGTCACCAGAATATCCAGCGCCTCGTTTAAACGCGGCGCACTCGCGACCTTCTCGACTATTTCTCGCAACCGAGTGAGCATAATGTGCGTGGCTTAACCTCTTTTACGTCGATAAGCAGGCGCGCTTTGCGGCTTAGGGGCGCTCTCCGCCAGCGACATGGTTACGCTGGCGAACTCTTTCATCACCCGGCGGTAGACGTCGCGTTTGAACGACACCACCTGACGAACCGGGTACCAGTAACTCACCCAGCGCCAGCCATCAAATTCAGGCGTGCTGCTGGTTTGCATATTGATGTCCGCGTCGTTACCGATCAACTGCAAAAGAAACCACTTTTGTTTCTGGCCGATACAAACCGGCTTTGTGTCCCAACGCACCAAACGTTTAGGCAACTTGTAACGCAGCCAGTTACGGGTTGAGGCCAGGATCCGCACATCTTTACGGCTTAACCCGACCTCTTCAAACAATTCCCGATACATCGCCTGCTCTGCGGATTCTCCTGGATTTATGCCCCCTTGCGGGAACTGCCACGAGTGCTGACCATAGCGTCGGGCCCACATGACCTGGCCCTGACGATTACAGATTACAATACCGACATTTGGGCGGTAGCCATCGTCATCAATCACCGGACTACCTCAAGATAAGCTTCAATGTGAATGATTGTTTCACACTCGTCGGAAACGGTAAACCACTCTGTTCGCACACTGAGAACGGATAACATTTGAATAACTCACAGTAATTGCCAGAGTTATAAACAGCGAAAGCGCCCGACGGCCGATTTTATTCACTTTTTCTGTGGATAGAGTTGTGAAGAAGTACGGAATTAACCCGGGAAAACCCGGAGTAATCTGAACATCGCACCGCTAACACCTTATAATAATGATAGCATATTCATTAAGTTAGAATATATTCCTTTCACTTATTACAGCATAACGTGACGATCATCACACATACGATCCGCCGACTGATGAAAGATCGAACAATGTCGATTTTATCCACAGATTACGCGCAGGTCGCGGGCAGATTTTCTCAAAAAATTCGATTTTCGTCGCACGTCAAGGCTGTAAATCGAACCAGTAGTGGGGCTTTTCCCCAGTTATCCCACTTTTCTGTGGATAACATGGTGTAAGATCCTGTTTATTGTCAGTGACCAGTTCTGGAAAACCTGTTTTCATGGTTTTCACCCGCAGCGCAATGACCTTAAAAAGGCATATAAATCATGGGATTGGTATAGTTACTCAGAAAACGGTAAACTCTATCCACAACGCGCAAAATTAGCGCTCATTTTTTAGCCAAAGGTGTCGCCCTATGCCCGCTATCGCTCCTCTCTCCTCTCCGCCGCAAAGTCAGGAACAGCTGTTGGCCCAGGCCCGACAGCTGGCCGGCTATACGCTGGGCGAGCTGGCGGCGCTGGCCGGGATCCCCATTCCCCGCGATCTGAAGCGTGATAAAGGCTGGACGGGCATCCTGCTGGAGCTGTGGCTGGGGGCCAGCGCGGGCAGTAAACCCGAACAGGATTTCGCCGCGCTGGGGGTGGAGCTCAAAACGATCCCTATCGACAGCCGGGGTCGTCCGCTGGAGACCACCTTTGTCTGCGTCGCTCCGTTAACCGGCAATAGCGGCGTCACCTGGGAGAGCAGCCATGTGCGGCATAAGCTGCAGCGCGTCCTGTGGATCCCGGTGGAAGGAGAGCGCACCATTCCTCTGGCGGCGCGGCGCGTCGGCGCACCGCTGCTGTGGAGTCCGAACGAAGAAGAGGAGCGCCAGCTGCGCATGGACTGGGAAGAGCTGATGGATCTTATTGTCCTCGGTGAGGTGGAGCGCATTACCGCCCGCCACGGCGAGGTGCTGCAGTTAAGACCGAAAGCGGCCAACAGCAAGGCGTTGACCGAAGCCATCGGCGCCCGCGGGGAGACGATCCTCACCCTGCCGCGCGGTTTCTACCTGAAAAAGAATTTCACCGCCGCCCTGCTCGCCCGCCATTTCTTGTTACAACACGATTAATTTTTTGTTCTGCGTTGGGGCGTGCATATAATTGCTGCTTTCTATTTTGCAGGACTTTGAACAATGTTATTTGCATGGATAACCGATCCTAACGCCTGGCTGGCGCTGGGCACCTTGACGCTGCTGGAGATCGTGCTCGGGATCGATAATATTATTTTTCTCTCTCTGGTCGTGGCCAAGCTCCCCACCGCCCAGCGCGCTCACGCGCGACGGATCGGTTTAATGGGGGCGATGGTCATGCGCCTGGCGCTGCTGGCCTCTATCGCCTGGGTCGTTAAGCTGACCAACCCGCTCTTCACCGTCCTCGGTCAGGAGATTTCGTTTCGCGATCTGATCTTGCTGTTAGGCGGACTGTTCCTTATCTGGAAAGCCAGTAAAGAGATCCATGAGTCTATCGAAGGTGAAGAGGAGGGGCTGAAAACTAACGTTCACTCCTTCCTCGGCGCCATCGTGCAGATCATGCTGCTGGACATCATCTTTAGCCTCGACTCGGTGATCACCGCCGTCGGTCTGTCGGACCATCTGTTTATTATGATGGCGGCGGTCGTGATTGCGGTGGGGGTAATGATGTTCGCCGCACGACCTATCGGCGATTTCGTTGACCGTCATCCGTCGGTGAAAATGCTGGCTCTGTCGTTCCTGATCCTCGTTGGCTTTACCCTAATGCTGGAAAGTTTCGACGTCCATGTGCCGAAGGGATACATCTACTTCGCCATGTTCTTCTCTATTGCGGTGGAGAGCCTTAACCTGCTGCGCAATAAGAAAAACCCGCTGTAAACCACAAAATTGCAGCCTGGTCACAGGCTGCAACCCTTTTTCAGACTTTACTGCTTTTTATGTCTCACAAATCAGGCTATTAATAGATGGGTATGGGGTGCAGCTACTCAAGAGGTGATGACGATGAAAAAATGGGCAGTATTGATTTCCGCCGTAGGACTGGCGTTCTCGGTTTCCGGTTGCAGCAGCGATTACGTCATGGCGACCAAAGATGGGCGCATGATCCTGACCGACGGTAAACCTACCGTGGATGACGATACCGGTCTTATCAGCTACGAAGATCAGCAGGGTAATAAAATGCAGATCAATCGTGACGACGTTTCGCAAATCATTAAGCGTTAATTTTTCCCCGTCGGCCCCAGCCTCTGTTGACGCTGCGCTTACCGACAACCAGCCTTCTGAGAAGAGTCGGGACACACCAGGACACCGCGGGTTCCACCCACCGCCCCTCCTCGTCACCCGGCTTTTTTGATTTTTTACTTCCTCTTTTTCTCACCCTCTGCCATGTTGATACTCCTTTGTCGGGGAATGCCTGACCTTATAAATAAAAAGGAAGCTGGCTATGCAGTATCACCGTATCCCACACAGTTCACTTGAAATCAGCACCCTCGGGCTGGGAACTATGACCTTTGGCGAGCAGAACAGCGAGGCCGATGCCCATCAGCAGCTCGATTACGCAGTCGCCAACGGCATCAATCTGATCGATGTCGCCGAAATGTACCCTGTCCCGCCGCGCCCGGAAACTCAGGGGCTAACTGAAACCTACGTCGGCAACTGGCTGGCGAAACGCGGCAATCGCGAAAAACTGGTGCTCGCCTCGAAGGTCAGCGGGCCCGCGCGCAATAACGACAGCAGTATTCGACCAAACCACGTCCTGGACCGGAAAAATATCCGCGAGGCGCTGCACGCCAGCCTGAAGCGTCTGCAGACCGATTATCTCGACCTGTACCAGGTACACTGGCCGCAGCGCCCCACCAACTGCTTTGGCAAACTGGGCTATACCTGGGCCGACGCCGCCCCTGCGGTGACGCTGCTGGATACCCTCGAAGCGCTGACCGAGTTCCAGCGCGCCGGCAAGATCCGCTACATCGGCGTATCGAATGAAACCGCCTTCGGCGTGATGCGTTATTTGCACCTGGCGGATAAGCACGACCTGCCGCGGATCGTGACCATTCAGAACCCCTACAGCCTGCTGAACCGCAGCTTTGAAGTCGGCCTCGCGGAAGTGAGCCAGTTCGAAGGCGTGGAGCTGCTGGCCTACTCCTGCCTGGCTTTCGGCACCCTGACCGGGAAGTACCTCAACGGCGCGAAGCCGGCGGGGGCGCGCAATACGCTGTTCAGCCGCTTTACGCGCTACAGCGGCGAGCAGTCGCAGAAAGCGGTGGCGGCCTATGTGGATATCGCCCAACGTCACGGCCTCGATCCGGCGCAAATGGCGCTGGCCTTTGTGCGTCGGCAGCCGTTTGTCGCCAGCACCCTGCTGGGGGCGACGACCATGGCGCAGCTGCAGGCCAACGTGGAAAGTTTGCAGCTTGAGCTGAGCGAAGAGGTATTAGCGGAGATTGAAGCGGTGCATCAGGTTTATACCTACCCGGCACCGTAGCACGACCTGTCGACGCCAGCTTCTGGCGTCGCGTTGTTGCCCGGTGGCGGCTACGCCTTACCGGGCCTACGCTACCCAGGGCGGGTAGCCGCCTCAGTAGCCGCGGTAGCCCGGGTCAGGCGCAAGCCGCAACCCGGGGGTTTCTCTCTGCCGCGCGCCTGGCAGGGGCGACGATTTCAAGTCAACCGCGACGAGAAGTTATTTACGCCGCCCCCAGACCCACAGCGCGGCGATGGCCACAGCAAACACCGCGCCAAAGCCTATTCCCACAGCGACCGGCGGCACGCCCACGCTCACCGCCAGAGAATAGAGCCCCAACATCAGCAGCATCGCCACGTTTTCGCCCAGGTTCTGTACCGCAATGGCGTTACCCGCCCCGACCGAATGCTTCCCGCGCTCCTGCAGCAGCGCATTCAACGGCACGATAAAGAAGCCGCCGAACACCCCGAGCAGCAGCAACAGACCGAACGCCGGCAGCAGCGACTGCTGCACGGCAAAGGCTATCACCGCGATACCGATCAAAATCCCGGCCGGCATACAGCGCGACACTGTCTCCAGGGTCACCAGCTTCGCCGCCGCCCCGGCTCCCAGTACAATCCCCACCGCCACCATCGCATTAAGATAGGTAGGCATGGCGTTGCTGGTAATGCCCAGCGCCACCGGCACCCAGATCACCAGCAGGAAGCGCAGGGTCACGCCAGCGCCCCAGAACAGGCTGGTGCCCACCAGCGAAAAGCGGGTTTCGCCGTTGCGCCACAGCGTGCGGCAGGCGCTGAAGAAGCTGTGCGTCATCGGCTTGAAACGCCATGACTGCCCCGGACGCGCCGCCGGCAGCCTGGGTATCCACAGGTTAGCCACCACCGCCCCACCGTAGACCAGCGCGCAGACGATCAGCGCCGCCAGCACGTGCCAGTCGGCGAGGATCCCGCCGGCCATGGAGCCCAGCAGGATCGCCGCGATGGTCGAGGACTCCATCAGTCCGTTAGCCTTCACTAACTTATCGCCGGTGGTCAGTTCGCCGAGAATGCCATACTTGGCCGGCGAATAGGCGGCGGCGCCAATCCCCACCAGCGTATAGCCGATAAACGGATTCACGCCGAAGCAGATACAGCCGGCGCCAAGCAGCTTCAGGCCGTTGGCCACCATCATTACCCGGCCTTTGGCAAAGCTGTCGGCGAACTGGCCGACAAAGGGGGCAAAAAGGATGTAAGCGCCCACAAACAACATCTGCAGGACCGGCTGGCTCCACTCCGGATAATAGAGCTGCTTCATCAGCGCCAGGGTGGCGAAGAGAAGCGCATTGTCGCCGAAGGCCGACAGGAACTGGGCGCAGATCACCGCCATCATCCCTTTCGAATACAGCGACGGGTTAGTATGCACTGACTCACTCATGGGTTGTTTCCGCCTCGTCGACCATATTTTTCAGGGTGACATAGTCTGGCTTGCCGCTGCCGAGCACCGGCAGCTGTTTCAGCCAGCGTATATCGCGCGGCACCGCCAGCTCCGGTACGCCGTGCTGGCGAGCGTAGCGCAGCAGGGCTTCGCGAGTCAGTTCATTATCGGTGGTAAACAGCACCAGCGCCTCGCCTTTGCTGGCGTCCTGTTTAATCGCCGTGGCGTGCATTTTGTCCGGCGACGCGCCGAGGGCCACCTGCTCCACCATCTCAAGAGAGATCATTTCGCCAGCGATTTTGGCGAAGCGCTTCGCACGGCCCTGGATGCGGACATAGCCCTGCTCATCGAAAGTCACGATATCGCCGGTGTCATACCAACCCGCTTCCTTTTCACCGTGCTGATTTTCCGCCGTCGGCGCTTCCAGCACCCCGGGATTTTCCACCCGCAGGTAGCCTTTCATAATGTTCGGCCCTTTCAGCTGCAGTCGTCCCCCCTGCTCAATGCCAGGCATCGCCAGCAGGCGGGCGTCCATCCCCGGCAGAATCCGCCCCACGGTGCCGACCTTCGCCGCCATGGGCACGTTGATCGAGACCACCGGGGCGCACTCGGTCACACCGTAGCCTTCGAGAATACGCAGGCCGAATTTATCCTGCCACAGCTGTTTGGTGCTCTCCTGCAGCTTCTCCGCCCCGGCGACCACGTAGCGGAGACGATAGAAATCATAGGGGTTAGCGAAGCGAGCATAGTTGGCGAGGAAGGTCGAGGTGCCGAACAGCACCGTGCAGTTGCGATCGTAGACCAGCTCCGGCACCACGCGATAGTGCAGCGGGCTGGGATAGAGAAACACCTCCGCGCCGGTAAGCAGCGGCGTCAGCAGGCCGACGGTGAGGCCAAAAGAGTGGAACAGCGGCAGCGCCGACATAAAGCGGTCGTTAGCGGTAAAGTCGGCGATGGTTTTGATCTGCTCGACGTTGGCCAGCAGGCTTTTATGGCTGTGCACCACCCCTTTCGGGTTGCCCTCCGAGCCGGAGGTGAAGAGGATCATCGCCGCGTCTTCCGGCTGCTGCTTAACCTGCGCCAGACGCGGCGCCAGCAGATGGCCGAAAATCCACAGTTTGTCTGCGGGGGTGATATCGCCTTTGAGATCTTCCAGGAACACCCAACGCACCTGGGTCAACTGCTCCGGCAGGTGCCAGAGCTTGCCTTTATCGAGGAAGGTGCGCGAGGTAAAAATGGTCTTGAGTTCCGCGGCGGCGATGGCGCTGCTGAGTCCTTTCACCCCGGCGGTATAGTTCATCATCGCCGGAATGCGCCCGCGGGCGATCGCGCCGAAAATCACCGCCGCACTGATGCCGGCGTTGGGCAGCATCAGGCCTATCTTCTCACCCTGCTGGCTATATTTTTCCAGAATGCGGGCGACAAACAGGGTTTTGGTCAGCAGCTTGCGATAGGTATCCGGCTGGAAGTTGATATCCTCCACGCAGGGTTTGCGCGCGCCGAAGCGGTCTTGCGCCGCCAGCAGCGACTCATACAGGGTTTCCCGCGGGCGCACCGCCATCCGGGCCTCCATCATGATCTGATGCAGCATTTCCCCGGCGATTTTGCGCCGGTCGCGGGCGCGCGGCGCCTCGGGCATCGGCAGATGGGTAGGCGGCAGCAGGTGCAGCTGAATCCGCGGGAACAGGCGACGCTTTACCAGCCCCTTCAGCCGGCTGAAGGGCGTCAGTTCAGCGCCTTCAATGCGCAGCGGCACGATGGTCGCCTGCGATTTGGCGGCGACAAAGGCGGCGCCGTCATAAATTTTCATCAGCGAGCCGCTGACCGAGATTCGCCCTTCCGGGAAGATGACCACCGGCCGCCCCTGTTCGATCAGGCGCACCAGATGTTTGATCGACATCGGCTTGGTCGGGTCCAGCGGCACAAAATCGATAATCGGCGTCAGCGCGCGCATAAACCAGCGCTGGCTGATTGAGGTATAGACGGCAAAAACCGGTCGGACCGGCAAAAACAACGCCAGCAGAATGCCGTCGAGGAAAGAGACGTGGTTCGGGGTAATTAAGACTTTTTGCTGGTGCAAAGCCTGCGTGTCGCCGGTCAGTCTGACCCGGTATAACCCCTTGAACAGCAGTCTGAAAAATCCCAATAGCATAACAACTCCATGTGACCGGTGATGAGTCAAAGCAGGTTACACGAGAAGGCGTGGGAAAGCAGTGCGGCGGGGGGATTTTCAGAATAAAAAAAACCTGCGCATCCGCGCAGGCTGGTGTAAGACGTCCAGTACGAAGAGCGTACCTGAGAAACTCACCTATCAATACCTCTGGGATCTCGATTGTCGCGTTTTTCGCCCGCTTCGGGCCAGCGGGAAAACGCAAGTGAGTGAGCCTAAGTGCAACCAGTTATTACGATTTTCGCTATCTGTAACAACGCCGGCGACGGGCAAAAAAAAACCTGCGCATCTGCGCAGGCTGGTGTAAGTAAAGTGGTCAACTTGACGTTGACTCCACCTATCAATACCTCTGGGAGAGCCAGAATATCAACCTGCTCGGCGGACAAACCAGCGAACATTCGCAACAGCGCATCGCAAAGTGTAAGCAAAGGTTTGTATTTCCCCGAGCCGGTTTCAATTACTGATAGCGTCAATGTAAACAGGTCACCGATAAGCCCGCTCTGAATCACATTTGCGCCATTCCTTCGCCGCCGCGCCTTGAATCTGCCGCTCTTTCCCGTAACATAGCAGTATGTAAACGCTTACCCTATAAAAGGCATGGTATGGCGACAATTAAGGATGTAGCCCGACTCGCAGGAGTCTCCGTCGCTACCGTCTCCCGCGTCATCAACAACTCTCCCAAAGCCAGCGAAGCCTCGCGTCAGTCCGTGGGCGCGGCGATGGAAACCCTCAACTATCACCCCAACGCGAACGCCCGGGCGCTGGCCCAGCAGTCCACGGAAACCGTCGGCCTGGTGGTGGGCGATGTCTCCGACCCCTTCTTCGGCGCGATGGTCAAAGCCGTCGAACAGGTGGCCTACCGCACCGGCAATTTTTTGCTGATTGGCAATGGCTACCACAACGTGCAAAAGGAGCGCCAGGCGATAGAGCAGCTGATCCGCCACCGCTGCGCGGCGCTGGTGGTGCACGCCAAAATGATCCCCGATGAGGAACTCGCCGGGCTGATGAAACAGATCCCCGGCATGGTGCTGATCAACCGCATCCTGCCCGGATATGAAACCCGCTGCGTGGCGCTGGACGATCGCTACGGCGCCTGGCTGGCGACCCGTCATCTGATCCAGCAGGGGCACACGCGTATCGGCTATCTGTGCTCAAACCACGATATCTCTGATGCGGAAGATCGCCTGCAGGGGTACTACGCGGCGCTGGAGGAGAGCGGCCTGCCGTGCAACGACCGGCTGGTCACGTTTGCCGAGCCGGATGAAAGCGGCGGCGAACAGGCGATGACCGAACTGCTTGGCCGCGGCCGCCACTTTAGCGCCGTCGCCTGCTATAACGACTCGATGGCCGCCGGCGCGATGGGGGTGCTCAACGACAACGGTATCGACGTCCCGCGGGAAATTTCGCTGATCGGCTTCGACGATGTCCTGATTTCGCGCTATGTCCGCCCGCGGCTGACCACTGTCCGTTACCCGATCGTCACAATGGCGACCCAGGCGGCCGAATTGGCCTTAGCCCTGGCGGAGCAGCGCCCGGCGCCGGAGATCACCCACCTGTTCAGCCCGACGCTGGTGCGCCGTCATTCGGTGGTGGCCCCGCAGGAAGGCGATAAGTCGTAGCGATAGAGATGCACGGCGGTGGCCGGGTAATCCAGCCCCTCGCCGATGTAGCGCCAGCCGAAGCGTTCATAAAAATCGCGGCAAGCGGAGTAGAGATAAAGCTCCTGATAGCCCGCGCGGCGGGCATAATCGATCACATGCCGCTGCAGCTGTCCGGCCAGCCCCTGACCGCGAGCGGCGGGCGCGACGTACAGCGCCGCCAGCCAGGGAAACAGATCCTGGCGGCTTATCAAATCGCAGCGCCAGAGGCCAATCGTTCCGAGCAGTTGCTCCCCTTCCACGGCAATAAAGGTCAGCGGTAGCGCCTCCGCCGTCTGGCTATGCTGCACAATGCTGGCGAAAAATTCCCGCGGCAGCGCCTCGCCGCCAAAGGCCTGCCACAGCCAGTCGGTCACCTGCCGGGCGAATTGCGGCGCGGCGTACAGCGGCAGGATCGTCATACCAGCTTCCCCTGAAAAATCGGCACCGAATCGAACAGATAGCCGTCAAAGTCCGGGGCGTCTTCATCGGACAGCTCCAGCAGACTGTTTTTGACGTTTTCCAGATGCTGCCACATCGCCTGCCAGGCGCCCATCACATCGCGACGCCGCAGCGCGGCGAGCAGCGTCTGCCGGTCGCCGAGCCACTTCAGCCGCCAGGCGCGGCTGGCAATATGCACATTGAACTGCTGCCACAGCGGGCTGCTGTCCATCTGCAGCCAGATCCGCTCCACCGTCGCCAACAGCATCTGGTTCTGCGTCGCCCCGGCCAGCACCAGATGGAACAGGCGGGCGTTATCCTGGGCGGTGTCGTTGAGGGCGATAGCCCGCTGCTCCTGCTCGATAATCCGCTTCAGATTGTCGATATCGGCGCGGGTGGCCATTTTCGCGGCAAAGGCGGCGATATTGCTCTCCAGCAGCTGGCGCGCCTGGAGAATTTCAAACGGACCGACGTCGCTGCTGAGCAACTGCTCTTCTTCGCTGTCGTTTTCATGCGGGATACGCATGACGTACACCCCGGATCCCTGACGGATATCCACCGTCCCCTGCAGCTCCAGCATCAGCAGCGCTTCGCGCACAATGGTCCGGCTGACGCCATAGGTTTCGGCAATATGGCGTTCCGGCGGCAAACGCGACCCGACCGGGTAGCGCCCCTGCGCAATCTGGGCGCGCAGGTCATCACCAATCTCCTGATAGGGCTTCTTTTCCGGCGGAATTATCGCTTTTTCCACAAAATCACCTGTGCGTTACATGCCTGCGAGTCAAATACGCCGCTATCTTAGCAAAGATTGCTCCCGGCTAGCGGTATTCATCGTCGATATCCAGCACCAGCTCACGCCGTTCGCCGAGCTGACGAAACCAGTGCGCCGAAGCTTTGGGCCGCCGGGCGCGATGGTTTTGCAGATCGATTTCGATTAGCCCGTAGCGGTTTTTAAAGGCGTTCATCGGCGACACGTTGTCGGTAAACGCCCACAGCATATAGCCCTGGCAGTTGGCCCCTGCCTCGCGGGCGCGCAGGGTGTGCCAGAGATGTTCGCTGATAAAACGAATGCGGTAGCTGTCATCGATGACGCCTTCGCGGTTACGGAACTGGCCTTCGTTTTCCACCCCCATCCCGCTCTCGGCCACGAACCACGGGATGTTGCGATAGTCATTTTTGATCCGCATCGCCATATCAAAGATGATTTGCGGGTAGATTTCCCAGCCGCGGGAGGCGTTCATCCGCCGGCCGGGCAGCTCAAACGGCTCATAATACCAGGCTGGATGGAACGGGGTATGCGGATGCCAGGCCCGCGACGGGGCTTTGACCCGGTGCGGATAGTAAAGGTTAATCCCCAGCTCATCGACGGTGTGCTCGCGGATAATCGCCAGCTCCTCCGCGCTGGCCTCCCACGTCACCTGATGCTGCTCAAGCAGCGCGAGAAGCGCCGGCGGCCAGACCCCGTGCACCAGCGGGTCGAGAAACATACGGTTGTAGAACAGATCGTAGATCTCCGCCGCGCGCAGGTCATGCGGGGCGCGGGAGCGTGGGTAGGTCACCTCCGGATTGAGGATGCAGCCAACGGTCCCGGGATAGCCGAGTTCGCGAAATCGCTTCACCACGCAGGCGGTCGCCAGCACCTTATGGTAGTTCCACTGCATCCAGGTGCTGGTGTTCTGCTCATAGGGCCAGCGCAGGGCATCCAGATAGACCCGGGTCTGCACCACGATCGGCTCATTAAAGGTAAACCAGCGGGTTACCTTCAGGTGGTAGCGGGCAAAGACCTGCTCCGCGTAGCGCACAAACAGCTCAACCACTTTTTTCGACCCCCAGCCGCCATACTTTTCCAGCAGATAGCCCGGTAATTCGTAATGCTCAAGGCAGATCATCGGCGTAATGCCGTTGGCCAGTAGCGCATCGAACAGCTGGTCGTAATAGGCCGCATACTCCTCATCCACCGTGACGTTTTCATAGTCGATCAGAAAGCGCGACCAGTTGATCGAGGTGCGGTAGTGGGTCAGCCCGGCCAGCTTCATCAGCTGCACGTCTTCCTGAAAGCGGTTAATAAAATCGGTAGCCACCGCTGGGCCATAGCCGTTATGCCAGACGTGGCGGTCGTTTTTGTACCAGAGATCGGGCCAGGAGTCCTGCCCCGGTTTTTTCCCGCTCCAGCCCTCGGTCTGCCAGGCGGAAGCCGCCGCGCCAAGGATAAAATCATCGGGAATGGTCATCCGTACGGTAGTCATAGGCTCCTCAGACAGGGTTGGCGGTCTGTTGATTGTCGGCCTGACGCTGTGCGGCATCGGCACGGCGGGAGGCAATTTTGACGAAAGGCAGATAGATAAGCACCGCGACGACGATGCAGATAAGCTGGGTCACCACCGCTCCCATCGAGCCGGCGGTGGACAGCCAGGCGTTGATCAGCGGCGGCGTGGTCCAGGGCACCATCACCACCGCCTTGCCGGCGAAGCCGGTCAGGGTGGCGAAATAGCCGATGCTGCCGGTCACCAGCGGGGTGATGATAAACGGGATGGCGAGGATCGGGTTGAGCATGATCGGCATCCCGAAGATCACCGGCTCGTTAATATTGAACAGCCCCGGGCCTATCGACAGCTTGGCGATCTCTTTCATCTCTTTGCGCCTGGTGGCGATCATCACCGCAATCAGCAGGCCGATGGTCAGCCCCGAGCCGCCGATGCTCATGTAAACATCCCAGAAGGGCATCGTGATGATGTTCGGTACCTCTTTCCCCTGCTCAAAGGCGCTCATATTGACGGTGATCGCCCCCAGCAGCAGCGGCTCGCGGATCGGCTTGATCATCTGGTTGCCGTGAATACCGATCACCCAGAACAGCTGGGCGACGAACATCAGCAGTAGGATCCCCGGCAGGCTCTGCACCACCCGCTCCAGCGGCTGCTGCACCACCTGGTAGACCGCATCGTAGAGATACATTCCCGTCAGCTGGTGGAAGAGAAAACCAAAGGTGGCGATCGCGGTGGTGGTGATGATCGCCGGGATCAGCGCGGAAAAAGAGGCAGAAACGTTCGGCGGCACGGTATCCGGCATCTTGATCTTCAGCCCCTTGCGCCCCTCCAGCCAGCAGTAAATCTCGACCGACAGAATGGCGATGAACATTCCGAGGAACAGACTACGGGTATCGGAGAACTGACGCAGCAGGACATCTTTCACCACGTGCATCTGGCCATCGACCATCATCTCCACCGTGGTCGGCGTGACGCAGATAAAGCAGATCACCGCCAGCAGGCCGGGAAACAGGCTTTTGATGCCGTTGATCCGCCCCAGCTCAATACCGATCAGAAACACGGCGCCGATATTGAGGAAGTTGAGCGTGGCGTAGTTCAGCGCGCTGGTGATCGGCTTCAGCGCCGCGAGAAAGGAGAGTGAGGAAAAGCTGGCGAGCCCATTCTTCGGATCCAGCACCATATTGGAGATCAGCACCGAAAAGGCCCCGACGATGATCACCGGCATCAGGGTAATAAACGCCGATTTGATCGCCATAATGTAGCGATAGCTGTTGAATGTCGTCGCGAAACGCCCCAGCGCGTCGATCAGTTTGTCCTGTAATGCCATAAAAGAGTACCTCAGAGTAAAGGGCTTATTGCGGCCAGGTAGACAGCCAGAGACTTTTGGCATACCAAAACATAGTCGCCAGGCAAAAATTGTTCTGTGACAGCGCTCGCAACCCGCTTCGTGGTATCCCAAATATCGATAAAAACAACCATTGGCATACCAGATAGCGCCGGTTGGTCAGTTCCTGCTAAAAGCGTGATCGCGATGGTTTTTCCGCCCCGCCCCGTCGATATGTCCCTTTTCGGTCTGTGATAAACTGCGCCTTACCACGTGAAATCAGGAATCGATGAATGGCTACAATGCTGGATGTCTCAATTCGCGCAGGCGTCTCGAAAGCGACGGTTTCCCGCGTGTTGAACGGCACAGGTCAGGTGAAAGAGAGCACCCGCCAACAGGTCTTTAAAGCGATGGAAGAGCTGGGCTACCGGCCGAATTTCCTTGCCCGCTCGCTGGCCAATCAGACCAGCAACAGTATCGGGCTGGTTGTCTCCACCTTTGACGGCTTCTACTTTGGCCGTCTGCTGCAGCAGGCGTCACGCCAGACCGAAGCCTGGGGAAAACAGCTTATCGTCACCGACGGCCATGATACGCCGGAGCGCGAAGAGGAAGCGGTGCAGATGCTCGCCGACCGGCAGTGCGATGCGATCATCCTCTATACCCGGCATATGAGCGAGAAGGCGATCATGTCGCTGATTAACTCGATCGCCATGCCGCTGGTGGTGATTAACCGTGATGTGGCGCAGGCCCGCGAACGCTGCGTGTTTTTCGAACAGCAGGAAGCCGCCTTCCAGGCCGTGGAGTATCTGATTACCCAGGGCCACCGCGATATCGCCTGCATCACCGTCCCGATGCACACCCCCACCGGCCAGGCGCGCCTGCAGGGCTATCGCAACGCGCTGATAAAACATGGTATTGAATGGGATCCGAGCCGGGTGAAATACGGGGACTCGACGATGACCCGCGGCTACGAGCTGTGCCGGGAACTGCTGGACGAGAAAGCCCGCTTCAGCGCGCTGTTTTCCTGTAACGATGATATGGCGCTGGGGGCCTCAAAGGCGCTGCATCAGGCGGGGCTGCGTATTCCGCAGGATGTGTCGCTGTTTGGCTTCGACGATGCGCCAAGCGCGAAATGGCTGGAGCCGGGGCTGTCGACGGTCTATCTGCCCATCGACAACATGATCACCACGGCTATCGATCAGGCGATCAAGCTTGCTAATCAGCAGCCGATCGAAACGATCCCGCCGTTCACCGGCACGCTGGTGTTGCGCGAGTCGGTAACGACGGGACCTTTTTTTAAATAAGCTCTAAGGCCAGCAGCTCCTGGATGGTCTGGCGACGACGGATCAGCCGCGCCTTGCCGCCATCAAACAGCACCTCCGGCAGCAGCGGACGGCTGTTATAGTTGGATGACATCGAGGCCCCGTAGGCGCCAGTGTCATGGAGCACCAGATAATCCCCTGGAGCCACCGCCGGCAGCAGACGGGTCTCGACTTTACCCCCTTCCTGCTGGGTAAAGACGTCTCCGGACTCGCACAGCGGCCCGGCCACCACGGTCTCCACCTGCGGCGCGGCGCTGAGATCGCGGCCATCCGCCGCCAGAGCGGTGATATGGTGATAGCTGCCGTACATCGCCGGGCGCATCAGGTCGTTAAAGCCGGCGTCAATCAGCACGAAGTGGCGGCTGCCCATCTCTTTCACGCTGCGCACCTGCGACACCAGCACGCCGGACTCGGCCACCAGGAAGCGTCCGGGCTCAATCTCCAGTTTCACCGGGTGCCCCAGATGGGTGGCGATCTGCTCCCGGGCGCGGTTCCACAGGCCGTAATAGTGGGCGGTGTCGATGGCCTCTTCACCCTCGCGGTAAGGAATAGACAGGCCGCCGCCGGCGGAGATGGCCTGCAGATCCTGGCCAAAGTCGACAACCTGGCGCACCATCGCGCCGCACACCTGCTCCAGGTGACCGTAGTCGACGCCAGAGCCGATATGCATATGGATCCCCACCAGCTGCAGCTGATAACGACGCATCACTTCCAGCGCCGCCGGCAGATGGCTGTACCAGATGCCATGCTTGCTGTTCTCACCGCCGGTATTGGTTTTCTGGCTGTGGCCGTGGCCAAAGCCCGGGTTGACGCGCAGCCAGACGCGATGGCCCGGCGACACCTCCCCCAGCTGGCTTAGCATGTCGATCGAACCGGCGTTCACCGGGATCTGTAACGCCTTGACGCGATCGAGGGTAGCGTCGTCGATCAGATCGGCGGTGAAGACAATATCCTCTGGATTCTGCTGCGGATCGTAGCCTGCCGCCAGCGCACGCTCGATCTCCCCCAGCGACACCGAGTCCACCTTCACCCCCTGCTCACGCATCAGACGCAGAATATGGATGTTAGAGCAGGCTTTTTGCGCAAAACGCACCACGTCAAACTGGCTGAGCTGGGCAATCTGGCGGCGAATAATCTGCGCATCATAGACCCAGACCGGGCAGCCAAATTCCGCCGGCAGGCGCAGCAGGTTGTCCGCGGTTAGATCGGTATCAGTGGCGTAAAGAGAATGTGGCATAAAAACTCCGGTGCAGTGCGTGTGTTGGTCGCTGTTTTTTCTGATTACGCCACAGTGCCTGACCAATAAAAAATATCGTTTTATCGCGACTCTATGCAAAAATGATATGGTTACAGCCGAGCCTCAGGGAGACCGCATGCCAGCCGTCAATTTGCGCCATATCGAAATCTTTCACGCGGTGATGACCACCGGCAACCTGACCGAAGCCGCGAGGATGCTGCACACCTCGCAACCCACCGTCAGCCGCGAGCTGGCGCGCTTTGAGAAGGTGCTCGGCCTTCAGCTGTTTGAGCGGACCCGCGGTCGCCTGCAGCCAACCGTGCAGGGCCTGCGCCTGTTTGAGGAGGTTCAGCGTTCCTGGTACGGCCTGGACCGCATCGTCAGCGCCGCCGAGAGCCTGCGCGAGTTTCGCCAGGGCGAGCTGTCGATCGCCTGCCTGCCGGTGTTTTCCCAGTCCTTTCTGCCGCTGCTGTTGCCGCCGTTTCTCGCCCGCTACCCGGAGGTCAGCCTGCAGATCGTCCCTCAGGAGTCGCCGCTGCTGGAGGAGTGGCTCTCCGCCCAGCGCCATGACCTTGGCCTGACGGAGACCCTGCATACCCCGGCGGGCACCGAACGCACCCCGCTGCTGACGCTGAATGAAGTCTGCGTGCTGCCTGCCGGCCATCCGCTGGCGGCGCAGACGACGCTGACCCCCGCCGATTTTCAGGGCGAAAACTACATCAGCCTGTCGCGCACCGACAGCTATCGCCAGCTGCTCGACGCCCTGTTCCTTGAGCATCAGGTTAAACGGCGGATGGTGGTCGAAACCCACAGTGCGGCCTCGATCTGCGCCATGGTGCGCGCCGGCGCCGGGATCTCGGTGGTTAACCCGCTGACCGCCCTGGACTATGCTGATAGCGGCGTGGTGGTGCGCCGCTTCAGCGTCGAGGTGCCGTTTACCGTCAGCCTGATCCGCCCGCTCCATCGCCCGCGCTCGGCGCTGGTCGATGCCTTTGTGACGCACCTGCAGCAGAGTCTGCCGCAGATCCTCACGCCGCTGGCGTCGGTCCTGCAGAGAGCATAAAGTTGACCGCGTCTTCCGCATGGATCGCCGCGGTGTCAAAGACCGGCAGCGGGCTGAGCTCGGCAGGCACCAGCAGGCCTATCTCCGTACAGCCGAAAATAACCCCTTCCGCTCCCTGCTCCGCCAGGGCGGCGATCGTCTGCAGATAATAGTCCCGCGACGCCTCGCTGAAGGTGCCGAGACAGAGCTCGTCGAAGATGATCTGATTGATCCGCGCCCGATCGTCGGCCTCGGGGATCAGCGTCTCGATGGCAAACTGCTCCTGCAGACGACCGCGGTAAAAGGTCTGCTCCATGGTATAGCGGGTGCCCAGCAGCGCGACCCGCCGCTGGCCTTTGGCGGCAATCGCCCGCCCGGTGGCATCGGCGATATGCAGAAAGGGAACCTGGCAGCGGGCGGCGATGGCATCCGCCACCTTGTGCATGGTGTTGGTGCACAGGACAATGCCCTCGGCACCCGCCTGCTGCAGCCCGACCGCGGCTTCGGCAAGGATCGCCCCGGCGCGATCCCAGTCGCCGGCGGACTGACAGGCTTCGATGTCGTGAAAATCGACGCTGTGCAGCACCAGGCTGGCGGAGTGCAGCCCGCCCAGTCGCGCCTTCACGCCTTCATTAATCAGGCGATAGTAAGGGATCGTTGACTCCCAGCTCATGCCGCCTAACAGGCCAATGGTTTTCATCTTCTGCTCCTTATGTCGTTTCTGCCAGTGAAACAAACTTGTGATCAACTTTCCACTTCTCTGGCCGCGTATTTCTTTTTCATGAAGAGTGGGATAAGTTAAGTGAAACAACGTTTCATTTTAACAACAGGATCGCCCGATGTTTATTTTCCATAAAGACACCACCCTTGAAGACCTCGGCAATGGCGTAACCCGCCGCATTCTGGCGCACGACGGCAAAATGATGGCCGTAGAGGTGAATTTTGCCGCCGGCGCCGTCGGCCCGATGCATAACCATCCTCACGAACAGCTCACCTATGTGCTCTCGGGCGAGTTCGAGTTCACTATCGGCGAGGAGACGCGCGTCGTCAGCGCTGGCGATACGCTGTATAAGCAGCCGGGGATCATGCACGGCTGCGTCTGTCTGCAGCCCGGCACGCTGCTCGACACCTTTACCCCGATCCGCGAAGATTTTCTCGCACGCTGATGAAAGACGGGGGCGATCGCCGCCCCCGATCCAGGTTTCACAGCACGCGCTAAAAAAGATGCCGCCCCAA
Organism: Klebsiella sp. PCX; assembly: GCF_021869705.1. NCBI lineage: Bacteria > Pseudomonadati > Pseudomonadota > Gammaproteobacteria > Enterobacterales > Enterobacteriaceae > Klebsiella > Klebsiella sp. PCX. The sequence continues at coordinate 4,229,619 of NZ_CP091527.1, forward strand.
TCATTATCCTGGTAATAATATTTCCCGCTCAGTTCAGACTGATTATTCCTTGTTTTCAAGCTCCCTAAGATCCTTAAAGTGCTTACCACCTCACCTTTTTGAAACATCGTTTCGACTTTGATCACATTTCCATCCAGATCTGCATGACGCGGAAATAAATCGCAATAAAATGAAATTAAAACGGTGTTTTATAAAAAAAGATCAGCATGAAAAAGAACCTGACGGCCCCTCCACGCTGGGCCAGATAAAACTTAAGCCATTCATTAACAAGGATATGTTAACCAGAGGAAACGTTCAGACTTTTTGCGTTGGTCGCGGCAAAAGGCCGACAGCGCCGCGTCACCCGATCCGTATTACAACTCGTAAGCCAGGTAGGTATGTATGAATGAAAACAAGCTGCTGGGATTGGCATGGATATCGCCCTATATCATCGGGCTGATTGTCTTTACTGCTTTTCCTTTTGTTTCATCTTTCTTTCTCAGTTTTACTGAGTACGACTTGATGAGTCCGCCGGTATTTAACGGCATTGAAAACTATCGCTATATGTTGACCGAGGATAGCCTGTTCTGGAAATCGATGGGGGTGACCTTTGCCTACGTCTTTTTAACCATCCCCTTAAAACTGGCTTTCGCCCTCGGCATTGCCTTTGTGCTCAATTTCAAACTTCGCGGCATCGGCTTTTTCCGCACCGCCTACTACATCCCGTCGATCCTCGGCAGCTCGGTGGCGATTGCCGTGCTGTGGCGCGCCCTGTTCGCCATTGACGGCCTGCTGAACAGCTTTCTCGCCGTCTTTGGCATCGATGCCGTCAACTGGCTGGGGGAACCCTCGCTGGCTTTAATGTCGGTCACCCTGCTGCGCGTCTGGCAGTTTGGCTCCGCGATGGTCATCTTCCTCGCCGCCCTGCAGAACGTCCCGCAGTCGCAGTATGAGGCGGCAATGATCGACGGCGCCTCGAAGTGGCAGATGTTTATGAAGGTCACCGTGCCGCTGATCACCCCGGTGATTTTCTTCAACTTTATTATGCAGACTACCCAGGCGTTCCAGGAGTTTACCGGCCCGTACGTGATAACCGGCGGCGGCCCGACCTATTACACCTACCTGTTCTCGCTCTACATCTACGATACCGCCTTTAAGTACTTCGACATGGGCTATGGCGCCGCGCTGGCGTGGGTGCTGTTCCTCGTCGTGGCGGTCTTTGCGTCGATCGCCTTTAAGTCATCGAAATACTGGGTCTTCTACTCCGCCGATAAGGGAGGCAAAAATGGCTGATATTCAACAGATGGCGCCGGTGATGAGCGACGCCGATCGTGAGGTCGCCCGTACGCTGCGCCGGGAAAAAGTGAGCCGGGTGGTGCGCTACGTCGTGCTGATATTCGTCGGCCTGCTGATGCTCTACCCGCTGGCGTGGATGTTCTCCGCCTCGTTCAAGCCGAACCATGAGATCTTCACCACCCTCGGGCTGTGGCCGACCCACGCCACCTGGGACGGGTTTATCAACGGCTGGAAGACCGGCACCGAATACCATTTCGGCCACTATATGCTGAACACCTTTAAGTATGTGATCCCGAAGGTGGTGTTAACCATCATCTCCTCCACCATCGTGGCGTACGGCTTTGCGCGCTTTGAGATCCCGTGGAAGAAGTTCTGGTTCGCGACGCTCATCACCACCATGCTGCTGCCGAGCACCGTCCTGCTGATCCCGCAGTACCTGATGTTCCGCGAAATGGGAATGCTGAACAGCTATCTGCCGCTGTACTTGCCGCTGGCCTTCGCCACCCAGGGATTCTTCGTCTTTATGCTGATCCAGTTTCTGCGCGGCGTGCCGCGCGATATGGAAGAGGCGGCGCAGATCGACGGCTGCAACTCCATCCAGGTGCTGTGGTATGTGGTGGTGCCGATCCTCAAGCCGGCCATTATCTCGGTGGCGCTGTTCCAGTTCATGTGGTCGATGAATGACTTTATCGGTCCGCTGATCTACGTCTACAGCGTCGATAAGTATCCCATCGCGCTGGCGCTAAAAATGTCTATCGACGTCACGGAAGGCGCGCCGTGGAACGAAATTCTGGCAATGGCGAGCATCTCCATTCTGCCGTCCATCATCGTCTTCTTCCTGGCTCAACGCTACTTCGTGCAGGGCGTGACCAGCAGCGGAATCAAAGGTTAAGAGGGAAATATCATGGCTGAAGTGATTTTCAACAAACTGGAAAAAGTTTACTCCAACGGGTTTAAAGCGGTGCATGGTATCGACCTGAAGATTGCCGATGGCGAATTTATGGTGATCGTCGGCCCTTCCGGCTGCGCCAAATCGACCACCCTGCGCATGCTGGCGGGTCTGGAGACCATCAGCGGCGGCGAGGTGCGGATTGGGGACAAGATCGTCAACAACCTGGCGCCTAAATCCCGTGGTATCGCGATGGTGTTCCAGAACTACGCTCTCTATCCGCATATGACGGTGCGCGAAAACCTCGCCTTTGGCCTGAAGCTGAGCAAGCTGCCCAAGGCGCAGATTGATCGGCAGGTGGAGGAAGCGGCGAAAATCCTCGAACTGGAGGAGCTGCTGGAACGTCTGCCGCGCCAGCTCTCCGGCGGCCAGGCGCAGCGCGTGGCGGTGGGCCGGGCGATCGTCAAAAAACCGGACGTCTTCCTGTTCGACGAGCCGCTCTCCAACCTGGACGCCAAGCTGCGCGCCTCGATGCGCATTCGCATTTCCGATCTGCATAAGCAGTTGAAGAAATCCGGTAAACCGGCGACCACCGTCTACGTTACCCACGATCAGACGGAAGCGATGACCATGGGCGACCGCATCTGCGTGATGAAGCTCGGCCACATTATGCAGGTCGATACCCCGGACAACCTTTACCACCAGCCGAAAAATATGTTTGTCGCCGGCTTTATCGGCGCGCCGGAGATGAATATTCGCCCCAGCCAGCTGGTTGAGCACGACGGCCGCCTGTGCCTGACCCTTGGCGACCAGCGCCTGCCGTTGAACGACCGTCTGGCGGAGAAAGTCGGCGCCTATCAGCATCAGGAGGTGTTCTACGGGGTCCGCCCGGAATTCGTGTCGCTCTCCGACGCACCGTTCGCCGAAGGCGGCTGCATGGGCGAGATGGTGCGGGTGGAAAACATGGGTCATGAGTTCTTTGTCTATCTGCAGGTCGCGGGCTACGAGCTGACCGCTCGCGTGCCGTCGGACGATGCGAAGCCGATGATTGCTAAGGGACTGAATCGAAAAGTCTATTTCACCTTTGATCTTAACAAGTGTCACATCTTTGACGCCAAAACCGAACAGAACCTCTCTCTGTGAACCCTGGAGCATAACAATGAAAAACGTGCTGATAAGCGCCACCCTCTCCGCCACCCTGGGCCTTAGCGCCTTCTCCTCGCTGGCGCAGGATGTCGACCTGCGCATGTCCTGGTGGGGGGGCAATGGCCGCCATCAGGTGACCCTCAAGGCGCTGGAAGCTTTTCACCAGCAATATCCTGATATCAATGTCAAAGCGGAATATACCGGCTGGGACGGCCATCTTTCGCGCCTGACCACCCAGATAGCCGGCGGCACCGAGCCTGACGTGATGCAGACCAACTGGAACTGGCTGCCGATCTTTTCGAAAAATGGCGATGGCTTTTACGATCTCAATACTCTGAAAGACGAGATCGATCTCAGCCAGTTTGACGCCAAAGAGCTGCAGTCCACCACGGTCAACGGCAAGCTCAACGGCATCCCGGTGTCGGTCACCGCCCGCGTTTTCTACTTTAACGACGAAGCGTGGAAAAAGGCGGGCATCCCCTTCCCGAAAACCTGGGATGAACTGCTGGCGGCGGGAAAAACTTTCGAAAGCAAACTCGGGAAACAGTACTACCCGGTGGTGCTTGAGCACCAGGACGTGCTGGCCCTGCTCAACTCTTACATGGTGCAAAAATACAACCAGCCGGCCATCGATGAGAAAAGCCGCAAATTCTCCTACAGCAAAGCGCAGTGGGCGGACTTCTTCGGCATGTATAAGAAGCTTATCGACAGCCATGTGATGCCGGACACCCGCTACTATGCCTCGTTCGGCAAGAGCAACATGTACGAGATGAAGCCGTGGATCCAGGGTGAATGGGGCGGGACCTACATGTGGAACTCCACCATCAATAAATATTCCGACAATCTAAAGCCGCCGGCGAAGCTGGTGCTGGGGGAATACCCGATGCTCCCCGGCGCCACCGATGCCGGACTGTTCTTCAAGCCTGCGCAGATGCTGTCCATTGGCAAATCGACGAAAAACCCGCAGGCGGCGGCGAAATTGATTAACTTCCTGCTGAACAGTAAAGAAGGGGTGGATATTCTGGGTCTGGAGCGTGGCGTGCCGCTGAGCAAAGCGGCGGTCACCTACCTGACCGAGGACGGGATCATCAAAGCCGACGATCCGGCGGTGTCCGGCCTGAAGCTGGCGCAATCCCTGCCCACCACCCTGCCGGTCTCGCCGTACTTCGACGACCCACAGATCGTCGCCCAGTTCGGCACCACCCTGCAGTACATCGACTACGGTAAAAAGTCGGTGGAAGAAGCGGCCGAGGACTTCCAGCGCCAGACCGACCGCATTCTGCGCCGCGCGATGCGTTAACCTGCCCACCTGAACTCTCCCGCGGCGTCCGCCGCGGGAGAGTCTGCCTGAGTATCCTGTCAGAAGAAATATCAGAAGAAATATTTAAAGCGCACCCGGGCACCATAGCGTTCGTCGGGATTCCCGCTCTTCGCCGCCGTGGAATCGAGCCACGAGGCGTAGGCGCCAAGGTAAATATTGAAGTTCGGCATCGCCATAATATTCGGCAACTGCCAGGATGTATGCACGGTATGGATGTCATAGCGCCCCGGCGGGAGGATTGCGCAGTCGCCATCGCACTCGCCATTCACCCCGGCCATGTTGAACTGATCGATTTTGTTATGCGCGTAGATATAGCCCAGCTCCACGCGATGCCACAGGGCATTGATTCCGGCGCTGAAGTCGGTTTCATCCGCCGCGTCCAGCAGGGCAGTACTCAGATTGACCACCGCCCCATCGTGCGGATCGCTTTTCAGGGTGTTCCAGCTCATGGTCATCCCGTAGCCGGTGCGGTTTGACTGGTCGACCCAGCGCCCGCTCTGACTCTGATAGCCGTAGGCGTTGTTGACGAGGTTGCTCTCTATCGCTGCCGCCGCCGACCAGGCGCCGGACTGCCACACCGCCACCGGCCGCACGTACACTACGTTTTTGCGGTTTTCCAGCGCATTACCGTGATAGTTCTGATCGACAAACAGCGAACTGCCGTCCTCCACCAGGGTATTGACCTCGAAATACCAGTTATCTACGGTTTTGCTGAACAGGAGGTTGCCGCCGCTGCTGCTGCGCCCGCGCCCCTCTTTCATCATGTAAATATAGCCATAGCCGTCGGAATAAAGGTCGTTGGCGGTATTTCCTGAATATTCAATAAAGGTATCCTGATTCAGGGGGAACATATCCCAGGCTTCAAAGCGGCCTATTTTTATTTTCCAGTCATCCTGCTGACCAAAGAAAAATACCGCATCGTCGAGATTCATTTTGCCATCCATATCCGCCAGCGGCTGCACGCTGAATCCGGCATATTTCCCGTCGTCGCCATTACGTCTGCCATCAAAACCCAGCAGAATACGGCCGTTAATATCCCAGCGCTCTTTCTCGCCGGGCGCCCAACTTTTATTCGCGCTGGTTTTGACCGACGTCAGGCTACCGGTGCGGCTGGCGCCATCAAGATTAAATTCGACGTCGCCATAAAATTTTAATTCGCCATTGTCGTTCAGCTGCAGGCGCGGCGTAGCCGGCGCCGCGCGGGCGACGGTCGTGGCCTGCTGCTGGCCTTTCAGCGTCTTAATCTCCGCCTCTGCGCTGGCGGCGCGCGCCTCCGTCGCCTTCAGCCGCTGCTCCATTTGCGCCAGCCGCTCTTCCAGCGATAACGGCGCCTGCGCCATCGCCTGTGGCAGATACAGAGACGTGAGAAAACACCCGACCCAGATTTTATTCATCGGTAAACCCTTTTATTATGGAATGAACTGAATTTTTTATTAATGGGTAATGCACGACGATACAGGCAATAATAACCCGCCCATCGTCAAAGACGGGTTATTAACGACAACAGCCTTTTTATTATTCGAGCTGCCAGGCTCCGGCTTCGGTTAATGCCGCCGAACCGCTCCAGGCAAATAACGCTAATTCACGGCAGGGAGCCTGCGGATAGATACGGCTGCTCAGGCAGGCCTCGCCGTCATTGACAAAAACCTCCACCGAAGAGCTATCGAAAAATATCCGCAGATTGAGATCCGCCCCGGCGGTCAACGGTACGCTGCGCGTCCCGCACAGGCCATACTGCGGATAATGCCGCTCCAGCACCAGACGCTGCTGTTGGGCATCCACGTAGAGGCGCAGGCCATCGCCAAAGCGCAGACCATACTGCTCGGCGCTGCTGCTGGCGCAGTTCCAGCGCAGGTTGACCTCCATCGCCTCGCAGTTGTCGACCATCGTGGTCTGCTGATTGTTCAGGGTGCTTACCGGCCACGGGAACCAGGCGCCGCGCAGGCTCTCCACTTCTTTCGCCGGGCGCATCTGCAGGCGGTTATCCGCGCTCAGGCTCAGCTCGCGCGGCAGGGAGAGCATGCCCGCCCAGCCGTCCTGCTGCTCCGGCAGCGGCGATTCCCACATATCCAGCCAGCCAATCACGATCCGCCGGCCATCGGGGGTGGCGAAGCTTTGCGGCGCATAGAAATCGTGGCCGTGATCCATCTCCGTGAACTCGCCGTGGCGGACGAATCGCTGCCCCGGCTGCCACTCGCCGATCAGATAGCCGCTCTGGAACAGGTTGCGGTTGCGGAACCCCTCGGCCTGCATCCCCTGCGGGGAAAACATCAGGACGCGTTTGCCGTTGAGGGTGAAGAAGTCCGGGCACTCCCACATATAACCCATGGTGCTTTCCGCTTCATCCAGCACCCCCGCGTCCTGCCACTGGCGCAGATCGGCTGAACGGTACAGCCGTACCTGACCGGTGTCGCCTTCGCGCGCGCCGACGATCATGTACCAGCTGTCTCCCTCCCGCCAGACCTTCGGGTCGCGGAAATGGTGCATGCCCGGCGGAGTGTCGACCACCATCCCCTGGCGCTCGAAGTGGATCCCGTCCCGGCTGGTGGCCAGGCACTGTACCTGATACAGATTGGCTTCGTCGCCAGGGTCGCCGTGGAATTTATGCCCGGTGTAAATCAGCGCCAGGGTATCGCCATCGACCACCGCCGAGCCGGAGAAGCAGCCGTCTTTATCCTCCGGCCCCTCCGGCGCCAGGGCCACCGGCAGATGCTCCCAGTGCACCAGATCCTTGCTCCGTGCATGCCCCCAGTGCATCGGCCCCCACTGGGTGGAGTACGGGTGATGTTGATAAAAAGCATGGTACCAGCCGTCGAACCACACCAGACCGTTTGGGTCGTTGATCCACCCGGCGCGGGCCGCCAGGTGATAGTGCGGATACCAGCGCAGATTGAGCGCCTGGCGTTGTGTCTGGAGTACCTGTTCAGCCCTGGAGATTGTGTAAGTCATCGTTTTCACTCTTTTTGATTCAGATAGCGGTAGGTTGCGACATCAGCGGATCGGCGGAGGATTTGCCGGAGCGCAACAAGAAGATGGAAATAAAGGTGGTGCAGAACACCAGCAGGCCCATGATCAGATAGGACTGAGCGAAGCCATATTTTTCATAGCTGTAGCCCGCCAGCGGCGACAATACGCTGGCGATAATCGAGCTGGTGCAGGCGAAGCCCACCAGATAGAGGGTGGAGGAGAGGCGTTTATCGAAGTTGATGCTGTTGTACTTAAAGATAGCCACCAGCAGTATCGGCAGCTCCACCGCGTGCAGCAGTTTGGTGATGGAGATCAGCAGCGGCCCCTCCACCAGGCCGGAGGCCACCATGCGCATCGCCATCACCATGCCGGCGAAAATCAGACCGTTTTTGGCGCCGATGCGGTTCACCAGCCACGGCGCGCAGAACATGCCGGCCGCCTCGAGGAACACCTGGAAGGAGTTAAGGTAGCCATACATCTCATTGCCTTCCTGCAGGGTCGCGAACTGCGATGAGAAATAGACCGGGAACTGCTGGTCATAGACGCCGTAGATGCAGGTGCCGATGACGAAGAAGACCAGCGCCCAGAAGCGCGGCAGCGTCAGCAGGCGCAGCGCATCTTCCAGGGTCACCTTGCCGCCCGAAACCGCCTCCTGCATCGCATGCGGTGCCGAGGAGACGCGCAGCCGGGCCAGCAGAATAAAAAACACCAGTCCGGAGCAGCTGGCGACGAGGAAGTTAAGCTGCGGGTTGATGTTAAACAGCAGACCGGCGAAGAAGGTGGCCACTGCCCAGCCCAGCGAGCCCCACATCCGCGCCCTGCCGAATTCAAACTGGCTCTGGCGCGCCACGCGCTCGGTATAGGATTCCAGCACGCCAATGCCGCCGTTAAAGGTCAAGCCGATGTAGATCCCGCCGAAGATGCTGCCCAGCAGGACGTTAATTTTCAGCAGATGGCCGAACAGCAGATACGCCGGACCGGAGAGGATCAGCAGCGCGGTGATATACCAGAGCAGACGTTTGCGCAGCCCCAGCTTATCCTGGATAAAGCCATAGCAAACTTGCGCAAACAGCGCGGAAACCGACAGAACGGCGTAGATGATACCGGTATCGCCGGCCTTCAGCCCCACCTCCTGGTGCAGCCAGATGGAGAGCAAGGAGCCGGATGACGACCAGGTCACGAAAAAGAAAAACAGTAAGGCACTGAGCAACGGGTAGCTGTGTGAGTGATGCGCTTTCATCATGACATTCTCGTGTTAGAGGAATGCAATTATGGTAACGTTAACAAAAAACAAAGCGCAGAGGGATTCGCTGCGATATATGATGTTAATCACAAAAGTTAACGTTAACATAACGAAGATGCGATCGCGATCAAAAATCAACCGCAACATCGCTCACGACGGCGTTAGCAGAAAATCGTTTCACGCTTTTACATCAGCGACTTAGTTGTATAGCCTGTACTCTGCAGCTATGGCGGAGGAAAAAATGGCATCCCTGAAAGATGTAGCAAAACTGGCGAATGTATCTCTGATGACCGTCTCACGGGCGCTGAACACCCCGGAGCGGCTGAAGCCGGAGACGCTGGCCCGCGTACAGGCCGCCATCGCCGAAACCAACTACGTCCCCGACCTGTCGGCGAAAAAGATCCGCGGGGCGCGGGCCACCCCCAGCACCATCGGCGTGCTGGCGCTGGATACCGTCACCACGCCCTTTTCGGTGGAAATCACCCTGTCGATCGAAGAAACGGCCCGCGCCCACGGCTGGAACAGCTTTGTGGTCAATATGTTTTCTGACGATCGGCCGGAAGCAGTGGTCGACCTGCTCCTCTCCCACCGTCCGGACGGCATCATCTTTACCACCATGGGCCTGCGTCAGGTGCCGCTGCCGGACAAACTGCTGACCCTGCCCTGCGTGCTGGCTAACTGCGAAAGCCTCAGCCAGCCGGTGGCCAGCTATATCCCGGACGATGAACAGGGCCAGTACGACGCGGTAAAAGCCCTGCTTGCCGCCGGCTATCGTCGTCCGCTGTGCCTGCACTTACCCGCCAGCCAGCTGGCGACAATCCGCCGCCGCCAGGGGCTGGAGCGCGCCTGCCGGGAGGCGGGCATCGAACCGGAGAGCCTGACCCACTCATATATGGCCCAGGGCGATGAGCATTACCACGATATTCCCGCGGTGGTGCTGGCGCATATCCGCGAGGGTAAACCCGGCTTCGACTCGGTGATCTGCGGTAACGATCGCATCGCCTTTATGGTCTATCAGACGCTGCTGGGCCAGGGGTTACGCATTCCACAGGACGTGGCGGTGGTGGGATACGACAATATGGTAGGAATTGGCGATCTGTTTTTGCCGCCGCTCTCCACGGTGCAGCTGCCGCACTACGACATCGGGCGCCTGAGCGCCCTGCATATCATTCACGGCGACAACCATCGGGAGACGCGCAAGGTCGCCAGCCCGTGGTTGCCGCGCGCCTCACATTAACGGTTACCGATATTGCGCAGCTTCTCGCCCGCCATCAGGTTGCGCTCAATGTGTTCAAGGCTGACATTTTTGGTCTCCGGGATCAGCCAGAAGGTGACGCCGATAAAGGCCACGTTGAGCACCGTGTAGAGCCAGAAGGTCCCGGCGGCGCCGATCGCGTCAAGCAGCGTCAGGAAGGTGGCGCCGATGATCATGTTCGACACCCAGTTGGTGGTGGTGGAGCAGGTGATGCCGAAGTCGCGGCATTTCAGCGGCTGGATCTCAGAGCAGAGGATCCACACCACCGGCGCCGCGCTCATCGCATACCCGGCAATACACATCATGGTCATGCCGACGGAAAGCCAGGAGAGGCCGCTGGAGGCGGTGCCATTGTCGAACTGCATCAGGCAGTAGCCGAGCACCAGGGTGCCCAGCGCCATCACGCTGAAGCCGATTTTCAGCGCCGGCTTGCGGCCCGCTTTATCCACCGTGAACACCGCGATAAAGGTGGCAAACATAAAGGTCAGGCCCACCACCAGGGTGGCGATCATCTGCTGTTCGGTAGTGGTAAAGCCCGCCATTTTGAAAATACGCGGGGCGTAGTACATGATGATGTTCATGCCGGTGAACTGCTGCATCGCCTGCAGCAGCATGCCAAGGAACACCGCCCGGCGCACGTTACGATTGACCTTGAACAACGCCCAGCCGCCCTGCTTCAGCTTCAGGCTTTCGCGGATCTCGTTAAGCTCATCGCGCGCCTTCTCCGAAGTATCGCGCAGCATCCGCAGCACCTCTTCCGCTTCGATATGGCGCCCTTTCTCCGCCAGCCAGCGCGGGCTGTTCGGCAGAAAGACGACCAGAACGATCAGGATCACCGCCGGCAGCGCCAGCACGCCCAGCATGGCGCGCCAGTTACCGCTGTAGCTAAAGGCGGTATCGGAAAGAAACGCCAGCACAATGCCGAGGGTCACCATCAGCTGATACATACTGATCATTTTTCCGCGCACGTTCTCGCTGGCCATTTCGGAGAGGTACAGCGGCGCGGTATAAGAGGCGATCCCGACGGCCACCCCCAACACCACGCGGGCCACCAGCAGCACTTCGACGCTGGCGGCAAAAGCGGAGCCTATAGAGCCGGCGACAAAGAGCACAGCTCCCGCCATCAGGCTGTATTTGCGGCCAAGGCGGAACGACAGCCAGCCGTTAAACAGCGCGCCTATCGCCGCCCCCAGCATCATGCTGCTGACCACCCACTCCTGAAGCTGGCTGGATAAGGTAAAGTGGTCGGTAATAAAGGGCAGCGCCCCGGATATCACGCCGATATCCAGGCCAAAGAGCAACCCCGCCACCGCCGCGGCGATAGAAACAAACCAGTTCATCCGCCGGGTGTCACGTTGCGCCCGCGGCGTTAATGCAGAGTCGTTACTGATTGAAGTCATTTTTATTCCTGCCACACAGAGAAAGACATAGGACGAAAGTACGTGACTGGCGGAGGGGTTTGTCAGGCTGGATACGCCAAAGATATGGACTATTTTGCTGGCAAGATGGGTTTTGTGATGGACATTAAACTTTCAACGTAACGAAAAATTCGTTTCGCATCGTTAATAACCCTGTTCATACAGGGCGGTAACATTAATTCTGCATTATGGAATATGGACGATCCTCATTTTACGGTATGGACAATAATTGCTCAGACGGCCGGAGCGGTGTGTGCCGCGCCGGCCGTCACCGTCGGTTAGCGCGCCAGCCAGCCGCCGTCCACCGCCACCGTGTAGCCATTGATGTAATCGGAGGCTGGGGAAGCGAGGAAGACCACCGGCCCCATCAGGTCGGCCGGCAGGCCCCAGCGCCCGGCGGGAATGCGGTCGAGGATTTCGCTACTGCGCTGCTCGTCAGCGCGCAGCTGCTGGGTGTTATTGGTCGCCATATACCCCGGGGCGATGGCGTTGACATTGATATTGTGTTTAGCCCACTCGTTGGCCAGCAGGCGGGTAACGCCCATCACCGCGCTTTTGGACGCGGTATACGACGGCACACGGATCCCGCCCTGGAACGACAGCATCGAGGCGATGTTAATGATCTTCCCGCCGCTGCCCTGGGCGATAAAGTGCTTCGCCGCCGCCTGGGACATGAAAAATACGCTCTTGATGTTGAGGTTCATCACGTCGTCCCAGTCCTTTTCGCTGAACGCCAGCGCGTCCTCGCGGCGGATCAGGCCGGCATTGTTGACCAGAATATCAATATGGCCAAACTCCGCCACCGCCCGCTCCAGCAGCTGAGGGATACCGTCGATCTGGCGCAGGTCGGCAGTCAGGCTGAGAAAGCGGCGTCCCAGCGCCGTCACCCGCTCGATGGTTTCCACCGGCTCGACAATATTGATACCGACGATATCGCAGCCCGCTTCCGCCAGCCCGAGGGCCATCCCCTGACCTAAACCGGTATCGCATCCGCTCACGACGGCCACTTTTCCCTGCAGGGAGAATGCATCAAGAATCATAATGTGTTCCTTAGTCGTTCAGAGCCTGCAGTATGCAGGCAAGGTTCTCTCGGCCCGGCTCGCGCCGGCGGCGCGACTGAGCGTGGGGCGAACTCACGGGCATAGCCCATCATAAAAATAAAACAGAGTTCCGTTTTACTGATGGGTGCCATCTTAGCCCCGCCCTCTGTCATTTTCAATGATATTTAAAACGTTGTTTCATTTTTTATGACGCCGATTACAAAAAAAGAAAACGCGAACGGATCCGGTAACCCACGCCGGACAGGAAGCGGTTTTAAAAGGATGATGATTCAATCGGTTGTCCGGAGAGGCGGCCAAAGTGAGGCCAGCAGGCCGCAGAAGATGCAGGAATTACGCTGAACTGCGTGGGATATCACAAATAATGAAACGTTGTTTTGATAAATTGACACCCATCTTTTAAAACACATCACTCAGCGACACGCCTCTGGTCCAGCGGCATCGCAGGAAAGAAAGGAGCACTACATGGCTAAAGGCATGCGGGTCAAACTGAATTACCACGTCAGCCGCGATCCGGATACCGGGGCGGAAGTCACCCGCTTAACCCCCCCGGAGGTCACCTGTCATCGCAACTACTTCTATCAGAAATGCTTTTTTAACGATGGCAGCCATTTACTGTTCGCCGGCGAGTTTGACGGCCACTGGAACTACTATCTGCTGAATATCGCCAGCGCCGAAGCCGTTCAGCTGACGGAAGGCGCCGGGGATAACACCTTCGGCGGTTTCCTCTCCCCGGACGATAAGTCACTCTATTACGTGAAAAATGACCGTACCCTGCTGGAGGTGAACCTCACCACCCTCACCGAGCGTGAAGTTTACCGCGTCAGCGAGGCGTGGGTCGGCTATGGCACCTGGGTGGCAAACAGCGATTGCAGCAAACTGGTAGGCATTGAGATTGCGAAAAGCGACTGGACGCCGCTCAACGACTGGCAGATTTTTCATGACTTCTTCCACAAAGGACCGCATTGCCGCCTGCTGCGCGTCGACCTGCGCAGCGGTGAGAGCCAGGTGATCCATGAGGAAAAAATCTGGCTGGGACACCCGATCTATCGTCCCTTCGACGACCATACCGTCGCCTTCTGCCATGAAGGGCCGCACGATCTGGTTGACGCCCGCATGTGGCTGGTGAATGAAGATGGCAGCAACGTGCGTAAAGTCAAAGCGCATGCCCCGGGGGAAAGCTGCACCCATGAATTCTGGGTCCCGGACGGTTCAGCGCTGATCTACGTCTCCTATCTGAAAGGCCAGCAGGGGCGGACGATCTATCGCTTTGATCCGGAGAGCGGCGTCAACGAGGCCCTGATGACGATGCCCGCCTGCTCGCATCTGATGAGCAATTTCGACGGTACGCTGCTGGTGGGCGATGGATCAGGCACGCCGGTGGATGTCAAAGATACCGGCGGCTACTCCATTGATAACGATCCTTATCTGTACGTCTTTAACGTGGCGGAGAAGCGCTACTTCCGCGTCGCGCGCCATGATACCTCGTGGGCGACGGTGGCCAACAGCCGCCAGGTGACGCACCCGCACCCCTCGTTTACGCCGGACGACAGCGCCATTCTGTTCAGCTCTGATAAAGACGGCAAGCCGGCCATCTATATCGCGAAATTACCTGACCATCCGCCGATGCTGAGCGCCTGAGCCCCGGCGAACGTTTTTCTGTAACTGGCCTTGCCCTCCTTCGCGGAGGGCTTTTTTTTGTTCCCCCGCTTTGGCCCATAAAAAACCCCGGCTGACGGCGCCGGGGAAAACAGACGATGAGGGCCTGATGGAAATCAGAATGAGTAAGCCACCCCGACGCGGAAACGGGTCTGGCGATCGCTGCGGTCATTCACGCCGACGTTGCCGATTTCACCATACGGCGACCAGTTGTTATCCAGCTTATAGGCCACCTTCACGTTATATTCCTGCGAGTAGGGTTTGTTGTCGTTACGATTCACCCCTTCCGAACTGCGGGCATAGACATAGTTCAGCTCGGTGCGCCAGTCGCCGAGAGCAAACCCGGCCCACGCGTCGCCGCGATTCACCTTGTCATCATCTTTGCCGGCATCATTCGGATAGCGGGTGTACTCATAGCGATAGCGAGCGGCGACATAGAAGCCATTGTCGAAACTGTATTGTACGTGCAGGTGCGGCTTGTAGATGGAGCGGCTATCGTTGCTCTCTATGGTAAACCCGGGGGTGAGGAACAGGTTCGATGTCGCTTTCCAGCGCCAGCTGATGGTGTCTTCATGGCCGTTGCCCACCACGTCCGAATAGGGTTGCGAACCGTTGTCGCCGCCTGAACGCCATTTGGCCTCTACGGTAAAGCCTAGCCCGTTGGCGAAGCGGTGGGACACCGAGACGCGGTCAGCATTGCTTTTATCGCTCTTGCCGCCATCAATAAATTCATGACGTAAATCTATCGTGACCGCGGTTGCCGCAAAAGACATACCGCAGAGGGCGGCCAGAACCAGAGATCGTTTCAACATAGGGTACCCCTTATAATAAATAAAATGTCATTTCGTTTTTATGAAACGTTATTTTATTTTTTAAGCACCTTAGTTTTAGTGACCAGGATCGTAGTTATTTGTTTCAAAAAAGGTGGCACAACAAGACGTGACGGAGCTCAATAAATTGGCGGTGGGTGAGGGAAATACGGGTGAAAAAAGAGGGGTCGGCAAAGCGCGGCGCATAAAAAAGGCCTCCCGCAGGAGGCCATGGAAATCGACATGTAGCGCTACGCGCGTTCTACCGCCAGCGCCACGCCCTGACCGCCGCCGATGCACAGCGTCGCCAGCCCTTTACGCGCATCGCGCTTGATCATTTCATGCACCAGCGACACCAGAATCCGACAGCCGGAGGCGCCGATGGGGTGGCCGAGGGCGATCGCGCCGCCGTTAACGTTGACCCGTCGCTCATCCCACTCCAGTACCCGGCCAACGGAGATAGCCTGAGCGGCAAAGGCCTCATTGGCTTCGATCAGATCGACGTCGTCCAGCCGCCAGCCGGCCCGCTCAAGACAGCGACGAGTGGCGTGCACCGGCGCGATGCCCATCAGCGCCGGATCGACGCCGACGCTGGCGAAGGCGCGGATCCGCGCAAGGATCGGCAGCCCCAGCGCCTCGGCTTTCGCCTCACTCATCATCATCACCGCCGCCGCGCCGTCATTGATGCTGGAGGCGTTGCCGGCGGTTACCGATCCGAGACGATCGAAGGTAGGCTGCAGGCTGGCCAGCCCTTCCGCGCTGGCATCCACCCGCGGTTGTTCATCGGTATCCACGGTGCGCGCCGCGCCGTTATGCTCGATAACGACCGGGACAATCTCATCGCGAAAGCGTCCGGAATCAATCGCCTTGCGCGCCTTCTGCTGCGAGCTGAGCGCCCAGGCGTCCTGCAGTTCGCGGCTGATGCCATATTCCCGGGCGAGGTTCTCCGCCGTGACGCCCATATGATAATCGTTGAAGGCGTCCCACAGGCCGTCATGGACCAGGCTGTCAATCAGCTGGCTGTTGCCCAGCTGGGCGCCGGTGCGGCTGTCGGTGAGGACATGCGGAGCGCGGCTCATGTTCTCCTGGCCGCCGGCGATCACCACGTCCGCCTCCCCGCACTGGATCGCCTGGGTGGCGAGGTGCAGGGCTTTCAGGCCGGAACCGCAGACGTCGTTAATGGTGATCGCCGATACGGTGTTGGGCAACCCGCCGCGAATAGCAGACTGACGGGCCGGGTTTTGCCCGGTTCCCGCGGTCAGCACCTGGCCGAGGATCACCTCATCCACGCTCTGCGGATCGATTCCCGTCTTCTCCACCAGCGCCTTCACCACCACGCTGCCCAGCTCAACGGCTGAATGGCGCGATAACGCGCCCTGAAAGCAGCCAATCGGCGTACGTAGCGCCCCGACGATCACGACATCCTTCATCCTCTACCCCTGCCCGTGCTTTTGCGCAAAGAAACAGCGATATACTAGATAATTGTTATCAAAAAACTTTGTAATTGTTTAAAAAAAGTGAAGCCAATCACAAAGAAATAGCTATTCGTTAACGCTCACGCCGCTGCAGATGCTGACGCAGCCAGCTGCCGGCCGCCCCGGGCGGCGCTTTCTTATTCCACAGCAGATCCACCGAAATCGCCCGCGGCCAGCCGGGGATATCGAGCGCCACCAGTCCGCCCTGCGGCGCAAACTCCGCCACCAGCGCACAGGGCAGAATGCACCAGCCGAAGCCCTGCACCGCCATGCTGAGCAGCAGCAGGTAGTTTGGCGCCGACCAGACCTGCCCGGCGGCAGGCTCCGTCGCGCTGGCCAGAAAGGTGCTCAAACGCAGCTCGCGCCAGCTGCGCAGCTCATCCCAGACAACCTTGCCCTGCCCCGCCAGCGGATGGTCAGGCGCCACGTAAATGCCCATCGCCGTCTGCAGCGGCAGGCGGGTGCTGCCGATATCGGTCGGGTAGCGCTCTCTCGCCTCAATCAGTCCCACCTGGGCGCGGGATTTTTGCAGGAGATCGATCACGTCCTCATCTTCGCCAATCAAGCATTCAAATTCGGTATGAGGGAAGCGGCGGTCAAACTGCACAAGCAGATCTTCCAGCACGTCCGGGTGCAGGGTGTCCGAGAGCACAAAGGTCAGCCGCGGCTCCGTCTCGCCGGACAGCGATACCGCCAGCTCATCCAGCCGCTCGCTGGCGGCGAGGATCGCTTTGACATAGCTCAGCACCTGCTCCCCCTGCGGCGTCAGCGTCGGCTGCCGCGTTGCCCGATCGAAGAGGGTCACCCCGAGATCAGCCTCCAGGTTGGCGATAGCGGTACTGATCGTCGACTGGCTTTTGCGCAGGCGACGGGCGGCGGCGGAGAACGACCCGCTGTCAACGGCCTCGACAAAGGCGGTTAACGCTTCCGGTGAATAACGCATGATGTATCTACTTTATCGATGGTTTCTATCTTTTGTTTATCATATTTTTCCATAAACTGCCGGGTAATTTCCTGTTCAGGCTAAAACTGGAGGTAGCTCGCCATGCAACAGACCCCACATCAGCGCAAGACGCTCACCGAGCGCGTTATCCACGCCATCACCTTCGAAGGGCTGGCGACGCTGATCCTCGCTCCCACCGCCGCCTGGCTGATGCAGCGTTCGGTGGTGGAGATGGGCGGACTGAGCATTCTGCTCGCCACCCTGGCGATGGTATGGAACATCATTTATAACGCGGCTTTCGATCGCCTATGGCCAGTCTCCCGCGTCCCTCGCCGGCTGAAAGTGCGGGCGCTGCACGCGATCGGCTTCGAGACCGGCTTTGTTATCATCGGCGTCACCATGGTGGCCATCGTGCTGGGGGTATCGCTGCTGCAGGCGTTTATGCTGGAGATCGGCTTCATGCTCTTCTTCCTGCCCTACACCATGGCGTTTAACTGGGTCTGGGACACCCTGCGCGAGCGCGTGATCCGTCGTCGCCGCCCGCGCCAGGCGGCGCGCGGCTAGCCCCGCGGCGGATCCTTCGCGATCCGCCGCGACTTTATCACCAAAAACTATCGCAACAGACGAACCATAAATATGGTAAATTGCACTCCTTTTTTTTGGTTTGACGGTTGATAAAGTCGCATAATGTCTAAAATTTGGTCTAAAGAAGAAACTCTATGGAGTTTTGCCTTATATGGCACTGCAGTAGGCGCTGGGACGCTATTTCTACCGATCCAGCTGGGTTCGGCTGGCGCCATTGTCCTTTTCATCACCGCGCTGGTCGCCTGGCCGCTCACCTACTGGCCTCACAAAGCGCTGAGCCAGTTTATTCTCTCGGCCAATATCGCGCCGGGAACCGGGATCACCGGCGCAGTAAATCACTACTATGGTAAGAAAATTGGCAACCTGATCACCGGGCTCTATTTCCTCGCCTTCTTTGTGGTCGTGCTGATCTACGCCGTGGCCATTACCAACTCGCTGGCCGAGCAGGTGGCACATCGCACGCCGATGACGCCTGCGCTACGCGCGCTGCTGAGCCTGGGGGTCGTGCTGGTCCTTAACCTGATCTTTCTCATGGGCCGGCAAATCACCATCAAGGTGATGGGCTTTCTGGTCTTCCCGCTTATCGCCTGCTTCCTGTTTCTCTCCCTCTATTTAATCCGCGACTGGCATCCGGAACATCTCACCAGCCAGATGCAGTTCAGCTCGCAGACGCTCCACCAGGTCTGGATCTCCATACCCGTGATGGTTTTCGCTTTTAGCCATACGCCGATCATCTCGACTTTTGCTATCGACCAGCAGGAGAAGCACGGCGACCTGGCCATGGGTAAATGCAAAAAAATCATGAAGGTGGCCTATACCATCATCTGCGCCAGCGTGCTGTTTTTCGTCTTCAGCTGCCTGCTGGCCATCCCGGCGACCTATATTGAGACCGCCCGCGATCAGGGGGTGACCATCCTCTCCGCCCTGTCGATGGTGCCGGGCGCGCCGGGCTGGCTGGCGGTGACCGGCATTATTGTCGCCGTGGTCGCCATGTCGAAATCCTTTCTCGGCACCTACTTCGGGGTCATTGAAGGCGCCAGCGAAATCGTCAAAAGCTCGCTGGGCCTGATGGGCGTGCGCAAGAGCCGCGCCTTCAACCGCGCGATGTCGATCATGCTGGTCTCTGCCTTCACCTTTGCGGTGTGTTTTATCAACCCGAATGCGATCTCGATGATCTACGCCATCAGCGGACCGCTTATCGCCATGATCCTGTTTATCATGCCCACGCTGTCAACCTGGCTTATCCCGGCGCTGAAGCCGTATCGCTCGGTGGGTAACGCCATCACTCTGGTGGTCGGCCTGCTCTGCGTCTCCGTGATGTTCTTCGGCTAATCCGTCTCCGGCGACAGCGGCTTGCCTGAGCCGCTGTCGCACATTCTGACAATATTCTCACCCTTCCCTTCCTTGTTAGCGCATTACACTTACGGCTTAGCCACCGTGAGGAGAGTTCCTATGTCCAGTGTCACCTTATCCGGTCGCGGCACGCTCGGCGATCGCCAGGTCTATCGGTTGGGTTACGGCGCCATGCAGCTGGCCGGCCCCGGCGTTTTCGGCCCGCCGAAAGATCCAGAAGAAGCGGTGCGCGTGCTGCAGGCCGCCGTCGAAGCCGGGGTAAACCATATCGATACCTCGGATTTCTATGGCCCCCATGTGACCAATCAGCTGATCCGCAAAGCGCTCCACCCCTACCCCGACGATCTGTGCATTGTCACCAAGGTCAGCGCCCGCCGTGACGAGAAAGGCAACTGGCTGCCGGCCATGTCGCCCGCTGAACTGACCCAGGCCGTCGAGGACAATTTGCGTCACCTGGGGCTCGACGTGCTGGAGGTGGTGAACCTGCGCAGTATGCTGAGCCCCCACGGCCCGGTGGAAGGGTCGCTGGAGGCGCCGCTCGCCACCCTGCTGGAGCTGAAGGAGCGAGGATTGATCCGCCATATTGGCCTCAGCAACGTGACGGCAAAGCAGGTGGCGGATGCACAGAAAATGACGCCTATCGTCTGCGTGCAAAACCTCTATAACATTGCCCATCGCGCCGACGACGCGCTGGTGGATGCGCTGGCCGCCCAGCACATCGCCTGGGTTCCCTTCTTCCCGTTGGGCGGTTTTACCCCCCTGCAGGCGCAGGAGCTGAACGAGGTCGCGGCCTCGCTTGAGGCGACGCCGATGCAGGTCGCCCTCGCCTGGCTACTCCAGCGCGCGCCCAATATTCTGCTGATCCCAGGCACCTCATCCCGGACGCACCTGGCGGAAAATATTGCCGCCGCCGGGCTAATTCTGCCGGCGGATGCGCTGCGTACCCTGGATAATATCGCCACCCGCAAGCATCCCTGACCCGTCATGCCGAAAGGAGGGAACGACTTCCCTCCTCAATATTTGCCTGGAAAAACCTCATCACTGCTGGCACTATAGATCCTACAAATGGGGCGTGATCGACGATCGTTCTCTCATTATTCCCGTTAATTAAACTTAAGTTTTTTATCCTTCGACCGGTCTCCAGCTTGGAGGCCGTTGTCGTTTTTGTCATGACCAAAATTTGAAACGCTTGATTACAGGAAACACAATATCGAATTCCAAGTTTATACATATCAATCTGGCTGCAAAGATAGTCAATAACATCAAACGCTCATAAAAACATCTGATTAACCCAATCAGAATGTTGCTATTGCTATAAGAAAAATCAAACGCCTCACGACAACTATTTACAAGGGATGCACATGACAGAGGGAACGATAAAGACCAGTAAGTATGAAATTATTGCTATTTTCAGAGAGGAGTTGCGCAAACGTACTGAAATTGAAATATTTTTTAACAACACCAGTATCATAACCCAACTGACGCGCGTGGACTTTGCCGAGTTCCATATTCAGACCCATCGCAAAATCCCGCCCGGGCATAAAATTCGCTTTCTCCTGCATAGCGATTCAGGGAAAATAGAGTTTAATGCGGCCCTGACAAAACATGACAATAGCGGTGTCGATAAAGGTATCCGCTACGCCTTTTCCTTGCCTGAATGCCTGCAGGTGGTGCAGCGTCGCCGCGATCCCCGCTTTCGTTTACGCCACGAGCATGATTTTTATTGCCGCGGTCGCCATAAAAATGGCGAAAACTATCTTTTCGACATCAAGGACATTTCAGACGGCGGTTGCGCACTGATGACCAAAACGCCGAATCTGAAATTCCTCAGTCATAACGCATTGCTGAAAAACGCCGTACTGATGCTGGCGGAATATGGCGAGATCACCATCGACCTGGTGGTAAAGAATGTCATTATTATCACCCTTGATGACCCTAATGAAGAGAGCGAAAGCTACTATCAGATATCCTGCCAGTTTAAGTTCCGCCATCTCGACGACCAGCGCAGAATAGAGAAAATTCTGCTGGACCTGATCTTAGAAGCCAAGCGAAAAAAGAGAATCTGATACCCTTGGAAAGTATATTGCTGTACACCAATGATAATCTCATTGGTCACTCAATCTATCACTACCTTATTGATAGTCATGAAAACGCCACCCGTTTTGGCTATGACGAAGTCATCCATGGGAAACAGCTGCCTGAGGCCCAAACGGTTATTTTCAATTTAATCAATAAGGATATTTCTGCCATCAGAATCGTTGATCTATTGAATGCGCTCCGCCTTTCCCTGCAACGCTGCCAGCAGCCGGTGCTGATGATAAAAAGCGACATTGCCGGACTGTGCAGAGAGTTAATAACCGTCGATAATGCCATGATTATTAGTGAAAAATCGCCGCTATCTATGTTTGCTTCTATTATCCAGCGGGCGAAGGGCGCCAGCGAACAACCGCCGCGACGATTGCGCAAACAACTGTCGCCGCGGGAGTGCCAGATCCTCGAGCTGCTGATTGCCAACAATAATAATAAGCGGATTGCCGCCCTGCTCGGCATTGCCCATAAAACGGTCCACAGCCATCGAATCCATATCATGCAAAAGCTGGGCATTGATAATTCCCGCACGATGAACCAGCGTATTGCCGCCCTCCATCAATGCTAAATTACGCAGAGGTAAATCAATAGCGGATAAAGCGTACTTATTCGTTGTTGATTTACATTTCCTGCCATTCCCATTAATCATCAGGTAGCCTATAATTAACCTATCCTCTGCTTATTGTCTGACTAACCTCGTGAAGAGGGATAATGAACACTAAAATATTCGAAGACAACATTTTATCTCGTAATGATATCGCTGTACGCTACGTCTTTCAGAAAATGTTTTCCCCACAAGGTACCTTAGTCGCGGTTGAATGCTTAAGCCGCTTCGATAATCTTCCCGTTTCGCCAGAATATTTTTTCCGCCATGCCACCGCGGCAGTTCGTGAACGTATTTTTCTCGAGCAACTGGGGTTGATTGAACAGCATAAAGCATGGTTTTTACGTAACCATATTTCCGCTACCATTAACGTTGATGACCATATCCTGACTCTGCTGCGCCAGAAGGAAATAAAAGAGAAAATCGCCGCCCTGACCTGCGTCCATTTTGAAGTGACCGAAAACGCCGAGAAACTTCTGAATAATTCCCTGGCCGCCTGGCAAAGCCCGCAGGATACCTCGCTGTGGCTCGATGACTTCGGCTCTGGCTACGCGGGGATTAACGCCATCAGCGGTTATCATTTTGACTATGTCAAAATTGATAAAGATTTTTTCTGGCATCTGATGCGCAAAGAGTCCGGCCGTCAGCTGATGGATGCGCTGGTCACCTTTTTATCCCGCAATCATCACAACGTGATTATTGAAGGCGTGGAAAGCGAAGCCCATAAAAAATGGCTGCAGGGTATGGAGTGGTTTGCTATTCAGGGGCATTACTGGCAGGAAGTCAGCATTGAGCAACTGGTTGCCGACGATATTGGCATATAAAAAAGCCGGGCTTGCCCGGCTTTTTCGTCCCGCTTAATTATAAACTAATTCCCACGTTGCCCAGCTGGTAATTGGCCCGCTGGTGGCGCTTTTCGGGGTCGGCGAAACGTAGCCCACATAATAGGTGAACAGGCCGCCGCTGACCGCGTTTTCCTGTAAATGCACCTGATTTTGCTGCGGATCCGCAGGGACAATTTTATTACTCTTATCCAGCGTATTATTATCATTGGTCGACAGCGCCAGATAAATATTCTGCGCGCCGTCTGGCAAGGTATTAGCCAGATAGCCCGCGTTCTCATTGCCGACCGCCGTCAGTAAAAAACCGTCGATCCAGCGAACGCTGACCCGCCGCACCTCGTCCTGCGAAGCGGCGCCGCCGTCATGACGTAGCTGGCAGTTTGACAGCGCCAGGGTAAAAGGCTGCGGCTTCATAAACGCGCCGGCCCCGCGATCGTGCACTTCCGCCAGGCTGACCGGCGCCAGCCAGACGTTGCCGCTGCCGGCATGCTGGCCGCCATTGAGCGCGACGCTGCAGGAGATATCCGTCACCCGCCCGGCAAAATCGACCCGTCCGCGGTCGTAATTAGTCTCGAAACCCCACGCCGAGGGGACGGCGAGGCTGCCGCAGAGCAGCAGCCACGCGATAGTATGTTTCGGCAATCCCTTCATTCCCCCTCCCGTATTAATCGTACGTCAGGTTAAAGATCATATGCGACTCCACCTCACCGGTGCTGGTCGTCGGGCCATACTGATAAAAGCGCGCGTGCAGCGGTATGGTGATGTAGCGGGTCTCCTGATTATTCAAGCGGCCAACGGTATATTTCTTATTAAACTGCAGCGGGGATCCATCCTTCAGCACCTGGATGCCGACGCCTTTCGCCATCCCGCTGCCGGCCTTTTCATTCAGCAAGGCGCCCATGGTGGCGGTGGTGCTGGTAGCCAGGGTGCCGGAGAAAGAGGTGCTGATGTTGGCATATCCCGTTTCACTCAGGCCGCCGCTGCACTGCAGCTCAATATTAAAATCCTTCCCGCCCGCGGTGGTGCCAACCCCTTTCAGGTCAGTACGTCTGATGGCGCCCACATCAACATTCATATTTTTCCCACTCAATACCGAACAGGAGGGCGAGACCACGGTGATCGCGTTGGCGCTCAGATAGGTTTCGAGGATCGGGTTGCCGCCGCTCTCCCAGTCGTAGGAGGTGTATTTTCCCGCCGCGAGGGTACCGCTGCCGGTGGTTGCCGCAGTTTTGATAATCTCCAGCGTAAAACGTGATCCTTCAAGGGAATAGTTGGTGGTGTTATACACTCGGGACGAATAGACGTCGGGATAGACGATATTCACCGTCGCGCCACCGCGGCTGAAACGCATACCAATTCCCGGCACGTTGGTGGAATAAATTTTATTCCCCAGGTCCGTGGCCCCTGGCGACACGATCTTCGCCGCGAAGCGGTTGGTGCCGGAGGTACAGCGATAGCTCGCCCCGCCGGGGGCGCTCATCGTCCAGTCGCGGGTGAGGATCACCGAACCCACCGGCAGATCCGGGGGCACCACCACCCTGCCCACCACCATGTCCAGCATCACCGTTGGCGAAGAAAGGCGCGTACAGACGGCCCAGGACGAGGTGGTGCCCAGCGCCATCAAGACGATAAAAAGCGTCAGTAATTTCCTCAGCGACATACGCTATCCTTTGTTGTTTGCTGCCCCAGATCCACCGAACACTGCCCGCCGCTCCACTTCACAATCGCGCGTTTGGCGTTCGCATCGCTGATAAACATCATGCTGCCCTGACCGACGACGCCGATCTCCTTGCCGTCGGGGGAGAAAATACTCGCCGCAAACGGCAGCGGCTCATGGTTCGCCTGGCGCGCCTGCAGGGTGAGGTTGTTCTGCACCGTGGTGCCAAACGCCACCTTAACCACGCTGCCTTCCCACGGCACAACCTGCGCCACGGTGCGATCGAAGGCCACGTCGTCATGGCTGCCTTTCGGGTCGATCTCGACGGCGTTAATTCGGTACGGGCGCAGATACGGCAGGATGGCGTAACCATTGCTGTCCACGCGGGTGCCCGGCGATCCCGGGAGCATAGCGCCGGCCGCGTCTTTGGCTTCAATCAGCGCCATCGTCGAGCCGCTTTCCGGTGAGAGCACCACGCCGCCGCTGTGGGCGATCATCGTCCCGCTGGCGCCAATGCCGCTCTGACGATAGCCTTCGCCCTGGCTGTAGCTGCCGTTGAGGGTGGTCCATGGCGTACGGTAGCTGCCGTTGAGCGCCACATCATGCTGACCGCCGGTGGCGGTGGTGGTCGACACGCCGTAGTTAAGGTTGTTTTCACTGTCCAGCGAACCGTTGATACCAATCTGCGAGCTGGCAAAGCGCGAGTTGTTGAACGAGGTGTTCGACGTCAGGTTGGCGGTGCGGTTGTCGCCAAACCACAGCGGGTAGCTGAAGTTGAGTGAAATGCGATCGTCGCGGCGATGGCCGGAGCTGTCCGGGGTATAGACGCGCTGGGCGCTCGCCGACCAGGAGAGACGACCAAACGAATTGTTATAGCTGACCTGATACTGCTTCTCGGTCCCGGAGCGGTTCCAGTAATCGGAAATACGACCGCTGAGATAAAACCCGCCCCAGCCGTCAGGCAGGTTCTGGTTTACCGTGAAGGTCATGCCGTTTTTTTGCCGCCAGAGGGTGTAGTTGCTGCGGCTGTTTTTTTCCTGATCGACGGCGTACAGCGCGTCGTTGAGGTTGTAATAACCTTTCGTCGAGTAGCGATACGCCGCCAGCACGATGCTGGTCTGGGTATCGGTGAACATGCGGTTAAAGGTGGCGCGATAGCTCTGCCCCGAGTCATCATGGCTATCGCTTTTCAGCCGAGAATGGGTGACGTCAAAAGAGAGGGCGCCGATCCCGGTGTTCATCCCGGTGCCCACCAGGAAGGCCTGATAGTCGTCAAAGCCGGTGACCCCGGTGTAGCCGGTCAGCAGGTTATTGATCCCGTGCTGCCAGGTCGCCTGATAGAGCATCGGCTTATTGCGCAGCCCGCTGTCGTCCACTTTACCGGCGGAGAGCGCGTAGCGGGTCATGCCCGGACGCAGCAGCTGAGCAACGGAGGCGTAAGGCACGCTGAACACTTCCACCGAGCCATCCGCCTCTTTTACCGAAACCTCAAGATCGCTGCCATAGCCGGATGGATAGACATCCTGCAGCGTAAACGGCCCCGGCGGAACGGTGGTCTGATAGATAATGTTGCTGCCCTGGCGCACGGTGACGAGGGCGTTGCTCTGCGCCACGCCGCGAATTTCCGGGGCATAGGAGCGCATGCCGTCCGGGAACATATTGTCATCGGTGGAAAGATTAACCCCACGCAGACCGATGGTGTCGAAAAATTCACCATTGGTAAAGATCTGCCCACCGCTGACAATGGAGTTGATCTGCGGGATCGGCCGCTGGAGATAGGTTTGGTTGCTGTTCCAGTGCGCTTTACCCTGCTGCTGCTGCCAGTTCAGGTTACCGATATGCTTCAGCAGCCAGCCGTCCCACGACAGGCCGGCATTGACGCCAAGGTAGGCGCTGCTGTTATCCGACCCGCCGACCGAAGAGGTGTGGCTGTTCCAGGCGTTGGCCATCCAGCCAAGATTAAGCGCGGTAATGCCTTTGTCCCAGAACTCCGGGCTGACATAGTTTTTCAGGCGTTGATCTTCATAGATCTGCGGCACCGAAATGTTCAACCGCAGGGAGGACTGGACCAGGTTGTCTTTGACGTTGTCTTCGTTGCGCCAGGATTTGAGGCTACCGCAGTAGCCTTCCTGTTCGCTCAGCTGCGGATTGAGCTTTTCCGCCGCGATGCCGTACTGCGTCAGCATCGCTTTGGTGTAGCAGACCCCAAGGTTACCGTCTTTGTCGCGCGCGATGCGCAGATCGTAGCGCCCTTTCCATTCGTCGTTGGTGTAGACGTCAAGGGAGTAAGTGCCTTCGGTAATCGCGCTGGTCGAGAAGCGTGACAGGTCGACCTTTTCGCGACTGCCGACAATAAAGCCGTCGTTAAATTGATATACCGTTCCCGGGTTTTCCTGTCCGCTGGAAAATGGCGGAAAGCAGCACAGCGCGATGGCGATCGCGGTGCTTAATCTTCCCGGGCAGAATGACCTCTGCTTCATTAGCTTTTCCCTTATTTAACGGCCACTTTCACTGCGACATCGGCGCCATAGTCATTAATGTTGTTAACGGTCAGGGTTTCGCCGCGGTTGACGGCGGAGGAAAGCGCCACCGTCTGGCTGGACTGCGGCGCCAGCATCACGGTTTTGCTGTTCAGGGCTTTACCGCCGTCGCGGGAAATACGGCTGACGGTAATGTAGAACGGCGTCGGGTTGCTGATGGCGAGACTACTGCCGCTGGCGGTCAGGGTCAGCTTCTCGGCCGCCGCATCGCGGTTGCCCAGTCCGGCAGGACGATAAATAAATTTAAAGCGCGAACGGATCGCCAGCTGCAGCACGTTCTGGCCTTCATTTTTCTGATTGGCCACCACCGGCGGTATTTCCAACAGATTCAGCCACCACAGCGTCTCTTTATCTTTCGCCAGACCGGCGCTGCTGCCGAGCTTAATACGCAGCGTCTGGCCGCTCTTGGCGTCAACGCGCGAAATCGGCGGGGTGATAATAAACGGGGTGGTAATGGTATCCGGTGTGGCATCGGCATCGCCGTTATCCAGCCAGGCCTGCGCCAGCGCCGGACGGTCGGCGTTATTTGAAAGCTGTACCGTTATTTCTTTTTCATTTCCTGGATAAATAAAGCGGGTACCGTTAACAATAATATTGTTGGCGTGGGCCGCAAAACTAAAAATGAAACAGAAAAAAAGGGCAATACGCTTCATGCTGACCTCAGAATAAAAATACAAGCGGCGGTCATCGCCGCTTTATTATTGTTATTAACTGCCCCATCGCGGGGCAGTTTTATTTTCTGACGGAATTACTGGTAAGTAATTTCGTAAGTCGCGTAGCTGTTAACCACACCAGTGGTCACAGTGGTCGGCGCACTGGTGGCGTAGCCTACGTAGTAGGTGAAACGCGCGCCATCAGCGACAGCGGAAGCGTCGCCTTTCGCTTTCGGCTGAGTGCTGTCACCCGGGATGATTTTGTTGGTCAGCGCGGTAGCGTTGTCAGTAGACAGTACCAGCTGGATGTTCTGAGCACCGGAAGCTTCGGTGTTCGCCAGGTAGCCCTGTTGTTTGCTGGTAGCGCCAGCCAGCAGGTTACCGCCGGTCCAGTTTACGCCCAGTTTGCTTACGTCATCCTGTTTGGTGCCGTCAGCAGCCTGGCAGTTAGAGACGTCAATGGTGAAAGATTTCGGTTTCAGGTAAGTATCCGCTGCTGCCGCTTTAACTTCAGTCAGAGTTACCGGAGACAGGTAAACGTTCGCATCGCTGCCCTGGCCGTTAACAGAAACAGTACAGGATACATCGGTAACTTTACCGAAGAAATTAACCTGGCCGCCGCCAACATTGGTATCAGCTGCATGGGCAGCAGTCATGCCAAAAAACGCGGTTGCCATTGCTGCAGAGAGAAGAACCTTTTTCATTGCCATTTCCTTGTCAGAGTGAATTACGAATCAATGAGCACACTGTGAATTCGCATAGAACCAGAAACATCAGGCGATGCTGATTTATGCCACTGCTAATAGAATCTTCGACTGACCGGGAGCCGCAATATTTAAGGCGTCAGGTAACGAACTTAAAAATATAAGTTCGCTGGTGCTATCGGCGTCAAAGAATGCTATTTATTCGCCGACAAATATACATTTGTTCACGTTTCATTAAGTTATATAACAGATAATCGATAACTATTAATAAATGCTTATTGATAGATCAAAACGGGGTGATGGATGTTTACAGCGCGGAAAGCCTAACGCCAGGGCATGAGAGAAATGGCCGTCTCAGCATGCCGAAATGGCCGCCAGAGGGCTATTGCGAATCGTCCGAATCCGCCCCAACGGCGGCTAAAAACCGCCCAACTAATTCATACAACGAATGGTAACCGCGTAAATGAGGCGCATTCTACATTCTGATCGCAGGCAGTCCGCGTGATACTCCCATCAAAAAATAATCACTAATCCATTGTTTTTAAATTAAAAAATAGAGAAACATTCATATCTCCGTCATCAAACCGCCATAAAAATGTGATCTAAATCGCACTTTTTGCCACGCGCGTTATAGTTAGCAGACTTATTATAAGCCCATCGAAAGCAAACACGCTTTCCACCATAAAAGTTAAAAGGACAAACACCATGAAAAACGTAAAATTACTCGCCGCTGCCGGTATGCTCTCCCTGGTCTCTTTCGCTAGCTTCGCTCATCCGGTGAGCGTAACAGCAGACACCCTGGACAGCGCAGAAGCGAAAATCGCGACCATTGCGAAAGAACAAGGCGCTTCCTACCACATCACTGAAGCGTACACCGGCAACCAGGTCCATATGACCGCCGAGCTCTCTAAATAAGCGAATGGTTGCAGAGGGAGCTGCCGGACAGGCCGCCTGCGGGCGGCTGGTCTGGCTCCCGCCGCCCACCCCGCACACAGCAATGTCGAGCCCCGTTATGGGGCTTTTTTCGTTTTTGCCCCCGCCGCCTGACGCGCCAGCGCGCGCTGAATAGACAACACGCTCGCCAGCACCACGATCAGCCCGACCAGCGCCATCCCCTGGATCTTTTGGCCAAGGAAAATCCACCCCAACACCACGGCGGTCACCGGGCTCAGCAGGCTCATTGCCGATACCGCCACCGGCGAGAGGCGGCCAATCCCCCGGAACCACAGGCCATAGGCCAGCATCGCGCCCGCCACGCACAGCCACAGATAGCCGGCCACCTGCAGCGCTGTCACCTGATGTAAAGGGGGATCAACGATCAGCGCCACGGGCGCCAGCACCACCCCGCCGATCGCCAGCTGCCAGCCGGTTAACGCGACGATCGGCAGGGAGAGCGCCCAGCGGCGGGAGAGCCAGGTGCCCAGCGCCATACTGATCGCCCCGAGAAACGCCGCGCCGATGCCCAGCGGGTCGAGGACGGTGCGCGGCGACAGCAGCAGCATGGCCATACCGAGTATGCCGGCGAGGGCTGAGAATACCGCCAGCCAGGGCGAGCGCTGCCGGTCTACGCACCAGGCGAGAAGCATCACCAGCAGCGGCTGGATCGCGCCAATCACTGCCGCCAGACCGCCGGGTAAGCGATAGGCGGCGATAAACAGCAGCGCCTGAAATGCGCCGATATTTAAGATGCCGGAAACGATAAGCTTTAGCCATTCGCCGCGCTGTGGAAAGCGGCGGCTCCAGATCAGCAGGGCGATGCCTGCCGGCAAAACCCTCAGCAGGGCGGCGATAAACGGCCGGTCGGGGGGAAGAAACTGGGAGGTGACGATGTAGGTCGTCCCCCAGATAGCGGGCGCCAGCGCCGTGAGCAGCAGGTCGAGCATCAGACTACGCGAGAGAAAAGCCATGATTTTATCTTCACTTCAAGTTAAATTGGTGCCGCAAGTATGTACACGCAATTATCTTGATATCAAGACAAGTGAGCACTGATGGACAAATCACCGCCGATCGACGCCGTTGATCGGATCCTTGCCCAGTGGCAGCGGGAGCGGCCAGACCTCGACTGCAGCCCAATGGGGCCAATTGGCCGTCTGAAACGATGCGCCATGCTGCTGGAGCCGCAGGTGGAAGTGGCTTTTACACGCCATGAGCTGGTGCGCTGGGAGTTTGACATGCTGGCGACGCTGCGCCGCGCCGGGGCGCCGTTCATTCTTTCGCCTACCCAGCTCTTCTCCACGCTGATGATCACCTCCGGCACCATGACTCATCGCCTGAAGGCGCTGGAGAAACGCGGATTTATTACCCGCCTGCCCAATCCGGAAGACGCCCGCAGTATGCTGGTCGCCCTGACGCCCGCCGGACGTGAACGCATCGATGAAGCGGTGGAGACCCATGTCGATAATGAACGGCAGCTGCTGGCGGGGCTCAGCGATGGCGAGCGCCAGCAGCTGGATCAGGCGCTGCGGGTATTGATGCGCCTGCTGGAGAGCCGTTAACAGCCGGCGGCGATAAAGTCGCCGTTAGCGCTGATCGGCACCACGGTGAAAAACAATCCCGCGGCAAAGAGGATCAGCGCCAGCCCGCCGAGGATCTTCACCAGCGGCACCAGCCAGGGCCGCGGACGGCTGGTCGCCGTCAGCCGGTTGACGGTACGGTGACGGGCATAGTGCACCGCCAGCGACAGACCAAGGATCGACAGCGCGGTGCCCAGCGCCATGGTCATCACCGCGGCGATGCCCCAGCTGACGATCCCCAGCGCGTTGGCGAACAGCAGGATCATAATCGCTCCGCTGCAGGGCCGGGCGCCGATGGCCAGCACCACGCCCAGGCGTGTCTTCCAGTCGGCGCCCTGCAGGTCGTGTCCCACGCCGTGGTGCCCGCAGCAGCACGAGGCATCATGCTGATGCGCCGGCCTCAGGGCGCGTATTCTCCTTTTACCCGGCAGCAGGCTCTGCAGCGCACGACAGATAACGTAAACCCCAAAGGCGGCGATGGTCAGGGCGCTGATCTTCTCGACGTACCAGCGGCTGGCGCTGAGATCGCCAGCGGCCAGATTCAGCCCCACCGCGAGAATAAAGACAAACAGGATGGCGCTGACGCCCTGCAGCAGGCTGCCGAGAAAAGGCACCACCCGCGCCGCGGTCAGGCTCTCCTGATTGGTGCTCAGGTAAGTGGTGACGATAAACTTGCCGTGGCCCGGTCCGATAGCGTGGAGCACGCCGTAGAGAAAAGCGCCCACCAGCAGCCAGACGCCGCCGCTGTACTGATGGTTGTTCAGCAGCAGAAGGTACATCACCAGATAGCGATGCAAGGTAATTTGCGTGGCGAGGCACCACTGGAGGAAGTCGCCCCAGTGGCTGTGCAAGGTGATGCCGGCGGCCAGCAGAAGAAGGCCGCCGCTCCCGACGGCCAGCAGGCGCCAGTCGCGTTGCGCAAACGGAGTATTCATCAATATGCCATGGTGCAAAGACGTAAACCGCCGGACGCACCTCTCACCTCCGGCGAGCGGTGTACCGGCCCTCCCGGCCAGGGTGAGCGGTACGCCTTCCCTGACCGTTTGGGATAACATTAGCCTGGAGCGCCGCCGACGGCAAAGCGGGATTAGTTGTTATTCACCACGATAATGACCCGGCTCTTGATTGTTCCGGTACGGATATTCTCACCATATTTCATGGGCTTGATGTTGAGAATGATGGGATTTTTCCCCTGGGTGGCGGCCTGAGGCGATTCGTACAGGTAGCCATTGTCATACTGGATATCCGCGCCGTTGGCATCCTGAATACGGAATCCAACCTCACCAGCCCCGGTCGCGGACGACTCTTCATCGTTAGCTAACACCAGGCCGTTTTTCAGAAGCGATGCGCTCCGGAAGGTGTACTCAATTTTGCCCGGCGTCAGCTGCAGCATACCGGAGTCCCCCTGCCGGCAATCGATATAGATCATCTCCGGGCGGTAATCTACGGTCCCCTGTTTAATATCGATGAAATTATAATCACCCATATTAATTTCCGTCGTCGGGTTATCAAAGCCACAGGTCATCACGTTGATCTGCAGAATAATATGGAAAATATAGGTGATGGGGATGTCAGTGCACGTTTTGTCCTTGTTCTGACAGTACCTCAGATTAAGCTTATAACTTACCGTAAACGGCTGTCCAGGAGTGATCACCGGCCTGCCCGCGACCTCGCCCTGACTGATGGCATAGTCAATCGAGGCGGTATCGGTGAAAATATCCGACAATTTATAGTGGGCATTGGTGGTAAAATCTTTGCCAGACAAATTATGCGGCGACAGGTCGAATTTAATTTTATATTTTTCATTACCCACCAGAAAATTATACTCGGTGCTGTGCTGCGCTTCGCCCGTCAGGGTAATAACGACATTCTCTAATGACTGACAAACAAACAGCCAGTCATCATTGGGAAAGGTGCCCTCGCGTAACGCCAGTGTGCCGGAGAGGGTCACGGGTTTGAAAATATAGATACCGTAACCTTCGATCCCTTTCTGGATATAACTGGTGTTCAGGTCGCAATTCCCTGCCCAGGCGCCAAAAGTGCTGAAGGTGAACAGCAGAAACAGTAGCCATCTCATCGTCATAGTCCTTTACCGGCAGACGTAGGTCTGCGCTTCATCAATGTTTTGCTTAAAGGTGATCGTGCAGTACTGATTTTTTGCTTTATCGACAGCCACTTTCAGCGTCGACGGAATCGTATCCGTGCGGATATATAATAAGCTGCCCTGCCCCACGACCCCGACGTTGTGCCCGAGGTTATCCTCGATTTCATAACCAAACGGCAGCGGCTCGCCCGCGGCTTGTCGGGCATGAATCAACCACGGCTTACGCTGGTCGGTATCAAAGTGGCTGACCACCACAGCCCCCCGATACGGGGCCACCATTTTCCGATTGCCTTTCAGCTCCGTGGTGCTGTGGGAATCCGACACATCCAGCATCAGCGCGTTTTCACGGAACGGCGTGAGGTTGTCATAGAGCACAATCCCTTTCCCGTTAGTGGTGCGATATTTCTGCCCATTCACCCGAGCCCCCTCCAGGCCCGGCGCCTGCAAAATCGCGAAGGTATCTGATAATCGATTCGCCAGATTGATGCCCCCGGACCAGAGCACCACGCCACCGGAGAGACTCCCGCTGGCCTGCGTGTAGTTTGACGACTGGCTATAGCTGCCGCTCAGGGTCGCCAGCGGCGCATTCCAGGTGAGATTCGCCCCCGCGGCGGTTTCATTATTTTGCTGCTGATGGCTGAGGTTAACCCCGTAGCTGAACTGATCGCGGGAGCCGGCAATGCCGTTGAGTCCGGTGTTATTGGAGGCAAAGCCACTATTATCAAAGGTGGTGGAGTTCGACAGATTCAACCGACGGCGCGGCGTGGTCAGATCGTCCCCCCAGCTGAACGGAATAGAGAAATACAGGTTAAACCGCTTATCCTGGTGGTGATAATCGTCATAGGTCTGGCTGGCCGATAGCGTATAGGTCAGCCGCTGCCAGGTGTTTGAGTACCCCAGCTGATAATCTTTATTACTGCCGCTTTTTCCCCAGTAGTCGCGCCACAGGGCGCTCAGGGAGATCGCGCCATAGCCCGCCGGCAGCGCCTGGCTTAAATTGACCGACAGCGAGTTTTTTCTACCGAAATCATATTGATAATAATCGGCAATATCATAGATATCGTTTTCGTCACGGTGATAATGAGTTCTGTTCTTCGCCCACACGTGATCGTTAAAGGTGCGGAAATCCCGGCTCGAATAGCGGTAGGCCGCCAGGCCAAAACGGGTCTGGGTTGGGGTCAGGAATTTACTGTAGGCCACCTGATAGCTTTGACCATCGTAGGTGCCATCATCCTGTTCGCTATGCGACTGAGTGGCGTCGACAGAGATCGCGCCGAGCCAGGTATTCCAGCCCGTCCCGAGGGTAAAAGCCGAATAGTGATTGGACAGCATCGAACCGCCGTACAGCGTGAGCAGATTATTCACACCATACAGATAGCTACCCTGAATAAAATCAGCCTGCCGATCGGCCCCTTCGATATGGCTGCGCCCGGCAGCAAGATCGTATTTCGAGACGCCAGCCTGCAGCATATTGGGTACAGAAGAAAAGGGCACCAGATAGCGGGTGACCGTCCCGTCCGCTTCCTTGATGCTCACGTCAAGGTCGGCCCCGCCGCCGGCCATCTGTAAATCAGCAATCGCAAAGGGACCGGGCGGCACCTCTTTCTGATAAATGACGAAACCATTTTGCTCAATGGTCACCAGGGCATTGCTTTGCGCAATCCCCTGGACTATCGGCGTAAAGTTGCGCCTGGAGTTGGGCAACATCTGCATGTCGCGATATAAGCGCACCCCGCGAAAACGCACGGTGTCGAAAATATCCCCTGACGTGTACATATCCCCGGCGCGAAACGTACTTTCTATCTCGCCGAAGCCTCGTTCCAGATAGAGCGTGTTACTCTTCCATTCACCCGAACCAGAATCATTGTTGTTATAGCTTGCGTCAGAGTGCAGTTGCCATCCCAATAGATTTAAGCCGCTGGTAAAGCGGGCAAAGCTGCTTTTGGTATTCCCGGCGCTTTTATAATCGCTGTAATACTGACTGGCATAATAGGACGTGTAGAAGGCGTTAACCCCGCGGTCCCAGCTTTCCGGGGAAGCATAGCCCTCCTCCAGTTCATCAACAAACGCCTGCGGAACGCTGAGCTCGAGGGTCAGGGTGGAGATATCAAAATGGTATTTTCCACCCTGCACCGCCTGGCGCAACGTGATGCATTGCGCCTGAGCCTTTTTGTTCAGCCCCTCGGTCTTAATACCGAGCTGCTGCAGCTGGGATAATGACAGGCAGCTTTCCCCTGGCTGCTCCTTCACCGTCAGGTCATACTTCCCACGCCACTTATTATTGACATATACATCCAGGTTATATTCGCCCGCAACCAGCGCGTCATCTGTAAACTGATAGTGACTGTCTTTGACCCCTTTCATTCCTCCGAACATAAAGTTGGTATCAAAGGTCTCTTCTGCTGCCAGGGCTTCAGCAAATAATGATGCAATAATCGCCAGGGCCAGTGATGTCATCCTTAACATAACCACCTCTTTTTATTTTACGCTGATGCTATCACTAATATAATTTCCGTAATCATCAATAAGAGTTATTTTGTACTGTCTGGCGACGCTGCCGCCGAGGGTGATCATTTGCTGAGAAAATGGTGCCAGCATAATGGCTTTACTGTTTCCCTTAACGTTATTGGTTTTAATTTCGGGAATAGTGATCCAGTTAGCGCTGTTATTTTGTAGGAACAAGTTTTTGCCTTTTTGCTGCAGGACTAAATGATGAAAACTGGCCTGCGTAACGCCAGTGACACCTTCCGGGCGATAAAACAGCTTGATCCGGTTTTGTATTGCAAACTTCACCACATTTTTACCATCATTCACGCTGGCATTGGGTGGGATATCGAGGACATTGAGATAAAATAAACTCTCCTGGTTTCGCGGTAACGTATTGGATAATGCTTTAATTTTAAGCTGCTGGCCGGTATTGGCTCTGACGCGCACCACCGGCGGGGAGATAAGAAAAGGAACACGAATGTTCTCCGGAGTAATGGATGTATTACTGTCGTCGATCCACGCCTGAACCAGGGCGCCGCGATCGCCGCGATTCATTAACTGTACCATCACCTCATTTTTACCGGCCGGATAAATAACACGCGTTCCATAGATCACAATACCCGCCTGCGCAGGGATGATGAAAAATGTCAGTAGCAGCAGAATGAATCCTTTCATCTCTTTCACTCCATGTAAACAGAGACCCGGCGAACGCTCTGCGTTACGCCGGGTTACCACATCACTCGGTTACCACGGTCAGCGTAACGGTCGACTCTACATCGCCCTGGGTGACGGAAGACCCCTGAGCCACCAGCGCATACTGTGCTGAAAAATCAATGGTATAAACACCATTTTCATCGGGTTCGCCATTGAGCGAGATCAGCGAGTCGGCGTTCAGTTCGGCGTTATTTGCCGTCACCACAAAGCCGACGCCGGATGCGCCGCCCGTTACGGTATTTTTCGTAATGTTCGGGTAAGTCGTATCAAACTGGTTACGCGCCAGGCTTATTTTTGGCGGCTTACCGGTACATTTTAATTTTAATGGCACCGTGGTGCTGTTTTTAATACCGGTATAGGTGGCGCCGGCACTCAGGCCGGCAAGACTTTCCTGTCCCACCTGGTTCATCGTAATGGTCGTAGAGTTATTCCCGTCAAGAAATTGACATGTCGTACCCACAACGCGCCCGGTGATAATAACCTCGCCCTGGTCAGTTTCCGCAAAAGCGCCGGCGCTCATAAATACCGTAGACAGTACTGCTGCAGCAATAGTTAAACGCTTCATAAAATAGTTCCTTTTATTTATTTATCCACTTAGCTTGTGAGATGAGAAAAAACTCATGAGGTGAATATTGCACGCAATTAAAACACCGACAATATGTGCATTTAATTAACTTGATAAATATCAAGACAATTAATCCCTTCAGTTTATACCTGATACGAAAATCATGATACTAATATCGTATTATGGATTGCTAATTTAAGAATGAATTCGTCAACAAACTTGTTTAATAAAAAACAAACTTGCTGCCAGCGGCGATGCATTTCGTGCTATTCTCTGCTGAAATATATGATAATTCTATCGATTAATGCTAATAATTTATTGTATTTATCAAACCTAAGGCCCCCCCATGAAAAGATGCTTACTCGCCCTGGTGTGCGTCGCGCTGCTGACGCCCTCGCTTTCGGCGCAGGCGACCTGGCGCAGCGACCAGCGCCAGGACGCTCGCGATATCCGCCAGGATAGCCGCGAGCAGGGCCGTGAAACCAAGCAAGAGTGCGTCAGAAATAATAATCAAAGCAACGCCAGCTGCCGTCACGATAAGCGGGAAAACCGCCGCGAAGGTCGTCAGGAAGCCCGCGACGAAAAATGGTAAGTCAGCCTGCTCCGGTGGATATCAGATCGCGGACTTCTGCCACCGGAGCCTTTAACACCGCCTGCGACACCGGACCGTCGTGTCTATCCCCTACCTGCTCTTTATTCTTAACTCGCCGCAGAATATTACCCACACCAGTCTGCAGCCTATGCCTCTCTTATACCCACCGCCTGATATCACCGCTTCCGCCGATTACCGCCCACGCTCCCACAGCACCATTAAGATTAAGCTCAACCCGTTAAATAAGACCTAAAGTGCCCTCACAGAGACAATGGCTATTATCCCCAGGCTTTTTGCAGTATGGTTTAATCTCTGTTGTAGTTTTGCAGT
Source organism: Klebsiella sp. PCX (assembly GCF_021869705.1). Taxonomy (NCBI): domain Bacteria; kingdom Pseudomonadati; phylum Pseudomonadota; class Gammaproteobacteria; order Enterobacterales; family Enterobacteriaceae; genus Klebsiella; species Klebsiella sp. PCX. The sequence continues at coordinate 4,267,408 of NZ_CP091527.1, forward strand.
GAATGCTATCCAGACGGTTCAAGGTTGTATTCTGTCTGAGAAATTACTCATGCCATTCCCGTCGCTGAGATACGGGAGGCCGGCTGGCTGACGCCGTGCCGCCCCGACAGCCGGGAAATAAATCATGACGGCATTGATGGCCGCCTTGCCGTGGCCGGAAGCCAGTGCCTTCATCATCAAGCGGGCATCATCAAGAGGATCAGGGATGTACAGGACGTGGAAACCTCCAGGAAAGATTCGCCAGTTCAACCAGCTAACCCTTTCTTTACCCTTCAGCATACGGCGTCTTATCGCTGGGGATGGCGATAGCCCATGATACCGCATGCTCCCGTAGCAAATAAAAACGTTATCAGCACGCTGTTAAAAAATAAAAAGGCAGTCGCATTTAACAATGACCTGACGCAGGCCTGTAAAGCGTAATATTTGCCTGCCATAAAAGGGAACACTATGACGAATAACGCCGAGATAAAAAAAAGGAACTTCCTGACTCAGAATGAAATCGAGTCGCTACTTAAAGCCGCCGATAGCGGTCCCTATGCCGCACGTAATTATTGCCTGACGCTGCTGTGCTTCATCCATGGTCTGCGCGCCAGCGAGATCTGTCGCCTGAGAATATCCGATATCGACCTTGCTTCCCGCTGCGTTTATATCCATCGGCTAAAAAAGGGGTTTTCGACCACCCACCCTTTGCTGAATAAAGAGATCCACGCCCTAAAGCGCTGGCTGGCCATTCGCAACACCTGGCCGCAGGCCGCCAGCGAGTGGCTATTTCTCTCCCGCAAAGGCAATCCCCTTTCCCGCCAGCAGTTTTATCAAATTATCGCCTCCTCTGGCGACCAGGCGGGATTGCCGCTGGAGATCCACCCGCACATGCTGCGCCACTCCTGTGGCTTTGCGCTGGCCAATATGGGTATCGATACCCGTCTGATCCAGGACTATCTCGGACACCGCAATATTCGCCATACCGTCTGGTATACCGCCAGCAACGCGGGACGCTTCTATGGTATCTGGGACAATACGCGCGACAAACAGCGCCTGTCGCTGCTTCAGTAAGCCTGACGCCACGGATGGCGTTGTACCGCGTTGCGGGGAAATTAAATAGCAATAAATTAACCCTCAGTTAATTATGATTACTGTTCCCGCAAGTTCTTATTTAATCCTGCGGTCTCATCGTTAAATTGACCCTGTATTAATTCCGGTTTTGCCGTGATTCTTTATTGTTGGCTAAAAATCCATCCCGCTATTTTTTAAAATCTACCGAGTGAAAAATCCCTTTTATTTTATGCACATGCTATAAAACCCGAGCAGATCTATTGTGACCTTGCTTAAAATCTCTAAAATTAAGAATTATCGCCAGGCGATATTTTGACTGGCTGTAAATATAATATGCTATCTATACGTGGTTAATCGCCTTCACCTTGTACCGTTCTTACATTACGGATCTTTTCCGTCATGGCGTATGGTTTCGCCATGACGACCCCTCACCTCTTTTTCAGGAGTAATTATTGTGAACCGACGTCGTTTTCTTACCGCCAAAGAAGTTCAGGCTATGATGCAGGCCGCGCGTCAGGGCGCCACCGGCGAGCGGGACTACTGCCTCATCCTTCTCGCCTTTCGCCACGGGATGCGCATCAGCGAACTGCTGGATCTGCACTATCACGATCTGGATCTACGGGAAGGCCGGGTCAATGTGCGGCGGTTGAAGAACGGTTTTTCAACTATTCACCCGCTGCGCTTTGATGAACGTGAGGCCATTGAGCGCTGGAGTCAGGTCCGCGCCGGCTGGAAAGCGGCGGCCAAAACCGACGCGCTTTTTATCTCCCGTCGCGGGACCCCGCTCTCACGCCAGCAGGCGTATCGTATTATTCGCTCCGCCGGGGAAAAGGCGGGTACCGTGACGCAGACCCACCCCCATATGCTGCGTCACGCCTGCGGCTACGAACTGGCGGAAAGAGGTACAGATACCCGTTTGATCCAGGATTACCTCGGTCATCGTAATATTCGACACACGGTACGCTACACCGCCAGCAATGCGGCGCGTTTCGCTGGAATATGGGAAAGAAATAATCTTATTGGAGAAAGCATTGCAGAATCGGGAATTGATACAACTGATTGAATTTAATTAAAAAAATAAACCGTGAACAGGTCAATTGGGGCCAAACTGTTTATATCATAAAAATGTTTTGACATATTTTGCAACTCACCACGCCATATTTCTGCAGAAAAATTATTAACTACATGTTTTTAATATATTTTTAAAGCGTCAATTACGCACTTTTCCCCACCCTGCCCTCCCGTTGCATTGGCGCGCCTTCGCCAGCGGTATCTCTCTTCCTTTCGCACTCTCGCTAACATCACCAGATTAAATAACCAATAAAACCACATTAAACAGATTTTAATACCGGAAAACAGGCAAGATTAAACAACGAACAGATCGTTTATCTCAACGAGTCAAAATGGCCCCAATTGTCTCATCGGTTGGGCGAAAACTGTGCAGAGCCGGCAGCCAGACCACTCGGCTGAAATCTGAAATGCCTGGAAGGCACAACGGCTGCCAATCCGGTTCGTTATTTCGACATCGTTCAAAGGAAAACAGTATGAAAATCAAAACACTGGCAATGATTGTTGTGTCAGCCCTGTCTCTGAGCTCCGCGGCGGCCCTGGCCGATACCACCACGGTTAACGGCGGGACCGTCCATTTTAAAGGGGAAGTCGTTAACGCGGCCTGTGCGGTGGATGCCGGCTCTATCGATCAAACCGTCCAGTTGGGCCAGGTGCGTTCCGCGAAGCTGGCCACGGCGGGGAGCACCAGTTCGTCCGTTGGTTTCAACATTCAGCTGGATGATTGCGACACCACGGTAGCAACCAAAGCGTCCGTCGCCTTCGCCGGTACGGCCATCGACAGCAGCAATACCACCGTTCTGGCGCTGCAAAACTCTGCCGCCGGCAGCGCGACCAACGTCGGCGTGCAGATCCTCGACAACACCGGCACGCCGCTGGCGCTGGACGGCGCCACCTTCAGCGCAGCCACCACGCTGAATGACGGCACCAACATCATTCCGTTCCAGGCACGTTACTACGCCACTGGCGCCGCGACCGCCGGTATCGCGAACGCTGACGCCACCTTCAAAGTGCAGTACGAGTAAGGCAAACATCAGGCAAGGAAGCCATCCGGGCCAGGAGGGCCCGCGCTTAATTTTGCAACCGGGGTGAAACGATGCAGGGAATGAAATCGGGTCTGCTACTGCTGCTGCCTCCGCTGGCGCTGGCCGGTAATCAGTGGAACGTCACGCTGCCGGGGGGCAGCATGCGCTTTCAGGGCCTGATCATGGCCAGTTCCTGCCGCGTCGAAGCCGGCGATCGGCAGATGACGGTCAATCTGGGACAGATCAGCAGTAACCGATTTCACGACGTGGGCGAAGACAGCAACCCGATCCCTTTCACGATTCATTTACAGGATTGCAGTACGGCAGTCAGCCAGCATGTCGGGGTGGCATTTCACGGCGTGGCTGACGGCAAAAACCCCGACGTGCTGTCGGTGGGTGAAGGCCCGGGGATCGCCAGCGGGATCGGCATCGCGCTGTTCGACAGTCACGGCCAGCAGCTGCCTCTCAATCGTCCGCCGGATCGCTGGGTGCCGCTCTACCGCGGACCGACGACGCTAAATTTCGTCGCCAAATATCGGGCGACCGGACGCCAGGTCACCGGCGGCGCGGCCAACGCCCAGGCCTGGTTCTCATTAACCTATCAGTAATCAACCCGCAGACCAGCAGGACAACACCGTGAGCAGACAAGGAGATAATGTGAGAAAAACAGCAACGACGATACGCGGCATACTGACGGGATGTGTGCTTTTCGCCGCCGGCGCGTTGAGCGCCAGCGCGCACGCGGGCGTCGCGCTGGGCGCGACTCGGGTCATCTACCCGGCGGGTCAGAAACAGGTCCAGCTGGCGGTGACCAATAACGACGACAACAGCACCTGGCTTATTCAGTCATGGGTGGAAAATGCCGATGGGCAGCGAGACGGCCGGTTTGTTATCACTCCCCCGCTGTTTGCCATGCAGGGCAAAAAAGAGAATACCCTGCGCATTATCGATGCGACCAATAACCAGCTGCCGCAGGATCGGGAAAGCCTGTTCTGGATGAACGTGAAGGCTATTCCCTCAATGGATAAATCGAAGCTCAGCGACAACACCCTCCAGTTGGCGATTATCAGCCGCATCAAGCTCTACTACCGACCGGCAAAACTGACCCTGCCCCCGGATCAGGCGGCGGACAAGCTGACCTTTAGCCGCAACGGATCGTCGCTAACGCTGACGAATCCAACCCCTTATTACCTGACGGTGACCGAACTGAACGCCGGAACGCGCATTCTGGAAAACGCCCTGGTGCCGCCGATGGGTAAAACCAGCGTCAAGCTGCCCGCGGATGCCGGCAACACCATCACCTATCGCACCATTAACGATTACGGCGCGCTGACGCCGAAAATGAATGGCGTACTGCGTTAAATCTGGTGTGCCCCGCCGCGCGGGCCACGCTGCGCATGACCAGAAGCACTGACAGCCGGGCAACGTCGGACCGGAGGGATTATGTCACATCGAAAATATGGACTGGACCATGAGGGTCGCCGAAGCGCCCGGCGCCTGATTACGCCGGCGCTGACGCTGTGGCTCTGCTCACAGCCGTTCGCCGCGCAGGCGGACCTCTATTTTAACCCCCGCTTTTTAGCTGACGATCCGGCGGCGGTGGCAGACCTGTCGGGATTTGAAAAAGGCCAGGAGGTCCCGCCGGGCACCTATCGCGTCGATATTTATCTCAATAACGGCTATATGACCACCCGGGACGTCACTTTCCAGGCCGATGCGCAAGGCCATGGCCTGTCGCCCTGCCTGACCCGCGGCCAGCTGGCGAGCATGGGGGTGGATACCGGACGGGTGACGGGCATGGCGGCCCTGGACAGTACGGCCTGCGTGCCGCTAACGACGCTCATCAGCGAAGCCACCACCCGCTTCGATGTCGGCCAACAGCGCCTGTATCTCACCGTACCCCAGGCGTTTATGGGCAGCCACGCCCGCGGGTATATCCCGCCGGAGCTATGGGATAACGGCATCACCGCCGGGCTGATTAACTATAACTTCACCGGTAATAACGTCCATAACACCACCGGGGGCAACAGCCGTTACGCCTATCTGAACCTGCAGAGCGGTCTGAACTTCGGTCCGTGGCGCCTGCGCGACAACAGCACCTGGAGTTACAGCAGCGGCGGCAGCGCGTCATCCAATGAGAACCGCTGGCAGCACGTCAACAGCTGGCTTGAGCGGGACATTATTTCCCTGCGCTCGCGGCTTACCCTCGGGGATAGCTACACCAACGGCGATGTCTTCGACGGGATCAACTTCCGCGGCGCGCAGCTGGCCTCGGATGACAATATGCTGCCGGACAGCCAGAAAGGCTTCGCGCCGGTGATCCACGGGATCGCCCGCGGCACCGCGCAGGTGTCAGTCAAACAAAACGGCTACGAAATCTACCAGAGCACGGTGCCGCCGGGGCCGTTTACCATCGACGATCTCTACGCCGCGGGCAACGGCGGCGATCTGCAGGTCACCATTAAAGAAGCGGATGGCACCCGCCAGGTCTTCAGCGTGCCCTGGTCAACGGTGCCGGTGCTGCAGCGCGAAGGCCATACCCGCTTCGCCCTCACCGCCGGGGAGTACCGCAGCGGCAACAGCCAGCAGGAAACGCCCGATTTTTTCCAGAGCACGGCCATGCATGGCCTGCCGGCCGGCTGGACCCTGTACGGCGGCACCCAGCTGGCGGACCGCTATCGCGCCTTTAACCTCGGGGTGGGGAAAAACATGGGCTATTTCGGCGCCTTATCGCTGGATATCACCCAGGCCAACGCCACCCTGCCTGACGACAGCGAGCATCAGGGACAGTCGGTGCGTTTTCTCTATAACAAGTCACTGGATGAGACCGGCACCAACCTGCAGCTGGTGGGCTACCGCTACTCCACCCGCGGCTACTATAACTTTGCCGATACCACCTACCGCCGGATGAGCGGCTACAGCGTGGAAACCCAGGACGGGGTTATCCAGGTGAAACCCAAATTTACCGACTACTACAATCTGGCTTACAGCAAGCGCGGTAAGGTGCAGCTGAGCGTGACCCAACAGCTGGGGCGCACCGCCACCCTCTATCTGAGCGGCAGCCACCAGACCTACTGGGGCACCGACGATGCCGATGAGCAACTGCAGGCCGGCCTCAACGCCGCCGTAGACGATATCAACTGGTCGCTAAGCTACAGCCTGACGAAAAATGCATGGCAGCAGGGGCGCGATCAGATGCTGGCGGTCAACGTCAATATCCCCTTCAGCCACTGGCTGCGTTCCGATAGCCGTTCGGTCTGGCGGCACGCCAGCGCCAGCTACAGCCTGTCGCACGATCTCAATGGCCGCATGACCAATCTGGCGGGCCTGTACGGCACCCTGCTGGAAGACAATAACCTCAGCTATAGCGTACAGACCGGCTATGCGGGCGGCGGCAACGGCGACAGCGGGAGCACCGGCTATACCGCGCTCAACTACCGCGGCGGCTACGGCAACGCCAACGTCGGCTACAGCCGCAGCGATGGTTTCAAACAGCTCTACTACGGGGTCAGCGGCGGCGTGCTGGCGCACGCCAACGGCATCACCCTGAGCCAGCCGCTGAACGATACCGTAGTGCTGGTGAAAGCCCCCGGCGCCGGCGGCGTGAAGGTAGAAAATCAGACCGGGGTGCGCACCGACTGGCGCGGGTATGCCGTCCTGCCGTATGCCACCGAGTATCGCGAAAACCGGGTCGCGCTGGACACCAATACCCTGGCCGACAATGTCGATCTTGACGATGCAGTGGTCGGCGTGGTGCCTACCCATGGGGCGATCGTCCGCGCCAGCTTTAACGCCCAGGTGGGAATGAAGATTCTGATGACGCTGACCCATCGCGGCAAACCGGTGCCGTTTGGCGCCCTCGCCACCAGCGACAGCAACCAGAGCGGCAGCATCGTCGCGGATAACGGTCAGGTCTACCTCAGCGGGATGCCGCTGGCGGGCAAGGTGCGGGTGAAATGGGGCGATGGCCCGGACGCCCAGTGCGTGGCCGATTATCGTCTGCCGCCGGAGAGCCAGCAGCAGTCGCTCAGCCAGCTGTCCGTCGCGTGTCGCTAAGGAGATGATGATGAGAACACCGCAGTTTCTGCTGAGCGCCCTGCTCGCTCTGTTCGCGCCGCTGGCCTTCGCTGCCGACAGCACGATCGCCATCAGCGGCTATGTGCGCGACAACGCTTGCGCGGTGGCCGGAGAGTCGAAGGATTTCACCGTCGATTTGCAGGACAACGCCGCGAAGCAGTTTTACGCCGTCGGGGCGACGACCCCGCCGGTGCCGTTCCGTATCGTGCTATCGCCCTGCGGCACTTCCGTCACCGCGGTGAAGGTCGGCTTCACCGGCGTGGCGGACAGCGTCAATACCAGCCTGTTAAAACTTGACGCCGGCGCCTCGGCGGCGGCGGGAATGGGGGTGGACATTCTCGACCAGCAGCAGTCCCGGCTGCCTGTCAATGCCCCGTCGTCAGCCATCGCCTGGACCACGCTGACGCCGGGCCAGACCAACATCCTGAACTTTTACGCCCGTCTGATGGCCACGCAGGTGCCCGTCACGCCCGGGCATGTCAATGCGACAGCAACATTCACCCTGGAATTTCAGTAAGTGGAGGCTGAAATGAAATGGACCCACGTGGGCTGGCTGCTGGCCGGCCTGTTAACCGCGAGCCCTTCCCTGCGGTCGGCCGACGTCACCCTTACCGTCAACGGGAAGGTGGTGGCCAGACCCTGCACGGTCTCCACCGTCAATGCCACCGTCGAGCTGGGCGATCTCTACACCTTCAGCCTGATTGGCGCAGGCTCGGCATCGGCCTGGCACAGCGTGGCGCTGGATCTCAGCAACTGCCCCGTCGGTACCTCACGGGTGAAGGCCACCTTCAGCGGGACCGCGGACAGCACCGGCTATTACAAAAACCAGGGGACGGCGGGCAATATTCAGCTCGAATTGCAGAGCGAGGATGGCACCACGCTGAACAATGGCAGCAGCCAGTCGGTACAGGTGGATGAGGCCAGCCAGTCCGCCCGCTTCCCGTTGCAGGTCAGGGCCCTGTCGGTCAACGGCGGCGCCACGCAAGGCACCATTCAGGCGGTGATTAACGTGACCTATACCTACGCCTGAGCCAGGAGAGCATCATGATGAAAAAAATTATCCCTTTATTCACCACCCTGCTGCTGTTGGGCTGGTCGATGAACGCCTGGTCCTTCGCCTGCAAAACGGCCACCGGCGCGACGATCCCCATCGGCGGCGGCTCAGCCAACGTCTACGTTAACCTGACCCCGGCGGTCAACGTCGGGCAAAACCTGGTGGTCGACCTCTCCACGCAGATTTTTTGCCATAACGACTATCCGGAAACGATCACTGACTACGTGACCCTGCAGCGCGGATCCGCCTATGGCGGTGTGCTGTCGAGTTTCTCTGGCACCGTGAAATATAACGGCACCTCTTACCCCTTCCCGACCACCACGGAAACGGCGCGGGTGATTTACGATTCCCGGACCGATAAGCCCTGGCCGGCCGTCCTGTATCTGACGCCGGTCAGCACCGCCGGCGGGGTGGCGATCACCGCAGGATCGTTAATCGCGGTGCTGATCCTGCATCAGACCAACAACTACAATAGCGACTCCTTCCAGTTCATCTGGAATATCTATGCCAATAACGACGTGGTGGTCCCCACCGGCGGCTGCGATGTCTCCGCCCGCGATGTCACCGTCACCCTCCCCGACTACCCGGGCTCCATGGCCGTGCCGCTCACCGTGCACTGCGCGCAGAGCCAACAGCTGGGGTATTACCTCTCCGGCGCCACCGCGGACAGCGCTAACGCGATCTTCACTAACACCGCCTCCGCCTCGCCGGCGCAAGGGATAGGCGTCCAGCTTACCCGCAACGGCAGCGCCGTGCCGGCGAACAGCACGGTCTCACTGGGCACCGTCGGAACCTCGCCGGTCAATCTCGGCCTGACGGCGACCTACGCCCGGACCACAGGCCAGGTCACCGCCGGCAACGTGCAGTCGATCATCGGCATTACCTTTGTCTATCAATGATGACCGAGTACATCCTCTCTCCCTGCTCGCTGGCCGCCCGTGGGTTGAGCCAGCTGATGCACAACGCGGCGAAGCGGCCCGTCGTGCTGCCGGTGGAGGGCGTCTCTCTGCGGGAGCTGGCCGCGGTGAAGCGGATCGTGGTCTTTCTTCCTGACGATCCACTGTGGATGCTCACCACACTGCGCCAGGCGGCCAGGCTGCTCGACCAGGCATCACGCCCGTTGCCGATGCTGATGCTTAGCCGCAGCCCGGCCATCTGGCTGTGGCGAACGCTGCTTTATCAGGTGAGCCATCCGGATCGTTTGCGCAACGTCCATGCCGCTCCTGCCGACCTCCCCTGCGCGCAATTGATCCATCGGCTGAAGAACGCGCCGCGGCTTGAACGCCTTGCCAGTGAAGCCGCCCTGATCCACCGAAAACGGGCCGCTGGATTAAGTCATGCCGAGCTCAAAGCGCTCCTCGCCCTGCTGCAAGGGCAGACGATAGGCGAGCAGTCGCAACGTCTCGGATTGAGCCAGAAAACGCTCTACGCTCAGCGGCTGGCGGGGGTGAAAAAGCTGGTGGAATATCACCCGCATCTGGCCCCTCGCTTTCCGCACAGGCAGCCGCCTCGTTCATCAGCAAACTCACGGTCGGCGTTTGTCCGGGCATGAGGGGAAGCGATGAGTGACTAAAGGCGTGGATTCGCTGGCGAGAGAAAAGCGCACCGGTTTACACCGGTGCCGGTACGTCAGGCGCGAATATCGTCGTATTCACGGGTGTTATCGAATTCATGTTTGGCAAACGGGCAGAGAGGAATAATCTTCCGCTGCTCCTGGCGCATTTTTTCCACCACCTTCGCCACCAGCTGTTTCCCCACCCCCTGGCCTTTCAGGCTGGGATCGACATCGGTATGTTCGATAATGCTGAGGTGTTCGCCGGTGGGAACAAAAACAATCTCCGCGACCTGGTTACCCTGCGCGTCGTTAACATAAAATTTGTTGTGCCCTTCCAGTATTTCCATCTTCTCCTCGCTTATTTATGACGATATTGCAGCGCGCCGCTCGGGCAGGTATCGATCACCTTCACCACCGTCGCGACATCTACTTCATCCGGGATGATCCACGGCTTACGCTTGAGATTGAACAGCTTCGCGCTGCCGCGCACGCAGTTCCCGGAATGCTGACAGATCGCCGTATTAAAGTAGACGTCGATTTTCTCCCCGGTGTAGGCCCGGTAGCCGGCTTCCAGTAATTCCTTATCCATGACATTGCCTCGGTCTTGTTTTATGACTTTCAGGCTAAGCATAGTCCTCCGCTTGACGGCTGACTATGCGCAAGTCGGTAATGGGCGTGAGGAGAGCGATTTTGCGCATCCTCCCCCTCTCCCGGCGCGCAAGGATCCCGCAGTCAACGAACGGTTGACTTTCATTCCCGCAACGAGGCGATTACACTCATGACACACTGGTAAGAGCACTCAGGGATGTTCCATTGAATCATATTGCCACCATAGCCCGCCCAGCGCGGCTACTGCTCGTCTTGCCGCTAACCGGCTGCTCACTCTCACCAGCGATCCCGGTACTGGGCGCCGCATTCCCCGGCTGGTTTTTCTGCTTGTTGGGCGGGGCGTTTTTACTGATCCCCTGCCATATCCTGATTACCCGTAAAGGCTGGCAGCCTCGCTTTTCTCCCCTGGTCTTCAGCTATGTCGCGCTGATGTTCCTGTTCGCCACACTGCTGTGGTTTCTGTTTTTTGTTCACTGATCGCTTATGACTACTTCCCGCACTCCCCTGTTACGCAAGAAATGGCCTCTGCTGGCGCTGGTCCTGGCCGCCATCCTGGCGTTGATCCTGGTTATCTGGCAGTTGCAAACGTCGCCAGAGACCAATGACGCCTATGTCTACGCCGATACCATCGATGTGGTGCCCGAGGTCAGCGGGCGCATCGTGGAGATGCCCATTCGCGATAACCAGCGGGTGAAAAAAGGCGATCTGCTGTTCCGCATCGACCCCCGCCCCTATCAGGCGATGCTCGATGACGCGAAAGCGCGGCTGACGACCCTCGACGCGCAGATTATGCTGACCCAGCGCACCATCAAAGCGCAGGAGTATAACGCCCAGTCGGTGGCGGCCGCCGTCGAGCGCGCCAGAGCGCTGGTCAAGCAGACCACCTCCACGCGCATCCGCCTTGAGCCGCTGGTGCCGCAGGGGTTTGCCTCGCAGGAAGATCTCGATCAGGCGCGCACCGCCGAGAAAGCGGCGCGGGCGGAGCTGGAGGCCACGCTGCTGCAGGCCAGACAGGCCTCGGCGGCTGTGACCGGCGTGGATGCCATGGTGGCGCAACGCGCCGGGATCCTGGCGCAAATCGCCCTCGCCGAACTGCATCTGGAATTCACCGAAGTGCGCGCGCCGTTCAACGGCGTGGTGGTGGCGCTGAAAACCACCGTCGGCCAGTACGCTTCGGCGCTGAAGCCAGTCTTCACCCTGCTGGATGACGACCGCTGGTATGTGATCGCTAACTTCCGCGAAACCGACCTGAACAACGTGCACCCTGGGGTGGCGGCGCGCATCACCGTGATGACCAACCACAACCGGACCTTTAACGGGGTGGTGGATTCGGTCGGCTCCGGCGTCCTGCCCGAAGGCGGGAGCGTCATCGAAGGCCTGCCGCTGATCCAGAAAAGCATTAACTGGGTCCACGTCTCGCAGCGCTTCCCGGTGAAAATCGCCGTCAGCGATCCCGATCCGGAACTGTTCCGCATGGGCGCCTCGGCCAGCGCCGTGCTGCAGCCGTAGTCGGGCGACGCGATGTTTCCTCTCGCCCATTTTTTACGCCAGGAACTGCGCGACGCACCGGGACGCGCCAGCTACACGCTGCGCCTGACGCTGAGCTGTGCGGTGCTCATCACCCTGTTCATGACCCTGCAGATCCCCTTTCTGGCCGTCGCGCTGATCGTCGTGTTCTACGTCAGCCAGCCTAACGTGTTGATGATTAAGTTAGTCAGCGTGGTCTTTTTTGTCACCGTCAGCGTGGCGCTCGGCGGCGTGCTGCTGATCATCAAGTGGACCTATGACTACCCGCTGATCCGCCTGGCGGCCTCCGTGGCGCTCTTTTTCTGCGCCATCTATCTAATGCGGGTGCTGGGCAAGCTGGGACTGGCCTTTTTCGTGGTGGCGCTGGCGGTGATTTACGCCCAAACCTTCCCGTCGATGACCAGCCAGAGCGAAATCCTGGTGCGGCTGCTGCTCTGGCTGTGGGTGGCGATTAACACCGCGATCCTCGTCACCCTGCTGGTCAACGCCTGTTTTCAGCAGGCCTTTCCCGGCAACCAGTTTAAGGCGCGTCTGGCGGAGATGCTGCAGGCGGTCGCCAGCCGGCTGGCAGACCCGGACGCTGAAGCGCCACCGACCTTCGGCGAGACCGCCGCGCAGTTCAACCAGCTGCAGTCGCTGTTCGCCCAGGCCAGCCGGGCGACGCCGGAGATCGCCGCCGATCCCCAGGCCTGGCGCTCGCGGCTGGCCGCCACCCTGCGCTGCTACCAGCTGGCGGCGCTGCTGCAAGCGGACGAGGCCGATAGCGACGATCGCCTGCGGCTGTCGCAGGCGGTGCTGCAGCTGAAGAGTGCCCTCAGCGAGGGGCCGTTTGACGGCGCTATTCCTCCCCTGGCGCTCAGCGGCCGCGGCGTCAATCGCGCCGTTCTGCAGGAGATGGCAGCCCTTCTGCAGCGGCTGGCCCAGGGTGAGCCCGTTGCTCTGCCACAGGGCGAGGTGGAGAAGCCGCCCCTGCTAGCGCCGGACGCCTGGCGCAACCCGGCGTATCTCCATTTTGCGCTCAAGACCCTGCTGGCGACGCTAATCTGCTATGTCTTCTATACCGCTGCCGACTGGCAGGGACTGCATACCATTATGCTGAGCTGCGTGATCGTCGCCCAGCCCGGGCTGGGCGCCACGATGCAAAAGACGTGGCTGCGCATCGGCGGCGCGCTGTTCGCCACTCTGCTGGCGCTGCTGTTAATCGTTTTTGTCCAGCCCTGGACCGACTCGCTGTCGGGGCTGCTGGCGATGTCCCTGCCAGTGCTGGCGCTGGCGGCCTGGATTGCCGCCGGTTCGGAGCGTATCGCCTACGCCGGGATCCAGATTGGCTTCACCTTTGCGCTGGCCTTCCTCAGCTGGTTTGGTCCGCTGACTAACCTCACCGAGCTACGGGACCGGGTGCTGGGTATCCTGCTCGGGGTGCTGGTCTCCTCCATTGTCCATTTATATCTCTGGCCGGACAGCGAAGCGCCGCAGCTGAAATCGCGCCTCGCCGGACTCTATCGCCGGCTGGCGGACTGCCTCGCCGCCCCGCACGATGCGGTGCCGCTGGCCCCTCTGTTTGTCGCCTTCACCGACAGCGAAGCGCTTATCCATCGGGTTCGCGCCGAACCGCTGGGCACGTATGCCCACCCCTGGCCCCAGGCGAAAAACTGGCCGATGCGCGCCACCCTCGCCCGGGCCGAGGAGATCGCCCGCCTCAGCGAAGGATACCGGCTCAACGCCGCGCCGGGAGACCCGACCCTGGCCCGCTGCGCCGAACAGCTGCGGCGCTACGCCGAACGTATCGAACAGGAGGCAACGGCCCCTGCCGAACCGCTGGCCACCGACCTGACTAACCCCTTTGGCCCGGCGCTGGCCGCCGCGCTGGCCACCCTGCCCGACTGGGGCCCGACACCGATAGCGACTGAGCAACAGGCTAAAACGTCATGATGATCCTTCCTTTCTCCGCGCGGCTGCGCGACACTCTCCTTACCCTGACGCTGACGCTGCTCAGCGGCTGCGCGCTGATTCAGGACGAGCCTGCCCAGGTCGCCATCGTCAATCCGCAGCAGGCCCAGCTGGCGCAGGTGATCCACCTGGCGAACAGCAACTGGCCGGCAGCCCGCTGGTGGGAGGCCTACGATGACCCTCAGCTCAATATGCTGATCAATCGGGCGCTGCAGAATTCGCCGACCATGCAGGCCGCCCGGCTGCGCATCTCCCAGTCGCAGTCTACGGTGGAACTCGCCCAGTCGGCGATGGGCCTGCAGGCCACCGCCGTCGCGGCGCAAAACCGCCTGCGGATCACCGACAAATCCTTTAGCTGGCCCTACTCCTACTCCCTGCCGGTGGATAAGAACGGTCCGTGGTATACGCTGAACACCGTTGGCGTCGGGGCACAGCTGAATATCGATCTCTGGGGAGCCGATCGCGCCCGGGTCGCCGCCGCCATTGGCGAGAAAAACGCCCGGCTGGCGGAGACCGCCGGCATTGAGCTCGACATCGCCAGCAGCGTGGCGCAGCTCTATTTCGCCATGCAGGCGACATTCCAGAAAATCGCGCTGCTGCAGGAGCTGGAGGGCATTGCCCAGTTCTCGGTGGCGGCCCACGAGCACCGGACCCAACGCGGTGTGGAGGATAGTGTGGACGTGGCCAACGCCCAGGCCGAACAGCTCGCCGCCCGCCAGCAGATCATTAGCGCCGAGGGGATGCTGACCCAGTATCGTGAAACCCTGCGGGCGCTGATCGGCGCCGATGCGCAAAGCATGCCGGCGATCCATCCGGTAGCGCTGCCTGCGCTCCAGGAGACGCTACCGCCGTCGCTCTCTTTCGAGCTGCTGGCCCGCCGCCCGGACCTGCAGGCGCTGCGCGGGTACGTGACCGCCTCCCTGAGCCAGGTCGACGCGGCGAAAGCGGCCTTCTATCCCCATTTTGATATCAAAGCGTTCTGGGGCTATAACGCCCTGAGCGTCGGGGATCTGTTTAAGTCCTCTTTCCAGCAGATCAACCTGCTGCCCGGGCTCTATCTGCCGATCTTCGACGGCGGTCGTCTGAACGCCAATCTGCAGTCGGTGCGCACCGCCAGCAATATTCTGATCAAACAGTACAACCAGGCGGTGCTGGACGCGGTTCGCGATGTCGCCATCAGCTCCAGCCAGCTTAACGACCTGAATCAGCAGCGTGCGCTGCAGCAGCTGAAGGTCACCGCGGCGCAGACCACCACCGACAGCGCTCGCGCCCATTATCAGCGCGGCCTGCTCAGCCGCTACGCCGCCGAAGAGGCCCGACGGGCGGTTCTTGCCCAGCAGTTGTTGCTGCTGGACATTGAGGCCCAGCGGCTGAGCACCGACATTACCCTGATCAAAGCCCTGGGCGGCGGCTACCGCGGCCAGTAACAAAAATGCCTTCCCCGGAGGGGAAGGCATTCAAACTGCAGCCAAAGGGCAATCTTCAGGGATTGCCCGGCGGCACTGCGCTTGCGCGGGCCTACAGCCAACCGCATAACGGTTTGATATTGCTGCCTTTCGTAGGCCGGGTAAGGCGAAGCCGCCGCCCGGCAGAAAGGCGGGCACAATAACCAAACAGGTTTGTCATCAGCAAGAATGCCTTCCCGGATGGGGAAGGCATTTAACAGAAGACGCGGGATTGATGCGCGGCGATTACACCAGGGCGCGCAGCTCTTCGCGCATGTAGGTGGAAAAGAATTCCGGATGCTTAATCACCAGCCGTTCGCCGGCGGCGACCCGTTCAGCCCACTCCGCCACTTTGTCGGTAAACCCGGCGCTCCAGCCCTGCTGCTGACCGCGCTCAGCGACATCGGCCGGGCTGGCTGGCACGCCCAGTTCTTTCAAATATTTGAGAATTCCCTTCGCGGTACTTTCATCCATAGACTGTGGTACTGGCTCAGACGTATTCATACCACCAATGAAATCCAATGCTTTATCAATGACTGCTGGCATAGGTGTGTCCTTATATTAACCACATAGTAAACCTGACTACACTATGGACCGGAAAGCGACGTGATTTCAAAGAACACGCTCACGTTATGGGACATCGCGCATTCAGAAAAGGGGATTTTGCACAGCTGAGGCGGGGGTTGGACAAAAAACAAGCCGGTCCCGGGGGACCGGCCTGGGGATCGCGTCAGGCGTTGCTGACGGATTTTTGCGCGGCGCTGGACTGACTGTTCTCCAGCATCCGGCGGACCGGGACAATCAGCACGGCCAGTACGGCGGCGCAGATCAGCAGCGCGATAGAACAGCGGGCAAAGAGGTCCGGCAGCAGCGACAGCTGATCGGCCTTCACATGACCGCCAATCAGCCCCGCCGCCAGGTTACCCAGCGCGCTGGCGCAGAACCACAGCCCCATCATCTGGCCGCGCATTCTCTCCGGCGCCAGCAGGGTCATGGTCGCCAGACCAATCGGGCTCAGGCACAGTTCGCCGAGCGTCAGCATCAGGATGCTGCCCACCAGCCACAGCGGCGACACACCGGCCCCGCCGTTGTTGAGGACGTTCTGCGCCGCCAGCATCATCAGGCCAAAGCCCGCCGCCGCGCACAGGATGCCAATGACGAATTTGGTCATACTGCCCGGACGGACGTTTTTGCGCGCCAGCGCTGGCCACGCCCAGCTGAAGACCGGCGCAAGCAGAATGATAAACAAGGCGTTAATCGACTGGAACCAGACCGAGGGGATCTCAAAACCGCCGATCATCCGGTTGGTGTAGTCGTTAGCAAACAGGTTGAAGGAGGTCGGTTTCTGTTCAAACGCGGACCAGAAAAAGGCCGCCGAGACCAGCAAAATAAAGCATACCAGCAGGCGCGCCCGCTCTTTACGGCTCAGGCCGGCGAAGACGAACAGCCAGATGAAATAGAGCGCCACGGAGGCGGCAATCACATAGACCAGCACGCTGGCCACCGCCACCGGGTTAATCACGATCGTGCCCAGGCTAATGAGCGTGACCAGCACCGCCACTCCCAGGGCCAGCGCCAGCAGCCACGCCCCAACGCCATTCTTTTTCGCCACCGGGCTGTTCCAGGTGGAATCGAGGCCAACCTCCGCGTCATAACGCTTCATCGACGGTACGGCAAAGAGACGGAAAATGATCAACGCCACCAGCATCCCGATCCCCCCGATGCCGAAGCCCCAGTGCCAGCCATGGGATTTAATCAGCCAGCCGGAGATTAACGGCGCGATAAACGAGCCGATGTTGATCCCCATGTAGAACAGCGAGAAACCACCGTCGCGGCGCGCGTCGCCTTTTTTATACAGGGTACCGACCATCACCGAGATACAGGTTTTAAACAACCCGGAACCGAGGACGATAAACATCAGGCCGATAAAGAACAGGTCGTTGCCCAGCCATGCCGACAGGGCGATCGACAGGTGCCCGAGGGCGATAAGAATCGAGCCGTACCAGACGGCGCGCTGCTGGCCTAGCCAGTTATCCGCCAGCCAGCCGCCCGGCAGCGCGGCCAGATACATACTGCCGGCAAAAATCCCGACGATCGCCGAGGCGTTCTCCCGCGCCAGCCCCATCCCGCCGTCGTAAACCGTCGCCGCCATAAACAGGATCAGTAAGGGACGGATCCCGTAAAACGAGAAACGCTCCCACATTTCAGTGAAGAACAGGGAGCCCAGCGGATAAGGATGGCCGAAAAAGGTACGGCTTTCGTTTTTATTAACAGAGGAATGCATAAATTCTCCAGAAAAGGTGCGCCGCAGCGCAAGTTAACCGTATAAAGCGGGCTGACGATTTATAATTTGTTTGTCTTAACATCAGATACGAGCATTTTTAACCATTTGATAACCATGCAGTGGTTTTGTCCAGCCCCTTACCGTTCCTTTTTAGATGAAAAGTCGACAAACATCTAGTTTTATAGATTTAATGTTCGCAAAAACGTAAACAACGTTGACATTATGCCATTGTGCAGAATACATAATTTTATTTATTAAAAACAGTAAGTTGATTGATTAACAAAGGACAAAAACCGTCGGTGCGGGCAGGGCATATAACGACAGGAAAAGTAAGGGAAACGGGCCGGAGGAGGCAGAAATAGCGCTAAGGGAGAATATTGTTAAGCCATCCAGGTGCTACCCCCGGAGAGCCAACCGTGCGGCAGGATTTACAAGGCTTGCCGGCTGCTATAGCCGGCGCCATTTTGCGCGCTATTTCACACGCTGCCCCGCCCGATCAATGACCCGCTCACCGTCTTCCTTCACGAAGGCGCCTTTTTGCGGCGCCGGCAGGATCTCCAGCACCACCTCTGACGGGCGACAGAGTCGGGTGCCCCGCGGCGTCACCACGATCGGGCGGTTAATCAGGATCGGATGCTGGAGCATAAAGTCGATTAACTGGTCATCTGTAAACCGGTCTTCCGCCAGGCCCAGCGCATCGTAGGGTTCGACGTTTTGCCGCAGCAGCGCCCGCACCGGGATCGCCATCGCGGCGATCAGCTGGCGCAGCTCATCGCGCGACGGCGGCGTCTCCAGATAATAGATAATGGTGGGCTCAGCGCCGCTGTTGCGGATCAGTGCCAGGGTATTACGCGAGGTGCCGCATTCAGGGTTATGGTAAATGGTGATGCTCATAGCACGTTCTCATGGCTGGTTGAAAGAGAGACGCAGCGCCAGCGCGGCCAGCGTCACAAGCAGCACCGGCAGGGTCATGATGATGCCGCAGCGGAAATAATAACCCCAACCGATGGTGATGTGCTTCTGCGTCAGCACATGCAGCCAGAGCAGCGTGGCCAGGCTCCCAATCGGCGTGATTTTCGGCCCCAGATCACAGCCGATGACGTTGGCATATATCATGGCCTCTTTGATCGTCCCTGTTGCCGCGCTGCCATCAATCGACAGGGCGCCGACCAGCACGCTGGGCATATTATTCATGATCGAAGAGAGGAAGGCCGACAGGATACCGGTGCCCAGCGTCGCGGCCCACAGCCCGCGCTCCGCCAGCATGTTTAGCACCGTGGTCAGATAATCCGTTAATCCGGCGTTTCGCAGGCCATACACCACCAGATACATCCCCAGCGAGAAGATCACAATCTGCCATGGGGCGCCGCGCAGCACCTTGCCGGTGTTTATCACCCGCCCGCGCTTCGCGACAGCAAACAGGATCCCCGCTCCCGGCGCCGCGATGGCGCTGACCGGGATCCCCAGCGGGTCAAGAACGAAAAAGCCGACCAGCAACAACAGCAGCACGCCCCAGCCGGTGCGGAACGTCGCCGTATCTTTTATCGCCGTGGCCGGTGCTTTCAGTAACGCCATATCCCAGGCCGGCGGGATATCCTTGCGAAAGAACAGGTGCAGCATCGCCAGGGTGGAGAGGATCGCCGCGAGATCGACCGGTACCATCACCGAAGCGTACTCCCTGAAGCCAATGGCAAAGAAATCTGCCGACACGATATTCACTAAATTCGACACCACCAGCGGCAGGCTGGCGGTATCGGCAATAAACCCGGCAGCCATGACAAAGGCCAGCATCGTTCCCTTACTGAACCCCAGCGCCCGCAGCATGGCAATCACGATGGGCGTGAGGATCAGCGCCGCGCCGTCGTTGGCAAACAGCGCCGCCACCGCCGCGCCGAGCAGGATAATCCAGGTAAACAGCAGACGACCCCGCCCTCTTCCCCAGCGGGAAACGTGTAGCGCGGCCCATTCAAAAAAGCCGGACTCGTCGAGCAGCAGGCTGATAATGATCACGGCGATAAACGTGGCGGTGGCATTCCAGACGATATGCCACACCACCGGGATATCGGCTATCTGTACGCCACCGGTGACCAGCGCCAGCGCCGCGCCAAAGGCCGCGCTCCAGCCGATCCCTAACCCCCGCGGCTGCCAGATCACCAGCACCAGGGTCAGGACAAAAATCGCACCTGCCAGCAACATCGTTCCTCCACCAATCACATTCGAAAAATCATATATGACAAGATAAATTTTTTACCGACAACCTGGCCCGTCGGTCAGTCTGCTGATCATCAGCCGCACATCGTCCTGCTGACTTAGCCAGGCCTGCTCAATCACCTGCGCCGCCCAGGCCGGCATCTGCGGAGAGAGGCGATAATGGACCCACTTACCCTGTTTTCGATCCCGCAGCAGCCCACTCTCCCGCAGCATTGCCAGATGGCGGGAGATCTTGGGCTGGGACTGGGCGAGCGCCGTACAGAGATCGCACACGCACAGCTCTCCCCGCGCCTTGAGCAACAGCACGATCCCCAGCCGGGTTTCATCGGCGAGGTTTTTGAACAGTTGCAGGGGTAATAAAGACATGGTTTCTCCTCAAGCGTGACGGACAGCATACGGGACCACGATTAAAGATCAATATACATTCGAAAATACATATATGTTTTTTTCACAGCTGCGATAAATCTCCCTGCAGTTGCAACACGCGCCTCCTGCTCAATAGCACGCAAAAATGCCGCGCTTTCTTTTATCCATCATTGAAATGTGTCAGGCTGAAGATCCCATCGGATTGACAGGGTTTTCAGGATGAGTACGATTTATGTAGTTGTTTTAACGTATATAAAACCGCTCGAAGAGATTGACAACGCGATCCCCGCCCACGTCGAATGGCTCAAAAAATGCTATGCTGACGGCCTCTTTCTCGCCTCCGGCCGCCGTATTCCTCGTACCGGCGGGGTGATTCTGGCGAAATGCGACAGCCGGGAAATTCTGGAATCGCGTCTGGGCCAGGATCCCTTCCAGCAGCTGGGCCTCGCCCATACGGAGATTATTCCCTTTGAGGCCAGCATGGCGTCGCCCGCGCTGCAGTCGCTGTTATAAGCCTGTTCCGGAGGAAAAATGCAGCCATCCTTTCACTGGATTAATGAACCTGCCGAGTGGCACCGCGATGCCGACGGCCTGACGGTGGTCACCGATAAGCATACCGACTTCTGGCGCCATACCTGGTATGGCTTCGAACGCTTCTCCGGCCATCTTTATGCCGCTGAGGTGGAGGGCGATTTTACCCTGCAGGCAAAAATCTGTGCGGATTTCACCACGCTTTACGACCAGGCCGGGCTGATGATGATGGCGGACGAGCAGACCTGGCTGAAGGCGGGGATTGAGTTTAATGACGATGCCCCGGCCATCGGCAGCGTGCTGACGTTAACCCACTCCGACTGGGCCACCGGGCTTTTCCCCGGCGACCCGCGCACTTTCTGGCTACGGCTGACCCGCAAAGGCGATGCGTTAAGGCTGCAGTATTCGACCGACGGCGAGCGCTGGCCGCTGCTGCGTCTTGGCTACTTTCCGCCAGGCCCGGTAAAAGCCGGCGTCATGTGCTGCTCACCGGAGCGCGGCGGACTGGCGGTTGCATTTCGGGATATTCAGCTTTCCCCGCCGCTGGACAAAGCGCTGCACGATCTGAGCTGAACGCTAGCGGGAAGACCCGACTTTCTCTGCATCCTGAGGGCCAGGATTGCAGGGTTCGCGGGTGCCGGGCAGGTAAAAATGGCCGTGCTTATCGGGATCGGTGCCGCCCGGGCACCCTGCCCTGCCTGAGGAGTTATCGCTACTGCCGCCGTCCGAACCGTTGCCGCCGTCGGCGCTCGATATTACCGACTGGCCGTGATGGCCATGCGCTGCAGTGGCTGAAAACGCCACCAGCGCGAACACACAGACCATTAAGCGTCTGCCCATTGCTGCCTCTCCCTTATTGAAATTCCCCGCCCATCGCGTTGACGATGGGATAAGCCGTTACACCGCGATAAAAAACTGCTTTATCCGCAGGGAGTATAGGGTTAAGGCAGAGGGAAAGACAGTGCCGGTGTCTTCAGACATTTCGCACGCAAAATAGCCTTTATGCCGCGGTATGCGCTATCAGAAAATCAATCAGGGCTTTCACCCTTTTCGTTTTACCCGCGTTTTTCGGGTAATAGAGATAAACCGGCGGATAGGTTTTCCAGTAGTCCTCCATCACCGGTAGAAACTGTTCACGATCGGGCTGTAGCCGCCAGATAGGTTCAAACAAGCGGCCAATCCCCAGTCCATGGCGGATACCGTCTGCCATGACGTCAATATCATTGCTGATTAACTGCCCCGGCATCTCCACGGTGAGTTGCTCGCCGTGGTCATTGAGGATCAGCGGCAGGATACGGTGGTTGGTAATAAAGCGATAGCCAATCAGCCGGTGATGGCTGAGATCGGCGGGCGACTCAGGCACGCCATATTCGGCCAGATAGGCTGAGGAGGCATATAACCCTTCGCGAAACGGTTTCATTAACGGGCGGGCGACCACCCCGCCTTCGAGAATATCGCCAAAGCGGATCCCAAGGTCGAATCGTTCTTCAATGATATTGACGGTACCGTCATAGACCGATATTTCCAGCTGGATCCCCGGGTATTGCTGACAGAAAGCCGCCATCGCCGGTTTAAGAATAAGCAGGTAGGCAAAGCGCGAGAGCGTAATTCTCACCGCCCCGGAGGGTTCCCGATTCTGATCGCGGAGGCTCTCCAGCGATGTTTCCAGAACCTCGACCGCCGCAGCGGTTTGCTCCAGCAACTGTTGGCCAGTTTCCGTCAGCTCGATTCGCCGGGTGGTACGCACAAAAAGCGGATGACCGATATGCTCCTCCAGCAACTTGAGGGCATTGCTAACGGACGGCGGCGTGATTTCTAATTTCCTCGCCGCGGCCGAGATATTGCCTTCGCGCGCAATGCTCTGAAAGATGCGTATTTGATTATAAAGGGCGTTATTCATAGCATCTCCTTGCGACAGTCTCGCCTGATTATTAAGTACAGGCTAAATATTCTTAAGTCAATGACCGCCTAATCTTCACTCCCTGTGGCTCGTATACTTTTGTCTCTTCCCGCTGATAACGACTTTCCGGAGACAACGATGCGAATTTTATGTCTGGATATCCCCGCGCCCGGCGCAACGCTGGAACACTATGCGCCGCACCTTACCGCGGAAGCCCTCCATGCCTGGGGGCTGTATAAATCTGGCTTTATCCGCGACATCTATTTCCGTCAGGACCGACCCGGCGTCGCTATTTTCCTCGAGTGCGACACCGTGGAAGAGGCGAATAACGTCATGGCCGAATTTCCGCTGGCGAAGGCGGGTTTATTAACCTTCGAGTGTATTCCACTCGGCTCGTTTATTAACTGGGAAAACCTCTTCTCTGCCGAATTTAAACCTCAGGAGTAACGATGAGAAAGCCTCATATCCTTATCGTTTCCGGGCATCCGGATCTTAACCATTCCATCGCCAACGCCACCATCCTCGATGAGCTGGCGACCGCCCTGCCTGATGCGGAAATCCGTCGTCTGGACTGGCTCTATCCGGACGGCAAATTCAACATCGCCGCAGAGCAGGAAAGCCTGCTGCAGGCGGATGTGATTGTCTGGCAGTTTCCCTTTAGCTGGTATGGGCTGCCCGGGTTAATGAAACAGTGGCTGGACGAGGTCTTTATCCACGGCTTCGCCCATGGCTCAACGGCGAAACTGGGTGGTAAAAAGCTGATCCTCTCCTTCACCACGGGAGCGCCACAGACGCTCTATACCGCTGACGGTTTCTTTGGCCATGCCATTGAGGAGTATCTCCTTCCCTTCGAGACCACGGCCAGGCTGTGCAATCTTGAGCTGCTGGCGCCGGTTTATACCTGCGGCATTAGCTACGCCGACCGGGATGCCGACAAAATCGCTCAGCAAAAAACGCGTGCCCGGGAACACGCGGCCAGACTGATCGCACGGCTTAAAACTCTGGTGGAATAACCCAAAGGGAGAAAATAAAGATGCAGTATACCCGGCTCGGGAAGAGTGACTTACTGGTCTCCCGCATCTGCATGGGATGTATGGGGTTTGGCGATCCGTCAACGGGCCAGCATCGCTGGACGCTGGACGAAACAGCCAGCAGGGAGATCATCCGCTACGCGCTGGAACAGGGCATCAATTTTTACGATACCGCCATCGCCTATCAGAACGGCTCCAGCGAACGGTACGTTGGCCGGGCGCTGCGGGAGATGGCAAAACGCGAGGATGTGGTGCTGGCCACCAAGTTTCTGCCACGAACCGCTGCCCAGATTGCCGGGGGGATCAGCGGAAAACAGGCGATCACCCGCTCGCTTGACCAGAGTCTGCGAAACCTCGGGATGGACTACATCGACCTCTACATTTACCACATTTGGGATTACAACACCCCGGTTATCGACGTGCTGGAGGCGCTGCATGCCGCTGTCGCCGCCGGCAAGGTGCGCGCGATTGGCATTTCCAATTGTTATGCCTGGCAGCTGGCGAAGGCGAACGCCCTTGCCGAACGCGAAGGGCTCACGTCCTTTGTTTCTGTGCAGAGCCACTACAACCTGATTATGCGTGAAGACGAACGAGAGCTGTTCGGGCTGTGCGCGGAAGATAATATCGCGATGACTCCCTATAGCGCGCTGGCCAGCGGCCGTCTCGCCCGCTTAGAAGGCCACACGCGGCGAGCGGTGGAAGATGATTATGCCCGGGGCAAATACGACCGCACGGCAGAGCAGGATCGGAGCATTATTGCCCGCGTCGCCGAACTTGCCGAACGGCATCAGGTCTCCATGACCGAAATTTCGCTGGCCTGGCTGCTGACTAAAGTCACCGCCCCGGTGGTCGGTGCCACGCAAAAGCATCATGTTGACGGCGCGGTCAACGCTGTAGCCCTTCAACTGAGCCCGGAAGAAATCCGCTATCTGGAAGAAGCCTATCAGCCGCACTTCCTCACAGGCGTGATGGCGCAAAACACGCCGCAAGCCAAAGACCATCCTCAGGTGTGGACGCGCTAACGATCCGCCCTGTGGATCGGAAAGGAGCAAATATGAAAAACGTGATTGCCGCGGCAGCCTTGTCGCTTGTGCTGTCTGATTTTGCTTATGCCAACGAACAAAGAGATGAAGCTATGATGAAAATTACCCCTTCTACCCTTACGGACGCTGATATTCAAGCGGTGTCGCCGGCGCTGGCGCGCTTCGGCCGCGAGGCCATCAGCAACGACCTCTGGCAACGTGACGCCCTGTCCGCCCGCGACCGTAGCATCGTGACCATGGCGATGCTGATTGCCCGCAACCAGCCAGGAGAGCTGAAGCACTATATTGCCGTCGCGCTCGATAGCGGCGTGACGCCAGCGGAAGTGTCAGAGATCATTACTCACCTCGCCTTCTACGCTGGCTGGCCCAATGCGATGTCAGCCGTCAGCGTCGCTAAAGCCATCTTTGAAGCCAGGGGCGTGACGGCAGAGTCCCTCCCCGCCGCGTCGCCGACGCTGCTGCCCCTCAATGAACAGGTAGAGAAACAGCGTGCAGACACCGTCGAAAAAAATGTCGGCCCCATTTCACCTGGCCTGGTTAAATTTACCGCCGACCCGCTGTTTCTCGACCTCTGGCAACGGCCCGCGCTAACGCCCCGCGACAGAAGCCTGGTGACGGTCAGCGCGTTAATCGCCGCCGGACAGAGCGCGCAGATTGGCTACCACCTAAACAGAGCCATGGATAATGGGCTTTCGGCTGAAGAGGCCGGAGAAGTGGTTGCCCAGGCGGCGTTCTACGCGGGATGGCCAAATGCGTTTACCGCTGCTCCTGTGGTCGGTGAGGTATTGCGATCGCGCGAGAGCAAAACTGAATAAAAAAGAATAAAGGACAGGGAAGCTGTCCTTTATTCGTCGTTAATTGTTAATTTAAAGGTACCACGAGGGCTTTCGATTAGGTCTCACGGAAAGAACATAAACGGTCTATCGAAGTATGGAGACTTCGATCGTGAATCTGTTCAGATCGCTCATTGAGAAAATTTCCGTTCCGTATGCCGTCATGAGTCTCATCCTTTGAAAGCAGCGATCGCTGTGGCGAGACTGTAGCGCGGACATGTCTATTTGGTCAGGCCATGACTGACCTCCCCCCACCGCATATCGCAAGAATTTGCTTTCTCAGCCAGCGGTGACCGGGGTCGCGTTCCATCCTTGGGTGCCACATCTGCGATACCGTAATACGACGGCTTTTGAACGGCAGCTCGAAAACGTGTACCTGGTCCGTTACCTGCTGATTGAGTAAATAGAGTGCGGGTATCATGGCGATAAGATCCGATTCCAGCGCCACGGACAGTGCTGTCGGAAATCCCGGTACGACGCTCGCAATTTTACGTTTTGTCCCCAGTTCGGCCAGCGCATCGTCAACGGATCCGTGCAACGCGCCCTCGGGTGACGCTACCACATGGCCCCAGGCGACATAATCACCCACGCCTATTTCTGCCTGCTTAGCCAGCGGGTGCCCTTTACGCACGACGCCAACAAACCGATCCTCAAACAGTCGTTGCAGCCGTATTTCTGGCCCCATATTACTCTGAACGCCAATCTCCAGATCAACCAGCCCTTCCCGAAGATAGCGCGACGTTTTTTCCGGCTTAGGCGCGAAGCGTATACAGACGTCAGGCGCGGCGTCGGCAACCGCTGCGATGAGCGCAGGCCCAAACGCCACTACAAAACCATCGTTTGCCCTGATGGTAAAAAGACGCGCCAGACTTCGCGCGCAGAACGTTTCCGTTGAGGGCTGCAATACTGCCCTGGCCTCGTGCACTGCACGCCTGGCGCGATCCCGGGTCGCTTCGGCCCACGGGGTCAGTACCATGTTACGCCCGGCGCGCACCAGAATCGGGTCTCCTGTGACATCGCGTAATCTGCTTAATGTTCGGCTCATGGCCGAGGTGCTGAGGTTCAGACGACGTGCCGCACCTGCGACACTCGCTTCACTCAGCAATATGTCGAGAGCTACCAGCAAATTAAAATCGGGATCAGACATTACCCTTTCTCCCAGCACATCAAGATAAGGCGTTTGATGCAACAATAAAGTGAAAATAGTGCGCCTTCCGCCTGGTAAAAGCCATCTTTATAGTTTTGTCATCCATACACTCTTCTCAGAGGACAAATGATGACGCTCTTTTCCAGCCAACCCGGCGACGAAGGACTGCCTGGGCCGGCGCGCGCACGGGTGATGGCCGCAATAATGACCACCACCTTAATGGGCGTGTTTGATGGCACCATGATCAACATTGCCCTGCCCTCAATGGCTCAGGAGATGCAGGTACCTGCCGGTATTGCCGTCTGGTTCGCCAACGGGTATCTGCTGGCGGCTGCGATGACGCTGGCGATATTCGCGGCGCTTGCGGCCCGTCTGGGTTATCGCCCCGTATTTCTGGCGGGCCTGACGACCTTTACCCTGACATCACTGGGTTGCGCGCTGGCGAATAAGCCCGAAGTGCTTATCGGTATGCGCGTGCTTCAGGGGATCGGCGGCGCGGCAACGCTGAGTATTGCCCCCGCAATACTCAGGTCCGTATTTCCCGGACGATTACTTGGCCGCATTCTGGGGTTCCATGCCCTGCTCATTGCCTCCAGCTCCGCTATCGGCCCGGTATTGGGTGGTACGATCCTTCACACCCTGAGCTGGCAATGGCTGTTTGCGATAAACGTTCTTCCCGGCACCCTCGCCTTACTGCTGGCGGTCAGAGCGCTGCCGCGGGATGCGATCCGTATGCAGGCGCCCTTCGACACCCTGGGCGCCATATTGTCGGCGCTGCTGTTGGGTTCGACGATCATGGCGGCGAACAGCCTACAGAACGCCACTTATCAATTCGGCAGCCTTTGCTGGATGGCTCTCGCTGCGCTGAGCGGCATGGCTTTTATCTGGCAAATCCGCCGCACGGGTCATCCCTTACTGCCGCCGACCATGTTTAAAAATGAACGTTTTACCCTCGCGGCCTTCACGTCGATGATTGCTTTTGTCAGCCAGGGGATCACCTTTATTGCGCTACCCTTCCTGTTTCAGAGCGAATACGGCTACAGTCCGGTAGTGTCTGCCCTGCTGTTTACGCCGTGGCCATTAGGGATCGTGCTGATTGCGCCGCATGCAGGCCGTTGGGCGGACACGATATCAGCCCCGGCGATATCCACCCTGGGGCTGGTAATATTTGTCGTCGGTTTGATCCTGCTGGCGACGTTACCCGCCAGCCCTTCAATGTGGGATATCTGTCTGCGAAGTCTGGTGTGCGGAATAGGGTTTGGCTGCTTTCAGAGTCCCAATAACCGGGAAATGCTCTCAAACGTTATTCGTGAGCACGCGAGTTATGCGTCCGGTGTTTTATCCATTATGCGCACTTTCGGGCAGTGCCTGGGAGCCGCCGCCGTAGCCGTTCTGCTGGCAGCAGATGAAAGGGCAATTCATGTTGCGCTGTGGAGCGCCGCCGCGGCCTCTGCGGTATCGGTCGTAGTCAGCGCGAGCCGGTTGCGTAAAATCACTCATCCTGCGGAAACAGGATAAGTGCGAAAATATCACTAAACGCTACGACTCCAGCGCCAGCAGCGCAAAACGCCGATCCGGCAACCAAAGTGGAGTCCTCCGTCGGAGTTCAATAGACTAACAGAAAGCTATAACCGCTGATTTTTCAAGGTA
The DNA here is from genome assembly GCF_021869705.1 of Klebsiella sp. PCX. Lineage (NCBI taxonomy): Bacteria > Pseudomonadati > Pseudomonadota > Gammaproteobacteria > Enterobacterales > Enterobacteriaceae > Klebsiella > Klebsiella sp. PCX. Next base: position 4,295,767 of record NZ_CP091527.1, read on the forward strand.
AAAATGAGTTGGGTAGACTTCAGGAGACTTGAAATTGGAGCGGGCGAAGGGAGTAGAACAAACCAAACAAGTACCTGAAAAATACAGAATTTTCAAGTTATATCTTAACTTATACCCCCAAAGATACCCCCAAAGCACAGAGACTTTGAATTCAAGTAATTACCTTTGTCGATAAATCAGCAGGAAGCGAGATGATAGCAAATGGCAAGCATACTGCGAAAGCAGCGACACCATTAGCATCAGACTAATTATGATTTAATAAACCCAGATCGCAGCGGGCCCTCATGATATCAATAATCGTGAGATATGACGTTTGTTCTTGCCAGCTAAACCCTCTGCGATCGGTACGAACCAGCCCGTACTTTTCCACCAGAAAATTAACAGCATCGGCCAAAGATATACCGGCATCGATATGTTCCTGAATTACCGTCTCATCACTAAATGGTGTGTCGTTGAGTGTCAGGCCATAATGCTGTTCCAGCAGGCGTGCAAGCAGCATTTGCCAGATAGTCACAGGCGACTGGCATGGCTTCGCCGCCCGCATATTTGTTGCAGGTAGAAATTTCATTTTTTCTCTCGTGAAAGTAATTAACGTTGAGTGGGATAAATGGCGATGTATACGTAGCCACAACTACCAAGTGTATCGGCTTCGCACGTAAGCCCGTTGTAATATAGGGTGACACAGTGCTGATGCTGGGGGGAGAGTTCTCCGCTGGTGAGCATCAGCTCCAGCTGCTTGAGTATCAACGGAAAGGCCTGGTCGAGGCGCAACGCATGCTCGTCGCTGAAAGTACCGTTGAATCCGGCGCGGTCAGCGAGAAAATGCACCCGGCTGCCTTCCTGTACCAGACGAGCTCCAAAACAGGGGGTGATCGTACTCTTTAGCCCCCACTGCTGGCAGGCTGGATTCTCCGGCTTGTCACCAGATTCTGAGTGATTGTTCATTATTGTTCCTGATTAAAGGGAAAGATTAATTGAGAGTGACACTTCGAAGAATGACATAGGGACCATTGCGGTCCTGACGGCGTTCAGCAAATACGGCCAGAACGCCGCGTATATCTTCCACCTCGCGGCCAGCATAATGGCAGATACTGCCTGACCATTTATATTTTCCTGTACTGAAGCGAAACAGCCGGGAGCCAGGATGTTGCCGGTACAGGGTCATTGCCTGGCGTTTACTGATGATTTTCATATCCAGCCTCGCTCCGCGAACGACACAATGCCCTCTGAGCCGATGACCAGATGATCGAGCGTGTTCACATCAACCAGTGCCAGGGCATCTTTAAGCCTGCCCGTAATATTGCGATCGCATTGGCTGGGCTCGGGATCACCGGATGGATGGTTATGCGCCAGCACGGCAGCTGCAGCATTTAAGCGAAGCGCTGACTTCACTACTTCGCGGGGATGGACCTGGACATGGTTAACTGAACCGGCAAACAGCGTTTCGCTCTCCAGTAAACGATGCTGATTATCAAGATAGAGCACCATAAACATTTCCCGTTCTTGTCCTGCCAGCTGTAACCGAAGCCAGTCACGGGCAGCAGTACTTGAGGTAAAAGATATGCCGGGCTGGCGCAGATATTTATCCAGCAGGTTGATAGCCCGGCGAATGGTCCGTTGGGCATAGGGTGTCAATCCGGATGTCGCGGGGAGCAGGCAACCATGCTGAGCCATGACCGACACCGGAAAGAGTTCAGGCTGCGATAACGGTGGGGATATTGCGGTATTCATGTTCGGTATGCCTCAGTCAATGAGATGCATAATGGCGCTGCATTCCGGATGGTTCAGCGCGTAGTCACGTAAGCGATAATAATGCTCAGTCAATGAGATGCATAATGGCGCTGCATTCCGGATGGTTCAGCGCGTAGTCACGTAAGCGATAATAATGCTCAGTCATCGCGTCACATTCGGTACGACAGGCATGGTGGCTGTATGCCATCAGGCACGCGACTATCCCTGCAGCTTCACTGGTAAGCTCTGCGCCATTGCCGTTCATGTTGTTGAACAATGACCACTTCTCATCGCTCTCTGACTCTGGAGCCATAAAAGCACCTCCATTACTGAGCGTCGAAAAGCGCCAGATACCGCCGTGATAATCGACACACAGCCGGTCCATCCAGGCGAAAATGCGAGGTTCAAGGGTTATCCACTGCGGGATGGAGCCAAAGTGCTGCGGCCAGAAGCCGATGCGTAACTCATCGGCAACAACAGCGACGGAAATGGTGAGTTCAGTTGTGGTGTCATTCATGGGTTTCTCCGGTAATAAAAAAGCCAGCGGTTCAGGCTGGCGGGTCAGGGGAAAAATGAAAGCGTGGCAATGTGGATAATAAGGCAGGCGGCTGAGAGGGCCCTGCAGGATGCCGTAGTCCCGGATGTACGCATTAAGCCCGGTCCCGGCCTTCGGTTCAAAGTTCCAGGCTCGCCAAACCATCCGGCCATCCGCATCGCGCAGGACCAGCCGAAAATGGCTTCCCTGGTCATCCTCGATGAAGATGTTTTGGTATGCCGCGTTGACGTACTCCGCCTGCTGGCGGGTAAAAGGTCCGGCCGGAAGCAGGCTCTGGCCCTTTTGTTTCTGCGCGGTCATGATGCGAGCTCCAGCATGTTTTCAGCCATGACCCAAAGGGCACGATTGAGCTTCACATCCCCATCGATGCCTTTCACTGCGCGGGTATGGGCCCGTTTGCCTTTGGTCGTTCTACCGGACAGACCGCCTTTAATCAGGTTTTCCTGAATGCGCTGATACGTGGTCCACAGGTCATTGCTCTCATCCTGCAAGCGGCGTGGCGCAAGAATTTGTGACTCCGTGACCGGCTGATGCTCTTCCCCAAAACGGTAAGTCAGTGCCGCTTTCGCCATCGCCTGCTGAGCAGGTGGCGGTAGCAGGAGTGAATGCATGGCATCGCGCTTCTCCTCCACCCGGTCAAATATCTCCAGCACTTCATAAGCCCCTTCAATGACTTTCTCCACCACGTTGCCTTTATGCGGCACACGTACTTCTCCAAAACTCTCCCCGCATATCAGCCCATTCTGACAAACAGCACGAAACAGTCCCGGCAGCATCTGATAGGAACTGGACCCATCATGACTATTCAGCAGGATAATTTCCGGCACCTGCTTACCGGTGATTTGCCCTTCACGGCGCAGGCGCAGCATGTGTTTGGTGTGTTCACGTTTGCTGGGGTCCCGCACGCGGGTCTGACAGGCAAAGAAGGGCTGGAACCCTTCACGCTGCAGGTTTTCAAGCAGGGTGATGGTCGGAATATATGAATAACGTTCTGAGCGGGATTCATGCTTGTCTTCACTGAACACGCTCGGCACATAGTGCGCCAGCTCCTCGTGGGTGAGCGGGCGGTCACGGCGAACGAGGTTCACCGCACCAAAACGGCTGGCTAATTTCATGGTTGTTTCCTTATCTGAAGGCACAAAAGAAAACGCCCCACTCGAATGAGCAGGGCGTCGGGTGTGATGCTGATCTGATGGGGTTTAAGGATTATCGAGAATGAAGATGTTCCGCTTCCCGTTCGCCCAGATAACGTTGAGCCGGGTCTGGCCGTCAGCCTCTGTCACGGTGATGTGCTCTGCGGATGACAGTGCCGAATTATCGTCGTCAAAGACAATGCTGTTCAGCGCCGGGGTGGATGATTGCTTATCGATGTACCAGAAATCCGGCGTCTGATTCGCCGCAGTCGCCGGGGCATCCGAAGACATCAGAAAGGTGTAGCGACTCATATCCCGGACCAGGTGATAATTCACGGATTTCTCCCGCGAGCCCGCAGGATACTCCGCCATTAGATAGCTGTCCTTGTGTTCCGGGCCACACCGATGGCAGACCAGATATCCGGCCTCATCTGTAATTAGTCGGGACTCATTCCCGGCGGGTGCCGCAGACACATCGGCGCTCATTGCGAGGCAGGCCAGTATCAGCAACGAGACAATCTTTTGGGTCGTTTGTTTTATTTTCATCATGGTTTCAGCTGTAAGTGAATACGCCCAGGTCAGTGAATATCCGGGCTTCAATAACATTGCAGGTAATACCCTTCTGCCAGAGCGTGTTGCCAAATCGCCAGGTCAGACTGTCAGCAAACTGCATCGTACGGGGCGTGAACGGGTCTTTATTGGGCCACCACCCCTCCATCTTCTGACCCTGAATGGTGGTCACGCCCTGCTTCAGCTGCGGGCATTTGCCCCGGTTTACATCGATATTTTTTATCTGAATCCGCTCCGTGCGGGCAGTCACAGTGACGTAGACACAGTCATTGCACTCCCAGCCACTTTTCTGGATATCGACTTTGATGGCGTCATTTTCTGCGCTTACCGCAGATGAGACGAGGCCTGCCAGTAATGTGATTACGGCGGCGGCAGCAGAGAACATGTTCATATTTGCTCCTTGTGATGCGACAGGTGCGCTGTCGCGCTTACTCAGTGAATGTCTGCCAGGGGATTTTATAAGCGGTTTTTTCGCCTGGATAATGAAGATATCCGATCGGGTCGATCGAGAATTTCGATCGTGTATGAACGAAAAAACTTATCGAAATGTGGGACGTACGGAGAAAGTCAACCGAAGAAGTAGGACCAGATCGTGCGGGCGGCGCGGGCCACGGTATGCGTCACGGCCTGAAGGGCCGAGCGGGCAACTTGCGGCAGCGGGGCCAAATCAATGATGCGGTCAATCACCTCCACGACCGCCTCGCCAAAGCCGGTGCGGGAGCTGCTGATAACGACTTGTGTGCGATAGCCGGTTTGAAGGTGCGGTACCAGCGGGCTGCGGGTCTGCTTTGGGAGACGGGTAATCATGGCCTCCACCAGGCGCGACAGCCGGTAACGCCCCCTGACGGAGATGACCAGTACATCACGCTCTGCAATTCCCAGCTGGCGGGCGACCGCCTGTTGTTTCTGAGCAATATGTTCAGCCTGCAGCGCTGAGGGTTGCGCGGAAGACCAGTTCCATTGCTCTGCCGGTTCGGTCTTGTCCGCCTGATTCAGTACCCATATCAATGGAGGCAGTGGCCCGTTGTACCCGGCAAAAACGGCCTGATAAAACTGCTCCTCTACCGAGAAGGCGCGGTCATCCGCCTTTAACACCCACAGCACCATATCAAGCTGTGGCATCAGTTCCTGATAAAGTTCGCGGTACTCATCATCACGTTGCAGGCTTTCTCCTACACCAGGCAGGTCAATCAGCGTCAAATAGTGAGAGCCAAAGCGAAGACGAACCCGTTGAGGCTGACGGGTGCAGGCTTCCACCGCATTGACTGCGCAGACTTCACTGCGGAACAGCGCGTTACACAGCGAGGACTTACCGACGCCGGTTTTACCCATAATGCCAATCACGGGTTCGTACGTGACGAGCTGATTGAGTTCTTTCAGCAAATGTTGTCGTAGTGAGCGTGGATAGCGCCGCAGGTGACGGCGGATAAGGGCGTAGCCCGAGAGATGTTTCATGCTGGCCTCTGGATAAAAAAGGCCATCCGGTGGAGATGGCCTGTTGAAGAGAAAGGTAAAGGAATTCATTAAGATGATATATAACTGACTAAATTTTAGATCTCAGCTCTGACGATCGGTTTAAGCGAACACTGAATGAAGGCTAGTGAATTAGTTATGTGGGTCTGCTTCGTGCCAGGAGTGGACATTTGTGACCAGTTAATCATGCCAGCAAGATCTTAACGAAGGCATCCCAGCGGTCTTCGATGTTGTCTTTGTTGATAGGGAGCTGCGTTTTGCGCATCGTTATCCCATCAATGGCCGCGAGATCTGCGTCTTTTTTTACCAAGTCTGGCGCGAACCAGAGTTTAAGCGTGCGCGGATCGATGGCGCATAGTCCCGCGTCAAAGAGCTTGTGGATATCAGCGCGCAGCAGCAGACCGTTTTTAAAGCTCGCGCCACCTTTGCGAGCGTGGGCTTTAAGGTGTGCGGCTTCGCAGCGTACCGCAATGGCATTTGTGTAGACAAAACGGCCACCGCAGTTAAGCATCACATCTTCACGGAATTTCCCCTGATCACGACGGCGACGGCCATAGAAGGGTACATCTTCTTTGTGTTCGCGTTCTTCAACCAGCGACCGTTCGGCCCGAGGTTCTTCAGCCTGGGGTTCAGGTTCGACCGCTTTCGGTTCTTCCCAGGTTCCCAGGAACATGGCAACGCGCTGGGGCATTTTGACACGATTCAAAATCCCAAGGTGCGCTTTTTCCCAGGTCAGGAATTCTTCCAGGCGACTTGCTGGGCAACCATGTTTAAGCGCTGGATGGGGGGATTCCTTTTTGGCTGGAGCGGGCGCGGGTGCAGATATAGTCGTGCAGCTACTGCCTGTGTTGTAGCTGCTACGGCCAACCACATGGCGTTTAACCGAATTTCCTTCGACCAGGATTTGCTTGTCCTCGTCGATCTGACGCTGGAAGAATGCCTCGATTTGAGTGTAGTTCAGCTTGAAGTGGCGCATAACTGCGCCACGGAAAGCCAAACGAACTTCTTCGTTACGATTTGGCGGGCAATCCCGCTCAACGCGCTGGGAAGCATAGGTATCATTCCCCCAGGCTTGCGTACCGTAACGGCTAAATATGCCCGTCCAGTTTTTTCCCGATTGGCTGCTATAAACCTTATCATCGCAGACGAACACGAACGGAGACGAAATAATAAATCCGTGAACTTCCATAGCCATTTTAATCCACCTCAACCAGCTTTTTTTCCAGTCCACCCCTTCGAGATCGAGCTTGCCAACTTATTTCTGCCAACAATTGCAGCAGCATAAATGTTGTGACCTGTAATTGAAATCGGTTCGACCTGCATTTTCGATTAGCTTGACCCGCTCCCCGTTCGTTAACACATAGCAACGTTAGTAATGCATCCTACGCGGTAATAACAATTGTGAGCTTCCGCTACTCGCTCATAGCTGCCTGTCCACCTGCAAGAAAAACATTCGAAAAGACCAATTCTGGGGTTAGCCATACTGCGCTCTTAAATCAAAAATCATGCTTTTTTGCTGTACCCCTGAACCCCGGGCCCAGAGTTCAGCCGGGAAGGGAAGTATCACGGTTCTGTTTTCTGTGACAGATTTTTTCGTTTTTTCTTTAGGTACATCACTTCGTCACATTTACCAATCATCTCCGCCAGCGTCGCATACTGGTCTGCGTTATTAATCAGCTCACCAAAAGAATAATTGATATAGTAGGGTTTGCCTGACGTTTCATTATGGTACTCCAGACTCGCACTCAGCGCGTTCAGAAAAGACTGGGTGTTTCCGTTTCGCCGAATAAGTGCGACAAATTCATCGCCGCCGATACGGCCTGCAATTTCTCCCGGTTCAAGATGCTGATATAAAGAGGCTGCAAATATCTTAAGAACCTCGTCACCCTCAGCGTGTCCCCAGAGATCGTTAATCGGCTTGAACTTATCCAGATCAAAATAGATAAGACTGAACGTCGCATTATGCTGGTTCATCGAGCGGAATACTTTTTCTCCTGCACTGTAAAACCCACGCCGGTTGGGAATGCCCGTCAGGCTGTCCGTCATTGCCATGCTTATGGCCTGGAATTCATCCTCGACAATGCAGGCCAGATCCCGGAGTGACGCAATGTCATCCTCTGAAAAGGTACGGGGAGAAGTGTGGATCAGGCACAGCGTGCCGGCCACCGTGCCGTCAGGCAGGCTAACCGGCTGTCCTGCATAGAACCGGATATAGGGCTCACCGGTGACCAGGGGATTGTCGTGGAACCGCTTATCGGCTGCTGCATCAAGAATGATGAAAGGCCCCTCATGCAGAATGGCATGCCCGCAAAACGAAATGTTACGGGGGGTTTCGCGAATACCAAGCCCTTCACATGCCAGCAACCACTGACGATCGCGATCCAGAAGGCTAATCAGTGCCACTGGCACCTGAAAAATGCGTCTGGCCAGGCGGGTTAGTCGTTCAAAACGCTCATCGTCGCGGGTATCGAGAAGCCCCGTAACATAAAGCGATTTAAGCCTTTCTTCTTCATTTCCTGGAAGGTCGGGAGGCTGCATGTTACCTCTGAAAACAATCAGTTTATGAAAGATGTCCGATGATATTTATCTGCCTGACAGATTATAGATTACAGACTTTTATCAGACGTTATGCATTGCAGTTTATTGCTTTTCAGACGGTGAAACCACAACCTTTCATCTGAGCAGTTCAATAACGGCCATCCTCTCCGGACCAGTACCTCCAGAACAGGCGCAGCAGAATGCCGGGCCACTTTATCCTCAATACGCTCAGCTAACCGAATCACTTAATATTACAGAGAAGCTGATCCTACTTTGACAGAAATTGGTTCCGGAAAAATTCAGCAGAGAGGCGAACCGTGGAAATTGGTATGACCTCGGGGGCTCCTTGGCCGAGAACCAGGAATACTGCCGACTGATGAATATTCGCAGCGAGGCCGATCTACAGCGCATCATGATGGCTGGCGTACCCTGGCAGTCGCTTCACGTGCAGCAGCTGGCTGACGCTATCTGCGCCAGTCTCGATGTCGTCCTGCCCTGGGATCGCGCAGCGGTGGATGCGACCACGGAGATAAATATGGCTCAGCTCCTCGCCGGGACGCCGATCGGTCCGAGCGACACGGCGATTGCCGGACATGCCATTGCGGTCGGCGCGGTACTGGTGACGAATAATACGCGAGAGTTTGGGAGGGTACCGGGCCTGAAGCTGGAAGATTGGTTAAATAGACAGGCTATACTTAAAGGTAATAAATGTCCGCTTTGTGCCAAAAGCGGACATGCTGCTATCTGCCTGCCTTGTGATAGAATCTGCTTCAATCCAAGCTGAAGCCACCAAAAACACATACCACTCTGCTCTGGATCAGTACGAAAAAGATTAAAACTGTGACCGGTTTCATATATTTATCTTATATGATTGTTGCTGACCTTTACAGGAACATTCTGTTGGTCAATTCTTAGTTGTCATTTTATCTGGAGTGATTCTATGGAATGGATAGTTTGCGATGTTATATATATGGTAAAAAAAGATATATACCTGCTTAAACTGCACGCTGGGCCGTTAAATATGATGGCGGAAGTTGTTTCTACCAGCCCAATATACAAGGACGATAGACTTCATCCGATCAAAGACGCCAAATATCTGGTTAATAAAATTGAAAGTAGACCAGTTAAAGTCATATGCGCTTCTGAATATTCAGCAAGTCACTGGCTTTCTCAAAAAAGAATCTGTAGCCATCAATTAAGACAACCGTCTTTGCTGCCAGCGACCTGAACTGTACCGTTTTACTATTGTTATGACTTTCAAAGTAATATTTTTGCTTGCGAAAAGTGAGCAATCCGAGGAGTACTGCCAGACCGAACGAGGGCTTAAGGCACGCCTTAATGGGTAATTGAGAAGTGCTGAACCAGGTTAATTATCCTACTGCTTTCTCCCAGTATATCTATGACCGCACCTCGCGAATGGTAGCTCTGATGACCAACCAGGCTGTCCGCTGCATGCCGGAAGCAGACCATCTTTAGATGGTCATTGAATCGTCCAGCAAGCTCATTTCTTCAGAGAGCCACTGTCTCAGAATTCGTATTTTAAATGAATCCTGATTATCCGAGCGATAAACTAAATCATATCCCCGCTCAGCCTTGAGTTTGTATTGCGGAAACGGAACAACAAGCCTTCCAGCTGCTACATCATCTGCAACCAGAACACTGCGTCCAAGAGCCACACCTTCGCCACGTATAGCGGCCTCAGTCGCCATGCTGCCAAGGGTCCATAAGGGGCCATGATGGCAGCAAAAATTTTTTTCTCCGGCCATTTCAAACCATGCCTCCCAGTTCGCCAGCATTCTGTATTCATGAAGAAGAATGCAGTTTGAAAGCTCCTTAATTTCTGTCAGACCATTATGTTCTTTAAGAAAACCCGGGCTACAGACGGGAGTAACTGTTTCATCGAAGATACGCTCATACGAAACGTCGCGGTAATGGCCAAGACCGTAACGAATGGCTGCATCTACCTGACCATCATTTAGATCCACATTACTGTCAGTAACATCCAGCTGAATATCAAATTCTGGATATCTCTGCCTGAAGCGGCTCAGACGGGGTGCCAACCATTTGCTGGCAAATGAAACCGTTGTACTGACACGTAAACTTTTGGCAGGGTTCCTTCCGCGCAGACGCTCAGATTCCATCATTAACTCACTCAGAAGGCGGGTAACAATGCGATGATATTCAGCACCTTCCTGAGTCAGTATTATCTGTCGGGTCAGCCTGAAAAATAGTTTTAACCCCAGATGCTCTTCAAGCTTCCGGATTTGCCGGCTTATCGCGCCATGCGTTACGTGCAGCTCTGTTGCAGCCAGTGTCATACTAGAGAGACGTGCTGTGGCTTCAAAAGCACGCAGAGTCTGCAATGGGGGGAGGCGATCAAATATCATACGTGTGATTTTAAATCACGCGTATTGTGAGAACAAATGATTTGTCAGGCCTGAGTCCGAAAATCAAAATTAGCACACTGAACATTCACATTGGCTTTGCGACAATCGGAGGAATGATGGAAAGCTTGTTTGTTTACGGGACCCTGGGGCCTGGCCGACCTAATGCTCATATTCTTGAAAAGATTGGGGGGACATGGCAGGAAGGCCACGTGGGTGGTTCGTTATTAGATAAAGGTTGGGGTACAGAGATGGGATATCCGGGGATCGTGTTGGATGATTCCGGTAATCGTGTACAGGGTTTTATTTTCACGTCAGAAAATTTGCATCTTCACTGGCACATACTCGATGAGTTCGAAGGTTTTGAGTATGAACGGGTACCAGTAGAAGTAACTACTTCTTCCGGACAGACCGTAAAATCATGCATCTACATGCTCAAAGCATAAACTATGAGACCAGCTGTGAGCTACTTAAATTATCGTCTCATAAAACCGGTGGCTCAAGTAAAAAATCATCTCCTGCAAATAATGTGCAGCATCCTGGCAGAGGTCGGAGTGCTGGCAGAATATCAGCAGAATAAAAACGATCCCAAGTAAGAACATTGTTTTCATCTGCATGTCATCGAACAGAGCACAGTGGCAGGACGATGCGAGCCAGAACACCCGAGGGAAACTGGCGGGCAGGAAGCAATGTGATGTCGCCGCCCAGGCGGGTGACGCAGGCTTTGACTATCGATAAACCCAGCCCGGAGCCGGGCTGGGTCATGCCTTCGGGCCGATAAAATGCGTCGAACACACGCGTCCTTTCGGCAGCAGCAATTCCGGGGCCGTTATCTTCAATATTAATAACTGCTTCGTGCGGCGTTACCGTCACGCTGAGATCAATCTGCCCGTTTTCAGGGATGTAGCGGATAGCATTTTCCACCAGATTTTTTACGGCAATGATGAGTGTGTGTTTGTCAGTGATAACCTGCTGACTGGCACTGTCGGTTTCCAGTACGCCGATATCGATATTTTTTTCAAGCGCCAGTGGGTACAGGGATTCAATCACCTCCCTGAACAGCAGCGGAATGTGAAGTGGCTGATGGCTTTCGTGCGAGGTGTTTTGCTGTTCACGGGCAAGCAGCAAAAGCTGGTCTAACAATTTTTTGGTTCGGCTTAACCCTTGTTGAAGATTGTTCAGACGGGATTGCGCTTCGGGCGACATTGCGCTGGCCGACAACCGCTCCGCCTGCAGCGACAGTGCCGTTAACGGGGTGCGTAACTCATGAGCCGCATCGGCGATAAAACGCTTCTGCGTCTGCATTGCTTCATCCACTTTATGCAACAACTTATTGATACCGCTGACAAACGGGCGGATCTCATCGGGTATGTTATCTTCGGTGAACGGCGTTAAATCACGTTCGTCACGCTGATGTACCTCATCGGCAAGGCGTGAAACGGGGCGAAACGCTTTACGGATCAGATCAGTCGCGACCAGCAACAATACTGGCAACAGGAGACTGAGAGGGATCAGCGTGCGCAGTGCGCTTTCAAACGAGATTTCGTCACGTACGTCACGTTGCTGACCAATGGCAACCAGCAGCATGGGTGAAAGACGGTGGACCAGTACGCGAAACGACTCTCCGCCGGCATTAACGTCCTGAAAGCCTTCGCGTATGGGGGGAGCCAACTGAAAGGTGAACCCTCGGGGCTGCAAAGCACTGCCGTTTGCGGAGATGAACTCAACCTCCACGCGGGAATCTTTATCGCTATCCAGGGACTGGATAGCATTCTGTATGTCCGGGTTGTATTGGAGCACGCTGGCGATTTGAGTGAGGGTGTTGTCCTGCAGTTCGTGGGCTTCGTCTAGTGCAAAATAGAAGGTGAGGCCGCAGGAAATGATGGCAGTAAATAAAATGGCGATGCTCAGGGCTACCGAGAGCCGAAACTTCAGGGAATTTATCACTTGCTTCTGGAAACCAGCCATCCAACGCCTCTGACATTTTTGATGGCATCCTTGCCCAGTTTTTTACGCAGCGCGTGGATGAAAAACTCTATGGCATTGCTTTCTACTTCTTCGCCCCAGCCATAAATGCGCTCTTCCAGATCGCTACGGGAGAGAATGCCTCCCGGCCGCCGCATCAGCGCTTCCAGCAGAGCATATTCGCGGTTAGAGAGTAAAAAACGTTCATCGCTGGCAAGCAAACATACTTCATGGCTGACCGGATTCAGGCTTAGAACCCCGTTACTCAACAGACGTTCACCATTGCCATTATGCCGACGCAGCACCGCGCGGATTCGTGCGAGCAGTTCGCTGAACTCAAACGGTTTGATCAGATAATCATCCGCACCGCTATCCAGCCCATGTAAACGGTCTGGCAGGGCATCCCGCGCGGTGACAATCATTACCGGCACGGAGGAGCCCTTACGGCGCAATGCACTCAGGACGCTGAAGCCATCCTGGCCGGGTAGCCCAAGGTCGAGAATAACAATGTCGTAATGCTGTGTCAGGCAACTGGTCACAGCATCATTGCCATTCTGAACCCAATCCGCAGCATACGAGGCATCGCGCAGCGAATCCACCATCGCATTCCCCACCATCAGATCATCTTCAACCAGTAAAATTCTCATCGTTTTAATAACCCGTTTGGCCGCGCCTGAGTAAGCATAAACGCAAGAACCGCCCTGAGCAATTTGCGGCTATTTCTCCTGTATTTCCATGCTATTGCGAAAAGTCAGGTAGCCAACCAGACTGATAATGGTTAGCAAAAACAGGATGCTGGTCCCAGTCGTGCCCAAACCCACACCGCCGTTTACCGGGGACTGCGACAGTAAATCACCGCAAGAGGCACCAAATGGACGCGTCAGAATATAAGCAATCCAGAAGCAGGCCACGCTGTTCGCCCTGAACAGATAAAAGGCGAGAGCGGTCAGAAGGATCAATGCGCCGAAGAGTGTGGCAGCGTTGAAATAACCAAGATTCAGGCCTTCCGCCGCCCAGTCACCCGCAGCGGTGCCTAGTGAAAAGGTAAACAGGATCGCTACCCAGTAGAACAGCTCACGTTTGCGGGTAGTGATACTGTGGATTGACAGCGTTCTCTCTTCGTTAAACCAGAGTACAAAGGTCAGGCTCAGAAACGCACCAAACAAACCAGTGGAGAAAGCCAGAGGCACGCCAAAGCGGTCGGTCAGATTATCGGTCACCAGCGTGCCAAACACGCTGATTAGCAACACCGTTGCCCAGTAAAGTGCCGGGACATAGCGCGTGGCCCGCAACTGGAGAGCCAGTGCAATCACGAATAATCCCCCGGTAAGCACAGTGGTGTTGGTCAATCCCCAGCCGAGATCCATATTCAGAAAATCGGCAGCCGTTTCGCCCACGGTAGTGGACATCATTTTGATGAGCCAGAAGAAAAGCGTCACTTCAGGCACTTTATTGAGCCATGAGGTTCTGGAGTCAGTTAGCATGTTGCAGTCCTGTAAAGCCGAATGGTGATTGCACTTTAAACAGGCTGACTTAGTTGTTCCTTAGGCCAAGAGATATAAGTGGAACAGTCTCATCCTGGCTGATATGAATCGACACGGTATCGGTAGTCAGCTTTTTAGCGGCAATTTCTGCTTCTCGCTCATAGCGGACTTTGGGACCTTGCTTTCTGTCCGCTAGGTGCCAGGAGCGGACATTGCTAACATCGTGCTATGTTAGTTTGCGGGGAGCAGGTCATTACCTCTCATTACTAATTATATTTTTCAATGTTCAGGTTTCCAACTTTGGGAATCTTCGATAAAAAAAGGAACTTTGGCGGTAAATAAAAACATGATAGTTTTATGGCTGATAGAACAACTCTCACGCTTAAAGTTAATGAGTGAACTCAGGAATAGTAATGATTGATGATATCCGTTACCTGATTGTTTTTGCAAAAATTGTACAAGCTGGATCGATTTCAGGTGGCGCAGACGCTTTAGGGCTCACTACCGCGACAGCAAGCACACATCTGTCTAAGCTGGAGAGAAATCTGGGAAGTGCTTTGCTATACAGAAACACGCGAAAATTATCGCTGACCCATGATGGGGCAAGTTTGCTCGAAACTGCAAACTCTATGCTAGAACTGTATGAAAAGGGGTTTATCGAGTTTAAACAGCGTTCTATTTCAACAAGTAATAAGCTGAATCTGTCAATTCCTGCAGTTTTTATAAATAGTGTTTTTACTCGTCATCTTGCAGGATTTATAAAGGAACATCCGGACGTTTCCCTGAGTATTTCTTATAGCGACACTCGTAAAGATATTATTGCCGATAGTATAGATGTTGCATTTCGAATTGGCGAACTGCCCGACAGCACACTCAAAGCACGGCATCTTTTTGTATTACCCCGACACGTTGTTGCTTCAAAGAAACTTCTTAGCAATTATCAGCCTATCAACCATCCTAATGACTTAGAAAAAATGCCCTGGATTGGTCTGAGCATGCTGAAGGGCAGTCGAGAGTTCAGGCACAAAAATGGAGAGATAGCTTTAATTAAGTATACGCCAACGGTGTACGTTGATAATGTCGAGGCTGCCTACACTCTAGCAAAACATCAGGTTGGAATCGCAGCCCCTCCTTGCTATCTCAGCAAAGAGGATATTAAGCGAGATGAAATACAGTTGGTTCTCCCTGACTGGTCATTGGAACCACTAAAAGTCTATGCAACCTGGCCTTCTAATATATCTACCAACAGTGTCGCTTACACGTTAATTAATAATATTTACAACTCCTTTGAATTCAAAATATTATGATTAATTTAAGGCTTCAATAATGTAAAAGATCAATTCCAGCCAGTAAGGGAAAGTGGCTTATTGAGCCAGAAACATGTAGAAGGCAGTGGTAATCAGTATCCCACCCATGCAGAAATTAAATGCACGGATGCGTCCAATGCTATTAAGCAATGTTGAGATGTTCTTTCCAAGGACAGCCCATGCAGCTAAAGAGAGGTAGCAAACGATAAAATATATTATTATGAAGATTATTAACGAAGTGTTATTTGATGGTTCAGAAAATAATACCACTCCGGATGCGCAGGCAATCCAGGCTTTTGGGTTGAGCCATTGAAGTAAAAAACCCTGAGTGAAACTAGGCGCCTCTGATTTTGTTAATGATAACTCAGATCTTGATGATGCTATCTTATAACCTATGTATATTATAAAAGCTGAGCCAGCCACGTTGAGATATTTGAAGAAAAGTGGATATTTCTCAATGGAAGCGTAGAACCCAAAACCAATGACTATAAGTAATAGAGTAAATCCTATTGTAGCACCTGAGACGAATGGGAAAGTTCTTCTGAATCCATAGCTCGCTCCAGATGATATAATGACCATATTGACTGGCCCTGGAGAAATTGACATGGTAAGGGAGAACAAAAACATTGCTAATATTAAAGTCATTTTCTCTCCATATGCGTTATATAATAAAGCGTTTTTATTGAATGACTACATTCCTGACTATCCTCATAGTCTATCGTAAAAAACAGGCAGATAAAGTAGGATTTCTAAAAGAGTGTATTTGATTTTTTCACATAATCTTTTAATAATGTCGGGGATTTAACCAGCCAATTATTATTAGCAAGTTCCTCATGTTCAGCTACCAACTATTACCCTTTGGGATTCATCTAATGAATGCAGCATAATGTCCGCTCTTCGCTCATAGCAGACGTTGAACTATCCAGTAACATGACTTGAATGATACCTGGTGGCTGTTTAAGTTTGCAACTATGTACCGCATTTGCCTGAGAAACCATAGCCACTGGTTCATTTTCTGACGTCGTTCAACTGCCACACAAAGTATTGTTACGGCTTCTCCTCTTTTAAAATCCCGTAGACATGCTCCTCAAGGTTTGAAGGCAGGTCATCATTAAATTCGTCGAACAGGTAAAGCAACTCGGGAGAGCCCTCTTTATCATAGAGATCATTTCCGGGTACAGCTGAAGTTTCAGTGATAGGGAATGCTGTTTTGGATTTCTTCTTCAGGTCTTCTTTTTTGGCTTTTCTGCGTTTCTTCTCGGCTGCGTTGATGTAGGTAAAATTGTCAGAACATGTCAGGGTTCGTGCACCTGGAATAACATTATAGATTTGGGCCTGAAGGCGAAAGAAAGCCAGATAATCTTTGCGGTTGTTTTCGAATTTCCTTTCTTCTGATAAGACCAACGAGATTGGGTCTGAAAATTGACCAACATCGGTTACTCGGTCTGGCCTGCGAATAAATAGCCCACTGTTTTCTGGAACAGGTGGCCGGGAAGCATCCTTAAAGCAATAATATCCAACCTGCTCACCAGATTTGTTTTCTTTCTTACCCGATTGCACCCATTTCCTGTAAATGTCTAATGAGACAAAGCTGTCTATCCGACTGTCTGGATGCTTTTTGAAAAAGAAATTCACCAGATAGAAAGGCTCAAATCTAGCATTTATCAGTATCACTCGCGAATAACCACAGGCGGCTTTATAAAGCGGATCCGCATTTATCCTTTTCCTCATCAAGGTAAAGCGTCGTTCAAGTTCAGCGAGTTGTAGTCTGAAACGAGAGTCATCTTTTTTAATCCGTATGTTCCGCATCTTCTCCCCTTTATCAAGAGGTAAATAGAAACTCAGAGTCAACATTTCAACCTGACGATGCTTTCTTACAACGTTCCGATAGTTCTCGCAGAGATAAGATAATGCCTTTTCTTTATCAGATATCGCTTTTAAAAGCGCATCTCTCCACTTTTTCTCTAACTGTTCGCTGTGGATTGGCTGAGAATCACGAAACTTCATCTTCGGTCTTCTAAACTCTTGCCCATCGCTGGTCGCCTGGTTCAGATAAAGTTTGTCCAGCATATCGAACATCCTGAAGCTAGCTTTGGATTTTTCTTCCTTATCTGGCCTTTCATCCTCCTCCAGACGCTCGAACCCAACAAAGAAATATTGATGGCTGATTTCCCCCCACCTTTGGTTAGGACTCTCATAGGCCAGATCTTCCCGGCGTAAGTCAAACACTCTAAAGTCATCCTTCAGGCCTGCCATCCCTCGCTCCTCCCAACTCGCTGCAACATCGAAATTGTCACTCGTCCGATCACACAATTCTCACACTTAAACTATACGAATTTTGACGTTTATCATGTTTGTTTTTTAGTATGAAATGGCTCGATTTTAATACAATAAATCGTCGTCTTTTATGATGTATATCGTCGTTTTTTAATTATTTTTCTCACTTTCATTAGCCGTTAATACTGGGTTTTATGCCCAAAATGCTCTGCAAACTGCCTTCTCCGCCTCTTTCTGGCCTATTTATCACAGCAGTATAACGAAGAGCGGCTTAGACTCGTCTCTCTTATGCTGCTGAGTCAGGTCCTGGGAAGAGTCTGTAGTTGGTAAGATAATTTAAAAATCATCTGGTCAAAATTGGCGAAGGTGCCGACAAGGTCAACGCAATGAGATGAGCAAATGCTCCTTCCTTGAAGTGCATGAGCATGGGGCCGAAATCAATTAATTAAGGAATAAAATGATATTTTATAGAGAAGCATTTTCGTAGCCCTCCACTCCCATGAGCGATGCCCTGGCACGGCAATCATCAGGGTACCGCGATACTTACCGCTCTCCTGCACCCATTTCAAAACTGACGCCAGTGTCCATTCCCATGACGATTACACTCACATGGAGAATCAGACATGAGCTACCACGACACGACCGATATCAATCTCAGTTACGTTCAGCACACAGCCCTAAACCGAAAGCTACGACGCCATCAGGACCAGTTATTTGAGCGTTATTCCAAGCTGTTGATGCTACGGGTGGACTTCTCTTACCTTCAGGACAGCGATTCACATGGTCAGGGAGATATTCATTCGACAGTAGCGGATATCACGTTACTGATTCAACGCAGCGGGGATATCAACGGGCTGGTGGGTTACGCATGGGTACTGGAACAAACCGAACAGCATGGTTTTCACATCCACGCCGCGTTTTACCTCAACGGTCAGAAGCATCGCCAGGTCTGGACTGTCTTTGAAGCACTCAGGGACACTTGGAAGTATGTGACATGGGGAGAAGGACACACGCACCGTTGTGAGCCTAAAGAACATTATCGCGTGCGAGGAGAACGGGTGACCTCTTATGACGATGCCAGGGGCCGCAGAGGTATGCAGTACATCCTGAGCTACCTCAGCAAGCAGGCACAGAAAAGCCTGGGGGTTATCTGCCAGTTGAGTAATATTCCTGCGCCACGGACAGCAGGCAGGCGGCGAAAAGCCAGTTAAAAATTACGCCGGTGCCACATCGTTTGAAGGAGTCTGCGTTCACCGTACCAGGCTCCTTCTCCCATTCACTCAAGGAGAAAAACGATGACCACACCTGCCAGCCTTCTTACCGACAAATTTGTCGATATGGCGTTTATCACACAACTCACTGGCTTAACGGACAAATGGTTCTACAAACTGATTAAAGACGGGGCGTTCCCAAAGCCCATTAAGCTGGGCAGAAGTTCTCGCTGGCTTCAGAGCGAAGTGGAAGCCTGGCTACAGCAACGCATTGCACAGTCCCGTCAATAACCTGTCGAACGCAATCACATTCCCCATCTGATTTAACACCACCAGTCGTATGACCTCCACTGCTGCCCTCCTCGGGACGGCTTAGCTCTGCGCGTCATACGGCAAAGGACTAATACTATGACGATATACGCCAAATCCTTTATCGGCCTTGACGGCAATCAGCGTCTCACGGGCGCAACCACTGCACAGCTTCACCCTTATGACCGCTACACCTGCCACCTCTGCGGCAGCGCTCTGTTATTCCATCCTGAATGGGGTACTAACCGCCCGTGGTTTGAGCACACATGGGAAAACCTGACGGAGAACGGACGCCACCATTGTCCCTATGTACGCCCTGAGTCTAAGGAAGCCAGGCGGGTGCGCATGCTGCGTCGCTATGTGCCGGATGTCTTACCGCTGGTGCGCAAGGCCGAATGGCACTGTTCTGGCTGCGACAGCGATTACTACGGCGAACGGTACTGCATGACCTGCCGCACCGGTGATTACAGCCGGGCGCACTCCAGTGCAGCAGACCAGACTGCGGAGGTGACGGGATGCGCATACTGAAATGCTTTCTGGCAAACAACATATACAACAAGTATGTCACTGCTAAGGAAGCCGCTGAAGCCTCCAATACCAACGAGCACTGGACATGCGCCAGCTGTGGCTGCAGGCTAATATTACATAAAGGGGATGAGAAAGAAGGCCCTTGGTTTGAGCATATTCAGCACTCGATATCTCACCATAAACTAATGAAGTGCGCCTGGGTGGACCCAATGGAGAAGGAAGCTGCCCGTATTAAAAAATTGCGGCAGATCACTTATGCGATCGATACCTCGACCAGCCCGCCTACCCACTGGTTCTGCGTTCTTTGTAGTGAAGATTACGTCGGTAACAAGCATTGTAAAAAATGCCATTCTGGAATTTACAGCGTTGAGCGTACTGCTAACAAAGCGCTCTTGTTACCTGAGTAGGCGAGTAAGTTTAGCCTTCTCCTCTCTTACTTTGTTTGGAGGCCTATCCAGATAGTGGTGATTGATGATTAAAAGCTGAAGCTCACCTTTTTTATTGGTATTTTGTTCACTACTTTGAAAGGCCACGATATTTATATACCAACAACCTCAAGGTGAGCTTCTTACTTTCATCGTTGTTTCAGAGTGATCCTTCGTCTGGCATACAACGCATCCAGAGATAGTTGGAACTTATAATCCCCAGCCTTCAGCTTTCTCGATTTAAGCATCTTCATCGTAACGCCGCCGATCTGCCCTGCTTCCACCCTTCTCTGAATCTCACCAGCGCTCAGCATGAGCTGCTGCTTCAAAATCGACAGCAGACTTACCTGGAATGAACGAGAGATCCTGACACTAACGTGGATCCGCTGGTGGGCGGTGATGCTTAACGGCCAGCGCTCCTGAACGTGAAAATCAGGCCGACCCGATAGCTCGGCGTTGTTCCGCTTCAGCGTCGCGATATCACAGGCAAAATGTTGAACCGTGGCGGCATCGTTGCTCATCAGCCGATGATAAAGCTGGCGGTCAATTTTGCTGACGTGCAGACGAGAAAACAGGGAGATATTCCAGGTGTAATCGCAGTGTGTGCATTTATAGATACTCCATACATCCAGCAACTTCTTTTGAGAATTAACCCGAAAAGCACCTGACGGCGTGAAGTCCCGTTTAATTTTGCATGAAGGGCACCGCTTCGCGATGCACTGATACCCCACAGGCGTGACGGTCCATGTAACTTTCATAACGTACCTTTTTTAACCCATACAAAATCGGATCCGTACTGAACGGACCATGAATTTTTATGTATGAAAAATATTTAAGAGATACTTTTCAGTGGGTTAAAAAAAGATTTCCAACGTTACAATCCTGTAAATGGTCAACGAGTTAAGTCGAGCCTATCAAAATAGCGCTTATCGGGTAAATGAGCTCAATCAATGTTCATAGTGGTTCCGTTCCATCAGGAGCTGTTGATCTGACCCGTTAAAGACCATGCAGTAAGTTTGTATGTTTAGTAGACAATCAACTGACTGAAGGAGCATATGATGACACAGCACAAGTGGTTTAATCAGGCCTGCGGAATGGCGATGTATTCAACCGATGCACAAAGTGCCAGTGATAAATATTGTGCGTACTGCAGCGACAGCAACGGCAATCTTAAACACTGGTCATAGGCGATACAGGGTTGCCTTGATTGCTGGCAAAAAGTCGGGCACAAAAGCAGGCAAAATGTTACCTGACGACAATGCCAGCCTGGGAATTTCCAATCTGAATGATTATCAGCAGGTGGCCCTTAACCGGGCCAGCCTGCATTTCGATTAAACTTTCTCTACAGGGAACTGTATTTCAGTCATCCACTCTGCGGAGTCTTGTTTGTTCCAGATGCCGTCGATGTAGCTTTCCCTTGGTGAATTTGTTAACAAGTAACCATTGTCTTCAACCCATTGCATAAGGTAAATGTAAGCATTTCTTAATGAATCATATGGTCCCTTGTGTATTACAGTTACAGCTGTTATGGCAGGGATTATCTGGAAAATAATATTTCCTTCATTTTTACCAAAATCATTAACAGCTTCGCAGAACTCCACATCCATGCTTTTCTCTTTATACTCTTTATCATGATAAAGAGTGAAACAATAAGCCGGGGTAGTTAAGGTTAAACCTGGATTTGCCTTCATAACCTCTCGTCCTATAGGCGGAATTAATTTGATATAAGAGGAAAAATCAGGAACAATGAAACGCTTGGAGTAAACAATACATTCCGGGATCTCTTTCAAAACAGCTTGATATAACATAATTCTTTCCTTTTTTTTATGTTGCAGATAGTGGTTAATTCGGGAGAGCATATCGTTCATGTCTCGAATTTGTTTCTGTATTTCAAGGCGTCGCCGTTCAATTATATGGTAGGAATTTTCATCCTGAGTAAGAGTAACTATTTCAGTTATTGTAAATCCAAGCTGACGTAAACTCGCAATCTGATGGAATTTCATTAATTGATCAGAAGTATAAAATCGATAACCATTCTCAGGATTAATATAGGCAGGGACAAGTAAACCGATTTCATTATAGTAATGAAGCGTTTTTATCGTCACACGGCAGATCTTTGAAAACAGCCCTATTTGATACATGTAACTATCTCCCTGAATGAATAAGTGGACCTTACAGTCTTACCTTACAGGAGAGTCAACAGCAAACTGACGCGTCTTACGTTGAGCCATCATTACAGTACTGGTTAATCATGCTTATTAAACCTGAGAATCTCCTGACCGGGATGAGACTGCATTGTGGCTCATCAGAAGGAGTTATCTCTCCAGTTCTCATAAGCACCTATTAATTAGCATTTCTGGATAGTTCCGAATTTGTTATTATTCGAGCGCGCATTATTCGATTAGTATTTTTTAAATAAACGCTAAACAACCTCTTATTTGATATGGATATACCGTTTTTATCCGTTAACCTGTTCTGGCTAACAAACGAACAGTTCTACAGGAGGACGCTGTCAATTCGGTAGGAAAACGGTTAGCCACTTGTGGCTTGTTTTTACCGCCTCGACCGTTACGTTAGCTCCACGGCAATTAACCTTACTCATAAGTGCCTTGGTTGTGGAATGATTCTTTTTTCATTGTTTAGCAGCCTGTGCAGGGGGCTCTTTTCAGGAGGCAGCATGCCACTCAATAAAATGAAGCGTCATGCCATACTCCACACGCTCTCTATACCTGAACGTAAACTACGCCCCGTAAAATGGCTTGCTCTTATCTCATCCCTGCTCGTTATATTACAACTGACAATTGAGAGCCTGGTCATAAGCGAATAACGGAATAGCAATTTCTGTACAAAGACCAAATCTGGAATGATTTTCTGATATCTGTCGGGTTCAGAGCACAAAACTTAACGTATTTTTTTTCAACAACACAAGCATTACGTAGAGTTGTGCCTCTGTTGAGTTTCACAGGTAAAGACCTGACTGACAGAATCTGAATAAGGAAATGAACCATGGATAACTATACGCTGCATCGTGGCAGACTTATCGACCATATCCAGCTCGTGGTAAACGACTTTGCCGCAAGCAAAACGTTTTACACTGCTGTTCTGGCGGAACTTAAGATCCCCATGGTTATTACCGATGACGATTATATCTGGGCTGACGAACTGGTCATTTCGTCAGTAATAAGTTCGGAGTCTGGCGGAGTGCCTACAGGACGGCACCATCTGGCCTTTCAGGCCGCAGACCGTGAATCGGTGAACGCGTTTTACCACGCAGCACTAAATCATGGCGGACGTGATAACGGCGCACCTGCCGAACGAACCTATCATCCCGGATACTATGCCGCTTTTGTTCTGGATCCGGACGGTAACAATATCGAAGCTGTTTACCATGGTGAGGGCGATCGCAGTGCCCGCTCTGTAAAAATCAGCTTCACTGCCTGAGAAAACAGGGTGCATATTTTCCCCCTGTAGCTCCCGGTAACCGCAATGGAGAGCTTTATCTATGACCGTTATTCCGGTACCAGCCATCGAATGCAGCATTACGGAGCTGTGCCGTATTCTTGCAGACAGCTTTGATGAATCATTGACACCGTTTGCGTTGCCCCCGGAAATGTTTGCGTCACGTTTCATTTCCGAAGGGTTGAGCCTTGAAGACTCCTTTGTCTGGCTGGTCAATGATAACCCGGCGGCAATTGCCATCGTAACCCGAAGAATGGACAAGGCACGTCTTGCGGCATTTGGTGTGTTGCCCGAGTACCGGAGCCAGGGACTGGCAAAACAGATGCTTGCTCCTCTGTTTACCTCCTTAAAAGAGAAAAAGTTATCCAGCGTGAGGCTGGAAGTGATGCGCGGAAATACCCGGGCCATCGCTCTCTATCACGCGCTCGGTTTTCAGGTACGCCGACATCTGTGTAAATACCGGGGAGATCCACAGTCTCGTCTGGAAATACCTTCAGGGGATATGGAATCCAGGACTGTTGACGACTTCCTGCGTACCGTCTGGTCTGCGCCAGATGATGATCTTCCCTGGCTGGCCAGTCCCCTGCCGCTCCTGACTATTCCCTGCGACATCCTCAGGGATAACGAACATGCATGGTGTGCTGTCGCGGAGTTCATGGGCCAACCTCAGATCCGCTGTCTGTTTGTTGAACCGGCGTATCGTTACCAGGGACGGGCTAAAACAATGCTGAAGAAAATCAATGCCAGATGGCCTGGCATAGGTACATCAGCCGCTATCCCAGAAACGCTGGCACCATTATTTACTACGGCGGGTTATCAGGCTGAACCGTTATGCCAGTTTGAGATGGAGCTGACATTTTAGCTGCGTTCCGAATGACAGGAGAACAATGATGAGTTGCAAGTTTGAATGGCTCAATGAGCCCGCCGTATGGTGCTACGAAAATAACGCCCTGTCGGTAATCACAGATGAGCATACTGATTTCTGGTGCCGTACCTGGTACGGATTTGAGCGTTTTACCGGCCACGTCTACACTACTGATTTAACAGGTGATTTTACTTTTCAGGTCAGGATCCGTGCAGACTTCACCACACTCTATGACCAGGCCGGAATTATGATTATCTCTGACGAACAGCACTGGCTCAAAGCTGGCATCGAATTCAACGATGGAGCACCTGCAATCGGGAGTGTACTCACGCAGGGATATTCCGACTGGGCTACAGGACTCTTTCCTGGGGATCCGAAGGAATTCTGGCTGCGTCTGACCCGTAAAAAAGATGCGTTACGACTGCAGTACTCCTCAGATGGACAGCACTGGCCATTACTTCGCTTATGCCATTTCCCTACGGGCCCTGTCAAAACGGGCATCATGTGTTGTACACCTCAGCGCAAGGGATTGGAGGTAGCATTTCTTGATCTCAGACTGACTCCTGCGATGGATAAGGAACTGCACGATCTAAGTTGATAATAACCATTCAATAATAAAAACGGAGAACCCGTTTATGAAGCCATTTTTGGGGAGCCTTAGCAGGTATGGCAGCATACTATTATTTCCACTGGCGATGATCATCTACGATTTTTCAGCCTACCTGACAACGGACCTTATTCAGCCGGGCGTCATTAACATTATAAATGAGTTACAGGCGGATGTTACGCTGGCTCCAGTATCAGTCAGTTTGTATATGGCAGGCGGACTGGCGCTCCAGTGGCTCCTGGGACCTCTCTCCGACCGGATTGGTCGCCGCCCCGTCCTGCTCACTGGTGCAATCATCTTTGCCCTGGCATGCCTGAGCATGCTGTTTGTCACCTCGATCGAACAGTATTTTATTGCCCGTTTTATACAGGGAACCAGTATCTGCTTCATCTCCACCGTGGGTTATGTATCAATACAGGAGGCCTTTGATGAAAAGGATTCCATCAGGATCATGGCTGCGCTGACCTCTGTTGTTCTGCTCGCCCCGGTTATCGGGCCGGTGGCCGGCGCTGCGCTGATGGCGTTCATTCACTGGAAACTGCTCTTTGCCATCATCGGTGTGTTTGGTCTGGTAGCATGGTTCTTACTACTGTTCAAAATGCCGGAAACAGTTATATCTCAGGGAAGAGAATTCAAACCGGGTGAAGTGCTGTCAGATTTCATCGCGGCATTTCGCCATCCAGTGGTGCTGACCGGCTCACTGGCAGTCGCTTTTGGTAACCTGCCTATCATCACCTGGGTGGCGCTCTCCCCCGTGATCCTGATTGAGCACGGGGGTATGTCTCCCGGTACCTATGCCTGGACACAGGTGCCCGTGTTTAGTGGGATCATTATCGCCAGTGCGATCGTAGCGAATTTTATCAAAGACCCGACTTCACCGCGTTTTATCTGGGGTACTGTCCCGATACAGTTTGCTGGCTTGCTGGCTTTGCTGGTCGGCAACCTGATATGGCCACACGTCTGGCTATGGTCAGTACTGGGAACGAGCTTTTATGCCCTGGGTATTGGACTGCTCTATCCGGTGCTGTTTCGCTTCACGCTCTTTTCTCATAACCTGCCAAAAGGCACCGCTTCTGCCACGCTGAATATTCTGGCGCTCGGCATAATTGCCCTTAGCATTGAAATGACCCGCTGGGTTTACTTCCATGCCGGCGGCAGGATTGCTTTCCACGGCGCGGCGCTGCTGGCCGGTATAGCCGTCATCATATCAGTTTCCCGCCTGCTTAAACTGCGTGGGCAGCATCAGAACCAGTCAGAATCACCTGTAGGCTGTCAGAAACAATAAGTAAGGAGGGTTTATGTTTTCTTATGTGATGCTGGGTACTAACGATTTACCACGCGCCATCCGATTCTACGATCCGTTGATGGAATTGCTTGGGCATCCTAAGGCAGGCCGGAATGAACAAGGCGCATCCTGGGGGACGTTCAGCGATAACCATACCATCGGATTGTGCGTCGGCAGGCCCTTTAACCAACAACCAGCGGGCGTTGGTAATGGCACGATGGTGGCGCTGAACGCCCGTTCTATTGAACATATCAGACAGTTGCATGAGCTTGCCCTTAATCTGGGAGGCGCGGATGAAGGTGCGCCGGATCACAGACCGCAATACGGACAAGGATTTCATAGTGCTTATGTACGCGATCCGGATGGCAATAAACTGGCGTTTGTGTATTACGGTTTTGGGAGCTGAAGTGTTCATTTCCCGGCAGACCCTTTACAGCTAAGAATCTCCGTCGATTTAATAAGGGAGTCCTCACTGACCCCTGTCTGGATCACACTTTTCAGCTCAGGATATTCACTTATTAAAACAAGGTGTTATTATTCACCCTGTAAATACCTTTCAACCCAACCCGAGGCTTTGATGCTGGAGAATGTAATCATCCGATAATCAGTTCCCCGACCTTTTCAGGCCGGACTGATTATCAATGCGCCGAAATCGAATGCGGACACCGCTGTGTGTTTGCACATTTTGCACATGATGATTAAACAGGTTTTCCAGTATGAATTTATCCCGTCAGGAACAACGTACCTTACACGTTCTCGCCAAAGGTGGCCATATTGCGCACGTCCGCGATGCGTCTGGCCGCGTCACCGCCGTTGAATGCTACACCCGCGAAGGGCTGTTGCTCACCGACTGCACCCTTGCCACCTTCAAAAAACTCAAAACCAAAAAACTGATCAAGTCCGTCAACGGTCAGCCGTACCGCATCAACACCACCGGGCTGAATAACGTTCGCGCACAGCTTGATAACCGCTAAGGAGAGCATGATGGATATCAGCACCCTTATTTCCTCATCCCGGCACATCCAGCTATCAGCACAGGAAAGTAAAATCCCCTGGGATGAACCGGCTTTCAGCCAGCGCATGCTGGCGAACCATTTGTCGCAGGATCACGACTGGGCCAGCCGCAGGCAGAAGGTCATTGAGCAGCAGGTCGAGTGGATCGCCAGCCAGTTATCCCCTGGCGCACATATCCTCGATCTCGGCTGCGGCCCCGGCTTTTATACCCACGGCCTGGCGGAGCGCGGATTTCACTGCACCGGCGTGGATTTCTCACCGGCATCCGTGAGCTGGGCCCGTCAGCAGGCGCAGAATGCCGGTCTGAACATCGACTATGTCCAGCAGGATATCCGCGCATACTGGCCGGATAAATCGTTCGATTTCATCATGATGACATTCGGGGAACTGAATGTGTTCAGCGCGGCAGATGCGCGCTCACTCGTCAGCCGCTGCGCGCTGTGGCTGGAGCCGGATGGCAGGCTGCTCACTGAAGTCCATACTTTCGACGAAGTTAAACGTCAGGGAATGGCTGAACCGAGCTGGCAACGCTGTCCGGACGGGCTGTTTCTGGGCATCCCTCACCTGCTGCTGACGGAACATGGCTGGGATGAAGAAGCCCAGACCAGCTCAACGCAGTTCTGGGCCATAGAAGCAAACGGTCACACCACCCGTTTCGGCAGCCAGATGACGGCCTGGCGCGATGACGAGTACATCAGCCTGCTCGGTAATGTCGGTTTTACCCTGCTTCCTCCTCCTGAAAGCCACGACTGGCCAGTCAGCGAGACATTTGAAGGAAAGCTGTTTGCTCTGCTGGCCGAAAAAGCAAAAATCTCAGAGGAACTTCCTCTTAATACTCAACGCAATAAAAGGAATTCCACATTGGATATCCCACGTATTTTTACTATCAGTGAAAGCGAACACCGCATCCACAACCCGTTCACCGAAGAGAAGTACGCCACGCTGGGCCGCGTGCTACGCATGAAGCCGGGCATCCGCATTCTTGACCTCGGCAGCGGCTCGGGCGAGATGCTCTGCACCTGGGCCCGGGATCATGGCATTACGGGGACTGGCATCGACATGAGTTCGCTCTTCACCGCGCAGGCTAGACGCCGCGCGGAAGAACTCGGCGTCAGCGAACGCGTACATTTTATTCATAATGATGCGGCGGGTTACGTCGCCAATGAAAAATGTGACGTAGCAGCCTGCGTCGGCGCGACCTGGATTGCCGGAGGCTTTGCCGGGACAGTCGAACTGCTGGCGCAGAGCCTTAAACCGGGCGGGATCATGCTCATCGGTGAACCTTACTGGCGTCAGCTACCCGCGACGGAAGAGATAGCCCAGGCCTGCGGCGTCAGCTCGACAAGCGATTTCCTGACGCTTCCTGGGCTTGTCAGCGCGTTTGACGACCTCGGCTACGACGTGGTGGAAATGGTACTGGCGGACCAGGAAGGCTGGGATCGGTATGAGGCCGCGAAATGGCTGACCATGCGCCGCTGGTTGGAAGCCAATCCTGACGACGATTTCGCCGCCGAAGTCAGGGCCGAGCTAAACATCTCGCCGAAACGCCACGTAACGTACGCGCGGGAATACTTTGGCTGGGGCGTGTTCGCGCTCATCGCCAGGTAACAACAGGTTCCCGGTATTTCTGACTGGAGATACCGGGGGCTTCGCCTTGGCTTTGATCTGATGCATCACCTGCACAATACATACTCTGTATGTTTATTAATCAGCACGTCACCATAAGGAGCATCATATGTCACAACATGAACAGTTCTGTCAGGCTTGCGGGATGCCGATGTCGGCACCAGATGCACACAGTGCCAGTGATCAATATTGTGCGTACTGCAGCGACAGCAACGGCAATCTCAAACCCTGGGAAGAAGCGGTATCAGGTTTAGCCTTCTTCCTTGATTCCTGGCAAAAAGTCGGCCCGGAGGAAGCTCGGAAGCGAGCAAAGCGTTACCTGACGGCAATGCCCGCCTGGGCTCATAAAGCAGATGAATGAAAAACAAAGCCTGCGTGATTTAGGCAGGCTATCTTCTCTCCCCTGGTTCCATAAAGGAGAGCAGATGTTTTCTTACATTATGCCAGGGACCAATGATCTGTTACGCGCCATTACATTTTACGATCCGCTGATGGATATGCTGGCGTATTCACACGGCGTCCTATTGTTCAGTAATTCATGAGGGCGTTTACAGTTATATACTGACACACATCTTTCCGTGATTTCCCACACTTCATTCAGAGTTCTGAACAGATAAAAATCGATTATTTCTTTGGGGTATGTTCGGTTAAAGCGCTCAATAAAAGCGTTCTGCGTCGGCTATTCGGACGGTAATGGTAAACCGTTCTGCTCAGGTTCAAACTCCGGCAGGCCTGACGGATACTTAGTCCAAATGTCGTTATCAGATGAGTGATCAGCTTACAATTATAGGCTGGTTTTAAAGCTTTTTTCGATAACGTCTTTCAGCGCCCGGCTCTCAAGGCTAAGGTCAGCAAACAACTGTTTGAAACGGCGGTTGTCGTCCTCAAGATCCTTGATTTTTTTATATCAGAAGCTTCCATACTGCCGTATCTGGACTTCCAGTTGTAGTAAGTGGCTTCAGAGATACCGGCCTCCCGGCAGACATCTTTAACGATTCGTCCGGCTTCAACCGACTTAATCAATGGGGAGCAGGTCAGCGGGCTTAGTATACAAAAACGGACCTCCGTGGAGGTCCGTTGATATGAGTTTGGTGCCGGACTCGGTATCGAACCAAGGGTGTGGGGATTTTCAAAACTTGTGCTTAATTTGGTAAGTCTGACGGTAAAGGCCAGTCTTCTGGTACCAGGGCAGGGGGCTTGGTCCAAGGAAGCTCGGTTAAAGAATCCTGGAACCACTGGTCACGAAGATTTGCGTGCTCTGTCACGATAAGCTGAAAGCCTGGGACCTCTTCTTTAGTAAACTTCAGCAGTAACGCAAACAGCCTACGTACTGCTGCTAAGTCAGCATCAGCTTCCGTTTTCTGAACAGTACCATCAGCTTCCTGGTAAATTTTTTCAGAAGGGAAATAAACTTGGGTAGGCTGATCAATTAAAAGAAATTGAGGGATGGGGCAATTGTTCTTTGAGGCAAAGAGATGAATGGCTAGCAATGCAGACAGGTGATAAGCGAGATGATTTTCTCCACCGCCAGTTCGACTCATAGGTACGGGACGATCTGTACGATCAAAGATAATAGTCATTTGGCTTAGATCAAATCGAGCAGGGAGTCCCTTAAATTCTGCATCAAAAGCCAGGATGTACCGTGTAATCTGTGACGAAATGTTATTCAGAATAGATATGAACCTTTCATGGCTGCTATCAGCACCAACTTTCCTTTGTAGTTCTTCGACTTTGAGCTTTAGACGACGATTTTCTGCTTCATATGTTGCCAGCTCTGAGTTAGGTACTAGGTCTTCCAAGAACAAACTTATACGACCAATTACTCTTGCCGCAGCATTATTGCGTGTGCCTAATTGCTCAATAACTTCGTTTGCTGCGATTGCAGCAGCAAGCTCCACTTCTTTGGCCCTTATCGAACTTACAATGGTCTGAACCTCATCTTCTAGTTCAGCAAGATAAGCATCCATTTTAGGGCGTTGTCCAGCCACAACGCTCATTTCAGCGTCAAGAGTTGTTAGTTCGCTCAGGAGTGCTTTTGCAATCGGAGATTCCATTGCTAAGTTTGCTTCACAGAAAGGCCATTGCCATTCGCCAGTTTCCGGATTTTTCGGTAGAGCCTTGATAGAAGATAATCGGTCTTGCTGTTCTAAAACTTCGTTTTCAAAATTACCTGATTGCTTGGCATACATCCGAGCAGAATCAATTCGGGACTGGATCTTACGTCTGTCTTGTCGTAAACCAGCAATTTCATTTTCAAGAATGGATATTCTATGTCCATCGTCTTCAGGTAGGGGAGACGGAACCCATTGCATTGCAGAACGCAAAACATTAATTACTTCGTCAGTTCCGATTCTGTCTTTGTCTTGTGTGATGATACCTACGGCTCTGGCTTCAGATAAAAGCCCAAAACCTTTTAGCAATGATGTATCGATTGTATCGCGCGCTTGTTCAAGACGTTTGGCGTTGATTTTCAGATCTCGCTGCGCTGTACGGAGTTTGGCCTCAAGTTCATAGCGATCATTTGATGAAATGCCTAGAAGAATCGGTAATGTATCGCGAATAGCTTGTGGCTGAAATGCCTCATTTTGTCGATAAAAAAGTTGATCTTTATTTGCTACAAGGCCCTGCTTTTGGAAAAGGTAATAAAAAGTATGCTTGATGTTTGCATCAAAGCTTTCTCTGCTGTGCCCAATTGCCACATCTGTACGGTTCTCGCGGATACCAAGTAATCGTGACAACAGTGCGACTACCGAATCATCATCGGTGTTAACCGAGAGGTCTTTGAAATTCGGTGCGGTCAGTTCATTTCCTCGTCGCAGCATAACAGTGCCACAGCTTGTGGCTCCTGCATTTGGTGTTGGTTTCGCAATAAGTATCTGTTCCTGTGAAAATTGATAAATGACTGCGAACCATGACACTTTATCGCGAATAATACCTTCTGGTACGTTAAAGGTAGATCGACCCATGCAGTATTCAATGATCTCAGAAAGAGCTGATTTACCGGTTGAGGAACGGCCAGTAATGACATTTAAACCATTAACCTTAAAGTGCAGGTCCCGACGTTGGCCATCATGGCTGTAGACATGAATCGACTTAATTTTCATGGGCGTATTCCAAAGGTCGTGTATACCGTAACGCGATCAGCAATACGGGCAAATTCTTTTCCTATATAGCGTGCGACACGCTGGCATGAGATAGATTCTTCAGTCCCTATGACCGATTTGCGAACTTTATTAGGTACTGTTTTCAACCGGCCGTCTTGTGTTACAACAAAACATCCTCGTTCCATGAGCATCCCAAAAGCTTCAAGCGTAAATGGAAGCATATTATTGACGCGGTTAGCAAAATTAACGAGTAATTTGGGATTATTTTCTATAGTTTTCAAAAGGTAGCGGCGAGGATTTTCAGCAAACACTTGGCGAGAATCTTTTTGCAGACATAATGGTAAAACTAAAAGAGCCAGAGAAAATGGCATGCCCTGTGAGTTTTCCTCTTCGTAGCTCTGCATTGCTCTAAATAGCACAACACCACAAAATGCAGGATTGAAAAGATTTCTTATCTCGAATGGACGCTGATCCCATTGCTTCATGCTTGGGCTCCCAACAATTGACCAACTCTATTTAGGAAGTGGGGATGCCAGAAAATTTTGGGTAGTGGTCTACTGTTCGCAAGGATGTGAAATCCTCCTCGAACTACATAAGGCTCAGTCACTCGTTCTCGGATACGCAATGAGTGAATATTACCACTTTCAAGATCGGCCCATTGATACAATGCTTTTCCCGCAGTAATAAGTACTTCGTCAGCTGAATTTTCATCTAATTCTTCAAAAACGACGTCTTTATAGCGACTCCATTCATCAACAAGGCGGTCTTCATAATCTTCTATCTCTCCTGTAACCAAAAGGTTTTCACGAGCCCATGAAGAACGCTGCTCAAATGCTCGGTAGTAGTCGAGAATCGCATTTCGGATTCGATTAGAGGAAATCCCTATTTCACGGAGCTGCACAACAAAGAGCCTGTGATCATTCATAACATCGATTTCTCCAACGGGCATTTTTCCTCTGAACGTAATCGGCAGATTGTCAGATTTATACTCTTCAGAAAATGCTGCAAGTTTGTCGGAAATCTCATAACCAAAAATCGCCTCTTTACGTTTCCCTGTTAGTAGATCGACTATGATGTTATTCCACCACCCTTCAAGTCGTTCAAAAATAGCGTCTCGGTTATCGCGTCTAATGATACGCATGTGCTGATTTTTAATAATTGTTGGGATGTCTTCAATGCGAGGCCCGCCATCAAATATGATTATCCGTGATAAGAAGTCATCTTTTTGCTCATCAGTAAGTTTATTGAACTCATCGGCTATTGCCGCGATCAGTTTTGACTTGCTTCTAGCCAGAGCTGTATTGGCGAGTTGAGTTATTGATACTGAATTATCGTCTTTTGTTGGCGCTTCGACTAAAAAATGTTGCAGGAACGAGGCGTTTGAGATAGTTCCGGTCGTAAACAGAAAGAAACGAAGATTTGCTTCGGTTTTACCATCACGATTATAGCGGTCAAGCCAGATGCGGACTGACTTCCAGAAATCGGTAGACAGGTCGGTTAGAGTATCCCCATCTCCTTTGTGTTTGAGCGATGCCAGTGTTTTGACACCATTAGAATTGACGAAGTCTAGGTCATCATCTTTTTCGATCAAAACAGATGTATCTTCTGGCCACTGTAGAAGCTTAAGTAGCGCAAAACGAGGCTGATAGATATACCCTAAGCCCTGTTCACCTGCAGCGTATTGATCGCTAGATACTCCGGTCATTTTTAGTCCCTGCGTCGATTGCGCTTTCAGTTGTACGGCAGAATGACTCATGAAAGCAACAAGCTACCATCCAATGTTTGGTGGTACGTATCACACATCTGTATTAACTTAAAACAATACCACTGCGTTTCCTGCGTGAATAGAAAAAGTAAGTACTTGGGGATGCTAAATGTGAAATGAATAGCGTTCCGTGCCCTAGTTTATCGTGTTGAGGAGACACTGTAACCTGAATGGCAAACGGCGTTCGGTCAAGTGAAGGCTTTCGTTGGAAAAACGCTTTCATGACGGCCCCTCATGTTGCTGATGAAGACATTACTAACATCCCAATGAATTAATCAAGGAGGGGGGCAGGTCAAATCAGTACTGGATCGCTTCACGCAAAAGTCCATACAGTGCGGTAAATATTCCAGAAGGTAAAGAACAGACAAAAAAATAAAAGAATGGCCTTCCCCGCATCTTCAGGCGCGGGGAACAACCACTTAACTATTTGTCGATGAACTTAGAAGCTTGTCAATATAATCAGCGTACCACTGCATCATTTCCCTTCTCCCTTCCAGGTATTGAGCGTGGTTATACGTTCCACGAATTGAGTTCTTATCAACGTGAGCCAGCTGGGTTTCAATCCATGCCGTATTGAACCCTTCCTCATGCAAAATGGTACTCATCGTGTGGCGGAATCCATGCCCTGTAACGCGACCTGCATAGCCGATGCGCCTTACCAACACAGTCAAAGCCATATCACTCATCGGTTTCTTTGGGTTATTACGTCCCGGGAACAGCAACGCTCCTGTTCCCGTTATGGGTTTAAGCTGATTAAGCAGGTCAATTGCCTGGCTTGATAACGGAACCAGATGAGGGCGGCGCATTTTCATGCGCTCTGCTGGCACGTTCCAAACCTTCCGCTCAAAATCAAACTCCTGCCACTCCGCTTGCCTCAATTCCCCTGGCCTTACTCCCGTTAAAATGAGCAATTGCATCGCAATCTTTACAAGCACACTACCGGCATAGGTGTTCAGAGTCCGAAGAAACTCAGGCAATTCATCCTGGGTTAAAAAAGCATAGTGCTCTTTCTCATGAGGACTCACGGCGCTGGCTAGATCAGGTGCTGGATTGTACTCGGCCCTGCCAGTCACAACAGCATACTTCCAAACCTCTCCACAGCGCTGGCGAACCTTACGGACCTTCTCAGTTGCCCCTCTTGCTTCTATCTTTGAAAGAACTGCAAGCAACTCCATCGGCTTGATATCTTTGATTGGCCGGTGACCGATATAAGGGAACACATCCTTTTCGAAGGTTCTCAGCATCTCTTCGCGGTAGGAGACAGACCAGCGGTCATAGCGACGCTGATACCACTCCCGCGTGATAGCCTCAAAAGAGTTTTCTGCGTCTTGTTGACGACTAAGTTTTTCAATTTTCCGTTCAAGAGAAGGATCGTTGCCAGCCGCTAATGTCCTTTTAGCATCCTCTCGCTTGCTTCTGGCTTCAGCTAAAGAAACATCGGGGTAAACGCCAATAGCGAGCAGCTTCTCTTTACCTAACGAACGGTATTTGAGACGCCAGTATCTTTTACCGTTGGGATTAACCAGCAGGTAAAGCCCACCACCATCGGCCAGTTTGTAGGGCTTCTCTTTGGGTTTCGCAGTTTCAACCTGACGAGCAGTCAGCTTCATTGGGGGTACCTCTCAGCAGGGGGTACAATTATACCCCCATCCATACCCCCACATTGAGCTTGACCCTGGGGGAGTACAATTGAGTTCAATAGACTAATAGAATGCTATAACTGCTGATTTATCAAGGGAAAATTGAGTTTGGTAGACTTCAGGAGACTTGAGTTTGGAGCGGGCGAAGGGAATCGAACCCTCGTATAGAGCTTGGGAAGCTCTCGTTCTACCATTGAACTACGCCCGCGAAGAGGTGCGAGAAGCATTATAGCCCTTACGCACCCTGTGACAAGCCTGCCGGATGCTGACTGGCGATAAAATAACCTTTTAGCACTTAGGTTTACTTCCCTGCGGCGGCAGGTAACGCAGCGGATCGATGGCCGTCGCCCGGTAGCGGATCTGGAAATGCAGCCGCACTGAGTCGGCATCCGTACTGCCCATGGTGGCAATTTGCTGGCCGGCCTTCACGCTCTGGCCATTATTCACCATTAGCTTATCGTTGTGGGCATAGGCGGTGATGTAATCCTCGCTGTGCTTAATCATGATCAGATTGCCATAGCCGCGCAGCTGATTGCCGACGTAGACCACCTTGCCCGCCCCGGCGGCATACACCGGCTGACCGCGGGTTCCGGCGATATCAATGCCTTTATTGCCGCCATCGGCGGTGGAATAAGGCAGGACCACTTTGCCGCTGGTCGGCCAGCGCCAGCAGCGCTGTCCCACCGGCGGCCAGGAGGACTGAGGTACTGCGGACGAAGGCGTGACCGCCGCGGTGCGCGTAGAGGAAGATTTTTTCTTCGTTGTCTTCGTTGAACTGCTGCCGTTAAGCTTCAGCTTCTGCCCCACCTCAATGGTGTAAGGCGGGGAGATGTTATTCAGGCGGGCCAGATCGCGAACGCTGGTGCCGGTGGTGCGGGAGATGCCATACAGGGTATCGCCGCGTTTAACGGTGTAGGTCGTACCGGAATCGGAGGTGCTGGAGCAGCCAGCCAGCGCCAGGCTTACCACCAGCATCAGTGTCATATAAACGCGTTTCATCATCAGGCATCCTGCACTTAACACAACCACTTACCTCGCAATCAGGGCGAATATCATACCAGTCCGCGGCGCAGGGCGTCATCCCTGATGGCAAAACCAATATCCCCTGGCCATCGGATACGGCCCGCGACGAACAGTGATTGCTGTTGGTGCCGCACGTCATGATGGTCTTCCCCAACATGCGGGTGGCCGCTCACAGAGCCGCCTCCAGGGCTTGTTTTGGTAATGCCTTTCTGCCATTTATGGGCTAACCTAGTGGCCTGAGTACATGACCCGGCGGGTTTGTGCCGGGTCTTTTTTTATTTTCAGGAGTCGTCATGGCCGGGGAACACGTCATTTTACTGGATGAGCAGGATCAGCCTGCCGGTATGCTGGAGAAGTATGCCGCCCATACGCTTGATACCCCTTTACATCTCGCGTTTTCCTGCTGGCTGTTTAACCAGCAGGGTCAGTTGCTGGTCACTCGTCGTTCGTTGGGCAAAAAAGCCTGGCCCGGGGTATGGACCAACTCGGTCTGCGGACACCCCCAGCAGGGCGAGACCTTCGAGCAGGCCGTCACGCGCCGCTGCCGCTTCGAACTCGGCGTGGAGATCGCCGATATCGCGCCGGTTCACCCGGCCTTCCGCTACCGGGCGGTCGCCCCAAACGGTATCGTTGAGAACGAAGTATGCCCGGTGTATGCCGCGCGCGTGGTGAGCGAAGTGCAGCCTAATGACGATGAAGTCATGGATTATCAGTGGGTTGACCTGGCAACGATGTTAAGCGCGCTGGCCGCCACGCCCTGGGCGTTTAGCCCGTGGATGGTGCTGGAAGCGGAAAATCGGGACGCCCGCCAGGCGCTGACCGACTTTGTTGCGCGTCTGCGCGGGTAAGCTGACTCGTCTCGCTGCCGCCACCACCCGGCGTAAAAAGCGGCGCCATAACGGTCATCGTTGCCTGGCGGCGCTACGCTTGCACAGGCCTACGGTTCTGCGCTGTTGCGTAGCCCGGATAAGGCGTTTACGCCGCCATCCGGGAGCCCCCGGCCTGCGCTGAGTCGGGTTACGCCAGCCTTCAGACCTCACGTCAGACATAAAAAAACCCGGCAAGCCGGGTTTTTTGCAATGCACAAGACGCGATTATTTCTGCGGACGCATTGCCGGGAAGAGGATCACGTCGCGGATGGTGTGGCTGTTAGTGAACAACATCACCATGCGGTCGATACCAATACCCAGACCGGCGGTCGGCGGCAGGCCGTGCTCCAGCGCGGTCACGTAGTCTTCATCGTAGAACATTGCTTCGTCGTCGCCTGCGGCTTTCGCATCAACCTGATCCTGGAAGCGCTGCGCCTGGTCTTCGGCGTCGTTCAACTCGCTAAAGCCGTTACCGATCTCACGGCCGCCAATGAAGAATTCAAAGCGGTCGGTGATTTCCGGGTTCACGTCGTTACGGCGTGCCAGCGGAGAAACTTCCGCCGGGTATTCGGTGATGAAGGTTGGCTGGATCAGGTGCGCTTCCGCCACTTCTTCGAAGATCTCGGTCACGATACGGCCCAGACCCCAGCTCTTCTCCACTTTGATGCCGATAGATTCAGCGATCGCTTTCGCGGAATCGAAGTTATCCAGATCCGCCATCTCGGTTTCCGGACGGTATTTCTTGATCGCTTCGCGCATGGTCAGTTTTTCAAACGGCTTGCCGAAGTCGAACACCTGGTCGCCGTAAGGCACTTCGGTGTTGCCGAGGATGTCCTGCGCCAGGGTGCGGAACAGGGATTCGGTCAGCTCGATCAGATCTTTGTAATCCGCATAAGCCATGTAGAGTTCCATCATGGTGAACTCTGGGTTATGACGAACGGAGATCCCTTCGTTACGGAAGTTACGGTTGATCTCGAAGACGCGTTCGAAGCCGCCCACCACCAGACGCTTGAGGTACAGTTCCGGCGCGATACGCAGGTACATGTCCAGATCCAGCGCGTTATGATGGGTGATAAACGGACGCGCGGAGGCGCCGCCCGGGATCACCTGCATCATCGGGGTTTCTACTTCCATAAAGCCGCGGCCAACCATGAACTGACGGATGCCCGCCAGGATCTGCGAACGCACTTTGAAGGTCTTGCGCGATTCATCGTTGGAGATCAGGTCGAGGTAACGCTGACGATAGCGCGCTTCCTGATCCTGCAGGCCATGGAACTTGTCCGGTAACGGGCGCAGGGCTTTGGTCAGCAGACGCAGCTCGGTGCAGTGGATAGACAACTCACCGGTTTTGGTCTTGAACAGCTTACCGCGGGCGGCAATGATGTCGCCGAGGTCCCATTTTTTGAACTGGTCGTTGTAAACGCCTTCCGCCAGATCGTCACGCGCCACGTACAGCTGGATGCGGCCGCCAACGTCCTGCAGGGTGACGAAGGACGCTTTACCCATGATACGACGGGTCATCATGCGGCCAGCCACGGCCACTTCAACGTTCAGCGCTTCCAGCTCTTCGTTTTCTTTGCCATCGAAGTCAGCGTGCAGTTGGTCAGAGGTATGGTCACGACGGAAATCGTTCGGGAAAGCGACGCCCTGCTCACGCAGCGCAGCCAGCTTCTCGCGACGGGTTTTCAGTTCATTATTAAGGTCAATTGCCGCGTCAGCGCCCTGTGCTTGTTGTTCAGACATGTTGGTTCCTCATAACCCTGCTTTCAAACTTGCTTCGATAAATTGGTCCAGGCTGCCGTCGAGCACCGCCTGAGTGTTGCGGGTTTCCACCCCGGTACGCAGATCTTTAATACGCGAGTCATCCAACACGTAAGAGCGGATCTGGCTGCCCCAGCCGATATCGGACTTGTTGTCTTCCATCGCCTGCTTCTCGGCATTTTTCTTCTGCATCTCCAGCTCATAAAGCTTCGCTTTCATCTGCTTCATGGCCTGGTCTTTGTTTTTGTGCTGCGAACGGTCGTTCTGGCACTGCGTTACCAACCCGGTCGGGATGTGGGTAATACGCACCGCGGATTCTGTACGGTTAACGTGCTGCCCACCGGCGCCGGAGGCGCGGTATACGTCAATGCGCAGGTCGGCCGGGTTAATTTCGATATCGATATCGTCTTCGACTTCCGGGTAAACGAACGCGGAGCTGAAGGAGGTATGACGGCGGCCGCCGGAATCGAACGGGCTCTTACGCACCAGACGATGAACGCCGGTTTCGGTACGCAGCCAGCCGTAGGCGTAATCACCAATGATCTTGATGGTCACGGATTTAATCCCTGCGACTTCACCTTCGGATTCTTCGATGATTTCGGTCTTAAAGCCGCGCGCTTCCGCCCAGCGCAGGTACATGCGCATCAGCATGCTGGCCCAGTCCTGGGCTTCGGTGCCGCCGGAACCGGCCTGAATATCAAGGTAGCAATCGGCGCTGTCGTATTCGCCGGAGAACATGCGGCGGAACTCAAGCTGCGCCAGCTTCTCTTCCAGGGTATCCAGCTCAGCGACGGCTTCGTTGAAGGTCTCTTCGTCGTCCGCTTCCACGGCCAGATCCAGCAGGCCGGCAACGTCTTCCAGCCCCTGGGACATCTGATCCAGGGTATCTACGATGGCTTCCAGGGAAGAACGCTCTTTACCCAGCGCCTGAGCGCGTTCAGGTTCGTTCCAGACGTCCGGCTGTTCCAGCTCGGCGTTTACTTCTTCGAGACGCTCTTTCTTGGCATCGTAGTCAAAGATACCCCCTAAGAACGTCGGAGCGCTCCGTGAGGTCCTGAATGCGGTTTTTTACCGGATTTATTTCAAACATGGTCGGTTTCTTTTAATGGATTTGTCAAAATGCGGTGATAAGAGCGGAATTCTACCGGATTCGCGCCCTTATTCATACACTGTTGTCAATTTGGCCAGAGGTGGTCGATGATCAGCTGCAGGCTGCGGTTGCCGCGGAACTCATTGATGTCGAGCTTGTAGGCTAACTGGACTTCGCGCACGCCGTTGTCGGGCCATATGGAAGTATCCACGTTGAAGGCGATACCGTCCAGCAGAGGGCCGCCGTCAACTGGCTCGACCATCACCTTCAGGTGACGCTCGCCCACCAGCCGCTGCTGCAGCAGACGGAAACGGCCGTCAAAGAGTGGTTCCGGGAACATCTGTCCCCACGGCCCGGCGTCGCGCAGCATCTGCGCTACTTCCATGCTCATCTCCGCCGCCGTCAGCGGGCCGTCGGAGACCACCTCGCCCTGCAACAGCGCAGGATCCAGCCACTCGGTCACCAGCTCGCCGAAGCGCTGCTGAAACTCCTCAAAGCGCGCCTCTTCCAGCGATAATCCTGCCGCCATCGCGTGGCCGCCGAACTTCAGGATCAGCCCCGGATAGAGCGTATCAAGGCGCTCCAGCGCATCGCGCATATGCAGCCCCTGAATGGAGCGGCCAGAGCCTTTCAGCGTGCCGTCGCCGGTGGGCGCAAAGGCGATCACCGGCCGGTGGAAACGTTCCTTAATTCGCGAGGCGAGGATGCCGACCACCCCCTGGTGCCACTGCGGATGGTACATCGCCAGCCCGCCGGGCAGGGTGTCGCTACTGCGTTCCAGCTGTTGACACAGGGTCAACGCTTCCGCCTGCATCCCCTGCTCGATCTCTTTGCGCGTCTGGTTGAGCGCGTCAAGCTCGTTGGCTAACACGCGCGCTTCGCCGATGTTATCGCACAGCAGCAGCGCGACGCCGACCGACATGTCGTCCAGACGTCCTGCCGCGTTCAGGCGCGGCCCGAGGGCAAAACCGAGGTCGCTGGCCGCCAGCTTTTGCGGATCGCGGTTGGCAATCTCCAGCAGCGCCTTAATGCCGGGCCGGCACTTGCCGGCGCGAATGCGGCTTAACCCCTGCCAGGTGAGAATACGGTTGTTAGCATCCAGCGGCACGACGTCGGCAACGGTGCCAAGCGCCACCAAATCCAGCAGCTCGGCAAGGTTCGGCGCGGCGATGCCGCGGGCGTCGAACCAGCCGTTATCACGCAGAAAGGTGCGCAGCGCCAGCATCAGATAGAACGCCACTCCCACCCCGGCCAGCGATTTCGATGGGAAGTCGCAATCGCGCAGGTTAGGGTTAACGATGGCCTCCGCCGCCGGCAGCGTCTCCCCCGGCAGGTGGTGATCGGTCACCAGCACCGGGATCCCCAGCGCATGGGCATGATCGACGCCGGCATGGGACGAGATCCCATTGTCGACGGTCATGATCATCTGCGCGCCGCGGGCGTGAGCCTGATCGACCACTTCCGGGCTTAAGCCGTAGCCGTCTTCAAAACGGTTCGGCACCAGGTAGGAGACGTTGCCGTAGCCCAGCGCGCGCAGGGCCAGCACGCTGAGCGCGGTGCTGGTGGCGCCGTCGGCGTCAAAATCGCCGACCACGACAATGTGCAGCCCTTTCTGGAATGCGTCGTGCAGCATCCCGACCGCTTTTTCAACGCCGGTGAGCTGTGTCCAGGGGAGCATGCCTTTGACGCTGCGCTCCAGCTCCTGGGCGCTGCGCACCCCGCGGCTGGCATACAGCCGCTGCAGCAGCGGCGGCAGATCGGCGGGTAAATCGACGCCGTCAACCGCCTCGCGGCGGCGTAGTTGTATCTGTTGTTTCACGCGAATCAGTTACCGCTTGTCTGTTTTTTATGCTCGTCGAGGAACGCCTTCAGCTCTTTCGGCCCCTGATAGCCCGGCAGCACCATGCCGTTGCTGAGGACCATCGCCGGGGTGCCGTTGACGCCCATCTGCACGCCGAGGGTGTAATGTTTGGCGATATCCACGCTGCAGCTCGCCGGCTGCACGCCCTTGCCGTTCATGGCGTCATCCAGCGCTTTGTTGCGATCTTTCGCGCACCAGATGGCCTTCATGTCCTGCTCCGCCTGGCTCTGCAGCCCCTGGCGCGGGAAGGCCAGGTAGCGCACGGTGATCCCCAGCGCGTTGTAGTCGCTCATTTGCTCATGCAGCTTGTGGCAATAACCGCAGGTGATGTCGGTAAAGACGGTAATGACGTGCTGCTCCTTCGGCGCTTTGTAGACAATCATTTCGTTGCTCAGCGCGTTCAGCTTCCCCAGCAGCAGCTGGTTAGTGACGTTGACCGGCTGCGCGCCGCTCACGTCGTACATCGGCCCCTGGATGATGTGCTTGCCATCGTCGGTGACATACAGCACGCCGCTGTCGGTCAGCACCGTGCTCATCCCGGAAACCGGCGACGGTTGAATATCGGTGCTCTGTACACCCAGCTTCGCCAGCGACTGTTTAATTGCCGCGCTATCGGCATGCGCCGCCCCGGAAAGGGAAGCCGCCAGCAGGGTGAACATCAATAAACCTTTTTTCATACTCAGTCCTTTTATTCAGCACTCACGCCCGCGGGTGGTGCTGTTGATGAAGTTGTCGCAGACGCTCGGTCGCCACGTGGGTGTAAATCTGCGTGGTGGAGAGATCGCTGTGTCCTAACAGCATCTGCACCACGCGCAGGTCGGCGCCATGATTGAGCAAATGCGTGGCGAACGCATGGCGCAACACGTGCGGGGAGAGCTTTTCGCTGTCGATCCCCGCCAGCACGGCATAGTGTTTAATCCGGTGCCAGAAGGTCTGGCGCGTCATCTGCTGGGCGCGCTGACTGGGAAATAAGACATCCGACGCCACGCCGTTCAGCAGCCAGGGGCGACCATACTCGAGGTAATTTTCCACCCACAGTACCGCCTCTTCCCCCAGCGGCACCAGCCGCTCTTTGTTGCCTTTCCCCACCACCCGCAGCACGCCCTGTCGCAGGCTGATGTCGCTCATCGTCAGCCCCACCAGCTCCGAAACGCGCAGGCCGGTGGCATACAGCACCTCCAGCATCGCTTTATCGCGCAATTCCAGCGGCTGCTCCACCAGCGGGGCCTGCAGCAGACGCTCAACCTGCGCCTCACTGAGATCCTTCGGCAGCCGCTGCGGCAGCTTTGGCGAGGCCAGCAGCGCGCTGGGGTCGTCCGGGCGAATTTTTTCCCGGTACAGATGCTGGAAGAAACGACGCACAGCGCTCAGCAGGCGCGCGGTGCTGGTGGCTTTATAGCCGCCGGACTGCCGCTCGGCCAGCAGCGCCTGCAGGTCGTCGCTGCCGACGCTTGCCAGCGACAGACCGCGATGGTGCAGCCACTCCACGAGCATCGTCAAATCACGACGATAGGCGCTGAGCGTATTCTCCGCCAGGTTGCGCTCCAGCCAAAGGGCATCGAGAAACTGTTCGA
Organism: Klebsiella sp. PCX; assembly: GCF_021869705.1. Classification (NCBI taxonomy): domain Bacteria; kingdom Pseudomonadati; phylum Pseudomonadota; class Gammaproteobacteria; order Enterobacterales; family Enterobacteriaceae; genus Klebsiella; species Klebsiella sp. PCX. The sequence continues at coordinate 4,339,201 of NZ_CP091527.1, forward strand.
TTAGTGCCAGATCCTGTTTCACATCGGCCTCTTTGTTCGTTAAACGCTCTCATTATGCCTTAAGAGGACGCCTTTCTGGTACACTGCCCGCCATTCACGGCAAGAATCGAGATGTTTACGCGATGAATATAGGTCTGTTTTACGGCTCCAGTACCTGCTATACCGAAATGGCCGCGGAGAAAATCCGCGATATCATCGGCCCCGAGCTGGTGACGCTGCACAATCTGAAAGATGACTCCCCCGCGCTGATGAGCCAGTACGACGTACTGATCCTCGGCATCCCGACCTGGGATTTCGGCGAAATTCAGGAAGACTGGGAAGCGGTCTGGGACCAGCTGGACACCCTGGACCTGGAGGGCAAAATCGTCGCGCTCTACGGCATGGGCGATCAGTTGGGCTACGGCGAATGGTTCCTTGACGCGCTGGGCATGCTGCATGACAAGCTGGCGACCAAAGGCGTGAAGTTTGTCGGCTACTGGCCAACCGAAGGCTATGAGTTCACCAGCCCGAAACCGGTGATCGCGGATGGCCAACTGTTCGTTGGCCTGGCGCTGGATGAAACCAACCAGTACGACCTGAGCGACGAGCGCATCCAGAGCTGGTGCGAGCAGATCCTCGGCGAAATGGCCGAACACTTCTCCTGACGCGGCTTACTCCTGCGCCGGTTTTTGCAGCACCAGCCGGCGCAGATCGCGCCACTCTCCGGCGTCCATGCTGTCCGCCGCCAGCCAAAGATGCTGTCCGCGCCGGGTATCGACATGGCGCAAACGCAGCAGCATACCGCTATTGATAACCCACGGCGTCCCGAGGATCTCCCAGTCGGCGTTTTGCCAGCGCAGCCGGGAATCGGTGAGCAGTTTTATCTCCCCGCGACGGGCATGGATCCGTCGCTGGCTGCGCACACAGTCAAAGACCACCAGCGACAGCAGCAGCAGCCAGATCGGGGTGTAGCTTAACGGCCAGGGAACCAGCAGCACCAGCGCCGCCACAACGCCGTGGAGCAGCAGAGAAAACCACTGCGCGCGCCAGGAGATACGGAGATCAGATTGCCACAGGACCACGTTCCCGATTCCGTGTCTGAATTAAGGTTACCATCCGCTGCAGCTCCGCATCGGCCGGTTTGCCATGGTTCATCAGCCAGTTGAATAGATCCGGATCGTCATTTTCCAGCAGGCGAATGAACAGCTGTTTGTCAGCGTCGCTGAGGGTATCGTACTCATACTCAAAGAACGGCATGATGGAGATGTCGAGTTCGCGCATCCCGCGGCGGCATGCCCAGTGGATACGAGCTTTATTGTTAATGTCCATGTTGACCTTCCAGCAGCAAAATATTGGTTAGTTTAACCCGTTTTCTGCCGTAACTTTACAGGAATATCGCTGAATGCGAGCATCCTTCCATAAAAACCATAAAATAATGATGGGCTTATTGTTTTCCCACGCCGGGCCTTCACCAAACGTCAGCGCACAAATGGCCTGTTGAAAGCACTTGCAATGCACTATAGCTCTTTTACCATTGGTCACACACACTGCGTTAAGCGATTCAGGATATGACTATGGCTTTTACACCTTTTCCTCCGCGTCAGCCTTCCTCTTCCGCTCGTCTGCCGTTAACGCTGATGACCCTGGATGACTGGGCGCTGGCGACGATTAGCGGGCCAGACAGCGAAAAATACCTGCAGGGGCAGATTACCGCCGATGTGAGCAGTCTCACCGATGCTCAGCATCTGCTTGCCGCCCACTGTGACGCCAAAGGCAAGATGTGGAGCAACCTGCGCGTATTCCGTCGCGACGGCGGCTTCGCGTGGATTGAACGCCGCAGCCTGCGCGACGCGCAGCTGACGGAGCTGAAAAAATATGCCGTCTTCTCCAAAGTCACCATCGCCGCCAACGACGATCTGGTTCTGCTGGGGGTGGCCGGCTTCCAGGCGCGCGCCGCGCTGGCGCCGCTGTTCGCCGCTCTGCCCGACGCCGCCACTCCGGCGGTCAGCGAAGGCGCCACCAGCCTGCTGTGGTTTGAACACCCGGGCGAGCGCTTCCTGCTGGTGACCGATGTCGACACCGCCAATCGGGTGACGGACGCGCTGCGCGGCGAAGCGCAGCTCAACAACAGCCAGCAGTGGCTGGCGCTGAATATTGAAGCCGGTCTGCCGGTTATCGACAGCGCCAACAGCGGGCAGTTCATTCCGCAGGCCACCAACCTGCAGGCGCTGGGCGGCATCAGCTTCAAAAAAGGCTGCTACACAGGTCAGGAGATGGTGGCGCGGGCGAAATTCCGCGGCGCCAATAAGCGCGCGCTGTGGACGCTGTCAGGTACCGCCAGCCGGGTGCCGGAAGCCGGGGAAGACCTGGAGCTGAAGATGGGCGACAACTGGCGCCGCACCGGTACGGTGCTTGCGGCGGTTCAGCTGGATGATGGCCAGTTGCTGGTGCAGGTGGTGATGAATAACGATATGGAGCCGGACAGCATCTTCCGCGTGCGCGACGATGCCGGAAGCCTGCGCATCGAACCGCTGCCCTATTCGCTGGAAGACGTGTAATTAAGCGTTATGACTCCCGGCTTGCGGCGCTTTCGCCTTAGCCGGGCTACCCGGCCGCAGTATATTGTAGCCACGGTAAGCGTAGCGCCACCGTGGAATTTCCAGGCCGTAGCGTATTGTAGCCACGGTAAGCGCAGCGCCACCGTGGAATGTTTATCAGGACTGGCCGATGTAAAGATAGATCGCCAGGAAGTGACACACGCTGCCGCCGAGCACGAAGCCGTGCCAGATAGCGTGGTTATAGGGAATACGTTTGCAGACGTAGAAGATGACCCCCAGTGAGTACACCACCCCGCCAACCGCCAGCAGCGTTACGCCACCCACCGCCAGCTTCACCGCCAGCTGATAGACCACGATAAGCGACAGCCAGCCCATCGTCAGATAGGTCACCAGCGACAGAATTTTAAAGCGGTGCGCGATGGTCAGCTTAAACAGGATCCCCAGCAGCGCCAGGCTCCAGATGACGATCATCAGCCCCTTCGCCAGCGGAGAGTTCAGCCCCACCAGCAAAAACGGCGTATAGGTCCCGGCGATTAACAAGTAGATAGCGCAGTGGTCGAATTTCTTCAGCCACTGTTTCGCCCGCTGATGCGGGATCGCGTGATAGAGCGTGGAGGCGAGGAACAGCATAATCATGCTGCCGCCGTACAGGCTGTAGCTGGTGATCGCCGTCGCGCTGGCGTTGGTGTCCACCGCCTGCACCAGCAATAGCACGAGCCCGACGATACCGAACACCAGCCCGATCCCGTGGCTGATGCTGTTGGCAACTTCCTCTGCCAGAGAATATCCCTGAGTGATTAATGGTTTGCGCACCATATTGGACTCCTGAAAACAAGAACGCTTTCATTGCTCACTTAGGGTAACTGAGAATGATTCCAGTGAACACCTGTTAGCTAAAATAAAAAGATGTATATTTGTAAATACATTAAAATCAAACTGTTACATTATTATTTCAACTCACAGTTGTTCCTGCTTATCTTAAAGCGTTTTGAATTCAATGACATAAAACTGGCTCTCGCCAGGATAGATGTCGCTGATGACCTGCCGCAGCTGCCCCAGGGTCATATTCTCCTGTTGAGCATGCTGTTCGGTCAGCGTGTCGAGGGTCACTGTCGAGGTCGCGGTCACGGCGATGGTGCAAAAATAGCCGTCGTCTTCATAGCGCCCAACGCGCAGCACATCGCCGACCTTAAAGTGCGACTCCGCCGCATCGCGAATAGTAATGGTTTTGCGCCCGGCGAGGATGTCGTTCTGAAAACGCTGAAAAAAGGTAATGTCATTGGCCTGCATGATATAATTCCGTCCTGGTCATTATGAATTGTGAGTTCGCCCTGTGAGTATGTTCTCCCACGCCGCTGTCGCCAGTCTCAATAATCTTGAGATGATGGTCTACCACTACGTCATAAAGAATCGCGACAAAGTGATGTACATGACCATCCGCGAACTGGCCGAAGCCGCCGGCGTCTCCACCACCACCGTGTTGCGCTTCTGCCGCAAACTGCAGTGCGAGGGCTACTCTGAATTTCGCGTACGTTTTAAATTATATCTTGAGCAGAACGAGCCTCAACAGGCAAATATCGGCGCCAGTGAAATCATGAGCTTTTTTAAAAGCGTTAATAATGACGAGTTCGATGGGTTACTAGACCAGGCCGTCGATATTATTCTCGCCTCAGAACGTATTATTTTTGTCGGCGCGGGCACCTCGGGCGCGCTGGCGAAATACGGCGCCCGTTTCTTCTCCAACGTCGGGAAATTTAGCAACCATATTGACGACCCCTATTTTCCGGTGACCAACGATATGGCCCGCAACGCGCTGGCGATCGTGCTTTCCGTCTCCGGCGAAACAGAAGAGATCCTGCGTTTCGCCAGCCAGTTCAGCCTGCATCATTGCAAGGTGATGTCGATTACCAGTCACGAGCATTCGCGGCTGGCCAAACTGGCCGATTTCAATCTCTCCTGGCACGTCCCGCAGACCCGCATTGGCGGCGTCTACGATATTACCACGCAAATTCCAGTGATCTATATTCTCGAATCGCTCGGGCGTAAATTAGCGCGCAAAATCAGCTAAAAATAACAGCCTGTTTTTTTGATGTAACATATTACCTTTGGCGGAATTTGTTATATCGTGACATTCAATTTCACTTTGCTAGACTCGAGCGCAATAGTTATTAGAGAGATTAGCCAGGATGAAAAAATTAACCCTTCCGAAAGATTTTTTATGGGGCGGCGCGGTTGCCGCGCATCAGGTTGAAGGCGGCTGGGATCAGGGCGGCAAAGGCCCCAGCATCTGCGACGTGCTGACCGGCGGGGCGCACGGCGTGCCGCGTGAAATCACCCACCAGGTGGAAGCCGGCAAATATTACCCCAACCACCAAGCGGTCGATTTCTACGGCCGCTACAAAGAAGACATCAAACTGTTCGCCGAGATGGGCTTCAAATGCTTCCGCACCTCCATCGCCTGGACCCGCATCTTCCCGCAGGGTGACGAAACCCAGCCGAATGAAGAGGGACTGAAGTTCTACGACGACATGTTCGACGAGCTGCTGAAATACAACATCGAGCCGGTGATCACCCTCTCCCACTTCGAGATGCCCCTGCACCTGGTGCAGCAGTACGGCGGCTGGACCAACCGCAAAGTGGTCGATTTCTTTGTGCGCTTTGCCGAAGTGGTTTTCGAGCGCTATAAGCACAAAGTGAAATACTGGATGACCTTCAACGAGATCAACAACCAGCGCAACTGGCGCGCGCCGCTGTTCGGCTACTGCTGCTCCGGGGTGGTCTATACCGAGCATGACAATCCGGAAGAGACCATGTACCAGGTGCTGCACCATCAGTTCGTCGCCAGCGCGCTGGCGGTGAAAGCGGCGCGGCGCATCAACCCGGACATGCAGGTCGGCTGCATGCTGGCGATGGTCGCCCTCTACCCTTACTCCTGCAAACCGGAAGATGTCATGTTTGCCCAGGAGTCGATGCGCGAGCGCTACGTCTTTACCGACGTCCAACTGCGCGGTTACTACCCGAGCTATGTGCTGAATGAGTGGGAGCGCCGCGGCTTCAACATCAAGATGGAAGATGGCGATGCGCAGATCCTGCGCGAAGGCACTTGCGCTTACCTCGGCTTCAGCTACTACATGACCAACGCGGTGAAAGCCGAAGGCGGCACCGGCGACGCCATTTCCGGCTTCGAAGGCAGCGTGCCGAACCCGCACGTCAAAGCCTCCGACTGGGGCTGGCAGATTGACCCGGTCGGTCTGCGCTATTCCCTGTGTGAACTGTATGAGCGCTACCAGAAGCCGCTGTTTATCGTCGAGAACGGCTTTGGCGCCTACGATAAAGTCGAAGCCGACGGCAGCATCAACGATGACTACCGCATCGACTATCTGCGCGCCCACATCGAAGAGATGATCAAAGCGGTCACTTATGACGGCGTCGATCTGATGGGCTATACCCCATGGGGCTGCATCGACTGCGTCTCCTTCACTACCGGGCAGTACAGCAAACGCTACGGCTTCATCTACGTCAACAAACACGACGACGGCACCGGCGACATGTCCCGCTCGCGCAAGAAGAGCTTTAACTGGTACAAAGAAGTCATCGCCAGCAACGGCGAGAATCTGTAATTGACCGCCCTCTCCCGGCCGGGAGAGGGCAAATCGCTTATCTGCCAGACACTTCTTTACAGCTTTACCATTGCCAAAACGCGTTCGCCCGATAAGATAGGCCTCGTGAATATTTGAGGCGCTCATGATTAAGCGACAACGCAAAGCCATTCTTTTTGTCCTCCTGGCCTGTCTGGTGGTGCTGGTCTGCACCGCCCAGCGAATGGCCGGGATGCACGCGCTGGTCATGAACCTCACCGCCGACAGCCCGTCACTACAGCAAACCCAGGATAAAGCCGACGCGCCGGTCACGCCGTGCGAACTCAGCGCCAAGTCGCTGATGGCCGTCCCGCCGATGCTGTTTGAAGGGGCGCTGTTGGCTATCACCCTGCTGCTGGCGGTGCTGGCGGCGATCCCGCCGCGTATCGAGCGCCAGTGGCCTCCCCGCGTTATCTCCCCGCCCCGATTGCGGGTGCATCTGCGATTATGCGTCTTCCGTGAGTGACTGATTTTCCTGACAGTTCAGGTTAATTCATCATTTATGGAGCAAATTTATGTCTATGTTATTCAGGCGACTACTGGTCTGCCTGCTTTGGCTATGGCTGCCCGTCAGTCAGGCCGCCGACAGCGGCTGGCTACGCGCCGCCGACAATCAACACGCCAGCGTCCGCCTGCGGGCGCAAACCGAGAGCAATGGCGATACCCGCCTGCTTTTAGACGTGGCGCTGGAAAAGGGCTGGAAAACCTACTGGCGCTCGCCGGGGGAAGGCGGCATCGCGCCGGCTATCGCCTGGCACACGCCGCTGGAGGTTGACTGGCGCTGGCCGACGCCGCAGCGCTTCGACGTCGCGGGCATTTCCACTCAGGGCTATCACGGTGACGTCAGCTTCCCGATGACGCTGCGCGGGAAGTTACCACCGACGCTCAGCGGCGTACTGACGTTATCCACCTGCAGCAATGTCTGCATTCTTACTGACTATCCCTTTTCGCTGGATATGACGGCCCCGCCAGGGGAGGGTTTTGGCTACGATTTCACCCGCGCGGTGGGCACGCTGCCGCTGGGCGATGGTCTGACTTCGCAGCTGACCGCCAGCTACGTCAGCGGCAAACTGACGGTGACCGCTCGCCGCGATGCCGGCTGGCAGCAGCCAGCGCTGTTTATCGACAGCATGGAGGATGTCGATTTCGGCAAGCCGAGCTTTACCAGCCGCGGCGATACGCTGACCGCCACCATACCGGTCACCGATAGCTGGGGCGAAGCGGCACCGGATCTGCGCGGTAAAACCTTGTCGCTGGTGCTGGCGGATAGCGGCCAGGCGCAGGAAAGCCAGATCGCCATCAGCGCCGGCAGCGCCGCGCCGGAGCTGACGTTAGGCTGGGTGCTGCTGATGGCGTTGGCCGGGGGGCTTATCCTCAATGTGATGCCTTGCGTGCTGCCAGTGCTGGCCATGAAGCTCGGCTCGCTGGTGCAAACCGAACATCGCGAACGCGGCGCGGTACGCCGACAGTTCCTCGCCTCGGCGTGCGGGATCGTCGTCTCGTTCCTGGCGCTGGCGCTGATGATGACCGCGCTACGCCTGGGTAATCAGGCGCTCGGCTGGGGGATCCAGTTCCAGAGCCCGTGGTTTATCGGCGCCATGGCGCTGGTGATGATCCTGTTCAGCGCCAGTCTGCTGGGGCTGTTCGAAATCCGCCTCTCCTCCAGCGCCAGTACCTTCCTCGCCACCCGCGGCGGCAACGGCTTAATGGGCCATTTCTGGCAGGGCGCCTTCGCCACCCTGCTGGCGACCCCCTGCACCGCGCCGTTCCTTGGCACCGCCGTGTCGGTGGCGCTGGTGGCGCCTCTGCCGCTGCTGTGGGGCATTTTCTTCGCCATGGGGATCGGCATGAGCCTGCCGTGGCTGCTGATCGTTGCCTGGCCGGGGCTGGCGCAACGACTGCCACGTCCCGGCCGCTGGATGAATCATCTGCGCGTACTGCTGGGGCTAATGATGCTTGGTTCAGCGCTATGGCTGGTCAGCCTGCTGACGATCCACATCGGCCGTACGCCGGTGCTTACCTTGCTGGTAATTCTGGCCATCGCCCTGCTGCTGGCCACCGCCTGGCGCTACCGCTGGCGGACGGCGCTGCGCGCGGGCGCCCTGGCCATCGTGGTGGCGGGCGCCGTCGCCTTAGTCTCCCGATCTGACGGCGAGGGCCCGCGCCGCGACCGGGTTAACTGGCAGCCGCTCAGCGAGCAGGCTATCGCCAGCGCCCTGGCGGAACATAAGCGGGTGTTTATTGATGTCACCGCCGACTGGTGCGTGACCTGTAAAGCCAATAAATACAACGTGCTGCTGCGCGATGACGTCCAGCAGGCGCTGTTAGCGCCGGACGTGGTCGCCCTGCGCGGCGACTGGAGCCGACCCTCCGCCACGATTAGTCAGTTTTTAACCACTCGCGGCAGCGCTGCGGTGCCGTTTAACCAGATTTACGGACCGGGATTGCCGCAGGGAGAGATCCTGCCTGCGCTGTTAGATCGCGAACACCTTCTCGCCACCCTGTCCGTCGCCCAAGGAAAATAACATGAGAGCTATCACCGCCTTATTGCTGCTGTGCATATCCGCCTTCAGCTTCGCCGCCCCGGCGGAAGAACCACAAGCAAACGCTAATGACCAGCTGGCGCAGCTGCTGTTTAACGATCCGAACAGCCCGCGCACCGGCGCGAATGCGCCAAAACTGACGATCGTCTCGTTTACCGATTACAACTGCCCTTACTGCAAACAGTTTGATCCGCTGCTGGAAAAAATCGTCCACGATAACCCGGACATTCAGCTGATCGTTAAGCTGCTGCCGTTCAAGGGGCAAAGTTCGGTCAATGCCGCCAAAGCGGCGCTATCGACCTGGCGCCAGCAGCCCGATAAGTTCTGGGCGCTGCATCAGCGGCTGATGGCGAAAAAAGGCTATCACGATGACGCCAGCATCGCCGCGGCGCAGAAGAAAACCGCCACCGATAGTGTAAATATCGATGACAAGACCATGGATTCGCTGAAGATGAACCTGATTTTGTCGCAGGTGCTGAATATTCAGGGCACCCCGGCGACCATCATCGGCGATCAGATGGTGGCCGGCGCGATCCCTGCTGATGAGCTGGAGGGGCTGGTGAAAGAGCAGCTGGCGAAAGCCCGTGGCCAGTAAAATCAGGCGCTGGCTGCGCGAGCTGGCGGTGTGGCTGCTGATTGGCGCGGCGGTGAGCCTGGCGGTGGATTATTTTCGCCAGCCCGCGCTGCCGCAAAACGTCAGCGCCACATCGCTGCACGCCCTCGACGGCAGGACGGTGGATCTGAACGCCATGAGCCAGCAAAAGCCGCTGCTGCTGTACGTTTGGGCCACCTGGTGCGGAGTTTGTCGCTACACCACGCCGTCGGTGGCATCGCTTGCCGCCGACGGCGGCAATGTGCTGACGGTGGCCCTGCGCTCCGGCGATAACGCCGCGCTGGAGACGTGGCTTGCCAGAAAGAAACTGACGCTGCCGACGGTAAATGACCCGAGCGGCCAGCTGGCGCGGCAGTGGGATATTCGGGTGACGCCAACGCTGGTGGTGATTTATCGAGGCGAGGTGAAGTCGGTTACCACCGGCTGGACCAGCAGTTGGGGAATGCGCCTGCGGCTGTGGCTGGCCTCCTGGTAGGCCGCCGGGTTACCCGGCTCGCGCTGCGCTTAGCCGGGCTACGGGTACTGAGGCTGTGGCCGGCCTCCTGTTAGACCGTCGGGCTTTAGCGGTTTTTATGCCGGGTGGCGGCTACGCCTTACCCGGCCTACCATTCGGCTTTGACCCCGTAGGGCCGGCAAGCGCAGCGCCGCCGGGCAATAGACATCTACGGGTTATTTCCCGCCCGCCAGTTCAAGGAAGCTACCCGTTACATAGGACGCTTTGTCGCTCAGCAGCCAGGCAATGGCCTGAGCGACCTCTTCCGGCTGGCCGCCGCGCCGCATCGGTAGCGAACCTTTCACTCGATCCACGCGCCCCGGTTCACCGCCGGAGGCGTGCATTTCGGTATAAATCAGCCCCGGACGGACGCCGTTGACCCGGATCCCCTGCGCCGCCACCTCCAGCGCCAGCCCGGTGGTCAGGGTATCTACCGCCCCTTTCGACGCGGCATAGTCAACGTACTCCCCCGGCGCGCCCAGGCGCGAGGCCGCCGACGACACGTTAACTATCGCCCCGCCCTTACCGCCATGCCGATGCGCCATGCGCTTGACCGCCTCGCGGCAGCAGAGGAAATAGCCGGTGACGTTGGTCGCCAGCACGCGGTTAATGCGCTCGGCGCTCAGGCTCTCCACCGTACACTGGGTAAAGAGGATCCCGGCGTTGTTGACCAGCGCCGTCAGCGGCTCGCCCATGCGGTCAATCGCCTCAAACATCGCCATCACCTGCGCTTCATCGCTGATGTCCGCCCGCAGCGCCGTGGCTTTGCCGCCAGACGCCAAAATGGTATTCACCACCTCGGTGGCGGCGTTAATGTTGTGATGGTAATTGACCGCCACGGTATACCCTTCCTGCGCCAGCAGCAGCGCCGTCGCCCGGCCTATTCCGCGGCTCGCGCCGCTTATCAGAGCGATTCCCATACCTTCCCTCCAAAAAATAAAGGCGCCGCAGCGCCTTTAAAAGTATAGATAATACGCAAACTTACTGGTATTCGCTCATCGGTACGCAGGAGCAGAACAGGTTGCGGTCGCCGTACACATCGTCCAGACGCTTCACCGTCGGCCAGTATTTGTTGTGCAGACCCGCCGGGAATACCGCCAGCTCGCGGCTGTACGGATGGTTCCACTCGCCCACCAGCTCGCCCTGGGTGTGCGGTGCGTTCGCCAGCGGGTTGTCTTCCAGCGGCCATTCACCGGCTTTGACGCGGTCGATTTCCGCGCGGATCGCCAGCATCGCGTCGATAAAGCGGTCCAGCTCCACTTTGCTTTCCGATTCCGTCGGCTCAACCATCAGCGTACCCGCTACCGGGAAGGACATGGTTGGCGCATGGAAGCCAAAGTCGATCAGACGCTTGGCGATATCCAGTTCGCTAATGCCGGTCTCTTCTTTCAGCGGACGAATATCGAGAATACATTCGTGCGCCACGCGACCATCGCGACCGGTGTAGAGCACCGGGTAGGCGTCTTTCAGACGGGTAGCGATGTAGTTGGCGTTAAGGATCGCGTTCTGGCTCGCCTGCTTCAGCCCTTCCGCGCCCATCATGCGAATATACATCCAGCTGATCGGCAGGATGGACGCGCTGCCGAACGGCGCGGCGGAAACCGCGCCCTGACGGGTCAACATCCCTTCAATCTGCACCACGCTGTGACCCGGCACGAACGGCGCCAGGTGCGCTTTCACGCCGATTGGGCCCATACCCGGGCCGCCGCCGCCGTGCGGAATGCAGAACGTTTTATGCAGGTTGAGGTGCGAAACGTCGGCGCCGATATAGCCCGGAGAGGTGATCCCGACCTGGGCGTTCATGTTAGCGCCGTCAAGGTAAACCTGGCCGCCGAACTGGTGCACGATCTCGCACACTTCGCGAATGGTCTCTTCATATACGCCGTGGGTCGACGGATAGGTGACCATGATGCAGGAGAGATTCGCCCCCGCCTGCTCTGCTTTTTCACGCAGGTCAGCGAGATCGATATTGCCGTTTTTGTCGCACGCAACCACCACCACCTGCATACCCGCCATCTGCGCGGAAGCCGGGTTGGTGCCGTGCGCGGAGCTTGGGATCAGGCAGATATCGCGATGGCCTTCGTTGCGGCTCTCGTGATAGTGGCGAATCGCCAGCAGGCCAGCATATTCGCCCTGCGCGCCGGAGTTCGGCTGCATGCAGACGGCGTCATAGCCGGTCAGTTTCACCAGCCAGTCGGAGAGCTGGGCGATCATCTGGTGATACCCTTCCGCCTGCTCGACCGGGCAGAACGGGTGCAGCTCGGCAAATTCCGGCCAGGTGATCGGGATCATCTCCGCCGCGGCGTTCAGCTTCATGGTGCAGGAACCCAGCGGGATCATCGCCTGGTTCAGCGCCAGATCTTTACGCTCCAGGGCGTGCATGTAGCGCATCATCTCGGTCTCGCTGTGGTAGCGGTTGAACACCGGATGGGTGAGGATCGCATCGTCGCGCAGCATCGCCGCCGGGATGGAACGGCTGTCCAGCGCCACGTCTTTATCCAGGGTATCGATATCCAGACCATGATCGTCGCCGACGATGGCGCGGAACAGGTTGAGCACGTCTTCGCGGGTGGTTGCTTCGTCGAGCGTAATGCCCACCGCGCCGTGAATATCGCTGCGCAGGTTAATCTGCAGGGCTTCGGCACGCGCCAGCACCGCGGCTTTATCCGCCACTTCCACGCACAGGGTGTCGAAGTAGTGCGCATGGCGCAGCTTCAGCCCTTTCTTCTGCAGGCCGTCGGCCAGAATGTCGGTCAGGCGATGAATGCGGCCTGCGATACGTTTCAGACCCGCCGGGCCGTGGAAAACCGCGTACAAGCTGGCGATGTTGGCCAGCAGCACCTGCGAGGTACAAATGTTGGAGTTCGCTTTCTCGCGGCGGATGTGCTGTTCGCGAGTCTGCATCGCCATGCGCAGCGCGGTGTTACCCGCCGCATCTTTCGATACGCCGATAATCCGGCCCGGCATGGAGCGTTTGAATTCATCTTTCGCTGCGAAGAAGGCCGCGTGCGGGCCGCCGTAGCCCATCGGCACGCCGAAGCGTTGGGCGGAGCCGAAGACGATATCCGCGCCCTGCTTGCCCGGCGCCGTCAGCAGCACCAGCGCCATAAAGTCGGCGGCGACGCTGACTATCACTTTGCGCGCTTTCAGCTCGGCGATTAGTTTGCTGTAATCGTGGATTTCGCCGGTGGTGCCCACCTGCTGCAGCAGCACACCGAAGACATCCTGGTGATCGAGCACTTTGTCGGCGTCATCGACGATCACGTCGAAGCCGAAGGTTTCCGCACGGGTGCGCACCACGTCCAGGGTTTGCGGATGGACATCGGCGGCAACGAAGAAGCGGTTGGCGTTTTTCAGTTTGCTGACGCGTTTGGCCATCGCCATCGCTTCGGCGGCGGCGGTCGCTTCATCGAGCAGCGAAGCGGAAGCGATATCCAGCCCGGTGAGATCGAGAGTGACCTGCTGGAAGTTGAGCAGCGATTCCAGGCGGCCCTGGGAGACTTCCGGCTGGTAAGGGGTATAGGCGGTATACCAGCCCGGATTTTCCAGCATGTTGCGCTGAATAACCGGCGGCAGCTGCACGGCGGTGTAGCCCATGCCGATGTAAGACTTGAAGCGCTTGTTGCGACCGGCGATCGCCTTCAGCTCTGCCAGCGCGGCGAATTCGGTTGTCGCGTCGCCCACCTGCGGTGGGGTCGCCAGCTGGATATCCTGCGGCACAATCTGGCCGATCAGGGCGTTAAGCGAATCCGCGCCGACGGTCTTCAGCATCTCTTGCTGCTGCTGAGCGTCCGGGCCAATGTGACGTTCAATAAAGGCGTCGCGGTTTTCAAGCTGACTTAAAGTCTGAGTCATGAGCGATGGTTCCTGAAACGTGCGGTGAATCGTGATTGTCTGACTGGTTTGCCCGGCAAGCGCTGATGCTTACCGGGCCGGAATACGCAAAATCATTCGCGCGGCAGGAAGCCAACGCCCCTGCAGCGTGAAGGATGACGCGTATTTATTCGTCTTCTAACAGAGCTTCATACGCGGCGGCATCCAGCAGCGCGGCAACCTGCGCTTCGTCGCTGGCTTTGATCTTGAAGATCCAGCCGTCGGTGTACGGGTCGCTGTTGACCAGTTCCGGCGAGTCGTTCAGCTCTTCGTTAACGGCAACGATTTCACCGCTAATCGGGGCATAAATATCGGAAGCCGCTTTCACGGATTCGGCAACCGCGCAATCGGCACCCGCTTCGACGGTGGCGCCCACTTCCGGCAGATCAACGAATACCATATCGCCCAGCAGCTCCTGCGCATGCTCGGTGATCCCGACGGTATAGGTGCCGTCCGCTTCTTTACGCAGCCATTCGTGTTCTTTGCTGTATTTCAGTTCTGCTGGTACGTTGCTCATCAATTCATCTCCAAAAAAGGTAAATCACACAATGGCTTTGCCATTGCGTACAAAACCAGGTTTAGTCACTTTTACCGGCATTTCACGGTTACGAATTTGCACCACCGCGGTGTCGCCAATCCCGGCCGGCACGCGAGCCAGCGCGATGCTGTAGCCCAGCGTCGGCGAGAAGGTGCCGCTGGTGATAATGCCTTCTTTTTGGTTACCGTCGCTATCGGTAAAACGCACCGGCAGGCCGCCGCGCAGGACGCCTTTCTCAGTCATCACCAGGCCAACCAGCTGTTCGGTGCCCTTTTCACGCTGCATCTCCAGCGCTTCGCGACCGATAAAGTTACGATCCGCCGGTTCCCAGGCGATAGTCCAGCCCATATTCGCCGCCAGCGGAGAGACGCCTTCGTCCATCTCCTGGCCATACAGGTTCATTCCGGCCTCCAGGCGCAGGGTATCGCGCGCGCCGAGACCGCATGGCTTAACGCCAGCGTCCAGCAGACCGCGCCAGAAATCCGCCGCCTGCTCGTTCGGCATGGCGATTTCATAGCCCGCTTCGCCGGTATAGCCTGTGGTGGCGATAAACAGCTCGCCGGCCTGCACGCCGAAGAACGGCTTCATACCTTCCACGGCCTGACGCTGCGCGTCGGTAAAAAGCGTCGCCGCCTTCGCTTTCGCCTGCGGACCCTGGACCGCGATCAGCGACAGATCGTCGCGGACGATGATTTCGAGGCCGTAGGGTTCAGCTTGTTCGGAAATCCAGGCGAGGTCTTTTTCGCGGGTGGCGGAGTTAACAACGAGGCGGAAATAATCTTCAGAGAGGAAATAGACAATCAGGTCGTCGATGACGCCGGCGGAGGCGGTCAGCATGCCGGTGTAGAGCGCTTTGCCCGGGGTGGTGAGCTTCGCCACGTCGTTGGCCAGCAAATAGCGCAAGAACTCTCTGGTCCGGCTGCCGTGGAAATCAACGATGGTCATATGCGACACATCGAACATGCCTGCGTCGCCGCGCACCGCATGGTGCTCATCAATCTGGGATCCGTAATGCAGCGGCATCATCCAGCCATGGAAATCCACCATGCGCGCGCCGCACAGCGTGTGTTGTTCATACAACGGAGTCTGTTGAGCCATCTTTTCCTCATCGAATAAAAACGGAACCAGCCACAAGATTGTCGGCGATTTTTCGCCACGAAATCGGGTGTCGGCATCGCTGACGAACGCCGACGCAAACGTTCTCTTTTGCCTGAACTTACCACCGAACCCGGCACTAAACCATAAGCTCATTCAGGGCATCACATTAGCTTATGACTAAAATCCGCCGAAAAGCCTACAGAGTTATTGACTGGAAAAAAGCGATTTATGCCACATAAAATTAACATTAAGGCGGCACTGATTAGGGAATGATGGTGTTTTGTGCGATTTTATCGTCCTAATTTCTTTAACAAAAAAAAGGACGCATTAATAAATCTAATGCGAAAAAAGAGGTGAAATTAGAATATTTCAAATGAGGGGGAAAACCCGGCGCGCAGGCCGGGTGAAAGAAGTGTGACGCGGTTAACGTAACCAGGCAGGCAGATCGTTGAGGCCCATCGCCTGGCGAATCAGCTGCGGTTTCACGCCCGGCAGCGTATCGGCCAGTTTCAGCCCCATGTCGCGGATGAATTTCTTCGCCGGATGGCTACCGGAAAACATGTCGCGGAAGCCCTGCATGCCCGCCAGCATCAGCGCGGCGCTGTGCTTGCGGCTACGCTCGTAGCGGCGCAGATAAAGATGCTGGCCGATATCCTTGCCCTGGGCGTGCAGGCGCTTCAGTTCGTCAATAAGCTCGGCGGCATCCATAAAGCCGAGATTGACGCCCTGCCCGGCCAGCGGGTGGATGGTATGCGCGGCATCGCCGACCAGCGCCAGGCGGTGGGCGGCGAACTGGCGGGCATAGCGGCCGGTCAGCGGGAAGACTTCACGTGCGCTTTCCAGCTGGCAGAGGCCAAGGCCATTATCGAAGGCGATATTCAACGCCTGATTAAAGGTGGCTTCATCAGCCTCCTGCATCCGCTGCGCCTCCGCCGGCGACAGCGACCAGACGATCGAGCACAGATGCAGATCGCAGAGCGGCAGGAAGGCGAGGATCCCGTTGCCATGGAACGCCTGGCGGGCCACCGCCTGATGCGGCTCAGCGGTACGGATGGTCGCCACCAGCGCATGATGATGGTAATCCCAGAAGGTCAGCGGAATATCGGCTTTATTGCGCAGCCATGAATTGGCACCATCGGCGCCGATCACCAGCCGCGCGGTGAGCATGCTGCCGTCCTGCAGGCTGAGAAAGGCTTCATTCTCGCCCCACGCCACCTGCTGCAGTTGCGCAGGCGCCAGCAGGGTAACGTCAGCGCAACGCTGCGCCTTCTGCCACAGCGCATAATGCACCACAGCGTTTTCAATAATGTGGCCCAGATGGCTGAAGCCCATGCTCTGGTCATCAAAGCTAATGCGGCCGAAGCTGTCTTTGTCCCACACTTCCATGCCGTGATAGCAGCTGGCGCGCTGGGCGACGATCTCTGACCAGACGCCGATGCGGGTCAGTAGCTTTTCGCTGGCGGCGTTAATTGCCGACACGCGCAGCGCCGGCGGCGCATCGGCGGCCAGCGGCTGCGGCTCCGCTTTCTCCAGCACCGCGACGCGCAGGCCGCTGCCCTGTAAACCGCAGGCTACCGCCAGCCCCACCATTCCACCGCCAACAATGGCAACATCAACACTTTGCACGTTCTACTCCTTAACGGGGAACCCAACCGAGGGTACGCTGCGCCAGCGCATCGCGCGCCGGGGTAAATAATTCCATGGCCATCAGACCGACATTGCGCCCCACCACCAGCGGCGCCCAACGGTTGGCAAACAGATGCACCAGCCCATCGGTCACGCCGATGGTGGTGGCTTTATCCCCTGCCCTGCGCGCCTGATAGCGACACAGCAGCGGATAATGGCCGACATCTTCGCCGCTGAGATGGGCGTCAGCGAGCAACTCCGCCAGGCTCATCACATCGCGCAGGCCGAGATTAAAGCCCTGCCCGGCAATCGGGTGCAGCGTCTGCGCCGCGTTGCCGACCAGCGCCAGGCGGTGCAACACCGCGCGGCTGGCGGTGGTGAGAGCCAGCGGATAGACGCTGCGCTTCCCGGCGTGAGTAATGCGCCCCAGCCGCCAGCCGAACGCCTGCTGCAGCTCCTGACAAAAACGTTCGTCAGACCAGCTCAGCACCTCATCGCGGCGCGACTGCGGATGACACCACACCAGCGAGCAGCGCCCTTGCGACATCGGCAGCATCGCCAGCGGGCCATGCTCGGTAAAACGTTCGAACGCGCGGCCTTCGTGGGGCAGCGCGGTGCTCACGTTGGCGATAATCGCCAGTTGCTCATAGGGCTGCTGTTGCCAGCTGATGCCGCAGCGGGCGCCCAGCGACGAACGCGAACCGTCCGCCGCCACCAGCAGCTTACCGCTGATCGTTTCGCCCCCCTCAAGGGTAAGGCTGACGCTCTCCTGGCTGCGACTGACCGCTTCCACTTTCGCCGGGCAATGTAGCGTCACGCCCGGCGCCTCGCGCAGCAGGCTAAACAGTCGCTGGCCGACATCGTGGAGTTCAACTACCTGACCCAGCGCCGACAGGCTATAATCCGCCGCCGCCAGATTCACAAAACCAGCATGGCCGCGGTCGCTGACATGTACCCGCTGGATAGGCGTCGCCCGCTCGGCGAGACGTTGCCAGACGCCGATGCGCGCCAGTTGCTGGCAGGTGCCGGCGGCCAGGGCGATCGCCCGGTCGTCGAAGCCGGGATGGCGAGCCGACTGGGGATCCTGCGCCTCAATCAGATGGACCGGCAGCGCGCCGCCGGTCATACGGGAGATGGCCAGGGCGAGCGTCGCGCCGGTCATCCCGCCGCCGACAATCAGCACGCTCATGACTGGCGCGCCGCCGCCATCAGCGCCTCGATCTCATCTGCCTTCTTCACCACGCCAGCGGTGAGATTTTCGTTGCCGTCTTCAGTAATCACGATGTCATCTTCAATACGAATGCCGATGCCGCGATACTGCGCCGGTACGTCGGCGTCGGCGGCGATATACAGCCCCGGCTCGACGGTCAGCACCATTCCCGGTTCCAGGACGCGCGAACGGTCGGTGTCGTAATTACCGACATCGTGCACATCCAGCCCCAGCCAGTGGCTCAGACCGTGCATAAAGTACGGGCGGTGGGCGTTGTTGGCGATCAGCTCGTCAACCTCGCCTTTGAGGATCCCGAGCCGCACCAGGCCGGTGATCATGATGCGCACCACTTCCTGATTCACCTGGCAGATTGAGGTGCCCGGGCGGTAGAGTTCCAGCGCGGTCTCCAGCGATTCCAGCACGATATCGTAGATTTCGCGCTGCGGCTGGCTGAATTTGCCGTTCACCGGGAAGGTGCGGGTAATGTCGCCGGCGTAGCCGCGATACTCGCAGCCGGCGTCAATCAGCACTAAATCGCCGTCGCGCAGTTCAGATTCGTTTTCGGTGTAGTGCAGAATGCAGCCGTTTTCGCCGCCGCCAACGATGGTGTTATAGGAGGGGAAACGCGCGCCGTGGCGATTGAATTCATGAAGAATTTCGCCTTCCAGCTGATACTCGAACATGCCTGGGCGGCATTTTTCCATCGCCCGGGTATGGGCCAGAGCGCTAATTTCACCGGCGCGGCGCATCACGGCCAGCTCTTCCGCCGATTTGAACAGGCGCATCTCATGCACAATGGGCCGCCAGTCGATGACCGAGTTCGGCGCCTGCAGGTTCTGGCGCGAGCCTTTGCGAAGTTTTTCGAGGGCGTTGAACACAATCTGATCGGCATAGGCATATTCGCCCTGGGCGAAATAGATAGCGTCCAGACCGTTGAGCAGCTGATACAGCTGCTGGTTGATTTCGCTGAACGCCAGCGCCCGGTCAACGCCAAGCTTCGCCGGCGCGGCCTCCTGGCCCAGACGGCGACCGAACCAGATCTCAGCGGTCAGATCGCGAACCCGGTTGAACAGCACGCTATGGTTGTGGGTTTCATCGCTTTTAATCAACACCAGCAGCGCTTCCGGTTCGTTGAAGCCGGTGAAGTACCAAAAATCGCTGTTCTGCCGGTAGGGATATTCCGAATCTGCACTGCGCACCGCTTCCGGTGCGGCGAAAATCAGCGCCGCGCTGCCTGGCTGCATCTGCGCCAACAGCGCCTGGCGACGCGAGAGAAATTCCTGCTGAGTCATGACGCCCCCTGAACGAATTTTAGTTAGTGTAATGTCGGTTTGCGGACTTCCGGTGCGGTTGGCTGCTGACGCGCAAAGGTGTCGTGGCACAGCAGTGCGGCAACGCGGACATACTCGATAATCTCCTCCAGAGACATCTCCAGCTCTTCCTGATCTTCGTCTTCATCGTAGCCCAGCTGGGCAATATTACGCAGATCGTCAATCGCTTCCCCGGTTTCGTCTTTCACTTTATCCAGCTTCGGCTGGCTCACGCCAAGGCCAAGAAGGAAGTGGTTGACCCAGCCGGCGAGAGCGTCGGCGCGATCAAAGACGCTCACCGCATCGCCTTCCGGCAGATACAGTTGAAAGAGGAAGCCGTCGTCATCCAGTGAGTCGCTGATGGCGGAATGCATGTTACGCAGCGCCTGGGCCAGCTCATGGCCGAAGGCGAGACCTTCGTTGGTCAGGTCGTGCACCAGCGGCTGCCAGCTGCTGTCCGTGTTGCCGCCGCACAGCAATCCGCTGATCAAACCGTGCATCTCGGCCGGGGTAAGCCCTACCCCTTGTTGGTTCAGTAACTGGTCTACATCGTTGTAACCAGGCATTTCGTTCTGTATAGACATGCGCATTCGTCATCGTTGGGAGGAATATTCATGGTATGCTACCACTTTGGACCCTGGTGAACCAGAATAGGGCTTGTATCTTCGCACCAGGGTAGCTATAGTGTCGCCCCTTCGCAGACCCGGGTCAGGGTGTGAAGGCAGCGCAGTCAATCAGCAGGAAGGTGGCATGTCTGCACAACCCGTAGATCTCCAAATTTTCGGCCGTTCACTGCGAGTGAATTGCCCGCCTGAACAAAGGGATGCCCTGAATCAGGCAGCTGAAGACCTTAATCAGCGGTTGCAAGATTTAAAAGAACGCACTAGAGTCACAAATACTGAGCAGCTGGTCTTCATCGCCGCGTTGAACATCAGCTATGAGTTGACTCAGGAAAAAGCGAAGACCCGCGACTACGCTTCCAGCATGGAGCAGCGCATTCGCATGCTTCAGCAGACCATCGAGCAAGCATTGCTTGAGCAAGGTCGCATAAGCGAAAGACCAGGGTCGAAGTTTGAATAACACTTTGCAGTTAACTGTGTTAGAGTAACTCCAGGAACAAAATTTCTCTGAGATGTTTGCAAGCGGGCCAGTCCCCTGAGCCGATATTTCATACCACAAGAATGTGGCGCTCCATGGTTGGTGAGCATGCTCGGTCCGTCCGAGAAGCCTTAAAACCGTGACGACACATTCACCTTGAACCAAGGGTTCAAGGGTTACAGCCTGCGGCGGCATCTCGGAGATTCCCTTCCTCACTTCGCATTATTCCCCAACACCTGTTTTCGGCTGACGCCGCACTGTATTACACTGCTTTCTATTGTTTCGCCTGCTCGCCATGAGACCTGCATGACCCTACAGCCCGATACCCTGCTTTCCCGCCAGCATATTCGCCAGCAGATCCGCGAGCGTCGACGCGCGCTCAGCCCTGAGCAACAGCGGCAGTTTGCCCTGCAGGCCGCAGAGCGAATGATGGCCTGGCCGCCGGTGGTTCTCGCCCACACCGTGGCGCTGTTTCTCTCCTTTGACGGCGAGCTGGACACCCAACCGCTGATTGACCAGCTCTGGCGGGCCGGCAAGCGAGTGTATCTCCCGGTGCTGCATCCGTTTAGCCCCGGTAACCTGTTGTTTTTACATTACCATCCGCAGAGCGAACTGATAGTGAATCGCCTGAAGATCCGCGAACCGAAGCTCGACGTGCGCGACGTGCTGCCGCTCGCTGATCTCGATGTGCTGGTCACCCCGCTGGTGGCCTTCGATGCCGGCGGACAACGCCTGGGGATGGGTGGCGGTTTTTACGACCGGACGCTGCAAAACTGGCAGCAGTATCGCCTGCAGCCGGTGGGCTACGCGCACGACTGCCAGCAGGTGGACACCCTGCCGAGCGAAGAGTGGGATATCCCGCTGCCGGCGGTGATCACCCCGGGCAAAACCTGGTGTTGGTAGGTACGTGGGGAGAAGAATTTCAGCCTGGAAGGTGTTAACAAAAAAACGGGCAGGCACGCGACCTGCCCGAGAGGCAAAAATGGTTAGAACAGCAGACGGGCGCGGATAGTCCCCGGGATCGCTTTCATTGCCTGCAGCGCCTGCTGGGCAACATCTTCTTCCGCTTCGATATCAATAACCACGTAACCCATCTGCGGCGACGTTTGCAGATACTGGGCGGCAATGTTGATGCTCTGCGCGGCGAAGATCTGGTTGATGGCTGTCAGGATGCCCGGCCGGTTCTCATGGATGTGCAGAAGACGGCGTCCACCGTGCAGCGGCAGAGAAACTTCCGGGAAGTTGACCGCCGACAGGGTAGACCCATTGTCAGAGTACTTCGCCAGCTTGCCGGCCACTTCCAGACCGATGTTCTCCTGCGCTTCCTGAGTGGAGCCACCGATATGCGGAGTCAGGATCACGTTATCAAACTCGCACAGCGGCGAAGTGAAGGGGTCGCTGTTGGTCGCGGGTTCGGTCGGGAAGACGTCGATCGCCGCCCCGGCCAGATGCTTACTCGCCAGCGCATCGCATAGCGCCGGAATATCCACCACGGTACCGCGGGAGGCGTTGATCAGCAGCGCGCCCGGCTTCATCAGCGCCAGCTCTTCCGCGCCCATCATATTTTTGGTGGAGGCGTTTTCCGGCACGTGCAGGCTGACCACATCACTCATGTTCAGCAGGTCGGAGAGATGCTGTACCTGAGTGGCGTTGCCCAGCGGCAGTTTGTTTTCAATATCATAGAAGAAGACATGCATCCCCAGCGATTCCGCCAAAATGCCGAGCTGGGTGCCGATGTGGCCGTAACCGATAATCCCCAGTTTCTTGCCGCGTGCTTCAAAGCTCCCCACCGCCAGCTTATTCCATACGCCGCGATGCGCCTTAGCGTTGGCTTCCGGCACGCCGCGCAGCAGCAGCAGCAGCTCACCGATCACCAGCTCGGCCACCGAACGGGTATTGGAGAATGGCGCGTTAAACACCGGAATACCGCGCTTCGCGGCGGCGTCCAGATCGACCTGGTTGGTACCGATGCAGAAGCAGCCGACGGCAACCAGTTTTTCCGCCGCGGCGAAAATCTCTTCAGTCAGGTGGGTACGGGAACGCAGGCCGATGAAATGGGCATCACGGATCGACGCTTTCAGCTGTTCGGAATCCAGCGCGCCTTTATGAAATTCAATGTTGGTGTAACCTGCCGCGCGAAGGCTATCGATTGCCTTTTGATGCACACCTTCAACCAGCAGAAATTTAATCTTGTCTTTTTCCAGTGATACCTTAGCCATTTCCCCGTCCTGTTTTGTCTTAACTGATGTCGTGCTGAACGAAAGTTCGTCTCAGCAACATATCAAAAAAAACTATCGCGGCAATATTAACGTTTGCGTCGCTGTCCTGAAGAAATGTCATTCAGAAGGAAATGGCAGGACAAAACACCAGAAAGATAATGAACGGTAGCGCGTTAATCAGAATGGTTGCACAAATGTGACAGAAGTCACTAAATTGCGCCAGGTGAAAAAATATTTGCGAGGGAGCCGGTTGGCTCCCTGCGGACAGACTATTTTACGATGGTTTTCACACCGTCAGCGGTGCCGATCAGCGCCACGTCGGCGCCGCGGTTGGCGAACAGCCCCACGGTCACGACGCCAGGAATGCCGTTAATCGCGTTTTCCAGCGCGATAGCATCGAGAATTTCCAGGCCGTGCACGTCAAGGATCACGTTGCCGTTATCGGTCACCACGCCCTGACGGTATTCCGGACGGCCGCCCAACTTGACCAGCTGGCGCGCCACGGCGCTGCGCGCCATCGGAATGACCTCAACCGGCAGCGGGAATTTACCCAGAATATCGACCTGCTTGGAGGCATCGGCGATGCAGATAAATTTATCCGCTACCGAGGCGATGATCTTCTCACGGGTCAGCGCCGCGCCGCCGCCTTTGATCATCTGCATGTGGCCGTTGATCTCATCCGCGCCGTCAACGTAGATCCCCAGGCGATCGACGCTGTTGAGATCGAAGACGGTGATCCCGAGGCTTTTCAGCTTCTCGGTGGAGGCATCGGAGCTGGAAACCGCCCCTTCGATTTGCCCCTTCATGGTGCCCAGCGCGTCAATAAAATGGGCCGCCGTCGAGCCGGTGCCTACGCCCACAATGGTCCCTGGCTGTACGTATTGCAGCGCCGCCCAACCTACCGCTTTTTTCAGTTCATCCTGCGTCATAATTATGGTCCGAGATGTGAATGCCTGTGGCGCATTATAGAACATCGACAGTGGAAATGTCCCTGCGATGCAGATCACACAACAGAGCAGACCAATTTCGTCTGTATCAAATAAAAATTTATGTCATAGTGCGAGATAACGATTAGTTATGGGGGCACGCCAGAATAATGAAACGACCGGACTACAGGACACTACAAGCGCTGGACGCGGTGATTAGAGAACGAGGATTTGAGCGCGCCGCGCAGAAGCTATGTATTACCCAGTCCGCCGTCTCACAGCGTATTAAGCAACTGGAAAATATGTTCGGCCAGCCGCTGCTGGTACGTACCGTGCCGCCGCGCCCAACCGAGCAAGGGCAAAAATTGCTGGCGCTGTTGCGCCAGGTTGAACTGCTGGAGGAAGAGTGGCTGGGGGACGAGCAGACTGGCTCCACGCCGCTGCTGCTGTCGCTGGCGGTGAACGCCGACAGTCTGGCGACCTGGCTGCTGCCGGCGCTGGCTAATGTGCTGTCGGACTCCCCTATTCGTCTCAACCTGCAGGTGGAAGATGAAACCCGCACCCAGGAACGCCTGCGCCGTGGCGAAGTGGTCGGCGCGGTAAGTATCCAGCCACAGGCGCTGCCAAGCTGCCTGGTGGATCAGCTCGGCGCGCTCGATTACCTGTTTGTCGCCTCAAAAGAGTTTGCGCAACGCTATTTCCCCAACGGCGTAACGCGCTCGGCGCTGCTGAAAGCGCCGGTCGTCGCTTTCGATCATCTGGATGATATGCATCAGGCATTTCTGCAGCAAAACTTCGACCTGCCGCCGGGTAGCGTCCCCTGCCATATCGTCAACTCGTCGGAAGCCTTCGTCCAGCTGGCGCGCCAGGGCACCACCTGCTGCATGATCCCCCATCTGCAGATCGAAAAAGAGCTCAACAGCGGCGAGCTTATCGACCTCACTCCCGGCCTGTTTCAGCGCCGTATGCTTTACTGGCACCGCTTTGCCCCGGAAAGCCGCATGATGCGCCGGGTGACCGATGCGCTCATCGACTACGGCCACAAGGTGCTGCGTCAGGATTAAGCCGCGGGCATAAAAAAAGCCACTTCGCTGAAGTGGCTTTTTTGTTTCTATCGCTTACTGGGCCGGTTTCGGCGCTTCAGCCGGTTTCGCCGGCGTGGCCGGGGCCGCAGCCTGCGCCGGCTGCAGTTCAAACACGACGTCGACCTGGTCGTCAAACTGGATTGTGGCCTGCTCGTAGGTTTCCTGGGCGGAAACCGGCGCAGCGTCAGCGGCCTTCATCATGCGAACCATCGGGCTCGGCTGATAATTAGAGACGTGGTAGCGCACGCTGTACACCGGACCCAGCTTGCTGTGGAAACCTGCGGCCAGCTCCTGCGCCTGATGCACGGCGTCGTCGATCGCCGCTTTACGCGCTTTATCTTTGTAGGCGTCCGGTTGCGCAACGCCCAGCGAGACGGAGCGAATTTCGTTCAGACCGGCTTTCAGGGCGCCGTCCAGCAGACCGTTGAGTTTATCCAGCTGGCGCAAGGTCACTTCGACAGTGCGCACCGCGCGATAGCCTTTGAGAATGCTTTTCCCGTTCTGATAGTCGTAATCAGGTTGGGTGCGCAGATTCGCCGAGTTGATGTCTTTTTTCGCAATGCCGCTCTTTTCGAGGAAAGAGAGGTATTGCGCAACGCGATCGTCAGCCTGTTTTTTTGCCGATGCGGCATCTTTTGCCGCCACGTTCACTTCGATCGCCAGGGTGGCGATATCCGGAACCGCAGCAACGCTTGCTGTGCCTGAAGTCACAATATGCGGACCGTCCGGCAATTCGCTGGCCTGTGCCGCCATCGTGCTAAATCCGAGTGTTGCCGCCAGGGCTAAGACTTTTAACTTCACTGTCGTTTCTCCATGTTACTTAAATCGCCCTTACGGGACGCATGCCAGCAAGCTTAGCGCGTACAGCGGGAAAGTCCATCGGACAACGCTTAGTTGAGCAACGCCTGGATATGGCCGACGCCCTCTTTTGCCAGCTGAAACGCAATAAACCACATGACGGCGCCGACCACAATGTTGATGATCCGCTGGGCTCTGGCGGTACGCAGCCGCGGCGCCAGCCAGGCGGCCAACAGTGCCAGACCAAAGAACCACAGGAAAGAGGCGCTAATGGTTCCCAGCGCAAACCAGCGCTTCGGCTCCATCGCCAGCTGGCCTCCCAGGCTGCCCAACACCACAAAGGTATCCAGATAAACGTGCGGATTCAGCCAGGTGACCGCCAGCATAGTGATAATGATTTTCCAGCGCCCCTGCTGCATCACCTCGGCGCTGGCGAGCTCAAGATTCTGGCTGAACGCTGTTTTCAATGCGCCAAAGCCGTACCACAGTAAAAAGGCCACGCCGCCCCAGGTCACGAGCGCCAGTAGCCAGGGGGACTGCATCAGCAGCGCGCTGCCGCCAAAAATGCCGGCGCAGATCAGCAGCAAGTCGCTGACGGCGCACAGCAAGGCAATCATCAGGTGATACTGACGACGGATCCCCTGGTTCATCACGAAAGCATTTTGGGGGCCAAGCGGCAAAATCATTGCCGCCCCCAGGGCAAGCCCCTGAAAGTAATAGGTAAACATGAGGATTTTTCCGCTGTGTTCGAGAGTGGCGCTGACTATAACGCGAATAAATTATTAGCGGAAATTGAAAGTATTAATCGTTAATAAGCAAAACTAATAATGAGCCATTAAAAAAGGCCGGCATCGCCGGCCTGAGTCACTGAGTGGCGGTTTACTCGGCTTTTTCCGGCAGACGCACCACATGAACATCCATCTGCGGATAAGGGAAGCTGATGCCGTTGGCGTCAAATTCACGCTTGATGCGCTCGAGGATATCCCAGTAGACGTTTTGCAGATCGCTGCTTTTGCTCCAGACGCGCACCACGAAGTTCACCGACGAGGCGCCGAGTTCGTTCAGGCGAACCGTCATTTCCCGATCGCGCAGAATACGATCGTCAGATTCGATAATCGAGGTCAGGAGCTGCTTCACCTTGTCGATATCGGCATCGTAAGAGACGCCGATAATAAACTCATTGCGGCGCGCCGGTTCACGGGAGAAGTTAATGATGTTGCCGGCGATGATTTTGCCGTTCGGCACCACCACCACTTTACCGTCGGCGGTACGCAGGGTAGTGGAGAAAATCTGTACGTTAAGCACCGTACCCGCTACACCGCCAAGGTCGACATACTCGCCGGCGCGGAAAGGGCGGAACATCACCAGCAGTACGCCAGCCGCGAGGTTAGACAGTGATCCCTGCAGCGCCAGACCGACGGCTAAACCCGCGGCGCCCAGCACCGCAATGACCGAGGCGGTCTGCACGCCCACGCGTCCCAGGGCGGCAATCAGCGTAAAGGCGATAACCGCATAGCGCACCAGCGCGGAGAGGAAATCGGCAACGGTGGCGTCAATTTTACGCGCCAGCATCAGGCGGTTGACGGTATTAGAGACGACGCGCGCCACGATCATCCCGACGATCAGGATAGCGATAGCCGCGACGATGTTGACGGCATAGCTCAGCAGCAGCTCCTGGTTGCGTGCCAGCCACGTCCCGGCGTGGTTGATGCTATCGACAACGTTCAAATCTTCCATTTAACATTCCTTATGAATCCCCCAGGGGGAAGTAAATAACTCAGCCTGCGACAGGGCAGTCAGGTTATAGGGTAAACAATAAGTGCACGTTTTGCCAAATGGATCACAGTTTTCTGCCGCGCTATCCTGTTGTTAAGATAATAAAAAAGCCCGCATTGCTGCGGGCTTCGGGGTAAGAAACAGATTTTTCTTACAGAACGTCGATCGCGTTCAGCTCTTTAAATGCCTGCTCCAGACGAGTCACCATGGAAGTCTGTGCAGCACGCAGCCATACGCGCGGGTCGTAGTATTTCTTGTTCGGCTGGTCTTCGCCTTTCGGGTTGCCCAGCTGGCCCTGCAGGTAAGCTTCGTTCGCTTTGTAGTACTGCAGGATACCGTCCCAGGTTGCCCACTGGGTGTCGGTATCGATGTTCATTTTCACTACGCCGTAGCTGACGGAGTCTTTGATTTCCTGAGCGGAAGAACCGGAACCGCCGTGGAAGACGAAGTTCAGGCTGTTGTGCGGCAGGTTGTGTTTCTTGGAAACATATTCCTGAGAATCGCGCAGGATAGTCGGGGTCAGAACGACGTTACCCGGTTTGTACACGCCGTGTACGTTACCGAAGGAAGCGGCGATGGTGAAGCGCGGGCTGATTTTGCTCAGCTCGGTGTACGCGTAATCCACGTCTTCCGGCTGGGTGTACAGGGCGGAAGCGTCCATGTGGCTGTTGTCCACGCCGTCTTCTTCGCCACCGGTGCAACCCAGTTCGATTTCCAGGGTCATGTCCATTTTGGCCATGCGCGCCAGGTATTTAGAGCAGATTTCGATGTTTTCGTGCAGGGACTCTTCAGACAGGTCGATCATGTGAGAAGAGAACAGCGGTTTGCCGGTAGCGGCGAAGTGTTTTTCACCCGCGTCCAGCAGGCCGTCGATCCACGGCAGCAGTTTCTTCGCGCAGTGGTCAGTGTGCAGGATAACCGGCACGCCGTAGTGCTCAGCCATCTGGTGCACGTGGTGCGCGCCAGAGATAGCGCCGAGGATAGCAGCACCCTGAGGAACGTCAGTTTTCACGCCTTTACCTGCGATGAACGCTGCGCCGCCGTTAGAGAACTGAACGATAACCGGAGAGCGTACTTTCGCAGCAGCTTCCAGAACGGCGTTGATGGAGTCAGTCCCTACGCAGTTTACCGCTGGCAGTGCAAAGTTGTTTTCTTTCGCTACCTGGAACACTTTCTGAACGTCGTCGCCAGTGATGACGCCCGGTTTTACGAAATCAAAAATTTTAGACATGTTACTTAGTCCTGTATCTGTATCTTCGACCGTTGAAGAAGGTTCGCGAGCCCTTAAGCGCGCTGAAAAACAGGCGGGTTTCCCCGCCTGAACTGAATTACTGCTTAGCGCGCTCTTCGAGCATCGCTACTGCCGGCAGGACTTTGCCTTCGACGAATTCAAGGAACGCGCCGCCGCCAGTGGAGATGTAGGAAATTTTGTCAGCGATGCCGAACAGGTCGATCGCTGCCAGGGTGTCACCGCCGCCGGCGATGGAGAAACCTTCGCTGTCCGCGATAGCGTTAGCCACGATTTCAGTCCCTTTACGGAAGTTCGGGAATTCGAATACGCCAACCGGGCCGTTCCACAGAATGGTTTTGGCGTTCTTCAGAATTTCAGCCAGTTTCTGTGCGGAAACGTCGCCAAGGTCCAGGATCTGCTCATCATCTTTGATGTCGTTAACAGATTTCAGAGTCGCCGTTGCGGTTTCGGAGAACTCGGTCGCGACGCGAACGTCAGTCGGAACCGGGATATCGCAGGTGCTCAGCAGGCGCTTGGCTTCATCAACCAGGTCCGCTTCGTACAGGGATTTGCCGACGTTGTGGCCCTGGGCGGCAACGAAGGTGTTAGCGATACCGCCGCCGACGATCAGCTGGTCAGCGATTTTAGACAGGGAATCCAGCACGGTCAGCTTAGTGGATACTTTAGAACCACCGACGATAGCGACCATCGGACGAGCCGGCTCTTTCAGCGCTTTACCCAGCGCGTCCAGTTCAGCGGCCAGCAGCGGGCCTGCGCACGCCACGTCAGCAAATTTGCCGATACCGTGGGTGGAAGCCTGCGCGCGGTGCGCGGTACCGAAGGCGTCCATCACGAACACGTCGCACAGCGCGGCGTATTTTTTAGACAGCGCTTCGTCGTCTTTTTTCTCGCCTTTGTTAAAGCGAACGTTTTCCAGCACCACCAGCTCGCCGGCAGCCACTTCAACGCCGTCCAGGTAGTCTTTAACCAGACGTACCGGGCTGGACAGTTTGTCTTTCAGGTAATTAACAACCGGCAGCAGAGAGAATTCTTCGTTGTACTCGCCTTCGGTCGGACGACCCAGGTGGGAGGTTACCATCACTTTCGCGCCCTGCTTCAGCGCCAGTTCGATGGTCGGCAGAGATGCACGGATACGCGCGTCGCTGGTTACTTTCCCGTCTTTAACTGGTACGTTCAGATCCGCACGGATAAAAACGCGTTTACCAGCCAGATCCAGATCGGTCATCTTAATTACAGACATGGTGAATCCTCTCGTTGATTCATAAAGTTTTGTCGACGTTTACGCGTCGAACCTGAAACCAATAGCCGCCATCGCTAACGTCGTGTCGAGCATTCGGTTAGCAAAGCCCCATTCGTTATCGCACCAGACCAGCGTTTTGATCAGATGCGCGCCACTGACCCGGGTTTGCGTGCCATCAACAATAGCACTGTGCGGATCGTGGTTAAAATCTGTCGAGACCAACGGTAATTCCGTATAGTCAACTATACCATGAAATGCACCTTGTGCTGCTTTTTGCAGCAACTGGTTGACTTCACATGCTTTTACCGGTTTTTTAACCGTCACGCTCAGGTCAATTGCCGTCACGTTTATCGTCGGCACCCGCACGGCAATCGCTTCAAAACGGTCGTTAAACTGCGGGAAAATACGGGTTATCCCTGCCGCCAGTTTGGTATCCACCGGAATGATCGACTGGCTGGCCGCGCGGGTACGCCGGAGATCCGGATGATAGGCGTCAATCACCTGCTGGTCATGCATCGCCGAGTGAATGGTGGTGACGGTGCCGGACTCGATGCCATAGGCATCATCTAACAGTTTAATGATCGGAATAATGCAGTTGGTGGTACAGGAGGCGTTGGAGACAATACGGTGCTCGGCGCGGAGTTCATCCTGATTGACGCCGTACACCACCGTCGCGTCGAGGTCGTTGCCGCCGGGATGGGAGAAGAGCACTTTCTTCGCCCCAGCCTGCAGGTGCGCCTCACCGTGCTCACGGCTTCCGTAAACGCCGGTGCAGTCGAGCACCACGTCTACCGCCAGCTCGCGCCAGGGCAGCGCCGCAATGGTCGGCTCGTGCAGCAGACGGATGGCATCATCGCCAACAAACAGCTGCTCGCGCTCCTGACGAACATCCCAGGCGAAACGGCCATGGCTGGTGTCATATTTCAACAAATGCGCGATGCCCGCAGCATCCGCCAGCTCATTGATTGCCACCACGGTGATTTCCGCACGGCGCCCGGATTCATATAGCGCACGAACCACATTGCGTCCAATACGACCGAAGCCATTAATCGCGATGCGAATGGTCATAGATCTCCTGCAAGGCTGTCCCTGTGATGAGGTGGCTGACAGAGTAATCCAGCTACGCTCTGAGGGAAACCTTACCAGCTGCAAACTGCGACTGATTGATTAATTGTCGAACATTTAAACGACTGAAACGCTTCAGCTAGAATAAGCCAAACGAGGAATAAAAGGAATGTTTGTCCAGCGCAATAAACCAGCTATATGACTCACATCACATTTTTGCTGGAATAATTTACAACCGTATTACATGGTTCAGGAATAGCAGATACAAAAAAGCCGGGTGACGAGGTAAAAGCAAAAACGGTAACCCAGGGGTTACCGTTTTTGGTGCTTGCCCCCCTCTCCTGTGGGAGAGGGTTGGGGTGAGGGCATTAGCCCGCACCGTACCAGCGATTACAGCAGCGCTTTCGCTTTAGCGACCACATTGTCGACGGTGAAGCCGAACTCTTCGAACAGCTGCTCAGCCGGCGCAGACTCACCGAAGGTGGTCATGCCAACGATAGCGCCGTTCAGGCCAACATATTTGAACCAGTAGTCAGCGATACCCGCTTCCACGGCAACGCGCGCGGTCACGGCTTTCGGCAGTACGGATTCACGATAAGCCGCATCCTGCTTGTCGAACGCGTCGGTGGACGGCATGGAGACCACGCGCGCCTTCACGCCTTCGGCGGTCAGTTTGTCCCACGCGGCAACCGCCAGCTCAACTTCAGAACCGGTGGCGATGAAGATCAGCTCCGGCTGGCCGGCGCAATCTTTCAGCACGTAACCGCCGCGGGCCACGTTCGCCAGCTGCTCTGCGGTACGCTCCTGCTGCGCCAGGTTCTGACGGGACAGGATCAGCGCGGTCGGGCCGTCCTGACGCTCAACGCCATATTTCCACGCAATCGCGGATTCCACCTGGTCACACGGACGCCAGGTGGACATGTTCGGGGTCACACGCAGGGAAGCCACCTGCTCTACCGGCTGGTGAGTCGGGCCATCTTCGCCCAGACCGATGGAGTCATGGGTGTAGACCATCACCTGACGCTGCTTCATCAGCGCCGCCATACGTACCGCGTTACGCGCATATTCCACGAACATCAGGAAGGTGGAGGTGTACGGCAGGAAACCGCCGTGCAGCGCGATACCGTTGGCGATAGCGGTCATACCGAACTCACGCACGCCGTAGTGAATGTAGTTACCGGCAGTATCTTCGTTGATCGGCTTAGAACCAGACCACAGGGTCAGGTTGGACGGCGCCAGGTCAGCGGAGCCGCCGAGGAATTCCGGCAGCAGCGGACCGAACGCTTCGATGGCGTTCTGAGAGGCTTTACGGCTGGCGATTTTCGCCGGGTTGGCCTGCAGCTTCGCGATGAACTCGTTGGCTTTCGCGTCGAAGTCAGACGGCATCTCGCCTTTCATACGACGGGTGAATTCGGCGGCTTCCTGCGGGAAAGCTTTGGCGTAGGCAGCGAACTTCTCATTCCAGGCCGCTTCTTTCGCCTGGCCAGCTTCTTTGGCATCCCACTGCGCATAGATGTCAGACGGGATGTCAAACGGCGCGTGTTTCCAGCCCAGCGCTTCGCGGGTCAGGGCGATTTCGGCGTCGCCCAGCGGCGCGCCGTGGGAGTCGTGGGTACCGGCTTTGTTCGGCGAACCGAAACCGATGATGGTTTTGCACATCAGCAGGGACGGTTTGTCGGTAACCGCGCGTGCTTCTTCTACCGCGCGTTTGATGGCGTCAGCGTCGTGACCGTCAACGCCGCGCACCACGTGCCAGCCGTAGGCTTCAAAGCGTTTGGCGGTATCGTCGGTGAACCAGCCTTCAACGTGGCCGTCGATGGAGATGCCGTTGTCATCATAGAAGGCCACCAGTTTGCCCAGCTTCAGGGTACCAGCCAGGGAGCACACTTCGTGAGAAATGCCTTCCATCATGCAGCCATCGCCCATGAAAGCGTAGGTGTAGTGGTCGACGATGTCGTGCCCCGGACGGTTGAACTGCGCCGCCAGAGTTTTCTCGGCGATAGCCATCCCGACCGCGTTAGCGATACCCTGGCCCAGCGGACCGGTAGTGGTTTCCACGCCCGCGGTGTAGCCGACTTCCGGGTGGCCCGGCGTTTTAGAGTGCAGCTGGCGGAAGTTTTTCAGCTCTTCAATCGGCAGATCGTAGCCAGTGAGGTGCAGCAGGCTGTAAATCAGCATCGAACCATGGCCATTGGACAGTACAAAACGGTCACGGTCAGCCCAGGCCGGATTGTTCGGGTTATGGTTCAGGAAATCACGCCACAGCACTTCGGCAATGTCAGCCATACCCATCGGGGCACCCGGGTGGCCGGATTTGGCTTTCTGTACAGCGTCCATGCTCAGCGCACGAATAGCGTTAGCAAGCTCTTTACGTGAGGACATTTTGACTCCAGTTCGGACTGTTGAAGGCCATGCCCTTAACGACTTGACGAGAGCGCGTTTTGGGCTACGCCGGAAAAAAGTGTGAACAATGTAACCCAAGCGACAAGTCATGTACATGGAGCATCCTTTTGCCCTTTAAGAAATCTCTGGAACAGGTTGTGCTACGCCGGAATCCGCTCGCCCGTATCCTGCGATACTCTTTATAATTTACGCAGAATACGGTTCCCTGCCGTCGCCGTATTGTCGGATAAACAACCATAAGATTGTGGAAGATAAAAAATGAAAATTCGCTCAACCGTACTTGCTCTTGGGATCGCAGCAACGCTCACCGGATGTCAGAACATGGACTCCAACGGTCTGCTCAGCTCAGGGGCCGAAGCCTTCCAGGCATACTCCCTCAGCGACGCGCAGGTGAAAACCTTAAGCGACCAGGCCTGTAAAGAGATGGACGCCAAAGCGAAAATCGCCCCGGCCAGCAGTGAATACAGCCAGCGGCTGAACAAAATCGCGGCTGCGCTGGGCGATAACATCAATGGTCAGCCCGTGAACTACAAGGTCTATGAGACCAAGGATGTCAACGCCTTCGCCATGGCCAACGGCTGCATCCGCGTCTACAGCGGGCTGATGGATCTGATGAACGATAATGAAGTCGAGGCGGTGATCGGCCACGAAATGGGCCACGTCGCGCTGGGCCACGTGAAGAAAGGGATGCAGGTTGCCCTGGGCACCAACGCCGTGCGCGCGGCGGCGGCCTCCGCCGGCGGCATCGTCGGCAGCCTGTCCCAGTCGCAGCTCGGCGATCTGGGTGAAAAACTGGTGAACTCGCAGTTCTCCCAGCGCCAGGAATCGGAAGCGGACGACTACTCTTACGATCTGCTGCGTAAGCGCGGCATCAATCCGTCGGGACTGGCCACCAGCTTCGAAAAACTGGCCAAGCTGGAAGCCGGCCGTCAGAGCTCCATGTTTGACGATCACCCGGCATCGGAAGCCCGCGCCCAGCATATTCGCGATCGCATGAAGGCCGACGGGATTAAATAACCGCCAGCGGGAGGCATGTCTGCCTCCCTTTTTTATCTACCAGTAAAAATATTTAGCCGCATCAATTGATAATTTAAGCGCACAAACCGTTAATTATGATTGCACCTCGTCGCAGCCAATTATTTTATATGCTGTTACTCAGCAATATATTATTTGGCAAATGAAAAACGGCGTACGCAATCCGCCTTTCAGAACCGGGTTCGACCAAATATTAAATAGTCCACCCCTCTTCGCCAAACGCAGCCAGCGCGCGCCACACCGCTTGTTTCCTGCCGATACCATTGCTCACACAATGATTGCTTTCGACATTATTTCAGGAGAATATCGCGATTGCAGTGATTCCCTTGAATATATCGACAGACAGAGAAGTGCCCTCAGTGAAAAAAGAATTACCATTCATCGCACTTGGCATTATTGCCGCCGCACCGGCTTTCGCCAGCCAACAATCGACCAGCCAGGGCTTTATTGACGACAGTCATCTGGATCTCTTTTTACGTAACGCTTATATCAAACGCGATTATCGCGATGGGCTGCCGGATAAAGCCGAATGGGGCCAGGGAATTATCGCCACCTTCGCATCCGGCTTTACCCAGGGGCCGGTCGGCTTCGGCGTGGACGGCATCGCCCAGTACGCCGTGCGTCTCGACGGCGGCCGCGGCCGTAGCGGCGCGGGCGGCATCGACTTTTTCGCCCAGGATGACGACGGCCGGGCAAAATCCGACCTCGCGAAATTCGGCGCCACCGGCAAAATGCGCTTTTCGAATACCGTGCTCAGCTACGGCAGCCAGCGCCCAATGCTGCCCATCGTCTACGCCGACGACTCGCGCCTGCTCTACGAGAGCTATACCGGCACCATGCTGACCTCACGCGAAATCGACGGTCTGGACATTAACGCCGGTTATCTCACCGATCAGCAGCGCAAAAGCGACGACAGCCACAATAGCGGCCTGAAGAGCCTGACCTTTGGCGGCGCCAGCTATCAATTCAACGACCAGCTCAGCGGCGCGCTATACGCTTCACACGTCGAGGACGTGCTGAATAAGCAGTATCTCGGCCTGAACTACAAGCAGCCGTTCGCCGCCAGCCAGCAGCTGATTCTCGATTTCAACGGCTATCACTCACGTCTGGATCAAGAATATGCCGATGCCAATGACACCGGACGCAGTAACAACATCTGGAGTCTGGCCGCCAGCTATATCTGGGATATTCATACCTTTAAAGTCGCTTACCAGCAAAGCAGCGGCAGCACCGGCTACCACTATGGCGGCTACCAGAACCAGGGCGGTGTCGGCGATGGCGGGAACACCATCTGGCTGGCCAACTCCTACTGGTCTGATTTTAACGGGGAAGATGAACGTTCCTGGCAGGCATCGTACGGACTGGATTTTGCCGGGCTGGGGCTACCGGGGCTGACCTGGACCACCGCCTACGTGCGCGGGGATAACATTAAAACGTCAGAGACCAGCAACGGCAAAGAACACGAATGGTTCAATCAGGTTCAATACCAGGTGCAAAACGGGGCGGCGAAAGATTTGAAATTCAGACTCCGGTATTCGGTACTGCGGGTTTCCAGCAACGCCAGCGACTATAACGTCAGCGGCAATGAAGTGCGGTTCTACGTCGAATATCCGTTTAACGTGTTTTAAGCACGTCATGAACCCTCTCCTGCGGGTCGGCCCTCTCCCGGCGCGCAGGAGCAACCGTCCGGCGCCTTGATTAACCCCCTGTGCCGTACGGTACCCTCTCCCCGGAAGGGAGAGGGTTGGGGTCACTGGGTTATCATTAATACAGCGTCTTCTGCGGCGGGCCGGCAAAGCGCAGCGCGCCAATCTGGCCCATCTTCACTTCCACCACCGATGGCCCCGGCATCGCCAGCGCCTCGGTCATCACCGCCTGAAAATCCTCAGCCCGATCCACGCTCCACGCCTGCAGACCCATCGCCTGCGCCAGCAGGGTAAAGTCCGGCGTGTGCAGCTCGTTGTAATACTGGCGACCGCCAAAGTACTTATCCTGAATACCGCGCATTACGCCGTAGCCGCCGTCGTTCATAATCAAC
This sequence comes from Klebsiella sp. PCX, assembly GCF_021869705.1. NCBI lineage: Bacteria > Pseudomonadati > Pseudomonadota > Gammaproteobacteria > Enterobacterales > Enterobacteriaceae > Klebsiella > Klebsiella sp. PCX. The sequence goes on from NZ_CP091527.1 coordinate 4,375,615, forward strand.
AGCGTCACGTTGGCCTTCTCCTGCGCCAGAGTCGCCACTTCGCCAAGGTTCAGGCTCAGGCCGCCGTCGCCAACCAGGCCGACCACTTTCCGTTGCGGATTGGCAATCGCGGTGCCCACCGCCATCGGCAGCCCCATACCGATGGCTCCGGCCAGAGAATGGATATTCATCAGCGGACCGTGAGCGCGGAACAGACGGCTGCCCCACAGGCTGCCGGAAACGGTAATATCGCGCACCAGAATGCCGTCATCGGGCAGCGCCTGCGCAATCGCGTCATTCAATTTAGCGTAAGCGCCGCACTGGTCGCGCAGCCCCTGCTCCGCCGCCTCTACCGCCTCTTTAAGTTGGCTATCCCAATGCGCATCGCCCCACATCCGGCCCTGTACCCGCTTCGCCAGCGCGTCTAATAAAGCGCGGCAGTCCGCCACCAGCGTGTTGTCCATCAGGTAGTTACGGCTGGCCGCCGCCGGGTCGATATCAATCTGCACCCTCGGCGTGGGCAGCGCCAGCGTCCACGAGCGCGTTTCGTTGCTGCGCAGCCGGGAACCGGCCACAAGTGTGAAATCACATTGTGAAATCAGCGCTTCTACCGAGGGAGAATTATGAAACGCGCGCAGGCTGGCGCGATGGCTGTCCGACAGAATGCCGCGGCCGTGGGTGCTGGAGATCACCGTCACCCCGGCATCCGCCAGCGTCTTCACCGCCTCGCCGCTCTCTAACGCGCCGCCGCCAAGCCACAGCAAGGGCCGCTTCGCCTGCTTAAGCTGCGCCCACAGCGCATCGACCATCGCCGGTTCCGGCTCAACCGCCGGAGCGCGTTTCAGCGGCGCGGTCAGCAGTGAAGGCGGAATTTTGGCGCTCTGAATGTCGATTGGGATCTCCACCGAGACCGGGCCGCACGGCGGCGTCTGCGCCTCCTGAATCGCCTTATGCAGGATAGCCACCGCCTGGTTGGCGTTGCTAATGCGGTAAGCGCGCTTCGAACTGGCTTTCAGAAAGGTCAACTGATCGCGGGTTTCGTGAATAAAACCGGTGTCGGCGTCCAGCCAGGCTTTTTCGACCTGTCCGGTCAGGTGCAGCAGCGGCGTACCGGCGTTCATCGCCTCAACCAGCGCGCCGACCGCATTACCCGCCCCCGCGCCGGTACTGGTCAGCGCCACGCCGAGCCCGGAAAAACGGCCGTGGGCGTCAGCCATGGTCACCGAGCCCGCTTCACCTCGCGCCGGAACAAAGCGGATTTTTTCCCGCTGGCCGACGGCGTCGGCGATCGGCAGGTTATGGATAGAAATGACGCCATAAATGGCTTCAACGTGATACTGCTCCAGCGTTCTGGCGATGGCATCGCCGACGGTTATCATTTCGCTCATTGCTCACCCTTTCTCAGTCGCACCAGTGGTTGACGCTATTACCCGTCGCCAGATAAATGCTCTTTTGCTGCATCCAGGCTTTCAGCCCCTGGATCCCTTTTTCGCGGCCCAGACCACTCTCTTTAAAGCCCCCAAACGGGGTCGAAATGGAGAAAACTTTGTAGGTGTTGATCCACACCGTACCGGCTTCCAGCTGCTCGCTCAGACGCAGCGCGCGGCCGGTATCGCGCGTCCAGATCCCCGCCGCCAGCCCAAAGACCGAATCATTGGCCTCACGGATTAACGCCGCTTCATCGCGAAAACGCATCGCCACCAGCACCGGCCCGAAGATCTCTTCCTGGCAAACGCGGGCCTGATTGTTCAGCCCTTCAATGATGGTCGGCAGGAAATAGCTGCCTGCCGCCAGCGCCGGATCCGCCGGGATCTCGCCGCCGCATAGCACCCTGCCGCCTTCGCGTTTCGCCAGCTCGACGTACTCCTGCACGCTCTGGCGGTGTTTATCGTTGATCAGCGGCCCGACGTGGGTGCCAGCGTTGAACGGGTGACCAACCCGCAGCCCTTGGGTTAACTCCAGCAGGCGGGCCATTAATTGCGGGTACACTCTGTCATGAACAAACAGCCGCGAGCCGGCAATACAGGCCTGGCCGCCGGAGCTGAAAATGCCGTAGCAGATGCCCCGCGCCGCCTGTTCGATATCGGCATCTTCCAGCACGATGGTCGGTGATTTGCCGCCCAGCTCCAGCGACGCCGGGATCAGTTTTTCCGCCGCCACATGCGCCAGGTGACGTCCGGTGGTGGTGCCGCCGGTAAAGGAAATTTTGCGCACCTTAGGATGGCGGGCCAGCGCATCGCCGATAATCGATCCTTTACCCGGCAGCACGCTCAGCAGTCCGGCGGGTAAACCGGCCTGCTCAAAGATCTTCGCCAGCTCCAGCGCCATCAGCGGCGTGGCTTCCGCCGGTTTGAGGATCACCGCATTTCCGGCGGCGATCGCCGGGGCCACCTTCTGCATTTCGCTGGCGATCGGCGAGTTCCACGGGGTGATCGCCGCCACCACGCCCAGCGGCTCATAGCGGCTCAGGGTCAATAGATCCGCCTGCCGCGGCGTCGGCAGCTCGCCCTCCAGCAGTTCACAGGCGGCGGCAAAATAGCGCGCCGTCCCCGCCGCGCTCATCACCAGTCCCCGCGCCTCAGCCAGCGGCTTACCGTTATCGCGGCTCTGCTTTTGGCTTAACTCATCAAGTTGCACCTCTATCAGTTCCGCGACCTTATGCAGGATCTTCGCCCGCTGATGCGGCAGCATCGCCCGCCACGTTGGCTCCCGCCAGGCGCGGTCGGCACAGTCGATCGCCTCCTGCAGATCATCGAGGCTTGCCGCATGCAGCGCCGCGTTAATAGCGCCATCCGCCGGAAACTGGCTGTGCATCAAATTGCCGCCGCCGCGACGCCACTGGCCGCCGATAAAAATGTCTAATTCGTCCATCTCAGCCTCTCTGCGTTATGCCAGTTCACGGCAGGCGCGTACCGCGCTCAGTGCCGCGAGGGTCGATGTTTTCGGATTGCTGGCGAGCGGCAGGCCGCTCAGCTCAAGGTGAAACTCGCCGAACAATCCTTCGGCGTGTAGCGTATGGGTGTTGCGTTGCGTAGCCGGATCGACCATCAGCTGTACCCGGGTCGCGTCAAGGCCGATACCGCCCAGCGCGATGGTTGCCGCCACGTTGGCATTCGCAGGGAATAACCGGGCCGCCTCGCGGGCGCTGCCCTCAAAGAAAATCTGCGCTTCATTGACCGCGCTGAGGTCGATAAGCTGTTCAGCATAGCTACCGCGCCAACTGGCCGGGCTTTTACGCGACCGATAGGTCACTCGTTCAAGCCCCCCCTCTTTCGCCGCCGCCAGGCCATCTATTCCGGCCACCGCGCCAGCCAGCAGCGTCAGCTTGCCACCCGCCTGGCGTAAACGCTGTTCCAGTTCGCTGTCCGCCAACGCACCGGTCGAGATCACCGCCAGATGCCAGCCGCGCGCCAGCACCGCTTCGCCGTACTGCGCGACCGCCTGCTGACTGGCGCATTCCAGCACCAGATCCGGCGTCCCACCGCATTGCAGCGGATCGGTAAGCGGCGTCACCGTTTGACCAAACTGCAGGCAGATCGCTGCGTGATGCGATTCGCGCGCCACGATCCACTCCACCCTCACCTGCGGCGGCAGGCGTTCAATCACCGCCTGGGCCATCGCGCCATAGCCAATTAACATGACCTTTTTCATCATCTTTCCTTACAGATGGCGACAGAAACCGCCGGAAACGTCCAGCGCCGCGCCGGTGGTAAAGGAGGCCAGCGGCGAAGCGAGGAATAGCAGCGCTTGCGCTGGCTCCTGCGGCTTACCGAGACGCGCCATCGGGATCCCCCGCTTACGGGCGATATCGGCGGTCCACTGCTGCCAACTCTGGCTCTTATCGCTTCGGCTCTCAAAACGGCGCTGCCACTGCCCGGACTCCACCATCCCCAGCAGAATGGAATTCACTCGAATGCCTTTATCCACCAGCTCTTTCGAAAGAGTCAGCGTCATATTGAGCAGCGCGGCGCGGGCGGCAGAGGTGGCGATCATGTGCTCTTCCGGCTGTAACGCCAGCAGCGAGTTCACACAGGTAATCGAGGCGATATCCGACGCCTCAAGCAGCGACTGAAAGGCCTTTACCGGGTTAATCACGCCGAACAGTTTCAGTTCGGCTTCGTGCAGCCAGGCCTCGCGTGGCGTATCGGCGAAGTGGGCGACATAGCCCTGGCCGGCGTTATTAATCAGCATATCGACGCCGCCGAAACGCGCGGCGACCGCGGCGGCGAACGCCTCAACTTCCGCTTCGTTCAGTACGTCACAGCGCCAGGAGAACACCTCGCCTTCTGGATATTCGTTTTGCAGTGCTGCATAGGCGCTGGCCAGACGATCCGGGTTGCGGCCGCAAAAGGCGACCTTCGCCCCTTCGCCTAGCAACAGGCGCAGCGTTTCAAAGCCGATTCCTGACGAACCGCCGGTGACGACCGCGACGCGTCCTTCAATTTGTGCATTCATCGCGCACCTCTTCCCCTATGCGTAAAAGCTGTTGATTAAAAAAGATTTCATTATCGAGATAGCTGGCATGCCCAGCCTGCGGGATAGCGATGTAAGGAGCGCCGTAACGCAGCGCCACTCCCTGCACTAACTCCGGTTGGGTAATGGCATCCTGCTCGCCACACCACACGGAGAGACGACCGCGATAGTCGGCGAGCCAACGGTGAATGTCGTCATGAGCCAGCATCCAGGCCGCGGCGAGATAACCGTCGCGGCGTAGCCTGCGCATCCCCGCCGCCACCGTCGCCACATCAGCTTCGCGCGCGCCAGGGCGCAGAAGTTTTGCCGCTCGCCCCTGGGCCATCGCCTCGCCGCCTTGCGCTATCTGCTGCTGACGCCCTAGCCAGACGTTTTCCCGCTGTGCGACCTCCGCCTGACCGTAGCCCTGCGCGACGTCGGCCAGCACCAGATAAAGCACCCGCTGCGGATATTTCACGGCGAAGGCAGCCGCCACCAACGCGCCCAGCGAATGGCCGACCAGTACGGTTTGTTCTACCCCGGCACGGTCCAGCATCAACGCCAGCGCGTCAGCGTAATCGCCAGCATCCGCCGGCGCCGCCGCAAGCATCGGGCTTTCGCCATAACCGGGCATATCCCAGGCCAGGACGCGGTAGCCGGGCAGCGCCATCTGTTTATGCCAGGAGGCTGCGCCGGAACTGATGCCGTGCAGCAGCGTCAGCGGTACCCCGCATCCTTGTTCACGAAAACCCGTCATCATCGCTCCTTAGTTACGCTTCACTTTTGACAGCGGATGATCTTCCGGATAAGTCGGAACATGCGGTTTCGGCGTGCCCAGCATCACGCACATCAGCGCCTCCTCTTCGCCGTGGTTAAACAAACCGCGATAGATTCCGGGCGGCACCGAGATCAGATCGCGTTCGCGCAGTACCGTTTCGGTATAGTTGTCGCCATCCTGAATCATCAGGGTGATCTGCCCTTTGAGCATGAAGAACACCTCTTCTACGTCATCATGCAGATGCAGCGGGCCTTCACATTTGGACGGCAACACCATGGTGGAAAAGGTGAAGTGCTCCGCCGGAACGGTGTTGGTATCGCTGGCGACGCCGGTGGCGCCGGTGCCGATGTAGCGCATCTGCGCGCGGCGATATTTGGGGTCGAAATCGGCCTGGAATTTCAGCGCATTCCAGTCGTATTTACGGCCTTCGAAGCGCGCGATACGCGACTCCACCCACTCTTCCATCGTCAAATGGTCAGGTTTCAAACTCTGTTTTGCAGTTACGGTTGAATCAGTCATCGTTTTATCCTCAGTAACGTCTCAGCAGCGGCAGTAACAGGGCGCAGCCCACCGCCGCCATCACTGCCAGAAAAATCAGCCCGGAATCCATGCTATGGGTGAAGGCGATAAGCGCGCCCATCACCGCCGGCGATAGCGCCCCGGCAAAGTTTCCCAGCCCGTTGAAAATCCCCCCCGCCGTGGCGCTGACCCGTGGATGGGTCGCTTTAGCCAGTAGGGCGAAAATGTTCGGCGCGCCGGTGCCCCACATAAAGGTGCTAAAGCTCATCGCCGCGATTACCGGCAGCGGCGTGGTGAAATGCATCACTGCCGCCAGGCCAATACCCGCGCCTGCCAGGGAAATAAAGCAGGCGGCGGCGCGCCTATCGACGCGGTCGGACAGCCAGGCGCCGATAATTTCGCCTAGCAACATGGCGATAAACGGCATCGACGACAGCCAGCCGGCGTGTTCCAGATGAATGCCTTTGCCTTTAATCAGGTAGCCCGGCAGCCAGCCGTTGATCCCCCACAGATAGGCGAGAAAGGCGATGTTGAAGATGCAGATCATCCAAAAATGCGGACTCACAAAGAGCTCGCGACGCGCGCTGCGGCGCGCTTCCTGCGAGGTTTTATCGCTGCTCGCTCTCGCCTCCAGTTGCACGCCGCGCAGCCCGATGCGCACAAAAATCAGCACCGGTACCGTCAGCATCGCCATCACGAAAAATGTGCTCTGCCAGCCGAAAGTATTAAGTAGCCAAATTGACAGCGGGAATCCCAACGCTGCGCCAACCGGCGTGCCGAGCAGCCACAGCATGGTGGCGCGGGCCTGTAGCCGCTGCGGGAAGGTGTGGCGCACCACGGCAAACGCCAGCGGGAACAGCGGCCCTTCGGCGATGCCCAACAGGACGCGTAGCATCACCATCAGCGCGTAGTTGTGGGTGAAACCCATGATCACCATCAGGATGCACCACACCACCATCATTCCAGTCAGCAGACGCAGCGGCGCAATCCGGTCGCCAAGGCCGCTTAATAACACTGACGAGAAGCCGTAACTCAGCAAAAAGGCGCTCATCAGAATGCCCAGCCGGGTGGTGTCGAAATCGATGCCCATCGCCTGCTGGAAGTGACTATCGGAAAACAGCGCGGCGATACTGATTTTGTCGAAAAAAGCCAGCAGCACGCAGGCCAGCAGGGACAGCGGAATGGCCCAACGAACTGCTTTTTCAGGCGTGCGGACGCCCTCGCCGCTCGCCTCTGCAGGCGCGGCGTTGGTCTCTAATGTGGTCATTTCTCCCCCTTAAGGGTTCGCGTTACTTATCGCAATGACATCAGCGAGAAAGTCGGGTCAGCGAGCGGGACGTTAGAGAGATCCCTTCCCGCCGCCATCCAGCGCTTCGCCAGCTTCACGATACGTGCATTATTGAAGGCCACCAGCTGAGTTAAGCGTCCATCGGCATTCAGGGAGAAGTAGATCGCGCCCTGCGGCTCGTCACGCACAATGGTGCGGCTGCCCGCCTGCGGGATCCCGAGGATCTGGATATTGCGATCGTATTGATCCGACCACAGCCAGGGCGCCTCGTCGTAGCCGCTGGCCTGCGGATCGAGCATCGCTTTCGCCGTTGCGATGGCCTGATTTTGCGCAAAGGCCCACGACTGAATGCACAGGCCGTACTGATGGTGCTGAGCGACATCGCCAGCGGCGAAAATCGCCGGATCGTTACTGCGCCCCTGGGCATTAACGGCAATCCCGCGATCGACAGTGAGCCCGGCATCGCGCGCCAGTTCGAGATTCAGATCGACGCCGATCCCCACCACTACCGCATCGAAGGTTTCCCGCTGGCCGTCGCAGTGCAGCGTCGGCAGGCCGTTATCATCTTCCAGCTCCAGCGCGCCGCAGCCGCCGCGAATCTCAACGCCCTGCTGGCGATGTAGTTGCGCCAGCGCCTGCGAGACCTCCATACTGACCGAGCGCATGCACAGCGCCGGCTGCTGCTCGTAAAGGGTTACGGCCACGTCGCTTTTGCGCGCCGAGGCGGCGATTTCGAGGCCAATCCAGCCGCCGCCGACGATCGCCAGCCGCGTTGCCGATGCCAGCCGCTGCTTCAGACGCTGCGCGTCCTGCCAGTGACGCAGAGTATAGACCTGCGGATGCTGCGCCCAGCCCTCGGACGGCAGCCGCGCCCGGCCGCCGGTGGCGATCAACAGTTGGTCATATGCCAGCGTTTCACCGTTGCTCAGCGCCAGGGTTTTATTTTGCCGATCGATCGAATCCGCACGCAGCGGGCGATACCAGCGTAGGTTCAGCGCCTGCTGCGCCTCGGCGCTAAATAACCGCGGCAGCGCCGGTTCGGCCTCCAGCAACGCCGCCTTCGACAACGGCGGGCGCTCGTAAAAATCCCATTGCTCTTCGGCAACCACGCAAATCTCGCCGCTAAACCCTTCATCACGCAGCGTTTTCGCCGCCCAGCCGCCAGCCTGGCCGCCGCCGATAATGACAATCCGCGCCGTCATACCGCCTCCGGTTTTTTCTGCTGGCGACGGGTATCGTGATCGATACCGCCTTCCACCGCCCATTCGGTAAAGGACACGAGTGAATGCTCCAGCTCGCGCGGCTGCCAGTTTTCCGTCAGATAGTCATCGTTGGTGTAGTATTCAAAAGCGCCGCCGGTCGGGCTGTTGACATACCAGAAGTAGGCTGAGGAGACCGGATGGCGACCTGGACCGATAAAAGTGCTCCAGGCGTTTTTATTCATCGCAATGCCGCCGCCGATCACTTCATGTATATCCCGCACGGTAAACGCGACGTGGTTAAGCCCCCGTTTTCGGTTCGGCAATTGCAATAAGAAGAGGTTATGGTGGCCACCGCGCACGCCGCAGCGCAGGAACACCGCGCGATTGATGTAACGGTCTGACACCTGGAAGCCGAGTACTTCGCGATAGAAACTTTCCACCGCCGCCAGTTCTTCCACGAAGAACACCACGTGGCCGACATTAATGGGCTGCGCGCGGTCGTACACCGGGCTCGGGGTGTCGATGCGACGCACATCGCCCCACTGGTTGATCGGTTCAACGTTCAGTTCAACCGCCGTTTGCTGGCTAACCTGCACCCGCAGCGTCATACCGTTAGGGTCGCGACACTCCAGCGCGCCGTCGATTTCACGGAAAGCGGGCTGGCGTTCCAGCTTCGGGCGCAGCGCATCCAGCGCCGCCCGATCCGCCACGCCCCAGGTCATGCGACGCAGGGTGTTGCCCGCCTCAAAGGCTGGCGGTAAGTCAGCGGCATCGGTCGGGTTAAGTTCGACCCGCGCGCCGCTGAGGGTGGTAAACGCGCGGCCGCTGGCGTCGCCGGTCAGGCCAAAATCGCGCATGAATTTAGCACTGTGGTTCAGGTCGTCTACGCCAAATTCCAGCTTTTCAATTCCGGTAATACTCATTATTCGTCGCCTCTTTACCGTTCAGTCGCCCGAATTTGGGCGTAAAACATGCCCGACGCAATCAAGCGCCTGCTGTTAATTTGTTGATTTAACTTGCCTGTGACAAATATCCGAGGAAGCCGGAAATTTTGTCCGCCGCCATACTGACGTCGTTCTGCAACCGCTCGCGATCGCTTTGCGGGATCTCGTCCGACGGCACCAGAATGCTGACGACCGCCGCCACCCGGCCGCTGCGGTCAAAGACCGGATAGACAATCGATGAGATGCCGTGGCGGTAGAACGATTCGCCAATCACGTAGCCGCGAGCTTTATCCTGCTGCACCATCTGCCACAGCGCTTCGCGGTCATGCAACTGGCCCGGCGTATTGCCCGGCAGCCGTTCATCCGGGAACAATTGTTCAAACTCGCTGCGGGAAACATCGGTCAGCAGCATGCGGCCAAGCGAGGTGCAGTGCACCGGTAGCCGCGTTCCGACGCTGACCTGGTTGATGCGCGAACCGGCAGCGCTGACGCGGGCGATGTAGATAATGTCGCGGCCGTCGCGGATCGCCAGATGGCTGCTGCACTGGCTGATATCGCGCAGTTGCTCGATGACCGGCTGACCCACCTGAGCGACATCCAGTGAGGCGATATATTCAAAGCCCAGACGCAGTACGTTCATACCCAGCGAAAAGGTATTGGTGCGGGCGTTACGCTCGAGAAAGCCCATATATTCCAGCGTCTGCACCACGCGATAGGCGGTCGCTTTCGGCATATCCACCAGCCGATGCAGCTCGGCAAAGGTCAGATCGCGATGCTGTTCGCCAAACGCCAGCAGCAGTTGTAAACCGCGCTCCAGACCCGGTACCAGGTACTTCACTTCCTGATCGTTCGCCATACCGCCTCACTTGTTAGTTAAAGACAAAACCGCCGTTGACCGGGATCAGCTGGCCAGTGATAAAGCGCGAAAGATCGCTCAGCAGCCAGACCACGCTGCCGGTGACATCTTCCGGCTGCTGCGCGCCGCTGAGCGCGCGGCCGTTCTCATACAGCTGATGACGCTCGGCGGGAACGTATTCCGTGGCCTCAACGCGGGTCAGTCCCGGCGCGATGGCGTTGATACGGATCCGCTTTTCACCCAACTCGCGGGCCATGGAACGGGTCATCGCAATCACCGCGCCCTTACTGGCGACATAGGCCATCAGCCGCGGCGCGCCCCACAGCGCGGTATCCGAAGCGACGTTGACGATCGCCGACCCTTCGCGCAGCAGCGGTACCGCCTCGCGGGTCACCAGCCAGGTGCCTTTGACATTGACCGTCATCACCCGATCCCACAGGTCCGGATCGTAATCGATCATATTTTTACCGCCAACGCCGGTGGCCATCGCCGCGTTATTGACTAAGCCATCGACAGGCCCCTGCGCGCCGATGGCGCTGAAGACCTGCTCGATCGACGCTTGACTGGCAAGATCGATGGCGTGGGATTCGATCTGATAGCCCTTCTGCTGCAGGCGATGAGCGCTTTCCGCCAGCTCCCCCTGCAGGATGTCGCACATCACCACCGTCGCGCCCTGCGCGGCGCAGGCTTCGGCAAAGTGGTAGCCCAGGCCGCGCGCCGCGCCGGTGACGACAATACGTTTACCGTTTAGCAGGCCGTTCATCAGGCGGCACCCTGCTGCGCTTCGCGGAGCGCTAACTGCTCTTTCGCCGCTTTCTGCATCATGCGGCGCAGGCGGGACAAACCGACGTCATGTTGATAAAGGTATTCATGATCGCGGGCGTTCGGCGCCAGGCTCTCCAGCACCACGCGATCCTGCTCCAGTACTTCCCAGTGCAGTTTTTCCAGACGGTTGCGGTACATAAAGCGCCACAGATCGCGCTGCCAACCTTGAACGCCGCGGATGCGCCAGAAGAAGACGCGGCAGTTGTCGTTATCTTCCGGAACCACCATGCCGACGATCCAGAAGTGGCCGCCCGGCCCGAAACGCTTTTTGTACGGAATAGACAGGCGCATCCAGTAGGCGCCGCTGTTGCCCAGTTCAACCCAGTCAAAGTTGACGCCGCTCTGCCCTTTTTTCTCGAAGATAAAGCCGGTTTTCGTCGGCTGCAGCACCATATCGGCTTTGCGATCGCCTTCCGCCATCGAGTGCGATGACGAGTGCAGATAGGTACCGTGCATCGGGTCCATCACGTTTTCCAGCGCGTACTGGTAGTTGCATTTCCACGCCGCGGTGCACAGGAAGTGACTGTATTTTTTGTGGTCGGCCAGCTCCTCCGGGAAGCTCAGTTCATCAGGCTGCTGGTCGGCGGTGACGCCGAACCACAGGAAGATTGCCCCGTGCGCTTCCTGCACGTTGTAGCTGCGCACGCACTGCTGGCCGACCAGCGGGCAGCGGTCAACCGCCGGGACGTCTTTGACTTCGCCGTTGCCGGCGACTTCCACGCCGTGATACCAGCAGGCGATACGATCGCCTAAGTTCCAGCCCATCGACAGGCGCGCGCCGCGATGCGGGCAGCGGTCTTCCAGGGCCTGCACCTGGCCATCTTTATTCCGCCAGACTACGATCTGCTCGCCGAGACGGGTAATGCCTACCGGCGCAGACTGCACTTCCCAGCTCGCCAGCACCGGATACCACAAACCGCGCAACCCTTTATCAAGATAGTTTTGTACCGTTGTCGTCATCGCTGTATCCTCAGTAACCGTTGACCTGTAAGAATGCCTGGAAACTGCTTTCGCTCCATGGTTCGCCCTGCTGGTCATGCATCCTGACGCCATTGAGGCCGTTCACCAGCTCACCGAGGCTTTCCGCGCCCTGCTCGAACAGCGTTTCCAGAGTGGCGATAAGCTGCAGTTCCCAGTTTTCCGGCACCCGGCTGCGGGTTTGCCAGATCAGATTGGGATAGTCGCCGGGCTTATGGATATTGCCGTTTCCACCTTCCGCCGGTGGCGTAAACTGGCGGCTTTCCGGTAGCGCCGGGTTGAAATCCAGGGATTCGCTCATGCCACGTTCTCCTCAATAAAGGTAATCTGGATCTGATTGTCATATACCCGCACCGGGTAACGATTAAGGTTGCGACCGCCGGGGCCATGCAGGCACTGGCCGGTTTTCACGTCGAATACCGCCTCATGCAGCGGGCATTCCACTTTGCCATCTTCGACAAAGCCCTGGCTCAGGAGCGCATAGGCATGAGGGCAAACGTCTTCCAGCGCGTAATATTCGCCATCAATCAGATAAATGCCGATCTCCTTACCGTCGATATTGCCGCTATATGGAAAATCTTCTTGTACTTGCTCCGCGTCACATACGCCTATCCAGCTCATCGCAATCCTCCAGGCCGTTGTTTCATATATGAAACTGTGTTTCTTATTTAATACAACCAATATAAAAGCGGCGAATGTTTCGTCAAGCGTTAATGTGACGAACTTGTTAATGAATGGCTTTTAAATTAGCTAAGTGTGCAATTGATCACGAAAAACTGCATTCAGATGAAATGATGATATTTAAAGCGGTGATCCATTATAAATAAAAATTCCGATTTAAATTTCACATACGACTATTGACTTCTTTTCAAATCGATCATTAAAAATGGGCAGCAGCGGAAAACATGGTGTTTCACCCATGAAACAACTATTTATTTAATCATTTAAAAACAATGAGTTTCACAGGTGAACCATTTTACTCACGTAACTATTTCTGGCGTTAAAAAATAATACCTGGCAATCATTAAATTAAGCGTGGAGACAACGAATGGCGGCAAGATGGCAAGGGGTAATAGCATTACTTTTGTTAATAATTATTTCCTACGTCGATCGGGTAAATATCTCGGTGATGATCCTTAACCCGGAATTCGCTGCCCATTTCCAGTTAAATGAAAACAGAATGTTACAAGGCATGCTAATGACATGCTTTCTTCTGGGTTATGGGTTTTCGGCATTATTATTAACACCAGTTATAGAAAGTAGATGGCATTATCGTCAGGGGCTGTTAATCAGCATTGTTATATGGGCGCTGGTGTGCGCCATTTCCCCATTACTCGGTTCACTGGTGGGAATGTTGATCGCGCGCATCGTGCTTGGCGTGGCGGAGGGACCGCTGTTTTCACTGAAAACACGCTTTATCAACGACAACTTTGCCGCCGATGAAATCGGCAAACCGAATGCGGTAACCGCCCTTGGCGTATCGTTGGGGCTAGCGGTAGGCTTCCCACTGGTCACCTGGCTGATGGCGCACGTTGGCTGGATCGGCTCCTTCTATGCGCTGGCGCTGATGAATCTCCTGCTCGGCGGCGGGTTAATCTGGCGGTTTCTCCCCGCGCCACAAGTAACCTCACAGCGCGCGAAGTCTGGCTTTAGCCAAACTTTTGCCCTCGCCTGGCGTACGCCGCTGCTTGGCTGGATCCTGCTGATAGAAATTGCCACCCTCAGTTATCTGTGGGGGAGTAGCGCCTGGCTGCCAGCCTGGCTGCGCGATGAGCATCATTTCTCGCTACAGGCCACCGGCCTGCTGGCGGCTGTCCCCTTTCTGTTAAGCCTGGGCTCAAAGTTCCTTGGCGGCGTGCTCCTCGACAAAATGCGCCCGGAGCAGGCGCCGCTGTTGTTTATTATTGGCGGTCTACTCACCGCCGGTTCCGTGCTGGCGCTAATCCTCAGCGAACAGCCGGCGATGCTGGCGCTGTTTATGCTGGCGGCGAACGTGTTCTGGGGATTACAGGGGGCAGCGATCCCCGCGGTGGTTCAGCATCACGCCCCGCGCGAAGCGGTAGGCAGCGCCTATGGCATCATTAACGGCATTGGCAACATCTGCGCGGCGTTTATTCCGCTGCTGATGGGAGTGGTAATGAAATCAGTGGGATCGGTCAGTTCAGGTTTTTCCGTACTGGTGGCATCGCAGCTGATTACGCTGTGCGCCGGCGGCGCACTGCTGCTGCGTATGCGTCGCGCAGCAGCAGTAAACGCGTCTATACCCTAAATAAGTTGCAGGACAAAACGGCTAGCCGTTTTGAACAGCGCTTGCGCTGGCCCTGTAAGGACGAGGCCCAGGGATGGGCCGAGTTATTGCCCACGCCTATGCAACTTGAAATATGACGGGAACAGATTTATTCGCCCTTCTTCGCCGCCTGGATGTACAGCATCTCCAGCGCCAGAGTCGCCGCCGCCAGGGCGGTGATTTCGGACTGATCGTAGGCCGGGGCGACTTCCACCACGTCCATCCCGACGATGTTCAGATCCTTCAGGCCGCGCACCAGCTTGATCGCGCGGTCGGAAGTCAGCCCGCCGATCACCGGGGTACCGGTTCCTGGCGCAAACGCCGGATCCAGGCAGTCGATATCAAAGGTCAGGTACACCGGCATATCGCCAACGATCTGCTTCACCTGGGCAATCACGTCATCGACACTGCGGTCGTTAACCTGGCCCGCATCAAGCACGGTGAAACCGTTATCTTTATCGAATTCGGTGCGAATACCGATCTGTACGGAGTGGTTGGGATCGATAAGCCCTTCGTTCGGCGCGGTGTAGAACATGGTGCCGTGGTCGAACTCGCAGCCGTTGGCGTAGGTATCGGTGTGGGCATCGAAGTGCACCAGCGCCATTTTACCGAAGTGCTTGGCGTGGGCGCGCAGCAGCGGCAGCGTAACAAAGTGGTCGCCGCCAAAGGAGAGCATGCGCTTGCCGGCCGCCAGCAGCTTCTCGGCGTGGGCCTGCAGCTTCTCGCTCATTTCGCGCGCGTCGCCGAAGGCGTACACCAGATCCCCGCAGTCAACCACGTTCAGGCGTTCACGCATGTCGAAGTTCCACGGAAAACGATTGTGCTCCCAGGCGAGATTGGTGGACACCTGACGGATCGCCGCCGGGCCATGACGGCCGCCCGCGCGCCCGGAGGTCGCCATATCGAACGGTACGCCGGTGATGACCCAGTCAGCATCGCTGTCGTAAGGCATGAAATTCATTGGTAAACGCAGGAAGCCAAAGGCATTGGATACCAGGGAGTTATCGTATTGATGACCTAAAGTGCTCATGGATATGACCTCTTTTCACAGTCGTGGAACGTAAAAAATAAGTATAAAAAAACCCCTCCGCGTCGTTAGGCCCGACGAGGAAGGGTTTGATAGATAAATCGCTTATTGGCGTGAATTATCGCCGGTAATGCATACGGGTTCAAGTGAGTATCGCCGTCTGCCGGATGACGGCTTCGCCTTATGCGGCCGACATACGCAGGCCCGGTCAGCGCAGCGCCACCGGGCATCAGCGGCTACTCGTCTTCCAGATAAGTGTACCCGTACAGACCCGCCTCGAACTCTTCGAGGAATTGCTGCTGCAGCGCGTCGTCCAGGCCGGTGTTTTTCACCTGATCGCGGAACTGGGTCAGCAGCGTGTTTGGATCCAGCTGCACGTACTGCAGCATATCCGCCACGGTATCGCCCTCGTCGGACAGCTCAACCTCAACGCTGCCGTCAGGGAAGACAAACACGTCCACCGCCTCGGTATCGCCGAACAGGTTGTGCATGTTGCCAAGGATTTCCTGATAGGCACCGACCATAAAGAAGCCCAGCATCGGCGGGTTCTCCGGGTCATATTCCGGCATCGGCATGGTGGTGGCGATCCCGTCGCCGTCCACGTAGTGATCGATGGCGCCGTCAGAGTCGCAAGTGATGTCCAGCAGCACCGCGCGGCGTTCCGGCGACTTGTTCAGTCCTTCCAGCGGCATCACCGGGAACAGCTGATCGATCCCCCACGCATCCGGCATCGACTGGAACAGCGAGAAGTTGACGTAGATTTTATCCGCCATGCGCTCCTGCAGCTCATCGATAATCGGACGATGAGCGCGGTTGCTCGGGTCGAGTTGCTTCTGCACTTCATGACACATGTTCAGATACAGCTGTTCTGCCCAGGCGCGCTCCTGCAGGTTGAAAGTGCCGGAGGAGTAGCCGATATGGATATCGTGCAGGTCCATCTGGCTGTCGTGCAGCCATTCGCGCAGCGAGCGGCGATTGCCGGTTTCGTGCATCTCCAGCCAGGTTTCCCACATGCTCTGCAGCGGACGCGCGGCGTCTTCCGCCGGCGGGGTCGCCTCGGTGTATTCGTTGCGCTCCACGCCGATGATATTGGAAACCAGCACGGTGTGGTGCGCGGTCACCGCGCGGCCGGACTCGGTGATGACCGTCGGGTGCGGCAGGCCATTCTCTTCGCAGGCGTCGCCGATGGCCCAGATAATATTGTTAGCGTATTCGTTCAGGCCGTAGTTCACCGAGCAGTCGGACTGCGAGCGGGTTCCTTCGTAATCCACACCCAGGCCACCGCCGACGTCGAAGCACTGGATATTAACGCCCAGCTTATGCAACTCGACGTAGAAACGCGCCGATTCACGCACGCCGGTGGCGATATCGCGAATGTTGGCCATCTGCGAGCCGAGGTGGAAGTGCAGCAGTTGCAGGCTGTCGAGGTGCCCTGCGGCACGCAGGATCTCCACCAGCTGCAGAACCTGGGTCGCCGCGAGACCGAACTTAGACTTCTCACCGCCGGAGGACTGCCATTTACCGGACCCCTGCGAGGCCAGACGCGCACGCACGCCAAGGCGCGGCACCACGTTCAGGCGCTCGGCTTCTTCCAGCACGATGGCAATTTCCGACATCTTCTCGATGACCAGATAGACCTTGTGGCCCATCTTCTCGCCCACCAGCGCCAGACGGATGTATTCGCGGTCTTTATAACCGTTACAGACGATGACGCTGCGGGTCATCCCGGCGTGCGCCAGCACGGCCATCAGTTCCGCTTTCGAACCGGCTTCCAGACCCAGCGGCTCGCCGGAATGGATCAGCGATTCGATGACGCGACGATGCTGGTTCACCTTGATCGGGTAGACCAGGAAGTAATCGCCGTTATAGCCGTAGGATTCGCGCGCGCGCTTGAACGCGGCGTTGATTGAACGCAGACGGTGCTGCAGGATCTGCGGGAAGCAGAACAGCGCCGGCAAGCGCTGCCCTTGCGCTTCGCGCGCTTTGACTAATTCAGCGAGATCAACGCGCGCTTCCGGGACGTCCGGATCCGGGCAAACGCTGATGTGGCCCAGTTCGTTGACGTCATAATAGTTATTGCCCCACCAGGCAATATTATAAGTACGCAGCATCTTGCTGGCTTCCTGGGAGCTCATCGCTACCTCCTGCATGGAACGTAGTACACCGTGTTCGCCTGCTGACGAAGGCGAAACCATAGACATGTCGTCAGACATAGCGAACCTCAATTTTTAATAATAAGTGTAAGACAGTTAACTACTATCGCAGTCCAAAGATGCGATAACAACCCATGAACAGTCCTAAAGCCCAGCACTATCTGCTGGTTTTGCGACTGCGCGACCGGTTTCTTATTCATATCATCGTAAAACACGTAGCCGAACAGAGTATGACAGTCCGGAGAAACCACGAGAAAACTCTTGCCTGGCAAGAGCGCCCTTGTTCAGTTTTCTGACGGCCGACCGGCCCTGGAATCCTGAGAAGCGCCGAGATGGGGTGAACATCGGCTGGTTTGCATGAGAGAGATGCAGGTTGCGGAGTGCTGACGCGCGACAGAACGACGCGACGAAACAAGCGAAAAACGTTGGTTCATTATCTGGTATCACCTCCACACCGCCCTGCGACAGGGTCGGCGACAAGCCAAAGCTATACATACCGGGCAACAAGCGCTATGCCGTTGCGAGATTCTGTAAATACAGACTGCTTAACCCGGCTGGAAGTGGCACCACAGGGCCATGCCCCGTGCGCTTTTTTAATGAGCCGCGCGCGGCGTTTTATACCGAGAAGCGGGGTAAAAAGCAAAATAAAAATGTGCCCGTTTGCGCGGTTGTCAGGAAATTTTGCCAGGCGAGTTTTTCGATAAATGCGACCGCCATCAAAAAAGGCTGGAAATAGGCTCAAGATTTGACCTAAAATGGCCGTCCAGAAGTTAATCCGTCTATACTGATTAACACTCAGACTGCTCGTGTCGCTACCTGCGCGGCTTTGCGCTGATTATCCACCAAAGCCACATTACACAACAGTATGAGCTATCCGAATCGTCCACAGGTGAAATAAAATATGGCAAAACACCTTTTTACGTCTGAGTCCGTATCAGAAGGGCATCCTGACAAAATTGCTGACCAAATCTCCGATGCCGTGCTGGATGCGATCCTCGAGCAGGATCCGAAAGCGCGTGTCGCATGTGAAACCTATGTCAAAACTGGCATGGTGCTGGTAGGCGGCGAAATCACCACCAGCGCATGGGTTGACATCGAAGAGATCACCCGCAACACCGTCCGCGAAATTGGCTACGTGCATTCCGATATGGGCTTTGACGCCAACTCGTGTGCCGTACTGAGCGCCATTGGTAAACAGTCTCCAGACATCAACCAGGGCGTTGACCGTGCCGATCCGCTGGAACAGGGCGCAGGCGACCAGGGGCTGATGTTTGGCTACGCCACCAACGAAACCGACGTGCTGATGCCGGCGCCGGTGACCTACGCTCACCGTCTGGTGCAGCGCCAGGCTGAAGTACGTAAAAACGGCACCCTGCCGTGGCTGCGTCCGGATGCGAAAAGCCAGGTGACCTTCCAGTATGACGACGGCAAAATCGTCGGCATCGACGCGGTGGTGCTGTCCACGCAGCACGCCGAAGATATCGACCAGAAATCGCTGCAGGAAGCGGTGATGGAAGAGATCATCAAACCGATTCTGCCGACCGAATGGCTGAGCGCGTCCACCAAATTCTTCATCAACCCGACCGGCCGTTTCGTTATCGGCGGCCCGATGGGCGATTGCGGTCTGACCGGTCGTAAGATCATCGTCGATACCTACGGCGGCATGGCTCGTCACGGCGGCGGCGCGTTCTCCGGTAAGGATCCGTCTAAAGTTGACCGTTCTGCAGCCTATGCGGCGCGCTATGTAGCGAAAAACATCGTTGCCGCAGGCCTGGCTGACCGTTGCGAAATTCAGGTTTCCTACGCCATCGGCGTTGCAGAGCCGACGTCCATCATGGTGGAAACCTTTGGTACTGAAAAAGTGCCTTCTGAACAGCTGACCCTGCTGGTGCGCGAGTTCTTCGACCTGCGTCCGTACGGCCTGATTCAGATGCTGGATCTGCTGCACCCGATCTACAAAGAAACCGCTGCCTACGGTCACTTTGGTCGCGAACATTTCCCTTGGGAAAAAACCGACAAAGCGGCCCTGCTGCGCGAAGCGGCCGGTCTGAAATAATCTCTCCGCTTCCTCTCTTTAAGGCCAGCCTCGCGCTGGCCTTTTTATTCCCTGACCTTCCCTGCCGTACCTTGCTTCAACGTAGCGCAACATCTCAATGAAAGCGATTACATTATGGTAATGGTCGATTGCTGCCTGCGTGCGTCATCTCATCGGCGTATTTTTCACAATGTTACATATTGTTTCGGTTAACTCTGATTACCGTTTTTCAAATTGTCGACTATCCTTGTTTATATTGCTGATTTAAAAAGCATTTAATGCATTACGTTTCTTTACCTTTGTGGAAACGATTACACAGCCGTGATTATAATCACGTTTTTTTACCGACGAGTGTCCTACGCTAACCATCGACAGAATCAATAACTCAACTGGAGGGCGTTATGCCTGACAACAAAAAACAAGGGCGTTCAAACAAGACCATGACGTTCTTCGTCTGTTTCCTCGCCGCGCTGGCTGGCCTGCTGTTTGGCCTTGATATCGGTGTTATTGCGGGTGCCTTACCCTTTATTGCCAATGAGTTCCAGATTTCCGCCCACACTCAGGAGTGGGTGGTCAGCTCCATGATGTTCGGCGCCGCCGTCGGTGCGGTCGGCAGCGGCTGGCTCTCCTTCAAACTGGGCCGTAAAAAGAGCCTGATGATCGGCGCCATCCTCTTTGTCGCCGGCTCTCTGTTCTCCGCCGCCGCGCCAAACGTCGAGATCCTGCTGGTTTCCCGCGTGCTGCTGGGCCTGGCGGTAGGCGTCGCCTCATACACCGCGCCGCTGTATCTATCGGAAATCGCTCCGGAGAAGATTCGCGGCAGTATGATTTCCATGTACCAGCTGATGATCACCATCGGGATCCTTGGCGCTTACCTCTCCGACACCGCCTTTAGCTACAGCGGCGCATGGCGCTGGATGCTCGGCGTGATCATTATTCCGGCGGTATTGCTGCTGATCGGCGTTATCTTCCTGCCGGACAGCCCGCGCTGGTTCGCCGCCAAACGCCGCTTTGTCGATGCCGAGCGCGTGCTGCTGCGCCTGCGCGATACCAGCGCCGAAGCGAAACGCGAGCTCGACGAAATCCGCGAAAGCCTGAAGGTAAAACAGTCCGGCTGGTCGCTGTTTAAAGACAACAGCAACTTCCGCCGCGCGGTGTTCCTCGGCATTCTGCTGCAGGTAATGCAGCAGTTCACCGGGATGAACGTCATCATGTACTACGCGCCGAAGATCTTTGAGCTGGCAGGCTACGCCAACACCACCGAGCAGATGTGGGGGACGGTCATTGTCGGTCTGACTAACGTGCTGGCCACCTTTATCGCCATCGGTCTGGTCGACCGCTGGGGCCGTAAACCGACGCTGATCCTTGGCTTTATCGTCATGGCAGCGGGAATGGGCGTCCTGGGCAGCATGATGCACATCGGTATTCACTCCTCAACCGCCCAGTACATCGCCGTCCTGATGCTGCTGATGTTTATCGTCGGTTTCGCCATGAGCGCCGGCCCGCTGATTTGGGTACTGTGTTCCGAAATCCAGCCGCTGAAAGGCCGCGACTTCGGTATCACCTGCTCAACGGCGACCAACTGGATTGCCAACATGATTGTCGGCGCTACCTTCCTGACCATGCTCAATTCGCTGGGCAGCGCCAACACCTTCTGGGTCTACGGCGGTCTGAACGTGCTGTTTATTCTGCTGACGCTGTGGCTGATCCCGGAAACCAAAAACGTCTCGCTGGAACATATCGAACGCAACCTGATGCAGGGTCGTCCGCTGCGCGAGATCGGCGCCCGCGATTAATCCGTCTGAGCTTCCTCCCCTTCCGGGAGGAAGCTTCCGCTTGCTCTCCCCCCTCCGCCGCACTATCCTCTGGCGCTATGAAAACACCCCGTATTCCCATCGCTATTCAGCAGGCCGTGATGCGCAGCCTGCGGGAGCATCTCGCCAAAGCGAACCTCAAGCTGGAACGCCGCTACGCGGAGCCGACGTTGGTCTACCAGCAGCGCGGTACCTCCGCCGGCACCGCCTGGCTGGAGAAAAACGAAATTCGTTTAAATCCGGTGCTGCTGCTGGAAAATCAGCAGGCGTTTATCGATGAAGTGGTGCCCCATGAGCTGGCGCACCTGCTGGTGTGGCAACACTTTGGCCGGGTAGCCCCGCACGGTAAAGAGTGGAAATGGATGATGGAGGGCGTGCTGGGCGTTCCCGCACGTCGCACCCATCGCTTTGAACTCGATTCAGTCCGCCAGAATACCTTCCCCTACCGCTGCCGCTGCCAGCAGCATCAGCTCACCGTCCGTCGCCATAACCGGGTGGTGCGCGGCGAAGCCACTTACCGCTGCGTGCGCTGCGGCGATCTGCTGGTGGCTGAAGAATAACCATTGGAATTAATTAGAAACTTTCTGATCTGACTGATTGCATCCGGCACCCTCATTCGCTACGTTGCGGGCTCGTTTTGACACGGAGTGAACGATGTCCCGTATGCATGTTTTAGCCGTTGCAGTATTGAGCACGGCAGTGAGTGGCCCGCTTGCGGCCGCAGAAATTACCAGTTTTTCCCAGGCCAAGGCCGCTGGCGTCAAAGTAAACGCCGACGTTCCCGGCGACTTTTACTGCGGCTGTAAAATTGCCTGGCAGGGTAAAAAAGGCGTTATCGATCTGGAATCTTGTGGCTATAAAGTGCGTAAAAATGAGAACCGCGCCAGCCGGGTTGAATGGGAACACGTGGTGCCGGCGTGGCAGTTCGGCCATCAGCGCCAGTGCTGGCAGGAGGGTGGTCGTAAAAACTGCGCCAAAGATCCTGAGTACCGCAAGATGGAAAGCGACATGCACAACCTGCAGCCGGCGGTGGGAGAAGTGAATGGCGATCGCGGCAACTTTATGTACAGCCAGTGGAACGGCGGTGAAGGCCAGTACGGCCAGTGCACCATGAAGGTCGATTTTAAAGATAAAATCGCTGAGCCCCCTGCCCGCGCCCGCGGCGCCATCGCCCGCACCTACTTCTATATGCGCGACCGCTACCAGTTAAATCTTTCCCGCCAGCAAACTCAGCTGTTTACCGCCTGGAACAAACAGTATCCGGTCACCGCCTGGGAGTGTGAACGCGATGAGCGCATCGCGAAAGTGCAGGGCAACCATAATCCTTATGTCCAGCAGGCTTGCCAGGCGCAAAAGAGCTAACCTACACTAGCGGCAATTGTTAATTTGCAGCCCTGTGCTTCCCGCCTAATGGCGGGAAGCTGGCATCTGCGCAAAGAACGGAATATCAAGCATGCGCATTCCTCGCATCCATCATCCAGAACCCCTCATTGTCGGCAGCCTGATCGCGCTGAGCGATGACGCGGCCAACCACGTCGGGCGCGTTCTGCGCATGACCGCCGGTCAGCACCTTCAGCTATTCGACGGCAGTAACCAGGTGTTTGACGCCGTCATTACCGAGGCCGGTAAGAAAAACGTCACGGTTGAAGTCCTCAGTGGCGAACCCGACGATCGGGAATCGCCGCTGCATATCCATTTAGGCCAGGTGATGTCCCGCGGCGAAAAAATGGAATTCACCATCCAGAAATCGATCGAACTCGGAGTAAGCCTCATAACGCCACTGTTTTCCGAGCGCTGCGGCGTTAAACTGGACGCCGAACGTTTGCAGAAAAAGATCCAGCAGTGGCAGAAAATCGCTATTGCCGCCTGCGAACAGAGCGGTCGTAACGTGGTACCGGAAATTCGTCCGGCGATGCAACTGGAGGAGTGGTGCGCCGAGCAGGACAGCGGGCTGAAGCTCAACCTGCACCCGCGCGCCAGCGCCAGCATTAACACGCTGCCGCTGCCGGTTGAACGCGTCCGTTTGCTGATTGGCCCGGAAGGCGGGCTGTCGGCTGAAGAGATCGCAATGACCGCGAAATACCAGTTTACTGATATCCTGTTGGGACCGCGCGTTCTGCGTACAGAGACTACTGCGCTCACCGCCATTACTGCCCTGCAGGTGCGTTTTGGCGACTTAGGTTGAGGCGTTAACGGAGAAGAACCATGATCAAGCTCGGCATCGTGATGGATCCCATCGCAACCATCAACATCAAGAAAGACACCAGCTTCGCTATGTTGCTGGAGGCGCAGCGTCGCGGCTATGAACTCCATTACATGGAGATGAACGACCTTTATTTGATCAACGGCGAAGCCCGCGCCCGGACGCGCACACTGAGCGTCGAACAGAACTACGACAAATGGTATGACTTTACCGGCGAGCAGGATCTGCCGCTGGCGGATCTTGACGTCATTCTGATGCGTAAGGATCCACCGTTCGATACCGAATTTATTTATGCGACCTATATTCTGGAACGAGCGGAAGAGAAAGGCACGCTTATCGTCAACAAGCCGCAGAGCCTGCGCGACTGTAACGAGAAGCTGTTCACCGCCTGGTTCTCCGAACTGACCCCGGAAACGCTGGTCACCCGTAATAAAGCCCAGCTGAAAGCCTTCTGGGAAAAACACGGCGATATCATCATGAAGCCGCTCGACGGCATGGGCGGCGCCTCTATTTTCCGCGTCAAAGCCGGCGATCCGAACCTCGGCGTGATCGCCGAGACGCTGACCGAGCTGGGCAGCCGCTACTGCATGGCGCAGAACTATCTGCCGGCCATTAAAGATGGCGACAAGCGCGTGCTGGTGGTGGATGGCGAGCCGGTACCTTACTGCCTGGCGCGCATTCCGCAGGGCGGCGAGACTCGTGGCAATCTGGCCGCCGGCGGCCGCGGCGAAGCCCGCCCGCTAACCGAAAGCGACTGGGATATCGCCCGCCGCGTCGGCCCGACGCTGAAGGCTAAAGGCCTGATTTTCGTTGGCCTGGATATCATTGGCGACCGTCTGACGGAAATTAACGTCACCAGCCCCACCTGCGTACGTGAGATCGAGGCCGCCTTCCCGGATATTTCGATCACCGGCATGCTGATGGACGCTATCGAAAGACGTCTCGCCCGATAAGCACTACGGCGTACGAACGTCCGCTCAGGGCACAGCGAGCGCGGATCGCCGCGCTGGTGAAACCCTTCCAGCCAGGCGCCGCTCGGGCGCCTGCCAGATAAAGTGCATCGACACCATTCTACTTTGCCCGCATACTGGGTGTTGCTTTTTGAACCAGGAACAGAACCTCTGACAATGAATTTACAGCATCACTTTCTGATTGCCATGCCTGCGCTTCAGGACCCCATTTTCCGCCGCTCCGTGGTCTATATCTGCGAGTATAACGACGAGGGTGCCATGGGCATTATTATCAATAAGCCGCTGGAAAATCTGCAGGTGGAAGGGATCCTTGAGAAGCTCAAAATTGTCCCGGAGCCGCGTAATCCGGAGATCCGCCTGGATAAACCGGTGATGCTGGGCGGCCCGCTGGCGGAAGACCGCGGCTTTATTTTACATACCCCGCCCTCTGACTTTTCCTCAAGCATCCGTATCTCGGATAACACGGTGATCACCACCTCGCGGGATGTCCTCGAAACCTTAGGCACCGACCGGCAACCGGGCAACGTGCTGGTTGCCCTGGGCTACTCTTCGTGGGAGAAAGGGCAGCTGGAGCAGGAGATTCTAGATAATGCCTGGCTTACCGCCCCGGCTGACCAGAATATTCTCTTCCGTACGCCCATCGCCGATCGCTGGCGCGAGGCGGCTAAACTGATTGGCATCGACATCGTGACGATGCCAGGCGTCGCGGGGCATGCATAATGAGCGGTACCTTTCTCGGCTTTGATTTCGGGACCAAAAGCATCGGTGTGGCGGTAGGGCAACGGATCACCGCAACCGCCCGGCCACTGCCGGCGCTGAAGGCGCAGGACGGTAAACCGGACTGGAATATCATCGAAAAATTGCTTAAGGAGTGGCAGCCTGAGGCGGTAATCGTCGGCCTGCCGCTGAATATGGACGGCACTGAGCAACCGCTGACCGCGCGCGCGCGTAATTTCGCCAATAAAATTCATGGCCGCTTTGGCGTCGCGATCCTTCTCCACGATGAACGTCTGAGTACGGTTGAGGCCCGGGCGGGCCTGTTCGAACATGGCGGCTATCGGGCGCTGAATAAAGGCAGCGTCGATTCGGCCTCTGCGGTGGTCATTCTGGAAAGCTACTTCGAGCAGAGCTTTTAAGCCCTGCTCTTCTGCGCCGCCGGCGAACCGCAGACGGCGCAGCTCCCCCGCCTAGTGGCGCAGATGTTCGTTAGCCCAGCTCACCGCCTGGGTGCGATTCTTAACGCTCAGCTTACGGAACACGTTATACAGGTGCGTCCGCACCGTGTTCTCACTGATAAACAGCGCGCGGGCAATATCGAGGTTGGTCGCGCCGCAGCGCAGTTCGTTGAGGATCTCGCATTCTCGTTCGGTCAGCGGCGAGTTCTCAACCGGCGCCGATGCATGGTCCGCAGCGTACATCGCCGGGTGCATCACGCTCAATTCAGCCGTCTGTTCGCCGTTCAGCACGGCCTTGACGCCCTCAATTAAGCGCGATTCATCATCGTCATGGCGGAACACGCCATATAAAGCCGGCCACTGCGCCATTTCGTATAACTCATACTTTTGTGCGCTATTAATAATCAACAAACGAGGATTATCTGCCTGCAAGCGAATAATATCCCGCCACACCCCGTTTAATTTCTTATTTGACACTGCAATATCAAATAATATTACAGAATCTTTTGCCAGACGCTGCGCCAGCGGTTTATTAATATTTTGTAAAACCACCGGTGCCATCAGGGTTTCGCTCAGATAGCTGGCAAAGGATTTGCTTTGAATAGACGGGTGGGTAATAAAGGTTACCTGACGAGAAGATGATGAATTTCCATTTAAATTAATCACTTAAAACTCTCCTTAGCAGCTATCCACCGTCATGGTGGTTAAATGAATAAAAAAATATACAATCAGCCGTGAATTTATAAATAGCATTGGCAATTTACAAATTGAAACGTTATTCTATGAGAATCATCCTATTCCCGTAAACAGCATAAATCGAATGACTCAAAGCTGTCAAAAGGTAATCAAACTTTTTTCCTGGAAATGCGTATTCACTGCCGACATATCTCAACTGAATATCTTATTTGAATTTATTCACAAAGATTATTTGTATTATCAAATAATATCCAGAAACAGCTTTTAAACATTTAGTTAACACACCATTTCAACCACCCAACTCGCTTCACACTCCCCTTACAGCTCGCCTGCGGCCACACGTTGCTGAAAACTCTGGGTAAATGTCAACATTCCGGCCTGCATCCCGGTCTGCATTACACCGGGCAGCTGGTGCACTTTTCCTTCGCGGATCAAATTCGCCACTGCCGGCGTATTAACCAGAAGCTCGTATAGCGCAACTCTGCCGCCATGACGTGCGGGTAATAATTTTTGCGCCAGCACCGCGCACAGGCTTCCGGCCAGCTGACTTCGAACCTGATCTTTCTCCTCTGCCGGAAAGACATCGATCAATCTCTCCACCGCCGGCGCCGCGCCGCGGGTGTGTAATGTCGCCATCACCAGATGCCCGGTCTCCGCCGCAGTTAACGCCAGACGAATGGTTTCGCTGTCGCGTAGCTCGCCGAGCAGGATCACATCCGGATCCTGACGCAGCGCCACCCGAAGCGCCGCGGAGAACGAAGGACAGTGCCGGCCAATCTCCCGCTGCTGAATCAGGCATCGCTCGCTGTGATGAATAAACTCCACCGGATCCTCCAGCGTCAGAATATGGCCATCAAGATGCTGGTTGAGATGGCCGACCATCGCCGCCAGGGTGGTCGACTTGCCGCTGCCCGTCGCCCCGGTGACCAGCAGCAAGCCACTCTCTTCCGCCAGCAGCTCGCTTAGCGCAGGCGGCGCGCCCAGCGCCTCCAGGCGCGGAGACTGGCTGGGCAGCAGGCGCAGCACCAGCGATATTCCGCGCGTATGGGCGAAAGCGCTGGCGCGTAACCGTGAACCACAGGCCAGAGTCAGCGCAAAGTCTATCTGGCCGTGCTCCTGCCAGTGCTGTAACTGTGCGGCATCGAGCCAGTCGTTGAGTAAATCCGCAATATCCGGTGCGGGAAAGGGCGCGGGCTCCAGCTTACCCTGCCGCCGCCAGCGCGGTGCGGCGGAATTGCACAGGTGTAGATCGGAGACATTATGCTTTACACTAAGGGCTACGATTTCTTCCAGCTTCATAACTCATCCTCGGAATATGAACGATATTGCGCATAACCTGGCACAGGTCCGGGACAAAATCTCCGGTGCCGCCGCCCGTTGCGGGCGTGCGCCAGAAGAAGTGACATTGCTTGCAGTGAGTAAAACGAAACCTGCGAGCGCGATCGAAGAAGCCATCGCGGCAGGCCAGCGGGCATTTGGTGAAAACTACGTCCAGGAGGGCGTGGAGAAGATTAACCATTTCCAGCAGGCAGGCGTCAGTGGACTGCAGTGGCACTTTATTGGTCCCTTGCAGTCCAACAAAAGCCGGCTGGTGGCCGAACATTTTGACTGGTGCCACACCGTCGATCGGTTGAAAATCGCCACCCGCCTGAACGAGCAGCGCCCGGCGCATTTGCCGCCGCTGAAGGTGCTGATTCAAATCAACATCAGCGATGAGCAGAGTAAATCCGGCATCCCGCTGGAAGCGCTCGATGCCTTAGCCGCGGAGATCGCTGAGTTACCTCATCTGGAGCTGCGCGGCCTGATGGCGATCCCCGCGCCTGAGTCAGAATATGTAAGGCAGTTTGCCGTCGCCCAGCAAATGGCGGTAGCATTTGCGCGGTTAAAAACGCGGTACCCCACGGTCGATACGTTGTCTCTGGGAATGTCGGACGATATGGAAGCCGCTATCGCGGCGGGAAGCACGATGGTGCGCATCGGCACGGCCATTTTTGGTGCGCGCGACTACAGCAAATAATAAGGAATCTGAGGAACGCCATGAAGACGTTGACTTTCCTGCTTTCAACGGTCATTGAGCTTTATACAATGGTCGTGTTGTTACGCGTCTGGATGCAGTGGGCGCGCTGCGACTTTTACAACCCGTTTTCGCAGTTTGTGGTAAAGGCCACGCAGCCGATTGTCGGGCCGCTGCGCCGGATCATCCCGGCAATGGGGCCGATTGACAGCGCCTCGCTGCTGGTGGCATTCATCCTCTGCGTCATCAAAGCGATCGTCCTGTTTATGGTGATCACCTTCCAGCCGATCATCTGGATCTCCGCCCTGCTTATTCTGCTGAAAACCATCGGCTCGCTGATCTTCTGGGTGCTGCTGCTGATGGCGATCATGAGCTGGGTCAGCCAGGGACGCAGCCCGGTGGAGTATGTGCTGATGCAGCTGGCGGACCCGCTGCTGCGTCCAATCCGCAACCTGCTGCCGTCGATGGGCGGTATCGATTTCTCGCCGATGGTGCTGGTGCTGCTGCTGTACGTGATCAATATGGGGGTCGCCGAGGTGCTGCAGGCTACCGGTAACGTACTGCTGCCGGGGCTGTGGATGGCGCTATGAGTGCCGTTGAACGCTGCGCTGACGGGCTGGTGCTGAGGCTGTATATTCAGCCGAAGGCCAGCCGCGACAGCATCGTGGGCGTACATGGCGACGAGCTCAAAGTCGCCATTACCGCCCCGCCCGTTGATGGCCAGGCCAATGCCCATCTGGTGAAATTTCTCGCCAAACAGTTCCGCGTCGCCAAAAGCCAGGTACTGATTGAAAAAGGCGAGCTGGGCCGCCATAAGCAAGTTAAAATCATCGCCCCACAACAGATCCCGACTGCGGTCGCGGCGCTAACTGAATAAACAGGATTCATCATGCAAAAAGTCGTCCTCGCTACCGGCAACGCCGGTAAAGTGCGCGAACTGGCCTCGCTGCTGGAAGATTTTGGTCTCGATATCGTCGCTCAGACCGAGCTCGGCGTCGAGTCTGCGGAAGAGACCGGTCTGACCTTCATTGAAAACGCGATTCTGAAAGCGCGTCATGCGGCGCAGATCACCGGCCTGCCGGCTATCGCCGACGATTCCGGTCTGGCCGTCGATGCCCTTGGCGGCGCGCCAGGCATCTACTCCGCCCGCTATGCCGGCGTCGACGCCAGCGACCAGCAGAATCTTGAGAAACTGCTCGACGCCCTGCAGGACGTGCCGGACGACCAACGCCAGGCGCAGTTCCACTGTGTACTGGTCTATCTACGCCATGCCGAGGATCCCACGCCGCTGGTGTGCCACGGCAGCTGGCCTGGGGTGATCGCCCGGGAAGCCGCAGGTCATGGCGGCTTCGGCTACGACCCGATTTTCTTCGTCCCGTCAGAGGGAAAAACCGCGGCCGAACTGAGCCGTGAAGAAAAGAGCGCCATTTCCCATCGCGGACAGGCGCTTAAACTGTTACTGGAAGCATTACGTAATGGCTAATTTGCCACCGCTGAGTCTCTATATTCATATTCCCTGGTGCGTGCAAAAATGCCCGTACTGCGACTTTAATTCGCATGCACTGAAAGGCGAGGTGCCGCACGATGACTACGTCCAGCATCTGCTGAACGATCTGCGGGCCGATGCGCAGTATGCCCAGGGACGGGAAATAGGCACCATTTTTATCGGCGGCGGTACGCCGAGCCTGCTGTCAGGCCCGGCCATGCAAACCCTGCTCGATGGCGTCCGCGCCTGCCTGCCGCTGGCCGCCGGGGCGGAAATCACCATGGAAGCCAACCCGGGCACCGTGGAGGCCGATCGCTTCGTTGATTACCAGCGCGCCGGGGTGAATCGCATCTCTATCGGCGTACAAAGCTTTAGCGAACCAAAGCTGCAGCGGCTGGGGCGGATCCACGGCCCGGAAGAGGCCAAACGCGCGGCACGCCTCGCCAGCGGCCTGGGCTTGCGCAGTTTCAATCTCGACCTGATGCACGGTTTGCCGGACCAGTCGCTGGAGGAGGCGCTGGACGATCTGCGTCAGGCCATTGCTCTCAACCCGCCGCATCTCTCGTGGTACCAGCTGACCATTGAGCCGAACACCTTGTTCGGTTCCCGGCCGCCGGTGCTGCCGGATGACGACGCGCTATGGGATATTTTTGAGCAGGGACATCAGCTGCTGAGCGCCGCCGGCTACCAGCAGTACGAGACTTCCGCTTACGCCAAAGCGGGCTATCAGTGTCAGCACAATCTCAACTACTGGCGCTTTGGCGACTATCTCGGCATCGGCTGCGGCGCGCACGGCAAGATAACCTTCCCGGACGGGCGCATCCTGCGTACCGCCAAAACCCGCCACCCGCGCGGCTATATGGAAGGCCGCTACCTCGAACGCCAGCATGATGTGGAAGAGGCGGATAAACCGTTTGAGTTCTTTATGAACCGTTTTCGCCTGCTGGAGGCCGCGCCGCGCGCGGAATTCCGCCGTTATACCGGTCTTGATGAAG
This sequence comes from Klebsiella sp. PCX, assembly GCF_021869705.1. Taxonomy (NCBI): domain Bacteria; kingdom Pseudomonadati; phylum Pseudomonadota; class Gammaproteobacteria; order Enterobacterales; family Enterobacteriaceae; genus Klebsiella; species Klebsiella sp. PCX. The sequence continues at coordinate 4,406,292 of NZ_CP091527.1, forward strand.
CGGCGATCCGTCCGCAGCTGGACGCGGCGATAGCCCACGGCTATCTGCAGGAAGACGAGCAGAACTGGCAGATTACCGAGCATGGAAAGCTGTTTTTAAATTCTCTTCTCGAACTATTCCTCAGCGAATAAATATCGTCATCCCATTCCCGGCAGCAATATTTCGGGAATGGGAATCACTCGATTCCTCCGCCATATATACCTCATTACATCTGTTCCATTGTTATTAAATATTCCACTCTCAAATTAATTTGCATTAATTAATACAAACCAAATATCAATCCTTCAATAAGATCGGTTATTTCATTACCTCATTGCCAGAAAGTGTGAGTCAGGCAGCTTAAAGATGTACGACAACAAAGATAATATGTCATACAGAAATAAAGCATGATGCTTAAGATATTGACCCATTACCCCAAGTGCATGGAGCCAACTCATGAAAAAATATCCTTTTTCTCGTTCTCTGGTAGGTATAGCTTTACTGGCCCTACTCTCTGCAGGTGCCGTCGCGGCTGAAAAAATAACATTAAAACTGGCGCATAACCTTGAGCGCAGCCATGTGGTGCATCAGGCGTTTGAGGAGATGTCCAAAGAGGTAAACCAGCTTTCTGACGGTAAGATGAAGATTCGCATTTACCCCAGTAGTCAGATGGGCAGCGCTCGCGAGACCATGGAGTTATTACAAAATGGCGCGCTGGATATGACCAAAGGTTCCGCCAGCGATCTGGAATCTTTCGATAATATTTACGCCATATATAATTTACCATTCTTGTTTAACGACCAGAACCACTTCAATAACGTGGTCTTCGGCGAGGTGGGTAAAGAAATAATGAACTCGACGAAAGAGAAAGGATTTTTTGCCCTTTCCGCTTATGTCGCCGGGACGAGAAGTTTTTATGCAAAAAAGCCCATCACCAGGCCGGAAGATTTAAAAGGACTGAAGATCCGCGTTCAGGCCAGTCCGACAACGTTAAAAATGGTCGAATTAATGGGCGGTTCCCCAACCCCCATCTCCTTTGGTGAAGTTTATACCGCCATGCAGCAGGGGGTGGTGGACGGCGCGGAGAATAACGTTCCCTCCTGGGTGCAGACGCGCCATATCGAAATCGCGAAAGTATTCTCTGAAGATGAGCATGCCTCCATCCCTGATTTCCTCGTTATCTCCAGTAAAACCTGGGACAAGCTGACGCCGGATCAGCAACAAATCCTGATCAAAGCGGCGAAAGCGTCAGAGGTTTTTCAGCAACAGCTGTGGCGGAAAATCGACGCCGATACCCGCGCGCAGGCCAAAGCCATGGGGGGCGAAATTATCAAAGTGGATAAAGCGCCGTTCCGCGCCGCCGTGCAGCCGCTATTCGATGACTTTAAAAAAGATCCTGCTCAGGCCGCCCTGCTGGCCAAATTTGAAGCTGCCGCGGAATAACCATTAACGGGCCAGCCGCTGGCCCGTCTTCACCAGGAAATCAACGATGATACTTAACCGCATCAAGCTGGCGGTGGACCGCACCATCGCCGCCTTCTCTGTCGCTGTTATGATTGCGCTGGTTGTCTGCGTCGTCTGGCAGGTATTCAGCCGCTACGTGCTTAACCAGCCAAGCACCCTGACCGATGAGCTGGCGCGCTTCTTAATGATCTGGGTCGGGCTACTGGGCGCGGCCTACACCGTCGGCGCCCAGCGTCACCTGGCGATTGATTTACTCACCATGACGCTCTCTCCCCGCAGGCAGGCGCTGTTCAGCGTCATTATTAACCTGCTGATCCTGCTGTTTGCCGGCGCAGTGATTGTGACCGGCGGCGTAAAACTGATTGCAAAAACGCTGTCGACCGCCCAGGTCTCAGCCGCGATGCAGATCCCCATGGGCTACGTGTATCTGATCCTGCCCCTCACCGGCATCATGATGATGTTTTACGCATTGTGTTTTATCAGTAACGGCCTGAAAGCCATGAAACATGCAGAAGAAGGAGCAACTCATGGATAGCGCTATTGCACTGACGCTATTTGGCGTTTTCTTTATTCTGGTTTTTATCGGCGTTCCCATCTCCTTCGCCATCGGTATCGCTACCGTTGGCTCGATGCTGCTGATGTTTCCCTGGGATATCGCGGTGATAACCGTGTCTCAACGCCTGGCGAACGGGCTTGATAACTTCGCGCTGCTGGCCATCCCCTTTTTTATCTTTGCCGGAACCCTGATGAACAGCGGCGGGATTGCAATACGCTTAATCAATCTGGCGCAGGTGATGGTTGGGCGAGTGCCCGGATCGCTGGGGCACGTTAACGTGCTGGCCAATATGATGTTCGGCTCGATTTCCGGTTCAGCCGTCGCGGCCGCCGCGGCGGTAGGCGGGACGCTGAATCCCATTCAGAGGCAAAAAGGCTACGATCCGACCTTTTCCACAGCGGTAAACGTCTCATCCTGCATCACGGGTCTGCTTATTCCGCCGTCAAACGTGCTGATCGTTTTTTCCCTGACAGCCGGCGGCGTCTCGGTCGCCTCGCTGTTTATGGCCGGTTATCTGCCGGGCATTCTGATGGGTCTGTCCATCATGCTGGTCTGCGGCTGCATCGCTAAACGCCGCGGCTATCCGGTTTCCGAACGGCCGACCTGTGCCCAGGCGGCAAAGGCTTTTTTCGACGCCCTACCCAGCCTGCTGCTGGTCATTATTGTGATGGGCGGGATCCTCGGCGGTATTTTCACCGCCACTGAGGCGTCCGCCATCGCCGTGGTCTACACCTTTATTCTCTCGGTGCTGATCTATCGTGAAGTCAAATGGCGCGATCTGCCGCAGCTGATTCTGGAGTCGGTGGTGATGACCTCTATCGTTCTGCTGCTGATTGGCTTTTCGGTCGGCATGTCGTGGGCGATGACCAATGCCGATATTCCCTACATGATAAGCGATGCGCTAATGGGAGTGTCGGAAAACCCGGTGGTGATCCTGCTGCTGATTAACATTGTGCTGCTAATCGTCGGCATTTTTATGGATATGACCCCAGCGGTGCTGATTTTCACGCCGATATTTCTGCCCATTGCTGAGGATTTGGGCATGAATCCGGTTCATTTCGGCATCATGATGGTCGCTAACCTGTGCATCGGCCTGCTGACCCCGCCGGTTGGCAGCGCGCTGTTTGTCGGCTGCTCCATTTCAGGTGTGAAAATTCAGCAGCTCATCAAACCGTTGCTGCCGTTCTACGCCGCCCTGCTGATCGCGCTGATGATGATTGTTTATATCCCGCCGATCTCGCTGTTTATTCCACAGCTGCTGGGGCTGATGTGATCGCCTGAGCGTCGTCGCTACCTGCGGGCGCAGGTAGCGAAATCAAGCTATTTTAACGAGCCAACCAGCGCTTTGCGGCTGTCCTCAAGGGAGACCACCCGGCTGCAGACGTCTTTACCAAACTGCTGGAAATCGGCCTCCTGGTTTTTCCACTCATCCTGGATAGCGGTTTGCAGACCGCCGAGGCTGCCGAGAATGCCCTGCAGCGGGTTGCCGCCGCCTTTGAGCACCGCTTTCGCCCCCATCTCGTTAATGCTGTCCTGCAAAATGCCGCCCATCGCCTGATTTACCAGCTGCTGGCCGTCGGCGCGCACCTGGTCGATGGCTTTATAGTGGAAGGTCAGGCCATCGCTGCGGCGCTCAATGATGCGGTTCATCTGTTCTTTCAGCTGCGCGTCCAGCTTGGTCAGACGACCGTGCATACTGCTATTGGCGCCGACCTGTTCGGTAATGATTTTATCCAGCGCCTTGCGGCCTTTTTCGACTCGCGAACGCGCGCCTTCGTCAATCCACGGCAGGCTGCTACGCAGACTGGCCTGGTAATCCTGCGCCTGTTCGCGCTGGGCGGCGCTGAGCGCATAAGCCTTGCCGTTAAAGGTCAGGTTGCCGTCCGGTTTGATCACCAGATTGCCGTTTTCCCCTTTCACCTGTACCTGCTGAGGGGTGAGGATCACATCGTCACGCGGCGTGACGCTACACTGGTAGTCCGCATGGGCAGACAAAGCGGTGACGGAGAGCGCCACCGCCAGCAGCGTTTTACGCATCATAAAACTCCCTTAAGACAAAACGGGCCGGCAGTTGCCGACCCTTGTCAAACTTAGTCCCACCAGACGTCAAAAAGTTCGCTGGTGCGCACATCCTCTAACTTACGCGCTTCCAGCCATTTGCGCACGATGGCCTGATGCTCTTCGGTGCATTTACCGATCTCCTGCATGCAGATCAGCCCCTCCCAGGAGAGATAGCCGCTGCCGTCAAAGGCCAGCTTGTTCGGCTCAATCACCTCTTCGATCAGATCGTTGACCGTCTGGTCGATCTGCTCTTCACTGGTCCCTTCCGGGAAACGCCAGGCGACGGAGAAGCCTAACTCCTGAAACTCGTCGATATGCATTTTTTTACGCAGACGACGGCTACGATTCTTGGCCATTATTTCACCCTCTCGAACATTAAGTCCCATACGCCGTGGCCGAGACGATGGCCACGCTGTTCAAATTTGGTTACCGGGCGCGATTCCGGGCGCGGTACGTAATCGTTGCTTGCCGACTGGTTACGATACCCTTCCAGCGAGGACATCACTTCCAGCATATGGACGGCATAGGCTTCCCAGTCGGTCGCCATATGGAAGACGCCGCCGAGCTTCAGTTTACTTTTCACCAGCTCGGCGAAAGGCGGCTGTACGATACGACGTTTATTATGGCGCGCTTTATGCCACGGGTCAGGGAAAAACAGCTGCACCATATTCAGCGAGTTATCCGGAATCATAGTGTGCAGCACTTCCACCGCATCGTGACACATCACGCGCAGGTTTTGCACACCTTCTTCTTCGGCCGAGGCCAGACAGGCGCCGACGCCCGGGGAGTGCACTTCGATGCCGAGGAAATTCTGTTCCGGTTTGGCTTTTGCCATCGCCACCAGCGAGGCGCCCATCCCGAAGCCAATTTCGAGGGTGACCGGCGCTTCGCGGCCAAACAGGGCGGCGAAATCGAGCGGCGCATCGTTGAATTCAACGCCCATCACCGGCCAAATGTTATCCAGCGCATGCTGCTGCCCTTTCGTCAGGCGGCCCTGGCGACGGACGAAGCTACGAATACGGCGCAGCGGGCGACCGTTTTCATCGAATTCCGGAGAAATGACGTCGTTTTTCATAAAAGTTTGGTCTGCTTGTGAATGTGTTCGGAAAACGGGCATTATCCAAAGTTACCCGGCGGATGCAAGGGTTTACAGCCACTCGCCCTTATGCTGCAATCTGCCCCCCTGTAATCGCGATCCCGGAGCCGTAGCTTTGACTTTTCTCGCCACGCAATTTTCAGCCCAGGTCCTGGACTGGTACGACAAATACGGGCGTAAAACCCTGCCCTGGCAAATCGCCAAGACGCCCTACAAAGTATGGCTCTCCGAAGTGATGTTGCAACAAACCCAGGTGACCACGGTTATCCCCTATTTTGAACGCTTTATGGCGCGTTTCCCTACGGTGGTCGATCTCGCCAACGCGCCGCTGGATGAAGTGCTGCATCTGTGGACCGGACTGGGTTATTACGCGCGGGCGCGCAACTTACACAAAGCGGCGCAGCAGGTGGCGACGCAGCACGGCGGCGAATTCCCGCAGACCTTTGACGAAGTGGCGGCGCTTCCCGGCGTCGGGCGCTCAACGGCGGGGGCCATTTTATCGCTTTCGCTCGGTCAGCATTATCCGATTCTCGACGGCAACGTGAAGCGCGTGCTCGCCCGCTGCTATGCTGTCAGCGGCTGGCCGGGGAAAAAAGAGGTGGAAAAACGGCTGTGGGAGATCAGCGAAGCGGTCACGCCGGCGAAGGGAGTGGAGCGTTTTAACCAGGCGATGATGGATCTCGGGGCGATGGTTTGCACCCGCTCGAAGCCGAAGTGCGAACTGTGCCCGCTGAGCAACGGCTGCGTGGCCTACGCCAATCATTCATGGGCAGAATATCCGGGCAAAAAACCGAAGCAGACCATTCCGGAACGCACCGGCTATTTTCTTCTGATGCAGCACGGTGACGAGGTGTTTCTCGCCCAACGTCCGCCGGTGGGTCTGTGGGGCGGATTGTTCTGTTTTCCGCAGTTTGCCGACGAAGCGGGCCTGCGCGAGTGGCTGGCACAGCGCCAGATTAAGGCCGATAATCTGACGCAGCTCACCGCTTTTCGCCACACTTTCAGCCATTTCCACCTGGATATTGTGCCGATGTGGCTTACAGTGCACTCATCTGGCGCATGCATGGATGAAGGCAACGCACTCTGGTATAACTTAGCGCAGCCGCCGTCGGTCGGTCTGGCGGCCCCCGTGGAGCGCTTGTTGCAACAGTTAAAAGCCGGAACGCCGGTATAAATTTTCGGCTATCAAAGAGGATTGATTATGAGCAGAACCATTTTTTGTACCTTCCTGCAGCGTGAAGCGGACGGCCAGGATTTTCAGCTGTATCCGGGCGAACTCGGGAAGCGCATTTACAACGAAATCTCCAAAGAAGCCTGGGCGCAGTGGCAGCACAAGCAGACCATGCTGATCAACGAGAAAAAGCTCAGCATGATGAACCCGGAGCACCGCAAGCTGCTGGAGCAGGAAATGGTGCAGTTCCTGTTTGAAGGGAAAGATGTGCACATCGAAGGCTATACGCCGCCGGAAAAACAGTAAGGGCCCTGCGGCCTTTTAAAAACAAACACAACACGCACGCCCGGAATGATGAAAAAATACTTAGCGCTCGCGCTGATTGCGCCGTTGCTCGTTTCGTGTTCCAGCTCCAATAAAAAAGGCGCCGAATACAACGAGGCCTGGGTCAAGGATACCAACGGTTTTGATATCCTGATGGGCCAGTTTGCCCACAACATCGAGAACATTTGGGGGTACAACGAAGTCCTGCTCGCCGGGCCGAAGGACTACGTCAAATACACCGACCAGTATCAAACCCGCAGCCACATCAACTTTGATGAAGGGACGATCACCGTCGAGACCATCGCCGGCACCGATCCGCGCGGACGACTGCGCCAGGCGATCGTCAAAACCCTGCTGATGGGCGATGACCCCAACTCCATCGACCTCTATTCCGATGTCGATGACATTCAGATCTCCAAAGAGCCGTTCCTCTATGGCCAGGTGGTGGATAACACCGGGGCATCAATTCGTTGGGAGTGGCGCGCCGCGCGCTTTGCCGACTATCTGCTGCAAACCCGCCTGAAGAGCCGCAACAACGGCCTGCGCGTGGTCTACAGCATCACCATCAACCTGGTGCCGAACCACCTCGACAAACGTGCGCATAAATACCTCGGCATGGTGCGTCAGGCCTCGCGTAAGTATGGGGTTGATGAGTCGCTGATCCTCGCGATTATGCAGACCGAATCCTCCTTTAACCCTTATGCGGTCAGCCATGCCGACGCCATGGGGCTGATGCAGGTAGTCCAGCACAGCGCCGGCAGAGACGTCTTCCGTTCCCAGGGTAAATCGGGCCTGCCAAGCCGCAGCTATCTGTTCGACCCGGCGAATAACATTGACACCGGTACTGCCTACCTGGCGATGCTGAACAATGTCTACCTTGCTGGCATCGATAACCCCACCTCGCGTCGCTACGCGGTGATCACCGCCTATAACGGCGGCGCCGGCAGCGTGCTGCGGGTCTTCTCCAGCGATAAAGTCCAGGCGGCCAATATCATCAACAGCATGGCGCCAGGTGACGTCTACCAGACGCTGACCACCCGTCATCCGTCGGCGGAATCGCGCCGCTATCTGTATAAAGTTAACACGGCGCAGAAAAGCTACCGCCGTAAATAACCCCCCTCCTGACACCGGCCTCAGCCACGCGCTGAGGCCGCTTTCTTTCTACGTCATACTGTGGAATATCTTTCGGTTTTCTGCGGCAGTTAACAGAAGCCTTCAGCTGGTGAATGATAGAATCGCATCAAAATAACGGGATTAATGTTATTTTAAAAACATAACAAGCCCACATTCGTGAGGATAACTACATGAATCTTAAGCTGCAGCTCAAAATACTGTCGTTCCTGCAGTTCTGCCTTTGGGGGAGCTGGCTCACCACGCTTGGCTCATACATGTTTGTCACGCTGAAGTTTGATGGCGCGGCTATCGGCGCAGTGTATAGCTCGCTCGGTATCGCCGCGGTGTTGATGCCGACGCTGCTCGGCATCGTCGCCGATAAGTGGATCAGCGCCAAATGGGTGTATGCCGCTTGCCACCTGGTGGGCGCGCTGACGCTGTATCTGGCGGCGCAGGTCACCACGCCGGGCGAGATGTTCCTTGTGATCCTCCTCAACTCGCTGGCCTATATGCCGACGCTGGGGCTGATTAACACAATCTCTTACTACCGCCTGCAGTCGGCGGGGCTGGATATCGTCACCGATTTCCCGCCGATCCGGATCTGGGGCACCATCGGCTTTATCTTCGCCATGTGGGGCGTAAGCTTCTCCGGCTTCGAACTGAGCCATATGCAGCTGTACATTGGCGCGACGCTGTCGGTCCTGCTGACGCTGTTCACCCTGACGCTGCCGACGATCCCGGTGGCTAACGCCCAGCGTAATCAAAGCTGGACGGAGATGCTGGGGCTTAACGCTTTTGCGCTGTTTAAAAACAAGCGCATGGCAATCTTCTTTATCTTCTCGATGATGCTAGGCGCCGAGCTGCAAATCACCAACATGTTCGGTAATACCTTCCTGCACAGCTTCGATAAAGATCCGCTGTTTGCCGGCAGCTTTATCGTCGAACACGCCTCGGTGCTGATGTCGATCTCGCAGATCTCCGAGACGCTGTTTATCCTGACCATTCCGTTCTTCCTCAGCCGCTACGGCATTAAGAACGTGATGCTTATCAGTATCGTGGCGTGGATGCTGCGCTTCGGCCTGTTCGCCTTCGGCGATCCGACACCGTTCGGCACCGTGCTGCTGGTGCTGTCGATGATCGTCTACGGCTGCGCTTTCGACTTCTTCAACATCTCTGGTTCAGTGTTCGTGGAGAAAGAGGTGCGTCCGGAAATCCGCGCTAGCGCCCAGGGCATGTTCCTGATGATGACCAACGGCTTCGGCTGTATCCTCGGTGGCATGGTGAGCGGCAAAGTGGTGGAGCACTTTACCGTCGAAGGGATCACTAACTGGCAGAGCGTGTGGCTGATTTTCGCCGGCTATTCGCTAGTGCTGGCTTTTGCCTTCGTGGCGCTGTTCAAATACAAACACGTCAGACAACCGACCGCCGCGCAGCAGAGCGCGTGATCGTCAAAAGCAAAACGCCCCGCCGGTTCAGCGGGGCGTTTTTTATCCCTTCAGCACGTAGCCATACAGCCGCTTAATGCCGTCCGAATCCGTCTCACTATATACCCCCTGCAGCTCCGGCGAGAAGCCCGGCAGCATATTAACCCCCTCTTCCAGCGCAAGGAAATAGCGCAGTACAGCGCCACCCCAGACCTCACCGGGCACCACGCATAATACCCCCGGCGGATACGGCAGCGCCCCTTCCGCCGCGACGCGGCCCTCCGCCTCGCTCAGACGCACCAGCTCCACGTCGCCGCGGATAAATTCGCGGTTGGCATCCTGGGGATTCATCACCACCCGCGGGAAGCTCCGTTTACGGAACATCTCTTTTTGCAGGCTCTTCACGTCAAAGCTGACGTACAGATCGTGCATCTCCTGGCACAGTTCGCGCAGGGTATAGTCGCGATAACGCACCGGATATTTGTTATAGATGGTCGGCAACACATCGGCCAGCGGCGTATCCGCTTCAATATGCTGTTCAAACTGCCCCAGCATCGCCACCAGCTGCGCCATTTTTTCGGCGCTTTCCGCCGGCGTCAGCAGGAACAGAATCGAGTTGAGATCGCACTTCTCAGGCACGATGCCGTTTTCCCGCAGGTAATGCGCCAGAATGGTCGCCGGGATGCCGAACTCACTGTACTCTCCGCTCTCCGCGTCGATGCCCGGGGTGGTCAACAACAGCTTGCACGGGTCGACAAAATACTGGTCGTCGGCATAGCCCTCGAAGCCATGCCAGCGCGCGCCCGGTTCGAAGCTGAAGAAACGGCGCTCCCGGGCGATCGCCTCAGTCGGGTGATCCTGCCACGGGCGCCCCGCCACTATCGGCGGAATAAAAGGCTGGATCATCTTGCAATTGGCGATGATCGCTTTGCGCGCCTCGATGCCCAGCGCCACGCATTCGGCCCACAGGCGGCGGCCGCTCTCGCCTTCGTGGATTTTGGCGTTGACGTCCAGTGCGGCGAACAGAGGATAAAACGGGCTGGTAGAGGCATGCAGCATAAAGGCGTTATTCAGCCGCTTGTGCGGACAGAAGCGCGCCTGGCCGCGCAGATGGTTATCCTTTTTATGGATCTGCGACGTCTGCGAGAAACCGGCCTGCTGCTTGTGAACGGACTGGGTGACAAAAATGCCCGGATCGTCCGGGGTCAGCTCCAGCAGCAGCGGCGAACAGTCGGCCATCATCGGGATAAACTGCTCATAGCCCACCCACGCCGAGTCGAACAGGATGTAATCGCAGAGGTGGCCGATTTTATCGACCACCTGGCGGGCGTTATAGACCGTGCCGTCATAGGTTCCGAGCTGGATCACCGCCAGACGAAACGGGCGAGAGGCCGTGGCTTTCTCTGGCGCCGCTTCACGGATGAGATCCCGCAGGTAGCGCTCATCAAAGCAGCGCTCGTCAATACCGCCGATAAAGCCGAACGGATTGCGCGCGGCTTCAAGATAGACAGGCGTCGCTCCAGCCTGAATCAGCGCCCCGTGATGGTTTGACTTGTGGTTGTTGCGATCGAACAGCACCAGATCGCCGCGGGTCAACAGCGCGTTGGTCACGACTTTGTTGGCCGCCGAGGTGCCGTTAAGGACGAAGTAGGTTTTATCCGCATTAAAGACCTTCGCGGCGAACTTCTGCGCGTGCTTGGCCGACCCTTCGTGGATCAGCAGATCGCCTAATTTTACGTCGGCGTTACACATATCGGCGCGAAAGACGTTTTCGCCAAAAAAGTCATAGAACTGGCGGCCTGCGGGATGCTTTTTGAAAAAGGCCCCGTGCTGGTGTCCCGGACAGGCAAAGGTGCTGTTATCCATTTCGACGTACTGGGTCAGCGTATTGAAAAACGGCGGCAGCAGACGCGCTTCATAATCGCAGGCCGCCGCTTCCAGCTCCAGCCACTCCTGATCTTTACCGGCGATCACCGCCTGTACCCCCTCCGGCTTATCGACCGCCGTCTCGCTCAGCAGGTAGACCGGCAGGTTAAATCCGCTACGCCTGAGGAGGGCGAGGATGCCGCTGCGACTGTCCGCCGCGGTGATGACGACTGCCGCCACATCGGTAAAATCGGTACTGTCCAGCGCCACAACGCGACGGTGGGTGGACAAGCGGGTGACCAGCTCGCAGCTGGCGGCAATGTGCATGGATTTCATAAGCGCAAATGCCCGTATCGGGAGTGTAAAAATCTCAGGCAAGGGAAACCTTGCCCAACGATGTGTCCGGGTCTGACGGATTCAGCTCCGACCGCCGGACATCAGTAAAAGCAGACGCGTCCGATCTTACTGTTGCCCTACAGTGAGCATACGTGTCCTTCACCGCATGGTGAACAGAGGGGTAAGCGTAGCAAGATGAGGCAGCCCACGCATCTGTGCGCGGCGTCGCTGGCGAGGTAATGGCAGTGTCGTCATCGGCGGCCTCATATCAGGGAGGAGAAAATTCGCGCAATCATGGCACCTTTCCCCGACAGGCGCAAGATGAAAACCGTATGCACTTATATCACGGATACACAAGCTTTCACGGCGGGTTAACGTCATAATCATTCGGTTATCAGGGATATTTAACAGGAGTCAGCGTGGTTACAGGACCTTTTATTAATGCCAGCGCGGTGCTGGTCGGCGGCGTGTTAGGCGCCTTACTCAGCCAGCGGTTGCCGGAACGGATCCGCACATCCATGACCTCAATTTTTGGTCTGGCGTCATTAGGCATCGGCATTTTACTGGTGATCAAATGCGCCAATTTGCCGGTGATGGTGCTGTCGACCCTGGTGGGAACGCTGCTCGGCGAAATTTGTAATATGGAAAAAGGGATTAATACGCTGGTCAGTCAGCTCCAGCAGTTGCTGACGCCGAAGGGTAAGAAAAAAGCCTCGGCTCATGACTCCTATATTCAGAGCTATGTGGCGATTATCGTCCTGTTCTGCGCCAGCGGCACCGGCGTCTTCGGCGCCATGCGCGAAGGGATGACCGGCGACGCCAGCATTCTGATTGCCAAAGCGTTTCTCGATTTTTTCACCGCCACCATTTTCGCTTGTACCCTGGGCATTGCCGTCGCCGCCATCAGCGTACCGATGCTACTTATCCAGCTGACCCTCGCGGCCTGCGCGGCGATCATTATGCCGCTCACCACGCCGATGATGCTGGCGGATTTCAGCGCCGTCGGCGGTATGCTGCTGGTGGCCACCGGGCTGCGCATCTGCGGAATAAAAATGTTTGCCGTGGTGAATATGCTGCCTGCGCTGGTGCTGGCGATGCCGATCTCAGCGGCCTGGACGCTGTTTTTTGCCTGAAGACGCGTGCTTTTAGCGCAATGTGGTGATAGATTGTTCAGTCTGCTGCAAAACAGATAAATTTCGTTGACGAGGCGCGGCGATTACGGTTTAATGCGCCCCGTTGCCCGGATAGCTCAGTCGGTAGAGCAGGGGATTGAAAATCCCCGTGTCCTTGGTTCGATTCCGAGTCCGGGCACCACTATTTAAAGAACCCAGCCTATGGCTGGGTTTTTGCTTTTCTGTAGCCGGACTCTCCATCGAACTGCGTTCGATTATTCGCCGCACAGCGGCTCACCCCTTCGGGGCCAGCGCGACACGCGCGCTGTTCAACGCCTGCGGCGTTAGTCCGAGTCCGGCACCACTATTTAAAGAACCCGCCCACAAGGCGGGTTTTTGCTCTTCTGTAGCCGGACTCTTCATCGAACATCGCTAACCCGTGATTTCTCTGCTGCACTTTTCTCCTGGTGAGCCAGCTGCCACTTAACGGCCAGCGCAGACCGCCTCTCCCCATAGAATCTTTTCGCAAATACATTTTCAAATATCAGATAACCCGCTGATTCAAATCGCCATTCTGTCGTTAAAAGCGGCTAAAAACGCCCTTTTCTGGCAATCGATCCGCCCAGGCGGCTACCCTGCTTTCCCTCCGGATGGCTGAACAGCATCTTATATTCCATTTTGCGCTAAATGACAGATAAATGTTCTTTAAATTACCGATTTCACAGACCTACCATGCAAAAATATCTTAAACGAGTGGGTAAATGGTTATGTCACTGTTTCATTCCGTGAGCGACCTGATCGGTCATACTCCCCTGCTCCAGTTGCACAAACTGGATACCGGGCCCTGCAGTCTGTTTTTAAAACTGGAAAATCAGAACCCGGGCGGATCAATTAAAGATCGGGTTGCGCTGTCGATGATTAACGAAGCCGAGCGTCAGGGCAAACTGGCGCCCGGCGGGACAATTATCGAAGCCACTGCCGGCAATACCGGCCTCGGCCTGGCGCTGATCGCGGCGCAGAAAAATTACCGCCTGATCCTGGTGGTGCCGGACAAAATGAGCCGCGAGAAAATCTTTCACCTGCGGGCGCTGGGCGCGACGGTGCTGCTCACCCGTTCCGACGTCAATAAAGGTCACCCGGCCTATTACCAGGATTATGCCCGCCGCCTTGCCGATGAAACGCCGGGGGCTTTTTATATCGACCAGTTTAACAACGACGCTAATCCGCTGGCGCACGCGACCTCCACCGCGCCAGAACTTTTCCAGCAGCTGGAGGGCGACATCGACGCCATCGTCGTCGGCGTTGGCTCTGGCGGCACGCTGGGCGGGCTTCAGGCCTGGTTTGCAGAACACTCGCCGAAAACGGAATTTATCCTCGCCGATCCGGCGGGCTCGATCCTTGCCGATCAGGTTGATACCGGACGCTACGGCGAAACGGGATCCTGGCTGGTCGAAGGGATTGGAGAAGATTTCATCCCGCCGCTGGCCAGGCTGGAGGGGGTGCATACCGCCTATCGCGTCAGCGACCGCGAAGCGTTCCACACCGCGCGCCAGCTGCTGCAGGTCGAGGGTGTGCTGGCCGGATCCTCCACCGGCACCCTGCTCAGCGCCGCACTGCGCTACTGCCGGGCGCAAAGCCGTCCGAAGCGGGTGGTGACCTTCGCCTGCGACAGCGGCAATAAATACCTGTCAAAAATGTTCAACGACGACTGGATGCGCCAGCAAGGGCTAATCGCCCGCCCCGAACAGGGCGATCTCAGTGATTTTATCGCCCTGCGCCATGACGAAGGCGCTACCGTCACGGCCGCGCCGGACGACACCCTGGCCGCGGTCTTTACCCGCATGCGGCTGTATGACATCTCCCAGCTGCCGGTTCTGGAGGATGGCCGCGTGGTCGGCATCGTCGATGAGTGGGATTTGATCCGCCACGTACAGGGCGATCGCCAACGCTTCTCCCTGCCGGTCAGCGAAGCGATGAGCCGCCATGTTGAAACTCTCGATAAGCGTGCGCCAGAGAGCGAACTGCAGGCCATTCTCGATCGCGGTCTGGTGGCGGTGATCGCTGACAACGCGCGTTTTCTTGGCCTGGTCACCCGCAGCGATGTACTGACCGCCTGGCGTAACCAAGTAGCACAATAAGGAATTTTTTATGTCATCTATCCACACCCTGAGCGTACATAGCGGAACCTTCACCGACAGCCACGGCGCAGTGATGCCGCCTATTTATGCCACCTCCACTTTCGCTCAGCCGGCGCCGGGGCAGCATACCGGCTATGAATATTCCCGCAGCGGGAATCCTACCCGCCATGCGCTGGAGACGGCGATCGCCGACCTGGAAAACGGTACGCGCGGCTACGCGTTCGCCTCCGGGCTGGCCGCCATCGCCACCGTGCTGGAGCTGCTGGATAAGGACAGTCACCTGGTGGCGGTCGATGATGTGTATGGCGGCACTTACCGCCTGCTGGAAAACGTACGCCGCCGTAGCGCTGGTCTGCAGGTGAGCTGGGTGAAACCCGACGACCTGGCGGGAATTGAAGCGGCGATCCGCCCCGATACGCGCATGATCTGGGTGGAAACGCCCACCAACCCGCTGCTGAAGCTGGCGGATCTCAGCGCTATCGCCGCTATCGCGCGCCGCCATAACCTGATCAGCGTCGCCGATAACACTTTCGCCTCGCCGGCGATCCATCGCCCGCTGGAGCACGGGTTTGATATTGTGGTCCACTCCGCGACTAAGTACCTCAATGGCCATTCCGATGTCGTCGCCGGCCTGGCGGTGGTCGGCGATAACGCCGCGCTCGCGGAGAAGCTTGGCTACCTGCAGAATGCGGTAGGCGGCGTACTCGACCCGTTCAGCAGCTTCCTGACGCTACGCGGCATCCGCACCCTGGCGCTGCGGATGGAGCGCCACAGCGCGAACGCGCTGCAGCTCGCCGAATGGCTGGAACAGCAGCCGGAGGTAGAGCGAGTCTGGTTCCCCTGGCTGGCCTCGCACCCGCACCATCAGCTGGCGCGCCGGCAAATGGCCCTGCCCGGCGGCATGATTTCGGTAGTGGTGAAAGGCGATGACGGTTACGCCGAACGCATCATCAGCAAGCTGCGCTGGTTCACCCTTGCGGAGAGTCTGGGCGGCGTCGAGAGCCTGGTGAGCCAGCCCTTCAGCATGACCCATGCCTCGATCCCGCTGGAGAAGCGCCTGGCGAACGGCATCACGCCGCAGCTGATCCGCCTGTCGGTCGGGATCGAAGATCCTCACGATCTGATTGCCGACTGGCAGCAGGCGCTTCGGGAGGAGTGATTATTCCGACGCGCAGGTCGTCGCCAGCGCGTCAGGCATTCCCTGCTGAAGGTGGGCGATAAACTGCGTCAGCTTCGGCAGGGGCCGGCGATCCTGGCGCCAGAGCAGATGCACGGGCCGCGGCTGTGGGGTCCACGCCTCCAGCACCCGCACCAGGCTGCCGCTGGCCAGCGCATCGGCCAGCAGCACCTCCGGCTGCATCAGCAGCCCAGCCCCGGCGATCGCCGCCTGGCGCAGCGCATAGCCATCGTTGCAGCGCAAAACCGCATCGCGCTTCCAGCGCACTTCCCCCTCCATGCCCGGCAGCCGCCACTCGTTGCGGGCGGTCCAGACCGTATGGGACAGGCAGAGATGATCGGCGAGATCTTCCGGCCTCCCTGGCGTTCCGTAACGCGCCAGATAAGCCGGTGCGGCGCAGATCACCATCCGATAGGGCGCCAGATAGCGGGCCACCAGATCCTCCTGATGGATCTCGCCAATGCGGATCGCCAGGTCGAAACCCTCATCTACCAGATCGACCATCCGGTTGGTCAGATCCAGTTCCACCCGGACCGCTGGCCAGGCTTGCAGAAAGGTGGCGGTCAGGGGCGCAATCACGCTGGCGCCGAACGAGGTGGGCGCGCTCACCCGCAGGGTGCCGGCCGGCGCCAGCCGCAGCCGCTCAACGGCGCTTTCGGCGATGGAGACCTGCTCCATCACCCGTTTCGCTTCGTCAAAATAGACCCGCCCGGCGTCGGTGAGGCTCTGGCGTCGGGTGTTACGCTCCAGCAGGCGCGTCGCCAGCTGGGTTTCCAGCTGGGCGATATATTTCCCGACCATCACCGCCGACAGCCCCAGGCGCGACGCCGCCCCGGTAAAGCTGCCGCACTCCACCACGGCAATAAACGTCTCCATCCCTCGCAGCTTATCCATATTGCTAACCTCTGGTTAGTAATGTTCTAACTTTTAGCCAGTTTATCCGATATCCGTTTTATTAAAGAATAGCCTCTCACCTCATCAGGAGTCTGCCATGAAAATTATCGTTGTCGGTGCCAGCGGCACCATTGGTCGCGCGGTCAGCGAAGAACTGAGCCAGAGACATGACGTTATCCGCGTCGGCCGCACCCGGGGGGATTATCAGGTGGATATCACCTCGCAGGAGAGCGTCGAGGCGCTGTTTGCGCAGACCGGCGAAGTAGACGCCATCGTCTCCACCACCGGTAATCTGCACTTTGGGCCGTTAAGCACCATGACCGACAGCCAGTTCAACCTCGGTCTGCAGGACAAACTGCTGGGACAAATTCGCCTGGCGCTGATCGGCCAGCATTTCCTGCGCGACGGCGGGTCGATTACCCTGGTCAGCGGCATTGTCGCGCAGGAGCCTATTGCTCAGGGCGTCAATGCCACGACGGTCAACGCCGGTCTGGAAGGCTTTGTGCGGGCCGCCGCCTGCGAACTACCGCGCGGGATCCGCATCAATCTCATCAGCCCCACCGTGCTCAGCGAGTCGCTGGCGGCCTACGGCGACTTTTTCCCGGGCTTTGCCAGCGTTCCCGCCGCCGCCGTGGCGCAGGCCTATCGCCGCAGCATTGAAGGCGTTCAGACCGGCCGCATCTACCCGGTCGGCTACTAGCCTGTGCCGGCCCGCCGGGGCCGGCGCTTACATCCTGACGTTGTTGCAGGTACACTGACGGCTGATTGTCTCCGGCCGAAAAACTGATGTTGAAAAAATTACTCTTTATTATCCCGCTGCTGGCGCTTACCGCGCTGCTGGTCTGGTGGTTAACTCCGCATTACACCGAGGAAGATGAAGCTTACTACCGGGCGGTATTTTGCGTGATCGATCATGACGACAGCCGCCAGTTCCTCCACGATATGCAAAACATCGTCGAGGGGGGGAATTCTGACTACGCGCTGCATAAAGCACATTACCTGCCGGCGCTGGGACAGCGGATGCTGGACACCTGGCATCAGCTCAGCCCGCAGGAACAGCAGGCGCTGCGTCAGGACCAGCAGCGCTGTGGCGAGATATTACGAGCAAAACAGCAGGGTAAATAATCCCGGCGGGCTGGCGAAACCGCAGCCCGTCACAGCGCCCGATAAGATCCCGCTGTTGACGAACCGATCGCTGTCACAAAATCCTCCTCTATCACCGAGCCACAGGAGGACGTTTTTTTCTGCAGTCGTATACGATAAAAAGTAGTTGATCTGGTACGAACTAACTCTTATTTTGCTTCTCAGTTTTCAAAATGAGATAAAACTGATGCCTGTCATTATTGCCAGTAGTGTTAAAGAAGCCAAAGCGTTAATTAACGGTGGGGAATACAGGGAAATTATTCTTAACTTCGATATTGATGCCGATGACTTTTTCTCTCTCGCCAGCCATTCGGCTGGGACAAAAATCTCCATCTCCGACCGAAACGATCGTTCTCCGGTAAAATCAGCAAAATAATTAACCCGTGAGGGACATCTATGTGGTTGTTTATTGGTACCTTTGCGGTAGCTTTTCTCGCAGCGCTGATGTTGGTCTGGCTGGATGATCGCATCGTCGATACGGAGTGATTCCAGCGCTGAACGCTAGCGTCACTCCCTCTCGCTATTGAAGCGAAGAGGATGCGCCGCCGGTAAGCGGCGCACAGCAGGGCCGTTACAGGGAGGCCGCCAGCCGCTCAACGGCTGTCAGCAGCCCGGCTTCCGACACCGTTGAGTAGGAAAGACGCAGGGTACGGGTATCCGGATTATCGTGATAAAACGCTTCTCCCGGAACGTACACCACGCCGTTTTCCAGCGTTTTCTTCATCCATTCCATTGTATCGAACGGATAGCGGAAACGCGCCCACAGGAACATCCCCCCCTGCGGGCGGCTGAATTCCAGGTGCTCGCCAAGGCGGCTTTCCAGCGCATCGGCCAGCGCCACGCACTTCTTGCGATAGTCTTCGCGAATCAACGCAATCTGGTTATCCAGCCGGTTCAGACTGAGGTATTCCGCGGTGATCACCTGCGACAGCATATTGGTATGCAGATCCGCCGCCTGCTTCACGATCACCGTCTGCTGCGCCAGCCAGTCCGGCATGACGATCCAGCCGATACGCATCCCCGGCGCGAGGATCTTTGAAAACGTCGAGGTGTAAACCACTTGATCTTCACAGCCCAGCTCAACAGCGTGCTGATAGAGCGGGCGTCGCACGGCGTCTGTAAAGCTAATTTCGCCGTAGGGATCGTCTTCCAGAATGACGAAATCATATTTTTTCGCCAGCTCGACCAGCCGGCGACGACGCGCCTCGCTCAGCGTTTTGCCGCCGGGATTGCCGAACGTCGGCACCAGGTAAACAGCTTTGACGCGGGTGGTCTCCAGCAGGTCAGCCAGCTGCTCCACCAGCATCCCGTCATCATCGGTATCGACGCTGAGAATATTGGCCTGCGCCAGCTGAAACACCTGCAGCGCCGCCAGATAGGTGGGTCGCTCAACGACGATAGTATCGCCTGGATCGAGCAGCGTACGGGCAACGATATCCAGCGATTGCTGGGAGCCGGAGGTGATATAGACCTGAGCGGCTGAACAGGTCACGCCACGGGAGTGGCAGATTTCACTCACCGCCTGACGCAGCGGCGGGTAGCCTTCCGTCAGACCGTACTGAAATGCGTCATGAAAACGCTCGCTCATCACCTTCTGCACCGCCAGCTCCAGGCCTTCGGTATCAAACAGTTCCGGGGCCGGAATGCCGCCGCCAAGCGAGATCACGCCCGGCAGTTTACTGTGCTTGAGAAGTTCGCGGACGGCGGAGGGCTTGAGTTCACCCGCGCGGGCGGCGAGACGCCGATCGTGCATACTATTTTCCTTTTCTGTCTTGTTGTTGTGTTAATTATCTTGGCTTTGTTGCAGGTGTTCCCCGGCGGCGCTTACCAGTCCGGGCTATCCTTGTTCGTGTCTCTGCGCTCTCCCCGGACAGGGCAGGAGCCGCTATCCGGGGTCAGCACGTCACGCTTTGTCTTTCAATACGATCAGCGGCTCTATGTCGCTCTCTTTTTTCACCACCAGCGACGAATCGCCGCGCAGGCAGGTACCGCCGTAGTTACCGCCGACGGTAAAGGTGCACACCTGGATATACTTGCCATCCACTTTCGGCAGGCACCACAGCTGCTGGTAGATATTCTTGCGATCGACAAACTGGCCGCTGGTCTTATCCAGAACCTCATCCTGAGGGCCGATCAGGTCGATATTGTTCCCGCAGCGCCCGGAAATGGGCTTCACGGCATAGCCGGTTTTCGCCAGCTCGTCGTTAACCACAAAATCGGTATCCAGCAGATAGCGATGATGCGGGAACAGCGACCACAGCACCGGCAGGATCGCTTTGTTGCCCGGGATTACCGTCCACAGGGGTTCGAATACCAATACTTCAGGACGCAGCAGGACGTCAATCAGTCGCACCTCATTCTGCGGATGCCCGGTACGAATCGGCACCGCCGCGTACTCATCGGCGCTGAC
This sequence comes from Klebsiella sp. PCX, assembly GCF_021869705.1. NCBI lineage: Bacteria > Pseudomonadati > Pseudomonadota > Gammaproteobacteria > Enterobacterales > Enterobacteriaceae > Klebsiella > Klebsiella sp. PCX. The sequence continues at coordinate 4,426,556 of NZ_CP091527.1, forward strand.
TTCGCGCACCTGCTCAATGGCGGTTTCCCATGCCCAGGTTTTCCAGACGCAGTTGACCAGCCGCCCGTCGGCATCAATCAGCTGGCCGGCCGCATCCCAGCGCAGTTCATCGAGGCCAAAGAGAATTTTGCTCTCGAAACCGGCCTGGGTCAGCGAACGCTGGATAAACTTCGCGTGGTAATTCTCTTCCAGATCCTTGTCCTGCATGATGTGCACGAAAGGCCGCGCCCGGCTGTGTTTCCACGCTCCCGCCAGCTCATCGAGCAGACCTTCCGCCGGATTGTGACCAGTGCCATAGTAGCCCTGCTTCAACCACTGCTCGAGGATCAGCCCGCCTTCGGTATGGCAGGAGGCGGAGTCGGCATTGTACTCGTATACCTTCAGCCCGCGCTCGTCCATACAAAAATCCATGCGCCCGGTGATCATATGATGACGACGGCGCTGCCAGGAGAGACGCAAACGCGGCCAGAGGATTTTCGGGATATCGAACAGCGCCAGCAGGTTATCATCCTTCATCACCTTATCGGTGGCGTGCAGATACATCAGGTGCAGCTCGTTGGTGGCTTTAATCAGCTCCTGTTCGGCGCTTTCGCTGATAGTGAAATACTGATAAGGATCCTGATTGATAAAATGGCCGTTGGCCGCCACGTAGGCTTTCTGCAGCGGATCTTTCTCGTTCAGCCATTTGCCGCGGAACTGGCCGTTGTTCGGCAGCCGCGCGCCCTTGATCGCCATCGCCTCACCCGGCAGTACCGGCTGCGGCAAGCTGTGTTCGGTATCGGCGGTCTGGATCATCCAGCCTAAAATTTCGGTATCGGCAAAGGTATCTTTGATGGTGTACCGGCCGGCGTTGACCTCGAGGGTCAGCTCGCGGGTCCACTGCTGGCCCTGCGGCAGCGGCGAGTGAATGACGTTCTGCTCGGCGATACGCACCTTATTGCCGACAAGCTGGGTGATCACCGCGACATGGCCGGTGTGCTTGAACTCGCCGCCCTTCTGCCAGATCAGCAGCGAACCAGCGATCGGCGGACGACGGGAGCCGTTGGCGAAGGCCTGAAGCGGGAGAATGTTGTCATTGACCACTTCGCGCAGAAAGCGCAGGGAGAAGATTTCATAGGCCATCCCCACATCGGTAAAGACAAACCCGTAGGTCAGGAACAGAAAGCGGCGCGCAAACTCCACGCACTGCCATTTATGCCCCATATACTCATTGCCGATGTAGCTGCGAAACGTCGCGTCATCCGGATAATCCTGTGGATTTAAGCTACTGTAATTCGATGAATAAATCGCTACGCCGCCGGGCGCGTAGCCTAACAATGTCCCAAACGGGGCGTCACTGCTTGTCGATCCTTTGCTCATTTAGCCTGACCTCAAATTAATGCAGCCCGGGCAGTTGGCGAAACAAAACTCCCTCTTCTTATCCTGCCGCAGGCACTTACCAGACAGAGGTGTAACGATGATACCACTCATTCGTTTCGCTAATCGTGCCGTTAAGGAAAATAACCCTGCAGCCGGAAGCAGAAGTGATATCGTTATCGGTGATATAACAAAAAACAACGCAACATCAGGAGTCGACAATGAGCACACCCTCGCATCTGAATGCCCAACCGCTGGTCTGGGGACACGGCCCGCGGACGTTTGAGGTGTTCCTTGAGCCCACCTGCCCCTACTCTGTCCGCGCGTTTAATAAACTCGACGATCTGCTCGATGAGGTCGGCGCCGATAACGTCACCATCAAGATACGGCTGCAATCGCAGCCGTGGCATCTGTTCTCCGGGGTGATTGTCCGCTGCATCCTCGCCGCGTCCACCCTGCCGCATGGCAGAGAGCAGGCGCATAAGGTGATGCAGGCCGTGGCAGACCATCGGGAAGAGTTTGAGTTTACCGATCACTGCAGCGGGCCGAACATGAACGCCACCCCGCAGCAAATCATTGAACGCATTGAGCGCTACAGTCACGTGCTGCTGGGGGCCGCCTTTGCCCGCCCGGAGCTGCAGGACGTGATCAAATGGCACAGTAAATATGCCCGCCAGAACGGCATCCATGTCTCGCCGACCTTTATGGTCAATGGCCTGGTGCAGCCGGATCTGGGCAGCGGCGATGATGTCAGCGTGTGGGCCGCGCGGATTATGGCCTGAGGTCACCTGCTACACTTTTTGTACATCCACGAAAAAGGCAAACCAGCATGTCAGAGCAAAACTACCAGCCACCAAAAGTGTGGGAATGGAAGCAAAACAGCGGCGGCGCGTTCGCCAACATCAACCGTCCCGTTTCCGGCGCGACGCATGAACGCGTCCTGCCGGTGGGAACCCATCCGCTCCAGCTATACTCACTCGGCACGCCCAACGGCCAGAAGGTGACGATCATGCTGGAGGAGCTGCTGGCGTTAGGCGTCAGCGGCGCGGAGTACGACGCCTGGCTGATACGCATTGGCGAAGGGGATCAGTTTTCCAGCGGCTTTGTCGACATCAACCCGAACTCGAAGATCCCGGCCCTCAGCGACCATTCCACCACGCCGCCGACCCGGGTATTCGAGTCCGGCAACATTCTTCTCTATCTGGCGGAAAAATTTGGTTTCTTCCTGCCGAAAGATCCTGCCGGTCGCACTGAAACCCTTAACTGGCTGTTCTGGCTGCAGGGCGCGGCGCCGTTCCTCGGCGGCGGCTTCGGCCACTTCTATAACTATGCGCCAGTGAAGATCGAGTACGCGATCGACCGCTTTACGATGGAAGCCAAACGCCAGCTCGACGTGCTGGACAAACAGCTCGCCCGTGGTCGCTATGTAGCCGGCGAGGAGTACACCATCGCCGATATGGCTGTCTGGCCGTGGTATGGCAACGTCGTGCTGGGCAATGTCTATAACGCAGCGGAGTTTCTCGACGCCGGGAGCTATAAAAACGTGCTGCGCTGGGCGCAGGATGTGGGCAACCGCCCGGCGGTCAAGCGGGGACGCATCGTGAACCGCACCAACGGCCCGCTCAATGAGCAGCTGCATGAGCGCCACGACGCCCGCGACTTTGACACCCAAACGGAAGATAAGCGCCAGGCGTAACGCTCTGACCCACCGGAGGCAACCGCCTCCGGTTGTTAGCTTTCCAGCCGATAGCCCGCCATAAAGTAGCGCATCGCGGTCGAGGAACCACTCTCTTTGAAGAAGTCCATCACCATATCTCTGTCAAGGCCATAGCGACGGGTCAGGATCCCCGCCTCCCACGCGCTGAGCTGGCGGTCGCCGGTTTTTTCAAACATGCGGTGCGAGTAACCAAGCACAAACCCGCGTTTATAGTCGGCGCAAAAATTCGCCGCATGCGCGGCGGTATCAGCATAGGATGCCTGTAGCCCCGCCATTAAGCCTTTGCCAAAATGATTTTCCATCAAGCTCTCCCAATCGTTATATAATAAATTATATAGCGTTTTTTTGAGCGAGCGGTAGTGCTATTTATGACGTTTGCGTTAGCGTAAATACTTATCAAACCATGCCAGCGTGCGTTGCCAGGCCAGATCCGCCGCAGCCCGATCGTAGCGCGGCGTAGAATCATTATGAAAGCCGTGATTCACGCCCTGATAGAGATAGGCCTCGTAGACTTTATGGTGTTCCTTCAACGCCTGTTCATAGGCAGGCCAGCCTTCATTAATGCCGCTATCGAGGCCGGCATAGTGCAGCAGCAGCGGCGCTTGAATTTTATCGACCTCCTTCAGCGGCGGCTGGCGGCCGTAAAACGGCACCGCGCAGGCCAGCTCCGGAATGGCGACCGCCGCCGCGTTGCTGACGCCGCCGCCGTAACAAAAACCGGTGATACCGACCTTCCCCGTCGCCTGCGGATGCTTCGCCATAAACGCGACCGCCGCAAAAAAATCATTCATCAGCTTCACGGGATCGACTTTCTGCTGGAGCGCGCGGCCTTCATCATCATTCCCCGGATAGCCGCCGACGGAGCTCAGGCCATCCGGCGCCAGCGCAATATACCCCGCTTTCGCTACCCGCCGGGCGACGTCTTCAATATAGGGATTCAGGCCGCGGTTCTCATGTACCACCACAACGGCGGGCGCTTTATCGACTATTTTCGTCGGCGTCACCAGGTAAGCCCGCACTTCGCCGTGGCCGTCAGGAGAGGGATAATGAATATACTCCGGGCGGATATCCGGGTCAGTGAACGGTACCTGCTCTGCCAGGGCATAGTCGGGCTTCAGCAGATTAAACAGCGCCAGCGCGGTCATCCCGCCGACGGCATATTTCCCCGCCAGCTGGAGAAACTCGCGTTTGCTGATTTTACCGTGGGCATAGTAGTCATAATACTCAAGCAGCTGCTGCGGGAAATCTTTGGCCGTTAATCGCGTCATCACCCTGCCTCCGTTGTTTATCGCCTTTTAAGCAAAGCAGAAGCCCGGACATACGCCAGCGCAGTAAAGCAGAAACGGGGAGAAAAAAGCCCGGCAGCTGCCACCGCCGGGAGAGAAGGGATTAGTGTTTCACTTTGGTCAGACGATCGAGGTAGCCCATCACAAAGGCCGACAGCACGAAGGTCAGGTGGATAATCACGTACCACATCAGCTTATTGTCCGGGACGTTTTTCGCATCCATAAACACCCGCAGCAGGTGAATAGAGGAGATCGCCACGATGGAGGCGGCAACCTTATTTTTCAGCGAAGTCGCGTCCATTTTGCCCAGCCAACTGAGTTTTTCTTTACCCTCGTTAATATCCAGCTGCGAGACAAAATTTTCATATCCAGAGAACATCACCATCACCAGCAAACCGCCCACCAGGGTCATATCCACCAGCGACAGCAGGGTCAGAATCATATCCGACTCACTGACGCTAAAAATATGCGGCAGTATGTGGAAGATCTCCTGAAAAAATTTGATGGTCAGCGCAATCAGACCGAGCGAGAGGCCAAAATAAACCGGCGCCAGCAGCCAGCGCGAGGCGTACATAGCATTTTCCAGAAAGCGTTCCATAAGATCCTGTCAGTTAACAAAAAGAAGCGACATTATATCCCAGACAGATAACGTGATGGCAACGCCAGGCCAACACTTCGCTGGCAGACGACAATAAAAAAGGCCGGCGCGCGGCCAGCCTTTTCAGGAAAAGCATCGGGTTATTTGGCTTTGACGGTCTCTTCGCCCACCAGCCCGATCTTGAGATATCCCGCCTGATGCAGGGTATCCATCACTTTCATCATCGTCTCGTAATCGACGGTTTTATCCGCGCGGAAGAAGACGGTGGTATCTTTTTTGCCGGCGGTCAGGCTATCCAGGGCGTTAATCATATTCGCTTCGGTCACCGGGTCGTTGCCGAGGAACATGCTCTTATCCGCCTTCACCGACAGGTAGATAGGTTTTTCCGGTCGCGGTTGCGGCTGGCTGGAGGAGGCCGGCAGATTCACCTTCACGTCGACCGTCGCCAGCGGCGCGGCCACCATAAAGATAATCAGCAGAACCAGCATGACGTCGATAAACGGCGTCACGTTGATCTCATGCATTTCGCCGTTATCGTCCAGATTTTCATTAAGACGCATCGCCATAGCCGATCAACCTACCCGTAATTTCTGCGCGCTGCGCACCGGCTTCACGCCGCTGGCGCTGAGGTCCAGATCGCGGCTTTGCAGCAGGAGTACCTGAGCGGCGACGTCACCGAGCGAGGCCTTATAGCTGCCGATCATGCGGGCGAAGATGTTATAGATGACCACCGCCGGGATGGCGGCGAACAGGCCGATGGCCGTCGCCAGCAGCGCTTCCGCGATGCCCGGCGCCACCACCGCAAGGTTGGTGGTCTGGGTCTGAGCGATGCCGATAAAGCTGTTCATGATGCCCCAGACGGTCCCGAATAGGCCAACGAACGGCGAAATGGCGCCGATGGTGGCCAGGTAGCCGTTGCCGCGCCCCATATGGCGACCGACGGCCGCGACGCGGCGCTCAAGGCGGAAACCGGTTCGTTCCTTGATGCCTTCATTGTCTTCGGCGCCGGCGGAGAGTTCGAGTTCGTTCTGCGCTTCATTGATAAGCTGGGTGGTGAGGCTTTTCGCCTCAAAGGCGCTGGCGATATCGCTGGCCTGATCGAGAGAGCGGGCTTCCGCCAGCTGCTGCTGTTCGCGTTTGAGGCGACGCTTACTGGCGAGGATTTCCGCCCCTTTGCCGAAGAAGATGGCCCAGGTGACGACTGACGCCAGAATCAGGCCAATCATCACCACCTTAACGACAATATCAGCATGATGATACATACCCCAAACGGAGAGATCCGCCTGCATCAAATTATTACCCACGCTCTATCTCCACGACGATAATCACAAAATCTGCCCTCAATAATATCAAAACGACATCGAATTGATAGTGGTTCTCATTAGTATTTACACTGTGCAGCAAATCACGTTTATTTTCCTTGCGCTTACGCAGTAAAAAAGTGGCTAACCGCGGGCCTGGTAAAATTTTCGCCTGTATCGGCAGCGCGCTGGTACAGAAAAGAAGAATCATGCTAGTTTAGACGTCCAGACGTATAAAAACAGGTTCATCAACATGGCTGATAAACATCTTGATACCGCGCTGGTCAACGCCGGGCGGAGCAAAAAGTACACCCAGGGCTCAGTGAACAGCGTGATCCAGCGCGCGTCATCGCTGGTTTTCGACACCGTAGAGGCCAAAAAGCACGCCACTCGCAATCGGGCCAACGGCGAGCTGTTTTACGGGCGTCGCGGCACCCTGACCCACTTCTCGCTGCAGGAAGCGATGTGCGAGCTGGAAGGCGGCGCCGGCTGCGCCCTCTTCCCCTGCGGCGCCGCCGCGGTAGCCAACACTATCCTGGCGTTTGTCGAGCAGGGCGACCATGTGCTGATGACCAATACCGCTTATGAGCCAAGCCAGGACTTTTGTACCAAAATTCTCGCTAAACTCGGCGTCACCACCAGCTGGTTCGATCCCTTAATCGGCGCTGATATTGCCCAACTTATTCGGCCGGAGACCCGCGTGGTGTTCCTGGAATCGCCCGGATCCATCACCATGGAAGTGCATGATGTGCCAGCGATTGTCGCCGCCGTGCGTCAGGTCGCGCCGGAAGCGATTATCATGATCGATAACACCTGGGCGGCGGGGATCCTGTTCAAAGCGCTGGATTTTGGCATTGATATTTCCATCCAGGCAGGCACCAAATACCTGATCGGCCACTCCGACGCCATGGTCGGCACCGCGGTGGCGAACGCGCGCTGCTGGCCGCAGCTGCGTGAGAATGCCTATCTGATGGGGCAAATGCTGGACGCCGATACCGCCTATATGACCAGCCGCGGCCTGCGCACGCTGGGCGTCCGCCTGCGTCAGCATCATGAAAGCAGCCTGCGCATCGCCGAGTGGCTGGCGCAGCATCCGCAGGTGGCGCGGGTCAACCACCCCGCCCTGCCCGGCAGTAAAGGCCATGAGTTCTGGAAACGCGATTTTACCGGCAGCAGCGGGCTGTTCTCGTTTGTGCTCAACAAGCGTCTCAACGACGCTGAGCTGGCAGAGTATCTCGACAACTTCAGCCTGTTCAGCATGGCCTACTCGTGGGGCGGCTTTGAATCGCTGATTCTGGCCAATCAGCCGGAGCAAATCGCTCACATCCGACCGGATGCGGAAGTCGACTTCAGCGGCACGCTGATCCGTTTGCACATTGGTCTCGAAAATGTTGACGATCTGCAGGCGGATTTAGCAGCGGGCTTCGCGCGTATCGTGTAAAGTGACAGTCAGTGGCAACAATAGCGGACGCTTTTTATCGGAGCGGCCGCTTTTGTTGCGCCCGGGATCAAGGTGCTCGGGTCTCTTCAGGAGTACACTAGTCAACAATACGGTACCACTTAGGAAAGTCCATGGTTGTCATTCAAGAGATTGTCGCCGCGCTGTGGCAACATGATTTTGCCGCACTGGCGAACCCTCATGTTGTGGGCGTTGTATATCTGGTTATGTTCGCGACCCTGTTTCTGGAAAACGGGCTGCTGCCTGCCTCCTTTTTACCTGGAGACAGCCTGCTGCTGCTCGCCGGCGCGCTGATTGCTAAAGGCGTCATGGACTTTGTGCCCACTATCGCCATTCTGACCGCCGCCGCCAGCCTCGGCTGCTGGCTGAGCTATGTACAGGGGCGCTGGCTGGGCAATACGCAAACGGTGAAAGGCTGGCTGGCGCACCTGCCGCATAAGTACCATCAGCGCGCCACCTGCATGTTTGACCGCCACGGTCTGCTGGCGCTGCTCGCGGGCCGCTTTCTGGCCTTTGTCCGTACCCTGCTGCCAACCATGGCGGGGATTTCCGGTCTGCCTAACCGCCGCTTCCAGTTCTTCAACTGGCTGAGCGCCCTGCTGTGGGTCGGCGTGGTCACGGGCCTCGGCTATGCGCTGAGCATGATCCCGTTTGTGAAACGTCATGAAGATCAGGTGATGACCTGCCTGATGATCCTGCCAATTGCCCTGCTGCTGGCTGGCCTGCTCGGCACGCTGTTCGTGGTGATCAAAAAGAAATACTGCAGCGCCTGACGTTGACTGCCGGGGGGCTGCGCCCGCCCGGCCTGCTCCCTCCCCCGGTCTTACATCCCCTGCATCATACGAATACGCGCGGCGTCTTCCCCGGGCGTCATCCCGAAGTAGCGCTTAAACTCGCGGCTGAACTGGGAAGGACTTTCATAGCCCACCTGTATCGCCGCCGCACTGGCCTTCATGCCGTCATGGATCATCAGCATGCGCGCCTTGTGCAAACGGTAGGTTTTCAGATACTGCAGCGGCGAAGTGCTGGTCACCGCTTTAAAATTATGGTGAAACGCCGACACGCTCATATTCGCTTCCGCCGCCAGCCGATCGACGCTGAGGTTTTCGGTGTACTGACTCTCGATATGCTTGAGCACGCGGCTAATCAGGCTGAAGTGGGTCTGCCGGCTGACCAGCGCCAGCAGCGCGCCGCCGCAGGGTCCCGTCAGCACATAGTAGAGGATTTCACGGACGATCTGCTTGCCAAGGATCCGCGCGTCCAACGGCCGTTCCATCACGTCGAGCAGCCGTTCAGCAGCGCACAAGATGTCCTCCGAAAGCACTGCGGAGTTTATCCCGCTGGAGGCAACGGCGGGCTGAAACAGCGGATCCTCGCCAATGTCCATCAGCAGCTCCTGCAGCTGCAGGATATCGACGTTCAGGCGCATCCCGGCCAGGGGCACCTTCGGGGTGGCAAAGGTTTCGCACTCGAAGGGCAGCGGTACGGTCAGCAGTAGATATTCGTTTGTATCGTAGCGAAACGTCCGCTCATTGATATAACCAATTTTATGGCCAGAAAAGAGAAAAACGATCCCCGGCTGGTACATCACCGGCATCCGCGGTCCGGGCTGCGTCCCGTACAGCAGCCGAACGTCAGGTAGCAGCGAACTTAACATTTCGTGCTTATCTTTCAGCTGGTTAACCTTCTCTGTCAGTGTCCGACATATCTCTGCGTGTTGCATTGCCACCGTCTCTCCCGATGTTTCTTCACCTATATATTGTGCGCAGGTCGCCGCGGATTCTCCAGCCATATGGAGAAATAGGCAAGACATAGGCAGAAATGTGCATTGAGAGGCAACGGCGCGAGGACCACAATAACCGTCATCGGGCAGCGGTATCGTCCCTGTCGGCAGTTTTACTCTTTGGAGGACCCAAGCAATGAATAATTTTGACCTGCATACCCCAACCCGCATTCTGTTTGGCAAAGGCGCGATTGAAAAGTTGCGTGAACAGATCCCGGCGGAAGCTCGCGTACTGATCACCTACGGCGGCGGCAGCGTGAAAAAAACGGGCGTCCTGGATCAGGTACTGACCGCCCTGAATGGCCTGGACGTCCTTGAATTTGGCGGCATCGAGCCGAACCCGTCTTACGAAACCCTGATGAATGCGGTGAAGCTCGCCCGCGAAGAGAAGGTCACTTTCCTGCTGGCGGTCGGCGGCGGTTCGGTGCTGGATGGCACCAAATTTATCGCGGCAGCAGCCCACTATGACGCCAACATTGATCCGTGGGAAATTCTGGAAACCTATGGCAGTAAGATCGCCAGCGCCATTCCAATGGGCTCGGTTCTCACTCTGCCGGCGACCGGTTCTGAATCAAACAAAGGGGCGGTGATTTCGCGGAAAACTACCGGTGACAAACGCGCGTTTATGTCTTCGCACGTTCAGCCGCAGTTCGCGATCCTCGACCCGGTCTACACCTATACCCTGCCGCCGCGCCAGGTCGCCAACGGCGTGGTTGACGCCTTCGTCCATACCGTCGAACAGTACGTCACCTACCCGGTTGACGGCAAAATTCAGGACCGCTTCGCCGAAGGCATTCTCCTGACCCTGATCGAGGATGGCCCGAAAGCGCTGAAGGAGCCGGAAAATTATAACGTGCGCGCCAACATTATGTGGGCCGCGACCCAGGCGCTGAACGGCCTGATCGGCGCTGGCGTGCCGCAGGACTGGGCAACGCATATGCTTGGTCACGAACTGACGGCGATGCATGGTCTCGATCACGCCCAGACGCTGGCTATCGTTCTGCCGGCGCTGTGGAATGAGAAGCGCGATACCAAGCGCGAGAAGCTGCTGCAATATGCTGAGCGCGTGTGGCATATCACCGAGGGCTCCGACGACCAGCGTATCGATGCCGCCATCGCCGCGACGCGCCAGTTCTTCGAGCAGATGGGGGTGCCGACCCGCCTTTCCGATTACGGTCTCGACGGGAGCTCCATCCCGGCGCTGCTGGCGAAACTGGAAGAGCACGGCATGACCAAACTGGGCGAGCATCAGGATATCACCCTGGAGGTCAGCCGCCGTATCTACGAGGCTGCCCGCTAAGTTACCCCGCCTGATTCACCTCTCCTTACGTTAAACAAACGTCGGGGAGGGGTGTTTTTACTACCGTTTTTAGCTATTTCGTCCAGACTTAATGCTACCCCTCGGCGGATCCTGCTTCGCCGAGTTCATTAACAGGAGGAAGGCATGACACATCCAACCGTTATAAAACTACACGACGGCAACCTGATGCCGCAGCTGGGTCTCGGCGTGTGGAAAGCTGGCAACGAGGAAGTCGTCTCCGCCATTCATAAGGCGCTGGAAGTCGGTTATCGCTCTTTTGACACCGCCGCCGCGTACCAAAATGAGGCTGGCGTCGGCTACGCGCTGCAAAGCGCTGGCGTCAATCGCGATGAGCTGTTCATCACCACCAAGCTATGGAACGACGATCAAAAACGGCCGCACGAGGCGCTGAAAGAGAGTCTCAGCAAGCTGAAACTGGACTATGTGGATCTCTATTTAATCCACTGGCCGGTGCCGGCTATCGGCCATTACGTCGAGGCCTGGCAGGTGCTGATTGAGCTGCAGCAGCAGGGGCTGGCGAAGAGCATCGGCGTGTGTAATTTCCAGGTGCCGCATCTGCAGAAGCTGATTGATGAAACCGGCGTCGCGCCGGTGATCAACCAGATAGAGCTGCATCCGCTGCTTCAGCAGCGGCAGCTGCACGCCTGGAACGCCACCCACAAGATCCAGACCGAATCCTGGAGCCCGCTGGCCCAGGGCGGTAAGGGCGTCTTCGATCAGAAAGTCATCCATCAGCTGGCTGATAAATATGGTAAAACGCCGGCGCAGATTGTCATCCGCTGGCATCTAGACAGCGGTCTGGTGGTGATCCCGAAATCCGTCACGCCGTCGCGCATCGCTGAAAACTTTAACGTCTGGGATTTTCGCCTGGATAAAGAGGAGCTGGGTGAGATTGCGAAGCTGGATCAGGGCAAGCGTCTGGGTCCTGACCCGGATCAGTTCGGCGGATAACAGGTAAAAAAGCCGGGCTGCGCTGATGCGTGCCCGGCTTGAGAAACCACCCGGCCAGCGAAACGCAGCCGGGCGCAAAGTCAGGCTTAACGCCCGGCGACTTTACCCCGTTTGACGGGCTTTTTCGCCGTTGCGCCACCGTTAGAACGCTGATGCGCAATCGGCGTGTGCTTGGTCAGCGCCGGGCGGGTATGACGGTTCTGGCGACGCGCTTCGCGCATCTCATCCAGGGTCGGCGCCGGCACCAGGCAGTCGCGACGAGAGCCAATCAGGTGTTTCTTGCCCATCGCCTCCAACGCCTGACGGATCAGCGGCCAGTTGGCCGGATCGTGGTAGCGCAGCAGCGCTTTGTGCAGACGGCGCTGTTTATCACCCTTCGGCACCACCACCTCTTCACTCTTATAGCCGATCTTGCCCAGCGGGTTTTTGCCGGTGTAATACATGGTGGTCGAGTTCGCCAGCGGCGACGGATAGAAGTTCTGCACCTGGTCGAGACGGAAGCGGTGCTTCTTCAGCCACAGCGCCAGGTTCACCATGTCTTCATCACGGGTCCCCGGGTGGGCGGAGATAAAGTACGGGATCAGATACTGCTCTTTACCCGCCTGCTTCGAATAGGTGTCGAACAGCTCTTTAAAGCGGTCGTAGCTGCCCATTCCCGGCTTCATCATCTTCGACAGCGGGCCCTCTTCGGTATGCTCCGGCGCGATCTTCAGATAGCCGCCGACGTGGTGGGTCGCCAGCTCTTTAATATAGCGCGGATCTTCGACCGCGATGTCATAGCGTACCCCGGAGGCGATAAGGATCTTCTTGATGCCCTTCAGCTCGCGGGCGCGACGGTAAAGGTTGATCGTCGGCTCATGGTTGGTATCCATGTGCGGGCAGATATCCGGGTAGACGCAGGAGAGACGGCGACAGGTCTGCTCGGCTCGTGGCGATTTGCAGCGCAGCATATACATGTTGGCGGTGGGTCCGCCGAGATCGGAGATCACGCCGGTAAAGCCCGGCACCGTGTCGCGAATGGCTTCGATCTCATTGATGATCGAATCCTCAGAACGGCTCTGGATAATGCGTCCTTCGTGCTCGGTGATCGAGCAGAACGAACAGCCGCCGAAGCAGCCGCGCATGATGTTGATAGAGAAGCGGATCATCTCATACGCCGGGATGCGCGCATCGCCATAGGAAGGATGCGGCACGCGCTTGTAGGGCAGCGCGAAAACGCTGTCCATCTCTTCGGTGGAGAGCGGGATTGCCGGCGGGTTGATCCAGATGTAGCGCTCGCCGTGCTTTTGCATCAGCGCCCGGGCGCAGCCGGGGTTGGTTTCATGGTGCAGAATGCGCGAGGCGTGAGCGTACAGGACCTTATCGCCTTTCACCTTCTCGAAGGAGGGCAGCAGCACATAGGTCTTTTCCCACGGTTTTGGCCGCGGCGGCTGCACGACAACGGCTTTAGCCTCGGCTTTTTTCGGGGCCACCGGTTTGTTGTCTGCACACGGCAGATCTTCACCATACGGGTGCGGGATGGGGTCGATTTTGCCCGGGGTATCCAGACGGGTGGAGTCAACGCCGCTCCAGCCCGGGAGGGCCTCTTTCACCATGATGGCGGTATTGCGCACATCGCGGATCTGATCGATGGTTTCGCCCATCGCCAGGCGATGAGCCACTTCCACCAGCGGACGCTCGCCGTTGCCGAACATCAGCATATCGGCCTTGGAGTCCACCAGCACCGAGCGGCGCACGGTATCGGACCAGTAATCATAGTGGGCGGTACGGCGCAGGCTGGCTTCGATGCCGCCGAGGATCACCGGCACATCTTTCCACGCCTCTTTACAGCGCTGGGTATACACCAGGGTGGCGCGGTCCGGACGCTTGCCCGCTACGTTGCCGGCGGTGTAAGCGTCATCATGACGCAGCTTACGGTCGGCGGTGTAGCGGTTGATCATCGAGTCCATGTTGCCGGCGGTCACGCCGAAGAACAGGTTCGGTTTGCCCAGACGCATGAAGTCGTCTTTGGTGTTCCAGTCCGGCTGGGAGATGATCCCCACGCGGAACCCCTGCGCTTCCAGCATACGGCCGCAGATGGCCATCCCGAAGCTCGGGTGGTCGACGTAGGCGTCGCCAGTCACCAGAATAATGTCGCAGCTATCCCAGCCAAGTTGATCCATCTCTTCACGCGACATCGGTAAAAATGGCGCAGGGCCGAAACAGGCAGCCCAGTATTGCGGCCAGGAAAAAAGGTCACGATCCGGTTGGATCAGGGATATTGCGCTCATATTGCTTCCGGGGAAAATGATAAAAAAATAACCAAAAGGGCGTGGATTATAAGCCGGAATGATAGTGGAAATGAAGGAGGATTTTCTCAAACCCTGACCGTATGCCGGCCAGGGTCGAAGAGATTATGGCGCAGGATTCACCAGCATCTGGCCAATCGAACCGCGGTCGGCCAGCTCCAGCGTCTGGCTCAGATACTGGAACGGGAAGTGCGGCCACGACGGCTGGGCGTAGTAGACCAGCAGTTCGACCTGCCCGTCGACCCACACGGTGTCCTTCCAGCCGCGGTCTTCCGGGAAAGGGGTCGAACCGTTGACGTTACGGATCTGGAACATCACCCCTTCAATATGGAACGACTGCGGGCGGTCGGCGCGCACTGTCCAGCGCTCCCAGGTCCCCTGCTGCGCCGTAATATCAATACGCTGCGGATCCCATAGCTGGCCGTTAATCCCTGGATCGTCGCCGAGGGTGATATCCCGGCTGCGGATCGGCGTACCGGAGAGCAGCTCGGTCGGCAGCAGACGCACCGGCAGACTGTCGGTGACCAGCGGCAGCAGCCCGGTCGGGCGCAGGGTCAGCACCAGCGTGGAGACCAGAATGCTGGACGGTTCAAAAAAGCCGCGGATACGGTCGACAATGCTCGCCGCTTCGCCGCAGGTAATGGACACTTCATCGCCGTTGGTCATATCGACCAGGATTTCACGCCGTTCCCCCGGCGCCAGCGACAGCTGCTTGAGCGAAACCGGCGCCGGCAGGAACCCCTGGTCGCCGGAAATGACATGCAGCAGTCGGCCATCGCTCATCTGTAGCTGATAGCGCCGGGAGTTGGAGGCGTTCAGCAGGCGCAGTCGCACCCAGCCGCGCGACACTTCGACATAGGGGCTCTGCACGCCATTGACCAGCAGCGTGTCGCCGACGAAGCCGCCGCTGCCCGGTTCGCTATATTCCGGCGTGCCGAAGTTATCCAGCCGTTTATCCTGAATTATCACCGGGAAGTCATCGACGCCATAGTGGTTAGGGATCGGCAGGTTCTTGCTCACCTCATCCTCCACCAGCCACATGCCGGCCAGACCGTTATAGACCTGCTTCGCCATCCGGTTCGGCGTATTGGCCTGGTACCACAGCGTCGCCGCACTCTGGCGGATCGGCAGCACCGGCGCCCAGTCGGCGTTCGGCGACATCATGCGCGCCGCGCCGCCGATCAGCGGGCCCGGCACCTGCAGGCCGCGGATGGTCATCGCGACGTTCTCTGTCAGACGGTTGCTGTAGATAAGCTTGACGTCGTCTCCGCTCCAGACGCGGATCGTCGGCCCCATATAGCGGCCATTGATCCCCCAGACGGGGGCGCGGGTGCCTGGCGTAAACGACCAGTGCGAACGCTGCAGCGTCAGAAACAGCGGCTGACCGCGACGGGATTCCAGCAGCGGCGGAACCGGCAGCGCAGGCTGCTGGCCGGCGGCATGGGCCTTCAGCGGCGCGGCGCCAGCGCACAGCGCTACGCCGGAAGCCTTAATAAACTGACGCCGACTGAGTGACATATTAACTCCATGACATACTGACAAATGAAAAAGGGAATTCGTTTCCCGCCAGCAATACGCGCGCGGTGGCGGCGTTTCCTGTCTTATTGCTTGCCGGCCGCTTCGCGCTCGGCCACTTCGTTGTCCAGCTCAGCGATTTTGGCGGCCATCAGCTCGCGGCAATGCGTCGCCAGCGCGCGCACGTTGTCTTTACCGAACTGGCTGGTATCCACCGGCGGCAGCATTTCCACAATCACCAGACCGTTGTTCCAGCGATTGAGCTTTATTTTATTCGATGTATTCGAGACACACACCGGAATAATCGGCACTCCGGCGGCAATAGCCGCATGGAAGGCGCCGGTTTTAAACGGCAGCAGACCGCGGCCGCGGCTGCGGGTCCCTTCCGGGAACATCCAGAACGAAATTTTACGCTTTTTAAAGGCGTTAACGACCTCGGCAATGGTGCCGTGCGCTTTGGTTCGATTATTACGGTCAATCAGCAGATTACCGGTCAGCCAGTACAGCTGGCCAAAGAACGGGATCCACAGCAGGCTCTTTTTCCCCACGGTAACCGTCGGGGCCTGCACGATGTTAGACGCCGTCACCATATCATAGTTGTTCTGGTGGTTAGCGATGTAGATCGCGTTGCCATAGCTTTCCGCGTCGGCAGGTTTGCGCAGCTCCACCTTCAGGCCAAACACCGGGGATAAGCGGCCAAACAGATGGCCGAAAGTGGCAACGTGTTTTGGATTACGCGGGCTGAACAAGCAGTACAGACAGCCAAGTATGCACACCACGATGCAATAAATGACCACGAAAATTACTCGAAAAATGAATAGCATAGCTACCTCTAAAACCCAAACCGCTTAGAATTATTCGCTGCTGGCAGAAGGCAGGCTCACGAGTTCTGCGCAGGCCGGGACCGTTCTTCCTGGGTCCCTGATGATGGACATTGTTAATCGCAACGCCTGAATAAACAACGATTTTGCGGCATTTTTTCGCCTCCTCCCGTCAAAGACGGGAGGAGAAGCGCTTACTCTTCGCTATCGCCTGCCGCGGCACGGCGCGGCGAGTCAATTTCAACACGGTCAATTTTCTGCAGCCCGCGCATCAGCGAACCGCGGCGGCCGCGCTCGCCGGTGACTTTTTGCAGCTCTTCCGGACGCAGTTTGATCTTCCGTTTGCCGACGTGAATGGTCAGCGTACTCTGCGGCGGCAGGACAAACAGATGTGCGAGGCCGTCCTGTCCGGCGGCGGCTTCCGCCGCGGGAATGTTGATGATTTTGTTGCCCTTGCCTTTCGACAGCTGCGGCAGATCGCTGACCGGGAACATCAGCATCCGCCCGGCGGCGGTGATGGCCAGCAGCATATCGGACTCGTCCTCAATGACCAGCGGCGGCATCACATGCGCGTTGTCAGGCAGGGTGATCAACGCTTTACCGGCGCGGTTGCGCGCCACCAGATCGTTAAAGGTGCAGACAAAACCGTAGCCGGCGTCGGAGGCCATCAGCAGTTTCTGATCGTCGCCTTCCATCAGCATATGTTCCACGGTCGCGCCCGGCGGCAGCGTGAGCTTACCGGTCAGCGGCTCACCCTGGCCACGCGCCGAGGGCAGAGTAATCGGATCAATGGCATAGCTGCGCCCGGTGGTATCGATAAACACCACCGGCTGGTTGCTCTTGCCCTTCGCCGAGGCTTTCCAGCTGTCGCCCGCCTTATAGCTTAAGCCCTGGGCGTCAATGTCGTGCCCTTTGGCGCTGCGCACCCAGCCCATCTGCGACAGAACGATAGTCACCGGCTCAGACGGCAGCATGTCATGCTCGCTCATCGCTTTCGCTTCTTCACGCTCGTGAAGCGGCGAGCGGCGATCGTCGCCGAAAGCATCGGCATCGGCCTGCAGCTCTTTCTTCAGCAGATTGTTCATCTTACGTTCAGAGGCCAGAATCGCCTGCAGCTGATCGCGCTCTTTTTCCAGCTCGTTCTGCTCGCCGCGGATCTTCATCTCTTCCAGTTTGGCGAGATGGCGCAGCTTCAGTTCCAGAATCGCTTCCGCCTGGGTTTCGCTGATGGCAAAGCGCGACATCAGAGCTGGCTTCGGCTCATCTTCCGTGCGGATGATCTCAATGACTTCATCGATATTAAGGAACGCCACCAGCAAACCTTCGAGGATATGCAGGCGCTTAAGGACCTTCTCTAACCGGTGGTTCAGACGGCGACGTACGGTATCACGACGGAACACCAGCCATTCGCTGAGGATCTCCAGCAGGTTTTTTACCGCCGGGCGGCCGTCGAGACCGATCATATTGAGGTTGATGCGGTAGCTCTTCTCCAGATCGGTGGTGGCGAACAGATGGTTCATCACCTGCTCCATATCCACCCGGTTGGAGCGCGGGACGATCACCAGACGGGTCGGATTTTCGTGGTCCGATTCGTCGCGCAGGTCATCCACCATCGGCAGCTTTTTATTGCGCATCTGCGCCGCAATTTGC
This sequence comes from Klebsiella sp. PCX, assembly GCF_021869705.1. Taxonomy (NCBI): domain Bacteria; kingdom Pseudomonadati; phylum Pseudomonadota; class Gammaproteobacteria; order Enterobacterales; family Enterobacteriaceae; genus Klebsiella; species Klebsiella sp. PCX. The sequence goes on from NZ_CP091527.1 coordinate 4,444,602, forward strand.
TCCAGAACTTTGGCGCCGGAGACCTGGTGCGGCAGCGCGCTGATCACTACCGCGCCGTCCTCTTTGCTCCACACCGCGCGCATGCGCACAGAGCCGCGTCCGTTCTGGTAGATTTTGCGAATTTCCGCCCGCGAAGTGATGATCTCCGCCTCGGTCGGGAAATCCGGCCCCTGGACGATATCCAGCAGTTCGTCGAGGGTCGTTTTCGGCTGCTCAATCAGCGTAATCGCCGCTTTCGCTACTTCACGCAGGTTGTGCGGCGGAATATCGGTCGCCATGCCCACCGCGATGCCGGTGGTGCCGTTGAGCAGGATGTTTGGCAGGCGCGCCGGCAGCATTTTCGGCTCCTGCAGCGTGCCGTCAAAGTTTGGCACCCAGTCGACCGTCCCCTGCCCCAGCTCGCTGAGCAGCAGCTCGGCATACTTCGACAGGCGGGATTCGGTGTAACGCATGGCGGCGAAGGATTTCGGATCGTCCGGCGCCCCCCAGTTCCCCTGGCCATCCACCAGCGGATAGCGATAGGAGAAGGGTTGCGCCATCAGCACCATCGCTTCATAGCAGGCGCTGTCGCCGTGCGGGTGATATTTACCCAGCACGTCGCCGACGGTGCGGGCGGACTTTTTGAATTTGGCGCTGGCGTTCAGCCCCAGTTCGGACATCGCATAGACGATGCGACGCTGGACCGGTTTTAAGCCATCGCCAATAAACGGTAATGCCCTGTCCATGATCACGTACATGGAGTAGTTCAGGTAAGCATTTTCCGTAAATTCATGCAGCGCAAGGCGCTCTGCCATATCGCTCATTAATCGTGGATCCTCAATCTGGGTACCGACCGTTCGGACGGCAAAACTACCCGCGATAATACCCGATCTCACGCCCTGAGTCACAGGCCGTGAGATCGGTTGAGGATTCCGTCACCTTAATCAGGCCAGCGGCAGATAAATATCGGTTTGCAGCTCATGCTCAGCCACCTCATGGACAAAATTGAGGTAACGGAAGTACACCGGAAAATCCCGTAACGTCTCGCCTGAAGCGGGTAACCAGTCGCGATAGAGAAACCAAACGCTGTTCGCCAGCGTGTCCAGCGAGCCGTGATGGCGCACGACGGCGCAGCGTCCGCTGGGGATTTCGCCGTTAATCACGCCAAAGGCGTTTTCACCGACCGGCCGTGCGACCGTACCGCAGATGTCAAAACGAAATTCCCCCTGCGGGGTGGTCTGCGGATCGTCCCAGGCGATCCCCCAGGTATCGCAGGTGGCGATGGGCGATAATCCGCTCGTTTTACGCCAGGCGATAAAACGCGCGGCGGTGGCGTTGACAAGGTCCGGGCTGCCGCGATGTTGCAGTACGGCTATCCGGGTGGTGGGGAACGAAATAATGTTGACGTCCATCGACGTTTGCTCCTGTAGCGTATGTTTCGGTACGCGTCGATGCCACTCGGCCCAGTCCGGTTGCTGACGGAACTGGGTCGGGCTTTGGTCAAACGCGGTACGGAAGGCACGACTGAACGACTCCGCATTCTGAAATCCGGCATCAAGGGCAATATCGATGACTTTATCGCGGGGGTTGAACGCCAGGCGCCAACAGGCGCGACGCAGACGCAACCACTGAATATACCGGTACAAGGGAATGCCGGTATAAGCGCTAAATTGCCGGTGAAAATGGTAAGGCGAACTGTGCGCTATCGCGCTCAGCATCTCCAGCGACAGCGGCTCATCAAGATGGTGCGCAATGTACCTACAGACGCGCTGGAAGCGCCCGACATACCCCGGGCTGGCCTTAATATCGTTCATCGTCTCCTCCTCGCGACATACTCTGACAGAGCGAGGATAGCGATGCCTGACCGATCTTGCGCTTATCCAACGGAGACTTATGGCGCGATTTTACGGATCTGTTTAACGTCGATTTCCACCGAGTTCCAGTCCTTATCGACTTCCCCCTGAATTTCTACCGTGTCCTGTGGGCCGACGGTGACGCCGTTCCAGCGTTTGTGGTCGATATCGACATTGATCACTCCGGTAGCATCCTGGAACTTATACAGATCGTCGGAAACGCGCTCGGTGATTTTGCCGCGCAGGGTCACCCAGGTATCGTCCCGCAGCGATTTGACATTGGTGACGGTGGTGATCGCGCCGCTCGGGCCGGTGAAGCCGCCGCCCTGGGTGGTTGAACTTGCCGGCGTGGTCGCAGAAGGACCGGTATACCCGCCCTGTCCGGCAGCCAGCACCGGCATGGAAACCAGGGCAACGATCGCGGTCATCGCAGCAATTTTCTTCATGATGTGTTCTCCCTTCGTGTTGATATGGCTCCTATTACGCCCGACAAAACTTAACGACTTCTTAAGGGGAAAAAAGAAATTTTAATGCTGTACATCACCCGCTTCAACGCGGTTTACTGCGCAAAGAATCAGGATCGTCAGAGGGAAACATGCGCATATTATTGGTGGAAGATGACAAGTTAATCGGCGATGGCATCAAGGCCGGGCTGAGCAAAATGGGCTTCAGCATCGACTGGTTTACCGCCGGGCTGGAGGGCAAAAACGCCCTATACAGCGCCCCCTACGACGCGGCAATTCTTGATCTCACTCTTCCTGGCGTTGATGGCCTCGATATTCTGCGCGAGTGGCGCGACAAAGGCCGCCATGAACCGGTGCTGATCCTCACCGCCCGCGATGCGCTCAGCCAGCGGGTGGAGGGGCTGCGCCTGGGCGCCGATGATTATCTGTGCAAACCTTTCGCCCTGATTGAGGTAGCGGCCCGCCTCGAAGCATTGATCCGCCGTGCCCACGGCCAGAGCAGCAGCGAGTTGCGCCACGGCAAGGTACGCCTTGACCCGAACCGCTTAACCGCCAGCCTCGACGGCGAAAGCCTGACGCTGAAGCCGAAGGAGTTCGCCCTGCTGGAACTGCTGCTGCGTAACGCCGGGCGCGTGCTGCCGCGTAAGCTTATTGAAGAAAAGCTCTACAACTGGGACGACGAGGTCTCCAGCAACGCCGTGGAAGTTCACGTCCACCATCTGCGGCGCAAACTCGGCAGTGAATTTATCCGCACCGTCCACGGCATCGGCTATACCCTGGGTGACGCATGAAACGACTTGCCCGCCTGAGCCTGCGCCTGCGCCTGACGCTGCTGTTTGCCGTGCTGACCGCCGCCGCCTGGGGCGTGGCCAGCGTGATCGCCTGGCAGCAGACCAGTAAAAAGCTGGATAAGCTGTTTGATACCCAGCAGCTGCTGTTCGCCCGCCGCCTGAGCGCCATGCATTTCGATGAACTGCGCGCCCCGCCGGCATCGCTCGGGGAAAAGAAAAAGGTGCGCCACGGGCATATCGACGACGATGCGCTGGCGTTCGCCATCTTCACCCGCGACGGCAAAATGGTGCTTAACGACGGCGAGAACGGAGAGGATATACAGTGGCACTCGCAGCGTGAGGGCTTTAGCGATGGCTACCTGCGCGGCGATGATGACGAGTGGCGCTTCCTGTGGTTAACCACCGCCGATGGCCGCCACCGCATCGCCGTCGGCCAGGAGTGGGATTATCGCCGCGAAATGGCGATGGACATTGTCACCTCGCAGCTCACTCCGTGGATGGTCGCCCTGCCGCTGATGTTCGTGCTGCTCATCGTGCTGTTAAGCCGCGAACTGGCGCCGTTGAAACATCTGGCGCGCACGCTGCGTCTGCGCGCGCCGGACTCGGCGGAATCGCTCAGCGTGGAGAAGATCCCCCCTGAAGTCCGCCCACTGGTCGAAGCCCTGAATCAGCTGTTCCAGCGCACCCACGACGTCATGCTGCGCGAGCGTCGGTTTACCTCTGATGCCGCCCACGAGCTGCGCAGCCCGTTGGCGGCGCTGAAGGTGCAGACTGAAGTCGCCCAGCTCTCTCTGGACGATCCACAAGGGCGGGAGAAAGCCCTGGCTCAGCTCCATCAGGGGATCGATCGCGCCACCCGTCTGGTGGATCAGCTGCTGACGCTGTCGCGGCTGGACTCGCTCGCCCAGCTGGACGACCTGCAGCCGGTCGCCATCGACGACCTGCTGCAGTCGGCGGTAATGGAGATGTACCACCCGGCGCAGCAGTCCGGGATTGAGCTGCGCCTGCATCTTAATGCCTCTGGCATCTCCCGCACCGGCCAGCCGCTGCTCCTCAGCCTGCTGGTGCGCAATCTGCTGGATAACGCGGTGCGCTACAGCCCGCGCGGCAGCCAGGTTGATATCACGCTCAACGCCCGCGAGTTTCGGGTCCGCGATAACGGCCCCGGCATTAGCCCGCAGGCGCTGGCGCGCGTCGGCGAACGTTTTTACCGCCCGCCTGGTCAGGATGCTCCGGGCAGCGGCCTGGGCTTGTCTATCGTCCGGCGCATCGCCTCGCTGCATGGCATGCGCGTCGAGTTTGCCAACGCCCGCGACGGGGGCTTCGAAGCCCGCGTTGGCTGGTAGCGGGATTATTGCTCATTTAGCAAAAGACTTTGCACATTTTGCTCATTTTACTGCCCCGCTTCGCGGGGTAAGATCGTCGGCAAATTTTCAAGATTGAGGACAACTAATGAGCAACATCCTGATTATCAATGGCGCAAAAAAATTCGCCCACTCGAATGGCCAACTGAACGACACCCTGACCGAGGTCGCGGAGAGTTATCTGCGCGACGCCGGGCACGATGTTAAAAGCGTTCGCGCCGAAAGCGAGTACGACGTCAAAGCCGAAGTGCAGAATTTCCTCTGGGCCGATGTGGTGATCTGGCAGATGCCGGGCTGGTGGATGGGCGCCCCGTGGACAGTGAAAAAATATATGGATGACGTCTTTACCGAAGGCCACGGTTCGCTGTACGCCAGCGACGGCCGTACCCGCTCCGACGCCAGCAAAAAATATGGCTCCGGCGGCCTGGTGCAGGGGAAAAAATATATGCTCTCCCTGACCTGGAACGCGCCAATGGAGGCCTTCACCGACAAAGAGCAGTTCTTCCACGGCGTTGGCGTTGACGGCGTTTACCTGCCGTTCCATAAAGCCAACCAGTTCCTGGGTATGGAGGCGCTGCCAACCTTTATCGCCAACGACGTGATAAAAATGCCTGATGTCCCACGGTATATCGCAGAATATCGCAAGCATCTGGCGGAAATTTTTGGTTAACTAGGGGTCTATGCTCTACATATTTCGAGTTATTGGAACCTGGAGTATGACAAGATCCACACAGAAGGAGTTGAGTTAACCATGTTAACAGTGATTGCAGAAATCCGTACCCGTCCGGGCCAGCACCACCGCCAGGCGGTTCTCGATCAGTTCGCGAAAATTATTCCGACCGTTTTGCAGGAAGCCGGCTGCCACGGCTATGCGCCTATGGTGGATCATGCCGCTGGCGTCAGCTTCCAGACCACCGCTCCTGACTCTATCGTCATGGTGGAGCAGTGGGAAAGCGTCGCGCATCTTGAAGCGCACCTGCAGACCCCGCACATGAAAGCCTGGTCGGAAGCGGTCAAAGGCGATGTGCTGGAGACCACCATCCGTATCCTGCAGGCCGGCGTCTAAGCCCGCCGACGCTGAAACGGAATAAGAAAAGGGAGCCTGAGGCTCCCTTTTACGTCTGGCGCAGCGTGCGGTCTTACACTTCCAGGTCCGCCATATCGCCCTTCTCCTGCAGCCAGTTGCGACGGTCTTCAGAACGCTTCTTGGCCAACAGCATATCCATCATCGCCGTGGTCTGCTGCTCATCCTCATCGCTGATCACCAGCTGCACCAGGCGGCGGGTATTTGGGTCGAGGGTAGTTTCCCGCAGCTGCATCGGGTTCATCTCGCCGAGACCTTTAAAGCGCTGGACGTTTGGCTTGCCTTTCTTGCGCTTCAGCTGCTCCAGCACGCCGGTTTTTTCTTCTTCCGTTAGCGCGTAGTAAACCTCTTTGCCGAGGTCGATACGGTACAGCGGCGGCAGCGCCACGTAGACGTGCCCCTCTTTCACCAGAGTCCGGAAGTGTCTCACGAACAGCGCGCACAGCAGCGTGGCAATGTGCAGGCCATCGGAGTCCGCATCCGCCAGGATACAAATTTTGCCGTAGCGCAGCTGGCTTAAATCATCGCTATCCGGGTCAATACCAATCGCCACCGAAATGTCGTGCACTTCTTGCGAAGCTAACACTTCATCGGAAGAGACTTCCCAGGTATTAAGGATCTTGCCTTTCAGCGGCATGATCGCCTGATATTCACGATCGCGCGCCTGCTTGGCTGACCCGCCCGCCGAGTCCCCTTCGACGAGGAACAGTTCGGTACGGTTCAGATCCTGGGCGGTGCAGTCGGCCAGCTTACCCGGCAGCGCCGGACCGCTGGTCAGCTTTTTGCGCACCACTTTCTTGGCGGCGCGCAGACGACGCTGGGCGCTGGAGATGGCCATCTCCGCCAGCAGCTCCGCAGCCTGCACGTTCTGGTTCAGCCACAGGCTGAAGGCGTCTTTCACCACGCCGGAGACGAACGCCGCGCACTGACGCGACGACAGGCGCTCTTTGGTTTGCCCGGCGAACTGCGGATCCTGCATCTTCACCGACAGCACGTAGGCGCAGCGATCCCAGATATCTTCCGCCGACAGTTTCACCCCGCGCGGCAGAATATTACGGTACTCGCAGAACTCACGCATCGCGTCCAGCAGCCCCTGGCGCAGGCCGTTGACGTGCGTCCCGCCCTGCATGGTCGGGATCAGGTTGACATAACTCTCGGTCAGCAGCTCGCCGCCTTCCGGCAGCCACAGCAGCGCCCAGTCCACCGCCTCCGTCTCACCGGAGAAGGTGCCGACGAAGGGTTTTTCCGGCAGCAGCGGCAGGCCGTTCACCGCTTCGCTAAGGTAGTCGTTAAGGCCATCGGCATAGCACCAGCTCTGCTCGCTGTTGTTGACCTGATCGCGGAAAACAATTTCCACGCCCGGGCACAGCACCGCTTTCGCTTTTAACAAGTGGGTCAAACGCGAAACGGAGAAGCGCGGGCTATCGAAGAAGCTTTCGTCAGGCCAGAAATGGACGCTGGTCCCGGTGTTGCGTTTACCGCAGGTGCCGGTGACGTGCAGGTCTTCTACTTTCTCACCATTCTCAAAGGCGATGCTGTAGACCTGACCGTCGCGACGCACGTTGACCTCCACGCGTTTAGACAGGGCGTTGACCACCGAAATCCCCACCCCGTGCAGGCCGCCGGAAAACTGGTAGTTTTTGTTGGAAAACTTACCGCCCGCGTGCAGTCGGCAGAGGATCAGCTCAACCGCCGGCACCCCCTCTTCCGGGTGAATGTCGACCGGCATCCCGCGCCCGTCGTCAATCACCTCGAGGGACTGGTCGGCGTGAAGGATCACTTCCACGCGTTTGGCGTGGCCTGCCAGCGCTTCGTCCACACTGTTATCAATCACTTCCTGACCAAGATGGTTAGGACGGGTGGTGTCGGTATACATGCCCGGACGGCGGCGCACCGGCTCTAGCCCGGTGAGTACCTCAATGGCATCAGCGTTATATGAAGATTGCGTCATGGTGTGTATTCGTAGGTCGTTCAGGGCCGTTTAGCGCAGGCCGAGAAATTCGATAATCTGAGTGAAATGATCGTCAAAGCCGACAAATGCGTGATTACCGCCCTCCTCCACCGTCTGCCGGCAGGAGGCGTAGTAATGAACGGCCTGGCGGTAATCAAGCACTTCATCCCCGGTCTGCTGCAGCAGCCAGAGTAAATCCGGCGCTTCGAGCGGGTCGATTTGCATGACTTTGAGATCGTAAATATGGCGAGACTCTAGCACATATTGTTGCCCGGTGTACGGATTCTCATTGTGGCCGAGAAAATTGTTCAGCAGCTCAAACGGCCGCACCGCCGGGTTAACCACGACCGCTGGCAGCATAAAGCATTGCGACAGCCAGGTGGCGTAGTAGCCGCCCAGCGACGACCCTACGACCCCCAGCGGCTCGCCGCCGTGCTCCAGCACGATGGACTCCAGCAGCTCCGCCGTTTCCGCCGGGTAAGGCGGCAGCTCAGGCACCACCATGGCGATCTCAGGATAGTGCTGCGCCAGCCAGGTCTTTAACGCCGTCGCCTTCGCCGAGCGCGGGGAACTGTTAAAGCCGTGCAGATAAAGAAGCGTCGCCATCAGTAGCCTTCTGAAGCAATATCCGGATGAAACGCCGCGCCTTCCAGGCGGCACACTTCGGTGGTCAGCGTTCCGTCAGGGTGAAGCTCCAGCCAGCGCCAGCCCGGCGACACCGTATCGAGGGTGAAATTGGCGCAGTGCGGCTTGAACTGAACGCAGGTCGACGGCGTCGCCATCATACGTCGGCCATTCCAGTCGAGATCCAGTTCCTGATGAATATGGCCGCACAGCAGATGCTTCACCCGCGGCCAGGCGCTCAGCGCGCTGTCCAGCGCGCCAGCGTTGCGCAGACTGTGTTGATCCAGCCAGCTGCAGCCGGCCGGCAGCGGATGATGATGCAGCAGAAGTAAGGTATAACGCTCCGGCGCCTCCGCCAGCTTATGTTCGAGCCATTCCAGCTGGAAGTCGCTCAGCTCACCATGGGGAACGCCAAACACCTGGCTATCCAGCAGCAGGATCTGCCAGTGGTCGCCGAGAAACACGCGCTTGGCGGGGGAAATGCCCGACTCCTGCAGGGTGCTGTACATCGCCGGCTGGAAATCATGGTTGCCCGGTAGCCAGACGCAGGGTGCAGCAAAACTCGCGATGCCCTCAGCAAAATGCTGGTAGGCCGCGGAGGAGTGATCCTGCGCCAGATCGCCTGTTGCGACAATCAAATCGCATGGACGCTGTGAGGCATGAATGGCCGACAGTACGGCCTGATAGCTTTCCCAGGTATTGATGCCTAACAACGTTTCATGTTTTTCAGCAAACAGGTGAGTATCAGTAATTTGTAAGATCCTGACTCTGGCCTCACCAGCCAGAGGTAGGTTTAACAGGCTTTCCAAATGGTGTCCTTAGGTTTAACGACGCTAACAAACCGGAATCGCCATCGCTCCATGTGCTAAACAGTAACGCAGCCAGTCGGCCAGAAACTGGTTAATTTGATGCTTTTCGTCGCGTTGATGCAACTTTTTATTAGGATAATCATATCGCGCTTTGAAGCGAAAGATCTGCTGACTCGAACACACTTCGGCCACCATGGCGTCATGGTAGAGGCGAACGGTCATGGATGGCAGACTCCAGTAGCTCACCGCTGGCAGAGTCTGCTCTATCGCCACCAGAGTAGTGTAGCGGGTTGATTCCGTTATCGTTAACCGATATTGCGCGCTTCCCACCTGATAGCTCACCTTCTCACCCGCTGCATCCGTTCGCGGCAACAGGCGGCGCAACTGGGCGAAATTGGTCTCGCACAGGCGCATCATCTCAGGGAAGTCAGGTGTATAACGCTTCATTTTGTCCACTCGTTTCGTAAATTGTGATAATGCAATTGCAGCCATTGCAAGGCGATGACAGAGGCTGCGTTGTCGATTTTCCCCTCTTCTACCCACTGGTAAGCCTGCTCCCGGCTTACCACATGCACCCGAATATCCTCATTTTCCTCGGCCAGGCCGTGAATGCCTTTTGCCGTCGATGCATCAACTTCGCCCACCAGGATCGATAACCGTTCACTGGTGCCGCCAGGACTGGCCAGATAGCTTAATATTGGTTTCGTCCGCCCAACTTCAAGCCCGGCCTCTTCCAGCGCTTCCCGACGGGCGACATCTTCCACCGTCTCACCCGCCTCGATCATGCCGGCGACCATTTCCAGCAGCCACGGGCTCTCGCTGGTATCATAGGCGGCGATACGGATTTGTTCGACCAGCACCACTTCGTCCCGCACCGGGTCAAAGGGTAGCAAGACGGCGGCATGCCCGCGCTCAAAAATTTCACGGGTGACTTCGCCGCTCATGCCGCCGTTAAACAGGCGGTGGCGAAAACGGTATAAATCGAGTGAAAAAAAACCACGATACAGCGTTTCGCGTGCAATAATTTCTACATCATTTTTGGAGAAGGTAATTCCCTGGTGGATGGGTTTGCTCATTGTTATGTCCTGCTAATCCGAAATGAGGGATTTCCAGACCGTTTGGCTACCGTTTTACGGTCCGTATGTTAGATTGGTGCAAATTACCGCCGGATGGCACGTAACGCCAACTTTTTACGGCGGCAGAATCGATACAATCAGCGGAATTTTTCTTAGAATTAGACCAGCGCTAAATGCTTCACAACAAGGAATGCAAATGAAGAAATTGCTCCCCATTCTTATCGGCCTGAGCCTGACCGGGTTCAGCGCCATGAGCCAGGCGGAAAACCTGCTTCAGGTTTACCAGCAGGCGCGCATCAGCAACCCCGATCTGCGTAAATCGGCAGCCGATCGTGACGCCGCATTCGAAAAGATCAACGAAGCGCGCAGTCCATTACTGCCTCAGCTCGGGCTGGGAGCGGATTATACCTATACCAGCGGCTTCCGTGATTATAAAGACCAGAATTCTAACGTCACCAGCGGCTCGCTGCAGTTAACGCAGGTTCTGTTTGATATGTCGAAATGGCGCGCCCTGACGCTGCAGGAAAAAGCGGCAGGCATTCAGGATGTCACGTATCAGACCGATCAGCAAACGCTGATTCTGAATACCGCGACGGCCTATTTCAAAGTGCTGGCCGCCATCGATACGCTCTCTTATACCGAAGCGCAGAAACAGGCTATTTACCGTCAGTTGGATCAAACCACCCAGCGCTTTAACGTCGGTCTGGTGGCGATCACCGACGTGCAGAACGCCCGCTCACAATACGACGCCGTGCTGGCGAACGAAGTGACCGCGCGTAACGATCTCGACAACGCCGTGGAAGAACTGCGCCAGGTTACCGGCAACTACTACCCGGAGCTGGCCTCCCTGAACGTAGACGGCTTCAAAACCAGCAAACCGCAGGCGGTGAACGCCCTGCTGAAGGAAGCGGAGAACCGCAACCTGTCGCTGCTGCAGGCGCGTCTGAATCAGGACCTGGCCCGCGAGCAGATTCGCCAGGCGCAGGACGGCCATTTGCCGACCCTGGATTTAAACGCCTCGTCTGGCGTTTCCAACAACCGCTACAGCGGCTCAAAAAGCACCTCGCAAGATGCTGATATCGGTCAGAACAAAATCGGCCTGAGCTTCTCCCTGCCGCTGTACCAGGGCGGGATGGTTAACTCGCAGGTCAAACAGGCGCAGTACAATTTCGTCGGCGCCAGCGAGCAGCTGGAAAGCGCTCACCGCAGCGTGGTCCAGACCGTGCGTTCTTCGTTTAACAACGTGAATGCCTCTATCAGCAGCATCAACGCCTACAAACAGGCGGTGGTCTCTGCGCAAAGCTCCCTGGATGCGATGGAAGCTGGCTACTCGGTGGGTACCCGTACTATCGTTGACGTCCTCGACGCCACCACCACGCTGTACAACGCCAAACAGCAGCTCTCTAATGCGCGCTACAACTACCTGATCAACGAGCTGAACATCAAGTCGGCGTTAGGTACGCTGAACGAGCAGGATCTGATCGCCCTGAACAACACCTTGGGCAAACCGATCTCGACCTCTGCCGACAGCGTCGCGCCGGAGAATCCGCAGCAGGATGCCACTGCCGATGGTTACGGCAACACGACTGCGGCTATGAAGCCGGCGTCCGCACGGACGACGACCCATAGCAGCGGCAGCAATCCGTTCCGTCAGTAATTTTCATACTGTGACGCGCATCGCCTGTCCGTCGGACAGGCGATGCGTTAAACGTAAGGCAACGTAAAGATCCCCCGCTTAGCGCCCCTCTTCGCTTCATTTTCCACCACTCATCCTCTATCCTGAGCGTTAACACACGCCATACCACTGGGTCCTGGAAGACAAATATGAAACGGACAAAAAATATTAATCATTCGTCGTTCCGCAAAAGCTGGAGCGCACGTCACCTGACGCCGGTCGCCCTGGCCGTCACCGCGGTCTTTATGCTTGCCGGTTGTGAAAAAAGCGACGAAACGGTCTCGCTGTACCAGAACGCCGATGACTGCTCCGCCGCCAACCCGGGCAAAGCAGCCGAATGCACCACGGCCTACACCAACGCGGTGAAAGAGGCAGAGCGCACCGCGCCGAAATATGCCACCCGCGAAGACTGCGTCGCCGAGTTTGGCGAAGGTCAGTGCCAGCAAACGCCTGCCCAGGCGGGCGTCGCCCCGGAAAACCAGGCCCAGGCGCAAAGCAGCGGCAGCTTCTGGATGCCGCTGATGGCCGGCTACATGATGGGCCGCCTGATGGGCGGCGGCATGGCGCAACAGCAGCCGCTGTTCAGCTCCAAAAACCCTGCCAGCCCGGCCTACGGTCAGTACACTGACGCCAGCGGTAAGAGCTATGGCGCCGCCCAGCCGGGCCGCACCATGAACGTGCCGAAAACCGCGATGGCGCCGAAGCCAGCGACCACCACCACCGTCACCCGCGGGGGCTTCGGCGAGTCGGTGGCGAAGCAGTCGACTATGCAGCGTAGCGCCGCAGGCTCAACCTCTTCTTCTCGCTCAATGGGCGGCTAAGCAACATGGAAAGAGTCAGCATTACCGAGCGCCCGGACTGGCGCGAGAAAGCGACCGAATACGGCTTCAACTTCCACACCATGTACGGCGAGCCCTACTGGAGCGAAGAGGCTTATTACAAGCTGAGCCTCGCCCAGGTGGAAAAGCTGGAGGAGGTCACCGCCGAGCTGCATCAGATGTGTCTTCAGGTGGTGGAAAAAGTGATCGCCAGCGATGAGCTGATGGCCAAATTCCGCATCCCTAAACACACCTGGGGCTTTGTGCGCCAGTCGTGGAAAACCAACCAGCCGTCACTTTACTCACGTCTCGACCTGGCCTGGGATGGCGTCGGCGAGCCGAAGCTGCTGGAGAACAATGCCGACACGCCAACCTCGCTGTATGAAGCGGCCTTCTTCCAGTGGATCTGGCTGGAAGACCAGCTCAACGCCGGCAAGCTGCCGGCGGGCAGCGACCAGTTCAATAGCCTGCAGGAGAAGCTGATCGATCGCTTCGGTGAGCTGCGCGAGCAGTTTGGCTTCCAGCTGCTGCATATGGCCTGCTGCCGCGATACCGTTGAAGATCGCGGCACCGTGCAATATCTGCAGGATTGCGCCGCCGAGGCGGGGCTGGCGACGGAATTCCTCTACATCGAAGATATTGGGCTGGGTGAAAAAGGCCAGTTTACCGATCTCCAGGATCAGGTGATTGGCAACCTGTTCAAGCTCTATCCGTGGGAGTTTATGCTGCGGGAGATGTTCTCCACCAAGCTGGAAGACGCCGGCGTTCGCTGGCTGGAGCCGGCGTGGAAGAGCATCATCTCCAACAAAGCGCTGCTGCCGATGCTGTGGGAAATGTTCCCCAATCACCCGAATCTGCTGGCGGCTTACTTCAGCGAAGATGCCCATCCGGAGATGGAGAAGTACGTCATTAAGCCGATCTTCTCCCGCGAAGGCGCCAACGTGTCGATCGTTGAACAGGGCAAGGTGGTGGAGTCGGTGGAAGGTCCGTATGGGGAAGAAGGCACTATCGTGCAGGAATTTTACCCGCTGCCGAAGTTTGGTGACAGCTACACGCTGATTGGCAGCTGGCTCATCAACGATCAGCCCGCCGGGATCGGCATTCGTGAAGACCGGGCGCTGATTACCCAGGATCTGTCGCGTTTCTATCCGCACATTTTCGTCGAATAATGTCGCGCTCCGGCGACGATACCGCCGCCGGAGCTCAATTTTTATCAGGCGCCAACCACCACCGACAGCATACTCAGCGAACCCATCTCGATGCCATCGACCGGGGTCGAAATCGCCTCAACGCCATCCCATGCCCCCAGCACGTATAACAGCGGCAGGAAATGCTCCGCCGTGGGGTTGGAGAGCGAGCCCCCTTCGTGTGCCAGGTAGTTAACCAGCGGGTGCTGATCGTCCGGGCCCTGCCACTGCAGATTCGCCTTCACGTAGTTGTTGAAGGACTCCGCCCACGGATACGGCGTGTTCTCGCCATGCCAGCGGGCGGTACGCAGGTTGTGCACCACGTTGCCGCTGGCCACCAGCATAATCCCTTCATCACGCAGCGAGGCCAGCTTTCGCCCCATTTCGAGATGCCAGGCCGGCGGTTTGGTGCTGTCGATGCTCAGCTGAACCATCGGGATATCCGCCTGCGGATACATCTTGATCAGCACGCCCCACGAGCCATGGTCAAATCCCCAGGCTTCTTTATCGAGAGTGACCGGCACCGGCGAGAGCAGCTCCACCAGCCGTTGCGCCAGCGCCGGGGAGCCCGGCGCCGGGTAATGGGTGTCATACAGCGCCTGCGGGAAACCGCCAAAGTCGTGAATGGTCTTCGGGGCCTCCATCGCCGTCACGCCCGTACCGCGCGTGAACCAGTGCGCAGAGACCACCACGATCGCTTTCGGACGCGGCAGGGTTTCGCCCAGGTGAGCCCAGGCGCGGGTATAGCGGTTGTCTTCCAGCACGTTCATTGGGCTGCCATGGCCGAGAAACAACGCGGGCATTCGGGTACGGGACATGATGATATCCTTAGGGTGTCAATGTGATGTGCTCACATTACGCGCTTTTGCGCCAGGATAAACTCAGATAACCATGATGATGATCGTCAGAAAATTTGAATGTAATTCGCGGTAAAGGGAGCTGTCCCGTACGCGCATCCTCAGGCAATATACTCCTATGCACTTATTTTCGCAGGGAGAGAAGCGATGTCATCACCCTTAATATTGACGCTGTTAGCCGGTAGCGCAACCTTTATAGGCGCCATTTTCGGCGTGATTGGCCAGAAACCTTCTAACCGCCTGCTGGGCTTCTCCCTCGGCTTTGCCGCCGGGATCATGCTGTTGATTTCGTTGATGGAAATGCTGCCTGCCGCGCTGGCCGCCGAGGACATGTCGCCGCTGCTCGGCTACGGAATGTTTGTTTTCGGCCTGCTGGGCTACTTTGGTCTCGATCGCCTGCTGCCGCATGCCCACCCGCAGGATTTGATGACCCCCGCCGCGCCGCGCCCGCGCAATTTACGCCGCACCGCCATTCTGCTGACGTTGGGTATCAGCCTGCATAACTTTCCGGAAGGGATCGCCACCTATGTCACGGCCAGCAACAACCTCGAGCTTGGCATGGGAGTGGCGCTTGCCGTCGCCCTGCACAATATTCCTGAAGGACTGGCCGTTGCCGGGCCGGTATATGCCGCCACCGGATCGCGCAGTAAGGCGGTGCTCTGGGCCGGTCTTTCCGGCATGGCGGAGATTTTAGGCGGCGTGCTGGCGTGGCTGATTCTGGGTAGCCTGGTCTCGCCGATGGTCATGGGCGCGATCATGGCCGCCGTCGCCGGGATTATGGTGGCGCTGTCGGTCGATGAACTGATGCCGCTGGCGAAAGAGATCGATCCGCAAAGCAACCCGAGCTATGGCGTCCTGTGCGGGATGTCGGTGATGGGGCTGAGTCTGGTGGTGCTCCAGACGATGGGCATCGGTTAAGGCACAGAAACAAAACAGCCCACTAATAAGCGGGCTGTTTTCACTGGCGTTGTCAGCCGCTGATTAGCTGGCTTTACGCTCATGTTCGCGACGATAGGCCACCAGATCTTCAATCGTGACCACAGCCATATTGTGCTGCTGAGCGAACGCGATGCACTCCGGCGCGCGCGCCATGGTGCCATCGTCATTGGTCAGCTCGCACAGCACGCCTGCCGGTTTGAAGCCAGCGAGGGTCACGAGGTCAATAGTGGCTTCGGTGTGGCCGCCGCGGGTCAGTACGCCTCCCGGCTGCGCCCGCAGCGGGAAAACGTGGCCAGGACGGTTGAGATCGGAAGGTTTCGCGCCGTCGGCAATCGCCGCGCGGACGGTGGTCACGCGGTCAGCAGCGGAAACGCCGGTGGTCACGCCTTCCGCCGCTTCGATGGTGACGGTAAAGCCGGTGCCGTAGGCGCTGGTGTTGTTCTCCACCATCATCGGCAGATCCAGCTGTTTGCGGCGATCTTCGGTCAGGCACAGGCACACAATGCCGCTGCCGTGACGAATGGTCAGCGCCATCTGCTCTACGGTCATGGTTTCGGCGGCGAAGATCATATCGCCTTCGTTTTCACGGTCTTCATCGTCAAGCACCATCACGCCGCGGCCTTCGCGCAGAGCGTCCAAAGCGTGTTCCACACGTTCAAAAGCGGTACCAAAAGAAGAAAGGAGCGTCTGATTCATGGTAAAAAAACCTCATTAAAATTATGGTTACCAGAATCAGGGCAGTCTTAGGAGCGCCGGTTTAGCGGCAAAAGTCAACGCGAGCGGGCCTGGGCCCGACTGTGCCGTTACTCTCTCCCATCCGGACTTTAACCGTCGGCCCCGGAATTACACCGGATCTGCTGACCTTCCCGTAGTCACGGGAAGCGCTCGCGGGCTTTCAACGCCGTGGTTGATTTACCGCCGGTGGGGAATTTCGCCCCGCCCTGAGAATAAGCGAGATAACTATAACGCTATTGACTATCCTCGGCAATGCATAAGCTTCAAACATTTCTGGTTTATAGGCGGCCTGGTTCGCACTACAATGATCAATCATCCGACCCGAGCAGGAAACCACCATGATTGACCCGAAAAAAATTGAACAAATCGCCCGCCAGGTCCATGAGTCGATGCCAAAAGGACTTCGCGATCTGGGTGAGGATGTTGAAAAGAAAATCCGCCAGGCGCTGCAGTCGCAGCTGACCCGTCTGGACCTGGTCAGCCGCGAAGAGTTTGACGTGCAGACTCAGGTTCTGCTGCGGACCCGCGAAAAACTGGCGCTGCTGGAACAGCGCCTGAATGACCTCGAAAACCGCCCGGCGACGACGCCTGGCAGCGAAGAGCAGCAGTAAAAAAAACGGGCCCTCAGGGGCCCGTTTGCGTTGGCTTAGTGTGCGGCTTCCGCCGGGCTGTTCACCTGACGACAGTACAGTTCATAGCGCTGGCAAAACCATTCACGATGTTCTTCATCCATATTGCCGACAATGGCCTGAAGATCAACTGGCTGGCCCTGGGCGTGCATTCTGGCGAAACTCCGTGCCAAAAAATCAAAATTCTTCATTGAATACATGTCGTTATGGTTCATGCGCATACTCCTTCAGCGGTGGATGTTCTGATCAGTCATATGCCTTTTACTCACTTCAGTATTTACGCTTACCTTAACGCCATTTGTACGAAAAATGCGCTTAATATGATTATTTATTGCGCCAAATCATTTTCCACATCATTAAATAAAAACGGCCCGCGATATCGCTATCGCAGGCCGTGATGCCGCACCGTTATGGCGGGGGAATAGCGAAACGGTTATTTTTCGCTATCTTTTTGTATTTTCTTAATAATGTTGGTGGTTGAGCAACCATCTTCAAAGTTGAGCACCAGCACTTCGCCACCGTTCGCCCAGACCTCTTCACTGCCGGCGATCTGCTCCGGTTTGTAGTCGCCGCCTTTCACCAGCAGATCCGGCAGGATCCCGGCAATCAGGCGCTGCGGTGTATCTTCTTCGAAGGAGACCACCCAGTCGACCGCCTCCAGCGCCCCCAGCACGATCATCCGCTGTTCCAGCGGGTTCACCGGGCGGGTTTCGCCTTTCAGACGTTTGGTGGAGGCATCGCTGTTGACCGCCACGATCAGACGGTCGCCCAGCTTGCGCGCATTCGCCAGATAGGAAACATGACCGGCATGCAGAATGTCGAAGACGCCGTTGGTCATCACCACTTTCTCGCCGCGCTTACGCGCGGCCGCTACCGCCTGTTTGAGTTCCGCTTCGCTCATCACGCCGAAGCCGGTCTCAGCCCGGCCGCGAACCGCATTTTCCAGTTCGACAGGAGAAACGGTGGAGGTTCCCAGCTTACCGACCACCACGCCCGCCGCGGCGTTGGCGAAATAGCAGGCCTCTTCAAGGGTGTTGCCGGAGGCGAGGGTCGCCGCCAGCACGCCAATCACCGTGTCGCCGGCGCCGGTGACATCGTACACTTCCTGAGCCTGGGTCGGCATATGCAGCGGCGGACGCCCCGGCTGCAGCAGCGTCATCCCCTGCTCTGAGCGCGTCACCAGCAGCGCTGACAGTTCGAATTCGGCGATAAGCTTCATGCCGCGCTCAACGATCTCCGCTTCATCCTGGCACTTGCCCACCACCGCTTCAAACTCAGAGAGGTTCGGGGTGAGCAGCGTCGCGCCGCGATAGCGTTCGAAATCGGTGCCTTTCGGATCGATCAGTACCGGCACGCCTGCTTCACGGGCGAGCTTGATCATCGTCTGGACGCTGGTCAGCGCCCCTTTGGCGTAATCCGAGAGAACCAGCGCGCCAATGGCGCCCAGCGCCTGCTGAATGCGCTCGTGCATCGGCTGCGGATCAACGCCGGAGAAGCCCTCTTCAAAGTCGAGGCGGATCAGCTGCTGGTTGCGCGACAGCACCCGCAGCTTGGTGATGGTCGGGTGAGTCGGGACGGAGACGAAGTCGCACTTCACATTGACGTTGGCCAGCGCCTGGCTCAGCGCGCGAGCGGCGTCATCAATCCCGGTCAATCCCACCAGGCGCGACGTCGCCCCCAGGGAGGCGATGTTCATCGCTACGTTTGCCGCGCCGCCAGGACGTTCTTCGATATTTTCCACCTTCACCACCGGCACCGGGGCTTCCGGGGAAATACGACTGGTGGGGCCGTACCAGTAGCGGTCCAGCATCACATCACCCACCACCAACACTCCTGCACGTTCAAACTCCGGCAGCGTTACTTTCATGACTCTCTCCTGCGAGACGCAAACTTTGCGCGCGATAATAGCACACCCGATTTTATAGTTAAGCCATCAGCCACTTCTGCCAGCTGGCGCTGACCTGCTCACGCTCCCGGCTGAATGCCTCCGGCGCCACGTGTCCCGGCAGCTCCTGCAGGGCCAGGTGATGGAGCGCATCACGCAAGGTGGTGTACGCGTGCGTTAAAGCTCGCGCTTCCTCCTCGTCCATGATGTCGTTCTGCGCCAGCAGCTCGAGAATACGCACGTTATCAGACCAGCGGGTCAGCTTTGGCTTGTCGCTGGCATAGCGTAGGACCAGATACTGGGTAATAAATTCAATATCCGTGATCCCACCGGCATCGGCTTTGATATCAAAACGATCGGCATGTTTGTTGCCAAGGTGGGCGCGCATCTTCTCGCGCATCTCGCGAACCTCGGTCTGCAGGGTCGCGCCATCCCGCACGGTGGTCAGAATATCGCGCCGAATGGCGTCAAATCGCGCCTGCAGCGCCGGGTCGCCATAGACCACGCGAGCGCGCACCAGCGCCTGATGCTCCCATGTCCAGGCTTCGTTCTGCTGATAGTCGGCAAACGCGTCGGCGGTGGTGACCAGCATCCCCGCCGCGCCGGAAGGGCGCAGCCGGGCGTCAACTTCGTAGAGAATACCGGACGAAGTGCGGGTGCTGAACAGATGCATGATCCGCTGAGCCAGCCGCAGGTAGAACTGACGGCCGTCGATCTCCCGCTCGCCGTCGGTCATCACCTCCGGCGGGCAGTCATGGAGGAACACCAGGTCGAGATCGGAACTGTAGCCCAGCTCCCAGCCGCCGAGCTTGCCGTAGCCGACGACGGCGAAGCCGCGCCCCTGGCGATCGTGCAGATGGGTCGGCTGGCCGTAGCGGGCCACCATCTGTCCCCATGCCTGCTGCACCACCGCGTCGAGGATGGCTTCGGCAAGCCAGGTTAAGTGATCGCTAACCTTCATCACCGGTAGCGTGCCAGCGATATCCGCCGCGGCGATATGCAGCTGCTGCGCCTGCTTGAACTGGCGCAATGCCTCCAGCTGCTGCTCTTCATCCTCTTCCGGCACCCGCAGCAGATACTGACGCAGCTCATCGCGATAGGCATCGGTCGCCGTCGGCTGATAGAGGGTGTTGGGATCCAGTAGCTCATCAAGCAGCAGCGGGTGGCGCGCCAGCTGGCTGGCGACCATCGGCGACGCGGCGCAGAGCGTAATCAGGTGCTTCAGCGCGCCGGGGAATTCGCTCAGCAGCTCAAGATAGGTGGTGCGAGTGACGATCCCAGTCAACAGCGGCGTGATCCGCGCCAGAGGCAGCGGCGCATCGGCGCGCGAGCAGATTTCGCTCAGCAGATGCGGCATCAGTTGATCCAGCACCTGGCGGCCGCGCGGGCCGATGGTGCGCCGATCCAGCTCTTTGCGGAAATCGGCAATCAGCGCCAGCACGCTGCGGCGGTCGGCGTCGTTTAAATGCGCCAGCGCCGGGCTGGCGTCATCTTCTTCCAGCGCATCCTGCCACAGTTCGCGCCAGTACTCAGCGAGCTGCTCATCCGGCGATTGAGCCTCATCATCGCCGATCAGCTCATTAAACACCCGCCGCACGCTGGCCATATGGCTCGCCAGCTGCGCGCTCAGCGTCTCCCAGTCGTCAGTATGCATCCCCCACGCCAGCCTGGCGCGGTTCAGTTCATCCTGCGGCAGAGTCTGAGTCTGCTCATCGTTGATGCTCTGCAACAAATTTTCCAGCCGGCGCAGGAACAGATAGGCCGCGCGCAGCAGCGCCGCGTCGCCTTCCGGCAGCAGATGCAGCTCATCAATCGCCGCCAGCGTCGGCAGCAGCGCCCGCTGCTGCAGCGCAGGTTCGCGACCGCCGCGGATCAGCTGAAAGACCTGCACGATAAACTCAATTTCACGGATCCCGCCGGCGCCGAGCTTGATGTTGTCTTTCAGCCCGCGACGCCGCACTTCGCGAGCGATCATCCCTTTCATGTTACGCAGCGACTGGATCACGCTGAAGTCGATATAGCGGCGGAAGACGAAGGGGCGAAGCATCGCGCGCAGCTCGCTGGCGTAGGCGTCGTCGTTATCGCCCATGATCCGCGCTTTCACCATCGCGTAGCGTTCCCAGTCCCGGCCCTGCTCCTGGTAATAATCCTCCAGCGCCGCAAAGCTGAGCACCAGCGGCCCGCTGTCGCCAAAGGGTCGCAGGCGCATGTCCACCCGATAGACAAAGCCGTCCTGCGTCGGCTGGTCGAGCGCCTTGATCAGCCGCTGCCCCAGGCGGGTAAAGAACTGGGCGTTATCCAGCTCGCGGCGGCCGCCGCGGGTGGCGCCATGCTCAGGCCAGGCAAAAATCAGATCGATATCGGAAGAGAAGTTCAGCTCGCCGCCGCCCAGCTTTCCCATCCCGAGGATCAGCAGCGGCTGCGGCTGACCCTCGGCGTTGCAGGGCGTTCCCCACTCCTTACAGCAGGCGGCATACAGCCAGTCGCGAGCGGCGACAATCAGGGTCTCTGCCAGGACACTCAGCTGCTGCAGCGTCTCTTCTTCGCTTACCAGCGACAGCGCCTGCGCCCAGGCAATGCGGACCATCATCTGGCGGCGGAAAAGACGCAGCTCTCGCATCAACCCCGCTTCGTCAGCCACCGCTTGCAGGCGATCCTGCAGCCAGGTCTCGTAATGCCGCCACTCTTCCGCCTCCGGCGAGGAGTCCGCAAGCTCGTTCAGCCAGCCTGGCTGGGCGATCACACTCTGTTCGACAAAATCACTGAACGCCATCACCGACCGGGCCTGCGGGCTCAGTTCGGCGACGGGAAAATCCGCTGGCAGGCGGTCAGCGACCGTCTGCCAGTGCTGCTGTAACTGCGAAGAAAGCGGCATCATAGGGGCTCCCTGGCCTGTAATTATCGTTTTCCACTATGCAGCCAGAACGGCTCGGCAGCCAGCGCCTGGCGACGGAAATATTCAAAGACGCTGCGGTCGTCATGCTCTATCGCACGCTGAAGCTCCTGCCAGTTCTCCAGCCACGGCGCGACGGCGTCGCCATAGGCGCCCGCCAGCAGCTGGACGCTGTCGATATCGCGGGACAGCTTCGGCAACTGGTCGGCGGCATCTTCAACCGCCAGATGCTGCACGGCGCTGCGCAGCTCGGCCGCCACCCGCGAGAGGTTAATATCGGCAAACCGTTTGAACGATCCGGCTATTTTTTTCTCTCCCGCCTCGTTGAGGAACGGACGCCAGCCGCGCTGGACCAGCCATTCGGTCAGCGCCAGTTTGGCGGCGACGACCTCGGTGCGGAATAACGCCTCCTCGGCGGTGTCCGCGGCCAGCAGCGCGGCTTCGGCGTCGTTCAGCAAGGCGCGGAGGTGGGTGGTCGCCTTCCGCGGCACGATGCCGCCGAACAGCACGAGGGCATGGCGCACGCGGGCCAACGCCAGCAGGATTTCCGCTTTAGCTTTCGCGTTGCCGCGCAGCCAGACCTCATCGTGATACAGCCAGTGCGCCAGGGCGCTCTCCAGCGCCGCCTCCAGCCCCTGCTCCACGCTGGCCTTCGCCGCCACCGGCAGCACCGCCAGCCGGGCCACCGGGCGCTCATTGTTGCCTTGCGCCAGATGATACCCGCGCGCGGCTTTGCTCAGGCTCCCCTGACGCAGGACGCCGCTCTCCAGCAAACGCTGCGCGAAGCGCAGCAGATCGGCGGTCTCCCCGGCGAGCAACTCCAGCTCCAGCTCGCAGATCGGCTCCTGATGCTCGCCCGCCTTCACTTCGCCACGATCGAGGGCAATCTCAATCTCACTCTTTCCTTCCTGGATCACCCAGCGTTCACGGGCAAAATCGGTGCTGAACAGCGGCTGGACATGCTCCGCCAGCGCGGTCGGAAGTTCCCCTTGCGGCCAAACCTCCGCCGGCAGGCGCTCAAGCGCCAGCTCCGGTTTATCCAGGGGAATATTGTATTCCGGGCGCTGGTGCAGGCCGCCCACCACCCGACCGGCGATTTTCAGCGTCATTTCATAACGCCCCTGATCGCCGCGGATGCGCAGCCCCATGTCGTGACGACGCAGCCAGTTATCGGCGGTTTCGTAATAAATGTTCAGCAACTGGCCCGCGGGCGTATGTTTCGCCTCGAGCGCATTGAGCTGCTCGCGCAGCGTCTCTACCCCATCCTGAGCGACGATAAACTTAAGTTCGATTTCTTGAGCCATGACTGAATTCTTCCGCTTCTGTGCTGCGCCGACAAATTGCGGCGAACTTACGACGATATTTTTTGTCAGTAGATAGTATTTTGCGGCGAATCGCCATGCAACGCGCTTTTTGCCGGGCCACCTCCTGGATGATTCCGATTGTGGCGGAAAACTTTGCGTCGCTCTGGCGATGCCTCTACTATCGTTCCACTTTTTATGACCAAACGATGACCTGATGCCAAAATTACGCCTGATTACTTTTACTTTGCTCGCGCTTAGCGCCGCCACGGCGGTTCACGCAGAAGAAAAGCGCTACGTTTCCGATGAGCTGAACACCTGGGTTCGCAGCGGCCCGGGCGATAATTATCGTCTGGTCGGCACCATCAACGCCGGGGAAGAAGTGGCGGTGCTGCAAACCAACGACAGCACCAGTTACGCGCAGATCCGCGACGCCAATGGGCGTACTGCCTGGATCCCGCTGAAAGAGCTGAGCAACGAGCCCAGCCTGCGCACCCGCGTCCCGGATCTGGAAAACCAGGTCAAAACGCTGACCGATAAGCTGAATAATATCGACGCCACCTGGAACCAGCGCACGGCGGATATGCAGAAGAAAGTCGCCGGCAGCGACAGCGTGATCAACGCGCTGAAAGACGAGAACCAAAAGTTGAAAAATGAGCTGGTTGTCGCGCAGAAGAAGGTGAATGCGGCGAATCTGCAGCTTGATGACAAACAGCGCACCATTATCATGCAGTGGTTTATGTACGGCGGCGGCGTGTTGGGCGTCGGTCTGCTGCTGGGTCTGGTGCTGCCGCATCTGGTGCCAAGCCGCAAACGTAAAGACCGGTGGATGAACTAATTCGTCTTCTCTGCCAGACTTACGTATCATCTTGCAAAAAACAGATACGGGAGAATCAGGCGTGAAGAGTTATCTGGTCGGCGGTGCGGTGCGCGACGCGCTGTTAGGACTGCCGGTCAAAGACCGAGACTGGGTGGTGGTGGGCGCCACCCCGCAACAGATGCTTGACGCGGGCTATCAGCAGGTAGGCCGCGACTTTCCCGTGTTCCTTCATCCGCAAAGCCGGGAAGAGTATGCCCTGGCCCGCACCGAGCGCAAATCCGGCGCAGGCTATACCGGTTTTACCTGCTATGCCGCCCCGGACGTCACCCTCGAAGCGGATCTGCTGCGCCGTGACCTGACGGTCAACGCCCTCGCCCAGGACGCCGACGGCGCAATTATCGACCCCTACGGCGGACAAAACGATCTCCGCCAGCGTCTGCTGCGCCATGTCTCCCCCGCCTTTAGCGAAGATCCGCTGCGCGTGCTGCGCGTGGCGCGCTTTGCCGCCCGCTATGCCCATCTCGGTTTTCGCATTGCCGAAGAGACCCAGACCCTGATGGCCGCCATGGTTGAGGCCGGCGAACTGGCCCAT
Source organism: Klebsiella sp. PCX (assembly GCF_021869705.1). Taxonomy (NCBI): domain Bacteria; kingdom Pseudomonadati; phylum Pseudomonadota; class Gammaproteobacteria; order Enterobacterales; family Enterobacteriaceae; genus Klebsiella; species Klebsiella sp. PCX. The sequence continues at coordinate 4,468,928 of NZ_CP091527.1, forward strand.
TTAACGCCGGAGCGGGTGTGGAAAGAGACGGAAAGCGCGTTGACCACCCGCAACCCGCAGGTCTTTTTTCAGACGCTGCGCGACTGCCAGGCCCTCAAGGTGCTGTTCCCGGAGATTGACGCCCTGTACGGCGTGCCGGCCCCGGCCAAATGGCACCCGGAAATCGACACCGGCCTGCACACCCTGATGACCGTCACGATGGCCGCGATGCTGTCGCCGGACGTCGATGTGCGCTTCGCCACCCTATGCCATGACCTCGGCAAAGGGCTGACGCCGAAAGCGCTCTGGCCGCGTCACCACGGCCATGGCCCGGCGGGAGTCAAGCTGGTGGAGCAGCTCTGCGCGCGTCTGCGGGTGCCGAACGATATCCGCGATCTCGCGAAACTGGTGGCAGAGTATCATGATCTGATCCACACCCTACCGATCCTGCAGCCGAAAACCCTCGTCAAACTCTTCGACAGCATTGACGCCTGGCGTAAACCGCAGCGCGTGCAGCAGATCGCCCTCACCAGCGAAGCCGACGTTCGCGGGCGCACCGGTTTCGAGGCTAGCGATTATCCGCAGGGGCGCCTGCTATTAGAGGCCTGGGAAGTGGCGCGGTCGGTCTCCACCAAAGAGGTGGTGGCGGCGGGGTTTAAAGGGGCGGAAATTCGCGAGGAGCTGACGCGGCGGAGAATTGCGGCGGTGGCGCAGTGGAAGGAACAGCGTTGCCCCCAGCCGCAAGGCTGAGGGCGCAGGCCTTAGAAGAAGACCACGTAAACCGCTGCCGCGACGATAAAGCGGTAGATAGCGAACGGAATGAACGAGATCCGTTTGATCAGCTGCAGGAAGGTTTTAATCGCAATCAGCGCCACGATAAACGCCATCACGAAGCCGACGGCGAACATCGGGACATCGCCCATGTTGAGGAAGCCGATGCTCTTGTAGACGTCCAGCACCGTGGCGCCCATCATCATCGGTACCGCCAGCAGGAATGAGAATTCCGACGCCGCGTAGCGGCTGACGCCCATCAGCATGCCGCCGGAGATGGTCGCCCCTGAGCGGGAGAAGCCCGGCCACAGCGCCAGGCACTGGAAGCAGCCGATAACGAACGCCTGACGATAGGTCATATCGTCAATCCCGACCGCGCGCGGCTGTTTCGGCTTCAGCACTTCCGCCGCAATTAACAGCACACCGCCGACAATCAGGGCGTACATCACGTTTACCGGGTTAAACAAAGATTTAATGGTGTCGTGGAAAATAAGCCCCATCACCACCGCGGGGATCATGCCGAGAAGGATATGGATAAGCGACAAGCGACCGCTGCCTTTACCTTCGTGCTCCGGCGGCCTGCCGAAATGGATGCCGATCAGGCCGAACAGGCGACGCCAGAACATGACCACCACGGCGAGTATCGAGCCTAGCTGAATAACCACTTCAAAGGTATTTGCCGTATCACCTTCAAACCCCAGCAGGTGACCAACAATAATCATATGACCGGTACTGGAAACAGGTAAAAACTCTGTCAACCCCTCAACCACACCCAATATTGCCGCCACCAGCAGCGAGTGTATATCGCTCATCCAATTAAACCCTTTAAAAAAGTAAAATGAAAAAAACCAGGAACACGGTATCGTTCAACAGGCACAACCCGACTGCCAGAGGGCGCGCAATCCGCAGCATACACGGCGTACACAAGGATTCGCCTGCCGTTCTGGTAGAAGATCGCCAGTAAAATTGCCTGATGACCGGATGCTATGACCGGTATAAACGCAATTTGTTTAACAAGTATGACCTGAAAAGTTTTGTTTCAGATTAAGGCCACGTTCAATAATCACCCCGACGTTTGCCGCGCGAGCCACGGCGCCAGGTTTGCTGACTTTAATGCGCACCCATGGCGACTGGAATGTCTCCAGCAGCAGGTCGGCCACCTCTTCCGCCACACGCTCCACTAACGCGAATTTTCCCCCCTCAACATGCGCGATGACGCGCTCGCTGATATCAGCATAGCTGAGGCAATCGCTGACATCATCGCTGGCGGCCGCCTTGCGGTTATCCCATGCAATTTCGATATCGAACACCAGCTTCTGCTCAATGGTTTGTTCCCAGTCATAAACACCAATGGTGGTGATTACCGAAAGTTGCTCTATAAATACAATATCCATCACGCCCTGCCTGCTTTTTAGCTAAACCGGATACCACTTCCGGCGAATTATGCGTATTATCCACAGATGCAGAGAATACAACGACATTTTCAAAACGGAACAGCGTTATGAGTGCAATCGCGCCTGGACTGGTACTCCTCGCCTACCTCTGCGGCTCCATTTCCAGCGCCATTCTGGTATGTCGCCTTGCTGGCCTGCCCGACCCACGCGACAGCGGCTCAGGCAACCCCGGGGCCACTAACGTACTACGAATTGGCGGAAAAGGGGCGGCCGTAGCGGTACTTATTTTTGATGTGCTGAAGGGCATGCTGCCGGTATGGGGCGCCTGGGCGCTGGGCCTGACGCCGTTCTGGCTGGGTTTAGTGGCGATTGCCGCCTGCGTGGGCCATATCTGGCCAGTTTTCTTTCATTTCCGCGGCGGTAAAGGCGTCGCCACGGCCTTCGGCGCTATCGCCCCCATCGGCCTCGACCTGACCGGCGTGATGGCCGGGACCTGGCTGCTGACCATCCTGCTCAGCGGTTACTCTTCCCTTGGCGCTATCGTCAGCGCGCTGATCGCTCCGTTCTACGTCTGGTGGTTTAAACCGCAGTACACCTTCCCGGTGTCGATGCTCTCCTGCCTGATCCTCCTGCGCCATCACGACAACATTCAGCGTCTGTGGCGCCGCCAGGAGAGCAAAATCTGGACGCGTGTGAAGAAGAAAAAAACGCCAGAAGAGAAGTAATCTCCCCTCCCGGCCCCGCCAGCCGGAGGGATCCCCCCTTCTATTTACCTGTCTCACCCGCCTTTTCGCCTTACGTCGTCATGATTGGCGATCTTCACCACATCCCTCTTTTGTAACAATGCGTTAGCGGTGACCCACAGCAAAAATCACGCCAGCGACCAGCGGCGCGGCGTCCCCCCCGCTGGCGCCTTTTCCGCCGCGGCCAGGCAGCGGATCAGGATATTGACGGCAATGATTATCCGGGTGAATAATCCGGAGCGGTTATGCCGCTTTCCCCTTGCGCCCAATGCGACGCTGCGGGTAACAGATGACATAAGCGTTTCGTATGACCGGGATAATCTCCCGCCGATCAATACTCATTGCTGCTGTTTTATCTTGATTTTGCAGGGGCGCAACATTGCACGGCACCGTGTTACCACCACTCAAAAAAGGCTGGCAGGCCACGCTGGATCTGCGCTTTCAGCAGGCCGGCGGCAAGACCGTTCTCGCCAGCGCCCAACACGTCGGCCCGCTGACCGTCCAGCGCCCGTTTTACCCGGAAGAAGAGACCTGTCACCTCTATCTGCTTCACCCCCCCGGCGGCATCGTCGGCGGTGATGAACTGACGATTAGCGCCCACCTTGATCCCGGCTGCCATACCCTGATCACCATGCCTGGCGCCAGCAAGTTTTACCGCAGCAGCGGCGCGCAAGCGCTTTTGCGCCAGCAGTTGACCCTCGCCCCGCAGGCGACCCTGGAGTGGCTCCCGCAGGATGCCATCTTCTTTCCCGGGGCGAACGCCCGGCTGTCCACCGCCTTTCACCTGTGTGCCTCCAGCACCCTGCTGGCCTGGGATCTGCTCTGCCTTGGCCGCCCGGTGATCGGCGAAACCTTCAGCCACGGCACCCTCAGCAACCGGCTGGAGGTATGGGTGGACGATGAGCCGCTGCTGGTCGAGCGCCTGCACCTGCAGGAGGGAGAGCTCTCCAGCATCGCTGGACGTCCCTGGGTCGGCACGCTGCTGTGCTATCCGGCAACCGATGCCCTGCTCGACGGGGTGCGCGACGCGCTGGCGCCGCTCGGCCTCTACGCCGGCGCCAGCCTGACCGACCGCCTGCTGACGGTGCGCTTCCTCAGCGACGATAATCTGATTTGCCAGCAGGTGATGCGCGACGTCTGGCAGTTTCTGCGTCCTCATCTCACCGGCAAGTCCCCCGTACTCCCCCGAATCTGGCTGACTTAAGAGAACGTTATGGAACTGACCCCCCGAGAAAAAGACAAGCTGTTGCTGTTTACCGCCGCGCTGGTGGCGGAACGCCGCCTGGCCCGCGGCCTGAAGCTCAACTATCCGGAATCCGTGGCCCTGATCAGCGCCTTTATTATGGAAGGCGCCCGCGACGGCAAAAGCGTAGCCTCGCTAATGGAGGAAGGTCGTCACGTCCTGACCCGCGAGCAGGTGATGGAAGGCGTCCCGGAAATGATCCCGGATATCCAGGTCGAAGCCACCTTCCCGGACGGCTCGAAGCTGGTCACCGTTCACAACCCGATTATCTGAGGCAGCGCCATGATCCCTGGTGAATATCACGTTAAGCCCGGCCAGATAACCCTCAACACCGGCCGGGCGACCTGTCGCGTGGTCGTTGAAAACCACGGCGATCGGCCGATTCAGGTCGGTTCGCACTACCATTTCGCCGAGGTCAACCCGGCGCTGAAGTTCGACCGTCAGCAGGCCACCGGCTATCGCCTGAATATCCCGGCCGGCACGGCGGTACGCTTTGAACCTGGCCAGAAACGCGAGGTTGAGCTGGTGGCCTTCGCCGGTCACCGCGCCGTCTTCGGCTTCCGCGGCGAAGTCATGGGCCCACTGGAGGCAAACGATGAGTAATATTTCACGCCAGGCCTATGCCGACATGTTCGGCCCCACCGTCGGCGATAAGGTGCGCCTGGCCGATACCGAGCTGTGGATCGAGGTGGAGGACGATTTGACCACCTACGGGGAAGAGGTCAAATTCGGCGGCGGCAAAGTGATCCGCGACGGGATGGGCCAGGGACAGATGCTGGCCGCCGACTGTGTTGACCTGGTGCTCACCAACGCGCTGATCGTCGATCACTGGGGCATCGTTAAGGCCGATATCGGCGTGAAGGACGGCCGGATCTTCGCCATCGGCAAAGCCGGCAACCCCGACATCCAGCCCAACGTCACCATCCCCATCGGCGCCGCGACGGAAGTGATTGCCGCCGAAGGAAAAATCGTCACCGCCGGCGGGATCGATACCCATATTCACTGGATCTGTCCGCAGCAGGCGGAAGAGGCGCTGGTCTCCGGCGTGACCACCATGGTCGGCGGCGGTACTGGCCCGGCGGCGGGTACCCATGCCACCACCTGCACCCCGGGGCCATGGTATATCTCACGCATGCTGCAGGCGGCCGACAGCCTGCCGGTTAATATCGGCCTGTTGGGCAAGGGCAACGTTTCTCAGCCGGACGCTCTACGCGAGCAGGTGGCGGCGGGCGTTATTGGCCTGAAGATCCATGAGGACTGGGGCGCCACCCCGGCGGCGATCGACTGCGCATTAACCGTCGCCGATGAGATGGATATTCAGGTCGCCCTGCACAGCGACACCCTCAATGAGTCCGGTTTTGTGGAAGATACCCTTGCCGCCATCGGCGGGCGCACCATTCACACCTTCCATACCGAAGGGGCCGGCGGCGGCCATGCGCCGGACATCATCACCGCCTGCGCCCACCCGAACATTTTGCCGTCCTCCACCAACCCAACGCTGCCCTACACCCTCAACACCATCGACGAACATCTCGATATGCTGATGGTCTGCCACCATCTGGACCCGGACATCGCCGAGGACGTGGCCTTTGCCGAGTCGCGCATTCGCCGGGAAACCATCGCCGCAGAAGACGTGCTGCACGACCTTGGCGCCTTCTCGCTCACCTCCTCCGATTCGCAGGCCATGGGCCGCGTCGGAGAAGTGGTTCTCCGCACCTGGCAGGTGGCGCACCGCATGAAGGTGCAGCGCGGCGCGCTGGCGGAGGAGACCGGGGATAACGACAACTTCCGCGTGAAGCGCTACATCGCCAAATACACCATCAACCCGGCGCTGACCCACGGCATCGCGCACGAAGTCGGCTCCATTGAGGTGGGTAAGCTGGCGGACCTGGTGGTCTGGTCGCCTGCCTTCTTCGGCGTGAAACCGGCCACCGTGATCAAGGGCGGCATGATCGCCATCGCGCCGATGGGCGATATCAATGCCTCTATTCCGACCCCGCAGCCGGTACACTACCGTCCGATGTTTGGCGCGCTGGGCAGCGCCCGCCATCACTGCCGCCTCACCTTCCTGTCGCAGGCAGCGGCGGACCATGGCGTAGCCGAGCGGCTGAACCTGCGCAGCGCGATTGCCGTGGTGAAAGGCTGCCGCACGGTGCAGAAAGCCGACATGGTGCACAACAGCCTGCAGCCTAACATCACCGTCGACGCGCAGACCTATGAGGTGCGGGTGGATGGCGAACTCATCACCAGCGAGCCGGCAGAGGTTCTGCCGATGGCGCAACGTTATTTTCTGTTTTAAGGAGTGCGGATGCTTTATTTAACTCAACGTCTGGAGACCCCCGCCGCCGCGACCGCCAGCGTTACGCTGCCGATTGATGTTCGCGTCAAAAGCCGGGTAAAAGTCACCCTCAACGATGGCCGGGAAGCCGGTCTGCTGCTGCCCCGCGGCCTGCTGCTGCGCGGCGGCGATGTGCTGAGTAACGAAGACGGCACCGAATTTGTGCAGGTGATTGCCGCTGATGAAGGGGTGTCGGTGGTGCGCTGCGACGACCCGTTTATGCTGGCGAAGGCCTGCTATCACCTCGGCAACCGTCACGTACCGCTGCAGATTATGCCAGGCGAGCTGCGCTACCATCACGATCACGTGCTGGACGATATGCTGCGCCAGTTCGGCCTGACGGTGACCTTTGGCCAGCTGCCGTTCGAGCCGGAAGCCGGCGCTTACGCCAGCGAAAGCCACGGTCATCATCATGCTCATCATGACCACCACGCTCACAGCCACTAGCATGTCGACAGCGGAACAACGCCTGCGGCTGATGCAGCTGGCCAGCAGCAACCTGCCGGTAGGAGGTTACAGCTGGTCCCAGGGGCTGGAGTGGGCTGTGGAAGCCGGCTGGGTGCCGGACGTCGCGGCCTTCGAGCGCTGGCAGCGACGGCAGATGACGGAAGGCTTTTTTACCGTTGACCTGCCGCTGTTCGCCCGCCTGTACCGCGCCTGCGACCAAGGCGATATCGCCGCGGCCCGGCGCTGGACGGCTTATCTGCTGGCCTGCCGGGAGACCCGTGAACTGCGGGAGGAAGAGCGCAACCGCGGCGCGGCGTTTGCCCGCCTGCTGGGCGACTGGCAGCCGGACTGTCCGCCGCCGTGGCGCACGCTGTGCCAGCAAAGCCAGCTCGCCGGGATGGCCTGGCTCGGCGTGCGCTGGCGCATCGCGCTGCCCGAGATGGCCTTAAGCCTGGGCTACAGCTGGATTGAGAGCGCCGTAATGGCCGGCGTCAAGCTGGTGCCCTTCGGCCAGCAGGCCGCCCAGCAGCTCATTTTACGTCTTTGCGACCACTATGCAGCGGCGATGCCCCGCGCACTGGCCGCGCCGGACGGCGATATCGGATCGGCCACGCCGCTCGCCGCCATCGCCTCTGCCCGGCATGAAACCCAATACTCCCGATTATTCCGTTCCTAGGAGAAGCCATGAATTCTTATAAACACCCGCTGCGCGTCGGCGTCGGCGGCCCGGTCGGCTCTGGTAAAACCGCCCTGCTGGAAGCGCTGTGCAAAGCGATGCGCGATACCTGGCAGCTGGCGGTGGTCACTAACGACATCTATACCAAAGAAGATCAGCGCATCCTCACCGAAGCGGGCGCGCTGGCCCCTGAACGCATTGTCGGTGTAGAAACCGGCGGCTGCCCGCACACAGCGATCCGCGAAGATGCCTCGATGAACCTCGCCGCCGTGGAAGCGCTGAGTGAAAAGTTCGGTAACCTCGACCTTATCTTCGTGGAAAGCGGCGGCGATAACCTGAGCGCCACCTTCAGCCCGGAGCTGGCGGATCTGACCATCTACGTCATTGACGTGGCCGAAGGGGAGAAGATCCCGCGCAAAGGCGGGCCGGGGATCACCAAATCCGATTTTCTGGTGATCAATAAAACCGACCTTGCCCCCTATGTCGGCGCTTCGCTGGAGGTGATGGCCAGCGATACCCAGCGTATGCGCGGCGATCGCCCGTGGACCTTCACCAATCTGAAGCAGGGAGACGGCCTGAGCACCATTATCGCCTTCCTCGAAGACAAAGGCATGCTCGGCAAATAGGCCTGTTGCACCAGCCGGGCGCAGACGCGTCCGGATGGTGCAACCCCTGCTCTCTCTTCTATCACCCTGCGCTCCCCTCCCCGCCACGCCTGCCCTGCAATATGGCATAAGGTTTGCTAATTCAAGTCATGCCTAACCATTAAGGAATGACTATGTCATCACTGGATCTCAACCCTGAATTACCCGCGACAGCGCGGACTTCCGGCTCCCGGGAAACCTTAGAAGATTACACCTTACGTTACGCCCCGCTGAGCTTCCGCCGCTGGGGACCGGGCGTCGTCGCGGTCACGGCGCTGGGCGGCATCGCCTATCTGGCGGACTTTTCCATCGGCGCCAGCATCGGTATGGCCTGGGGCACCAGCAACGCCATCTATTCGATCCTGGTGGCGGCGCTGGTGATCTTCCTCACCGGCATTCCGCTGGCGATCACCGCCGCGCGCTACAACATTGACCTTGACCTGATCACCCGCAGCGCCGGCTTCGGCTATTTCGGCTCGGTGATCACCAGCATTATTTTTGCCGGCTTCACCTTTATCTTCTTCGCCCTCGAAGGCTCGATCATGGCCCAGGGGCTGCTGGTGGGCCTCGGGATACCGCTGTGGATGGGGTATCTGATCGCCACCCTGATGGTGCTCCCGCTGGTGGTCTATGGCATGAAAGCCCTGACCCGCCTGCAGGTATGGACCACTCCACTGTGGCTGGTGCTGATGGTGGTGCCGGTGGTGTGGCTGATTGTCAAAGATCCGCAACTGGTGGACGGCTTCCTGCATTTCGCTGGTAAAAACAGCGCGTCGACGGTGGACATCACCGCCATCATGCTCGGCGCCGGGGTATGCCTGTCGCTGATCATGCAAATTGGCGAGCAAATTGATTACCTGCGCTTTATGCCGCCTAAAACCGCGGAGAACCGTAAAAGCTGGTGGCTGGCGGTCTTTTCCGCAGGCCCGGGCTGGGTGGTGCTAGGCGCGATCAAACAGATCATCGGCGCCTTCCTCGGCTTCTATCTGTTGACCCGTTTTCCGGCGGTGCACAATACCGAACCGGTGCAGCAGTTCGTCAGCGTCTTCGATAATCTGGTGCCCGGCTGGCTGGCCCTGACGCTGGCGGTGGTGCTGGTGGTGATCTCGCAGATCAAAATTAACGTCACCAATGCCTACTCCGGCTCGTTGGCGTGGACCAGCGCCTGGACCCGCACCACCAAACGCTATCCGGGGCGGATTATTTTTGTGGTGGTCAATCTGGCGATTGCCCTGGCGCTGATGGAAGGCGATATGTTCAGCGCCCTGTCGTGGATCCTCGGCTTTTACTCCAACTTCGCTATCGCCTGGGTCGTGGTGGTGGCGACCGACATCACCTTTAATAAAGGCTTGCTCAAGCTGGCCCCGGCGCAGCCGGAATATCGTCGCGGCATGATCTACAACGTTAACCCGGTGGGCGTGGTTTCCTTTGGCCTGGCCGCCGGGCTGTCGATCTGCGCTTTCTTCGGCCTGCTGGGGACGACGTTGGCGCCGTTCTCGCCGCTGATCGCGTTGGTCGTCGCCTTTGTCATGACCCCGCTGATGGGGATCCTCACCCGCGGGCGCTACTATATTAAGCAGGTGGATGACGGGATCGCCGAACCGCGCTATGACGCGGCGGGGAACGCCTCGACCACCGTATATCAATGCGTTAGCTGTGAGGAAGAGTACGAGCGCCCGGACGTGATGCATTCACATAAGCATCAGGGTGCCATCTGCTCACTGTGTAAAAGTATGGAGTAGTCAGGTAGGCAGGCCGACGTGACGTCGGCCTGTTTCAGGACGCTTTAGGCGGCAGGTAGTTCGGCCAGCGGCCAGCGCGGGCGGACCGTCACGCCGAGCTCAGCTTTGGCGCCGGTTTGCAGACGCACCATGCCGGCGTAGGCGATCATCGCGCCGTTATCGGTACAGAACTCAGGGCGGGCGTAGAATACCTCACCGCCGCGTTTTTGCATCATCTCCGCCAGCTTCGCCCGCAGGGTGCGGTTGGCGCTCACGCCTCCCGCCATCACCAGACGCTTAAAGCCGGTTTGCTCCAGCGCGCGGCGACATTTAATCATCAGCGTATCGACAACCGCATCCTCAAACGCGCGGGCGATGTCGGCGCGGGTTTGTTCATCGTCGCCGTTGCTGCGAATGGTGTTGGCGGCGAAGGTCTTCAGTCCGGAGAAGCTGAAGTCCAGCCCCGGACGGTCGGTCATCGGACGCGGGAAGACGAAGCGGCCTTCAGTACCCTGGGACGCCATTTTCGACAGCATCGGCCCGCCGGGATAATCCAGCCCCAGCAGTTTCGCGGTTTTATCAAAGGCTTCGCCCGCCGCATCGTCAATCGACTCGCCCAGCAGTTCGTACTGGCCGATACCGGTGACGCTGATCAGCTGCGTATGGCCGCCGGAAACCAGCAGCGCGACGAACGGGAACGCCGGCGGGTTATCTTCCAGCATCGGCGCCAGCAGGTGCCCTTCCATATGGTGTACCGGGATCGCCGGCACGTTCCAGGCGAAGGCCAGCGACCGGCCAACGGTCGCCCCGACCAGCAGCGCGCCGACCAGGCCAGGACCCGCCGTATAGGCGACGGCGTCGATATCTTTCGCCGTCAGGCCGGCCTCTTTCAGCGCCGCCTGGATCAGCGGCACCGTTTTGCGCACGTGGTCGCGCGATGCCAGCTCCGGCACCACGCCGCCGTAGTCCGCATGCAGTTTCACCTGACTATACAATTGGTTGGCTAACAGACCTTGCTGGTCGTCATAAATCGCGATGCCGGTTTCATCGCAGGATGTTTCAATGCCCAGTACACGCATGAGTTGTTTTACCTCGCTTCAATACCGCGCAGTGTAGGTCCAATGACCGGCGATGTAAAACTTTGCTCACCCCTGGTGCTCTCTTCGTGTATACTCCTCACCCTTATAAAAGTCCCTTTCAAAAAAGGCGCAGGTGCTTTACAAAGCAGCAGTAGTTGCAGTAAAATTCCGCACCATTTTGAAATAAGCTGGCATTGCGGCCAGCGGCAAACCGAATTAATCAAAGGTGAGAGGCACATGCCGGTAATTAAAGTACGTGAAAACGAGCCGTTCGACGTAGCTCTGCGTCGCTTCAAGCGTTCCTGCGAAAAAGCAGGTGTTCTGGCGGAAGTTCGTCGTCGTGAGTTCTATGAAAAACCGACTACCGAACGTAAGCGCGCTAAAGCTTCTGCAGTGAAACGTCACGCGAAGAAACTGGCCCGCGAAAACGCACGCCGTACTCGTCTGTACTAATCTGTTGAGAGCGACGCTCTCAATTCAGACCGAGTTGTAGTTGTAAGGCCGTGCTTCCGAAAGGAATGCGCGGCTTATTTTCGTTTATAGTCATCAGAAATAACGGGGCTTATGGCTGGACGAATTCCACGTGTATTTATTAGCGATCTGCTTGCCAGAACCGACATCGTCGATCTGATCGATGCGCGGGTAAAGCTGAAAAAGCAGGGCAAAAATTTTCACGCGTGCTGTCCGTTCCATAACGAAAAAACCCCCTCTTTCACCGTCAACGGTGAAAAACAGTTTTACCACTGCTTCGGCTGCGGGGCGCACGGCAATGCTATCGATTTCCTGATGAACTACGACAAGCTCGAGTTCGTGGAAACGGTCGAAGAGCTGGCCGCCATGCACAACCTCGAAGTGCCTTATGAAGCAGGCAACGGACCCAGCCAGATAGAGCGCCATCAACGGCAGAACCTCTACCAGTTACTGGATGGTCTGAATACGTTTTATCAACAGTCTCTGATGCAGCCCGCCGCCGACCCTGCGCGCCAGTACCTGGCAAAACGGGGGTTAAGCAGCGAGGTGATTACGCGCTTTGCCATCGGCTATGCTCCCCCAGGTTGGGATAACGTTTTAAAACGTTTTGGCGGCAATCAGGAAAACCGCCAGTCGCTTATTGATGCCGGCATGCTGGTCACCAACGATCAGGGACGCAGTTACGACCGCTTCCGCGAACGGGTGATGTTCCCCATCCGCGATAAGCGAGGCCGGGTGATTGGGTTTGGCGGACGGGTGCTGGGCGATGCCCTGCCGAAGTATCTCAACTCCCCGGAAACCGACATATTCCATAAAGGCCGTCAGCTATATGGCCTGTATGAAGCGCAGCAGGACAACCCCGAACCACCGCGTTTGCTGGTTGTCGAAGGCTATATGGACGTCGTGGCACTGGCGCAGTACGACATCAATTATGCTGTCGCCTCGCTGGGTACCTCGACCACGGCCGATCATATCCAGCTGCTGTTCCGGGTGACCAATAACGTCATCTGCTGCTACGACGGCGACCGGGCCGGCCGCGATGCCGCCTGGCGCGCGCTGGAGACGGCGCTGCCGTACATGACCGATGGTCGCCAGCTGCGTTTTATGTTTCTGCCTGACGGCGAAGACCCGGATACGCTGGTGCGTAAAGAGGGCAAAGCGGCGTTCGAGGCGCGGATGGAGCAGGCTCAGCCGCTCTCCACGTTCTTGTTTAACAGCCTGCTGCCGCAGGTCGACCTCAGCACACCGGACGGGCGCGCGCAGCTGAGCACGCTGGCGCTGCCGCTGATAACCCAGGTACCGGGCGAAACCCTGCGCATCTATTTGCGTCAGGAGCTGGGCAACAAGCTGGGCATTTTAGATGACGCCCAGCTTGAACGTTTAATGCCAAAACAGGCGGAAAATGGCGCCCCGCGCCCCGCACCACAGCTAAAACGCACGACCATGCGTATACTGATAGGACTGCTGGTGCAAAACCCGGATCTGGCGCCGTTAGTCCCACCGCTGGAGGGGCTGGACTCGCGCAAAATGCCGGGGCTGAGCCTGTTCGGCGAGCTGGTGAAGAGCTGTCTGGCGCAGCCTGGTCTGACTACCGGGCAACTTTTAGAGCAATATCGCGGCACAAAAGAGGCCGCAACCCTTGAAAAACTGTCGATGTGGGACGATATAGCAGATAAAGATATCGCTGAACAAACCTTCACCGACTCGCTCAACCATATGTTTGATTCACTGCTGGAACTGCGACAGGAAGAGTTGATTGCTCGCGATCGCACACACGGTTTAAGCAGTGAGGAACGCCGGGAGCTCTGGACCATCAGCCAGGAGCTGGCGAAGAAATAAATGACAGACTCAGTCATTCACGTTGCATTGATGCAGCAGCAGAACGCAGAGCGACGTGAAGGACACCGTATTTAACGGCTTAAGTGCCGAGTATCGATCGGGAAGCCCCCGACAGCCGCGCAGAGGCGCAGCGGCAATAATATAAGTACGCCCTCGCTTTAAATGTCGACAGCCCGCCTGCCGACACCAATCAAACGAATTAAGTGTGGATACCGTCTTATGGAGCAAAACCCGCAGTCACAGCTGAAGCTTCTTGTCCAACGTGGTAAGGAGCAAGGCTATCTGACCTATGCCGAGGTCAATGACCATCTGCCGGAAGATATCGTCGATTCCGATCAGATCGAAGACATCATCCAAATGATCAACGACATGGGCATTCAGGTGATGGAAGAAGCACCGGATGCCGATGATCTGATGCTTGCCGAAAACACCGCGGATGAAGATGCTGCCGAAGCCGCCGCGCAGGTGCTCTCCAGCGTGGAATCCGAAATCGGGCGTACGACCGACCCGGTGCGCATGTACATGCGTGAAATGGGTACCGTAGAGCTGCTGACCCGTGAAGGCGAAATCGACATCGCCAAACGCATTGAAGACGGCATCAACCAGGTGCAGTGCTCCGTTGCCGAATACCCGGAAGCGATCACCTACCTGCTTGAGCAGTACGACCGTGTGGAAGCGGAAGAAGCCCGTCTGTCCGATCTGATCACCGGTTTCGTCGATCCGAACGCCGAAGAAGATATGGCGCCGACCGCCACCCACGTTGGCTCCGAGCTGTCTCAGGAAGAGATGGATGACGACGAAGACGAAGACGAAGATGAAGACGCCGACGACAACAGCGATGACGACAACAGCATCGACCCTGAGCTGGCCCGTGAGAAGTTCGCCGAGCTGCGTACCCAGTACGAGCTGACGCGCGACACTATCAAAGCCAAAGGTCGTAGCCATGCCGCCGCCCAGGAAGAGATCCTGAAGCTGTCTGAAGTCTTCAAGCAGTTCCGCCTGGTGCCGAAGCAGTTCGATTACCTGGTCAACAGCATGCGTAGCATGATGGATCGCGTTCGTACTCAGGAACGTATCATCATGAAGCTGTGCGTTGAGCAGTGCAAAATGCCGAAGAAAAACTTCATCACCCTGTTCACCGGCAACGAAACCAGCGAAACCTGGTTCAACGCCGCGGTGGCGATGAACAAGCCGTGGTCCGAGAAGCTGCTGGAAGTGAAAGAAGACGTGCAGCGCGGCCTGCAGAAGCTGCAGCAGATCGAAGAAGAGACCGGCCTGACCATCGAGCAGGTGAAGGATATCAACCGTCGCATGTCCATCGGTGAAGCGAAAGCCCGCCGTGCGAAGAAAGAGATGGTGGAAGCGAACCTGCGTCTGGTTATCTCTATCGCCAAGAAATACACCAACCGCGGTCTGCAGTTCCTCGACCTGATTCAGGAAGGCAACATCGGTCTGATGAAAGCGGTGGATAAGTTCGAATACCGTCGCGGCTACAAGTTCTCGACCTACGCTACCTGGTGGATCCGTCAGGCGATCACCCGCTCCATCGCGGATCAGGCGCGCACCATCCGTATTCCGGTGCATATGATTGAGACCATTAACAAGCTCAACCGTATCTCCCGTCAGATGCTGCAGGAGATGGGCCGTGAACCGACCCCGGAAGAGCTGGCTGAGCGCATGCTGATGCCGGAAGACAAAATCCGTAAAGTGCTGAAGATCGCCAAAGAGCCTATCTCCATGGAAACGCCGATCGGCGACGATGAAGATTCGCATCTGGGGGATTTCATCGAGGATACCACCCTCGAGCTGCCGCTGGATTCCGCGACCACCGAGAGCCTGCGTGCGGCAACGCACGACGTGCTGGCCGGCCTTACCGCTCGTGAAGCGAAAGTCCTGCGTATGCGTTTCGGTATCGACATGAACACCGACCACACGCTGGAAGAAGTGGGTAAACAGTTCGACGTTACTCGTGAACGTATCCGTCAGATCGAAGCGAAGGCGCTGCGTAAACTGCGCCACCCGAGCCGTTCTGAAGTGCTGCGTAGCTTCCTCGACGATTAATCGTCGCGGAACAGCGTCCAAAGCCGGTTAAAAAGCTCCCTGCGGGGAGCTTTTTTTATGGCGTTTCGCTGGCCGCTCGGGGAAAGCCGCCGCTCTCCGCTACTGACCGCGGGTCGCCAGGGCATCATCCAGTTCACGATAGGCCGCCACCAGCTTATCGAGCGTCGCCCGGTTTAAACCGCTGGGATTGGGCAGCACCCACACCTGGGTCGTGCCAATGGTCATCGCCTGTTTCCCCCACTTCGCCCCGCGCTGGTTAAAGGCCAGCTCGAAGGCCTGCTTGCCGAGCACCGCCAGGGCCTGCGGCTGATACTCCTCAATCTTCTTCACCAGCTCACGGCCGCCGCTGCGCAGCTCCTGCAGGGCGACCTCGCTGGCCTGCACCGTCGGACGCTCAACCAGCATGGTGATGCCGCAGCGCGTATCCAGCAGCTGCAGCTCCTCTTCCGGCCTGAGCTGCCGATCGGTAAAGCCGGCCTGATGGATGACCTTCCAGAAGCGGTTGCCAGGATGGGCAAAATGAAAGCCGGTATGGGCGGAAGACTTCCCCGGGTTGATACCGCAAAAGACGACGCGCAGGCCCGGCGCAAGGATATCGCTAATCATGTTTTCTCCGGCTGTATGGCTAAAACATGATTATAAAGGATTGAAAATGCATTGTTTATAAAAACAGCAGCTGCGCGCTTTACGCTGGATTGCAACCGTCAGTTACTTTATAATCCCTCGCCACGGCCCCTTAGCTCAGTGGTTAGAGCAGGCGACTCATAATCGCTTGGTCGTTGGTTCAAACCCAACAGGGGCCACCAAATTTTAGCAGTAAATACATACAGTTAGGCCACTCGAAAGAGTGGCTTTTTTGTTTCTAAATTTTAGAACAGCGATAAAATGGCAACATAAGCCGTTGAGCAATGCGCGTGGTCAGCATTTTCTTGCCATTCCGCTAAGAGGATAAAAAAATCCGTTATCGCGAAAAGGAAAATTTACGCTTACGCTAAAATAGACAGTGCTCTATCCTGGCAAAAGTTTGCGCAGGCCATCTGCGTTGTCCACCTCCCGAAGCCAGTCCATCATTGCCGCGTTCCTGTTTACTCTGTCTTACTACGCAAGGTCGGCATAAAACACCTTTCATTCCCGCAACGCTGGAATTCATACTGCTCACGATAACTTTAACAATTCAGGCCAATTTCCGAAAAATACCCCTTCCCTGTACCAGCTGATCAAAATCAACGCCCCCCTCCCGTCGCTCATATATACAACCCGCTGACTCACACAAAAGGATGAAAATATGAAAATACGGGATATATCAGTCAGTACCTGTCTGGCACTGTTATTAACGGGTTGCGTAGCTAAACCACCGATGGCGACGGAAAGCGAAATGAAAGAAGCCGCCGCTTTTGCCTTTAATGTCGATGTTTCGCAGGTGACCATTTCCGATGCGAAGCAGCAGGATGTGAAAACCAACTTTGTGGCGACCATCGGCAACACCCGCCATCGCTGCTATGTGACTAAAGCCGCCGAGCCGAAACTGTATGGACTGATCCCGCTGGGCGGCAGTAGCACCGTCTCGGATGCCATCTGTGCCGGCGCCAACCCGACGCCAGCGAGCAAAACCTGCGACGCCCTGTCGAAAAAAGCGGGCCGCTGCTGATCTTCGGCGCAGAAATTGGCCGCTAACTGCACGTTTAGTCACTTTTTCTGCCGCTTTACCGCGGTCGCTTAGTTCAGCGACCGCACCTGCTGATAAGAATTGAGCCGTTCCCGCAGCGAAGTCAGCCAGGCATCTGGCTCCTGACGGCAGATTTCGGTGAGGATCGGCGTCAGCACCAGCTCGGCTTCATGGAAGTCGGTCCACTCCGGCGGCTGCAGGGAAAAAGGATCGTTCATCAGCCAGATCACCATCGGCGTCCAGGTGCGCGGATCCAGCTGCAGATAATCCTGACAGCGCATCATATCGCGCGTCCGCGCCTCAGTGGTCGTCACGTCCTTTCCCACCGCGGCGTTACTTATTGCCAGGACGATTATTCCTGCCATCAGACGTTTCCAAGCCCATTTTCGCCAGAGGGGGCGCTTTGCTTTTACCATTGTTATTATTTTACCTGCCAGCTGTCACCGGACGATATTCCCGGCACCTCACCTTAAAAAGCGCAGATTAATCGTTTGCATTTTTTTTAACAGCAGACAGCGCTGAAGCAAGCGAACGCCTTTTCCTACAGCTGTCATCCCGATATGCAAATATATTCGGCAGGCACACATCCACAATATTTTCCCGGCCGAAAACGATTTGTGTTACAATTGCGCCTTATTACGGCACCGATAAAAATAACCCCCGCCGCACCTGCATCAGGCATCGCCCTCTTTTTTCATATCAGGATTTACGCCCCCATGAATGCGATAATCATTGACGATCATCCATTGGCACGTATCGCCATTCGCAACCTTCTCGACAGCAACGGCATTACCGTCGCAGCGGAACTCGACAGCGGCGCCCATGCGGTACAGACCGCCGAAACCATGCAGCCTGACCTGCTGATCGTCGACGTTGATATTCCGGAACTCAGCGGCATAGACGTTCTGGAGCAGCTGCGAAAACGCCGCTACCGGGGAAAAATCATCGTCATTTCCGCCAAGAATGAACTGTTTTACGGCAAACGTAGCGCCGACTGCGGGGCCAATGGTTTTGTGAGTAAAAAAGAGGGAATGAATAATATCCTCGCCGCGATCGACGCGGCCAATAATGGCTACAGCTATTTCCCTTTTTCACTGGAGCGCTTCTGCACCCACGGCATCACCGATCAGGACCGACTGGATACGCTGTCAACGCAGGAGATGAAGGTCTTCCGCTATATTCTCAGCGGCATCGACTACACCACCATCGGCAGCAAAATGAATATCAGCAATAAGACGGTAAGCACCTATAAGGTCCGTCTGATGGATAAATTAGGCTGCAGCTCCCTGCTTGAGCTTTATGACTTTGCGCAACGCAATAAAATAGGGTGATGGCATGGTCGTTCGTCTTATTTTATCCCTGATTGTCGGGCTGGCGCTGAGTCTCTCTCCCTCCGCGTTTGCCATGAAGCAACTGGAGCTGAAAAGCCATGCCCACATTGCGGCGATCGACATTCCGCTCAACGATAAGGCAAAGACCTGGCTGGCCGCCCAGCCAACGCTGATCGTCGGCACCTGGCTCCCTGAGATGACGCCCGTCGTCTACGACAGCGACGAAGAAAGCTATCAGGGGATTAACGCCGACTATCTGGCGCTGATGGCGCACAGCCTCGGGCTAAAGGTGGTTATCCGCCAATATGACACCGAGCAGCAGGCGCTGGCCGCCCTGGCCGACCGCCAGGTCGATACCCTGCTCACTCAGGTGGCGCACCGGGATGCGCTCGCCCCGGGCCTGGTTCAATCCGCACCGCTGATCAAAACCTGGCCGACGCTGGTCACCTCGCTAAAATCCCCCCTGCCGCCGCTAACCACCGACCGCCGCGTCAAGCTAGCCTGCACCCGCGATTGCGCCTTTTTCGATATTATTCAACAGGCGTTTCCCAACGCCAAAATCACCCTTTATGATAGCGACTATCAGGCCCTCGCCTCGGTGGTCAGCGGCGAGAATCAGTATTTCATCGGCAACAACATCACCACCGGCCACTGCATCTCGAAATATTTCTCGCAATCGCTGGTCATCACGCACTATTTTCGTCAGCAGGAGCAGCACAACCGCTTTGTCACCCGTGAAGATCGACCGGCGCTGCACCAGCTCCTTGACCGTTTTATCCACGCCATCGACAGCGATACCGCGATGCGGATCATGCAAAACTGGCTCAACCGCGGCGATCTGTCGTTTCTTAATACCCCGTTGCCTTTTACCGCTGAGGAGCAGCGCTGGCTGCGGAAGCATCGTCACATCCGTCTGCTGGTTAACCCCTACTTTCCACCTTTTACCCTGGTGGATGACGAAGATGAGCTGCGCGGCATCATGGCCGATATGCTGAATATTTTCTCACTACAGACCGGGCTGCAGTTTGACCCTATTCTGGTGCGCAATCGTCAGGATCTGGCAAAGCGCATGGAAAAAGAAGACTGGGCGATCATGCCCGCCGCGACCCTGACCCCGCAGCCGCAGGCCTACGTCACCCTCAGCGAGCCGCTCATTAACGTGGCCTTTGTGCTGGTCGCCCGCGGCAGCGCGCCCGACCCGCATCTGCTGACGCGCCCGGCACGGATCGCCCTGCCGGTGGGGCCGATCGCCGCCCACGACCTGAAAGCGCGCTTTCCGCAGGTTAACTGGGTGGAGACGGATAACGTTGGTGTCGCCATGAAGATGGTGGAGGAAGGCGAGGCGGATGCCGCCGTGGCCTCGGAGCTTTCCGCCCGCTATATGATCGATCACTACTATCCGCAAGATCTTCACTACACCCGCATCGATGGACTCCCGGTCGCCGCCATTCGGCTGGCGATCCCACGCGATGAACCGGTGCTGGCCGCCGTGCTCAACAAAGCGCTGCAGGCCATTCCGCCGCGGGATATTCTGCAGATGACCGAGAAGTGGTCGAAAATCTCCAGCCAGCAAATAGAGAACTGGAGCCAGTACAGCCGCCAGTTTTACCAGTTGATCGCCTTCGCGCTGGTGCTGATCGCCATCAGCCTCGGCTGGGGACTCTCCCTGTGCCGGGAAGTACGCAAACGCAAAGACTCTCAGCAGCGGCTGGAAGAGGAGCTGGCGCAGAAGGAAGCCCTCTCCTGCGCGCTGGAGCGGGAAAAAGACAAAGCGATTCAAGCGACAAAAGCCAAGAGTCGCTTTCTGGCCAGCATGAGCCACGAGCTGCGCACGCCGGTGAGCGCCATCGTCGGCTTTCTGGAACTGCTGGCGAAACCGGAGCTGATCGTCGGTCAGCGTAAAGAGGCGATCGAGCTGGCGGGGTCGACGGCGCAAACCCTGCTGGGACTTATCGGCAATATTCTCGATATCGACAAGATTGAGTCGGGAAAATACCAGATCACCCCACAGTGGAGCGATGTGGCGCAGGTGGTGTCGCAGCAGTGCCACACCTTCGGCGCGCTGGCGCAGCAGAAGGGGATCGCGCTGCATAGCCATCTCCCTCTGCAGGAGGGGATCGCGCTGTGGGTCGACCCTCAGGCGCTGCGGCAAATTCTCAATAATCTCATCGGCAATGCGCTGAAGTTTACCGCCGAGGGCGCGATTCAGATCTCCTGCCGGCTGGCGCAGGCGGATGAGACACAGGGAGAGCTGACCCTCATCGTTAGCGACAGCGGCTGCGGGATCAGTGAAGCAGAGCAGGCCACCCTCTTTCATCGCTATGCCCAGGCGCGCCAGGGACGCCAGCAGACCGGCTCCGGGCTGGGGCTGGTCATTTGCCAGGAGCTGGTTACGTTGATGCAGGGCCGGCTGGAGATGGTCAGCCGTCCGGGTGTGGGGACCACTTTCACCATCACGCTGCCGGTCAGGGTGAGTCGCTGCGCGATTCACGCGCCACAGGCGTTGCCCGCCAGGCCGCAGGCCCTGCCCGGGCTGTCGATATTGATAGCGGACGACCACCCCACCAACCGGCTGTTGCTCAAACGCCAGCTCAACACTATCGGCTACAGTGTCGATGAAGCCTGCGACGGTGAAGAAGCGGAGAATAAGCTCGCCGGCAAACATTACGATCTGCTGATCACGGACCTCAATATGCCGAAGAAAGATGGCCTGGCGCTGGCGGCGTCGTTACGCCGACGCTACCCGAGCCTGGTGATTTGGGGAGTGACCGCCAGCGCGCTGCCGCAGTCGCGGGAGGCATGTCTGGCCAGCGGCATGAATATGTGTCTGTTTAAGCCAGTGTCGGTTCAGACGCTGAGCCATGAGCTCAGCCGCTTAGCGGTGGGCCACGCATCACCTAACGCCGCCCGGCATCTGAAGCTCAGCGTGCTGACCGAAAATACGGGGGGAGACCAGGCGCTGATGGCTGAGATGCTGGAGACGTTCCGCGATGCGTCGGCCACAGATTTACAGGCCGCCGGACAGGCTATCGCCCGGCATGAACCGCAGACCTTTCTGCGGGCGCTGCACCGTCTGCACGGTTCAGCACAAATCCTGGGGATTACTGCGCTACAACAACTGTGCGCCCCTTTTGAGGCTAAGCGACCTGATTCGCTGACGCCGGCAAGCTGTCTGGAGGTGGTACAGCACATCACCGGCATCCTGTGCGAGATCGATGGCGAAATCGACGCCCTCATCGGCCGCTAGCCGTTCCGGTCGGGCAGTCCGCTGCCCGACCGCTAAGGGGACATCCTTGTCAGTCTCTTCCTCTGCGCTCTCTCAGGGTGGAACGAGGATCAGTTACCCGCCACCAGCATCTCGCTGTCCACCACGATGCCCTCTTCAGCGCCTTTCAGCACCAGATTCGCTTCGTAATACTTCCCGGCTTTCAGCAGTTTTTGCGCCTGCGCCACCGCCTTACGGGTCTGGTTAAGCGGCATCAGATACTGGTTCTCAATCACGCCAATACCGGCCAGACGCAGGGTATCGATAGCCCCTTTCTGATCGCCTTTCGCCAGTTTTTCGTTGGCAGATTTAATGGCACTCTCTTTTTCCGGGGTGGCCACATAGTCTTCAGACAAGGCGATGGTCGCATTGATCACCACATAGCGATCGGCGATCATTTTGGCTGTCGCGTCGGTTTTCACGAACTTCGCCCAGCTGGCGTCATCGGCGGCCAGCAGCGCGGCGGCGTCGTCTGTCAGTTTTTTGGCGCTCTCCGGCTGGCCGTGAAACAGCGCCAGACGGGCGAACTGGACGTCGCGCATCGCGTTCGCGCCCTGAACCGCCACCTGTAACACATCGGCGGCTTCTTTCTGCACCTGCGCTGTGGCTGCCGCGGCAGGCGCTGCCGTCGCGTTATCTGCTGCCCACACCGGAGAGGTACCCATCATGGTTGCCAGCAGGCTCGCCAGAATGACTTTTTTCATCGTTAACTCCTGATTAAAATCGGTAAGCATCACCAAACGCAGCCAGCTTAAAAAATATCGTAGTTATTGAGAATCAGAGCCC
The DNA here is from genome assembly GCF_021869705.1 of Klebsiella sp. PCX. Lineage (NCBI taxonomy): Bacteria > Pseudomonadati > Pseudomonadota > Gammaproteobacteria > Enterobacterales > Enterobacteriaceae > Klebsiella > Klebsiella sp. PCX. The sequence continues at coordinate 4,491,382 of NZ_CP091527.1, forward strand.
GGAATCGATATTGCGGGCCTTGTCTGACAGCTGTCAGACAAGGCGTATAAAGTGACCTCAGCACTCTTATTTACGCCTGGCGATGGCACGGCCTACTATTTTCCTCAGACATTTCTTTTGGCCCGCTGAATAAATCATAACGTATTTTATTCAGCGTCAGGCCGCCAACCGGATCTGCGGAGCAATTATGTTTATGTTTAGCAATTACACCTTAAATGCGTTTAGCCCACGCGTCTTCATTCGATATAAACGGCATGCCGGCATGATGGCCGCCCTGCTGTTTATCTGCGGAGCCTGTTGTCTGGCCTGGCCATTGGTCGCCGGCTGGTATCTCGCCACGGTGACCGGCATGTTGTTCATGATCTGCGGCTTCTATTCGCTATACAGCCTGATTGTTTTCCGTCAGCAGCACTGGAAATCACGCCTGGTGGCGCTGATCTTCGCCATCGCCTGGATCGTGCTCGGCCTGAGTTTTGTCGTCAATCCCCTCAACGGCATGAGCAGTCTGGCCTTTTTATTCGGCTTTTTATTTGTTCTCGGCGGTATTTCCCGCATCGTCAGCGGATGTAAAACCCGAAAACAAAGCGGCGCTGGCTGGAATATTTTTATCGGTCTGCTGGATTTAATTATCGCCTGCCTGTGGCTGGCAATGAACCCGCAGCAAAGCTGGTTATTTATTACCGCATTTATCGGCGTTGAAATGATATTTAGCGCCATCGGCTTTCTGGTCCTGAGAAATAAGATGAAGCATGCTCGGGCTTAAGCCGTATTTTATGACTGGAGAAGAAAATGAATTTACCTAAAGCACTCGTATTGACCGTGGCGGCGACCACATTCTGTCTGATGACCAGCCCGGCATTCGCGGTACAGGAAACCACACCGCAGAATATGACCTGTCAGGAATTTATGGATATGAACCCGAAAAGCATGACCCCGGTGGCCTTCTGGGTAGTGAATCGCAACACCGACTTCAGCGGCGGGGACTATGTCGACTGGCATGAAGTCGAGACCGTCTCGGTGCCGAAAATGCTGCAGCAGTGCCACAAGAACCCCGCCGCTAAACTCGGCGACCTCAACTCGGTTATTAAAAAATAAGCCTTCCCCCGGCGCTCGCCGGGGAAAGTTAACCTCGTTACCCGCCGTTATGCGGCGGGCCCCGTCACACTCATCGCTAGCGCATTCGTACGGCAGAGGATGGCCAATTTGGCCCACTGCGCGACGCGCTCAAACGCTACAGCAATCGTCTGTCGGACGCCCTGTTCTCCATGGCGCGTATCGAGAAGACTAGGCCTGATGCTTGCGCTTGAACTGGCTGGCGTCGATATCGTACTGCTTCATTTTGCGCCACAGGGTGGTGCGGCCAATATTCAGCAGTTGCGACATCTCCTGCACCCGCCCGCTGGTCACCCGGGCAGCGTGAATGATGGCCTCTTTTTCGATGGCGCTAAAGGTCAGGCTGGCCGGCAGCAGCGATGAGCCGCTATCGACCCCCGGCCGATCGGAAAAGAGATATTCCGGCAGGTTGCTTAGCCGAATGTGGCCGTTGTCGCTGCTGATGGCAATGTTCTCTATCACGCTGTTAAGCTCAAAATCATTTCCCGGCCACGAGTAGGCCACCAGCTGGGCCAGCGCGTCATCGTCCACTTTCAGCCGCGAAGAGAAACGCTTCTCCAGGCTCTTCAGCCGGTTATGCACCAGCGACGGGATGCTGTTGCGCCGGGCGCGCAGCGGGGGGATGACAATCTCGAAGGAGTGCAGCGCATAGTACAGCTGGCGGCTAAAGCGGTTCTGTTCCACCAGGTTGGCCAGATCGACGGTGGTGGTGGCGATCACCTTCACATCCACCGGGATCAGGCGGCGGGCGTCGAGGCGGGTAAGCACTCCCTGCTTAATCACCTGCAGCAGGGCCGACTGCAGCTCCGGCGCCAGATACTCAATTTTTTCCAGAAACAGGGTGCCGCCATTGGCCAGCTCAAGGCGGCTCAGGCGGCCATTTTCATCGTCAGTGGGGGCGCTGCCCATAAAGTCCTGGCCCAGCACGCTGTCGGCATACAGCTGGCAGTTGACGGCGATATAGGGGCCGCCCGCCCGCTCGCTTTCATTGTGGATGGCCTGGCTCAGCAGCTCTTTCCCCACCCCTTCTTCACCGCACAGCAGCACCGGGAAGCCGCCGCGCGCCGCCTGGCGGCCAAAGTGGATCAGCCGCCGGGTTTCCGGATCGTCGGCTGACATCTGCTCAAAGGTGTGGCTGACTTTGCCCAGCTGGCTGGTCATCAGCTGCCGCATCTGCTCCACCGGGTGCAGCAGCAGAATAAAGCTGTTGCCTTGCGCCTCGACGATCGGTTTTAAGGTGATCACCGCGTCGATAAACTGGTGCTGGCTTTCAAAGGTGACTTCAACGTGATTCAGGCCGCGGGCGTGTTTGATGGCCCGGCGCAGCAGCGCCGGAAGGGTCACCAGATCGGCGATATTTTTTCCCTGGCTGGCCTGGGCATCAAGATGCAGCAGTCTCGCCGCCTGAACATTGAGAAATTGCAGCACCCCCTGTTCGTTCCACGCCATCACCCCGTCGTCCATGCTCTCCAGCAGGCCGTACATCTGATTAAGGTGGCGGTTGGATTCCGCCAGCAGGCTGTCGGTGAGCAGGGAATTGCCCACCTCGCGGGCGATGGCCAGCGTCAGGGAAAGGTCGGCGCTGGACTGGTGCTCCACCAGACAGCAAAGCGAGATAGAGCCGAACAGGCGCCCGTGGTTATCGAACACTGGCGTCGAACAAAAGCTCCATGGCTGCAGGGCCTGCTTAAAATGCCGATCGCCGGCGGTGTTGATCGGCTGCCCCTGCATCGCGGCCAGCGACAGCGCGCAGGTGCCGATAATGCTCTCCGCGCAGTAGCTGCCGTCGCGAAATCCCAGGTCAGCCAACTGCGCCAGCGTTTGCGGTTCGCCGCAGCGGCTCAGGATGCAGGCGGTCTCATCAAGAATAAACAGCGCGCAGGGGCGACCGTCCATAAACTCCCAGGCGTCCTCCAGCGCCGCCTGACCGATGGTCAGCAGCGCGGTTTTACGCCGACAGATAGAGTCAAAAGTCAGGCCCTGGGCCTGGTGCGGCGTTTGCCAGGTTTCACGCTGCATAAACTTGCTGCAGCGATGCCATGACTGGGCGATGACGGCAGAGACCGCCTTCCCGGTATCCTGAGTCTGAACAGTCATACTGTTTTCCGCGTTTTACCATAGAGAACCCCTCCGGCAGCCACTGCCAGAGGGGAGAAAGAGAAACCGCTGACCGGCGCCAGCGGTTTAGCCACCGCGAATTAACGCGCCAGCCACTGCTGGCCTAACAGATCGGCGGTGAGGATAGCGGCGTGCACGCTTTCCGGGGTCACCGCGAACGGCATATTGTGGATGGTCTCCCCTTCCGCGCAGGTGGCTTTTGCCACCGCGGTGATTTTCGCGTCGATCCCCTCTTTGACGCCCATCTGCGCGAGGGTCACCGGCAGGCCGACGCGCTGGCAGAAGCCCAGCACGGTTTCAATCTCGTCCATCGGGCTGTTCTGCAGCACCAGCTGCGCCAGGGTGCCGAAGGCCACTTTCTCGCCGTGATACAGGTGGTGACACTCTTCCAGAATGGTGAAACCGTTGTGGATCGCGTGGGCGGCGGCCAGGCCGCTACTTTCAAAGCCAATGCCGCTGAGGTAGGTGTTCGCCTCGATGATGCGCTCCAGCGCTTCGGTCACCACCCCGGCCTGCGCCGCCAGACGGGCCTTTTCGCCCTCCGCCAGCAGCGTATCATAGCACAGGCGGGCCAGGCTCAGCGCCGCCTCGGTGGACTGCCCCCCGGCCATGCTGGTGGCGCGCGCATCGTAGCAGGCTTTAGCCTCGAACCAGGTGGAGAGCGCATCGCCCATGCCGGAGACCAGCAGGCGTACCGGCGCTTTGGCGATAATCGCCGTGTCCATCACCACCATATCTGGGTTTTTCGGATAGATCAGATACTCTTCAAACTCGCCCGCTTCGGTGTAGATCACCGACAGCGCGCTGGTCGGCGCATCGGTCGAAGCGATGGTCGGGATCACCACCACCGGCAGCTTCTGGTAGTACCCGATCGCCTTCGCGGTATCGAGGGTCTTACCGCCGCCGATGCCGACCACGCCGCGGCAGCCCTGTTTTTGCAAAATCGCCATCAGGCGGTTAATTTCCGCATGGCTGCATTCGCCGTTAAACCGTTCCGCATGGCAGCGAATATCGTGACTCTGCAGGCCATTCACCACTTTCTCCCCCGCCAGCTTCATCACGAAGTCGTCAGCGATGACGAAGAAGCTCTCCGCCAGGTTTTTAGCATATTGACCGAACAGAACAGCAGCATCAGGACCCTGAAGATATTTGGCTGGAGATTGAATAACTTTTAGCATTCCTTTCACCCTCAAATAAGTGCGCATGTAGACATGATGAGCCCTGGCGTTATCCGCGCCGGCCGGTAAAGCGCGGCCTCAACGGAATGTACCGGAGCAGTGCGATCACTGTAGGGCCGGCAGGGAACAAAAAAATCTTTCGCCTTTTTGTTCTGATATGAAACACAGGTTAAATTTTTACGTTCCATATTGGAACAAAAAGCCCTGTTCTCCGTCAGGATTGCGATCCCGATCCGCTCCTCTGCCGCATAATTCCCCTACCATCCCCCTTTAGCGGCAGGCTTTTCCCGCGCAGCTGCGTGAAAATCAGCGAAAAATTTTTTCCGCCTACTGTGCCGGCTGCGATGACCGGGGCTTAAAGCAGGTGAAAAAAAGCGCGCCAGCTCGCATTTTCACCGTTTTCTCAGCAAAAACGTTCCATAAAGAAACAAAATAAGCAGGCAATGTTTCGTAATGAAACCCGATCGCCGGGGCATTCTTTTTTTCGTCCGCTCAGCCAGAATCATCATATCGCCAGGCACGCTGCACCGTCAGACGATACCCCTACGCGATGACCGCCTCCGCCAGCAGAGAGGCCGCATCGAACCTTCTCCAACGGAGCACTGAATAATGAAAAAGCTGATTAACCGTGTTGAAGATGTACTGAATGAACAATTACAGGGGCTGGCTAAAGCCCACCCGCAGCTTACCCTGCATCAGGACCCGCTGTACGTCACCCGCGCCGATGCGCCGGTGGCCGGCAAGGTCGCCCTCCTCTCCGGCGGCGGCAGCGGCCATGAGCCAATGCACTGCGGCTATATCGGCCAGGGGATGCTTTCTGGCGCCTGCCCGGGGGAAATCTTCACCTCGCCGACGCCAGATAAAATGTTCGAATGCGCGATGCAGATTGACGGCGGCGAAGGCGTCCTGCTGATTATCAAAAACTACACCGGCGACATCCTGAACTTCGAAACCGCCACCGAGCTGCTGCATGAGAGCGGCATTAAAGTCACCACCGTGGTGGTCGACGACGACGTGGCGGTGAAGGACAGTCTCTATACCGCAGGCCGCCGCGGCGTCGCCAATACCGTACTGATCGAAAAACTGGTCGGCGCCGCCGCCGAGCGCGGCGATTCGCTGGAGGCCTGCGCTGAACTGGGGCGCCGCCTGAATAATCTCGGCCACTCCATTGGCATCGCCCTCGGCGCCTGCACCGTACCGGCCGCCGGACAACCTTCCTTTACCCTGCAGGACGATGAAATGGAGTTCGGCGTCGGCATTCACGGCGAGCCGGGCATCGACCGCCGTCGCTTCAGCTCGCTGGACCAAACCGTCGATGAGATGTTCGATACCCTGCTGGAGAATGGCGCCTACTGCCGCACGCTGCGCCAGTGGGATACCGTCAAGGGCGCGTGGCAGGAAGTGAAGCAGAGCAAAACCGCGCTGCAAAACGGCGACCGGGTCATCGCGCTGGTCAATAACCTCGGCGCCACCCCGCTGTCCGAACTGTACGGCGTGTATCACCGTCTCGCCCAGCGCTGCGAAGCGTCCGGCATCATCATCGAACGCAACCTCGTCGGTAGCTACTGCACCTCGCTGGATATGGCGGGCTTCTCCATCACTCTGCTGAAAGTGGATGATGAGACGCTGGCGCTATGGGACGCCCCGGTTCATACCCCGGCGCTGAACTGGGGAAACTAAGGAGCACGACATGTCACTGAACAGAACGCAAATCGTCGACTGGCTGTACCGCTGCGGCGATATCTTCACCAAAGAGAGCGATTTTCTCACCGGCCTCGATAAAGAGATCGGCGATGCCGATCACGGCCTGAACATGCACCGCGGCTTCAGCAAGGTGGTGGAAAAGCTGCCGTCGATTGCCGATAAAGATATTGGCTTTATCCTCAAAAACACCGGCATGACGCTGCTCTCCAACGTCGGCGGCGCCAGCGGCCCGCTGTTCGGCACCTTCTTCATTCGCGCCGCGCAGGTCACTCAGGCTCACCAGAGCCTGACGCTCGACGAACTGTACCTGATGATCCGCGAAGGCGCGGACGGCGTCGTCAACCGCGGCAAAGCGGAGCCGGGGGATAAAACCATGTGCGACGTCTGGCTGCCGGTGGTGGACTCCCTGCGCCAGTCCAGCGAGCAGCACCTGTCGATCGCCGCCGCGCTGGATGCCGCCTGCAAAGCAGCGGAAGCCGGCGCCCACAGTACCATCACCATGCAGGCGCGCAAAGGCCGCGCCAGCTACCTTGGCGAACGCAGCATCGGCCATCAGGATCCGGGCGCCACGTCAGTGATGTTTATGATGCAGATGTTGGCCGCCGCGGCCAAAGAGTAAGGAAATCGCGATGGTAAACCTGGTTATTGTTTCTCATAGCGCCCGGCTGGGCGAAGGTGTCGGAGAACTGGCCCGGCAGATGTTAATCAACGACGGCTGCAAGCTGGCGATCGCCGCCGGGATCGACGACCCCGACAGCCCGATCGGCACCGACCCGATCAAGGTCATGGAAGCGATCGAATCCGTCGCCGACACCGACCACGTGCTGGTGATGATGGATATCGGCAGCGCGTTGCTCAGCGCCGAGACCGCTCTCGATCTGCTCGATCCGGCGATTGCCGCGAAGGTGCGGCTGTGCGCCGCGCCGCTGGTGGAGGGGACGCTGGCGGCCACCGTCAGCGCCGCCTCCGGCGCCGGGATCGACAAAGTGATCGCCGACGCCATGAACGCCCTGGAGGCCAAACGGATCCAGCTGGGTTTACCTTCGCCAACCCCTGACGCCGCCCCGACGCCGACGCTTGCCGACGATGGCGACAGCAAATCGCTTGCGGTGGTCATACAGAACCACAACGGCCTGCACGTGCGTCCGGCGTCGAAGCTGGTCGCCGCGCTGGCAGGCTTTAACGCCGATCTGCTGCTGGAGAAAAACGGGAAGTGCGTCAAACCGGACAGCCTCAACCAAATCGCCCTGTTGCAGGTGCGACGCAACGACAAGCTGCGCCTGCTGGCCCGTGGGCCAGAGGCCGATGCGGCGCTGGCGGCGTTTCAGGCGCTGGCCGCCGATAACTTCGGCGAATCGCCTGCGGCGCAACCGGCAGCGGCCCCGGCCACCTCCGGGCGCGTCGAAGGCATCGCGCTGCGCTATTCGCTGGCCCTGATCCAACCGGTGCGTCCAGCCGCCGCCGATGTCGCCCGCGAGCAGCAGCGACTGCGCCGGGCCATCGACCAGACGCTGGCGGAGCTCACCGCCCTGACCGAGCTGGCGGAGAATAAATTTAACGCCGACATCGCGGCGATTTTCGCCGGGCACCACACCCTGCTCGACGATGAGGATCTGTTTGATGCCGCCAACGATCGTCTGCTCACCGAGCCGTGCTCGGCGGAATGGGCGTGGCATCAGGTGCTGATGGAGCTCAGCCAGCAGTATCGCCAGCTGGATGATCCCTATCTGCAGGCGCGCTATATCGATATCGAAGATATTCTGCAGCGCACCCTGCGCCATCTGCAGGACGTTCAGGAGACGCTGCCGACGCCCGGCGAGCCGACCATTATTATCGCCGACAACATGTTCCCGTCGACCGTCCTGCAACTGGATGCCAGTCGAGTCAAAGGCCTGTGCCTGCGCGACGGCAGCGAACAGGCCCACGGCGCGATTATCGCCCGCGCGGCGGGGATCGCCTGGCTGTGCCAGCAGGGCGAGGCGCTGAACAGCGTGCAGCCCGGCGAGCCCATCGCGCTCGATATGCGCCACCAGCGCCTTATCCGCCACTAAATCCACTTTGACCGTTACCGCTCCGGAGGTCTGCCTCCGGAGGGTGAGTTTTCGCTTACTCTTCAGGAACCACTATGTCTCAATTCTTTTTTAACCAGCGCGCCAGCCTCGTCAACGACGTGATTGAGGGAACCATCATCGCCAGTCCGTGGAATAACCTCGCCCGGCTGGAGAGCGACCCGGCGATCCGGGTGGTGGTCCGTCGCGACCTGAATAAAAACAACGTGGCGGTGATCTCCGGCGGCGGCGCCGGCCACGAACCGGCGCACGTCGGCTTTATTGGTAAAGGCATGCTGACCGCCGCAGTCTGTGGCGATCTGTTCGCCTCGCCGAGCGTCGACGCGGTGCTTACCGCCATTCAGGCGGTGACCGGCGAGGCGGGCTGCCTGCTGATCGTAAAAAACTATACCGGCGACCGGCTGAACTTTGGCCTGGCGGCGGAGAAAGCGCGCCGTCTGGGCTACAACGTGGAAATGCTGATCGTTGGCGACGACATTTCGCTGCCGGATAACAAACAGCCGCGGGGCATCGCCGGTACGCTGTTCGTCCATAAGGTGGCGGGCTATTTTGCCGAACGCGGCTACAACCTCGCCACCGTTCTGCGCGAAGCGCGGTACGCCGCCAACCACACCGCCAGCATCGGGGTGGCGCTGGCCAGCTGCCATCTGCCACAGGAGGCCGACACCGCGCCGCGCCATCAGGCCGGTCACGCCGAGCTGGGAATGGGCATCCACGGCGAGCCTGGCGCCTCCACCATCGCCACGCAAAACAGTGCGGACATCATCAACCTGATGGTGGAAAAACTGACCGCCGCCCTGCCGGAAACCGGCCGTCTGGCGGTGATGCTCAATAACCTCGGCGGCGTGTCGGTGGCCGAAATGGCGATCCTGACCCGCGAACTGGCTAACACGCCGCTGCAGGCGCGCGTTGACTGGCTGATTGGCCCGGCCTCGCTGGTGACGGCCCTGGATATGAAGGGTTTCTCGCTGAGCGCCATCGTGCTGGAAGAGAGTATTGAGAAAGCGCTGCTGGCGGATGTGGAAACCGCCGGCTGGCCACGGCCGGTGCAGCCGCGGACAGTTAACATCATGCCCTCCACTCTCGCCAGCGCACGCGTCGACTTTACGCCCTCTGCCAACCCGCAGGTGGGCGATTACGTCGCGCAGGTGACCAGCACCCTCGTCGGGCTTGAAGATCATCTCAACGCGCTGGATGCCAAAGTGGGCGATGGCGATACCGGCTCCACCTTCGCCGCCGGGGCGCGTGAGGTTGCCGACCTGCTGCAGCGCCAGCAGCTGCCGCTCAACGATCTACCCACGCTGTTCGCGCTCACGGGCGAACGCCTGACGGTGGTGATGGGCGGCTCCAGCGGGGTATTGATGTCGATCTTCTTCACCGCTGCCGGGCAGAAACTGGAGCAAGGCGCCAGCGTGGCCGAGGCGCTGAACGCTGGTCTGGAGCAGATGAAATTTTACGGCGGCGCCGATGAAGGCGACCGGACAATGATCGATGCTCTGCAGCCGGCGCTGACGGCGCTGCTGGCCGAACCGGAGAACCTGCAGGCCGCTTTTGCCGCGGCGCAGGCCGGCGCGGATCGCACCTGCCAGTCGAGCAAAGCCGGCGCCGGACGAGCGTCCTATCTCAACAGCGACAGCCTGCTCGGCAACATGGACCCCGGCGCCCACGCGGTGGCGATGGTGTTTAAGGCGCTGGCGGAACGATAAGCCTCCCCGGTGGCGCTGCGCTTACCGGGGCAACGTCACAGCGCCGAAGGGTAGGTCGGGTAAGGCGTTAGCCGACACCCGACAAAAAACGGCACCGCGGTTAGCCCGGATAAGGCGCTACGCGCCGCTATCCGGGTTTTACCACGATGGCTTTTTACTTGCTGTGCCAGTACGCCTGCGAACGCACCAGCTGCTGATCGATGCTCTCATCTTCAAAGCGCGCCAGCAGCGATTTCACCACCGCGCCTTCGCCGGTCAGCCAGATGAAATAATCCTCCGCCGGCACCTTCACCTGCGCCAGACGCTCGGCGACGAACGCCGGATTGTGGCCCACCACCCACTCGATGTTAAAGCCGTCGAGATCCGCCAAATAATCTTTATATGACGCATCAGCGATAGTGACGATGGCCGTCACCTGCGGCGTCACCGCCAGCTGACGCAATCCCAGCAGACGACGACGCAGCGCCGGCATACCGGACTCATCGCAGACATACAGCTGCCAGGCGTAATCTTCCGGCACCACCAGCGAGCCGCGCGGACCGCCGATCACCAGCTTATCGCCCACTTTTGCCTCCAGCGCCCAGCGGCTGGCAATTCCGCCATCGTGGATAAAGAAGTCATACGCCAGCTCATGGCGTTCGACATCGTACAGCGGCGTATAGTCGCGGGTAGCAGGCCGCACGCCCTCACCCCAGTCGATCCCCTCCTCGGTCACCTGCGGCGGCGCAAACGCCGCGCCCGGCTCCGGGAAGAAAAGCTTGGTGTGGTCGTCAAAGCCGCGGGAAACGAAACCTTCCAGCGCCTCGCCTCCCAGCACGATGCGCTGGAAGGCCGCGCCTGCGCGCTCCACGCGCAGCACCGTCAGCTCACGGAAACGCAGCTCATTGCGGACACGCTGCGGGTACTTGTCTGCTTTGGTTTTTGTCATCATCGATCGCCTTCGTGAACGGTAAATAGATATATCTAAACTTGATGCAAATGATAATGATTGCCAACTAAAAAGAATGCAAGTCTTTTTTTGATATAGTCAAAACAAACCGCATGAAAATCCACAACCAGAAAATAATTACATATATATCAATATCTTAAAAAATAAATAGCAACCAGCATTGCGAACATTCATTTTTTAGATATAAATTAGATATATCAAAAACAGCAGGAGGTAACCATGCGACATCATCATGAAGAGGGGCGTGGGCCACGCGGGCGCCACGGTGATCCCAGCGAACACGGCGACCATGGCCGCCGCGGCGGCGGACGTCGCCAGCGTTTCTTTGGCCACGGCGAACTGCGGCTGATTATTCTGGACATCCTCAGTCGCAGCGCCAGCCACGGCTATGAGCTGATCAAAGAGATCGAAACCCTCACCCAGGGGAACTACAGCCCCAGCCCGGGGGTGATCTACCCGACGCTGGATCTGCTCCAGGACCAGGGCCTTATCAGCGTGGAAGACGACAACGGACGCAAAAAAATCGTCATCAGCGAAGAGGGGAAACAGCTGCACGCGGAGAACCAGGAGCACCTGGCCCATATCCAGGCGCGTTTGCAGGCGCGGATGGTCGGCTGCGAGCTGCGCAGAGATCCGCAGATGAAGCGCGCGCTGGAGAATTTCAAAGCGGTCCTCGACCTGAAAGTGAACCAGCAGGCCAGCAGCGCCGCCCAGCTCAAGCAGATCATTGGCATTATCGACCGTGCGGCGATGGAGATCTCCCAGCTAGACTAAGCCTCTTTTCTCACCATCGGCTGCCCCGCGCTGGGGCAGCCCGCACCACGACGGATCGTGCCGCTAAAGGCCGCAAGGCAGAAAATCTCGCCAGCTCAGGAATAAAACGTGCCAATAATGGCGCCATGAGATTAAATTTTACACATTTCGTCTTTTACTTTGCATTTATCCCGATTTTCACCGCTTCTGCCGAACTGGCGTAATCCCTGCAATACTTAATCCAGTATCGTGTGATACGTCCGCCCCAGGAGCACATTTTGAACAGGTTACCTTCCAGCGCATCGGCTCTGGCCTGCAGCGCACACGCACTGAATCTCATTGAAAAGCGCACGCTTGACCATGAGGAAATGAAAGCACTTAACCAGGAGGTTAGAGAATACTTTAAAGAGCATGTGAATCCGGGGTTTTTAGAGTATCGAAAATCGGTCACAGCCGGCGGGGATTACGGAGCCGTAGAGTGGCAAGCGGGAGGGTTAAATACGCTTGTCGACACCCAGGGACAGGAGTTTATCGACTGCCTTGGCGGGTTTGGCATCTTCAATGTAGGGCACCGTAATCCAGTTGTGGTATCCGCCGTCGAGAATCAACTCGCGAAACAACCGCTTCACAGTCAGGAACTGCTGGACCCGCTACGCGCGATGCTGGCGAAAACCCTGGCGGCCTTAACGCCCGGCAAACTGAAGTACAGCTTCTTCTGCAACAGCGGTACCGAATCGGTAGAGGCGGCCATCAAGCTGGCGAAAGCCTATCAGTCGCCGCGAGGTAAATTCACCTTCATCGCCACCAGCGGCGCCTTCCACGGCAAATCGCTGGGGGCACTGTCGGCCACCGCCAAGTCGACTTTCCGCAAACCGTTTATGCCGCTGCTGCCGGGCTTCCGCCATGTGCCGTTCGGCGATATCAACGCCATGCGCACCATGCTGAGCGAGTGCAAGAAAACCGGTGACGACGTCGCAGCGGTGATCCTTGAGCCGATTCAGGGCGAAGGGGGGGTGATCCTGCCGCCGACGGGGTATTTGCCGGCGGTGCGCAAACTGTGCGACGAGTTTGGCGCCCTGCTGATCCTCGACGAAGTGCAGACCGGTATGGGCCGCACCGGCAAGATGTTCGCCTGTGAGCATGAGAACGTTCAGCCCGACATCCTGTGTCTGGCGAAAGCGCTCGGCGGCGGCGTGATGCCGATCGGCGCGACGGTGGCGACGGAGGAGGTCTTCTCCGTGCTGTTCGACAACCCGTTCCTGCACACCACCACCTTCGGCGGCAACCCGCTGGCCTGTGCGGCGGCGCTGGCGACCATCAACGTGCTGTTGACGCAAAACCTGCCGGCGCAGGCGGCGCAGAAAGGCGATATGCTGCTGGACGGTTTCCGCCTGCTGGCGCAGGAGTATCCGGACCTGGTAAATGATGTGCGCGGGAAAGGCATGCTGATGGCCATCGAGTTTGTCGATAACGAGATTGGCTACGACTTTGCCAGCGAGATGTTCAGACAGCGGGTGCTGGTCGCCGGGACGTTAAACAACGCCAAGACGATCCGCGTTGAACCGCCGCTGACGCTCACCCTTGAGCAGTGCGAGCAGGTGCTGAAGGCGGCGCGTAAGGCGCTGGCGGCCCTGCGCGTCTCGGTTGCAGAGGCGTAATTCACACACAACCCTCTCCCGGTCGGGAGAGGGTATTTTCGTTATACCACCCGCACGCCTGCCGGCATGACGCGCTCCGGCGTCAACAGCACGCTTTCGCTTTCGTCTTCGGTTTCTGCGCATAACAGCATGCACTCAGAAGTTTCACCACGCATTTTGGCTTTCGCCAGATTACACAGCACCACCACCGTTTTCCCCAGCAGCTCCTCTTCGCTGTAGTAGGGCACCAGGCTGGTGACCGTCTGCAGCGTGCGGCCGCCGACATCAATCCGCGCAATGTACAGTTTGTCAGCATTGTCATGGCGCTTCACCTCGACAATCTTGCCGACGCGCATCTCCAGTTTGGCAAAATCAGCGTAAGCTACGGTATCCATCTCTCACCTCCAGTAAATTTTTACTAAAAGATAGCAAATTTTTGCCGTTCGTCTGCATGCTACTGAGAATAATGCTACTTCTGTCACGCTATCGCCGGGGAAAATAGCCCTCCCACGCAGGCGTTTTTTACTGAAATAAGGTGCAGGACGCGACGCTTGCTTTACAATGGATGAGCAAACATGGGCAACGTCCGATAAAGGAAAAAGATGGCAACGCTAAAAGACATTGCGACCGAAGCGGGTGTTTCGCTGGCGACGGTTTCCCGGGTGTTAAACGACGATCCCACCCTGAATGTAAAAGAAGAGACCAAGCATCGTATTCTGGAGATTGCGGAGAAGCTGGAGTATAAAAGCAGCAGCGCGCGTAAAACTCAGGTCCTACCTGTCGGCCATCATCATATCCTGGCGCTGTATAGCTACCAGCAAGAGCTGGAAATTAACGACCCTTACTATCTCGCCATTCGCCACGGTATTGAAACCCAATGCGAAAAGCTCGCCATCGAGCTCACCAACTGCTATCTCAATAACACCCTGCCCGAGCTGAAAAAGGTCACCGGCGTATTGATTATTGGCCAGCCGACGCGCGAGCTGCGCGAGACCGCCAGCGCGCTGACCGACAATATTTGCTTTATTGATTTCCACGAAGCCGGTAGCCCGTACGATGCGGTGGATATCGACCTGGTACGTATCGCTAAAGAGGTGGTCGACTTCTTTATCCAGCAAGGCGCGTCGCGTATTGGATTTATCGGCGGCCAGGACCAGCCCGGCAAGGCCGATATTCGTGAAGTGGCGTTTGTGGAGTACGGCCAGTTGAAGGGCGTGGTTTCAGCCGATGATATCTGGCGCGGCGGTTTTTCCAGCTCGTCCGGTTATGAGCTGGCGAAGCAGATGCTGGCGCAAGCGGAGTTTCCGCGGGCGCTGTTTGTCGCCTCGGACTCCATCGCCATCGGCGTGCTGCGCGCCATTCACGAACGCGGGCTGGCGATCCCGGAAGATATTTCGCTGATTAGCGTCAACGATATCCCCACCGCGCGCTTTACCTTCCCGCCGCTGTCGACGGTGCGGATCCACTCCGAAATGATGGGCAGCCAGGGGGTGAACCTGCTGATCGAGAAGGCCCGCGATGGCCGCGCCCTGCCGCTTAACGTTTTTGTTCCCAGCGTGTTGAAGCTGCGCGGAACCACCCGTTAATCCAACCACATCCCGGCGGCGCTACGCTTAGCCGGGCTACCGGTCCTGGCCGGAACGCCACTCTGTAGGCCGGGTAATGCGAAACCGCCACCCGGCACAAAAGCGGCTCATTTTGTGATCAAGTTAAAGTAAATCATCCCTGACGATTTTATTTAGTAAAAGTTTTACTAAAATGAGGTTTATCTTATTAAGCCGTTCAGGGAGGCGATATGAATCGCTGGGAAAACCTTCAACTCACTCATGAAAACAGGCTGCCGCCGCGGGCGTATTTCTTCTCTTACGACTCACTGGCCCAGGCGCGGACCTTCGCCCGCGAAACCAGCAGCCGCTTCCTGTCCCTCAGCGGGCAGTGGAACTTCCGCTTTTTCACCAACCCGCTGCTGGTACCGGAGAGCTTTACCTCGTGCTTTCAGAACGAGTGGGGGCCGATTACCGTACCGGGTATGTGGCAGATGGAGGGCCACGGTCAGCTGCAGTACACCGACGAAGGTTTCCCCTTCCCCATCGACGTGCCGTATGTTCCGACCGATAACCCGACCGGCGCCTACCAGCGCCTGTTCACCCTCGGCGACGGCTGGCAGGGCAAACAAACCATCATCAAATTCGATGGCGTCGAAACCTATTTCGAAGTCTACGTTAACGGCCAGTACATCGGCTTTAGCAAAGGCAGCCGCCTGACCGCCGAGTTCGATATCAGCGCGGCGGTGCAAACCGGCGACAACCTGCTGTGCGTGCGCGTGATGCAGTGGGCGGACTCCACCTATATTGAAGATCAGGACATGTGGTGGTCGGCGGGCATTTTCCGCGACGTCTATCTGGTGGGGAAAAATCCGCTGCACGTGCAGGATTTCACCGTGCGCACCGATTTTAACGATGACTACATCGACGCGACCCTCTCCTGCCAACTGACGCTGGAAAACCTGGCTCCGCAGACGGCGGCGGCGACGCTGGAATATACCCTGTTCGACGGCGAAAAGGCGCTTTATTCGGGCAACGTCGGTCAACTGCAGGTCAGTCAGCAGCTGAACACCGGCTTCACGATTGATGTGAGCGCGCCGCAGCAGTGGTCGGCGGAAAGCCCGTATCTCTATCATCTGGTGCTGACGTTAAAGAACGCCGCCGGCGAGGTGCTGGAAATCATCCCACAGCGCGTCGGTTTCCGCGATATCAAAGTGCGTGACGGCCTGTTCTATATCAATAACCGCTACGTGATGCTGCACGGCGTAAACCGCCACGATAACGATCATCTGAAAGGCCGCGCGGTCGGCATGGATCGCGTGGAAAAAGATCTGCTGCTGATGAAACAGCACAACATCAACTCGGTTCGCACCGCCCACTACCCGAACGACCCGCGTTTCTATGAAATGTGCGATATCTACGGACTGTTCGTGATGGCGGAAACCGACGTGGAGTCCCACGGTTTCGCCAACGTCGGCAACCTCAGCGCCATCACTGACGACCCGGCCTGGGAACACATCTACGTTGAGCGCATCGTGCGCCACGTCCACGCGCAGAAAAACCATCCGTCGATCGTCATCTGGTCGCTGGGTAACGAATCCGGTTATGGCTGCAACATCCGCGCCATGTACCACGCCACCAAAGCGCTGGATGATACCCGGCTGGTGCACTACGAAGAGGATCGCGACGCCGAGGTGGTGGATATCATCTCCACGATGTATACCCGCGTACCGCTGATGAACGAATTCGGCGAGCACCCACATGAAAAACCACGCATTATTTGCGAATACGCCCATGCGATGGGCAACGGTCCCGGCGGACTAACTGAATATCAGAACGTTTTTTACCAGCACGACTGTATCCAGGGCCACTACGTGTGGGAATGGTGCGACCACGGTATTCAGGCCAGCGACGAAAACGGCGCGGTGTGGTACAAATTCGGCGGCGATTATGGCGACTACCCGAACAACTACAACTTCTGTCTTGATGGCCTGATTTTCTCCGACCAGACGCCGGGGCCGGGCCTGCGCGAATACAAACAGGTCATCGCCCCGGTAAAAGTACAGGCGCGGGATATCTGCCGCGGCGAACTGCGAGTGGAAAACAAACTGTGGTTCTCCACTCTCGATGACTACACCCTGCGCGTTGAAGTGCGCGCCGAAGGCGAAACGCTCTCCAGTCAGCTGCTGAAAGTGAAAGACCTGGCGCCGAATAGCGGCCGCGACCTGCAAATCGCCCTGCCGCAGCTCGACGAACGTGAAGCTTTCGTCAACATCATGGTGACCAAAGATTCGCGCACCCCGTATAGCGAAGCCAATCACGATATCGCCGTCTATCAGTTCCCGCTTAAAGCGCGAACCGCCGCGCGAACGCCGCTGTTAAACGCCAGCGCCACGCCGCTGCAGATTGTCGATGAACGCCTCAGTTACACCATCTGCGGCCATAACTTCCGCGTGGTGTTCAGCAAGGTCAGCGGCAAACTGAGCGAATGGCAGGTCAACGGCGTCGACCAGGTAACCCGCGAGCCGAAGATTAACTTCTTCAAGCCAATGATTGATAACCATAAACAGGAATACGAAGGACTGTGGCAGCCGGCCCACCTGCAGATAATGCAGGAGCATCTGCGCGAATTCAGCGCTGAAATAGAGGGCGAAACGGTGGTGATCACCACCCGCAGCGTGATTGCGCCGCCGGTGTTCGACTTCGGTATGCGTTGTACCTATCGCTGGCAGATTACCCCACAGGGCCACATCAACGTTGAGCTGGCCGGCGAGCGCTACGGCGACTATCCACACATCGTCCCGTGCATCGGCTTTATGCTGGGCATTAACGGTGAGTTCGACCAGGTGAACTACTATGGCCGCGGGCCGGGCGAGAACTACGCCGACAGCCAGCAAAGCAACATCATTGATATCTGGCATACCACCGTCGACGATATGTTCGTCAATTATCCGTTCCCGCAGAACAACGGTAATCGTCAGCACGTTCGCTGGGCATCGTTCAGCGACCGCCACGGCAGCGGTCTGCTGGTCGTACCGCGCAATCCGCTCAATATCAGCGCCTGGCATTATACGGCGGAAAACCTGCACGCCGCCCAGCACTGCAACGAACTACAGCGCAGCGATGACATCACTCTGAATATCGATGCGCAACTGCTCGGCCTCGGCTCCAACTCCTGGGGCAGCGAAGTGCTGGATAGCTGGCGCGTCTGGCTCAACACCTTCAACTATGGCTTTACGCTGCTGCCGCTGGAGGGCGGATGCGGCACCTCGCAGGTACTGGCGAACCATAGCTTCGGCGCCGGTTTCTTTTCCCCCGTTGCACACAGCGAGGCTGAACAATGAGAATTCTCGATAATTTAGAACAGTTTAAGCAAGTTTATCATAGCGGCCGCAAATGGCAGCGCTGCGTGGAAGCCATCAATAACATCGACAACATCCGCCCGGGCGTGGCGCATTCCATTGGCGATTCGCTCTCCTATCGGGTGGAAAACGATAGTACGACCGACGCGCTATTTGTCGGCAACCGCCGCTACTTTGAGGTGCACTATTACCTGCAGGGGCAGCAGAAAATCGAGTTTGCCGCCAAAGAAAATCTGCAAACTGTCGCCTGCTACCGCGACGAAACCGATCGCGAATACCTGAAAGGGATCGGTGAAACGGTGAAGGTTCACGAAGGGCAGATGGTGATTTGCGATATCGACGAAGCCTACCGCTTTATCTGCGATGCGCCGGTAAAAAAAGTGGTGCTGCGAGTCACGGTTGAAGACGGCTACTTCCTCAATAAGTAAACCCGCGTTAAGCGACAAGGGAGGTCAACGGGTACGCCCGTTGGCCTTTCGGTTCCAGCCCGCTGCGGCGGGTAGATGAATGATTGGAGGACGTATGTCCGAATCTGTACGTGCCAAAATCGGCAAGTTCGCGCTGCTATCGATGGCCTTTACCGCCGTCTTTAACGTGCGAAATATCGTCAATAATAACATTGAGTTAGGTCTCAGTTCCGCGCCTATCTTCTTATTCGCCACTATCGTTTACTTTATCCCGTTCGTGTTTATCATCGCCGAATTCGTCTCGGCCAATAAACACTCCGAATCCGGGATGTACGCGTGGCTGAAGCAGCCGCTGGGCACACGCGCCGCCTATCTTGGTTCCTTCCTCTACTGGTTTGTGAACCTGTTCTTTTTCCTCTCGCTGTTGCCGAACGTGGTGGCCTACGCCTCATACGCGATCACCGGGTACGCGATCCCCTTCTCGCCGATGGTGACCTCGCTTATCTCCATCGTGCTGTTCGCCATGGCTACCCATATATCCACCAAAGGGGCGACCTGGCTGGGTAAAATTTCCGAATGCGTGGCCTACGGCGTGTTCGCTTTGTTCGCGATTTACGTCGTCGGCGCGCTGACCGCGCTGGGTTCCGGTCACGTCCCGGCGCAGCCGATTACCCTGGCGGCGATGGAACCGACCATCAACTGGGCGACGCTCGGTATTATGTGCTGGATTTTCCAGGCCGCGGGCGGCGCGGAAACCGTTGCCGCCTACCTCAACGACACCAAGGGCGGGCAGAAATCCTTTATTAAAGTCATCATCACCGCCGGGGTGCTGATTGGCGGTATGTATGCCTTAGGTTCGCTGCTGGTTAACGTCTTTGTCGCCCGAGAGAACCTGACCTATGCCGGCGGAATGGTGGAAATCTTTACCGGTCTCGGCGCCTACTTCCACATTTCTGAAGCGCTGATGGGCCGCTTCGTCGGCATCATTCTGTTTATCGCCATCTTCGGCAGCATGATGATGTGGACCGCCGCGCCGGTCAAAATCCACTTCTCGGAAATCCCGAAAGGTATCTACGGCCAGAAAACCACCGAGTTGAACGCTCACGGCGTGCCGGTACGCGCCGCCTGGTGGCAGTTCCTGTTCGTCTTCCTGATGCTGATAGTTAACGGCTTCGGCTCCGCCAGCGTGCAGCAGATGATGAACACCGCCATTAATCTCACCGCCGGTACAGCCATGCTGCCGCCGCTGTTCATCATGGTCGCCTACTTCGTCTTCCGCTGGAAACACGATGACACGCCGCGCGATTTCCGTATGGGCTCGAGGAAAGTGGGCATGAGCGTGGTATCGATGCTGATAGTGATTTTCGTGGTTAGCATGACCGCTTCGGCCTTCCCGCCAGGCGTCGATCTGGTTAACGCTTTCTTTATCAACGTCTTTATGACCGCGGTCTTCTCCGGCCTGGCGTGGTGGTGGATCACCCGCTTTGAAAAAAAGCAGCAACGTCTGCGCGCCGCGGCGCCGGTTAACGCTGCCGCCGCCGGTAAATAACATTCCTGTCGTCCCGTCAGCCCCTCATCGGCTGGCGGGATTTTTTTAACCCTCGCCTGATTACGTATTACTCAACCTTTTTCGTGATCGAGTTAAAGCTATTCGGTTTCTTTACTTCTATTTACTAAAACTTTTACTAAAATCGACATTAATTCTTAACTACCTCTACCCTACAAACAACACAACCCCCTTCAGTGACCCTCTGAAGGACAATGTGTGGAGATGTGTTATGTCTGATACTAAACGTAATACCATCGGCAAGTTCGGCCTGTTATCGCTGACCTTTGCCGCCGTTTACAGTTTCAATAACGTCATCAACAACAATATCGAACTGGGGCTGGCGTCGGCGCCGATGTTCTTCCTCGCTACCCTGTTCTACTTCATTCCGTTTTGCCTGATTATCGCCGAGTTCGTGTCGCTGAATAAAAACTCCGAGGCCGGGGTTTACGCCTGGGTGAAGAGTTCGCTCGGCGGCCGTTGGGCGTTTATCACCGCCTATACCTACTGGTTCGTAAACCTGTTTTTCTTCACCTCGCTGCTGCCGCGCGTGATCGCCTATGCCTCTTACGCCTTCCTCGGCTACGAATACATTCTGACGCCGTTCGCCACCACCGTGTTGAGCATGGCACTGTTCGCTTTCTCCACCTGGATCTCCACCAACGGCGCGAAAATGCTGGGGCCTATCACCTCCGTCACCTCATCGCTGATGCTGCTGCTGACGCTCTCTTATATTCTGCTGGCCGGTTCCGCACTGGTGGGCGGCGTGCAGCCAGCGGATCCGATCACCGTCGAAGCGATGATCCCTAACTTCAACTGGGCGTTCCTCGGTATTACCACGTGGATCTTTATGGCGGCGGGCGGCGCGGAATCGGTGGCGGTGTACGTCAACGATGTGAAAGGCGGCTCGAAATCCTTCGTTAAAGTGATCATCCTCGCCGGGATCTTCATCGGCGTGCTGTACTCGATCTCCTCCGTGCTGATCAACGTCTTCGTCAGCAGCAAAGAGCTGAAGTTTACCGGCGGATCGGTGCAGGTGTTCCACGGCCTGGCGGCTTACTTTGGCCTGCCGGAAATGCTGATGAACCGCTTCGTCGGCCTCGTTTCGTTTACCGCGATGTTTGGCTCGCTACTGATGTGGACCGCCACTCCGGTTAAAATTTTCTTCTCGGAAATTCCCTCCGGCATCTTTGGTAAAAAAACCGTCGAGCTCAATGAGAACGGTGTCCCGGCGCGCGCGGCCTGGATCCAGTATCTGATCGTTATTCCACTGATGATCATCCCGACGCTGGGATCCAACACCGTGCAGGATCTGATGAACACCATCATCAACATGACCGCCGCCGCTTCCATGCTGCCGCCGCTGTTCATCATGCTGGCCTACCTCAACCTGCGCCGCAAGCTCGACCATCTGCCGCGCGATTTCCGCATGGGCTCGCGTACCACCGGCATCGTGGTGGTATCCATGCTGATTGTGATTTTCGCCATCGGTTTCGTCGCCTCAACCTTCCCAACCGGCGGCAACATCCTGACCATTATTTTCTACAACGTTGGCGGGATCGTGATTTTCCTTGGCTTCGCGTGGTGGAAATACAGCAGATACGTCAAAGGATTAACCCAGGAACAACAACAAATAGAAGCGGCTCCGGCTTCCCATACCTCTTAAATACCTTAAAAAAATGAAAACTAACTCTTACTTATACGGGGCACTCGTTGCCCTGGCTTTTTGCGCCCCTGCGGCGGCCGCTGAGACCGTCCATCCGGCCGAGCACGACGATACCAAAACGCCGGAATTAACCACCACCTCCTATCGCTTTTACGGCGAGTTGGGGGTTGGCGGATACATGGATTTAGAAGGCGAGGACAAACATAGATACAGCGATGGCACCTATATCGAGGGCGGGCTGGAGGTCAAAAACGGCCACTGGTTCGGGCTGATTTACGGCGAAGCCTGGACGGTACAGGCCGATAGCCAGGGCAATGCCTGGACGCCCGGCCACAGCTGGGGCGGCGTGGAAGGCGGCCTTAACCGCCTCTATGGCGGCTATAAAACCGATAACAACACCGAGATCATGCTCAGCCTGCGCCAGGACTCGTCGCTGGACGACCTGCAGTGGTGGGGCGACTTTACCCCCGATCTGGGTTACGTGATCCCCAATACCCGCGACATCATGTACGCGCTGAAGGTACAAAACCGCAGCGGCGATTTCCGCTATAGCGTCACCGCCACGCCGGCCGGGCATCACGATGAAAGCAAGGCCTGGCTGCACTTCGGCAAATACGATCGCTATGACGATAAGTACACCTATCCGGCGATGATCAACGGCTACGTACAGTACGACATCGTCAAAGACGTCACCTGGATGAACGGCCTTGAAGTGACCGACGGCACCGGGCAGCTATTCCTGACCGGCGTTCTGTCGCCCAATCTGGCCTTCCGCGCCTGGCACCATACCGGCCGCGCCAAAGGGCTGGATGTCCCCGGCAGCGAAACCGGCTTTATGGCCAGCGCCATGTATGAAGCATTAAGCGGGCTCTACTTCTCCACCGCATACAGCTACGCCAAACACCGCCCGGACCACGCCGCTGATGAAACCACCGCGTTTATGCAATTTGGCATCTGGTACGAATACGGCGGCGGTCGTTTCGCCACCGCCGCCGACAGCCGTTTCTATACCAGCAACGCCAGCGGCGACCCCAGCGACAAAATTTTCCTGATGCAATACTTCTACTGGTAACAAGGAGCCGAGATACCATGAACCTCACCACTACGCTGACGCCGCTTGCCTGCGCGCTGATGCTGAGTTTTTCCGCCCATGCCGTCACCGCGCAGGCGTTTAAAAACGTCATCGACCGCAGCGGCGCGCCGCAGTATATGCAGGATTTCGACGCCGATGACCACCAGCGCTTCAACCCCTTTTTCGACCTCGGGGCGTGGCACGGCCACCTGCTGCCCGATGGCCCGGCGACCATGGGCGGCTTCCCCGGCCCGGCGCTGCTGACCGAAGAGTACATCAACTTTATGGCCACCAACTTCGATCGCCTGACGGTGTATCAGAACGGCAAAAAGGTCGATTTCACCCTGCAGGCCTGGAGCCTGCCCGGCGCGCTGAAACAAACGCTGACCGCCCCCGGCGTGAAGGTGGAGATGACGCTGCGCTTCGCCAGCGCCCACACTTCACTGCTGGAGACCAAAATCACCAGCAACACTCCGCTGAAGCTGGTGTGGGATGGCGAACTGCTGGAAAAACTGGCCGCCAAAGAGGGTAAAGCGCTATCGGACAAAACCATTGATGAAGCCTTCCCGGACTATCAGCGCCGTCTGAGCGCCACGCCCGACGGCCTGACGGTCAGCTTTGGCAAGGTTCGCGCCGCCTCCGACCTGATGACCTCCGGCGAATCGCAGTATCAGATCCACCGTTCGCTGGTAACCGAGACCCGTATCGACGGCCACCGCTTTACCAGCAGCGCGGAGATCCGCGGCTCCACCATCCTGTACACTACCTATTCGCACCTACTTACCGCGGAGCAAGCGCGCCAGGAAAAAGCGCAAATCCGCGATATTCTGGCGCGCCCGGCGTATTATCTCGCCGCCTCCGAACAGCGCTGGGACGGCTATCTGCAAAAAGGGCTCATTAATCCGGACGCCACCGCCGAACAGACTCGCGTAGCGGTGAAAGCCATTGAGACGCTCAACGGCAACTGGCGCGCGCCGGGCGGCGCGGTGCATTACCACACCGTCACCCCATCCGTGACCGGCCGCTGGTTCTCCGGCAACCAGACCTGGCCGTGGGATACCTGGAAGCAAGCCTACGCCATGGCCCACTTCAACCCGGATATCGCCAAAGAGAATATCCGCGCCGTCTTCTCCTGGCAGATTAAAGCCAATGATAAGGTGCGTCCGCAGGATGCCGGATTTGTGCCCGATCTGATTGCCTGGAACCTGAGCCCCGAGCGCGGCGGCGACGGCGGCAACTGGAACGAACGCAACACTAAGCCAAGCCTCGCGGCCTGGTCGGTGATGGAGGTGTATAACGTCACCAAAGATAAAGCGTGGCTGGAAGAGATGTATCCGAAGCTGGTGGCCTATCACGACTGGTGGCTGCGCAATCGCGACCATAACGGTAACGGCGTGCCGGAATATGGCGCGACCCGCGATAAGGCGCACAACACCGCCGACGGCGCCATGCTGTTCACGGTGAAAAAAGGGCAAACCGAGCAGACGCTTTCCGGCCTCAGCGCCTACGAGCAGGTGACGGCCAAAGGCGATTACGACAGCCTCGAAATCCCGGCGCAGGTAGCGGCATCGTGGGAATCCGGGCGAGACGATGCGGCGGTATTTGGTTTTATCGATAAAGAACAGCTGGATAAATATGTCGCCAACGGCGGCAAACGCAGCGACTGGACGGTCAAATTCGCCGAAAACCGCGACCGCGACGGCAACCTGCTGGGGTATTCGCTGCTTCAGGAGTCGGTCGATCAGGCCAGCTATATGTACAGCGATAACCACTATCTGGCGCAGATGGCGACCGTTCTTGGCAAAGCGGAAGAGGCAAAGCGCTATCAGGCGCTGGCGGCGAAGCTGGCGGATTATATCAATACCTGCATGTTCGACCCGCAGACCCGCTTCTATTACGACATTCGTATCGAGGAACAACCGCTAGCCAACGGCTGCGCCGGTAAACCGATCGTCGAGCGCGGCAAAGGGCCGGAAGGCTGGTCGCCGCTGTTTAACGGCGCGGCGACGCAGCAACATGCTGACGATGTGATTTCGGTGATGCTCGACCCGAAAGAGTTCAACACCTTTGTGCCGCTGGGCACCGCCGCACTGACCAACCCGGCCTTTGGCGCCGATATTTACTGGCGTGGACGGGTGTGGGTGGATCAGTTCTGGTTCGGCCTGAAGGGAATGGAGCGCTACGGTCATCGCGATGAGGCGCTGAAGCTGGCGGACGCCTTCTTCCAGCACGCCAAAGGCTTAACCGCCGATGGCCCGATTCAGGAGAACTACAATCCGCTGACTGGCGCCCAGCAGGGGGCGCCCAACTTCTCGTGGAGCGCGGCGCATTTATATATGTTGTATAACGAGTTTTTCCGTAAGCCGTAGCGTTTTCCCCTCACCCTAACCCTCTCCCACAGGGAGAGGGAACCGTTCGAAGCCGCTTTTCTCCCTCTCCCCTCGGGAGAGGGTCGGGGTGAGGGCTCGTCTCACACCTGCGGCAGCAGGCCGATAAAGCTGCGCTTCTGCCGCGGCTGCGACATCATCTCCTCCAGCTTTTCGACGCAGGCTAAATAGTGCGGGGTTTTCTTGTGCGCCAGCACCGCCTCATCGTCTTTATAGGCTTCGTAGATAAAAAAGCGGGTCTTCACTTCCGGATCCTGCAGGACATCAAAGCGCAGGTTGCCCGGCTCCCGCAGCGCGCCTTCGTGGTTGGCGCGAAATACCTCGAGAAACTCGTCGACCCGCTCCGGTTTGATATTGATCTCCACCAGCGTCACGTTCATTTCCGCTCTCCCTGTTTCTCTTCCTGCCAGAACTGGTACGCTTCGCGCGCGTTCAGATTCTCATGCACCACCTTTTTCACCGCCTTCAGCATCGCCCGTGGGGCGCTGGACTGGAAGATATTGCGTCCCATATCCACCCCGGACGCCCCCTGGTCGATCGCCCGCCAGCACATCTCCAGCGCCTCATGCTCCGGCAGCTTTTTGCCCCCGGCGATGACGATCGGTACCGGGCAGCTGGCGGTCACTTTCTCAAAACCGTCCTCAACAAAATAAGTCTTCACAAACTGCGCCCCCATTTCGGCGGCAATCCGGCTGGCCAGCGAGAAGTAGCGGGCGTCGCGGGCCATCTCTTTGCCGACGCCAGTGACCGCCAGGACCGGCATACCGTAGCGGTTGCCGGCGTCCACCAGTTTGATGATGTTATTGATCGACTGATGTTCGTATTCGCTGCCGATATAGACCTGCGCCGCCACCGCGCAAACGTTGAGACGCAGGGCGTCCTCCATCGCCACCGCCACGCATTCGTTGGAGAGTTCGCTTAAAATCGAGTTACCGCCGGAGGCGCGCAGCACCACCGGTTTATTGGTCGCCGCCGGTACCTGACTGCGCAATACGCCGCGGGTACACATCAGCACGTCGGTCTCCTCGAACAGCGGCGCAATCGACAGGTCGATACGCTCCAGCCCAGTGGTTGGCCCCTGGAAGTAACCGTGGTCGAAGGCCAGCATGACCGTGCGGTTGCTGTGCGGATTAAAAATGCGCGCCAGCCGCGACTGCATGCCCCAGTCCAGCGAGCCGCAGCCTTTCAGGGTGTACAGCGTGTTCTGCTGCGGGCGGTCGAGGCCGAAGTCCTTGCCCTCTTTGATATCATCTAAATCAGCCATCTCATCCTCCGTCAGAAGTCGTAGTTATTGATGTTCTCTTTGCTGAACACCACGCGCTCCGGCAGCAACACGATACCGTTGCCCTTCGCCTCATACTGGTAGCCCTGCACGCTGTTCGGTTCGACCTTCAGCGAGCCGATATCTTTCACCTCAACGCTATCCCCGACGTTAAGATCGCCCTTTTTCAGTAATCGATCGGCGACGTTAACCGCAATTTTGCCCTGCTGAACCACATCCCACAGACCAAAGGCTTTCACCGTGCCGCGCTCCACGTAGGGGCGCATCACATTGGGTGTACTAAAGCCGACGATCGCCACGCCCTGACGCTTGAGGTTCTCCGCCGCCTGCGCCGCCGCCGGCAGGGCATTGGCATCCGGCGCGATAATGGCGTCGAGATCCGGATACGCTTTTAAGATCCCCTCGGCAGTTTGCAGCGATTTGGTGGCATCGTTATAGCCAAACTGGGTGGTGACGATTTGCCACTGCGGATGTTCTTTTTCGATTTTGGCTTTGGCTTCCTTCACCCACTGGTTCTGGTCGGTCACCGTCGGGCTGGAGTAGAAAAACGCCACTTTGGCAGCGGGCTTCGTCACCTGCTTTTCCGCCATCTCCACCAGCAGGCCGCCGAGCTGCTGCGGCGTGCCCTGATTGATATAGATGCTGCGGCACTCCGGCTTGGTATCGGAATCCCAGGTCAGGACTTTCACCCCGCGCTGCATCGCCCGCTTCAGCGCCGGACACAGGCCGTCCGGTGAGACGGCTGAGACGATAATCGCGTTGTAGCCCTGGTTGACGAAGTTGTTGATAAGCTGCACCTGGCCGGAGACGCTGGGCTCGGTTGGGCCGTCATAGGTGACATCCACGCCCAGCGCTTTCCCCGCCTCTTTCGCGCCGTTGCCGCCGCTGGTAAAGAAGCCGACGCCGACTAGCTTAGGAATAAAGGCGATGCGGTCCGCCGCTTGCGCGGTTGCCACGCTCATCGCCAGCGCCAGCGCGCTGACCTGCAGGATACGTTTTGTTTTCATTGTTGTGCTCCGATTGTTTTACGCGAGAAAAGACGCCGCCAGGTCGCGCGCACCCATTCACGGTGCAGGCTCAGCGAACGCCCCATCACCACCACAACCAACAGCGCCCCTGACAGCGCGCTCGACACCTGGTTGGGGATGCCGACCATCTGTAAACCCTGTTGCAGATACCCCACCAGCAATGCCGCCAGCGCGGTACCCAGTATCGATCCCGAGCCGCCGTAAATATTGGCCCCACCGAGCACCGCCGCGGTCAGCGCCGGCATCAGCAGGTCACGGCCTAAATCCGAACGCGCCGAGCCGAAATAGGAGACCATCACCAGCGCCGCGACCGCCGAGGCAATACCGACCAGGCCATACAGCACATACGGGATGCCGTTCACCGACAGCGCCGCATAGCGCGCGGCGCGCGGGTTTTGCCCGAGTAAAAAGAGGTGGCGGCCAAAGCGCCCGCGATGGGCCAGCAGCCAGAAGAGAAAGGTGATACCCGCGAACAGCACCAGCGGCAGCGGCAGCCCGCCCAGAGTTAAATTGGCGAAGGCGGTGAAGCTGTCGGGAAAGCCGCCGATCCCCTCATAACCGGTGGCGCCGGCCATGCCGGAAAGCAGCAGCGCGCCGCCGCCGTACAGATACAGCGTCCCGAGGGTGATCACCAACGGGCTGATGCCGGTGTAGTGGATCAGCGCGGCGTTGATTAGCCCGCACAGCAGCCCCAGCAGCAACGTCAGCGACACCGCCAGCCACAGCGGCCAGCCCGCCTGGGTCATCACCCCGAGGGCGATGGCGCACAGTCCGATGGTCGAGCCCAGCGAAATATCGATCCCGCCGCTGATAATCACCAGCGTCAGCGGCAGCGCGACGATGCCGATGCAGATAAAGTCGCTGGTGCTAAAGAGCAGCATATTGAGATCCAGCATGC
The DNA here is from genome assembly GCF_021869705.1 of Klebsiella sp. PCX. Lineage (NCBI taxonomy): Bacteria > Pseudomonadati > Pseudomonadota > Gammaproteobacteria > Enterobacterales > Enterobacteriaceae > Klebsiella > Klebsiella sp. PCX. The sequence continues at coordinate 4,519,801 of NZ_CP091527.1, forward strand.
GCGGATTCAGCTCGCCGAACAGCAGGATTTCCACGACTAATAACGCCAGCAGCGCGCTTTCCCAGTTAAGCTTCAGCTTCATTTAAGCCACCTCTTTGCTTTTGCGTTCGGGAAAGCGGGCAACCTGTTTGCCCCCTTTGTTGCCGGGCTGGAAACGACCGTACTTCAGCGCCCGCTGATGGCGGGCCAGCGCCTGGCGCAGGCGTCCATCAAGCACCAGCACCCCGAGCAGCACCAGGCCGGCGATAAAGTCATTCCACCAGGCAGGAAGGCGGAACAGCACCAGCACGGTGTCGATTTGGGTGAGGAAAAAGGCGCCGAGAAACGCGCCGAGCAGCGTACCGGTGCCGCCGAGCAGCGATATTCCGCCCAGCACGCAGGCGGCGATGGCTTTCATCTCCAGGCCGCTGCCGGTCTGATTGGGCACAAAGCCAATCTGCGCGGCGAAGACGATCCCGGCGCAGGCCGCCAGCATACCGTTGAGGGTAAAAGCCAGCATCCGTGTGCGATTGACCGCCACGCCCAGCTGGCGGGCAGCGGCGAGGTTATCGCCAACGGCATAGAAATCACGTCCAGAGGCGGTGCGCGACAGCAGCCAGCCGCCCGCCAGCAGCAGCGCCAGCACCAGCCAGCCCAGCGGCGACACGCCGATAAACGCGGGCTCCGAGAGCGATTTCAGGCTGTCGGGCAAGCCTTCGATCCATTTCCCTCCGGTCCACAGCAGCATCACCCCGCGATACAACCCCAGCGTGCCGAGCGTCGCGACGATCGCCGGAATGCGCAGCCCCACCACCAGCAGGCCGTTAAAAGCCCCGGCCAGCGCGCCTATCGCCAGCGCGAAGGCGATCGCCGTCGCCAGCCCGTAGCCGTTGTTCAGCGCTACCCCAACGGCGATGGCGCTCAGGCCAACGGTGGAGCCCACCGACACGTCGATATTGCGGGTCAGCATCACCAGCGTCGCCCCCAGCGCCAGCAGGCACAGGATTTGTGAGCTGGCGAAAATCATCGCCAGCGTCTGCAGGCTGAAATAGGCCGGATTGAGCGCCACCAGCACGGCAAACAGCGCCACGATGGCAAAAAAGGCGCTCAGTTCGCGATTCTTGAATAACGTTTTCATGCCTGCCCTCCGAAGGCCAGGGTCATCATGCGATCGACGGTCACCGCCTGCCGCGCCAGCTCGCCGCTGTGGCGGCCCTGATGCATCACCAGCACCCGGTCGGCCAGACCGACGAACTCCTCCACATCGGAAGAGATCATCAGCACCGCCACATTTTGCGCGGCGACGCTTTTCAGCAGCTGATAGATATCGGCGCGGGCGGAGACATCCACGCCGCGCGTCGGCTCATCGACAATCAGCAGCAACGGATTAGCTTCCAGACAGCGCGCCAGCAGCACCTTCTGCTGGTTGCCGCCGGAGAGAGTGCGTACCGGCTGGTCGCCATCGGCCAGCTTGATCCCCAGCGCCCGGTGATAGCGCTCGACCACCGCCGCCTCCCGTTTCCCCTGCTGCCACCACGACGGCTGATTGAACATCACCGTGTTCCAGCGCACCGGCGCATCGAGAAACAGCCCGGAGACCTGGCGGTCTTCCGGCAGATAGACCAGCCCGCTGGCCAACCTGGCGCGGGTGCTCTCCTGACTAATCTCGCGGTTCTCCAGCCAGATCCTCCCGGCGCGCGGCGGACGCAGGCCGTATAAGGTTTCGGCAAATTCGGTGCGCCCGGATCCCACCAGCCCGGCAAGGCCGACGATCTCCCCGGCGCGGATCTCCAGACTGAGATCGATAAAACCTTCGCCAGTTAGATCCTCCACCCGCAGCACGGGAAAATCCTGCGCCTGGGTACGGCGATTGCCCGGTAGCGCCAGCCACAGCTTTTGCGTGTCGCTCAGCGCATGGTCGCGGCTGGCCGGCGTCATGGCGCTGATAAGCTGTTGGTCGCCGTAGCCCGCCGTTTCGCCACTGAGCACCACTGCCCCGTCGCGCATCACCGACACATGGCTGGCCAGCTGGCGGATTTCCGGCAGTTTGTGCGAGATAAAGACGATCCCAACGTCCAGCGCCTGTAACGCGCGGATCTGGCTAAACAGTCTCTCGGTTTCACCCGGCGTTAAAGAGGCGGTGGGTTCATCCAGGATCAGGATCCGCGCCTCGCGCATCAGGCCGCGCAGGATCTCGACCATCTGTTGATCGGCCACTTCCAACGTGCTGGCGCTGGCATCGAGGTTGATCTGGCAGTTCAGCTGCTGCAGTTTTTCCTGCAGCCGCGCGGTGGTATCCGCCCGCTTCGGCAGACGAAAGAGAATGTTCTCGCGCACGCTGAGGTTGGGAAACAGCATTGGCTCCTGCGGCACCAGATAGATGCCCAGCTGGTGGGCCAACGCCGGGTTAAGGCGCGCAAACGCGCGTTCGCCGATCGTCAGTTCACCGCTATCCGGGGTTTCGACGCCGGCGATGATCTTCATCAGCGTCGATTTACCCGCGCCGTTGCCCCCCATCAGCGCATGCACCTGGCCCGCGCATAGCGTAAAGTCGATGCCCTTCAGCACGGCAACGCCGGAGAACTGTTTGCGGATCTGGCGAGCTTCAAGCAGTGGCTTCATCGTCGCGCCTCGTTTGAACAAATGATTTTTAAATTTAATAATGTTCAAAAGCGTAGACGGTGAACTATATTTACAACCGTGCGAAGATCACAGTTTGGCGCTTTAGATCGTCCGGAAAAAAGCGGCCAGAGATGAAAGATCCGTTTTGCCAGTCGGCTCACACTTTCCGGCCGCGCAATAGCGAACATATGATCTAAATTTTTATAAGAGTTCAATTTATGAGCGAAAAACGCATTACGGAAGACCATCGCTACGCCGGGCTGGCGTTAGCCGAGGAAGAGCTGGTGGCGCGGGTGGCGTGGTGTTACTACCACGACGGCCTGACGCAAAACGACATCGGCGAGCGTTTGGGGCTGCCGCGGCTGAAGATTTCCCGCCTGCTGGAGAAAGGCCGCCAGTCCGGGGTGATTCGCGTGCAGATCAACTCGCGCTATGAGGGCTGTCTGGCGCTGGAAAGTGAACTCCAGCAGCGCTTTGGCCTCAAGATTGCCCGTGTGCTGCCGGCGCTCAACACCCCGCCGATGAATACCCGGCTGGGGATCGGTGCCGCGCAGTCGCTGATGGGCATTCTGCAACCGGGACAGCTGCTGGCGGTCGGCTTCGGCGAAGCCACCATGAGCTGCCTGCAGCATCTCAGCGGCTTTATCGGCTCGCAGCAGGTGCGACTGGTCACTCTCTCCGGCGGCGTCGGCCCCTATATGACCGGCATCGGCCAACTGGATGCCGCCTGCAGCGTCAGTATTATTCCGGCGCCGCTGCGGGTCTCGTCGGCGGAGGTCGCTGAGATCCTGCGCCGCGAATCCAGCGTGCGCGATGTGATGCTGGCGGCGACGGCGGCGGACGCGGCGGTGGTTGGCATTGGCGCTATCGATCAGCGGCGCGACGCGACCATTCTGCGCTCCGGCTATATCAGCGAGGGCGAACAGCTGATGTACGCCCGCAAAGGGGCGGTCGGCGACATTTTAGGTTATTTCCTGCAGGCCGACGGCCGGCCGGTAGAAGGACTGGAGATCCATCGGGAACTGCTCGGCGTGACCCTTGATGAGCTGGCGCAGCTGCCGACCATCGTCGGCGTCGCCGGGGGAGAACAAAAAGCGCAGGCGATTCATGCCGCTCTGATTGGCAAGCGCATTAATGGCCTGGTAACGGAAGAGACAACAGCACGCGCGGTGCTCGCACTGGCCTCCTGACGGCCCGGCGCCGCGCGACAACAGTGAGGCGCATGTCATGAGTTACCTGTTAGCGTTAGATGCCGGGACCGGCAGCATACGGGCGGTCATTTTCGATCTTAATGGCCGCCAGCTGGCGGTGGGCCAGGCCGAATGGAAACACCTGAGCGTCGATAACGTCCCCGGCTCGATGGAGTTCGACCTTACCACCAACTGGCAGCTGGCCTGCCAGTGCATTCGCCAGGCGCTCGACGCCGCCCGGCTCTCTGCCGCCGATATTCAGTCCGTCGCCTGCTGTTCGATGCGCGAAGGGATCGTCCTCTATGACCGCAACGGCGAGGCCATCTGGGCCTGCGCCAACGTTGATGCCCGCGCCAGCCGCGAAGTGGCGGAGCTTAAGGAGATCCACGACTATCGTTTTGAATCCGAGGTGTACGAGGTCTCCGGGCAAACGCTGGCGCTCAGCGCCATGCCACGCCTGCTGTGGCTGGCGCACCATCGTCCCGATATCTACCGCAAGGCGGCGACTATCACCATGATCAGCGACTGGCTGGCGGCGAAGCTTTCCGGCGAGCTGGCGGTCGACCCGTCAAACGCAGGCACCACCGGCATGCTCGATCTGTTCAGCCGCGACTGGCGTCCGGCGCTGCTGGATATGGCCGGGCTACGCGCCGATATGCTCTCGCCGGTGAAAGAGACCGGCACGCTGCTGGGCGCCGTCACCGAAGCAGCAGCCCAGCAGAGCGGCCTGCGCGTCGGGACGCCGGTGGTGATGGGCGGCGGCGACGTGCAGCTCGGCTGCCTCGGGCTCGGGGTGGTACGCGCCGGGCAAAGCGCGGTACTCGGCGGCACTTTCTGGCAGCAGGTGGTCAATCTGCCGCAGGTGCGCACCGACCCGCAGATGAATATCCGCGTCAATCCTCACGTGATCCCCGGCATGGCGCAGGCGGAATCGATCAGTTTCTTTACCGGACTGACCATGCGCTGGTTCCGCGACGCCTTCTGCGCTGAAGAAAAGCTGATTGCCGAGCGTCTCGGCGTCGATGCCTATTCGCTGCTGGAGGAGATGGCCAGCCGCGTACCCGCCGGTTCCCACGGCGTGATGCCTATTTTTTCCGACGCCATGCACTTTAAGCAGTGGTACCACGCTGCGCCATCGTTTATTAACCTCTCCATCGATCCGGAGAAGTGCAATAAAGCCACCCTGTTCCGGGCCCTGGAGGAGAACGCGGCGATTGTCTCCGCCTGCAATCTGGCGCAGATTTCGCAGTTTTCCGGGGTGACTTTCGACAGCCTGGTGTTTGCCGGCGGCGGTTCGAAGGGAGCGCTGTGGAGCCAGATCCTCAGCGACGTCACCGGCCTGCCGGTGCGGGTGCCGGTGGTCCGCGAAGCCACTGCCCTCGGCTGCGCCATTGCCGCCGGCGCTGGCGCCGGGCTGTACGGCGATATGGCCAGCGCTGGAGAAAAGTTAGTGAGCTGGCACCGCGAATTCAGCCCTAATCCGCAGCATCGCGAGCTTTATCAGGAGATGATGAGTAAATGGCAGTCGGTGTATGCCGATCAGCTTGGTCTTGTCGATAGCGGGCTGACAACATCGATGTGGCAGGCGCCGGGTCTGGAACGCCGCCAGCGCGTTGCGTCTTCCCCCTCACCCTAACCCTCTCCCGGAGGGAGAGGGAACCGTTTGGCGCTGGCCTGGATATCGGTGCCCGTCTTCGCCCTCACCCTAACCCTCTCCCGGCGGGAGAAGGAACCGTCCGGCGCTGGCCTGGATATCGGTGCCCGTCTTCGCCCTCACCCTAACCCTCTCCCGGCGGGAGAAGGAACCGTCCGGCGCTGGCCTGAATATCGGTGCCCGTCTTCGCCCTCACCCTAACCCTCTCCCGGCGGGAGAGGGAACCGTCCGGCGCTGGCCTGGATATCGGTGCCCGTCTTCGCCCTCACCCTAACCCTCTCCCGGCGGGAGAAGGAACCGTCTGGCGCAAGCCTGAATACCAGTGCTGGTCCGCCTTTCTCCCTCTCCCTTTGGGGGAGGGCCGGGGTGAGGGGCAACGCTTCGCCGTTCTTTGAATCCCATCACAATCACCGCACTCCCCTTTTCCCTTTTTCTCCACGACGGCTAAATTAGTAACTCATCCGACCACATAACAATAATTTTACATTGGAAGCCATTATGAGCCGCTATCCGTCGCTTTTCGCCCCGCTTGAGCTGGGCTTCACCACCCTTAAAAACCGCGTGTTGATGGGCTCCATGCATACCGGTCTGGAAGAACTGCCCGACGGCGCGCGGCGGTTAGCGGCCTTTTACGCCGAGCGTGCGCGTCACGGCGTGGCGCTGATCGTCACCGGCGGCATCGCTCCCGCCCCGTCCGGGGTGACCATGGCCGGCGGCGCGGTGCTCAACGATGCCAGCCATCTGGCGCATCATCGCCAGATCACCGACGCGGTACATCAGGAAGGCGGCAAAATCGCTCTGCAGATCCTGCACACCGGGCGCTACAGCTACCAGCCCGCGCTGGTCGCCCCCTCGCCTCTGCAGGCGCCGATTAACCGGTTCACCCCTCATGAGCTGAGCCACAACGAGATCCTCACGCTGATCGATGATTTTGCCCACTGCGCCCAGCTCGCGCGGGAAGCGGGCTATGACGGCGTCGAGGTGATGGGCTCTGAGGGCTATCTGATTAACGAATTCCTCGCCGCGCGCACTAACCAGCGCAGCGATCAATGGGGCGGCGATTACGCGCGCCGTATGCGATTCGCCGTTGAAGTGGTCAAGGCCGTGCGCCAGCGCGCCGGTCACGATTTCATTATCATCTACCGCCTATCGATGCTCGATCTGGTCAACGACGGCAGCACGCTGGCGGAAGTCACTGAACTGGCCAAAGCGATTGAAGCGGCGGGAGCGACCATCATCAACACCGGGATCGGCTGGCACGAAGCGCGCATTCCAACCATCGCCACGCCGGTACCGCGCGGCGCCTTTAGCTGGGTCACCCGCAAGCTGAAAGGCGCGGTGTCGATCCCGCTGATCACCACCAACCGCATCAACGATCCGCAGGTCGCGGAGGATATTCTCGCCCGCGGCGATGCCGATATGGTATCGATGGCCCGCCCGTTCCTCGCCGACGCCGAATTTATGTCAAAAGCGCAGAACGATCGTGCCGATCAGATCAACACCTGCATCGGCTGCAACCAGGCGTGTCTCGATCGGATCTTCGTCGGCAAAGTCACCTCCTGTCTGGTCAACCCGCGCGCCTGTCATGAAACCCTGATGCCGGTCCTGCCTGCCAACGCGCCTAAACGGCTGGCGGTGGTCGGCGCCGGGCCGGCCGGTCTGGCCTTTGCCGTTAACGCCGCCGCCCGTGGCCATCAGGTCACGTTGTTCGATGCGCTGCCGGAGATCGGCGGCCAGTTTAATATCGCCAAACAGATCCCTGGCAAAGAGGAGTTCCACGAGACGCTGCGTTACTACCGCACCATGCTCGATCTTAACGGCGTCGATCTGCGCCTGAACACCCGCGTTACGGCAGACGATCTGCTGGCTTTCGATGAGACGATCCTCGCCACCGGTATCGCCCCGCGCCTGCCGGCGATCGCCGGGATCGATCATCCCAAGGTGCTCAGCTACCTGGATGTCTTGCGCGACAAAGCGCCGGTTGGCGCGAAGGTGGCGATCATCGGCTGCGGCGGCATCGGCTTCGACACCGCGATGTACCTAAGCCAGTCGGGCGTGGCCACCAGCCAGGATATCGGCGAATTCTGCCGCGAATGGGGTATCGATACCAGCCTGCAAACGGCGGGAGGGCTGCGTCCTGAAGGCCCGCAGCTGAGTCAAAGCCCGCGACAGATTGTGATGCTGCAGCGCAAAGCGAGCAAACCGGGCGAAGGGCTCGGCAAAACCACCGGCTGGATCCATCGCGCGACGCTGCTGGCGCGCGGCGTGAAAATGATCCCGGGGGTCAGCTATGAGAAGATCGATGATGAGGGGTTACATGTGACTATCGGCGGTGAACGCCAGCTGCTGGCGGTGGATCATGTGATTGTCTGCGCCGGTCAGGAGCCGCGCCGCGAGCTGGCGGAACCGCTGCGCGCGGCAGGGAAAACGGTGCATTTGATCGGCGGCTGCGACGTGGCGGCGGAGCTGGATGCGCGCCGGGCGATTGCCCAGGGCACGAAGCTGGCGCTGACGATTTAGCCGTGTCCCGGGGGCGGCGCGATGCGCCTTCCCCGGGCTACCACGATAATCCCGCACGCTAGCCCGGCGAAGGCGTCAGCCGGTAGCCCGGCTAAGGCGACAGCCGCAAGCCGGGTAAACTGCGACAAGTATCAGCGCTGCTTACGCACCTTGGTCGCTTTCAAAATGACGAACTTATTGTTCGTCGCAATCGTCGTGCAATTACCAAACGCGCGCTTCAGCTTACGGAAGTAATCGAGGTGGCGGTTGCCGACGACGTACAGCTCGCCGCCGTATTTCAGGCTGCGGCGGGCGTCGTTAAACATCTGCCAGGCAATATGGTCGGTAATGGCGTGCTGCTGATGGAACGGCGGATTGCACAGGATCGCCGTAAAGCGGTCCGGCTCAATGCCGGAGAGCGAGTTGTTGACCATAAATTCACAGCGGTCGATATCGTCCGGCAGGTTGTGCTCGACGTTCAACCGGCTGGAAGCCACCGCCATGTGCGACTCATCGGTGAACATGACCCGCGCGTTCGGGTTCTGCGCCAGCGCCTGCAGGCCAATCACCCCGTTGCCGCAGCCGAGATCGGCGATCTCGCCTTCTAAATTAGACGGTAAATGCTGCAGGAAGAAGCGCGCGCCGATATCCAGACCGCTGCGGGCAAAAACGTTGGCATGGTTGTGGATGGTCCACGGCGTGCCGTCCAGCTTCCAGCTGTAGGTTTGCGGCGCATCGGCCAGCTCAGGGGCGGTGAAAACGCAGTGGATCAGACGCGCTTTTTTCCATGCCAGCGAGGTGGTGGTGGTACCGAGAATTTTTTCAAACAGCGCCAGCGTCGAGTTATGCACATCGCGGGCTTTCGCCGCGGCGATAATACGGGTTTCCGGCGTCACCACTTGGCGCAGGGCGCGCAGCTGCTGTTCCAGCAGCGCCAGCTGCTTTGGCACCTTAATCAGCACCAGCGCCGGCGCGGCCGGCAGCGGGCTCAGGCTATCCTGAAAGCGCACGCTCTCTTCATCAATGCCGTTCATCCGCAGGTTGTGGCGGGTCGCCAGCTCGGAAATAAAGGAATCGTTGATGCTGACGGGGTTGCGCTCCGCCAGCGCGCAGGCGAGCGCGCCGAAGCCGTCGTTGAAGATGAGCGTCAGGCCGTCGACGTCATTCACCTGTTGCAGCAGATATTCATCCGCCGCTTCCCACGCCTGAAGCGCTTCTTCTTCAGCGTTAGGTGGGAACCGCTCTAATGTGAATAACTCACCGTTTAACTCTGCCTGGCTCATCGCCTCTCCGCCTCCGGAATAGTAAAACCCGCGAGTTTATACGCAAATCCTGTCCAGTTGAAGAGAGATCGCTGATCATCGCCGCTCAGCGTAGATCGCCCTCGTCATCGGCTTGCAGCAGCGTTATCGACGCGCGGGCGCCGGGCATCAGCTGCTGCAGATAGCCTACCAGCCGCTCTCCCGCCTCTTGCAGGGCCGACAACGGCATCGCCGGCAGGCTTTCGAGAATAAACCACATCGTCTGCGCGCCGCTGTCCAGCCGGGTACGTACGCCCTGTCGCCAGTTCCAGCGTCGGCAGGTTACGCCTATATCATCCCGCCAGATGACTTCGCCCGGCTCCGGATATTCCACCACCGGCTCCGCCGATTTTAGCGTATCGAATGGCTCATCGCCGCGGGCAATGGCCAGCCGCGGTTCGCCACGATAGGCGGCCAGATTTTCCCCACCGACCGGGACGGCATAGCGAATGCTGATCGCGTTGTAGATATCCACTACCGGATCGATGGCCGGCAGGCTCCCCTCTTTCAGCACCCGCTTGCGCAGCGCCTGCGCCGAACAGGGGGTACGTTTCGCCTTCGCGCCGAAGGCGCTGAAGGCTTCATCCCATGCCGCCAGGTGCGCTTGCGCCCAGGGCACATCATCCTGCTGCACCGCCTGGCAGGCCTCGGCCAGCGCCTGCTCCGCGACGGCGGGATTGGCCACCGGCGCACTCTCCACCACAATACTTAATGCCCGAAAGCCCGGCGCCAGGCGGCTGACCGCAGATTCGATTGACGGCGTTACGCTACGCATTCGATAATCCTGTAATGACCAATTTGTTTCATCATAGTGACCAATGAACGTAAAAGTCAATATAACGACCGATTCAGGAGCTGATGTCGACCAGGTAAGTCGCGCCGTCGCCACGCGGCTGAAGGCCTACCGTAAAGCGAAAAAAATGTCGCTGGACGAGCTATCGCGCCGGGCCAGCATCAGCAAAGGTATGCTGGTCGAGATGGAAAAAGAGGCCGCCAACCCCAGCATTGCGATCCTCTGCAAACTCGCCGCCGCGCTGGGCGTTTCGGTGGCGGATATCGTCAATGTGGCAAGCGAACCCGCGTTGCATATTATTCCCGCCGAGCAGATCCCCACCCTCTGGCAAGGCCCGCTGGGAGGCAGCGCCAGGCTTCTCGCCGGCACCGCCGGGCCGAATATGATTGAGCTGTGGCGCTGGGAGATGCAGCCCGGCGAAGCCTTTACCTCGCCCGGCCACCCGGCGACGACCTTCGAGCTGCTGCACGTGGAAGCCGGCGCGCTGACGCTGACGCTTGGCGAGACCTGCCGCACGGTGGCGGTCGGAGAATCCGCGGTGGCCCGCACCGAAATAGAGCACGGTTACCGCAATGAGGGTACTGCGCCGCTGGTCTTTACCATGACCGTGGCTGAACTGCCCTCCTGACAGACGTAATGATAAGACGATGACAAAACTCATTTATTTACAGGGCTATCCTGAATCGCTGCTGGCGCAGGTGACCACGTTAATCGAGCAAGACCGCCTCGGCGAGGTGCTGCAAAAGCGCTATCCGCAAGGGCACGACGTTAACAGCGATAAAGCGCTATATCAGTACACCCAGGATTTGAAAAACCGCTTTCTGCGCGGCGCGGCGCCGATCAACAAAGTGATGTATGACAGTAAGATCCACGTGCTGAACAATGCGCTCGGCCTGCATACCGCCATTTCCCGCGTTCAGGGCGGCAAGCTGAAAGCCAAAGCGGAGATCCGCGTGGCGACGGTATTTCGCGACGCGCCGGAGGACTTTTTGCGGATGATCGTGGTCCATGAACTGGCGCATCTGAAAGAGAAGGAGCACAACAAAGCCTTCTACCAGCTGTGCTGCCATATGGAGCCGCAGTACCACCAGCTGGAGTTCGACACCCGCCTGTGGCTGACGCACCTTTCGTTAAATCGTTCTGCGTAGTCACGCACTGGTTTTGTCATGGGGGCATGATAGAGTGACGACAGGTTCCCTTTAATGGAGTTCGTCACCGTTTATGATACGTTTCGCAGTTGTTGGCACAAACTGGATCACTAAGCAGTTTGTCGATGCCGCCCATGAAACCGGCAAATATAAACTTACCGCCATCTACTCCCGCAGCCTCGAACAGGCGCAAGCCTTCGCCAATGACTATCCGGTCGAGCATCTGTTTACCTCGCTGGAGTCGCTGGCGCAAAGCGACGCCATTGACGCGGTTTATATCGCCAGCCCGAACTCCCTGCACTTCCCGCAGACGCGGCTGTTCCTGAGCCACAAAAAGCACGTCATTTGCGAAAAACCGCTGGCGTCGAATCTGCAGGAGGTCGAGGCGGCCATCGCGGTGGCGAAAGCCAACAACGTGGTGCTGTTTGAAGCCTTCAAAACCGCCAGCCTGCCCAACTTTCTGCTGCTGAAGGAAACCCTCGGCAAAGTGGGTAAACTGCGTAAAGCCTTCATTAACTACTGCCAGTACTCTTCGCGCTACCAGCGCTACCTCGACGGCGAAAACCCCAACACCTTTAATCCGGCGTTCTCCAACGGTTCGATTATGGATATCGGCTTCTATTGCCTGGCGTCCGCTGTGGCGCTGTGGGGCGAACCGCAGGCCGTTCATGCCACCGCCAGCCTGCTGGACAGCGGCGTGGACGCCCAGGGCACCGTGGTGCTGAGCTACGGCGACTTCGACGTGACGCTGCATCATTCCAAGGTGAGCGACTCGGCGATCCCCAGTGAAATTCAGGGCGAAGACGGCGTATTAGTGATCGAAAAAATCTCCGAGTGCCAGAAGCTGGCGTTTGTGCCGCGCGGCGGCAAAGCCCAGGACCTGACGCAGCCGCAGCATATCAATACTATGCTGTATGAGGCGGAGACCTTCGCGCGGCTGGTGGAAACAGAGGATGTCGACCATCCGGGCCTGGCTGTGAGCCGTATCACGGCGAAACTGTCGAGCGAAATTCGTCGCCAGACCGGGGTGATCTTCCCGGCCGATACGCAGCCGCTGGCGTAAAAGAGTGTAAAGGCCCGTCTGGCCGCCATTGACGAAAACCGCCTCGTGACATATTTTGTTACGAGCAAAGGGGAGTAACTTCCTTGCCGGCCGATCGTCATTACGATGCGTGTAATACCGCATCCGGTCGCCGGGCAATCACCAAAGCCCATCGCGATGAACTTTGGTTGTTGTAAGTGAGACCTTGCCGGAAGGCGAGGTCTATGCATAAAAGCGCAGCGGCTGCCGTCTTCCGACGTCAGCCGTTTTTGTTTTTATGTAAGGAATATCAAATGAATACTGTCGGCACGCCGTTGCTATGGGGTGGATTCGCTGTCGTCGTCGCGATCATGTTGGCGATCGACCTGCTGCTTCAGGGACGACGCGGTTCGCATAGCATGACCATGAAGCAGGCCGCTGGCTGGTCTATCCTCTGGGTCACACTTTCTCTGTTGTTCAACGCCGCGTTCTGGTGGTATCTGGTGCAAACCCAGGGCCGCGCCGTCGCCGATCCGCAGGCCCTGGCCTTCCTCACCGGTTATCTGATTGAAAAAGCGCTGGCGGTCGATAACGTCTTCGTCTGGCTGATGCTGTTCAGCTACTTCGCCGTGCCGCCTGCTCTGCAGCGCCGGGTGCTGGTGTATGGCGTCCTCGGGGCGATTGTTCTGCGCACCATTATGATCTTCGCCGGCAGCTGGCTTATCTCCCAGTTCGACTGGCTGTTGTACGTCTTCGGCGCCTTCCTGCTGTTTACCGGCGTGAAGATGGCGCTGGCGAAAGAGGATGATTCCGGCATCGGCGACAAACCGCTGGTGCGCTGGATCCGCAGCCATCTGCGAATGACCGATAAAATCGAGAGCGAGCGCTTCTTCACCCGTAAAAACGGGGTGCTGTTCGCCACGCCGCTGCTGCTGGTGTTGATTCTGGTCGAGCTGAGCGATGTGATATTCGCCGTCGACAGTATCCCGGCGATCTTCGCGGTCACCACCGACCCGTTTATCGTGCTGACCTCGAACCTGTTTGCCATTCTCGGCCTGCGCGCCATGTACTTCCTGCTGGCGGGGGTCGCTGAGCGCTTCTCGATGCTCAAATATGGCCTGTCGGTGATCCTGGTGTTTATTGGCGTGAAGATGCTGATCGTCGACTTCTACCATATCCCGGTCGCCATCTCGCTGGGGGTCGTGGGCGGCATCCTGACCGTCACGCTGTTGATTAACGCCTGGGTCAACAAGCAGCACGACAAGCAGCGCAAACTGCCTGAATAACCTGCCTGGCGCGCCGTCGGCTCCCGCTGGCGGCGCGGTAATCGGCTATAGCAGACCTTCTCATAACGAGAATGCCTGCTCATGTCACAATTATGTTACTGCGTGGTTAAAAAATAAGATCCAGATTAAAATCACAGTATTTTACGCTTCCCGCCAGGCTTTCTTTCCGTATACTCGGCTATGCAAACATCTATTTACATCCTGACATAAACGTAACAAATAATACGTGGCTGGGATGGCTTGCTACATCACTGGAAGGAATGAATTATGACAACACGCACTCCCCCATCAGGGTGGCTCTCCCGCCTGGCGCAAGGCAGCCTGGTGAAACAAATTTTAATCGGCCTGGTGCTTGGCGTGCTGCTGGCGCTGGTCTCTAAGCCAGCGGCTATCGCCGTCGGCCTGCTGGGGACCCTGTTCGTCGGCGCGTTAAAGGCGGTAGCGCCGGTGCTGGTATTGATGCTCGTCATGGCCTCGATCGCCAACCATCAGCACGGACAAAAAACCAGTATTCGCCCTATTCTGTTTCTCTATCTGCTGGGCACCTTTAGCGCGGCGCTGACTGCGGTGTTGTTCAGTTTTCTCTTTCCGTCGACTCTGCACTTAACCACCGCCGCCGACAGCATCACGCCGCCGTCGGGGATTGTTGAGGTGCTGCGTAGTCTGCTGATGAGCATGGTGTCCAACCCGGTCGACGCCCTGCTGAACGCCAACTATATCGGTATTCTGGTGTGGGCGGTGGGGCTTGGCTTCGCCCTGCGCCATGGTAACGACACCACGAAAAACCTGATCAACGATATCTCCCACGCGGTGACCTTTATCGTTAAAGTGGTGATCCGCTTTGCGCCGCTGGGGATCTTCGGCCTGGTCTCTTCCACCCTGGCGACCACCGGTTTTGAAACGCTGTGGGGCTACGCCCAGCTGCTGCTGGTACTGGTGGGCTGTATGCTGCTGGTGGCGCTGGTGATTAACCCGCTGCTGGTGTTCTGGAAGATTCGCCGTAACCCCTATCCGCTGGTGCTGACCTGCCTGCGCGAAAGCGGCGTCTACGCGTTTTTCACCCGCAGCTCCGCCGCCAATATTCCGGTGAATATGGCGCTATGCGAGAAGCTGAACCTGGATCGCGATACCTATTCGGTCTCCATTCCGCTGGGGGCGACCATCAATATGGCGGGCGCGGCAATCACGATTACCGTGCTGACGCTGGCGGCGGTCCATACGCTGAACATTCCGGTGGATCTGCCGACGGCGCTGTTGCTGAGCGTGGTCGCTTCGCTGTGCGCCTGCGGCGCCTCCGGCGTGGCGGGCGGTTCGCTGCTGCTGATCCCGCTGGCCTGTAATATGTTTGGTATTCCGAACGATGTGGCGATGCAGGTGGTTGCCGTCGGCTTTATCATCGGCGTGCTGCAGGATTCCTGCGAAACCGCGCTGAACTCCTCCACCGACGCCCTGTTTACCGCCGCCGCCTGCATGGCGGAAGACGACCAGCTGGCGAAAAACGCCCTGCGCAGTTAATGCCTTTCCCCTCCGCTACCGCGCGGAGGGGCTCTCTTCCTGCACCGCGTTTTCAACCCTGAACGGATCGATACCCCGCTTTTGCATCCGGCGGAAGCGAATGATATTCAGGCCGTTGACGATCAGGAAGCTGCCTTCAATCAGCGTCCCGCCAATCGAACCCAGCCACAGGTTATGCGTCACCCAGCAGGCGGTGGAGCACCACATCACGCAGCGGACGGTCAGCCCTTTACAGCGAAACAGCGCCCAGGTGCTGGCGACAGTGCCAATAATCGGCAGCAGCTCCATAGCATGCTGCAGCTTGCCAAGGCCGAGGATCAACGTCAGCAGGATAAAGACTGTCATCACCCACAGGCTGCGGGTGCGCAGGGAAATGACCGTGCGGAGCGCATTAAGCCCGGCGCTCATCCCGGCAGGCGCGGCGCCCATCAGGAAAAAATGGACGCCGATAACGGCGCTATAGACCGCCAGCTGAAGCCTGAAGCGACGTTCGTCGCGGTTGATAAAGGTGGTAATGCCGATAAGAAAGGCGATAACGCCGACGCCCTGAGCCAGCCAATACGCGGTCATGAAAGCTCCCTGAGAGAAAAAACAAACGGCGCTTCACAGGCTGAAACGCCGCTGCTGCTTACCCGATGACGCTGCGCTATCAGGCCAATGCGCGATCAACGCCGCCCGGGCGCCAATATGAATGCGCCTTTACAGGGTAACACCGCTTTTAAAGATGGCCAGCTCGCGGAAGTCATTCTGCTCATTACAGGTCGGTTTGCCGTTGGCGAAAGCCACAATGGTATCCACGAACTCCTCCAGCAGCTGTGGCATCGCTTTGCCGTGGATCAGCTGTCCGGCATCGAAGTCGATCCAGTGCTTTTTCTTTGCCGCCAGCTCGCTGTTGGTGGCGATCTTCACCGTCGGCACAAAGCCGCCGTACGGCGTGCCGCGGCCGGTACTGAACAGCACCATATGGCAGCCGGCGCCGGCCAGCGCGCTGGTGGCGACGGCATCATTGCCTGGCGCGCTCAGCAAGTTCAGACCATGAACTTTCAGACGTTCGCCGTAGCGCAGGACATCCACGACCTGGCTGGAGCCCGCTTTCTGGGTACAGCCCAGCGACTTATCCTCGAGGGTGGTGATCCCCCCAGCCTTGTTGCCCGGCGAGGGGTTTTCGTAAATAGGCTGGTCGTGCGCGATAAAGTACTGCTTAAAGTCATTGACCATAGTCACCAGCTTGTCGAAGGTCGCTTCGTCGCGGCAGTGGCTCATCAGCAGCTGTTCAGCGCCGAACATCTCCGGCACTTCGGTCAGCACGGTGGTGCCGCCGTTGGCGATCACGTAGTCTGAGAAGCGCCCCAGCATCGGGTTGGCGGTAATACCGGACAGGCCGTCAGACCCGCCGCACTCGAGGCCAAACTTCAGCTCGCTCAGCTTACCCGGCTGACGTTTATCCTGACGCATCACGTCATACAGCTGGTGGAGATGCGCCACTCCCGCCTCCACTTCATCGTCCTGATGCTGACAAACCATAAAGTGCACGCGCTGCGGATCATACTCGCCCAGCGTTTCGCGAAAGGCCTCCACCTGGTTGTTTTCACAGCCAAGGCCCACCACCAGCACCGCCCCGGCGTTCGGATGGCGAACCATATTCTGCAGCATGGTGCGGGTATTGAGGTGATCGTCCCCGAGCTGCGAGCAGCCATAGGTATGGCTGAAGAGATGTACCCCATCGATGTCCTCCGCGCCGTTTGCCTCTTTCAGAAAACGGTTCTGCATCTGGCGGGCCATGGCGTTGACGCAGCCGACGGTCGGCAGGATCCACAGCTCATTGCGCACGCCGACGTCGCCATTGGCGCGACGATAAATCTGCACTTCGCGATCCGCTGGCTGCGGCGGTTGGGCAACCTGCTCCGGTTGATAGCGATACGCGTCAAGGTCGCTGAGATTGGTGCGCGTATTGTGCGCATGGACATGCTCGCCCGGCGCGATATCCGCCAGCGCATGGCCAATCGGCAGCCCATACTTAACGACGTTTTCCCCTTTCGCGATAGCGCGCAGTGCAAACTTGTGTCCGCGAACGATATCCTGACCGAGGGTGACCGGGTCATTGTCGATCGTCACCACGCTACCGGCCGTCATATCCGCCAGCGCGACCGCGACGTTATCCTGCGAATGGATTTTGATGTATTGCATATCAACCGACCTCTGGTCTTAGTTCAGTTCAATGGCGAAATAGTCACGCGCATTGTTAAAGCAAATGTTTTTCACCATCTCGCCCAGCAGCGCGATATCCGCAGGCGCTTCGCCGGCGGTCACCCAACGGCCGATCATCTGGCACAGAATGCGGCGGAAGTATTCGTGGCGCGTGTAGGAGAGGAAGCTGCGGCTGTCGGTCAGCATCCCGACAAAGCGGCTCAGCAGGCCGAGCTGCGCCAGCTGGGTCATCTGCCGCTCCATGCCGTCTTTCTGATCGTTGAACCACCAGCCGGAGCCGAACTGCATCTTGCCCGGCATCCCTTCGCCCTGGAAGTTACCGATCATGGTGCCCAGCACTTCGTTATCGCGTGGGTTCAGGCAGTAGAGAATGGTCTTCGGCAGCAGGTTCTCTTCGTTCTGCTTGCTCAGCAGCTTAGACAGCTCTTCAGCCATCGGGCGATCGTTGATCGAGTCGAAGCCCACGTCCGGGCCTAACAATTTGAACTGACGCAGGTTGTTATTGCGCAGCGCGCCGATGTGGTACTGCTGCACCCAGCCGCGACGAGCATACTCTGCGCCGAGGAACACCAGCACCGCGGTTTTGAACTGCGCCACTTCGCGTTCGCTAAGGGTTTCGCCAGCCAGGCGACGCGCCAGAATGGCGTCCAGCTCGGCGTCGGTCGCTTCCGCAAACAGCACTACGTCCAGGGCGTGGTCGGAGACTTTGCAACCGTGAGCGGCAAAGTGGTCCAGACGTTTGGTCAGCGCGCTTTGCAGGTCCGCAAAACGGCGAATATCGGTGTCCGACACTTCACCCAGCTTAGCCATATAGTCATTGAAGGTCGCCTGCTCGATGTTGAACGCTTTATCCGGGCGCCAGCTCGGCAACACCTTGATATCAAATGAAGTGTCTTTGGCGACAACCGCATGGTGTTCCAGGGAATCAATCGGATCGTCGGTGGTGCCGACCATCTTCACATTCATCTGCTTCATGATCCCGCGGGCGGAGAAGGCGTCTTGCGCCAGTAACGCATTGCACTGTTCCCAGATCTCATCGGCGGTGGAAGGTGACAGCAGCTTACCTGTAATACCAAATGGGCGACGCAGCTCTAAATGGGTCCAGTGGTATAACGGGTTGCCAATTGTGTGAGGCACGGTGGCTGCCCAGGCGTCAAATTTCTCGCGATCGGAGGCATCCCCGGTACACAGACGCTCCGGCACGCCGTTAGTGCGCATCGCGCGCCATTTGTAGTGATCGCCTTTCAGCCAGATGTCATACAGATTTTTGAAACGATAATTTTCGGCAACCTGCTGCGGCGGAAGGTGGCAATGGTAGTCGAAAATAGGCTGATCTTTCGCGTAATCGTGGTACAGGCGGCGGGCAAATTCGCTATCGAGTAGAAAATCTTCGGTCATAAACGGTGTCATTCGTGTGTCCTCTTCGCTCCGGAACAGGAGCCTTTCAGATGATTGACTACAATGCTGACAAAGTTATCACACCAATTTCCACAGACCGAACTGTTTTTCGTGAGTTAGATCAATAAACGCTGATAAAAAAAACCGCCTGTCCACGGCAAACGTCTCGCCAGGGCGCGCCGTATCTGGCTTTCCTCGCCAGTCATAAAGACCACACTAACTTTCCCACTTTTGTGACAGCACTCAACTTTTAAAGTTGTATGACAAGTTATCTTTCTGCCGTCGCAACATATAAACCGACGGAATGCTTTACCGGTGTTGATGGCATCGGCTTATACGGAATGGATACCGACTTTTTACATAACAACTGATGGTAAGGTTCGGGCCAGAGGGGACCGCCCTCCTGAACCCTCCGTTTCGCTTTCCCGACCGCGTATCGCCGTCAGGAGAGGCCGCACCTGGTGCGGAGAAATTACAGACGATGAGGTTTACATGCGTAAAATTAAAGGGTTACGTTGGTACATGATCGCACTGGTGACGCTGGGCACCGTGCTGGGCTACCTGACCCGTAACACCGTGGCGGCGGCCGCGCCGACGCTGATGGAAGAGTTACACATCTCGACCCAACAGTACTCCTATATCATTGCAGCCTATTCCGCTGCCTATACCGTCATGCAGCCTGTCGCAGGCTATGTCCTTGATATTCTGGGGACTAAAGTCGGCTATGCCTTCTTCGCTATCGCCTGGGCGATATTCTGTGGCTCGACCGCCCTCGCCGGCAGCTGGGGTGGCCTGGCGCTGGCCCGCGGCGCGGTGGGCGCGGCGGAAGCGGCGATGATCCCCGCCGGGCTGAAAGCCAGCTCCGAATGGTTCCCGGCGAAAGAGCGCTCTATCGCGGTGGGCTACTTCAACGTGGGTTCCTCTATCGGCGCCATGATCGCGCCGCCGCTGGTGGTGTGGGCGATTGTCATGCACAGCTGGCAGATGGCGTTCATTATCTCCGGGGTGCTGAGCTTCGCCTGGGCCATCGCCTGGCTGATCTTCTACAAACACCCGCGCGATCAGAAGAAATTATCTGACGAAGAACGCGACTACATCATTGGCGGCCAGGAGTCTCAACACCAGACCAATAACGCGAAGAAAATGTCGCCGTGGCAGATCCTGCGCAACCGTCAGTTCTGGGGTATCGCCCTGCCACGTTTTCTCGCCGAGCCGGCCTGGGGTACCTTTAACGCCTGGATCCCGCTGTTCATGTTTAAGGTTTACGGCTTTAACCTGAAAGAGATCGCCATGTTCGCCTGGATGCCGATGCTGTTCGCCGACCTCGGCTGCATCGTCGGTGGATACCTGCCGCCGCTGTTCCAGCGCTGGTTCGGCGTCAATCTGATCGTGTCGCGTAAAATGGTGGTCACCATGGGCGCCCTGCTGATGATTGGCCCGGGGATGATCGGCCTGTTCACCAGCCCGTACGTGGCGATTGCCCTGCTGTGCATCGGCGGGTTCGCTCACCAGGCGCTGTCCGGGGCGTTGATTACCCTCTCTTCCGACGTCTTTGGCCGTAACGAAGTCGCTACCGCCAACGGTCTGACCGGGATGGCCGCCTGGCTGGCGAGCACCATGTTCGCCCTGGTCGTCGGCGCGCTGGCAGACACCATCGGCTTCAGCCCGCTGTTTGCCGTACTGGCGGTCTTTGACCTGCTGGGCGCGCTGGTCATCTGGACGGTGCTGAAAAACAAACCGGCTGACGATGACACGCCGCCGCTTAGCAGCCGCAAACCGGCCACCCAGAGTTAGAGACGCTGATGCTGAGGTGATCGCCTGCCAAGCCGCCTTCTCAGGCGGCTTTTTCATCCCTGCCAGTGGTGGAAATCGCGTAAAAGTGGTATAACAAATCGAATATTGTCGCCATCTTGCGGGAGCGAATATGGAAATCATTGAACCACGTCGTCTTTATCAGCAGCTTGCCGCTGAGCTGAAGACGCGCATCGAACAAGGTGTCTACCTTGTAGGGGATAAGCTGCCCGCCGAGCGCTTTATCGCCGATGAAAAAAACGTTAGCCGCACCGTGGTTCGTGAAGCCATTATCATGCTGGAAGTGGAAGGGTATGTCGAAGTCCGCAAAGGGTCGGGCATTCACGTCATCTCTAACCATCCGAAATACCAGCAAGTGGCCGATGAAAGCCTTGAGTTCGCCAACTATGGCCCCTTTGAGCTGCTGCAGGCGCGGCAGCTTATTGAAAGCAATATCGCCGAATTCGCGGCCACTCAGGTGACCAAGCAGGACATCATGAAGCTGATGGAGATTCAGGAGAAAGCGCGCAACGAGAAGTGTTTCCGCGACTCCGAGTGGGATCTGCAGTTTCATGTCCAGGTGGCGCTGGCCACGCAGAATAGCGCCCTGGCGGCGATCGTGGAAAAAATGTGGACCCAGCGCGTGCATAACCCGTACTGGAAAAAGCTGCATGAGCATATCGACCTGCGCACCGTCGATAACTGGTGCGACGACCACGATCAGATCCTGAAGGCTCTACTGCGAAAAGATCCGAACGCCGCCAAACTGGCGATGTGGCAGCATCTGGAAAATACCAAGCAAATGCTGTTTAACGAAACCAGCGACGACTTTGAATTTAATGCCGATCGCTACTTATTTGCCGAAAACCCGGTGGTTCATCTCGATACGGCGGCCAACGGCGCGAAATAAGCCTTTATCCTCCCGGCGCGCGGCCCCTGCGCGCCTGTTCCCCAGGCAGGCTGAGGTAAGCAAAACATATATAGTGTCAGCCTGTGTAAATCCTCTCGCCTCACATCGCCGCAATCAGCAAAATCAACGAGCAACACCTTGCAATTTCTCTGACGGAAAGTCAGGCGATTTGTTACAATTAGATGCATTTTGCCGTTCTGGGAGTAGGTATTGACTTACTTCAGTTTTATACAGGGAAGCGTTCAGAGCGCCGAAGCAGCGACCATAATCTCATAAAAATCTTGTCGCCCTACATGCCACGCGCTCAGACGTGCCGTTAACCGATGTACCAGGAATCGTGAATGGAACTATTAACCCAGTTATTGAATGCCTTGTGGGCTCAGGATTACGAAACGCTCGCGAATCCCTCCATGATTGGCATGCTGTATTTTGTCTTGTTTATGATTTTGTTCCTTGAGAACGGGTTACTGCCT
Source organism: Klebsiella sp. PCX (assembly GCF_021869705.1). Lineage (NCBI taxonomy): Bacteria > Pseudomonadati > Pseudomonadota > Gammaproteobacteria > Enterobacterales > Enterobacteriaceae > Klebsiella > Klebsiella sp. PCX. Next base: position 4,541,589 of record NZ_CP091527.1, read on the forward strand.
GCCGCGTTTTTGCCGGGGGACAGCCTGCTTGTGCTCGTGGGCGTGCTGATCGCCAAAGGGGCGATGGGCTTTCCGGAAACGTTGCTGCTGCTCACCGCCGCCGCCAGCCTCGGCTGCTGGCTGAGCTACATCCAGGGGCGCTGGCTAGGCAACACACGGATCGTGCAAAACTGGCTGTCGCATCTGCCCTCCCACTATCATCAGCGCGCGCATCACCTGTTTCATAAGCATGGCCTCTCTGCGCTGCTGATCGGCCGCTTCATCGCCTTTGTGCGCACGCTGCTTCCGACCATCGCCGGGCTTTCCGGTCTCAATAACGCCCGCTTTCAGTTCTTTAACTGGATGAGCGGCCTGCTGTGGGTGCTCATCCTGACCTCGCTGGGCTATCTGCTGGGCAAAACCCCGGTATTCCTTAAGTATGAAGATCAGCTGATGTCCTGCCTGATGCTCCTGCCGGTTGCGCTGTTGGTCTTCGGACTGATCGGCTCGCTGGTGGTGCTGTGGAAGAAAAAATACAGAAGCCGGGGCTGATGATGGTCATGAAACGCCCTTCCCTGCGCCAGCTCAGCTGGCTGCTGGGTGGCTCTCTTTTGCTCTGCGCGCTGTTCTGGCTCTGGCTGGCGGTGCAGCAGCAGGAGGCCACGCTGGCGATCCGTCCGGTTGGCCAGGGCGTCAGTATGCCGGATGGTTTCTCCGTCTGGCATCACCTCGACGCTAACGGTATCCGCTTCAAGAGCATTACGCCGCAAAAGGATGGCCTGCTAATTAAGTTTGATTCCACCGCCCAGGGCGCGGCGGCGAAAGAGGTTCTCGGTCGCGCTCTGCCACATGGTTATATTATCGCCTTGCTGGAGGACGATAACTCGCCCACCGCCTGGTTATCCCGCCTGCGCGACGCGCCGCATCGGCTCGGGTAAACGGCCGTCAGACTGCGTTTTCAACGCAGTCTGGTGGTTTCCCGCATTTGTTACTATGCTTAAACCTGCGTGAATCAACGCATTCACGTTTACCAACGGGAACGGGTTTATCCTCCGGGTATACCCTAAGACAATGGAAGGTACTATCCATGAAACACCGCATCGCTCTGCTTCTGGCCCTGTCTTCACTTAGCGCCAGCGCCATAGCCGCCTCTCCCTGCCAGGAAAAAGAGCAGGATATTCAACGAGAGATCAGCTATGCCGAAAAGCATCACAATCAAAGTCGCATTGATGGGCTAAATACCGCGCTACGTCAGGTACGGGAGAACTGCAGCGACAGTAAACTCAAAGCCGATCATCAGCAAAAAATTGCCAAACAGCGGGAAGAGATCGCTGAACGTCAGCGCGATCTGCAGGAAGCCCGGAAGAAAGGCGATGCGGACAAAATCAACAAACGCCAGCATAAACTCAATGAAGCGCAACAGGAGTTGAAAACGCTGGAGTCTCGGGATTACTAATCACCATTAACTTTCGCAATACGGACCACGCTACAGGAGAACGACATGGCTAAAGAGAATGTGACTGACGACCTTCGTGCAGAACTGAAAACGCTGGCGGACACCCTGGAGGAAGTACTGAATTCCTCGGCGGACAAGTCGAAAGAAGAGATGGGTAAACTGCGCAGTAAAGCGGAGAGCGCGCTGAAAGAGAGCCGCGCCCGCCTGGGTGAGACCAGCGAAGCGATTTTGCGTCAAACTCGTGAGACCGCCGCGCGAGCGGATGATTATGTTCGCGAAAATCCGTGGACTGGGGTCGGGATTGGCGCCGCCGTCGGGCTGGTGCTGGGTGTCCTGCTGTCGCGTCGCTGATTATGGCGAATACACAACACACGCAGGGGCCGGGTCAGCGCGTCTTCTCCATTGGCCAGCGTATCGTTACGCTGCTGGTCGAAATGGTGGAAACACGGCTGCGCCTGGTCGTCGTGGAGCTGGAGGAGGAGAAAGCCAACCTCTTCCAGTTGCTGATCATGACCGGACTGACGCTGCTGTTTGCCGCGTTTGGCCTCATGAGTCTGCTGGTGCTGGTTATCTGGGCCGTTGACGCTCAGTACCGCCTGCACGTCATGATCGCCACCACCGTCGTGCTGCTACTCGCCGCCGCGATTGTCGGAATCCTTACCTTACGTAAGGCGCGACGCTCCACGCTGCTGCGCCTGACGCGAAGAGAGCTGGAGAACGACCGTGCCCTTCTGGAGGAAGATAAACCATGAATGGCCGACAGGAGCGTGAACGGCAAAAGGCGCGACTGCTGCGCCAGATCCAGCAGCAACGGCTGGAGCTGAGCGCCTGTCGCCGCCACTGGCTGGATGCGACTGCGCCCTTAGACCGAGGCTGGCATACGCTGCTCAGTTTACGTTCGTGGCTGATGGTAGGCAGCGGTCTGATGGCCGTGTGGTCCGTACGGCACCCGCATTTTTTAATGCGCTGGACCAAACGCGGACTGGGTTTATGGAGTACCTGGCGGCTGGTCCGCGGGATCCTGCGCCAGTCGACAGTCCGCTAGCCGCCCGGAGCGCGGGCGCTTTTCCCGGCGCCCCGCTCTGCCACTTCCCCGCCCGATACGCAACGCCGTTCGTAACAGCTTGCCTCCTGGCCGCCATCCGCGGTCAGCCAGTCCTCTTACCCGTCTGGCCAGGCCTATACCAGGAGCGGTAGTGATCTATCGCGTTCAGGAATCTTTCGCCCCCCCCTCTTGCCGATTACTCAGAAACTTTGAACTAGATCTACAGTTTTCCTTGCTAACAATTCCCTCTCCGCCTCGCTACTATCCTCTCCATCGACAGCAACACCGTGTAACTACGCGGGATTGCGCTAAAAAACAAAACCGCCGCCCTTTGGGTTTTCTGGAGTAAGAAATGAAAAAATTAGAAGATGTTGGTGTACTGGTAGCGCGCATTCTGATGCCGATTCTGTTTATCACTGCAGGATGGGGCAAAATCACCGGTTATGCGGGAACCCAGCAGTATATGGAAGCCATGGGCGTACCGGGTGCGCTGCTACCGCTGACCATCCTCCTTGAATTCGGCGGCGGACTGGCGATTCTGTTCGGTTTCCTGACCCGGACCACCGCGCTGTTCACCGCAGGCTTTACCCTGTTGACCGCGTTCCTGTTCCACAGCAACTTTGCGGAAGGCGTGAACTCTCTGATGTTCATGAAAAACCTGACCATCGCTGGCGGTTACCTGCTGCTGGCCATTACCGGACCGGGCGCATTCAGCATCGACCGTGTACTGAATAAGAAATGGTAAGCGCACTATACTGAATGAAAAAAGCGAGGAGACAACTCCTCGCTTTTGCTATCTGAAGTCAGAAGGAGGAACAAAGATGGGACAATTAGTCGACGGCGTCTGGCAGGATACCTGGTATGACACAAAATCCACCGGTGGGCGTTTTAAGCGTTCCGTTTCCGCCTTCCGTAACTGGCTCACCGCCGATGGCGCGGCCGGCCCGAGTGGCGAAGGGGGATTTGCGGCGGAAAAAGATCGCTATCATCTGTACGTCTCTCTCGCCTGCCCGTGGGCGCATCGCACGTTAATTATGCGTAAGCTGAAAGGACTGGAGCCCTTTCTTCCTGTCTCCGTGGTCCATCCGCTGATGCTGGAAAACGGCTGGACCTTTGACGACAGCTTCCCGGAAGCCACCGGTGACACCCTTTATCAGCACGATTTTCTCTATCAGCTGTATCTGCACGCCGACCCGCACTACACCGGCCGCGTCACCGTCCCGGTACTCTGGGATAAAAAACAGCAGACCATCGTCAGCAATGAGTCGGCAGAAATCATCCGTATGTTTAATACCGCCTTCGATGGCCTGGGCGCCAGAGCCGGGGATTACTACCCGCCGGCGCTGCGGGAACAAATTGATGAGCTGAACGGCTGGATCTACGACAACGTCAATAACGGCGTGTATAAAGCCGGCTTTGCCACCAGTCAGCAGGCTTACGACGAAGCGGTGGATGCGGTGTTTACCTCACTGGAGCGGCTGGAGCAGATCCTCGGTCAGCATCGTTACCTGACGGGCAATCAGCTGACGGAAGCGGATATTCGCCTGTGGACGACGCTGGTACGCTTCGACCCGGTGTATGTGACCCATTTTAAATGCGACAAACGACGCATCAGCGATTATCTCAATCTCTACGGTTTCCTGCGCGACATCTACCAGATGCAGGGTATCGCGGAGACGGTGAGTCTTCCGCATATTCGTCACCACTATTACCGCAGCCATAAAACCATTAACCCTACCGGCATCATCTCCATTGGGCCGCAGCAGGATCTCAGCGAACCACACGGTCGCGACCAGCGCTTCCGTTGATCCGTCGGGCGCCAGTGATGGCGCCCAATAATTCATAAAACAGATATTTACCCACCATTCATTCACGTCTATTCTTATTGCGATCGCTTAAAAAACAAGTGATTGACGGTTAATTGAGGCGTAGAAATGGACTGGTATCTCAAGGTATTAAAAAACTATATAGGATTTGGCGGCCGTGCGCGGCGCAAAGAGTACTGGATGTTTATTCTGGTCAACCTCATCCTGACCGGCGTATTGAGCATCATCGATAAAATGCTGGGCTGGCAGCGGGCGGGCGGCGAAGGCATTCTGACGACCATCTATGGCATACTGGTCTTTTTACCGTGGTGGGCGGTGCAGTTTCGGCGTCTGCACGACACCGACCGCTCGGCATGGTGGCTGCTGCTGCTGTTGATCCCGGTCATCGGCTGGCTGGTGATTCTGATCTTTAACTGCCAGCGCGGAACGGAAGGCAACAACCGATTCGGCCCCGATCCAAAACCCTTTTCATACTAAATCTTCCTGCTCCTCCCGCTAGCGGGAGGAGCGTCCTCGACTATCTGCCGGCAAAAAGCTTAGGGATCTCGCGCAGGCACCAGGACTTCGCTTCGCCCATGCTGTCCCGTCGCCAGGCCATGATAATGTCAATTTCATTGGTATATTCCGGACTGACCACCCGCAAGCGTCCTTCGGCAATATCCTTCTCCACCAGCGGATAGGGCATGGTCGCCACGCCTAACCCGGCCAGCAGCGCCTGGCGCTTATCTTCAATGGTGCTCACCGTTAAGCGCGGCTGTTTATCCAGCAGCTGAACGGTGAGAACGGGCCGCTCGCGCGCGGTATCCGCCACCGCGACGCCACGGTATTTCACACGGGTGACCTCAGAGAGCGGTTCAGGCTCCTGGTGGATCGGGTGGTCCGGCGCCGCGACGTACACGCTGAGCACCGAATAGAGTTTGCGCGAGTTAATCTCCGAGGAGGAACGAAAATGCATATCCGGCGCGACAACGATATCCGCCCGCCCCTGCTCCAGCCGCTCCCAGGCACCGGCCAGCACCTCGGTGATAATCGACAGCTGGGTGTTGGACTTGGTCGCCAGTTTCTCAATCAGCGGAAACAGATCCGGCGTGGGCACCAGCGCTTCAGTGACGATCGTCAGGTGAGTTTCCCAGCCGCGTGACAGGGCTTCGGCGTCGGTGGTGAGCTTGTCCGCCGCCTCGAGCAGCACGCGCCCGCGCTCCAGCAGCATCCGTCCGACATTGGTGAACTTTGTGCGATGACCTGAGCGGTCAAACAGCACCACGTCCAGCTCCTCCTCCAGTTTTTGCATGGTGTAGCTCAGGGCGGAAGGCACGCGTCCCAGCTCATCAGCCGCGGCAGCGAAGCTCCCGCGACGGTCGATCGCATCCATCACGCGTAACGCTTCCAGCGTTAATGCTCTCTCTTTGGCCATCGCTTTCTCATTCAGGAAATTTGAACATACCGGGCAGAATATCTGGCTAACAATACAGCGTCCATACCTTTACCATTGATTTAGTGTAAAGAGAGGTCAAGAACATGATTACTACCCGAACAGCCAAACAATGCGGACAAGCAGACTTCGGCTGGCTGCAGGCCCGCTACACCTTCTCCTTTGGCCACTACTTCGACCCGAAATTACTGGGCTTCGCGTCCTTACGCGTTCTCAATCAGGAAGTGCTGGCGCCAGGCGCTTCCTTCCAGGCCAGAACGTACCCAAAAGTCGATATCCTGAACCTGATTCTGGAAGGCGAAGCGGAGTATCGCGACAGCGACGGCAACCACGTGCAGGCAAAAGCCGGTGAAGCACTGCTTATCGCCACCCAGCCTGGCGTGAGCTATAGCGAGCATAATCTGAGCAAAGAGCAGTCGTTAACGCGGATGCAGCTGTGGCTCGATGCCTGCCCGCAGCGGGAAAACCCGTTGCAGCAGAAAATCGAGGTCGCCAACGCGCCGCTACAGCTGCTGGCCTCACCGGATGGGGGGAATAATAGCCTCCAGCTTCGCCAGCAAGCCTGGGTCTATCATATCGCGCTGGAAAAAGGTGAGCAGATCAACGTGCAATTGCATGGGCCACGCGCCTACCTGCAGTCGATCCACGGCACGGTCCATGCCATCGCGCAGGAACAACCAAAACAGGCTCTCACCTGTGGTGATGGGGCATTTATTCGTGACGAAGCTAACATTACCCTCGTCGCCGATACGCCGCTGCGCGCTTTGCTGATAGATTTACCGGTGTAACAACGGAAGTGATGGAGTCTGTCAGTGAGTAAGAAGAAAAACAGAAAAAAGGCGTCTCCGACGCCGCTAGCCCCGACGCCGCCGGAAACCGTCGGCGTCGTCAGCTTTGGTTATGATGAGATGCTTAGCGAACTGGAAGCCATTGTTGCCGAGGCGGAGATTCGCCTGCGGGATGAAGAAAGTCTCGCCTGAACCTGCAGTATGGATTATTCGGCTATCCTTGATGACTTCCCACTTATATCGGCCCCGAAAGGGGCCGATGGCATTATTCACTCAGCGCGTCGGCAAGATCTTTTTTCACCTGGGTACGCTGCTCGGGTGTTAGTACTTGATTCACATCAAAATAGTACTTCACGCGATAATAACGTACCTGTTGATCAATTTTACTGAAAGCCGCCAGCTGATCCTTCACCGCTTTCTCATTCCATTTACCGGAATCAATCACGTTAATCAGCGCGCCATCTTTAATGTCTTGCTGTGAAATCTGCTGCACATTATTTTCCAGCTGCTGATGCAGGCTTTTAATTTTCGCCACCTGATCGCTGGTGAGTTTTAAGTGCTGGACAATAGGATCCTGCGCTGGCGCTGGCGCCGCCTGCACGTCCGCGGCCTGTGCCGTCAGAGAGAAACCGCTGGTCAGAAGGGTGGCGAACGCAATACGGGTTATTAATTTCATTGTCTTATCCTGATGTGAAATTGCCAGAAATAGCGGTTTATTATTTTACAGCCGGGAGTGAATAATTGTAAAAAATAATACCTAAAGATTATTTTCATTCGTGATAAGAATAAAAACACCAAACACATTGATTACATGAATGAGGTCACTATGTTAATTCGTACACTCCATACAACAACATTAACTCATTACTTTCAATTAAAGAAGCAGATCAAATAGTTGACAGTGGTGACTTTTTCTTTAATTTAATCAGCGCACATCACGTTATCCAGTGAATCAGGGATATCATAAAAAAAATAAATAGGGAGATAGGTATGTTATTACGCTTTCGTGTATTACCGTTGGTATTTTTCATATTGTTGTTAAGCGGCTGCGGCCTGGCCTCTAAAGCCTTTTATTCCGCAGGCGATAAATTATTTCAGCCGGGAGATGACGCCGTCGCTTCGATGCAAACGTATTCCGTCGCGCAGTTTCTGCAGCCGTTTACTCTCAATCCGGCGAAGGCCAGCAGCGATTATCTGGGTAAATGGGTTAAAGTGCGCGGCGTGATTGTCGACATTCGCAGAATGAGCGGCATCGCCGGCAGCTACTATTTTATCGTGACCATGCGCGATGAGCAGAATAAAACGGATAAACGTCTGACCTTTAATTTTGGATCGCATAACAGCGCAGACGTCGAGTCTTTAAGCAACGGCAGCATCGCCACGATTATCGGCCAGGTTCATCAGGTGCAAGATTCTACGGTACCGACGCTACAGAATCCTAAGGTGGTTAAATAACGCTAGCTGACCGCTACGCCGCGCGTTTTTGGTATAGCGTCGTGGACAGTCATTCATTCGCGTCACGGATTCAGATAGCAAAAACCCCGCCGAAGCGGGGTTTTGACATAAAGAGGTGAAACTGACCGGTAAGCCGCGTGCTTTTGGTATAGCGTCGTGGACAGTCATTCATCCTGCGTCCGGTATTCAGATAGCAAAAACCCCGCCGAAGCGGGGTTTTCTAAGGAGTGAAACTGACCGATAAGCCGGGTTCTGTCGTGGACAGTCATTCATCTAGGCCAGCAATCGCTCACTGGCTCAAGCAGCCTACCCGGGTTCAGTACGGGCCGTACCTTATGAACCCCTATTTGGCCTTGCTCCGGGTGGAGTTTACCGTGCCACGGACTGTTACCAGCCGCGCGGTGCGCTCTTACCGCACCCTTTCACCCTTACCTGATCCCGCTTGCGCGGGCCATCGGCGGTTTGCTCTCTGTTGCACTGGTCGTGGGCTGTGACACCCCCCAGGCGTTACCTGGCACCTTGCCCTATGGAGCCCGGACTTTCCTCCCCTCCGCCCGTCTCCCCCCGAAGGGGGACGACGACGAAGCGGCGACTGTCTGGTCAGCTTCGGCGCGCAGTATAGTGGGTTTACCGCCCGTTGTCATCCTTCTGTCGTCATCCCGACCAGCAGGGTGGCGACGATATTGCGCGATGCATGATAAATATTATCAAACGCGCCGCGAAACGCCGCTTCCTGCGTCGCAACTGAGGTTAACACGCGGAAACGGCATCAATACCGCGTCCATGCTAGCCCCGCCGTGGCAGTCTGGCACTGTTGCACCAGGCATAACCACCAGGCCGCGCAGGGGCTCTTCTTGTTAGCGAGTCACTTCCACTTTCGCCAGCTTTTCGTAGTAGCATGCCAGCGCGCTATGGTCAGCGGTGCCCAGACCGTCCGCACGCAGCGCCTGCATCATCTCCATTACCGCCGCCGTCAGCGGCAGCTGAGCGCCCACGCCATGGGAGGTATCCAGCGCATTGGCCAGATCTTTAATATGCAGATCGATCCGGAAGCCCGGCTTGAAGTTACGATCCATCACCATCGGCGCTTTGGCATCCAGCACGGTACTCCCCGCCAGACCGCCGCGGATCGCCTGATAAACCAGATCCGGATTGACGCCGGCTTTGGTGGCCAGGGTCAGCGCTTCGGACATGGCAGCGATGTTCAGGGCGACGATCACCTGATTGGCCAGTTTGGTCACATTGCCCGCGCCAATGTCGCCGGTATGCACCACGGAGCCGGCCATCGCTTTCATCAGATCGTAATATTTGTCGAAGATCGCCTTGTCGCCGCCGACCATCACCGACAGGGTGCCGTCGATCGCTTTTGGTTCGCCGCCGCTTACCGGCGCGTCCAGCATATCAATACCTTTGGCCTTCAGCGCTTCGCTAATTTCCCGGCTGGCCAGCGGCGCAATAGAGCTCATGTCGATCACCACGGTGCCCGGTTTCGCGCCTTCAATAATGCCGTTTTCCCCCAGCGCCACCTCTTTGACATGCGGCGAGTTCGGCAGCATGGTGATGATCACATCGCACTGCTCGGCAATCGCCTTCGGCGTGGCCGCGGTCTCTGCGCCCGCGGCGATCACGTCGGCAATCGCTTCCGGATTACGGTCAGACACCACCAGCGAGTAACCCGCCTTCAGCAAATTTTTGCTCATCGGCTTGCCCATAATGCCAAGACCGATAAAACCCACTTTGATTGTCATATTGTTCTCTCTCTTCATCCTGGTGATTATTTTTTAAAGGCATCAGCAAGTTTCTGGGTTGCGGAACGGAAGACCCCCAGATCGCTGCCGACGGCGACAAAAGTGGCGCCCCACTCCAGGTAGCGCCGCGCATCGGCCTCCACCGGCGCCAGAATGCCGCTTGGCTTACCGTACTTCTTCGCGCTGGCGAAGATATGCTGGATGGCGCGCTGCACCTCAGGATGGGCGGCATTGCCCAGATGACCTAACGCGGCGGCCAGGTCGCTCGGGCCGACGAACAGGCCATCGACACCTTCGGTCGCGGCAATCGCCTCGACGTTGTCCACCCCGGTTTGGCTCTCAATCTGTACCAGAATGGAAATGTTTTTATTGGACTGGGCGAAGTAGTCCGGCACGGTGCCGAACATATTGCCGCGATGGGAAACGGAGACTCCGCGGATCCCTTCCGGCGGGTAGCGAGTAGAAGCCACCGCCTGCGCCGCCTGTTCCGCTGTCTCGACAAATGGCACCAGGAAGTTATAGAAGCCGATATCCAGCATGCGCTTAATGATGATGGGCTCGTTGGTCGGCACGCGCACCACCTGAGCGCTGGAGCTGCCTTTCAGCGCCATAAGCTGTGGGATAAGCGTGGTGACGTCGTTCGGCGCATGTTCCGCGTCCAGTACCAGCCAGTCGAAACCCGCCAGACCCAACACCTCGGTGCTGATCGGATTGGCCAGCGCGCACCAGCAGCCAATCTGCACCTGATGAGCCGCCAGCGCGGCCTTAAATTTGTTCGGGAAAATTGCGTTATCCATGATTTTTACCTTGCGTTAATCGTTGCTAACTTCTGCAATTCATTCGTTATATCACCAGTCCGGCGAGAGAGCCCCATTAGGCTGGAAAAGCGTATCGCCTGACCCCAAATATTATCCGCAGAATAAACCAGCGAATGGGTGTCCTTTTTTATTTCCTGCCCTTGAGTCCGGAAAATGTAAGCCCATCGCAAATTAACCATCTTTTAATATTCGTTAGGTGACTGCTAAATTATTAACCCGCGATTAAAAGGCAAACCATGCGCATATCGGACGTCACAAAAACACGACTCAGTATAGTCAGCTCCCACTCGCCAGACACTATGCATAAACACAATATAAACACATTTTTTAAAGCCTTAGTTGGGCAATCGCCTTAAGCTATGGGCGCTAATCCACACTTCTTACGATTCCCCACCCTCCGCGCGCGTCCATGGCGACAAGGAGTGATTCAGATCACATCTTCACGCCGACACACCTGACATGCTTTATTTCATTATTCTGCTTAACAGCGCCAGAATTACCATTTAATGATATTTTTAGCACCTGTTTGGAGATAACTGGACAATGGCTGATATTTCAATTCGACAACAATCGCCTACCGCGTTTTATATAAAAGTTGACCCGACAGATAATGTGGCGATTATTGTCAACGATCGGGGATTAACCGCCGGAACGCGTTTCCCGGACGGCCTGACGCTCATCGAGCACATTCCACAGGGTCATAAAGTCGCCCTGGTGGATATCCCAGCCCACGGTGAAATTATCCGTTACGGAGAAGTCATTGGCTTGGCAATGCGCGACATCCCCAAAGGAAGCTGGATTGACGAGTCGTTAGTGGAGCTGCCCACCGCCCCGCCGTTGAACACCCTGCCGCTGGCCACCAAAGTGCCGGCCCCGCTGCCGCCGCTGGAAGGCTATACCTTCGCAGGCTACCGCAATGCCGATGGCAGCGTGGGCACCAAAAATCTGCTGGGTATCACCACCAGCGTGCACTGCGTTGCGGGCGTGGTCGATTACGTGGTGAAACTCATTGAACGCGACCTGCTGCCGAAATATCCCAACGTCGACGGCGTGGTGGGTCTGAATCACCTCTATGGCTGCGGCGTAGCGATTAATGCGCCAGCGGCGGTGGTACCAATACGCACCATCCACAATATCGCCCTTAACCCGAACTTCGGCGGCGAAGTGATGGTCATTGGCCTTGGCTGTGAAAAGCTGCAGCCCGAGCGGCTGCTGCAGGGGACGGAAGATGTCAAAAGCATCCCGGTGGACAGCGCCAGTATCGTCAGCCTGCAGGATGAAAAGCACGTGGGCTTTAAATCGATGGTCGATGACATTCTGCAGGTCGCCGAGCGCCATCTGGCGAAACTCAACCAGCGTCAGCGGGAAACCTGCCCGGCTTCTGAACTGGTGGTGGGTATGCAGTGCGGCGGCAGCGACGCTTTCTCCGGCGTGACCGCCAACCCGGCGGTGGGTTACGCTTCCGATCTGCTGGTGCGCTGCGGCGCGACGGTGATGTTCTCAGAGGTGACCGAAGTCCGCGACGCTATCCATCTGCTGACGCCGCGGGCGATCAACGAAGAGGTGGGTAAACGCCTGCTGGAAGAGATGGCCTGGTACGATAACTATCTCGATATGGGCAAAACCGACCGCAGCGCCAACCCTTCACCCGGTAACAAGAAAGGCGGGCTGGCCAACGTGGTGGAAAAAGCGCTGGGGTCGATTGCCAAATCAGGAAAAAGCGCCATCGTTGAGGTGCTTTCCCCCGGGCAGCGCCCGACCAAACGTGGCCTGATTTACGCCGCCACCCCCGCCAGCGATTTTGTCTGCGGCACCCAGCAGGTGGCCTCTGGCATCACGGTGCAGGTGTTCACCACCGGCCGCGGCACGCCTTACGGACTGATGGCGGTACCGGTGATAAAAATGGCGACTCGCACCGAGCTGGCTAACCGCTGGTATGACTTAATGGACATTAACGCCGGCACCATCGCCACCGGCGAAGAGACGATTGAGGAGGTGGGGCTGAAGCTGTTCGAATTTATTCTCGACGTCGCCAGCGGACGCAAGAAAACCTTCTCCGATCAATGGGGTCTGCATAACCAACTGGCGGTGTTTAACCCGGCGCCGGTGACCTGATCGCGACACTGGCAGCCCACTCCCCTTCAGCCCGGATTTATCCGGGCTTGTTGATTAAGCGTGCTGTGCGGCAAGAAAAGCGCTGATCTGCGCCTGCGTCGAGGTACCTTCCATCGGTCCACGCTGGCTAATCGCCAGCGAGCCGCTGGCATTTGCCCATCTCAGCGCCTCCTGCGGCGTGGCGCCATTGAGGAACAGGCTGACAAAGGTGGCGCCAAAGCAGTCCCCGGCGCCTGTCGGATCCACCACTGGCACGTTGAAGCCGGCGACATGGTGTGTCTCGTTGGCGCTAAAGTAGCTGGCGCCACGCGGCCCGCGTTTAATCACCACATGCTTCACGCCGCGTTTCAGTAGCTTATCAACCAGGACCTGCTCATTGCGCTCCGGATTGAGGCCAAAGTAATCCAGCTCGCCGTCGCTCGGCAGGAAGATATCGGTGTAGTCGAGGATATATTCAAAAGCCTGCGACATCTCCGGGATGTTAAGCATCTCTTTGCGAATATTGGGGTCGAACGACACCGTCCCGTTGCGGCCTTTTATATTTTCAATCGCTTTACGCATCGCATCGATAATACGGAACGAGAACAACGACGATCCCATAATGTGAAAATGCTGACACCGGTTGAGCAGCGCCTCATCAATGTGGTCGGCGGTCAGTAAACCGCAGGCGCTATTGGGCATGTTAAAAATAAAATCGCGCTGCGCCTGACTACGATAGCTGACGAAGGCGCTACCGGTGGTCGCTTTCTGCAGCATGGCGATACCGTTGACGTTAACGCCGTCTTTCTCCAGCCGCGCAATGTTCATCTCACCAAAGGCGTCGCTGCCCACGCAGCTAAACAGCACGGAACCAAAACCCAGCTTAGCTACCTGATCGGCAAAGATTGCCGGCGCCCCGCTCGGATAGGGCCCCCAAAATTCACCGGGGCGGGAAAAACCCTGATTCTCTTCCTTGGCGAGAAACTCCACCAGCAGCTCGCCGATGGTGCAAATGGTTACGTTCATCACCGCTCCTGGTTTGTCTTATGCAAAGCCGTGTTGAGCCATGTCAGGCATTCATTGTTGGTATAGCTGTTGGTCAAACCCGCAGCGAGGAAGCAGGCATGGTACTCTGCCGCGACCACCTGCGGGGTCACGACGCTGCTGATCTGTTGCAATTCACCCACAGCATAACGTTTCTCGCCATAGACTGGTCGGGACGCGACAATCGCAATGACTCGTTTACTCTGGGCGACAGCCTCGTTTAGTAAATGTGCTGTGACCTCGTTACGCACGCTCAGCGTGCCGTCTTCGGCAATATGATCCACCGCTATCAGGGCACGTGAAGGGCGGTAATGGCCTAACGCCTTCAGCGCCAGATCGCCCTCCACAATCCGCCCCTGGCCTGACAGCACCCCGCCAAGCAGAACGGTTTCCCCATTTAAAAACTCCTGCGCCAGCGCGACATGGCCCAGATCGTTTAACAGCAGGCAAAGCTCTTCTCTGTTGGCCAGAAAGGGGATCACTTTGCGCAAAATAGAACCCTGACCTAAAAACAGCGTTTCGCCATCTTCTATCTGCGCCGCCACCTGGCGAGCCATTTCCGTCTCCAGCGCTTTATCCCTGACGGCCGGTGCTTCCCGGGTCACCGCAACCGGCGCGCCAGCCTGGGCAGTGTAAATCGCCCCGCCGAAGGAGCGTTTCAAGTAGCCCTGCTGCTCGAGGTAGTTGAGATCGTTACGGATTGTCACCCCGGAAACAGCCAGCATTTCGGCCAGATCGTCGACTTTGATCTCGCCGTTCTTACGAACGATCTCTGCGATGTCCAAGCGCCTTTTCAGCAGGCTGGTTGACGGTTTTGCCACGGTTTATGCCTTATTATTTTCTCCTGGAATAACTTTCATTTTTAAATTTCCCTGGTGCAATGTCAAACAGCGGCTGTATACCCACTCCGCCATAAATAAAATAATCAATAATAATCATATAGTTAAAAAAGCACACCTTCCCGGCGAAAACTTTAAAAAAGAAACATTAAAAATATTATTAACTTTCATTTTAAAAATCAATTCATCATTGTGTGCGGTTGATCACACCTAAAAGCCGAGACGATCGGTACATTACTTTCAAATTGAAGGTTATTAGACACAAATAACTTACAACTTGAAAATAGAGGACTAAAATGTACATCATTTCCAGTAAAAACATGCTGTTGAAAGCTCAACGACAGGGTTATGCCGTGCCGGCTTTCAATATCCATAACCTCGAAACTATGCAGGTCGTCGTTGAAACGGCAGCTGAGCTACACTCCCCCCTGATCCTTGCCGGCACGCCCGGTACCTATAGCTATGCCGGCACCGGCAACGTGGTGGCGATCGCCCGCGATCTGGCGAAAAAGTGGGATCTCCCGCTCGCTCTGCACCTCGATCATCATGAGGATCTGGCTGATATCACACGCAAAGTCCAGGCAGGGATCCGCTCGGTCATGATCGATGGCTCTCACTCGCCGTTCGAAGAGAACGTGGCGCTGGTAAAAAGCGTAGTGGAGTTGAGCCACCGCTATGATGCCAGCGTAGAAGCCGAGCTGGGCCGTCTGGGCGGGGTAGAAGACGATCTGGTGGTCGATGCAAAAGATGCGCTCTATACCAACCCCGAACAGGCCCGCGAATTTGTCGCTCGTACCGGTATTGATTCGCTGGCCGTTGCCATCGGTACCGCGCATGGCCTTTACACCGCCGAACCGAAGCTTGATTTTGAGCGCCTGGCGGCTATTCGCGACCGCGTTGACGTTCCGCTGGTCCTGCATGGCGCTTCCGGCCTGCCGGATAGTGATATTCGCCGCGCCATTTCTCTGGGCGTCTGCAAAGTCAACGTCGCCACCGAACTAAAAATTGCTTTCTCGGATGCACTGAAAGCCTACTTCCTGGAAAATCCGGGCGCCAACGATCCTCGCCACTATATGAAACCGGCGAAAGCGGCAATGAAAGAGGTCGTTCGCAAAGTGATTCACGTTTGTGGCTGCGAAGGACAACTGTAATCAGCGAATCGAAGGAGCCTTGTCGTGATCCACACCCTGACACTGAATACCGCGATTGATATGAATATCTTTTGCGATCCGCTCCAGCCGGCGGCAGTCAACCGCACCCGGCAGACGGAATATTGCCCGAATGGTAAAGGGGTTAACGTCTCGCTGGTATTACATCATTACCAGCAGCCAACCCATGTTATGGGCATATTCGGCGGTTTTACCGGCCGCTATATCGTTGAGGAACTACGCAAACAGCATATTAACGTCACGCCGGCATGGGTCGCTGAACCCACCCGTATTAATATCTTTATTAACGACGGCAGCGATGAATACAAACTGGTAAATCCCGGCGCGCGGATTGACGATGAAGGAAAAGAACAAATTCTTCATCATTTACAGTGCGTCGCGCCTGGTGATTATTTAGTTATCAGCGGCAGTCTGCCACCGGGAATAGAGAGCCGGTTTTATAGCGAGATTCTAGTGCTGTGTCAGCAAAAAGGGTGTGAAGTCATCTTAGATATCAGCCACCCGGTGCTGCGCCAGCTGTTAGAGTGGCGTCCGCTATTGATTAAGCCCAATGACGACGAGCTGAAAGAGATCTTTGGTCTGGATGTCAGCAACCCACGGCGGGTACGCGAAGCAATGCAAACGCTCCACCAGCTCGGGGCCCGTAACGTGCTGCTGACCCTTGGCGCGCAAGGACTCTACTTTTCGAATGGCGAGCAGCTGTGGTTCTGCTCGGCCCCGAAAATCGAGCTGGTCAGCTCGGCCTGCGCTGGCGATGCCGCGCTGGGCGCGTTCCTCAGCCAATGGCTTAACACAGACGATATTCCCCAGGCGCTGGCGCTGGCCAGCGCCACCGGCGCCGATGTTGCCGCCTCCGCCGGGCTTGGCAAATTAAACCGTACGCAAGAATTATTACAACAACTTCAGATCGTCCAATTATAAAGGTCCGATTATGAAAAAAATTATTGCCGTTACCGGCTGCCCTACAGGTATTGCTCATACATTTATGGCTGAAGAGGCCTTAAAAACCGCAGCGAAAAAATTAAACGTTGAAATAAAAGTCGAAACCAATGGCGCTTCCGGCGTAGAAAATGCCATTACGCCGGAAGACCTGAAGGATATTTATGGCGTAATTATCGCTGCCGATAAAGATGTTAATGCCGAACGTTTTAATGGCTTACCCGTTATCGAGGTGCCGGTTAAAGAAGCCATTCACCATCCGGCGGAATTAATTAATAAAGTCGTTAACGGTCAGGCGCAGCGTCGCCAGGGACTCTCCGCGACGACGGATCCCGCCGAGAAATATGAGCGAGAATCCTTCGGCCGACAGATTTACAAACATCTGATGAGCGGCGTTTCCAACATGCTGCCGTTCGTTGTCGCCGGCGGGATCTTAATCGCCGTTTCTTTCCTGTGGGGCATCTACTCCGCCGATCCGAATTCACCGCAGTATAACGTGATTGCCGCCACCCTGATGAAAGTCGGTCAGCAGGCGTTCTCGATCATGGTGCCGGTGTTTACCGCCTACATTGCCTGGTCGATATCTGGCCGCCCGGGTATGGTTGCCGGTTTTGTCGGCGGCCTGCTGGCGAACGCCACCGGCGCCGGGTTCCTCGGTGGGATCATCGCCGGTTTTGCAGCTGGGTATTTTATGCTGCTGATCCGTCATCTGCTCGACGGTCTGCCGCGGCAGTACGAAGGGCTGAAGTCGATCTTCATTATGCCGCTGATCGGCGTCCTGGTGATTGGCGTGATGATGGTCCTGCTCGGCCAGCCGGTGGCAGCGATCAACAATGGCATGATGAACTGGCTCAGTTCTCTGCAGGAAGCCAACCCCATCCTGCTGGGGATCGTGGTCGGCGCAATGTGTTCCTTCGATTTCGGCGGGCCGGTCAACAAAGCGGCCTATGTCACCGGTACGCTGCTGCTGGGGCAAGGTAACTATTTCTTTATGGCCGGTGTGTCTGCCGCCTGCATTACGCCGCCGCTGGTCATCGCCCTGGCGACCACGTTCTTTCCGAAAGGCTTTAGCGAGGAAGAACGCGCCGCCGGGATGGTCAACTATATCCTCGGCTGCACGCACATTACCGAAGGTGCAATTCCCTTCGCCGCCAAGGATCCACTGCGGGTGATCCCGATGATGATGATCGCCTCCTCAATTTCTGCGGTACTCAGCTACAGCTTGCATATTCAGGTTCCGGCACCGCACGGCGGCTTCTTAATCCTGCCGCTGGTCAGCAAACCGTTGATGTGGGTGCTGTGCATTCTCGCCGGTTCCGCCTGCGGCGCACTTATGCTGGGATGCTGGCGGCTGTGGCAAAAACGCACTGACAAAGCGACAGCTCTTGCTGGCGCCATGAAATAAGGAGCACGCTATGCAACTGACTTCTGCCGATATTTGTTTCGATCGTCAGGTCAAAACGAAAGACGAGGCGCTACAGCGTGTCGTTGCAGCCCTGACTCAGGCCGGACATACGCAAGCAGCCTATCTGCAAGGCATGCGCGAGCGCGAGGAGCAAATCAGCACCTATCTGGGCAACGGCATCGCCATTCCCCACGGTACGCCGCACAGTCGCGACGCAGTGCTCAAAACGGGCGTTAAGGTGCTGGCTTGTCCGCAGGGGATTGACTGGGGTGAGGAGCAAACCGCCTATCTGATTGTCGGTATTGCGGCTCAGGACAATGAGCATCTCGATATTTTGCGCCAGCTCACCCATGCCCTGGGCGACGATCGGGTGCCTGAGGCGCTGACGCGCGCCGATACCCCTCAGGCGGTGCTGGAAATTCTCGCTGGCGATATCCCTCTGCCGGCAGGCGAAGAACCGCAACCCGCGCCGCATTTTGACGAAGAGGCCACCTTTACCCTGCGCAATCCGCACGGTCTTCATGCCCGCCCCAGCGCGGTGCTGGTGAAAGCCGTCAAGCAGTGGCGATCGCAAATCCAGGTCGAAAACCTGGATACGCGCTCCGCGATTGTTGATGCCAAAAATCTGATGCGCGTCGTATCGCTGGGTGCCAAACAGGGTCATCGTCTGCACTTTATGGCCAGCGGCAACGATGCGCAGCAGGCGTTAAAAGCCATTGGCGACGCTTTTAACGCCGGTCTCGGCGAAATTGCCGCCCAGCCGCAGCAGGTCTCTCAGGAAACCGTCAAAACGAAACGCAGCTGGCTCTCCCGACTATTTAGTTAATTTTCAATCAATTAAAAACGCCCTGCCTTCCTGGTCAGGGCGTTTTTGTCTCGAAAGACGACACCTTTCACTGCGTTACATCACTATTTATCGATACAGATCACAATTCAAAACAAAGCCATTTGCGACCAAAACAAAACATAACGAATATATTCGAAAGAAAACGGAGGTTGTAAATGAAAGAAATTATCTCTCGCCACAAGTCCGGCGAACATATCGGCATCTGTTCAGTGTGTTCAGCGCATCCGCTGGTTATCGAAGCGGCGTTACGTTTCGATCTGCCGACCAACAACAAGGTGCTGATCGAAGCGACGTCCAACCAGGTAAATCAGTTTGGTGGCTACACCGGCATGCAGCCGGCCGATTTCCGCGACTTCGTCTACAACATCGCGCGTACCGTCGGTTTCCCGGCTGAGCGCATTATTCTTGGCGGCGATCATCTCGGGCCGAACTGCTGGCAAGATGAACCAGCAGCCGTGGCGATGGAAAAATCAATCGACCTGATCAAGGCCTACGTCGCCGCCGGCTTTAGCAAAATCCATCTTGATGCGTCAATGTCCTGTGCTGACGATCCGGTGCCGTTGGATCCTGGTGTGGTTGCTGAGCGCGCCGCCCGCCTGTGTCAGGCTGCCGAAGAGACCGCCAGCGCTGAGCAAAAGCGCCACCTGACCTACGTCATCGGAACCGAAGTTCCGGTTCCCGGCGGTGAGGCCAGCACCATCGGCAGCGTACATGTCACCCGGGCGCAGGATGCCGCCGCGACGCTCGAAACCCATGAAGCCGCCTTCCGCAAGCTGGGCCTCGACGCCGCGCTGGAACGCGTGATCGCCATCGTCGTGCAGCCAGGCGTGGAGTTTGACCATACGCAAATCATTCATTACCAGCCGCAGGAAGCGAAAGCGCTTTCCGCCTGGATCGAAAGCACCCCGATGGTCTACGAAGCGCACTCCACCGACTACCAAACCCGCCAGGCTTATCGTGCGCTGGTCCGCGACCACTTCGCCATTCTGAAAGTCGGCCCGGCGCTCACCTTTGCCCTGCGTGAAGCCATCTTTGCCCTCGCCCAAATGGAAAATGAGCTGATCGCCCCGGAGTCTCGCAGCCGCGTGATGGAGGTGATCGACGAAGTGATGCTTAACGAGCCGGGCTACTGGAAAAAATACTATCGCCCCACCTGGAGCCAGGCGATGGTCGATATCCACTTCAGCCTTTCCGACCGTATCCGTTATTACTGGCCGCATCCGCGTATTCGCCAGAGCGTTGAGAAACTTATCGCTAATCTGACCGACGCTAAGCTGCCGCTGGGGCTTATCAGCCAGTATATGCCGGTGCAGTTTGAACGACTGTCGCTGAATGAACTGAACGCCGAGCCGCACGCGCTGATCCTCGACAAAATCCAGGATGTCCTGCGTGCCTATCGCTACGGCTGTTCTTCTGAAACCGCCTGAAGTTAAGAGGATATATGAGTCAACTGTTTGTTCGTACCGGCATTCATTTCAGTTCCAGCCAACAGGCACTGGAACACATTGGCGCAGAGATGCTGGCGCGAGGCGTCGTACATGACAGCTATCCCGCCGCCCTGCTCGAACGCGAAGCGACTTTTCCCACCGGCATCGCCCTGGAACAACACGCTGTCGCTATCCCGCACTGCGAAGCGGTTCACGCGAAATCGCCGGCCATTTACCTGATACGTCCGGACATGCCGGTCCCTTTTCAGCGCGCTGACGACGACGGCGAAATCGATGTTTCGCTCATCATCGCGCTGATTGTTGAAAACCCGGCGGCACAGCTGAAGCTGCTGCGCCGGTTATTTAGTGAGCTACAAAATCCGCACACGCTGGAGGCACTGCTCGCCGCTTCCGACGATCAGCTACCGGTGCGGTTCCAGCAATTTATCCTTGAGCCCGAGCTTAACGCCGTGGCTTCATAAGATACTGATAATAAAAGGGGTACCCTATGAAACGTAAAGTTATCGTCGCCTGTGGCGGTGCCGTCGCCACCTCCACGATGGCGGCTGAAGAGATTAAAGAGCTATGTGCAGACCACAATATTGAACTGGATTTGGTGCAGTGCCGGGTCAATGAAATCGAAACCTACATGGACGGGGCGGATCTTATCTGCACCACCGCACGCGTGGAGCGAACCTTCGGCGACATTCCGGTGGTGCACGGCATGCCGTTCGTTTCGGGCGTCGGCATTGAAGCCTTACAACAGAAAATCCTCGGCATCCTCGCGGAGTAAACGCCATGTTTAGCGAAATCATGCGTTATATCCTCGATCTTGGTCCGACGGTGATGCTGCCGATCGTGATCATTATCTTCTCCAAATTACTGGGGATGAAGCTCGGGGATTGTTTTAAATCTGGTCTGCATATCGGGATCGGTTTCGTCGGTATCGGGCTGGTCATTGGCCTGATGCTCGACTCCATCGGCCCGGCGGCAAAGGCGATGGCGGAGCATTTCCAGATTAATCTTCATGTGATCGATATCGGTTGGCCGGGTTCATCACCGATGACCTGGGCGTCGCAAATCGCCCTGGTGGCAATCCCGGTGGCCATCGTGGTCAATATCGTGATGCTGGTTACCCGTATGACCCGCGTGGTGAACGTCGATATCTGGAACATCTGGCATATGACCTTTACCGGCGCGATGCTGCACATCGCTACCGGGTCGTACTGGATAGGTATTCTCGGCGTGGTGGTGCATGCCGCCTTTGTGTATAAGCTGGGCGACTGGTTTGCCAAAGATACCCGCGATTTCTTCGGCCTTGAGGGTATTGCGATACCCCACGGTAGTTCGGCGTATTTAGGGCCGGTTGCTGTCCTCGTGGATACCATCATCGACAAGATCCCCGGCCTTAACCGCATTCACTTTAGCGCCGATGACATTCAGAAACGCTTCGGTCCCTTCGGTGAACCGGTTACCGTTGGCTTCGTCATGGGGCTGGTGATTGGCGCGCTGGCGGGTTACGACCTGAAGGGCATTCTTCAGCTGGCGGTGAAAACCGCAGCGGTGATGCTGCTGATGCCACGGGTGATCAAGCCGATTATGGATGGCCTTACGCCGATAGCCAAACAGGCGCGTAAGCGTCTGCAGGCCAAATTTGGCGGCCAGGAGTTCCTGATTGGTCTCGACCCGGCGCTGCTGCTCGGCCATACCTCGGTGGTCTCGGCCAGCCTGATCTTCATCCCGCTGACCATTCTTATCGCCGTCGTGGTTCCTGGCAACCAGGTTCTGCCGTTTGGCGACCTGGCCACCATCGGCTTCTTCGTGGCAATGGCAGTGGCGGTACATCAGGGTAACCTGTTCCGCACGTTGATTTCCGGGGTCATCATTATGGGTATCACCCTGTGGATCGCCACCCAGACGATTGGCCTGCACACCCAGCTGGCGGCAAACGCCGGGGCCCTGAAAGCCGGCGGCATGGTGGCCTCAATGGACCAGGGTGGTTCGCCGATTACCTGGCTGCTGATCCAGCTCTTTACCTGGCAAAATGTGGTTGGCTTCGCGGTCATCGGTATCATTTATCTGGCCGGCGTTTTACTAACCTGGCGTCGCGCTCGCGGCTTCATCGCGGCGGAAAAAGCAGAAAAAAGCGCTGCCCCGCAACAAAGTACAGGCATGTCTTGATCTAAAAGGGGAGCGTTCGCTCCCCTCAATCTTATAGCTGGAGAATGTTATGAAATCAGTGGTAATCCATGCTGAGGGGAACGTCTGCGTTGAAGAACGCCCTATCCCTAAGCTGCAAACGGAAAACGATGTCCTGGTCAAAGTAGTCAGTTCCGGATTATGCGGCTCTGATATCCCGCGCATTTTCGCCAAAGGCGCGCATTACTACCCTATTACGCTGGGACACGAATTCAGCGGCTATGTGGAATCCTACGGCGCGGCGGTAACCGACCTGCAGCCCGGCGATGCCGTCGCCTGCGTGCCGCTGCTGCCCTGCTTCCAGTGCCCGCAGTGCCAGCGCGAGTATTTCTCTTTATGTAAACAGTATCAGTTCGTCGGCTCACGCAGCGAAGGCGGCAACGCCGAATATGTGGTGGTAAAGCGCGCCAACCTGTTCCGCCTGCCGGACCAGATGCCAATTGATGACGGCGCGTTTATCGAACCGATAACCGTCGGCCTGCACGCTTTCCATCTGGCGCAGGGCTGCGAAGGTAAAAACGTGATTATTATCGGTGCCGGCACCATTGGCCTGCTGGCGCTGCAGTGCGCCCGCGAACTGGGCGCCAACAGCGTCACGGCGATCGATATCAATCCGCAGAAACTGGAACTGGCCAAAACCCTTGGCGCAACCCGTGTGTTCAACAGCCGCGAGATGAGCGGCCAGGCGATTCAGCAGGCGCTGGAAGCCATTCAGTTCGACCAGTTAGTCCTCGAGACCGCCGGTACGCCGCAGACCGTCGCATTAGCGATTGAAGCCGCCGGGCCGCGGGCGCAGCTGGCGCTGGTCGGCACGCTCCATCACGATTTAACCCTCCCGGCCGCCACCTTCGGGCAGATCCTGCGCAAGGAGTTGAATATTGTCGGTAGCTGGATGAACTACTCTGGCCCGTGGCCAGGAGAAGAGTGGCAAACGGCCACCCGCCTGCTGACAGAAAAACGCCTGCAGCTGGCGCCGCTGATCGCCCACCGCGGTGACGCGGAGAGCTTTGCGCGTGAAGTGCAGGCGCTCAACGGCGCGCCGATGCAGGGCAAAATCCTGCTCAAACTCTCCTGACCGCCCGAGCCAGCCCTCGGCGCTGGCTCATCAAACCTTTCGAAAATTATCGTTCAACTTTCGTTACCCTTCGATTACACTGAGATGAGTTAATTATCAGGCAAATCAAGATGAACTCATTTGAACGAAGGAACAAAATCGTCGATATGGTGAATACGCAGGGTAGCGTATTGGTTCTAGACCTTTCGAATCTCTTTGGCATCTCTGAGGTAACGATTCGCGCCGATCTCCGCTTACTGGAAGAGAAAGGGCTGTTAACCCGTTTTCACGGCGGCGCCGCCCGTGCGGGCAGCGACCTGACCGACGCCGAAAATCAGGAAGTGGTACTGGAAGATCGTTATCAGCTTGCCAGCGATCCCAAAAAGCGCATCGCCCAGGCCGCCGCGGCAATGATCCGTGAAGGTATGACGGTGATCCTCGATAGCGGCAGCACAACCCTGCTGATTGCCGAGGCGCTGGTGCGGATGACCAATATCACCGTGATCACCAACAGCCTGCCCGCCGCGTTTACCCTGGCGGAAAATAAAGACATCACCCTGGTGGTATGCGGCGGTACCGTGCGGCACAAAACGCATTCGATGCACGGCACAATTGCCGAACGTTCGCTGCAGGGAATTTGCGCCGATTTGATGTTTGTCGGCGCCGACGGTATCGACGCCACCAACGGTATCACCACCTTTAACGAAGGTTACTCCATCAGCAGCGTGATGGCCGCCGCCGCGCATCAGGTGATCGCCGTGCTCGACGCCAGCAAATTCAATCGCCGGGGCTTTAACCAGGTACTGCCGATGGAAAAAATAGACTGCGTGATCACCGACGACGGCATTAGCGAAAATGACCGTGCAGCGTTAAGCAGCAAAAAGGTGGAACTGAAGATAGTGTGATTGCGCTTAGCGGTGCGAAAACTCAGCATTGGTATCGCAAGTGAATCTGCACTTTTCTTCCGACATTTCTTCCGACATGTAGGAGGACGCTCAAGCAGCTCTTCACTATCTGAAGGGCTGCTTGCCAGACTTCAATTGGGTCTACAGGATCACTCCCCCTGCTGCTCCAGGGCATACTTATACAACGCATTTTTCTTCACGCCGTGGATTTCCGCGGCCAGCGCGGCGGCTTTCTTCAGCGGCAGTTCCGCCTGCAGCAGCGCCAGGGTACGCAGCGCGGCCGCCGGCAGCGCCTCTTTCTGCGCCTTAAAGCCTTCGACGATCAGCACCATCTCGCCTTTGCGACGGTTTTCGTCTTCCTTGACCCACGCCACCAGCTCGCCAATCGGCGCGCCGTGGATCGATTCCCAGGTTTTGGTCAGCTCGCGGGCCAGCACCACATAGCGAGATTCTCCCAGTACCGCGCAGATATCTTCCAGACTCTCCACCAGCCGGTGGGTCGACTCATAGAAGATAAGGGTGCGCGGCTCTTCTTCCAGCGCTTTAAGGGTATCGCGACGGCCTTTCGATTTCGCCGGCAGGAAGCCTTCATAACAGAAACGGTCGGAAGGCAGGCCAGCGGCGCTCAGGGCGGCGATAGCCGCACAAGGACCCGGCAGCGGCACGACGCGGATATTGGCTTCGCGGCAGGTACGCACCAGATGATAGCCTGGGTCGTTAATCAGCGGCGTGCCCGCATCGGAGACCAGCGCGATGTTTTGCCCTTCTTTCAGTTTAGCGAGAAGTGTTTCCGCCTTTTGCTGCTCGTTATGGTCGTGAAGCGCAAATAAACGGGCGTTAATCGCAAAATGTTGCAGCAGCAAACCGGTGTGGCGGGTATCCTCCGCAGCAATTAAATCAACGGCTTGCAACACTTCCAGTGCGCGCTGCGTGATATCAGACAGATTTCCTATCGGAGTGGGCACAATATAGAGCTGCCCCTGAGAATTATCCGCTGATTCGTGTTGTTTCATTGTCTCGTCCGTATTGCCGATTTAATATTGAGCATTGAGCCAAAAAAATATCACTGGACACTTATGGTACCGTCAACATTTCTTCGTTCTAAGCCCGCGCGCTGTCTGCCCGTATTGCTGGCGACTCTTCTTTTTGCTGGCTGCGGCACCCACACGCAGGATCAAAGCACGGCGTTTATGCAGGGTACGTCGCAGGCCAACTCCAGTTTCTACTTGCAGCAGATGCAGCAAAGCACGAATGATAGCAAGACCAACTGGCAATTACTCGCCATTCGTGCACTGCTGCAGGAAGGAAAGCAGCAGCAGGCCATCGACCTGTTTAACCAGCTGCCGTCAAACCTGGACAGCACCCAGGCCCGTGAACAGTCACTGCTGGCAATAGAAGTAAAGCTGGCGCAGAACGACTATCAGGGGGCCCGTACTCTGCTGGCTAAGCTTGACCCGGCAAGCCTGGAGCAGCCTCAGCAGGCGCGCTACTGGCAGGCGCAAATCGATGCCAGCCAGGGCAAACCCTCGGTGACTCTGCTGCGCGCCTTAATCGCCCAGCAGCCGCTGCTGAGCGATGCCAAACAGCGCCAGCAAAATATTGACGCGACCTGGCAAGCGCTGACTGCGATGACCCAGGATCAGGCCAATGCGCTGGTGATCAATGCCGATGAAAACACCCTCCAGGGCTGGCTGGATCTGCAGCGGATGTGGTTTGACAACCGCAACGATCCCACGCTGCTGAAAGCCGGCGTCAAAGACTGGCAGACGCGCTACCCGCAAAACCCTGGCGCCAAAATGCTGCCAACGGCGCTGGTGAACATGCAAAACTATAAGCCCGCCTCCATCAACAAGATTGCGCTTTTCCTGCCGCTGAACGGCCAGGCCTCGATCTTCGGCCGCACCATCCAGCAGGGCTTCGAAGCCGCCAAAAACGGTGCGCCGTCGGTGACGGGCAGCGCGGTTCCCGCTCAGGTCGCTCAGGCGGCGAACACGTCCGGTAACGATGACGTGGTAAGCCCGTCGCAGGCGGAAATTAGCGATCTGACGGCTGCCGGAAGTCGCGCTGAACCGGTGCAGGCCCCGGCGCAAACTCAGGCAACGCCAGCGGCGGAGCCGGCGGCTCAGGCGCCGGCAGCGACCACCACGCCGCAGACCACCGCGTCCCCGGTCACCCAGCCGGTCACCGCCCCGGCCGCACAGCCGCAGCCAGTGGTCGCCACCGCCGCCAATCCCTCTGCGGAACTGAAAATTTACGATACCACCAGCCAGCCGATCGGCCAGCTCCTTGCCCAGGCTCAGCAGGACGGCGCCACCCTGGTCGTCGGGCCGCTGCTGAAAGAGAATGTCGAAGATGTTCTCAAGAGCAATACGCCGCTCAACGTGCTGGCGCTCAACCAGCCGGAGAAGGTCGAAGGCCGCGCTAATATCTGCTATTTCGCGCTGTCACCGGAAGACGAAGCGCGTGACGCCGCCCGACACATCCATCAACAGGGTAAACAGACGCCGTTGTTGCTGGTTCCGCGCGGCGCGCTGGGCGATCGTGTGGTCAACGCGTTTGCCGACGAGTGGCTGAAGCTGGGCGGCGCCAGCGTCCTGCAGCAGCGTTTTGGCTCCACGGCGGAGCTGCGCGCCGGCGTTAACGGCGGAGGGGGCATTGCGCTGAGCGGCACCCCGGTCTCCACCCTGCCATCAGCGCAGAACAGCGTCCTCGGCACAGCGGATGAAATGCCGGTTAGCAGCGGCGGCAGCGTCGACGCGGCCTATATCCTCGCCACCCCGGAACAGATTGGCTATATCAAACCCATGATCGCGATGCGCAACGGCAGCCAGAGCAATGTCACCCTGTACGCCAGTTCGCGCAGCGCACAGGGCACCGCAGGTCCGGATTTCCGTCTGGAGATGGAAGGCCTGCAGTATAGCGAAATCCCGATGCTGGCTGGCAGCAACCCGGCGTTGATGCAGCAGGCGCTGTCTGCGGTGCGCAATGACTACTCGCTGGCGCGTCTGTATGCGATGGGCGCTGACGCCTGGTCGCTGGCAAACCACTTCACGCAAATGCGCCAGACGCCGGGCTTCGAGCTGAACGGGAATACCGGCGATCTGACGGCGACTCAGGACTGCGTGATTACCAGGAAACTGTCATGGCTCAAATACCAGCAGGGACAAATCGTCCCGGCCAGCTAAGCAAACAGACCGGCGATGCATGGGAAAACCGTGCTCGCCGCTGGCTGGAAAGCCAGGGCCTGCGTTTTATTGCCGCCAACGCTCGCGAGCGTGGCGGCGAAATTGACCTCATTATGCGCGACGGCGCCGTCACCGTCTTTGTCGAGGTGCGCTATCGCCGCAGCGCTCTGTACGGTGACGCGGCGGCCAGCGTCACCCCGCAAAAACAGCAACGCCTGCTTAAAGCCGCCCGTTTGTGGCTCTGCCGACAGAATGGGAGCTTTGAGACTGTGGATTGCCGTTTCGATGTGGTAGCCTTCACCGGAAACGACATCCAATGGCTAAAAAACGCCTTTGGCGAATAGCGTAATACCAGAAGTAAGGGATCCCGTGCTCGACAGAATCAAAGCCTGCTTTACCGAAAGCATTCAAACCCAAATTGCCGCAGCAGAAGCACTCCCGGACGCCATCTCCCGGGCGGCGATGACGCTCGTGCAGTCCCTGCTCAACGGCAACAAAATCCTCTGTTGTGGTAATGGCACTTCCGCCGCCAACGCACAGCATTTTGCTGCCAGCATGATTAATCGTTTTGAAACGGAACGCCCTGGTTTACCCGCCATTGCACTAAACACCGATAATGTGGTCTTAACTGCCATCGCTAACGATCGCCTGCATGACGAGATTTACGCCAAGCAGGTGCGCGCCCTGGGACACGCTGGCGATGTGCTGCTGGCAATCTCCACGCGCGGTAACAGTCGGGACATCGTCAAGGCGGTGGAAGCCGCCGTGACCCGCGACATGACCATCGTCGCGTTAACCGGCTATGACGGCGGTGAGCTGGCGGGCCTGTTAGGTCAGCAGGATGTCGAAATCCGCATCCCCTCACACCGCAGCGCGCGTATCCAGGAGATGCATATGCTGACCGTCAACTGTCTGTGCGATTTGATAGATAACACTCTTTTTCCACACCAGGACGATTAAGGAGAACACATGAAGGCTCTCTCGCCCCTCGCCATCCTGCTTTCAGCACTACTGCTGCAGGGCTGCGTTGCCGCCGCGGTAGTCGGAACGGCAGCAGTCGGCACTAAAGCCGCAACGGACCCGCGTACGGTGGGAACCCAGGTCGATGACAGCACCCTGGAACTGCGCGTCAATAGCGCCTTGTCGAAAGATGAACAGATTAAGAAACAGGCCCGCATCAACGTTACCGCTTATCAGGGCAAAGTCCTGCTGACCGGTCAGTCGCCGACGCCGGATCTCTCTGCCCGCGCCAAGCAAATCGCCATGGGTGTGGAAGGAACCACGGAAGTGTTTAACGAAGTGCGCCAGGGCCAGCCGATTGGTTTAGGCACCGCCTCTTCTGATACCTGGATTACCACCAAGGTGCGTTCGCAGCTGCTGAGCACCGATCAGGTCAAATCATCGAACGTGAAGGTGACCACGGAAAACAGCGAAGTCTTCCTGATGGGACTGGTGACCGACCGTGAAGGCCGCGCGGCGGCGGATATCGCCAGCCGGGTGAGCGGTGTGTCCCGGGTGACCACCGCCTTTACCTACATTAAATAAAGCTGCAATTTCCCGGCTGGCGCTACGCTTAGCCGGGCCACCGCCCCCTGTCCGTTGTGTGCCGGGTAAGGCGTAGCCGCCGCCCGACACTCCATCCGGCTATCCGTACGTTTACGGCAAACTACACCAGCGCCAGCGCTCCAACAATCGCACCGCACAGCGCCACCAGCCCGCCAGTCAGCCACAGCGCTTTGGCCGGAAAGGCTTTGCGCAGCATAATCAACGATGGCACGCTCACTGCCGGCAACGTAATCAGCAGCGCCAGCGCCGGCGCAACGCCCATCCCCGCCAGCATCATCGTCTGGACAATCGGAATTTCCGCCGCGGTAGGGATCACAAACAGACAGCCGGCAATCGCCATCGCGATGACCCAGAACAAGGTATTATCCACCACGCCATCGGCGTGCGGGAACAGCCAGACGCGCGCCGCCCCCAGCACCAGTACCGCGAGGATATAAACCGGGATGGTGTTCCAGAACAGCGTCCACAGCGCCCGCAGCCAGCGGCTAAAGAAGCCGCCCTGGGCCGCTTTCGCTTGCGCTTCAGGCACCACGGCAGGCTGCGTCGCCGCCTCTTTTACCCATTTCTGCACCAGCGTCGCGACAATCAACACCGTCGCCAGGCCCGCCACCAGGCGAACCAACGCAAACTGCCAGCCCAGCACGAAGCCCATAAACACCAACGTCGCCGGGTTGAGCAGCGGGTTGCCCATCCAGAACGCCAGCGCCCCGCCCATCGACACCTGCTGTTTGCGCATCCCGGCCGCGACCGGCGCGGCGCAGCAGGTGCACATCATGCCTGGCAGCGAGAAAATCGTCCCCAGCAGCGTCCCCTGAAAACGCGATTGTCCCAGGGTGCGCAGCAGCCAGTCGCGCGGGATCAGCACCTGGATCAGCGACCCGAGCAGCACACCGAGCACCGCCGCTTTCCAGACGGCAAGGAAGTAAACCACCGCGTAGTCCCACGCCGCCTTCAGCGGGTTAGCGTCGGCCTGGGCGAGAATGGATTTACCGATACTGTGGGTTTCCGCAGCGGTGAAGGCTTTCCCGTAGTATGGCTGCCATTTGACGAACCACAGGCCGACAATCACGACGAGAAAGAAAAGCGCGGGCTTCCACCATTGAAATGGTGACGCCGCCTGAGATGAAGACTGACCAGCCATAGCATTCCCCAGCAAGAAATGTGGATATGAATTGAAGCCGTGAATACTACGCCGGAAGCCTGCGTTTGCAAACCGCTATTCCGCCTGCCGCGCGGCACGCTCCCGCAGCTCGGACGATGAGAGAATTTGCACCCCTTCGTGAGTAGGCGACAGCGCCTCCGCCAGCAGGGCAATCGCCACGTCGCGGGCCGCAATGGATTTCCAGTTCCCCGGTAAGAGTCGGAACAGCGGTTCGAGGAAGGTCTCATTGGCCCGCTTTTTTTCCCGCTCGCCTGAGAGCATCGACGGCCGGGCAATGGTCAGCCGCGGCCAACCCTGCTCGATCAGCGCCGCCTCCATTTCCCCCTTCACCCGATTGTAGAAAAACGGCGAGTGGGCGTTGGCGCCCATCGCGCTGACCACCAGCATATGTTGCGCACCCAGCCGTTTGCCGGTCAGCGCGGTATCAACCACCAGCGTGTAGTCAGCATGGACAAAGGCCTCTTTGCTCCCGGCCTCCCGGCGCGTCGTTCCCAGACAGCAGAAAACGATATCCACCGGGTCAACCACCTGCGCCAGGGCATCGGTCAACTGGGGATCGTGCGGATTAAAAACCCCTTCCGCCGGCGCCAGTGGGCGACGCGTCGGGGCGGCGATGGCGCTGATGCTCGGCTCATTCTGCAGCAGCCGAAGTAAGTGACCGCCAACTAACCCGGTCGCGCCGGTCAATAATACCTGACTCATTGATTCTCCTTTACAGAATTCTCCGCCTTGCACTTTCGGGCTCATGTTCCAGGCTTAATACCTTACAAGGTAAGTATCCACCATCCTCATGGAATTACCTCATTGACCATCCAGATAGCGGAGGAAACATGAGTAAAAAGATAGCCGTGCTCATTACCGACGACTTTGAAGATTCTGAATTTACCTCTCCCGCCGAGGCGTTTAAGCTCGCCGGGCATCAGGTCGTGACCATCGAAAAGCAGGCTGGCAAGACGGTGAAGGGTAAACAGGGAGAAGCAGAGGTCGCCATCGATCGGGCCATTGATGACGTCACACCGGGTGAATTTGATGCCTTGTTGCTGCCCGGGGGCTATTCCCCTGACCAGCTGCGCGGGGATGAACGCTTTGTCACCTTTACCCGCGATTTTGTCAACGGCGGGAAGCCGGTCTTCGCCATCTGCCACGGCCCGCAGCTGCTGATCAGCGCCGATGTGATCCGCGGGCGTAAGCTCACGGCGGTAAAACCGATCGTGGTGGATGTGAAAAACGCGGGGGGCGAGTTCTACGACCAGGAGGTGGTGGTCGATAACGAACAGCTGGTCACCAGCAGAACGCCGGACGATCTGCCGGCCTTCAATCGCGAAGCGCTACGCCTGCTCGGCGCCGGCATCGCGCCGCCAGTGTAGCTTTTTCCCGAACCCCAGCGTGTTGTCGGTAAACTTGATTTCGTCCGGACGAATCTCCCAAACCGGCGCCGACAACATGCGGGCCACCGGGAAGCGCTTGACGTAGCGCTGACGCATACGCGCCTCTTCGTCGCCGCGCAGTCGGCGGATCTCGCCCTGGAACTGCACGCCGCGGATCAGGGCCACGGTTTTTGGCTGGCCGTTGACCGTGCCGGCCACCTTTGCCCGCTCGCCGGTCATCTGGCCGTGGCGGGTGTGCTCATCGCTGAGCACGTAAAAGGCCACGCTATCCGGGTCATAGACGTAAAAGGCGTTCGCACACCACAGCTCGTCGTCGTGGGAGACGCACCAGGTGACGACGTGCTGTTTACTCAGCCAGCGGCCAATGGCGGCAAGCGTATCCATCTTTCTTCTCCATTATGCTATGGTGCCTACACCTTACCATAGTGACTTTATAACCGTGTGCTGGTTTCTGTATCTCATTCGAACCGCGGATAATCGCCTCTATACCGGCATCACCACCGATGTGCCGCGCCGCTTTCGCCAGCATCAGGCAGGGAAAGGCGCGAAGGCGTTGCGCGGCAAAGGCGACCTGCAGCTGGCCTTTAGCCATGAAGTTGGTGAACACTCACTTGCTTTGCG
Organism: Klebsiella sp. PCX; assembly: GCF_021869705.1. Classification (NCBI taxonomy): domain Bacteria; kingdom Pseudomonadati; phylum Pseudomonadota; class Gammaproteobacteria; order Enterobacterales; family Enterobacteriaceae; genus Klebsiella; species Klebsiella sp. PCX. Next base: position 4,573,980 of record NZ_CP091527.1, read on the forward strand.
GCTGGAATACCGCATTAAGCAGCTAACGAAGCGCGAAAAAGAGCGCCTCGTTGCCGGAGAAGATACCGTCGAAACCCTGCTGGCAAGGCTCAAAAACGATTAAAGTGGTCGCTGTATTCGACCTGGCCGTGGACACCTTCGAGGGCGTCATCCGCCAGGCGGTGCACCTGGAACGCCTCCGCGCTGTCCGGCCAGCGGCAGCGGAGATCGAAGCGCGCGGCCGGTTCAAAACCAAAGCGACGGTATAACTCCGGGTCGCCCAGCGTCACCACCGCGGCATAGCCAAACTCATTCAGCGAATCCAGCCCTTCATAGACCAGCTGCCGGCCAATGCCCTGTCCACGGTAGCGTTCATCCACCGCCAGCGGCGCCAGGCCGACCCACTGTAGCTCTTCACCTTCCACCGCAACCGGGCTGAAGGCAACGTAGCCGATCACCTGGCCTTCATCATCCGTCGCCACTACCCCCAGCGTGATCAGTCCATCTTCACGCAGATCGTGCACCAGCTGCGCCTCGGCATCGCGGCCGAAGGTACGACGCAGCAGCGCGTCGATTCCCGGTGCATCAATCCCAATTTCCACTCGAATCAGCATGCCTCACCTACCGATGTCTGTTCAGGTTTCTGCGGGCTCTTCAGTCCAGCTTCGACAAAATCCGCCAGTTGCAGCAACATCACGCGCAGCGCTTTGGGCATCTGCTCGAGCTCAATGGCGTCCATCAAATTTTTTACATACAGCCCCAGCTCCGTATCGCCTTCAATAACCAGACGACGCTGGAAGAATAGCGTATCCGGATCCTGCTTGCGCGCGGCGATCATTAACAGATCGCTGGCGTCGGCGCTGAAGCTGACGTCGGCGTCCGCCTGCTGGCTGACCACCAGGCGACCATCGACTACCGAGGTATACCACAGCAGACCGATGTCACGCACATGAATACTTAACCAGCGCCCCTCGAGAAACTCCAGCTCTCCCTCCGCCAGCGCCTGGCGAAACTGCCAACTAAGCACCTGCTCCAGCACCTGGCGCTTGAGGGCAAAAGGCGCCAGCTTAACCGGCACGCTCATTAAAGACGGGCCAAAGTGGACCAGCCGGGAACGCAGTTTATCCAACACAAGCTTTACTCCATGAATGCAATTGTGCCGCTATTGTGCCATATCACATAAACAACATAGCGGCGTAAATCAACAAAAACGCGATGACGGCAGCCCGTTATTGGCGCCGCCAATACACTTTTAACTGCCTCAAATCAAAAATTGTCACCAGAAGGTTAACTAAAATCCCTGCTCGTTAACCATTCAGCGTCCCTGACGGGCCGCATTTTTCAGGAAAAATTATGGAGCTGCTCTGCCCAGCCGGTAACCTTCCGGCGCTTAAGGCGGCCATCGAAAACGGCGCCGATGCCGTCTATATCGGGCTGAAAGATGACACCAACGCCCGCCACTTTGCCGGCCTTAATTTCACCGAAAAGAAACTGCAGGAAGCCGTCAGCTTTGTGCATCAGCACCGTCGTAAGCTGCATATCGCCATCAACACCTTCGCCCACCCCGACGGCTACGCCCGCTGGCAGCGCGCGGTGGATATGGCGGCTCAGTTGGGCGCCGATGCGCTCATTCTGGCCGATATCGCCATGCTGGAGTACGCCGCGGAGCGCTATCCGCATATAGAACGCCATGTCTCGGTACAGGCTTCCGCCACCAATGAAGAGGCCATTCGCTTCTATCATCGCAACTTCGACGTGGCGCGCGTCGTACTGCCGCGGGTGTTATCTATTCACCAGGTGAAACAGTTGGCTCGCGCCACGCCGGTGCCGCTGGAAGTCTTTGCCTTCGGCAGCCTGTGCATCATGGCGGAAGGCCGCTGCTATCTCTCTTCCTACCTGACCGGCGAATCGCCCAACACCGTCGGCGCCTGCTCGCCTGCGCGCTTCGTGCGCTGGCAGCAAACCCCACAGGGGCTGGAATCGCGTCTCAATGAAGTGCTGATTGACCGCTATCAGGATGGGGAAAACGCCGGTTATCCGACCTTGTGTAAAGGCCGCTACCTGGTCGATGGCGAGCGCTATCACGCGCTGGAGGAGCCCACCAGCCTCAATACCCTGGAACTGTTGCCGGAGTTGATGGCCGCCAATATCGCCTCAGTGAAAATCGAAGGCCGTCAGCGCAGCCCGGCCTACGTCACCCAGGTAGCGAAAGTCTGGCGCCAGGCGATCGATCGCTGCAAAGCCGATCCACAGAATTTCGTGCCGCAATCCGCATGGATGGAAACCCTTGGCTCCATGTCCGAAGGGACACAAACCACCCTTGGCGCCTACCACCGTAAATGGCAGTGAGAAACATGAAATATTCATTAGGGCCAGTGCTTTACTACTGGCCAAAAGAGACGCTGGAAGATTTTTACCAGCAGGCAGCCAACTGCAGCGCCGACACCATTTATCTCGGCGAAGCGGTGTGCAGCAAACGCCGTGCCACCAAAGTCGGCGACTGGATTGAGATGGCGAAAGCGCTGGCGAGCAGCGGCAAACAGGTGGTGCTGTCTACTCTCGCACTGGTGCAGGCCTCCTCCGAACTGGGCGAGCTAAAGCGCTATGTCGATAACGGGGAGTTCCTGATTGAGGCCAGCGATTTGGGCGTGGTCAATCTCTGCGCCGAACGCAAGCTGCCGTTCGTCGCCGGGCATGCGCTGAACTGCTACAACGCCGTTACCCTGCGCCTGCTGTTAAAACAGGGCATGGTGCGCTGGTGCATGCCGGTGGAGCTTTCCCGCGACTGGCTGGCTAATTTACTGACCCAGTGCGAAGAGCTGGGCATTCGCAATCAGTTTGAAGTCGAAGTGCTGAGCTACGGCCATCTGCCGCTGGCTTATTCCGCCCGCTGCTTTACCGCCCGCTCGGAAGATAGGCCAAAGGATGAGTGCGAGACCTGCTGCATCAAATACCCAACCGGACGCAGCATGCTGTCCCAGGAGAACCAGCAGGTGTTCGTACTCAACGGTATCCAGACCATGAGCGGCTATGTCTACAACCTGGGCAATGAGCTGACGTCCATGCACGGCTTGGTGGATATGGTACGCCTGTCGCCGATGGGCAACGAGACCTTCGCCATGCTCGACGCCTTCCGCGCCAATGAAAACGGCGCTGCGCCGTTGGCGCTCACCGGCAACAGCGATTGCAACGGCTACTGGAAACGGCTGCCCGGGCTGGCGCTGCAGGCCTGATAAACCGCTCACTTTGTTAACAGCAGTGCTCAGATTTTAATGCATTATTAAAGATGCAGCTTTTCTGGCTGGCGCGTCCTGGATGCACCAGGCTGGAAGAAGACCTTCAATCTGATGACGATGCTGTAGCAAAGTGAGCCTTTATGACTGACAAATCTGTTCCGTTCTCGGTGCTCGATCTGGCGCCGATCCCGCAAGGATCTTCTGCCAAAGAAGCCTTTACCCACTCTCTGGATCTCGCCCGGCTGGCCGAATCGCGCGGTTATCACCGCTACTGGCTGGCGGAGCACCACAATATGGTCGGCATTGCCAGCGCAGCGACCTCGGTGCTGATTGGCTATCTCGCCGCCAATACCACTACCCTGCATCTGGGTTCCGGTGGCGTGATGTTGCCCAACCATTCGCCGCTGGTGATCGCCGAGCAGTTCGGCACCCTGAACACCCTCTATCCCGGGCGTATAGACCTCGGCCTTGGCCGCGCGCCGGGCAGCGATCAGCCCACCATGCGCGCCCTGCGTCGCCATATGAGCGGCGATGTCGATAACTTCCCGCGCGACGTGGGGGAACTGGTGGACTGGTTTGACGCCCGCGATCCGAACCCGCACGTGCGCCCGGTTCCCGGCTACGGGGAGCGCATTCCGGTGTGGCTGCTGGGTTCAAGCCTCTACAGCGCCCAGCTGGCGGCGCAGCTCGGTTTGCCGTTCGCATTCGCCTCGCACTTCGCGCCGGATATGCTGTTCCAGGCCCTGCACCTGTATCGCAGCAACTTTACGCCCTCCGCGCGGCTGGAAAAACCGTATGCCATGGTGTGCATCAATATCATCGCCGCCGACAGCAACCGCGATGCGGAGTTTCTCTTCACTTCCATGCAGCAGGCGTTTGTGAAGCTGCGTCGCGGCGAAACCGGACAGCTGCCGCCGCCGGTGGAAAATATGCATCAGCTGTGGTCAGCGTCCGAGCAGTATGGCGTGCAGCAGGCGCTGCGCATGTCGCTGGTGGGTGATAAAACTAAAGTCCGCCACGGCTTAGAGTCGATTATGCGGGAAACCGAGGCGGACGAAATCATGGTCAATGGCCAGATCTTCGACCACCAGGCGCGGCTGCATTCTTTCGATTTAGCGATGCAGGTGAAAGAGGAATTGTTGGGTTAATCAAAATCCAGGCCCGGTGGACGTCGCGCCACCGGGTAAGCCTCTTACTGGTAAACCGGCAGCAGATTAACGCTCGACAGAATGTGTACAACCGCATTGCCAAGGCCAAACAGTAGGATCAGCACAATCATCGGTGTTCCGCCCCATACGCGGAACTGTGGGCTGCCGAAGCGTTTACGCGAGGCGCGAGCCAGCAGCGCCGGTACAATCGCCGCCCAGATCGTCGCCGCCAGGCCGGCATAGCCGATGGCGTAGAGGAAGCCATCGGGTTTCACCAGCCCGCCCATCATCGGCGGAATAAATGTCAGCAGCGCAGTTTTAAAGCGCCCCAGCGCGCTGTCGTCAAAACCAAACAGATCCGCCAGGTAGTCGAACAGCCCCAGCGTGACGCCAAGGAACGAGCTGGCGACGGCAAAGTTAGAGAATACCACCAGCAGCAGATCCAGGCTCCGGCTGTTCAGCACCCCGCTCAGGGCCTGCACCAGCACATCAATATTGCCGCCCTTCTGCGCGATGTCGATAAACTGCGGACGCGGGATATTGCCCATCGTCACCAGCAGCCAGACCACGTACAGACCCAGCGCCAGCAGCGTACCGTAGGTTAAGCAGCGGATAATGGTGCGTGGATCTTTGCCGTAGTATTTCATCAGGCTCGGCACATTGCCGTGGTAGCCAAACGAGGCCAGGCAGAACGGCAGCGTCATTAGCAGATATGGCGCATAGGAGGCGTTCTTTTCCGCAACGTTAAACAGCGTCGTCGGCTCGACGTGCCCCAGCAGACTGCCAAAGGTCAGGAAGAAAGTGATCACCTTGGCGCCGAGCACAATAGCCGTCATGCGGCTCACCGCCCTGGTGCTCATCCAGACGATAAATGCCACCAGCAGCGCAAAGCCAAAACCCGCCGCCCGCGCCGGCACGTTCAGCGACATCTCGCTAAACGTATGATGTAGTATCGAGCCGCTGGCTGAAATATAGGCGTAGGTCAGGATATACAGCACAAAGGCGATCGACACGCCGTTGACCAGGTTCCAGCCCTTGCCGAGCAGGTCTTTGGTAATGGTGTCGAAGCTGGAGCCGATCCGGTAGTTAAGGTTGGCCTCGAGGATCATCAGACCGGAGTGCAGCATGCAGAACCAGGTGAAAACCAGCGCCGCCAGCGACCAGAAAAACCACGCGCCGGACATCACCACCGGCAGCGAGAACATACCCGCGCCGATAATCGTGCCGCCGATGATCACCACGCCGCCAAACAGGGACGGACGGGTTGCCGTAGTGGTTAGTGTCGCCATTTACCGAAATCTCCAGTCAAAAATACTTTCCCACGATGGGTGCGAAGCACTGTACCAGTACACGAGTACAAAAGAAATAAAAAAAGCCCCAATCATGACGATCGGGGCTGTATTATTTAGTTTACGCTAGCGGGCTGCGTTAATTATGCATCGCCACCGAAGCGACGGCGACCGGCAGAGTCATCGCGGCGCGGCGCGGATGCATCGTCACGACGCGGCGCACGGCCTTCACGACGTTCGCCGCTGAAACGACGACCATCACCACGACCACCTTCACGACGCTCGCCACCGAAGCCACGACCGCCTTCACGACGCTCACCGCCGAAGCTACGACCGCCTTCACGACGTTCACCACCGCCACGACGTTCGGTGCGCGGCTGCGCATCGCCCAGCAGCTGCATGTTCATCGGCTTGTTCAGGATGCGGGTACGAGTAAAGTGCTGCAGCACTTCGCCCGGCATCCCTTTCGGCAGTTCGATGGTGGAGTGAGAAGCGAACAGCTTGATGTTACCGATGTAGCGGCTGCTGATATCGCCTTCATTAGCGATCGCGCCAACGATATGACGCACTTCAACACCGTCATCGCGACCCACTTCAATGCGATACAGTTCCATATCGCCTACGTCACGACGCTCACGCTTCGGACGATCTTCGCGATCGCCACGCGGAGCGCGATCGTTGCGGTCGCCACGACGCTCGAAGCGATCGTCACGGTCACGGAACTCACGACGCGGACGCATCGGCGCATCCGGCGGCACGATCAGCGAGCGTTCGCCCTGGGCCATTTTCAGCAGCGCGGCAGCCAGCGTTTCCACGTCCAGCTCTTCGCCTTCCGCCGTCGGCTGGATTTTCGCCAGCAGCGCACGGTACTGGTCCAGATCGCTGCTTTCCAGCTGCTGCTGGACTTTCGCGGCGAATTTTTCCAGACGACGCTTGCTCAGCAGCTCTGCGTTCGGCAGTTCCACTTCCGGGATGGTCAGCTTCATCGTACGTTCGATGTTGCGCAGCAGACGACGTTCACGGTTCTCAACGAACAGCAACGCGCGGCCCGCGCGGCCCGCACGACCGGTACGACCGATACGGTGAACGTAGGATTCAGAATCCATCGGGATGTCGTAGTTCACCACCAGGCTGATACGTTCAACGTCCAGACCACGGGCTGCCACGTCAGTCGCAATCAGGATATCCAGACGACCGTCTTTCAGACGCTCCAGGGTCTGCTCACGCAGCGCCTGGTTCATGTCGCCGTTCAGCGCCGCGCTGTTGTAGCCGTTACGCTCCAGCGCTTCAGCCACTTCCAGGGTCGCGTTTTTGGTACGGACGAAGATAATCGCCGCATCAAAATCTTCCGCTTCCAGGAAACGCACCAGCGCTTCGTTTTTACGCATACCGTAGGCAGTCCAGTAGCTCTGGCTGATGTCCGGACGAGTGGTCACGCTGGACTGAATACGCACTTCCTGCGGCTCTTTCATAAAGCGGCGGGTAATGCGACGGATCGCTTCCGGCATGGTGGCGGAGAACAGCGCGGTCTGATGCCCTTCCGGGATCTGCGCCATAATGGTTTCTACGTCTTCGATAAAGCCCATGCGCAGCATTTCATCTGCTTCATCCAGTACCAGACCGCTCAGTTTAGAGAGGTCCAGGGTGCCGCGCTTCAGGTGGTCCAGCAGACGACCCGGGGTACCGACAACAATCTGCGGACCCTGACGCAGGGCGCGCAGCTGCACGTCATAACGCTGGCCGCCGTACAGGGCAACCACGTTTACGCCGCGCATATGTTTAGAGAATTCCGTCATTGCTTCAGCAACCTGTACCGCCAGCTCGCGGGTCGGCGCCAGCACCAGGATCTGTGGTGCTCTCAGCTCAGGATCGATGTTGTTCAGCAGCGGTAAAGAAAACGCTGCGGTTTTACCGCTACCGGTCTGGGCCATACCCAGAACGTCGCGGCCGTCCAGCAGATGCGGAATGCACTCAGCCTGGATCGGAGATGGTTTTTCGTAACCCAGATCGTTAAGCGCTTCAAGGATAGGAGCCTTCAGGCCCAGATCTGCAAAAGTGGTTTCGAATTCAGCCATGTAGTACGTGTGCCTCAAAATTAATGGCGGCCAGTCTACATAACTCATCGTGAAAATTTACGGTAATTTTCATTGAAAAGTGTGAACCGGCTCAAAGTAGGTGTATTAACGAACAACAACGCCCTCACCCGCGAAGGTGATGGCAAGCAAAAAACTATGGGCTGATGTGTTCGTCAGCTATTGCTGGTCCGATTCTGCCAGGTCATCTTGCTCCTGGCCCAAGAGCGATAATTCCAACAATGCGTATCGGTGCTCAACGTAGTTATGTACGTTGTTGGCGACCGCCAGTTTGAACAGTGCCGTAGCGCTGTCCTTGTCCCCCAGACTTAGGTAGTACTTACCTAAATAGAAGTTGGTTTCACTGAGATGCTCAGCGAGCGAGGTGTTATCCGTTGCGTCTGCCTTCAGACGAGTCATCAGCTCTTTTTCGCTAATGTCGCCAAGGTAGAACTCGACAATGTTCCATCCCCATTGCTCTTTGTCCGACTTGTCTAAGCGCTCTCTGAGTGCTTCAAGCGCCCGCTTCTCGTCGAGTTTACGCTCGGCGATATAAAGCCACAGGCTACGGAAAGGATCATTGGGATCGTCTTGATAAAACGCCAGCAGATCATCTTGCGCTAACTTAGCCCGGCCGCCGTAATACAGGGCGATACCGCGGTTCAAGTGCGCGTAGTTGTAAGTTGGATCAAGCTCAAGTACAGAATCAAACGCTTCATAGGCAGCATCAAAATTGCCTGCCTGCGTTAAGTAAATACCTAAGTAATTGAATACTTCAGGCATATCGGGTCGGATTGCCAGCGCTTGTGAAAAATCATTTCGCGCTAATGCCCTCAGACCGAGACTATCATACAACACTCCGCGCTCATATAAAAGCTGTGCGCGTTCGTCATCGGATAAAGCCCGACTGGCAAGAATTTGTTCCATACGTGCCAGAATCACTTCTTGCTGTAAAGTCGGTTGCAATGGTACTGCGAGGACGGCGTCCTTACGCCAGGCGGTGCTACTGCATCCTGCCAGCGTGAGAGCTGTCGCCACGAAACACCAGCGCAAAAAAGGCTTCATTTCCCACTCCCGAAGACAACGATTGGATGAACGTCCTGTTCCCCGGCTGCAAACGAGGCGTCCTGCCCGTAAAACGCCCTCCGCAAAAGCGGAGGGCTAACGGCAACCTTACTCGCCCTGCTCGGCAGCCGGAACTTCCGGCGCTGCGGCAGACGGAGTCTGTTCAGTTGCTTCTTTGATGCTCAGACGGACACGGCCCTGGCGGTCAACTTCCAGAACCTTAACCGGCACTTCCTGACCCATCTGCAGGTAGTCAGTCACTTTCTCAACGCGCTTGTCAGCGATCTGCGAGATGTGAACCAGACCTTCTTTACCGCCGCCGATGGCAACGAACGCGCCAAAGTCAACGATACGGGTCACTTTACCATTGTAGATACGGCCAACTTCGATCTCAGCGGTGATCTCTTCGATACGACGGATAGCATGCTGTGCTTTGTCGCCGTCAGTCGCTGCGATCTTCACGGTACCGTCATCTTCGATTTCGATGGTGGTACCGGTCTCTTCGGTCAGGGCACGGATAACAGAACCGCCTTTACCGATAACGTCTTTGATCTTGTCCGGGTTGATCTTGATGGTATGGATACGCGGTGCGAATTCAGAGATATCGCCGCGCGGCGCGTTAATCGCCTGCTCCATCACGCCCAGGATGTGCAGACGCGCACCTTTAGCCTGGTTCAATGCAACCTGCATGATTTCTTTGGTGATACCTTCAATTTTGATATCCATCTGCAGCGCAGAGATACCGTCGCGGGAACCCGCTACTTTGAAGTCCATATCGCCAAGGTGGTCTTCGTCACCGAGGATGTCAGACAGCACGACGAAGTTGTCGCCTTCTTTCACCAGACCCATGGCGATACCCGCCACGGCGGCTTTCACCGGCACACCAGCGTCCATCAGCGCCAGAGAGGCACCGCAGACGGAAGCCATGGAAGAAGAGCCGTTAGATTCGGTGATTTCAGACACCACCCGTACGGTGTACGGGAATTCTTCGATAGTCGGCATCACGGCCAGAACGCCGCGCTTAGCCAGACGACCGTGACCGATTTCACGACGCTTCGGAGACCCCACCATGCCAGTTTCACCTACGGAGTACGGAGGGAAGTTGTAGTGGAACAGGAAGGAGTCGGTACGCTCGCCCATCAGTTCATCGATGTTCTGCGCATCGCGTGCGGTACCCAGCGTCGCGGTAACCAGCGCCTGCGTTTCGCCACGGGTGAACAGTGCGGAACCGTGAGTACGCGGCAGAACGCCGGTACGAACGTCCAGACCACGGATCATATCTTTTTCGCGACCATCGATACGCGGCTCACCGGCCAGCACGCGGCTACGAACCACGTTTTTCTCGATAGCGTGCAGGATTTCACCCAGTTCGTTAGCGTCCAGGGTTTCATCTTCTGCAACCAGCGTAGCGATGGTTTCAGATTTGATCACATCAACCTGAGCGTAACGCTCTTGTTTGTCGGTGATACGGTAAGCATCGCTCAGGCGGGATTCAGCCAGCGCAGCAACGCGCGCGTTCAGCGCTTCGTTGACGGCTTCCGGCTGCCAGTCCCAACGTGGTTTACCGGCTTCTTTCACCAGGTCGTTGATGTTCTGGATAACAATCTGCTGCTGCTCGTGGCCAAAGACCACCGCGCCCAGCATCTGGTCTTCGCTCAGCAGTTCCGCTTCGGATTCCACCATCAGTACGGCCGCTTCGGTACCGGCCACCACCAGATCCAGTTTGCTGGACTTCAGCTCTTCCTGGGTCGGGTTCAGTACGTACTGGTCGTTGATGTAACCCACGCGCGCGGCGCCGATTGGGCCATTGAACGGAATACCAGACAGGGACAGCGCTGCGGAAGCGCCGATCATCGCGACGATATCCGGGTTAACCTGCGGGTTAACGGAAACAACGGTGGCGATAACCTGTACTTCGTTAACGAAGCCTTCCGGGAACAGCGGGCGAACCGGGCGGTCAATCAGACGCGCGATCAGGGTTTCGCCTTCGCTTGGGCGGCCTTCACGACGGAAGAAACCACCCGGGATTTTACCGGCAGCGTAGGTACGCTCCTGGTAGTTAACCGTCAGCGGGAAAAAGTCCTGGCCTGGCTTCGCTTTTTTCTGGCCCACAACGGTCACGAATACCGCAGTGTCATCCATGCTAACCATCACAGCGGCCGTTGCCTGGCGCGCCATCATGCCGGTTTCCAGGGTCACGGTATGCTGGCCGTACTGGAATTTACGAACGATCGGATTAAGCAAAATTCTATCCTTTTTATCTATAAATCACGCCATATCTACGACATAGCGTCTATTGACCCGATCCTCTGCATCCTCGCGACTAATGACAACCTTTACCCGCCCCTGCGGATGAAGCCTCTCATTAGCCGCGCGAACCTCTGCATGAAGATCATTACTAGCAACAATACATGAGTTTTGAATGAATTGCTGCCGCCCGGTCGAAAAAAGGGGCCGTCAGGCCCCTTTTTCTGAAACTCGCAGAATTAGCGACGCAGACCCAGACGCTCGATCAGCGCGGAGTAACGTGCAACATCTTTACGTTTCAGGTAGTCGAGCAGTTTACGACGCTGAGAAACCATGCGCAGCAGACCACGACGGCTGTGGTGATCTTTTTTGTGCTCTGCAAAGTGGCCCTGCAGGTGGTTGATCTGTGCAGTCAGCAGTGCAACCTGAACTTCGGTAGAACCGCTGTCGTTTTCGCCACGACCAAACTCAGAAACGATTTTTGCTTTAGCTTCAACGCTTAGAGACATTTTAGAACTCCAGAAATTAAAAGAAAGAAAGGGTGCCGATCTCTAATTCAGCGACCCCTGATGCAACGCCCGAAAATGTTAAAACACTTTAGCGGACGTTAAGCGGCGATATTCTACTCGTAGCAGGCTTTTATCGCAAGAAAAGCGCTTACGCCGGGTATTCCACCACCAGACGACGCGGCGCCACGCGGCCTTCATCGTCAATTTCGCCCATGCCGAGAAACTTGCCGGATTCGCTTTCCATCACCCGTACCAGCCCGTTAAGCGGCGCGCCTGACTGACGTACCGGGTTGCCGTTTTTAAAGTAGACCGCGGAGGTCTCCGGGATGGTCACCAGCGGATAGTCCGAGGCCGGGCTGTCCATGGGCATCAGCAGCGGATCGAGCAGCTGCGCGGCAGGAATATCCTGCGCCGCCGCCTGATCGACCAGCGCCTGCAGCTGCTCGAGGGTTACCATCCGCTCAACCGGGTATTTGCTCACCGCCAGGCGACGCAGGAAAATCACGTGCGCGCCGCAGCCGAGCTTCTCACCTAAATCATCGATAATCGTCCGGATGTAGGTGCCTTTCGAGCAGTGGATCTCCAGCTCCAGCTCATCGCCTTCGTGGCGGATAAACAGCAGCTCATAGACGGTAATCGGCCGGGATTCCCGCGGGACGTCAATCCCCTGACGGGCATACTCGTACAGCTTCTTGCCCTGATATTTCAGCGCCGAGTACATCGACGGCACCTGCTGCGTTTCGCCGCGGAAGCTGTCCAGCGCCGCCGCCAGCTGTTCGTCGCTAAAGGTCAGCGGGCGCTCTTCCACCACCTGGCCGTCGGCATCGGAGGTATCGGTGCGCTGGCCAAGTTTGGCGATCACGCGGTAGCGCTTATCGGAATCCAGCAGGTATTGGGAAAACTTAGTCGCTTCGCCAAGGCAGATCGGCAGCATGCCGGTCGCCAGCGGATCCAGCGCGCCGGTGTGTCCGGCGCGGTTGGCGTTATATATACGCTTTACTTTCTGCAGCACATCGTTGCTGGAGGCGCCCTGAGGCTTATCCAGCAGCAATACGCCGTGCACGTCGCGGCCGCGACGACGAGGACGACTCATCAGTCCTCCTTGCTGTCGTCCGGGTTCACACGACGCTCATCGTCGTGTTTCACCACGCTGGTGACCAGGTTGGACATGCGCATCCCTTCCACCAGTGAGTTATCGTAGAAGAAGGTCAGCTCCGGCACGATGCGCAGGCGCATCGCTTTCCCCAGCAGAGAGCGGATAAAGCCAGAGGCTTCCTGCAACGCTTTGATGCCCGCTTTCACCGCGGCTTCATCTTTGTCGTTGAGGAAGGTGACATACACCTTGGCATAGGCCAGGTCACGGGACATTTCCACACCGGAAACGGTGGTCATCATGCCCAGACGCGGGTCTTTGATTTCACGCTGCAGGATAATCGCAATCTCTTTTTGCATCTCCTGGGCCACGCGCTGCGGGCGACCAAATTCTTTCGCCATAATAAATTCTCCAGAATAAAGACAAAAAAGGGGCCTAAAGCCCCTTTTTAAAATGATTGCCGGGTGGCGCTTCGCTTCCCCGGCGGCTTAGCCATCCGATGATTAATCGATGCTACGCTGGATTTCGATGATTTCGAACACTTCGATCATATCGCCAACGCGAACGTCGTTGTAGTTCTTCACACCGATACCACATTCCATGCCGTTACGGACTTCGTTAACGTCATCTTTGAAGCGGCGCAGGGATTCCAGCTCGCCTTCATAGATAACCACGTTGTCACGCAGCACGCGGATTGGGTTGTGACGTTTGATGGTCCCTTCGGTAACCATACAGCCCGCGATGGCGCCGAATTTCGGCGATTTAAAGACATCGCGCACTTCAGCCAGACCGATGATCTGCTGTTTCAGTTCCGGAGACAGCATACCGCTCATCGCCGCTTTCACTTCGTCGATCAGGTTATAGATGACGGAGTAGTAGCGCAGATCCAGGCTTTCCGCTTCGATAACTTTACGCGCAGAGGCATCGGCACGAACGTTGAAGCCAACCAGAATCGCGTTGGATGCTGCAGCCAGGGTGGCGTCGGTTTCGGTGATACCACCTACGCCGGAACCGATGATCTTCACTTTCACTTCGTCGGTAGACAGTTTCAGTAAGGAATCGGAAATCGCTTCGACAGAACCCTGTACGTCAGCTTTCAGCACGATGTTCACTTCGTGAACTTCGCCTTCGGTCATGTTAGCGAACATGTTTTCCAGTTTAGATTTCTGCTGACGCGCCAGCTTAACTTCACGGAATTTGCCCTGACGATACAGCGCCACTTCACGCGCTTTTTTCTCGTCACGAACCACGGTCACTTCGTCACCGGCAGCCGGCACACCGGACAGGCCGAGGATTTCCACCGGAATGGACGGACCCGCTTCCAGCACTTCGCGACCCAGTTCGTCACGCATCGCACGCACACGGCCGTATTCGAAGCCGCACAGAACGATATCACCCTTGTGCAGAGTACCTTCGCGAACCAGAACGGTAGCAACCGGACCACGACCTTTATCAAGGAAGGATTCGATCACTGCGCCGCTCGCCATCCCGTTACGGACCGCTTTCAGCTCGAGGACTTCAGCCTGCAGCAGGATCGCGTCCAGCAGGTCGTCGATACCGGTACCGGCTTTCGCGGAGACGTGGACGAACTGGCTCTCGCCGCCCCACTCTTCCGGCAGGATGCCGTACTGGGACAGTTCATTCTTCACGCGGTCCGGATCGGCTTCAGGCTTATCGATCTTGTTCACCGCAACTACCACCGGCACCTGCGCCGCTTTGGCGTGCTGGATAGCTTCGATAGTCTGCGGCATCACGCCGTCGTCTGCCGCCACCACCAGAACCACGATATCCGTCGCCTGCGCACCACGAGCACGCATGGAGGTAAACGCGGCGTGGCCCGGGGTATCCAGGAAGGTGATCATGCCGTTGTCGGTTTCTACATGGTAAGCACCGATGTGCTGGGTAATACCACCCGCTTCGCCGGAGGCAACCTTAGTAGAACGAATATAGTCCAGCAGCGAGGTTTTACCGTGGTCAACGTGACCCATGATGGTCACAACCGGTGCGCGCGGTTCAGCCGCCGCGCCGGTGTCACGGTCGCTCATTACCGCTTCTTCCAGCTCGTTTTCACGACGCAGGATAACTTTGTGGCCCATCTCTTCGGCAACCAGCTGTGCGGTTTCCTGGTCGATGACCTGGTTGATGGTCGCCATGGCGCCCAGCTTCATCATCGCTTTGATGACCTGAGAACCTTTCACCGCCATCTTGTTAGCCAGTTCGCCAACGGTGATGGTTTCGCCGATCACCACGTCACGGTTAACGGCCTGCGCCGGCTTCTGGAAGCCCTGCTGCAGAGCAGAACCCTTACGGTGCTTACCGCCTTTACCGCCGCGAACGGCCGCACGGGCTTCTTCACGATCGGCTTTCGATTCAGCGTGTTTGTTGCCTTTCTTCGCCGGACGCGCCGCTTTGCTGCTGCGGCTGCGGCCGCGACCGCCTTCGACTTCACGATCGTTATCATCTTCAGCCTGACGAGCATGCTGTGACGTGGTGACGTGATAGTCGCTGGTGTCTTCCGGGCTGTCTGAAGTTTCAGACCAATTTTTTTCGTTTTCTTCTGCCATACGGCGTGCTTCTTCCGCTACACGGCGCGCTTCTTCTTCAAGTTTGCGGCGTGCTTCTTCTTCCGATTTGCGCTTCAGTTCCGCGGCTTCGTTCTCGCGACGGATCTTTTCAGCCTGGGCGGTTTTGGTCATTTCGTCGGTATGTTGATTGCTCACTTTGTCTTTTTCCGCAGCTTCACGTTTCGCTTTATCAGCGACTTCACGTTTAGCTTGTTCTGCGGCCTCACGTTCAGCTTTTAATTGCGCCTCGCGTTTCGCTGCTTCTTCAGCTTCACGACGGGCCTGCTCTTCCGCTTCACGCTGCGCCTGCTCTTCCGCGGCCAGGCGTTCAGCCTCTTGCGGATCGCGTTTCACAAAGGTGCGTTTCTTGCGGACTTCGATTTGTACCGATTTACTCTTTCCACCGGTACCTGGAATATTCAACGTACTGCGCGTCTTACGCTGTAACGTCAGCTTGTCTGGCGCCGAACCATGCTCACGGTTCAGGTGCGTCAACAAAGTTTGTTTCTCTTGCGAGGTCACAGAATCATCAGCCGTTTTGCGGATGCCTGCGTCAGCAAATTGCTGTATCAGGCGATCCACAGAGGTCTGAATCTCTGAGGCCAGCGCTTTAATAGTCACATCTGTCATGCTGTTCCTTCCTGCTACAGTTTATTACGCTTCGTCGCCGAACCAACAAATGTTGCGAGCGGCCATGATGAGCTCGCCAGCTTTCTCGTCGGTCATCCCTTCGATATCAGCCAGGTCATCAACGCCCTGCTCGGCGAGATCTTCCAGCGTACAAACACCACGGGCAGCCAGTTTGAATGCCAGGGCACGATCCAGACCTTCGAGATTCAACAGATCATCGGCAGGTTTGTTATCTCCCAGGCTTTCTTCCTGAGCCAGCGCCAGCGTAGTCAGTGCGTTTTTCGCACGCTCACGAAGTGCTTCAACGGTGGCTTCATCCAGACCGTCGATTTCCAGCAGTTCTTTCATCGGCACATAGGCCAGCTCTTCCAGCGAGGAGAAGCCTTCTTCAACCAGCACTGTCGCGAAATCTTCATCAATATCGAGATATTTGGTGAAGGTATCGATAGCGGCATGCGCTTCCGCCTGGTGCTTAGCCTGCAGATCGTCAACGGTCATCACGTTGAGTTCCCAGCCGCTAAGCTGCGAGGCCAGGCGGACGTTCTGACCGTTACGGCCAATCGCCTGCGCCAGGTTGCCCGCTTCTACCGCGATATCCATGGTGTGTTTATCTTCATCCACCACGATGGACGCGACGTCTGCCGGCGCCATAGCGTTAATCACGAACTGCGCCGGGTTATCATCCCAGAGGACGATATCGATACGCTCGCCGCCCAGCTCAGTGGAAACCGCCTGCACGCGCGCGCCGCGCATACCGACGCAAGCGCCAACCGGGTCGATACGCTTGTCGTTGGTTTTCACCGCGATTTTGGCACGAGATCCCGGATCGCGAGCCGCCGCTTTGATTTCCAGCACTTCTTCACCGATTTCCGGCACTTCGATGCGGAACAGTTCGATCAGCATCTCAGGTTTGGAACGGGTCACGAACAGCTGGGCGCCACGCGCTTCCGGACGGACTGCGTACAGTACGCCGCGAATGCGGTCGCCCGGGCGGAAGTTCTCACGCGGCAGCATATCTTCACGCAGGATCACGGCTTCAGCGTTGTTGCCCAGATCCAGAGTGATGTTGTCGCGGTTCACTTTTTTCACCACGCCGGTGATGATCTCACCTTCGTGCTCGCGGAACTGATCGACCACCATTGCGCGCTCGGCTTCGCGAACTTTCTGCACGATAACCTGTTTAGCGGTCTGGGTGGTGATGCGGTCGAAAGTGACAGACTCAATCTGATCTTCGACGTAGTCACCGACGTTCATGCTTTCATCTTCGAAACGCGCGGCTTCCAGCGTGATCTCGCGCGTCGGCTGGGTCACTTCTTCTACAACCAGCCAGCGACGGAAAGTGTCGAAATCGCCGCTCTTACGGTCGATTTCAACGCGAACGTCGATCTCTTGTTCGTATTTTTTCTTGGTGGCCGTTGCCAGCGCGCTTTCCAGCGCTTCGAAAATTTTCTCACGCGGCAGCGCTTTTTCGTTGGAAACGGCTTCAACAACAGCCAAAATTTCTTTGTTCATCGGGGCCTTTCACCTCAATCCAGACTGTTAAAAGTGGGGAACCAGGTTCGCCTTCTGGATGTTACTCAGCGCGAACACTTCATCTTTGCCTTCGACGGTTACCGTGATCATTTCACCGTCTACCGCTTTGATAATGCCCTGCCATTTGCGACGGTTCTGAACCGCCATGCGCAGCACCAGCGCAACTTCTTCGCCAGTGAAACGTTGATAGTGTTCGGCGGTGAACATCGGACGGTCGAGACCAGGCGAAGAGACTTCCAGGTTGTAAGCGACAGTGATCGGGTCTTCGACATCCATGACGGCGCTTACCTGGTGGCTCACATCAGCACAATCATCAACGTTGATGCCATCTTCACTATCAATATAGATGCGCAGTGTGGATGTGCGACCGCGAATAAATTCGATGCCGACCAGCTCAAAGCCAAGCGCTTCAACCGGCGCAGTGAGCATCTCTGTCAATTTTTGCTCTAATGTGGACAAACCCACCCCCAAGACATAAAAAAAGGGCGTATAGCCCAGTTATTCTGAAGTCAGATAACAAAAAACCCCGATAAATCGGGGCTTTAGATAACTGAACCCTGAGATCGCCATGGCGATCTGGAACACCTTCCGCAAGAATTCTTTCAAATTCGGCTACGAAGGACACCTAGTCCTCACAGTATATTTGAAAAAGTACTTAATGGGAAAGTGGTTGCGGGGGCCGGATTTGAACCGACGACCTTCGGGTTATGAGCCCGACGAGCTACCAGGCTGCTCCACCCCGCGCCTGAAACGTGGCATATTTTACTCTTTTTGAGCAAAAGACGCAAATACTGCTGGGATTTGGTACCGAAGACGGGACATAAAATCGGGATGAATTGTAACGGCAACTAGTATATTTTGTCAACATGCATTTTAGCGCCCCCGATTGCCGTTTGTGCTGGTATTTCAGGCTTTTTTAGCAAAAAGATGATGAAGCCCTTCCTGTCGCCAGTAAAAGATGGTTAAATGAATACTCACAATTAATGCATAAAAATGCAGTTAAGGTTGTTGGGTCGAACTCACCACAGTCTATCGAGCAGGGTTTTATTTTATGACGACGATTCTCAAGCATCTCCCGGTTGGTCAACGTATTGGTATCGCTTTCTCTGGTGGACTGGATACCAGCGCCGCGCTGTTATGGATGCGCAAAAAAGGCGCCGTGCCTTATGCATATACCGCTAACCTGGGTCAACCGGACGAAGACGACTACGATGCTATTCCGCGCCGCGCGAAAGAGTACGGCGCCGAAGGTGCCCGTCTGATCGACTGCCGCAAACAGCTGGTCGCAGAAGGGATCGCCGCGATTCAGTGTGGCGCTTTCCATAACACCACTGGCGGGTTGACCTATTTCAACACCACGCCGCTGGGCCGCGCGGTCACCGGCACCATGCTGGTAGCGGCAATGAAAGAAGACGGCGTTAACATCTGGGGCGATGGCAGCACCTATAAAGGCAACGATATCGAACGTTTCTATCGCTACGGCCTGCTGACCAACGCTGAACTGCAGATCTACAAACCGTGGCTGGACAGCGATTTCATCAATGAACTCGGCGGCCGTCACGAAATGTCCGAATTTATGATCGCCTGCGGCTTTGACTACAAGATGTCGGTCGAGAAAGCCTATTCCACCGACTCCAACATGCTCGGCGCTACCCACGAAGCGAAAGATCTGGAGTTTCTGAATTCCAGCGTCAAGATCGTCAACCCGATTATGGGCGTGAAGTTCTGGGACGAAAACGTGAAGATCCCTGCGGAAGAAGTCACCGTACGCTTTGAGCAAGGCCACCCGGTGGCGCTGAATGGCAAAACCTTCGCCGATGACGTTGAAATGATGCTGGAAGCCAACCGCATCGGCGGTCGTCACGGCCTGGGCATGAGCGACCAGATCGAAAACCGCATTATCGAAGCGAAAAGCCGCGGCATTTATGAAGCCCCGGGGATGGCGCTGCTGCATATCGCCTACGAGCGTCTGCTGACCGGTATTCATAACGAAGATACTATCGAGCAGTATCATGCTCACGGTCGCCAGCTGGGCCGTCTGCTGTATCAGGGCCGCTGGTTCGATTCCCAGGCGCTGATGCTGCGTGATTCGCTGCAGCGCTGGGTCGCCAGCCAGATCACCGGCGAAGTCACCCTTGAGCTGCGTCGCGGCAATGACTACTCGATCCTCAATACGGTATCAGACAACCTGACCTATAAAGCAGAGCGCCTGACCATGGAAAAAGGCGATTCCATGTTTACCGCTGAAGACCGTATCGGCCAGCTGACCATGCGTAATCTGGATATCACCGATACCCGCGAGAAGCTGTTCGGTTATGCGCAGTCTGGCCTGCTGAGCGCCTCCTCAGCGACGGGTTTACCGCAGGTTGAAAATCTGGAAAACAAAGGCAAATAATCGCCTGACGATGTTTACTCTCTCTGCCGGCGGCTCTCCGCCGGCTTTTTATTTTTTGTTACCAGTTAGCAGCAGAAAAATCGAAAAGAGGCATTTTTTCCTTATCACCCGGCCGGCAAAATTGTTGACTATAATAGCCTCAATTGATTAATTCATATCTGGTGATAAACATCATGAATATTAAACCGCCGATCAGGCCGCAAAAGGCCATTGACCGACTGATCGATGTGCTTGAGCCACACGCGACGCCCGTTAACGCGATCGCCAGAAAAAGACTAACGTGGGAATATAAAGGTAAGACCCAACTCTTTATTTTTAAAAAAGGCGAGCTGTCGATTATTCGTAATTCCGACAAGCTATTGATGGTTACCGTCTATGAGCCGCATCTGTTCGGCGTGGCGGAAATGCTGCAACCCAGCCGCAGCCATAGTCTGCGGGCGGAGGTCTCTTCCGAACTGCTGCGTATCGATTATGACCTGGCGTCGGCGCTATTCCGTCAGCACAACCTGTGGGAAGAAGTCACCAGCCTGCTGGCTTATCATACCTCGTATATGGTATATCGTGACGATCTGGTCCTGCAGCAGCGAACCTATTCGGTGATCCGTAACCATCTGCTGGAAATGATGCTCTTAACCGAAGAGACCCGGCAGCGCGTGTCTATTCTGGAATATATTCAGGACCGGACCCATCTGTCGCGCAGCAGTATTCTCAATGTCTTGTCAGCCTTAAAGAAAGGCGGTTATATTGCCTTTGCCCGCGGCGGTTATTTGCAAAGTATCGCCTCGCTTCCGGAAAAATTCTAACCCGCGCCCGTCACCATCTTTTTGTCGTTATTCACCTTACTGTTGAAAATGTTTAAATTTAAATCAATAAACGCTAACGGTAAAAAAAGAAAAATTTTATGCTGAGTTCCTGAATTTACCGGTGGACAACATGTCCCTGAGCTCAACCAGCAGACTGCCACTCACGGCGTTAACCGCCGGGCCTGCATCAGCTCAGGATATGCCACCGGAAATCGGCCAGGCGTGAGCAACGGCAGCGGGAGTTGACCCCTCTTGTTTGCCGTCTGCAGCGACCATAACGATGAGATCCAAGAACCCGTTAATTTTGCCCGAACGCCCGTATCGGGCTTTTTTTTATCTGAAGGAATTCAACAATGAAGTCTATTGCTCCAAAAATGGTTGCCGTGATGATCGCTTTAGGGGCCAGCAGCGCTGCCTGCGCATCCGTTAACCTGCATGGTGAAGCCGGCGCCGAGTTTACCAATCTGTCCGCCAGCTTTGGTGCCGGGGAACCTGGCATGACGTTCAACACCCAGTGGGCCCACAGCGACAATGACGGGGACAGCGTAGGACTGGGAATGGGTTACAACTTTAACCTCGGGCCCTTTCTGATGACGCTGGGCGGTAAAGGGGTCTATTTGAACCCTAAAGACGGTGATGAAGGTTACGCTATCGCCGCAGGTGGCGGAGCAGAACTCCCACTCGGCCAGTACTTCACGCTCTTCGGTGAGGGTTATTACTCGCCGGACTCGATGTCCAGCGGCGTCGATGATTATGTAGAGGCTAATGCCGGGCTACGCCTTAACGTGCTCCCGTCGCTAAATATTGAAGCTGGCTATCGTTATATCGATATGGCGGGGAAAGATGGCAACCGCGACAACACCCTCGCCGACGGGGCCTATGCCGGGGTTAACTTCCGCTTTTAATCCATGCACAGGGATTGCCTTCCGGCAGTCCCTGTCTCATCTCAGCTGGTCAGTGGCACGCTTTTCAGTACACGGTTGATCTCCTGCAGACCAGCAACATTATTCTCTTTACGGTAAACGTCATTCATGGATGCCATCTGCTCCAGGCGGGTCAACGCGCCATACACCTGATATGCCTCGCTGTGTCTGTCGAACACATCGCGGCGCTCCACATCCTGCAAATAATGGCTTTTCAACGAATGATTAAGGCGACCAATCAGTGCCGTATTGTCCTGGAAATAGCGCGTCACCGCCTGGGCATTGTTCGCCGCAGTCCCCGGCTCACTGTGCGATACCGGTACGGTTAGCGTATTAATCGTCTCCACCGTTTTGGATGGGGATGTTGAACTGCATCCCGCTAAACCGAGCACGCCGGCGACGATAAGCACCCCGATCTTGTTCATTGTGTCACTTCACCTCTGTTAATTTGACGAGGCGACTTTAACGACAGCAAAAGGAGGGGACCAGCGAAGAGATGTTTAATAATAAATGGTCGGTGGGGACAAAAACAAAAAAAGACGCTTTTCAGCGTCTTTCTTCTGGAATATTGGTACCGAGGATGGGACTCGAACCCACAAGCCCGTTAGGGCACTACCACCTCAAGGTAGCGTGTCTACCAATTCCACCACCTCGGTACAGAATACTTAGTGCGGGATATCGCTGGTCGGCTGAGCCGGCGCAGTTGGCTGAGTTTGCTCCGTTTTCGGCGCGCTCAGGTTATCCCACTCACTTCCTTTACTGGTCTTGTTGCTGTTGATGTTACCCAGCGCCAGACTGATGATGAAGAACAGCGCAGCCAGGATGCCGGTCATACGGGTCATGAAGTTACCAGAACCGCTGGACCCAAACAGTGTGCCGGAAGCGCCTGCACCGAAGGAGGCTCCCATATCAGCGCCTTTACCTTGCTGCAGCATAACCAGACCTACGAGGCCAATCGCTACAATAAGGAAAACAACCAAAAGAGCTTCGTACATAATCAACCTGTTCCTTGCGGATTCGCCGCATACCAAGTGCTTCGACCAATAAAGTGGGACGTTTTAACGTTTCCCACTGAAGCGGGTGTGAATACTAACCAAAGCGAATGACCTTCGCAAGGGCAATTTCGACACATTGTATCAACTGCAGAAAAAAACAGCAAAAAGCCGGTATTCGATCATAAAAAAGGCGGCAAGCGCCGCCTTTTTAACCACTTAGCCGGCAAGCTTAGACGCTTTTTACCGCTTCGGCGATGCGATGCGCAAACTCGTGCACCTGATCTTCATGCTCGCCTTCCACCATGACGCGGATCAGCGGCTCCGTACCCGATTTACGCAGCAGGACGCGGCCACGCTTACCTAATGCCGCTTCCACTTCTGCGGTCACCGCTTTGACATGCTCATTCTCCAGAGGGTTGCCGCTGCCCTCGGTAAAGCGCACATTCACCAGCAGCTGAGGGAACATCTTCATGCCGCTGCACAGGTCATGCAGGCTCATGTGGTTGCGTACCATCGCCGCGACCACCTGCAGACTGGCGACGATGCCATCGCCGGTGGTGGTTTTATCCAGCAGGATCACATGGCCGGAGTTTTCCGCACCGATGCGCCAGCCTTTTTCCTGAAGCATCTCCAGCACATAGCGGTCGCCCACCTTCGCACGGGCAAACGGGATGCCTAGCTGCTTGAGCGCCAGCTCCAGGCCCATATTGCTCATCAGCGTACCGACGGCGCCGCCGCGCAGCTGTCCCTGACGCAGCCCTTCCCGGGCGATGATGTAGAGGATTTGGTCACCATCGACTTTATTGCCTTCATGGTCAACCATGATCACCCGATCGCCATCGCCGTCGTAGGCAATGCCCAGATCGGCTTTTTCCGCCAGCACGCGCGCCTGCAGCGCCCGCACGTCGGTAGCCCCGACCTCTTCGTTGATGTTGAGGCCGTCAGGCTCACAGCCCATCGCGATAACCTGGGCGCCCAGCTCGCGGAATACATTAGGAGCGATGTGGTAGGTTGCGCCATGCGCACAGTCCACCACCACTTTCAGCGTGGAGAGGCTCAGTTCATTGGGAAAGGTGCCTTTACAAAACTCAATGTAGCGCCCCGCGGCATCGACGATACGGCTGGCTTTACCCAGCTCAGCCGAATCCACACAGGTGAGTTCTTTCTCCATTTCGGCTTCAATCGCCTCTTCCACATCATCAGGCAGCTTGGTGCCCTCAATGGAGAAGAACTTGATGCCGTTGTCGTAGAAAGGGTTATGTGAAGCGGAGATGACGATCCCCGCCTCGGCGCGAAAGGCGCGCGTCAGGTAGGCAATCGCCGGCGTCGGCATTGGCCCGGTGAACGATGCAGAGAGTCCCGCTGCCGCCAGCCCGGCTTCCAGCGCCGATTCCAGCATATAGCCCGAAATACGGGTATCCTTGCCGATGATAATTTTACGCGAGCCGTGGCGCGCTAACACTTTACCCGCCGCCCAGCCGAGCTTAAGCACAAATTCCGGAGTGATCGGCGCATCGCCGACGCGGCCACGAATACCATCGGTGCCAAAATACTTGCGGTTACTCATAACGTTTTTTTCCCTTAGCGGCGAGGGTGGCTTCCACCACGCGCAGCGCTTCTACCGTTTCTTTGACATCATGGACGCGGATAATCTGCGCGCCCTGCATTGCTGCTATGACGGCACACGCCAGGCTGCCGTTCAGCCGTTCCGACGGCCCAACGTTCAGCAACTGACCTACCATCGACTTACGCGACATACCGACCAGCAGCGGCAGACCAAAGTGATGAAACTCTCCCAGCCTGGCCAGCAACTGATAATTGTGGGTGAGATTTTTACCGAAACCGAATCCCGGGTCGAGCAGCAATTTTTCTTTTGCGATCCCCGCCTGTTCGCAGCGCACGATGTGTTCATTAAAAAAGCGCTCTACATCGGCGAAGACATCCTCATACTTCGGCGCCTCCTGCATGGTTTTCGGCTGTCCCTGCATATGCATCAGACACACCGGCAACCCGGTTTCCGCCGCAGCCTGCAGCGCGCCGGGTTCGGTCAGCGAACGAATATCGTTAATGATATGCGCCCCCGCTCGGGCCGATTCGCGGATAACCTCCGCTTTGGAGGTGTCCACTGAGATCCACACCTCAAAGCGCTGGGCGATAGCCTCCACCACCGGGATCACCCGCGCAAGCTCCTCTTCCACGCTAACCTCAGCCGCCCCTGGCCGCGTCGATTCACCGCCGATATCAATGATGGTCGCCCCGGCGTTGATCATCAGATTGGCATGCTTCACCGCCTCAATCAGCGAATTATGGGCGCCGCCATCAGAGAAGGAGTCAGGCGTCACATTAAGAATACCCATCACGTGGGGGTGAGAGAGATCGAGGGTTGAGCCCTGGGCTACAAGTTTCATCACAAAATCCCTGAGACAGAAGAGGTTAAAAAAGAAAAACCCCGGAGCGGGCGCCCCGGGGTTTTAAGGTTAAAACAAGACATCAACAGCGGCAGCTTATTTGTCGCCCAGCTGCTCTGACATGGTATTGCCCGGGTTCGGCGTACGCGGTTCATCAACCGGACGCGGCGCACGAGGCGTGCCATTGTTGTCAGAGTTGTTAGAAGAACCTGGTTCTTCCCAACCCGCTGGCGGACGAACATCGCGACGAGCCATCAGGTCGTCAATCTGCGGCGCATCGATGGTCTCATACTTCATGAGCGCATCTTTCATCGCGTGCAGAATATCCATGTTGTCGTTCAGCAACTGGCGAGCACGACCATAGTTACGCTCAATCAGCGATTTCACTTCCTGGTCGATGATACGCGCGGTTTCATCGGACATATGCTTCGCTTTCGCGACGCTGCGGCCGAGGAACACTTCACCCTCTTCTTCCGCATACAGCAGCGGACCGAGTTTGTCGGAGAAGCCCCACTGGGTCACCATGTTACGCGCCAGGTTCGTCGCCACTTTAATGTCGTTGGACGCGCCGGTAGAAACATGTTCCGGACCGTAGATAATCTCTTCCGCCAGACGACCGCCGTACAAGGTGGAGATCTGACTTTCCAGTTTCTGACGGCTGGCGCTGATCGCATCGCCTTCCGGCAGGAAGAAGGTCACACCCAGCGCACGACCGCGCGGGATAATCGTCACTTTGTGTACCGGATCGTGCTCCGGCACCAGGCGACCGATAATCGCGTGGCCCGCTTCGTGGTAAGCGGTAGACTCTTTCTGCGCTTCCGTCATCACCATGGAGCGGCGTTCCGCACCCATCATGATTTTGTCTTTCGCTTTTTCGAACTCAACCATCGAGACGACGCGTTTGTTGCCGCGGGCAGCAAACAGGGCCGCTTCGTTGACCAGGTTGGCCAGGTCGGCACCGGAGAAGCCAGGGGTACCGCGAGCAATGATTGCCGCATCGATATCCGGCGCCAGCGGAACGCGACGCATATGCACTTTCAGGATCTGCTCACGACCGCGAACATCCGGCAGGCCAACCACCACCTGGCGGTCAAAACGGCCCGGACGCAACAGCGCGGGGTCAAGAACGTCCGGACGGTTAGTCGCCGCGATAACGATAATGCCTTCGTTACCTTCAAAGCCGTCCATCTCAACCAGCATCTGGTTCAGGGTCTGCTCACGTTCATCGTGGCCACCGCCAAGACCGGCGCCACGCTGGCGGCCGACGGCGTCGATTTCATCGATGAAGATGATGCAAGGCGCTGCTTTCTTAGCCTGTTCGAACATGTCACGCACACGAGATGCACCAACACCGACGAACATTTCTACGAAGTCAGAACCGGAAATAGTAAAGAACGGCACTTTTGCTTCGCCAGCGATCGCTTTCGCCAGCAACGTTTTACCGGTACCCGGAGGACCGACCATCAGGACGCCTTTCGGGATCTTACCGCCCAGTTTCTGGAAGCGGCTCGGCTCACGCAGGTATTCCACCAGTTCGCCGACTTCCTCTTTCGCTTCGTCACACCCGGCAACGTCAGCAAAAGTGGTTTTGATCTGATCTTCCGTCAGCATACGGGCTTTGCTTTTGCCGAAGGACATCGCGCCCTTCCCGCCGCCGCCCTGCATTTGCCGCATAAAAAAGATCCAGACGCCGATCAACAGCAGCATAGGGAACCAGGAGATGAAGATGGAAGCCAGCAGGCTTGGCTCTTCTGGTGGTTCACCAACCACTTTGACGTTTTTAGTCAACAGGTTATCGAGCAGCTTCGGATCGTTAACCGGAATGTAAGTCGTGTAACGGTTACTATCTTTCTTGGTAACGTTGATCTCACGTCCGTTGATACGCGCTTCGCGAACCTGGTCCTGATTGACCTCTTGCAGGAAGGTAGAATAATCCACCTTGCGGCCATTCGACTCGCTGGGCCCAAAGCTCTGGAATACTGACATCAGCACAACGGCAATGACCAGCCAGAGTATTAGGTTTTTCGCCATGTCACTCAAGGGATTAACCTCTTATTACAACTGTGTTAAAAACAGCGTCAGGATACTCTATATCCAGTTTCTTTCAAACTTTCGTTTGAAATCTGCCGGTTATGGTTTACGCCCGGTCGCTACAATATACACTTCACGCGAACGAGCGCGGGAAGAGTCCGGCTTACGAACTTTGACCTTCGTAAACAGGGAGCGAATTTCTCGAAGATACTCATCGAAGCCTTCGCCCTGGAACACCTTCACTACAAAACTACCACCTGGCGCTAATACATCACGAGACATTTCAAGCGCCAGTTCTACCAGATACATAGCCCGGGGAATATCCACCGCCGGTGTTCCGCACATATTCGGCGCCATATCGGACATGACCACTTGTACTTTACTGTCGCCCACTCGCTCAAGTAACGCTTTCAGGACTAATTCATCACGAAAATCGCCCTGAAGGAAGTCCACACCAACAATTGGATCCATTGGTAAAAGATCGCAAGCGATGATGCGGCCGCTGTTGCCGATCTGCGTGACCGCATACTGCGACCAGCCACCGGGAGCAGCACCGAGGTCGACTACCGTCATCCCCGGCTTAAAAATTTTGTCACTTTGCTGTATTTCATCAAGTTTAAACCAGGCACGGGAACGTAACCCCTTTTTCTGTGCCTGTTGAACATATTTATCGCTAAAGTGTTCCTGAAGCCAGCGGCTTGAGCTGGCAGAACGCTTTTTACCTGTCATTTAACATTCCCGTTCGGGTTCATCGTACTTAACTGCGTAAAAATCGACGCGGTAGTTTGGCGATATATGGGAGATGGCGGTAGAATGACCCGTTTTCAATCCCAACGTAAGCAAAAAAATACGATGAATCTGAGTACTAAACAAAAACAGCACCTGAAAGGTCTGGCACATCCGCTCAAGCCGGTAGTTATGCTTGGCAACAATGGTTTGACCGAAGGGGTACTGGCCGAGATCGAACAAGCGTTAGGGCACCATGAACTCATCAAGGTGAAGATCGCCTCAGAAGATCGCGAAACTAAAGCCTTGATCGTGGAAGCCATCGTGCGCGAAACCGGCGCCTGTAACGTACAGGTCATCGGTAAAACGCTGGTTCTGTACCGCCCAACGCCAGAGCGTAAAATCTCGCTGCCACGCTAAGAATATCCTCAATCCCGACACAACTTTGTGTAAAACGAGGGATTTCTGTGGCCAGGCGAGCAAAATGCCATGCTCGTGACGTTGATAAAAGGCCGCTATGCGGCCTTTTTCCTTTCTTTACAATCTATAAACATCGTAGCGGGAAATACGCCTTACAGGTATTCAACCTTGGTAATTTCGTATTCCACTTCCCCACCTGGTGTGCGGATAGTCACGACGTCATCCTGCTCTTTACCGATCAGACCACGGGCAATCGGCGAGTTCACGGAGATCAGATTCTGCTTAAAATCAGCTTCGTCATCGCCCACGATACGGTAGGTCTGCTCCTCGTCAGTATCGAGGTTCAGCACACTGACGGTTGAACCAAAAATCACCCGGCCATTGTTCGGCATTTTGGTGATATCGATAACCTGCGCGTTGGACAGTTTCGCTTCGATGTCCTTGATACGCCCTTCGCAGAAGCCCTGCTGTTCACGCGCGGCGTGATACTCGGCATTCTCTTTCAGATCGCCGTGTTCACGGGCCTCAGCAATAGCGGCAATGATTTCAGGACGACGCACAGACTTCAGATAATCCAGTTCTTCGCGCAGTTTTTCAGCGCCACGTAAGGTCATCGGAATCGCTTGCATTAGTTATACCTCTTTATCATTCCTTCAGGGAACGGATAGCCCCGCTCCGCCACCTGTCCTGTACACGGGCAGGACACGAGCAAAAAGAAACCGACCCGGGAAACACTCCCCAGGTCAGCAGCAATTTTTCATTTGATAGGTATTTTAACCCGAAGTTCATTATGGGTCATCGTTTACTTTACTGGGCGTTGCACCGTAGTATGACGGCCTGGCTTCAGGTTGTTAGCGCGAGATTATGCGATTTCCCAGATTTATCATCGGATTGACTGCCGGTATAGCGCTTAGCGCTCAGGCGGCGAATATTGACGAGTACATCACCCAGCTTCCCGCCGGTGCGAACCTTGCCTTTATGGCGCAAAAGGTCGGCGCGTCGACGCCGGAAATCGACTATCACAGCCAGCAAATGGCACTTCCAGCCAGTACGCAAAAGGTCATCACCGCGCTGGCGGCGCTGCTGCAACTGGGGCCCGATTTTCGCTTCACCACCACGCTGGAAACCAAAGGCTCACTGGACGGCGGCGTGCTGAAAGGCGATCTGATCGCCCGCTTCGGCGGCGACCCAACGCTGAAGCGGCAGGATATTCGCAACATGGTGGCGACGCTAAAAAAAGCTGGCGTGCAGCGTATCGACGGCAATGTGCTTATCGATACCTCGGTCTTCGCCAGCCATGATAAAGCGCCGGGGTGGCCGTGGAACGACATGACGCAATGCTTCAGCGCTCCGCCTGCGGCGGCGATTGTCGACCGCAACTGCTTCTCGGTCTCGCTGTATAGCGCGCAGAAGCCGGGCGATCTCGCCTTCATTCGCGTCGCCTCCTATTATCCGGTCACCATGTTCAGTCAGGTTCGCACCCTGGCGCGCGGCTCATCGGAAGCCCAGTATTGCGAACTGGACGTGGTGCCGGGCGACCTCAACCGCTATACCCTCACCGGCTGCCTGCCGCAGCGTAGCGAACCGCTGCCGCTGGCCTTTGCGATACAGGATGGTGCCAGCTATGCCGGGGCGATCCTTAAAGCGGAGCTGAAGCAGGCGGGGATCGCCTATAGCGGCACGCTGCTGCGTCAGACACTGGCCAATGAGCCCGGTACGGTATTAGCCACCACCCAGTCGGCGCCGCTGCACGATCTGCTGCGGATCATGCTGAAGAAATCCGACAACATGATTGCGGATACCGTTTTTCGTACCATCGGTCATGCCCGGTTCGGCGTACCAGGGACCTGGCGGGCAGGATCCGATGCCGTACGTCAGATCCTGCGTCAACAGGCTGGTGTTGATCTTGGCAACACCATCATCGCCGACGGCTCTGGCCTGTCGCGCCACAACCTGATCGCCCCGGCGACCATGATGCAGGTGTTGCAGTATATCGCCCAGCACGACACCGAGCTCAACTTCATCTCTATGCTGCCGCTGGCGGGCCATGACGGCTCGCTGCAGTATCGCGCCGGCCTCCATCAGGCGGGCGTCGATGGCAAAGTCTCGGCGAAAACTGGGTCACTGCAGGGGGTTTATAACCTTGCGGGCTTCATCACTACCGCCAGCGGGCAGAAGGTGGCCTTCGTGCAATACCTCTCCGGCTACGCCGTGGAGCCAGCCGATCAGCGTAATCGCCGCATACCGTTGGTGCGCTTTGAAAGCCGGCTTTATAAGGATCTGTACCAGAACAACTAAAAACAAAAGGGCCGCATCAGATGCGGCCCTTTTTGATCCAAAGAAGTCAGGATTAGCGTTTGTAGATGAATTCGACGCCTTCTTCGTCGTCTTCGTCCCAGTCGTCATCCCAGTCTTCGTCATCTTCCACTTCGGCTTCGGCCTCTTCAAGCTGCTGACGGTGATAGTCGTCCCACATAAACTCGACTTTCTCCGGCTTCTGCTCTTCTTCCGCCTGCACGATGGGGTTTTCGATGATGAAGGTCATCACGTCCCAGCACAGATCTTTCACGCCCTGCTGGCTGGCGGCGGAGATCAGGTAGAATTTCTCTTCCCAACCCAGCGCTTCAGCAATCGCCTTCGCTTTAGCTTCGGCTTCCGCTTTGTCCATCAGGTCAATCTTGTTAAAGACTAACCAGCGCGGTTTGGAGGCCAGCTTCTCGCTGTATTTCTCCAGTTCGCCGATGATGATGCGCGCGTTCTCAACCGGATCGGAACCGTCGATAGGCTCGATGTCGATCAAGTGCAGCAATACGCGGCAGCGCTCAAGGTGCTTGAGGAAGCGGATACCGAGGCCTGCGCCTTCCGCTGCGCCTTCAATCAGCCCCGGGATATCGGCGACCACAAAGCTCTTCTCGTTGTCCATACGCACCACGCCCAGGCTTGGTACCAGGGTGGTAAACGGATAGTCAGCCACTTTTGGCTTGGCGGCGGAGACCGCACGGATGAAGGTGGATTTACCGGCGTTCGGCATCCCCAGCATTCCGACGTCCGCCAGCAGCATCAGCTCCAGCTGCAGGTCGCGCTTATCACCCGGCGTACCCATGGTCTTCTGACGCGGGGTACGGTTAACGGATGATTTAAAACGGGTGTTGCCCAGACCGTGCCAGCCGCCCTTCGCCACCATCAGACGCTGACCGTGTTTGGTCATATCGCCCATGGTCTCGCCGGTGCCCTGGTCGATAACCCGGGTCCCGACCGGCACTTTTACCGTCACGTCTTTACCACGCTTACCGGTACAGTCGCGGCTCTGGCCATTCTGCCCGCGTTCGGCGCGGAAAGATTTTTCAAAACGGTAGTCGATCAGGGTATTCAGGTTCTCGTCCGCTTCCAGCCAGACATCGCCGCCGTCACCGCCATCGCCGCCGTCCGGGCCGCCTTTCGGAATATATTTCTCGCGGCGGAAGCTTACGCAACCATTGCCGCCGTCACCTGCTACGACCAGGATCGTTGCTTCATCTACAAACTTCATTTTACTCTCCGTAAATCATTCGCCTGAGCGGGGCAGCGGTACTACCGCCTCTCGCTTACGCCAACGTCCCCAAAGACGATGACCGATGGCGGAATACATCGCGCCCGCAACCACGACAAACGCACCGAGATAACCAATCAGGTTTAACATCGGTCTGGCGAAAACATCGGGCCAGGCCATTGATAATAAATCAGAAAACAGTAGCGTAAACAGTGGCGTCAAGGTGATTAACGCGCTGACCTGCGCCGCCTGCCAGCGCGCCATGGCTTCCGCCAGCGCGCCGTAGCCGACCAGGGTATTTAGCCCGCAAAAAATCAGGCATGCCAGTTGCCAGCTGCTTAACCGGGATATCACCCCAGGCTCAGCGAGCGGCAGTAATGCAATCGTACATAAAGTGTACAGCAAAAATAGTATCTGCTGCGATGCCAGACGGCGCAATAACACCTTTTGCGCGACGCCGTAGCTTACCCACACCGTGGCGGCAGCAACGCCGAAAATTACCCCCCACGTGTAGTCCGTCAGGCGGGTAAAGATTTCAATCAGGCTGGTGTTGAAGAACATCACCAGCCCGCTGAGCAGCATCAACGCGCCCACCACCTGGGTGCCGCGCATGCGCTCTTTCAGAATCACGACGCTAGCCACCATCATGCCCACCGGCGATAGCTGGCCGATGACCTGAGAAGCCGTGGGGCTGAGATACTGCAGGGAAGAACTGAACAGAATGAAGTTACCGAACAGACCGCCGGTGGCAATCGCTAATAAGACCAGCCAGCGCGGCTTGCGAAAAATCCGCAGCGGCGGCAGTTTGCCTTTGATCGCGAGAATCGCGCCAAGGCCAATACTGGCCATCAGGAAGCGATAAAACACCACCGTTGGCGGCGCCATCACCTCAAGAACCTGCTTCATTGCAATCGGCAACGCTCCCCAACACATCGCGGTGGTAAGCGCCAGAATAATGCCAATCCCAGCCTGCTGCTTCATGCCTGTTTCCCTGCAAAAATTTTCCGGTAGACGAATGTAAAAAGCCCCGCAACGTGTTGCGGGGCTTTCATCCGTTACCGGGACGCGAAAAACTTATTCAGCAACGATGCTGATGAATTTACGGTTTTTCGGGCCTTTAACTTCGAACTTGACTTTACCGTCAGTCAAAGCGAACAGAGTGTGGTCACGGCCGCAACCAACGTTGGTGCCAGCGTGGAATTTGGTACCACGTTGACGAACGATGATGCTACCTGCCAGAACTGCTTCACCGCCGAAACGTTTTACGCCCAGACGTTTAGCTTCTGAATCGCGACCGTTACGAGTCGAGCCGCCAGCCTTTTTATGTGCCATTTAAATCTACTCCTCAGGTCTTAGGCGCTGATGCCAGTGATTTTCACATCAGTGAACCACTGACGATGGCCCTGCTGCTTACGATAGTGTTTACGACGACGAAACTTAACGATTTTAACTTTCTCGCCACGACCGTGAGCAACAACTTCAGCTTTGATTACGCCGCCCTCAACGAAAGGAA
Organism: Klebsiella sp. PCX; assembly: GCF_021869705.1. Lineage (NCBI taxonomy): Bacteria > Pseudomonadati > Pseudomonadota > Gammaproteobacteria > Enterobacterales > Enterobacteriaceae > Klebsiella > Klebsiella sp. PCX. The sequence continues at coordinate 4,607,088 of NZ_CP091527.1, forward strand.
CGCCGATCTTGATTTCTTCACCGTTTGCGATCATCAGCACTTCAGCGAACTCAACAGCTTCGCCAGTTGCGATGTCCAGCTTTTCCAGGCGAACGGTCTGACCTTCGCTTACTCGGTGTTGTTTACCACCACTTTGGAAAACCGCGTACATATAAAACTCCGCTTCCGCGCACCTCTTCGTGTGATTCAGAGTGCGCTATAAATATTCACAATAGGGCGCGAATATTACGCAAAACGCGAGCCTTTGACAAGAGCGATTAGCGATCAATGCAGAAAAAAAACACAACTTTCACGACAACGTTTATCTACGGCAATTTTTCAGTACAATCATATCTTCTTTTAATTCTGTCTTAATCCTTCTGTGATCCCACCTGGATTCATGGTAACAGGACATTTGGCCCGGCTTTTGCGATGAATTTAGAAAAAATCAATGAGTTAACCGCGCAAGATATGGCGGGTGTCAATGCGACGATTCTTGAGCAACTCAACTCCGATGTTCAGCTTATCAATCAGTTAGGCTATTACATCGTCAGCGGCGGCGGCAAACGCATTCGCCCGATGATTGCTGTGCTCGCCGCGCGCGCGGTGGGTTATCAGGGGAGCGCGCATGTCACCATCGCTGCGCTGATTGAATTTATTCATACCGCCACCCTGCTGCATGACGACGTCGTCGATGAGTCTGATATGCGTCGCGGCAAAGCCACGGCAAATGCGGCGTTTGGCAATGCCGCCAGCGTGCTGGTCGGCGATTTTATCTATACCCGCGCCTTTCAGATGATGACCCAGCTGGGCTCGCTGAAGATCCTCGAGGTCATGTCGGAAGCGGTGAACGTCATTGCCGAAGGCGAAGTGCTGCAGCTGATGAACGTCAATGACCCGGATATCACGGAAGAGAACTACATGCGCGTCATCTACAGCAAGACGGCGCGTCTGTTTGAGGCAGCCTCGCAGTGTGCGGGACTGCTGGCCGACTGCACTGCGGAAGAAGAGCGCGCGTTGCAGGATTATGGCCGCTATCTCGGCACCGCTTTCCAGCTGATCGACGATTTACTCGATTACAGCTCCGACGGAGAGCGGCTCGGTAAAAACGTCGGTGACGACCTCAACGAAGGCAAACCGACGCTACCGCTGCTGCACGCCATGCACCATGGTACCGCCGATCAATCGGCGATGATCCGCGGGGCTATCGAGCAGGGCAACGGCCGCCATCTGCTGGATGCCGTCCTGGAAACGATGGCTGCCTGCGGTTCGCTGGAGTGGACGCAGAAACGTGCTGAAGAAGAAGCTGACAAAGCGATTGCCGCGCTGCAGATTCTCCCGGACACCCCCTGGCGTGAAGCCTTGATCGGGCTGGCGCATATCGCGGTTCAGCGCGATCATTAATCCCCTCTCCCTTCCCGCGCAGTGCGCGGGAAAGTTCCAGTAAAAATCCATTCCCTACCGTAAATTTCCCGATATCTTGATACATTCTGAATATTCCGACGCTTTAACAGAACTTGTTAGAACCTTACCTGGTGCGCGGGTATAGTGTCTCCGTTGCCCATATGGGCCGTTCAGGATCTTTATCACCAGGAGAATTTATGGATAAGTTCATCGACTGGCATCCCGCAGATATTGTTGCTGGATTACGTAAACGGGGAACATCGCTGGCGGCAGAGTCGCGACGGCACGGTCTGAGTTCTTCAACGCTGGCGAACGCCCTGACCCGCCCCTGGCCGAAAGGCGAATTAATCATCGCCACGGCGCTGGATACACAGCCATGGGTCATCTGGCCGTCACGCTACCATGATCCGGTAACGCATGAGTTTATCGACAGAACGCAGATGATGCGTCAGAAGAAGATGGACAAGTGATGTGATTATGCGACAAGGACCCGGGAGAGACACCCGGGCCCTTTCAGGACGCGATTACTCGCCTTTCACGCGCTGAATATTGGCACCCAGCGCCTGCAGTTTATCTTCAATACGCTCATAGCCACGATCGATATGATAGATGCGATCGACGATGGTGGTTCCCTCAGCGATACAACCTGCCAGCACGAGGCTCGCCGAAGCACGCAAATCAGTCGCCATCACCTGCGCGCCCGAAAGCTGCTTCACGCCATGACAGATCGCGGTATTGCTCTCGATCTCCGCGTGAGCACCCATACGGATCAGTTCCGGAATGTGCATAAAGCGGTTTTCAAAGATCGTTTCGGTGATCACGCCGGTCCCTTCCGCGACCAGGTTGAGCAGCGTGAACTGGGCCTGCATATCGGTCGGGAAGCCCGGATGCGGCGCGGTACGCACGTTAACCGCTTTCGGACGGTTGCCATGCATATCAAGGCTGATCCAGTCTTCGCCCGTTTCGATGTCCGCTCCGGCGTCGCGCAGCTTCGCCAGTACGGCATCGAGGGTATCTGGTTGCGCGTTACGGCAGAGGATCTTGCCGCCGGAAATGGCTGCGGCCACCAGGAAGGTCCCGGTTTCAATACGGTCCGGCAGCACACGGTAAACGCCGCCGCCCAGACGCTGCACGCCTTCGATGGTGATGCGATCGGTACCCTGGCCGCTGATTTTTGCGCCCAGCGCGTTAAGGAAGTTCGCGGTATCGACGATCTCCGGCTCGCGAGCGGCGTTTTCGATAATCGTCGTACCCTCGGCGAGGGTCGCTGCGCTCATGATAGTGACGGTGGCGCCGACGCTCACTTTATCCATCACGATATGCGCGCCTTTCAGACGACCATTGACCGAAGCTTTTACATAACCTTCTTCCAGTTTGATCTCGGCGCCCAGCTGTTCCAGGCCGCTAATATGCAGATCGACCGGACGCGCGCCGATGGCGCAGCCGCCAGGCAGAGAGACTTGTCCCTGACCGAAACGCGCCACCAGCGGCCCCAGCGCCCAGATAGAGGCGCGCATGGTTTTCACCAGATCGTACGGAGCACAGAATACATCGACCGGGCCGGCGTCAATCCACACCGAACCATTGCGCTCTACCTTCGCGCCCAGCTGACTCAGCAGCTTCATGGTGGTATCGATGTCTTTCAGCTTAGGTACGTTCTGGATCTCTACCGGCTCTTCGGCAAGCAGCGCGGAAAAGAGGATTGGCAGGGCGGCGTTTTTTGCACCGGAGATGGTGACTTCGCCCTGAAGGCGAGTCGGCCCCTGAACACGGAATTTATCCATTGATTCTGTTCTCTATTAAAAATTCACATACGCTGCAGGGGATCCCCCACAGCTTAGAAGCCATTTAGTTTGCGGTCTCGCGCCCACTCCTGCGGAGTAAAGGCCTTGATCGACAGCGCATGGATGCGGTTGTCAGCAATATATTCCATCAGCGGCGCGTAGACGCTCTGCTGCTTTTTAACCCGACTCATGCCATCGAACATCTCACCCACAGCAATAACCTGAAAGTGGCTGCCATCGCCAGAGACGTGGACTTCCTGGAGGGGGAGTGCGTTCATCAGCACGGTCTGAATTTCATGATTTTCCATGGGCTCAAATTTATCTGATAGTGAAAACAGCCCAACATCTTAGAGGAAAGTGGCGCGGTCTTAAACAAGCAAAAAGCCCCGGCGAAAAGATTGCCGGGGCTTTCGGAATAGCTTCAGCGCTAAGACACTGAAAAGATTATGGGATCATATCGACAGGCAGGTTGTAAAGACCGACCAGCGTTTGCAGATTTTCGCTCTTGCCGATCAGCTGCGCTTCCCGGCCCTGGCGGCGAATCAGCGCTACAAAATGCATTAACAGCGCCAGGCCCGCCGTGTCCACGCGCGTGGTCTGACTGAGATCGATGATCGCTGTCCCCGCCGTCGCCTGGGCGCGTGCCTCCCAGAGCGGGACCAGCAGATCCTGGTCCAGCTCTCCGTGCAGCGCCAGCGTCTCGCCATCACGAGTCCAGCTCAGCTGCCCGCTCATTATTTTTTCTGTTCCAGGGTGATCGGCTGAGCGGAGATCGCTTTGAGCTGCGCGGTCAGGCCATCAACGCCCTTGGTACGCAGCAGGTCGCTCCACTCGTTTTGTTTGGTGGTGATCATGCTGACCCCTTCCGCAATCATATCGTAGGCCTGCCAGTTGCCGGTCTGGGTATTTTTACGCCACTGGAAGTCGAGACGTACCGGCGGACGGCCGTTCGGGTCGATGATAGTGACGCGGATCGGAATGATGGTCGCGCTGCCCAGCGGCTGTTCCGGGGCAATCTGATAGGTCTGACCATGGTACATTGCCAACGCCTGGCCATAGGCCTGCTTCAGGTATTCACGGAAGGCGGCAAAATAAGCTTCACGCTGCGCCGGGGTAGCTTCTTTGTAATAGCGGCCCAGCACCAGCGCGCCGGCATACTTCACCTGCACATAAGGCAGAAGCTCCTGGTCGACGATGTCGCGCAGATAGTTAGGGTTGGCCTTGATCTTCGGCTGTTCATTCTTCAGGCGATCGAAGGTTTTCTGCGCCGCTTCATTCATCAGCTTATACGGATTGGACTGGTCTGCCGCCTGGGCGGCGGTCAGCGGGGCAATCACCAGCATGGCGACCATGAGTAAGCGTTTAAACATATCGTGTTTCTCCTGAAATTAATGCGTCGTGCCGGCTGCCGGCGTCGCGTCAGTATGACCTTCTGCCTCGGCCTTATCATTGCCAGAATTCTGATTGTCGCCGCCCTTACTGTTATAAAGGAACTGACCAATCAGATCTTCCAGCACCATAGCGGACTTGGTGTCCTGGATAGTACCGCCGTCTTTAAGAATAGTCGTCCCGAGGTCCGGGTCTTCAAAACCGACGTTCAGCGCCAGATACTGCTCGCCCAGCAGGCCAGAGGTGCGGATCGCCAGCGAACTGGTATCAGGGATATGGTTGTAGCGCTCATCGATATCGAGCTCCACGCGCGGCAGATAGGTTTTCGGGTCGAGGGTGATGTCCGCCACGCGGCCAACAACCACACCGCCGATGCGCACCGGCGAGCGTGCTTTCAGGCCGCCGATATTATCGAAGGTCGCGTAAAGACGGTAAGTCGGCTCAGTACGTAGCGAGGTGACGTTCGCCGCCTTCAGGCAGACAAACAGCGCCGCCAGCAGCGCCACCAGTAAGAACACCCCTACCCAGATTTCATTTTTTTTCGTTTGCATGAACTCAATTCCCAAACATCAGCGCAGTCAGCACAAAATCCAGCCCCAGAACCGCCAGCGACGCATGCACCACGGTGCGCGTAGTCGCCCGGCTAATCCCGGCGGAAGTGGGGATAGCGTCATAACCATTGAATAACGCAATCCAGGTTACCGTAATGGCGAATACCAGGCTCTTAATCAGGCAGTTCACCAGATCCATTCGCCAGTCGACGGCATTTTGCATCGCGGTCCAGAAAAAACCACCATCAATGCCTTTCCAGCTCACGCCCACCAGCGCTCCACCCCAGATCCCCACCGCAACGAAGATAATCGTCAGCAGCGGCAGCGAAATGACGCCGGCCCAGAAACGGGGAGAAATGACGCGGCGCAGCGGATCCACCGCCATCATCTCCATACTGGAGAGCTGTTCCGTGGCCCGCATCAGGCCAATCTCGGCGGTCAGCGCCGACCCGGCGCGACCGGCAAACAGCAGCGCGGCGACCACCGGCCCCAGCTCGCGCAGCAGCGACAGCGCCACCAGCATGCCAAGACTGGTCTCTGCGCTGTAGGTGGTTAAGACCAGATACCCCTGCAGCCCGAGCACCATACCGATAAACAGGCCCGATACAATGATAATCAGCATCGACAGAACGCCGACGTTGTAGAGCTGACGAACCAGCAGCGGCGCGTGCTTGCGAAACTCTGGCTTGCCGACAACGGCGTTGAACAGCATTAATCCGGCGCGTCCAAAGGTCGCGGTGGTTTTAATACCGCGATGGCCTAGCGCGGCCAGCGCATTAAACAGCATCAGTCGCTCAACTCCCTATGCCTAATAAATCATGGTGATAGTCGCCAGCCGGATAACGGAACGGCACCGGGCCGTCGGCAATACCATCAATGAACTGACGAACCCGAGGGTCAGCATTCTCACGTAGCGACTGGGCGCTGCCGTGGGCGACAATCTTTTTATCCGCCACGATATACGCATAGTCCGCAATGCTCAGCACCTCAGGCACATCGTGCGAAACCACGATGCAGGTGACACCCAGCGTGCTGTTGAGTTCAGAAATCAGCTTCACCAGCACGCCCATGGTGATGGGATCCTGCCCGACGAACGGTTCGTCGAACATAATGAGATCCGGCTCCAGGGCAATGGCCCTCGCCAGGGCGGCGCGGCGCGCCATGCCGCCGGAAAGCTCAGAGGGCATTAACTTCGCCGCACCGCGCAGCCCTACCGCCTCCAGCTTCATCATCACCGTCGTATGCAGCAGCGCAGGCGGCAGATGCGTATGTTCGCGCAGCGGGTAGGCGACGTTGTCAAAGACATTGAGGTCGGTGAACAGCGCCCCGGACTGGAACAGCATGCTCATCCGCTTACGCACCGTGTACAGACGCGAACGGGTCATCTGCGGCACGTTCTCGCCATCGAACAGGATCTCTCCCCTGTCCGGCGGGATCTGTCCGCCGATCAGGCGTAACAGGGTAGTCTTGCCGATCCCCGAAGGTCCCATAATCGCAGTAATTTTACCGCGCGGCACCGACAGCGAGATGTCGTCGAAGATCACGCGATCGCCGCGAGAAAAGCGGATACCGCGCACTTCAACTAAATTCGCCTGAGTTTGGCTCATAAAATCATCCTTACTAAGCACCTGATGGGCAAGCATCGCCCTTTCTTACGCCACAATCACAACATTTTTACAGAATCTTACCTGCACAGGTTAGCGAAAGCTGGCATTTGTTTTACTTTTGGCACGCATAAAGTCAAAATTAAGAATTCGTTACGCTGCGTAGGGATAACCCAGCGAGGCGACGATTATACCTGAAGAAAGGACTTTAGATGCTCTTAGCGACGGCTCTGTTAATTATTGGTTTATTGCTGGTTGTCTACAGCGCCGATCGTCTGGTCTATGCCGCCTCCATCCTCTGTCGCATGTTGGGGATCCCGCCGCTGATCATCGGTATGACGGTGGTGAGTATTGGCACTTGCCTGCCAGAGATCATGGTTTCCACCGCGGCCTCGCTGCATGGACAGACCGATCTGGCGGTGGGCACCGCGCTCGGCTCCAACATTACTAATATTCTCCTGATCCTCGGTCTGGCTGCCTTACTCAGGCCATTTACCGTGCATTCTGATATTCTGCGCCGCGAATTACCGCTAATGTTGCTGGTCAGCGTACTGGCAGGGCTGGTGCTCTATGATGGTCAACTGTCCCGTCTCGATGGCCTGTTTTTACTGGCGCTGGCGCTGCTATGGCTGCTGTTCACCATCAAAATCGCCCGTCTGGCGGAACGCCAGGGAAGCGATAGCCTGACCCGCGAACAGCTGGCCGAACTGCCGCGTGAAGGGTCGCTGCCGGTCGCTCTGCTGTGGTTAGGGGTGGCGATGATCGTCATGCCGATGGCCACCCGCATGGTGGTAGATAACAGTACGGTGCTGGCAAACTATTTTGCCATCAGTGAACTGACCGTCGGCCTGACGGTAGTGGCGATAGGCACCAGCCTGCCGGAGCTGGCCACCGCCATCGCCGGGGCGCGCAAAGGGGAAGATGACATTGCCATCGGCAATATCATCGGCGCAAATATCCTCAATATTGCGCTGGTGCTGGGTTTGCCGGCGCTGATCGCGCCGGGAGCCTTTGCGGCGGAAGCCTTTACCCGCGACTATGGCGTGATGTTGCTGGTCAGCCTGATCTTCGCCGTGCTGTGCTGGCGCCGCCAGCAGCAGCCGGGACGACTGGTTGGCGCGCTGCTGGTCGGCGGTTTTGTGGTTTGGTTGGCGATGCTGTTCTGGACAGCGCCGCTCTTCGTTGAATGACTCGGGATAACATCATGTCGCAAATAGATTTGCCCACGGATTTTGACTTTCAACAGGCAGGCCGTCAGGTGCTGGAAATTGAACGTGAAGGTCTGGCCCAGCTCGATCAGTATATAAATGACGATTTCACCCGCGCCTGCGAAACGATTTTCCGCTGCGGCGGGAAGGTCGTGGTGATGGGGATGGGCAAATCCGGCCATATCGGCCGCAAAATGGCGGCAACCTTCGCCAGTACCGGCACGTCGGCATTTTTTGTCCACCCAGGCGAAGCCGCGCACGGCGATTTGGGCATGGTTACGCCGCAGGACGTGGTGATTGCGTTGTCGAACTCCGGCGAATCGAACGAAATCCTCGCGCTGATCCCGGTCCTGAAACGTCAGCAGGTGAAGCTTATCTGCATTACCAGCCGGCCTGAAAGCAGCATGGCGCGCGCGGCGGATATCCATCTGTGCGTGAAAGTGCCGAAGGAGGCCTGTCCGTTAGGGCTGGCGCCCACCTCCAGCACCACCGCCGCGCTGGTGATGGGCGATGCCCTCGCCGTCGCCCTGCTGGAAGCCCGCGGCTTTACCGCTGAGGATTTCGCTCTCTCGCATCCGGGTGGCGCACTCGGTCGTAAGCTGTTGCTGCGCGTCAATGATATTATGCATACCGGTGATGAGATCCCGCACGTCGGCCTGCAGGCCACCCTGCGCGATGCGCTGCTGGAAATCACCCGTAAAAATTTAGGTATGACCGCTATCTGCGATGACGACATGAACATCATCGGTATCTTTACCGACGGTGACCTGCGCCGGGTCTTCGACACCGGCGTTGATATGCGCGATGCCAGCATTGCCGACGTCATGACCCGGGGAGGGATCCGTATCCGTCCCGGCACCCTGGCGGTGGATGCGCTAAACCTGATGCAATCCCGTCATATCACCTGCGTGCTGGTTGCCGATGGCGACCATCTGCTGGGTGTGGTACATATGCACGATCTCCTGCGCGCGGGCGTAGTGTAAGTAAGGAAAAAATAATGAATAATGCTGATGCTCCGTTAGCGACCTGCTATGGGCCGGTAAGCCAGACGTTTCTCGATCGCGCGGCTAAGATCCGTTTACTGATCCTCGATGTCGACGGTGTATTATCCGACGGGCTTATCTATATGGGTAATCACGGCGAGGAGCTGAAAGCGTTCAACGTCCGCGATGGCTATGGTATCCGCTGCGCGCTGACCTCTGGCATTGAAGTGGCGATTATTACCGGACGAAAAGCTAAACTGGTAGAAGATCGCTGTCAGACGTTGGGCATCACGCATTTGTATCAGGGGCAGTCGGACAAGCTGCTGGCGTTCCGCGATCTCACTGACAAACTGGGCGTGCGGCCAGAGGAAGTCGCCTACATCGGCGACGATCTGATTGACTGGCCGGTGATGGCCGAAGTGGGGCTTAGCGTCGCCGTCGCGGATGCGCATCCGCTGCTGCTGCCGTGCGCCGATTACATCACCCGGATTAATGGCGGACGCGGCGCGGTACGCGAAGTCTGCGATTTGTTACTATTGGCGCAGGGCAAGCTGGATGAGGCCAAAGGGCAATCAATATGAGTAAAACCAGACGTTGGGTTATCATTTTACTGTCGCTGCTCGCGCTGATCCTCATCGGCCTGAATCTGGCGAATACGGACGACACGGCCCAGCAGGAGGTCAATCCCAACGACCCGACGTATAAAAGCGAACACACTGACACCGTGGTGTACAGTCCGGAAGGCGCCCTGAGCTATCGGCTGATTGCCGAGCATGTGGAGTATTTTTCCGATCAGGAGGTCTCCTGGTTTACCAAACCAGTGATGACCACCTTTGATACCAATAAGGTGCCAACCTGGTCAGTCAGAGCAGATAAAGCGAAGCTGACAAATGACCGGATGCTCTATCTTTACGGGCACGTTGAGGTGAATGCGCTCGCGCCTGACTCTCAACTGCGCAAAATTACGACGGATAACGCCCAGATAAATCTGGTAACGCAGGACGTTACCTCTGATGACATGGTGACGTTATACGGCACCACATTTAATTCCAGCGGCCTGAAAATGCGTGGAAACCTTCGCAGCAAAAATGCCGAGCTGATTGAAAAGGTGAGAACCTCTTATGAAATTCAGAACAAACAAACTCAGCCTTAAGATTGCGCTCGCCGGCGCGTTACTGGCCGCCAGCCTGCCGGCCCTCGCCAAGACGGGCGATACCGATCAGCCGATCCATATCGAATCCGATCAGCAGTCGCTGGATATGCAGGGCAATGTCGTCACCTTCACCGGTAACGTGGTCGTGACTCAGGGGACGATCAAAATTAACGCTGATAAAGTGGTGGTCACCCGTCCGGGCAATGAAAAAGGCAAAGAGGTGATCGAAGGTTTCGGTAACCCGGCCACCTTCTACCAGATGCAGGATAACGGCAAACCGGTAAAAGGCCGGGCGTCGAAAATGCGCTATGAGCTGCAGAACGATTACGTCGTGCTGACCGGCAACGCGTACCTTGAACAGCTCGACAGCAACATCAAGGGCGACAAGATCACCTATCTGGTGAAAGAGCAAAAAATGCAGGCCTTCAGCGACAAAGGTCGACGCGTCACCACCGTTCTGGTGCCGTCCGAGCTGCAGGACAAAAGCGGCAACCAGCAAAAGAAGAGTAACTAATCCGTTATGGCAACCTTAACTGCGAAGAATCTCGCTAAAGCGTATAAAGGCCGCCGCGTGGTGGAAGATGTCAGTCTCACCGTTAACTCGGGGGAGATTGTCGGCTTGCTTGGCCCCAACGGCGCCGGTAAAACCACCACCTTCTACATGGTGGTCGGGATTGTGCCGCGCGACGCGGGCAATATTATCATTGATGACGAAGACATCAGCCTGCTGCCGCTGCACGCGCGCGCGCGCCGGGGGATCGGCTATCTGCCGCAGGAAGCCTCGATTTTCCGTCGCCTGAGCGTTTATGACAACCTGATGGCGGTCCTGCAGATCCGTGACGATTTGAGCAGCGAGCAGCGGGAAGATCGCGCCAAAGAGCTGATGGAAGAGTTTCATATTGAGCACCTGCGCGACAGCCTCGGTCAGGCGCTCTCCGGTGGTGAACGCCGCCGCGTCGAAATCGCCCGCGCGCTGGCGGCCAACCCGAAATTTATTCTTCTGGATGAACCCTTTGCCGGCGTGGATCCGATCTCGGTTATCGACATCAAACGCATCATTGAGCATTTGCGCGACAGCGGCCTCGGCGTACTGATTACCGACCATAACGTCAGAGAGACTCTCGCGGTCTGCGAACGCGCGTATATTGTCAGTCAGGGACACCTTATCGCTCATGGTACACCGCAGCAGATCCTCGAAGATGAGCAGGTTAAGCGCGTGTATCTTGGGGAAGACTTCAGACTCTGATAGGGTAGAGGTTACAGACGTTTTAGCCGGAGATATTTACCCTGAACATGAAGCAAGGTTTGCAATTAAGGCTTAGCCAACAGCTTGCCATGACGCCGCAGCTGCAGCAGGCGATTCGTTTGCTGCAGTTGTCCACGTTAGAACTCCAGCAAGAGCTCCAGCAAGCGCTGGAAAGTAACCCGTTGCTTGAGCAAACCGATCTTCACGACGAGGTAGAGGCGAAAGAGGTGGAGGACCGCGAGTCTCTCGATACCGTCGACGCACTTGAGCAAAAAGAGATGCCCGACGAGCTTCCTCTCGATGCCAGCTGGGATGAAATCTATACCGCCGGTACGCCGTCAGGCAACGGCGTGGACTACCAGGACGACGAACTCCCCGTTTATCAAGGCGAGACCACCCAGACGCTGCAGGATTACCTGATGTGGCAGGTCGAGCTGACGCCCTTCACCGATACCGACCGCGCCATCGCCACCTCCATTGTCGACGCCGTCGACGATACGGGCTACCTCACCGTTCAGATTGAAGATATCGTCGACAGCATCGGCGATGAGGAGATCGGCCTCGAAGAAGTGGAAGCCGTCCTGAAGCGCATCCAGCGTTTTGATCCGGTTGGCGTCGCGGCGAAAGATCTGCGCGACTGTCTGCTGATCCAGCTCTCGCAATTCGCCAAAGAGACGCCGTGGCTGGAAGAGGCCCGGCTGATTATCAGCAATCATCTCGATCTTCTGGCCAACCATGATTTCCGCACCCTGATGCGGGTGACCCGGCTGAAAGAAGAGGTGCTGAAAGAGGCGGTGAACCTGATCCAGTCCCTGGATCCCCGTCCCGGCCAGTCCATTCAAACCAGCGAACCGGAATATGTCATTCCCGACGTGCTGGTGCGCAAGGTCAGCGGCCGCTGGACCGTGGAGCTCAACGCCGACAGCATTCCACGGCTGAAAATTAATCAGCAGTATGCGGCAATGGGCAACAGCGCCCGCAATGACGCCGACGGCCAGTTCATTCGCAGCAATCTGCAGGAAGCCCGCTGGCTGATTAAAAGTCTGGAAAGCCGCAACGATACCCTGCTGCGCGTGAGCCGCTGCATCGTAGAACAACAGCAGGCTTTTTTCGAACAGGGTGAAGAGTATATGAAGCCGATGGTGCTGGCCGATATCGCCCAGGCCGTCGAGATGCATGAATCGACGATTTCCCGTGTCACCACGCAAAAATATCTGCACAGTCCGCGCGGTATTTTTGAACTGAAGTATTTCTTCTCCAGCCATGTCAATACCGAAGGCGGCGGCGAAGCCTCGTCGACGGCGATTCGCGCGCTGGTGAAGAAACTCATCGCCGCGGAAAATCCCGCGAAGCCGTTGAGCGACAGTAAGCTCACCTCCATGCTGTCCGAGCAGGGTATCATGGTCGCGCGCCGCACTGTCGCGAAGTACAGAGAGTCTTTATCCATCCCGCCGTCAAACCAGCGTAAACAACTGGTCTGACACAACCGATAAGGAAGACACTATGCAGCTCAACATTACAGGACACAACGTCGAGATCACTCCCGCGATGCGCGACTTCGTCACGGCGAAGTTCAGCAAGCTGGAACAATTTTTCGACCGGATCAATCAGGTCTATATTGTGTTAAAAGTAGAGAAAGTGACGCAAATTGCGGACGCGAATCTGCATGTCAACGGTGGCGAAATCCATGCCAGTGCGGAAGGGCAGGATATGTATGCAGCTGTCGATGGTCTTATCGACAAGCTGGCAAGGCAGTTAACGAAGCATAAAGATAAACTAAAACAACACTAATTGTCCGGGCCCCCCTGCGTCAGCCGCCAGGTAACATCGGCGACGGGCGCGGGGGCGCTCAGGTGAAATTATGATGAACAACGATTCGGCTCTACAACTGAGCAACGTCCTGAACCAGGAATGTACCCGTAGCCAGGTTCACTGCCAGAGCAAGAAGCGTGCTCTGGAAATCATTAGCGAACTGGCCGCCAAACAGTTAAGTTTGCCGCCGCAGGTGGTGTTCGAAGCGATCCTCACCCGCGAAAAAATGGGCAGTACCGGGATTGGCAATGGTATCGCCATTCCCCACGGAAAACTGGAAGAGGATACGCTGCGTGCTGTCGGCGTTTTTGTCCAGCTGGAAACCCCCATCGCCTTCGACGCGATCGACAATCAGCCTGTCGACCTGCTGTTCGCGCTGCTGGTGCCGGCCGATCAGACAAAAACCCACCTGCATACGCTCTCCCTGGTGGCCAAACGGCTGGCCGACAAAGCGATTTGTCGTCGCCTGCGCGCGGCGCAGAGCGATGAAGAGTTGTATGAGATCATCACCGAAGCAGGAAGCAGCGATGACGCATAACGGCAGTCGCACCTTATCCTTTATCGTACTGAGGAGAAACGGTACATGGTACTGATGATCGTCAGCGGCCGCTCGGGCTCGGGTAAATCCGTCGCTCTGCGAGCGCTGGAAGATATGGGCTTTTACTGCGTGGATAACCTGCCGGTCGTGCTGCTGCCCGATCTGGCACGGTCGCTGGCTGACCGCAATATTTCGGCGGCCGTCAGCATCGACGTGCGGAACATGCCGGAATCACCGGAGATCTTTGAGCAGGCGATGAAAAACCTGCCGGAGTGCTTTTCGCCGCAGCTGCTATTTCTCGATGCCGATCGCAACACGCTGATCCGTCGATACAGCGACACCCGTCGCCTGCATCCGCTGTCGAGCAAGAATTTGTCGCTGGAAAGCGCCATCGATGAAGAGAGCGATCTGCTGGAGCCCCTGCGCTCGCGGGCCGATCTGATTGTCGATACCTCGGAGATGTCGGTTCACGAGCTGGCGGAAATGTTGCGCACCCGGCTGCTGGGTAAACGAGAACGCGAACTGACCATGGTCTTCGAATCCTTCGGCTTTAAGCACGGTATCCCGATCGATGCCGATTACGTCTTTGACGTGCGCTTTCTGCCAAACCCGCACTGGGATCCGAAGCTGCGTCCCATGACCGGTCTGGATAAGCCGGTGGCCGCCTTCCTCGATCGGCACACCGAAGTGCACAACTTTATTTACCAGACCCGGAGCTATCTTGAGCTATGGTTACCGATGCTGGAGACCAACAATCGCAGCTATCTGACGGTGGCCATTGGCTGTACCGGCGGTAAACATCGTTCGGTTTATATTGCTGAACAACTGGCTGACTACTTCCGCTCGCGCGGCAAAAACGTGCAGTCTCGTCATCGGACGCTGGAAAAACGTAAATCATGACCGTAAAGCAGACCGTTGAAATCACCAATAAGCTGGGCATGCACGCCCGCCCGGCGATGAAGCTGTTCGAACTGATGCAGAATTTCGATGCCGAGGTGTTGCTGCGCAACGATGAAGGCACGGAGGCGGAAGCCAACAGCGTCATTGCCCTGCTGATGCTGGACTCGGCGAAAGGACGGCAGATAGAGGTGGAGGCCAGCGGTCCGCAGGAAGTGGAAGCCCTCGCCGCGGTGATTGCCCTGTTTAATGCCGGGTTTGACGAAGACTAAAGGTGACGCTTCCCGGCGACGGAGACTGGCGACGGTACCAGCCCCGGCGCCGGATTTACCCGCTAATAGAGCTTATGCTCACGCATGAACCCTTCCCCACCCAGCTGTCGCATCTGGCGTAAGATCCAGGCCTGGCGGTTGCGCACATAGCCCGAAGGCGCGTCGGCGCGATAGCGGATCGGGTTTGGCAGCACCGCGGCCAGCAGAGCCGCTTCCCCCGGCGTCAACTGGCTGGCGGGCTTATGAAAATAGCGCTGGGCGGCCGCTTCCACACCAAAAATCCCCTCGCCAAACTCGGCAATATTCAGGTAGACGGTCAGGATTCGCTTTTTACTCCACACGGTTTCCATGCCGACGGTCAATCCGGCCTCCAGCCCCTTGCGAAGCCAGCTACGACCATCCCACAAAAACAGGTTTTTCGCCGTCTGCTGCGACAGCGTTGACGCGCCGCGGATGCGGGTATCGTGACGCTCATTGTGCGCCAGCGCCTTTTCGATTGCCGAGACGTCAAACCCCCAGTGTTCCGGGAACTTCTGATCTTCGGCGGCAATCACCGCCAGCCCCATCCACGGGGAGATCTTATCCATGGCGACCCAGTCGGAGTGCGCCAGATAGTGGACATCGCCGGACAGCCAGGCGCTTACCTGCCGCTCAAGCATGACTGCCGAAAAGGGCACCGGCAGCACGCTAAACAGCGCGATCCCCCCGCCCCAGAAGACGGCGGCGATCAGCAGCAGACGCAGCGCCAGTCGTTTGAGCAGCGCGAAGGGCGCAATGCGGAGCTTCATGCGCTCAGCGCCAGCACGCGGGCGACCAGTTTTTCGATCCCAGTGGCGGCTTGCACAATATTCTCCGCCAGCATATACGCCGGGGTGGTGACCACTTTATTCTCTTCATCCACCACGATGTCGTCGACCGGGCAAGGCACATGCTCCGCCCCCATCTCCTCCACCACATCGGCAGTGTCGAGATCGGTCCCGATAGTCATCCGCAGCGGAAACGCAAAGATCTTCGGCAGTAGCGCCGGAGCGATGCACATAAAGCCCAGCGGCTTGCCGGCCTGATGCATCGCCAGCGCCAGGGCCCGCAGATCGTGGTCCACCTCGCATTTGCTGCCCTCGGCAGCGAAGCTGCTTAAGTTTTTCGCCGCGCCGAAGCCGCCGGGGACGATCAGCGCGTCCAGCGTCTCCTCACGCGCTTGCGCCAGCGGCAGGATGTCGCCGCGGGCGATGCGCGCCGCTTCCACCAGCACGTTGCGCTGCTCCGTCAACGGTTCACCCGTCAGATGGTTGATGACGTCGCGCTGCGGTTTATCGGGCGCAAAGCAGACCGCCTGCGCGCCGTTGCGCGCGATCGCCAGCAGGGTAATCACTGCCTCATGAATTTCACTGCCGTCGTACACGCCGCAGCCGCTCAGTACCACACCAATTTTTTTCATCGCCTTCGCTCCTCCATGCAACTCGCTGAAACCAGTCAAAAATGTCGATTTACTCGCTATGCTTCACATATTTTACTGATTCATGTAACAAATTAGTTAAGCTTTGCTATCTTAATGAGCGAGCAATCCACTTCTCAGGTTGCGCCACGTAACAACATCACTCAAATCACACTGGCTCAACCACCAGTTCCCTGGTGTTGGCGCAGTATTCGCGCACCCCGGTCTGTCCGGGGTCATTTTTTCCCGGCCTTCGCCACCCATGCCTTCAGAATCGCCACGTCGTTTTGCCACTCGGATTTCATCTCTTCAACCCATTCAGCGACATTATCAGACCAGGCAGGCAGGTCCGGCGTCTGGATCTGCTGACCCAGCTGCTGGATGTGGCGCAGGCCAATAGAACCCGCAGCCCCTTTGATCTTATGCCCCTCTTCGACGATCCCTTTTTGATCGCGGGCGGTGAGATTAGACTCAAGGACGGACATATAGCCCGGCATCATCTTCTCAAACACCGCAAGGCCATCGTTGATAAGCTTCGGTCCCACCAGTTCGATGTATTGCTCCAGCATATCGGTATCCAGCACCGCGTCGGCTTTATGCAGATCGGCCGCCGGCGCTTCCTGCGCCTCCTCTTCCGGCGCATCCCAGAATTTTTTGATCATGGCCGTCAGCGCCGGCACCGATAGCGGCTTGCTCAGCACATCGTCCATGCCGGCATCAAGATACTCTTTCTTATTCTTCAGCACGTTGGCGGTCAGGGCTACCAGCGGCGGCAGCTCATCCGCGGCAAAATTCTGTTTTAGCTGACGAGAGATATCCAGACCCGTCATATCCGGCAGCTGGATATCCAGCAGCACCAGGTCGTACTCGCCAGGCTCAAACATCTCCAGCGCGGCTTTACCGGTCATCGCGACATCCACGCTGTTACCCAGCTTTTCCAGCACCGAGCGCGCCACGATGACGTTGAGCTCAATATCTTCTACCAGCAGCACGTTGAGCGCCGGTAATGGCATGTCGTCTTCCGCCAGGGTATCTTCCACTTCTTCCGCAATGGCAGGCGCATGGACGGTGAGCGTAAAGGTCGCCCCTTTACCCGGCTGGCTGGTGACGCTGATATCGCCGCCCATATTGCGCGCCAGGCGGCGCGATACGGCGAGGCCAATCCCGGTGCCGGTGGCTGGTTTGCCGCCGTGGCTGTCTTTGACCTGGTAATACATGGCGAATATTTTGTCCTGTTCCGCTTCAGGAATACCAATCCCGGAGTCTTCCACTTCGAAGTGCAGGATATCGCCTTCGTCATAGCGCACGCGGACGTTCACCCCACCGCCCTGTGGGGTAAATTTCACGGCGTTGCTGATAAGATTCCACAGGATCTGCCGCAGGCGGGTGCCGTCGGTGATCACCTTGTGCGGCAGCGGCAGGCTCGGCTCCAGCACAAAGCGCAGTCCCTTCTGCTGCGCCTGCAGACCGGAAAGGTTTTCAAGGTCGGCAAGGAAGCTGGTGAAGTCCACCGGCTGGTTATCGAGCTGTACCTTACGGCGCTCCATTTTATCCATGTCGATAATATCATTGAAGATATTCCCCAGCGTCACCGCCGAGACATGGATGGTTTTCAGGTATTTTTCCTGCTCGCTGGTCAGTTCGGTATCCAGCAAAATTCGGCTCAGCCCGACGATCCCGTTCAGCGGGGTACGCAGCTCATGGCTGATGGTGGAGATGAAGGTGGTTTTATCCCGGCTGGCGCGTTCGAGTGCGTCCTGATAGCGTTTTCGTTCGGTGATATCGCGCCCGAAGCCCATCAGGCCGCGACGCTTACCGACGCGATCGTAGTACGGGACCTTGCGGATTTCGAAGCACGCTTTACGGCCATCGGGATAGTCCAGCCACTGCTCATAGGTCAGCGATACATTGTGGCGGAACACCTTCTCATCGGTTTCCAGCACCTTTTCCGCTGCTTCTTCGCTATAGACGTCCTGTGGTTTGAGGTGGATCAGCTGTTTCTCGCTTTTGCCGGTCAGCAGTTCCATCGCCCGGTTACAGCCGGAAAACTCTTTATCCTCATTGCGGTAAAAGACCAGGTCCGGGGAGGCGTCGAGGAAAGAGCGCAGAAAGGAGGATTGCTGTTCGAGCTGGATCTGCGTCTCTTCACGCTCTTTCATCTCGATCTTCAGCTGCTCAAGGGTGGTCTCACGCTCGGCTTCCGCCTTTTCACGTTCGCCAATCTCCTGATTCAACTGCGCAATATTGTCTTTCAGCTGCACGTTCAGCTTCAGATCGCGCTCGCGCATCTCCTCCAGCTTCTCCACCAGCCGCGACAGACGCTGGCGGGACTCTTCAAGTTGCTCCACCACCACCGAGAGAAAGTAGACCGCCCACGGGGTGATGAGCAGACCGAAGAAGATAGAGCGGATAACGTCGATGCTTTCAACCTGGCCATGCAGCACCATGGTGACCGCCATCTGTACCACAATGGCCAGCACCACCAGCGCAAGAGCCAACAGCATTGAAAAGCGGACCAGACCCAGCTTCATCATCAGGTCGACATAATACTGCGCCAGCATACGAATTTGCTTCATAGGGGATTCCTTCACGACAACTCCGCACAATAATACTCAATTCTGAGCAATGCGCTGTAAGTTGTGCAAAAAATGCGGGAAGGAGCCGATATGACGGCTGGCCGCCAAGGCGAACCAGCCGCTAAAAAGAGGCATGGTCAGGAGGAGGCTAGCGCTTGCTTAGCGCCTCCCAGAGACCTTTGAGGTAGGTCACCCCGAGTGCGCGATCGTATAAACCATAGCCCGGGCGTCCGGTCTCTCCCCAGATAAAACGGCCATGATCCGGGCGTATATAGCCGTCGAAGCCGTTGTCGTGCAACGCTTGCATCACCTTGTACATATCCAGGGAGCCGTATTCTGACGGATGGGCGCACTCGTAAAAGTCTTTATCCTGCATCAGTTTAATATTGCGGACGTGGGCAAAATGGATCCGCTTACGGCGGGTAAACTCAGCCAGAATAGCGTATACGTCGTTATCCGGATCTTCGGCAATCGAGCCGGTGCAGAGGGTAATGCCGTTGGCGGGTGAATCGACAGCCCGGCAGATCCAGTCCAGATCGTCGCGGTTTTTGACCACACGCGGCAGGCCAAATATCGAGTACGGCGGATCGTCAGGATGGATCGCCATTTTCACGCCCACCTCTTCGCAAACCGGGATCACCGCCCGCAGAAAATAGACCAGGTTCTCCCGCAGCTTGTGGTCATCCACCGCGCTATATTTGGCAAACAGGGTCTGCACCTCCGCCAGCCGTTCCGGCTCCCAGCCCGGCAACGCGAAGCCGTTTGAATTCTCCAGGACCTCCTTCACTACGTCTTCCAGCCGCTTATCGATATCTTTCTTCTCAAAAGCCATCGTCAAAGAGCCATCCGGCAGGACGTAGTTCATATCCGTCTTCATCCAGTCAAACACCGGCATGAAGTTATAGCAGATGACTTTGACGCCGAAGCGGGCAAGGTGGCGAATGGTCTGCTGATAGTTGGCAATATAGCGGTCACGGGAAGGGAGGCCGATTTTGATGTCGTCATGGATGTTGACGCTCTCTATCACCTCCATTTTCAGGCCTGCGGCATGGGCCTGGCTGACCAGACGCTCAATTTTATCCTCCGGCCATACCTCGCCGACCGCGACGTCATAGAGCGCGCCGACCACTCCCTCCACGCCGGGCACCTGGCGTATATGCTCTAATGAAACCTTATCTTCCTCTGGTCCAAACCAGCGCATTGTCATCTGCATCGTCATCACCTGCTCAACATAGTTTAATTTCACCCTACTACCATACCAGTAATCATAATTGATTGAGCCTTAACTGTCGTGATGACGATCACATTCCTGCTGACCGGCTCGTCGGTAAGGTCGCTTTCGCGGCATTCATAATTTTTCTCAATTTATTTCAATAAATTAATCATTCCCGGGCTTTTTCTGACGACCTTCGCCAAATGTGATCCAGAGCTAGTTATGATCAATTGCATACTTGTATGGTAATAAAAATAACGCTATTTGTTCAGAAAACAGACAAGGGAAGAAACAGAAATGAGAAGCGTCGTTGTCAAAGAGCCAGGCCAACTGAACATCGAATCCCGTCCGGTTCCCGCTCCGGGCGCCCACGAAGTCCGGGTGAAAATCGCCTTTGCCGGGATCTGCGGGTCCGATGTGCATATCTATCAAGGCCATAACCCCTTCGCGAAATATCCTCGCGTTATCGGCCATGAATTCTTCGGCATCATTGATGCCGTCGGCGAGCAGGTCTCTTCGGCACGCATCGGCGAGCGCGTCGCGGTCGACCCTGTCGTCAGCTGCGGCCATTGTTATCCCTGCTCGGTGGGGCGGCCGAATGTCTGTGCGCAGCTCCAGGTCATCGGGGTTCACCGCGACGGCGGATTCAGCGACTACGCCTGCGTGCCGGCGAAAAACGCCTGGCGCATTCCGGAGGCCATCAGCGATCGTCAGGCGACGATGGTTGAGCCTTTTACCATTGCGGCAAACATTACCGCCCAGCTGCAGCCCACGGCGCAGGATATCGCCCTGATCTACGGCGCAGGTCCGATGGGTCTGACGGCGATCCAGGCGCTGAAGGGGGTGTATGGCGTTAAGCAGGTGATCGTAGTGGACCGCATTGCCGAACGTCTGCAGATGGCGCGGGACAACGGCGCCGATTTGACGCTGGATAACACTCACCAGCCGCTGGCGGAACAGCTGGCGCAGCGGCAGATAGCCCCCACGCTGATCATCGATGCCGCCTGCCATCCGGCGATCCTTCAGGAGGCCATTCTCCTCGCCTCTCCCGCCGCACGCATCGGCATACTCGGCTTCTCCGGCGAGCCGTCCACCCTGACCCAGCAAAGCATCACCAGCAAAGAGATCTCCATTTTCTCCTCCCGGCTAAACAGCGGGCGTTTTCCGCTGGTTATCGACTGGATGGAGAAAGGCCTTATCCAGCCTGAGGCGTTAATCACCCACTGCATGCCGCTGGAGCAGGTAAAAGAGGCGATGGAGATTTTCGCCAACGATCGGAAAACTTGCTGCAAGGTATTGCTGCAGCTGGGTTAAATGCTAAATAACGGGCGACGTGAATATTGATATCCGTCGCGCAAGAGCTCAATAATATAATCATCATGGTGTCATCATGGGAAAAAATATCCGCTGGATTATCGTCCTGTTATTATTTTTAGTATATATGATTAATTATCTGGACCGGGTGGCGTTATCCATTACGGTACCAATGATTGAAAAGGATCTGGCGCTAAACGCTGAACAATTTGGTATTATTTTCGGCAGTTTTTTCTTCGGCTATGCGGTATTTAATTTTATTGGCGGTCTGGCCGTAGATAAGTTTGGCGCAACGCTGGTCCTGGGGCTGGCGGTGGGGATGTGGTCGCTGTTTTGCGGCTTAACTGCCTTTGCCACCGGCTTTTATTCCATGCTGATGCTGCGAGTCCTCTTCGGGATGGCTGAGGGCCCGATTTGCGCGTCGGCGAACAAGATGATCAACGGCTGGTTTCCCAAGAAGCAAGCGGCCACCGCCGTGGGGCTGCTCAGCGCCGGCTCTCCGCTGGGCGGCGCGGTTGCCGGCCCCATCGTCGGTTATCTGGCCCTGGCATTCGGCTGGCGCCCGGCGTTTATGATTATTTTCGCCATCGGCATTGTGTGGATGATAGTGTGGTTTTTTATTGCCGCTAACTCGCCGGAAAAACATAAACATGTCAGCCGGGAAGAGCTCATGCTCATTAATAATATGAAGCAAGAGGAGTCTGCGCTGGAATCAACTGAAAATCAAACCGCCCACTCGCTGGGTTATTATCTCAAACAACCTATTATACTGGTGACGGCCTTTGCCTTCTTTTGCTACAACTATATTCTGTTTTTCTTTCTCAGCTGGTTTCCGTCCTATCTGGTTCAGCAGCACCATCTCGATATTAAACAGATGAGCCTCACCACCATGATCCCATGGATAGTCGGCTTTGTCGGTCTGGCGCTGGGGGGCTATATTTCCGATAAAATTTTTAAACTCACCGGACGCCTGCTGCTGTCACGCAAAATTGTGCTGGTGGTATGTCTGCTGATGGCCGCCATCTGTGTGGGGCTTGCCGGTACCGTCAGCAGCGTCGTTCCTGCCGTTCTGCTGATGTCAGTCTCCATCTTTTTCCTCTATGTCACCGGAGCGATCTACTGGGCGATTATCCAGGACGTGGTGCATAAATCCCGCGTTGGCGGCACCAGCGGCTTTATCCACCTTATCGGCAGCGTCTCCGGCATCGTGGGACCGATTGTCACCGGCTATATCGTGCAGTCTACCGGTAAATTCGACAGCGCCTTTGTCCTCGCCGGCACTATCGCCGCGCTCGGCGCCCTGCTGGTGCTGTTCGTGATCAAAACGCCGCGTGTGACGATGAAAGCCAGCCAGGCTTAGTTGACAGGAAAGCCATGCCCGGCGCAGCCATCACGCCGGGCATCCTCTTAGACTATTTCGCCGACTGGGGCGCGACCCAGCTGCGGCCCAGCGCCGAACCCTGAGCGCCCTGCTCATTCAGATAGCGATCCAGTTCAACCATTCCGGTCCAGCGATTTTCGCACCACAGCGGCGCGAGCAGCGTCGGCCGACGGGCGCTGGCCGATATGCGATGGTAGATCACCTCCGGCGGGGTATGGCGGATCATCTCCCCGGCGGTGACGGTATACGCCTCCAGTTCGATGCCATCGAGACGACCGGCCTGCCATGCTTTTGCCATAATGCTGCCTTTCACAATATGCAGCGGATGCAGCTTTATGCCATCCACGCCGGTGGTCACGACCCGCTCCACCGTCTCGAGGCCGTGCTCCTGGCTCTCCCCGGGCAGGCCGACGATCAGATGCGCGCATACCTTCAGTCCGCGCTCACGCGCCAGACGCGCGGTGCGCTGGTAACAGGCGAAATCATGCCCGCGGTTAATGCGATGCAGGGTCTTATCATGGGCGGTCTGCAGCCCCAGCTCCAGCCAAACCTCATACCCCTGCTGGTGGTATTCACTGAGCAGGTCGAGAACCGCCTCCGGCACGCAGTCCGGGCGGGTGCCAACGCAGAGGCCAACGATATTCGCCTCGCTGACGGCCTGACGATACATCGAGCGGAGCACCTGCACTTCAGCAAAGGTGCTGGTATAGGCCTGAAAGTAGGCCAGATAACGCTTTGCCCGGTTAACAAGCTGCGCCTGATGGGCGAGCTGTTCGGCGATGGATCGATGCTGCTGCGCTTCATCCGCAAACGAGGCCACGTTACAGAATGTGCAACCGCCACGGCCCAGCGTGCCGTCGCGGTTCGGGCAGCTAAAACCGCCGTGCAGCGTTAGCTTATGGACCTTTTCACCATAGCGGCGCAGAAGATCCCCACCAAACATATTGACTAATTTCTGTAACTGCATAATCTGATAGACCGGCCTCAACAAAGGGGGCCAAGCCTGCCACTTTTCGTCACCGACGGCGATGACCTGGATCAATCGTCAGCGCGGCGAATCATCCCATTGCATAAACAATCATGATTACTGCAATTTCATTCACCCGCAGGGTAATGAGTTTTCCTTATATTTCATCATCGCGCGGCCCTAATCTGCTTTATGGTAAAAAACAGTATTAATATCCATCACAAACATTTACAGCAGTCAAATGTGCTAATAATGAAATGTATTTCAGCGTAGATCGGTAATGCAAAGCCGCGCGCACAGTGAGACAGATCACACTAGCCTTACCCTCTGCAGGCGTATCCAAAGCATAAAAAATGGCATTATTTATTTTAAAAACAACAATTTAATACCTGCATAGCACATTTTTGTATTAATAAGATTGCCATTTGACGTAAGTGTGGATTCCCGATAAGTTGGGAATCCGCTGGAAGCTTTCTGGATGAGCACTCTGCTCATCATATTTATGCAGTAATTGAGATTCCCTCTTAACAGCAAGTCCTCAAACTTGTGTACCGATGCGAAAAGGATTTAAAGAGGGCGAATGCGAGGTGCAAACCCCGTCGCCATGCTCTTTCTGTGCCTGTGCGCAATCGGTATCGGAGGGGGTCCGTAGAGCCTGGGGAGGTTCACTGATATGTTGTACGACAAATCCCTTGAGAGGGATAACTGTGGTTTCGGCCTGATCGCCCACATAGAAGGCGAACCTAGCCACAAGGTAGTGCGAACCGCGATACACGCACTGGCCCGCATGCAGCACCGTGGCGCAATCCTTGCCGATGGTAAAACCGGCGACGGTTGCGGTCTGCTGCTGCAAAAACCCGATCGTTTCTTCCGCATCGTTGCCGAAGAGCGCGGCTGGCGTTTAGCCAAAAACTACGCCGTTGGGATGCTGTTCCTGAATAAAGATCCTGAACTGGCGAAAGCGGCGCGCCGCATCGTTGAAGAAGAACTTCAGCTTGAGACCCTGTCGATCGTCGGCTGGCGCGATGTGCCGACCAACGAAGGCGTGCTCGGTGAAATCGCCCTCTCCTCGCTGCCCCGTATTGAGCAAATCTTTGTTAACGCCCCGGCCGGCTGGCGCCCGCGCGATATGGAGCGCCGTCTGTTTATTGCGCGTCGTCGCATTGAAAAACGCCTGCAGGAAGACAAAGATTTCTACGTTTGTAGCTTGTCCAACCTGGTCAACATCTATAAAGGTCTGTGTATGCCGGCGGATTTGCCGCGCTTCTACCTGGACCTCGCGGACCTGCGCCTGGAGTCGGCTATCTGCCTGTTCCACCAGCGCTTCTCCACCAACACCGTACCACGCTGGCCGCTGGCACAGCCGTTCCGCTACCTGGCGCACAACGGTGAAATCAACACCATCACCGGCAACCGCCAGTGGGCTCGCGCCCGTACCTATAAGTTCCAGACCCCGCTGATCCCGGACCTGCACGACGCTGCGCCGTTCGTTAACGAAACCGGCTCCGACTCCAGTTCAATGGACAACATGCTGGAGCTGCTGCTGGCCGGCGGGATGGACATCGTGCGCGCCATGCGTCTGCTGGTGCCGCCAGCCTGGCAGAACAACCCGGATATGGATCCGGAGCTGCGTTCGTTCTTCGACTTTAACTCCATGCATATGGAGCCATGGGACGGCCCGGCGGGCATCGTCATGTCCGACGGTCGCTACGCGGCCTGTAACCTCGACCGTAATGGCCTGCGCCCGGCGCGCTACGTCATTACCAAAGATAAGCTCATCACCTGCGCCTCTGAAGTCGGCATCTGGGACTACCAGCCGGACGAAGTGGTTGAAAAAGGCCGCGTGGGCCCGGGCGAGCTGATGGTTATCGATACCCGTGCCGGACGCATTCTGCACTCGGCGGAAACCGATGACGATCTGAAGAGCCGCCATCCGTATAAAGAGTGGATGGAGAAAAACGTTCGTCGCCTGGTGCCGTTTGAAGATCTGCCGGACGAAGAGGTTGGCAGCCGCCAGCTGGACGACGATCTGCTGGCCAGCTACCAGAAACAGTTTAACTACAGCGCGGAAGAGCTGGACTCGGTTCTGCGCGTGCTCGGCGAAAATGGCCAGGAGGCGGTCGGCTCTATGGGCGATGACACGCCGTTTGCCGTCCTTTCCAGCCAGCCGCGCATTATCTACGATTACTTCCGTCAGCAGTTCGCCCAGGTGACGAACCCGCCTATCGATCCGCTGCGTGAAGCGCACGTCATGTCGCTGGCCACCAGCATCGGTCGCGAAATGAACGTCTTCTGCGAAGCGGAAGGCCAGGCGCATCGTCTGAGCTTCAAATCGCCGATCCTGCTGTACTCCGATTTCAAACAGCTGACGACGATGGAAGAAGAGCACTATCGTGCCGACGTCCTCGACATCACCTTCAACCCGGCAGAGGCTTCCCTCAGCGAGACGGTGAAGGCCCTGTGCGACAAAGCGGAGCAGATGGTACGCGATGGTACCGTGCTGCTGGTCCTCTCCGACCGTAACATCGCCAAAGACCGCCTGCCGGTGCCGGCGCCGATGGCCGTTGGCGCGATCCAGACCCGTCTGGTCGATAAAAGTCTGCGCTGCGATGCCAACATCATCGTTGAAACCGCCAGCGCCCGCGATCCGCACCACTTCGCCGTGCTGCTGGGCTTCGGCGCGACAGCTATCTATCCGTACCTCGCCTATGAAACGCTGGCGAAGCTGGTCGACAGCAAAGCCATCGATAAACCGTACCGTGCGGTGATGCTGAACTATCGCAACGGTATCAACAAAGGTCTGTATAAGATCATGTCCAAGATGGGGATCTCGACCATCGCCTCCTACCGCTGCTCGAAGCTGTTCGAAGCGGTCGGTCTGCATCGCGATGTCTCCGATCTCTGCTTCCAGGGCGTGGTCAGCCGCATCGGCGGCGCCGGCTTCGACGATTTCCAGCAGGATCTGCTGAATCTGTCGAAACGCGCCTGGCTGGCGCGCAAGCCGCTGGCTCAGGGCGGTCTGCTGAAGTACGTTCACGGCGGCGAATATCACGCCTACAACCCGGACGTGGTGCGCACCCTGCAGCAGGCTGTGCAGAGCGGTGAGTACAGCGATTATCAACAATACGCGAAGCTGGTTAACGAACGCCCGGCGGCCACGCTGCGCGATCTGCTGGCGCTCAACCCGGGCGAAGATGCCATCAGCATCGACGACGTGGAGCCGGCGAAGGAGCTGTTTAAACGCTTCGATACCGCAGCGATGTCGATCGGCGCCCTGAGTCCGGAAGCGCACGAGTCGCTGGCGGAAGCGATGAACAGCATCGGCGGCTTCTCCAACTCCGGTGAAGGCGGTGAAGACCCGGCGCGCTACGGCACCAATAAAGTGTCGCGCATCAAGCAGGTGGCGTCCGGCCGCTTCGGCGTCACCCCAGCCTATCTGGTCAATGCCGACGTTATTCAGATCAAAGTCGCCCAGGGCGCGAAGCCGGGTGAAGGCGGTCAGCTGCCGGGTGATAAAGTCACCCCGTACATCGCTAAACTACGCTATTCGGTACCGGGCGTGACGCTGATCTCCCCGCCGCCGCACCACGATATCTACTCTATCGAGGATCTGGCGCAGCTGATTTTCGACCTCAAGCAGGTCAACCCGAAAGCGATGATCTCGGTCAAGCTGGTTTCTGAACCGGGCGTGGGCACCATCGCCACCGGCGTAGCCAAGGCTTATGCCGATCTGATCACCATCGCCGGCTACGACGGCGGCACCGGAGCAAGCCCGCTCACTTCAGTGAAATATGCCGGCTGTCCGTGGGAGCTTGGTCTGGTGGAAACCCAGCAGGCGCTGGTCGCTAACGGTCTGCGTCACAAGATCCGTCTGCAGGTGGATGGCGGCCTGAAAACCGGCCTCGATATCATCAAAGCGGCGATCCTTGGCGCGGAAAGCTTCGGCTTCGGCACCGGCCCGATGGTGGCGCTGGGCTGTAAATACCTGCGTATTTGTCACCTGAACAACTGCGCGACCGGCGTGGCGACCCAGGATGACAAACTGCGTAAGAACCACTATCACGGTCTGCCGTTCAAAGTGACCAACTACTTTGAATTTATCGCCCGTGAAACCCGCGAGCTGATGGCCCAGCTGGGCGTCAAGCGACTGGTGGATCTGATTGGCCGCACCGATCTGCTCAAAGAGCTGGATGGGTTCACCGCCAAGCAGCAGAAACTGGATCTGGGTAAACTGCTGGAGACCGCAGAGCCGCATCCTGGCAAAGCGCTGTACTGCACCGAAAATAACCCGCCGTTCGATAACGGCGTGCTCAACGCCCAGCTGCTGCAGCAGGCGAAACCGTACGTTGATGAAAAGCAGAGCAAAACGTTCTGGTTCGATATCCGCAACACCGACCGCTCCGTGGGGGCCTCGCTGTCCGGGTATATCGCCCAGACCCATGGCGACCAGGGACTGGCGGGCGACCCGATCGTCGCTCACTTTAGCGGCACCGCGGGCCAGAGCTTCGGCGTGTGGAACGCCGGCGGCGTGGAACTGCATCTGACGGGCGACGCCAACGACTATGTCGGCAAAGGCATGGCGGGCGGTCTGCTGGCCATTCGTCCTCCGGTGGGCTCCGCTTTCCGCAGTCACGAAGCCAGCATTATCGGCAACACCTGCCTGTACGGCGCGACCGGTGGTCGTCTGTACGCCGCAGGCCGCGCAGGTGAGCGTTTCGCGGTGCGTAACTCCGGCGCCATTACCGTGGTGGAAGGCATCGGCGACAACGGCTGTGAATATATGACCGGCGGCATCGTCTGCGTGCTCGGTAAAACCGGCGTCAACTTTGGCGCAGGGATGACCGGCGGCTTTGCCTATGTCCTGGATGAAGATGGCGACTTCCGCAAGCGCGTGAATCCGGAGTTGGTGGAAGTGCTGGACGTTGACTCTCTGGCCATCCATGAAGAGCACCTGCGCGGTTTAATCACCGAGCACGTACAGCTTACCGGTTCGCAACGCGGCGAAGAGATCCTCGCCAACTGGCCGGCCTTCTCCGCGAAGTTTGCGCTGGTTAAACCGAAGTCCAGCGATGTTAAAGCACTGTTGGGTCACCGTAGTCGTTCCGCAGCTGAGCTGCGGGTGCAGGCGCAGTAAGGGGTTAAGATGAGTCAGAACGTTTATCAATTTATCGACCTGCAGCGCGTTGATCCGCCAAAGAAACCGCTGAAGATCCGTAAAATTGAATTTGTGGAAATTTACGAGCCGTTTTCAGAAGGCCAGGCCAAGGCGCAGGCAGATCGCTGCCTGTCCTGCGGCAACCCGTACTGCGAATGGAAGTGCCCGGTGCATAACTACATCCCGAACTGGCTGAAGCTGGCCAACGAGGGACGTATTTTTGAGGCGGCTGAGCTGTCGCACCAGACCAACACCCTGCCGGAAGTCTGCGGGCGCGTTTGCCCGCAGGACCGCCTGTGTGAAGGCTCCTGTACGCTGAACGATGAGTTCGGCGCGGTGACCATCGGCAACATCGAACGCTATATCAACGATAAAGCATTCGAGATGGGCTGGCGTCCGGATCTCTCCGGCGTGAAACCGACCGGTAAAACCGTCGCTATCATCGGCGCTGGCCCGGCGGGCCTCGCCTGTGCCGACGTCCTGACCCGTAACGGCGTCAAGGCGGTGGTGTTTGACCGCCATCCGGAAATCGGCGGCCTGCTGACCTTCGGTATCCCGGCGTTCAAGCTGGAAAAAGAGGTGATGACCCGCCGCCGGGAGATCTTCACCGGCATGGGCATTGAGTTCAAACTCAATACCGAAGTGGGCCGTGACGTGCAGCTTGACGACCTGCTGAAAGAGTACGATGCGGTGTTCCTCGGCGTTGGCACCTATCAGTCAATGCGCGGCGGGCTGGACAACGAAGACGCCCAGGGCGTCTACGACGCGCTGCCGTTCCTGATCGCCAATACCAAGCAGATCATGGGCTTTGGCGAAACCGCCGATGAGCCCTACGTCAGCATGGAAGGCAAACGCGTGGTGGTTCTCGGCGGTGGCGACACCGCGATGGACTGCGTACGCACCTCCGTCCGTCAGAATGCGGCTCACGTGATCTGCGCCTATCGTCGTGACGAAGAGAACATGCCGGGTTCAAAACGCGAAGTGAAAAACGCGCGTGAAGAAGGCGTGGAGTTCCAGTTCAACGTCCAGCCGCTGGGTGTGGAAGTGAATGCCAACGGCAAAGTGTGCGGCGTGAAGATGGCGCGCACCGAGATGGGCCAGCCGGATGCAAAAGGCCGCCGTCGCGCGGAGATCGTTCCCGGCTCTGAGCACGTGGTGCCGGCAGACGCCGTCGTCATGGCGTTTGGCTTCCGTCCCCACAGCATGGAGTGGCTGGCGAAGCACAGCGTCGAGCTGGACTCCCAAGGCCGCATCATTGCCCCGGAAGGCAGCGAGAACGCCTTCCAGACCAGCAACCCGAAAATCTTCGCCGGTGGCGATATCGTGCGCGGTTCCGACCTGGTGGTCACCGCGATTGCCGAAGGACGTAAAGCGGCGGACGGGATCCTGAACTACCTGGAAGTGTAATGCGAATACCCGGATAGCGGTTTTATCCGGGTATGGGACTCAGGCCCGATGGTTAATCCCATCGGGCTTATTTATGCGCTTAACAAATTTGCGCTTACTTTAATCACCACTTTTTTTATCTCTGCGGGCTCGGTTATTACGCATCCTGGCTTATGCGGTTCACCCGGCATAAAGATCGCGAACATACCTGGCCTCAGAATGACCGACTGTTCGCCATCAATCGCGTTGCACAGCTGATAATCCTCCTCAACGTGCATCTCCTCGCACTGCATTGCGGAGCCGGCTACACCGAAAAAAATCTGCTCTTCGCCCGCCAGTAATATCTGGATATCGATAAACTTCGTATGTAGTTCAGCCTTTTTATCTGCCGGTAACTCCGTCATAAACTGCATCACATTCATAAAGACATTATCCCCTTGAAGTTCAACGCTTCCGGGAGAAAGACTCGATAAATCATGATCCAGGGCGAGGGATATCGCCTGTTGTAGTCCCGACGACACGCCAGCCAACAATGGGTTGTTTACATCACCGATTATCATGGCTTCTCTCCTTGCCCCATAGCGCCGCTCCCAGCAGGCCAGCATCATGGCGATAGTGTGCTGCGCATAATGGAACCTGGTAAATAGCCGGTTCTTGCGCCAGATAGTCCTTCACCAACGGTAAGTACCCATCCGCCAGGCCAATACTGCCGCCAACGACCACGCACTGGCAATCGGTCAACGCTTTAAGATCGGCAATCATCCGCGCCAAAGTTTGTGCCGAGTGCTGAATGAGTAAACGCGCCTGCGGGTGGCCTTGCGCCGCAAAAGTAAAAATAGATTTCGCATCCAGTCCGCAGAGATCGTCAGTTGCCGCCGCGGCGATTCCCCGTCCGGAAGCAATAGCCTCTACGCAGCCGACGCGACCGCAGCCGCAAAGCGGTCCGTCAGGATCGGCTAACGAGTGCCCCAGGTGTCCGGCCAGGCCTCCGGCCCCGGTAAGTAAAGTACCGTTGCTCACCACGCCGCCGCCAACCCCGGTAGAAACGGTAATAAACGCCATATCGCTGACCTTATCAGCCATCGCCTGGTATTCCGCCCAGGCTGCCGCCTGAGCATCATTTATCGCCAGCGTTGGCAGACCGGTTATTTCTCGTAACGTTTTTACCAGCGGGAAGTGCATGAGTCCGCCAAGATTCTGTGGATTAATTGCAATCAGGTTTCCTTCACGAATAATCCCGGTCGAGGCTATCGCGACGCGCTTTGCCCGCATGCACAGAGGCCTGACAAGCGCCTCCAGCGCCGTGTTCAGAGCATCCGCTGTTTTGCTGGCAGGAGTGGGTAGCTCGCGACGATCGCAGAGCAGCAGGTCATCCGTTACCAGCGCCGCAGCAAGCTTCGTACCGCCAATATCTATCGCCAGCGTCGTCATGACTTCGTCTCTTTTAACGCCGTGTTATACCACTGGCAAATATGTTCCAGGCGGGTAATCGCAGAACCAACGGTCACCGCCCACGCACCGTGGCGTATGGCTTCCGCTGCCTGAGCCGGTGTGTTGTAGCGCCCTTCCGCATTCACCCTGCAGCCGGCCTCCGCCAGCGCTTTCACCAGCTCCAGATCTGGTTCATCCGGGGTATACGCCATGGTATAGCCCGACAGCGTAGTGCCGATGATTTCCGCGCCAAGAGCTTGACAGGCCAGGCCATCCTCAAGAGAGGAGCAGTCGGCCATCGCCACTAGCTTATGCTGGTGGATACGCGCCAGTAGCGTTGCCACTGGAACAGGGCGCGCTCGCTCTGTGCCATCAACGGCGATAATATCGGCGCCAGCCTGCATCAATGCATCGATATCTTCCAGATAGGGCGTGATCCTTACCGGCGAATCATCCAGATCGCGTTTAATAATGCCGATAATCGGCACCTTTACCTGCGCGCGTACCGCGCGCAGATTCTCTACGCCTTCAATGCGCAACGCGACCGCCCCGGCCTGCTCCGCCGCCAGCGCCATCGCGGCAACGATCTCCGGCTTATCCAATGGGCTGCCGGGTACCGGTTGACAGGAAACAATAAGACCGCCGTTAGCGCTAATGCGTAAATCCAATTCTTTAAGCAAAGACATACTCGCTCCCTGATAAATATGCACACCCGGCACCGCAGCCGGGCTGTTGTTATCTGGTCTTAACTAAACCGCTTTTGTTACCACCAAAAGGCACCGCTCCGATTAGAGGTTTACCATCGATCGCATCATGAGTTCGTATCGCTTCCGGCCGAATCCAGCGCTGTACGCGGGACGGCATATCCAGCCCAATCAGCAGGATTACAACGAAGGTCAGACCAAAAGAGAGCGATCCCAACGCGGTACCCAAATCCAAACGCTGAGCAATTAAGGCACCCAGCACCGGCGCAATCGCGCCTCCCAGCGCCCCCACGTTGTAGGTAAAACCAAGTCCAGCCGCCCGCTGATCGGTATCGAAATAGCCGCCAATCAGTTTTGGCAAGATCCCGGAGATCCCCTGCCCTAACATCTGCTGGAAAAACAGAAGCAGGCCAAGAACCCAGATGTTTGTGCCGCCAATTGCAAAGACCGGAATAATCAACAACTGTGAAGCCAGCAGGCTGTAAACATAGGCCTTGCGGGTGCCCAGCCAGTCCCCGAGAAATCCGCCCACACAGCAGCCAACCGCCGCGCCAAACCCGCTGAAAAACAAAATCTTTGCCACCGTCGTCGGGTCATAGGCCAGCTCGGTTTTCAGATAAGTCGGCAGCAGCGCCTGAATTGGCCATGAATAAAGGAAGGCGAAAAGTACCACCACCATCAGCATCACGCCCGTAGGCCAGCGTTTACCGCTGCTCTGCACCATAAAGCTGATAAATATCACCGCGCACATTACGCCCAGCAGCAGAACGATACCTGCATTTTGTAAGCCACCGGCAAAACAGAACCATAGGGCAGTCGCCGCCACGATGGTCATCAGGATGTTAATAACCCGATGCTTGCCGCGATAAAGCAGATCGACCATAGTCTGTACCGGTTCTTTGCCTTCATGATTCTCTTTCCAGTCTTCGGCTTCCGGAATATTTTTCCGCAGCCAGAGGGCAAATACGATGGGAACAATGCCGATGAAAAAAAGCGCGCGCCAGCCCCAGACGGGTACCACCAGGCTATAAACCTGCGCGGCGATAACTGCGCCAACGGAAAACCCGGAAATCAGAAAACCGCTGGCCTTATTGCGTAAATGCCTCGGCCAGCTTTCGATAACGTAAGTGGCGCTGGAGCCGTACTCTCCAGCCATTCCCATACCGATAACCAGACGCGCGATAAACATTGTTGTGTAACCCGGCGCAAAACCGCAGGCCAGCGTACCGAGAGAGAACAGAATAATGCTGGTCACCATCGCCAGGCGTCGACCATAGCGATCGCCCATCGCGCCAAGCATCAGACCGCCAAACCAGCGAGAAATGAAAGCCGCTGAGATGAGACTTGCAGCCTGAACGGTCGTCAGGCCAAAATCCCCCTGCACTTCGGTGAGCACCAGGGCGATTAATACAAAATCAAAACCATCAAGCAAATACCCGAGCCAGGCGGCGGAAAAAGCCCGCCACTGGGGACGGCTAAGATGGCGGTACCACGGGATGTTCTGGGGCAGTGTACTCATTTTACTCTCCCGACGATGTTTGTTGTCGCGCCAGGGGGCTTCGCTTGCCCGGCCAGGAAAGAGCAACCGCAGGCCGGAAAGCACTGTCGCCACCCGGCTACCGATCAGCCGTGTTCCTGCATTAGCTGCTGCGCCAGCGCTTTCAGCTCCGGCAAGAATTTTTCGTCTACCGGTGCAAACGGCTTACGGCACAGCGGCACAGAGACCACATCCATATAGTGCAATACGGTTTTCAAACCACGGAATACGCCGGTTTTAATCAACAGGTCGATTACCTTATTGCACTCACATTGCAGCTGCTGTGCTTTGGCAACATCACCCACTTTCAGCGCCGCGACCATTCCCTGGTAACGCCAGCCCATGATGTTGTAAGTACTCCCAATACCGCCATCAGCTCCTGCCAACAGGCCTGAGGCAAATATCTCATCGTAACCGTTGTACAACACCAGATCCGGATGAGCCCGTCGGATCTGTTCCATCTGGAATAGATCGCCTGAAGTCTGCTTTAGCGCACCGACGCCAGGCAGCGTCACCAGGGTATTGATTTGATCAAGGGTCAGCTTCACGCCGCTTAGCGCCGGGATGTTGTACACCACCATCGGCAAGCCATCAGCCGACTCAATAATGGCCTGATAATGCGCGCAGTGTTCTTCGAAACTAAACGGATAATAGAACGGCGTGACGGCGGAGACAGCATCGTAGCCATAACCTACCGCAGCCCTTGCCAGTTGCTGGCTTTCGAGGGTACTCACGCAGCCGACATGGGCGATAAGAGTCATTTTGCCTTTCGCCTCTTCCGCTACGATCTCCAGCACTTCCTGACGCTCTGTGCCGCTCTGGACAAAGGCTTCACCGGTAGATCCTCCAACATATAGTCCATCAACACCCTGGCGCAGATTAAATCGCACCAGTCGACGCAGGCTCTCTTTATCCAGTTTTTGCTGCCCATCGAACGGCGTAAGCAACGCCGCCATAACCCCACGTAAATTGACCGCCATATCTACCTCTTTGTGAATTTTTAATGATTAACTATGTACCTTTATACCTGTTATACCAGATCAAATAAGCAGCAGAGTAATAGAGAACGCTTATAATGCGATCTACTTCACTAAACGATCCTCAGGATCGTGAGGGTAAACTATGAGATCAGGCTTTCTGACCTAAGGCGTGCCAGGTGGCGGATACGCTATTGAGGTGGGTCTGGAGGGCGCGATCGGCTTCGTCAG
Source organism: Klebsiella sp. PCX (assembly GCF_021869705.1). NCBI lineage: Bacteria > Pseudomonadati > Pseudomonadota > Gammaproteobacteria > Enterobacterales > Enterobacteriaceae > Klebsiella > Klebsiella sp. PCX. The sequence continues at coordinate 4,642,215 of NZ_CP091527.1, forward strand.
GATCGCGACGACGAATAGCATCAACAATAGCGATATGCTGTTGATAGCTGACGCTGTTATGTTCGTGCAGTTCGCGCTCGGGCACCGTTGGCCGGGCGGCGATTAGCCAGTCCAGCAGGGCCACATGGATAGCCATAAAGATTGGATTACCGGGGATTTCCGCAAGCACGCGGTGAAATTCAACGTCAGAGCGGATAAACAGCGCATTGTCATCCAGCGATTGACTGTTGATCTTTAGCGCTTGCGTCAGCTTTTCCAACTGCTCATTGCTGGCGTGTTCTGCGGCATAGCGAACCAGACTGGACTCAAAAAACAGACGCAGCTGTTCAAAATGCGCGATACCGCCAGGGTGAGACAAAAAGTCTTTCGCCATGCCGGAAAGCTCGCCAATGATGGTGTCCGCTGAAGGCCGGGAAACGCGAGCGCGTTCGCCGTTGCTGATCTGCACCAGTCCCTTACGCTTCAGCGCCGCCAGCGCTTCACGAACCGAAGGACGTCCGACGTTAAAAAAGGTCATCAGCTCACGTTCGGACGGCAGCTGTTCACCCTCCGCAAACTCCCGGCGCCGGATCATCTGCTCCAGCTCTTCTTCCACCATTTCAGACAGTTTTTTGCGCGCCAGAGGACGGCGGCCAAGGCTGTTGCCAATGGAGGATGGGGTATCTTCGGCTTGTGGATCAAATGCGCTCATAGGGACCATTGCGTGATTTGTGACAGCATGTGACGGCTGTTCCATCTTAACACAAGAATTTTGCAGAGAGCATAAAACAGGCCCCGAAGGGCCTGGTAAGGATTATTTCACGACGCGCAGCGCCGGGCGACCACCGCGCGGCGGCGGCGTGTCGTCAGGATCGTCGTCGTGATTGTCCGGCTTATCGCCATCAATCACCGACATCACCGTTTCGCTTTCACTCTCAGGCGCGACGTCATCATCGTTGAGGCTGCTGACGTCTTCGTCATAGGCCGCTTCCGGTTCAAACATCGTGCCAGCGCCGTTCTCACGGGCATAGATGGCGAGTACCGCAGCCAGCGGGACAGACACGTTGCGCGGCACGCCGCCAAAGCGCGCGTTGAAGCGCACTTCGTCGTTCGCCAGCTCAAGATTACCTACCGCTCGCGGAGCAATATTGAGAACGATTTGCCCGTCGCGCGCGTACTCCATCGGCACGAGCACGCCCGGCAGTGTGACATCCACCACCAGGTGCGGCGTCAGCTGGTTATCCAGCAGCCAGTCATAAAACGCCCGCAGCAGATACGGGCGACGCGGCGTCAGCTGTGATACATCCATTATTTAGCCCCGACCGAGGCGCATTTCACGCTCGGCTTCAGTTAAAGAAGCGAGGAAGGAATCACGCTCAAATACGCGAGTCATATAGCCTTTGAGCTCTTTCGCGCCTGCGCCAACCAGCTCCACACCGAGAACCGGCAAACGCCACAGCAGCGGCGCCAGGTAGCAATCCACCAGGCTGAACTCATCGCTCAGGAAGTAAGGTTTCTGGGTGAAGACCGGCGCGATGGCCAGCAGTTCTTCACGCAGCTGCTTACGCGCAGCATCAGCTTGCGCTGCGGTACCGCTCTGGATGGTGTTCATCAGCGAATACCAGTCCTTCTCGATACGTTGCATATACAGACGGCTTTCGCCACGCGCCACCGGATAAACCGGCATTAACGGCGGGTGCGGGAAACGCTCATCCAGGTATTCCATAATGATGCGGGATTCCCACAGAGTGAGCTCACGATCCACCAGCGTCGGTACGCTTTGATTCGGGTTGAGGTCAATCAGATCCTGAGGCGGGTTGTCCTTCTCCACGTGCTCTATCTCAAAACTGACACCCTTCTCGGCCAGCACAATGCGGACCTGATGGCTATAGATGTCAGTAGGACCAGAAAACAGCGTCATTACCGAACGTTTGTTGGCAGCGACAGCCATGAAAACCTCCAGGTATATTCAGAATTTTGTACTGCTGCCAGCCACTCATGGCCAGCCAGATGTAAAAACCCCATTAGCGCGATGTCACCTTCGTTCACGAATAAAACAAAAAATGAACAATCACCAGCATTTGGGCAGAAAATTGGATGATAGTTTACCAGATTTTGAAGACGTTGTGGTGAGGGGATTCTGGAAATGCTGAAAAAGTGGCGAGAACCGGCGGTAAGCTTGTGGATAACAGTCGTTTTATCCATAAAAAAACCCGCCGAAGCGGGTTTTTTCGCAAATTGTTCTGCGTGAGCAGAAAACAATTAACGTTTGGAGAACTGCGGACGACGACGTGCTTTACGCAGACCGACTTTCTTACGTTCAACCTGACGAGCGTCACGAGTGACGAAGCCAGCTTTACGCAGTTCAGAACGCAGGGACTCGTCGTACTCCATCAGAGCGCGGGTGATACCGTGACGGATCGCACCAGCCTGACCAGAGATACCACCACCTTTAACAGTGATGTACAGATCCAGTTTCTCAACCATGTCGACCAGTTCCAGCGGCTGACGAACTACCATGCGGGCAGTTTCACGACCGAAGTACTGTTCCAGAGAACGCTGGTTGATAACGATTTTGCCGTTGCCCGGTTTGATGAAAACGCGAGCTGCGGAACTTTTGCGGCGACCAGTGCCGTAGTATTGATTTTCAGCCATTGCCTATAATCCCGATTAGATGTCAAGAACTTGCGGTTGCTGTGCCGCGTGGTTGTGCTCGTTACCCGCGTAAACTTTCAGTTTACGGTACATAGCACGACCCAGCGGGCCTTTTGGCAGCATGCCTTTAACCGCGATTTCAATCACACGCTCAGGACGGCGGGCAATCATCTCTTCAAAGGTCGCTTCTTTGATACCACCGATGTGGCCGGTGTGGTGGTAGTACATTTTGTCTTCGCGCTTGTTGCCGGTAACAGCAACTTTTTCTGCGTTCAGAACGATGATGTAATCACCGGTATCAACGTGCGGAGTGTATTCCGCTTTGTGCTTACCGCGCAGGCGACGAGCCAGTTCAGTAGCCAGACGGCCCAGAGTTTTACCGGTCGCGTCAACAACATACCAGTCGCGTTTTACGGTTTCTGGTTTAGCTGTAAAAGTTTTCATTAAAAGCTTACCCAAATAATAAGTTACACGTTGGTGAACACCCAAACGTTTAGTCAGTTGAGGTTCACACGACATTGTCCAGCAAACCTACCCCTTCGAATAGCCTATGCCGGCACATAGAAAGTTTCGGGAAAAAAACCTTCTCGTAACGTGGGGTCGCAAGATTATAGAGAAGTCGGGGTCAAAGATCGACCCCTTTATGAGATTTTTCAGGCAGCTCCCGGAGCGGCCCTGCGGCCCTGAATTCGCCGGGAAAAGTGTCCTGTCAGGGCATATGCGGGCGCTTGAGGTACTCTTCGCTCTGCATCTCCTGCAGACGCGACAGACAGCGCTGGAACTCAAACTTCAGCCGCTCTCCCTGATAAATGTCGTACAGCGGCACCGCCGCGCTGACCACCAGCTTCACGTGGCGCTCATAGAACTCATCCACCAGGGCGATAAAGCGCCGGGCTTCGCTCTCCAGCTGCGCGGTCATCACCGGCACGTCGAACAGCATCACGGTGTGGAACAGGCGGGAGAGCGCGATATAGTCATGCTGGCTGCGGGCATCCACGCACAGCGTGGCGAACGACGCCGCCAGCGTCTGGTTTTCCACGCCGAGGGTCGGCAGCTCGCGATGGTTGATCTCCAGCGTCGGCCCGGCAGCGCGCGGCGCGCCGGCCAGCGCCAGCCACAGTTTATCCATCTGTTCGCGGGTGTCGTTATTCAGCGGCGACAGCCACAGGTGCGCTTGGGTCAGGGTACGCAAGCGATAATCGATGCCGGCATCAACGTTCATAATATCGCAATGCTGCTTGATGGCGTCGATAGCGGGCAGAAAACGGGCGCGCTGCAGACCATTGCGATAGAGCTCATCTGGCGGAATATTGGAAGTCGCCACCAGCGTGATGCCGCGGGCGAACAGGGCTTTCATCAGACCGCCCAACAGCATGGCGTCAGTAATATCGGAGACAAAAAACTCGTCGAAACAGAGCACGTCGGTTTCCGCTTTAAAGCGGTCGGCGACAATCTCCAGCGGGTCGCTATGGCCCTGCAGGGTGGTCAGCTCTTCGTGCACCCGCAGCATAAAGCGATGGAAATGCAGACGCTGCTTACGCTCGCCCGGCAGGCTCTGGTAAAACAGGTCCATCAGCCAGGTTTTCCCTCGCCCCACGCCGCCCCACATATACAGGCCGCGGACAGGCGTCGCCTCGGCTGCTGGTTCGCGCTTACCCAGCAGTTTGCCGAATTTCGCGCGCAAACCGCCGCCTGACGCGACGGGCGCGGGCTGAGTCTGCAGCTCCTGGTAAATGGTATCAAGGCGGCTCACCGCTTCTTGTTGGACGTCGTCGGGTTGATGGCTGCCCTCTTTCAGGGCTGAAAGGTAACGCGATGTTGGAGACAGGCTTTGCATGATCTAATTGTTATTCCTTGAAAACCGTGATGTCGAAGCTCACGATTGACGAAAAAAAGGCCGTTCTACACTACGCGATGATACGCCAGGATTCCACTTCTGTGGAATTAGCGGTTATAGTGGCACTATCGGGCGCAGGCGGAGAGCCTAAGAGCCACCCTACGGAACCACAATACAACGGGAGATGTTCATGACCTGGGAATACGCGCTAATTGGGTTAGTCGTCGGTATCATCATTGGTGCCGTCGCCATGCGTTTCGGCAACCGCAAACTGCGCCAGCAGCAGGCGCTGCAGTTCGAACTGGAAAAGAATAAAGCCGAGCTTGAAGAGTACCGTGAAGAGCTGGTCAGCCATTTTGCGCGCAGCGCCGAGCTGCTGGATAACATGGCGCACGACTACCGTCAGCTGTATCAGCATATGGCGAAAAGCTCTAACAACCTGCTGCCGGATTCCATGGCAGACGCCAACCCGTTCCGCAACCGCCTGGCAGAGTCTGAAGCCAGCAACGATCAGGCGCCGGTCCAGATGCCGCGCGACTACTCCGAAGGCGCATCCGGTTTACTGCGCGGTGGCGCAAAACGCGATTAATCGATCGCCTCTGCTAAAATATTCTCCGGGCGCGCCCATCGCGCCCGCTCCTTCCCCCACTTCCCGGCTACAATTTAAACCAGTCCCCACATTGTTACCTGCGCAAAAATTCAATAACATCAGGTTATTCAGGACATTTTTCCATACACCTCAGGTTACGAGAGCCAGCATCTAATGAAGAAACAGACTTTGCTGTTGAGTGCGTTAGCGTTAAGCATTGGGTTATCGTTGTCGGTTCTGCCTCCGGCAGCAGCATCCTTACCGACTCAGGTGCCCGGCCAGGGCGCGTTACCAAGCCTGGCGCCGATGCTGGAAAAGGTCCTGCCGGCGGTAGTCAGCGTGCAGGTGGAAGGCACTGCCTCGCCGACGCTCAATATGCCGGAAGAGCTGAAGAAATATTTTGGCGATAACGCCCCGCAAGAACAGGCGCAGCCTTTCGAAGGGCTCGGGTCCGGCGTCATCATCGACGCAGCGAAAGGCTACGTGCTGACCAATAATCACGTCATCAATCAGGCGCAGAAGATTAGCGTCCAGCTGAACGATGGCCGTGAATTTGATGCCAAACTGGTCGGCAGCGATGAACAGAGCGATATTGCTCTACTGCAGCTGATTAAGCCGTCAAACCTGACGCAAATCGCCATTGCTGACTCCGATAAACTGCGCGTCGGCGACTTCGCCGTCGCCGTCGGCAACCCGTTCGGCCTTGGCCAGACCGCCACCTCCGGCATTATCTCTGCCCTTGGCCGTAGCGGCCTGAACCTTGAAGGGCTGGAGAATTTCATCCAGACCGATGCCTCCATCAACCGCGGCAACTCCGGCGGCGCGCTGTTGAACCTCAACGGCGAGCTTATCGGGATCAACACCGCGATCCTGGCGCCGGGCGGCGGCAGCATCGGCATCGGCTTCGCCATCCCGAGCAACATGGCGAAAACCCTCGCCGACCAGCTCATTCAGTTTGGCGAAATCAAGCGCGGCCTGCTGGGCATTAAAGGCATGGAAATGAGCGCCGATATCGCCAAGGCGATGAACCTCAACGTTCAGCGCGGCGCCTTCGTCAGTGAAGTGCTGCCAAACTCCGGCTCCGCCAAAGCGGGGATCAAATCCGGCGACGTCATCGTTAGCCTGAACGGCAAACCGCTGAACAGTTTTGCCGAGCTGCGCTCGCGCATTGCCACTACCGAGCCGGGGACCAAAGTCAAACTGGGCCTGCTGCGCGACGGAAAACCGGTCGATGTCGAAGTGACGCTGGATAAGAGCACCTCCTCCACCGCCAGCGCTGAGCTGATTATCCCGGCTCTGCAGGGTGCCTCGTTTAGCGACGGTCAGATGAAAGATGGTACCAAAGGGGTGGTGATCGATAATGTCGATAAAGGCAGCGCCGCCGCCCAGGTCGGCCTGCATAAGGATGACATTATCATTGGCCTTAACCGGGAGCGTATTCATTCGATTGCCGAACTACGCAAAGTGCTCGAAGGCAAACCGCCGGTCATCGCCCTGAACGTGATCCGCGGCAACGAAAGCATCTATCTGCTGCTGCGCTGATTGTCTCCCCGGACATCGCCGCCATGTGCGATGTCCGAACAACTCATGCTATGCTGCGCCTGACCATTCATTAACGATATCTGCATCATGCCTGGAAAGTTATTACGTTCAGTACTCATCGGTTTGCTTGTCGGGGGCCTGCTGTTGGCCTTGATGCCTTCGCTGCGCCAGTGGCAGCTGGCGCCGACCACTCAGAACGATACGGCAGACGACTCCCCTGCGAGCTATAACGCCGCCGTACGCCGCGCGGCGCCCGCCGTAGTGAACGTCTATAACCGCGCCCTGAACAGCACCAGCCATAATCAGCTGACGCTTGGCTCCGGGGTGATCATGGACCAGCGCGGCTATATCCTGACCAACAAGCATGTGATTAACGATGCCGACCAGATTATCGTCGCGCTGCAGGACGGCCGGGTCTTCGAAGCGCTGCTGGTAGGCTCCGATTCCCTGACCGACCTCGCGGTGCTGAAGATCAACGCCACCGGCGGGCTGCCGGTGATCCCGATCAACCCGAAACGCACCCCGCATATTGGCGATGTGGTGCTGGCGATTGGCAACCCCTATAACCTGGGACAGACCATCACCCAGGGGATCATCAGCGCCACAGGGCGCATTGGCCTCAACCCCACCGGGCGCCAGAATTTCCTGCAGACTGACGCGTCGATCAACCACGGTAACTCCGGCGGGGCGCTAGTGAACTCCCTCGGCGAGCTGATGGGCATTAACACCCTCTCCTTTGATAAGAGCAACGACGGCGAAACGCCGGAAGGCATTGGCTTTGCGATCCCGTTCCAGTTAGCGACCAAAATTATGGATAAGCTGATCCGCGATGGCCGGGTGATCCGCGGCTATATCGGCATTAGCGGCCGGGAGATCGCCCCGCTACACGCGCAGGGCGGCGGGATCGATCAGATCCAGGGGATCGTGGTTAACGATGTCGCGCCGGACGGACCGGCCGCACAGGCGGGGATCCGCGCCAACGACGTGATCATCTCCGTGAATGACAAACCTGCGGTCTCTGCACTGGAAACGATGGATCAGGTGGCCGAGATCCGTCCGGGATCGGAAATTCCGGTGGTCATCATGCGAGATGATAAGAAAATCACGCTCCATATCGCCGTCCAGGAATACCCGGCCACCAACTAAACGGCTCCCCGTTTGGGGAGCCACGTTAATCGCTAAATACCGGACCGGCCGGGAATCTGACCAGAAACCCGGTCACCGCCAGCAGCGATCTCAGCCCGGGCCAGACTATCTGTCGCTCGCGAAGCTCATCATCCAGCGTCAGTAGCGCAAATTCCCCCTTCTCACCCAGCACGCCACCCTGCCAGAGCAGGCGCTGCGCCTGCTGCCGCGCCCAGGGCGACTCACTCTTCCAGGCCAGCAAATGCAGCAGCGCCTGCTGCAGACAGACGCTGTGAGAATGGTTATCCCGCCGCAGCCGCCGGTAAACGGGCAGGGACACGCTGCGCACGGTATAAAATCCACTGCCCGCCTCTTCATCGCCTTCAGGAATAGCGCGGGCGAACTGCCCCGCCACGTCGCACAGCCGGTTGTGCGTCAGCGGAAGTTGCCGGGCGCTGAGCGCCCCGGCCGCCATGCACAGCAGACCGCTGCGCTGCAGCGAGGGCGTCGCAGAGCGCACGACCGCCGCCGGTAAGGCGATCACCGCCCGTGTCGCCTCGTCAGCGTTATGGTCAGCGCCGGCCTCATAACAGCTGGCCAGCAGCGCTTCACCAGGCGTGGCGTTCAGCGGGGGCGAAAGCAGGTTCAGCGCCGGCTGCAGTTGTGCAAGTTCATCGCCTGACGCCAGCATGGCGTCAACCACCGCCTCCCGTGTTGATGTCCGGTTTTCCGGACAGCATGCTATGGCTTCATTCATCACCGTCTCCTTATGAGAAATCTCCGCGGCCGGTATGCCAGCCGCGGGAACAGGCTGGCCTACATCGCCAGCACGTACTTGAGCATCACCCCGGCGGCGATCGCCGAGCCGATCACCCCGGCCACGTTCGGGCCCATGGCGTGCATCAGCAGGAAGTTCTGCCCGTCCGCTTCCAGACCCACTTTGTTCGACACCCGCGCCGCCATCGGCACCGCCGACACCCCGGCTGAACCGATCAGCGGGTTGATCGGGTTCTTACTGAACCTGTTCAGCAGCTTCGCCATCAGCACCCCGGCCGCGGTGCCCACGCAGAAGGCGATCACCCCCAGCAGCAGGATCCCCAGGGTCTGCGGCTGCAGGAACTTGTCCGCCACCAGCTTGGCTCCCACCGACAGCCCGAGGAAGATGGTCACGATGTTGATCAGCGCGTTCTGCACCGTGTCGCTCAGCCGCTCCACCACCCCGCTCTCGCGCATCAGGTTGCCGAAGCAGAACATCCCCAGCAGCGGCGCGGCGTCCGGCAGCAGGAGCGCCACCAGCAGCAACAGCACCGCCGGGAAGAGGATCTTCTCCCGCTTACTCACCGTACGCAGCTGCACCATGCGGATCTTCCGCTCCTTATTCGTGGTCAGCGCCTTCATGATCGGCGGCTGGATCAGCGGCACCAGCGCCATGTAGGAGTAGGCCGCCACCGCGATGGCCCCCAGCAGCTCCGGCGCCAGCTTGCCCGACAGGTAGATAGCCGTCGGGCCGTCGGCGCCGCCGATGATGCCGATGGCCGCCGCCTGCGGCAGGGTGAAGCTGATGATGCCGAAGTAGTTCAGCGTCAGCGCCCCGAGCACGGTGGCGAAGATACCGAACTGCGCCGCCGCCCCCAGCAGCAGGGTGCGCGGGTTGGCCAGCAGCGGGCCGAAATCGGTCATCGCCCCGACGCCCATGAAAATTACCAGCGGCGCGATGCCCGAGCCAATCGCCACCTTATAGAAGATGGCCAGCACCCCGGCGGAGTAGCCCATGTCCACCGCCAGGCTCTCCATCTGCCCCTGCACCGACGGCAGGGCCAGGGCCAGCGCGTCCTTAATGGCGTGGACGTCCGGCGCGCAGTGGAGCTTCGCGGCAATCACCGCCAGCTGCGCCGGGTCGTGGTGGGCCAGCAGGCTCTCCAGGGCGGTGAGCGCCAGGCCGGCCTCCGGAATATTGGAGAGCAGGCCGCCGAAGCCAATCGGCAGCAGCAGTAACGGCTCGAACTTCCTGGCAATCGCCAGCCAGAGCAGCAGCAGGCTGACCAGCAGCATCACCGCCTGGCCGAACCCCAGGTGCATCAGCCCCATCCCCTGAATCAGGGCGTTCAGACTTTCCATTTCCGCTCCTCGTCCTTACGCCAGGGTCATCAGGGTGTCGCCGACCGCCACCGCGTCGCCGGACTTCACCGCGATACCGCGCACGGTGCCGGCCTGCGCGGCGCGGATTTCGGTCTCCATCTTCATGGCTTCCAGAATCAGCAGCACCTCGCCTTCGGCCACCGCCTGGCCTTCCGCGGCCAGCACCTTCCAGATATTGCCCGCCAGCGGGGCGGTCACCGGGGTGCCGGCGCCGGCCGGGGCCGGGGCGGCAGCAGGCGTAGCGGCCACCGGCGCGGCGCTGAGCTGGCTGACGTCGCCGCCGTCGCTGACCTTCACCACAAAGGCCTTGCCTTCCACTTCCACGGTGTAGACGCCGGAGGCGGCTGGTTTCTCAGCCTTCGCGGCAGGTCTGGCTTCTTCCAGCTGCGGCAGCGGTTCAAAGGCTGCCGGATTGTGGCGGTTTTCGAGGAACTTGAGGCCTATTTGCGGGAACAGCGCCACGGTGAGCACGTCGTCGATGGCGTTTTCGGCAAGCGTGATGCCCTTCTCCTGTGCCTGGCGTCTGACGTCGGCTTCCAGCTGCGCCAGCTCCGGCTTCAGCAGGTCCGCCGGGCGGCAAGTGATGGCCTCTGCGCCCTCGAGTACCTGCGCCTGCAGGGCGGCGTTCACCGGCGCCGGAGTGTGGCCGTATTCACCTTTCAGAATGCCGGCGGTCTCCTTCGCGATGGTTTTGTAGCGCTCGCCGGTGAGGACGTTGAGCACCGCCTGGGTGCCGACAATCTGCGAGGTCGGGGTGACCAGCGGGATGAAACCGAGGTCCTCGCGCACGCGAGGGATTTCCGCCAGCACTTCATCCAGACGGTGGGCGGCGCTCTGTTGCTTCAGCTGGCCTTCGAGGTTGGTGAGCATCCCGCCCGGCACCTGGGCGACGAGGATACGGCTGTCGGTGCCTTTCAGCTGCCCTTCGAAGGCGTGGTACTTCTTACGCACCTCGCGGAAGCAGGCCGCGATGCTCTCCAGCTTGTGGATATTCAGCCCGGTGTCATATTGCGTGCCGGCGAGGGTGGCCACCAGCGCTTCGGTTGCCGGATGGCCGTAGGTGGCGCTCATGGACGAAATCGCCGTATCCACGCCGTCGACCCCGGCTTCAATGGCCTTCAGCAGGGCCATCTCCGCCATGCCGGTGGTGGCGTGGCAGTGCAGGTGCAGGTGCAGGGTGACGTCGTAGCGTTTTTTGATTTCGCTGACCAGCTCAAAGGCGGCATGCGGCGTCAGAATGCCGGACATGTCCTTGATGGCGATGGAGTCGACGCCGGTCTCCAGCAGCTGTTCGGTGAGGTCGAGCCAGGTCTGCAGGGTGTGCGCCGGGCTGGTGGTGTACGAAAGCGTGCCCTGGGCGTGGGCGCCGTGGCTGCGCACCGCCTGCAGGGCGGCCTGCATGTTGCGCGGGTCGTTCATGGCGTCGAAGACACGGAAGACGTCCATGCCGTTTTTGACGGCGCGCTCCACGAAGCGCGCCACCACGTCATCGGCGTAGTGGCGGTAGCCGAGCAGGTTCTGGCCGCGGAGCAGCATCTGCAGCGGGGTTTTCGGCATCGCTTTTTTTAGCTCGCGCAGGCGGACCCACGGGTCCTCGCCGAGAAAGCGGATGCAGGCATCAAAGGTGGCCCCGCCCCAGCACTCGAGGGAGCGGTAGCCGACGTCGTCAAGCTGAGCGGCGACGGGGAGCATATCGTCGAGGCGCAGGCGGGTGGCGAACAGGGACTGGTGGGCGTCGCGCAGGACGACATCGGTAATGGCAACGGTCATGAATTCCTCCGTGAATTAAGGGTGCAAACGGCGATGGTGGTGAATGGCGGCGACAATCGCCGGCTTTAAGCGGGCGAAGTCGTCGGCGGGCGCGACGGCGGCCGGTGCCGGTTTTGACGCCGGAAGCGGCTCGGGAAACAGACGGTTAACGGCGAGGGACATCCCCTGGATGGCGAAGATGAGCAGCAGCAGGAACACCAGCACAAAGCCCATGCCGAGAAACATCAGGGTGAAGCCTTCGCCTAACAGGACGGCATTGTCAGTCATAAAATAGCCTTTGGGAGGGGGCGCAATAATGGCTAACGGCAGACCGCGCTAGCAGAGTGGATTTCCCCGGACCGCCTGGTCAGAAGCCTCTGTTTAGCGGTCAGTTACCGCTGCCATTACTGCGCTATATATTCAATCGGGGTTATTTAATGAAGCTCACATGTTTGCAGATTTCATCGGCGACTATTTCTTTGCGCTGATTAAAAATCACTTTATTCTGTTCAAACAGGTTATTGCCGTGGGTATCGATTGAGACAATTAACGGCCCGAACTCCTTCACCCGACAGACCCATAAGGTTTCCGGCATCCCTAAATCACGCCACTGCGCATCTTCAATTTCTTCCACGCAGACCGCGGCGACGACCGCACAGCCGGCCGGGAACACGCAGTGCAAGGCTTTATGCTCGGCACAGCCCTCTTCGGTTCCCTTCCCCATACCGCCTTTACCAACGATTAATTTCACGCCGGTCCTGGCAATAAATTCTTTTTCAAATTTCTCCATGCGCATACTCGTGGTTGGCCCAACGGAGACCATTTCAAATTTATCTTCCGAGCCTTTAATCGGCCGTACAATGGGCCCGGCATGTAATATCGCGCCACCGGCAACATTAACCGGTAATTCACGGCCGCCTTCAATTAAACGGCGGTGAGCAACATCGCGACAGGTCACAATATGGCCATTGAGATAAATGATATCGCCCGCTTTAATATCGGCTAAATCTTCATCTTTAATGGGCGTAGTGAGTATTTTTTTAGCCATCAGAATGCCACTCCTGTGTGAGACGTAATGGTGTAATTCAGGTCTTTATCGAAAACGATATGTCCTTTACGGTGCGACCAGCAGCCAACGTTAACCGCCACGCCAATAGTGGAAGGATGACGAGCAGTATTTTCGATATTGACGCCCATCACGGAAGTATTGCCGGACATCCCCTGCGGGCCCAGGCCGATTTTGTTGATGCCGTCTTCGAGCATTTTTTCCAGCGACGCCGCCCGTTCGTTGTCATTGTGCGAGCCAATCGGCCGCATCAATGCTTTCTTCGACAGCAGCGCCGCGGTTTCCACAGACGTTGCCACCCCAACGCCAACCAGCAATGGCGGACAGGCATTCAGGCCATAGCTGGTCATCACATCCAGCACAAAGCGGGTCACCCCTTCATAGCCAGCGCCAGGCATCAGCACCATCGCTTTGCCCGGCAGCGAGCAGCCGCCGCCAGCCATATAGGTGTAGATGCTGCACTGGTCGGAATCGGGGACGATCTCCCAGAAAACGGTGGGCGTCCCTTTGCCGACGTTTTTGCCGGTGTTGTATTCATCAAAGGTCTCGACGCTGTTATGGCGCAGCGGGGAGTCGACGGTGGCTTTGATCACCGATTCGCGTAGCAGCGCTTCCAGTTCGCCGATCAGCGGGAAGTTGGCGCCGCACTCCACCAGAAACTGGATCACGCCGGTATCCTGGCAGGAGGGACGATCCAGCTCTTTCGCCAGACGCTGGTTTTCAATCATGGTGGTGAAAATGACATCCGCCAGCTGGCTGGTCTCTTTCTTATGCAACTCTTTTAGCTTGGCTGTGACGTCATCAGGCAATACTTTGCCGGTATATCCCACAAACCTGGCCATAATGTCGGTCATGCGGGATATCTGTTCACTTTTGCTCATAAAGGCTCCTTAGTCAGAACAGCGTCCGTAAATTACGGATGAAAAGGGAAGAGGATTGGCAGCAGGATCAGGCTGACAATGGTGGAAACGATAATCAGAGGGATGCCGGATTTGGCATAATCGACGAACTTATAGCCTCCGGCCGACAGCACCATCATGTTAGCGGGCATACCGATAGGCGTCGCATAGGCACAGGAGCTGCCAATCACCGTCGCCATCAGCACCGCACGCGGATCGGCACCCATACCGGCGGCAATCGACAGGCTTACCGGCACCAGCAGCGCGACGGTGGCGGTATTGGACATAAAGTTGGTCATCACCACGGAGAGGGCAAAGACCACCACCAGCAGCATAAATGGCGAGGAGTTGTTGCCCAGCAGACCGATAACCTGGTCAGCCACCAGCTTGCCCGCCCCGGTCATTTCCAGCGCCTTTGCCAACGCCAGGGTGCCGCCGAAGATAAAAATAGTTTGTGAATCAATGGCTTTGTAAGCTTGTTTTTCCGTCAGTACCCCGGTAACCACCAGCACCAGGGCACCGATACAGCCGGCCACCGCCAGGCTAACGCCGGTCTGTTTTTCGAAAATCATGCCGAGGATCGTGGCGATCAGTACCACCAGGGACAGGATCTGCTTCCAGCGCGGAACGTGGCTGTAATCCCGCTGTTCGCCGACGCTACCCACTTCACTGCTGTTTGGATTATTGGGCAGAAACTTATAGCCGATAGTCAGGAAATAGAGGATGCCGCAGACCAGCATTGGTAGGCCCACTTTCGCATACTCAAAGAAACCGAAACCGCTACCGGTCTTCTGCAGGGCCGATTGCGCGATCAGGTTGCCCGGCGCGCCAATCAGCGACAGGTTGCCGCCCAGCGCGGCAGCAAACACCAGCGGCATCAGCAGACGCGAGCGGGTAAATCCCGATTTGGCGGCCACGCCAATGACGACCGGGATCAATACGGCTGCTGTACCGGTATTGGAGAGAAAACCTGACATCACGCCAACCACCACCATGATAGTGAAGATCAGCTGCTTCTCCGTTTTGGCGAAGTGAGTGATCACCCCACCGACTTTATTGGCCATCCCGGTCTCAAATAACGCCCCGCCAACGATAAACATGGCGACAAAAAGAATGACGTTGCTGTCGATAAAACCGGCAAAGGCCTGCTTCAGATCCAATACGCCAGTGACCACTAACGCCACGCAAACCACCATGGAAGTCACTGCCAGCGGCACCTTCTCCCAGACGAACATGACGATAGCGAACACCAGCAAACATAGGGTGATGGTAATCGGTTCCATACTTATAATTCTTCCTATCAATGATATATGATATTGTATCCAATATTGACGAGAGAGAAATTATTCCCATACAAAAAGTAAGTCAATGCGTTTTTGTGGAATGATCGCGCAATGAGATCTGCATCAAGATCCTGCGCGGATCGTCACGAGGAGGAATTAATAACGTTGATAAATACAAGAAACGCCAGCCATTCGCTGGCGATCGGTCCGCTCAGGGAGCAGGATCGGGGAGGTAACGCGTGAGCATATTCTCCATCGAGCGGATGATATGCTCATGCATTCGCTGACGGGCCAGCGCTTCATTATGCTGCTCAAGCGCTTGTAAGATCGCTTTATGTTCCCGGAGGGAAATAACGGCGTACTCTTCTTCGGTCACCTTGTGCCCCATCGACAGTCCGTTCCACATGTTGCAGAGCAGCATCTTCATTTTTTCATTTCCCGCCGCGTTCCAGATCTCCATGTGGAAGGCCTGATTCAGGTCGGAATATTCAGCAGCATTATTGTCTGCCAGCGCCTTTTCTGCGGCATAGTGAACCTGAGCGATGCGTGAAATATCGGTCCCTGGACGTGAAGCTTTCGCCACCGCTTCACTTTCCAGTACGGCGCGAATTTCGTAATGCTCGCGGATGGTCTGTTCATTAATCCCCAGCACCACCGCACCTTTATTCGGCCGCACTTGAATCAGACCGTCGGCGGCTAAAATCTGGAACGCTTCACGTACCGGCATGCTGGAAACGCCAACCATTTTGGCAATCCCTTCAAGGGTAATTTCCTGCCCTTCCACTAAATCCCGCGAAAGGATCGCTTTACGCAACACTGCTGCCACCTGCTCCTTCGCGGAAAGAAGCTTAATTTTCCCTAATTTAGGCTTCTGCACTTTCCCAATCCTTCATATGTTGACGCATTATTTCCGCAAGCATAAGGAAATAACGCTGTGTTGCCTGGGTAATTTTTTCGCCTTCGCCATGGCTAATGGCGCTCGCCAGTTCGCCCAGTATTTGCCCCGACTCCTGGCCATCCTCTTTCAGGTACAGAATGACATAGGAAATATAACCGTCCAAAAATTGCTGATACGCCTTTGCCAGATAGCGGTTATCAAGATAGGAAATCAGCAACTGATGAAACGCCAATTCGCGGGCGTTATCGCCAGGACGCGCCAGCTCCTGTGCGCGTGCGCGAAGTGCTTCCCCCTGATTCGCCGGCACGAGGGCAAACAGTTCCGCAGCCATCACCGCGATAACGCGGAAAATATGGCTCACATCCTCGACGGCCAGCATGGAGACCTGCATATGTCGGTTAGGCAAGCGTACCAGAAACCCTTCCTGTTCAAGGGACTGTAGCGCTTCCCTAACCGGCATACGTGAAAGCCCCAGCTGTTCCGCAATGTTCTCCTGAGTCAGTTCCTCCCCGGGCTTCATGGCGCCGGAGAGGATCTGATAACGAATCATCTGCGCGATTTGGTCCCGGGTCTGTTTTCTTTCGATCTTTTTCACGCTGTCCTCATGGCTGGTGGCTTGAAACGCGGGGGATTTTAGCAGATTTGCCCGACCGCTGGCGCATTGAGGCGAAAAGTGAGGCAATAAAAAGCCGGAACAACGGTTCCGGCTTTTTGGCACGTGCGAGGTTACTTGTTAACGAAGTCTTCGCCGAGCGCGATATCTTTCTTCAGGGTGTCCAGCATGCCTTCCAGCGCCTGTTGCTCAAAGGCGCTGAGTTTGCCGATAGATTGACGCTCTTCCACGCCGTTTTTCCCCAGCAGCAGCGGCTGGGAGAAGAAACGCGCATACTCGCCGTCGCCTTCCACGTAGGCACACTCCACTACACCTTTTTCTCCCTGCATGGCGCGAACCAGAGAGAGACCAAAGCGCGCAGCCGCCTGACCCATCGACAAAGTCGCCGACCCGCCGCCCGCTTTCGCTTCCACGACCTCGGTACCGGCGTTTTGAATGCGTTTAGTCAGATCGGCCACTTCCTGATCGCTAAAGCTGACGCCCGGGATCTGCGACAGTAAAGGCAGAATGGTGACCCCGGAGTGACCGCCAATAACCGGGACTTCCACCTCGGTTGCCGATTTACCTTTCAGCTCCGCCACAAAGGTATTGGAGCGGATGATGTCCAGCGTAGTCACGCCGAACAGTTTGTTTTTATCGTACACGCCAGCTTTTTTCAGCACTTCGGCGGCGATAGCCACGGTGGTATTCACCGGGTTGGTGATAATGCCGATGCAGGCCTGCGGGCAGGTTTTGGCAATCTGCTGCACGAGGTTCTTAACGATACCCGCATTCACATTAAACAGGTCTGAACGATCCATGCCGGGCTTACGCGCTACGCCCGCGGAGATCAGCACCACATCAGCGCCTTCCAGCGCTGGGGTAGCATCTTCACCGGAAAATCCTTTAATTTTTACATCTGTGGGGATATGACTTAGATCTACCGCCACGCCCGGCGTAACCGGAGCGATGTCGTACAACGAGAGCTCTGAACCTGAAGGCAGTTGGGTCTTAAGTAGTAGGGCAAGCGCCTGGCCGATACCACCGGCAGCGCCAAGGACTGCAACTTTCATCCTAAACTCCTTATTATGGTTAATTTAGTCTTTCGTTATTCCGTCGCCTGGACCTTAATTCACAAGATGAACAATTACAATGATTATGGCTGAAGAATGCATGATTGTGCGTAGCAATAGAACAGCGGCGCACGTTATGCTTCCTGACTGACCATCCAGCAAAGCGAAGTACCGGATCGACTATTGGTTACAATACACCCAGCCAGTTGCGCAAAACAACACCAACTCAATAACATTTCATTTACTTTTACATGGCTTTAAGCGTTGTGATGAGAACATGTTCCTTATACGGTTTTTTTGCTAAAATATGCCCCCTTCATAACATTATTGACCTATCCCTTCGCGGATTATTTGCATAAAAATTCACTGTTATGCATAATGATGTTGATTTTACCACCATAATCTGGGTGACTTATGCGAAGTTCGGCAAAACAAGAAGAACTGGTTAAAGCGTTTAAAGCGCTGCTTAAAGAAGAGAAATTCAGCTCGCAGGGAGAGATCGTTCAGGCGCTGCAGGAAGAGGGCTTCGAGAATATCAACCAATCGAAGGTTTCCCGCATGCTCACCAAATTTGGCGCGGTTCGTACCCGTAACGCCAAAATGGAAATGGTCTATTGCCTGCCTGCCGAGCTTGGCGTGCCGACCACCTCCAGCCCGCTGAAAAATCTGGTGCTGGATATCGACTATAACGATGCCGTCGTGGTGATCCATACCAGCCCCGGTGCAGCGCAGCTGATCGCCCGTCTTCTCGACTCGCTGGGCAAGGCGGAAGGTATTCTTGGCAGCATCGCCGGGGATGACACCATCTTCACCACGCCAGCGCGTGGTTTCACAGTGAAAGATCTGCACGACGCTATCCTGGTACTGTTCGAACAGGAACTCTGAGCATTCCCCTCTGGCAACCGTCAGAGGGTGGATTACTCCCTCTTCTCTCCCCCCTTTCAACTCAACAAAAATTTAACATTTTGTGTGATTTAGCCTGTCTATACGTTCTTTTACGTAAGGCAAACGCCTAAAACGCACAAAAGATCAAAATCGTATACCTTTATGATTTTATTAGAAATAAAACTTATCTCCGTCTACGACTTGTCATTTTTAATTCTTATCGGTTATAAAAAGCGCAATCCATTGTAACTATTAACGCACAAAACAATTAGCATGGTATTAATATTTTTGGTGATTAGTGTATACTTGTTTTTGTGATGAGGGTCACGAAACAAAGACCCTCAACAAAAAGATTCGACGAGGTGAACATCATGAAAATCAAAACCACTGTAGCAGCTCTCAGCATCCTGTCCGTCATGTCGTTTGGCGCTTTCGCCGCTGACGTTATCAACAGCGAGCAGGCCCAGGGCCGCGAGGCCATCGGCACAGTATCCGTCGGCGCGGTAGCATCATCCCCGATGGATATGCATGAAATGCTGAACAAAAAAGCGCAGGAAGAAGGAGCTTCTTCTTACCGCATTATCGAAGCCCGCACTGGCGACCACTGGCATGCCACTGCTGAGCTGTATAAATAAGTTTTAGATCGTCAACGATTAACCGACAAAAATTCTCTACCGCGGCCCGGCCCCATTCATCGCCCGCCGCGGCGAAACAAAGACTGGAGTAAAGATTATGAAACGCGCAATGATCATCGCATCCCTTGGCCTGGCTTCCCTTCTCTCTTTCGGCGCAAGTGCGGCCGTTCAACAAGTGAACGCTGAACAAGCACAAAACCTGCAGTCCATGGGCACCATCTCGGTTTCCCAGGTAGGTAGTGCGCCAATGGACATGCGTCAGGAACTGGCCGCTAAAGCCGAGAAAGAAGGCGCCAGCAGCTACCGTATTATTGAAGCACGTACCGGCGATAGCTGGCACGCCACCGCTGAGCTGTACAAATAAACCCTCGTCGTCTTATTTCGACGACTTGCCCCCGCCTGCCGGGGGCTTTTTTATGCCTGCCGGGCGTTAAAACGTAACTCCCCCTCCAGCTCTTCCTCTGCTTCATCAAATAATAAAATTAATGCCCCAAAGCGCCGACGCTGCTTGTCATTTAAATGGATGAACTCAATGTCCAGCGGCAGCGGCAGCAGCCCACCGGTCACCGCGTCCCATAGCGAATCAAGGTTGTTGACCTTATCCTGAGCCAGCTCGAAGGTCCGGGAGAACTCCCGGTAGAAATCCTGTTGCTCGGCGATTTCGTCAAAATCAAACGTATAGGTGCTCATGACAGCCCCTCCCGCTTCTCTTCCTGTCGCCGTTAAGTATAGCGATAAAAAAACCGACGCCTGGGCGTCGGTTTATGGGTTAACTGCTGGTCAGCACATGCTGGTACTTGTGCAACATCTCAACCAGTCGCCGTACCGGCTCGGTCACCTGCGGCGAAGCCTCCCAGACCCGCAGCTTCTCCTGATAAACATCAAGCTCCGCCAGCAGCCGGGTAAAGTAGCGCCGACGCTTATCATCGCTCCCGGCGGAAATCACATGATCCGCAGTACGTCGCAGCTGGCGATGGAACGCCGATAAATCCTCGTTCACCGGCACGGGCGCATCGCGCAGGCGCTGGTGGGCAATGATTAACGTCAACGCCAGACGGAAACGGGCGACATCGCCGGGAAATTTGTTGAGCAACAAAAACAGCTGCTGATAGAGCGCGGGCAGATGATTCTCTTTGCGACGCGCCGAATTGGTGGTCAGCGAAGAGACCGCCGCTGAGACAAACTGGTTCAGCAGCACCCGACCGGTTCTTGCCCGGGAGTTATCCCTGACAATCAGAATCACCATCAAGGCGAGGAAACAGCCGACGATCTGCCCCAGCGCGCTGTCGAGGAACTGACTGAACTGGAATTGCATCGGGTTATCCAGCACCAGAATGTTGATGGTGCTCGCCAGCGCCCCCAGCGATCCGAGGCGCCTTTTCTGCACTTCGATACCGATAAAAAACGCCATCGCCGCCAGGCTGATACAGAGCAGCAGCATACTCTGCTGCGTCGCCGGCATGATCACCAGAAAGTACAGGGTACCCAGCGGTAACGCCGCCAGAGTACCGTAGAGGAAGTCTATCGCCACCATTCTCGGGTTAGGTAGACGCATCGCCAGCGCGGTAACCACGGCAATCATTACCATCGCCCCGCTGCCTGAGGTCCAGCCCGTCCACAGCCAGAACAGCGTCCCGAGGATACAGGAGACGGAGGTGCGCCAGAAGTTCACCATCGCGTGGTGACGCTCGGCGGACTCCACTTTAACCACCGTTTCGCCGCGCAATACACCGTCTTCGATACGGCTGATTTTGGTATTGCCCACCACGCCACGCTTAAGCAGCAGGTAACGGGTGGCTGCGCCTACCCAGCTGTAGATGGTGACCGGCGTATTATGCTCGCCTTTCCAGGTCAGGAAGCGACGCATACGCTTCAGCTGCTGGTGAACATCCTGCACTGTCTCAACCGGCTCAGCAAACAGCTCGCGGTAGTCGTCCGTCACCATTTCCGGTCGCGAGTTCTGAATCAGGTAGGTTTCGCAAGCCTGGGTGATAAGCGTTAGCGAGAGGGTATTGATCGCCTTCAGGCGTTGATTCGCCTTAGCCCAGCGAGAGGATTCCATAATCAGGTTACTGCGCATGCCTTCCAGCGCCGTGGTGCGACGCACCAGCGCTCCCCAGGCCTGATCCACTTCCTCTTTTTCGCCGTGCGCAACGCATAACTGCATCAGCTTATACTGGGCAATCAGCAGGTTATCCAGCTCAAGGTCGATCTCTTTTTTAATCGAACGCGGGGAGAAAAGCAGATCGGCGACGATGGCGCTGACAATCCCGATGACAATTTCGCTGCAGCGCTCAACGGCAAACTGCGGCGCCAGCATCGGATCGGTGTGGATGGTAATAATGATAATCAGCGCGGTGTAGCCGGCCAGTCCCCAGGCATAGGAGTTTTCGACCTTGACCAGCGACGAAACCCAGGTACAAAACCCGGCCCACAGGCAGCAGACCAGCATCATCAGCAGAGGGGCGCGGATCATCAGGATGATGATAACCAGCGCCGCAATACAGCCGATAAAGGTCCCGGCAATACGCAACATGCCACGATAGCGGATCGCGCCGGAGTACGGCTCTCCCCCGGCGGCAAAGGCCGGGCCAGCGGCGACGATTGCCGCGGTCAGCACCGCCCAGCGCGGCGTTTCGAGCTGAAAATGGAAGCCGACGAACAGCGCCAGCACCACCGCGCATGCAAGCTTAATGGCAAAGCGGAGATGCTGGGGAGCAATAGTATATGTCCCCATAGCGATTAACCGAATTCGCGCAGGCGCATAGCCAGTTTCTGGAAGAAGTTGGCCTGGCTGGTATCACGGTCTTCTTTACCGGTGATCACCACCGTCGCCGTGGTGCCCGATGGCCACAGATTCCCCTGCTGGTGGTCAAGACGAATACGTACCGGCACACGCTGCGCCAGACGCACCCATTCAAGGTTGGAATCCACCGAGGCCATCCCTTTCGAGTCGCTGCTGCTGCTGGCGTTGGTTACCCCCGCAGCGATACTGTCCACCGTGCCTTTAATGGTTTTGCTGCTGCCAAGCGGGGTAATTTCCGCCCGATAGCCAGGACGGACGCCTTCCAGTTTGGTCTCTTCCAGATAGGCCATGACGTAAAATGTATTCTCTTTCACCAGCGCCACCGCCGTGGAGCCGCGGGTGATAAATTCCCCGGTATAGACGTTAAGGTTGGTTACCCAACCATCCGCAGGGGCGCGAATCTCCGTGCGCTCCAGGTCCAGTCTGGCCAGGTCGCGGCTGGCCACCGCTTTCGCCAGCTGATGCTCAACCGTCTGCAGCACATTGTTCGCCTGGTCAATCTCTTCCCGCGACATCGCCTGGACGCCAAGCTTATTACGCCGACCGGCTTCGACACGTTTTTCCTGGGCTAACGTCTGGTAGTAGGCAACATCGGCTTCCGCCTGCGCCAGCGCTTTTTGGTAACGAGGCTGGTCAATAACGAACAATACCTGGTCTTTCTTAACCAGTTGGTTATCCTTGACGTTTACCTGGGAGATCAGCCCGGAGACGTCGGGGGCAATGGCCACAATGTCGGCGCTAAAGCGCGCATCCCGCGTCCACGGCGAGGCGGTGTAGTAAACCCAGGCGCGGAAAATCGCTACGAAGGCCAAAATGACCAGTATCACGGTAATAGCAGTACGGAGGATATTTCTTGTTAGTGTTTTCACATCAACCTCAAACGAACAAGCGCGATATCAAATAAAAAAGGCAGCAATATAGCGCCGTATTAAACAGTGCAGGGTGCCAGACAAAATCGTAAATGCCGGTCGGAACCAGCAATCGGTGCACCAGCCAGAAGATGGCCAGCGACAACAGCAACTCGAAGAAGATCGGCGGAAACGATAAGCCGAAAATCACGATGACAGGAAACAGACTCATGATGACCTTGAATAAGAAGCGTACAGGTAGTGAGCAGATGCGTTTATTATGTAGCTAACAATATATTAACGTAACGATTGCCGCATTATCTACAATGTGTGATCTAAATCACTTTTAAGCCAGAGTGAATAATGGAACGATTAAAGCGCATGTCCGTTTTCGCCAAAGTGGTCGAATTAGGTTCCTTCACCGCAGCGGCCCGCCAGCTTCAGATGAGCGTTTCCTCAATCAGTCAGACCGTCGCCAAACTGGAAGATGAACTGCAGGTGAAGCTGCTCAACCGCAGCACCCGCAGCCTTGGCTTAACGGAAGCGGGTAAAATTTACTATCAGGGCTGCCGTAGGATGCTGTTTGAAGCGCAGGATGTCCATGAGCAATTATACGCATTTAACAACACCCCCATCGGGACGCTGCGTATCGGCTGCTCTTCAACTATGGCACAGAATGTTCTGGCGCGCATAACGGCGAAAATGCTGAAAGAATACCCCGGGCTCTCCGTCAATCTGGTCACCGGCATACCTGCGCCGGACCTGATCGCCGACGGTCTTGACGTGGTGATCCGCGTGGGTGCCCTGCAGGATTCCAGCCTTTTTTCCCGCCGCCTGGGATCAATGCCGATGGTATTATGCGCCGCGAAAAGCTATCTGGCGCAGGCTGGCAATCCGGAGAAACCGGCCGATCTTACCGGGCATGCCTGGCTGGAATATAGCGTGCGGCCGGACAATGAGTTTGTCATTATCGCGCCGGAAGGGATCTCAACCCGCCTGACCCCACAGGGGCGCTTTGTGACCAACGACCCCATGACGCTGGTGCGCTGGCTGACCGCCGGGGTGGGTATCGCCTATGTGCCGTTGATGTGGGCGATCGAAGAGATCAATCGTGGTGAGCTTGAGATCCTGCTGCCGAGCTACCAGTCCGATCCGCGGCCGGTTTACGCCCTGTACACCGAAAAGGATAAACTGCCGCTGAAAGTGCAGGTCTGTATCAACTATCTGACGGAATATTTTGTCGACGTGGCGAAGATCTATCAGGGGATGCACGGGAGAGGGATCGCCCGCTGAAGCGGTTCCCGGCGACGCCGGGAACCCGGTCAGGATCAGGCGGTGCCGCCGACGGTAAGATTATCGACCTTCAGGGTCGGCTGGCCAACGCCCACCGGCACGCTCTGGCCCTCTTTGCCACAGACGCCGACGCCGTTATCCAGACGCAGATCGTTACCCACCATCGAAATCTGCTGCATGGTCTCAATCCCGGAGCCGATCAGGGTAGCCCCTTTCACCGCCTTCGTGACCTTGCCTTTTTCGATCAGATAGGCCTCGGAGGTGGAGAAGACAAACTTACCGGAGGTGATATCCACCTGCCCGCCGCCGAAGTTAGGCGCGAAGATACCATAGTCCACCGACTCGATAATCTCCTGTGGCGTGGACTGGCCCGCCAGCATATAGGTGTTGGTCATACGCGGCATCGGCAGATGGGCATAGGATTCACGGCGGCCGTTGCCGGTCGGCGCGACGCCCATCAGACGCGCATTGAGTTTATCCTGCATGTAGCCTTTCAGGATGCCGTTTTCGATCAGCACATTGTATTGACCCGGCGTGCCTTCATCATCGATAGCCACCGAGCCACGACGGTCGACGATGGTGCCGTCGTCCACGACGGTGCACAGTTCAGAGGCGACTAATTCCCCCATATGGCCGCTGAAGACCGAGGTGCCGCGACGGTTGAAATCGCCTTCCAGGCCGTGACCGACCGCTTCGTGCAGCAGGACGCCAGGCCAGCCGGCGCCGAGCACCACCGGCAGCATTCCCGCCGGGGCGGCGACCGCCGAGAGGTTAACCAGCGCCATGCGCACCGCTTCTTTCGCCCAGGCGTCGGCCCGCACTTCGCCCTCCTGAGAGGCGAGGAAATAGTCATAGCCAAAACGCCCGCCGCCGCCGCTGCTGCCGCGCTCGCGTTTGCCGTCCTCTTCCACCAGTACGCTGATCGAGAGGCGCACCAGCGGACGAACGTCCGCGGCCAGAGTGCCGTCGGTGGCGGCCACCAGAATCAGTTCATAGACGCCGCTCAGGCTGGCCGAAACCTCCTGCACACGCTGATCCGCCGCGCGAGCGACTTTGTCGACCCGGCGGAGAATATCCAGCTTCTCTTCCCGGCTCATACTCTGCAGCGGGTCGATGCTGGTATAGAGGGCGCTGTGCTCTACGGCGCCGAGGGTCTGTACTTTGCCATTGCCGGTCTCGCGCACAATGGTCCGCGCCGCCTGGGCGCTCTGCTCCAGCGCCAGCTTGCTGATCTGGTCAGCGTAGGCAAAGCCCGTTTTTTCGCCGCTGACGGCGCGCACGCCTACGCCCTGGTCGATATTGTACGACCCATCTTTAATGATGCTGTCTTCCAGAACCCAGGATTCGTGATAGCTCGACTGAAAATAAAGATCGCCGTAATCGAGGCGGCGCTCGGTCAGTTGACCAAGAATGGCAAACAGGTCCTGATGATTCAGGCCATTTGCCGACAGTAATTGTTCACTTACCAGGTTCAGACTCATCGTTATGCTACTCGTTTGTTGCCGCCTGACAGGCGGAAATACAGAAGGCTATCTATTGAGATTGCGGCAATTCCCGGCAATCGTCAAATCATTGCTTTTTGTTGCTGCGCGCCTGGCGCAGCACTTCATTGATCTGCGGCTGGTCAATCGGGCCGGTGATGCGATAGCGCAGTATCGAGACTTTGTTCCACAGCGGCCCCAGCACCTTGCTGGCGGCAAACACCGCCGCGCCGACAATCGGGTTGACAGCAAAAGCCGCCGCCACGCCGACGGTCGCGGAGATCTCCGGCGCTACCACCGCCTGCAGATCCAGCTGGCGACGCACCAGATCGACCGACCCTTTCATGGCAATGTCCGCCTCCAGACCATCCACCAGCGTATCATCGGTATGCAGTACGCCATCCTTAATCCATGCCGTACTGTTAATCGAGTCAAAGTAAAAACCTTCGCTGAAGGTATCGCTGAAGTCGAAGCGCAGTTTGCGCAGTAGGGCATCGACGCTCAGCAAACGCAGCAGCTGGCCTGCATGTCCGGTACTCAGGTCGGTAAACTGCCCCTTGCCGAGGTGGCTTTTAATGATCCCATTGAGCGAGGCGACATCGGGTGACCAGGGCGGCGCGCGCCAGTGGAGATCGTAGTCGATATCAAACGGCGAATCCTTCACCGGTGTGGAAACGCCAAAGAAATCCGCAAATTCATCCGTTTTATTGCCATGCAGTCTGCCTTTCAGCGAGGTGCGCACCCCGGAAGGGGCGTTAACCCACACGCCGTCGGTCGTCAGCCGGCCAAACCCGGTATCCACCAGGCCGTTGGAGAGCGTTAAGGTATCGCCCTTGATCGTCACATCGCCGTCGATGCGGCCATATTTTTGCCCCCACAGCCAGCATTCCGCGCAGCGCAGTTGCAGATCGGGCCAGCCGTGGAAATCCAGCCGCGTCTCCGCCTGAGAAGTCACGTTCTCCGTTCCGCCCTTGCCGCTGGCGCTGGCCGGGTTGAAATAGAGATAACGCACATTTGCCAGCCACGGGGCATTGTCGCGCATCGTCAGGGTGGCGTTGATCTCACGCCCCTGCGCCTCAACCTGCGAGCCGCCGGCGACCGGCTGCGACATCAGGCTGACGTTGTTCCATTGCTGGCCGGCCAGCGCCAGCGACGGCGTACGCAGCACAATGCGCGGTGGAAAGAGTACGCTGCTGCTGACTTCATTCGCCGCGCCCTTCTGGAACAGCGCCAGCCACTGCGCGCCATCCATCGGCGGCAGATTGAGTTCAACGCCGGACTGGTCGGGCAGCGGAGAGAGGCCTTTGCTATCCGTCGTGAGGATCGCTCTGTCCAGCGTCAGCTTACGGTTCAGCAACCAGCGGCTGTTGATATGATTCTTCGCGCCAACGGATCCGGTCAGGTCGAAGCTGCTCAGACCGCCGGCGACGTTAATTTTGACCGGCAGGGGTTCGCCAGCGGACTTGTTGACCGGTGAAGGTAAGTGACTGCTCACATTCTTCAGATCGCCATTGATATCAACCTTATAGCTGGGATTGCCATGGTACGGCAGCTCGATAGCGACCTTGCCCTCCCACGGAACGCTACCGCTCAGCGTCTCATTAACCGCTTTCGGCAGCAGCCCGGTGCGCGACGGCTGCCAGGTGGCATTCATCCCGACATCCACCAGAAACGCTTTTTCGCCTTCGCGGGTGGAAAAATTGAGGTTCAGCGGCTGATTAAACCAGGTCGCGCTCAACGTTTGACTATTAAGATCGCCATTCACGAAGCTGAAATTACCGCTCAGGTTCTGCAACGTAGTATCTAGCGGTTTGATAAACAAGGTATTATTCTGCAGCCGTACATCGCCTTTCGCGGTGGTCATCTCGCCGTCGAGGGGGATATTCAGATGTAAGCGAGCGCTCACATCCCCATCCAGTTGCAGGGAATCCAGCGCTGCCCCGAGCGACGCTTTCAATGGCGTGGTGTTGAAATAAGGGCCCACCTCTTTGCCCGGGCCTTTGATGTCAGCATCAATCAGCAGTTTTTCCTGCGCATAATCCGGGATCACGGCATCGAGATTGCTGGCGGTCACATTGCCGAGCATCGCTTTATCCGCCCGCATCCACAGGCCGCTGTTGATAAAATTGAGGTCGATATTCAGCCCGGTCAGCGCCGGCCAGTCCGGTTGAAAAGCGAAAGTGGCATTCTTCAGCGGGACGTAAACCTGGAACTGGCCTTCATTGTGCGGATACGGGAACAGATGTGGGTTACCGCCATATACCAGCGTCGCATCGCGGGCCTGCCCGGCTTTAATCGCGCCGCTGAGATAGTCCACCAGCGCTTTGCCCATCAGGTTTTCCGGGAAGTAACGCCACGCCTGGCCGCCATCGTTGGTGCTGATCCCCGCCAGAATGCCCAGCCACGGATCGTCCCCCTGCGGTTGCAGATAGCGGAAGCCGCCGCGGGCGCGTACCCCCGTCGCCTGCACGTCAATATCGCGGCCATCAAGCATAAAGCCTTTGTCATTTTTCACCCAGCTGAGGGTGGCTTCGCCAGCGGCGATCTCCAGCGGGGCCCGGAAAACTCCGGCATACGGCATCTGCGCCTTCGTCATGCGGGCGCGCAGTTCCCCGTGCTCCACGCTGCCATTCAGGCTGCCGGAAAAGTGTTCCGCTCCCGGCAGGAGTTTCCACTGCTTCCACGCCAGATCGCTCCACTGCGCCTGAAAGCGCGTTTTCTCCGTCGCCTGCAGGGGAATATCGAGAGCCAGCAGATTGATTTTGCCGCTGGGCTGCGTGGTGCGCCAGAGTTCGCCCAAAGAAGGCGCCAGCTTATCGGCAAACGGCTGTAATCCGCTCAGGCCACTGAGCGCTAAATTGCTGGCGCGAATACGTAATTCATCGCTACGCTGATGACCGTCGCCACCGACATCCTGCCCCGGGATCCACGCCATCGCCAGCGCGCCGCTTGGCCACGGTTTATCGTCGATCGCGATCCGCGTATCGGGAATATAGAAGCCCCAGCTCTGCTTGTCGTGAGAGAGATGCGCCGTCAGGTTATCCACTGACAGATGATGAACCTCGCTATCCCCTTGCCAGCTGGCGCCCCCTTTTTTCAGCCATACGTCGCCGCTGGCTACATCGCCTTTTTCAATAGTCATCCAGCCTTCGAGGCTGAAGCGGGCGCTTTTCAGCGCGATATTGTCCTGCATCCAGCGGCCCAGCCAGGGTTTGACGTCAATATCGTCAGCCTGCAGCCAGACCCGGCCTTTATTCAGCAGGCCATCCTCATCGCGGAGATCCATCCGCACCTGCATGACGCCATGCTGGCCGGTGAGACTGGAAAGGCTGAGCTGCCCCTCGGCGCGGTGACGGTTCCTGCCGTTAAGCCAGGTCAGCTGCGGGACCGCCAGCTCCGCCCGCTGACCAGAAATGGTCAGGAAGCTCAGATGGCTGTCGCGCAGAGTAAAGTGGTCGAACTGACGTAAAAAGAGATCGCTGATGCGGTCGGTTTTCAGACTTTCGCCGCCGTCATTGGTCTGAATCGGGGTATTGGTATGGACCTGCAGCTGCCAGAAGGTGAGATCGCGAAACTGCCAGCGCATATGCAGCAGACTTTGCCAGACGTCCAGCGCCAGGGTCACGCGCTTGACCGCCATTGTCCCGCCATCCTTCAGCCCAACATGAATATCGCGGACATCTAATGTTGGGCCAAAAGTTTGCCAGCTGGCGGCGATCTGCGAGGCATCCACCGGCGTGCCGGTGAGGGCGGAGATTTTCTCCAGCAGCTGCGGACGCCAGGCGTCGAGCTGCGGCAACACGAGACGCAAGCCACTCACCAGCAGCGCGACGATAACAATCAATGTTGCCACGGTGAGCAATAAAATCCCGGGCAGTCGCCTCACGCCTCTCTCCTTGTCAGCCGCACAATGACGCGGTGTATTACATCATAACCACATCGAACTGCTCTTGATTATAGAGCGGCTCAATTTGTACCTTCACCTGCTTGCCGACAAAGATCTCCACTTCCGCCAGCGCATGCGACTCTTCCCCTTTCAGGGTTTCCGCCACCGCAGGGGAAGCATAGACCAGGAAGCGATCGGAATCATAAGCATGATGCACGCGAACGATCTCACGCATAATCTCATAGCATACCGTTTCCACGGACTTTACCGTTCCGCGTCCGTGGCAGGTCGGGCATTCGTTGCACAGCACATGCTCCACGCTTTCGCGGGTGCGTTTCCGGGTCATCTCCACCAGACCCAGCTGGGAGAAACCGTTGATGCTGGTCTTCACCCGGTCTTTGCTGAGGGCCTGCTCCAGGGAGTGCAACACCCGCCGGCGATGGTCTTCATTGTTCATGTCGATGAAATCAATGATGATAATGCCGCCGAGGTTACGCAAACGCAGCTGGCGGGCTATCGCCTGGGTGGCTTCGATATTGGTATTGAAGATAGTATCGTCAAGATTGCGGTGCCCAACAAACGCTCCGGTGTTGATATCGATGGTGGTCATCGCCTCGGTCTGGTCGATGATCAGATAGCCCCCGGACTTGAGCTCGACTTTACGCTCCAGCGCGCGCTGAATTTCGTTCTCAACGTCAAAGAGATCGAATATCGGCTGACGGCCGCTGTAGTGTTCCAGCTTGCTGGTCATTTCCGGAATATATTCGGCGGTAAATTCCAGCAGCGCCTCATAGGTCAGCCGCGAGTCGACGCGAATACGATCGAGATGCGCATCGGCAAAATCCCGCAGCACGCGCTGAGCCAGGGCCAGCTCGCCGTACAGCTGATAGCGGGTCTGGTTGCGCTTTTTGCGCTCCATCACTTTGGTCCATACGCGCTTAAGATAGGCGGCATCGGCGGCCATCTCCTGCTCGTGGACCCCTTCCGCGGCGGTGCGAATGATAAACCCGCCCTGCTCGTCGCAGTACTCTGCCACGACCTTTTTCAGCCGCTCGCGCTCGGCTTCGCTTTCAATCCGCTGAGAGACCCCCACGTGGGAGGCGCCTGGCATAAAAACCAGATAGCGGGAAGGCAGGGTAATATCGGTGGTCAGACGCGCGCCTTTGGTACCGAGCGGATCTTTAACCACCTGAACCATCAGGTCCTGGCCCTGACGCACCAGCTCCGAAATATCGCGCACGGTAAACTGCTTTTGCTCCTCACCGGCAACGCATTCGGTATGCGGCATGATATCGGAGGCGTGGAGGAACGCCGCCTTATCCAGACCAATATCTACAAAAGCCGCCTGCATTCCCGGCAGCACTCGGCTAACACGACCTTTGTAGATATTGCCTACTATTCCGCGTCGCGCTTCACGCTCAATATGGATTTCCTGCAGAATACCGCCATCAATATACGCAACGCGCGTTTCGGATGGCGTTACGTTCACTAATAATTCAGCCGTCATCTTTATCCCTTTTCTTTACGCAGTGAGTTAAAGTTACTGAGCAACTCATACGTTTCCACCAGCGGTAAGCCGACTACGGCGTGATAGCTGCCATTAATCTTCCTGACGAAGCAGCCACCCAACCCTTGAATACCGTATGCACCTGCTTTATCTAAAGGCTCGCCGCTGGCCACATAATCGGCGATATCCTGCTCGCTGAGCGTTCGGAAGGTCACTTCCGTGACCACCATACAATCCAACGTCTGCTGCTTATCCGCCAGCGCCACCGCGGTCATGACCTGATGGGTTTGGCCGGAAAGCAGGCGCAGCATCGCTGCAGCGTGTTCGGCGTCGCGCGGTTTTTCCAGCACTTCGCCGTTCAAAATAACAATCGTATCCGCTCCCAACACCGGCAAATCCCGCGATGCCAGCGCCACTCCGGCCTGCGCCTTTTCACGCGCCAGACGGACGACATAGTGCTGTGCGCTCTCCTGCGGCTGGCGCTGCTCCTCGATACCAGGAACCAGACGCTCGAACGCGAGACCAAGCTGAGTCAGCAGTTCCTGCCGACGCGGGGAACCAGAAGCAAGATACAGAGTTGTCATATCAACCTTATTGCACTGCAAATTGCTGACGCACTTTACGCATCAGCAGGAAGAGCCATGGCCAGAGGATACCGTTTACTACACTACTCCAGAATACTTCCGGACGGAAAGAGACGTTGATCACTAAAAACTCTGCCCAGAAAACAATGATATCCACGGCGAGGGATAACAGCATGACCACCAGCGCCTGTTGCCACAGCGCCAGGTTACGGAACAGCTGATACTTCAGCGCCACCAGATAGGCGACGATGCTCAAGGACAGCGCGCGAACGCCCAGCGTCGAGCCGCTGATGAGATCAAGAATAGCCCCCATCACGAAGCCCGTCCCCACGTTCACCCGGTGCGGCAGCGCGAGGATCCAGTACAGCAGGATCAATAATACCCAGTTGGGCCGGAAAACGCTGATGTCCGCCGGCCAGGGCATAATTTGCAGCAATAGCGCGATAAGAAACGAGAGCCAGATAACCCAGCGTCCCTGGCTACGGTAACTTGCCACTATTGCCCCCCTGCAGGCTGCGACGGCTGAGACGGCTGAGACGGCTGAGACGGCGTCAGCCCGGTGGCGGGCGCCGGCATCTGCGGCCCCATGGCATCCGGCGCAGGCAACACCTGCGGCATCATCTGCATCAGGCGTTCGTTAGCCACGCGATGAACCTCTTCCGGAGTCATCGGGTTAGCGCCATTGCGATCGGCGCCCCACAGCAGCAGCAGATAGCGCAAACGCTGCAGACCGGCCGTCGGACGCGCCTGGATCACCGTGTAGGCGCGCTGGGTGTCCAGTTTCACTGAAGAGACAACCCCAACCGGGTACCCTTCCGGGAAACGGCCGCCAAGACCGGAGGTCACCAGCACATCGCCGACGCGAATATCGGTATTGGCCGGCAGATGCTCAAGCTGGAGGTCGTCGGTGCAGCCGTTACCGGCGGCAATGACGCGAATGTCGTTACGCAGGACCTGGATCGGCAACGCATGGGTGGCATCACAGATCAGCAGTACCCGGCTGGTCATTTTCGCTACCGCCACGACCTGCCCCACCACGCCTTTATCGCTGATAACCGGCTGGCCTTCGTAGACGCCGTTGACGCTGCCCTTATCGATAACCACCTGATCGCTATAGGGGTCGTTGACCGTTGAGATGACCTGGGTCACCATTTTTTGCTCGTCCTGGCGCAGCGGCGAGCCAAGCAGTTCACGCAGGCGCGCGTTCTCCTGCTTGTACTGGCCCAGCATCAGCAGATCGCTGTTTTTCAACAACAGCTCCTGACGCAGCGCGCGGTTTTCCAGTTCGAGCTGGTCACGGGTAGCCAGCGTCTGCGATACGCTGTCGAGCAGTTCCCGGGGACCATTAGAGACAAAGTAGAAAGGGCTGACGGCTGTATCCATGTACGTTCTGATTTGACTGAACGTACCCAGGCGGCTGTCGGCGATAATCACGCCAAGCGCCACCAGCACCGCCAGAATAAGGCGAATCTGTAGCGAGGGGCCACGGCTAAAAATTGGCTTCATAGGCTATGCGTATTCTCGTGTCAGTAAAGACCTGGGGCAGCGGGTAAGCCACCCCGGACCTTCAGGCTGACTACTCTTCGCTAAACAGGTCGCCGCCGTGCATGTCGATCATTTCCAGCGCCTTGCCGCCGCCACGCGCTACGCAGGTCAGCGGATCTTCAGCAACCACGACTGGAATACCGGTTTCTTCCATTAACAGACGGTCCAGGTTGCGCAGCAGCGCACCACCGCCGGTGAGAACCATCCCGCGCTCGGAGATATCAGACGCCAGTTCCGGCGGGCACTGCTCAAGGGCAACCATGACCGCGCTCACGATGCCGGTCAGCGGCTCCTGCAGCGCTTCAAGAATTTCGTTTGAGTTCAGGGTGAAACCGCGTGGCACGCCTTCCGCCAGGTTACGGCCGCGCACTTCAATTTCACGCACTTCATCGCCCGGATAAGCCGAACCGATTTCATGTTTGATACGCTCAGCGGTCGCTTCACCGATCAGGGAGCCGTAGTTACGACGCACGTAATTGATGACGGCTTCGTCGAAACGGTCGCCGCCGATACGCACGGAAGAAGAGTAAACCACGCCGTTCAGGGAGATAACCGCCACCTCGGTGGTACCGCCGCCGATATCCACCA
Source organism: Klebsiella sp. PCX (assembly GCF_021869705.1). Taxonomy (NCBI): domain Bacteria; kingdom Pseudomonadati; phylum Pseudomonadota; class Gammaproteobacteria; order Enterobacterales; family Enterobacteriaceae; genus Klebsiella; species Klebsiella sp. PCX. The sequence continues at coordinate 4,675,699 of NZ_CP091527.1, forward strand.
CCATGGAACCGGTCGCTTCAGAAACCGGCAGGCCAGCGCCGATCGCGGCCGCCATCGGTTCTTCAATCAGGAACACTTCGCGAGCGCCTGCGCCCTGCGCGGATTCACGGATAGCACGACGCTCAACCTGGGTGGCGCCAACCGGCACGCAGACCAGTACGCGCGGGCTCGGGCGCATAAAGCTGTTGCTGTGCACTTGTTTGATAAAGTGCTGCAGCATCTTTTCCGTCACGAAGAAGTCAGCGATAACGCCGTCCTTCATCGGGCGAATCGCCGCGATATTACCCGGGGTACGGCCGAGCATCTGCTTCGCTTCATGACCCACGGCGGCGACGCTTTTCGGCGATCCGGCACGATCCTGACGAATGGCCACCACGGAAGGCTCATTCAATACGATGCCTTGTCCTTTTACGTAAATAAGGGTATTCGCGGTACCCAGGTCAATGGACAGGTCATTGGAAAACATGCCACGAAATTTTTTTAACATACTAAGGGATAATCCTGAAAGCTGGGGCGGAAAACAAAATCCGCTTACTTTACCAACCACACGCAGCAGCGACAAGGCGCAAAAATCACCTGCTGCGGTGAAAATTAGTGCAGTTCATTTCCTTTGTTACAAATTTTTCCGACTCCGTTCATTGCTGAAATCTTCAGCAGCGCTCCACGCCTGAATTTGTAACCTGTCAAAGGAGGGTCACTGGCATTTACATTGCGATGATCCGGCAGGTAGACAAGCACACCCCCTTCACGATGGCGCGCGTTATTCTACGTGAAATCACGCTAAACGGCAGATCAAACCGAGTATCTTTGCGAATATTTTTTCACATTTGTGTCAAGTGGCTGTGAGGCGGCAAAAAATTCCCCCTGCCCGCCCGTGACACCGCATTGGGACAGTACCAGCCACTCGCTGCGGCTGCGTACGCCCGTCGCAAAAACTTGCATAGGCATGCCTTTACAGGCTTCCACCAGGCTTTGCACCAGCAGCTGGTTCTCGCTGCGCTTTTCGATATTGCGCGCCAGCCCCGGATGCAGTTTGATCAGCTCCGCATCCAGCTGCTTGATCCAGCTAGTTCCCACCAGGGTTAACCCTGCCTGAACCACCGCCACCCGAACGCCAAGCGCGTTAACCAACCGCATAACCGGCTGTAGACGGCCGATATATTGACAAACATCTGCCTCAGCAAGTTCAAAAATAATCCGCTGACGCTGCGATTTTTCGCACTGCATCAGAGCATCACGCAGCCAGCGCTGGAATCGCGGACGGATCAGCGACTCCACCGACAGCTGGAGCGCCAGATTCTCCTCGGGCCAGAAGCCTAAAAATGGCAGCAGGCGCGTCACCTGCAGGCGGTCATACTCCTCCGCCAGGCCAAACTGCAGCACCATCGGCATATACTCGGCGGCGATCACCTCTTCCTTACCGTCGTACATCCGCGACATCAGTTCACGGTGATGCACCCGGCCATCGCGAGTGACGGCGGGTTTCTGATACAACCGCGGCCCGCCGCGGCTCAGCATCTGTTCGATCAGCGTCCGCCAGCGAACGTTGCCGCGGCCTTTCTCCGGAAGGGTATCGTCATAGACCGACCAGCTGTTGCTGCCCTGCAGCACCGCGTTGCGCGTTGCTGCTTCAGCATGTTCCATCACTTGCGCCGCCGATTGTCCACTGCGGAAAGAACAGATGCCGATATGCATCATATCGTCACGATCGAGAATGCGCGTCGGAGGCAGCGCGTCCATGGCCTTCAGCAACAGTCCAGCGATGCTATCCGCCTCTTTTAACGTGCGGTGCGGCAGCAGCACGGCGAAGTCGCTACGGTGATAGCGGGCCAGCAGCGCGCCAGGGTAACGCATAATAAAGGTAGAGAGTAGGTTGATTAGCGTGAAGTAATGTTCTTCGGCCGCCGCTCGTCCCCAGTTGTCCCGCAGCAGATCAAACTCCGGCAGACGGATCATCATCACGATGCCGTACGCCCCCACCTTCTCCTGATCTTCGAGCAGCGTGGCCAACTGATTGTCAAAAAACAGGCGATTGTTCAGCCCGGTTTTGGAATCCTGTGCCGCATAGGAGCGAATCAGCGTATCCATCCGGCTGCGCTGATCGCTGGCGAATTGCAGCTCCGACAGCAGCATATCCAGCGCGCTACTGGTGCTGGCAGGCCATTCATAGACTGACCCGCGCACCTGCGGCCCGCGCTCGCCGCTCAGGATGCGCGTGGAACGAAGCTCAAGCAGCTCCTGACCTGCCAGCTGGCGGCGTATCCAGCGGACGGCGAAGAAAATAATCACCACCATGAAGCCGATGGAGATCGACAGCGGGGCGGTGATTGACAGCGAACGGAAATAGTTCACCATCGGGTCAACGTAGACCAGATGCAGGGTGATACCGGGATGTTTCAACGACGGGACCGTGATCTCACGGAATTGCTCATGACTGCCCAGCGGGCGGTAGCTGTCGGTTCGGGAGTGGCTGTAGAGCGGTTTACCGTTAAGCATGAAATCGATATGCACGATCTCTATCGGCGTCATCAGCTCATCCAGCTGCGGCTCAAGCTTATCAAAAGAGGTGGTGATGAGCCGGTTATCCAGCATGGTCGCCACCGCCTGAACCCGGTTTTCGACCTTGTTCTCAATGCCGTTGTAAAAACTCAGCGAAGCGCCAATCAGCGTGACAAAGATGGTCAGGCTAGTTAGCAGCGTGATAAAGGCTGAGAACTTCGTCGTTAATCGCATCCCTGTGTTAACTCCGCGAGTGAATGACTGCCCGATGAACCATCAGGCTCCCGTGCCGGCGCGCGCCTTGACGCTAGCATTAACCTTTTAAAGCGCGACGCATACTATCAAAGATGGCGAGTCTGGCAATGGAATGCGTATTATCGGCGAAAGTATGCCGATAGCGAGTATAGTCGGCAGAAAAAATTTGCCAATCGCCGCCCGCCTGCGGCCTGCGCCAGAAGCGCTTTAATTTTAGACGCTGGATGGCAAACCCGCGCCAGCGGCGCACATTATTGCTAATTTTCCATCCTGCCAGCCTCCCGCCCCCTTTTTTCCCCTGCTAAAGATGCCGGGTCAGGCGCGTTAAAGGAAACGTCTTGCGCCACTTTCCGATGATTCCTGGACGACCGCGCCCCAGCTTCGGCGGTGGCGAATGCGCCTAATGTGCAATTTTTCGTGACATATTCGCGATTCATCGCCGCCTCCGTCATGCTTAGGGAAACGCATGACGGAGGACACCATGAAAAGAAAAAAACTGACGGAAGCCGACGTCACGGCCGAATCCGTTTTTATGCTCCAGCGGCGCCAGGTGCTGAAAATGCTGGGCATCAGCGCGACCGCCCTTTCGCTTCCCGCCGCCGCACAGGCCGACCTGCTGGACTGGTTTAAAGGCCACGACCGTCCGCCAGCCCCGGCGGGCAAGGCCCTGGACTTTGCTAAACCCGCTGAATGGCAGGCTAACCTGACGCTTACTCCGGAAGATAAAGTCTCCGGCTACAATAACTTTTATGAATTCGGCCTCGATAAAGCCGATCCGGCGGCGAACGCGGGTAGCCTGCGCACCGATCCCTGGACGTTGACCATCGGCGGTGAGGTGGCGAAGCCGCTGACCCTTGACCATGACGATCTGACCAAACGCTTCCCGCTGGAAGAGCGTATTTACCGTATGCGCTGCGTGGAAGCCTGGTCGATGGTGGTCCCCTGGGTCGGCTTCCCGCTGCATAAGCTGTTGGCGCTGGTGGAGCCCACCAGCAACGCGCGCTATGTGGCCTTCAAAACCCTCTATGCCCCGGATCAAATGCCCGGGCAGAAAGATCGGTTTATCGGCGGCGGGCTCGCTTACCCTTACGTGGAGGGGTTGCGGCTGGATGAAGCGCTGCACCCGCTGACGCTGCTCACCGTCGGGGTGTATGGCAAAGCGCTGCCGCCGCAAAACGGCGCGCCGGTCCGCCTTACCGTGCCGTGGAAGTACGGTTTCAAAGGCATTAAATCCATCGTCAGCATTGAACTGACCCGCGAGCGGCCACCGACCACCTGGAACCTCGCGGCGCCGGACGAATACGGCTTCTTCGCCAACGTCAATCCGCACGTCGATCACCCCCGCTGGTCACAGGCTAGCGAGCGGTTTATCGGTGCCGGCGGCGTGCTCGATGTGAAACGTCAACCGACGCTGCTGTTTAACGGCTATGCCGACGAGGTGGCGTCGCTGTATCGCGGCATGAATCTGCGGGAGAACTTCTAGTGCGTTTCACCGTCAAACAGATCGCCTGGTTGAAGGTTTTACTTCATCTGGCGGGGTTTTTGCCGCTGGTCTGGTTATTCTGGGCCGGGCACCAGGGCTACTTTAGCGCCGATCCGGCCAAGGATATCCAGCATTTTACCGGCAGGATGGCGCTGAAGTTTCTGCTGGCGACGCTGCTGGTCTCCCCGCTGGCGCGCTACGCGAAACAGCCATTATTGATTCGCGTTCGCCGCCTGTTAGGTTTATGGTGTTTCGCCTGGGCGACCCTGCACCTGACCAGCTATACCCTGCTGGAGCTGGGCATTAACAATCTGGCGCTGCTGGGCTCGGAGATTATCAACCGCCCCTATCTGACGTTAGGCATGGTCAGTTGGGCGATCCTGCTGGCGCTGGCGGCGACGTCGACGCAGGCGATGCAGCGAAAACTGGGCCGCCGTTGGCAAATTTTACACAACTTCGTCTATCTGGTGGCGATCCTCGCGCCGATTCACTACCTGTGGTCAGTGAAGATCCTCTCACCGCAGCCCATCATTTATGCCCTGCTGGCAGTCGCGCTCCTGGCATGGCGTTACAAGAAGTTTCGCCAGTGGTGGCGCTGAATCCGGTAATGTGCAGTTTCCCGCAGATCCTTTATCAACCGCGACTCTTTTTAAGATAGCGGTTGATAATCTTCCCTGATAAGACCAGTATTTAGCTGCCAATTGCTACGAAATCGTTATAATGTGCGACTTTGGCTTTCCTGACAGGGTTTTCTGACCCTGAAAAGGTGACAAGGGCGCATTGAAGGTATATGTTGTTTTTTACCCGAAAATGGCAGGAGATCGCCACACGATGGCAGACAAGTTTCACATTTTGCTTTTGAATGGTCCAAACATTAACATGCTCGGTACCCGCGAGCCAGAGAAGTATGGATCTCTCACGCTGGCTGAGATTGTTAACCATTTAACATCTGAAGCAGCGGCGCTGAATGTGAGCCTGGATCACCTGCAGTCCAACGCGGAGCATGCGTTAATCGACCGAATTCATCAGGCTAAAGACAACGTGGACTATATCCTGATTAATCCGGCCGCGTTCACGCATACCAGCGTAGCAATCCGTGACGCGTTGCTTGCCGTGAACATCCCGTTTATCGAGATTCACCTGAGCAATGTGCATGCACGCGAACCCTTCCGCCAGCATTCGTATCTGTCAGATATCGCCGCTGGCGTTATCTGCGGACTGGGGGCGGACGGCTATTCATACGCTTTACAGACGGCGGTAAAACGCCTGTCACAATCACACTAAACAAAGAGTACGGAACCCACTCATGGATATTCGTAAGATTAAAAAACTGATCGAGCTGGTTGAAGAATCAGGTATCTCCGAACTGGAAATTTCTGAAGGCGAAGAGTCTGTTCGCATCAGCCGCTCTGCACCGGCCGCAAGCTATCCGGTTATGCAGCAGGCTTATGCTGCGCCGATGATGCAGCCTCAGGCACCTGCCGCCGCGGCTGCCGCGCCAGCTGCAGCAGCAGAAGCGCCGGCAAAAGCGGAAATCAGTGGTCACATCGTACGTTCCCCGATGGTTGGTACTTTCTATCGTACGCCAAGCCCGGACGCGAAAGCGTTTGTGGAAGTTGGCCAGAAAGTTAACGTGGGCGACACCCTGTGCATCGTCGAAGCGATGAAAATGATGAACCAGATCGAAGCCGACAAAGCCGGCGTGGTGAAAGCCATTCTGATCGAAAGCGGCCAACCGGTAGAATTCGACGAGCCGCTGGTAGTTATCGAGTAACGAGGCGAACATGCTGGATAAAATTGTCATCGCTAACCGTGGCGAGATCGCACTGCGCATCCTGCGTGCCTGTAAAGAACTAGGCATCAAGACCGTTGCTGTGCATTCCACCGCGGATCGCGATCTAAAACACGTATTGTTAGCGGATGAGACGGTCTGCATCGGTCCGGCTCCGTCCGTAAAAAGCTATCTGAACATCCCGGCTATCATCAGCGCCGCTGAGATCACCGGCGCGGTAGCAATTCACCCGGGGTATGGCTTCCTCTCTGAGAACGCCAACTTTGCTGAGCAGGTTGAGCGCTCCGGCTTTATCTTCATCGGCCCGAAAGCCGACACCATCCGCCTGATGGGCGACAAAGTGTCCGCGATCACCGCCATGAAAAAAGCCGGCGTCCCGACCGTACCCGGTTCTGACGGCCCGCTGACCGACGACATGGACGCTAACCGCGCCCATGCCAAACGCATCGGCTATCCGGTGATCATCAAGGCCTCCGGCGGCGGCGGCGGTCGCGGTATGCGCGTTGTGCGCAGCGATGCTGAACTGGCCCAGTCCATCTCCATGACCAAAGCGGAAGCCAAAGCGGCTTTCAACAACGACATGGTCTACATGGAGAAATACCTGGAAAACCCGCGTCACATCGAAATTCAGGTGCTGGCGGACGGTCAGGGTAACGCTATCTATCTGGCTGAACGTGACTGCTCCATGCAGCGCCGTCACCAGAAAGTGGTCGAAGAAGCGCCGGCGCCGGGCATCACCCCGGAACTGCGTCGCTACATCGGCGAGCGTTGCGCGAAAGCCTGTGTCGATATCGGCTACCGCGGGGCGGGTACCTTTGAGTTCCTGTTCGAAAACGGCGAGTTCTACTTCATTGAAATGAACACCCGTATCCAGGTAGAGCATCCGGTAACTGAAATGATCACCGGCGTTGACCTGATCAAAGAGCAGCTGCGTATCGCAGCCGGTCAGCCGCTGTCCATCAAGCAGGATGAAGTGGTGGTTCGCGGCCATGCGGTGGAATGCCGTATCAACGCCGAAGACCCGAACACCTTCCTGCCGAGCCCGGGTAAAATTACCCGTTTCCACGCGCCGGGCGGCTTTGGCGTGCGCTGGGAGTCCCATATTTACGCCGGTTACACCGTACCGCCGTACTATGACTCCATGATCGGCAAACTGATCTGCTACGGCGAAAGCCGTGACGTGGCGATTGCCCGCATGAAGAATGCGCTGCAGGAGCTGATCATCGATGGCATCAAGACCAACGTCGATCTGCAGATGCGCATTATGAGCGACGAGAACTTCCAGCATGGTGGCACCAACATCCACTATCTGGAGAAAAAACTCGGCTTGCAGGAAAAATAATTCTGCATTCTCAGCAAAAGGCCGGATTTTCCGGCCTTTTTTCTTTTTCTCTCTCCTCATCTATACCATGCGGTACAATCCCCGCTTTCTTCATCCTCAAGGGACAAAAAATGGACAAACGCTTTGTTCAGGCCCACAAAGAAGCGCGCTGGGCGCTGTGGCTGACCCTTCTCTATCTTGCCGCCTGGCTGGCCGCCGCCTATCTGCCGGGGGTGGCTATCGGTTTTACCGGCCTGCCCCACTGGTTTGAAATGGCCTGCCTGCTGGTTCCGCTGCTGTTTATTCTGCTGTGCTGGGCGATGGTCAAACTGGTTTTTCGCGACATTCCTCTGGAGGACGATGATGCAGTTTGAGGTCATTATTCCCCTGATCGCCTATCTGGTGGTGGTGTTCGGCTTATCCCTTTACGCCATGCGAAAACGAGCCTCAGGAAGCTTTCTGAATGAGTACTTTCTCGGCAGCCGCTCGATGGGCGGCTTCGTGCTGGCCATGACGCTAACCGCCACCTATATCAGCGCCAGCTCATTTATCGGCGGACCCGGCGCCGCCTATAAATACGGCCTGGGCTGGGTGCTGCTGGCAATGATCCAGCTTCCCGCCATCTGGCTGTCGCTGGGCGTACTGGGAAAAAAATTCGCCATTCTTGCGCGCCGTTACAACGCCGTCACCCTCAATGACATGCTGTTTGCGCGCTACCAGAGTCGTCTGCTGGTCTGGCTGGCCAGCCTGAGTCTGCTGGTAGCCTTCGTTGGCGCCATGACCGTCCAGTTTATCGGCGGCGCCCGCCTGCTGGAGACGGCTGCGGGTATTCCCTACGATACCGGTCTGCTGATCTTCGGCATCAGCATCGCGCTGTATACCGCTTATGGCGGCTTTCGCGCCAGCGTGCTCAACGACACCATGCAGGGCATGGTGATGCTGATCGGCACGATCGTGCTGCTGGTGGGGGTGATCCACGCCGCCGGCGGGATTGGCCATGCGGTAGAGACCCTGCAGTCGATCGATGTCAAGCTGGTGTCCCCTCAGGGGGCGGAAGATATCCTCTCGCCAACCTTTATGGCCTCGTTTTGGGTGCTGGTCTGCTTCGGCGTGATAGGCCTCCCGCATACCGCCGTGCGCTGTATCTCCTACAAAGACAGCAAAGCCGTGCATCGCGGCATCATTATCGGCACCATCGTGGTGGCGATCCTGATGTTTGGCATGCACCTGGCCGGCGCGTTAGGTCGGGCGGTGATCCCTGACCTCACCGTACCGGATCTGGTGATCCCGACGCTGATGGTCAAAGTGCTCCCGCCCTTTGCGGCAGGGATCTTTCTGGCCGCGCCGATGGCGGCGATTATGTCGACGATCAATGCCCAGCTTCTGCAAAGTTCCGCTACGATCATCAAGGATCTGTATCTGAACTGGCGTCCGGATCAAGCGACTAACGAAAAGCGGCTAAAACGCATGTCCGCCGGCATTACGCTCCTGTTGGGTGTCCTGCTGCTGCTCGCGGCCTGGCGACCGCCGGAGATGATTATCTGGCTGAACCTGCTGGCCTTCGGCGGCCTGGAAGCCGTCTTTCTGTGGCCGCTGGTGCTGGGCCTGTATTGGGAACGTGCCAACGCGGCTGGCGCGCTGAGCGCGATGATCGTGGGCGGTGTACTGTATGCCGTACTTGCCACGCTGAAAGTGCAGTTTCTCGGCTTCCATCCGATCGTTCCCGCGCTGCTGCTGAGTTTACTGGCGTTTGTGGCAGGGAATCGTTTCGGCCGTCCCGCACCACAGCCACCTATTTTGCCTACTGATAAATAAAGAGTTTTGCTATGCCATGGATCCAACTGAAACTAAATACCACCGGCGCGAACGCTGAAGATCTTAGCGATGCGCTGATGGAGGCCGGATCGGTCTCGATCACCTTCCAGGATACGCACGATACGCCGGTATTTGAGCCGTTGCCCGGGGAAACCCGGCTGTGGGGCGACACCGACGTGATCGGCCTGTTCGATGCCGAAACCGATATGAAAGCGGTCGTTGCCCAACTGGAGCAGCACCCGCTGCTGGGCGCCGGATTCGCGCATAAGATCGAGCAGCTGGAAGATAAAGACTGGGAGCGGGAATGGATGGATAACTTCCATCCGATGCGCTTCGGTGAGCGGCTGTGGATCTGCCCGAGCTGGCGCGACGTTCCGGATGAAAATGCCGTCAACGTGATGCTCGATCCGGGTCTGGCCTTCGGTACCGGCACGCACCCGACGACATCCCTGTGCTTGCAGTGGCTCGATGGACTCGACCTCAACGGAAAAACGGTCATTGATTTCGGCTGCGGTTCCGGCATCCTGGCGATTGCCGCGCTGAAGCTGGGAGCCGCAAAAGCGATCGGCATAGATATCGACCCGCAGGCTATTCAGGCCAGCCGCGATAACGCGCAGCGTAACGGCGTCTCTGAGCGTCTGGAGCTCTATCTTCCTCAGGACCAGCCCGAGTCGATGAAAGCCGACGTCGTGGTCGCCAATATCCTGGCTGGCCCGTTACGTGAGCTGGCGCCGTTAATCAGCGTCCTGCCCGTTTCAGGCGGTTTGCTGGGGCTTTCCGGCATCCTTGCCAGCCAGGCGGAGAGCGTCTGTGAAGCCTACGCCGATCTCTTCACCCTTGACCCGGTGGTCGAGAAAGAGGAGTGGTGCCGGATCACCGGCCGGAAAAACTAAGTGCAATGCGGCCTGTGGGCCGCATTTTTGTTTCCAGTAGCCACCAAATAATGCCAGGAAATGAGAGGCAGATCGCACTACAGAGCACTTTTTTGACTATAAAAACAGCGTTTTATATCGCCCGGTAGCGAGTTTGTCTAAGAAAAATCGAGAAGTTTTATGATTTTATAAATGGACACAAATTATCCATCAGCCATTAAATCAATGATTAATATAAGTATTTATTCATCCCTTTTACGTTAGTCCCGGATTCATTGATCTGCAACAGAGGATTGCTCAAAGTTTGGCCTTTCATCTCGTGCAAAAAATGCGTAATATACGCCGCCTTGCAGTCACAGTATGGTCATTTCTTAACTCATGCGCATCGGACACCACCAGCTCAGAAATCGCCTGATCGCAGCGCCCATGGCTGGCATTACTGACAGACCATTCCGGACGCTGTGCTACGAGATGGGAGCGGGTTTAACCGTTTCCGAGATGATGTCCTCTAACCCACAGGTGTGGGAGAGCGACAAGTCCCGTTTACGGATGGTGCATATTGATGAGCCCGGTATTCGTACCGTGCAAATCGCCGGTAGCGTGCCGGAAGAGATGGCTGCCGCCGCGCGGATTAACGTGGAAAGCGGCGCCCAGATTATTGATATCAATATGGGATGCCCGGCGAAAAAGGTGAATCGCAAGCTTGCAGGTTCAGCCCTCTTGCAGTACCCCGACCAGGTGAAGTCGATCCTGACGGCGGTCGTGAATGCGGTGGACGTTCCTGTGACTCTCAAGATTCGCACCGGTTGGGAACCGGAACACCGTAACTGCGTAGAGATTGCCCAACTGGCCGAAGAGTGTGGCATTCAGGCTCTGACTATTCACGGACGCACCCGCGCCTGCTTGTTTAACGGAGACGCTGAGTACGACAGTATTCGGGCAGTTAAGCAGAAAGTTTCCATTCCGATTATCGCGAATGGCGACATTACTGACCCGCTTAAAGCCAGAGCTGTGCTCGACTATACAGGGGCTGATGCCCTGATGATAGGCCGTGCAGCTCAGGGAAGACCCTGGATCTTTCGGGAAATCCAGCATTATCTGGACACTGGAGAGCTGCTGCCCCCGCTGCCGCTGGCAGAGGTCAAGCGCTTGCTTTGTGCGCACGTTCGGGAATTGCATGACTTTTATGGTCAGGCAAAAGGGTACCGAATCGCGCGTAAACACGTCTCCTGGTATCTTCAGGAACATGCTCCAGATGACCAGTTTCGGCGCACATTCAACGCCATTGAGGATGCCAGCGAACAGCTGGAGGCGTTGGAGGCATACTTCGAAAATTTTGCGTAATAGAAATAAAGAGCTGACAGAACTATGTTCGAACAACGCGTAAATTCTGACGTACTGACCGTTTCTACCGTTAACTCTCAGGATCAGGTAACTCAAAAGCCCCTGCGTGACTCGGTTAAACAGGCACTGAAGAACTATTTTGCTCAACTGAACGGTCAGGATGTGAATGACCTGTATGAGCTGGTACTGGCTGAAGTTGAACAGCCCCTGTTGGACATGGTGATGCAATACACCCGTGGTAACCAGACCCGCGCTGCCCTGATGATGGGCATCAACCGCGGTACGCTGCGTAAAAAACTGAAAAAATACGGCATGAACTGATACTAGTCAGTTGCTTGCTTGATATAAAAGGCGCTCTTCGGCATGGGGAAGCGCCTTTTTTATTACCTGCGACAGCGGGACACATCACTGATTCACCGCCCGCAGTACCGGCGCCTCCGATACATGAGCAGCACAGACTACCGCCATAACATTATCCACCAGCGCAGGCGCCTGCTGATAAAGATCGAAGCGTTGCGGATCGAGCAGCCAGTTTTTAATCAGCCCGGAAAAGGCGCTGTGTAAAACAATTAATATCACTTCAATATTTGTTTCGGCTGGCAATATATTGTTACGCACACAGCGCTGAAGCATGCCGCCAATCAGCGAATAATTAAAACCAATGCGCTGGCGAATTTCGTTTTCCGAAAGCATATCATTGGCAAACTCGCAGCGCTGATAAAGAATTTGCATCAGCGCGCGCTGGCGAGGATTCGCAGCAATATAGCGGAGCCCGGTAATAAACCGCTCGCGCAATGCATTTAACGGCTCCTGTTCATTCTCTGTTACGAGGCTATGCTGAATCAAATCCCTGAGCGGTGGCTGCTGCTGCCACATTTCATTAAACAGCTCAGTCTTACTGGCAAAATGCCAGTATACGGCGCCGCGGGTCACTCCCGCCGCATCAGCAATATCCGTCAGGGTTGTGTTGGTCACCCCCCGCAGGGCGAACTGCTGGATCGCGGACTCAATCAGGAGCTGCCGCGTGCGTAGCGCCTCTTCTTTCGTTTTTCTAGCCATACAAGCCCCTTCCCGTCAGACAGGTTATTCAGGATTTTCTGAAGATCGCTTAACCTAACATTTGTCATGGAATATTTTTTAGCAAAAATGCAGACAAGTTAATTCTGAAGCTGTCGCCAAATAAATTACCCAAAAGAATATTAATAAATAACCCATTCACTGAATTGATGTCTATTTATTAAGTTTTACAATTGAGGTAAATAGCAAAAAAATCCTGCGCGCTTTTTTGTTTTTGCGTGCCTTGCTGATTGCTCAAAAATAAGTATCCCTTACATCCAGCGGCGTTTATTTGTAGGATGGCAAACTGCTTTTTAATTCCCTCTTTCTTTCACAGATTCGCCGCCGAATTTGGCACGTAATCTATAAGGAACCGCCATGACAACTCACGCCAGAGTGACACTTTTATCCGGTTTAATTATCTCGGCCTTATTGCTTACCGGCTGCGATAATTCGGACAACCCGCAACCCCATGCCCAGGCGCCGCAGGTGACGGTCCATGTCGTGAACAGCGCGCCGCTGTCGGTCACCACCGAACTGCCAGGCCGAACTTCAGCTTTTCGCGTGGCGGAAGTCCGCCCTCAGGTAAGCGGAATCATCCTGAAGCGTAACTTTGTTGAAGGAAGCGATGTCGAAGCAGGCCAGTCGCTCTATCAGATCGATCCGGCAACCTACCAGGCGGCGTGGAACAGCGCCAAGGGCGATGAGGCTAAAGCCGAAGCCGCAGCCGCCATCGCCCACTTAACGGTGAAACGCTACGTTCCGCTGCTGGGCACCAAGTATATCAGTCAGCAGGAATACGATCAGGCGGTGGCCACCGCCCGCCAGGCCGACGCTGACGTCATCGCCACCAAAGCCTCCGTGGAAAGCGCCCGCATCAACCTGGCCTACACCAAAGTGACCTCTCCCATTAGCGGACGCATCGGTAAATCGAGCGTCACCGAGGGAGCGTTGGTCACCAACGGTCAGTCGGATACCCTGGCTACCGTCCAGCAGCTCGATCCGATCTACGTCGACGTGACGGAATCCAGCAATGACTTCATGCGCCTTAAGCAGGAAAGCCTGCAACGCGGCGGCGACACCAAAAGCGTTGAGCTGGTGATGGAGAACGGTCAGGCCTATCCGCTTAAGGGTTCGCTGCAGTTCTCCGACGTGACTGTCGATGAAAGTACAGGTTCAATTACCCTGCGCGCTATCTTCCCTAACCCACAGCATATCCTGCTGCCGGGAATGTTCGTTCGCGCCCGCATCGATGAAGGCACCGATCCGCAGGCCATCCTGGTGCCGCAGCAGGGGGTGACCCGTACGCCGCGGGGCGATGCCTCCGTCATGCTGGTGAATGACAAAAACCAGGTTGAAACCCGTCAGGTGGTAGCTTCCCAGGCCGTGGGCGATAAGTGGCTTATCACCAGCGGGCTGAAGCCGGGCGATAAGGTGATTATCAGCGGCTTACAGAAAGTCCGTCCAGGCGTCACCGTTAAAGCAGAAGCGGAGCGTGCGGCACCGGTCGCACAATAAGGATACCCAGCCATGTCTAAGTTTTTTATCCATCGACCAGTCTTTGCCTGGGTGCTGGCGATCATCATGATGATTGCCGGAGGTCTGGCCATTCTGCAGTTGCCGATAGCGCAGTATCCGACGATAGCGCCCCCTGCGGTGGCGATCTCCGCTACCTATCCTGGTGCGGATGCCCAGACCGTGCAGGACACGGTCACTCAGGTTATTGAGCAGAACATGAACGGTATCGACAACCTGATGTATATGTCGTCGACCAGCGATTCCGCCGGCTCAGTAACCATCACGCTTACCTTTAAGTCCGGCACCGATCCGGATATCGCCCAGGTGCAGGTGCAAAACAAACTGCAGCTGGCCACCCCGCTGCTGCCTCAGGAAGTCCAGCAGCAGGGAATTAGCGTAGAAAAGTCCAGCAGCAGCTTCCTGCTGGTGGCCGGCTTTATCTCTGATAACCCGGTCACTACCCAGGACGATATTTCCGACTATGTCGCCTCTAATGTTAAAGATCCCATCAGCCGCCTCAACGGTGTGGGCGATGTCCAGCTGTTTGGCGCACAGTACGCCATGCGCATCTGGCTGGATGGCAACCTGCTGAACAAATACAACCTGACGCCAGTGGATGTCATTAATGCGCTGCAGGTTCAGAACGATCAGATCGCCGCCGGCCAGCTGGGCGGTACGCCAGCGCTAAAAGGCCAGCAGCTCAATGCGTCGATCATTGCCCAGACGCGGCTTAAAGATCCGCAGGAGTTTGGCAAGGTCACGCTGCGGGTCAATGCCGATGGCTCTGTCGTCCATTTGAAAGATGTCGCCCGCATTGAGCTGGGCGGAGAGAACTACAACGTCGTCGCCAGAATTAACGGTAAGCCCGCCTCTGGTCTGGGTATTAAGCTTGCGACCGGCGCCAACGCGCTGGATACCGCCACGGCGATTAAAGCGAAGCTGGCCGAACTGCAGCCTTACTTCCCCCAGGGAATGAAGGTGGTCTATCCGTACGATACGACCCCTTTCGTTAAAATCTCTATTCACGAAGTGGTCAAAACGCTATTTGAAGCGATTATTCTCGTCTTCCTTGTCATGTATCTGTTCCTGCAGAACATGCGCGCAACGCTCATTCCGACCATTGCCGTGCCCGTCGTGCTGTTGGGCACCTTCGCCGTACTGTCGATGTTTGGCTACTCCATCAACACCCTGACGATGTTTGGCATGGTGCTGGCGATAGGTCTGCTGGTCGATGACGCTATCGTCGTAGTGGAAAACGTTGAGCGCGTGATGGTTGAGGAAAAACTCTCGCCAAAAGAAGCGACGGAAAAGTCGATGTCGCAGATCCAGGGGGCGCTGGTGGGTATCGCCATGGTGCTCTCTGCGGTATTCGTGCCGATGGCCTTCTTCGGCGGTTCCACCGGCGCGATTTATCGCCAGTTTTCGATCACCATCGTTTCCGCCATGGCGCTCTCCGTGCTGGTTGCCCTGGTCCTGACGCCAGCGCTCTGCGCCACGTTGTTAAAGCCGTCCTCGGTCGAACACCATGAGAAAAAAGGCTTCTTCGGCTGGTTTAACGCCCGCTTTGACCAGAGCGTTAACCACTACACCAACAGCGTCAGCGGTATTTTGCGTGGAACCGGCCGTTACCTGGTGATCTATCTGCTGATCGTCGTGGGAATGGCCGTGCTGTTTATGCGTCTCCCGACATCCTTTCTACCCGATGAAGACCAGGGGGTCTTCCTGACCATGATCCAGTTGCCCTCCGGCGCCACCCAGGAGCGGACACAGAAAGTGCTGGATACCGTGACCGACTACTATCTGCATAACGAGAAGGCTAACGTCGACAGCGTCTTTACCGTGAACGGCTTCAGCTTCAGCGGCCAGGGGCAAAACTCCGGCATGGCGTTTGTCAGCCTGAAACCCTGGGAGGCGCGCAGCGGTGATGAAAACAGCGTGGAGTCCATCATCAAGCGAGCCACCGTGGCTTTCAGCCAGATCAAAGACGCCATGGTTTTCCCGTTCAACATGCCTGCCATTATTGAGCTGGGTACCGCCACCGGCTTCGACTTTGAGCTGATCGACCAGGGCGGGCTAGGTCATACCGCCCTGACGCAGGCGCGCAATCAACTGCTGGGCATGGTGAAACAGCATCCGGATCAGCTGGTGCGGGTACGGCCTAATGGGCTGGAAGATACGCCGCAGTTCAAACTGGATGTCGACCAGGAAAAAGCGCAGGCGCTGGGCGTATCGCTCTCCGATATCAATGAAACGATATCAGCCGCGCTGGGCGGGTACTACGTCAATGACTTTATTGACCGTGGTCGCGTCAAGAAAGTGTACGTCCAGGCTGATGCCCATTTCCGTATGCTGCCGAGCGACATTAACAATATGTATGTTCGTAGCGCCAATGGCGAAATGGTCCCGTTCTCCGCCTTCGTCACTTCGCGCTGGATTTATGGCTCGCCGCGTCTGGAACGCTACAACGGTTTACCCTCCATGGAAATCCTCGGTGAAGCCTCGCCGGGTAAAAGTACCGGGGAAGCCATGGCGCTGATGGAAGCGCTGGCCAGTAAGCTGCCGAGCGGCATTGGTTACGACTGGACCGGGATGTCTTACCAGGAACGCCTTTCCGGCAACCAGGCTCCCGCGCTTTATGCCATCTCGCTGATTGTCGTCTTCCTGTGCCTGGCGGCGCTGTATGAGAGCTGGTCGATTCCATTCTCAGTCATGTTAGTGGTTCCGCTGGGGGTGATCGGCGCGCTGTTAGCCGCCACGCTGCGTGGGCTGAATAATGACGTGTACTTCCAGGTAGGCCTTCTGACCACGATCGGTTTGTCGGCGAAGAACGCGATCCTGATCGTCGAATTCGCCAAGGATCTGATGGAGAAAGAGGGGAAAGGGATCATTGAAGCAACCCTGGAGGCATCGCGGATGCGCCTGCGACCCATTCTGATGACCTCTCTGGCTTTTATTCTCGGAGTCATGCCGCTGGTGATTAGCCATGGTGCCGGCAGCGGGGCGCAGAATGCGGTAGGTACCGGCGTCATGGGCGGGATGCTAACCGCGACACTGCTGGCGATCTTTTTTGTTCCGGTCTTCTTTGTGGTCGTCAGACGACGTTTTACCCGGCACGCTGAATAACCCGGCCTGGTTTTAAAGGCGCCCCCTGCGGGCGCTTTTTTTTTCGCCTGGCATATTAGCAACCCGCTCAGCTTCCCGCTATCTGACAACCTCTATCACATGCGGCAGCGCGGGGAGACGATCTTTCTCTCCATCTTTTCTGCATATTCCCCTGCTTATCTTCACGATATTTACGTGGCTCATATATTGAGATGATTTCGGCATCCGGGCCGGACAATCCGCGGTGATAAAATAAGCCATTCCGTTCTGCACTGGCTCTCAGTACAACCCTGCGGATTATCCAGAGGTAATATCATGAAAAAGTATTTAATCGTGGCGCTGCTGGCCTCTCTGCTGGCAGGCTGTGCCCATGACTCTCCCTGCGTGCCGGTTTATGACTCGCAAGGCCGCTTAGTCCACACCAATACCTGTATGAAGGGCACAACAGAAGACAACTGGGACACGGCAGGCGCGATCGCCGGGGGGGCCGCCGCGGTAGCCGGCCTCACGTTAGGGATCGTCGCACTGACCCGCTAATTCACCCCCGACCAGCAGATACTGGGGCTAGCGTCGAACCTGTATCTGCTCTTCTGCGCATCATCCACATGACAACCGGGCAAATAAACTCTCTGTCCCTTGCTGCATTACGAGCAAATCGACTTTGACGGGTTTCCCCCTGGTGGCAGGACTGTTTATCAACAGATAACAGATAGCACAAAAGCAGAAGGCCCAGTCTTTCGACTGGGCCTTCTGCTTTATTTGATGCCTGGCGATTCCCTACTCTCACATGGGGAGACCCCACACTACCATCGGCGCTACGACGTTTCACTTCTGAGTTCGGCATGGGGTCAGGTGGGACCGCCGCGCTATTGTCGCCAGGCAAATTCTTTACAACGTGCCGAACTTTAACCTAAAAAGTGGTGCTGATACCCAGAGTCGAACTGGGGACCTCACCCTTACCAAGGGTGCGCTCTACCAACTGAGCCATATCAGCACGCTAAATTTGATGCCTGGCAGTTCCCTACTCTCACATGGGGAGACCCCACACTACCATCGGCGCTACGGCGTTTCACTTCTGAGTTCGGCATGGGGTCAGGTGGGACCACCGCGCTAGTGCCGCCAGGCAAATTCTGTTTTATCAACACGTCCTGCGGACGCATCGACTAATCTGTATCAGCTGAAAATCTTCTCAAATCCGCCAAAACATCTTCGGCGTTGTAAGGTTAAGCCTCACGGTTCATTAGTACCGGTTAGCTCAACGCATCGCTGCGCTTACACACCCGGCCTATCAACGTCATCGTCTTTAACGTTCCTTCAGGAGACTTAAAGTCTCAGGGAGAACTCATCTCGGGGCAAGTTTCGTGCTTAGATGCTTTCAGCACTTATCTCTTCCGCATTTAGCTACCGGGCAGTGCCATTGGCATGACAACCCGAACACCAGTGATGCGTCCACTCCGGTCCTCTCGTACTAGGAGCAGCCCCCCTCAATTCTCCAGCGCCCACGGCAGATAGGGACCGAACTGTCTCACGACGTTCTAAACCCAGCTCGCGTACCACTTTAAATGGCGAACAGCCATACCCTTGGGACCTACTTCAGCCCCAGGATGTGATGAGCCGACATCGAGGTGCCAAACACCGCCGTCGATATGAACTCTTGGGCGGTATCAGCCTGTTATCCCCGGAGTACCTTTTATCCGTTGAGCGATGGCCCTTCCATTCAGAACCACCGGATCACTAAGACCTGCTTTCGCACCTGCTCGAGCCGTCACTCTCGCAGTCAAGCTAGCTTATGCCTTTGCACTAACCTCCTGATGTCCGACCAGGATTAGCTAACCTTCGTGCTCCTCCGTTACTCTTTGGGAGGAGACCGCCCCAGTCAAACTACCCACCAGACACTGTCCGCAACCCGGATTACGGGCCCACGTTAGAACACCAGCCATTAAAGGGTGGTATTTCAAGGATGGCTCCATGCAGACTGGCGTCCACACTTCAAAGCCTCCCACCTATCCTACACATCAAGGACCAGTGTTCAGTGTCAAGCTATAGTAAAGGTTCACGGGGTCTTTCCGTCTTGCCGCGGGTACACTGCATCTTCACAGCGAGTTCAATTTCACTGAGTCTCGGGTGGAGACAGCCTGGCCATCATTACGCCATTCGTGCAGGTCGGAACTTACCCGACAAGGAATTTCGCTACCTTAGGACCGTTATAGTTACGGCCGCCGTTTACCGGGGCTTCGATCAAGAGCTTCTCCTTACGGATAACCCCATCAATTAACCTTCCGGCACCGGGCAGGCGTCACACCGTATACGTCCACTTTCGTGTTTGCACAGTGCTGTGTTTTTAATAAACAGTTGCAGCCAGCTGGTATCTTCGACTGGTCTCAGCTCCATCCGCAGGGACTTCACCTACACACCAGCGTGCCTTCTCCCGAAGTTACGGCACCATTTTGCCTAGTTCCTTCACCCGAGTTCTCTCAAGCGCCTTGGTATTCTCTACCTGACCACCTGTGTCGGTTTGGGGTACGATTTGATGTTACCTGATGCTTAGAGGCTTTTCCTGGAAGCAGGGCATTTGTTACTTCAGCACCGTAGTGCCTCGTCATCACACCTCAGCCTTGATTATCCGGATTTGCCTGGATAACCAGCCTACATGCTTAAACCGGGACAACCGTCGCCCGGCTAACATAGCCTTCTCCGTCCCCCCTTCGCAGTAACACCAAGTACAGGAATATTAACCTGTTTCCCATCGACTACGCCTTTCGGCCTCGCCTTAGGGGTCGACTCACCCTGCCCCGATTAACGTTGGACAGGAACCCTTGGTCTTCCGGCGAGCGGGCTTTTCACCCGCTTTATCGTTACTTATGTCAGCATTCGCACTTCTGATACCTCCAGCAACCCTCACAGGTCACCTTCGCAGGCTTACAGAACGCTCCCCTACCCAACAACACATAGTGTCGCTGCCGCAGCTTCGGTGCATGGTTTAGCCCCGTTACATCTTCCGCGCAGGCCGACTCGACCAGTGAGCTATTACGCTTTCTTTAAATGATGGCTGCTTCTAAGCCAACATCCTGGCTGTCTGTGCCTTCCCACATCGTTTCCCACTTAACCATGACTTTGGGACCTTAGCTGGCGGTCTGGGTTGTTTCCCTCTTCACGACGGACGTTAGCACCCGCCGTGTGTCTCCCGTGATAACATTCTTCGGTATTCGTAGTTTGCATCGGGTTGGTAAGTCGGGATGACCCCCTAGCCGAAACAGTGCTCTACCCCCGAAGATGAGTTCACGAGGCGCTACCTAAATAGCTTTCGGGGAGAACCAGCTATCTCCCGGTTTGATTGGCCTTTCACCCCCAGCCACAAGTCATCCGCTAATTTTTCAACATTAGTCGGTTCGGTCCTCCAGTTAGTGTTACCCAACCTTCAACCTGCCCATGGCTAGATCACCGGGTTTCGGGTCTATACCCTGCAACTTAACGCCCAGTTAAGACTCGGTTTCCCTGCGGCTCCCCTATACGGTTAACCTTGCTACAGAATATAAGTCGCTGACCCATTATACAAAAGGTACGCAGTCACACCATAAAGGTGCTCCCACTGCTTGTACGTACACGGTTTCAGGTTCTTTTTCACTCCCCTCGCCGGGGTTCTTTTCGCCTTTCCCTCACGGTACTGGTTCACTATCGGTCAGTCAGGAGTATTTAGCCTTGGAGGATGGTCCCCCCATATTCAGACAGGATACCACGTGTCCCGCCCTACTCTTCGAGTTCACAACATGTGCATTTTTGTGTACGGGACTATCACCCTGTACCGTCGGACTTTCCAGACCGTTCCACTAACACACATGCTGATTCAGACTCTGGGCTGCTCCCCGTTCGCTCGCCGCTACTGGGGGAATCTCGGTTGATTTCTTTTCCTCGGGGTACTTAGATGTTTCAGTTCCCCCGGTTCGCTTCATTACGCTATGTATTCACGTAATGATAGTGTGACGAATCACACTGGGTTTCCCCATTCGGAAATCGCCGGTTATAACGGTTCATATCACCTTACCGACGCTTTTCGCAGATTAGCACGTCCTTCATCGCCTCTGACTGCCAGGGCATCCACCGTGTACGCTTAGTCGCTTAACCTCACAACCCGAAGATGTTTCACTTCGTGTTGCGAAAATTTGAGAGACTCGAACACACATTAACTGTGTGTCGTTTCAATTTTCAGCTTGATCCAGATTTTTAAAGAGCAAAACTTCGCAGTGCACCTTTTCAGGTTCACTCTGAAGTTTTCTTGTGTTCGCAGTAAAGATGGTGGAGCTATGCGGGATCGAACCGCAGACCTCCTGCGTGCAAAGCAGGCGCTCTCCCAGCTGAGCTATAGCCCCATCGTTTGCAACCTCTTCAAATTTGCTTCGCAAATTTGGTAGGCCTGAGTGGACTTGAACCACCGACCTCACCCTTATCAGGGGTGCGCTCTAACCACCTGAGCTACAAGCCTGTAGAGGTTTTTACTGCTGTTTTTCATCAGACAATCTGTGTGAGCACTACAAAGGCAGGTTCTTTAAGGTAAGGAGGTGATCCAACCGCAGGTTCCCCTACGGTTACCTTGTTACGACTTCACCCCAGTCATGAATCACAAAGTGGTAAGCGCCCTCCCGAAGGTTAAGCTACCTACTTCTTTTGCAACCCACTCCCATGGTGTGACGGGCGGTGTGTACAAGGCCCGGGAACGTATTCACCGTAGCATTCTGATCTACGATTACTAGCGATTCCGACTTCATGGAGTCGAGTTGCAGACTCCAATCCGGACTACGACATACTTTATGAGGTCCGCTTGCTCTCGCGAGGTCGCTTCTCTTTGTATATGCCATTGTAGCACGTGTGTAGCCCTGGTCGTAAGGGCCATGATGACTTGACGTCATCCCCACCTTCCTCCAGTTTATCACTGGCAGTCTCCTTTGAGTTCCCGGCCTAACCGCTGGCAACAAAGGATAAGGGTTGCGCTCGTTGCGGGACTTAACCCAACATTTCACAACACGAGCTGACGACAGCCATGCAGCACCTGTCTCACAGTTCCCGAAGGCACCAAGCCATCTCTGGCAAGTTCTGTGGATGTCAAGACCAGGTAAGGTTCTTCGCGTTGCATCGAATTAAACCACATGCTCCACCGCTTGTGCGGGCCCCCGTCAATTCATTTGAGTTTTAACCTTGCGGCCGTACTCCCCAGGCGGTCGATTTAACGCGTTAGCTCCGGAAGCCACGCCTCAAGGGCACAACCTCCAAATCGACATCGTTTACGGCGTGGACTACCAGGGTATCTAATCCTGTTTGCTCCCCACGCTTTCGCACCTGAGCGTCAGTCTTTGTCCAGGGGGCCGCCTTCGCCACCGGTATTCCTCCAGATCTCTACGCATTTCACCGCTACACCTGGAATTCTACCCCCCTCTACAAGACTCTAGCCTGCCAGTTTCGAATGCAGTTCCCAGGTTGAGCCCGGGGATTTCACATCCGACTTGACAGACCGCCTGCGTGCGCTTTACGCCCAGTAATTCCGATTAACGCTTGCACCCTCCGTATTACCGCGGCTGCTGGCACGGAGTTAGCCGGTGCTTCTTCTGCGGGTAACGTCAATCGACAAGGTTATTAACCTTATCGCCTTCCTCCCCGCTGAAAGTACTTTACAACCCGAAGGCCTTCTTCATACACGCGGCATGGCTGCATCAGGCTTGCGCCCATTGTGCAATATTCCCCACTGCTGCCTCCCGTAGGAGTCTGGACCGTGTCTCAGTTCCAGTGTGGCTGGTCATCCTCTCAGACCAGCTAGGGATCGTCGCCTAGGTGAGCCGTTACCCCACCTACTAGCTAATCCCATCTGGGCACATCTGATGGCATGAGGCCCGAAGGTCCCCCACTTTGGTCTTGCGACGTTATGCGGTATTAGCTACCGTTTCCAGTAGTTATCCCCCTCCATCAGGCAGTTTCCCAGACATTACTCACCCGTCCGCCGCTCGTCACCCGAGAGCAAGCTCTCTGTGCTACCGCTCGACTTGCATGTGTTAGGCCTGCCGCCAGCGTTCAATCTGAGCCATGATCAAACTCTTCAATTTAAGTTTGATGCTCAAAGAATTAAACTTCGTAATGAATTACGTGTTCACTCTTGAGACTTGGTATTCATTTATTGTCCGAAGACATTAAGAATCCATGTCACTTTGAGTGCCCACACAGATTGTCTGATAAATTGTTAAAGAGCAGTTGCGACGCGCTTTAGCGCTCTGTCGCGAGGTGGCGTATATTACGCTTTCCTCTTTCAGAGTCAACCCGTTTTTCAGGATTTTTCTCTTCAACCGAACCGGCTGTTTGTGTGAAGTGATTCACATCTGCCGTGTCAGTGGGTGCGCATTATAGGGATCCCATTTTTTTGCACAAGCCTTTTTTCGATCTTTTTTTCTGAATGGTGATTTTTCACCCTTTTCGCCGTGTAATTGCACGATTTGCTCAATTTTCACCGTTTTCAGGGGTTGCAGAGCGAGATAAAAGCCACCAAAGTCTTCTTACGCTCCCGTATTTTTGAGGTCAACATGTCTGCTCAACTGCGCCCCTATAAAGCATTTTTCCCGCAAATCGGTCTTCGCGTCATGATTGACGCATCCAGCGTCGTTATCGGTGATGTCAGAATTGCCGATGACGTCAGCGTCTGGCCTCTGGTAGCCATTCGCGGCGACGTCAACTATGTATCGATAGGTCAACGCAGTAATATTCAGGACGGCAGCGTTCTACACGTGACCCATAAATCCTCTTACAAGCCTGAGGGAAATCCACTGATCATTGGAGAGGATGTGACGGTTGGCCACAAAGTGATGCTGCACGGCTGCACTATCGGCAACCGCGTACTGGTTGGTATGGGTTCGATCTTATTAGATGGTGTCGTCGTTGGCGATGACGTCATGATTGGCGCGGGAAGTCTGGTACCGCAGAACAAACAGCTAGAAAGCGGCTTCCTTTACTTTGGCAATCCGGTCAAACAGATCCGCCCCCTGACAGAGGCGGAGCGGGAAGGCCTTAAGTATTCAGCGAATAACTATGTGAAATGGAAAGATGAATATCTGGATCAGGAGAGCCAGACCCAACCCTGAGCATCCTCCTGATTATCGCGGATCAATGCCTCTGCCTCTTCCTCAAGATCCCAACGATGTTTCTGGAATGCGGCCAGCCACTGCGCTGGCCCCTCTGCGCCAAAACGCTGCTGCAGGATCTGCCCTGAAATTGCGCAGGTTAATTGCATCCCATTAACCAGCGCGGGAAACACCACGCCCTGCCGTTCGGCATCCCATGATTCCCGATCGGGAAACTGAATCGCCTGATTCATGCATTCAGTTCCTGTTGCAGCCTTTCTATAACCGGGGTGATAGCCGGCAGGACGCCGTGCCATAGCAGAACGGCATGGGCGGCTTGCGCCACCAGCATTCCCAGCCCGTCAGCACAGTGGGTTGCGCCATGCTGCTGGCACCAGTGAAGAAACGGTGTCGGCCCTTTCTGGTAGAACATGTCATAGCAATACACGTCAGCGTTGACAACAGATGCCGGGATAGCCGGTACATCACCGTCTATTCCACTGGACGTCGCATTGATGATCAGATCGAATGTTTCCCCGGATAAGGTATCCATCTCCCTTGCGCTGACGCTGCCGGTATGAGCGAAGAGCGTGGCTAACTCATGGGCACGAGCGTAGGTGCGATTGACGATCGTGACGGCACATCCCAGCGACAGCAGCGGCAGCAGCACCCCACGCGATGCGCCACCGGCACCGATAAGCAGGATCCGCTGGCGTGGCTTAATGAATCCCAGACGCTCCAGATCGCTCAGCAGACCAATACCGTCCGTGTTGTCGCCCAGCAAACGCCCGTCTTCGAGACGTTTCAGGGTATTCACCGCTCCCGCCAGCGCAGCGCGTTCTGTCAGTTCATCCGCGCGCGCAAAGGCTTCTTCTTTAAAAGGAACGGTAACATTGGCGCCCTTTCCTCCCTGCGCAAAAAACTGATTGAGAGAAGAGACAAAATCGTCCAGCGGCGCCAGCACACGTCCATAAGGATGGGTAATCCCTAACTGGCGGGCAAACAGCTGGTGAATAGAAGGCGACTTGCTGTGCGCGATCGGATTACCAAAAACAGCATAGGTTTCCATGGTTCACCCCTGGCGGAACAGTTCACCCGTCAGGGCATCACGTATTTCAGATGGATTTTGCCGTCCGCCCGTAGCGCCATCCACGACCGGGAAGCTGTCACCAAACTGAGCACGGACCTCTGCGGTGGTGCGGCAAGGCGGTTGCCCGGTGAGATTGGCGCTCGTCGAGACCAGCGGTTTTCCGTAGGCTTCACACAATTCAATCACCAGCGGATGGTTGGTCACGCGTACAGCCAGCGAATCAAAACGACCAGTCAGCCAGCGTGGTGTTTCAGGACGCGCCGGGAATACAAACGTCACCGGTCCTGGCCAGCAGGAAAAGATCGCTGCCCGCTGCGAATCACTTAACCGTGAATCATCAATATATGGCTTGAGTTGCTCAAAGCTAGCGGCGATAAGAATCAATCCCTTCTCAACAGGACGCTGCTTCAGCTCCAGCAGACGCATAACGGCCGTTTCGCTGTCAGGGTCGCAGCCGACGCCAAAAACGGCTTCCGTGGGATAGGCGATGACATGTTCATTATTCAGGACCGCCACGGCATGGGCGACGGCTTCTGAGGGCAGGTTATTGTTCACTGATTTATTCCGCCGGGATCGGCTTTCCACATTGTTTACTGGCACAGAAGCATCTGAGCCCCTGCGCCGTCTTCTTTTCTATTAACAGCGGGTAATGGCATTCAGGGCATTCGCCCGCCACCGGTTTATAATTGATAACGAACTGGCAATCAGGATAGCGATCGCAGGAGTGAAAGGTTTTACCGAAACGGGAACGACGCTGGACCAGATGGCCTTGTCCGCACTGCGGGCAAGCAATAGCCGTCTCATCTGGTTTATCAATTAGCTCAGTATGTTCGCATTCCGGATAGCGGCTACAGCCAATGAACATCCCAAAACGCCCCTGACGTAGCACCATAACCGCGCCGCACGATGGGCATGCTTGCCCCTCCAGCACCTTAACGACATGCCCGTCTGCCTGACTTTTCAGGGGACGGATATAGTCACAGTCCGGATAATGCGAACAGCCGAGAAACGGGCCATGTTTCCCGGAACGGATCACCAGTTCAGCCCCGCACTGTGGGCAGGGCTCATTTTTACGCACCGAAAACAGTGCTGATTTGGTCATAACAACTCGATGTTGCTGCAAAAAGATTAATGCAGCATACCTTCATTTACTTCGAAGAGTAATTCTTCCATTTGCTGATAGGCGTTTTCACAGCCCGGAATATTGAACAGTACCATCAGGATGACCCATTTCAGGTCCTCCAGCTCAAATTCTGCCGTATCCAGCGCCAGTACGCGCTCTATCACCATTTCTCGCGTTTCGAGGTTCAACACCTGAATCTGCTCGAGGAAGAGTAAAAACCCCCGGCAACTGGCGTCCAGACGCTGGCACTCCTCTTCGGTATATACCCGAAGCGACAGCGGGTCGGAAGCGAGCTGCATGGGTTCAACGAGACCTTCCTGATAATCAGCCAGTTTCTCGAGCCACATTAACGCGTTATAGATATCTTCCCGCTCAAAACCTGCGTCGGTAAGATCCCGCGTCAGTTTGTCCTGATCCACACGCATTTCTGCTTCGCTATGGATGTAAGTTTCAAACAAATACATGAGTACGTCGAACATGGCTTGCCCTCCTTAATCGGACATAGCCGCCGGGTACAGCTGCGATCCAGCCTGCTAACTCCAGTTCAAGTAGCTGAGCTACGGTTACTGGCACAGATTGGCCGGCACGTTCAGCGACAACGTCAACAGGTGTTACCTCATCTCCTACGTTAGCCAGGAGCTCCGGAAATGGCAATGCTACAGACGGCTGATCGGCGCAATTATTTATCGAATCAGACGTATCAGTTAGCCAGGCCAGCTCGTTGTGCCAGTATTCCACAATATCCTCTGGCGAGGTCACCGGCACCGCGCCTTGCTTAATTAACCAGTGTGGGCCTTCCGATCCCGGATTGCCTATCGGCCCAGGCAGGGCAAACACATCCCTTCCCTGTTCCAGAGCACAGCGGACGGTAACCAGCGAACCGCTTCTCAATGCCGCCTCAACCACCAGCACGCCCAGGCTCAGGCCGCTGATAATCCGGTTGCGCCTGGGGAAATGCGCGGGAAGCGGCGGCGTTATAAGTGGAAATTCAGACACCAGCGCACCGCCATTATCGACGATCTGCTGGGCGAGGCTCGCATGGCGCCGCGGATAAACCTGGCCCAGTCCGTTGCCCAGTACCGCGATGGTTTTGCCCTCGGCCGCGAGCGCGCCGCGATGCGCGACGCCATCAATGCCTAACGCCAACCCACTGGTGATAGTCATCCCTTTACGCGCCAACGTTTCGCTGAACAGCTTCCCCCAGCGAGCGCCATACCAGGAATGCAAGCGACTGCCAATAACGGCAAGCTGCGCGCTGTGAAGCAGAGCGGGATCGCCGCTGACCAGCAACGCGCCGGGGTAATCAGCGATAGCCTTTAACCGCAATGGATAGCGCGGATCGTCACCCCGTAACAGATGATGATCCGGTTGTTCCAGCCAGCGCCGCGTCTCGTCAAGCTCATGCTCGTCAAGCCGGAAAAATAACGTTGCCTGCGCCGCGGTCATCCCGACGGCATGCAGCGCTTCATGATCAACGCTGGCGGCTGCGCATAAGCGCTGAGCGATCTCTACCATCCTGTCGCCATACAAGCTACTGACCTTCATCAGCCGCAGCCAAATCTCGTCAGGCGTCATCCTTACCCCCTGCCATAAGCGGTATTGACAATCTTTGCGATTGGACAGTGAGACTGTCAATTGCAGGGTGTTTTGTCTAGAATAGAGCTAATAATCTTATCAACTCCTGAATACGACTCTGGAACTTTATGGCAGTTTTGCAAGTGTTACATATTCCGGACGAGCGCCTTCGCAAAGTCGCCGAGCCGGTCAAAGAAGTGAATGCGGAAATTCAGCGTATCGTCGATGATATGTTCGACACCATGTACGCTGAGGAGGGCATTGGTCTGGCCGCGACCCAGGTCGATATCCATCAGCGCATTATCGTTATTGATGTGTCGGAAAATCGTGAAGAGCAGCTGGTGTTAATCAACCCGGAGCTGCTGGAAAAAGATGGCGAAACCGGCATCGAAGAAGGCTGCCTGTCTATTCCGGAACAGCGCGCCCTGGTGCCGCGTGCGGAAAAAGTGAAGATCCGCGCGCTGGATCGCGACGGTAAGCCATTTGAACTGGAGGCCGATGGCCTGCTGGCTATCTGTATTCAGCATGAGATGGATCATCTGGTCGGCAAACTGTTTATTGATTATCTGTCACCGCTCAAACAACAGCGCATTCGTCAGAAGGTTGAGAAACTGGATCGTTTACGTTCCCGTGCCTGATAACAAGGAATACCGTGTCACAATCACTACGTATCATTTTCGCCGGCACCCCCGATTTTGCAGCGCGTCATCTTGACGCGCTGTTGTCGTCTGAACATCAGGTTGTTGGCGTATTCACTCAGCCAGACCGCCCTGCTGGCCGCGGCAAAAAATTGATGCCGAGCCCGGTAAAGGTGCTGGCTGAAGCCCATAACTTACCTGTATTCCAGCCATCCTCCCTGCGCCCGCAGGACAACCAACAATTAGTCGCCGATCTCGGCGCCGATATTATGGTGGTGGTGGCGTACGGTTTGATTCTGCCGAAAGCGGTGCTGGAGATGCCCCGTCTGGGCTGCATCAACGTTCACGGCTCCCTGCTGCCGCGCTGGCGTGGCGCAGCGCCGATCCAGCGTTCGCTGTGGGCGGGGGATAGCGAAACAGGCGTAACCATCATGCAGATGGACGTCGGCCTTGATACGGGTGATATGCTTTATAAGCTTTCCTGCCCCATTACCGCAGAGGATACCAGCGGCAGCCTGTACGATAAGCTGGCCGAGCTCGGCCCTCAAGGTCTGCTGGCAACTTTAGCCCAGCTGGCCAACGGCACCGCGCAGCCTGAAGTACAGGATGAATCGCTGGTGTGCCACGCCGAGAAGCTGAGTAAAGAAGAAGCTCGCATCGACTGGTCGCTTTCCGCCGCACAGCTGGAGCGCTGCATCCGCGCCTTTAATCCGTGGCCAATGAGCTGGCTGGAAATTGACGGGCAGCCGCTAAAAGTGTGGCGGGCATCGGTCATTGCCGAAGCCGCACATGCCGAACCAGGTACTATCGTGGCAGCAACCAAACAGGGTATCCAGGTCGCCACAGGCGATGGGATCCTCAGTCTGGAATCGCTACAGCCTGCGGGTAAAAAAGCGATGAGCGCCCAGGATTTACTCAATTCCCGCCGGGAGTGGTTTACGCCTGGCACCCGTCTCGCCTGACGGTCGTCTCTTCTGAAGCCCGGGTTCGCCGGGCATTTTTATTTTTGCGCTTATGAAAAAGAATATAAATTTACGCAGCCTGGCCGCCCAGGCTATCGAGCAAGTCGTTGAAAAAGGTCAGTCTTTAAGCAACGTCCTGCCCCCTCTACAGCAAAAAGTCAGCGATAAAGACAAAGCGCTGCTGCAGGAGCTGTGTTTTGGCGTACTGCGTACGCTCAGCCAGCTGGAGTGGCTTATCAGCAAGCTGATGGCGCGTCCGATGACCGGCAAACAGCGCACCGTGCACTTTCTGATTATGGTTGGGCTCTATCAGTTACTCTACACCCGCATCCCTCCGCACGCCGCGCTGGCTGAAACGGTAGAAGGCGCGGTGGCGATTAAGCGCCCGCAGCTTAAAGGGCTGATCAATGGGGTGTTACGCCAGTTTCAGCGCCAGCAGGAAGAGCTACTGGCAGAATTCGCCGGGCAGGAAAACCGCTACCTTCATCCCAAATGGCTGCTGAAGCGTCTGCAGCAGGCCTGGCCGCAACAATGGCAGGAGATCGTCGATGCGAACAACCAGCGCCCGCCGATGTGGCTGCGCGTTAACCGCAACCATCATTCCCGAGACGAATGGCTTGCTCTGCTTAAAGAGGCTGGCTTAGAGGGCTTCACCCACCCTGACTATCCCGACGCCGTGCGTCTGGCCACCCCTGCCCCGGTCCATGCGTTGCCGGGTTTTGCCGAAGGATGGGTAACCGTTCAGGATGCCTCGGCCCAGGGCTGCATGCGCTATCTGCAGCCGGAAAACGGCGAGCGCATTCTCGATCTCTGCGCCGCGCCGGGCGGCAAGACGACGCATATTCTGGAAGTCGCTCCCCAGGCTGAGGTCATGGCGGTGGACATTGATGAACAGCGTCTTTCCCGCGTCTATGACAACCTGAAACGGCTGGGCATGAAAGCCGAAGTCAAACAGGGCGATGGTCGCTTCCCTGAGCAGTGGTGTGGCAGCGAGCAGTTCGATCGTATTCTGCTGGATGCCCCCTGTTCCGCCACCGGCGTTATCCGCCGCCACCCGGATATCAAATGGCTGCGCCGGGATCGGGATATCGGCGATTTAGCCCAGCTGCAGGCCGAGATCCTCAATGCCATCTGGGGGCATCTGAAGCCAGGCGGCACGTTGGTTTACGCTACCTGTTCTATTCTGCCGGAAGAGAATAGTCAGCAAATTGCCGCGTTCCTCGCGCGGACCCCGGATGCAGAGCTTCACGCAACCGGTACGCCGGCAAGCCCGGGACAGCAAAATCTGCCGGGTGCGGAAGAAGGCGATGGCTTCTTTTACGCTAAGCTAATCAAACGTCGGAACTAATGGATCACTGCAGATGAAGATTATTATTCTGGGCGCCGGCCAGGTCGGCGGCACGCTGGCGGAGAACCTCGTCGGCGAGAACAATGATATTACGCTGGTTGATACCAATGGCGACCGTCTGCGCAGCCTGCAGGATAAGTTCGACCTGCGTGTCGTCCAGGGGCACGGTTCTCATCCCCGCGTACTGCGCGAGGCAGGAGCCGATGATGCCGATATGCTGGTGGCGGTCACCAGTTCGGATGAAACCAACATGGTGGCCTGTCAGGTCGCCTATTCATTATTCAATACGCCAAACCGTATAGCCCGTATTCGTGCGCCTGATTACGTCCGCGATGCGGAAAAGCTCTTCAATTCTGAAGCTGTGCCCATCGATCACTTAATCGCTCCGGAACAGCTGGTCATCGACAATATTCATCGCCTGATAGAATATCCCGGCGCGCTGCAGGTCGTGAACTTCGCGGAAGGTAAAGTCAGCCTCGCCGTGGTGAAAGCCTATTACGGTGGTCCGCTGGTGGGGAATGCGTTGTCCACCATGCGTGAGCATATGCCGCATATCGATACGCGCGTGGCCGCCATTTTCCGCCACGATCGCCCCATTCGCCCACAGGGTTCGACGATTGTCGAGGCCGGCGATGAAGTCTTCTTTATTGCCGCCTCGCAGCATATCAGGGCGGTCATGAGCGAACTCCAGCGTCTGGAGAAGCCTTATAAACGCATCATGTTGGTCGGCGGCGGCAATATTGGCGCGGGCCTGGCCCATAAGCTGGAAAAAGACTACAGCGTTAAGCTTATTGAGCGCAATCAGCAGCGAGCCGCTGAGCTGGCAGAAAAACTGCAGCATACTATCGTCTTCTACGGTGATGCATCGGATCAGGAGCTGCTGGCCGAAGAGCATATTGACCAGGTGGACCTGTTTATTGCCGTCACTAACGATGACGAAGCAAACATCATGTCTGCGATGCTGGCCAAGCGAATGGGGGCTAAAAAAGTGATGGTGCTGATCCAGCGTAGAGCCTATGTGGATCTGGTTCAGGGTAGCGTCATCGATATCGCGATATCGCCTCAGCAGGCCACGATTTCCGCCCTACTCAGCCATGTTCGTAAAGCCGATATTGTCGGCGTCTCCTCCCTGCGCCGCGGCGTTGCGGAAGCGATCGAAGCAGTGGCACACGGCGATGAGAGCACCTCGCGGGTGGTCGGGCGATCGATCGATGAGATCAAGCTTCCGCCAGGCACGATCATTGGCGCCGTCGTGCGCGGGAATGACGTGATGATCGCCAATAATAATCTGCGGATCGAGCAGGGCGATCATGTGATCATGTTTTTGACTGATAAAAAGTTTATTTCCGATGTAGAAAGGCTGTTCCAGCCAAGTCCTTTCTTCCTCTAATTCCCAGGGCGTCGAACAGGCGCCTTTTATTATCCCTTATTATTCAAAGGTTAATATTTTCCTGTAACGCTCTACGGGGAATGGCAAATGAAAATACATTTGTTAAACTTACAACGTCAGCTGGCTCAAGGAGAATAAAATGAGTTTTTTAAAAGAGTTTCGCGAATTCGCGATGCGCGGGAACGTTGTCGATTTGGCAGTGGGTGTGATCATCGGCGCAGCATTCGGTAAAATTGTTTCGTCGCTGGTCGCGGATATTATTATGCCGCCGCTCGGCCTGTTGATTGGCGGGATCGATTTTAAACAGTTTGCCGTCACGCTGCGCGATGCCCAGGGTGATGTACCGGCAGTGGTGATGCACTATGGGGTGTTTATTCAGAACGTTTTCGATTTCATCATCGTCGCATTTGCCATTTTCATGGCGATTAAACTGATGAATAAGTTAAATCGCAAGAAAGAAGAGGCTCCGGCGGCACCGCCAGCGCCCTCTAAAGAAGAAGTCCTGCTGAGCGAAATTCGCGATCTGTTGAAAGAACAAAACAAGCGTTCTTAATCAGCAGCGAAAGCAGAAGACCAGTGGTAAAAAAGCGATTCGCTTGCTTGCCACTGGCCTCCCGGTCCATCCTTGCTGCATGTTTATCTTTACGTTGATAGCTTCCCTTCCCTTTCTTGTTCTTCTCTACACGCTGCCTGAATAATGGATCGTGGAGAAGTGCTTCAATGGCGTTATCTTTAATTTGCCCTTTGGTATGCTGATAGCGACTCATAGTAACTCCAGTACATGTGTGAATTCCGCGCGAGTGTAGATCCGCGCGCACAAAAAATCAACGGCTGGCATTGCCGTTACTGGCGCCTTGCTCAAGGGCCTCGAGGATCGAACAGTAAACGCTGCTGTGAGCTGTGCCGCAGCAGGCGTCGTTGAGCCGTTGCAGAGAGCGACGCATCGTTTGTAGCTCGTTGATCCTCGCCTCAACTTCGCTTAATCGCGCCTGAACGATCCCTTTCGACTCCTGACAGGTGTGATGTTCCGGATCGATACGGATCGACAATAATTCGCGGATCGCTTCCAGAGTAAAGCCTAGCTGACGGGCATAGCGAATAAAGCGCAGACGCTGAAGATCGTTATCCGAGTAAAGACGAAATCCCCCCTCAGTGCGCACGTTATGATCCATCATTTGCTGTTTTTCATAATAACGGATGGTATCTGGCGTCACATCAGCCAGTTTTGCCAGCTCACCAATACGATACATATTCACTCCTGATTGATTTTATGCAGCAACGCATCGGCGTACTCACCGCGTAAAAAGTCGGTGTTCAGTCCTGCCTGACGCAGCTTAAGCTCGAGCAGAGCAAGGCGCTTGCTGAGTTCGCCATGCCGCGGGTCGTCCTGACGCACACCCTTAAGCAAGTCTGCCAGAGCCACCGCCTCTCTGCGCTGCTCCAGCTCCGGGGGAAGACACCCTGCATTCTTCAGAAGGCGATAGCCTGCCCGCAGCTCGGCCGGTACATGCGAATCGTCATCGAGAGTTAGCGGCTCGCCGCTACCGGGTAAATTATCGAACTCGCCTTTGGTTTGGGCATCGAGGATATGGCGTTCTGCCCACTGATCCAGTAACCACATTCTACGGCTCCGGGGGATGAACAAAAAGAGTACAGATATTGTAGTGAAGTGGGGATGAGGTAGATATAAAAAAACCCGCCGGGGCGGGTTTTTTTACGTTACTACAGATTACTCTGCAGCAGCTTCTGCTTTCGGCTCAGCACGATCAACCAGCTCGATGTATGCCATCGGCGCGTTGTCGCCTGCACGGAAGCCACACTTCAGAATGCGAGTGTAACCACCGGCGCGGCTCGCGAAACGCGGGCCCAGCTCGTTAAACAGTTTTGCCACGATCTCGTTATCACGAGTGCGGGCGAATGCCAGACGACGATTAGCAACGCTATCAGTCTTGGCAAGAGTAATCAGCGGCTCAACTACGCGACGCAGTTCTTTCGCTTTCGGCAGGGTCGTCTTGATGATTTCATGACGAACCAGCGAACCTGCCATGTTACGGAACATAGCCTGGCGATGGCTGCTGTTGCGGTTCAGTTGACGACCACTCTTACGATGGCGCATGACCTTATCCTTCTCAGTAAAACCTTAACCTGTGATCCGGTTACTCGTCAGCAATGCTTGCTGGTGGCCAGTTTTCCAGGCGCATGCCCAGAGACAGTCCACGGGAAGCCAGCACGTCTTTAATCTCAGTAAGAGATTTTTTACCCAGGTTCGGCGTTTTCAGCAACTCAACCTCGGTACGCTGTACCAGATCACCGATATAGTGGATAGCTTCTGCCTTGAGGCAGTTAGCAGAGCGGACAGTCAATTCCAGATCGTCAACAGGGCGCAGCAGGATCGGATCGAATTCTGGTTTCTCTTCTTTCACTTCTGGCTGACGTACATCACGTAAGTCAACAAAAGCTTCCAGTTGTTCAGCCAGGATGGTTGCCGCACGACGAATCGCCTCTTCAGGATCGATTGTGCCGTTGGTTTCCATTTCGATGACCAGCTTGTCCAGGTCGGTACGCTGTTCTACACGCGCAGCTTCAACATTGTAGGCAATACGCTCTACAGGGCTGTAGCAGGCGTCGACCAGCAGACGGCCGATTGGGCGCTCATCTTCTTCCGAATGAATTCGGGCAGAAGCCGGCACATAACCGCGACCGCGCTGAACTTTGATACGCATGCTGATAGCAGCGTTCTCATCAGTCAGGTGGCAAATCACGTGCTGCGGCTTGACGATTTCGACATCACCGTCGTGGGTAATGTCGGCTGCGGTCACAGGGCCAATGCCAGATTTATTCAAAGTAAGGATGACTTCATCTTTACCCTGAACTCTCACCGCCAGCCCTTTCAGGTTGAGCAGGATTTCAAGGATGTCTTCCTGAACGCCTTCTTTGGTGCTGTACTCGTGCAGTACACCATCAATCTCAACCTCGGTCACCGCGCAACCCGGCATCGATGAGAGCAGAATACGGCGCAGTGCGTTACCCAGAGTATGGCCGAAGCCACGCTCTAAAGGCTCAAGGGTCACCTTGGCGTGCGTCGAACTCACTTGCTCGATATCGACCAGGCGCGGTTTTAGAAACTCTGTCACAGAACCCTGCATTGTGTCCTCTCTTTGGTACTAAGCTTTACTTGGAGTAAAGCTCGACGATCAGGTGTTCGTTAATGTCCGCAGACAGATCAGAACGCTCCGGCTGACGCTTGAACGTACCTTCCATCTTGCCAGCATCAACTTCCAGCCAGGTTGGCTTTTCACGCTGCTCAGCCAGCTCCAGAGCGGCTTTCACGCGAGATTGCTTTTTCGCTTTCTCACGAATGCTGACAACGTCATTCGCTTTAACCTGATAAGAAGCGATGTTAACAACACGACCGTTTACCATAATCGCTTTGTGGCTAACCAGCTGGCGTGCTTCAGCACGAGTGGCGCCGAAGCCCATACGGTATACAACGTTGTCCAGACGACCTTCCAGCAGAGCCAACAGGTTTTCACCGGTGTTGCCTTTCAGACGTGCTGCTTCTTTATAGTAGTTACGGAACTGACGCTCCAGCACACCGTACATACGGCGAACTTTTTGCTTTTCACGCAACTGCACACCATAGTCAGACAGACGCGGCTTACGCGCACCGTGCTGGCCAGGAGCTTGTTCAATTTTACACTTGGTATCGATCGCGCGAACGCCAGACTTAAGGAATAAGTCGGTGCCCTCACGACGGCTCAGCTTGAGCTTAGGACCCAAATATCTTGCCATTTTCTTTCTCCAACTAACCTGGAAAACGCAGCGTTATACGCGACGTTTTTTCGGCGGACGACAACCGTTATGAGGGATCGGAGTCACATCAGTAATATTAGTGATGCGGAAACCAGCGGCGTTCAGTGCACGAATGGTAGATTCGCGACCCGGACCCGGACCTTTGACCATAACTTCCAGATTCTTGATGCCGTATTCTTTTACGGCTTCTGCGCAACGCTCTGCTGCAACCTGAGCTGCGAACGGAGTGGATTTGCGAGAACCACGGAAA
Source organism: Klebsiella sp. PCX (assembly GCF_021869705.1). NCBI lineage: Bacteria > Pseudomonadati > Pseudomonadota > Gammaproteobacteria > Enterobacterales > Enterobacteriaceae > Klebsiella > Klebsiella sp. PCX. The sequence continues at coordinate 4,712,039 of NZ_CP091527.1, forward strand.
CCGGAACCACCGGCTGTTGCCCAACCCAGTGCGTTACCCTGACGATCAGTAATGGTAACGATGGTGTTGTTAAAAGAAGCATGGATATGAGCCACGCCGTCAGAGACTTGTTTTCTTACACGCTTACGTGCACGAATTGGTGCCTTTGCCATTATTCAATCACCCCGATTATTTCTTGATCGGTTTACGCGGACCCTTACGGGTACGTGCGTTGGTCTTGGTACGCTGACCGCGAACCGGGAGACCACGACGATGACGCAAACCACGGTAGCAACCAAGGTCCATCAGACGCTTGATGCTCAGGGTGATTTCACGGCGCAGATCACCTTCAACGACAAATTTACCTACTGCTTCACGCAGAATATCAATTTGTTCTTCAGACAGCTCACTGATCTTAACATTTTCAGCGATGCCCGTTTCAGCGCAGATGGCTTTAGAACGGGTTTTGCCGATACCGAAAATAGCGGTTAAAGCGATTACGGTATGTTTGTGATCAGGAATGTTAATGCCTGCTATACGGGCCACTATGCACTCCTACTATTTAATATGTACGCACCATGCTGAAAAGCCCGTTTTCAGGATACTCAAATGGAAACGTACAGACATACAAAAGATTGGCTGGCTAATCTAGCCAGCTCAATCCAACTTTGCAAGAAAAATATGCGAAAAAATCAGCCTTGGCGCTGTTTATGCTTCGGCTCGGCACTGCAAATCACACGGATGACGCCATCACGCTTAACGATTTTGCAGTTACGGCATAATTTCTTGACGGAAGCACGAACTTTCATTTTTACTCTCCGTAACTTCTCGGGCGACCAGTTTTAGCGGCCGTAGCCTTTCAGGTTCGCCTTCTTCAATGCAGACTCATACTGACTGGACATCATCAGAGTTTGCACTTGAGCCATAAAGTCCATAATCACGACAACAACGATAAGCAGCGAGGTCCCACCGAAGTAGAACGGCACTTTCATCGCGTCACGCATGAACTCCGGGATCAGGCAGATAAAAGTAATGTACAACGCACCAACCAGAGTCAGGCGAGTCATCACTTTATCGATATACTTCGCCGTTTGCTCTCCCGGACGAATTCCTGGTACAAATGCACCGGACTTCTTCAGGTTATCTGCTGTTTCACGCGGGTTGAAAACCAACGCCGTGTAGAAGAAACAGAAGAAGATGATTGCAGACGCATAGAGTAACACATAAAGCGGTTGCCCAGGCTGCAAATACAGCGAAATTGTTGTCAGCCAGTTCCAACCAGTACCACCCCCGAACCATGACGTGATGGTTGCCGGGAACAGTATAATACTGGAAGCGAAGATTGCCGGGATTACCCCCGCCATATTCACTTTCAGCGGTAAATGTGTGCTCTGTGCAGCATAGACACGACGACCCTGTTGACGTTTCGCGTAGTTTACCACAATGCGGCGTTGACCACGTTCAACGAATACAACAAAGAAGGTCACTGCAAATACTAATACTGCAACCAACAGCAACAGGAGGAAGTGCAGGTCGCCTTGACGCGCTTGCTCGATAGTATGGGCGATGGCCGGCGGGAGTCCCGCAACGATACCGGCGAAGATAATGATCGAGATACCGTTACCGATACCGCGTTCAGTGATCTGTTCGCCGAGCCACATCAGGAACATAGTCCCTGTGACCAGACTGACAACAGCGGTGAAATAGAATGCAAAGCCTGGATTAATCACCAGGCCCTGCATACCAGGCATATTCGGCAGACCGGTAGCAATACCGATCGACTGGAATATCGCCAGCACCAGAGTACCGTAGCGGGTGTACTGGCTGATCTTACGACGACCAGACTCCCCTTCTTTCTTCAGTTCTGCCAACGGTTGATAAACCACCGTCAGCAGCTGCACGATGATTGATGCCGAAATGTACGGCATAATCCCCAGTGCAAAGATAGAAGCACGGCTGAGAGCACCACCAGAGAACATGTTGAACATTTCAATGATGGTGCCTCGCTGTTGCTCAAGCAGTTTGGCAAGTACAGCGGCATCAATACCAGGGATCGGAATAAAAGAGCCAATACGGAACACTATCAGCGCACCGACCACAAACAGAAGTCTGCGTTTCAGTTCGCCAAGGCCACCTTTGGCACTTTGAAAATCTAATCCCGGTTGTTTAGCCATCTGCTACTTATTCCTCAATTTTACCGCCAGCAGCTTCGATAGCAGCACGAGCACCTTTAGTCACACGCAGGCCACGAACAGTTACCGGACGAGTTACCTCACCAGACAGGATCACTTTCGCGAACTCGATCTGGACACCGATAATGTTAGCCGCTTTCAGCGCGTTCAGGTCTACTACATCGCCTTCTACGTGAGCCAGATCGGAGAGACGGATCTCTGCGGTGATCATCGCTTTACGAGAAGTGAAGCCGAATTTCGGCAGACGACGGTACAGAGGCATCTGACCACCCTCGAAACCGCGACGTACGCCACCGCCAGAACGAGATTTCTGACCTTTGTGACCACGACCACCGGTTTTACCGAGGCCAGAACCGATACCACGACCCAGGCGTTTACCCGCCTTTTTGGAGCCTTCGGCCGGAGACAGAGTATTTAAACGCATCTCTTACTCCTCAACTTTAACCATGAAGGAAACCGCGTTGACCATACCACGAACAGCAGGAGTATCCTCGCGCTCTACGGTGTGACCAATACGACGCAGACCCAGGCCAAGCAGCGTTGCCTTGTGTTTCGGCAGACGACCGATTGCACTGCGGGTTTGAGTAATTTTAATAGTCTTTGCCATGGTTTATTTCCCCAGAATTTCTTCAACGGATTTACCACGCTTGGCAGCGACCATATCCGGGGACTTCATGTTTTCCAGACCGTCGATAGTTGCACGAACCACGTTAATCGGGTTAGTGGAACCATACGCTTTAGCCAGAACGTTACGAACCCCAGCGACTTCCAGAACGGCGCGCATTGCACCACCGGCGATGATACCGGTACCTTCGGAAGCCGGCTGCATGAATACACGAGAACCCGTGTGAGTACCCTTAACCGGGTGCTGCAGGGTGCCGTGGTTCAGCGCGACGTTAATCATATTGCGACGGGCTTTTTCCATCGCTTTCTGGATCGCTGCTGGAACTTCACGCGCTTTACCGTAACCAAAACCAACGCGACCGTTGCCATCGCCTACTACAGTCAGAGCTGTGAAGGAGAAAATACGACCACCTTTAACGGTTTTAGATACGCGGTTTACCGCGATCAGCTTTTCCTGCAGTTCGCCAGCTTGTTTTTCGATGTGAGCCATCTTACACCTCTACCTTAGAACTGAAGGCCAGCTTCACGGGCAGCATCTGCCAGTGCCTGGACACGACCATGATATTGGAACCCGGAACGGTCAAAGGAAACATCTTTGATGCCTTTTTCCAGAGCGCGTTCAGCGACAGCTTTACCCACAGCTGCAGCAGCGTCTTTGTTACCGGTGTACTTCAGTTGTTCAGCGATAGCTTTTTCTACAGTAGAAGCAGCTACCAGAACTTCAGAACCATTCGGTGCAATTACCTGTGCGTAAATGTGACGCGGGGTACGATGTACCACCAGGCGAGTTGCGCCCAGCTCCTGGAGCTTGCGGCGTGCGCGGGTCGCACGACGGATACGAGCAGATTTCTTATCCATAGTGTTACCTTACTTCTTCTTAGCCTCTTTGGTACGCACGACTTCGTCGGCGTAACGAACACCCTTGCCTTTGTAAGGCTCAGGACGACGGTAGGCGCGCAGATCTGCTGCAACCTGGCCGATCACCTGCTTATCAGCGCCTTTCAGCACGATTTCAGTCTGAGTCGGACATTCTGCAGTGATACCCGCAGGCAGCTGATGATCAACCGGGTGAGAGAAACCTAAAGCCAGGTTTACTACATTCCCTTTGACCGCTGCACGATAACCTACACCAACCAGCTGCAGCTTCTTAGTGAAGCCTTCGGTAACACCGATAACCATTGAGTTCAGCAGGGCACGCGCGGTACCAGCCTGAGCCCAACCGTCTGCGTAACCATCACGCGGACCGAAGGTCAGTGCATTATCTGCATGTTTAACTTCAACAGCATCGTTGAGAGTACGAGTCAGCTCGCCGTTTTTACCTTTGATCGTAATAACCTGACCGTTGATTTTTACATCAACGCCGGCAGGAACAACGACCGGTGCTTTAGCAACACGAGACATTTTTTCCTCCGATTAGGCTACGTAGCAGATAATTTCGCCACCAAGACCAGCCTGGCGCGCTGCACGATCAGTCATAACACCTTTAGAGGTAGAAACAACTGCGATACCCAGACCGGCCATAACTTTCGGCAGCTCATCTTTTTTCTTATAGATGCGCAGACCTGGGCGGCTGACACGCTGAATGCTTTCTACAACAGCTTTACCCTGGAAATACTTAAGAGTCAGTTCCAGTTCCGGCTTGGTGTCGCCTTCAACTTTAAAATCTTCGATAAAACCTTCTTCCTTCAGCACGTTGGCGATTGCCACTTTCAGCTTGGAGGAAGGCATGGTGACCGCAGCTTTGTTCGCGGCCTGACCGTTACGGATACGGGTCAGCATATCCGCGATCGGATCTTGCATGCTCATCTGTCTTTACTCCCGTGATTCAATTGGTGACAATTACCAGCTAGCCTTTTTCAGACCCGGGATTTCACCGCGCATAGCGGCTTCACGGACCTTAATACGGCTCAACCCGAACTTCCGCAGGAAACCATGCGGACGACCTGTTTGACGGCAGCGGTTACGCTGACGAGACGGGCTGGAATCACGCGGCAGAGTCTGCAGCTTGAGAACGGCATTCCAACGATCTTCGTCGGTTGCGTTCACATCAGAGATGATAGCTTTCAGTTCAGCGCGTTTAGCGAAGAATTTATCAGCTAAAGCCACGCGCTTTACTTCGCGTGCTTTCATTGATTGCTTAGCCATTAAGTAACCCTACCTTACTTGCGGAACGGGAAGTCAAAGGCAGCCAGCAGAGCACGGCCTTCTTCGTCAGATTTCGCAGTAGTGGTAATGGTAATATCCAAACCACGAACGCGGTCGACTTTATCGTAGTCGATTTCTGGGAAGATGATCTGCTCACGGACACCCATGCTGTAGTTGCCACGACCGTCGAAAGACTTAGCGGACAGGCCGCGGAAGTCACGAATACGCGGTACAGCAATAGTGATCAGGCGCTCAAAGAACTCCCACATGCGTTCGCCACGCAGAGTTACTTTACAGCCGATCGGATAGCCCTGACGGATTTTGAAGCCTGCAACTGATTTGCGTGCTTTGGTGATCAGCGGTTTTTGACCGGAGATTGCTGCCAGGTCAGCTGCTGCGTTATCCAGCAGTTTCTTGTCAGCGATCGCTTCACCAACACCCATGTTCAGGGTGATCTTCTCGACCCGAGGGACTTGCATGACAGAATTGTAGTTAAACTCAGTCATGAGTTTCTTAACTACTTCGTCTTTGTAGTAATCATGCAGTTTCGCCATCGTACTACTCCAAATTACTTGATAGTTTCGCTGTTAGACTTGAAGAAACGGACTTTTTTGCCGTCTTCGAATCTAAAGCCTACACGGTCAGCCTTGCCGGTTGCCGCATTGAAGATTGCAACGTTAGAAACCTGAATTGCAGCTTCTTTTTCAACGATGCCGCCTGGTTGGTTCAGAGCCGGAACCGGCTTCTGGTGTTTCTTAACCAGGTTGATACCTTCAACAATGACCTTGCCGGAAGACAGGACATTCTTAACTTTACCGCGCTTACCTTTATCTTTACCGGTTAACACGATAACTTCGTCATCACGACGGATTTTCGCTGCCATGATTCGCTCCTTAGAGTACTTCTGGTGCCAGAGAGATAATTTTCATGAACTTCTCGGTACGAAGTTCACGAGTTACCGGCCCAAAAATACGCGTACCGATAGGCTGCTCGCTGTTATTGTTCAGAATAACGCATGCATTACCATCGAAGCGAATGACAGAACCGTCCGGGCGACGAACACCCTTCTTGGTGCGCACCACTACCGCCTTCAGCACATCACCTTTTTTGACCTTACCACGCGGAATTGCTTCTTTGATGGTGATCTTGATGATGTCGCCTACGCCTGCGTAGCGACGGTGCGAGCCACCCAGAACCTTGATACACATTACGCGACGTGCACCGGAGTTGTCGGCGACGTTCAGCATAGTCTGTTCTTGGATCATTTTAGTGCTCCGCTAATGTCAACTACTACTGAGACCCGAAAATTAGGGTCGTTAAAAAGCCCCATATCGAGGGCGCGGCATTATAACACCACAAACCAGATATGGGTAGAAAAAATAAACGGCTCATCGCTGAGCCGTTTATCCGTATCGAGAATGCGTACTCTATTACAGAACCGCTTTCTCTACAACGCGAACCAGCGTCCAGGACTTAGTCTTGGACAGCGGACGGCATTCGCGGATTTCAACCTTGTCGCCGATACCGCATTCGTTGTTCTCGTCATGTACGTGCAGTTTGGTCGTACGTTTGATGAATTTGCCGTAAACCGGGTGTTTCACCATACGTTCGATAGCAACAACAATGGATTTCTCCATTTTGTCGCTAACTACGCGACCTTGCAGAGTACGGATTTTATCGGTCATTACGCACCCGCCTTCTGAGTCAGTAAAGTCTTAACGCGTGCAACATCACGACGCACTTGCTTCAGCAGATGAGTCTGTTGCAGCTGGCCACTTGCAGCCTGCATGCGCAGGTTGAACTGCTCACGCAGCAGGTTCAGCAGCTCAGCGTTCAGCTCTTCAACGCTTTTTTCACGCAGCTCTTTTGCTTTCATTACATCACCGTCTTAGTTACAAAGGTGGTTTTGATCGGCAGTTTCGCTGCTGCCAGGCCGAATGCTTCACGGGCCAGCTCTTCCGGTACACCGTCCATTTCATACAGGACTTTACCCGGCTGAATCAAGGCAACCCAGTACTCCACGTTACCTTTACCTTTACCCATACGAACTTCCAGCGGCTTCTCGGTGATCGGTTTGTCCGGGAATACACGGATCCAGATCTTACCTTGACGCTTAACTGCACGGGTCATAGCACGACGTGCTGCTTCGATCTGACGTGCAGTCAGACGACCACGGCCAACAGCTTTCAGACCGAAAGTGCCGAAGCTAACATCCGTACCCTGCGCCAGACCACGGTTGCGGCCTTTGTGCACTTTACGGAATTTTGTACGCTTTGGTTGTAACATCAGCGACGCTCCTTATTTACGGCCTTTACGCTGCTGCTTTTTAGGTTGAGCAGCCGGTTCCGGTTGTTCAACAGCAGCCATACCACCCAGGATCTCACCTTTGAAGATCCATACCTTAACGCCGATTACACCGTAAGTGGTGTGCGCTTCAGAGGTGTTGTAGTCGATGTCAGCACGCAGAGTGTGCAGCGGTACGCGACCTTCACGGTACCATTCGGTACGTGCGATTTCCGCGCCGCCCAGACGGCCGCTAACTTCAACTTTGATACCTTTAGCGCCCAGACGCATTGCGTTCTGTACAGCACGCTTCATCGCACGACGGAACATAACGCGACGTTCCAGCTGAGAAGTGATGCTGTCAGCAACCAGTTTTGCGTCCAGTTCAGGTTTACGAACTTCGGCGATATTGATCTGTGCAGGTACGCCAGCGATATCCGCTACGACCTTGCGCAGTTTTTCTACGTCTTCGCCTTTCTTACCGATAACGATACCCGGGCGAGCGGTGTGAATGGTCACACGGATGCTCTTAGCCGGACGCTCGATAACGATGCGAGATACAGACGCTTTAGCCAGTTCTTTAGTCAGGAACTGACGTACTTTAAAATCGCTGTCCAGGTTGTCAGCGAATTCTTTGGTGTTCGCGAACCAGGTAGAGTTCCATGGTTTGACAATACCCAGGCGAATACCATTAGGATGTACTTTCTGACCCATTGCTAGTCTCCAGAGTCTCAGCGATCGGACACAACCACAGTGATGTGGCTGGTGCGCTTCAGGATGCGATCTGCACGACCTTTAGCACGCGGCATAATGCGCTTCATGCTCGGGCCTTCGTCTACGAAAATTTTCGCAACTTTCAGATCATCAATGTCAGCGCCATCGTTGTGTTCAGCGTTAGCAATGGCAGATTCCAGTACCTTCTTGACCAGTACAGCAGCTTTTTTGTTGGTGTAGGTCAGAATATCCAGGGCCTGCGACACTTTCTTACCGCGAATCAGGTCAGCTACAAGGCGAACCTTCTGAGCAGAAGAACGAGCATGGCGATGTTGAGCTAAAGTTTCCATCTCTTCCTCCTACCTTATTTCTTCTTCGCTTTTTTATCAGCAGCGTGGCCGCGATAAGTACGAGTCGGTGCGAATTCACCCAGTTTGTGACCGACCATTTCGTCGGAAACAAATACTGGAACGTGCTGACGACCATTATGGACAGCGATGGTCAAACCGATCATGTTAGGAAAGATCGTTGAACGACGGGACCAAGTGCGCAGGGGCTTCTTGTCTCCGCTTTCCACCGCTTTCTCTACCTTCTTCAGCAAGTGCAGGTCAATAAAAGGACCTTTCTTGAGAGAACGTGGCATGGCTTATCCTCTAAAATTATTTGCTACGGCGACGTACGATGAATTTATCAGTACGCTTGTTGCTGCGGGTCTTCTTACCTTTGGTCTGCAGGCCCCACGGGGATACCGGGTGCTTACCAAAGTTACGACCTTCACCACCACCATGTGGGTGGTCTACTGGGTTCATCGCAGTACCGCGAACGGTAGGACGAACACCACGCCAGCGTGCAGCACCTGCTTTACCCAGAACGCGCAGCATATGCTCAGCATTGCCAACTTCGCCCAGAGTAGCGCGGCAGTCTGCTTCGACTTTACGCATTTCACCAGAACGCAGACGCAGGGTGACATAAGCACCGTCGCGAGCAACGATCTGAACGTAAGTACCAGCGGAACGAGCCAGCTGACCGCCTTTACCTGGTTTCATTTCTACGTTATGAACGGTAGAACCAACCGGGATATTGCGCATCGGCAGGGTGTTGCCTGCTTTGATTGCAGCATCAACGCCAGACTGAATCTGGTCGCCAGCTTTCAGGCCTTTCGGGGCCAGGATGTAACGGCGCTCGCCGTCTTTGTACAGAACCAGCGCGATGTTCGCGGAGCGGTTCGGATCGTACTCAAGACGTTCAACAACTGCCGGGATACCATCTTTGTTGCGTTTGAAGTCAACAATACGGTAAGCCTGCTTGTGGCCACCACCGATATGACGGGTGGTGATACGGCCATTGTTGTTACGACCACCGGATTTGCTGTTTTTTTCCAGCAACGGAGCAAAAGGTTTGCCCTTGTGCAGCTCTGGGTTAACCACTTTAACGACGTGGCGACGACCCGGAGATGTCGGTTTACATTTAACAACTGCCATTGTATTACTCCTCCGACTTACTCAGCGCCGCCAACGAAGTCCAGATTCTGGCCTTCTTTCAGGGTGACGTAAGCTTTTTTCCAGTCGCTACGACGACCGATACGCTGTCCGTGACGTTTAACTTTCCCTTTAACAACCAGGGTGTTAACGACTTCGACTTCGACTTCAAACAGTTTCTGCACAGCAGCTTTGATTTCTGCTTTGGTCGCGTCTTTAGCAACTTTGAGAACGATGGTGTTTGTTTTTTCCATCGCAGTAGACGCTTTTTCAGAAACGTGCGGTGCGCGCAGCACCTTCAGCAGACGTTCTTCACGAATCATGCCAGCATCTCCTCAACTTGCTTAACAGCATCAGCAGTCATTACGACTTTGTCGAAGGCGATCAGGCTAACCGGGTCGATACCGTTCGCATCACGTACGTCAACCTTGTGCAGGTTACGTGCGGCCAGGAACAGGTTCTCGTCCAGCTCACCGGTGATGATCAGCACATCTTCCAGAGCCATGTCTTTCAGTTTCTGTGCCAGCAGCTTAGTTTTCGGCGCTTCAACAGAGAACTTCTCGACAACGATCAGACGATCCTGACGTACCAGTTCGGACAGGATGCTTTTCAGCGCGCCGCGGTACATCTTCTTGTTAACTTTTTGACTGTGGTCCTGCGGACGAGCAGCAAAGGTCACGCCACCGGAACGCCAGATCGGGCTCTTGATAGAACCAGAACGCGCACGGCCGGTACCTTTCTGGCGCCACGGTTTTTTACCGGAGCCAGTGATTTCAGCACGAGTCTTCTGAGCACGAGTGCCCTGACGCGCACCAGCTGCATAAGCAACAACAACCTGGTGAACCAGCGCTTCGTTGAAATCACGACCGAAGGTAGTTTCGGAAACAGTCAGCGCGCTCTGCGCGTCTTTCAATACTAATTCCATTGCTATCTCCTCACGCCTTCACAGCTGGTTTAACGATCAGGTCGCTACCGGTCGCACCCGGGACAGCACCTTTAACCAGCAGCAGGTTGCGCTCAGCGTCAACACGTACTACGTCCAGGCTCTGAACGGTTACACGCTCATTACCCAGCTGACCTGCCATTTTCTTGCCTTTGAACACTTTGCCCGGAGTCTGGTTCTGACCGATAGAACCCGGAACGCGGTGAGACAAGGAGTTACCGTGAGTAGCGTCCTGGGTACGGAAGTTCCAGCGCTTAACGGTACCAGCAAAACCTTTACCTTTAGAGGTACCGGTTACGTCAACTTTTTTAACGTCAGCAAACAGTTCAACGCTAATGTTCTGACCTACGGTGAATTCTTCGCCGTCAGCCAGACGGAATTCCCACAGACCACGGCCAGCTTCAACGCCAGCTTTAGCGAAGTGACCCGCTTCCGGCTTGGTTACACGGTTAGCTTTTTTAGCACCGGTGGTAACCTGGATTGCGCGGTAGCCATCGTTAGCCAGGTCTTTAACCTGAGTAACACGGTTTGCTTCAACTTCGATTACGGTTACTGGGATAGAAACGCCATCTTCAGTGAAGATGCGGGTCATGCCCACTTTTTTACCGACTAAACCAATCATTGTTTCAACCTCTCAATCGCTCGATGACCTGATTAACCCAGGCTGATCTGCACGTCTACACCGGCAGCCAGATCCAGACGCATCAGAGCATCAACGGTTTTTTCAGTTGGCTCAACGATGTCAACCAGACGCTTGTGAGTGCGAATTTCGTACTGGTCACGCGCGTCTTTGTTGACGTGCGGGGAGATCAGAACGGTAAAGCGCTCTTTGCGGGTCGGCAGCGGGATCGGACCACGGACTTGCGCACCAGTGCGCTTAGCAGTCTCGACGATTTCCGCGGTTGATTGATCGATCAGACGATGATCAAACGCTTTCAGGCGGATACGGATTCTTTGGTTCTGCATGAGACCAGAGCTCCAATTATTTTATAGACGAAATGATTACTCCTCATACCCATTACGATTGATGGGAGAGTGTAACCGTTCTTACATAGCCCCCCGATTGGGGACATTGTTTGATAACCCAACTGCGATTACCAGGGTTCATATTGAACCGGCCGTCAACTTTGACAGGCCCGCGCATTATACGCAAATTCTGGCGCTACGCAAGTGCTGTTTAGAAAATCATCACCAGGATTTGCGCGCCTTCGCGCTAGAGAATTGTACGTGCCGAAAACACGGCAAATTAACGCGGATGGCGCCATCCATTCCTGGAAAGTCCTTTTTGCACCGGACGGGTGACAATAAGCATAGTGAGGCGATGTTCTTTGACGATTACGGGGTTAACCATGCTCGCCGCCCTCCCCTTCTTGCTGTGCTATAGCGGATTGACCTTAGCCTTATGCCTCCAGGACCTGCGTCACGGCCTGCTGCCCGACCGTTACACCTGTCCCCTGCTGTGGAGCGGTTTACTTTTTTATCTTTGTCTGGCGCCGCACCAGCTTCATGATGCCGTCTGGGGGGCGATAGGCGGCTATCTGTGTTTGGCTGCGCTTTACTGGCTATATCGCGGGATCCGCGGCTATGAGGGGTTGGGGTATGGGGATATCAAATATCTCGCCGCCCTCGGCGCCTGGCATGGCTGGCAATTGTTGCCGCAGCTGCTACTGGTGGCATCGCTGCTCGCCGGCACGGTGTGGGCAGTATCAGGTTTGCACGCCAGGTACGGCGGGAGCAGTAAATGGAGGGGGCACAACCCGCTGCCGTTTGGGCCATTTCTGGCGGCCGCGGGTTTCTGGTGCGGGTGTCAGACGCTGGCTAGTCTGACACTTTGATCTGCGACTGCAGGTAATTTTGCAGGCCGATTTTGCCGATCAGATCGAGTTCGGTTTCCAGCCAGTCAATATGGCCTTCTTCATCCGCCAGGATCTCAATCATCATATCGCGGCTGACGTAGTCATGGACGCTGTCGGCGTAGGCGATCGCCTCGCGCAGATTTTGCGCCCCTTCCAGCTCCAGTCTTAAATCGGACTGCAGCATCTCTTCCACATCTTCACCGATGCCAAGTTTGCCGAGATCCTGCAGATTAGGGATACCTTCGAGAAAAAGAATACGCTCGATGTATTTATCGGCATGCTTCATTTCGTCGATGGATTCGTGGTACTCGATATCGTTGAGGCGCATCAGGCCCCAGTTTTTGAACATTCTCGCATGGAGAAAGTACTGATTAATTGCGACCAGCTCATTTCCCAATAATTTATTGAGATAACTTATGATTTTGACATCACCTTTCATTATATAGTCCCTCCGCTTCCACTCATTGAAGCGTAGTCCGGCCTATAGGGATGTCAAAAGAGAAGCGTGGACTTCAGGCGATTTCTTTGAATTCCGGCATGGTGGTTAATTCATCTTCCATAACTTCCCGCGCCGCGCGAACACACTTACCGCATTGATTTCCAACGGGAACAAACTTACGTAATTGCTGAAAAGATTGCGGTTGAAACTGGCGGACAACCTGGCGAATTTTTTTATCGCTGATGCCATTGCACAAACAAACGTACATATAAACTCCCGTTCAATTTATGCACAAATATTAAATGAGAATAGTTATGATTACAATAGACTATTTACTCATTATCCGCCGCAGCGCACGTTATGAATCGCCAGCATAACCGTCTTTTTCGCTGAACGACGGACAGCAAAAAGGGCGCCGAAGCGCCCTTTTTTATTCAAAGCTAACGAATTAGCCCAGAACTTTAGCTACAACGCCCGCGCCAACGGTACGGCCGCCTTCACGGATTGCGAAACGCAGACCGTCGTCCATCGCGATCGGGTGGATCAGGGTAACAACCATTTTGATGTTGTCGCCCGGCATTACCATCTCTACGCCTTCCGGCAGTTCGATGGTGCCAGTCACGTCAGTTGTACGGAAGTAGAACTGCGGACGGTAGCCTTTGAAGAACGGAGTATGACGGCCGCCTTCGTCTTTGGACAGGATGTACACTTCAGATTCGAACTTGGTGTGCGGGTTGATGGTGCCCGGCTTAGCCAGTACCTGACCACGTTCGATTTCTTCACGTTTGATACCACGCAGCAGAACACCTACGTTCTCACCAGCACGGCCTTCGTCCAGCAGTTTGCGGAACATTTCAACGCCAGTACAGGTGGTTTTCGCGGTTTCTTTGATACCAACGATTTCAACTTCTTCACCCACTTTGATGATACCGCGCTCTACACGACCGGTAACAACGGTACCACGACCGGAGATGGAGAATACGTCTTCGATCGGCAGCAGGAACGGCTTGTCAATCGCACGCTCTGGTTCCGGGATATAGGTATCCAGGTGGCCAGCCAGTTCGATGATTTTCGCTTCCCACTCTGCGTCGCCTTCCAGCGCTTTCAGAGCAGAACCACGAACGATCGGGGTGTCGTCGCCCGGGAAATCGTACTGAGACAGCAGTTCACGAACTTCCATCTCCACCAGTTCCAGCAGCTCTTCGTCATCAACCATGTCGCATTTGTTCAGGAACACGATGATGTACGGAACGCCTACCTGACGACCCAGCAGGATGTGCTCACGAGTCTGCGGCATCGGGCCGTCAGTCGCAGCAACAACCAGGATCGCGCCGTCCATCTGCGCAGCACCGGTGATCATGTTTTTAACATAGTCGGCGTGGCCCGGGCAGTCTACGTGCGCGTAGTGGCGAGTCGGGGTGTCATATTCAACGTGAGAGGTGTTGATGGTGATACCACGAGCTTTTTCTTCCGGCGCGTTATCGATCTGGTCGAATGCGCGAGCGGAACCACCGTAGGTTTTAGCCAGAACGGTAGTGATGGCAGCAGTCAGGGTAGTTTTACCATGGTCAACGTGGCCGATAGTACCAACGTTGACGTGCGGTTTTGTACGTTCAAATTTTTCTTTAGACACGGCTATATTCCTTACTATAGTGCTCTCCCCTTCGGAGAGAGCACGGGACTTAGGTTTTAATCCTGTGGATTATTTACCACGGGCTTCAATAACGGCCTGAGCAACGTTGTTCGGCGCATCATCATACTTCAGGAATTCCATGGTGTATGATGCACGACCTTTGGTCAGAGAACGCAGCTGAGTTGCATAACCGAACATTTCGGACAGCGGTACTTCAGCGTGGATCTTAACGCCGGTTACTTCGGATTCCTGACCGCGCAGCATACCGCGACGACGGCTCAAGTCACCGATAACGTCACCAGTGTTCTCTTCCGGAGTTTCTACTTCAACCTTCATGATCGGCTCAAGCAGAACTGGTTTTGCTTTCTTAAAGCCTTCTTTAAAGGCAATAGACGCAGCCAGTTTAAACGCCAGCTCAGAGGAGTCAACGTCGTGGTAAGAACCGAAGTGCAGACGGATACCCATATCAACTACCGGGTAACCTGCCAGCGGACCAGCTTTCAGCTGTTCCTGGATGCCTTTATCAACGGCCGGGATGTATTCGCCAGGAATTACACCACCTTTGATGTCGTTGATGAACTCGTAACCTTTCGGGTTAGAGCCCGGCTCCAGCGGGTACATGTCGATCACAACGTGACCGTACTGACCACGACCACCAGACTGCTTGGCGTGTTTACCTTCGATATCGGTAACTTTCGCGCGAATCGCTTCACGGTAAGCAACCTGAGGTTTACCGACGTTCGCTTCAACGTTGAATTCACGCTTCATACGGTCAACGATGATGTCGAGGTGCAGCTCACCCATACCGGCGATAATGGTCTGGTTAGACTCTTCGTCAGTCCATACGCGGAAAGACGGGTCTTCTTTAGCCAGACGACCCAGAGCCAGACCCATTTTTTCCTGGTCAGCTTTGGTTTTCGGCTCAACGGCGATGGAGATTACCGGCTCAGGGAATTCCATACGCTCCAGAATGATCGGCGCATCCGGGTCACACAGGGTGTCACCAGTAGTTACGTCTTTCAGACCGATTGCAGCAGCGATGTCGCCCGCGCGAACTTCTTTGATCTCTTCACGTTTGTTAGCGTGCATCTGTACGATACGACCGAAACGCTCACGTGCAGCTTTCACGGAGTTCAGTACGGTATCACCAGAGTTAACCACACCGGAGTACACGCGGAAGAAGGTCAGGTTGCCCACGAACGGGTCGGTAGCGATTTTGAACGCCAGTGCAGAGAACGGCTCGTCGTCGCTTGCGTGACGCTCAGCCGGAGTATCTTTACCGTCGTCCAGGATGCCGTTGATCGCCGGAACGTCAACCGGGGATGGCAGGTAGTCAACTACCGCATCCAGCATCGCCTGAACACCTTTGTTCTTGAACGCAGAACCACAGGTTACCAGGATGATTTCGTTGTTCAGAACGCGCTGACGCAGAGCTTTTTTGATCTCTTCTTCAGTCAGTTCTTCACCACCCAGGTATTTTTCCATCAGCTCTTCAGAAGCTTCAGCTGCGGACTCGATCAGGTTCTGGTGCCATTCGTCAGCCAGGTCCTGCATGTCAGCCGGGATATCTTCGTATTCGAAGGTTACGCCCTGGTCTGCATCGTTCCAGTTGATGGCTTTCATTTTCACCAGGTCAACAACGCCGGTGAAACCTTCTTCAGCACCAATTGCCAGCTGCAGCGGAACCGGGTTCGCGCCCAGACGGGTTTTGATCTGACCAACAACTTTCAGGAAGTTAGCGCCCATGCGGTCCATTTTGTTAACGAACGCGATGCGCGGAACTTTATATTTGTTTGCCTGACGCCATACGGTTTCAGACTGCGGCTGAACACCACCAACTGCGCAGTAAACCATTACCGCACCATCAAGAACACGCATGGAACGTTCTACTTCGATAGTGAAGTCAACGTGCCCCGGGGTGTCGATGATGTTTACACGGTGCGGTTCATACTGCTTAGCCATACCAGACCAGAATGCAGTAGTCGCAGCGGAAGTGATGGTGATACCACGTTCCTGCTCCTGCTCCATCCAGTCCATGGTAGCGGCGCCGTCATGAACTTCACCGATTTTGTGGTTTACACCGGTGTAGAACAGAATACGTTCGGTAGTAGTGGTTTTACCGGCGTCGATGTGCGCACTGATACCGATGTTACGGTAGCGTGCGATGGGTGTTGTACGAGCCATTTGATTCCTCGTTTATTTCTTTAGGCGTTCAGTTAAGTTATCCAGAGCGGGCGACTCATCTGAAGCGCCCGCCTGGTGACTATGACTCCGAAGGGATTACCAACGGTAGTGAGCGAACGCCTTGTTGGCTTCGGCCATACGGTGAACGTCTTCACGTTTCTTAACTGCAGTACCTTTGTTGTCTGCAGCATCAGTGAGTTCGTTCGCCAGGCGCAGAGCCATGGATTTATCACCGCGTTTACGAGCAGCTTCAACGATCCAACGCATTGCCAGGGCATTACGACGGACCGGACGAACTTCAACTGGAACCTGATAAGTAGAACCACCTACGCGGCGGGACTTAACTTCGACAGTCGGGCGCACGTTTTCGAGCGCAACTTCGAAGGCTTCCAGTTCAGATTTACCAGAACGCTGAGCCAGGGTCTCCAGCGCGCTGTATACGATAGTTTCTGCAGTAGATTTTTTACCATCTACCATCAGGATATTGACAAATTTAGCCAGCAGTTCTGATCCGAACTTCGGATCCGGCAGAATTTTACGCTGACCAATGACGCGACGACGTGGCATGGAAATACTCCGTTGTTAATTCAGGATTGTCCAAAACTCTAAGAGTTTAGTATGACATTAAGATAAATCAGTTTGGCCTTACTTAACGGAGAACCATTAAGCCTTAGGACGCTTCACGCCGTACTTGGAGCGAGCCTGCTTACGGTCTTTAACGCCGGAGCAGTCAAGCGCACCACGAACGGTGTGGTAACGAACACCCGGAAGGTCTTTAACACGACCGCCACGGATCAGGATCACGGAGTGCTCCTGCAGGTTGTGACCTTCACCACCGATGTAGGAGGTGACTTCGAAACCGTTAGTCAGACGCACACGGCAAACTTTACGCAGTGCGGAGTTCGGTTTCTTAGGAGTGGTGGTATATACGCGAGTACATACGCCACGTTTCTGCGGGCAGGCTTCCAGCGCTGGCACGTTGCTCTTTGCAACTTTGCGCGCGCGTGGTTTGCGTACCAGCTGGTTAATTGTTGCCATTAAATAGCTCCTGGTTTTAGCTTTTGCTTCGTAAACACGTAATAAATCGCCTCATATATTATGAGGACGCAGAATTTTAGGGCGGTGCCGAAAAGGTGTCAAGAAATATACAACGATCCCGCCATCACCAGGCCAACTGACCGGCATGTTTGACTGTGAGTCTGACGAAATCAGTATAGCTAACCCTGCCGACACTGTCCGCAATTTGACCAGTTAGCCCGCGGGCGTCAACGTCGTCTTGCAGCACGTAAAGGGTTATGGGGGCGGATTGCAGGATCTCAAGGAAGCGGCCGCCGGCGATAGCCGCCGCGACGCCATCAGACAGCAGTAACAGATCGTCACCCTGCTCCATCAAGCGAAGCATTGCTGCGATATCGGCATGCCAGGGAGAAACACTGAGCGTATGGAGCATGGGGGCCTCAGAAACGCAAAATCACATCAAATTCATGCAGACGGGCGCGCAGGGCATCCGGCGCCAGGCATTCGGCATCCACCACCCACGGGGTCGCGGGATCCAGGCCGCGCTCTCGCGCCGACTCGGCGCACAGCCAGCACTGGTCGATATCGTATAGCGACAGCAGTTTAAAGGTGGCGATGTAGTCGCGGGCCAGCACAGCGCCAGGCCGCTGGGCGGGCAACAGCTGAAACACGCCGTCGCCCACGAAAAACACGCCAATCTCGTCGGTGAGGGCGGAGGTGGCTAATAAGGCATCGAGGCCCTCCCTGCCGGCGGCGCTGCCGTGCGGCGCGGAAGAAAAAACGAAAGCCACACGTTTCATCAGAACTGTACCATCCGATCGCAAGTGAGCGCCGCTTCCGCCAGCGCGCCAAGTCCGCTTAACGTAAAACCCGGCTGCAGATTATGGCCAGGCAGAGCGAGCTGTTGCGCTTCGCGTTCGTCCGTTACGCCACGACGCAGGGCGGCCGCCACGCAGATATGCAGCGCGACGCCGTGCTCATTGTGGAGGGATTGCCACCCGCGCACCAGATCGAACTCATCGCTGGCGGGCGCCGTCAACTGGTTAGCGTTAAGCACGCCTTCGCGATAGAAAAAAACGCACGCCAGCTCATGGCCTTCCTGCAGCACGGCCTGAGAAAATTGCCAGGCGCTGCTCGCCTGCTGCGTGCCATAGGCAGGTCCGGTCACCGTGAGGGCAAAACGCATTACTTATCCAGCCCCTGGAAATCACCGCTTTTGAACTGGCGAATATAGAGGTAGACGGTGTGCTTGGAGATATTCAGACGATCGGCCACCTGGTTAATGGCGTCTTTAATATCGAAGATCCCTTTCTCGTAGAGATTCAGCACGATTTGACGGTTTTTAGCATTGTTCGACACGCTGCGATCGGCATTCACCTCTTCGATGGTGAATTCCAGAGTCTGGGCGACCAGATCGTCAACCGAGGAAGCAAAGTTCACCGGCGAGTTAACCTCAGGCGTTTCTGGTGGAATAAAGGTGCTCATGATCTGCGAAAACGGCACATCCAGATTCATGTTGATGCACAACAGACCAATCACCCGGTGATCGCGGTTGCGGATGGCAATCGTCACCGACTTCATCAGGACGCCGCTTTTGGCGCGGGTAAAGTAGCATTTGGAAACGCTGCTATCGGCGCCCGTCATATCGTGCAGCATGCGCAGCGCAAGATCGGTAATCGGTGAACCGATTTGGCGGCCGGTATGTTCACCATTGGCGATACGGATGGCAGAGCATTTCAGATCCTGCAAAGAATGCAGCACGATTTCACAGTGCGAACCGATGAGCATCGCCAACCCGTCCACCACCGCTTCATAAGATTTAAGAATATCGAAATCGGTCTGGTCAAAGGGACGTTGATCCAGCAGGTCAAGCTCGCTGGTTTCGTTGGTTAAAAGCGACCTGGACATGAAAAAAAGCACTCCTTTTCAGGAGCCTGTCGTTATTGTCAGGGCAGGCTCATCATCATTATTAAGCTATCTAAAGTAATACAGCGCCTGAGGATCTTTCCAGTTTTAATTATATCTGCGCGCAATAAAAAAGCCGCCGCCTCTAACGAGACGGCGGCCTGAACCCGATTACTTCTTAGCGTCAGCTTTCGCGTCTGCGGCTTTCGCATCGCCAGCGGCTTCCGGCTGAGCATCTGCTTTCGGCGCCGGTTTGATATCCAGCAGCTCTACATCAAAGACCAGCGTGGAGTTGGCCGGGATCCCCGGGACGCCGGTTTTGCCGTAGGCCAGATCTGGCGGAATGACCAGCTTGATTTTGCCGCCTTTCTTGATGTTCTTCAGGCCTTCAGTCCAGCCCGGGATCACCCCGTCGAGACGGAAAGAGAGCGGCTCGCCGCGGGTATAAGAGTTATCAAACTCTTTGCCGTCGATCAGCGTACCTTTGTAGTTAACCACCACGGTGTCGCTGTCTTTAGGCGCATCGCCAGTGCCTTCTTTCTCGACTTTATACAGCAGGCCAGTCTTAGACGTTTTCACGCCCTTCTCTTTGGCAAAGCTGTCACGGAAAGCTTTACCTTTGGTTTCGTTCTCAGTAGCGTCTTTTTCCATTTTCTGCTGAGCTGCGGTCTTCACGCGTGTTTCAAAGGCCTGCAGAGTCTGTTCGATCTCCTGGTCGGACAGTTTGCTCTTATCGGCAAACGCGTCCTGTACGCCGGCGATCAGCTGGGCTTTATCCAGCTTAATGCCCAGTTTTTCTTGTTCTTTCAGGGAGTTTTCCATGTAACGCCCCAGGGACGCGCCCAGCGCATAGGCTGATTTCTGATCGTCATTTTTAAATGCCGATTTACTCTCAGCCGCCGGGGCTGCTTTCGCCGCGGTATCTGCAGCAAAGGTCAGCGGTGCATTCAGGGCGACGGCCATTGTGGTCGCCAGCAGCGTTACTTTAAACAGTGATTTCATCCATTTCTCCAGGGCCGGGGCCTCTCACCCCAGGGTTATCGTAAAAAGCAAAAAACGTACTATAGAACGTCGCCGTTAAAATCTACATACGGACGTTCCTGAATATCGCCTCTTTTAGGACTATTTTTGTATGAATAAGTTTCCTGTAGGACGCAGCGATGCTGCGCGCCGGGGGAAACTTAAGTAGAATCCGCCCGCAGGATCAGACTAAAGAGGTTACCCATGCACGATAGCACATTAGAAACGCGCCTTGCGGAGCTGGAAAGCCGGCTGGCGTTTCAGGAAATCACCATCGAAGACCTCAACAAAACCGTGACCGCCCACGAGATCGAGATGGCGAAGATGCGGGAGCATATGCGTCTGATGATCGAGAAGCTGAAGGCGACCCAACCCTCCCATATCGCCTCCCAGGCTGAAGAGACGCCACCGCCGCACTATTGAGGCGTAAAAAAAGCGGGTTTCCCCGCTTTTTGTCGTCTTCGTGCCGAGGCGCAAAGATTAGTGGCAGCCGCAGCCACCGTGGCCGCCGCAGCCGCCTTTACCATGGTCGTGGCCATGATCGTGGTCGTGACCGTGACCGCCGCAGCAGCCATCGTGACCATGATCGTGGTCGTGATCGTGACCATGCGCGCCGTGCACGTGACCGTGCTCCAGCTCTTCAGCGGTCGCTTCGCGGATGGCGACAACTTCCACATTGAATTTCAGGTTCTGGCCTGCCAGCATGTGGTTGCCATCAACCACAACGTGGTCGTCTTCAACTTCAGTGATTTCTACTGGTACCGGACCCTGATCGGTTTCCGCCAGGAAGCGCATGCCAACCTGCAGTTCATCAACGCCCATGAAGACGTCTTTCGGTACACGCTGCACCAGGTTTTCGTCATACTGACCGTAAGCGTCGTTAGCGCCGACGGCTACGTCAAATTTATCGCCCACTTCGTGGCCATCCAGCGCGTTTTCCAGACCGGAAATCAGGGAGCCGTGACCGTGCAGGTAATCCAGCGGCGCGCTTACCGGAGACTCATCAACCAACACACCGTCTTCTGTACGTACCTGATAGGCCAGGCTGACCACCAGGTCTTTTGCTACTTTCATGATATCTCCTGAGATGGGAAGAATAGTGGCGCAGATTGTAGCGGAATTCTGCTGCCGTGTACCCTTTAGCTTAAAAAAAGCCGACGGATAACGCTAGTCGGGATGAAAAATGCCAATCACCTGCTCCTCTTTGCGTACATGCTCACGGGCCTCTTTATCCGCCTCACGCATCTGATGACCGCACTTAACGCATTCAACAACATCGACATTATTCTCACGCCACATCGCCAGTGAATCCTGCGCCTGGCACGCCGGACATTTCGCCCCGGCAATAAAACGTTTACGCACTGCCATATGATTTACCTTTATTCAAACTCGTCCCAGCCGTCCAGCTGCCGGCTCTCTTTCTGCATTTCGCGCTGAAAAATCTCTTCCAGTTCGCGCCGGGCTTCCCGCACGCGTGATATCTGTACCGTATCAGTATGCACCGGCATTAACTCACGCAGCATTCGCATATCGAGGCGTCGGAAGTGCAGCTGCGCGCGCTGGGCCTGGTGAGGATGCATCCCCAGGGTAATGAGGGCTTTACGCCCCAGCTCAAGCGCACTGGAGAAAGTCTCACGAGAAAACTGCGTCACGCCGGCCTGCAGCAGCTCATGCGCCTCGACGCGCCCGCGAGCGCGGGCCAGGATGTGCAGATGTGGAAAGTGTTGTTGACACATCTCCACCAGCCGCATGGTGTCTTCCGGCTCATTACAGGTAATGACGATCGACTGCGCCTCCTCCGCCCCTGCCGAGCGCAGCAGCTCCAGCTGGGTAGCGTCACCAAAATAGACTTTATAGCCATAGTTGCGCATCAGATTTACCGCGCTGATGTCTCGCTCCAGCACCGTAATACGCATCTTATTAGCCATCAGCAGGCGACCGATGACCTGGCCGAAACGGCCAAAGCCAACAATAATCACCTGCGGTTTATCATCCTCTACCCACGGCGCCTCATCGGTATCCTCCGCTGGATTCAGGCGTCGCGACAGTATCTTATCGATCCCTTTCATCAGCAGCGGCGTGGTCATCATCGACAAGGTGACGGCCACCAGCAGCAGCGCCATCTGGTCGTGCTGGAACAACCGCTGCGAGGCGGGCAGCGAAAAGAGGACAAACGCGAACTCGCCGCCCTGGCTTAATACGCCCGCAAACTGCATACGTTCGGAACTCCGCAGGCCATAGAGACGGGCCAGCAGATAAAGCACCAGCATTTTTACCGCCACCAGCACCGCCACGCTCACCGCCACCCACAGCAGATGGGTGTACAGCACGCCAAGGTTCAGCGCCATCCCGACGGAGATAAAGAACAGCCCAAGCAGCAGCCCCTTGAACGGATCGATGGCGATCTCCAGTTCATGGCGATACTCGCTTTCCGCCAGCAGCACGCCGGCGATAAAGGTACCCAGCGCCATCGACAGTCCCAGCGCCTCCATAAACAGGGCGGATCCGAGAACCAGCAGCAGCGTGGCGGCAGTGAACACTTCCCTGACCCCGGAGCTGGCGATAAAGCGGAATACCGGCCGCAGCAGATAGCGACCGCCAATCAGCATCCCGGCAAACGCCAGGACCTTCATGCCGACTGTCAGCCAGTTCACATGCTCATCCGCGGAACCAGCCAGCAGAGGCACCAGCGCCAGCGCCGGGATCACCGCCAGATCCTGAAACAGCAGGACCGAAAAGCCTAACTGCCCTGATTCGCTGCGGCTCATTCCCTTCTCGCGCATCAGCTGCAGTGCCATCGCGGTAGAGGACATCGCCAGGCCAATCCCGCCGACCACCGCCGCCTGCCATGAAAACCCTGTCGTCATCAACAGACCGCCGAGGATCGCCGCGCTGAGCATCACTTGCGCCGCGCCAACGCCGAAGATGGAGCTTCGCAGCCGCCATAGCTTGGCGGGATTGAGCTCCAGGCCGATGATAAACATCAGAAACACCACGCCGAGTTCAGAGAAATGGAGAATTTCATCCACATCGCTGATAAATCCGAGCCCCCACGGACCAATGGCGATCCCGGCCAGCAGATAGCCCAGCACCGCGCCAATCCCCAGTCTTGAAGCCAGAGGGACGGCGATGACGGCCGCGAACAAAAACAGCACCCCCGCCAGCAGCAGATCAAATCCCGCCATGGACACCTCCGGCGGCAAGGGGGTTGGCCAGCCAGTCCCGATAGGCCAGGGCGCGGCTGCGCAGCTCCTCTGGCTGCTGCCGCCGGGCCCAGTAGACAATGATGGGGCTCATCCAGTGCATACGGCACATACCGGCGGTCAGTTCAAAAGGACGCAGAATATCGTTCATCGGATAGCGATTTGCATCGCGACGGTAAGCGCTCTCTGGTTCGCCGGTGGTGATCACGCTGCGCCAGTACTTTCCCGCCAGTTCGTTCCCTCCGGCGCCGCTGGCGAAGCCGCGGCTTAAGACACGATCCAGCCATTCTTTGAGCAGCGCAGGACAGCTCCAGGTATATAAAGGATGCTGGAAAACAATCACCTCATGCTGGCGCAGCAGGTCCTGTTCGTGAGCAATATCGATAAAAAAATCCGGATAGTGCGCGTAGAGATCGTGCACGGTGACGTTCGGCAACTGTAAGGCGGGTTGTAATAAAACCCGGTTGGCCACGGAATCCTGAGATTCTGGGTGGGCATACAGCAGCAACACTTTCGCTGTCTGAGACATCATTCCCCTCCCGTAGGTCTTCTGGCGGCCTGCACAGCCCCGGCTTTTTGACACAGCCAGAATGACTTTGTGTATCGTCTTCGTTTTGGGCTACCATGGCGGCCCGGTGAAGCGATTCGCTTCCAAACTACATTATCATAATGACAAATTAACATAGTCTGAACATACGGCGCCTTATGATTGTTTTCTCCTCGTTACAAATTCGTCGCGGCGTACGCGTACTGCTGGACAACGCCACCGCTACCATCAACCCTGGCCAGAAGGTCGGTCTGGTGGGGAAAAACGGCTGCGGGAAATCGACGCTGCTATCGCTTTTGAAAAACGAGATAAGCGCTGACGGCGGCAGTATGACCTTTCCCGGCAACTGGCAGCTGGCCTGGGTGAATCAGGAAACCCCGGCCCTGCCGCAGCCGGCAATCGATTATGTCATTGACGGCGATCGTGAATATCGCCAGCTGGAAGCCGCGCTCCAGCAGGCTAACGAGCGCAACGACGGCCATGCCATCGCCACCGTCCACGGCAAGCTGGACGCCATCGACGCCTGGACCATCCGCTCCCGCGCCGCCAGCCTGCTGCACGGCCTGGGTTTTAGCAATGAACAGCTTGAGCGGCCGGTCAGCGATTTTTCCGGCGGCTGGCGTATGCGCCTTAACCTCGCGCAGGCGCTGATCTGCCGCTCCGATCTGCTGCTGCTCGATGAACCGACTAACCACCTCGACCTTGATGCGGTGATCTGGCTGGAGAAGTGGCTGAAGGGCTACACGGGGACGCTGATCCTGATCTCCCACGATCGCGATTTCCTCGATCCTATCGTCGACAAAATTATCCACATCGAACAGCAGACGATGTTTGAGTACACCGGCAACTACAGTTCGTTTGAAGTGCAGCGCGCCACCCGGCTCGCTCAGCAGCAGGCGATGTACGAAAGCCAGCAGCAGCGTGTCGCGCATCTGCAAAGCTATATCGATCGCTTCCGCGCCAAAGCCACCAAAGCCAAGCAGGCGCAGAGCCGTATTAAAATGCTGGAGCGGATGGAGCTCATCGCCCCGGCGCACGTGGATAACCCGTTCCACTTCAGCTTCCGCCAGCCGGAGAGCCTGCCTAACCCGCTGCTGAAGATGGAGAAAGTCAGCGCCGGCTATGGCGAGCGTATTATCCTCGACTCCATCAAGCTCAATCTGGTGCCGGGGTCGCGTATCGGCCTGCTGGGCCGCAACGGCGCCGGGAAATCGACGCTGATTAAGCTCCTGGCTGGCGAACTCCAGCCCGTAAGCGGGGAGATCGGCCTCGCCAAAGGCATCAAGCTCGGCTACTTCGCCCAGCATCAGCTGGAGTTTCTGCGCGCCGATGAGTCGCCGCTGCAGCACCTGGCGCGCCTGGCGCCGCAGGAGCTGGAGCAGAAGCTGCGCGATTATCTGGGCGGCTTTGGTTTCCAGGGCGATAAGGTCAGCGAAGAGACCCGCCGCTTCTCCGGTGGAGAAAAGGCGCGTCTGGTGCTGGCCCTGATCGTCTGGCAGCGCCCTAACCTGCTGCTGCTCGACGAACCGACCAACCATCTCGACCTCGATATGCGTCAGGCTTTAACCGAAGCGCTGATCGACTTTGAAGGGGCGCTGGTGGTCGTATCGCACGATCGCCACCTGATCCGCTCCACCACCGACGATCTGTACCTTGTCCACGATGGCAAAGTCGAACCGTTCGACGGCGATCTGGAAGATTATCAGCAGTGGCTCAGCGACTCGCAAAAACAGGAGTCCCAGAGCGGCGACGCGCCAAAAGAGAGCGGCAACAGCGCGCAAGCGCGCAAAGACCAGAAGCGTCGGGAAGCGGAGCTACGCAGCCAGACCCAACCGCTGCGCAAAGAGATCGCCCGTCTGGAAAAAGAGATGGATAAGCTCAACGCGCAGCTGGCCAGTGCAGAAGAGAAACTTGGCGACAGCGAACTCTACGACGCCTCGCGTAAAGCAGAACTAACTGAATGCCTGCAGCAGCAGGCCAGCGCGAAATCCGGGCTGGAGGAGTGCGAAATGGCCTGGCTGGAGGCACAGGAGCAGCTGGAGCGCATGCTTCAGGAAGGCTAATCGCCGCGTCATCATTCTGCCTGCGCCTACTACGGCGCGGGCAGAGTGTATTTCTGCCCGCCCTCGCGGTCTGGCCATCAGTGACATCAATGGTTTGTTGTGGTGTAACCTGGCGTCACTGGCCACAAGACCACATATTGGCTAACTCCTGCGCGCCCTGCGCGGTATAGTCATCATCACGTTTATTAATTATTCTGGTGCTATGGTTGAAATCATCCCCACAGACATGACGCCCCCCGAAAACGATTCGCGTGAGTTCCATCCCATGCGCGGCGTGGGCAATCGTCATCTGCAAACCATGCTGCCGCGGCTGATCCGCCGTAAATTGCGCTTTACCCCGCACTGGCAGCGCCTTGAGCTGCCAGACGGCGATTTTGTCGATCTCGCCTGGAGCGAAGACCCGCACCAGGCGTGCCACAAGCCGCGCCTCGTCGTCTTTCATGGTCTGGAAGGGAGTCTGCACAGCCCGTATGCCCATGGACTGATCCACGCGGCGATGCAGCGCGGCTGGCTTGGCGTAGTCATGCATTTTCGCGGCTGCAGCGGCGAACCTAACCGCAATCACCGCATCTATCACTCCGGCGAAACGGAAGATGGCACCTGGTTTCTGCACTGGCTGCAGCGCGAGTTTGGCCCCGCGCCGACCGCCGCCGTCGGCTATTCGCTGGGCGGCAATATGCTGGGCTGCCTGCTGGCAGAAGAAGGCGACCGCTGCCCGCTGGATGCGGCGGTGATCGTCTCCGCGCCTTTCATGCTGGAAGCCTGCAGCTATCATATGGATAAGGGCTTCTCGCGGGTTTATCAGCGCTACCTGCTCAATCTGTTAAAAGCCAACGCCTCACGCAAGCTGAAAGCGTATCCTGGCTCGCTGCCCGTCGATTTACGTCAGCTCAAAGGGATGCGCCGCATCCGGGAATTTGACGATATGATCACCGCCAAAATCCATGGCTTTGCCGATGCGCTGGATTACTACCGGCAATGCAGCGCCATGCCGCGGCTCAGCGATATCACTAAGCCGACGCTCATCATTCACGCGAAAGACGATCCGTTTATGGACCACCATTCCATTCCCCCGCAGGAACAACTGCCGGCGAACGTCGAGTATCAATTGACTGAACAAGGCGGCCACGTTGGCTTCGTCGGCGGCACCCTGCGTAAACCGGAGATGTGGCTGGAAAGACGCATTCCCGACTGGTTAAACCGCTGGCTGGAGGTTCCCGTATGATTATTCCCTGGCAGGATCTGGATCCCGAAACGCTGGATAACCTGATTGAAAGCTTTGTGTTACGTGAAGGCACCGATTATGGTGAACATGAACGTTCACTTGCCGATAAAGTCGCCGATGTAAAACAGCAGCTGAAACGCGGAGAGGCAGTCCTCGTGTGGTCGGAACTGCATGAGACGGTCAATATTATGCCGCGCGCCCTGTTTAACGGCTAAGGCGACGCCACTACATCGTTTAACCAGGGAGTTGTTATGTCTGCCAAACATCCGGTGATCGCCGTCACAGGCTCCAGCGGCGCGGGCACTACCACCACCAGCCTCGCCTTTCGCAAAATCTTCGCGCAGCTAAATCTGCACGCTGCGGAGGTGGAAGGCGACAGCTTTCATCGCTACACCCGCCCGGAAATGGACATGGCGATCCGCAAAGCGCGGGATCAGGGCAAACATATCAGCTACTTTGGCCCGGAGGCGAACGACTTCGGTCTGCTGGAACAGACCTTTGTCGACTATGGCCGCCATGGCAAAGGTCAGTCGCGTAAATACCTCCACACCTATGACGAAGCCGTGCCGTGGAATCAGGTGCCGGGAACCTTCACCCCGTGGCAGCCGCTGCCGGAGCCGACGGACGTGCTGTTCTATGAGGGGCTGCACGGCGGGGTTGTCACGCCGCAGCATGATGTCGCCAGCCATGTCGACCTGCTGGTCGGGGTCGTGCCTATCGTTAATCTCGAGTGGATACAGAAACTCATTCGCGACACCAGCGAGCGCGGCCACTCCCGGGAGGCGGTGATGGACTCCGTCGTCCGATCGATGGAAGATTACATCAACTTCATCACCCCGCAGTTTTCCCGCACCCACATCAACTTTCAGCGCGTGCCGACGGTGGACACCTCCAACCCGTTTGCCGCGAAAGCGATCCCCTCTCTGGACGAGAGCTTTGTGGTGATCCATTTCCGCAATCTGCAGAACATCGACTTCCCCTGGCTGCTGGCGATGCTACAGGGCTCGTTTATCTCGCACATGAACACTCTGGTGGTGCCGGGCGGTAAAATGGGGCTGGCGATGGAGCTTATTATGGCGCCGCTGGTCGAACGCCTGATGGAAGGCCGCAAGATCGGCTAACAGAAGAAACCCCGGCCAGGCCGGGGTTAAGAAAATTCACAACAGCAGGCGAAGACTACGCCTCGATCACTTCATAGGAATGGGTGATCTTCACCGCTTTTTCCAGCATCAGCGCCACCGAGCAGTATTTCTCTGCCGACAGATCCACCGCACGGGAGACCGCGGCATCTTTCAGCGCCTTACCGGTGACGATAAAGTGCAGATTAATATGCGTGAACAGGCGCGGCGCCTCTTCCCGGCGTTCAGAGGTCAGCTTCACTTCGCAGTTAGTCACCTCATGGCGACCTTTTTGCAAAATGGAGACCACATCGATCGCACTGCAACCGCCCGCCGCCATCAGCACCATTTCCATCGGACTGGGCGCCTTATCCCCGGAGTTGCCATCCATCAGAATCTGGTGTCCTGACGCGGACTCCCCGATAAAGGTTAACCCTTCAACCCATTTCACACGCGCTTGCATAAAATTTAACTCCAGTATCGCAATATTCTTGTCAGATTACGCGCACATAACAATTCTCGCAACGGAAGGCGACCTGCGTCATGCTGAAGCGAGACACCAGGAGACATGCGGCGAAAGCTATGCTAAAACAGTCTGGATGCTACAGTAATACATTGATGTACTGCATGTATGCAGAGGAGTTCACATTACGGGCTGTCGAAAAATCATCAGCCAGCTTCCCAGGTATAGGGAAACAATACGATTGCATGCCCGGACGCCGTGTAGTGTCGGCGCCCGGAGATAGCTTATAACAGAGGATAACCGCGCATGGTGCTTGGCAAACCGCAAACAGACCCTACCCTTGAATGGTTCTTGTCTCATTGCCACATTCATAAGTACCCATCAAAGAGCACGCTGATCCACCAGGGTGAGAAAGCAGAAACGCTGTACTACATCGTTAAAGGCTCCGTGGCTGTACTCATCAAGGATGAAGAAGGTAAAGAGATGATCCTCTCCTACCTCAACCAGGGCGATTTCATCGGTGAATTAGGCCTGTTTGAAGAGGGTCAGGAGCGTAGCGCCTGGGTACGGGCGAAAACCGCATGTGAAGTGGCCGAAATCTCTTATAAGAAATTCCGTCAGCTGATCCAGGTGAACCCGGACATTCTGATGCGTCTCTCTTCGCAAATGGCTCGCCGTCTGCAGGTGACGTCTGAGAAAGTGGGCAACCTCGCCTTCCTCGACGTGACGGGCCGTATCGCCCAGACGCTGCTGAACCTGGCGAAGCAACCCGATGCCATGACCCACCCGGACGGTATGCAAATTAAAATTACCCGTCAGGAAATTGGTCAGATCGTCGGCTGCTCTCGTGAAACCGTTGGCCGTATTTTGAAAATGCTGGAAGATCAGAACCTGATTTCCGCCCACGGTAAAACTATCGTCGTCTACGGTACCCGTTAAGTTGCTAAGCGGCGTATTGCTCCTGCAGTACGCCGTTTTTGTTTTTCCCTCATGTGGCGCAGGCTGATTTACCACCCGGAAGTTAACTATGCACTGCGGCAAACGCTGGTGCTGTGTCTGCCTGTGGCCATCGGTCTTCTGCTCGGCCATCTCCAGCAGGGGCTCCTGTTCTCCTTAGTCCCCGCCTGCTGCAACATCGCCGGCCTCGACACCCCGCATAAGCGCTTTTTTAAACGTCTGATTATCGGCGGCTGTCTGTTTGCCGGATGCAGCCTGGTGGTGCAGCTGCTGCTCGCCCAGGCGATTCCTCTGCCGCTTATTCTCAGCGGCCTGGCGCTATTGCTCGGCGTCACCGCGGAGATCAGTTCGCTGCACGCGCGCCTGCTGCCCGCGTCGCTGATCGCCGCCATTTTTACTCTCAGCCTGGCGGGCAATATGCCCATCTGGGAGCCGCTGCTGATCTACGCCTTCGGCACGCTATGGTACGGCGTGTTTAACTGGTTCTGGTTCTGGCTGTGGCGTGAACAGCCGCTGCGGGAGTCGCTCAGTTTGCTCTACCGGGAACTGGCCAATTATTGCGAAGCCAAATATAGCCTGTTGACCCAGCATACCGATCCCTCGACCGCCCTGCCGCCGCTGCTCATCCGCCAGCAGAAGGTGGTCGATTTAATCACCCAGTGCTATCAGCAGATGCATATGCTGGCCGCCAACCAACGTAACGACCACAAACGTCTTCTGCGGGCGTTCCAGATGGGGCTGGATCTACAGGAGCATATTTCGGTCAGCCTGCATCAGCCGGAAGAGGTGCAAAAACTGGTAGAACGCAGCCATGCCGAAGCGGTGATCCGCTGGAACGCGCAGACCGTCGCCGCCCGTCTGCGGGTGCTGGCGGATGACATGCTCTATCATCGCTTTCCGCAGCGCTTCCAGATGGATAAACAGATCGGCGCCCTGGAAAAGATCGCCCGCCAGCATCCGGACAACCCGGTCGGCCACTTCTGCGCCTGGCACTTCAGCCGCATCGCCCGGGTGCTGCATACCCAGCGCCCGCTGTATGCCCGGGATCTGATGGCTGACAAAGAGCGTCGTTTACCGCTGTTTCCCGCGCTAAAAAACTATCTGTCGCTGAAATCGCCCGCGCTGCGCAATGCCGCCCGCATCAGCGTGATGCTGAGCATCGCCAGCCTGATGGGCAACGCCCTGCATTTGCCGAAGCCCTACTGGATCCTGATGACGGTGCTCTTTGTTACCCAGAATGGCTATGGCGCCACGCGGGTTCGTATTGTCCACCGGGCGGCGGGGACGCTCGCCGGCCTGATCATAGCCGGGCTGACCTTGCACTTTCACGTTCCGGAGAGCTACACCCTGAGCGGGATGCTGCTGATCACACTGCTCAGCTATCTGATTATCCGCAAACACTATGGCTGGGCGATGGTGGGCTTTACGGTGACGGCGGTATATACCCTGCAGCTGCTGACGCTCAACGGCGAACAGTTTATTATCGCCCGGCTGATCGACACGCTGATCGGCTGCCTGATCGCCTTCGGCGGGATGGTCTGGCTGTGGCCGCAGTGGCAGAGCGGCCTGCTGAAAAAAAACGCCCACGATGCGCTGGAGGCCGACCAGCAGGCGATTCGCCTGATCCTCAGCCCCGATCCCAAAGCGCCCGCGCTGGCCTATCAACGTATGCGCGTTAATCAGGCGCACAACGCGCTCTACAACTCCCTGAATCAGGCGATGCAGGAGCCGGGGTTCAATACCCACTACCTGGAAGATATGAAGCTATGGGTGACGCACAGCCAGTTTATCGTCGAACATATCAACGCCATGACCACCCTGGCCCGGGAGCATACGATGCTCACCCCGGATCTTGCCCAGCGCTATCTCGAATCCTGTGAGATTGCCCTGCAGCGCTGTCAGCAGCGGCTGGACAGCGATGGCCCCGGCAGCACAGGGGATGTCAATATTATGGAGTCACCGGAAAGCGAGGTGCCGATCGGTCCGTTAAGCACCCTGGAGCAGCATCTGCAACGCATTCTGGGCCATCTGAACACCATGCACACTATCTCGTCTGTAGCATGGCGTCAGCGGCCGCATCATGGCATCTGGCTACGGAAGATCAGCCGTTAATCACCTTTGCCACTGCCAGGGCAAAGCGCGCCATCCCCTCGGCGATATCCTGCTCTTCGATGATCAGCGAGGGAACAAAACGCATCACGTCCGGCCCGGCGTTAAGCACCATGACGCCGGCTTCCGCAGCGGCATAGAGGAAATCGCGCGCGCGGCCCTTGTGCTGCGGCTTAAGTTCGGCGCCAATCAGCAGGCCCATCCCGCGAATATCACTGAACAGATCAAACTCGGCATCCAGCTGCTGCAGGTGTTTGACGAACAGTTCGCGTTTCGCGTTCACGCCATCCAGCACCGCCGGAGTATTGATCAGATCGAAAGCGGCGTTGGCGACCGCGCAGGCCAGCGGGTTGCCGCCGTAGGTTGACCCATGGGAACCGGCATGGAAGGCGCTGGCGATCTCGTGGGTGGTCAACATGGCGCTGACCGGGAAACCGCCGCCCAGCGCTTTCGCGCTGGTGAGAATATCCGGGGTTACGCCATAGTGCATATAGGCGAACAGCGATCCGGTACGCCCCATACCACACTGCACTTCATCAAAGACTAACAGCGCCTGGTGCTGATCGCACAGTTCGCGCAGTCCTTGCAGGAACGCCGGCGTTGCTGCCGTCACGCCACCTTCGCCCTGAATCGGCTCCACCACCACCGCGCAGGTGTGGTCATCCATCACCGCTTTTACCGCCTGCAGGTCGTTGAAGGGAACATGGACAATATCCGCCGGTTTAGGGCCGAAACCATCGGAGTACTTCGGCTGCCCACCGACCGAGACGGTAAACAGAGAGCGGCCATGAAAAGCGTTATGGAAGGCGATGATTTTGGTTTTATATGGGCTATGGCGGGTCACCGCATAGTGACGCGCCAGCTTAAAGGCTGTTTCATTGGCTTCGGTACCGGAGTTCATAAACACCACTCGCTCGGCGAAGGTGGCATCGACAAGCTTACGTCCCAGGCGCAGCGCTGGCTCATTGGTAAAGACGTTGCTGGTATGCCACAGCGTTTCGCCCTGCTCGTGAAGCGCCGCCACCAGCGCCGGGTGGCAATGGCCCAGCGCCGTCACCGCGATACCGCCGGCGAAATCAATATACTCTTTGCCCTGCTGATCCCAGACGCGGCTGCCTTTCCCCTTTACCGGGATGAATTCTGCCGGTGCATAAATTGGCAAAATAACTTCATCGAATGTGGCGCGGGTGATTGCCGGTTGTTCAGTTGCCATGTCTTGCCCATCCCTCTTCGTTATGCAGATATGATTATGATAATATAATCACAAAATATGCATAAAAAGTCAGTCAATGGCAACCGAAATCACCGCTTAATAAAGTTCGCCAGCAATTGATGGCCCTGTTCGCTAAGGATGCTTTCCGGATGGAACTGCACGCCCTCGAGATCCCAGTCGCGATGACGAATCCCCATGATCTCACCGCTGGCGCTGCGGGCGGTGACGATAAACTCAGGCGGCAGCGTCGGCGGGTCAATCACCAGCGAATGATAGCGGGTCACCGTCAGAGGATTATTCAGCTCCTGAAACACCCCTTCGCCGTTATGCTCGATAAGCGAAGTTTTTCCATGCATCACCTGCGCCGCCCGCACAATGGTCGCGCCAAACGCCTGGGCTATCGCCTGATGCCCGAGGCAGACGCCCAGCAGCGGCGTTTTTCCTGCATAGTGACGGATTACTGAGAGGGAAATCCCCGCTTCATCCGGCGTACAGGGACCGGGCGAAATCACCATCTTCTCCGGCGCCAGCGACGCTATCTCCTCCAGCGTCAACGCATCGTTGCGCCTGACCAGCACTTCCGCCCCCAGTTCGCAAAAGTACTGATACAGATTCCAGGTGAAAGAGTCATAGTTATCGATAAGCAGGATCATAGCGGCTCCGGAACAATCAAACCGGGCTATTCTACTCAGATTCCCGCGCTTCGCTTACCACTTTGCGAAAGATCGCCGCCAGCGGGTCCGGATCGCCCATCGCGCCCTGCTGGCAGGCGGTGCTCCAGGCGGCAGGATCGACGTCACGCCAGTCAAGAAGGTAGCCGGCATGTATCGCCAGCTGTTCAAAGAAAATGCGCTGGGTCAGGCCATTGCCGAGACGAAAAGGGTGCAGCACATTAATTTCACCATAGAACCAGCTCAGGCGTTCGATAAAGGTATCCCGCGGCAGGCCGAAGAGATAATCCTCCTGCTCCAGGGCCTGCATCAGGGCGTTCCCTTCCTCTTCGATGCGGGCAAAGTGACAGAACGGCGTATCGCCCAGGTAGAGGTTCACTTCACGCAGCCTACCCGCCCAGTCAAACAGATCCTGATAAAGCTGATGATGAATAGCGCACAGATAGGGTAAGCCGCGCACCCGCGGACCCAGCGGCAGGGTAGCCGCCCGCAGCGATGTCATCTCCAGGGCAGCCTGCTGCAGAGTGTTGGCCTGGCGGATGCCGAGGCGGTTGCGCAGGACGTTCAGGGCCGGATAGAGGTAAGGATCGCGTTCATCGCCAAATTTATCGCTCATACTCCCTCCGCAGCGTCGCGAGGCGCGCCTGCGCCTCCTCGGCAGTCAGCGTAACCAGTGGCACCGATACGCCTTCGAGGCGACGGCTGGCCTGAAAATTGCTATTACGTGTCTGTTCCCAGAGTCGGGATTTTTGCTTATCGGTGAGTGGACGCATCGTCGCCCCCTTATCGTCCCCTGTGTGCCACAAGTATAAGCAGCAATTACAGGTTATGCCGGGAGGCAACCGGCGCGGCGATAGACTACCGCGCCGTGGGAAGATTAGGGCAGCACTTTCGCAGAGAGGATAACAACCGGTTTAGTCGGCACATTCTGGTATGGGCCGACGTTATGGGTCTGAACCTGGGAGATCTTATCCGCAACGTCCATGCCTTTCACTACCTTGCCAAACACCGCATAGCCAAAGTCGCGCTGGCCATGGTCGAGGAAGGCGTTATCCGCCACGTTGATGAAGAACTGGCTGGTGGCGCTATCCTGATCGGCGGTACGCGCCATGGCGATGGTGCCGCGGGTGTTGCGCAGGCCGTTGTCTGCTTCATTTTTGATCGGCGGGTTAGGCTGTTTCTGCTGCATCTGCTCGTTGAAGCCGCCGCCCTGCACCATGAATCCCGGGATCACGCGATGGAAGGTAGTGTTGTTGTAGAAGCCGCTGTTAACGTACTTCAGGAAGTTATCCACGGAAATCGGGGCTTTCTGGCTGTTTAACTCAAGCTCAATGTTACCTGCCGAGGTGGTCAGCAGCACATGCGGATCGCCCTTTGCCGCCATGGCCGGGGAGAACGCTGAAATGGCGAAAACGGCAGCCATCGCCGCCAGTGTTGATTTGAGCATGGAAAATCCTTAACGGAGCAGAATAAAAGCGAGTGCCTTGATTCTAAAGAGCCTTTGCATCCTGGGCCAGCCTTTTACCAAATTTTACTTAGCTGTAATAATTGTAACCGCGCAAACGTTCTCTCTGGCGTCGAAAAAACGTGATTCAAGTCACATTAAAACATGCAAAAGATAACGTATTTCACAATAAACATTTAATTACATCACCTGAACGACTAAAATCTGTCCGCCCGGCGCGGCGTCAACGCGCTTTACCTTTCTATTCACAGGCCAGTCATGACTAACAGCAACCGTATTAAGCTCACATGGATCAGCTTCTTCTCCTACGCCCTGACCGGCGCGTTGGTGATCGTCACCGGGATGGTGATGGGTAACATTGCGGATTATTTCCATCTGCCCGTTTCCAGTATGAGCAACACCTTTACCTTTCTGAACGCCGGTATTCTGATCTCCATCTTCCTCAATGCCTGGCTGATGGAGATCGTGCCGCTGAAAACTCAGCTGCGTTTTGGCTTTATTTTGATGGTGCTGGCGGTGGCCGGCCTGATGCTCAGCCACAGCCTGGCGCTGTTCTCCGCATCAATGTTCGTTCTCGGCCTGGTGAGCGGGATCACCATGTCGATCGGGACCTTCCTGATCACCCATATGTATGAAGGCCGTCAGCGCGGGGCGCGTCTGCTGTTTACCGACTCCTTCTTTAGCATGGCGGGAATGATTTTCCCGATGGTCGCCGCAGTCCTGCTGGCGCGCAGCATCGAGTGGTACTGGGTCTACGCCTGTATCGGTCTGGTGTATGTCGCTATTTTCGTCCTGACATTCGGCTGTGACTTCCCGGTACTCGGCAAAAAAGCGCAGAGCGAAAACAGCCAGCCGGTGGTGAAAGAGAAGTGGGGCATCGGCGTGCTGTTCCTCTCCGTCGCGGCGCTGTGCTATATCCTCGGTCAGCTGGGCTTTATCTCCTGGGTACCGGAATATGCCAAGAGCCTTGGCATGAGCCTCGGCGATGCCGGTAAGCTGGTGAGCGATTTCTGGATGTCCTACATGATCGGCATGTGGTCATTCAGCTTTATCCTGCGCTTCTTCGACCTGCAGCGCATCTTAACCGTCCTCGCCGGCCTCGCGACGGTGCTGATGTACCTGTTTATCAATGGTTCGCCGGAGCATATGCCGTGGTTTATTCTGACCCTGGGCTTCTTCTCCAGCGCCATCTACACCTCGATCATTACGCTCGGTTCGCAGCAAACTAAAGTCGCTTCACCAAAGCTGGTGAACTTTATCCTCACCTGCGGCACCATCGGCACCATGCTGACTTTCGTGGTCACCGGCCCGATTG
This sequence comes from Klebsiella sp. PCX, assembly GCF_021869705.1. NCBI lineage: Bacteria > Pseudomonadati > Pseudomonadota > Gammaproteobacteria > Enterobacterales > Enterobacteriaceae > Klebsiella > Klebsiella sp. PCX. Next base: position 4,748,800 of record NZ_CP091527.1, read on the forward strand.
TGGCAGCCAGCGGTCCGCTGGCCGCGCTGCACACCGCTAACGGCCTCTACGCCGTGGTGTTCGTGATGTGCTTTATCCTCGGCTTCGTCTCCCGTCACCGCCAGAACAACGCTCAGGCGGCGTCTCACTAAGCCTTCGGCCCCTTTGCGTCCGCAAGGGGGCTGTTTCTCATAAAAGAAAGCTCCTCGCCACCGCGGTCGGTCTGGATCCAGGTTTGCGCCAGTTGGGTGGTCGCAATCACCCTTCCCTCGCGAATTGACCAGCGCACCGGCACCTGGCAGCGTACCGCCTCAAAGCCATTCTCCGCCGGCAGAATGATCAGGTTAGCCGGATTGCCGCTGACGATGCCGTAATCCGTCAGGCCAAACGTGCGGGCGCTGTTGTCGGTGACAAGCTGCAGGCCGTCGTTAATTTGCTGGTAGCCCATCAGCTGGCAAACGTGGAGCCCCATATGCAGGACCTGCAGCATATTACCGGTCCCCAGCGGGTACCACGGGTCAAAGACATCATCATGACCAAAGCAAACGTTGATCCCCGCCGCCATCAGCTCCTTCACCCGGGTAATGCCTCGTCGCTTCGGGTAGTCGTCAAACCGGCCCTGCAGATGAATATTGACCAGCGGATTGGCGACAAAATTGATGCCGGAGAGCTTAAGCAGGCGGAACAAGCGCGAGGTATAAGCGCCATTATAGGAGTGCATGGCGGTGGTATGGCTGGCCGTCACCCGCGGCCCTATTCCCGCTTTTAACGCCAGCGCGGCAACGGTTTCCACAAAGCGCGACTGTTCGTCGTCAATTTCATCGCAGTGAATATCCAGCGGGCGGTCATATTTCCGCGCCAGTCGGAAAGCGATATGCAGCGATTCCACCCCATATTCACGGGTGAACTCAAAGTGCGGGATCGCCCCAACGACATCCGCCCCCAGCTTCAGGGCCTCTTCCAGCAGCGCCTCGCCGTTGGGGTAAGAGAGGATCCCCTCCTGCGGAAAAGCGACAATCTGCAGCTCGACCCATGGCGCCACCTCCTGTTTGACCTCCAGCATCGCCTTCAGCGCCGTCAACGTCGGATCGGAGACATCGACATGGGTACGGACAAACTGCACGCCATTGGCGATCTGCCACTTGAGGGTTTTCCACGCCCGGGCTTTAACGTCTTCATGGCTGAGCAGCGCTTTCCGCTCCGCCCAGCGCTCAATCCCCTCAAACAGAGTGCCGGACTGGTTCCAGTTTGGCTCGCCGGCCGTCTGGGTGGTATCCAGATGGATATGCGGCTCAATAAAAGGCGGGATCGCCAGCCCGCCGCGAGCGTTCAACACTTCGTAGCTTTCGTCCCGCGCCTCCCCCATCGGCGTGATCTCGCCAAAGCGCCCCTTATCTATCGCTATCTGCCACAGGCCGTCGCGGTCTGCCAGGCGTACGTTCTGAATCAACCAAAGCGGCGCTGCTGTCATATCAACCTCTCCATTCAATACGGCTTGTTTTCTACTCAACCCCAATCGCGACCCACCCAATTCTTGTACACAAAATCAGCAAAAAGGAAAAGTCAGCGTTTTCCACAACTTAGAAAAATACAGACAAATCAATTATATACCCATTAAGTGGTAGGTGAAGTTGTCATTGATTTGCATCAATAAGCCTGATGGCTGAATCGTTAAGGTAGGCGGTAATAGAAAAGAAATCGAGGCAAAAATGAGCAAAGTCAGAATCGCTATTATCGGTAACGGCATGGTTGGCCATCGCTTTATCGAAGAGCTTCTTGATAAGGCGCCTGCCGGACAATTCGACATTACCGTGTTCTGTGAAGAGCCGCGTATCGCCTACGACCGTGTCCACCTGTCGTCTTATTTCTCCCACCATACCGCAGAAGAGCTGTCGCTGGTCCGCGAAGGTTTCTATGAGAAACACGGCGTCAAGGTGCTGGTCGGCGAAAGGGCCATCACTATCAACCGCCAGGAGAAGGTGATCCACTCCAGCGCCGGGCGCACGGTGTTCTACGACAAGCTGATCATGGCGACCGGCTCATACCCCTGGATCCCGCCGATTAAAGGCGCGGAAACCCAGGATTGCTTCGTCTATCGCACCATTGAAGATCTCAACGCCATTGAATCCTGCGCCCGTCGCAGCAAACGCGGCGCGGTGGTCGGCGGCGGTCTGCTCGGCCTCGAAGCCGCAGGCGCGCTGAAAAACCTCGGCGTGGAAACCCACGTCATCGAATTCGCGCCGATGCTGATGGCCGAGCAGCTCGACCAGATGGGCGGCGAGCAGCTGCGGCGCAAAATTGAAAGCATGGGCGTGAAAGTTCACACCAGTAAAAACACCAAAGAGATCGTTCAGCAGGGCATCGAGGCGCGCAAAACCATGCGCTTCGCCGACGGTAGCGAGCTGCAGGTCGATTTCATCGTCTTCTCTACCGGGATCCGCCCGCGCGATAAACTGGCCACCCAGTGCGGGCTGGCGGTTGCCCAGCGCGGCGGCATCATGGTCAACGATAGCTGCCAGACCTCCGACCCGGATATCTATGCCATCGGCGAATGCGCCAGCTGGAACAACCGCGTGTATGGCCTCGTCGCGCCGGGTTATAAAATGGCCCAGGTGGCCGTCGATCACCTCCTCGGCAGTGAAAACAGCTTCACCGGCGCCGACCTCAGCGCCAAGCTGAAGCTGCTGGGCGTGGACGTGGGCGGCATCGGCGATGCCCACGGCCGCACGCCGGGCGCCCGCAGCTACGTCTATCTTGACGAAAGCAAAGAAGTCTATAAGCGTCTGATCGTCAGCGCCGACAACAAAACCCTGCTCGGCGCGGTGCTGGTCGGCGACACCAGTGACTACGGCAACCTGCTGCAGCTGGTGCTCAACGCCATCGAGCTGCCGGAGAATCCGGATTCGCTGATCCTCCCGGCCCACGCCGGCAGCGGCAAGCCGTCGATCGGCGTCGATAAACTGCCGGACAGCGCGCAAATCTGCTCCTGCTTCGACGTCAGCAAAGGCGACCTGATCGCCGCCATCAACAAAGGCTGCCATACCGTCGCGGCGCTGAAAGCGGAAACCAAGGCCGGTACCGGCTGCGGCGGCTGCATCCCGCTGGTCACCCAGGTGCTCAACGCCGAGCTGGCGAAACAGGGCATCGAGGTCAACAACAACCTGTGCGAACACTTCGCTTACTCCCGCCAGGAGCTGTTCCACCTGATCCGCGTGGAAGGCATCAAAACCTTCGACGAACTGCTGGCCAAACACGGCCAGGGCTACGGCTGTGAAGTTTGTAAACCAACCGTCGGCTCCCTGCTGGCCTCCTGCTGGAATGAGTACATCCTCAAGCCTCAGCACACGCCGCTGCAGGACACCAACGACAACTTCCTCGCCAACATCCAGAAAGATGGCACCTACTCGGTCATTCCGCGCTCCGCGGGCGGCGAAATCACCCCGGAAGGGCTGGTCGCCGTGGGCCGTATCGCTCGTGAATTCAATCTGTACACCAAAATCACCGGCTCCCAGCGCATCGGCCTGTTTGGCGCGCAGAAAGACGACCTGCCGGAAATCTGGCGGCAGCTGATTGAAGCGGGCTTCGAAACCGGCCACGCCTACGCTAAAGCGCTGCGGATGGCGAAAACCTGCGTCGGCAGCACCTGGTGCCGCTACGGGGTCGGCGACAGCGTCGGCTTCGGCGTCGAACTGGAAAACCGCTACAAAGGCATCCGCACCCCGCACAAAATGAAGTTCGGCGTCTCCGGCTGTACCCGCGAATGCGCGGAAGCCCAGGGCAAAGACGTCGGGATCATCGCCACCGAGAAAGGCTGGAACCTGTACGTATGCGGTAACGGGGGGATGAAGCCGCGCCACGCCGATCTGCTGGCCGCGGACCTCGATCGCGAGACGCTGATTACGTATCTCGACCGCTTTATGATGTTCTACATCCGCACCGCCGATAAGCTGACCCGCACCGCGCCGTGGCTGGACAACATGGAAGGCGGGATCGACTATCTGCGCAGCGTGATCATCGATGACAAGCTCGGTCTGAACGACCATCTGGAAGAGGAGCTGGCTCGCCTGCGCGCCGCCTTCGCCTGCGAGTGGACCGAGACCGTCAATAACCCGGCGGCGCAGACTCGCTTCAAACACTTTATCAACAGCGACCAGCGCGACCCGAACGTTCAGGTGGTGCCGGAACGTGACCAGCATCGCCCGGCCACGCCGTATGAGCGTATCCCGGTTACTCTGGTGGAGGAAAAAGCATGAGCCAGTGGGTAAACATCTGCAAAATTGACGACATCCTGCCCGCCACCGGCGTCTGCGCCCTGCTCGGTCAGCAGCAGGTGGCGATCTTCCGTCCGTACCATGACGACAGGGTGTTCGCCATCAGCAATATCGATCCATTCTTCAATGCCAGCGTGCTGTCCCGCGGGATTATCGCTGAGCATGACGGCGCCCTGTGGGTTGCCAGCCCGCTGAAAAAACAGCGCTTCCGCCTGAGCGACGGCCTGTGTATGGAAGATGCCAGCCACTCTATCGCCCGTTTCGACGCCCGGGTAAAAGACGGCCACGTTCAGCTTAAAGCGTGAGTCCCGCTTCCTCCCCCCGGTCACGGGGGGAGATATAAGTAACACTTCTGACCGACAGCGCATGAGTGCGGGATATGTCGCATGTTTTGTATTACCTTTGCTGCTATTCTACGACCACTCACTTTCTACCCCTTATTTTTATGAGGTTATTCTGTGGATCACTTACCCATATTCTGCCAGTTACGCCAGCGGGATTGTTTACTGGTTGGCGGCGGGGATGTCGCCGAACGCAAGGCCCGTCTGCTGCTGGATGCTGGCGCAAACGTCACGGTCAATGCGCTCGACTTTACCCCTCAGTTTCAGGTGTGGGCCGATTCACAGATGCTGACCCTGGTGCAGGGGGAGTTTATCCCCTCGCTGCTGGACAACTGCTGGCTGGCCATCGCCGCTACCGATAATGAAACGGTAAACCAGCAGGTCAGCGACGCGGCCGAAGCGCGGCGTATTTTCTGTAACGTGGTGGATGCCCCGCGCCAGGCCAGCTTTATCATGCCGTCGATCATCGACCGCTCGCCGCTGATGGTCGCCGTCTCCTCGGGCGGGACATCACCGGTGCTGGCGCGCCTGCTGCGCGAGAAGCTGGAGTCAATCTTACCCCTGCATCTTGGTCAGCTGGCCCGCTACGCCGGCCATCTGCGCACTCGCGTCAAGCAGCAGTTTGCCACCGTAGGCGAACGCCGACGGTTCTGGGAGAAGCTGTTCGTTAACGACCGCCTGGCGCAGTCGCTGGCCAATGATGATCGGCAGGCGGTGGCGGATACCACCGAGCAACTGCTGACCGAGCCGTTAGAGCATCGCGGCGAGGTCGTCCTGGTTGGCGCCGGCCCCGGTGACGCCGGGCTGCTCACGCTCAAAGGCCTGCAGCAGATCCAGCAGGCCGACGTGGTGGTCTATGACCGACTGGTCTCCGACGACATCATGAATCTGGTGCGCCGCGATGCCGACCGGGTGTTCGTTGGCAAGCGCTCAGGCTATCACTGCGTGCCTCAGGAGGAGATCAACCAGATCCTGCTGCGCGAAGCGCAAAAAGGAAGACGCGTGGTCCGGCTGAAAGGCGGCGATCCCTTTATCTTTGGCCGCGGCGGAGAGGAGCTGGAGACCCTCTGCGAGGCGGGCATCCCCTTCTCGGTTGTGCCAGGCATCACCGCCGCCTCCGGCTGCTCCGCCTACTCGGGGATCCCGTTGACCCATCGCGATTTCGCCCAGGGCGTGCGCCTGGTCACCGGCCATCTGAAAACCGGCGGCGAGCTGGACTGGGCGAACCTGGCGGTGGAGAAGCAAACCCTGGTGTTCTACATGGGTCTGAACCAGGCGCCGGCGATCCGCGAGAAGCTTATCGCCCACGGCATGGCGGAAGATATGCCTGCCGCCATCGTCGAGAACGGCACCGCCGTGACGCAAAAAGTGGTCAGCGGCACCTTAGGACAGCTGGATATTCTGGCGCAGCAGATGGCCAGCCCGGCGCTGATCATTGTCGGCCGCGTGGTCGGCCTGCGGGATAAACTGAACTGGTTCTCGAACCACTAACCTTCGCCTCGCGGCGTGAACGACAGGCATAAAAAAGGGCGGGATAATCCCGCCCTGTTTAGCTGTTGCGTCGCTTACGGCTTGGCGACAAAGCCAATCGCTTCGTATACCGCTTTCAGGGTTTGAGAAGCCCGCGCGCTGGCCTTTTCTGCGCCGTCTTTCATCACCTGATTGAGAAACGCTTCGTCGTTACGGAAACGGTGATAGCGCTCCTGCAGGTCAATCAGCATGCCCGATACCGCTTCGGCGACTTCGCCTTTCAGGTGGCCATACATTTTGCCTTCGAAGTGCTGCTCCAGCTCAGGAATGGTTTTCCCGGTGACCGCGGAGAGGATATCCAGCAGGTTGGAGACGCCCGCTTTCTCTTTCAGGTCGTAGCGCACCACCGGCGGCTCGTCGGAATCGGTGACCGCACGTTTGATCTTCTTGACCACCGATTTCGGGTCTTCCAGCAGGCCGATGACGTTGTTGCGGTTGTCGTCGGACTTGGACATCTTTTTCGTCGGCTCCAGCAGCGACATCACGCGCGCGCCGGATTTAGGGATAAACGGCTCAGGCACTTTAAAAATATCGCCGTAGATGGCGTTAAAACGCTGGGCAATATCGCGACTCAGTTCAAGGTGCTGTTTCTGATCTTCGCCCACCGGAACCTGGTTGGTCTGGTACAGCAGGATGTCAGCGGCCATCAGTACCGGATAATCAAACAGACCGGCGTTGATGTTCTCCGCGTAGCGCGCGGACTTGTCTTTAAACTGGGTCATGCGGCTCAGTTCGCCGAAATAGGTGTAGCAGTTCAACGCCCATCCTAACTGGGCGTGTTCCGGCACGTGCGACTGAACGAAGATAGTGCTTTTCTGCGGGTCGATGCCGCAGGCCAGATACAGCGCCAGGGTGTCCAGCGTCGCCTTACGCAGCTGCTGCGGATCCTGGCGCACGGTGATGGCGTGCTGGTCCACGATGCAATAGATGCAGTGGTAATCGTCCTGCATGTTTACCCACTGACGCAGCGCACCCATGTAGTTGCCAATGGTCAGTTCACCTGAGGGCTGTGCGCCACTAAAAACGATGGGCTTAGTCATGTTTCAATTCCTGAGTTTCACTGTGCGGTAACCCGAGAGCGGGTAAGAGTTCATTAAACTGGTCGAAGAGATAGTCCGGCTCGCTCAGCGCAAGCGGTTCGCCATAGTTATAACCGTAGGTCAGGCCAACCGAGCAGCAGCCAGCCGCTTTGGCCGCCTGAATATCATTACGTGAATCGCCGACGAACAGCAGCGCCTCCGGCGTCAGGCCGAGCTTTTGCGCTACCAGCAGCAGCGGTTCCGGATGCGGCTTTTTGTTCTGGACGTCATCGCCGCCGATCACCACGGTAAAATATTTCGCAATATCGAGCGCGTCCAGCAGCGGGGCGACGAACGGCGTCGGCTTATTGGTCACCAGCGCCAGCGGCAGACCTTTGCCCTGCAGCGCGCCGAGCGTATCGGCCACTGCCGGAAACAGGAAACTGCCCTCTTCCGCCGCTTCGGCGTAATAGCGGTCAAACAGTTTACGCAAAATGCGCAGCTGTTCGTCTTGCGGAATATCATGATCGTCGACGGAAGGCTTGCCCATCGCCGCACGTAACGTGGCACGCTCCTGGCGAGCCCAGCTCAGCGCCCGCTCCATCAGGACATCGGCGCCGTTGCCGATCCAGGTTACGACGCGCTCTTCTCCCGCCACCGGCAGTTCCAGGGCGTAGAGGGCGTTATCAACGGCGGCGGTCAGACCCGGCGCGCTGTCCACCAGCGTGCCGTCGAGATCAAACGCGATGCCGCGGATCGCCTGTAATTTATCCATGACTCACCTTCGCTAATTCACTACGCATTTGATCAATCACTTTCTTGTAGTCCGGCTGGCCGAAGATCGCCGAACCGGCAACGAACATATCCGCGCCCGCCGCGGCGATTTCGCCGATATTGCTCGCTTTCACCCCGCCATCCACTTCCAGACGGATGTCGTAGCCGGACGCATCGATGCGCTGGCGCACTTCACGTAGTTTATCCAGCGTCTGGGGAATAAAGGACTGGCCGCCAAAGCCCGGGTTAACCGACATCAGCAGGATCACGTCCAGTTTATCCATCACATAATCGAGATAGCTCAGCGGCGTCGCGGGGTTAAACACCAGGCCCGCTTTACAGCCATGCTCTTTGATAAGCTGCAGGCTGCGGTCGACGTGTTCGGAGGCTTCCGGGTGGAAGGTGATGATGCTGGCGCCAGCTTCGGCAAAATCAGGAATGATGCGGTCGACCGGCTTCACCATCAGGTGGACGTCGATCGGCGCGGTAATACCGTAGTTACGCAGCGACTTCAGCACCATCGGGCCAATCGTCAGGTTCGGCACGTAGTGGTTGTCCATGACGTCGAAGTGCACGACATCCGCACCCGCCGCCAGCGCCTTCGCGGTATCCTCACCCAGACGGGCAAAATCAGCCGACAGAATCGAAGGGGCAATCAAATACTGCTTCATCCGCATCTCCTTGAAATTTATTTGGTCTTAGGCGGACGGTAGAGCGCTAAGAGCTCGTCCACCTTTTTACGCGTACCACCGTTGCTGCTGATGCTGCGCCGAACCTTCACAATATGCGTTTCTGCCGCGTTTTTATACCACTCCTGCGTCAACGGCGTGCGGTGGTTGGAAATCAGCACCGGGATCCGTTTCTTCATCAGCGACTCCGCCTTTTGCGCCAGCAGCACCTGTTGCTCCAGGTTGAAGCTGTTGGTGTGGTAGGCGGTAAAGTTCGCCGTCGCCGTCAACGGCGCATAGGGCGGATCGCAATACACCACCGTGCGGCTATCCGCACGCTGCATGCACTCTTCATAAGATTCGCAGTAAAACTCAGCGTTTTGCGCCTTGTCGGCAAAATGATAGAGCTCAGCCTCGGGGAAATAGGGCTTCTTATAGCGGCCAAACGGCACATTGAACTCGCCGCGCAAATTGTAGCGACACAGGCCGTTGTAACCGTGACGGTTCAGATACAGGAACAGCACCGCGCGACGCAGCGGGTCCTGGCTCTGATTGAACTCATCACGGTACTGGTAGTAGCGCTCAGCGACGTTATTTTCCGGGGTAAACATCTCGCGGGCGGCAGCGACGTACTCGTCGGTGCGCAATTTGACGATGTTGTACAGGCCGATTAAATCACTGTTGATATCCGCGAGGATATAACGAGAAAAGTCGGTATTGAGAAATACCGACCCGGCGCCCACAAAGGGCTCGATTAAGCACTCACCTTCCGGCAAATGCTTTTTAATATCGTCAAGCAGGGGGTACTTCCCCCCTGCCCACTTTAGAAAAGCGCGATTCTTTTTCATGCTGCCTAACTAATTACACGTTCTCCGGCTGTGGAGAAAGCTCCGACAGCATCCTGCGCTTAAGACTACCCCACGGCATTATTTCAGATCAGCCTGAACCTGATGCAGTGGTTTTGCCCATGGATTTTTCGCCTGCACGTCCGGCGGCAGCGAGGTGACCGCGCGTTTCGCTTCATCTTTCGATGAATAGATACCGCTCACCAGCACGTACCACGGTTGGCCGTTACGCGATGTTTCATAGACAACATATCTGTCCAGCTTCTCTTTCTTCGCCCAGTTGTTCAGGTTTTCATAGTTAGAGGAGCTGCTGAGCTGCAGGGTATAGTTACCCGACGGCGCAGATTTCATCGAGCTGACGTCGCCTGCCGTTTTACCGCTCTTCGCCGCCGGCGCTGCCGCGGCCGCCGTTGCGGCTGGCGCAGCAGTGGTGGTGGTGGTTGCTGGTGCTGCAGGTTTACTCTGCGCGGTGGCTACCGGTTTGCTTTCCGCGACGGTCGTTTTCGCCGGGGCAGTGGTCGCCGCGCTTTCAACATGCTTCGGCTGAACCGGCTTCGTTTCTACCGGCGCTTTTGCCACCGCCTGTGGTTTCGGCTGCGGCTTCGCTTCGATGACGGTGTGCTTACGCTCAGCCGGACGCGGCGTTGCCGCCGTCTGACGTTCGGTCGTCTGGCGCGGCGCCGCGGTGCCACTGGCGCCATTACGGATCGGCGCGACGGTTGCCGGTTCAGTTGGCAGCGTCGAGTTAGCTACGGCGCCGTCCAGCTGGCCCTGCTGCTGGGTCAACGCATTATTCAGATCGCCCTGAACTTCAACGCGCTGCTGGCCCTGCGGCTCTGCCGCGGCCTGGCCCTGGGTCGGGTTCGCGGCAATAGGCGGTACCGTGACGTCCTGCTGTGTGGTGGTATTGGCGGCAGTCTGATCCTGGCCGGCAGCTGGCGTGCTGGTGGACTGGTCGTCAGACAGATTAATGCTCTTCTCGCCGGAAGCGGTCTGCTGGCTGGAAGAAGATGGCGATTTCAGCGCGGAACCGATACCCACGATTAACAGCAACAGTACCAGAATGCCCACGCCCATCATGATGTACTGGCGGGAAGCGGGTTTCGCCGGCGCTTTTTTACGCTTACGCGGACGACGCTCTACAGGCTGCTCTTCGAGCATCTCCTCATCTTCCGCATCCAGTTCTTCTTCGAATTCTTCCTCTTCACGCTCACGACGGGCCTTGCCGGCGCGCGTCGGACGGCCTTCATCGGCATCAAGATCGACATCGTCAAAATTGATCTGCGGATCGGCATCACGCTCGGAAGACTGACGGGAACGACCAGCACGACGATCGTTGCGATCGGCTTTCATATCGTCTTCTGGTTTGAAATCATCCATTTAACACCCCACTAAAAGGCTTATGCTCACGATTATTGCACATCACCCGAAATGATAACGCCGCGCGAACGCGGCCAGACCTTCTTATTGTTGCGCCTGCTGAGTGTCAGCAATCGCGCCAAGAACCACATCGTGCGGCACTCCGCCGCGCAGCTCGCTGCTTCCTATTGCGAGCGGGAGCACCAGCCGCATTTCGCCAGCCAGTACTTTCTTATCGCGCATCATATGGGGCAAATACGCCTGCGCACGCATTTCCTGCGGGCCGCGTACCGGTAAGCCTGCACGCTTGAGCAGATCGATAAGGCGCTGAGTATCCTGCGCGCGGAACTGCCCCAGCCGTTCGGACGTATGCGCCGCCATAACCATACCTGCCGCCACCGCTTCGCCGTGCAGCCAGTTACCGTAGCCCATTTCCGCTTCGATAGCATGGCCGAAGGTATGTCCAAGATTGAGTAAAGCACGTAACCCGGTTTCACGCTCGTCGGCAGCCACAACTTCCGCTTTCAGCTCACAGCAGCGGCGAATGCAGTACGCCATGGCCTTTTCATCCAACGCCAGCAAGGCATCAATGTTGTTTTCCAGCCAGCTGAAGAAGGCGCCGTCGAGGATCACCCCATACTTGATGACCTCAGCCAGTCCGGAAGCAAGTTCGCGCTTCGGCAGCGTCTTCAGACAGTTAAGATCAACCACCACGGAAACCGGCTGCCAGAAGGCGCCAATCATGTTTTTGCCGAGAGGGTGGTTCACTGCGGTTTTGCCGCCGACCGACGAGTCGACCTGCGACAGCAGGGTGGTAGGGACCTGGATAAAACGCACGCCGCGCTGATAGCTTGCCGCGGCGAAACCGGTTAAATCACCGATAACACCGCCGCCGAGCGCCACCAGCGTGGTGTCGCGGCCATGGGGTTTTTGCAACAGCGCGGTAAATACGGTATCCATCACCGCCAGGCTTTTATACTGCTCGCCGTCGGGCAGGACTACGCTGTCAACGTTGACCCCTGCCTGCTCAAGCGCAGAGCGGACGGTATCCAGATAAAGCGGCGCCAGCGTTTCGTTGGTGACCAGCATAGCCTGGTCGCCCGACTTAAGTGGCAGGAAGGAAGCTGGATCGTTGAACAAACCAGCCGCGATGGTAATCGGGTAACTACGTTCCCCGAGGGTAACAGTAAGCCTCTCCATAACGCGACATCCACCTCAGTGACTTTTACTCTGACGCACTTTTATTAAGCCAGAATCAGTTGCTTTCCAGCATATGAATAATCTGGTTCGCGACGACTTTCGCACTCTGATCGTCTGTGCGGATAGTCACATCGGCGATCTCTTCATACAGCGGGTTACGCTCGTCAGCCAGCGCTTCCAGTACTTCACGAGGCGGCGCATCGACTTGTAGCAAAGGACGCTTTTTATCGCGCTGCGTACGGGCCAACTGCTTCTCGATCGTTGTTTCCAGGTAGACCACCACGCCGCGGGCGGAGAGACGGTTACGCGTTTCACGGGATTTTACAGAGCCGCCGCCAGTCGCCAGCACAATTCCCTGTTTTTCCGTCAACTCATTGATAATTTTTTCTTCACGGTCGCGGAAGCCTTCTTCGCCTTCAACATCGAAGACCCAGCCCACATCAGCGCCAGTGCGTTTCTCAATCTCTTGATCGGAATCGTAAAATTCCATGTTGAGCTGTTGGGCTAACTGGCGCCCAATAGTGCTTTTGCCGGCACCCATAGGCCCAACCAGAAAGATATTGCGTTTCTCTGCCATTTTTTCGGTACTACTAAGACTATTCGTTAATGATAAACCCGCTTCGCAGACACCCAGCGCCGCAGGGCATGAACTGAAACCTCATATGCAATAGAGCGAGAGTCAGACTAAAAATTATCTCAATACTCCGGCTGGTTTGGCAACTGAATAAAATCGCCGGACAATATAGGGAGGATTGATGTCGTACCCGACTCTCAAATCGGTACCCCTTGTATGCTAAATCCGTCCTCACGTCAAACACCTGAAACGTGTTTAGCATGAAAAACCTGCTTAACGTACTGCCAGAATCCGTGGCGTAATAAAGACAACCAGTTCACGGCGTTCATTATCTTTCCCGTCGCGGCGAAACAGACGCCCCAGCACCGGGATATCGCCAAGCAGCGGGACGCTGTCGCGGGCGGTTTTGTTTTTCTGCGAAAAGATGCCGCCCAACGCCAGGGTCTCGCCGCTGCGGACTTCCACCAGGGTCTCGATCTCCTGTTTATCAATGGCCAGCGCCTCGCCGTTATCCTGCTTCAGCACCTGGCCTGGCGTGTTCTCGCTTATTCGCAGCTTCAACCGCACTCTCCCCTGCTGCAGCACCGTCGGCGTCACCTCCATGCCCAGCACCGCCTCTTTAAACTCCACCGACGTGGCGCCGCTTTCACCGCTGGAGACCTGATAGGGGATCTCGCTCCCCTGCTTGATACTGGCGGGCTGCATATGAGAGGCGAGCAAACGAGGACTGGCGATAATCTCGACCTGCTGCTTGCGCTCCAGCGCGGAAAGCTCCAGCTCAAGCAAGCGCCCGTTAATTTTGCCGATGTTAAAGCCTGCGCGGGTGCTGGCGTCGTTGACTGACAGATCGCTGCTTAGGGTGGTGATGTGCCCGGATCCCGGCGTGCTTTCAGCCTCCGCCAGCCGCCATTTCACCCCCAGTTCACGCAGGCTGGTTTCGCTCATTGACACGATATGGGCGGCCAGCTCCACCTGTCCGACCGGCAGATCCATCTCCTGCGCCCAGGCCTTCAGCGCCGGTAGATGGCGGGCATCATCGCGGATCAGCAGCCGATTGGTCCGCTTGTCCGCCATCAGGTTTCCCCGGGCGCTAAGCAACTTACCGCCGCTTTTAGCCAGCTCCTCGGCATCGGCATAGTGCAGGGTCACGCTCTCCGCCCGCAGCGGCAGATTCTGCAGACGTTTCGCCTGTTCCGCTTCGCGCTGCGCCAGGTTGGCCTTTTGCCAGGCCTGCGTATGTGCGTAGATGACCGTTCCCTGCTGTTGCAAAGAGAGGCCTGCGCTATCCGCCACTGCCCGCAGCGCCTGGGTCCAGGGAACCTTCTGCAGGCGCAGGGAGAGCGTGCCGCTGACGTCCGGTGCGACAACGAGATTCTTCTGGTTCATTTCGGCCAGGGCTTGCAGCACCTGGGCCACTGGCGCGTCGTCAACGACCAGCGAAACCGGCTTATCATTTCGCGCGGCGACCACCGCCAGCGGTAGCAGCAAAAGCAGGCTTATCCATCGCATCATCTTGTTTTCCTTTACGTTGCCAGCGCCACGCTGGCGGTTCACATCCCGGAGGCGTGACGATGTCCAGTTCACTGTCCGTCAGCCGGTTCACCCGCCAGCCCGTGGGCAATTGCTCATCCAGGCGCACCCGTCGCCACGTGCCGCTTCCGTCCTGCAAAAAACCCATCCAGCCTGCACCATCGCCGGCCGCGCCGCCATAACGCCATTGCGACAGCTGCGCCGCGCGGCAGGGATCCTCAACCGGCTGAAAAGGATCGCGCTCGGCCGCCAGCAGCGACAGCGGCAACCACAGCAAAACCCAGCATTTACCAACCATCTTCCGCCTCCAGCTGCAGCCGCATGCGCAGCGCCTGCCCCTCGCGCTCCAGCGAGAACGAACGCGGGTTCATCCCGCTGCGCGCCAGCCATGAAAACAGAGCGGGTACCGTCGGCCAGGAGAGAGCCAGCTCCATCTCGCCGCCGCTCCCCTGCGGATGCCAGGCGATTAGCTTCGCCCCGGCGAGCGGAATGGCTATGGGCGAGAACGGCTGCTTGTCGATGCGCTCCCCGGATCTTTCACCGTCAGGGATGCGCAGCGCCATGATCCGCCGCCACTGCGTTTGCAGAGCGCCATCGCGGGACAGCGCCGCCAGCGGCGGCCGGGCATCGCGCCAAAGCGCCACGCCGCCCCCCGTCAGCCCCATCGCGAGCAGGATCAGCAGCCCCGCCCGGGTGCGCAGGGTATTAATCCTCATCGGCGCGCGCTCCCGACAGGGTGAAACTGAACCGCCAGCGCCCCTCGGCGTCGCGCTGCGTTCCGCCGGCTTTAGCCGGCGCGAATCCCGTGACGCTGGCCAGAGAAGCCTCCACTCCGGCCAGCGCCTGCAGGTTGAGGGCCAGGCCATCCAGCGTCAGGCGCGCCCCCTGGTACTCCAGCCGCGTCAGCCATGCCTGAGCGGGCAGGTCCGCCGCGAGCGCCATTAGTCGGGGTTGCCAGGCAGCGATCGTCGATCTGCGCTGGAGCTGCTCGCGCTGGCGTTGATGCTGCTGCCACGCTTCGCGCATCGCCTGTTCACGTTGTTTGAGCGAGGCGAGCAGCGCTGCGTCGGCCGTCGCGTGGAGCCTCGCCAGGGCGTCGCGCTGTAGACCAGCCGTTCGCCCCACCTGCAGGGTCATCCCCGCCAGCAGCACGATACCGATGGCTAACAACAGGGTGTAGCGCAGGCGCTGGCGGCGACGCAGGTCACGCCAGGGGAGAAGATTAACGACATGCGTCATGGCGCCCGCCCCCCCAGCGCCAGCCCAAGGGCAATGGCGTAGCGATCGCCATCGGCTGGCAGCGGAGGCTGCCGGCGGTGAACCACCTGCCAGACATCAAAACGACTGGCCTCGTCGCCCGCGTCAGCGCACAAGCGCAGAGGAACCTGAAGCTGCCCCGCCAGCTGGCTCAAGGACCCTATCGCATCGCAGGCGTCACAGCCCCAGGCCTCATGGGTCGCCCATAGCCAGTGCTTTTCATCCCGCCACGCCAGGCCTTGCTCTGCTGCCGTCACCCAGGGGAAAAAAGCGCCGAGCGCACTGGCATCCGGTACGATGGCAGTTACCCGCAGGCGCAGCCGCCCTGCCAGCTCCCGCAGAACATTGATATCCAGCCGCTGCGCCGCCGTAACCTGCCAGCCGTCATTTCGCGAGGTGGGCGCATAATCAATACAGAGAGAGGAGGCGGGCATCGCCAGCTGCTGGGTCATGGCGCTGGCTATCCACGTCGCCTGTTCCCGCTCTCGCAGGGCGAACTGGGGATAAGGCACGCGTTTTTGCAGCGTGCGAGCTGCGGGGAAGGCGATATTGATCTGATGCTGTACCGGTAGCTCCCGCCGCCAGGCGGCCAGCCGTGAGCCGAGGGCGCTGACGTCCGCCACCATCCCCTGCCGCACCAGGCCTGGCGGCAACGGAATGCGCCACCAGCGGCGCAGCGCCCAGTGTGAGCGCTCAAACAGTAGCGCGACAATGGCAATGCTATCTTGTTGGATATGCATTCCGATCCGCCAGTTTCTGAAAGCCATGCTTATGATCTCCTTATCCGGCAAAACTGTCCGGCTATATCAATGCACCTGGCTTGCCTTTATACTACCGCGCGTTTGTTTATAAACTGCCCAAATAAAACTAAATGGGAAAACACCGGTGAAGTTCGTAAAGTATCTATTGATCCTTGCAGTCTGTTGCGTACTGCTGGGAGCAGGCTCGATTTTTGGCCTCTACAAATACATAGAGCCGCAACTCCCCGACGTCGCAACCCTGAAGGATGTGCGTTTGCAGATCCCGATGCAGGTCTATAGCGCCGACGGTGAGCTTATTGCGCAGTACGGCGAAAAGCGCCGTATCCCTGTCACGTTGCAGCAAATTCCCCCCGAGCTGGTGAAAGCGTTTATCGCTACCGAAGACAGTCGTTTCTATGAGCATCACGGCGTCGATCCGGTGGGTATTTTCCGCGCCGCCAGCGTGGCGATGTTTTCAGGCCACGCCTCGCAGGGCGCCAGCACCATCACCCAGCAGTTAGCGCGTAACTTCTTCCTCAGCCCCGAGAAGACGTTGATGCGTAAGATTAAAGAGGCCTTTCTGGCTATCCGCATCGAGCAGCTGCTGAACAAAGATGAAATCCTTGAGCTGTACCTGAACAAGATTTACCTCGGCTACCGCGCCTATGGCGTCGGCGCCGCAGCGCAGGTCTATTTTGGCAAACCTATCGACCAGCTGACCCTCAGCGAAATGGCGGTGATTGCCGGTCTGCCGAAAGCCCCGTCCACTTTTAACCCGCTCTATTCGATGGATCGCGCCACAGCCCGGCGCAACGTGGTGCTGTCGCGTATGCTGAGCGAGGGGTACATCACCCAGGCGCAATACGATGAGGCGCGCAGCGAACCCATCGACGCCAGCTACCACGCGCCGAAAATCGCCTTCTCCGCGCCCTATCTGAGCGAAATGGTGCGCCAGGAGATGGTGAATCGCTACGGCGAGCAGGCCTACGAAGATGGCTACCGGGTGTACACCACGATTACCCGCAAAAACCAGCAGGCGGCCCAGCAGGCGGTCCGCAATAACGTGCTGGATTACGATATGCGTCACGGCTACCGCGGCCCGGCCAGCGTGCTGTGGAAGGTCGGCGAAACGCCGTGGGAGGCGAAAAAGATCGTTGACGCCCTGAAGCGCCAGCCTGGCTTTGGCCCGCTTTCTCCTGCGGTGGTCACCTCCGCGAATGCCCAAGAGGCTGTCGCGCTGTTGGCTAACGGCGACTCCGTTTCGCTGACGATGGACGGCGTGCGCTGGGCTCGCCGCTTTATCTCCGATACGCAGCAGGGGGCAACCCCGCGTAAAGTCAACGACGTCGTGCAGGCCGGGCAGCAGATCTGGGTTCGCAAAGTGGGAGACAGCTGGTGGCTGTCGCAGGTGCCGGACGTCAACTCGGCATTGGTCTCCATTAACCCGCAAAACGGCGCGATTATCGCCCTTGTCGGTGGGTTTGACTTTAACCAGAGCAAGTTCAACCGCGCCACTCAGGCGCTGCGCCAGGTCGGCTCCAACATCAAGCCATTCCTCTACACGGCTGCGATGGATAAAGGCTTAACTCTGGCAAGCATGCTCAACGATGTGCCAATCTCGCGCTGGGACGCCGGAGCCGGTTCCGACTGGCGGCCGAAAAACTCGCCGCCGCAGTATGCCGGTCCGATTCGTTTACGCCAGGGCCTGGGGCAGTCAAAAAACGTGGTCATGGTGCGCGCCATGCGCGCCATGGGCGTTGACTATGCCGCCGAGTATTTGCAGCGCTTTGGCTTCCCGGCGCAAAACATTGTCCACACCGAATCGCTGGCGCTGGGCTCCGCCTCCTTTACGCCTCTGCAGGTCGCCCGCGGTTATTCGGTGATGGCCAACGGCGGCTTCCTGGTGAACCCGTTCTTTATCAGTAAGATTGAGAACGATCAGGGCGGGGTCCTCTTCGAAGAGCGTCCGAAAATCGCCTGCCCGCAGTGTGATTTACCGGTGATTTACGGCGATACGCCAAAATCCAACGTGCTGGAAAACAAAGATGTGGAAGATGTCGCCACCTCGACGGAACCGCAGAATGGCACCGTGCCGCCGCAGCCGCAGCTGGAGCAGGCCAATCAGTCACTGGTGGCGCAGAGCGGCGCCCAGGAATACGCGCCGCATGTGATCAACACCCCGCTGGCCTTCCTGATCAAGAGCGCGCTGAACAGCAACATCTTTGGCGAACCGGGCTGGATGGGAACCGGCTGGCGCGCCGGACGTGACCTGCAGCGGCATGACATCGGCGGCAAAACCGGGACCACCAACAGCTCGAAGGACGCCTGGTTCTCAGGCTACGGACCGGGCGTGGTGACCTCGGTTTGGATCGGCTTTGACGATCATCGTCGCGATCTTGGCCGGACCACCGCATCGGGGGCGATTAAAGATCAGATCTCCGGCTACGAAGGCGGCGCCAAAAGCGCCCAGCCGGCCTGGGACAGCTTTATGAAGAGCGTGCTGGAAGGCGTTCCGGAAGAGCCATTAACGCCGCCGCCGGGAATCGTCACGGTGAATATCGATCGCAGCACCGGTCAGCTGGCGAACGGTGGCAACAGCCGGGCGGAATACTTTATTGAGGGTACCCAGCCCACGCAGCAGGCGGTCCATGAGGTGGGCACCACCCTGACTGACGGCGGCGGTGAAACCCACGAGCTGTTCTGACAAAAAAGCGCCTGCGGGCGCTTTTTTATTGCTGCTTAGCGTAAACGCTCGTTCAGAGTCGGCCCTGGGCCTGCAACCATTCCCGCACTAAAAACAGCGCACTAACGTTGCGGGCCTCGTTAAAATCTTCTTCATCCAGCAGCGACATCAACTGCGCCAGCGGCCAGCGCACCTGCGGCAGCGGCTCGGGCTCATCGCCCGGCAGCGACTCCGGATAGAGATCTTCCGCCACCAGGATGTTCATTTTGCTGGAGAAGTAAGAGGGAGCCATACTGAGCTTCTTCAGAAACGTCAGCTTATTGGCGCCGAAGCCAACCTCTTCTTTCAGCTCGCGATTGGCCGCTTCATCCACGGTTTCACCCGGATCAATCAGCCCTTTGGAGAAGCCCAGCTCGTAGGATTCCGTCCCGACGGCATACTCGCGAATCAAAATAATATGATCATCAACAATCGGCACAATCATCACCGCTTCGCGGGTGGAAGGCCGCATACGTTCATAAACGCGACGCACACCGTTGCTGAATTCCAGATCGACGCTTTCGACATTAAAGAGGCGCGAACGGGCGACAGTTTCAACATTGAGAATGGTGGGTTTTTGTAATGATTTGCTCATTGTCATCGGTCTATGCTGTGATTAAGCAGTCATTGTGCGATACGCAACACGCTTTCGGCAATCCAAATCGCTACTTATTTACAGAGTTGTAACCTTTTCCCTGCAAAGGGGAAAGTAATAAAGATAAAAAAGTCAATAGCTTGAATTATCTTTGAGAATTTACCGATTTCTGGCCTTTAACGTTTTTGGTAAACTAATACGCTGCTGCATGACATATTTACTACCCTGCAAGCAGGTGCGCCGCTAACACTGCAGCTTGACGTTAGTCTTCACGTTCACCGACGATTTCGTAAGAAAAATATAACTATGATGGGATGGGCATGGGCACCTTTCTGATATTCCTTACAGCTCTGCTAATCTGCGTATTGCTCATTGGATGGTGGTATCGCACGCACGCCAGACGCCGCCGGCTCCCTCTACTGCACGCCTTTAGCGATGCCACCACGCGGCCGATCGCGGCCGATGAGCGCCAGGCCATCGAAAAGTATCTTGCCGAACTGAGCCGCGCCCAGCAGGTTCCCGCGTCCGGCGCCACCAGCGCGCCCATCGCTCTGGCGCTAAACGAACAGAGCGATACCGTCTATGGGGTGACGCGAGCCATCACCCGCTACGGGATCACTACCGACGCGCCGAATAAATGGCGCTATTTTCTCGATTCGGTGGAGGTACATCTGCCGCCGTTCTGGGAACAGCATATCAACGATGAAAACAGCGTCGAGCTGATCCCCACCGACAGCCTGCCGCTGGTTATCACCCTTAACGGCCATACCCTGAGCGACTATCGTCAGGAAGCGCAAAGCTACGCGCTGGAACGCGCCTCGGCCACCCAGGCCTCAATTCGCGGCGAAGAGAGCGAACAGGTAGAGTTGCGGCAGATCCGTCGGGAAAGCCCGGAAGAACACGCCCTGAACCGCCCGGATGGTCTGCGCGAAGCGATCCTGATCGTCGCCTCTTTCCTGTTCTTTTATTTCAGTCTGATTGGGCCTGCCGTCTTTACCCCATGGCTGGTGGCTGCCGGTTTGCTGCTGCTCGCCGCCGGCCTATTGGGGATCTATGCCCCGCCGCGCCGCGCCTCGCTGCGCGAAATCCATTGCCTGCGCGGCGTCCCTAAGCGCTGGGGGCTGTTTGGCGAAAACGATCAGGAGCATATCAATAATATCTCGCTGGGCATTATCGATCTCATCTATCCGCGCCACTGGCAGCCCTGGATCGCCCAGGACCTCGGACAGCAGACCGATATTGATATCTATCTCAACCGCCATGTAGCCCGTCAGGGACGCTACTTGTCGCTTCATGATGAAGTGAAAAACTTCCCGCTGCAGTACTGGCTGCGCAGCGCGATTATCGCCGCCGGCGCCCTGGTGGTGGTAATCATGCTATGGGCCAGCGTACCGCTGAATATGCCGTTTAAGTTCACCCTGTCGTGGCTGAAGGGGGCGCAGACCATTGAAGCCACGACCGTCAGCCAGCTGGAAAAGGCCCATGTGCGCATTGGCGATACGCTGCGCCTGACCGGCACCGGGATGTGCAACATCCGCACGCCGGGCAGCTGGACGGCCAAAGAGGATTCGCCGTTCCTGCCTTTCGATTGTTCGCAGATTGTGTGGAACGATGCCCCTCCTCTGCCGCTGCCGGAGTCTGACATTGTCAGCAAAGCGACTGCTCTGATGCAGTCCGTCCAGCGTCAGCTGCACCCGGAAACCGACGACGACTCCCGCGTCAGCCCGGCGCTGCGCTCCGCCATTCAAAAATCTGGCATGGTGCTACTGGATGATTTCGGCGATATCGTTCAGAAAACCAACGATCTCTGTTCCGCTGCCGATGATTGCCTGCGGCTGAAGAATGCGCTGGTTAATCTCGGCAATACCCGTAACTGGGAGACGTTAACTAAGCGTGCGTCCGCCGGGAAACTGGATGGCGTGAACGTGCTGCTGCGGCCAGTCAGCGCCGAGTCGCTGGAGAATCTGGTGACCACCTCAACCGCCCCCTTTGTCATGCGTGAAACCTCGCGGGCGGCGCAGGCGCTCAACAGCCCGGCCCCGGGCGGCTTCCTCATCGCCAGCGACGAGGGTAGCGTGCTGGTCAATCAGCCGTGGCCGGCGGTGAGCCTGTATGATTACCCGGCGCATGAGCAGTGGGGGGAACTGCGGCGGCTGGCCGGTATGCTGATGCATACCCCCTTCCATGCCGAAGGGATAGTCACCAATCTGTTTACTGACGCCAACGGCACTCAGCATATCAACCTGCACCGCATTCCTGACCGCAGCGGCCTGTGGCGCTATCTGGGCATCACCCTGCTGCTGCTGTCGATGGTGGGATGCATGGCTTACCACGGGGTGCAGGCGCTGCGTCGTTATCAACGCCATCGCCAGCGTATGGAAGAGATTCAGAAATATTACGAAAGCTGCCTGAACCCGGTGCTGCTCCCCTCGTCTGACCCGCAAGATTAATTTTCCCGGCGACAGGGTGTGATACCCTGTCGCCCATTTCCCGCTCGCTGGAGAGTCATCATGCATTTTGATATCGCCTGGCAGGAGGTCGATACCGTTCTGCTGGATATGGACGGCACGCTCCTGGATCTCGCTTTCGACAACTATTTCTGGCAAACGCTGGTGCCGGAAACCTGGGGGGCCGCCCGCGGCCTCAATCTGCAACAGGCGAAAGAGGCCATGCACCAGGAGTATCACGCCGTGCAGCATACGCTAAACTGGTACTGTCTGGATTACTGGAGCGAGCGCCTGGGTTTGGATATTTGTGCGATGACCAGCGAACAGGGTCCGCGCGCCACGCTGCGTGAGGATACCGTGCCGTTCCTTGATGCGCTCAAGGCCAGCGGTAAGCGACGTATTCTGTTGACCAATGCCCATCCCCACAATCTGGCGGTGAAACTCAAACACACCGGCCTGGATGCGCACCTTGATTTATTACTTTCCACCCACACATTTGGTTATCCGAAAGAGGATCAGCGTCTGTGGCGCGCCGTGGCGGAGGAAACCGGCCTTGAGGCGCATAAAACGCTGTTTGTCGACGACAGCGAGGCAATTCTGGATGCCGCGAGGGAGTTTGGCATTCGTTACTGCCTGGGCATTACCAATCCCGACTCCGGGCTGGCGGAAAAGCAGTATCTGCGCCATCCGGGGCTGAATGATTACCGACGACTGATCCCTTCGCTTACCCCGAAGGAGAGGCGATGAAAGAGAAGCCTACCGAAACCGTCAGACTGGACAAATGGCTTTGGGCCGCCCGCTTTTACAAGACCCGCGCGCTGGCGCGAGAGATGATTGAAGGCGGCAAGGTGCATTACAACGGACAACGCAGCAAGCCCGGGAAAATCGTCGAACTGGACGCCATGCTAACGCTGCGTCAGGGCAACGACGAGCGGACGGTGCGCATCGTCGGTATCACCGAACAGCGCCGCCCGGCAAGCGAAGCCGTCACCCTGTATGAAGAGACGGCTGAGAGTATCGAGAAGCGTGAAAAAATGGCCCTGGCGCGCAAAATGAACGCCCTGACCATGCCGCACCCTGACAGACGTCCGGACAAGAAAGAGCGCCGCGACCTGATGAGATTTAAACACGGCGAGAGTGAGTAACTCGCGCCAGAAAGAGAGATGATTATGACTCAACACGATCAATTACATCGTTATCTGTTTGAAAACTATGCCGTGCGCGGCGAGCTGGTGACGGTGTCGGAAACCCTGGAACAGATTCTGGCGAATCACACTTATCCCCAGCCGGTGAAAACGGTGCTGGCGGAGCTGCTGGTCGCCACCAGCCTGCTGACTGCAACGCTGAAATTTGCCGGCGACATCACCGTGCAGCTGCAGGGCGATGGGCCTTTACAGCTGGCGGTCATCAACGGCAATAACCAGCAGCAGCTGCGCGGCGTCGCGCGCGTGCAGGGCGAGATTGCGGACGATGCGGATCTGAAAGCGATGGTCGGCAACGGCTATCTGGTCATCACCATCTCCCCGGAAGAAGGTGAGCGTTATCAGGGCGTGGTCGGTCTGGAAGGCGATACGCTGGCCGCCTGCCTGGAAGATTACTTCCAGCGTTCAGAGCAGCTGCCGACGCGCCTTATTATCCGCACCGGCGAACATGAAGGTCAGCCGATGGCGGGCGGGATGCTGCTGCAGGTGATGCCGGCGCAGGATGCCCAGACTGCCGACTTTGAGCACCTGGCGACGCTCACCGAGACCATCAAGGCTGAAGAGCTGTTCACCCTGCCGGCGAACGATGTGCTGTGGCGTCTGTACCATGAAGAAGAAGTCACGGTCTACGATCCGCAGAGCGTGGAGTTCAAGTGCACCTGCTCCCGCGAACGCTGCGCCGGCGCGCTGAAAACCCTGCCGGACGAAGAGATAGATAGCATCCTTGCCGACGAAGGCGAGATTGATATGCACTGCGACTACTGCGGTAACCACTATATCTTCAACGCCATGGACATCGCCGAGATCCGTAACAACGCCTCTCCGGCCGATCCGCAGGTCCATTAATCCTCACTTCTTCTTCAGGCACCGGGCGGCGATGTGGTATGTCGCCCGGTGCCTGACTTTTTATTCACGAGTTGAATCGATTTTCGCTGAAAGAGTTACGTAATTTTATTCCAGGAAAGCGATTACATTCACATTTCAGCAGTTTTTTTAATTCCTTTTTAACCATTGAGAAACATCTAACCCCACCATCCGGCCATTTCCTGAGATAATCCACTTCACTTCGTGACAGGAGTCACCGTTTTTTTCGTCATTCTGAAGAATGTCGAGATACGTAAATCTATGAGCCTGGTCGCGGTCAATACCCGGTAATAAACCCTACAATTTACAGCAGTACATCTTGGCTAAGGAGCAGTGACATGCGCGTTAATCATGGTTTAACCCCGCAGGATCTCAAGGCTTATGGTATCAATGACGTTCAGGATATCGTCCACAATCCCAGCTACGACATGTTGTTTCAGGAAGAGCTCGACCCCAACCTGGAAGGCTACGAACGTGGCGTATTAACCAGTCTGGGTGCTATCGCCGTCGACACGGGCATTTTTACCGGTCGTTCTCCGAAAGATAAGTACCTCGTGCGCGACGACACCACCCGCGATACCGTCTGGTGGTCCGATAAAGGCAAGGGTAAAAACGACAACAAGCCGCTTTCGCAGGAAACCTGGCAGCATCTGAAAGGGCTGGTAACACAGCAGCTGTCCGGTAAACGCCTGTTTATCGTCGACGCCTTCTGCGGCGCTAACGCCGATACCCGTCTCAGCGTACGTTTCATTACCGAAGTGGCCTGGCAGGCGCACTTCGTTAAAAACATGTTCATCCGCCCGAGCGACGAAGAGCTGGCGGAATTCACGCCCGACTTCATCGTGATGAACGGCGCGAAGTGCACCAACCCGCAGTGGAAAGAGCAGGGCCTGAACTCGGAAAACTTCATCGCTTTCAACCTCACCGAGCGCATTCAGCTGATCGGCGGCACCTGGTACGGCGGCGAGATGAAGAAAGGGATGTTCTCGATCATGAACTACCTGCTGCCGCTGAAGGGCATCGCCTCCATGCACTGTTCTGCCAACGTGGGCGAGAAAGGCGATGTCGCCATTTTCTTCGGCCTCTCAGGCACCGGCAAAACCACCCTCTCCACCGACCCGAAACGCCGCCTGATTGGCGATGACGAACATGGCTGGGATGACGACGGGGTGTTTAACTTCGAAGGGGGCTGCTACGCCAAGACCATCAAGCTCTCTGAAGCGGCCGAGCCGGATATCTATCACGCCATTCGCCGTAACGCCCTGCTGGAAAACGTAGTAGTGCGCGCCGACGGGACAATCGATTTCGATGACGGCTCAAAGACCGAAAACACCCGCGTCTCCTACCCCATCGACCATATCGATAATATCGTCAAACCGGTCTCCAAAGCGGGTCACGCCACCAAAGTGATCTTCCTGACGGCCGATGCGTTCGGCGTACTGCCGCCGGTCTCCCGCCTGACCGCCGATCAGACGCAGTACCATTTCCTGTCCGGGTTTACCGCCAAACTGGCCGGCACCGAGCGCGGCGTGACCGAACCCACGCCAACTTTTTCCGCCTGCTTCGGCGCCGCCTTCCTGTCGCTGCACCCGACACAGTACGCCGAAGTGCTGGTCAAACGCATGCAGGCGGCCGGCGCGCAGGCTTATCTGGTCAATACCGGCTGGAACGGCACCGGCAAGCGCATCTCGATTAAAGATACCCGCGCCATCATCGACGCCATCCTCAATGGCTCGCTGGACAACGCGGAGACCTTTACCCTGCCGATGTTTAACCTGCAGATCCCGACGGCCCTCCCGGGCGTGGATCCCCAGATCCTCGATCCGCGCAGCACCTATGGTTCCCCGGAGCAGTGGCAGGAAAAAGCCGACCAGCTGGCGAAGCTGTTTATTGAGAACTTTGAGAAGTATACCGATACGCCAGCGGGCGCCGCGCTGGTGGCGGCAGGGCCGCAGCGCTAACGGGCGCAAAGATGAAAAAGCCGGGCTTGCCCGGCTTTTTATTGTGCAGCGTTCTGACCAACCAACCGCGGGCGCGATCAGCTCTCTTTGGCCTGTTTCATCGGCGCCAGCACCCGGTGCACCGGCAGCCAGGCGCGGATCAGTAACCCGCCGCGTTCGCTGGAGCCAATCTCCAGCCGCCCGTTGTGATTATCGATAATACGCTGAACAATCGCCAACCCCAGCCCGGTGCCGCTGGTGCTGCGGGCGCTGTCGCCGCGTACAAACGGCTGAAACAGGTGCTCTCGCTGCTCAGGTTTAATCCCAGGTCCGTCATCTTCTACCTGGAACCAGGCCCGGCTCGCTTCGCTGCCGCTGCTGACCTTGATCCAGCCATTGCCATAGCGGGCCGCGTTGACCACCATATTCGCCAGCGCGCGCTTGATAGACAGAGGATGCATGCGTACCGGAATTTCGCCGGCCTGCAGGGCGGTAGCGATCTCCCGCTCATAGCCGCTCTCCGCAGCGATCACTTCCCCCAGCACCGCATTCAGATCCGCCAGCTCCATCGGCATCTCCTGCCCGGTGCGCAGATAGTCGATAAACTGCTCGATGATGGCGTTGCACTCTTCGATATCTTTGTTGATCGACTCCGCGAGATAGCCGTCCTGCTCGCCCATCATCTCGGTGGCCAGACGAATGCGGGTCAGCGGAGTCCGTAAATCATGGCTGACCCCAGCCATCAGCAGCGTACGGTCGTCGGCCAGCTGCTTCACGCCCGCGGCCATGTGGTTGAAGGCGCGCGTCACCGAACGCACTTCGGAGGCGCCATACTCGCGCAGCGGCGGCGGAATAATGCCGCGCCCGACCTGCAGGGCCGCATGCTCCAGATCCACCAGCGGGCGGTTCTGAATACGGATAAACAGCCAGGCGCCGCCTATCGCCAGCAGCATGATCGCCAGGGTATAGCGGAACAGCGGCGAGAAGTCGCCCTGATGGATCTCGGTCAGCGGCACCCGCACCCAAATATTGGGCGACAGCCAGGTCTTCAGCCACACCACGGGGGAGCTTTTATTGACCTCCACCCGCACCTCAGTGGGGCCGCCAAGCTGATGAGCCATCTGCTGGCTCAAGAATTCATAATGCTGCGCCCAGCGCAGGCCTGCGTCTTCCGCCGCTTCATTGGAATAGAGCGAAATCCCCAGCTCGCGATAAATTTCACGGCGAAACGCCGGGGGCACCACCAGCTGGGTGCCATCCTCCAGCTGCAGCTTATCAGTCATCAGCATACGCACTTCGTAGGCCAATACTTTATTAAACTGCTGGAGACTTGGCAGGATCGCGAAATTCAGTACTACCAGATAGGTCGTCACCAGGCTGACGAACAGCAAGGTGACGATCAGGAGCAGCGTGCGAGCAAAGGAGCTGCGCGGCGAAAAGCGCACGCGTTTCATGCCTTAGAACCGTCCGGGACGAAGACGTAGCCCAGACCCCAGACGGTCTGGATATAGCGCGGATGCGCCGGGTCCTCTTCCACCATGCGGCGCAGGCGGGAGATCTGTACGTCGATGGAACGCTCCATCGCAGAGTATTCGCGGCCGCGAGCGAGGTTCATTAACTTATCGCGCGACAGCGGCTCACGAGGATGGCTTACCAGCGCCTTCAGGACCGCAAACTCGCCGCTGGTCAACGGCATCGGCTCGTCTTCACGGAACATCTCGCGGGTGCCCAGGTTCAGTTTGAATTTACCAAAGGCGATAACCGCCTCTTCCTGCGACGGCGCGCCCGGCAGCTCGTTCGCCTGACGGCGCAGCACCGCCCGGATGCGGGCCAGCAGTTCACGCGGGTTGAACGGCTTCGGAATGTAGTCGTCGGCCCCGATCTCCAGGCCCACGATACGATCAACCTCTTCGCCTTTCGCCGTCACCATAATGATCGGCATCGGGTTGCTCTGGCTGCGCAGACGGCGGCAAATCGAGAGACCATCTTCCCCAGGCAGCATCAGATCCAGCACCATCAGGTGGAAGGATTCGCGGGTTAACAGACGATCCATCTGTTCGGCGTTCGCCACGCTACGAACCTGGAAGCCCTGCTCGGTCAGATAACGTTCGAGCAGCGCACGCAGGCGCATGTCGTCATCCACAACCAGAATCTTATAATTCTCTTGCATTGTTTGTACTCCCAAAGGTTCACTGCAATAGTCAGTGCGTATTCTCAAAAAAGCCCGGCGCGCTCACCAGCTAAATCTGGTATATATTCCAGGCTAAATTGTTACAAAGCATATTTAACAGCAGGTTAAGTATACATTTAATCATAAGACACAGTATTTATCCTGTCGGTATTATTACGCGCTACAAATTGTGCGCAACGACAGACTGTCAGAAGGTTGAACTCACGATGAAAACGCCGCTGATCACCCGCGAGGGATATGAAAAACTGAAGCAGGAGATGGACTACCTGTGGCGCCAGGAGCGCCCGGAAGTGACCAAAAAGGTGACCTGGGCCGCCAGCCTTGGCGACCGCAGCGAGAACGCGGATTACCAGTACAACAAAAAGCGCCTGCGCGAGATCGATCGCCGGGTCCGCTATCTGACCAAATGTCTGGAACAGTTAAAGATCGTCGATTACTCCCCACAGCAGGAGGGCAAAGTCTTCTTCGGCGCCTGGGTAGAGATTGAAAACGATGAAGGCGATATCAAGCGCTTTCGCATCGTCGGTTACGATGAAATTTTTGGCCGCAAAGACTATATCTCCATCGACTCGCCGATGGCGCGCGCACTGTTAAAAAAAGAGGTTGGCGATCTGGCCATCGTCAACACGCCGGCGGGCGAAGCCAGCTGGTATGTCAACGAGATCGAATACGTTAAATAGACAAGAACTTTCCGAGAGACGCCCGGCGCGACTGGCATTTTCAGCCGTCAGTCCGTATAACTAGTCCCTGATTTTTGACCCTAAAGATGAATTAAAAGCCATGATGAATGATTCGCTCTGCCGCATTATTGCGGGTGAACTTCAGGCCAGAGCCGAACAGGTAGAAGCTGCCGTTCGCCTGCTTGATGAAGGGAACACCGTGCCGTTTATTGCACGTTATCGTAAAGAAGTCACCGGCGGTCTGGATGACACGCAGCTGCGTAATCTGGAAACCCGCCTCGGCTATCTGCGCGAACTGGAAGACCGTCGTCAGGCGATCCTCAAATCCATCGCTGAACAGGGCAAACTGACCGACGCGCTGGAAAAAGCCATCAACACCACGCTCAGCAAAACTGAACTGGAAGATCTCTACCTGCCGTACAAGCCGAAGCGCCGTACCCGCGGGCAGATCGCCATCGAAGCCGGGCTGGAGCCGCTGGCTGACCTGCTGTGGAACGAACCGTCCCACGATCCGGAAACGGAAGCCGCAAAATATATTGATGCCGATAAAGGCGTGGCCGACAGCAAAGCGGCGCTGGATGGCGCGCGCTATATCCTGATGGAGCGTTTTGCCGAAGACGCCGCGCTGCTGGCGAAGGTCCGTGACTATCTGTGGAAAAACGCCCACCTGGTCTCCACCGTCGTCAGCGGCAAAGAAGAGGAAGGCGCCAAATTCCGCGACTACTTCGATCACCATGAACCGATCGCCACCGTGCCGTCGCATCGCGCGCTGGCGATGTTCCGCGGTCGCAACGAAGGCGTCCTGCAGCTCTCTTTAAACGCTGACCCGCAGTTTGACGAGCCGCCGAAAGAGAGCCACGGCGAGCAGATTATTATCGACCATCTGGGCCTGCGCCTGAATAACGCCCCGGCGGACAGCTGGCGTAAAGGCGTCGTCAGTTGGACCTGGCGGATCAAAGTCCTGATGCATCTCGAAACCGAGCTGATGGGCACTGTGCGCGAGCGCGCCGAAGACGAAGCTATTAACGTCTTCGCCCGCAACCTGCACGACCTGCTGATGGCTGCGCCCGCCGGGCTGCGCGCTACCATGGGCCTTGACCCGGGCCTGCGCACCGGGGTGAAAGTGGCCGTGGTTGACGGTACCGGCAAACTGGTGGCCACCGATACCATCTACCCCCACACCGGCCAGGCGGCTAAAGCGGCGGTTGTCGTGGCGGCGCTGTGCGAGAAGCACAACGTCGAGCTGGTGGCGATCGGCAACGGCACCGCCTCGCGTGAAACCGAGCGTTTCTTCCTCGACGTGCAGAAACAGTTCCCGAAGGTCACCGCCCAGAAGGTGATCGTCAGCGAAGCCGGGGCTTCCGTTTACTCCGCCTCCGAGCTGGCGGCGCAGGAGTTCCCTGACCTCGACGTGTCGCTGCGTGGCGCGGTCTCCATCGCCCGCCGTCTGCAGGATCCCCTGGCCGAGCTGGTGAAAATCGACCCGAAATCCATTGGCGTCGGCCAGTATCAGCACGATGTCAGCCAGACCCAGCTGGCGCGTAAGCTGGACGCGGTGGTGGAAGACTGCGTGAACGCCGTCGGCGTTGACCTGAATACCGCCTCCGTGCCGCTGTTGACCCGCGTGGCCGGCCTGACCCGCATGATGGCACAGAACATCGTCGCCTGGCGCGACGAGAACGGCCAGTTCCAGAACCGCCAGCAGCTGCTGAAGGTCAGCCGCCTGGGGCCGAAAGCCTTTGAACAGTGCGCCGGCTTCCTGCGTATCAACCACGGCGACAACCCGCTGGATGCCTCCACCGTTCACCCGGAAGCCTACCCGGTGGTCGAACGCATTCTGGCCGCTACCCAGCAGGCGCTGAAAGATCTGATGGGCAATAGCAGTGCGCTGCGCCACCTGAAGGCCGTGGATTTCACCGATGAGAAGTTCGGCGTACCGACCGTGACCGACATCATCAAAGAGCTGGAAAAACCGGGCCGCGACCCGCGTCCGGAGTTTAAGACAGCGAAGTTCGCCGACGGCGTAGAGACCATGAACGATCTGCTGCCGGGGATGATTCTGGAAGGGGCCGTCACCAACGTCACCAACTTCGGCGCATTTGTCGATATCGGCGTCCATCAGGACGGACTGGTCCACATTTCGTCGCTTTCTGACAAGTTTGTTGAAGATCCGCACACCGTGGTGAAAGCGGGCGACATCGTGAAGGTCAAGGTCATGGAAGTCGATCTGCCGCGTAAGCGTATCGCCCTGACCATGCGTCTCGACGAGCAGCCGGGCGACAGCAACGCCCGCCGCGGCGGCGGTCAGGATCGCCCGCAGGGCAACCGCCCGGCCGCGAAAGCCGCCAAACCTCGCGGTCGCGACGCGCAGCCTGCCGGCAACAGCGCGATGATGGATGCCCTCGCGGCGGCGATGGGTAAAAAACGCTAATCCCACCCTGCCCCTTTTCAGGGGCAGTTTTCTTTTCATGACCAGGCCATCGCCATCACGCGCAAAACAGGTTCAGTTGTTTCTGATAACCTGTTTTTATTCCACGCCTGAAGACAGCGAAATTAATATTTTCATTTCGTTAACTTAAGAAACCTTAATTAAACATTAGATCGCCGAAATAATATTTCGTGCATTTTCGATCACAGACAGATTTTGCGGCACATCAATAAAAAAGTGATTTCCGCTTTAAAAATAGCGTTGATCGCATCATATGTATTGATGATAAAAACCATTCTCATTATCATCACTTTCAGAATGATTTTTTCTTTTTTCGTTGGCTATGGTATCCGGCGCGGTGACATCCCGACGCCCGGTCAATTCATCTTCGGTTAGCGATAGACAAGTAGGCCCTATGCAATTCACACCTGATAGTGCGTGGAAAATCATTGGATTCTCCCGCGATATTAGCCCAGCATACCGTCAAAAATTGCTCTCCCTCGGCATGCTGCCCGGATCCTCTTTTCATGTGGTGCGCGTGGCGCCGCTCGGCGATCCTGTTCATATTGAAACCCGACGCGTCAGTCTGGTATTACGCAAAAAAGATCTCGCCTTAATCGAACTGGAAGCGGTTGCACAATAACGGCTGGCCCGGCACAAGAGTCTGAAATATGAAAAAATTAACCGTTGGTTTAATTGGTAATCCTAATTCCGGCAAGACCACTTTATTTAATCAACTGACCGGCGCCCGCCAGCGCGTGGGCAACTGGGCCGGGGTCACCGTTGAGCGTAAAGAGGGCGTGTTCGCCACCACTGACCACCATGTCACGCTGGTTGACCTCCCCGGGACCTACTCTCTGACCACCATCTCTTCGCAGACCTCGCTGGACGAGCAGATCGCCTGCCACTACATCCTCAGCGGCGAGGCCGACATGCTGATTAACGTGGTCGACGCCTCCAACCTCGAGCGAAACCTCTATTTGACGCTGCAGCTGCTTGAGCTGGGGATCCCCTGCGTCGTGGCGCTGAACATGCTGGATATTGCCAAAAAGCAGCAGGTGCGTATCGATATCGATGCCCTCGCCGCGCGCCTCGGCTGCCCGGTCATTCCGCTGGTTTCGACCCGCGGACGCGGGATCGAAGCGCTGAAGATTGCCCTCGACCGTCATCAGGCGAACAGCGATATTGAGCTGGTCCATTATCCGCAGCCGCTGCTGCGCGAAGCTGACCTGCTGGCGCAGCAGATGTCAGCGCAGATCCCGGTCAAGCAACGGCGCTGGCTCGGTCTGCAGATGCTGGAGGGCGACATCTACAGCCGGGCCTATGCCGGCGACGCCGCCGATAAACTGGATATCGCCCTGGCGAATCTTAGCGACGAGATCGACGACCCGGCGCTGCATATCGCTGACGCGCGCTATCAGACCATCGCCGCCATTTGCGACGCCGTCAGCAACACCCTGACCGCCGAGCCAAGCCGCTTTACCGCGGCGATGGACAAGGTGATCCTCAACCGCTTCCTCGGGTTGCCGATTTTTCTCTTTGTCATGTATCTGATGTTCCTGCTGGCGATCAACATCGGCGGCGCGCTGCAGCCGATTTTTGACGCCGGCTCGGTCGCGGTCTTTATTCACGGTATTCAATGGCTGGGCTACACCCTGCACTTCCCGGACTGGCTGACCGTGTTCCTCGCCCAGGGGATCGGCGGCGGTATCAACACCGTGCTGCCGCTGGTGCCGCAGATCGGCATGATGTATCTGTTCCTCTCTTTCCTTGAGGACTCCGGCTACATGGCGCGCGCCGCCTTTGTCATGGACCGCCTGATGCAAGCTCTCGGCCTGCCGGGAAAATCCTTTGTCCCGTTGATTGTCGGTTTCGGCTGTAACGTGCCGTCGGTGATGGGCGCCCGCACCCTCGACGCCCCGCGCGAACGTCTGATGACCATTATGATGGCGCCGTTTATGTCCTGCGGCGCGCGGCTGGCGATCTTCGCCGTCTTCGCGGCCGCGTTCTTTGGTCAGAACGGCGCGCTGGCGGTCTTCTCGCTCTACGTGCTGGGCATTGTGATGGCCATTCTCACCGGCCTGATGCTGAAGCACACCATTATGCGCGGCGAAGCCTCGCCGTTCGTGATGGAGCTGCCGGTGTACCACGTCCCGCATATCAAGAGCCTGATTATCCAGACCTGGCAGCGCCTGAAAGGCTTTGTGCTGCGCGCCGGGAAGGTGATCGTCATTGTCAGCATCTTCCTCAGCGCGCTGAACAGCTTCTCGCTGAGCGGTAAGGTCGTCGACAACATCAACGACTCCGCGCTGGCCTCGGTGAGCCGGGTCATTACTCCGGTGTTTAAACCGATCGGCGTGCATGAAGATAACTGGCAGGCCACCGTGGGCCTGTTTACCGGCGCGATGGCGAAGGAGGTGGTGGTCGGTACGCTGAACACCCTCTATACCGCCGAAGATATCCAGAACGAGGAGTTCAATCCGCAGACCTTCAGCCTCGGCGAAGAACTGCTGGCGGCCGTCGACGAGACATGGCAGGGACTGAAAGACACCTTCAGCCTCAGCGTCCTGGCCAACCCCATCGAAGCCAGCAAAGGCGATGGCGAAATGGCCACCGGCGCGATGGGCGTGATGGGCAGTAAATTTGGCAGCGCCGCGGCGGCTTACAGCTATCTGATCTTCGTTCTGCTCTACATCCCCTGCATCTCGGTGATGGGCGCCATCGCCCGCGAATCGAGCCGCGGCTGGATGACCTTCTCCATTCTGTGGGGGCTGAATATCGCCTATTCGCTCTCGACGCTCTACTACCAGACCGTCAGCTTTAGCGACCATCCGCGCTACAGCCTGGCGTGTATCCTGGCGGTGGTATTATTCAACGTGGTGCTCTTCGGTCTGCTGCGTCGGGCGCGCAGCCGGGTTGACGTCTCGCTGCTGGCCACCCGGAAAACGCCGACCTCCTGCTGTTCCAGCCCGGCTGGCGATTGCCACTAAGGAGGAGCGGTGGCGTCGTTAATGGAAGTCCGCGATATGCTGGCCCTGCAGGGCCGCATGGAGGCGAAACAGCTCAGCGCCCGCCTGCGGACGCCTCAGCCGCTGATTGACGCCATGCTCGAACGCATGGAAGCCATGGGCAAGGTGGTACGGATCAGCGAAACGAGCGAGGGCTGCCTCTCCGGCAGCTGTAAAAGCTGTCCTGAAGGGAAAGCGGCGTGCCAGCAGGAGTGGTGGGCGCTGCGATGAAGGGAGTAAGGCCAGCCAGCGCCATGAGGTAAAACGAGTGTGACAGCAGAGAAAAACGGGCCAACAGGCCCGTTTTTTATGACTGGATTATTTATACACGTCAGCGTTAGCGTGAACGGTTTTTTCGTTTTTCTGCCCGGCAATCACCACAAAGTATTTTCCACCCAGCTCATCAGCTTTTTTCGACAGATCGCGTCGGGCGTCCATCGGCGAGGTCGTCCTTGAGGTCGTGATGCTGCCGACCTTGGTCAGATTCATCTTCGCCACGTCCTCTTTTTGGATCTCTTTCGCTGCGAATGCGCCAAAAGAAAGACAGCCAATCACCAGAGATGCAACCATTCCTGTAACAAGTTTCATAGCCTCTACTCTCCATTAGGTTGTTATTGTAGGTCACGGTGGCGGAATGAAATAATCAACCACCGTAACAACCTAAGTATTGCTGTGAATGGCCCTTTTACCATGGCGCGGCAAAAAAAATTACTCCAGCCGTTTTTTGAGCGCCATCAGCGGCTCGCAAAAGGCTGCGGGATGGGAAACAAACGGCGCATGCGCTGCCTTGTCAAAGAGAATTGACTCGCTTTCCGGCCATAGCTTATCCAGCAGCGGGACAATCTTGCGCGGCACCAACCCGTCCAGTCGACCGTACAGCCGCAGAAACGGCATCGGCAGCCCGACCAGCGCCTGGCGCAGATCGACGGTTCTGAGGATCTCCAGACCGCCGTTCAGCGCCTCAGCGGAAGGCATCGGCAGCGAGAGCACCGCCTGCTTTAACGCCCGCGCATCCTGACGGGCGCTCTCCGTGCCCATGGTTTGCAGTGCGAGGAACCGCTCGACGGTGCGCTGGAAATCCTCGCTCAGCTGCTGCTGAAATCCGGCCAGCACCTCCGGCTTGATGCCGGGCCAGTCCTCATGAGCCGCGAAACAGGGGGAAGAGGCAACCGTTACCAGCGCCTGCACCCGTTGCGGACGCATAATCGCGACCTGGCTGGCCACCAGCCCGCCCAGGCTCCAGCCCAGCCACACCGCCTGAGGCGGAGCCTGCTCCAGCACCCGCTGCGCCATCGCCTCCAGTGACATCGCCCCAAACCCGCCGCTACGGCCATAGCCAGGCAGGTCCACCAGGTGAAGGGTAAAATGCGAAGCCAGCTGCGGCGTGATGCAATCCCAGACCTGAGCGTTCAGTCCCCAACCGTGCAGCAGCACAAGATGACAATCACCTTCGCCGATTGTTTGCCACCAGATGTCGTTCATCCGTTACCGTTCTCTTTTTTACTGGACAGAAGGCCAAATATGCTAACAGCACACAGCTTATGCTGGCTATGCCAAATGCCGCTGGCGGTCGCCCGCTGGGGGATCTGCTCTCGCTGCAGCCGCGCCCTGCTCGCCTGCCCCCCGCTCTGCCCGCAGTGCGGCCTGCCGGCGGCAATGTCCCGGCATCCCTGCGGCCGCTGCCTGCAAAAGCCGCCGCCCTGGCATCGAATGGTGGCGGTCAATGACTATCGTTCGCCGCTGAGCGACCTGGTGCGGCAGCTGAAGTTTCACCATCGTCCGGAACTGGGCCCCGCCCTGGCGCGCCTGCTGCTGCTGCGCCTTAAACAGCGCGACGATTTGCCGCCGGTAGACGCGCTGGTCGGCGTGCCGCTGTGGCATCGCCGCCGCTGGCGCCGGGGTTATAATCAGTGCGATGAGCTGTGCCGACCGTTGGCCCGCTGGCGTGGGTGCGTCTGGCGTCGCGACGGCCTGACGCGCCAGCGAGCGGGCGCCGTGCAGCATTCGCTCAATGCCCGCCTGCGCAGGCAGAACCTGAAAAATGCCTTTCAGCTTGAATTTGCCGTCCAGGGACTCCATATCGCTCTGGTGGATGATGTCGTCACGACCGGCAGCACCGTCGCCGAGATATCCCGCCTGCTTTTGCGAAACGGCGCCGCGACGGTTCAGGTATGGTGTATATGCCGTACCTTGTAGACCCCCGCTGATGGGCGTATTATAACCCAGTAAAATAGTCAACTATTAGGCCAACGCTATGATCCGTATTTCCGATGCTGCACAAGCGCACTTTGCCAAACTGCTGGTAAATCAGGAAGAAGGGACGCAAATTCGCGTATTTGTGATTAATCCCGGCACCCCAAACGCTGAGTGCGGCGTATCCTACTGCCCACCGGATGCGGTGGAAGACACCGACACGGCGCTGAAATTTGAACAGCTGACCGCCTATGTCGATGAGCTCAGCGCGCCCTATCTGGAAGACGCTGAAATTGATTTCGTCACCGACCAGCTTGGCTCGCAGCTGACCCTGAAAGCGCCGAACGCCAAAATGCGCAAAGTCGCTGACGATGCCCCGCTGATGGAGCGCGTCGAGTACCTGCTGCAGTCGCAGATTAACCCGCAGCTGGCCGGCCACGGCGGTCGCGTGTCGCTGATGGAGATCACCGACGACGGTCTGGCTATCCTGCAGTTCGGCGGCGGATGCAATGGCTGCTCGATGGTCGACGTAACCCTGAAAGAAGGTATTGAAAAACAGCTGCTGAACGAGTTTCCAGAGCTGAAAGGGGTTCGCGATCTGACCGAGCACCAGCGCGGCGAGCACTCCTACTACTAAGCCTTTCCTCCGGCGGCACCCTGTCGCCGGCTCTCCTTGCTCCTTTCTGTGTTACCGCGCAACATCTCTTACTAAACGACCGGCAAAAACCGGGGAAAGAGTATGACTTAAGTCTCATATTTAACATTTTCCCCGGTCAGGTGATTCTCAACCCTCACATGTTACCCGTATCATCCACTTCAGGCACCACCGGCAAAAAAATAGCCAGCTATCCTTTCTCTGGGTAAGGATAATGCAAGCGTTTACGGTGCCAGACTATTTTGCTCCCTGACGGAGCGGATGCTCTACAGGTTCAAACTTTGACGTTACCCATAACAAATTAAGGCCAGGTAAATCATGCCATTAGTCATCGTTGCTATCGGGGTTGCCCTGTTATTGCTGTTAATGATCCGTTTCAAAATGAACGGCTTCATTGCGCTGGTTCTGGTGGCGCTCGCCGTCGGATTAATGCAGGGTATGCCACTGGATAAAGTGATCGTTTCCATCAAAAACGGCGTTGGCGGCACCCTTGGCAGCCTCGCGCTGATCATGGGCTTCGGCGCTATGCTCGGTAAGCTGCTGGCAGACTGCGGCGGCGCTCAGCGTATCGCCACCACGCTTATCAATAAGTTCGGTAAGAAGCATATTCAATGGGCGGTGGTCCTGACCGGCTTCACCGTCGGTTTCGCCCTGTTCTATGAAGTGGGCTTCGTACTGATGCTGCCGCTGGTGTTTACCATCGCCGCCTCGGCCCGTATTCCGCTGCTGTACGTCGGCGTACCGATGGCTGCCGCGCTCTCCGTCACCCATGGCTTCCTGCCGCCGCACCCGGGTCCGACCGCGATCGCCACCATCTTCCACGCCGATATGGGTAAAACGCTGCTCTACGGCACCATTCTGGCTATCCCGACGGTTATTCTCGCCGGCCCGGTTTTCGCCCGTTTCCTGAAAGGCATTGATAAGCCGATCCCGGAAGGCCTGCATAACCCGAAAGTGTTCACTGAAGAAGAGATGCCTGGCTTTGGCGTCAGCGTCTGGACCTCGCTGGTTCCGGTGATCCTGATGGCGATGCGCGCCGTGGCCGAGATGATCCTGCCGAAGGGCCACGCCTTCCTGCCGATTGCCGAATTCTTCGGCGACCCGGTCATGGCCACCCTGATTGCGGTACTGATCGCCCTGTTCACCTTCGGTTTGAACCGCGGCCGCTCCATGGAGCAGATCAACGACACCCTGACCTCTTCTATTAAAATCATCGCCATGATGCTGTTGATCATCGGCGGCGGCGGCGCCTTCAAACAGGTGCTGGTGGATAGCGGCATGGATAAATACATCGCTTCTATCATGCACGAATCGAATATGTCTCCGCTGTTTATGGCATGGTCCATCGCCGCGGTACTGCGTATCGCGCTGGGTTCGGCGACCGTTGCCGCCATCACCGCGGGCGGGATCGCCGCGCCGCTGATCGCCACCACCGGCGTCAGCCCTGAGCTGATGGTTATCGCGGTTGGCTCCGGCAGCGTTATCTTCTCCCACGTGAACGATCCGGGCTTCTGGCTGTTCAAAGAGTACTTTAACCTGACCATCGGCGAGACCATCAGGTCCTGGTCGGTGCTGGAAACCATTATCTCGGTCTGCGGCCTGGTAGGCTGTCTGCTGCTGGGGATGGTGGTCTAAGGTTACTCCCGCCACAGAAAAAGGCCGGTCCGCATGATGCGGACCGGCCTTTTTTATCGGACATCCTCTTCGCCGCGCAGAGGAGCGCGCGGCGGGGAGTCATCAGGAGGCGGCTTTTTTGCTCGCCGCCTTGCGCCGTTTATCCAGATCCTTAATCAGCTTATTGACCTGTTCATCGGCAAACATCTGCTCAAGGGTGACGGAAAGCTTCCGGCGCCAGTTCGGGTACTCGGTGCTGGTGCCCGGAATATTGACCGGCGACGCCATCTCCAGCCAGTCTTCCGGCTGCAGGCCCAGCAGGGCGCTGTTGCTGTCGGCAATATAACGTTGCATCCCCCGGTTGAGGATCCCCGTCATGCTCATCAGGGAGGCCTTATGACCGGCACGCTTGGGCAGACAGCCGTACTTATGCAGCGCATCCAGCAGCCCTTGTTTCGCCAGCTCACGGTCCTGGTACAGGCCGCGCAGCACCACCTCATCAGGATAGAGACCCAGCGCTTTACCTAACGTCAGATCGCCGCTTTCCCAGTAGCCGCGGAGGGTGGGCAGGTCGTGCGTCGTCGCCACAGCCATTGATTGCTCCGGGTACAGCGCCGGCGCGCGGAACGTTTTCTCTGCATCGCTCTCAAAATAGAGCACCTTATAAGAATAGACGCCGCTGTTGCGTAACTTGCTGACGATCTCCACCGGTACCGTGCCCAGATCTTCGCCGATCACCATGCAGCGATGACGCTGGCTTTCCAGCGCCAGAAGCGACAGCAGATCGTCGACGGGATACTGAACGTAAGCGCCATGGTCGGCGGTTTCACCATAGGGGATCCACCACAGACGCAGCACTGACATCACGTGATCGATGCGCAACGCGCCGCAGTTCTGCATATTGGCGCGCAGCAGGTCGATAAACGGCTCATAGGCGCGAGCGGCAATAATATGCGGATCCATCGGCGGCAGGCCCCAGTTCTGCCCCAGCGGACCCAGAATATCCGGCGGCGCGCCCACGGACGCTTTCAGGCAGTACAGCTCACGGTCGCACCAGGTCTCCGACCCGCCTTCGGCGACGCCCACCGCCAGATCGCGGTAGAGGCCGATCGGCATCCCATCGCGCTGGCTGGTTTCCCAGCAGGCGGCAAACTGGCTCCAGGCCAGCCACTGCAGCCAGAGATAGAAACTGACGTCGTCCTCATGCTCGACGCAGAAGGCTTTCACCTCCGGGCTGTCGATATCCTGAAAGGCCTTCGGCCAGGCCGGCCAGCCCCAACGCAGCGGGTCCTGTTGAACCTGCCAGGCGTGCAGCGCATCGAAAGCGGCCTGCCAGTAAAGGCTTTCCCCTTCACGCAGAACAAACTCGCGGAACGCCGTCATCTGCTCATCTTCACGACGAGAGAATCGTTTCCACGCCATACGCAGCGCGGTCATTTTCAGCGTGGTGACCGCGGTATAGTCCACATCATCCGTTTGCCGCGCCGCCTGCAAGGCCTGCTGCGTCGCTGCGGACTGCCACCACGCCTGCGCCTCTTCGCTATGCTGGAAATCGTCAACCGCATTGACGTCGATGTAGATAACGTTCAGCCAGCGACGTGAAGACGGGCTATAGGGGCTGGCGCTCTCCGGGTTCGCCGGATAGAGGGCATGGATCGGGTTGAGACCAATAAACGACCCGCCGCGGCGGGCGATTTCCGGCAGCATGGCGCGCAGATCGCCAAAATCGCCGATCCCCCAGTTTTTCTCCGACCGCAGGGTATACAGCTGCACGCAGGTGCCCCACAGCTTTTTCCCCTCTTTCAGCGGCTGCGGCTCATAGCAGCGGGCCGGAGCGACGATGGTCCGGCAGTGCCAGCGCTCCCCCTCCTGGGTGAGCGTCAGGGAGTGATACCCTTCCGGCAGTTTGGCCGGCAGCGGCAGCGTCTCGCCGCCGCGGGTTTTACCCTGATACTGCTTACCGTCCTCAGTGGTCAGGATCCACTGATACTCACCGCGTCCTGCCACCGGCAGCGACATTGTTTTGCCGTGGGTGAAGATCTTCACGTTCGGCAGCGGGTTAACCGCCACTTTCGTGGCGGCGGTTGAGCGATGCATCGCATCCAGTAGACGCTGTTTGGTGACAGCCGCAATAGACTGCGGCTTGCCGTGCGCGTTGATATAGCTGGGGCTGATGCCCGCCGCCAGCGCGGCATTATCGAGGCGTTTACTCTCCATAGGCCTTCCTTTAGCGTTTCGCCTGCCAGATACGTTGCTGATAATCGCGGATCGAGCGGTCGGAGCTGAACATGCCGCAGCGCGCGGTGTTGAGAATTGTCGCGCGGGTCCAGGCCTCCTGGTCGCGATACAGCTCATCTACCCGTTTTTGCGCCGCCACGTAGGCTTCGAAATCGGCCAGCACCAGATACGGGTCGCCGCCCTGCAGCAGGCTGTGCAGCATCTGGTCGAAGGCATGCTTGTCGCCGTTGCTATAGGTGCCGTTCTCCAGCTCCTTAAGCACCGCATCAAGCAGTTTGTCTTTTTTACGCCATTTCAGCGGATCGTAGCCTTTCGCTTTCAGGGCTTTCACTTCTTCTACCGTGTGGCCGAAGATAAAGATGTTCTCTTCACCGACCTGCTCGGCGATTTCCACGTTGGCGCCATCCAGCGTCCCGACGGTCAGCGCGCCATTCAGCGCCAGTTTCATGTTGCCGGTGCCAGAGGCTTCTTTGCCCGCGGTGGAGATCTGCTCGGAGATATCTGCCGCCGGGATCAGTTTTTCCGCAGCCGAAACACAGTAGTCCGGCAGGAAGACCACTTTCAGCTTATCGCCGACTTTCGGGTCGTTGTTGATCGCTTCCGCTACCTTGTTGATGGCGAAAATAATGTTCTTCGCCAGATAGTAGCCCGGCGCCGCTTTAGCGCCGAACAGGAAGACGCGCGGTACGCGATCGGCCTGCGGGTTTTCGCGGATCTCTTTGTACAGCGCAAGGATATGCAGCAGGTTGAGGTGCTGACGCTTGTACTCGTGCAGACGTTTGATCTGAATGTCGAAAATCGCCTGCGGGTTGATCTCAATCCCGGTACGCTGCTTCACAAACTCGGCCAGATGAACTTTGTTGGCCTGCTTAATATCGCGATAGGTCTGACGAAACGCCGCATCGTCAGCGTATTTTTCCAGATTGATCAGCTGGTCAAGGTCATTGGCCCACTCTTTTTTCAGCGTCTCATCCAGCAGCGTGGCCAGCGCCGGGTTGCACTGCTTGATCCAGCGGCGCGGTGTGATGCCGTTGGTCACGTTATGGAATTTGTTCGGCCACAGCTGGTTATATTCCGGGAACAGATCTTTCACCACCAGGTCCGAGTGCAGCGCCGCTACGCCGTTGACGGCAAAACCGCCCACCACGCACATGTTGGCCATCCGCACCTGCTTGTTATGCACCACCGCCAGTTTCGCCCAGACCTGCTTATCGCCCGGCCAGGTTTTGTCCACCAGCAGTTTAAAGCGGTCGTTAATCTCTTTAATGATCTGCATATGGCGCGGCAGCAGCGCTTTCACCAGCTTCTCATCCCAGCACTCCAGCGCTTCCGGCATCAGGGTATGGTTGGTGTAAGCAAAGGTTTTGCTGGTGATCGCCCAGGCGTCATCCCAGCTCAACTGGTGCTCGTCGATCAGCACGCGCAGCAGCTCCGGGATGGCGATGGTCGGGTGCGTATCGTTCAGCTGGATCACTTCGTAATCCGCCAGCTCGGCCAGCTTGCGGCCTGCCAGATGATGACGACGCAGGATATCGGCCACTGAGCAAGCGCACTGGAAGTACTGCTGCATCAGGCGCAGTTTTTTACCGGCCTGATGGTTGTCGTTCGGGTACAGCACCTTGGTCAGTTTTTCCGCGTCGATGCCCTGCTGCTCGGCGCGCAGGAAATCGCCGTCGTTGAATTTGGTCAGGTTAAACGGATGAGCATGTTTGGCCTGCCACAGACGCAGCGGCTGGGCGACGTTGTTGCGATAGCCTAGCACCGGCAGGTCCCAGGCTTCGCCGGTAATGACGAACGCCGGCTGCCACTCGCCGTTTTTACTGACTTTGCCGCCGATACCGACCTGGACATCCAGCGCGTCGTTATGGCGGAACCACGGGTAGCTGCTGCGGCCCCAGTCGTCCGGAGCTTCCTTCTGCTGGCCGTCGTCAAAGGACTGGCGGAACAGACCATACTGGTAATTGAGGCCGTAACCGGTCGCCGACTGCCCCACGGTCGCCATGGAGTCGAGGAAGCAGGCTGCCAGACGGCCCAGGCCGCCGTTACCCAGCGCCGGGTCGGTCTCTTCTTCCAGCAGATCGGTGAGGTTGACGTCATAGCCTTTCAGCGCGTCGCTCACGCCCTCGTACCAGCCCAGGTTGAGCAGGTTGTTGCCGGTCAGGCGGCCAATCAGAAACTCCATCGAGATGTAGTTAACGTGACGCTGTCCTTGCGCTGGTTTTGCCACCGGCTGCGCCGACAGAAGTTCCGCCAGCGCTCCGCTGACGGCGCGCCACCATTGACGCTGCGTCATCTCGGAAGCGGACTGTAAACCAAAACGCTGCCACTGACGCGTCAGTGCAGCCTGAAACTGAGCTTTGTTAAATGAAGTCTGTGACATAATGAGATCCGGGTCCTTTACTAAAACGATGGCGCTAGTGTGCCGACCTCCCGATTCATCGTCCTCATCCCGACGGGGATTAGACAGGGAGGAGTGCCGGGGATGAGCGAAAAGTGTGATCCTGACCACTATAGTGTGGGTGAGAAGGCCAAAATATGCTGTAAAAATCACCGCAGTATGACAGTCGAGATGCCATTTCTGCCGACCAAAAATTTGTTACAGGCCAATACGCGGCAAAAATTTTCCCGCCCTTCGCAGGGTTATTAAAAAAATAAATAGAGACCTCCGGGAAAATAAGCACATTTCATCACATTAACCCGCAAAAAAGATTACTTCTAAGAAATCACTGACAATAATTTAATAAAAACAAACAACTACTTCAGACATAAAATTAATCTCTCCCCGCTCCGCTCACCACCGGCTAAAAACCGCTGATGACGAGTCCTGCCTGCGATTTTTCCCCATTCGCAACCAATGTCGAAATTTGTGACATAGAGCAAATTCAAGAGCATAAACTTCGGACATAACTTGCAATAAATTTCATAATCACCGACCTTATTAGATATTAATTACGAAGCGCAAAAAAAATCGCAACCTCTCTCTTGCACAGCGAAATGTAGAACTATGTTGATTCCGTCCAAATTAAGTCGTCCGGTCCGCCTTGAACACACCGTGGTTCGTGAGCGTTTACTGGCGAAACTTTCCGGCGCGAACAATTATCGTCTCGTGCTGATCACCAGTCCTGCCGGGTACGGTAAAACAACGCTCATTTCTCAGTGGGCCGCAGGTAAAAACGATCTTGGGTGGTTTTCGCTGGACGAAGGCGACAACCAGCAGGAGCGTTTTGCCAGTTATCTGATCGCGGCGATCCAGCAGGCCACCGGCAACCACTGCGCGGCCAGTGAAGCGATGGTGCAAAAGCGCCAGTACGCCAGCCTCTCCTCTCTTTTTGCGCAGCTGTTTATTGAACTCGCCGACTGGCAGCGCCCGCTGTACCTCGTCATTGATGATTACCATCTGATCAATAATCCGGTGATCCATGACGCGATGCGCTTTTTCCTCCGCCATCAGCCGGAGAATATGACCCTCGTGGTCCTGTCGCGGAACCTGCCGCAGCTGGGGATTGCCAACCTGCGCGTCCGCGATCAGCTGCTGGAGATTGGCAGCCAGCAGCTGGCCTTTACCCACCAGGAAGCGAAACAATTTTTCGACTGCCGTCTGACGTCGCCTATCGAAGCCGACGACAGCAGCCGGCTGTGCGACGACGTCGCCGGGTGGGCCACCGCGCTGCAGCTCATCGCCCTCTCCGCCCGCCAGAATAACTCCTCCGCCCAACACTCCGCCCGCCGACTCGCCGGGATTAACGCCAGCCATCTGTCGGATTATCTGGTGGATGAAGTGCTGGATAACGTCGACGCCCGCACGCGCAATTTTTTGCTGAAGAGTTCGCTGCTGCGCTCAATGAACGACGCGTTAATCGTTCGCGTCACCGGCGAAGAGAATGGCCAGATGCAGCTGGAGGAGATCGAACGTCAGGGGCTGTTCCTGCAGCGGATGGATGATTCCGGCGAATGGTTCCGCTATCACCCGCTGTTTGGCAGTTTCCTGCGCCAGCGCTGTCAGTGGGA
Organism: Klebsiella sp. PCX; assembly: GCF_021869705.1. Classification (NCBI taxonomy): domain Bacteria; kingdom Pseudomonadati; phylum Pseudomonadota; class Gammaproteobacteria; order Enterobacterales; family Enterobacteriaceae; genus Klebsiella; species Klebsiella sp. PCX. The sequence continues at coordinate 4,793,672 of NZ_CP091527.1, forward strand.
GCTGGCGGTTGAACTGCCGGAGATCCACCGCGCCGCGGCGGAAAGCTGGATGGCGCAAGGCTTCCCCAGCGAGGCCATCCACCATGCGCTGGCGGCCGGCGATGCCAAAATGCTGCGCGATATCTTGCTCAATCACGCCTGGGGCATGTTTAACCATAGCGAACTGGGCCTGCTGGAGCAGTCGCTGTCGGCGCTGCCCTGGTCAAATCTGCTGGAAAATCCGCGCCTGATCCTGCTGCAGGCCTGGCTGATGCAGAGCCAGCATCGCTACAGCGAAGTCAACACCCTGCTGGCGCGCGCCGAGCAGGAGATGAGCGTCGAAATGGATACCGCGATGCATGGCGATTTCAACGCCCTGCGCGCGCAGGTGGCGATTAACGACGGCGACCAGGACGAGGCGGAACGTCTGTCGATGGTGGCCCTGGAAGAGCTGCCGCTGGCCAACTATTACAGCCGCATCGTCGCCACCTCGGTACATGGCGAAGTCCTCCACTGTAAGGGTAAACTGACCAAATCTCTCGCCGTGATGCAGCAGACCGAACAGATGGCCCGCCGTCACGACGTGTGGCATTACGCCCTGTGGAGCATCATTCAGCAAAGCGAAATTCTGTTCGCCCAGGGCTTCCTGCAGGCCGCCTGGGAGAGCCAGGAGAAAGCCTTCCAGCTGGTACGCGAACAGCATCTTGAGCAGCTGCCGATGCATGAGTTCCTGTTGCGCATCCGCTCTCAGCTGCTGTGGGCATGGGCGCGCCTCGACGAAGCTGAAGCCTGCGCCCGTCAGGGGATGGAGGTTCTCTCAACTTATCAACCACAGCAGCAGCTGCAGTGCCTGGCGCTCATGGTGCAATGCTCGCTAGCGCGCGGCGATCTGGATAATGCCCGCAGCCACCTGAACCGACTGGAGAACCTGCTCGGTAATGGTCACTATCACAGCGACTGGGTCTCCAACGCCGACAAGGTGCGGGTGATCTACTGGCAGATGACCGGCGATAAAACCGCGGCGGCCAACTGGCTGCGCCAGACGCCGAAGCCGGAATTCGCCAATAACCACTTCCTGCAGAGCCAATGGCGCAATATTGCCCGCGCGCAGATCCTGCTGGGCGATTTCGAACCCGCGGAAATGGTGCTGGAAGAGCTGAACGAAAATGCGCGTTCGCTGCGTTTGATGAGCGATCTCAACCGCAACCTGCTGCTGCTCAACCAGCTGTACTGGCAGGCAGGACGCAAGAGCGAAGCGCAGAAAGCCCTGCTGGAAGCCCTGACGCTCGCCAACCGCACCGGCTTTATCAATCACTTTGTGATTGAGGGCGAGGCGATGGCCCAGCAGCTGCGCCAGCTGATCCAGCTGAACACCCTGCCGGAGCTGGAGCAGCATCGCGCCCAGCGTATTCTGCGCGACATCAACCAACATCATCGCCACAAATTCGCCCACTTTGACGAAGGGTTCGTCGAGCGGCTGCTGAATCACCCGGAGGTGCCAGAGCTTATCCGCACCAGCCCGCTGACCCAGCGCGAATGGCAGGTGCTTGGCTTAATCTATTCCGGCTACAGCAACGAGCAGATTGCCGGCGAGCTTGACGTGGCGGCCACCACTATCAAGACCCACATTCGCAATCTGTATCAGAAACTGGGCGTCGCCCACCGTCAGGACGCGGTGCAGCATGCCCAGCAGCTGCTTAAGATGATGGGATACGGCGTCTGACGACGCCGTTGCCGTTTAGCACAGCTCGAGCTGGAGGTTGTTATCGGTAATGACCTTCAGCACGCCCGCCGGGGGCAGCACGTCGGTATAGACCGCATCGACCATGCTGATGCTGCCCATGTTGACCATCGCGTTACGGCCAAACTTAGTATGGTCCACCACCAGCATCACGTGGCGTGAATTCTCAATGATCGCGCGCTTGGTGCGCACTTCATGATAATCAAACTCCAGCAGCGAGCCATCGCTGTCGACGCCGCTGATGCCGAGAATGCCGAAGTCGAGACGGAACTGCGAGATAAAGTCGAGGGTAGCTTCTCCGATGATCCCGCCGTCGCGGCTGCGCAGTTCGCCGCCGGCAAGAATAATGCGGAAGTCCTCTTTCACCATCAGCGTGTTGGCGACGTTAAGGTTATTGGTCACAATCCGCAGATCGTTGTGATCGAGCAGGGCGTGCGCCACCGCTTCCGGCGTGGTGCCGATATCGATAAACAGCGTCGCCCCGTCCGGGATCTCGCTGGCCACCCGCCGGGCGATACGCTCTTTCTCCGCCGTCTGGGTCGCTTTGCGATCGTGCCAGGAGGTGTTCACCGAGCTGGAGGGCAGCGCCGCGCCGCCGTGGTGGCGGAGGATCATTTTCTGTTCGGCTAAATCGTTCAGGTCGCGGCGGATGGTCTGCGGGCTGACCGCAAACTGCTCAACCAGCTCTTCCGTGCTGACGTAACCCTGTTTTTTTACCAGCTCGATAATGGCGTCATGACGTTGTGTTTGTTTCATGAAATATCCCTGGAAAAATGTCGCCTACCCGACCCCTGTCGGTAAGTCTTTATGCGCGTTTTCGCCCATGCAAGGTATCGACAAACGCCATCGCCAGACCGGTCGCCAGACCAGCCACGTGCGCGCCGTTGGCGATCGCCATGCCGAAAACATCAAACCAGCCAGCAATTAACCACACTAAAGAGAAGAGTATTAACCCGCGCTGCAGATAAATACCGCTCTGCGGATCGCGCTCGCCCCGCAGCCAGACATAGCCCATCAGCGCGTAGACCACGCCCGACAGGCCGCCAAACCACGGGCCGCTAAACTGGTGCTGCACAAAGCCGCTCAGCAGGGCGCTGATGACGGTGATCACCACCAGCTTGCCGCTGCCGATGCGCTTTTCCACCGCGCCGCCGAGATACCACCACCATAGCAGGTTGAAGAGAATATGCATCAGCGAGAAATGCATGAAAGCATGGCTGAAATAGCGCCAGGCTTCGAACTGCAGCGAAGGATCGTAGGGCCAGGCCAGCCAAATCATCACCGGCTGATCGCCCAGCAGATTTTGCAGGATGAATACCGCGATGCAGATTAGCAGAATCGCCCAGGTGAACGGGCCGGCGTTATGCCGCAGCGTGGCAAAGAAAGGAAAGCGCTGATAGCGCAACCCGCTATTGGTCTGCCCGGACTGCCAGCTCGCCGCCAGATAGCGCGGGTCCGCCGGGTTTTCGAGAAAACGCGCCAGCTCAGCCCTGACGCGCCCGGCCTGGCTCTCATCAGCCAGCCAGACGTCGCTCTGGGTGTGCTGCTGGATAGTCAGGATAATCCCCTGCGTCGCCATATAATCGACAAACGCCTGGGCCACGCGCGGGTTGGCAAAAGAGGTAATCATTAACATGCAGCGAATCGCTTATTCCACACAAAGGGAGATAGTATACCTGCCAGTCGTTAAAACGTCCCGTGCGCCACTTCCGCCGGGAAATGGCGATGCCAGGCGTCGAACCCGCCGTCAACGCTGTAGACCTTATCAAACCCCTGCTGCAGCAGATACTGCGCGGCGCCCTTGCTGCTGTTGCCGTGATAGCACATCACCATCACCGCCGTGTCAAAGTCGTGATCACGCATAAACGCGCCCAGCGTATCGTTGGTCAGATGAAACGCGCCCGGCGTATGGCCCATCGCATAGCTTTGCGGATCGCGGATATCGACCAAAACCGCCGTCTGCTGATGCAGTTTCTGGTGCGCTTCTTCAACGTTGATACATTCAAACTGTTCCATGGTTCTCTTCTCTTTCTCGTCATGACGGGCGATGGCCGGCCCAATTTTACCCTGTAGTGTACCGTCAGGCGGTAAAGAAACGCCAATATGTTACACCCATCACTCCAAAATGTTTTTTTGATGTTACCAAAAGCGCGTTTGTTTGCTATAGTGAGCGATATCGAGCATTTGTGAGCTTAAACGAAAGTGTGAGAGGGTAAGAACGTGGAAACCAAAGATCTGATTGTGATAGGCGGAGGCATCAACGGTGCCGGTATCGCGGCAGATGCCGCCGGGCGTGGTTTATCCGTACTGATGCTGGAAGCGCGCGATCTCGCCTGCGCCACCTCCAGCGCCAGTTCCAAACTGATCCACGGCGGGCTACGCTACCTCGAACACTATGAGTTCCGCCTGGTCAGCGAAGCGCTGGCCGAACGCGAAGTGCTGTTAAAAATGGCCCCGCATATCGCCTTCCCGATGCGCTTTCGTCTCCCTCATCGCCCGCATCTGCGTCCAGCATGGATGATCCGTATCGGCTTGTTTATGTACGATCATCTGGGCAAACGCACCAGCCTGCCGGGATCCACCGGCTTGCGTTTTGGCGCAGAATCGGTACTTAAGCCGGAAATTGTGCGCGGTTTCGAATATTCCGACTGCTGGGTCGACGATGCCCGCCTGGTGCTGGCCAACGCGCAGATGGTCGTCCGCAAAGGCGGCGAAGTACGCACCCGCACTCGCGCCATCTCGGCAAAACGAGAGAATGGCCTGTGGGTGGTGGAAGCGGAAGATATTGATAGCGGCGAGAAGTTTACCTGGAAGGCGCGCGGTCTGGTCAATGCCACCGGTCCATGGGTCAAACAGTTCTTCGACGAAGGGATGCATCTGCGCTCGCCTTACGGTATCCGCCTGATTAAGGGCAGCCACATCGTGGTGCCGCGGGTACATACCCAGAAGCAGGCCTACATTCTGCAAAACGAAGATAAACGTATTGTGTTTGTTATCCCGTGGATGGATGAGTTCTCCATCATCGGCACGACGGACGTCGAGTATAAGGGCGATCCGAAAGCGGTGGCCATTGATGATAAAGAGATTAATTACCTGCTGAACGTCTATAACGCGCACTTTAAAAAGACCCTCAGCCAGGACGATATCGTCTGGACCTACTCCGGCGTCCGTCCGCTGTGCGACGACGAGTCGGATTCGCCGCAGGCGATCACCCGCGACTACACGCTGGATATTCACGATGAGAACGGCCAGGCGCCGCTGCTCTCCGTCTTCGGCGGGAAGCTGACCACCTATCGCAAACTGGCCGAGCACGCGCTGGAAAAACTGACCCCCTATTACAAAGGGATCGGCCCGGCATGGACCAAAACCGCGGTGCTCCCCGGCGGCGATATCGGCGGCGACCGCGACGACTACGCGGCAAAACTGCGCCGTCGCTTCCCGTTCATCAGCGAATCACTGGCCCGCCATTATGCCCGCACCTACGGGAGCAACAGCGAGTGGATCCTGAAGGAAGCCAGCGCCCTGAGCGATCTGGGAGAAGATTTTGGCCATGAGTTTTATGAAGCCGAGCTGAAGTATCTGGTTGAGCATGAATGGGTGCGCAGCCTGGATGACGCCATCTGGCGCCGTACCAAACAGGGCATGTGGCTGAATGGCGAGCAGCAGGCGCGCATCAGCGAATGGCTGGCGCAGCATGCGGGAAAGTCTGAGCTGTCGTTAGCGTCGTAACGCTGCCGGCGGAAACGCCTGAGGCCAGGTTCAACCGCAATAATGAAACAACGGGGCCAAATGGCCCCGTTGTGTTGCGTTGACTGGCTTACAGCCTTACCGGGTCGATATGCCAGATATATTTCGCGTACTCCTGGATCGTCCGGTCGGAAGAGAAGTAGCCCATGTTGGCAATATTCAGCATCGCCTTATAGGCCCACTCTTCCGGATGTTGATACAGCTCGTCGACGCGATCCTGGCAGTCCACATAGCTGCGATAGTCCGCCAGCACCTGGTAGTGGTCGCCAAAGTTAATCAGCGAATCCAGCAGGTCGCGGTAGCGCCCCGGTTCCGACGGGCTGAAAACGCCGGTACCGATCTGGGTCAGCGCCTGGTGAAGCTCTTCATCCTGCTCGTAGTATTCGCGCGGTTTATAGCCGCTGCGACGCAGCTCCTCCACCTCTTCCGCGGTGTTACCGAAGATAAAGATATTCTCTTCGCCCACGTGCTCCTGCATCTCCACGTTCGCCCCGTCGAGGGTGCCGATAGTCAGCGCGCCGTTAAGGGCAAACTTCATATTACTGGTGCCGGAAGCTTCCGTGCCTGCGAGGGAGATCTGTTCCGACAGGTCTGCTGCCGGAATGATCAGCTGCGCCAGGCTGACGCTGTAGTTGGGGATAAAGACCACCTTCAGCTTGTCGCCAATCTGCGGATCGTTATTGATTACCGCTGCCACATCGTTGATCAGGTGAATAATATGCTTGGCCATGTAGTAGGCTGAAGCCGCCTTACCGGCGAAAATATTCACCCGCGGCACCCACTCGGCCTGCGGATCGGCTTTGATCCGGTTATAGCGGGTAATAACGTGCAGCACATTCATCAGCTGGCGTTTGTACTCGTGAATGCGTTTGATCTGCACATCAAACAGCGCCTTCGGATTCACCACCACATTGAGCTGCTGCGCAATATAGCTGGCCAGCCGCTGTTTGTTTTCCAGTTTAGCCTGACGCACTGCCTGGTTGACCGTCGGATAGTCGATATGCTGCTTCAGCTCGTCAAGCTGGCTCAGATCGGTCCGCCAGGTGCGGCCGATATGCTCATCCAGCACTTTCGACAGCGGCGGGTTGGCCAGCGCCAGCCAGCGGCGCGGCGTGACGCCGTTGGTCACGTTGGTAAAGCGCATCGGGAAAATTTTAGCGAATTCGGCAAACAGCGACTCCACCATCAACCGGGAATGGAGCTCCGACACCCCGTTGACTTTGTGGCTGACCACCACCGCCAGCCAGGCCATCCGCACGCGACGGCCGTTGGACTCGTCAATGATCGAGGTACGGCTGAGCAGCGCGGTATCGTTGGGATACTGCTCCTGCAGGGTCTTGAGAAAGTAGTCGTTAATCTCAAAGATAATCTGCAGATGGCGCGGGAGAATTTTACCCAGCATATCCACCGGCCAGGTCTCGAGCGCTTCGCTCATCAGGGTATGGTTGGTATAGGAGAAGACCTGGCAGGTCACTTCGAACGCCTCGTCCCAGCTGAATTTATGCTCATCGATAAGCAGGCGCATCAGCTCCGGTATAGATAGCACCGGGTGGGTATCATTCAGATGAATGGCAATCTTGTCCGCCAGGTTGTCATAGGTCTTATGCAACATGTAATGGCGGCTCAGGATATCCTGCACCGTGGCCGAGACGAGGAAATACTCCTGGCGCAGGCGCAGCTCGCGGCCGGAGTAGGTTGAGTCGTCCGGATAGAGCACGCGGGATACGTTTTCGGAGTGGTTCTTATCCTCGACCGCGGCGAAATAGTCACCCTGGTTGAACTTACCGAGGTTTATTTCGCTACTGGCCTGTGCGCTCCACAGACGCAGCGTGTTGGTGGCGTCAGTGTCAAAGCCGGGGATAATCTGGTCGTAGGCTTCAGCGATGATCTCTTCCGTCTCAATCCAACGGGTTTTCTTCCCCTCCTGCTGAATGCGGCCGCCGAAGCGCACTTTATAGCGGGTATTGTGGCGCTCAAACTCCCACGGGTTACCGTACTCCAGCCAATAGTCAGGGGACTCTTTTTGCCGGCCATCGACGATATTCTGTTTAAACATCCCGTAGTCGTAGCGGATCCCATAGCCGCGTCCCGGCAGGCCTAGCGCCGCCAGGGAGTCAAGGAAGCAGGCCGCCAGGCGGCCCAGACCGCCGTTGCCAAGCCCGGGGTCGTTCTCTTCATCGATCAGCTCTTCGAGATCGAGCCCCATCTCCGCCAGCGCGCTGCTCACATCGTCATAGATGCCGAGCGACAGCAGGGCATTCGAGAGGGTACGGCCGATCAGGAACTCCATCGACAGATAGTATACCTGGCGCACTTCCTGCGAGAGCTGCGCGCGGTTGGAGCGCAACCAGCGCTCCACCATGCGATCGCGAACGGCAAACAGCGTGGCGTTAAGCCATTCATGCTTGTTGGCGATGGCCGGATCTTTGCCGATGATAAACATCAGCTTATAGGCAATAGAATGCTTTAACGCCTCAACGCTCAGCGTCGGTGATGCATAGCTAAAGGGTACATTCATAACAATGACTCCAGTGGTTACATCAAGCGTTGATAAAGTTCGCGATAGGAGTTCGCGGCAACCTGCCAGCTAAAATCCATATTCATCGCCTGACGCTGCACATAGCGCCAGAGCGATGGGCGCGACCAGAGGACAAAGGCGCGACGAATAGCGCGCAGCAATGACAGCGCATTGCTGTCCTCAAAGACAAAACCTGTCGCCAGACCATCGGCAAGGTTCTCCAGCGAACTGTCTGAGACCGTGTCCGCCAGACCGCCGGTGCGGCGCACCAGCGGCAGCGTACCGTACTTCAGACCGTACAGCTGGGTCAGGCCGCAGGGTTCAAAGCGGCTCGGGACCAGAATGACGTCGGCGCCCCCCATAATGCGGTGGGAGAAGGCCTCATGGTAGCCAATCTGCACGCCCACTTTGCCTGGATGTTCGGCGGCGGCGGCGAGGAACCCTTCCTGCAGCACCGGATCGCCAGCGCCCAGCAGCGCCAGCTGGCCGCCCTGCTCAAGCAGGCCCGGCAGCGCTTCGAGCACCAGATCCAGCCCTTTCTGGCTGGTGAGACGGCTGACGACAGCAAACAGCGGCGCTTTATCATCGACCTTCAGGCCCATGGCGATCTGCAGCTGACGCTTGTTCTCCGCCTTCTCCTCCAGCGTGTCGCGATCGTAGCGCATCGGCAGCAGGAGGTCGTTTTGCGGGCTCCAGATACCGTCGTCAACGCCGTTGAGAATTCCCGACAGCCGTCCTTCATGATGGCGCTGACGCAGCAGCCCCTCCATGCCGTAGGCGTACTGCGGCTCGGTGATCTCGCGCGCGTAGGTCGGGCTCACCGCCGTAATATGATCGGCGTAGTAAAGACCGGCCTTCAGAAACGAGATCTGGCCGTTAAACTCGAGGCCATGCATGTTGTAAAACGACCACGGCAGTTCGATATCATTCATATGCCAGGAGTAAAACATCCCCTGGTACGCCAGGTTATGCACGGTAAAGACCGATTTAGCCGGGCGGCCGCGCGCCGCCAGGTAGGCCGGCGTCAGGCCGGCGTGCCAGTCGTGGGCATGGACCACATCCGGTCGCCAGAATGGATCCAGTCCGCTGGCCATTTCGCTTCCCACCCAGCCCAGCAGCGCAAAGCGCAGAACGTTGTCGGTATAAGCGTGCTGGTTGGTATCGTGGTAAGGGCTCCCCGGCCGGTCATAGAGATGCGGGGCGTCTATCAGATAGATCCCCACGCCGTTAAAGTGGCCGTACAGCAGCGTGATCCGCCCGGCGAACGTATCCCGGCGGGTCACCACCTGGGCATCCACCACGCCGCGGCGGATATCAGGAAACGCCGGCAACAGCACGCGCGTATCGATACCCTCCGCGATTTGCGCCGCCGGCAGCGCGCCGATGACGTCCGCCAGACCGCCCGTCTTTAACAGCGGGAACATCTCAGAACATACATGTAAGACCTGCATTAGCGCTCCTGTTTGTGCCCCAATTTCCGCAGCATGTCGCGGGTTACCAGCACGATACCTTCCTCTGAGCGATAGAAGCGGCGTGCATCCTCTTCCGCGTTCTCACCAATCACCATACCTTCCGGGATGACGCAGGCGCGGTCAATCACGCAGCGACGCAGGCGGCATGAGCGCCCCACCCAGACATCTGGCAACAAGACTGCCGAATCAATGTTACAGAATGAGTTCACCCGCACGCGCGGGAACAGCACCGACTGCACCACCACCGACCCGGAGATAATGCACCCCCCGGAAACCAGCGAGTTCAGGGTCATGCCGTGGCTACCGGAGCGGTCCTGCACGAACTTCGCCGGCGGCAGCGATTCCATATGGGTACGGATCGGCCAGTTCTGGTCGTACATATCCAGCTCCGGCGTGACTGACGCCAGATCGAGGTTGGCCTTCCAGTAGGCTTCCAGCGTCCCCACGTCGCGCCAGTACGGCTCGGCGTTCGGGTCGGACTGCACGCAGGAGAGCGGGAAAGGATGTGCATAAGCCATGCCAGCTTCAGTGATCTTCGGAATGATGTCTTTGCCGAAATCATGGCTGGAGTTCTCGTTGCGATCGTCTTCTTCCAGCAGCTCATAAAGATAGGCGGCGTCAAAGACATAAATGCCCATGCTGGCCAGCGATTTGGTCGGGTCGGTCGGCATCGCCGGCGGGTTGGCGGGTTTCTCGACAAACTCAATGATCTTTTCGTTTTCGTCGACCGCCATGACGCCGAAGGCGGATGCCTCTTCAATGGGCACCGGCATGCAGGCCACGGTGCAACGCGCCCCTTTTTCGACATGGTCGATCAGCATGCGCGAGTAGTCCTGCTTATAAATATGGTCGCCCGCGAGGATCACCACGTACTCGGCCTTGTAGCGGCTGATGATATCCAGGTTCTGCGTCACCGCATCCGCCGTGCCGCGATACCAGTTTTCGCCGTGTACGCGCTGTTGAGCCGGCAGCAGATCGACAAACTCGTTCATCTCTTCGCTGAAGAAAGACCAGCCGCGCTGGATGTGCTGCACCAGCGTATGCGACTGATACTGGGTAATAACGCCGATGCGGCGGATCCCTGAGTTAATGCAGTTAGATAATGCGAAATCGATAATACGGAACTTGCCGCCGAAGTGAACGGCAGGTTTCGCACGCTTAATGGTGAGATCCTTAAGCCGGGTGCCACGGCCGCCCGCGAGGATCAACGCCACGGATTTGATGGGTAATTGACGCGCCAGCATCAGCGGATCGTTTTTTTCAAGCCTAACCATGATTAACTCCTTTTTACACCCCCGCTTTCCTGCTCATCCCGCCGCGCCGCCGCCACGGGTTTACCGGAAGCTTCAGGGCTTACGACCTTTGAAATACGCACACTCCGTGCGCGGGCCCATGCCAGACAGCCATGATGACCGGATTATCCTCTCCGGCGAATGGAGGAACGGCGCGCCATTCCCCCTCGGGTAAAACCATATCGACCACCTCTGCGGTGGCGTTCAGCGTGAGCAGCCAGCGATCCGACAACTGGATTTGCATACACGCTGCCCCCTGCTGCCACTCCCCGGCAGTCAGCGGCTGGGCATTGCGATTAAGCCAACGGACGCTGCCATCCCCCTCCTGCCACCAGCGGTTGCGGGTGAGCGCCGGAATGCGCCGGCGCAGGTGGATCAGCGCCGCGGTAAAGGCGGTTAATCCCGGGTTCGCCTGGCGCCAGTCCAGCCACGTCAGGGCATTGTCCTGGCAGTAAGCATTATTGTTGCCGTGCTGGCTGTGGCCTTGCTCATCGCCCGCCAGCAGCATCGGCGTCCCCTGAGCCAGCAGCAGCGTCGTCAGCAGCGCATGCACGCTGGCGCGTCGCCGTTCAATCACCGCAAAATTAGCTTCTAATCCTTCTATACCATGATTGTTGCTGTAGTTATTGTTAGTCCCATCGCGATTCTCCTCCCCGTTTGCCTCATTGTGTTTCTGATTGAAACAAACGCAGTCGCGCAGCGTGAAGCCATCGTGAGCCGTCACCAGGTTGACCGTCGCCGATGGCGGCTTGCCATCACGGGCAAAGAGATCGCTGGAGGCCGCGAAGCGTTGCGCGAAATCCCCCAGGGAGACGTTTTGCTGCAGCCAGAAGCGGCGGGCGCTATCGCGAAAATGGTCGTTCCACTCGGCGAACAGCGGGGGAAAATTGCCCACCTGGTAGCCCCCCGGGCCGATATCCCAGGGTTCGGCGATCAGTTTCACCTGCGACAGCACGCTGTCGTGGCGGATAGCCTCGAACAGTGGCGCATCCTGGCGGAATTCCGGTGTCCGCCCCATCACTGAGGCGAGATCGAAGCGAAAACCGTCGACATGGCACTCATCCACCCAGAAGCGCAAACACTGGCGCGCCAGTTCCACTACCCCCGGGTGGCTGAGATTGAGCGTATTCCCGCACCCGGTCCAGTTGTGATAATCGCCATCTTCCCTTACCCAATAATAGCTACGGTTGTCGATTCCGCGCAGGGAGACGGTGGGACCTTCAAGATCGATTTCCGCGCTATGGTTGAGCACGATATCCAGTATCACTTCGATACCGGCGGCGTGCAGCGCCTTAACCGCATCGCGAAACTCATCCAGGGCGCGCGTCGGGTCGCTGGCATAGCGCGGATCCAGCGCGAACCATGCCAGCGGGTTGTAGCCCCAGTAGTTGCTCAACCCCATCCGCTGCAGTCGCGGCTCGCTGGCGAACTGCGCCACCGGCAACAGCTCAAGGGCGCTAATGCCCAGCGATTTGAAGTAAGCGATCATTACCGGGTGGCCCAGCGCCTTATAAGTTCCACGAATGGCTTCCGGCAGCTGCGGATTAAGCAGGGTGAGCCCTTTCACGTGCGCTTCATAAATCACCGTTTCCCCCCACGGGGTACGCGGCGGTTGATCGCCCAGCCAGTCGTAATGCAGATCCACGACCTGCGATTTTGGCGCTATCGCGGCGCTGTCGCGATGATCCGGCTGCCACATTCCGCCGTGCAGGCGTTCGTCGTCCGGCAGCTCGCCTTCCACCCGGTGCGCGCAGGGATCGATCAGCAGCTTGGCCGGGTTAAAGCGGTGTCCCTGCGCCGGATCCCAGGGACCATGCACCCGGTAGCCGTAGCGCAGGCCCGGCCCGACGCCAGCCAGCCAGCCGTGCCAGATGTCGCCGCTGCGCGCCGGGAGATCGAAGCGTTGCTCGTTGCCCTGCTCGTCGAACACGCACAGCTCCACCCGCTCCGCGTGGGCGGAGAAGAGGGCGAAGTTCACCCCTTTGCCGTCATAGCTGGCGCCTAACGGCGCAGGTTTGCCTGCCGCGAGGGTGGTCATTGCGCCTCCCGGACCAGCCAGATCGTCGCCAGCGGCGGCAGGGTCAGGGACAGCGAATGTTCGCGACCGTGGCTGGGGATAGCATCGCTTTCCACCACGCCGCCGTTGCCCTGGTTGCTGCCGTGATAGTGCATTGAGTCGGTATTCAACGCCTCGCGCCAGCGGCCCGGCTGGTTGATGCCGAAGCGGTAGTCGTGGCGCGGTACCGGCGTGAAGTTGCTGGCGACGATAATCTCGTTCCCAGCCCGGTCGCGGCGCACAAAGACAAACACCGAGCGCTCATGGTCGTCGACCACCAGCCATTCGAAGCCGTACGGGTCGAAATCCAGCTCGTGCAGCGCCTTATGGTGGCGATAGGTATGGTTCAGGTCGCGCACCAGCCGCTGAACGCCGTGGTGCCAGTTGTCGCCGCCCTCCAGCAGATGCCAGTCGAGGCTGCCGTCGTGGTTCCACTCGCGGCCCTGAGCGAACTCATTGCCCATAAACAGCAGCTTTTTCCCCGGGAAGGCGAACAGCCAGCCGTAGTAGGCGCGCAGGTTAGCGAACTTCTGCCAGGCATCCCCCGGCATGCGGTCGAGAATCGATTTTTTGCCGTGCACCACTTCATCGTGGGAGAGCGGCAGCACAAAGTTCTCGGTGTAGTTGTAGAGCATGCCGAAGGTCATTTTGTCGTGATGGTAGCGGCGATGCACCGGATCGAGCTTCATGTAATCCAGGGTGTCATGCATCCAGCCGAGGTTCCATTTGAACCAGAAACCGAGGCCGCCGCCGGCTGGCGGACGGGTTACCCCGGCGAAATCGGTGGACTCTTCCGCCATGGTGACCGCGCCCGGCGTCTGTTCGCCAAGGATGCGGTTGGTGTTGCGCAGAAACTCAATGGCTTCCAGATTTTCCCGGCCGCCGTATTCGTTAGGGATCCACTCCCCCGCCTTGCGGCTGTAGTCGCGATAGATCATCGAGGCCACCGCGTCGACGCGCAGCGCATCGATGCCGAAGCGTTCGATCCAGTACAGCGCGTTACCCACCAGGTAGTTGCTGACTTCCCGACGTCCGTAGTTGTAGATCAGGGTATTCCAGTCCTGGTGATATCCCTCGCGCGGATCGCTGTGCTCATACAGCGAAGTGCCGTCAAACGAGGCAAGGGCAAAATCATCCGCCGGAAAGTGGCCGGGCACCCAGTCAAGAATGACGTTCAGCCCGGCGGCGTGCGCGGCGTTGATAAAGTAACGGAAATCGTCACGAGTGCCGAAACGGCGGGTCGGTGCATAGAGGCCGGTAGGTTGATAGCCCCAGCTGCCGTCGAACGGGTGTTCGTTAACCGGCAGCAGCTCGAGATGGGTGAAGCCCATCCATTTCGCGTAAGGGACCAGCTGGTCGGCCAGCTCGCGGTAGCTCAGCCAGAAATTATTGTCGGTATGGCGGCGCCAGGAGCCGAGATGCACTTCATAGATAGAGATCGGGGCATCAAACTGGTTCGCCGCTCTGCGTTCCGCCGGCTGTTCCACTTTGGGCGGCAGGTCGCAGATAAGCGAGGCGCTTTCCGGACGCATTTGCGACTCAAAGGCATAAGGATCGGCTTTGACCCGCAGGTGGCCGTGGGCGTCAATCAGTTCGAATTTATACAGCTGGCCATTGTGCGCGCCGGGAACGAACAGCTCCCAGATCCCGGACTCTTTGCGGAATCGCATCGGGTGGCGTCGGCCGTCCCAGTAGTTAAACTGCCCCACCACCGAGACGCGGCGGGCGTTCGGCGCCCACACCGAGAAACGGGTGCCGGTAACGCCGTCCATGGTGGCGGCATGCGCGCCCAGCGTTTCGTAAGGGCGCAGGTGGGTCCCTTCCGACAGCAGCCAGACGTCAAGATCCTGCAGCAGCGGACCAAAGCGATAAGGGTCATCAATCAGATTCTGCTGTCCGTGCCAGGTGACGGCCAGCTGATAGCGAAAGGCGTTTTTACGCCGCGGCAGAACGCCGCTGAAAAAACCACGCGAGTCGAGGCATTCGAGCTTGCCGACTTTGCGTCCGGTTTTTGGTTCAATAACCCACACATCGGTGGCATCGGGTAATAATGCGCGCACTTCCAGCCCGGCGTCGGTACGGTGCATGCCGAGCACGGAAAAAGGGTCCGCGAAATGACCGGCGATTAGCGCATTAATCACGTCTCTATCGATATGATTAGACATGCTTTCATCCTGTTGTAAGTGTCGCTCATTCCTGTAACTGGCGACTTTTTTGACCTGAACGGCGCAGCGCTTTTTGCATCCTTCTGCTCCGTCCCACCTTCAGGTAAGGAATTCCTTACTTAAAGCATAGCCAAGGCTGAGTTACCTCTGTGGGGAAAAATCTAACATCCGCGTTTACTCCTTGTATTACGCAAAAAAAAAGGGGGCTCGAAGACCCCCTTTCTGTTCATCCTGTGCTTACGCCAACTGGCGAAGCATCCGGCGCAGCGGCTCGGCGGCGCCCCACAGCAGCTGGTCGCCAACGGTAAAGGCCGACAGGTATTCCGGTCCCATATTCAGTTTACGCAGGCGTCCGACCGGGGTGGTCAGGGTGCCAGTCACCGCGGCTGGGGTCAGCTCGCGCATGGTAATGTCGCGATCGTTCGGTACCACTTTGGCCCACGGGTTGTGCGCGGCCAGTAGCTCCTCAACGGTCGGGATAGAGACATCTTTTTTCAGCTTGATGGTGAACGCCTGGCTGTGGCAGCGCAGCGCGCCAACGCGGACGCACAGGCCGTCTACAGGGATAACGGACGAGGTGGCGAGGATCTTGTTGGTCTCCGCCTGGCCTTTCCACTCTTCGCGGCTCTGGCCGTTATCCAGTTGTTTGTCGATCCACGGGATCAGGCTGCCCGCCAGCGGAACGCCGAAGTTATCCACCGGCAGCTCGCCGCTGCGGGTCAGCGACGTCACTTTGCGCTCGATTTCCAGAATGGCGGAAGCCGGGTCCGCCAGCTCTGTCGCGACGTGGTTGTGCAGCTGGCCCATCTGGCTCAGCAGTTCGCGCATATGACGCGCGCCGCCGCCGGAAGCCGCCTGGTATGTCGCCACGCTGACCCACTCCACCAGATCCTGGGCAAACAGGCCGCCGAGGGACATCAGCATCAGGCTGACGGTACAGTTGCCGCCGACAAAGGTTTTTACGCCGTTGTTCAGGCCGGCGGTGATCACGTCCTGGTTAACCGGGTCGAGGATAATGATCGCATCGTCCTTCATGCGCAGCGAAGAGGCGGCGTCAATCCAGTAACCCTGCCAGCCGCTTTCGCGCAGCTTCGGGTAAATCTCGTTGGTGTAATCGCCGCCCTGGCACGTGACAATAATGTCCAGTGCCTTCAGCGCGTCCAGATCGAACGCATCCTGAAGCGTGCCACCGGTGCTACCGCCGAATGACGGCGCTGGCTGTCCCAGCTGGGAGGTAGAGAAGAACACCGGGCGAATGGCGTCGAAATCGCGCTCTTCAACCATGCGTTGCATGAGAACAGAGCCGACCATTCCGCGCCAGCCGATAAAACCAACATTTTTCATAACGTATTCCTGCGAGGTGTGTGCTGTTTGTGCCTGACCAGTTTCCAACTGGATTATCCCTCACCTTACAAAATGCAGCTAAAGTCGCAAGTGAAATTAATCAATGATTGCTGAACAATCAGAAAAGCAACTTATCCTGCGCATTGTCCACCGTCGCTGGTAGTCGTCAAAAGCGCAATGATTATCGGGGAAATCACCCAGGGAATGGAACATTTTCCGTTGCGATTCTATTGATCCTGATTATGGATTAAGCACGAAATCGGCTGATTTTCCCCTTGCCAAAAAGAAGCAACAAACCCAGGTGCAGCAAGGCTTGCCGAAGGATACGAGTATCGTCGTAGCGCTAATAAGGGCGAGGAGCCGGAAGAGAAAAGAGGGAAAAAGCGCGGCTTATTGCCGGGAAGCCAGGGTAAACGGCGTTACCCTGGCTTTTGGCCTCCCGCGAGCGGGTGACGAACAGACTTAGCTCAGAAGCTGGAAGGCAATCATGCCGACAATCGCCCCGGTGGTGCCGAGGATGGTTTCCATCATCGTCCAGGTTTTCAGCGTCTGGGCTTCGGTGGCGCCGGTAAATTTACCGAACAACCAGAAGCCGGCGTCGTTCACGTGGCTCACCACAATCGAGCCTCCGGCGATACAGATAGATAATGCCGCCATCTGCGCGCCGCTGTAGTTCAGCTGCTCAATCACCGGCATCACCAGGCCGACAGCCGTCAGGCACGCCACGGTGGCAGATCCCTGGATGATACGCACCGCCGCCGCCAGCACGAAGCAGGTAATGGCGATCGGCAGCCCCATGCCGGTCAGCGCTTCACCAAGCGCCGGGCCGACGCCGGAGTCAACCAGCACCTGCTTGAAGACGCCGCCAGCCCCGATCACCAGCAGGATAATTCCCGCCGGCTGCAGCGCATGGCCGCAGATCTCCATTACCCGGTCTTTCGCCATCCCCTGACGTACCGCCAGGCCGTAGATCGCCACCAGGCAGGCCACCAGGATCGCGGTGAACGGGTGACCGATAAATTCGAACCATTCGTAAGCGGTAGACCCCACCGGCACAAAGCGCGCGGCGATGGTTTTCAGGCCTACCAGCACCAGCGGTAGCAGGATCAGCGACAGGCTGAAGCCGAAGGAGGGCATTTTGCCTTCGCCGAGATGCGGCTCGGTCACGTCGTCAGGAATATGCAGCTCAACGTAGCGGCTGATGAAGTTGCCCCACAGCGGCCCGGCGATAATCATCCCCGGAATTGCCGCGCACAGGCCAATCAGGATCATCCAGCCAAAGTCGGCGTGCATTTGCGACGCCAGCAGCATCGGCGCCGGTCCCGGCAGCAGGAACGCTGCGGCGGCGGCCACCCCGGCAAACAGCGGGATCACCAGCTTCACGAGGTTAGTGCCGGTATGGCGCGCCATCGAGAAGGCGACGCTGATCAGTAGTACGATCGCCACTTCGAAAAACAGCGGCAGCGCGCAGATGAGGCCGGCGAGACCAATCGCATAGTGCGCGCGATTGTGGCCGAAGGATTTGAGCATCTTGACGGCAATCTGATCGACCGCCCCCGTTTCATGCAGGATCTTACCGAACATCGCGCCCAGCGCGACGACGATCGCCAGGAAGCCCAGCGTACCGCCCATCCCCTTCTCCATCGTCGCCGCGATTTTATCCAGCGGCATGCCGGAGAAGAGACCTGCACCAATAGAAACCACCATCAAAGCCACGAAGGCGTGCATCCGCGCCTTCATGACTAAAAACAGCAGCAGCAATACCGAGCCGACAGCTGTTAAAACAAGCGTTAAAGTACTCACTAGTGACTGCCTTTGTTGATCACCTCAATGGTGCTGGCCACCACGCCTTCCAGCGGCTGGTCGATATCGACGATAAGCACATCGCTCTCGTCGGCGCCTGGTTCCTGCAGCGTTTCAAACTGCGTCACCAACATTTGGGTTTTGAAGAAGTGCCCTTTACGCGCCTTCAGACGGTTTTCGATCACCTCGAAGTCGCCTTTCAGGTAGATGAAGGAGAGGTTCGGGTTGCCCTTGCGCAGAATGTCGCGATAGCTCTTCTTCAGCGCCGAGCAGACGATCAGCGACACCTTATTGGTACGCTGCATGGCAAACGCGGCGTCATTTAACGCCTGCAGCCACGGGGTACGGTCGTCATCGTTGAGCGGCTCACCGGAAGCCATCTTGGTGATATTGCTGCGCGGATGCAGAAAGTCGCCGTCGAGAAACGCGGCATGCAGCTGATGCGCCACTTCGCTGGCGACAGCGGATTTTCCGCTGCCGGAAACGCCCATCAGAACGTAGACGTGGTGATCATGATTAGTCGTGCTCAAAGCATCCTCCCACCGGACAGGTACGCCGCGCCGTGGCTGAGACTCATTGAGCGCGAAGGCGGCGTATCGGTTAATTGTTACGGGTAACTGTTATCGGTAACATTGTCATGCCGGACCTGTGGAGAAGCAATATCCATTCGTGCCAGATGTGAATATGTGTGATCTACTTCAAACTTGTCAGTTTAAATTGATCCGCCCGGTGACAATGTGAAACCTAAATCTAACATCTTAGGGGTAATCGCTTCGCCACGAATGCGCGCCAGCAGACGTTCGGCGCCGATGCGCCCCATCCGCTCACGCGGAGTCAGGACGCTGGCCAGCCGCGGCTCCATCACCTGGCCGATATCGTGGCCGTGGAAACCGGCAATTGCCATATCATCGGGGATCTTCAGCCCCAGGCGCTGGCACTCAAAGGCCGCGCCGACCGCGAGGTCATCGTTGGTGCAAAAGATGCCGTCAAGCTGCGGGTATTCGCGACGCGCCTGGCGCATCAGCTCAATCCCGGATGAATAGGACGAGGACTGCTCCACCATCACGCTGTAGGGCGTCATGCCGGCGTCGAGCATCGCCTGCTCGTACCCCTTCTGTTTGATGATAGTACGTTCATCAAGACGCGCCCCCAGATAGGCGACGTGGCGGTGGCCGCGGGCGATGATCGCCGCGGTCATCTGCCGGGCAGCTTCAAAGTTATCAAACCCGACCGCAATATCGAGGCATGGCGACCGGCTGTCCATCAGCTCCACCACCGGAATGCCGGCGACTTCAATCATCTTCAGGGTGCGGGGCGTATGGGTGCGTTCGGTGAGGATCAGGCCGTCAATGTTCCAGGAGAGCATTGATTCGAGGCGTTTCTCTTCCATTTCCGGCTTGTAGCCGTAGTGCGCCAGCATGGTTTGATAGCCGAAGGCGTCGGTGACGCTTTCAATACCGCGCAGCACTTCCGAGAACACCTGGTTGGTTAACGATGGCAGCAGCACGCCAATCGCGCGGCTGGTGGCGTTGGAGAGAATGTCAGGGGCGCGATTGGGAATATAACCCAGTTCATCGAGAGCAACGGCAATCTTGCCACGCAGCGCTTCGGAGACCTGCTCCGGGTTGCGTAAATAGCGACTGACCGTCATTTTGGTCACGCCGACAAGATCGGCTACATCCTGAAGTACGGGTCTTTTCTTTTTCATCGTCCTGACTGTGATCAACGGGGAAACATTTTCTCAGTTTATCACGGACAAAGCGCAACCTTCCCTCATGTTAGGGAAGGTTGCGCAATTTATTTATACCCATCATAGTTCAAGTTGCATGCGCGTTGGCTTTCCTCGCTCACCCCAGTCACTTACTTATGTAAGCTCCTGGGGATTCGCTGCGTCGCCGCCTTCCTGCAACTCGCATTATTTTGGGTATAGACTACCTCAGATAACTATCAAACCGGCGGCAGATCGAACAGCAGGATTTCGCTATCGCTGTCGGCATGAACCGAAATCGCCTGCTCATCCCAGATGGCCAGACCATCGCTGGTGGTAGCTTTGGTACCGTTGATGGTCACTTCGCCTTTGACGACCTGGATCCAGACGCGGCGTTCCGCAGCAATCTGGTGAACCGACTGCTCATCTTTCAGCAGCGCCCAGCGATACAGTTCCATATCCTGGTACACCTTCAGCGAGCCATCTCGCGCATCCGGCGACAGCACCAGCTGTTTGCCCTGGGCGGCGTCGAAGCGGCGCTGCTCGTAGCGCGGGGTAATGCCGGTTTCTTCCGGAATAATCCAGATCTGGTACAGACGCAGACGATCGGTTTTGCTCGGATTGTACTCAGAGTGACGCACCCCGGTACCCGCGCTCATGATCTGAAACTCGCCCGCCGGCACCTGCTCTTTGTTGCCCATGCTGTCCTGGTGCTCCACCGCCCCTTCCAGCACATAGGTCAGGATCTCCATGTCTTTGTGCGGGTGGGTACCGAAGCCCTGACCGGCGTCGATGACATCATCGTTAATCACCCGCAGGGCGGAGAAGCCCATAAAGTTCGGGTCGTAATAGTTTGCGAAAGAGAAAGTATGCCAGGAATCCAGCCAGCCATGGTTAGCATGGCCACGTTCGTTCGCTTTGCGTAAGTAGATCATGTTGCACCCCCATATGTTTTCGATGGAGTCAGTGTGGACCCATTTCGCCAACGATCATAGAGGGTGAAAATTGACTCCTCTGTTCAAAAAATATGAACAAGCGCAGAGGAGCCGATTGGGCTTATTTCACCAGGGTAATAGTGGCCGGTGATGGCTGCTCAAAGCCGCGCTGCAGGATCTCCATATTGGTAAGAACGTCAGATTCCTTGACGTAATTTGGCTGGCCGTTGACGAGGGTATCGTACAGCGCGTCGTATACCCGGCCATAGTCGCCGCTCTCCAGCGGGACCGCTTCGCGCACTGTCTCCCCCGCGTCGTTGACATACACCAGCTCGCCGACGCTGTCATCCGCGCCAAAGCCCGGCTCGCCCGGCATGATATTGGCTTTCAGGCTGGTTTCCTGCTGGTCGATACCATATTTCACAAACGAGCCTTTATGGCCGTGGACGATGAATTTCGGGTAGTCGATCTGCACCAGATGGCTGGTCTTAACGATAGCCTTCAGATCGCCGTAGAACAGCTGGGCCTCAAAGGTATCGTCCGGGTTAGCTTTGTTGCGCAGCGAGCGCAGATCGTAAGCAACATGGTCCGGGCGGCCGAACAGCGAAATAATCTGGTCCAGGGTATGTACGCCAAGGCCATAGAACTCGCCGTTTTGCGGACCGCCAGGGTTGGTCTCCGCCAGCGGGCGGTAGTTGTCAAAATGGCTTTCGATCTCCACCAGTTCGCCAAGCTTGCCGCTCTCAATCACCTTCTTGGTGGTCAGGAAGCAGGAGTCGAAGCGGCGGTTCTGGTAGGGCGTCACCGTCAGGCCTTTGCTGTTCGCCAGCGCAAACAGGGTTTTGGCTTCCTCCAGCGTCGGGGTGAACGGCTTTTCCACCAGCACATTTTTCCCCGCCTCCAGCGCCTTTTTCGCATATTCAAAATGGCTGTCGGCATGGGTGCAGACCACCACCAGCCTGACCTGCGGGTCGTTTAATACTTCATCGAGATCGCTGGTGAAATGGATGTGGGAATACTGCGGCGCCTGCTCTTCGGGCTTCGCCCGACGGCGGTAGATGTGCGCCACCTGCCAGCGGTCCTGGCGGTGTAATACGTAAGGAAGATGGTAGCGGGTGGTGCTTTTGCCGAAGCCAATAAATGCGCAGTGCAGAGTCATAACGCTGTCCTTAGTGAATGAACTACCTTCAACCATAGCGCAAGCCGGGACATGACTTCATCCTCTCAGTCCGTTTTCCGTGAAGATTCGTAAAAAAAATAGGTAGTGCACTACTTATACGTAATTATTAATAACTACTTGATTAATAAGTGATTAAATCACCACTTTCCGGCTAAACCTCTTGATCTCAATGGCGAAACTGCGGATAAGTGGAGGGCAAACCAGGACGTTGCTGATGACTAACGGAGTAGCCAGCCGCTGCTAATGGACAAACAGTATCTCGCCTTAAACGGCGCCCTTTTTTTCTGGCTTCTCGCGCTGATCGCCTGGTCTGTCAATGCGATCGTGCCGGCGCGCCTGGCGGCCGCCTGCGCGCTGGTCGCCTTCCTCCTCCATAGCCAACGGAACAAGATTAACGCGATGTTTATCAAGAAAAATAAAACGGAACCCCAGACTTCAGAAGTGGTCACGCCTCCGGCAAATAACCCAGAATCCCCAACGGTCGCCAGTAAAAAACAAGAGACCACGGTCATCGCCAGCGGGGTGCATTTCGTCGGCAATATTGTCGCCAGCGGCCATGTCTACATTCACGGCCAGCTTACCGGCAACATTGAGGCTAAAGAACATCTGATTAAGGTGATGCGTGAAGGCCAGGTGGAGGGCAACATCAGCTGCCGGGAGCTGATTATTGACGGCAAGGTGCAGGGCCAGTGTCGCGGCGACAGTATCACCATTGAGGAGCATGGCAATTTGGATGGCACCCTCACCTATCGCTCGCTGGCGATTAAAAAGGGGGGCCTGTTCACCGGCAGCGCCGAGGTGCTGGCCGCGGCGGAAAGCAAAAGTCATCTCATCGGCCTGGTTGCGGAAGACGGCGTGACGTCCGCCAGGCCGCAAAGCGCCTGAGATTGCAGCAAAAAAAAAGCCAGCACCCGGCTGGCTAAAGTAATACTGGAAGCAATGTGAGCAATGTCGTGCTTTCAGGCTTTCCGCAGGGGTCTTCCTGAATGCAGGACAATAATAATCATTCTCATTCGCACTTGTCTATCTTTTTTTGCAAAAAACAACATTGACTCCCCGGCTGCCGTCAGAGATGGTGAAGGGGAATCAACCACCAAAAAGAGGATAGGGGAATGAGTGACATAGTGATACGCCATGCCGAACCGCGCGATGCTGAACCTTTACGTATGCTGATGGCGCACCCGGAGGTCTATCATGACACGCTACAGATCCCTTACCCCGCCATGGAAGCCTGGCAGGAGAAGCTACAGCCCAAACCCCATACCTTCCACCTGGTAGCGACGCTGGACGATCGGGTTACCGGGCATCTGTCGCTCCATGTCGAGCCGCGCCCTCGTCGCAGCCACGTTGCGACCTTTGGTATGGCGGTTTCAGCAGGCCATCAGGGCCGCGGTATCGGCAGCGCCCTGATGCGCGAGATGATCGACCTGTGCGATAACTGGCTGCGCGTTGACCGCATCGAGCTGACGGTATTCGCCGATAACGAGCCTGCGATTGCGGTGTACAAAAAACACGGATTTGAGATCGAAGGCACCGGCAAGCGTTACGCGCTGCGCAACGGTGAGTATGTGGATGCGTATTATATGGCGAGAATGAAGTAGCTTATTGCCGGGTGGCGGCTTCGCCTTACCCGGCCTACTTTCGTGCCGTGGTTGGCCCGGTAAGCGCAACAGCGCCACCGGGCAACATATCAATACCCCGCCGTTAAATCATCCGGCGAACGCGGATCGGAGGCACCATACAGCATCCCGTCCGGCCCCACCATAATGCTCTGGGTACTGCCCATCGCCTCTTTCAGCGCCACTTTCTGCCCCTTCGCCTCCAGCAGCTTCAGGGTATCCGGGCTAAAGCCTTTCTCTACCCGCAGCTCATCCGGCAGCCATTGATGGTGAAAACGCGGGGCGTTGGTGGCTTCTGCGACGTTCATCCCGAAATCGATGGTATTGACCACCATCTGCAGTACGGTGGTGATGATCCGGCTGCCCCCGGGACTGCCCGTCACCAGCCAGGTTTTGCCGTCTTTCACCACAATGGTCGGCGACATCGACGACAGCGGGCGTTTTTTCGGCTCCACCGCATTGGCGTCGCCGCCCACCAGGCCATAGACGTTAGGCACGCCGGGCTTCGCCGAGAAATCATCCATCTGGTTATTCAGCAGAATGCCGGAGTCGCCGGCCACAATGCCGGTACCGAAGGTGGTATTCAGCGTATAGGTCACCGCCACCGCATTGCCCTCTTTATCCACCACCGAGAAATGGGTGGTCTGGTTGCTTTCATAGGGCGCCAGTTTGCCCGGGCGGATCTGGCTGGAAGGCTTCGCCTTATTGACGTCGATCTCAGCGGCGATCGCTTTGGCGTAGGCTTTGCTGGTCAGCGCCTGCCACGGCACTTTGACGAAGTCAGGATCGCCGAGATATTCAGAGCGGTCGGCATAGGCGTGTTTCTCCGCCTCCGCCATCACCTGCATGGCGTCGGCGCTGCCGAAGCCATATTTCTGCAGATCGAAGTTTTCGAGGATATTGAGGATCTGCACGATGTGGATCCCGCCGGAAGACGGCGGCGGCATGGAATAAACCTCATACCCGCGATATTCGCCGCTAATCGGCGTGCGCTCCACCGCCTTATAGTTAGCGAGGTCGGCTTTGGTGATAAGCCCGCCGTGCTTTTTCATCTCCTCAGCGATCTGGTCGGCGATGGCGCCTTTATAGAAGGCATCCGGACCGTGCTCGGCAATCAGCTCGAGGCTTTTCCCCAGGTTCTTCTGTACCAGCCGGTCGCCCTTCTTTAGCGGCTCGCCGTTCTTCCAGAAGATCGCTTTGCTGTTTTCGTGCTGCGGGATCACTTCGCTGCCGTAGGTCTTCAGATCGTCCGCCAACGCATCGTTAACGATAAAGCCCTCTTCCGCCAGCTTAATCGCCGGGCGGATCACTTTGTTCAGCGGCATGGTGCCGTATTTTTCCAGGGCAAGAGAGAAACCGGCGACGCTGCCTGGCGTGCCGGAGGCGAGATGCGAGGTGAGCGATTTTTTACTGTCCGGGTTACCCTGATCGTCAAGGAACATGTCGCGCGTAGCCTGCTCCGGCGCCATTTCGCGGAAATCGATGGCCGTGGTCTTGCCGTCTTTCGTACGCAGCAGCATAAAACCGCCGCCGCCGATATTCCCGGCCTGCGGATGGGTGACCGCCAGCGCGTAGCCGACCGCCACCGCCGCATCGACGGCGTTGCCGCCCTGGCGCAGAATGTCCACACCGACGCGGGTGGCCAGGGCATCCACCGAGGCCACCATCCCCTGTCGGGCGCGAACCGGGTGGAACACATCCTCCTCTACGCCATAAGAGACCGGCGGCGGCGGTGGCGGACTGGCGGCAACGGTAAAACTCCCGCCCGCCAGCAACGCAGCGATGACCACCTGACGCCAGATTGTTGTTTTTATCATTGTCTTACTCCTGATAGGTAGGTTTCATTCCCCGCTTAAGCCTGGTTGATAACTCCTAAAAAATCATTGTTATGGCGGATTCGAGGTACACTTAAGTGATCCCACGCACGGGAGGAGAAAACCATGAAAGCGATGTTATTTCTGGCGGCGCTGATGCCGCTCGGCGTTTTAGCCCAGCCAATCAATATTGATAACAACCCCAATCAGCCGGGTTACGTGGTCCCCAGCCAGCAGCGCATGCAAAATGAGATGAAGGTGCAGCAACAGCAGCAGCAGAGCATGCTGAAGCAGAATCTGAACAATCAGACTCGCTCCCAGCAGCAGCATCTGCAAAACCAGCTGCAGACCAATCAGCAGCGTGCCGCACAGGGCGGGAATATCAATCCGCCGCAGCAGGTGCTGCCGAACAATAATGGAGGGATGCTGCGGCAGACCAACCCGTAAAGGCCAGCCGCCGCGCAGTGGATATTAAGGCTTGAAATCCGGCCCGATGACGTCAATGGCATCGGTGCAGATGCAGTCTACGCCCCAGCGCAGCAGCTCGGCGGCGCGCTGGGGTTTGTTAACGGTATACACCAGGATATGCAGGCCGGCCTGTTTCAGGCTTGCCACACGCCCGGCGTCCAGCAGCTTGTGGTTGAGGTGAATGGACACGCAGCCCAGCCGGGTGGTCAACTCCCGCCAGTCATCGCGCCACTCATCCAGCAGCAGCCCGCGCGGCAGCTCGGGAGCGGCTTCCTGCGCCGCCTCCAGGGCATCGATTTCAAACGACGATAGCAGCGGCGCGGTCATTCCCGCCCACAGCTCCCGTGCCGCCAGGGCCACCACGTTGCCGGTCTGCGGCCCAAGGCCAGTGGTCGGTTTAATTTCGATATTCGCCATCATGCCGTGACGGCGGCAGCGCTCCGCCACCTGGGAGAGCAGCGGCAGCGGCTCGCCCTTAAATTCACGGCTGAACCAGCTGCCGGCATCGACCTTAAGCAGATCGTCCCATGGCAGCTCCCCCGCCACGCCCCAGCCGTTGCTGGTGCGTTCGAGATTATCGTCATGCAGCAGAAAGATCTGCCCGTCCTTTGACAGCTTGGCGTCAAATTCAATCATCGTGTGCCCGTAGCGGGCGCCAACATCGATAGCCGCCAGGGTGTTCTCCGGCGCCAGTTTACCGCCGCCGCGATGGGCGACGATACGGGGATAAGGCCAGTTACTCATGCGCGTTGTCCTGTTTCACCATCAAAGAGGTGCAGATGTTCCAAAGGCAGATGCAGCCATAGCGTGCTGCCTGCCGCCGGACGCTGCTGGTGCGGCAGTCTGACCACCAGCTTCTGTTCGCCCCAGCGCCCGTGGGCGAGGTTATCGGCACCTAAAATTTCCAGGGTGTCCATCAGCAGCGGAATGCCACCTTGCGCCTGCGAGCTTAAGATAAAATGCTCCGGGCGGATACCGAGCGTCATTTTACGCCCGGCGTGGCGCCGATGCTCATGATTCGTCGGCAGCTGCATGCCGCCCGCCAGCTCAAAGCGACCGCCGTCATCGCTGATGCGCCCTTCCAGCAGGTTCATGGCCGGGCTGCCGATAAAGCTCGCCACAAAGCGGCTGGCCGGTTTCTCATATACTTCGACCGGGGTGCCGATCTGCTCGGCAACGCCTTTGTTCATCACCATCACCCGCTGGGCGAGGGTCATCGCCTCCACCTGGTCATGGGTAACGTACAGCGAGGTGGTTTTCAGGCGGCGATGCAGCTGCTGCAGCTCAAGACGCATCTGCACGCGCAGCTTGGCGTCGAGGTTTGACAACGGTTCGTCGAAGAGGAATACCGCCGGGTCGCGCACGATGGCGCGGCCCATCGCCACGCGCTGGCGCTGGCCGCCGGAGAGCTCGCGCGGGCGGCGCTTGAGCAGGCCGTCCAGCTCAAGAATACGCGCCGCCTCCTGCACCCGCTCGGCGATCAATCCCTTACCCATGCCGCGGATCTTCAGCCCCCACGCCATGTTCTCTTCCACGCTCATATGCGGATAAAGGGCATAGTTCTGGAACACCATGGCGATGCCGCGATCCTTCGGCTCCATCTCGGTCACCCGCTTGCGGTCGATCCAGATATCGCCGCTGGTCACCCGCTCCAGTCCGGCGACCATCCGCAGCAGCGTAGATTTCCCGCAGCCCGACGGGCCGACCATAACGATAAATTCCCCGTCCGCCACGTCCAGCGTCAGCGGTTGAATCACCTGGGTTTTGCCATCCCAGCTTTTGCTTACTGCCTGTAGTTTTAAACCAGCCATTTTATTTCTCACTATCGACCAGGCCACGCACAAACGCGCGCTGCATGGCTAAAACGATGACAACCGGCGGGATCAGGGTCAGCAGCATCGCCGCCATCACCTGATTCCACTGGGTAGTACCTTCGCCGGTGGCGATCATGCCTTTGATGCCGGCGACGGCGGTGCCAAGATTCACATCCTGAATAATCAGCAACGGCCACAGATACTGGTTCCAGCCGTAGATAAAGGTGATGACGAACAGCGCGGCGAGGTTGGTTTTCGACAGCGGCAGCACGATGTCGCGAAAAAAGCGCATCGGCGAAGCGCCATCGATACGCGCCGCTTCAATCAGCTCGTCCGGCAGGGTCATAAAGAACTGGCGGAACAGGAAGGTGGCGGTGGCCGAGGCCATTAGCGGCAGCGTAAGCCCGGCGTAGCTGTCGAGCATTTTGAGATTGGCGATCACTTCCACCGTCGGGAAAATACGCACCTCGACCGGCAGCATGAGGGTGATAAAGATCAGCCAGAAGAACAGGTTACGCAGCGGAAAGCGGAACCAGACGATGGCGAACGCCGAAAGCATCGACACCACGATTTTGCCCACCGTAATGGCGAACGCCATGATGAAGCTGTTGAGCATCATCAGCCAGAACGGCGCGCTGTTGACGCCGACGCCGTTCACCCAGATGGTCTTCATGTTCTCCAGCAGATGTCCGCCGGGGATCAGCGTCATCGGCGTTTCGAACACCGATTGGTTATCCAGCGTCGCCGCCACGAAGGCAACATATAGCGGGAATAAAATGACGGCGATGCCCAAAATCAGCATGGTGTGGCTGAAAATCGTCAGCCCGCGACGGTTCTCAATCATTGGTAACGCACCTTACTTTCAACGTAACGGAATTGCACCACCGTCAGGATAATGACGAGGAACATCAGCACCACCGACTGCGCGGCGGAAGCGGAAAGATCGAGCCCGGCGAAACCTTCGCGATAGATTTTGTAAATCAGGGTGGTGGTCGCCTGCACCGGGCCGCCGGCGGTGGCAGCATCGATCACCGGGAAGGTGTCGAAGAAGGCGTAAACCAGGTTGACCACCAGCAGGAAGAAACTTACCGGCGCAATCAGCGGCAGCGCCAGCTTGAAGAAGCGGCGGATTGGTCCGGCGCCGTCGATGGCAGCGGCTTCAACCAGCGAACGCGGGATCGACTGCAGCGCGGCGAAGAAAAACAGGAAGTTGTAACTTATCTGCTTCCATACCGAGGCAAAGACCACCAGGAACATCGCCTGGCCGCTGTTCTGCGCGTGGTTCCAGTCGTAGCCCAGCTCGCCAAGGAAGTGAGTGATCAGCCCGCGCCCGGGGTTAAAGAGGAAGATCCACAGCACCGCCGCGACGGCGGGGGCCACGGCGTACGGCAGCAGCATCAGCGTTTGATAAAAGCGGCTGCCGCGCACCACATAGTCGACCAGCGCGGCAAAAAACAGCGAAATGAGCAGGCCGCTGACGGTCACCAGGGTGCTGAATTTTATGGTGGTCCAAAATGAGTCCAGATAGTACGGGTCATGGAACAGCGCAACGAAGTTATCCAGGCCGACGAACTGGCTGGAGAGGCCAAACGGGTCGACGCTCTGTAGCGAATACCACAGCGCTTCGCCCGCGGGCCAGATAAAGAAAATCAGCGTGATAATCAGCTGCGGCGCGACCAGCACGTAGGGCAGCCAGCGCGAGCGGAATACCGGACGGGATGATGACATGTAGATTGGGTTCCTGAACAATGCCGGATGGCGGCTACGCCTTACCCGGCCTACATAGGGCACATCGTAGGCCCGGTAAGCGCAGCGCCACCGGGCAAGTTACAGATTACGATTTGGTCGCTTGTTCGAAGCGGCGCAGCAGCTGATTCCCACGCTGAACGGCGGAATCCAGCGCCTGTTGCGGGGTTTTCTTGCCGGTCCACACGCTCTCCAGCTCTTCATCGACGATGGTGCGGATTTGCGGCATGTTGCCCAGGCGCAGGCCTTTGGTGAACGGCAACGGCGGCTTGTTCAGCATCTGGCGGGTGGCGATATCGGCGCCCGGGTTCTTATCATAGAAGCCCTGCTGACGGGTCAGATCGTAGGCCGCGGTGGTGATCGGCAGATAGCCGGTTTTCTGGTGCCACTCGGCGGCGTTTTCCGGTTTGGTCAGGAAGTCGAGGAACTTCGCCACGCCGGTGTAGGTCTCTTTGTCTTTGCCCTGCATCACCCACAGGCTGGCCCCGCCAATGATAGCGTTCTGCGGCGCGCCTTTCACATCGGCATCGTAAGGCATCATGCCGACGCCGTAGTTAAATTTGGCGTACTGGCGGATATCGGCCAGCGAGCCGGACGAGGCAGTGGTAATGGCACAATCGCCGTTATAGAACTTTTCAGTGGACTCGTCTTTACGCCCGAAGTAGCTGAAATCGCCCTTCTTGTTCATCTCTTCGAGTAGCGCAATATGCTTCACCTGCTCCGGCTTATTGAACTCAAGAACCGCGTCGGTGCCGTCAAAGCCATTATTTTTCGTCGCCACCGGCAGACCATGCCAGGCGCTGAAGTTCTCGATCTGGATCCAGCCCTGCCAGCCGCTGGCGTAGCCGCACTTCATCCCGGCAGCTTTCAGCTTCGCGGTGTAGGCCGCCAGATCCTGCCAGGTCTTCGGCGGCTGCTCTGGATCTAAACCGGCTTTTTTGAAGGCGTCTTTATTGTAGTACAGCACCGGGGTGGAGCTGTTAAACGGCTGGGAGAGCAGATGGCCGGTTTTCGAATCGGTGTAATACCCGGCGACCGTCGGCACAAACTGCGATTCATCAAACTTGATGCCCGCCTCGCTAAACACCTGGTAGACCGGCTTAATGGCTTTCGACGCCATCATGGTGGCGGTGCCCACTTCATACACCTGCAGGATCGCCGGCGCGTTGCCGGTACGGAAGGCGGCGATACCGGCGCTCAGGCTCTGTTCATAGTTGCCCTTGTATACCGGAACGATTTTGTAATCAGGATTGGCCGCGTTAAAGCGTTGCGCCAGAGAATCCACTTCTTTACCCAGTTCGCCTTCCATTGAGTGCCAGAACGGGATGGTGGTAACCGCCAGGGCCTGACCGGCAAAAGCCAGGCTCAGCGCCAGTCCTAAAGCTGTATGTCGTAACGATATCATCGGTTATCTCTCTTGTTGTGCCGGATGCGCGATTTCACGCGTTTTATGCTCGCGGGGTAACATGACATGTTCGAATTACAGAAAAATAACTTTTTTATTACAAAAAAAAGATAGTAACGGGTCAGAGAGATGACAAGCCGATGAAAGGACGGGGGAAGTAAAGTGGGAGCTGAGACACGGATAAGAGTTGTGCGATCGGCTCCCGGGGTCGGCGCAAGCGCCTCGCCCGGGCTACAAACCGGCGAACTGAACGACGCCGGGTTGCGATGAATTAACCGCCGAGATAGGCGCTGCGCACCGCCTCGTTGGCCAGCAGCGCGTCGCCGGTATCCTCCAGCACCACGTGACCGTTCTCCAGCACGTAGCCGCGGTCGGCCAGCTTCAGCGCCTGGTTGGCGTTCTGCTCGACGAGGAAGATAGTCATCCCCTGCTCGCGCAGTTGCTCAATGGTATCGAAGATCTGCTGAATAATGATCGGCGCCAGCCCTAATGACGGTTCATCCAGCAGCAGCAGACGCGGCTGGCTCATCAGAGCGCGACCGATCGCCAGCATCTGCTGTTCGCCGCCGGACATGGTGCCGGCGCGCTGGATACGGCGCTCGTGCAGACGCGGAAACAGCTCATACACCCATTTGATGCGGGTCTGGAACTGATCGCGGTCGGCAAAAAAACCGCCCATCGCCAGGTTCTCTTCCACCGTCATACGCGAAAAGACGCGCCGCCCTTCCGGGACGATCGCCACCGCCTCACGCATGATCTTCGCCGTCTGCCAGTCGGTAATATCCTTACCGTCAAAGACAATGCGCCCGCTGGAGGCGCGCGGATCGCCGCACAGCGTGCCGAGCAGGGTGGTTTTCCCCGCGCCGTTGGCGCCGATAAGCGTCACAATCTCGCCCTGTTTGATATGCAGGCTGACGTTGTGCAGCGCCTGAATCTTGCCGTAGTGGGCGCTGACGTTGTCAAAAGTTAACATCGCGTTTTCCATCTTATGCCTCACCAAGGTATGCGCGGATCACGTCCGGGTTATTACGAATCTCTTCCGGCGTCCCGTTGGCCAGCGGTGTCCCCTGGTTTACGACGTAGATGCGATCGGAAATGCCCATCACCAGCTTCATATCGTGTTCGATAAGCAGGATGGTGGTGTTGTGATGGTTACGCAGCTCGGCGATAAGCTCGTCCAGCTCTTTGGTCTCTTTCGGGTTCAGCCCCGCCGCGGGTTCATCGAGCATCAGAATTTCCGGCTGGGTCACCATGCAGCGAGCAATCTCCAGCCGGCGCTGGTCGCCATAGGCCAGGTTGCTGGCCTGGCGGTTAGCGTGCTCCAGCAGGCCGATACGCTCCAGCCAGGTGGCCGCGCGATCCAGCGCTTCGCTCTGCGCCCGACGGAAGGCCGGCGTTTTCAGCAGACCGGAGAAGAGTCCGGTTTTCAGCTGCTGATGTTGCGCCACCAGCAGGTTTTCAATCACCGTCATTTCGCGGAACAGACGCACGTGCTGGAAGGTCCGCACCACGCCCATCCGGGCAATCTGCTGGCCCGGCAGCCCTTCCAGATGCTGGTCGCGCAGCAGAATGGTGCCGCCGGTAGGCTTGTAGAAACCGGTCAGGCAGTTAAAGACCGTGGTCTTCCCGGCGCCGTTGGGGCCGATCAGCGAGACGATCTCGCGCTCTCTGAGCTCCAGCGACACATTGTTGACGGCCAGCAGACCGCCGAAACGCATCATCAGGCCGCTGACGGATAATAATGGCTGACTCATGCCTGCTCTCCTTTCGCCTGACCGTTTTTCAGCTTCAACTGCACGCGCGTCATTGGCAGAAGCCCCTGCGGACGCCAGATCATCATCAGCACCATCAGGCCGCCGAGCATTAACATGCTGTATTCGTTAAAGTCACGCATCAGCTCACGCGACACCACCAGCAGAATAGCCGCCAGGATCACCGCGAACTGCGAGCCCATCCCGCCCAGCACGACGATCGCCAGTACGAAGGCGGACTCGGCGAAGGTAAAGGATTCCGGACTGACGAAGCCCTGTCGCGCGGCGAACAGCGTCCCGGCAAAGCCGGCAAACGCGGCGCTGATGGTAAAGGCGGTCAGCTTAATGCGCGTCGGGCTCAGGCCCAGCGAACGACAGGCGATTTCATCTTCACGCAGCGCTTCCCACGCCCGCCCCAGCGGCATCCGCAGCAGGCGGTTGATAACGAACAGGCTCAGCACCACCAGCAGCAGCGCCACCAGGTAGAGGAAAATCACCCGGTCGGAGGGATCGTATTTGACGCCGAAGAAGTTGCTGAAGGTATCCCAGCCGCCTTCGCGGGCGCTACGGCTAAATTCGAGGCCAAAGAAGGTCGGTTTCGGGATCTGGCTGATGCCGTTCGGCCCGCCGGTGATTTCGGTATTGTTGAGCAGCAGAATACGCACGATCTCGCCGAAGCCTAAGGTCACGATCGCCAGGTAGTCGCCGCGCAGACGCAGTACCGGGAAACCGAGCAGGAAGCCAGCCGCCGCGGAGACCAGGCCGGCCAGCGGCAGACAGGTCCAGAAACCGAGACCGTAATAGTGGTTCAGCAGCGCGAAAGTGTAGGCGCCGATGGCGTAGAACCCGCCGTAGCCCAGCACCAGCAGGCCGGAAAGCCCGACCACCACGTTCAGCCCGAGGCCGAGGATGATATAGATCATCGTCAGGGTGGCGATATCCACCGTGCCGCGCGACACCATAAACGGCCAGGCCACGGCAATGACCAGCAGGGCGATCAGGAACAGCTTCTGCTTCACCGTTGAGCCGTCAATCGCCGGCATAATAAACTTCGGCCCGGAGACGTTCTTAACCGCTTTCTGGAACAGCGGCCGCAGCAGCTGGAAGAAAAAGACCACCGCGGTACCGATGAAGATCCACTGCCAGCGAATATCGGCGGCGGTATCCACCACCAGTTTGGTGCCGTTCAGCTCCAGCTGCACGCCCATAAAGACGCCCGCCAGAATGAAGAACATCGCAGCAGAGAGCAGCGCCATTGCAATTTGCATCGGTTTCATACTTTTTCCACCTCCGGGCGGCCCAGAATGCCGGTCGGCATTACTAACAGCACCAGAATCAGCAGCGCGAAGGAAACCACGTCCTTATATTCAGTGCTGAGATAGGCAGAAGAGAGCGCTTCGGCAATACCCAGGATCAGGCCGCCGATCATCGCGCCCGGAATACTGCCGATACCGCCGAGCACGGCGGCGGTGAAGGCCTTCATCCCGGCCATAAAGCCGATGTAGGGGTTAATCACGCCGTAGAACTGCCCCAGCAGCACGCCGGCCACCGCCGCCATCGCTGCGCCGATGACAAAGGTCAGGGCGATAACGCGGTCGGTATTAATCCCGAGCAGGCTGGCCATTTTCAGGTCTTCGGCACAGGCGCGGCAGGCGCGTCCCATCCGCGAGTAGCGAATGAACAGCGTCAGGGCCAACATGGCGATAAAAGTCACCACCCAGATCACCAGCTGCATGGTGGTGATCGTCGCAGAGAAGCTGTCGCTGTGGCCGACAACCCACTGGCCGTTAAACAAGCTCGGCAGCGCCACGTCGCGGGAGCCCTGGGTCAGGCTGACGTAGTTCTGCAGGAAGATAGACATCCCGATAGCGGAGATCAGCGCAATCAGACGTTTGGAGTTACGCACCGGCCGATAGGCCACGCGCTCAATGCTCCAGCCGTAGGCGCTGGCAATCACAATGGCGCCCACGAAGCCGGCGGCGACCAGCAGCCAGCTGGTGTCGATGCCCATCATCATCAGCGCGGCGATGATTATGAAGGAGACATAGCTGCCAATCATATAGACCTCGCCGTGGGCGAAGTTGATCATGCCGATAATGCCGTACACCATCGTATAGCCGATGGCGATCAGCGCGTAGGTACTGCCCAGCGTGACGCCGTTAAACATCTGCTGCAGAAAATAGAGAAACTGCTCGGACATAAGGTAACCTTTTTCAAACCGCCCGCGGTTCGCGGGCGGAGGGATAACTCATCTTCAGCGCTTATTTCGCCGCGCTCGAAGAGCCGTCGGCGTGCCACTGGAAGACACCAAACTCAAATCCCTTCAGATCGCCTTTTTCATCCCAGGTCAGCGGCCCAATCACGGTTTTCGCCCCGTGCGCTTTCAAATCTTTGATTAAATCCAGCGGCTGCTGGCTGCCGGTTCTGTCCATCGCCTGCGCCAGCGACTGAACCGCGGCGTAAGTGATCCAGACATACGGCCCGCTCGGATCTTTCTTCTCCGCTTTCAGCGCGTTGACGATGGCGCTGTTGGCAGGGTCCTGATCGTAGCGTTTTGGCATTGTCACCAGCATCCCTTCCGCCGCGGCGCCCGCGATATTGGACAGCGAGGCGTTGCCGACCCCTTCCGGCCCCATAAACACGGTTTTCAGCCCGACGGAGCGCGCCTGGCGCAGCATCTGCCCCATTTCCGGGTAGTAACCGCCGTAGTAGACGAAGTCGATGTTCTCTTTCTTCAGGCGCGCCAGCAGGGCGGAGAAATCTTTTTCCCCCGCGGTGATGCCGTCAAAGAAGACGATGTTGGCCCCGGCTTTCTTCAGGTTGTCCTGCACCGAACGCGCCAGCCCTTCGCCGTACTGCTGCTTGTCATGAATGATAGCGATACGCTGCGGTTTCACTTTCTCGACGATATATTTCGCCGCGGTCGGCCCCTGCGAGGAGTCGAGGCCGGCGGTACGCATGATGTACTGATAGCCGCGCTGGGTCAGCTCCGGGTTGGTCGCTCCCGGGGAGATCATCAGGATGCCTTCATCCTCATAGATATCGGAAGCCGGCTGGGTGGAAGAGGAGCACAGGTGGCCGATAACGTACTGAATACCGTCGTTGACGATTTTGTTGGCTACCGCGACCGCTTGCTTCGGATCGCAGGCGTCGTCGTATTCGACGGCCACCAGCTTGTCGCCCTTAATGCCGCCGCTGGCGTTGATGTCTTTAATCGCCTGACGCGCGCCATTGAACTCCATGTCGCCCCACTGGGCCACCGGGCCCGACATCGCGCCGACCACGGCGACCTTAATATCCTTGGCCATCGCCGCGTGCGACATCGCTAATGCGACAATGCCCGCGACGATGGTTTTCGCGTTCCTTTTCATGCTGCAGAACCCCGTTCGTGATGTGGTGTAAATGTTTTGTATTTTTATGGTTAAAAAGCATTCTGTGCTTTTATTAAACAACGCCATTTTTACCATTGAGTTTAATGGTTTAGCGCAGCTTTTCACTAAAAAACAGATTAAAATCTCTATTTTTCAGTCGATTAAGCAAAGATAATATTCTGTATTTTGCCGAAGATAAACAAAAAAAAGTCCATGCGGCAGCATAAAATAACGATACATAAGGCGGAATAAAACGCTGCACATTAGGTTAAAATTCTGCTTATTTTTCGATCCATGACGGATTGCGCTACCCCAACAACGCCAGGAAAACGAATCCCCTGATGTATGCGCAAAAAACAGCGCTCCGCCAGACAGCAATTTTGGGTACACTGGCGCCTCTGTTTTGCACTGGACTTGCCGCCCATGAAACTGACCATTATCCGTTTACAGCACTTCAGCGATCAGGATCGCATTGATCTGGGAAAAATCTGGCCGTCGCAGGATCTGTCGACGCTGACCCTTGATGAAAACCATCGTCTCTACGCCGCCCGCTTTAACGAGCGCCTGCTGGGCGCCGTGCGCGTTACCCTGCGCGGCGTTGAAGGTGAGCTCAGCGATCTGTGCGTGCGTGAAGTGACCCGCCGCCGCGGCGTCGGGCAATATTTAGTGGAAGAGACGTTGCGTGATAACCCGGCCATCAAAAGCTGGCGCGTCGCCGACCAAGGGGTGGAGGACCGCGGCGTGATGGCGGCCTTTATGCAGGCGCTCGGCTTTAGCGCCCAGCACACCGGTTGGGAAAAGCATTAAGCTGTAGCCCCGGTAAGCGCAGCGCAACCGGGGTCAGACAACGCATTTGCAGCGTGAAAGGCGCCCCGCCCATTTAACCCAGCATTTCGCGTGGCAAAAAGGCGTCAAGACCCGAAATCCCCGGGAGCTTACATCAGTAAGTGACCAGGGTTGAGGGTCGCAGACAATGCATTTGCAGCGTGAAAGGCGCCCCCGCCCATTTAACCCAGCATTTCGCGTGGCAAAAAGGCGTCAACACCCGAAATCCCCGGGAGCTTACATCAGTAAGTGACCGGGGTTGAGGGTCGCAGACAACGCATTTGCAGCGTGAAAGGCGCCGGTTAAATTATTTGGCGTCGGTCGCCGTACCATTCGCATGCCAGGTAAAGACACCGAACTCGAATCCTTTCAGGTCGCCTTTCTGATCCCATGACAGCGGGCCCATCACGGTGTCCACGGTCGCGCCTTTCAGGTATTTAGCGATTTCCGCCGGATCGTCAGACTGATTCAGGCCCGCCTGCAGCGACTGCAGCGCCGCGTA
Organism: Klebsiella sp. PCX; assembly: GCF_021869705.1. NCBI lineage: Bacteria > Pseudomonadati > Pseudomonadota > Gammaproteobacteria > Enterobacterales > Enterobacteriaceae > Klebsiella > Klebsiella sp. PCX. The sequence goes on from NZ_CP091527.1 coordinate 4,830,927, forward strand.
GGTGGTCCAGACGAAGGCGCCGCTCGGATCCTGTTTTTTCGCCTTGATCGCATCCACAATCGGTTTGTTCGCCGGCACCTGGTCGTAGTTCTTCGGCTTGGTCACCAGCAAACCTTCCGCCGACTCGCCGGCGATGTTAGACAGGGAGACGTTCGCTACGCCTTCCGGGCCCATAAACTGGGTTTTCAGACCGGCAGCGCGGGCCTGACGCAGGATCTGGCCCATTTCCGGGTGATAGCCGCCATAATAGACGAAGTCGATATTCTCTTTCTTCAGGCGCGCTACCAGCGTGGAGAAGTCTTTCTCACCGGCGGTGATCCCGTCGAAGAAGACCACGTTCGCCCCGCCTTTTTTCAGGCCATCCTGCACCGCACGGGCCAAACCTTCGCCATACTGCTGTTTGTCATGCACCACTGCGATACGCTGCGGCTTCACTTTGTCGAGAATGTATTTCGCCGCGGTTGGTCCCTGGTCGGAGTCCAGTCCGGTGGTGCGCAGGATCAGCTTATAGCCGCGCGCGGTCAGCTCCGGCGCGGTTGCTGCCGGGGTGATCATCAGAATGCCTTCGTCTTCATAGATATCAGACGCCGGCTGAGTGGAAGAGGAGCACAGGTGGCCGATAACGTATTTGATCCCGTCGTTGACCACTTTGTTGGCGACCGCTACCGCCTGTTTCGGGTCGCAAGCGTCATCATATTTTACGATCTGCAGCTTATTGCCCTTAATGCCGCCCTTAGCATTGATATCCGCTACCGCCTGCTCGGCGCCGGTAAATTCCTGATCGCCGTACTGGGCCACCGGGCCGGACATCGCCCCGACTACCGCGATTTTGATATCTTCCGCCAGCGCCGCGCTGCTCATAACTAAGGCAATACATCCTGCCAGTAACGCTTTACCCTTCATATTCATCCTGAGGCTCCCCATTATTATGGTTTTTGCATTTGTTGTGATGTTGTTTGTTAGCGCATTATTTTGTTTATATCGATAGGAAAAGCATATGATAGCTAATCTACCTGGGGCTGCTCGCGCTTTTGCAGCACACTATGCTAAACATACCGTCATTCTGAGGAATTTGAAACGACTAAATTGCGGGCTATGTAACAGATAAGTGACAAATAAAAAAACCGCGCCAGCATGAACCGGACGCGGTGCAAAACAGGCCCTAATTACCAGCCAGCGGGCAGGTAGCCTACCGCGGACGCTATCGCGTAGACGGCGCTGCAAAGATACAACAACACAATGAAGCATTGGATAAGCGGATGGGTCATCCAGGCCGGACAGGTCCAGCCCGGCGTCAGGTCGCCACGCTGGCGGGCGCCCTTGAGCATCAGGATCGGCATAATCGATAAAATAACGCCGCTGAACACCCCGGCAAAATAGAGCGCGTTGACGAAGGAGACCATGCCGCTGTAGGCCAGCGCGAACGGCGGGATCGCCACCACCAGCAGCACCATCAGGCGACGGGCGGGCTGTTCGTCATTCCCCAGGCGGAACTGATCGAAGATATTGGTCAGGAAGCTGCCGCCCAGTCCCCAGTAGGAAGTCAGCATCGCGCACAGCGCAAACAGGTTGGCGGAGAAAAACGCCCATTCGCCAAGCGCCCTGCCCCAGGAGATGGTGGCCACATCCGAAATATTCTCCAGGCCGTTAAGCGAGATCACCGACAGCGGCACCAGCGCCAGCAGGGTAAAGGTCAGCGCCATGCCGACCATAATGGCTTTAGGCAATTTTTCCGGTTTGTCGGCGAAGCCCCGCGCCATTTCCGGGACGATATACTGTGCCGAGAAGCAGAACGCCACGACGTTGAAGACCGGAACCATATACAGCCAGTTGCCGTCGAGCAGATAGCCCACGCGGGTGGTCTCTTTCAGCAGCGTGGCAATCACCAGCACCGAGATCATCACCACCATGCCGATGCTGATAAATTTCTCGCCGCGGCCGATCGCCTTCAGCCCCAGATAGAGCACCCCTGCCGCCGGGACGAAAAACAGCACGCTGCCCAGCGCCGGCGAGATGCCAAACAGCGAGTGCAGCAGCTTGCCGCTGCCGGTCATATAAGCCGTCAATGCCCCGACGCTGTTGACGCAGACGGAGAGGAACATCATTAGCGCGCCAAAGCCGCCGACGTAGCGCTTTGATAATCCGCTGAGCTGCAGATGTTTACGCGTGCGGAGCGTGGATTCCGCGACATAGAGCATGGTCACCGTGGTCAGGCTGCCCACCAGCACCAGCCAGAACAGCAGTGGTAAAAAGCCCGCTTTGCTTGACGCATAGGCGATAGAGAGGACACCCGCGCCAATATTGGTACCGACAATCATCGATACCCCTTCGACGAAGCTCAGAGATTTTGCAGGGACAGCCGTACGTTCCCGGCCGGTGAGGACGGGAGAAAAGGTGGAGTTTTCAGACATAATACTTTCCGTTTTACTCCGGCGGTTTTCACCGCCGGAAAAAAGGTGATATCAGGGTGATAAACCACTCACGCTGAGCATGAACAGCCGGCTGCGGCTTCCTGTTTCTGTTCGGCTTCCCTGCCGCCGCAGCCCGCCGGGGAGACGTTAGCTCTTCAGTACGCGCGCCAGAATATCCAGCGCTTTCGAGAACTGGGCGTCCGGAATCGTCAGCGGATAGAGGAAGCGGATCACGTTGCCGTAGACGCCGCAGCTCAGGAGCAGCAGGCCGTTCTCCTGCGCTTTCTGTTGCACCTGGCGGGTGAACTCCGGCGACGGCTCGCCAGTTTGCGGATCGTTAAACTCCACTGCCACCATCGACCCCCGGCCGCGGACATCGACAATCGCCGGACAGGTGGCGCGCGCCTGGTTGAGCACTTCCTGCAGATGGCTACCCAGCTGCTCAGCGCGCTGGCACAGCTGCTCTTCGGCAATCACATCCAGCACCGCGTGCGCCGCGGCCACCGCCAGCGGGTTACCGGCATAGGTCCCGCCCAGTCCGCCTGGCGCTGGGGCATCCATTACCTCGGCGCGACCAACGACGCCCGACAGCGGGAAACCGCCGGCGAGGCTTTTCGCCATCGTCATCAGATCCGGTTTCACATCATAATGCTGCATGGCGAACAGCTTGCCGGTACGGGCGAAACCGGTTTGCACTTCATCGGCGATCAGCAGAATGCCGTGGGTATCGCACAGGTCGCGCAGCGCCTGCATGAAATCGGCCGGCGCGACGTTAAAGCCGCCTTCCCCCTGGATCGGCTCGAGGATGATGGCCGCGACCTGATCCGGCGCAATATCCGCTTTGAAAATGCGCTCCAGGCTTTTCAGCGCATCCGCGGTGGTCACGCCATGCGCCGCATTCGGGTAGACACCGTGATACACCGAGCCCGGGAACGGCCCGAAGCCGATTTTGTAGGGTGCGACCTTACCGGTGAGGGCCATGGTCATAAAGGTACGGCCGTGGAAACCGCCGCCGAAAGTTATCAGCCCCGGACGACCGGTGTAAGCGCGGGCAATTTTCACCGCGTTCTCGACCGCTTCCGCGCCGGTGGTGAAGAAGGCCGTTTTTGCCGGCCCGTCAATCGGCGCCAGATCGTTGATACGTTCCGCCAGCGTGACATAGCTTTCGTACGGCACAATCTGATAGGCGGTGTGGGTGAACGCCTGCAGCTGGTCAGCGACCGCGGCAACCACCTTCGGATGACGGTGACCGGTATTTAACACGGCGATACCGGCGGCGAAATCGATCACCTCATTGCCTTCGATATCCCAAAGCGTGGCGTTCTCCGCCTTCTCGACAAAGTAGTTACACATTACGCCTACGCCGCGCGGCGTCGCCTGCTGGCGACGTTGATTCAGTTCTGAGCTTTTCACCTACGAATCTCCTGTCGTGTATGTCACGTTATCGCAACAAATTAGAAACGATGTCGTTTATTTACACAGGAGTTGGCCCTATAATCGAGTACCAATTTTGAATATCTGAGGGATCCAATTGCGTTCGCTGGTGGGTGACCTGGTGCTGGTCCGTCTGCAGGAAGAGCGCGACCCTCTTCTGCACAAACGCTTATACAACGCGCTTCGCCGCGCGATCCTTGACGGTTCGCTGGCACCGCAAAGCCGCCTGCCGCCGTCGCGGGACCTGGCGGGAGAACTCGGCGTATCAAGAAACACTATATTAACAACTTATGAACAATTACTGGCGGAAGGATATGTGGTTTCCCGTCGGGGAAGCGGAACATTCGTTGCCCAAACCGCCTCTGAAAGTTCCTTGACCGCTAAGGGTGAGCGGGAAAACAGCAGCATCGCGACATCGACGGCGCACCTTTCACGCCGCGGCCAGCACCTGCTCGGCCAGGTCAGCGCCAGCCCGCGCCAGTGGGGAGCGTTTATTCCCGGCGTACCGGACGTTAACGCCTTTCCCCATCCGCTGTTCAGCAAGATCCAGGCGCGCATCAGCCGTCGGCCAAAGCCGGAGCGGCTCAGCTACAGCTGCAACGGCGGTACCCCGGAGCTGCAGCAGGCGCTGGTGGATTATCTGCGGGTATCGCGCGGCGTCCACTGTCAGGCAGATCAAATTCTTATCACCGAGGGGATCCACCAGGCTATCGATCTGGTCACCCGCATGCTGTGCGACAGCGGCGATCTGGCGTGGGTGGAGGAGCCTTCCTACTGGGGCATTCGCCACCTGCTGGCGATGAATGACGTCCGGGCGGAGCCCCTGACCGTCGATGCCAACGGCCTGTGTCCGCCGGAAACGGTAGACGATGCGCCGCGGCTCATCTTTGTCACCCCCTCTCACCAGTATCCGCTGGGCGCAGTGATGAGCCTTGAACGTCGTCAGCGGCTGCTGGCGCTCGCCCGCCAGCAGGGGAGCTGGATCGTCGAAGATGATTATGACAGCGAGTTTCGCTTTTCCGGCCAGCCCATCCCCGCCCTGCAGGGGCTGGTGGCCGACGCACCGGTGGTCTATATCGGCACCTTCAGTAAAACGCTCTATCCCGGCCTGCGTCTGGGCTATGTGGTGATCCCCCGTCCGCTGGTCAGCGATCTGAAGCACGCCCACGCCGAGCTTTACCGCGGCGGCCATTCGCTGATCCAGATGGCGCTGGCGGAGTTTATTACCGCTGGTCACTACTCGGCCCATATCCGCCGCATGCGCCTGCTCTACAGCCGTCGCCGCGCCTTTTTAACCGAGCTGATTCAGCGGCACTGTATGCCCGACGCCCTGTCGGACTTCAGCGATAATGCCGGGCTGCATTTGATCCTCAATTTACCGGAAGAGGCTGACGATGTGGCGATCGCCCGCGAGGCCAATGCGCGCCACATTCTGGTGCGGCCGCTCTCGCGCTACTACCTGACGGCGGCGCGTAAGAAAGGATTATTGATGGGATTTGCCAGCCAGCCCGAGGAGCAGATGGCGTCGGCGTTCAGCGTCTTACTCGGCTGCCTGCAGACGCACTGCCCGCAGATGCTCCTGCTCCGGGAGGACGCAGAAAAACAAAACGCCCCAACCTGAGGCGGGGCGTTATCGGGGAGCCTGATATCAGGTATCAGGCAGGCGTGGCGTATCAGGCTTCGATCGCTGCACGCAGTTTTTTCATGGCGTTCTTTTCCAGCTGACGCACGCGCTCTGCGGAGACGCCGTAGCGGTCAGCCAGCTCCTGCAGCGTGGACTTGTTGTCTTCGTCCAGCCAGCGGGCGCGGATGATATCCTGGCTACGCTCGTCCAGGCCCTGCATCGCGTCAGTCAGCTTATTCGCCGCCTGCTCTTCCCAGTTATCGTCTTCGATGCCATCGGCAAAGTTTGACGTTTTGTCCTGCAGATACAGGACCGGCGCCATCGGCTGGCTGTCGGATTCATCGTCCGACGACATGTCGAACGTCATGTCCTGGGCCGCCATGCGGGATTCCATCTCGCGGACGTCTTTGCTCGACACGCCCAGCTCACGGGCCACCATTTCCACTTCATCCTGGTTGAACCAACCCAGACGCTGTTTGGTTTTACGCAGGTTAAAGAACAGCTTACGCTGTGCTTTGGTGGTAGCGACCTTCACGATACGCCAGTTGCGCAGCACGTATTCGTGAATTTCGGCTTTAATCCAGTGCACGGCGAAGGAGACCAGGCGCACACCCACTTCCGGGTTGAAGCGACGCACGGCTTTCATCAGGCCGATATTGCCTTCCTGGATCAGATCCGCCTGCGGCAGGCCATAGCCCGAGTAGTTACGAGCAATGTGAACAACAAAGCGCAGGTGAGACAGAATCAGCTTTTTCGCTGCTTCCAGATCGCCCTGGTAATGCAGCTTTTCAGCAAGCTCCCGCTCTTCATCAGCCGACAGCATCGGCCAAGTGTTAGCGGCCCGGATATACGATTCCAGGTTACCAACGGGGGCTAAAGCTAAAGTTTGCATTTCTTTGGTCATTCAAATCCTCTCAATTGATATCTTCTGACGTGGTCTTGTCCCCATCAGGCAACAAGCATGCCAGCATTCATGAGCAACGAGAATATCACTCACATTAGTATCAGACAGTGATTTTATCCACAAGTTCCATGCAACGGTGTGAATAAATTACGCACAAAATGTGACACCACGATGAAAAAGTGAGGGCAGGAAAAGGAGAACAAGCTTGCGGTATCTTTCCCTGCGAACAGGAACTCATTGCAGCAGGGAAAGATTATATCACGCTTTTTTTAATCGGGAGTAAAGTGACGTAAATGTTGCACTGTCGCCAGCCAGGCGGCCACCCAGCCAATCATCGAGCAGACGATCAGCATCAGCAGACACTCGTCAAAGCCTAAGCCGCTTAGCTCAAACTGGGTGCCGAACACCTTCGCCACTTCGGTCACTGCCGACGAGAGGCGCATCACCAGAATCTCCGACAGGATCAGCGATAAAAACGCGCCGGAGAAGCCCAGCATCGCCCCGCCGTAGAGGAACGGACGCAGGATAAAGCCGTCGGTGGCGCCGATCAGTTTCTGCACGTTAATGGTATCGCGGCGGGCGAAGATGCTCAGGCGCACGCTGTTGCCGATCACCAGGAACACCGCCGCCACCATCAGCACGCCAATCATCGCCGACACGCGGCCCACCAGCCCGGTGAGCGAGGAGAGGCGGGCAAACCAGCTGTCGTCCATCCGCACCTCATCGACCCCCTGGATCCGCGATACCCGATCGCGCAGGGTGTTCAGCGCTTCCGTGCTCTGGAAATCCAGCTTCGGCACCACGATGGCGACCGCCGGCAGCGGGTTCTCTTCCAGCATATCCAGGGCGCCGCCAAAGCCGGACCAGTTACGGAATTCACCCAATGCCTCGTCACGTGACAAATAGTTCACCTTGTCGACGCCCTGCTCCGCCTGCAGCTGACCTACCACCCGCGCCGCGGCGTCGTCATCCAGCGTTTTTTCCAGATACACGGTGATCTGCGGCGAGGGATAGTACTGTGACGCCGCGCTGCTGACGTTTTTGTAGACCATGTAGCAGACGCTTGGCAGGGTCAACGAGATGGCGATAACCATCACCGTCAGGAAGGTGGCCAGCGGTGTGCTTTTTAAATCCTGGAGCGCGCCGTGCCAGGCGTAGCGCACCTGCTCGTTGAACACGTTGCTCTTACGCGAGGCCGGGTTAGGCGCCGCTTTCGGCCGTTTTGGCGCATTGCGCCCGCCGCCGCCGCCGCCCGCCGCGTTGCGCAGGCGATCGAACTTGCTGCCGAACTGGCGGATTTGGTTCATTGCGTCGCGCTTATTCACCCCGAATGCCTCCATGCAGATGGCCGTCGCTGAGCGTCAGCACGCGGTACGGACGGCTGGAGATAAGCCCCAGATCGTGCGTGGCCATCAGTACCGTCACCCCGACGCGGTTAAACTCTTCAAACAGACGTAAAATCCCCTCCGAGAGCGCCTCGTCGAGGTTACCGGTCGGTTCATCCGCCAGCAGTACCGCCGGCTTGTTGACCACTGCGCGAGCGATCCCCACGCGCTGCTGCTCGCCGCCGGAGAGCTGAATCGGAAAGTTCTTCGCTTTGTCCAGCAGCCCGACCTTGTCCAGCGCCGCCGAGACGCGGCGACGAATGTCATCGCCGCTGGCGCCGGCGATAATCAGCGGGATCGCCACGTTGTCATACACGGTGCGATCCATCAGCAAATGGTGGTCCTGGAAAATCATGCCGATCTGGCGGCGCAGGAACGGCACCTCACGGCTCTTCAGGCGGCTGATTTCATGACCGCTGAAGAAGATTTTGCCGGCGCTGGGCCGTTCGATACCACAGATAAGCTTCAGCAGGGTACTTTTCCCTGCGCCGGAGTGGCCGGTCAGAAACGCCATCTCGCCCGGCTGCAGGTGGAAGTTCACCCCCTGCAGCGCTTGTCTCCCACCGAGATAGGCTTTGCTGACTTGTTCAAAGCGAATCATTCTTAATCCTCTCGGGCAAAAAGTGCCTCAATAAAGTCGCCCGCATTAAACGGACGCAGATCCTCAATACGCTCGCCGACGCCAATATAGCGAATCGGAATGCCGAACTGGTCGGCCACCGAGAAGATCACGCCGCCTTTGGCGGTGCCATCCAGCTTGGTCAGGGTGATCCCGGTCAAACCTACCGCCTCATGGAACAGTTTGGCCTGGCTAATCGCATTCTGCCCGGTGCTGGCGTCGATGGTTAACATCACCTCATGCGGCGCGTCGACGTCCAGCTTTTTCATCACCCGGACGATCTTCTTCAGCTCTTCCATCAGGTGCGATTTATTCTGCAGACGCCCAGCGGTATCGGCAATCAGCACATCAACATGGCGCGCCTTCGCCGCCTGAATGGCGTCGAAAATCACCGAAGCGGAATCGGCGCCGGTGTGCTGGGCGATCACCGGGATATTGTTACGCTGCCCCCAGACCTGCAACTGTTCTACCGCCGCCGCACGGAAGGTATCCCCCGCCGCCAGCATCACCGTTTTGCCCTGCTGCTCAAACTGACGCGCCAGCTTGCCGATGGTGGTGGTTTTCCCCACCCCGTTCACGCCGACCATCAGAATAACAAATGGCGTTTTGCCTTCAACGTTCAGCGGCGCATCCACTTTGGCGAGAATCTCACCCATCTCTTCTTTCAGCAGGCCGTACAGCGCCTCCGCATCGCGCAGCTGCTTACGGCTGGCGCCCTCAGTGAGGTTAGTAATGATCTTGCGGGTGGTCTCCACCCCGACATCAGCGATCAGCAGCTGCTCTTCCAGCTCTTCAAACAGATCGTCGTCGATCTTCTTACCGCGGAACAGGCTGATAAATCCGGAACCGAGATTTTCTTTTGTTTTCAGAAGACTACGTTTTAGGCGGGCAAAAAAGCCTTCTTTCGTCGGTTTTTCCTGCTCCTGGGCCAGTTCTTCCACCGGCGCCTCGTCTTCTGGCGCCGGCACCACCACCGCCGCCTCTTCTGCCGCCTCGGCCGCCAGCGCCTGCGCTTCCAGCTCTTCATCGCTTAACGGCGCGTCCTCTTCCGGCGCTTCCGTCTCCTGCGGCTGGGCAACAGCATCCTCTACAGGCTGCTCAGCCACGACCTCCGCCGCCACCGGTTCGGCGATAACCTCTTCCGCCAGCGACTCAACCACCGCAGGCTGTTCAACCGGTTCGCTGACCGCGGGCTCCGGTTCAACAACAGGCGCTTCTTCGGTCAGAGCAGGCGCTTCCACCCACTCTTCTTCCTGCGCGCTGGCAGGCTCCGCAAGGTGGGCCTTTTCGTTTTCGACCACCGTCTCGGTGACGTCGACGACCTCTTCGGCAAACGCCTCCGGGTCCGCTTTCGGCGCGCTCGGCTCGGCAGGGGTTGCCGCCGCCGGCGTCTCATCGGCAACCGCTTGTTGTTCTTCTACTTTTTGTTCAGTCTCGGTTTCCTGTGCCTGTTCTTTCTGTCCAAAGCCCAGCCAGGAAAAGAAGCCACGTTTTTTCTCTTTTGCCATTTGCGACCACACTCCTCGCTGTTTATTCATGGCGCAGCTTCATCAGAAGCTGAAAAAATGATGAAATTAGTTGGATAGTCTATCACTTAACTTAACTCGCAGCACCGCCCCCGGATTAAGGTTTCGTCAACCGCCGTCGATCGCTAGAATAGCAGGCCGGAAGTTGAGACTTGAGCAGAGAGATGAAAAAACCAAACCACGCGGGCAGCGGTCAGATCCGCATCATCGGCGGGCAATGGCGCGGCCGTAAATTACCGGTGCCGGAGAGCCCGGGCCTGCGGCCGACCACCGACCGGGTTCGCGAAACCCTTTTTAACTGGCTGGCGCCGTCCATCGTTGACGCGCACTGCCTCGACTGCTTTGCCGGCAGCGGCGCGCTGGGGCTTGAGGCGCTGTCCCGCTATGCGGCCAGCACTACGCTACTGGAGATGGAGCGCGGCGTCGCTCAGCAGTTGCAAAAAAACCTGGCCACCCTGAAAGCGGATCGCGGCAAGGTGATCGCGACCAACACCCTCAGCTTCCTGAGCCAACCGGGCACGCCGCATGAGATCGTATTCGTCGACCCACCGTTCCGTCAGGGGCTGCTGGAGGAGACGCTGCGCCTGCTGGAAACGCAGGGCTGGCTGGCCGATGAGGCCCTGGTGTACGTCGAAAGCGAAGTCGAAAACGGTTTACCGCCGGTACCGGCAAACTGGCATCTGTATCGTGAAAAAGTGGCCGGACAGGTCGCGTACCGTCTTTACCAACGTGAGGCCCAAGGAGAGCACCATGCTGATTAATTTAGGCCGCCTGCTGATGCTGTGCGTCTGGGCCTTTCTGTTATTGAATCTGTTTCAGCCCTTCCCGAAGCCGCTGAATATCTTCGTCAACGTCGCGCTGATTTTTATGATCCTGATGCATGGTCTGCAGCTGACGCTGCTCAAGGCGACGCAGCCGAAAGATGCCCCGCCGCTGGGCCGCTTTGAGCAAATCCGCATTTTTATCTTCGGCGTGTTTGAGCTCGTCGCCTGGCAGAAAAAACTGAAGGCGACGCTGAAGAAATAGTCCTGACAAGGGCTCAGGGATCGGGCGTAAACGCCACGAACGCTGTGCCCTTATAACTCAACATCCCGCGATCGCCGACGCTCAGCGCATGATACTGCGGCGCGTCAAGGCGAAACACCACCTCCAGCCCGCCGTTCTCAGGGCGAAAGCTCGCTTCATAGCGCATCTCGCTGCCCGCAGGCGTCACCGTCTGCTGGCGCGAACGCCGATCGTTAATCACTTTTTCCCGCTTATTGCTGACGATCACCCGCTTTTGCAACACCGGCGCGGCGTCGTTCGCCAGTTTTTCGCGGCGCTGCTGCACATAGCGAAACGAAGCCGCCACCACAATCACCGCGACGACCAGAACAAAAAAGAGCGGCATTTTACTCATTAAGGTTACCCATAAAAAATATCAGGAATCAGCATACTGCGACTGGAATAACATTGTCATCTGCTGCGCCAAACCACTACACTGAGTGGTAGCTTCACGCATCCGTAACTTTCTTTATGATAACAGATACAGGGACTTACTATGCTTTGGTCATTTATTGCTGTCTGTTTCTCCGCATGGCTTTATGTCGATGCATCCTATCGCGGGCCGGCCTGGCGACGCTGGGTATTTAAACCTGTCACCCTGATTCTGTTGCTGTTGCTGGCCTGGCAGGCGCCGATGTTCAATGCCATCAGCTACCTGGTGCTGGCTGGCCTGTGCGCCTCGCTGCTCGGCGACGCCCTCACCCTGCTGCCGCGCCAGCGGGTGATGTACGCGGTGGGCGCCTTCTTCCTGTCGCATCTGCTGTATACCATCTGGTTTGCCAGCCAGCTGACGCTGTCGTTCTTCTGGCCGCTGCCGCTGGTGCTGCTGGTATTCGGCGCCCTGCTGATGGCGGTGATCTGGAGCCGCCTGGAAGAGATGAAAATGCCGGTGCTGACCTTTATCGGCATGACGCTGGTGATGGTCTGGCTGGCCGGTGAGCTATGGTTTGCCCGCCCTACCGACACCGCGCTGTCCGGTTTCGCCGGCGCCGCTCTGCTGCTGCTGAGCAATGCCGTGTGGCTGGTAAGTCACTATCGTCGCCGTTTCCGCGCCGATAACGCCATTGCCGCCGCGTTTTACTTTGCCGGCCACTTCCTCATCGTGCGCGCGCTGTACCTGTAATTTAGTCCTTGACTCTGGAGTCGACTCCAGAGTGTATCCTACGGCTAATGAGAAAATTATCATTTACCGGAGGGTGCCATGTCGACTCCAGACGCGCAGGATAAAAAAGTCCCACAATTCTCGTCATTCACCATGCGGCCAGCGCCCGCCCCGGCGGAGAGCTGCTGCACAGACCACGCCTGCGCCGCAGAGAGCGCACCAGCCGCCGAAGCGCTTAGCGACGCCCGCTACAGCTGGCAGGTTGCCGGCATGGACTGCGCCGCCTGCGCCCGCAAGGTGGAAACGGCGGTTCGTCAGGTGCCCGGCGTCAGTCAGGTTCAGGTGCTGTTCGCCACGGAAAAATTATTGGTTAACGCTGAAGGCGACGTTCGCGCCCAGGTTGAGCAGGCGGTACGTCAGGCAGGCTATACGCTGCGCGATGCCGATGCCCCCGCGTCAGAGAAAACGCAGGGCTCGCGGCTGCGCGACAATTTACCGTTGCTGACGCTGGTCATTATGATGGCCCTGAGCTGGGGGCTGGAGCAGGCCAACCACCCCGCCGGTCAGTTAGCCTTTGTTGCCACCACCCTGGTCGGCCTGTGGCCGGTTGCCCGCCAGGCGCTGCGCCTGATCAAAAGCGGGAGCTGGTTCGCCATTGAAACGCTGATGAGCGTCGCCGCCATCGGAGCGCTGTTTATCGGCGCCACCGCAGAGGCGGCGATGGTCCTGCTACTGTTCCTGATCGGCGAGCGTCTCGAAGGCTGGGCCGCCAGCCGCGCGCGGCAGGGCGTGAGCGCGCTGATGGCGCTGAAGCCCGACACCGCCATCCGTCTGCGCAACGGCGTGCGGGAAACCGTCGCCCAGCGTGACCTGCGTCCCGGAGATGTGATTGAAGTGGCTGCCGGCGGGCGTCTGCCGGCGGATGGACAGCTGCTCTCGCCGTTTGCCAGCTTTGATGAAAGCGCCCTGACCGGCGAGTCGGTGCCGGTGGAGCGCCAGGCCGGAGAACGGGTAGCGGCGGGCGCCACCAGCGTCGACCGCCTGGTGCAGCTGACCGTGATCTCCGAACCGGGCGACAGCGCCATCGACCGCATCCTGAAGCTGATTGAAGAGGCGGAGGAACGTCGGGCGCCGATCGAGCGTTTTATCGACCGCTTCAGCCGGATCTACACTCCGGCCATTATGGTGGTGGCCCTGTTGGTGGCCATTGTCCCGCCGCTGTTCTTCGCCAGCGCCTGGCTGCCATGGATCTATAAAGGCTTAACGCTGCTGTTGATCGGCTGCCCGTGCGCGCTGGTCATCTCCACCCCGGCGGCCATCACCTCCGGCCTGGCGGTCGCCGCCCGACGCGGGGCGCTGATCAAAGGCGGCGCGGCGCTGGAACAGCTGGGCCAGGTGCGCCAGGTGGCGTTCGATAAAACCGGCACCCTGACCGTCGGGCAGCCGCAGGTGACCTCGGTCATCGCCACGGCTGAGAATGACGACAACGCGCTGCTGGCGCTGGCGGCGGCGGTGGAGCAAGGCTCCAGCCATCCGTTGGCGCAGGCCATCGTCCGAGAAGCGCAGCGGCGCCAGCTGAGCATTCCGCTGGCCAGCGGCCAGCGGGCGTTGGCAGGTTCCGGTATCGAAGCCGAGGTCAACGGCAGCCGGATTTTAATCTGCGCGGCCAGCAAAGCCGCCCCGGCAGAGTATGAGGCGCAGATCCAGCAGCTGGAGAGCGCCGGGCAAACGGTGGTGCTGGTCATGCGCGGCGAGACGCTTCTCGGCATCCTGGCGCTGCGCGACACCCTGCGCGACGACGCACGTCAGGCAGTGGATGCCTTACACCAGCTGGGGGTGCAGGGGGTGATCCTCACCGGGGATAACCCGCGCGCCGCGGCGGCCATCGCCAGCGAACTGGGGCTGGAATTCCGCGCCGGCCTGCTGCCGGCGGACAAAGTCGAAGCGGTGATGGCGTTGAATGCCGATGCGCCGCTGGCGATGGTCGGGGACGGTATCAACGACGCCCCGGCGATGAAAGCGGCGACCATCGGCATCGCCATGGGCAGCGGTACCGACGTGGCGCTGGAGACTGCCGACGCCGCGCTGACCCACAACCGTCTGACCGGCCTGGCGCAGATGATTTCCCTGGCGCGGGCGACTCACGCCAATATCCGCCAGAACATCGCGATTGCCTTAGGGCTGAAGGGGATTTTCCTTGTCACCACCCTGCTCGGCCTGACCGGTCTGTGGCTGGCGGTGCTGGCGGATACCGGCGCCACCGTGCTGGTAACGGCTAACGCGCTGCGGTTATTGCGTAAGAAGTTGTAGCATAGATACCGGCTTCCCTGCTCGCGCTACGCTTAGCAGGGCTACGGTTCCAGACCGTCGGGTAGCCCGGATAAGGCGCTGCGCGCCGCCATTCGGGGTGTTCCCTGCTCGCGCTGCGCTTAGCAGGGCTACGGTTCCGGACCGTCGGGTAGCCCGGATAAGGCGCTGCGCGCCGCCATCCGGGGTATTCCCTGCTCGCGCTACGCTTAGCAGGGCTACGGTTCCGGACCGTCGGGTAGCCCGGATAAGGCGCTACCCGCCGCCATCCGGGAGAGGCTCAGTGGCTTTTGCGGATCAGGTAGCGGTACGGCAGGGCTTCGGTTTCCTGGGCCACCAGCTCATGCTCCATAAAGCGGCAGAATCCCGGGATATCGCGGGTGGTGGCCGGATCGTCAGCAATAATCAGCAGCGTCTCGCCCACCGGCATCGTCCGCACGGTTTTACGCACCATCATGACCGGCTCCGGGCAGCGGAGTCCCAGGGCATCCAGAGTGTGGTCAGGAGTGGAGAAAAGTTCGCTCATTTTAGTCTCACGTCAACAAAACGGCCCTAGTTTACCCCCTGCTCGCCAGTACGCAAGCCAGGTTAACGTTTGCGCGAAAAACAACCATTGCATTACGCCGGCAACGCAGTATCATGCAGCCGTTTTTAATTGGGTTCCCTCACCCCAACGTTCCGCTGCCGATTGCTCATTTACCTGAAGCATGACGGGCATAAAAAGGTCACAATATGAATCCGTTTACTACCGTACAGCGCAAAAAAGCGCTCGTCTGGCTTTCGCTATTTCATCTGCTGGTGATTACCTCCAGCAACTATCTGGTTCAGCTGCCGATCTCCATCTTTGGTTTCCATACCACCTGGGGCGCGTTCAGTTTTCCGTTTATCTTCCTCGCCACCGATCTGACGGTGCGAATTTTTGGCGCACCGCTGGCGCGACGCATTATTTTTGCGGTGATGGTCCCGGCGCTGGTCATCTCCTACGCCATCTCCGCCCTGTTTTACATGGGCGAGTGGCAGGGCTTCGCCGCGCTGGGCACCTTTAATCTCTTCGTCGCGCGCATCGCCATCGCCAGCTTTATGGCCTATGCGCTGGGGCAGATCCTTGACGTCCACGTCTTCAACCGCCTGCGGCAGAGTCGTCACTGGTGGCTGGCCCCCACCGCCTCGACGCTGTTCGGCAACATCAGCGATACCGTAGCGTTCTTCTTCATCGCCTTCTGGCGCAGCCCGGATCCGTTTATGGCCGCTCACTGGGGGGAAATCGCCCTCGTCGACTACAGCTTTAAAGTGCTTATCAGCATCATTTTCTTCCTGCCGATGTACGGCGTGCTGTTAAATATGCTGTTGAAAAGGCTGGCGGATAAATCTGATTTGTCGGCATTGCAGCCGAGTTAAAGGTACTCGCGGACTGATGTGTTAAGATAGCCGGATGAGCCATTAGTGGCCGTTTATCGAAAGGAAGATGTCAATGCGCAATTTGGTTAAATATGTCGGTATTGGCCTGCTGGTGATGGGGCTTGCCGCCTGCGATAACAGCGATTCAAAAGCGCCAACCGTTGGGGCAGCAGCGGAGAGCAATGCCAGCGGCCAGGCAATCAGCCTGCTGGATGGCAAGCTGAGCTTCACCCTGCCTGCGGGCATGGCCGACCAGAGCGGCAAACTGGGTACTCAGGCGAACAACATGCACGTCTATTCTGACGCCACCGGCCAGAAAGCAGTCATCGTCATCGTCGGCGACAGCACCAATGAAGACCTGGCGGTGCTGGCGAAACGCCTGGAAGATCAGCAGCGTAGCCGCGACCCGCAGCTGCAGGTGGTGAGCAATAAGTCGCTGGAGATCAAAGGTCATACCCTGCAGCAGCTGGACAGCATCATCTCCGCCAAGGGGCAGACCGCGTGGTCTTCCGTACTGCTCGGCAAAGTGGATGACAAACTGCTGACCCTGCAGGTCACCCTGCCGGCGGACAACCAGCAGCAGGCGCAGACCGAAGCGGAAAGCATCATCAGCACCCTCACCATCCAGTAATTACTGGCCTGGTGCGACGGCCTCCGGTTCGCTGACCGGGGGCCGTTTTTTTAACCGCCAGCCCAGCAGCAGCGCCGCCATCACCAGACCTGCCGCCGCCAGATATATCACCGGGATCCCGGTCCACGCCATCAGCAAGCCGGCCAGCGGCCCGGTGACGCCTAACGACAAATCCATAAACACGGTATAGGTGGCCAGCGCCGACCCTTGGTTGTGCTGCGGCACCGCTTTCACCGCCACCACGCCCAGCGCCGGAAATACCAGCGAGAACCCGGCCCCGGTAAGCAAGGTGCCGATTTTCGCCAGCAGCGGCGTATCAGCAAAGCCGACCAGCAGCAGGCCGATGATCTCCACGCTAAAGCAGAGCATCGCCACGTTCAGCCCGCCGAGGCGGTTAATGGCGTTAGGAAACAGCAGCCGCGCACCAACGAACGCGCAGCTGAACAGCGTCAGGGCGAAGGCCGCCCCGTCCCAGCCTTTGGCCTCATAAAACAGCGTGATAAAGGTGGCGATCACCCCGAAACCGGCGGAGGCCAGGGCCAGCGCCATGCCGTAAGGCCACACCCGCCCGAGCACCGCGCGAAACGACATCGCTTTGCCTTTCGCCGCCTTCACCGCTGCGCGGGGCAGCGCGCAGAGGATAGCCGCCAGCGCAACCGCCATAATGACCCCGGCCAGGCCGCTGAGGCCAATGTACGAATAGCACAGCACGCCGAGCGGGGCGCCCATCGCCATCGCCCCGTAGGTCACAATGCCGTTCCACGAGATCACCCGCCCGATATGCAGCGACCCAACAACGCCGACGCCCCACAGCGTCGAGCCGGTGCCGGCAAAACTCTGGCCGATACCGAGAATGACCCGCCCGAGGCATAGCAGCAGCAGGCTAACCAGCGGCCAGCCGCTGCTCCAGGCGGCAAGCAGGTAGCTCAGGCCGCTTAAAAAGCAGCCGCAGAGGCCGAAGACAACGATCTTTTTGGGCCCCAGCAGGTCAGCATAGCGCCCGGCGTGCGGGCGGCTGAGCAGCGTGGCGAAATATTGCAGACTAATCACCAGGCCGGCCCAGAAAGCGCTAAAGCCCATTACATCATGCACATAGCCGGGAAGCACCGCCAGCGGCAAGCCGATGGTGAGATAGCTGGCAAAGTTAAAAATGACGACGGAGACAATCCGCAGATTGAGGCGCAGTCCAGTGAGCGCCGGTTCGGCGACGGGTTCGGGCATCAGGTTCCACCAGATTTCGACAACCAGCTTTCACTATTACCACGCTGGCGGCGGAAAAGCAGCTCGCCTTTCAGAATATTGGCAGTCGGCGAACCGCTACACTTATCAGGCGCGACTCACAAAAGGAATACCTATGTCCCCTCCGCAGGCTGATAAAGCCGGGCTCCATATTTTACTTAAGCTGGCGGCGCTGGTGATTATCCTCGCCGGGATCCACGCCGCCGCCGATATTCTGGTGCAGCTGCTGCTGGCGCTGTTTTTCGCTATCGTCCTCAACCCGCTGGTCACCTGGTTCATTCGCCGCGGGGTGCGGCGCCCGTTCGCCATTACCCTGGTGGTGACGGCAATGCTGGTGATGCTCACCGCGCTGCTTGGCGTGCTGGCGGCGTCGCTCAATGACTTTGTCGCCATGCTGCCTGATTTCAACCGCGCCCTGACGCGTAAGATCGTCCAGCTCCAGGAGTATCTCCCCTTTCTCAACCTGCATATCAATCCGGAGCGCATGCTGCGACGTATGGATTCAGAACGGCTGATGACCTGGGCCACGACGCTGATGACCCAGCTTTCCGGGGCGATGGCCAGCATTGTGCTGCTGGTGATGACGGTGATCTTTATGCTTTTTGAGGTTCGCCACCTGCCCTACAAACTGCGTTTTGCCCTCAATAACCCTCGTCTGCATATCGCCGGGCTGCACCGGGCGCTGAAAGGCGTTACCCACTATCTGGCGCTGAAAACGCTAATCAGCCTGTGGACCGGGCTGATTGTCTGGCTGGGGCTGCTGGCGATGGGGGTACAGTTCGCGCTGATGTGGGGGGTGCTGGCGTTCCTGCTGAACTATGTGCCGAATATCGGCTCCGCCATCTCCGCTATCCCACCCATGCTGCAGGCGCTGCTGTTCAGCGGCATCTACGAGTGCCTGCTGGTCGGGGCGCTGTTTCTGGTGGTGCATATGGTGCTGGGCAACATGGTGGAGCCGCGCATGATGGGCCACCGGCTGGGGATGTCGACCCTGGTGGTGTTCCTGTCGCTGCTGGTCTGGGGCTGGCTGCTGGGGCCGGTGGGAATGCTGCTCTCGGTGCCGTTAACCAGCGTCTGTAAAATCTGGATGGAGACCACCGTCGGGGGCAGCAAGCTGGCGATCCTGCTCGGCCCGGGGCGTCCCAAAAGCCGGCTCCCCGGCTAGCGGCGTTTCACCGGCCAGAAGATGGTCAATACGCCGGCGACGATAATCGCCACGCCCAGCAGCGATTGCCAGTAGAACGGCTCATGCCAGCCGGGCAGCCAGATGGCGGCAGCCCACACCAGGATATAGCTCAGGCTCAACAGTGCATACGCTTTTGATAACGGTAGACGGTGGAGGGCAAAGTACCAGCAGACCATTGACAACAGGTAGCCCAGCAGGCCGAAAAACAGGCCGAAGGTACCAGGCTCGAAATGCAGCAGATGCTGGAGAAAGGCCAGAATATCGGTCAGCGGCGGCAAGGCCACCATGGCGCTGCGCAGCAGCAGCTGCGCGGCGCTGACAAGGCCGACGCTGAATAATGCCCAGAGAAAGCCCATCAAACGCTGGTCCCCAGAATGACAATGCCCACGACGATCAACCCGACGCCAAACCAGTGGCGGCGAGCGACCGGCTCATGCCAGATGCCCCAGCCCGCGAGGGTGACCCAGACGAAGTTCAGGCTCAGCATCGGATAGGCGATGCTCACCGGAATAGACTGCAGGACGCTCAGCCACAGCAGCATGCCGCAGCCGAGGCATAGCAGCGCCATCCCCAGCCAGAAGAGTATATGGCGACTCCGCCGTCCGCGACGGGACGGGCGGGTCGCCTGTTTCTGGCACAGCTGTCCGGCGCAGCTCAGCAGGCTGGCGAAAACCAGACAGATCCAGACGCTCATTGCGGCAGGTACTGAAGGAAGACCACCCGACCCAGCTCATAGGCGTTATCGGGTTTCGGTAACGGTAAGTCGACCATACTCTCTCCTTTATCCATCAACAGCACCAGCGAGACCGGCCCCTGCTGACGGTGCGTGGCCAACCAGTCGGCAAACCCGGCCTGGCTGACAAAGCTTCCCTGAGCGTCCGGCCAGTCGAGACCGTACTTCAGCTCACCCTGTTTGTCGAACATAATAATATCGCTTCGCTTCAGCTCCCAGGCCAGGCCGCCGGCGATCCCGACGTTGTTAGTCAGGACGTAACGGCTGGGCTGCAGGGATTCGCTGACGATGTCCACGAGGAACTGCGGCTGTTTGCTGTCGATAACCCGGTCCGGAATGGCGAAGCCCACCAGCAGCGCCAGGCCAAGCGGGCAAAGCGCCGCCAGGCTCCAACGGCGACCAGCGTCTTTCATCGCCAACCAGCCCATCAGCGCCCAGACGGCGAAGGCGATGGCCGCCAGCAGACATTTATACAGCTCAATCTTGGTCCATACCGGCTTGTGCATCACGCCCCAGGGCGAGACCACCAGCACGGCGATCAGCCCCAGCAGGCCAAAGCCCAGGTTGATCATCCCATTGATGCGCAGCGCTTTCGCGCCGGTCTTCGCCGCCTCCAGCGCGTAGCGGGCCATCAGGATCGACAGCGGCGCAAAGCACGGCAGGATATAGGTCGGCAGTTTGCCTTTAGCAATACTGAAGAACAGGAACGGCATCGCCACCCAACCGAGCAGATACAGCGCGCCGCGGGCCTCATCGCGCTCACGCCAGCCGCGCTTCAGCGCCCCTGGCAGCAGGGCCAGCCACGGCAAGCTGCCGGCGATCAGGAACGGGATGTAGTACCAGAATGGCGCTTTATGCTGGGCGTCTTTTTCGGCGAAACGCTGAATATGCTCGACCCAGAAGAAATAGCGCCAGAAGTCCGGCTCGCGCTGGGCGATAGCCAGCCCCCAGGGCAGCACCACCAGCGTACAGACGACCACCGCCAGCCAACCGTAGGTCAGCACTTCACGCCAGCGTTTACGGGCGATCACCCATGGCAGAACGCCCACCACCGGCACCGCCAGCGCAAGGAAACCTTTGGTCATCACCCCCATACCGCAGGCGACGCCCAACAGCACGTAACCCAGTATTTTGCCGCCGCGGCTCTGCGCCTGCGTCGCGCCCCAGAAGCTGCACATCGCCAGCGCCAGCCACAGGGTGATCATCGGGTCCAGCACCGCATAGGTACCAATCGCATACACCAGCATCGCGGTGAGAAAAATCACTGGCGACAGGACGGCTACCCGCTTATCGCGAAAGATGCGCCACGCCAGCCAGGCCACCAGCACGGCGGTCATGGTGATGGCGAAGACCGACCCGAAGCGTACGCCGAAGTTATTATGGCCAAACAGCCACTGGCCGACACTGTTGATCCAGTAACCGGCAATCGGCTTTTCGAAGTAGCGCAGCCCGAGAAAATGCGGCACCACCCAGTCGCCGGTGGCCAGCATTTCACGGCTGATCTCCGCATAGCGTGTTTCATCGGGTTGCCAGAGCAAACGGAAATTGAGCGGCAGCAGGTAATACAGCGCAAACAGCGCAATCAGAGAGACGCCATAGCGAATGCTTTTCATCAAACACCCGAAATCAGTAATTGTTCACGTCCGAGCCAGCCTTCCCGGCCAGCCAGTTCACCCCGAACCACTTTGCCGGACGGCAGCTCGCTAAAGTCAGCGGGCAGCAGCTGGCTCAGTGGGCAAAACTGAATTTCTTCTTCCGCCGACATGGTCAGCAGTTCATCGAACTGATCGGCGTAGGCAATACCTTCCACTTCGGCGTGAATGGTATAGACCGGCACGCCCGGGTCGCGATGGATGCAATCCAGCAGGTAGCGGTTAAAGCCGGCGATATCCACCGCCGTGCCCACCGCCTCGTCCCAGGTCGGCAGCGTGACCGGGATCTGCACCGTACCGGAGACGCCGCTGCCGAGCTGGGGCAGAAACGGCCGCGTGCCGCGACAGTCACTGTTATAAAGGAAATCAAAGGATTCTTTGGCTTTCACCACCCGCTGATCGGCGCGCCAGCCGGCAACGGCCGAACAGGTGACCGGGCGGCCGATGATGCGCTCGAGCTCCAGCAGGCCACGCTCGACCTCCAGCGTCAGCCGTTCCTGCGGCCAGACGCCGCTCCACGCCTGCCAGCTGTAATGATCCCAGGCGTGCAGGCCCACTTCATGAGACTCGGCGGCAGCGCGGATCACCGCTTCGTTCCCCGCGCCGATGCGGCGTCCCGGCCACGCGGTGCCGGCCAGCAGAATATCCCAGCCGTACAGCGAAGCCGCTCTGGAACGCAGCATCTTCCACAGAAACTTCGGTTTTACCAGGCGCCACAGGTGACGCCCCATATTGTCCGGCCCGACGCTGAAGAAGAAGCTTGCCTGAATCCCGTGCTGGCCTAGCAGGTCCAGCAGCCGCGGAACACCGTCCCGCGTCCCGCGAAAAGTATCGACATCTATGCGTAAGCCGACCTGTTTCATGGATGTTTAGCGTCCACCAGTTCTACCGTGCGCAGGAAGAAGTCCAGCGTATGCTCAACGGTCTCTTCCATCTCCACCTTCGGCTCCCAGTTCAGGCAGCGTTTGGCGTTGCGGATGCTCGGTTTGCGATGCTCAACGTCCTGATAGCCCTTGCCGTAGTAGTCGCTGCTTTCCACTTCGCGGAAGCCGGCAAACGGCGGGAAGCGATCGCGCAGCGGATGGCGTTCGAAGCAGGCCAGCAGCATCTCCGCCAGCTCTTTGATGCTCGCTTCGTTATCCGGGTTACCGATGTTGATGATCTGCCCGTCGCAGCGGCCGTCTTTGTTCTCGATGATGCGGAACAGCGCTTCGATACCGTCGCTGATGTCAGTAAAGCAGCGCTTCTGCTTACCGCCTTCGATGAGCTTGATCGGCGAGCCTTCCACCAGGTTGAGGATCAGCTGGGTGATGGCGCGGGAGCTGCCGATACGCGCGGCGTTGAGGTTATCCAGACGCGGCCCCATCCAGTTGAACGGACGGAACAGGGTGAACTTCAGGCCATTCTTATCGCCGTAGGCCCAGATCACGCGGTCCAGCAGCTGCTTGGAGACCGAGTAGATCCAGCGCTGTTTGTTGATCGGCCCGACCACCAGGTTGGAAGTATCTTCGTCGAAGTTTTTGTCGGTGCACATGCCGTACACTTCAGAGGTCGACGGGAAGATGATGCGCTTATTGTATTTCACGCAATCGCGGATGATCTTCAGGTTCTCTTCGAAATCCAGCTCGAACACGCGCAGCGGGTTGCGGGTGTACTCGATAGGGGTGGCGATAGCTACCAGCGGCAGCACCACGTCGCATTTCTTAATGTGATATTCGATCCACTCGGAGTGAATGCTGATATCGCCTTCCACGAAGTGAAAACGCGGGCAGTCGAGGAAACGGCTGATGGCGTCGGAGCCGATATCCAGGCCGTAAATCTCATAGTTGTCGTCCTGCAGCAGGCGTTCGGTCAGATGGTTACCGATAAAGCCATTGACGCCGAGGATCAGCACCCGGGTACGACGCTTAACCGCCACCACCGGTTTGCTGCTGATCACCGCCCCGGACACCAGGCCCAGCGCCTGCGCCAGCTGGGCGCCCTGCATGTACACGCCGCGTTCGGTCTGGCCGGTGACAATCTCCAGCGCCCCTTCCTGGCACGCCACGATCAGCGGTGCAACGGAGATAACGGTGCCCGGTTTGGCTGCAGGTAGATCACTGCGTACACGGGATTTCCAGACAATAAATTTGTTCGCGCCAGCGTAGCCGAAGGCCCCCGGCCACGGATCGGAGACCGCGCGCACCAGATTGTGCAGCGTCTGCGCCGGCTGCTCCCAGTCGAGGCGGCCATCTTCCGGGGTGCGCCGTCCCACATAGGTCGCCTGGCTGTGATCCTGCGGACGTTCATCGGTGGTTCCGGCGAGGATCGCCGGCAACGCCTGGCTCAGCAGCTCAGTGGCGGCAGCGCACAGCTTGCGGTGCAGCGTCAGGGCGGCGTCATCCGGGCCAATCGCCACGGTTTGCTGAGCGACGATATCGCCGGCATCCGCGCGGTTCACCATCCGGTGCAGCGTCACGCCGGTTTCGCTTTCGCCATTGACCAGTACCCAGTTCAGCGGCGCGCGGCCGCGATATTTCGGCAGCAGCGAACCGTGTAGGTTAAACGCCCCTTTCGGCGCAAGACTGAGGATCTCATCGCCCAGCAGGTTGCGGTAGTAGAAGGAGAACAGCACGTCCGGCTTCATCTCGCGGATACGCTCAATCCACAGCGGATGGTTCACGTCTTCCGGCGCCCACACCGGAATGCCCTGCTCGGCGGCAAGGCGCGCCACGGAGCCAAAGAAATGGTTTTCGCCAGGGTTATCCGGGTGGGTGAAAATAGCAGCGATATCATATCCAGCGTCCAGCAGAGCCTGGATACCGGTGCAGCCCATATCGTGATAAGCGAAGACTACGGCTTTCATGAACGATCTTCCTCTTTAGATGCCGTTTCCGGCTGGCGAACAACACGTTGAATAAAGTAGCGGGGACGCGCGCGCACGTCGTTATAGATGCGGCCGATATACTCCCCGAGCAGGCCCATCCCGATAAACTGAGCGCCGATGAACATAAACAGCACGGCGAAGAGCATAAATACCCCTTCCGCCGCCCACTGCGGGCCAAAGGCCAGACGCAGCACCACCAGCATCAGGCCAAAGGCGAAGCCCAGCAGGGCTATCACGCTGCCGAAAATGCTGAGCAGACGCAGCGGCGTGGTGGTCAGACAGGTCACCAGGTCGTACATCAGGTTGATCAGGCGCATAAAGCTGTATTTGGAGTCGCCGAATTCGCGCTCGGCGTGCATCACCGGGATCTCCACCGCGCGCCGGGCGAAGGTATTCGCCAGGATCGGGATAAAGGTGCTGCGCTCATGGCAGTTGAGCATGGCGTCGATGATATGGCGGCGGTAAGCGCGCAGCATGCAGCCGTAGTCGCCCATCGCTTTGCCGGTGGTGCGCTGGATCAGGCGGTTGATCATCTTCGACGCGGTTTTGCGGAAGATGCTGTCCTGACGGTTCTGGCGAACGGTGCCCACCACGTCGTAGCCTTCATCCGCCTTCTCTACCAACCGCGGGATCTCTTCCGGCGGGTTTTGCAGGTCGGCGTCAAGCGTAATGATTAAATCGCCGGTTACATGGCTGAAACCGGCCATGATCGCCGAGTGCTGCCCGTAGTTACGGTTTAACAGCACGGCGACGACGTGACTGCCTTCCGCCTCGGCAGCTTCGGTGAGCATGCGCGCGGAATCGTCGCTGCTGCCATCGTCGATCAGCAGAATTTCATATTGCCGCCCCAGCGTGGCGCAGGCGGTATCCGTACGACGAAGCAGCTCCGGCAGGCTATCCTGTTCGTTATAAACCGGAATAACCACCGAGACCTTCTTCACGGGAGGGTAAGTAAGCATATCAACGTCCTGACAGCTGGCGCAGTGCGGAAATGACGCGAGTGACATCGTCATCGGTCATGTCCGGGAACAACGGGAGAGAACAGATGCGGGCGCTGTTCCATTCGGTATTCGGCAGGGAAACCTCCGGGAAGCGCTCGCGGTAATATTTTTGCGTATGGGCCGCACGGAAGTGCAGACCGGTGCCGATACCCATCGCCTTTAGCTTTTCCATCAACGCGTCGCGGCTGATGCCGCAGGCAGCCTCATCGACGCGGATGATAAACAGATGCCAGGCGTGCTGGTGATCCCAGGCCGGGACGGTCAGGGGCGTAAACGGCGTGTCCGCCAGTTCGCGCAGATAGCGCTGGGCAATTTCCGCCCGCCGCTGGTTGGCGTGAGGCAGTTTTTCCAGCTGGACCAGCGCCAGCGCGGCGTTGATGTCGGCAAGATTGTATTTAAAGCCCGGAGCGATCACCTCCGCCTGCGGCGCGCGGCCATGGGTCTGGCGGTCATAGGCGTCCACGCCAAGGCCATGGAATTTCAGGCTGCGGATACGGGAGGCCAGCTCGTCGTCGTCGGTGACAATCAGGCCGCCTTCAGCGCAGGTCATGTTTTTGATCGCGTGGAACGAGAAAATCGCGGTCCCCTGCCAGCCTACGTGGCGGCCCTTATAGTGGGTCCCCGCCGCATGGGCGGCGTCTTCGATCACCGGAATGCCATGGCGCTCGCCCACCGCGCGAATGGCGTCGATATCGGCTGGCGCCCCCGCGTAGTGCACAGGAATAATCGCTTTGGTACGCGAGGTGATCGCCGCTGCCACCGCCTCAGGGGTGATCATCAGATTGTCGTTATCGACATCGATCATTACCGGCGTGGCGCCCAGCAGGCAGATCATATTGAGAGTGGAGACCCAGGTCTGGGACGGTGTAATGACTTCATCGCCAGGGCCAATACCCAGCGCCATCAGGGTCACATGCATCCCGCCGGTCGCTGAACTGACGGCAATCGCGTGGCGGTTGCCGGTCAACTGGCAAAATGCCGCTTCAAGTGCCTGATTCTTCGGTCCGGTGGTGATCCAGCCCGACGTTAAAACTTCACGCAGGGCTGCCAGCTCTGCGTCGCCCATCGACGGGCGCGAAAAAGGCAAAAAATCGCTCATCATCATCCTGTTCTGTAGATGACCCACGCACAAACCTGGGTCGTTAGAATAAAATATCCTGCGCCTGCGGACTTAAACGAAATTAAAATGAAGTGAGTTCAGCGCGGCATTCCATTTCAGGGTATTTCGACCACTATTAATGTAGTCGACCTTGCTTAGGATAATATTAAGAAATTAATCTTTTCTCAGCATAGCCAAATAAATCATTAAAAAACAGAATGATAGGTTTTATTTATGGCAGAATTTTGACAAAAAAGCGTTCCTGTCTGGAAAAGCAAACAGGAACGCTATCGCGGAAAGTAAACGGGGGTTAAACCAGATAACAATTAATGACGCTGTCTTTGTCACGCTTGATGACAAAAAGTTAGCGCAGATCACAAAGTTATTTCTGCTTAATTACAAATTTGCAGGAAAATCAGCTGGCAATTCACTTGCCGGGCAATTAATAACCTCGTCATTATCCGCGCCACAGTCGCGAATGAAGGTGATAGTAGCAAACTCGTCAATCACTTCCGTCGGGTAGGCCGGGCCGGCATCGCGGTACGAATTCATCAGAGGAATGTGATCGTTCTGGAAGCAGACGGTTTTTTCCGGGTTATTCATGATCCAGCGCGGGAAGAAAATGGTGCCGTGGAACAGTTTATCGCCCAGGTTGACGATCAGGCTGACGTCGGTACCGGTCGGTTCGGTCCATGAGATTTTGTAGATACTTTCCCCCACCCGCACGATGTACGCTTCCTGATCTTTCACCCAGCGATTGCCGACGATGCCGCTGTGAATACGGTAGTCGAGGGTGTGGCCGTTTTTGACGTAAATTTCGTAGTTCCAGCCGTTGTCGTAGGTGTAGACCAGATGTTTACCGATAAAGCCGCTGAGGTCATGTTTGTCGAAAGTGCTCATCATTTATTCTCCTCTGTGTTGTTGAGGACAGCATACGTCTTTAAAAATTGAATGAATAACGCTATGTTTGGATTAAATACATCCAAATTTTAGATTGATTATGCACAAGACAACCCTGGAGCAGTGGGCGTTACTCGAAAAGGTAGTGGAATTGGGGAGCTTTGCCAGAGCGGCGGAGGAGACCAATCGCAGCCAGTCTTCGGTGAGCTATAACCTCGCGCTGCTGCAGGAGCGTTTAGGGGTAGCGCTGCTGGCGCCGTCCGGGCGGCGGGCGGTGCTGACCCCGGCCGGCGAACTGCTGCTGAATCAGGTCAAACCGCTGCTACAGGCCTTCGCCTACGTTGAGACGCATGCCGCCACTCTGCGCAACGGGGCGCGCACCCGTCTGGATCTGGTGGTCGACAGCATTTTCCCGCGCCAGCGGTTGTTCGCCATTTTGCGCCAGTTTCAGCAGCGTTATCCGCAGACGCAGGTCAGACTCACCGAAGTGCTGGAAAATATGGATGACGAGGGTGCGGCGCGAACGGAAGCCGATGTCATGGTTCTGACCCGCCGCCAGGATATTACCGGCCGCGGAGAGTGGCTGATGAATATTGATTTTATCGCCGTCGCCCACCGCGACCATCCTCTCGCCGCCCTCGACGGTCCGCTGGAGGATAGCGCGCTGGCGCCATGGCCGCTGGTGCGCATTGCCGACCAGACCGGCGATGGCCAGGCGACGCGTGACGCCTGGACTTTCTCCACCATTGACGCCGCCATTGATGCGGTGATGTATCAGGTCGGCTTCGGCTGGCTGCCGGAAGAGCGCATTCGTTCCCATCTCGATCAGGGCGTGCTGAAGCGGCTGCCCCTCAGCCATGGCGCGCGCCGCGCGACGCCGCTGCATCTGATCGTCAAGCGGGATCTGGCGCCGATCGACGAACAGGTGGCCACGCTGCTGGGGTTGTTCCGGGCGCCCTGAGGGGTAAAGCGGCGCCTGCCCCTGCGCATAATCATACGGATTACTTATACTTTTCGGCGCAATATTGATCCAGGTTACTCCGAAAGTATGATGAATCACTAAAATCGTCATACTTTCCTGTCGTTGAGATTGCCGTCTTGTCTATTTTCCGCCTCACTCTGCTGGCGCTGATCGCCTGCGTCCCTCTGCTGGCTCAGGCCGCGCAGCACTCGCTCACCACCGCCTGGCCGGTGAACGTCGGCCCGCTGAATCCGCATCTTTATACCCCCAACCAGATGTTTGCCCAAAGCATGGTCTATGAGCCGCTGGTGAAGTATCAGGCTGACGGCAGCGTGCAGCCCTGGCTGGCGACCCGCTGGCGTCACTCCGCCGATGGTAAAACCTGGTGGTTCACCCTGCGCGAGGATGTGACCTTCTCCAACGGCGAACCCTTTAACGCCCAGGCCGCAGCGGCGAATTTCCAGGCGGTGCTCGCCAACCGTCAACGCCACGCCTGGCTTGAGCTTGCCAATCAGATAACCGACGTGCGGGCGCTCAGCGCCAGCGAGCTGCAGATCACCCTGAAAAGCGCCTACGCCCCCTTGCTACAAGAGCTGGCCCTGCCCCGCCCGTTCCGCTTTATCGCCCCCTCGCAGTTTATCGATGGCGGCACCGCCAACGGCATCAAAGCCCCGATCGGCACCGGGCCGTGGCGACTGGCGAGCTCGCAGCTCAATCAGCGCGACGTGCTGGTACGCAACGAACAGTACTGGGGTAATAAACCCGCGCTGCAGCAAATCACCATCAAAGTGATCCCTGACGCCACCAGCCGCGCGGTGGCGTTCGAAACCGGGGAAATTGACATGCTCTACGGCGACGAAGGGCTGCTACCGCTGGATACCTTCGAACGCTTTCGTCATCACCCCTGCTACGTGGCTCGACTCTCCGCACCAACGGAGACGGTGATGCTGGCGCTGAACGCCAGCCAGGGCCCGACCCGGGAGCAGGCGGTTCGCGAGGCGCTCAACTACGCCGTCGACAAGCAGACCCTCGTCGATAGCGTGCTCTACGGCACCCAGCAGGTTGCCGACACCCTGTTTGCGCCCTCGGTCCCCTACGCCCCGCAGGATCTGACGCCGCGCCGTTACGATCCGGCAAAAGCCCGCGCCCTGCTGGCGCAGGCCGGCTGGCAGCAGCCGGAAGGCCAGCCCTGGCGACAAAAAGCCGGGCAAGCGCTGGCGATTGAGCTGGCGTTTATCGGCACCGACGCGCTGGCTAAATCGATGGCCGAAATTATTCAGGCCAATCTGCGGGAGGTCGGCGTCCGCGTCACCCTGGTGGGCGAGGAGGAGAGCAGCATCTATGCGCGCCAGCGCGAAGGCCGGTTCGGCATGATCTTCAATCGCACCTGGGGCGCCCCCTACGATCCGCATGCCTTTTTAAGCTCGATGCGCGTGCCCTCGCATGCCGATTATCAGGCCCAGCGCGGCCTGCCCGACAAAGCGCTGATTGATAAAGAGATTAGCGAGGTGCTGACCACCAGCGACGAGGCGCAGCGGAAACGGCTGTACCACGATGTGCTGACCCGTCTGCATCAGGACGCGGTGTACCTACCCATCAGCTATGTCTCGCTGATGTCGGTTGCGCGCCAGGAGGTCGGCGAGATCCCGTTCGCGCCGGTGACCACCGAGATCCCGTTCGACCAGATTAAACCGGTAACGCCATAATGCTACGCTATATTTTACGCCGCCTGCTGCTGCTGATCCCGCTGTTGCTCGCCGCCTCCGCCATCATCTTTCTGCTGCTGCGGCTCGGCACCGGCGACCCGGCGCTGGATTATCTGCGCCTGTCGAATCTGCCGCCCACGGAAGAGATGGTCGCCTCGACCCGCGAACTGCTGGGTCTCAACCAGCCGCTGGCGATGCAGTATCTGCACTGGCTGTGGCGGGCGCTGCACCTGGACTTCGGCCTCTCTTATGCCACCCGGCGGCCGGTGCTGGACGACCTGCTGCACTTCCTGCCGGCCACCCTGCTGCTTACCGGCGCGGCGCTGGCGCTGATCCTCGTCACCTCGCTGCCGCTGGGGATCTGGGCGGCGCGCCATCGCGATCGCCTGCCGGATTTTGCTGTACGGCTGATTGCCTTCCTCGGCGTGTCGATGCCGAACTTCTGGCTAGCCTTTCTGCTGGTGATGCTCTTTTCCGTGCATCTGCAGTGGCTCCCGGCGATGGGATACGGCGACTGGCAGCACCTGATATTGCCCGCCGTCTCCATCGCCTTTATGTCGCTGGCGATTAACGCCCGGCTGCTGCGCGCCAGCATGCTGGAGGTCTCCGGCCAGCGTCACGTGGTATGGGCGCGGCTGCGCGGGTTGAGCACGCGCCAGGTGGAGCGGCGGCATATCCTGCGCAACGCCACCCTGCCGGTGGTGACCGCCATGGGCATGCACATTGGTGAGCTGATCGGCGGCACGATGATTATCGAAAATATCTTTGCCTGGCCGGGGGTTGGCCGCTACGTGGTTTCCGCGATCTTCAATCGCGATTATCCAGTGATTCAGTGCTTTACCCTGATGATGGTCACGGTGTTCGTACTGGCTAACCTGGCGGTGGATGTGCTTAACGCGGCGCTCGACCCGCGCCTGCGCCGCCATGAGGAGGTGAGCGTATGAGATGGCTGCGAAACTTCCGCTGGCCGGTGAAACTGGCCCTGCTGGTTATCGCGCTGCTGGCGGTCATCGCCCTCGGCAGTGGCTGGTGGCTGCCCTGGGATCCGGCGGCGATTAACCTGCAGCAGCGGCTGCTGCCGCCAGGGGGAGCACACTGGCTGGGAACCGATCATCTTGGACGGGATATTTTCTCGCGCCTGCTGGCCGCCACCCGCGTCTCGCTGGGGGCGGTAATGGCCTGCCTGCTGCTGGTGCTGCTGATCGGTTTGGCGGTTGGCGGCAGCGCCGGGCTGCTGGGCGGCCGCGCCGACCGCGGCCTGATGCGCCTCGCCGAACTGTTTATGACCTTTCCGACCTCGATCCTGTCGTTCTTTATGGTGGGGGTGTTGGGTACCGGGCTGACCAACGTGATCCTCGCCATTGCGCTGTCGCACTGGGCCTGGTACGCCAGAATGGTGCGTAATCTGGTGGTCTCCCTGCGCCAGCGCGAATTTATCCTCGCCGCCCGCCTGAGCGGCGCCAGCCAGTGGCGGCTGTTCAGCGACCATCTGGCAGGGGCGGTGATCCCCTCGCTGCTGGTGCTCGCCTCACTGGATATCGGCCATATGATGCTTCACGTGGCCGGCATGTCGTTCCTTGGCCTCGGCGTCAGCGCGCCGACGGCGGAATGGGGGGTGATGATCAACGACGCCCGGCAGTATATCTGGACCCAGCCGCTGCAGATGGTCTGGCCGGGGCTGGCGCTGTTCATCAGCGTGATGGCCTTTAACCTGCTGGGCGACGCGCTGCGCGATCGCCTCGATCCTCACCTGATCGCGGAGCATAGCCACTGATGCCGCAGAAGATCCAACTGCAACAGATCGCCCTTGCCGCCGACCGCCCGCTGGTCAGCGACGTCTCGCTTACCCTGCGCCGCGGCCAGGTACTGGCGCTGCTCGGCAGCAGCGGCAGCGGGAAATCGCTCACCTGCGCCGCCGCGCTGGGCCTGCTGCCGCCCGGCGTCAACCAGACCGCCGGCCGGGTGTTGCTTGACGGCATGCCGGTGCACGGCGAACAGCTGCGCGGCGCGACTATCGCCACTATCATGCAGAACCCACGCAGCGCCTTTAATCCGCTGCATACCATGGCCGCCCACGCCCGGGAAACCTGCCGGGCGGCGGGCCGCGAAGCAAGTGACGCCGCCCTGCTGGCGGCAATGGAAGAGGTGGGTCTGGATAATCCGCGGGCGCTGCTGAAACGCTACCCCTTTGAGATGAGCGGCGGCATGCTGCAACGGATGATGGTCGCCCTCGCCCTGCTCAGCCGCGCGCCCTTTATCATCGCCGACGAACCGACCACCGACCTCGATGCCATCGCCCAGGCGCGGATCCTCAATCTGCTGGCAGATATCGTCGCCAGCCGCGGTCTGGGGCTGCTGCTGGTGACCCATGACATGGGCGTTGTGGCGCGGCTGGCGGATTACGTAGCGGTCATGGAGAACGGTCGCCTCGTTGAACAGTGCGATGTAAATACGCTGTTCAGCGCCCCACAGCACCCGCTGAGCCAACGCCTGTTGGCGGCGCATCTGGCGCTGTACGGACTGGAGAAAACAGCATGAATTTACTCAGCGTCACCGGGGTGAGCCACAATTACCCGCACCACGGCAGGGTCCTGCACGAGATCCAACTCGCCATCGCCCCCGGCGAAACGGTGGCCCTGCTCGGGCGCAGCGGCTGCGGCAAGAGCACCCTGGCGCGGATGCTGGTGGGCCTGGAAACGCCGCAGCACGGCGATATTGTCTGGCGCGGCACACCGCTGACCGCCCTGAAAGGCGAGGCCGTCGGCGCCTTCCGCCGCGATATTCAGCTGGTGTTTCAGGACGCCTTCAGCGCGGTGAATCCGCGCAAAACGGTGCGCGAGATCGTCAGCGAGCCGCTGCGCCATCTGTTGCGCTTGTCGCGCGAGGAACGCGCGCGCCAGGTGGAAGAGATGCTGCAGGCGGTCGACCTTTCCACGACGCTACTCGATAAACGCCCGTCGCAGCTCAGCGGCGGACAGCTGCAGCGCGTCTGCCTGGCTCGCGCCCTGGCAGTACGGCCGCAGCTGTTGATTCTGGATGAAGCGGTCTCGAATCTCGATCTGCTGCTGCAGGCGGAGATCATCGCCCTGCTGAAGCGCCTGCAGGCCCAGTTTGGCACCGCCTGCCTGTTCATCACTCACGACCTGCGGCTGGTGGAGCGCTTTTGCCAGCGGGTGCTGGTGATGGAGCACGGACGCATCGTCGAAACCGCAACGGTCAGTCTACCGCTGCGCCTGCGCTCCCCTGCCGGACAGGCGCTCCAGCAGGCGGTGCTGCCACCTTTTCCTGCCACTCTGCTTAACGAGGCCATGCCATGCAGCGCGTAACCCTGACTCTTGATGATGACCTGCTGGCCGCTCTCGATGCGCTCAGCGCCCGCCGCGGCTACCACAATCGTTCGGAGGCGGTACGCGATATTCTGCGAGACGCCCTCAACCAGGATCCCGCACCGTCGGAGCCGCGGCGCGGTTATGCCGTCCTGTCATATGTGTACGAGCATGAAAAACGCGAACTGGCGAGCCGGCTGGTGGCCACCCAGCATCATCATCACGATCTCTCCGTCGCCACGCTGCATGTGCATATCAGTCATGACGACTGCCTGGAGATTGCGGTGCTGAAGGGAGACATGGTCGAGATACAGCATTTTGCCGACGACGTGATTGCCCAGCGCGGCGTGCGCCATGGGCATTTGCAGTGTTTAGCGGATGATTAACGATTTGAAAATTCTTGGGTGGTTTATCAACAGTTGATAAACCACATAAATTATACGCTTTGTGAATTATCCCGCTTCGCCAATAATGGCGCTTCATTTAACGATCTCGTTATGGCGAGGCTCCTGCATAAATACAAGTTACCGCCCTGTTGGTATCGAGAGAGACCACTCAGGGAAATACAGGCTTCCATCGAATCAAGGTGTTGCCAAGGTAACTTCTGGCGGTCATGACCGTTCAGATACGTTATGCAGTGCTAAAACCAGGACGTAGGGATCTGCCTGCGCTAACCCTGTCTTGTTCGCCCCTATGAGTGATTTTTTATAGGGATTTTAATCATGTCTTCCATTCAACTCTGCGCCGCCCATCAGGCGACCTCTGGCTTCAACGGCGATGCCATCGCCCAGTACATGCGTACCGACTTTATTACGCTACAGGAACATCTCAGCGTCCATGAGGCGCGGGAGCACTTTATCTCGCAGCTCACCAGCGATGATATTCCCGGCCAGGTGTTTGTTGTCGCCGGTAAAAAGCTGCGCGGCAGCCTGTCGGTCAAAAAGCTACTGCAGGAAGGGGATGTCGGGCAGTCTATCCGCTACCTGATGGACAGCTGTCTGTTCCGCGTCAAACCTGACGATGAACGCCCGCAGGTCATTGCCGAGCTCAACGAGCGCGGCCTCGAGCTGGTTCCCGTCGTCGATAAAGGCGAGCTGGTCGGCTGCCTGATGGAAAAGGAGATCGCCCATCTGCTGGAGGATGACGTCACCGAGGACGCTCAGCTGCAGGGGGCGACGCTGCCGCTGGAAAAACCGTATCTGGACATCAGCCCCTGGACGCTGTGGAAGAAACGCTCGGTGTGGCTGCTGCTGCTGTTCGTGGCCGAAGCCTACACCAGCAGCGTGCTGCAGCATTTCGAAGAAGCCCTGGAATCGGCCATTGCGCTGGCCTTCTTTATTCCGTTGCTCATCGGCACCGGCGGCAACAGCGGAACGCAGATCACTTCGACGCTGGTGCGCTCGATGGCGCTGGGAGAAGTACGGCTGCGCGATATGGGGCGGGTGATCCGCAAAGAGGTGTCGACCTCGTTTCTGATTGCCTTAACGCTGGGGCTGGCGGGCTGCCTGCGCGCCTGGATGATGGGCATCGGCATGGAAATCACGCTGATCGTCAGCCTGACGCTGGTATGCATTACTCTGTGGAGCGCAGTTGTCTCGTCGGTCATTCCGATGGTGCTTAAACGGATCGGCATCGACCCGGCGGTGGTTTCCGCGCCGTTTATCGCCACGCTGATTGATGGCACCGGACTGATTATCTATTTCAAAATCGCCCAGTATTTTCTTGGGTTGAACTAACATCACGTAACAGCCCGGCCGATTTGCGCCGGGCTTATTCAACCAGGTTCTGGGCGCAACGAATCGTGGCGATAGCATTCAGGATACAAAGGATCTCTGGCGTGAGTTTGTAAAAAGCCTTTCCCTTTTCCGTTAATATTACCTTCCTGATATTTTTCCCTCGCACGATGAGATTAAAACCAATCTCGTTTTCCAGCGCACAAATACTGGTGGTAATGGACGCGGCATCGATACCAAAACGTTGTGCTGTATGATGAATATTCCCCGTTTGTACCATAACACTGAACATTTCAATCTGGGCATTATTCATAGTCAATACCCCCTTTTTATTTATTCATTCCGCCATCGTTTTAGTTAACCGCAAACAAAATGTCAATCACTGGCTGCCAATGCCCTGTCGAGCAACAATGTGAAATGCATAACACCGTTATTTAATTTTGCAATCCAGCCATTTCATAATGAAAAAAACCGACGATAACCCCTAATATAAATTTGTGATACTCATCAACATAAAAACAATTCACCATTAATTAACAAAATAAAAATCATTTTAATTTCAATATATTATAAAAATTATCACACTATAAATAAGTTGTGGCATAGGGCATGCATTTATCTCCACGTAAACAACACTGGAGAAATTGACATGACGTATAAAATTCTACTCCCGCAAGAGATCATGGCCGAAGGGAGAGAGTATCTGGAAAGCCGGGGTTATCAGCTAATTAATGGTTCCGGGATGGAAGAGGAAGATATCATCCGCGATATCGGCGACTGCGACGGTATCATCGTGCGCCTGTCAAAAATGTCCGACCGCGTTTTTGAAGCGGCTAAAAAGCTCAAAGTGGTGGCCCGCCATGGCGCAGGTTACGATACCGTAGATCTGGAGTCCGCCAAACGTCATGGCGTTGTGGTATTAAATGCCCCGATAGCCAACAGCATGTCAGTTGCGGAACTGACCATATTTTATATGCTGCACTGCTCACGTAATTTCAAGCTGGTCGAAGAAAAAATGCTTGAAGATTATTACTGGGCAAAACTGCGCACCCCGAAAGTTGAACTTGATGGTAAAACCCTGGGTTTAATTGGCGTAGGAAATATCGGCTCGCGCGTCGCGTTAAAAGCA
Organism: Klebsiella sp. PCX; assembly: GCF_021869705.1. NCBI lineage: Bacteria > Pseudomonadati > Pseudomonadota > Gammaproteobacteria > Enterobacterales > Enterobacteriaceae > Klebsiella > Klebsiella sp. PCX. Next base: position 4,866,843 of record NZ_CP091527.1, read on the forward strand.
TTGCACGGCTTTAATATGAAAGTCATTGCCTATGATCCCTATAAAACGCAGCAGCAGATCCCCGAGGGTGTCGAACTGACTGACGATTTCGACCGAATTTTCAAAGAGAGTGATTTCGTTTCGCTGCACTGCCCAACAACAGCGGAAACCACCGACTTCGTCGGCGAAAAACAGTTCTCGATGATGAAGCCCAGCGCCTATTTCATTAATACCGCCCGCGGCAAACTCGTCGATGAGCGCGCACTTTATCACGCCTTAAGCCAGCAAATTATCGCCGGCGCCGGTGTTGATGTTTTGAAGAAAGAACCCTTCGATGCCAACGATCCTATTTTCGCGCTGAGCAATATCGTCATCGGCCCCCATATCGGTGCCGCCACTATCGAAGCAACCGACAGGGCGTCTCTTCATTCCGCCATCGGCATTGACGAAGTGTTATCGGGTAAAAAACCGTCCTGGCCGGTCCCAGGTTTTTAAGGAGCAAGAGATGACTATTGGTAACCGTGTATTTTTAAAACGTCCGGTGGGAAATATTGCCCTGCTGAAAGAATATGAGCACCTGCCGGCGGCAAATATTGCTGACACCATGAACCGTATCGCGGTATTAGGCAACGGCATCAAGCGTATTTCCTCACCCCAAAAACCGATTATGGCCGGCTTCGCCATTACGGTAAAAGCTCGCGCCGGCGACAATTTGATGCTCCATGCCGCCCTGGATATGGCGGGAGAAAATGACGTCATCGTGGTCTCCAACGAAGGGGATCGCTCGCGGGCATTGATGGGCGAAATCATGGTGGCGTATGCCCATCACATGAAGAAAATTGCCGGTATCGTGCTGGACGGGCCGATTCGCGATATCGACGCCCTATCGGTGCTTGATTTTCCGCTCTATGCCACAGGCTCGAATCCGGCAGGCCCTTTCAAAATGGGACCCGGGGAAGTGAATACCCCCATTGCCGTGGGCGGCGTCGCTGTCTGCCCTGGCGATTTAATTGTCGGCGATGCGGATGGCGTCATTGTCATCCCACTGAGCGATGCAGAAACGGTGCTGGATAAAGCGAAAGAGTACGCCGAATTCGACGCCAGCAAAGTGGACGCCGCCAAAAACGGTACCGCCAATCGTCAATGGGTTAAAAAATCGCTGGATGCAACGGGCGTCGAATTTATCGACGACACGTATCGTTAATTCGATTAAATAATATAAGCCACGGTGGTTTATCTGCCGTGGCCTTAAAGCAAAGGTAACAAAAATGCTTTATTTAAAACTCTTGCCGATTATCTTTTTCCCTGTTTTATTTTGGATAATACCGCATCCGGAAGGCGTTGCCGCCCCGACATGGCATATGGTTGGCATTTATCTGGCCATGCTCTGTGGCTTGGTTTTACGCCCGTTTACCGACGCGGTGATTATGCTGATTATTCTGGGATTCGCCTCTCTGGTACTCGACCCCGGTCCACTATTCGCTGGATTTGGCAGCCCGATGGTATGGTTTATTATCAGCGCTTTTATTATTTGCAAAGCGTTTGTCATTACCGGGTTAGGTAAACGCATTGCTTATCTGTTACTCAAACGCTACGGCAAAAATACCCTGACGCTCGGCTATCTGATGATGGTCACCGATACCGTACTGGCCCCGGCGACCGGTTCAAACATGTCGCGTTCGGGAGGGATCACCTACCCCATTTTCAGGAATATCGCCGAAGCGCTTGGCTCGAAGCCCGACGACGGTAGCCGCAAAATCGGTGCCTATCTGACTATCCTGATGTACGTCGTCTCGATGGGGACCTCCAGCCTGTTCCTGACCGGGATGGCCACCAACTCGATCACCGTTTCATTAGCCAATGAAATTATGAAGGTCAATCTTGAGTGGATGACCTGGTTTAAAGCCGCCGTTGTCCCGGCGGGACTGGTGCTCATTCTGGCGCCCTGGATCCTGTATAAAATCTATGCCCCGGAACTCAAAGTTATTGAGAACGTGAACGAAATTGCGGAAAAAGGCCTCAATGAATTAGGCCCGGTCAAACGCGAAGAGAAGCTGTTGATCGTGTTCTTTATTCTCGGCGTGTTAGGCTGGATGACCGGGTCTATCACCGGTATTGCCTTTATTCCGGTAGGGCTCGCCTTCCTCGCCTGTCTGCTGCTTTTCGGCGTCCTGAGCTGGAATGACGTGGTCAGCGAAAAATCAGCCTGGCAGACCTTTGTCTGGTACGGCGCCTTCTACGGTTGCGCGGTGGCGCTGTCAAAAGGGGGCTTCTATGTTTACCTGGTCGACGTGATTAAAAATTATCTCGATCTCTCGCATTTGAGTGAAATCAGCGCGATTGCCGTGCTGGTGTTTATCAGCCTTGCGGTCCGCTATTTCTTCGTCTCAAACAGCGCCTTTGTGGTCTCTTTCTATCCGGTACTTTTTACCCTGGGTATGACCACGCAGGCACATCCGATGTACGTCGCGCTCTCCCTGGCCTTCTCCGCAGGCTATGGCGCTTTATTGACCCACTATGGCAATGGGGCTGGTGTATTTACGTTCTCCAGCGGCTACGTGCCACAGAAAACCTTCTGGATGCTCGGCACCATTATGGTTGTGGTGAACGTGTTAATCTTCTTCTTTATCGGTATTCCTTACTGGAAGCTTATCGGCATCTGACAGGAGCATAAAATGAAACTGGATATAGTCATTAAAAACGGCCAGATCGCCGATATTGAAAACCGTACTTATATCAACGCCGATATTGGTATTAAGGGTAACCGCATCGTTGATATTTCTCATCATAGCGACCTGCAGGCTGAAACCGTTATTGATGCGTCGGGCTGTATCATTCTTCCCGGCCTCATCGATTTTCATGGCCATGTTTTCCATGGCGGAACGGCGATTAGCGTTAACCCTGATATCGTCTGTTTACCAAACGGCGTCACCAGCATGGTCGATGCCGGGAGCAGCGGATGGGTCAACTATTCGCTATTTCGTAATAGCGTGATCCATCCGGCGATGGTGAAAATTAAGAGCTATTTAAACGTGGTCAATGTTGGCCTCTCCACCCTCGGTGGCGGGCCCACCGGCTACCTTGAAAATACCAATCCGGCCAATTACAACGAGGAAAAAATTGCCCAGACGCTGAATGACAATAGAGACAACATCCTGGGTTTGAAATTACGCTATAGCCAGGATATCGCCCGAGGCAAACAGTATGCCAGCGATCCGCTGTTAGCCACGGTCGCCCTCGTACGCAAACTGGAAACCTCGATTTGCGTGCATGTCACCGACTCCCTGTTGTGCGCCGATGAACTGATCCGCTATTTTGAAGAGGGTGACATCTATGCACACTGTTTCCACGGTACCGGTCATTCTATTCTCAACGAACAAGGGCAGGTGTATGCCGCCATCAAAGAAGCACAGTCCAGGGGGGTGATCTTCGATTGTTCAAACGGTGTCGCCCACTTTGATTTCAAGGTGGCGCAATCGGCGATGGAGCAGGGATTCTACCCTGATATCATCAGTACCGATTTAACCCTGCGCAATAGCTTGCGTACTGATAAGGTCTATAGCCTGCTGCATGTGATGTCGAAATATCTCAATATGGGCATGCCGTTCTTTGACGTTATCCGCGCCGTGACCGCCACGCCGGCTCGCCTGATGAAAATGCAGGGGCAGATTGGTACCCTGGCGGCAAACGCTATTGCCGATATTTCCATTGTGAAATTACGCAAAGATAAGATCACCTTTGAAGATACCCGGGGAAAAACCCTGGAGGGTGATTGCTACCTCGATAACTGCGCCACTATCTGTAACGGACAGATTGTTTATCGCCGTCTGCGTTTCTAATTCGCAAGCCACCAGCCATACGCCTTTCCAGGCGTATGGCTGGTATGATAAAACCCCTCTTCTATGACCTTCGTCATTATTTATCTGCGCCTTAAAATTATAATGATTTTAGCCAATCCTGAGCCGATAAGTGAATAATGTATGAAGAATAATGAAATTGTCATCTTCTCAGTTTCCAGCACCATTACCCAACGGATAATGAATGTTCTTATTGAGCGTAAACTGGAAATCCCCGTCTATGAATTTCGTTATTCTGACGTTCTCAACAAAGCTAATGAAATGATCCAGTCCGGCACCAGAATCATTATTAGCCGGGGCGGCACTGCGGCCCTGCTTCGCAATAACATCCCTATTCCGGTTATCGAAATTGCCCATGATTTTCATGGCGTATACCGCATCCTGCAGGAAGCCAAGAATAAATCACAGAAAATTGCCGCCATTGGTTTCCCTCAGTTTTGCCGGGCGCTGCGGCATTACCAAAGCATGACCAACGACGAGTTTAAAATCTGCCAGGTCTACAATCACCATGACATTGAAAATGTTATAAAAAATCTGTCAGAAAATGGTTATCATATGGTCATTGGTGGTTTGACTGTCGCCGAAATGGCCAAGAAATACAATCTCAACGTTATTGAAGGCGACGCCGACAATAATTCCATTGAACAAGCCATTAATGAAGCTCATGGCTTACTAAAATATATTAATCGGGAAAATTTAAAGTTAGTCATGAGCCATGCGGCATTGAATCAATCACGCGAAGGCATTATGTGTGTTGATCAACTGGGTGAAATCATTAATATCAATGCTATCGGCATGACCTTATTTCAATGTCAGGTGGGTGACAAAATCTTTAAAAAAGAAGCTTTTAAAGATATCTATGCCAGCATGATTAATGAGTCCAACATCAAAGAGCAAACTATTGAAATTAATGGCACACTTGTTTGTATCTCAGTCCGTCATTTTTCCAATCGCCAAAACACCTATGCCATTATCACTGGCTTAAGCCAGGAAAGCACACTCTGGCAGCAGACTAACAGTAAAAAAAGTAAATTACGCGGCTATGCCACCAGCTATTCTTTTGACAATATTATTACGCAATCGCCGATCATGCATCAGGTGATACAAAAAGCCAGGCTGTGCGCTCAGCATGATCTTCCGGTCCATCTCTTAGGGGATACCGGCACGGGGAAGGAACTGTTTGCTCAGAGTATTCATCACGTCAGCGCCCGCAGCCATGGTCCTTTTATCGCCATCAACTGCGCGGCTATTCCGGAGAGCCTGCTGGAAAGTGAACTTTTCGGTTATGCCGAAGGCGCATTTACCAATGCGCGGAAGGGAGGCAAACCAGGGGTCTTTGAAATGGCCACTAACGGAACGGTATTTATCGATGAGATCAGTGAGGCCCCGCTGTCGGTCCAGGTGAAGCTGCTGCGCGTATTGCAGGAGAAGCAATTTTCCCGTCTTGGTGGCGACAGCCTGCTCTCAGCCGATTTTCGCCTGATCACCGCCAGCAATAAAGATCTGGGTCAGCTCATCGCCAGCGAGGAGTTCCGCCAGGATCTCTATTACCGAATCAATATCCTTGAACTGCAGCTCCCGCCATTACGCGAAAGACCTGAAGATATTATGGTGCTGATTCACCATCTTCTGCAGCAACAGAACAAGCACCTCACCTTTACCCCGGATGCCGTGAACTGCTTACAGAACTATGACTGGCCAGGCAATATCCGTGAGCTGCAGGCGGTCATTTATCGCCTCATCGTCTTGCTGGAGGGTGATACGGTGGATAAAGCGGTATTGCAGCAGATCAGTCACCTCTCATCGCCCTGTCACCAGGGCGTGTCTCTTGTGACTGACCTCGCGGTGGTCGCGGATGAGAGCGATCTGCTAAAAAAACAGGAGAAACAGCTGATCGCGAGCGTGATTGAAAAAACGGATGGCGACAGAACCAAAGCCTCGGCCATCCTCGGCATCAGTCCTACCACCCTGTGGCGTAAACTGAAGCAACATAACATCAGCGGATAAACCGAACCTGTCCGCCGGAATAAAACCGCCGTTACCCTTCCACCAGCGCCAGCGCGCAGGCCCAGGCGCTTGACCACGCCCACTGGAAGTTATAGCCGCCGAGCCAGCCGGTGACGTCCATCACTTCGCCGATAAAGTAGAGACCCGGCGCCTTACGCGCCTCCATGGTACGCGACGAGAGCTCATTGGTGTCCACGCCGCCGAGGGTCACTTCCGCCGTCCGGTAGCCTTCGGTGCCGTTCGGCTGCACGCGCCAGGCGGTCAGCGTCTCCACCAGCGCTTGCTGATCGCGAACGTTCAGCTGCTTCAGCGTGACATCAGGAATTTGCCCCAGCTGCTGCAGACACTCCACCAGCCGCTTCGGCAACTGCATCGCGAGGGTGTTTTTCAGGCTCTGGTTGGGATGCGCGCCGCGCTGCTCGTTAAGGAATTCCTCAAGATTGCAGTCCGGCAGCAGATTCACGGTGACGAACTCACCGGGCTGCCAGTAGCTGGAAATTTGCAGCACCGCCGGTCCGGAAAGGCCGCGATGGGTGAACAGCAGATTTTCGCGGAACAGGGTGCCGTTCTCGGCGGTGATGGTCGACGGCACCGAGACGCCGGAGAGAACCTGGAGCTGCTCAAGCAGCGGCTTGTGCAGGGTAAACGGCACCAGACCCGCACGGGTCGGCAGCACCTTCAGGCCGAACTGTTCGGCGATTTTATAGCCAAACGGCGAGGCGCCGAGGCCCGGCATCGACAAGCCGCCGGAGGCGATCACCAGCTTTTTGGTCGCCAGCGTTTCGCCGTTCACCTGAAGCCGATAGCCTTGCTCGTCGCGCTCCACGCTGAGAATTTCGCTGCGCAGGCGGATCTGCACGCCGCCCTTTTCGCATTCCGCCAGCAACAGAGTGACGATCTGTTCCGCCGAATCATCGCAAAACAGCTGACCGAGGGTTTTCTCATGCCAGGCGATGCCATATTTGCCGACCAGCTCGATAAAGTCCCACTGGGTGTAGCGCGCCAGGGCTGATTTGCAAAAATGCGGGTTTTGGCTCAAATAGGCCGCCGGCTCGACATACATATTGGTAAAGTTGCAGCGGCCGCCGCCGGACATCAGAATTTTTCGCCCCGGCTTTTTGCCGTTGTCGAGCAGCAGGACGCGACAGCCGAGCTGCCCCGCCTGCGCTGCGCAAAACATTCCCGCCGCTCCGGCGCCAACGACAATGGCATCAAACCTTTCCACACCGCATTCCTCGTTCCCCAATTGTCGGGTTTTGTAAATATTTCACTCTGGTCACACCAGCGGGAAAAATCCCGCATTAGATACATCATTGAAAGATATAGGATTACTCCCAACAGGGTAAAACCTAAACAGGAAGAAAATCAAAAAAAGTCTATATTTCACTTTGCCCGCGCCGCTAAAGTCACTGATAATGCGCCGCGTTCATGTCCTCAAAATGGCGTAACGTCCTATGCTACATTTATTTGCCGGTCTGGATTTACATACCGGACTATTATTATTGCTTGCTTTAGCTTTTGTACTGTTTTACGAAGCGATTAACGGTTTCCATGATACCGCAAACGCGGTGGCTACGGTTATCTACACTCGCGCTATGCGCTCACAGCTCGCTGTGGCGATGGCGGCGCTCTTCAACTTCTTCGGCGTTCTGCTGGGCGGTCTCAGCGTAGCCTATGCCATCGTGCATATGCTGCCGACCGATCTGCTGCTTAACATGGGTTCCGCGCATGGCCTCGCCATGGTGTTCTCTATGCTGCTGGCGGCGATCATCTGGAACCTCGGGACCTGGTACTTCGGTCTTCCGGCATCCAGTTCTCATACCCTGATTGGCGCCATCATCGGTATTGGTTTAACCAATGCGCTGATGACAGGCACCTCCGTGGTTGATGCGTTGAATATCCCGAAAGTCATCGGCATTTTTGGTTCGCTTATCATCTCGCCTATCGTTGGTCTGGTGATTGCGGGCGGCCTGATTTTCCTGCTGCGCCGCTACTGGAGCGGCACCAAAAAACGGGCGCGTATCCACCTGACTCCGGCGGAGCGTGAAAAGAAAGACGGCAAGAAAAAGCCGCCGTTCTGGACCCGTATCGCCCTGATCCTGTCCGCTATCGGCGTGTCGTTCTCTCACGGCGCTAACGATGGACAGAAAGGCATTGGTCTGGTGATGCTGGTCCTGATCGGCGTCGCCCCGGCGGGCTTCGTGGTGAATATGAACGCCTCCGGTTACGAAATCACCCGTACCCGCGATGCGGTCAACAATGTGGAAACTTTCTTCCAGCAGCGCCCTGACCTGCTGAAGAAAGCCACCGGCGTTGACCAGCTGGTTCCCTCTCCGGACACCAATACCGCGGCCAACGGCGAGTTTCATTGCCATCCGGCGAACACCATCAACGCCCTTGACCGCGTGAAGACCATGCTGACCGGCGTTGAGAACTACGAGTCGCTAAAACCGGAACAGCGCGGCCAGCTGCGTCGCATCATGCTCTGCATCTCAGACACTACCGACAAAGTGGCGAAACTGCCGGACGTGAGCGCTGACGACCAGCGTCTGCTGAAGAAACTGAAAACCGATATGCTGAGCACCATCGAGTACGCGCCAATCTGGATTATCATGGCGGTCGCGCTGGCGCTGGGTATTGGTACCATGATCGGCTGGCGCCGCGTGGCGACCACCATCGGTGAGAAGATCGGTAAGAAGGGCATGACCTACGCCCAGGGGATGTCGGCGCAGATGACCGCAGCGGTCTCAATCGGTCTGGCGAGCTACACCGGAATGCCAGTTTCCACCACCCACGTGCTCTCCTCCTCGGTAGCGGGGACGATGCTGGTGGATGGCGGTGGTCTGCAGAAAAAGACGGTAACCAGCATTCTGATGGCCTGGGTACTGACCCTGCCGGCAGCGATTATCCTTTCAGGCGTCCTTTACTGGCTCTCCCTGAAGCTGATTTAAGCGTTATTCGTTCAAAACGGGCCAGCTTGCTGGCCCGTTTTTTATTCTGAAAATATCGTTAGTGCCAGATCATCAGCGCAATCAGGCTCACCACCACCAGGCCGCACAGGGCGCTGGTCAGAATAAACTGGCGACGAACACGTTCGCAGCGACGAATAAATTCATCGTCATGATGGTCACGGTAGCGCTGGGCATAGATATACCAGACCAGCCGCATCTGTTTGCTGGGCTGCCCGTGCGAGGTAAAAAAGCCGCCGCCATCGACGTACTGATAGAGCAAGGGATCGCAACCACGTAGCACAACCAATAATGCACGCAACGATGAGAAGTAGCGTGCCATATTCACCACACAAACGACACACAGGGCCCAAAACAGCGCAATAGTGCTGATCATACCTCCTCCCCGGCGACCCGCCCACGGAGAAATCCTCCGCGGCTACCGCTCCCCAAATAACCGACGACAATACCGTAAAGAGTGCGATTCCGATCACATTTATTTTTCCGACCGGCTCATTAAATAGTGTAGGAGATCCATTAATTTTTTTACCACAAGGTTATTCGTTATCAATACGTAAGACGGATAAATTTGTTTAGCTTTTAGGTGAACCCAGTGCATTGACGGAGTGCGGGGGGCGCTATAAGGTAAGAAATATCTTCTACAATGAAGTCCTTAAAGGCTACCCTCCCGCGAATGTAGCACGCAGGACGCGGGCGAAACGGCAGCGCCAGCTGTCAGGTCCAATGGTCATCGACAAACTTATGGAAGGAGTAACACTATGGCTTACAAACATATTCTGATTGCAGTAGACCTGTCCCCGGAAAGTAAAGTACTGGTTGAAAAAGCCGTTTCTATGGCCCGGCCTTATAACGCGAAAGTCTCCCTGATCCACGTGGATGTAAATTACTCCGACCTCTACACCGGGCTGATTGACGTGAACCTCGGCGATATGCAAAAACGCATCTCCGAAGAGACCCATCACGCGCTGACCGAGCTCTCGACCAACGCCGGCTACCCGATCACCGAGACCCTGAGCGGCAGCGGCGACCTGGGCCAGGTGCTGGTCGATGCGATTAAAAAATATGATATGGACCTGGTGGTCTGCGGCCACCATCAGGACTTCTGGAGCAAGCTGATGTCCTCTGCCCGTCAGCTGATCAACACCGTCCATGTCGACATGCTGATCGTCCCGCTGCGCGACGAAGAAGACGAATAACCCTCCCGTTGTGTCATGCCAGACGCCCGCCGCTGCGGGCGTTTTTATTTTCGCTTCCGCCCCGCCAGACAACAGAGCTTAAATCCATAAAAAAGCCATTCCATTAGTGTGATCAGCCAGTTATTCACTAAAACATCTATATAATAATCTACTCATTAAGCCAATAACCGCAGCATGGCGAGTTATCAGACATTTTCGGCGCGTTCTGGCATACGCGTTCATACTTTTTGGGAAAGTAATACAAGGCGAAGGAATATGAATACAACTGCACCTACGGGTTTGCTGCAGCAACCTCGTCCGTTCTTCATGATCTTCTTTGTGGAGCTCTGGGAACGTTTTGGCTATTACGGCGTTCAGGGGATCCTGGCGGTCTTCTTTGTTAAACAGTTGGGCTTCTCTCAGGAACAGGCCTTTATCACCTTCGGCGCCTTCGCGGCGCTGGTTTACGGGCTGATCTCGATCGGCGGCTACGTGGGCGACCATCTTCTGGGGACCAAACGTACCCTGGTGCTCGGCGCGGTTGTGCTGGCTATCGGCTACTTTATGACCGGGATGTCGCTGCTGAAACCGCAGCTGATCTTTATCGCCCTCGGCACCATCGCCGTCGGCAACGGTTTGTTTAAAGCCAACCCGGCGAGCCTGCTGTCAAAATGCTATCCGCCGAAGGATGCCCGTCTCGACGGGGCGTTCACCCTGTTTTATATGTCGATAAACATCGGTTCGCTGCTGTCGCTGTCGCTGGCGCCGGTGATCGCGGAAAAGTTTGGCTACGCGGTGACCTATAACCTGTGCGGCGCGGGGCTGATTATCGCGCTGCTGGTCTACTTCGCCTGCCGCGGGATGGTAAAAGATATTGGCTCCGAGCCCGATCACCGCCCCCTCAGCCTGCGCAATCTGGCGCTGGTGCTGGCCGGTACGGTGGTAATGATTTTTCTCTGCGCCTGGCTGATGCATAACGTGATGATCGCCAACCTGGTGCTGATTGTCCTGTCGGTCGTGGTCATTGCGTTCTTTTTCCGCGAGGCGTTTCGCCTTGATAAAACCGGGCGCAACAAAATGTTCGTCGCCTTTATCCTGATGATCGAGGCGGTGCTGTTTTACATTCTCTACGCCCAGATGCCGACCTCGCTGAACTTCTTCGCCATCAACAACGTCCATCATCAGATCCTGGGTTTTACCATCAACCCGGTCAGCTTCCAGGCGCTGAACCCCTTCTGGGTGGTGGTAGCCAGCCCGGTGCTGGCGGCGATTTACACCCATCTCGGTCATAAGGGTAAAGACCTGACCATGCCGGTGAAATTTACCCTCGGGATGTTCCTCTGCGCGCTGGGCTTCCTGACCGCCGCGGCCGCCGGGATGTGGTTCGCCGACGCCCAGGGATTAACCTCGCCGTGGTTTATTGTGCTGGTTTATCTGTTCCAGAGCCTGGGCGAGCTGCTGATCAGCGCCCTGGGGCTGGCGATGGTCGCCGCGCTGGTGCCGCAGCATCTGATGGGCTTTATTCTGGGGATGTGGTTCCTGACCCAGGCCGCCGCGTTCCTGCTCGGCGGCTATGTGGCGACCTTCACCGCGGTGCCGGAAAATATCACCGACCCGCTGCAGACGCTGCCGGTTTACACCAGCGTGTTCAGTAAAATTGGCCTGGTGACCCTGGGGGTCACGGTGGTGATGGCGCTAATGGTGCCTTGGCTGAACCGGATGATTAATACCCCGGCCAGCGCCGAGTAACCGTTTAAGATGGCCGACCCGCACTGGCGCCGTTTGTTTAAATATTACGGTTCCCGGCTTGCGCTACGCTGAGCCGGGCTACAATGAGGTAGCCCGGATAAGGCGCGTTGCGCCGCTATCCGGGAGATACCACCACGGGGTAATATTACTCCGGCGTGCCGGCGTAAATATCAAACCGATGCCCTTTGGTCACCACCGCGTTCGGCGTGGCGACTTCCGCCAGCGGCGGCGCGTAATCCGGGCGCTTTACCACCACCCGTTTGGTCGCCAGCTGGCGCGCCGGGGCCAGCAGGCCATCGGCGTCTAAATCAGGCCCCACCAGCGACTGAAAAACGCGCATCTCTTTCTTCACCAGCGCGCTTTTCTGCTTATGCGGGAACATCGGGTCGAGGTAGACCACCTGCGGACGCGGGGTGATATCGGTCAGCGCCGTCAGGCTGGAGGCGTGGATCAGCTGCAGCCGCTCCTGCAGCCAGCCGCCGATTTCCGCATCGGCATAGCCGCGGGCCAGACCATCGTCGAGCAGCGCGGCGACCACCGGATTGCGCTCCAGCATCCGCACGCGGCAGCCGACCGACGCCAGCACGAAGGCATCGCGCCCCAGGCCGGCGGTGGCGTCAACCACATCCGGCAGATAATCGCCTTTAATGCCCACCGCTTTGGCTACCGCTTCACCGCGGCCGCCGCCAAACTTGCGCCGGTGGGCCATCGCCCCGCCGACGAAATCGACGAAGATACCGCCAAGCTTAGGCTCATCGCGCTTACGCAGCTCCAGATGCTCAGCGGTCAACACCAGCGCCATTAGGTTATCGTCATCCTGCTCCAGCCCCCAGCGGGCGGCTAAAACAGATAAGGCGCCGTCTCCGGCGCCCGTTTCATCAATTAAGCAGATCTTCACGTAGCAATCAGCCTTTGATCCCGTAATGCTCAAGCATCGCATCCAGCTGCGGCTCGCGCCCGCGGAAGCGTTTGAACAGCTCCATCGGCTCTTCGGAACCGCCGCGGCTCAGGATATTGTCGAGGAACGACTGACCGGTTTCACGGTTGAAAATCCCCTCTTCTTCGAAGCGTGAGAAGGCGTCTGCCGCCAGCACGTCGGCCCACAGGTAGCTGTAGTAACCTGCCGCATAGCCGCCGGCGAAGATGTGGCTGAAGGCGTGCGGGAAGCGGCCCCAGGTCGGCCCCGGCACCACGGCGACCTGCTTTTTAATCTCGGCCAGGGTCTCAAGGATTTTCGCTCCCTGCTCCGGTTTGTACTCCGCATGCAGGCGGAAATCGAACAGGCCGAACTCCAGCTGGCGCAGAATAAACATCGCCGCCTGGTAGTTTTTCGCCGCCAGCATTTTCTCCAGCAGCGCCTGCGGCAGCGGTTCACCGGTTTCATAATGACCGGAGATAAAGGCCAGCGCTTCCGGCTCCCAGCACCAGTTTTCCATAAACTGGCTCGGCAGCTCGACCGCGTCCCACGGCACCCCGCTGATGCCGGAAACCCCGGCGGTATCGATGCGGGTCAGCATGTGGTGCAGACCGTGGCCGAACTCGTGGAACAGGGTGATCACTTCGTCGTGGGTGAACAGCGCCGGTTTGCCGTTGACCGGACGGTTGAAGTTACAGGTCAGGTAGGCGACCGGTTTCTGCAGGGAGCCATCCAGCTTACGCATCTGGCCGACGCAGTCGTCCATCCACGCGCCGCCGCGCTTGTGCTCGCGGGCATACAGGTCGAGATAGAAGCTGCCGCGCAGCTCGTTGTGTTCGTCATACAGCTCGAAGAAGCGCACTTCCGGATGCCACACATCGACATCGGTACGCTCTTTGGCGGTAATACCGTAAATGCGCTTCACCACTTCGAACAGACCGTTAACGGCTTTGTTTTCCGGGAAATAGGGGCGCAGCTGCTCATCGCTGATGCTGTAGAGATGCTGTTTCTGTTTTTCGCTGTAGTAAGCGATGTCCCACGGCTGCAGCTCTTCGACGCCGAACTCGGCTTTAGCGAAAGCGCGCAGCTGGGCCAGCTCTTTTTCGCCCTGCGGACGGGCGCGTTTTGCCAGGTCGGTGAGGAAGTCGAGCACCTGCTGCGGATCCTCCGCCATTTTGGTGGCGAGGGATTTAAAGGCGTAGCTGTCAAAGCCCAGCAGCTGCGCCAGCTCGTGGCGCAGAGCGAGGATCTCCGCCATCACCGGGCTGTTATCCCATTTCCCGGCGTTCGGCCCCTGATCGGAGGCGCGGGTGGAATAGGCGCGGTACATCTCTTCGCGCAGCGCCTGATTGTCGCAGTAGGTCATCACCGGCAGGTAGCTCGGGATATCCAGCGTCAGCAGATACCCTTCCTGCTCTTTGGCCTGGGCCTGCGCCTGAGCGGCGGCCAGCGCGCTTTCCGGCATACCGGCCAGATCGGCGACGTCGGTCACCAGCTTGTTCCAGCCCATGGTGGCGTCAAGAACGTTGTTGCTGTACTGGTTGCCCAGCTCAGAGAGGCGCGCGGCGATTTCACCGTAGCGTTTCTGTGCCTCCGGCGGCAGGCCAATACCGGATAATTCGAAATCGCGCAGCGCGTTATCAACCGCTTTTTTCTGCGCGGTATTCAGCGTGGCGTAGTTATCGCCATCGCGCAGGTCGCGGTAGGCTTTATACAGGCCTTCATGCTGGCCGACCCAGGTGCTGTACTCGGAGAGCAGCGGCAGCGTCTGTTCGTAGGCCTCGCGCAGTTCCGGGCTGTTTTTTACCGAATTGAGATGGCTGACAGGCGAGAAGATGCGTCCCAGCACATCGTCCACTTCCGCCAGCGGCTGGCAAAGATTTTCCCAGCTATACGGCGCGCCGTGCGCCACCGCGCTTTCCACTGCGGCCCGGCAATCCTCCAGCGCTTTGGTGACCGCGGGGACCACGTGCTCTGGTTTGATCGCAGAAAAAGGCGGCAGGGAAAAAGGCGTCAGTAATGGATTGGTCATATGCGCTGTCCTGTTGAAAAGGGTGAGTGAAGCGCGCGTCCGGCGCTTATGCATGAGATCTAGAATGGGGGATAGTTGGGGGAATTTCAATGACGGGCGGTGCGTCAGCCTGGGTATTGCTGCGATAAGTCCGCCCGTTGCCGGAAAAACGCGGCACGCGGTGCAGCGTGCCGGAAACCGCATTAATGCCCTTTTTGCGCCATTTCCCAGGCCGCCGACAGATTCAGCCGCTGCCAGAACTGCTGCTCGGGGGTGGCGCCGGACAGCGGGTAGCCCGCCGGCAGCGCGGTATTGACCATCAGCGCCCGGCGCTGGGCCGCAGACAGCTGCGGCAGGGCAGCCTCCAGCAGCACTTCCGCCCCCTCCGGCACCTGCAGGCGCGGCTGCGGCCCCGTCTGCCGCGGCAGGTCGTAGGTCATGGTGAAACGAGTGAAATCACGCATCGCCGGATCGCGCCAGGGATCGTCTCTCACGCTGCTCTTCGCGCACTCGGCCAGCGATGTGCCGCAGGCTTTCGCCAGCGCGGCGCGCAGCTGATCGCGGGCTTCGTTAAATAATACCCGGTAGCGCGGATCGTTAAGATAATGGGCCACGTTGCGCTCGGCCACCATCCGCGAGCCGATCACATCCAGGGGATAGTGGACACCCAGCACGATGCGCGAATAGCCATAGCGTGCGCCGCGCGCCACCAGCGCGTCGTAGCGCTCCGGGATCATCGCCGCCAGCAGCAGCGCATCAGTATAGCCAGTGTTGGTGTGACCGCTGGGGAACGAGCCGCCGTCGGCGGTATAGGGCTGGTTATCCTTCACCACCACGTCGTCCGGCACCAGGTGAATGGTGTTGCCCTGCACCAGAAACGGCCGCGGATTGTTGTAGTGCTTTTTCGCCTCGCCGGTGCTGACCTCCGAGGCTTTGATCAGCGCCGCCGCTTTCCCCAGCGCGCCCTGGTCATAGGCGGTCAGAAACGCGTTGCCCAGCCGCGGCCCCAGCGCGTCGCTGAGGAAGTAGAGGTAGCTAATCCCTTCCGCATCGGCCAGCGCCTGACGGCGGGTGGTCTGTACGGCGTCGCGGTTAATGGCGGTGACCGTCGCCAGATTCTGCTGCACGACGGTATCCGGCAGGCTGCTGAACGCCGACAGCAGCGCAATGCCCGCCTGCTGATTGGTCCGGGTCTGGAAGTCATAGCCGCTGGCCTTCAGCCAGGCGGTATCGGCCTGGGTTTTGTTTTGTTTCGCGTGCGCCAGCCGATCGCGTGTCAGCGCGGCGGCATCCCCCTGCAGAGCGTGGCGCAGCTGCGCCAGCGCCTGTTGCTCAAGATCGTCATACGCCTGGCTGGAGGCAGCCGGCGTCACGCTATTGGCGAGGGCCGCCGCCCTGTTCAGCGGGATGTCTTTAGCCAGAACCGGTTGCGCCAGCAGCAGCGCCACGGCCAGCAGCGAGAGTTGATTTTTCATTATTTTTCCTTTTATTCAAACAATTACCTTGCCTGTATCCGACGCTAGCGCGGCCGTTTGACGCTTTTATGACAGCGTTATGTTTTGCAACGCTTTTGGCAGAAATGAAACAGCGCGGCGGCGCAGCGGTAATCTCGGCCGATCTGCGGTAAACTATCGGTTAACTTGTTTATTTCCCGGAATCTCTGCATCCATGCTCAGTTATCGCCACAGCTTTCACGCAGGCAACCACGCCGACGTCCTCAAACACACCGTTCAGAGCCTGATCATCGAAGCGCTGAAAGAGAAAGAAAAACCGTTTCTCTACCTGGACACCCACGCCGGCGCGGGCCGCTATCAGCTGAGCGGCGAGCACGCCGAGCGTACCGGCGAGTATCTCGAAGGCATCGCCCGGATCTGGCAGCAGGACGACCTGCCGGCAGAGCTTGAGCCCTATATTTCGGTGGTCGAACACTTCAACCGTAACGGCCAGCTGCGCTACTACCCGGGCTCCCCGCTGATCGCCCGCCAGCTGCTCCGCGAGCAGGACAGCCTGCAGATGACCGAGCTGCACCCGAGCGACTTCCCGCTGCTGCGCGCCGAGTTCCAGAAAGACAGCCGCGCGCGCGTCGATAAAGCCGATGGCTACCAGCAGCTGAAAGCTAAGCTGCCGCCGGTCTCGCGCCGCGGTCTGATTCTGATCGACCCGCCGTACGAAATTAAAACCGACTATCAGGCGGTGGTGACCGGGATTAACGAAGGCTATAAACGCTTCGCCACCGGCACCTACGCGCTGTGGTACCCGGTGGTGCTGCGCGCGCAGATCAAACGCATGATCAAAGACTTAGAAGCCACTGGCATTCGCAAGATTCTGCAGATTGAGCTGGCGGTACGTCCTGACAGCGACCAGCGCGGCATGACCGCCTCCGGGATGATCGTCATCAACCCGCCGTGGAAGCTGGAGCAGCAGATGAACAATGTGCTGCCGTGGCTGCACAGCAAGCTGGTGCCGGCCGGTACCGGTCACACGACCGTCAGCTGGATCGTGCCGGAGTAATCGCAACCATCGGTGGAACCTTTTACGCCTCGCGTTACAATCGCGGCAATCAACGATTAAGGACATATGGGCATGAGCAAACATTATGATTACCTCGCCATCGGCGGCGGTAGCGGCGGTATCGCCTCGATTAACCGTGCGGCCATGTACGGCCAGAAGTGCGCGCTGATTGAAGCCAAAGCGCTGGGCGGCACCTGCGTCAACGTCGGCTGCGTGCCGAAAAAAGTGATGTGGCATGCGGCGCAGATCCGCGAAGCGATTCATCTTTACGGCCCGGACTACGGTTTCGATACCACCATCAACCATTTCGACTGGGAGAAGCTGGTCGCCAGCCGCAGCGCCTATATCGACCGCATTCATACCTCCTACGACAACGTGCTGGGTAAGAACAACGTCGACGTGATCAAAGGCTTTGCGCGCTTTGTCGATGCCCACACCGTGGAAGTGAACGGCGAGACCATTACGGCCGATCATATCCTGATCGCCACCGGCGGCCGTCCGAGCCACCCGACCATTCCGGGCGTGGAATACGGTATTGATTCCGACGGTTTCTTCGAACTGCCGGCGCTGCCGAAGCGCGTGGCGGTGGTCGGCGCGGGCTACATCGCCGTTGAGCTGGCGGGGGTGATTAACGGCCTCGGCGCTGAAACCCACCTGTTCGTGCGCAAGCACGCGCCGCTGCGCAGCTTCGATCCGCTGATCGTCGAAACGCTGGTGGAAGTGATGAACGCCGAAGGTCCGCAGCTGCATACCAACGCCATCCCGAAAGCGGTGGTGAAGCATGCCGACGGCAGCCTGACCCTTGAGCTGGAAGATGGCCGCAGCCAGACCGTTGACTGCCTGATCTGGGCGATTGGCCGCGAACCGGCGACCGATAACTTCGACCTGGCGGCTACCGGCGTGAAAACTGACGATAAAGGCTACATCGTCGTCGATAAGTTCCAGAACACCAGCGTGCCGGGCATCTACGCCGTGGGCGATAACACCGGCGCCGTTGAGCTGACCCCGGTGGCCGTGGCCGCAGGCCGTCGTCTCTCCGAACGCCTGTTTAACAACAAACCGGAAGAGCATCTGGACTACAACAACATTCCGACCGTGGTCTTCAGCCACCCGCCTATCGGCACCGTCGGCTTAACCGAGCCGCAGGCGCGCGAGCAGTATGGCGACGACGCGGTGAAGGTCTACAAATCCTCCTTCACCGCGATGTACACCGCCGTCACCTCGCACCGCCAGCCGTGCCGCATGAAGCTGGTGTGCGTTGGCCCGGAAGAGAAGATTGTCGGCATCCACGGCATCGGCTTCGGAATGGATGAGATGCTGCAGGGCTTTGCGGTGGCGTTGAAGATGGGCGCTACCAAAAAAGACTTCGACAATACCGTCGCTATTCACCCGACGGCGGCAGAAGAGTTCGTCACCATGCGCTAACACGCGAGCGCCGGATGATAAAAAGAAGCCCTGAGGGGCTTCTTTTTTTATGCTCAGGCCACGCCGTTATTGCCATGGCGCATAAACGCCGGGCGCTGATTGAGCGCCATATACCAGCGCTCCACGGCCGGCATTTCCGGATGCGCAAAGGGCGTCATCTTCCAGCGATGCACCGACAGCCCCAGCACGATATCGGCCAGGGTGAAGCGCTCGCCGGCTATCCACGCCCCGGTACGCTGCAACTGCGCCTCGACAATGCGCACACAGTGGGTCCAGGTGGCAATGCTCTCTTTAATCGCCGCCGGATCCTGAAAGCGAGGATCTTTACGCACCAGCCCCATAAAGGCATGGCGCCAGGCATTATTGAACTCGGTCGCCTGCCAGTCCATCCAGTGCTCCACCTCGGCGGCGGGCTGCGGCTCAGCGGGCAGCAGATCCCAGCGCTCCGCTTTCCGCGCCAGATAGCGGCAGATGCTGTTCGACTCCCAGAGCACAAAGTCATCGTCCAGCAGCACCGGCACCAGGCTGTTAGGATTCAGGCGCTGAAATTCAGGGGTGTCCAAGGGCTTAAACCCGCTGCCGTAATCCTCCTGCTGGTACGCCAGCCCGATCTCCTCGCAGGTCCACAGCACTTTCCGTACATTGATTGAAGAGCGTTTGCCCAGAATTGTTAGCATCGTCAGCGATTCCTCAGCCATAAAAGAGAGTTCATTCACTCTACTCTATTGCCAGCCAGCAACAAGGCAGAGCGCTGGATAATGTGTATAGTTGATTCCAGCCTGTTTGCCGAAAAGGAACCCGACATGTTGACCCCTTTTACCGTTTTGATGCCCGCCAATATTCGTTTTGGCCGCGGTCAGGCCCAGAGCGCCGCCCCCTGGCTGGCGCAGCAGGGTGGTCCCATTCTGCTGGTGCATGGCGCCAGCCCGCAGCGGGCGGCGTTTCTCCGCCAGCAGCTGGAGGCGCTGCAGCTTGCGGTCACGACGCTGGCGATAAGTCGCGAACCCTGGCTTAGCGATATTGAGCAGGGCGTCCAGATGGCGCGCGAGAAAGGGATCAGGGCGGTGGTCAGCCTCGGCGGCGGCGCGGTGATTGACGCCGGTAAGGCGATTGCGGCGCTGGCGCCCGCCACCGGCCCGGTGATCGACTATCTGGAGGTGGTGGGAACGGGCCGTCAGCTGGAAGCCAGTCCCCTGCCGTTCGTGGCGATCCCCACCACCGCCGGGACGGGCGCGGAGGTTACCAAAAATGCGGTGATCAACGTTCCGGAACAGCAGCGGAAGGTGAGCCTGCGCGACGACCGGATGCTGCCTGACCTGGCGATTGTCGACCCGGCGCTAACCGACAACGCGCCGCGGAGTATCACCCTGAGCTCCGGCCTTGACGCCCTGACCCAGGTGATAGAGCCGTGGCTCTGCAGCCGGGCCACCCCTTTCACCGACGCCCTCTGTCAACAGGCGATCCCGCGGGGTATCCGCGCGCTGAAGGTTCTGATGGAAAAAGAGTGCCCGGCCAGCCGCGACGAGATGGCCTGGGTCAGCCTGTGCGGCGGACTGGCGCTTGCGAACGCCGGGCTGGGGGTGATCCACGGCCTCGCCGGCCCGTTGGGCGGCCTGAGCCGCGCCTCGCACGGTGCCCTGTGCGGCAGCCTGCTGCCGTTTGGGCTGGCGCTGAATGAGTCGCAGATAAACGACCCCGCCCTGCGCCAGCGCTTCAACGACGTTCGCCGCTGGCTGGCCGACGGGCTGGAGGTCCCGGCGGATCGGGTCTGGGACAGTCTGCGGGAATGGAGCCTTCACGCCGGTCTCGGCACCCTGCGCGACCTCGGCGTGGCGCGCGACGCGCTGGAGCCGGTGGCGCTGGCCGCCAGCACCTCCTCATCCATGAAGGCCAATCCGGTCAGCCTGAGCAGCGAACAGCTGCTGGAGATGCTGGAGGCGGCGTGGGAGTGAGCGCCCCGGGATAAAATTTTGTTGCATAATGAATGCTCCGAATTTTATCTTCGCCCAAGCGCGGACTTATTAATGATTTATCAAGGCGTTACTTAAAAATCACGGCGTCCCCTTCAGGCGGAAAAGCGTGATCTAACGCACAGTTTGCTTCACACTCACCGAAGCGACTGTCTACGCTTAAAAGACAAGGCCGGGTACGCCCGGCCGCGAACTCACGCTATCCGGAGGTCCGTATCGCTATGTTCAGCCAGAAATTACGCCACGTTGAAGACGACGAGTTAAGGATCGACATCGATCCCTGCTACGAAGCCGATCCGTACGAATTAAAGCTGGATGAGATGATTGACGCTGAACCGGAGCCTGAGGTGATCGAGGGGCTTCCGGCGTCTGACGCCCTCACCCCGGCGGATCGCTATCTTGAGCTGTTTACCAACGTGCAGAAATCACGCATTTTTGCCGACAGCAAAACGTTTCCCGACTGCGCGCCGAAGCACGACCCGCTGGACATCCTGCGGAACTACCGGAAGGTCAAACGTCAGCCCGATTTCGATCTACGACAGTTCGTTGAGGACAACTTCTGGCTGCCGGAGAGCCAGACCGACGTTTACACCTCCGACCCCAACCTGACGCTGAAAGAGCACATCGATAAGCTGTGGCCGGTGCTGACCCGCGAGCCTCAGGATCATATCCCCTGGTCGTCGCTGCTGGCGCTGCCGCAGGCCTATATCGTCCCCGGCGGCCGCTTTAGCGAAACCTATTACTGGGACTCTTATTTCACCATGCTGGGGCTGGCGGAGAGCGGCCGGGAAGATCTGCTGAAATGCATGGCCGATAACTTCGCCTGGCTGATTGAAACCTACGGTCACATTCCGAACGGCAACCGCACCTACTACCTCAGCCGCTCGCAGCCACCGGTGTTCGCCCTGATGGTCGAACTTTTTGAAGAGGACGGCGTGCGCGGCGCGAAGCGCTATCTGGATCATCTGAAGATGGAGCACGCCTTCTGGATGGACGGCGCCGAGTCGCTGATCCCGCATCAGGCGTATCGGCACGTGGTGCGCATGCCGGATGGCTCCTTGCTCAATCGCTACTGGGATGATCGGGACACGCCGCGGGATGAATCGTGGCGCGAGGACGTGGAGACCGCCCGCCACTCGGGACGGCCGGCCAATGAAGTCTACCGCGATCTGCGGGCGGGCGCCGCGTCCGGCTGGGACTACTCCAGCCGCTGGCTGCGGGATATCACGCGGCTGGCCAGTATCCGTACCACGCAGTTTATCCCCATCGACCTGAACGCCTTCCTGTTCAAGCTGGAGACGACCATCGCCAACCTCTCCGGGCTGAAGGGCGATCGCGAGACGGAAGCAGCCTTCCGCCAGAAGGCTCAGGATCGGCGGGCGGCGGTTAACCGCTACCTGTGGGACGATGAGAACGGCTGTTTTCGCGATTATGACTGGCGCCGCGAACAGCTGGCGCTGTTTTCCGCCGCCAGCATTGTCACCCTTTACGTCGGCCTGGCGACCCACGAACAGGCGGAACGCCTTGCCGATGCGGTGCGGGCCCGCCTGCTCACCCCCGGAGGGATCATGGCCACCGAATACGAAAGCGGCGAGCAGTGGGATAAACCCAACGGCTGGGCGCCGCTGCAGTGGATGGCGGTGCAGGGATTTAAACGCTACGGTCAGGATCCGTTGGGAGATGAGATCGCCTGGAGCTGGCTGCAGACGGTCAACCACTTTTACAAGCAGCACCACAAGCTGATTGAGAAATACCACATCGCCACCGGCGTGCCGCATGAGGGCGGCGGCGGGGAGTATCCCCTGCAGGATGGCTTCGGCTGGACCAACGGCGTGGTGCGCCGGCTGATTGGCCTGTACGGTGAGCCAACCTAGTCGGGCTGTTCCCGGCGGCCTTCTCCTGCTATGTTCAGGGGATTCGCCCTGCCCGGAATGACGCTTATGCCTGAACTTCTGACGCCGCGCCTGCGCTGCTCACCGCTGCAGCTGGACGACTGGTCGTTTTTTCTTTCCCTGCAGCAGGATCCGCAGGTCATGCTCTATGTGGCCGACCCCCGGCCGCAGGCGGCCATCCGCGAGGCGTTCGATTCGCGGCTGCCGCCGTGGACGCCCGGGGATGCACACTGGCTGTGCCTGGTGGTGCGCGACAGGCTGACCCATACCCCGCTCGGCCTCACCGGTTACCTACATCATCAGCGCGACATAGCCGAGGTCGGCTTTCTCTTCGCCCCGGCGGCGCAGGGCCGGGGCTACGGCTACGAATCGCTGCGCGCGCTGTGCGACTACGCCTTCACCACCGGCGGCGTCCGCCGCCTGACCGCCACCGTCACCGCCGGCAACGAGGCGTCTAAGCAGTTACTGCTCAAAGCCGGGTTCCGGCTGGAGGGGGTGCTGCGGGAGAACTACTGGCTCAACGGACGCTGGCACAACGACTGGCTGTTCGGTCGGCTGCGCGCGGAGGGCGATGCGCCCTAGCGCGCCGCCGCTCACGGTCTGACGACAGCGGGGTTCAGAGGAACATCCCTCCCGAGACTTCCACACGCTGCGCGTTCATCCACGCCAGCTCATTGCTGAGCAGGGCGGCGATGGCGTCGCCGATATCATCCGGTAGCCCGACGCGCCCCAGCGCGGTCTGGGCGGCGATATGCCGATTCACCTCGGCGTTATCACGCACCTCCCCGCCGCCAAAATCGGTCTCAATGGCCCCCGGCGCGATGATGTTCACCGATATCCCCCGTCCGCCCAGCTCTTTCGCCTGATAGCGGGTCAGGACCTCCATCGCCCCCTTCATCGCGGCGTAGGCCGCATAGCCCGGCAGGGCAAAGCGCGCCAGGCCGCTGGAGACATTAAGGATCCGCCCCCCGTCCTGCAGGAGGGGCAGCAGCCGCTGGGTCAGAAAAAACGGCCCTTTGAACTGGATGTTCATCAGCTCGTCAAACTGCGCTTCACTGGTCTCGGCGAAGGGGACGTTGAGGCCGATCCCAGCGTTGTTCAGTAAATAATCAAAGGTAGTGCGTCCCCACTTCTGCGCCAGCACCTGCGCCACCTCGCTGGCAAAGGCGTCGAATGTTGAGGAATCGCCGACGTTCAGCGCCAATGCTGCCGCCTTGACCCCTTTTTGCTCAATCTCCGCCACCACATCGAGAGCCGCCTGGCGGTTGCTGTGATAGGTCAGAAGAATGTCGGTTCCCTTCGCCGCCAGCTTCAACGCGGCGTTTTTACCCAGGCCACGGCTGCCGCCGGTCACTAAAGCGATACGTTGTGTCATCAGAAGACCCCTTTCAGGTTGCGTTGTGATTGTGTTCTAGCTTATTAACTGCCAGTAAAACAATAAATACGCTACATTACGTTTTACTGTTTCATTCACAACAACAATAGGCCATCGGCATGGATAAAATTCATGCAATGCAGTTATTCATTCGCGTAGCGGATCTGGAGAGCTTCTCCCGCGCCGCCGAGACCCTGGCGCTGCCGAAAGGCAGCGTCTCGCGGCAGATTCAGGCCCTGGAAAGCCATCTTGGCGTGCGGCTCCTGCACCGTACCACCCGTCGGGTTCAACTCACCCAGGATGGGATGGTCTACTACGAGCGGGCGAAGGATCTGCTGAGCAATCTCGACGAACTGGACGGGATGTTCCAGCACGATCCGGCGAGCATCAGCGGCCGGCTGCGGGTGGATATGCCGGTCGGTTTTGCCAAAAAGCTGGTGATCCCGCATCTGCCGACTTTTTTGCAGCAGTATCCGGGCATCGAACTGGAGCTGAGCAGCAGCGACCGGCTGGTGGACGTGATCCGCGAGGGGTTTGACTGCGTGGTGCGCGTCGGCGCGCTCAAAGACTCCGGGCTTATCGCCCGCCCGCTGGGCAAGCTGACGCAAATTAACTGCGCCAGCCCGGACTACCTGGCCCGTTTTGGCTACCCGCAATCCCTGGAGGATCTGGCGGATCATGCCCTGATCCACTACGCCAGCACTCTCGGGGTCCGTCCTTCCGGCTTCGAGGTGGTGATCGACGGCGCCGTGCGCTGGGTAAAAAGCGGCGGCATATTGACGGTCAACAGCACGGAAACCTATCAGGCGGCCTGTATCGCCGGGCTGGGAATTATTCAGGTGCCGCGCACCGGCGTGCGCGAGGCGTTACGCGCCGGCGAACTGATCGAGATCCTGCCCCAGTACCGCGCTGAGCCGCTGCCGGTCTCGCTTATCTACCCGCACCGGCGCAATCTCTCCCGCCGCGTGCATCTGTTTATGGAGTGGCTGGGCGGGCTGATGAAAGATTACGTCGATTGATCCGCGCGGAGGGTGAACGGGGGGCGGGCAGATGCGTTCCTGCAGGATACGGCATTTAAGGTATACTTTTTGCTGAATCTCGCGGTAAAAAAGGAAGAAATTACGTATGACGCCGGAAAACGACGATCGACGCCCACCACAGGAACCGGACACGCAGCCGGAGAAAAGCAAAAGCCCCCTCGACGCCCTCAATGACACGGCCGTCGGCCAAAAAGCCAACCAGGCGCTGAAGACCGTCACCGGAACGGCGGCTAAAGTGCAGCGCAACCCGGTGATCGCCCACCTGCTACGCGCCGCAGAGCGCTTCAACGACCGGCTGGGAAATCAGTTCGGCGCGGCCATCACCTATTTCTCGTTCCTGTCGATGATCCCGATCCTGATGGTCTCATTTGCCGCCGCCGGCTTCGTTCTGGCCTGGCATCCGACCCTGCTGCAGGACATTTTCGACAAAATTCTGCAAAACGTCAGCGACCCGACGCTGGCGGCGACGCTGAAAAACACCATCAACACCGCGGTGCAGCAGCGTACCGCCGTCGGTGTGGTCGGCCTGCTGGTGGCGCTCTATTCCGGTATTAACTGGATGGGCAACCTGCGCGAAGCGATCCGCGCTCAGTCACGCGACGTCTGGGAGCGCCGGCCGCAGGACGAGGAGAAAATCTGGATAAAATACTTCCGCGATCTTATCTCGCTGATCGGTCTGCTGGTGGCGCTGATTATTACGCTGTCGATCACCTCTGTCGCCGGTTCCGCCCAGCAGTTGATTATCTCCGCGCTGTATCTGGACAATATTGAATGGCTGAAACCCGCCTGGCGGCTGATCGGTCTCGCCATCTCGATTTTTGCCAACTATCTGCTCTTTTTCTGGATCTTCTGGCGGCTGCCGCGCCATCGTCCGCGGCGCAAGGCCCTGTTTCGCGGCACGCTTATCGCGGCGATTGGCTTTGAAATCATCAAAATCGTCATGACCTGGACGCTGCCGGCGCTGGTGAAATCCCCCTCCGGGGCGGCGTTCGGATCGGTGCTCGGGCTGATGGCCTTTTTCTATTTCTTTGCCCGCCTGACGCTGTTCTGCGCCGCGTGGATCGCCACCGCGGAGTATAAAGACGACCGACGGATGCCGGGCAAAACCCACCGCTGACGTATTGCGAGGATGAATAAAAGAGGCAAAATTCATCCTCGCGCTTGATTTCAGCAGATAAATCCAGCGCGTAACTTTTATTTAACGAAAAACTGGTTTTATTCTCTATCCTTTTAATTGTGTGAAGCATTTCATAGAACTATTTTTTCTGGCGTAAAAATTATCCGCTTTTTGCCGCTTTTTTGCTCATTCTCTTCGTTTGTTACAGATTGAAATGTCCCTGTGGCTGTGGCTATATGGCTTTTCGTTCGCGCAAAAATAAGAAAGATCTATGCAAGCCACAGCCACCACACTCGAAAACACGCAGGAAACCGCCCCGGTCAACTCACGCAATAAAGTCGTTGTCGCCTCGCTCATTGGCACCGCCATTGAGTTTTTCGACTTCTACATTTATGCCACTGCCGCGGTCATCGTCTTCCCGCATATCTTCTTCCCGCAGGGCGATGCCGCCGCGGCCACCCTGCAATCGCTGGCCACCTTCGCCATCGCCTTCGTCGCCCGGCCAATCGGCTCCGCGCTGTTTGGCCACTTCGGCGATCGCGTCGGCCGCAAGGTTACCCTGGTGGCTTCGCTGTTAACCATGGGGATCTCCACCGTGGTGATCGGCCTGCTGCCCGGCTATGAAAGCATTGGCATTGTCGCGCCGATGCTGCTGGCGCTGGCGCGCTTCGGTCAGGGACTTGGCCTCGGAGGGGAATGGGGCGGCGCGGCGCTGCTGGCTACGGAAAACGCCCCGGCGCGCAAGCGCGCCCTGTACGGCTCCTTCCCGCAGCTGGGCGCGCCGATCGGCTTCTTCTTCGCCAACGGCACCTTCCTGCTGCTCTCCTGGCTGTTAACCGATCAGCAGTTTATGGAATGGGGCTGGCGTGTGCCGTTTATCTTCTCCGCGGTGCTGGTGATCATCGGTCTTTATGTTCGCGTTTCGCTGCATGAGACCCCGGTCTTCGCCAAAGTGGCGGCGGCAAAAAAACAGGTCAAAATCCCGCTGGGTACCCTGTTGACCAAACACGTTCGCGTGACGGTGCTGGGCACCTTCATCATGCTGGCAACCTATACCCTGTTCTACATCATGACCGTCTACTCGATGACCTTCAGCACCGGCGCGGCGCCGAATGGCCTGGGCCTGCCGCGTAACGAAGTGCTGTGGATGCTGATGATGGCAGTGATTGGCTTTGGCGTGATGGTGCCGATCGCCGGCCTGCTGGCGGATGCCTTTGGTCGTCGTAAGAGCATGATTATCATCACCACGATGATTATTTTGTTCGCCCTGTTCGCCTTTAAACCGCTGCTGGGCTCCGGCAATCCGCTGCTGGTCTTCGCCTTCCTGCTGCTGGGCTTAAGCCTGATGGGACTGACCTTTGGCCCGATGGGCGCGCTGCTGCCGGAGCTGTTCCCGACCGAAGTGCGCTACACCGGGGCATCGTTCTCCTATAACGTGTCGTCGATCCTCGGCGCCTCGGTGGCGCCGTACATTGCCGCCTGGCTGCAGGGCAACTATGGCCTCGCGGCGGTCGGCACCTATCTGGCGGCGATGGCGGCGCTGACGCTGATCGCCCTGCTGCTGACCCACGAGACCCGCCACCAGTCGTTGTGATCCTTCGCCCTGACGCCGCTGGCGTCAGGGCGCTCTCCTACTTTTTCATCTGCGACAAAATGGTCCGGCACTGGTTGCTATCGCCCTCCGCCGGAGAAACCAGCGCCAGCAGCGCGGCAGCCGGGGTCACCAGGGTGGCCAGCGCCGCCGCTACCGCGCCGCGGACAATCAGCGGCCCGGCCTTCACCCCCGCCTGCGGCGATTTAAAGGTGCCGCGAACATACAGCGGGGAACGCAGGGTGATCACCCGGAAGCCTTTGCTTTCCGGATCGATGGTCAGGTCCAGCTGCTCGGAGGCGAAGCTGGCGGTCCCGGTTACATTGATCAGCGCGTTTTCCGTATCGAAGGCAAAAATCTGCGGCCGGGCGACGCCGTTGGTCACGTCGATATTGGCCGCCGCGCAGTTCACCCGAACCTCCTCATCGCCAAAAATCTGGCCGATCAGGTAGTTGCCAACGTTAAGGCCGAGAATTTCCATCAGGTTGCGACTGATCAGGCCGTCGTTCATCAGCAGCTTCAGGTTGCCGTTGCTGTTGCCGAGCAGGGCCGCCACCGAGTTGCCGCTGCCGCGCAGCTGAACGTCGCCATTCATCTCGCCGAGGGTTTTCTGCATCATCTCGACGTTCGGCATCAGCGCCTTCAGCTTCAGGCGCCGCGCCTGCAGATTAGCCTCACCCTGCAGCGGCTTTTTATCGCCCTGCAGGTGCACGCTGCCGGCAATCGACCCGTTGGCCAGGCCAAAACGCACCGGCTGCAGGCGCAGGTCGCCATCCTCCAGGATCACGTGGGTCGCCAGATCGCTGATCGGCAGCGTGCCGCCGTGCTCGATTCTCCGGCCCTTAAAGCGCACATCGGCATCCATCACCTGCCATTTATCGGTTTCAAAGCGGTCCGCCGGCAACACTTTACCCGCCGGCTGCGGTCGGTCGCCCGCCTGGCGCGCTGCGCTTTTCTTCGTCCCTTTGCCGGAGTCGACGCCGATTAACGGCCCGAGATCCGCCAGCCGCAGCTGCTTCGACTCCATGTCGCCGCTGAGCTTCGGTCGCGGTTTGCCAGTGGTATAGGTCAGGGAGCCATGAATGTCGCTATCGCCGATCCGGCCGTTAAAATCCTGATAGTCAAAGCGCATGCGGTTTTTCTGCTTAAAGTCGGCGCGCAGGTGGCCGTCGGTGGAGAACGACGGCGTCTCCGGCAGCAGCACGCCGGTCAGGTCGTAGAGGTCGCGCAGCGAATCGCCGGCGAATTTCAGCCGCAGGTCAATGCCACCGACGTTGAGCGGGTCGCTGACCGTGCCGCTAAACGCCACCCGCGTATTGCCGGAGCGGAAGTCGCCCTGCAGCGGGAAAGGCGTGCTTGCGCTGCGCAGGGCCAGCATGCCGCCGATTTTACCGTTGCCGGTGACCGGCTGCCCCTTGTAGCGGCCCTTCAGCGAAAGACCAAAGACGTAGTCGCCTGGTTTCGCCGCGCTCTGCCGATCCTGCGTGCCGGTGACTTCGCTGAACGGCAGCGGTTTGCCTAGAGGATCGACGAGGATGGTGATATCGCTGCGGGTGATCTTGTCATCGATAGCGATAGTCCCGCGGTCGAAAAGAATATTATCGAGGCGGAAAGACCAGCTGGAGGGGGCGCTGTCCCCCGCGGCACGCCGATCGCCAGCCAGCTGAAAGGTCCAGTTATTGTTGTCTTCCGCCAGGCGGATCAGCCGCACGTCGGGCCGTTCCAGCTTGATCCACGGCAGATACACCGTTTTGCTCAGCAGCGCCAGCGGGGCGAGGGTCGCCTCCACCCGCGGCAGGTGGATCATGGTCACCTGGGGAATGGCCGGCGGATTGCCCAGCACGATATCCTCCGCGTGCACATGGGGCCACGGGATCCAGCTGCGCCAGCCGCGCTCCTCCGGCTGACGCTCCCAGACCACGCCGAGATCGCCGCGGATGGCGAACGGGCGGTTCAGCTCGGCAGACACTTTCTGATTGATCGTCGGCTTCAGCCGGTTCCAGTCAAAGGTGGCCAGCACGATAAAGAAGAGAACGATCAGCAACAGTATCGTTCCTGTGATGATTACCAACGTTTTACGGGTTCTGCTCATCCCTACTCCGCTCCTTTTGCATCACGTCAGTCCTGAATATAGTCAAAAAGCGGCGTTTCTCCTGGAAATGCGCTTTTCGTCACATTACGCGCGTCAGGTCAAAAAAATAATGGAACGATGTTTTAATATGATTGACCAGCAAAACAGCGCAGCGCACACTAGCGCTTATATCGATTCCATTGCAGGTTCTGGCTATGTCTAAAAAAATTGCCGTCATTGGCGAATGCATGATTGAGCTGTCAGAGAAGAACGGGGCCGTTAACCGCGGCTTTGGCGGCGATACCTTAAACACTTCGGTCTATATCGCGCGGCAGACAGATGCCAGCGCGCTGAGCGTCCACTACGTCACCGCGCTGGGAACCGATGCGTTCAGCCAGCAGATGCTCGACAGCTGGCAGCAGGAAAACGTCAACATCAATCTTATCCAGCGGATGGCCGACCGCCTGCCGGGGCTGTATTACATTGAAACCGATGACGCCGGCGAGCGCACCTTCTACTACTGGCGCAACGAGGCGGCGGCAAAATTCTGGCTGGAGAGCGATCGCGCAGCGGCGATTTGCGAAGAGCTGGCCACTTTCGACTATCTCTATCTGAGCGGTATCAGCCTCGCCATTCTCAGCCCGGTCAGTCGTGCAACGTTGTTCACGCTGCTGCGTGAGTGCCGCGCCAACGGCGGCAAGGTGATCTTCGACAACAACTATCGCCCGCGCCTGTGGGCCAGCCAGGCGGAGACGCAGCAGGTTTATCAGGAGATGCTCGCCTGCACCGATATCGCGTTTCTGACCCTCGACGATGAAGACGCGCTGTGGGGGGAAAAACCGGTCGCCGAGGTGATCGCCCGCACCCACGCCGCCGGCGTGGAAGAGGTGGTGGTGAAGCGCGGAGCGGATGCCTGCCTGGTCTCGGTTAGCGGGCAACCGCTGCGGGAAGTGCCGGCCGTCAAGCTGGCCAAAGAGAAGGTGGTGGATACCACCGCCGCCGGCGACTCCTTCAGCGCCGGCTATCTGGCCGTTCGCCTGACCGGCGGCGATGCTGAATCCGCCGCCAGACGCGGACATCTGACCGCCAGCACGGTGATCCAGTATCGCGGGGCGATCATCCCGCGGGAAGCGATGCCGCAATAATCCTCACCTGTAAGCGCTCTCCGGCCGCCGCTGGCGCGCCGGAGAGGCGTCAGGTTACTGCCCCGACGGGATGTCGCTGGCCTCGCTGTGGGCGTCAACCGTATCGGCGCTGCCGCTGGTCGCTGCGGCCGCCGGACTCGCCGGACTCGGCGCCATCAGTTTTTCCCACGTGGCCTGCAGCTCCTTCATGTTGTATTCCGGTTCGCCTTTCGGCTGCTGTAACACCAGCGCCATATCCTGAGAGAGTTGCTGACGCAGGTACTGGTTCAGCATGTCCACCGTCAGGGAGTTGAGGAACTCCTGACGCAGCTTCTGGTACTGCTCCGGCGCGATATCCACCACCTGATTTTGCAGGGAGCGCATGCGCTGGCTCATCAGAATGTCGGTATCGGTGCGCGCATAGGTGGCAAACAGCTTCTGCAGCTCGAGGCTTTTCTGGGCGATAAGCGCGTCAAACTCCTCCTGCGGCAGGCCGTTGTCGCGCACTTTCGCCAATTCGCGCGAAACCACGCTCAGATTGTTATTCAGGCGCTCGCCCGGCGATTCGATATTGATGGCGCACTGCGCGCGCTGATAGAGCACCCGGCAGTCGAAACCAAGCCCAATATCCTTGACGTTATTTTTGCTCAGGCTCTGCTGCACGTGCCAGAACAGCGCTTCGCGGGCGAGGTCGTCGCGCCAGTAGCGCTGCAGCGCTGCGGAATCGCGGATCGGCTGCCAGGGGGCGTCCCACATGATGGACAGTTTGTCCTGGCGCACGGCGCTGGTCATGATGCTGACCGGCACGGTGGGCAGCGGCGATAAGGTCGGCACCGCCGCCGGCGTTTCCCGCTTCCCCTTCAGATCGCCAAAGGTCTTGCTGATTTGCTCAGCGACGCTGCGGCTGTCGACGTTACCCACCACGATCAGCGTCATGGCGTCAGGGGTGTACCATTTTTGATAAAAGTCTTTCAGCTGCGCCACGTCGATCGGCTGCTTCAGCGGCGCGGCGGGATCGTGGCCCAGCATGGTGGAGCCCTTCAGGCGATAGCGCCACCAGCCCTCTTTGGTATCCAGCGGCCAGGTCGCCACCATGTCGCTGCCCTGCAGCGCGTGATTGATCGATTCAGGCGTAATGGTCAGTTTACCGCTGGCGTCCGCCAGCCAGCTCAGCGCCTCTTTCAGCAGATCGTTGCGGTTATTCGGCAGGCTGAGATTAAACATCGTGTAATCGTAGGAGACGATGGCCGGCGGCAGAGGACGCTTCGGGTCAATACTCTGCTGCCACAGCGAGCGCGCCTGCATCGTCGGCAGGCTGCCGCTTTGCGTCAACGCCAGACGGGGAATAAAACGGCTGAAACCGCTCTGCTGAGTGCTTTCGCTCAGCGAGCCAATATTCACGGACAGACGGACTTCGATACGGTCGCTGGGACGCTGCGGCGTGGCCAGCACCTGCCACGACAACCCATTCGCTAAGGTCCCTTGTTGCCAGGCCGGATCAGGCTGGAGCGCTTCTGCCTGCACATAACCGGCCGCCGCTACCATCAGCAAACCGCCCGTTAAGAGTTTAATTGTTGTGCCCTGCATGTGAACCCCTGATGAACATTCCTGGTTACAACAGCATCCCACTGACGGGCTGCCGAAAAAAGTGAGAGTGAAATACGTCGGTTAGACCACACGGAGACGAAAATGTCGCATGACAACGTAAAATAATCATTTCGTGTCATTCCCGCCGGGCGGAAATGACCTCTAATTATGCGCAGGAGCCCGTACTCCAGCAAGGGAGTACGGGCCTAAGAGGAGGATTTAAGAGGATAATTCGTGCGTTTTGTTCGCGGGAACACGGTTATTCAGCACATCATCCATCTGTTTGGCATCGAGTTCTTTCACCCATTTTGCCACCACCACCGTGGCGACGCCGTTACCGACCAGGTTAGTCAAAGCGCGGGCTTCGGACATAAAGCGGTCGATACCGAGGATCAGCGCCAGGCCAGCGACCGGTAAATGCCCAACCGCCGAGATGGTCGCCGCCAGCACGATGAAGCCGCTGCCGGTCACTCCCGCCGCCCCTTTCGAGGAGAGCAGCAGCACCACCAGCAGGGTGATTTGATGGAAAATATCCATATGGCTGTTGGTCGCCTGGGCGATAAACACCGCCGCCATCGTCAGATAGATAGAGGTGCCGTCGAGGTTAAACGAATAGCCGGTCGGGATCACCAGGCCCACCACCGACTTACGACAGCCGAGCTTCTCCATCTTGTCGAGCATGCGCGGCAGCGCCGATTCGGATGAGGAGGTCCCCAGCACGATCAGCAGCTCTTCACGGATATAGCGGATAAATTTAAAGATGCTGAAGCCGGTGGCCCGGGCGATGCTCCCCAGCACCAGCACCACGAACAGGATACAGGTGATATAGAAGCAGATGATCAGCTGCCCCAGCTGCACCAGGGTGCCGACGCCATATTTACCGATGGTGAAGGCCATGGCCCCGAAGGCGCCGATCGGCGCCAGGCGCATAATCATATTGATGATGCCGAAGATGACCTGCGAGAAACTTTCAATGACGTTGAAAATCAGCTGGCCCTTGCTGCCCAGACGATGCAGGGCAAAGCCAAACAGAACGGCGAACAGCAGAACCTGCAGGATGTTGCCGCTGGCGAAGGCGCCAATGACGCTGCCCGGGATCACATCCAGTAAAAAGGCCACCACCCCCTGGTCTTTCGCCTGCTCAGCGTACACCGCCACCGCTTTCGCATCGAGCGTCGACGGGTCGACGTTCATCCCGGCCCCCGGCTGCACCACGTTGACGATAATCAGACCGATAATCAGCGCGATGGTGCTGACCACTTCGAAATAGAGTAGCGCTACCGCCCCGGTACGGCCAACGGCTTTCATGCTCTCCATCCCGGCGATCCCCGTCACGACGGTACAGAAGATAACCGGAGCAATCACCATTTTAATCAGCTTAACGAAGGCGTCGCCGAAGGGTTTCATTTGCGCGCCCAGTTCCGGGTAAAAATGGCCCAGCAGAATACCGATCGCTATGGCCGTCAGAACCTGGACATAGAGGCTTTTAAAGATAGAGGTTTTCATAGGGTGTCCTTTGGGAATAACCACAGAGCAAGAAGGGATATTTGACGTCTGTGGCTTAAAAATAACACCCTGGAAACATTTCAGAAATAACTAACGCCGAAAGTGCAACGCAATTGTTAAAATCTTTGAGCTGACTCGCACAAGTCAACAAAACATTTACAAATTTGCATCCTCCCGGACCGGGGAGAGATAGCGCGCGCTGAACGCCTCCTGCGGTAAAGCGCAACCGAACAGATGGCCCTGGAGCACCTCGACGCCGGCGGCTTGCAACCAGCGGTACTGGGCCTCGTTCTCCACCCCTTCCGCCACGATACGTAGCGACAGGCCGCGCGCGAGCTGGATCATCGCCGGCACCATGCTGACATCCTCCGGCAGCATATCGATGAATACCTTATCGATTTTCAGGATATCAACCGGCAGGGCCTTCATCTGCTGCAGCTGGTGCAACCCGGCGTAACCCATGCCAAAATCATCCAGCGCAATACGTACCCCGGCCTCGCGCAGAGGCTGCAACCGCGCCATCACGTCCTGCGGATCGTCCATCCGGCAGCTCTCCGTCACCTCGAGGATTAAGGTCCCCGGCGCGATGCGGTAGCGGGCGATCAGCTTCAGCATCTCCTCGCCGCGATCGTGCTCCAGCAGCTGAAGCAGCGAAACATTGACCGACAGCGGCAGCATAATCCCCTGGCTTTGCCAGGCAGCCAGCTGGCGGCAGGCCTCTTCCATCACCCAGTAGCCGACCGGGATAATCAGCCCGCAGGACTCAATGCGTTCAATCAGCGCCGGCGGTAGCGACCAGCTGCCATCCGCCTGCCGCTGACGCAGCAGCACCTCGGCGCCGCAGATCTCGCCGCTGGCGCAGGCCACCTGCGGCTGCAGCCAGATAGCGAACTGCTGGTTGTCGAGGGCGGTCATTATATCGTGCTCTTCCATCAAGCGACGCTGAGCCTTTTCCATCTGCTCGGGATCGAAGAACTCAATCTGGTTTTTACCTTTGCGTCTTGCGGTGACGGCGGCCGACACCGCGCGCCGGTAAAACTGTTCGGCGCTGAGGCCGGGGTGGAACATAGCGATCCCGACGCTGGCGTAGGGTCGCAGCTGCAGACCATGCAGCGGCAAACGTTCATTAATAATAGTGAGCACTTGCTTACTTAACGTCACCGCCTGCCAGGATTCGGCGAGGCCATCGGCGAGAATGGCGAAGTCATAGCCGCTCACCTGGGCCAGCACCATCTGCGGCGGGATCGCGGCGCGCAGCTTCTCCACCAGCGTCAGGAGCAGCATTTCGCGCTGGCTCTCCTTGAGCACGCCGGCGGCGTCCTGTAGGGTTTCACAGGCGACGACGATCAGCGCGGCGCTCTGCGGGCGGGCCACCGTCTGCTCCAGCATCGCCAGCAAAAAGGCTTTATTCGGCAGCTCGGAGACCGGGAAGCGGGTCGACTGGATGGACAGCTCATCATGCTGGCGCACCAGGCTCTGCTGGTTGCGGTTATAGCTGCGCACCAGCATGCCGATCTCGTCGTCATGGTGCAGGCGCGGGAGGGTCAGCTGATGCCCAAGACGCTCCTGCTGGGAGAGATCGTTCAGCTCGCGGGCGATACGCCGCAGAGGGCGAACCATCAGCCGGTTGATGCACCAGGTGAGCGCCACCGTCAACATCAGCACCAGAAGTAAGTAAGCAGTCACTAACGTAGCAAGGGCGCTCATGACGAATTTATACATGCGATAGGAATCGGCCTGCAGCACCAGATAGGCCAGCGGCTGCGGGTTGGCCGGCCGCTCCAGCGAATAAATGGGCAGCGAAATCTGCACCGGCAGCTCAAACAGCCGGGTGATGGTCACCGGCACCGACCGCTCGGGGATAAACCGCATCCGTAACGCCTGGAACTGGTTGGGCAAGACCACATCCGCCCGGCTGACGATGCCAGCAGGCTGGATACGGCTTAAAATAGCTTCCGCTTCCGGAATATCGGCTTTCAGAATAGCCGCCGACAGCGGTTCGCGAACGGATCGCGCGATACTTTCTAACTGCGTGGCCGTGGTAAAGCGACTCTGTTGCACAAAGTGAAACAGCAAAATAGTGCAAAAAACCAATACAAAGGCCATGGACACGCTCGCGACCATCGCCATCTGTTTGATTGTAAGTGAACGGCTGACGCGCAACGGTGTTCTCCACTGATACTGAATGCATACCCGGTATCAATCCTTCAATCCCGGTCGTTTCAGGCTGATTATATACTCAAATCCTTCGCCCACGCCCGCGAGGGATGAAGTGACGGGATATTTCCACGCGGTGACGCAGACGCCGGAGAGACCTCCCCGGCGGCCGACGGTGGGCAACGCCTCACGAGTATACGCGAAGCGCGCCGTGGAGTGGCGCTCTGTGACGTAATTCAGCCTATTCTGCTACCAGTCGGCGTAAGGCACCAGCGGCTGGGGCGGCATATCCAGATCCCCCTGCCAGCCTGCCGCCGAGTAGCGGACGTAAAGCAGCGCATGGCTTGGGGTATAATCCTTCGCCTGCTGAATATCGACCGCGGCGCCAACGAACCAGTTGCTGGTCACCCGCCGCTCCACCAGCGCTCTGGCGGTGTAACCGAATCCCTGGCTGCTGCTGCCCTGCTCCGTCAGTTCGCTGGCGCGCTGCCGGTGGTCGGACGGGATCAGGTTCAGCAGCGGATAGCGGGCCTGCGTTTGGGTACGCGAATGGGACCATGACACCGACCCGCCGAGTTCCCAGGACCAGTTCTCCGTGCGCTGACGCCAGGTCACCGGCACGGCGAAAGAGAGGTACTCCTGCGGGCTGTAATAGCCGCCCTGGCCGAGGGTGTAGCCGCTGAGATCTTTGTCGTAGTGCCAGATCATATTGTTGAGACCGACGGTGACGCGACGATTATTCTCGTTAATCACCTTGTAGTAGTAGCCGGTCATCCAGCGCACGCGCCAGTTATCCGCCACGTTTTTACCGGTCAACGAGTCGGCCCCCAGCGAGGACCAGATCCCGTGCGCTTCGCCCCGGTCATAGCTGAGGCTCACACCGCCGCCGTCGGCGCGGACACCGCCCCAGGTGGTGCCGGTATGGCTGTTGCTGTCTTTCTGCCCGCCGAAGGAGAGCAGCGAGCTGGAGATGGGCCGCCGGTGGACGTTGACCGTGTACCCCACTGGCCCGACGTCGCTGCTGTAGCTCAGGCCGCCGACCACATCGACGACATTGAAGCCCATCGGCGTGGTGCCGATATCCCCGCTCCAGGTGTCGTTCTGCCAGCCGACCGCCACGCTGGCCCCGCTGTCGGTCTGATTTTTACTGCCGCTGGTGCAGGCGATCTCCCCACAGGTGCCCCAACTGGGCGAGTAGCTCCCGTCACTGTGGGTGGAAAAGCTGCCGGCATCCATATTGACCAGGTCGGTGCGGAAGAACATCCGGCCATCCGCTAGCGGGGCATCCACCTGCAGCATGGTGGTATGCGCCTTCAGATCGGAATAGCCGCCGGTGCCGCTGGATCCCCAGAAGTCATGTTCCAGGGTGACGTTCAGATCCTGCTGGCGATAAAGGTCGGCGGCATCGCTGCGGATCCCGCGCTTCAGCCAGTCATCCCGGCTGTCGTTGCGCGTCAGCCGGGTAAAGGTATCGTTATCCTGCGGCTGCGCGGGGGTGATGCCGGAGGCCACCATCGCCTCCTGGTAGTGGGTCAGCGCCTGCTGCGGCTCCCCGTTCCGGGTGGCAAAGCGCGCGGCATCGCGCAGCACCAGCGCGCTCTCCATCGAGGGCGGCTGCGCCTTCGCCTGCGGCACAATCTGGTTAAAAATCCGTTGGGCGTCAGCGGTATCGCCAAGGCCAGCTCGCGCCAGGGCGACCCGCCGCTGCATATTCATGGATTCGGCTTCTGCGCCTTTCAGCTGCATGACCTGCGCCCGGGCGGCCGGTTTATCCCCCTCGGCCAGGTAGACTTCCGCAAGGCCGAGGCGCGCATCGCCGTTGTCGGCTTCCTGACGCAGCACCCGCTGATAGTCGGCAATCGCCGTCTGGTTGTCGCCGCGCTGCTGCGCCCAGTCGGCCAGCGTCAGGTTATAGCGTACCGAGGCCGGCTGCTGTTTGATGAGGGCGATCGCCTGCGCTTCCTCGCCGCTGTCGCGCAATTGGTTCGCCTGGCGCAGCACCCGGTCGCTTTGCAGACGCGCCTCCAGTTCACGGATGTTATCCGTCCACGCGCTGCGCGGCAGGGTGGCGATTTGCGCCAGCGCCAGATCGTCCTGGTCGTTCCCCGACAGGTACAGCCCCGAGGCGTATATCCGTTCAGCATCCTGCGGCTGGCGGTTGACCATCGCCCGCATCAGCGCATCGGCTTGCTGGCGTTCGCCGGCGCTGACCAGATCCCGCGCCAGACGATAGGTGATCCACACGCTGTCCGGATCGAGCGCCAGGCGCCGACGCTGGACTTCCGCCGCCTGCGCCCAGTTGCCCTGGCTCTCCAGGGCCTGCGCCTGTTTCTCCAGCCGGTCGTTGGTCAGGCTGCGCTCGATATCATCAATACTGCGCCGCTGGGCAGCAGGAAGGCCGGCGATCCAGGCGCTGGCTTTCTCGGGCGATTCGGCGCGATAGAGGTTGGCCAGGCCGCGCACCGCCAGGTTATTGCCGCGATCCAGGCGCAACGCCTGCTGATAATAGCGCTCCGCCGCCGCCGACTCTTTGCGCGCCGCCGCGACGTCGCCCAGCCCCAGCACGGCATAGCTGTCGGTCCGATCGACCCGCTGCGCCTGGGCATAATAATTCTGCGCCTGCGCAAGCTGACCGGCCTTCAGGGCGTTATCCCCCTGCTTGATCAGCAGCCAGTAGCGGTTGGTTTGCAGCAGGCTGTCCCATTTGCCGCGATTCGGGCTGTCGGGATCCATGGCAATCGCTTTATTGAGCTGGGCCACCGCCCGCGCGCGGTCGCCGCGCTGGGAATAGGCCTGGCCGAGGGCGCCCACCGCATCGCTGTCGCGGCTGTCGGCCTGAACGGCTTTCTGCAGATCCGCCACCGCCTGCGAGGTATTTCCGGATTTGACCGCCGCCAGCCCTTCCGAGCGGGCGCGGAACGTCGGATCCTGCAGCTGCGCCTGCTGCTGGTCGAGCAGGACGCGGGCGTTCGCCGCCACCGAGCCGGTAGGAAACTGCAGCAGGAATTGCTGCAACGCCTGCACGCTGGCCTTGCTCACCGGCATGCTTTTCACCTCGCTGTACCACATATCGGCGGCGATACCGCGTCCTGAGGCCGAGCGGGCCATTTCCGCCAGATAGGCGAACCCTTCCTGCGGTTTGTTATCGGCAAACATCTGCTTCGCCAGCGCCGTGAGCAGGCTGACGTTGCCCGGCGCGCTGGCGTTCAGTTTTTTCAGCTGGCTGACGCCTTCGCTATGACGGGCCGGCAGGCGCGCCACCAGCGTCCAGTATTCAATCGCGGCATCAACATCATCCGGCACGCCGCCGAACAGCTTTTCGTAGGCGGCGATGGCTTCATCGACCTTCCCGGCCACGCCCAGCAGTCGCGCCTGCTGCAGCGCCTGACGACCCTCGCCGGTGTTGCTTTTCATCTCATTGCGCGACGCCTTCAGCTCCGGGGAGTCCGGCGCCAGCTTCGTCAGTCGCTCCAGCTCTTTTTGCGCCCCGGCGGCATCCCCCTGGCGCAGCAGATAGCGCATCCGCGCGGCAATCAGGTCCGGGTTGTTGGGGTCAATCAGCTCCAGACGGTACAGCGACTGGCGCACCAGGTCTTCACGATTGCTGGCCTCGCCGAGGCGCACCTGCTCCAGCAGATGTTCCTGGGCGGGCGTCGTCGCCGCCTGCGCTAACGGCAGCAGCGCAACGCCGAGGGACAGCGTGAGTAAACTTAGTGAGAGCTTGCGCATTCCTGGTTCCAGTCAGGTTGTAATTCGCCACCCGCAGTGAAACGAAAACGGTGTTGATCCCAACCCTGGCCAAACAGCGTCAGGACCGCGCTGTAGTAGGCATCCGCGCCGGGATAGTTATCGGCGACGCGCTGCCGTTGCACCGACCGGGCCTCGTCGTTCTGTAAAAACGGCAGCATCACCGCGGAAAAGCCCACCGGCCCCTGGCCGCTGGTTTTGCCAGTGGCGATATTCACTTTCTCCGGCGGTACCCCCTGCTCCGCGGTCTGCGCCGCCATCGGCGCAAAGCGGGCCAGCAGACGCGCTTTCTGCTTATCGCCGTCATGAAGCATGCCCACCCACAGGTAGACGCGAATCGCGTCATAGCTGCCGATCGGCGGCTTCTCCGTTTTCAGCTGCCAGCCTTTCCCTTTCTCATAGCGCACCCAGTCCGGGGCAAAGCCTTTCGGTGCGGTCTCCAGCAGCAGACGCAGGTTAGTATCGCGCAGGGCAGGCCACGGCGCGCCAAAACGCACAAAATAGGTGGCCAGCTGCGGTGGAAGATAGCTGGGGTTAAACCGCCAGCCGCTGTCATCGGCAAAACC
Source organism: Klebsiella sp. PCX (assembly GCF_021869705.1). Lineage (NCBI taxonomy): Bacteria > Pseudomonadati > Pseudomonadota > Gammaproteobacteria > Enterobacterales > Enterobacteriaceae > Klebsiella > Klebsiella sp. PCX. The sequence continues at coordinate 4,907,185 of NZ_CP091527.1, forward strand.
GACTTTTCCCGGCAGCAGCATCGTGCCAAGGCCCGGCACCGCCACCGTCTCTTCATCGACAATCCGCGCCAGCAGCGCTTTCCCGGTCTCGGTGTACTGCGGCTGCTGCCACAGGCGCCCCGCCTCCAGCAGCGCCCAGGCTATCCACAGATCTGAGTCGGATGCCGAATTGCTGTCCAGCAGCGTCCACTGCTCGTCGTCCTTTTTCCCCCACAGCCAGCCCGGCAGATGCTGCCGCAGGTCGCCCTCCGCCAGGTTGTTCTGCGTCCAGGTCAGCAGCTTGTCGAACCCCGCGCGATCGTTGGCCGCCAGGGCAAAGAACAGGCCATAGCTCTGTCCTTCGGAAGTGGAAATTTTGCGCGCATCGCTGGGGTCGATCACCCGCCCCTCGGGGCTGACGTAGGCTTGCTTAAACTGCTCCCAGGCGGGCCACTGGCAGGCGGCGCTCGCCTGGCCCGCCGCCAGCACCAGCGCGGAGAGCACCGCGCCGCAAAGTACTTTCATCATGGTTTACTCATCATCCAGGCTAAGGCGGCGGCGGCTGATAATGCGCAGCATGCGCCACAGCACCCACGCCAGCAGCACGATACTGACCGCGGCGAAGATCGCCAGCAGTATCGGGTGGTTAGAGAGCGCGAACCAGATGCGCTCGAACCAGGGCAGATGGCCGACATAGTAAACATCGCCCACCCGCAGGCTGTTGACGCCGGATTCGCGGATCACCGCCACCGAGCCAAACATCGCCGCCCGCTTACCGCTGTCGTTGAGGGCGTTGGTTAGCAGTTCATTACCGCGCGGGCTGTCGGCCAGCAGGGCCACCACGCTGCGCTGATCGTTGTAGGGCGACTGGAAGCCAATCACCGCCGCCATCGGTCCGGAAGAGGTGATGTCGGTGCGGGTGTTGGGCGTGCGGGCCTCATCATCGGGATAAATGCTCGCCAGGTCGTAATGACGCATCGGCATTTTCACCCAGCTTTTGGTCGCCTCGACCAGCAGGTTGATTTTGGTATCGTCCTTGAGGGACGAGGGGATCGCGCCGATCAGCAGCAGATCCGCATCTTTATTCTTGATCTGGTTGCCATCGTCAGTCATTTGCAGATTAATCGCCGCCAGGCCGGTCTGCGAACCGACGCCGCCCAGCGCCTGCAGCAGCGTCTCCACCTGGCCCTGGGTCGGCGCCTTCGGCACCACCACCAGGGTGTCGGCGAGGTCCGCCATACGGCTGTAAGGGAAGCCAGCATTGGCGAAGACGCGCAGGTCCGGTAGAGCAATAAAGTGATAATACTTCGAGAAGTCGATGGTCGAATCGTCGCCGATCACCACATGGTTCTGCACCGGCTGGAAGGTAATACAGTTGTCGATAGAGCCGCCGGGCATCGGGTTCATGTACTGGAAGTCAAAGCGCAGCTGGTTCACCGCCCCAAGACGCAGCGCGGGTATGGTAACCTCCGATTTGCCGTCCAGCAGCCCCTGCAGCACCGGCAGGCGCAGGATCAGTTTGTTCACATCCTGCGAGCTGTTAAGGCTGAACGACTGCAGGAACTGGTCGTTAAGGCTGATATCCATCCGCGAGCTATCCTTCACCGGCGGCATGGTATAGCGATATTTCAGATCCATATCGATGCCGTTGGCCCGCAGCAGATAGAGATCCGGCGGCAGGTTAAGCGCCACGGTGATGGCATCCGGCACCAGCCCGCTGGACTGCAGCTGTTGCTCATAGGTTTTCAGCTCAGCAAAGGTGACCGAGCGGTCGGTGCGCACCCAGTTTGGCGCATCGTATGGCTGCCGCGGCTGCAGGGTTTTGATGCCGTCCACGGTGACGCTGCTGCCGCGGAACAGAATATTGCCCTGGGCAATCCCCTTCGCCGCCAGCAGCAGGTCTTTATCATCGCGGCCGAAAATAACCAGCAGCTTGACGTAAGGATCGTTCGGGTTGTCGATCATTTCGATGGTCGGCGCGTTGACCGGCGGATGATCGCGCAGGAAATCCGGACGCTTGTCGTTGGTGGCGAAGACAATGGCGTTACGATCCGGCAGTTCGTTGAAATAGACCGGGAACTGCTGGCCGCGCCAGCCGGCCTTGCTGCCGAACCATGAAGCGATAATCGCCGCCGCCTGCTGCTGGGCCACCGCCGGCGAGCCCGGGAAAATCATCGGCAGCGTCAGCGGGCGGTTGTCGCGCGGATCGTAGAACGGTACCGGGAAGTGCGACAGATCGTTATGCACCTTCAGCGACTGGTAGGTGAGATCCAGATAGCTTTCGCGCCCGACGTCCAGCCATAGCGTGCTGCTGGCCGGGTTTTCGCAGACATCGCGGTAGTGGCCGACAAACTCCAGCCGTATACGGTTGAAGTCGGTGATATACAGCGGGTCAATCGGCAACTGCGCGCGGATCTTTTTCCCCAGCTGCTCTTTGGTGACGGGCAGGACGCCCATCAGCTCATCGTTGAGATAGACTTTCAGCTGCGACTGCACGGGCAGCAGCGAGGGCGACGGGGTGTATTCCAGATTGAGCAGCGCATTAGCGACCAGCTCATCGCTACGCATGCCGAATTCAACCGAGGCGTCAGGCCGTGAGCCGCGCAGCACAATGCTGCCCGGAGGCGGCGCGATGGTGGCAAAGGTCAGCTTCACCTCCCGCTGCGGGACGTTCTCGGCGACCACCGCCGGAGCGGTCGGTTCGGCGAGGGTTGCCGTCGGCTCGCCTGTCGTCACCGGCGCGAGCGGGGAGGCCGCCTGCGGTTGAACGCCAGGGGCCGGATTCACCACGGTGGCCGGCGCCGCGTAAGAGGCCAGCGGATACCAGCTGCACATGCCCACCGCTACTGCACACATCCAGGAAAGTTTTCTTTTCATCGCATTATCATCATTGTTGAGCCATTGCCGGGTCTGCGGAGAGCGTCGGCGCGGCGCGTTCAGGGCGTCGGGGTACAAACGACACTATCCATGCCACCAGCGAGGTGAGCGCGCGGAAAACCACCTTCACCGACGGCGGCGAAAACTCCGCCAGGTGACGATAGCCACGGAACCCCAGCTTGAGGATATCCAGCAGGCTTTCCATCGGCTTGTCTTCCGGGAAGCTATCCTGCCAAAGCGCCCACGTATCGGCGCGGGCAAACGTACACTGCACAAAATCGATATGCTGCTGGTTGGTCAACGGCAGCAGCTGCAATCCCACTTCGCTGCCGTTGACCCGCGCGACCCGCACCGGGAAGGCATACTCCTGCTGTCCCCGTTTGAGCAGCAGCCTGGCGTTCTGCCCCTCCAACACCTGAGCGTCGCCGTGAATTTTGATCCCCAGCCCACCGTCGGAATAGTCGTGAACGGTGCAGGAGAACAGATGGCCATCTTCGCGGGCAATTGCCGCCGGCATGCTCATTTCGACACGATGCGACCGGCGGACCTGCTTGCTTTCGACCGAGACCGCCACCGCGCCGCCAAGAATAATCAGGTTGTAGAACACCCAGACAATACTCACCCAGACGGTGAGAATTTCGTTTTCCGGGCCGTACATAAAGCGCCAGATCCCCACCGCGACGCCGACCAGGTTGAGCAGCACGAGGTAGATATAGGGCCGGGAAATCACCCAGTCGACATACTCCTCTTCCACCAGTCCGCCCTTCGCGGTGACGTTGAATTTGCCTTTATGCGGATTAATCAGCGCCACAAAGGTGGGCGGCGCGATATACCAGGCGAGCACCGTCTCGTAGATTTCACTCCAGAACGAATGGCGATATTTGCCCTGAATCTTCGAGTTGGTCAGGCTGGCGTGGATCATATGCGGCAACACGAATAGCGCGATCATCAGCGCTGGCGCATAAATGATATAGGCATGGAGCAGCAAAAAGGCCAGCGGCGCCGTGAGGAAGATGAGGCGCGGAATACCGGAGAGAAAGTGAAGCATGGCGTTGGCGTAGCAGACGCGCTGTACCAGCTTCAGGCCTTTGCCAAACAGCGGATTATCGAGGCGGAATATCTGCACCATCCCGCGCGCCCAGCGGATGCGCTGGCCGATATGCGCGGATAAACTCTCCGTCGCCAGCCCCGCCGCCTGCGGAATACGCATATAGGCGGAGGTGTAACCCCGCCGGTGCAGGCGCAGCGAGGTGTGGGCATCTTCGGTCACCGTTTCGACGGCGATTCCGCCGATCTCATCCAGCGGGCCACGGCGAATCACGGCGCAGGAGCCGCAGAAGAAGGTGGCGTCCCACATGTCGTTCCCGTCCTGCACCAGGCCGTAGAATAGCGTCCCTTCGTTCGGCGTTTTGCGAAAACGACCAAGGTTGCGCTCGAAGGGATCGGGCGAGAAGAAGTGGTGCGGGGTCTGCATCATCGCCAGCTCTTTCTCTTTCAGGAACCAGCCCATGGTCATCTGCAGAAACGAGCGCGTCGGCACATGGTCGCAGTCAAAGATCGAGACGAACTCCCCTTTGGCGTATTTCAGCGCATTGTTGATGTTGCCGGCTTTGGCGTGCTCATGGCTGGTACGGGCGATATAGTGCACCCCGACATCTTTGGCAAACTGGCGAAACGCTTCCCGTCCGCCGTCGTCGAGGATCCAGATGTTAAGCTTGTCCTTCGGCCAGTCGATGCCCTGCGAGGCGTAGATGGTGTTTTTCACCACGTTGAGATCTTCGTTGTAGGTGGGGACGAAGATGTCCACCGTCGGCCACAGATCCATGTCCTCCGGCAGCGGCACCGGTTGGCGGTTCAACGGCCAGACCACCTGGAAGTAGCCCAGCACCAGCACCACCCAGGCGTAGGTCTCAGCGAACAGCAAAATAATCCCGCACACCAGGCTTACCGGGTCGTTCCAGTTCAGCGTCGAGGTATAGCGCCACCAGATATAGCGGCACGAGACCGTCAGCGACAGCACGATCAGCATCAGCGCCGAGAAGCGGCCGGGGATGCGCCGCACCAGCAGCGCCACGCCCCACAGCAGCATCAGGAAGATAAACTGCGACAGCGGGTTAAAAGGCTGCGTAATACACATCAGCGCCAGCACCAGCGAGCAGCAGGTCACCCCCCCAAGGATCGCCCGGCGCAGTTTGGGATTGAGGTGCGCCAGCTCTTTCTGTTTATCCAGATGACCGGTGCGGGCGTTGACCTGCTCAGGCAATTTTTCCAGCCACTGCGTATAGCGACCGTGCACCCCTTCCAGCGCCGCCAGCGAACGCCAGTTGACCTTTTTCTCCGGCTCCGGCACGCGCGTTGTCAGTAACCACAGGGATTGCAGCAGGTAGCGCAGCGGATCCAGCGGACGTGGCCGATGCGGATTAATATGGGGGAAATAGGTGTCATGGTGCGCCAGAATCGCCTGCCATCGCGGCGTCTCCAGCGGCATTAGCGCCCAGACCAGCGATGCCCACAGGCAGCCAAGCGACGCCGACAGCCATGAGGCGCCATGCTGCCGGTAGTCGTCATAGCGCGCGCGCAGCCGTTCCCCCACCGGCAGGGCCAGCAGCAGCGTGCTGAGGCGGATCATGCCGGCCTCCCGCCGGCATAGTGGATCAGACACCAGTTCGCCAGGGTCAGTACCTCTTCCGCCGCCAGAGAGTCCTGGCGATACTCCCCAAGGGGCTGCTTCGCCGCCAGGCACTCGGCCATCGCCTCGTCGCGATGAATGGTCACCGGCAGGATGCGCGGCTGGCTCTCGAGCCACAGCTGGTAGAGATCTTCCTGCAGCTGGCTGCCGACCCGCAGATCGTTAATCAGAATATCGCTGTTGGCCGGAAAGGGCTGCTGGTGCAAACGGATATGGCTGTTGGCGTCGGGATGGACCACCACCAGCGAGCGGTCGCAGAGCGTCAGCAGCTCGCGGGTCAACGGCGAATAGCCCGCCGGCAGATCCAGCAGTAGCCAGCGGTACTGCCCCTGCAGCTGCAGTACGGCCTCCGTCATCGCCCCCAGGGTGGACTGCAGCTGGTCGACGTTTTCTCTTTCGCCCGCGCTGAGCTGGCCAAACGGCAGCAGATCGATATGCTGCGTATAGCGCAGACCCGCGTCGCGCCAGTCCCGGCCATCGAGCAGCGCCCGCGCCCAGCCGTCCTGATGATGGATGTCGGTATTGAAGAAAAAACGCAGCATATTATCCGGGCTGGCGTCGATTGCCAGCACCGTTTCACCGAGCAATTGCAGCGCCCAGGCGAGTGCAGCCGTAATGGACGTGACGCCAGTCCCCCCTCGCACGCCCTGTAATCCCAGAATAGCCATCTCCGGCTTCCTTATTTTTTCTCTGCAAACTCTGCCAGCAGCGGCCAGCGCTTCAGCGCCGCGTTCAGCTGTTCGCGCCTGGAAATATCATGATAATCAATATCCGGCAGGGAAAATGCCCGGCTAAGCGCCAGAAAATCATTTTGAAAGGTGTACCCCAGCGTGGCGTCCGTGGGTACCGCAGGATCTTTTGCTGGCATATCTCTGTCCGTTCGAAATTTATTATTAAACCAGAGGACGTATACAGCGCATCCTTAAAAAGCAGGTGTACATGCTAAAACTGATGACCTTTAATTTCAATGTTAGGTTTACTCTGTCAGTTTCGCTAGTAAACTTATCCAGTGTGAATCAGGGCGCACGAGGGATGCCGTGGATAGTGTATTTACTTTGGGTATTTCATCATTATGGGATGAAGTGTGCCATATGCCGGTCGGCGGGGTATGGTGGCTCAACGTTGACCGTTATGCCGATGCCGTCAGTCTATTTAATCAGACGCTGGCCACGCAGGCGAAAAACAGCAAGGTTGCCGCGCTGGTGATGGGGAATAAACCAAATGATATCATTTCATTAGAACACATTCACGGCCCGGATAATATTGCACTGTTTACCCTGCCGAATCGTCCGGAGGCGCTGGAAGAAATACATCGCGACTTGGTCTGCTCCCTCGAACCTGGCAATTATTTATTTATTCTGCTATGTGCTGAAAATGCCTGGCAAAATATAAATAACGAAAAGTTATGCGCCTGGGTGGAAAAGACCAGCCGCTGGGCGCAATATCATCGCTGCGCATTCTTAGCGATCAATTCCGCGCAGGATATTGATCGGCAGCTGACTCCCTTATTACGTGAGTACCGCTCCCTTTCCGGACTGGCAAGTATTCGTTACCAGGGCGACCGGCATATCTTTGATATTGCCTGGTGGGGAAGCGATAAGGGTATCAGCGCCCAGCAGCAGCTGATGGTGCAACATGATGACGCCGGCTGGCGATTAGCGCAGGACGCTGAAACCAGCGTGCAGCCGCGCAGCGATGAAAAAGCGATCCTCAGCAATGTGCGCGTGCTGGAAGGTGCCCCGCCGCTGTCGGAATACTGGACGCTGTTTGACACCAACGACGAGGTCTTCAACGCCGGGCGCACCGCGCAAGCGGCGACGATCCTCTTCTCCATTACCCAAAATACGCAAATTGAACAGCTGGGCCGCTATATTCATACCCTGCGCCGTCAGCGCGGCACGGCGCTGAAAATTATTGTCCGCGAACAAACCCCCAGCCTGCGCGCGACTGATGAGCGGCTGCTGCTCAGCAGCGGCGCCAGCCTGGTGATCCCTAACAGCGCGTCGCTTTCCCGCTGCCTGACGCTAATCGAAAGCGTTCAGAACCAAAAGTTCTCCCGCCATATCCCGGAAGATTTTGCCACCCTGCTCACCTGGAGCCAGCCGTTAAAACTGCGCGGCTATCAGAAATGGGACGCCTTTTGCGAAGCGGTGCATAACGTGATGACCAATACCCTGCTGCCGGCCGACAGCAAAGGCGTGATGGTGGCCCTGCGCCCGGCGCCGGGGCTGCGCGTTGAGCAGGCGCTGACGTTATGCAAACCCAACCGGATGGGCGACATCATGACTATCGGCAATAACCGGCTGGTGCTGTTCTTGTCGTTTTGCCGGATCAATGACCTCGATACCGCGCTAAACCACATTTTCCCGCTGCCGACCGGCGATATTTTTTCTAACCGTATGGTGTGGTTTGAAGACAAGCAAATCCTCTCGGAAATCGTAATCATGCGCGGCGTCGAGCCGGCGCGCTGGAACACGCCGCTGCCTCTCACGGTCGGTAAAAACGAGACCATCAACGCCACCCATGATGGACGCCACTGGCGACGCTACCCCGAACCACACCGGTTAACCACCCGTGAGGAGCAAGCCTGATGATGTCTATCGCCGATATTCTGCAACTGGTGGTGCTCTGCGCCCTGCTGTTTTTTCCGCTGGGCTACCTGACGCGCCACTATCAGCGCCGGATCCGCACGACGTTAAGACTGATGTTCTTTAAACCCCGTTACGTGAAACCGGCAGGGGTATTACGCCGGGGAACAACGGTTAAGCAAGGCAAAGCGAACAAATGACAAATAAAAAAACGACCGCGGCACCGCTTCCGCTCTGGCAGTACTGGCGCGGCCTTGGCGGCTGGAACTTCTACTTTCTGGTCAAGTTTGCCCTGCTGTGGGCCGGGTATCTCAATTTTCACCCGATGCTTAACCTGGTGTTTCTCGCCTTTCTGCTGGTGCCAATCCCGCGCGAAAAGCTGCACCGCATCCGCCACTGGATCGCCATTCCGCTGGGATTCGCGCTGTTCTGGCACGATACCTGGCTGCCCGGGCCAGAGTCGATTTTTAGCCAGGGATCGCAAATCGCCGGCTTCAGCGCCAGCTATATCTGGGATCTGATTGTCCGCTTTATCAACTGGAGCATGGTCGGCGCCTTCTTTGTTTTACTGGTGCTGTGGCTGTTTATCAGCCAGTGGCTGCGCGTTACCGTGTTTGTCTCCGCGATGGTCGTCTGGCAGGCGGTCAGTCCGCTGCTGCCGGCCTTTACCATTTGGCCTGCCGGTCAGCCCACCACTGCCGCCGCCACCGCGCCGGCCAACGTCGGGACCAACGCTGCCGCTGGCGCCGCGTCCAGCCCGGCCAGCAGCGATATTCCGCCGCAGACCGAACCGCCGACCTCGGCCAACCTCACCAACTGGCTGAACGGTTTCTATGCCGCCGAGCAGAAGCGCAAGACACCGTTCCCGGACCAGCTGCCGGCGGATGCGCAGCCGTTTGACCTGCTGGTGATCAATATCTGCTCGCTCTCCTGGTCGGATATTGAAGCCGCCGGGCTGATGGACCACCCGCTGTGGAAGCATTTCGATATCGTCTTCAAAAACTTTAACTCAGCGACCTCCTACAGCGGACCTGCGGCGGTGCGTCTGCTGCGCGCCAGCTGCGGCCAGCTGTCGCATACCAACCTGTATCAGCCATCCGGCGCCGATTGCTACCTGTTTGAAAACCTGGCGAAACTCGGCTTCAACCAGCAGTTGATGCTCGGCCACAACGGCCTGTTCGGCGACTTCCTAAAAGAGCTGCGTTCGCTGGGCGGCATGCAGAGCCCGCTGATGGACCAGAGCGGTCTGCCGGTCAGCCTGCAGGCATTTGATGGCTCGCCAGTGTATGAGGATCTCGCGGTTCTCAACCGCTGGCTGAAGACCGAAGAGGCCAGCAGCAATCCGCGGAGCGCCACGTTCTATAACACCCTGCCGCTGCATGACGGCAATCACTTCCCGGGACAAAGCAAAACCGCGGACTACAAAGTGCGAGCGCAGAAGCTGTTTGACGACCTGGATAACTTCTTCACCGAACTGGAAAAATCGGGGCGTAAGGTGATGGTGGTAGTGGTGCCGGAACACGGCGGCGCGCTGAAGGGCGATAAGATGCAGGTGTCTGGCCTGCGGGATATCCCGAGCCCGTCGATCACTAACGTCCCGACGGCGGTGAAATTCTTCGGCATGAAGGCGCCGCATGAAGGCGCGCCAATTATCATCGATCAGCCCAGCAGCTACCTGGCGGTGTCGGAGCTGGTGGTGCGCGCCCTCGACGGCAAAATGTTCAGCGAAGACAGCGTCAACTGGCAGCAGTATGTCGCCAACCTGCCGCAGAGCGCGGCGGTGTCCGAAAACGCCAACGCCATCGTTATCCAGTATCAGGGCAAGCCTTATGTCCAGTTGAATGGCGGCAGTTGGGTGCCTTATCCGCAATAAGCGACAAGGCCGCCTATTCTGGCGGCCTTACATCGTGAGACGTTCCTGCTCTTTTCTCTCAGCCCGCAGGATACGGGCTGAGAAACCTGCAAAGCCATCACAGCGCTAGCGCTGATCCTGTTTCGCCAGCCAGACCAGCAGCTTGAGGCTGGCGGAGTAATAATCATCCTTGTCGTCAATCTGCGGCGCTTCCAGCGGTTCGCCAAGCGTTAAATCACGCACCGCCAGCAGGCCGCCGGCCATATTCCACGGAGCGACCTCGTTGGTGCTAACGTTGATCCACGCCGGAGTTTGCAGGCGCGGGTAACTCTGCATCCAGGCTTTCCACGGTGCGAGCAAGGCGCTGTGCGGATCGACCCACGAGATATACAGCGGGATACGGATCGCATCGAAACTCATCCGCGGCGGCCACTCTTTGGCCGGCAGCATCTTGCCATCCGCCCGCAGCGCCACCCAGTCGCTGGGCAGATGCGATTTCCCCCAGCCCATTTGCCCCAGCAGCGCCTGCCCGTCACTCTGCAATGTCCGCCAGGCGGTCAGGTGCGTCCGCTCCGCAAAGGCCCGCCAGGCCGGGAAGATGAAATAGGAGGGGTTAAGGTTCAGGTGGTCGTTGCGGTTAAACCCCTTCACGCCCGGGAGCATCACCTGGCGACCGGCGAAAGTCACCACCGTATATTTCAGCAGGGAGGCGGTGATGGCATCGGAGGCCATGGCGTAGCGCTTGTCCTGCCACTGCTTTTGCGCGCGCAGCAGCGCCCAGGCGATCAGGGTATCGCCATCGGTGGCGTTGTTTTTATCGGCGATCGGGTCCGGCGCCACCGGGTTATAGCGCCAGTAAAACAGCCCGTTAGACTTGTCGCGCAGGGTGCTGTCCGTCCACTGCCACAGCTTGTCGAACGCCGGGCGATCGTTATTCGCCACCGCCAGGAGCATGGCGAAGCCCTGGCCTTCCGTATGCGACACATTGCCATTGGCGGTATCAATGATACGGCCGTCCGGCATCATAAAACGGGCCTTATAACGCTCCCAGGCCGTATCCGCCCACGCCCGGGGCACCAGCATTACTGCCGTTGTCACTATCACCGCCACTAAAGCACGCAGGGGCATAAATTCACTCATTATGGATGGTAGTAAAGAAACTGAACGTCAGAGACAGAGAACACCCGCTCACGCTGCAATATTACGTGAGCGCTGCCTCCCTGACTCTGCAGCCAGCGAGAATATAACCCCTCGAGTATGGCACAGAACGCGTTGCACCAGCGCACGCGCCCCGCATCATCGCGGCTGACCGGCAACGCCTGATGGCGCAAGCGCAGGCCATCCTCACCGACGTCGATGGTCACCACCCCCCAGTGGAAATGGGTCAGCAGCCGGTTGATATTCGCCTCCAGCTCCCCTACGGTCTCCGACGCCGGCAACGGATGGGTCTCCGCCAACGAGGCGCCCATCTGACGCAGGAAGGGCTGACTTTCCAGCTCGCCGGCATTATTTAACATACCTTCGACCATAATAATCAACAGATCGAACCATCCGGCAGGCGTTTGCTGCTGCTGAAACCAGGTCATCACCACCGGGTTATTGTTCTCCGTCATCATCAATGATCTCCTAACATATAGCGAATATAGAGCCCGGCGGTGCTTTCGTTATAATCCCCGAAGGTGTCATAGCCAATCTGGCCCCCCAGCGTCATCTGTTTGTTGACCTTGTAATCCGCCCCGGCGCGCAGGGTATAGCCGATGCCGCTCTTCGAGGTCGCAGAATAGTAGGCTTCCTTGGCAAACCCATTGCTCACCGCCGTCTCCAGGGTCTGCTGCCACTCCGAATTGGTCGGGAAATAGGCGCTCTTATCCTGGCTGTAAGACTGGTAGCCCACCGAGCCGCCGAGCTTCATGGTCCAGTTATCATATTTTTCCGTCAGACTGACCGGCAGCGACACGCTGACGTAGTTTTGCGGACTAAAGTAGCCCCCCTGGCCATAGGTGAAGTAGCTGAGGTTTTTGGAGTAATCCATATAGCTCATGCTCAACCCGGCCTGCAGCTGGCGGTATTCGTCATGATAGGGCCGCAGATAGACCCCGGCATTGGCGTTGATGCTGGTGTTGCTGGCGACGTTCTGCCCCAGGTAGCTGTAACCGCCGCCGCCAACGTAGAAGCCCGCGTCACCGTCGTCATAACTCAGCTGCAGGGTGCCGCCGTTTTTCGTCACCTGCCCCCAGGTTTTACCGGAATAGGCATCCTTCAGACCGACATACGAAAGCAGGCTGTCGGTGAGCGAGCGGCGTTCGCCGGTGAGGATCAGCGACAGATAGTTGGTCAGCTTGGGCGACCATTTCACCCCGCCGACAACGGTATTCAGATCCTGGCCCAGCGGCGTGCTGCCGATATCGACCCGGTAATCGTCACCGCTTAGCGCCAGCGCCAGTTCGACGCCGTTGGCCTTCTGCGAATCGGTCGAGCCGCTGGTCTGGTCAACGTTCGGCTTACGGCTGGACGAGGAAAGATAGCTGGCCACCTGCCCCGAATCATAGCTCCCGAGCTTCGCCAGGTTTTCCATCCCGCTGCTGGTGGTCGGATTGAAGTCCGCCGCGTTCAGGGTGCCCAGGCCGCTTAACGCCTCTGCCCCCGGATTGCTGGCAAAATAGGCCGTCCGCTCCGCCTCGGTCATCGAGGCGATCGCCGCCTGCTCGCTGGTGGCGGTACTCACCATATTGGAGACCGCGTTGGCCAGCGGGTTGGCGCCGTAGCGACGCCAGGCGTCGCCGCTGGCGGTCCCGGCGTTTAACGACACCGGGGTGACGGTAAAGTCAAAGCGCGAGTCGCCAAACGGCGAGGAGGACCAGGTCAGCGGCGTTCTGAGCTCCGTCAGCTTGCTGGTGCCCGATTCGCCGTCGCGTCCGCGCACGTCCATTCCCCCCTGCAGCCAGCTGCCGGTTTTCTCCTGCAGCGACTCCATCATGGTGTCCACCTGACGCAGCATCCGCGTCTGGGCGGTGTCCACCGGCAGATCTGTGCGCTGGATCCCCGGCAGTGAGGAGCCGGGCGCGGCGGCCGACTGGGCAACCTGCCACGGCATATACTGCCCGTAGGCGGAGGCCGTCCGCGTCGGCGCCGACGTTTGCGACACGCCGATGAAGGGGTTATCCGCCGCCAGCACCCCGCCGACGGTCGGCGTTTCGCTGCTGTTGGTGCTTTGCATGCCCAGCAGTTTGCCGCGGGCGCTGCGCAGGTAGGTCATCGCCTGCTGATGATGACCCTGGGCCTCCGCCACTCTCGCCAGCAGCAGCAGGCGATCCGGGGAGTTATCCTGACGCAAGCCGCCGGCCAGCTGTTCCGCGCGATCGTTGTTCCCCGCCGACAGCGCGACGTCGATAGCCCCGGCGCGCGCATCCTGGTTCGGCGTATCGCGCGTCATCAGGTAGTCATAGACCACACCGGCCTCTTTGTTCATTTTGCCGCTCTGGTACAGCCGCGCCATGGCGAACATCAGATCGGTATTCTGCGGATCGCTTTGCATGGCGCGGATCAGCTTGTCATACGCCGCGGCATAATTGCCCTGCTCGCGCAGGCGGTCGGCCTCGTTGATCACATAGCCATTGCGAATGCTCGCCAGCTGCGTCGGCGTACTGCTGGCCTGCAGCTGCGGATTGCTGATCAGGTTCTGCGCCTCGCCGGTCAGCCCGGCCTGGTTCAGGACGGCGATCTGATCGGCGTAATCCCCGGCGTTGCCGGACACCCCGCCGCTGATATTGTTGCGCACCAGCGATACCGCGGTGGTCAGGTCGCCGCTCTCGGCCAGCAGCCGCGCCAGCTTGCCGGCGTCCGCCGGGGCTTTCGGCGGCGTGGAGGCCATCGCCCGCAGGGTATTGCTGGCGGCGATGGTATTGCCCTGCGCCAGGTAGTTTTCGGCGGTCACCAGCTGCAGGTTGTAGTTCACCCGCTGGCGTAAATCGCGCATGTCGCTGGTCTGGCTGCCGCCGGGAATGCGCGCCAGCAACGTCTGCGCCTGTTGCCAGGCACCGTTTTCGCTGGCGAACAGCGCGGCGGCATACAGCGCGCTGTTGCTGGCGCCGGGGCGATAGGCCGCCGACATCAGCGAAGAGGCCTCGCTGGCGTTACCCGATTTTTGCAGCAGTCGGGCCAGATCGAGACGCAGCCAGGGATCGTCCGGATAGCGGGCAACGCCTTCGCGCAGGGTGGCTATTGCGCCGGCTGGGTTACCGCTGCTGACCTGCGCCTGGGCCTGACGACGCAGGGCGTCGCCTGGCATGCCGGCCACCACTCGCGGCTGCAGTTTTTGCTGTAGGCTCTGCGGCAGCGTCTGCAGCATCGCCTGCGCCTCGGCGGATTTATTCTGCTCGCGCAGCACGTAGTAGAGGTTTTCCCGCGCCGCCGCATTCTGCGGGTCGTCGTTTAACAGTGAGCGCAGCGTTTGCTCGGCCTGGGGTAAATCTTTGTTATGTCGCAGCACATCGGCGCGAAACAGCTTCGCCGAGGCGCCCCGCGCCCCGCTCTGCTGCGCAAGCGGCGCGGAGAGCGCCAGCGCCTGGCTGATATTGCCCTGCTTATAGGCCTGCTGAGCCTGCGCCAGCTGGCCGTAGAACAGGGCATCAGCCGCCTGCTGACGGCGGGTCGCCGAGGCGTCGCCGCCGAGGTCCGCCGCCCGGCTCAGATATTGCGATGCGGCCTGGTAGTCGCCGCTGCGCTGCGCGATATAGCCCATGCCCGCCAACGCATCGGCATCCTGCGGGTTGGTCTGCAATACCTCTTCAAACTGCTGCTTCGCGGCAGCGGTATTGCCGCTGTTGAGATTGGCGTAGCCCTGGCCGCGCGCCTGGCCGCTGCGCCGTTCACGAAAGTAGTTCTGAACTTCGCTATCCTGCGGATGACGCTGCATCCAGGTGTCGTAATACTGCTCATCCCCGGCCTGCGGACCCAGCCAGAGCAAGGCCTGACGCAAGCCGCTGTCCGCCTCTTTATTGCCGCTGGCCATCGGCTCGAGCAGGGCGATCCCTTCCCGACGGGTATCTTCCCGCCAGGTTAACGCTTTGCCCAACGCTACCCGCGGGGCGTTCTCCTGGGGATGCTGCGCCACGTACTGCCGCAGTTCGCTAATGGCCTGCGGATAGAGCGATTTGTCGCTGGCCATGGTCAGGTAATATTCCGCCGCCAACCCGGCAGGCGGCGTATTGCCATTGAACATGCTGCGCCAGGTCGCCAGCGCGCCGGGGATATTGCCGCCGCGCGCCTGCTGGCGAGCCAGACTGAGCTGGCCCTGCGGCACCTGCGACATTTTTTTGGCGTTGTCCAGATCCTGCAGTCCCGGGCTGTCCGGCGCCGCTTTCGCCAGCCGCGCGCGCCACTGCGCCGCCGCCTGCATATCGCCGCCCTGCTGCGACCAGAGCGCCATCAGATACAGCGCCTGGGTGTTGTTGGCATCCACCGAGAGCACCTTCTGCAGGGACTCCATCGCCAGCTCGTCATGGGATTTCTCATGCCAGTAGTTGGCCTGGGCGAACAGCGCCTGCAGCGCCGCGTCGTTACCCGCCGCCAGCGCGCCGCCAGAAGCGCCGAGAGCCAGGGCGCCGGTGAGGCAGAATGTGGTGAGCCGCCGGGAGCTTTTCATCGTTATCGTTATCTTTCTTTTCATTGGTTATCCCCCGAACCCAGACGCTTACGGGCGTGACGTTTAAACATCGCGGTCAGCGCCAGTCCCATTATCGAGGTGGCAATCAGCCCCAGCAGAGCGAGGAAACCGGAGTGCTGGCTGGCATACCAGACCGCCATCATGTACCACGGCATCTGACCGCTGGGGAACGGCGTACTCACCTGGAAACTACGCACCCCGTTATCGCTGGTGATCACCGCGGTATCGCCACGGATCCCGGCATTGATGCGCGGTGAGTCCAGATCGTTTTTCAGTCGCGCCAGCTGGTCATCATTGCTGGCCATCGCCACCACCACCAGGCGGGCGGGGTTCCACGGCGAACGATAGCTGATAAACCCGCGCCAGGCGCTGCTGGATGAGAAGTAGCGATCGGCATCGAGGCTGGCGGAGGTCCAGTCGCCGGTGAGTCGGCGCTGCGCTTTTTGCCACAGGTCGGGCTCGCGGACGCTCAGCACATTATCCACCGGGCGGTAGGGTGAGTCGGCCAGCAGGCTCTGGTTGAAGGCCTGCTGATCGAGAGCGGTGACCGCCAGCACATCACGTTCGCGCAGCGACTGCAAATCCCCGCCGCCGGTGGGCATCCCGAGCACGACGCGGTTATTCGCCAGCGCGGTGCCGGTCGCATTCCCGGAGCGCGCCGCCAGATTCAGCAGGGTTGCCACCTGGGTCTCAGACGGTTCCGCCGGCAGCAGGAGCGTCGTTTGCGAATAGTCCGCCAGCCGCGAGAAAGGGAAAGAGGCGCCGACGAAATAGGAGAGGTTTGGCAGCAGCGAGAAGTGTCGCGTTTTGCTCAAATCAATCCATGAGTCGTCAGTGATGCGGCTCTTGATATTGTTATTCAGCAGAACCGAGCACGGAACATCGTCCTTCGGCACCACATTGAAGTACATCGACAGCTGGTTATCGCCATAGATCAGGTAGGGTGCCAGCGGGATGGTAAAGCGCTCCTGGCGCGCATCGCCCCCGAGGTAGCGCCAGACTTTCTCCAGCGGCCCCTGCTTGTTCATCGGCAGGTTGTTGAGGAAGGTGCCGTTGAGCGTGACGCTCAGCAGGGACTTGTCTTCATTGATCCAACTCTCCGACGGGAAGCGGTAGCCAACCTGCAGCGGGATCGTCTCGCCATCCCACAGATAGAGGTCCGGCGCGGCGCGGAAGGCGATACGTAAAGGTTCGTGCCAGACGCCGCTGACGGTCGGGCTTTGATCCTTACGCAGCAGTTCGCTGAGTCTGACTGGACGATCGGTGGGGATCCAGCGCGGCGCATCGTACGCTTTGCCAACCGGGATGGTCTGTGGTTCAACATCCAGCGTCGCGGTTTGCGGCGCGAAGTTGCCGCGGGTCAGGCGCCAGGCGGCCATGCGCAGCGCGGTATCGTTTTTGCCGACAATCAACAGCAGCTTGTAGGCTGGATTGGCGGGGTTGGCGATGATGCGCAGCAGTGGCTTATCGGTTTCCGGCAGCGTCATGCCGCCCACCTGCTCGCCCGGGTGGCCAATCACGATACCGTGGCGTTCCGGCAGGCGGTCGCGCAGCGCGCTGAAGGCGATGCCGCGATAGTCCGCCTGGATACCCAGCCAGGAAGAGACCAGCGCCGCGGCGCTGAAGACGTCGGCCGACGGCTTCGCTCCATAGGAAACGGCGATGTCCGCCGGCGTCATCTGCATGCTGTCGAAGAATGGACGCGGGAAGTGGCTCAGATCGTCGCTGATGTTCAACTGCTGGCTTTCCCAGCTGAAATGCGACGTGGGCAGCACCGTCACCCGCGACGAATCATGAATGTCACGCTGGCACTGCAGGGTATCGCCATCGTTGATCTTCACGCTCAGGTTATTACTGGAAACCATCAGCGCGGGCGGGATATCCAGTTGATAATGGGAGACATCCTCGCCATCGGCCCCCAGCGGCAGGGTGCCGAGCGGTTGACCGTTGAGCATCAGCTGCAGGGTGGCGTTGCGACTCACCATTTCCGGCGATACGCGAACGGCAAGGCTAAGCTGCGAATGGATCACCACCTGATCGGAAGGCAGGGTAAAGCTGACGCCCCCCTGCCGCTGACCGCCGCTGAGGATAATGCCGTCCGGCATCCCCATCTGCGCCAGATTCAGATCGCCTCCCCAGACCGGAGCGACAGGAATGACCTCCGGCGCGGCCGACCCGCTCACCGGCGGGGGCAAGTCCGGCATATCCGGCGCAGGGGCCGTCGCCGCCGCATCGCCGGCGGTGGCGGGGGCTGTCGGGGAGGCGCTCTCCTCCGGCGAGGCGGCCGGGGGTTCGTCGCCTGGCTCGCTGTCCGCCGCGCCATTGAGCTGCGGAAAGCTCAGCGGCGCGGCGGCGCCGGAGCCCGGTTCTTCACTGTGCAGCGCAGGCGCAGAGAGCATCCCTGCCAGCAGCGCCAGCGTCGTTAATCGCTTCATAACGTGCCATCCTCCTGCGCCGTTTTCGCCACTGTTGCCCGATTGCGCTGGCTGCGACGGGTTTTCCACGTCAGCCAGAACAGTTCGAACACGCAGCGTAAAATGGTGAAGAAGGAGCGGAACGGGTTATCCTGCGGGCGCGGCGGATTAATCCACGCATCCGCGCGGGCCAGCACCACGCGCACCAGCTCACGGCGGCGCGAAAGCGGAATATCTTCATCAAACTTGAGGCGCAGGAAGCGCTCGTCAGAGGTGACCAACTGGGCCGGGATGGAGATAGCCCCGGACTGCAGGATCAGCTCAACCTCTTCGATATCATCCTCCAGATGGCGCTTATCCGGCGCCACTACGCGGCAACCGCCCATCGACAGATCCTCGGTGTGGCTGCGGGACACGATGCCGCTGGCGTAATGGATCACTACCGGGATATCGACATCGATACGAATGGTTTTCCGCACCTGCCGCGTTTCACGCGCGACGGCAATCGCCGCCAGCAGGAAGATCAGGCTGTAGATACCCCACCCGACGTTCAGAGCGATAACGTTGGGGTCCGAGCCAAAGTAGTCATGGCCAATCGCCCGGACGATGCCGACGATCACCCCCAGCGCCAGCAGACAGGCCACCACCAGGTGCGGACGCACCACGGTGAAATCGAAGTAGCCGACGTCCAGCAGGCCGCCCTTATCGGTGACGTTGAATTTGCCGCGTTTGGGGAAAATCATCGTCACCAGGGTCGGCAGCACCAGGTGAAAAGCCAGCACAATGTCGTAGATTTCCCCCCAGAAGCTGTAGCGATAGCGGCCGTTCATTCGCGAACCGACGTAGATGGCGAGAAACAGGTGCGGCAGCGCATAGGAGACGATCAGGCTCGCTGACGAGTAAATGATATTGAGGTTAAACAGCAGATAAGCCAGCGGGGCGGTGACAAACACCACCCTCGGGAGCGCAAACTGGTAGTAGAGCATGGCGCTGAGATAGCACAAGCGCTGCTGGAAGGTCAGCCCGCGGCCAAACAGCGGGTTATCGACGCGAAAAATCTGCGTCATGCCACGCGCCCAGCGGGTACGCTGGATAACGTGCACCACCAGGCGCTCGGTGGCGAGACCAGCCGCCAGCGGGATATCAAGAAAGGCCGACTTCCAACCAAGGCGCTGGAACTTGAGCGCCGTATGGGCATCTTCAGTCACCGTTTCAACGGCGAAACCGCCGATCTGCGCCAGCGCCTCGCGGCGGATCACCGCGCAGGAGCCACAGAAAAAGGTGGCGTTCCAGTTATCGTTGCCCTGCTGAATCGGGCCATAGAACAGCATCCCTTCGTTCGGGATGTTGCGCCCGACGGAGAGGTTGCGCTCGAACGGATCCGGGGAATAGAAGTAGTGCGGCGTCTGCACCAGAGCCAGCATCGGATCTTTCAGGAAGCCGCCGACGGTGGCCTGCAGAAACACGCGCGTGGCGACGTGGTCGCAGTCGAAAACACAGATAAGCTCCCCCTGGGTCAGGGTTAGGGCGTGGTTGAGGTTCCCCGCTTTAGCGTGTTTGTTATCGTTGCGGGTGATATAGCCCACCCCGACGTCGGCGGCGAAGACGGCAAACTCGCTGCGTTTACCATCATCCAGAAGATAGATTTTCATTTTATCTTTTGGATAATCAATACATTGCGCCGCGAGGACGGTGTCACGCACCACCTCAAGCGGTTCGTTATAACTCGGAATATAGATATCCACCGTCGGCCACTTGCTCATATCATCCGGCAGCGGAACAATACCGCGCTTCAGCGGCCACACGGTCTGCAGATAGTTAAGCAGCAGCATCACCCAGATATAGACTTCCGCCAGAAAGAGCCCCATGCCGAGGATAGTTTCAATAGCTGAGTTGAAGTGCAGGGTCTGCGTGAGACGAAAATACATGTAACGGGTAGACATCAGCAGCGACGTGACGACCATAATGACCGATACGCTGCGGCGCTTGCTGAACCCCATCAGAAACAGAATACCGATGCTCAGCAGACCAAAAATATACTGCTTCTGGCTGTCCATCGGCGTGATCACCACCAGCACGGCGACGGGTGACAGCACCAGCGCCAGCAACCAAAAAAGAGATTTTTTCATTCAGCAGCCCTGCAATAAGTTAAAGCCCTGACATGCGTGGCTGGCTGTGCACCGTGCCATCGCCAATATGGATACCCAACAGCGAAGATATTTTTTTAGCAATAATTTCAATATCGAAGGCCGCTGCCGAGGAAGCGTTAAAGTCCAGAATCGACTTCTGCGATGCATTGGCCTCCACCACGCTTTCATCACGATGGACGATGCCAAGCAGTCGCTCGCCCAGCTTCTCTTCCATCAGGCTGGTGACGTCCCGGCTGACCTGGCGACGGCTATCGCTTTGGTTAATGACGAAATAGTGCCCATGCTTGTGATTCAGCGCCGCGCCGGTCAGGCGCTGTTTTTCCACGTGCGCCAGGGTCGACATCGAGGCAGTATCAGCCAGCAGCGGGATCAGATGCAGGTCCGCCAGCCCCGTCAGCGCCTTTAGCGCCGGCGAAGGCCCTGGCGGCATATCGGCGATGGTGATAAGTCCGGGATAATTCAGCAGTGCGGACAGTCCGCGCTGGAGAAAATGGTCATTGTGGGTCAGCTGCTCATCAAACGCCTGACGCTGCGCTTCGCTCACTTCGCCATACGGCAGGACGAAAATGTTGCTGCCGGCGCTCAGCACGCACTGGCTCCAGTCGTGCATTTCCAGCGCCTTCGCCACGTAGCCGCGCTCATCGTTCAGCGGCACGCCAAAATGCAAACGCAGGGCGTTCTGGACATCAAAATCCAGCGCCAGAACTTTGCTGCCGGTCCGCGCCAGCGCATAGGCTAAATTGGCCGCCAGGGTCGTTTTCCCTACGCCACCTTTCGGTGAACAGACGCAAATCAACGGCATGTTGCGATCCTTTCCAGAAGTGATTTCAAAGGCTGGTCTTTATTTTTCGTCACCGGCTCTGCGCTTTTCGCCGCGAACAGGTGGGCATAGTTCTCGGCGGCGGGCGCGGGTCGGGGGGCTATTCTCGGCGGCGGAGCCATTGCCGGTTCAGGCGCCGGGATGGGAGGCGCAGGGGCCACCGCAGGCTCCTGCCTAACCGGCTCCGGCGCGGCTGCGGCGGTCTCCACGACCGGCTGCGGGGCCGCTGGCGCGGCAGACGCAACAGGATCAGAGGCTGGCGCCGCTGCTACGGCCGCCTCTACCTGGCGGAACAGATCCGCAGGCACCGACTGCGGCAACGGCGCGGAGACCGAGCCTCCCAGCGCCAGGGAAGAGGGTTTCTCTGCGCCGGGATTCAGCTGATTGAGGATCGCCCAGTCTCCATGCTCCCGCGTGGCGGCTTGCGATGAAAGATCCTGAAATTTGAGGTTTTGCGTCCGCGTTTTTTCCTGAAAGCGCTGCAGATCATCATAATGGTTCATTGATAACCTCATGATTTTAAAAATTTCATATTAAGTTTGTTGTTATTTTCTGGGTATATTTAAAATATCGTGACGTCTCTGGTATGGCAGAAAAAGCGCCGGTGGAGACGTACCAATACACACGATTGACAGGGTTATAATAGTTTAGATTTTGATTTTCGGTGTGATTCCACGGCAGAAGTATCGCTACACTAACATTTCCCTTTGAGAAGAATAGCCCCATTTTTTAGGTATGCGTACATCCTCAAGCCCCGCAACCACCGCGCTTCCCATTCGTTTTTATATAAAGGTATTTCGCGATGATAGAATCATAGCGTCAGATAAGCGAAAGAATAAACCTGAACCATTTTAATTTCTCTTTAATTCTATAAAAATGGACTGAAAGTCTTATTTTTTCGGATAATCGACGAAGAATGCTCCGAGAGCGTGGCATTCACTGCGATAAAAGGCGATATCGTCGGATTTCATCTCCGGCGGGAGAGAAGCCCCCGGTTATCGGACCGGGAGCCTGCCATCAGGCGTGGGGCTTTTGCGGATTCTCATCCTGGTCGACGGCAAAGCAGGCCACCAGCTGGCCGCCGTAATCCTTCAGCTGCGGCTGAAGCTGGGTGCAAGGGCCGAAGCGCCGGCGGCAGCGCGCGTTGAAGGCGCAGCCCGGCGGCGGATTCAGCGGGCTCGGCAGCTCGCCGGTCAGCTTAATCCGCTCGCGACGGTCGTCCGGGTTCAGACGCGGCGTCGCCGACAACAGCGCCTGGGTGTATGGATGACGCGGATTGTTAAAGATCTGCTCCTTGGTGCCCTTCTCCACGCAGCGGCCGAGATACATCACCATCACTTCATCAGCGATATGCTCGACGACCGACAGGTCGTGGGAGATAAACACGTAGGACAGTCCTAAATCCTGCTGCAGATCCATCATCAGGTTCAGCACCTGAGCGCGTACCGAAACGTCCAGCGCGGAGACCGGCTCATCGGCAATCACCACGTCCGGATCCAGCATCAGCCCGCGGGCAATGGCGATACGCTGGCGCTGACCGCCGGAGAACATATGCGGGTAGCGATCGTAATGCTCTGTTTTCAGGCCCACTTTCGCCATCATCGCCAGCGCTTTTTCGCGGCGCTGCTCTTTGCTCAGGCTGCTGTTAATCAACAGCGGCTCTTCCAGAATCTGCCCCACTTTTTTACGCGGGTTCAGAGAACCGTAGGGGTTCTGGAACACAATCTGGATTTTTTGCCGCCGCAGCTTCTGCGCCTGCGGGTCGTGCTTAAGCAGATCCTGCCCCTGATAATAGAGCTCGCCGCCGGTGGGAATTTCAATCATCGTCAGCAGACGACCGAGGGTCGATTTACCGCAGCCCGACTCCCCCACCACCGCCAGCGTTTTACCGCGCTCAAGGGTAAAGGAGACGCCGTCCAGCGCCTTCACCAGCCGTTCCGGGGCGAATAACCCCTTCTTCACCGGGTAGTGTTTTTTCAGATCAATGGCCTGCAACAGCGGTTGTGGCGTGGCGGCCTTTTGCGTACTCATAATCCAGGCCTCCCGGCATCATCGAGTGGGTAGTGACATTTAGACTGGCGGCCGCCAGTGAGATCCGCGAGCGCCGGCTCTTCGCTACGACATTTATCCGTAGCATAGGGGCAGCGCGGGTTCAGCAGGCAGCCGTTGGGACGGTCATATTTCCCCGGCACCACGCCCGGCAGCGACGCCAGACGCGCTTTATCCTGGGCGAACTCCGGCAGCGCGCGCAGCAGCGCCTGGGTGTATGGATGGCGCGGCGCGCGGAAAATATCCTTCGCATCGCCAGTCTCCACCACCTGACCGGCATACATAACGATAATTTTATGCGCGGCCTCGGCCACCAGCGCCAGGTCGTGGGTGATCAGCACCAGCGCCATATTCTCCTGCTGCTGCAGATCCAGCAGCAGCTCGATGATCTGCGCCTGAATGGTCACGTCCAGCGCGGTGGTCGGTTCATCGGCAATCAGCAGTTTTGGCCGACAGGCAATCGCCATCGCGATCATGACGCGCTGGCTCATCCCGCCGGAAAGCTGATGCGGGTAGACGTCCAGCCGCGACGCCGGATCGGGAATGCCGACCTGGTTCAGCAGGTCGATGGCCCGCTGGCGGCGGGTTTGCTTGTTGCCGCCCTGATGGACTTTTATCGCTTCCATAATCTGGAAGCCGACGGTAAAGCAGGGATTGAGGCTGGTCATCGGATCCTGGAAGATCATCGCCACCTCCGCCCCCACCAGCTGGCGCCGCTCTTTTTCAGAGATGCGCTGCAGGTCGCGGCCGTTAAACTCCAGTTTGTCCGCCATGACCCGGCCGGGGTAATCAATCAGACCCATAATCGCCAACGAGCTGACGGATTTACCGGATCCAGACTCCCCGACGATGCCGACCACTTCGCCCTGCTTCACGCTATAGCTGATGCGGTCCACGGCGCGGAACGGCGCGTTTTCATCGCCGAAATGCACCGATAATTTATCTACATTCAATAACGCCATCTCGAACCTCTTACTGCTTCAGTTTGGGATCGAGCGCGTCACGCAGACCGTCACCCATCAGGTTAAATGCCAGCACCGTCAGCAGGATCGCCACGCCCGGGAAGGTCACCACCCACCAGGCGCTCTGCGCGAACTGCAATACGTCGGAGAGCATGGTGCCCCACTCCGGCGTCGGCGGCTGCGCGCCCATGCCGAGGAACCCCAGCGCGGCCATGTCGAGAATGGCGTTAGAAAAGCCCAGCGACGCCTGAACGATCAGCGGCGCGAGACAGTTAGGCAGAATATTGACGAACATCTGGCGCATCGCCCCGGCGCCCGCCACGCGGGAAGCGGTCACGTAGTCGCGGTTGACCTCCACCAGCACCGCCGCGCGCGTCAGACGCACATAGTGCGGGAGCGCCACGAAGGTCAGCGCCAGCGAGGCGTTGACGATGGAGGGTCCGAAGATAGCCACCAGCACCAGCGCCAGAAGCAGACTCGGCAGCGCCAGCATAATATCGACGACGCGCATGATGATTGAGTCCACCACTCCGCCGAAATAGCCCGCCACCAGGCCGAGCACCACGCCGAGGATCAGCGACAGGACCACCACCAGGCAGCCCACCAGCAGCGACAGGCGCGCGCCATACATCAGGCGAGACAGAATATCGCGGCCCACGTCGTCGGTGCCGAGCAGATGCGCCAGGCTGCCGCCCTCCTGCCAGAACGGCGGCGCCAGCAGCGAATCACGGAACTGATCCGCCGGGTTATACGGGGCGAGAAAGTTGGCGAACACGGCGATTACGATCATCACCGCCACGTACACCAGACCGACCACCGCCCCTTTATTGCGTTTGAAATAGTGCCAGAACTCCTGCAGCGGGGTCATGGGCACCGGCGCAGTGATAACTTTATTTTCAGTAACTTGTGACATGATGACCCCTTACTTCTTATGCCGGATACGCGGGTTCACCACGCCGTACAGCAGGTCGACCAGCAGGTTGACGAGGATAATCATCGTCGCCACCAGCAGCACCCCGCCCTGCACCACCGGATAATCGCGACGCTGCAGCGCGTCGATCAGCCAGCGGCCTAAACCAGGCCATGAGAAAATGGTTTCCGTCAGGATGGCGCCCGCCAGCAGCGTGCCCACCTGCAGGCCAATCACCGTGACCACCGGCAGCATCGCGTTACGCAGCGCGTGGATCACAATCACCCGCATCCGGGTCAGGCCTTTGGCGCGCGCGGTGCGGATGTAGTCTTCGCCGAGCACTTCCAGCATCGACGATCGGGTCATACGCACGATCACTGCCAGCGGAATGGTGCCCAGCACGATGGCGGGCAGGATCATATGCATTAAGGCGTCAATAAAGTCGCCCTGCTCGCCCCAGATGGCGGTGTCGATCAGCATAAAGCCGGTCAGCGGCAAGGTATCGTCAAGGAAGACCGTATCGCTGATACGCCCGGAGACCGGCGTCAGGTTCAGCTGCACCGAAACCAGCATAATCAACATCATGCCCCACCAGAAGATAGGCATCGAGTAGCCGGTCAGCGCCAGGCCCACCGCGGTGTGGTCAAAGATGGAGCCGCGTTTTACCGCAGCCAGCACGCCCACCGGAATGCCGACGGCGACGGCGAAGATCATCGCGCAGACGCCCAGCTCAAGGGTGGCTTTAAAGCGTGGGACAAACTCCTGCCACACGGGAATGCGGCTTTTCAGCGAGATGCCTAAATCGCCGTGCAGCACGCCCCAGATATAGTGGGCATATTGCTGCCACAGCGGCTTATCAAGGCCCATTTCGGCCAGCAGCTGCGCGTGACGTTCGGGGGAAATACCACGTTCGCCCGCCATAATCATCACCGGATCGCCGGGGATCATATGGACGAAGGCAAAGGTGAGAAGGGTGATACCGATAAATGTCGGGATGACAAGTCCCAGACGTCGGAGAATAAACTGCAACATAACCCGGATTCTCTCTAGTGACGCCCCGCCTGGCGACAGGGCGTCTGTATTGCTCACAAAAGCATTCCCCGGAATAGCGGGAATACGCCCCCCACCTCTCCCACGCGGGGAGAGGGGGTCAGGCATCGTGCTTATTATTCGACAGAGACGTTATCGAAGTGGTGTTTACCCAGCGGATCCACCACATAGCCTTTGACTTCTTTACGCACTGGCTCGTAAACGGTGGAGTGAGCGATGATCAGCGCCGGAGCCTGGTCATGCATCACTACCTGAGCCTGTTTGTACAGTTCAATACGCTTGTTGTGGTCGTCGGTGGCGCGGGCCGGCTGAATCAGATCTTCAAACGGCTTATAGCACCAGCGCGAGTAGTTGGAGCCGTCTTTCGCCGCGGCGCAGCTGAACAGGGTGGCGAAGAAGTTATCCGGATCCCCGTTGTCGCCGGTCCAGCCCATCATGACGCTCTGGTGCTCGCCCGCTTTCGCGCGTTTCAGATACTCGCCCCACTCGTAGGTGACGATTTTGGCCTGGACGCCAATCTTGGCCCAGTCGGCCTGGATCATCTCCGCCATACGGCGGGCGTTCGGGTTATACGGACGCTGTACCGGCATCGCCCACAGATCGATAGTGAAGCCTTTTTCCAGGCCCGCTTCTTTCAGCAGCTGCTTCGCCTTCTCCGGATCGTAGGTGTAGTCTTTAACCTCGTCGTTATAGCCCCACATGGTCGGCGGGATCAGGTTCTTCGCCGCCTGGCCTGCGCCCTGGTAAACGGCTTTGATGATCGCTTCTTTGTTAACCGCGTAGGTCAGCGCCTGACGAACTTTCAGGTCGTCCAGCGGTTTCTTCTCGGTGTTGAAGGAGAGATAACCGACGTTCAGGCCCGGCTGTTCCAGCAGGGTAATGTTCTTATCTTCCTTCATGCGCGCGATGTCCGCCGGGTTCGGATACGGCATCACCTGGCACTCATTTTTCTGCAGCTTGGCATAGCGCACGGAGGCATCCGGGGTGATGGAGAAGACCAGACGATCGATCTTCGGCTTGGTGCCCCAGTAGCCCGGGAAGGCTTTATACAGAATGCGGGAATCTTTCTGGTACTGCAGCAGCTGGAATGGACCGGTACCGATAGGATTGAGGTCTACTTTTTCCGGCGTGCCGGCTTTCAGCATGTTGTCGGCATACTCTTTAGAGAGAATAGAGGCGAAGTCCATGGCCAGGTCAGCGAGGAACGGCGCTTCCGGGCGGGTCAGGACGAACTGGACGGTTTTATCGTCCACTTTCTTCACTTCGCTAATCAGGTCTGGTAATCCCATCCCTTCAAAGTATTCATAGCTGCCGCCAGAAACTTTATGGTACGGGTTATTGGTATTCTTCTGACGATCGAAGGAGAACACCACGTCATCGGCGTTCAGGTCACGGGTTGGCTTAAAGTCTTTATTATCCTGCCACTTCACGCCCTGACGCAGGTGGAAAGTATAGGTTTTACCATCCGGGCTGACTTCCCATTTTTCAGCCAGTCCAGGAATAACTTCCGTCGTACCGGTTTTGAATTCGACCAGGCGATTGTAGATCGGTACGGAACTGGCGTCATAGGTGGTGCCAGAGGTGAAGAGCTGTGGGTTAAAGCCTTCCGGCGAGCCTTCTGAACAATAAACCAGGGTTTTCGCTTGCACGCTGGCAGCGACGGTCATGGCGACAAGGCTCAGACCAAGCTTCAGCATCCCTGATTTCTTCAAGGAAATACTCATTATTCTGCTCCAAAACTGTGATGTTGTTTGCATATATCCGCCGGACCTTTATTTATTTTTATTCGTCATATTCGAATGATGGATGCGTTGGCTGTGCTCAATAAGCCAGTCACATAGCCATCTATGCTCTGGGGATGCTCAAGCTTGCCGCCTTCCCGCAATTCGAACTATTTAGAATATACCCGGTCCAGTCGGTGGTGCCCGAAGGCGTTGAGAGAGATGGGGATTCCTTTCGCAAAAACGACTGAGTTGCAGTACGGATTCTCCATGAAATGCCCCTCATGCCCTACAATCTGTCAACAGAATGGGGAAACGTCAATACAGCCAGCCGGGTTTTACATCCAGCGTGAGAAACGACAGGCAAAGATTAAAAAAACTTCAAGACGCTATTTTCAGCAGAGAAATTTATGCTACTGGCGAATATGCAGAATAAAGACCTTATTAATTTGCGACACCTAGTGGGAAACAATGCCAGTAAATGAGAAAAATTTCTTGCTATGTGACCAATATGTGAGCGATTAATAGCGTGAACGTTAAAACGCACAGCGGAAAATGCTGTATTCAGCCATAAGCTTCGCGAAAAAAGATCTGTTCATCGATAAAAAAATGCAATGGAAGATGTCACAAAATAGCGAACAGCTGGCTGGAAACGGGGGTAAAGATGTTTTTTGTGATTTTGATGCGGTTTTGGGCCGGGAGACTGCAGAAGGTGCCCGGCGACGCTGCGCTTGCGCGGGCCTACGAGATCTGGAGCGAACCTTCGGGGTTCTCATCCTCACTGGCCGCAGATGCAAAAAAGCCTGCTCGTTGAGCAGGCTTTTCGAATTTGGTCGGTGATAGAGGATGACTCGCCACTTTGTGGCTCGCCCTGCGGGCCGTTGCTGACGCAACGTTCTCTCGCTCCGCTCGAGTCGAACCTCCTGCCCCCGGAGGTTCTCATCCTCACTGGCCGCAGATGCAAAAAAGCCTGCTCATTGAGCAGGCTTTTTGAATTTGGTCGGTGATAGAGGATTCGAACCTCCGACCCCTTCGTCCCGAACGAAGTGCGCTACCAGGCTGCGCCAATCACCGAATGCGGGGCGCATCTTACTGCTGGGATGCCCCCCCGTCAATGCCTTATTAGCAAAAAATCAATCAAGCGGCGAGAATCTCGCCACTATTGCTATTCTTTCGCCGCTTTCTTCGAAGCCGGCACGCGACACCAGTTGTTGTTCTCGTTGATCCCGCCATCCGGCGAGGTATAGCCGAGGCAGCCCATAATGGTGTCGTACAGCTCGACGTGGCGGCGCGGCACCTTCATCGCGGCCTGCTGCTGCAGATGGGCAAACGCAGCGGCATGATCCGGATTCTCCAGGTATTTATCCGACATCCAGACCATCATCGGCACACGGAACTGTTCCGGCGGCGCCATCTTGCGCGGCGTACCGTGCAGATGTTCACGCTCGTTAATCGACTCGCCATGGTCGGCGGCATAGAACACAATCGCTTTCTTATCCCGCAGCTGGTCGAGGACGCTGACGATAAAGTGATCGACATAGGTCACGCTGTTGTCATAGGAGTTGATCAGCTCCGCTTTCGAGCACTTGTTATCAACACCGACGCACTCCGGCTTCCACTGGGCGAAGCTGCGCGGATAGCGTTGGGTGTAGTTAAAGTGCGAGCCTTTCGTGTGGAGGATGATCAGGTGCTTACCAGAGGCGTTGCCCTGCTCCATACCGCGCTTCATCTCATCCACCAGCAGCATATCGTCAACGCTCTTGCCGCGGTTGCGCGGCTCGGCGCCAATCTGCTCGCGATAGGCGATATTGTTGGCCATCGTGTTGCTGTAGAACCACATCTCACTCTGCATGGCGTACAGATTGCCGCTGAAGCCCAGCTGATGAAGCACCGCAAAGACGTTCTGCTCTTTGAGGGTCCGCTGCGGGTTATCCTCTGCCCCGCCCTGACGCACAAACATGCAGCGTAACGACAGCTTGGTGGCGGTATCGCACGAGTAGCCGCGGAAAGCGACCAGATTCTTCTCTTTCGCCAGCTCTGGCGTGGTGTTACGGCTATAGCCAAGGATGCCCATATGATCCCAGCGGGTGGTTTCGCCAATGATAAACACCACGTAGGTGTCATCGAGCCCTTCCGGGGCGACGTAGGTAAATTTCTTCGCCGGGTTAATCAGCGATTTGTTATCTGAGGATTCATCCACCTGCGCCCAGGCGTACAGCCCCAGCGCCGACAGCCAGTTCGACGGCAGGTAGGAGTTGGCGATCACCCCGCCGTAGCTCGGCATATCCACTTCCGAATGGCGCTCGACATCGTGTTGGCGCAGCTCAAGCAGGCGGATAGGTCCCCAGACGATGAGGCCGGCCAACACCACGATCAGCACGTTTTTAACCCGCTGGCCCGGGGTACGCAGTTGGCGCAGCAGCGTATGGCGGCAGCGGTTGCTCCAGATAAACAGCAGTGGCGGCGCGCTCACTGCCGCCAGCCAGAGGATCAGATGCCAGCCGATGACCTCTTTCGACAGGTCGATATCGGTGGTCATCACCGAGGCGATAATCCCGTAGCCAATCACCACGTTAAGGAACGTCATGTAGTAACTGGCGGCGGCGGAAAACAGAACAATCAGCGTCGCCAGAATGCGCCAGATACGGCGACCGAACAGCGACAGAAGACGTAACAGGAAGAAGGTGACAAAGACCGTGGCCACCAGTTCAACGACACCGGAAAGCCCTTTCCAGACAGTGAACTCTTGAGCATAACCATCGAAACGCCGAAAAAAAACGGCGACGTTCATAAACCAGCCGATGTACAGCGCCAGCCAAAAACTAAGCTTCTGCTGCGTCATCGTTCTAATATATTTCATGCAAGCAAACCTGGAAAAAGAAGAATAAAACACCGCCTGACGCTGTGGCATGAGTCAGTAGGCTAATAGGGTGCGTTAGGGTTGGTTATCAGAAACCTCTACAAAGCGCGATAAGTAGACCACAGGGAACGGGAAAAGTATCAGGAGGGAATGTGATCCAGCCAAACATTTACAAAATATTTGGCTGGATTGGCACTATTTGCTTAGGGTATTAATCAGGGGCACGTTTCACGCTGCAGGTTTCAGGCATGCGCCTCGCTATAGACACTGCCTTTCGGCTGACGAATGGTGGTGGAAAGCGCCAGCGAAATAATCAGCAGGGCGAAGATCACGCAGAAGGTGACGTAGAAGCCCCCGAACAGCGAAGCGATGAGGGAACCGCAGATGCTGCCGATACCAAAACCCAGATAAATCACACCATAGTTTTTCGCCAGGTTGTTCAGACCGAAGAATTCACTGACCAGCGATGGGAAGACGGTGATGGTTCCGCCGAAGTTAAAAGCAACGCAGGCGATGGCGGCGAAAAAGGTCATGGCATTCAGCGGAGCGAACAGCAGCGCGGCCATCCCCACCAGCGACACCACCTGACCGATGGTGATCACGCGAATGCGGGAAATTTTATCGGACAGGATACCTAACACCAGGCGACCGCTAAGGTTAGCGATTGAGATAACCGTTACCGCATTGGCCGCCGTGGCGACATCCAGGTGGACCATTCCCTGCGCGATATCTTTCGCCACGCCAATCACATACAGACCGCTCATGCAGGCCGTCAGGAACATCACCGCCAGCATCCAGTACTGCGGTTTACGCATCGATTCGGCGAGAGTGAAGTCGTTTTCCACGACGCCGTTGGCCGTGGTGGTCGCCGTATGATTTGGCGCATCTTTCATCAAGGTCGCGCCAAAGACGATCATCACCAGCACGATAGCGCCCCAGATAACGAAGGTTTTTTCCAGACCAACGGTGGCCAGCAGATGAGTATCAATGAATTTGAACCCCAGGCTGCCGAGGCCATAGGAACCGATGGAGAAGGCGGAGATCAGCCCTTTGCGTTCCGGGAACCACTTGACGCAGTTCGACAGGGTCAGCAGATAACCGGCCCCGTCCGCCAGCCCCACCAGCACGCCAGCGCTCAGCCACAGCATCATCAGGCTGCTGGAGTGGGCGGTCAGAAAGAAGCCCAGACCAAGCAGGATCCCGGAGGCCATGGTGACGCGCTTCACGCCAAAACGCTCCTGCAGCTTGCCGGCGACCGACGAAGAGAGCGCCAGCCCGAGGCTCAGCAGGCCAAAGGAGAAGGCGACCTGGCTGACCGGTTCGCCCAGTTTGTCAGATAGTGAACTGTTAAACAGGCTCCAGGTATAAACCGAACCGAGAGCGAATTGGGTGATGATGGTGCCGATAAGCGTAAGCCAGCGGGTCGATTGACGGTTTGCAGCGTTCATAGCAGTTGTCCTGATAAATTAACTGCCGCCACAATAGCGAAGGCCCCTCATCCAGTGGGGGAAAAAGGCATGAACTGCCATCAGCAGGGAATGAAATGCATTAATGGCGGAATGAATGACATTGCATGACATTCATTCCGCGAATTTCAGGGAAAAAGTTAGTGTGCGCTATCTCACAGAAATGCGCCATTACTGAGATTTAACAATAACCACATCGTTTCAAATGCGTAACAATCGCGGGTCAAAAGTTGGCGCTGACCCCCATCAGATAGAGCGTATTTTCCCCCGATGGGACGTTGTCCGCCTGTGACAGCGTGGCCCATGCCGCCACATGCGATCCTAGCGGCATATCGGCGCCCAGGGTGACATCACTCCAGCCGCCCTCTCTGGCGCGGGTGGTCGGCGACCAGGCATCGCTGGCGAGCGACTGGTTATAGCTCACCTGCGCCCAAGGGTGCACGCCCCACAGCGACTGATAATCCATACGCCAGCCGAGCGTGTTGACATATCCCGTCTCGCCCACGCTTTTCGTCGCCGGTGCGGTGTAGTCGCTGCGCAGGCTGGCCACCGGCCCGGAGGTCATGCCGTTTGCCAGCAGATAATTCCAGCCGACGCTCATCCCACGGCTGCTGTCCGGCGGTGCCAGCCCCTGGTTTAACGCCAGTCCGCCCGGCGTTTCAGACGACTTCATCCGCTCGGCGAGGATATCTTCATAGCGTGGTTGGTGATCGCTATCCCATGTATAGCGTTCCGACGTATTACTTTTTGTATCGATAGCGATATATTCCTGTTGCCAGGCATTCGCTCCAGAGACACACGACACCCAGACGGATACGCACACCGGGAACAAGAACCCCCGGAGGCCATTGCATTTCTTTATTATCATTAATGCGACTCCAGAAAAGAGCCGAATCGGCATTATTGCTGTGTTTTTTTGGGGGATACGATTTCCCTGTATTAACTATTATCTTTATCTTTCAGTCGTCAAGCCGGGGCGTCCACTTTTTTAGCGCAGAGGGAGAAATAGCTATGCAGCGTTGCGGATGGGTGAGTCAGGATCCGTTATATATCGAGTATCACGATACCGAATGGGGTGTCGCGCAAAAAGCATCCCAGCGGCTGTTTGAAATGATCTGCCTTGAGGGTCAGCAGGCCGGGTTATCATGGATCACGGTGTTAAAAAAACGGCAAAACTATCGCCAGGCTTTTCACCAGTTCGATCCGGTGCGGGTGGCGGCGATGGGGGATGAAGATGTCGAGCGACTGCTGCAGGATGCCGGGATTATCCGCCATCGGGGAAAAATCCAGGCCATCATCGGCAACGCCCGGGCGTATCTGGCGATGGAGGAAAATGGCGAGTCGTTCACTGATTTTGTCTGGTCCTTCGTCGACAATGCGCCCCAGGTCACCCGCGCGGCGACGCTGGCGGAGATCCCGACCACGACGCCGGCCTCAGATGCGCTGTCTAAGGCCTTGAAAAAACGCGGTTTTAAGTTTGTCGGTTCGACAATCTGTTACTCTTTTATGCAGGCCTGCGGGCTGGTCAACGACCATGTCACCGGCTGCTTCTGTCACCCGGGAGGTCAGGATGATCCGCAAATGGGACGCTAAAGATAACCTGCCGCTGCTGGACCTGTGGCTGGAAAGCACGATTCATGCCCATCCCTTTATCAGCGAAAGCTACTGGCGCGACAGCGTCGCGGTGGTACGGGATGTCTATCTTCCCGCCGCCAGCACCTGGGTCTGGGAGCGCGACGGGGAGCTAAAAGGCTTTGTCAGCGTGCTGGAGTCCCGTTTCGTCGGCGCGCTGTTCGTCGCGCCCGACGCTATTCGCCAGGGCATTGGCCGGGCGCTGCTGGATGAAGTCAAGCAGCACTACGCCTGGCTTAGCCTTGAGGTTTATCAGAAAAACGAATCAGCGGTCAGTTTCTACCATGCGCAAGGCTTCCGCATTGAAGATTGCGCATGGCAGGACGATACTCAGCACCCCACCTGGATTATGCGTTGGCCGGCGGATCAAATGCCGTAAGCGGCAGCGCCGGGCCGGTATATTTCTCCAGCCACGCCAGGGCGGTGTTACCGGCACAGCCGTTGCCCAGGCGGGATGTTGGGATATCTTTAGTTAAGACGTTCACCGCCCCGTTTTTGCAGATGCCCGCCACCGGATCCAGGTCGGGCCACGCTCCTTCATGCAGGCATATCACCCCCGGGCGGATCCCCTCCGTCACCACCGCGCCGGCCAGCACCTGACCGCGGGCGTTCCACACCCGCACCAGATCGCCATCGGCAATCCCCCGCGCCCGGGCATCCTGCGGATGAATAGTCAACGGTTCGCGTCCGGCAACGGCATAGCGTTCGCGCAGCGCGGAGTAGTTCAGTTGACTGTGCAGCCGGTGGGCCGGATGGGCCGACAGCAGCTGCAGCTGCCCCGCCTCGGCGTTGCCATGCCACTCGTCGGGCTCCAGCCACATTGGGTGCGGCGGGCAGTCGGTGTAGCCAAAGGCGGCGATGGTCGGCGAGTGGATCTCAATTTTACCGCTCGCCGTTTTCAGCGGGTTGGCCTGGGGATCGTCGCGGAAGGCGGCAAAGCGGATGAAACGGGCATTCTCCGGCTCCTCCGGCATCTCAATCAGCTGGTTAGCCTGCCAGAATTCGGCAAACGGCGGCAGCGTCACCTGCTGCTGGGCGCCGCGCCGGGCGGCCATCTGATAGAAGGTCTCCAGCCACTGCAGATCGCTCTTCCCTTCGGTAAAGCGCTCGCGGCCGCCCGCCTCCCAGCGTTCGCTGAGGTCGGCAAAGACCGCGAAATCATCGCGCGCTTCACCCTGCGGGGCGACCACCTGCTTCATCGGCACCAGATGCTGATTGCTGTAGTCCCCGGTCATCGTCAGATCGTTGCGCTCAAACGAGGTGGTCGCCGGCAGGACGATATCGGCATGACGCGCGGCGGCGGTCCAAAAGCATTCGGAGATGACGATAAGCTCTGGTTTCTGCCAGGCCTGAATCAGGCGGTTGGTATCCTGATGATGGGTAAAGTTGGCGCCGCCGGCCCACCAGATAAAGCGAATATCGGGGAAGCGCCGCGCCATGCCGTTGTGCTGATACTCCGCCCCCGGGTTCTCCAGCGCCTCGACAATCCGCGCGACCGGGATCTTCTCCACGGCGTCCACGCCTCCGGCCACGCTCCCCTGCATCGAGCCCAGCACCGCTGCGCGGCGGGTCGGATTGCCGCCGTTGGCGAAATGGTAGGAAAGACCAAACCCGCCCCCCGGGGTGCCAATCTGCCCCAGCATCGCAGCCAGGGTGACCAGCATCCAGTGTTTCTGCTCGCCATACTGCTGGCGCTGCATGCCCCAGCCAGACATCAGCATAGTGGTGTTTTCGTGGAAAAGTTTCGCCAGTTCGCGGATCTTATCCGCTGCGACGCCGCAGATAGCCGCCGCCCAGTCGGCGGTTTTCGCCACGCCGTCGCTTTCGCCGGTCAGATAGCGGGCAAAAATCTCGTAGCCGCTGGCGCAGCGGGCAAGAAACTCGTCGTCCTGCCAGCCATTCTCCACCAGCGTATGGGCGATACCCAGCATCAGCGCGACGTCGGTGCCCATATGCGGCGCGATCCACTCCATCGAATCGCCAAAGAAATCGACAGTTTCCGATCGCATCGGATCGATGCAGATCAGGCGTTTTCCGCTCTGGCGCAGCCGGTCGAACCACGGGATACCCTGCTCGTCGGAGGCGTTCCAGGCAATTTTCAGCGTATTCAGCGGGTTGGCGCTCCACAGCACCACTACCTCGCTGTATTCCAGCACCAGCGGCCAGCTGGTCTGCTGCTGATACACCTCATTGCCGCCCACGACGTAAGGCATGATCGCCTGCGCCGCGCCGGTGGAGTAATCCCCGAGATGGCCGGTGTAGCCGCCCGCCAGGCTCATATAGCGCTGCAGCAGGGTGGCCGCCTTATGCAAGACGCCGTTAGAACGCCAGCCGTAGGAGCCGGCAAAAATAGAGGCCGGTCCGTAGCTTTCGCGGATCCGACGATGCTGGGCATCGATCAGATCCAGCGCCTGCTCCCAGCTCACCCGCACAAATTCATCCTGACCGCGGACCCCCTGGGGCTTGTCCGGAGAGGCAAGGAAACCTTTGCGCACCATCGGGTAGCGCACGCGGGTTTTACTGTGCACCTGGTCGCGCACCGCCGTTTGCAGCGAGTTGGCAAACGGTGTCGCCAGCGCGCCGCGGGAGGAAAGGACGTTTTCCCCGTCCGTTTCCACCAGCATCGGTCCCCAATGGGCGGCGGTTAAAATGGTTTTGGTTGCAGATGAGGTTGGCAAGGGCAGCTCCTGGTCAGCGAAAGCAGGTGTGGTGACGGTGCGATCGGCGCCGTTCAATGTTATTTACAAAATGAGATGGTGTTTGGGGAATTTTCTACGTATTCGCGCGTCATAATCAACCGTCACGTTCGCTGTGACAAAGAATAAAAAGGATTAAGGACATTAAATGAAAAAACGCGTACTTATGATTGCGGCGCTGGTCAGCGGCACCCTGGCGATTTCTGGCTGCACCACCAACCCCTATACCGGTGAGCGTGAAGCAGGTAAATCCGGTATTGGCGCAGGTATTGGCTCCTTAGTGGGCGCTGGCGTCGGCGCGCTCTCCTCTTCCAAACATGACCGCGGCAAAGGCGCGCTGATTGGCGCAGCGGCAGGCGCGGCGCTGGGCGGCGGCATAGGCTACTACATGGACGTGCAGGAAGCGAAGCTGCGCGACAAAATGCAGGGAACCGGGGTCAGCGTGACGCGAAATGGTGACAATATCGTGCTGAACATGCCGAATAACGTCACTTTCGACAGCAACAGCGCCAACCTGAAACCGGCCGGCGCCAACACCCTGACCGGCGTGGCCATGGTGCTGAAAGAGTATGAGAAAACCGCTGTTAACGTCGTCGGCTACACCGACAGCACCGGCAGCAAGGATCTGAATATGCGTCTGTCGCAGCAGCGTGCGGACAGCGTCGCCAGCGCACTGATCACCCAGGGCGTGGCGGCCAATCGCATTCGCACCACCGGCATGGGCCCGGCAAACCCGATCGCCAGCAACAGCACGGCGGAAGGCAAAGCGCAGAACCGTCGCGTAGAAATTACCCTCAGCCCGCTGCAGTAAGCGCAACCTCATGTCGCCCGGCAGCCGCTCTGCCGGGCAAAATGCTTGATATCGCTATTTTTCGCGCTAAGGTGTTGGCAGATTTTCAGCAAAGGAAGCCATCATGGCGAAAGCGGCGCGTGCAACCATTAGCGATGTGGCGAAAGCCGCAAAGACCGGCAAAACCAGCATTTCACGGTATCTTAACGGCGAGAAGCACCTGCTTTCCGACGATCTGTTATCACGTATTGAAAAAGCCATTGCCGAACTCGACTACCGCCCCAGCCTGATGGCCCGCGGCCTCAAGCACGGCCGCACCCGCCTCATCGGCCTGATCATCGCCGATATCACCAACCCCTATTCGGTCAATGTCATGAGCGGCATTGAAGCGGCCTGCCGGGAAAAGGGCTTTACCCTGCTGGTGTGTAACACCAATAACGAGCTTGACCAGGAGCTGCACTATCTCGACCTGCTGCGCAGCTATCAGGTGGAAGGCATCGTCGTCAACGCGGTCGGCATGCGGGAGGATGGCCTGAACCGCCTGCAGCAGTCGGCCCTGCCGATGGTGCTGATTGACCGTAAAATCCCCGATTTCGCCTGCGATGTGGTCGGGCTTGATAACGCTCAGGCCGCCACCACCGCCACCGAACACCTGGTGGAGAAAGGCTTTGAGGCCATCCTGTTTCTCAGCGAACCGCTGGGCTCGGTCAATACCCGCCGCGAGCGCCTGAGCGCCTTTCGCGCCACGCTCGCCCGCCACCACGGCGTGGTGGCCGAAAACGCCGAAGTGCAGCTCAACGACGGCGCGATGATGGACAACGTCCTGCGCCAGTTCCACGCGCGCCACCGCGGGATGCGCAAAGCGGTGATCTCCGCCAACGGCGCGCTGACGCTGCAGGTGGCCCGCGCCCTGAAGCGCGTCGGCCTGATCTGGGGCAGCGATATCGGCCTGCTGGGCTTCGACGAACTGGAGTGGGCGGAGCTGGCCGGCGTCGGCATCACCACCCTCAAACAACCGACGTGGCAGATCGGCTACGCGGCGGTGGAACAGGTGATTCGGCGCATTGCCGGCACTAACGACCCCATCTGCGAGCGGGTCTTTTCCGGCGAGCTTATCGTCCGCGGATCAACCTCCCGTTAACGATCCTTCGTGATGCCGATCATAAATTAAACATCTCGCCCTTTCTTATGGAACCGATACCATCTAGCGTAATAAGGAGATTAAGCAACAAACGCCGGGAGTAAGAGCGCGATGGCCAGAAAAATTATTGTCGTTACCGCTGCCTATGGTAATGACCATGTTAAATCCTTAGGCGGCCAGGCCGCCGTCCTGCCGTTTATCGCCGACGCCGGCGCGGACGGCGTCGAAATCCGCCGCGAGCTGTTCAGCGCCGAAGAGCTCAACGCCCTGCCGGCGCTGGCGGCCACCATCGAGCGCCACGGCCTGCTGGCTTGCTACTCCGCGCCCCAGGCGCTGTTCGCCGACAACGGCGAGCTTAACCCGCATCTCCCGACGCTGCTCGCGGAAGCGCAGACCCTTAACGCCCTGTGGCTGAAGCTCTCCCTTGGCCATTTCCGCCACAACCAGCAGCTCGACGAGCTGCGCCATATCCTCAGCGACAGCGGCATGGCGCTGGTGGTGGAGAATGATCAGACCGACTGCGGCCAGCTGGCGCCGATGCAGCGCTTCAAAGCCGCCTGCCGGGTCCATCAGCTGCCGATCACCTTAACGTTTGATATGGGCAACTGGCTGTGGGTCGGCGATTCGCCGGAAGAGGCAGCCCGCCATCTTGCGCCGGCGGTCAGCTATATTCATGTGAAAGCGGCGGAGCCACATCAGGAGAAATTCCGCGCTGTGCCGCCGGATCAGGCCGCCGACCGCTGGCTGGCCCTGCTCGATAATCTTCCCGCCGACGCACCGCGTGGAATCGAGTTTCCGCTGACTGGCCATGACCTGACGGCCGTGACCCGCCGCTACGTCAACCTGTTACGCGAGGAATAAGCCGTGGAAAATTTAGATGTCATCACCATCGGCGAAGCTATGGCCATGTTTGTCGCCACCGAAACCGGCGATCTGGCCGAGGTGGAGCATTTTATGAAACGTGTCGCCGGCGCCGAGCTGAACGTCGCCACCGGTCTGGCGCGCCTGGGTCTGAAGGTCGGCTGGGTCAGCCGCGTCGGTAACGATAGCTTTGGCCGCTTCGTACTGCAATCGCTGGCGAAAGAGGGGATCGATAGTCATGCTGTCGCCATTGACAACCGCTTCGCTACCGGTTTCCAGATGAAATCGAAAGTCGAAAATGGAACCGATCCCATTGTGGAGTATTTCCGTAAAGGTTCTGCCGCCAGCCATCTGTCGCCTGACGATTTTCGCGCCGACTACTTCACCAGCGCCCGTCATTTGCACCTGAGCGGCGTGGCCGCCGCGCTCTCTGAAAGCTCATATGCGCTGCTGGAGCATGCGGCGAAGGTCATGAAAGCCGAGGGCAAAACCCTCTCTTTCGATCCCAATCTGCGTCCGGTGCTGTGGAAAAGCGAAGCCGAGATGGTGGAGAAACTCAACCGTCTCGCCTTCCAGGCTGACTGGGTTTTGCCAGGCTTAAAAGAGGGCGTCATCCTCACCGGCCAGCAGACTCCGGAGGGGATCGCCGATTTCTATCTCTCGCGCGGCGTCAAGGCGGTGGTCATTAAAACTGGCTGCGACGGCGCCTGGTTCAAGAGCGCCAACGGCGAACAGGGAACGGTTGATGCCATTAAAGTCGAAAACGTCGTCGATACCGTCGGCGCCGGCGACGGCTTTGCCGTCGGGGTAATTAGCGCCCTGCTGGAAGGCAAAACCCTGCGTCAGGCGGTGAACCGCGGCAATAAAATCGGTTCGCTGGCGATTCAGGTCCAGGGCGACAGCGAGGGGCTGCCCACCCGCGACGCGCTGGGCGAATAACATTTATACGCAACAATAACAGCCGCCCTGTACCCTACCTGCAGCGCGGCACAGCAGCGCCCGTTTCGACGGACGTATGTCACCTCATTGACAGAGGCAAGCCTATGAATAGCTCAACAAATGCAACGAAACGCTGGTGGTACATCATGCCTATCGTGTTTATCACGTATAGCCTGGCGTACCTCGACCGCGCCAACTTCAGCTTCGCCTCCGCGGCAGGCATTACCGAAGACCTGGGCATCACCAAAGGGATCTCTTCCCTGCTGGGGGCGCTGTTCTTCCTTGGCTACTTCTTCTTTCAGATCCCCGGCGCTATTTATGCAGAGCGCCGCAGCGTTCGCAAACTGATCTTTATCTGCCTGATCCTGTGGGGCGGCTGCGCCTCCCTGACCGGGATTGTGCATAATATCCCGGCGCTGGCGGCCATTCGCTTTATTCTCGGCGTCGTCGAAGCGGCGGTGATGCCGGCGATGCTGATCTATATCAGCAACTGGTTCACCAAATCCGAGCGCTCGCGGGCCAATACCTTCCTGATCCTCGGCAACCCGGTGACGGTCCTGTGGATGTCGGTGGTCTCCGGCTACCTGATTCAGGCCTTCGGCTGGCGGGAAATGTTTATCATCGAAGGGGTGCCGGCGGTGATCTGGGCCTTCTGTTGGTGGGTGCTGGTGAAAGATAAACCATCGCAGGTATCCTGGCTGGCGGAGAGTGAAAAAGCCGCGCTGCAGGAACAATTGGATCGTGAGCAGCAGGGCATCAAAGCGGTGCGTAACTATGGCGAGGCCTTCCGCTCCCGCAACGTGATCCTGCTCTGCGCCCAGTACTTTGCCTGGAGCATCGGCGTGTACGGCTTTGTACTGTGGCTGCCGTCGATTATCCGCAGCGGCGGCGAAAATATGGGGATGGTGGAAGTGGGCTGGCTCTCCTCGGTCCCATACCTGGCGGCGACTATCGCCATGATCGTGGTCTCCTGGGCCTCCGATAAAATGCAGAACCGTAAGCTGTTCGTCTGGCCGCTGCTGCTGATTGGCGGACTGGCCTTCATCGGCTCTTGGGCGGTCGGCGCCAACCACTTCTGGGTCTCTTACACCTTGCTGGTGGTGGCTGGTGCGGCAATGTATGCGCCTTACGGCCCCTTCTTCGCCATTATTCCGGAAATGCTGCCACGCAACGTCGCCGGTGGCGCCATGGCGCTGATCAACAGCATGGGCGCCCTGGGCTCCTTCTGCGGCTCGTGGTTTGTCGGCTACCTGAACGGTGCCACCGGCAGCCCAGCAGCTTCCTATATTTTTATGGGGGTGGCGCTTTTCGCCTCAGTATGGCTGACTTTGATTGTTAAGCCTGCTAATAATCAAAACCTTCCACTTGGCGCTCATCACGCCTGAACGACTCACACTACGGAGATTCGCATGAAGCCGTCTGTCATTCTCTATAAAACGCTTCCCGACGACCTGCTACAGCGTCTGGAGGAGCACTTTTCCGTCACTCAGGTGAAAAACCTGCGGCCGGAGACCGTTTCGCAGCACGCTGAGGCCTTTGCCCAGGCTGAAGGCCTGCTGGGCTCCAGCGAAAAGGTTGACGCCGCGCTGCTGGAGAAGATGCCGAAGCTGCGTGCGACCTCCACCGTATCCGTTGGTTATGACAACTTCGACGTCGAGGCGCTGAACGCCCGCCGGGTGCTGCTGATGCATACTCCGACCGTGCTGACCGAAACCGTCGCCGACACGATCATGGCGCTGGTGCTGAGCACCGCCCGCCGGGTGGTGGAAGTGGCGGAGCGCGTTAAAGCGGGCGAATGGACGAAGAGCATTGGGCCAGACTGGTTCGGTACCGACGTACACCATAAAACCTTAGGTATCGTCGGCATGGGCCGCATCGGCATGGCGCTGGCGCAGCGCGCCCACTTCGGGTTCGGCATGCCGATCCTGTATAACGCGCGCCGCCAGCATCCGCAGGCGGAGGAACGTTTCAACGCACGCTATTGCGATCTTGATACCCTGCTGCAGGAAGCCGATTTTGTCTGCCTGATCCTGCCCCTGAGCGAAGAGACCCATCATCTGTTCGGCCAGGCGCAGTTCGCCAAAATGAAATCTTCCGCCATCTTTATTAACGCCGGGCGCGGCCCGGTGGTCGACGAGCAGGCGCTGATCGCCGCCCTGCAGGCGGGTGACATTCACGCTGCCGGCCTTGATGTCTTCGAGCACGAGCCGCTGGCTAAAGATTCGCCGCTGCTGAGCCTGCCGAACGTCGTCGCGCTGCCGCATATCGGCTCCGCCACCCATGAGACGCGCTACAACATGGCGGCCTGCGCGGTGGATAACCTGATCGACGCCCTGAACGGCAAGGTCGAAAAAAACTGCGTCAATCCGCAGGTAAAATAAGCCATAAAAAAACCCGGGTAGCGGCGGCAATCGCCCTCCCCGGGTTCTTTTTTGCATTCTGTCCGTTATCCAGCCCGTTCGCCGCAGCTCACGTCAGCCAGACAGGGCATTAGCGGGTCGCGTTCACCGCCGCCGTCCATGCCTGATTAAACGCCTGATGCTGCGCCGCCAGCGGCCCAATCAGCGCATTGTACTGACTAGCCTGCTGGGAAGTCGGGAATTGAATGCCGTTGGCCACAAAGCTCACCTGGGTTCCCTGCTGGGCGACAAAATCCCCCACCTGAACCAGCTGCTGGGTAAAGATCTGCGCGGCCGGGATCAGCGGCTGCAGCGCGTCGGCTGGCGCCGTCACCACCTTGGCGTAAACCTGATCGAAGACCGGCTTGAGATCGTCCGCCTGCTTCAGCGCGCCATGCGCGGCATCGGCCTGCATTTTGGCATTCTGCAGCTGCTGGCTGAGCACGCCCAGCGCGCCGTTCGCCTGACGCAGCGGCTCGCGCTGGGTCATATAGTCCTGCGGAACGCGGATCGCATTGACGCTGTCCACTACCGGGCGCAGACCAGCGTCCATCGCCTGGCTCACCTGCTGCGAGTAGCCGTAGATCACCGCGTAGTCAGAGACAAACGGCCCAAACTGTTTTTTCTGATCGGCGGTCAGCGTCGGCAGTCGTTCACCGCTACGCATCGCCGTATTCTGCAGGAAGTCGATAAACGCTTTGCGCTGATCGCCTTCTTTATCAAAACACCCACTCAGGCTAACCACCATTAATAAGGCCGCCATAGCCGCAAACCAGCGAGAGCAGGACTTTCCTGTCGCCATTTTTTTACTCCTTTCAGCCAAAAAAAGCGCACAAAGACACACACGTGCCAGACGCTGACAAGGATAGTCCAGCTCGGCCTCGCAGGATACCCTTTACTGCTAATCTTACGCAGGAAAAACGCCATTCCGCACGCCGCTGCCGTCGCCTGGCGCGTCTGTTATGCGCATCACAAATATGCGCTTCAAATTAGACCGATGAATATCAATTAACTGATTGATATTTTTGAAATTTATAATCCACTGCCCAACGCCGCGCCCTGAAGCGGACGATAATCGCACGCTTTGGCGCCCACCCGGATTGCCTGGTCAGCGCTTCAATGATTTGATGAATGAGCGATTAACGGCGATGCGTTCGATTATCGCACAAATCAATCTCAACGACGCGAAGGCGACGATAATAACAAACCTCTGTCCCTCGCTCAGTCTGCCAGGAAAGCCGTATGACTAAGACAACCATCGACATTCAGGCCTTTATCAACGAGCACCCCTTCACCCGCTACCAGTGGATGATCCTCGCGCTCTGCTTCATCACCGTCGCGATGGACGGGTTCGACACCGCGATCATCGGATTCATCGCCTCCGACCTGGTCCAGGAATGGGGCGTGGAAAAATCAGCCCTCGGCCCGGTGATGAGCGCCGCGCTGGTTGGCCTGGCGGTCGGCGCGTTAACCGCGGGACCACTGGCTGACCGTATCGGC
Source organism: Klebsiella sp. PCX (assembly GCF_021869705.1). Classification (NCBI taxonomy): domain Bacteria; kingdom Pseudomonadati; phylum Pseudomonadota; class Gammaproteobacteria; order Enterobacterales; family Enterobacteriaceae; genus Klebsiella; species Klebsiella sp. PCX. The sequence continues at coordinate 4,951,195 of NZ_CP091527.1, forward strand.
CGCAAGAAAGTGCTGATTATGTCGATCGTGGTGTTCGGAGGATTCAGCCTGCTCACCGCCTTTGCCACCAGCCTTAACCATCTGACGCTGCTGCGCTTCCTGACCGGCCTGGGCCTCGGCGCGGCGATGCCCAATGCCGCGACGCTAATGAGCGAATATGCGCCGGAGCGCCGTCGGGCGCTGCTGGTGAACCTGATGTTTGTCGGCTTTCCGATGGGCTCGTCGCTGGGCGGCTTTTTATCCGCCTGGATGATCCCGCACTATGGCTGGCAGAGCGTGCTGGTATTGGGCGGCGTGATGCCTCTCCTGCTGGCGGTAGCATTAATTTTCCTGCTGCCGGAGTCCGCCCGCTATCTGGTGGTGAAGCGTCAGCCGGCGCAGCGCATTGCCGCCATCCTGCGGCGTATCGCGCCGCTGCCGGAGACGGTGGAGTTTGAGCTGCACGAAGCAGGCCAGGTGAAAGAGAAGTCGGCCATAGGCGTCATTTTCTCCCCACGCTACGCAGTGGGTACCGTGATGCTGTGCCTGACCTACTTTATGGGCCTGCTGATTTTCTATCTCCTGACCAGCTGGCTGCCGCTGCTAATCCGCGAGACCGGCGCATCGATGAGTCAGGCCTCTATTATCACCGCCTTGTTCCCACTCGGCGGTGGAATTGGCGTGCTGATCCTCGGCGCTCTGATGGACAAGATCAATCCCAATAAGGTGGTGGCCGTCGGCTGGCTGCTGACCGGCGTTTTCGTCTGTCTGGTGGGCTTCTCTACCAGCAGCCTGGCGCTGATGGGGGTGATGGTGTTTATCGCCGGCAGTATTATGAACGGCGCGCAGTCGTCGATGCCGGCGCTGGCGGCAGGCTTCTACCCGACACAAGGGCGCGCCACCGGCGTGGCCTGGATGCTGGGCATTGGCCGCTTCGGCGGGATCCTTGGCGCGTTCAGCGGCGCCTTCCTGATGCAAGCCCAGCTCTCGTTTGAGACCATTTTCACCCTGCTGGCTATCCCGGCATTCCTGTCAGCCATCGCGCTGCTGATTAAATATCGGGTCAGTAAATCAGCGCCGGCGGCGACAGAGGACGCGAGAGGTCTGCAGAAAGCCTGATCGACAAGCCGGCGTCCCGCGCCGGCTTTGCCGCTTTTTTCTTATCCGTTTACAAAAATTTTCGAAGCCACTCCATCGTATTAGTAATCATGCTCTTAGGCACCGCTGCCGTTCGGCTATTGGGGCTGATTCGATAACCTGCTGGCAAATAATCACGGGCGTTACCATCCTTGATGCTTTTTTCTGACTATTCTTAAAGAGCTTTAGAAAAATCTCTTCCGCTGTGTGATAAAAGGAGTTCTCAATGGAATATAAAGATCCCGTGTTTGAACTGCTGAGCAGCCTGGAACACATCGTTTTTAAGGACGATAATCAGACACTTACCTCAAACCGTAAGTCCACTGTGTTTAGTGAATTTGAACAGCTGCGTAAAGGCACTGGACTTAAGATTGACGACTTCGCCAACGCCATGGGCGTGAGCGTCGCTATGGTAAGAGAGTGGGAATCGAGACGGGTAAGACCGTCCCCCACTGAGCTAAAATTAATGCGCCTGATTCAGGCCAACCCGCAGCTTTCAAGGCAGTTACTCGATTAATCCCGAGCGCAGCGGTAAGGGCCAGCAAGGGAGCTTTTACCGCTGCACCGTAAAAAAAGTTTGCTATCAGGTGCTGAACGTGCGTTAATGCTCGCAGGTTTGATGTACAGACCACAGAGCAGTCGAATAGAGCAGTCCTTCTAAGGTTATCCAAAGATACCCCCGTAGTGAACTTTCCCTTTATCGCTTTAAATCTGTAGTCCAGACCGCTACGCCGCAAGGCTCACTTATTTTTTTAAAGGTAATTCACTATGTCCGGTAAAATGACTGGTATCGTAAAATGGTTCAACGCTGACAAAGGCTTCGGCTTCATCACTCCTGACGATGGCTCTAAAGACGTGTTCGTACACTTCTCTGCTATCCAGAACGATGGCTACAAATCCCTGGATGAAGGTCAGAAAGTCTCCTTCACCATCGAAAGCGGCGCTAAAGGCCCGGCAGCTGGCAACGTAACTTCTCTGTAAGTTCAAGCCGCTAAGAATCAAGAATCCCTGCCTGCTGGCGGGGATTTTTTTTATCTGTCGCCAACAGCCGCCAGCTTACGATGGCGGCTGTTGGGCATTCAGAGCCGGGTATAGCGCCAGCCCGTTTCCTCCCACGCCAGACTATGGGTCAGCCTCAGACCTTGTAAAAACGCCTCATCATGCGACACCACCAGCATCGCGCCGGGAAACGCCGCCAGCGCGCTTTCAATAGCCTGCGTCGATGCTAAATCGAGATGGTTGGTCGGCTCATCCAACAACAGCAGCTGGGCCGGATCGCGTCGCCAGAGTACGCAGGCCAGGGCCGCTTTCAGGCGTTCGCCGCCGCTGAGCGCCGACAGCGGCAGAGTGACCTTATCCGCGCCCAGCTGCAGCTGCGCCAGGCGGGTGCGCAGGAGGCCCTCATCCAGCGGGGTATCTTCCAGGCTCAGGTGCGCCATGACCGATAACGACAGATCCAGCTGCGTCAGATGTTGATCGAGGTAAGCGGCGCTCACCGACAGCCGGACATCGCCTGAGGCGGCCTGCTCCAGCCCCAGCAGCGTTTTCAGCAAAGTGGTTTTGCCACAGCCGTTCGGCCCCCGCAGCGCGATGCGCATCGGACCATCCACGCGCCAGTCCAGCGGCGCAGCCGGTGCATGGTCGAGCTGTAATGACTCCACCACCAGCACCTGCTTGCCGGCGGCCACTTCGCTGCCCGGCAGGGTGAACATCACCGGCGTATCCTCTTCCACCCGCTCTCGCGCCTGCTGCACGGCGCCATTCAGACTGCTGTTCTGTTCACGATGCTGACGGCGCAGCGTTCCCGGACGCTCTTTTGCCGCGCCTTTGTACTTCACACGTTCAAAAGAGGCGATATTCAGGGTATCAACGGTACGCAGCGTCTGCGCCGAGCGCCGCTGGGCGGCGTCATGCTCCTTTTGCATTCGCGCGCGGGTGCGCCGTCGTTCGGTCACGGCATGCTCCAGCGCCGCGCGTGCGGCCTGCTGCTCCGCCTCACGCTGCCGCTGATATTCAGCATAGTTGCCGCCGTAGCTGCGCAGCGCCGTCGGCGTCAGCTCAATAATCCTCGGCATCCGCGTCAGCAGCTCGCGGTCGTGGCTGGCGATCAGAGCCCCGCCCTGCCAGCTTTCCAGCTGGTGATAGAGCCACTCCCGCCCCTGGCGGTCCAGATGGTTGGTAGGCTCATCCAGCAGCAGATAATCGGCGCCGGAGACAAAGGCGCCGCACAGCAGAGCCTTCATCCGCTCGCCGCCGCTGAGTGAAAAAGCGGGGCGATCGGCAGAGAACGGCGGGAGATCGGCTTCACGGAAAGCTAAACTCAGGCGATCGGTGAGATCCCAGTGGCCATCCAATAGCTCGAAATCGTCGGCCAGTCCATTACCCTGTTCCAGGCGGAACAAGGCGTCAAATACCGGTGCATAGCCGAGAAGCGCGGCGAGGGTGGTCTCCGGCGTGAGCGTCGGCTGCTGCGCCACCCAGGCCACGGCGGCGGCGCGCTCGATATGGCCGCCGGCAGGAGAATCAAGGCCCGCCAGCAGGCGCAGCAGGCGCGTCTTACCGACGCCGTTCCGGCCGACCAGACCGCAAAGGGTCGGTTCCAGCGATAAATTTAGCGGACCAAACAGGGTCTGTCCCGTCGCAAACTGACAGGTGACCTGATGTAAAACAAAAGCGGGGATGTGGGCGCAATGAGCCATAAGCACTCCTGAATGAAATCAATACTCCCCTACCCGCAACATCTGCGAGGTAAGGCGTGAAATTCATCAGTCGTGTTTGTTCATTTGTGGGGCGCGCTCCAGTGAGACGAGGGATTCGTCGGGGCATAGGATAGCCACACTCCGCTATGAATTTCAAGCCCGTTTAATTCAACGGCCGTGTAAAAATAAAAAGGCCTCCTGATATCAGGAGGCAAAGGATTTATTTGGTGAACAATGAAAGGGTGCATTGAGAATACCTGACACCGCAAGCATGGTGGGGATAGATCCCCACCAGATGCTCTTACTGTTTAATATCACAGGCTAAGAATGCCACCAGCTCAATATTTCCCTGCCTGATCTGTAATTCACATAGCGAATCACGAACCATCCAGGTCAATAATAAAATAGTGAAGCAAATCACTACTAAGCCAAACAACAGATACTTTTGCGGCATTCCTCGCCTCCCGTGTTGATTTTCAACAAGTAAGAGGCTACTCTTATGGTGTTCATGCATAGGGGAGCCTCACTTTGATTACTATCAGGTGGGGCTTTTCTCTGTCTGCCTCCCGCTGAATACCTGAGACACACAGTCTCAAGCACCCGCCGCCATTCTAGCGTAAATACCTCGCGGAATTATTTTTATATATTCCTAAACATTTCTTATCGATGAATGAAAATAATGAAGATATCAATGACAGAATTATTAGCGGTTCACCTATTTATATTTCACGTATAAAAAAACCTGCCCTGAGGCAGGTCTTTTATTATTTCCGATACGCTTACTGCAGCAGAGAAATATCCGCTACCTGCAGGAACAGCTCGCGCAGTTTGGACAGCAGCGTCAGACGGTTGATGCGAACATCTTTGTCTTCAGCGTTAACCATCACGTTCTCGAAGAACTCATCCACCGGCTCGCGCAGGGCGGCCAGCTCAATCAGCGCATCCTGATAGCGGCCTGCGGCGAAGTACGGCTGCAGCTTGTCGCGCAGCACCACCAGATTGCCCGCCAGCTTAATTTCCGCCGCTTCTTTCAGCACCGAAGCGTGAACGATGTCGTTCAGCGTTTCGTCGGATTTCGCCAGGATGTTGGAGACACGCTTGTTCGCCGCCGCCAGCGCGGAGGACTCTTCCAGAGTACGGAAGTGCGATACCGCCTTCATACGCGCATCGAAATCCGCCGGGCGGGTTGGACGACGCGCCAGTACCGCCTGGATAGTGTCGACACCGTAGCCTTCGTCCTGATACCAGGCGCGGAAACGGCCCAGCATAAAGTCGATCACGTCATCGACCACGTTGGCGTTGGTCAGCTTCTCACCGTACAGACGCACCGCCTCTTCAGTCAGCGTTTGCAGATCGAGATTCAGGTTCTTCTCGACGATAATACGCAGGACGCCCAGCGCGGCGCGGCGCAGCGCAAACGGGTCTTTATCGCCTTTCGGGTGCTGGCCGATACCGAAGATACCCGCCAGGGTATCCATCTTATCGGCAATCGCCACCGCGCAGGCCACCGGGTTAGACGGCAGCGCGTCGCCGGCAAAGCGCGGCTGATACTGTTCGTTCAGCGCCACGGCCACATCTTCCGCTTCGCCATCATGGCGCGCGTAGTGCATCCCCATCACGCCCTGGGTGTCGGTGAACTCGAAGACCATGTTGGTCATCAGGTCGCACTTGGACAGCAGGCCCGCGCGGGTCGCGTGGTTCACGTCAGCGCCAATCTGCTCGGCAATCCAGCCCGCCAGCGCCTGAATGCGATCGGTCTTGTCGCGCAACGTCCCCAGCTGCTGCTGGAACAGCACGGTTTCCAGACGCGGCAGGTTGTCTTCCAGACGTTTTTTACGGTCGGTGTTGAAGAAGAACTCGGCATCGGCCAGACGCGGACGGACTACCTTCTCGTTACCGGAGATGATCTGCTGCGGATCTTTCGACTCGATGTTAGCGACGAAGATAAAGTTCGGCAGCAGCTTACCGGCGTTGTCGTAGACCGGGAAGTACTTCTGGTCGCCCTTCATGGTGTAAACCAGCGCTTCAGACGGCACCGCGAGGAATTTTTCTTCGAACTTCGCCGTCAGCACCACCGGCCATTCCACCAGCGAGGTGACTTCTTCCAGCAGGCTTTCGCTCAGATCGGCTTTACCGCCAATCTTACGCGCCGCTTCTTCCGCATCGGCTTTGATTTTGGCTTTACGCTGTTCGTAATCGGCGATGACTTTACCGCGTTCCAGCAGGATCTGCGGGTACTGGTCGGCATGGTCGATGGTGAATTCCGGCTCGCCCATAAAGCGATGGCCGCGGATCACGCGATCGGACGGAATACCGAGGATAGTAGCCGGGATCACTTTGTCACCCAGCAGCAGCGTGACGGTGTGAACCGGGCGCACGAAGTGGACGTCAGACGCGCCCCAGCGCATCAGTTTCGGGATCGGCAGCTTCGCCAGCGAGCTGGCAATCATGTTCGGCAGCAGGGCTTCAGTGCTTTCGCCCTTTACATGGGCGCGATACAGCAGCCACTCGCCTTTGTCCGTGGTCAGACGTTCGGCCTGATCGACGGTGATACCGCAGCCGCGCGCCCAGCCTTCGGCCGCTTTGCTTGGCTTGCCTTCGGCATCGAACGCCTGGGCAACGGCCGGGCCGCGTTTTTCCACTTCGCGATCGGCCTGCGCCGCCGCCAGGTTGGCTACCTTCAGCGCCAGACGACGCGGAGCGGCAAACCATTCCACTTTACCGTGCGCGAGGCCGGCGTTATCCAGCTCTGCGGTCACGTTCGCAGCAAAAGATTCCGCCAGGCTGCGCAGCGCTTTTGGTGGCAGCTCTTCAGTGCCGATTTCCACCAGAAAAGTATTCTCAGACATGGCCGCCTCTTATTTATTCTTGTTGCACATCGGGAAGCCGAGCGCTTCACGGGAAGCGTAGTACGCTTCCGCCACTGCTTTCGTCAGGGTGCGAATGCGCAGGATATAGCGCTGACGCTCGGTGACGGAGATGGCTTTACGCGCATCCAGCAGGTTGAAGCTGTGAGCCGCTTTCAGAATACGCTCGTAGGCCGGCAGCGGCAGCGGGGTCTCCAGCGCCAGCAGCTGCTGGGCCTCTTTCTCATACTGCTCGAAGCAGGAGAAGAGGAAATCGACGTCGGCGTATTCGAAGTTATAGGTGGACTGCTCCACTTCGTTCTGGTGGAACACGTCGCCGTAGGTGGTTTTCCCCAGCGGGCCGTCGCTCCAGACCAGGTCGTAGACGCTGTCGACGCCCTGGATGTACATCGCCAGACGCTCCAGACCGTAGGTGATCTCGCCGGTCACCGGCTTACACTCCAGGCCGCCCACCTGCTGGAAGTAGGTGAACTGCGTCACTTCCATGCCGTTGAGCCACACTTCCCAACCCAGACCCCAGGCTCCCAGCGTCGGGTTTTCCCAGTTGTCTTCGACGAAGCGAATGTCGTGAATGGTCGGGTCCATACCCAGCTCTTTCAGCGACCCGAGGTACAGCTCCTGGATGTTGTCCGGAGAAGGCTTAATCACCACCTGGAACTGATAGTAATGCTGTAAACGGTTCGGGTTTTCGCCATAGCGGCCATCGGTTGGACGACGGGAAGGCTGTACGTAGGCGGTCGCCATCGGCTCCGGCCCTAACGCGCGCAGGCAGGTCATCGGGTGAGAGGTGCCGGCGCCGACTTCCATGTCCAGTGGTTGAACAATGGTGCAGCCCTGACGAGCCCAGTAATCCTGTAAGGTCAGGATCAGGCCCTGGAAGGTCCTGGTATCAAACTTTTGCATATGATTTCGTGCTGGATACGTGTGGATTTAAAGGAAGGAGTCAGTATACCCGCTGGCTGCGAGATATACAGTACGAAACGGCGTAGTTTCAGGAAAACGGACGAAATTTACGCCAGGTGGGGTCGATTCAGCGCATCGAAAGATGCATAAACTGGCCGTCCGGGTCAAAGGAACAGATGAAACGTTCATTCTTGCCGGTACGGCCCGAAAGCTCATAGCTTGCCTGGAATTGTTCAAAATGGTTCACGTCAACTAACTGCGTTTGCGTGTTATAGCGGATAGCGGCCTGGTCCTTGCAAAGCTGCGCCATATTGAGCGTGGTTTGCGGGGTAATACGCGCGCGCTGCGCTTTTTGCGCCGGCGGGGAAACGGTCTCGCTGCAGCCCGCAAGGAGCAGCACCAGCATTATGGAAACGACACCTTTCACCACGTTCTCCTCCACCGCCTTGTTAGCAAGTTGTTATCGTAAATATTCAGTATTACAGGTATTTTGCGAATATCATGAAACATCGACAAGCCTGTGACCAAAAACTCAGACTAATCTCGTGCGACACCGGGGCATAAGGCGGGTCAGACCTTATTTCGCCAGTAGACTTTGAGGGACGGATGCAAGAAAAGATTCACTGGATCACCAACCTGCGCGGCATTGCCTGCATGATGGTGGTGATGATCCACAGTACCAGCTGGTATATCACTCATCCGCATGCGATTACGCTGCTGCAATGGGATATCGCCAATCTGCTCAATTCCACCTCCCGCGTCAGCGTGCCGCTGTTTTTTATGATCTCGGGCTACCTCTTTTTTGGGGAACGCAGCGCCCAGCCGCGCCACTTCTGGCGGATTGGCCTGTGCATTGCGTTCTATAGCGCGCTTTCTCTGCTGTATATCGCGCTGTTTACCCATATCAACGTCGAGCTGTCGTTAAAGAATGTGCTGCAGAAGCCTGTCTTCTACCACCTGTGGTTTTTCTTTGCTATCACCGTTATCTACCTGCTCTCGCCGCTTATTCAGGTTAAGTCCGTCAGCGGCAAAATGCTGCTGACGCTGATGGCGATCCTCGGCATTCTGGCCAACCCCAATATGGTCGGCGTCAAAGCCGCCGGGATTGAGTGGTTGCCGGTCAACCTCTATATCAATGGTGACACCTTTTATTACGTGCTCTACGGCGTGCTGGGCAGGGCCATTGGCACCCTGAACACGGATAAAAAATGGCTGACCCCGCTCTGCGCCGCGCTGTTCCTCGCCGCCGTGTGGGTCATCTCCCGCGGCACGCTGCATGAGCTGCGCTGGCGCGGGGACTTCGGCGACACCTGGTATCTCTACTGCGGACCGGCGGTGTTCGTTTGCGCGGTCACCCTGCTTACGCTCGCCAAAAACTGGCTTAACGCGCGTCCCCTGCCCGGTATCGAATGTATTGCGCGTCATTCTCTGGGGATTTACGGCTTCCATGCCCTGATTGTACATGCGCTGCGCGCCAGCCATCTGGAACTGAGCCGCTGGCCGCTGCTGGATATTGTGTGGATTTTCAGCGCCGCCCTGCTCGGCAGTCTGCTGCTGTCCGGCCTGGTGCAGCGGGTTGATCGCCGCCGGCTGGTCAGCTAACGGCCCGGCGCACCGGACAACCGGGCGCCTATTCCGTTTTTTGCACCGCGCGGGCGACGCGGGTCCGTTCGGGGGTCGCAGATGCGCCGTATAAGCAGACAAACCACGCCGCGATATAGACGGCTTTTTCATACCAGTCTGCCGGCACATGCCAGGCGCCCACCAGCAGCAGGCCCGCCGACAGCAGCAACACCAGCCGGCATAACGCGATAAATCCGTCGTCCTGCCCCTGCCACCGTCTGGCGCGCTGATGGGCGAGGACGGCAAACATCCCCATCACCAGTACGCCAAGAAAATAACCTTTACCGCTAAACAGCGGGCAGGTCCGCCAGATACCCAGCAGATAAACCAGCGACCCTGCTGCCATCATCCCTCTGGCAATACTGCGTTTTATATTCATCGCTCCTCCCTGTCGACACGCGCTGATTATGACCGAACCGCCCGGCGATGGCGCAGGCCAGGTGCAGCAAAGCTGACATTTCGGAATTAATAAATACGTGTTTTGGATGAATGCAGCTTGGGCATTCAGGGGAGTAATCCGCCCGGCGCTGCCGGACGGACTGAGGCTATGACATCAGCGGTTTCAGCTGCTGATAAATCTGGCGGAAGGTTTCCCGCTGCGGCGCATAGTGGGCCACTCGGCGATCGTCCGGGCGATGCGCTTGCTCAAGCGGCAGCGGCGTCAACAGCCCGGCGCGGTCGGTTTCGCCGTGCACCGCCAGCTGCGCCAGCCTGGCCGCCCCCAGCGCCGGGCCGACGTCGCCCCCGGTACGGTAATCGAGCTGCTGGCCGCTGATATCCGCCAGCATTTGTCGCCAGTAAGCGCTACGCGCCCCGCCGCCGATAAGGGTGATGCTCTGCGGCTTGATGCCGCAGGCGTGTACCACGTCCATACCGTCCGCCAGCGCATAGCCCACCCCCTCCAGCACCGCCCGCGCCAGCTCTGCCGGCCCATGCTGATGCGTCAGGCCGAAGAAGACGCCCTTGGCCTGCGGGTTGTTGTGCGGCGTGCGTTCGCCCGACAGATAGGGCAGGAACCACACCGGACCGGCGCTCTCGTCGGCTGACTGCGCCGCCGCAATCAGCGCCGGCACGCTGGCGAGACCGGTTAATTTCGCCGCCCAGTCCAGACAGGAGGCCGCGCTGAGCATCACCGACATCAAATGCCAGCGGCCCGGTAGCGCATGACAAAAGCTATGCACCGCGCTTTCAGGCTTGCTGAGGAATCCTTCGCTGACCGCGAAATACACACCTGAAGTGCCCAGCGACAGCATCGCCTGACCGGCATCGGCCATGCCAACCCCGACCGCGCCGGCGGCGTTGTCGCCGCCGCCCCCCACCACCAGCGCCTGTGGCATATTCCACGCCTGCGCCACCTCCGGGCGCAGCTGCCCGGTGACGTCGCTGCCTTCAAACAGGGCCGGCATCGCGTCCCGGCTGAGATCGCAGGCGGCGAGCATCTCATCGCTCCAGTCGCGTCGGGCGACGTCCATCCACAGGGTACCGGCGGCGTCAGACATATCGCTGGCAAGCTCGCCGGTCATCCGCAGACGCAGATAATCCTTCGGCAGCAGCACTTTATCGACCTGGCTGAACACCGCCGCCTCGTGGCGCTGCACCCACAAGAGCTTCGGCGCCGTAAAGCCCGGCATCATCAGGTTGCCGGTGATCTGCCGGGAAGCGCTGACTTTTTCCTCCAGCAGCTGGCACTCTTCGCCGCAGCGGCCGTCATTCCATAAAATGGCAGGACGCAGCACCTGTAACGATTTATCCAGCAGGGTGGCGCCGTGCATCTGCCCGGCGATCCCCAGCGCCTTCACGTCGCGCAGACTATGCTGCGCGCCCAGGGCTTTCATCGCCGTGTCCGTCGCCTGCCACCACTGCTCGGGATCTTGTTCCGACCACAGCGGATGCGGACGCGAGACGGTAAGCTTTTCGGTATGCGATGCCACCACATCACCCTGCTCATTGAGCAGAATGGCTTTGACGCCCGATGTCCCCAGATCGATGCCGATATACATACTCCCTCTCCTTAAACGCGCGCCACGGCTGAGCGTGGCGCGAACAGAGCATCCTGGTGGCGACCCCGGTCACGCCGGGCGCCGCCGCATGATTACTTGTCAAACAGATAATGGTTGACCAGGTTTTCCAGTTGTTCCTGCTGGCCGCTGCGATGCTGCGGCGCCAGCTGATGCTGAACGGCATACTGGGCAATGTCGCTGAGGGTCATCTGCCCGTTCAGGATCTGCTGCCCCAGCTCGCCGTTCCAGCCGGCGTAGCGTTTGGCCACGCGTTTATCCAGTTCACCGTCCTCGATCATCCGCGCCGCGACCTTCAGCGACAGCGCCATGGTATCCATCGCGCCGATATGGCCATAGAACAGATCGTATTTGTCGGTGCTCTGACGGCGCACTTTCGCATCAAAATTGAGGCCGCCGGTGGTGAAGCCGCCCGCTTTGAGAATTTCATACATCACCAGCGCGTTCTCTTCGACGCTGTTCGGGAACTGGTCGGTATCCCAGCCCAGCTGCGGATCGCCGCGGTTGGCGTCGACGGAACCGAACAGCCCCAGCGCGATGGCCGTCGCGATCTCATGATGGAACGAGTGGCCGGCGAGGGTCGCATGGTTGGCTTCAATGTTCAGTTTAATCTCTTTTTCCAGGCCAAACTGCTTGAGGAAGCCGTAAACGGTAGAGGCATCATAATCATACTGATGCTTGGTAGGCTCCTGCGGTTTGGGCTCGATCAGCAGCGTGCCTTTAAAGCCGATTTTGTGCTTATGCTCCACCACCAGCTGCATAAAGCGGCCAATCTGTTCACGTTCCTGGCGCAGGTCGGTATTCAGCAGGGTTTCATAGCCCTCGCGACCGCCCCACAGAACATAGTTTTCGCCGCCCAGCTGATGGGTGGCATTCATGGCGGTGACCACCTGGGTGGCCGCCCAGCTGAACACTTCCGGGTCCGGGTTGGTGGCCGCGCCAGCGCCGTAGCGCGGGTTGGTGAAGCAGTTTGCGGTCCCCCACAGAAGCTTGACGCCGCTCTGCTGCTGCTTCTCCGCCAGTACCTCGACCATCCGGGCGAAGTTATTGCTGTACTCCTTGAGCGAACTCCCTTCCGGCGAGACGTCAACGTCGTGGAAGCAGTAGTAAGGCACGTTGAGTTTATGGAAAAATTCGAACGCCACATCGGCTTTGCGTTTGGCCATCTCCAGGGCGTCGCCAGGCTGCTGCCATGGGCGATCGAAGGAGCCCACGCCAAACATATCGGCGCCATTCCAGCAGAAAGTGTGCCAGTAACAGGCCGCAAAACGCAGATGATCTTCCATCCGTTTGCCCAGCACCAGTTCATCCGGGTTGTAATGACGGAAAGCCAGCGGGTTAGTGGATTTCGGGCCTTCGTAACGAACGCGATCGAGTTGATCGAAATAGGTCTGCATAGAGAACTCCATATTCAGAGATGCGGCGAATAACCAATCAGGTACCCTAAATAATTCGAGTTGCAGGAAGGCGGCAGGAGCGCGAGTCCCCGATAACCAAGGGGCGAAGCAACGAATGTCACCAACACACCTACAACTTGAAGTATGACGGGTTTAAGCCAATATAGAATTTCGCTTTCATCTTCCTCAATTACGTTATTTCACACCGCCATTGAGAGAATCCACAAACGTGCGCTAGCTCGCAAAAAATAATATCTGCTCGTTCTTCTGCCGTCCTGTCAGAGAAGTCCAGTGCAATAATAAGAGTGTGCATGAATAAAATACGATCGCCGTCATAATTTACGCATTAAACGAAATTTCATAACCGCAAAATAAAAACCGGTAATTGCCAGCCCTGCTTTCCGCGTTAAGAATCTGTAACGTATCCGCAACCTCATGTATCAAACATTATTTTCCGTTCGTCTTACCTACCCTTACAAAAAAGGTATCGTTATTATGAAGATAAAGAACCTTTGCCTTACGCTTTGCGCCAGCTCCCTCCTGCTCGCCAGCATGGCGGGGATGGCGAAAGAAGTGAAGATTGGCATGGCCATCGACGATCTGCGTCTGGAGCGCTGGCAGAAAGACCGCGATATTTTCGTCAATAAAGCGGAATCCTTAGGCGCCAAAGTTTTTGTTCAGTCCGCCAATGGCAATGAAGAAACGCAAATGTCGCAAATTGAAAACATGATCAACCGCGGCGTCGATGTCTTAGTCATTATTCCTTATAACGGTCAGGTACTCAGCAACGTTATTAAAGAGGCCAAACAGGAAGGTATTAAAGTCCTGGCCTATGATCGCATGATTAATAATGCTGATATTGATTTTTATATTTCTTTCGACAATGAAAAAGTCGGCGAAATGCAGGCGCAAAGCCTGGTCGACAAAGTGCCGCAGGGTAATTATTTCCTGATGGGCGGTTCGCCGGTGGATAATAATGCCAAACTGTTCCGCGCCGGGCAGATGAAGGTCCTCAAGCCGTATGTCGATGAGGGCAAAATTAAGATTGTCGGCGATCAGTGGGTTGACGGCTGGCTGCCGGAAAACGCGCTGAAAATAATGGAAAACGCGTTGACGGCGAATAATAACAAAATCGACGCCGTGGTTGCCTCCAATGACGCCACCGCCGGCGGCGCCATCCAGGCCTTAACCGCCCAGGGGCTGGCCGGCAAAGTGGCGATCTCCGGTCAGGATGCTGACCTGGCGGGCGTGAAGCGCATTATTTCCGGTACCCAGACGATGACCGTCTATAAACCGATTACCACCCTGGCCACCAACGCCGCCGAAATCGCCGTTGAGCTGGGCAACGATAAGCAGCCGAAGTCTGACACTACGCTGAATAACGGTTTAAAAGATGTCCCTTCGCGCCTGTTAACGCCAATTGAAGTGAATAAAGAGAATATCGACGCCACGGTGATTAAAGACGGTTTCCATAAAAAGAGTGAACTGTAATGGCTGACGCCCCGCTGCGGGGCGTCATTTTCATCCCGCCGGATATCACTTTTCGGAGTCTTTATGGCCTGGCTACTCGAAATGAAGAACATCACCAAAACCTTCGGCGCCGTTAAGGCCGTGGATAATGTCAGCCTGCGCCTGAACGCTGGCGAGGTGGTCTCGTTATGCGGTGAAAATGGTTCGGGAAAATCGACGCTGATGAAAGTGCTGTGCGGTATCTATCCGCACGGAAGCTATGAGGGGGAGGTTATTTTTGCCGGCGAAACGCTGCAGGCAAACCATATTCGCGATACCGAACGCAAAGGCATCGCCATTATTCATCAGGAGCTGGCGCTGGTGAAACATCTCACCGTGCTGGAGAACATTTTCCTCGGCGCCGAGATCTCCCGCCACGGTCTGCTGGATTATGAAACCATGACGCTGCGCTGCCAGAAGCTGCTGGCGCAGGTCAATCTGCCCATTTCGCCCGACACCCGCGTCGGCGACCTCGGCCTCGGTCAGCAGCAGCTGGTGGAGATCGCCAAGGCGCTGAATAAACAGGTTCGCCTGCTGATCCTCGACGAACCGACCGCCTCCTTAACCGAACAAGAGACCGCGACGCTGCTGGCGATCGTTCGCGATCTGCAAAACCACGATATCGCCTGCATCTATATTTCGCACAAGCTCAATGAGGTCAAAGCGATCTCCGATACAATCTGCGTGATCCGCGACGGCCAGCACATCGGCACTCGCGACGCCAGCGGCATGAGCGAAGACGACATCATCACCATGATGGTTGGCCGGGAGCTCACCGCGCTCTATCCCAGCGAACCGCACGCCCACGGCGAGGAGATCCTGCGGGTCGAACACTTGACCGCCTGGCACCCGGTAAACCGTCATATTAAACGGGTCAACGACGTCTCGTTTTCCCTGCGTCGCGGGGAAATCCTTGGCATCGCCGGGCTGGTCGGCGCCGGACGGACCGAGGCGGTGCAGTGCCTGTTCGGCGTCTGGCCGGGGCGCTGGCAGGGGGAGATTTTTATTGATGGCCAGCCGGTCAGCATCACTAACTGTCAGCAGGCCATTGGCCACGGCATCGCCATGGTGCCGGAAGACCGCAAAAAAGACGGTATCGTGCCGGTAATGGCGGTAGGTAAGAACATTACCCTGGCAGCGCTCAGCCAGTTCACCGGCGCGATGAGCAGCCTGGACGACGCCGCCGAGCAGCACTGTATTGAGCAGTCCATTCAGCGATTGAAAATTAAAACCTCATCGCCGGAGCTGGCGATTGGCCGCCTGAGCGGTGGCAACCAGCAAAAGGCGATTCTGGCCCGCTGTCTGCTGCTTAATCCGCGCATTCTGATCCTCGACGAACCCACCCGCGGCATCGATATCGGGGCGAAGTATGAAATTTATAAACTGATTAACCAGCTGGTGCAGCAGGGCATCGCGGTCATTGTCATTTCATCCGAACTGCCCGAGGTGCTTGGTCTTAGCGATCGGGTGCTGGTCATGCACGAAGGCAGGCTAAAAGCCAATTTGGTTAATCAACATCTGACCCAGGAACAGGTGATGGAAGCCGCGCTGAGGAGCGAACGCCATGTCGAAGAACACGTCGTCTGAAATCAAACTTACTCCAACCGCCCCTACCGCCCTGCCGGCGCTGAAGGGGCTTAACCTCCAGGTCTTCGTGATGATCGCCGCGATCGTCGTCATTATGCTGTTTTTCACCTGGGTTACCGATGGCGCCTACCTGAGCGCACGCAATATCTCCAACCTGCTGCGCCAGACGGCCATCACCGGCATCCTCGCCGTCGGCATGGTGTTTGTGATTATTTCGGCAGAAATCGACCTGTCCGTTGGCTCGATGATGGGGCTTCTCGGCGGCGCGGCAGCGATCTTTGACGTCTGGCTCGGCTGGCCGCTGCCGCTCACCATTCTGGTGACGCTGGTGATGGGCCTGCTGCTCGGCGCGTGGAACGGATGGTGGGTGGCCTATCGTAAGGTTCCCTCGTTTATCGTCACCCTCGCCGGGATGCTGGCGTTTCGCGGCATTCTGATCGGCATCACCAACGGGACCACCGTCTCGCCCACCAGCCCGGCGATGGCGCAGATCGGCCAAAGCTACCTGCCAGATGGCATTGGCTTTGGCATCGGCGTTGTCGGCATGGCGGCGTTCATTATCTGGCAGTGGCGCGGACGGATGCGCCGGCAGGCGTTAGGTCTCGCGACCGCGTCTTCCACCGCCGCTGTTGGCCGCCAGGCCATTACCGCGGTGATTGTGCTGGGCGCAATCTGGCTGCTCAATGACTATCGCGGTGTGCCGACGCCGGTACTGATCCTCGCCGCCCTGCTGCTGGCAGGGCTGTTCATGGCCACTCGTACCGCCTTTGGCCGCCGCATCTACGCCATCGGCGGCAACCTGGAGGCGGCACGCCTGTCCGGGATTAACGTCGAGCGTACCAAGCTGGCGGTGTTTGCCATTAACGGCCTGATGGTCGCCATTGCTGGTCTGATCCTCAGCTCGCGCCTCGGCGCGGGGTCGCCCTCGGCGGGCAACATCGCCGAACTGGACGCCATCGCCGCCTGCGTTATCGGCGGCACCAGCCTGGCGGGCGGGATCGGCAGCGTCGCCGGGGCGGTAATGGGGGCGTTTATTATGTCGGCCCTGGATAACGGCATGAGCATGATGGACGTCGCCACCTTCTGGCAATATATCGTCAAAGGCGCCATTTTGCTGCTGGCGGTGTGGATGGACTCCGCCACCAAGCGGCGCGCGTAAGGAAGCGCTCTCTGAAGAATGTCTGAATTCTTTGCGCTACCGCCAAACTTCGCCATAAGGCGCTTGAAATATCTCGGGCATTAGCCGGTAGTGTATACCCAACAGCATTCGGGTTGCAGACGGCGCATCCCGGCCGCGTATCGCGTACGTGGCCGGGGTGAATGAGAAAGCCAGGCCATCGGCAACATCATGAATGAAGGGGTATGACCGGGGTTAGAGCAGGAACATCATCTATGTTTGAAAAGCGTCACCGTATTACGCTGTTATTCAACGCCAACAAAGCTTATGACCGTCAGGTGGTTGAGGGTGTCGGCGAGTATCTGCAGGCCTCCCAGCTGGAGTGGGATATCTTTATTGAAGAGGATTTTCGGGCGCGAATCGAAAACATCAAAGAGTGGTTAGGCGATGGCGTTATCGCCGACTATGACGATCCCGAAATCGAAAAGCTACTGGCCGATGTCAACGTCCCCATCGTCGGCGTCGGCGGCTCTTATCATCAGCCAGAGCAGTACCCGCCGGTCCACTATATCGCCACGGACAACGCCGCGCTGGTGGAAAGCGCCTTTCTTCATCTGAAGGAAAAAGGAGTACACCGCTTCGCGTTTTACGGACTCCCCACCTCCAGCGGTAAACGCTGGGCAGTAGAGCGCGAGTACGCCTTCTGCCAGTTGGTGGCGAAGGAGAAGTATCGCGGCGTGGTCTACCAGGGGCTGGAGACGGCGCCGGAAAACTGGCAGCACGCGCAAAACCGGCTCGCCGACTGGTTGCAAACGCTGCCGCCGCAAACCGGCATCATCGCCGTCACCGACGCCCGCGCCCGCCACGTCCTGCAGGCCTGCGAGCTGCTGCATATCCCGGTGCCAGAGAAACTGTGCGTTATTGGCATCGATAACGAAGAGCTGACCCGCTATCTCTCTCGCGTCGCCCTCTCCTCCGTCGCCCAGGGCACCCGCCAGATGGGTTATCAGGCGGCAAAATTACTCCACCGGCTGCTGAATAACGAGGCGCTCCCGCTGCAGCGCCAGCTGATCCCGCCGATGCGCGTCGTTGAGCGACGCTCCACCGACTACCGGTCGTTAAACGACCCCTCCGTGATTCAGGCGATGCATTACATTCGCAACAACGCCTGCAAAGGCATCAAGGTGGAGCAGGTGCTCGACGCCGTCGGCATTTCACGCTCCAACCTGGAGAAACGCTTTAAAGAGGAAGTGGGGGAGACCATCCACACGGTGATCCACAGCGAAAAACTGGAAAAGGCGCGCAGCCTGCTGGTGTCCACCAGCCTGTCGATCAATGAGATTTCACAGATGTGCGGCTACCCATCGCTGCAATATTTTTATTCGGTGTTTAAGAAGGAGTACGACGTGACGCCGAAGGAGTACCGTGACCGGCACAGTGAAGTCATGATGTAGAGAGCAAAGAAAAATGCCCGGGCTTGCGCGCCGGGCATTAATAATGACGTAGGTAAGCACATTACATGTGCGCGGCAATTAACCGCTGGTTATCCTGATACATCGCGAAGAGATAGTTGTTGTAGCTCGACCCTTTGGTCGAATACCCCTTCAGCTTATGAATCATGGTGCTGGCCGTTACTTCCTGATCCGCCTTACGCAGCTGCAGGCGCGATTTGCGGAAAGAGGAATAGGCCGGGTGGGTGTTCAGGTTGGTGACGTAAGCCTGCACCGACTGCTCCACCGACTCAAACTGCGAGTAGCCTTTCATCGCGCCGCGGCAGCGACCAGCGCCGCACTTCATGCCGAACAGATTGTTGTTCTCACGCGCCAGCTTAGAGGTACCCCAGCCACTTTCCGCCGCCGCCATGGTCGCAACCATGCTGTTCGGAATAATGTCGACACGCTCAAGCAGCGCGTTCCATGGCACATGACGCGTATTGCCTGACCACTTCACCTTGTAACGCGTCGCGATATCTTTCAGGCGCGCCTTTTCGCTCGGCGACCAGCGAGCATCGTACTGCTTGGATACAAGCCAGTTACGATCCGCAGTAATCGCCTGATTCTGCTTGGTAATATAAGGCATGACCGTCCGGAGAAACGCTTTTTTCCTTGGTGTTCCGGAAGGGTATTTTCGCAAGTCAGGAAGTGAACTGCTCTTTACACTATTGCGAGAATACTCTTGTTTACTGCTTACCTTAGTACTACTGATCTTCTTAACCGTTGGGGCTTTATGACTCTTTGTTGCTGTGTGCGTTGTTGCCAACACACTACCTGAAAAGACGCAGGTTAGTAACATAAGTATGGCGGCCCCATATCGTCGTATGGGATTCGATATCATCAGGTCTCCTGGTCGGATATATGCATTCCAACACCTTGTTTTTCACAAAAAAACGATAGCTGAATCGCTAATAGTATCAAAAATACGCACTGAGGGCATCAACAGAAATAGTCCAATTCCGAATTGCTGTCATCTGAAATCGGTTTCTGCGCCGCATCGCCAGCGCGAAAATGCTAGCTTCGTCTCATTTTTAGCCTATTTTTTGAGCGGTGTCACTCACCCCTTTTCATCCTCCTGGCAAAACGTCCGCCGGGAGGAGTTCACCCTTGCGGCAACAAGGCACACTAGATAAAAACCGCTCAAGGATCCCGCAATGAAACTCGCTGCGCTTGCCACGTTATTCGTGCCTGGGATGGCCTTTGCCGCCTGGACCACCGCCGACTTCCCTGCTTTCACCGAAGAAGGGACGGGCCGCTTCATCAGCCAGAAAGTGGTTGAGAAGGGTACACGTCCCCTGCAGCTAAATTTTGACCAACAGTGCTGGCAGCCTTCCGGCGGCATTAAGCTCAACCAGATGCTCTCCATGGAACCCTGTCGCGGCACGCCGCCGCAATGGCGCATCTTCCGCCAGGGCCTGTATACCCTGGAGGTGGATACCCGCTCCGGCACGCCGACGATGATGATTTCGCTGGAGGAAAAAGAGGCCAGCGCCGCGGCGCCGCAGATCCGCCAGTGTCCGAAGTGGGATGGAAAACCTCTGACCATCGACGTTAGCAAAACCTTCGCCGAGGGCAGTAAGGTTCGCGATTTTTACAGCGGCAATGTCGCGACCGTCAGCGGCGGCAAAATCACTCTGCAGCCCGCCTTCGGCAGCAATGGCCTGCTGCTGCTTGAACGCGCCGAGACGGCCGCGCCGGCGCCGTTCGACTGGCACAACGCCACCGTCTACTTCGTCCTGACCGACCGCTTCGTGAACGGTAACCCGGCCAACGACAATAGCTATGGCCGACATAAAGACGGCATGCAGGAGATAGGTACCTTCCACGGCGGCGACCTGCAGGGATTAACCAGCAAGCTGGATTATCTGCAGCAGATGGGGGTCAATGCCCTGTGGATCAGCTCCCCGCTCGAGCAGATCCACGGCTGGGTAGGCGGCGGGACGAAAGGCGATTTCCCGCACTACGCCTACCACGGCTATTACACTCAGGACTGGTCGAAACTGGACGCCAACATGGGGACCGAAGCGGATCTCCGCCGGCTGGTGGATGAAGCGCATAAGCGCGGAATACGTATTCTGTTCGACGTGGTGATGAACCATACCGGTTACGCCACCCTGGCCGACATGCAGGAGTTCCAGTTCGGCTCCCTGTATCTGCAAGGGGATGAGCTGAAAAAAACCCTCGGCGAGCGCTGGACGGACTGGAAGCCCGGCGCGGGCCAGACCTGGCACAGCTTTAACGACTATATCAACTTCAGCGACAAGGCCGGTTGGGAGAAATGGTGGGGTAAGAAGTGGATCCGCACCGATATCGGCGATTACGACAACCCGGGCTATGACGACCTCACCATGTCGCTGGCCTTCCTGCCGGACCTGAAAACCGAATCGAAGGAGGCGTCGGGCCTGCCGAACTTCTATAGCCATAAACCGGACACTGCGGCGAAGGCGATCCCGGGCTATACGCCGCGCGACTACCTGACGCACTGGCTGAGCCAGTGGGTGCGCGACTACGGCATCGACGGCTTCCGCGTCGATACCGCTAAACATGTGGAGATGGATGCCTGGCAGCAGTTAAAAACCCAAGCCACCGCCGCGCTGGCGGAGTGGAAAAAAGCCAATCCGGATAAAGCGCTGGATGCGGCGCCGTTCTGGATGACCGGGGAAGCCTGGGGACACGGGGTGATGGAGAGCGATTACTATCGCCACGGTTTTGATGCGATGATCAATTTCGACTATCAGGACCAGGCGGCGAAAGCGGCGACCTGCATGGCCAACATTGACCTCACCTGGCAGCAAATGGCGGACAAGCTGCAGAGCTTCAACGTGCTGAGCTACCTCTCCTCACACGATACGCGCCTGTTCCGCGAAGGTGGCACCACGGCGGCAGAGCTGCTGCTGCTGGCCCCTGGCGCCGTGCAGATCTTCTATGGTGACGAGTCGTCGCGCCCGCTCGGCCCCACCGGCTCGGACCCGCTGCAGGGCACCCGTTCAGAGATGAACTGGCAGGATGTTAACGGTAAAGCGGCCCGCAGCGTTACCCACTGGCAGAAGATTGGCCAGTTCCGCGCGCGCCATCCGGCGATCGGCATGGGCAAACAGACAACGCTGTCGATGCCGCGGGGTTACGGATTCGTGCGCGAGAGCGGTGAAGACAAAGTGATGGTCATCTGGGCCGGACAACAGCAGTAATACAGGAGTGGCTCCCTGCCCGGCGGGGAGCCATTCAGAACAATACGCTGATAAAATATCGATTCACAGGATAAAAACAAAAATACCCCTCTTCCCTTCGATTTGCACCACGCTGGCGCTGGCGTTATGGTTAGCCACTTTCCAGAACCACCGACAGACGATTCGCGATGACATTTTCCCTTTTCGGCGACAAATTCACCCGTCATTCAGGCATTACCCGCCTGATGGAAGACCTTAATGACGGTCTGCGCACGCCGGGCGCTATTATGCTGGGCGGCGGCAACCCCGCTCAGATCCCGGAGATGAATGACTACTTCCAGCAGTTGCTCTCCGACATGCTGGATAATGGCAAAGCCCTTGATGCGCTTTGTAATTATGATGGTCCGCAGGGCAAGAGCGAGCTGCTGAGCCTGCTGGCGAAGATGCTGCGCGACGAACTGGGCTGGGAGATAGAACCACAGAATATTGCGCTAACAAACGGCAGTCAGAGCGCATTTTTCTACTTATTTAATCTGTTCGCAGGGCGTCGGGCAGATGGCACCACCCGCAAGGTGCTGTTCCCGCTGACGCCGGAATATATCGGCTATGCCGATGCCGGCCTGGAAGAGGATCTGTTCGTTGCCACCCGGCCGAATATCGAACTGCTGCCGGAAGGCCAGTTCAAGTACCACGTTGATTTTGAGCATCTGCAGGTGACGGAGGAGACCGGGATGATCTGCGTCTCGCGTCCCACCAACCCGACCGGCAACGTCATCACTGATGAAGAGCTGATCAAACTGGATGCGCTGGCGAATCAGCACGGGGTCCCGCTGGTGATTGATAACGCCTACGGCGTGCCGTTCCCGGGCATAATCTTCAGCAACGCCCGACCGCTGTGGAATCCGAACATCGTGCTGTGTATGAGCCTGTCCAAGCTCGGCCTGCCGGGCAGCCGCTGCGGGATTATCATCGCCAACGAGAAAATCATTACCGCCATCAGCAACATGAACGGCATTATCAGCCTCGCGCCCGGCGGTATCGGGCCGGCAATGATGTGTGAAATGATTAAACGTCAGGATCTGCTGCGCCTGTCAGAGACAGTGATCAAACCCTTCTATTACCAGCGGGTGCAGGAGACCATCGCCATTATTCGCCGCTATCTGCCGGAGGAGCGCTGCCTTATTCACAAACCGGAGGGGGCGATCTTCCTCTGGCTGTGGTTTAAGGATCTGCCGATCTCCACCGAGCTGCTGTATCAGCGGCTGAAAAAGCGCGGCGTGCTGATGGTGCCGGGGGATTACTTCTTCCCGGGACTCGATAAACCGTGGCCGCATACCCACCAGTGCATGCGCATGAACTATGTGCCGGACCCGCAAAAAATCGAGGCCGGGGTGAAAATTCTCGCCGAAGAGGTTGAATTCGCCTGGCGCGAACAGGAAGCGTAATTCCTGACGCTGCTGACGGGTAACGTCCGTCGGCGGACCCGCTCACGCCAGCGCAAGCCGCTGGCGTTTTTGCGCGCATAGCGCCTCCAGCTCCGCGGGAGCCATCACCCGCAGCGCCTGCGTCGGGCAGGCGGCTACGCAGGCCGGCCCCTCGGCGCGGTGGTGGCATAAATCGCATTTCAGCGCCTGCGCCTGCTGGTTCACCACCGTGACGGTCATCGCGCCGTACGGGCAGGCCACCATGCAGCTTTTACAGCCGATGCAGCGGCGCTGATCGACCCACCAGACGTCCTCCTCCAGACGAATCGCCCCCTGCGGGCAGACGCTGGCGCAGGGCGCATCCTCGCACTGCCGACAGGCCGTCGCCGTTGATATCTCGCCGCTTTTCACCACCCGGATCCGCGGCGCGAAATGGCTTGTCGACAGCATGGACACATCCTGCGCCTGCTGGTGCGCCACCGCGCAGGCCACTTCACAGGTACGACAGCCAATACACTGTTGGGCATTAGCAATAAGAAACCGGTTCATCCTCTGCTCCCTGGGGATAAAACCGCAGGGTGCCAGAATAGTCCCTGCCCGCGCTTTGATCCTGAATGGAATCAGCGCTGTTTTTAGTCACTAGCACAACTGATTTTTCATTACGCTGAATTAATGTGCTCCTTACAGTAGCGGCGCTTCCAGGCGGCAGGCGTGAGGCTGGTGTGCTTACGAAAGATCTTGCGAAAATAACCGACGTCATTAAAGCCACACTGACCCGCGACTTCGGTCAACGACAGTGAATCGCTGATCAACAGCTTTTCCGCCGCTCTGACCCGCTGACGATGGATCGCTTCGGTCAACGTCACGCGGAAAACGTGACGATACACGCGTCCTAAATAGTCAGCATTACAGTGCAGCTCTTTCGCCAGCGTCGAGGCTGAAACAGGCAAGTGGTAACGGGTATGGATGATCTGCTGCGCTTTCCAGGCCAGCGCAGCGCCGGGACTGTCGTCCGGTTTTTCGCTTGCCGCCGCAGCAATCTGCTGCAGTATTAGCAATAACAGGAGCTCCAGCGCCAGGCTGCGGTGAATGTTCTCCTGTTCACGAAGAAACTGGCGAAACAGCGAAATAATGTATTGTGGATCGCTGACGCGGGTATGTTGCGGAACGTTAAGCAGCGCTGGCGGCAGAGACCGGACACTCTCCGTCAGTACTTCAAAATGCAGCCAATAAAATTTCAGGTCGGCGGGAAATTCTCCCACCCCAACATGAGAACGTTCTGGCCACAGCAATAAACTTTCCCCTGCATTAACGTTAAATATTTCATCCTCTTCGCAAATCGTTAACGTTCCCTTTTCGACAAAAATAATTTCCCAGGATTGTAGTTTACGCGCCGGATGGCTGCCGACGCCACGGGAAATAAATAAGCCGCCATTTTGTACGCGAATCGGAAGAGACATGGATAATTCAAGCATATATATTTAATTTTCCGCTAACGAAACGATAAAACATCTCTTTCCAACTGATTATTAATCATAAATTAACGCCTTTCCGGATCGGAATCACACTTTTATGACAAAGTCGGAATCGTTCTCTTTTTATACTTTTCCCTTCCCTTGTTGCCTCGTTTATTCGGTGCAAAATAATTAATGTATTTGCAAAAGACAAAAAATGTCCGCCGGCCAGACAGCGGAATAATTCTGAACATTATTTTCGGGAGTTATTTATGACTACGGCTCCGATTACGACAAGCGACCTCACGAAGCACGTGCAGGACGACAAATTATCTCTCCGTGAAAAAATAGGCTATGGTCTGGGCGACGCCGGTGGAACGGTCATCACCTGCCTGATCATGAACTTTCTCACTTTTTTCTATACTGACGTCTTTGGGCTCACCCCGGCGCTGGTCGGTACTCTGTTCCTTGCGCTGCGCGTGTTTGATGCTATTTCCGATCCGATCATGGGCGTCCTCGCCGATCGGACCCAAAGCCGATGGGGACGTTTTCGCCCCTGGCAGCTATGGATTGCGGTTCCTATTGCAGCGATCGGCGTGCTGACCTTTACCGTGCCGGATGCCGGCATGGGGGTAAAAATCGCCTGGGCCTTCGGCACTTACCTGCTGCTTTCAGTCAGCTATACCGCGATTAACGTCCCTTACTGCGCGCTCATTAATACGATGACCACTCGCCATAGCGAGGTGATCTCCTGCCAGGCATGGCGCTTTGTACTATGCGGCGTGGCAGGATTCCTGGTCTCCGTGGGCCTGCCGTGGTTGGTAAAAGCGCTCGGTCAGGGGAATACCGCCCAGGGTTATCAGTATGGTGTCGGCGTACTGTGCGCCATCGCGGCGGTGATGTTTCTGTGCTGCTTTTTCTGGGTACGTGAGCGTGTTTCCCTGGAGATGCTCGGCAAATTCACCCTGCGCGAACATATCGCCGGTCTGCGTAAAAACGATCAGCTGTTACTCATGCTGGCGATGTCATTCCTGTTGATCAACGTGTTTAACATTCGCGGTGGCGGCTACATGTACTTCATTACCTATGTACTCGGCGGCTCTACTGGCTATACATCGCTGTTTTTCACCATGGTCACCTTTTCCTCGATTCTGGGCGCCGCGATCGTCAATTGGCTGTCGCGCCACGTTGATACCGTCAAGCTCTATTACTACACCAATGTGGTACTGGCCTTACTGGCGGTCGGAATGTGGTTCCTGCCCACCGGTCCGTCCTGGCAAACGCTGTGGCTGGCGGTCATTCTCGGCAATGGCATCATCCTGGGCTTTACCCTACCGCTGCATTTTTCGTTGATGGCCTTCTCTGATGATTATGGCGAATGGAAGACGGGTGTCCGTTCGTCGGGGATGAACTTTGCTTTCAACCTGTTCTTTATCAAGCTGGCATGGGCCTCCAGTGCGGGCATTATCAGCCTGGTATTTATCTACGTCGCTTATCAACCCGGCGCCAGCAACCAGACTCCATCCTCACTATCGGGGATCACGGCGATGGAAACCCTGCTGCCCGCGCTGTTCCATCTGTTGCTGGCCTTCGCTATCCGCGCCTGCAAGCTCAACAATCCCATGATGTCGCGTATTGCAGCCGATCTGCGCGCACGTCACGTTCAGTCTTAAGGAGAAATCATGGAAGTCGATCTGCACAAACTGAAAGTTAACGATCCGTTTCTGGGTCAGTATCAGCAACTGGTGCGTGATGTCGTCATTCCCTACCAGTGGGAGGCCCTCAATGACCGGATCGCCGAGGCTGAGCCCAGCCATGCGATAGAAAACTTCCGTATCGCCGCAGGTCAGCAGGCAGGAGAATTCTACGGAATGGTGTTCCAGGATAGCGATGTGGCGAAATGGCTGGAGGCCGTCGCCTGGTCATTGTGCCAGAAGCCAGATGCGGAACTGGAAAAAACCGCCGACGAGGTGATTGAGCTGATTGCCGCCGCGCAATGTGAAGATGGTTATCTGAACACCTATTTTACGGTGAAAGCGCCCGGGGAACGCTGGACCAATCTCGCCGAATGCCATGAATTGTACTGTGCCGGTCACCTGATTGAGGCTGGGGTGGCATTCTTCCAGGCGACCAGTAAACGCCGCCTGCTGGAGGTGGTATGTCGCCTCGCCGATCATATCGACAGCGTGTTTGGTCCCGACGACAATCAACTGCACGGCTACCCGGGACACCCTGAAATAGAGCTGGCGTTAATGCGTTTGTACGATGTAACTCAGGAACCACGCTATATGGCGCTGGCTAATTACTTCGTTGAACAGCGTGGGACACAGCCGCATTTCTATGACATCGAGTATGAAAAACGCGGCAAAACTTCCTTCTGGAATGCCTATGGGCCGGCGTGGATGGTGATGGATAAACCCTACAGCCAGGCGCATTTGCCGCTTGCCGAACAGACCACCGCTGTGGGTCACGCGGTTCGCTTTGTTTATTTAATGGCCGGCGTAGCGCACCTTGCGCGCCTGAGCAAGAACGAAGGCAAACGCCAGGATTGCCTGCGGTTATGGAAAAACATGGTCCAGCGTCAGCTGTATATTACGGGCGGCATTGGCTCACAGAGCAGCGGGGAAGCCTTCAGCAGCGATTACGACCTGCCGAATGATACCGTTTATGCGGAAAGCTGCGCCTCTATCGGGCTGATGATGTTCGCGCGCCGCATGCTGGAACTGGAAGCCGACAGCCAATATGCTGATGTAATGGAGCGCGCGCTGTACAATACCGTTCTGGGCGGTATGGCGCTGGACGGTAAACATTTCTTTTACGTCAACCCCTTGGAAGTGCAGCCTAAGTCTTTAAAATTCAATCATATTTATGACCATGTTAAGCCTGTTCGTCAGCGTTGGTTCGGCTGTGCCTGCTGCCCACCGAATATCGCTCGTCTTCTGACCTCACTGGGGCATTATATCTACACGCCACGCGAGGAGGCGTTGTATATCAATCTCTATGTCGGCAATCAGGTCGAGATCCCGGTTGGGGAAAAGACGTTACGCCTGCGTATCAGCGGTGACTATCCCTGGCGGGAACAGGTCAAAATTGTCATCGAATCACCGTCAACAGTGAACCATACGCTGGCGCTGCGTCTACCTGACTGGTGCGAGGGTCCGCACATCACCCTGAACGGCGCGCCGGTCACGCAGGATATTCGCCAGGGCTATCTGCATATCCATCATCTCTGGCAGGAAGGTGACACCCTGATGCTTACCTTGCCGATGCCGGTTCGCCGGGTATATGGCAATCCGCTTGTTCGTCACCAGGCAGGCCAGGTCGCGCTGCAGCGCGGTCCACTGGTCTATTGTCTCGAACAAGCTGATAACGGCGAAGCGCTGCATAACCTGCTGCTGCCACGCGATGCCAGGTTCACGGTGTTTGAAGGAAAGGGGCTGTTTGCTCGCAACATGTTGATTCAGGCTCCAGGCTACAGAAAACATGCAGAAAACGCCGACGCGCAGAATCTCTGGAGCTACGATCACCCGCTGGCCACCCCCCATTCACAGACGCTGACCTTTATTCCCTGGTTTAGCTGGGCAAACCGCGGAGAAGGCGAAATGCGTATCTGGGTACGGGAAGCCGAATAAGGCCCGGCACAGCGCGACCTCCTCTTCCCCGGCAACACAGCGTTCGCTGTCCGCCGGGGAGCAGGCGTTAATGATTACAGAAACAACGCCTTATCGCGCAGGATATGATCGTTGCCGCGACGGCGGGTGAAGCCAATCCGATCGAAATACTCCAGGATCTGGATCGCCAGCTTCCGCCCTACGTTTAAGGTATCGCGAAAATCCGCCGCGCAGGTTGACCCGCGCAGTTGATCCAGCTCGCGCACCCGCTGGGCGAACTGCACAATGCGATCGTTGCGGTAGTAACGATCCTTGACGATCGCGGTAATTATCCCCTGCTGCGCCGCCTGGCGCAGCACCGCGCGCATCAGGGACTCTTCCACATGGACTTCGCGCGCGAGATCGCGCACCCACCAGGGATCATCGCCGAACAGGGTCTCCACCTTCTGCCAGACCGCCTGCTGCTCGTCGGTAAACCCGGCTTTATGCTCGGGCAGATGCAGCCAGCCGTGATGGCTGCGGACTAAGCCGCTCTCGCGCATCTGCTCAATCAGCAGCAGCACCAGCGCTTCATCTTCCATCGGCAGCGCGATGCGGCGCAGACGCTCCCGGCCAGGGCCGGGCTCGTCGCGATGCTGTTCATGGTAGCGCGCCAGGGCATCCAACAATTTTCGCTGCCAGCGGGCGGCAAGCGGCGCGCTAAGCAAGCGCTGTCCGGCCTGCAGATAGTCAGGCCGCTGGATCAAGGCCGCCATTCCGGTTTCACTCAGCTGCCGAGCCCAGGCGAAGCGCTCAAGCCGGACGGCGTCCCGCTGCAGATGCAGCTCCAGGGCCTGCGCATCGTCAGCGCCAACCGCCGCCAGGGCGTGCAACCACTGCAAATACTCCGGTTTACGCTTGCCGCGGCGCGGGGGATCCAGCGTCACCACTCGTGCGCCGGCCAACGTCAAGCGAGCAGAGATATCGCGTAGTACCAGCCGGTCGTTATCCGCCAGCCACAGCGGGGTATCCAGCACCAGCTCCGCCAGGTCGCCCTCAAGGAGCGACACCCGGCCGGTGATGTGGCTGGCAGCGTGGTGAATATGCAGCGGCTGCCACTGGCTGAGCGGCGTATGGCACTGCAGTTCGACAATCACCCGCTCTGCAGGCTCCGGCGGCGGGGAAGAGAGCAGCCAGTCGCCGCGGTGCAATGCCTCTTTCTGCGCATCGCCGACAATGTTCAGCGCAATACGCTGCCCGGCTTGCGCCTGCTCAACCGCTTGATTCTGGGCATGCAGACCGCGGACGCGCATCGGCGTGTTGACGCCGGTAAGCCACAGGGTATCCCCGACCCGTACTTCGCCGGAGAGCGCCGTCCCGGTGACCACCAGCCCCGCCCCTTTGACGGTGAAAGCGCGATCCAGCGCCAGGCGAAAACGCCGCTGCTGCGGATGGGGGCGCTCCGCAAGCTGCAGCAGATGGCTGCGCAGTTCGGCAATACCGAGGTTTTCCACCGCCGCGGTGGGGAAGAAAGCGGCGGCGTCAAAGCCAAGTTCGCGCAGGGCCTGCTCGACCTCCGCCTGAACCTCCGCCACCCGGGCGGCCGTCACGCGGTCCGTCTTGGTGAGCGCCACGGTCAGCGTCGGCTTTCCGGTCAGCTGCAGGATCGCCAGGTGTTCGCGGGTTTGCGCCATCACCCCGTCATCGCAGGCCACCACCAGCAGCGCATGGTCGATCCCACCCACCCCCGCCAGCATGTTGGACAAAAACTTTTCGTGCCCGGGCACGTCAATAAACCCCAGCACCCGCCCGTCCGGCTGCGGCCAGTAGGCATAGCCGAGATCGATCGTCATTCCCCGCGCTTTCTCTTCCGGCAGACGATCGGCATTCACGCCGGTTATCGCCTGCAGCAGCGTCGTTTTGCCGTGGTCAACATGTCCAGCGGTGGCAATAATCATCGTAACAACATCTCCATAAACCGGGTTTCATCTTCCAGACAGCGCAGATCCAGCCAGAGCCGGCCGTCATAAATGCGGCCAATCACCGGGCATGGCAGCCTGCGCCAGCGGGCCGCCAAAGCCTCCAGCCGGCTGCCGCGGCCGTCATGGGGGGTAAAGGTCAACGCCGCGCCAGGCAGACGGTCGACGGGTAACGAGCCGCTGCCAATCTGCGACTGGCAGGCTGCCACGTTGACGGCAAAATCAGCATAGTGTGCCGCCAGGGCAGGCTGCAGGCGTTCAGCCTGCCGGCGGATCTCGTCCGCCGGGCGGGTGAGCAGGCGCAGCGTCGGTAAGGTTTCCCGCAGCGCTTCCGGATGCTGATAGAGGCGCAGCGTGGCTTCCAGCGCCGCGAGAGTCATTTTATCCGCGCGCAGGGCCCGCTTCAGCGGATGGCTCTGCAGGCGGGCAATCAGCGCGCGTTTGCCAACGATAATTCCGGCCTGCGGGCCGCCGAGCAGCTTGTCGCCAGAGAAACTGACCAGGCTCACCCCGGCGGCGATCATCTCTTGCGGCATCGGCTCTTTCGGCAGGCCATACTGACTGAGATCCACCAGCGACCCGCTGCCCAGGTCGGCCACTACCGGGACGTCCAGCTCGCGGCCGATGACCGCCAGCTCCGCTTCGTCGACGGCTTTGGTAAAGCCTTCAATGCTGTAGTTGCTGGTGTGGACCTTCATCAGCAGGGCGGTATTGTCATTCACCGCCTGGCGATAGTCTTTGGCGTGGGTGCGGTTGGTGGTGCCCACTTCGTGCAGCTGACAACCTGCCTGACGCATCACGTCGGGAATGCGGAATGCCCCGCCGATCTCCACCAGCTCGCCGCGGGAGACCACCACCTCCCTGCCGCTGGCGGTGGCCGCCAGCATCAGCAGCACGGCCGCCGCGTTGTTGTTCACGATACAGGCATCTTCCGCGCCGGTGATCTGGCACAGCAGATCGGCAATAGCGCGATCGCGATGGCCGCGCCCGGCGTCGTCGAGATCATATTCGAGCGTCACCGGCGCGCGCATCGCGCTGACGACCGCCTCCACCGCCGCCTCAGCCTGGATGGCGCGCCCGAGATTGGTGTGCAGCACCGTACCGGTGAGATTAAACACCGGACGCAGGGCGCTCTGCTGGCTGGCGGTCAGCCGCTGCGCGCAGGCACTCAGCCAGTCATGGCTCCAGTCAGGCAGTGTCTGACACTGGCGGATCTGTTTCCGCGCCTCGTCCAGCATCTGGCGCAGCTGCGTCACCACCTGCGAATGGCCGTGCTGCGCCAGCAGGGAGGAAAAAGCGGGGTCGCGGAGTAAGCGGTCAATGGCCGGAAGCCGGGTATAAAGCGCACGAATTTCGGTAGTCATGAATGGGCCTGGCGGTAAGTTATTTTCCCCCCTCCCGACGGGAGAGGGAGTCAACAATCAGCGGCGATTGTAACGCCTCCTTGCGCAAACTGTTACCTGCCTGGGTCAAGTCCGCGGCGGTTCGGTGCGCGCAAAGCTGGCGCGCTGGAACAGCACATCCACCAACTTCACCAACTGCGGCCGGGTGGCGCACCAGCCCGGCGCCACCCGGCGAAAGTTCAGGTAGGCAATGGCGCAGGCCGTAGAGATGGTCGCCAGATTGACCTCGTCGCCGCGTAGCGTTCCGTCCGCCGCGCAGGCTTCCAACCTGTCGAGGCCGCGCGCCACTTTCTCCCGCTGGCGGAGCAGCTCTTGCTCTGACTGTTGGGCCGCAGGGCGAGCTTTTTCGCGCACCAGCGCCTGGGCGGCCTCCATCACCCCATCTGCCAGCGCCTCAAGCTGGCGCATCCTGAGAGCGGCTCTGGGATCGGCGGGGATCATCGGCGGCGCCACGCCCAGCAGCTCGAGATACTGCGCGATAACCGGAGAATCAAACCAGCATTCGCCGTCATCTGTCACCAGCGCCGGCACTTTGCCCAGCGGGTTATAGCGCGACACGCCGTTGCTTTCGCTGTAGGGGGATTCGTTGACAAATTCAAAAGGGATGCGCTTTTCCAGCAAGATCACCGATATTTTGCGCACAAAGGGACTGGTGTAGCTGCCGATCAGTTTCATAGCCTGCTCCTTATCGCCAACAAAGATATGAGTATGGCTCAGGGCGAGGTAAAAGGCAGGTGAGCATCCCGCTCAAACTGCCGCCGATCGCATTAATGGTCGAGATAGAGGTAGTGCATCCAACTGGTCATGCGCAGCAGCACTTTACGCATCACCGAAACGTGGGCGAAATGGTCGGAGTAGACCGCCACCTGCGCATAGATGCCATCGGGTAGTGCATCGATTTCGGCATTCGGATCGAGCTCAATGGTCGCCAGCACGCCATCGCTGCCCGGCGTCACGGTCAGCGACTGCAACGCCCCCTGCGCCTGATAGGTTCCCCCCGGCACCACCGGTAAAATGCTCACCAGTTTGCCGTGGAATACCTGTCCGGGCAGGGCATTAAACACCGCTTCCGCGTCGTCGCCCTTCTCCAGCCTTAACAGCGAATTTTGCCTGAACTGGGCGACGATCAGCCTTTTTTGCTCAGGGATAAACACCATCACCGGCCGCAGCGGCAGCGAGGCAGCGTAGGTCCCCGGACGGATCAACACTTGAGTGATATACCCATCGCTGGGCGCCCGCACGGTAGTCTGGTCGAGATTGTACTTCGCCTCCGCCAGCTGGGCGCGCAGGCTAACCACCTGCGACTGCTCGCCGTTGATCATGCTGTCCAGCTGGCTCTGGATCTGCGCCTGTTCCGCCACCGACGCCTTGACCAGCGCGTCCTGGGCCAGATAATTCTGCCGGGCGTTATCGATGTCGCTTTCTGAGAACGGATTCACCCGGGCCTGGCTCCCTTTCAGGTAACGTTGATAGTCTTTATATAAGCGATCGCGTTCCGCCGATACGCGGGTGGTGTTGGCCTGGGCTTCAGAGAGCTGCGCCTTGAGGGTGTTAATACTGTGCAGCGCTGTCACCAGGTCGGCCTGCAGACGGTCGACCCGCGCCTGATAGCGCGCCGGGTCAATAGTAAAAAGCACCTCGCCCTTTTTGACGCGCTGATTCGCTTTGTCGGTGACGCTGTCAACTACTCCGGTAACCTGCGGCGTGATAGGAATAGATATCACCGCCTTTTGCGCCAGAAAGGTGTAAGGGTGGTTATAGTTCATTAATAAAATAAGCGCGCTAACAATAAATACGCCCCCCAGCGCCGCGGTGGGAACTGTCCATTTATTTACCGGTATTTTGAAAATTTTAAATATCGACCAGGCGATAGCCACGTAGGTCAAAATTATCAACAGATCCATAGTTTATTTCTCCGCCGCAGAGGTGGACTGTGGCCGCTGGATGGCCGCCACCTGATGTTCAAGGTCGCTCAGTCGTTGGCGAAGCTGTTGTATATCGCTTTCTTTTTCAGGTTCGTCGGGGTCCGTATTCGCCTTATGCTGCATGCCCCAGCCGCGCTCAGGTTGGTACAGCGTGGCCCATATCCATAAAAACGGCCAGATGACATGGAGAGTAAAAAGACTGACCCATCCGGCGACATGAATAGCATCGGAATGGGGGTGGTTGCGTTTTTTGGCAATCAAATAAGGAATATCGTGAATAACGATAATCCCATAAAAAATGACCAGAAAAACGAAGATCAGAACACCCAGCGCAAAATAATTGAGAAACATAATTCCCTCGGCTTTACGCTAATAATTTATATAAATTTTATTCACGCCCCACTGACATCCGGGCCGCTGATTTGAGCATAATTCACCCCTTTCATTTTTGCCATCCGGTGGAAAAAAGTTATTTAACCAACATGGTTGCTTAGTTACACAGCCACCTCGCCCTGGCCGCAAAACCGGGCCGAGATCACAGCGGCGAAAATCCACCGCGAAATTCTTTGTGATCAAAATCACAAACAAACAACAAAAACACGAAACAAAATTGTGACAAATATCACACAAAATCGCAGATTAGCGGCAAAAACGACGGTCTGTTGTTTTTTTACACAGCAATTATGTGATCACAATCACTACAAAACCCACCGCGCACCCTATATTCATGTGATCTACATCACATAAAAAGGCGTTAGCTGGACAGCTAAACGATTCAGTGCCAGATTTCGCACTATCAATCAGGGCCCGGCTACCTCTGCCGCCACATTAACAACAAACCTCGGGCTTTTAGCCTGCGCGATACGCAAAACAGAAGAAGGGGTGTTTTATGTCATCCGATATCAAGATCAAAGTGCAAAGCTTTGGTCGTTTTCTCAGCAATATGGTGATGCCGAATATCGGCGCGTTTATCGCGTGGGGTATCATCACCGCGCTTTTCATTCCGACAGGGTGGTTGCCAAACGAAACGCTGGCGAAGCTGGTCGGTCCGATGATCACCTACCTGCTGCCGCTGCTGATCGGTTACACCGGCGGTAAATTAGTCGGCGGCGAACGTGGCGGCGTGGTCGGGGCGATCACCACCATGGGCGTTATCGTCGGCGCGGATATGCCGATGTTCCTCGGCTCCATGATTGCCGGCCCGCTGGGCGGCTACTGCATTAAGAAGTTCGATAACTGGGTCGACGGTAAGATCAAATCCGGTTTTGAAATGCTGGTGAATAACTTCTCCGCCGGCATCATCGGGATGATCCTCGCTATTCTTGCCTTCCTCGGCATCGGCCCGGCGGTAGAAGTTCTGTCGAAAATTCTGGCGGCTGGCGTTAACTTCATGGTGGCGCACGACATGCTGCCGCTGGCGTCTATCTTCGTGGAACCGGCGAAAATCCTGTTCCTTAACAACGCCATCAACCACGGTATCTTCTCGCCGCTGGGTATTCAGCAGTCCCACGAGCTGGGTAAATCCATCTTCTTCCTGATTGAAGCGAACCCGGGTCCGGGGATGGGCGTTCTGCTGGCGTACATGTTCTTTGGCCGCGGCAGCGCTAAACAGTCTGCAGGCGGGGCGGCTATCATCCACTTCCTGGGTGGTATCCATGAAATCTACTTCCCGTACGTGCTGATGAACCCGCGTCTGATCCTGGCCGTTATCCTCGGCGGGATGACCGGTGTCTTCACCCTGACCATCCTCAACGGCGGTCTGGTCTCTCCGGCTTCCCCGGGCTCTATCCTGGCGGTGCTGGCGATGACGCCGAAAGGAGCCTACTTCGCGAACATCGCAGCCATTATCGCCGCGATGGCGGTCTCCTTCGTGGTCTCTGCGGTTCTGCTGAAGACTAGCAAAGTCAAAGAAGAAGACGATATCGAAGCGGCAACCCGTCGTATGCATGACATGAAGGCGCAATCCAAAGGCGCCAACCCGCTGGCGGCAGGCAATGTCACCAACGACCTCAGCCATGTGCGGAAAATCATCGTCGCTTGCGACGCCGGGATGGGTTCCAGCGCCATGGGCGCCGGGGTACTACGCAAGAAAGTGCAGGATGCCGGCCTGAGCAACATCTCGGTCACCAACAGCGCGATCAATAATCTGCCGCCGGATGTTGACCTGGTGATCACCCACCGCGACCTGACCGAGCGCGCCATGCGCCAGGTACCGCAGGCGCAGCATATTTCGCTGACCAACTTCCTCGACAGCGGTCTCTACACCAGCCTGACCGAGCGTCTGGTGGCGGCCCAGCGCCACATCGACAACGAAGTCAAAGTCACCGATAGCCTGAAAGACAGCTTTGATGATACTGACAAAAACCTGTTCAAGCTGGGTGCGGATAACATCTTCCTCGGTCGCAAAGCGGCCACAAAAGAAGAAGCCATCCGCTTCGCCGGCGAGCAACTGGTGAAAGGCGGCTACGTCGAGCCGGAATATGTGCAGGCGATGCTGGACCGCGAAAAACTGACCTCGACCTATCTTGGCGAGTCCATCGCGGTGCCGCACGGCACCATCGAAGCGAAAGACCGCGTGCTGAAAACCGGCGTCGTCTTCTGCCAGTACCCGGAAGGGGTGCGCTTTGGGGAAGATGAAGACGATGTTGCCCGCCTGGTGATCGGCATCGCCGCCCGCAACAACGAGCACATTCAGGTGATTACCAGCCTGACCAACGCGCTGGATGACGAAACGGTGATTGAGCGACTGGCGAACACCACCAGCGTCGACGACGTACTGGCGCTGCTGAATAAATAAACAGACCGGTCCATTCCCTCTCCTTTTTGGAGAGGGTTTGGGTGAGGGGAAAAGCCTCACCCCAGCCCTCTCAGGTAAAAACATTAATTGAAGGTTACTACTATGAAAGCATTACATTTTGGCGCAGGTAATATCGGACGTGGCTTTATCGGTAAACTGCTGGCCGACGCGGGCATCGAACTGACGTTTGCCGATGTTAATCAGACCGTACTTGATGCCCTGAATGCCCGTCATAGCTACCAGGTTCACGTCGTTGGCGAAAATGAGCAGGTGGATACCGTCTCCGGCGTGAATGCCGTCAGCAGCATTGGCGACGAGGTCGTGGATCTGATCGCCAGCGTCGACCTGGTGACCACTGCCGTCGGTCCCGTGGTCCTTGAGCGCATCGCCCCGGCCATCGCCAAAGGGCTGGCGAAGCGCAAAGCGCAGGGCACCGAACGCTCGCTGAACATTATCGCCTGCGAAAATATGGTGCGCGGCACCACGCAGTTAAAAGGCCACGTATTTAACGCCCTGGCGGAGGAAGATAAGGCCTGGGTGGAAACCCATATCGGCTTCGTCGACTCCGCCGTTGACCGTATCGTGCCGCCATCGGCGTCCGCTACCCATGACCCGCTGGAAGTCACCGTGGAAACCTTCAGCGAATGGATCGTCGATAAAACCCAGTTCAAGGGCGAACTGCCGACCATCCCGGGAATGGAATTAACTGATAACCTGATGGCATTTGTCGAGCGCAAGCTCTTCACCTTGAACACCGGGCATGCTATAACCGCCTACCTCGGAAAACTGGCGGGCCACCAGACGATTCGCGATGCGATCCTCGACGAGAAAATTCGGGCCGTCGTGCAGGGCGCGATGGAGGAGAGCGGCGCGGTGCTGATCAAACGCTACGCCTTTGACCCGCAGAAGCACGCGGCTTATATCCAGAAAATTCTTGGCCGTTTCGAGAACCCGTACCTGAAAGACGATGTTGAGCGCGTTGGCCGTCAGCCGCTGCGCAAACTGAGCGCCGGCGACCGTTTAATTAAGCCGCTGCTGGGTACACTGGAATACGGCCTGCCGCACCGCAACCTGGTGAAAGGGATCGCGGCGGCGATGCATTTCCGTAGCGAAGACGATCCGCAGGCTCAGGAGCTGGCGGCGCTGATCGCCGACAAGGGGCCGCAGGCCGCGCTGGCCCAGATTTCCGGCCTTGACGCGGCAAGCGATGTCGTCGCGGAGGCCGTTAACGACTACAACGCGGTAAAATGATGCACAACCTGGCGCGACAGACGTCGCGCCCATTACGACTCCTGTCAGATATGCAGGCAATGATGGAAGAAACACAAGCATTTGAAAACCGTGTGCTTGAGCGTCTGAATGCTGGCAAAACCGTGCGAAGCTTCCTGATCGCCACCGTCGAGCTGTTAACGGAAGCGGTCAATATTCTGGTGCTTCAGGTGTTCCGTAAAGACGACTACGCGGTGAAATACGCCGTTGAGCCCTTGCTGGAGGGCAGCGGGCCGCTCGGCGATCTCTCTGTACGCCTGAAGCTGATTTATGGCCTTGGGGTGATAAGTCGTGCCGAATATGAAGACGCCGAGCTGCTGATGGCCCTGCGCGAGGAGCTTAATCACGACGGCAATGAGTACAGCTTTACCGACGACGAAATTATCGGTCCGTTCGGCGAACTGCACTGCGTCGCCGCCCTGCCGCCAACGCCGCAGTTTGATGACAGCGACGCCGAACTGCTGGCAATGCAGAAACTGCGTTACCAGCAGATGGTGCGTTCAACGATGGTGTTGTCCCTGACTGAGCTGATTTCACGAATCAGCTTAAAAAAAGCCTTCCAGAAATCAACGCTCTGATTCCGGCTCCGTCTGGTCGCAGGTCGGCCGGTAAAGCTGCCGATAATATTCCAGACGCTGCAGAAACAACGCTTCCTTATCCTGAGGGATATCTCGCGGTACATGCTGCAGCCGCGGAGACTTTTTCAAATACTCCATAAACGCCTGACTGGAAGCCATAAAATCAACCGCTTTGTCGATTAAACGTGGTACGCCGTCGCCGATCTTTGCCATCACGTCCTCCTTTTGGGAATAATCTGATTAAGCATTAGCCAATTCACCGGCGTGGGTTAAGGAAAACGTGCTTATCTGCCGACCGGCTTCACAGAAATGAAATTAGAGCGGGTATCAGAAAGAATATTAATAAAATTCAAATTATTAGCAGGTTCAGGTATCGTATTCTGACGGCGATTAACGGCGAATTTTTGATAAATAGCTATCAACAATAGCGGTCACGGCACATACTATAGGCGAATGAAGCCCCTTTATTAACAGATCAAATCACCATGAAAGAAGTCGAAAAGAATGAAATCAAACGTCTGAGCGATCGTCTCGACGCCATCCGCCACCAGCAGGCCGAGCTGTCGCTGGTGGAAGCCGCCGATAAATACGCTGAGCTGGAAAAAGAAAAAGCCACTCTGGAAACGGAGATTGAACGTCTGCGTTCCGTCCAGAGCCAGAAGCTGAGCAAAGAGGCGCAAAAGCTGATGAGCCTGCCGTTCCGTCGCGCGATTACCAAAAAAGAGCAGGCCGATATGGGCAAGCTGAAGAAAAGCGTCCGCGGCCTGGTGGTCGTCCATCCGATGACCGCCCTGGGCCGGGAAATGGGTCTGAAAGAGATGACCGGTTTCGCCCGCAGCGAATTCTAATCCCCAGCCCTCTCCGTCCGGAGAGGGTTATTCTGACCTACCGCCACCCTTTTTCGTCCCCTGCCGGCAGATTGGTCCAACCAATAAATTCATCTACCCCCCAGCAGTTCACAAATCCATCAAAATGCATCACAAACCCGTTGCCTAAGAGTAACATCTGGTTAACCATTCGTTGTCATCAACCCTGCTATCCCTAATTGGCCGGGCCAATTTTACCTAAGACGGATTCGGCAATGAGCGCAGACTCAGCCCACACGTCCTGGCGGCCCGATGGAGACCCTGCATGAATCTCTGGCAACAAAACTACGATCCCGCCGGTAATATCTGGTTATCCAGTCTTATCGCATCGCTACCGATTCTGTTTTTCTTTTTTGCGCTGATTAAGCTCAAACTGAAAGGCTATCTCGCCGCTACCTGGACCGTTGCGATCGCCCTGGCCGTCGCATTGCTGTTCTATAAAATGCCGGTGGACCGTGCCCTGGCCTCGGTAGTGTATGGCTTCTTCTACGGACTGTGGCCCATCGCGTGGATTATTATCGCCGCGGTCTTTGTCTATAAAATCTCGGTGAAGACCGGACAGTTCGACATTATCCGCTCGTCGATCCTGTCGATTACGCCTGACCAACGCCTGCAGATGCTGATCGTCGGATTCTCGTTCGGCGCCTTTCTCGAAGGGGCAGCGGGGTTTGGCGCGCCGGTGGCGATTACCGCGGCGCTGCTGGTCGGCCTCGGGTTTAACCCGCTGTATGCGGCTGGCCTGTGCCTGATCGTCAACACCGCGCCGGTGGCCTTCGGCGCGATGGGCATCCCAATCCTGGTAGCCGGCCAGGTAACCGGTATCGACAGCTTCGCCATCGGCCAGATGGTGGGCCGCCAGCTGCCGTTCCTGACCATTATCGTGCTGTTCTGGATCATGGCCATCATGGATGGCTGGCGGGGCATCAAAGAGACCTGGCCGGCGGTGATGGTCGCAGGCGGCTCGTTC
Source organism: Klebsiella sp. PCX (assembly GCF_021869705.1). NCBI lineage: Bacteria > Pseudomonadati > Pseudomonadota > Gammaproteobacteria > Enterobacterales > Enterobacteriaceae > Klebsiella > Klebsiella sp. PCX. The sequence continues at coordinate 4,990,943 of NZ_CP091527.1, forward strand.
GCTATCGCCCAGTACCTCAGCTCTAACTTCCTTGGCCCGGAGCTGCCGGACATCATCTCATCGCTGGTCTCCCTGGTCTGCCTGACCCTGTTCCTCAAACGCTGGCAACCGGTGCGCATCTTCCGCTTTGGCGACATCGGCGCCTCGCAGGTGGATATGACGCTGGCCCGCACGCGCTACACCGCAGGACAAGTGATCCGCGCCTGGTCGCCGTTCCTGTTCCTGACCGCCACCGTAACCCTGTGGAGCGTGCCGCCGTTCAAAGCGCTGTTCGCACCGGGCGGCGCGATGTATGACTTCGTCATCAATTTTTCGGTGCCGTTCCTCGACAAAATGGTCGCCCGCATGCCGCCGGTGGTCAGCGCCGCGACGCCTTACGCCGCCATCTATAAGTTTGACTGGCTGTCGGCAACCGGCACCGCCATTCTGTTCGCCGCCCTGCTGTCCATCGTCTGGCTGCGTATGAAGCCGAAAGACGCGCTGACCACCTTCGCCGGGACGCTGAAGGACCTGGCGCTGCCGATCTACTCTATCGGCATGGTGCTGGCGTTCGCCTTTATCTCCAACTACTCCGGGCTGTCGTCAACCCTGGCCCTGGCGCTGGCCCATACCGGCCACGCGTTTACCTTCTTCTCGCCGTTCCTGGGCTGGCTTGGGGTATTCCTGACCGGTTCGGACACCTCGTCTAACGCCCTGTTCGCCGCGCTGCAGGCAACGGCGGCGCAGCAGATTGGCGTCTCCGATATCCTGCTGGTCGCGGCCAATACCACCGGCGGCGTCACCGGCAAGATGATTTCCCCGCAGTCGATCGCCATCGCCTGCGCCGCGGTTGGCCTGGTGGGTAAAGAGTCAGATCTGTTCCGCTTTACCGTCAAACACAGTCTGATCTTCACCTGTATGGTGGGCCTGATCACCACGCTGCAGGCCTACGTTTTAACCTGGATGATCCCGTGATAGTGATGCCTAAACGCCTGGCCGACGATGTAGCCCGTCGCGTCCGGGCGCTGATTGAAGAACAACAGCTGGAGGCGGGCATGCGACTGCCCGCCGAGCGTCAGCTCGCCGCTCAGCTCGGCGTCTCGCGCAATTCCCTGCGCGAAGCGCTGGCGATGCTGGTCAATGAAGGGGTACTGCTGAGCCGTCGCGGCGGTGGCACTTTCGTCCGCTTTCAGCATGAGCCGTGGTCGGAGCAAAACATCGTCCAGCCGCTGAAGACGCTACTAGCCGATGACCCTGACTACAGCTTCGACATCCTCGAGGCCCGCCACGCCATCGAAGCCAGCACCGCGTGGCACGCGGCGATGCGGGCCACCGACGCCGATAAAGAAAAAATTCGCCTGTGCTTTGAAGCGACCCAGAGTGAAGACCCGGATATCGCCTCGCAGGCGGACGTCCGCTTCCATCTGGCCATCGCCGAAGCCTCGCATAACGTGGTGCTCCTGCAAACCATGCGCGGCTTTTTCGACCTGCTGCACTCCTCCGTCAAGCAGAGCCGTCAGCGTATGTATCTGGTGCCGCCGGTATTTGCCCGCCTGACCGAACAGCACCAGGCCGTCATGGAGGCGATTGTCGCCGGCGACGCCGAGGCGGCGCGCCAGGCGATGATGGCCCACTTAGGCTTTGTCCACGCCACCATTAAACGTTTTGATGAAGACCAGGCCCGCCAGGCGCGAATTACCCGCCTGCCCGGCGATGCTATTGATAATTCCAGGGAGAATTCGTGATGATTATTTCCGCCGCCAGCGACTATCGCGCCGCCGCCCAGCGTATCCTGCCGCCTTTCCTGTTCCACTATATCGACGGCGGGGCTTACGCCGAACATACCCTGCGCCGCAACGTGGAAGATCTCTCCGACGTGGCGTTACGCCAGCGTATTCTGCGCAATATGTCGGACCTGAGCCTCGAGACCACCCTCTTCAACGAGAAGCTGGCGATGCCGACGGCGCTGGCGCCGGTGGGGCTGTGCGGGATGTACGCCCGCCGCGGCGAAGTGCAGGCCGCCGGCGCAGCGGATGACAAAGGTATTCCGTTTACCCTCTCCACCGTTTCCGTCTGCCCGATCGAAGAGGTCGCCCCGACCATCAAGCGGCCGATGTGGTTCCAGCTGTACGTTCTGCGCGACCGCGGCTTTATGCGCAATGCGCTGGAGCGCGCTAAGGCGGCGGGTTGCTCAACGCTGGTCTTTACCGTCGATATGCCGACCCCCGGCGCCCGTTACCGCGACGCCCATTCCGGCATGAGCGGCCCGAACGCCGCCCTGCGCCGCTACTGGCAGGCGGTCACCCATCCGCAGTGGGCATGGGACGTTGGCCTCAACGGCCGTCCGCACGATCTGGGGAATATCTCCGCCTATCTCGGCCAGCCGACCGGCCTGGAGGATTACATCGGCTGGCTGGCGAATAACTTCGATCCATCGATTTCATGGAAAGACCTCGAGTGGATCCGTGATTTCTGGGACGGTCCGATGGTGATCAAAGGGATCCTCGACCCGGAGGACGCCCGCGACGCGGTGCGCTTTGGCGCCGACGGTATTGTGGTCTCCAACCACGGCGGCCGCCAGCTTGACGGCGTGCTCTCCTCCGCTCGCGCCCTGCCGGCAATTGCCGACGCCGTGAAAGGCGACATTACCATTCTCGCCGACAGCGGCATCCGCAACGGTCTCGACGTCGTGCGGATGATCGCCCTGGGCGCCGACAGCGTACTGCTGGGCCGCGCTTACCTGTACGCCCTGGCGACCCATGGCAAGCAGGGGGTGGCGAATCTGCTGAATCTAATCGAGAAAGAGATGAAGGTGGCGATGACCCTGACCGGCGCGAAAACCATCGCGGACATTAGCCGTGATTCGCTGGTGCAGAACGCGGAGGCGCTGCAGACCTTCGATGCGCTGAAGCAGCATAACGCGGCATAAGCTGCGCCGTTGTGCTCTCTCTCCTCACCCTCTCCGTCAGGGAGAGGGAACCGTCCGGCAGCCAGGCTAGCAGTAGCGTTCCCCTCCGTCCAGGTGAAGTACCGAAGGTTGGGTGGGTCCTTTCACCCGCGTCCTCCGGCCCACCGACCGGCGCCGGTTTTCCCCCTCTCCCTCAGGGAGAGGGCCGGGGTGAGGGTTGACCAAATATCTGCTATTCTGCCCCCCGCAATTAAGGGGGCAGTATGCTGAACATCGTGTTATTCGAACCAGAGATCCCGCCGAATACCGGGAATATTATCCGCCTGTGCGCCAACACGGGCTTCAGTCTGCATATCATTGAGCCCATGGGCTTCACCTGGGACGATAAGCGCCTGAGACGCGCCGGACTGGACTATCACGAGTTCACCGCCGTGCAGCGCCACGCCGATTACGCGGCGTTTCTCGCCAGCGCACAGCCGCAGCGCCTGTTCGCCCTGACGACCAAAGGAACCCCGGCGCACAGCGCGGTCAGCTATCAGGATGGCGATTTCTTGATGTTTGGTCCGGAAACCCGCGGTCTGCCGGCGAGCATCCTTGATGCCCTGCCGCCGGAGCAGAAAATTCGGATTCCGATGATGCCGGACAGCCGCAGCATGAACCTGTCGAATGCGGTGTCGGTGGTGGTGTATGAAGCCTGGCGGCAGCTGGGGTATCCAGGCGCCGTGCTGCGCAGCTAGCCTGAGCGATTCCCGGATTGCAGCGCAAGGAGCCTTATCCGGGCGACAGGCTGGCGGGATGAGATCGTAGGCCCGGTAAGCGCAGCGCCACCGGGCAAGACGTTAAATCCCGTCGCCGTACTCGAAAGTGTGGTGAATACCGTTGAAATGCTGATCCATATCCATCGCCGGCTTATCGCTCTCCGGCTTGCCGACGATGCGCGCAGGAACACCTGCGGCGGTGGTATGCGGCGGCACCGGCTGCAGCACCACTGAGCCTGCGCCGATTTTTGCCCCACGCCCGACTTCGATATTGCCGAGGATCTTCGCTCCGGCGCCAATCATCACGCCTTCGCGAATTTTCGGGTGACGGTCGCCGCTGGTTTTACCGGTACCGCCGAGGGTGACCGACTGCAGAATAGAGACGTCATCCTCAATCACCGCCGTTTCACCAACCACAATGCCGGTGGCGTGGTCGAGCATGATCCCGCGGCCGATTTTCGCCGCCGGGTGGATATCCACCTGGAAAGAGACGGAGACCTGGTTTTGCAGGAAAATCGCCAGCGCGCGCCGGCCCTGCGTCCACAGCCAGTGGCCGATACGATAGGCCTGCAGAGCATGGAAACCCTTCAGATAGAGCAGCGGCGTGGAGTATTTATCCACCGCCGGGTCACGCGTGCGCACCGCTTGAATATCGCAGGCGGCGGAGGCGATCATTTCCGGGTCGGCGGCGTAGGCTTCTTCCACCACTTCGCGAATGGCGATCGCCGGCATAATCGGGGAAGCCAGCTTATTGGCCAACATATAGCTCAGTGCGCTGCCCAGATTTTCATGCTTGAGTAACGTTGCGTGGTAAAAACTGGCGAGCATTGGCTCACAGTCAGCCAGAGCCCGGGCTTCGGCTTTAATATTATTCCAGACGATATCCAGTTCTTCACACGGCATTGCATACTCCAGGCGATATGGTAATGACCTGCCAGTTCTGCGCTGGCAGGGTCATTCAGGTGACAAAGGAAAGCTAATTGCTGCTGCGCTCGTCCTTGCGGGCGCGACCCAATAAGGTCAATGCTGCCTCGCGCGCAATTTTTCCGCAATACAATACCTGATAAATTTCCTCGGTTATTGGCATTTCGACACCTAAACGCTGTGCCAGAACGCGAACTTCCTTGGTATTGCGGTAGCCTTCAACCACCTGGCCAATCTTTTCCTGGGCGCTTTGCACGTCCATCCCCTGGCCGAGCATCATGCCGAAGCGACGGTTACGGGACTGGTTGTCGGTGCAGGTGAGCACCAGGTCACCGAGGCCGGCCATCCCCATAAAGGTTTCCGGGTCGGCGCCCAGCGCCGCGCCAAGGCGAGACATTTCCACCAGGCCACGGGTAATCAGCGCCGTCCGCGCATTGGCGCCGAAGCCGATGCCGTCCGACATCCCCGCCCCGATGGCGATGACGTTTTTCACCGCGCCGCCGAGTTGTACGCCGATAAAGTCCGGGTTGATGTAGACGCGGAAGCTCTTGCCGCAGTGCAGCAGGTGCTGCAGATCCTCGGCAAACTGCGGATCCGTCGCCGCCAGCGAAATCGCCGTCGGCAGGCCGGCGGCCAGCTCTTTGGCGAAGGTTGGCCCGGAGATCACCGCCAGCGGGATATCATCGCCCAGCGCTTCACGCGCCACGTCCTGCAGCAGACGACCGGTTTCGGCCTCAAGGCCTTTGGTCGCCCACACCAGACGCGCGTCAGGACGCATCAGCGGTTTAATCTGGCGTAACACCTGACCAAACACATGGCTTGGCACCACCACCAGAATATCGCGGCTGGCGGCCAGCGCGGTGGCCAGGTCGCTTTCAAGATGCAGCGTATCCGGGAAAGGCACATCGGGAAGGAACGCGGCGTTGCAGCGATCGTGTTGCAGCGTCGCGATATGTTTCGGGTCATGGCCCCAGAGCACAACGTGGTGGCCATTTCTTGCCAGGGTGATGGCAAGAGCGGTGCCGTAAGAGCCGGCACCGATCACAGTCATTGCAGCATTAAGTGCGTTCATCAGGCATCCTGATGTTGTTCAGCACCTTCGCCAGCCTGCTGCTGCAGATAGTTCATAAACAGCGCGTCGAAGTTCACTGGCGCAAGGTTAAGTTGCGGGAAGGTACCGCGGGAAACCAGGCTGGTGATGCACTCGCGCGCGTACGGGAACAGAATGTTCGGGCAGTATGCGCCAAGGCAGTGCGCCATCTGGGTGCCTTCGATGCCGTCGATGGAGAAAATACCGCCCTGCTGTACTTCGCAGAGGAACGCGGTCTCTTCGCCCAGCGCAGCGGTCACGGTTACACGCAGCACCACTTCATAAACGCCTTCAGCCAGCTGGGTGGAGGCGGTATCCAGATCAAGTTTAACTTCCGGCTGCCAGTCTTTCTGGAAAACTTGCGGCGCGTTCGGCGCTTCAAAAGAGATATCTTTGGTATAGATACGCTGGATCTGGAAGGTCATTTCGGTGCTGTTTTGTTCTGACATAGTAAAACCCTTTCGTGTTGTCCTTAAATACGCGCTTCCGGCAGGGAAAGCGCGCAAAAATTAGCGCAAGAGGGGATCAAGTCCACCACGTGAATCAAGCGCATACAAGTCGTCACAGCCGCCAATGTGCTGCGCATCAATAAAAATCTGCGGAACCGTCGTCCGTCCGCTGCGCTGGATCATCTCCTCACGCTTCGCGGCATCGCCATCGATCGGCAACTCATGGAACGTTACGCCTTTGCTGTTCAGCAGCGCTTTCGCGCGGATGCAGAACGGGCAGGTCGCTTTGGTGTAGATCTCAATATTGGCCATGACTTCACTCCTGTTATTACCCTGAGGGTTTTACGCCGCAGCCTGTGTTCCCCTCACGTCAGGCGCGACGGGGAAAACGCGGCGGCATCACCACGCGGGGTAAGTTATTTGCCGCGTACCAGAGGGAGGTTTTCGCCGCTCCAGCCAGCAATGCCCTCTTTCAGTACAAAGACTTTTTCAAACCCGGCTTTGTTCAGCGCGTTGGCTGGCTCTTGCGCCTGCATGCCGGAACCGTCTACCACAATAATGGGTTGCGATTTGTGTTTTTCCAACTCGCCGACGTTATTCGCTTTGATATCGCTGGGCAGCAGGTTGATGGCGCCGGCAATATGGCCTTTACGGAAATCGTCACGCTGACGCAGGTCGACCACTACCGCGTCTTCTTTATTGATAAGACGCGTCGCTTCACCACGGGTGATGACTTTAACTTTCGACATCAGGCCCTTGAAGGTGGTGAACAGCACCGCCCCCAGCAGCGCGATCCACGCGATGCTCAGAACAGGGTGACGGCCGATGAATTGCATAATTTCTTGCATGGGGGGTTACAACTCCCGACTAAGTGAGAAAAAAACCAGGAAAGGAGTATACCTGTGCCTTGCGGCAATTACAGCCAGTGAGCGCGATGTAATGTATTTTCTGCGGGCGGCGGCGAAAAAAAGCCGTTCTCGCTGACGCGCCGCGGACTGGCCGCTCCCTTTCTTTGATCTTTCACGGGGATTTAAACGATTCAGCTGTAGTAAAATTACGCAAAATTTCTGTCTTTGAGCATGAGGTTGTCGCAATGTCGGTTACTAAAAAACCTATGGTACTGGTGATTCTGGATGGCTACGGCTATCGCGAAGACCAACAGGATAACGCCATTTACAGCGCTAAAACGCCGGTAATGGACGCCCTGTGGGCCAAATGTCCGCATACCCTGATCGATGCATCCGGCCTGGAAGTTGGCCTGCCGGACCGTCAGATGGGGAACTCCGAAGTGGGTCACGTCAACCTGGGCGCCGGTCGTATCGTCTATCAGGACCTGACCCGTCTCGATGTGGAAATTAAAGAACGCACCTTCTTCGCCAACCCGGTACTGACCGCCGCGGTCGATAAAGCGGTTGCCGCCGGCAAAGCGGTACATATCATGGGTCTGATGTCGCCAGGCGGCGTCCACAGCCACGAAGATCACATCATGGCGATGGTGGAGCTGGCGGCAGAGCGCGGCGCTGAGAAGATCTACCTGCACGCCTTCCTCGACGGCCGTGATACGCCGCCGCGCAGCGCGGAAAAAACGCTGGCGACATTCGAAGCCAAATTTGCCGCGCTGGGCAAAGGCCGCATCGCGTCGCTCATCGGCCGCTACTACGCCATGGACCGCGACAACCGCTGGGATCGCGTTGAGCAGGCCTATGACCTGATGACCCTGGCGAAAGGCGAATTCCAGGCCGATACCGCCGTCGCCGGTCTGCAGGCTGCCTACGCCCGTGACGAAAACGACGAGTTCGTGAAAGCGACCGTGATCCGCGCCGCCGGCCAGGCCGATGCGGCGATGGAAGATGGCGATGCGCTGATCTTCATGAACTTCCGTGCTGACCGCGCGCGCGAAATCACCCGCGCCTTCGTCAACGCCGACTTCGACGGCTTTGCGCGTAAGAAAGTGGTTAACCTCGACTTCGTGATGCTCACCGAATATGCCGCCGACATCAAAGTGGCCTGCGCCTACCCGCCCGCCTCGCTGGCCAATACCTTCGGCGAGTGGATGGCCAAGCACGATAAAACCCAGCTGCGCATCTCCGAAACTGAGAAATACGCCCACGTCACCTTCTTCTTCAACGGCGGCGTAGAAGAGCCGTTCAAAGGCGAAGAGCGGATTCTGATTAATTCGCCGAAAGTAGCGACCTACGATCTGCAGCCGGAAATGAGCTCCGCCGAGCTGACCGAGAAACTGGTCGCGGCCATCAAAGGCGGCCAGTACGACACTATCATCTGTAACTACCCGAACGGCGATATGGTTGGCCATACCGGGGTGATGGAAGCCGCCGTAAAAGCCGTTGAAGCGCTGGATCACTGCATCGATCAGGTAGCGCAGGCGGTGGAATCCGTTGGCGGTCAGCTGCTGATCACCGCCGACCACGGTAACGCCGAGCAGATGCGCGACCCGGCCACCGGTCAGGCGCATACCGCCCACACCAACCTGCCGGTTCCGCTGATCTACGTCGGTAACAAAGCGGTTAAAGCGGTCAATGGCGGCAAACTTTCCGACATCGCCCCAACCATGCTGTCGCTGATGGGAATGGAAATCCCGCAAGAGATGACTGGCAAGCCGCTGTTCATCGTGGAATAATCCTTCCCCATGAGGGGAAAGGCGACGTATTCAACTACATGGATCGCAACGGCAGTTCGATCCGTCCTTTACGCCAGCGCGCTCAGCGCTGGCGTATTACTGTGCGCGTCATCTGCGCACGCCGACGATCGCGATCAGCTTAAGTCCATCCAGGCCGACATCGCCGCCAGGCAGCGGGCGATTAAGCAACAGCAGCAGCAGCGCGCAAGCCTGCTCGCCCAGCTCAAAGCGCAGGAAGAAGCGATCGCCGCCGCGGCCCGCAAACTGCGCGAAACCCAGGACAACCTGAACCAGCTCAATAAGCAGATTGACGAAATGAACGCCTCTCTCGCCAAGCTGGAGCGCCAGCGCGCGTCTCAGGAGCGTAACCTCGCCGCGCAGCTTGACGCCGCGTTCCGCCAGGGGCCGCATACCGGCATCCAGATGGTGCTGAGCGGTGAAGAGGGCCAGCGCAATCAGCGGATGCAGGTCTACTTCAGCTATTTCAACCAGGCCCGTCAGGAAACCATCGCGGAACTGAAGAAAACGCGCGAAGAGATGGCGGTGCAAAAGTCGATGCTCGAAGAGAAGCAGAGCCAGCAGCAGACGCTGGTCTACGAGCAAAAAGCTCAGCAGGCGAAGCTGGAGCAGGCGCGTAACGAACGGAAAAAGACCCTTTCCGGCCTGGAATCCTCCATTCAGCAAGGTCAGCAACAGTTAAGTGAATTGCGGGCTAACGAATCGCGCCTACGCGGTCGTATCGCCCAGGCGGAGGCTGCCGCCAAAGCCCGAGCCGATCGGGAAGCACGCGATGCGCAGGCGGTGCGCGACCGCCAGCAGGAAGCATCGCGCAAAGGCACCACCTATAAACCAACGGAAAGCGAGCGTTCGCTGATGTCACGCACCGGCGGACTGGGCTCGCCGCGCGGTCAGGCGTTCTGGCCGGTTCGCGGTCCGCTCCTTCATCGATATGGCGAACAGCTGCAAGGTGAACTACGTTGGAAAGGGATGGTTATCGCCGCGTCTGAAGGCACCGAAGTCAGAGCCATTGCCGATGGTCGGGTCATTCTGGCCGACTGGCTGCAGGGCTATGGTCTGGTGGTGGTGGTCGAGCATGGCAAAGGCGACATGAGCCTGTATGGCTATAACCAAAGCGCGCTGGTCAGCGTCGGTACGCAGGTGCGTGCCGGTCAGCCTATCGCGCTCGTAGGCAGCAGCGGCGGTCAGGGCCGTCCGTCGCTCTATTTCGAAATTCGCCGCCAGGGTCAGGCGGTCAATCCACAGCCGTGGTTGGGAAGATAAGTTTTGCTTCAATTTCGCGCAATTGCTCTTGCCGTAGCCGGTTCGCTGGCTCTGGCGGCGCCAGCGTTCGCTGGCAAACTCTCCATCGTTATTGACGATTTTGGCTACCGCCCGCAGACCGAAAATCAGGTGCTGGCGCTGCCGTCCACTATCTCCGTCGCCGTGCTGCCGAACGCGCCGCACGCCCGGGAAATGGCCACGAAAGCGCATAATCTGGGCCATGAAGTGCTCATCCACCTGCCGATGGCGCCGCTCAGCAAACAGCCGCTGGAAAAAGACACCCTGCGTCCCGAAATGAGCAGCGAGGAGATCGAGCGCATCATTCGCGAAGCTTACGGCAAAGTCCCCTACGCCGTCGGGCTGAATAACCATATGGGCAGCGCGATGACCTCCAACCTGTTTGGCATGCAGAAGGTGATGCAGGCCCTGGAGCGCTACAATCTCTATTTTCTCGACAGCGTGACCATCGGCAATACCCAGGCCATGCGCGCCGCGCAGGGCACCGGGGTGAAAGTGATTAAGCGCAAGGTGTTTCTTGACGATACGCAGAATGAAGCCGATATCCGCACCCAGTTCAACCGCGCCATCGCCCTGGCGCGGCGTAACGGTTCGGCGATAGCCATTGGCCATCCGCATCCGACGACGGTGCGGGTGCTGCAGCAGATGGTCTATAACCTGCCGCCGGATATCACGCTGGTGCGCCCGAGCAGCCTGCTCAACGAGCCGCAGGTCGACAATTCGACGCCAAACTACGCTCAGCCGCCCGCGCAACAAACGGCGCCGCAGCAGCAGAAGCCGCGTAATCCGTTCCACGGCGTGAAGTATTGCAAGCCGAAGCGCCCGCTGGAGCCCGTGAACGCCAGCCGCTTCTTCACTATCCTCAGCGACAGCATCAGCCAGAGCGCGCTGGTCCAGTACTATCGCCTCAAATGGCAGGGCTGGGACAATCCCGGCAACTAGACCACTCAGGGGTCCGTTCGCTTTTGCGCGACGGGCGCCTGGTTATCTTCGTGGGCGTACCACGCCTTAAAATATTTGAGAAAGCTATAAAACGTGGCGTACAGGCCGGTGACCACGCCGACTTTGCCATAGCGCCACGCCCCGCTGAACAGATACCATTTAAAGAAAGCGCCAATCGCGCTGACGATCCCCCGCGCCAGCGAAGGTTTGATCTGCTGGTGCTTCACCAGCCGGGTGGTATAGCTGTTCAGCTTATTAAACACTTCATGCAGCGAATAAAAGGTGTCATGGCGTACAAAGCCCGGCAGCCTGACGGATCGCGCGTGTCCAACCACCTGGTCATCCACCGGCCGGTCGTTAAATCGCGCCTGCTGGCGGTTAAAGAGGCGCACCGGGTAATCCGGCGAGGAAATGGGGTAGATCGTCCGCACCTGCTTGCCGAGGACAAACCAGTAGCGCGGCAAACGCCAGGCGCATGCCGGGTCAGGCTCCTCCCCCGCTTTTAACGCCTGAATGGCCGACACGACGTCGTTATCAAGAATTTCATCGCTGTCCATGCACAGCACCCAGTCATGGCTGGCCAGCCCAATGGCATAGTTCATCTGCGCGCCGTGGGCTTTATAGGCATGGTGATGGACGGTGAGACCAAACTGCTGACAAATAGAGACCGTTTCGTCGGTGCTACCGGAGTCGACGACAATACACTCATCGGCCACCCTCAGCAGCGGGGGCAGCACCTCCATGAGCAGACGTGCAGAGTTACAGGTCAGTAAGCATACGGAGAGTTTAAGCATGATAGTTACAAAGTTAAACCGCGACTAAACACACTGTATAAGCGAATAACCGTAAAATCGATGTAGAAATTGTGCGCTTGATATTAAGCAGGCTAAAAATGTTATCCAAATCTAAATTAAGGCGCCCGCAGGCGCCTTTTTTGCTGGTTTTTACAACTGACCGGAGGCGTTATTCCCAGCTCAGAACCACTTTACCAGACTGGCCGGAGCGCATGGCGTCGAAACCCTTCTGGAAGTCGTCAATGCCGAAGCGGTGGGTGATGATCGGTGAAAGATCCAGACCAGACTGGATCAGCGCCGCCATCTTATACCAGGTTTCGAACATCTCGCGGCCGTAAATCCCTTTGATAAACAGCCCCTTAAAGATGACCTTGGTCCAGTCAATGGACATATCTGACGGTGGAATACCCAGCATCGCGATACGACCGCCGTGGTTCATGGTATCCAGCATGCTGCGGAACGCCGGCGGCGCGCCGGACATCTCCAGGCCCACGTCGAAACCTTCGGTCATCCCCAGCTCGGCCATCACGTCATTGAGGTTCTCTTTCGCCACGTTCACCGCGCGAGTGACGCCCATTTTGCGCGCCAGCTCGAGACGGTACTCGTTGACGTCGGTGATCACCACGTTACGCGCGCCGACGTGTTTCGCCACCGCCGCCGCCATCACGCCGATCGGGCCGGCGCCGGAGACCAGCACGTCTTCCCCCACCAGATCGAAGGAGAGCGCAGTGTGCACAGCGTTGCCGAACGGGTCGAAGATAGACGCCAGGTCATCAGAGATATTGTCGGGGATTTTAAAGGCGTTAAAGGCCGGGATCACCAGATACTCAGCAAAGCAGCCCGGGCGGTTGACGCCCACGCCGATGGTGTTGCGGCACAGGTGGGTACGGCCCGCGCGGCAGTTACGGCAGTGGCCGCAGGTGATATGCCCTTCGCCGGAGACGCGGTCGCCAATCTTAAAGCCGCGCACTTCCTGGCCAATCCCCACCACTTCGCCGACATATTCGTGCCCGACCACCATCGGTACCGGAATAGTCTTCTGCGACCACTCATCCCAGTTGTAGATGTGCACGTCGGTCCCGCAAATGGCGGTCTTGCGGATTTTAATCAGCAGATCGTTATGGCCGACTTCCGGTTCCGGTACGTCGGTCATCCAGATGCCTTCTTCCGCTTTCAGTTTGGATAACGCTTTCATCTCACACCCTTATTAGGCGATGACGCCCAGTTGTTTACCGATGCGGGTAAAGGCTTCCACCGCACGCTCAATTTGTTCAGGGGTATGCGCCGCCGACATCTGGGTGCGAATACGCGCCTGGCCTTTCGGTACCACCGGATAGAAGAAGCCGGTGACATAGATCCCTTCTTTCTGCAGCTCGCGGGCAAAGTTCTGCGCCACCACCGCTTCGCCCAGCATCACCGGAATGATGGCGTGGTCGGCGCCCGCCAGAGTGAAGCCTGCCGCGGTCATTTTTTCACGGAACAGACGCGCGTTGGCCCACAGGCGATCGCGCAGGTCTGCACCCTCTTCGACCATCTCCAGCACTTTGATGGAGGCGGCCACGATGGCCGGCGCCAGAGAGTTGGAGAACAGATACGGACGGGAACGCTGGCGCAGCCACTCGACCACCTCTTTGCGTGCGGCAGTGTAGCCGCCGGAGGCGCCGCCCAGCGCTTTACCCAGCGTGCCGGTGATAATGTCGACGCGACCCATCACGTCGCAGTATTCGTGGGAGCCGCGGCCGTTTTCGCCGACGAAGCCGACGGCGTGGGAGTCATCGACCATCACCAGCGCATCGTATTTATCCGCCAGATCGCATACGCCTTTCAGGTTGGCGATCACGCCGTCCATCGAGAAGACGCCGTCGGTGGCGATTAACACGTGACGCGCCCCGGCGTCGCGGGCTTCTTTCAGGCGCGCTTCCAGCTCCTGCATGTCGTTGTTGGCATAGCGGAAGCGTTTCGCTTTACACAGGCGTACGCCGTCGATGATAGAGGCATGGTTCAGGGCGTCGGAGATAATGGCGTCTTCCGGGCCGAGCAGCGTTTCAAACAGGCCGCCGTTGGCGTCGAAGCAAGAGGAGTAGAGGATCGCGTCTTCCATACCGAGGAAATCCGCCAGCTTCTTCTCCAGCTGCTTGTGCGTATCCTGGGTGCCGCAGATGAAGCGTACCGAGGCCATCCCGAAGCCGTGGCTGTCCATACCGGATTTCGCCGCGTCGATCAGCGCCGGGTGGTTGGCCAGACCCAGATAGTTATTGGCGCAGAAGTTAATCACGTGGCTGTCGCCGACGGTAATATCCGCCTGCTGCGCCGAGGTGATGATGCGCTCTTCTTTAAACAAGCCTTCGGCCCGAGCGGTCTCCAGATTGCTAGTTAACTGTTTGTAGAAATCACCACGCATTGCAACTCTCCAGATTCGGCAAAATTTGGCACATATTACCCAAAGCTATACGCTGATACGAGATGATGCATGCCTGAATGAATTATTTGCAGCATAAATCACGTCAGCCCAGCACCTTATTCTGCGAATGGCTGTAGGCTTGCTCATGTGGTGATATGATATGAGCATTCATGTCCGGATTGTCTCCGGGCTCTCAACTTCAAAGGTACAGTTATGATCATCGTAACCGGCGGCGCAGGCTTTATCGGCAGCAACATCGTTAAAGCGCTGAACGACAAGGGCATTACCGACATTCTGGTTGTCGACAATCTGAAAGACGGCACCAAGTTTGTGAACCTGGTTGACCTGAACATCGCTGACTACATGGATAAAGAAGACTTTCTGATCCAGATTATGGCAGGCGAAGAGTTCGGCGACATTGACGCTATCTTCCACGAAGGCGCGTGCTCTTCCACCACGGAGTGGGACGGCAAGTACATGATGGACAACAACTATCAGTACTCCAAAGAGCTGCTGCACTACTGCCTGGAGCGCGAAATTCCGTTCCTGTACGCCTCTTCGGCAGCCACCTACGGTGGACGCACCAGCGATTTCATCGAGTCCCGCGAGTACGAGCAGCCGCTGAACGTCTACGGCTACTCCAAATTCCTGTTCGATGAATACGTCCGTCAGATCCTGCCTGAAGCCAATTCGCAGATCGTCGGCTTCCGCTACTTCAACGTCTACGGGCCGCGCGAAGGCCACAAAGGCAGCATGGCGAGCGTCGCTTTCCACCTCAACACCCAGCTGAATAATGGCGAAAGTCCGAAACTGTTCGAAGGCAGCGACGGCTTCAAGCGCGACTTCGTCTACGTCGGCGACGTGGCTGACGTCAACCTGTGGTTCTGGGAAAACGGCGTTTCCGGCATCTTCAACCTCGGCACCGGCCGCGCGGAATCCTTCCAGGCCGTCGCCGATGCGACCCTGGCGTACCACAAAAAAGGCAGCATCGAGTACATCCCGTTCCCGGACAAACTGAAAGGCCGCTACCAGGCGTTCACCCAGGCGGATCTGACTAACCTGCGTAAAGCGGGCTATGACAAACCGTTCAAAACCGTTGCCGAAGGCGTAACGGAGTATATGGCCTGGCTGAATCGGGGCGCGTAAGAGATAACATGAAAATTCTGGTGGTAGGCCCGTCTTGGGTGGGCGACATGATGATGTCGCAAAGTCTTTATCGTACGCTCAGGGCGCGCTATCCCCAGGCGATTATCGACGTGATGGCGCCTGCCTGGTGCCGTCCGTTGTTATCGCGCATGCCGGAAGTGAACGAAGCGATCCCGATGCCGCTGGGCCACGGCGCGCTGGCTATCGGCGAACGCCGCAAGCTCGGGCACAGCCTGCGCGAGCGTCGCTACGATCGCGCTTACGTGCTGCCGAACTCGTTTAAATCGGCATTAGTCCCCTTCTTTGCCAACATCCCGCTGCGCACCGGCTGGCGCGGCGAGATGCGCTACGGCCTGCTCAACGACGCCCGGGTGCTGGACAAAGACGCCTGGCCGCTGATGGTGGAACGCTACGTGGCGCTGGCCTACGACAACGGCGTGATGCGCTGCGCCAAAGATCTGCCGCAGCCGCTGCTGTGGCCGCAGCTGCAGGTCAACGAAGGGGAAAAGTCGCAGGCCTGCAGCGCCTTTAACCTGTCCAACGATCGGCCGATCATCGGCTTCTGCCCCGGCGCGGAGTTCGGTCCGGCAAAACGCTGGCCGCACTATCACTATGCTGCGCTGGCGAAAAAGCTCATCGACGATGGTTATCAGATTGCGCTATTTGGCTCGGCAAAAGATAACGAGGCCGGCAAAGAGATCATCGCCGCCCTCAGCAGCGAGCAGCAGGCCTGGTGCCGGAATCTGGCGGGTGAAACCCAGCTGGAGCAGGCGGTGATCCTGATTGCCGCCTGTAAAGCGGTGGTGACTAACGATTCGGGGCTGATGCACGTCGCCGCGGCGCTGGACCGCCCGCTGGTGGCGCTGTATGGCCCGAGCAGTCCGGACTTTACCCCGCCGCTGTCGCATAAAGCGCGCGTGATCCGCCTGATTAGCGGCTACCACAAAGTGCGCAAAGGCGATGCCGCCGAAGGCTATCATCAGAGCCTGATCGACATTACGCCAGAGCGCGTCCTGCAAGAGCTGAATGAATTGTTGACGGATAAAACCGGGCACGAGGAAGCGTAGCGGATGCGGGTATTGATTGTAAAAACCTCATCGATGGGCGACGTGCTGCACACGCTGCCCGCGCTGACCGACGCCGCGCAGGCTATCCCCGGCATCCGCTTCGACTGGGTAGTGGAAGAAGGCTTCGCGCAGATCCCCTCCTGGCATGAAAGCGTCGAGCGGGTGATCCCGGTGGCGATCCGCCGCTGGCGTAAAGCCTGGTTCTCCGCGCCGATCAAAGCGGAGCGTAAAGCCTTTCGCGAGGCCGTCCAGGCGGTAAAGTATGACGCCATCATCGACGCCCAGGGGCTGGTGAAAAGCGCTGCGCTGGTCACCCGCCTGGCGCACGGCGTCAAGCATGGTATGGACTGGCAAACGGCCCGCGAGCCGCTGGCCAGCCTGTTTTACAACCGCCGCCACCACATTGCGAAACAGCAGCACGCCGTGGAGCGTACCCGCGAGCTGTTCGCCAAAAGTCTCGGCTACGCGAAACCCCAAACCCAGGGGGATTACGCCATTGCGCGCCATTTCCTGCAGCACGAGGCTAGCGCTGCCGCCCCCTATCTGGTGTTCCTTCATGCCACCACCCGCGACGATAAGCACTGGCCGGAAAACCGCTGGCAGGAGCTGCTCGATCTGCTGGCCGACAGTGGCGTCCGCATTAAGCTGCCGTGGGGCGCCCCGCACGAAGAGGCGCGGGCGAAGCGGCTGGCGGAAGGCCGGGAGTATGTTGAAGTGCTGCCGCGCATGAGCCTTGAGCAGGTAGCGCAGGTTCTGGCCAGCGCCCGGGCCGTCGTCTCGGTCGATACCGGCCTCAGTCATCTGACCGCCGCGCTGGATAAACCGAACTTCACGCTTTACGGCCCGACCGATCCGGGGCTGATTGGCGGATACGGTAAAAACCAGCACATCGTGCGGCCGGAAAACAGCGCCAGCACCGGCGATATTACCGCCAGCCGGGTTCATCTTCTTCTGCACAATCAGGGGCTGCTCTGATGGGATCTCTGTTTAAGCAGATCTATCGCTACACCCGCCCTCGCGCTTATCGTCACAATGAAAATCTGTGGCCTTTTACCCGCATCACCCGCGCGCCGAGCGGCGAAATAAGCGCGTTGCGCTATAAAGGGAAAACGGTGCCGCTGGTCAGCCTGAGCGCGCTGAAAAACAGCATGCAGGGTGAAGTCCTGCTGACCGCCACCGGCCCTTCGACCCGCAATATCGATTTTTCCCTGTTGTCGAAAACGATCCCAGTGATGGGCGTCAATGGCGCCTGGCATCTTGCCGACCGCCTGCACTTTTCGCTCTATACCATCGTCGACATGGAGTTTTTCGATAAGAAGCCGGACATTATCCGCGCTATCGTCAGCCAACCGGACATTCTGCTGTTCACCACCATGCATGGGATCGCCAAAATCGTCGATCGCTATCCGGACGCGCTGCGCTGCCGTTTGGCGTTGATTGAGGACGGTTGCTATAAGATTTACCAGCCGAAAGTCGCCAGCGAAGCGATAAAGCGCACTTACCAGCAGAATCCGGCGATGTGCTTTCATCCCCAGCGCCCGGATATCTGTTTTAGCACCGATATTCGCCAGGGCGTCTTTGATGCCGGTACGGTGGTCTACTGGGCGCTGCAAGTTCTCGCCTGGCTGGGCTTCAATACTATCCTGGTGAGCGGCCTGGATATGACCAATTTTAACCAGCCGCGATTCTACGAAACACAACAAGAAAAATTGCCTTCTTACCTGGCAACAAAAGTGGATACCCTCGTCATGCCCTCCTTTGCACATGCCGCGCAGGTACTGCAGCAACGCCAGATCCGGGTGATTAATTTTTCCCCAGAAAGCGCTGTACCGGATACTATTTTCGAAAAGGTTGCGTTTAATGAGTACTTTAAAAGTGAGTAACTTCGCCCGACAGGGTTACTCGATTGTCTTTCCTTTGTTTTTATTTTTCAGCGCGATTTTTTGTATGTCCACCCGGACCAATAATCTGCTGCATTTATCGATCCTGCTGCTGTTGCTGTCGCTGGTACGCCAGGAAAATCGCCAGGCGCTGGCCGACGTGTTACGCGAGCAGTGGCAGACCTGGACGCTGCTGGCGGCCTTCTTTACCTATTACGCCCTCAGTAACCTGTGGGGCCATACGCCGCAGCATATTGATTCGCCGATCACCCACGGTGTGTATCTGACGGGCTATCTGTTGCTGATGGCGATGCTGCTTAGCGACGAACGAACCCGCCGCCTGGCCATGCTGGCGGTGGTTGGCGGGATCACCGTGCTCTCGCTGTGGACGCTGATGTTCGACCACACGCTGGTCCTCACCGAACGAGCGGTCTCCCCCGAGAACCCCGGGCCAACAAACGTTATCGACCTTGCCGGATACTGCGGCATCGGCATCTTAATCTGCGGCATGCTACTGAAAGAAAAAGCCAGCCACTGGCTCTATCTGCCGGTGGCCATCATGCTGGTGATGATGCTGCTGACCCAAAGCCGCGGGCCGATCATCGCCCTGGTGCTGGCGGTCGGCTGTACGCTGCACCTGCACGTCTTCACCCGCCGCAACCTGCTGATCGCCGCGGCGCTGGCCGTGCTGGTGGCTCTGCTTTTAGTCATGACGCCGGTGGGCGACATGCTGCTCGCCCGTTTCGAAGAGCTGGGCACCCAAAGCGGGCTGCGTCTGAGTATCTGGCACCATACGCTGTCGGAGATGGCCAGCCAGCCCTGGCTGGGACGCGGTTTCAGCTATGAACTGGATTTCATCAACTACAGCGGCGAACACATCACCACCACCCACAGCGTGTATATGGGCGCCCTGCTGAAAGGCGGCATCGTGGGTTTACTGCTGCTGCTGGCGGTCATTGCCTGCGGACTCTGGCAGGCGTGGCGCAAGCGCCGCTCCGACAGCCGCTACAGTCTGGCGATCCTGTTTTACGCTCTGGTGTTTATGGCCTCGCAGGGGATGTTTATCATCAGCAACCCCCGGGAGACCTGGGTGCTGTTCTGGCTGCCGCTGGGCATTGCGCTCAGCAAAGGGCTGGCGGAAAAGCGTTAACAAAAAAGGGCCGCTGACGGCCCTTTTTTATAGTCACTTTTATATTAACTGCGGGCGGCGACCAGCCGGTCGGCCTGCTCTTTAATCACCGGCCACACCGACTCAATCGCCACATCGGCGACATTCGCTTCTTCACAGACGATCTGCCTCGCTTTGTCATAGCCCGGCGCCCAGATATGATAGCCGGGCAGGCCGGTATCCTTGAGTTTACGTTTGTTATAGACCGCCACCATCGGTTTATCGAAGGCGCGGGCGATATGCACGATCGAGGTGTCCGGCGTAATGACTAAATCACAGCTGCGGATCACCTCCACGGCGGAGTTGATGGTGCTGTCGGCGATGTACAGCGCCATATCCAGCCCCAGCTGCTGAATCTTCTCACTGCGCCCCACCATCACGATACAGACCCGGTAAGGCAGAGCATGTAGCCGCTCGACCAGGGTCGCCACCTGATGACGACAGAAGTCTTTATCTTCGGAGGCGGTAAAAGGGTTAATGGCGATGCGCAGTGCGACCTCTCCGGCCTGGGAAAGCAAGCGCGCCACCTTCTCCCGCTCATGGCGACAGCCAGGGAGATGATAGTCGTATGGCTGGTCGTCAACGACGCCAAAAAGCTTCACCACCTGTTTATAGCGCTGGGAAATATGGCTGTTGCTGTCAAAAAAAGCGATCGAATGATCGTAAAGTTTATAGGGCTCTTTATTAAACCCAATCACGCTGGTCGCCCGTAAATCGGCGAGTAATTTAAAACGTTCATAGCTGGTCACGTCATCAAAATCGATAACCGCATCAAAACCCGCCGCCCGTAACGTATTTAAGGACATGCGTGGTCGATATAAATATACTTGCTCGATGAATTCTGAGCCGGCTAATATTTCGCAGCATATTGGTCCGGTTAACACCGAAACCTGATATCCCCGTTCGGCCAGTATTCTGGCGCAGCCGGTGGTCACCACCATATCGCCGACTTTATCGTCCAGGCGCAATAGCAGCACGCGGCGCACAGGGGCCGGGTCGAAGGGTTTGCGCGCCGGCTTATTTCTGTATCGATAGTTAATTAAATTAAATTTAATGCCGCGGAAAAAAGCGTTCTTTTTCCGCGTCAGTTGTTTAAGGATACGCATACGGTACCTTGAGCTGTGTTAGCGCTGTGTGATTTTCCGCTGGTAATATTCTGCCAACGTCATGCCCTTCACCTGCGGCGCCAGCCAGCTAAAAAAGGCTTCAAGGTCAGCGTATAAACGCTCAATATCCCGTTCATTCTGGAACGTAGGGCTGCCGCCGGGCATATACTCTGAAGAGTGGAGCATATATTCCACGTAGTCATTGCCCTGCGTCAACGTTTGTTCGACGACTTTTTTCATCGTCTCCACATTGCCGCCCATCGGTCGCAGCCAGTGTACGGAGGGGGAACGCACTTTGCCGCGCAGGCGGTCGTAGCCCTGCTTCACGCTGTTCATCCACGCGGAGTGCTTGTACTGAATGCTCATCGGCACTTCCAGCAGCGGCGAGTGGCCTTCGCGGCTGATGTCATTTTCATCGAGGAAATAGGCATGCTGCGGGAAGCGGCGATAATCGGTCCCGCCATCGCCCTGCGGCGCCCCCTTGGCGGTCTTCCAGTTCACCCGCGGGGTCACCGAGCAATCCACCTGATAACCGTGCTCCACCAGCAGACGCGCGTAGCGCTCGTCAAAGGCCCAGCGCCCGGCGCGATGGCTAACCATTTTGGTCTGGAAGGTGTCCTCCAGCAGATGCGTCATATAGTCGACCTTTTCACGCATCATGGCATCGCTGTATTCAATGAGATAAGGCTTATGCCGCCAGTCGTCGGCGGTCAGCGGCTCGGTCGGCGGGCTGTTCCAGGCATGCAAATGCATACCGACTTCCGCGGTGCCGCGGGCAATCACGTCTCTGGCGAATTCGATATAAAAGGGGTCGATGGCCATTTCATAGTTGGTCAAATAGACCGGTTTAAAGCCATACTTTTCGCAAAGCTGCTGAAAACGCGGGAGATAACGCGCATTCTCGGTGGTGATGCTGTCATGTTTTTGCCAGAGGTTATCGCCCTCTGTATCAATCGTGATGAGAAATGCGGGATTGTGCACGAAAACGTCCTCAGGCCATACGTATCGGGTCATGGTAGAGCAATACAACGCTTCTCTCAATCTGTCTGATCCCCTAGAATCGGAACCCTTATCCTGGATGAAGAACAGAGTATGACGCCTGAAACCCTCTCCCGCAGCCCCTTGAACCCGGCGCGGATCCTGGTCATTAAGCTGCGCCATCATGGCGACATGCTGCTGATCACCCCGCTTATTCACGCGCTGAAACAGCAGTACCCCGCCGCCTGCGTGGATGTCCTGCTGTATGAAGAGACCCGGGATATGCTCGCCGCCAACCCCGATATTCACCAAATTTATGGTCTCGACCGCCGCTGGAAAAAGCAGGGGAAAAAGCATCAGTTGAAGATGCAATGGCAGCTCATTCAGACGCTGCGCCAGCAGCGATACGATATGGTGCTTAACCTTGCCGACCAGTGGCCGAGCGCGATTATCAGCAAACTGACCGGCGCCGCGACGCGGATCGGCTTTGATTTTCCGAAGCGTCGCCACCCGTTCTGGCGCTATTGCCACACCGCGCTGGCCGCCACCCAACAGCATAATCAGCTGCATACGGTACAGCAGAATCTCTCTATCCTCGCTCCGCTCGGTATCCAGTTGAACGACGCGCCGGCGCGGATGGGCTACAGCGAAGCAGACTGGGCCACCAGCCGCGCCCTGCTGCCGGAGGACTTCCGGGATAACTACATCGTCATCCAGCCAACGTCGCGTTGGTTCTTTAAATGCTGGCGCGAAGATCGGATGAGCGCGCTGATCAACGCGCTGTCCGCCGAAGGGTACGCGGTGGTGCTCACCTCCGGCCCCGACGACAGAGAGAAGCAGATGGTGGAGACCATCATCGCCGGCTGCCCGCAGGCGCGGCTGCACTCTTTAGCCGGTCAGTTAACGCTGCGCCAGCTGGCGGCGGTGATCGATCACGCCCGGCTGTTTATCGGCGTCGACTCGGTGCCGATGCATATGGCAGCGGCTCTCGGCACCCCGCTGGTCGCCCTGTTCGGCCCCTCGAAGCTGACCTTCTGGCGTCCGTGGCAGGCGAAAGGCGAGGTGATCTGGGCCGGCGACTTCGGACCGCTGCCCGACCCGGACGCCATCAACACCAACACCGACGAACGTTATCTCGATTTAATTCCTACCGACGCCGTGATCGCGGCGGCGAAAAAGGTACTGGCATGAGTAAATTCAGGCTGGCTCTGGTGCGGCAGAAGTACCGCCCGGACGGCGGCGCAGAACGGTTTGTCTCCCGCGCGCTGGAAGCCCTCGACAGCAGTCATCTGCAGCTGAACGTCATCACCCGCGAATGGCAGGGGCCGGTCAAGCCCGACTGGCAGATCCATATCTGTAACCCACGCAAATGGGGGCGCATCAGCCGCGAGCGTGGGTTTGCCAACGCCGCGCGAGCGCTCTGGCAGCGCGAGTCCTTCGACCTGGTGCAGAGCCATGAGCGTATTCCCGGCTGCGATCTCTACCGCGCCGGCGATGGCGTTCATCGCCGCTGGCTGCAACAGCGCTCGCGCATCTTACCGGCCTGGAAAAGCCGCCTGCTGTTCGCCGACCGCTACCACCGTTATGTGATGAAAGCGGAACGGGAGATGTACGAAGACCCGCATCTGCGCGGGGTGATCTGCAACGCCGAGATGATCAAGCGCGAGATCATTGAAGACTTTGGCCTGCCGGCGGACAAGATCCACGTTATCTATAACGCCATTGATAACCAGTGCTTCCTGCCGCCGGGCGAAGACACCTTTGCCGCCTTACGCGCCAAATGGCAGTTGCCGCTGCAGGCAACCTGCCTGATTTACGTCGGCTCCGGCTTTGAGCGTAAAGGGCTGGCGGCGGCGATCCGCGCCATCGCCCCGACCGATCGCTATCTGCTGGTGGTTGGCAAAGATAAGGATCAGCCGCGCTACCAGGCGCTGGCGAAAAGCCTGAACTGCGAAGCGCGGGTGCGCTTCTTCGGCATGCAGTCGGAGACGCTGCCGTTCTATCAGATGGCCGATGGCCTGCTGCTGCCCACTCTCTACGATCCGTTCCCCAACGTCATCCTCGAGGCAATGGCCTGCGGTCTGCCGGTGATCACCACCACCGGCTGCGGCGGGGCGGAGTTTATCGTCAACGGCCACAACGGTTACGTCTGCGACGCCCTGGATATCCCGGCGCTGCAGCAGGCGGTGATGGCCCTCCCCGCCCGCGCGCTGGGCTCCGTGGAAGGCGACCGCGCCCGCGAGCGCATCATGGCCTGCACCAGCGAGCGCCTCTCCACCCAGCTGCTTTCCCTTTATCAGGATCTGGTGAAATAACGATGCGCATCTTATTTGTGATTGATGGATTGCCCGGCGGCGGCGCGGAAAAAGTGGTCCTGACCCTGGCGGCACAGTTCCTGCGCGACGGCGATCGGGTATCACTCATTTCGCTACGCGACGTCTGCGAGTACCCCTTGCCCGAGGGGCTCGACTACCAGGTGGTGGCCGATCGCTGCCGCAAACCCTGGCGCAAGCTGACCGAGCTGTCCCGCCGCGCCCGCCAGCTGGACGCCGCGGTCATCCGGGCCGAGCAGCAGGGACAATTTGACCTTGTGCTCTCCAACCTGCATAAAACCGACCGCATCGTCGCCCGCAGCCGGGCGCTGCGCGAGCGCAACGTCTGGTTCTGCCTGCACGGCGTCTTCTCGGCCTCTTATCTCGGTCACCGTACCGGCTTTGACCGCTGGATGAAGCAGCAGAAAATTAAGCGGATTTACCAGGGGCGCAACGTGGTGGCGGTTTCCGACGCCGTGGGGCGCGATCTGGTGGAAGCCTTCGCCCTACGCCCGGCGCAGCTGAAAACCATCTATAACCCCTTCGATATCGCCGCCCTGCGCGCAGAAGCGGAAGCCGACAGCGAGCGCCCGGACGGCGACTACCTGATTCACGTCGGCCGCTTCCATCCCGGTAAACGTCACGACCGCCTGCTCGAAGCCTACGCGCAAAGCGGCATTGACGCGCCGCTGGTGCTGTTAGGACAGGGGAAACCGGAGCAAGAGCAACGCCTGCGCCAGCTGGCCAAAACGCTTGAGATTGAAGACCGGGTGTGGTTCAAGGGTTTTCAGAAAAACCCCTTACCGTGGATCAAAGGCGCGCGGATGCTGGTTTTGAGCTCGGATAGCGAAGGATTCGGCAATGTGGTAGTGGAGGCGCTGCTGTTACATACCCCGGTCGCCAGCACCCGCTGCCCCGGCGGCGTCACCGAGATCCTCACCGGCGAACTTGCCCGCGGTCTGGCGGATCTCACCAGTCCGGCGCTGGCTCAGACGATGCAAAGCATTTACCATAACCCGCCGGCCATCGACGATGCCGCGCTGGAAAAATTCAGCGTCGTGTCCATTTGTCAGCAGTACCGTCAGCTGCAGCGCACCTGACGCCGTTAGTTAACCAGGATCGAAGATTTATGAGTCAAACGCCTTTACTGAGCATCGTGGCTGCCGTCTACAACGGTGAGAAATTTCTTGCGCAATTCTTTGAGTGCATTGAACAGCAGCAGCTGGACAGCTATGAACTGATCCTGGTGAACGATGGGTCGACGGACAACAGCCTGGCGGTGATCGCCGAATGGCGGGATCGGCTGCAGAACGTCCAGGTGCTGGAGCAGGAAAACCAGGGCGTCTCGGTCGCGCGTAATACCGGCCTCGCCGCCGCCAGCGGCAAGTACCTCGCGTTTCCGGACATCGACGATAAACTCTATCCGGGCATGTATCGCACGCTGCTGGAAATGGCCGAGAAAGCACATCTCGATGTCGCCACCTGCAACGGCACCTACGTGTACGAAAAGCGCCGCGAGAGCCACCCGATCTTCCCGCTGGATCGCTTGCCCTCGACCGGCGTGTTGCCGGGCCATGTCTGGCTCAAGCAGGCCCTGGACTCGCGGAAATTTCTGCACGTCACCTGGCTCAATATCTATCGCCACGATTTTATCCGCCAGCATCACTTCCATTTCGAGCCCGGCCTGCGCCATCAGGATATCCCGTGGACCACCGAGGCGCTGCTGGCCGCGGAGCGCGTGCAGTACACCAGTCAGCAATTCTATGATTACTACATCCATTCTGAGTCGGTATCGCATAAGCCGGACAACGACGACACGCTGATGCGTTCGGCGCGCCATTACATGAAAATTCTGGAGATGCTGGAGGCGATCAACCAGCGTTACCCGGATAAAGTGCGCCATATCGCCGCCTGTCGCTGGCAGATCGCCAAAGAAGGCCTGGGGATCATCCACACCTTCGACAGCATGAAAGATGAGTCGAAAAAGCATGTTATTATTAAAGAATTCTTCGACCGCGGTATCTGGCGGTTAATCTGGAAAAACGCCTGTACTTTCCGTTTACGCTGGCGCCTGGGACGCCGTTATCTGCGTATTAAGCGTTATCGCCACGCGGGATAGACCAAAAACCCGCTGTTTCCGCCAAAGAGATAGCTTTACGCGGGCTAAATGCTTAGAATTTGCCCGCCAAAACAGAGAACGGATAAATAGTTTGGAATTGCTTTATACCACCCTACTTTACCTTATTCAGCCGCTGGTGTGGCTGCGGCTGCTGCTGCGCAGTCGTAAGGCTCCTGCCTACCGTAAACGCTGGGCGGAACGCTATGGCTTCTGTCAGAACAAGGTAGAGCCGGATGGCATTCTGCTGCACTCCGTTTCCGTCGGCGAGACCTTAGCCGCCATTCCGCTGGTTCGCGCCCTGCGCCACCGCTACCCTTCT
This sequence comes from Klebsiella sp. PCX, assembly GCF_021869705.1. Lineage (NCBI taxonomy): Bacteria > Pseudomonadati > Pseudomonadota > Gammaproteobacteria > Enterobacterales > Enterobacteriaceae > Klebsiella > Klebsiella sp. PCX. The sequence goes on from NZ_CP091527.1 coordinate 5,017,220, forward strand.
CTGCCGATCACCGTCACCACCATGACGCCGACCGGCTCCGAGCGCGCCATGTCGGCCTTCGGCAAAGATGTCCATCACGTCTATCTGCCCTACGATCTGCCCGGCGCCATGAACCGCTTCCTGGACACCGTTCAGCCGAAGCTGGTGATCGTCATGGAGACCGAGCTGTGGCCGAACATGGTGGCCGCGCTGCATAAGCGTAAGATCCCGCTGGTGATTGCCAACGCCCGCCTGTCCGAACGTTCCGCCAAAGGCTATGCCAAACTGGGCGGCTTTATGCGCCGCCTGTTGAGCCGTATTACGCTTATCGCCGCGCAGAATGAAGAAGATGGCAACCGCTTCCTCGCGCTGGGATTGAAGCGCAATCAGCTGGCGGTCACCGGCAGCCTGAAATTCGATATCTCCGTTACGCCAGAGCTGGCGGCGCGCGCGGTGACGCTGCGTCGGCAATGGGCGCCGCACCGCAAAGTCTGGATTGCCACCAGCACCCACGATGGCGAAGAGCAAATTATCCTCCAGGCGCATAAAAAGCTGCTGGAGACCTTTCCGAACCTGCTGCTGATCCTTGTTCCCCGCCATCCGGAGCGCTTCCCTGACGCCCGCGACATGGTGCAAAAAGCCGGAATGAGCTTCACTCTACGCAGCACCAGCGAGATCCCCTCCTCCAGTACCCAGGTGGTTATTGGCGATACCATGGGCGAACTGATGCTGCTCTACGGCATTGCCGACCTCGCTTTCGTCGGCGGCAGCCTGGTGGAGCGCGGCGGCCATAACCCGCTCGAGCCGGCGGCGCACGCCATTCCGGTGCTGATGGGGCCGCATACCTTCAATTTCAAAGATATCTGCGCCAAGCTGCAGCAGGACGATGGCCTGATCACCGTCACCGACGCGAACTCGCTGGTCAAAGAGGTTTCCACGCTCCTGACCGATGAAGACTACCGCCTGTGGTATGGCCGTCACGCGGTGGAAGTGCTGCACCAGAACCAGGGCGCGCTGTCGCGTCTGCTACAGTTACTGCAACCTTACCTGCCGCAGCGGAGTCATTAATGTCTAACCGGCTTTCCGTGGTGATGATCGCCAAAAACGCAGCGGACCTGCTGCCGGATTGTCTGGACTCCGTTAGCTGGGCGGATGAAATTATCGTCCTCGACTCCGGCAGTACTGACAGCACCGTCGAGCTGGCTCGCCGCCTCGGGGCGCAGGTCTATACCCATACCGACTGGCGAGGCTATGGCATTCAGCGCCAGCGCGCGCAGGACTACGCCACCGGCGACTGGGTGTTGATGATCGATACCGATGAGCGCGTCACGCCAGAACTCAGGCAGGCTATTCTTAAGGTACTGGAAGCCCCGCAGCGCGGCGCCATCTACAGCATCGCCCGGCGTAACTATTTTCTCGGACGCTTTATGCGCCACAGCGGTTGGTACCCCGATCGCGTCCTGCGCCTGTACGAACGCGCCCGTTACCGCTATAACGATAATCTGGTCCATGAATCGCTGGATAGCCTGGGCGCCGAGGTCATTCCGTTGACCGGCGATCTCCTGCATCTGACGTGCCGCGACTTCGCTGGCTTCCAGCAAAAACAGCTGGCGTATGCCGCCGCGTGGGCGCTGGAACGCCATCAGAAGGGCAAGAAGACCTCGATGGCGGGGATATTCAGCCATACGCTGGGGGCGTTCCTGAAAACGCTGCTGCTGCGCGGTGGGGTGCTGGACGGCAAGCAGGGCTGGTTACTGGCGATGGTCAACGCGCAGTATACGTTTACAAAATATACCGAGCTGTGGGCGCTGAGCCACGGCTACTCGGAGAAAGAGTCATCATGAGCACAAAAGCGATCTATCCGGGTACCTTCGATCCCATCACCAATGGCCATATCGATATTGTCACCCGCGCGGCGAGCATGTTCGATAAAGTGGTGCTGGCTATTGCCGCCAGCCCGAGCAAAAAGCCGATGTTCAGCCTTGATGAACGCATTGCGCTGGCGGAGCAGGCGACGGCCCACCTGGTGAACGTGCAGGTGGTCGGCTTCAGCGACCTGATGGCCAGCTTCGCGCGCGCGCAGCAGGCCAACATCCTGATCCGCGGCCTGCGGGCGGTGGCGGATTTCGAGTATGAGATGCAGCTGGCCCATATGAATCGCCATCTGATGCCCACCCTTGAGAGCGTGTTCCTGATGCCGTGCAAAGAGTGGTCGTTTATCTCCTCTTCGCTGGTGAAGGAAGTCGCGCGCCACCAGGGCGATGTCTCTCATTTCCTGCCAGCCAACGTCCACCAGGCGCTGTTGAATAAGCTGAAGTAACGCATCTGCTGGGGCGTGAGCCACGCGGGCTGGCGCTGCGCTGCTGGGCCATCCACACCGGCTCTGTCTCTGTCTTGATGCCAGGTGGCGCTGCGCTTACCTGGCCTACAAACGCCCCGGGTCCGCCAGATGCGCACCCGCAGTTTCGCTGACCTGGCCGACAATCATTCCTGTTCCGGTGACTATTTCTGACACTGGCGGCAATAAAAGGTCGCCCGCTGGGCATGCTTGGTCCCGACGACCAGCGTGCCGCAGATCCGGCAGGGTTCGCCCTTGCGGCCATAGACCTGTAGCTCCTGGGCAAAATAACCGGGCTTGCCATCGCTTTGCAGGAAGTCCTTCAGCGTGGTGCCGCCCTGCTCTATCGAGCGCAGCAGGACCAGCTTAATCACCTTCACCAACTGCTCGCACTCGTCCCGCGACAGCGAGGACGCCAGCCTGTCAGGGTGGATCCCGGCGGAGAACAGCGATTCACTGGCGTAGATATTGCCGACGCCCACCACCAGCTTGTTATCCATCAGCCAGGGTTTGATCGCGGTTTTCTTCTTCGCGCATTTCTGCTGGAGATAGTCGGCGTTGAAGGCATCACTTAGCGGTTCCGGCCCCAGATGCGCCAGCACCGGGTGGCCTTCCAGCTCTTTGGTCCATAGCCAGGCGCCAAAGCGGCGCGGATCGGTATAGCGCAGGACTTTACCGTTACTCATAACCAGATCAACGTGATCGTGTTTTTCCGCAGGCAGCTCTTCGCTCAGGATGCGCAGGCTCCCCGACATCCCAAGATGGACGATGATCCAGCCGTCCGGGAGTTCCAGAAGCAAATATTTGGCGCGACGTCGCACGCTGAGCACCGGAACGTCGCTCAGGCGATAAATCTCTTCGGAAACCGGCCAGCGCAACCGTCCGTTGCGCACGACGGCGTGCAGAATGGTGGCGCCAACCAGGTGCGGCTCAATGCCGCGACGGCTGGTTTCCACCTCTGGTAATTCAGGCATGATTTTCCTCCATTAACCCGGCGTATTGTGCTTCACGGACAGGTGGCTGAAAAGGGAGTGTGTGAAAGCAATATGGGGGAGTTTTAAAAACAAAAAACCCCGCCGGAGCGGGGTTTTTATACAAGGAGGCTAAAATTATTTGATTTTAGCTTCTTTGTAGATAACGTGCTGACGTACAACCGGATCGTACTTTTTCAGTTCCATTTTTTCCGGTTTGGTACGTTTGTTCTTCGTGGTGGTGTAGAAGTGACCAGTACCAGCGGAAGAAACCAGCTTGATTTTCTCACGAATACCTTTAGCCATGATTTATTTCCTCTAAGTACTTAGTACTTTTCGCCACGGGCACGCAGTTCAGCCAGAACTGTATCGATGCCTTTCTTATCGATTACACGCATACCTTTAGCAGATACGCGCAGGGTGACAAAACGCTTCTCGCTCTCAACCCAGAAACGGTGAGAGTGCAGGTTCGGCAGGAAACGGCGTTTAGTCGCGTTCAGTGCGTGGGAACGGTTGTTACCGGTCACCGGACGCTTGCCAGTAACTTGGCAGACTCGGGACATGTCTATTCTCCAAAAATCAAATTAGCTCGAGCTTCGTATGGGGTATTGGCGCCTCGTCAGGCTTTACAGCCTGGTCATCGCAGTTCAATGTGAACTCTCGACTGCCAGGCCCAAATGCCAAACCCGAGATTCTCAAAGGTGGCGTAGTATACGCTGACTCGGCGATGTGCTCAAGTCCCGAACAGACAAAGATCCCGAAGGATCGCCAGTTCGGGGCTAAATCCAGCCACGTTCGGCAAAAGATACATACGCACCGCGGCCGATAACCAGATGGTCAAGCACACGTATCTCCATGAATCGACAACACTTTACCACCCTTTCGGTAATCAGCCTGTCAGCCTGACTCGGCTCCGGACTACCGGAGGGATGATTATGCGCAAGGATCACGGCGGCGGCGTTCACTTTGATGGCTTCGCGTACAATTTCTCGCGGATGCACCTCAACGTGGCTAAGAGTACCAGAAAAAAGGCGGCTATGTTTCAACACGCGGTTCTGATTATCTAAAAAGATCACCATAAAGATCTCGCGCTCCTCTTCCGTCAGCTGGCTTTGCAAAAATTCCCGCGTCATCGAGGGGGTGACCAGCGCGGCCTCCTCAACCAGCTGCGAGCTAAAATAGCGCCGCGCCAGCTCGGCAATCCCCTTCAGTTGCGCATATTTCGCCAGCCCCAGCCCGTCAACGGCAACCAGTTGCGCTTTATCAGCGGAAAGCAGAGCGTAGAGCGAACCAAAACGCTGCAACAACGCCTGGGCGTAGCTCAGCACATCCTGACGGCGTGTGCCAATGCGCAGAAACAGCGCCAGTAGCTCAACATCCGTCAGCGCCTCGATGCCGAATTGCAGCATCTTCTCCCGTGGCATCAGATTTTCCGTTCCGTCCATGCGCCCTCCTGCGTGAATCAGCCTATCCTGGCACAACCTGACGACGCTGCCGACCCGCCGCTTTTCACCCTGCGTAGCCGCTCGCAAAGTGAATGCCCGTCAGAGGCACGACGGCGGCAGGATTGTGATAAGATGCGCGGATTCTGGTCTACGGCAACAGGAATACATCATGATGACTCTGGCGGGTAAAAAAATCGTCCTGGGCGTCAGCGGCGGTATCGCGGCGTATAAAACCCCGGAACTGGTACGGCGACTACGTGAACGCGGCGCGGAAGTGCGTGTCGCAATGACGGAGGCGGCAAAAGCGTTCATCACCCCACTCAGCCTGCAGGCGGTATCCGGCTATCCGGTTTCCGACAGCCTGCTCGATCCGGCGGCGGAAGCGGCCATGGGCCATATTGAGCTCGGAAAATGGGCCGACCTGGTGATCCTCGCCCCGGCGACCGCCGATTTGATCGCCCGCGTGGCGGCAGGCATGGCCAATGATTTGGTGTCGACGATCTGTCTCGCCACCCCTTCCCCGGTTGCCGTCTTGCCCGCCATGAACCAGCAGATGTATCGCGCGCAGGCCACCCAGCATAATCTGCAGACGCTCGCTTCCCGCGGCCTGCTGCTGTGGGGACCGGACAGCGGTAGCCAGGCCTGCGGCGACGTCGGCCCGGGGCGAATGCTCGATCCGTTAACCATCGTGGAGATGGTTGCACAGCATTTCGCCTCCCCTGTCAAAGATTTGCAACATCTCAACCTCATGATTACCGCGGGCCCGACCCGTGAGCCGTTGGATCCGGTGCGTTACATCTCAAACCACAGCTCCGGTAAGATGGGCTTCGCGATTGCCGCCGCCGCCGCACAGCGCGGCGCGAACGTGACCCTGGTCAGCGGACCGGTATCGCTACCGACACCGCCCTTTGTGCAGCGTATTGATGTCACTACCGCGCTGGAAATGGAAGCGGCCGTCCAGGCCGGCGCTCAGCAGCAGCACATTTTTATTGGCTGCGCCGCGGTGGCGGATTACCGCGCCGCCGCCATCGCCGAAGATAAAATAAAAAAACAAGGTGATGAATTAACAATAAAAATGGTTAAAAACCCGGATATCGTGGCCGGGGTTGCAGCGCTAAAATCGCATCGCCCCTACGTCGTTGGGTTTGCCGCCGAAACGAATAATGTGGAAGAATATGCGCGGCAAAAACGTGCCCGCAAAAACCTCGACCTGATTTGCGCCAACGATGTTTCCCAGCCTAATCAGGGCTTTAACAGCGATAGCAACGCATTACACCTTTTCTGGCAGGATGGGGAAAAGCGCTTACCACTTGAGCGCAAGGAACTCCTGGGCCAATTATTACTCGACGAGATCGTGACCCGTTATGATGAAAAAAATCGACGTTAAGATTCTGGACCCGCGTGTCGGCCAGCAATTTCCGCTGCCGACCTATGCCACCTCCGGCTCCGCCGGACTTGACCTGCGAGCCTGTCTCGACGACGCCGTAGAGCTTGCGCCGGGCGCAACCACGCTGTTGCCGACCGGCCTTGCGATTCATATCGCCGATCCCTCTCTGGCGGCGGTGATCCTGCCGCGCTCGGGCCTGGGTCATAAGCACGGCGTGGTGCTGGGCAACCTGGTGGGCCTTATCGACTCCGATTACCAGGGGCAGCTGATGGTGTCCGTCTGGAACCGCGGTCAGCAGAGCTTTATTATCGAGCCGGGCGAACGTATCGCGCAGATGGTCTTTGTGCCGGTCGTGCAGGCGGAATTTAACCTGGTGGAATCTTTCGATGCCACCGACCGCGGCGAAGGCGGCTTCGGTCACTCAGGGCGTAAATAAGCCCAGCAACACGGAATCTGCATCCCAACGCGCATAATGCAATAACATCACCGCAAACTCTGGTTTGCGGTCGCGTTGTGGATGTCTGCCTGACAAGTGCTTATTTTCAGGGGTATTTTAAAACATGGCAGAAAAGCAAACTGCGAAACGGAATCGTCGCGAAGAAATACTTCAATCTCTGGCGCTAATGCTGGAATCCAGCGATGGTAGCCAACGTATTACCACCGCGAAACTGGCGGCTTCCGTCGGCGTTTCTGAAGCCGCGCTGTATCGCCATTTTCCCAGCAAAACCCGCATGTTTGACAGCCTGATCGAGTTCATTGAAGACAGTCTGATTACGCGCATCAATTTGATTCTGAAAGATGAGAAGGACACATCCGCGCGCCTGCGCCTGATTGTTCTGTTGATTCTTGGGTTTGGCGAGCGTAATCCTGGGCTGACGCGCATCCTCACCGGACACGCGCTGATGTTCGAACAGGATCGGCTGCAGGGCCGTATCAACCAGCTTTTTGAACGCATCGAAGTGCAGCTGCGTCAGGTGATGCGCGAGAAAAAAATGCGCGAAGGCGAAGGCTACACTCTCGACGAAACGCTGCTGGCCAGCCAGCTGCTGGCCTTCTGCGAGGGCATGCTGTCGCGCTTTGTGCGCAGCGAGTTCAAATACCGTCCGACGGATGATTTCGACGCCCGCTGGCCGCTGGTCGCCGCACAGCTGCAGTAGTTTTTTTGCATTGCCCGGTAGCGCTCTGCTTACCGGGCATTTTCGTTACACGCCGTAGGCTTCGCGATAAGCGCGAACGGCCGCCAGGTGTTCCGCCATCTCCGGTTTCTCTTCCAGGTAAGCGATCAGCTCTTTCAGGGTTACGATCGAGATAACCTGGCAGCCGTAATCCCGCTCCACTTCCTGAATGGCGGAGATTTCACCGCGGCCGCGCTCCTGACGATCCAGGGAGATCAGCACGCCCGCCAGCTGCGCGCCGTTGGCCTGGATGATCTCCATGGATTCGCGAATCGCCGTACCGGCGGTGATCACGTCATCCACCAGCATGACCCGCCCCTGCAGTGGACTACCGACCAGATTGCCGCCTTCGCCGTGAGTCTTTGCCTCTTTACGGTTAAAGCAGTAAGGCAGGTCGCGGTCATGGTGTTCGGCTAACGCCACCGCGGTGGTGGTGGCGATCGGGATCCCTTTGTAGGCCGGGCCAAACAGCAGGTCGAACTCAATCCCGGAATCCACCAGCGCCTCGGCATAAAAACGGCCCAGCAGAGCCAGATCGCGCCCGGTGTTAAACAGGCCGGCGTTAAAGAAATAGGGGCTCTTACGCCCGGATTTCAGCGTGAACTCGCCAAACTTAAGAACCTGCTTGCTAAGCGCAAACTCAATAAACTGGCGCTGATACGGCTTCATGGATTCGCTCCTCATCTTACTTTTTTACGGTCAAAAAAAAGGCGACTTCTCAGTCGCCTTAAAAACTAATCTACTAACGCCGCCTTCTGCGTCGTAATAATGGATTCGATCCCCCCTCGGGCTAACGCCAGGAGAGTGAGGAGCTCTTCATGGGTGAACGGCTCGCCTTCTGCCGTACCCTGCACCTCGATGATGCGACCATCTTCGGTCATCACCACGTTCATATCGGTTTCCGCGGCAGAGTCTTCGATGTACTCCAGATCGCAGATGGCTTCGCCATTAACGATCCCAACAGAGACCGCCGCCACCATCCCTTTCATCGGGTTAGTTTTCAGCTTGCCGGCCGCCACCAGCTTATTCAGCGCGTCGGCCAGCGCCACGCAGGCACCGGTAATAGACGCGGTGCGGGTGCCGCCGTCGGCCTGCAGCACATCGCAGTCGAGGGTGATGGTAAACTCGCCCAGCGCTTTCAGATCAACCGCCGCGCGCAGCGCACGGGCGATCAGGCGCTGAATTTCCATCGTCCGGCCGCCCTGTTTGCCTTTTGCCGCTTCACGCGCGTTACGCGTGTGCGTTGAACGCGGCAGCATGCCATATTCAGCGGTGATCCACCCCTGTCCCTGTCCTTTCAGGAAACGCGGTACGCCTTCGTCAATGGAGGCGGTGCACAGCACTTTGGTATCACCGAATTCAACCAGCACAGAGCCTTCAGCGTGTTTTGTGTAATTACGGGTCAGGGTAACGGGGCGCACCTGGTTGGCGCTACGACCTGCTGGACGCATGATAGAAATCTCCGGCTTGAAACGAATGTGGCTGCGCATTATACGGATTAAAGGCGCTTATTCCTATCCTGATAAGGTCTCGAAAGCTATAATCCTCCCCACTCTCCTTTAAAAACAGGAACGACTATGATCCGCAGTATGACCGCCTATGCCCGCCGTGAAATCAAGGGTGACTGGGGTAGCGCCGCATGGGAGCTGCGCTCGGTAAACCAGCGCTATCTGGAAACGTACTTCCGCCTGCCGGAGCAGTTCCGTAGCCTGGAGCCCGTGGTACGCGAACGCATTCGCGCCCGCCTGACTCGCGGTAAAGTCGAATGCACCCTGCGTTTTGAACAAGACCCCAGCGCTCAGGGCGAACTCATTCTCAACGAAAAACTGGCTAAACAGCTGGTTAACGCTGCCAACTGGGTGAAAATGCAGAGCGATGAAGGGGAAATCAATCCGGTTGATATCCTGCGCTGGCCGGGCGTGATGGCCGCCAAAGAGCAGGATCTTGACGCCATCGCCGCCGACATTCTGGCAGCCCTTGACGGCGCGCTGGATGACTTCATCGTCGCTCGCGAAACGGAAGGCCAGGCGCTGAAAGCGCTTATCGAGCAGCGTCTTGAAGGCGTGAGCGGCGAAGTGGCGAAAGTTCGCGCTCATATGCCGGAAATTCTCCAGTGGCAGCGCGAGCGTCTGGTCGCCAAGCTGGAGGATGCGGAAGTGCAGCTGGAGAATAACCGTCTCGAGCAAGAGCTGGTGCTGATGGCGCAGCGTATCGACGTTGCCGAAGAGCTGGACCGCCTCGAAGCCCACGTGAAAGAGACCTACAACATTCTGAAAAAGAAAGAGGCCGTGGGTCGCCGTCTCGACTTTATGATGCAGGAGTTCAACCGTGAGTCGAACACCCTGGCGTCAAAATCGATCAATGCCGAGGTCACCAACTCCGCGATTGAGCTGAAAGTGCTGATCGAGCAAATGCGCGAGCAGATCCAGAATATCGAGTAATCTCAGATACCTTTCTGAAGGCCGGTTTACCGGCCTTTTTTCATCCATTTCAAAAGCAATATTTCTTATCCAGTACCCGGCAGGTCAAAAACGCCCCTGCCGCGCACAGCAGCGTCGGGGCCAGATAGCTGTGATCCATGTGGGTGAATTCCATCACCAGCACCACCGCCGTCAGCGGCATCTGCATGGAGGCGGCGAGAAAAGCGGCTGCTCCCACCAGGGCGAAACTACTTTCATCTCCGCCGGGGAACCCTGATTGCCAGAGCGCGCAGAGCAGCAGGCTGGCCAGCCCGCCCACCGCCAGCCCCGGGGTTAGCAACCCGCCCTCCGCGCCGCCGCGCAGCACCGCCAGGATCACCACCATCTTCAGCCCTAACAGGATCGCGACCATGGAGAGAGGCAGCCCGTCGCTGAGCGCCAGCTGCATCGGCCCCTTGCCATTGCCCGGTAGCGCAGGGAACCAGAGGCTCAGAACGGCAAGAAGTGAAAACGCCAGCAGACAGAACACTGGCATCTGCCAGTTACTTCGCACGCGTGAACGCGCTGCGCTGGTCGCTTTGCGAAAGAGCCAGGCGCCGGCGCCCAGAATCGGGCCCATCAGAATCGCCCACCAGAGAAAGGTGTGCGGAAGCGCGCTGGAAACAAAATGGTATTGCGATTCATCCCCTAACCCGAGGGTGGCCGTCCAGGCGGCAATCGCCGAGGTCATTATCGCCGCCAGCGTTTTTTCCCAGCTAAACGATAGCAGCATGACCTCGAGGGTGAACAACGCCCCTGCCAGCGGGACGTTATACACCGCCGCCAGGCCCGCGCCCGCCCCACAGGCAATCAGCGTGCGGGTGTCATCCTCCAGCAGGCTCAGCTTACGCGCCACCATCCCCCCTCCCAGCGCGCCCATTTCCCGCGGCGCCACTTCGCGGCCAAGCGGGGAACCCAGCGCTACGGTGACGATCTGCAACAGGGCGTGGATCGTCGTGGTGCCCGCGGGCATGGGGACGGAAGGGTTAGCCGCCGCCGCGGCAATGGAAACCCGCTTCTGCCCATAGCGACCAAGCAGCCACCAGCCAAATCCGGCGACGATGCCGCCGGCCACGATTGCCGCGATGCGACGTGGCCAGGGCGACGCCGTGACGCCCTGTAAAAATGACACCGAACCGACGATCTGCCCGGAACTGTAGCCAAAAGCCAGGTGCTGAATGGCGTGTAAAATCAGTGCCAAAACCATGCCGGACAGACCGGCCAAAATCCCGGTTAATACCACGGCCAACAGGCGAGTCAGAGAATGTTTGCTCGCAGCGGCGACACGCATTTTCTCATCTCCTCGAGAAAGAAAATAAAAGGATAAAGGTCGGGACTTAAACATTAGGTATTCGTAGCGTTTTCAATATAGAAAATCGAGCGGGAACAAGTCATTACTTTTTCTAATCTTTAAAAATTCATAAAATAGAAATCAACCGCCAATTAAAGCCAATTTAATCTATATTGGCATTAGTTTTTCCTGGCCTAACGATTTCACTTTAGAAAATCTCAATCGTGATCCTGCGCACAAATCGTTAACCTGCCGGCCACTGTCTGGGGGGATCTATGCTGCTTCATGTTCTGTATTTAATCGGTATCACCGCGGAAGCCATGACCGGAGCGCTGGCTGCCGGGCGTCGGCGGATGGATACGTTCGGCGTCATTATTATCGCCACCGCGACCGCGCTGGGCGGGGGTTCCGTTCGCGATATCCTGCTGGGACACTATCCTCTCGGCTGGGTGAAGCATCCGGAATACGTCATTATTGTCGCCGTCGCCGCCGTCCTTACCACAATTGCCGCCCCGGTAATGCCGCACCTGCGCCGGCTTTTCCTGGTGCTGGATGCGCTGGGGCTGATCGTATTTTCCATCATCGGTGCGCAAATCGCCCTGGATATGGGAGAAGGGCCGGTTATCGCCTCTATTGCTGCGGTCATCACCGGCGTTTTTGGCGGTGTACTGCGCGATATGTTCTGCAAACGCATTCCGCTGGTCTTCCAGAAAGAGCTGTACGCCGGGATCTCGTTTGCCGCAGCGGTACTCTATATAGCGCTGCAACATTACGTTAGCAGCCACGATGTGGTGGTCCTGACCACGCTGCTGTTCGGCTTTACCGCCCGCATGCTGGCGCTGCGCTGGAAGCTCGGGCTACCGGTCTTCCACTACACCCACGACGCCCACTAACCGCCTCAAAACCCGGGGATGCGTTGCCCGCTAAGCCATTGCGCCAGCGCCGCCACGTCAGGGTGATGCAGGAAAGCCACCAGCTGTCGGGCTCTGATCGCCCCCACGCCCGGCAGCGTGCGCCATTGCGCTTCACTCTTTGCCGTGAGGAGGCGCCAGTTTTCATTTCCAGGCTGCGCCAGCGCCTCCTGGGGCGCCGGGATCCCCATCGCCAGCACCCAGCGTATAAAAGGCCGTTTACGAATAAGATCAAACTGATGCCAGAGGTGCTGCCCACGGGCGGCCGAGATCCCAGGCATCGCCTGCAGCTGCTCCGCCGTGAGCGCCAGCCAGGAAAAAAGATGCTCCATCGGGTGCTGCCGCTGAATGACGCGCCATACGTTTTCCCCTACGCCATCGATATCCAGCGCCGACTTTGATGACAACCAGACCAGCCGGGAAAGAAACTGTTCGCTGCACTCAGGGGTGGCGAAATAGCAGGTTAGCGCATTGAATTTGGCCGCCGGCGGCGTCGGTTTAAGGCGCTCGGCCATCCGCCAGACGACCGCGTCGATCCGTGGAATACCCTGACCTGCCAGACTGATCTGCAGCTGATCGCCAACCCCAATATCCAGCGCCTGCCAGCGGGCCACAGAGCCAACGTTAACCCGCTGCACGCGTTTGTCATCCAGTCGCTGGGGCTCAAGCTCAGCCACTACGTTGACTCTACCGCTGCGGCCGGTACTGAAATGGATCGCCCGCACCTCCATCACCCGCGATGCCGGAGGATATTTCCAGGCTGCCAGCCATTCGCCCTTTCCCGGTGACCAGACGCGCCCCGCCGGTTCGCGCCCTTCACGCACAATCACGCCATCGCTGACGAAGGGCAGCGGCGAGCGATACCACCGCTGGCGCCACTCCGCCACCTGCTCAACACGCGTCACCGGATGGGTGTATTGTCCGCTGTAGATAAACCCCGCCTGCGCCAGCAGCTTCTGACGACGGTGCATATCCGACGGACCGTCTGGCCAGGCCCAGATAAAAACGTCCAGCTGGCTGAGGGGCGCCGCCGCGTCAGCCCGCATCATCAACCCAGCGACTTTCGCCCGCGCGTTCATTCCGCCAGCCTGCTGCTGAACATGCCCCTCCCGACGCAGAAACAGCTCCCCCTGCAGCACGCTGTTGGCCAGTTCGCCGGTCGTCAGCTTCGCCAGCGCCGGGATCTGCCGCGCTCGGGCGGTCCACAACTCACCGCGCAGGCCATCCCCGCGGCTGATAGCCTGAACCAGATGCCCCTGGCGATAGACCAGGGTTACCGCCACGCCGTCCACCTTAGGCTGTATCCACAGGTCGGTTTTATTTTTCATCCAGCGGGCCAGGCTGGCTTCATCCGCCAGCTTGCGTACGCCGGTATGGGCGACCGGATGACGCGTATCGCCGGTCGGTGGAGACAGACCGTCCTCCTCAGGCGTCGCGCCCGGAAAGCATTGCCGCCACTGCGTCAGGCGCTGGGTGAGCTGGTCGTAAACGTCATCACTCACCTCGCTGGCGCCCTGTCGCCAGTAAGCCTCGTTCCAGGCGTCAATCTGTTGATGAAGACGTGCAATCTCCTGTCTGCCTTTAGCCGGCGGCCAGTCCGGGCACGTCGCCAGCGCGCTGGCAGAGAACATCCCTATCGCCAGCCACCCCCCTCCTTTACGCATTCCAGTTCCCTCCTTCAGCACCTGACGGAGAGTCTGCGGCAGAATACCGGAAACCGCGACGGGGGCTTTTTCACCCTGCGAAGCGCCTTCCAGGATTTGCACCTCGTTGCAGCAACGGCTGGCGAATTCAGGAAAACGGCAGGCAAAATGAAAGAAACAGCGGCAAAAAGTGTGACAAGGACTGCGTCACGCCGCGGCGACGTGTATAATAGGCTCGTATGTAGGACCTCTTTCGATAACCACATACAAAAGACACTCATGGCTCAAGGCACGCTTTATATTGTTTCCGCCCCTAGCGGCGCGGGTAAATCCAGCCTGATTCAGGCTTTATTAAAAACCCAACCGTTGTATGACACCCAGGTATCGGTTTCCCATACCACGCGGGCGCCGCGTCCGGGTGAAGTGCACGGCGAACACTATTTCTTCGTGAATCACGACGAATTCCGCTCGATGATTGGCGAAAACGCGTTTCTGGAACATGCAGAGGTCTTTGGCAACTATTACGGCACGTCGCGTAAAGCGATCGAGCAGGTGCTGGCGACCGGTGTTGATGTCTTCCTCGATATCGACTGGCAGGGCGCGCAGCAGATCCGTAAAAGCATGCCGGGCGCACGCAGCATTTTTATTCTGCCGCCGTCAAAAGATGAACTGGACCGTCGCCTGCGCGGCCGCGGCCAGGACAGCGAAGAGGTGATCGCGAAACGAATGGCCCAGGCCGTTGCGGAAATGAGCCATTACGCCGAATATGATTACCTGATTGTGAATGATGATTTTGACACCGCCCTGAGCGACCTGAAAAATATCATCCGCGCTGAACGTCTGCGCATGAGCCGCCAAAAGCAGCGACATGGCGCTTTAATCACCAAACTATTGGCAGACTGAACCCACATTCAGTATCATGCCCAGTCATTTCTTCACCTGTGGAGCATTTTAAGTATGGCACGCGTAACTGTTCAGGACGCTGTAGAGAAAATTGGTAACCGTTTTGACCTGGTACTGGTCGCCGCGCGTCGCGCTCGTCAGATGCAGGTAGGCGGAAAGGATCCGCTGGTACCGGAAGAAAACGATAAAACCACCGTAATCGCACTGCGCGAAATCGAAGAAGGTCTGATCAACAACCAGATCCTCGACGTACGTGAGCGCCAGGAACAGCAAGAGCAGGAAGCCGCTGAATTACAAGCCGTTACCGCGATTGCTGAAGGTCGTCGTTAATCACACAGCGGGTCGCCCTTGTATCTGTTTGAAAGCCTGAATCAGCTGATTCAAAACTACCTGCCGGAAGACCAGATCAAACGTCTGCGGCAGGCGTATCTCGTTGCACGTGACGCTCACGAGGGTCAGACACGTTCAAGCGGTGAACCTTATATCACGCACCCGGTCGCGGTAGCCTGTATTCTGGCCGAGATGAAGCTCGACTACGAAACGCTGATGGCCGCGCTGCTGCATGATGTGATTGAAGATACTCCCGCCACCTACCAGGACATGGAACAGCTTTTTGGTAAAAGCGTCGCCGAACTGGTAGAGGGGGTATCGAAACTTGATAAGCTCAAGTTCCGCGATAAGAAAGAGGCGCAGGCCGAAAACTTTCGTAAAATGATCATGGCGATGGTGCAGGACATCCGCGTCATCCTCATCAAGCTTGCCGACCGCACCCACAACATGCGTACCCTGGGCTCGCTACGCCCGGATAAACGCCGCCGCATCGCCCGTGAAACGCTGGAAATCTACAGCCCGCTGGCGCACCGTTTAGGTATCCATCACATCAAAACTGAGCTCGAAGAGCTGGGCTTTGAGGCGCTGTACCCGAACCGCTACCGCGTCATTAAAGAGGTGGTCAAAGCGGCGCGCGGCAACCGTAAAGAGATGATCCAAAAGATCCTCTCGGAAATCGAAGGGCGTTTGCAGGAAGCGGGGATTCCCTGCCGCGTCAGCGGTCGCGAAAAGCATCTGTACTCGATCTACTGCAAAATGGTGCTCAAAGAGCAGCGTTTTCACTCGATCATGGATATCTACGCCTTCCGCGTTATCGTCCACGATGCCGATGTCTGCTACCGCGTGCTTGGCCAGATGCACAGCCTCTATAAACCGCGTCCAGGTCGTTTCAAAGATTACATCGCCATTCCGAAAGCGAACGGCTATCAGTCTTTGCACACCTCGATGATCGGCCCCCACGGCGTCCCGGTCGAGGTACAAATTCGTACCGAAGACATGGATCAGATGGCGGAGATGGGGGTCGCAGCGCACTGGGCTTATAAAGAGCACGGCGGCGAAAGCAGCACCACCGCGCAAATCCGCGCCCAGCGCTGGATGCAAAGCCTGCTGGAGCTGCAGCAGAGCGCCGGCAGCTCGTTTGAATTTATTGAGAGCGTTAAATCCGATCTGTTCCCCGATGAGATTTACGTTTTCACCCCGGAAGGGCGCATTGTCGAACTGCCCGCTGGCGCCACGCCGGTGGACTTCGCCTATGCGGTGCATACCGATATCGGCCATGCCTGCGTCGGCGCGCGCGTCGACCGCCAGCCCTATCCACTGTCGCAGCCGCTCTCCAGCGGTCAGACTGTCGAAATTATTACCGCGCCGGGCGCACGTCCGAATGCCGCCTGGTTGAACTTTGTCGTCAGCTCAAAGGCGCGCGCCAAGATCCGTCAGCTGCTGAAAAACCTCAAGCGCGATGACTCGGTCAGCCTTGGCCGTCGTCTGCTCAACCACGCGCTGGGCGGTAGCCGCAAACTCGCCGAGATCCCGCCGGAGAATATCCAGCGCGAGCTCGACCGGATGAAGCTGGCCTCGCTTGACGATCTGCTGGCGGAGATCGGTCTGGGCAACGCCATGAGCGTGGTGGTGGCGAAAAACCTGCAGCAGGGCGAAGCCGCTGCGGCACCGGTGCCGGCCAATGCCTCGAACCACGGCCATCTGCCAATCAAAGGCGCCGATGGCGTGCTGATCACTTTCGCCAAATGCTGTCGTCCGATCCCCGGTGACCCGATTATCGCCCACGTCAGTCCCGGCAAAGGGCTGGTTATCCATCATGAATCCTGTCGTAACATCCGCGGCTACCAGAAAGAGCCGGAGAAATTTATGGCGGTTGAGTGGGATAAAGAGACCGCTCAGGAGTTCATTACGGAAATCAAGGTGGATATGTTTAACCACCAGGGCGCACTGGCTAACCTGACGGCGGCGATCAACACCGCCTCTTCCAATATCCAGAGTCTGAATACGGAAGAGAAAGATGGCCGCGTATACAGCGCCTTTATCCGCCTGACCGCCCGCGACCGCGTGCATCTGGCGAATATCATGCGCAAAATCCGCGTCATGCCGGACGTGATTAAAGTCACCCGTAACCGAAATTAGCTTTTAGACAAAACATTCGAATTGCATCAAGGCAGCAAGCGAATGACAAATCTGCCGGGAGCAGATTTGAACGCTGCTTGCAGGCCCCGTCAGGGGCGAGGCTCAGGGATGGGCCGCGTGATCCGCAGCGACTAAAGAGGTAATTCGAAGGATGAAGTGTAATGAATTCACAGCGTTATGCGCGTATCTGCGAGATGCTCGCCAGGCGTCAGCCTGACCTGACGGTCTGCATGGAGCAGGTCCATAAGCCCCATAACGTCTCTGCGGTCATCCGGACCGCAGACGCCGTTGGCGTACACGAGGTGCACGCGGTCTGGCCGAGCAGCCGGATGCGCACCATGGCCTCCGCCGCCGCGGGCAGCAACAGCTGGGTGCAGGTGAAAACCCACCGTACCATCGCAGATGCCGTCGGCCACCTCAAAGGCCAGGGTATGCAAATCCTCGCCACCCATCTTTCCGGCAAAGCCATCGATTTCCGTGAAATCGACTATACGCGCCCAACCTGCATCCTGATGGGTCAGGAGAAAACCGGCATCACTCAGGAAGCGCTGGCCCTGGCCGATCAGGACATTATTATCCCGATGATCGGCATGGTGCAGTCGCTGAACGTCTCCGTCGCCTCGGCGCTGATCCTGTATGAAGCCCAGCGGCAGCGACAGAACGCCGGGATGTACCAACGCGCCAACAGCATGCTGCCGCCGGAAGAGCAGCAGCGCCTGCTGTTTGAAGGCGGCTATCCGGTGCTGGCCCGCGTCGCGAGACAGAAAGGGCTGCCTTACCCCCACGTTAACGAGCAGGGCGAAGTGGAAGCCGATGCCGCGTGGTGGGCCACCATGCAGGCTGCGAGGTAAACCCTATGTCAGGCCGCCTGTTAGATGCCGTTCCGCTCAGTTCACTCACCGGCGTTGGGGCTGCGCAGAGCAGCAAGCTGGCGAAGATCGGCCTGCATACGGTACAGGATCTGCTGCTGCACCTGCCTTTGCGCTACGAAGATCGCACCCATCTTTACCCGATAGCCGATCTGCTGCCCGGGGTTTATGCCACCGTGGAAGGCGAAGTGCTCAACAGCAATATCACCTTCGGCGGCCGTCGAATGATGACCTGCCAGATCAGCGATGGCACCGGCATCCTCACCATGCGCTTTTTCAACTTCAACGCGGCGATGAAAAACAGCCTCGCGACCGGTCGACGAGTGCTGGCCTACGGTGAAGCCAAACGCGGGAAGTACGGCGCCGAAATGATCCACCCGGAATACCGCGTCCAGGGCGATATGAGCACCCCGGAGCTGCAGGAGACCCTGACGCCGGTCTACCCGACTACCGAAGGCATTAAGCAGGCGACCCTGCGCAAGCTCACCGATCAGGCGCTCGAGCTGCTCGAGACCTGCGCAATTAGCGAACTCCTGCCGCCGGAGCTGGCGCAGGGGATGATGAGCCTGCCGGAGGCGCTGCGTACGCTGCACCGTCCGCCTCCCTCCTTGCAACTTAGCGAGCTGGAAAGCGGCAAGCACCCGGCGCAGCAGCGCCTGATTCTGGAAGAGCTGCTGGCGCACAACCTCAGCATGCTGGCGCTACGGGCAGGCGCCCAGCGCTATCACGCCCTGCCGCTCGGCGCCAACGATACCCTGAAAAATCAGCTGCTGGCCTCTCTGCCCTTTAAGCCCACCGGCGCGCAGGCGCGGGTCACCGCCGAGATCGAGCGCGATATGGCGCTGGACGTGCCGATGATGCGCCTGGTGCAGGGCGACGTTGGCTCCGGTAAAACGCTGGTCGCCGCCCTGGCCGCTCTGCGCGCTATCGCCCACGGCAAACAGGTGGCGCTGATGGCGCCCACCGAACTGCTCGCCGAGCAGCACGCCAACAACTTCCGCAGCTGGTTTGCACCGCTGGGCATTGAGGTCGGCTGGCTGGCGGGCAAACAGAAAGGCAAAGCACGCCAGGCGCAGCAGGACGCTATCGCCAGCGGCGAGGTGCAGATGATTGTCGGCACCCACGCCATCTTCCAGGAACAGGTGCAGTTTAACGGCCTGGCGCTGGTGATCATCGACGAACAGCACCGCTTCGGCGTACACCAGCGGCTGGCGCTGTGGGAGAAAGGTCAGCAGCAAGGTTTCCACCCGCATCAGCTGATCATGACCGCCACGCCGATCCCGCGCACCCTGGCGATGACCGCCTACGCCGACCTCGATACCTCGGTTATCGACGAGCTGCCGCCGGGCCGAACCCCGGTGACTACCGTCGCTATCCCGGACACCCGGCGCAGCGATATTATTGACCGCGTGCGCAACGCTTGCACCCACGAAGGCCGCCAGGCGTATTGGGTCTGTACGCTGATTGAGGAGTCCGATCTGCTGGAGGCCCAGGCGGCGGAAGCGACCTGGGAGGAGCTCAAGCTGGCGCTGCCGGAGCTGAATATCGGTCTGGTGCACGGGCGGATGAAACCGGCGGAGAAGCAGGCGGTGATGCAGGCTTTCAAGCAGGGCGAAATGCATCTGCTGGTGGCCACGACGGTCATTGAAGTCGGTGTCGACGTACCGAACTCGAGCCTGATGATTATCGAAAACCCGGAACGTCTGGGTCTGGCGCAGCTGCACCAGCTCAGAGGGCGCGTCGGGCGCGGCGCGGTCGCTTCCCACTGCGTGCTACTCTATAAATCGCCGCTCTCTAAAACGGCGCAGAAACGCCTGCAGGTGCTGCGTGACAGTAACGACGGTTTCGTCATCGCCCAGAAAGACCTTGAAATTCGCGGTCCCGGTGAGCTGCTCGGCACCCGCCAGACCGGCAACGCTGAGTTTAAAGTGGCGGATTTGCTGCGCGATCAGGCGATGATCCCCGACGTTCAGCGCATAGCGCGCCACATTCATGAACGCTATCCGCTGCAGGCCCAGGCGCTGATCGAGCGCTGGATGCCGGAAACCGAACGCTATTCCAACGCGTAGCGCGCTTTTGCCGCGCTGCGGGCAATCTTTCTACACAATGAGTGGATTATGAAACGAGAACTGGCCATCGAATTTTCGCGTGTCACCGAAGCCGCCGCGCTGGCGGGCTATAAATGGCTGGGCCGCGGCGATAAAAACTCCGCCGACGGCGCAGCGGTTAACGCCATGCGCATTATGCTTAACCTCGTCAATATCGACGGCACCATCGTCATCGGCGAGGGCGAAATCGATGAAGCGCCGATGCTCTATATCGGCGAAAAAGTGGGCACCGGCCAGGGCGATGCGGTGGATATCGCCGTCGATCCCATCGAAGGTACCCGGATGACGGCGATGGGCCAGGCTAATGCCCTGGCAGTGATGGCGGTCGGCGATAAAGGCTGCTTCCTCAACGCGCCGGATATGTATATGGAAAAGCTGATTGTCGGCCCAGGCGCTAAAGGTGCTATCGATCTCAATCTGCCGCTGGAAGAGAACCTGCGCAATATCGCCCGCGCGCTGAACAAGCCGCTGGGCGAGCTGACCGTCACCGTGCTGGCGAAACCGCGCCACGATGCGGCGATTGCTCAGCTGCAGCAGCTGGGCGTGCGCGTGTTCGCCATTCCCGATGGCGACGTCGCGGCCTCCATTCTCACCTGCATGCCGGATAGCGAAGTGGACGTGCTGTACGGCATCGGCGGCGCGCCGGAAGGGGTGGTTTCCGCCGCGGTGATCCGCGCGCTCGACGGCGATATGCAGGGCCGCCTGCTGGCTCGTCACCACGTGAAGGGCGACAGCGAAGAGAATCGCCGCATCGGTGAAAACGAGCTGGCGCGCTGCAAAACCATGGGCATCGAAGCGGGTAAAGTGCTGCGCCTTGATGAAATGGCGCGCAGCGATAACGTCGTCTTCTCCGCTACCGGCATCACCAAAGGCGATCTGCTGGACGGCATCACCCGTAAGGGCAATATGGCCACCACCGAGACGCTGCTGATCCGCGGCAAGTCGCGCACCATCCGTCGGATCCAGTCGATTCATTACCTCGACCGTAAAGATCCGGACGTCCAGCAGCACATCCTGTAATACCGCTTTCTCTCCTCCAGGCAACCGTCCGCGGGCGGTTGTCCTGTTCTTCGTTTATATTTGATCAATAGAGCTTTCTTGCGCCTGCGGGGTGGAAATCTTGCCCGTCAGGGCCGAAGATAAGGCATCGCTTGGCAACAGGAGAAGACGATGGCGGACTGGGTTAGCGGCAAAGTGACAAAAGTGGAGTACTGGACGGACGCCTTGTTCAGTTTATACGTGCGGGCGCCTGTCCATCCGTTTACCGCCGGGCAATTTACCAAGCTCGGGCTGGAAATCGACGGCGAACGCGTGCAGCGCGCCTACTCCTACGTCAACGCCCCCGGCAATCCCGATCTCGAGTTCTATCTGGTCACCGTCCCGGAAGGCAAGCTGAGCCCGCGTCTGGCGGCGCTGAAACCGGGCGATGAGGTCCAGGTGGTGAGCGAAGCGGCTGGCTTCTTCGTCCTCGAGGAAGTACCGGATTGCGATACTCTGTGGATGCTGGCGACCGGCACCGCCCTCGGGCCTTATCTGTCGATTCTCCAGGAAGGCAAAGATCTTGAGCGATTTAATCATCTGGTGCTGGTCCACGCCGTGCGCTACGCCGCGGACCTGAGCTATCTGCCGCTGATGCGCGAACTCGAGCAGCGCTACGCCGGCAAATTACGCATCCAGACGGTGGTCAGCCGCGAAACCGTGGCAGGCTCGCTGACCGGCCGGGTGCCGTTCCTGATTGAAACCGGGGCGCTGGAGGAGGCGGTCGGCCTGCCGATGACCCGCGACACCAGCCATGTGATGCTGTGCGGCAACCCGCAGATGGTGCGCGATACCCAACAGCTGTTAAAAGAGACCCGGCAGATGACCAAACATCTGCGTCGCCGGCCGGGCCACATGACGGCGGAGCACTACTGGTAATCAGGCGTCCGCTTTCCAGCGCACGTCCTGGGTCTCCTTGCCGAACTTATTCTCGCCCTGGGTGCCGACAAACGCCCCCAGGTCGATCAGCATCATGACGATAATCAGCGTCGGCACAAAGCGCCCAACGCCCCACTGCCAGACCTGCGGCAGCATCGCCCAGTTCCCCGCCAGCAGCATCCACGCCAGAATCATCAGCAGCGCCCACAGTCCGGATTTGCCGCGATCGTGCAGCCGCTTCACCACCACCGCCGCCGTCGGCCACAGCAGGCAGACAATAATAAACGCCGCCGTCTGCAGATTAAGCAGATTGCTGCCTGCCAGGGTGAACAGCGCGCTCATGGTCACCAGCCAAATGGCAATCCAGATCCAGAAATCGCGGCGGCCAATGCGCCCTTTAATTGAGAATAACCACTGCTGTAGGGTCATGCGTTTTTCCTTATCATCATCGTCTGCGTAGTTTACCCTGGCGTCGTGACTTTTTGACAAGCGCCGCGCTTCCCGATTTAATCGTCAGCAGGCAAAAAAAGGAACGACGGGCATGAAGAAGTGGACAATCTTGTGTTTCAGTGGGCTGATGGGCCTTGCCGTCGGCCCGCATGCGTTGTCCGCAGAAAGCGAATCGACGACCGCTGCCCCCTACCTGCTCGCCGGCGCGCCGAGTTTTGACCTGTCGATCAGCCAGTTCCGGGAAAAATTTAACGCCGATAACCCGAAGCTGCCTCTGAATGAATTCCGTTCCATATCAACCAGCCGCGATAGGGCTAACCTGACCCGCGCCGCCAGCAAGATTAACGAAAATCTCTACGCCTCCACCGCGCTGGAGCGCGGCACGCTGAAGATCAAATCCATGCAGATCACCTGGCTGCCGATCCAGGGGCCGGAGCAAAAGGCGGCGAAGGCCAAAGCGCTGGAGTATATGAGCGCCATGATCCGCGCCTTCGTGCCCACCCTTAGCCCGGCGCAGAGCCAGCAAAAACTGCAGAAACTGCTGACTGCCGGCAAAGGCAAACGCTACTTCTCCGACACCGAGGGCGCTGTGCGCTATGTGGTGGCAGATCATGGTGAAAAGGGTCTGACCTTCGCTGTTGAACCGATTAAGCTGGCGCTATCTGAAACGCTGGAAGGTAACAATAAATGACAAAAAGCAAAGCCTTTCCAGTGACGAGTCTCTATACTGTTTCACAGACCATGCTGCCCTCTGGGGCGGCTATATTCCTTAATTCGCTTAAGTAGCGTGGAGAATTAAAATGCGACATCCTTTAGTGATGGGTAACTGGAAACTGAACGGCAGCCGCCACATGGTAAACGAACTGGTTGCGAACCTGCGTACCGAGCTGGCTGGCGTAAGCGGCTGCGCAGTTGCCATCGCCCCGCCGGAAATGTATCTGGACCTGGCTAAGCGTGCGGCAGAAGGCAGCCACATCCACCTGGGCGCGCAGAACGTTGACGTAAACCTGTCCGGCGCTTTCACCGGTGAAACCTCCGCCGAAATGCTGAAAGATATCGGCGCGCAGTACATCATCATCGGCCACTCCGAGCGTCGTACCTACCACAAAGAATCCGACGAGCTGATCGCGAAGAAATTCGCCGTGCTGAAAGAGCAGGGTCTGACTCCGGTACTGTGCATCGGTGAAACCGAAGCCGAAAACGAAGCGGGCAAAACGGAAGAAGTTTGCGCACGTCAGATCGACGCGGTACTGAAAACGCAGGGCGCTGCCGCTTTCGAAGGCGTGGTTATCGCTTACGAACCGGTATGGGCTATCGGTACCGGCAAATCCGCGACCCCGGCTCAGGCTCAGGCGGTGCACAAATTCATCCGTGACCACATTGCTAAAGCTGACGCGAAAATCGCTGAGCAAGTGATCATCCAGTACGGCGGTTCCGTTAACGCTGGCAACGCCGCAGAGCTGTTCACCCAGCCGGACATCGACGGTGCGCTGGTTGGCGGCGCCTCCCTGAAAGCTGACGCTTTCGCGGTGATCGTTAAAGCAGCAGAAGCAGCGAAAAAAGCGTAATTCGCTTTTCCCGGTGGCGACACGCGACCGGGTTGACTGACAAAACGTGGGAGCCTGGCTTAGCACAGCGCAAGCCGGGCTTTCTTTTGCCGTTACAGTTTCCCCAACAGCTGATACCACGCGTAGTCCAGCGGCAGTAAAATCAAATAGCTCACCGCCGCCAGCGCCAGACAAAGCAACATCCCCGCCCTCGCCGGGACTTTGCCTAACCCCATCGCGACCACGATTGGCGACGCCTGATACGGCAGCAGCGGCGTGGAATAGCCCAGCACCTGAATCATAATCACGCTCAGCAGCGGGAAGCCGGTGGCGTCGGCAAAGCTCTGGGCAAAGGTGGTATACAGCGCCGGCACGCCGTTGGCGGTCATAATAAAGTTCAGCGCGCTGGTAATTCCGGTCAGCGCCAGGAAGCTGGTGAAAGGATTGTCCTTATCCAGGGGCATCACCTGCAGCAGCGCATTGCCCACCGCACCGCCAATTCCGGTTTGGGTGACGGCGATCGCCAGTCCCAGAATCCCGGCAACATAAATGCAGGTGCGCATATTCACCCCGCTGGCAAACTCTTCGCCGCTGATAAAGCCCACCCGCGGCAGCAGCGTGACCACCGCCGCCGCCAGGCCGGTCCACGCCGGGCCGATGCCATGCCAGCTCTCGGTCACCCACAGCATGAGGACCACCGCCAGCAGCCACGCCAGACGCTTCTCGTCGCGGCTCATCGCCGGCAGCGGCGCCAGGTCGCGCGGCGGATGCGGCTTACCGGGAAACAGCCAGCAGATCAGCGCCACCAGCGCCGCCCCTTTCAGCCAGCCAAGCACCGGCGTATGCAGCAGTAAATAGGGAACATAATTCAGATGGATACCGTACGAGCCCTCCGCCGCGCCGCTCATCACCAGATTCGGCACGTTGGCGGGCAAAATCGTCGCCGAAAGCTGAAAGGTGCCGAACCCCACTGCCAGCGCCAGGCCGAACCAGCCGCGGCTGCCGTCGGCAATGCCCGCCCGGCGGGCCATCGCCGCCACGATCGGCATCAGCAGCGCGATGCGCCCCATGTTGGAAGGCATCACGAACGCCAGGGCATAGCTCAGGAGTACCACGCTGGCGACCATCCGCGGCCAGGAGTCGGTTAGCCGCGCCGACAGCGCCTGCGCCGCCCGGTCCGCCAGCCCGGTTTTACGGATCGCGATGCCGAGCACAAAGCCGCTGAACACCAGCCAGAAGGCCGAGGAGGCAAAGCCGCCAAAGATCACCTCCGGCGGGGCGATTTTCGCCATCATCGCCGCAGCGAAAAACAGCAGCGCGGTGATAAATTCCGGCAGCAGCGACGACGCCCAGAGCACAATGGTAACGCCGACAATCAGTGAAGGGAGGAACAGCGGGTGGGTAAGCCAGAGCGACATGCCTGTCTCCTGTCGTTTTTTTCAGCAAGAATACGACGACAGGTAAGACAGGTAAACGCCAGAACTAGTGGTTTGCGTTAAGGATGGCGCAGCGATGATCCTGAATTTCTTCCGCTGAAGCCCGGTTCAGGGACAGCAGGTTACGCTCCGTCGCCAGCAGCACCAGCGAGCCGTCGCTCTGCTGCGCCATCGCCAGCGCATAGCGTCCCATATGCTGACGCGCCTCCGGCACCTCTTCCGCCAGCATCAGGAACGGGCTGCGCTGGGCGAGCTCCGCCTCCGTCACCCGGCGCGCCAGATATTCATGGCCCTGAAGCCCACCCGGCAACGGCAGCCAGCGGCTGCTGATCGCCGCCGCATCCTTGTCTAACTGCGCGCGCACATCGGGGCGCAGGCAGGAGATATGAATATGGAAATGGTTTTGCGTGCGTCCGCTGCGCGAGTTGATCGCCAGCGATACCGCGTTATCGGGAACCGGCGCGCCGTGGCGCTGGCTCATGATCTCACGCCCCTGCCAGGCCTGCCAGAAGAAGTTCGGCGTCAGTGGATCCAACAGCAGCGGGCTTTCGGTGCCGTTAATGCGGTAGGTCGGCATCAGCAAATACTGCAGCGGGCCGTTACGATCTTTAAACAGCACATAGCCGCCCTTGAGGTTCACTTCGGCACACGGCGACGGGTTTTGCTGCTGTTGCTGATGGGGAACGCACTGCTGCAGAACAATCTTGCGCAACGCGTCCGGGTTGCCAGAGTGCAGCCAGTAGTAGCCGCCCGCCAGCGCCGCGAGGATCGCCACTAGCAGCGCCAGCAAAAAGTATCTTACTCTTCTCATTTTCATTCCCTGTTAAGCCTGAAGCGGAAGAGTAACGTAATTTGATGACTAAATGAAAACAGATGACGGGCGGAGCGTTTTCCGGGTCGCGGCTGGCGCCTTACCCGGGCTACGTACGGCGCAAAACTGTAGCCCTGCTAAGCGTAGCGCAAGCAGGGATTCCCGGGTAGCGGCTGACGCCTTACCCGGGTTACGCACAGCGCAAAACTGTAGCCCTGCTAAGCGTAGCGCAAGCAGGGACAAGAGAATTAACGCTGGCTAATCTGGTCGAAGGTGCCGCCGTTGGAGAAGTGCTCTTTCTGCGCTTTCGTCCAGCCGCCGAACTCCTGATCGATAGTGAACAGTTTCAGTTTCGGGAATTCATTAGCATATTTCTTGGCCACGTTCGGATCGCGCGGACGGTAGAAGTTCTTCGCCGCAATCTCCTGGCCTTCCGGCGAGTAGAGATACTTCAGGTACGCTTCCGCCACCTGGCGGGTGCCTTTCTTATCCACGACTTTATCGACCACCGAAACGGTCGGCTCAGCCAGAATCGACTCACTCGGGGTCACGATTTCAAACTTGTCTTTGCCCAGTTCGTTGGTCGCCAGCAGCGCTTCGTTTTCCCAGGCGATCAGCACATCGCCGATCCCGCGTTCTACGAAGGTATTGGTCGAACCGCGCGCGCCAGAGTCCAGCACTTCCACATTTTTATACAGCGCCTTGACGAAATCCTGGGCTTTCGCCTGGTCGCCATGGTTCTGATGCAGGGCATAGCCCCATGCCGCCAGGTAGTTCCAGCGAGCGCCGCCGGAGCTTTTCGGGTTCGGGGTGATGACCGACACGCCCGGTTTGATCAGGTCGTTCCAGTCATGGATCTGTTTCGGGTTGCCCTTACGGACAAGGAACACGATGGTGGAAGTATAAGGCGCGGAGTTATCCGGCAGGCGCTTCAGCCAGTTTTTATCGATACGGCCGCGCTCGGCGATCGCGTCGACGTCGTAGGCCAGCGCCAGCGTAACCACATCCGCTTCAATACCGTTAATCACCGAGGTCGCCTGCTTGCCGGAGCCGCCGTGCGACTGGCGGATCACCACGTTGTCGCCGGTCTCCTGCTTCCAGTGCGCGCTGAACGCTTTGTTGTACTGTTCGTACAGCTCGCGCGTTGGATCATAAGATACGTTTAATAGCTGAAAATCTTTTGCCAGAACGCTGGCGGATGCCAGCAACAGAGTTAACCCTACGCCCCACTTATTCATCGCACCGCTCTCTTTATGTCGTGTTGTGATGGGCTAAGCGTGCCAGAAAGCGATTCAATGATTAAAGAATAAAAAAAGATTGGCTATAACTTGTGAGTATAAAGGAAGGGATAAGGATCACCCCCTCCCTGGCGGGAGAGGGCGTGAAGCGATTAGACTTCTTCCATGCGGCCCAGCAGCGCCTGCAGACGCTCCTGCCAGCCCTGCTGCTGCTCTTTCAGCTGGCTGTTTTCGCGCTCCAGCTCTTCACGACCATGCTGCGCGCTCTGAACTTCCTGCACCAGGGTGTTGTTCTTTTCTTTCAGCTCTTCGATTTCCATCTGCAACAGAGTGATGGTATCAATCGCCTGCTGAACCTTAGATTCTAATTTCTCAAACACTTCTAATGACATCGTCATACCTCTCCTGAACTTGCAAGGCGTTGATAGAAACTGGTGTTTCGTATACGCGGTCCCGCCTTAACGAAAATTAGCGCACATAGCGGTGTTATCGTCGATTGTATGAATCCCCGCCGCCCCTGTCCAGCGACAAGCCGCGCAGATTGCGGTTTGCAACACTTTTCAGTCTTTACCTGGTACTTTCAGCGCAGTTCGCTCGTACTTCATGAGCCATTGTTAATATTATGGTTAACAAAATGCGAGGTGAAACGCTCCGGCAGCGCGCTTAATGCGCGCGAATGGCGCGAAAACGCTCATTTTCTTGACGTGGTACACACATTTGAAGTTCGATATTTCTCGTTTTTGCTCGTTAACGATAAATTAACACTATGCCTACATGGCAATATGGTCGTCTGTGACCACCCTACATACAATAATCATCACCACGCTTCAGGATTCGATTATGAGCCAAACATCAACCTTAAAAGGCCAGTGCATCGCAGAGTTCCTCGGTACCGGGTTGTTGATCTTTTTCGGCGTTGGGTGCGTGGCTGCGCTCAAGGTCGCGGGAGCCAGCTTCGGACAGTGGGAAATCAGCATCATCTGGGGTCTGGGCGTCGCCATGGCGATCTACCTGACCGCAGGGGTATCCGGTGCGCACCTTAACCCTGCGGTGACTATCGCGCTCTGGCTGTTCGCCTGCTTCGATGGCCGCAAAGTGGTTCCTTTTATTATTTCGCAATTCGCTGGCGCCTTTTGCGCTGCGGCATTAGTTTACGGGCTTTATTACAATCTTTTCCTCGATTATGAAACCACCCACCATATGGTACGCGGCAGCGTGGAAAGCCTTGATCTGGCTGGCATCTTCTCCACTTACCCGAACCCGCATATCAATTTTGTGCAGGCCTTCGCGGTAGAGATGGTGATTACCGCTATCCTGATGGGCGTCATCCTGGCGCTGACCGACGATGGCAACGGTGTGCCGCGCGGCCCGCTGGCGCCGCTGCTGATCGGCCTGCTGATCGCGGTGATTGGCGCCTCCATGGGACCGCTGACCGGCTTCGCCATGAACCCGGCGCGTGATATCGGCCCGAAAGCCTTCGCCTGGCTGGCCGGCTGGGGCGACGTCGCCTTCACCGGCGGTAAAGATATTCCTTATTTCCTGGTGCCGCTGTGCGCACCGGTGGTCGGCGCGGCGCTGGGCGCGTTCAGCTATCGTAAGCTGATTGGCCGCCACCTGCCTTGCGACACCTGCGTGGACGAAGAGCAAGAGAGCCCCTCCTCTTCCTCCACTCAACATAAAGCTTCGCTGTAATCTGACTACGGGACACCGACTATGACCGACAAAAAATATATCGTTGCGCTTGACCAGGGCACTACCAGCTCCCGGGCCGTTGTGATGGATCATGATGCCAATATCGTCAGCGTCTCCCAGCGAGAATTCGAACAAATTTATCCTAAGCCAGGCTGGGTTGAACACGACCCGATGGAAATCTGGGCGTCCCAAAGCTCGACGCTGGTCGAAGCGCTGGCCAAAGCGGATATCAACTCCGATCAGATCGCGGCCATCGGTATCACCAACCAGCGTGAGACCGTGGTGGTGTGGGAGCGCGAGACCGGCAAACCGATCTATAACGCCATCGTCTGGCAGTGCCGCCGCACCGCCGAGATCTGCGAGCAGCTCAAGCGTGACGGGATGGAGGAGTATATCCGCAAGGCCACTGGCCTGGTGGTGGACCCCTACTTCTCCGGCACCAAGGTGAAATGGATCCTCGACCATGTCGAAGGTTCCCGTGAGCGTGCGAAGCGCGGTGAGCTGCTGTTCGGCACCGTGGACACCTGGCTTATCTGGAAGATGACCCAGGGTCGCGTGCATGTCACCGACTACACCAACGCCTCGCGTACCATGCTGTTCAACATCCACGACCTGGACTGGGACGACAAGATGCTCGACGCGCTGGATATTCCGCGCGCCATGCTGCCGGAAGTACGCAAGTCGTCCGAAGTGTACGGCCAGACCAACATCGGTGGTAAAGGCGGGACCCGCATTCCTATCGCCGGGATCGCCGGTGACCAGCAGGCGGCCCTGTTCGGCCAGCTGTGCGTCAAGGAAGGGATGGCGAAAAACACCTACGGCACCGGCTGCTTTATGCTGATGAACACCGGCGAAAAAGCGGTGACCTCCACTCACGGTCTGCTGACCACCATCGCCTGCGGTCCGCGCGGCGAGGTGAACTACGCACTGGAAGGGGCGGTGTTTATGGCTGGCGCCTCCATTCAGTGGCTGCGCGACGAGATGAAGCTCATCAGCGATGCGTTCGATTCCGAGTACTTCGCCACCAAAGTGAAGGACACCAACGGCGTGTACGTCGTGCCTGCGTTCACCGGTCTTGGCGCGCCGTACTGGGACCCCTATGCCCGCGGCGCGATTTTCGGCCTCACCCGTGGCGTGAACTCGAACCACATTATCCGTGCGACGCTGGAGTCCATCGCCTATCAGACCCGCGACGTGCTGGAAGCGATGCAGGCTGACTCCGGTATCCGTCTGCATGCGCTGCGCGTGGATGGCGGCGCGGTGGCCAACAACTTCCTCATGCAGTTCCAGTCCGATATCCTCGGCACCCGCGTGGAGCGTCCGGAAGTGCGCGAAGTTACAGCCCTGGGCGCCGCCTATCTGGCCGGTCTGGCGGTCGGCTTCTGGCAGAACCTCGATGAGCTGCAGGAAAAAGCGGTGATTGAGCGTGAATTCCGCCCGGGGATTGAAACCACCGAGCGTAACTATCGTTACAGCGGCTGGAAGAAAGCGGTGAAACGCGCGTTAGCGTGGGAAGAGCACGACGAAGCGTAAGATTGTGGAGGTATTCCCGGCTTGCGGCGTAAACGCCTTAGCCGGGCTACAAAACCCCAAACAGCACGATCTTGTAGCCCGGACAGGTGCGCAGCACCGCCTCCGGGTTTTTTATCAACCAAACATCGGCAGCAACAGGTACAGCTTAATCACCAGCGCGTTGACGATATCGATAAAGAACGCCCCCACCATCGGCACCACCAGGAAGGCCATATGTGACGGGCCGAAACGGTCGGTAATTGCCTGCATATTGGCGATCGCCGTCGGCGTTGCCCCCAGACCAAACCCGCAATGCCCGGCTGCCAGCACCGCGGCATCGTAGTTTTTACCCATCATCCGATAGGTGACGAACACTGCATACAGCGCCATCGCTACCGCCTGCACCGCCAGGATAATAATCATCGGCAGCGCCAGAGAAGCCAGTTCCCAGAGCTTGAGGCTCATCAGCGCCATGGCGAGGAACAGCGACAGGCTGACGTTGCCCAGCACCGACACCGCGCGATCGAACACCCGATACAGCCCCGCCAGCGCCAGGCTGTTGCTGAGGATCACGCCGATAAACAGCACGCAGACAAAAGTCGGCAATTCAAAGACACTGCCCGCCAACAGTTGCGCAACCACCTTGCCCACCGTCAGACAGATAGCGATCAGGGCGATACTCTCGATCAGCACCAGCGAGGTGATCACCCGCCCCACGTCCGGCTTTTCGAAGGCGGTCGGCGCCACCTGATCGTCCGGCGTCCCGTCCGGCGAGGAAGAGTGTTTCACCAGGTAACGCGCCACCGGGCCGCCGATCAGGCCGCCGAGCACCAGGCCGAAAGTCGCGCAGGCCATCGCCACCTCGGTGGCGTTGGCAAAACCATAGCGCTCAACGAACAGCTTGCTCCATGCCGCCCCGGTGCCGTGGCCGCCGGAAAGGGTAATAGAACCGGCCAGCAGACCCATCAGCGGATCCAGGCCCAACAGCTTCGCCATGCCGATACCGAGGGCGTTCTGCAGCAGCAACAGACCAACCACCACAATCAGAAAGGTACCCAGTACCTTGCCGCCCGCCCGCAGGCTGGCCAGGTTGGCGTTCAGACCGATGGTGGCGAAGAACGCCAGCATCAGCGGATCTTTGAGGCTCATATCGAAATCAATATCGATATCCATACTTTTTTTCAGCACCAGCAGCGCCAGCGCCACCAGCAGACCGCCGGCAACAGGTTCAGGAATGGTGTATTTCTTGAGGAGGGGTACGGTTTGGACGAGTTTTCTGCCGAGTAATAGCACAAGCGTTGCGGCAACGAGCGTCGATAAGGTATCGAGATGAAACATAAAAAGCTCCTTATGGGCGCATGATCCATTCACACGCGACGATATTCCTGGTGTCTTTAGCTTCTCTTCATGAGGAGGCAGAGGGGGATTTTACGCAGAACGGCGGAAAAAATGACAGAAAAAGATATTTTGTATCCTGAATGATGCGATTTAGCATACAAAATGTTAATAATCTCGTTGCGCATATTCACAGCATAAATTTTTATGGGCAAACGCTGGCAAACGTTTGCTTTTGGTCTACAGTCCGATAAAATTCCCGCTTTGCCACCTTGGGATTGCTTGTGATGTCCGTTAACACCGCAGAGTCAGAAAATGCGCAACCGGTTGCGCATAAACCAGCCAGCGAATTAATTTACCGCCTCGAAGATCGCCCGCCCCTACCGCAAACCCTGTTCGCCGCCTTCCAGCACCTGCTGGCGATGTTTGTCGCGGTGATCACCCCGGCGCTATTAATCTGCCAGGCTCTCGGTCTCCCGGCGCAAGATACCCAACATATCATCAGCATGTCGCTGTTCGCCTCCGGCGTGGCCTCCATTATTCAGATCAAAGCCTGGGGCCCGGTCGGTTCCGGACTGCTCTCCATCCAGGGCACCAGCTTCAACTTTGTCGCCCCGCTGATCATGGGCGGCACCGCGCTGAAAACCGGCGGCGCCGACGTCCCGACGATGATGGCCGCCCTGTTCGGCACCCTGATGCTGGCCAGCTGCACGGAAATGGTCCTCTCCCGCGTCCTGCACCTCGCGCGCCGCATCATTACCCCGCTGGTCTCCGGCGTGGTGGTGATGATCATCGGCCTGTCGCTGATTCAGGTTGGGTTGACCTCCATCGGCGGCGGCTACGCGGCGATGGCCGACCATACCTTCGGCGCGCCGAAGAACCTGCTGCTGGCGGGCATCGTGCTGGCGCTGATCATCATTCTCAACCGCCAGCGTAATCCCTATTTGCGCATCGCTTCGCTGGTAATTGCCATGGCGGCGGGCTATCTGGCGGCGTGGTTCCTGGATATGCTGCCGGCCAACACCGCCCCGACCAACAGCAGCCTCATCACCGTCCCGACGCCACTCTACTATGGCCTCGGCATTGACTGGAGCCTGCTGCTGCCGCTGATGCTGGTGTTTATGATCACCTCCCTGGAAACCATCGGCGATATCACCGCCACCTCCGACGTCTCCGAACAGCCGGTCTCGGGTCCGCTGTATATGAAGCGCCTGAAAGGCGGCGTGCTGGCTAACGGCCTCAACTCCTTTGTGTCCGCGGTCTTCAACACCTTCCCGAACTCCTGCTTCGGCCAGAACAACGGCGTGATCCAGCTGACCGGCGTCGCCAGCCGCTACGTCGGCTTTGTGGTGGCGCTGATGCTGATCGTCCTCGGGCTGTTCCCGGCGGTGAGCGGCTTCGTACAGCATATCCCTGAGCCAGTGCTCGGCGGCGCCACGCTGGTGATGTTCGGCACCATCGCCGCGTCCGGCGTGCGCATCGTCTCCCGCGAGCCGCTGAATCGCCGGGCGATCCTGATTATCGCCCTGTCGCTGGCGGTGGGCCTCGGCGTGTCGCAGCAGCCGTTGATCCTGCAGTTCGCGCCGGACTGGCTGAAGAATCTGCTCTCCTCCGGTATCGCCGCCGGCGGTATCACGGCGATTGTTCTGAATTTAATTTTCCCGCCAGAAAAAGCCTGATTTAACGCGTCCCGGTCGTGCCATCGGCCGGGGCACCCTGGCGCTGCCCTCCACCGCCTGCCCCGTCACGGAAATAAACCACGCCTGCCTTGAGAAGTGCGCATAAATCGGGCATAACACGGTTATGTGCATCTCACAGAATGGAAGACCATGAAATTTCTTGGAAAGCTGATTCTCTGGCTGCTAGTCGCTCTGCTGCTCGTCATCGTTGGCGCGTGGTTCCTGCTGCAAACCCACTGGGGCGCCCGCCAGGCCAGCGCCTGGCTCAGCAATGGCACCGGCTGGCAGGTCTCCTTCGATGCGATGGACCACGATTTCTCCTCCCCTCTTCATGTGCAGTTGCAAAACGTCACCTTTGGCCGGGAAGGCAAGCCGGCAACCCTGGTGGCGAAAACGGTCGATATTGGCTTCAGCACCCGCCAGTTTAGCGACCCGCTGCATGCGGATGAGATTGTCCTTAACGACGGCACCCTGAATCTGTCACCCCACTCTGCCGACCTGCCGTTCGCTGCAGACCGGCTAATGTTGCGCAATATGGCCTTCAATAGTCCGGAAACCGGCTGGGCGCTCAGCGCGCAGCGCGTCACTGGCGGCGTCAGCCCATGGGCGCCGGAGGCAGGCAATGTGCTGGGGAAAACGGCGCAGATCCAGATGAGCGCGGGCTCGATGACGCTCAATGGCGTCGAAGCCAGCAATGTTCTGATTCAGGGCAAGATTGATCAGGGCGAGGTCACCCTCTCCACCCTCGGCGCCGATGTCGCCCGCGGCACCTTAACCGGCAATGCGAAACGCAGCGCCGACGGCAGCTGGCTGGTGGATAACCTGCAGCTCAATGAGATCCGACTGCAGAGCGCCGCCTCGCTGGCCGACTTTTTCGCGCCGTTAACCACGGTCCCCTCTCTGCAGATTGGCCGCCTGGATATCACCGACGCCCGCCTGCAGGGGCCGGACTGGGCGGTAACCGACCTTGACCTGAGCCTGCGCAACCTGACGCTCAGTCACGGCGGCTGGCAGAGCCAGGACGGCGCGCTGTCGATGAATGCCAGCGAATTTATCTACGGCTCGCTGCACTTTTTCGACCCGATCCTGAATGCCGAATTTTCACCCCAGGGTATTGCCCTGCGCCAGTTCTCCTCGCGCTGGGAGGGCGGCATGGTGCGAACCTCCGGCAACTGGCTGCGCGCCGGTAACGCGCTGGTGCTTGACGACACCGCCTTCGCCGGGCTGGAGTACACGCTGCCGGCGAACTGGAAGCCACTGTGGATGACGCCGCTGCCGGCCTGGCTGCAAAGCCTGACGCTGAAAAAATTCAGCGCCAGCCGCAACCTGATCATCGATGTGGACCCAGCCTTCCCATGGCAAATTACCGCTCTCGATGGCTATGGCGGCGAGCTTCAGCTGGTGAAAAACGGCAGCTGGGGGGTGTGGAACGGTAGCGCGACGCTGAACGCCGCGGCGGCGACCTTTAACCGAATTGACGTGCGTCGCCCTTCACTCAAGCTGAGCGCCACGGCGTCGACGGTCAATATCACTGAGCTCAGCGCCTTCACCGAGCGCGGCATTCTGCAGGCCACCGCCGCCGTATCCCAGCTGCCGCAGCGCCAGGTCAATTTGAGCCTGAACGGCCGCGGCGTGCCGCTGAATATTCTGCAGGCCTGGGGCTGGCCTTCGCTCCCCATTAGCGGGGATGGCAATCTCCAGCTGACCGCCAGCGGCAGCGTGCAGGCCGATGCCCCGCTCAAGCCGACGGTCA
Source organism: Klebsiella sp. PCX (assembly GCF_021869705.1). NCBI lineage: Bacteria > Pseudomonadati > Pseudomonadota > Gammaproteobacteria > Enterobacterales > Enterobacteriaceae > Klebsiella > Klebsiella sp. PCX. The sequence continues at coordinate 5,052,538 of NZ_CP091527.1, forward strand.
ACGCACAGCTTAGCGCCGTGAATATGGAGAAACAGCAGGTGGCGCAAACGATGCGCAACGGCGAGGTCAATACCGCCCCCGCCGCGCCAACGCCCACTCCCGTCACGCCCTAGCGATGCCCCATCACCCTCTCCCCCACGGGGAGAGGGAACGCTTCTCTGCAAACACTCCGCTCTGGCTACGCCCTTTCCCTTTCAGGGAGGGAGTCTGCAAGCATTCTGAAACCTGTGTGCAATAAGCGGCTATCTGTGCCTATTTACCGCTACTGGTTCCTTTCAAATATCAGAGTTGCTATAACCAAAATACTGGAAGTCGATAAAAAGAAACCGCTCCCTGTACCTACAAAAATATAAAAGGATCAATCATGCCTGAAATACGTCAGCGTATTCTGGAGAATATGCAAAAATTCTCCCGGGCCATGATCGGCGCCGTATTGTTCTTGCCGGTCATTGGCTTAATTCTGGCCCTCAGTTCAGTATTAACTAATCCGACATTAATAGCTGAAACCAGTTTCCTGCACCAGCTTGGGCAGATGCTCGGCGACACCTTTTGGCCTCTATTTGGCAACCTCGGCTTATTATTTTGCGTCGGTATTAGCTATGGCCTGGCAAAAGATAAAAAAACCGAAGTCGCGCTGGTTGCGGTGATGTGCTTCATTATGTTTCTTGGCGCCAACCACTCCTGGCTGGAACACACCCACGGACTCGCCGAAAAAATTAACGGTGAATATTATGGCACCGGGCAAACCCAACTGCTGGGCTTTGTAGTGGTGGATATGGGCGTTTTCCTTGGCATTATTCTCGGCTGCACTATCGCGTGGGTGCACAATAAAGTCTCTACCATTGAGCTGCCCGGCGCGCTGTCGATGTACGGCGGCGCCAAGCTGACGCTGGTGGCGATGACGCCGGTGGTTATCTTCTACGCCATCGCCTTTACCTGGATTTGGCCGTTTATGACCCACGGCATCTCCACCCTCACCGGCTTTATGAAAAATGCCGGGGTCGCCGGGGTCTTCGTCTATGGTTTCTTTGAAAAATTTCTTATCCCGACCGGCCTGCACCATTTTGTCTGGTCACCCTTCCAGCTCACCCAGATTGGCGGCACCCTGAACGTGGACGGTCAGGTGGTCTCCGGTACCCAGGCCATTTTTCTCGCCTATATGCGCCATCCGGATCTGACCCCGGTGATGAATGAGGCCCTACGCTTCTCACAGCAAGGGATGACCACCATCTTCGGCCTGGCCGGCGCCTCGCTGGCGTTCTACCACACCGCGAAGCCGGAGAAAAAAGTGATGGCCAAGGCGATTCTGCTGCCGGCGATTATCACCTCGATGCTGACTGGCATCACCGAGCCGATTGAGTTTACCTTCTTGTTTGTCTCGCCGCTGCTGTGGGTGATCCATGCGACGTTAACCGCCGCCTCGCAGGCCATTTGCGACCTCTTCACCGTACGCCCCTGGGGAGCCTCGGGCCTGATCGAATTTCTGATCTATAACCTGCCGCTACCGGTCTCCTTAACGCGCTGGCCGGGATATGTCCTTATCGGTATCGGCCAGTTCGCCGTCTACTACGTGATTTTCCGCACTCTGGTGGTGAAGCTGAATCTGAAAACGCCGGGCCGGGAAGATGACGAGAACGTGAAGCTCTACAGCAAAGCGGAGTATCGCCAGAAAGTCGCGCAGCCGCAGTCGGTCACCGATGACATTATCCGCGGTCTCGGGGGCAAGGAGAATATTCTCTCCGTCGATAATTGTTTTACCCGCCTGCGCGTGGCCGTGCGCGATATGGCGCGGGTTGATGACGCGCAATTAAAAAATACCGGCGCCAACGGCGTAGTGCGCAATCGCAATGAGGTTCAGGTTATTTATGGCGTAAAAGTGGGACAGGTACGTTCCCGGGTTGATAACTGGTTAGCAGAAAATTAATGAGGAGTTTGTATGAAATTAACCGTATTAGGCGGGGGCGGCGTTCGCTCTGCATTTTTAGCGAAATCTCTGGCATATAATGCTCACCGCATTGGTTTAACGGAGGTGGTTTTTCTCGATAACTCTGCAGATAATCTGGCGATATTCGGCGAAATTGCCCGCTATGTATTTACGACCATTCGCCCGGATATTCATTTCACGACCACCACCGACCCGGTCGCGGCGCTGCAAAACGCTAATTATATTATTACCACCCTGCGGGTCGGTGGTGATGAAAGCCGTATTCGCGACGAGCGCATTGCGCTGCAACATAACACCCTCGGCCAGGAGACCACCGGCGCCGGCGGCTTCGCGATGGCCATGCGTTCGATCCCGGCGATCCTCGACTATTGCCGGCTGATCGAAGCGCATGCCGCCGAAGACGCCATTCTGTTTAACTTTACCAACCCCTCAGGCCTGGTGACGGAAGCGATCGTTAAGTCCGGCTTTAAGCGTCGGGTCTACGGGATCTGCGATGCCCCCTCCGAGCTGATTCGTGAGCTGCCGGCGATCCTCGGCTGTGAGGAGCGCGACCTGAGCGTGGAATGCTATGGGCTGAACCATTTCTCCTGGTTTACCCACTTCACCGTGCGCGGGGAAGCGGTGACCGAGCGGCTGATCGCCAGCCCGGCGCTGTACCAGAAGACCGCGATGCAGTATTTCTCACCCGAACTGGTGCGGCTGTGCGATAACCAGTTACTCAACGAATATCTCTATTATTATTACTATCGCGACGAGGCGCTGAAGGCGATTCAGGGGGCAGGCGAAACGCGCGGGGAGCAGATCGCCCGTATCAATCAGGAGATGCGCCAGGCGCTGCGCACCGTGGATGCCAGAACGCAGCCGGAAGCCGCCTTCAATATCTGGATGCAACACTACCTTCGCCGGGAAAACAGCTATATGCAGAACGAATCCCGTCAGGAGAAATTTCATACCCGCGAGCCGCTGACGCTGCGGCAGTTTATCGAAGAGCCGGACACCGGCGGCTATGCCGGGGTGGCGCTGGATATTCTGGAAGCGGTGAACAGCACCACCACCAAGCGGATCGTGGTGTCGATCCAGAATAATGGCACGCTCGACTTTTTGCGCCCTGACGACGTGATTGAGATCAGCTGCGACCTGAGCCGGGAGGGTCTCAAGCCGGTAACGCCGGTGAAGGTGCCGACGGCGCAGAAAAATATGATTTCCTGCGTGAAAGAGTATGAGCGGCTGGCGGTTGCGGCGATCCTGCAGCAGGATAAGTCGCTGGCGGTGCGGGCGCTGATGGCGCACCCGCTGATCGGTTCCTGGTCGCTGGCGAAAACCCTGGTCGAGGCCTACCTCGACGATGAGCAGTTCGCCGCCTGGCGGTAACCTGCCGCCGATGGGATTCCCCCGCTTGCGCTACGCTTAGCGGGGCTACGAACGGAGCGGTTTGTGTTTTATGTAGGTCGGGTCAGGCGTAAGCCGCCACCCGACAAATAGCCGCATCACCCGGTAGCCCGAATAAGGCGCCAGCCGCCATCCGGGAACTCCCGCCGCTCGCACCGCGCTTAGCGGGGCTACGAACGGAGCGGTTATTATTATATGTAGGTCGGGTCAAGCGTAAGCCGCCACCCGACAAATAGCTGCATCACCCGGTAGCCCGGATAAGGCGCCAGCCGCCATCCGGGAACTCCCCCCGCTCGCACCGCGCTTAGCGGGGCTAGCTATTGCTCCGTACGCGGGTAAACCACATCTTCAGTAGCCGCTCAAAGCCTAAGATGCAGTAGCCGAAAAACGGGTTGCTCCAGTAAATATCATCGTCAAACTTCTGCGGGTCGTGAATAATAAACGCCGTATCTGCAGCCTGCGCCAGCGGGCTCTGATAATCACCGGTAAAGCAGACCAGATTAATCTCCTTCCCCTCCAGGGCCTTCACCCAGTTAAGCGCTGAGCTGCTGCGCCCGGATTTCGAAATGATCCAGATGGAGTCGAAGCGAGCGGCGTTTTTCTGTTCAAGAATTTCGTAATCCGGCCACAGCGCCAGGCTGGCATTCACCCCAGTGACGAGAAACTTGTTATAAATATACTGGGCGATCAGCTGCGAAAAGCCGCTGCCGTGGATCAGGACGCGCTGCTGCGCGAGGCTTGCCAGCAGTGGCGTCAGCGCCTCCGCCGGCTGAATGCTCATATAGTCGATATCGTTGGTGACATCGAGCTTCGGCATGGTGATATTGAACTTGATGAAATAGACCAGCTCCAGCCAGCCGCTGAACTTAAGCTTTTTCGCCAGCCGTACCAGCGAGGAGGGATTACTGTAGCACTGCTCCGCCACGGCGCGGACCCCCTGGCGGATACACTGCTCCGGGTCGTTCTGGATAAAGCGCAGCACGGTCATTTCCGTTTTGCTTAGCTTCACGTCACGAAAGATATTTTCTACGTCCATGGCGGGCTCCTCTCAGCGGCAGAATACGCTATCACCGTTCAGCAACGGCGTCTGCGGCCTGAGTCACCAGACTGAAATGAATATTACTTTTTGTACAAAAATGGAATAAAAAACCCTCTCCGCCAGGCGAAGAGGGTCTCTGCCGTTAACGCAGTCTTTTACAACGTAATCGTCAGCGTATTGCCCCGGGCGCTCACCACCACACCCCATTCGCTGCCGGTCTGCGTGCCGCCCTGAACGCCGGCTATCTGCTGGATATTGCGCAGGCACAGCGTCCAGCCGCGGGCTTCGCCTTCGCCGCTCACGGCGATGGTGTTGCCCTGGCGCTTCGCCTTCAGGGTGAAGATCGTGGAACCGTCCGCCGCCGGAACCTGACAGCGCGCCTCGCGCCCCTCTTCGAGGTGGAACAGCTGGAAGGCGGTGCCTTCATGCCAGGCATAATCGGGTTTCTGATCATTGTTGCCCAGCGCCAGCAGAGTATTGTCGCGAATGTAGACCGGCAGACTCAGCGCATTATGATTCTGCTTATGCCAGCGGCTACCCGGCAATTCATCGTTATGCCACAGATGCGTCCAGCGCCCTTCCGGCAGATAAAACTGCACATCGCCCGCTTCGGAGAACACCGGCGCGACCAGCACTGAATCACCCAGCATATACTGGCGGTCGAGATAGTCGCAGGTCGGATCGTCCGGGAACTCGAGCATCATCGCGCGCAGCATTGGGGTGCCGTACTCATTGGCCAATGCCGCCTGACGATAGAGATAGGGCATCATGCGGCATTTCAGCTGCGTGAAGTGGCGCACCACGTCGCAGGACTCTTCGTCGTAGGCCCATGGCACACGATAGGATTTACTGCCGTGCAGGCGGCTGTGGCTGGAAAGCAGGCCGAAGGCGCACCAGCGCTTGTAGACGTGGGCCGGGGCGGTATTCTCGAAACCGCCGATATCGTGGCTCCAGAAACCGAAGCCAGACATGCCGATCGACAACCCGCCGCGCAGGCTTTCCGCCATCGATTCGTAATTGGCGTAGCAGTCGCCGCCCCAGTGCACCGGGAACTGCTGTGCGCCCACCGAGGCGGAGCGAGCGAACAGCACCGCTTCTTTCTCGCCGACGGTCTCTTTCAGCACGTTCCACACCAGTTCGTTATAGATGAAGGCGTAATGGTTGTGCATTTTCTGCGGGTCAGAACCATCAAACCACTGCACATCGGTCGGGATGCGTTCGCCGAAGTCGGTCTTGAAGCAGTCGACGCCCATCGCCACCAGGCCTTTGAGTTTGTCGGCGTACCACTGACAGGCTTCCGGGTTGGTGAAGTCATATATCGCCAGCCCAGGCTGCCACTTATCCCACTGCCACAGCGAACCGTCCGGGCGCTTCAGCAGATAGCCCTTCTCTCTCAGCTCCTTGAACACCGGCGAGCGCTGGCCGATATACGGATTGATCCACACGCAGATCTTCAGCCCTTTCGCCTTCAGGCGCTTGATCATCCCTTCCGGGTCCGGGAAAGTCAGCGGATCCCATTCGAAATCGCACCACTGGAAGGCCTTCATCCAGAAACAGTCGAAATGGAAGACGTGCAGCGGCAGCTGGCGCTCGGCCATGCCGTCGATAAAGCGGTTCACCGTCGCTTCGTCATAGTTGGTGGTGAACGAGGTGGTCAGCCACAGACCAAACGACCATGCCGGCGGCAGCGCCGGGCGACCGGTGAGCTGCGTATAGCGGTTGAGCACCGCTTTCGGCGTTGGGCCATCGATCACGAAGTACTCAAGGTATTCGCCTTCCACGCTAAACTGGACTTTCGAGACCTTCTCCGAGCCCACCTCGAAGGAGACGCGCTGCGGGTGATTGACCAGCACGCCGTAGCCGCGGTTGGTCAGGTAGAACGGAATGTTTTTATAGGATTGCTCGGTGCTGGTGCCGCCGTCTTCGTTCCAGGTTTCTACCGTCTGGCCGTTGCGCACCAGGGCGGTAAAGCGCTCGCCGAGACCGTAGACGGTTTCGCCGACACCGAGGTCGAGGCGCTCAAACAGATAATTGCGCTGGGTCTGACTATCCTGCACGTAGCCGTTGTTTTTCAGCTGACTACCGGTGATACGCACGCCGTCGCGCAGAAAATCCAGCGCCCAGAATTCGCCTTTAGTGACGCGCACGCTAAGGCTACCGCTTTTCAGCTCGGCGAATTCGGCCGTATCCTCTATGGTGACATTGACGTCGTTCTGCACGTTCAGCGGGTAGTGCGGACCGTTATCCAGCGCGCCCTGGAAGTGCTCCATACGCACCCCAATCACCCCTTCTAGCGGGGAGAAAAAGCGCAGGGTGAATAACGGCGTATCCAGCTGCCAGGCGCGTTCGCGGACATCGCGCGGCGCGGCATAGACCACCATTTCATTCCCCTGCTGCTCCACCTCATAAACCTGTACGGGTTGGATCAGGGTGAGCCCTGGTTGAATGAGCCAGTTTCCATCACTGATTTTCATTAAAACGTCCTCTTAGTTTTGCCATTCTTTGTCAATCGGGGCTGTTGCGAAATCTTGTTCATTACGACGCGCGCCCTCGGCCAGCTCGGCCATCATTTTTTTCAGGAACGGCGTTTTCAGCGTGTAGAAGCGTTTGGCGATCGCCGCGCTCAGCAGGTAACACACCGCCGGAACGAGGGTGAACAAGGCGATAATAATGGTGAGGGTGGTGCCGTTCTGAGTTTTGGCTGCGGCGTCGTAACCGCCGCCGGCCAGCATCCAGCCGATGAGCGCGCCGCCCAGCGCCAGACCCAGCTTGAGCACAAACAGGGTGCCGGCAAAGCTGATGCCGGTCAGGCGTTTGCCGTTGCACCATTCGCCGTAGTCGACGGTGTCGGACATCATCACCCACTGGATTGGCGTCACCAGCTGGTGCAGTACGCCAATGGCGAAGATAAAGACGAACATGGTGATTTCGGCATCCATCGGTACGAAAAACATCGCCACGCTGAGCACCGCCAGGATGGCGTTGGTCCACCAGAAGACACTGACTTTGCATTTCCAGTCGGTCAGCGGTTTCGCCAGCGCCGAGCCAATCAGGTTGCCGACGCAGTAGGTGGTGAGGAAGACGGTGAACAGCGCCGCCGAGCCCATGATCCAGGTGGTGTAGTACATCATCGCGCCGCCGCGAACGCAGACCGCGAGGATATTGAGAATGGTGAGCACGCCAACCACTCGCCACTGGTCATTGCGCCAGATATCGCGCAAATCTTCGCGCATCGAGGTGCTGCTCGGCGGCGCTTCGACACGCTCTTTGGTGGTAAAAAAGCAGAAGGCCAGCATCAGGAAGGCGATCGCCGACAGCACCGCGATGCCGCCCTGGAAGCCAAGCGCTTTGTCATCGCCGCCGATAAAATTGACCAGCGGCATCATCAGCACGGTGGAAAGCATGCCGCCTGCCGTCGCCAGCACAAAGCGCCAGGACTGGAGTGAGATGCGCTGTGTCGGGTTGTCGGTGATCACGCCGCCGAGCGCGCAGTAGGGGATATTTACCACGGTGTAGAGCAGCGTCAGCAGCGTGTAGGTTACCGCAGCGTAAATCAGCTTGCCGTGGTGGCTTAAGTCCGGCGAGCTGTAGGCCAGTACGCAGACGAGGCCGAACGGTATGGCGCCGAAGAGGATCCACGGGCGAAATTTACCCCAGCGGCTGCGGGTACGGTCGGCCAGCAGGCCCATGCACGGGTCGGAGATCGCATCCAGCGCGCGCGCCAGCAGGAACATGGTGCCGACAAAACCAGCGGGGATGCCGAAGATATCGGTGTAGAAAAACATCATATACAACATAACGTTATCAAAAATGATGTGGCTGGCGGCGTCACCCATGCCGTAGCCAATTTTCTCTTTGACGGACAAAATATGATCTTTCATATGGGCACAATTCCCTTAGCGGCGCCACGGATTGGTACCGGTTACATTTCTTGTAAACCTTTGCCGCAGGAAGATGAATTGCGATATCTCGTTATCAGATTACGTTTCTTGTTTTCTGTGATCGCGGTAGCCTGAAAGCGTATGAAAAAGTGTAACCCATGGATTTTGAACGGATTTGTTTCAGACTGTTCTGCAAAGTCCAGTTTTAACAGTAAAAAAGTGCGTTCAGGTATGTGGTAAACGGCTGAAAGTAGCTATAATGCGCCCCGCCTCCATGTAGCAATCGAGGCGCGGAAGATCGTCATCTCCGGTGAGGTGGCTGGACTTCAAATCCAGTTGGGGCCGCCAGCGGTCCCGGGCAGGTTCAACTCCTGTGATCTTCCGCCAGTTTGCCTCTGCTCCTCCACCGCCACGCCATACCAAACTGAGCCGCAAAACCCATCATCCCAGTCAATCATTTTCATCCAAACTCTGCGTTATTTTGTCTCCTGCGAACCCGTTACACTGGCGCAAAGGCCGCGTGCCGTTGCCAACCGAAACAGGAGAGCCATGATGACCCCCGAACTGAGACACTGTTTTTCCATTACCATCCAGGTTGATAAACCGATAATCGTTTCCCGCAGTCCGCAAACCGGCAAGCGTCAGCTGATCCCGATTCTCGGCGGCAGCGTTTCGGGTCAACTTCGCGGCCACGTGCTGCCCGGCGGCGTCGATAGCCAGATTATCGAGCCCGACGGCACGTGCAGGCTATCCGCCCGCTATGCCCTGCAGGTGGAGGAAGGGACGGTGTACGTGGAAAACCACGGTATCCGCCGGGTGCCGGCCCGCTATCATGACCAGCTGTTCGCCGACGATATGCGCTTTTTTAGCACTATTCCGCCGGAAGAAATCTATTTTCGCACCGTCCCCACCTTCGAGGTGGATACCCCCGCGCTCAGCTGGCTAACCACCTCGCTGTTTATCTGCGCGGGCGGACGTACTCAGGATGGGGTGATGCTCGATTTTTATCAGGTGGGCTGATTTTCACTTTCTGCATATAACTGTTATTGCCATTAACCCGTTTTTCCCCTCCCGGCGCCGGTCTACTATCGCGTCATCGCTTTATTCACCCGATTCACAGACCGGAGCAGTTATGAAAGCTATCGCCATTACTCAAGCCGCCGCTGACGGCGACAATATCCCTTTTTTAACCGAGATCGACCTGCCGGTCCCTTCCGCCCACGGGCGTGATCTGCTGGTTGCCGTGAAGGCGGTCTCGGTCAATCCGGTGGACACCAAAGTGCGCGCCGGCTTCCAGGGCGACACGCCGCGGGTGCTGGGCTGGGACGCCGTTGGCGTGGTGCAGTCCGTCGGTGAGGAAGTGACGCTGTTCGCACCAGGCGATGAGGTCTGGTACGCCGGCGCCCTGGGCCGGGCCGGCAGCAACAGTGAATATCAGCTGGTGGATGAGCGCCTGGTGGCCCACAAACCGCGCACCCTCGATAACGCCTCCGCCGCCGCGCTGCCGCTGACGGCTATCACCGCCTGGGAGCTGCTGTTTCACCGTCTTGGCGTCACGGAAGGCGGCAACGCGGGCGACACGCTGCTGATCGTCGGCGCGGCGGGCGGCGTGGGGTCGATCCTGACCCAGCTGGCCAGCAAACTGACCGCCATGACGGTGATCGGCACCGCCTCGCGTCCGGAGAGCCAACGCTGGGTCCGCGAGGCGGGCGCGCACCATGTTATCGATCACAGCAAGCCGCTCTCCGACGAGCTGGCGCGCATCGGCATCAACGCGGTGACCCATGTCGCCAGCCTGACCAACACCGACCAGCACTTCAACGCGCTGATCGACGCCCTCGCCCCGCAGGGCAAGCTGGCGCTGATTGATGACCCGGAGACCCTGGACGTGGTGCCGCTGAAAGCCAAAAGCCTGTCCCTGCACTGGGAATTTATGTTCACCCGCTCAATGTTTGAGACGGATGACATGATCGCCCAGCATCAGTTGCTAACCCGCGTGGCGGCCCTGATCGACAACCACACGATCAAAACCACACTCGGCGAACACTACGGCGCTATCACCGCCGACAATCTGCAGAAAGCGCATCGCCAGCTGGAAACCGGACGCGCAGTGGGCAAGATTGTGCTGGAGGGATTTTAAGATGATAACCCTTCTCGCCGTGCTCAAGGCGAAACCAGGCCAAACGGACGCGCTGCGCAAGGTCCTGCAGGGTCTGCTCCTGCCGACGAGACAAGAGCCGGGCAATCTTGACTACGCGCTGTTCCAGCTGCGCGACGCGCCGGATACCTTCTACATGCGGGAGTCCTGGCGTGACCAGCAGGCGCTGGATGAGCATATCGACCAACCCTACTTTCAGGCCTTTATTGGCGAGATGGATTCCCTGCTCGCCGAGCCACTGCGCCTGGACTATCTGACGCCAGTCGCCCCCTGAAAAGTCTGCTCCTCACCCGGTGAGGAGCGGTTTTAACGCTTTGAGCTACCCGTCTCGCATCCCGGGCGCTCCAGGCTACGCTTATCCTTACCGCGCAAAAAACGCTCACCTCCGTCCGCCCGTTTTAACACCGATATAATCAAGAGGTTTCGCTATGCTGATCAACGCTATAGGTACCTACTCCGCCAGCCAACCGCTGGAATCAATGGCCATCACCCGCCGCGAACCGGGGCCGCAGGATGTGCAGATCGCCATCGCCTACTGCGGCGTCTGCCACTCCGATCTCCACCAGGCGCGATCGGAATGGGCCGGAACGCTCTACCCCTGCGTGCCGGGGCATGAAATTGTGGGCCGGGTCACCGCGGTCGGCGAGGCCGTCTCGCGCTACGCCGTCGGCGATCTGGTGGGCGTCGGCTGCATGGTCGATAGCTGTCAACAGTGCGAGGAGTGCGCTGAAGGGCTGGAGAACTACTGCGACCATATGGTGCTGACCTACAACGGACCGACCCAGGACGCGCCGGGCCACACCCTGGGCGGCTATTCACAGCAGATCGTGGTCAAAGAACACTACGTGCTGCGGATAACTCATCCCGAAGCGCAGCTGGCCGCCGTCGCGCCGCTGCTGTGCGCCGGGATCACAACCTACTCGCCGCTGCGCCACTGGCACGCCGGGCCGGGTAAAAAAGTCGGCGTGGTTGGCATTGGCGGCCTTGGACATATGGGAATCAAGTTGGCCCACGCCATGGGGGCCCACGTGGTGGCCTTTACCACCTCCGAATCCAAGCGTAATGCGGCCAGAGCGCTAGGCGCTGATGAAGTGGTGGTGTCGCGTAACGAAGAGGAAATGGCGGCCCACGTCAAAAGCTTCGATTTCATCCTCAACACCGTGGCGGCGCCGCATAATCTCGATGCCTTCACCACGCTGCTGAAGCGCGATGGCACGATGACGCTGGTAGGCGCGCCGGCCACACCGCATCCGTCGCCGGAAGTGTTCAATCTGATCATCCGTCGCCGGTCGATTGCCGGGTCGATGATTGGCGGGATCGCGGAAACCCAGGAGATGCTCGACTTCTGCGCTGAACACGGCATCGTCGCCGATATCGAACTGATCCGCGGCGATGAGATCAACGAAGCCTGGGAAAGAATGGTCAAGGGTGACGTGAAATACCGCTTCGTGATCGACAGCGCGACCCTCGGCGGCTAAGCGCCGCGGCGAAAGGTACGCCGCCATTCGGCCGGACTGACGCCAAAGCGCGCCTTAAACTGCTGACGCCAGGTGACGGCAGAGAGATAACCCACCGCCTCCGCCACCTGCTCGACCGGCAGATCCCCCGCCTCAAGCAGGCTCTGGCTGCGGCGCAGGCGTTCGGCGGTCAGCCAGTCGGTGATGCTCATCCCGGTCGCCCGGGCGAAGTGGCGGGTCAGGCTGCGGCGGCTCATCGCCACCACCTGGGCCAGCGAATCGAGATTATGCGGCTCGGCAATATGCTGCTGCAGATAATCCAGCAGGCAGTTGATTCGCGCATCGCGGGTATTTTTCGGCACCGGCTGAGCGATGAACTGCGCCTGGCCGCCCTCGCGGTGCGGCGAAACAATCAGCCGCCGGGCGATCTGGTTGGCCGCGAGGCTGCCGTAACGCTGGCGGATGATGTAGAGGCAACAGTCGAGCGCCGCCGCGGTGCCCGCTGAAGTAATGATCCGCTGGTCATCGACGTACAGGGCGTTGATATCCAGCCGCACCTGCGGAAACCGGCGCTGAAAATCCTGCTCAAACTCCCAGTGGGTCGCCGCGCGTTTCCCGTCCAGCAGCCCGGCGTAGCCAAGGACGAACGCGCCCAGGCACAGACCGACGATTTCCGCGCCGTTATTCCGGGCCCGCACCAGGCTATCAAGCAGCGCCTGCGGCGGGCGCCGGTCGACCTCGCCCCAGTAAGGCACCACCACGATATCCGCCTGTTCCAGCACGGCGTAATCGCCGCTGGCGTACAGCGCGAAGCCGTCGCGGGCGCGCAGCAGCCCCGGTCGCTCGGCGCAAATGTGCAGATTAAAGCGTTTGTTTTCAGAGACCGAATCGCCAAACAGCATGCAGGGAACGGCGTAATGAAACGGGCTAAAGCCCTCTACGGCAACAATCGCCACGTCGGTGAGCTTCATCGTTCCTTCCCCTTACGCACGTTAATAAACCACGGTTTCCCCATCCTGCGGGATACACACTACCTCGGCAATCTGATTATCCAGCGCATACTGGCGCATCTCTTCCCGACTCACCAGGCAGTGGTTGACCGCCTCCAGGTGGATAGCCATGATTTTCGCTTCCGGCAGGGTGAAGTGTACGTTCAGGAGATCCTCTTTGCCCATGATAATCGGGCCAAAGCCGATGACGTGGGCGTAGCCGGCGTTCAACACCACCACGTCCGGACGCAGCTTCAGCAGGTCGGCCGCAATTTCATCACGCCAGATGGTATCCCCCACCAGCCACAGCGTCTTCTCCTGCGGATGGCGAAACAGCACGCCGCAGGCCTCACCCAGGCGTTCGGCCATCGCCGGCACCGCGTAGGTGCGATCGCTGCCGTGCTGGCCGGAGGTGGTTTTCAGCAGGCGCACGCCGGCAAATTCGCTGTCTGCCGTCAGCAGGCGGATATCCTGGAATCCCTGGCTGCGCAGCAGCGCACCGTCGGCCTCGTGCTGGACGAACACCGGCAGGGTTTTCGGGATCGCGGCGATCGCCGCCTCGTCCCAGTGATCGTCATGGGTATGGGTGACGATCACTGCGTCAACGTCGATAATGTTATCGCGGGAAAAAGGCAAGGCCACCAGCGGGTTGCGCAGCTCGCTGCGCGCGGTGCCCGGAAATCCCGGCCAGGCGCCTTTGTCCGCCAGCATCGGATCGATCAGAAACTTTTTCCCGGCGTAGTCAATAATCTGGGTCGCGTTACGGATATGGGTGATGTTCATGTCGGCGTTCCTCAGGGGGTGATTTGACGAACATCGTACTGAGTACCAGCCTGGCGCAATAGGGGCATTTGGGCAAGGATCGATGAAATCGGGCCAACCTGCGGCGATTGCTATCCGTCTCCGGCTATGTTGTTCTGAAGGCTCCATTTTTGACAGGAGTGGCAGGATGAAGAAAAAACTGACCGCCGCCGATATGCACGACCCGCAGGTCATCGCCGAAACGCCGTGGTTCAGCATGCGCAAGGTGGGTATTGATATCGCCCCCGGCGAGCGCCGCGACTTTTACGCCATTCACTATCCCCGCCCGGCGGTGGGGGTTGTGGCTATCCAGGAGGGCAAAGTGCTGCTGATTCGCCACTACCGCTACCTGATCGACAAGGTAGTGTGGGCCATTCCGTCAGGCGGCGTTGACGAAGGGGAAGATCCGGCGGCGGCCGCGCTGCGCGAGCTGCGGGAAGAGACCGGCTGGCAGGCGCAACGCGTCGAAGAGATCATTCGCTTCAACCCCTCCTACGGCAGCAGCGATCAGCTGTTTATCACCTGGCTGGCCACCGGTTTACGCTGGGTGGGGATGGATGCGGATCAGGATGAGGTAATGGAAACCGGCTGGTTTACCTTTGAGGAGATAAACCAGCTGATCGCCCGCGGCGAAATGCCGGACGGGCTGTCGCTGGTGCCGCTGCTGCAATTGATGGCGCAGCCGCGCACCGGGCAGGCTACGGCTTAAGCATTCGCCAGCGGAACCACAGCTGGGCCACGAGGATCAGCACGCCGCCGATAATTTTCTGCAGCGGCAGCTGTTCGCCGTACCACAGCGCGGCGGCAATGACCGTCAGCAGCGGTTCGAGCACCATAATGATCGCCGCGCTGGCCACCGCCGCGTACTTTTGCCCCTTCATCTGCAGACCGAAGCGCAGGCTGGTGGCGATGACAATGCTGGCCACCAGCCAGCCGAAGGTCGGCAGGGTCATCGGCTGGTCCCAGCGTTCAACGGCAGCGGAGATGGTCAACCCGACGATACCAGTGATCGCCAGCTGCACGGTGGTCAGGGGGATCAGCGGTACTTCACGCGCGCAGCGGCTGGTGTAACAGAACCAGATCGACTGCACCAGCGCCGTCAGCAAAAACCAGCCCTGGCTGGGGTGGAAGGCTATCGGCATGTGCAGGCTGAGCAGGCCCAGGCCCACCACCGCGATCGGCAGGCACTCCCACCAGGCCCGCGGCGGACGCACCTTCATCATCACCCACGCGGTCAGCGGGACGAACATCATCGACAGGCTCATAATAAACGCCCCTTCGCCGAGCGACGCCGTCGTGGAGACCGAGTAGATCCACAGGCAGAGGTTGAGCGCAAACCACAGCCCGCTGATGATGAGCTTTGGCCAGTGCTGCTTTTGCGGGCGAAACCCGCGGCAGAACGGCAGCAGCAGCAGCGCGGCGAAGAAGAAGCGCAGCCCAAGGAACGCGAATACCGGCATGCCGGCGATCGCCTCGCGGGAAAAAATCCAGCCGCAGGCGGCAATCACCGTCGCAGCAATCAGCAGCAGGTCAGCCTGCCGTTGGCGTACCATACGCGCCTCTCCCTGTGTGTTGGCTTACCAGCCCGGCACCGCGCCGCCGTTGAAGATAGTCTCAGCCGCCTTCGCCACCTCCGGCGACTGGTACGACTGCATAAACTCCTTCACGTTTTCCGCGTCTTTATTGTCTTCACGGGTCACGATGATGTTCACGTAGGGCGAGTTTTTATCTTCGATAAAGATGCCATCGCGAACCGGCGACAGCCCGGTTTGCTGCAGGTAGGTGGTGCTGATGATGGCCACGTCGACTTTAGGATCGTCGAGTACGCGCGGCAGCTGCGCCCCTTCCAGCTCCATAATTCTCAGGTGATGCGGGTTGTCGGTGATATCCACCGCCGTCGGCAGCAGGCCGGTGCCGGCTTTGAGGGTAATCAGCTTCTCTTTTTGCAACAGCAGCAGCGCCCGCCCGAGATTGGTCGGGTCGTTGGGGATGGCGATTGTCGCGCCGTCTTTCAGTTCGGCGACTGACTTGATCTTGCGCGAATAGCCGGCCATCGGGAAGACGAAGGTATTGCCGACCGCCACCAGATGGTAGTTATGCGCTTTGTTGTCCTGCTCAAGGAAAGGCCGATGCTGGAAGACGTTGGCGTCCAGATCCCCGGCGTTGGTCGATTCGTTAGGCAACAGCGAGCCGCTGAACCCCACCAGCTCAACCTCCAGACCATACTTCTCTTTGGCCACCTTCTTCGCCACTTCCGCCACATCCTGTTCAGCGCCATTAATCACGCCGACCTTAATGTGCTTCGCTTCATTACTCTTTTGGTCGCAGCCGACCAGCGCCAGACCCGCCAGCATTACCGCGGCGGCGGCACGTAAACGTAATCTCATCCTCTTCACCCTGTCCGTCCTGACTGTCATTGTTTTTTTCGTGCAAAACTATAGCGACTTTCGGGTGGGCTAATAAACAGCAAACCACGCAACCGGAAATAAAATCATCTTCCCCAGAGCGAAGCACTAGCCCCGTCGCCACTCGCCCGGCGTCACGCCATAGCGCATTTTGAAACGCTTCGAGAAGGACGCCAGCGACTGAAAGCCGCAGCGTTCGGCAATCACCTCGAGGTTGGTCTGACGCTCGAGGCGCAGCAGCCGGGCGGCCAGCGCCATTCGCAGCTGCGACAGCCACGCCTGCGGCGTCAGGTGATAAACGCGGGCAAAATGACGGGCAAAGGTGGCCCGCGACAGAAAGGCGCGGGCGGCCATGGTTTCCAGCGTCCACGGCTGCTCCGGGGTTGCCATCACCGCCAGCACCGCCGGCATCAGGCGTTCATCGCTCATCAGACGCAGCAGCCCGCCGGGCGGCTGCTGCTCGCCAAGCAGCATGCGCAGCAGCAGCACCAGCAGCGTATCGCCGAGGCTGCGCACGATAGCGCTGCCGCCGGGACGCTGCGCCAGGCTTTCGCGGACCAGTAGGTTAAGCAACGGCTGCAGCTCCGGGCAGTCTTCGCGCGTATCGGTATGGAGATGGATCAGCGTCGATGCCTCAGTGAACAGCCAGCTAACGTGCGGACCAAAATAAAATTCGCCGCACAGCATCTCCAGCGCCCCCTCCGCCGGGCCGGCGCGCATTTCCGTCACCGTGCCGTTAAACCGGTGCGCTACCGGCAGCACCTGGCCCCACTCCACCAGGCTCTCCATCAGATGCGGCGAACCGTGCGGCAGGAGGACCACATCTCCCGCGCGCAGGTGATGAGTCAGGCCGCCGACGTTAAGCCGCCCCTCACCGCGCAGCACCACGTGCCACGGCACCACGCCGCTGCGCATTTGCTGGTGCCCGGCCTGCCAGCGGCCGCCGAAGCGACAGTGCAGGTTCACTTCGCAGCGCGGCGCCAGCAGCGCCAGCAGATGACTGAGACTGTCCATGCTTCTCCTGAGACGATAAGACAAAAAGGTGAGACGAAGACCGCCAGTCTAGCATGCGGCAACGGCCTAAGATGACCCCAATGCCAACACACACCCTCGATAACAACAGGAGTTAACTATGAGCCGTTTAGCTGATATCCGTGAACAAGACGCCACCGGCAAAGCCGCCGATATTTTCGCCGGGATCAAAAAAGCGATGGGCAAAGTGCCAAACGCCTACCTGACCATCGGCGGCCACTCGCCGGCGGCGTTGCAGCAGGCGCTGGCGCACAATGCGATGCTCCATAAAGGCAGCCTCAGCGCCCAACAGCTGGAGGCGATTAATCTGTCAGTCAGCGAAGCCACCGGCTGTGACTACTGCCTGGCCGCGCACACCCTGATGGCGAAAAAAGCCGGCTTCAGCAGCGAGCAGATCCACGCCCTGCGCCGCGGGGCGTATGCGGAAGAGACACAGCTTGATGCGCTGGTGAAATTTGCGCAGACTCTGGTCACCACCACCGGTACGCTGCCGGAAGCCGACGTCGCCGCGCTACGCAACGCCGGTTTTAGTGACCAGCAGGTGATTGAGATTATCAGCGCCATCAGCGCGATCCTGTTCACCAACATGGTGAACCGGGTTAACGACACGGTGGTCGACTTCCCGAAAGCCGATTAATCCGTCGCGCAGCGCCGGTTTTACAGCCCCAGATCGCTGAGCCCCGGATGATCGTCCGGGCGACGCCCCTGGGGCCAGTGGAACAGGCGCTCGCTTTCAGCGATCGGCAGATCGTTGATGCAGGCGTAGCGCGTCTGCATCAGCCCGTGCTGATCAAACTCCCAGTTTTCATTGCCGTACGAGCGAAACCAGTTGCCGCTGTCGTCGCACCACTCGTAGGCGAAGCGCACGGCGATACGATTTTCCTGCCATGCCCACAGCTCCTTAATCAGCCGATATTGCTGCTCTTTGCGCCATTTTCGCTGCAGGAATTCGACAATTTCCCTCCTGCCATGAACAAACTCGCTGCGGTTGCGCCATTCGCTGTCCACGGTGTAGGCCAGAGCGACCTTTTCGGCATCGCGGCTGTTCCAGCCATCTTCCGCGGCGCGGACCTTCTGGATAGCGCTGTCGCGGGTAAACGGCGGTAACGGGGGACGTTGTTCGGTCATGCTGACTCTCCTCTGCGGGCTAATTGCTGCTGCAGGCGCTGATTCTCCTGCTCCAGGTCATGAATACGTTGCTGCAGGTTCTGGCTGTACTCCGCCACCTGCTGCGCGCTGTAGCGCGGCGTAATGTGCTGCGGGCAGTTCCAGTCAAACGCCTGCAGATGAAAGAGAAACAGGCGCTCGATGCGGGCGCGATAGTTGGCCGGCGCCACCTGCGCCAGCAGCTGCGGGTGGTCCTCTGCCGCCACGACCTCGACGGTGGCGTAGATTTTCAGCCTGGCACGGCGTGGATAATCCATCAAAAACAGGCAGGCCCGGTCGCTGCCGCGCAGGTTGCCGGTGGTGATGTACTGACGGTTACCGCCGAAATCCGCCATCGCCAGGGTGGTGTCATCCAGCAGATGCAGAAACCCCGGCGGGCCGCCGCGGTGCTGGACATAGGGCCAGCCGCTCTGCGACACCGTCGCCAGATAGAAGCTGTCGCGGGTGGCGATCATCCCCGCTTCGCTGTCGCCGAAGCGGTCGGCCTGGCGGCGGCTATGCGGCGTTTGCCACAGCTGGTCGCTGCCCATTTCATGCTGCACATCCATCACGTCCGGGGTGATGGCGATATCGAGAAAGGTTGCTGCCATAGCGCCTCCTGTTGTCTGGCGCCATCATGGACTGTACTGCGAAAAATGATAATACTGATTTAGTGGCAATCATCTTTCCAAAAATCGGGAGAATAATGGATCGATTAAGCGCGATGGCGCTGCTGGTGAAAGTGACCGAGCTGGGGAGTATGTCAGCGGCGGCGCGGGCGCTGAATATGCCGTTGACCACCGTCAGCCGCCATATCGGCGAGCTGGAGAACGCGCTGGGGGTGCGCCTGCTGGCGCGGACCACCCGCAAACTGACGCTCACCGACGCTGGGGTCGATTATGTCGCCGCCGCGCGGCGGATCCTCGAGGAGGTGGAAAACGCCGAGCGCCAGGCGACGGGCGAGTATCAGGAGCCGAAAGGCGAGCTGGTGATCTCTGCGCCGACGATGTTTGGACGCCAGCACGTTCTCCCGGTGATCGCTGAATTTATCGCCCGTTACCCGCAAATTCGCGTCCGTTTGCTGCTCAGCGATCGTAACGCCGACCTGGTGGGCGACCATATCGATCTGGCGGTGCGGATTGGCGACCTGGCGGACAGCAGCATGGTGGCCACCCGCCTCGGCAGGATGCGCATTGTGGCCTGCGCCCATCCGGCGCTGCTGGCGAAATACGGCGAGCCGCAGCGGCCGCGCGATCTGGCGGCGCTGCCGATCATCCGTATTGAATCGCCGATGCCCTATCGCGGCTGGCGCTTTCGCGCCGCTGAGCGCGAGGACCAGCTAATTAATCTGCCGCCGGCGCTATCGGTCACCACGCCGGAAAGCGCTGCTGATGCCGCGCGGCTGGGGGTGGGCGTAGCTCGCTTACTGCACTATCAGGCGCTGGACGGCCTGCGACAGGGTGAGCTCCGTCTGCTGCTGGAACGCGTCGAGCCGGAACCGGCGCCGGTCCATTTGCTGTATACCGCGCGGGACCTGGTGCCGCTTAAGCTGCGCAAATTTATCGATTTTGCCGCGCCGGCGCTGCGTCAGGCGCTGCTGCGCATCGCCGGGGCCGCTTAGTGCGTCGCGGTCTTCAGCGGCGCCTCCTTTAACAGCCAGGAGAGGACAAACGCCACCGCCATAATGCCGGCCGCCATCAGGAACGCCGCGTGGATCGCCGCGCCGAAGGCGTCGAGATAGTCGAGGCGGATATCCGCGGGCAGGTGCTGCACCGCCACCGGATTCATTCCCGGCGGCAGTACCGCGCCTTCCGGCAACAGCTTTTGCAGGTTGCTCTGCAGTACGTGTGTGAACACCGCGCCAAACAGCGCCACGCCGATGGAGCCGCCGATCGAGCGGAACAGGGTCACGCCGGAAGTGGCCACGCCGTACAGCTTCGCCGGCATCGCGTTCTGCACCGCCAGGACCAGCACCTGCATCACCAGCCCCAGACCCGCCCCCAGCACGCCGGTAAACAGGTACAGCTGCCACAGCGGCGAGTGAATGGTTATCCGGGTCAGCAGCACCATGCCGGTCACGCCAAGCAGGGTGCCGAGGATCGGAAACAGGCGATATTTACCGGTCCGGCTGATAATCCGCCCACTGATAACCGAGGTCAGCAGCAGGCCGCCCATCAGGGGGATCAGCTGCAGCCCGGCCTCGGTGGGGGTTGCCTCCTTCACCACCTGCAGATAGAGCGGCAGGAAGGTGACCGACCCGAACAGCGACATGCCGATGACGAAGCCGATCAGGCTGCACAGCAGGAAGCTGCGGTTGCGGAACAGCGACAGCGGAATAATCGGCTCGGCGGCCATCCGCTCTTCGTAGATAAAGCCGATGACACCCACGATGCCGAAGGCCAGAATGCACCACAGCTGCGGGTCATTCCAGGCATGGACGCTGCCCCCTTCCGAGGTAAACAGGATGATGCACAGCAGCGCCATGCTGAGGTAAATCGCTCCCAGCCAGTCAATCTGATGCTGGCTGCGTTTATTGCTGCTGTGGAATACCGCGCCGATCACCAGCAGCGCGAAGAGGCCCAGCGGCAGATTGATGTAGAAGATCCAGCGCCAGGAGGCGTGTTGCACCAGAAAGCCGCCGATCAGCGGGCCGATCACCGTCGCCAGGCCAAAAACGCCGCCGAACAGACCCTGATAGCGGCCGCGGTTGGCGGGCGGGATGACGTCGGCCACCGCCGCCATGCTGATCACCATCAGGCCGCCGCCGCCGAGCCCCTGCAGGCCGCGCATCAGCACCAGCTGGGTCATGTTTTGCGCCAGCCCGCAGAGGGCGGAGCCGACGAGAAACAGCCCAATCGCCACCTGCAGCACGATTTTGCGACCGAACAGATCGCCGAATTTACCGTACAGCGGCACCGCGATGGTGGAGCTGAGGATATAGGCGGTGACCACCCAGGAAAGCTTGTCCAGCCCCCCCAGTTCGCCGACAATCGTCGGCAGCGCGGTGGAGACAATGGTCTGATCCAGCGCGGAGAGCAGCATCACCAGCAGTAAGGCGCTAAACAGCAGGCGTATCGACTGCACCGGTGGGTTCGAGACTTGAGAAGTCATTACAACGCTCGCTTGAAATTAATTAAATGCATAATTAATATTTAGTGAAAGAATGAGTCGGGTCAAGAGATCGCCATATCATGACAGCACAAAAGGATCAGAATGCCCCCCGCCGCCCGGGGCGACCGCGCGGTAAAAAACCGGGTACCGCCAACCGCGAACAGCTGATGGACATTGCCCTGACGCTGTTTGCCCGCGACGGTGCGGCCCGCGTGTCGTTGAACGCCATCGCCAAAGAGGCCGGGGTAACGCCGGCGATGCTGCATTACTATTTCAGTTCGCGGGATGCGCTGGTGACGCAGCTGATTGAGGAGCGCTTTATGCCGCTGCGCAACCACATCAGCCGCATCTTTGTCGACCATCCGCAGGACCCGGTGCTGGCGCTGACGATGATGGTCGAAACGCTGGCGCATATGGCGGAGAAGAACGCCTGGTTCGCGCCGCTGTGGATGCAGGAGATCATCGGCGAGATGCCGATCCTGCGTCAGCATATGGACGCCCGCTTCGGCGAGGAGCGTTTTCAGGTGATGCTGGAGGCAGTGCGCCGCTGGCAGCTGGAGGGCAAGATTAACCCGGCGCTGTCGCCGGAGCTGCTGTTTACCACGGTGATTAGCCTGGTGCTGGTGCCGTTTTCGCGCATCCACAGCGATCCGCGTTTACAGGCGGTCAACCGCCAGACCATCGTCAGCCACGCGCTGGCGTTGATGGGCCATGGCGTCGGGGGTTAAGCGCAGCCGCCGACCGGCAAAAGCTTTTGTAGCCCGGATAAGGCGCCACGCGCCGCCATCCGGGATTTTCCCTGCTCGCGCTACGCTTAGCAGGGCTACAGTCGTAGGCCGGGTCAGGCGCAGCTGCCACCCGGCAGGAATACAGGTGCCGTGCCTGATATCCTGCCCGGCGGCGCTGCGCTTGCCGGTCCTGGGTGGGGCGAAACTATGGGAGAACGGTGTAGGCCGGATAAGGCATTTATGCCGCCATCCGGCACAATCACAGGTACGGTACCTGACCGCCCGGCGATATCAGGATCGTTACAGCGCTTTCGACAAATAGTGACGCTGCATCCCCGCGTGCGGGAAGTCGGGCAGCGACATCTGCAACTGATAGCCTAATTTCTGATAAAACGGCAGCGCCTGGAAGCTAAAGGTATCCACCAGCAGATGGCTGCAGCCCAGCGCCTGCGCCTGCCGCTCCGCCTCCTGCATCAGCTCGCTTCCCAGCCCGCGTCCGCGGGTCGCCTCGCTGACCCACAGATACTCAATACACAGCCAGTTGCCTTTGCGTTTGGCAATCAGCCCGCCCTGCATCACCCCTTGCGCATCGCGGGAGTAAACCCCCAGATCGCCAAACTGCGCCGCATCAAGATACTGCTGATTATAGTGCCGCAGACCGGCGAATAATTCTTGTTGATCGTCGGGATTAATGCTTTTTGTAATGATTAACGCCATTAACTATCTCCAGTATCGCGATGCCGAATGGTTATTTTCCTTCTCCACTTTCACAAAAAATTCTTATTTTCTCCATGATTATTTGCCTTAATTTTTTGCGTTCTAAAAGTAAGCAAAAAAACCTTTCCATTATCGCGGCGGATCGTATAATGGCAAAAAATGAGAATGATCATTCTCACCACAAACCAGAGGAGATGCGCTTTTCACCTCCTGAAGGCCGAAGAGGTTGGCTTCAGCGGAGACACAATAACAATCACGTTCAGGAACATCTGTGTTCCTTTTTTGTCATTTTCGCTTAGCCGAAAATGCCTCAGCGCCCAACCTATTCCCTCGTTTTTAAATAAACGGGGCGGACGTCTTATATCTTGAGAAAATATAATGAAATACATCATAGCTCCCATCGCGACAGCATTATTTCTCCTTAGCGGATGCGATAATGCGCAGACATCTGCCCCGCAGCAACCCACGCCGGAAGTGGGCGTGGTCACTCTGCAAAGCCAGCCGGTTCCGGTAGTCAGCCAGCTCACCGGCCGCACCACCGCCTCGCTCAGCGCCGAAGTACGCCCGCAGGTGGGCGGCATCATCCAGAAGCGCCTGTTTACCGAAGGCGATATGGTGAAGGCCGGGCAGGCCCTTTACCAGATCGATCCCTCCAGCTATCGCGCGACCTGGAACGAAGCGGCGGCGGCGCTGAAACAGGCCCAGGCGCTGGTAGTCTCCGACTGCCAGAAGGCTCAGCGCTACGCGTCGCTGGTCCGGGATAACGGCGTCTCCCGCCAGGATGCCGACGACGCCGCCTCCACCTGCGCCCAGGACAAGGCCAGCGTGGAATCGAAGAAAGCGGCGCTGGAGAGCGCGCGCATCAACCTGAACTGGACCACCGTCACCGCGCCGATTGCCGGGCGTATCGGCATCTCTTCGGTCACGCCGGGGGCGCTGGTCTCCGCCGATCAGGATACCGCGCTGGCGACGATCCGCGGGCTCGACACCATGTATGTCGATCTGACGCGATCCAGCGTCGATCTCCTGCGCTTACGCAAACAAAGCCTGGCCAGCAACAGCGACACCCTCAGCGTGACGTTAACCCTGGAAGATGGCAGCACCTATCCGGAAAAAGGGCGTCTGGCGCTCACCGAAGTCGCCGTCGATGAATCCACCGGCTCGGTAACCCTGCGCGCTATCTTCCCCAACCCACAGCACGTCCTGTTGCCGGGGATGTTTGTTCGCGCACGCATCGATGAAGGCATCATGAACGACGCGATCCTCGCCCCGCAGCAGGGGATTACCCGCGATGCCAAAGGCAACGCCACGGCGCTGGTGGTCGATGCCGACAACAAAGTTGCGCAGCGCGCCGTGGAAACCGGCGACACCTACGGCGATAAATGGCTGGTGCTGAGCGGCCTGAAAGCGGGCGACAAGCTGATCGTCGAAGGCACCGGTAAAGTGGCCCCTGGCCAGACGGTGAAGGCCGTTGCCGTCAACAATAACGGAGGCAACGCCTGATGTTCTCCCGTTTCTTCGTGCGTCGCCCGGTCTTTGCCTGGGTGATCGCCATTCTGATTATGCTCGCCGGCGTGCTGGCGATCCGCACCCTACCGGTGGGCCAGTATCCGGACGTCGCCCCGCCGGCGGTGAAAATCTCCGCCACCTATACCGGCGCCTCTGCCGAAACCCTGGAGAACAGCGTCACCCAGGTCATCGAGCAGCAGCTTACCGGCCTCGACCATCTGCTCTACTTCAGCTCTACCAGCAGCTCCGACGGCTCGGTCAGCATCACCGTCACCTTTGAGCAGGGGACCGACCCGGACACCGCCCAGGTGCAGGTGCAGAACAAAGTCCAGCAGGCGGAATCGCGGCTGCCGAGCGAAGTCCAGCAGTCCGGCGTGACGGTGGAAAAATCGCAGAGCAGCTTCCTGCTGATCCTCGCGGTGTATGACAAAACCGACCGCGCCACCAGCTCCGATATCTCCGACTGGCTGGTCAGCAACCTGCAGGATCCGCTGGCGCGCGTGGAGGGCGTCGGCAGCCTGCAGGTGTTCGGCGCCGAATACGCGATGCGCGTCTGGATGGATCCGACCAAACTCGCCTCCTACTCGCTGATGCCTTCCGACGTCCAGTCGGCGATTGAGGCGCAGAACGTGCAGGTCTCCGCCGGTAAAATCGGCGCCCTGCCGTCGTCCAGCGCCCAGCAGCTGACCGCCACCGTACGCGCGCAGTCGCGGCTACAAACCCCCGATCAGTTCAAAGCGATCATCGTGAAAAGCCAGGCCGACGGCTCGGTGGTGCGCCTGAGCGATGTCGCGCGGGTGGAGATGGGCAGCGAGGATTATACCGCTACCGCTAATCTGAACGGCCACCCCGCCGCCGGGATTGCGGTGATGATGGCCCCCGGCGCCAACGCGCTGGATACCGCGACGCTGGTGAAAAGCAAAATCGCCGAATTCCAGCGTCAGATGCCGCAGGGCTACGATATCGCCTACCCGAAAGACAGCACCGAGTTCATCAAAATCTCGGTCGAGGACGTGATTCAGACCCTGTTCGAAGCGATCGTTCTCGTGGTCTGTGTGATGTATCTGTTCCTGCAGAATTTCCGCGCGACGCTCATTCCGGCGGTGGCGGTGCCGGTGGTGCTGCTCGGCACCTTCGGGGTGCTGGCGCTGTTCGGCTACTCGATTAACACCCTGACGCTGTTCGCCATGGTGCTGGCGATCGGCCTGCTGGTGGACGACGCCATCGTGGTGGTGGAGAACGTCGAGCGCATTATGCGCGACGAAGGGCTGCCCGCCCGCGAAGCCACCGAAAAATCGATGGGCGAAATCTCCGGCGCGCTGGTGGCGATCGCCCTGGTGCTGTCGGCGGTGTTTCTGCCGATGGCCTTCTTCGGCGGCTCGACCGGGGTCATTTATCGCCAGTTCTCGGTGACCATTATCTCGGCGATGATGCTGTCGGTGGTGGTGGCCCTGACCCTCACCCCGGCGCTGTGCGGCGCGCTGCTCAGCCACTCCAGGCCTCATACCAAAGGGTTCTTCGGCGCGTTTAACCGCCTGTGGGGGCGTACGGAAGCGGGCTACCAGCGCCGCGTGCTCGGCGGCCTGCGCCGGGGCGCGGTGATGATGGGCGCTTACGTCCTGATTTGCGGGGCGATGGCGCTGGCGATGTGGAAACTGCCGGGCAGCTTCCTGCCGGTGGAGGACCAGGGCGAGATCATGGTCCAGTACACCCTGCCCGCCGGGGCCACCGCGGTGCGCACCGCCGAGGTGCGCCGCCAGGTAACCGACTGGTTCCTGACGAAAGAGAAAGCCAATACCAACGTCATTTTCACCGTCGACGGCTTCAGCTTTAGCGGCAGCGGTCAGAACGCCGGGATGGCCTTCGTGTCGCTGAACAACTGGTCGCAGCGCAAAGGCGACGACAATACCGCCCAGGCCATCGCCCTGCGCGCCAACAAAGAACTGGGGTCGATCCGCGACGCCACCCTGTTCGCCATGACGCCGCCATCGGTGGACGGCCTTGGGCAAAGTAACGGCTTCACCTTCGAGCTGATGGCCAGCGGCGGTACCGACCGCGACAGCCTGATGAAGCTGCGCAGTCAGCTACTGGCGGCGGCCAACCAGAGCGGCGAGCTGCAGTCGGTGCGCGCCAACGACCTGCCGCAGATGCCGCAGCTGCAGGTGGATATCGATAACAACAAAGCGGTCTCGCTGGGGCTGTCGCTGAGCGACGTGACCGATACGCTCTCCAGCGCCTGGGGCGGCACCTACGTGAATGACTTTATCGATCGCGGCCGGGTGAAGAAGGTCTATATCCAGGGCGAGAGCGACGCGCGCGCGGTGCCCTCCGACCTTGGCAAATGGTTCGTTCGCGGCAGCGATAACAGCATGACGCCGTTCTCCGCCTTCGCCACCACCCACTGGCAATACGGCCCGGAAAGCCTGGTGCGCTACAACGGCTCCGCCGCCTTTGAGATCCAGGGCGAAAACGCCGCCGGCTTCAGCTCCGGCGCGGCGATGGACAAGATGGAAAAGCTGGCCGACAGCCTGCCGGCGGGCTCCACCTGGGCGTGGAGCGGCATTTCGCTGCAGGAAAAGCTGGCCAGCGGCCAGGCGATGAGCCTGTACGCCATTTCGATTCTGGTGGTGTTCCTGTGCCTGGCGGCGCTGTATGAGAGCTGGTCGGTGCCGTTCTCGGTGATCATGGTCATCCCGCTCGGCCTGCTCGGCGCGGCGCTGGCGGCGACGCTGCGCGGCTTAAGCAACGATGTTTACTTCCAGGTGGCGCTGCTGACCACCATCGGCCTGTCGTCGAAGAACGCCATCCTGATCGTCGAGTTCGCTGAATCCGCCGTGGATGAGGGTTATTCGCTCTCCCGGGCGGCGATCCGCGCCGCGCAGACCCGTCTGCGCCCCATTGTCATGACCTCGCTGGCGTTTATCGCCGGGGTGCTGCCGCTGGCCGTCGCCACCGGCGCCGGGGCCAACAGCCGCGTGGCGATCGGCACCGGCATCATCGGCGGCACCCTGACGGCCACCCTGCTGGCGGTGTTCTTTGTGCCGCTGTTCTTCGTGCTGGTGAAACGCTTCTTCACCCGCCAACGTCCTTCTCAGGAGTAAAGTATGTTTCGTTTGAGTTTTATGTTTATCGCGCTCCTGACCGCGGGCTGCGTCTCGCTTGACCCGCATTATGATCGCCCGGCCGCGCCGGTGCCGGCCACCCTGCCCGGGGCGCACGGCGAATCGACGGCGGTGGTCGGCGACTGGCAGAAAGTGGTCAATGACGCGCGGCTGAAAAAAGTGGTCAGTATCGCGCTGAACAGCAACCGCGATGTGCAAAAGGCGCTGGCCGATATCGAGGCCGCGCGCGCCCAGTACGGCGAGACGCGGGCGTCGCTGTTTCCCACTGTCGATGCCGAGCTGAGCCATACCCGCAGCAAAACGGTGGCCAGCGGCCTGAGCTCAACTTCGCAGGCCGACGGCGCGGTCTCCAGCTTCGAGCTGGATCTGTTTGGCAAGAACCAGAGCCTGTCGCGCGCGGCGCGCGAAACCTGGCTTGCCAGCGAATTCACCGCGCAGAATACCCGACTGACGATGATTGCCGATTTGACCACCGCCTGGGTGACGCTGGCGACGGATAACAGCAATCTGGCGCTGGCGCAGCAGACCATGGACAGCGCAGCAAACTCGCGCAACATCGTCGCCCGCCAGTTGGCGGTGGGCACCGCCTCCGCCGGCGATTTAAGCTCGGCGGAAAGCGTCTATCAGCAGGCGCGCGCCAGCGTCGCCAGCTACCGCACGCTGGTGGCGCAGGATAAAAACGCCATTAACCTGCTGGCGGGGGAGACCGTGCCGGAGAGCCTGCTGCCCGGCACCCTCGAAAGTCTGGGGGATAACAGCATCGCCCTGGTGCCGGCGGGGGTGTCGTCGTCGGTGCTGCTGCGCCGGCCGGATATACAGGAAGCGGAGCACAACCTGAAGAGCGCCAATGCCGATATCGGCGCGGCGCGGGCGAATTTCTTCCCGTCGATTTCCCTGACCGCCAGCGCCGGGGTCGGCAGCGACTCGCTGTCGTCACTGTTCAGCCACGGGATGCAGGTGTGGTCGTTCGCCCCCTCCATCAGCCTGCCGCTGTTCACCGGCGGCAGCAACCTGGCGCAGTTGCGCTATGCGGAAGCGGAGAAAAAGGGGCTGATCGCCACCTACGAGAAATCGATTCAGAGCGCCTTTAAGGACGTTGCCGATGCGCTGGCCCGCCGGGAAACGCTGAGCGAAGAGCTCGATGCCCAGCGGCAGTACGTCGCCGCCGAGCAGACCTCGCTGGATATCGCCATGAAGAGCTATCAGGCCGGGGTCGGCGATTATCTGTCGGTGCTTACGGCCCAGCGCACGCTGTGGTCGGCGAAGACGACGCTGCTGTCCCTGCAGCAGACCGACCTCAATAACCGGATCACCCTCTGGCAGTCGCTGGGCGGCGGCGCCAGTTAATTTCACCCGCCGGGCGGCCGCGCCCGGCTTCTGTAAGGAATCGTTATGCCACGTGTTTCCCTCTCCTGGGCGCTGATCCTCGGCCTGCTGTCGGGCATCGGCCCGCTGTGCACTGATTTTTATCTGCCGGCGCTGCCGGAGATAACTCAGCAACTGCAGGCCACCAGCACCCAGACCCAGCTGTCGCTGACCGCCGCGCTGATTGGCCTCGGCCTGGGTCAGCTGTTTTTCGGCCCGCTGAGCGACCGCATTGGCCGCCTGAAACCCCTGGCGCTGTCCCTGCTGCTGTTTATCTTCTCTTCGGCGATGTGCGCCCTGACAAGCGATATCAACATGCTGATTGTCTGGCGTTTTTTACAGGGCTTCGCCGGCGCCGGCGGTTCGGTGCTGTCGCGCTCCATCGCCCGCGATAAATACCAGGGCACCCTGCTGACCCAGTTTTTCGCCCTGCTGATGACGGTGAACGGCATTGCGCCGGTTCTGTCACCGGTGCTGGGCGGCTACGTGATCACCGCCTTCGACTGGCGAATTCTCTTCTGGACGATGGCCGCCATTGGCGGCGCGCTGCTGGTGATGAGCCTGACTATCCTGCGGGAAACGCGCCCGGCCGCGGCAACCAATGCGACCCGCCAGCGGCCCGGCCAGCCGGTGCTGAAGAATCGTCGTTTTCTACGCTTCTGCCTGATTCAGGCCTTTATGATGGCCGGACTGTTCTCCTACATCGGCTCCTCTTCCTTCGTGATGCAGAGCGAATACGGCATGAGCGCCATGCAGTTCAGCCTGCTGTTCGGTCTGAACGGTATCGGGCTGATTATCGCGGCGATGATCTTTTCCCGTCTGGCGCGCCGCTTCAGCGCCGAAAGCCTGCTGCGCGGCGGCCTGACGCTGGCGGTGAGTTGCGCGGCGATCATGCTGCTGTTTGCCTGGCTGCAGCTGCCGGTGCTGGCGCTGGTCGGCCTGTTCTTTACCGTGTCGCTGATGAGCGGCATCAGCACCGTCGCCGGCGCGGAGGCGATGAGCGCCGTTGACGCCGCGCAGTCCGGGACCGCGTCCGCGCTGATGGGCACCCTGATGTTTGTCTTCGGCGGCATCGCCGCGCCGCTGGCGGGCCTCGGCGGCGAAACGATGCTGAAAATGAGCCTCGCGATGGCGATCTGCTACCTGCTGGCGCTGCTAATGGGCCTCAGCCAGTCGCGCAGCGCGCGCTAAACGCCAGGTGCGGTAATAAAATATTCCACCTTTATTACCGCACCATTTCCCGCCATCTCTACCATTCTCGTATTATTCTCCGCGTACTAATCGTGATACTCTTCACAGGCAAGGAATAAATAATTCCTTATACTGCGCACGACTGAGAATAACGAGGTTTCTATGAGTATCGACCTGAGCAAACTGCTGACCGAGCGACGCAACGCCAACAGCGCCAACATTGACACCCTTTCCACCCTTGAGATGCTGACGGTGATAAACCAGGAAGACCAGCAGGTGGCCCAGGCGATTACGCCCTATCTGCCGCAGATTGCCGAGGTGGTGGATAAGGTCGCGACGGCGCTGCAGGCCGGTGGCCGCTTGATTTATATCGGTGCTGGCACCTCAGGGCGTCTGGGGATCCTCGATGCCAGCGAATGCCCACCGACCTTCGGCACCCGCCCGGAGCAGGTGGTGGGGATCATCGCCGGCGGACATAAAGCGATTCTCAGCGCCGTGGAAAACGTGGAAGACAATAAAGCGCAGGGGGCGATGGATCTGCAGAACCTGAACTTCAGCCACCGCGATGTGCTGGTGGGGCTGGCGGCCAGCGGACGCACGCCGTACGTCATTGGCGCCATGGAGTATGCCCATCGCCAGAATGCCTTTGTCGCCATCGTCAGCTGTAACCCGCATGGCGAAATGGCCCAGCTGGCGGACGTCGCCATTACTCCGGTGGTCGGCCCGGAGGTGGTGACCGGCTCAACCCGCCTGAAAGCCGGCACTGCGCAGAAGCTGGTGCTGAACATGATCTCCACCGGGGCGATGATCCGCGTCGGCAAGGTCTACAGCAATCTGATGGTCGACGTCGAAGCGACCAACGCCAAGCTGATTGAGCGCCAGGTTTCCATCGTGATGGAGGCGACCGACTGCGATCGCCCCACCGCCCAGAATGCGCTGGAGGCCTGCGGCCGCCACTGTAAAACCGCGATCGTGATGGTGCTGGCAGACTTAAGCGCCGAAGAGGCGCAGTCGCTGCTGGCGAAAAACAACGGCTATATCCGCAAGGCGCTCAGCAACGCCTGAGCGCCGACAGACAGGTAACGGGCAATGGCAAAAATAACGAAAGAGATGATAGCGCGGATCCTCAGCCACGTGGGCGGCGCCGCAAACGTCGCGCAGGCGGGCAACTGCATGACGCGCCTGCGCTTGACCCTGCGCGATGAAGGGCTGGCCGACACCACCGCCATCCGCCAGATTGACGGCGTGATGGGGGTAATCGTCAGCGACGAGCAGTTCCAGGTAGTGCTCGGCCCCGGCAAAGCGCAAACCGCCGCCGAGATGATGAACGGCCTGCTGGAGGAGGCCCCTGCCGCGCCGTCGCTGGCCGATGTCGCGGCGGAGAGAAAACAGGCGCTGAAGGGCAAGCAGACCAGCGCGGTACAGAAGTTTCTCGCCAAATTCGCCACCATCTTTACGCCGCTAATCCCCGGCTTTATCGCCGTCGGGCTGCTGCTGGGCTTCGCCACCCTGGCGGAACAGGTTTTCGTGCTGGAGAACGCCCATCCGAACGCCAGCCTGGTGGCGCTGATTGGCTATATGAAGGTCTTCAGCAAAGGGATGTTCACCTTCCTGAGCATCCTGATTGGCTATAACGCTCAGAAGGCGTTCGGCGGCTCCGGGGTAAACGGCGCGATTATCGCCTCGCTGTTCGTGCTGGGCTACAACCCGGAGGCGACCAGCGGCGTCTACGCCGGGATCTCCACCTTCTTCGGCCACAGCATCGATCCGCGCGGCAATATCATCGGCGTACTGATCGCCGCCATCCTTGGCGCGTGGGTTGAACGCCAGGTGCGGCGGGTAATGCCGGCCAACCTCGATATGATCCTCACCTCGGCGGTGACGCTGCTGATCATGGGCGCGGTGACCTTTACGGTGATCATGCCGATTGGCGGCTGGTTGTTTACCGGCATGTCGTGGTTGTTCCTGCATCTTAATGGCAATCCGTTTGGCTCGGCGGTGCTGGCCGGTCTGTTCCTGCTGGCGGTGATGTTCGGCGTCCATCAGGGGTTTGTCCCGGTCTATTTTGCGCTGGTGGATGCCCAGGGCTTTAACTCGCTGTTCCCGATCCTGGCGATGGCCGGGGCCGGGCAGGTGGGGGCGGCGCTGGCGCTGTTCTGGCGGGCGAAGCGCGATTCGCTGCTGCGAACCCAGATTAAGGGGGCGATTATTCCGGGCTTCCTCGGGATTGGCGAGCCGCTAATCTACGGCGTCACCTTGCCGCGGATGAAGCCGTTTGTTACCGCCTGCCTCGGCGGCGCCTGCGGCGGCTTCTTCGTCGGGCTGATCGCCTGGCTGGGGCTGCCGGTCGGCCTGAACACCGTGTTCGGTCCGTCCGGGCTGGTGGCGCTGCCGCTGATGACCTCCGGCAGCGGGATTTACGCCGGGATGGCGGTTTACGCCGGCGGACTGGCGGTCTCCTACCTGTGCGGCTTTGTGCTCACCTGGCTGTTCGGCAGTAAAAATGTCGATTTAAGCTAGAACGCGATTGTCGGGTCATGCCCGGCGGCGACTTCGCCTTCCCGGGCCTGCAAAATCGTTCTGCCGCCGCGGCCAACTACCATTTCCTGCCCCGCCGCCGGGGCGGGCGCATGCTATGATTCCCCTTTGTCACATTTCACCAGAGGAAAAGATGGGCTCCAGCAAAAAAGGGATGCTGAACGTACTGATTGCCGCCGTGCTGTGGGGCAGTTCCGGGGTATGCGCGCAGTTTATTATGCAGGAAAGCCAGATGTCGTCGCCGTTTCTGACCATGACGCGTCTGCTGTTCGCCGGGCTGATCCTGTTGATGCTCGGCTTTGTTCACGGCGACCGCATTTTCCGCGTGCTGCAAAACCGCCGCGACGCCGTCAGCCTGCTGTTTTTCTCGCTGTTTGGCGCGTTAACCGTGCAATTCACCTTTTTGATGACCATTGAAAAATCGAATGCCGCCACGGCCACGGTGCTGCAGTTCCTGTCCCCGACGATCATCGTCGCCTGGTTCGCCCTCGCCCGCAAAGCGCGCCCCACTCCGTTGGTGCTGGGGGCTATCTGCACCTCGCTGGCGGGCACCTTTCTGCTGGTAACCCACGGCAACCCGACGACGCTGTCGATTTCGCCGGCGGCGCTGTTCTGGGGGATCGCCTCGGCGTTTGCCGCCGCGTTTTATACCACCTATCCCTCGACGCTAATTGCCCGCTACGGGACGCTGCCGATCGTCGGCTGGAGCATGCTGTTCGGCGGTGCGATGCTGCTGCCGTTTTACGGCGGTCAGGGCACCGATTTTGTGGTGAACGGCAGCCTGCTGTTAGCTTTTTTCTACCTGGTGGTGATCGGTACTTCGCTGACATTCAGCCTTTATCTTAACGGCGCGCAGAAAATTGGCGGCGCCAAAGCCGGGATCCTCAGCTGCGCCGAACCGCTGAGCAGCGCCCTGCTGTCGCTCCTGCTGCTGGGGATCACCTTCACGCTGCCGGACTGGCTGGGCACTCTGCTGATCCTGGCGTCGGTGGTGCTGATCGCTATCGACTCACGGCGGCGGGTGAGAGCCGCCTGAGGCGATGATAACAAACGCCTTTTCAATAAGTTAAATTAACCGCTATTTGCGTGTTTTCCCACCTGCGCATATAGTTGACGGAAGCGATTACGGAAGGAGAAGCCTGATGAAAGCATGTTGGATGGTATGCCTGGTCACCGCCCTGAGCGCCACGTCGGCGTGGGCCGAATCACCGCTGCAAAGCCTGCAGTTCGAGCAGCAAAAGCAGCAGGTGCTCAAAGCGGTGAAGGAAAAATGCGCGCCAGCAAGCCACCTCAGCGACAACGATTTTGCCAATAAAGTGCTGGCGACCGACGGCAACAAGAACGCGGTCCGCGAAGCGACGCTGGCGAAAGAGCGCAATAACCAAAAAAGCTACCAGGCCGCAATCGACAAAATCGTCTGTCCGGCCAAATAGCGGTTATTTCAGCCTGGCGACCAGCGTTTTCCAGTCAAACGGCGTCAGCTGCCTGTAGCTCAGGCTACGGGCGGCCATCTGCTCCGGAAGCTGGCGCTGGCTTTTCGCGATCGCCTCGCTCATTATCCCGGCGCTCCCCACATCACGCAGGGTTTTTACCACCTCTTCCATCTCTTCGCTGCGCCGAACGCCATGTTCCGCCACCCGGCTGATCAGATAGTCGGGAAACGCGCCTGTCCAGCCCAGAGACGGGAAACTATGATGCAAGGAGCTAAGCACCTCCTCCTCGACGCCATATTCACGGGCCGCGAACAGGCATTCTGTGGTGAGCGCTTCAAGACCTTTGATCATCACGCTACGGCACATTTTTATCGCCGACACCTGGCCCACCGTACTGGCGCCATAGCGGGCATTCAGCCCCAGCCCCTGCAGACGCGGCGCGATCGCCTCCGCCTGCGGCCCGCCGATCAATAACGGTGTCTGCAATCGGGCCGGCGGCACCGGCGCCATCACCGCGACATCAATGTAGGCGCCGGGCAGAAAATGTTCAGCTGCCTGCCGTTTCGTTTCCGGCGCCACGGAGTTGAGATCGAGGAAATATTGCCCCGGCTGCAGCAGCGCGGCGGCCTGCTGCGCGACCTTTAGCGCCTCGCCGGCGGTCACAGTAGAAAAAATCAGCGCGGCGCTCTCCAGCGCCTGCGCCAGCGAACTCACCGCCTGAACGCGCGAATCACCGGCTTTCCTGACCATTGCCTCTCGCTCCGGGCCATTGAGCTTGCAATCCCATATGGTCACCGCATGCTCACGGGCCAGATCTGCCGCCAGAATGCCACCCGCCTCGCCAAAACCAATAAACGCGATTGTCGTCATCATTACTCCTCACGCGGCCAGACGTGGGCCGGAATAAAAACTTCGCCAGCAAACAGCAGTCGCGCCGTGCGTAACAGGCCGCAGCCTGTCAGGGCGCCGTCTGCGTCAAGCTGAAGCGTCACGCTAAATTCGCCTGTCGGATGCTCAACGCTGAGCAGCGACGTAGCGCCTGGCGCGACCTGCGCCATGCCCTGCGCGACGGATCCAGGAAGCAGACAGGCGCTGGCCACGCTCACCGCGCCAAATACGCCGATCGACGCGTGGCAGCGGTGCGGGATAAAGGTGCGGCTGCTGATGGCGCCGCCGTGTCGCGGCTCGGCGATCAGGGTCATCTTGGGCACCGTGCGCTGGCTGACGTCGCCAAGCTGCATCAGCGGCCCGGCCTGCAGGCGAATCGACTCCAGGCGACGTTTAAGCGCGTCGTCATTATCCAGCTGTTCGCGCGTCTCATAGCCGGTGCAACCGAGGTCGCACGCGCGCAGCAGGATCACCGGCATTCCGTTATCGATGCAGGTCACCTCGACGCCGTCAAAACGGTCACGGACCCGGCCGGTCGGCAGCAGTGTCCCGCAGCTGGAGCCTGCCACATCAAGAAAATGGAGCAGGATCGGGCTGGCGCTGCCCGGCACGCCATCGATACGACTCTCGCCGACGTAGTCGACCCCGTCGGCATCGCAGGGGATCTCTGCCACCGCCAGTTGCCCCGTGTTCTCCATATAAATACGCACGCGAGTGAGCGGCGCATCGTGGCGAATCAGCCCACGCTCGATGGCGAAAGGGCCAACGGCGGCAAGAATATTGCCGCAGTTTTGGCCGTAGTCCACAGAGGCCCCCGTCACGTTCACCTGGGCAAACAGATAGTCCACATCGGCGTCAGGCCGTGCGGAGCGGCGGATAATCGCCACTTTACTGGTCAGCGGATCGGCGCCGCCGATCCCGTCAATTTGCCGGGGATCAGGCGAGCCCATCACCGCCAGCAGCACCGCATCACGTTGCACCGGATCGGCAGGCAGATCGTCAGCCAGAAAACAGGCCGCCTTCGAGGTGCCGCCGCGCATCCATAGACAGGGAATTCCGCGTTGCGCCATCTTACTCCTCCACCTCATCTGCGCTGTCGTAATACCGCAGCCCCTTTTCCGCCAGACGCTGGCGCATCGCGTAAATATCCAGCCCCAGCTCGCCATGGCGCATCCGCTCACGCTTCGCAAGCTCATTGCTCATGCGTGCTTCCGCTTTATCGAGCACATCACGCACCTGGGCGTGAGGCAGCACCACGACGCCATCGTCGTCGGCCACCACGACATCGCCCGGCTGCACAAGCTGGCCTGCGCAAATCACCGGGACGTTAACCGAGCCGAGGCTCTCTTTCACCGTTCCCTGGGCATAAACCTGACGGGACCAGACGGCGAATCCCATCTCCCGCAACGTTTGCGAATCGCGAATGCCGATATCGCCCACCAGACCGACCACACCGCGCGATTGGAGAGACGTCGCCAGCAGATCGCCGAAGAAGCCATCGCCGCACGGCGACGTCGGGGCCACCACCAGAATATCGCCGGCGCGGCACTGCTCGACCGCAACATGAAACATCCAGTTGTCGCCTGGCGTCACCAGTACCGTGACCGCGTTGCCCGCCCGGCTGACGCCCTGCTGAATCGGACGGATTGCCGGCCCCATCAGCCCCTGGCGTGCCCAGGCTTCATGGAGCGTCGCCACCCCGGCCGCCTCACAGCGGCGCAAAACTGCCTCGTCATGGCGCGGTAGATGGCGGATCACAAGGCCTTTTTTATTTAACAGCTTCATGCCAGGTTCTCCGTTACGCGGGGGAAGATGCTCTGGAAGGCTTCGCCGTGAACGATATCGCGCGCGGCCGTGATGCCGATGTTGCGTTTGGCCTGCACTCCGCGCTGCAGCGCCACGCGGGTGTAGTACTCCCACAAATGCTCCTGGCCCTGCATACACTGAATGGCCTGATACTTTTTCTCCCAGACAGTGGTGATGTCCAGCAGCACATCAGGCTTCCAGTTGCACTGCTCCGGCTGGTGCGGTTCGAAACAGTAAACCGGGGGAGCAGCGACAATTTTCTCGCCGGGGCGATAGCCTTCTGCCTGAGCGATAATCCGAGCCTCCTGAGCCAGGTGGGAGGCCAGCGGGTGATCGTAGTTATAGGGATCCTGCAGCGAGTGCGTCAGAACAAAGTGGGGCTGGATACGGCGA
This sequence comes from Klebsiella sp. PCX, assembly GCF_021869705.1. Taxonomy (NCBI): domain Bacteria; kingdom Pseudomonadati; phylum Pseudomonadota; class Gammaproteobacteria; order Enterobacterales; family Enterobacteriaceae; genus Klebsiella; species Klebsiella sp. PCX. Next base: position 5,089,581 of record NZ_CP091527.1, read on the forward strand.
TACACATCCGCCAGACGAAACAGCGTCTCTTTATCGGCGCGCAACGGATAGTCGCCGATATCAAAGAATTCGACGCTGGCGCCCAGGATCTCGGCGGCGGCCTGCGCCTCTTCGCGACGGACTTGCTTCACCGCCTCCTCGGTCATGTTGCCTTTACGCCACAGTTTGGCGGACTCGCCGCGCTCGCCAAAGGACAAACAGACCACATGGACCTGATAGCCCTGCAGGGCATGCAGGGCTATCGCACCGCCCGCGCGCCAGACGAAATCGGCCGAGTGGGCGCTGACGACAAGGGCACTTTTTTCGCTAACCGGATGAGACATGATGGCTTCCTCTGTTGTTTTTTTCAGCTTGTCATGTCCCGCCGTTGGAAGGTAATTCGTTAACTTGCGAAGGCTATGATTTTTATTTATGTTGTCGACTCACTCACTATTTCAGGCCTGACGAATAATGCTGAAGAGAAAGCACGATAAAATCATAAATATCATGCAGCTGCGCTTTTTTTGTCAGGTCGCGCTGCGCGGAAGCGTCTCGCGTGCTGCCGATGACTTATTCCGCACGCAGTCAGCGATAACCCGGGCTATCCGCGACCTTGAAGCCGCGTTGAACGTCACGCTGTTCGAACGCCATTACAGCGGCATGGTGCCCACCGAGTATGGCAAGTGCATCCTGCCGCGCGCCCGGCGGGCGATTGACGACCTGCAGGCCATCCCGGCGCTGTTGCAGAAGCACCATACCCGCACCAGCGGCCCGCTGGCGGACGCCGGTTGGCTGTTCAATACCCGCCGGTTAGCCATTTTTATTCAGCTCTATCACGTCAACCATACCCAAACCGTCGCGCAACAGTTGGGGATCACCCAGCCGGCGGTCAGCGCCGCGCTGAAGGTCCTGGAGAAAGGGGCGGATTCGGCGCTGTTTCGCCGAACGCCAGAAGGGGTGCGTCCCACGCCTGCCGCAGAACTGCTCTATCCCCCGGTGAGCAGAGCGCTCAACGAGCTGGAAAACATCTGGAGCGATCTCGCCGCCCGTCGCGGGGTGCTGGAGGGCACCGTGCGCATTGGCGCCCTGCCGCTGAGTCGCACCCGGCTACTGCCCTCCGCCATCGCCGCCTTTCTGGCCCAGCACCCGGGCATTACCCTCATGACCAATGAAAGCCCGTATGAGTCGCTGGTCGCCGATATGCGCGCAGGTAATATCGATTTTATTATCGGCGCCCTGCGTCAGGATGAAGATCTCCCGGACCTCTGTAGCGAGGCGTTATTCGAAGAGGATATGCTGATTTTACTGCGTAATAACCACCCGCTGCTGCGCCATCCGGATCCGCGCAGCCAGCTGGCGACAGCGCAATGGGTGCTGCCGCGCGCCAACGCGCCGGCGCGCCATTTGCTGGATAAGGCGTTTGTCACCCTGGGGCTGCCGCTGCCCCAGCCGACGGTGGAGACCGGGGATGCGGCGATGGTGCGAGGATTGCTGCAGGACTCCGACATGCTGGCGGCGGTTTCCGCCAGCCAGATGCGTTTTGAAACTGACAATGGGTTGCTCAGCGTGTTGCCGGTCCCCCTGCCCGATACCACCCGGCGTATCGGGCTGACGTTTCGCGCCGGCAGCCTGCCCTCCCCGGCGACGCAGGCGCTGTTGCGTTTTATTTATCAGCAGGTTCAGGACGGGACTGTTTAACGTTTACCCGCCACCGAATAGGTTACCTGTTGGTTGCGCGTTTGCTGAAACGCCTCCAGCGTCTGCCCGCGCATCGCGGCGTAAATATGCAGGTTGGATACGCCGACCACCGCGCCCATTTTCTCCAGCAGGAAGAAACTGGCGCCATACTGAATCAATCCCCGCCAGTCGCGTGCGTTGAGCAACTGCTGTTCCTCCTCACTCAGTCCGGCTTCGGCATAAAGCGACTGAGGCGACTGCAGAAAACGTTCGCGCCAGGCAGGCTCAATCAGCCGATGCAGGAAACGGTTAAGCCGTAAGCCATTCAGGCTGCGCTCGTGGGTAAAAGGATAGGTTCCCGGCAGTTTCTCCACCCCGGCCAGCTGCTGCGCCATATGCTGGCGATGGCGCGTCAGGGTATCGACGGGGGGCAGGCGCGCATTGTTCTCAAGGATCAGCGTAGCGATACCGGTCATCGACGGCAGGTAATAGTCGCGCCAGGTTTCGGTGACATTGGCTGATAGCGCGCCGCGCATCACCAGCCACATGATCACCTCAGACCCTTCCATTCCCCCCAGCTCGGCATATTCGCCAAGGGTCATTTCGGTAAGCTTTTCCGGGTCATTAACCAGCATGTCAACAAACTGGGCATCCCAGTCGGGATTATTAAATCCGCAGCGCTCGCCATGAACCTGATGCGAGAGCCCGCCGGTCGCGACAATCGCCACATTGATATCTTCCGGGAAGCTTTCAATTGCCCGGCGCAGCGCCTGGCCGAGTCGGTAACAACGGCGCGCGCTCGGTACCGGAAATTGCAGCACGCCGATCTGTAACGGGATTACCGCCGTCGGCCACCCCTGCGCTTCATCCCAGGGCAACAGCGCCGAAAGCGGCGAGAAAAGGCCGTGGTCGAGCTTTTTATCCATAAAGAACGACATATCAAACTCATCGGCCATCAGGCTGGCGCCAATGTGCCTTGAGAGCGCCGCATTGCCCTGGACCGGCGGCAGACAGCGTGGTCCGCCGCCTTCATCGGCAACGTCATATTGACTATCGATTCCCAGCGTAAATGTCGAATAGTGATCGAAGAAAAAGGCGGTCACATGGTCATTAAAGATGTACACCAGCGCATCCGGTTTTTTCTCCTCCAGCCAGCGCTGCAGCGGTTCGAAGCTCTGGAAGATCGGCGACCATGCCGGGTCCTGCTGTTTATGATGATCGACCGCGAAGCCGATAGTCGGGGTATGAGAGACGGCGATACCGCCGAGAATGTTAGCCATCAGATAACTCCACTTATCGGTGTTCCAGGGGGGATGACAAAGCGTCCAGTTCTGCCTCTGTGAGTCGAGGCTTAGCGTGATTCATACGGTGCAACAAAATACAGGTCCCCGCCAGGCAGGCCGGCAGCGCAAGCACCAAAAAGATCGACGAGTGTCCCGGCACGGCCAGCATCAGCATCCCGCCCAGCGTGGAGCTGAGAATAGCCCCGGTACGGCCGATACCATGCATCCAGCTGACGCCGGTAGCACGGATCTCGGTTTGATAATAGGCTGGCGAATAGGCCTGCAGACCGTTCTGCGCGCCGTTAATGCACATCCCGCTGATAAAAATCAGCACCGACAGCGCCGCCGATCCGAAGTCCATCAACCCCTGGGACAACAGGCACAGGCAGCCAAGGAAATAGGTTGCCGCAATCACCGCTTTCGCCGAAGCACGATCCATCAGCATACCGACAAGGATGCCGCCCAGCGGGCCGCCGAGCTGGAACAAGCCGGTCATCATCGCCGCCTGCTGCAGCGACAGCCCGCCGGAGCGGAGAATGGTTGGCAGCCAGCCGTTCAGCAGATATATCACGAACAGCCCCATAAAATAGGTCAGCCACAGCGCTATCGTGCCGCGGGCATAGCCATACCGAAACAGCTGCGCCACTTTACTGCTCCGCGTGATGGGCGGCGCATTCAGCTGGAAGACGGTGTCAGCCGTAAACTGGCCTCCAAGCCGGTTAAGCGCCCTGGCGATCTGCTCGCCCGGTAGTCGGCGCGCCACCATGCTCATCGCCGACTCCGGCAACATCACGATCATAAAGGGAAGCACCACGAGCGGCAGCACGCCGCCAAAAATCAGCGCCGAGTGCCAGCTGTAATGCGATAACAACCCGGCAGCGATAAAGCCGCCGAGGCCGGAACCCACGTTGAATCCGCTGTACATCAGGGTGATCATCACCCCTTTACGCCGCTCCGGCATATATTCCGCCACCAGCGTGACGCAATTGGGCATCACGGCGCCAAGTCCGAGGCCGGTGAGAAAGCGCAGCAGCGCCAGCTGCGACGGGCTTTGCGCCACGGCGCCGGCCAGGCTGAACAGCGCAAACAGCGCCACCGACCAGAGTAAAATGCGTTTTCGGCCGTAGCGGTCAGAAAGCGGGCCCGCCACCAGCGCGCCAATGGCGACGCCGAACATAGCCGCCCCAAGAATCGGCCCCATTTCAGCCCGGCTGATGCCCCAGTCCTCGATGAGCGCCGGGGCGACAAAGCCCATCACCGCAGCGTCATACCCATCCAGCATAATGATGATGAAACAGAGCAGCAGCACGTTCCATTGAAAGCGCGAGACCGGGCGGGCATCTATCCACGCTTTCACATCGACAACGTTCATGTGATTCATAGGGTGACTTCCTCAAGCAGGCGGTACGAATGTTCTGGTTAGTGTTTTTTTGAGTGGAACTTTCGTACTCAACTTAAGGCAGGTCACGCAGGCTGTCCGGTTCGAAAACCCGGCGACAGATATGAGTTTTATTTATAATGTGAGGGATACGACAAAAAACAGCCATTAAAAAACCCGCAGCCAACGGCGGCGGGTCAGGGCAAGAGCGACGATCAGTGCTTTGGAATAATTAAATCGCCGCGCAGCGGGCTGCCGCCCGGGTTGTCCGTTTTCTCGGTCAGCCAGTTGACGATCCGCGACGCCATCGCGTCCATGGAATATTCAATCGCCGGGATAGTCGGGATTCCGGGCAGCTGTAACGATCCGGCGAGGCTAAACACCATCACATTTTGCGGAACGGCGCGGTTAAACGCCTGCAGCTGCGGCACCACGCGCTGCGCCTGCAGCTCATCGCTCACCAGCAGCGCGTTAAAGTTCAGCGTCGTGGCGTTATTGACCAGCTCCTGCACCGCCACCGACGGCGAGGTGTTATCCAGAAACACCAGATTGCGATTAAACGGCAAAAAGTTTTTTTCCAGCGCGTGCTTGTAGCCCAGCAGCACCTGATCGGCAAAGCCGCTGCTCTGCGGATGGATCAGCGCAATCTGCCTTCTGCCCTGGCTTATCAGATAGTGGCAGGCGGTTTCGGCGGCGAAGGCGTGATCGAACTGAATGCTGTTTTCGCCCTCGCTGTCGAGGCAGTCCACCAACACCACGTCCGGGCGGTTAATATTCAGAGGAAAACGCGCGCCGATGATCAGCACGTTATCGCACAGCCCGCAGGTTAACTCCTCCAGCGAGTTCATCACGCCGCTGCTGGTGTTGGCGAAGCGCAGCAGCAGGTGCTTCTGGTGCTGGCTGAGCTGTTTTTCCAGGGCGTAGAGATAGCTGGTGGTTTGATTGATATTGTCCTGGGCGCAGATGACGCCGATGCAGCCGGTGGACTGGCTAAGCAACGACTGGGCTATCATGTTTGGCCGGTAATTGAGCGCTTCCGCCGCCTGCAGCACCGCCTGACGACTGGCTTCCTTCACGCCACGTGAGCCGCTCAACACTCGCGACACCGTGGCTTTGGAAACCCCGGCAAGTCGTGAAACATCATTGATTGTCGACATCATTTTCCCCTGCGCGGGCGCCGCGTCCCGCCAAAATCCTGTAAACCTGAATCGCTTCAATTATGACCAGCGCAGTATATCCATTTCGCCATTTGTTTGGAAACCGATTTTCCATTTCAGCGCAAAACATCGCCAAATCGACAGAATAATGTGAGCCAAATCCAATAAATCCGCCCCATAAGCAGGAGATCTTGACCACTATCACAGTTCTGCTTTTTATAAATGGAAACCGGTTTCCGTCTGATATCAAATCATCCACGCAATAACTTTTTACATTTTGAGGATGGTCGTCGATGTACAAGATTATGCTGTGTTGCTCAGCCGGAATGTCCACCAGTCTGCTGGTCAGAAAGATGGTGGAGGCGGCGAATGAACGTGATCTGCCGGTGCAGATTGACGCCTATGGCGTTTCCGAATTTGACATCCAGTTTCCGCAGTATCAGGTGGTGTTGCTAGGCCCCCAGGTGAAATACATGTTGAAAACCCTGTCTGACAAAGCGGCTTCCCTGAACATTCCTGTTCAGCCCATCGATACGATGGACTACGGTATGCAGCGGGGAGACAACGTCCTGAATTATGCTCTGTCGCTGATCGCAGCGGCGCACTGAGAGGTGTTGAAATGAGTTCTCTGTATCAGTCCATGATTGCCGTGATCGAGCAATCTATTACTCCGCTGGCAGGACGCCTTGGGCAGCAGAAATATGTTATCGCTATCCGCGATGGCTTCACTGCCGCATTGCCGTTTATGATCATCGGCTCTTTCATGCTGGTATTTATCTTTCCGCCGTTTTCACCCGAGACCACCAACGGCTTTGCCCGCGGCTGGCTCGATTTCTCCCAGCACTACCGCGAACAGCTGATGCTGCCGTTTAACCTCAGCATGGGCGTAATGACCTTCTTTATCTCGGTCGGCATTGGCGCCAGCCTCGGTCGTCAGTTTCAGCTGGATCCGGTGATGTCCGGTCTGCTGGCGTTTATGGCCTTCCTGCTGGTCGCCGCGCCCTATGCCGATGGAAAAATTTCCACTCAGTATCTGTCCGGCCAGGGCATTTTTACCGCCCTCATCACCGCCATCTACTCCACCCGCGTCTACGCGTGGCTGAAGCAAAACAACATCACCATTCGACTGCCGAAAGAGGTACCGACCGGCGTCGCTCGTTCGTTTGAAATCCTTATCCCGGTGCTGGTGGTGATTGGTACTTTGCATCCGCTGAACCTGTTTATCGAAGCGCAGACCGGGATGATCCTGCCGCAGGCGATCATGCATCTGCTGGAGCCGCTGGTTTCCGCCTCCGACTCGCTGCCGGCGATTTTGCTCTCCGTCCTGATGTGCCAGATTTTCTGGTTCGCTGGGATCCACGGCTCGCTGATTGTCACCGGTATTATGAACCCGTTCTGGATGGCTAACCTCTCGGCAAACCAGGCGGCGCTGGCGGCCGGCACGGTGTTACCGCACGTCTATCTGCAGGGCTTCTGGGATCACTATCTGCTGATTGGCGGCGTCGGTTCAACCCTACCGCTGGCCTTCCTGCTGCTGCGTAGTCGGGCCACGCATCTGCGCACCATCGGCAAGATGGGCATCGTGCCGAGCTTCTTTAATATCAACGAGCCGATCCTGTTCGGGGCGCCGATCATCATGAACCCGATGATGTTTATCCCCTTCGTCTGCGTACCGATGGTCAACGCGGTGCTGGCTTACGGAGCGACGCGTCTTGGCTGGCTGAGCCAGGTGGTGTCCCTCACTCCGTGGACCACGCCGGCACCAATTGGCGCCTCGTGGGCGGCCAACTGGACGCTGAGCCCGGTAGTGATGTGCCTTATCTGCATGGTGATGTCGGCGGTGATTTACCTGCCGTTCCTGCGCGCCTATGAACGTTCCTTAATGAAAACCGAAGTTGAGAAAACCAAAAATAGCGTTCCGGTGGCAGAAACCGTTAGCTAATTCCTCTCCGCCCCGGAGAGATAATATGATGGCAGCGTAATAATGCAGAAAAAGGACTTTCACTGCATTATTAAATAATAAAGACCTCAGGAATACACATGATTGAATTAGAAGATGCGGTAATGGAAATTATCGTTAATGCGGGACAGTCACGCTCATTATGTTTTGAAGCGCTACATGCGGCCCGAACCGGAAATATCGACGAAGCGCGTTTACTGTTAAATGAAGCCGACGGTTACGCCCGTCGGGCGCATCAGATGCAGACCCAGCTCATCGAGCAGGATGCCGGTGAAGCGCGTCAGCCTATGACGCTGATTATGGTACATGCCCAGGATCATCTGATGAATTCGCTGCTGGCCCGCGAGTTCTCAGAAGAATTAATCCATCTGTACCAGCGTTAATTAATATGGAATAACGCCTGCGAGAATATTATTCTCCGGCGTCGCTGTACCCTAAAAAACAAATCAGCTTATTTTGGCTATATATTTTAGCCAGAATGGGATGGTTATTATCTGAAATATATTAATTATTAAAGCGAGATAACCATGAATACTGTGAAAAAACTGCCTTTAGCCATGGCGGTTGTCGCCGCGCTGTGCCCAATTTCCGTAATGGCGCAAGAATTTACTCAGGAACAGATCGACGCCATCGTCGCCAAAGCCGTTGATAAAGCGCTGGCCGAACGCCAGGCGAAAATCGACGCCGCGGCCGACAAAAAGGTCGACGTGATCACCAACCCGCAGACCACCGCCGCCTCGCCGGATATGGCCATTCCGTTCGGCCTCAAGTTCAGCGGCTACGCCCGCTATGGCGCCCACTTCCAGACCGGCGACCAGAAATATGTCGGCGTCGACGGCTCCTATAACGGCGCCTCGGCGATCGGCCGCCTGGGCAACGAAAGCAACGGCGGCGAATTCCAGATCAGCAAGGCCTTCAAAAGCGCGCAGGGGGCTATCTGGGATCTTAACGTGATGTTCGACCACTGGAGCGACGAGGTTAACCTGAAGAAGGCCTACGTCGGCGTCACCAACGTGCTGGAATCCAACCCCAACGCCTATATCTGGGCCGGCCGCGACTTCCACCAGCGTCCGCAACAGGGGATCAACGACTACTTCTGGATGAACCACGACGGCCAGGGCGCCGGGGTGAAGAACTTTGATATCGGCGGCGTACAGTTCGACGTGGCGGCGGTGTCGCAGGTGAAATCCTGTAGCCCCGAAGTGATGGCCGACGAGACCAACCCGTCGCGCATCACCTGTACCGGCAGCTCCGATACCGGCGACAACGGCCACTACGCGCTGACCACCAAAACCCACAACATCAAGGCCGGGCCGATCGACGTCGAGGTGTACGCCAACTACGGCTTTGACTCGAAGGCGGTGGACAGCGACGCGCGCCTCGAAGCCTGGCAGGGCGGCCTGGTGCTGAGCCACACCAACGACAGCGGGGTGAACAAGGTGATCCTGCGCTACTCCGACAACTCGGATAACAGCGTCTACAACAAGACCGACGACCTGACCACGGTCTACGCCAGCTTCGAGGGCAGCCATAAGTTCACTCAGCAGGCGCAGGTGGAATATCTGCTGGCCTTCCACGACTACGACAACGGCAGGGACAACACCGACAACCGCAAGAACTACGGCGCCATCGTGCGGCCGATGTATTTCTGGAACGACGTGCACTCCACCTGGCTGGAAGCGGGCTACCAGCGCGTGGACTACGACCAGGGCGGGGATAACCATGGCTGGAAGCTGACGCTGTCGCAGAACATCGCCATCGGCATGGGGCCGGAGTTCCGCCCGATGCTGCGCTTCTACGTGACCGGCGGCCAGGTGGACAATGAGCATACCGCGAAGGTGAACGGCACCCAGGACCAGCAGCTGGATTCGCTGAACGTCGGCGGGATGTTTGAGGCGTGGTTCTGATGCGATAGCATTGCCGAAGGAGCGTTCCCGGCTGGCGCTACGCTTAGCCGGGCTACGACTGAGGAGGCCTGCGGGATCCCCCCCAGGCCCGCGCAAGCGCAGCGCCGCCGGGCAGTCAGCCCCGTGCCCTGGTGGCGTCATCAATTCTTTATCTCTGGCTTAATCGGCGGGCGATACGCTCCAGCTTCATCATCAACAGCAGCGTGACGCCCACCAGCACGATGGTCAGCGCCGAGCCATCGGCGATACTGCCGCGATCGGTCAGGCTGAAAATGGTCACCGGCAGCGTCGTCCAGCCCGGCGGATAGATCATCACCGTCGCCCCCAACTCCCCCATCGACAGCGATAAACTCAGCGCCAGCGCCGAGATCATCCATGGCGTCATCAGCGGCAGCGTCACATGGCGCAGGCGGTACCACGGTGAAGCGCCCAGGCTGGAGGCGACGTTTTCAATATCAGCGGAAATCCGCGCCAGGCCGGTCGTGACGTTGCTGAAGGTAAAGGCCGAGATCAGCACGAAATGCGCCGCCAGGACGATAAAGAAGGTGCCGTTCATCTGCAGCGGCCCCTGGCTGAAGGCCACCAGAATGCCCAGTCCCACTGAAACCGAGGGGATGGCGCTGGGCAGATAAAACATCAGCCCAAGATGTTTCTGCAGCTTCGCGCCAGTCTGGCGCAGCGCCAGCGCCGCCCACATCCCGCACAGCAGCGCCAGCAGGCTGGCGCAGAAGCCCACCACCAGGCTGGAAAACAGCGAATCCCACGCCGCCCCGCGAAACGCGTTAACAAAGTGGGCAAAGGTAAAGCCGGTGGGCAGCAGGCCGTTCCATTGTTTACTCAGGCTGGAGAGTAAAATCACCGCCAGCGGCAGCAGGAAAACGCCGGCAAAAAGCGTCACCGCCAGCGCGCCCGCCGCCGCGCGGCCTTTACGCGACCAAATCAACATCGTTAACTCCTTACGCCAGTGCGCACCGCCGCCAGCCGATAGAGCATAAACAGCCCCAGCGACAGCAAAATATTGATCAGCGCAATCATGCAGGCCACGCTGTAATCCGACTCCAGAATCGCCTTGCTGTAGACCATCATCGGCAGGGTATTGACCCCTTTGGCGCCAATAAACAGCACGATACCGAACTCGTTAGTGGTCAATAACAGGCACAGGCTGCCCCCCGCCATCAGCGCCGGCAGCGCCGCCGGGAAGATAACCTGGGTAATCACCCGTAACGGATGAGCGCCGAGAATACTCGCCGCTTCCAGCTGGCTCTTATCTATCTGCCGCAGTCCCGCCATCAGCGGGCGCATCACCAGCGGCGTAAACACGGTAATCTCCGCCAGAATCACGCCGTTAATCGAATAGAGGAAGTCTACCGGCGGCAGTTCAAAAGCAAACAGCGCCATCAGGGTGCCGTTGAGCAGCCCCGCCGAGCCGTAAATAAAGGTGAACGCGAGAGTGATAAGAAAGGTCGGCAGCGCAATAAAAGTATCAATGACCCGGCCCACCAGTTGGCTGCCGGGGAACGGAATAAACACCAGAATCAGCGCCAGGACGCTGCCGAGCACCAGGCAGCCAAGGGTGGCGAACACCGCAATCTGTAAGGTATTGAGCAGCGCGCCAATAAAGCGCTTAGAGTCGATCACCTGCCAGAAGGTCTCGAGGCTCAGGTTGCCGCTGGCGTCGCGTAACGCCTGTTCGGCGATCAGCAGCAGCGGATAGAAAAACAGCGTCGCCAGCACCAGCAGCGGCAACGCCAGCCACAGGTAAGGGCGCAGGTTTCGCGCCGGACGCGCAAGCGTGAGGGTTTGCGCCATCATTGCACCTCGATCAGAACCGCATCGCCAGGTTCGAAGTAGAGCGCCAGCTTGTCCCCCGCGCGCGGCAGTGGGTTGACCTGAGTCATGACGATCCGCACCGCTTCGCCCGCGACGTCGCACAGCAGATGCGTCAGATCGCCCTGCCAGTGCACCGACATCAGGGTGGCGTTGAGGCGATTACTGGTTGCCGATCGCGGCGCCAGGCTCATGTGCTGCGGGCGAATGCATAACAGCTTATTGTTGCCATGCAGGCCGCCCCGGCTGAAGGCGTTAATCAGGCCGCCGCCGCAGCTTACGTTCACCAGACCCGGCTCGGGGCTGTCTTTCAGCGCCGTCGCCTGCAGGATATTGGCGCGGCCGAGGAATTCGGCGCTAAAGCGGTTCGGCGGATAGTGGTACAGCTCGTGCGTTTCACCGTGGGCGATCAGCGACCCGTCTTTCATAATGCCGATTTTGTCCGCCAGGGTCAGCGCTTCGGTCTGATCGTGGGTAACGTAGAGGATGGTCAGCTCCGGCAGTTCGCGGTGCAGACGGGCAATCTCTTCCACCATGTTATGGCGAATTTGCGCGTCCAGCGCCGACAGTGGTTCATCAAGCAGTAACACCCGAGGACGCACGGCAATCGCGCGGGCTATCGCCACGCGCTGCTGCTGGCCGCCGGAAAGCTGATGCGGATAGCGGGTGGCGTAGTCCGCCATACCGACGATTTTTAAGGCTTCGGTCACCCGCCCGGCGATAAGCCCCCTGGGCTGCTTTTGCGCCCGCAGGCCGAAGGCGACGTTGTCTTCCACCTTCATATGAGGAAACAGCGCGTAGTTCTGCACCACCATCGCCAGCCCGCGCTGGTAAGGCGGCAGGTGGGTGACGTCCGTGTCGCCGATCAGGATCCGCCCGCCAGCCGGTTGCACAAAACCGGCAATCGCCCGCAGCACGGTGGTTTTCCCGGAACCGGAAGGGCCAATCAGCGCCAGCACTTCACCGGGCTCAATGGTCAATGACAGCGGTTTTAAGACCACGTTGCCGTGGTAGGAAACGCGCAGCGAGTCCAGGGTGATCCCGGAGGTCCCCGCCAGCGACGGGGAAGAGATGACGGTGGTTTTCATTAACATCAGGCTTACTCGCTATCGGTCACTTTATGCCAGCGGGCGATATCCGCCGAGAGAGAAACCGCGACGTCGTCCCAGTTGGGTTCCCAGCGCTTCACGCCGTCGAGCGCCGCCTGCGCTGCCTTAAAGTTAGCGTCATCCGGCGCCACGTCGTTGCGCACCGGTAAGCCCCAGGAGCGCGCGCTGACGCTGGATTGCGCCGGTTTATCCAGCAGGAAATTAATCAGCTTCTTGCCGTTTTCGCTGTTCGGTCCGTTCTGCACCAGCCCGATGGTGTAGGGCAGCGCCAGCGCGCTGCGCTCGCCTTTGTCGTCCGCCGGCCAGAAGATTTTGACGTTCGGGTTACGCGCCATCTGCGACAGGTTCATCTGCAGATCGCCGTTGGCGACGTACAGCTCGCCTTTGTTGACCAGCGCCGTCAGCTTGCCGGTGGAGGCCGATGGGCCGACGTTATTGGCCTGCAGCTTGCCCAGATACTCGAAGCCGGCATCTTTGCCGCCAAGGCTGTGGAAGGCCTGCAGCATCACCGCGGTGCCGTCCCCCGCCTGGCCCGGCGTGGAGTACTGCAGCTTATTCTTAAAGCGGCTATCCAGCAGATCCTGCCAGCTGGCCGGCGCGGTTTTCAGCAACTGGCCGTTATAGATGAAGGTCAGATAGTTGTTCACCAGCGGCGAATAGCGGTCATTGGCGCCGGGGATCTGCGCGCTGCCCTGTGGGGTAAAGGTGGCCAGCAGCTGCTCTTTCGCGGCGCGCTGGATAAACGGCGGCACCGTGACCAGTACATCGGCCTGCGGATTGGTGCGCTCCTTCGCCAGACGCTCGACGATCGCGCCAGAGCCGCCTTCCACATACTGCACTTTGATGCCCGTCGCTTTGGTGAAGGCGTCGAACTGGCTCTGATACCAGCTATTATCGCCGTCATGCAGGCCGTCGGCGGAGTAAACCGTGACGACGCCGTCCGCCCAAACCGGGGAGCTGGTCAGCGCGAACAGGGACAGCAGAGCAAGTCGGGAGAGTTTCATCGTGTTAGCCTCATCGCAGTTAGTTGTTCTGGTGTAGACCAGATTTGCGTTCACGCTACCGAGGGTTTATGACAAAACGATGAAAGAAGTGTGTCGAAAGAGTTAAAGCGAAGGGGATACGTCGCCCCCGGTTAACGCTGACGCCACCGGGGATACGGGAAGGGTTAATACAATAAAATCAATGGGTATCGACTTCGATCCGCAGGCTGTCATGCCGCCAGTATTCGATATCGTAATCAAGAATACGCCCGTGCTGATCGTAATTCAGCCTGCGCAGCAGCAGCGCCGGGCGCCCCTCCATCACCCCCAACGCCTCTGCGGCCTGCGGCGGCATGGAGGTGGGATAAAACGACAGATGCATACTGGTATAGATCAGGTCGTAGTGACTCTGATAAATCTCGGTCAGACTGCCATTGAGATCGTGGCGCAGCAGCTCCGGCACCCGGGCCGGCAGGCAGTGGTTTTCGCAATAGCACACCGGACGCCCGTCGGCATAGCGCAGGCGGGTCAGCAGGTAGACCTGATCGAAGGGCTGCAGCGCCAGCGGCGCCATCACATCCAGCGGCACGGCGGTTAAGCGGCCATCAAGCAGCACCGTTTTCGGCTCACGTCCCTGTTCGAGACACAGCTTGTGGAAGTTGGTGTTCTGCGTCGGATCCAGCCACAGACGCTCCGGCGTCACAAACCAGCCGCGGCGATCGGCGCGGTAGATCACGCCGCTGGCCTCCAGCTGCGCCAGGCTCTCGCGCACGGTGATACGGGTCGTGTTGAACAGCGCGCACAGCTCGCGCTCGGAAGGCAATTTATCGCCGCTTTTGAGGGCGCCGTTTTGAATACGCGCCTGCAGCTGCGCCTTAATCATCAGGTATTGCGGCATCTCGCCAGAGGGTGATTTCATGTTTACTCGCTGCCACGTTTGGTGCGCTCATTATACATAGCCAGATGAATTTTTTGTTGCAGCGCCACATTTCCTTTGACCCTGCCCCGGCTTTGTCTCCATGATAAATATAAATCTGGTATAGACCAAATGGTGAGACAAATGACTTCACGGAACTACCTGCTGCTGACTCCCGGCCCGCTAACCACCTCCCGCACGGTGAAAGAGGCGATGTTGTTCGATAGCTGCACCTGGGATGATGATTACAATCTCGGCGTGGTACAGACCATTCGCCAGCAGCTGGTGCAGCTGGCCACCCCGGCCGACGGTTATACGGCGGTGCTGCTGCAGGGCAGCGGCAGCTACGCGGTCGAAGCGGTGCTCGGCAGCGTCATCGGCGAACAGGGCAAAGTGCTGATCGTCAGCAATGGCGCCTATGGCGCGCGTATGATTGAGATGGCGCAGCTGATGGGCATCGCCTTTCATCCTTACGATTGCGGCGAAGTCGCCCGTCCGGACGCGGCGGCGATCGCGCGGATCCTGCAGGATGACCCGATGATCACCCATATCGCGATGGTGCATAGCGAAACCACCACCGGCATGCTCAACCCGATCGAAGAGGTAGCCGCGCTGGCGAAGGAGTATGGCAAACGCTATATCGTCGATGCGATGAGCAGCTTCGGCGGCATTCCGCTGGATATCGCCGCGCTGAATATTGACTATCTGATAAGCTCCGCCAACAAATGCATTCAGGGCGTGCCGGGCTTCGCTTTCGTCATCGCCCGCGAATCGGAGCTGGTCACCTGCAAAGGCCGCTCGCGCTCGCTGTCGCTGGATCTTTACGCCCAGTGGCGCTGTATGGAGGATAACCACGGCAAGTGGCGCTTCACCTCACCGACCCATACCGTGCTGGCCTTCGCTCAGGCGCTGAAAGAACTGGCCCAGGAGGGCGGCGTCAGCGCCCGCCATCAGCGCTACAGCCACAATCAGCGCCGACTGGTCGCCGGAATGCGCGCGCTCGGCTTCCGGACGCTACTTGATGACAGCCTGCACTCGCCGATCATTACCGCCTTTTATTCGCCGGACGCGCCGCAGTATCGCTTTCACACCTTCTACCAGAAGCTGAAAGATCAGGGCTTCGTTATCTATCCGGGCAAAGTGTCGCAAAGCGATTGCTTCCGCATCGGCAACATCGGCGAAGTCTACGACGCCGACATCACCGCCCTGCTGGCGGCCATCGACAACGCCATGTACTGGAAACAATAAGGAACCGCCATGAACCGTATCACCGCACTCATCCTCGACTGGGCCGGCACCACCGTGGACTTCGGCTCCTTCGCGCCGACGCAAATTTTCGTCGAGGCCTTCCGCCAGGCCTTCGATATTGAGCTCTCCCTTGAAGAGGCCCGCGTGCCGATGGGGCTTGGCAAATGGCAGCACATTGAGGCGCTGGGCAAACTGCCGTCGGTCGATAGCCGCTGGCAGGCGAAATTTGGTCGGCCAATGACGGCTGCTGATATTGATGCGATCTACGCCGCGTTTATGCCGCTGCAAATCGCTAAGGTTGTCGATTTTTCCGCTCCGATCGCCGGCGTGGTCGACACCCTCGCCGCGCTGCGCGCCGACGGACTGAAGATCGGCTCCTGCTCGGGCTATCCGCGTCCGGTGATGGAAAAGCTGGTTCCAGCCGCCGCCGCCCAGGGCTATGCCCCGGACCACTGGGTCGCCACCGATGACCTTGCCGCCGGCGGGCGTCCCGGCCCCTGGATGGCGCTGCAGAACGTGATTACCCTGGGCATAGACGATGTGGCCCACTGCGTGAAGGTCGACGACGCCGCACCGGGTATCAGCGAAGGGTTACATGCCGGGATGTGGAGCGTCGGCCTGGCGGTGTCCGGTAACGAATTCGGCGCTACCTGGGAGGCGTACCAGGCGATGTCGAAAGAGGAAATCGCCACCCGTCGCGAGCGGGCGGCAGGCAAGCTGTATGCCGCCGGGGCGCATTATGTGGTTGATACCCTGGCGGACCTGCCGGAAGTGATCGCCGACATCAACGCCCGGCTGGCAAAAGGCGAACGGCCTTAAGCGGGTGAATTCACCTTCACTTTGGCCGCCACCAACAGGCCGGTAAACAGCATTAATACCCCTGACAACACCAGCGGCGACAGCAGCCCTAAGTGGTCAAGCGCAATGCCGCCGACCGCGGCGCCGCAGGTGTTGGCCAGCTGGATCACCGCCACCTGAATCGACCCGGCTTTTTCCGCCTGATCGGAGAGTGAACGGGTGATCCACGTTGACCACCCCACCGGGATCAAGGCGAACGCGAAGCCCCAGATAATTGCCACCGTCGAGGCGACGATTTTGCTTTCTCCCCACAGCACCAGCGCCGCCGCGCAGGCGGTCAACACCAGCGGCGCAATCGCCAGCGCCGCTTTCACCGAGCGTTTGAGCAGCACCGAGGAGAGCGACGTGCCGATGAAGCTGGCGATACCAAAGCTCAGCAGCACCAGCGTCAGGCCATCGACATCAAACCCGGCGAGGGTCATGTAGAGCGGGCGAATATAGGTAAAAAAGGCGAACTGTCCGGCAAAGGCCATGAAAATGGCGCACATGCCGGCCATCACCCCCGGCCGCTTCAGCAGGCCAAACATATTTTGCTGCTGAGCCGCCGATTCACCAGGCAGCGACGGCAGCGCTTTCAGCACCCAGAGCGTACACAGTACACCCATCACCGCCGCGCCGTTAAACACGTTGCGCCAGCCGATAAGCCCGCCAAGGAAACTGCCCAACGGGGCGGCGATCACCAGCGCGATGGATACCGCGCCGAAGATAATCGACAACGCTTTCGGCACCACGCGCATCGGCACCAGCCGCATGGTCAGCGAGGCTGACATCGCCCAGAAACCGCCGAGCGCCAGCCCCAGACAGGCGCGTCCCAGCAGCAGCAGGGTGAAGCTATCGGCAAAGGACACCAACAGGCAGGAAAGGGTCAGCAGCAGCGAAAAGAGGATCACCACGTAGCGGCGATCGGTTTTGCCAATGACGGAAGTGATAAACAGGCTGGAAAACATCGCGACGAATGCCGTCGTCGTCACCGACTGCCCGGCCATCCCTTCGGAGATACCTAAATCCAGCGCCATCGGCGTCAGCAGGCTGACCGGTAGAAATTCGACGGTAATCAGGCAGGCGACGCAGAAAGCAACCGCGAAGACCGCCGACCAGTTTGGTCGCGCGAGTTCGCGTGCATAGGGTTTGGCTTCATTTGAATAACTCATGAGTGACCTGCGAAGAAAGTGGCGGAAAGCTGCGCAGTGTAACATTTTGTTTGTGACGCATTTAACGTTTTCGCAACTCTTCTCGCTTTTCATAAGAGGATGCGTAGCTTCTCGCATGTTTAAAAAAACGATGCTTGCTATCGCTTTAACAAATCTCAGGAGAATTTAATATAGCACTATGTGCTATACTTTTAACGACAGGATGTCAGCAATGCGTATCTTCAAAACCAAATGGTTCGCCAGAGAGGCTAGCTCTCATGGCATTTCCGACGACGAGCTCTATCAGGCAATTCAATCTGCGCTTCAGGGCAAGGTGGTTGATTTAGGAGGAGGGGTTTATAAAAAGCGACTCAACAAGAATCGCGATCGCGCAATCATCCTTACCAAAAGCGCAGGGTATTGGTTTTATACCTTTCTATATGCCAAACAGGATATGGCCAATATCAACCATCGCGAGTTAATGGGTTTTCGTGAGTTAGCAAAACACTATGCCAATCTCTCTTAAGAGAAAACGACGGTCTTAGTTAAAAGTAAAGAACTGGTGGAGATTTGCGATGACAGCAAAAAATAAATACAAAAGCCCGGCTTTCGAAGCGATCCATAGCGCTGCGTCGGGGCTATTCAGCGTTGGCGCAATCCCACAGGAAACAATGCGCCATTTTGATGAATCATGTCTCGGTAGCGTAGCCGCACTTCAACCCATTGAAATTAAAGCGCTACGTGAACAACTCAATGTTAGCCAACCCGTGTTCGCTCGTTATCTGAATACCAGCGTGTCTACCGTGCAAAAATGGGAGACTGGCGCTAAGCGACCAAGCGGAATGTCATTAAAATTGCTTAGCGTCGTACAAAAACACGGCCTGAAAATCCTACTGTAGTTATCCTGCCGGATGGCGCTTACGCTTATCCGGCCTACAAGTGACGAGTGCGGAAACCGTAGGCCGGATAAGGCGCAGCCGCCATCCGGCACAAAAAGCGATGAACCCCAGGCCGAATAACTATGAGATCAGTGCAGCCAGTGCACGCCGTCTTCCGGGAGAAACAGGTCGTTATAGCGCTGCTGAAGGTTATGCAAATCGCTCATATCCGGATCCAGCTCGCGCAGAAACCCTTGCGCCAGGCGGATCTGCGCCTCGGTGATCGGCGCCGCTAAACGCGCTTTTTGCATCAGGCGATACCAGTAATGCAGGTTTTTTTCGCTGGCGTCGACAATTGCAACCTGCCAGATCAGCAGCACCTGGGCGGCGTTCTGCAGATGCGCTTCATTCGGCCGTTCAAGGTAACGCAAATACTCATTGCCGGCGGTTTTACCAAGCTGATCGATCATCGATTCCAGCGGGACGGGCGTGATGCCCAGGCGTTCGCTCAGGCGGCGGATCGCGCGGCGTGAATCAGAGGTAAGCACCCGAAATCCCACAACAAATACCACTACCAGGGTGGCCAGTCCTATCCAGATCATGCATCCTCTCATCCAATCGCAGCCTGACTATCATAATGGGAATTTGCCCGCTGTCGACTGTCGGACCTGGCATATTACGTAAGAAATAAAAAAGCCCGGCACAATGGCCGGGCAAGGTTACCAAATACCTGGTGAATCAGGCAGTCTGCAAAATACGGTTCTTTTTCTCGCGGCGAATTTTACGCTCTTCGAAGATAGCCACGATGGCCATCAGGCAGATACAGCCGATGGCGGCGGCGTCCAGCGCCGCAAAGGTGCCGGCCCAGCCGGTGAGGCCAAAGACCGGGGTGCCGTCGGCGATCATCCCGAGGCCCAGCTTGGCGAAGCTATCGCCGATAAGATAGGCGAAAGTGCCCTTGATCCCATCGGCGGCGCCGATCGCTTTTTTCGGTACGAAGCCAACGGCGGCAACGCCAATCAGCAGCTGCGGGCCAAACACCAGGAAGCCCAGCGCAAACAGCGAAGCCAGATAGACGTACTGATTGCTGGCATGTTGATAAACACCGAGAGTGGCGATAATCAGCGCCAGCGCGATGCAGGCCACCAGCGCGCGGCGGCCGTTGGCCAGGTCCGACAGCCAGCCCCACAGCAGCGTGCCAACCAGGGCGCCGACCTCAAACAGGGTAAACCCCTGAATCGCCACCTCTTTCGACAGCTTCAGCTCCTGGAAGGCATACACGGTGGACCATTGATCGATACCGATACGCACCACGTAGAGGAAGATGTTGGAGAAGCACAGCAGCCAGATCACTTTGTTTTTCAGCACGTACTCAACAAAGATCTGCCACTTGGTCATCGCGTTTTCTTCGGTCTCTTTATCCTCTTCGCTGATCGCTTCGCCAAACAGCTCCTCCGCCGTGCCGAGGCCGTAGGATTCCGGCGAGTCGCTACCGTAGCGCAGGCCAATAAAGCCGACGATCAGCGCAATAATCGACGGGAAGATAAACATGCCGATCACGTGGCCGTCGAACAGATAGTTGGCGCCAAACAGCGCCACGCCCGCCGCGCCGGCGCCGCCGAGGTTGTGAGAGATATTCCAGAAGCCGAGGAAGGTGCCGCGTTTGCGTCGTGGCGTCCATTTGGTGATGGTGGAATAGCTGCACGAGCCGCCGGTGCTCTGGAAGAAGCCGCTTAGCGCATAGAAGGCGATCATCAGGAACAGGCTGGTGGAACCCGCACCCATACTGGCGCTAAAGCCCAGCATGCAGATGGCGGAGAGGATCAGCATAAACGGCAGGAACTGCTTGGTGTTTTTGCCATCGGCATAGTAGGAAACCAGGGTTTTCCCTACGCCGTAGGTAATGGAGAAGCCCAGGCCAATCATCCCCAGCTGGGTCATGCTCAACCCGTAGGTGGAAATCATGTCGTTCTGCGCAATATTGAAGTTCTTGCGGATCAGGTACATGGTCAGGTAGCCAATGAAGACCACCAGATAGGACTGCATGAAAGGTTTGAACCACATTTTGCGCCGCACGTCGAGCGGCAGATCCAGGGTCGGCTTACGAACCTGATTCAGAAAGGCCAGCATGGGTATCTCCTGAGCTGATTTTTTATGCCTGCGTCATAGCCAGGCATTGTAAAAATCAGCGCGCCGTCTGGCCTGAGACGGCGTCCAGGTGAAACCGGGAAAATTTCTTAGTTTTGCCCCATTCGCGGCGAAAGAGTGAGATGCATCACGCTTCACTGGCGGCGCGCGGCGCCTGCGCGTTTAAGAACGGCAGCAGCAGCAGCGCGGAAATGCCGGCGGCAATCGCGATCGCCACGAAGAATCCGGTCCAGTGCCAGATATCCATTACCTGCGCCAGCGGCCAGCCGGAAAGCGACGCGCCAAGATATGCGAACAGGCCGACAAACCCGGTAGCCGCCCCGGCGGCCTCTTTATGCGAACACTCCGCCGCCGCCATGCCGATCAGCATCTGCGGGCCGAAGACAAAGAAACCGGTGGTGAAGAAGCAGGCCGCCTGCATCACGTAGCTGGCGAACGGCATCAGCCACAGGCCGCCAACCGACAGCAAAATGCCGGCGGCGAAGATCAGGTTCATCGGTCCGCGATTGCCGTTAAACAGCTTATCCGAGCCCCACCCCGCCACCAGCGCGCCGATAAATCCGCCCAGCTCGAACATGGTCACCGCCGAGTTAGCGGTCACCAGATCGACGCCAAGCGTCTCCGACATATACAGATTGCCCCAGTCGTTAATCGCCGCCCGCACCACGTACACCAGCACATAGCACAGCGACAGCAGCCAGATATAGGGGTTTGCCAGCACGTATCGGGTGAGGATCTCTTTGCGCGTCAGCCCGGCGCCCTCCTGCTGCTGGGCAATCTCCAGCGCATCGTGACGCCAGTCGCCCACGGCGGGTAGCCCCACCGCCTGCGGACGATCGCGCAGCCGCCAGCACAGATATAATCCGGCGAGGATCGCCAGGCCGCCGGCGATGGTCATCCCCGTGCGCCAGCCGTAATGTAGCGCCGCCGCTCCCACCACCATCGGGATCAGCGCGCCGCCCACGTTATGCGCCGTATTCCACAGCGCCCACCAGCCGCCGCGTTCGGTGCGTGAATACCAGGCCGTCAGCAGCCGGGCGCAGACCGGCGAGCCCCAACCCTGAAAGAAGGCGTTCAGTGCCCACAGCAGGGCGAAGGCCCACAGTGAGGAAGAAAAACCGAACAGAATATTCACCACCCCGGTGGCGATAAGCCCCAACCCCATAAAATAACGGGCATCGGAGCGGTCGCTGACGATACCGGAGAAAAATTTCGACAGTCCGTAGGTGATGTAAAACAGCGTGGCCAGCAGACCGATATCGCTGCGGGTCAGCACGTTGCTGGCGAGAATGTCAGGCACCGCGGCGTTAAAGCTTTTGCGGGTGAAATAGAACAGCGCGTAGCCCAGCCAGATGGTCAACAGGATATGGCGGCGCCAGTAGCGATAACGCGCATCAAGCTCGCGTTTATCGCTAATCGGCGCAGCGTCAGGCGGGGCTTTTAAAAAGGCGAACATCAGCGATCCTCTCAGGCGTAACGCAGCGGTAGATTGACGCACACCCGGGTACCGTGGGTGCAGGAGATCGTCAGCGTGCCCCCCAGGGCGGTCACGCGCTCGCGCATGCCGGTCAGACCGAATCCCTGCGCGCTGGAGCCCGGCGGCAGGCCGCAGCCGTCATCCTCCAGCACCAGCATCAGTCGCTCCTCCTGCTGCCAGCCCTGCAGGGTCACGGCGCTGGCGCTGGCGTGCTTGACGATATTGTTCAGTCCCTCCTGGCAGACGCGGAACAGGGTCACGCGCTGGTTTTCGCTCAGTCCCGCCTCGTTAATCCGCCAGTCGAGATGGCTGACAATGCCGCGGTCCTCCAGCTCCATCTCGCGCATCAGAGAACGTACCGCCTGCTCCAGCGGCAGGTCGTCAAGCTGGCGCGGACGCAGGCGGCCCAGCAGGCGACGCACCGAGTCGTAAACCCCCAGCGAGAGGTGTTCAATCAGCTGGCCGCTCTGGCGAACGCTGGCGTTGTCCGGCGCCAGCCGCTGGACGATCCCCGCCTGGGTGCGTATTGCGGTGATGGTCTGGCCGATATCATCATGGAGCTCGCGCGCGACGTCGCGGCGCACGCTCTCTTCGGTCTCCAGCAGGCGATCCGCCAGACGACGATTACGCGCCAGCTCGTTCTGTAGCGACTGGTTAAGCTCGCGCAATCGCTGGATCCCCGCCCCCAGCAGCAGTCCGGTGAGGCTCTGCGCCAGCAGCGAAAGCAGGAGATCGACGGGGTGATCGTGCCAGGTCTGGCTGGCAATCAGGGCGATAGCGTTCATCAATGTGGCGATCAGCGCGCCCTGCCAGCCGTAGTGCCAGGCGAGGGCGATAATCGGCAGCGCAAGGCAAAACGGGGTAAAGCGGGAGAGCTCAGCGGGCAGCCCAAGCTGCAGCCACAGGCTAATGGTGAATAACAACAGATACCAGATCAGATGCCGCCCGCGCCAGTTTACCGGCTGCGCCACCAGCGACGGCCCCAGGGGCCGCCAGACGGTGCTGGTGAGGTAGTGCCAGAACACCAGACAGGTCGGCGCCAGAGTCAGGCCGCCGGTGAGCGTCAACAGCAGGGCGTTAAGACCCTCGTCCCCCTCCGCCAGCCAGGGCAGCGATTGCAGCAGCGCGGCGGCCATTAACGCCCCGCCCTGACGCAGAAGCGTCAGCCAGTCGCGCTGCTGGCGATATCGCGAGATCAGCGCCACCGGCAGGAGGGTCAGCAGGCTTCCGGTCATCAATATTATCGGGTGCGCCAGCGCCACTTCCTGCGCCAGCCAGAAGATCAGCAGCCACTCGGTTCCCAGCAGCACCGGCCAGTAGCCGCGCGGGCACTGCAGCATCAGCCCCAAACGCAGGCCGAAGGGGAACAGCAGCACCGCCAGATCGGCGCGCTCCACCAGATGCAGGCTGATGCTCCACAGACAAAACCAGGCGGCGGCGAAGATAAAGGCGCAGCCGATCACCGACAGCAGGCGCGGGAGTATGGTCTTCATTGCCAGCTGTCAAACATACGGCGCGCCAGCTCGACGTCATTGTTGACGCCCAGCTTTTCCAGCAGGTTAGCGCGGTGAACGTGGACGGTTTTCGGCGACAGTCCGAGCTCAGCGGCGATCTCTTTCACCGCCATGCCCTGCGCCAGCTTTTCCGCCACCTGGCGTTCGCGTTTGGTGAGCGGATCCTGGCGCCCGGCGGCCAGCTTCATGGCGATATCCGGTGTGAGATAGCAGCCGCCCGCCGCCACCGTGCGCACCGCGGCGATAAGTTCGTCCGGGCTGCAGCGTTTCGACAGAAAGCCCCGCGCGCCGGCGTTAAGCGCCTGCTCGACCAGCGCCGGGCTGTCGTGCACCGACAGCATGATGGTCGCCATCCCCTTCGGCAGCTGGCTGAGCAGCGCCAGCCCGGAAATATCCGGCATTGAGATATCGCAGATACAGACCTGAACGCCGCGCCCCGGCAACCCCGCCAGCGCCTCGCGGCCGCTGCCAAATTCGGCGACAACCTGAAAATCAGTTTCCAGCCCCAGCAGCTGAGCAAAGCCGGAGCGGACAATCAAATGATCGTCAATAAGGGCGATGGTGGTCATGATAGGGTCCTGGTGCCTGAGGCGACAAAGCGCTGTGTCCGTAGGCCGGATAAGCGCAGCGCCATCCGGCAAAGGCGCTTACCTTAACCATAAGCACCTTACCGTTCAAGCCTTGCGCGATTTACTCGAAGAACACCGCAATTTTGTTAAACATGGTGGGATCGGACTGGTTACGCGCCACTTTGGTGACATCTTCCAGCTTTTCAATCTGGCTAATCATCTGCCCGAGACGCTGATCGTCGTTCACCAGCAGCCAGATGCGGCTGTGTTCGCTGCCCTGAATCGGTAGACAAAGAATCCCTTCGACGTTAAAGGCGCGGCGGGCAAAAAGCCCGCAGACGTGGGTCATGACGCCGGGGTGGTTGCGGACGGTGAGTTCCAGAATGACGTTATCACAGTGTTTTTGCATGGCTTATTCCCCCACCATTTCAGTATTGGCCGCACCCGGCGGTACCATCGGATACACTTTCTGCTGCGCGTCGATGCGCACGTGAATCAGCGCCGGGCCCGGACGAGCGATGATCGCCTGCAGCGCCGCCTGCGGATCGGCTTCGTTATTTAAATCACAGGTTTGCAGGCCAAAACCGGCGGCAATCTGCATAAAGTTAATCATCCCTGGATAAGTGGCGGCAAAAACGCCCTGCTGATAAAACAGGCTCTGCTGCTGATGTACCAGCCCCAGCGCTTCGTTGTTCAGCAGAATAATTTTTACATCCAGCTGATTTTCAGCGGCGGTAGCCATCTCCTGAATATTCATCATCAGGCTGCCGTCGCCGGAGAAGCAGATAACCTTGCGCTGCGGATTCGCCAGCGCCGCGCCAATCGCCGCCGGCAGGCCGAAGCCCATGGTGCCGAGGCCGCCGGAGGTCAGCCACTGGCGCGGACGGTTGAGCGGGTAGGCCTGCGCCGTCCACATCTGGTGCTGGCCAACGTCGGTAGTGATGATCGCTTCATCATCCACGCAGGCGGCCACGGCGTTAATCAGGCCGTAATGGGAAAGCGGGTCGCTTTCCTGCGGGATGGCGCAAGGGAATTCGCGCTGCAAGTCGGCCACCAGCTGGCGCCATTCCTCGCGCGGCTGCGCCTCAATCTGCGGGTTCAGTTGGGCTAAGACTTCCGCCACATCGCCCTGAATCGCCACGTGCGGTTGCTTGATTTTGCCCAGCTCGGCGCGGTCGATATCGACGTGGATAATCTTCGCGTTCGGGCAGAACTGCTCGGTCTTGCCAATCGCCCGGTCATCAAAACGCGCGCCTAAAACAATCAGTAAATCCGCTTCCTGCAGAATGAAGTTGGTGCTGCGCGCGCCGTGCATCCCCAGCATCCCCAGCGACAGCGGGTGCGCCTTCGGCAGCATGCCCAGCGCCATCAGGGTCATGGTGGTCGGCAGATTGGCTTTTTCCGCCAGCTCACGGATCTCCTGCGGCGCGTTAATCACCCCGCCGCCCAGATAGAGCACCGGACGCTTCGCCGCATTGATCATCGCCGCCGCTTCGCGCACGCTTTCGGGGGCGAATGCCGGCGGAGCGGCGCGCTCGCCCGGTTCCGGCAACGTTTCCAGCTCAATGGTCGCCGACTGTACGTCCTTAGGAATGTCTATCCACACCGGCCCGGGACGCCCGGACTGAGCAATACGGAAGGCGTCGCTGATCACCTGCGGCAGCTCAGCGATGTCGCGCACCAGATAGTTATGTTTGGTGATGGGGATAGAGATGCCGTAGGTGTCCACTTCCTGGAAGGCGTCGGTGCCAATCATCGATGCCGGCACCTGGCCGGTGATGCAGACCAATGGAATCGAATCCAGGCGGGCATCGGCGATCGCCGTCACCAGGTTCGTCGCCCCCGGGCCGCTGCAGGCCATACAGACCGCTGGTTTGCCTTCGGTACGCGCCATCCCCTGGGCGATAAAGCCCGCGCCCTGCTCGTGGCGCGCCAGGATGTGGCGGATCTGCGTGCTCTGGCTTAAGGCATCGTAAATAGGCAGGATGGAGCCGCCCGGAATGCCGCTAACCATAGTGATACCCTGGCGTTCCAGTAAATGAACAACCAGCTGCGCGCCGGTAAAGCGCATTGTGTTTGATGTGGTGCCCGAACTTGCCATGCTCCAGTCCTTTTCTTCTGGGCCGACTTTACCGGGGGGCTCGCCAACAAAAAACCCCGCTCGGTTTGCGCCGGCGGGGTTTGGAATTCGTGTTGTTCCGGACCCTACGGCGCATTGCCGACGACGACCACCACAGACACGACGACCACCGCGGCTGGCGCGGTTTTTAGTAGGGTCGAAGCGATCAGGGTTGCGTTCATTAGGGACCTGTTGTGTCGAAAAATAAGCTGAATTTATACAAACACAGGTTTTACGTTTTCACAATGGATTTATTTTCATCCACGAAAATTTGCGCGAAAGATCACAGTTCGGCGCAAAAGGGCAGAAAACAAAAAACCCCGCCGGAGCGAGGTTTTTATCAGTATGGTTACAGGTGGTAGCCGCAAGCACACTGTATTACGTCAACGCCAAAAGTATACGCGATCGCTGCAGTTCGCGCAATTTAAGGTCGCTTTTTCTCTGTCATAGAGTATGGGCGAGAGCGGCGGATTTGTCCAAAAAATACTGTTCATCCATACAGTATTTATCTATACTGGGTGTGTTCATGGTGTGCCATTCGGGGGCCGCAAGTTTGACCGGCGCAACGAAGTCCTGGCTGAAACGGGTGGTGCCGTCAGTGCCTTAACCCCGAGAGAGCACACTGTGTTACGTCAACAACGTGCAGTCACTGGTCCGCGCGGCAACGCGTGGTTCAGCGCTGCGCACCCCTGTCGTTGCTGGCGGCGGGCCGGGAAGCCGTCCACGGAAGGAGCAATCATTGGCCAGGGCGACGCCGCCGGCGACAGGCAGGGATAAGCTGGCAACAGGCAGCGGAAAGGTACGTCAGCTTATTGTGCTCCTTAACCACAGGAGACGCGCGTATGGGCGGAATGGATATTATTATTTTAATCCTGAAACTCATGGTTGCTGTGTTGCAACTACTTGATGCAGTCCTGAAACAGTTCCGCTGATTCAGGTTCAAGTCGCACCTGAGGGGGGCGGGAAACCGCCCCCCTGCAGGCGCCCGCCGGGCGTCCCGGGATGACTTGATGGAGGAAGCTATGCCACCCCTGTTAATTGCCGCCACGACGCCGGATGCCCCGGGGTTCGCGGCGCTGCGCACCGAAAGCCTTGAACAGCATTTCAATATGCTGCGCCGCCTGGCGGAAAACTGGCAGAGCGGCAAAAACCGCTTTACCGCGCCGGGCGAAACGCTGCTGGGCGCCTTTGTGAACCACCAGCTGGTTGGGGTATGCGGCATCAATAGCGATCCCTTCAGCCCGCAGCCGCGGGCCGGGCGTATTCGCCATCTCTACATCAGCGAGCGCTACCGCCGCCGGGGGATCGGCCAGCAGCTGCTGGTCTCGGTTATCACCCACTCCAGCGCCTGGTTTGATTTTCTGAACACCCACGCCCCGGCGCAGGCCTGGCCCTTTTATGAAAGACTTGGCTTTCGCCCGGTGTACGATGAACCGCGGGTGACGCATCGCCTGTTTTGTTCGCTGTAGCCCCCGCTGGCTGGCAGCGCGTGCGCGTGTTACAGTCCGGTGACCTTCACTGTTGAACCTGTCTGCGATGACCATCACCGTATTCTGCATTTTGCTGTTCGCCGCCCTGCTGCACGCCAGCTGGAACGCTATTGTCAAAGCCAGCGGCGATAAAATGTACGCGGCGATCGGCGTCAGCGGCTCGGCCGCGCTGATCGCGTTGGTGATGCTGCCCTTTTCCCCGCAGCCCTCGCTGGCCAGCGCCCCCTATCTGCTGGCGTCGTGCGCGTTACAGGTGGTGTATACGGTGCTGGTGGCGAAGACCTATCAGGTGTCGGATATGAGCCAGACCTATCCGCTGATGCGGGGAACTGCCCCATTGCTGGTGGCGGCGATAAGTGTGCTGTTTCTCGGCGATCGTTTGTCGCCGCTGGCCTGGCTGGGCATCGGCGTCATCTGCCTGGCTATTCTGGCGATGGCCTTTAACGGCCGCGCCAGCTCGCGCAAAGGCATCGTGCTGGCGCTGATCAACGCCTGCTTCATCGCCGGCTATACGCTGGTGGACGGCACCGGCGTCCGGCTGGCGGGCTCGGCGCTGGGCTACACCCTGTGGACCTTTTTTATGAACGGCTTCTGCCTGCTAAGCTGGGCAATGATGACCCGCCGCGCTGAAGCCAGCCGCTATCTGCGCCTGCACTGGCGAAAAGGTATCCTCGGCGGTATCGGCACCATGGGCTCCTACGGCCTGGCGCTGTGGGCGATGACCCAGGCGCCGCTGGCGGTGGTCGCCGCGCTGCGTGAAACCTCCATTTTGTTCGGCGCGCTGATCGCTTTTATCGTCCTGAAAGAGCAACTGATGCCGCTGCGCATCTTCGCCGCCTGCGGGATTGCCGCCGGGGCGATCCTCCTGCGCCTTGCGTAGCCTGCAATGGCAACATTAGTTGCCGTTCCTGTTTACATAATCTGCCTGGAATTCCCTCAACAATCGGCACTTTGCAGTTGTTCTGTCATTTTTATATGGTAGATTCCTCCATCGATTACGGGATGTGCCAGTCACATATTCTTCATTTCTCTTTACTCACAAAGTATTCATCGACATGAAACGGCATAAAAACTTCAATTTGTTGTTGATGCTGGTACTGCTGGTGGCCGTTGGCCAGATGGCGCAGACCATATATATTCCGGCCATCGCCGACATGGCGGTCGCGCTGAACGTTCGCGAAGGGGCGGTTCAAAGCGTGATGGCGGCCTACCTGCTGACCTACGGTATTTCACAGCTGTTTTACGGCCCGCTCTCCGACCGCATCGGTCGCCGCCCGGTGATCCTTGTCGGGATGTCGATTTTTATGCTGGCGACGCTGGTCGCCATGACCACCCATAGCCTGCCGGTGCTGATCGCCGCCAGCGCCATGCAGGGGATGGGCACCGGCGTCGGCGGCGTGATGGCGCGCACCCTGCCCCGCGATCTGTACGAAGGCGCCCAGCTGCGTCATGCCAATAGCCTGTTAAATATGGGTATTCTGGTCAGCCCGCTGATTGCCCCGTTGCTCGGCGGCATCCTCGACACCCTGTGGAGCTGGCGCGCCTGTTACGCTTTCCTGCTGGTTCTGTGCGCCGGGGTGACCTTCAGCATGGCGAAATGGATGCCGGAAACGCGCCCGGAGGGCGCGCCGCGCACCAAACTTCTGGCCAGCTACAAAACGCTGTTCGGCACTGGCGCGTTTAACTGCTATCTGCTGATGCTGATCGGCGGCCTGGCGGGGATTGCGGTATTCGAAGCCTGTTCCGGCGTACTGATGGGCGCGGTGCTCGGCCTGAGCAGCATGGCGGTGAGTATTCTGTTTATTCTGCCGATCCCGGCGGCCTTCTTCGGCGCCTGGTTTGCCGGACGCCCGAACAAGCGTTTCCCGACACTGATGTGGCAATCGGTTATCTGCTGCCTGCTGGCGGGTCTGATGATGTGGATCCCGGGGCTGCTGGGCGTCATGACCGTCTGGACCCTGCTGGTGCCGGCGGCGCTGTTCTTCTTCGGCGCCGGCATGCTGTTCCCGCTGGCCACCAGCGGCGCGATGGAGCCATTCCCGTTCCTCGCCGGTACCGCCGGGGCGCTGGTTGGCGGCTTGCAGAATATCGGCTCCGGCGTACTGGCCTGGCTGTCGGCGATGATGCCGCAAAACGGTCAGGGCAGTCTCGGTCTGCTGATGATGCTGATGGGTCTGTTGATTCTGCTGTGCTGGCTGCCGCTGGCCTCGCGCTTTACCCATCATCAGCAGCCGGTATAAGCGCGGCGGCCGTGCCCCGGATAGCGGCTGACGCCTTATCCGGGCTACCTCCCGGTGGCTGCTTTTGTCTTATGTCAGGCTGTGCAGCCACTCGATAAAGGCGTCGATTTTCGGCCACTGGCGACCCGGCAGGGTGGTTACATAGTAGTGCTGGTGGCATTTCAGCGTCATATCGCCAAACGGGGCGATCAACTCCCCACTCTCCAGCCGCTTCTGCACCAGCCGCTTACGCCCCATCGCCACCCCGACATGATTCATCGCCGCAATCGTCGCTAAATCGGAACGATCGAAGCCAATCCCCGATGATGGCGGCAGTTCCACCGCAAACTGCTGCGCCCAGCTATACCACTCGTCGGTGCCGGAATCGTTGCTCCATGCCTGGCGGTCGTGGAGCAACGTACAGTGGCGCAGATTGCCCGGATTCGATATTAACTGCCGCTGTTGCGCGTAATTCGGCGTACATACCGGCACGATCGCCTCATCCATCAGAAAATGGTGACTCAGCTGCGACGACGGCGCATCATCAAAATAGATCGCCAGATCGATGCCCGTCCGCTGCAGGTTAACGTTCTCGTTGCCGGTCAGCACGGTGAGGGAGATGGCCGGGTAACGGCGGGTAAAGTCACCCAGAGCCGGCACCAGCCAGCACTGGGCGATAGAGGGCCGCGAGTAGACCGTCAGACTGCCGGAGAGCTCCTGGTTTTTGATGTCGAGGATCTCCTGATTGAGACCATCCAGCGACGACTTCAGCGCCCAGTAGACCCGCTTACCTTCACGCGTCAGCTCAACTTTGCGATGCGAGCGGACAAAGAGCAGGATCCCCAGCTCCTCTTCAAGTTGATTAATCCGGTGGCTGACGGCGCCAGGCGTGAGCGCCAGCTCGTCGGCGGCCAGGGCAAACGACTCGTGCCGCGCCGCCACCTCAAAGGTCGACAGCCTGGAGAGCTGCCAGCCGTTCAGCAACCGGGTACCTAAGGTTTTTAGCACATCCATCACGCGCTCCTGGCAAATACAGTGGCTGTTGATGATAAAAAAATCACGCCGGTTTTGCCGCAAAAGGGTGAGTTAATTTGACCCATAGCATATTTAATGGTCTGTTTTTGAGCTAAATCACCCATTTGATTCAATTCTCCTCACCCTAAAGCCCATTTTTATCGTTTGTCAGCCCATGACGATTCTCGCTTCAATAAGGCCAGATTATTCACAGGCGAGGTGGAATATGGGTTCGCAAGTCTGGGTTGTGAGCACGCTGCTGATCAGCATCGTGTTAATCGTCTTAACGATCGTCAAACTGAAGTTTCATCCATTTCTGGCGCTGCTGCTGGCGAGCTTTTTCGTCGGCGCGATGATGGGGATGGGCCCGCTGGAGATGGTCAACGCTATTGAGAGCGGCATCGGCGGTACGCTGGGCTTCCTTGCGGCGGTGATCGGTCTCGGCACCATTCTCGGGAAGATGATGGAGGTCTCCGGCGCGGCGGAGCGCATCGGCCTGACGCTGCAGCGCTGCCGCTGGCTGTCGGCGGACGTGATTATGGTGCTGGTCGGCCTGATCTGCGGCATCACGCTGTTTGTCGAAGTCGGCGTGGTCCTGCTGATCCCCCTGGCCTTCTCCATCGCCAAAAAAACCAATACCTCGCTACTGAAGCTGGCTATTCCGCTGTGTACCGCGCTGATGGCGGTGCACTGCGTGGTCCCCCCGCATCCGGCGGCCCTGTTTGTCGCGAACAAACTGGGCGCCGATATCGGCACAGTGATTGTTTATGGCCTGCTGGTCGGTCTGATCGCCTCGCTGGTTGGCGGTCCGCTGTTTCTCAGAGCGTTAGGCAACCGCCTGCCGTACAAACCGGTTCCGGCCGAATTTGCCAACCTTGAGGTCCGCGAGGCGTCGACGCTGCCGTCACTCGGCGCCACGCTGTTTACCGTACTGCTGCCGATTGGCCTGATGCTGGTGAAAACCGTCGCCGAACTGAACATGGAGAAAGGCGGCACGCTGTATACGGTGCTGGAATTTATCGGCAACCCCATCACCGCGATGTTTATCGCCGTCTTTGTCGCCTATTACATGCTCGGCATTCGTCGGCAGATGGGGATGGGCGTCCTGCTGACCCATACGGAAAACGGCTTTGGGTCTATCGCCAACATCCTGCTGATTATCGGCGCAGGCGGCGCATTCAACGCGATTTTAAAATCCAGCGGCCTGGCCGATAGCCTGGCGGTGATCCTATCGAACCTTGATATGCACCCGATTCTGCTGGCCTGGCTGGTGGCGCTTATCCTGCATGCCGCCGTTGGCTCCGCCACCGTGGCGATGATGGGCGCTACCGCCATCGTCGCGCCGATGCTGCCGCTTTATCCCGGCGTCAGCCCGGAGATCATCGCCATTGCCATCGGTTCCGGCGCCATTGGCTGCACGATCGTCACCGATTCCCTGTTCTGGCTGGTAAAACAGTACTGCGGCGCCAGCCTCAGTGAAACCTTCAAGTACTACACGAC
The DNA here is from genome assembly GCF_021869705.1 of Klebsiella sp. PCX. NCBI lineage: Bacteria > Pseudomonadati > Pseudomonadota > Gammaproteobacteria > Enterobacterales > Enterobacteriaceae > Klebsiella > Klebsiella sp. PCX. The sequence continues at coordinate 5,121,921 of NZ_CP091527.1, forward strand.
GGCGACTTTTATCGCGTCGCTACTTGCACTGGCCGCCACCTTCCTGCTTTCTTTCATTATCTGAGCGCAAAGAGACGTATGATGAAACACGCTGACCTGACCACCTTAACCGCGACCTTCCCGCTTGTGCAGGATCTGATCGCCCTGAAAGAAACCACCTGGTTTAACCCCGCCACCACCTCTCTGGCGGAGGGATTGCCTTACGTCGGCCTGACCGCCGACGACGTGCAGGGCGCCCATGCCCGCCTGCAGCGCTTCGCGCCCTATCTGGCGGAAGCCTTCCCGGAAACGGCCGCCAGCGGTGGGATTATCGAATCGGAAGTAGTCGCCATTCCGGCAATGAAGCACCGCCTTGAGCAAAAATTCGGCCAGCCGATTGGCGGCGAACTGCTGCTGAAAAAAGACAGCCATCTGCCGATCTCCGGCTCGATCAAAGCGCGCGGCGGCATTTATGAAGTGCTGACCCATGCGGAAAAGCTGGCGCTGGAAGCCGGACTGCTGACTACCGCAGACGATTATCGCAAATTGCTGACGCCGGAGTTTAAACAGTTCTTCAGCCAGTACAGCATCGCCGTCGGCTCCACCGGCAACCTCGGGATGTCGATCGGCATCATGAGCGCCCGCATCGGCTTTAAGGTTACCGTGCATATGTCCGCAGACGCCCGGGCGTGGAAAAAGGCCAAACTGCGCAGCCACGGCGTGACGGTGGTGGAGTATGAAGAGGACTACGGCGTGGCGGTCGAACAGGGGCGCAAGGCGGCGGAATCAGACCCGAACTGCTTTTTCATCGACGATGAAAATTCGCGCACGCTGTTCCTCGGCTATGCCGTGGCCGGCGAGCGCCTGAAGGCGCAGTTCGCCAAAGCCGGACGGGTGGTCGATGCCGACCATCCGCTGTTCGTCTACCTGCCGTGCGGCGTCGGCGGCGGCCCTGGCGGCGTGGCGTTTGGCCTCAAGCTGGCCTTTGGCGACCACGTTCACTGCCTGTTCGCCGAACCGACCCACTCCCCCTGCATGCTGCTCGGCGTCTATACCGGGCTTCATGACCAGATAGCGGTGCAGGATTTAGGCATTGATAATCTGACCGCCGCCGACGGTCTGGCGGTCGGCCGGGCGTCCGGCTTCGTTGGCCGGGCAATGGAGCGCCTGCTCGACGGGTTCTATACCCTTGATGACCAGACGATGTATGACATGCTGGGCTGGCTGGCGACAGCGGAAAATATCCGCCTTGAACCCTCCGCGCTGGCCGGAATGGCCGGGCCGCAGCGCGTCTGCGCCAGCAAAGCGTACCATCAGCTGCAGGGGCTGAGTGAGCAGCAGCTGCAGCAGGCGACCCACCTGGTGTGGGCCACCGGCGGCGGAATGGTGCCGGAAGAGGAGATGGCGCAGTATCTGGCGAAGGGGCGCTAATCTTCAGCGCAGCAGCGGCATCAACGCCTCTGGCGGCCGCTGCTGTCGGCGCAGGTCCCGCATCACCCGCATATAGGGCCCGCTGAGATCGTAAAACTGTCGGTAACCCGCACACAGCGGGTCTTCCTGTTCGCCGCAGCGGCACAGGCGTAGCCACGGACAGCCGTAGCAGGCGCTGTTGGCCGCCGGCGCTCCCGCCTGCGTTATCAACTCGCCGCACCAGGCGCTCAGCGTCTCGCTAAACAGCAAAATATTGATACGGCCAATATCTTCCCGCACCCAGCGGTGAAAGACTGCGCAGAGAAACTCACCCCACAGCGCGGCGTCGCCGGCCGCCAGCTGCGGAATAAAATGGATAGCCGTGAGTCCCTGTTGACGCAGCTGCGCATAGAACGCCTGCGGTTGATGGCAATGATGCGCCTCCACAACGACAGCCTGAAAGGGAGTGTCATGGTGCTGGCCGGGGGCATGAGTAAGAGGCAAATTCGCCGGACATCCTGTCATGACATATCCCTAATGAATAAAACGATCTGTTGAAGGTGAGTAACAGCAAACAGGAATGCCAAAGAAAGTACTGCGAGTGCGATCAAAAATTTGTCACGAACCGCCCGCGGCTGTAAAAAATCGCTGTCGTCGATGTCCATCAGATGACGACGGCGGGTATAGCCCCAGAGTATCACCGCCACTATCGTCAGCACGCCGATCGATAGCCAGAAAGGCAGTCCGGCGCGGTGCCAGCTGTGCTTAATCGCCAGCGCCATCAGCGCGCCATAGCCCAACAGGGTGCGAAACCAGGCCAGCGAGGTACGCTCTGGCTGTAGTCCCGGGTCGCTTTCCCGCCGCGCCCGGCGTTTATCCGCCATACAGCACCAGCAGCATCACCGCGACCACCACCGCCAGCAGCAGGATGCTAATCACCAGCAGCGTCCGGGTATAGGGGAGATCCTGCTTCAGGCGCATCGCCTTCTCGTTATTCAGCCAGCGCAGATAGCCATAGATGGCCATGCCGCCGGCAAACAGGCACAGCAGCAGGGCGAGAATTTCACGGATCAGCGGCGTGGCAAAGTCTGGCGCCAGCTGGTCAAGACCGACGCCAGCGGCGAGAAAACCGAGCGCCGTGCGGATCCATGCCAGAAAGGTACGTTCGTTAGCCAGCGAAAAGCGGTAATCCGGCGCTTCGCCGAGGCGGGAGATTTTCATGACGGTTCCTTGTTCATCGCGCAGCAGGCTTCAGCATAGCGTAAATCAGGAACCGGGGAGAAGAACCGGCGCCCCGCAGGGCGCCGGTCAACGGCGGGGATTAATGCAGCTCCGGCCAGTAATCTTTGTTGGCGGCAATCAGGTCGTCGAGGATCGCTTTTGCCACCGAGGCACTCGGCACGGTTTTCGACAGGGTAATCGCCTGCCACAGCTTGTGGTAAGAGCGCTGTTCCCAGGCATCGACCACCAGTTTTTCCACCGCCACCTGCTGGCTCATCATCCCTTTCTGGAAGTGCGGGATGTCGCCGACCGTCAGCGGCTCCGGCCCGTTGTGACCCACCAGGCAAGGAATTTCCACCATCGCGTCAGCGTCAAAGTTATGGATCGCGCCGTTGTTCGGCACAATCAGCAGCATCCTTTCCTGGGTGTTAAAGGCGATGGCCGTCGCCAGATCGACGATATACGACGCGTGTTCGTCAATTTCCAAATCGCCAGCGGAGGATTTCCCGGCGGCAATAATCGCCCGGCAGGCGCTGAAGACGTTTTTCTCGCGATGATCCATCACCTCATTGGCGCGGGTGCGTTCCGGGTTGGAGTGGGCCACCACGTAGTCCGGGAACAGGTAATATTTCAGATAGGTATTCGGCATGGTCTGCGGATCCAGCGCCTGCACATCTTTCGCTTTGGCAAAAGTGTCGTTCCAGCTGGCCTCGGTGTGCGGGTCGTTAGAAGGCGGCACATAGCCGTATTTCGCCACATATTCGCGCAGTTTTGGCATCAAATCGTTGCCGTCGAGGTCCTCAATCGAGGTCCACCAGCCGAAGTGGTTGAGGCCGTAGTAGCGCACGCGCATCTGTTTACGGTCTTTGAGGCCAACAATCTGCGCCATCCGCCCTTCGATACCGATTGGCATATCGCAGATGTTGAGGATTTTGGCGTTTGGCCGCAGACGGCGGGTGGCTTCCGCCACAATCGCCGCCGGGTTGGAGTAGTTGAGCATCCAGGCATTCGGCGAATATTTTTCCATATAATCCACCAGCTCCAGCACGCCGCCGATAGAGCGCATACCGTAGGCGATCCCGCCCGGTCCGCAGGTCTCCTGGCCCAGCACGCCGTGGCGCAGCGGGATTTTCTCATCCTGTTCACGCATCGGATATTTCCCGACGCGGATATGCGCCATGACGAAATCAACATCGGTAAACGCCGCCTGCGGATCGGTGGTATAGCTGAATTCAATCTCCGGCGCCTGCTCTTTGAGGATCACTTTGCACGCCTCGGCGATGGTCTCCTGGCGCGCACCGTCGTTGTCGTAAAATTTCAGCGACCGCAGCGGAAAACGATCCTGGTTTGCCAGCAGCATCAGGACAATGCCCGGAGTGAAGGTGCTGCCGCCGCCTGCGATAACAACTGAGAATTTTTTCATGATACTGCCTCCGTCATGGTGGTATGTTCGGTCGAAAGAGAATCTTTCATCAGGTTTTCCAGCTGGTCGCGCACCTGGGGAACGTGCAGGCCGACGATGACCTGAATCCCGTTGCCGCGGCGAACTACCCCGTGGGCGCCCAGCGCTTTAAAGACGTCGTCACTTTGCGTTTTCGCCATATCGACCAGCGCGATGCGCAGTCGGGTGGCGCAGTTATTGATACTTTCAATGTTGCCGGCGCCGCCGAGGGCCTGCAGGAAGCCAGCGGCCTGGCCCAGCCGGGTCTCTGGCACGGCCGCCGCCGTGGTTTTACCCCGCGCTGCCTGATAGTCGGCCTTGCTGTAGAGCTTGATTTCACTCTCTTCCCGGCCCGGCGTCTTCAGGTTCAGACGCAGGATCAGGGTGCGGAAGACCACGAAGTAGAGAGCGGTGAAACAGAGACCAATACCTATCTGAATGAACATCATCGAGGCGTGGTGATGAAACATTGGGATCCAGTTTTGCGGCAAGAACTGGTCGAGCAGGCCGCCGCCGAAATTGCCCACCACCCCGCAGATGTACATTACCGTCGCCATGGACGCCGCCAGCACCGCGTGGACGGCGAACAGCAGCGGCGAGATGAACAGGAAGGTGAACTCCAGCGGCTCGGTGATCCCGACCAGCATCGCGGTCAACGTGGCGGGGATCAGCAGGCCGGCAACCTTGACGCGATTTTCCGGCGCGGCGGTGAAGTAGAGCGCCAGCGCAATGCCCACCGAACCAAACACTTTCGAGTTACCGTGCAGGGCAAAGCCGCCCTCCGGGAACAGCGTCTTCAGCGGTTCCGTACTCTGACTGAACGCCTGCAGATGCTCTGCCCAGTAGACCTGTAGTCCCCCCTCCACCACCGCCGGGCCAAAGATGAACGGGCCATAGACGAAGTGGTGCAGGCCGGTGGGGATCAGAATGCGCTCAAGGAAGATGTAAACCCACACCCCAAGCGCGCCGGCAGAGCGCAGGAAGGCCTGTAGCGATTCAATACCCAGCTGGACTTTTGGCCAGCCGAGCAGCGTCAGCCAGGCGCAGGGGATCATCGCGAGGAAGGCGACAATGACCACAAACGATGAGCCCTGGAAGATGCCGAGGAACACCGGCAGGGGTTTATCGAAATAGCGATTATGCAGGGCCGTCACCAGGCCGGAGATGACGATCGCCCCGATAATGCTGGTGTCGAGGGTTTTAATCCCCGCAATCATCGTCAGGCCGCTGCCGGCCGTGGGTTCAACGGAAAAGTCGACGCCGAAGAAGTGGCCCCAGGTCATCCCCATGGCATTGATAAAGTAGTTCCAGGTGAGAAAGCTCACCAGTACCGCCAGACAGGCCCGGCCCTGGGCCTGTTTCGCCAGGCCAATCGGCAGGCCGACGGCGAAAATCAGCGGCATATTACGAAAGACGGTCCAACCGCCCTCTTCGATGATGTGAACGATTTGTGCAAACAGGCTGTCGGGTGCGGTCAGCGCTTCGCCGACGAACATCGGGTTGCGCAACATAATGGCGATACCGACCACGATCCCGGCGAAAGGAAACAATAAAACCGGGGTAAACATGGCGCCGCCAAAGCGTTGTATTTGACTGAGCATTGGGAAATCCTCATATAACAACTCGTAGGGTGAATGGCCTTCTTTTTCTTGGTTACCGGCCTCACTCGAGAATAGGAATTTGCCCGTCCGACAACATGCCGCGCCGTTGCGATTCGTGATCGCTTTCATGGTTTTAATTTGGCCAAAGTTGTCTACTTCGCTAACAAAAGTTAGACATCGATAAGCTAAAGGATGTAATCGATCTAATGAATGGATAATAACTATCTGTCTTAAAACCTATTTTTTGCTAACAGGTGAAGAAAATAACCTCGCCCTTTCCTGTACAAGAGGACTACTGGTGATCTACAAATCCATTGCTGACCGCCTGCGGCTACGGCTGAATTCTGCCGACTTCGCCATCGGCAGCCCGCTGCCGGGAGAGAAAAAACTGGCCGAGGAGTTCGGGGTGGCGCGCATGACCATCCGCAAAGCCATCGACCTGCTGGTGGACTGGGGGCTGGTGGTCCGTCGTCACGGCTCGGGGACCTACGTGGCGCGCAAAGACGTCCATCATGAAACCAGCAATCTCACCGGCCTGGCGGAAGTGCTGCGCAAACAGGGTAAAGAGGTGGTGAGTCAGGTGCTGGCCTTCGAGGTGATGCCCGCCCCGCCGGCCATCGCCAGTCTGCTGCGGATTAAAATTGATGAACGGATCTACTTCTCACGGCGGGTGCGCTTCGTCGACGGCAAGCCGCTGATGCTGGAGGATAGCTATATGCCGGTGAAGCTGTTCCGCAACCTGTCGCTGAGTCATCTGGAAGGGTCGAAATTTGATTATATTGAGAAGGAGTGCGGGATCATCATCAGCGGGAACTATGAAACGCTGACGCCGGTGCTGGCGGACAGGCAGCTGGCGCGCTCAATGAACGTCCCGGAGCAGACGCCGCTGCTGCGTATTACCTCCCTTTCCTACAGCGACAGCGGCGAGTTTCTTAACTATTCGGTCATGTTCCGCAACGCCAGCGAGTATCAGGTGGACTATCACCTGCGCCGCGTCCAGGCCCAAAGCCCGCTAGCTCAGCCCCCAGAACAGCACGGCGAGTAGCTGCGGGGTGATAATCCGCAGAAACATCACCAGCGGATAGACGGTAGCGTAAGAGAGCGCCGCCGCGCCGCTGGTGGCGTGCAGATTGTTGGCGAAGGCCAGCGCCGGCGGGTCGGTCATCGAGCCGGCCAGCATGCCGCACAGCGTCAGATAGTTCATGTTCGCCAGCATGCGCGCGAGAATGCCTACCGTCAGCAGCGGGATGGCGGTGATGAAAATGCCGTAAGCGATCCAGCTCAGGCCATCGCCCTGGGTCAGGGTCGCCACAAAGTCGCCCCCCGATTTTAGCCCGACCACCGCCAGAAACAGCACGATCCCCAGCTCGCGCAGCGCCAGGTTGGCGCTCGGCGGCATAAACCAGTACAGCTTGCCGATGCTACCGATACGCCCGAGGATCAGCGCCATAATCAGCGGCCCTCCGGCCAGCCCCAGCTTCAGGGCGGCGGGGAAGCCGGGAATAAACAACGGGATAGAACCCAGCAGTACCCCGAGGCCGATGCCGATAAATACCGGCAGCATCTGAACCTGCTGCAGCTTCTGCTGGGCGTTACCCAGCTCGGCGGCCACGGCGTCAATCGCCTCCGGACGGCCGACCAGGTTGAGGATATCGCCAAACTGCAGGCTGGCGCTGCTGCTGGCCACCAGTTCGACGCCTGCGCGATTAAGCCGGGAGATCACCACGTCATAGCGCTGTTTGACGTGCAGATCGCGTATTTTCTTCCCCAGCACTTTCTCGTTAGTCACCACCACCCGCTCCACCTTCAGGTCGGTGCCGCGCGTTGACAGCGAGGTGGCCACCTCCTGGCCGATCACCAGTTGCGCATTGTGCAGATCCTCCGGCCGCCCCACCAGGTGCAGCAGATCGCCGGCCTGGATAAGGGTTCCCGGCGCAGGCACCATCAGCAGCTCACCGCGCTTCAGCCGCGAACAGACGATATTGTCGCTGTTGAGCATCGGCACATCCTGAATCGCCATCTGGTGGAGGTTGGGGTTCTCCACCCGCACGTTGATGGTGTGCAAATGGGCATGGCCGTTGCCGCTGCTCTCCTCAAACTGCTGGGCCTCTTTCTCGACATTGATGCGAAAGAACAGGCGTACCAGCCACATGGTCAGCAGAATGCCGCAGATGCCGAACGGATACGCCATCGCGTAGCTCATCCCCATCTGATCGACCACCTCGAACGGCACCCCGAGATCGCGCAGGATTTGCTGCCCGGCCCCCAGCGCCGGCGTGTTGGTCACCGCGCCGGAGAAGATGCCAAGCACCACCGGGAGAGGAATATTGAACAGCTTATGCAGCACCGCGGTGACCAGGCCGCCGAGAATCACGATCAGGATAGCGAACAAATTGAGCCGCAGGCCTGAGACCCGCAGCGAGGCGAAAAAGCCCGGTCCCACCTGGATACCGATGGTGTAGACAAACAGGATCAAGCCGAATTCCTGAATAAAATGCAGCATCGGGCTGCTGAGGGCGACGCCCGCCTGATCGACAAAGTGACCGACGATAATGCCGCCAAATAACACGCCGCCAATACCAAAGCCAACGCCGCGGATTTTGACATTGCCGATCCACAACCCAACCACCGCCACCAGCGCCAGTACGCTGACCGTCAATGCTATCTCACTCATGGTACCGTCCCTGTGAATAACATTATTATTAACAGGGATTATGACCGCGGCCAGGCGGGTTGTATGCTGCCTGGCGCACAATACCAGCAAACAGACAGGCACAAAAAAGCCCCGAAAATCGGGGCCTTATAAGTTATTCGCTTAATTAACTATTTAACGCCGGTCGTTCGCTGATGGCGATACGCTGCGGGGCGATCTGCTCAGGCTCATTGCGGGTCAGATCGATATGCAGCAGACCGTTGGTGAAGGTCGCGCCAGAGACCTCCATGTTGTCAGCGAGGGTGAAGCTCAGGCTGAAGGCCTGGCTCACCAACCCCTGGTGTAGCCAGGTGGTCTCTTTTTCCGGCTGCTGCGGCGTGCCTTTTACCACCAGACGGGTGCCTTCCAGTTGAATATCCAGATCTTCCTGACGGAAACCGGCCAGCGCAAGGGTGATGCGGTAGTGGTTATCGTCGCTTTTTTCGATGTTATAGGGCGGGAAGCTCTGGCTTTCACCGGCGGTTTGCAGGGCGCTGGCCAGTTTGTCAAAACCGATCCATTGACGCAGCAGGGGGGATAAATCGTAGTTACGCATACTGTTTTCTCCTTCTAAGAAGCGAGTGAATGTCTGCGAATTGCGTGAATTCGCATCTGCTCCCTGACGGCGAGCAGGTTGTTACATCAGGCCGCCTTGCGGCCTGAGAGAGACAATTAGTTGATTTCGATACGGCGCGGCTTGTTCGCTTCCGGGATCACCCGTTCCAGATCGATATAAAGCAGACCGTTTACCAGGTTGGCGCCGCGGACATGAATGTTTTCCGCTAGCTGGAATTTGCGCTCGAAGTTGCGCTCGGCGATCCCCTGATACAGGTAGGTCCGCTCTTTCTGCTCGGCAGCGTGGGCGCCTTTGACGATCAGCAGATTGTCCTGGGCGGTGATCTCCAGTTCGCTTTCAGCAAAGCCGGCCACCGCGATGGCGATGCGATAGTGGTTTTCGTCTACCAGCTCGACGTTATACGGAGGGTAGCCGCCATTGCTCTGGCTTTGATTGTTTTCCAGCAGGTTAAACAGGCGGTCGAAACCAATGGCTGAACGATAAAGCGGGGAGAGATCGAAGTTACGCATAATAAATAGCTCCTGAAAATCAGCGAGAATCAAATGACCTTCCATCGTGGACAGGCCGCGGTAATCCGGAATACCCCTCAGGCGTATTCTCAGCGGGTTACACCTATAAAATGGGTTTCTCCCCGTCCTTTTCAAGGGATTCGGGGCGTTTTTTTTTGCAGTTTGCCGATGATTGCTTAGACTGGGGGGAGGAGCACAAAAAGCAAAGTGCGATGCCCGCCACAGTGCGGCGCAATAACGCTATGCATTCACGGGATGGCCCGATATAACCCAACAAGGTTATCTCAACGCCCGAAACGACGATGGAAGAACAATGAAAAGCAGACGACTGTTAAAGCTGGTCCTGTTCAGCGGGATAATAAGCCTGAGCGGTTGCTCCAGCGTAATGTCACATACCGGTGGCAAAGAGGGAACCTATCCGGGCACGCGATCCAGTGCGCAAACGCTGGGGGACAGCAATACCAACTGGGGTGTGAAATCGCTGGTGGCGCTGGACATGCCGTTCACCGCCGTCATGGATACCCTGCTGCTGCCGTGGGATATGTTCCGCACCGACAGCTCAATCAAATCTCGGGTCGAAAAGAGCGAGAAGGCCACGCTGGCGACCAACTCGGTGATCCCGCCAGCGCCTATGCCTGCCCAGTAAGTTATCGCCCGGTCTGCGTAACCCACAGCTGACGATAACCGTCCACCTCCTCCATCCAGGCAATCTGTTTACCGTCTGGCGAAAAGACGATCGCGTCCGCCGAGGGCGCATGAGCATGCGCCTCGGTTAAAAAGGTGATATCGCCTGTGCCGGCATGACAGCAGGCAATCCGCCCCTCCAGTACAAAGCCCAGCCACTCTCCCGACGGATGCCAGTTAAACGCCGACTGGATACCCGACGCGTGATGCGTCAACTGCCGCGGCTCGCCCCCCCGCGGGGAAATAAGCCATAGCTGCACTACGCCGGCGTCGTCGCGCATCAGAAAGGCTATCGCCGTCGCCTGCGGATTGGCGCGCACCCAGTGGCGCGGAACGTTCACCAGCCCCGGGTAGCGGCGATGATGAGTGAAGGTCAAACGACGCTGACTGACGCCCGCCGGCGGCGCCGGCATCGTGGTTGCGGTGCCCGCCAGCGGCGCCCCGCCGGGCTGCTTCCAGCCGGCTTCATCCTGCGGCAGCTCGACAATAAACAGCTCCGGGACTTTGTCGCCGTTTTCCGCCAGCGTATCGCCAATAAACGCCAGCGCATGGTTCCCGACCCAGCCCTCTTCATAGGCGCGATTAATCTCATCGCTGCCCGGCGCGGGAGTCGGCGTCGTGCGGCTCACCAGCACGCACCAGTGGCTGCCGCCGTATTCGCGCGGATGGTGGCCCGGCGGCGTCACTGGTCCATACGGCGCCGCCACGCCGACGTTGCGCAGATCCAGCGCCGGGTCGCGCTCATGCAGCACATGATCGTTGTAGGTAAAACTGACCAGTTGGCCGTTGGGGCTATAGACATGGACGTGGCTGCCGCCGCGCAGCGCCCCGGGGGTGTAAGGGGCGGTAATGTCCATGGCGTCCAGATTCTCGACGGCTCCCTGAAAGGCCACCACCCCGCGACGGTGATGAAAATCATACTGCCACTGTGCATCCGGCCGCTCGGGGCCATGAATAAACACATAGCGATCCTGGGTTGGATGCACGGTCACCACGCCGACGTGCGCGCCTTGCGTGGCACGATAAATGGTCTCCACCGCGCCGCTGTTTACGTTCACTCGCTCTATGGTCTCGCCGGTGAACGACGCGCCGGACGGGCGAACGTCGTACACCAGCCACTGGCTGTCGGGGGTCCAGGTGCGGGTGTTGGTGAGCTGGTGGTTGCGAGGAGCAAAGGTAACTTGTTTCATGGTGTGCTGACCGGGCCGATATGAGAGTAGCCTTAGCATACCGCAATCCGCACCGGGTTGAATGCCCGGCGACGAGCTTAAAACGCTTCGCCGACCTGGAAGTAAAAGCCGCTGCTGCCTTTGCCGATACCGTAGTCGAGGCGAACGTTAACGCGAGGTTTGAATTCAAAGCGGTAGCCAACGCCCGCCGAAGGCAGCCAGCGGTCATTATTCAGCGACGACAGTGAAGGCCCCATGGTTCCCGCCCCGGCCCAGGCGACAATCCCGTGCCGCCAGGTGAGCTGCCGGCGATATTCCAGCTGGCTGCTGAAGACGTTTTTATCCCGGTAGCGCCCCTGGTAGTAGCCGCGCATCCGTTCATCGCTGCCCAGCAGCGGCATCATGCTCCACGGTACCTCGCCCTGGGTGAAGGCGCCATCGGCCTCCCAGGCGAGGACGCTCTTCTCGCTGAGGGCATGATAATGGCTGTAGTGCAGCTGAAATTCTTCAAAGCGGGTATCGCTGCCTAAGCCGGGCGCATAGTGGGTGTAACGGAAGTTGGCATACTGACCCCGGCGCGGATTGGGGACGAAGTCGCGATCGTCCCAGTTGAGCGCGACGCTGGCACCCGAGCTGAATACCGACGGTCCCTGCGGGGTATTTTCAATTTTCGGCAGATCGTTATGGTCCATCTTATCGGCATTCTGCGCCGCCAGCGACCATCCAGCGCCGAGATAAACATTGTCGATGAGCTGCCGGTAGACCGTCGGGCGCAGGGTCAGCACCTGGGCGGTATATTTCTCTTTTTCGTTGTCTTTATCGCCGGCATGAAAGCCTTGTCCCCAGAAGTACGTCGGGGTGTTGGCCATTGAACCATCAACAAAAATTCGCCATCGGTCGTGGTCAAAAAAAGCGTAGTTTTTCACGCTAAGGCCAAAGGCGCCGGTGGAGCTGGCGTAGCCGCTGAGCGTCAGCGTGGAATTCTGGCTGGTGGTATCCTGCGGATCGGGACGGTAGAGACCGACGACGGCAGTGCCGATGCCCAGCCCCAGCTCCGGCGTATAAAACGGACCGGGCATCATGCCCCAGTCAATGCCTTTGCTGGCGTCGAACTTATCGCTGGCGCCGAGATGCTGCAGCCAGCCGTCGATTTGCTCGCGGCTGATGGCCTTGGCCTGGACCGGCGCGCATAGCGCGCATGTCAGAAGCAACAGAACAGGGTTAAGCGGTCGGCTCAAAAGCGATACTCACCGGAGATAAGGAAGCTGTTACGTTCGGCAAAACCAAACTCCGTGGTGATGTTAAAATTCTGCGTCAGCTCATACTGTGCGCCCACCAGCACGTTCCACGGCGATTGCAGATGCTGCTTCACATCGAAGCGACCGTTATTGTCCTGGTTGGCCAGGTTGACCATGTTTTGCAGCAGCGGCGACGGCATCGAGAGATCGTTAAGGCTGCCCTTAAACTCCTGCTGCACGTCCTGATACATGCTGCCGACCCACAGGTTCAGCTTACCGGCGGGGAGATGTAGCGCATCGACCGAAGGCGTAATGAAACGATAGCCTACGCGCGGCGAAAAGGTAAACGCATCAATACTGCCGTCGAGGATATCAAAGCGGGTCTGGGTGTAGTTAGCGTCCAGCACCGTAAACCAGTTGCCGACGCCGCCCACCAGCGTGGTGCCCATCCCATAGGTGGTACCTTTAAAATCGAGGCGAAAGTCGAGGTCCTGCATCCCGGGCATGGGCACCACTTTGCCGTTCGGTCCCTTCAGGCCGACGGCAATCTGCGAAATGGAGTGTCCCTCGGTGTGCCCCACCAGGCCATAAACATTCATAAACGGCAGCAGCCAGGCATCCAGCTTGAGCGTCTCGGTTTTGCTGCTTTCCCGCGTATGACCAACGCCAATCTGGAAGGCGTTATCCAGTGAGACCGGCCCCTTAGCGAAAATGTTCTTCACGGCGTGTTTGCAAACAGGATCCTTACCGCAATCGATATTGCGGCCGTCCAGCGACAGGCCGGTGAAGCTAATGCTGTCGACATTAATATTCTGCCGCATATCCATATAATTAATGCTGACGCCAAACGGCAGCGGCAGGACGTAGCCACGTTTTCTGGCCTCATCGCCTAGAAATGGCAATATCGGCGCCGATTCCGCTGTCTCAGTCTCGGTGTCGACCGGCGCCGGCAGATCCGCAGGCTCGGCGCCGTGATAGGCGTACGCCGGCTCAAGCGGCGTCGTTGGTTCCGCGGCCGCGCAAATCTGAACAGAGGCGAATGGCAGCGTAACCAACATCAAATAATGGCGTTTATTCATGAAAAATCTGATGTTAGTTCTGAATTGCAAAAAAAGAGGGCGGGTAGCTTATAGAATCCCCTGTGCGGAATAAGGGATTTAAATGCGGATTAACATCTGTTCATGAAAAAAGAGAAGACAGGCCCGAAGAACGCCGGGCCTGAAGGAAGCTTACGCTAAAACGTATTTTTCAATAGCGAAGGCGACGCCATCATCGAGGTTCGATTTGGTAATGAAGTTCGCCGCCTCTTTAACCGCCGGAATGGCGTTATCCATCGCCACGCCGACGCCGGCAAATTCTATCATCGCGATATCATTTTCCTGATCGCCAATCGCCATAATCTCTTCCGGTTTGATACCCAGCGCATCGGCCAGCGACTTCACGCCGGTGCCTTTATTGACGCGTTTATCCAGTATTTCGAGGAAGTAAGGCGCGCTTTTCAGCACGGTGTACTTCTCTTTCACTTCCGCCGGGATACGGGCGATGGCCTGGTCGAGGATCGCCGGCTCATCGATCATCATGACTTTCAGCAGCTGGATCTCAGGGTCCATCTTTTCCGCTTCGCAGAACACCAGCGGGATGGTCGCCACATAGGATTCATGCACGGTGTAGTAGCTGATATCGCGGTTTGCGGTATACAGCGTATTGCGATCGAGCGCGTGGAAGTGGGAGCCGACCTCGCGGGAAAGCTGTTCGAGGAAGCGATAGTCGTCATAGCTCAACGCGGTTTGCGCCACGGTGCTGCCGTCCCCGGCTTTTTGCACCAGCGCGCCATTGTAGGTAATGCAGTAATCACCCGGCTGCTCCATATGCAGCTCTTTCAGATAGCTGTGAACGCCGGCGTAAGGGCGGCCGGTGGTCAGCACCACGTTGACGCCGCGCTCACGCGCCGCGGCAATGGCGGCTTTCACCGCAGGAGAGATGGTATGGTCTGGCAGCAGCAGAGTGCCGTCCATATCGATTGCAATCAGTTTAATAGCCATAGGATCCCCGGGTAAGATGAGTCTTCCCTCATGCTAACGCGATTCCGCTCAAAAAACAGTAAAAGTGTCGGCCAGAAAGGGGGATGGAACCGCAGCAGAGGATTCCCCTTTTACTGGCAAAAAAAAGCCCTGTCGCGCCATGCGACCGGGCTCAGACATTCCGTTACCCCGGGCAAACTCGCTCCGGGGGAACACGGCTTAGATATCGATATTCGCCGCTTTCAGGGCGTTTTCTTCGATAAAGGCGCGACGTGGTTCAACCGCATCACCCATCAGGGTGGTGAACAGCTGATCGGCAGCAATGGCATCCTTGACGGTGACGCGCAGCATGCGGCGGCTGTCCGGATCCATGGTGGTCTCCCACAGCTGATCCGGGTTCATCTCGCCCAGACCTTTATAGCGCTGGATAGAGAGGCCGCGACGGGACTCTTTCACCAGCCAGTCCAGGGCCTGCTCGAAGCTGGCCACCGGCTGACGACGTTCGCCGCGCTCGATGTAAGCATCTTCTTCCATCAGGCCGCGCAGTTTCTCGCCCAGGGTACAGATACGGCGATATTCCGGCCCCATAATGAACTCATTATCCAGCGGATAGTCGGTGTCCACGCCGTGGGTACGAACGCGAATAACTGGTTCAAAATGCTGCAGCTCTTTGTTCTCGTGGAGATCAAATTTCCACTGGCTGCCGTGCTGCTCTTTCTCATTCAGCTCGGATACCAGCGTGTTCACCCAGCGGGTCACCTTCTGTTCGTCAGCCAGATCGGCCTCGGTCAGGGTCGGCTGATAGATAAGCTCTTTCAGCAGCGCTTTCGGGAAGCGGCGCTCCATGCGGCCAATCATTTTCTGGGTGGCGTTAAACTCGGCAACCAGTTTTTCCAGCGGTTCGCCCGCCAGCGCCGGCGCATTGGCGTTAGTATGCAGGGTCGCACCGTCAAGAGCGATAGCGATCTGATACTGATCCATCGCTTCGTCGTCTTTAATGTACTGTTCCTGTTTGCCTTTCTTCACTTTGTACAGCGGCGGCTGGGCAATATAGACGTGGCCGCGCTCGACGATCTCCGGCATCTGACGATAGAAGAAGGTCAACAGCAGGGTACGAATGTGCGAGCCGTCGACGTCCGCATCGGTCATGATGATGATGCTGTGATAGCGCAGTTTGTCCGGGTTGTACTCATCGCGGCCGATGCCGCAGCCCAGAGCGGTGATCAGCGTGGCCACTTCCTGAGAAGAGAGCATCTTGTCGAAGCGGGCTTTCTCGACGTTAAGGATTTTACCCTTCAGCGGCAGGATCGCCTGATTCTTACGGTTACGGCCCTGCTTCGCAGAGCCGCCCGCGGAGTCCCCTTCCACCAGGTACAGTTCGGAGAGCGCCGGGTCGCGTTCCTGGCAGTCCGCCAGTTTGCCCGGCAGGCCAGCCAGATCCAGCGCGCCTTTACGGCGGGTCATCTCACGGGCACGACGCGCGGCTTCGCGCGCGCGCGCGGCGTCAATAATTTTGCCGACCACGATTTTCGCATCGGACGGGTTTTCCAGCAGATATTCGCTCAGCAGTTCGTTCATCTGCTGCTCAACCGCCGATTTCACCTCGGAGGAGACCAGCTTGTCTTTGGTCTGTGAGGAGAATTTCGGATCCGGCACTTTCACCGATACCACGGCAATCAGGCCTTCACGGGCGTCGTCGCCGGTGGCGCTGACTTTCGCTTTTTTACTGTAGCCCTCTTTGTCCATGTAGGCGTTGAGGGTACGGGTCATCGCCGCACGGAAGCCGGCAAGGTGAGTACCACCGTCACGCTGCGGAATGTTATTGGTAAAGCAGTAAATGTTTTCCTGGAAGCCATCGTTCCACTGCAGGGCCACTTCCACACCGATACCGTCTTTTTCCGTAGAGAAATAGAAGATATTCGGATGGATCGGCGTTTTGTTCTTATTGAGATACTCAACGAACGCCTTGATGCCGCCTTCGTAGTGGAAATGATCTTCTTTGCCGTCACGCTTATCGCGCAGGCGGATAGAGACCCCGGAGTTCAGGAACGACAGCTCGCGCAGGCGTTTCGCCAGGATATCGTATTCAAACTCGGTGACGTTGGTGAAGGTTTCCAGGCTTGGCCAGAAACGCACCATGGTGCCGGTTTTGTCGGTTTCGCCAGTCACGGCCAGCGGCGCCTGCGGCACACCGTGTTCGTACATCTGCTTGTGAACTTTGTTATCGCGCTGGATAACCAGCTCCAGCTTCTGCGACAGGGCGTTTACCACCGAGACGCCTACGCCGTGCAGACCGCCGGAGACTTTATAGGAGTTATCATCGAATTTACCGCCAGCGTGCAGGACGGTCATGATAACTTCCGCTGCGGAGACGCCCTCTTCCGGGTGAATGCCGGTCGGGATGCCGCGGCCGTCATCCTGGACGGAGACGGAGTTATCGCTGTGGATGGTCACCACGATATCTTTGCAGTAACCCGCGAGCGCTTCGTCGATAGCGTTATCCACAACCTCGAATACCATGTGGTGCAGACCGGTGCCGTCATCCGTGTCGCCGATATACATACCCGGGCGCTTACGCACCGCATCCAGCCCTTTCAGGACTTTGATACTGGAGGAGTCATAAGAATTCGACATCAACGTTTCTCGCTCATTTAATCTTGGGTTAATCCGTTATTTTACCTTTTTCCACGCGGAACATCTTCGAATTTTTGTCCGACATGTCCATAACGTGCTCAGCGCTGATCGCGCTGACGAAAACCTGCGACTGCGTCGCTTTCAGGCGACTGGATAACAGACCGCGGCGGGCATCATCGAGTTCCGAGGCAAAATCATCTATCAGGTACAGGCAGCGCCGCCCGCTGACGCGGGTGAGGAACTCGCCCTGCGCCAGACGCAGGGCGCACATCAGCAGCTTAAGCTGCCCGCGCGACAAGGTATCTTCCACCGGCGCCCCGTCGGCACGAATACGGAAATCCGCTTTATGCGGGCCGTGGGCGGTATAGGTTAACATTCTGTCGCGCTCGAAATTCCGCTCCAGCACTTCAGCGTAGTCGGTCTCTTTTTCCCAGCCGCGCTGGAAGGAGAAAGAGAGCGAGAATTCCGGTAAAAATTGCTGACAGGTATCCGCCATGTCTTCGACGATAGCGGCGCTGTATTCGGCACGCCAGCGGCTGATCTGCTCCGCCAGCGGGATTAATTCCAGATCCCATGGCCGCAGCTGGGCATAGCGGCTGACCTGACGCAGCGCGGCGTTGCGCTGCTTGACCAGGCGCTTCAGGTTGCTCCAGGCGGTGAAGAATCCGGCTTCGTTATGAAAGCATCCCCAGTCAAGGAATGCTCTTCTGTATTTGGGGCCGCCGTTGAGTAAAGTAAACCCCTCCGGCGTAATCAGCTGCATCGGCATCAGGTGCGCCAGCTCCGCCACTTTGTGGCCGTCGGTGCCGTCGATACGCACCTTGCTGTCGCCCTGTTTGTCTTTGGTCAGGCCGATGGCGGTTTCCCGCTCTTCGCCCTGTAAACGCCCGTGCAGAACAAACGCATCCTGCTCGTGGCGGATCACCCGGCCAATTTGCAAACTGCGAAACGCCCGGCCGTGGCCAAGCGTGTAGATGGCTTCCAGCACGCTGGTTTTGCCGCTGCCGTTGGCGCCAACCAGGAAGTTAAAGCCGGGAGATAAAGCGAGATCCGCATGTTCAATATTGCGGAAGTCTTTGATCAGGAGTCGGGATAGCGACATATCAGCTCGTCATCATTCAAGGGGCGTGGGTGTCGCAGCCAGTTCGTCTACCGCCAGCGCGCAGAAAGCGGAGCGTACACGAAGTACGTGAGCATTTCGAGCACTGCCGGAAGGCGAAATGGCAAGTAAACCAGCCCCTTTGCAGATTCTACAATCGCATTGGCATGACAACGTAGGCGGCGGATTGCGAAGCCGCATCCTCAATCTGCACGCTCGACACCGAATCCGTCAGCAGAATCCGTACATTCTCGCACTTCAGCGCGTTCAGCACATCCAGCACGTAGCTAACGTTGAAGCCAATCTCCATCTCCGTTCCGGCGTAGGTCACGTCCAGAATCTCTTCCGCTTCTTCCTGCTCCGGGTTATTGGCGGTGATTTTCAGCTGATTTTCGCTCACGTACAGCCGCACGCCGCGGAATTTCTCATTGGAGAGAATCGCCGCGCGGGCAAAAGCCTGCTTCAGAATATCGCAGCCCGCTTCGAGGTGTTTATCCGGATTTTTCGGCAATACGCGGCGATAATCCGGGAAACGGCCATCAACCAGCTTCGAAGTGAAGATAAAATCGCCGACGTGGGCGCGGATGTTATTGCTGCCAATCTGCACGCGCAGCGGCGTATCACCGCCGTCGAGCATCCGCATCAGCTCAATCACCCCTTTACGCGGCACGATCACCGAATGGTTCGGCAGCGACGCTTCCAGCGGCATCGAACAGACCGCCAGACGGTGGCCGTCGGTAGCAACGGTGCGCAGTTCGCTGCCTTCGGTTTCGAACAGCATACCGTTTAAGTAGTAACGAACATCCTGGTGCGCCATCGAGAACTGGGTCGCTTCGATCAGACGCTTCATGGTCGCCTGCGGCAGGGTAAATTCCACCTCGCTCTGCCAGTCGTCAAGATTCGGGAAATCGGCAGCGGGCAGGGTCGACAGCGAGAAGCGGCTGCGGCCGGAACGCACCAGCATGCGATCGCCTTCCAGCTGCACCGCGATCTCCGCGCCTTCCGGCAGGCCGCGGCAGATATCAAAGAATTTACGCGCCGGAACGGTGGTGGCGCCCGCTTCGTGCGGCTGAACCAGCGCCACGCGCGCCACCATCTCCATTTCAAGATCGGTACCGGTCAGCGACAGCGCGCCGTCCGCGACCTGAAGCAGCAGGTTACCGAGAATGGGCAGCGTCGGACGACCACCTAACGGACCGCTCACCTGTTGCAGCGGTTTTAATAAATGTTCACGTTCTACGGTAAATTTCATAGCGTCACGAGGATAATGTTCTGATTAAATTGGAAAAATCTTCTTTAATGTCGTGGCTTTCTTCACGCAGCTGCTCAATCTTGCGGCAGGCGTGCAGCACGGTGGTATGGTCGCGGCCGCCAAACGCATCGCCGATTTCCGGCAGGCTGTGGTTGGTCAGCTCTTTGGCCAGCGCCATCGCCATCTGGCGAGGACGCGCCACCGAACGGGAGCGGCGTTTGGACAGCAGATCCGCTACCTTAATCTTGTAGTACTCCGCCACCGTCTTTTGAATATTGTCGATGGTGACCAGTTTTTCCTGCAGCGCCAGCAAATCGCGCAGCGCTTCGCGCACGAAATCGATGGTGATCGCCCGGCCGGTGAAGTTGGCGTTGGCGATAACGCGGTTCAGCGCCCCCTCCAGCTCACGCACGTTTGAGCGCAGACGCTTGGCAATAAAGAACGCTACTTCACCCGGCAGGCGGATGTCGTTCTCATCGGCTTTTTTCATCAGGATCGCGACGCGGGTTTCCAGCTCCGGCGGCTCGATCGCCACCGTCAGCCCCCAGCCGAAGCGGGATTTCAGACGATCTTCTACGCCGTTGATCTCTTTGGGATAACGATCCGAGGTCAAAATGATCTGCTGATTACCTTCCAGCAGAGCATTGAAGGTATGGAAAAACTCTTCCTGGGATCGCTCTTTATTGGCGAAGAACTGAATGTCATCGATCAGCAGGGCGTCAACGGATCGGTAGTAGCGCTTAAATTCTTCGATGGCGTTGTTCTGCAGCGCTTTAACCATGTCCTGAACGAAACGCTCCGAGTGCATATAGACCACTTTGGCGTTCGGTTTACGGGCCACGATACCGTTCCCCACCGCGTGCAGCAGGTGGGTTTTGCCCAGACCCGTCCCGCCATAAAGGAACAGGGGGTTGTAGGCGCCGCCCGGGTTATCCGCCACCTGACGCGCCGCCGCGCGGGCCAGCTGGTTAGATTTACCTTCGACGAAGTTATCAAACGTGTGTTTCACGTTAACGTTAGAACGGTAGGTCGGCTCCGCTGGCGCCGGGACATTATCCCAGCCAGGGCGCACGATCGTCGGCGCCACGCGCGCGGTCTGCACCTGCGCCGCCGGGATAGTCGCTGCGGCCGGGCTTACCGCTCCTTTCTGCAGCGAGCTGGTGGGCTTAGCGCCCACCTCAAAACGCAGCTGCGGGGCGTCCGCACCGCAAAAATCATTGAGGAGTCCATTGATATTATTGAGGTATTTGTCCCTTACCCAGTCGAGCACAAAACGGTTTGGCGCATACAGTGCCAGCGTGTTATCGCTCAGTTCCGCCTGCAATGGGCGGATCCACATGCTGAATTCTGTGGCTGGTAACTCATCCTGCAATCGGGCAAGACACTGCTGCCAAAGCGAAAGTGACACGGCGGACTCCACTCGAACATAAAATCGATATCAAAGAAAAACTGAAACAATCGTGATTGTTGGCACACGTCGACAAGACCCTGCATTAGCCGAAAAGCCCCTGCACAAAAGGGGTGACGTGCGAACCGCTATCTGCGGTTATTTCCCGCTGCGGATCCGGGGATCGCGATCGGGACCGGGGATCATAGCCTAAACTGAGAAAGAGATCTTGTGTTTCTCAACAGATTCTTCCCGATTTATCCACAGGAAGGATCGAAACCGGGTAAGTGTAATCGATCCTGGAAGGAGTGAAGCACGATTTCCGCCGCATATTGGAAAAATTAATGAGCTATGCCGCTTTTGGGCGCAAACGATCTAACAAAGATCCTTCAGGATCCTTGCGCTTTACTGGCCAGGCCGTATAATCCCCCACCCGGCGCGTAATGCCCGTTTTCGTCACACGTCTCAGCTTATTTTTTGTGCGACGAGGTGCGAGAAATAAGGAAAGAGAATTGACTCCGGAGTGTACAATTATTACAATCCGGCCTCTTTAATCACCCACGCTGAGGCGTAAGTCGTTCGAAGTTCGTTCGGGTCTACGCAAAAGTCAGTGAATTTATTCAAGTTTAGGTAGAAATCGCCATGAAACGCACTTTTCAACCGTCTGTACTGAAGCGCAACCGTTCTCACGGCTTCCGTGCTCGTATGGCTACTAAAAATGGTCGTCAGGTTCTGGCACGTCGTCGTGCTAAAGGCCGCGCTCGTCTGACCGTTTCCAAGTAATAAAGCTAACCCTGCGTGGTTAAGCTCGCATTTCCCAGGGAGTTACGCTTGTTAACTCCCAGTCATTTCACTTTCGTCTTCCAGCAGCCACAACGGGCTGGCACGCCGCAAATCACCATCCTCGGCCGCCTGAATTCGCTGGGGCATCCCCGCATCGGTCTCACCGTCGCCAAGAAAAACGTGAAACGCGCACATGAACGCAATCGGATTAAACGTCTGACGCGTGAAAGTTTTCGTTTGCGTCAACATGAACTCCCACCTATGGATTTCGTGGTGGTGGCGAAAAGAGGGGTTGCCGACCTCGATAACCGTGCTCTCTCGGAAGCGTTGGAAAAATTATGGCGCCGCCATTGTCGCCTGGCTCGCGGGTCCTGATCGGCCTGATTCGAGTTTATCAGCGCCTGATTAGTCCGCTACTCGGGCCGCATTGTCGTTTCACCCCAACCTGTTCTCAATACGGAATTGAGGCCTTACGCAGGTTTGGAGTGATAAAAGGCAGTTGGTTGACGATGAAACGCGTATTAAAATGCCACCCTTTACACCCTGGTGGTGACGATCCCGTCCCGCCTGGACCATTTGATACCAGAGAACACTAACGATGGATTCGCAACGCAATCTTCTTATCATCGCTTTGTTGTTCGTGTCTTTCATGATCTGGCAAGCCTGGGAGCAGGACAAAAATCCGCAACCCCAGCAGCAGACCACGCAGACTACGACCACAGCAGCGGGTAGCGCCGCCGACCAGGGCGTACCGGCCAGTGGCCAGGGGAAACTGATTACGGTTAAAACCGACGTGCTTGAGCTGACTATCAACACCAACGGTGGCGATATTGAGCAGGCGCTGCTTCTGGCGTATCCAAAAACGCTGAAATCGACCGAACCGTTCCAGTTACTGGAAACCACCCCGCAGTTTGTCTACCAGGCGCAGAGCGGCTTAACCGGCCGTGACGGTCCGGATAACCCGGCAAACGGCCCGCGTCCGCTGTACAGCGTCGATAAAGAGGCGTTTGTGCTGGCCGATGGCCAGGATGAGCTCGTCATCCCGCTGACCTACACCGACAAAGCCGGCAACGTCTTCACCAAAACCTTCACCCTGAAACGCGGTGGCTATGCGGTGAACGTCGGTTATAGCGTGCAGAATGCCAGCGAGAAACCGCTGGAAGTCTCGACCTTCGGTCAGCTGAAGCAGACCGCTGCGCTGCCGTCCAGTCGCGATACGCAGACCGGCGGCCTGTCCACGATGCATACTTTCCGTGGCGCAGCGTTCTCCACCGCGGATTCGAAATACGAAAAATACAAATTCGATACCATTCTGGATAACGAAAACCTGAACGTTAGCACCAAAAACGGTTGGGTTGCCATGCTGCAGCAGTACTTCACCACCGCGTGGGTGCCGCAGAATAACGGGACGAATAACTTCTATACCGCCAACCTCGGCAACGGCATTGTTGCTATCGGCTATAAATCCCAGCCGGTACTGGTACAGCCTGGCCAAACCGACAAACTGCAGAGCACGCTGTGGGTCGGCCCGGCGATTCAGGACAAAATGGCTGCCGTCGCGCCGCACCTGGATCTGACCGTCGACTACGGCTGGCTGTGGTTCATCTCCCAACCGCTGTTCAAGCTGCTGAAGTTCATCCACAGCTTCCTCGGCAACTGGGGCTTCTCGATCATCGTCATCACCTTTATCGTTCGTGGCATCATGTACCCGCTGACCAAAGCGCAGTACACCTCCATGGCGAAGATGCGTATGCTGCAGCCGAAGATTCAGGCCATGCGCGAGCGTCTGGGCGACGATAAACAACGTCAAAGCCAGGAGATGATGGCGCTGTATAAAGCGGAGAAAGTGAACCCGCTGGGCGGCTGCTTCCCGCTGATTATTCAGATGCCGATCTTCCTTGCGCTGTACTACATGCTGAGCGCCTCGGTTGAACTGCGTCATGCGCCGTTTATCCTGTGGATCCACGACCTGTCTGCTCAGGACCCGTACTACATCCTGCCGATCATCATGGGCGCGACGATGTTCTTCATCCAGAAGATGTCGCCGACCACCGTGACTGACCCGATGCAGCAGAAGATCATGACCTTTATGCCGGTCATCTTCACGGTGTTCTTCCTGTGGTTCCCGTCTGGCCTGGTGGTGTACTACATCGTCAGCAACCTGGTGACCATTATTCAGCAGCAGCTGATTTACCGTGGTCTGGAGAAGCGTGGCCTGCATAGCCGCGAGAAGAAGAAATCCTGATACTCTTCATTCTTCAAGGCAACGCATCTGCGACTTGAATAACTTAGAGTAGTTACGGTAACGTTAATGCCAGAGAAGGCGGTCAATGGACCGCCTTTTTTACATCTACATAGAGAGTCACCATGAGCCATAACGACACTATCGTCGCCCAGGCAACCCCACCGGGACGCGGGGGTGTGGGCATCCTGCGCATCTCCGGCCTCAAAGCGCGCGACGTCGCGCAGGCGGTACTCGGCAAGCTGCCGAAACCGCGCTATGCCGACTACCTGCCGTTCAACGACGTTGACGGTACGCCGCTGGATCAGGGGATTGCGCTGTGGTTCCCCGGGCCGAACTCCTTTACCGGGGAAGATGTGCTTGAGCTGCAGGGCCACGGCGGCCCGGTCATTCTCGACCTGCTGCTTAAACGTATTCTGACCCTGCCGGGCCTGCGCATCGCCAGGCCCGGCGAATTCTCTGAGCGCGCGTTCCTTAACGACAAGCTCGACCTGGCGCAGGCAGAGGCCATCGCCGACCTTATCGACGCCAGCTCAGAACAGGCGGCGCGCTCGGCGCTGAACTCACTGCAGGGGGCCTTCTCCGCGCGGGTTAACCACCTTGTGGAAGCGCTCACTCACCTGCGCATCTATGTGGAAGCGGCGATTGATTTTCCGGATGAAGAAATTGATTTCCTCTCCGACGGCAAAATTGAAGCCCAGCTGAACGAGGTGATGGCCGACCTCGACGCCGTCCGCGCCGAAGCCCGTCAGGGCAGTCTGCTGCGCGAAGGGATGAAGGTGGTGATCGCCGGGCGGCCAAATGCCGGTAAATCGAGCCTGCTAAACGCCCTGGCGGGCCGCGAAGCAGCGATCGTCACCGACATCGCCGGCACCACCCGCGACGTGCTGCGCGAGCATATCCATATCGACGGCATGCCGCTGCATATCATTGATACCGCAGGCCTGCGCGACGCCAATGACGAAGTGGAACGTATCGGCATCGAGCGCGCCTGGCAGGAGATTGCCCAGGCCGATCGGGTGCTGTTTATGGTCGATGGCACCACCACCAGCGCCGTTGATCCGGCGGAGATCTGGCCAGATTTTATCGAGCGCCTGCCCGCTAAACTGCCGATTACCGTGGTGCGTAATAAAGCCGATGTCACCGGCGAAGCGCTGGGTATCAGCGAAGTAAATGGCCACTCACTGATCCGCCTGTCGGCACGCACTGGCGAAGGCGTCGAGGTGCTGCGTAACCACCTCAAGCAGAGCATGGGCTTCGATACCAATATGGAAGGCGGCTTCCTCGCCCGCCGTCGCCATCTGCAGGCGCTGGAAGAGGCGGCGGACCATCTGCAGCAGGGCAAAGCCCAGCTGCTGGGCGCCTGGGCCGGCGAGCTGCTGGCGGAAGAGCTGCGTCTCGCGCAGCAGGCGCTGAGCGAGATCACCGGGGAGTTCACCTCCGATGACCTGCTGGGCCGCATCTTCTCCAGCTTCTGTATCGGCAAATAACGTTTAGTCCGTAAATGTTCACTCACCCGCATTAACGCCGCGTTAATGCGGGTTTTTTCTTGCCCTTTGCGGCGCAACGTTCTCTACTTTTATCTCCCCTTAACCACGAGACTAAAGCATGACCGTTGAATATACCGTGATCGAGAAGGTGCCCTCCGCCGAAGCGTTTTGCCACCTGCGAGAGGTAGCGGGTATGTCGCCGCGCCCCCTGGAAGGCGCCAGAGCCGGGCTGCCGCGCAGCTGTTATGGCGTACATATCCTCTGGCAGGAGACGCCTATCGCCATGGGGCGCATCGTCGGCGACGGCGCAATTAATTTCGACATTGTCGACGTCGCCGTCGATCCGGCTCACCAGGGAAAGGGCCTTGGGCGGCTGGTGATGGAGAAGCTGGTTGCCTGGCTGGACGCTAACGCCTTTGACGGCGCCTACGTTACGCTGGTGGCGGATGTTCCGGAGCTGTACGCGAAGTTTGGCTTCGAAAGCGTTCGGCCGGAAAGCGAAGGGATGGCCCGCGTGTGGCGATGCCGGGGCCGCTAGTTCGCGTTTCCTGCCAGGAAAATAGCGTTGTCCAAATGGCAACTCGTCTTGCGGGACGTTCCTCACTATGCTGAACGCCATTCACATCGCGAGGATCTCATGACACGCTTTCTTCTCTGCAGCTTTGCCCTGGTTCTGCTCTATCCCTCCGGCATCGATATGTATCTCGTCGGCCTGCCGCGTATTGCTCAGGATCTGGGAGCCAGCGAGGCGCAATTACATATCGCCTTCTCGGTCTATCTGGCCGGAATGGCCTCCGCGATGCTGTTTGCTGGCCGTATCGCCGACCGCTCGGGGCGTAAGCCTGTCGCCATGGTGGGGGCGGCGATCTTTGTTATCGCCTCCCTGCTCTGCGCGCAGGCGCACACCAGCAGCCACTTCCTTACCGGACGCTTTATCCAGGGGATCGGCGCCGGCTGCTGCTACGTGGTGGCTTTCGCTATTCTGCGCGATACGCTGAACGACCGTCGACGGGCCAAAGTGCTGTCGTTGCTCAACGGCATTACCTGCATCATCCCCGTGCTGGCGCCGGTGCTCGGCCACCTGATCATGCTGAAATACCCGTGGCAGAGTCTGTTCTACACCATGATCGGCATGGGGGTAACAGTGGGTTTGCTGGCGGTATTTATCCTGCGCGAGACGCGTCCGACGGCGCCTGCGCAGACGGCTATGCCGCAGCATGGCGCGGGCGAATCGCTGTTGAACCGCTTTTTCCTCAGCCGCATTCTCATCACCACCCTCAGCGTGACGGCGATCCTCACCTACGTGAACGTCTCGCCGGTACTGATGATGGAGGAGATGGGGTTCGATCGCGGCACCTATTCCATGACGATGGCGCTGATGGCGATGGTCAGCATGGCGGTCTCCTTCTCGACGCCGTTCGCCCTGTCGCTGTTTAAACCACGCACCCTGATGATAACCTCGCAGCTGCTGTTCCTGGCGGCAGGCGTGGCGCTGAGCCTCGCCACCCAGCAGGTCGTCACCCTGGTCGGGCTGGGCATGATTTGCGCCGGCTTCTCCGTCGGCTTCGGCGTCGCAATGAGCCAGGCCCTGGGGCCATTCACGCTGCGCGCCGGTGTCGCCAGCTCGGTCCTCGGCATCGCGCAGGTGTGCGGTTCGTCGCTGTGGATTTGGCTCGCCGCCATCATCGGACTCAGCGCAATGAATATGCTGATCGGGATACTCATTGCCTGTAGCATAGTGAGTCTTGTTCTGCTACTGGTCGCCACCCCGCCGCGGGTTGCGCAACACAATGAAGAAGCCGCTTTCGAGTCTCGATCTTAATTTACTGCTCTGCCTGCAGCTCCTGACCCAGGAGCTCAGCGTCACCCGTACGGCGAAGCGGATGAACGTTTCGCCCTCGGCGGTGAGCAAGTCGCTGGCCAAGCTGCGCGCCTGGTTTGACGATCCGCTGTTTGTCAAAACGCCGCTGGGCCTGGCGCCTACACCGCTGGTCAGCAGCATGGAGCAGGATCTGGCGGACTGGATGCAGATGGGCAACCAGATCCTCGATAAACCGCACCACACCATGCCGAGCGGCCTCAAGTTCGAGCTGGCGGCGGAAACGCCATTGCTGATGATCCTGTTTAACACCCTCTCCCAGCGCATCTATCAGCGCTACCCGCAGGCATTGATTCGTTTGCGCAACTGGGACTACGACTCCCTGGACGCCATCATCCGCGGCGAGGTGGATATCGGCTTCTGCGGACGCGAAAGCCATCCGCAGTCGCGGGAGCTGCTGAGCCTGCTGCCGTGGTATATCGATTTTGATGTGCTGTTCACCGACCTGCCGCAGGTCTGGCTGCGCGCCGATCATCCGGCGCTCAGGGAGGAGTGGGATCTGGCGGCATTCTTACGCTATCCGCATATCACCATCTGCTGGGAACAACGCGATACCTGGGCGCTGGACGACGTGCTGCAGGAGCTGGGGCATAAGCGTAATGTGGCGCTGACCGTGCCGGGGTTTGAGCAATCCCTCTTTATGGCGGCTCAACCGCAGCACACCATGCTGGCCACCGCGCCACGCTACTGCCAGCACTATAATCAGCAGCATCAGCTACCGCTGGTCTCCCGGCCGCTGCCGCTGGAGCCGCAGCATCTTGAAAAGCTTCGCGTCCCCTTCACCTTGCTATGGCATAAACGCAACAGCTACAACCCGAAGCTTGTCTGGCTTAGAGATACGTTGAAAGCGCTCTATTCCGGTACGCTGTAAGCTTTGTTTCGTGTCCGTAGCACCTTATTTGCGCAATAATTTGTAAAATCCAAACAAATTCCCTTTTCAAGGGGGGATTTCGGCATTAAAACCTGTTAATACCAGGCGATAATAGCGCCCGCAGTTTTCATTCAGACCATTACTCACGGAGCGACGTATGGCAACGCATTTTGCACGAGGGATACTCAGTACCGGGGAGCCGCTATCGACACGTTTGTCAGCGGCCTGTCATCAATCCGCACGTCGGCTCCCTGAATACCGGCAAGCCCGCTTTCGCGCTTCGCGGTCGCTGCTCGCCGAACTGCTGTTTATGCTTTACGGCATCGGCGAGCTGCCTGAAATCGTTAACGAAGCCAATGGCCGACCGGTTTTTAGCGATCGTCACCTTCCCCGCTTCTCTATCTCTTATACTGGCAATATCGTTGGCGTAGCGCTGACCACCGAAGGGGATTGTGGCCTCGATATGGAGCTGCAGCGCACTGTCCGCAGCCACGACGCCGACCGGCAAAATTTCAGTAACAATGAGAATCTGTGGGTTAACATTCAGCATGACCCGGACGAAGCGCGCAGCCAACTGGTGGCGCTGCGGCGCAGCGTGCTGAAGCTGACCGGTGAAACATCAACGCAGCTGCAGCTGCTGCCTGGCTCCGGCCGCCTGCGTACCGCCGGCAGCCTGCCGATCGAAGCCGTCTGTGACGCCGAATCGCTGCTGGTGTGGTCGATTGCCGCTACCCCGAATATCGGCCCGCTGAAGGTCTGGGAGTATGACGCAAAGGGAGGCGACTGGCACAGCCTGGCGGACGCTCAGCGGCGCGCGCGCGAGCCGTCAGCCCGCCTGATGCGCTTTACCAGCCTACCCACGGAAAAAACCTTATCCCTCAATTGACCGGTCTTGCCGGCATCATGATCCAAAGGAGCAATCATGTCAGATACCTTGAAAGTGGTTACGTTACTCGGCAGCCTGCGTAAAGGGTCGTTTAATGGAATGGTCGCGCGTACCCTGCCCGGCATCGCGCCGGCGGGCATGGACATCTCCGCGCTGCCGTCTATCGGCGATATTCCGCTGTACGATGCTGATATTCAGGAAGAAGAGGGATTCCCGCAGCGCGTGCAGGAGATTGCGCAACAGATCCGCGAGGCGGATGGCGTGGTGATCGTCACCCCCGAGTATAACTATTCCGTGCCTGGCGGCCTGAAAAACGCCATCGACTGGCTTTCACGCCTGCCAGAGCAGCCGCTGTCCGGCAAGCCGGTGCTGATTCAAACCAGCTCAATGGGCGCCATCGGCGGCGCGCGCTGCCAGTATCATCTGCGGCAGATTCTGGTGTTCCTCGATGCGATGGTAATGAATAAACCGGAATTTATGGGCGGCGTGATCCAGAACAAAGTGGATCCGCAGTCAGGTGAAGTGGTCGATCAGAGCACCCTCGACCATCTGCGCGGCCAGCTGACCGCCTTTGGCGATTATATTAAGCGGGTAAAAGCATAAAAAAAGCCCGGCAGCGATGCCGGGCTTTTTCATCATGCGTGCGGATTAATGTGCATCAATAAAGACAATCTTCAGCACGAACAGCAGCGAGACGATAATTACGCAAGGGCTGAGGTCGCGCAGACGGCCGGTGCCGATCTTCATCACGCAGTAGGAGATAAAGCCCAGGGCGATACCTTCAGTGATCGAGAAGCTAAACGGCATCATCACCGCGGTGATAAACGCCGGTACCGCTTCCGTCAGGTCATCCCACTTCACGCGCGCCAGGCTGGAGGTCATCAGCACGCCGACGTAAATCAGCGCGCCGGCGGCCGCATAGGCCGGAACCATCCCCGCCAGCGGAGAGAGGAAGATAACCAGCAGGAACAGGATACCGACGACAACGGCGGTCAGGCCGGTGCGCCCGCCTACGGAAACGCCGGAGGAGGATTCGATATACGCTGTTACCGATGAGGTGCCGATGAAGGAACCTGCCACCGACGAGACGCTATCGACAAACAGCGCCTGCTTCATGCGCGGGAATTTACCGTTGGCGTCCGCCAGACCCGCTTTATCCGTCACGCCGATCAGCGTCCCGGAGGAGTCAAACAGGTTGACCAGCATAAAGGAGAAGATTACCCCGGCCAGGCCCAGATTCAGGGAGCCCGCCAGATCGACATGACCGATCACCGAAGTCACGCTCGGCGGCGCTGAGACGATACCGGTGTAGTGCACATCCCCCAGCATCCAGCCCAGCAGGGTGGTCACCACGATAGAGACCAGTACCGCGGCATGAATGTTGCGCGACGCCAGAATCGCGATGATAAAGAAGCCCAGCACGCCCAGCAGCACGCTGTGGGAAGTCAGATGACCAATGCTGACCAGCGTTTCCGGGTTAGCGACGATAACCCCGGCGTTCTTCAGGCCCATCATACCGATAAACAGGCCGATCCCGCTGGTGATGCCCACGCGCAGGCTCAGCGGAATATTGGCGATCATCCAGTAGCGTACGCGGAAGATCGTCAGCAGCAGCAGGCCGACGGCGCCCCAGAAAATCGCGCCCATGCCGACCTGCCATGGCAGGCCCATCGCCTGCACCACCACAAAGGCGAAAAAGGCGTTCAGGCCCATCGCCGGCGCCAGAGCAACCGGCAGGTTCGCGAACAGCCCCATCATGATACTGCCGAAAGCGGCAATCAGACAGGTGGTCACAAACACGGCGCTGGTATCCATGCCCGCTACGCCAAGAATTTGTGGGTTAACAAAAACGATATACACCATCGTCAGGAACGTGGTGAAACCGGCGATGGCTTCCGTGCGCACCGTGGTGCCGTGCTCGCGCAGTTTAAATACGCGCTCCAGCAGACCCTGGCCAGAAGACTGGCTGGTTTGTTGTTGACTCATTATCGGTTTCCGAACGTAAGGAGGGAAAATTCGACGCTATCCTATACCAAATTACAGCGCCAGGCGCGGTTGTATGGTAATTTTTTTCATTTATTTTGCTTATACGGCAACGATTGCGTCGCGGCATTGGACATGACGAAAACGTTAAACTTGTTAATATGGAATGGCTATGACTCAACCAGAAGCAGTATTTTTTGACTGTGACGGCACGCTGGTCGACAGCGAGGTAATTTGCTCCCGCGCCTACGTGCACATGTTCCAGGAATTTGGCATTACGCTGGAGCTGGCAGAGATTTTTAAGCGCTTCAAAGGCGTAAAGCTGTACGAAATAATCGACACCATCAACGCCGAGCATGGCGTTAACCTGCAAAAGGCCACCCTGGAGCCGATTTACCGTGCGGAAGTCGCCCGCCTGTTCGATAGCGAACTGGAGGTGATTGCTGGAGCCCAGGCGCTGCTGGATGCGGTAAGCGTCCCGATGTGCGTGGTCTCCAATGGCCCGGTCAGTAAGATGCAACACTCTCTCGGCCGCACCGGCCTGCTGCACCATTTCGCTGACCGGTTGTACAGCGGCTACGATATTCAGCGCTGGAAACCCGATCCGGCGCTGATGTTCCATGCCGCAAAGGCGATGAACGTTAACGTTGAGAACTGCATTCTGGTTGATGATTCCAGTGCAGGTGCACAATCGGGAATAGCCGCCGGCATGGAGGTGTTCTACTTCTGCGCCGATCCGCACAACCCGCCAATCGATCATCCCAAAGTGACAACCTTTACCGATCTGGCTGCGCTGCCGGCATTGTGGAAAGCGCGCGGTTGGGATATCACTCGCTAGCCCCCGGCGTCGCCCGGCCGGGCGACGGTTGGCAGCAAGGGTAGCCCGGTAGCGCTGTGATCTCGCCCAGAACAGGATGGCTGGCGACCGGCTTAACTCATTATCTTCGGACACAAGCACTTTCATCTTGTCTTTCTTCACTCGCGGAAAACGGGGGCTAAACGCCCCCTCCGGCTATTTAAACAGTTTTTGCACAAACTCCGCGTAGGCAGGGCGCCAGACGTCCATTTCATGGTTCAGGCCGGGATAGGCGTGATAGTCAAAGTTGATCTTCTGTTTTTCCAGCTCGCTTTTCAGACCCGCGATGTCTTTGCCGGTCACGGAATCTTTTTCCCCAACGACCACGGTAAAGTTACGCAGCTGTTTATTGATGGCTTCAGGATGTTTCAGCTGTGCTTCCACACCAGCATTCGGCACCGTGGTGGTTGTGACGCCGCTAAACGTGGCGAGCCAGCCAAAGCTCTCCAGATGATTCATTCCGGAGACCAGCGCCTGATAGCCGCCCTGCGACAGCCCGGCGAGCGCCCGGCCATCCGCGTCTTTACGCACATTAAAACGCGCATCAATCAGCGGAATGATATCGTTCATCAGCTCGTTATCAGCCGCCTGCGCATTCAGCGGATAGAAGGTTTTGCGTCGCTCCTGCGGCGGGAAGTTTTCCGCGATGGCTTCCGGGATATCGGTTTCGGTATCCGGGACCACCACCAGCATTGGCTTGATCTTGCCCTCCGCCAGCAGGTTATCCATGATTTGCGGGATCCGCCCCTGATCGATGGCCGACAGGCCGCTGTCGCCAAAGCCATGATAGAAATAGAGCACCGGCAGCGGATCGCCGGTTCCGCTATAACCCGGCGGCGTCCAGACATAGAGACGACGTTCAGCGTTCAGTGCCTTTGAGTGATAGGTAAGGGTGCGCAGATCGCCGTGCGCGACCGCCCGATCGTCAAGAATACTGCCCGGCACCAGAATCAAACTGGTGTTCACCTGGCGCTGCGGCTTCTGATAGCGGCTGCCGGTATCTACCGAGCGGAAGCCATCCACATCGAAATAGTATTCATAGAGATTGGGCTTCATCGGCTCGCTTTTCCATGTCCAGACTCCGTCCGCTGCCTTGGTCATGTCGTGCGAGACAAAGGTGTCCGGCGTGGCGCCGGTGACTACCGAAACCCGCCGGGCATCAGGGGCAAACAGGCGGTAAGTGATACTTTTATCCGCGTTAACCTGAGTGATAAAGTGGCTCACCGGCAGGGAGGGGTCCGGCACCGCGGGCAACGGTGCCGCCTGAATGGTGAACGCCGCGCCCGCCAGCGCCAGGGCGAAATAAATTGCATGTCGTTTCATCGTTATTCCTCTTATGTTGTGTCCGTTCTGTTATCGTCTCACCACCAGATTTCCGCCTGCGCCCCTACGGCAAACTGATCGTTTTTACCGTCTTCAAAAATGCTGGTGGTGTTATTCGCGGCCTTATCCAGGTCGATATCCTTCGCTTTAATATAGGTGGCATAGAAGCGAATTTCCGGGCGCGAGGTCAGCATACTGGTATTAACTTTGAAGGTATGGAACAGCGTGGTCTTATAGCCGGACTCGTTATATTTTTTGCCGGTAACATCTTTGTTTTGCTGCTTGAAGTACCCCAGTTCGACGCCGGTCTGGTTATATTTATTCCAGATATAAGCCGGTCGCAGGACCGTACGGATGGATTCAAAATCGGAGTGAGCCCCGGTCTCGTAGCTGTAAACGTCGTTACCAAAAGAGTAAACGATGGCATTCGCCATAATAATGTCATCACGTAAATAGGTTTCCCCTTGCGAGGTTAAGCGCACGGCGGTGCCATTGGTATGGTCGCCATAATAGCGGCCGTTAAAGGTTGTATAGGGGCTGGATCCGGCATAGCGCGAGAAGCTGCTGGCAATGGAGTTATTCGCCAGTAAGAAAGAGAATTCGTTAAAGCCGCCGTTAGCAAATTTTTGCGTTAACGAGGTGCCGGCCATCCAGGTATCTTTCCATGGATAATAGCCTTCATTGCCCTCTTTATATTTCTCAGAAGAACTTTGGTTGGCAGCGACATAGCGTCCGCTGACCATCAGGCTGGCTTTATCCCACAGCGGGATCTCTTTGTAACGGATATCAAGGGTATTGGTGTTTATTTGCTGCTTATTGCTCAAGGAACGATCGTAGTCATCAACATCTTCCCGCACCAGCGCGATATCGAATTTCCCGACGCCAACCTGCCAGTTTTCCAGCCCCACGCCAGCCGCCGCATCGGTTCTCTGCGTTTTCCAGTCCAGCATCTGGATCTCGATTTTTGGCGCACCGTGTTTGCCGACCCAGAAATCGGCCTCCGGGGCAAACGGCAGGAATCCTTTGGTGTTAACGTACATATCCGAGAATTGGATGTAGTTTTCGCCGCCGGCATTGTCGCCAAACCAGCCAGTGGAATACTGCTGGCCAACGTTCCCGTCGAGCATCACGATGGCGTCGACGCGTTTATCGCCTTCCTGAAACACCCGCTGCTTCAGCTGCAGATCGAACCAGCCGGAATATTCATTGCCCAGACGGCCAAGCGAGCCGATGGCCCACGATTTTGGCGAGCCATGCGAGGCGGTTCCCCAGCCCGAGCGGAAGTAGCCGTTATAGCTAAAGCCAATTTCATCTTTGACGAACCTGCTAAAATCTTTCAGCGTCATCGCGCTGTAGGCTGGTGCACTGTCTGTAGCAGATTGTTGATTTTTGACCAGTACCGCATCCGGTTTCACCGCTGCTTTCGGTCCGGCTGCCGCCGCGACGTTGCGCTTCTGGCTCTCTGCAGGCGGAGACCATGAGGCCCAAATCTGGTCTCTTTTTCTCTCCTGGTCTTGATATTTTTTGAGCTCTTTTTGCGTATCGCTGAGCGCTTTTTCCAGCAACTCAAGCCGTTGCTCTACCGTCAGCTGGCTCGCGATCAGGGAGGTTGAATAACAAAGCGGCGCCAGCAAGGCTATCGCCGAAGCGATCCTGGTTTTTCTCATCATAATATTCCCTTATATAAGTATTGGCATTAATAAAAACGACAGCGACAAGCATCGCGCGGGTTCAAATAGCTTTATCCATACCGCTTAAGGGCGCGGGGACTGTTATTTTTGCGCCTGGAAAAAAGCAAAAAAAACCGAAGAAGACGATCTGCCTTAACAGATAATCCTCTTCAGGTTTTGCCCGCGCATCGCGGTAGCAACCCTTATTAAGTCATTCTTCGCACGCATAAAAAAACCTGATATCGCCGCCGTGGGGGCAATATCAGGTTTTGCCTGCTGTCGCAGTAACAATCCGTTTAAAACATTCTGAGCTTGCGCGCTCAGTCAGTGGATGCTGATTATTACGCGATAAAATGAAGAACTCAAACGGGCAGCCTGTTAATTGTGACGATAATCTCAGCAATATCGCTGCCGGTGGAGGAATCATATCTAATTCTGATAAATCCATTCATCAGAATTAGACAAAATGATTATTACTCTTTCGGATCTTTACCAGCGAGCAATTTATCCAGTTCATCGCCGCCCACATGACGGAAATCCTGGCCTTTGACGAAGTAGAAAATATATTCGCAGATATTCTGGCAGCGGTCGCCGATACGCTCGATGGAGCGCGCGCAGAACAGCGCCGTCAGGACGCTGGGGATAGTGCGCGAGTCTTCCATCATGTAGGTCATCAGCTGACGTACGATGCCTTCATATTCCTGGTCGACTTTCTTGTCTTCGCGATAGATACGTACCGCCTCGTCGAGATCCATACGCGCGAAGGCATCCAGCACGTCATGCAGCATCTGCACCGTATGGCGGCCCAGCGATTCAAGGCTCACCAGCAGCGGCTGATGCTGCTGGGAAAACTTCTCCAGCGCGGTACGGCAGATTTTATCCGCCACATCGCCAATGCGTTCCAGCTCAGCGATAGTCTTGATGATCGCCATCACCAGGCGCAGGTCGCTGGCGGTCGGCTGGCGCTTGGCGATGATGCGCACGCAGGCTTCATCGATCGCCACTTCCATCATGTTGACCTGTTTGTCGCCGTCAATCACGCGTTTCGCCAGTTCGCTGTCCTGGTTATGCATTGCGGTGATCGCATCAGAAAGCTGTTGCTCCACCAGCCCCCCCATGGTCATCACCTGGGTGCGGATATACTCCAGTTCAGCGTTGAACTGGCCGGAAATATGTTTGTTAAGATTTAGGTTGTCCATGGTGTCTCCTGATTGCCCAACTGGTGAGAGCCTGAAAGCACAAGGGCAAATCAACCGTAGCGGCCAGTAATATAATCTTCAGTTTGTTTCTTCGCGGGCTTGGTGAACAGATCATCCGTATTGCTGAACTCAATCAGCTCGCCAAGATACATAAATGCCGTATGGTCGGAGCAACGCGCAGCCTGCTGCATGTTGTGAGTCACGATAACGACGGTGTAGTCCTGTTTCAGCTCGGTGATCAGTTCTTCGATACGCCCGGTGGAGATCGGGTCCAGCGCGGAGCACGGCTCATCAAGCAGCAGCACTTCCGGGCGGATCGCGATACCGCGGGCAATACACAGACGCTGCTGCTGACCACCGGAGAGAGAATACCCGCTCTGGTGCAGTTTATCTTTGGTTTCGTTCCATAATGCGGCTTTGGTCAGCGCCCACTGCACGCGCTCGTCCATATCGGCACGGGACAGTTTTTCAAACAGGCGCACCCCGAAAGCGATGTTGTCGTAAATGGACATCGGGAACGGCGTTGGCTTCTGGAACACCATGCCAACCTTAGCGCGCAGCAGGGCGATATCCTGGGTGTTAGTCAGAATATTGTCGCCATCCAGTAGGATCTCACCTTCCGCACGCTGCTCTGGATACAGTTCAAACATTTTGTTGAACGTGCGCAGCAGGGTGGATTTACCACAGCCTGACGGACCGATAAACGCCGTTACCTGGTTTTTGGTGATATCCAGGTTGATGTTCTTCAGGGCATGGAATTTGCCGTAGTAGAAGTTCAGGTTACGAACTGA
The DNA here is from genome assembly GCF_021869705.1 of Klebsiella sp. PCX. Lineage (NCBI taxonomy): Bacteria > Pseudomonadati > Pseudomonadota > Gammaproteobacteria > Enterobacterales > Enterobacteriaceae > Klebsiella > Klebsiella sp. PCX. Next base: position 5,158,808 of record NZ_CP091527.1, read on the forward strand.
AATCTTACCCGGAGCTGTATTCACCATACTCATCTCAATCTCTTCCTCATTCAGCGCAGCCGTGGCTGCGCCGCAAAAAATTAACCGTGTTTCTTCTTGGCGAAGATAACGCGCGCCAGGATGTTCAGCAGCAAGACGCACAGGGTGATAATCAATACCCCGGCCCATGCCAGTTGCTGCCACTCCGCAAACGGACTCATGGCAAATTTGAAAATGGTCACCGGCAGGTTGGCAATCGGCTGCATCATGTCGGTGCTCCAGAACTGGTTAGACAACGCGGTGAACAGCAAGGGCGCCGTTTCCCCAGCGATACGGGCGATAGCCAGCAGGATCCCGGTCATAATCCCTGAGACGGAGGCTTTCAGGGTGATCGCCGAGATCATCTTCCACTTCGGCGTCCCCAGCGCATAGGCCGCTTCACGCAGGCTATCCGGCACCAGTTTCAGCATGTTTTCGGTGGTACGAATAACGATAGGCACCTGCAGCAGCGCCAGGGCGATAACGCCCGCCCAGCCGGAGAAATGCTGCATCTGCGCCACCACGATGGTGTAGACGAACAGGCCGACCACGATAGACGGCGCGGAAAGCAGAATATCGTTGATAAAGCGGATAATTTCAGCCAGCACCGACTTGCGGCCATACTCCGCCAAATAAATTCCGGCGAGGATACCCAGCGGCGTACCAAAGACGGTTGCCCACAGGATCAGCAGGCCGCTGCCGGCGAGGGCATTGGCCAGACCACCGCCCGCGGTATTCGGCGGCGGCGTCATTTCGGTAAACAGCGCCAGACTCATGCCGTCGAAGCCGCGGGTTATCGTCGCCATCAGGATCCAGATAAGCCAGAACAAACCAAACGCCATGGTGGCCATCGACAGCGCCAGAGCGATACGGTTCTTCATGCGGCGTTTGGCCTGCATCTTGCGGCGGGACTCCGCCAGCTCGGCGGTGCTTTGCATTTCAATGGTCGCCATTAGCGTGCCCCCTCATTCTTCGCGAGGCGCATAATCATAAACTTCGACGCCGCCAGAACGATAAAGGTGATAACGAACAGGATCAGGCCCAGCTCCATTAGCGCCGCCACGTGCAGGCCGGTTTCCGCTTCGGCGAATTCGTTGGCCAGCGCGGAGGTAATGCTGTTCCCCGGCATATACAGCGATATGCTGTCGAGCTGGTAGGTGTTGCCGATGATAAAGGTGACCGCCATGGTTTCACCCAGCGCACGGCCCAGACCGAGCATCACGCCGCCGATCACCCCGTTTTTGGTGAACGGTAAAACGATGCGCCAGATCACTTCCCAGGTGGTGCAGCCGATGCCATAGGCCGACTCTTTCATCATCACCGGCGTCTGTTCGAAAACATCGCGCATGACCGCGGCGATATAAGGGATGATCATGATGGCCAGAATGACGCCAGCGGCGAGAATGCCAATCCCAAACGCCGGACCGGCAAACAGCGCGCCGACGAACGGGATGGTCGACAGGACGTTCCCCACCGGCTCCTGAAAGTAAGTCGCAAACAGCGGGGCGAAAATAAACAAGCCCCACATGCCGTACACGATACTCGGGATTGCCGCCAGCAGCTCAATCGCAATGCCCAATGGGCGCTTGAGCCAGGCGGGGGACAGTTCAGTCAGAAACAGCGCGATGCCGAAGCTCACCGGGACGGCGATCAGCAGCGCGATAAAGGAGGTCACCAGAGTTCCGTAGATCGGCACCAGCGCGCCGAAGATTTCGTTGGGCGCATCCCACTCTTTGGTCCACAAAAAGGCAAAGCCAAACTTTTGAATGCTCGGCCAGGAAGAGATGATCAGGGAAACGATGATGCCGCCCAGCATCAATAGCACAATCAGCGCAGCCAGTTTTACCAGCGCACTGAAAATTATGTCACCCTTTTTCCCCGGAGGGGTAAATGCAGGCTTGGTTGCAGCCATAGATTACTCTTTACGTATTAAAACTTGTTCGAATAAATGCCCGGTGGCGTTGGCTCCCGGGCCTACAGTCTGAACCGTAGGGCGGGCAGCGCCTGAACGCCCCCGCCATCTTCGTCAAAAATCTACTGTTAGTACAGCGCTTTACCGCTGCTGTCTTTGACGTTGGTTTTCCATGCCGCACGAACCTGCTCTACCACGCTTTCCGGCAGCGTCGCGTAATCCAGCGCATTGGCTTCTTTCCCGCCGTTTTTATACGCCCAGTCAAAGAACTTCAGCACTTCTGCGGTCTGCTCAGGCTTGTTCGTCGCCTTATGCACCAGGATGAAGGTGGTTGAGGTGATCGGCCATGCGTTTTCACCTTTCTGGTTAGTCAGGTCCTGAGCGAAAGACTTGCTCCAGTCAACGCCTTTTGCGGCGTTAGCGAAGTTGTCTTCAGTCGGGCTAACCGGCTTGCCGTCGGCAGAGACCAGTTTGGTGTACGCCAGGTTGTTTTGCTTGGCGTAAGCGTATTCGACGTAACCAATCGAGCCCGGCAGACGCTGAACAAAAGCGGCGATACCGTCGTTGCCTTTACCGCCCAGACCGGTTGGCCAGTTAACGGTAGAGCCTGCGCCGATTTTCGATTTCCACTCTTCATTCACTTTGGACAGGTAGCTGGTGAAGACGAAGGAGGTACCGGAACCATCGGCGCGGCGAACCACGGCGATATTCTGCGACGGCAGCTTCAGACCCGGGTTGAGCTTAGCGATCGCTTCGTCATCCCATTTTTTAATTTTACCCAGGTAGATATCGCCGAGGGTTTTGCCATCCAGCACCAGCTCGCCGGATTTCACGCCAGGCAGGTTAACCGCCAGCACCACGCCGCCAATCACGGTCGGGAACTGGAACAGGCCTTCCTGGGTCAGTTTGTCATCAGCCAGCGGAGCATCAGAAGCACCGAAATCCACGGTGTTGGCAATAATCTGTTTAACGCCACCAGAGGAACCAATACCCTGGTAGTTCACTTTATTGCCAGTTTCTTTCTGATAGGTGTCAGCCCATTTGGCATACACCGGCGCAGGAAAAGTTGCACCTGCGCCAGTCAGGCTTGCTGCTGCGAAAGCAGAGAAAGCGCTCATCGATAAGGTCGCGGCGACAACTGTTGCGACGGTGGTACGCATAACGTTCATAATGTCTCCTGCTGGGATTCGTAAATCATTGTTTCGAGGCTATGGTGAGCAAAATAGGTCAAAGAGGTGACAGTAAAATGTACGAATTATGACAGTTTTATGACACGCCGGGAGGGGGGATTTCACGTCAAATAATACGCTTATAACTCAAATGGTTATCTACTAGCATGACCACACAATGACAGAATAATTTTCTTTTTATGACAGCGAAATCGCAGAGCAAAACGATCGTTTGTCATCTATCGCCTCCCCAGATATTGCGCACAAGATCGGCGAAAAACAGCAGGTAAAAATAAAAAAGGGCCGCCGCCGGCAGCCCTTTGCAAAAGAGATAATACGTTACTCAACCGTGACCGATTTCGCCAGGTTACGCGGCTGATCAACGTCAGTGCCTTTGATCAGCGCAACGTGATAAGCCAGCAGCTGCAGCGGTACGGTGTAGAAGATAGGCGCGATGCTCTCTTCGACATGCGGCATCTCAATGATGTGCATGTTGTCGCTGCCGTTGAAGCCGGCGTCACCGTCGGCGAAAACGTACAGCTCACCGCCGCGGGCGCGAACCTCTTCGATGTTGGATTTCAGTTTTTCCAGCAGCTCATTGTTCGGCGCCACTACGATCACCGGCATTTCCGCATCAATCAGCGCCAGCGGGCCGTGCTTAAGCTCGCCTGCCGCGTAGGCTTCCGCGTGAATATAGGAGATCTCTTTCAGCTTCAGCGCCCCTTCCATAGCGATCGGGTACTGATCGCCACGGCCAAGGAACAGCGCATGATGCTTATCAGAGAAACGCTCTGCCAGCTGCTCAATACGCTTGTCCTGGGAGAGCATCTGCTCAATACGGTTCGGCAGCGCCTGCAGGCCGTGGACGATATCATGCTCAATGGACGCATCCTGGCCTTTCAATCGCGCCAGTTTCGCCACCAGCATCAGCAGCACCGTCAGCTGAGTGGTAAAGGCCTTGGTCGAGGCCACACCAATTTCCGTTCCGGCTTTGGTCATCAGCGCCAGATCGGATTCACGCACCAGCGACGAGCCCGGCACGTTGCAGATGGCCAGCGAGCCGAGATAGCCCAGCTCTTTCGACAAACGCAGCGCCGCCAGGGTATCGGCGGTTTCACCAGACTGGGAAAGGGTGATCATCAGGCTGTTACGACGCACCGCAGACTTCCGATAGCGGAATTCGGAGGCGATTTCCACATCGCACGGCACGCCGGCTAACGCCTCGAACCAGTAGCGGGAAACCATCCCGGAGTTATAGGAGGTCCCGCAGGCAACAATCTGAATATGTTCAACCTGAGCCAGCATTTCATTGGCGTTCGGTCCCAGCTCGCTGAGATCGACTTCGCCGTGGCTGATTCGCCCGGTCAGGGTGTTCTTAATCGCATTCGGCTGTTCGAAAATCTCTTTCTGCATATAGTGGCGATAGATACCTTTATCGCCGGCATCATATTGCAGATTGGATTCGATCTCCTGGCGCTTCACTTGCGCAGCGGATTTATCGAAAATCACTACCGAGCGACGAGTCACTTCCGCAATGTCGCCTTCTTCAAGGAAGATGAAGCGGCGGGTAACCGGCAGCAGCGCCAGCTGGTCGGAGGCGATAAAGTTTTCCCCCATGCCCAGACCGATAACCAGCGGGCTACCGGAGCGGGCCGCCAGCAGGGTACCCGGGTCGCGGGTATCCATGATCACGGTGCCGTAAGCGCCGCGCAGCTGCGGGATGGCGCGCAGCACGGCTTCACGCAAGGTTCCACCTTGTTCCAGCTCCCAGTGCACCAGATGGGCGATAACTTCGGTATCGGTCTCAGTGACGAAGACATAGCCGCGAGACTGCAGCAATGCGCGCAGCGGCTCGTGGTTTTCGATGATCCCGTTATGGACCACCACAATGTGTTCAGAAACATGCGGATGCGCATTGCTCTCAGACGGTTCGCCGTGCGTCGCCCAGCGAGTATGGGCGATCCCGGTACCACCGTGTAACGGTTGCTCTTCGACCGCCTGAGCCAGCATCTGTACCTTACCCAGGCGACGCACGCGGGTCATATGACCTTCGCTGTCGACTACCGCCAGACCGGCAGAGTCATAGCCACGGTATTCCAGACGACGTAAACCTTCGAGAAGGATTTCAGCAATATCACGCTGCGCGACTGCGCCAACAATTCCACACATAGTTAAATTTCCTGATAATGGCGATATGCCATGCGTTGTCGCTGACCTGTATTTGCCCGTTTTCCGGGCGCCCCGAGCCTTGTAGAGAGTGGGGTTATTGTTATGGTACTGCCTGCGGACGGGGATCTATGTTGACCCTCTCATCCTGGTTCGCCGGGCGTTGTACACCCCCGGCGACAATTCTGTTCATTTTTTCTTCACCGGACGCTGCCAGCCCTGCTTATGGACCTGCGGCACGCGGCTCAACACCAGTTCGTTATCGGCGATATTGCGTGTGACGGTGGTGCCGGCGGCGATAGTGACGCCGTTGCCTACCGTAACCGGGGCCACCAGCTGGGTGTCCGAGCCGACAAAGACATCGTCGCCAATAATCGTTTTATGTTTATTCGCGCCATCATAGTTGCAGGTGATGGTGCCCGCGCCGATATTGACGTTATCACCGATCTCCGCATCGCCCAGATAGGTCAGATGACCCGCCTTGGAGCCTTTGCCGAGACGCGCTTTTTTCATTTCCACGAAGTTGCCAACGTGGGCGCCTTCCAGCAGTTCGGCGCCCGGGCGCAGACGGGCAAATGGGCCGATGGTGCAGGCCGCCTGCAGCTGGGCATCTTCCACCACGCTGTAGGGGCTGATTTCGCAATCATCGCCGATGGTGCTGTTTTTGATCACGCAGCCGGCGCCGATTTTCACACGATCGCCCAACACCACGTTGCCTTCCAGAATAACGTTAGTATCGATCTCTACATCGCGCCCGTGCTGCAGCGTACCGCGCAGATCGAAACGCGCCGGATCGCGCAGCATCACTCCCGCCAGCAGCAGCTTTTCCGCTTGCTCAGCCTGGTAGACGCGCTCCAGGCGCGCAAGCTGCAAGCGGTTGTTGACGCCTTCGACTTCGCTCAGGCGCTGGGGATGCACGGCAACGATCTCGCGACCTTCCTGATGCGCCATGGCGATGATATCGGTGATGTAGTATTCGCCCTGGGCGTTGTTATTGGTGAGATTCGCCAGCCAGCGCTTGAGGTCCGCTCCGCCGGCGATCAGGATCCCAGTGTTAATTTCCTGAATCTGGCGCTGCGCCTCGCTGGCATCTTTGTGCTCAACGATGCCCGTCACCTGGCCATTTTCACGGGTAATGCGGCCGTAGCCGGTTGGATCATCCAGCTTCACGGTCAGCAGACCAATCCCGCCCTGCGGCTTCGCGGCGCGCAGGCGCTGTAGCGTCTCGACGGAGATCAGCGGCACATCGCCGTAGAGCATCAGGATGTCTTCATCATCATTGAAGAACGGCGCCGCCTGCTGCATGGCGTGCCCGGTTCCAAGCTGCTCGGCCTGCAGCACCCAGTTCAGGTTGTCTTCATGCAGCGTCTGACGCAGCAGATCGCCACCGTGGCCATACACCAGGTGTACCACACATGCGCCTAAATCGTTAGCGGCATCAATGACATGCTGCACCATTGGCTTCCCGGCCAGGGTATGCAGCACCTTAGGAAGATCGGAATACATGCGGGTCCCTTTGCCTGCGGCAAGGATAACCACGCTCATCGCACTATTTGACATACTCATCCTGACGGTAGTTAGAACGAAAAGTAAAAGCCTTTCACGTTGAAATTTCTACATATTTTTCATCATAAAACGAGACGTGGAGAAAACGTCCAGGCTCACTGCTATACACCATTTTATGACGCTATTTTTAACCACTGCAAATCAGTTTAACGCTGAAAAAGGAGGGCAGGGAGGATAATCATTGACTATCTCACTGCTTTTGCTGTTTTTTCGCCACCTGAATAAAGCCGCTGCGGAAAGCGATTTTCAGTACCCACAGCGGGAAGAACCAGGATAATCGTCGCCAGTCGCTGGCGGGGGAGGGCGGCAAAGTGATTGATGTAGCGATAAAAAACGAAAGGCCACCGTCAGGTGACCTTCTTTGCCCGGTTTCACATCGCCAGTGTTGTCGTTTTCATGGGCGATACGTCGTGTCAGCGGGGGGATAGCGCGGAGCTTAGAAGCTCAGGACGCTAAATTTAGCGATGATTTTATGGAACAGTTTCATGATGATTTCCTGACGCAGGTGCAGTTTGATAACGCTATTTTATGTGATATGCATCACATAAAATAGAGTCTACGCTTCATCATTTAACTAATCAATAACAATTAAGGGTGAATTCTGTTTTCACTTCATCCGCTCGTCAGCAGCTGGGCATAAAAAAAGCCAGCCTGGAAACCAGACTGGCTTTTTACGTTCAAGCCGGTGTTACATCGCTTTTTTGGTCAACTCGATAACGCGCAGTTTAGCGATCGCTTTGGCCAGTTCCGCAGACGCCTGAGCGTAATCCACATCGCCGTGAGAGCTCTTAATGTGCTCTTCCGCTTTGCGTTTCGCTTCCAGCGCTCGCGCTTCGTCGAGGTCCTGACCACGAATTGCGGTATCCGCCAGGACGGTCACGCTGCCAGGCTGCACTTCAAGAATGCCGCCGGACAGATAGATAAACTCTTCATGACCGTGCTGTTTAACGATGCGAATCATACCAGGCTTAATGGCGGTGAGCAGCGGTGCGTGTCCCGGGTAAATACCCAGTTCACCTTCGCTACCCGTTACCTGGATTTTTTCGACCAGACCAGAGAACATTTGTTGCTCTGCGCTGACGACGTCCAGGTGGTAAGTCATTGCCATATCACCCTCCGATTAAGGCGTTAAAGTTTTTTGGCTTTTTCCACGGCTTCGTCGATGGAACCGACCATGTAGAACGCCTGCTCTGGCAGGTGATCGTATTCGCCTTCCATGATGCCTTTAAAGCCACGGATGGTGTCTTTCAGCGCCACGTATTTGCCCGGAGAACCGGTAAAGACTTCAGCCACGAAGAACGGCTGGGACAGGAAGCGCTGGATCTTACGTGCGCGAGCTACCACCAGTTTGTCTTCTTCAGACAGTTCGTCCATACCGAGGATGGCGATGATGTCTTTCAGTTCCTGATAACGCTGCAGGATGGACTGCACGCCACGCGCGGTGTCGTAGTGTTCCTGACCAACAACCAGCGGATCCAGCTGACGGCTGGTGGAGTCCAGCGGGTCAACAGCCGGGTAGATACCCAGGGAAGCGATCTGACGGCTCAGTACTACGGTTGCATCTAAGTGAGCAAAGGTAGTGGCTGGGGATGGGTCAGTTAAGTCATCCGCCGGTACGTATACCGCCTGTACGGAGGTGATAGAACCGGTTTTGGTGGAGGTGATACGTTCCTGCAGAACGCCCATCTCTTCCGCCAGGGTCGGCTGATAACCTACCGCTGAAGGCATACGACCCAGCAGTGCGGATACTTCCGTACCGGCCAGGGTGTAACGATAGATGTTATCGACGAACAGCAGTACGTCACGACCTTCGTCACGGAATTTCTCAGCCATGGTCAGGCCGGTCAGCGCAACGCGCAGACGGTTTCCCGGCGGCTCGTTCATCTGGCCGTACACCAGGGATACTTTATCGATAACGTTGGAATCGGTCATTTCGTGGTAGAAGTCGTTACCCTCACGAGTACGCTCACCTACGCCCGCAAACACGGAGTAACCGGAGTGCTCGATCGCGATGTTACGGATCAGCTCCATCATGTTTACGGTTTTACCGACACCCGCACCACCGAACAGACCGACTTTACCGCCCTTCGCGAACGGACACATCAGGTCGATAACTTTGATGCCGGTTTCCAGCAGTTCCTGAGAGCTGGACAGCTCTTCATAGGACGGTGCTGCGCGGTGGATAGCCCAACGCTCTTCTTCGCCGATGTCGCCTTTCATGTCGACCGGTTGACCCAGTACGTTCATGATACGACCCAGCGTAGCTTTACCAACCGGGACTTCGATCGGGTGCTCGAGGTCTTTTACATCCAGACCGCGGCGCAGACCATCGGAAGAACCCATGGCGATGGTACGCACGATACCGCCGCCCAGCTGCTGCTGAACTTCCAGCACCAGAACTTCATTACCATTCTGTACCTCAAGGGCTTCGTACACGCGTGGTACGGCATCCTGAGGGAACTCGACGTCGACCACGGCGCCGATTACCTGGACAATCTTTCCAGTAGCCATCTTAAATCCTCTACGAAATAACCTGGTTAAACCGCGGCGGCCCCCGAGACGATCTCGGTGAGTTCCTGAGTAATGCTGGCCTGACGAGCTTTGTTGTATACCAACTGCAGCTCTTTAATCAGGCTGCCGCCATTATCGGTCGCGGCTTTCATCGCCACCATACGGGCGGCCTGCTCGCTGGCCAGGTTTTCAACCACGCCCTGATAAACCTGAGATTCGACGTAGCGGCGCAGGAGGGTATCCAGCAGCGCTTTCGGATCGGGCTCATACAGGTAATCCCAGGATTTACGTTTCAGATCAGCGTCTTCTGATGCCGGTAACGGCAGCAGCTGAGTGATCGTCGGAACCTGAGACATGGTGTTAATAAATTTGTTGCTGACAACGTACAGCTTGTCCAGACGGCCTTCATCATAGGCCTGCAACATCACTTTTACCGGGCCGATCAGTTCGGACAGGGATGGGTTATCCCCCATACCGGTCACCTGTGCAACAACGTTGCCGCCAACGGAGTTAAAGAAAGAGACGCCCTTAGAGCCGATCATTGCGAGGTCGCACTGAACGCCTTTATCGGACCATGCTTTCATTTCCGCCAGCAGTTTCTTGAACAGGTTAATGTTCAAGCCGCCGCACAAACCACGGTCGGTCGACACCACCAGGTAGCCCACGCGCTTAACGTCGCGTTCTTCCAGGTAAGGGTGCTTATATTCCAGATTACCGTTCGCAAGGTGACCAATCACTTTGCGCATAGTATCTGCGTAAGGACGGCTGGCCGCCATGCGCTCCTGCGATTTACGCATTTTGGAAGCGGCGACCATCTCCATCGCTTTAGTGATCTTTTGCGTGTTCTGGACGCTTGCGATCTTACTACGTATCTCTTTTGCGCCGGCCATGAGCTTCTCCTCAATGCCTTGCGGCCTGCCCTAAGACAGACCGCCAGACGTTACCAGGACTGGGTTGCTTTGAAGGAATCGAGGATGCCTTTCAGCTTGCCTTCGATTTCGTCGTTATAGCCACCGGACTGGTTAATCTCTTGCATCAGCGGAGCGTGATCACGGTCGACGTAAGCCAGCAGTGCGGCTTCGAAGCTACCGATTTTCGCCAGTTCTACATCAGCCAGATAACCACGTTCTGCTGCGAACAGAACCAGAGACTGCTGCGCGACGGACATCGGCGCATACTGTTTCTGTTTCAGCAGTTCGGTCACTTTCTGACCGTGGTCCAGCTGTTTGCGGGTTGCATCGTCAAGGTCGGATGCAAACTGGGAGAACGCCGCCAGTTCACGATACTGCGCCAGCGCGGTACGGATACCACCGGACAGTTTCTTCATGATCTTGGTCTGCGCTGCACCACCCACACGGGATACCGAGATACCCGGGTTAACCGCAGGACGAATACCGGCGTTGAACAGGTTGGTTTCCAGGAAGATCTGACCATCGGTAATGGAGATTACGTTGGTCGGAACGAACGCGGAAACGTCACCCGCCTGGGTTTCGATAATCGGCAGCGCGGTCAGAGAACCGGTTTTCCCTTTCACTTCACCTTTGGTGAAGGCTTCAACGTATTCGGCGTTAACACGCGCAGCACGCTCCAGCAGACGAGAGTGGAGGTAGAATACGTCGCCCGGGAACGCTTCACGTCCTGGCGGACGACGGAGCAGCAGGGAGATCTGACGATAAGCAACAGCCTGTTTAGACAGGTCATCGTAAACGATCAGCGCATCTTCACCGCGGTCGCGGAAGTATTCGCCCATTGCGCAACCGGCGTATGGCGCCAGGTATTGCAGTGCAGCAGATTCGGATGCAGTCGCTACCACCACGATGGTGTTAGCCAGCGCGCCGTGCTCTTCCAGTTTACGCACCACGTTAGAGATGGTGGACGCTTTCTGGCCGATAGCAACATAGACGCACTTGATGCCGGAATCACGCTGGTTGATGATGGCATCGATAGCCAGCGCAGTTTTACCGGTCTGACGGTCGCCGATGATCAGTTCACGCTGACCACGACCGATTGGGATCATGGCGTCAACGGATTTATAACCGGTCTGTACCGGCTGATCGACGGACTGACGTTCGATTACGCCCGGCGCGATCGCTTCAACGGCGGAGAAACCGTCGTTTTCCAGCGGACCTTTACCATCAATTGGCGCGCCCAGGGTGTTAACCACGCGGCCCAGCAGGCCACGACCAACCGGAACTTCCAGGATACGGCCAGTACATTTCACCTTCATGCCTTCGGCGAGGTCAGCGTACGGACCCATCACCACCGCACCGACGGAGTCGCGCTCCAGGTTCAGTGCGATAGCGTAACGGTTACCCGGCAGGGAGATCATCTCACCCTGCATACATTCGGCAAGGCCGTGGATGCGGATAACACCGTCACTTACAGAAACAATAGTACCTTCGTTATGAGCTTCGCTCACAACATTGAACTGAGCAATGCGCTGCTTGATCAGTTCGCTGATTTCGGTGGAATTCAGTTGCATGCTCCAGTCCCCTTAAGACTGCAAGACGTCTGCAAGGCGATCAAGACGGCCGCGTACGCTGCCATCAATGACCATATCACCCGCACGGATGATAATACCTGCCATAACAGACTTATCGATTTTGCAATTCAGCTTAACTTTGCGTGACAGACGTTTTTCCATCGCGCTGACGATCCTGGCAAGCTGTTCATCACTCAGTTGGTTGGCAGATATGACTTCTACCTCTGCGATGGCCTCACTGGCCGCGCGCAGGTGAATGAATTGCTCAAGAACGTCCGGGAGCACCTTCAGACGATTATTTTCCGCCATCACCTTAATCAGGTTCTGGCCGTTTTCGTCAAGTTGCTCGCCGCAGATAGCGATAAACGCTTCTGAGAGCGTTTCCGGCGCCAAAGCACCGGAGAGAAGCTCTGCCATTTGATCGTTTTTGGTCACTTCGGCGGCAAACGCCAGCATATCCTGCCAGCGTTCAACACTGTTGTGTTCGACGGCAAAGTCAAAAGCTGCTTTGGCGTAGGGGCGAGCTACCGTTACAAATTCAGACATCAGCCCCTCCCTCCTTACAGTTCAGCGACAAGTTTATCCACGATGTCGCTGTTAGCAGCTTCATCCACGGAACGTTCGATGATCTTCTCGGCGCCAGCAACAGCCAGGATAGCGACCTGCTTACGCAGCTCCTCGCGTGCACGTTTACGCTCAGCATCAATTTCAGCCTGCGCTTGTGCAACGATTTTGGTGCGTTCCTGTTCTGCTTCAGCTTTAGCTTCGTCCAGAATCTGAGAGCGGCGCTTGTTCGCCTGCTCAATGATTACCTGGGCTTCCGCTTTCGCTTTTTTCAGCTGGTCGGTCGCGTTGGCCTGTGCAAGGTCCAAATCTTTCTTAGCGCGTTCTGCAGAAGCTAAACCGTCAGAAATCTCTTTCTGGCGTTTTTCGATGGCAGCCATTAAAGGCGGCCATACGTACTTCATGCAGAACCATACGAAGATAACAAACGCGATGGCCTGGCCGAGGATTGTTGCGTTCATGTTCACAGCACAATACCTCTTTAATTAACTCTGTGGCTTAGGTTTCTAACAACTTACTACGCGACGGCGAACATCACGTACAGACCCAGACCTACAGCGATCATCGGGATAGCATCCACCAGACCCATAACGATAAAGAACTGAGTACGCAGCAGAGGGATCAGATCCGGCTGACGCGCTGCGCCTTCCAGGAATTTACCTCCGAGGATGCCGATACCGATCGCAGCACCGATTGCCGCCAGACCCATCATCACAGCGGCAGCCATGTACAGCAGATCCATATTCAGGTTTTCCATGACAGTCTCCAGTTTGTTTCAGTTAAAACGTAGTAGTGTTGGTAAAAATCAATGCTCTTCAGACGCCATCGACAGATAGACAATCGTCAGAACCATGAAGATGAAGGCTTGCAGCGTAATAATCAGGATGTGGAAAATGGCCCAAGGCACATTCAGAACCCACTGTGACCACCACGGCAACAGACCAGCAATCAGAATGAAAATCAGCTCACCGGCATACATGTTGCCGAACAGTCGCAGACCGAGAGAGACCGGTTTGGACAGCAGGCTTACCCCTTCAAGGATTAAGTTGACAGGAATGAACGCCCAGTGATTGAACGGCTGCATGGTCAGTTCTTTAACGAACCCACCCACGCCTTTCATTTTGATGCTGTAGAAAAGAATCAGGATGAACACGCCAAGCGCCATCGACAGGGTGATGTTCACGTCAGCAGACGGAACCACGCGCAGTGCAGGCAGGCCGAAAATGTGTTCGCCGATATAAGGAAGCAGGTCGATTGGCAGCAGGTCCATCAGGTTCATCAGGAAGACCCAGACGAACACGGTCAGCGCCAGCGGCGCGATAACCTTGCTCTTGCCATGGTACATGTCTTTGACGCTACCATGGACGAAGCCGATGATCATTTCGATGAAGGTCTGGAATTTCCCTGGTACGCCGCTGGTCGCTTTCTTAGCAACGCTACGGAACATGGCCAGGAACAGCAGACCGAGAACCACCGAGAAGAACATGGAGTCAATGTTGAGCGTCCAGAAGGTGGCCGGGGGGTTGTGCGGATCCACCAGCGAGAAAGTACGCAGGTCAATCTGAAGGTTGTTCAGATGGTGACCTATGTATTCCTGCGGCGTCATATTTTCTGAAGCCATGATGCCTTTTACCCTTTGTTGTTGATTACAGCTGGCGCCAGAACTTGTACCACCAGCACCAAAACCCACGTCACGATCAGTGGCAAAAATACCACTTTTAAAACGGCCAGCGCCACCGCCAGGAGGGCGAAGGTCAGCAACACCTTGAAGGCTTCACCGAAGGCGAAGGTCCAGGCCACACGGCCTTTTGCTGGTGTATGCGCCTGATGACGCCAGGCAAAAATCATAAACATCAGATTTGGCAAAACCACTGCCAAACCGCCGCATACCGCGGAAATGCCCCAGAAGGGGTCTTTGAGGCTGAACAGCAGTCCACTTGCCATTACTGCCAGTAACTGAATAAACAGAAGCTTGCGAGCAACGTTTCGACTCAAGAGCGACACTGACATCACGTTTTTACTCCTGCTCCCTTTGAGGTATGTCGCGTGTCGTATAAAACGTCCTTTAAGACGAAGAGTCAAGCATCAAAAAGCGGACAAATTATACGGTGACGCCCCGTGATTTCAAACAATAAGTAGCAAAATAGTGAATAAATGTTTAATTATTTTCCAACGGACAACTTTCCGCGCATTTCAGCGTTCTGTGAGCGGTCATACAAAACTGCAAATAACGTGGAAACACGGCAATTAAAGCGTGCATTAGATCACATAATAAACATTTCAAGCGCCCTTTAATGAATCAAGGACATAAAACACTATTTTTCATGCTTTTGATATTCAAGATAAAAAGTGAGGACATTATCTAAAACAACCCCACATACAATAAAAACCTTTTATTGACATTTATAATAAAAATTTAACATCGCTATGCTGTTTATCGTTGTCGATTTTTAGCACCCTGATATTTTCAAAGTTGACTATTTTGTCAGTGAATCAGTTACGCTAAGTTAACCGCAAGAAAAACCATAGTAAAAACATGGTTAAATGCAGCCCGATAAGAACGGGAGGTGTCCTTTATTTTTGTAACATTCACGGGCCACATTTTTTCCACATTTTTTGATAAAAATTAACTCGATTTTGGCGTAATCACCACCAGGTGCCGCTCCCCTTCCAGCTGAGGAACATGTAGCTCAATGACCTCGGCTATGGCATACCCTTCCGGCAGGTTTTCCATTTCGTCTTTTTGCGCTAACCCTTTGAGCGCATAGAAGTGACCGTTCGCGGCCGGCAAATGATGGCACCAGCTCACCATATCATTAAGCGATGCGAAGGCGCGGCTTATCACGCCATCAAACGGCGGCTCAGCCGGGAAAGCTTCCACGCGGCTCTGCACCGGGGTAACGTTATCCAGCTTCAGCTCATGCTGCACCTGACGCAGGAAGCGCACGCGTTTGCCAAGGCTGTCCAGCAGGGTGAAATGCGACTCCGGGCGCACGATAGCCAACGGGATCCCAGGCAGCCCCGGTCCCGTACCGACATCGATAAAGCGCGAGCCCTGCAGATAAGGCGCGACGACGATGCTGTCCAGGATATGACGCACCAGCATCTCATTTGGATCGCGAACGGAGGTCAGGTTATAGGCTTTGTTCCACTTATCGAGCAGCCCGACGTAAGCCACCAGCAGATTTTTCTGGTGATCGGTGAGCAAAATACCCGCTTCATCCAGCAGACGAGAAAGTTTGTTGAGCACGGTAAGTACCTTCAAAAAATAATGAGCCCGGAGGCGCTAACGCTTACCGGGCCAGGAATGATAAAGGCGAACGCTGATTATGCAACTGGGAAATCAGCGCGGCAGGCTGCCGCTATCAGGCGCTGCGACGCAGCATCCCCTGCTTTTTCAACCAAACCAGCAAAATAGAGATCGCCGCCGGGGTGATCCCGGAAATACGTGACGCCTGCCCTATCGACGACGGTTTATGGTCGTTTAGTTTAGCGATCACTTCATTAGACAGTCCGGTGACCTGACGGTAGTCGAGTGTCGCCGGTAACAAGGTATTCTCGTTGCGCTGCTGTTTCTCGATCTCATCCTGCTGGCGCGCGATATAGCCTTCATACTTCACCTGGATCTCAACCTGCTCAGCCGCCTGCCGATCTTCCAGCCCCGGCGCGAACGGCGAGAGCTGAACCAGCTGCTCGTAGGTCATTTCCGGACGACGCAGCAGATCTTCACCGCTGGCTTCGCGCGACAGCGGCGCGGTCAGGTGAGCGTTCACTTCGTTAGCGCTCTCAGCCTGAGGGTTCACCCAGGTCGATTTCAGGCGCTGGCGTTCACGCTCAATGCTTTCCAGCTTCTCGTTGTAACGCGCCCAGCGTTCATCATCCACCAGACCCAGCTCACGCCCCTGCTCAGTCAGACGCAGGTCGGCGTTGTCTTCGCGCAGCATCAGACGATATTCTGCACGAGAGGTAAACATGCGGTACGGTTCTTTGGTACCCAGAGTACACAGGTCATCCACCAGCACGCCGAGGTAGGCCTGATCGCGACGCGGTGCCCAGCCCTCTTTTTCCGCCGAGAAACGAGCAGCGTTAAGACCGGCCAGCAGACCCTGAGCCGCAGCTTCTTCATAACCGGTGGTGCCGTTGATCTGACCGGCGAAGAACAGACCCTGAATGAATTTGCTCTCGAGCGTCGGCTTCAGATCGCGCGGGTCGAAGAAATCGTACTCAATAGCGTAGCCAGGACGGACGATCCGCGCATTCTCCATCCCCTGCATTGAGCGGACGATTTGCATTTGCACATCGAACGGCAGGCTGGTGGAGATGCCGTTCGGATAAATTTCGTTTGAGGTCAGGCCTTCCGGTTCGAGGAAGATCTGATGTTGGTTACGATCGGCAAAGCGCATGACTTTGTCTTCGATCGACGGGCAGTAGCGTGGACCGATCCCTTCGATCACCCCGGCGTACATGGGGCTGCGATCGAGGTTATTGCGGATCACGTCATGGGTTTTCTCGTTAGTGTGGGTGATATAGCACGGCACCTGGCGCGGATGCTGATCGGCAGATCCCATAAACGAGAAGACCGGCATTGGGTTATCGCCATGCTGTTGCGCCAGCACGCTGAAATCGATGGTGCGCGCGTCAATGCGCGGCGGGGTTCCGGTTTTCAGCCGGCTGACGCGCAGCGGCAGTTCACGCAGGCGACGAGACAGCGGGATCGACGGCGGATCGCCGGCGCGTCCGCCGCTGTAGTTATCCAGACCAATATGGATTTTGCCGTCAAGGAAGGTCCCGACGGTCAGTACCACCGCTTTGGCTCGGAATTTGAGGCCCATCTGGGTGACCGCACCTACGACACGATCGTTTTCGACAATCAGATCTTCCACTGCCTGCTGGAAGATCATCAGGTTCGGCTGGTTCTCCAGCGCAGTGCGTACCGCCTGACGGTACAGCACGCGGTCAGCCTGGGCGCGAGTGGCGCGCACCGCGGGGCCTTTGCTGGCGTTTAGTATCCTAAACTGAATGCCTGCCTGATCGATCGCTTTGGCCATCAGACCGCCGAGCGCGTCCACTTCTTTTACCAGGTGTCCTTTCCCAATGCCGCCAATCGCCGGGTTGCAGCTCATCTGCCCCAGCGTGTCGATATTGTGTGTCAAAAGCAGGGTCTGTTGACCCATACGCGCTGCGGCCATTGCGGCCTCAGTGCCTGCGTGACCCCCGCCAATGATAATGACGTCAAAAGGATCCTGATAAAACATG